>NZ_CP115123.1:0-4889125 GCF_056673335.1 Enterobacter cloacae complex sp. HYC033_NIDB | reverse complement strand
GCTGATGGCCAGATACGGTATCAGCGAGCTTGACGCCAGTCTTACATCTGTGCGCGAGGCGTCTTCCCGCACGGCCCCTTCGGATGCTGAAAAAGTTCCGGAATGGATGGTGACCCTTGTCCGGGGCGTCTGTCATGCCTTTGGCTGCCGCGCTTATTACTCATGGCGTCAGACCTCTGCCGGGTATCGCCGTTCGGTAACCTTTTACGGATTCAGTGAAAAACCTGAGATAGCAGCCTATGCCTTTGATGTGCTGACGCGCCAGCTGAAAGATGCCACAAATTCTTATCTCAAAACCCAGAGTAAGCGGCTGAAACTGGCCACACGCCGGGCGAGAGCGGAGCAGTTCCGTGACGGCTGGGTATGTGGGGTGCGTGAGGTGATATCGGCAACTGACATCAGCAGCGAGGAGGAGCAGGTGATGAGCCACTGGCTGGAAAGCCGCAGTATGAAAACAGTCACAACCCGTGAACTGAAAGCCTGCCGCGGGGCGGATACAGCACGTTATCAGGGGTATGAAGCCGGACAAAATGCCCGTATTCATCATGGTGTCAGCGGCCGGGGTCCGGCAGCCATTGGTTACCGTCAGGATTAAGGGGGAATGATGAACAGTTTATCTCAGGCTGCCAACGGATTGCTGATGCAGCTGGTTATGGATCTCAGAAGTGGCTATCTGCGCCGCTGCGAATCGCTGGGACTGAACCGCGAGGAAATGCAGATGCTGCAGGGGCTCTCGCTCGAAGAGCTTCACTACCTTTCCGGCAGTGAGGTGTCGATCATCAGTGTGGGCATCAATCACGGCAATCTGGTGCGCATGCTGCAGCAGGCCCGGACGGAACAGAAACGACTCCAGCGTATCGATCGGGCGCTGGCGCTGGGCGGCTCCATTGAACTGATGGCCAATTACTTCGGGCTCTCCAGTACGGACGTGGCGGCCCGCCGTCGTATTGCCGGTATCGATGTCCGGCCGGGGCGCGGTAACGCACTGGGTGATGAGGAAAACGCCGCCCTGTGGCGTCAGTGGCAAAAGTCCGGCGTTGAAGATGCGGAAAGTGCTGACGGGCTGGACGTAATGATGCTGGCTGCAGAACAGATGAACGTCTCGCTGACGTCCGTCTGGCATGCCGTCCGCGGCTGGCACAAAACCCGGCAGCCTTCTCCGGCACGAATGCCGGTAAGGAAGACGGCATGAAATACAGGATGGTTGCGCCGGGCCTGCGGGCTCCCCATGGTACGCCGCCGCAATGCTGTCAGAAGGCGTTACGTCAGGTTCGCCGTTTCCGGCAGGGGGCGCGTAATTACACCCGGCTCGATGAGAAAGGCTGCGGTTACTACAAAATCGATCTCGGCCCGTTCTGGCGTTTGCTGAGTCGCAACGAAGGCCGGACATGGCTTCTTCTCAGCCACGAACGCTATAACAGCGCCATACGGAAATAGCAGCATGACAGCCTGTTTACCCTGCACCCGTACGCGGGTGCATTACTAAGCATACTGACAGTTCAGAACGGCCGTGATGGCGGCCGAAAAGGAAAAATAATGAGTCTGCCTGCAGAAAGCCTGATTGCTTATACGCTGGATAAAATGAATGCCCGCCTTGCGGCCAGACCCCGGCGGGATGATGGCAGGATACGTAACGGCCTGCTGTTTACCGGAAATGTGCATGATTCCATTCCCCGCCGGCTGTTGCTCGACACGCGGTTGTCACCACTGGACAAGATGGGCTGGATGATGATCCGGCTGTATGCACAAAATAATGAGGGGGCAGTTTTCCCCAGCTATGACGAACTGCA
The DNA here is from genome assembly GCF_056673335.1 of Enterobacter cloacae complex sp. HYC033_NIDB. NCBI lineage: Bacteria > Pseudomonadati > Pseudomonadota > Gammaproteobacteria > Enterobacterales > Enterobacteriaceae > Enterobacter > Enterobacter cloacae complex sp. HYC033_NIDB. Next base: position 4,887,335 of record NZ_CP115123.1, on the reverse strand, counting down.
ACTGCAGCTTGCCTCACCCGGAAAGGGGAAAGCCTCAAGGGAAACGGTAAGCCGCGTCCTGCTTATGCTACGAATAACCGGCTGGCTCAGCCTCTGTAAACGCGTGCGGGATGATAAAGGGCGGGTGCGGGGGAATATCTATGCTCAGCACGATGAGCCCCTGACGTTCAGCGATGCGGAAACGCTCGACCCCCGCTTCCTTGATACGGTGGCGGATGCCTGCCTGAGTAAAAACCGGACTATCAGCCAGACCGCCCGCGAAGTGCTCGACGATATAAAAAACGACCCCACCATGCGCCATTATCGCAGCCATCTTGCGCTGATCGAATCGCGTCTGGACCGCCCACAGACGCCCAGCCAGATGGCGAAACATCATCACCGAATACCCCGTCCCGCACCGGGTTCGGAAACCGAACTCAGTCATAAACGGCCAGGAATCATCGCTAAAAAACAGGGTTCGGATACCGAACTCAGCCCAGAAAGATACAACAATTCACTGAGTTCGGAATCCGTACTGCCAGTAAAAACAGGCAGTTATGACCGGGTTCGGAAACCGAACCATTACGTACGTAGTATCACACACAGTGTGAATAAAAATACGTACGTACCGGGTAAACCTGTGCTTCCCGACAGTTTGCATGAACTTGTGCCGGCAGAAGATATTGCCATGCTGACCGCCCAGCTGCAGGCGCTGCCTGAAGAACAGGCACAACTTGTGCTGCTCAGCCTGCAAAAGGTGATGGCACGCCAGCAGCTCAGCAACCCGGTTGGCTGGTTGCTGGCCGTAATGAAAAAGGCCCGTGAGGGCAGGTTATACGCGCCCCGTCAGGCTGATGATTCGCCTGAGAGTGCCGTGCAAAAAAATGCTCAGCGTCCTGAACAACAGCTGTGGAAGCCAGAACCACGTTCTTCTGTCCATCCTGTATCGGAAGAGAACATACGAAATTTGGTTAGAGATATTCGTAGAAAGCTAAACGATAGATAGCTACTTCTAGAACCGGAGGTTAAAAAACAACCACCGCTGCGAGTGGCAGCAGTGGTTAAAAAGCAATCGGTGCTGCGAGTGGTAGCAGTGGTTAAAAAGTAATCGGTGCTGCGAGTGGCAGCAGTGGTTAAAAAGCAAACAGTGCTGCGAGTGGCAGCGGCGGATAAAAAATGTACAGCACTGTATGGGTCTGGTTTGAGTAAAACATGAAAGGATTTTATCTTTTGATTTTTAAGCAGTTTGAGGTGTCATTCTATATAACTGACTACTTCAACGCCCTGAGCCAGCCCGCTATGAAGCCATATAAGTGAATTTCCGAGATTAGGGATCTGGTTTCTAGTTGTCCCCAAGCTCCTGCCTGAAGAGTATCACTGACTCAGGTCGAACCTGACCGGGATCTTACAGGAGATGATTTCATGACCACTGAAAATGAAACGCGAAGCGATAAACCGGGCGGACTCACATCCTCCCTGAAAATCGAGATCCACTCAAACTATGCTATCCGTCTCTGGGAAGGCCGCCCGCAGGCTCAGGCGAAGGAGGGTGTAAAGAAAGTTAAGCATGCCATCATGAGTATGCCCCAGGCTATTAAGCGCTCAGGAATTATTTATCAGGATTCCCTGGCAGATAACCCATGGGCAGATGAGGCGATGTTCAGGGTTGAAACGCTTTTGAATGAAGCTGGAGAACATATCAAAAGCCGGGTAGAAGAACTTGAGGTCATATTGAAATCAGTTCCCCCTGCTGTTTCATTTTCTGACATTGCCTCCTCGTCTCCACTTAATATAGGCGTATACAGTCGTTCTCCGCTGGGTTACAGATGTGTATGGGTACTCGTCGGATATGACCAGATGGCCCTTAAAGCATTCCAGGCGGCTCATTACGGTCTCATATCCCGCAACCGTCGCGATGAACTACTGAGCCATTGCGCTCACTTAATCAGAAAAGTATATGGTGTGCTACGCCTTTATCGAACCGTCAAGGTTAACCGTGCTGACATAGCAATCCAGACTAAAGAAGCACAACAGGCAATAGAAAAACTGGGCATGCCCGATACTGACATTCTTACTGGTAAGAAACGCTCTTCCTTTTCTCCACCTCTGAGAAAAGCCGTTCAGGAGGAGAAATAATATGATTCGCCCTGTGTTCCTCCTCACCTCCTTCTTTTTACTGAGCGGATGCGCAACAACGGACTGGGCTGCGATTAATAAACAGGTCAGCGATACCGCTGCGAACCTGACAAAAACGTTAGGCGGCAACGACAGCGGAGAAAGTGGCGGGATGCCGCTGATGAGCCCGGCGGGGCAACAGGCCATGCAGTCCGTCGATAAAACGTTCTCCGTGCCGGTCGATGTGGATACCGCGGCGGCCCGCCTGAAGCGCCATTACAAATTTATCTCCACACAGGAGCTTGAGGCACTGCGGCAGGCCGCAAATGACGGGGACTGGAAAGCGGCGGCAGAAGATGATGCGCATCCCGTCTGGGACGCCATGCCGGGCAGCTACTACAAAATGGGCTCCGACTGGAACGGACGTGATCACCTGGATATCGAAATCGAGAAAAACGGGTCCGGCAGCAGGCTCTATGTTGTCTATCGCTCATCATCATCACAGCGTCTGGCCGGGTCCGGCGTCACGAAGCTGATGAATGATGTCCGCGCTGTTGCGGCGGGTGAAAAACGCTGATGCGGGAGGCAACACATGCAACTCTTTCTGTGTGAAAAACCCTCCCAGGCAAAGGATATTGCCCGCGTGCTGGGTATCAGCAAGCGTGAGCAGGGATTTATCAGCGGCGGTAACATCGTTGTGACCTGGGCGGTCGGCCATTTACTCGAAACTGCCAGCCCTGAAGCCTATGGCGAGCAGTATGGCAGGCCATGGCGTGCCGATGTTCTGCCTGTGCTGCCTGAGGCCTGGAAAATGGTCGTTAAAGAGCAGACAAAATCGCAGTTCACCGTTATCAGTAAGCTGCTCAAAAAGGCGTCTGAAGTGGTCATCGCAACCGATGCCGACCGCGAGGGCGAGGTGATCGCTCGTGAGCTGATGGAATACTGCCGCTACAGTGGCGCGGTACGCCGGCTCTGGTTGTCAGCCCTGGATGAGGCCAGTGTGAAGGAAGCACTTAGCAGTATTCTTCCGGGGGAAAAAACAGCCCTGCTGTATGATGCCGGCAAGGGCAGGAGCCAGGCGGACTGGCTCATTGGCATGAACCTGACGCGTCTTTATACCCTTAAGGCCCGTGACTCAGGGGTGTCAGAAGTGCTGTCCGTCGGGCGGGTACAGACGCCGACGCTTGCTATGGTGGTTAACAGGGATAATGAAATCACATCCTTCGTGCCAAAGCCCTGGTGGCAGGTACATGCGCTTATTGAAAAAGAGGGCGTCCGGTTCCGGGCAGTCTGGGTGCCCGTTGAGCAGTACTGTGATGAGGAAAAGCGTTGCATCAATCCCCAGGCCGCCCGGGCGGTGGGGCAGTTGTGTCAGCAGCAGGGCAGGGCTGTGGTACTGGAGGTAACACAGAAGCGGGAAAAAACGGCGGCCCCCCTCTGTTTTGACCTGGGCACCCTTCAGCAGGTCTGCTCCCGAAAGTTCGGCATGGGCGCAAATGATGTGCTCGCCATTGCCCAATCCCTCTACGAAACCCACAAAGCGACCACCTACCCCCGGACAGATTGCGGTTTCCTTCCAACTTCGATGCAGCAGGAAATACCCGACGTTCTGGCGGCAGTGGCAAAATCCGATCCCGCTGTGGCCCCGGTACTGAATCAGCTGGACAGGAAGTTTGTCTCGCGTGTCTGGAATGACAAGAAAATCACCGCGCACCATGCCATCATTCCCACCCGACAGGCATTTGATTTGTCGCGCCTCAGCGCCGATGAGCTGAAGGTCTACCATCTGATTCGCCAGCATTATTTCGCCCAGTTCCTTCCGCTGCAGGAATCTGACGTGACGGAGGCGTCTTTCAATATCGGTGGTCAGCTGTTCCGTACACGCGGGAAAGTCGGTGTGGTGACGGGCTGGAAGTCATTGTTCCAGGCTGAAAAAGATGACGATGAAGAGGACGTCGACGGTGACAGTATGGCGCTGCCGGCGCTGGCAAAAGGGGATATTTGCGCTGTCACCGGTTCTGAGGTTAAAGATATGAAAACCAGTCCGCCTAAACCGTTCACGGAGGGGACGTTGATTGCTGCCATGAAGAACGCGGCCAGTTTCGTCAGTGACCCGAAGCTCAAGAAAGTGCTGCGTGATAACGCAGGTCTGGGCACAGAGGCGACGCGTGCGGCAGTACTCGAAACCCTCTTCAAACGACACTATCTGGAGAAAAAAGGGAAGCACATCCACTCAACGCAGATGGCCCGGGAGCTGATTGCGGCCCTGCCGGAAACGCTGACGAGCCCGGGCATGACCGCATTATGGGAGCAGGCACTGGATGATATTTCGCAGGGGAAAATGTCGCTTGCGGTCTTTATGCAAAAGCAGCTGCAGTGGACCCGTCACCTTGTCGAAAAAGGCCGCCAGGACAGTGTGAAAATCACCGCTCCCGTCACGCCCCCTTGTCCGTTATGCAAAGGGCCCACACGTAAACGCAAAGGTAAGAAAGGAGATTTTTGGGGTTGCGTGCGTTACCCAGACTGCAAAGGTATTATTAACACCAACGGGAAAAAGACCACAAAGCGCAAAAAAGCAGCATCAGGGACAAAAACAGAATCATCCGCACAGTGATGAGTTATTTCACTGTACAACCCCGGGCCGGGTTCTGCTAATGTGACTACGCTTCGATATGTACCCCTTTGCCGGAGGCAGCCAGCTTAACTTTAACGGGATTAATCTGGCAACCGGCACGACGGTCTGCCATCGCACATCTGGCAGGAACTGTAAGACGCATGCGCTCCGTGAAAATCGCGTCGGGAACGGATCCCCGGAGTAGTGAGATACATTAAGGTCTGGTACAGCCCCCACGGCGTTGCATATGCAGCGCCGTTTTCATTTCTGGTTTTATGGGTTGACACCAGGCTTGTTTGGTTTAAAAATCAACAGTGCTTACCGCTGTTTTTCACAGCCAGCTAAAGTTTCAGCAGTCTGAGAGAAACGCCTTAGGGTGACTGCCAGCTAACGTTTCACCGGTCTGAGAGAAACACCTTCGGGTGACCGGAAAATCCTCGCAGCCTGAGAGAGGATACCTTCGGGTGGTAAATCCGTTTAACCTCTGGAAACGGATATCACTGCACAGTGATTGAGGTCCTTTCAACATACCAGACTCTCAGGATTCAACCGATCCTGACCCCCGACGGGAAACCACTCCCGTCAGGGCAGATGGTTTCTCCGCCGTACCTTTTTTTACCTCCATGGAGAAAACATCATGTCTGCAAACAATACTTCTGCATCTGCAAAATCTGAGTACTTCAACCTGACTATCAAAGGCATCGGGTATCTCAGCAACATCCGCCAGGTTAACCATCAGAATGGCTCGTTCCTCAGCTGCGTAATAAATGCACTGAGTGGTCCGACTGATAATCCGGCCTACGTCCGTTTTGACATTTCTGTCGCAGGTAAAGAGGCAACCAGCCTTATCGCCCGCTGCCAGAAAGCCGTCGATGAAGACAAGAAAGTCCTGTTGGGCTTTAACCTGAGTAACCCGTCCACGGACATATTTACGCTGAACAAAGGCGACCATGCCGGCGAACAGCGCGTCAGTCTGAAAGCCCGCCTGATAAAGGTGGACTGGATCAAAATAGGCCAGGAAATGGTTTACAAGACTGAAAAATCTGACTCCGTGCCGCCGCAGAATGGCTCTGCCGCACAACAAAACTACGCAGAAAACTCATTCTGATGCGCACCTGACACACCCCGTTCGCGGGGTGTTTCTTTATTCCTTACAGGAGAAATGATTATGTCCTCACGCGGCGTTAACAAGGTTATCCTTGTCGGAAACCTCGGCCAGGATCCTGAAGTTCGTTATATTCCCAACGGCAGTGCAGTTGCCACCCTTTCTCTGGCCACGTCTGAGAGCTGGCGCGATAAGCAGTCCGGCGAACAGAAAGAAGTGACCGAATGGCACAGGGTGGTTATTTTCGGCAAGCTGGCAGAAATTGCGGGTGAATATCTGCGCAAAGGCTCCCAGGTTTACATCGAGGGTCAGCTGCGCACACGCAAATGGACCGATCAGGCCGGCCAGGAGAAATACACCACAGAGGTGGTGGTCAATATTGGTGGCACCATGCAGATGCTTGGCGGCCGCCAGTCCGGCAGCGGACAGAATACGTCTTCCCGGAATGACTGGGGGCAGCCTCAGCAACCTTCAGGACCGACTCACAGTGGCCAGGCCTCCGGCAGCAGTGCCGGTGCGCCACCGATGGACTTCGATGACGATATACCGTTCATTGGATTCGGGTATGACTGTTCCAGAGTGGCAATTCACGCCCTCTGAATTAATGGAGCTTTGACTGTTATGACTGTCTCTGACAAACTTCAGGAAGCAACTTTTTATGTTGCATCTTATGTTATCCCCGGAGCATATCTGTTCTGGCGGTTTCTTCACTTTTTGACTAACGGAGGCTTGTATGGGAGCACGTTACGATTCAGACGTTGTTGCCTGGGCCAGTGAACAGGCAGCTTTACTGCGTGCCGGAAAGCTCAGTCAGATTGATATTGAGAACATCGCCGAGGAGATTGAAGACGTGGGCAAAAGTGAAAAGCGTGAGCTGGCCAGCCGTATGGCTGTCTTACTGGCCCACCTTCTTAAATGGAAGTTTCAGCCAACCCATCGAGGTAAAAGCTGGGAGTTAACCATTAAAGGTCAGCGTGATTTGATTGTACGACGTCTGAACAAGACGCCGAGCCTGAAAAGCGCGTTTTCTGATCCTGAATGGCTTGCGGATGTGTGGTTTGACGCCCGCGCCGATGCTTCCAAAGAAACCGGCATAGGTCTGGATATCTTTCCTGAAGACAGCATCTGGACAACAGATACTATTCTCAGTAACGAGTTTTACCCGGACTGATTACTGTCTGTTTCACCGCAACGCCATCCTTTCGGGTGGCGTTTTTTTTCATCAACGGAAAATCAGTTGTTAATTGAGTGAAACCGGACCGATTCCGCACAGTGAGGGCTGTTTTATCACTGTACAGGAAAATTCCGGATGAAACGTAACACCTCTCACAACGTATTTTCACCAGGCAGGCTTGCCACTGTTCTTCCCCTGCTGCTCCTTGCGGGCTGTGTTTCCCAGCCGCAAAAGTTGCAACAGCGTGCGCCTGCCGACCCGACACCCGGCACCACCGTCACCCGCAACGTTCAGCCGGTCTCTCCGGACGAGTATGCGCGGACGCCGGAAGTGGTGCGCTACGATCGTTATCTGCTGGTCAGCACCGATCCGCAGGCGGCCCAGCGTGACCCTCTCTCCCAGATTATTGATATCCGTATCCCGTCATCCCTGCATCCTACCGTGGCGGATGCGCTGCGTTACGCCCTGCGCCAGTCCGGTTATTCCCTGTGCGCGACAGGCTCCGCCAACGGCGTGCTTTACCGCCAGGCATTGCCGGCGGTTCAGTACCAGCTGGGCCCGATGCGCCTGCGTACTGCCCTGCAGGTCCTGGCCGGTCCGGCCTGGCAGCTTGAGGTGGATGATGTACAGCGTGTGGTCTGCCACAGCCTGCGCGACGGCTACCAGCTGCCGGTCTCCCAGCTTCCGCCGCCGGTCAGCAGCTGGTCCACGCCTGCGCCGTCCGCCGTGTCACAACCGGCCATCAGCGCCCCTCAGTCAGTACCCGTTAAACCTGTCAGCGGAGGGTTTCTGAGAAAATGAGCGAACAGCAACCATTCCATACTGACCCCGCTCCGGCTCGTAAAAGATTCAGCTGGCGTCCCCGCTGCCGCCTCATCTGGGGCGCTGCCAGCGGTGTGGCGCTGGCCGGCATTCTGGCGCTGGGCTACACCGCCTTCAGTCTGGGCATATCGAACCTTGATGAACGCCTTGCACGCCTTGAATCTCAGGGCAGTACAGCGGCCACTGTTGAGACAGTCGCGGCCCTGCAGTCAGATGTGACCACGCTCAAAACCGGCCTGCAGGATACCCGGAAAAAACTTGGTGAGATGCAGCAGGAGCTGAGCGCTGCTGCGAAACAGGCCGGCAGCGACGACGCCGTGCGTCAGTCATTGCGAACCCTTCAGGACGCCCAGCAGGGGCTGGAAACCCGCCTGAGTGCGCTGACTGAGCAGCTGACAGCGCTGAAATCACAGCCGGCACCCGCACCCGCCGCACCTGTCGCCGCACCGGTCAAAAAAAACGCGCCTGCTGCAAAAAAGCCCCGTCCCGCTGACACACGTCGTGCTGCTCCGTCCCTTCGCGTGGCCCGCAATGCGCCTTTTGTGCTGACGGGCGTGGAGAAGCGGGGGGCAGAGTCCTGGGCTGCCATCGCGCCCCGGGGCTACAGCAGCCTGTCGCAGGTGGCCCTGGTCGGAGAGGGCGAAACCGTTGCCGGCTGGACGCTGGTCAGTGCCGGTTATGGTGAGGCGACGTTTCGGGTTAACGGCCGCCTGACCGTGCTCAGAGCAGAATAACGGAGCGAATGATGAAACTGAAACACACCTTTTTAGCCGCCATGCTGCTGAGTCCCCTGACCCTGGCCGCGACCACATCAGGACAGACGGATGTCAGCCGACAGGAATCAACACAACGGGCGGACTCCGCACAGCAAAACCTGCAGCAGCAGGCCGGTCAGTGGGGACTCAGTGCCGACGATTATCAGCGTTATCAGCAGCTGATGAAGGGACCCCGGGGTACCCAGTCGCCGGGTCTCGATCCGCTTTCCACCCTCGGTATCGAGGCGCAGACGCCGGCAGAGCGCCGTAAGTTTGCTGAAAAGTGGGTGAAGGAAGAGTTTGCCCGCACCCAGAAAGAGCTTGATTTCCAGCGTGAGGTGAACGCGGCCTGGCAGCGCCTGTATCCGGGCACACTGCCGGTCAATATGGGGAACGCCTCCGGCGTGGCGCACGACAGTGGCGGCCGGCTGGCACTGTTCGTCAGGTCAAAAGACTGCGCAACCTGCGACGCGAAACTGTCTGCCGTGCTGGCTGACAACCGGCCGGTGGACATCTATCTGGTCGACAGCCAGGGCAGTGATGATGCGCTTCGCAGCTGGGCGCGGGACCATCACATTCCCGTGGAAAAGGTCCGCAAGCGCCAGATCACGCTTAACCACGACGGCGGCCGGTGGATGCGCTTTGGTAACGGCCTGATGCCGGTTTTACTGCAGCAGGCGGGAGACGGTAAATGGGCAATCGCAGCATTCTGACCGGCGCGCTGGCGCTGGGCTTACTGATGGCGGCCGTCCCTGACGGCCATGCTGACCAGACGGTGCCGGAGGGTTACGTCCGCGTGGCCATGGCGCACGGCGTGCCCCCCGAAGCGCTTTACTCGGTATCACTGAGCGAGTCTTCGCGCAAACTTCCCCGCGGAATACGGCCATGGCCCTGGACCATCAATGTGGCAGGCAAAGGGTATCGCTATGAGACGCGCCTGCAGGCCTGGCAGGCGCTGCAGGTCTTTATGAAGCGTCACCCGCTTAAGCGCATCGATGTCGGTATTGCCCAGGTCAATCTGGGCTGGAACGGTCATCATTTTGCCTCGACGTGGGATGCGTTTGACCCTTACACCAACCTGAACGCCGCCGCCACCATTCTGCGTGAGTGCTGGGCGCGTAAGCCAGGCAGCTGGCTGGATGCGGCCGGCTGCTACCACCATCCCGCAGGTGGTCAGCCTGCTGCACGTTACCGCGCCATTGTGAGAGGGCATCTGGCAAAAATCAGCCCTGCACCCCGCATTTCTGCGCCGGCAGCTGAAGCGCCCCGCTCGGTTGCTGCGCTCACCCCCGATCCAGGCTTCGTCTGGACTGAACCCGGGAGATAACCCTGATGAAAACGCTGTCCTTACTGCTGTTTACCCTCCTTCCCCTGACCGGCCATGCTGAACTGAATGTGATTGCTGATCTGGGCGGTGAAGATGCTGCGCCGTATTTTGAGGCCGTTAATAAACAGCCCGGCATGCCCGGCGTCAGTGACGTACAGCCTTCACGCCAGCCGGACCACGGTGTTCCGCTGGCTGACGGGATGGCGGGTATGTTACCCGTTAACACACCTGAACTGAGCCCGGGGAATACAGCAGACCGGCCGCTGCAGTTGCCCGGCATTGGGGCGTTGTTTCTGATCGGGGATGATGCTCTGTCCCGTGAATGGCTGAAAGCCAATGCCGGCGCGCTGGCTGAACAGCATGCGGCCGGGATGATAGTCAACGTCACAGACATGGATACCGTGCGCGAGCTGCGCGAGCTGGCACCCGGTGTCAGCCTGGCCCCGGCTTCCGGCAGCGAACTGGCCCGTCGCCTGCAGATTGCGCATTATCCGGTACTCATCACCGATACCGGCCTGACGCAGCAGGTTAAGCCGTGATGAGCGCGCCAGATATCAACGGTCTGCTGATGGCGCACCCTTACGGGGCGGTCATACTGGTTGTCCTTTTCCTGGTGGTGATGGCCTTTCTGAACCTGCGTCGGCGGGAGAAAGCCAGCACCCGCCGTCACCGGCGATACCGGGCAACGGCGGGGCGGGTACTGGATAAACTGACCCGCCTGCCGGGAGACGGGCAGCGTCTGAGCTATCTGCGCAAAGTCAGTCCCTATGTCTTTGAAGAGCTGTTGCTCTCTGCCTTTGAACGCCAGGGGCTGACCGTGGTGCGCAATGCCTCCTACAGCGGTGACGGCGGCCTTGATGGTCAGGTCATCATTGACGGTGAGCACTGGCTTATCCAGGCCAAACGGTACAGTCGTGCTGTTTCCCCCGCACATGTTGAGGACTTCGACCGGCTTCTCCTGCAGTCCGGCCGCCGGGGGCTGTTTATCCACACGGGCCGTACCGGAAAAATGAGCCGCACCATTCGCACGGCGTCACCGCGTCTGCGCATCATCAGCGGGCAACGCCTGCTGGCCATTCTCGCCGGTCAGGACGTCCGGCAGTATCTCTGAGGAATCTTTTATGCACATCTTCCTGAACAGCCTGCGTTACGCGTTGTGGCTTGTGTTCTGTTTATTCCGTCATGCCGTTTTCGTGCCTGCCGCTTTCGGCGGTGTCTACCTGCTCGCCTGGCTTGTTTTCGGCCATCCGGTCAGTGACCTGAACGACCAGTTGCAGAAGGAGGCAACGGCATGGCGCACCGCGCCGCCCGGACATTACATGTGGGAGGAATGCCCGGCGCCTGATAATGCGGCTCCGCCTGATGCAAAGCCGGCAGCCTGTACCGTCACTGCCGTCTCCACAGAAACCGCGGCGAACAATTACCTGCTGTCATTGCGGGCTGTATGGATCATTTTTTTCATCCTGTCGAATGTTCTGTATGTGCTCTGGCGCTTACTGGCGGATGCCCTGCGTTACCACTCCCTTTCCTGCAGGGAAGCCGGTGCCGGGAGGGGAACGTATATCCGTATAGCCGACGGTAAAATTATAAAGGAGGCAGACGATGAGTAACCGTTACGTCATTGAGGCCCTGCTGCGTCCGGCCGTTGAGCTGAATACCGCCGTGGTATCGGGCATGGCGGCGTATGTCTGTGTGCAGGCACCCTGGGCTGTCGCTCTGGCTCCGTCTGTCAGCTATGTCACCGCAGCCGGGTTTGCGGCGCTGGCCGTCACCCGCACGCATCAGGGGATGAAGATTATTCGCTACCGCCGGAATCTCCGCCGCCTGCCGCGCTATGTCATGAGTACTAAACAGATCCCCGTCAGTCATCGTCGCCTGTTTCTAGGCCGGGGGTTCCGCTGGACGCAGAAACACACCCAGCGGCTGCAGGATACGTTGCGCCCTGAAGTGGCCCGTTACCTGCAGCCAAACCGCTTTTACCTGGGGGCGCGTCAGCTCGAAATGATGACAGAGCACCGTCTGCCCTGGCTGGGTAAGCTGCTGAGTGCCGATACGCCGCTGAACCCGGTGCGGCCATTACCACCGGTGGGCGGCAATCCGGCGCTGCACGGCATCGAGCCCGACGAAAAAGACGTCACCCTGGCTCTGGGGGAGCGCGTTGGCCATACGGTGGTGTACGGCACCACGCGCGTCGGGAAGACCCGGCTGGCAGAGCTGCTGGTCACCCAGGATATCCGGCGGGGTGAAGTCACCATCGTGTTTGATCCGAAAGGCGACGCAGACCTGATGAAACGCGTCTGGGCAGAGGCCCACCGGGCCGGACGCGGGGACAAGCTGTATATTTTTCATCTTGGCTGGCCTGAAATTTCAGCCCGTTATAATGCCGTCGGGCGTTTTGGTCGCGTGTCAGAGGTGGCGTCCCGCGTGGCCGGTCAGCTGTCGGGTGAGGGGAACAGCGCGGCATTTCGCGAATTTGCCTGGCGGTTCGTCAACATCATCGCCCGTGCGCTGGTCGCCCTGGGTGAGCGCCCTGACTACACGCTGATCATGCGCTACGTGAACAATATCGCCGATCTCTATATCCGCTATGCGGAAAAAATCATCCAGGCGCAGCTGCCGGCTCTGCAGACGCAGATTGAGAATAATCAGCAGGTGCTGGGAGAGGACGACGTGCCCCGTAACATGCAGGGTCAGCCGGATGCCTTACGTATCTGGGCCATTGAGGTTGCCCTGAGTTCAGAAGAGGGTAAAAAACTCTATGATCCCATCCTTGACGGGCTGCGGTCAGCGGTACGTTATGACCGTACTTACTTTGACAAAATCGTGGCGTCGCTGCTGCCGCTGCTGGAAAAACTGACCACCGGCAAGACCGCCGAGCTGCTGTCGCCGGATTATCAGGACATTGACGACACGCGGCCGATTTTTGACTGGGAACAGATCATCCGTAAAAAAGCCGTGGTGTATGTGGGGCTCGATGCGCTCAGTGACAGTGAAGTGGCGAGCGCGGTCGGTAACTCCATGTTCGCCGATCTGGTGAGTGTGGCCGGGCACATTTATAAACACGGTATCAATGCGGGCCTGCCGGGCGGGAAAGAAGGGAAGTCCCTGATTAACCTGCACTGCGATGAGTTTAACGAGCTGATGGGGTATGAGTTTATTCCTCTCATCAACAAAGGGGGCGGTGCCGGCATGCAGGTGACGGCCTATACCCAGACGTCTTCTGATATTGAGGCACGCATCGGGAATGCGGCCAAGACGGCCCAGGTACAGGGTAACTTTAACAACCTGATTATGCTGCGCGTCAGGGAGAACCGCACCGCCGAGTTGCTGACCACGCAGCTGCCGCAGGTGGAGATTTACACCAAAACGCTGGTCTCCGGGCACCAGGACACGGCGGATGTCAATGCAGACCAGGACTTCACCTCAAGCACCCAGGACCGCGTCGGGACGGTAAAAGTCCCACTACTGGAGCCGGCCGATATCGTGACGCTACCAAAAGGGCAGGCGTTTGCCCTGCTGGAAGGAGGGCAACTGTGGAAAATCCGCATGCCGCTGCCTGCCGGGGATGCTGATGATGTGCTGATGCCGGAAAGTATTGAGAAAATAGCGGAGGAGATGCGGCGCAGCTATCACAGCGGCGAATCCTGGTGGCGGGACGGCCCGGCCCTGAACGTGCCGGTCACAGGAGGGGCGAATGGCTGAGGTAAAACGTCCCCCACAGCAGCAGACGCTGCCGGAACGCAAGCACGGCATTCTGTATAATCTGCTCTGGGGCTGGCCATGGGCCCTGGTGGGCGTGGTGCTGTCCTCGCTGCTGCTGAGCCTGCTGATTGAATATATCGGCATCGCCTTCTTCTGGCCGGAAGCCGGGGCGGCGCACAGTGAAGCGGTCATGAACACCGAGCTGGGGTGGCTGTCCACAGAGTTCACCCGCAGCCTGCTGCTGTCTGAGCCATCGGTGACGGTTGTGCGCTGGGTTAGCACCGCGTATCAGTGGGCCTTTGTGGACAGTGGCTTCCTTGACTGGGTCCGGCAGCAGTATGCGCACCAGATGCACAGTGACAATGCAGTCACGCGGGAAATCAACAGCTGGAGCGGCTGGCTTGCCGGCTACCTGCGTGAATACCTGCTGGCCACGGTATGGATAAGCATTATCACACTGGTACGCGTCACCATCCTGGTGCTGTCCGTCCCGCTGTTTGTGCTGGTCGTGGTGGTGGCCCTGGTTGAGGGGCTGGGGCGGCGTGATCTGCGGCGTTACGGGGCGGGGTATGAAAGTTCTTTTGTCTATCACCATGCCAAGAAACTGGTCAAACCGGCAGCCGTGGTGCCCGCCATGCTGTACCTTTCCTGGCCCACTGCAGTCTACCCCAATCTGCTGTTGTTGCCGGCGGCTGTCCTGTTGGGTATCGCCGTGACCGTGACCACTGCCTCATTCAAGAAGTATCTTTAAATCAGGGCTGGACGGAGGCGTGCAAAACTTGTTTTGCGCGCCTGCCGTCAGCAGACAAGCCATGAAACCACTGTTACTGGCGCGTCAGTGTCAGTTATTAAATACCGTCAGTTCTGTCACTTTGAAGCTGTCTGGCTTGTTGGTTATGCTGTCGTAGGGTGCCTGTAGCTTCCATTGCTGACCCGGCTCCAGATTTTCAGCCATCGCTGCCGTATTTCCTATTACTGCCCCATTCTGAAGCAAGTTGAATTTGACAATTACAGTCTTCACAGGCCCACCTGACACGTTTGTTCCCGTGCCTTCAATTTGCTGCAAACCATTTGCTGCTGTGGCGAAATGCAGGTCTGAAAGTTGGACTTTGCCAGTACCGTCGGCCGCAAGAACAGGGCCGGTAATCAGTGCAGTGATTAACGTGGCCTTCAGAACAGTCTTCATCATTTTCATTTTCCCTCTGTTTACCGTTGAGTTTTCTTAATATCACAATGAACCTTTATTTACAGCTAAACCTGCCACCGGCACTGACCTGCAATTAATTTTGAAATTCCTGTTTAGGGTTTATCGCTGACCCGACGCTCCCTCTTCCGCATCCTGTCCGCACCCCTTAATCCTTCTGGAGGTGCGTATGAACTCAAATCGTCCGGCCATGCGGCGCAACCGTCGTGTCCCGGGCATCACTGGCCTGGTATTGCTGACCTTTCTGGCATCAGCTGCTGCACAGGCATCCGAGAAAGACGAGCTTGCGTCTGTTCAGCGTCAGCTGGACCAGGTTCAGGCGTCGCTTGAACGGGCCCGCGTGGCGGCTGCACAGGCCGACCCGGCTGACCGTGGCCGCTTTTTCTTTGATTACCGTCAGGCCACATCCGATCTCAACACCATCCGCAGCGGCATTGACCGCTATCTGGAGCCCTCCCGCGCGCAACCGCGTGACCCGTCTTATGTGGCCGGTAATTACCGGCGGGAGCGGCCCTGATGCCCATGACATCCGAACAAACGAACGCGTTTAAAGCCGGCTCCGGCAGTCTTGATGTGAACATCCTTCATCTGCTCTGCATCGGGGCACTGCTGGCATTTCTTTTTTTATGGGCCGCGTGGGCGCTGTCGGATGTCTGGACCGGCTGGAGTAACACCAAAGTGCGGGACGCGGCCCTGGGGCGTTTTGCCGTCCGCACCGTGCTGCTGTTGCTTGTGTGTATCTGGATGTTTGCCAGTTAACCCGATTATGAACGTTAAGTCAGGAGATGAATTCCATGCACCATTCTGAGTCTGTTGTTGCCCGCCTGCGCCGTCTCGCCAGTCGTACGCTGACCCGCGCCGGTACGCTTGCCCTCCTGGGCTGGCTCACCTGCAAACCGGCCTTTGCGGACTTGCCAAGCGTTGAAGCGCCTGAATCCGGAGGCGGAAGCGGGCTGTCCGGACAAATCAAGGGCTACCTGCAGGACGGCATTGTTATCGGGGGGCTGGTCGTGGCGGCCGTTGCCTTTATCAACGTTGCCATTGCCGCCCTGCACACCTTCACCGAAGTCCGCAATGAGAAAGCCACCTGGACCAAATTCGGGGCCATTGTGGTGGTGGGTGTGGTGCTGCTGGTTGCCGTTATCTGGCTGCTCGGCAAGTCTGCCGACATTCTGTTGTAGGAGCCTGCGACGATGCAGACCATTCGTTTTTTACCTGACCGTCTCAACAGTGAGCCCGTGGTATTTCGCGGGTTTACCACCCATGAGATGGGGCTGGCAGCCCTTGCCGGCGCGGGTGCGGGTCTGCTCCTGTCACTGCCGTTTATCCCGCTTGCCGGCTGGGTTGTCGTTCCCACCGGCCTGCTGGTCATGCCGCTGCTGCTCGTCTGGTTCGGCGGCCGCTGGATGGCCAGGCTCAAGCGCGGTAAGCCCGAGAACTGGCTCTGGCAGCGACTGGAGACGAAAAAACGCCGGCTGGGGATGGGCAATCCGAAACTGATTGTGGATGCCCGGGGCTGGTCAGTGAAACGTAACAGGAGAGCCTCATGAGCCGTTTTCGCCATGCGGTAAAAGACCGCGACCAGCATATTCAGACGCTGCGCATCGCCTGCGCCGTGCTTGCCTTTTTCCTTTTATTCACCTGTGCAGGCTGGATGCTGGCACCCAGCAAGCTGACCGTGCATAACCCGCCGGATTTACGTACCGGCAGCACGCGGCCCTGGTGGGAAGTGCCGCCCCCGACGGTCTACTCCTTTGCGTTCTACATTTTTCAGCAGCTCAATGCCTGGCCGAAAAACGGCGAGGTGGATTATTCCGCCAAAATCAATGCGCTGTCGCCGTATCTGACGCCGTCCTGTCAGGATTTCCTGAAAGCGGATGCAAAGAAACGCGGTGACGCCGGGGAGCTCACCGACCGCGTGCGCGTGGTGTATGAAGTGCCTGGTCGCGGTTACCAGTCACAGAGCGTGACCGTACAGGATCGCGATCACTGGATTGCCCGCCTGGACGTGGTGGCCGACGAATATTTCCATGCCGAGCCGGTCAAACGCGCCCTGGTACGTTACCCGCTTAAAGTGGTGCGCTGGGAAGGTGATGCGGAGCGCAACCCGTTCGGGCTGGCGCTGGACTGTTATGCCGGTGTGCCCCAGCGTCTGGAGGCGGCACCGCCTGCACCTAAACCGGAGAAGTCAGGAGTGTTTCAGTGATGAGTAAAAACCCCCACTACCGCGCCGGGCTGATGGCGCTGTCCTTCGCCCTGCTGCCCCTGGCAATGCTGGTATCACGTCCTGCCGGCGCAGATGAGCTGATGAAATGGGAGCGTATTCCGCTGCAGATCCCCCTGAAGGTGGGGCAGGAGCGGGTGGTCTTTGTGGACAAAAACGTCCGCGTCGGTTTTCCGCCGGCGCTTAACGGTAAACTCCGGGTGCAGAGCACCGGGGGAGCCGTCTACCTGAAAGCCGACAGCGCCTTTCCGCAGACGCGGGTGCAGCTGCAGGATGTGGAAAGCGGCGAGGTTCTGCTGTTTGATATCGCCGCCGGTGAAAAAGGGCCGACTGAGCCGGTGCGGCTGGTCTACAGCGGTGATGTCAGCACGCTGAGTCACGCCGGCGATGCGGCCGGTCAGCCAGGTGGTGCAGACCGGGCTGCTTCCGGATCAGGCTCATCTGCTCCCACCGGCAGCGATGATGGTACTCAGGCAAAGCGTAAAAAAATCCGCTACAGCGCCCCCATCCCGGTGCTGCTGACCCGATATGCCGCTCAGAGCCTTTATGCTCCGGCACGTACGGTCGAGGCGGTCCCGGGTATTCATCCGGTCAATCCTCATCTGCCCCGACGTGTCAGCACGCTGTATCCCTCTGAACCATTAACGGTCACGCCGCTGGCTGGCTGGGGTGTGGCAAACCGCAGCGTGGTGGCACTCAGGCTCACGAACACCGGCAGCCGTAAGGTCGTTCTGGATCCACGCTCGCTGCAGGGACAGTTTGTGTCCGCCACCTTCCAGCACCGCTGGGTCGGTCCGGCCGGCACGCCTGAAGACACCACCACGGTGTATGTGGTGACCGCCGGTCGTCCGGAGAGCGCATTCATTGCTGAGCCGTCTGCACTGCGTAAAGCGACCCGCACGGTAAAACAGGAGGCCCGCCATGCAGATTAAATCTAATGCCCTGGTGAAGTTTATCGTGCCGGCCGTGGTGATTGCCGGGCTGGCCGTGGGGCTCAAAAGCTGCAAAAACGAACCGGCAGAACAACCTCAGGCAAAACAAAGCGGCTCCCTGAAAAACCTCTCGCCGGATGAACTGAAGGCGCTGGGGGTGGAAGGCGACACGCCGGAGGACACCCTGCGCACGCTCATCGGCCGGCTGAACGATGTGCGTGACCGCCAGAAAACGCTGGATAAGCAGAACGCGGATTTGGTGAAAGAAAACGAACGGTTGCGCCGGCGCAATCAGGACGTTTCAGGACAGGTGAATGAGGCCGTTAATGGCCTGCGCGAGCAGTACGACAAGCGGCAGGCTCAGCTTCAGAACGAACAACTGAGCCTGACGGCGAAAATCCAGGAGCTGACTGACAAACTCAAAAAGCCTGACAGCGAGAAAAAAACGGCGGACAGCGATATCCCGCTGGGGCTGGGACTGGACGGCATGGGCAGCAGCACCGGGGGGAGCGCTTCTCAGGGCAGTGACGGCATGATGTGGGTCGCGCCGACGGACCAGAAAGAGACGGATCCGCGGGATGCGGCCAGCGGCAAAGCCTCACCTCAGTTCCCGACCTCTTTTCTGGGGGAAAATGAGCTGACCCGCCAGAAAGCCGCCTATGAGCAGAAAGTGAAGGGACGGACGAATGAAAAAGGGGCGGAAGAGAGCGCCGAGCCGGTTTACACGCTGCCGGAAAATTCCACGCTGGTCGGCAGCCGCGCCATGACGGCACTGCTTGGCCGGGTGCCCATCAACGGCACCGTGACCGATCCTTATCCGTTCAAGGTGCTTATCGGTAAGGATAACCTGACGGCGAACGGCATCGAGTTACCGGACGTCGAAGGGGCGATTGTTTCGGGGACGGCCAGCGGCGACTGGACGCTGTCCTGCGTGCGCGGGCAGGTTAACAGCGTCACCTTTGTTTTTTCCGACGGTACGGTGCGCACCCTCCCCAGACCCGACACCAGTAACAACGCCGGCGGGCAAAATAATAACGCTCAGGCTAAACAGGATACCGGCACCAGTGGCGGTATCGGTTGGATTTCGGATGAAAACGGGATCCCGTGCATTGGCGGCGAACGTAAGTCCAACGCCTCCACCTACCTGCCCACCATCTTTGGCCTGTCGGCTGCCGGTGCGGCGGGTGAAGCGATGAGCCAGGGGCAGTACACGACGCAGAACAACGTGAATGGCATTTCCGCCACCATGACCGGCGACGCCGGACAGGCGGCGCTGGGGAAAGCCATTTCCGGCGGCATGTCTGAAACCACCGACTGGATCAAACAGCGTTACGGGATGACGTTTGATGCCATTTATGTGCCGCCCGGTGCCCGTCTCGCCGTGCATATCACCCGTCAGCTGGCCATTGATTATGAAGATAAGGGCCGTAAGGTGCGCTACGACTTCACCCTGCCGGGTGGCGTCAGTGACAATGGCGGACTGGACTGAGTACACGGCCATGGCGGGACAGATAACGTTTTTCCCTCTTTCATCCGTGTGCTGGATGTTCAGCGACGGGGCAGGCTGGCATATTGACGTGATCCCTGCGTCTTCTGCGGTTCTGTTGCTGCGACCCGTCGCGCTGTTGCCTGCCGGCGCACCTTTACTGCGCTGGCGCAATGGCCAGCTTTTACTGGATATCGGCAGGTTCTCCCTGCCGCTCAGTGCCCGGGAGTGTGCCGTTTCGTGGCGCAGCCCGAAAATCCCGCGCCGGCTTTACTGCCCGCGTATGACATTACGGGAGCTGGGGCACCTGCTGAATGTCAGTGCGTTCGTTTTTATCTGCGGCGGTTACGATCCGGCCGCCTCACAAAGGAGATACCGGTAATGTACAGAACGGTTTTCATTCTGGCCCTGAGCTGTGTAATGCTCAGCGGCTGCTCAACCTCCAAAGAGGAAATGCTGCCGGCGGGCGATAACACCATGCTTGAACTGTGGAACGGGGCGGACGGTGGCGGCAGTACTTCCCGCCAGTCTGCGGCGGCCCGCGACACGCTGCGACGCCCGCTGACGGGCAGCGAAACGCAGGCGGACGCGCAGGCCGACCGCAGCTACAGCCGTACTCAGGAAAGCGAAATCACCCAGCAGTTTCCCCGGCTGCCCAACCCCGACATGGTGATGTACCTGTATCCCCATCTGGCAGACGGTAACACGCCGGTGCCGGGTTACAGCACTGTGTTCCCGTTCTACAGCCAGACGCAGTATGCCATGCCTGGCGAGCGCACGGAGGCCCTGTAATGCTTTCACTGTTTACGCGTAATAAATCCACCGACCGGCAGACGCCGGTTGATGACGGCCAGTCCGTTCAGGCAGATGAAACCCTGACCGCGGCCGTGAAGGGCCGGCAACCTCTGAAGCGCCCCGGGAAAATGACGCGCCAGGATGAGGAGAAGGTTTATCACGCCAATCCGTCCATCATTGACTTTTTGCCCTGGGCAGAATTTCTCGATGAAGAGCAGTGTCTCCTGCTTGATGACGGCGTGTCGGTGGGGGCCGTTTATGATGTGACACCGGTGGCGACCGAAGGGCGAACCGAAGAGCGCCTGGAGCAGATCCGGGACTCGGTTGAGGATGCACTTCAGGACAGCTTTGATGAACATGACGTGAATCCCTGGGTCGTGCAGTTCTTCTGCCAGGACGAGGACGACACTGACGCGTACCTGGACAGGCTGCGCGGGTATGTCAAACCACATGCACAGCGCACGGCGTTTACCGACGCCTGGCTGGGTGAAATGGAGCGCCATATCCGCAGTATCTCCCGGCCTGAGGGACTTTTTACTGACTCGCTGATTACCGGCCAGCCGTGGCGCGGGCAGCAGCGCCGCACCCGGATGGTTGTTTATCGCTGGCTTGGTAAAAGCCGGGATCCGATGCCGCCGGTGGCGATGCTCAATCAGGTGTGTGACCGGGTCGTTAATGCCCTGGGCGGGGCGGGGATCCGCTGCACCCGGCAGAACGGCCTGCAGGTGCATGGCTGGCTGCTGCGGCTGTTCAATCCGTCACCGGACTGGGTGGAGAAAACCACGCTCTATCGGCAGGCTGCTTACGCAGACCCGCGCGAGACACCTGAAGGCACCGTGCCGGTCAGCAATGATTTTGCCGAAACCCTGTGGTTCACGCCGCCGGTTTCAGACCCGGAAAACGGCGTGTGGTGGATTGACAACAAGCCGCACTGCGCGGTGGCGGTGGAAAAACTGCGTACACCGCCGGAGCCGGGCACCCTGACCGGCGAGAAAAGCCGGGGTGAAAAGAAAATTAATGCCCTGATGGATATGTTTCCGGAAGGGACCATGGTGTGCATGACCGTGGTGGTACAGCCCCAGGACCGGCTTGAAGAGCAGTTTAACCGGCTGTCGAAAAATGCGGTCGGTGAGAATACCGAGTCGGGCCGCGTCCGCCAGGATGTGAAGACGGTCAAAGAGTATCTGGGCAACCGGCACAAGCTGTACCGGGCGGGGATCACCTTCCTGCTGCGCGGCGACGACATGACCAGCCTGAAGCGCAAGCGGCTGGAGCTGTCCACCGTATTGCTAGGGGCCGGTCTGCAGCCGGTACGGCCGGAGTTTGAAGAAGGTCCGCTGAACAGCTGGCTGCGGGCGCTGCCGATGTGCTTTAACCCGGACAGCGACAAAAAACACTGGTATACCCGTCTGACATGGGTTCAGCACCTGGCAGGACTTTTGCCGGTAACCGGGCGGGAAACCGGCACGGGGCATCCCGGCTTCAGCTTTTTCAACCGCGGCGGGGATACCCTTACATTCGATCCGCTCAACAAGCTCGACCGCACCCAGAACGCGCATCTGCTGTTGTTCGGCCCGACCGGGGCGGGCAAGTCGGCCACGCTGTGTGCCGCGCTCTCCCAGCTGATGGCCGTCCATCGTCCGCGGCTGTTTATTGCGGAGGCCGGCAACTCGTTCGGCCTGCTGGCCGACTTCTTTGACAGCCTCGGGCTGACGGTGAATAAAATCAGCGTCAAACCCGGAAGCGGCGTCAGTCTGCCGCCGTTTGCTGATGCTCACAAACTGGTGGAAGAAGGCCTGGCCGCCCAGGCCGTGGATGAGAGCGACCTGCCTGATATCGACACGGACGACGATGGCGAGGATGACAAGCGTGACGTTCTCGGTGAAATGGAAATCTCCGCGCGCATGATGATCACCGGCGGCGACCCGAAAGAAGAGGCTGACCTTAAGCGTGCCGACAGGGCGATGATACGTGAGGCGCTGCTGATGGCGGCACATGCCACGTATAAGGAAGGGCGGCAGATGCTGCCGTCTGACCTGCAGAAGGCGCTGTACGACATTGCCTCTGACAACGATGAGGGCGTCATCAATGTCCGCAATGCTCAGCGCAAGGCGAAAGCGGCGGAAATGGCGGAATCCCTGGGCATGTTCACTCAGGCCGGGAGCTTTGAAGCGGAGCTGTTCAACCGCGAAGGGGAGCTGTGGCCGGAAGCGGACGTGACGCTGGTCGACCTGGGGCATCTGGCGCGTGAGGGTTACGAGGCGCAGATGGCCCTGACCATGGTCTCGATGACCAACATGATCAACAACATCGCGGAGCGTGACCAGTTCCTGGGCCGGGATATTGTCTTCACGGTGGATGAGGCGCATATCGTGACGGTCAACCCGCTGCTGTCGCCCTACATGACGAAGGTGGTCAAGATGTGGCGTAAGCTCGGTGCCTGGCTGTGGCTGGCCACCCAGAACCTTAAAGACTACCCGGATATTGCCGAAAAAATGCTGAACATGGCGGAATGGTGGATTTGTCTGACCATGCCCCCGGAGGAGGTCAAAGATATCAGCCGTTTCCGCGCGCTCACGCCGGAGCAGGAATCGGTGCTGCTTTCCGCCAGTAAACTGTCGGGGTGTTATACGGAAGGCGTGGTGCTGGCGAAACGGATCGAAGCGCTGTTTCGTGCCGTGCCGCCCAGTCTCTTCCTGGCACTGGGCATGACGGAAAAAGAAGAGAAAGCCGAACGCCGGGCGCTGATGAATGAATTTCACTGCAGCGAACTCGAGGCGGCAAAACGCGTCGCGCAGAATCTGGACCGTCTGCGCGGTCTGACGGATAAACAACAGGAGCCTGCCACGGTATGATGACACTGAAGTACCCTGAACCCGCCATTCATGAGCACAGTGGCGGTGCGCTTTTCACCCTGTCGCCTCAGGGGGAGCCCGGCTTGCTCCCGGCGACACATCAGCATCTGGTGAGGCTGCGGGCGATGCTCAGGCAGCGCCTGACCGGGCCGGTCAAAATGACGTGTCACCCGCACCGGGTGGGACTCAGCAGCAGCGTGGCCATCTATCTTGAGGGAAAGCTGAAGCAGGCGGTGAATATTCTTATCACCGTGACGGGACAGACGAGCTGGCCGCAGGAAGAGGAGTATGCGCATCCGCGCTGGTATATCACGGTGCCGGATTCGGCTGACCTGGTGTATCTGATGCTGTGGATTAACGGGCTTGACGTATAACTACAGACTTGCCTTCACCAGGGGCATGATTACAAAAAGAAAATAACAATATTGCATACCGGCCCTCAGGGCCGGTTTTTTGCTAAGTAACGTCATAAAATTGACTACGAGGTCAAGAAGATTTCCTTCGCATAACCTTCTTAACGCATTCACTTATAAATCCTTTTTGCTGATGGGAAATATCCATGAACATTGATTCACCTTCCATTTTGAAAGGTAAAACTCCTCCCTCGTATGCAAACCCTGTTTTGTTTAGAGGATAAAATAGCGCAATCCTATACTCTGCTTCATGAGAAAATATATTTGGTTTAAAAAAAACAAGTTCTTCAGGAGTGAAGCTGTCTGGTGCCGTTCCTGGATGATAATAGATCACATCTTTCCCTTTAATTTCAGTACCCGGGAATCTGTGGTCTAAAAGAGAAAGTCTTTCTTGGAGGAGATCAACGTCGAATGCGATGCAGATATCAGCTTTAAAAGCAGCATAGAGTTCTGGCTCATCTTGCCGATTACTCAAACATATACAATAACAATGACGAGGCGATAGCGTAAACATGGGATCTGCAGTCATATCGTCAGGGTTAAGGGTGCGCCCATTAATTTTTATAGCAACTTGATAACGATCCGGAGTGAAAATTTTTTCCATTTCATTATCGCGCATTTTTTCGTTTTCCATGCGTGAATAATGCGTCAGGTCACACAGTCGTATCGGAGCTTCGTCGCGGATAACGGGGCCAAGAATCTTCTCCTTTCCATACAGATACCTGATATTCATCATCACCTCTGGCAATTTAGTTGAATGATTACAGATTAGTACTTTATGCCGGGTTTAACCGTCTGTAGTTATATCATTAGCTAAATGGTTGTGATCATTTCCTACTGCAAAAGCTACAGATTCGCTGATTAATTTTTTTGTTCGGGTATAGAATTTAATGCGGCTTTTTTGAACGGCCACGGGCACGCTGTCAGGCGATTCAGTCTGACGGAGCCCCGATTCATGAAACTGACCTCACTTGTTTTCCTGCCGGCTCTGCTGCCGGCATCCGTACTGGCCGGCACGGTCGTCTTCACCGACAGTCAGCATCTGCCGGCAAATCTGCCGCCGGACGTGCCGGTGGTACTTCTTGATGGTCCTGACCAACTGCAGGCCGAGATGTTCGGGGAACTGCCTGCAGACCCGCAGCAGGCCGAAGCACAGGTCAGGCAGGTTATGGCATCATCTGCCTGGCAACAAAAACAGCTGCAGCTGAATGATTCCTATCGCCAGGTGGTCCGGGCCTGGGAACTGGGCATTAAAAAAGTGCCGGCCGTGGTGTTTGATGACCGCGATGTGGTGTACGGCACCACGGATGTTGACGTGGCCACTTCCCTGCGTAACCGGGGGGGTGGTCAGTGAATACAAAACCTTCCCGCATCAGAACCACAGTGTGCTCGCTGGCGGTTGCCACGGTACTGGGTACGGCAACCGCGCCGGCAGCTGTTGCAGCACTTAACACGGCGCAGATTATTGCCAGCGCCGTATCGCAAAACTGTATCAGCTGGCGTGTCAGTGGCATCTGTTACTGGCTGTTCTGCACCCCCTTTGGCTGCAAGGTGCGCACGTCGGTCAAAGTCACCCACTTCATTCCTCAGGCAGTCGTTTCGACCTATGTCGCGCCGGGCGGCAACCCGTGGCAGGAAATGGCGTTTGTCAGCCAGACCGCCGGCGGGCTGGAAAGTGCCGTGACCAGCGGGCTTTCCGGTGTTTCTGCCGGAGGAGCCAATCCGGCAGACATGAAAAATCCCGGCCAGCGCAAGTCCGCCGTGCGTTTCAAGTATGCCGATGCGATTGGCCACCCGGCCACCTCCCTGATTGGCGGCAGTATTCCGGGCTATTCCTGTGATACCGCAGCCACCCCGTTAATGCCTTACTTCCTGAGTACGCTGGATTCGGCGGCCTGGCGCACGGGCGTACCGGAGTCCCTGTATCCGGAAGCGCTTGTGCCCGGCCAGCGGGAAATCGGCAGTCAGGCAGCAGCCAATATGTGGGGCAACATCTATCCCCGTTCGGGGTTTATCAGCCAGACCGATGATGACAAAGCCTCTGCCGTGGTGGCGCAGCGTGTGGCAGACATTATCACCCGCGCCGGGCAGCCCCATGTTTATCAGGTGCTCCAGGGCAGCCATCATGACGGGTACTGGCCACCGGGCGAAGTCACGGAAAACACCGGCACGCGCAATCACAAATGGCAGCGGCTGGCTCCCCACATGACTCAGTCATGTGCCGTCTTCCCGGACGGGAGCTATACCGCCGCGAGCGATAACAATGAAGCCTTTGCGTTCTGGCAGCCCTACAGCTGCTGCAAAAAGCGCGGGCAGAAATTTTTGGGCAGCACTGATATCTGATGAGGAAAACCGTGAAAAAAACACCTTCATTTTCAGCCGTTCGCTTAAGCCTGCTGCTGACCGGCTCACTGCTGACTGTCCTCCCGGGCGCGCACGCGGCCGATGATGACAATACCATCCTGGGCATGTCCCTGCCGCAGGTGAACAACAGCGCCATCGGTTACGGCAAGTCCGTCGATGGTGCGGTGTCGGACAAACTGTTCTACACCCTCGGCGGCGGCTCGGTCATTTCCCAGCCGGCCACGCGCGGCAATATGCAGAAGCTGGGGCTGAATACCGGCTGGAGCAGTGACCTGATGTGCGGCAATTTTGATCTGAAAACCACAGTCGGCAACCAGCTCAACGGCGTCACATCAGGCTTTAAAAACCTGATGGGCGACGTGATTCAGGGGGCCACCGGCGCGGTGGCCAGTCTGCCGGCGATGGTCATTCAGCGGGCTAACCCCGGTCTGTATGACATGCTCACCAACGGCGTGCTTCAGGCCAATGTGTCATTCGACAAGGCGCAACTCAACTGCCAGAACATGGCGAAAAAAATGATGGACTTCAGCGACAGCAGTAACTGGACGCAGCAGGCCATGATGGATGAGTACAAATCCATCGTAAACAGCGGTGATGCTGACGCAGTTCGTGTTGATGACGCAGGTCGCAAGGCCAGCGGCGCGTCAGGTAGTAACTGGGTTGGCGGCCAAAAACGTGGGGGGGCGGGGCAGCCCGCGATACGTGTCACCCATGACCTTGTCGCTGCCGGCTACAACATGATGAACGGTCTGCCCGTCACGTCTGATTCGACCGTGGGCGAAAGCAGCTGTAACGGTGGCGCATGCTCTAAATTCGGCAGCGCGGAAGAGGCGGCGGCCATGACCGTGAAGGTGCTGGGCGATCGCTCGATGCGCACCTGTGCCAACGCGAGTGAATGTACCAGCGGTGATGCGGATGACCAGCCCGGTACGACCGTTGCCGGCACCGGTTTTGCCCCACTGCTGGAAGAGGCAACCAAAGCCAACGCTGAGCAGCTGGTCAGGCTCGTCAACGGTACGGAAAAGCCCACGGCCGCGAATCTGGCGAAGCTGAAAACTGGCGGACTGCCGGTGACGGCCGGCGTGATTAAAGCCCTGCAGCGTGATCCGGATAACGCGGCCCTAACCGCCCGCCTTGCAGGCGAACTGGCCATGTCTGACACGGTGGAAACGGCGCTGCTGATGCGTCGCATGATGGTTACCGGTATGTCGGAGCCGAATGCCGCTGCCCAGCCAAAGGCCATTGATACCGCCGGCCAGCGCATTGAGGCGCTGGATCGGGAAATCGCGGCGCTGAAAAACGAGATGGAGATGAAGCGCGAACTGTCACGTAATTCTGTGCTGACCATTATCGACAGGGAGAATCAGCGCGTCGAAACCAACCCGCAGACCCAGTCCGATGACAATACCGACAGTCGCTTCAACCAGATGGCAGCGCCGCAGTCGGCTGAATGAGGGAATAAGGATGCGTAATAAAACGACTGTCAGGAAAGTCTTGACCCGTGCCGGCTTCTTCCTCGCCTGTATGGCGCTGTTCATGGTGGTCTCACTGATGATGGCTGACACCGCCATGAAACATCCGACTGAAGCTGCTGCATTCCGGAGCTGGATGCAGTCGACGCGTTACGGCTGGCTGATGTGGCGACTGGCGCTGTATGCGCTTGTTGCCTGGGGCCTCTGGAAAATCCGGCATGCGCCGGGTTTTCGGGAGGCATACCGGCGGCCGCTGCTGCGCATCAGTGTGGTCAGTGTGCTTTTTATCGCGTTGTGTGAGTACGCGATGTTTACCGGTCCGGGAGCCTGACGATGACAACAAACAGCTATCTTGAGTATTTTCTCACGCTGCTCGGCTGGGTGATCAATAACGGCCTGTGGAATGTCCTGCTGAGCACCGGGCTTTTTGTCCTGCCGCTGGCGTTTAAGGTGGTGGGGATCTGGCTCAAAGTCCGTGAAGAGGGGGAGGATGAAGGCAACAAGGGGATGCTGTCGCTGCCTCGTATCGAGAACGCGCTGTATGCCGGATTCCTGGTGATGATTGCCTGCTGCGTACCGCTGATTAATGTCAGCCTCAGTACGATGCAGTACGACACAACCCGGGCAAAGAGCTGTGGTGTGTGGACGCCAAAAGCGCCGGATGAAAGCGGGTATGCCGGCGTGGTCACCAGTCTCAACGACCAGACGGCCGCAGCACCGGTGTGGTGGGTGCTGATTCATAAACTCTCGAAAGGGGTAACCCAGGCGGCCGTGGCGACCATTCCCTGCCGCCCTGACATGCGGCAGATCCGCTTTGAAGTGCAGCATACGCGTATCGACAACAAAGCGCTGGCGCAGGAACTGCAGGACTTCACCAACGACTGCTATTCGGTTGCGCTGTATCTGTGGAAGCAACAGGATCAGGGCCAGACAAAGGACAAAACTACGCTGCGTGATATCGAATGGATTGGCAGCAGTACATTCCTGAGCCGGTACTATCCTTCGTTGCAGTCCAAACTGCCCCGGGCTGCGTTCCCATGGTCTGACAGCCGGGACAGTGGCCGGCCCAATACCGGAAGAGGAGGCTATCCCACCTGCAGCGAGTGGTGGAGCAGTACGGACACAGGACTGAAAGCGCGGGTGAAAGATCAGGCCGACCCCGATATGTGGCTGCGTATCTCGGCCGCAATGAAAATGTCAGGCTTTAACGACAGTGACTATCAGGAAGCCGTCATCCGTCGTCTGGTAAGCCCGGAAAGCCTGACTGTCTCACAGAATGGTCACGTGTATGCCGGCTATGGCGGCAATGCCGATTTTACCCTGGATAATGCCGCGGCGCGCGTGGCCTCCATTGGCGGTACGGCCCTCGGCAGTCTGGCCGCGTTCCCGGCGTTCGATGCGATGCGACAGGCGCTGCCAATGGTGCAGGCCATCCTGCTGATGGCAATATATGTCATGCTGCCGCTGATCCTGGCATTTGCGGCCTACGAATTCAAAACCGTTATTACGCTGACCTTTGTGATGTTTGCTCTTAACTTCCTGACATTCTGGTGGGAACTGGCGCGCTGGCTCGACAGCTGGCTGTTAACCGCGTTGTACAGTTCGGATACACACAGTCGGTTCAATATGGCGGGACTGCAGAACAGCTCAGATGACCTTATTATGAATCTGGTTATGGGCACTATGTTTCTGGTACTTCCTGCTGTTTGGTTAGGGGCATTATCATGGGCAGGAGTTACCATCGGGAATGCTTTAAGCTCAGCATATCAGCAAGGAACAGCAAAAGCTGAAAGCTCTGGAGGTAAGTTGGGAGAGGCTGGAGCTAATGCTGTTGCAAATAAAGCTATGAAGTAAGCGTAAATTGTCACAAATGAGTAAGGGGGAGCCCTTACTCATCCTCGTTAACCATACGCCCTGCAGCGTCGTACCATCCCCATCCATGCTGGCCATCACGATATTTTCCATAACCTGGCTGCTCTTCCATAAAGTTCTCACATGGTGCATTTTCACTTTCGGAGAGATGTTTTCTATGAGGTGAGAGCACGGCACTAATGAGAAACAATGATCCAAAAGTGAGGATTACAAAACATGCAATGGGTATCATTGGGATATGCCCACACCAAGACGGTAGACGATGAGTAGCCGCCCACGACACACACCGTTTATCCCAGTTTAATAGAGTAGTTCTGGCTCGTTTCCATATACCCGCAAAACGGACGCCACGATTCCAGGCGCGTTTCTCTTGAGACTGATACATCACCCCCTCCGAATTACGTGAATTCTAAAGGGACTATAGCGGAATTTTTGTGCAATTACGAACATCCATGATACCTGACTGAGAACACTAATTAATTCTTTAAAACTCATCAGGTTACTTTTTTCCAAATAGTTACAGCTTGTCATCGTTGAAAATGCATTATTATACTGTATTTATAAACAGTATAATTTGAGGGGGGCGAGTTATGCCAATTCCTTTAGAACAGACGATGTGTTGGGATAAAAGTTCGCAGAAAAATTCAGCAAACACACCGGTTTTGATGATGGCGGCGATAGCCAGACTTACAGGTAGCAATCCATCACTGGCATGTGTTCCTTTGTTTGGCGATGGGGTTTCATGTGGTTTCCCTTCTCCCGCTCAGGATTATGTTGAAAAGCGTCTTTCCCTGGATGACCTTTGTATCCGCTATCCAGAAAGTACTTACCTGGTGCGAGCAGAAGGGGATTCGATGCGTAACGCCGGTATCAGAGATGGAGATTTATTAATAGTTGAATGTATTCGTGAGGCCAAGCACGGTGATATTGTCATTGCAGCTGTAAATGGAGAGTTTACCTGTAAACGACTGCAGTTGTTGCCTTCTCCAGCCCTGTTGCCAGCTAATCCCGCATATTCAGCTATACCCCTGACTGACGACATCGAAACCGTTGTCTTCGGTGTGGTACGCCATCTTGTGCATTCATTCAAGTTTAGGGGCGCTTAGCAGTGTTCGCCCTAGTCGATGTTAACTCATTTTACGCTTCCTGCGAGACAGTTTTCAGACCAGATCTCCGTGGCAAACCTGTGGTGGTGCTGTCTAATAACGATGGCTGCATAATAGCCCGTTCCTCAGCAGCAAAATCACTTGGGTTAAAAATGGGCGATCCCTGGTTCAAGGTTGGTCGTGAGGCTGAGAAAAAGGGTGTTGTAGCATTTTCAAGTAATTACAGCTTATAGTAAGTTAAATGGAATGCAACATCTTCGGTATAAACTTTAATCAGTTGTTATGAACTGAAAGGGGAAGGCCGTGAACACTTCCATGCATTCCGCATCTGCTCTTCTGCTGACTGAGCAGTGGCTTACAATTCTTTCGAATTTAGGAAGAGCCAGCGCAACTATTAAAGCCTATCGAAGTGCCCTGACGCATTTTTTTGCCTTCTGTGAAATACACGACATTGCTCCTGAAAGAGCTTCCTTTGAAGACATTGCAGGATATATCCGACCTCAGCTCCCTGATATGCCGTCGTCCGTTGCAAGCGCCACGCTCCAGTTGCGCCTTTCAGCTCTTCGTCTCTGGTATGACTTTCTGGTTTATCAGGATATTTGCAGTCTCAACCCGTTACCCCGTTCGGGTTTGCCTGGTGCCATTTATACCGGACGCGGCCTGATCCCACGTATCAACCGACTCCCCGTTATTCACGATGACGGGGAGTGGCTCAGGTTCCTGAAACACGTTTCTGCAGCGCCTCTGCGTGACCGACTGATGCTTGCTCTGGCTTATTATGGGGCGCTCCGACGTACTGAAGTGACGGCTCTGAGGCTTGAGGACATTGACCTGGCTCATCGCCTGATACGCATCCGGGCAGAAACGACGAAAAACAGACGGGAAAGAATGGTCTGCTATAGCGCCGACGTTGCGCCGGTACTGGCAAACCATTTTCAAAAGCTACGGCTGGAAGGCTGGTCAGGCGGTGCTTTGTTCCGTTCCGTCTCTGACCGTAATTACGGCGCTCCTCTCTCTTTCTGGAGCTGGAGTAAAACCGTACGGAAATGGGCGGCAGAGACTGATCAGCCAGACATCACCACGCATACTTTTCGTCACCTCCGGCTGACGCATCTGGCACGGGCCGGATGGAAACTGCATGAACTGGCTACTTATGCAGGGCACAGGGACCCACGTACAACACAAATTTATATTCATCTGTCGGGAACGGATATGGCTGCCCGCATGGCTGCTGCCGTCGCTGAAACCGACCGTAAGATTGCAGGGCTTATCTTTCAGGCGGGAGCCGTGTGATGAAAGCAGAAACAGGAATTCATAAAATTTATGTCCCCTTCAGGCGTTCAGATTATCAGCTGAATAATGTGTTAAGCATTGAAGAGCTTGAGGCATTAAGCACAGGGCACAAACGTATCTCTGCTTTGAGCAAGCAAGGTCCGCTGTCATCTTTACTGCGGCCACTTCAGGATATTGCCGCCCGCAGCGGTACGAGTGACAGACTCGTCAGGATTATCATTCCTGTCGTGCTGGCGGAAATACACCGGACAAGGAAACCCTGCTGGCTGTGGGATTCGGAAAAGTGGCTGACGTTGTGCCTGCAGCACCGTTCCGGCAGGCCCCTTATTGCGGCATTTGCCTTCCATCTTGGCCCGTTTCCCTCACCGTTCGACCTGCCGCATCATGGTGCTCCGTCGTTGTACGCCTGTGCCATCTATGGCCGGGACATTTTCATTCAGGAACTCAACCGGCTGACTGATACGCTTGTCTCGCTGGGATACAAACGACAGAACCAGAAAAACGCCCTGTCAGCCCTGCTGGGCATACTGATGATGATGAACAATAATCCTGAGCTTGAAAGCTTCACAACTGAACTCCTGTGGCGCGCGCAGAATTATCACGATCGGGGAATCGCACGAACAGTAGGCAGAGTTTCACATGCGCTGGCCGCAATGGGCATCCTCAAAAGTGCCGTACGTATGCGCAATTACCGTGAGTGGCACGAAAAACCCACAGAAAATATTGCCACAGAGTGGGTAACGTGGTGCCGGCGCTGGAGAGAAACGTCGGTGCTTCGGCCCCGGTCCAGAGAGAGCCAGTACAGCTTTATCCTCCGCTGCGGTCTGTGGCTCGCCCGCGAGCATCCGGAAATTCGCTCGCCGTCCGACTGGACAATGGAGATCTGCGCCAGCTTCATTGCTGCAATCGGAAGAATGAAGGTTGATGAACTTTCACTGGGTACAGAACGTGGGGTGCGCCGCTCTCCACGTTCCGGAGAGCCCATGCTGCCAAATTCCCGTGCCGGTTTCGTGTATGCCGTTCGTCGTTTTATGTTTGACTACGAACTCTGGGAATGGGGACGTCTGAAATTCAGTCCGGCCCGCCATCTCTCCACACCTGATACACCGCTCTTTCGTCAGGGCGTCAATCCGCGTGTTATTGATGATCCTGTATGGCTGAAACTGGTCTGGGCAAGCCTGAATCTGCGTCAGGAAGATTTGCTCAGTGAAATTCACTACCCCCTCTCTATGCTGCAGGCTATGGCAGTCATCTGGACGCATGCAGGGCTGCGTCAGAATGAGCTGATGCGCCTGACCGCTGGCTGCATCATTCCACAATCGGAAGATATTAACCGGGACGACGGCAGTACCATTCCTGCCGGGACTCTTTGCTATCTGAACGTGCCGGCCGGCAAGACATCTAAAGCCTTTGTTAAGCCGGTTTCTGCAGTGGTGAAAAAGTATGTCGATATCTGGCTGGCAGAACGACCAGAAGAACAGGCAGCTCTGACGGATGAACGCACCGGTGAAAAAGTCCGTTTTCTGTTTCAGTACCGGGGCAAACCGGTGGGAAGAGACATAATAAACCGCACCGTTATTCCGGTTCTCTGTGCCCGGGCAGGAGTGCCTGAGGAAGACAGCCGGGGCCCCATTACCAGCCACAGGGGACGCGCATCGGCCGTAACTGCCCTGGCCAGTGTTCCTCAGGGCATGTCTTTATACGAGCTGATGCAGTGGTCAGGACACTCTTCGCCGCAATCCACCATGCATTATATTCGAATACGCCCGACGCAGCTTGCTGCCTCTTTTGTTAAAGCTGACCGGGTAGCGCACATGATAAGCGTGCTGATTGATCATGACCCCGCAGCAACCAGCCTCACGGGACCTGCGACATATTATGATCTGGGCGACTCTTTCTGTACTAATCCCTTCTGGAGCAGTTGCCCGCACCGTATGGCATGCATCGGATGTGATTTTAATCTGCCAAAGAGAAGTGCAAGAGGACTGTTACTGGAAAGTAAGGCATCGGTAAAACATTATCTTGAAGAAGTGCCACTGACGCCCGATGAGAAAGAAGTAATAGAAGGTGATGTGGAAAAACTGAACGCCGCTCTTATGAAAACAGATATCCCACGTATTCTGTAGCAGGCCCTGACCGGAATTCACTTTATGTGTGTGAAGGACGGCGTAGTAAGGAGCTGCTACGCCGTAACGAAAGTAATAAAAAAGAGCTTATTTACTGAGCCATACTTCCATCTGCCGTATTTCTTCTTTCTAGGCGCTGATAATGCTTTCAGCCATCTTCCGCATTGCCGGTGATTTACCATAACGGAGTTCCGTTTCGGCCATGGCAATGGCTCCTTTGTGATGTTCAATCATGCTCCTGGCAAATGCCCTGTCTGCATCCGGGTCCTGTACGGCCTTTATCATTCCTTCGTGCATATTATTCATGCCGTCCATATAGGCCTCAGAAGACGGTGACATTCCGGCATGGTTTCCGTGTACTGCCTGCGCAGCCGTTGCCGGAAACACGACTGCGAGCATCAGCAATAAAATCATGTTACGCGGTTTCATACTCTCTTCCTTTATCGGAGTGCAGATTAGCGGCTATTTTCAGGTGCCTGTCTTTACCGGAAGAGCAGCCAGACAGGTTACTTACGCAACAGGCGCAGACCGTTTGCCACGACAAGCAGGCTTGCCCCCACATCCGCGAATACGGCCATCCACATGGTCCCCATACCTGCAATGGTCAGGGCCAGGAACACTGCCTTGATCCCAATAGCCATAACGATATTCTGAACCAGAATGTTATACGTCTGCCGGGAGAGTCGGACAAAAGCCGGAATTTTACGCAAATCATCATCCATGAGGGCCACATCGGCAGTCTCGATGGCGGTATCCGTGCCCATTGCACCCATGGCAAAGCCGATATCGGCGCGGGCCAGCGCCGGTGCATCATTGATGCCGTCGCCCACCATGCCGGTCGTGCCCTGCGCCGTAAATGTTTCTACAGCACGCAGTTTATCTTCCGGCAGTTGATCCCCCCGCGCCTCATCGATACCAACCTGACCGGCAATGGCCTGCGCAGTGTGCGCATTGTCTCCGGTCAGCATGAGCGTTTTAACACCCAGACTATGCAACTGACTTATCGCCTCGCGGCTGCTTTCCTTCACCGTATCAGCCACCGCAAACAGCCCTAGCACCTGATGAGTGTCACAGAGCATGATGACCGTTTTACCCCCGGTCTCCAGTTCCGTTAGTGCAGCCCTGACCGCTTCCGGACAGCGCACCGTTTCTTCAGCCAGCCTCAGATTGCCCAGACTGTAGGTTTGACCGTTGATGACGCCGCGCACGCCGCGGCCTGGCAGAGCCTCAAAGTTTTCCACTTCATAACGCTGAATGCCATCTGATGCCGCCGATACAGCCTGCGAAACCGGATGATCGGAGTAACCTGCCAGGCTCACAGCCAGACTGCGCCCCTCATCTTCTGCCACCCCGGTATAGATAATCGCATCCGTCTGTACCGGCTTACCGTGCGTCAGGGTGCCGGTCTTGTCGAGCGCCAGCCACTTCAGCTTTCGGCCTTCTTCAAGATAAACGCCGCCCTTGATCAATATCCCCCGGCGGGCTGCTGCCGTCAGGCCACTGACAATGGTCACTGGCGTGGAAATGACCAGCGCACAGGGGCAGGCGATAACCAGCATCACCAGCGCCTTGTAAATCCACTCCTGCCAGCTTTCACCTGCAATCAGCGGTGGGAGAACGGCAACTGCGACGGCAATAGCAAACACCACAGGGGTATAAATTTGTGCAAAGCGATCAACAAAGCGCTGCGTAGGGGCTTTTGCCCCCTGCGCTTCCTCCACGGCATGAATGATACGCGCCAGCGTGGTATTTCCGGCAGCGGCCGTTACACGGTACTCAAAGCCACCGGAGCCGTTGACCGTCCCGGCGAAGACCGGGTCACCTTCCCCTTTATCCACCGGCAGACTTTCGCCGGTAATAGGTGCCTGATTAATGGCGGTCCTGCCCCGGACCACCGTGCCGTCGAGAGCGATACGCTCGCCCGGTTTTACCCTGACCACGCTGTTAAGGGATACAGACCTGGCCTCAGTTTCTTTCCAGGAGCCGTCCGGTTGCTGAACCGTGGCCGTTTCAGGCGTCAGCTTCATCAGAGAGCCGATGGCATTGCGGGCGCGATCAAGAGATTTCGCTTCAATCAGTTCCGCAATCGTGAACAGCACCATTACCATGGCGGCTTCAGGCCACTGTCCGAGCGCCAGCGCCCCGGTGACGGCAATACTCATCAGGGCGTTGATATTCAGGTTGCCGTTGCGAAGAGCAATCCAGCCTTTTTTGTACGTGGACAGGCCACAGGCCGCAACGGCAGCCAGAGCAAGAGCCGCTTCCAGCCATTCCGGCATGCCCGCCCAGTGCATGGCTTCGGCGGCGATTGCCGCCACACCGGCAAGCGCGAGCGGCCACCAGTGTTTTTTCTTTTCCTCAGTGACCGCGTGCCGGCCATTACTGTCAGGAAGTTCAGGTTCAAAGCCCAGAGAACGAATGGCGGCCAGAACCGGCTCCAGCGTATCCGGTGCGTGAACCACCGTCAGTACACGCTGCATAAGATTGAAATCCAGTTCCTTGACGGCTGACATGCCGTCCAGCTTTTTACGGATCATGCCCTCTTCAACCGGGCAGTCCATCTGCATGATCCTGATACTGGTACGCACCCCGTCAGCGGTCACCTGCTGCGTCTGCAGCTCACCGAATGTGACAGGGGCAGGCGAGCAGCAGGAACCGCCGGTATTTTCCGCCTCACGGCCTGAGCAGCAGCTGCCTTCAGGCTGCATTGCTTTATCAATCGGTTCCGGGTCAAAACCCAGCGAGCGCACCGCCTGCAGAACCGGTTCCAGCGCCTGCGGTGTATGGGTCACGGTAAGCACCCTCTGTATCAGATTGAATTCAAGATTGCTGACGGCAGGTAATTTTGCCAGTTTTTTTCGGAGGAGCGTCTCCTCCGTCGGGCAGTCCATCTGCATGATGCGCAGACGCGTCTGAACGTCATCGTTGCGGGGAAGCTCTGCAACCGGTTCGGACATCTGGCTCAGGCCGTCCGTTGAGCAGCAGCTCCCGGTGCTGCAACAGGCCGGTGTGGTCTGAGTCGTTTTTGGTGGCATTTTCCCTGAAGCCTCAGTCGGGGCAGTGGCGGTATTTTTAACAGACGCCTCCTCTCCGGTTGCGGCTGATCCACATTTTTTATTACTGCAGCAGTCACTCATTTTTTTATCCCGTTCATAACGTATACTGGCATTAAAGACCCTGATGTAACTACAGGGTCAAGCTCAGAAGAGGTGTGATATGAAAATTGGTGAACTGGCCCGCCAGGCGGGATGTCCTGTAGAGACGGTACGTTATTATGAGCGAGAGGGGCTTCTGCAGGCCGCATTGCGGGACCAGACTAATAACTACCGCCATTACGATAGCGCACATCTCGAAAGGCTTATGTTTATCCGGCGCTGCCGGGCGCTCGATATGACCCATGAAGAAATCCGGGTGTTGCTGCAGGCGCGCAGCCAGCCAGACGCAGACTGCGGTACGGTTAATGCCCTGATAAATGAACATCTGAACCACGTTCAGGCCCGTATTCGTGAACTAAATATGCTGGAAAAACAACTATTTGAGCTCCACAGCCACTGCAATGCCAACCGGGCAACACGGGACTGCGGTATTCTGCGCGAACTGGAGCAGGCAGAAGAGCCTGAGGATATCGTGCCGGTTATCACTGCAGGTCATCTGGCCGGAAGCCACTCTTACTGATGCTGCTTTCTGCCATAAGTAGAACGGTTCACTAAAGAAACAGGCTTTTTTTGTGATGTTACTTCGTCATGCCCGACCATTAAGGCAGCTGAAAGTGTGCTGCCGTTAAAATCTGTGTGATATCGTTTAACCGCTATTCCCTCATTAAGCTGTACTGAAAAGCCTGTAAGCACGTCAAAACATATATGAATTTATAAATATAAAGTTGACCTTTCGTCTGCAGCAGACGAGACTTGTTGCTGTCCGCCACGAAGGAGAAATTATGCCGTCACTGCTGCCCCTGCAACTTTTTAAGAATCTTTCTGACGAAACCCGGCTCAGCCTGGTGCTGTTGTTGCGCGAAAAAGGGGAGCTTTGCGTCTGCGAGCTTGTATCTATCCTGAAAGAAACACAGCCAAAAATATCGCGGCACCTGGCCCTGCTCAGAGAGAGTGGACTGCTTATCGACAGGCGCGACGGCAAGTGGATCCATTACCGGTTATCGCCACACATGCCTGCGTGGGCAGCAGCGGTCATTGAGCAGGCATATCTGTGTCAGCGGGATGAAATTCTTCATCTCAGTCAGCAGGCTGAGCGTGATAACGCAACCACCAACGGCAAAGCTGTCTGCATGTAAAAATTTTATCTAAACACATTCGATTAAACGCATATATTTACAGGGTACAGTTAGCAGCCCGCTTCAACGGGCAGTTATAATTAAGAAGGAGAGGGTATGTTTCTGGCGGGTGCGATTTTTATTCTGACGCTGGTACTGGTTATCTGGCAGCCGAAAGGACTCAGTATTGGCTGGAGTGCCGTTATCGGCGCCGCGCTGGCGCTGCTGACCGGCGTAGTACAAATCGGGGATATTCCGGTGGTCTGGCAGATTGTCTGGAACGCCACGGCCACGTTTATTGCGGTCATCATTATCAGCCTGCTGCTCGATGAGTCCGGCTTTTTTGAATGGGCCGCGCTGCACGTTTCCCGCTGGGGAGGCGGCAGGGGCCGGCTGCTGTTCACGTATATCGTTCTGCTGGGTGCGGCAGTGGCGGCGCTGTTTGCCAATGACGGAGCCGCGCTAATTCTGACGCCGATCGTTATCGCCATGCTGCTGGCGCTGGGCTTCAGCCCCGGGGCCACGCTGGCGTTTGTGATGGCGGCCGGGTTTATCGCCGATACCTCCAGCCTGCCGCTCATCGTGTCAAACCTGGTCAACATCGTCACGGCAGACTTCTTTAAACTGGGTTTCAGCGAGTATGCCTCGGTGATGGTGCCGGTGAATATCGCGTCCGTGGCCGCCACGCTGGTGATGCTGCACCTGTTTTTCCGCAGGGACATCCCGGACACTTACGACCTGGCGAAGCTGAAGGCGCCGCGTGAGGCCATTCGCGATGCGCGTACCTTTAAAACCGGCTGGATTGTTCTCATCCTGCTGCTGATCGGCTTCTTTGCCCTCGAACCACTCGGCGTGCCGGTCAGCCTTGTGGCCGCGGTGGCGGCGTTTATTCTCTGGCTGGTAGCCCGGAAAGGCAATGTGATTGATACCGGAAAGGTACTGAAAGGTGCGCCCTGGCAGATCGTTATCTTCTCGCTGGGCATGTACCTGGTGGTATACGGACTACGCAATGCCGGGCTAACTGATTACCTTTCTGCCGCCCTGAACCGGTTTGCCGAGCATGGCGTCTGGGGCGCAACGCTCGGCACCGGCTTTCTGACGGCGGCGCTTTCATCAGTCATGAACAACATGCCTACCGTGCTGGTTGGCGCGCTCTCCATTGACGGCAGCACCGCTCAGGGCGTGGTGAAGGAGGCGATGATTTACGCCAACATCATCGGCTGCGACCTCGGTCCGAAAATCACCCCTATCGGTAGCCTCGCTACCCTGCTGTGGCTGCACGTCCTGGCACAGAAAAACATAACCGTCAGCTGGGGCTACTACTTCCGCGTGGGCATCGTGATGACCCTGCCGGTACTGTTTGTGACGCTGGCTGCGCTGGCCCTGCGCCTGTCTGTTTAACCTTAACCCCGGAGCTGTGCCTGTGCAGCGCCTTTATGGAGTAACGCTCATGACTGACATTACCATTTATCACAATCCGGCCTGCGGGACGTCCCGCAATACCCTGGCGCTTATCCGCAACAGCGGCACCGAGCCCACGGTGATTCTGTATCTGGAAACACCGCCGTCGCGCGACGAGCTGAAAAAGCTGATTACGGACATGGACATTAGCGTGCGTGCCCTGCTGCGTAAAAATACCGATCCCTACGAGCAGCTCGGCCTGGCTGAAGACCGGTTCAGCGATGAAGAACTGCTCGATGCGATGCTGGCTCATCCGATCCTCATTAATCGTCCGGTGGTGGTGACGCCGCTGGGAACGAAGCTCTGCCGCCCCTCCGAAGTGGTTCTGGGCATACTGCCGGACCCGCAGAAGGGAGCGTTTACCAAAGAGGACGGCGAAGCAGTCATTGATGAGCAAGGGAATCGCGTCAGCCACTGATGTTTCCCTTGGCTGTGACAGGGAAAATGTGAAAAAGCCGGCAGATGCCGGCTTTTTTATATGCTGCGCTGGTTTACCCGCTCAGAGAGCTGCGCAGCACTCTCCTTCCTTTCGCTGTAGCGGTCGGTGAGATAACCACTACGACCGCGCGTCAGCAGGGTGAACTTCATCAGTTCCTCCATGACGTCCACTATGCGGTCATAATACGGAGAAGGCTTCATGCGGCCGTCCTCATCAAACTCGGCCCAGGCTTTTGCAACGGATGACTGGTTCGGGATAGTGATCATCCGCATCCAGCGCCCAAGAATACGCATCTGGTTTACGGCGTTGAAAGACTGTGAGCCTCCGCTGACCTGCATGACAGCAAGGGTTTTCCCCTGCGAGGGCCGGACCGCCCCGGACGTCAGCGGTATCCAGTCAATCTGCGTCTTCATGATGCCGGTCATGGCACCGTGACGCTCAGGAGAGCACCAGACCATCCCTTCAGACCAGAGCACTAGCTGGCGCAGCTCTGCGACCTTCGGATGCGTCTCAGGTACATCATCCGGCAGCGGCAGGCCGGACGGATTGAATAACTTCACCTCCGCGCCCATGGCCGTCAGCAGCCGTGCGGCCTCTTCCGTGGTGAGTCGGCTGTAAGAGCGCTCCCGAAGCGAACCGTAGAGCATCAGTATGCGGGGCGGATGCGCCACCTCTTCGGCCTTTAATTTCTCTTCCGAAAGGGGCGTATCCAGGAGTGTCAGATCGATATTGTTCAGGGCATCATTCACGTTATTCACAATGGAGTCTCTTTATGGGAAATCTCGGTAGACAGGCTGCAGCTACTGCCACCGGCGCAGCACTCTTCAGTGAGAAAAGCCATCAGCTGCTCAAGCTGCGCATAGCAAGGTCTGCAGAACAAGGTACGACTCTGCCGTTCCTGGCTTATGAGTCCAGCGGACATCAGCGCTGAAAGATGATGGCTGAGCGTGGAGGCAGGAATCTCAAGGTGCTTCTGCAGTTCGCCAACCGGCAGGCCTTCATGACCAGCCCTGACCAGCTCCCGGTATATGCGGAGACGTGTCGGGTGGCCCAGTTCTCGAAGTGCGTTTGCTGCGGTGTGTAAATCCATGCGGCCTCCTTTAACTATATTTCCAGAATAATAGAAATATGGAAGCCGTCAAACATTTTTTTCGTGAAGGGTAGATGCTCCATGGTCCCGGTTCTGCACAACAGAGCCAGAATGACGCTGCCAGAGGACCACAGAAATCGCCGTAATGATCAGGGTCAGGATGAAGGAAAAAAGCAGCGTGCCGGGTATACCGTAGCGCTCCAGCAGTATGGCATACGCAGACGGAGCCAGTGCCGCGAGAAAAAATGCCGGCGACATCAGTATTCCTGTTTTGCGGGCGTACTGCTGCGGATCAAACAGCACAAGAGGAAGTACGGCCTTCACGATCGTATTCAGTCCGTTTACGGCCCCATAGCCCAGAACGAAAAAGGCTGTAGCCACAGGAGTAATGCTGCCTGCAAGGCCGGTCAGAAAACAGAGGGGAAGCAGGATACCGGTTATAAGGTTCAGGCGTATCGCGGAGATTCGTGCACCTGAAACTACACCCAGCAGACGGGCACCTAACTGCCCCACTCCCCACAGCATGCCAGCCAGAGCAGGCACGCCATAAGAGGCCAGTATCCGGGGAAAATGTGTGGACACGCCGGTGGAGACAAAGCTTATCAACGCTATCAGAGTGGCATACCACAGGCCGCTGATGAGTGCTTTTGTGTCCTCTGATGTTGCTGTTGCGTCAGCCGAATGGCCGGATCGCCCTGTTACGGGAAGTTTTACCCGACTGCCTGCCGGAACGGCAGTTAAAAAAAACAGGCTCAGCAGGCCCGCACAGCCATAAATGATGACGGCATGCCGCCAGTCGGTGACGTGAAGAAGCGCTGCGCCAGCAGGCCAGAAAGCGGCCGACGCGAGACCGCCCAGCAGGGTGACCAGAGAGATTGCCTTGCGAGCCTCTGCGCCTGCGGTTTCCACAAGCATGGCAAAAGCGGCGTCATACAGAGCAAGCCGCATGCCCGCGCCTGTCAGGATCCAGACGGCATCCCACGCTAATGTTGAATAGGTAAACGCCATCAGAAAACACCCGATGGTTATAGCCAAAGTTCCCGCCATCATCAGGGTGCGTCCACCGGTACGGGCCATTACGGGACCGATAAGCGGTGAAACCAGCCCCATAACGAGCATGGCAACGCTCAGGCCGGAGAATGTCTCACCGGAAGACCAGCCTGTTTCCGCCATGATGGCGGCTCCGAAGACACCCGGCATGTAGAACGTAATACCCCAGTTGATAAGCTGCGTCATGCCGATGCAGAAAATGGTGCGGCCTGTCAGATATCCTTGTGTCATTCTGTACTTTCCGGAAGCGTAGCGTCGCCATGCCCGAGCGTACGCTGCAGGATAACCGTATCGAGCCAGCGCCCATGCTTGAATCCTACAGACCTGAGGGTGCCAGTGATGCTGAAGCCTGCAGCGCGGTGAAGAGCAAGGGAGGCAGTATTTTCACTGTTCCCCACCACCGCTACAAGTTGCCGAAAACCACGGGCTTCTGCCCATCCTACTGCACGGGATAGCAGCATTTTTCCAATGCCCCGCCCCTGATACGTGGCATCAACATATACAGAGTCTTCCAGAGTAAAGCGATAGGCGCACCGTTCCCGGTATAGAGACAAATAGCAGTATCCTCGAACAATTCCTCCGTCAACCGCCACCAACCAGGGCAGTCCTGCTGCATGTACCTTTTTCAGCCGGGCTGCCATTTCAGCCTCACCCGGCGGTTCGGTTTCAAAAGTGGCGGTGCCGTGTAATACGTGATAAGCATAAATCTGTTGTATAGCGGGAATATGTCGTTCATCTGCTTCGGTTATTTCCATCAGTACAGCTCCCTTTCAGATCAGAAACAGAGACTAACCCGGATGAATCATTTCAGACAGGCAGCAGGGCTTATCAGCGTTATGAGGAAAACTTTGGCATGGCAACACTGAACCTCGATCATCTGGCTACCTTCAGGCTGGTCATCAGCCGGGGCAGTTTCTCGGGGGCGGCAGAAGTACTTGGCTTGTCGCAACCGGCAGTGAGCCTGCAGATAAGACAGCTGGAGCAGACGCTTAAGGTCAGGCTTATTGAGCGAACCAGCCGGGGAGTAAGACCAACGACTGCCGGTTTGACTCTCGCTGAACACTGCATGAAAATTGATGCGGTGGTAAGCGGAGCGGTTGAAGCGGTTTCCCTGCATTCAGACGAAATAACCGGCACCGTTACTGTCGGCACAGGCGCAACAGCCTGTATCCATCTGCTACCTCACTTACTGCAGCAACTTCGACAGACCCATCCCCTGCTGAAGGTGGATGTACGCACAGGCAATACTTCAGATATTGTACGGGGAGTGGAGGAAAACCGTATAGATATTGGTCTGGTAACGCTGCCGGCAGCCGGTAAATGCCTGAGTGTCAGCCCGCTGGGTACGGATGAGTTTGTTGTAATCATGGAAAAGGACACCTCGGAGCAGAGTGCAAAACCGCTGTCTCCTGATACCCTTTTGCCACTGCCGCTGATTGTATTTGAACCCGGAAGTGCCACACGCGATCTGATTGACGGATGGTTCAGCGATGCAGGGCATACTGTCAGCCCGGTTATGGAGCTTGGCAGTATTGAAGCCATTAAAAGGATGGTTCGTTCCGGCCTGGGTTACAGCATCGTTCCCCGTATGTCCGTTGCAAGTCATGAAGAAAGGCAGGGTCTCAGTCTTTACTCAGTAACGCCATCGCTTCACCGGACTCTGGGGACAGTGATGCGGGAGGATCGGATTGTCAGCAGGGGCATAAGTGAAGTACTGAACAGACTAAGTAAGATCTTTCCTGAATCAAAATAAATTTTTAACATGCCCTGACACAGAAAGTCCTGATAGCTGCTTGTTTTACGAGCTGTCGTTCCGCTATAAATTCAAATAAATCAATAGTCCATTATTTTAATGATATTTGTGTCGCCCCACGCTTCTTGCTTCGTCCGTAAAGTCAGACAATACTACTGTAAATACGTACAGCATTTTGACAGGGATT
The DNA here is from genome assembly GCF_056673335.1 of Enterobacter cloacae complex sp. HYC033_NIDB. Taxonomy (NCBI): domain Bacteria; kingdom Pseudomonadati; phylum Pseudomonadota; class Gammaproteobacteria; order Enterobacterales; family Enterobacteriaceae; genus Enterobacter; species Enterobacter cloacae complex sp. HYC033_NIDB. Next base: position 4,843,350 of record NZ_CP115123.1, on the reverse strand, counting down.
TTTGCTATGTTTCACGCCTTTGAGTTGATGCACCCGGCGGATAATCCGCCGCCCAGCTACAGGCCCCTTTTCCTGGAACGCGTACCCTGCGGTTTTCCCTCTCCTTGCCAGGACTATGCGGAGCAGGAACTCGACTTAAACGAATATCTAATAGCCCACAGGGCAAGCACCTTTTTCCTGCGCGCACAGGGCAACAGCATGCAGGATATAGGACTTTACGACGGCGATCTGCTGATAGTCGATCGGGCACTCAGGCCTGAGCACGGCGACGTGGTTATCGCTGTACTGTACGGCGAATTTACGGTCAAGCGCCTTCTTATTACCCAGAAAGGGCCGGTATTGCAGCCGATGAATCCCGCCTATCCTGTTATTATCCCAGACCCGGATACCCTGGAAATTTTCGGCGTAGTGGCGCACTTCGTGCACACTCCGCGCCGGAGAAACTGATATGTGCGGGTTATCTACACACGGCGGAGATCATGATGTCCATGTTCGGCCTGGCTGACGTTAATTCATTCTATGCCAGCTGCGAGACGCTGTTCCGCCCGGACCTGCGTGGCAGACCTGTGCTAGTGCTCAGCAACAACGACGGATGCGTCATTGCACGCTCCGCTGGCGCAAAAGCGCTTGGCATCAAAATGGGTGCGCCATGGTTTGAGGTAAAAACACAGGATTATCCGGAAAAGGTGCACGTGTTCAGCTCCAATTACGCGCTTTATCACAGCCTCAGCCAGAGAGTAATGACCGCGCTTGAAGAGATAACGCCACGCGTCGAGCAGTACAGCATTGATGAGATGTTTCTGGATCTCACCGGTATTGACGGCTGTGAGAACTTCGAAACTTTTGGCCGTCGCCTGCGTGCGCATGTCTTTACCACAACGGGTCTCACCGTCGGTATCGGCATGGGGCCGACCAAAACACTGGCAAAATCGGCCCAGTGGGCGGGCAAGGAGTGGAAGCAGTTTCGCGGCGTACTGGCGCTTACGCCAGGTAATCCGAAACGTACTGAAACCCTGCTGGCTAACCAGCCCGTTGAGGAAATATGGGGCGTGGGACGGCGTATCGGTAAACGACTCAACCTTATGGGCATCGAAACTGCTCTGCAGCTATCACGCGCGCGTCCGAAGTTCATTCGCGATAACTTTTCCGTGGTGCTGGAGCGCACCGTACGCGAGCTGAACGGTGAATCATGTATTCCGCTCGAAGAGCTGCCACCGGCAAAACAGCAGATTGTCTGTAGCCGCAGCTTCGGCGAGCGAATTACCTCAAAAGTCGCTATGCAGCAGGCGCTGTGTCAGTACGCTGCGCGCGCAGCGGAAAAACTGCGCGGGGAACGTCAGTACTGTCGCAACATCGGTGTGTTTATCCGGACGTCGCCACACGCAAACGGTGAGGTTTTTTACGGGAACAGCGCTGGTGAGAAACTGACGCTGCCAACACAGGACACGCGTGACATTATTGAATCTGCGATGCGATCACTTGACCGTATCTGGCTTGAGGGTCGAAGGTACATGAAAGCAGGTATCATGCTTGATAACTTCACTCCAAACGGTGTAAGCCAGCTCAATCTGTTTGAAGATAACCAGCCGCGGGCCAATAGCGCACAGCTGATGAAGGTACTGGATGATATCAACCAGTCCGGAATGGGAAATGTATGGTTTGCGGGCCAGGGCATTAATACCGAATGGAAAATGAAACGTGAAATGCTAAGCCCTGCTTGGACCACGCGCTGGTCTGACATACCTAAAGCGCGCGTGCTTTGAGTCGGTTACTAATTAAGCTGTTGAAATTGTATTCCACATAAATGCTGATATGTCAGACAGAGTGATGCCTATTTTGCAGTTACTGACTCCGCGTGTGGAAATTTACAGTATCGATGAAGCTTTTTGTGATCTTACGGGTATGCGTAATCTGTTATCGCTTGAGGTGTTTGGCCATCAGATACGTGATCAGATTAAGCGAAGAACACATCTGACTGTGGGAGTGGGAATAGGCCCTACAAAAACGCTCGCCAAACTGGCTCAGTATGCAAGTAAGCGCTGGCCCGCAACGCGAGGTGTGGTAGATCTCAGTGACAGACAGCGTCAGCGTAAGTTAATGGCTTTAGTACCAGTTGAGGAGGTCTGGGGTATAGGACGGCGGCTGGGTAAAAAATTACAGTTTATGGGCATTAACAATGCACTTCAGCTGGCTGAGCTGTCGCCTTCATTCATTCGTAAACAGTTCTCAGTAGTTGTTGAGCGCACGGTCAGAGAGCTGAACGGTATTCCTTGCCTCGGTTTAGAAGAATTTACTGCCCCAAAAGAACAAATCATATGCTCCCGATCTTTTGGAGAAAAACCGTCGGACGAAGTCAGCCTGCATCAGGCCATTTGCGCTCATGCTGAACGTGCAGCAGAAAAACTCCGTGCAGAGCATCAATTTTGTAAACGGGTAGCAGTTTTCATCAGTACCAGCCCTTTCTCAGAAAATGAGGTGTTTTATAAGAATCAGGCGGTAACAGAGCTTGCTGTACCCGCTCAGGATTCACGGGATATCATTAACGCGGCTATAAAGGCATTTGATACGATATTTGTACCAGGGCACCGTTATCATCGTGCTGGCGTGATGCTCACTGATTTCCGAAGCGCTGCCGTATCTCAATTGACCCTTTTTGATGACTTTCAGCCTCATCGTAACAGCGAAGAGCTGATGACATTAATAGACAGCATTAACCATTCAGGCAAAGGCTCTGTTTGGTTTGCAGGGCAAGGTATTAAAGATGCATCTATGGGCTGGAAGATGCGCAGAGAAAGGCTTTCCCCCGCCTTCACGACTAAGCTAAGTGATATAATTAAAGTGAAGTGAGCTTCCTTTTTACGCCCAGCCATTTGGTATACCTCATCATTGACTTTCATTATACAATACGGCAGGGTTTTACAGTCTGTTACAATGTGACGGAATAGTAAGTCGTACTAAAGCTGTTATTTTCACGGTAAAAATAGGGAGAAAAAAGGAATATGAAGGGTCTATATACTATTTTAATACTACCTGTTCTCGTAACAGCTTGTAGTATGAATGATATAGCAACTACAAACCAGAAAATCAGTGATGGTGCCTCAGGAATAATGAATTCCCTGAGAGGTAACTCCTCAGGAAATGATGAGCAGCGTATGAAAGTATCTCCTTCAGAAAAAAAAGAATCGACCTCTAAAAGTTATACTGTACCAGTAGATGTTGATACTGCAGCAGCAAGAATTAAAAGGAAGTTTAAGTTTATCTCTAATGATGAACTGAGATCAATTAGAGAAAAAAATAACGATGGCGAATGGACTGCCAGCGCAATTACCGATAGTAATCAGGAATGGGATGCGATGACTGGAAGTTATTATAAAATGGGCTCAGATTGGGGCGACTATGATGATCACCTAACTATTGAGCTAGAAAAAAATGGGTCAGGTAGTCGTATTCATATAACGTACAGTTCTTCTTCAAAGCAAAGACTCGCAAGTAGCGGCTTGCAGGATTTAATGCAAAATATTAAGAATGTAGCTGAAGGGAAGTAACTAATTATTAAGGGTGTGGATATTGCTATATCCGCACTCATAAATCTATAAGGAGTAAGTGTGTTTAATCTCTTGTCCTATTTCCATAATAAATATAAAGGCCGAATTATAGAGTGTGACGAAACTCTGGATTACAGAGCCAACTTTGAGCATGCATTAAAATTTACAAAAGGGCTGGGCTTTAATGAAGGTTCAATAACGGATTTGAAGGATGGTGAATTGGATTATCATAATATGATGGCAAAAGTGTGTCATGAAGCAGAAGTGGATAGCTTCTCTTTTTCAGCAGGGCAATGTCTCAAGTGGTGTCATTTCCTTCAGCCATATTTTGAATCCGCACTTGGCTGTAAAATTTGGACGACAGTCGGTCAATTATGGAAGGGAGATAAATGGCTTTATAATCCCACATATGATGAATTTGAAAAATGGTCCAACAAGGGATTTCAGCCCGAAGATTTTTCTGAGACGCCTGCTCTAAATCTTCATGCCTGGTATACAACAGATACTGGTCATTTGATTGATATTTCATATCTGAGTACTCTTTCAAATGTATTTCCTGATTGCCATGAATATACTGGAGGTGTGCTGGTAGGTAAGCCAAATGATATTTTTCCTGGCTATCAATACGTACCTATAGTCGTTGGGCAAGGTATAGTAGAAAAAATTCAAAGCAAATCTTTTATACCTTTTCTTGCTAATGACGTTGAGGATCTAATGTCTGTTGGAATGGTGATATATGCAGACCCTAACAATGAATAATATAAGAAAGTTGACGATCATCTGAGGCGTTGCTAACATCACCAGTGCATTAGAAGTCGCTACGGCGACCATCCAAAACCCCTGTAACCTGAGAGGGGTGCCTTCGGGCGGTTACCAGCCAATGCTTCAGCGGTCTGAGAGAAGCGCCTTCGGGTGACTGCCAGCTAATGTCCCACATACCTGAGAGGGACGCCTTATGGCGGTAAACCCGTTTAACCTTTGAAAACGGGGGCCACTAATGTGGATAAGGTCACCGACCAAAAACTGGCCGGCTAACGCCTCAATGATTCACATCTTCCTGATGTTGAATTGTCATTAAAGGAGCTGAATCAGGCTCTGATCTTTCACTACGTTATGATTCTTGCCAGGGATACGCCCTGAGTTTCGTACGACTTTTGCATCGACGGATAAGGCCATTTGGCACATTTGGCCGCTTACGGAGTTGCATTAGGAGCACGAAGCTGCGCGGCGTCACTTGTGAAGTGGCGAAGACACTACCAAGTGACGCGCGCAGCGCATAACGTCTCAACCCACGTACGACGTGGTTTTCAACGTTTTACTACCATCTGACCAACATGTAGTCCGTGTTAGTACGGTATTAAACTCACTTTTACATCAACGTAAGCACGACGGAAGGCCGTCTGAACGTTCAATTATCAGTAAGGAGGAAATCGACTCGGTATCGATGGCGACACTACGAACAGTAGTGTTGGAGGCAGCTTGACGTAAGTCAGCTCTGCATAAGCAGCAAACAGATCAGAGATCTGGGGTGCCTCGCAAGAACTCAACAATTCGCCGCCCCGATGCACAGATACCAGTTGAGACGCAGGAAGCGCAAAAGCAACCGTGTCGTCGGGGATGAATTACTGGGGTACAGATCCGTCCGCTTATTTACAAGCCGAGGGACGTGTATCCCTGTGGAGATATAGGAATGTCCAGATTCAGTAAACAGCTGTGCAAACAACTTGTCACACTTGCTCGTCAGGGAAGGGGAAGTTATAAAACTGTGGCTGACCGCTCAAGAATTGCAGAACGTTTTTCTGAACGTCTGTCTGAACTGAATATTCAGATTAGGGACGTAAAACATATCAAAACTTCCCATATTGAAAAATATATTGAGAGCAGGAAGGCAGACAGTTTGTCTCTCAGGACGTTACAGAATGAGATGTCTGCTATCCGCTCTGTTTTATTATCAGCAGGAAGAAATAAACTGGCCGATCCCAATCATACCAGCCTGAGTAATCAGGCCCTGGGAATTTCTGGTGCTAACCGGGATGGCACTAAACTTCCTATTACAGATGAAAAACTTAATGCGGTTGTGAATTTTGCGCTTAAAAAAGATGAAGGTGTTGCGCTCGCGGTACAACTTTCAAGATACCTTGGATTGAGAACAGAAGAAACCGTGCAGTCCGCAAAGTCGTTAAAAACATGGAAGCAGTCATTGATTAACAATAATGAGCGTGTCCGTGTTGTTTTCGGGACTAAAGGCGGGCGGCCGAGAGAAACAACAGTTTTCAATCGTGAAAAAGTTTTATCAATTCTTGATAAGGCAATTCATTATGTCAGTGAACATAACGGAAAACTGATTGATAAACCTTCTCTGCATACTGCAATAGATCGTTACCGAAATATTGTACGAGAGGCAGGGATGAATGGTAAAAATGCCCCGCATAGTTTGCGTTACGCTTATTCACGTGATGCTGTAAATCATCATATTAAAAATGGAATGAGCCGCGACGAAGCTGAAGCATTAGTATCGATGGATTTGGGGCATGGAGATGGCCGTGGTCGTTATATTAAACAAGTTTATTTTCGCGGTGAAACAGAATAAGTTGTTTCTTTACTGAATTTTCAGGACGTAGCGCCACAGCTCATTCAGGGCTGTGGCTTTTCTAAATTTCAATCCGTATCTTTACATGCTCGAATAACTGTCATGCGTGAAACGCCGGCGAGCCTTGCCGTTTCATTTATTGATTTTCCGTTTTTCTTGCGAAGCGTTCTAATTAACTCATGTTTTTCCTTATCTGCTAGCCTCCCCCTGTATTTCCCTTTTTCCTTGGCGGCTGTAATTCCTTCCATCTGCCTTCTGCGACGATCTTCATAATCTTTACGGGCGATAGCAGCTAACATGTCCAGCATCATATTATTCACTGCCCGGAGCATACTATGAGTAAAGTCATAAGCTGATGGTGTGGACAGGGCAATGTGACTTGTAGGCAAATCAAGGCTTATTATTGAAAGCGATTTCTCATTAATCATCTTTTTTAAAGATTCCCAGCCATTATCATCCAGGCGTGAAAGCCGATCTACTTGTTCTATAAGTATCGCATCCCCTGGCTCTGTATCCTGAAGCAGTCTCATCAGTTCCGGTCGGTGCAATGCTGCGCCTGAAGCATTTTCAACATACCAGCCAGCAATGCGATGATTGTGTTGTTGAGCAAAGTCCTTGAGCCTCGATTTTGCACGCAGTGCATCCTGTTCCTGAGTTGAAGCACGAAGATATCCAAATATAAACAAAGTTCCTCCGGCAGTAACATTAAAATAGTCACATTCCAATCGGTATCATTTAAGTGGTAACTTATTTATATTCTACCAATAAACTGGATAGTATTTAATAGGTATACCCATTTGATACCCAGGTTGACATAATCACTATTTGCTCTGAAAATAGACAGGCTTACTTGTTGCTACATGCAACCAGCTAATGCTCCGGCAGTCTGAGAGGAGCGCCTTCGGGTGACTGCCAGCCAACGTTTTACCGGTCTGAGAGAAACACCTTCGGGTGACCGGAAAATCCTCGCAGCCTGAGAGAGGATACCTTCGGGTGGTAAATCCGTTTAACCTCTGGAAACGGATATTGAATCGCCATGGGTTTAACAGACACCTCAGAGTCATTTAAGATGGCTTAAAGAGAGGTGCCCATGAGCGGTAAGCGTTATCCCGAAGAGTTTAAAACTGAAGCAGTCAAACAGGTTGTTGATCGCGGTTATTCTGTTGCCAGCGTTGCAACACGTCTCGATATCACCACCCACAGCCTTTATGCCTGGATAAAGAAGTACGGTCCGGATTCTTCCACTAATAAAGAACAGTCAGATGCTCAGGCCGAGATCCGCCGTCTCCAGAAAGAGCTGAAACGGGTTACCGACGAACGGGACATATTAAAAAAAGCTGCGGCGTACTTCGCAAAGCTGTCCGACTGAGGTACGCCTTTATCCGTGACAACTCCTGTTGCTGGCCTGTTCGCCTGCTCTGTCGGGTGCTGGATGTTCATCCCAGTGGTTTTTACGCCTGGCTTCAGCAGCCGCATTCACAACGCCATCAGGCAGACCTGAGACTGACAGGACAGATTAAACAGTTCTGGCTGGAATTGGGATGCGTCTATGGTTATCGCAAAATCCATCTGGATCTGCGTGACAGCGGGCAACAGTGCGGAGTAAACAGAGTCTGGAGACTGATGAAACGTGTCGGAATAAAGGCTCAGGTCGGATACCGAAGCCCGCGGGCACGTAAAGGCGAGGCCAGTATCGTGTCACCCAACAGGCTCCAGCGACAGTTCAATCCGGATGCTCCTGATGAGCGTTGGGTAACGGACATAACCTACATCAGGACCCACGAAGGCTGGCTGTATCTTGCCGTTGTTGTTGATCTGTTCTCACGCAAAATTATCGGCTGGTCCATGCAATCCCGGATGACAAAGGACATTGTCCTGAACGCACTGCTGATGGCTGTATGGCGGCGTAATCCCGAAAAACAGGTGCTGGTTCATTCGGATCAGGGCAGTCAGTACACAAGCCATGAGTGGCAGTCGTTCCTGAAATCACACGGCCTGGAGGGTAGCATGAGCCGTCGCGGTAACTGCCATGATAATGCGGTTGCAGAAAGTTTTTTCCAGTTGTTGAAACGTGAACGGATAAAGAAAAAGATCTACGGAACGCGAGAAGAAGCCCGCAGTGATATTTTTGATTACATCGAAATGTTTTATAACAGTAAGCGTCGGCATGGTTCTAGCGAACAGATGTCACCGACAGAATATGAAAAACAGTATTATCAACGGCTCGGAAGTGTCTAGATTATCCGTGGCGATTCAGTACGTTATGTCACCAGAAATGAGACAGGTGAACCCGTTGTAAAAATGCCGGATGACGATGTGCTGAAGGAAGCAACTGAAAGCCTGGGGGTGTTGCCAGAGACTGGTATGGAAAGGGCTAAAGGCATTGTTCTGGTAGAAGGAAAGTCGGATGTCACTTTCCTGAGGCATGCGGCCAGTTCATTTAAACAATCAGGTGTGCTGCCAGCCTCTCTTGAGGACGTGAAAATTGTGCCAGTCCTCATAGGAGGATGCGGGAGCGTCAAACACTGGGTTACCTTAAATCTGGCCAACGATCTGGGGCTTCCCTGGTGCGTATTTCTGGACTCCGATATTGGGGGAGACCCTGCACAGGTTCTGTCCATTCAGAAACGTAAAAAAGAAGTGGAGGAAGCCGGTAAGGTATTCTTCGCCACGCGCAAACGTGAAATAGAGAACTATCTCTGCCCGGATCTGATCGAAGAAATTACCGGTGTAGCAGTCACGTTTACGGACACCTGTGACGCTAAAAAAATAATCGGCCGGGCTGTGGGAATGAAACCCGATAATGTGCTTGATAAATTCTGGCCCCAGATGACAGCGGAAAGAATAATCTCAAGATCAACCTATCATGACGGAACGCAGGAAAGAATTGAACTGATTGAGATCCTGAGCGACATTATTTCCATGACGAGATAATGTGTTAAAATAATCGCAGCTGCATATATTCCGGTCCACAGCAAAGGACCGGAGTATAGAATATAAAAAACCCGAAATTAATCGGGTTTTAATTATTTAACGTTTAACAGGATCCCGTGCCCGGGAGTGATTTAAAATTACGCTTATCATGGCGTTTTTGCAATCTTTATTTTTGACTGCCAAGCCATTTATTCATCTGCTCGATTTCACCTTTCTGAGCTTTAATGATGTCCTGCGCAAGCTTTCTCATTTCGGGATCTTTTCCGTATTTAAGCTCGGTCTCAGCCATTGCTATTGCTCCTTCATGGTGTGCGATCATACCTTTTGCAAAGGCCTTATCGGGATCGGGCTCATTAACGGCGGCCATCATTTTTTCATGCATGTCTTTCATGCCAGCCATATATTCCTGTGACGATGCCGATGAGTGCATATCTGACATTTTCATTTCCGAATGTTCGGCAGAAATTGCTGGCAGGGATAACATTAATATAACAAAAAGGGTGTTTTTGATTTTCATTTAATAAATCCTTTTCAGGTAGGTACCGGTTAATTGTAGCTGAGTCATATAAAAAAGCCCCCTGATGGGGGCAAAAATGTCACAACATATCCGGTTAAGGAATAATCTATCAAGGAAAGGGTAAAAAGCACGGATACTACAGTCGCATTCAGCCTACATTGATCATGCGGCGGTGCGCTTCGGCCATGGCCTGATGTGGGCCGGACTGACCGTTATTCATGAATTCATGGGCAACCGCTGCTCTTTCATGCTCATCCATCGCCGCGTAAGACGTTGAAGGGACGGTCGTGGATACTGTGTTATTTCCCATCATCTTCTGATGACTTTCCACCATTTTCTGGTGCGCATCTGCCGATCCGTTCGTCATGGTTTCATGAGCAATAATGGCCTGTTCATGCTGGTCCATACCGGTCATACGGGGAGCAGTCCCCTGGATCCCGACAGGAGCCGCAGCAGACTGCATCTGGTGAGCAGGGGCCTGTGCATTGTTGACGCGCTCATGGATATTCACGGTTTCAGTGGCCCAGGCCGAAGAAATTAAACCAAAGCCCAGCAAAGATGCTAATACGATATTTTTCATGATAACTCTCCATTTCTCAATTAATGATGTCCGGGGAAGTACAACCGGTGTTTTCAGTTTCATAACTTAAACAGGTTCGGCAGTTCTTATTTCTCCGGGAGATGGCTGGATATTCATTCCTGGCGTACTCTGACGCCGGGTATTGATGAAGCAATCCAGCCTTCCTGATAAGTTGCACTAATTATATCGAATGGCTTCTGTTTGCTGCATGACAGGCTAATGACATCTTTGTCATTTAAATCTTTATTCTCAGTGTTGGGGATCCGGAATCATTTTCTCCAGTCTGGGTACGGATAAAATAAAACGTGTCGAGCGTATATCCGATTCCACATGTACTCTTCCGTGATGTGCTTCCACGATTGACTTCACAATCGCAAGACCGATGCCGCTGCCTTCTCCTTTTCGTTGTCTGGACGGATCCACCCGATAAAAACGGTCAAACAGCCTTGATAAATGCTCTTCAGGGATTGGTTTCCCCGGATTTTCAATCACAAGGTCAAAAAAGCTCCCCTGTTTTCTTATTGAGACGGTGATTGCCTGTCCCTCAGGGGTATAACGCAGGGCATTGGATAACAGATTATTGATCGCTCTTCTAAACATTTGTGGATCTCCCTCGACCAGACAGGGCATCCCGTTAAATTTGAGCGTGATATTGCGTTCTTCGGCCCAGGCTTCGAAAAACTCGAAGACTTTCATGACTTCCGCTCTGAGGTCAAACATGACCCTGTCAGGTATCAGCTGATTATTATCTGCCTGTGCCAGGAACAGCATATCGCTGACCATTTTGGTCATCCGGTTATACTCTTCAAGACTGGAATAGAGGACATCCTCAAGTTCCCTCTGTGTTCGATCCTGACTCAGTGCGATTTCAGTCTGCGTCACCAGATTGGTGATGGGCGTTCTGATCTCATGCGCGATATCGGCAGAGAAATTGGCCTGGCGGGTAAAGACATCCTCAATCTTTCCAATCATATGATTGAACGAGATAACCAGTTGCTCCAGCTCAATGGGAACGCGTGTCGGTTCCAGTCGCGCATCAAGATTCTCGGAGGTGATGTTTTTAATGGCATTGCTGACATTACGAAGGGGCAGGTGCCCCTGACGGACAGCGATTCGAATGATCAGAACAATCAACAGGCTTATCACGACGGCAATCGCAATCAGGTTCTTTTTCAGCGCATCGAGGTAATGGAGATGGAAATTAATGGATAGGCCAGTCAGCATGACATAGTTCTGCTGTTTGCCCTGAAATATCGCCTGACCAGAGGAGGCGATAATCCTGTATGTTTCCATCTTCATTTCGGACCCGGTATCCATCGGTCCCGCAGGATCCTCCACCGTCCAGAGAAAGACATCCCGTGCGCGGCTGTGCTCGCTAAAATCTGCTGAATTCACTGCCGGGCGTAGTGCCGCCCCCTGAGCTGAGCTAAAGAGCACTTCACCCCTGGGATTGAGGAGCAAAAGGGCAACGTTGCGGTAGCTGGCAATTGATTCCTTTATTTTGCTTATTTTTTTATCATCCGGATCCACCGGGGACTGCAGTATACGGTTCAGTGTGGTGCTGATTTGTTGAAGATCGCTGACATCCTGCTCGGCAAAATGATTTTCAACAGAATGCAGCATAAACCAGGTGAAGGCGATAAAAGCCAGTATCGTGGACAGGCTGATAAAAAAGGTCAGCCGCAGAGCGAGTGAGAAAGGGCGTCTGGAAGGTTTGCTATGCATCCGGGACCTCCAGCATGTAGCCCACGCCCCGGACTGTCTGGATCAGCTTTGTCTCGTAATCGTTGTCTATTTTAGCGCGGAGTCGCTTTACTGCGACATCGATCGCATTAGTGTCGCTGTCAAAATTCATGTCCCAGACCTGAGAGGCAATCAGGGAGCGGGGAAGAACCTCTCCCTGATGGCGAATGAAGAATTCCAGCAGGCTGAACTCTTTACTGGTGAGCACAATGCGGTTTCCGGCGCGACTGACTTTTCTGGATACGAGATCAATCGAGAGGTCAGCCACCTTAAACTGGCTTTCCGTGATCATCGTGTTTCCCCGCCTCAGAAGGGTTCTCACCCGGGCGAGCAGTTCGGCAAACGCAAAGGGTTTAACCAGATAATCGTCCGCACCCAGTTCCAGTCCTTTGACCCTATGTTCGATCGTGCCGAGGGCTGTCAGCAGTAAGACCGGCATACCCTTTCCGGCAGTGCGCAGCATGCGGATGATATCCCAGCCGTTCACATCAGGTAGCATGATATCCAGAATGACTAAATCATACTCGGCTGTCATGGCGAGATGATATCCGGTAAGACCATTATCAGCGTGATCCACTACGAACCCTGCCTCTGTAAGCCCTTTGCTGAGATATTCACCTGTTTTAATTTCGTCTTCGACGATCAATATTTTCATCTTGCTCCCCGGCTGGCTGCTAATGTCATTCTATTGCGCCCACGATCGTTATCAACGGATTACAGCAAAAATGACAACATTGTCATTATCCTGTCACTCGGCAAACAGAGAGCGTTAGGTAAAGTACCCCTATCAATACTCTGGACTTCATTTGAACCATTTACCAGGTCTGCCTGGACGAGAAGCGTTATGTTCAAATTAAAATTACTCAGCATTAGCACGATATTCATCCTGGCAGGCTGCGTGTCGCTTGCGCCTGAATATCAGCGGCCCGCAGCACCGGTACCCCAGCAGTTTTCACTGTCCCATAACAGCCTGACGCCAGCGGTAAATGGCTATCAGGATACGGGCTGGCGTAACTTTTTTGTCGATCCCCAGGTTACCCGGTTGATCGGTGAAGCTCTGACTAATAACCGTGATTTGAGAATGGCTGCCCTGAAGGTTGAAGAGGCCCGAGCCCAGTTCAACGTCACGGATGCAGATCGTTACCCCCAGCTGAATGCCTCATCCGGGATAACATACAGCGGTGGTCTGAAAGGTGACAAGCCGACCACACAGGAGTACGACGCGAGACTGGAGCTCAGCTATGAGCTCGATTTTTTCGGCAAACTTAAGAACATGAGTGATGCTGACCGCCAGAACTACTTTGCCAGCGAAGAAGCCCGTCGGGCCGTACACATCCTGCTGGTCTCCAACGTTTCACAGAGCTATTTCAGCCAGCAACTGGCGTACGAACAACTCCGTATTGCGCGGGAAACGCTGAAAAATTATGAACAGTCCTATGCTTTCGTTGAGCAACTGCTCGTGACCGGGAGTACGAACGTTCTGGCACTTGAACAGGCGAGAGGACAAATCGAAAGTACCCGCGCCGAAATAGCCAAACGAGAAGGCGATCTGGCTCAGGCAAACAATGCCCTGCAACTGGTGCTGGGAACGTACCGCGCACTTCCGTCAGAAAAAGGGATGAAAGGCGGGGAGATCGCACCAGTAAAATTGCCACCAAATCTATCTTCACAAATTTTGCTGCAGCGACCGGATATTATGGAAGCGGAATATCAGCTGAAAGCGGCTGATGCCAATATTGGCGCAGCGCGAGCGGCCTTTTTCCCCTCCATTACCCTGACCAGTGGTCTTTCCGCAAGCAGTACGGAGCTGTCAAGCCTGTTTACGTCAGGAAGTGGAATGTGGAATTTTATCCCTAAAATTGAAATTCCTATTTTTAATGCTGGCAGGAATAAAGCCAATCTGAAGCTGGCTGAAATTCGCCAGCAACAATCGGTGGTTAATTACGAACAAAAAATTCAGTCAGCCTTTAAGGATGTTTCCGACACGCTTGCGCTGCGCGACAGCCTTAGCCAGCAACTTGAGTCACAGCAGCGTTATCTTGATTCACTTCAGATAACTCTCCAGCGTGCCAGAGGATTATATGCAAGTGGTGCTGTCAGTTACATCGAAGTGCTGGATGCAGAACGTTCCCTCTTCGCTACGCAGCAAACCATTCTCGATCTTACCTATTCCCGACAGGTTAACGAAATTAATCTGTTTACCGCGCTGGGTGGCGGTTGGGTAGAGTAAATTTATTTAATTAATCAGGAAATTAAAAATGCGTAATTCACTTAAAGCCGTTTTATTTGGTGCCTTCTCTGTCATGTTTTCTGCCGGTCTTCATGCTGAAACACATCAGCATGGCGATATGAATGCTGCCAGTGATGCTTCGGTACAGCAGGTTATCAAGGGCACCGGTGTCGTTAAAGACATTGATATGAATAGTAAAAAGATTACCATTTCGCACGAAGCAATCCCTGCTGTGGGCTGGCCTGCAATGACCATGCGCTTCACTTTTGTTAATGCAGACGACGCTATCAATGCCCTGAAAACCGGCAACCATGTCGATTTCTCGTTTATTCAGCAGGGCAATATCTCCTTACTCAAAAGCATTAACGTTACGCAATCCTGATTATCAGTCCGGAGCGAATACATCCAGTGCGCCTGAACATTCATTAAGGGATTACTGTGAATGAATGATCGGGCGCATATGCCAGGTGTTTTGATTTTTCAGCGAGAAATTGTATGGCTTCTTTAAAGATAAAATATGCTGCAATAATTATCAGCAGCCTCATAGCAGGAGGGCTGATATCGGTTACTGCCTGGCAGTATGTAAACTCATCACAAAAAACAGTACAAACCGAACAAAAGGCACCGGAGCGAAAGGTACTTTTCTGGTATGACCCGATGAAACCGGATACCAAATTTGATAAACCCGGAAAATCTCCCTTTATGGATATGGACCTGGTGCCAAAATATGCTGATGAAAGCGGCGATAAAAGCAGTGGCGGGATCCGTATCGATCCAACGCAGGTTCAGAATCTGGGATTAAAAACGCAAAAAGTCACGCGAGGAATGCTGAATTATTCTCAGACAATCCCGGCTAATGTCAGTTACAACGAGTATCAGTTTGTCATTGTGCAGGCGCGCTCTGACGGTTTCGTCGAAAAAGTGTATCCCCTGACGATTGGCGATCATGTGAAGAAAGGCACTCCGCTTATCGATATCACCATTCCTGAATGGGTTGAGGCACAAAGTGAGTTCCTGCTGTTATCCGGTACAGGCGGTACGTCAACCCAGATAAAAGGGGTTCTGGAGCGACTTCGTCTAGCTGGTATGCCGGAAGAGGATATTCAAAGGCTGCGTTCAACCCGCACAATCCAGACCCGTTTTACCATTAAAGCACCTATTGATGGTGTCATTACTGCGTTTGACCTGCGCACCGGAATGAATATTTCGAAAGATAAAGTAGTGGCTCAGATTCAGGGGATGGACCCGGTCTGGATCAGCGCTGCAGTGCCAGAATCTATCGCATATCTGCTGAAAGATACGTCGCAGTTTGAAATTTCGGTACCGGCTTATCCGGATAAAACATTCCATGTCGAAAAATGGAACATTCTTCCCAGCGTGGATCAGACAACCCGTACGCTTCAGGTCCGTCTCCAGGTTTCTAATAAGGATGAGTTTCTCAAGCCGGGCATGAATGCCTATCTGAAACTGAATACCAAGAGCCAGGAGATGCTGCTGATACCAAGCCAGGCCGTTATCGATACCGGCAAAGAACAGCGCGTGATTACTGTTGATGATGAAGGCAAGTTTGTGCCGAAACAGATCCACGTTCTGCATGAATCACAGCAACAGTCCGGCATTGGCTCCGGCCTGAATGAAGGCGATACCGTGGTGGTCAGTGGCCTGTTCCTCATTGACTCCGAAGCCAATATTACGGGCGCGCTGGAACGTATGCGCCACCCTGAAAAAACAGAAAACAGTATGCCAGCAATGTCTGAGCAGCCTGTAAATATGCATTCAGGGCACTGAGGAGACGACGATGATTGAATGGATTATCCGGCGCTCTGTCGCCAACCGTTTCCTGGTCATGATGGGCGCACTGTTTCTCAGCATCTGGGGCACATGGACGATAATTAACACGCCGGTCGATGCGCTGCCTGACCTGTCAGATGTGCAGGTCATTATTAAAACCAGCTATCCCGGACAGGCCCCGCAGATTGTAGAAAACCAGGTCACCTATCCGCTTACCACCACCATGCTGTCCGTACCTGGCGCAAAAACCGTGCGTGGCTTTTCACAGTTCGGTGATTCGTATGTGTATGTCATTTTTGAAGACGGCACCGATCTGTACTGGGCCCGTTCGCGCGTGCTGGAATACCTGAATCAGGTTCAGGGCAAACTGCCTGCGGGTGTGAGCTCTGAAATCGGCCCGGACGCCACGGGAGTGGGCTGGATATTTGAATATGCCCTTGTCGATCGCAACGGAAAACACGACCTTTCAGAACTGCGCTCTCTGCAGGACTGGTTCCTGAAATTTGAGCTGAAAACCATCCCGAACGTGGCTGAGGTCGCTTCGGTTGGCGGCGTGGTGAAACAGTACCAGATTCAGGTCAATCCGGTAAAACTGTCCCAGTACGGTATCAGCCTGCCCGAAGTGAAACAGGCACTTGAATCGTCTAACCAGGAGGCCGGTGGCTCATCCGTTGAAATGGCCGAAGCGGAGTATATGGTCCGTGCCAGCGGTTATCTTCAGAGCATTGATGATTTTAATAACATCGTCCTGAAAACAGGTGAGAACGGCGTGCCGGTTTATCTGCGGGATGTTGCCCGCGTGCAGACCGGGCCCGAAATGAGGCGTGGTATTGCCGAGCTGAACGGCCAGGGAGAAGTCGCTGGCGGCGTGGTGATCCTGCGGTCGGGTAAAAATGCGCGCGACGTTATCACGGCAGTGAGGGATAAACTGGAGACGCTGAAGGCCAGCCTGCCGGAAGGCGTTGAAATCGTGACCACCTACGATCGCAGCCAGTTAATCGACCGGGCGATTGATAACCTCAGTTCCAAACTTCTGGAAGAGTTTATCGTGGTGGCCATCGTCTGTGCTCTGTTCCTGTGGCACGTACGTTCTGCCCTGGTGGCGATTATCTCTCTGCCGCTTGGCCTGTGTATCGCCTTTATCGTCATGCACTTCCAGGGACTGAACGCCAATATCATGTCGCTGGGAGGGATAGCGATTGCCGTCGGTGCGATGGTGGATGCCGCCATTGTGATGATTGAAAATGCGCACAAACGGCTTGAGGAGTGGGATCATCAGCATCCGGGTGAGCAGATTGACAACGCCACCCGCTGGAAGGTGATTACCGACGCCTCCGTGGAAGTGGGACCCGCGTTGTTCATTAGCCTGCTGATCATCACCCTGTCCTTTATTCCTATCTTTACCCTGGAAGGGCAGGAAGGTCGTCTGTTTGGCCCGCTGGCATTCACGAAAACGTACTCCATGGCGGGAGCGGCCGCACTGGCCATCATCGTCATTCCTATTCTGATGGGATTCTGGATCCGGGGGAAAATTCCTGCCGAGACAAGTAACCCCCTGAACCGGGTGCTGATCAAAGCGTATCATCCTTTGCTGCTGCGGGTCCTCCACTGGCCAAAAACAACCCTGCTGGTTGCGGCCTTGTCCATTTTCACGGTTATCTGGCCACTGAGTCAGGTGGGCGGTGAATTTCTGCCGAAGATTAACGAGGGCGATCTGCTGTATATGCCGTCGACCTTGCCTGGCGTCTCTCCGGCAGAAGCTGCAGCGCTCCTGCAGACAACAGACAAGTTAATCAAAAGCGTTCCTGAAGTGGCTTCTGTATTTGGCAAGACCGGTAAAGCAGAGACCGCAACGGATTCCGCGCCGCTCGAAATGGTGGAAACCACGATCCAGCTCAAACCTGAGGATCAGTGGCGTCCCGGCATGACAATTGACAAGATTATTGATGAACTCGACAGGACAGTCCGTTTACCGGGTCTGGCAAACCTCTGGGTGCCGCCTATCCGTAACCGTATTGATATGCTCTCAACCGGGATCAAAAGCCCGATAGGTATCAAAGTGTCCGGGACTGTTCTGTCCGATATCGACGCGACGGCGCAGAGTATCGAGGCGGTAGCCAAAACCGTGCCTGGCGTGGTGTCTGTCCTGGCTGAGCGACTTGAGGGCGGGCGCTACATCGATATCGATATCAACCGGGAGAAAGCCTCCCGCTACGGGATGACGGTAGGTGATGTCCAGCTGTTCGTCTCTTCAGCAATCGGAGGTGCTATGGTGGGTGAGACGGTTGAAGGGGTGGCCCGGTACCCTATTAACATTCGCTACCCGCAGGATTACCGGAACAGTCCGCAGGCGCTGAAACAGATGCCGATCCTGACCCCGATGAAGCAGCAGATCACGCTGGGCGATGTCGCGGATATTAACGTCGTTTCTGGACCAACCATGCTGAAAACCGAAAATGCCCGGCCAGCCAGCTGGATTTATGTTGATGCCCGCGGCAGGGACATGGTGTCGGTGGTTAACGACATTAAGACGGCCATCAGCGAGAAAGTGAAACTGAGACCGGGAACCAGTGTGGCATTCTCCGGACAGTTTGAACTGCTTGAGCATGCCAACAAGAAACTGAAGCTGATGGTGCCGATGACGGTGATGATCATTTTCATCCTGTTGTATCTGGCATTCCGCCGGGTTGACGAAGCCCTGCTGATCCTGATGAGCCTGCCGTTCGCCCTGGTTGGCGGAATATGGTTCCTGTACTGGCAGGGCTTCCATATGTCAGTGGCGACCGGAACCGGGTTTATCGCCCTGGCCGGGGTGGCAGCAGAGTTTGGCGTGGTCATGCTGATGTATCTGCGTCATGCCATTGAAGCGCACCCGGAATTGTCCCGTAAAGAGACGTTCACACCGGAAGGTCTTGATGAAGCCCTCTATCATGGTGCCGTACTGCGTGTCCGGCCGAAAGCCATGACCGTGGCGGTGATCATTGCGGGTCTGCTGCCAATACTCTGGGGAACCGGCGCAGGTTCAGAAGTCATGAGCCGTATTGCTGCGCCAATGATTGGTGGGATGATCACGGCTCCGCTGCTGTCCCTGTTCATTATTCCTGCCGCCTACAAATTAATCTGGCTGCGCAGACATAAAAAAAGCGTGTCATAACCCTGAAAGGGCGCCCCCAGTGGGCGTCCTTCTGCACTGATTCACCCTGACGTCAGGGTTTATATCGATAATATACAGAGGTGAGTATGAAAAAAGTGGTTCTAATGGCCCTGGCTCTCGGCCTGTCACTGCCTGCAATGGCGAGTGAAAAAGTCATTGATATGTACAAATCTGAAAACTGTGGCTGTTGTTCCCTGTGGGGCAAAGCGATGGAAAAAGACGGGTTCGAAGTGCGAACTCACGTCATGAATGATCAGGCGCTGTCAGCCCTGAAAGAAAAGCATGCTGTTCCTGCTGGACTACGAAGTTGTCATACCGCGGTTGTAGGTAATTTGATCATTGAAGGCCATGTGCCTGCGGCAACGATACATAAGGCCATGCAGTCTGGTTCGGGTATATACGGTCTCGCCACCCCCGGTATGCCAGCAGGAAGTCCGGGAATGGAGATGGGGGCCCGAAAAGAGGCTTACGATGTTATCGCATTCTCACCGGAGGGCAGTAAAAAAGTCTTCCAGCGAATCGAATAGTCAGCGGAACGGCTGATAACGGGACGCCGGCAGCAGGCACTCTTATGCCGGCGGCATTCGTGGTAATCGCATCCATGACATATCCTGAAGACAGAAAATGCTTCAGATATGCATAAGGAGAGTTACTGTGAAAAATGACAATGCAGTGGAACATAACAACCAGACTGCTTCTGAGCAGACATCATCCCCGGACGAGAGTCACGCATTGCATAAGGTGAGAGATCCCGTGTGCGGGATGGTCATCCTGCCTGACAAGGCGCACAGCAGCATTCGATACCAGGACCATCAGCTTTATTTCTGCTCCGCCAGCTGTGAGAGCAAATTTAAAGCCCATCCCGATCATTATTTTACCGAAGATGCCAGTGAACATCACCATCACCACGACCACCATGAAGTCAGCCCTGATAAGATAAAACAGTCTCACCGCCAGGCGGAGAAAGAGATTTCTGAAGGTGTGTGGACATGTCCGATGCATCCGGAGATACGCCGTAGTGGTCCCGGAAGCTGTCCTGTCTGTGGAATGGCACTGGAGCCGCTCGTAGCTACGGCATCCACGGGGACGAGTGATGAACTTCGCGACATGACAAGACGCTTCTGGCTGGGGTTGTTGCTGGCGTTTCCGGTTCTGATACTCGAAATGGGTTCTCATCTGTTTCCCGCTTTGAGGAATACAGTACCGCCACAGTACAACACATGGCTGCAGTTACTTCTGGCCTCTCCTGTCGTTTTGTGGTGTGGCTGGCCATTCTTCGCCCGGGCCGGAATGTCGTTACGTAACCGCTCCCTGAATATGTTTACCCTTGTTGCAATGGGGACCGGCGTAGCCTGGGTTTACAGCGTCATTGCAACCGTCTTCCCCTCCTGGTTTCCTGCATCGTTCAGAAACATGGATGGCCTGGTGGCCATTTATTTTGAAGCCGCAGCTGTTATTACGGTGCTTGTTCTGCTGGGACAGGTCCTTGAATTGCGGGCAAGGGAACAAACCTCAGGTGCCATTACTGCGCTTCTTAACCTTGCCCCCAAAACCGCCAGGCGGCTGGATCAAGACGGTCATGAAACGGATATTAATGCGGAAGATGTCCTGCCTGGCGATAAGCTCCGCATCAGACCTGGAGAGAGTATTCCGGTCGACGGTATCGTGGTCGAAGGCAAAACAACCGTTGATGAATCGATGGTGACCGGGGAATCTATGCCTGTTACCAAAACGGAGGGTGACCCTGTCATCGGGGGGACCATTAATCAGACAGGTAGTCTTATCATCCGTGCAGAGAAAGTCGGTGATGAAACGATGCTCTCACGAATTGTTCAGATGGTCGCTGATGCACAGCGTTCGCGGGCCCCCATCCAGAGAATGGCTGACAGCGTTTCAGGCTGGTTTGTTCCTCTGGTGATACTTATCGCGGTTGTTGCTTTCATGATCTGGTCTGTCTGGGGGCCCGAGCCCAGGATGGCGCACGGTCTCATTGCGGCTGTGTCGGTCCTGATTATTGCCTGTCCCTGCGCGCTGGGGCTGGCCACGCCGATGTCGATAATGGTGGGGGTGGGCAAAGGAGCCCAGGCCGGGGTGTTAATCAAGAATGCCGAAGCCCTTGAGCGTCTTGAAAAAGTGGACACGCTGGTTGTCGACAAAACAGGCACGCTCACGGAAGGTTCGCCGACGGTGACAGGGATTATCAGTCTCAATCCGGGTGGGGAAACATCTCTTTTGCGTGTAACGGCCGCAGTGGAAAAAGGCTCGCAGCATCCGCTGGGTATGGCAGTAGTTAAAGCAGCACAGGAAAAGGGGATCGCAATACCCGCAGTCACTCATTTCAATGCGCCGTCGGGTAAAGGTGTCTCAGGCGATGTCGAAGGTCAACGGGTTGTTATTGGTAATGAACTGGCTATGCAGGAAAACAGTATCGTTATTGATAATCAAAAGGCCGTTGCGGATACGTTGCGGATGGAAGGCGCTACCGTTATCTATGTGGCCACAGACGGGCACCTTGCAGGCCTGATAGCTATCTCGGATCCCGTGAAAGCAACCACGCCGGATGCGCTTAAAGCTTTGCGTCAGGCGGGGATCCGCATCGTTATGCTCACCGGGGATAACCAGCTTACCGCTGAAGCAGTCGCACGGAAACTGGGAATAGATGAGGTTGAAGCCGGGATTCTGCCGGATGGCAAAAAAGCAGTGATAACCCGACTGAAAGCGTCTGGCCATGTGGTTGCGATGGCCGGAGACGGTGTGAATGATGCCCCGGCGCTGGCAGCGGCTGACGTGGGTATAGCCATGGGAACGGGTACAGATGTGGCAATTGAAAGTGCCGGAGTCACCCTTCTCAAAGGCGACTTGATGATACTGAACAGGGCCCGTCATCTGTCAGAAATCACCATGAAAAATATCCGACAGAATCTGTTTTTTGCATTTATCTACAACGCACTTGGCGTGCCTGTGGCTGCAGGTCTGCTTTATCCTGTGTATGGAATACTGCTGTCGCCAGTTATTGCGGCGGCGGCCATGGCTCTTTCCTCCGTCAGCGTCATTGTGAATGCGTTGCGTCTGAAAAGTGTCAGGCTCGGGAAATAACACTGAGTGAAGGGGCTGTTACGAACAGAAGGAGTCCAGTATGAAAAGTACCACCTATGCGCTTATTGCTGTCGCCGCGATCGCGGCATTTGCCCTCCTGCGCGAACACTGGTCACATGTGGCAGGTTACTGGCCATATCTGTTATTGCTGGTCTGCCCGCTAATGCATCTTTTCCACGGCCACGGAGGGCATGGAGATCATCAACATCAAGGAAGTGAAAACGATAAAAAAAATTAATCCGGCAGACGGGGCCGCGTCGCGGCCCCGTTATCAGTCCAGGTATCGTTCGTAGTCTCTGGCATGCGCAAAGGCATGCTGTTCAAGTTTGTTATCAGCGGGTGCCGCTGCCCGGAACGCCAGTGAGTTAACAGGATTGTTATTGATGACCAGCTCGTAATGCAGATGAGGACCGGATGAACGTCCGCTGTTACCGGATAACGCAATAGCGTCTCCCCGGGTAACCCTGGCCCCTTTAGTAACGAGTATTTTATTGAGGTGGAGATAGCGAGTTTTAACACCGGCTTTTCCCGTTACTTCAACAAAATATCCCATGGTACTGTTGTATTCGGCCCGGGTGATTTTTCCGTCGATGACGCTGACTATTTTCGTGTTCATGGGCATGGAATAATCAATGCCATTATGGGGACTCACTTTTCCCGATACCGGGTTAAGTCTTGCAGGATTGAAAGGCGAACTGAGTCTTGCTGTGGCCGGTAACGGATAATCGAGACTGCCTTTCCCGGAAGTATCGGAAAGGTTATAGAACTTTTTATCTGATATACGATACGCCGTGTAATTAAATGAACCGGACGTAAATTTATAGGCCACGACACGTGATTTTCCCGCTTTCTTTTGCAGTACGAGTTTTAATGATTCATTTTTTTTCAAATGCCGCAGATTAAACCGGGAAGGCAAGGAGCGCTGAAGAGTAGCGATCTCGTTCGATTCCAGCCCCGAGCGGGTGGCTGAAAGGTAGGCATTTTCTTTTACGACATCGGTAGAATACATTTACTGGAATTCGCCGTTAGCATGAACACTGCGGCGTATGCTAGGGGTTTTCAGGAGGCGTGTCATCTGTCAGTTAATCGGGAGCACCGTTGATGGTCGTCATTTTTGTAACATATCTTGTTTCCCGTTTGCTCCTGAAGCTCTGGGAACTGTATGACCAGCCCGACGGTGATGATTAACGGGACTGAAACAGGTTACGGCAGAGCAATATGGGGCTCATGTCCTGCTACGTAACCCGTCAGTAAAGCCCTGCTGCGCACCTGACGCTAAGCACTAACCCGCCTGCAGTTACCTGGTCGAATACAGCCCGCGAAGCTTTCTTGCCTGCGTCTGATGTGCTTCCGCACCGGCATTATTGACCTGCTCATGCACGAGAGCGGCTTTTTCTCCGGCATTCAGTTCGTTAAAAGAAGAAGACGAGGTCTTTGAATTTGCATCACTGCCGGACAGCATTTTTTTATGTTCCTCAATCATTTTCTGATGCGCATAGGACGCGCTGTTGTTCATAAATGAATGAGCAACAATGGCCCTTTCATGTTCATTCATTTCAGAGAATGAGGGCGTGTTGTTTTTATTAACCCTGTCCGGTAAGTTTTCATGCGTCGAGGAATTCACATGACTGACGGCTGAGGCATTATTAACAAATCGATGTGCTTCATGGGCAATATCACTGGACTGAGCAAAAGCTGCCCCACAAAATAAAGCTGTAAACGCAGTGGTCGTGATTAATATATTCATGTGTAATTACCTTCTGAGGTACATAAAAGATGTCCTTATGATCATATATAAAAATAATCAACCTGTGGGGAAGATGACGTAAATGTAATACAGCTATGTACATTACACGATTGTAATGAATTTGTTTCTTAAGGTGTGCTAGATTCATTTCATTGTAGTGGATGAACCAGTAATTTAATTTAAATCGGTTCTCGAATTCTGTCAGTAACCATACTTTAAATAAGGGAATGCGCATGCTGTTGAAAACGTCTCGACGAACTTTCCTGAAGGGGTTAACCCTCTCTGGCGTAGCCGGAAGTCTTGGCGTATGGAGTTTCAATGCGCGTTCCAGTCTGAGCCTGCCAGTTGCCGCATCCCTGCAGGGTACTCAGTTTGACCTGACCATTGGTGAAACGGCCGTCAATATCACGGGCAGTGAGCGTCAGGCCAAAACAATCAATGGAGGCCTGCCGGGGCCCGTTCTTCGCTGGAAAGAAGGTGACACCATTACCCTGAAGGTCAAAAACCGTCTTAATGAACAGACGTCCATTCACTGGCACGGCATTATTCTTCCGGCCAATATGGATGGTGTTCCGGGGCTGAGTTTTATGGGCATAGAGCCTGATGATACCTACGTTTACACCTTTAAGGTTAAGCAGAACGGGACTTACTGGTACCACAGCCATTCCGGTCTGCAGGAACAGGAGGGGGTATACGGTGCCATTATCATCGATGCCAGGGAGCCAGAACCGTTTGCTTACGATCGTGAGCATGTGGTCATGTTGTCTGACTGGACCGATGAAAATCCTCACAGCCTGCTGAAAAAATTAAAAAAACAGTCGGATTACTACAATTTCAATAAACCAACCGTTGGCTCTTTTTTCCGCGACGTGAATACCAGGGGGCTGTCAGCCACCATTGCCGATCGGAAAATGTGGGCTGAAATGAAAATGAATCCGACTGACCTCGCGGATGTCAGTGGCTACACCTACACCTATCTCATGAACGGGCAGGCCCCGCTGAAAAACTGGACCGGACTGTTCCGTCCCGGTGAAAAGATACGCTTACGGTTTATCAACGGCTCGGCAATGACCTATTTCGATATCCGTATCCCCGGGCTGAAAATGACGGTCGTGGCTGCAGATGGCCAGTATGTAAACCCGGTTACCGTTGACGAATTCAGGATTGCCGTTGCCGAAACCTATGATGTCATTGTGGAGCCTCAGGGTGAGGCCTATACCATCTTCGCACAATCCATGGACAGGACCGGTTACGCTCGAGGGACACTGGCCACGAGAGAGGGGTTAAGTGCTGCCGTTCCCCCCCTCGATCCCCGTCCTCTGTTGACCATGGAAGACATGGGTATGGGGGGAATGGGACATGATATGGCAGGAATGGACCACAGCCAGATGGGAGGCATGGATAACAGCGGAGAGATGATGTCTATGGACGGTGCTGACCTTCCGGATAGCGGGACATCCTCCGCGCCCATGGATCACAGCAGCATGGCCGGTATGGATCATTCCCGGATGGCCGGAATGCCGGGTATGCAAAGTCATCCTGCGTCAGAAACGGATAACCCACTGGTTGATATGCAGGCGATGAGCGTCTCTCCGAAATTAAATGATCCGGGTATTGGTCTTCGAAATAACGGAAGAAAGGTTCTCACGTACGCGGATTTGAAAAGCCGCTTTGAGGATCCTGACGGACGTGAACCTGGCCGTACCATAGAACTGCATTTAACCGGCCACATGGAAAAGTTTGCCTGGTCATTTAACGGAATCAAGTTTTCAGATGCCGCACCGGTGCTGCTGAAATACGGTGAGCGGCTCAGGATCACGCTGATCAACGATACCATGATGACTCACCCCATTCACCTGCATGGTATGTGGAGCGATCTGGAAGATGAAAACGGTAATTTCATGGTTCGTAAACACACAATAGATGTTCCCCCTGGTACAAAACGCAGTTACAGAGTGACAGCAGATGCGCTTGGCCGCTGGGCGTATCACTGCCATTTGCTCTATCACATGGAAATGGGAATGTTTCGTGAAGTCCGGGTGGAGGAATGATGCGAATGAAGAGAAATTTGAAGGCCATACCTGTTCTGGTCGCCGGTTTGTTTACCTCACAGCTTTCTATTGCGGCGGGCTCCGTCTCTGCAGATCCCCACGCCGGGCACGACATGTCTGCCATGCAGATGCCAGCAGATGAGAATTTCACTGAGATGACGTCAATGGAGCCCATTGTAACTGAGAGCAGAACGCCAATTCCGCCTGTTACCGATGCCGACCGGAAGGCTGCATTCGGCAATTTACAGGGGCATGCGATTCACGACAGTGCGATTAATTATCTGGTTCTGCTGGATCAACTGGAATGGCAACGGTCGGATAACACCAACAATTTCAGCTGGAGTGTTAACAGCTGGATTGGAGGCGACACAGATCGGATTTGGCTAAAGAGTGAAGGTGAACGAAGCAATGGGGAAACGGAGGCGGCTGAAGCGCAGTTACTCTGGGGACATGCGGTTGGCCCATGGTGGGATTTGGTTGCGGGTGTCAGGCAGGATTTCAGACCTGCTTCTGCCCGGACCTGGGCTGCTGTCGGTTTTCAGGGGCTGGCACTCTATAATTTTGAGTCTGAAATTTCGGGTTTTGTCAGTAATGGCGGAAAAGCAGCCCTTCGTCTGGGAGGAGAATACGACGTTTTACTGACTAACCGGCTCATACTCCAGCCATCCTATGAGGTGAATTTCTACAGTCAGGATGATGAATCGCGGGGTCGCGGCAGGGGACTGACTGACACAGAGCTGGGGCTCCGGCTGCGCTATGAAATACGCCGTGAGTTTGCACCCTATATAGGCGTTTCCTGGAATCAACTTTACGGGAAAACATCCGATATGGCGAAAAGAGAAGGTGAGAAAGACCATCAGGTAGTATTCCTGGCGGGAGCCAGAATCTGGTTTTAACGCACTGATATAAAACACTCAACTAAACAGGTAAATAAAATGTCGATTTTAAATAAAGCCATTCTTACAGGTGGCCTCGTTATGGGCGTTGCTTTCTCTGCTATGGCCCATCCGGAATTAAAAAGCTCTGTGCCACAGGCTGATTCAGCCGTAGCGGCCCCGGAAAAGATTCAGCTTAATTTCTCGGAAAATCTGACCGTGAAATTCTCAGGTGCAAAATTAACGATGACGGGTATGAAAGGCATGTCATCACATTCTCCGATGCCGGTCGCGGCAAAAGTGGCGCCAGGCGCTGACCCTAAATCGATGGTCATTATTCCGCGAGAGCCTTTACCCGCTGGCACTTATCGTGTTGACTGGCGCGCGGTTTCTTCAGATACGCACCCTATTACCGGTAATTACACCTTTACAGTGAAGTAATATTATGAACGACCTGATTATGATTGTTATTCGTTTTCTTCTTTATCTGGATTTGATGGTAATATTTGGATTGCCATTTTTTCAGATATATGGAATAAGCGGTGTCAGACATGAAACCTATAACCTGACTAATTTCAGGTCGTTTATAACCTTTGCTGTTGTTACAGGCATCATTCTTACTGGCATTAATATGCTCCTGGTATCTAATGCCATGAGTGGAGTAACTGACCTCAGAGAATTATCCATCCATGTTATCGAGATGGTGATAGAAGAAACTGATGTGGGTATTAGCTGGATTGTCAGGCTCTGTGCCCTGTTTACCACACTCGGTGCTTTGTTCCTTTACACTAATAAGAGAGTATTGTCCTGCCTGCTGATGACGATGAGTGGGGGCGTGGCGCTGGCTACACTTGCCTGGGGAGGACACGCCGTTATGCATGACGGTCTGCATTACTATCTCCATTTACTGAGCGATCTGACCCATCTCGGCGCTGCAGGTGCCTGGACAGGTGCTCTGGTTGCATTTGCTATCCTGCTGATGCGCAGAAACGAGCATAATGCACAGAGCGTCATTGTGATATCTGACTCCCTGGCAAAATTTGCCACGGCAGGAACGGTGATTGTTGTAGCCCTGATCCTGAGTGCGCTGGTCAACTATCTGTATATTGCTGAGGGTAACTTAACTCCCTTATTCAACAGTTCCTGGGGGAGGATATTGCTTGCCAAGACGGCTCTGTTTGTTCTGATGCTTCTTCTGGCTGCAGCAAACCGGTTTCACCTGGGTCCCCGGCTTGAAGTTATGGTCAGGGAAGGGAATTATGATCTCAGCGTTGCCCTGATGCGAAACAGCATCCTGACAGAATTCGTTGTTGCGATTATCATTCTGGGCGCCGTAGCGTGGCTCGGAATGCTTGCTCCGTCTCAGGTCAGCTAGGGGACAGCCAAAGCTCATGCGTGAGATTTTTACTTTCATATCAGCGAGTTGACCATGCAGCGTATTTTAATCGTTGAAGACGAACAAAAAACAGGTCGTTACCTGCAGCAGGGACTGGTTGAGGAAGGCTATCAGGCCGATCTCTTTAATAATGGCCGCGATGGTCTCGGGGCCGCGTCGAAGGGACAGTATGATTTGATAATACTGGACGTGATGCTGCCTTTCCTCGACGGGTGGCAAATCATCAGCGCACTGAGGGAGTCCGGGCACGAAGAACCGGTCCTGTTTTTAACCGCAAAGGACAACGTGCGGGACAAAGTGAAAGGACTGGAGCTTGGCGCAGATGACTACCTGATTAAGCCCTTTGATTTTACGGAGCTGGTTGCACGTGTAAGAACCCTACTGCGCCGGGCACGCTCGCAGGCCGCAACAGTCTGCACCATCGCCGATATGACCGTTGATATGGTGCGCCGGACCGTGATCCGTTCGGGGAAGAAGATCCATCTCACCGGTAAAGAATACGTTCTGCTTGAGTTGCTGCTGCAACGCACCGGAGAAGTGTTACCCAGGAGTCTTATCTCGTCCCTGGTCTGGAACATGAATTTTGACAGTGATACGAATGTGATTGATGTCGCCGTGAGACGTCTGAGAAGTAAAATTGATGATGACTTTGAGCCAAAACTGATCCATACCGTTCGCGGTGCCGGATATGTCCTGGAGATCAGAGAAGAGTGAGGTTCAAAATTTCCCTGACCACACGCCTGAGCCTGATTTTTTCTGCGGTGATGCTTACGGTATGGTGGTTATCAAGTTTTATCCTGATTAGCACCCTTAATGGCTATTTCGATAATCAGGACC
The DNA here is from genome assembly GCF_056673335.1 of Enterobacter cloacae complex sp. HYC033_NIDB. Classification (NCBI taxonomy): domain Bacteria; kingdom Pseudomonadati; phylum Pseudomonadota; class Gammaproteobacteria; order Enterobacterales; family Enterobacteriaceae; genus Enterobacter; species Enterobacter cloacae complex sp. HYC033_NIDB. The sequence goes on along the minus strand of NZ_CP115123.1, from coordinate 4,814,264 downwards.
GCGATTTTCTGACAGGTAAACTTCAGCTCACCGAAGAGTTTCTTAAAACAGAGACGTTCAGGAACAAAACGGATATTAAGTCATTATCAGAAAAAATAAACGATGCGATGGTGGGGCACAATGGCTTATTCATTTCTATAAAAAACATGGAAAATGAAAAAATTGTTGAACTCTATGCCAAAAATTCTGTTGTTCCAGCGGTCCTGCTTAATAAGTCGGGTGATATTCTCGACTATATGATCCAGACGGAAGAAAATAACACCGTGTACCGCAGTATCTCGCGGCGGGTTGCCGTGACGCCGGAACAGGGTAAAAGCAAACATGTCATCATTACGGTTGCCACGGATACTGGGTATCACACCCTGTTTATGGACAAACTCAGTACCTGGCTGTTCTGGTTCAATATCGGTCTGGTCTTTATTTCTGTTTTTCTGGGCTGGCTGACCACACGTATTGGTCTGAAACCGCTACGGGAAATGACCAGTCTGGCTTCCTCCATGACCGTACACAGCCTGGATCAGCGTCTAAATCCCGATCTGGCTCCGCCGGAAATCTCTGAGACCATGCAGGAGTTCAATAATATGTTTGATCGCCTGGAGGGGGCATTCCGGAAACTGTCAGATTTCTCGTCTGACATCGCGCATGAGCTGCGCACACCAGTCAGTAATCTGATGATGCAGACGCAGTTTGCACTGGCTAGACTGGCCCCCTGAATCTCCAGACAGTTGGTATCACTTAAGTTAGTGATAGTCTTAATACTAGTTTTTAGACTAGTCGTTGGAGTCCGAATGATTGATGTTTTAGGTCCAGAGAAGCGCAGACGGCGAAGTGTTCAGGAAAAAATCGCCATTGTTCAGCAGAGTTTTGAGCCCGGAATGACCGTGTCGCTGGTCGCCCGTCAGCATGGCGTTGCTGCCAGTCAGCTGTTCCTGTGGCGTAAGCAGTATCAGGAAGGCAGCCTTACAGCCGTTGCCGCAGGAGAACAGGTTGTGCCCGCGTCGGAGCTGGCATCTGCGATGAAGCAAATTAAAGAGCTGCAACGCCTGTTGGGCAAGAAAACCATGGAAAACGAGCTGCTAAAAGAAGCCGTTGAATATGGCCGACAAAAAAAGTGGATAGCGCACGTGCCCTTGTTGCCGGAGGATGGCGAATAAGCCTTGTCAGTCGTTGCCTCCGGGTCTCACGTGCGCAACTGCATGCCATGGCCCGTCGGTCGAAGGACTGGCAGGATCGTCGGTGCAAGCGCAAGCCTGATGATACTGACGCGCTGGCCCGTATCCATACCGTTATCGGCGATCTGCCCACCTATGGTTATCGTCGGGTATGGGCACTGCTGCGCAGACAATCAGAAACTGACGACATGGCGGTGATCAATGCCAAACGCGTATACCGCATCATGCGTCAGAATGCGCTGCTGCTTGAGCGTAAACCGGAAATACCGCCATCGAAGCGGGCGCATACAGGGAAAGTGGCCGTTGGAGAAAGTAACCAGCGGTGGTGCTCTGACGGCTTCGAGTTCAGCTGTGATAACGGTGAAAAACTGCGGGTCACGTTCGCTCTGGACTGTTGCGATCGCGAGGCACTTTACTGGGCGGCCAGTAACGGTGGATATGACAGTGAAACCGTGCAGGACGTCATGCTGGGTGCCGTGGAGCGTCGTTTCGGTAACAGCCTGCCGACATCCCCAGTTGAGTGGCTGACAGACAACGGTTCAGCCTACCGTTCTTATCAGACGCGTCAGTTCGCCAGAATGGTAGGACTGGAGCCTAAACATACGGCGGTACGTAGCCCGGAAAGCAACGGGATGGCAGAGAGCTTCGTGAAAACGATGAAGCGCGATTACATCAGCATCATGCCGAAACCCGACGGGTTAACAGCGGTAAAGAACCTTGCGGAGGCCTTCGAACATTACAACGAATGGCATCCGCATAGTGCACTGGGGTATCGTTCGCCACGGGAATATCTGCGGCGGCGAACCAGTAATGGGTTAAGTGATAAAAAGTGTATGGAAATATAGGGGCCAATCCACTGGCTAAGGAAAGGGATGTTTCGCATTACCGCGAAATTTTATTCGCTAACCTGGAAGAACTGAAAAGGTTGTCACGAATGACCAGTGACATGCTTTTTCTGGCACGTTCAGAGCATGGTCTGCTGCGGCTGGATAAACATGATGTGGATCTGGCAGCCGAACTGAATGAATTACGTGAGTTGTTCGAGCCCCTGGCAGACGAAACAGGAAAGACAATCACGGTTGAAGGAGAGGGCGTTGTTGCCGGAGACAGCGATATGCTCCGACGTGCTTTCAGTAACCTGCTTTCCAATGCAATCAAGTATTCTCCCGATAACACCTGTACAGCGATACACCTTGAGCGTGACAGTGACTGTGTGAACGTGATGATTACGAATACGATATCCGGCCAGGTTCCCGCTAATCTGGAACGTTTGTTTGACCGGTTCTATCGCGCAGACTCATCAAGGTTCTACAACACGGAAGGCGCGGGGCTGGGATTATCAATTACAAGGTCGATCATTCATGCTCACGGCGGCGAGCTGTCAGCAGAACAGCAGGGGCGGGAAATTGTGTTCAGTGTGCGTCTGTTAATGGATTAATACCGTTATTCAGGAGAAACCCGGAAGGTGACAAAAATGTCATCGTTCAGTCACGCGATAAACAGAGGCGGTTTTTTATAATCAGCCATAAATCAGGACAGCGTGATAATTCAATCGCCCGGTTCCTAGCATGATGATCAACCAGCCCTGAGATCAAATGCTTTCTCTGTTATAAGCATTGATTGTTCGGGTATGAAAACACCGGAGACCCAACCATGAAAAAGATCCTTGTATCCTTTATTGCCATGATGGCTGTCGCTTCATCTGCCTGGGCTGCAGAGACAATGAACATGCATGACCAGGTAAATAATGCCCAGGCGCCTGCCCATCAGATGCAATCATCCGCTGAAAAAAGTGCAGTTCAGGGGGAGAGCATGAAAATGATGGATATGAGCGGTCACGATCAGGCCGCAATGTCCCATGAAATGATGCAAAACGGCAATTCTGCTGCCCATCAGGACATGGCTGAAATGCATAAAAAAATGATGAAATCCAAGCCAGCAGCTTCTAACGAAACAGCAAAATCATTTTCCGAAATGAACGAGCATGAGAAAGCCGCTGTTGTGCATGAGAAGGCGAATAATGGTCAATCTTCCGTTATTCATCAGCAGCAGGCTGAAAAGCATCGCAGCCAGATCACCCAGAATTAACCCGCAGCTCCACTTGTTAGACCCTCATTTGACGCCGAAGTCACTGGCTTACGCTCCCGTCCGGGAGCGTTTTTTTAACTCTCTCATAAATTTTCAACTGTCAAGGGAATGGCATTCATCTGACCAACGGGTGATGCTGCCAACTTACTGATTTAGTGTATGATGGTGTTTTTGAGGTGCTCCAGTGGCTTCTGTTTCTATCAGCTGTCCCTCCTGTTCAGCTACTGACGGGGTGGTGCGTAACGGCAAAAGCACTGCCGGACATCAGCGCTATCTCTGCTCTCACTGCCGTAAAACATGGCAACTGCAGTTCACTTACACCGCTTCTCAACCCGGTACGCACCAGAAAATCATTGATATGGCCATGAATGGCGTTGGATGCCGGGCAACCGCCCGCATTATGGGCGTTGGCCTCAACACGATTTTCCGCCATTTAAAAAACTCAGGCCGCAGTCGGTAACCTCGCGCATACAGCCGGGCAGTGACGTCATCGTCTGCGCGGAAATGGACGAACAGTGGGGATACGTCGGGGCTAAATCGCGCCAGCGCTGGCTGTTTTACGCGTATGACAGGCTCCGGAAGACGGTTGTTGCGCACGTATTCGGTGAACGCACTATGGCGACGCTGGGGCGTCTTATGAGCCTGCTGTCACCCTTTGACGTGGTGATATGGATGACGGATGGCTGGCCGCTGTATGAATCCCGCCTGAAGGGAAAGCTGCACGTAATCAGCAAGCGATATACGCAGCGAATTGAGCGGCATAACCTGAATCTGAGGCAGCACCTGGCACGGCTGGGACGGAAGTCGCTGTCGTTCTCAAAATCGGTGGAGCTGCATGACAAAGTCATCGGGCATTATGGAAGGTGCGAACAAGTTCCTGATATGAGATCATCATATTCATCCGGAGCGCATCCCAGAGGGACATCATGAGCCATCAACTCACCTTCGCCGATAGTGAATTCAGCACTAAGCGCCGTCAGACCCGAAAAGAGATTTTCCTCTCCCGCATGGAGCAGATTCTGCCATGGCAGAATATGACCGCTGTCATCGAGCCGTTTTATCCCAAGGCGGGCAATGGCCGACGGCCCTATCCGCTGGAGACCATGCTGCGTATTCACTGCATGCAGCATTGGTACAACCTGAGCGACGGTGCCATGGAAGATGCCCTGTACGAAATCGCCTCCATGCGCCTGTTTGCCCGATTATCCCTGGATAGCGCCCTGCCGGATCGCACCACCATCATGAATTTCCGCCACCTGCTCGAGCAGCATCAACTGGCCCGTCAATTGTTCAAGACCATCAATCGCTGGCTGGCCGAAGCAGGCGTCATGATGACCCAAGGCACTTTGGTGGATGCCACCATCATTGAGGCACCCAGCTCTACCAAGAACAAAGAGCAGCAACGCGATCCGGAGATGCATCAGACCAAGAAAGGCAATCAGTGGCACTTTGGCATGAAGGCCCACATTGGTGTCGATGCCAAGAGTGGCCTGACCCACAGCCTAGTCACCACCGCGGCCAACGAGCATGACCTCAATCAGCTGGGTAATCTGCTTCATGGAGAGGAGCAATTTGTCTCAGCCGATGCCGGCTACCAAGGAGCGCCACAGCGCGAGGAGCTGGCCGAGGTGGATGTGGACTGGCTGATCGCCGAGCGTCCCGGCAGGGTAAAAACCTTGAAGCAGCATCCGCGCAAGAACAAAACGGCCATCAACATCGAATACATGAAAGCCAGCATCCGTGCCAGGGGGGAGCACCCGTTTCGCATCATCAAGCGGCAGTTCGGCTTCGTGAAAGCCAGATACAAGGGGCTGCTGAAAAACGATAACCAACTGGCGATGTTATTCACCCTGGCCAACCTGTTTCGGGTGGACCAAATGATACGTCAGTGGGAGAGATCTCAGTAAAAACCGGAAATAACGCCAGAAATGGTGGAAAAAATAGCCTAAATAGGCTGATTCGATGTGTTTGCGGGAAAAAAATCGGCCCAGATCCGCGAAATTTTAATCAGCGAGTCAGCTTGGGAAGAAATGACCTGCTTATTCGCACCTTCCTTAGTTAGGATATAAGTCAGCGAAAATGTATAAATAATCTTAGCCGTAGGCTAGGGACTGTTATTAAAAAAAGTTAATGACAATATTGTGCCAGTTCGTCAGTTGACATGTTCACTATTTGCTCTGAAAATAGACAGGCTTACTTGTTGCTACATGCAACCAGCTAATGCTCCGGCAGTCTGAGAGGAGCGCCTTCGGGTGACTAGCAGCTAACGTTTCACCGGTCTGAGAGAAACACCTTCGGGTGACCGGAAAATCCTCGCAGCCTGAGAGAGGATACCTTCGGGTGGTAAATCCGTTTAACCTCTGGAAACGGATATCGCTGAACAGTGATTGAGGTCATTTCAACTTATCAGACAGTCAGAATGTTGTTTTTTCTGACTCCCCGACGGGAAACACTTCCCGGTCGGGCAGGTGTTTCCTTTTTTTATGGAGAAACACCATGTCTGTCATCTCTTTTGCGGTTTTCCCTGAACATCTCCTTACTCAGCTTCAGCAGTCTGCTGACGCAGCTGTCCGGAGATTGAAATCTTTCATTTATCTGCATCGCAACAGCAGCTGGTATGTCAACGGTTCGGGCAATTATGCCGTCCGTGCGCACATCACTTCTGTCAAAGACCAGGGCGTTAACGTCTTTCTTACCGTTCGTACAGGTTGCCACCGCGCCGAGTATGTTTTTCACCGCCTGCCGGTTTCCTTTCCTGAGGGAATAACAGGTCGTCGAAACGCATACCGCCATGCTTGCCGTCAGGCACAGCATCTGGCACACCTGCGCTACCGTTTTCTTTCCGGAGGGCATTCTCATGACTGAAGCACTGCACGATGTCACTTTCCGTATTCTGTCGATGTCTGAGACGCGACGGGATGTATGTCCCGCTCAGTATGGCCCCGTAAGTGGTGTTTTCATCCGGGCGAAATCCTCAGAGATAACGTCTCCTGTGGCGAACAGGTTTTTGTCGCACCGCTCGGTGATTGTGATCCGGCTGACCCCGAACTCTGTGTATGGTGTCAGTATTACGGATATTCTCCCCGGGTGGAGGCTGGCGACATACTGGATGGCGTGGCCGTTTCGGGCATAAATTCCGTAGATCCACTGTCGGTAGCTGCGTTGAAAAGCCTGCGCTTTAATCCTGAATATGTGTATCAGGAGCAATCTGATTCATATGCACTGAACTGATCGGTTGATGAACGCCGGTCAAAAAATGTTGTGGACCCTGACGGGGATATCTCTCCGTCGGAGGGAATATCCCGTTATTTACCTGAGGATATACCCATGCACACAGACGTTTATACGCTTAAAACTCCACTGGACACGCTCAGCTGGCTTTGCCTGCTTGAGAGTGAACTTCTGAGCATAAGGGCATTCCAGCGTCTCGATCTTCATACGGACCGGGATGAACCGAATGAACTGACGTTTCTGGAAGATTCCATCATTGGCACCGGCACAGCTTATGGCTGGTTTGTCTTTTTACTCGGGGAAGGCGATATTCCGCCTTTGCCTGATACGTCTAAAAATTTGCTCTTCACGCTGGACGAGCTGGGAAAAGAAATTAACCGGCCCTTCTGGGAGAAGGCCGTGGATGAAGGTATCCAGGATGCCCGGTGTGATCGGGCTATAGCGGCTCTCGAACGGATGTAACCAGCAGAAAGAACACACCCTGACGGGGATTTACTCCCGTCCGGGGGATAAATCCCCCCTTTTTTATTCGCGGAGGATTTATCGATGAAAAACCTGTTTTCTTCGCCGGCTTCCATGTCGGTTGTCTACACCATCGAGCACGTCAGCACGGTTCCGTTGCGACACTGGCATGCTTTCGTTCAGGCCGTCACAGAAACTTTCTGGCAACTGCCGGTGCGTCTGCGTCCGGGGAATACGTATCTGCCGTCGCTTAATCGCGCGGCTGACCTCTTTCCGGTTGCTGATGTCATGGCGTTTTGTGGCGACACAGGCGGCAGTGTCTGGCCGGTCAACATGACGATTGAGCGTGAGCGCAACCGCAATACGCTGAGTATCCAGGAGCTGGATTTTCAGCATCAGCCCTGCGATTTCTTTGCACGCATTGTGATGGTCCTGCTGCATAACCTGTGTCCGGGCAGCTTTCGGATACATTCTTCTGACGAAGGCCGCAGCTGGGCGTTACCGTTACGCTGGATTGAGCGACATCTCGGCCTGCCTGAGCAGCCGACGCTGACCGCGCCTCAGCCGGTACTGAAAACGCCGGTGCGTGGTGACGCGTTTGATTCCCTGCTGCTGCAGCTGCTCTGCGGTGGTGAGCGTGTGCTGAGCAACGACGACTGGAATGCGTTTACGGAGGCTGAATTTCAGCTGTATGAACTGAAGCGGGTCGCGGAAAAAACTGACGCGCTGTAAACAGTACTGACTTTAACCCCGTCGGGAGAGATCACTCCGGACGGGGCGGCTCTCCCGTTTTTAAAGGAGAGCCCCATGCTTTTTTTCGACAACAAAGACCTGACGAACGTCCTGCTGGCCGCCCGCATGCAGGGAGGTCAGCTTCACCTGGCAAAGGATGAGGGTGTTTATCTTATGCCGGCCACCGGTGCCTGGCAGGGCAACGATCCGGTGCCGCGTATTGCGTATGCCACAGGGTGTCACCCTCAGAAAAATGAGGACTGGTACGACACGGCACGCCTGCTTGCCGGCGGCGATGATTTCATTGAATCACTGTCGATAAGCGACGCGGTAGCCACCTCTGTACTGTCCGGCAGGACGGACCTGAGGATCCTGATTACCGACACACAGATACAGGTGCTCACCGCAGCGACTGACCGGGTGAAAGTCGCGCAGTACCGCCAGAAAGCCGATCAGCTTCTGGCGAGTGCAGTCTGTCACTTCAATGCCTGTGTCGGGCCTGATGAACTCTGCCGCTGGCGTGAAAACGCCGTGCGTCTGCTAAAGCAGGCGGCCTTCATCAGTTGTAAGCGGGCGAAGCCTGAAGATCATCAAACCTTTCTGAACGCCTGTGGCAGGCTGCAGGCCAGGTTATCGCAGGTGACCCCGCAGGGGGCGCTGCGAATAACCGGACGTTAACTCACCCCGGCAGGGACTTTTCCTGCCGGAAAGGTTCCTGCCTCTTTCTGAACCGAAGGAGGCCCGTATGGGACTGGATATTTTTCTCTACAGCCAGCACAGGCAGATCGTCGCAGTACCGGCACCGTATCATCCGGTGTATGAACTGAGCCGCGATTTTTCACTGATTACCTGGGTGGATAAGCATGTCGGTGAGGTGGAAAACGCGACCTGTCTGGAACTGTCACGCGAGCATATTCAGCAACTGAAAGAGAGGCTGGACTGTGCGATTGCGACATTTACAGAGGGGAATGAGGATAATCAGCTTCTTCAGCGCCGGCTGCAGTACGTTTTCACCCTGCGTGACAGGCTGGAAAGCCTGCTCAGTGATTTTGACTTTGAACATGAATACCTGTGGTTTTATGCCGCATGGTAACTGACTTCTGAATTTCCCGTCGACGGGCGTATCTCTGCGCCCGCCGGCGCAGGGGTATGCCTCTGATTAAAGGTATATCTCATGAAAAAAACGACTTCACACAAGGCGGCCCGCCGTCCGGCAAAACATACTGACCTTTATCGTCAGATCACCGACCGCATTGTTGTCGCTCTGGAAAACGGCGTCGCGCCCTGGCGTAAGCCGTGGCGCGCGGCTGCCGGCATCGGTCTGGCCGGTCTGCCCCTAAATGCCACAACCGGACGTCACTACAGCGGCGTGAATGTCCTGCTTCTCTGGATGTCAGCGGAAGAGCAGGGTTTTCGCAATAACCGCTGGATGACTTACCGGCAGGCGCAGCAGGCTGGCGGGCAGGTGCGTAAGGGTGAGAAAGCCACCCTGGCGGTGGTTTATAAGGACTGGACGAAGCAGGCGGAGGATCGCGAAGGCAACCGCCTTTATGACAGTGACGGTAAACCGCTGATGGAAACCGTGCCGATGCTTAAACCCCTGCAGCTGTTCAACGCTGAGCAGTGTGAGGGGTTGCCGGCAGAGGTTGCGGCTTCACCTGAGCAACCGCCGACGGTGGATGAGGACGGCATACTCAGCCCGGACGTGATGAACAGGGTGATCCGGATGTTTAACGCCACAGGGGTTAAACACCGGATGCTGCCTCAGAACCGGGCTTATTACCGTCCGCTGACGGATGAAATTGTGATGCCGGTGGCTGAGCAGTTTTTTACGGAGGCGGACTGCTGGTCCACGCTGCTGCATGAACTGGTACACAGTACCGGTCATGCGAAGCGACTTAACCGGGAGGGGATAACCTCCTCATCCCGCAAGTTCGGGGACCCGGTGTATGCCTTTGAGGAGCTCATCGCCGAAATGGGCAGTGCGTTTTTGTGTGCCCAACTCGGGGTATTCGGTGAGGTTCAGCACGACAGCTATGTGGACCACTGGCTGAAGGTGCTGAAATCTGACAAAAAGGCCCTGTTCCGCGCCTGCCGGCATGCCCGGGAAGCGTCGGAATATCTACTGGCACTGCCTGAAAGTCAGGCTGTGGCGGCGTAATTAACTTATCCGGTGGCGGTTATTCCGTAACTGTCGCCCTCCCGTGAGGACACCGCTCCTCACGGGGCTGTGTCCTCTTTTTTTTATGAAAGAGGAGTATTCACTATGTCCGAATGGTGTCATAACCGCCTGGAAATCACCGGTAAATCCGTCTGCATTGATGTCATGCTGCAGTGGATAAACGGAACTGACGTACCGCGTCACCGCCACGCAGTGCAGCAGAGCATACAGCTTTTTCTGGCTGGCGCGGCGGGGATACTCAAGCCGGTGCGCACAACGTCGTATCCGCCCTGTCAGGGGCTGGTCCGTGCAGGCACAGGGCTTTCCACTGCGGCCAATCAGGCGTTTGAAAGCTGGCTGGCGCTCCTGCTGAAGGATGCCATCCTCGATGCGGAAACCATCCGGGCCATTGACCGGCTGTATCACCAGTCAGGTCTGGGCGCGCTGAAATGGGAGAATATTCCCGACCCGGCACGTGAGGTTATGGCGGAGCTGATTGCCAGGCAATACACCGACTGGTTTGGTCTGGTCAGCGCCGGCGATGAGTCTGATGCCGCAACTGCCTGGGAGCGGCTCAGCCAGTATCCTGAACGCTCCCAGCCCTGCGATATGCTGGCCGTCATACCTACGCGGCTGGCAGCAGAGCTGAACGGTTCCGGAGGGCTGATGTCAGGCGTATCGACCACAACCAGCCTCTACTGCCGGCAGTACGGCATGGAGTGGCCTGCCGGGCACAATGTCAACTGGCAGCGGCATTCGCCAAACAGTCTTACGCTGCAGATGGATACGCCCTGGCTTCCGCCGTCAGGTGAGGTTGTCGGGGAAATTTCTGCGGTATTTGACTGCGAGGTGCGTCACAGCTACAGCGAGCCCGTGAGCGGGCTCAGCGGTTACGACTGCTATGACGGCGGCGAACATGTCGACGGACACAAAGGTGCGGCCGGCGCGTCTCAGCCCGGTCAGGTGCTTTATCTCGTCAGCGATGAGCCGGCGTTATCGACTCAGGAAGCAGCATCTTATCGTGAGGTCCGGGGGTAAAAGCCTGTTCCTCCGTTAACCCAGCCACGGCAATGCCGTGGCTTTTTACCCTCAGGGGACACGTCCCCTGGTCAGGGTGCGTGTTCCCTTTTTTTATGGAGAAGACGCATGCCTGGCATGATTAACCACGAAAAAGCCTTTGTTAAGTTGTTCAGTCAGACGGCCCGGTATCATCACCGGTTTAAAGTGTTTGAAGACTTCATCAGCTGCAGCGTCATCGCGCTGGAAAACCGGCTTCACTTCAGTGAAGCGCAGGAGCAAAAGTATCTGCGTATAGTCGGTGGATACGAAAAGGAGGACGTCACGCGCATGGCGCAGCTGCTGGCCCACGTTGTTAACGGGCTGGGTGAAGCGCCCGGGGACTTCCTTGGCCGCGTCTTTATGCAGCTGGAGCTGGGTGACAAATACAGGGGGCAGTTTTTCACGCCCTGGGACGTGGCCAGAATGATGGCGGCCATGCAGCTGGGCGACACTGAAGCGTTGTTCCGTGACAAACCCTTCATCACCCTGAGTGAACCTGCGTGCGGTGCCGGCTGCATGGTGCTGGCATTTGCTGATGTTCTGCAAAAGGCGGGGTGGCCACCGCACCGGTATCTGTGGGTATCCGCGACAGATATCGATCCGCTTGCGGCCGGAATGGCTTACATACAGCTGTCCCTGTGCGGGATTGCCGGCGAAGTGGTGGTAGGTAATACCCTGGCGAATGAACGACGCCGGATACTCTATACCCCCGGGCACTATCTCGGCGGCTGGCCTGTTCGTCTGGATCCACGGTACTTGCAGGCGGCATAATCACATCCACACGCTCCCGCCCGGGAGCGTTTTTTATTTCTGAAGCACGGTATCTGGTTTTTTATCGTAGTGAACTCTTCCCGCTGTCAGGCTGTTTTTTTTCACATCTGCTGCTGCGGGAGAACACAGTGACCTGGAAAACAACAGCCGAACAAAACGCCATCATCGAATGGAAGGGTAATCATCTTGTGGTAAATGCGTTTGCAGGCACAGGCAAAACCTCCACGTTAGTGAACTACGCTGAAGCCAACCCGGAAAGTAAGATGCTTTACCTTGCCTATAATCGCGCTGTGCGGGATGAGGCTGAACGCAAATTCCCCTATAACGTAGAGTGTAAAACGTCGCATCAGCTGGCATGGGCCCGTTTCGGCAGGCATTTCCGTGACCGGCTGACAGCCAGTCTGCGCATTACGGATGTGGCCCGCAAGCTCAATACCCGCCACTGGCCGCTGGCGCGGCTGGCGCTAAGCGGGCTGAACATGTTCCTCTGCAGTGCAGATACTGAGCCGGGGCTGATACATCTGCCGTCTGAGGATGATCGCCACGGTCTCGATGCCGGTAAAATTCTGGGGGCAATCCAAATCCTCTGGTATGAAATGAGCCGTACTGATTCAACCTTTCCCGTCACGCACGACACCTACCTTAAACTTTTCCAGCTTTCACATCCTGATTTATCAACACGCTGGGATACCATCCTTTTCGATGAGGCGCAGGACGCTAACCCGGTGACCAGTGCGTTTGTACTGAATCAGCCCTGCCGGGTCATCCTGGTCGGCGACCGCTACCAGCAGATTTACCGCTTTCGCGGGGCGGATAACGCGCTCAATGCCCCTCAGCTGGCGCAGGCAGACAAATTGTGGCTGACGGCGAGTTTTCGTTTTGGCCCTGAGGTCGCGCGTATGGCCAACATCCTGCTGGACCGTGCCGGTGAAGATAAACAGGTAACAGGCAACGGGGGGGAAGACAGTGTGGTGACCCGAATTCCGGAGGGAACTGAGCACATTGCTGTACTGAGCCGGACGGTATCCGGTGTGATTGGGAGTGCTTTAACGGCAAGTCTCATGGAGAAAAAGGTCTTCTGGGTCGGCGGGATTGAAGGCTACAAGACCGAAGAGCTTGAGGATCTGTACTGGTTCTCCGCCGATATGCCTGAAAAGATGCAGTCCCCGCGCTTCAGCCGGGACTACCGGGATTTTGACGAGTACTGCTCGATAGCCAAAGCCACGCAGGACGTGGAGATGAACCAGGCTATTCGCCTGCTCGATGACTTTTTCCCGCTCCCTCAAAAGCTGGCCATTATGCGCCGTCAGGTCGTCACTCATGAAAAAGAGGCTCAGGTCACGGTTTCAACCGCACACCGCAGCAAGGGGCTCGAATGGCCGGTGGTGATGCTGAGTGAGGATTTTACCGACATTACCGACCCGCTTCTTTCGCAGGATGAGCGGCAGGATGAGACCAACCTGCTGTACGTGGCTGTCACCCGGGCCAGAAGAACGCTCGTGCTTAACGAGTTGATGCGCTGGCTGAGCGATGAAGGCGGGAAAAACCGCGAGACGACGTACGAAACCGTACCGTCCGGAAATGGAGAGAGTGCCGACAGCCACGAAGAAACGGGAAAAACTTCTGAGAATGAGTAACTGGTTTTTTATGGTGAAGCGCGGGGAGTGTCACAACACTGGGCAGCCCTATACCAGGAGAAAATCATGCGCGACAGAATCAGGACTCTGAGGTTTCTGTTTTCAAAAGGTGAACCGGAACCAGCACGTCATGTATCCGCTTTCACACCTGCCGGCTACCACGCTCCGCGTACGGTCGATACGCTGTGCTGTAGCCCGTTGAGAAAAACCTGCCTGCAACAAATATGGGAAAACAGCTCACTTCCGGCGGATGTTTATCACCGGTTTTATATAACGCCACTGCATGGCTTACTGGCCAGGGTACAGAATGTGCCGGCAACACAGCAGGGAAGGTGGTCGCAGTCAGACGGCTTCGGGGACCTTACGCTGCAGTTCACAACCTGTGCGGTCAGACTGGCCAAAGGATACATGTTTCCACCCGGAGCTGCGCCAGAAGAGCAGGCAGAGCAAAACGTGATGTGGAATACGGTCATTTTCTGGTCTGCACTGTTCTGGCATTTGCCGCTCCTGGCGTCTCTGGAGGGGGAGCTGCTTGATGGTAAAAGCTGGCTTCCGGGAATAACCGTTCCGGACTCGCCTTATCGATTTCGCTTCCGGGAAGCTGACAACTCCTCAGCTTTTGCAGCGCTGGCAGCCGGACAACTTATGCCAGCGGAAGCGACAGGCTGGCTGGCAGAAAATCCCGAAGCTCTGGGCAATCTTGCCGGGGCCTTATGGAACCAGCATCCGGCAATGCCGTTGATCCGAAGCCTGATGAAACAAGCAGCTGAGAAAACAGAGTCTCCTCTGATGGAGAGGAAACCTGCGGAAATTTTAGGTTCTTATGCAGGTGAAATTCCAGTAAATACAGCCCTTTCAAATGAGGGGGGCGCTACGGTTTTACCTACAGATATGTTATCTGAACAAACAGCTCTGAGCGGGGCAACTGATCCATCTTCCCCTGAGATCTTTACACTTGCCACAGGTATTGATAACCCCACTCAGCTTAGTGATTCACCAGTTAAAAGCCGTGAAGAAAACGAAGCAGAAAGTGTTTTAAGCGAAATCGAAAAAAGTACTGGCTCTGACTCTCTGCCCTCTGAAGATGATGCTGATGCTCTCCTTTCTCTTTTCGACATGTCAGGAGATGCTAAAGCTTCAGAAAATGAAGGTGAGGTACAGGCAGGCGTGTCCGTTGTGATTGCAGAGGAACAGCAATCGTCAGAACCCCTTGAAAAGATAGAAGACCCCGCAAATGAAAAGGAACCGTCTGCAAAAGGAAACTCGGACTATTCTCAGGTTGCAATTGTTAACAAATGTGATGAAAGATCAGATTCCGTACCCGTAGCAGTCTCCGGTACTGACGTAGCGGAAGGAGAACAGTTTTTTGACTGGCTCCGGGAGGGACTCAATCGGGGAGATATTAGTTTTAATGGTAAAGCAGACAAAATCCATGTTATTGCCGGCTATGTCTTTTTACCCGTCCCCGGTATCTTTTTCGACTACCTTAAGGCCACTGGTTCGACTATTCAACGGGAAAGCATTCAGGCTTCTTTTGAGCGACTTAACCTGCATAAGCGTCGTGATAACAGGAGATTTTATTTTGCTCAGCTTTACGATACACCCGACAAGTCCGGGAGGTTCAAACGGGTAAAAGGCTACCTGGTGAAAAGCAGGCGGGTATACAGAAAGACCATCCCTCAGGACAGTCAGTTCATTTTGTTCCCCTGACCACAACGTCGGTCTGACATCTGGTGCGTTACTGTTACTAAGAGAGGAATGGAAAAAATGAACGAAAATAGTGCTGACTGGCTCTGGCAGGAACTTATGGATGAGTACTTTTTCTGTAAATCGCTGCGCGAAGATACCGAGTGGAGTTATAAGAAGGTTGTTCGTGGTTTCAGGAAGCATATCGGGGAAGCCTGTCCGCCTTACGGCATAACCAGTCGCGATGTGCTTGAGTGGCGAAGGCATGTGCTCAAGAAGCAGTGCCTTTCTGCACATACCTGGAACAATAAGGTCAGCCATATGCGTGCCCTGTATAATTTTGCCATCACTTCTCAACTGACGAACTTAAGTAAAAATCCCTTCAATGGCGTATCGGTCAAACAGGACAAGAAGCGTAAAAAAACGCTAACAAAAAACCAGATGACAAAAATCTGGCTAACTATGCAGCAATTTGCTTCTGAGCCCAGAACCGAATCTAAATGCGCTCTGAGGCCAGTATGGTACTGGCTGACTGTCCTGGACACCTTGCGTTACACTGGTATGCGGCAAAATCAACTGCTCCATATACGTCTAAAAGATGTGTCTCTTGACGATGGGTGGATTGAATTAAGAGCGGAAGGCAGTAAAACGTACCGGGAATGGCGGGTTCCCGTTGTCAGTCATTTACGACCGAGACTGGAAGCATTGCTTCAGCGTGCAAGGGACTGCGGTGCCGGCAATAATGATGCGCTTTTTCACTATGAGCGGTTTGTCTCTTCGCCTGCAGAAAGGGCGTCTCTTTCGGAAAAACCATCGCTGCAACCGTTACGCTCTTTTTTTCGTAGACTGTCAAAAGAGTGCGGATTTGATGTTTCTCCCCACCGGTTCAGGCACACCCTTGCCACGACACTGATGAGCTCGCCTGAACGAAACCTGCAGCTGGTTAAGGGATTGCTGGGGCACCGCAACGTGAGTACAACAATGGAATATGTTGATATCAGTATGGATATTGTGAGCCAGGCGCTGGAAAAGGAAATGGCACTTTACACCGATAAGGCTGAAGAGATGTTTTACAATGGTTGACATTCAGTCACGTCATTGTAATTATTCACAGTGATCGAGAAAAGGGAGCCTGTGTCAGCAGGCTCCCTAATCGAGAGGGTAACTTCTTGATGTATGCTGATGTGAGGATCAACATCAACAAGTACCACTCCCGTTAAACGCCCGTCAGTTTTCTCACCTCTGACCAGCGTGCTTCGAATAGTGGTGCCCGGAGGCGGAATCGAACCACCGACACGGGGATTTTCAATCCCCTGCTCTACCGACTGAGCTATCCGGGCAACGGGGCGCATTAAACCCGATCCTCCCTCCGGCGTCAACGAAATTTGTTGCTTTCGGTGCAGACTGCACACTCTCTCACCATTTCGTCGCAAACTTAAGCGAAAAAGCGCGTCCAGAGCGCGGAAAGCGGCATCGCGAGCAGCAGGGCAGGGAGCATGTTCACCACTGCAAACATCTTAATGCCACAGATGCGCAGCCCTGTCGCCAGCAGCAACAGGCCGCCGACGGCGGTAAAGTCTGCCATCATCGCTGGCGTTGTCAGCGGTAGGATCAGCGTGGCGCAGGTGGCCAGCGCCAGCTGAATAAGCAACATCGGCACACAAATCGCGGCGACGGCGATGCCGAGGGTGGTGGCAAAAATGGTGGCAGTAAAGAAATCCAGAAACGCTTTCGCAATCAATATGCTGGGATCGCCGGTCATCCCTTCCTGCATCGAACCGAATATCCCCGTGCCGCTGGCGCAGAACAGAATAATGATCGCAACGTAGTTCTGAATAAACGACTCGTGCGTGCCGTGCTTTGCCTTGCCCGGTCGGGCAATCAGATTTTTGGCTTTGCCTACCGCGTGATTAATACCTTTTTCCAGATAGCAAAACTCGCCGATGAGTGCGCCGAGCAGCGTCGCCAGTACCATCACCGGCAGGTTGGCGCATTTCACCACTAAAAGGATACCAATCCCTAACGACGCCAGGCCAAAAATAGAAGGCATGGAGACGCGAATACGCTCCGGCAGGCGCTGACTTAATACTGCCCCAAGTACACCGCCCAGCAATACGGCTCCCGCATTGATAAAGGGTCCAATTACCACGTTTAACTCCTGTTATTTAAGCACTGGCATTGCATGATTATGGCACGTTCGTCCCAGATTACGCTTAGCTTTGGGAGGCGTAACGCATACTGATTCCTTCTTGCACCTGAAAATAAAAGGTGACATGATTGCGCGAATTTTCTCCTTCCTGTCTCGCCGTTCGGTGAGGGTATTTGCGCCTATGAAAACCATGAAAATTGCCGTCAGCCGTGAGCTGGTATCCAAAGTTTCTACGCATCGCGAAAAAGTTATGCTGGATAACACCGATTTCACCGATGTGGCGGCAGTCGTCATTACGGTTGTTGAAAGCTACAGCGGCATTCTCGCATTGCTGAAGCGTACGGGCTTTCAGTTACCGGTATTTTTGTTCTCAACAGAGCCAGGAGAGGTGCCAGAGGGTGTCACGGCGATCATCTCGGGTAAAGCACAGGAATTGCTGGAACTGGAATCTGCCGCCTGCCGGTATGAAGAGAACCTGCTGCCACCCTTTTTTGACACCCTGAGCCAGTATGTGGCGATGGGAAACAGCACCTTTGCCTGTCCGGGTCACCAGCACGGTGCCTTTTTCAAAAAACACCCGGCGGGGCGGCAGTTCTATGATTTCTTCGGTGAGAACGTTTTTCGCGCCGACATGTGCAACGCCGACGTTAAGCTGGGCGATCTGCTGATCCACGAAGGCTCCGCCAAGCACGCGCAAAAGTTCGCGGCGAAAGTATTCAACGCGGACAAAACCTACTTTGTGCTGAACGGCACGTCGGCGGCCAACAAGGTGGTGACCAACGCGCTGCTGACCCGCGGCGACCTGGTGCTGTTCGATCGTAATAACCATAAGTCCAACCATCATGGGGCGCTGATCCAGGCCGGGGCAACGCCTGTCTATCTTGAGGCAGCCCGTAATCCGTTTGGTTTTATCGGCGGGATTGATGAACACTGCTTTGATGAGGCCTGGCTGCGGGAACTGATCCGTGACGTCGCGCCGCAGAAAGCCGCCGAGGCGCGCCCGTTCCGCCTGGCGATCATTCAGCTCGGCACCTATGATGGCACGATCTACAACGCCCGTCAGGTGATCGACAAGATCGGTCACCTTTGCGACTACATCCTCTTTGACTCCGCCTGGGTCGGCTACGAGCAATTTATCCCGATGATGGCGGAAACGTCTCCGCTTCTGCTGGAACTGAACGAGAACGATCCGGGAATTTTCGTGACCCAGTCGGTCCACAAGCAGCAGGCCGGGTTCTCGCAAACGTCGCAGATCCATAAAAAGGATAACCATATTCGCGGTCAGTCGCGCTTCTGCCCGCACAAGCGGTTGAACAATGCGTTCATGCTGCATGCCTCCACCAGCCCGTTTTACCCGCTGTTTGCTGCGCTGGACGTGAACGCCAAGATCCACGAGGGCGAGAGCGGACGCAGGCTGTGGGCGGAGTGCGTCGAGCTGGGCATTGAAGCGCGCAAGGCCATCATCGCCAACTGCAATATGATCAAACCGTTTATCCCGCCGGTGGTGGCGGGGCGGCCATGGCAGGATCACCCCACGAAGGCTATCGCCAGCGAGCGTCGCTTCTTTAGTTTTGAACCGGGTGCAAAATGGCACGGTTTTGAAGGCTATGCCCGCGAGCAGTATTTCGTCGATCCGTGCAAGCTGCTGCTGACCACGCCGGGCATTGATGCTGAAACAGGGCACTATACCGATTTCGGCATTCCGGCGACCATTCTCGCCCACTACCTGCGCGAGAACGGCATTGTGCCGGAGAAGTGCGATCTCAACTCCATCCTGTTCCTGCTGACGCCAGCCGAGAGCGCGGAGAAGCTAATGCAGCTGGTGGCGATGCTGGGGCAGTTTGAACAGCATATTGAAGACGACACGCCGCTCGCGGATGTGCTTCCGACCATCTGTCAGAAATACCCGGTGCGTTACCGCGACTACACGATCCGTCAGCTGTGCCAGGAGATGCACGATCTTTACGTCAGCTTTAACGTGAAGGATTTACAGAAGGCGATGTTCCGTCAGGAGAGCCTGCCTGCCGTGGTGATGAACCCGCAGGATGCCAACCAGGAGTACATTCGCGGGAACGTCGAACTGGTGCGTATTCGTGACGCCGAAGGACGCATTGCCGCCGAAGGTGCGCTGCCATACCCGCCGGGCGTGCTGTGTGTGGTGCCCGGGGAAGTCTGGGGTGGAGCAGTACAGCGCTATTTCCTGGCGCTGGAAGAGGGCATTAATATGCTGCCGGGTTTCTCGCCAGAGTTGCAGGGCGTTTACAGCGAGAAAGATGCGGACGGGATTAAGCGGCTGTATGGATACGTATTGAATGTCTGAACGTAGGCCGGGTAAGCGTTAGCGCCACCCGGCGAGTGCCCGGCGGCGCAAGCTTACCGGGCCTACAATACTGCGTCAGGCTTCTGCGCGGCGGTACATCCTTCTCGGATGCCCAATCTTCCCGTACAGCATCTCCACCGTCAGAAAACCCACCTCCACGCAGTGTTCCAGATAGCGCCGGGTGGTGGTTTTACTCAGGCCCGTCTCGCTCACCACCTCATCCACCGTAAAACAGTGCGCCGCCTTGTTGTTAAACAGCATTTGCACCCGCGCCAGCGTGTTCTCCTCTATCCCTTTGCTGCCGTTGTCCAGGCGATAGTTTTTCGCCTGCAATTGATAGAGTGAATCTACGTTCTGCTGGTCGACGATCTTCCAGACGCGCTGCTGTTCGGCAAACTGCACAAAACGTTCCAGCGACTGGCTCAGGCGCTTCCAGGAAACCGGCTTGAGGATGTAGTCGAACGCGCCGTTACGAATTGCCTGGCTACAGGTGTCCATATCGCTGGCGGCGGTGATGAAAATCACCGAGCAGTTGGCGCGGGTGAGCATCGGGTTGCTGATAAGGGTGATGCCTTTGCCGTCCGGCAGGTAGTTATCCAGCAGCATCAGCTTCGGCTGTTTGCTCTCCAGTTGTACCTGCGCGTCGGCCAGCGACGCGGCAATCCCCACCAGCCTCAGGCGCGGATGTTTACCGATAAGCTCCGCGTGCAGTTGCGCCAGTTCGTTCTCGTCTTCAACAATCAGTACGTCGATAAGTTCATGTTGCATAGTCGGTATCTTCCAGTTCCTGTACGGGGTGCCGGGCCGTTCCCGTGGCGGGAATAAACAGTGAGAAAATGGCACCGCGTGGGGTGTTATCGGCAACTTCAATTGCACCGCCAGCCTGTGTGACGTAGCTTTCAATCAGATACAGGCCAATACCATGATCGCCGCGCGTTTTGGTGGTGATGCCGCGCTCAAAGATCCGGTCGCGGATCTCCGGTGTGATGCCGACGCCCTGGTCGGCGACTTCAATAATCAGTTCCTGCTCGTTCAGCTTTATCAGCACGTCCACCGGGGCATGCGGGAGCGGTGCACGCTGGGTCGCTTCAATGGCGTTATCCAGCAAGTTCCCGATGATCGAGATAAGTTCCGATTCGAGCAGCGGCAGGAACGGTTTATCCACCCGGCAGGCCGGGTCGAAACTCAGCTCAACGCCTTTTTCACTCGCGCGGGCGGCCTTTCCAAGCAGCAAACCACACAGCGTCGGAGAGCTAAAGCGGGACGAGATAAAGTCCAGCAGCTCCTGAGCGTGTTCCGACTGCGCCTGTATGTAGCGAATCGCTTCGTCATAACGGCCCATATGCAGCAGGCCGGACAGCGTAGTCATGCGGTTCAGCTGTTCATGGCGCATGATGCGCAGGTTATCAACGTAGCGCTTCACCTGGCTGAGCTGGGCGCTGAGCGAGTCGATCTCGTTGCGATCGCGAAAGGTGATCACCCAGCCCTGCAACGCATCTTCCAGCATGATCCGCACCCGGCTGGCAATAACTGTGAGATCGTTAAAGCGACAGATCTCATCGTGGGTGTCTTTCGCAAGCATGGTTTGCGCGTTGAAGAACGGAACGGGCGCGATCACCTGGCTGATGAGCTGACCCCGCAGTTCGCGGGCGGGCTGGCGTAAGCCTAATAATTTACGCGCCGCCTGGTTGATCACCTCAATGCGGAGATCGTCGTCGATGGCAATCACCCCTTCATAAATGGATTCCATCATCGCCTTTTGCTGGCGCACCAGCAGGCCGATTTCGCGCGGCTCCAGAGAGAATATCTGCTTCTTGATGCTGCGGGTGAAGAACCAGGAGAAAATAAACAGGGCGATAAGCAGCAGCACGGCGGCAATCAGGATATTAACCACCTTGTTGACGGTGATGGTGTCCAGATAGCTCGTGAGATAGCCTACCGAAACAATCCCCACCACCTGCCCGGCATCATTAAAAATGGGCGCTTTGCTGCGCAGCGAAATGCCTAACCCGCCCTTGCGGATGGTGATGGTGCTTTTGCCGTGTAATACCTCGTCGTTATCTCCGCCAACCAGCGTTTTGCCTACCCGGTCGGCAAACACGGAGTGGAAAAGATGCAGCCCCTTATTGTCACCAATCACAATAAAACTGGCGTCGCTGCGGGCGGCTATTTTCTGCATAAAGTCATGGATACCCAGGATATCCTTTTGTTCGACTTCTTTTCGCAGGGTAGGAATAAGCGCAATTTCTTCGGCCTGTATTTTTGCGCGCGCGCTCATTTCCTGATAAAGCTGCCTGCCGACATCGACATAATAATATCCGCCCAGTAATGCGAACAGCACTGAGAAAAAGGCGACCAGCGAAATAAACAGCTTGATCTGAAACGATACTTTCATAACTATCACGCGAGATATCAACAGGTCGGCTGAATATATCATCTTTTAAAGCCAGGATGCCCGCTTTGCCGAAAACTTGTGATCCCTTGCACAGCGCAGCCTGTAAAAGATTTTTCCGAAAGTCTCATCCTCTTAAGGTTAAATGAATAAATGTTATTTCTTTGTTCAGTTAAGAAAAGAAACCATAAAAACCACGGCAATAAATAAGGCGTAAATCACATTAAATAAAAGAAACCATTAAAACCATAGCGTCCATTAAAACTTCGCTTTTAATATGCCATCCCTCACATAAAGTAAGCCTTTGTGACTCTAAGCTGAACGCACAAAATAACTAAGGGGCTTATTATGAGCACAACTGACGATTCATTCTCTGTTACCCACGACCCGATTGATATTCAGCGGCCATCGCTCAAAGAGCGCTGGTGGCATATTATGGATACCTGGAAAATCGGCATTATTCCTCTGCCGCTGTTCGTTCTGGCGGGCGCGCTGATTGCGATTGATTGCCTGGGCGGAAAACTGCCGAGCGACATTGTGGTCATGGTGGCCACGCTGGCCTTCTTCGGCTTTGCCTGCGGTGAGTTCGGCAAACGCCTGCCGATTGTCGGCAAGCTCGGTGCGGCGGCAATTTGCGCCACCTTTATCCCTTCCGCGCTGGTCTATTACGGCCTGCTGCCGGACGTGGTGGTTGAGTCCACGACCAAATTCTATAAATCCACCAATATTCTCTACCTCTATATCTGCTGCATTATCGTCGGCAGCATCATGAGTATGAACCGCACCGTGCTGATCCAGGGCTTCCTGCGCATCTTCTTCCCGATGCTGTGCGGTGAAATCGTCGGCATGATTGTCGGCATGGGTGTTGGGCTGGCGCTGGGCCTCGAGCCGTTCCAGATCTTCTTCTTTATCATTCTGCCGATCATGGCGGGCGGCGTCGGGGAAGGGGCGATCCCGCTCTCTATCGGCTATGCCACCCTGCTGCATATGGATCAGGGCGTGGCGCTCGGCCGCGTGCTGCCGATGGTGATGCTCGGCGGCCTGACGGCGATCATTATCTCCGGCTGCCTCAACCAGCTCGGGAAACGCTACCCGCACCTGACCGGTGAAGGCCAGCTGATGCCGAATCGCGCCAACGCTGATGCCACTGTTTCCCAACCTGCGTTCTCCGGCAAAGCGGACGTGACGACCATCGCCTCGGGCGCGCTGCTGGCGGTGCTGCTGTACATGCTGGGCATGCTCGGTCACAAGCTGATTGGTCTGCCAGCGCCGGTGGGCATGTTGTTTATGGCGGTGCTGGTGAAGCTCTGCAACGGCGCCTCTCCGCGTCTGCTGGAGGGTTCCCAGGTGGTGTACAAATTCTTCCAGACCTCCGTGACCTACCCAATCCTCTTCGCTGTCGGCGTGGCGATTACCCCATGGCATGAACTGGTGGCGGCGTTCACCGTCAGCAACCTGCTGGTGATTGTCAGCACCGTTTCCGCGCTGGTGGCGACCGGATTCTTCGTTGGCAAAAAGATTGGTATGCACCCGATTGATGTCGCCATCGTCTCCTGCTGTCAGAGCGGGCAGGGCGGCACCGGTGATGTGGCGATCCTGACCGCAGGCAACCGCATGAGCCTGATGCCATTCGCCCAGATTGCTACCCGTATCGGCGGCGCGATTAACGTCTCTGTCTCACTGCTGATTCTGGGCAACTTCCTCGTTTAAGTTTTCAGGAAAGAACAATGAAACTCGCAAGCTTTTTATACCAGGGAAAACGCAGCTACGGCATCGTACAGGCCGAAGGCGTGATTGATTTGGGCCGCCGCCTGGGCGACCGCTATGGCGACCTTAAAGCGCTGTTGCAGGGGAACGGGCTGGCGCAGGCCACCCGTTTTCTGAACGACGCGGTGGATGTACCGCTGAACGCCATCACCTTCTTACCGGTGATTGTCCAGCCGGAAAAAATCCTCTGCGTGGGCATGAACTATGCCGACAAGCGCAAGGAGTTTGACCAGCACAACCCGGCCCCGACGCTGTTTGTCCGCTTCCCGGACTCACAGACCGGCCACAACGAGCCGGTGCTGAAGCCGCGCCACTCCAGCGAGTTCGACTACGAAGGCGAGCTGGCTGTGATCATCGGCAAAGGCGGGGAGAACATCAGCCGCGACGACGCCCTGCGCCACGTGGCGGGCTACAGCTGTTACATGGACGGCTCCGCCCGCGACTGGCAGCACACCTGGTTCACCGCCGGGAAAAACTGGCGGCAGACCGGGGCGTTCGGCCCGTGGATGGCGACGGCGGATGAGATCCCGGACCCGCACAGCCTGGCGATCCGCACCTGGCTGAACGGCCGCATGGTGCAGGAGGACAACACCAGCAGCATGATCCACAAGGTGGCGGAACTGATCGAGTATATCAGCACCTTCACCCGTCTCAGCCCGGGCGACGTGATCATCACCGGCTCGCCTGGTGGCGTGGGTAAAAAGCGCAACCCGCCGCTGTTTATGAAGGAGGGGGATCGCATTGAGGTGGAGATCGAGCATATCGGTCATCTGAGCAACGTGATCGTGGAAGCGCCAGCCGTCGGGCTCGCGGCAGCGCACTGAGTAAGGCGGCAGCATGCAATCGCAACCCATTGATTTTCGGCACACCGTTGTGGCGAAACACCCGGAACGCTTAAGCCAGATCCGCTACCTGCTGGCAGACAGCGGCCTTGGCCTGGACAACGACATCACGCTGTTTGTCGAAGCCTGGTCCGGCGCGCAGCTGGTGGGTTGCGCCGGGCTGGCTGCCAACGTCATCAAATGCGTGGCGGTCAACGAGCAGCTTCGTGGGGAAAACCTCAGCGCGCGTCTGCTGGCAGAGGTGGAAAACGCGGCGCTGGAGCGCGGCCATTTTCACCTCTTCCTCTGCACCCGTCCGTGCAATAAGGAGCGCTTTGGCCGCAGCGGTTTCTGGCCGATTGCCCAGAGCGGGAACAACGCGGTGCTAATGGAGAACACTCCGCAGGGGATCGCGCGCTACTGCCGATCCCTGCGCGCGAAGCGCCGGTGTGGGGAAAAAACGGGCGCGATCGTGATGAACGCCAATCCCTTCACCCTCGGCCATCGTCATCTGGTGGAGCAGGCGGCGACGCAGTGCGATGCCCTGCATCTGTTTGTGGTGCGTGAAGACGCCTCGTTCTTCCCGTTCAGCGCGCGCATTGAGATGGTGCGTGCGGGCGTGGCGCATCTGCCGAACGTGGTGGTGCATGAAGGCTCGCAGTACATCATCTCCCGCGCCACCTTCCCGGCCTACTTCCTGAAGGAGACCGGCAAAGTGCAGCAGGCGTGGAGCGAGATCGACGTGCTGATCTTCCGGGACTATATCGCCCCGGCGCTGGGCATCACGCACCGCTTCATCGGCTCGGAGCCGTTCTGCGACATCACGCGGCAATACAACCAGACGCTGCACGACCTGCTGGCCTCGCACATCGACGTGGTGGAGATGCCGCGCATCAAAGCCACCGGCAACGCCATTTCGGCCTCGGAAGTGCGCCGTTTACTCAAGACACAGCAGTTTTCCCGGATCCGGGAGATTGTCCCGGACTCCACCTTCGCGCACCTCGAAGCACATTATCGTGCGAGTGCGGAAGTCGCATAACTATCAGGAATTTATCATGAATATTGTAAGGGAGGCGCTGGCCGGAACGCAGGAGTCCAGCGACCTGATGGTGAAAATCGCCCCCGCTCACGGTGAGCTGGAGATTGTCATCCACAGTGAAGTGATTAAGCAGTTTGGCGAGCAAATACGCCAGGTGGTCAACGACACATTGCGCGCCATGAACGTGCACCAGGGATTAATCATTATTGAAGACAAAGGGGCGCTGGACTGTGTGATCCGCGCTCGCCTGCAAAGCGCGCTTCTGCGTGCCGCCGATGAACAGGCCATCAACTGGGGGGCGCTGAAATGAGCAAACTCCGCCGCAGTATGCTGTTCCTGCCAGGCGCCAATGCCGCCATGCTCTCTACCGCCTTTATCTACCGCCCTGACTCCATCATGTTTGACCTTGAGGACGCCGTGGCCCTGCGCGAGAAAGACACCGCGCGCATGCTGGTGTTCCACGCGTTGCAGCACCAGATGTATCAGGATATCGAAACCGTGGTGCGCATTAACCCGCTGAACACGCCATTTGGCCTGCTGGATCTGGAGGCCGCCGTGCGCGCGGGCGTGGACGTGATTCGCCTGCCGAAAACCGACACCCCGGATGACATCTACGAGCTGGAAGGCCACCTCGAGCGCATTGAGCAAGCGTGCGGGCGCGAAGTGGGTTCCACCCGCGTGATGGCGGCGATTGAATCGGCCATTGGCGTTATCAACGCCGTGGCGATTGCCCGCAGCTCCCCGCGCCTGATCGGCATCGCACTGGCCGCCTTTGACTACGTGATGGACATGCAGACCGAGCGCGGCGACGGCACCGAGCTGTTCTACGCCCGCTGCGCCGTGCTGCACGCCGCACGCGCCGCCGGTATCGACGCCTTCGACGTGGTGTGGTCCGACGTTAACGACGAAGCCGGGTTCCTGCGCGAGGTCGACCTGATCCGCAAGATGGGCTTTAACGGCAAATCGCTGATTAACCCGCGCCAGATAGACCTGCTGCACAACGCCTACGCCCCGACTCAGGAAGAGGTGGATCACGCCAAAAGGGTGATTGAGGCGGCAGAAGAGGGCGAGCGTAACGGCCTGGGTGTGGTCTCGCTCAACGGCAAAATGGTGGATGCACCGATTATTAACCACGCGCAGGTGGTGCTGGAGCGCGCGGCGGCCTCCGGCGTGCGTCGGTAAGGATGACATAATGAATCAGACAGAACTTCTCCATGTGAATTTCCCCCATCTGCGGGATCTGAAACCCTTTGATACTGCCCACAGCGCGACGCCGTGGCTGGCGGACAGCGAGACGAAGCACAGCCGCAAGCTCTGCGCCTCTATTGAAGAGGCGGTAAAGCGCAGCGGCTTGCAGGACGGGATGACCATCTCTTTCCACCATGCCTTTCGCGAAGGCGACCGGGTGATCAACACCGTCGTGGCGCTGCTGGCGCGGATGGGCTTCAAAAATCTGACCCTGGCTTCCAGCTCGCTGATGACCTGCAACGACGCGCTGATCGAGCATATCGAGAGTGGCGTCATCACCCGGATTTACACCTCCGGCATGCGCGGCAGGCTGGCGGATGCCATCTCCCACGGGCTGATGGACGAGCCGGTGCAAATTCACTCCCACGGCGGGCGCGTGAAGCTGCTCCAGGACGGCGAGCTGAATATCGACGTGGCGTTTCTCGGCGTGCCGTGCAGCGATGAGTTTGGCAACGCCAACGGCACGCACGGAAAATCGTGCTGCGGTTCGCTGGGCTACGCCATGGTGGATGCGCACTTTGCCCGTAAGGTGGTGCTGCTTACGGAAGAACTGGTGCCGTTTCCGAATATGCCCGCCAGCCTGGTGCAGGATCAGGTGGACTACATCGTGCAGGTGGAGAGCGTGGGCGACCCGGCGAAAATCAGCGTCGGCGCGGCGCGCGTCACCAGCAACCCGCGCGAGCTGATGATCGCCCGCTATGCGGCGGACGTGATTGAACACTCTGGCTATTTCAAACCAGGCTTCTCGATGCAGACCGGTTCCGGCGCAGCGGCCACCGCCTGCACCCGTTTTATGGAAGAGAAGATGGAGCGCGGCGGCGTGAAGGCGCGCTTCGCCCTTGGCGGCATCACCGGCAGCCTGGTGGATCTGCACGAGAAGGGGCTCATCGAAAAGCTGCTCGACACCCAGTGCTTTGACGGCCAGGCAGCGGCCTCGCTGGCGCGCAACCTGAACCACGTGGAGATCTCCACCAACGTCTACGCCAACCCCGGCAGCAAGGCGGCAAGCTGCGACCAGCTCGACGTGGTGATCCTCAGCGCCCTGGAAATCGACGTCGACTTTAACGTCAATGTCATCACCGGCTCCGATGGCGTGATGCGTGGCGCATCCGGCGGACACTGCGACGTGGCGGCGGCAGCCAACCTGACCATTGTGGTCGCGCCGCTGCTGCGAAGCCGCATCCCGACCGTCGTGAAGCGCGTTACCACCCGCCTCACGCCGGGGGAGAGCATTGACGTGCTGGTCACCGACCACGGTATTGCGGTCAACCCGGCGCGCCCGGAGATCCGCGAACGACTCATGGAAGCAGGGCTGAAGGTTGTAGATATCAACGCGCTGTATGAACGAGCGATTTCGTTGACAGGCGTACCGAAACCGATTGAGTTCACCGACAAAATCGTCGGGGTGATCCGCTACCGCGACGGCAGCGTGATCGACACCGTGCGACAGGTAAAGGAGGAAGTGTGACGATTGCGACACCCGTGCGGACGGGTGTCAGCCTGGACGAACTGCTGGCGGCGAAAGAGCGCCGCGCAGCGCGCCAGGCTGACATGCTTGCGCACTATCAACAACCGGTGATCTCCCTCACGCTGGTTACGCCCGGGGAGATCAAAGACAGCCTGCGCTATCGCAACACCATGGGTGTGGCGTTACAGATGTGCGACCAGCTGCTGTGGGAAAACCGCTGGCAGGTGCTGGACCGCCGGGTGCTGTGGCTACCCACCGGACCTGAAGCCTTGTGGTGCGTAGCCCATCCGGCGGCGGAAATTAAAGCGCACTGTGCAGAACTGGAGCAGACGCACCCGCTCGGCAGGCTGTGGGATCTGGATGTGATCTGCCCTCAGCACGGCCACGTCGGGCGTCAGTCGCTGGGGGCGAATCTCAGACGCTGCCTGATCTGTGACGAGCCCGCTCATGCCTGTTCCCGTTCGCGCAATCACCCCGCTGAGCAGGTTGTTTCCCGCGTGGAGAAGATGATCGATGACTGGTTTGCTCGCGACTGAACCGCGCCCGGTTGACGTGCCTGCGCTTGCCGCAGAGGCGCTGTGGCAGGAGCTGGAGCTGACGCCAAAACCGGGTCTGGTGGACAGGCTCAATAACGGCTCCCATTGCGATATGGACCATGCCTTGTTTGTCCGCAGCATTATGGCGATTACGCCGTGGTTTGCCCGGTTTGCGGAACTGGGTGAAGCACATGCGGCCAAACCTGCCGATCGGCAGTTGCGGATTCTCCGCCCGATGGGAATGGCCTGCGAGCAGGCAATGTACGCCGCCACGGGCGGGGTAAATACCCACAAGGGCGGTATTTTTGCCCTCGGTTTGCTCTGCTTCGCCGCCGGGCGTGTGAAAAATATCTCTGCGGATAGCCTCTGTTGTGAGGTAAGTAACATCTGTCGTGGGCTGGTGGCGCGGGAGCTGGTCGGGCGCAGCGGGCAGGCAACGGCGGGGGAGCGGCAGTTTCAGCTGTACGGTTTAACCGGCGCGCGCGGCGAGGCGGAAAGCGGCTTTGCGACGGTGCGTAAGGCTTTGGATGCGTGGAACGGTCAGTCGCTTCACGGCCTGCTGCTGCGCCTGATGGCGGTCAATCAGGACAGTAATCTCGTGTCGCGCGGCGGCATTGAAGGGCTGCGCTACGTTCAGGGCTATGCGCGGGAACTGCTGGCTAACGGCTGGGACTGCGAGGCGTTGCTGAAGATGGATAAGGCATTGATTGAACGCAACCTGAGCCCGGGCGGCAGCGCGGATTTGCTGTCGGTGGGGTGGGTGCTTTCTGGAATAAAATAGCCGGGTGGCGGCTACGCCTTACCCGGCCTACGGTCTGGTTTTCCAGGCCCGGTAAGCGCAGCGCCACCGGGCACAACAATCAATGCGCGATCGGCTGTGCACCGTGCGGCTCGCGCACGTGTTTGTACTTGAACAGCGCGATGAACGCGAAGAACAGCACCAGCGAGTACCCGGCGAAGATCAGCCACACTGGTTGCCAGTTGGTGATGCCGTTAGTGGTATACATCTCAACCACTTTGCCGCTCACCACGCCGCCCAGAATACAGCCGAAGCCGTTGGTCATCATCAGGAACATGCCCTGCGCACTGGCGCGGATTTCAGGCTTCACCTCTTTTTCCACAAACACCGAGCCGGAGATGTTGAAGAAGTCGAAGGCACAGCCGTAAACAATCATCGACAGAACCAGCAGCACGGTGCCGAACGCGCTCGGGTCGCCATAGGCGAACAGACCGAAGCGCAACATCCAGGCGGCGATACTGATCAGCATGACGTTCTTGATACCGTAGCGGCTCAGGAAGAACGGGATGGTCAGGATGAACAGCGTCTCGGAGATCTGCGAGATGGACATCATCACCGACGCGTGTTCGACGATAAAGCTCCCGGCAAACAGCGGATCGTTATCGAAGCTGTGCAGGAAGGTATTACCGAACATGTTGGTGATTTGCAGTTCCGCGCCCAGCAGCATGGAGAAGATAAAGAAGATCGCCATGCGCTTGTTTTTAAACAGTGCGAAGGCGTCCAGGCCAAGCATGGTGCTCCAGCTCTGGTTTTTCTGCTGATTAGATACCGGAATGGTGGGCAGTGTCAGGGTGAACAGCGCCAGCAGTACGGAGAGCGCCGCGCCGATGTAGAGCTGCATATGGCTCAGCTCGAAGCCCGCGAAGCTCACGCCCCACATCGCCATGATAAAGCCGATGGTGCCCCAGATACGGATTGGCGGGAAGTCGGTGACGATATCCAGACCGGCAGATTTCAGGCGATAGTAGGAGATGGTGTTGATCAGGCCAAGCGTTGGCATATAGGCCAGCGAGTTAAGCAGGATCACCATGAACATCGCCCCCGGCGTGGTCACTTCGGCCGCCATAAACAGCGTCCCCGCACCCACCAGGTGGCAAAGCATATACAGCCATTTCGCGCTTAGCCATTTATCCGCCACGATACCGAGCAGCGTTGGCATGAAGACAGCCGCAATACCCAGCGAGCTGTAAACGGCACCGATCGACGCACCATCGAACTTGAGCGTCACAAACATATAGGAGCCGAGTGTAGTCAGCCAGCTACCCCACAGGCAGAACTGCAGAAACGACAAGATTTTAAGCTGCAGCTTAAGGTTCATGTTACTTTCCTCACAAGTGAGCGGGAGATATGTTGTTTTGGGAACATTCAGGGTTGTTATTTGATGCAATTCTATCAGTTGGCAACGATATGTTTTGTTACCTCCCGCAAAAAAATGCAATCCACATTAATTTGCAGTCTGGATTGTGATGCAAATAGCATTTTCGTATGGGGGGGATGAGATGGGTGCGGTCTGATGTCCCCTCACCCTAACCCTCTCCCAGAGGGAGAGGGAACTTGAATACCCTCTCCCTCTGGGAGAGGGCAGGGTGAGGGGTAGTTTTCTAGCGGCGACGGTAGTTCTTCTGCGCCGTATTCACCTTATACAGATAGCGGCGTGATTCCGCAGACGGGTGGCGGGTGGTGAGGGTTGAGTAGACATCCCCCGGCGCCATGCTGTTGATGATGTTCGCGGCCTGCACTTTGTCATTTGAGAAGACGCGCAGCACGCTGCCCGCGCCACCGTTATAGGCGGTGATCACCGCATAGCGGCGTGAGGTTGGGTTATCAATCCCGCCCAGGTAGACATTGTTCAGCATCGCCAGGTAGGCCGTACCGGTATCAATGTTGCTTTGCGGATCGAACAGGTAGCTGCGGCTCGGCGTGCCGGATTTCCCCTGTGCGCGGAACACGTCTTTACCGGCGCTGTGCTGTACAACCTGCATCAGCCCCAGCGCGTCGGAACGGCTTACCGCGTAGGGGTTGAACGAGGACTCGGTCTGCATAATCGCCAGGATCAGCGACTCATCCACGCCATACTTACGCGACGCCTGACGCACCATGCCCAGATACTTATGCGCACGCTTGTCGAGGTGGTTCGGCACCAGGTTGATCGTGACGCTGTAGATCACTTTCAGGCCGTTGGTGCGGCTTTTCAGGCGCGTTTGCAGCAGGTAGTCGGCAAATTTCGTGGCGCGGCCTTCCCAGCGGATCGGCTGACCGGTCTGGTCAACGACCTGGCCATACAGAAACGGCTCTTTGGAGATGGTGATGTCATCGGCATCAGAGTAGAGGTCGATAGACCCCGGATCGTCGCCCATCAGCAGGGTTTTGATGATGGCCTGACGTAAATGCGCCGCAGGTTCAGTCCCTGCGATGGTTTCAACCGTAATCGTACCGTCATCGAAGTTGATGTGGCTACGGGTCTGATAGGCGTCGGTGTACTTAACGTAGTCCTTCGGTCCGGCAATAAGAACTTCGTTAAATCCCCATATGTTCTCGATGTTGTGGGCAAACTGCCCCATCAAAATGTCAAAACCGTTGGTGTCCTTGACCCAGGCTTCGTTGTATTCATCGCCTTTTTTGGAAGAACAAGACACAAGCAACGGCGCAACAAGGGCTAGCGCTAAAAGTTTTTTCATCATTCCGGGAGTGCGTGTTGTGTTTGCTTTGGGGTTGCTGTTGCCGGGTGGCGCTGCGCTTACCCGGCCTACAAAACCGTAGGCCCGTGCAAGCGCAGCGCCGCCGGGCAGCAGCCGCAGAGTATTATTTTTCCGGTGGCGTATAGCCTTCGATATGGACGTCTTTACCCTCGAACAGGAAGTTCACCATCTCCTGCTCCAGCAGTTTGCGGTGTTCCGGGTTCATCATGCTGAGCTTTTTCTCGTTGATCAGCATGGTCTGCTTCTTCTGCCACTGTCCCCAGGCTTCTTTGGAGATCTCGTTGTAAATGCGCTTACCCAGGTCGCCCGGGTAGAGCTGGAAATCCTGGCCTTCAGCGTCGCGCTGTAGGAAAGTACAAAAAATGGTTCTGGCCATACTCATTCCTCTTTGTCTTGCCGATGCTAAACCATTGCACCGACACGTAATTGCTGTAACAGGCGCTCCACGGGAGCCGCCAGCCCGACTGATGGCGGTTGCGCTAAGTTATACCAGAGAGCGTTGCCTTCATCCATGCACGACGTGAATGAGGACACGGGAAGCCACATCGGCACAATATCCAGATGGAAATGGCTGAAGGTATGACGGAACGCGTTGAGTTGCGTCAGGGTATCGGCCGCAATGCCGCGCTGTTCAAGCCATGCCCGAAGCGAGGCTTCATCCTCAAACTGTGGGAAGCAGTATAGACCACCCCACAGGCCACTCGGCGGGCGCTGAGCGAGAAACACCTCGTCGCCATGCTGCATCAGCAGCATGTACCCGGTGCGTTCAGGCAGTGTCTGCTTCGGTTTTTTCCCCGGATACTGCGCCCAGGTGTGGTTCGCATACGCCACGCAGAGGTTGTTTACCGGGCAGAGTTCGCACTTCGGTTTTGAACGGGTGCAGACCATCGCGCCCAGATCCATCATCGCCTGGTTAAAACGCTCCACTCCTTTCGCCGGAGTGACCGCTTCACTGATCTCCCACAGGCGTTTCTCAACCTCTTTCTTGCCCGGCCAGCCATCTACGGCGTAGCAGCGTGCGAGCACGCGCTTGACGTTGCCGTCGAGAATAGGGAAATGTTTGCCTAAAGAGAGGGAGAGGATTGCGCCTGCGGTTGAACGCCCGACGCCGGGCAAATCCGCCACCTCGTCAAAGGTTTCCGGGAATTTACCGTTGTGGCGGGTGGCGACCTGCTGTGCGGCTTTGTGCAGGTTGCGCGCGCGGGCGTAATAGCCGAGGCCTGTCCACAGGTGCAGTACCTCGTCCAGCGGCGCGTTGGCCAGATCGGTGATTGTCGGGAAGCGCGCCATAAAACGCTCGAAGTAAGGAATGACCGTCGCGACCTGCGTTTGTTGCAACATCACCTCGGAGAGCCATACTTTGTACGGCGTTTTTTCAATTTGCCAGGGCAGGGTTTTACGCCCGTATTTGTCGTACCAGTCCAGCACCTGGGCTGAAAATTGAGAGGCTTGCATGGTCATCGATTCGCTTAATCAGGGACGCAGATTGCAGCACAGCGTCAATCTGCTGTAAACCGGATCTTTCCCATGCTTGCATAGAAGCCTTAACTTTGGATAATGCCCGTTTCCCGAACATTCTCACAAGCAGACAACTCTTTTATGAAAAACGACGTCATTTCACCGGAATTTGATGAAAACGGTCGCCCGCTTCGCCGTATTCGCAGCTTTGTCCGCCGTCAGGGGCGCCTGACAAAAGGGCAGCAACACGCGCTGGACAACTACTGGCCGGTGATGGGCGTTGAGTTCAGCGAGCAACCGCTCGACTTCACCGACCTGTTTGGCCGCGACGCGCCAGTGACGCTGGAGATTGGTTTTGGCATGGGCACCTCGCTGGTGACTATGGCGAAAGCGCGCCCGGAGCAGAACTTCCTCGGTATCGAAGTACACTCGCCGGGCGTCGGCGCGTGCCTGGCAACGGCCCACGAAGAGGGCGTTGAGAACCTGCGCGTCATGTGTCACGACGCGGTGGAAGTGCTGCACAAAATGATTCCTGACAATTCTTTGAACATGGTTCAGCTCTTTTTCCCTGACCCATGGCACAAAGCGCGTCATAATAAACGCCGTATCGTTCAGGCGCCGTTTGCCGAGCTGGTGAAAAGTAAGCTCAAGCTGGGCGGCGTTTTCCACATGGCAACCGACTGGGAACCTTATGCGGAACATATGCTGGAAGTGATGTCGTCCCTGGACGGGTATAAAAATCAGTCTGAAAGCAACGACTACGTACCGCGTCCGGATTCACGTCCGGTGACAAAATTTGAACAGCGTGGCCATCGTCTTGGTCACGGCGTATGGGACTTAATGTTCGAGAGGGTGAAATAATGGCAAAGAATCGTAGCCGTCGTCTGCGTAAAAAGATGCACATCGAAGAATTCCAGGAAGTGGGCTTCTCCGTTGCCTGGCGCTTCCCGGAAGGCACCAGCGTTGAGCAGATCGATCAGGACGTTGATGCGTTCATCAACGAGGTGATCGAGCCAAACAAGCTGGCCTTCGACGGTAGCGGCTATCTGGCGTGGGAAGGTCTGATTTGCACCCAGGAAGTGGGGAAATGCACCGAAGAGCATCAGGCGCTGGTACGCAAATGGCTTGAAGACCACAAACTGGAAGATGTCCGCGTTAGCGAACTTTTCGACGTTTGGTGGGACTAATAAAGCAAGAACGGGCCAGCATTAGCTGGCCCATTTTGTCTGAGGGAGTGTTAAAGATGCGCAAAACGTTGCTGGCTGTTGCTTTACTGGCAATCGGAACCACCGCCCATGCGGAGTATAAATGTAGCGTCACCCCGCGTGATGACGTGGTGCTGAGTCCGCAAACCGTGCAGGTTAAGGGCGAGAATGGCAATCTGGTGATTACGCCGGATGGCAACGTGACCTTTAACGGCAAACCGCAAAACCTGACGGCCGCCCAGCGCGAGCAGGCGATGGACTACCAGGCCGAGTTGCGTACCGCGCTGCCCTGGATCAACGATGGCGCGCTGACCCGCGTTGAAAAGAGCCGCGTGGCGCTGGATAAAATCATCACCAAAGAGGTGGGGGAGAGCAGCAATATGCGCACCCGCCTGACGAAGCTGGATAAACAGCTGAAAGAGCAGATGAACCGTATTATCGAGACGCGCTCTGATGGCCTGACGTTCCACTATAAGGCGATCGATCAGGTGCGTGCCGACGGTCAGCAGCTGGTGAACCAGGCGATGGGCGGCATTCTCCA
The DNA here is from genome assembly GCF_056673335.1 of Enterobacter cloacae complex sp. HYC033_NIDB. NCBI lineage: Bacteria > Pseudomonadati > Pseudomonadota > Gammaproteobacteria > Enterobacterales > Enterobacteriaceae > Enterobacter > Enterobacter cloacae complex sp. HYC033_NIDB. Next base: position 4,778,823 of record NZ_CP115123.1, on the reverse strand, counting down.
GGACAGCATCAACGAGATGGGCGCCAAAGCGGTGCTGAAGGGTGGCGGTAATCCGTTGCAGGGTGTACTGGGTAGCCTGGGCGGACTGCAAACCTCGATTCAGAACGAGTGGAAGAATCAGGAAGCCGATTTCCAGCAGTTCGGCAAAGACGTGTGTAAACGCGTGGTGTCTCTGGAAGACAGCCGGAAGGCGCTGGTGGGGACGCTGAAGTAATTCACTTAGCCCCTCACCCTAACCCTCTCCCCAAAGGGGCGAGGGAATAGTTTGCTCCCTCACTTTAACCCTTTCCCTAAAGGGGCGAGGGAATAGTTTGCGCCCTCACATTAACCCTTTTCCTAAAGGGGCGAGGGGATGGTTTGCCCCCTCTCCCTTTCAGGGAGAGGGCCGGGGTGAGGGTTGCAGCGCTTGCAGCGTTTCAAGGATCCTTTCTAACACCGCCTCTTCGTTATTCCAGAGTTCGTTGTTCCAGAATCGAATAACGTGCCAGCCCTTATGGTTTAACCACAATGTCCTTTGTCGATCGTATTCCTGCTTTTCATCATGTTGTCCGCCATCTAGCTCAACGGCCAGCCGAGCCGCGCAACAGGCGAAATCCAGAATGTAGTGACCTACCGGGTGCTGTCGGCGAAATTTATAATTTTCGAAACGGCGGCTGCGCAGTAAATACCAAAGCCGCCTTTCTTCCTGTGTCAGCTCGCGTCTGAGCTGTTTTGCATAAGAACGAGTAATTTCCATCCCCACACTCTGCCAGCCTTTCCCTCAGCCAGCAGAACGGGATGCAAAATCCTGAATCAGCCTTCAGGATTTTCAGCGAGGAACAGCTCAAGAAGGGAGTTTAAGAACAGCTTGCCGTGCTCGGTGATCTGCCAGGACTCATCACACTCGGTCAGATACCCCTGCGCCAGCGCCTCGTCAATCTGCGGACGAATCACTGACTCCGGCAGCCCGGTATAACGCGTAAATTCCGCGCGCGGTGCGGCTTCCAGCAGACGGAAGCGGTTCATAAAGAACTCAAACGGCTTATCCGCCGCCTCGACGTCGTGCTGACGCTCCAGGTAGCGGCCTTCCATATACCCGCGCGGGTGACGCGTTTTGGCGGTACGCAGAATGCGTCCGTCCGGGAAGGTCACTTTGCCATGTGCGCCGCAGCCAATTCCCAGATAATCACCAAAACGCCAGTAGTTCAGATTGTGCTGACACTGATAGCCCGGCTTCGCATACGCCGACGTTTCGTATTGCTGATACCCCGCCGCGGTCAAAAGCTGGTGGCCCTGCTCGAAGATATCCCACAGCGCGTCATCGTCCGGCAGCACCGGAGGACGGGAACCAAACAGGGTGTTAGGCTCAATGGTCAGCTGATACCACGACAGATGCGGCGGATTCAGTTCAATCGCCTGACGCAAATCGTCCAGCGCTTCTTCGAGCGACTGATCCGGCAGGCCATGCATCAGGTCGAGGTTAAAGCTGCGCAGCCCAAGCCCCGTTGCCAGGTTTGCCGCGCGTTTTGCCTCTTCCGGGCCGTGGATACGCCCCAGACGCTTCAGCTTTGGCTCGCTAAAGCTCTGCACGCCGATAGAGATACGGTTCACGCCCGCACGCTGATACTCGACAAAACGGTCGGCCTCAACGGTACCGGGGTTGGCTTCCATCGTAATTTCAGCATCCACTGCCAGGTTCAGGCGTGCGCGCACGCCATCCAGCAGCGTCTGCATCGCCGGGCCTGAAAGCAGGCTCGGTGTACCGCCACCAATAAAAATGGTCTTCACTTCACGTCCCTGTGCGTACGATACATCAGCATCCAGATCGGCCAGCAGATGCGCGACGTAATCATCGTGCGGCACTTCGCCCTTCAGCGCGTGCGAGTTGAAATCGCAGTACGGGCATTTCTGCACGCACCATGGGATGTGAATATAAAGACTCAGAGGCGGCAAATTAGCCATTACGCAGTGCTTCCAGTAACAGTTTCAGGGCGCGTCCACGGTGGGAGATCGCGCTTTTCTCTTCGCGGGTGAGTTCCGCAGCGGTTTTTCCCTCGGTCGGGACAAAGAAAATCGGGTCGTAACCAAAGCCGCCGTTGCCCGCCGCTTCACGGGTGATCACGCCCGGCCAGCTGCCGTGACAGACAATCGGCGTGGGATCTTCCGCGTGACGCATGTAGACCAGCACGCAGTGGAACTGCGCGGTACGCTGTTCGTCAGGGACGTCTTTCAGGGCCACAAGCAGCTTTTCCAGATTCTGCTGGTCGGTGGCGTCCACCCCGGAATAGCGGGCGGAGTAAATCCCCGGCGCACCGCCCAGAAAATCCACGGCCAGACCGGAGTCATCGGCTATCGCGGGCAGTCCGGTGATCTGCGCGGCGTGGCGCGCTTTCAGAATGGCGTTTTCGATAAACGTCAGGCCGGTCTCTTCGGCGGAGTCCACGCCCAGCTCGGTCTGGGCCACCACGTCCAGCCCAAAATCATTTAATAGCGAGGCCAGCTCGCGCACTTTACCGGCGTTACCGGTGGCGAGAACAACTTTCTGCATGGTTTAGTCCTGTTCTTTCAGAGCCGCGACTTCCGTCGGGATAGATTGCGGGTTAAGGATTTTTACCTGTTTATGCCGGCCAAGTTCACCTTTCTCAATGATGACCTGGCTTTTAGCGACGCGAAACTGTTTAGCCAGATATTTGGTCAGATGCGCATTCGCCTGGCCGTCAACCGGCGGGGCAGTGATGGCGACTTTTAGCTCGTCGCCATGCAGCCCAACAATACTGTCGCGGCTGGCTTTCGGCTGAATGTACAGCCGCAAAACCAGCCCGTCGGCGCAGGGGCTAACTGCACTCATAACGCCATCCACAGCCCCGGCAGCAGCATATTACCCGTCGCCTGTAACAGTTCCGCGATACCCATATTCAGCACGTACAGCAGCAGAACGAGAAGCATCGGGGAGAAGTCGATTCCGCCCATTGCAGGCAGCAGGCTACGAATCGGACGCAGCAACGGTTCAGTCAGCTGAATCAACGCGTACTCCACCGGGCTACGGCCCCGGCTTACCCAGCTCATGATCGCCATCACCAGCAGGACCCAGAAGATCAGCGAACCGACGGTTTTAACCAGGATCAGAACGGCTGAAATCCAGATAATTGGCTGGAAAGTGATGACCATAAACAGCACGATCGCTTTGATAACGCTCAAAATAAACGCCATCAGCAGAGATGAACTGTCAATTGGCCCCATTGCCGGAATGACGCGGCGAAGCGGCCCCACAACGGGCTGCGTGATTTTCACGATAAATTGTGAGAATGGATTGTAAAAATCACAACGGGCCCACTGCATCCAGACGCGCAACAGCAGCGCCATCGTATACAGTTCAATGACCGTTGAAAGCAGGAAAGTCAACGTCTTCATGGCGTTCCTCAGGTTTCCTTATTATTGGGGGTAATCGCGCGCACCGAAAATTGCCGTGCCGATGCGCACCATGGTGCTGCCTGCCGCGATGGCGGCTTCCATATCGTCCGACATGCCCAGAGAAAGCGTGTCTACCGTGTCATAGCGCGCCTTAAGCGCCTCAAATGCTACAGCCATTTGCTGTGCCACGGCAAACTGCCTTTCATAACTTGACTCTGGCGCCGGGATAGCCATCAGCCCGCGCAGGGTTAAGCGCGGCAGCGCCGCCACGTCCGCCGCCAGCGCATCCAGTTCGCCCAGCGTAATGCCGGACTTGCTGTTTTCATCACTGATGTTGATTTGAATCAGCACGTTAAGCGCTGGCATCTCCATAGGGCGCTGGTCGCTCAGACGGGTAGCGATGCGCAGACGATCGATGGTGTGGCACCAGTCAAAGTGCTCTGCTACCAGACGGCTTTTGTTCGACTGTAGCGGACCGATAAAGTGCCATTGCAGGTCTGTATTTCCCCGTTCCCGGAAAGCACGAATTTTATCCACGCCTTCCTGCACATAGTTTTCACCAAAGGCACGATGACCGGCGGCTATCGCTTCTGCGATGGCGCTCGCAGGCTTAGTTTTGCTGACTGCAAGCAACGTAATTTCTTCTGAAGCACGGCCGCAACGCGTTGCCGCGGCTGAGATTTTGTCCCGGACCTGTGCCAGGTTATGCGCAATGTCGTTCATTTTCCGAGGAGTAGTCTATGGATGTGGAAGAAATTGTGGCCCTTAGTGTAAAGCATAACGTCTCCGATCTACACCTGTGCAGTGATTCGCCACCGCGCTGGCGCAGGTCAGGCCGTCTTGAACCTGCGCCGTTTCCGCCCCCGGATGTGGAGGCGTTATTAAAAGCGTGGCTCAACGACGAACAGCAGGGCGCATGGTGGGCAAACGGGCAAGTGGATTTTGCCGTTACCCTCGCAGGCCGTCAGCGGCTGCGCGGCAGTGCGTTTAAGCATATGCTCGGCGTTTCGATTGCGCTGCGGCTGTTGCCGCTGACGTGCCCGCAGCTCTCTGCGCTAGGTGTGCCGCGAGCGATCCCGGAACTACTGTCCAATGACAATGGCCTGATTCTGGTCACCGGCGCCACCGGCAGTGGGAAATCGACCACCCTGGCCGCGATGGTCGATTTCCTCAATCACCAGACGGACGGGCATATTCTGACCCTGGAAGATCCGGTGGAGTTTATGTACCAGAGCGAACGTTGCCTGATCCAGCAGCGGGAGATAGGCCAGCACAGCCCGTCCTTTGCCGAGGCGCTGCGCAGCGCGCTGCGTGAAGATCCGGATGTGATTCTGCTTGGTGAGCTGCGCGACAGCGAGACGATACGCCTGGCGCTGACGGCGGCGGAAACCGGCCATCTGGTGTTAGCCACGCTGCATACGCGCGGCGCGGCGCAGGCGATCGAGCGCCTGGTCGACACCTTTCCAGCGCAGGAGAAAGATCCGGTGCGTAATCAGCTGGCGGGAAGCCTGCGTGCGGTCCTGGCGCAGAAGCTACGTCAGGATGTCCAGGGCGGGCGCGTGGCGCTGTATGAGCTACTGGTGAATACCTCGGCGGCGGCAAACCTGATCCGCGAAGGCAAAACCTGGCAACTGCCGGGCATTATTCAAACGGGGCAGCAGGCGGGAATGCAGAACTTTGAGCAGAGTCTGGCGGAGCGACGGGCGCAGGGGCGGCTGTAGCCCCGGCGCTCAGTAACCCTGTTCGAAATAGCTTTCGAGAATAATGACGGCTGAAGCTGAATCCACGCTGCCTTTGTTCAGCGCCCGGAAGCCACCGTGTTCGAACAGGCCAGCGCGTGCCTCGACGGTGCTCAAACGTTCATCGTGCAGCTTAACGGAGACGCCAAAGCGGCCATGGATTTTGTTCGCGAACTTGCGCGCGCGGGCGGTAAGCGGTTGCTCGGTGCCGTCCATGTTTAGCGGCAGGCCGACAATCACGTCGTCCGGCTGCCACTCTTTGAGCAAGCGCTCAATAAGGTTCCAGTCCGGCGTGCCGTCGTTAGCTTTCAGCGCCGTGAGCGGGCGAGCGGTGCCGGTGATCCGTTGACCCACAGCGACGCCGATGCTTTTGGTGCCGAAGTCGAAGGCGAGAAGGGTGCCGCTCATTACGCATGCCCCGCAACGCCAGGCATGGTCAGAATATCAATGCCAATCAGTTTTGCCGCGTCACGCCAGCGATCGGCGATAGGGGTTTTAAACAGGATATTCATATCCGCAGGGGCTGTCAGCCAGGCGTTGTCCAGAATTTCTTGTTCCAGCTGCCCTTTTTCCCAGGAGGCGTAGCCGAGCGCAACCAGCACCTCAGAAGGCTGACTGGCAGTGCCTAGCGTTTCAAGCACGTCGCGAGAGGTGGTGACGACGGTGTTATCGGAGATACGAATGCTGGACGAGAAAACCGGCGGGGTATGCAGGATAAAGCCACGATCTTCTGCAAGCGGGCCGCCGAGCATCACCGGTTTATCGAGACGGATTTCCGGCAGCCGCGCTTCAGCAGGGATTTTCAGCTTGTCCAGAATGCCTTCCACCTGGAGGTTTTCCAGCGGCTTATTGATGATAATCCCCATCGCGCCGTCTTCGTTGTATTCGCAAATATAGACCACGGAGCGGCGGAAAATCGGATCCTGGAGAGCAGGCATGGCAATAAGAAAGTGATGCTGTAAATTCATTGTCAGAGGTACTGTTTCCTGGTTTAAAAAGCGACAGCGCCCAGTATGGGGATAAACACAGGCGCTGTCACAGGTTATTTCTGTAAACGTTTTTCGATAGCGTCCATCAGCATTCCGGTGATCGAGATCGGGAATTCCGCTTCGATTTCACGAATGCAGGTCGGGCTGGTGACGTTCACTTCGGTCAGGCGATCGCCGATGATATCGAGGCCGACGAAGATCAGGCCTTTGGCTTTCAGCGTAGGGCCGACGCGGCGGGCAATTTCCCAGTCGCTTTCGCTTAACGGACGCGGTTCGCCACGGCCGCCAGCCGCCAGGTTGCCACGGGTTTCCCCTCCCTGCGGGATACGCGCCAGGCAGTAAGGCACCGGCTCGCCGTCTACGACCAGCACACGCTTGTCGCCGTCTTTAATGGCTGGCAGATAGTTCTGCGCCATGCAGTAGCGGGTTCCCAGCTCGGTCAGCGTTTCGGCAATCACGCCAATGTTCGGATCGCCCTCTTTCACGCGGAAGATCGACGCGCCACCCATGCCGTCCAGCGGCTTCATGATGATGTCGCCGTGCTTCTGCCAGAATTCTTTCAGCTGCGTTTTGCTGCGGGTGACGAGCGTTTCCGGCGTCAGGTCAGAGAACCATGCGGTATAGAGCTTCTCATTGCAGTCGCGCAGGCTCTGCGGCTTGTTGACGATCAGCGTTCCTTTCTCTTCGGCACGCTCAAGGATATAGGTGGCGTAAATGTATTCGGTGTCGAACGGCGGATCTTTACGCATCAGGATCACGTTAAGGTCGGCCAGGGCAATATCCTGCTCGGTACCGAATTCGTACCATTTTTCGTAGTTCTGCTCGACGTTAACGATGCGGGTGCGTGCGCGGGCTTCACCGTTGATCAGGTAAAGATCGTTCATCTCCATATAGTGGAGTTCATAGCCGCGACGCTGCGCTTCCAGCAGCATAGCGAAGCTGGAGTCTTTCTTGATGTTAATGTTTGCGATGGGGTCCATCACGATGCCGAGCTTAATCATCTTCTTCTCCGGTTATGGGTCAGGCTTTGCTTCAACCCAGATCGCCAAATCGCACCTGTAGCGCGGTAATGGCGGTGAGTGCCGTTGTCTCAGTGCGCAGAACGCGAGGTCCCAACAGAATATCAGTAAACTGGTAACGCGCCGTCATGGCAATTTCGTCAGCCGACAGGCCGCCTTCCGGGCCAATCAGCAGGCGTACACGCTCAACGGGCAGCGGCAGCGTATTGATGCTGGCGCTGGCGCGCGGATGAAGATTGAGCTTAAGCCCGCTTTCCTCTTCTGCACACCAGTCCTCCAGATCCATCGCCGGGCGGATCTCCGGGATACGGTTGCGGCCGCTCTGTTCGCAGGCCGCAATGGCAATTTTTTGCCACTGCTGGATCTTTTTGTTCAGACGTTCCGCATCCAGTTTAACGCCGCAGCGCTCAGAAAAAAGTGGCGTAATGAGGCTTACACCCAGTTCAATGGATTTCTGAATGGTGAACTCCATCTTTTCCCCACGCGACATCACCTGGCCCAGGTGAATGTGCAGCGGGGATTCCCGGTCATCCACCTCGCCACGCAGTACCTTCACGTGCACGCTTTTTTTATCGGCGCGCGTAATTTCAGCGTCGAAAACCTGATTAGAGCCGTCAAAGAGCTGAATCGCCTGGCCTGCACCCATGCGCAGCACGCGGCCTACATGGTTTGCGGCATCATCAGACAGGGCGATTTCGCCGCCTGGGGTAATCAGTTCAGGGTGATAGATGCGAGGGATGCGCATAGTCAGAAATTCCATGTGTCATGCGATATAAGCGAATTGCCGTAGTGTAGGTTAGCTCTTTTGCGCCTGGCAAGCCCGCTGGACGTAAGGGTTGTGATTCCCCTGGACTTTGGCGATACGTTCGTCGCGCTGGCATTCCCAGTCCGTCACCGGGTAGAGCTTGTCCCAGGCATTGAAGAGCTGCGTCTGCTGGCGGGAAAGATTGAGATCGTAGCGGTCGCGCATATAGAAATAAGTGCGGGCGATGCTGCCGCGCGCGCGGGCAGGCGGTTCGGCGACTTTCTCTTTGAAATCGACCTTCATGGCGCACTGACCGTACTGGCCTTCGCCACCGTTCCACTGGCTGTACATGAAGTTTCCGCGGTCGCCATTGACCTCACCCACGGCGGGTTGCAGGTTGTGCATATCGCTTTCCATCTGGCGGTAGACCGGATCTTTTGCGCAATTTTTACGTCCACCGTCCTGCCAGCACTGGCGCTGGTGGCCAAACTGCCAGGCCGGAACAACGTGTTCCCATTCGATTCGGCTGGCGCGATTCTCGTTCTTGCGCACCTTATAGCCGCAGGATCCCAGATCCACGACCCCTTTCTTACCCTGCCAGTTAATTTTACAGCCGCAGTAGAAATCACCCGGTACGTCGGCGTTAATCTTTACGCCCGCGGTTTTTGCCTGAGAGAAACTGTGAATACCGTCGGCCAGAGCATGGCCGGAGAGCGCTGTCGCCAGAAAAGCGACCGCGAGAGAAACATTACGGGACATCTTACACTCCGTGTCAAAACGAGCCCGCAACGTAACGAATGTTGTTCCCGTATGCAATCAGTCAGATCAGGAAAGTTCCTGAAAGTTCGAGTGATTATTCCGCAACCAGCGGTTCGCCGCATTTAACGCAGCGATAGGTCGCCTCGCCGCGCACCACGCGGTTATGGCGGCGGACGGTAAGCTGGTGCTGCTGACACTGGCAGCGGTAGGGGAAGGTATTGCGGCGTACCGATTCCAGCTCGAACTGATGGGTGCGGCGAGCCGGAACCCCGAGCACCGCCTCCATCATCCATTTCCACTCTTTGCCGTGCGGCGTGACGCGGCCAAAGTGTTTCCACACCAGCAGGTGCGCCAGCTCGTGCGGCACCACTTCGTCGATAAACGCCTGCTGGTTTTCCATCATCAGTACCGGATTCAGGCGGATCTCATACGATTCCAGCCAGGCGGTGCCTGCCGCGGTGCCACGCTGCTGATAGACCAGCTTCGGTTCAGGATAATTGCGGCCGAGCTTCAGGTTGGCCTGGGCGAGTTTTTCCCGCAGGCTGCGCATGACGGCTTGCTGAATGGCGATGGGGAGACGGGGAGCTTTCATAGGGGCAGAGCATAAAGCGGGAAGCGGGGAGGCGCAAGAGGCGCCTCCCGCAGGAGGATCAGTCGTGTGCGCCGATTTCGCGCAGAGGACGACCTTTCATCAGGTTACGTTCAATGTGTTCCAGTGAAACATGTTTGGTTTCAGGAACCAGCCAGATAGTGAGAACGATAAAGAACAGGTTCAGACCGGCGTAGACCCAGAAGGTATTGGCGTTACCCAGGGTATTGAGCATGGTCAGGAACGTTGCGCCGACGATCATGTTGGCAATCCAGTTGGTTGCGGTAGAGCAGGTGATGCCAAAATCACGCCCTTTCAACGGCTGGATCTCAGAGCACAGCACCCAAATCAGCGGACCGGCGCTCATCGCAAACCCAATGATAAACATCAGCAGCATCGCCACGGCGAAGTACTGTGCCGTTGGGGAATGAATGCCCATGTGCATCATGGTACCCAGCACGCCCATCCCGACGGCCATCACCAGGAAGCCCAGCGTCAGGGTTGGCTTACGTCCCCAGCGGTCCACCAGACCGATAGCGATAAAGGTCGCCAGCACGTTGGTCAGGCCGACGATCACGGTGCCCCACATCTGCTCGGTGGTGTTGGTGTAGCCCGCCAGTTCGAAGATTTTCGGCGCGTAATACATGATGACGTTCATCCCGGTGAACTGTTGCATGATCTGTAACAGCACACCGAGGAACACCGCGCGACGGAAGTTGCTGTTCTCTTTAAACAGCGCCCAGCCGGACTGTTTGACCTTCAGGCTTTCGCGGATCTCTTCCAGCTCGTTTTTGGCTTCGGCGCTGGTATCACGCAGGCGTAAGAGCACGCGTTCGGCATCATGGAAGCGGCGTTTGGCGGCGAACCAGCGTGGACTGTCCGGCAGGAAGAAGACGCCAATCAGCAGCAGGATGGCAGGAATGATGATTACGCCCAGCATCCAGCGCCATGCGCCGCTGTAGCTGAATGCGGTATCCGAGAGATAAGCCCCCAGAATACCGATGGTGATCATCAGCTGATACATGGAAATCATGCTGCCGCGGATTTTTTCCGGAGCGATTTCAGACAGGTACAGCGGGGCAGTATAAGACGCCACGCCCACTGCCAGACCGAGCAGCACGCGGGAGATGATCAGCACTTCAACGTTAGGCGCAGCGGCAGAGAACAGTGAGCCGGCAACGAACAGGATCGCGCCGATCATCAGGCTCTTTTTACGCCCGAGCTTAAAGGAGAGCCAGCCGCTGCCGACCGCGCCGACGGCGGCACCGAACATCATGGAGCTAACCACCCATTCCTGAGTGTGTGCGCTAATCTGGAACTCATCGGTGATGAAAGGTAATGCACCGGCAATTACGCCAATATCCAGGCCAAAGAGTAATCCTGCCAGAGCGGCGAGGAAGCAGACGAAGAACGTCATTGCCTTATTGGACGTACGCCCCTGTTTATTATTGTCAGGCATTATGCCCTCCAGTTGGGTTATCAGTTTTTACGATATTAAGAGTAGGTGAGCGGCTCATAAAAATATGTGAGTCAAATCACAATGGTGTAATCGGTTACACTGGCTTGTAACCGTAAAAATAATTAAAGCTTTGAAAATATAGAGGTAAATTAATTGATGTGCATCGCGTTTGCACAAATTTCAGACTTAACTGAAAGGGAATGTAACAGCAGAAGAAATGCGATCATGCAAAGAGAATATTCTGAAAGCGGGGTATAGAGAGTGAGGTGTAAACGGTTCCAAACATTGCCGGGTGGCGGCTGCGCCTTACCCGGCCTACAAAAACTCACTACCCGTAGGTCGGGTAAGGCATAGCCGCCACCCGACATAAAAAAGGCCAGCACAAAGGCTGGCCTGTTTAAGCTACTGGCAGTCGATTATTTCAGACCGGCAGCATCACGCAGCAGGGCGGCTTTGTCGGTTTTTTCCCATGGGAAATGTTCGCGGCCAAAGTGACCGTACGCTGCGGTTTCCTGGTAGATTGGGTGCAGCAGATCCAGCATCTGAATCAGACCGTATGGACGCAGGTCGAAGAACTCACGCACCAGCAGGGTCAGCTGTTCAGAAGGCACTTTTTCAGTCCCGAAGGTTTCCACCATGATGGAGGTTGGCTCAGCCACGCCGATGGCGTAGGAAACCTGGATCTCACAGCGGTCAGCCAGACCGGCAGCAACGATGTTTTTCGCCACATAACGTGCAGCGTACGCCGCAGAACGGTCAACTTTAGACGGATCTTTACCGGAGAATGCGCCGCCGCCGTGACGTGCCATGCCGCCGTAGGTATCTACGATGATTTTACGACCGGTCAGACCGCAGTCACCCATTGGGCCGCCGATAACAAAGCGTCCGGTTGGGTTGATGAAGAATTTGGTCGCAGAGCTCAGCCATTCAGTTGGCAGAACCGGCTTGATGATCTCTTCCATCACCGCTTCTTGCAGGGATTTCTGGTCAATCTCTTCAGCATGCTGCGTGGAAAGAACCACTGCATCGATACCGACGATTTTCCCGTCGTCATACTGGAAGGTCACCTGGCTTTTCGCATCCGGACGCAGCCACGGCAGGGTGCCGTTTTTACGCACTTCAGCCTGACGCTGCACCAGACGATGGGCGTAGGTTACCGGCGCTGGCATCAGCACGTCGGTTTCGTTGGTTGCGTAGCCGAACATCAGGCCCTGGTCACCCGCGCCCTGTTCCAGCGGATCGGCACGGTCAACGCCCTGGTTGATATCCGGAGACTGTTTGCCAATCGCGCTCAGTACGGCGCAGGAGTTGGCATCAAAGCCCATATCAGAATGTACATAGCCAATCTCACGCACCGTGTTACGGGTGATCTCTTCGATATCAACCCATGCGCTGGTGGTGATCTCACCGCCAACCAGAACCATGCCGGTTTTGACATAGGTTTCACATGCTACGCGCGCCTTTGGATCCTGCGCCAGGATCGCATCCAGCACCGCATCGGAGATTTGGTCAGCAATTTTATCAGGATGTCCTTCTGATACGGACTCGGACGTAAACAGGTGTTTTGCCATGTTTTATTTCACCTAAGAGGAATTTGGTTAGCTCAAGCTGCTGTGTGGAATAGCCATAGGAGATAATTCTACCAAGGCCTACAGGATTTTGACACTGGCAGTCTGAGTGTTAATCGGTATGGATGGATTAACATCTGGACGTCTATTTTAGGTCACTTCTTCACCCGATTTCCAGTTTTTTTTGACTCACCTCTCACTGCGTTGAAAACACGGCTGGAAATTTTTCCTGACGACGCTGGCAACCTGCGCATTTTTGTTTTGCTTTTTAGCGACCTTCTCGGTATAAAACGCGGCGCGCGGCTCATATAAAATAAGCGCTCGATGAACACATCGTGTCGCCACTTCCAGCCGGGTTAAGCAGTGAACTTTTAGCTTTGGCTTGTGGTCCGTTTCAGCAGAGGCGGCCGTGGAGGTGATACCAGATAATGAACCATCGTTTTCCGCTCATTCAGCGCAGCCGTTCTGGCGCGCATTTGATTCCCACCCGCACTTCTGGTCTAAACACCTGCCGATGTTATACCCATCTCGGTGCTTCTCAGGATTCCAGAGCCGGTCACGCTTTGTGAAAACTGAACAAGGGCGCTCTTGTTAATACAGGAGTTTTCTCGTGGTTTCGCCGAACCTTGTCATACAGAGTTCGGATACGTGTTTTACAATGATATGAATAAGAAACCGGTCGCACGGTCTGGATTTCAGCATACTCTGCTGGGAAATGGAGCCGTTAATGGGTTGTTATCGCCGTATAACGCTGCGATAGTAGTCAACTGTTTTACACTTAATACAAAGAGTTGAGGTTCGCTATGTCTGACGACATGTCTTCGCTTTCGCCTTCGTCAGCAGGCGAACAGGGTGTACTACGTTCTATGCAGGAGGTTGCGATGAGCTCCCAGGAAGCCAGCAAGATGCTGCGCACTTACAATATTGCCTGGTGGGGCAATAACTACTACGACGTTAACGAGCTGGGCCACATCAGTGTCTGCCCGGATCCGGACGTCCCGGAAGCGCGCGTGGATCTCGCTAAACTGGTGAAAACCCGTGAAGCGCAGGGTCAGCGCTTGCCTGCACTGTTCTGCTTCCCGCAGATCCTGCAACATCGCCTGCGTTCTATTAACGCCGCGTTCAAACGCGCGCGGGAATCGTATGGTTATAACGGCGACTATTTCCTCGTTTACCCGATCAAGGTCAACCAGCACCGTCGCGTGATTGAATCCCTGATCCACTCCGGCGAGCCGCTGGGCCTGGAAGCAGGCTCTAAAGCGGAGCTGATGGCGGTTCTGGCGCATGCGGGCATGACCCGGTCGGTGATCGTCTGTAACGGCTATAAAGACCGCGAATACATTCGTCTGGCGCTGATTGGCGAGAAGATGGGCCACAAGGTCTATCTGGTGATCGAGAAGATGACCGAAATCGCGATCGTGCTGGAAGAGGCCGAGCGTCTGAACGTGATCCCACGCCTTGGCGTGCGTGCGCGACTGGCGTCGCAGGGTTCCGGTAAATGGCAGTCTTCCGGCGGTGAAAAATCCAAGTTCGGCCTCGCGGCGAACCAGGTGCTTCAGCTGGTGGAAATTCTGCGCGAGCGCGGTCGTCTGGACAGCATTCAGCTGCTGCACTTCCACCTCGGCTCGCAGATGGCCAATATTCGCGACATCGCCACTGGTGTGCGTGAATCCGCGCGTTTCTACGTTGAGCTGCATAAGCTCGGCGTGAATATTCAGTGCTTTGACGTGGGCGGCGGCCTGGGCGTGGACTACGAAGGGACCCGCTCGCAGTCTGACTGCTCGGTAAACTATGGCCTGAACGAATATGCCAACAACATCATCTGGGCGATTGGCGATGCCTGCGAAGAGCACGGCCTGCCGCACCCGACGGTGATCACCGAATCCGGCCGCGCGGTCACCGCGCACCATACGGTACTGGTCTCTAACATCATTGGCGTTGAGCGTAGCGAAATCACCGAAGCCACGCCTCCGGCAGACGATGCCCCACGTTCCCTGCAAAGCATGTGGGAAACCTGGCAGGAGATGCACGAGCCGGGCACGCGTCGTTCCCTGCGCGAATGGCTGCACGACAGCCAGATGGACCTGCACGATATTCACGTCGGCTACTCGTCAGGCACCTTCAGCCTGCAAGAGCGCGCGTGGGCCGAGCAGCTCTATCTGAATATGTGCCACGAAGTGCAGAAACAGCTCGACCCGAGCAACCGCGCGCACCGTCCGATTATCGACGAGTTGCAGGAGCGTATGGCGGACAAAATGTACGTCAACTTCTCCCTGTTCCAGTCGATGCCGGATGCCTGGGGTATCGACCAGCTGTTCCCGGTTCTGCCGCTGGAAGGGCTGAACCACGCCCCGGAACGCCGCGCCGTGCTGCTGGACATCACCTGTGACTCCGACGGCGCAATTGACCACTACGTCGACGGCGACGGTATCGCAACGACGATGCCAATGCCGGAGTACGATCCGGAGAACCCGCCAATGCTGGGCTTCTTTATGGTGGGTGCGTATCAGGAGATCCTCGGCAACATGCACAACCTGTTCGGTGATACCGAAGCGGTTGACGTGTTTGTCTTCCCTGACGGCAGCGTGGAGGTTGAGCTGTCCGACGAAGGGGACACCGTGGCGGACATGCTCGAATACGTTCAGCTGGATCCGAAAAAACTGCTCACCCAGTTCCGCGATCAGGTGAAAAACACCGGTCTGGACGATGCCTTGCAGCAGCAGTTCCTGGAAGAGTTTGAAGCGGGTCTGTACGGGTATACGTATCTGGAAGACGAGTAAGAAAACCTCCCTCTCCCTGTGGGAGAGGGGCGGGGTGAGGGCATCAGGCCGCTGTGCCGCCGATGCCCGGTGGCGCTGCGCTTACCGGGCCTACGAATGTAGGCCGGAGAAGGCGAAGCCGCCATCCGGCAGAATGCTATACTCACTTGAACCCGTATGAATTAACGGCGATAATTCGCCCCAATATGCGATTTACGAATCAATCCCTTCCTCGTCGGGTTTAACGACGCGGAGGGGATTTTTTTTCATCTGTTTTTAATGTATCGACTTTATAAGAGGTCAGGACATGAGCACTTTAGGTCATCAGTACGATAACTCTCTGGTATCTAACGCGTTTGGTTTTTTACGCCTTCCGATGAACTTCCAGCCGTACGACAGCGATGCGGACTGGGTGATCACCGGCGTACCGTTCGACATGGCAACGTCCGGTCGCGCGGGTGGACGTCATGGCCCGGCGGCGATCCGTCAGGTTTCCACCAACCTGGCCTGGGAGCACAACCGCTTCCCGTGGAACTTCGACATGCGCGAGCGCCTGAACGTGGTGGACTGCGGCGATCTGGTGTACGCCTTCGGTGACGCGCGTGAAATGAGCGAAAAATTGCAGGCGCACGCCGAGAAGCTGCTGGCGGCCGGTAAACGCATGCTCTCCTTCGGCGGTGACCACTTCGTGACCCTGCCGCTGCTGCGCGCCCACGCGAAGCACTTCGGTAAAATGGCGCTGGTGCACTTCGATGCGCACACCGACACCTACGCGAACGGCTGTGAATTTGACCACGGCACCATGTTCTATACCGCGCCGAAAGAAGGCCTGATCGATCCGAACCACTCCGTGCAGATCGGCATCCGCACCGAGTTCGACAAAGACAACGGCTTCACCGTACTCGACGCGGGCCAGGTGAACGATCGCGGCGTGGACGATATTCTGGCTCAGGTTAAGCAGATCGTCGGCGACATGCCTGTCTATCTGACCTTCGATATCGACTGCCTGGATCCGGCATTCGCTCCGGGTACCGGTACGCCGGTGATCGGCGGCCTGACGTCAGACCGCGCCATCAAACTGGTGCGCGGCCTGAAGGATCTGAACATCGTCGGGATGGACGTGGTGGAAGTAGCTCCGGCCTATGACCAGTCCGAGATCACCGCGCTGGCCGCGGCGACCCTGGCGCTGGAAATGCTCTACATCCAGGCGGCGAAAAAAGGCGAATAAGCCTTACGCGCTGATTGCTGCTGCGCGCCGCATGCGCAGCAGCAACATTCCCCCGGCAAGCAGGGTGACAACCTGCGAGACGACCAGCACCGAAAAGCCTGAACTGACCGACCCCACCGATCTCATCACCATCCCCATCAGCAGCGGAATAAACGCCGCGCAGATATTGCCGATCCCATTGATTATGCCGTAAGCGCTACCCACCGCTTCCCGCGCGGCGTGATGCTGGATCACCGCCGGAATAGCCGCCCCCTGAAGCCCCCAGAAGACGTTAGCCAAAAGCATAAACAGCGCCAGCCAGGCAGGCTGATGGCTGAGCATCAGCGCCACCACCGACAGCGCCGTCATCGCCCCGCCCACCACAAACAGCACCGGTGCCTGTTCCGGACGCATTTTGTCGAGCAGCACGCCGCCCAGAAACTTTGACCCCAGGCTGAGCAGGAAGGGGATCGCCGCAAGCCAGCCCGTGGCATGCAGCGAAAAGTGATGCTCGTCACGCAGCCACGCGGGTAGCCAGGCGCTGCTCCCCCAGAGATAGCTCAGGGTGGCGATTTCAACCACCATGATCCAGCCCAGCAGCGGCGTCTGCCAGGCCAGCGTGAAGGTGTGGACAAACCCCGGTTTTTTCGCGGTCGGGAGCTTGCGCGGCGCGGGCAGAAAACGCCAGATTAAGCCGCCGCCGAGGAGAAGGTTGATTGCCGCCAGTGCATAAAACGATCCGGCCCAGCCCAGATGCGACATCAGCCAGGTCACCAGCGGAAAGCCCACGGCCAGCCCGAGCGAGACGCCCAGTGCGGTCACGGCGTTGGGTTTGCCGATCTCTTGCGCGCTAAAGTTATCGCTGATAAAGCGCGTTTTCAGCGAAAATAGCGGACCCTCCGCGATCCCCAGAATCACGCGGGCGATGAGCATTCCCGTCAGCGAGCCAAGCAAAGGCGAAACCGCGCAAACCGCGGCCCAAATCGCAATGCTGCTTAATAATCCCTGCCGATAATGAAGTTTGCTTTCAATAACCGGCGTTAATAATAAAGCGGAAAAACCATAACCCAGCAGAAAGCAGGTCATGAGCAGACCCTGTAACATTCTGTTTTCATTTAACTGAAAATGTTCGGCAAATTCCGGGTTTAAAATCATTACCGAGATATTTACCCGATCGACGTAGGAAATAATAATGAGTAATAAAAGCGCAATCGTGCCTTGCCATCTTGCCGTCATCATGTCCGCCTTACGTTTTTTTGTAACTTATATTTTTCATCAATGTGATTGTCACGGAACTAAAATGGTTCACCTGTGAAACTCTTTGTTTATTAAAGATAAATTAAAAATTCGTTTCACAGGTGAAACGCTATAGAGGTAACGTTCATTTATTTTTAGAGAGTAAAAAGAAAAGAAGTCAATCTGTTTTATTCAAAATAAGGGACCATTAAAAAAACGTATTTCTCACGCTGCAATAATGAAAATTTCATATCGCTGCATTTTTTCGTGATCCCTTGCACACTTAGTTAATTAATTGCCGATCGATTAACAAATTCGTCACATTGTCGCTTGACGAAACATTCATCGCTTTTATATTGACCGTATTAAATAAGAAACAGAGTTTCATATATGAAACAAAAGCCTGGAGGATCGTGATGAGCTGGATAGGCGTATGTGACGCAGAGCAAGTACAGGAAGATTTCCCTTTTAGCGGCAACGTCGACGGTAAAGAGATCGGCGTTTACCTGATCGACGGTGAATATTACGCGCTGGAGGACGTATGCCCGCACGCCTATGCCCTGCTGAGCCAGGGCTTCGTGGAAGACGGCAAGGTGGAATGCCCGCTGCACGAGGCGGTGTTCGACGTCAAAACCGGCCAGTGTCTGCACGGCCCCGGAGGACGCAACCTCAACCGATACCCGGTTCGGGTCTTTGAAAACCAGATTCAGATTACCTTCGTTGAGGAGACCGTGGCATGAGCGACACGCTGAACTACAACCCGGCGCTGCCGGAAAGCCGCCAGTTTACCCCGCCGGCAGAGGGCGGTAACGGTGCCATTCATAAGCCGGGTGATTACACCAACCTGATCTGGCAGACCCGCAGCCGCGAGCCGGAAAGCTGGGAAGTGAAGCTGATTGCGACGCTGGAAGATCTCTTCGAGCAGGGCGTTGAGACCTTGCCGGAGCTGGTAAGCGGGCTGAACGCAGTGCGTATGCACGACCAGCAGGGCGAGCCGTGGAGCGACGCCAGCTTCCAGGCATTCTTACAGGTTAACGGCTACTGAGGGCAACGCGATGACGACGACCGTACAAAACTATCTTGATAAAGGCCTGCGCGGCCTCTGGTATCCGGTGCTGGCGAGCTGGGAAGTGCAGTCTGCGCCGGTGGGCATCACCCGCCTGGGCGAGCAGATTGTGGTCTGGCGCAATAAAGATGGCCAGGTGCAGGCGCTGGAGGACCGCTGCCCGCACCGCGGCGCGCGCCTGTCGATGGGCTGGAACCTCGGGGACCGCATTGCCTGCTGGTATCACGGCGTAGAGGTGGCGGGCAACGGCGAGGTGAAAGACGTGCCCGCCGTGGATAAATGTCCGCTGGTCGGCCAGCAGTGCGTGCGCAGCTATAACGTACAGGAGGCGCACGGCGCCATCTTCCTCTGGTTTGGCGTCACCGCGGACCAGCAGCCGGACGAACTGACCTTCCCGGATGAACTCGCCGACACGGAAAACTTCAGCAACTTCCTCTGCACCGCCGCGTGGAAATGCAATTACCAGTACGCGCTGGAAAACGTGATGGACCCGATGCACGGCACCTATCTGCACTCCTCGTCGCACTCGATGGCGGAAGGGGATCGCAAGGCAGACATGGTGCTCCAGCCGACCAAAACCGGTTTTATTTTCGAGAAGAAAGGGCAGAGCGGCGTCAATTTTGACTGGGTGGAGCTGGGCAACAGCGGCACCTGCTGGATGCGCCTCTCCATTCCGTACAAGAAGCGCTTCGGACCGGGCGGCCACTTCTTTATCGTCGGCATGGTGGTGCCGGAAGATAACGACAACTGCCGCGTCTTCTTCTGGCGCATCCGCCGCGTACAGGGCTGGCAGCGCGATATGTGGCGCTTCATGTACCGCAACCGGCTGGAAAAACTGCACTGGGAAGTGCTGGAGCAGGACCGCGTGGTGCTGGAGAGCCTGGCGCCAAACGCGCGCGATCATGAATACCTGTATCAGCATGACGTTGGACTCTCGCGCCTGCGCCGCATGATGCAAAAGGCCGCCAAAGAGCAGCTGGCGATGCGTGAAGCACAGCAGGGAGCTGCCTGATGAACGGGCTGCTGAGCGGAAAGCGCATCGTGGTGACCGGTGCCGCGCGCGGGCTGGGCTATCACTTTGCCAAAGCCTGCGCGGAGCAGGGCGCGGCGGTGGTGATGTGCGACATCCTCAAAGGCGAGCTGGCCGAGAGTGCCCACCGGCTGCGCGAGCAGGGCTATGCGATCGAATCGCACGTTATCGATCTGGCCGATCAGCACTCTATCGACCAGGTGTTCAGCGCCATTGGCGAGCAAGGGCAGATTGACGGCCTGGTGAACAACGCGGCGATGGCGACGGGCGTCGGCGGCAAAAACATGCTTGATTACGATCCGGATCTCTGGGATCGGGTGATGAGCGTCAACGTGAAAGGCACCTGGCTGGTGACGCGCGCCGCCGTGCCGCTGCTGCGCGAAGGGGCAGGCATTGTGAACGTGGCGTCCGACACCGCGCTGTGGGGCGCGCCGCGCCTGATGGCCTACGTTGCCAGCAAGGGGGCCGTGATTGCCATGACCCGTTCAATGGCGCGCGAACTGGGGGAAAAACGTATCCGGATCAACGCCATCGCACCGGGGCTAACCCGCGTCGAGGCGACGGAATATGTCCCCGCCGAACGGCATCAGCTCTACGAAAACGGACGCGCGTTAACCGGCGCGCAGCAGCCGGAAGATGTCACCGGCAGCGTGGTCTGGCTGTTAAGCGATCTGTCGAGGTTTATCACCGGACAGCTGATCCCGGTCAACGGCGGTTTTGTCTTTAACTAAGGTAGGGCGATGATGGCAAACGATCAGGAAGTGAAGTATCTGGTGCCGGGGCTAGAGCGCGGTTTACAGCTGCTGTTGGCCTTTGGCGAGCAGCATCGCGATCTGACCTTTGCCGAACTGCACCGGCTGGTGGATATGCCGAAGGCCACCGCCTATCGCGTGGTACAGACGCTGGAGTACATGGGATTTCTGGAGCGTAACACGCGCACCAATACCTTTTCGCTGGGCATGAACGTGCTGCGTCTTGGCTTTGAGTACATCGCCTCGCTGGACGTGGCGCAGGTCGGCCAGCCGGTGATCGAGCAACTGCGCGACGTGAGCCAGTGCAGCAGCCATCTGGCGATCCGCGACGGGCGCGACATTATCTACATCGCCCGCGTCAGCGCCGCCGGGTCGCGCATCAACCAGGTCAGTATTGGTACCCGTCTGCCGGTGCACTGCACCTCGCTCGGCCGCATGCTGTTGACCGATATTTCCCGCGCTGATTTCGAACAGCTGTTCCCGCATGAGCGTCTGCCGGGCAACACGCCGGGGCAGCTTCACGACCGTGAAGCCCTGTGGCAGATGGTGCAGCAGGACAAAGCCCGCGGGTATGTCATCGGCGAATCCTTCTTCCGCCACGGCATCTCCTCCATCGTCTACCCGGTGTATGACCGAAGCGGCCGCGTGGCGGCGGTGGTCAGCATTCTGGTGCCGTCGGAGGAGATCCCGCAGAGCGACCGCGAGCGCCTGCAAAACGAGGTTCGCCTCGCGGCGGATAAAATTTCTGGCTTCTTAGGGTATTTGTCACAGGCCAGTTAAATCAGTGAGTTAACGTCAGGCGCTTGACTGCGTCGGGCATGTTTTACGCCCAATCTGGGCCAGATGAGGCAACGAACGATGAGTGTAACCGGAATTGAAAAGCTGGAATTTGGTGTGGAAGACCTGACGCACTGCGCCAAATTTATGCGTGATTTTGGCCTGACGGGCGATGCCAGCGGCCAGCGTTTCACCACCCTGAGCGGCGCGCGCGTGGAGCTTAACCCGATCGACAGCCCCGACCTGCCGCCCGCGTTTGAAGCGGGCAACACCCTGCGCCGCATGACCTGGGCGGTTGCCAGCCAGTCTGATCTGGACGCGCTGCGCCCGAAGCTGGCGCAACAGCCAGGTTTTCGTGAAGTGGGCGACGCGCTGGAGTTCCTGGACCCGAACGGCATGACGCTGCGCGTGCAGGTGACCCAGCAAACTGACGTGGAGCTGAACGTCGAGCCGATTAACCAGTGGGGCGATGCCCGCCGTATCGACACCCCCAGCCCGGTTTACGATCGCGCCCAGCCGATCAACGTGGGGCATGTGGTGTTCTTCGTGGAAGAGCTGGCGGCAGTGGAGAAATTCTACCGCGAGGTGCTCGGCTTCCAGGTCTCGGACCGCTATATCAACCGCGCCGTGTTCCTGCGCTGCGGCGTGCGCGGCGGCCATCACAACCTGTTCCTGCTGCAACTGCCGAACCGCAAGCGCGGCCTCAACCACGTGGCCTTCACCGTGCGCGACATCCACGAGGTGATCGGCGGCGGTATCGCGATGAATAAACATGACTGGAGCACCTTTATCGGGCCGGGCCGTCATCCGGTGTCGTCGGCGTACTTCTGGTACGTCAACAGCCCGACCGGCGGGGCGTTTGAGTATTACACCAACGATGATTACCTGACGGAAAACTGGCAGCCGCGTGAGCTGGAGCATTCCCTGGTCTCCTTTACCGAGTGGGCGGTGGAAGGCGGGATTGACCATGACACACGCCGCCAGCAGAAAAAGCCGGAGGCGGTATGACGTCGCGCATTGTCATTATCGGCGGCGGCCAGGCGGGCGGCTGGGCGGCGAAAACCCTGCGCGATGAGGGTTTCGACGGCGAGATTTGCGTGGTAGCGGAAGAAGAGTGGGATTTCTACGAGCGCCCGCCGCTGTCAAAAGCGTCTTTGCTGGAGCCGGACGCGGCGCTCCCAAGGCTGTTTAGCGACGAGGTGCAGCAGGCGCTGAACCTGACCTGGTACCGGCCGCTGCGCGCTGAATCTGTCGATCGCGATGAGAAAAAAGTCGTTCTTAGCAACGGCGAGCAGCTTAGTTACAACATCCTTTTAATCGCTACCGGCGGTCGGGCGCGCCTGCCTTCGCAGGCGTGGGCCAGCCATCCGCAGGTCTATACCCTGCGCCACTGGCAGGACGCGCAGCGTCTGAAAGGGCGGCTGGCGGAAAGTAAAAAACTGGCGATCGTCGGCGGCGGCTGGATCGGACTGGAGATTGCTGCCTCGGCGCGGAAAAGCGGCGTGGCGGTCACCCTGTTCGAGCAGCAGCCCGCGCTCTGCATGCGCTCGGTGAGCGGCGAGGTGTCGCAGCGCCTGGAGGCCATCCACCGCGAGCAGGGGGTGGAGATCCGTACCGGCTGCGGTGCGCTGGAGCTGGAGGACGACGGCGGCCTGCCGGTCATCCACTGCGACGGCCAGCGTGAAACCTTTGATGCGGTCGTGGTTGGGATCGGCGTCGATCTCAATCTGGAGCTGGCGCGCGATGCGGGGCTGAAAACCGGGCGCGGGATCGTGGTGGATGCCCAGGGACGCACGTCGGATCCGTTCATCTTTGCCGCAGGAGATGTCGCCCAGCACCATCACTACGGGCTGTGCATCCAGTCCTGGGCCTTCGCCCAGAACCAGGCGGTGGCGACGGCGAAAGCGATGCTCAACCCCGATGCGCCGGGCTATGACGACGCGCCGTGGCTATGGTCGGATCAATACCAGCACAACATCCAGATCCTCGGCATTCCGCAGCCGGGCAGCAGAACGGTAGTGCGTGAAGAGACGCTGTACTTCTCGCTGGACGACAACGGGAGGCTGACGCAGCTGGTGGCGTTCGACGATGCGCGTACCGTCAAGCTGGCGAAGCGCTGGATGGCGGCGGGGCGGGATCTGTCCGACGTGCCGCTCGCCGACCCGACCTTTTCACTGATGTCACTGCGATAGCTAACCCGCACCCGTAGGGGGAGAGATGACCACACTAGAGACTAACACCGCACCGGTTGAGGCGAGCGGTGAGGGGACCCGCACGCCCGAAAAAGCGGTGCGCTGGGCCATCCCGCTGTCGCTGCTGGCCTGCGTGCTGCTGGCGTTTTTCGACAAAATCAGCATCGCGGCGCTCTTTTCGGATACCCATTTCCAGCAGGCGATGGGCATTGATTTCGACACCACGCGTCTCGGCATTTTGATGAGCGCTTTCCTGCTGAGCTATGGCTTCTCATCGGTGTTTTTAAGCGGTTTAGGCGACAAAATCGCGCCGCTGCGCCTGCTCACCGGGATGATGGCGGTGTGGTGCGTGCTGATGGTGGCGATGGGCTTTACCCATAACTACACGCTGATGATCGTCCTGCGTATTCTGCTGGGCGTGGCGGAAGGACCGCTGTTCCCGCTGGCCTTTGCCATCGTACGTCACAACTTCCCGCAGCATTTACAGGCACGCGCCACCATGCTGTGGCTGCTGGGTACCCCGGTGGGCGCGGCGATTGGTTTCCCGCTCTCCCTCTGGCTGCTGAACACCTTTGGCTGGCAGAGCACTTTCTTTGTGATGGCCATGCTTACCGTGCCGGTGCTTATCTTTGTGCGCATTGGTCTGCGCGGGATCCGCCTGGAGGCAAAACCCGGCACCTCGCAGGCGTCCCGGGACGAGCGGCGCGCGGCGCGGCGTGAGCTGTTCGTCAGCCCGCACTTCTGGATCATCTGCATCTTTAACATCGCTTTCCTGACCTATCTGTGGGGCATCAACGGCTGGCTGCCGGGCTACCTGATCAAAGGCAAAGGCATTCATCTGGAGCACGCGGGCTGGCTGTCGTCGATGCCGTTCATCGC
Organism: Enterobacter cloacae complex sp. HYC033_NIDB; assembly: GCF_056673335.1. Taxonomy (NCBI): domain Bacteria; kingdom Pseudomonadati; phylum Pseudomonadota; class Gammaproteobacteria; order Enterobacterales; family Enterobacteriaceae; genus Enterobacter; species Enterobacter cloacae complex sp. HYC033_NIDB. The sequence continues at coordinate 4,754,668 of NZ_CP115123.1, read as the reverse complement.
CATGCTGGCAGGGGAAGTGATTGGCGCGTGGCTCTCGGACAGGGTCGATAAGCGCGCGGCGGCATGCTTTATCTCCATGGCGGGGGCGGCCGTCGGGCTGGCGGCGGTGATGCACCTTGATACCCCGCTGGCCGTCATCGCGGCGATGAGCTTCAGCACCTTTATGTGGGGCACCGGCGCACCCAACATTTTCGCCCTGCTGGCGAAGGCCACCCATCCCCGGGTGAGCGCCACGGCGGGCGGTATCTTCAACGGGCTGGGAAACTTTGCGGGCGCGCTGTCGCCGGCGGTGATGGGTGCGCTTATCGCCTTCACCCACAGCATGGATTCCGGGCTGATTTTTCTGGCGGTGATGGCGGCGGTGGGCTGCGTCCTGTTACTGCCGCTGCTGAGACGTTACTGAGGAGAGTGTCATGACTGATTCAACCGTAACCAACACAACAGGCATCAAACCTGACCACCTGACGATGGAAGAGTGGGTCGAGTCGCGCATCGCGCGCTTCGAAGGGCGTAAATACGACTGGAACGCGCTGAAGTTCCAGGCCGATTTTGACCCGAAATACCGCCGGGCGCAGATGCGCTACATCGGCACCGGCGCAACCGGCGTGGCGAACGACACCAACACCGTGCAGGCGGACCATTTTACCTTCTCCACCATGGTGCTGCCGTCGAAGTGCGAAGGACCGCTGCACCTGCACGACGACGTGGAAGAGGTGTTCTTCATGCTCAAGGGGCAGATCACGCTGATGATCCAGGACGGCGACAACTACACAGAAACCGTGCTGCGCGAGCGTGATCTGATCTCCGTTCCGCCGGGCATCTATCGCGGCCTGTTTAACCACGGCGAAGAAGAAGCGCTGATGTGCGTCATGCTGGGGACCAACAAGCCGGAAATCCCAACCTATCCGTCCGACCATCCGCTTTCCAAAGTGAAGCGGAACTAAGGGGGCATGATGACGGGTTTTCGTGAACAGGGAAGCGGTATTCCGCTGATGCTGCTGCACGGGATCAGCTCCGGCGCCGCCTCCTGGCACAAGCAAATGGCGCTGAACGGTTTTCGCGTGCTGGCGTGGGACATGCCCGGTTACGGCGAAAGCCCGATGCTGGCCGTAGCGCGGGCGAACGCGGGGGATTACGCCGACGCGCTGGCAGCCATGCTGGATCGCGCCGGTGTCTGGCAGGCAGTGCTGGTCGGCCATTCCCTGGGGGCGCTGGTGGCCAGCGCCTTTGCGGCAAAGTTCCCTGAGCGCGTCATCCATCTGGTGCTGGCCGACGCCGCGCAGGGGTACGGCAATGCCGCGCCGGAGCAGCGGGAGCAGGTCTGGCGCAACCGCGAGCAGCAGATGGCGCTGGGGGGCGACATCCTCGCCCAGACCCGCGCCGCGAAGCTGCTGCGCCCCGGCGCGCGCGCGGAAGATATCGCCACCGTCGCGTCGGGCATGCGGGCGCTGCGCCCGGAAGGCTATCTCGCTGCCGCGTGGATGCTGGCACATGACGACATTCACGGCTGGCTTAAACGCTATTCCGGCACGTTTGAAGTCTGGTGCGGCGAGCAGGATGCCATCACCCAGCCGGAACTGGTTCAGGGTCTGGCGCTGCGCTACGGCATGCCGTTTATCGCCATTCCGCAGGCCGGGCACGCCAGCTATCTCGATAACGACGCGTTTTTCAACCAACAGCTTTTACGCATTAACGAAGAGGTGCGCGATGAATGCACAAATTGACGGGCGCGTAGCGGTCGTTACCGGCGGTTCTTCCGGCATTGGCTTTGAAACGCTGCGCCTGCTGCTGGGTGAAGGGGCGAAAGTCGCCTTCTGCGGCCGTGACCCGGACCGGCTCGCCAGCGCCCATGCGACGCTGCAAAACGAATTTCCTCACGGGGAGATTTTTGCTTACCGCTGCGACGTGCTGAACGCCGACGAAGTTCAGGCCTTTGCGGATGCGGTACAGGCGCGTTTTGGCGCGGCGGATATGCTGATCAACAACGCCGGGCAGGGCTACGTGGCGCACTTCCATGACACCCCGCGCGAGGCGTGGCTGCACGAAGCCGAACTCAAACTGTTCGGGGTGATTAACCCGGTGCAGGCGTTTCAGCCTCTGCTGGAGCAGTCCGACATTGCCTCTGTTACCTGCGTGAACTCCCTGCTGGCGCTACAGCCGGAGGAGCACATGATCGCCACCTCTGCCGCTCGTGCCGCGCTGCTGAACATGACGCTGACGCTGTCGAAAGAGCTGGTGGGCAAAGGTATTCGCGTCAATTCCATTCTGCTCGGCATGGTGGAATCCGGCCAGTGGCAGCGCCGCTTTGAACACCGGGCGGACAAAAGCCAGAGCTGGCCGGAGTGGACGGCGGATATCGCGCGCAAGCGCGGCATTCCGATGGCGCGCCTCGGCAAGCCGCAGGAGCCCGCGCAGGCGCTGCTGTTCCTCGCTTCGCCGCTGGCCTCGTTTACCACCGGCGCGGCGCTGGACGTTTCCGGCGGCTTCTGCCGCCATCTGTAAGGACACATCATGAAAAAGGTAATGTTGATTGGTTTTGGCGCCATGGCGCAGGCGGTGATTGAGCGCCTGCCCGCCGGCGTGGCTATCGGCTGGATCGTGGCGCGCGCGTCTCACCATGCCGCCATTCACGACCAGTTTGGCGATGCGGTTGAGGCGCTGACGTCGCCGATGGCGTGCGCACAAACGCCGGATCTGGTGCTGGAATGCGCCAGCCAGCAGGCGGTGGCCCAGTACGGGGAAGAGATCCTGCGTCGCGGCTGGCATCTGGCCGTCATTTCCACCGGCGCGCTGGCGGACAGCGCGCTGGAGCAGCGTCTGCTCGCTGCGGGCGGAAAAATGACCCTGCTTTCCGGTGCGGTGGCCGGTATCGACGGGCTGGCGGCGGCGAAAGAGGGCGGCCTTGAGCGCGTTACCTATCAGTCGCGCAAAAGCCCGGCCAGCTGGCGCGGCAGCTATGCTGAGCAGCTTATCGATCTGAATGCGGTGTCAGAGGCAAAGGTCTTTTTTGAAGGCAGCGCCCGCGAGGCGGCGCGCCTGTTCCCGGCGAACGCCAACGTGGCGGCGACCGTGGCGCTCGGCGGCGTCGGGATGGACGACACCCGCGTGCAGCTGATGGTTGACCCGGCAACGAAACGCAATACCCACACGCTCCACGTGGAAGGATTGTTCGGCGAGTTTCATCTGGAGCTGAGCGGACTGCCGCTGGCTTCTAATCCTAAAACCTCCACCCTGGCGGCACTGAGCGCGGTGCGCGCCTGCCGCGAGCTGGCCCTGAGCTGAGGAGAGACGATGGACGATCTGAAGATTTTTATCGGCGGCCAGTGGCGACACGGCGGCGGCAACCCGATGCAGAGCCACTTCCCGGCAGACGGGTCGATCAACGCGACGCTGAACGCCGCCAGTCTGGATGACCTGGAGGAGGCGGTAGACGCCGGAGAGCGCGCCTGGCGCGATCCCGCATGGCGTAACAGCCTGCCGCATATGCGCGCGAAGATCCTGCATAAGGTTGCCGATCTCATTGAATCCCGCGTCGACGCGCTGGCGCAGATGCAGAGCCGTGATAACGGCAAGCCGCTGGCGGAAGCGCGCGGGCTGGTGATGAGCGCGGCGGGAACGGCGCGCTACTTTGCCGCTGCCTGCGAGCTGCTGGAAGGGGAACTGCCCACGCCGCGCCAGCCGGATCTGCTGACGCTGAGCCGCTATGAGCCGCTCGGCGTGGTGGCGGCCATCACGCCGTGGAACTCGCCGATTGCCAGCGAAATGCAGAAGGTCGCACCGGCGATTGCCGCCGGGAACGCGGTGATCCTCAAGCCCGCCGAAGCCACGCCGCTGATGGCGCTGGAGCTGGCGCGGATTTTTGAACAGGCCGGGCTGCCCGCCGGGCTGCTGAGCGTGCTGCCGGGCAAAGGCTCGGTGATTGGCGATGCGCTGGCGCGCCATCCTCGCGTGCGCAAAATCTCCTTTACCGGTGGAACCACCACGGGCCGCCATCTGGCGCACGTGGCGGCGGAAAAACTGATCCCGGCCTCGCTGGAGCTGGGCGGCAAATCGCCGACCATCGTGCTGGAGGATGCTGATATCGAACAGGCCGCGCGCGGGATCTGCTATGGCATTTTCAGCTCGGCGGGGCAGGCGTGTATCGCCGGGTCGCGGCTGTTTATCCACGAGAGCATTTACTCCCCGCTGATGGCGAGGCTGCTGGAATTAACTCGCGGGCTGCGCGTCGGACACCCGTTTACCGACGGCGTGCATGTCGGACCGCTGATCGGCGAAAAACATCGCCAGAGCGTGATCGAGTACGTCGAACTGGCGAAGCGTGAAGGGGGCCGCGTGCTGTGCGGCGGCGAGATCCCCGCCGATCCCGCGCTGGCAAACGGCAGCTTTTTCCAGCCCACGATTATTGAAGGGTTGAGCAACAGCGCCCGCGCCTGTCAGGAAGAGATCTTCGGCCCGGTGCTGGTGGCGATGCCGTTTGCCGATGAAGCCACGCTTATCCGCGAGGCGAACGACTCGGTTTACGGCCTGGCGGCGGGGATCTGGACGCGCGATACCGGACGCGCCCTGCGTCTCAGCGAGCAGCTGGAGGCAGGCACGGTGTGGATCAACACCTACAAGGTTTTTGCGATTTCGACCCCGTTCGGGGGCTTTAAAGAGAGCGGTCTGGGCCGCGAGAAGGGTATTCAGGGGCTGAAAGCCTGGATGCAACAAAAGAGCATTTATCTGGCGACGGGTAACAGCGTCAACCACTGGTGCGACTGAGAAAGGGTGAGCAATGAGCGAAATGATAACCGTCGGCGACGCCATCGCCAGAACGCTGGAGCAGTATCAGGTTGAGGCCATCTACGGCGTCATCTCCATTCATAACCTGCCAATTGCCGACGCGGTTGGGCAGCGGGGCAATATCCGCTTTGTGCCCGCGCGCGGTGAAGCCGGTTCCGTCACCATGGCCGATGCCCACGGGCGCTTTTCCGGCCTCGGCGTGGCGCTGACCAGCACCGGCGCGGGGGCGGGTAATGCGGTAGGCGCGCTGGTGGAAGCCATGAATGCCTGCACGCCGCTGCTGCATTTAACCGGGCAGGTTGAGAAAGCCTGGCTGGACGCCGACACCGGGTTTATCCATGAAACCCGTGACCAGCTGACCTTCCTGAAGGCCAGCTCAAAACGGGCGTACCGCATCAGCAATGCGAATCAGGCGATAGCGATTCTGCATAAAGCTATCCAGGACGCGCAGACCCCGCCGTGCGGACCGGTCTCGGTGGAAATCCCGATTGATATTCAGGGCGCCAAAATTCCGCTGTCGCTGGTGACTAAACCGGTTAAACCGGCATCGGTTCCAGCCGTGGATACCGGAATGGTTGACGCGCTGTGGGCGCAGCTCAAACAGGCGAAACAGCCGCTGCTGTGGCTGGGGGGCGGGGCGCTGGGCAGCGCAGACGCGGTTAAAACGCTGGCGGATGCGGGCATCACCGTGATTTCCAGCACCCATGCGCGCGGCGTGCTGCCGGACAGCCACCGCGCCAGCCTGCGGGCGTTTCACAACTCGCCGTCGGTGGAGGCGCTGATCGCGCAGTGCGATTTTACGCTGGTGGCCGGTTCTCGCCTGCGCAGCAACGAAACCCGTTCCTGGACGCTTGAGCTGCCTTCCCCGCGGGTGCAGATCGATATCGACCCGGCGGCAGCAAGCCGTAACTACCTGATGGATAGCACGTTGATAGCCGATTGTTCAGCGGTGCTTGGCGCGCTTGCAGACAAAATTCAGGGCCGCGAGTGGGGCAACGCACAGTGGGATACGCAGGTGCAGCAGGCGGTTGAGCAAGCCGAACAGGGGCTGCGCGAGCAGTGCGGCGCCTACGCGAAGCTCAACGATGCCATCGAGAAAGCGCTGCCGAAAGATGGCCTGCTGGTGCGCGATATCACCGTGTCCGGCAGCCTGTGGGGTAGCCGCCTGTTCAGGGCTAACGGTCCGATGATGAACATTCACTCCCTCGCCGGGGCGATTGGTATGGGGCTGCCGATGGCCATCGGCACCGCGATTGCCAACCCGCAGCGCAAGGTGGTGGGGCTGGTGGGCGACGGCGGCCTGAGTCTGAATTTAGGCGAGCTGGCGACGCTGGCGCAGGAGAAAGCTAACGTGACGCTGCTGGTCATGAACGACGGGGGCTACGGCGTAATGCGTGGTATTCAGGATAAATATTTTGGCGGGCGTCAGTACTATAACGAACTGCATACGCCGGACTTTACCCTGCTGGCGCAGGCGATTGGCCTTCAGGCGTGGAGCGTTGAGCGGGCAGAGGATTTTGATGCGGTGATGACGGAGGCGCTGGCGATGCCGGGGCCGTCGGTAGTGGAAGTGCGGATGGGGCAGATTGGCGCCCTTAAGTTTGCGGGGCCGCCGCAGAAGACGCTTTACTAGCTGTTTCCCCCTCATCCTAACCCTCTTCCACAGGGAGAAAACGGTAGGCCGGGTAAGGCGAAGCCGCCACCCGGCTTTTTTCATCAGAACACGTTAAACGGGTATTCCACGTAAGCGCGGATCTCGTCCCCGCCGACGTTGTACTCGCTGGCGTTGCTGGAGACGCGCAGTACGGAGTAGCGCAGCTTCAGCTTCAGATCTTTCGCCGGGCCATCCTGCACCTGGTACTGGATCTGGTTAAACCACTCGTGCTCTTTGCCATTGCTGGTTTCAGAGGTTTTGATGTTATCGCCGCGCACGTAGGCGGTGGTCCAGCTCAGGCCCGGTAAACCAAGGCCGCCAAAGTCCAGACCGTAGGATGCCTGCCAGGAACGTTCATCTTCCCCGTTGAAATCAGACCAGTAGGAGTTCGCCAGCCAGATGGTGTTACCGCCGTCACCCACGCCGCCTTTGTCGCGATAGCCGCCGTAGTTGTAGCCGGTACTGCCGCTGCTCTGCTGGTACGCCACTTTGAACGTGTGAATGTCCCAGATATAGCTCGCTGCCAGGCTCCAGATGGTGTTGCTGCGGCCCGTGTTGAGGCTGTCCGCGTAATGCTGGTCGAGACGGGAGTTATAGCCGTTGAAGTCGAGCACCAGCTGCTGCCCGGTACTGAACGGCTGTTTGAAGTTCATGCCCAGGTACTGCTTGTTCATCACCTCTTCGTTATGAGAGGCGTACAGCGCGCCGCTGAACTGGTCGTTAAACTGATAGCTCGCACCGCCGAAGGAGAGGCTCTTCAGTCCGCTGTCGTGGCGGTCATCACTTTTACGCTGCTCGTCGGTGAAGTAACCGGCGTTGACTTCCAGACCGTCGATCTCTTTCGAGGTCAGCAGGGTGCCGGTGTAGCTTTCAAACAGCAGGCGGGAGCTGTCGGATGTAATGATTGGCAGTTCAGGACGCTGGTTCCCGTAGCTCAGCACGGTATTGGAGATGCGCATTTTGGCCGTCGCGCCAAACTTTGCCAGATCGGATTTTGCCCGGCCGTCGTCTTCCTGCTTAAAGAAGTCGATGCCGCCCGCGCCGCTCTTGCCGCGGCCACCGTCCAGACGCACGCCATACTGCGCGATACCGTCCACGCCGAAGCCCACCAGCCCTTCGGTATAGCCGGATGCAAACGTGGCGATGATCCCCTGACCCCATTCGGCTTTGTCCTGCTGGCCCTGATGGTAGTCGCGGCTGATATACGCATTGCGTAAAAACAGATCCAGATGGCTGTCGTCAATAAAACCCTTGCTGTCGGATTGCTGGCTTGCGGCGGCAGGTAATGCGGCAAATAAACTTAAAGCAATTAATGATAATTCTTTTTTCACGGAGGGAACGTCTCTGTCTGGATATATTAATTTGAATAACTGCGGAAGAGATAATTACCGGAAAAAGTAACCTTTGCAATAATTATGTGACCAGACATTTCAGAGTGGCAGGGTAGATTTGGCGGGGCTTTCAGGGGTGTTATCGATACGTGCTTTTAAGTTAACAATTCATGCGAAATAAAAAGGAGGCAAAACTGCCTCCTTCTGAAATTATTTAATTCCGTCTGCCGCCATACGGTCGCGAATATGCTGCGCACGCTCTTCCGAAGCCGGGTGATCGTCAAACATGGAGCTTTGACGGCCCTCCTCCAGTTTCGCCAGTTTTTCGAAGCTGGTAGCTAAACCCGATGGATTGATGCCGCGTTTGCGCAACAGATCGTAAGAGTAGTCATCCGCTTCCGACTCCTGACGCTGGGAGAACTGCGAGTTCACCAGTTTTTCGCCCACGTCGCCCAGCTGCGACTGGGACAGGCTGCCGACGATGCCGCCCGCAGAGGCCGCCGCTGCGCGCACGGCATTGGTGCCCAGCGCAACCTGCATCCCTTTCTTCACGTGACCCAGTGCAACGTGACCCATTTCATGGCCGATCACCGCTTCCACTTCGTTGTCGGTCATCATGTCCATCAGGCCGCTGTAAACGCGGATACAGCCGTTCGCCATCGCAAAGGCGTTGACGTCTTTCGCCATATACACCTTGTAGTTCACCGGCTGACCGTTAATGTTGTCGCCCAGCGCGGAAGCAATCTTGTTCAGACGCTGCGTGTAGGTGCTGTTTGCCGGGGCAAGCGTAGCTTTTCCATCCATATCCTTACAGGCCTCGTCGCTCAGCGCTTTCACCTGCGCATCGCTCAATGAGTAGGCCTGAAAAGCTTCTGCGCCTGAGGTCATCAGGCCGTTAGAATCCATATTCTGACAGCCGCTTAGCAGGAGCGTTGTTCCCACAGCCAGCCCGATTGCACGCATTTTCATGATGTTGCTTCCGTACTCGTTAATCTGAATTAATTCCGAAAAATGCACCGTCAACGAAGCCGGTGTCGGGCTAAGTATAAGGAATATCGACAGAGGCGGGCGAGCAGATTGCGCAACATGCGAGCATGATCCAGAGATTTCTTAAGCTGCAAAAGAATGGTCCATGTACATGCCCTGCGGCTTGGGTTACATTGTTGGCACTTTTTTCCGGCGTAGCCCAAAACGCGCTGTCGTCAAGGGCATGGCCTTTAACAGTCCGATCTGGAGTTAAAATGTCCTCACGTAAAGAGCTTGCTAATGCTATTCGTGCGCTGAGCATGGACGCAGTACAGAAAGCCAAATCCGGCCACCCGGGCGCCCCTATGGGCATGGCTGACATCGCCGAAGTCCTGTGGCGTGATTTCCTTAACCACAACCCGCAGAACCCGGCATGGGCAGACCGCGACCGTTTCGTGCTGTCTAACGGCCACGGCTCTATGCTGATCTACAGCCTGCTGCACCTCACTGGCTACGATCTGCCAATCGAAGAGCTGAAAAACTTCCGTCAGCTGCACTCCAAAACTCCAGGTCACCCGGAAGTGGGCTACACCGCTGGCGTTGAAACCACTACCGGTCCGCTGGGTCAGGGCATCGCTAACGCCGTAGGGATGGCGATTGCAGAGAAGACCCTGGCGGCGCAGTTTAACCGTCCTGGCCACGACATCGTTGACCACTTCACCTACGCCTTCCTGGGCGACGGCTGCATGATGGAAGGCATTTCTCACGAAGTGTGCTCCCTGGCAGGCACCCTGAAGCTGGGTAAACTGGTTGCGTTCTACGACGACAACGGCATCTCCATCGACGGTCATGTTGAAGGCTGGTTCACTGACGACACCGCCGCACGTTTCGAAGCCTACGGCTGGCACGTTGTGCGCGGCGTTGATGGCCACGATGCTGACTCGATTAAACGTGCCGTAGAAGAAGCGCGCGCCGTGACCGACAAACCGTCCCTGCTGATGTGCAAAACCATCATCGGCTTCGGTTCTCCGAACAAAGCGGGCACTCACGACTCCCACGGCGCACCGCTGGGCGACGCGGAAATTGCACTGACCCGTGAAGCACTTGGCTGGAAACACCCTGCCTTCGAAATCCCGTCTGAAATCTACGCTCAGTGGGATGCGAAAGAAGTGGGCCAGGCGAAAGAAGCGGCCTGGAACGAGAAGTTCGCGGCATACGCGAAAGCCTTCCCTCAGGAAGCGGCTGAATTCACCCGTCGTATGAAAGGCGACATGCCGTCTGACTTCGACGCGAAAGCGAACGAGTTCATCGCGAAGTTGCAGGCGAACCCAGCCAAGATCGCCAGCCGTAAAGCATCTCAGAATGCGATCGAAGCGTTTGGCCCTCTGCTTCCAGAATTCCTCGGCGGCTCCGCTGACCTGGCGCCATCAAACCTGACCCTGTGGTCCGGATCTAAGCCAATCAACGAAGACACTGCCGGTAACTACATCCATTACGGTGTACGTGAATTCGGGATGACCGCGATTGCCAACGGTATCGCTCTGCACGGTGGCTTCCTGCCGTACACCTCTACCTTCCTGATGTTTGTGGAATATGCACGTAACGCCGTGCGTATGGCTGCGCTGATGAAACAGCGTCAGGTGATGGTCTACACCCACGACTCCATCGGTCTGGGCGAAGACGGTCCTACCCACCAGCCAGTAGAGCAGGTGGCTTCCCTGCGCGTGACCCCGAACATGAGCACATGGCGTCCATGTGACCAGGTTGAATCTGCGGTGGCGTGGAAATACGGCGTTGAGCGTCATGATGGCCCGACCGCACTGATCCTCTCCCGTCAGAACCTGGCGCAGCAGGAGCGTACCCCAGAGCAGCTGGCAAACATCGCGCGCGGTGGTTACGTGCTGAAAGATTGCGCAGGCCAGCCTGAGCTGATCTTCATCGCGACCGGTTCTGAAGTTGAACTGGCCGTTGCCGCATGGGAAAAACTGACTGCTGAAGGCGTGAAAGCGCGTGTGGTTTCTATGCCATCTACCGATGCGTTCGACAAGCAGGATGCCGCGTACCGCGAATCCGTACTGCCTAAAGCGGTCTCCGCTCGCGTGGCAGTGGAAGCGGGTATCGCTGACTACTGGTTCAAATACGTTGGCCTGAACGGCGCTATCGTCGGTATGACCACGTTCGGTGAGTCTGCGCCGGCTGAACAGCTGTTTGAAGAGTTCGGCTTCACCGTTGAGAACGTTGTCGCTAAGGCGAAAGAACTGCTGTAACTCTCCCAGTGAGGCAAAACGGGTCGCTAAGGCGGCCCGTTTTTATTTCGATGGTATTTTTTGTGTTAACAACATATATTTGGTGATTCCCATCACAAATGCGTAAAGTCATAATATGTGTAATTTGCAATGGATATCACATATATAGACTTGCTTTTTTATTTCTTGTTTTTAACGATATGTTTTTATTCGTTTTATTAAAATGCGTTCTGACACGCTCGCCATTTTCTCCCCGTTTGATTTCATTTTACCGCAGGCGTATTTTGTTTTTAGCGATACGTTGTACCCTAAAAATAAAATAAGGATGATATATGCGGTTAATTGATTATTTCCCTGAATCCTCAATATCAATAAAATCCGCAGCAAAGGACTGGCAGGAAGCCATTGATTTGTCCATGTCGTCTTTGCTGCAAAATCATTATATTAACGCTGGTTATATTGAAGCAATTAAAACCTCGACGCTCACTAATGGTCCTTATTACATTCTCGCTCCGGGTGTAGCGATGCCTCATGCCCGTCCGGAGTGCGGTGCCTTAAAAACAGGTATGTCATTAACGCTTCTTAAACAGGAAGTGCAGTTTGCCGACGACGATGAGCCCGTAAAATTACTCATTGGTTTATCGGCGGCGGATGCGGATTCACATATCGGCGCTATCCAGGCATTAAGCGAATTATTATGTGAAGAAGATAAACTGTCGGCGTTGTTAACCGCTAAGTCAGAAAAGCAGTTGGCGGATATTATCGCTCACGCATAATTATTCTCTCCTTTACAGGACATTATTATGGAACACAAGTCTGCTCGTGCAAAGGTCCAGGCTTTTGGGGGCTTTTTGACTGCAATGGTCATCCCGAATATTGGCGCTTTTATTGCCTGGGGATTTATTACCGCATTATTTATTCCAACCGGCTGGATGCCAAATGAGCATTTTGCCAAAATTGTCGGTCCGATGATCACCTATTTATTGCCGGTGATGATTGGCTCTACCGGTGGACACCTGGTTGGCGGCAAACGTGGGGCGGTGATGGGGGGGATCGGCACTATCGGCGTGATTATCGGCGCGGATATTCCTATGTTCCTCGGCTCAATGATCATGGGGCCACTTGGCGGTCTGGTGATTAAGCACATCGATCGGCTGCTGGATAAACGCATTCCCGCTGGTTTTGAGATGGTCATCAACAACTTCTCGCTGGGTATTGCGGGCATGCTCCTCTGCCTGCTGGGATTTGAAGTGATCGGCCCTGCGGTGTTAATTGCCAATAACTTTATCAAAGAATGTATTGAAGCACTGGTGCATGCGGGCTATTTGCCGCTGCTGTCGCTGATTAACGAACCGGCAAAAATCCTGTTTTTAAATAACGCTATCGATCAGGGTGTTTATTATCCGCTGGGAATGCAGCAGGCTTCCGAAACGGGTAAATCCATCTTCTTTATGGTGGCCTCCAACCCCGGGCCGGGATTAGGTCTGCTGCTGGCTTTTACTTTTTTTGGCAAAGGGATGGCAAAGAAATCAGCCCCTGGCGCGATGATTATTCACTTCCTGGGCGGCATTCATGAGCTCTATTTCCCTTACGTACTGATGAAACCGCTGACGCTGATTGCGATGATTGCTGGCGGCATGAGCGGAACGTGGATATTTAATATGTTGGGCGGTGGTCTGGTAGCTGGCCCAAGTCCGGGTTCGATTTTCGCCTATCTCGCGTTAACACCTAAGGGTGCTTTTCTCGCAACGATTGCTGGCGTAACGGCAGGCACTCTGGTCTCTTTTGCAGTCACCTCCCTGATCTTAAAAATGGATAAAAGCCATGAAGCTGAAACGGAAGATACTTTCAATGATTCTGCCAACGCCGTAAAAGCCATGAAGCAGGAAGGCAAGTTTTCTTATCGGGATATTAAGCGCATCGCTTTTGTCTGCGATGCCGGAATGGGCTCCAGCGCTATGGGCGCGACGACATTCCGCAAGCGTCTGGAAAAGGCCGGGCGAGATATCGACGTAAAACATTACGCCATCGAAAATGTGCCTGACGATGCGGACATTATTGTTACCCATGCCAGCCTGGAGGGGCGTGCTAAACGGGTCAGTGACAAACCGTTAGTGCTGATAAAAAACTATCTCGGCGATCCGCAGCTTGACGATCTCTTTAAGCATTTAACGGCGAATTAATCTATCTGGTTTCTGGAGTCATTATGAAAACGAAAGTGGCTGCCATTTATGGCAAGCAGGATGTTCGTATCCGTGAATTTGAACTGCCCGAAATAAGCGACAATGAACTGCTGGTGAGCGTAATTTCTGACAGCGTTTGTTTATCAACCTGGAAGGCAGCGAAATTAGGCAGTGAACATAAACGTGTGCCGGACGATCTGGAAAATCATCCGGTCATCACCGGACATGAATGCGCCGGGGTGATTGTTGAGGTCGGGAAAAATCTGACCGAAAAATATAAAAAAGGTCAGCGCTTTGTTTTACAACCGGCAATGGGATTACCGACCGGTTATTCTGCTGGCTACAGCTATGAATATTTTGGCGGCAATGCGACGTATATGATTATTCCAGAAGTCGCAATTAATCTGGGCTGCGTTTTACCTTATCACGGCTCCTATTTTGCGGCGGCTTCGCTGGCGGAACCCATGTGCTGCATTATCGGCGCGTATAACGCCAATTATCATACGACGCAATATGTCTATGAGCACCGGATGGGCGTGAAACCGGGAGGTAATATTGCGCTTCTGGCCTGCGCCGGGCCGATGGGAATTGGCGCTATTGATTATGCGATTAACGGCGGGATTCAGCCGTCGCGCGTTGTGGTGGTGGATATCGATGAGGCTCGCCTTGCGCAGGCGGAAAAACTCCTGCCGGTTGAGCTGGCGGCACAAAAGGGTATTGAGCTTATCTATGTCAATATCTCCGAACTGGAGAACCCTGCCGCTACGTTACGCGCATTAACTGACAATGCAGGCTTTGACGACGTGTTTGTCTATGCCGCGGTTCCGGCGGTCATTGAACTGGCAGACGATCTTCTCGCCGAGGACGGGTGCCTGAATTTCTTCGCCGGACCAACGGACAGCAATTTCAAGGTGCCGTTTAATTTTTACAACGTCCATTACAACAGTACCCACGTGGTGGGCACCTCCGGCGGCTCGACGGAGGACATGAAAGAGGCGATTGCGCTGAGTGCAACGGGCCAGCTCCAGCCGTCGTTTATGGTGACCCACATCGGCGGCCTTGATGCGGTGCCGCATACGGTACTCAATCTTCCGGACATTCCTGGAGGCAAGAAGCTTATCTATAACGGTGTCACCATGCCGTTAACGGCCATTGCCGATTTTGCCGAAAAGGGCAAAACCGATCCGCTTTTCCGGGAGTTGGCAAGGCTTGTGGAAGAGACGCACGGCATCTGGAATGAAAAAGCAGAGCGCTATCTGCTGGCGCAGTTTGGTGTGGATATTGGGGAGGCGGCGGCATGATGTCTCTGGCATGGCCGCTCTTTCGCGTTACGGAACAGGCGGCGTTGGCCGCCTGGCCGCAAACCGGGTGCGGCGATAAAAACCGAATCGACGGGCTGGCGGTAACCGCCATGCGCGAGGCGCTAAACGCGATAGCGATGCGCGGGCGTATCGTTATCGGCGAAGGTGAGATCGACCATGCGCCAATGCTGTGGATTGGCGAGGAGGTCGGAAGCGGCATCGGCCCGGCGGTGGATATTGCCGTCGATCCCATCGAGGGCACCCGCATGGTGGCGATGGGGCAAAGCAATGCGCTGGCTGTGATGGCGTTTGCGCCTGAGGGCCGCCTGTTTCATGCCCCTGATATGTACATGAAAAAACTGGTGGTTAACGCAGCGGCAGCCGGGGCAATCAGCCTCGATCTCCCGCTGGCAGAAAACCTTCGCAACGTTGCCCGGGCGCTGGGCAAGCCGCTGGAGCATCTGCGGATGGTGACGCTGGACAAACCGCGCCTGCAAAATGCAATTGCCGAGGCGACGCAACTGGGCGTGAAAGTGTTTGCGCTGCCCGATGGCGACGTCGCCGCCAGCGTTCTGACCTGCTTACAGGATAATCCCTATGATCTGATGTACACCACAGGCGGCGCGCCGGAAGGGGTGATCTCCGCCTGCGCGGTGAAAGCGCTGGGTGGCGATATGCAGGCGGAGCTGATCGATTTTTGTGAAGCGAAAGGGGAGAGTCCTGAGAACCGTAGGGTCGCCGTGCAGGAGCACCGTCGCTGTGCGGAGATGAAGGTGGAAGTCAATCGTATCTATACCCTTAGCGAACTGGTAAAGGGCAATGACATTCTGTTCAGCGCGACGGGCGTGACGGGCGGCGAACTGGTTAAAGGTATTCAACAGGTTGCGAAGGGTGTGCGCACGCAAACTTTACTGATCGGCGGCGCAGATCGAACGTGTAATATAATAGACTCTCTGCATTCACGGTGATTTATCGAGATACAAATGACGACACTGACAGAAGACGATGTGCTTGAGCAACTGGATGCTCAGAATAACCTCCTCGCATTTATGACGACGGCACAGTCTTTTTTACTCCAGGGCATTAAATGTTTTCTGCCGTCGCTGTTTGTCGATAACGATGAAGAGATCGTGGAATATGCAGTGAAGCCGTTACTCGCCCGGAGTGGGCCGCTTGATGACATCGATGTGGCGTTACGCCTGATCTATGCGCTGGGGAAAATGGAAAAATGGCTCTACGCCGACATAACGCATTTTTCGCAGTTTTATCAGTATCTGAACGAGCAGGATACGATCCCTGGCTTCGCCGATGACATCACCTGGGATTTTATCAGCAACGTTAATTGCATCACCCGTAACGCGACGTTATTTAGCGCGCTGGAGTCGATGAAATTTGCTGACTTTGCCGCATGGTCTGAGGTGCGCTTTACCGCAATGATCAAGACGGCGCTCACCCTGGCGGTAACGACAATTTTAAAGGAACTTACGCCGTGAAAATTGGGCTAACGGTCAATGGGCTATATGTAGAAGCACATTATCCTGACGACGAAATTGAAAATGTTCATAAGCCTTTGCTGCGGCAACTGGCGAAACGGCATTTCGCCAGCGCCAGCAGACGTACGATTGTTTTTCTCAGCGCCCCGCCCGGTACGGGCAAGTCCACCCTGACCGCCTTCTGGGAATATCTCTCTCGTCAGACGGAGGGGCTCGCTCCGATTCAGACGTTGCCAATGGATGGATTTCATCACTACAACGTCTGGCTGGAAGCGCATAACCTGCGCGCGTACAAAGGCGCCCCGGAGACCTTTGATGTCGACAGGCTGGCGCAACATCTGCGGCAGATAAAAGAGGGCGACGGTACCTGGCCGCAGTATGACCGGCAAACGCACGATCCTGTCGAAGAGGCAATCGTGGTAACGGCCCCTGTCGTGATTGTTGAGGGTAACTGGCTGCTGCTCGATGACGAACGATGGCGAACGCTGATGGAATACTGCGATTTGTCAGTGTTTATCCGCGCCCCCGCCGAAGCGTTACGCACGCGCCTGGTGGGACGTAAGCTGGCCGGGGGGCTCTCTCAGGCCGACGCCGACGCGTTTTATGCCCGCACCGACGGGCCAAACGTGGAGCGTGTTTTGCGTCACAGCCGTCCTGCCAATGTTGAACTGATGATGTCGGCAAATGGCCAATACCGACTCGTCTGATCCGCAGCGGCTTTCAGTGGGGGCTCCGGTCGACCCGCCGCGTTTTTACGTGGCGGGATGAAAAGGGATTATTCCGGAAAAATGTGATGGAGATCAGATAAAATCGCTCTTAATCTGGACAGAGATTCCTTTTATTCCCCGATTCGCTTATTCTTGCTGAAGCGTTTCAGTCGATTAAATGTTCGACAATTGACCAATCAATCGCAGTTTGTGACAGCAAGGATTCCCCTTCGGGCGTCGCTGGATTACTCTTTCAGCCACCTCAAACTCAGGGATAGCTTTGCAGGAGATCTATGACCGTACGCGTAGCGATTAATGGCTTCGGTCGCATCGGACGCAACGTGGTTCGTGCTTTATATGAATCCGGGCGTCGTGCGGAAATCACCGTGGTGGCAATCAATGAACTGGCGGATGCTGCGGGCATGGCGCATTTGTTGAAATATGACACCAGCCACGGTCGCTTTGCCTGGGACGTTCGCCAGGAAAGGGAACAGCTGTTCGTCGGTGACGATGCCATCCGCGTGCTGCATGAGAACAGTATTGAAGGGCTGCCCTGGCGCGAACTGGGTGTGGATGTGGTGCTGGACTGTACCGGCGTGTACGGTAACCGTGAACATGGCGAAGCGCATCTGAATGCTGGCGCGAAAAAAGTGCTGTTCTCCCATCCCGGCAGTAACGACCTCGACGCCACCGTCGTGTTTGGCGTCAACCAGCACGAGCTGGAAGCTGAACACCGCATTGTCTCCAACGCCTCCTGCACCACCAACTGCATTATTCCGGTCATTAAACTGTTAGACGATGCGTATGGCATTGAATCCGGCACCGTGACCACGATTCACTCCGCCATGCACGATCAGCAGGTCATCGACGCCTACCATCCGGATTTACGGCGCACTCGCGCGGCGAGCCAGTCCATCATTCCGGTGGATACGAAACTGGCTGCCGGGATCACCCGTATTTTCCCGCAGTTTAACGACCGTTTCGAAGCGATTGCCGTGCGCGTGCCGACGATAAACGTCACCGCAATCGATCTTAGCGTGACGGTGAAAAAACCGGTAAAAGCCTGTGAAGTCAACCTGTTGCTGCAAAAAGCGGCACAGGGAGCATTTCATGGTATAGTTGACTATACGGAATTACCGTTGGTCTCAGTAGATTTTAACCACGACCCGCACAGCGCCATCGTGGATGGCACGCAGACGCGAGTCAGTGGTGCGCACCTTATCAAGACGCTGGTCTGGTGTGATAACGAATGGGGCTTTGCTAACCGAATGCTCGACACCACGTTAGCCATGGCCGCAAAAGGTTTCAGGTAGAGCGCACCTTGCGCTTGCAAAACTTTAAGAATCAACGAGAGGATTCACCATGTCTGTAATTAAGATGACCGATCTGGATCTGGCAGGTAAACGCGTTTTCATCCGTGCCGATCTGAACGTACCGGTTAAAGATGGCAAAGTGACCAGCGACGCGCGTATCCGTGCATCTCTGCCAACCATTGAACTGGCTCTGAAGCAGGGCGCTAAAGTGATGGTCACCTCCCACCTGGGCCGTCCAACTGAAGGCGAGTACAACGAAGAGTTCTCTCTGCTGCCGGTTGTTAATTACCTGAAAGACAAACTGTCCAGCCCGGTTCGCCTGGTGAAAGATTACCTGGACGGCGTGGAAGTTGCCGAAGGTGAGCTGGTTGTTCTGGAAAACGTTCGCTTCAACAAAGGCGAAAAGAAAGACGACGAAACCCTGTCCAAAAAATACGCTGCGCTGTGCGACGTATTCGTGATGGATGCATTCGGTACGGCTCACCGTGCGCAGGCATCTACCCACGGTATCGGTAAATTCGCAGACGTCGCCTGTGCAGGTCCGCTGCTGGCTGACGAACTGGAAGCGCTGGGTAAAGCTCTGAAAGAACCTGCTCGTCCAATGGTCGCTATCGTTGGTGGTTCTAAAGTGTCTACCAAACTGACCGTACTGGATTCCCTGTCCAAAATCGCTGACCAGCTGATCGTTGGTGGTGGTATCGCGAATACCTTCGTTGCTGCGCAAGGCCACAACGTGGGTAAATCCCTGTACGAAGCGGATCTGGTTGACGAAGCCAAACGTCTGCTGAGCACCTGTGATATCCCGGTTCCAACTGACGTTCGTGTAGCTACCGAGTTCTCCGAAACCGCTACCGCAACCCTGAAATCTGTTAACGACATCAAAGATGAAGAGCAGATTCTGGACCTGGGCGACGTTTCTGCACAGAAACTGGCTGAAATCCTGAAAAACGCAAAAACTATCCTGTGGAACGGTCCTGTCGGCGTGTTCGAATTCCCGAACTTCCGCAAAGGGACTGAGATCGTGGCTAACGCTATCGCAGACAGCGAAGCGTTCTCTATCGCAGGCGGTGGTGACACCCTGGCAGCTATCGATCTGTTCGGTATCGCTGACAAGATCTCCTACATCTCCACTGGTGGCGGCGCATTCCTCGAATTCGTGGAAGGTAAAGTCCTGCCAGCAGTAGCAATGCTCGAAGAGCGCGCTAAGAAGTAAGCCATTCAGGGGCAGGGAAACCTGCCCAATTTTCAGCGCGCTTATCAGAGCTCGCACCTTTTCTAACGGCCGAAGATACAGGACTAAGCAACATGTCTAAAATTTTTGATTTCGTAAAACCTGGCGTTATCACTGGTGATGACGTACAGAAAGTGTTCCAGGTAGCTAAAGAAAACAACTTCGCTCTGCCAGCAGTTAACTGCGTAGGTACCGACTCCATCAACGCCGTACTGGAAACCGCTGCAAAAGTTAAAGCACCGGTTATCGTTCAGTTCTCTAACGGCGGCGCTGCGTTCATCGCAGGTAAAGGCGTGAAAACTGACGTTCCTCAGGGCGCTGCTATCCTGGGTGCTATCTCTGGCGCACATCACGTTCACCAGATGGCTGAGCACTACGGTGTTCCGGTTATCCTGCACACTGACCACTGCGCGAAAAAACTGCTGCCATGGATCGACGGTCTGCTGGACGCAGGTGAAAAACACTTCGCAGCAACCGGTAAGCCACTGTTCTCTTCTCACATGATCGACCTGTCCGAAGAGTCTCTGGAAGAAAACATCGAGATCTGCTCTAAGTACCTGGCGCGTATGTCCAAAATGGGCATGACCCTGGAAATCGAACTGGGTTGCACCGGCGGTGAAGAAGACGGTGTGGACAACAGCCACATGGACGCTTCTGCTCTGTACACTCAGCCAGAAGACGTTGATTACGCTTACACCGAGCTGAGCAAAATCAGCCCACGCTTCACCATCGCAGCGTCCTTCGGTAACGTACACGGCGTATACAAACCAGGTAACGTGGTTCTGACCCCGACCATCCTGCGTGATTCTCAGGAATACGTGTCTAAGAAACACAACCTGCCGCACAACAGCCTGAACTTCGTCTTCCACGGCGGTTCCGGTTCTTCTGCTCAGGAAATCAAAGATTCCGTAAGCTACGGCGTAGTGAAAATGAACATCGATACCGACACCCAATGGGCAACCTGGGACGGTATCCTGCAATACTACAAAACCAACGAAGCTTACCTGCAAGGTCAGCTGGGCAACCCGAAAGGCGAAGACCAGCCGAACAAGAAATACTACGATCCACGCGTATGGCTGCGCGCTGCCCAGACTTCTATGATTACTCGTCTGGAGCAGGCATTCAAAGAACTGAACGCGGTTGACGTTCTGTAATTTGAGCTGTTCATAGCGTCAAGAAGGTCCGCATATGCGGGCCTTTTTTTATGCCTTTTCAATAGCCTGATGCCTCTGTTTTTGTGATCTGTTTGGCAATATCATGGCTTTTTGTTTACCCTTTACTGACCTGCCTGTCTCCGTGTGGGATAGATTTTGTGGTTTTTATGAGCATAAGGAAAGATAAATGGAAGATCTCGGTGTTGTAGATAGCATCAATAACGCTGGCTCCTGGCTGGTGCGCAACCAGGCGCTCCTGATTAGTTACGCTGTGAATATTGCGGCGGCAATCGCCATTATTATTGTGGGGATGATCGTTGCCCGCACGGTTTCCCGGGGCGTTAATCGCGTAATGCTATCCCGTCATATCGATGCAACCGTTGCTGATTTCCTTTCTGCGCTGGTGCGTTACGGGATTATTGCGTTTACCCTCATTGCGGCAATGGGGCGGGTCGGTGTACAGACCGCTTCGGTCATTGCCGTACTTGGTGCCGCTGGTCTGGCCGTAGGTCTCGCTCTTCAGGGCTCGCTGGCTAACCTTGCAGCTGGCGTACTGTTAGTGACGTTCCGTCCTTTCCGTGCCGGAGAGTATGTTGATCTCGGTGGCACTGCGGGCACCGTGCTGAACGTGCAGATTTTTTCTACCACGCTGCGTTCGGCAGACGGCAAAATCGTCATTGTGCCAAACAAGAAAGTTATTGATGGCAACATTACTAACTTCTCTCGTGAGCCGGTTCGCCGTAATGAACTCATTATCGGGGTTGGCTATGATTCAGATACTGAGTTGGTGAAAAAGCTGATTACCGATATCATCGAATCAGATGACCGCATTCTTAAAGATCGCGAAATGACCGTTCGCCTGAACGAGTTGGGCGCGTCATCCATTAATTTTGTGGTGCGCATCTGGAGTAAAAGCGGCGATCTGCAAAACGTTTACTGGGACGTGCTGGAGCGCATCAAGCGTGATTTCGATGCCAACGGTATCAGCTTCCCTTATCCGCAGATGGACGTAAATCTCAAACGCGAGAAAGCAGCCGAATAATTTGCTTTAACGTAGGCCCGGTAAGCGTCAGCGACACCGGGCTTTTCTTTGATTAGCCCGGCTAATCCCCAATTAATATTATCAATTTCCTCTAATGTCGTTCCCGCAGTATAGTCTGCCTCCAGGACAACTCTGCGAGAATTACGTCATGTTATCTTATTATTTTCAGGGGCTTGCGTTAGGCGCGGCTATGATCCTTCCCCTTGGTCCACAAAATGCGTTTGTGATGAACCAGGGCATTCGCCGCCAGTATCATCTGATGATTGCCCTGCTGTGCGCGGTGAGCGATTTGCTACTGATTTGCGCCGGGATTTTTGGCGGCAGCGCCTTGCTGATGCAGTCGCCGTGGCTGCTGGCGCTGGTTACCTGGGGCGGCGTAGCGTTTCTGCTGTGGTACGGGTTTGGCGCCCTGAAAACGGCCATGAGCAGCAATCTTGAGCTGGCGAGCGCCGAAGTGATGAAGCAGGGGCGCTGGAAGATTATCGTCACCATGCTCGCCGTGACGTGGCTTAACCCGCACGTTTATCTTGATACGTTCGTGGTGCTCGGCAGCCTGGGTGGACAGCTGGACGTTGAGCCCAAGCGCTGGTTTGCGCTCGGTACGGTCAGCGCCTCCTTCCTCTGGTTCTTTGGTCTTGCGATCCTGGCGGCATGGCTGGCGCCACGTCTGCGCACCGCTAAAGCGCAGCGCATTATCAATACCCTGGTTGGGCTGGTGATGTGGTTTATTGCCTTCCAGCTGGCGAAAGAGGGCATTCATCACGTACAGGGATTGTTCAACTAAGCGTTGTCTTATGGACATCTGAACAAGACCCGCTAAGCTTGCTGGCATGAGCCCTGTTGATGGGGCACTCTTCGCAACATGGAGGAATGACAGTGAAGTTTAAGGTGATGGCCCTGGCGGCATTAGTAAGTTTAGGTGCGGTGTCGGTGCAGGCGAATGAACTGCCAAACGGCCCGCACATTGTCACTTCAGGCACGGCAAGCGTGGATGCGGTACCGGATGTTGCAACCCTGGCAATTGAAGTGAACGTGGCGGCGAAAGATGCTGCTTCCGCCAAGAAACAGGCAGACGATCGTGTTGCGCAATACCTCTCTTTCCTGGAACAGAACGGTGT
Source organism: Enterobacter cloacae complex sp. HYC033_NIDB (assembly GCF_056673335.1). Taxonomy (NCBI): domain Bacteria; kingdom Pseudomonadati; phylum Pseudomonadota; class Gammaproteobacteria; order Enterobacterales; family Enterobacteriaceae; genus Enterobacter; species Enterobacter cloacae complex sp. HYC033_NIDB. Next base: position 4,732,147 of record NZ_CP115123.1, on the reverse strand, counting down.
CGCGAAAAAAGACATCAGCTCTGCGAACCTGCGTACCCAACCGGATTACGACTACCAGAACGGCAAAAGCATCCTGAAAGGCTATCGCGCCGTGCGTACTGTGGAAGTGACTGTACGCCAGCTTGATAAGCTCAACGGATTGCTGGATGGTGCGCTGAAGGCTGGGCTGAACGAAATTCGTTCCGTCTCGCTGGGCGTTGCGCAACCGGAGAAATATAAAGACGAAGCGCGTAAAGCGGCGATTGATGATGCCATTCATCAGGCGCAGCAGCTGGCATCCGGCTTCAAGAGCAAGCTCGGTCCGGTTTACAGCGTCCGTTACCACGTTTCAAACTACCAGCCAAGCCCGATGGTTCGGATGATGAAGGCGGACGCCGCGCCGGTTTCTGCTCAGGAAACCTACGAGCAGCCAACCATTCAGTTCGACGATCAGGTTGATGTGGTGTTCCAGCTGGAGCCGACTGAAAAGCCCGCTCAGTAACCCGTAGGCCGGGTAAGGCGAAGCCGCCACCCGGCTAGTTTTTCAATCCTGTCTTAACACCTTATGCCCAAATGCCAGCAGCGCGTCAGTGACGTTGCGCATCATGCGGCTTTCCGGCGCAAAACGGTGCCAGTACAGCATCCGGCGCTGATACAGCCCCGGGGTTAAATCAATCAGCTCACCGCTTTTCAACTCTTTCTCAATCTGCAAATGCGGGATCATGCAGCAGGTGGTTCCCTGACGCGCGAGCTGTACGAAGGCTTCGGACGAGTTAACGATATGACACGGTACGCTGCCCGGCGGCAGATCGAAGTTTTGTTGCAGGAAGGCCTGATGCATATCGTCCAGATGGTCGAAAGCGACGGCAGGCGCTTTCAGCAGCGCGGCGCGGGTCACACCGTTCGGGAAGTAACGCTCGGCAAAGGCTTTTGAACCGACAAACAGGTAATCCAGCGCGCCCAGCTGATCCACCAGACAGCTTGGCAGCGCCTGAGGCTGAATACTGACCGCCCCAACCACTTCGCCACGGCGCAGGCGCTCCTGGGTGCGGGTCTCGTCTTCAACCTGGAGATTCAGGCGGATAGGGGAGTCGGCCAGCACCGGCGCAAGGGCCGGCAGCAACCAGGTTGCCAGACTGTCGGCGTTCACCGCCAGCGACAGCAGCAGCGGCGTGGAGCCGGTCTGTTCATCGCCCAGCCACTCATCTTCCAGCAGTTCAACCTGCCGCAGCAGGGCGAGGAGCTTTTGTCCTTGCTCCGTCGGACGCGGCGGTACGGTACGCACCAGCAGCGGCTGCCCGAACATGTTTTCAAGCTGTTTGATACGCTGTGATACGGCGGACTGGGTGATGCACAGCTTTTGCGCCGCGCGCTCAAAACCGCGTTCACGAATAACTGCATCAAGTGCCTGTAGTGTTCTGTAGTCCGGACGTTTCATTGCTCTGGCTGACTCCTTAATTTTGCTTAATCTGCACTATGACACAATTTTCCCTTCGTGGCAGACGAAATCCATTCGACGTGTTCTATAATGCGCCCTGAGTTTTCACACCACAGGCAAAACGATCATGACGCAGGATGAACTGAAAAAAGCAGTAGGATGGGCCGCTCTCCAGTACGTACAGCCGGGTACCATTGTCGGTGTTGGTACGGGGTCGACGGCGGCGCACTTTATCGATGCGCTGGGCACGATGAAGGGGCAGATCGAGGGCGCGGTTTCCAGCTCCGATGCTTCCACGGAAAAGCTGAAAAGTCTCGGCATCACCGTTTTCGACCTCAACGAAGTGGACCGTCTGGGCATTTACGTTGATGGCGCGGATGAAATCAACGGCCATATGCAGATGATCAAAGGCGGCGGCGCGGCGCTGACGCGCGAGAAGATCATTGCCTCCGTTGCGGATAAGTTCATCTGCATCGCGGACGCCTCCAAGCAGGTCGACATTCTGGGGAATTTCCCGCTGCCGGTCGAAGTGATCCCGATGGCGCGCAGCGCCGTGGCACGTCAACTGGTGAAGCTGGGTGGTCGTCCGGAATACCGTCAGGGTGTGGTGACCGACAACGGCAACGTGATCCTCGACGTTCACGGCCTTGAGATCCTCGATGCCATTGCGCTGGAAAATGCGATCAACGGCATTCCAGGCGTCGTTACCGTAGGGTTATTTGCCAACCGTGGCGCGGACGTGGCGCTGATCGGCACGGCTGACGGTGTAAAAACCATCGTAAAATGATCTGACGGGGGGAGCGCTCCCCCCCGCTAAAAAATTTTTGAAAAGCTAAATTCGGTGACTTGTGTCACGTTTTTCCGCCTCTTTTGCCGATCCTGCCACGTTCGTAATTTTCCGCAGCATTTTCCTCTGCCATTTTGCTCTGTATGACTTTTCTTCAGAGTGCCGACGCAAACGTTCATATTGCTGCAATAGTTTTTTTTGATATGTTGGCTGCACGGGATTTATATCCAGCACAACATCAGTTCAGATAAAAACAGGGTCGGGTAAATGGCAAAGGTATCACTGGAGAAAGACAAGATTAAATTCCTGCTGGTTGAAGGCGTGCACCAGAAAGCGCTCGATAGCCTTCGCGCAGCAGGCTACACCAACATCGAATTTCACAAAGGCGCGCTGGACACTGAAGAGCTGAAAGCGTCCATCCGTGATGCCCATTTCATTGGCCTGCGATCCCGTACCCAACTGACTGAAGACGTTATTGCTGCGGCGGAAAAGCTGGTGGCGATTGGCTGTTTCTGCATCGGCACCAACCAGGTTGATCTGAATGCCGCCGCCAAACGCGGTATCCCGGTCTTTAACGCGCCGTTCTCTAACACCCGTTCCGTGGCGGAGCTGGTGATTGGCGAGCTGCTGCTGCTCCTTCGCGGCATTCCGGAAGCTAACGCCAAAGCGCACCGCGGCGTGTGGAATAAGCTGGCTGCGGGCTCCTACGAAGCGCGTGGTAAAAAGCTCGGGATTATCGGTTACGGCCACATCGGTACGCAGCTCGGTATTTTGGCGGAATCCCTCGGCATGCACGTGTTTTTCTACGATATCGAAAGCAAGCTGCCGCTGGGTAACGCGACGCAGGTGCAGCATCTCTCTGATCTGCTGAATATGAGTGACGTGGTCAGTCTGCACGTGCCGGAAAATGCGTCCACCAAAAACATGATGGGGGCGGAAGAGCTGGCGCTGATGAAGCCGGGCTCTCTGCTGATCAACGCCGCGCGCGGCACTGTGGTTGACATTCCTGCGCTGTGCGACGCGCTGAAGCGTAAGCATCTGGCGGGTGCGGCGATTGACGTATTCCCGACGGAACCGGCCACCAACAGCGATCCGTTCACCTCTCCGCTGTGCGAGTTCGACAACGTGATCCTGACGCCGCACATCGGCGGTTCTACTCAGGAAGCTCAGGAGAATATCGGCCTGGAAGTGGCGGGTAAGCTGAGCAAATATTCCGACAACGGTTCAACGCTCTCTGCGGTGAACTTCCCGGAGGTGTCTCTGCCGCTGCACGGTGGGCGTCGTCTGCTGCACATCCACGAAAACCGTCCTGGCGTGCTGACCGCCATCAACCAGATTTTTGCCGAGCAGGGCGTTAACATTGCCGCGCAGTATCTGCAAACTAACTCGCAGATGGGTTATGTGGTGATTGATATCGAAGCGGATGAAGACATCGCCGAGAAAGCATTGCAGAGCATGAAGGCCATTCCGGGGACGATTCGCGCGCGCCTGTTGTACTGATGGTGCGAGGTAAATGCAAAACGGTAACGATAGTTACCGTTTTTTATGTTTTCACCCTCTCCCTGTGGGAGAGGGCTGGGGTGAGGGCATCTGGCCGCACGCTTGGTTCACCACTCCCACAACTTCGATGGCGTCACCACCGCCGGCAACGGCACATCCCATTTCTCTACGGGTAATGCCTCCACGCCCTGGCAATCATGCGCATACCCCACCGGCTGCAATCCGTACTGCTGCCAGTTTTGTAGCGTCCTGTCATAGAATCCCCCGCCCATGCCTAATCGCTGGCCCTGCTCGTCAAACGCCACCAGCGGTGTAATCAGCACATCCAGCCCGGAAAGCGGGAGCACGTCGCGCACGTCGAGTTTGGGTTCGGTGATTTTCAGACGATTTACCACCAGCTCGCTGTGCGGATGGTAGTGCAGAAACAGCAGATTGCCCGGGCTAAAGGGATGCAGAACCGGCAGGTAAACTTTTTTCCCGGCGCGCCAGAGCTGGTCGATAAGCGGTTGGGTATCCAGCTCACCATCAAACGAGAGAAACAGGGCGACGGTGTTTGCCATCACCACAGGCGGATAGGCCATCATGCGGGCGGCGGCCTGCTGGGCAAACTGTGCCTGTTGCTCGGCGCTTAGGGCGCGACGACGCTGGCGAATAAGCTGACGGATGTCCTGGCGTGAAGCAGAAACTTCAGGGAGTTGAGTCATGGTAGTCGGTAGAAGAAAAGAGAGGGAATCTCCGAGATGCCGCCGCAGGCTGTAACCCTTGAACCCTTGGTTCAAGGTGAATGTGTCGTCATAGTTTTAAGGCTTCTCGGACGAACCGAGCATGCTCACCAACCATGGAGCGCCACATTCTTGTGGTATGAAATATCGGCTCAGGGGACTGGCCCGCTTGCGAACATCTCAGAGAAATTTTGTCTTCACAGTTACTCTACCATAGTCAACTGAGAAGTGTTATTCAAACTTTGGTCCCGGTCTTTCGGGACTGCGACCTTGATCAAGCAATGCCTGTTCTATGGTCTGCTGGAGCATTTTAATGCGCTGCTCCATGCTTGCCGCGTAATCGCGGGTCTTCGCTTTTTCCTGAGTCAGTTCATAGCTGATGTTCAACGCGGCGATGAAAACCAGCTGCTCAGTATTTGTGACTCTAGTGCGTTCTTTTAGATCTTGCAACCGCTGATTCAAATCGTCCGCAGCCTGATTCAAGGCATCCCTTTGTTCAGGCGGACAATTCACTCGCAGTGAACGGCCAAAAATCTGGAGATCGACGGGTTGTGCAGACATGCCACCTTCCTGCTGATTGACTGCGCTGCCTTCGCTTACTGCCCCGGGGGCTGCGAAGGGGCGACACTATAGCTACCCTGATGTGAAGATACAAGCCCTTTTCTGGTATCACCAGGGTCCAAAGTGGTAGCATATCATGAATATCCTCCCTTTGATGACGAATGCGTATGTCTATACAGAACGAAATGCCTGGTTACAAGGATTTAAACCAGTTACTGAACCAGCAGGGAGTCGGTCTGACCCCTGCCGAAATGCACGGTCTGATCAGCGGCATACTGTGCGGCGGAAACAGCGACAGCTCATGGCAGCCGCTGATCCACGACCTCACCAACGAAGGGCTGGCGTTTGGCCACGAACTGGCGGAAGCGCTGCGTAAAATGCACGCCGCAACCAGCGATTCCCTGGAAGACGATGGCTTTCTTTTTCAGCTTTATCTGCCTGAAGGCGACGATGTCAGCGTCTTCGATCGCGCTGATGCGCTCGCGGGTTGGGTAAACCACTATCTTCTTGGCCTGGGCGTAACCCAGCCTAAACTGGATAAAGTGACCGGCGAAGCGGGTGAAGCGATCGACGATCTGCGTAACATCGCCCAACTCGGCTACGATGAAGACGAAGACCAGGAAGAGCTGGAGATGTCTCTCGAAGAGATTATCGAGTACGTGCGCGTGGCGTCTCTGCTGTGCCACGACAACTTTACGCGCTCGCAGCCGACCGCGCCGGAAGTTCGCAAGCCAACATTACACTAAGAAAAATAACGCACAGGAGGGTGTCATGGTTATCTCCAGTCAAGAGTATTCTCGCCGTCGTCAGGCGCTGCTGGCAAAAATGCAGCCGGGAAGCGCTGCCCTGATTTTCGCCGCGCCGGAAGTGACGCGCAGCGCCGACAGCGAATACCCCTATCGCCAGAGCAGTGATTTCTGGTACTTCACCGGGTTTAACGAGCCGGAAGCGGTACTGGTGCTGATTAAAAGCAATGACACCCACAACCACAGCGTGATTTTTAACCGCGTGCGCGATCTGACCGCGGAAATCTGGTTTGGCCGCCGCTTAGGACAGGAGGCGGCGCCAGAAAAACTGGGCGTGGACCGCGCGCTGGCCTACAGCGAAATCAACCAGCAGCTCTACCAACTGCTGAACGGTCTGGACGTGCTCTATCACGCCCAGGGCGAATACGCGTATGCGGATGACATTGTTTTCACCGCGCTGGATAAGCTGCGTAAAGGCTCACGTCAGAATTTGTCTGCACCCGCCACCCTGACGGACTGGCGACCGATGGTGCATGAGATGCGCCTGTTCAAGTCTGAAGAAGAGCTGAACGTGATGCGCCGCGCGGGCGAAATCAGCGCCCTGGCGCATACCCGCGCCATGGAAAAGTGCCGTCCCGGTATGTTCGAGTACCAGCTTGAAGGCGAAATTCACCATGAATTTAACCGTCACGGCGCGCGCTTCCCGTCCTATAACACCATCGTAGGCGGCGGGGAAAATGGCTGCATTCTGCACTACACCGAAAACGAAAGTGAACTGCGCGACGGCGATCTGGTGCTGATTGACGCCGGCTGTGAATATCAGGGTTACGCGGGCGACATCACCCGTACCTTCCCGGTGAACGGTAAATTCACCTCCGCGCAGCGTGAAATCTATGACATCGTGCTTGAGTCTCTGGAGACCGCGCTGACGCTGTTCCGCCCTGGCACCTCCATTCAGGAGGTTACGGGCGAGGTGGTACGCATCATGATTACCGGGCTGGTGAAGCTCGGCATTCTGAAAGGCGATGTGGACACCCTTATAACCGAAAACGCCCATCGTCCGTACTTTATGCACGGCCTGAGCCACTGGCTGGGGCTGGATGTGCATGACGTCGGGGCATACGGTCCGGAACGTTCGCGCGTGCTGGAGCCTGGCATGGTGCTGACCGTTGAGCCGGGGCTGTACATCGCGCCGGATGCCGACGTGCCGGAACAGTACCGCGGGATCGGCATTCGTATTGAAGATGATATCGTCATCACCGAAACCGGTAACGAAAACCTGACCGCGACCGTGGTGAAAAAAGCCGACGACATCGAGGCGCTGATGGCGGCGGCACGCGGATGAGCGTAATCATCGTTGGCGGAGGCATGACCGGCGCTACTCTGGCGCTGGCTATTTCGCAGTTAACCCAGGGCCAGCTTCCGGTGCATCTCGTCGAGGCGGTCGCGCCGCAGGCGGCCGATCATCCCGGTTTCGACGCCCGCGCTATCGCGCTGGCGCAGGGAACCTGTCAGCAGCTTGCGCGTATTGGGATCTGGCAGGCGATAGCGGATTGCGCAACGGCGATCGGCACCGTTCACGTCAGCGATCGCGGGCATGCCGGGTTTGTGACGCTGGATGCCCACGATTACCGGATCGAGGCGCTGGGGCAGGTTGTCGAGCTGCATAACGTAGGGCTGCGGCTGTTCCGTCTGTTACAGGACGCGCCTGGCGTCACGCTGCACTGTCCGGCGCGCGTCGCCAGCTTTAGCCGTCGTGACGAGGCCGTCAGCGTGACGCTGGACAACGGCACCACGCTGGAGGGGCAACTGCTGGTGGCGGCAGATGGTTCACGCTCCGCGATCGCCACGCAGTGCGGCGTCGAATGGCGCTCTGAACCCTATGGGCAGGCGGCGGTCATCGCTAACGTCTCTACGGCTGGCGCGCATAACGGCAGGGCATTTGAGCGCTTCACGGAGCACGGCCCGCTGGCCATGCTGCCGATGTCGAACGGGCGCTGCTCGCTGGTATGGTGCCATGCGCAGGATCGGGCCGATGAGGTTCTCTCCTGGTCCGACGAACGTTTTTGTTCCGAGCTGCAAAAAGCCTTCGGCTGGCGGCTTGGGCGCATCACCCATGCCGGAAAACGCGTGGCCTATCCGCTCGCGCTGACGACCGCATCGCAGACTGTCTCCCATCGCGTCGCCCTAGTCGGCAACGCCGCGCAGACGCTGCACCCCATCGCCGGGCAAGGCTTCAACCTTGGCCTCCGTGACGTAATGAGTCTGGCAGAGCTACTGGCCCGGACGTGGAGCGAACAACAGGATTGTGGCGCATACTCAGTGCTGAGCCATTACCAGAAACGACGCCAGGCGGACAAAGCGGCGACCATTGGCGTCACCGACGGTTTAGTCCACCTGTTTGCCAATCGCTGGGCACCGCTGGTTGCGGGTCGCAACCTTGGGCTGATGGCGATGGAACTGTTCATTCCGGCACGTGACGTGCTGGCGCAGCGGACCCTGGGTTGGGTCGCGCGTTAAGGAGTATTGACCGTGCAAAATGTTGATGTCGCCATTGTGGGCGGCGGAATGGTAGGACTGGCGCTGGCCTGTGGTTTACAGGGCAGCGGCCTGCGCGTGGCCGTGCTTGAGCAAAAAGCGCCGCAGCCTGTGGCGCAGGATGCACCGCCGGAGCTGCGCGTCTCGGCGATCAATGCCGCCAGCGAAAAGCTACTGACGCACCTTGGCGTCTGGTCTGAAATCGTGGCGCTGCGTGCCAGCTGTTACCATGGCATGGAAGTGTGGGACAAAGACAGCTTCGGCCATATCGCGTTTGACGATGAAAGCATGGGCTACAGCCACCTTGGACACATCGTTGAAAACGCGGTGATCCACCACGCGCTGTGGCAGAAAGCACAGCAGTGCAGCGACGTCACGCTGATCGCACCGGCGAAACTCCAGCAGGTGGCGTGGGGCGAAAACGACGCGTTTATCACTCTTGAAAGTGGCGACATGCTGACCGCGCGTCTGGTGGTGGGTGCCGACGGCGCCAATTCCTGGCTGCGTAACAAAGCGGATATTCCGCTGACCTTCTGGGATTACCGCCATCACGCGTTGGTGGCCACAATCCGCACCGAAGAGCCGCACGGCGGCGTGGCGCGCCAGATTTTCCATAATGACGGCATTCTGGCCTTCCTGCCGCTTGCCGATCCGCATCTCTGCTCCATCGTCTGGTCCTTAGAGCCGGAGAAAGCGCAGCAGATGCAGGAGGCGACGCCGGATGCCTTCAGTCAGGCGCTATGCGTGGCGTTTGATAACCGTCTGGGCCTGTGCATGCTTGAAAGCGAACGCCAGACGTTTCCGTTAACCGGTCGCTACGCGCGTCAGTTTGCCGCGCACCGTCTGGCGCTGGTGGGGGATGCGGCGCATACCATTCATCCGCTGGCCGGGCAGGGGGTGAACCTTGGCTTTATGGACGCGGCTGAGCTGGTTGAAGAGCTGCGTCGTCTGCATCGGGAAGGCAAGGATATTGGTCAGCATCTGTATCTGCGTCGCTACGAGCGCAGCCGCAAACACAGTGCGGCGATGATGCTGGCGGGTATGCAGGGCTTCCGCGAGCTGTTTGCCGGAGCGAATCCGGCGAAAAAACTGCTGCGCGATATTGGCCTCAAGCTGGCCGACACCCTTCCCGGCGTAAAACCGCAGCTTCTTCGTCAGGCAATGGGCCTCAACGATCTTCCCGACTGGTTACGTTAATCTCGATCCCCGTCACACTTTATTTTCCCGGCCTCCGCGCCGGGGAAATTTCCTCGTTTGAAATAATCTAATTTCACGTCATTTTTCGCATTAGAAAATCTAATCTTACTATTTTTATGTTACGGAAAATCGGCCCGTTTTTCCGCACGAAATATCACCATCTGCTAAATCCTGTTAGATCATTGTTAATTTTATGCGGGTTTAATCGCATTTTCCCAGTGAATAACTCTGTAGGCTTTTCAGCGATTTTTGGTCATAAGCTAATGTGATGACCCGTTTTACCTTATGGTTAACCGCCGGTTTCGGTGGTAAGTTCAGGTAAAAGAGAACGTTTGCGTCGGCCCCCGATCGCGAGGCCGACACCGGGTTTCACGGTGAATTTTTCAACGAGGAAAAGATGGCTCAACAGACTCCTTTGTACGAACAGCACGTGTTGTGCGGCGCCCGCATGGTGGACTTCCACGGCTGGATGATGCCGCTGCACTACGGCTCGCAGATTGATGAGCACCACGCGGTGCGCACCGATGCCGGTATGTTCGACGTGTCTCATATGACGATTGTCGACCTGCGCGGTAGCCGCACCCGGGAGTTTTTGCGTTATCTGCTGGCAAATGACGTCGCCAAACTGAAGACGCCGGGCAAAGCGCTCTATACCGGCATGCTGAATGCCTCGGGCGGCGTGATTGACGACCTCATCGTCTACTACTTCACCGAAGATTTCTTCCGCCTCGTTGTAAACTCCGCCACCCGCGAAAAAGACCTTTCCTGGATTTCCCAACACGCTGAACCTTACGCCATAGACATCACCGTCCGTGACGATCTGTCGCTGATTGCCGTGCAGGGGCCAAACGCCCAGGCGAAAGCCGCCTCTCTTTTCAGCGACGAGCAGCGCAAAGCCACCGAAGGCATGAAGCCATTCTTCGGCGTGCAGGCGGGGGATCTGTTTATCGCCACCACCGGCTACACCGGTGAAGCGGGCTATGAAATTGCGATGCCAAACGAGAAGGCCGCTGATTTCTGGCGTGCGCTGGTGGAGGCGGGCGTGAAGCCTGCGGGCCTGGGCGCGCGCGATACGCTGCGTCTGGAAGCGGGGATGAACCTCTACGGTCAGGAGATGGACGAAGGCGTCTCTCCGCTGGCGGCCAACATGGGCTGGACCATCGCGTGGGAACCGGCTGACCGTGATTTTATTGGCCGTGAAGCGCTGGAGATGCAGCGCGAGAAGGGCACTGAACAGCTGGTAGGCCTGGTGATGAAAGAAAAAGGCGTTCTGCGCGGCGAGCTGCCTGTACGCTTCACCGATGCCGATGGCAATCATCGCGAAGGCGTGATCACCAGCGGAACGTTCTCCCCGACGCTCGGCTACAGTATTGCCCTGGCACGCGTGCCGGCGGGGATTGGCGAAACGGCGGTGGTGCAGATCCGCAACCGCGAAATGCCGGTCAACGTGACCAAACCGATTTTTGTTCGCGCCGGTAAGCCGGTCGCCTAACTATTTTTATCAGGAGAACTTCAATGAGCAATGTGCCAGCAGAACTGAAATACAGCAAAGAACACGAGTGGCTGCGCAAAGAGGCGGACGGCACTTACACCGTTGGGATCACCGAGCACGCGCAGGAGCTGCTGGGCGACATGGTGTTTGTTGATCTGCCGGAAGTGGGCGCAACCGTGAGCGCAGGCGACGACTGTGCGGTGGCGGAATCCGTTAAAGCGGCCTCTGACATCTACGCCCCGGTGAGCGGTGAAATTGTTGCCGTGAACGACGCGCTGAGCGACTCCCCGGAGCTGGTCAACAGCGAACCGTATGAAGGCGGCTGGATCTTCAAGATCAAAGCCAGCGACGAAGCGCAGGTTGCCGCGCTGCTGGATGCGACCGCGTACGAAGCACTACTGGAAGACGAATAACGTTGTGCCGGATGGCGCTGCGCTTATCCGGCCTACAGGTCAACGTAGGCCCGGTAAGCGTTAGCGCCACCGGGCAACAGCGTTACAGATAACTACGATTCACTGCACGTTTCAGGAACCATCGCTCATGACACAGACTTTAAGCCAGCTTGAAAACCGTGGCGCTTTCATTGAACGTCACATTGGGCCGGATGCTCAGCAACAGCAGGAGATGCTGAAGACAGTTGGCGCGGATTCATTAAACGCACTGATCGGCCAGATCGTGCCAAAAGACATCCAGCTTGCTACGCCGCCGCAGGTAGGCGAGTCCACGACGGAGTTCGCCGCGCTGGCGGAGCTGAAGGCCATCGCCGGCCTTAACAAGCGCTATAAGTCTTACATTGGCATGGGCTACACCAACGTGCAGTTACCGCCGGTGATCCTGCGCAATATGCTGGAAAACCCGGGCTGGTACACCGCTTACACCCCGTATCAGCCAGAAGTCTCCCAGGGCCGTCTGGAAGCGCTGCTGAACTTCCAGCAGGTGACGCTGGATCTGACCGGTATGGATATCGCCTCTGCCTCGCTGCTGGATGAAGCCACCGCCGCCGCCGAAGCGATGGCGATGGCGAAGCGCGTGAGCAAGCTGAAAAACGCCAACCGCTTCTTCGTCGCGGCGGACGTGCATCCCCAGACGCTGGATGTGGTGCGCACCCGTGCGGAAACCTTCGGCTTTGAGGTGATTGTCGACGACGCTGAAAAAGTGCTGGATCACCAGGACGTCTTCGGCGTGCTGTTGCAGCAGGTGGGCACCACCGGGGAAGTGCACGACTACGGCGCACTGATCGCCGAGCTGAAATCCCGTAAGGTTATTGTTAGCGTCGCCGCTGATTTTATGGCGCTGGTGCTGCTGACGGCGCCAGGCAAACAGGGCGCGGATATTGTCTTCGGCTCAGCTCAGCGTTTCGGCGTGCCGATGGGCTACGGCGGCCCGCACGCGGCGTTCTTTGGCGCGAAAGATGAATTTAAACGTTCCATGCCAGGCCGTATTATCGGCGTATCGAAAGATGCCGCCGGTAACACCGCGCTGCGCATGGCGATGCAGACCCGCGAGCAGCATATCCGCCGCGAGAAAGCGAACTCCAACATCTGTACCTCGCAGGTGCTGCTGGCTAACATTGCCAGCCTGTACGCGGTGTTCCACGGTCCGGCTGGCCTGAAACGTATTGCCAGCCGCATCCACCGTCTGGCCGATATCCTGGCCTGCGGTCTGCAACAGAAAGGTCTCAGACTGCGTCATGAACACTATTTCGATACCCTGTGCGTCGAGGTGGCAGACAAAGCGGCCGTGCTGGCGCGCGCCGAGGCAGCGCAAATCAACCTGCGCAGCGACATTCACAATGCGGTCGGCATTACGCTGGACGAAAGCACCACCCGTGACGATATCCTGACCCTGTTCAACGTATTGCTGGGTGACGCACACGGTCTGGACGTTGATACGCTCGACAAAGAGGTTGCGCTCGACAGCCGCTCCATTCAGGAAAGCATGCTGCGCGACGACGCGATCCTGACTCACCCGGTGTTCAACCGCTATCACAGCGAAACCGAGATGATGCGTTACATGCACTCTCTGGAACGTAAAGATCTGGCGCTAAACCAGGCGATGATCCCGCTGGGCTCCTGCACCATGAAGCTGAACGCCGCGGCTGAGATGATCCCAATTACCTGGCCTGAATTCTCTGAGCTGCACCCGTTCTGCCCGGCTGAGCAGGCGGAAGGGTATCACATGATGATCAACCAGCTCTCCGACTGGCTGGTGAAGCTGACCGGGTACGACGCGCTCTGCATGCAGCCGAACTCCGGTGCGCAGGGTGAATACGCTGGTCTGCTGGCGATCCGTCACTATCACGAAAGCCGCAACGAAGGCCACCGTGATATCTGCCTGATCCCAAGCTCTGCCCACGGTACCAACCCGGCTTCTGCCCAGATGGCAGGAATGGAAGTGGTGGTTGTGGCGTGCGACAAAAACGGCAACATCGATCTGGCCGACCTGCGCGCCAAAGCCGAGCAGGCGGGCGACAAACTCTCCTGCATCATGGTGACCTACCCATCCACCCACGGCGTGTACGAAGAAACTATCCGTGAAGTGTGTGATGTGGTGCATCAGTTCGGTGGCCAGGTTTACCTCGACGGCGCAAACATGAACGCCCAGGTGGGCATCACCTCTCCGGGCTTTATTGGCGCGGATGTGTCGCACCTGAACCTGCATAAAACGTTCTGCATTCCGCACGGCGGTGGCGGCCCGGGGATGGGTCCTATCGGCGTGAAGGCGCACCTGGCGCCGTTTGTCCCAGGCCACAGCGTGGTGCAGATCGAAGGCATGCTGACCCGTCAGGGCGCGGTCTCCGCGGCACCGTTCGGCAGCGCCTCTATCCTGCCAATCAGCTGGATGTACATCCGCATGATGGGCGCGGAAGGGCTGAAGCAGGCCAGCCAGGTGGCGATCCTCAACGCCAACTACATCGCAACGCGTCTGAAGGACGCCTATCCGGTGCTCTATACCGGCCGCGACGGTCGCGTGGCGCACGAATGCATCCTCGATATTCGTCCTCTGAAAGAAGAGACGGGCATCAGCGAGCTGGATATTGCCAAGCGTCTGATCGACTACGGCTTCCACGCGCCAACCATGTCGTTCCCGGTAGCGGGTACGCTGATGGTTGAGCCGACCGAATCTGAAAGCAAGGTGGAGCTGGATCGCTTTATCGACGCCATGCTGGCGATCCGCAGCGAAATCGACCGCGTGAAAGGCGCGGAGTGGACGCTGGAAGATAACCCGCTGGTGAACGCGCCGCATACACAGAACGAACTGGTGGCAGAGTGGAACCACGGTTATACCCGCGAGCTGGCTGTCTTCCCGGCAGGTGTGGCAAACAAATACTGGCCAACCGTGAAACGTCTTGATGATGTTTACGGCGACCGTAACCTGTTCTGCTCCTGCGTACCGATGAGCGAATATCAGTAACGTTGTTCCTGTAGTAACGTAGGCCGGGTAAGGCGAAGCCGCTACCCGGCTTTTTTATTGGGAGAAAAGAATGGCAATTGCACTGGTCACCGGCGCCAGCCGGGGTATTGGTAAAGCCACCGCGCTACAGCTGGCAAGCGAAGGCTACACCGTTGTGGTGAATTTTCATCACAACATCAAAGCCGCGACGGACGTCATTAATCAGATCGTGGACGCGGGCGGTAAAGCCTTTGCCGTACGCGCGGACATCAGCGATGAAGCGCAGGTGATGGCGATGTTCGACAGCATCGATCGCGAAGGTGAGCCGCTCGCCGCGCTGGTGAACAACGCCGGAATTTTGTTTGAACAATCCATCATCGAAAACCTCTCCGCTGAACGTATTAACCGCGTGCTGGCTACCAACGTCACCGGCTATTTTCTCTGCTGCCGTGAAGCGGTTAAGCGCATGTCGCATAAACACGGCGGCAAGGGCGGCGCGATTGTCAATGTCTCCTCGGCGGCCTCCCGGCTGGGCGCGCCGGGGGAATATGTGGATTATGCCGCCTCAAAAGGGGCGGTGGATTCCCTGACTACCGGCCTCGCGCTGGAGGTGGCGGCGCAGGGCATTCGCGTTAACGGCGTGCGGCCAGGCCTGATTTATACCGATATTCACGCCTCCGGCGGCGAGCCGGGGCGTGTGGATCGGGTGAAGTCGATGTTACCGATGCAGCGTGGCGGTCAGCCGGAGGAGGTCGCCCAGGCCATTGTCTGGCTGCTGAGCGACAAAGCCTCCTATGTCACCGGTAGCTTCCTGGAGCTGGCTGGCGGGAAGTAACGCTACGACGCCAGCCACAGCCGCAGGCGCATTCCCCAGCCGCTGGTCCAGCCGGTGGTGATCGACTTCACTTCACCGTGAGAGATCACCACTAGCGTTGGCGTAACCTTAACGTCCCACTCACGCGCCAGTTCTCCGCTGGCGTCGTTGACCGTGGGCATCGTCGCCTTCTTCTTCCTCATCCAGGTTTCGAGCGTCGCGTTATCGCCCGAGCGCAGCGCAACCGACATCACGTTACCCCCGTCCGCGGCAAGCGCCGCCACCGACGGCGTGGTGTAGCGGCAGACGCCGCACCATGTCGCCCAGACGTAGACCAGCAGCGGTCGCTCCTTACTCATGGCGATAAGATCGACGGGCTGACCGTCGAGGGTGTGCAGTGCCGTCGCGGAGAAATTCTGCGGCAGCGCGGGCTGGCGGAAATAGTCCACCGCCAGGCTCACGGCAACGCCAATCAGCAGCCACACGCCCAGCTCGCGCAGCAGGCGCGGAAGCTTACTTGCCACGGGCGTTTGCCAGCTGTTCTTTGACCAGCCCCTCCAGGTCGTCATACGGAATTGCGCCCGCCACCATCTGGTCGCCGATAATGGTCGCCGGGGTACCCTGAATATTCAGCACCTGCGCCAGGATGAGGTTCATCTTTAGGCTGTCCATGGTTTTATCATCCGTTTTAATGCTGTCCGTTCCGGTCTTTGCCTTCGCGGCGGCGATGCTGGCGTCATCGTGATAGCCCTTTTTCATCATCAGCCGCTGGTGCAGCGCCCAGAATTTATCCGGCGCCTGCTGCCACGTTGAGAGTGCCGCTTTCGCGGCATTTATCGAGCTTTGTCCCTTGAACGGCAGCAGTTTGACGATGAGCTGCACGTCGGGATTTTCCTGCACGATTTTCTCAAGCATTGGGTCGAACTGCTTGCAATACGGGCAGTTGTAGTCAGTGAAGGAGACGATGGTCAGCTTCGGCGATGTCGCGCCGGTTCGCGGGCTGTTGGGGTCGTTAAACAGCAGTTTTGCCAGCTGGTCGCTGGAAGCGTCATCAGAAGGTGCGGCGAAACCGAACGTTGATAACGACAGCAGAAGTAAGGCAACGAAGGCTCTCATGTTATTTTCCTTTTGCATCGGACAGGTTGCTCAGCACCGCTTCGCGGCTTAACAACGCAGGCAGCACGTGGCCCTGCGGTAATCCCGGTCCGTAGATCTGGTTAAACGGCACGGCGGCGCTGCCGCGCGTGGTTAAGAACTGGCTGATGGTATCTGAGGGGCGGCTCCAGTCGCCGCGCAGGGCGACAACGTCCGGGGCGGAGAGCGCATCCTGCACGTCGTCGCGCAGCAGCACGTTGTATTTATTGGCTTTACAGGTCACGCACCAGTCGGCGGTCACGTCGACGAACACCCGTTTGTTCTCCGCCAGCGCGCGGGCAATGGCCTGCTCGCTGAGCGGCTGCCAGTGAATACGATCGCGGCGGGAACCCTCGCCGCCGGAACCGGATACAAACGCGACCGCCCCGGCCACCACTACAGCTAATACCCCGGCGCGCAGTGCCGTTTGCCAGCGGTAGCGCCAGGCGGTGACCAGCAGCAGCGTAAGGATCAGGAGCACGCCCAGCGTGATGACGGGCAGGCTGCCAATGTGCACCGTCAGCAGGCTCAGCAGCCACAGCGATGAGCCGAGCATCATCATCCCCAGCGCTACGCGTACGACGTTCATCCAGCGTCCCGGACGCGGCAACCGCTGGGCCAGCCCCGGCCAGGCCGCCACCAGCAGCCACGGCAGGCTCATGCCGATACCCATCGCCAGGAAGATCCCCCACAGCAGGGGAAGCGGCGCCGCCAGCGCGACCGAGACCGCCGTACCCAGGAACGGCGCGGTGCAGGGTGTCGCCAGCAGCGTGGCAAACGCGCCTTGCCAGAAATGACCCGCAAGCCCGTTGCCGCCGCGCGTGGCGAGGAAGGTGCTGGCGCCGGAAGGGAGACGGATTTCAAACAACCCCAGCAGGCTGGCGCTGAAAAGCACCATCACCAGCGCCATCGCGCCAATAAACCACGGATTCTGGAACTGGATCCCCCAGCCAAGCGCCTGATTGCCTAAGCGTAAAACCGTCATCATCAGCGCCAGCGCGAGGAACGACATCACGATCCCGGACACTGAAGCAAGAAACTGCCTGCGCACCTGACCGCGCGCCTGCCGTTCGGTTTGCATCAGCGTGCCCAGCTTCATGGCCAGCACCGGCAGCACGCAGGGCATAACGTTGAGGATCAGGCCGCCAGCCAGCGCCATCAGCAGCACCCAGCCTAGCGAGAACGCGGGGGCGGCGCTGCCCGGCTGGATCTCCACGCGGGACTCCTGCGCCTGGCCGCTGTCGGCGAGCACCAGCGACAGCGTTTTCCCGCTGAGGCTGGGCGCGGCCTCGCCCCAGCTGTCCGTCACGGGCACGGTGGCGACCAGCGAGTCACCGCGCACGGTGAGGGCCGGTTTGCCGAAATCAACATCATCCATACCGTCGATAAACAGGGACGGCGCCTGCCAGCCTGCGTCACGCTGCGCCGTTACGGTCAGCTTGCCGGGGGCATAGGTGGCGTTAAGTGTTGAGGTCAACCCGCCGCTGAGCGGAAGGGTGCCCATGGCCCGACTGAAATCGTAATCAAAACCGGCACCTGCGGATGCGGTCATGTTCAGCGAAAACGGGTAGTCGGTAAGAATACAGACGTTGCTACAGGTGGAGAGCGTCAGTACGCCGCTCAGGATCTTCGGGACGTCGCCCCGCAGAGTGATGGGAAAGCTGACATCGCCGTGGTAGCCCTGCGTGGTGATGCCCGCGACGTCGAAACGCTGCGGCACAGGCCAGCGCCAGATCGCCTCGACGGGCTGATGCCATTTAATCGCGGGTGCGACGCCGCCTTCGCCCGGCGAGCGCCAGTAGGTTTTCCAGCCTTTTTGCAGGGCGACGTCCAGCAGCAGGCGGGTTTCGCCAGTGCTTTCGGGTTGCGCACGCAGCCTGACGCTGGCGTGCTGATTATCGGCGGCGCGCAGCCAGCCGCTGTCGGCAGCCTGGCTGAGGGGCAGCCATAGCCAAAGCAGGCAGACCAGCAGTCGCCTGAATACAGTAAACATAAATTTTCTCCGTAAATGATGAATTAACCTGAAGTAACAGGCGAAGGCTCATTCACGGAAGACGCATAATCGCAGATGCACCCTTAACCGGGGCGAGGAGATAACGCGGGGAGGCCACTGCCGTTCGCGGCGCGGTGGACTGGCTGCCAGCAACGCCAGCAGCAGGGTGACGGCAATCAGGGCGCCTTCAAATAAAACAGGCGGGACCGACATCAGCGACTTGGCGCTAAGCTCACACGGGGTTACCGGTGCGTCGGTACTCTCCTGCCCCTGCTGGACAGACTGACTCGTGGCGGTGACGTTCATGACAAGCGCGTGCATCCCGGCCATCCGCTGGGCGGTGCATATCAGCACCACCAGGCAGGCCAGGGCTACAAGCAGGATAGCGTTGCGTTGTCGCTTGATCATGTTCGCCTCAAATATTCAGGACGCCTATATTATCGGGCGAACATATTTTGGCAACGCAAAAGCTGTAAAGAAGTGTCTGGAAGATAAGCGGTTTGCCCTCTCCGCTTGCAGAGAGGGCGAGCCATTACAGCGTTTCGCCGTTGCTGGCAATGACGGTTTTATACCACTCAAAGCTCTTCTTACGGGAGCGGGACATGTCACCGGTACCGTCGTCGTGCTTGTTGACGTAGATAAAGCCGTAGCGCTTACTGTACTGGCCGGTGGTGAAGGAGACGCAGTCGATGCAGCCCCACGGCGTGTAGCCCATCAGATCCACGCCATCCCAGGTCACCGCCTTCATCATCTCTTCCACGTGGGCGCGCAGGTAGTCGATGCGATAGTCATCGTTGATGCTGCCGTCCTCTTCCACGGTGTCGTAGGCGCCGAAACCATTTTCCACGATAAACAGCGGCTTCTGATAACGTTCGTACAGTTCACACAGCGAATAGCGCAGGCCTACCGGATCAATCTGCCAGCCCCAGTCGGACGCCTTGACGTGTGGGTTCGGCACGCTGCCCTCGAAGCCGGAAATGGCGTCACCGGTACCGCCTTCCGCTTTGACCGCGTTGGTCATGTAGTAGCTGAAACCTAAGTAATCGCAGGTGCCTTCACGCAGGATCTGCTCGTCGCCAGCTTCCATTTTGATGGAGAAGCCACGGCGCTCCCACTCGTTCAGCACGTAAGACGGGTAATAGCCGCGCAGCTGTACGTCGGTAAAGACGTAGCGCTCGCGCATGGATTCCTGAGCGAACATGACATCTTCTGGCTTGCAGGAGTACGGATAGAGCGCCACCATCGCCAGCATGCAGCCGACTTTCATTTCCGGGTTAATGCGGCGTGCGGCTTTCACCGCCAGCGCGCTGGCCACGAACTGGTGGTGCAGCACCTGGTACATGGTCTCTTCCGGGTTGTCGTGCTCGGTATAGACCACACCAGAGCAGCAGTAGCCGAACAGCGGCGCACGCCAGTTGCGCTGGTTGTTGATTTCGTTGAAGGTCATCCAGTATTTGACCTTATTTTTGTAGCGCTCAAATACCACTTCCGAGAAGCGCACAAAGAAATCGACCACTTTACGGTTGGTCCATCCGCCATATTCCTGAACGAGGTGCAGCGGCATTTCAAAGTGGGAGAGGGTGATCACCGGCTCGATGTTGTACTTCAGCAGTTCATCGAACATGTCGTCGTAAAACTTCAGCCCCTCTTCGTTTGGCTGAGTTTCGTCGCCTTTCGGGAAGATGCGCGTCCAGGCGATGGAGGTACGGAAACATTTGAAGCCCATCTCGGCAAACAGCCTGATGTCTTCTTTGTAATGGCCGTAGAAGTCGACGGCTTCGTGGTTCGGGTAATATTTGCCTTCAATCACTTCCTGCGTGATTTCTCGCGGAACGCCGTGTGCGCCGCCGGTGAGCACGTCGCAGATGCTTGGCCCTTTGCCGCCTTTGTTCCAGCCGCCTTCAACCTGGTGCGCCGCTACCGCGCCGCCCCATAAAAAATCTTTCGGTAAGGTGAGTTTTTTCATCTTTGCTATTCTCAATTCAGGACTTATTGATTTCGAGTCTAGCAAAGCGGAATTAAATGTCACGATATAACATTTTGCGGAAATTGTAATTTGTCACATCAAAAAAACAGGATGTTTTATTCTGTTAATTTCTTCGCCAGTTTCCGGCCTAATGATTCCAGAATATAGATGACGGGAATTTGCGTGGTGATATCGTAAACGCCGCCAATGCGCGTTTGCGGTACGTGCCAGGAGAGGTTAAAGTCCGCCAGCTTTGCGAGACGTGAATGTTCGTGGCTGGTGACTGAGAGCACCTTGCAGTGGTGCAGGCTGAACTGGCTGGCGAAGCGCAGGATCTCCTCGGTCTCGCCGGAGACGGAGAGTACAATGGCCAGCGCATTTTTAGCCATGTCGTTAGTGACCGGGAAATAAGGATCGTCGATATGGTTACTGAATTTCCCGATATTTGAAAAGAAACGTGCGCCATATTTTGCCAGCGATCCGGAGGTGCCCGCACCGACAAAAATAATTCGTTCAGATGATAAAATAATTTCGACGGCGTTATCTAATAGCGCATCAAACTCTTCGTTATTTACGCTTTTAAAGAAGCTGATAATTTCACTGGCACCAAAATTCGCCTGCTGCGGCTCGTTCTGCTCCAGATAGAGTTTAAAGCGCACCCGAAATTCCGAGTAACCATCGCAGTTGAGCTTGCGGCAGAAGCGCAGGATAGTGGTAGTGGAAACGCCCGCCGCATCCGCCAGCTCGCGGATGGTCATGTACATCACTTTATCGCGGTTCTTAATGACATAGTTGTAGACCATCATTTCCAGATTGTTGAGGCTGGCAATGGCGGAATGGCTGAACATACTCACAATGGCTAAACTCGCTGTCGGACACTATTCCTGAAGCATACCATGATGACGAAGGGCGGGAGACGGATTTATCTCCTTGATTACTTAGATGTTAATGAAATCATTTACACCTGTGCGGTGGATTGTTTTTACATTATGCTGATTTATAAGGATAAATCTTGAATGTGGATTTATTTTAGCTAACAGGTGTTCACTGGAATCATTCTCAGTTAGCATAGACTGGCGATGAATAATCATCTTTTGTTTTCCGGAGTTAAGTATGGTGAGCAGACCATTAATCGCACAGGGATATTCGCTGGCTGAGGAAGTAGCCAACAGTATAAGCCACGGCATTGGCCTGGTTTTTGGGATTGTCGGCTTAGTGTTATTGCTGGTACAGGCAGTGGATACCAACGCCAGCGCGATGGCCATTACCAGCTACAGTCTGTATGGCGGGAGTATGATCCTGCTTTTCCTGGCCTCAACGCTGTATCACGCTATTCCGCATCAACGGGCGAAGATATGGCTCAAGAAATTTGACCACTGCGCTATCTATCTTCTTATTGCGGGTACCTATACGCCGTTTTTGCTGGTGGGGCTCAACTCACCGCTGTCGCGTGGTCTGATGATTGTGATCTGGAGCCTGGCGCTGCTGGGGATCCTGTTTAAGCTGACTATTGCGCACCGGTTTAAAGTGTTGTCGCTGGTTACCTATCTGACAATGGGCTGGCTGTCGCTGATTGTGGTGTATCAGTTAGCTATTAAGCTGGCGGTGGGGGGCGTGACGCTTCTGGCGGTGGGCGGGGTGGTCTACTCGCTGGGCGTGATTTTCTACGTCTGCAAGCGTATTCCGTACAACCATGCCATCTGGCACGGCTTTGTGCTGGGCGGCAGCGTGTGCCACTTCCTGGCAATTTATCTGTATGTTGGGCAGGTGTAGTTTTTTTGTAAGGTGCGGTCTGATGCCCTCACCCCGACCCTCTCCCACAGGGAGAGGGAGAATATCAACACCGTAGGCCCGGTAAGCGCAGCGCCACCGGGCGATACAGCATCAATCTTCCAGAGAATACGGCAGCGGCTCAATGCTGAGCGTGTTTGCATCATCCCGAACGCGGAACACGCTGTCGGGCTCCATATCATTATTCATGACAACCTGCACCAGCAGGCGGCCATCATCGAGCTGGACGGCGGCTAACACGGTGCCGGTACGGCGCCAGTTTTCGCCCATCTTCATCTCAAGATCTTCACCCGCTTCCGGCACACGGCTGGCGTGACCAGCCAGTGTCCACAGGGCGCGTTTGTTCGCGCCGCGGAATTTCGCACGCGCCACCATTTCCTGACCGGTGTAGCAGCCCTTCTTAAAGCTGATACCACCCAGCGCCTGGATGTTTGTCGCCTGCGGGATAAACTGCGCGCTGTTTGCCGCGTCAATCACCGGCAGGCCCGCTTCGATGTTCAGCGCCAGCCACTGCTGGCTGTTGTTGAGCTGTGCTTCACCGCGCAGGGCGTCAGTGACGCGTTCCGCCGTTGCTTCGTCGGTTACCAGCAGGAAGCGCTCCGCCGGGTGTTCGAACCACAGAATGGAGGTCGCTCCCTCGCTGACCAGCTGTTTTTCAGCATCCGGCAGCTCGGCAAACAGGTTTTTCAGCGCTGCACGCGCCTGGAAACCCGCGACCCCCAGCAGAACGTGTTCATCGTCCGGGGCGATGGTGACTTTAGAAAAGACCGCGTATTTTTTCAGCTCTTTAAGCTGGGCGTCACGCAGGCTGCGGCGCTCAATAAAGGCGAATCCGTCCTGACGGCGGAACAGACGCAGGTTGCTCCACATTTTGCCTTTTGGATCGCAATGCGCGGCCAGCAGATGCTGGTGCTCAGTCAACTGCGCCACGTCCGCCGTGACCTGGCCTTGCAGGTATTTTTCACTGTCCGCACCAGTCAGTGTCGCCAGTGCCCAGTCATCAAGAGTAATCAGCGTCAGCGGCAGACGCGCAGAGGCGGCGGGCTGGCGAGGAGAAAATGGTGTAAATGCCATAGTGATGTCCTGAATTGCTTAACGCTTTGATAATACCTAATGGTAAAAGAGACTGTATTCAATGCAAGCGCTTTCAGCAGGCCATTCGTGCCATTAAACGGTTATGCGTGGCGCTACGCAAAATAGTGTAATCCGCTGTCTTTATAAGGATTATTCAGGGAGCCTGCTCGAGGTTCGCAATATTCCAGTAAAGAAAAGGTCAAAAACACGTTACACTAGCAGGTGTTCCCGGAGAGCAATAATGAATACCAAACGGGATACCGACTGTGCCAAACGTAATGCAGGAAACAGAACATGGATATTAACAACAAGGCCCGTATTCACTGGGCGTGCCGTCGCGGCATGCGTGAACTTGATATCTCCATCATGCCTTTCTTCGAGTATGAGTACGACAGCTTAAGCGATGACGATAAGCGCCTGTTTGTCCGTCTGCTTGAGTCTGACGATCCGGATTTATTCAACTGGCTGATGAATCACGGCAAGCCCGCCGACACCGAGTTGCAACGGATGGTGCAATTAATTCAAACACGGAATCAGGAACGTGGTCCTGTGGCAATCTGATCTTCGCGTCTCCTGGCGCTCACAGTGGATGTCCTTACTGCTCCACGGGCTGGTGGCGGCACTGGTGTTATTGGTGCCGTGGCCGCTTAGCTATACCCCTCTGTGGTTGCTATTGCTGTCGTTTGTGGTGTTTGACAGCGTGCGCAGCCAGCGTCGAATCAACGCCCGTCAGGGTGAAATTAAGCTGCTGATGGATTCTCGCCTGCGCTGGCAGGGAAAAGAGTGGGAGATGATGGGGACGCCGTGGATGCTTAATACCGGGATGATGCTACGGCTGCGTCGGGTCGAGGATAACCGTCGCCAGCACCTGTGGCTGGCCGCAGACAGTATGGATCCCGCGGAGTGGCGAGATCTGCGCCGGTTGATCGTGCAACAGCCGACGCAGGAGTAAATCAGCTGAACTGCTCGGCCATCTCACCCAGAATCTGCTCGCACCAGCTCTGGAGGCGCTCGTCGCTAAGATCGTACTGGTTGGTTTCATCCAGCGCGAGCCCGACAAACAGCTGGCCGTCGGCAATAATCGGTTTTTGACTGGTGAACTCATAGCCTTCCGTAGGCCAGTAGCCGATAAAGGTCGCGCCCTTTGGCGCCAGTTTGTCGTGCAGCATGCCGAGTGCATCAAGGAACCACTCCCCGTAGCCCAGCTGGTCGCCCATGCCGTACATCGCAATGATTTTGCCTTCAAAATTGACTGAATCGAGCTGATCCCAGATAGCTTCCCAGTCTTCCTGAATCTCACCAAAGTCCCAGGTAGGGATACCCAGAATCAGCACATCGTACTGCTCCATCAAGGCGACCACGTCATCTTTCAGGTTATGCAACGTCACCAGTTCCGGGCCAATGATGTCACGAATTTTCTCCGCCGCCATTTCGGTGTAGCAGGTGCTGGAACCATAGAACAGACCAATATTCATCGCGTAACTATCTCAATTCTTGCTATGACTTTGCGCGTAGTGTACCAGAAACCGATGGCAATCAGGCATAATGGCCAGATTGCAGAACCAAAGGGGCTGATGTGGAAAAGGATCTCGCACTCATCGAACAGTTTCTCGACGCGCTGTGGCTGGAGAAAAACCTCGCTGAAAATACGCTCAGCGCCTATCGTCGGGATCTCACGCTGCTGGTCGAGTGGCTGGCACATCGTGGGCTGACGCTTGAAAGCGCGCAAAGCGATGACCTGCAAGGGTTACTGGCTGAGCGGATGGAAGGGGGGTACAAAGCCACCAGCTCTGCACGTCTGCTGAGCGCCATGCGCCGCCTCTTCCAGCACCTGTACCGCGAGAAGATCCGCGCGGATGACCCCAGCGCACTGCTGGCATCGCCTAAACTGCCTCAGCGGCTGCCAAAAGATCTCAGCGAAGCACAAGTTGAGAGATTATTACAGTCGCCCGCAGTTGACCTTCCGCTGGAGTTACGCGATAAAGCCATGCTTGAACTATTGTATGCCACGGGCTTGCGCGTTTCCGAGCTGGTGGGCCTGACGATGAGCGATATCAGCCTGCGTCAGGGCGTGGTGCGCGTTATCGGTAAAGGGAACAAAGAACGGCTGGTGCCGCTGGGTGAAGAGGCGGTCTACTGGCTGGAGACGTATCTGGAACACGGGCGTCCGTGGCTGCTGAACGGCGTCTCCATCGATGTATTGTTCCCGAGCCAGCGCGCGCAGCAGATGACGCGACAAACGTTCTGGCATCGCATTAAACATTACGCCACACTGGCGGGTATTGACAGTGAGAAGCTGTCGCCGCACGTTTTGCGTCACGCCTTCGCGACGCATCTGTTAAACCACGGCGCTGATTTACGCGTGGTGCAGATGTTGCTTGGACACAGCGATCTTTCAACGACGCAAATATACACCCATGTCGCGACGGAACGCCTGCGGCAGCTACACCAACAGCACCACCCTCGCGCGTGAGTGCCGACGAATTGTTACAGGAACAAATATGAAAAAGTCTTTAGCGCTGCTCACCCTGCTGGCAGCTTCGGTTTCCGGTATTGCCCATGCGGACGATGCCGCCATTAAACAGTCTCTGACGAAACTCGGCGTCGCCAGCAGCGAGATCCAGCCAGCGCCGGTGGCTGGCATGAAAACGGTGCTGACCAACAGCGGCGTGCTGTACGTGACCGAAGACGGCAAACACATCATTCAGGGGCCTATGTACGACGTGAGCGGCGCGCAGCCGGTGAACGTCACTAACCAGCTGCTGATGAAAAACCTGAACGCGCTCGAAAAAGAGATGATTGTCTACAAAGCGGCGCAGGAAAAGCACGTTATTACTGTCTTCACCGACATCACCTGCGGCTACTGCCACAAGCTGCATGAAGAGATGAAAGACTACAACGCGCTGGGCATTACCGTGCGTTACCTGGCTTTCCCACGCGCCGGCGTGCAGAGCCAGCCTGAGCAGGATATGAAAGCGATCTGGTGTGCGAAAGACCGCAACAAGGCCTTTGATGATGCGATGAACGGCAAAGGCGTGAAGCCCGCGTCCTGCGATATCGACATCGCTAACCACTACGCGCTGGGCGTACAGTTTGGCGTGAGCGGTACGCCAGCCATTGTGCTGAGTAACGGCTACGTGGTACCGGGCTACCAGGGTCCAAAAGAGATGAAAGCGTTCCTCGACGAGCACCAGAAACAGATGGGTGGTAAATAATTCGCGTGAAAGCCCCGATAAAACTGCGCCGCCGCGATGCGGGTGAAACCGCGGATTTACCAGACACGCTTCCGCTGCTGTTAAAGCGGCTGTACGCCAGCCGTGGCGTGCGTACGGCAAGCGATCTTGAGCGCAGTGTCAAAGGCATGCTGCCCTGGCAAGCGCTGAATGGCATCGAAAAAGCGACTGAAATGCTCTACGACGCGTTCCGGGAAGGCACGCGGATTGTCGTGGTGGGCGATTTCGATGCCGACGGCGCAACCAGTACCGCGCTGAGCGTGCTCAGCCTGCGTGCGCTGGGCTGCGATAATGTGACTTACCTGGTGCCGAACCGGTTTGAAGACGGCTACGGCCTCAGCCCGGAAGTGGTCGATCAGGCCCATGCCCGTGGCGCACAGATGATCATGACCGTGGATAACGGGATCTCTTCTCATGCGGGGGTCGATCATGCCCATGCGCTGGGGATCCCGGTACTGGTCACCGATCACCACCTGCCAGGCGAAACTCTGCCTGCCGCCGAAGCCATCATTAACCCGAACCTGCGCGACTGCGATTTCCCGTCGAAATCGCTGGCCGGAGTAGGGGTGGCGTTTTATCTGATGCTGGCGTTACGCACGTTGCTGCGAGATAAGGGCTGGTTCGAATCGCGCGGGATTGCCGTGCCGAACCTCGCGGAGTATCTCGATCTGGTGGCGCTGGGAACCGTGGCGGACGTGGTGCCGCTCGATACCAATAACCGTATTCTCACCTGGCAGGGCTTAAGCCGCATTCGGGCAGGTAAATGCCGTCCGGGGATTAAGGCGCTGCTGGAAATTGCCAACCGCGATCCGCTGAAGCTTGCGGCAAGCGATTTAGGCTTTGCCCTCGGCCCGCGCCTGAACGCGGCGGGGCGGCTGGATGATATGTCGGTTGGCGTTGCGCTGCTGCTGTGCGACAACATCGGCGAAGCGCGCGTGCTGGCCAGTGAGCTGGACGCACTCAACCAGACCCGTAAAGAGATTGAGCAGGGCATGCAGGCCGAAGCGCTGACCCTGTGCGAAAAGCTGGAGCGCAGCGGCGATACCCTGCCGGGCGGGCTGGCGATGTATCACCCCGAATGGCACCAGGGCGTGGTGGGCATTCTGGCGTCGCGCATTAAAGAGCGTTTCCACCGCCCGGTGATCGCGTTCGCCCCCGCCGGGGACGGCACGCTGAAAGGCTCCGGTCGTTCCATTCAGGGTCTGCATATGCGCGATGCGCTGGAGCGTCTGGATACGCTGCATCCGAACCTGATGATTAAGTTCGGCGGTCACGCGATGGCGGCAGGCCTGTCGCTGGAAGAGGCGAAGTTCGACGAATTCCAGCGTCTGTTTGGCGAACTGGTCACCGAGTGGATCGATCCGGCTCTGTTGCAGGGTGAAGTGGTTTCTGACGGTGAGCTTTCACCGGCTGAAATGACCATGGAGGTGGCGCAGATGCTGCGCGATGCCGGCCCGTGGGGGCAGATGTTCCCGGAACCGCTTTTCGACGGACGTTTTCGTTTGCTGCAACAGCGCATCGTGGGCGAACGCCATCTCAAAGTGATGGTGGAACCGGTCGGCGGCGGACCGCTGCTCGATGGCATCGCCTTTAACGTTGATACCTCCATCTGGCCGGACAACGGCGTGCGCGAGGTTGAGCTGGCCTATAAGCTGGATATTAACGAGTTCCGCGGTAACCGCTCTCTTCAGATCATCATCGACAATATCTGGCCAATTTAGCGTCAGTAATCTCTATAAAAAAGGGCGTGGATTCGGTACAATCCCGCTCTTATCACCGCATTTTGACAAGCTCATAAAAGAAAACAGACCATGTTTGAAATTAATCCGGTAAAAAACCGCATTCAGGACCTCACGGAGCGCTCTGACGTTCTTAGGGGGTATCTTTGACTACGATGCCAAGAAAGAGCGTCTCGAAGAAGTAAACGCCGAGCTGGAACAGCCGGATGTCTGGAACGAACCTGAGCGCGCTCAGGCGCTGGGTAAAGAGCGTTCCTCCCTCGAAGCCATCGTAGATACGCTGGATCAAATGGCGCAGGGTCTGGAAGATGTTTCTGGGCTGCTGGAGCTGGCTGTCGAAGCCGACGACGAAGAAACCTTTAACGAAGCCGTGGCAGAGCTCGACGTGCTGGAAGAGAAGCTGGCGCAGCTGGAATTCCGTCGCATGTTCTCCGGCGAATACGATAGCGCTGACTGCTATCTCGATATTCAGGCAGGTTCTGGCGGTACCGAAGCGCAGGACTGGGCGAGCATGCTGATGCGCATGTACCTGCGCTGGGCGGAAGCGCGCGGTTTCAAAACCGAGATTATCGAAGAGTCCGAAGGTGAAGTGGCGGGTATCAAATCCGTTACCATCAAGATTATTGGCGATTACGCCTACGGCTGGCTGCGTACTGAAACCGGCGTTCACCGCCTGGTGCGTAAGAGCCCGTTCGATTCCGGCGGCCGTCGTCACACCTCCTTCAGCTCCGCGTTTGTCTACCCGGAAGTGGATGAAGATATCGATATCGACATCAACCCGGCGGACCTGCGTATCGACGTTTACCGCGCATCCGGCGCGGGTGGTCAGCACGTTAACCGTACGGAATCTGCGGTGCGTATTACCCACATTCCAACCGGGCTGGTAACACAGTGCCAGAACGACCGTTCCCAGCATAAGAACAAAGACCAGGCCATGAAGCAGATGAAAGCGAAGCTTTATGAGCTGGAGATGCAGAAGAAAAATGCTGAGAAGCAGGCGATGGAAGACAACAAGTCCGATATCGGCTGGGGCAGCCAGATCCGTTCTTACGTCCTTGATGACTCCCGCATCAAAGACCTGCGTACCGGGGTTGAAACCCGCAACACGCAGGCGGTGCTGGACGGCAGCCTGGACCAATTTATCGAAGCAAGTTTGAAAGCAGGGTTATGAGGAACCAACATGTCTGAACAACAAGCACAGGGCGCTGACGCGGTAGTCGATCTTAACAACGAACTGAAAACCCGCCGCGAGAAGCTGGCAGCGCTGCGCGAGCAGGGCGTGCCGTTCCCGAACGATTTTCGTCGTGACCACACCTCAGACCAACTGCACGCAGACTTCGACGGTAAAGAGAACGAAGAGCTGGAAGCGCTGAACGTTGAAGTGTCCGTGGCGGGCCGCATGATGACCCGTCGTATCATGGGTAAAGCGTCCTTCGTGACCTTACAGGACGTTGGCGGCCGCATTCAGCTGTACGTCTCTCGTGACGACCTGCCGGAAGGCATCTACAACGAGCAGTTCAAAAAGTGGGACCTGGGCGATATCCTGGGCGCTAAAGGTAAACTGTTCAAAACCAAGACCGGTGAACTGTCTATCCACTGCACCGAACTGCGTCTGCTGACCAAAGCCCTGCGCCCGCTGCCGGACAAGTTCCACGGTTTGCAGGATCAGGAAGCGCGCTATCGTCAGCGTTACCTGGATCTCATCTCTAACGATGAATCCCGTAAGACCTTCAAAATTCGCTCTCAGATCATGGCCGGTATTCGCCAGTTCATGGTTAACCGCGACTTTATGGAAGTAGAAACCCCGATGATGCAGGTGATCCCAGGCGGTGCCTCTGCCCGTCCGTTCATCACCCATCACAACGCCCTGGACCTGGACATGTACCTGCGTATCGCGCCGGAACTGTACCTGAAGCGTCTGGTGGTCGGCGGTTTCGACCGCGTGTTTGAGATCAACCGTAACTTCCGTAACGAAGGTATCTCCGTACGTCATAACCCAGAGTTCACCATGATGGAACTCTATATGGCGTATGCGGATTACAAAGATCTGATCGAGCTGACCGAATCCCTGTTCCGCACCCTGGCGCAGGACATTCTGGGCACCACCCAGGTGCCTTACGGTGAAGAGGTGTTCGACTTCGGCAAGCCGTTCGAAAAACTGACCATGCGCGAAGCGATCAAGAAATACCGTCCGGAAACCAACATGGCGGATCTGGATAACTTCGACTCTGCGAAAGCGATCGCTGAAAGCATCGGTATCAAGGTTGAGAAGAGCTGGGGCTTGGGTCGTATCGTGACCGAAATCTTCGAAGAAGTGGCCGAAGCGCACCTGATTCAGCCGACCTTCATCACCGAATACCCGGCGGAGGTGTCTCCCCTGGCGCGTCGTAATGACGAGAACCCGGAAATCACCGATCGCTTCGAATTCTTCATCGGTGGCCGCGAAATCGGTAACGGCTTTAGCGAGCTGAACGATGCAGAAGATCAGGCGCAGCGCTTCCAGGATCAGGTTAACGCGAAAGCGGCAGGCGACGACGAAGCGATGTTCTTCGACGAAGACTACGTGACCGCGCTGGAGCACGGCCTGCCGCCGACGGCTGGCCTGGGTATTGGTATCGACCGTATGGTGATGCTGTTCACCAACAGCCACACCATCCGCGACGTGATCCTGTTCCCGGCGATGCGTCCGGTGAAATAAGCCGTTAAGACGTAAAAAAAGCCCCGTGCGTTTATCGCCGGGGC
This sequence comes from Enterobacter cloacae complex sp. HYC033_NIDB, assembly GCF_056673335.1. NCBI lineage: Bacteria > Pseudomonadati > Pseudomonadota > Gammaproteobacteria > Enterobacterales > Enterobacteriaceae > Enterobacter > Enterobacter cloacae complex sp. HYC033_NIDB. Next base: position 4,701,308 of record NZ_CP115123.1, on the reverse strand, counting down.
TTTTTTATTGCGCCGCGAAGGCGCTGAGTTTTTCACGCGCGGTGTTCGCTTCCTGCACCATCCACGGGCTAAATGCCCACGGTGTGGCGTCCAGCGCGCGGAATAGCGCGTCCAGCTCCACCCACTGATACTCCATCACTTCATCGTCATTGATTGCGAGGGTATTCGTTACGCGGGCGGCATAGACCGGGCAGATTTCGTTTTCAACGATCCCTGACGGGTCGGCTTCACGGTAGCGGAACTCCGGGGCAATGGGAGTGATGTCTGTGATTTCGGCGCCGACTTCAAAGCGGCAGCGGCGGATAATCGCCTGCTCTGTCGCTTCGTCGGCCTGTGGATGGCCGCAAACGGAGTTGGTCCATACGCCGGGCCAGGCTTTTTTACTTAAGGCGCGCCGGGTGATCAGACATTCTCCGTTAGCGTTAAACAGCCATGAAGAGAAGGCCAGGTGTAGCGGGGTGTGTGACGTGTGAGCGGCGTACTTCTCCTGAGTGCCAATCACTTTTCCCTGGTCATTTACCAAAATAACGTGTTCTTGAATACTCATTGATGCTCCAGTGCCAAAATGCTTAATGGTTCAGCACCATCAGCGGAATTATTATACTGCATTCTTATGCGAACGGTTTGGCCCACAGAGCGGAAAAGGGCATGACCCGCATCAGTTTGGGCTGCTATCATAGTGCGCCATTCACGCTGACCGAGGAGCTGTTTTGTTTGCAGGAAGCCTGACGAGAAACCCGATCATTGCCGTTTTCTGCCTGACGCTGACGCTACTTGTAGCAGGATGCTCGGGGAGTAAATCTTCGGATATGGGCAGTTATTCCGGTGCAGTCTATACCGTTAAGCGCGGGGACACGCTCTACCGCATCTCACGCGCCACGGGAACCAGCGTGAAGGAGCTGGCGCGCCTGAATAATATGTCTCCACCGTATACTATTGAGGTAGGGCAGAAGCTCAAGGTTAACGGCGGTTCCTCCTCAGGGAAAAAGTCCTCAACGCGTAAAACAGCCAAAGTCACGCCATCCTATCAGGTGCCTAAATCATCCTGGCCGCCGGTCGGTCAGCGCTGCTGGATCTGGCCTGCAAGCGGAAAAGTGGTAGCGCCGTACTCGCTCTCGGAAGGTGGCAATAAAGGTATTGATATCGCTGCCGCACGCGGCACACCGGTTTACGCTTCAGGGGCCGGGAAGGTGGTCTATGTCGGTAACCAGCTTCGTGGATACGGTAACCTGATCATGATTAAGCATGGTGAGGACTACATTACGGCGTATGCGCATAACGACACGATGTTGGTCAATAACGGGCAGAACGTGAAGGCGGGGCAGAAGATTGCGACCATGGGCAGTACCGGGACGGATACGGTTAAGCTGCACTTCCAGATCCGCTATAAGGCCACGGCCATCGATCCGCAGCGTTATCTTCCGGCGCAGGGCAGTAAGCCGAAGTGCTAAGTGATTATTTAATCGCCACTTAGTGGAGTAAAGGCTTGTATGAAGAGGCGTAAGGTCTATAATGCCTTACGCATCTCAAAGCGGGCGTAGTTCAATGGTAGAACGAGAGCTTCCCAAGCTCTATACGAGGGTTCGATTCCCTTCGCCCGCTCCAGAATCTCCCCAGGTGGAACCGTTCGAAAAACTCCGGTTCTTTCAGCATGTTACGCAGTAGTGCTTACTAACATGCTTAGGCGTTCTACCATAGTTCACTACTTTGACACTTGTCACGAATGGTTACTCGGTGAAATGAGAGTGTAGCCAATCGTCGGCGGTGGTTTCAAGTTCTTACCGCGATAGCCCAACAATGAACGCAAAGCCTACACCAGGCAGCGACGGATCGCACTTCTCATAACCTTACAGTGAAGCGCATTTTTTGCCGATGCTCCCACATGCCACACGTCGCGATGACGTTGCAGGGAATAAACAGGTTTATGGTGGTAACGCTCCTTGCGAAGTGCAGCGGAGCAAGGTACTTGCAGACCATATGCAAGCTCTGCCAGCGGTTCGGCCTCGCTCCTTCGGGTACATGGTCATCCTGATAAACTTCACTGTCTGACATATCCCTGATGTTGTCGCCTAACGGCTCCGCGTGTTGTCTTACCACCAACGGGCATTAGGCTTCTATTGTCCAAAATCTGTTAGTTGCACAATTTTTGCACCCTGTATAACCTGAGATTAATCTTAATCACTCAAGGGTGGGTATGTCAGATAAGGAATCAATACGAAGGGAGTTAACTCTTTTGTTGGAGATACTCGCCTTGACTGGAGAGCAACGAGATTTTGTTGAATCAATGTACCAAGACAATGCAAACAGTAGGGGGATGGTAATGACCAACAAGCAGTTACGTATCCGCTATGGATTTCATGGAAAACACATGGAAAAAAATGTTGCCTGGGATGGCAATGATCAGGTGAATAGTGTTTTGGCTGTTCTTATTGAGGAGTTGTCTCTCCCGATAGGTGAGAAACCAGTGAATCTGATTGAACACGGTGTAGATGATGTATTTTTCTACGATGAAGAGAGTCAGAAATGGCTCGAAATCCCTCCTAAATGGCTAATCAAGGCATAAGGTCAGGGGGCAACTCGCCCCCCGCTTCTTCACTTCAACGCGCGTATGTAATCAAGCAAGGCTTTCAGTTGGCTACCTTTCATCGCAGGAACACGAATACGCATATCAGCCTTTCCTGTACTGGCGTACCTGCTTTCCCCTTGCAGTAATCGAAGGCTCATTGTTATGATCTGATGGTCTGACATTACTAACTCTCCGTGGTGGTTTGTTGTTTGTCGGATCGCTGTGTGGGATGTTCTCAGCATCCTGCACAGCACTATTAACAGCATTGCGTAAATTTCTCGGTAACAGATGACGCTGTATCGTCGTCCCTGCAAACTTCACTACCTGCGTATAAACGCACACCGTAGCACCACACCAGATAAAGCGGGTGATCGGCTCTTCTTCCTTTTTCAATACTCACCTCCGAGAATTGCACCTAAGAAAAATTCTGTTTGCTGTTCGCTGCCTTTGACGCTGTAACACTCGATAGCCTTTCTCATTTCGCTTTCGTCCGTATAACCAGACAGCCATTCTATCAGGCTTTCTAAATACTCCTCCGCTCTGTTCACGTCGTGATCTTCTGGTAACACCTTGATTGCGTCTGCCATGAAACAGGCTTCTACGTGGTCTTAATGAAACAGCAGGGCAAGAATACTTTCTTGTTGCCAATGTTCAGGCGTTTTCAATCCGTAATTGTTAGTCATTTGATACTCACCCATTTATGATCCTCTCTTGGTGTTGCTTGTTGAATTGCATCTTTCAACACCTGTTCAAAGTTCACGCCGTGCTCCTGGCTTCTCTGCCACATGTCCAAAAATGCTACGGCGAATTTCAATTCTTCTTCGCTCTCAATAGGACTGAAAGCTGTGGTGTGTTCGTTCATCTCTATAATCTTCATACTCATTACTCCTCTTCAAAGGTCATTGTGTAGCGGCATTGCTGCGACGGCCTGAGCGTCACTGTCTCCGTAAAGTTGGCGTTGGAATAAACGCAAATCTTCGCGTTGTCTGTCTCCTGTTCATCACTGAGAATCAGGGTTATCTGTCCGGCATTCGCCAGGGCTGGTAATAATGCCAGCGTCAGCACAATCAAGCGTTTCATATCGATCACCACTCTAAAGAAAACTCCTCTGTTAAATCGTCCTGCACGTCCTGACCGTACCCGATGTAATACATGGTTGAACGTGGATCTGTCTGCCCCAGGAAATGAGCGATTGTCTCTATAGCTACCCCTGCATCGAACATCACACGCCCACGGCTTTTACGTGGTGTATGGCATCCCACGTTAGAGAATCCTGCTCTACGTCCCATCTTCCCAAATTCAGTGAATACCGTGTTACGGGTTACGGCGTTGCCTTTGCTACGGAGATCGCCCTTGCTAAAGATGAAATCCGTCTTCACTGGCATATCGGCTTGCTCTGCCTTGCGTTGTGCCACCACTGACAGCATCGCGGCTGTCACCTTTGGTCTCACCACGTTTCCGGTTTTCTCCTGCTTCACCTTGAGGTGAGATTGCCCTTCTACATCTTCGTACCGAAGTTTGAGCACGTCAGAGATACGCAAGCCTGATTCATACATAAACACCCACAGGCAATAAAACAGGTTGGTGGTGGTGTTGCGCTGTAGCTCTGCCGCCACTGCCTTAACTTCATCTGCACTCTTTAGCGCCTGGCTAATACCTTTCATCTTTACCCCTCCTCTTGTTCGTTTCGTTGAAATCATTATTGATCAGAAATTGATCATTTCCAATATGTTGCACGATACGTTTGTTTATTAATAGCACGAAATGATAAAATGGTGTGCGCGGTTGCTTGAGTTGCTTAATGGCGTGATCGAGGCCGCCCCAATTCTGCCGCCCGTCAGTACCGAATATCTGTAACTGATTGAAAAATAAAAATAAATTAAATTTCATCAATGATTCATAAAACTGTGGTTATGTCAAGAAATTTATTTTCGATGGTGGGGTGTTACCCCTGTTCGCACGGTGAAGTGATGGAAAAGTGTACTGATTTAATAGAATCAATGAGTTACAGAATACACTTTTCTAATGTGTATCGAAGAGGGGCGATATCGCACGATAGATGATAATAATTCTCACCTGAGTTGATTGCACAAAGAAATGATTAGAATGCTAATTAATTGGCGGGTTTCGGCATGAAAAAAGAAACATCGTTTCAATTTAGAAAACTCGTTCAACGTAATGCACCTATCATAAAAGTGCTCATTGTGGACAATGATCGCTGTGAGCCGCACGGCGCAAGGCTTTCGTATAAGTGATGAAAGATACTTTGAAAGTGAGAAAGGCGCTCAGATAGCGTTACAGGCGGGTTATTTAGAATAGATTAAGCATCGCTTTACCTGGGGTTTAGCGGGTATTAAGAATGTAATTAGCGTGGGATTTTTCCGGCGCTATGGAGGCGAGTATTCGCTATTAACACGTAATCAGGATTGATGGAGGGTTAATTCTCCATAAAGTGGACTATACAATTTGGTATGCGCTGATCACGCGCATGGAAGATAGCTATACAGGAAAGTAACCTCTACTGAAAGTTATTGTTGAGAAGAGATTTTCCTGTAGAGAAACTTGTCATGTTCGCTTCACTCACTGACACAAACCAACTACTAACTACCCTTAATTAAATTAAGGTTATTAATTATCTCTCTTATGTTCTCGTATTCCTCGAACATACATCATTGTGCAGGATAATCATGAGCAGATACTTTTTCATGCGACATTCACCCGCTGATCGCTGGTTCATTGTGAGCCTACGATCTCAACACATCAAAATTATGTAAAAGGGCTTATCATTAAAATGATGTGTTAACAGGTTCATTGTGCGATGTAGCGTAGCTACAAGATCGGCTCACTCGCATGAAGAGCCGGAAATGATGCCAATCGTAGAAGCGTCCTCTCCGGTTGGCAAAACTACCATAAAAACTTGTTGACTTCCACTAACTAATGTTGCTATAAAGCACATTATGGCATTGACATTTAGCAAGGCATTGAAATAGATCAATAAATGTCTTGACAAGACGTTCGTTTGTATGTTATAGTTAGGTATGTTCTGAAGAAACAGAACAACAATTCACTCTACAGATTTCCTTTTAAGCCTCCTCCTGGGCATTCGGTGAGGGGGCTTTTCTGCGTCTGTAGCTCACCGACAAGGTGAGTCCCCACAAAGAATAAGGAGACAATCTTCTATGAAGTATTTCAGCAGTGACCAGGTGTTTTATGAACTGGTGAGTGGTAAAGCCACAAGAGATTTAATCTACGCATCTATGTACGTAGCCAGAAAACGAAAGTATTTCGAACGTGAACAGATGTTTAAAGAAGCACTATCCCGTTTTGATGAATTTAAGAAGGATTCCAAAGAATGAAGATTAACTTCACCCCTGAAACTTACGAGGCTTTGATCAATCGGGCTAATCGTGAAAATAAAGCCGCCGCCGCACTGGTGAGCGAATTAATAACAACAGTCCTTAACAAAGAGGAAACCAATGAACCAAAGAAGAAAAGTAATAACCTACGTTGATGCAATTTGCGGATCTGGAAAATCCACCACGTTACAGCACTACATCAAGTCAAGTTTATTAACAAATTCCGAAGCAATTCCCCCTCGTTATCTTCTCGTGATGCCAACACATGAATTATGTGGGCAGGTGAGGGAAGAACTAAAAGACAGACGGGTGAAGAGTTTCCATGTGGACACCGAAACAGAAGCGGTAAGACACCTAATTTCCACCTTGGAATACGATTTCCAGCATTCGGTTATTATCTGTACACATCAATGTTTCATTCATTACTGCTATCGCGCAGCGCTTGAAACGGAACTTCAAAACCTTCTCCGTAATTTCAGTATCTTTGTTGATGAAATCCCTGATGCAATGTTTGGCGCTTACATCAAAGTGCAGCATACCAAACGGACGGAACAAAATTTCCCATTCCTGGATTGGCTGGAAGAGCGGGACGGATTGTTATTCCTGAGTGAGGATAAGCGTGAAGATTTCTACGACTATTGGCACGAAACAGAGGCGAATGGTGCTGAGTTAAAGCGCCTGCTCTGGGCGATTATGCAGGGTGCTGGACTTCTCTACGAAGAGAATAAACACCTGTTTGCTTTCACTGCGTCTCCAATTATCAGATCTGTAGAATGGGCTGAACAACTTACACTCTTAGGTGCTGGCTCTTCTCGAAGTTTGTTTGTCTGGGCTGCTGAACATCTGACGAAATACGAAGTAGAGGAAGCTGGTGAAGATTTACAGCCGCCACTTGAAAGACGTAAACATAAGCGTGTACCGATCTCCCTGGTCGCCGTATGTGAAAACAGATGCACCCTGACAGCATTACAGAAGGTGTTTCACGAACATCTCCAGGAAATCATCCAGCGCGTGCCTGGTGAATTTATCTTCGCTACCAACAGAGATAAATCCCTGTGTCAGTTTACTACGATAGGGGATGAAATTCTTACCGATGCTTCCCGTGGTATCCGTGTTTCAATGGCTTCCTATGGCCTGAACCATTACCAGCACATACACAATGCAGCGTTTCTTGGTTGCAGTAATCTTAATAAAGATTTCCAAGGTAAATGGCGGCAGTATGCGGAGCTTAACGGCTGGAATGTTGAAGAATTTGAACAGAAGCAACGCTCCGCGATGAATTATGAACGGTGCTACCAGTTTATTAGCCGTACATCTATCCGTAATGCTGATACTGATCACCCTCTGATGTTCGTAGTGCCGGATCTGGCAACTGCTGAATACATCAAAGACCATTATTTCCCTGGTGCAAAGATTGAATGCCTGAAATTTGGGAAAGTGAGAAAGAAAGTTAAAGGTAACAACACCCGCGCCGAAGTGCAGAAACATAAAGCCAGTGGGCTTACTCAGAAACAAACGGCTGAACTCATGAAGATGGGGATCGCCACAATACAAAGAAAATGGAACTAATCAGGAGACCTAATTGATACAATACATAAAATTGAACAACACAAACCAGATACAGATCAACGATAGCGGGAAGGGCGTTTATTATGCGCTTATCTGGTTCTGGAAAGGAAGGAAAACCAAAATTTCCTACGGCGAGCTATCTGATAAATCCGGTGTAAGTGATAACGGGATCAGATTCTGGCTTCGTGCGCTGCGCAACATTGGTGTGATTGATATCGACGATGAAAGCCATTATCTATCATTCACGCTGAAACACATCGAACGAGACAATGTAGAATTTATCTACTCAAATTTCTAAAACTCACAATAGGGAAACTTTTATGATCATCGCTATGTATTGGTTATTTGCATTTTACGCAGTATGGACATTAACGAGAAAACACGGAAGTTTCCCTCTACGAGGAATGAATGGGACGAAAAGAACGAAATCCAATTAAACGGATAGAACAAGCAACACGCGCCAGCAAACGTAAATACACCTCTTCTCTACAAGACCTCGCACGAGAGTCTATTCCAGGAGAATGGATCACCGAAATAATAGAATACCCTGCAACGGTGCCCGTAGGGGCAGAGTTTGAACTATTGCAGGATGTTTTAGCATCTTCGGGTAACGTCTTCTATAAACCACGCCGCCGCCGTGAATACCGTGTTGATTCATCGAATCTTAAGAAGTGGCAGCTATACGCAGAAAACTATATTGACTGGGTGGGGTATTCCCAAACTAACGGCTTATCTCACCACATACAAGATTTTGACATTCTCTTTGACGACAAGGAAAACAATGAATAATAAAACTATGGACATCGTGAACATCGTGAGCACCCTAATTAACTCTTTCCACGATATCTGGCATTTACCAGCCCTGCGGCTTGTTAATAAGGCGTGGCGTGAGAGAACGCCCTCCGCGCTTCTGGAAGCGATACAATACACTGAACAGGCAATTACCGCCCTTGAACATCTGCAAACGTCTGTAGCTCGTTTGGTGCAGCGTGACGGCAGTACGATCACACCAGAAGAAGCGTGGCGTGTAGCTAATGACCTTGAGGAGCTTGCTTGCTCTCTGCAATACATCACCGTTGAACTCGGAGAGCTTTCCATCCAGATCGCGGAAGAATGCGCCATAACATAAAAGTTACGAAAACGCTTGACAATAAGTGCTTTTTGTGTCATAATGAGTTATAGGGTAGGTATTCGAATCACTCACCCTCGTATGACAATACGCACTCCCTGAGAATGCCGTTTCCCATAGCGGCACTCTCTCCATCTGAATTTTCTCTCTGAAAGCTGGTTGTTTTCCTTTGTTGTGTTTAGTTCCAAAGGGTGGCGCGGGCGTTCCCACTTGTGTCGGGTGGTAACGGACAATCACCGCGCACATTCTCTTTCAGAGAGCAAATTCTTTGCTCTAAACCTTATAACCCCGTTAGGATTATAAGCAGTCAGACTGAATAAATGCCGTCAGTGGTCGTTACGTTCAGGCTGGCAATCTCTTATTACTATTCCAGTGGTGATATTGAGATTCCATTCCCACTTCTCGCCATGACAGAAGGGCTTCTGTTTTGAAGTGGGAGCAATGACGGGCGATCCTTCTTCTGTTATTCGTAACAGTTGCGCCCTTCATTATTTTAGATGTCATTCTTTAACATCATGATCCTCCGAAACGAAAATGATTTTAACAGAATGCTTTCTAACAAGGGCATATCTCCTGGCGACTTCGGTCGCCTTTCTTACGCTCAATGCGTAACAGAAAAGTTAATAAAACGCGAAGGAACAACATGTTTCTATTAAATAACAAATCGCGTGTACTCAAATATAAAAATGATGTTCTCACCGTCAATCCTCAGATGATTGAGATGGTGGCTCAGTATGCTGGTTGTTCGGTTGATGAAGTGATCAAAGCGATGGATACGTATTTTCCTGACGAATCACCAAAACAAGAAACAACTATTCAGGATTTGATTGCACGTAAAGTAAATAAGGAATCAACCAAACAATGATTATTGACCTATCAGAAGTCTTTCCGGTACGTAAAAGCTACACAGATATTGTGAGTGCTGCGACCGACAATTTTGCAGCAATAGACAGTAAAGTGTTTGCTTCTCTTCCTGCTGATGTGCAGTGCGGCGATGTGCTCGATATCACTGGCGCTCTCTATACCTCTGGGAATGTGGCTTATGTCGTCGTCTCAGACTTCGTTAAAGCTGGTAGTAATAAGCCTGTGAACGTCCTACGCGCTCCTAACGTTGGATCATACGTTGCCCTCAAGAGCGACAATCTCAACGCAGCTAACCACGCAGCAGCGATCAGCGCATTACAGGCGCAAGGCTTCGCCACTCGTGAATTTTTCACCTCTTAAGCAAGGAAGATAAATAATGATTATTGGAAACGAGCGTATCGACCTTTCCCCATTATTCCAACTAACCAGCACCAGAAATTTCCTACTCAGTTCTCTAAATCTCTTTGATGGTGTGGGCGTTTCTTCTCATAAAGTTAGTGTGTCCCGTCTGCTGGAAGATAACACCAGCCTGTTCAACCAGCCTACGGCGCGTTTCTCAAACGAGCATAACACCACGCAGCGTCAGAGCGGCAAAGAATGGCTAATCGAGCTTCCGTATTTCCTTCGTGAAGATCTGATCACTCCGTCAGATATTCAGGGCAAGCGTAAGCCAGGAAGCGATATTCAAGAAACAGTGACGGACATTTACAGCGATTACATGGGTAAACACGCTGTAGCGTTTATGCGCACTCGTGAAAGTTATCTCGCACGATCTCTCTTCTCTGGTCAGGTGTATACACCTAAGACAGACGATCTGTTAATCGACTTTGGCGACCTGTTCGGCGTAGCCCCGATGAATGCCACTCTTGATCTGTCAGCTACAGATAGCAGCACTCTACGTGCGATTGACGACATGGTGAGTCAAATCACCGAAGCGGCACAAAGCCAGGCGGCGGCAGTGGAGCGAATTATTGTTTTCGCCAAGGGTGGATTCTATAGCGATCTGCGTTTCAGTCCTGCGATGGAGGCGGCTTTCCGCTATGTCAGCCCACTTGATGAAGGGAACGTAGTGTTCCAGCATCGTGAACTACTTCCAGGTGTAAGCACCTTTTCGATCCCTGGCTCAAATGTAGATGTGATCAAGGTGACAGATCCGCTCCTGATCGCACAAATGGGTGATGCCGACGCTATCGCCATCCCGCAATTCGCTAAGGGAAGTGGTATTTACACCAATATCTACGGCGCGGCTTCGTCAACGTTCGAACTCCTTAATGCTGCACCTGCGGAAGTTTATAGCTGGAGCTTCGAAAGTGAGCGCGGAAACACGATCAACGTGATCTCGGAAAACTCAGCACTGCCAGTTAACCACGGCCTGAACTTCTCCGTTCACATTAAAGCCTCAGAATAAGAGCGATAGACGGTAGTTCTTCCCGTCTTGGAAAATAACAGAAGAGCTTTTAATCAGGGGCGTAGGGAACTGGAACACGCAAAGCAAATGCGCCAGCCCTTGCCCCTTTTTTATTTCCAGAATAATGAGGAAAGATAGATGCAGGTAGTACTAAAGAGTGCTGGCATTCATTTACAGGTGAATGCAGATACAGCAGAAGAGTTATTAAATCTGGCGGGAGTGTGTCGTGTGCTTGAAATAGATCACGGTCATCTGCGTCAGTTATTACACCGTGGGCGTAGTGTATCAGAGGCACTCAACTACCTGGTGAGTAAGAAAGGTGGTGGTAATGCTTGAAATCCACACAAGTTCTATCAAGAACACCGTGACATTCAGCGTTGATCGTAATTCAATGAAGGAAGCTATGGACGCTTTCGATCAAATTCAGAAGAAATCCAAAGGCATTAAAGACCCTACGTTGAACATGAAAAGATTCAGCCAGGGGCTAAAATCTGCTGAAAGGGAACTCGATAGGCTGAATAAGAAAGCGTCAAAGCCTCGTAATAGCGATGAACGAGAAAAGGCAAGGGCAGCTAAGGCGCAAGCCCGTGTAGAGGCTCAGGCAGCGAAAGAGGCCGCAAGAAACGCACAGCGCCGTGAACGGGCTGAATTGAAGCTATTGGACACTGCCAGCAGCTTTAAAAGTATGCACCACCTTACCAATGTTGAGCTTACACAGGCCGCGCTTGCAGCGTCACGGATCACCAAAGCCTATGCAGCAGGAACTATCTCTCTACAACGCCAGAACAGCGAGATTAAGCGCCTCCAGCAGAGCTACAGACGCATTAACGCAGAGCGTAGGGCAGCAGCAAAAGCGGGAGGGGCTAACGCTCTCGGTGGCGGTGGTAAGGCGACAGGGGCGATCTCTGGCTCTCTGATGGGATTAGGCACTGGTGCGCTTGCTGGCGCTGGTGTGGGTGCGGCGGCTTACGGTGCTTATTCATGGGGGAAAGAGGCTGTTACAGCACAGGAAGAGCGTAGTGAAATCGTCGCAAGGGCGCGCTTGGGCGGTGTAGATTATAACGTCCTCCAGGCGCTTTCCCAGTATGCTACGGCTAACGGGATCGATAGCGGGATGGGGCTGCAAGGGCAACGGAAGTTGCTGGACTCTGGGAAGGACATCTCCGAAAAGCTGGCAGATAGCTACACCAATAGCACCTTTGATAAGAAGTCTGGACAATGGAAAGGCGGCTCGGCTCCAGTGGATGCAGCCCTGAACATGGGATTCACAAAAAAAGACCTGAAAGGCTTTCAATCAAACCCTTTCGCCTTCGTTTCTGCTTATACCAACACCATGCAGGGGAAAGGCTATTCACAAGAGCAAATCCTTCATAACCTGGAAGACCTTGCAGACGATTTAGGCTTGTATCACAAGGCATTTTCTAATCAGGGCAAAGCGATCACTGATCAGGTGGACGTGCTCAAACGTAATGGTCAGTGGTTGAACCAGGAACAGCAGGATCAGCTTGTAGCCTACCGTAAGTTTAATCAGGAAATGGACATTCTCAACGATAGCCAGAAGTTGGCCTTCTTCGAAGGTTTCATGGAGTCTCTCGACCCTGCGACGGTTAAAGAGTTTAAGGAAGCGATGCAAGACGCTTTACCCTTTTTCAAGGGGATCGGGCGGGCGGCGGGGGATGCTGCCGTAGGATTGCTGAAACTCACTAACTGGATCACAGGCAAGCTAAACCTTCTGAACGGTGACAACACCTCTAAAGAAGCGGTGAGCCAGCATTACGGCACTACGTCAGCACCTGTACAGGCTGGAAGTAATCCAGTGGCTAACGCCTATGGAGCCAGCCAGCCGAAAGCAGACGGCACACACCAGCCTAATGTGTTCGATACATTCCATGATTGGTGGAACGGGACAAGCGACGCTAAGGACGTGAGCAGCTACGCGCAGAGCACCAATGGAGATTACTCTCCTGTTTCAATGTTGAAACAGAGTGCAGCAGCGCCAGCTAAGCCAGCCAGTGCGCCGATCATGCAGCCTGTAGTATTGCAGAATCAGCTACCGGAAGGGCTTATCCATCTAACTATTTCTCCTGATCCGACATTCGGAAACATGCTGAATGCTACTGTTGATCAGCGTATCATTGATAACAATCAGCGTATGGTGTTGGCTGTTTCATCTGGACAAGGGACGGGGGGCTAAATGGCAACACCTGGAAGTTTAACTATCGGGGGCAGCGATGCCTCCCGGATCAATTCAACTCAGAACAGTAATAACAGCAGTGCTACCCGCACCAAAGGTGAAAACGGATTCACCATCCTTGCATCTGTATATAATTCGTCCTCAGATAGCTATATTCAGAACTATCAGGCGATAGTGTTTGATGCCGTGACGGATACGGGAATACGCAGACAGGCTGATATTACCAGCTATCCCGTTGAGAGCGGGGCAGAGGTGAGCGATCACGTTCAGATTAAGAATAATACATTCAAGCTCTCGGGGATTATTTCCGAAACTCCGGTGAGGCTGGAAAAGGATTTGTTATACAGCGCTGGTGTGAATGGCACTCGTATCAGTCAAGCTATCGAATACCTCGATAAGATGTTTGACAGTCGCCAGCCCATCACATTAGTGACAGAGCACAAAGTGTACGAGAATGTTATTCTCTCCGGCATTTCCTACGATTATAAATCTGAATACGCGATGCAATTCGATCTTGAATTTGAACAGATCAGGCTTGTCAGTAAAGCTACAGTTAATGTGATTGCAACTAAAACGCAGGGAAATAAATCTGTAGGCGGTACGGTGAAACAAAAGGTAGTGAACAATGCACCTAAGAAAACCGAGGGTGATACGGTTACTACGGAGTTTAAGAAATAAGGGGCTTACGCCCCTTTTTTCGTTTCTGGAAAGATGATTTCTGGATAATCCACCATTTCCACATAGTCGGATAGCTCTTTCATGGAACACCCCGCGCTGTAGGTCTTGAATGCTTCTGTAGAAGCGGCTTGTGAAGAGTGCCCCGTGATGTAGCCTACACGCTGTTCGGGTACTCCGGCACGGTCAAGACACGTGATAAAATGCCCCCTCAAACTGTGAAAGCATTGGCGGTCTGTAGCCATAGGCACTACGCGACGGCGTAGCCTGGTGAACGCTTGAGAATAGAATGGTCCTTTCTTACCGTCAGCACGGTTAATCCGGTTAGCCTGTGGTAACAGGTAATCTCCAGTGTTCAAACTCAGATAATAATCCACCATGCCAATCAGAAAAGCATGGATCGGTATGTGTCTGATCCCTGCCTTCGTCTTGGATTTGCTAATGTAGAATGTCCGTATCCCTTCCACCATAACGATCTCTTCTTTCTTCAAGCTGGCTATTTCGTCCAGCCTTGCACCAGAGAACAAACCGATCAGAATAACTGCTCGTAGCTCTTCGTCTGCTTCGCTTAGTAGGGTAGATAGTTGATGCCATTCAAACGGCTGGTAGCTCTCAATGGTTCGACGTGCTTCGAGGTTGTGACCATGGAACGGATTTAGGGGCGCTATAGCGTCATAGCGACGTTTGGCGAACTCGTAGAGGCTACCTAACGATGTAAGCCAGTTTTGCACCGTCTGGGGCGCTACATCGCGTTTCTGCTGTTCTTCTATGAAGTCTGTAACTAATCGGCGTCCAATCTGATCCAGACTGATATCAACTTTCCCAATACTCTGGAGAAACACCTCAACGGCTCGCGCTGATTTGCTCAGGGTGGAGAATGATCTCCGATCCTGGTATGCAGTAGCGTATTCATCTCGTAAGAAGCACAGATGAGGAATCGAACTGGCTCGCTCTTCAATCAATGGTTTATTCTTGTTCTTCCTGATTTGAGAGTGCAGGGAAGTGATCGCAAGCTGAATACGCTTATCCTCAGTATCAGGCTTGAACTGTTCTTTAAGGTTGTTCCACTCTACCAGCATGTGGTTACGGAAGTGACGCGCCTTGTAGATATCTCTTGTCCCTGTACTTTTCCGGTAGAGGCGTTTCCCGCCGAACATGTGGCGCATGTAAGACGGGATGTAGATTTGAAACTGCCATACACCGTCCGGTGAAAGATAAAGATACTCCTGGCCCTTGATTGTCATGAGACTGATCCTCTAAAATCTCGCAATCAAGTATCAATAATAGTTACTATGTTGATTCGATGATCGTCGCGTTGCGGAAATTATGAAACAGAGTTTCGATTCCCTTCGCCCGCTCCAGAATTTCCCCAAGTAGAACCGTTCAAAAACTTTCTTTATTTCAGTAGGTTGCTCAGTAGCGCTGACTAACTTGTTTAGGCGTTATGTCCTGTAGAGCATTGACGTCCTCCCTGCACACGAAATGCAGGTAACCCTCTGACAGTCTTATGAAATCGCTGTGCTTCGCTTGTCTTCTAACCTCTAAGGGGCTTAATGGTTTCTGTTGTCTAAAACCAGAAGAGAAAGAGCCAGCGTGGCAGCTGGCTATGTTTTTAGTATGGTGATGCGGTTAAATAGACAGGGACGGAGTAGATCGAGCCACCTGCCAGATAATCCGCAGGGCTGTGAAAGGTGTAAATGGTTCCCTTCACGGAAAGGTAGATCGCGTTATTCTCGACCTTCTTCAATGCATCTTTGTCCGTGGTGATCATGAAAGGCTGGTGATCGTTCTCCAGACTCGCCATAAACGCTTTATCATCTTTGGTTACATCATAGAGATAGAAACGGTAGGAAAAGCCTGTGGTGGCTCCTGCACTCGCTTCTGTGATGTAAAGATTAGCCAGATTGTTAACTTTCACCTTCTTAATAATCACTTGCTCAAGTGGTGAGAAGTGCAGCAAGTTGTATATCCCATAGGCGACAACAGCCAACAGGATCAGAAGTAGATACCGCTTCTTAAAAACCTGTGCGTTTTGCATAGTCGATACCCGCTCTTATCCAGTACTGGTCGTTAGGATCATCACCGTAAGGCGTTGAGCCAAACCAATCACCAAAAGCCGGATCCGTTGTTCCTGCGCGGCTTTGCGCCCATCCTGCGCCACCGTCATCTTTAAGCCATAGGTAAGCTGGAATAGCCATTTTCACTTTTTCCTCATGCTGTTATAAAAAAAACCATAGAGAAAGTGTACCTATATGTGAGAGGGCAATAAACGATTAAATCTAACAAAATCATTAATTTAAATGTGATTAAATTTGAGTTAAGTTAAACTAAAGGGAAGGTAGGCATTGCACCCTCTCGATTATTGCAAAGCCCGTATGTAATCTGGCAAGGCTTTCAATTGGCTATCTTTCATCGCCGGAACAGGAATACCCCTATCAGTCTTTCCTGTACTGGCGTACCTGCTTCCCCCTTTCGTTCATTGTTATGATCGGTTGTCGGCATAACACGCTAAGTTGCACATTTCCTGTACCCTGGATACCCTGAGATTAATCCTAATAACTCAAGGGTGAGTATGGCTACCGGGAAGAGAAAGAACCAAAAGGAATCACCTGAAGAAGAGTTAGATCGCTTGCTGGATGAGCTTGAACTCACAGAGGAGCAACGGGAGTTTATCGAATCCATGCGGGAGGATAAGGGCGATCCCAGTAGTGAGTAACGCTTGCCTTCAGCCGAACGAATACGAATGGCCGCATAACGGCATTGTAAAGATCTCTTCTCCTCACGAGGGCTTTCCGTCAGCGTCGATGGCTCAGCGTACCGTGCCAGAAATTGTCCTGAAATGATGCGGTATTCAGACCGGATCGGACTACTATTCATTATGATTTATCAATGCATTATACCCTGACCATGTGCATGTAAAATCGCGGAGCCGGGAGAGTTGACGGCAATGTAAAAGAAATCATGAGGAAAGAAATATGGCTGCTACAAACGGTATGATTGATACTGATGACGCTGTAATTTTACTCATCGACCATCAGAGTGGCTTATTCAACACGGTACGTGATGTGCCTGTACCAGACCTTCGTAATTATGTGACAGCGATAGCCAAAGTTGCCACGCTTTTAAATATCCCGGTGATCACCACGGCCTCTGTTCCTGACGGTCCCAATGGCCCGCTCATCCCGGAAATTCACAAATATGCACCCCATGCCGTGTATGTTCCACGCACCGGGCAGATTAATACCTGGGATAATCCGGCGTTTGTGAAGGAAGTGGAAAAGACGGGCAGAAAGACCCTGATTATTGCCGGCACGCTCACCAGCGTCTGCATGGCGTTCCCTGCGGTTAGCGCTGTCCAGGAGGGGTATAAGGTTTACTGTGTTGTGGATGCCTCGGGGAACTGGTCCAAAATCGCGACCGATACCACCATCGCGCGCGTGACTCAGGCGGGAGCGATCCCTACCGATACGTTTGCCATTGTCGCTGAATTAATGAGAACCTGGAACCGCGCGGAAGGTTCTCGCTTTGCTGAGATCCTGGCAGAGCATGTCTGTCCGGAATATAAGTGCCTGATTGAAAGTTTCGGCAAAGCTCAGGAAATTGCCAGAACGGGCCCGGAAACCAATCTGGAGCATTATAAGTAAGGCCGGATAAACCTGAACAAAATTCCTGGATTTTATCGTCCTGTACCTGAACGTATTACAGGTGCAGGACGTAGCGGCGCCTTATTCCGGACGTCGCTGAATTGTCAGAGATATTAAGAGGGGCTGAACCGCGCATAATTTAAAATTAAACCCTCTTCCTTTTTACGTCATCAGGCGCCCCTGTTATATCTGTCGGCAAATTTTTTATTTCCCGGATCGCAGATGAAAACACGACTCCTCCTGTGCGCGGGCTTATTTGCCGCCTCCAGTGCCCATGCCAGCGCCCTCTATTTTTATGAAGCCGGCACCGAAGATACCGCGCTTGCCGGAGCAGGGCAGGCGGCTCGTGCGCAGGACGCCTCGACAATCATGACCAACCCTGCTGGCATGACGCGCCTGCCGGATCATATGGTCACCGGTGGGTTACAGGTTATGGATGGCTCCATCGACAACCAGCTGGATAACCATGCCCATCAAAGCCCCGGCGACGTGATGAAAACCATCCCGAATGCCAGCGCCTTTTATAGCCAGAAGATAAACGATGATCTTTATGCCGGGATCGGGCTTTACGGTAATTACGGTCTGGGGATCGATTACGGTAGCTGGGCGGGCGACAGGCTGATTAAAAAGAGCACCCTGGTTGCAATGACGCTCAGTCCGTCACTGGCATACAAGCTCAACGACCGACTCTCAATAGGGGCGTCCGCCAACGTTAATTACGGTTATTTCTCGCTGACCCGCAACGTTAATGATAATGACTATCGGCAGCATGATGAGGACTGGGCCATGAGCTATCGGCTTGGGCTACTCATGCAACTGACCGACCAGACGCGAGCCGGTATTACATGGAACAGCGAGACGAACTATCGCTACTCTGTTAACGGCAAAGCTCGAGTACAGAATGGTGCCTACGACCTCCCGGTGTCGGCACAAATCAGCGCGCCGCAGCAAATCATGCTCAGTCTTGTGCATGATATTAACCCGCGGTGGTCGGTTATGGCCGATCTCGGCTGGCAGGACTGGAGCCAGTTCGGTGCTCCGCAAATCGTCGTTGGGGATCGGCAACTGAACAACGTCAGCCGCCTGAAGGATACATGGCACGGCGCGGTGGGCGTGCAGTATCGTCCAACACCTCAGTGGCGACTGAATACCGGTGTGGCGTTCGACAGCTCTCCGTATGAGAGTCAGAGTGATGTGGCCTTAACTTTACCCACCGGGGATGAGTGGCGATTTGGCACGGGAGCCCAGTATCAGATCACCCCGGCCAGCAATATTGGTATTGCCGTGTCGTATCTTCATATGCAGTCGTCGCATGTGAAATCCCCGACGGCGTTTGCCGGAAGTTACGATCATCCTTATCTTTGGTTTGCCAGCGTCAACTACAGCTATCAGTTTTGATCGGCTAACCGCTTAAAATATATGGTCTATAATGGCAGATATTGAATGTCAGAAGGTTGTACCATGCATATTTTACCGCCTGTTCGACCCGAAAAATCCATCGAAAGACTGACCGCCATCCTTGAGCCGATAGCGGAGAAAGTGCACGTTGTTCCGCGTAAGCGACTCACCTGGTTACGGAAGGGGAAACAGCAGATGTACCTCTTTCTGGAAGGAGAGCTGTCCCTGCTGCGGGCTTCGGATGGACTGGTGGTAGTGACCGTTTACGAGCCGCATTTGTTTGGTATTGCAGAGATGATCCAGCCTACGCAGGGGCACCTTCTCCGTGCTGAAAGAGAGTCGACTATTTTACGTCTCGATGCGGACAAGGCGGCTGAATTGTTTCGTGCCGAGGGCGTCTGGGAGGATGTCGCCGCGCTGCTCTCATACCATACGGCCTATTTAATATTCCGTGATGCCCAGGTACTCCAGCAGCGTACCTATTCCGTTATTCGTAACCACCTTCAGGAAATGATTTTGCTCCCGGAAGAGACGCGTTTGCGTACCACGATTCTGGAATATATCCAGGATCGTACGCTGCTCTCTCGCAGCAGTATACTCAATGTATTATCTGCCCTTAAGCAGGGGGAATATATCGCCTTTAAGCGCGGTGGATATCTGCTTGAGGTCAGACATTTACCCGAGTCATTCTAGCGGAAGTTTAAAATTAAACAGAAATGCAGTTAACGCTACCGTTAATTTTCTATATCGTTTGCTTTCTCAGATTTAACATTATCAAGTAAACGGTATATTTATGAAAAAGACAGTTATCGCATTGATTATGGCTAATGCATTTACCGCCACTTCCGCGTTCGCCGCCGCTGATGCGGGCACCTGGTATGGCGGGGCGAAATTCGGCTGGTCTCACTATTTTGATACCAATATGGGTTCAAAAGCGTTTGATAACACGCATTCCGATCACTTCGATTTTAACCATGATAATGTCGGCGGGGGTGTTTATACGGGTTATCAGATTACCCCATGGCTTGCGGTAGAAGGTGGTTATGATTATTTAGGTAACATGCAGATTAAAGGTCAGCATGGCGCCGGGGCGCAAATGAAGACGCAGGGCCTGCAAATGTCTCTGAAGGCCAGTTATGCCCTGACCAGTGACTGGGATATTTACGGCCGTGCCGGCGCAAGGGCTATCGCGCTGAATCCGATGTAAGTGGTCACAATCGTTTTGAAACCGGTGTGCGCCCGCTTGCAGCCGTGGGTACTGAATACGCTTTCAATAAAAACTGGGCGGGCCGCCTGGAATATCAGTGGGTAAGCAACGTGGGCAATGTTAACCAGATCGGCGTGAGCAGCGACCTGAGTTCCGTCACCGCAGGGCTTAGCTATCGCTTTGGTCAGTACGACTGATGCCCGTGATATGCCCATTAATAAAAACCCGGCTGCTTATGTTGCCGGGTTTTTTATTTTCAGCTGGTGAATAACGGTTCAAGAATGATATGAATATTTTGCAGGCCCGTGACATTATTATCTTTCAGGTATTGCTGATTAACCATATCTAACTGTTCCAGTTTGGTCAGCGAGGCATAGACGCGTTGAACGTCACTGTCCGCAACAAAAATTTCTTTTGCGGTGGTGTCCTGTAGATACTGTGATTTTACGCTGCGCGTTAAGGTCTCGATCTGCTGTTTATTTTCCTGATAAAGAGACACGATATGCGATATCTGTGCCTGCGGCGGTTTTTCCCCCGGCAACACCAGTGGAATTTGCAGATGATTAATTTTTTCAACATTGTCTGGTTGGGGAGAACTACAGGCTGTTAATGTGCTGAGGGTTAATACAGCGAAAAAGAACGGCAGGCTCTTCATCGAATCACTCCGGGGAAATAACTGGACTCAGCATTATCCCTTAAGGACGCAGCGACGAAAGAATAAACTAATTTATTTATAAACGTTATTTCCATAGGTTAAAGATAAGCCTGGTGATAGCCTCCTTTCCCCCCATGTACCGCCAGCGTGAATATAACTCCTCGAGGAAGTATGAAATTTAAAACTCTCGTTAGTGCGATGGCCGTTGCTGGTCTGCTATTAGTGTCGTTGACCTCATTGCCTGTCCTGGCACAAAAGGAAGGGAAGGGAGCCACTGCCCATACGAAAGAGATGAATGATGCACTTTATGGTCAACTGCCCTTCTTTGATAAGACGGATTTCCGAAATGCGCACAAAGGCTTTATTGCCCCGCTGCCACCCGCGGTGATTAAAGGCGAAAAAGGCGCCGTTATCTGGAACCCCCAGAAATACGCTTTTATCAAAGAAGGGCAAAAAGGGCCGGATACCGTCAACCCGAGCCTGTGGCGTCAGGCGCAGCTGAATAATATTGGCGGTCTGTTTGAGGTCACGGAAGGCGTCTACCAGATCCGTAACCTCGATCTGTCGAATATGACGGTTATAGAGGGCAAAGAGGGGATCACGGTTATCGATCCGCTGGTGTCTGCGGAAACGGCCAAAGCGGGCATGGATCTTTACGTTCAACATCGTGGCAAACGCCCGGTTGTTGCCGTTATTTATACCCATAGTCATGTCGATCATTATGGCGGCGTGCGTGGCGTAGTCGATGAAGCGGGAGTGATAACCGGCAAAGTGAAAGTCTATGCTCCAGCAGGTTTTATGGAAGAGGCGGTATCGGAAAATATCATGGCCGGAAATGCCATGAGCCGCCGTGCCAGTTATATCTACGGAAACCTGTTAAAGGCCAATGTAAAAGGTCAGGTAGGGGCGGGTCTGGGGACGACCACCTCAGCCGGGACGGTCACGCTTATCGCGCCCACTCACGCCATTACCGAAGACGGGCAGAAAGAGATCATCGACGGTCTCACCTATGATTTTATGCTGGCGCCGGGGTCGGAAGCGCCGTCTGAAATGCTCTGGTATGTGGAAGAGAAAAAGCTGATTGAAGCAGCAGAGAACGTCACTCACACCCTGCACAATACTTACTCGCTGCGCGGGGCGAAGATACACGATCCGCTGGCATGGTCAAAATACATCAATAACGCCCTCGATCGTTGGGGGGATAAAGCGGAAATTATTATCGCGCAGCACCACTGGCCCACATGGGGTAATAAGAAAGTGGTGAAGCTGATGAAAAGCCAGCGTGATATCTATCGCTATATCAACGACCAGACGCTGAGGCTGGCGAATAAAGGGCTGACGAGGGATGAGATAGCCGCTAATTTCGCCCTGCCTTACGGGCTGGCGAAATCCTGGGCAGGCCGTGGCTATTACGGCTCGGTAAGCAACAATGTCAAAGCCACCTATGTCTACTATCTTGGCTGGTTCGACGGCAATCCGGCGACGCTCAATGAACTGCCTCCGGTCGAGGCGGCGAAAAAATATGTCGATTACATGGGCGGAGCCCGCGCGATCCTTGAAAAAGCCCGGGTTGATTATGCCCGGGGAAATTACCGCTGGGTGGCGCAGGTGATGAATAAAGTCGTTTTTGCCGATCCCAATAATAAGGCGGCGCGCGAACTGGAAGCGGACGCGTTTGAACAGCTGGGATACCATGCTGAGTCAGGACCCTGGCGTAACGCCTACCTCACCGGTGCGCAGGCGTTGCGTAACGGCGTGAAGAGGATGCCGACGCCCAATACCGCCAGCCCGGATGCGGTCCGTGCCATGTCGACTGAGATGATTTTTGACTACTTCGGCGTTCACCTTAACGGCGTCAGAGCCGCGAATGCCAGAGGGATTTTTAACGTTGATCTGGGCCGCGAGGGCGGCAGGTACAAGCTGGAGCTGGAGAATGGCGTGCTGAACCATAGCGCCAACGCTCAGGCACAAGATCCGGATGCAACCATCACGCTCAGCCGCGAAACGCTGAATAAAATCATCCTCAAAGAGACCACGTTGAAAAAGGCGCAACAGGCAGGAGAGGTGACGATCGTCGGCAATGCCGCGAAGGTAAACGAAATGCTGCGCTGCATGGAGAGCTTCAGCTTCTGGTTTCCTGTCGTCACCCCTTAAACGTAAAAAAGGCTGCTTTCGCAGCCCTTTAGCTTTCGCCTGCAACAATTTGCCGGGTGGCAGCTTCGCCTTACCCGGCCTACACTCTGCGCGCCTTGAGCGCTAGATGACGCCATCCCCGCCGTCTGAACACCACACCTGCCCGGAGGTGTATGAACACTCATCCGAGGCCAGGGTGACATACAGCGGTGCGATCTCCACGGGCTGTCCCGGGCGTCCCAGAGGGGTACTCTCGCCAAAATGTTTCACTTTTTCCTGTGGTTGCCCACCGCTGGGCTGAAGCACGGTCCAGTAAGGTCCCGGCGCTACCGCGTTCACGCGTATCCCTTTCGGTCCCAGCTGTTTCGCCAGCGCTTTGGTAAACACCGCGAGACAGGCTTTGGTCTGCGCATAGTCAAGCAGTACGGCGCTCGGTTTCACCGCCTGTACAGATGAGGTGTTAATGATGGAGGCGGGGGCTTTCATGTGGCGCAACGCCGCCTTTGTGATCCAGAAAGGCGCATAGACGTTGGTCTTAAAGGTCGCGTCAAAATCTTCCGTGGTCAGTTCTTCCAACGATTCACGGTACTGCTGGCGGCCTGCGTTATTCACCAGGATATCCAGCCCGCCCAGTTTTGAGACGGCCTGCTCCACCAGGTTCTGACAAAAAGTTTCGTCCCGCACATCGCCCGGAAGCGCGACGGCATTCCGTCCTTCCGCTTTAATCAGGGCGATGACTTCCGCTGCGTCTTCTTCCTCTTCCGGCAAATAGTTAATCGCGACATCTGCCCCTTCGCGGGCATAGGCAATGGCTACCGCGCGTCCTATGCCGGAATCGCCCCCGGTAATTAGCGCCTTCTTACCGGCAAGACGACCATGCCCTTTGTAGCTCTTCTCGCCGTGGTCGGGTACGGGTTCCATCTCAGAGGCCAGACCCGGTGGCGTCTGGGGCTGCTCCGGGAAAGGTGGCGTTGGGTAAGCGTTCGTACGTTGTTCATTATCACTCATAGCTAACTCCTTGTTAGGGGTGAGATTTGATGGATAGTTACAGCGTTAACGCTTCGCTGAATTATTTTTGCAAGTGGCTGACCCGCACTACGGGTGGGGATGATTTTTTATCGAGCGAGCCGCTAATACTGATCATGTTGTCAGGTTCCACGGTTCTGTCGTCAAATACGGCTTTCGGGATAATAACGTCGATTTTCCCGGTTTTATCCTGGAATACGTATTTATCGCCATTGCCATCAATAAGATTGCCGCGCAATGAAATAGAGGCACCATCATGCATCTCTTTCGCCTGAGTAATGGTCATAATGCGCGCATCATCGGTACCACGATAACCGCTGTCCAGCGCATGCGGCGGTGGCGGCGCGTCACCCTTTTGTAACCCGCCGTTATTATCTGCCCATGCAGTAGGGATAATTAATATAAACAAGGCTGAAATCACTGATAATTTCATCTGATATCCTTCATTTTGGATGTCTTGACTTATTAAGTATTGTTGCTATTCCTTTATGTGGCAAATGTGATAAGTCTTAAAAGCATTTGCACAGGAAAATCATAAATTTCGGCAATTAAGCGAAACGGTGACCACAGCCATGGAACCAAAAAATGAAAAAGTGCCTGGGATAAAAGAGAGTAGCCGTTTACTGACGTTTGAGTATGCATTTCGCCAGGTGGGTTTTATTGTGCTGTTAGCTATTATCGTGGCCGCGATAGCCGGCCTGTTTTCCAGCGGCGCGGTCAGCGACGTGGAGAAAACAAACGAAGCAAAATCCCTGACCCTGAGCTATGAGCGCTTCGGTCGCCGCCAGACCGAATCGCGGATGGCACTGACGTTTCCGGTGACGTCTGAGGGGAAATATACCCTCAGCATGACCAGCGAAAGCAGCGACGCGTATGAGCCAGGCAGCGTCTGGCCACAGCCGGACAGCATGTACAGCCGGGGGAATACCCTGTTTCTCGTCTACGATCGTTTACAACAGACCGATAAATTTACCGTTTTGTTATTTATCACGCCGTCAAAAGCAGGGAAGTGGACAAACAGTATCCGCGTAAACAACGAGCCAGATATCCATTTCTGGCAGTTTATTTACCCCTAGGAGTCAAATATGGACATGGTTTTTCGTGCCCTGGCAATTTACCTGTTTCTGGTCATTGTGTTTAAAGTTGCCGGGCGACGCGCTCTGCTACAAATGACCAGTTTTGACCTTATTTTGCTCTTAATTATCAGTGAGGCGACACAACAGGCGCTGCTTGGCGAAGATTTCTCCGTCACCGGAGCAATGATTACAATAACGACGCTGGTGGTTGTGGATATTATTTTTGGCCTGCTGAAAAAATATTTTTCCACTGTTGAGAATATTCTTGATGGCACGCCGGTGATATTGGTGGAGAACGGTGTTCCCCTTGCCGATAAACTGAAAAAGGTCGATGTGTCCTGTGATGATATATTGGTATCAGCCCGCCAGAATCACGGTATTACAGAATTGAAGGAGATTAAATACGCTATTCTTGAGCGTAATGGTCATATTTCTATTATTCCTGACGAAAATTAAGGGGCAACGCGATGAGCAACCTTATTCACGACAGCAACAGCACCATCAGCGAGCTGACGAAAAAGCTCGCCACTCAGCTTACGGACAGAGGTTTGCGGTTAACCACCGCAGAGTCCTGTACCGGCGGCAATCTCGCGGTTGCGCTTTGTGCCGAAGAGAACACGGCGGAATTTTATGACGTTGGCATGGTGGTGTTCAGCGATGCGGCGAAGGAGAGGATCCTCGGCGTGCGGCACGAAACCATTGAGCGCTTCACCGCCGTCAGTGAACAAACGGTGACCGAGATGGCCGCTAAAATTCGCGAAATTGCCGAGGCGGATATCGGCCTTGCCATCAGCGGCTATGCGGGACCGGAAGGCGGCGACGATGGCACCGCAGCCGGTACGGTCTGCTTCGGCTGGAATATTCGCGGACAGACGGAAACCCGCACCGTGCTGTTTTCCGGTGAATGTCAGGATGTGGTGGATAAAGCGGTGCGTTATTCCCTGTCTGAACTGATCGAAATACTCTCCGGCTGGGATAACGTCTGAAACAAGGGGAAAGGCTATGGCTGTGATCGTTATTACCGGCGGTACGGCGGGCGTGGGGAAAGCCACGGCGCTGCACTTTGCCAAAGCGGGCTACGATGTGGGCATCATTGCCCGCGACGAGCAGAGCCTGCGCTCCACAGAAGAGGAGTTGCGCCGTTTTGGGATCAACGCCCGTGCCGTTCAGGCCGACGTGGCCGACAGCAAGGCGGTGACCGATGCTGCTAACGAGATTGAATACCGGCTTGGGGCCATCGATGTGTGGGTGAATAACGCTATGGGCGGGATGCTGGCGCCGTTTCGCACCATGTCCCCGGAGGAGTTTCGCCGCGTCACCGAGGTGACCTATCTGGGCTATGTTAACGGCACCCGCGCCGCGCTGGAGTTAATGACCCCACGCGATCGCGGAACGATTATTCAGGTTGGCTCCGCGCTGGCCTACCGTTCCATTCCCTTGCAGTCAGCCTACTGCGGGGCGAAAGCCGCAATCCGCGGATTTACCGATGCTGTGCGCACCGAACTGATGCATGAAAACAGCCGGGTGCAGATCGCAATGGTACAGATGCCGGGCCTCAATACGCCGCAGTTCGAGTGGGCGAGGAATAAATTTGCCTGGGCGATGCGCCCGGTTCCTCCCGTTTTTCAGCCGGAAGTAGCTGCCAGCGCTATTTTTAAGGTGGCGCAGAAACCGGTGCGGGAACTGTGGGTGGGCAGCAGCACCGTCCAGTCGATTGTCGGGCAATTTCTTTTCCCCGGCTTTCTGGATCGGCTGATGGTTAAAAAGGCCTGGGAAGGGCAGATGACCGATACGTTAAATGCGGATGACCGTCAGGACTATCTGGATCAGCCGGTTAACGACCTGCATAAAATCCACGGGCACTTCACCGACGAAGCAAAAGAGCGCGCTATCAGCGTCACCTCCGGCATGCCGGGGAAAGTGCTGCTCGGCTCCCTTGCCGTCACGGGCGCGATCGTGGCCCGTCTGCTGCTCTCGCGGAGACGATAATCAGCGCAGTGCGGTACGATCGGTCCAGAACCAGCGGTAGCCATAGCCGCTGAGGTTAAGCGCGACGGTTTTGCCGCACACAAGCGCGTCATCGTAACGTTTGTCCGCCAGGCAGGCGGTCCAGGTCGCATGCCGGATCCCTCTGGCGGTAAAATTAACGGGCTTATCGCTGAAGTTAACGAAGGTCAGAATGCTGCGCGTGTCGGTTTCGTAATAGATCCCCAGTACCGCATCGCTGTCGATATTAATAAGACGAAACGGCGCGACGCCGATCTCAGGGAACTCCGAGCGCGTATTGGCGATATCGATAATGCAGTGCAGGAGTGAGTTGCGGTGCAACAGCGAATCCGCCACGTTGATTTTTTGATAGCGGTACGGGCCGTGGTCAATCATCGGGGCGACAAAAGTTTCCGGGTCGGCATCTGAGAAACCGCCGCCTTGCGATCCGGCCCACTGCATCGGGGTGCGTACGGCGTAACGCTCCTCCAGATCCAAATCATCCCCCATGCCAATCTCATCCCCGTAGCGCATGACCGGTACGCCCGGCAGCGAAAACAAGACCGCATGGCAAAAGGCCAGCCGCTTTCGATCGCCATTAAGCATCGGCGCCAGACGGCGGCGGATACCTCGCTGATACACACTCATCTCTTCGTCAGGGGCAAAGGTATCGATGACGGTCTGCTTCGCTTTTTTTCCTATCCCTTCCAGATCCAGCTCATCATGATTGCGCAGCCAGTTGGCGAAGCAGCAGGAGTCCGGTGGCACAATCATCTTCTTCACCGCGTTGCGCAGCGGTCGTGCGCTCTTCTCTGCCAGGCTGACGTAAAAGTACTTATTGAGCCAGAAATTCAGCACCAGGTTGAGCCGGTCGTTCTGACCAAAATAATCTTTGTAGGCCTCGACCTCCACGTCGACTTCGCCGAGCAGGATCGCGTCCGGGTTACGCTGCCCGATAAGACGGCGCAGATGCTCCAGGATCCACAGGCCGCGTTTTTCATCCCCATGTCCGGCCTGTTTTGTCAGGTGCGATGCCGCATCCAGGCGAAAGCCCGACACCCCGAGCTTTAGCCAGAAGATGATGATGTTCTCAATCTCCTTTAGCACCGCAGGGGAGGCCAGATTGAGATCCGGCTCGTGGTGATAAAACATATGCCGGTAGTATTGCCCCGCCTCATCGTCCCATGTCCAGATGCTCTTCTCCACGCCGGGGAACATCGGCGGCGTATCGTCGTCGTCCGTGTCGGACCAGAGATAATAGTCCCGGTAGGGTGACTGAGGGTTGCGGCGGGCCTGCTGAAACCAGGGATGCGCATCCGAGGTATGCTGGATCAGCAGCTCAATAATGACCTGCATCCCCAGCTCCCGCGCCTGTTCGATAAAGGCGATGATATCGTTGAGCTTGCCGAAGCGGGGATCGACCTGCAAATGGTCGCTCACGTCATAGCCTTCATCGAGAAAAGGCGTGAGGTAAAACGGGGTGATCCAGATGACCGTCGCGCCCATCCGGCGGATGTAGCGCAGCTTCGCGGTGATTCCGGCGATGTCGCCACAGCCATCGCCGTTAAGATCGTAAAACAGGGCGGTATCAATCTGGTAAATAATGGCGCGTGTATGCCAGCCTGCCATAGCAATCCTTAATGATAACCTTCGGTATCAGACACTTTGCCCCGGAAGACGTAGTAGCTCCAGGCGGTATAAACCAGGATCACCGGGATGATTAACAGCGTGCCGATTAGCATAAACAGCTGGCTGGCAGGCGGCGCGGCGGCTTCCCACAGGGTGATGTGCGGCGGAATAATGTGTGGCCACAGGCTGATGCCCAGGCCGCTAAAGCCGAGGAAGATCAGGCCCAGCGTTAACAGGAACGGACGGGCATGGCTGTCGGGATTGCGCGTCAGCCGCCAGATCCACAGGCTGAATACCGCCACCAGAACCGGAACCGGCAGGAACCAGAAAAAGTTGGGCAGAGTAAACCAGCGCTCGGCGACAAACTGCCAGCCGAGCGGGGTCCAGATACTTACCACCGCAATAACGGCGATCAGCGCCAGCAGCACGTGGCGGGTCAGCTCGCGCATCCGGTTTTGCAGCGCGCCTTCGCTTTTCATGATCAGCCACGTGGTAGCCAGCAGGGTATAGGCGACAATTAAGCCCAGCCCGCAGAACAGATTAAACGGGGTGAACCAGTCCAGCGAGGAGCCCACAAAGCGACGCCCTTCCACGTCAAAGCCGTTGATCATCGCGCCAACCACAATCCCCTGGCTGAAGGTTGCCAGCAGGGAACCGCCGGCAAAGGAGTAGTCCCAGAATTTGCGGTGTGAAGGGGTCGCCTTAAAGCGAAACTCAAACGCCACCCCGCGGAAAATAAGCCCGATCAGCATGGCCGTCAGCGGGATGGTCAGGGCATCAATTATCACCGCGTAAGCCAGCGGAAACGCGCCGAACAATCCTGCACCGCCGAGAACCAGCCAGGTTTCATTTCCGTCCCAGACCGGGGCGACGCTGTTCACCATCACGTCGCGCTCTTTGGCATCGCCCACAAAGCTGAACAGCATGCCGATACCGAGATCGAAACCGTCCATAATGATGTACATCAGCGTGGCGAAGACAATAATGGCAAACCAGATGACCGGGATATCGACGCCCATCAGATCTTCTCCTCTTCCGGAACGGACTCGGCGGCGGACAGCGGACGGGCAGGGGTGCCCGACGTATTAGACGTTAGCGTGCCCACAGGCTGCGGACCTTTCTTAATCAACCGGGCGAGATACACATAACCCACGCCAAACACCGAACAGTAGACCACGATAAAGGCCAGCAGGCTGATGCTCATCTGCAACGTGCTGTGCAGAGACACCGCATCTATCGTGCGCAGATAGCCGTAAACGACCCACGGCTGGCGGCCCACTTCGGTGGTGACCCACCCGGCGAGCAGCGCGAGCAGTCCGGCAGGCCCCATACAGAGGGCAAACCAGTGGAATGGCCGCGAGTGATAGAGTCGACGGCGATAGCGCAGCCAGACGCTCAACACGCCAAGGGTAATCATCAGCAGCCCCATGCCGACCATAATGCGGAAGGACCAGAAGACGATGAGCGAGTTAGGGCGGTCCTCTTTCGGGAAATCCTTCAGCGCCGGGACCTGTTTATCCAGGCTGTGCGTCAGGATCAGGCTGCCGAGCGCGGGAATTTCAAGCCCGTATTTGGTGCGCTCCTCTTCCATATCCGGTACGCCAAACAGCAGCAGCGGGGTGGCCTCGCCGGGCGGGTTTTCCCAGTGGCCTTCAATAGCGGCGATTTTGGCAGGCTGGTGCTCAAGCGTATTCAGGCCGTGCATATCCCCAACCACGGCCTGAATGGGCGCGACCAGCAGCGCCATCCACATGGCCATGGAGAACATTGTGCGAATAGCGGGCGTATCGTTACCGCGCAGCAGATGCCATGCCCCGGACGCGCCCACAAACAAGGCGCTGCACAGGAAGGCGGCGATGGACATATGGATCAGGCGGTAAGGGAATGAAGGGTTAAAGATAATGGCCAGCCAGTCTTCGGGAATGACCTGACCGTTCTGAATACTGAAGCCCTGCGGGGTGTGCATCCAGCTGTTAGAGGCGAGGATCCAGAAGGTGGACATCAGCGTGCCCAGCGCCACCATGCAGGTGGCAAAGAAGTGCAGGCCGGGGCCGACCTTGTTCCAGCCGAACAGCATCACGCCTAAGAAACCAGCTTCCAGGAAGAAGGCGGTTAAGACTTCATAGGTGAGCAGAGGGCCGGTTATGCTGCCTGCGAACTGGGAAAAGCCGCTCCAGTTAGTCCCAAACTGGTAAGCCATGACCAGCCCGGAAACCACGCCCATACCAAAGTTGACGGCGAAAATTTTCAGCCAGAAATGGTATAGCGAGCGCCAGACATCATTTTTGGTGCGAAGCCACATGCCTTCGAGAACCACCAGATAGCTCGCAAGCCCGATGGTGATCGCCGGGAAGAGAATATGAAAAGAGACGGTAAAGGCGAACTGTATCCTGGCCAGATGAAACGCATCAAGCTCGAACATGCTCCGTACCTCTGGAACTGATAGCGCACAAGGCATTGCCAGACAGCCTCAGGCTGCCTGGCAAAACCGGTTACGGTTTTTTCTTACCTGCACCAAGCTCGGCACCGGTAAGCGGATCGGCATTGGGGTCGGATTTCGTGCGTGCGCACATCGCTTTGACCAGCGTTTCCTGCTCTGTAGTGAGCGTTACGCTTGCGCCGCCGTCACCGCCATCGACCGCTGGCTGAGGAGATTCCACGTAGTCGAAGTGCTTATCGCTGTTCCAGCTGCCGCGAACTTCTCCCCCCTCAGACATATTGTAGTACTTGTTGGTGTACTCTTCGATTGGCGGCAATTTACCCGGTGGGAAATTGTTACGGATCGACTGGAGCGCCTTCTCAAACGAGAGCTGGTGTGCTGCCTCACGCGTCATTAAAAACGCCAGCGCATCTTTAACACCCGGATCGTCCGTTACGTTAATAAGCCGTTCGTAGATAATTTTGGCGCGCGCCTCGGCCGCTATGTTAGAGCGCAGATCCGCGGTCGGTTCGCCAATGGTATCCACGTACGCCGCCGTCCACGGTACGCCTGCGGAGTTAGTAAGCGGAGTACCGCCGCCGTAGAGCAGGGAGGTGATATGACTGTCGTTGCCGTTCTCGGTCATGGAGCGGTACAGTTCCGCTTCATTTTCAACGCCTTCCGCCAGTTCGCCTTTCGCACCCTTATTGAGCATACCCACCAGGGTGCCGATAATTTCCAGGTGACTTAACTCCTCGGTCGCGATATCCATCAGCATATCTTTACGACCGGGATCGTCGTCGCTCAATCCTTGCGTAAAGTAACGACATGCCGCGGCAAGTTCGCCTTGTGGCCCGCCAAACTGCTCAAGCAGAAGATTGGCCAGGCCCGGATTCGGTTCGGCTACGCGTACCGTGTATTGCAGCTGTTTTACGTGTCGAAACATACATTCTCCCTATTTCGTTATTTTTTAGCTTCAACGCCATCCGCGTCGGAGCGCAGCAGGAACTGTTCCGTCGTCTGTGGAATATGCTGGAGCAGCCAGTCTGCCATCTGGCGCTCTTCTTCCAGAATGGATTCAAGGGCTGGAATGGAGGCGGTATCGCCCGCTTGTTTGGCCGCAGCCAGCAGAGAGGTGTAGCAGGCAATTTCAAACTGCTCAAAAACGTAGCCGCTGATAGAGCCTTTAACAATTTCGTCGGAAGGGAACATGCCGCCAATGGACTGGCCGAGCGCCGCCATTTTACTCATGGAATCTTTTATGACCGAACGGGAAATATCATTGCGGTCGAGAATTTCTTCCAGCACGGTAATTTGGTGTTTAGTTTCATTAACGTGTTGTTCAATTCGTGCACGTAAGTCGGGATAATTATCAATACGGCTGGCCATTGATTCCAGCATGGATTCGGCTTGCTTTTCCATCGCATGGGCATCGCGTAGCCAATCATGGTAGTGTTCTACATGATTCATAATTAACTCCTGTGATTTATTTTTGGTTAATTTTTGGTGCTGATGCTCATCAGATATTAATTATCCTTTCTGGGCTTTTTGATTAATATTACCGACAGCCAGATCGGTTAATTTGAGATCGGTTTCTTTTTCTTCTTCCAGCGTTTCGGCAAGAAGTTTAACGGCTTTTTTATAGCCTAATTGTTCAGCCAGGGTGGCTAGGGTGCCGTAGCTGGCAATTTCGTAATGTTCAACTTTCTGAGCTGCGGCAATTAATGCAGCGTCACGCACTTCATTTTTCTCAGTGCTCTCAATAACTTCGTTGGCTTCTTCAATTAAGCCTTCCATCGCAACGCATTTCATGCGCTTCAGTTTGAGACCGGATTCCTGCTCAATAATCTGATCGATACGTTCGATCTGTCCCTGCGTCTCTTCGAGGTGAGCCGTGAACGCGGCACTCAGCTTCTCGCTGGATGCGGCGCGAGCTAATTTGCTTAGCGCGCGGGTCAGCTGCTTCTCAGCGCTGTAGGTGTCGGATAACAGGTGAATAAATACATCTTCAACAGTTTTCATATTCATATTTTCGCTCCAGTGAAATAAAGGGAAGGTACTGCGAGCCGACGGGCCCGCAGCATGCTCTCGGTATATTTATAAGAGCTTTAAATAAGATCAGGAGTTATCAGATTTACGGCCTCCGCCGTGACTGCTCTGTCCCCCTTTCTTACCCGCTTCAGATGCGCGTTGCGGATCGTTTTTGAAATTACCGCCGCTGTGCTGGCCGCCTTTACGTCCAGCTTCTGATGCCTTTTCACGGTCTTCAGCGAAATTACCGGAACCACCACGATGTTGCTCTGCCATATATCAACCCTCATGTTGCGTTTATGTCAGGAGATACGATAAGTAATTCGTATCAGTTGTCGTTCAGAAATTAACATTAGTCGTTATGTGAGAAGAGTCAAATTTCTTGTCTGGGTTGTTTTGCGGTAATTTTGCAGGGAGTGAAGAAATACCGCTTCGTTACGAGTTTTAAAAACGGATGGGAAATCCATCAGTTAGATGAAAATAAATCCGGAGGTTAAGATTGCGCTTGGCTAATAATCCTAATGTGAACGTGGCGTGAATTATTACAAGAATTGACACAGCGCAAAAATATATCTTCGCAACGGGTGTTCTTGTATTCGGAATAATCCTATGAACGTGAAGAAGTCATGCGCTGAAAAGAGTGTGGCTAAACCTCGTTTTTGACGTGGTCAGGCGGATCGGGTGAGGGTATGCTTCTTTTGTCACCACAATAATTACAGAGGCAATGTCATGGATCAGGAGCTACTGGATGCGGGGTACCGGGCCTATACCGGTGAGAAAATCGATGTCTACTTCAACACCGGGATCTGCAAACACTCGGGCAACTGCGTGCGCGGCAGCGCGAAGCTGTTCGATCTGAAGCGTAAACCATGGATCGCGCCGGATGAAGTAGATGCAGAAACGGTTATGCGCGTAATTGATACCTGCCCGAGCGGTGCGCTGAAGTACCGCCAAAAATAAGCGAGGAACCATGGAAATTCTTGAAGGCCATAACAAGTTTTACGTCAACGACGCCGAAGGCAATCAGGTAGCGGAGATCGTCTTTGTCCCGACCGGCGAGCATCTGAGCATCATTGAGCACACCGATGTGGATCTGAGCCTGAAAGGGCAGGGTGTGGGTAAACAGCTGGTGGCGAAGGTGGTAGAGAAGATGCGCGGTGAGAATCGTAAAATTATCCCGCTGTGTCCATTTGCGAAGCATGAGTTTGATAATACGCGGGAGTATGACGATATTCGGGCGTAAAACAGATGCCCGGCATTGCGCCGGGCAGCATACTCAACCCACAAACATCACCGACACACACAGCACACCCACAATCAGCGTCAGCAGGTTACCGATGGAGCGGTACGGTTTTAATGACGGGATCAGGTACGTCGACAGCGTCGGCATGATGAACAGGATCATGGCGATAAGCGGACCGCTGATGGCATAAATCATTGAGATCGCATTCGGGTTGATGCAGCAGACCGCAAAGGTAATCAGCGACACGCCGAGAATCGAAATCGCGCGGTTAAAGGCGCGGCTTTTCTTCACACCCACCTGATTCAGCGACGATTTCACAATTTCCGTTGCCCCTTCAATCACGCCAAAATAGGTGCCGAGGAACGATTTCGACATCGCAATAATCGCCACGATAATGCCGGAAATGCCCAGCCATGCCGGGGACGATGGCATCATCGACAGAGCGGACAGGATCGTCACCCCTTCCTCTTTTGCCGCCACGATATACGACGGTGGAATCGAAAGCAGGCAGCTGAACACAAAGAACAGCACGCTGAGGCAGATGATCAGGTACGCCACTTTCATGATTTTTTTGCATTTACCCATCGCCTCTTCACCGTATTTCTCGCGACGGTCTACGGCGAAGGTCGAGATGATCGGAGTATGGCTAAAAGCGAAAACCATCACCGGGATCGAAATCCACACCTGGTGCAGCGTATGCTGGTCGAAGGCCATCTGGCTGGTCAGCAGCGACGGCTGCCAGCTGCCCGTCAGATACAGCGAGACAAACAGGAAATAGGCGATCAGCGGAAAGACAAGGAAACCCATCACCTTAATGGTGATGTGCCGCCCCATCAGGAAGATCAGATTCAAAATCAGCACTACGCCAAAGCTCACCAGCATCCGCATGCCGGTATCCACCGTCATCCGTTTCGTCAGCTGTTCAGTGAGTGAGTTGGTTATCGCCACCGCGTAAATCAGAACTACCACAAAGAAGGCCACAAAATAGAGTGTGGTGATCAGGTTGCCGATCTTTTTGCCGTAGTAATGCGAAACGGCACCGGTGATCCCTTCGTTGCCTTTCGTCTTCGACGACAGAATAAATTGCGCCAGCGCTTTATGCGGCCAGTAGGTTAAGGGATACGCCACAAGGGCGGTGATCAGCAGGACAATCGCGCCAGCAGAGCCGAGCTGAATGGGCAAGAACAGGGTTCCTGCGCCCACGGCAGTGCCGTAGAGGGCGAAACTCCAGAGAGTCTCTTCTTTTGACCAAATTTTCGACATTAGAGCAACGTATCAACTATAAAACGAACAAAAAGGAGTGCAATTTACCATAATTATGCGTTGAGGTCGCCGTTGCTTCGCAGGGGGTGGGCCGGAGCAGGTCTCCGGCCGGAAGGTTATTCGCTTGCCAGGGCGCGTCGTTGCTGGCGGCGCTTGATGATTTTCTCCCGCAGGGTGTCGTACGCCCAGTTGTAGAGCATGGTGTACGGCAGGAAGAACAGAAAGAAACCAATTTCCAGGGTAAAAGCCTGGAGCAGCGTCACGCCCAGCACGGCGGCAACGATGGTTACGCCAATCACAATAAAGCCGCATTCAAAACCCAGGGCATGCAGGGCGCGCACTTTCGCCGTGCGCTTCACCCGCTGGACGGGCCAGAAACGGTCGAAGCCAAAGTTATAGATAATGTTCCAAAGCATTGCCGTGGTCGCCAGAATAATGGTGAGACCCCCCATTTCAACCACCGAGCGCTGCATTAGCCACGCGGCCGTCGGGGCGAGGATCGCCGTAGCAATGCCTTCAAAACAGACGGCATGGAAGATCCGCTCCGGCAATTTACGTTGGAGTGCATCCTGATGTTGCATATTTACCTCATATTGACGCCAGTATGGGCGTTGATGCGGCCTATTCTTATCGCTTAAGGTGATATATAAAAGATGGTATCCATCGATAAAGTAGATACATCATGCGTTATTCTCCCGAAGCACTGACCGCGTTTGTTGAAACTGTCGCCGCAGGTTCGTTTTCTGCTGCGGCACGACGGCTGCGTAAAAGCCAGTCCACCATCAGCACCTCCATCGCCAACCTTGAAGCTGACCTTGGCTTTGAGCTGTTCGATCGCTCGGCGCGTCACCCGGTATTAACCGCCCAGGGTGAACAGGTGCTGGGCTATGTCCAGTCGATACTCGCCGCCAGCGCGCGCCTGGATGAGCTGGCCGTATCGTTAACCGCGCAAACGGAGGCGCGTTTTACCTTTGTTCTCTCCGATACGCTTAACCCGGCCGTGCTGGAACAGATGATGAGCCAGTTCGACCAGCGTTTTCCGCACACGGAATTTGAGTGCCTGATTGGGGAAGAGGAGGACGTGATCGATCTGCTGCAAAAGGAGCGGGCGCAAATTGGCCTGACGGAAGCGCGCGACAGCTACCCGACCGATATTGGCGCGACCCGTCTGCCTATGCAGACGCGGATGGCCATCTACGTTTCTGCCGGACATCCTCTGGCAGGGCAACATGAGACGCAGGCGGACGAGCTGCATGGCTGGCGCGAGCTGCGGTTGAGCACCTATCTTGAACGGGAAGCGCCCCTTTCGCGCGGGCCGGTCTGGTCTGCGCCGAATTATCTGTTACTGCTGAGCATGGCGGTACAGGGCTTTGGCTGGTGCGCGTTACCCTGCGCGCTGGTCGACGAATTTGCCGCGTCGAAATCGCTGGTGCAGCTGAACGTGCCGGGCTGGCCGAGGTCGATTGCCATCGATCTGGTATGGAACAAACGAACCCCGCCCGGCGTCGCCGGAAGCTGGTTGCGCCAGTACTTACAGGACGCACGATAATCCTGTGACTAAACTCACTAATTTTAAACATTTGCGTCAATTGTTGATAACAATCCTCTACTATCGTCATGTCATTTTGCACAGAGGTCGTGATGAAAGATGTCGTTATAGTGGGTGCGTTACGTACGGCTATCGGCTGTTTTCAGGGAGCGCTTGCGCGTCACTCTGCGGTTGATCTTGGCAGCGTGGTGGTAAGAGCGCTGGTGGAACGCAGCGGGGTTGCCGCACATGAAATTGATGAGGTGATCCTGGGCCAGGTGCTGACCGCTGGCGCGGGACAAAACCCTGCGCGCCAGGCGGCGCTGAAGGGCGGCCTGCCTAATACCGTTTCGGCAATTACCATCAACGACGTCTGTGGTTCAGGTTTGAAAGCGCTCCATCTTGCGACGCAGGCCATCCAGTGCGGTGAAGCGGACGTGGTCATTGCCGGCGGGCAGGAGAATATGAGCCGTGCCCCGCATGTCCTGACCGACAGCCGGACCGGCGCGCAGCTCGGGAACAGTCAGCTGCTTGACAGCCTGGTTCACGACGGGCTGTGGGACGCCTTCAACGACTACCATATGGGCGTAACGGCGGAAAACCTGGCGCGGGAATACGGTATCAGCCGCGAGCTTCAGGATGCATATGCCCTCAGCTCACAGCAAAAAGCGCGTGCAGCGATCGACTCCGGGCGTTTTCGCGATGAAATTGTCCCGGTCAGTACCCAGCGCCAGAACGGCGAAGCGCTCATCGTCGATACCGACGAGCAGCCGCGCACCGATGCCAGCGCAGAAGGGCTGGCAAAACTCGATCCGGCCTTTGAAACGCTCGGTTCCGTAACGGCAGGCAACGCCTCATCCATTAACGACGGTGCGGCGGCGGTGATGATGATGAGTGAAAGCAAAGCCCAGGAGCTGGCGCTGCCGGTGCTGGCGCGGATTAAAGCGTTTGCCAGCGTGGGCGTTGATCCCGCGTTAATGGGGATCGCCCCGGTCTATGCCACGCGCCGCTGCCTGGAGCGGGCGGGCTGGGAGCTGAACGATGTGGATCTGATTGAGGTCAACGAAGCTTTTGCTGCACAGGCGATCTCGGTCGGGAAAATGCTGGAATGGGATCCGCTGCGGGTCAACGTCAACGGCGGAGCCATCGCGCTGGGCCATCCCATTGGCGCCTCCGGCTGCCGCATTCTGGTGTCGCTGGTCCACGAAATGAAAAAGCGTAACGCCCGAAAAGGGATCGCAACGCTCTGTATTGGCGGGGGGCAGGGGGTGGCCCTGGCTATCGAACGGTAATTTCTCCCTCTGCGCACAGAAAACCTCCCACGGGAGGTTTTTTTGTGTCCGCAGAATCCTTTTTTAACACTTATGCGTTCTTTCTGAAGCCCGCAATAATTATTGCGCGGTTAATTATTTGCTTTGTGAAGTGCTTAATGTGATCTCACGCCTGAAATTTACGGTTGATACCCTTTTTTTGTTGATGGGGTTCACGTCGATCTTTGCCAAAAAAAATGAAACAAATAATTTCGATCCTTGTCACTAAAATAACGGTGCATAAAAAATAAACTCAAGTTTCATAAAAACGAAACGTTATTTTAATTGAGGGTTTTTTCATGTTTAAGAAATCTCTGCTCCTTGCTTCCCTTATTAGTGCCTCTTTTGCGGCTAGCGCCGTTACCGTCGATCTGCGTCACGAATATATTGACAGCGGCTCGAATGCCGACCGTGTTGCCGTCTCGCACCGCTTTGATAATGGCTTTGGTTTTTCAGTCGAGGCGAAGTGGAAATCAGGCGGGGACAAGGCAGATCAGCCATTCGCGGATGTAGTGGGGAACGGTCACGAAGATCAGATTAGCTGGCGCTGGAAAGCGACAGACAATATCGCCCTGACCCCTGCGTTTACGATTGAAAGCACAGACAGCCGCACCATTTATAAACCGAATCTGCATGTGCAATATAGCTTCGACAATGGCTTCTACGTGGCTGCGCGTTACCGTTACGAATATACCCGCTACCCGTCAAGCTCAAATAAGGACGATGATAAAGTTAACCGTGGCGATGCGTGGGTCGGTTGGGTATTAGGTGACTGGCGTACCGAGCTGAACTATGTTTACGCGAAAAGTTCTGAAGGCGTGGCCCGAAATAACAATAAAGATTATTCCAACGAATATAACGCCAAGCTGGCCTACAAATGGGATAAAAACTGGGCGCCGTATGTGGAGGTGGGCAACGTGGGGGTTAAAGACACGGACGAACGCCAGACCCGTTTCCGTTTAGGCGTGGCGTACTCCTTCTGATAATTTATCTTCTTCGCTAAAACTGCCGGGTGGCGCTTCGCTTACCCGGCCTACACCTTCCTTCCACTCCGTCGTTTCGTATGTCGCGCAATCACCCAAAAAAAAGCCCTCCGAAACGGAGGGCAAGGCCAGTTACAGAAACACTAACTCAAATCAGACATGCAACATTTCAGGTTGCTCAGGGAGTTTCGCGATATAGAGGGCCGGTTTGCCGTCTTTATCGGAACTGTACAGCACCGCTTTTTCGTCCGGCGTGAAGGACGGATGCGGGTGGGTTACCTGGCGGCTGTTCGCCACCGTAGCCCATGAGGTGTCATGACGGGCGATGCGGTAACAGGCTTTCTTCGCCACGTCAAAGGCATACAGATAAGGATCGTTATCAATGGTGTAGCCGCCGGTGTCTTTCACATCGACAGGCGTACCGGAGCCGTCGCCAACCAGCAGGGTGCCGTCGACGTTGCTCATCAGATGCGAACAGGCGGGCATGTTCATTACCGCTTCATTCACGCCGGTGTCCGGGTTGAAGCGGGAGATGGTGCGCCCTTGCTGACCTTTCAGGTAAGAAACGTAGATCAGCGCGGACCCGTCCGGCACCCAAAATTCATGTGTACAGCTTTCACCTTCCGCGTGCGTTTTCACTTTCCGCACGTTGCTGCCATCTTCGTTCACCAGCCACATGCGGGCGTCGACCAGGTCGTGCGGCCCTTCATGACAGAAGGCCACGGTATTGTCATCGAACGGGCGATAAATCGGATGTCCCAGCCAGATCTTCTCGTCATGAATGGTGGTGCTTTCACCCGTTTTCAGATCAACGCGCAGCAGGCGGCAGTGCGGCCCTTTGTGGAAGAAGTCGTGGAAAATTTTCCAGTCGTTGAGTGGCGTCCAGTCGCGTCTGGCAATCTCAATACCCACCAGTTTGGTGCAGTCGCTGTTCGCGACCCAGGTGCCGTAGCCGACCCACTCTTCCGGAACGCGGTACACTTCGCGCTCTGCCAGCGTCTGTAAATCCACCTCCAGCAGGGTGCGATCGTTCTTCACATAGTAGAGGGATTTATCGTCCGGAGAGAGAAACCCGCCAAAGGTGTTATCGCCCGCGCCTTCGGTCAACTGTACCGCTTCGGCTTTTTTCAGATCCAACAGGTAATAGTTCCAGTGACCGTCGAACTCCCCGGCGAACAGCAGGTGGCTGCCATCGTTAAAGAAGCACTTCTGGTAAAAGTAGTTGCGATGACAGGTTACTTCCGGTGGGGTCAGGCGGGTGACTTCCACGCCTGTATCCGGATCGCGGCTGACCTCGTAGTTCAGCTTGACCCGCATACCTTTAGCCATAATGCACTCCTTTGAACGCGTAATGTAGGTTGAAAACTGGGTGTTAAATTATCAAAACGTTGTTTCATTATGTGTGACTGACAGCGCACTTTCTCAGTTTCATTAACCAGATTGAGGGTCTTAAAGATTTATCGTGATCGAAACACCATTTCTGGCATAAACAAGCAGAAAAAATGAAACGTTGTTTTAAATGCAATTGAAAACCCCGTGGTCAGGGGATAATATGTGTTCATCACGAAAACGGAACGTTGTTTCGTTATTTATCTTTGCCTTCGGGCACGATC
The DNA here is from genome assembly GCF_056673335.1 of Enterobacter cloacae complex sp. HYC033_NIDB. Classification (NCBI taxonomy): domain Bacteria; kingdom Pseudomonadati; phylum Pseudomonadota; class Gammaproteobacteria; order Enterobacterales; family Enterobacteriaceae; genus Enterobacter; species Enterobacter cloacae complex sp. HYC033_NIDB. The sequence goes on along the minus strand of NZ_CP115123.1, from coordinate 4,660,403 downwards.
AATTCTGGAGGTTTACGTGGACGTCAGACAAAGCATCCACAGTGCGCACGCTAAAACGCTGGATACTCAGGGGCTGCGCAGTGAGTTTTTAGTTGAGCAAGTGTTCGAAGCCGACAAGTACACCATGGTCTACAGCCATATTGACCGCATTATTGTGGGCGGGATTATGCCGGTAGCGAAAACCGTCTCCGTGGGCGGTGAAGTGGGCAAACAGCTGGGCGTGAGCTACTTCCTCGAACGCCGTGAACTGGGCGTGATTAACATCGGCGGGCCGGGCACCATTACCGTCGATGGCCAGTGCTACGAAATTGGTCACCGCGATGCGCTGTACGTCGGCAAAGGCGCGAAAGAAGTGATGTTCGCCAGCATTGATGGCAGCAAACCGGCGAAGTTTTACTACAACTGCGCCCCGGCTCATACGACTTACCCCACCAAAAAAGTCACGCCAGCGGACGTTGCCCCGGTGACCCTTGGCGATAACCTCACCAGCAACCGTCGCACCATCAACAAATACTTTGTTCCGGATGTGCTGGAAACCTGCCAGCTCAGCATGGGGCTGACCGAGCTTGCGCCGGGCAACCTGTGGAACACCATGCCGTGCCATACCCACGAGCGGCGCATGGAGGTCTACTTCTATTTCAACATGGATGAAGACGCCTGCGTGTTCCACATGATGGGACAGCCGCAGGAGACGCGCCATATCGTTATGCACAACGAGCAGGCGGTCATTTCGCCGAGCTGGTCTATCCACTCTGGTGTGGGAACGAAAGCCTATACCTTTATCTGGGGTATGGTCGGTGAAAACCAGGTCTTCGATGACATGGACCACGTCGCTGTTAAGGATCTGCGCTAGTCGCAGGCAGTTAAGTATATATCTGCCTGTTGCTGACAGGCGCTGAACGATTAAGGAATAAACATGATTCTGGATGCATTTTCTCTGCAAGGTAAAGTGGCTGTGGTTTCCGGTTGTGACACCGGGCTGGGGCAGGGTATGGCGTTAGGTCTGGCGGAAGCGGGCTGCGATATCGTCGGGATTAACATCGTTGAGCCAACGGAAACCATCGAGCGCGTCACCGCACTGGGCCGCCGTTTCCTGAGCCTGACCGCGGACCTGCGCAAAATCGATGCGATCCCTGAGCTGCTGGATCGCGCGGTGGCGGAGTTTGGGCATATCGATATTCTGGTCAACAACGCCGGCCTGATCCGTCGTGAAGACGCGATTAACTTCAGCGAAACGGACTGGGACGACGTGATGAACCTGAACATCAAGAGCGTGTTCTTTATGTCCCAGGCGGCTGCGAAGCACTTCATCGCCCAGGGGAAAGGCGGCAAGATCATCAATATTGCCTCCATGCTCTCTTTCCAGGGCGGCATCCGCGTGCCGTCTTACACCGCATCGAAGAGCGCCGTGATGGGCGTGACCCGTCTGCTGGCGAACGAGTGGGCGCAGCACAACATCAACGTCAACGCGATTGCGCCGGGCTACATGGCCACCAACAATACCCAGCAGCTGCGTGCGGATGAAGAGCGCAGTGCAGCTATCCTGGAGCGTATTCCAGCGGGCCGCTGGGGTCTGCCGAGCGATCTGATGGGCCCGGTTGTGTTCCTGGCGTCCCCGGCTTCGGATTATATTAACGGCTACACCGTTGCCGTTGACGGCGGCTGGCTGGCACGATAATTCACCCCGAATAAAGAACCTCTGCCCTCGGGTGGAGGTTTTTTTTGCGCCAAAATTGGCTTTATCCATATCCTTAAAGATGAAAAATCCATACTGAAAAGGAATGAATGACGGGTGTCACACATTTATTGCTTAAATATTAACTAATTAATAAAAAATAAGGTTAAACCACCCTGATTTGAAATTGTAATGTCCATCACAGATCGGTATGTCGTAGCGAAATAATCCATATCTTCACCAGTTCCGGCCTGACACTTTCTTCCGGTATCTCGTAATTTCACTTAACGAATTTCGCTGTTGAGGCAGGAAACTATGACATCTGTAAATGACTCTACCCTTATGCCCGCTGCGCTGCGCGATACCCGACGCATGAACCAGTTTGTTTCTGTTGCGGCCGCCGTAGCCGGTTTACTGTTTGGTCTGGATATCGGCGTTATCGCTGGCGCACTGCCCTTTATTACCGACCACTTTACGTTAAGCAACCGCCTGCAAGAGTGGGTGGTGAGCAGCATGATGCTCGGCGCGGCCATCGGCGCGCTCTTTAACGGCTGGCTGTCGTTCCGTCTCGGGCGCAAATACAGCCTGATGGTCGGGGCGATCCTGTTTGTTGCCGGCTCTCTTGGTTCAGCGTTTGCAACCAACGTTGAAGTGCTGCTGCTCTCCCGCGTGCTGCTGGGCGTGGCGGTGGGTATCGCGTCCTACACCGCGCCGCTTTACCTCTCCGAAATGGCGAGTGAAAACGTGCGCGGGAAGATGATCAGCATGTACCAGCTGATGGTGACGCTCGGTATCGTGCTGGCGTTCCTGTCGGATACATACTTCAGCTACAGCGGCAACTGGCGGGCAATGCTTGGCGTGTTGGCGCTGCCTGCGGTGCTGCTGATTGTGTTAGTCATTTTCCTGCCGAACAGCCCGCGCTGGCTGGCGCAAAAAGGGCGTCACGTGGAGGCGGAAGAGGTGCTGCGCATGCTGCGCGACACGACTGAAAAAGCGCGTGAAGAGCTGAACGAAATCCGCGAGAGCCTGAAGCTGAAGCAGGGCGGCTGGTCGCTGTTTAAGGCAAACCGCAACGTGCGCCGCGCGGTGTTCCTCGGCATGCTGTTACAGGCGATGCAGCAGTTCACGGGGATGAACATCATCATGTATTACGCCCCACGCATCTTTAAAATGGCCGGTTTTACCACCACCGAACAGCAGATGATCGCCACGCTGGTGGTAGGGCTGACCTTTATGTTCGCCACCTTTATCGCGGTGTTCACCGTTGATAAGGCCGGACGTAAACCCGCCCTGAAAATTGGCTTTAGCGTGATGGCGCTCGGCACCTTAATACTCGGCTACTGCCTGATGCAGTTCGATAACGGCACGGCGTCCAGCGGCCTCTCCTGGCTCTCCGTCGGCATGACCATGATGTGCATCGCCGGTTACGCGATGAGCGCCGCGCCGGTGGTGTGGATCCTGTGCTCTGAAATTCAGCCGCTGAAATGCCGTGACTTTGGTATCACCTGTTCCACCACCACCAACTGGGTGTCGAACATGATCATTGGCGCGACCTTCCTGACGCTGCTGGATGCGATTGGCGCGGCAGGCACCTTCTGGCTCTATACAGTGCTGAACGTGGCATTTATCGGCGTGACCTTCTGGCTGATTCCGGAAACCAAAGGCGTGACCCTGGAGCATATTGAACGCAAGCTGATGAGAGGGGAGAAACTACGTAATATCGGCGTGTAATGTCATTGCCCGGTGGCGCTTCGCTTACCGGGCCTACGATAGCCTGTAGGCCGGGTAAGGCGTAGCCGCCACCCGGCTTTGTGTTTACCGCATCGCACGTCTCAAAATACGCTCCGCCTGACGCTGGAAGTCAGCGGCCGTCTCTTCCACGGTTTTCTGCCCGTAGTCGATATACTGCAAAGAGGTACCGAACTGCGCCACAATCTGTGGGTCGTCAAAGTATGGCGAGACGGTGAGTTTCGCCGGCAGCGACTGCGCCAGGCGCAGGCCCGCCACGGATGGATCGTCCTCTTTAATGGTGCCGTCTTCGGTCAGATACTGCACCGCCACTTTGCTCAACGGCACGCCGCGCTCAAGACCCAGCGTATCAACCCCTTCTTTGCTGTTGAGCAGGAAGTTAATCAGCTTCGCTGCCGCTTCCGGGTTTTTGGTTGTCTTACCAATCGACAGCATCTGCGCCGGTTTGAAGAACAGACCCGCGTCGGTGGCGCCCGGCAGCATTGGGTAGCTGCCGAGCTCCAGTTTCGCCGGTGGCTTCAGGTTGTCGGAATATTTGTTGATGGTGGAGTTCCACATGTAGGTGCCGCCCCATTCACCCTGGATCCACGGCTTCATCTCATACATGTTGCTCTTACCGAACGAGGCATAGTATTTGGTGTCCGGCATGACGTGGCTGTCGATCAGCTTTTTGTAGGTCTGGAAAAACTCCACCCACTGTTCCTTTGTGTAGCTGAACTTTTTGGTTTTCTCATCCACCGCAGGAATGTTGTACTTCTGGATCATGTACGAATTCAGCAGCGCCAGCGTATCCTGGTGCTCCAGGATCACCGGGTAGTATTGCTTGCCGAGCTTGCTCTCGAAGGTTTTACCGGCCGCCATCAGCTCGTCCCAGGTTTTCGGGTACGCAATACCCGCTTTTTTCCAGGTTTCGTCATTGAAGTAGAACACGCGCGCCGTCACCGAGATCGGAATGCCGTTCAGCTTGCCGTTCACGGTGGTGGTTTGTAGCTCTTTGGGATCGAACTGCGACAGGTCGATCACGTCCTTCATCTTGTTCAGATCGTAGAAGCCATCACCGGTTTTGGAGAAGATCGGCAGCCAGTTCCAGTTCGTCTGCATCACGTCCGGCTCGGTGCCGCCCGCAATCTGGGTGGTCAGACGGGAGAGGTGACCGTCCCAGCCGGTGTATTCCGCTTTTACGTTGATGTCCGGGTTCTGCTTATGGAACTCTTCCAGCGCTTTCAGAGTGACCTGGTGACGGCCATTGCCGCCCCACCAGGACATCCGTAAATCCACATTCTGCGCCATCGATGGCAAAGCGGTAAGGCCCAGGGTCGCGGAGATTGCTGCGCTTAAAAGCACTTTTTTCATTTTTATCACTCCATCAGAGAGAGAGGTTCTGTTCAGTTTTTGCGTCAAAAATATGACACTTGTTCATCTCAAACGTGAAATACACCTTACGATGAAGCCCTTTATCAATCATTGGCTTAGCTTCATCGGACGGGATTCGGGCGGTCAGTTCGTAGTCCGCGACCTTCAGGTACACAAAGAATTCGTGGCCCATGTTCTCCACGCGCACCATCTCCCCGCTACAGCCGCCATTCGGGAAGGGCTCATCAGAGAGCGACACAAATTCCGGGCGCACGCCGTAGAAGATCTCCTGACCCGCGTAAGCCGCGACTTTCTCCTGCTTCTCCGCGTTCAGCGGCATGGTTTCATCGCCAATGGCGATGTGCAGCTGGCCCGCTTTTTCGACCAGCACGCTTTTGCGTATATTCATCTCCGGCGCGCCGATAAAGCCCGCCACGAACATGTTCTTCGGCTTGTGGTAGAGGTTGTCCGGCGTGTCCACCTGCATGATATGGCCGAGCTTCATCACGCAGATGCGGTCGCCCATGGTCATCGCTTCGGTCTGGTCGTGGGTCACGTAAACGGTGGTCGCCGGTTTTCCTGACTTCTTCAGCTGCTTGTGCAGGTCAGAAATACGGATACGCATCGAAGCGCGCAGTTTGGCGTCGAGGTTTGAAAGCGGCTCATCGAACAGGAACACATCCGGTTTTTTCACAATCGCACGGCCTACCGCCACGCGCTGCGCCTGGCCGCCGGAAAGCTGGCGCGGCAGGCGGTCGAGCAGCTCTTCCAGCTCAAGAATTTTGGCGGCTTCATTCACCTGAGACTCAATCTGATCTTTCGGCAGTTTGCTCAGCTTGAGACCAAAGGCCAGATTCTCGCGCACCGTCATGTGCGGATAGAGGGCGTAGTTCTGGAACACCATTGCAATACCGCGCTCTTTCGGCGCGAGGTTGTTCACGATCTTGTCGCCGATGCGCACCTCGCCGCCGCTGATGGTTTCCAGCCCCGCCAGCATGCGCAGGGTCGTGGATTTGGCGCAGCCGGATGGGCCGACGATCACCATGAATTCCCCTTCAGCAATTTTAAGATCGATAGCGTGTACCGCTTTAAAGCCGTTGGAGTAGACCTTTTCCAGCTTGTTGAAAATAACTTCAGCCATGGTATTTCCCTCTTAACCTTTAATTCCGCTGCTGGTGACGCCCTGTACGAAGTAGCGCTGTGCCAGGAAGAAGACAATGATGGATGGCAGAATGGAGATGCTCGCCATTGCCAGAATTTCGTTCCACGGCGCGCCTTCGGTGACGTCGATGGACATTTTCAGCGCCAGTGCGATGGGGTATTTATCCACGCTGTAGACGTAAATCAGCGGCCCGATAAAGTCGTTCATGGACCACATGAACTGGAACAGGGCGACGGAGATAATGGCCGGTTTCAGGATCGGCACCACCACGTACCACAGCACCTGAATGGAGTTACAGCCGTCTATCTGCGCCGCCTCTTCCATGTCACGCGGGACGCCGCGCAGGAACTGGATCAGCATGAAGACGAAGAACCCCTGAGTGGCGAAGGCCAGCGGCAGGTACAGCGGCATATAGCTGTTGAGCATTCCCATTTCACGGAACATCAGGTACTGCGGGATCAGCAGCACGGTGCTGGGCAGCAGCATGGTGGTGATGAGCGTAGCGAACCAGAACTTCTTCCACGGGATCTCGAAGCGGGCAAAGCCGTACGCCACGATGGTGGAGGAGATAATGGTCAGGATCACTTTCGGGATCACATACTTAAAGGTATTCAGCATGTAATGGCCGAAGTTGTACTCGGTGCCGGTTTTCCAGCCGTTTACGAAACCATCCCAGGTGGCGTGGGCTGGCCACAGGCTCAGGGTGGTGAAGATCTCGTGGTTCGGTTTGAACGACGCGGAGAACATCCACACCAGCGGGTAAAGCATCAGCAGGCCGACAGCCAGCAGGATCACATAGCGAACGGTGGCGTTGATTTTCTCTCTGCGCAGCGTGCGGGCCACTTCGCGTTCGGCGACGCTTCTTGCCGTGGAGAGTTGTTGAATATCAGCCATTTTTGCCTCCTTTATCGGCGGAGTAGAACACCCAGTATTTCGACGACTTAAAGGCGATACCGGCGAAGACAGCCACCACCAGGAACAGGACCCACGCCAGCGCCGCGCCATAGCCCATATCGAAATACTTAAACGCGGTGTCGTAGATGTAGAGCGAGAACAGATAGGTCGAATAGGTTGGCCCGCCGCCGGTAATCACGTACGGCCCGGTAAATTCCTGGAACGCCTGCGTGGTCTGCATGATGAAGTTGAAGAAGATCACCGGCGTAATCAGCGGCACGGTCACCTTCATGAACATCTGCCATTTCGATGCGCCATCGATCATCGCCGCTTCATACTGGGACTGCGGGACGTTTTGCAGCGCGGCCAGGAAGATGACCATCGCGGAACCGAACTGCCAGACACGTAGCAGGGTAACGGACATCAGCGCCAGCGACGGCTCGCCCAGCCAGTTCACCGGATCAAAGCCAAATACACCGATAAAGCTGTTCAGCAGACCATCAATGGCAAATAAGGCGCGCCACAATACGGCAATGGCGACGGAACTGCCGAGGATTGACGGAATATAGTAGGCCGTTCGGAAAAAGCCGATGCCGCGTAATTTAAAGTTCAGGACAAAGGCAATGCCTAATGCAAAGGCGAGCTTTAACGGGATGGTTAAAAATACATAGGCAAAGGTCACGCCCATGGATTTCCAGAAGAGCGTGTCTTCGGTAAACATGTAGCGATAGTTTTCAATGCCATTAAACACCGGCGGACTCATCAAATCGTAATCCGTAAAGCTGAGGAAAAACGATGAGACGAAGGGGAATGCCGTAAAGAGTATCAGCCCGATGATGTAGGGTGATATCCATGCGAGCCCCAGCAGCTTGTTTTCATTCATACATACCTACCTGGCAATCAATGGTTTAATACGAAATCTGCTTTGTTACATTTTCCCAGGCCTGCGATGCGCGGCATGAGAGCTGAAATTCAGGGTGCAACGTCTGGCAACGGCGAAATCTACGTTTGTTTTTTAACGCTTTTTTGTCTTTCTTTGTGCTGTAAGCGCTTCTGGTTTCAAAAGAGCTGAACCGGCGTTCTTGGATACTAAAACATCGTTTTATTTTATATTATTGCGATTTATTTCTGCGTCATTCGCTTAATGGTGGAAATGTGATCGGCGTCGAAACGCTGTTTCAATATAGTGAGGGAGGTGGCATTTTTGACTTTTCACGAAGCTTTGCCGCCGGCCATGAGGAAGAGATAACGAAGCAAAAAGGGAGCGGGAATAAGAATAGTCACGCAGCGTGGCTAACTACCAGATCTGATAGCAGGTCTACAGATGTACCAATTCGTCATTCAGATAATTCTTACATTCTTGTATGATTTGTTACACCGGAACCAGTCAGGCAGAATTTCACTGCATCCTTAAAAGAAGAACAGTTATGTCAGCGATGGATTTCAAAAAACATACGGATCTCAACTTTCCTCACTATGCTCCCCCGGCGGTCAGCGCTAAAGAAATAGATCTTCTGGGTCTGCTGGACGTCCTGCTGGCAGCAAAAAAACGCATCATCACCATTGTCTTTGCATTTGCACTGGTCGGCCTGGCAATCGCCTTTCTGATACCGCAAAAATGGACCAGTAAAGCGGTCATTACGCCCGCGGAACAGACGCAGTGGAGTTCGCTGCGCCAGATGATGGTGGCGCTCCAGGTGCTTGATGTCGACGTGAAAATTACCCGTGCGGATGTGTTTAATCTGTTTATCAAAAAGTTTCAGTCCCAGTCTCTGCTTGAAGAGTACATGAAGAGCTCACCTTACGTGATGGCTCAGCTCGATGGCGCTCAGGTTGACCCGCTGGAGCTGCACCGCGCGGTGGTCAATATTGCCGAAAAGATGAAAGCCGTTGATAACACGCAGGAAAAAAATGCCGATAAAGCACCGTACCTCTCCTGGACGTTAAGCTTCACTGCCCCAACGGCAGAGGACGCGCAGAAAGTGTTGAATGGTTACATTCAGTACATCTCCCGCATCGTCGAGCAGGAGACCATGCAAAACATTCGCGATCAGCTGATCCTGAGAACCAAAACGGTTCAGCAGCAGCTGGAGCTGGATCGGGTCCGTCTGACAAATATCCATAATACCAACCTGCAACGCCTGAACTACTCGCTGGAAGTGGCGAACGCGGCGGGGATCAAAAAGCCGGTCTACAGCAATGGACAGGCGGTGAAAGACGATCCGGATTATTCCGTCGCCCTCGGTGCGGACGGGATTGCGCAGAAATTGCAGATTGAAAAAAATCTGAAGGATGTTTCTGAGCTGAACGCCGATTTCCAGAACCGCGAATACTATCTGGCACAGCTGCAAAAACTTTCCTTCGAAGATGTGAGCCTGGAGCCGTTCAAATACCAGCTTTCACCTTCTATGCCGGTGAAAAAAGATGGCCCGGGCAAAGCCCTGATCGTGCTGCTGGCGTGTATTCTGGGTGGACTGTTCGCCTGTGGCAGCGTGCTGCTGCGCGAGGCAATGAGCACCCGCAACTCGCTGCCGGAACAACTTCCTGAGCCGGTTACGGAATAACTTCAAAAAAGGCGCTCAACTGAGCGCCTTTTTTTATTTCAGGAAATCTTCGCGAACCGGCGTAAAGGTATCCAGCAGGGTGCCGGGTTTCAGGCAAACGCAGCCGTGCATCACGTGCGGCGCTTTATAGAGGGTGTCGCCCGCCATCACCACATGCTTCTCCTCGCCAATGGTGAACTCAAATTCCCCCGAGAGAACGTAGGTGAGCTGCTCATGCGAATGGTTATGCATCGGGCCAATCGCGCCTTGCTCGAAATTCACTTCCACCGCCATCATCCTGCCGTCGTGCGCCAGAATACGACGCGTCACGCCGTTGCCCAGATCCTCAAGCGTGGTCTCTTTATGGAAAATAAACATATTTTCGCCCTGTTATGTAATGAAACATTGTTTCAATTAATTTATCTCACCCGCGGCGAAAAGGAAACGTTTAGCCAAATAACTGGAAAGGCGATCACAAGTTTGCTTCACTGGGTGAAACGCACAGGAGGAAAGATGAAAACGATCGGTCTGTTAGGGGGCATGAGCTGGGAATCAACGATCCCGTACTACCGCCTGATTAATGAAGGTGTCAAACAGCGTCTGGGCGGTCTGCATTCGGCCAGCCTGCTGCTGCACAGCGTGGATTTCCATGAAATAGAAGCCTGCCAGTCGAGCGGGGAGTGGGACAAAGCCGGGCAGATGCTGGCGGACGCCGCGCTCGGGCTGGAGCGTGCGGGCGCGCAGGGTATTCTGCTGTGTACCAACACCATGCATAAGGTGGCGTCGCACATTGAAGACCGCTGTTCGCTGCCGTTCTTACATATCGCGGATGCCACCGGGCGTGCCATACGTGCCGCCGGCATGACGCGCGTGGCGCTGCTGGGGACGCGCTACACCATGGAGCAGGATTTTTACTGCGGGCGGCTGAACAGCCAGTTCGGGATTGAAAGCCTGATCCCTGAAGAGGCTGACCGGGCGCGCATTAACCAGATTATTTTTGATGAGCTGTGTCTGGGCACCTTCAGCGAAACGTCGCGCGCATGGTACGTCAGCGTGATTGAGAAACTGGCGCAGCAGGGGGCGGAAGGGGTTATCTTCGGCTGTACCGAAATTGGCCTGCTGGTGCCGGCAGACCAAAGCCCGATAACGGTCTTCGATACCGCCGCCATCCATGCCGCGGATGCGGTGGAGTTCATGCTGTCATAGTGGTTTTTGCAGGTCAGGTAAGCGAAGCGCCACCTGACGCGCGTGCGCAATCAGGTGTTCACTAAAGGCATCAACCAGCGCTGAGGCGGGCCGGTGCAGCGGGCGGATCAGGCTCACGGTAAAGGGAACGGAAACGCTAAAACGGCGCAGAACCACGCCGCTGCTGGCGTAGTCCATGGCCGTGAGCGGGTTCACCACCGAAATACCCACGCCCGCGCGCACCATCGCGCAAATAGACGCCGCACTGTGCGTTTCCATCACCATCCGCCGCTTCACCTGATGTTCGGCAAACAGGCCATCCAGAAGCTGCCGGTAGCTGTCGGTCTGCGACAGGCTGATATAGTTCTCACCGTGAAAATCCGCCGGCGTCAGCTCCGCTTTGGGGGCAAGCGGGTGGCTGGCAGGTAGCACGCAGACCTCATCCAGCGACAGCAGCTCCGTGCGTTCCGTTCCCGCTGGCGTGACGAGGGTTTCGGTCAGACCCAGATCGTGGCGCTGGGCCGAAAGCCACTCCTCCAGCAGCGGCGACTCCTGCGGCACGATGGTCAGGCTGACCTCCGGATAGCGGGCCAGAAACGGCTGTAACAGTACCGGCAGGAATGACTGGGAAAAGACCGGCAGGCAGACGATGGACAGCTCGCCCTGGCGGAACTCCCTCAGGCTCTCTGCCGCGCTCACGATCCTGTCCAGCCCGTACCAGGAGCGCTGAACCTCCTCAAACAGGCGTAAACCCTGCACCGTTGGATGCAGCCTGCCGCGGGCGCGTTCAAACAGCTTCAGCCCCAGCACTTTCTCAAAACGCGCCAGCTCACGGCTGACCGTCGGCTGCGAGGTGTGCAGCATGTGCGCGGCTTCAGTGAGATTGCCGGTGGTCATTACCGCATGAAAAATCTCGATATGGCGTAGGTTAACGGCGGGCATAGTGCACCTGATGGCTGAGCGTAGTCCATATCATTTTTGCATAGACTCACGATAAAACGATATTTTTTATTCTCTTCAGGCTATGGCGTAATGATAAAAAACAGATTTCCGGAGACGACCATGCCACGCCCACTCAACCAGACTGAGACCGATTTAAACGCCGATAACCTGCTGCGCCTGCCTGCCGAATTCGGCTGCCCGGTGTGGGTCTACGATGCGCAGATTGTCCGCGAGAAGATCGCCGCGCTGCATCAGTTTGACGTGGTGCGTTTTGCGCAGAAGGCCTGCTCCAATATTCATATTCTGCGCCTGATGCGTGAGGAGGGCGTGAAGGTTGACTCCGTATCGCTGGGTGAGATCGAACGTGCGCTGGCGGCCGGGTTTGATCCGAAAGCCGACAGCGACGCGATCGTCTTCACCGCTGACCTGATTGACGACGCCACGCTGGCGCGCGTGCACGAGCTGCAAATCCCGGTCAATGCCGGTTCGGTGGATATGCTGGAACAGCTTGGGCAGGTCTCTCCTGGCCATCGCGTCTGGCTGCGCATCAACCCGGGCTTTGGTCACGGTCACAGTCAGAAAACCAACACCGGGGGCGAAAACAGCAAGCACGGGATCTGGTATGCCGATATGCCTGCGGCGCTGGAGGTTTTACAACGCTACAACCTCAAGCTGGTGGGCATTCACATGCATATCGGGTCCGGCGTGGATTACGGCCATCTTGAGCAGGTCTGTGGCGCCATGGTGCGTCAGGTTATCGATTTTGGTCAGGATCTGGAGGCGATCTCCGCCGGGGGAGGGCTTTCGATTCCTTACCGCGAAGGGGAAGAGGCGATCGACACGGATCACTATTACGGCCTGTGGAGCGCCGCGCGTGACAGCATCGCCGCCCATCTGGGCCATGCGGTGAAGCTGGAGATTGAGCCGGGTCGTTTCCTGGTTGCCGAGGCCGGCGTGCTGGTGGCGCAGGTGCGGAGCGTGAAGGAGATGGGAAGCCGTCACTTTGTGCTGATTGATGCTGGCTTCAACGATCTGATGCGCCCGTCCATGTACGGCAGCTATCATCACATCACCGCACTTGCCGCCGATGGCCGCGATCTGGTTAACGCCCCGCGCATCGAGACCGTTGTTGCCGGCCCGCTGTGTGAATCCGGTGACGTCTTTACTCAGCAGGAAGGCGGGAAAGTCGAAACCCGTTCGCTGCCAGAAGTAAAACCGGGAGATTATCTGGTGCTGCATGATACCGGTGCGTACGGGGCGTCTATGTCTTCCAACTACAATAGCCGCCCGCTGCTGCCGGAAGTATTGTTTGATAACGGCGTGGCGCGGCTGATTCGCCGTCGCCAGACCATTCAGGAGCTGCTGGCGTTAGAGCTGGTCTGATTAAACCAGGGGCCCGTCGTCACCGAATCGCGTAACACCAGGGTGCCGGTGAACGGCGGGATCGCTTCAACCGGCTGGTTTTTTGCCAGCCGGATCGCCTGGTCGATCGCCGTGACGATCATGTTGTCGATCGGCAGATACACCGACGACAGGGCAGGCTCCAGCCACTTTGCGCTGGGGGCATCGTCAAAACCAAACAGCGAAATATCCTGCGGGATCTTCAGCCCGGCCTGGTGTAATGCTTTGGAGGCGCCCAGGGCCATATCATCGTTACAGGCAAACAGGGCGCTGAACGATGTCTTTTCCGCAATCAGCTCCTTGCACAGCTCGTAACCCCGCGTCATGCCTGCATCGCCGTATTTAATCCGCCGCTCGTCGAGACGAATACCGTGCTTCTCCAGCGCCTTACGGTAGCCCATCAGTCGCGCTTTACCCGTTGGCGTGTGGATCGGGACGGTGATACAGGCGATCTCCCGGTGGCCCTGGCTTATCAGGTAATCCACCGCTTTGAAGGCTGCGTCCTGCTGTTCAAAGAAGACGCAGCGATCCGCCGCCTGGCTCACTTCACGGTTAATGATCACCAGCGGCGTCTGCACGCTGTTGATCAGCTTCAGGATCGTCTTTTCGCTCATGTAACGCGTATACAGCACGATGGCGTCGCACTTGCGATCGGCGAGCATCTGGACCGCCTGTTCTTCCTGCTCAGGGGCGTCGTGACCGTCGGTAACAATCAGCTGTTTTCCGTGCTTTTCGGTCTGCCGTGACGCCTGCTGTAGCAAACGACCAAAGTAAAAACCGTCGAACGTCGAGACGACCAGACCAATGCTGTTGCTGGTCTGGTTAGCCAGCGAACGCGCGAGAAAGTTCGGACGATAGCCCAGCTCCTCCATCGCGCGAAATACCTGCTGACGCGTGCTCTCTTTAACCTGACCTGTGCCGTTCAGCACGCGCGAAACGGTGGCCTTCGACACGCCCGCACGCAGTGAGACATCCAGCATTGTTGCCATTCGAAATTCCTGTTTCCACGTAATGGTTTGCAGTTTAACACAGACCATCCGGCGCATAAGCGACGTGGGAAGGGCAAAACCCCATAACGATCACGCTTTTCGGTAACGATCCTCGCCCGCGGGTTAAATGCCTGTCATTGGCATGCCAAAATGGTGATAAATCGCAATCTGGAATACCTCTTACCTCATTGAGAGCTTAATCACAGAACAAAGCGCCTGTGGACGCTATTTTTGGCATACCAATAGTATCCGGCTGTCCATCTTATTCAATAAAAGCCCTTTTACTGAGGTATTACCCTATGGCATTTCAGGAAAAACTGATCGACGCTCTGGGCAGTTTTGCCACCACCTTCAACAGCTATCGCTATATCCAGGCGATTAAGTCTGCGTTTATTACCTTAATGCCGGTCATCATTGTGGGGGCGTTCTCGGTACTGATCTCCAATATGGTGCTGGATCCGAAAAACGGCCTGGCGAGCTTTCAGTCGCTGTCGTTTCTGGCGGCGTTAAAGCCGATCACCAGTGCGCTGAACTATGCCACGCTCAACTTTCTCAACATCGGCGCGGTGTTTTTAATCGGCATTGAGCTGGGGCGTATTAACGGCATTAAGTCCCTGTTCCCCGGCCTGCTGGCGGTGATCTGCTTTATCTGCGTGACGCCGACCACGGTGGAAATGCTGGTGGACGGCGAGATGCACGTGGTGAAAGACGTGCTGCTGCGCCAGTTCTCGGATACCCGCAGCCTGTTTCTCGGCATGTTTATCGCCATCCTGTCAGTGGAGATTTACTGCTGGCTGGAAAACCGCAAGGGGCTGAAAATCAGGATGCCAGACACGGTGCCGCCGAACGTCGCCGCGTCGTTCTCTGCGCTGATCCCGGCCATTATCACCACCACCGCCATTGCGACTTTTGGCTTCGTGTTTCATCGGGTTACCGGAATGTATCTCTACGACGCGGTTTACCAGGTGGTGCAACAGCCGCTGGAGCGCGTGGTGCAAAGCCTGCCGGGGATCCTGCTGCTGATGTTTGTCGCCCAGCTGTTCTGGGTGATTGGTATTCACGGCAACCAGATGATCAAGCCGATCCGCGAGCCGCTGCTGCTGGGGGCGATCACCGTTAACATGAGCGCGTTCGAGCAGGGCAAAGAGGTGCCAAACATCATCACCATGCCGTTCTGGGACGTCTATATGAGCATCGGCGGCTCAGGTCTGACCATCGGCCTGCTGATAGCCGTCATGATTGCCACCAAACGTAAAGAGATGAAGGAGATCGCCAAGCTCTCCATCGGCCCGGGTATTTTTAACATCAACGAGCCGGTGATCTTCGGGATGCCAGTCATGCTCAACCCGATCCTGGCTATCCCGTTCATCATCACGCCGCTGGTGACGGGCTCGATTGGCTACTTTGCCACCGTGACCGGATTTGCCGGGAAAGCCGTGGTGATGGTGCCCTGGACCACGCCGCCGCTGATCAACGCCTGGCTGTCAACCGCGGGCTCCATGGGGGCGGTGATCACCCAGTTTATCTGCATCGTGACCGCGGTGATTATCTATCTGCCGTTTGTGAAAATTGCCTCACGCCGCGCAGATCAGGCCGCACTGCAACAAGCCACCGATAACGCATGAGGACAGGATGAGCATAAAACAGATAACCATACCGCCAGATTTTATGCTGGGCGCGGCGGCATCGGCCTGGCAGACCGAGGGCTGGAGCGGCAAAAAGCCGGGGCAGGATTCGTGGATCGATCTCTGGTACAAGAACGATCGTCACGTCTGGCACAACGGCTACGGCCCGGCGGTGGCAACCGACTTTATCAATCGCTTTCGCGAAGACGTGGCGCTGATGAAGCAGGCGGGACTGACGCACTATCGCACCTCGATCAACTGGTCGCGCTTTTTGACCGACTATGAAAACGCCACCGTAGATGAAGAGTACGCCGCCTATTACGACGCGCTGTTCGATGAAATGCACCGTCAGGGCATTGAGCCGATGATCTGCCTGGAACACTACGAATTGCCGGGCGTGCTGCTGGAGACCTACGGCGGCTGGGCGTCGAAGCACGTCGTCGAGCTGTTCGTTCGCTATGCGGAAAAGGTGTTTGAGCGCTTTCACGGCAAAGTCACCCGCTGGTTTACCTTCAACGAGCCGATTGTGGTCCAGACGCGCGTCTACCTCGACGCGCTGCGCTGGCCCTATGAGCAGAACACCAGCACCTGGATGCAGTGGAACCACCATAAGGTGCTGGCGACGGCGAAAGTGGTGAAGCTGTTTCGCGAGAAAGGGTATGACGGCTCGGTGGGCTGTATTCTTAACCCGGAAGTGACCTATCCGCGCTCGCGCGCGCCGCATGACGTGCGGGCGGCAGAGATGTACGATCTGTTCTATAACCGCGTCTTTCTCGACCCGCTGGTGCACGGGCGCTATCCGCAGGCGCTTTTTACCCTGCTGGCGCAGCATCAGGTGCAGTGGGAATACACGGCTGACGAGCTGGCGCTGATTGCCGACAACACCGTCGACGAGCTGGGCATTAACCTCTATTACCCGCATCGCGTCAAAGCCCCGTCCCGCGCCTGGCACCTGGAGACGCCGTTCCACCCGGCGTACTACTACGAGCCGTTCGAGCTGCCGGGGCGGAGGATGAACACCTCCCGCGGCTGGGAGATCTTCCCGCGCATTATTTACGATATGGCGATGCGGATTAAAAACGAGTATCGCAACATTGACTGGTTTGTGGCGGAAAGCGGGATGGGCGTGGAGAACGAAGCGGAGTTTCGCAATCGCGACGGCATTATCGATGACGCATACCGCATCGCGTTTATCAGCGAACATCTTTATTACACGCTGCTGGCGCGGGAGGCGGGGGCTAACTGCCACGGCTATATGCTGTGGGCCTTCACCGACAACGTCTCCCCGATGAACGCGTTTAAAAACCGCTACGGGCTTATTGAGATCGACCTTGAAAACCATCGCGCACGGCGGGCAAAGAAATCGGCATCCTGGTTTCGCCAGCTGCGCGATGAGCGTGTGATGACGCTCAGGGTTGACGATGAATGGAAGTAAGCCTTCTGGTAAAATAGCGCACAAACTGGCCGGGAGGACGTCCGGCCCGCGCATTAACTGAAAAACACAGGTGAAAACGTGGATAAGGCTGTCATCCTGCCGGAAAAAAAACAGTACCAGGAGATTGGCGAGGATTTACGGGCGCAGATTATCCAGGGGCATTATCCCGTGGGATCGCGTCTGCCGCCGGAGCGCAACATCGCCGAGACGTATGGCGTGAGCCGCACTATCGTGCGCGAGGCGCTGCTGATGCTTGAGCTACAGGGGACGGTGGATATTCGCCAGGGGTCTGGCGTGTACGTGATGCGCATTCCGGAGGAGCATGAAAACGAGGAAGAACGTTTTCTGAACAGTGACGTGGGTCCGTTTGAAATTCTCCAGGCGCGTCAGCTGCTTGAAAGCAACATTGCCGCCTTTGCCGCAAAAATGGCGACGCGGGCGGATATCGACAACCTGCGCCGCATCATCGAGCAGGAGCAACGGGCTATTGCCGCCGACGATCGCAGCCAGGACAACAACAAAATGTTCCACCTGGTGCTGGCGGGGGCCACACAAAACCAGATGCTGCTGGCGACCGTTGAAAGCGTCTGGCATCACATGGACAGCAGCCCGCTGTGGCAGCAGTTTAACGGCCACATCGCCAGCCGCGCATGGCGGCTGAAATGGCTCGGCGACAGGCAAACCATTCTCGCTGCGCTCCGCCGCCGCGACGTGATGGGGGCGTGGCAGGCGATGTTCCAGCATCTTGAAAACGTCAAAAAGAGCCTGCTTGAGCTGTCAGACGAAGACGCGCCCGATTTTGACGGCTATCTCTTTGAATCGGTCCCCCTTTTCCAGGGGAAACTGGTGTGAATATACTGCCGCTTCACGCTGCGCCGCAGTTTACACAGCGGGTGATCGACTGGATCTGGAACGCGTTTGGTGAAGGTATGCCGCGTGCCTTTTTCCAGAGCATTGTTGAGCACAGCCTGACGCCGGGCGAGTTACCGCTCACCTTTATTGCCGTTGAGGATGACCACCTGCTGGGCACCGTTGGGTTGTGGCGTTGCGATTTAATTTCCCGGCAGGATCTCCACCCCTGGCTGGCTGCGCTGTATGTCGATGAAGCCGCCCGGGGAAACGGGCTGGCGGGAAAACTTCAGCAGCATGTTATCGGCTACGCGCGACGCGCCGGGTATCACGAGCTTCATCTCTGGTCTGCCTGCCGCGACTTCTACGAACGTTACGGCTGGCACTACATCGGCGATGCGCTGGAATACCCGGATAAAACCGTCCATCTCTATCGCTGTTCGCTCACGGCTTCCGCGGGCGATACCACCGAGTGACGGCGCACTAAGGTTGGGCTGAACAGGTGGGTAATTTCCGGTGGCGGGCGATGCTCGGCCAGCGCTAACGCCAGTTCTGCCGCCTGCGTTGCCATGGTCACAATCGGGTAGCGCACGGTGGTCAGGCGAGGGCGCACGTAGCGCGACACCAGCACATCATCAAAGCCAATCAGCGAAATTTCTGCCGGGACGTCAATCCCGTTATCATTCAGCACGCCCATTGCGCCGGCGGCCATGGAGTCGTTATAGCTGGCCACGGCGGTGAAATTCCGCCCGCGGCCCAGCAGCTCCGTCATCGCCTGCTCGCCGCCACTCTCATCCGGTTCTCCGTACGCCACAAGACGATCGTTGCACGGCAGACCGGCTTCGCGCAGCGCGTCGTAATAGCCCTGAAGGCGATCTTCCGCATCGGAAATTGGGTGGTTGGAGCACAGATAACCAATTCGGGTATGGCCCTGCTGGATCAGATGACGGGTTGCGAGCCATGCGCCGTAACGGTCGTCGAGCGCCACGCAGCGGGTTTCAAAACCGGGAATAATACGGTTGATAATCACCATCCCCGGCATCTGTTTCATCAGATGGATCAGCTCGGCGTCGGGGATCATTTTTGCATGGACCACCAGCGCCGCACAGCGATGACGGATCAGCTGCTCAATGGCCTGGCGCTCTTTCTGTTCATTGTGGTAGCCATTACCAATCAGCAGGAAATTTCCGGTGTGATAAGAGACTTGTTCTACGGCTTTGACCATCGCACCGAAAAACGGATCGGATACATCTCCGACCACCAGCCCGATGGTTTCTGTCGACTGCTGGGCAAGGGCGCGCGCGTTGGCGTTAGGGTGATAATTCAGGTTTTCCATGGCGTCCTGCACGGCCTGGCGCGATGCATCACTCGCTTTAGGGGAGTTGTTGATCACGCGGGAGACGGTCGCGACGGAAACACCGGCCAGACGAGCCACATCCTTAATTGTCGCCATTCAATACCTTCTTATTGGGGTAAGCGTTTACACACTAACTAGTGTTGCGGAAAAGCGGCGCGCATTCAAGGGGAGCGGGTGAGCGTCCTCTGCAAACGTGATGCAGAACATCCCTCGCGGTGTAATCGTTACACGGCCAGTCATGTCTGAATAATGTCAATCTGAACCTTTAGTTACACTTTGCCTCAGGCTGTTGCGATTGTCCGTTAGCAACGATGCGTTGTGAATTGCTAGAGTCGAGATCCCAGAGGTATTGATAGGTGGAATCAACTTCGGTTGATTAACACGATTTACACCAACCTGCGTTTTACGCAGGTTTTTTTTGCCTGTAAGTTCAACCTGTAACAGCAAAAGAGAATATTCACACCTGGTTGCACTTCGGCTCATTCCCTTGCGTTTTCCCGCTGGCGAAGCCTGTCGCCGGAGGCCACAATCAAGATCCCAGAGGTATTGATTGGTGAGAATTCCTGGTACGTTTTCGTACTCTTCTCTTGCACCAACCTGCGCGGATGCGCAGGTTTTTTTTCGCCTCTGTTTTTGCTATCGCTCCCTCACTACTTCTCGTGTAATCTGCCACCATTTATACCTTTTACACTGGCTGGCAAAGGGAGTTGAAATGCTTTTTGGGTTCTTCCGCACACTGTTTCGTGTCCTGTTTCGCATCCGCGTGACTGGCGATACGCAGGCACTCTATGGCGAGCGAGTGCTTATCACACCGAATCACGTCTCTTTTCTTGATGGCGTATTGCTGGCGCTGTTTTTGCCCGTGCGGCCCGTCTTCGCGGTTTACAGCTCCATCAGTGAAAAATGGTACATGCGCTGGCTCAAACCGCTGATTGATTTTGTCCCGCTCGACCCAACCAAACCGATGATGATTAAACATCTGGTGCGTCTGGTTGGGCAGGGGCGCCCGGTGGTTATCTTCCCGGAAGGGCGTATTTCAGTGACGGGCTCCCTGATGAAAATTTACGACGGGGCTGGTTTTGTCGCGGCGAAGTCTCAGGCCACCGTCGTGCCGCTACGCATCGACGGGGCTGAGCTAACCTTTTTCAGCCGTCTGAAAGGGCTGGTGAAGCAGCGTCTGTTCCCGAAAATTACCCTGCATATATTACCGCCGACGTCACTGCCGATGCCCGAGGCGCCGCGCGCGCGTGACCGCCGTAAAATCGCCGGGGAAATGCTGCACCAGATTATGATGGAAGCGCGCATGGCCGTTCGCCCGCGCGAAACGCTGTATGAATCGTTGCTGTCGGCCCAGTATCGCTACGGTGCGAAGAAAAACTGCATCGAAGACATCAGTTTTACGCCGGATACCTACCGTAAGCTGTTGACCAAAACGCTGTTTGTCGGGCGTATCCTGGAAAAGTACAGTAAACAGGGCGCAAAGATCGGCCTGATGCTGCCAAACGCGGGTATCAGCGCGGCGGTAATCTTTGGTGCCGTCTCCCGGGGCCGCATTCCGGCGATGATGAACTACACGGCGGGCGTGAAAGGGCTCTCCAGCGCGATTACCGCAGCACAAATCAACACCATCTTTACCTCCCGCCAGTTCCTGGATAAAGGCAAGCTGTGGCACCTGCCGGAACAGCTGACGCAGGTGCGCTGGGTGTTCCTGGAAGATCTGAAAGCAGACGTCACGACCGCCGACAAGCTGTGGATTTTCGCGCACCTGCTGATGCCGCGTCTGGCGCAGGTTAAGCAGCAGCCGGAAGATGATGCCATTATCCTCTTTACCTCCGGCTCTGAAGGCAACCCGAAAGGTGTGGTTCACAGCCACAAAAGCATTCTGGCGAACGTCGAACAGATTAAAACCATTGCTGACTTTACCGCCAACGATCGCTTTATGTCAGCGCTGCCGCTGTTCCACTCATTTGGTCTGACCGTGGGTCTCTTTACGCCGCTGCTGACCGGTGCTGAGGTGTTCCTCTACCCAAGCCCGCTGCACTACCGCATTGTGCCGGAACTGGTTTATGACCGTAACTGCACGGTGCTGTTCGGGACGTCCACCTTCCTCGGTAACTACGCGCGCTTCGCCAACCCGTATGATTTCTTCCGCGTACGCTACGTGGTGGCGGGCGCGGAAAAACTCCAGGACAGCACGCGCCAGATCTGGCAGGACAAGTTTGGCCTGCGCATTCTGGAAGGCTATGGCGTGACGGAGTGCGCGCCGGTGGTCTCCATCAACGTTCCGATGGCGGCAAAACCGGGAACGGTTGGCCGCATTCTGCCGGGGCTGGATGCGCGTCTGCTGGCGGTGCCGGGTATTGAAGACGGCGGACGTCTTCAGCTGAAAGGGCCGAACGTCATGAACGGCTATCTGCGTATGGAAAACCCGGGCGTGCTTGAGGCGCCGACGGCCGAGAACGTCAATGGCGAGGTTGAAACGGGCTGGTACGACACGGGCGATATCGTGCGCTTCGACGATCAGGGCTTCGTGCAGATCCAGGGACGAGCAAAACGCTTCGCCAAAATCGCCGGGGAGATGGTCTCTCTTGAAATGGTCGAAACGCTGGCGACCGCCGTCTCGGCGGAGAAAATGCATGCGACCGTGGTGAAAAGTGATGCCAGTAAAGGCGAGGCGCTGGTGCTCTTCACGACAGACGGTGAACTGAAGCGTGACGCACTGCTCAGGTATGCACGCGAACACGGTATCCCCGAGCTGGCGGTCCCCCGCGATATTCGTTACCTCAAACAGTTACCGGTGCTGGGCAGCGGTAAACCCGATTTCGTGACCCTGAAGGGCATGGTTGAAGAGGCAGAACAGCAAAATGCGTGAGTCAGTGCACACTAACACTTCAATCTGGTCGAAAGGCATGATGGCGGTTATCGCCGCCCAGTTTCTTTCCGCGTTCGGCGATAACGCGTTGCTGTTTGCCACGCTGGCATTGCTGAAAGCTGAGTTTTATCCCGACTGGAGCCAGCCGATCCTACAGATGGTGTTTGTGGGTGCTTACATCGTATTTGCGCCGTTTGTCGGCCAGGTGGCGGACAGCTTCCCGAAAGGTCGTGTCATGATGTTTGCCAACAGCCTTAAGCTTCTGGGCGCGGCAAGTATCTGCTTTGGTATCAACCCGTTTGTCGGCTACACGCTGGTGGGCATTGGTGCGGCAGCCTACTCCCCGGCGAAGTACGGTATTCTGGGTGAGCTCACCACCGGTGATAAGCTGGTGAAGGCCAACGGCCTGATGGAGTCCTCCACCATTGCGGCTATTCTGCTGGGCTCGGTGGCGGGAGGCGTACTGGCAGACTGGCATGTGCTCGCCGCGCTTGGCATCTGCGCCCTGATGTACGGTGGCGCGGTGATCGCCAACCTGTTTATCCCCAAACTGGCCGTGGCGCGTCCGGGGCAATCCTGGCGCTTCGGGCCCATGACCGGCAGCTTCTTCAACGCCTGCCGCGTACTGTGGCGTAACGGTGAAACACGCTTCTCGCTGATGGGCACCAGCATGTTCTGGGGGGCCGGCGTTACGCTGCGTTTCCTGCTGGTGCTGTGGGTGCCGGTGGCGCTGGGCATTACTGACAACGCCACGCCGACTTATCTGAATGCCATGGTCGCCGTCGGGATTGTTGTCGGGGCCGGGGCTGCGGCAAAACTGGTGACGCTGGAAACCGTCGCGCGCTGCATGCCTGCGGGGATCCTGATTGGCGTCGGCGTTCTGTTCTTCTCCCTGCAACATGCCCTATTGCCTGCCTATGCCCTGCTGTTGCTGATCGGCATGTTAGGCGGTTTCTTTGTGGTGCCGCTAAACGCGCTGTTGCAGGAGCGCGGCAAGCAGACCGTTGGGGCGGGTAACGCCATTGCGGTGCAAAACCTTGGTGAAAACATGGCGATGTTACTGATGCTGGGGATTTACTCGCTGGCGGTAAAAGCAGGTGCGCCGGTCGTGGCAATCGGGGTAGGATTCGGCGCGCTGTTCGCGCTGGCGATTAGCGGGCTGTGGGTCTGGCAGCGTCGTCGTTGAATTGTGCGGCCTGATGCCCTCACCCCGGCCCTCTCCCACGGGGAGAGGGTGAAAACACTAAAAACGGCAACGCACGTTGCCGTTTTGCTTTTATTACGGTGCCGGGTAGGTATAAACCTGATGCACCGCTTCAATCTCCGCTAATACCTCTTCACTCAGGTTCAGATGGAAACTCTCAATATTGGTTTTCAACTGATCCATCGTCGTGGCGCCGAGCAGGGTACTCGCCACAAACGGCTGGCGACGCACGAAGGCCAGCGCCATCTGCGCCGGATCGAGTCCGTGACGTTTCGCGATATCCACATAGGCCGCAACGGCTTTTTGCGTCTGCTCGCCGCTGTAGCGGGTGAAGCGGCTGAAAAGCGTGTTACGCGCGCCAGCCGGTTTCGCGCCGTTCAGGTATTTGCCCGTCAGGGTGCCGAAGCCCAGGCAAGAGTAGGCGAGCAGCTCCACCTCTTCGTACTGCGTCACCTCCGCCAGACCCACTTCATAACTGCGGTTCAGCAGGCTGTACGGGTTCTGAATGGTCACTATGCGCGGCAGATCGTGTTTATCGGCCAAATGCAGATAGCGCATCACGCCAAACGCCGTCTCGTTGGAAACGCCAATGTAGCGGATCTTACCCGCCCGCTGGCACTCCGTGAGCGCTTCCAGCGTTTCCAGCAGGGTAACTGCCGGAGCACTTTCGTTCCAGGTGTAGCCAAGCTTACCGAAGCAGTTCGTCGGACGCTGCGGCCAGTGCACCTGATAAAGATCGAGATAGTCGGTTTGCAGGCGCTTGAGGCTGGCATCCAGCGCGGCACGGATATTCTTGCGATCGAGGATCTGGTTAGGGCGGATCCCGGCATCGTTATTACGGGAAGGGCCGCTGACTTTGGAGGCGATGACCAGCTTTTCGCGATTGCCGCGTTTCGCCAGCCAGTTGCCGACATACGTTTCAGTAAGACCTTGTGTTTCCGGGCGGGGAGGAACGGGGTACATCTCCGCCACGTCAATCAGGTTAATGCCCTGGCTGACGGCGTAATCGAGTTGTGCATGGGCATCGGCTTCGCTGTTTTGTTCACCAAATGTCATGGTGCCCAACCCCAGTTGGCTGATCTCCAGAGCGCTGTGGGGGATACGGTGATAATGCATAGCCGGTTTCCTTTTTTTGACATACAGACTGCGTCAGGAACCTCCCGACAAAGGAATATAAACATGGCAGAGGGAAGGCAAAAGGGGAAGGAAAAAATCAAAAAGGCCAGCAAGCTACTGACCTTTATCTGTTTAACGCTCGATGATCTGGGAGACTTCGTCGCGATTAATCTGCATTTGATTGCCTTCGCGATCGCGGTAACTCACCAGACCGGTATCGTCGTCGACTTCGGGTTTGCCATCGGTCAGGATCATACGACCATCTTTCGTTGACATGACATAGTCGCTGCTGCAACCCGATACCGCAAACGCTAAACCGACTGCTGAGATAATTACTGCCCATTTTTTCATCGTTCTCATCCTCACCTGGCTCGTATCAAATCATAGTGTAGTAATAACCTGATATTACGACAGGTGAAAGGGGGGAAATCTTAAAAAGGAGGAGATTATGTTAGCCGGAGCGCAAAATTGGTAAAAAACTATGTTTTCAACAGGAAGTGGCGTGCCAGCAGCGCCCCGGTGAAATTCTTTTTAAGATAGAAACCGCGCGGCAGCGTCAGGATCGGTTCGCCCTGTGCGCCTACCGCTTCAGTGAGCGCTTTGCTGTTGGCGGCTTTGGGACGAAGTTGCAGCACTTCGCCATGCCGGGCGGTGATACGCTCAACCTGTCCCAGCACAATCATGTCCATCAGCTCTTCCCAGTCCTGGGAAAGCTGTCTCTCCTCTTCTTCATTCGGGCTCCAGAGCAGCGGGGCGCCAACGCGACGCTCAGCCAGCGGGATCTGCCTGTCGCCCTCAACGGGTACCCACAACACCCGCTTCAGCTTATGCCTGACGTGGCTGGTTTCCCATGTCACTCCGCTGTTACCCGTGAGCGGCGCAACGCAGACAAAGGTGGTTTCCAGCGGCCGTCCCTGGCTATCGATGGGGATCGTCTTCAGTTCCACCCCCAGCGCCGCAAAATCTTGCTCGGGTTTACTGCCCGCGCTTGCGCCCAGCCAGCGTTCCAGCAACACGCCGATCCAGCCCTTATCACGCTTTAGATCGTTAGGTATCGTCAACCCCGCCATCACGGCCAGCTCGCCCAGTGAATAGCCTGCCAGGCGTTGTGCCTGCTGGAGCAACTGGGCTTCACTGACGGGAGGAGAGAGCAGTGGGGCGAGAGAATGCATGCTAACGACCTTTTGATTAAAAAATGAGCTGATATTTTATCCCTTGTGGACAGAGTTTACCTTTTTCTGCGTACCTATTCCATCTAGATGATTTATATCATCTTTTTTAGAATATAATCCGTTCCGCGGTGGCTAAAAAACAGGTTGTGCAATTCTGGTCACTGACAATAAACAGGATCTTACACCATGTTATCCACAGAAAAATGGGATAACTGGGAATAACTGCCACTACTGTTTCAATTTACAGCCTTGACGTGCGATGAAAATCGAATTTTCACACAAATTGTGCCTAACTTATTGGCACAAACTGTGGATAAAACCGACGCTGTTCGATCTTTCATCAGCAGGAGGATCTTTGATGTGATGATCGTCACGTTTATCGCCCTGGACACCCTTAATTTCAATATAATCATATGAATTTAAATGATTTATTATAAGCGGGGTAAATTGGCGGCTCGTCGGGCTACAAGGTTGTTCATCGGTAATTCCGCACTTCTTCACAACTATATCCACAGAAAAGGTGAATAAAAATGGTCTCTGTCGCCCGCATCTGTTTATAACTCCGCACTAAATTGTGAGTTATTCAAATGTTATTAGGTTGCAGGCCTGTAAGAGAGTGGTTTACCGCCTCCCTGTAGTGTGAAACAATCATTCATATATCAGATTTAGTTTGGGGTAGTCCGGTGATTGATGACGATGGCTACCGCCCAAACGTAGGAATAGTAATTTGTAATCGTCAGGGCCAGGTGATGTGGGCCCGGCGATATGGTCAGCACTCCTGGCAGTTCCCGCAAGGCGGGATCAATCCCGGAGAGTCCCCAGAACAAGCGATGTACCGGGAGCTGTTTGAAGAGGTTGGTTTAAGCCGAAAAGATGTTCGCATCCTGGCTTCGACCCGCAACTGGTTGCGTTACAAGTTACCGAAACGTTTGGTGCGTTGGGACACAAAGCCGGTTTGTATCGGCCAGAAACAGAAGTGGTTTCTTTTGCAGTTGGTGGGCAACGATTCAGATATCAATATGCAAACCAGCAGCACGCCAGAGTTTGATGGCTGGCGCTGGGTAAGCTACTGGTATCCGGTTCGTCAGGTCGTGTCATTTAAGCGCGATGTATATCGTAGGGTGATGAAAGAGTTCGCAAGTGTCGTGATGCAGCTTCAGGAGACGCCTCCGAAGCCACAGAGCGCACCTGCCTGGCGACGTAAAAGAGGTTAAGCTACGCAAATCATGCTCACCCGCTTGCGAGAAATAGTTGAAAAGGTTGCCAGTGCGCCTCGCCTCAACGAGGCGCTGAATATTCTGGTGACGGACATCTGTCTTGCGATGGAAACCGAGGTCTGTTCGGTCTACCTGGCCGACCATGACCGACGTTGCTACTACCTGATGGCAACCCGCGGTTTAAAAAAACCACGGGGACGCACCGTCACGCTCGCGTTTGATGAAGGTATTGTTGGCCTGGTCGGGCGACTGGCGGAGCCAATCAACCTTGCCGATGCGCAAAAACATCCCAGCTTCAAATATATCCCTTCCGTCAAAGAGGAGCGGTTCCGCGCTTTCCTTGGCGTGCCGATTATTCAGCGCCGTCAACTGCTTGGCGTGCTTGTTGTCCAGCAACGAGAGTTGCGGCAGTACGACGAAAGCGAGGAGTCTTTCCTCGTCACGCTGGCAACGCAGATGGCTGCGATCCTCTCCCAGTCTCAGCTGGCAGCCCTTTTTGGGCAGTATCGTCATACCCGCATCCGCGCGCTTCCGGCCTCGCCGGGCGTCGCGATTGCCGAAGGCTGGATGGATGCCACGCTCCCCCTGATGGAGCAGGTCTATGAAGCCTCGACGCTGGATGAAGCGCTTGAGCGCGAACGGCTTACCGCTGCGCTGGAAGAGGCGGCGAATGAGTTTCGTCGCTACAGCAAACGCTTTGCCGCTGGCGCGCAAAAAGAGACGGCGGCCATTTTCGACCTCTACTCACACCTGCTTTCCGATGCGCGTTTGCGTCGTGAGTTATTTGCCGAGGTCGATAAAGGTTCGGTGGCAGAGTGGGCGGTTAAAAAGGTCATTGAAAAATTTGCCGAGCAGTTTGCGGTGCTGACTGACGGTTATCTGAAAGAGCGCGCCGGCGATTTACGCGCGCTTGGGCAACGTCTGCTGTTCCACCTTGATGATACTATTCAGGGGGCGAATGCCTGGCCGAGCCGGTTTGTACTGGTGGCCGATGAACTCTCGGCGACGACGCTGGCGGAATTACCGCAGGACAGGCTGGCGGGCGTAGTGGTGCGCGATGGCGCAGCTAACTCCCATGCCGCCATTATGGTGCGCGCGCTCGGTATTCCGACCGTGATGGGGGCGGATATTCAGCCCTCCGTACTGCACCGCCGTACGCTGGTGGTGGACGGATACCGCGGTGAGTTGCTGGTGGATCCTGAGCCGGTTCTCCTTCAGGAGTACCAGCGTCTTATCAGCGAAGAGAATGAATTAAGCAAGCTGGCGGAAGATGACGTCAACCTGCCCGCGCAGCTCAAGAGCGGTGAGCGTGTGAAGGTGATGCTCAATGCTGGCTTAAGCCCTGAGCATGAAGAGAAGCTCGGCAGCCGCATCGATGGCATCGGCCTCTACCGCACCGAAATACCGTTTATGCTGCAAAGCGGCTTCCCGTCAGAAGAGGAGCAGGTGGCGCAGTATCAGGGCATGTTGCAGATGTTTAACGATAAACCCGTCACGTTGCGCACCCTGGACGTCGGCGCGGATAAGCAACTGCCCTATATGCCCATCAGTGAAGAGAATCCCTGCCTCGGCTGGCGTGGGATCCGCATAACCCTCGATCAGCCGGAAATCTTCCTTATCCAGGTTCGTGCGATGCTGCGTGCCAACGCGGCCACGGGGAATCTCAGCATTTTGCTGCCGATGGTCACCAGTATTGACGAGATCGACGAAGCGCGGCGGTTGATAGAACGTGCAGGGCGCGAAGTGGAAGAGATGATCGGCTATGCGATCCCTAAACCCCGTATTGGCGTGATGCTTGAAGTGCCTTCGATGGTCTTTATGTTGCCGCAGCTGGCGACCCGCGTTGATTTTATCTCCGTTGGCACCAACGACTTAACGCAATACATTCTGGCGGTCGATCGCAACAATACGCGCGTTGCCAGCATCTACGACAGCCTGCATCCGGCGATGCTTCGTGCCCTGGCGATGATCGCCCGCGAAGCCGAGCAGCATAATATCGACCTGCGCCTGTGCGGTGAAATGGCCGGCGATCCGATGTGCGTGGCGATCCTGATTGGTCTCGGTTTCCGTCACCTGTCAATGAACGGACGTTCCGTTGCGCGTGTGAAATACCTGTTACGTCACATCGAACAAGATGAGGCGCGCGAACTGGCCGCGCGTAGCCTGGAAGCACAGCTGGCAGCCGAAGTGCGCCATCAGGTGGCTGCGTTTATGGAGCGACGCGGCATGGGCGGTTTGATCCGGGGCGGCCGCTGATCCCCACAAAATAATGACGGCTCCGACGACCCCCTCTCCCTTGAGGGAGAGGGATGGGGTGAGGGGGAACAGCGCGCATGAAACCCTATACACATCTTTTACATCTCAGGCGCATCCTCCACGCCTGCCTTATGCTATGATTCGCAACTTTGGAGCACCTGCCAACGGCGGGAATGCAATTCACCCGCTGTCCACTTTCAGCGGAATAACAACATCTTGTGGTGACAGATGAACAGTGGTTATCTGCATTTTCCGGAATTCGATCCGGTTATTTTCTCAATAGGACCTGTAGCGCTGCACTGGTACGGTCTGATGTACCTGGTGGGCTTCGTCTTTGCCATGTGGCTTGCTGGCCGTCGCGCCAGTCGTCCGGGCAGCGGCTGGACGAAGAACGAAGTGGAAAACCTGCTTTATGCCGGCTTCCTCGGCGTGTTCCTGGGCGGTCGCATCGGTTATGTCCTGTTCTATAATTTCCCGGTATTCCTGAACGACCCGCTCTATCTGTTCCGCGTCTGGGACGGCGGCATGTCTTTCCACGGCGGGTTGATTGGTGTGATCCTGGTCATGGTGATCTTCGCCAGACGGACCAAACGGAACTTCTTCCAGGTGGCTGATTTTATTGCGCCGTTAATCCCGTTTGGGCTGGGCGCAGGGCGTCTGGGCAACTTCATCAACGGTGAGCTGTGGGGGCGTGTCGATCCGAGCGTGCCGTTTACCATGCTGTTTCCGGGCTCCCGCGCGGAAGATATCGCGCTGCTGCCTTCGCATCCTGAGTGGCAGTCCATTTTCGATACCTACGGCGTTCTGCCGCGCCATATGTCACAGCTCTATGAGCTGGCGCTGGAAGGCGTGGTGCTGTTCATCATCCTGAATCTGTATATCCGCAAACCGCGTCCAATGGGGGCTGTCTCTGGTCTGTTCCTGATTGGCTACGGCGCGTTTCGTATCATCGTCGAGTTCTTCCGCCAGCCGGATGCGCAGTTTACCGGTGAATGGGTACAGTACATCAGCATGGGGCAGATCCTCTCCATCCCGATGATTGTCGCGGGTGCCATTATGATGATTTGGGCGTATCGTCGTCGTCCACAGCAACAACTTTCCTGAGGAATCATGAAACAGTATCTTGAATTGATGAAAAAAGTGCTCGACGAGGGCACGCCGAAAAACGACCGCACCGGCACCGGTACGCTCTCCATTTTTGGCCACCAGATGCGCTTCAATCTGCAAGAAGGCTTTCCTCTGGTGACAACGAAGCGCTGCCATCTGCGCTCGATCATTCATGAACTGCTCTGGTTCCTGCAAGGCGATACCAACGTTGCTTATCTGCATGAAAACAATGTCTCCATCTGGGACGAGTGGGCAGATGAGAACGGCGACCTGGGCCCGGTCTACGGCAAGCAATGGCGCGCGTGGCCTACCCCGGACGGCCGCCATATCGACCAGATCACGACCGTCATCAACCAGCTGAAAAATGACCCGGACTCGCGCCGTATCATTGTCTCTGCATGGAACGTGGGTGAACTGGATAAAATGGCGCTGGCGCCTTGCCACGCGTTTTTCCAGTTCTACGTGGCGGACGGCAAGCTCTCCTGCCAGCTCTATCAACGCTCCTGCGACGTGTTCCTCGGCCTGCCGTTTAACATCGCCAGCTACGCGCTGTTGGTGCACATGATGGCACAGCAGTGCGATCTTGAAGTGGGCGATTTTGTCTGGACGGGCGGTGATACCCACCTCTACAGCAATCATATGGAACAGACGCATCTCCAGCTGACCCGCGAACCGCGTGCATTGCCGAAGCTGGTGATCAAACGTAAACCGGAATCGATCTTCGATTACCGTTTTGATGATTTCGAGATTGAGGGTTACGACCCGCATCCCGGCATTAAAGCTCCTGTCGCCATCTGATACGGCAAATCCTGACACAACCGGTGCTCTTTAGCGCCGGTTTTTTTTCATGTCCGTTTTGTTTTTCGAGCCTGTTTCCAGAGATGATGCAACACGTTGCAACGGGCGAAAATCTCCGGAAAGCGGCTCGTAAAGTTCTGGTTTGACGCTCGCACCGTTTCTGCTATTCCGCCACACTCCCGCCATGAAAAATGAACAAGGCTTTACGCTTATCGAAACCCTTATCGCCGTTTCGCTGACAGTGATCCTCAGCGCCACAGGGCTCTATGGCTGGGACAGCTGGCAGCAGCGGCAGCGGCTTTGGCAAACCGCCTGCCAGGTGCGGGATTACCTGGTGCTTTTGCGCAATGACGCCAACCGTCACAACAGCGAGCACAGGATCGCGCTGCATAAAGACGGTCAGAAGGAGTGTCTGGTCAGTTCAGCGGTGACCGGTTGTGACAGCGGCGGACCATTCGTGATGAAGCCGATGTGGCCCGGGGTCACGATAAGCGACATAACGCCTGCGCTGGGATTTTACGGTTTAAGGGATACCGCGTGGGCCGGACATATCCGCGTGCATAGCCGCGCCGGTGGGTGGTGGGTTATTGTCTCAAATGGCCGACGTATCAGGCTGTGTAATGCCGCAGGAGAAGGTGCATGCCAGTAAATCGAAGAGGGTTTTCCCTGCTGGAAGTGCTTATTGCAATGACGATAAGCAGCATTCTGTTACTCAGCACGTCACGTTTTTTACCGGGGCTACAGCGGGGTGTTTTACTGCAATCCGGGCAGCAGGAACTGGAGGATGAGGTCTGGCAACGTCTGTTCGCGATCGGTAAACAGTTTCAGAGGGCAGGATACTGCGCAGGGCATTGCCAGGGGCAGGGGATGATCATCGGCAGGCAAGGACGATGTGCGATTGTGCAATGGGATGCAAACAGCAACGGCCAGTGGGATAGCACCGCGTCAGAAAATGACAGTACGGGATTCCGGCTTGAGTCCGGATCGCTTGAAACGCTGCGGGGCGCCACATCCTGTGACGGTAAGGGATGGGATAAGCTCACCGACCCGGATCGGGTCCTGATAGAACAGTTTATGGTCACTAAAACCGATCGTGCTGGCTTTGCGCCGGTCATCAGTATCGAGCTGCGTGCCCGCCGCAAAGGTGAACTGACCGCACCCTTTTCGGCTCGCCATACCGTAACGGGGTTTAATCTGTGAATCGTCAGCGGGGCATGTCATCGCTGGCGCTGGTCCTGCTGTTGCTGGTGCTCGGCACGCTGATCCTCACCGGATTAAATCAGCAGTTGCAAACCTTTAGCACGCTGGTGAGTGGCGAGAGTTTGTCTGTTCGCCAGCAGGCTGCCGTGCAATCTGCACTGGAGTGGGGGCGCGTTCAGGAATGGGCTTTACAGCCAGAGGTTCAGTGCAAACAGACACAACGTTTGCGGGTCTGTATAAGGCTGTTTGGGGCGCGTGTGTTGCTTATTGCCAGCAATGACAATCTATTGCTATGGCGAGGCGGGGACATCTCGGAAGGGCAGATACGCTTTTCCGCCCACGGCTGGAGTGATTTCTGCCCCCTTAAGGAAAGTACGCTATGTCAGTTACCCTGAGCAGACAAAAAGGATTTAGCATGGTTGAGGTTTTGCTGGCAATGATGTTGCTGGTTGTGGTTGTGACGGCGTTATCCGGCTATCATCGCGCGCTGGCAGCCCGGTATGCGGCGCTTAGCCAGTATCGTCAGCTGTGGCATCATGTGTGGAATCAGTCGCAGATCTCAACATTAACGCTCCCGCCGGGCTGGCAGGTCAGTCGGGGGCAGACAACACAGTCCGGATGTGTCAGCATCACGGTCACACTTATTTCTCCTATGGGGCGGCAGGGCGCGTTGACGCGTCTGCACTGCCCGGTTAGCCGCTAGTCGGGAGCGTTTATGCTAAGGGTTTACCACTCAAATCGTCTGGATGTGCTGGAAGCACTGATGGAGTATATCGTTGAGCAAGAGCGTCTTGACGATCCGTTTGAGCCAGAAATGGTGCTGGTGCAGAGCACCGGTATGGCGCAGTGGCTGCAAATGTCCCTTTCGCAGAAATTTGGCATTGCGGCGAACATCGATTTTCCGCTGCCCGCGAGCTTTATCTGGGAGATGTTTGTTCGCGTCCTGCCGGATATTCCTGAGCAGAGCGCCTTCAACAAACAAAGCATGGCCTGGAAACTGATGACGCTGCTGCCGGACATGCTGGCGCATAATGAGTTTGCCATGCTGCGGCACTACCTGAATGACGACACCGATAAGCGTAAACTTTTCCAGCTGGCCTCACGTACTGCCGACCTCTATGACCAGTATCTGGTTTACCGTGCAGACTGGCTGATTCGCTGGGAAGCGGGAGAATTAGTCGATGGGTTACCGGAAGCGCAAATCTGGCAGGCGCCGCTCTGGAAAGCGCTGGTCGAGCATACCGGGAAACTCGGTCAGCCTAAGTGGCACCGTGCTAACCTGTACGATCGCTTTATCTCGATACTCGAGAACAGCGCAGAACGGCCAGCCCGTTTGCCGTCACGCGTGTTCATTTGCGGTATCTCCGCGCTGCCGCCTGTCTACCTGAACGCGCTAAAAGCGCTCGGTAAGCACACTGATATCCATATCCTCTTTACCAACCCGTGTCGGCACTATTGGGGGGATATTCAGGATCCGCGCTGGCTATCACGGCTGGTCACCCGTCAGAGAAAACGCCTCTTTGAAGAGCGCGCCGTGCCGCTGTTTAAAGACAGTGAAAATGCGGCGCAGCTTTTTGATGAAGAGGGGATTCAGAACCTGCCGAACCCGCTGCTTGCCTCGTGGGGCAAGCTCGGACGCGACTATATTTATCTGCTTTCAGATATCACCTCTTCGGGAGAAGGGGATGTGGATGCGTTTGCGGATATTACGCCGGACAGCCTGCTGCACAATATTCAGCTCGATATTCTGGATTTGGAAAACCGTGCCGTTGCCGGGATCACTGCCGAAGAGTTTGCGCGAAGCGATAAGAAGCGAAAACTGGATCCTGACGATCGCAGTATCGCGATCCACGTTTGCCACAGCCCACAGCGTGAAGTTGAAATTCTTCATGACCGCCTGCTGGCCATGTTACAGGACGATCCAACCCTGACGCCGCGCGATATCGTGGTGATGGTGGCGGATATCGACAGCTACAGCCCGTTTATTCAGGCGGTATTTGGCAGCGCAACGGGCGACCGCTATCTGCCCTACGCCATCTCTGACCGTCGCGCTCGTCAGTCACACCCGGCGCTACAGGCCTTTATCAGCCTGCTTTCGCTGCCTGATAGCCGGTTTATCTCTGAGGATGTGCTGGCACTGCTGGATGTGCCAGTTCTGGCCGCACGTTTCAACATTAACGAAGAGGGGTTGCGCTATCTGCGCCAGTGGGTCAACGAATCCGGTGTCCGCTGGGGTATCGACGATGATAACGTCCAGGAGTTCGAACTCCCTGCGACCGGCCAGCATACCTGGCAGTTTGGCCTGACGCGCATGCTGCTGGGGTATGCGATGGAGAGCATCCACGGCGAATGGAATGACGTGCTGCCGTACGATGAATCCAGTGGGTTGATCGCGGAACTGGTTGGTCACTTAGCCTCGCTGCTGATGCAGCTCAACCGCTGGCGCCGTGCATTGATGCAGCCCCGCCCGCTCGAAGAGTGGCTGCCGGTTTGCCGCGAAATGCTGAATGATTTCTTCCTGCCGGACAGCGAAACTGAAGCCGCCATGGCGCTTATCGAGAAGCAGTGGCAGGCCATCGTTGATGAGGGGGTTAATTCGCACTATCACGAAGCGGTTCCTCTTTCGCTTCTGCGTGATGAGCTGACGCAACGTCTCGATCAGGAGCGCATCAGCCAGCGCTTTCTTGCGGGGCCGGTGAATATTTGTACCCTGATGCCAATGCGTTCAATCCCGTTCAAAGTGGTCTGTCTGCTTGGCATGAACGACGGTATTTATCCGCGTGCGCTGCCGCCTCTGGGCTTTGATCTCATGAGCGCACAACCGAAGCGGGGCGACCGCAGCCGCCGCGATGATGACCGTTATCTCTTCCTTGAGGCGCTGATGTCTGCGCAAAGCAGGCTGTATATCAGCTATATCGGACGTTCAATTCAGGATAACAGCGAGCGTTTCCCGTCTGTGCTGGTGCAGGAGCTGGTGGACTACATTGGACAGAGCCACTATCTGCCGGGCGATGAAGCCTGCAACTGCGACGAAAGCGAACGTCGGGTGAAAGCGCATATCACCTGTCACCATAGCCGTATGCCGTTTGATCCTGTCAACTACGTTCCTGATGAACTGCAAAGCTATGCCCGCGAGTGGCTTCCCGCCGCGAAGAAAGCGGGGACGCCGCAAACCGATTTTATTCAGGCGCTCGAACCGCGCACTATAGAAACCCTCACGTTTGAGCAGCTACAGCGCTTTTGGGCGCACCCGGTTCGGGCGTTTTTCCAGCAACGTTTGCAGGTGAATTTCCGCTCTGAAGAGAGCGAAATCCCCGATGCGGAACCGTTTATTCTTGATGGGCTGGAGCGTTTTAAGCTTAATTCCCAGCTTCTGAATGCGCTGGTTGACGAAGAAGACGCCAGTAAACTGTTCCGACGTTACAGGGCGTCGGGATTACTTCCGTATGGTGCATTCGGCGAAATCGTCTGGGATGCCCAGTGCGAGGAGATGCGAGCGCTTGCTGACCGCGTTATCGCGTGTCGGCAGCCAGCGAGCAGCATTGAAATCGACCTCGATTGTAACGGTATGCACCTCAGCGGCTGGCTCACGCACGTGCAGTCTGACGGGCTGCTGCGCTGGCGCCCATCCATGCTCAGCGTTTCACATGGCCTGCAACTCTGGCTCGAACATCTTGTCTACAGTGCGAGTGGTCACGAAGGTGAAAGCCGGTTGTTTGTCCGTAAGGACGGCGAATGGCGCTTCCCGCCGATGGAGCCTGAGCAGGCGTTGACGTATCTGTCGCTTTATATTGAAGGTTACCGGCAGGGCATGAACAAACCTCTGCTTTTGCTGCCTGAAAGTGGGGGAGCATGGATAAAAGCCTGTTACGACGCGCAGAATGATGCCATGTTAACGGATGAGGCTTCGCTCCAGAAAGCGCGCAGCAAGTTTTTGCAGGCCTACGAAGGGAACATGATGGTACGTGGCGAAGGTGACGATGTCTGGTATCAACGTTTATGGCGAACGCTGGAGCCAGACTATTTCGACATTATCACCCAGGAGGCGCAACGCTACCTGTTACCGTTGTTTAAATTTAATCAGTCCTGAGTTCTGTATAAAAATTGCGCAGTATGAGGTGTTCATTTATGATGCACCTCTTATCACGGACTGATGTACCCAAAGAAAGAGATGCTGGCGTGTCCAGCACGCACGTTGTTAATGATGTAGCCGTGATAAAGAGGTCGTAATGCCAGGCAGCACCTTGTTCAAAGCGTTTGTTTTGTTTATCGCCCTTTGGGCTCCCGTCACTCAGGCCGATTCCGGTTGGCAACCTGTCCAGGAAACAATCCGTAAGAGCGATAAGGACACCCGTCAGTATCAGGCGATTCGTCTTGATAACGGGATGACCGTGCTGCTGGTTTCCGATCCTCAGGCGGTGAAATCGCTCTCCGCGCTGGTTGTGCCGGTGGGTTCGCTGGAAGATCCTGACGCCCATCCGGGACTGGCGCACTACCTTGAGCACATGACGCTGATGGGCTCTAAAAAATACCCACAGCCTGACAGCCTGTCCGAATTTCTGAAAATGCATGGCGGCAGCCACAACGCCAGTACTGCGCCGTATCGCACCGCGTTTTACCTGGAAGTGGAAAATGATGCGCTTGACGGGGCGGTGGATCGTCTGGCGGATGCCATCGCCGCACCGCTGCTGGATAAAAAATACGCTGACCGTGAACGCAATGCCGTGAACGCCGAACTGACGATGGCGCGTACGCGCGATGGTATGCGCATGGCGCAGGTTAGCGCTGAAACCATCAATCCGGCGCACCCGGGTTCGCGCTTCTCAGGCGGCAACCTTGAAACGCTGAGCGACAAGCCAGGTAGCCCGGTGCTCGATGCGCTGCATGCGTTTCGTGAAAAATACTATTCCGCCAATCTGATGAAAGCGGTTATCTACAGCAATAAACCGTTGCCGACGCTGGCAAACATGGCCGCGCAGACCTACGGCAGGGTGCCAAATAAAAATATCGATCTGCCGCAGATTAACGTGCCGGTTGTCACGGACGCGCAAAAAGGCATTGTTATTCACTATGTGCCAGCCTTGCCGCGCAAGGTGTTACGCGTTGAATTCCGTATTGATAACAACACGGCGCAGTTCCGCAGCAAAACCGACGAGCTGGTGACCTATCTTATCGGCAACCGCAGCCCGGGTACGCTCTCCGACTGGCTGCAAAAGCAGGGGCTGGTGGAAGGTATTCGCGCTGACTCCGATCCCGTCGTAAACGGGAATAGCGGCGTGTTGGCCATCTCCGCGACGCTGACCGATAAAGGGCTGGCTCACCGGGACGACGTCGTTGCGGCCATTTTCAGTTATCTCTCTCTGCTGCGCGACAAAGGGGTCGATAAACGCTACTTTGACGAGCTGGCGCACGTGCTGGATCTCGATTTCC
Source organism: Enterobacter cloacae complex sp. HYC033_NIDB (assembly GCF_056673335.1). NCBI lineage: Bacteria > Pseudomonadati > Pseudomonadota > Gammaproteobacteria > Enterobacterales > Enterobacteriaceae > Enterobacter > Enterobacter cloacae complex sp. HYC033_NIDB. The sequence continues at coordinate 4,622,872 of NZ_CP115123.1, read as the reverse complement.
GCTATCCCTCTATCACGCGTGATATGGACTACGTTGAGTGGCTGGCAGATACCATGATCCGCGTGCCGGTGGAACATACGCTGGATGCGGTAAATATTGCCGACCAGTATGACGCCGGAGCGCTCAAAGCGCGTCTGGCGATGATGACTCCGCAGAATGCCCGCGTCTGGTATATCAGCCCGAACGAACCGCATAACAAAATGGCCTACTTCGTTGATGCCCCGTATCAGGTTGAAAAAATCAGCGAACAGACCTTTGCGGGCTGGCAGAAAAAGGCCGGGGAAATTGCGTTGAAGTTACCGGAGCTTAACCCCTACATCCCGGACGATTTCTCGCTGCTCAAACCCGCAAAGGCGTATCCGCATCCGGAGCTGATTGTTGATGAGCCGACGCTGCGCGTGGTCTACACCCCAAGCCGCTATTTCGCCGACGAGCCAAAAGCGGATGTCAGCGTGGTGTTGCGTAATCCTAAAGCAATGGACAGCGCCAGAAACCAGGTGCTGTTTGCGCTTAACGATTATCTGGCCGGTATTGCCCTCGATCAGCTCAGCAATCAGGCTGCCGTTGGCGGTATCAGTTTCTCCACTAACGCCAATAACGGCCTGATGGTGAATGCCAACGGCTATACCCAGCGTTTGCCGCAGCTGTTCCAGGCGCTGCTGGACGGTTATTTCAGCTATACGCCTACGGAAGAACAGCTCGAGCAGGCTAAGTCCTGGTATGCCCAGATGATGGATTCTGCCGAGAAGGGTAAAGCCTACGATCAGGCGATTATGCCAGCACAGATGCTGTCGCAAATTCCGTACTTCCAGCGCGAAGATCGCCGCGCGTTATTGCCCTCAGTCACCTTAAAAGAGGTGCTGGCTTACCGTGATGCGCTGAAAACCAATACCCGTCCGGAGTTCCTGGTTGTAGGGAATATGAGCGAAGATCAGGCTAAAACGCTGGCGCAAAACGTCCGGGCGCAACTGGGTTCAAAAGGCGATGAGTGGTGCCGTAACCAGGATGTGCTGGTCGAGAAAAAGCAGAACGTGATCTTCGAAAAAGCGGGAAGCAGCACGGATTCCGCGCTGGCCGCGGTGTTTGTCCCTGTCGGTTATGACGAATTTACAAGCTCAGCCCAGAGTGCGGTGCTTGGTCAAATTATTCAGCCGTGGTTTTACAACCAGCTGCGCACCGAAGAGCAGCTGGGCTATGCGGTGTTCGCTTTCTCCATGAATGTGGGCCGTCAGTGGGGGCTGGGCTTCCTTCTGCAAAGCAGCGACAAGCAACCCGCTTACCTGTGGCAACGTTATCAGGCGTTCTTCCCGCAGGCGGAAGCAAAACTGCGCGCCATGAAGCCGGAAGAGTTTGCCCAGATCCAGCAGGCGGTTATCGCCCAGGTGATGCAGCCGCCGCAGACGCTGGGTGAAGAGGCCTCGCAGCTGAGCAAAGATTTTGATCGCGGTAATATGAAATTTGATTCGCGTGATAAAATAGTGGCCGAAATAAAACAGCTGACGCCACAAAAGGTTGCCGATTTCTTCCATCAGGCGGTAGTAAAACCGCAGGGTATGGCCATCCTGTCTCAGGTTTCTGGCAGCCAGAACAGGAAAACGGACTACGTAAAATCAAAAGAGTGGACCGTCTGGAAGAGCGTCAGCGCGCTGCAACAAACCATGCCCTGGAGTAAGAAAGAATGACCCATACCGCTGAGCCGCTTGATCCCTTAAGTTTACCTCTACAGGGTGAGCGACTGATTGAAGCCTCAGCGGGAACGGGAAAAACCTATACCATCGCCGCGCTCTATCTGCGTCTGCTGTTGGGGCTCGGCGGCAACGCCGCTTTTTCGCGTCCGTTAAGCGTGGAAGAGCTGCTGGTGGTAACCTTCACCGAAGCGGCCACTGCCGAGCTGCGTGGCCGTATTCGCAGCAACATTCATGAGCTGCGCATCGCCTGTCTGCGTCAGACGACGGATAACCCCCTCTACGCGAGCCTGCTGGACGAGATTGCAGATAAGCAACAGGCTGCGCAATGGCTGCTGCTGGCCGAGCGGCAAATGGATGAAGCGTCCGTATTCACCATTCACGGTTTTTGTCAGCGCATGCTGAGCCTGAATGCGTTTGAATCCGGCATGCTCTTTGAGCAGCAGCTTATTGAAGATGAATCCGAGCTTCGCTATCAGGCCTGTGCGGATTTCTGGCGTCGTCACTGTTATCCGTTGCAGCGCGACATTGCCGAAGCGGTTCACGCCCTGTGGAAAGGTCCGGAAGAGCTTCTTCACGCTATCGACCGTTACCTGCAAGGCGAAGCGCCGGTCATTAAATCTCCGCCGCCTGCCGATGAAACGCTGGCCTCGCGCCATGAAAAGATCGTCGCCAAAATTGCCGCGCTTAAGCAGAAGTGGAATGAGTCGGTTGGTGAAATTGATGCAATCATCGAAAACTCAGGCATCGACAGACGCAAGTTCAACCGTGGGAACCAGGGGAAGTGGATCGAAAAGATCAGCGCCTGGGCCCAGGAGGAGACGCGGGGCTACCAGCTTCCGGACGCGCTGGAAAAATTTTCGCAGCGCTTTCTGACTGAGCGAACCAAAGCCGACGGCATTGTGCCTGAGCATCCCCTGTTTGTGGCGATTGAAGCGCTGCTTGCGGAGCCATTAACGCTCAATGACCTGATGATCACCCGCGCCATGACGGAGATCCGCCAGGCCGTCGCGCGCGAAAAACGTCGCCGGGGCGAGCTGGGGTTTGATGACATGCTAAGCCGCCTGGACGAGGCGCTGTCCAGCGAGAATGGTGAAGCGCTCGCCAGCGCGATCCGTACCCGTTTTCCGGTGGCGATGATTGACGAATTTCAGGACACCGACCCTCAGCAGTACCGCATTTTTCGCCGCATCTGGCGACAGCAGCCCGACACTGCCCTGTTGTTGATAGGCGACCCTAAACAGGCGATTTACGCCTTCCGTGGGGCAGATATCTTCACCTATATGAAAGCCCGTAGTGAGGTTGTAGCGCATTACACGTTAGACACTAACTGGCGTTCCGCGCCGGGGATGGTTAAGAGCGTCAATGCGCTGTTCAGCCGTATGGAGACGGCGTTCATGTTCAATGAAATCCCTTTCCTGCCGGTGAAATCCGCCCCAAAAAACGCATCCCTGCGCTTCGAAGTCAGTGGCGCGGTGCAACCCGCCATGACCTTCTGGCTGCTGGAAGGGGAAGGCTATGGGGTTGCCGACTATCAGGCGGCGATGGCGCAGCACTGCGCCGCGCAAATCCGTGACTGGCTGAGCGCAGGCGCGCGCGGCGAGGCGCTGCTGTGGAAGGGGGAACAGGCGAATCCTGTTAAAGCCTCTGATATTACCGTGCTGGTGCGCAGTCGTCAGGAAGCGGCGCTAATCCGCGATGCGCTAACGCTGCTGGATATTCCGTCAGTGTATCTTTCTAACCGCGACAGCGTGTTCGACACGCTGGAAGCCCAGGAAATGCTCTGGCTGCTTCAGGCGGTGCTGGCCCCGGAGCGCGAAAATACGCTTCGAAGCGCGCTGGCCAGCTCTATGCTGGGGTTGAACGCGCGCGATATTGATGAGCTCAACCATGACGAAAACGCATGGGATACGGTGGTGGAAGAGTTTGTCCATTACCGTGAACGCTGGCAAAAACGCGGCGTCATGGCGATGCTGCGCGAATTGATGACGCGGCGCCAGATTGCCGAAAATATGCTGGCGTCATCGGGCGGTGAAAGGCGTCTTACCGATATTTTACACATCAGCGAACTGTTGCAGGAAGCCGGCACCCAGCTTGAAAGTGAACATGCCCTCGTGCGCTGGCTGGCGCAGCAAATCGCGGATCCAAACAGTAACGCCGCAAGCCAGCAGATGCGTCTTGAGAGCGATAAGCATCTGGTGCAAATCGTCACCATTCACAAATCGAAAGGTCTCGAGTATCCGCTGGTCTGGCTGCCCTTTATCGCCAACTACCGCGTTCAGGATCAGGCCTATTATCATGACCGCGAGACTTTCGATGCGGTGCTCGATCTCAGTAAGGCGGAAACCAGCGTTGAGCTGGCGGAAGCGGAGCGTCTGGCGGAGGATTTGCGCCTGCATTACGTGGCGCTGACCCGTTCTGTCTGGCATTGCAGCCTGGGCGTCGCGCCGGTTTTCCGCCGTCGCGGGGAGAAAACAGGGGAGAGCGATTTCCATTTAAGCGCCTTAGGGCGGCTTATTCAGCGTGGTGAGCCGAAAGATGCGGCGGGGTTGCGCCTCTGTATTGAGTCGCTTTGCGGAGACGATATCGCCCTGTATATCCCTTCTCTGCCAGACAACAGCCGCTGGGAAATGGCGCAAGAGCCCGCGACCGATCTTAACGCGCGCCAGATCACACGGGTGCTTGCCGACGACTGGCGCGTCACCAGCTATTCTGGCCTGCAACAGCACGGGCAAAGTATTGCGCAGGATCTCATGCCGAAGCTGGACGTGGATGCCGCAGGGGTGGGCGATGTTCCGGTTGAACCGACGTTAACTCCACATCAGTTCCCACGCGGCGCGTCGCCGGGCACCTTTTTGCACAGCCTCTTTGAAGAGCTTGATTTCACCCAGCCTGTCAGTGAGGAGTGGGTGCTGAAGATGTTGCAGAGCGGAGGCTATGACGCGCACTGGCAGCCCGTTCTCACTGACTGGATCAACGCCATTTTGCAGGCGCCGCTGACGACGCAGGGCTTCTCTCTTCGCCAGTTAACGGCCAAAAATAAGCAGGTTGAGATGGAGTTTTATCTGCCCGTCGCAGGCCCGCTTAAGGCCGACGCGCTCGATGCGCTCATCCGTCAGTACGATCCGCTGTCAGCCGGTTGCCCGCCGCTGAACTTCCGTCAGGTGCAGGGCATGCTGAAAGGGTTTATCGACCTGGTCTTCCGTCACGAAGGACGGTACTACCTGCTGGATTACAAATCGAACTGGCTGGGCGAGAACAGCGAAGCCTATACCCAGCAGGCGATGGCGGCAGCCATGCAAATGCATCGCTACGATCTGCAATATCAGCTCTATACCCTGGCGCTGCACCGCTATTTGCGCCACCGTATTGCGGATTATCGCTACGACGATCATTTTGGCGGTGTCATCTATCTGTTCCTGCGCGGGGTTGATGCTGCCGATCCGCGCTCCGGGATCTTCAGCACTCGTCCGGATGCGGAATTGATTAATAAAATGGATAACCTGTTTGCAGCAAACACGGAGGAGATGGCATGACGATGCAGGACTTATTGCTGGATGCGGTAGAGCAACGCGTGCTGCGTCAGCTGGACGTGCAGTTTGCCATGATGATTGCCGCTGACCAGCCCGCCGTGATGCTTGCCGCTGCCCTGTTGAGTAAAGATGCCGGAGAGGGGCATGTGTGTCTGCCGCTCTCGCGTCTGGTGGTTGACGAGAAAATGCCGCCTGTCCTCCAGTCCTGCTTTGCGCTGCTGGGAGATAAGGTGGACTGGCAGAAAATCTTGCGTGAATCGTCAGCCGTCGGGCCGGGAGACAACCAGGCACCGCTGATCCTGACGGGGGAGCGCTTATACCTGAACCGCCTGTGGCGAAACGAACTGACGGTAGCGCGTTTCTTTAGTGAGACCAATGCGCCGCTTCCCTGCGACGAAGCACAGCTTCGTCAGACGCTGGACAGGCTGTTTGACTCCGGTGAGGCCACAGACTGGCAGAAAGTGGCGGCAGCCGTCGCCCTGACGCGGCGGATCTCGGTGATATCCGGCGGCCCGGGAACCGGGAAAACAACGACCGTCGCAAAGCTGCTGGCAGCCCTGATACAGCTTTCAGGCGAGCAGCGATGCCGTATTCGTCTGGCGGCGCCCACCGGGAAGGCCGCGGCGCGTCTGACCGAATCACTGGGCGGTGCGATGCAACGGCTGCCGCTCACCCAGGAGCAGCTTGCGCTTTTCCCGGGTGAAGCAAGTACTCTGCACCGTCTGCTCGGCGCGCAGCCGGGTAGCCAGCGGCTGCGCTATCATGCGGGCAATCCGCTGCATCTGGACGTGCTGGTGGTGGATGAAGCCTCCATGATCGACCTGACCATGATGTCGCGCCTGATCGATGCACTGCCACCCCACGCGCGCGTGGTTTTTCTGGGCGATCGCGACCAGCTCGCCTCTGTAGAAGCCGGGGCGGTGCTGGGGGATATCTGTACCTACGCCAGTTACGGTTATACCGCCGCGCGGGCGCAGGAGCTCGCCCGTCTGACCGGTTGCTCGCTTGAACCCGATCACACGCCGATCGCGGGCGCACTGCGTGACAGCCTGTGCCTGCTGCAAAAAAGCTACCGTTTCGGTAGCGACTCCGGCATCGGCCAGCTGGCTGCGGCGGTCAACCGTGGCGACAGGCACGCCACGCGTAGGGTGTTTGACGGTTCCTTCACTGACATTGAAAAGAAATCGCTGCAAAGCGGGGAAGAGTATCAGGCTATGCTTGAGGAGGCTCTCCAGGGATACCAGCATTTTCTGAGCTGCGTGCAGCAGCGCAGTCAGCCCGGGCAGGTCATCGCCGCATTTGGCGAATACCAGCTTCTGTGCGCATTGCGGGAAGGGCCGTTTGGCGTCGCGGGCCTGAACGACAGGCTGGAGCAGCTGCTGGTGCAGAAGCGCAAAATTAACCGTCAGCTGCATTCGCGATGGTATGAGGGCCGGCCAGTGATGATCTCCCGCAACGACAGTGCGCTGGGGCTGTTCAACGGGGATATCGGCATTGCGCTCGATCGCGGTAACGGTCTGCGCGTCTGGTTCCAGCTACCGGACGGTAGCGTGAAGTCCGTCCAGCCCAGCCGCCTGCCAGAGCATGAAACGGCATGGGCGATGACGGTACATAAATCTCAGGGCTCCGAGTTCAACCATGCGGCGCTGATCCTGCCGACACAGCTGTCGCCGGTTGTGACCCGCGAGCTGGTCTACACTGCCATTACCCGTGCGCGCCAGCGTCTGTCACTGTATGCGGATGAGCGCGTGTTGAGTCAGGCGATTGCCACCCGTACTGAGCGCAGAAGCGGATTAAGCGCGATATTTGAATCTGTCTGAGTGAACGCCCTCTCCAGCAGGAGAGGGTGACTGTTATCCCAGGTCCGCCATTAACACCTTCGAGCGGCGCTGGTAGTTGTACATCTCTTTCTTACTTTCCGGCAGGGAATCAATATCCACCGGCGTGAAGCCGCGCTCCTGGAACCAGTGAATGCTGCGCGTGGTAAGCACGAACAGCTTGCTCAGACCCATCTGGCGCGCCTGTGCCGCCACGCGTTCAAGCAGCAGCTCCCCCCGTGAGGAGCTACGGTAATCAGGATGCACGGCGACGCACGCCATTTCGCCAATCTGCTCTTCCGGGAACGGATAAAGCGCCGCACAGGCAATGGTCAGGTTATCCCGCTGAATGATGGTGAACTTGTCGATCTCCATCTCCAGCTGCTCGCGGGATCGGCGAACCAGAATGCCCTGTTGTTCCAGCGGACGGATCAGCTCCAGAATGCCGCCGATATCGTTGATGGTGGCACGGCGGATCTGCTCGGCGCTCTCCATGACGATCTGCGTACCGATCCCGTCCCGGGAGAACAGCTCCTGCAACAGCGCGCCGTCTTCCTGATAGCTGATCAGGTGGCTGCGGCGTACCCCGCTACGGCACGCTTTAACGGCGCCGCGCAGAAAACGCACGGTACCGGAATAGTAATCGCCTTCTGCTTCCAGCGCTTCGACGCGCGCCTGGGCTTCATTCGGAAAAAGTTCTGGCACAATCACGCCCTCATCGTTCACGACACCCTGTGAGGAGCAAAAGCCGATCATTTTTTCCGCTTTCAGCTTGATGGCCAGCTGGGTGGCAATCTCTTCTGAGGTCAGATTAAAACTTTCACCCGTTACGGAGACGGCAACAGGGCCCATCAGAACGATCGCGCCATTGTCTAACTGGCGGTGAATGGCTTCTTCATCAATACGGCGGATGCGGCCGCTGTGGCAGTAGTCCACGCCATCGTCCACGCCGAGCGGCTGAGCGATGATAAAGTTGCCGCTCACCACGTTGATGTGCGCGCCCTGCAACGGCGTATTGTTCAGGCTCATCGACAGGCGGGCGGTGATATCAAGCTGCAACAGACCCGCCGCCTGTTTGACCAGCTCGAGGGTTTTCGCATCCGTCACGCGCGTGTGTTTGTGGTAGATCGGCTCATGGTGATGGGCGGCCAGGTTGGCTTCAATTTGCGGACGTGCGCCATACACCACCACCAGACGGATGCCGAGGCTGTGCAGCAGGCCGATATCATTGACGATGCTGGAAAAGTTTTCATGCTCAATGGCTTCGCCGCCAAGCATAATGACAAACGTTTTTCCCCGATGGGTGTTGATATAGGGAACAGAATGGCGGAATCCCTGGACCAGTTCGGTTCTGCGTTCCTTAACCATGACACAACCCTTAGTGAATGTTTATTCGTAATTTCTGTATTTTTATTCGATTGTGGCCGCGTGTGCAAGCCTAAATTTTCTGCGACCCACAGAAAATAATAAGTAATCCGTGCGTTAACGTATGATTGTTTACCCTTTTATAGATGACAGTTTATGCGTCATTCGTTAAAGTTTTCGGTCAATTTGGGCGTTTTGTTCATCAATCAGATTTCTTGCTCGGGAGAAGCATGTCGGGATCCAATTCAGCAATAAGCCGCCGCCGCCTGTTAAAAGGGGCCGGGGCGATGTGGTTGCTTAGCGTCAGCCAGGTGGGTCTTGCCGCCTCAAGCCAGGTAGTCGCGGTGCGCGTCTGGCCGTCGTCGACCTATACGCGCGTGACGGTCGAGTCCAATCGCGTGCTGAAATACAAGCAATTTGCCCTCAGCAATCCTGAACGTGTGGTGGTTGATCTCGAAGGTGTAAACCTCAACTCCGTGCTTAAAGGCATGGCAGCTCAGATCCGTGGCGACGATCCGTTTATCAAATCGGCGCGCGTCGGGCAGTTCGATCCGCAAACCGTGCGTATGGTGTTTGAGCTGAAGCAGAACGTGAAACCTCAGCTCTTTGCCCTTGCGCCTGTAGCCGCCTTTAAGGAGCGTCTGGTGATGGATCTCTATCCGGCGAATGCGACGGATATTCAGGATCCGCTTCTGGCCTTACTTGAGGATTACAACAAAGGCGATCTCGACAGCCAGGTTCCGCCAGCGCAAAGTGGCCCACAGCCGGGCAAGGCGGGGCGCGATCGCCCGATTGTGATCATGCTCGATCCTGGCCACGGCGGAGAAGATTCCGGCGCCGTCGGGAAATATCGCACCCGCGAAAAAGATGTGGTGCTGCAAATTGCCCGTCGTCTGAAGGCCTTGATCGACAAAGAGGGTAATATGCGCGCCTACATGACGCGCAACGAAGATGTCTTTATCCCGCTGAAGGTCCGCGTGGCAAAAGCGCAAAAGCAGCGCGCGGATCTGTTTGTCTCTATTCACGCGGATGCCTTCACCAGCCGCCAGCCGAGTGGATCTTCAGTGTTTGCCCTGTCAACGAAAGGGGCGACCAGTACCGCCGCGAGATACCTGGCGGACACGCAGAACGCCTCGGATTTAATTGGTGGCGTGAGCAAAAGTGGCGACCGTTACGTCGACCATACGATGTTTGATATGGTGCAGTCGCTGACCATTACCGACAGCCTGAAGTTTGGTAAAGCGGTGCTGGGCAAGCTGGGCCGGGTCAACAAGCTGCACAAAAACAGCGTCGAGCAGGCCGGATTTGCGGTACTGAAAGCGCCAGATATTCCATCCATTCTGGTCGAAACCGCGTTTATCAGTAACGTGGAAGAGGAACGTAAGCTCAAGACGGCTAAATTCCAGCAGGAAGTGGCGGAGTCGATTCTGGCGGGGATCCGGGCCTACTTCTCAGACGGGGAAACGCTGGCGCGGCGGGGGTAGGGCATTAAGCCGGGTATCATGCCCGGCATTTTCACAAACGCCAGATACAAAAAAACACCCTTCAGGGTGTTTATTGTTTTAAGAAGTGTTGGTTGCGGGGGCCGGATTTGAACCGACGACCTTCGGGTTATGAGCCCGACGAGCTACCAGGCTGCTCCACCCCGCGTCCGTCTTTCTACACTTGTAGAAACTTACTTCTTCAAATTTGATTGGTTGCGGGGGCCGGATTTGAACCGACGACCTTCGGGTTATGAGCCCGACGAGCTACCAGGCTGCTCCACCCCGCGTCCGTCTTTTTGCTTCGTATTTCAAACCACATCTGCGTTGACTTTCCTCGTTCACCTCAGTCACTTACTGGAGTAAGTTCCTAAGGATTCACTGCGTCGTCGCCTTGCTGTGATTCGAACTACTTCGCAAAAACTTCTACTGTCGTAGAAGATACTTCATCAAATTTTAATTGGTTGCGGGGGCCGGATTTGAACCGACGACCTTCGGGTTATGAGCCCGACGAGCTACCAGGCTGCTCCACCCCGCGTCCGTGGAAGCGCACTATACTCGGATAGGTTTGTGATGCAACCCCTTTTTCACATAATTCATTATTTTGTATGCAAAATGAACGGCAAAAGCCACTTTGGACTATTTTTTGTGCAGAATTTGCCAAAGGGAAGGCGATTGCATTTCATTAACACGGTGGGTTTGTTATCTTCATCTCGCGGAATTGGGCAACTAAAAGACGAGATATAATGAAAGGACGTTGGGCGAAGTATCTGATGACAGGCGCAATGGTGGCGATTCTTGCGGCCTGCTCTTCCAAACCGACCGATCGCGGTCAACAGTATAAAGACGGGAAGTTATCCCAGCCTTTCTCTTTAGTTAACCAGCCAGACGCCGTGGGCGCTCCGATCAATGCCGGAGACTTCTCCGAGCAGGTCTACCAGATCCGCACTGCTTCTCCGCGTTTATACGGTTCGCAGAACAACGTCTATAGCGCCGTGCAGGACTGGCTGCGTGCAGGCGGTGATACCCGCAATATGCGCCAGTTTGGTATCGATGCCTGGCAGATGGAGGGGGCGGATAACTACGGTAACGTCCAGTTTACCGGTTACTACACCCCGGTTGTCCAGGCGCGACACACACGCCAGGGCGAGTTCCAGTATCCCATTTACCGTATGCCGCCGAAACGCGGTCGTCTGCCGTCCCGCGCCGAGATCTACGCTGGCGCGCTGAGCGAAAATTACGTGCTGGCCTACAGCAACTCCCTGATGGACAACTTCATTATGGACGTGCAGGGCAGCGGCTATATTGATTTTGGCGACGGCTCGCCGCTGAACTTCTTTAGCTACGCCGGGAAAAATGGCCATGCCTATCGCAGCATCGGTAAGGTGCTCATCGACCGTGGCGAAGTGAAACGAGAAGATATGTCGATGCAGGCGATCCGCGAGTGGGGCGAAAAACACAGCGAAGCGGAAGTGCGTGAGCTGCTTGAGCAGAACCCATCGTTTGTCTTCTTCAAACCGCAGAACTTTGCGCCGGTGAAAGGGGCGAGCGCCGTCCCGCTGATTGGCCGCGCTTCTGTGGCATCGGATCGTTCGATTATCCCGGCAGGTACTACGCTGCTGGCGGAAGTTCCACTCCTCGACAACAACGGCAAATTCAACGGCAAGTATGAATTACGCCTGATGGTGGCGCTGGACGTGGGTGGGGCGATCAAAGGCCAGCACTTCGACATTTATCAGGGCATCGGCCCGGATGCCGGCCATCGTGCAGGCTGGTATAACCACTACGGACGCGTGTGGGTGCTGAAGGCAGCGCCGGGTACCGGAAACGTATTCAGCGGCTGATTGTGTTATTCTGAGGGCAAGACGGATTACGGTTCAGGGTGAGGAATACCTCACCCTTTTTACATCTGAGGTTTTATGTCTGTGGTAATCAGCGATGCCTGGCGCCAGCGTTTCGGCGGCACGGCACGGTTATATGGTGAAAAAGCCCTGCAACTGTTCGCGGATGCGCATGTCTGCGTGGTGGGCATTGGTGGTGTGGGTTCGTGGGCGGCAGAAGCGCTGGCGAGAACCGGCATTGGCGCAATTACGTTGATTGATATGGATGACGTCTGCGTCACTAACACTAACCGTCAGATCCACGCCCTGCGTGATAACGTCGGTCTGGCGAAGTCCGAGGTGATGGCGGAGCGTATTCGTCTCATCAACCCGGAGTGTAGGGTGACGGTGATCGACGACTTTGTGACGGCAGATAACGTCGCGGAGTACATGAGCAAAGGCTACAGCTATGTGATTGACGCCATCGACAGCGTGCGGCCAAAAGCGGCGCTGATCGCTTACTGTCGTCGTTACAAGGTGCCGCTGGTGACAACGGGCGGCGCGGGTGGACAAATTGATCCGACGCAGATCCAGGTGGCGGATCTGGCGAAAACCATTCAGGATCCGCTGGCCGCTAAGCTGCGCGAGCGCTTAAAAAGCGACTTCAACGTGGTGAAAAACAGCAAAGGCAAGCTGGGCGTGGACTGTGTGTTCTCGACAGAAGCGCTGGTTTATCCGCAGGCGGATGGTTCGGTCTGTGCGATGAAAAGCACCGCGGAAGGGCCAAAGCGGATGGATTGTGCCTCAGGGTTTGGAGCGGCCACCATGGTGACCGCCTCCTTCGGCTTTGTGGCGGTCTCTCACGCCCTGAAGAAGATGATGGCGAAGGCGGAACGTCAGGCCTGAGCCTGACGGGCGGCATCCAGCACCGCGTCGTTTAGCGCAATCAGTCCCTGACCGCGTGAGGCGCTAAGCTGCGCGCGAAGTCCCAGCTCATCAAACAGCGCCAGCGGAGAATGCGCCAGCAGCTCTGCGGCGCTTTTCCCTTCGATTGCGGTCAACAGCACCGCCAGCAGACCGCGAACAATGCGTCCCTCGCTGTCGCCGAAGAAATGCAGTTTCTCACCGGATACGCTAAACCCAAGCCAGACACGGTTCTCGCAGCCTGCGATCTCCTTCGCCTGTAATTTCAGCTCGTCTGACAGTGCAGGCAACTGTTTACCCAGCAGGATCAGCTGACGATATTTATCTTCCCACTGCGTGAGCGGGACGAAGGTCTGTTTTAACGTATCTTCAGTAATAACGGTGCCGAACGGGTGCCCGGCTAAAGCTGAACTTGTCATTAATCCACCAGTAATTCCAGGGCGCGGTCGACGGCGGAAACCAGCGCATCGACGTCGCTTTTTGTATTGTACGGTGCAAACGAGGCGCGCAGGGTACCGCTCACGCCAATAGCCGCCAGCAGCGGCTGGGCGCAGTGCTGTCCGGCACGCAGGGCAATGCCGTATCCGGCAAGCAACGTCACCATGTCGCTATGGTGCACGCCCGCGAAATCAAAGGCGAGCAGGCTGGAGTCCTGGACGCGGAACGAGCGAAAACCCGGACGTTTTTTCAGTTCTTCTTCCGCCAGCGTCGCCAGACCCCGGCTCCAGCTTTCAGCCTGAACCACGTCCGTTTCTGCCAGCCATTCGAGCGCTGCGCTCAGACCGATAACCCCGGCCACGTTTGGGGTACCGGCTTCCAGGCGGTAGGGTACATCCTGCGTTTTAAAACCGTCGAAGGTGACTTCGGTAATCATCTTGCCGCCGCCGAGCCACGGCGTCATCCGGGCCAGCAGTTCAGCTTTGCCGTACAGCGCGCCGATACCGGTTGGCCCGTACAATTTGTGTCCTGAGAAGGCATAGAAGTCGATATCCAGCGCCTGAACGTCAGCCGGAAAATGCACCACACCCTGCGCACCGTCGACCATCACCACCACGCCGCTGGCGTGGGCAATCTCAATGGCACGCGCCAGATCCGGGCAGCCGCCGGTGACGTTGGACATCTGCCCCAGCGCCAGAATACGGCTGCGCGGCGTAATCAGCTCAGGCAGACGCGCCACGTCAGGCAGGAAGTCCGCACCCAACGGGAGCTTTACAACCCGTGCCCCGGTTTGTTCGGCCACCATCAGCCAGGGTACCAGGTTGGCGTGGTGTTCCGCCTCGCTGACGATGATCTCATCCCCGGGCTGCAACAGCGGACGCGCGTAACATTGCGCCACCATGTTAATGGCCTCGGTGGTGCCCCGCGTCCAGACGATGTTCTTACCGCTGTCAGCATTGATCAGGCGCGCGACCTGATCCCGTGCGGCTTCGTATTGCGCCGTTAAGCGCTGCGCGTCGGCATACTGGCTGCGGTGCACGTTCCCGGCGCTCAGGCTGTAAAACTGGCGGGTTGCCTCAATCACCGCCTGCGGTTTAAGGGCCGTGGCGGCGCTATCAAGATAAATGCCGGCATCGGCCAGCGCAGGAAACTGTGCGCGAAACTGCGCAGGACTGAAAGCGTTCATGGAATTCCTCATATCGATTCTACGATCGTCGCGCAAATTCATCGGCAGGGCAAGGAAGTTGATATCTATCAGATTTGTCTGCTTATCCTGGCGAGTCTGAAAAAGCAGGTTATGCTAAATAGTGTTAGGCGGATGTTTTAGCCTGTTATAAATCGAGGTTTGAATAGCATTAATTGCTAAAGGAGATAATCATGAAAAAGACAGCTGCAATCATTTCTGCCTGTGCGTTGACCTTTGCCCTGAGCGCCTGTTCTGGTAATAACTACGTAATGCATACCAACGATGGTCGATCTATCGTCTCTGAAGGGAAACCGACAACCGATAATGATACCGGGATGATTTCATACAAAGATGCTAACGGGAACAAACAGCAGATCAACCGCAGTGACGTGAAAGAGATGAAGGAAATCGAGCATTAACAGTTAGATAAGCGAAAAAAAAGCACCGCAAGTTGGCGGTGCTACATTAATCACTATGGACAGACAGGGTAAATGTACAGGAAGTGAAAAATTGGTAGCGTTGCTACCGTGGTCTGAATCGCAGACCAATTGCAAACACAACAACACAACATCACAACCGTAAGCCAAAAGCCCTTCAGAACACGCATTCCAAAAAAAGCTTTTCGTTCCGGCTCAGGAAGTGCCGCCACTATAGGTATTTGCTGGTAGTTCCTCAACGGACAAATTATAATGGCTCAGATAAAAAAAACTAATAGGTTAAACGTTGTTTCCTATATGTTAAATCTCGTTAACATCTAAGCCAGATAACCATGTCCAAGCGATTGCCACCTCTAAATGCATTACGTGTTTTTGATGCAGCAGCACGCCACCTCAGCTTCACCCGCGCAGCCGATGAGCTTTTTGTGACACAGGCCGCAGTAAGTCATCAAATCAAGTCTCTGGAGGATTTTCTGGGGCTTAAGCTGTTCCGTCGACGCAACCGTTCGTTGCTGTTGACCGAAGAGGGGCAGAGCTATTTTCAGGATATTAAAGAGATTTTTTCCCAGCTGACGGAAGCCACTCGCAAGCTTCAGGCCCGGAGCGCAAAAGGCGCTCTGACTGTGAGTTTATTGCCCAGTTTTGCCATTCAGTGGCTGGTGCCGCGACTCTCAAGCTTTAACTCAACTTATCCGGGAATCGATGTCCGAATCCAGGCGGTGGACCGTCAGGAAGACAAGCTGGCAGATGATGTGGACGTGGCGATTTTTTACGGTCGCGGTAACTGGCCGGGCTTGCGTGTGGAAAAATTATACGCAGAATATCTGTTGCCGGTCTGTTCACCGCTGCTGCTGACGGGGGATAAAGCGCTCAAAACGCCCGCCGATCTGGCGCAACATACGCTTTTACACGATGCTTCGCGTCGCGACTGGCAAACTTATACCCGCCAGTTAGGTCTTAATCATATAAACGTGCAGCAGGGTCCCATTTTTAGCCACAGCGCGATGGTGCTACAGGCTGCTATTCACGGGCAGGGCGTGGCGTTGGCAAACAACGTTATGGCGCAGTCCGAAATTGAGGCAGGCCGTCTGGTTTGCCCATTTAACGATGTACTGGTCAGCAAGAATGCATTTTATCTGGTTTGTCATGACAGTCAGGCAGAACTGGGTAAAATAGCCGCTTTCCGGCAGTGGATACTGGCGAAAGCGGCAAGCGAGCAAGAAAAATTCCGCTTCAGGTATGAACAATAACGTTTGTGTGCCGGGCACGCATCAATTCAGGACTTAAACATGACCAGCCGATTCATGCTGATTTTCGCCGCGGTGAGTGGCTTTATTTTTGTAGCTCTGGGCGCGTTTGGCGCGCATGTCTTAAGCAAATCTCTGGGCGTTGTGGAGATGGGTTGGATCCAGACCGGCCTTGAATATCAGGCGTTCCACACGCTGGCAATTTTTGGGCTGGCGGTGGCGATGCAGCGCCGCATCAGCATCTGGTTTTACTGGAGCAGCGTCTTTCTGGCGCTGGGTACCGTACTGTTCAGCGGCAGTCTTTACTGTCTGGCGCTGTCGCATTTACGCCTGTGGGCGTTTGTTACACCTGTCGGCGGCGTCAGCTTCCTGGCGGGTTGGGTGTTAATGTTTATCGGAGCTATCCGTCTGAAACGCAAGGGCGTTGTTCATGAATAAGGTTGTTTTATATTGTCGCCCGGGGTTTGAGAAAGAGTGCGCCGCGGAAATCACCGATAAAGCGGCGAAGCGTGAAGTCTTTGGATTCGCTCGCGTCAAAGAGAACGCGGGCTATGTGGTATTTGAATGCTATCAGCCTGATGATGCCGACAAGCTGGCGCGCGAACTGCCGTTCAGCTCATTGATTTTCGCCCGTCAGATGTTTGTCGCGGGCGAACTGCTGAAAGATCTTCCGCCGGAAGATCGCATCACGCCGATTGTTGGCCTGTTGCAGGGTGTGGTGGAGAAGGGCGGCGATTTGCGCGTGGAAGTGGCCGACACCAACGAAAGCAAAGAGCTGATGAAGTTCTGCCGTAAGTTCACCGTGCCGCTGCGCGCGGCGCTGCGTGATGCGGGTGTGCTGACAAACTACGAAACGCCAAAGCGCCCGGTCGTGCATATCTTCTTTATTGCGCCAGGATGTTGCTACGCCGGCTACTCGTATACCACCAATAATTCGCCGTTCTTTATGGGGATCCCGCGTCTGCGCTTCCCGGCAGATGCGCCGAGCCGTTCAACCCTGAAGCTGGAAGAGGCGTTTCACGTCTTTATCCCGGCGGACGAGTGGGACGAACGTCTGGCAAACGGCATGTATGCCGTCGACCTTGGCGCGTGCCCGGGCGGCTGGACCTATCAGCTGGTGAAACGCAATATGTGGGTTTCGTCTGTGGATAACGGCCCGATGGCGCAAAGCCTGATGGATACCGGGCAGGTCACCTGGCTGCGTGAGGACGGCTTCCGCTATCGCCCGAACCGCAACAACATCTCCTGGATGGTGTGCGACATGGTAGAAAAACCGGCGAAAGTCGCGGCGCTGATGGCCTCCTGGCTGGTGAACGGCTGGTGTCGTGAGACGATTTTCAACCTCAAGCTGCCGATGAAAAAGCGCTACGAAGAGGTGTCGCAGAACCTGGCCTATATTCAGCAGCAGCTGGACGAACACGGGATTAACGCGGAAATCCAGGCGCGTCAGCTTTATCACGACCGCGAAGAAGTGACGGTCCATATTCGTCGCTGGTGGGCGGCAGTGGGTGGGCGTCGCGACGAGCGATAACGTTTGTAACGCCCGGTGGCGCTGCGCTTACCGGGCCTACAAAATCGTGTAGTTGTTTTAACGTTCTAACCTTAACTGCTGTAAATTCCCGTCCAGCTGTAAATCCGTCTGTAGCGTCGCCACCTCCCGGCAGATAAACGCCATCTCTTTATGCGCCTCCAGCTTTTTGCGCCATTTTTCCGGCACTTCATCAAGCCTGGCGTAAATTCCTTCCAGACTCTGAAACTCCGTCAGCAGCTGTGCGGCGCTTTTGGGTCCAATACCGGCGACACCCGGCACTTTAGAGCTGCTGATCCCCGCCAGCCCCCAGTAATCCGGCAGTTGCTCAGGCGATACGCCAAACTCGCTGGCAATGAATGGCGCGTCCAGCCAGCGTTTTTGAAAGTAGTCCCGGATGCGGATCGTTGGTGAGAGCAGCTGGCAGTAGCCTTTGTCGGTTGAAACGATAGTTGCCTGATGCCCGGCGCTCGCGACTTTAACCGCCAGCGTTGCGGCTAAATCGTCAGCCTCATTACCGTGGGCGCCCCAGCACGGAACGCCGCGCTGCTCAAAGGCCGCGCGGATAGCGGGCATTTCTGCGTGCAGATCGTCCGGCATTGGCGCACGTCCGGCTTTGTAGTCCGGCAGGCGCTGGTGCCGCCAGCCGGTATTGCGTGCTTCATCGTCGAATACGGCAACAGCGTGGGTGGGTTCGCTATGGCGAATGAGCTGCTCCAGCGCGTGTAAACAGGTGTCCTTGCAGGGGGTGCCCTGTACCGCATGAATACGGCGAATCAGGTTAAGTGCATCGACGATAAGCAAATGAACGGCCACAGATAATCTCCCTTCTGTCTAATGGGGGAAGGGTAACACTGAGCGCAGCATGAAACTATGAATGGTGGGGAAAACAGGAAGAAGCCTCGCAAAACGAGGCTTCCTGAGAGGCTTAATCGCAGGTGACGATCTTCATCGCCAGGCCACCGCGGGAGGTTTCACGGTATTTGGCGTTCATATCTTTACCGGTTTCGTACATGGTTTCGATAACCTTGTCGAGGCAGACGCGCGGTTCGCTGGTACGACGCAGCGCCATACGGGCCGCGTTCACCGCTTTCACAGAGGCGATGGCGTTACGCTCGATGCATGGCACCTGGACCTGTCCGCCGACCGGATCGCAGGTCAGCCCCAGGTTATGTTCCATGCCGATTTCCGCCGCAATACAAACCTGCGCAGGACTTGCGCCCAGTAATTCGGCCAGACCCGCCGCCGCCATAGAGCAGGCGACGCCCACTTCACCCTGACAGCCCACTTCCGCGCCGGAAATCGAGGCGTTCATCTTGTACAGTGAGCCAATCGCACTGGCGACCAGCATATACCGCGCGAGTGAGTTTGCATTCACTTCACGGATAAACTTGTCGTAATACGCCAGAACCGCCGGAACAATTCCGCACGCCCCGTTGGTTGGCGCCGTGACGACGCGGCCACCCGCGGCGTTCTCTTCGTTCACCGCCAGCGCGAACATGTTGATCCAGTCGACGACGGCCATCGGGTCGGTGGTGGTTTTGTCGGTGCTGACCAGCATGCGGCGCAGCGCAGCCGCACGGCGCGGAACACGCAGTTTACCCGGCAGCACGCCTTCGGTGGTGATCCCGCGCTCAATGCCGCTGCGCATCACTTCCCAGACGTTAGCGAAGTGCTGTTCCAGCTCCTCTTTGCTGTGCAGGGCCAGCTCGTTTTTCATCATCAGGCCGGAGAGAGAAAGCCCTGTCTCCTGGCAGTGACGCTGTAAGTCGGCCGCGTTTTTGTAAGGGTACGGCACATCAACGGCAGAATTGGTACTTTGACCAAAATGGTCCTCGTCGACGATAAACCCGCCGCCGATGGAGTAATACGTCTGGCTGTAAACCGCTTTGTCGCCGGCCAGCGCGGTAATGCGCATGCCATTCTCGTGCAGCGACAGGTTATCCGCATGGAAATTCATGCAGTGATCAACCGGGAATTCAACCTCATGCTCGCCGTTCGCCAGCAGCAAACGACCGTGGGTGTTCACGTCCTGGATAAAGCCAGGTATTGCATCAATATCAACGGTATCCGGCAGATTACCCGCCAGCCCCATGATAATGGCAATATCGGTATGGTGGCCTTTACCGGTCAGGGAAAGGGAACCATATACATCGACAACCACGCGGGTGATGTCGTGCAAAATGCCGCGTGCAATCAAGTCATCCGTGAATTGTTTACCGGCTTTCATTGGTCCGACGGTGTGAGAGCTAGAAGGACCAATACCGATTTTGAAGATATCGAATACGCTAATCATGATGCGTCCATTGCTTCAGTCAGAGGGGAGAAGTGCGCCGTCCGCAGACGGCGCAGGAGGTATTAGCTGAACAGCGAGTAGAAAATAGCGGAGATGGCAATCAGGCCCATCACAACAACGAACACGTTGCTGATATGGCCGCTGTATTTACGCATCGCAGGCACTTTCTGAATCGCGTACATCGGCATCAGGAACAGGATCATCGCGATAATTGGGCCGCCCAGGGTTTCAATCATGCCCAGAATGCTTGGGTTCAGGGTGGCTACCGCCCAGGTGGTCACCAGCATGAACAGCGCAGTGATTTTGTTCAGACGGTTGATTTCAATGGTCTTGCCTTTACCACGCAGAGATTTAATCACCATGCCGTTGAAGCCTTCACGTGCGCCCAGGTAGTGGCCCAGGAAGGATTTGGTGATGGCTATAATTGCGATGATCGGCGCCATCCACGCAATCAGCGGTGCGTTAAAGTGGTTTGCCAGGTAAGACAGAATAGAGATGTTCTGCTCTTTCGCCGCCGCCAGATCCGCCGGGGAGAGGCTCAGCACGCAGCTGAACACGAAGAACATTACGGTCAGTACCATCATGATGTGCGCGCGAGCCAGGATGCTGGAGCACTTCTTCTCTGCGCCATTGCCGTACTCTTCACGCTTCGCTACTGCGAAGGAAGAGATGATTGGCGAGTGGTTGAAGGAGAACACCATCACCGGGATCGCCAGCCACAGGGTCAGCAGCAGACCGTTGCCGGTCGTGGATGCGCTGCTCAGAGACAGGGTTTCCAGCGCAGCGCCGTTCCACTGTGGGATCAGGTACAGAGCCAGCACCATCAGAGCCGCAACAAACGGGAACACCAGCACGCTCATCGCTTTCACAATCATCTGCTCGCCGAAGCGCACGATGGTCATCATACCGACGATCAGGATCAGGGACAGAATCGCACGTGGCGGCGGGGTCATCTGAAGCTGGTGCATCATAAAGCTTTCTACGGTGTTGGTGATAGCAACGCTGTACACCAGCAGAATCGGGTAAATCGCGAAGAAGTAGAGCAGGGTAATCAGCTTACCTGCGCCGACGCCGAAGTGTTCTTCAACGACTTCAGTGATATCTTCGCCCGGGTTTTTACCGGACAGCACGAAGCGGGTCAGGCCTCGGTGCGCAAAGAAGGTCATCGGGAAGGCGATGAGGGCCATGATGATCAGCGGGATCATACCGCCGACACCTGCGTTGATAGGAAGGAACAGTACACCAGCGCCGATTGCTGTGCCGTACAGGCCAAGCATCCACATGGTATCCGTTTTGCGCCAACCGCTTCGGGATTCAATCGAAGCAACGGTGCTGGTTTGAGTGGTTTCCATCTGTATCTCCTGGAGGAAGCAAATTGTCAGGTTTTTAGTCAAATCCGATGAAAAAGCGCCTGACGGTAATATGAAATTCGTTCAGTGACGGTTTTTTAATAATTTTTGCCCGTAACTATTGGCGGGCGGAAAGATACATTCTAGTTATGAATCTATCAGTGATCGCGATCCCAAATGCAATAATCCACTTGTGATGTGGGTATCTTTAGACCATTTATCTGTTAAAAAAACATCAAAAAGAATTTACGGGCGCGAAGGCTACCATTAACGACATGTTTTCGAAAAGGTCGACCCGCGAGATAGGTGTCTTTCGCTGTAAAGAAATGGGATTTTAGGATTTTCTGGCGGGTAATTTCGATTAAGACTGATTATTTACGGTTTCAAAAACGAGGTAATCGTTTGCGCAGGCGTCAGATTTGTTAATAACATTGAAGATCGCTATGAATTGCAACACGAATAAAAAAGCCGGATGACGATCCGGCTTGAGAGGAGAGGAATGTCGCTTTACTTGATGATTTCGTAACACGGAATATAGGCAGAGCCTGGAAGCTTCATGCGGTGCTGAGCGACAAAGCCCTGCAACATATCATCCATGCGGTGCATCATCTCCGGATCACCGTGGATCTTATACGGGCCAAACTCTTCAATTGCGCGTATCCCCACCTCTTTCACGTTCCCCGCCACGATGCCAGAGAAGGCGCGACGCAGGTCGGCAGCCAGCACTTCCACCGGCTGATCCGGATAGAGTTTGAGGTTCGCCATGTTCTCATGCGACGGCTCGAAGGGGATCTGAAGATCCGGTGCGATACGGATGGACCAGTTAAAGCTGTAGGCATCCCCGGTATCACGACGATTCTCTTTCACCAGCGGCATCGCTTTTTTCATCTGACGGGCCACTTCTGCGGCATCGTCAATAATAATGCGGTAGTGACGGCGCGCGTCTTCGCCCAGCGTATGCACGATAAACTCGTCCAGCACGCGGAAGTAGTCGGCGCTCTCTTTCGGGCCGGTCAGGATCAGCGGCAGAACCTGATCTTTGTTGGCCGGATTCATCAGGATCCCGAGCAGATAAAGCAGCTCTTCCGCCGTACCTACGCCGCCCGGGAAGATGATGATGCCGTGCGCGATACGGACAAACGCCTCAAGACGCTTTTCGATATCCGGCATAATAATCAGTTCGTTAACCAGCGGGTTAGGCGGCTCAGCGGCGATGATCGACGGCTCGGTCATGCCGATAAAACGGCCTTCTTTATAGCGTTGCTGCGCGTGACCTACTGCCGCGCCTTTCATTGGCGCTTCCATCGCGCCAGGACCGCAACCGGTACAGATATTCAGTTCGCGCAGGCCGAGCTGCGTCCCCACGCGGCGGGCATACAGGTATTCGGTTTCGTTAATGGAGTGACCACCCCAGCAGACGACCATGTTCGGCGCTTCGCCCACGTGCAGGGCGCGGGCGTTACGCAGAATGGAGAAGACCAGGTTGGTGATATGAACGGAACTTTCCAGGTCAAGATGCTGGAATCGTCCGGCGTTGCTGATCTGTCCGTTAACAAACAGAATATCGCGCAGCACGGCAAACAGGTTGGCCTGAAGTGAGCGAATAATACGCCCGTCGACAAAAGCGTCTTCCGGCGGGTTGATCACTTCCAGCTTCACCCCGCGCTCGCGGCGCAGCACGTTGATATCAAAACTTTCGAAGCGGGACAGCAGCTCTTTACTGTTGTCGGTCAGGCTTCCGGAGTTCAGTACGGCAAGTGAACAGTTACGAAACAGTTGATAAAGGTCGCTACTGGCGGTGCGTTTAAGCATGTCCACTTCCAGCTGCGACAACATATCCATAGAGCCAAGCGGGCTAATATGTGTAATCAAGTGAGCTCCTTATGGGACGATTATCGTCTTTCCCTGTTGATTACAATAGCCCTGGCTTATGACGTTTCACAACACTTCGGGCGGAATACCGCCCGCATATTGTGAAAATATTTATCTTACTGGCGCACCAGCCGTCCGGTGGCAGGCACAAAATCGGTATTGGTGCGCCACGGATTGATATCCAGACCGCCGCGACGGGTGTAGCGGGCGTAAACGCTCAGCTTTTCGGGCTGGCAGAAACGCTGGATGTCGTTGAAGATGCGCTCCACGCACTGCTCGTGGAATTCGTTGTGATGACGGAATGACACCAGGTAACGCAGCAGCTTTTCACGGTCAATCTGCGGGCCGCGGTACTGGATCTGTACCGAGCCCCAGTCCGGCTGATGGGTGATAAGGCAGTTGGATTTCAGCAGATGGCTGACCAGCGTCTCGTTGACCACTTTTCCGCCCGCCGCGTTTTCCAGGTAGTCGGTGCTAAATTCATAGCTTTCCACCTCAATGTCCTGATCGTCGATGCAGGTGCCGTGGAAATGGGCGACAGGCTGTCCTTCCAGCTCATGCAGACGGTATAACGAGACGGTTACGTTCCCCTGCGCGCACGCGCTTAAATCACGTTCAAGCGTCTGTTGCACCTCGTCCCAGCTGTTGAATTTGGTCTGGTTAAAGCTGTTGAGATAGAGCTTAAAGCTCTTGGATTCGACCAGGTTTACGCTGGCGTAATCCAGCTCGACGTGGCCCACGGCCACCTGCGGCAGACCGCGCGCATTCAGCCAGGAGAGTTCGTACAGCGTCCAGATGTCGCCGCCGACAAACGGCAGCGCGTCAGCGTGCAGCCCGAGCGGATCGCGGTTCAGACTGCGCGGCACGCCCTGCAACAGGCTTGCATCGTAGGTGTCGCGGTAATCGGTCGATTTACCCAGCGTTAAGCCCGTTAACGCCTGATGATTTTCGTAAGACATGTTTCATAGCCACTTTACAGGTACACTTATGGGCTGAGTTTATCCTGTCTTACAAGAAGAGAGAAATCGGTGGATATCGAAACTGCGAATGCCCTGACGTCCTTCACGACCCGCTATTGCGATGCCTGGCATGAAAAGCGGGGGACGTGGCCGCAAAGTACTGACTTATATGGCGTGCCGTCACCGTGCATTATCGCTTCGCAGGATGATTACGTTATCTGGCAACCGAAACCGTTCACGGGCGAGCACAATGTAAATGCGGTTGAACGCGCGATGGACATTGTGATACAACCTGCGCTTCATGCATTTTATACCACGCAGTTTGCCGGGGATATGACTGCATGTTTTGCAGGACAGCCGTTGACGCTGCTGCAAACCTGGAGCGAAGACGATCTGCAACGCGTTCAGGAAAACCTCATTGGTCACCTGGTCACGCAAAAACGCCTTAAGCTCTCTCCGACTCTTTTTATTGCGACGCTCGACAGTGAACTGGACGTCATTTCTGTCTGCAACCTGTCTGGCGAGGTCATCAAAGAGACGCTCGGCACCCGCAATCGCGACGTTCTCGCGCCTTCACTTGCGGATTTTCTTACTCAAATTGAGCCGCTTCTGTAATCCATGATGCTACTGGACGTGTGAGAGATCTCTTACACGCTCTGTGAGACATCGCCGAAACAATTAGAGTTGCCTTAGGAATTTCAGATTAATATTAACTTTTCTTTCAACAGGTTAGTGGTTTTCTGAAAGGGAATCCCCCGTTTCGCCTGGCTTACATTGCTTACAAGGTGGGTTGTAAGACGAAGCAGAATAGCGGATTCTATCTGCGTCGACAGGATGCCGACACGAGAAACGAACATCAGGATGATGGCGTTTCTTACCAGGGACACGTCAGGATGACGCCGCAGGAAGGCCTCAGGATGAAGCAAAGTGGATCACGCAGGATGCGTAAGGGACACCTCCAGGAAGGAGAACTAGAGCCGGTCAGGATGGTCGGTGGGTCAGGATGGCCAGGACGTTTCAGGATGAAACCTACACATCAGGACGATGTGAGCAGGAAGCAAAAGGTAAAGGGATGACCAGGCCTTCGGGCATCAGGAAAAGTTGTCACGGATGAGCAGGGAGCACGTATTGTAGCTGGAATGCTGCGAAACGAACCGGGAGCACTGTTTTTACAGTGCTCCCTTTTTTTATTTCTGTCTTCCGCAATGCTATGCTTCGCGCCATTCCGTTTTTCAGTTGAGGTATATATGTCGCATTATGACAACGTTCGTGCGCAGTTGCACGCCATCGAAGCCCTTATGCGCCAGCATCAGCTGTGGCAGGATAACGCGCCGCAGCCAGACGCGTTCGCCAGCACCCAACCGTTTTGTCTGGATACGCTGGCCCCGTTCGAGTGGCTCCAGTGGGTCTTAATTCCGCGTATGCACGCGCTGCTGGAAGGTGGTCACGCGTTGCCCGCGTCTTTTGCCGTCTCTCCCTATTACGAAATGGCGCTGGAAGCGACCCACCCGGCGCGTGCCATGATGCTGGTGGAGCTGGAAAAGCTCGATGCGCTTTTCGCCGGTGACGATGCATGACGCTTGAGATCCTTTATCAGGATGAGTGGTTAGTGGCGGTGAATAAACCGTCCGGCTGGCTGGTGCACCGTAGCTGGCTCGATCGCGATGAGAAAGTGGTGGTCATGCAAACCGTGCGCGATCAGATCGGTCAGCACGTCTTTACTGCTCATCGTCTGGATCGGCCAACCTCTGGCGTTCTGCTGATGGGGCTTTCCAGTGAGGCGGGTCGACTGCTTTCGCAGCAGTTTGAGCAGCACCAGATGCAAAAGCGCTACCACGCCATCGTGCGTGGCTGGCTGACGGATTCCGCCACGCTTGATTATCCGCTGGTGGAGGAACTGGATAAAATCGCCGATAAATTTGCCCGCGAAGATAAAGGCCCGCAGCCTGCGGTGACCGACTATCGCGGTATGGCGACCACAGAACTGCCGGTGGCGACCAGCAAATTTCCGACCACGCGATACAGTCTGGTTGAGCTTTTGCCCAAAACCGGGCGCAAGCACCAGCTTCGCCGCCATCTTGCACATCTGCGCCACCCAATTATCGGCGACAGCAAGCACGGCGATCTGCGCCAGAACCGCAGCGCGGCCGAGCACTTTGGCTGTAACCGGCTGATGCTGCACGCCAGCGAGCTACGCCTGGCGCACCCGTTTACCGGCGAACCGCTGACTATTCGCGCGGGGCTGGACGAGGTCTGGATGCAGGCGCTGTCACAGTTTGGCTGGCTGGGACAACTCCCCGAAAATGAAAGGGTTGAGTTTGCCGCAGTCAACGTTCAGGATGAACAGCAAGCGCAATAATTACGGGAGCAAAGCATGGCTGAAGTAGGCATTTTTGTCGGCACGATGTACGGCAACTCGCTGCTGGTGGCGGAGGAAGCGGAAGCAATCCTTGTAAACCAGGGCCATAAAGCAACGGTCTATGAAGATCCGGAGCTGGCGGACTGGGAAAAGTATAAAGATAAATACATCCTGGTGGTGACCTCCACCACCGGGCAGGGCGATCTGCCGGACAGCATCGTCCCGCTTTTCCAGGGCATTAAAGACCAGCTCGGCTATCAGCCAGATGTTCACTATGGCATCATCGCCCTCGGCGATAGCTCTTACGCTAATTTCTGCGGTGGCGGTAAACAGTTCGACGCGCTGTTGCAGGAACAGAGCGCTCAGCGCGTCGGAGAGATGTTGCTGATTGATGCGGGTGAACACCCTGAGCCAGAAAGCGAGTCAAACCCGTGGGTCGAGCACTGGGCAACGCTGCTTAAATAACCCTGCGCTATACCAATGGTAGGCCGGGTCAGGCGTAGCCGCCACCCGGCATTACACCCCGCCCCAAACGCCATTTCCGTGAACCACCTTCCACTCCTCTGGGCTTATGCCCTAAACAACCTCCCTCACGCCCTTCAATACTGTGTTTTTGCACGGTGAGGTGAAGAGGCACTCCTTCATATACTTTTCCCGTCACTATAAAACGGCTTCTGGCCGTACCAAAACCAAACACAAATCTCTCATTCTGATTACCCTACAGGTGCTGTACAGAATGAACCAGGCGAAAGCTATGTTTCAGGAGTGCAACAATGAGTACATTAAGCCACGCGGCGAGCAGCGCTGAGAAGCGCACCAACGCCCGCTACTGGATAGTGGTGATGCTGTTTATCGTCACCTCTTTCAACTACGGCGACCGTGCCACGTTATCCATTGCCGGCTCTGAGATGGCAAAGGACATCGGACTTGATCCGGTGGGTATGGGTTATGTTTTCTCCGCATTTTCATGGGCCTACGTAATCGGCCAAATCCCTGGCGGCTGGCTGCTGGACCGCTTTGGTTCAAAACGGGTCTATTTCTGGTCCATTTTCATCTGGTCGATGTTTACCCTGTTACAGGGCTTCGTGGATATCTTCAGCGGCTTCGGCATTATCATTGCGCTCTTTACCCTCCGCTTCCTGGTGGGCTTAGCGGAAGCGCCATCGTTCCCTGGCAACAGCCGTATTGTGGCCGCCTGGTTCCCGGCGCAGGAGAGGGGAACGGCGGTAGCCATCTTTAACTCGGCGCAATACTTTGCGACGGTTATTTTCGCGCCAATCATGGGCTGGCTGACGCACGAAGTGGGCTGGTCGCACGTCTTCTTCTTCATGGGCGGGCTGGGGATCGTCATCAGCTTCATCTGGCTGAAAGTGATCCACGAACCAAACCAGCATCCGGGCGTGAACAAGAAAGAGCTGGACTACATTGCTGAAGGTGGGGCGCTGATCAACATGGATCAGAAAACCCAGAAAGCTAAAGTTCCGTTCAGCCAGAAATGGGGGCAGATCAAACAGCTCGTCGGCTCACGAATGATGATCGGTATCTATCTCGGCCAGTACTGCATTAACGCCTTAACCTACTTCTTTATCACCTGGTTCCCGGTTTACCTGGTGCAGGCGCGCGGGATGTCGATTCTGAAGGCGGGGTTTGTCGCCTCCGTGCCGGCCATCTGCGGCTTCGTGGGCGGGGTGCTTGGCGGGGTCATCTCCGACTGGCTGATGCGTCGTACCGGTTCGCTGAATATTGCGCGTAAAACGCCAATCGTGCTCGGCATGCTGCTCTCCATGACCATGGTGTTCTGTAACTATGTCAGCGCGGAGTGGATGATTATCGGCTTTATGGCGATGGCCTTCTTCGGTAAAGGCATTGGCGCACTGGGCTGGGCGGTGATGGCAGATACCGCGCCGAAAGAGATCAGCGGCCTGAGCGGCGGTCTGTTCAACATGTTTGGCAACATTTCCGGCATTGTCACTCCAATCGCTATCGGTTACATCGTCGGCACCACTGGCTCCTTCAACGGCGCGCTGATTTATGTAGGCGTCCATGCGCTGGTGGCGGTACTCAGTTATCTGGTGCTGGTGGGTGACATCAAACGAATCGAACTGAAACCTGTTGGGGAGCGCGGATGATGACAACGCAATCAAGCCCGATCGTGACGGAGATGAAGGTCATTCCGGTGGCGGGGCAGGACAGCATGCTGCTCAACATTGGTGGCGCGCATAATGCCTGGTTCACCCGCAACATTGTGGTGCTGACCGACAGCGCAGGGAATACCGGCGTCGGGGAAGCGCCTGGCGGAGAGGTGATTTACCAGACGCTGGTCGACGCCATCCCGCAGGTGGTTGGGCAGGAGGTCGCCCACCTGAACAAGGTGGTTCAGCGGGTGTATAAGGGTAACCAGTCGGCGGATTTTGATACCTTCGGCAAAGGCGCCTGGACGTTTGAACTGCGCGTTAACGCGGTGGCGGCGCTGGAGGCGGCCCTCCTCGATTTACTGGGCAAGGCGCTGAACGTGCCGGTCTGCGAACTGCTGGGGCCAGGCAAACAGCGTAATGCGGTAACGGTGCTGGGCTATCTGTTCTACGTTGGCGACCGGACGAAAACCGATCTGCCGTATCTGGAACGCTCGCCGGGCAGCCACGAGTGGTATCACCTGCGTCATCAGGAGGCGCTCTCTGGCGAGGCGGTGGTACGCCTTGCAGAGGCGGCGCAGGATCGCTACGGCTTCAAAGACTTCAAGCTGAAAGGCGGCGTTCTGCCCGGCGAGCAGGAGATTGACAGCGTGCGCGCGTTGAAAAAACGCTTCCCGGAGGCACGCATCACCGTCGATCCGAACGGCGCCTGGCTGCTGGATGAAGCTATCACGCTGTGCAAAGGGCTGGGCGACGTGCTGACCTACGCGGAAGATCCGTGCGGCGCCGAGCAGGGATTTTCTGGCCGCGAGGTGATGGCCGAATTTCGCCGCGCTACCGGGCTGCCGGTTGCGACCAACATGATCGCCACCAACTGGCGTGAAATGGGCCATGCGGTGATGCTGAATGCGGTGGACATACCACTGGCGGACCCGCACTTCTGGACCCTTTCCGGCGCGGTGCGCGTGGCGCAGCTGTGCGATGACTGGGGGCTCACCTGGGGCTGCCACTCCAATAACCATTTCGACATTTCGCTGGCGATGTTTACCCACGTTGGCGCGGCGGCGCCGGGCAACCCGACCGCCATCGATACGCACTGGATCTGGCAGGAAGGCGAAGCGCGCCTGACCAAAAATCCACTTGAAATCAAAAACGGCACAATTGCCGTACCGGATGCGCCGGGGCTGGGCGTGGAGCTTGACTGGGATCAGATCCACAAGGCGCATGAAGCGTATAAAAAACTGCCGGGCGGCGCGCGCAACGACGCAGGCCCGATGCAGTACCTTATCCCCGGCTGGACATTTGACCGTAAGCGCCCTGTATTTGGACGTCACTGATAAAAGGATCGAACGATGAGCACATTTTCTACCCCTGTAGTCACCTCCATGCAGATCATTCCTGTCGCGGGACATGACAGCATGCTGATGAACCTGAGCGGCGCCCATGCGCCGTTCTTCACCCGTAATATTGTGGTGATCAAGGACAACTCAGGGCATACCGGTGTCGGTGAAATCCCGGGCGGGGAGAAGATCCGTAAAACGCTGGAGGCCGCCATTCCGCTGGTGGTGGGTAAAACGCTGGGCGAGTACAAAAATGTGCTGACTCGCGTGCGTACGACCTTTGCCGATCGTGATGCGGGTGGCCGTGGTCTGCAAACGTTTGATCTGCGCACCACTATCCATGTGGTCACGGGCATTGAAGCCGCGATGCTGGATCTGCTGGGCCAGCATCTTGGCGTCAATGTCGCCTCCCTGCTGGGCGACGGCCAACAGCGCAGCGAAGTGGAAATGCTCGGCTACCTGTTCTTTATCGGCAACCGCAAACTCACCCCGCTGCCGTACCAGAGCCAGCCGGACGAAAAATGCGACTGGTATCGTGTGCGTCACGATGAAGCGATGACCCCGGACGCGGTGGTGCGCCTGGCGGAAGCCGCGTATGAAAAATATGGCTTTAATGACTTCAAGCTGAAAGGCGGTGTACTGGCGGGTGAAGAAGAAGCAGAGGCGATCGCCGCGCTGGCGAAGCGCTTCCCGCAGGCGCGCGTCACGCTGGATCCGAACGGTGCCTGGTCGCTTGATGAGGCGATAAAAATCGGTAAGCAGCTTAAAGGCGTGCTGGCCTATGCGGAAGATCCGTGCGGTGCAGAGCAGGGGTTCTCCGGACGTGAAGTGATGGCGGAGTTCCGTCGCGCCACCGGGCTGCCAACCGCCACCAACATGATCGCGACCGACTGGCGTCAGATGGGGCACACGCTCTCGCTGCAATCGGTGGACATTCCGCTGGCAGACCCGCACTTCTGGACGATGCAGGGCTCGGTTCGCGTGGCGCAGATGTGCCATGAGTTCGGCCTGACCTGGGGCTCGCACTCCAACAACCACTTCGACATCTCGCTGGCGATGTTCACCCACGTGGCGGCTGCCGCGCCGGGCAACATTACCGCCATCGACACCCACTGGATCTGGCAGGAGGGCAACCAGCGCCTGACCAAACAGCCGTTTGAAATCAAAGGCGGTATGGTACAGGTTCCTGCTACGCCGGGTCTGGGCGTAGAACTGGATATGGACCAGGTCATGAAAGCGCATGAGCTGTACCAGAAACACGGCCTGGGCGCGCGTGATGACGCGCTGGCGATGCAATACCTGATCCCAGAGTGGACATTCGACAATAAACGTCCGTGCATGGTACGATAAGCGCATTGGGACCGCTCCCGTGAGTGGTCCCTTACGTGGTGTATGCTTAACGTAACTAACATGCGTAAGGATGGCTTATGAAAATTGTTATCGCTCCGGACTCGTATAAGGAAAGCTTGAGCGCGCTGGAGGTGGCGACAGCGATAGAGGTCGGTTTTCGCGACATTTTCCCGTCAGCGGACTATGTCAAATTACCGGTTGCCGATGGTGGCGAAGGGACGGTGGAAGCGATGGTGGCAGCCACGCATGGGCGTCTTGTCCATGTTCCCGTTACCGGGCCTTTGGGTGAACGCGTGGAAGGGTTTTTCGGGTTATCCGGAGACGGGAAAAGCGCCTTTATCGAGATGGCGGCAGCGAGCGGTCTGGAGCTTGTTGCTCCCGCAAAGCGTAACCCGTTAATCACCACCTCCTGGGGAACCGGGGAACTGATCCGTCATGCGCTGGATGCGGGCGTTAAGCATATCATTATTGGCATTGGAGGCAGCGCGACCAATGACGGTGGCGCAGGCATGGTGCAGGCGCTGGGCGTAAAACTGCTGGATGCGAAAGCGCAGCCCGTAGGGCCGGGCGGCGGCGAACTGGCAAGCCTTGCGCATATCGATCTTAGCGGGCTGGATAAGCGGCTGGCAGACTGTCGAATTGAAGTGGCCTGCGATGTGACCAACCCCCTGATCGGCGAAGCTGGCGCTTCTGCGGTATTTGGTCCGCAGAAAGGGGCGACGCCGGAGATGGTCAGGACGCTGGACAACGCGCTGGCGCATTACGCAAAAATTATCGCCCGGGATCTGGATATTGACGTCTTAAACCTGGCGGGCGGCGGTGCGGCTGGCGGAATGGGGGCGGCGCTGTATGCATTTTGCGGCGCACAGCTCCGTCAGGGGATTGAGATTGTCACCGATGCCCTGCATCTTGATGAACAGGTCGCGGACGCCGATCTGGTGATCACGGGCGAAGGGCGTATCGACAGCCAGACGATCCACGGCAAAGTGCCCGTTGGCGTGGCGAGAGTTGCGAAACGCTATAACAAGCCGGTTATCGGCATTGCCGGCAGCCTGACGGCGGATGTTGGCGTGGTGCATGAGCACGGACTGGATGCCGTATTCAGCGTGATTTACACCATCTGCTCGCTGGAGGATGCGCTGGAAAATGCGCAACAGAATGTACAGATGGCCGCAAGGAATATTGCAGCGGTGATAAAGATGGGGCGGGGGATGTCGCGTTAACGTTCGTGCTCCTGTAAGCCCGGTAAGCGAAGCGCCACCGGGCTTTTGTCTTAGCTCCCCAACACCTTCATTGCTTCCCGCGTCACGTTGTCCATCTCGTCCAGCAGCTCCAGGAACTCCGGTTCGAGATCGGATTCTGGCGTACCGGCGCGGAGCTGCTGTTCAAGCAACTGGCAGAGATTTTTCAACCGCGGTACGCCGCTGTAGCCGCAGCTGCCATGCAGTTTATGAATGGCTTCCAGCAGTCCTTCGGGGTTTTCACCCACCAGCTGTTCTTCAACCTTGTTACGGATCTCAGGCAGGAAGTCCACCAGCATTTGCAGCATATCGCGGGCCAGATCGGGTTTGCCTGCCGCCTGGCGCAGCGCCAGTTGCCAGTCAAACGTGGCGTTCTGGTTAACGCTGATCTCCGGCGATTCAGCTGTAATGGTGTATGTCCCGCCAATGTGCCCCGGCTTGTAGCGCAGCAGCAGGCTGTGCAGCTTCTCTTCGTCGATCGGTTTCGCCAGATAATCGTTCATGCCCGCACCCAGCAGTTTCTCCTTTTGCCCCGCCATCGCGTGCGCCGTCACGGCAATCACCGGCGTCTGCTGCTGGTGCGGAAGCTGGCGAATCAACTCGCAGGCGCGGATGCCATCCATGCCCGGCATCTGAATATCCATCAGGATCAGGTCGAACTGCATCTGTTTGGCTTGTTCCACGGCTTCGGCGCCGCTGGTACACAGCTCAACATGCTGAACCTGATCCTCAAGCAGCACGCCAATCAGCTTCAGGTTCGCCGGGTTATCGTCCACGGCCATCACCGTCATCGGCAGCTTATGTTCGTCGTTTTCCAGCGGCAGGGACTGATGCGTCAGACGGCAATATTCGGTCAACGCAGGTAACAGCCGTGTGGCGGTGAGGGGTTTCAGCAGACACGCCGCCGCTCCGTCGTTTTTCAGCTCTTCGGCGTTGATTTGGGCGTGGCACGGCAGCGCCAGCAGCAGGTAGTCCGTCATTGAGGCCGCCTTCGCCAGGCGTTCCTGCTGCATGGTCAGTTCTCCGGTAAACGTCACCGGAATCCCCAACAACAGGATATCGTAATGATCGTTCGCCAGCGCGGAGAAGGTCGGGCTGTAGATGACCTCCAGCGGCGTGCTGCTTAATACATCAAGCGTACACTGCGCCGCCGCGGCGTTCGGTTCCACATAGGCCAGACGCATCCCCTTCAGGCAGCCGGTGACCGGGCCGTCGGTCTGCACGTTCGGGTTAAGATCAAGGTTGATATGGAACCAGAAGGTTGAGCCCCGGTTAGGCTGGCTGTGGAAGGAGATATCGCCTCCCATCTCTTTCACCAGCTTTTGGGTGATCACCAGCCCCAGGCCCGTTCCGCCGTGACGACGGGAAATGCTCGCATCGGCCTGGCGGAAAGCCTGGAACAGACGCGTCTGATCGCGCTCCGGAATACCGATGCCGGTATCCCGGATCTGCACTTCAATCTGGACTTTGTTATTACTGAGCGCCCTTTTTTCGACCAGAATGTCGATGTTGCCGCTCTCGGTGAACTTAATCGCGTTGCCCACCAGATTGGTAATGACCTGTTGCAGGCGCAGCGGGTCGCCAATGACGTTATCCGGCACATCATTTTTAATATTGAGCGTCAGTTCCAGACCCTTATCATGCGATGAGTGGGCAAGAAGCGTGACCACGTCATCCAGCGTGCTGCGCAGCGGGAAGGGAATACTCTCCAGAATCAGCTTGCCCGCTTCCAGCTTCGAGAAGTCCAGTACGTCGTTAATAATGGTCAGCAGGTTGTTGGCTGAGCGTTCAATGGTATGCAGATGGTCACGCTGGGTCGGGTTCAGCTCGCTTTTGAGCGTCAGACGGGTGAAGCCAATCACCCCGTTCAGCGGCGTGCGCAGCTCGTGCGACATGTTCGCCAGGAACTCAGACTTAATTCGTGCCGCCTCCTGCGCACGTTTTTTCGCCAGATCCAGCTCCACGTTCTGGATCTCCATCTGCTCCAGCGTTTCGCGCAGGTCAGAGGTGGCCTGGTCAACGTTGTGCTGCATCTCTTCGTGATAAGCCGCCAGCGACATCGCCATTGAGTTGATGCCATTTTTCAGCATATCCAGCTCGCCGAGCATAAAGCCTTCCACGCGGCTGTCGAGCTGACCCCGGCGGATCCGGTCAACGGTATTCACCATGTTGCGGATAGGCCCGGTGACGTCGCGCATCAGTCGCCAGCCGAAGATCAGCGCGATGCCGATACAGAACAGCATCATCACGCCGGAGATGAAAATTTCTTTGTACTGCTGGAGCCGCACCGACTTGAGATCCAGCTCCAGCGCCACATATCCCAGCATATTATTGCTGGACTTCGCATCGGACTGGGCGGATTCGTCGGGTGAATAGCTTTCGGAGATAATCGGCGTGCGCAGGATCATGATATCGCCGCGCCGCAACACCGTAAGGTGACGCGGGAAGGGGGTACCCTCCGGGATTTTCAGCGACGTGGGATCCAGATGGAAATTCGAGGTGACGAACAGACGGTTATGCTCATCATAAACGGAAATGGCGCGCACGATCTCTGAATGACGGCGGTGCAGCACGCTGATTAACTGACCAATAGATTCACGGTTTTGCAGGTTCATGCCGTACTCGCTGGAGACGGCCAGCGGTTCGATAATGCTGGCCCCGGCATCTTCAAGCTGTCTCTGCAAATCGTTATAGCGATGCACCACAAAGAAAATGCTCAGCAGCAAACCGATGAGAACGGTAGGAGCGAGGATCAAAATCATCATGCGCGCGCGCAGGCTGTAGTTGGTCATGGAGTTCCGTTATGGGACAATCAGGCTAATTATGTTTATTTGAGAACAATCTCGGCGATGGCGCAATTCTACTCTGCAAAACGACGCGTGACGACGCGTCAGATCATAACTGTTGAAGCCACGGACCTCGATCCTTTTGGACAGGGGGTGGCGCGTCACAAGGGTAAGACACTGTTTATCACAGGTTTGCTGCCAGGAGAACGCGCAGATATTACGCTGACGGAAGACAAACGTCAGTATGCGCGCGGTCAGGTCAAGCGCCGTCTTAATGATAGCCCGGAGCGCGTGACGCCTCGCTGCCCCCATTTTGGCGTCTGCGGCGGCTGCCAGCAACAGCATGCCAGCACAGAATTACAGCAAAAAAGTAAAAGCAGCGCGCTGGCCCGCCTGGTCGGACACGACGTGAATGACATCATTGCCGATCGGCCCTGGGGCTACCGTCGCCGCGCTCGCCTGAGCCTCAGCTACCAGCCCAAAACCGAGCGGCTGGAGATGGGTTTTCGCAAAGCTGGCTCCAGCGATATCGTCTCTGTCACGCAGTGCCCTGTTTTGGCGCCCCATCTTGGGGCGTTGCTCCCGGACGTGCACCACTGTCTTGCATCGCTGGATGGCGTGCGTTCGCTGGGCCATGTCGAACTGGTGCTGGCCAACAGTGGCCCGCTGATGGTGCTGCGCCACACCGCGCCGCTGTCAAAGGCGGATCGCGAAAAACTGGAACGCTTTTCGCATTCTCATGAGCTTGCGCTTTTCCTCGCGCCGCAAAGCGAGATACTTGAGCAGGTCAGCGGAGAAGCGCCCTGGTATGCGTCAGACGGGCTACGCTTAACGTTCAGCCCGCGGGATTTTATCCAGGTTAACGACGGCGTGAACCAGCAGATGGTAGCGAACGCGCTGGCGTGGCTGGACGTACAGCCCACCGATCGGGTGCTCGATCTGTTCTGCGGTATGGGGAACTTTACCCTGCCGCTGGCCCGCAAAGCAGCAAGCGTGGTCGGGGTGGAAGGCGTTGAGGCGCTGGTGGTGAAAGGCCAGGAAAACGCCCAACAGAACGGCTTGCAAAATGTGACATTCTTTCATCAAAATCTTGAGGATGATGTTACTCAGCAACCGTGGGCTAAGCAGGGCTTTGATAAGATCCTGCTCGACCCGGCGCGCGCAGGTGCGCCGGGCGTGATGCAGCATATAATTAAACTCGCGCCTGAACGCGTGGTCTATGTTTCCTGTAACCCGGCGACGCTTGCCCGTGACAGCGAAGCATTATTGAGCGGGGGTTACCAGATTCGACGTCTGGCAATGCTGGACATGTTCCCGCACACTGGTCATCTGGAATCGATGGTGTTGTTCGAGCACATCTAATGAGTTTGGCTTGTCGACTTCGACAGGCCCTTGTCCCTAAAGGAGAGGACGATGGTTGCGGTAAGAAGTGCACATTTAAATAAAGCTGGTGAGTTTGACCCTCAAAAATGGATCGCAAGTCTGGGGATTTCCAGCCAGCAGTCGTGTGAACGCTTAACCGAAACCTGGGCCTATTGTTTACGCACAACGCAGGGGCATCCGGACGCTGAACTGCTGTTGTGGCGCGGCGTGGAGATGGTTGAAATTCTCTCCATGCTGAACATGGATATCGAAACGCTACAGGCCGCACTGCTGTTCCCCCTGGCGGACGCCGACGTGGTGACGGAAGACGTCCTGCGTGAAAGCGTCGGCCAGTCCGTCGTGGCGCTTATCCACGGCGTGCGTGACATGGCAGCCATTCGTCAGCTTAAAGCCGCGCAAACGGACTCTGTCTCTTCCGAGCAGGTGGATAACGTCCGTCGCATGCTGCTGGCGATGGTAGATGATTTCCGCTGCGTGGTTATCAAGCTGGCCGAACGGGTTGCCCATCTGCGTGAAGTGAAGGATGCGCCGGAAGACGAGCGCGTCCTGGCCGCTAAAGAGTGTACGAATATCTATGCGCCGCTGGCGAACCGTCTCGGTATCGGGCAACTGAAGTGGGAGCTGGAAGATTACTGCTTCCGCTATCTGCATCCGGCGGAATACAAACGCATTGCAAAATTGCTGCACGAACGCCGCATTGACCGCGAGCACTATATCGAGGAATTTGTCAGCGGGCTGCGCCAGTCGATGAAAGAGGAGAATGTGCGCGCCGAGGTCTACGGGCGTCCGAAGCACATCTACAGCATCTGGCGCAAAATGCAGAAGAAACATCTCGCCTTTGACGAGCTGTTTGACGTGCGCGCCGTACGTATCGTGGCGGAGCGTCTCCAGGACTGCTATGCCGCGCTGGGGATAGTGCATACTCACTTCCGCCATCTGCCGGATGAGTTCGATGACTACGTCGCCAACCCCAAACCAAACGGCTATCAGTCTATTCATACCGTGGTGCTCGGCCCTGGCGGCAAAACGGTGGAAATTCAGATCCGTACCAAACAGATGCACGAAGACGCCGAGCTGGGCGTGGCGGCGCACTGGAAATACAAAGAGGGTACCTCCGGTGGCGGTCGCTCCGGTCACGAGGACCGTATCGCCTGGCTGCGTAAGCTGATTGCGTGGCAGGAAGAGATGGCCGACTCCGGCGAAATGCTCGACGAAGTGCGCAGTCAGGTCTTCGACGATCGCGTCTACGTCTTTACCCCGAAAGGGGACGTGGTTGATTTGCCGGCAGGCTCCACGCCGCTCGATTTTGCCTACCACATCCACAGCGATGTGGGACACCGTTGCATCGGGGCGAAGATCGGCGGACGTATCGTACCGTTTACCTACCAGCTCCAGATGGGCGATCAGATTGAAATCATCACCCAGAAGCAGCCAAACCCAAGCCGCGACTGGCTGAATCCGAACCTCGGTTACGTTACCACCAGCCGTGGGCGCTCTAAAATCCACGCCTGGTTCCGCAAGCAGGATCGTGACAAGAACATCCTTGCCGGTCGTCAGATCCTGGACGACGAGCTGGAACATATCGGGATAAGCCTGAAAGAGGCGGAGAAATTCCTGCTGCCGCGCTACAACTTCAACGAGCTCGACGAACTGTTAGCGGCGATTGGTGGCGGCGATATCCGCCTGAACCAGATGGTGAACTTCCTGCAAGCGCAGTTCAACAAGCCAAGCGCAGCGGAGCAGGATGCGGCGGCGCTGAAACAACTCCAGCAGAAAACCTACGCTCCGCAGCAGCGCAGTAAGGACAATGGCCGCGTGGTGGTTGAAGGGGTGGGTAACCTCATGCACCATATTGCCCGCTGCTGCCAGCCGATCCCGGGAGACGATATTGTCGGCTTTATCACCCAGGGGCGCGGGATCTCGATTCACCGCTCCGACTGCGATCAGCTTGCAGAGCTGCAATCGCATGCGCCGGAACGTATCGTGGAAGCCGTCTGGGGGGAGAGCTACTCGGCGGGTTACTCGCTGGTGGTGCGCGTCACTGCCAACGACCGCAGCGGCCTGCTGCGCGACATCACCACCATTCTCGCCAACGAGAAGGTCAACGTGCTGGGCGTTGCCAGCCGCAGCGATACCCGCGAGCAGCTTGCCACCATCGATATGACTATCGAAATCTATAACCTTCAGGTGCTGGGCCGCGTACTCGGCAAACTGAATCAGGTGCCGGATGTGATTGACGCGCGTCGTCTGCACGGCGGCTAAACATCCTCTTCTGTAGGCCGGGTAAGGCAACGCCGCCACCCGGCTCAGGCATTTAATGGAATTTGTTATGACTCAAATCGACCGCCTGCTTGGCATCATGAAACGCCTGCGCGACCCGGAAAACGGCTGCCCGTGGGATAAAGAGCAGACTTTCGCCACCATTGCGCCTTACACGCTGGAAGAGACCTACGAAGTGCTGGACGCGATTTCGCGCGAAGATTTCGACGACCTGCGCGGTGAGCTGGGCGACCTGCTGTTCCAGGTTGTGTTCTACGCGCAGATGGCGCAGGAAGAGGGGCGCTTTAACTTTGACGATATCTGCGCCGCTATCAGCGACAAGCTGGAGCGTCGTCATCCGCATATTTTTGGCGATGCCTCCGCAGGCAACAGTGCGGAAGTGCTGGCGCGCTGGGAGCAGATAAAAAGCGCCGAACGCGCTGAAAAATCCCAGCACTCGGCGCTGGACGACATTCCCCTGAACCTTCCCGCGCTGATGCGCGCGCACAAAATTCAAAAGCGCTGCTCGGCGGTAGGGTTTGACTGGAACTCTCTCGGCCCGGTGCTGGAAAAAGTGCACGAAGAGATCGACGAAGTGATGCATGAAGCGCAGCAGGCCGTTGTGGATGAAGCAAAGCTGGAAGAGGAGATGGGCGATCTGCTGTTTGCGACCGTCAACCTTTCGCGCCACCTCGGTGTAAAAGCGGAAACCGCCCTGCAAAAAGCGAACATTAAATTCGAACGACGCTTTCGCGAAGTTGAGCGGATTGTGGCCTCGCGCGGCCTGGAAATGAGCGGGATTGACCTCGACGCGATGGAAGAAGTCTGGCAGGAAGTAAAACGCCAGGAACATGA
This sequence comes from Enterobacter cloacae complex sp. HYC033_NIDB, assembly GCF_056673335.1. NCBI lineage: Bacteria > Pseudomonadati > Pseudomonadota > Gammaproteobacteria > Enterobacterales > Enterobacteriaceae > Enterobacter > Enterobacter cloacae complex sp. HYC033_NIDB. The sequence goes on along the minus strand of NZ_CP115123.1, from coordinate 4,583,230 downwards.
TCTCTAACGAGATTTTGCGATCAAGCGCAATTTGTGTGATTTTTTAAATGACAAGCGCTTGATTTGCGTCAAAAACATTTACCCAAAAGGGGCTATTTTCTCACTCCTTATGTTTGTCATGGCCTGGAGTGGAGACGGAGAATGAAAGTTTGTGGCGCTCGTCGTGTTCGGGTATACTACTTTCCCGTCCTGGTTATTCCATCGTTTCACCCTAACTTCTCAGGTTCAGCATGACAACGAACTATATTTTTGTGACCGGCGGGGTCGTATCCTCTCTGGGTAAAGGCATTGCCGCAGCCTCCCTCGCAGCCATTCTTGAAGCCCGTGGCCTCAATGTGACCATGATGAAACTGGATCCGTACATCAACGTCGATCCTGGCACCATGAGCCCAACCCAACACGGGGAAGTGTTCGTTACTGAAGACGGCGCTGAAACCGATCTGGATCTTGGCCACTACGAGCGTTTCATCCGTACCAAAATGACCCGTCGTAACAACTTTACGACTGGCCGTATCTACTCTGACGTTCTGCGTAAAGAGCGCCGTGGTGACTACCTGGGCGCGACCGTGCAGGTCATCCCACACATCACTAACGCCATTAAAGAGCGTGTCCTTGCCGGTGGCGAAGGGCATGACGTTGTGCTGGTTGAAATCGGCGGTACCGTAGGGGATATCGAATCCCTGCCGTTCCTCGAAGCGATTCGTCAGCTGGCGGTAGATATTGGTCGTGAGCACGCGCTGTTCATGCACCTGACGCTGGTGCCTTACATGGCGGCAGCAGGTGAAGTGAAAACCAAACCGACTCAGCACTCTGTTAAAGAGCTGCTCTCCATCGGTATTCAGCCTGACATCCTGGTTTGCCGTTCCGATCGCGCGATTCCGGCGAACGAACGCGCGAAAATTGCATTGTTCTGTAACGTGCCTGAAAAAGCCGTTATTTCAATGAAAGATGTCGATTCCATTTATAAAATCCCGGGCCTGTTGAAATCACAGGGTCTGGACGATTATATTTGTAAACGATTCAGCTTGAACTGTCCGGAAGCTAACCTGTCTGAATGGGAGCAGGTGATTTACGAAGAAGCCAATCCGGGCGGCGAAGTGACTATCGGTATGGTCGGCAAGTACATCGAACTGCCGGATGCCTATAAGTCAGTTATCGAAGCGCTGAAACACGGTGGTCTGAAGAATCGCGTCTCTGTGAACATCAAGCTGATTGATTCACAGGATGTGGAGACGCGCGGCGTTGAAATTCTTAAAGATCTGGATGCTATCCTCATCCCTGGCGGCTTCGGCTACCGTGGTGTTGAAGGCAAGATCGCCACTGCACGCTATGCGCGTGAAAACAATATTCCATACCTCGGTATCTGCCTGGGTATGCAGGTTGCGCTGATTGAATTTGCGCGCAACGTAGCGGGAATGGAAAACGCGAACTCTACGGAATTTGTGCCAGACTGTAAGTACCCTGTTGTGGCGCTGATTACGGAATGGCGCGACGAAGACGGTAACGTCGAAGTCCGTACCGAGAAGAGCGATCTGGGTGGCACCATGCGTCTTGGCGCACAGGCCTGCCAGCTGTCCGACGATAGCGTGGTACGCAAGCTGTACGGCGAGCCGGTCATCACCGAGCGCCATCGTCACCGCTATGAAGTCAACAACATGTTGTTGAAACAAATTGAAGCTGCGGGTCTGCGTGTTGCGGGCCGTTCCGGGGATGATCAGTTAGTCGAGATCATCGAAGTGCCTAACCATCCGTGGTTCGTGGCCTGCCAATTCCACCCGGAATTTACTTCAACGCCGCGTGACGGGCATCCGCTGTTTGCAGGCTTCGTGAAAGCCGCCAGCGAGTACCAGAAGCGTCAGGCGAAGTAAAAAAAGTTAGAACGGCAACGCGTACCTTTGGTACGCGTTGTTTGTCTGGAGTTTTAGTTTAACTTGTACTGAGGAAAATCTAATGTCCAAAATCGTTAAAGTCATCGGTCGTGAAATCATCGACTCCCGTGGTAACCCGACCGTTGAAGCTGAAGTTCATCTGGAAGGTGGTTTCGTCGGTATGGCAGCGGCTCCATCAGGTGCTTCTACAGGTTCCCGCGAAGCGCTGGAACTGCGTGATGGCGACAAATCCCGTTTCATGGGCAAAGGCGTACTGAAAGCGGTTGGCGCTGTTAACGGTCCTATTGCTCAGGCTATCGTTGGCAAAGATGCTAAAGATCAAGCTGGCATCGACAAGATCATGATCGATCTGGACGGTACTGAAAACAAATCTAACTTCGGTGCGAACGCAATCCTGGCCGTTTCCCTGGCGAACGCCAAAGCGGCAGCGGCAGCTAAAGGCATGCCACTGTTCGAGCACATCGCTGAACTGAACGGCACCCCAGGCAAATACTCCATGCCTGTACCAATGATGAACATCATCAACGGTGGTGAGCACGCAGACAACAACGTTGATATTCAGGAATTCATGATTCAGCCAGTTGGCGCGAAAACCCTGAAAGAAGCGGTACGTATGGGTTCTGAAGTGTTCCACAACCTGGCTAAAGTTCTGAAAGCTAAAGGCATGAACACGGCTGTTGGTGATGAAGGCGGCTACGCGCCAAACCTGGGTTCTAACGCAGAAGCACTGGCTGTTATCGCTGAAGCAGTTAAAGCAGCAGGCTACGAGCTGGGCAAAGACATCACCCTGGCGATGGACTGCGCAGCATCTGAATTCTACAAAGACGGTAAATACGTTCTGGCCGGCGAAGGCAACAAAGCGTTCACCTCTGAAGAGTTCACCCACTTCCTGGAAGACCTGACCAAACAGTACCCAATCGTTTCTATCGAAGACGGTCTGGACGAGTCTGACTGGGATGGTTTCGCATACCAGACCAAAGTACTGGGCGACAAAATCCAGCTGGTTGGTGACGATCTGTTCGTAACCAACACCAAGATCCTGAAAGAAGGCATCGAGAAAGGCATCGTTAACTCCATCCTGATCAAATTCAACCAGATCGGTTCTCTGACCGAAACGCTGGCTGCGATCAAAATGGCGAAAGACGCTGGCTACACCGCGGTTATCTCTCACCGTTCTGGCGAAACTGAAGACGCTACCATCGCTGACCTGGCTGTTGGTACCGCTGCTGGCCAGATCAAAACCGGTTCTATGAGCCGTTCTGACCGTGTTGCTAAATACAACCAGCTGATTCGTATCGAAGAAGCGCTGGGCGAAAAAGCACCTTACAACGGTCGTAAAGAGATCAAAGGCCAGGCATAAGCCTGAACCTTCGTTCTTATGAAAAAACCCGCTTCGGCGGGTTTTTTGTTTTCTATAGCAGAAGCGGCAACGTGGCGCTTGCCGTTTGCTGGCTAACGTCACCGTAATGGCTGTCTACTGCAATAAGGGAAGTGGTTAGCAGTTCAACCAGTAGCATCACGCCAACCTTGGCGTTGAGCGCACCCGCGCTCAGCGGTCCCTCGGGTTTGGCTGCAACCAGCTGTAAATCGCTCAGGGAGGCCAGCGGGCTGCGAGGCGTATTGCTGAGTGCCAGTACCTTAACGCCCCTCTTGCGGGCGAGTTTCACCACGTGAAGCAGATCCCGTGTAGAGCCGGAACTTGAGATGGCCACCACCAGCGTCTCTTTCGAGAGCGTCGTCGCATTCATGGCGGCGCGATGCATATCGCTAAACAGCTGTGCAGGTTTGCCGAGTCGCAGCAGCTTGTAATGCAAATACTCCCCCAGAATCGCGCTGGCCGCCACTCCGTAAATTTGCACTGACTGCGCCTGATGCAGGGCCAGTGTCGCCTGTTCAAGCTGGGCCCGGTCGAGGAGTTTTGCGGTATCTTGCAGCGCCTGGACAGACTCATCCACCACGTTATCTATTGCATCTCCTGCCTGACGCTCCGGCAAACCCTGCTGAATATCCAGCGCAAGCGCCATTTTAAATTCGTTATATCCCTTACAGCCCAGCGTGCGGCAAAGGCGTGTGACGCTGGCCTCGCTGGTGCCGCTTTCACGCGCCAGCTCGGTGATCGTCAGGTAGAGCACCCTGGCAGGATCGTTGAGGACAAACTCCCCCAGTTTTTGTTGCGTTGGGCTGTACCCGGAAGCCTCCTGGCGTAGCTTCAGCAGCAGGTTTTCATGGTCCGACATGCTAGATCCTTAATGCGTTTCTCTGCCAACTAGTGTGGCGGAAAGCGGGGGAAAGATGCCAGTCATTTCGAAAAAGTATGATCGGTGTCCTGGTTTTTGGTGGTAATTTTCACAATTAAAAATATATATGGTAAAAATTTTCATCAATAACCAGGGGGATAAAAAAATGATGCAAATGTTCAGCGGAGCGTCTTCCGGCGGATGGTTTGAAAAAGCGCAGCGCTTCGGCAAATCCTTTATGTTACCCATCGCCATACTGCCCGCAGCAGGTCTGTTGCTGGGGATCGGCGGGGCGCTATCGAATCCAAATACGCTTACTGCGTATCCATTTTTAGACGTTGGCTGGCTACAGGCCATCTTTACCATCATGAGCAGCGCAGGCTCGATTGTGTTTGCAAACCTGTCGGTACTGTTTGCTGTTGGGGTCGCCGTTGGGCTGGCGAAAAATGATAAAGGCACGGCAGGGCTGGCGGCGTTGCTCGCTTATCTGGTGATGAATGCCACTATCAATGCGCTGCTGATCCTGACCGGAAAACTGGCGCATGAGAACCCGGGCGCCGTAGGGCAGGGCATGACGCTGGGTATTCAGACGCTTGAAACGGGCGTGTTTGGTGGGGTAGTTATTGGGCTGGTGACCTGCGCACTGCATCATCGGTTTAATAAAATCGCGCTTCCGCAATTCCTGGGCTTTTTTGGCGGCTCACGCTTCGTTCCCATTATCAGCTCACTGGCGGCGATACTCGTCGGCGCGCTGATGACCGTGGTCTGGCCGCATTTTCAGAAGCTGATCTTTGGCCTCGGCGGGCTGGTGGATGCCACCGGCTATCTGGGGACGTTGCTGTACGGCTTCATCCTGCGCATGCTTGGCCCGTTTGGTTTGCACCACATCTTCTATCTTCCGTTCTGGACCACCGCGCTTGGCGGCAGTGAAATTGTTAACGGTCACCTGGTTGAGGGCACGCAGCGGATCTTCTTCGCCCAGCTCGCCGACCCGAACACGCAGCATTTCTATGAGGGCACGTCGCGCTTCATGTCCGGGCGCTTTATTACCATGATGTTTGGTCTGCTCGGCGCCTGCCTTGCGATGTACCACACGGCCAGGCCGGAGAACAAAAAGCGGGTTGCCGGGCTGCTGCTCTCTGCGGCGTTAACCTCATTCCTGACGGGAATTACCGAGCCCATAGAGTTCTCATTCCTGTTTATTGCCCCGGTGCTGTACGTCATTCATGCGCTGTTTGACGGGCTGGCGTTCATGCTCGCGCACATGCTGCACATCACCATCGGACAAACATTCTCCGGCGGGTTTATTGATTTCGTGCTGTTCGGCATTTTGCAGGGGGAAGCGAAAACTAACTGGATGTTCGTACCGCTGGTGGGCGTACCGTGGTTCTTCCTTTACTACTGTACCTTCCGCTATCTGATCAAACGTTTTGATTTTGCCACGCCGGGCCGTGAAAAGGAGGCGTTGGCTGACGAGGCTACCCTGCCGCAAAGCGAGCGCGCCGCGGCGGTGATCGCCGGGCTGGGAGGAAAAGACAATCTGGATGACGTTGACTGCTGCGCCACGCGCCTTCGCGTCACGGTTAAAGACGGTAGCAAAGTCAATGAATCTGCACTGAAAGCGACCGGCGCCCGCGGCGTAATCGTCCGCGGCAACGGTGTCCAGGTCATCTATGGCCCGCACGTCACCATTATCAAAAACGAAGTAGAAGAGATCTTATCGTAATGAAAACTGTACTGGATAACCTGAAAGGAAAACTGGTCGTCTCCTGCCAGGCGCTGGAAAACGAACCGCTGCACAGCCCGTTTATTATGTCGCGAATGGCGCTGGCGGCGGCCCAGGGCGGTGCCGCTGCGATCCGCGCCAATAGCGTGGTGGATATCGAGGCTATCAAAGGGCTGGTCTCACTGCCGGTAATCGGCATCATCAAACGAGACTATCCGGACAGCGAGGTGTTCATCACCGCAACGCTCAAAGAAGTGGATGAGTTGATGGCGGTCGCCCCGGAGATCGTTGCGCTGGATGCGACCGCCCGGAAACGGCCCGGTGGCGGATCGCTGGACATGCTGATCGCGCAGATCCGCACCCGTTACCCTTCGCTGCTGCTGATGGCGGATATTGCCACCGTGCAGGAGGCCGTGGCCGCGCAGGCGCTGGGGTTTGATTGCGTCGGAACCACCCTTTACGGTTATACGGCGGAGACTGCGGGCCATTCGCTACCGGAAAATGACTGCGCGTTTTTGAAAGAGGTGCTGTCTGCCGTCACGATCCCCGTGATTGCTGAAGGTAACGTGGATACGCCTGAACGCGCGGCCAGGTGTCTGGCGCTGGGGGCGCACACGGTTGTCGTCGGCGGGGCGATCACCCGACCACAGCAAATTACGGAACGGTTTATGGCGGCAATTGGCGCGCAAAGCACCGATGGAGCATGATCATCTGACGGGGATCTGCGATACTTATCGTTTATCCCCTTAACAGAGTTGACTATGCAGTACCCGATTAACGAGATGTTCCAGACCCTGCAAGGCGAGGGTTACTTTACCGGCGTTCCCGCTATCTTTATTCGTTTACAGGGATGCCCGGTTGGCTGCGCCTGGTGTGATACCAAACATACGTGGGATAAGCTCGCAGATCGGGAAGTATCGCTGTTCAGCATTCTGGCGAAAACCAAAGAGAGCGATAAATGGGGCGCGGGTAGCGCAGAAGATCTGCTTGCCATTATTGGTCGTCAGGGCTGGACGGCGCGGCACGTGGTGATCACCGGCGGGGAACCCTGCATTCACGATCTGATGCCGCTCACCGAACTGCTCGAGAAGAACGGCTATAGCTGTCAGATCGAAACCAGCGGCACCCATGAAGTGCGCTGCTCCCATTCAACGTGGGTAACGGTTTCACCAAAAGTGAATATGCGTGGTGGGTATGACGTACTGTCGCAGGCGCTTGAGCGAGCTGATGAGATCAAACATCCGGTGGGGCGCGTGCGTGACATCGAAGCGCTGGACGAACTGCTGGCGACGCTGACGGACGAAAAGCAGCGCGTGATCGCGCTACAGCCTATCAGCCAGAAAGACGATGCGACCCGTCTGTGCATTGAAACCTGTATCGCCCGCAACTGGCGGCTGTCGATGCAGACGCACAAATATCTGAACATTGCCTGATACTTTTGTGGCCCCGCTTAACGCGGGGCTTTTGTTGTTGGCAGTAAAGCCCAGGTCACGACTGCCGACCCAAGGCAAATCGCACTGTTGAAAAGCAAGGCATACTGCGCGGCACTGGCCGTTCCCATCGGCAGCCATAGCGCGTACAGCGATGCGGTGACCGCGATACCCATTGCGCCGCCCAGGGAACTGCCCATCTTATAGATCCCAGAAGCCACCCCCACTTTGTTTTCAGGGGCATTCATTACCGCCGTGTCCGTTGAGGGCGTGGCGTAACATCCGAGCCCCAGCCCGAATAAAATATTGCTCAGAAAAACGGTAACAATGTAGACCTCTTTGCTTAAGAAGGTGCATGAAATCAGCGAAATACCTGTTGCGGTCAGCAGCGGGCCGGTCATCATCGGCAGCCTGGCACCATAGCGCTGAAGCAGTTTTTCACCCACCCGGATCATCGCCAGTACGGTAACCAGATACCCCAGCGTCATCATGCCGGTCTGTAGCGGTGACAGATGATGGCCCTGCTGCAACCAGATGCTGGCGATCATCATGGTGCCAATGCAGCCGTTGAGCAGGAAATTTGAGAATACCGAGGCGCTATAGGCCCGGTTTTTAAACAGGGCGAAATCGATCAGCGCCGCATCGCCTTTCCGCCGCCCGGTAACGATAAAGCACATCAGTGCAATCACGGCTCCACACAGTACAAGAAGCGATAAACTGCTGCTCCAGCCCCAGCTGTGTCCTTTGCTGATAAACAGATTGAACAGCACCAGCATAAGGACAAAACTCACCAGGCCGCTGATATCCAGTTTGTGTCGACACGCATCAGGGCAGCGGCTTTCCGGCGTGGCGCGGATAAGCAATAGCGCGACCAGCGCTACCACCATCGACAAAATAAAAATCCAGCGCCAGCCCAGCGTGGTGGCGATGGCGCCCCCCACAAACGAGCTCAGGCCACTCCCGCCCCATGAACCGATAACCCAGAAACTGATTGCGCGCTGGCGTGCTTTACCTTCATACCAGGTTTTAATCAGCGCCAGCGTGGCGGGCATAATGCAGGCCGCTGATAGCCCCTGTATCGCTCGTCCCAACAGAAACAGGACGGGCTCCCATGAAATGAACAGCAGACCACTCCCGATCATGCTCAGGATCAGGCCAATCATGGTCAGGCGCATGCGCCCAAACTTATCGGCAAACCCACCGCAGGCGACGACAAAACAGCCGCTGAACAACGCGCTCAGGCTGACGGCCAGCGTAAGGGTTTCGAGGGCAATATCGAGGCTATTCTGCATGGCCGGAACCACGTTGATAACCGACTGGGCAAACAGCCAGAATGTCAGAACGCTCATGACGATACCCGCCAGCAGCCGATCGTTACCGGCGTAGGCAGATGCGCCTGTCAGGGAAACGGTACTCATAGTGCAGCCCTCCCGGGAAGGTGCGAATCAGCGCAGATAGTGTTCGGTCAGTGCGGCCCACAGCGCCGCGCCGGTGAGGAGAATGTTGTCGTTAAAGTCGTAGCCCGGGTTATGCACCATGCAGCGGTCAGGCTCATCCCCGGCGCCAAGCGTGAAATAGCAGCCATTGGGATTTTTCTCGAGCATGAATGCAAAGTCCTCGCTGCCCATAAACGCATTCACCTCCGCGACGGCATCCTGACCGAACAGATCGGTGGCGACGCTGCGCACCATCTCGTTGGCTTGCGGATTGTTTTTCAGCACCGGGCTGCCGTTAATGTGTCGAATGGTGGCCGTCGCATTGAAACTTTCCGCCTGTGCAACGGCGATATCATGGATACGCTGTAGCACGGTTTGCCGCACGCTTTCATCCAGCGTGCGCACGGTAAGTTTCATCAATACTTTGTCGTTGATAATGTTAGGGGCGTGCCCGGCCTGAATGCTGCCTACGGTAACGACGGCTGGCTGGAAGGGGGTAATGTTGCGCGAAACAATGGACTGCAACGCGATAGTGATATGACAGGCAACCAGGGTGGCGTCAACGGTATGTTCTGGCACCGCGCCGTGACCACCCACGCCGTTAACCTCAATATGAAGGGTGTCGGAAGAGGCCATCATGGCGCCATCGCGCAGACCAATTTTTCCGAGGGGCTGTGACGGCATATTGTGTAGACCAAAGATGTGGTCGCAGGGGAACAGGTCAAACAAACCGTCCTCTACCATAACGCGTCCGCCATACAGAAGTTCTTCCGCGGGCTGAAAAATAAGGTGCAGCGTGCCGTTAAAATTACGGGTGCGTGCCAGGTACTCCGCTGCATACAGGAGCGTTGTGGTGTGGCCGTCATGACCGCAGCCGTGGAATTTACCCTCAACGGTACTGCTCCACGCCTTGCCGTTGTTTTCCTGCATTGGCAGCGCATCCATATCGGCGCGCAGACCCAGGCGTTTATGCCCGTTACCCACCTTCAGTGTGCCGACCACACCGGTTTTCGCCAGGCCGCGATGAACCTCATATCCCCATTCCTGAAGCAGCGCTGCAACGCGATCGCTCGTGTTGTGCTCCTCAAAACCAATTTCAGGATGCTGATGAAAATAGTGACGTAATTCAGTGAACCGGGCTTCGTTGCCACGCAGAGCTTCGATAATTGGATGTGTCATTTTTGTTATCCTTTTTCTGCCAAACGATGATAATTTCGAGTCTATGACGATCGTCCCGCCTGAAAATGCATTTTTTTGTTGTAAAGCGACGGCTTTATTTTGATTGTTTTTCATACAATTCAGTTATGACAAAAAAGATCAGGTCATTTTTTGTCTTTGGTGAGGGGTAAGATGGCGCAACGGGGAGATAAGTTTTGGATAGAGATTCAGGACATTCGCCACTGCGTGGAGGATGAAGGCGATACGCTAACGTTGCTCTGGGTGCTGGAAGGGCGGGCAGAGCTGAACACCGATGTGGGACATGACATCCTGGAGGCCAATACCCTTGCTATCATCAACCGTCATCGGCGCTGGCAGTTCACGAGCGAAACGGCAAATGTCACCCTGCGCGTAACCCTTTCCGGGCGCTGGGTCGTCCAGCTCTGCAATGATTTTTTTGCCCATGATTATGCTGTACCGGCAGAAGCCGGAGGCGTCTGGCCCCAATGCGATGCGCTTCGCGATCTGCTGCGCCAGCTTCTTGTGGTCACCCTCATCAACGACCCGCACCGCTACCGGCTGGAGGCGTACCGCTGGCTGAGCGAGATATTGCTGTTGCTGACCAGCCGCTTTCAACAGCCCGCCCGTATGCTGTCCCGGGAACTTTCATCAGCGCACAGCAAACGCATCGCCCGGGTGATAGAGCGGATCAATGCCAGTTATTCCCGCCGTATTACGCTTGCGGAAATCGCCGCGAGTGAATATGTCTCTGAAGCCTGGCTCTCTCGTCTCTTTCGCAAGGAGGTGGGGATCAGTTTCATGCAGTACATCACCCACCTGCGGCTGGAAAAGGCGGCCGACGCTCTCCGGCTGACGAACCGACCGCTGCACCAGATTGCGCTTGAGCAGGGTTTCGCCAGCACGCGTATGATGAGCGATCGGTTCAGGCGTGTTCACAATATGTCTCCGGGTGAGTTTCGTAAGGCCCGGCGCCAGCACCCGGAGGCGGCACGTATTCGGACGGACAGGCGTGAGCAGCGCTATCCGGTCGCCGTGGACAAGCTGTTTAGCCTGCTCAATGAACCGGTGGCGCGCGGTTGGGGAGCCTCGCCGCTCATCGTTCATCCGCAGCAGGAGCAGAGCCTGGATCTTGAGCAGCTTAATCCTCTTTCTGCCTCGCTGCGCCGTATGCGGGTGGTCATTACCCTGCGTGAGCTCGACGATTTGCTGCGTGAGGACGTTCGACAAAATCTGGAGGCGATAAATGAGGCCATTCCCATTGAGGGGATTGATATCGCCGAACCTTTTCTCAGCAGTCGTCTGTTTGCCACCGGGTGGGATGACCCCCAGATGGCGGGCTACGCCTGCTGGTACAATCTGCATCAGCTCTTCACCTGGCTGGCAAAAAAGCAGTGGACGGTGCTACTGCACACCGGCGTAACGACCCGTCGCGATCTTCTTACCCGTTTTTTACAACAGTCGGTTAATCATTTTTCGCCAGAGATCACCGCGGGCTGGCACTTCGTCATGCACTGGTCAACACAGGCAAGTGAGGAGACCCGGGAGCAGGTCTGGCTGGCCCAGCAAAAGGCAATACGAACTTATCTTCCGCAGGCAAAGTTTGGTTTATGGCACCGATTTGCCCCCGTCAGCGCGGGCGTAAGCGACGATACCCTGTTCAGTTCAGCCATCCTGATGCAGGCCGATTTTCTTGCCTGTTCTGCCGATGCTAATGAACTTCTCGATCCCGCGCAGCTGGAGGCAACCCCTCTCTCTTCAACGGAAAATTATCCGATACTGAAGGTCCGCCAGATCCTCGCTGCCCTTCGCCTGCGTAAATGTTCGCTTCCCGTCTGGCTTCTCTCCTGGAATACCCTCACCGGCAACACACGGGCGACAAACGGCTGGTTTTTTCGTGGGGCGCTGCTGATGCAGAACCTGCTCGGGCTTTCGGAGCAGGTCTGGCTGGCGGGATTCTGGCTTAATTCGGGCCTTCAGGGAGAAGCTCGTGCGAACAACACCATCGATACCTCAAGCCTGGCGCTACAGTATAACCATGGTCTGCCGCGTCCGGTTTATTGGGTACTCTGGCTCTGGCAACGTCTGCGGGGCGAGGTGCTGGTCAATGATAAGCGTGTCCTGCTTACGCGCCATCGCAATGGTTATCAGCTGTTGCTGCGTAATGTGGTGGTTTTTAATCCGCTCCTTTCCAGTGAAGAAGCATTCATCCAGCGTTTTCGCCAGCAGTATCATTTACACCTGAAGGGAATGCGCGGTAAATGGCGAATTAAATGTCATCTGTTTGATCAGCACAACGGCGCGCTCTATCCGTTACTTGAAGGGGTTGGCAGCGAAAGCGGCCCTGATGAAGAGATGTGGCGCTGGATAGCGCATAAAGCGCGTCCAACGCTTTCCGTACGCGATGAACGCCTTTATGACGGCTGGCAACTGAGTGAATCACTGGAGAGTAATGCGCTGGTGCTCTACGAGTTTACGCCGCTCGTGCCTCGTGAGGCCGCAACGGAGGAGATTCACTCCCCGCGGTAGACGCAGCCTGCCGTGCAGGTCTCTTTGATCATCACCGCGCTCAGCAGCGGCACCAGCGGTTTCATCTGATCCCAAATCCATTTCGCCAGCACTTCGCTGGTCGGGTTTTCAAGGCCCGGAATATCATTCAGATAGTAGTGATCGAGACGATCGTAGGTCGGCTTAAACGCAGCCTTCAGTTCGGCAAAGTCCATGATCCAGCCCGTATGGGGATCGACTTCACCGGTGATTTCAAGACGCACCATAAACGAGTGTCCATGCAGGCGGCCACATTTGTGTCCGGCAGGAACGTGTGGAAGGTGGTGTGCGGCTTCGAAGGTGAAATCTTTAAACAGTGTGGTGGACATCATAGCTCTCAGGAATGCGGAAAAAACCGCCGCATAGTACCGGAAAGCACAATTTTTATCATTAACTAAAACGGCTCTGAACGGTCACCGCCTCGTATTCATGGTGTTTATCGGCCTTTATTGTTTTATTTCAAATAGTTATTTAATCGCTTTTATCGTTAAGAACGATAACTAAAACAGGTTAGTCCATTTGGTTATTTATTATTTCCATCCCTTCTTTAATTGTTATTATCCCCGCCGTTAACCTTATCTTCAGTTTGGATTTATTCGCTTAAAGTCCGCTTTGCTACTGGAACATAACGACGCATGACAACACAGGCCCCACCTTCAAATTTGCTTCCCCTTAACCCGGAGCAACTGGCGCGCCTCCAGGCCGCGACTTCCGATTTTTCACCCACCCAGCTCGCCTGGGTCTCCGGCTATTTCTGGGGAATGCTCAATCAGCAGCCGGGTGCTGTGGCTGGCGTCCCGCCAACGGCCGTTGAAATTCCTGCCATCACGCTTATCTCCGCTTCGCAAACGGGTAATGCCCGTCGTGTGGCCGAAGCGCTGCGTGATGACCTGCTCGCCGCGAAGCTGAACGTTAACCTGGTCAACGCCGGGGATTATAAATTCAAACAGATCGCGTCAGAAAAACTGCTGGTGGTGGTGGCGTCAACGCAGGGGGAAGGTGAGCCTGCGGAAGAAGCCGTCGCGCTGCATAAGTTCCTGTTCTCGAAAAAAGCGCCCAGGCTGGAGGGCACCGCCTTTGCCGTCTTCGGCCTCGGTGATACGTCCTATGAATTTTTCTGCCAGTCCGGTAAAGACTTCGACAGCAAGCTGGCGGAGCTGGGTGCAGAGCGCCTGCTGGATCGCGTAGACGCTGATGTCGAATACCAGGCCGCCGCCGCCGAATGGCGGACGCGCATCGTTGAGGTGCTGAAGGCCCGCGTCCCGAAAGAGACGCCAGCGCAAGCCGCCGTTACCGCAGCGGGCACCGTCAACGAAATCCACACCAGCCCTTACACGAAAGAGGCGCCGCTGACGGCGAGCCTGTCGGTAAACCAGAAAATCACGGGCCGTGATTCGGAAAAAGACGTGCGCCATATCGAAATCGATCTCGGTGACTCCGGCCTGCGTTATCAGCCTGGCGATGCGCTGGGCGTCTGGTATCAGAACGATCCGGCGCTGGTGAAAGAGCTGGTCGAGCTGCTGTGGCTGAAAGGCACGGAGCCGGTCCAGGTGGAAGGTAAAACCTTACCGCTCTCTGAGGCGCTTCAGTGGCATTTCGAGCTGACGGTGAACACCGCCAATATCGTTGAAAACTACGCCACCTTAACGCGCAGCGAGTCCCTTCTGCCGCTGGTGGGGGACAAAGTGAAGTTACAGCATTACGCCGCGACGACGCCGATTGTCGACATGGTGCGTTTCTCCCCGGCACAGCTGGATGCCGACGCGCTGATCGGCCTGCTGCGTCCGCTGACGCCGCGTCTTTACTCCATCGCCTCTTCACAGGCGGAAGTGGAAAACGAAGTCCACATCACCGTTGGCGTGGTGCGTTACGACATCGAAGGCCGCGCGCGGGCGGGTGGGGCGTCGGGCTTCCTGGCCGACCGCGTGGAAGAAGAGGGCGAGGTGCGCGTCTTTATCGAACACAACGACAACTTCCGCCTGCCGGCGAACCCGGAAACGCCGGTGATCATGATTGGCCCGGGCACCGGCATCGCACCGTTCCGCGCCTTTATGCAGCAGCGTGCAGTGGACGAGGCGCCGGGTAAAAACTGGCTGTTCTTCGGCAACCCGCATTTTACTGAAGATTTCCTCTACCAGGTTGAATGGCAGCGCTACGTCAAAGAGGGCGTGCTGACCCGCATCGATCTGGCCTGGTCCCGCGATCAGAAAGAAAAAGTATACGTACAAGACAAACTGCGCGAACAGGGCGCAGAGCTGTGGCGCTGGATCAATGACGGCGCCCACATTTATGTCTGCGGCGACGCCAATCGCATGGCGAAAGACGTTGAGCAGGCACTGCTGGAAGTGATTGCCGAATTCGGCGGTATGGATGCCGAAACGGCGGATGAATTTTTAAGTGAGCTGCGCGTAGAGCGCCGTTATCAGCGAGATGTCTACTAATGAGCGAAAAACATCCTGGCCCACTGGTGGTCGAAGGCAAACTGTCTGATGCCGAGCGCATGAAGGTAGAGAGCAACTACCTGCGCGGTACCATTGCCGAAGATTTAAATGACGGCCTGACCGGCGGTTTCAAAGGCGACAACTTCCTGCTGATCCGTTTCCACGGTATGTACCAGCAGGACGACCGCGATATCCGCGCCGAACGTGCCGAACAGAAGCTGGAGCCGCGTCATGCGATGCTGCTGCGCTGCCGCCTGCCGGGTGGCATCATCACCACCAAACAGTGGCAGGCGATTGACAAGTTTGCCGGTGAAAACACGATTTACGGCAGCATCCGTCTGACTAACCGTCAGACCTTCCAGTTCCACGGCATTCTGAAGAAAAACGTCAAGCCGGTGCACCAGATGCTGCACTCCGTGGGGCTGGACGCGCTGGCGACCGCCAACGATATGAACCGTAACGTGCTTTGCACCTCGAACCCGTATGAGTCCGAGCTGCACGCCGAAGCGTACGAGTGGGCGAAGAAGATCTCCGAGCACCTGCTGCCACGCACGCGTGCCTATGCGGAGATCTGGCTCGATCAGGAGAAAGTCGCGACCACGGACGAAGAGCCGATCCTCGGTCAGACCTACCTGCCGCGCAAATTCAAGACCACGGTGGTTATCCCGCCGCAGAACGATATCGACCTGCACGCCAACGACATGAACTTCGTGGCGATTGCCGAAAATGGCAAGCTGGTCGGCTTTAACCTGCTGGTGGGCGGCGGTTTGTCCATCGAGCATGGGAACAAGAAAACCTACGCCCGCACCGCGAGCGAGTTCGGCTTCCTGCCGCTGGAGCACACGCTGGCCGTGGCTGAGGCGGTGGTTACTACCCAGCGCGACTGGGGCAACCGTACCGACCGTAAAAACGCGAAAACCAAATACACCCTGGAGCGCGTGGGCGTCGAGACGTTCAAAGAAGAAGTGGAGCGTCGCGCGGGGATCAAGTTTGAGCCGATCCGCCCTTACGAATTCACCGGTCGCGGCGATCGCATTGGCTGGGTGAAAGGTATCGATAATAAATGGCACCTGACGCTGTTTATTGAAAACGGTCGTATTCTGGATTATCCGGGCCGCCCGCTGAAAACCGGTCTGCTGGAAATTGCTAAGATCCATAAAGGCGAGTTCCGCATTACCGCCAACCAGAACCTGATTATTGCCGGCGTGCCGGAAAGCCAGAAGGCGAAGATCGAGAAGCTGGCGCGCGATCATGGGTTGATGAATGCGGTTAAACCGCAGCGTGAAAACTCGATGGCCTGCGTGTCGTTCCCGACCTGCCCGCTGGCGATGGCCGAAGCCGAGCGTTTCCTGCCGTCCTTCACTGATAAAGTGGAAGCGATTCTGGAAAAACACGGTATTCCGGACGAGCATATTGTTATGCGCGTCACCGGCTGCCCGAACGGCTGCGGTCGCGCGATGCTGGCCGAGCTGGGTCTGGTGGGCAAAGCGCCGGGTCGTTACAACGTGCACCTTGGCGGCAACCGTATGGGGACGCGCATTCCGCGTATGTACCGTGAAAATATTACGGAACCGGAAATTCTTGATTCCATCGACGAGCTTGTCGGGCGCTGGGCGAAAGAGCGTGAAGCGGGTGAAGGCTTCGGCGACTTTACGGTGCGTGCGGGCATCATTCGCCCGGTGCTCGATCCCGCCAGGGATTTCTGGGAGTAACACATCCTTTGCCCGGTGGCGCTTCGCTTACCGGGCCTACGGGTTTTGTAGGCCGGGCAAACGCAGTGCCGCCCGGCAAAACAGGCAAACGAGGTTCTTATGTCCGTACTCGATCTAAACGCCCTAAATGACCTGCCAAAAGTCGAACGCATTCTGGCCCTGGCAGAAACCAACGCCCAGCTGGAAAAACTCGACGCCGAAGGGCGCGTGGCGTGGGCGCTGGAAAACCTGCCGGGTGACTATGTGCTGTCGTCAAGCTTTGGCATCCAGGCGGCGGTCAGCCTGCACCTGGTGAATCGGATCCGCCCGGACATTCCGGTGATCCTCACCGATACCGGCTATCTGTTCCCGGAGACCTACCAGTTTATTGACGAGCTGACGGACAAGCTCAAGCTGAACCTCAAAGTTTACCGCGCGACGGAAAGCGCGGCCTGGCAGGAGGCGCGCTACGGCAAGCTGTGGGAACAGGGCGTTGAGGGCATTGAGAAATACAATGAGATCAACAAGGTCGAGCCGATGAACCGGGCGCTGAAAGAGTTGAACGCTCAGACCTGGTTCGCGGGCCTGCGCCGCGAGCAGTCCGGGAGCCGGGCAACGCTGCCGGTGCTGGCGGTGCAGCGCGGCGTGTTCAAAGTGCTGCCGATCATCGACTGGGATAACCGCACGGTGTACCAGTATCTGCAAAAGCACGGGCTGAAGTACCATCCGCTGTGGGATCAAGGCTACCTGTCGGTAGGCGACACCCACACCACGCGTAAATGGGAACCGGGAATGGCGGAAGAAGAGACGCGATTCTTTGGGCTGAAGCGCGAGTGTGGGCTGCACGAAGGGTAATGTTTTTTCGCCCGGTGGCGCTGCGCTTACCGGGCCTACAACGGCACAAAACGTAGGCCCGGTAAGGCGTAGCCGCCACCGGGCTTAACGACATCAGGCTTTCCCCGCTTTCGCCAGCTCCTTCACCAGCGGCAGCATCACCTTCACGACATCCCGGCTGCGGTGCTCAATCCGCTGCGGCAGCGCTTTATCAATGTGCTGCTGATTATCCAGCCGCACATCATGCCAGCTGGTCCCGTCCGGAAAGGCTTTCGATTTGCTGCGCTGCTGATAGCCATCTTTTTTGCCCAGCGCCCAGTTCGTCGCCTCGACGTACAGCACCGGAATGCCCGCTTTATCAAACACTTCACCGTCATTACAGCAGCCTGTGCCTTTAGGATACTGTGGGTTACCGCCCGGATTTGTCGCGGCATAGACGCCATGCGTGCGGGCAAGCGCCAGCGCGCGGTCGCGGGTGAGTTTACGTACGCTGCTCGGCGTGCTCTGTCCGCTATTAAAATAGAGCTTATCCCCCACGATCAGATTATCGAGGTTAATCACCAGCAACGTATTTTTCTTCTCCTCAGCGCTCATGCGCTTAAGGAGATTCTCAGCGCCGAGTTTTCCTTCTTCTTCGCCGCTGGTCGCAACAAAGCGAATGCTGTATTTCGTCGGAATATTCTTCAGGCGTTCGGCCAGCTCAAGCATCACGCCCAGACCCGCCGCATTGTCATCCAGTCCCTGAAGCGTCAGCCCGCCGAGGTTATTATCGACATCGGCGTCGCTCAACGGCGTGTAGGTATCAAGGTGCGCCATAATAATAATCTGCTCAGCCGCCTTTCCTTCGTGCGCCGCAATGACCGTGCTGCCGGTTACGTTATGCCAGTTTTGCGTTTTATTGCGTGTGGTATAGATGTAGCGGCTGTGGAAAGCGCGAATGTCGCTCTCATAGCCCATATCCGCAAATTGCTGACGGATATAGTCTGCTGAGAGCATCTCGGCTGGGGTTCCGGTCATACGGCCCGGAAAGACCGTCGCAATATGCCGCGCCTGCATACTGGCTATTTCACCGTAAGATTGATTTTTTGCCTGAGCCGGAAGGATAAAGCAAACGCCGAGCGCCAGGGCAACGAATCGGTGGCGCATTGCGGAAAACATAGTGAGTCCTTAAAAACAGAGCAAAATTTTAACCCGCATAGTATGAAACTGTGATCGGGTAGACACAATTTGAATTGCTCCTAAATGCCCGAAATTTCGCGTGTTAAGCACTTTTTGATATTTGCTTTTCCACGGCGTTATTCCATTGAGTAACTACTCATTCCAATTCGTAATTTCATTCGATCTAAGCCGCCCCCTATAGTCCCTTTATTCGTGGTTGTTAGTGAGTTGTTGCCTGTGGACTATCTCCCCCTTTTTGCTGCCTTAAAAGACCGACCGGTACTGGTTGTCGGGACGGGTGAAATTGCCGATCGCAAAATCGCCTTCCTGCAACGCGCCGGGGCGCAGGTGCAGATTGTTGCAGAGGCGGATTTTGAAGAGTCTCAGATCGACAGCGTGGTGCTGGTGATTGCGGCAACCGAAGATCGGGCGCTCAACCGCCGCATCTCCGACGCAGCCCAGGCCCGTCACCGTCTGGTGAACGTGGTAGACGACCAGCCGTTATGTTCATTTATCTTCCCGTCGATTGTCGACCGCTCGCCGTTGCTGGTGGCGATCTCCTCCGGCGGCACCGCCCCGGTGCTGGCGCGCGTGCTGCGGGAAAAAATCGAAGCGCTGCTGCCGACCAGCCTCGGACGCATGGCGGAGAAGGCCAGCTACTGGCGCAACCACCTGAAAACGCGTCTGACCAGCGTGACGGAACGCCGTCGCTTCTGGGAGCGTGTGTTTCGCGGCCGCTTTGCCAGCCTGATGCAGGCCGGTAACGAGACGGCGGCGCAACAAATTCTCGAAGACGAACTGGATAACCCCGGCAGTACGGGCGGGGAGATCATTCTGGTGGGCGCCGGGCCGGGCGATGCCGGGCTGCTCACGCTGCGTGGCCTCCAGGTTCTTCAGGATGCGGATGTCGTGTTCTATGACCACCTGGTCACCGACGGTATTCGCGAGCTGATCCGCCGTGACGCGGAGCAAATTTGCGTCGGCAAACGTGCCGGCGAGCACTCCGTGCCCCAGCACGACACCAACCAGATGCTGATTGCCGCTGCGAAAGCGGGCAAGACCGTGGTGCGCCTGAAAGGGGGCGACCCGTTTATCTTCGGTCGTGGTGGCGAGGAGTTGCAGGCGGCAGCCGAAGCGGGCGTTCCGTTTCAGGTGGTCCCAGGCATTACGGCGGCGTCTGCCGTTACGGCCTACGCCGGTATTCCGCTGACCCATCGCGATTACGCTCAGAGCGTGACCTTTGTGACCGGGCACTATAAAGCCGACAGCACGCCGTTTGACTGGTCGCATCTCGCCCAGAGCCGACAAACGCTGGCGATTTATATGGGCACGATGAAAGCGGCAGACATCAGCGAACAGCTTATTCAGCACGGTCGCGATGCGACGACGCCGGTAGCGGTGATCTCCCGCGGGACACGCGTCGATCAGCATGTCGCCATCGGCACCTTACAAGACCTTGCAACCCTGGCGAAAGACGCCCCAATGCCCGCCCTGATCGTGGTGGGAGAAGTGGTGCAGCTGCACAGCACGCTCGCCTGGTTCCAACACACAACCGACACAGAAGGCTTTGGCGCTTCTGTTATAAATTTGGCTTAAGGAACGGTTATGGACCAAAAACGACTTACTCACCTGCGGCAGCTCGAAGCGGAAAGTATCCACATTATCCGCGAAGTGGCCGCCGAGTTTTCTAACCCGGTGATGATGTACTCCATCGGTAAAGATTCCAGCGTCATGCTGCACCTGGCGCGTAAAGCGTTTTATCCGGGTACGCTGCCGTTCCCGCTGCTGCACGTGGATACCGGCTGGAAATTCCGCGAGATGTACGAGTTTCGTGACCGTACCGCCAAAGCCTACGGCTGCGAGCTGCTGGTGCACAAAAACCCGGAAGGGGTGGCGATGGGCATCAACCCGTTCGTGCACGGCAGCGCCAAGCATACCGACATCATGAAAACCGAAGGGCTGAAGCAGGCGCTGAATAAATACGGTTTTGATGCGGCCTTCGGCGGCGCGCGCCGTGACGAAGAGAAATCCCGCGCCAAAGAGCGTATCTACTCCTTCCGCGACCGCTTCCACCGCTGGGACCCGAAAAACCAGCGTCCGGAGCTGTGGCACAACTACAACGGCCAGATCAACAAGGGCGAAAGCATTCGCGTCTTCCCGCTCTCCAACTGGACCGAGCTGGATATCTGGCAGTACATCTATCTGGAAAATATTGAGATCGTTCCGCTGTATCTGGCGGCCGAACGCCCGGTGCTGGAGCGCGACGGCATGCTGATGATGATCGACGACGATCGCATTGATTTACAGCCGGGCGAAGTGATCAAAAAACAGATGGTCCGTTTCCGTACTCTCGGCTGCTGGCCGTTGACCGGCGCGGTGGAATCCAGTGCGCAGACGCTGCCCGAGATCATCGAGGAGATGCTGGTGTCGACCACCAGTGAGCGACAGGGCCGCGTGATTGACCGCGACCAGGCAGGCTCCATGGAGCTGAAGAAACGTCAGGGTTATTTCTAAGGAGCCGCCATGAATACGACTATTGCCCAACAAATTGCCGATGAAGGCGGCGTAGAAGCTTATCTGCACGCCCAACAGTACAAAAGCCTGCTGCGTTTCCTGACCTGCGGCAGCGTGGATGACGGGAAAAGTACCCTGATTGGTCGTCTGCTGCACGACACGCGCCAGATCTACGAAGATCAGCTCTCTTCCCTGCACAATGACAGTAAACGCCACGGCACCCAGGGCGAAAAACTCGACCTGGCGCTGCTGGTGGACGGCTTGCAGGCGGAGCGCGAGCAGGGCATTACCATTGATGTCGCCTATCGCTACTTCTCTACCGAAAAGCGCAAATTTATTATCGCCGACACCCCGGGGCACGAGCAGTACACCCGTAACATGGCGACCGGCGCGTCCACCTGTGACCTGGCGATCCTGCTGATCGACGCCCGTAAAGGTGTGCTGGATCAGACTCGTCGTCACAGCTTTATCTCTACGCTGCTTGGGATCAAACACCTGGTGGTGGCAGTGAACAAAATGGATCTGGTGGACTACAGCGAAGCGCGTTTCGACGAGATCCGCCAGAGCTACCTGACCTTTGCTGAACAGCTGCCGGGCAACCTCGATATTCGCTTTGTGCCGCTGTCGGCGCTGGAAGGGGATAACGTCGCCTCTCAGAGCGCGAACATACCGTGGTACAGCGGCCCGACGCTGCTGGAAGTGCTGGAAACCGTTGAAATTCAGCGCGTGGTCGATACCCAGCCGATGCGCTTCCCGGTGCAGTACGTGAACCGTCCGAACCTCGATTTCCGCGGCTTCTCCGGTACTCTCGCTTCAGGCTCCGTGAAGGTGGGTCAGCGCGTCAAGGTGCTGCCATCCGGCGTGGAATCGACCATCGCCCGTATCGTCACCTTTGATGGCGATCTGGACGAAGCCGGGGCAGGTGAAGCGGTAACCCTGGTACTGAAAGACGAAATTGATATCAGCCGCGGCGACCTGCTGGTCGACGCGCAGGAAACGCTGGCGGCGGTGCAGGGCGCATCCGTGGATGTAGTGTGGATGGCCGAACAGCCGCTGACCGCAGGCCAGAGCTATGACATTAAAATCGCCGGCAAGAAAACCCGCGCCCGCGTGGACGGCATTCAGTTCCAGGTGGACATCAACAACCTGACCCACCGTGACGTGAGCGAGCTGCCGCTGAACGGCATCGGTCTGGTGGATATGACCTTCGACGAGCCGCTGGTGCTGGATCCGTATCAGCAGAATCCGGTGACGGGCGGGCTGATCTTCATTGACCGCCTGACCAACGTCACCGTCGGTGCCGGCATGGTCCGCGAGCCTGACGCACAGGCGAGCGTGACGTCTGGGTTCAGCGCCTTCGAGCTGGAACTGAACGCGCTGGTGCGTAAGCACTTCCCGCACTGGGGCGCACGCGATCTGCTGGGAGGCAAGTAATGGCTGCCCATGATGAGAACGTCGTCTGGCATCCTCATCCGGTCACCGTCGCCCAGCGCGAACAGCTCCACGGTCACCGTGGGGTTGTGCTGTGGTTTACCGGGCTGTCTGGCTCCGGTAAATCCACGGTGGCAGGCGCGCTGGAAGAGGCGCTGCATCAGCAAGGGGTGAGCACCTACCTGCTGGACGGCGACAACGTGCGTCACGGCCTGTGCAGCGATTTAGGGTTCAGCGATGAAGACCGTAAAGAGAACATTCGTCGGGTAGGAGAGGTCGCCAGCCTGATGGCGGATGCCGGGCTGGTGGTGCTGACGGCGTTTATCTCACCGCACCGCGCCGAACGTCAGATGGTGCGCGAGCGTGTGGGGCAGAATCGCTTTATTGAAGTGTTTGTGGATACGCCGCTGGCAATCTGCGAAGCGCGCGATCCAAAAGGGCTGTACAAAAAAGCCCGCGCGGGAGAGCTGCGAAACTTCACCGGCATTGACTCGGTTTACGAAGCGCCTGAATCCCCTGAGATTCATCTGGAAGGCCAACAATTGGTAACAAATTTAGTAAGCCAATTATTAGACCTGCTCAGACGGGACGATATTATCAGATCCTGAGACGGTATCGTTCGGGAGCTGTCTTCCCGAGCGATGAGTCACGGTCACAGGATTAGCTATGCGCAACAGTGAAAACTACATGATTACCACCGGGTCGGAACCGTTAACGACCGACGACGAGACGACCTGGTCCTTCCCTGGGGCGATAGTCGGCTTCGCGTCGTGGTTACTGGCGCTGGGTATCCCGTTTTTGATCTATGGTGGTAACACCCTCTTTTTCTTCCTCTACACCTGGCCTTTCTTCCTGGCGCTGATGCCCGTTGCGGTGGTTGTGGGCGTGGCGCTGCACTCCCTTTTCAACGGCAAGCTCCTGTATAGTACGTTCATCACTATCGCCACCGTTGTGGTTATCTTTGGCCTGCTGTTTTTATGGCTGATGGGCTAACTTACGGCATAATTAAAACCCCGCAGTAGAGTCCAGCGGAAAGTTATGGGATGATGATGCCGTTTTTTCAGGGGGCAGGATGGGTAAACTAACGCTGCTGTTGCTGGCTTTGCTGGTCTGGCTGCAATATTCGCTGTGGTTCGGCAAAAACGGACTGCACGACTACAGCCGGGTGAGCGATGACGTCGCGGCACAGCAGGCTACAAACGCCAAACTTAAAGCGCGTAACGATCAACTTTTTGCTGAAATTGATGACCTCAATGGCGGCCAGGAGGCGATTGAGGAACGCGCACGCAATGAACTCAGTATGACTAAGCCGGGCGAAACGTTTTATCGCCTGGTTCCGGATGCGTCTAAACGCAATCAGGGCTCCGCACAAAACAATCGATAATCAGGCCCAGGATTACGACATGGCAGCAACTTTTTCGGACGTCTGTGCCGTGGTGCCGGCCGCAGGTTTTGGCCGGCGCATGCAGACAGAATGTCCTAAGCAGTACCTCTCAATTGGCGATAAAACGATCCTCGAGCACGCCGTGGCAGCGCTGCTGGCGCATGCCCGGGTGAAACGCGTGGTTATTGCCATCAGCCCCGGCGATGCGCGTTTTGCGCAACTCCCGCTGGCAAATCATCCTCAGATTACCGTTGTTGACGGCGGCGCCGAGCGGGCCGACTCTGTTCTGGCGGGCATTCAGGCTGCCGGGAACGCGCAGTGGGTGCTGGTGCACGATGCCGCGCGTCCCTGTCTGCATCACGACGATCTGTCACGTCTGCTGGCCCTGAGTGAAACCAGTAACGTGGGCGGCATTCTGGCCGCCCCGGTGCGTGACACCATGAAGCGTGCCGAACCGGGTAAACCGGCGATTGCCCACACCGTCGAGCGCGTGGATTTATGGCACGCGCTGACGCCACAATTTTTTCCCCGCCAATTACTCCACGACTGCTTAACGCGTGCGCTTAAAGAAGGTGCGACCATTACGGACGAAGCCTCGGCGCTGGAGTATTGCGGTTTCCACCCAACGCTTGTTGAAGGGCGCGCTGATAATATAAAAGTGACGCGCCCGGAAGACTTACAGCTCGCGGAATTTTATCTTACCCGTACGACCCCTCAGGAGAAGGCATAATGCGTATTGGACACGGTTTTGATGTACACGCCTTTGGCGGCGTTGGCCCAATTATCATTGGCGGCGTGCGCATTCCATACGAAAAAGGTTTGCTGGCGCATTCTGATGGCGACGTGGCGCTGCATGCGCTGACCGACGCGCTGCTGGGTGCCGCCGCGTTGGGCGACATTGGTAAACTGTTCCCGGACACCGATCCTGCTTTTAAAGGCGCAGACAGCCGCGAACTGCTGCGCGAAGCCTGGCGTCGTATTCAGGCCAAAGGCTACACCCTCGGCAACGTTGATGTGACGATCATTGCTCAGGCACCGAAGATGCTGCCGCACATCCCTCAGATGCGCGTGTTTATCGCTGAAGATCTGGGCTGCCATATGGACGACGTCAACGTCAAAGCGACCACCACGGAGAAGCTGGGCTTTACCGGTCGTGGCGAAGGCATTGCCTGTGAAGCCGTGGCGCTGCTGGTGAAGGCGGTCAAATGACGGATTTCGACAACCTGACGTATCTGCACGGTAAACCGCAGGGCAAGGGTCTGCTGAAAGCCAACCCTGAAGATTTCGTGGTAGTGGAAGATCTGGGTTTTGAGCCGGACGGCGAAGGCGAGCACATCCTGGTGCGCATTCTGAAAAACGGCTGCAACACCCGCTTCGTGGCGGACGCGCTGGCAAAATTCCTCAACATTCACGCCCGCGAGGTGAGCTTTGCCGGTCAAAAGGATAAGCATGCCGTGACCGAACAGTGGCTTTGCGCCCGCGTGCCCGGCAATGCCATGCCCGATTTAAGCAAATTTGAGCTTGAGGGCTGTAAGGTACTGGAGTATGCCCGCCACAAACGCAAATTGCGTCCGGGAGCGTTGAAAGGCAACGATTTCACGCTGGTGCTGCGTGAAGTGACCGACCGCGATGACGTTGAAAAACGCCTTAAGGCCATTACCGAACGCGGCGTGCCAAACTATTTTGGCGCACAGCGCTTTGGCATTGGTGGCAGCAACCTGCTGGGCGCGCTGCGCTGGGCGCAAAGCAGCGCGCCGGTGCGCGACAGGAATAAACGCAGTTTTTGGTTGTCGGCAGCCCGCAGTGCGTTGTTTAATCAGATTGTGAGCGAACGGCTGAAAAAACCGGACGCGAATCAAGTTGTTGTCGGCGATGCGCTACAATTAGCGGGACGCGGAAGCTGGTTTGTGGCAACGGCCGATGAGATGGCCGATGCCCAGTCGCGCGTGGACGCTAAAGCGCTGATGATTACCGCCGCCTTGCCGGGCTCAGGCGACTGGGGAACCCAGGGCGAGGCGCTGGCCGCTGAGCAGTCAGCGGTGGCGGATGCGCCAGAATTACAATCATTGCTGGTGCGGGAAAAAGTCGAGGCGGCGCGCCGTGCGATGCTCCTCTACCCGCAACAGCTGAGCTGGAACTGGTGGGATGACGTAACCGTCGAGTTACGCTTCTGGCTGCCGGCAGGTAGCTTTGCCACCAGTGTTGTCAGGGAACTTATCAACACGTCGGGTGATTATGCGAATATTGCTGAGTAACGATGACGGGATCCATGCGCCAGGTATTCAGACGCTGGCGAAACACCTCCGCGAATTTGCGGATGTGCAGGTCGTGGCTCCCGATCGTAACCGCAGTGGCGCGTCTAACTCATTGACGCTGGAGTCTTCACTTCGCACCTTTACCTTTGAGAATGGCGATATTGCCGTCCAGATGGGGACGCCGACCGACTGCGTGTTTCTGGGCGTAAATGCGCTGATGCGCCCGCGGCCGGATGTTGTGGTCTCCGGCATCAATGCCGGGCCGAATCTTGGCGATGATGTGATTTACTCCGGCACCGTGGCCGCGGCGATGGAGGGGCGTCACCTGGGGTTCCCGGCGCTGGCGGTCTCGTTAAACGGCCACACCCACTATGACACTGCCGCCGCGGTAACCTGCTCTATTCTCCGTGCGCTTGGCCGCGAGCCGCTGCGTACCGGACGTATCCTCAATATTAACGTGCCGGATCTCCCGCTGGACGAGATCAAAGGGATCCGCGTGACGCGCTGCGGCAGTCGCCATCCGGCCGATCAGGTTATTCCCCAGCAGGATCCGCGCGGCAATACCCTGTACTGGATCGGCCCGCCGGGAGATAAATGCGATGCCGGGCCAGACACCGACTTCGCTGCTGTGGATGAGGGTTACGTTTCCGTTACGCCGTTGCACGTAGATTTAACCGCTTATAGCGCGCATGATGTGGTGTCGGACTGGTTAGATCGGGTCGGAGTGAACGCGCAATGGTAAGTAAACGTGTACAAACTCTTCTGGAACAATTACGCGCACAGGGGATCGCCAACGAGCAGGTGCTGGATGCGCTTGCCCAGGTTCCTCGTGAGAAGTTTGTAGATGAGGCGTTTGAACACAAAGCGTGGGAAAACGTGGCGCTGCCCATCGGGCAAGGCCAGACGATTTCGCAGCCTTACATGGTGGCGCGTATGACGGAGCTTCTGGAGTTAACGCCAGACTCCCGGGTGCTGGAAATTGGCACCGGTTCAGGGTATCAGACCGCGATCCTGGCCCACCTTGTGCACCATGTCTGTTCCGTGGAACGGATTAAAGGCTTGCAGTGGCAGGCGCGCCGTCGCCTGAAACAGCTTGATTTACATAATGTATCGACACGCCACGGCGATGGATGGCAGGGTTGGCAGGCTCGCGCCCCGTTTGACGCCATCATTGTCACGGCAGCGCCACCTGAAATCCCCGCTGCACTTCTCTCGCAGCTGGACGAGGGCGGCATTCTGGTTTTGCCCGTCGGCGATGAGCAGCAGCTTTTAAAGCGCGTTCGTCGACGCGGCGGCGAGTTTATTATCGATACCGTGGAAGCCGTGCGCTTTGTGCCCCTGGTTAAGGGCGAGCTGGCCTGAGACTCGGATTTTTCCAGGGTTATTGAGGCAAATTCAGCGTATGGTGTGGCGCGATAGGTTCGTGCCATCACGATTATTTTTAAGTCACTGGTAGTTAACACATTCCTGGGGGATAAATGAGCGCGGGAAGCCCAAAATTCACCATCAGCCGTGTTGCGGCATTATCACTGGTTTCGCTCTGGCTGGCAGGCTGTACAAGTTCTGACAATGCACCTGCGCCCGTCAGTTCCGTCAATGGAACCAGCGGCTCGGGTAACACGTCCAGCGGAATGTTGATTACCCCTCCGCCTAAAATGGGCACGTCCACGGCGCAGCAAACTCCGCAGATCCAGCCGGTTCAGCGTCCAGTTACGCAGCCTTCGCAGATTCAGCCAGTGGATCAGCCTGTTCAGACCGAAAATGGCCGCATAGTGTATAACCGCAAGTATGGGAACATTCCGAAAGGTAGCTATACCGGCGGCAGCACCTATACCGTGAAGCGCGGCGATACGCTGTTCTATATTGCCTGGATCACCGGCAACGATTTCCGCGATCTGGCACAGCGAAACAACGTCCAGGCCCCGTACGCTCTGGAAGTTGGGCAAACGCTTCAGGTTGGCAACGCGACGGGGACACCGCTTACGCCAGGCAACACCGTTTCAGCGGCCGACGTAACTGCGCAAAATAACAGCGTCACCCCTGCACAAAAAACCACCACGGTGGTTGCTTCACAACCTGTAATTACGTATTCTGAGGATTCAGGTGATCAGAGTGCTAACAAAATGTTGCCGAATAATAAAGGTACTGCGACTGTTGTCACAGCACCGACTACGGCACCTGTGGTTAGCTCTACTGTACCGACTGCAAGCAGTCAGAATGCCAGCTCGTCAATCACCACCTGGCGCTGGCCAACTGACGGCAAGATTATCGAGAACTTCGCTACCTCTGAGGGGGGCAACAAAGGGATCGATATCGCAGGCAGTAAAGGACAGGCAATCATCGCGACCGCAGACGGGCGCGTTGTCTATGCCGGTAACGCACTGCGCGGTTACGGTAATCTTATTATCATCAAACATAATGATGATTACCTGAGTGCCTACGCCCATAACGACACTATGCTGGTCCGGGAACAACAAGAAGTTAAGGCGGGGCAAAAAATCGCTACCATGGGTAGCACCGGAACCAGTTCTACACGCTTGCATTTTGAAATTCGTTACAAGGGGAAATCCGTAAACCCGCTGCAATATTTACCGCAGCGATAAATTGACGGGGCATGCCAGCCAGGGTGTCTCGTCCAGGGATCACGGGTAGGAGCCACCTTATGAGTCAGAATACGCTGAAAGTTCATGATTTAAATGAAGACGCGGAATTTGATGAGAACGGAGCAGAGGCTTTTGACGAAAAAGCCTTAGTAGAAGAGGAACCCAGTGATAACGATTTGGCTGAAGAAGAGCTGTTATCGCAGGGTGCCACACAGCGTGTGCTGGACGCGACTCAGCTTTACCTTGGGGAGATTGGTTACTCCCCACTGCTAACGGCCGAAGAAGAAGTCTATTTCGCACGTCGTGCTTTGCGTGGTGATGTTGCCTCGCGTCGTCGCATGATCGAAAGTAACCTGCGACTGGTCGTGAAAATTGCCCGCCGTTACGGCAATCGTGGTCTGGCTCTGCTGGATCTGATTGAAGAGGGCAACTTAGGTCTCATCCGCGCAGTTGAGAAGTTTGACCCGGAACGCGGGTTCCGTTTCTCAACCTACGCGACCTGGTGGATTCGTCAGACCATCGAACGGGCTATTATGAACCAGACCCGTACGATCCGACTGCCGATCCACATCGTCAAAGAGTTGAATGTTTATCTGCGTACCGCGCGCGAGTTGTCCCATAAACTGGACCACGAGCCAAGTGCGGAAGAGATTGCAGAGCAACTCGACAAACCGGTTGATGACGTAAGCCGTATGCTGCGTCTCAACGAGCGCATTACCTCGGTTGACACCCCGCTGGGTGGCGACTCCGAAAAAGCGCTGCTGGACATCCTGGCCGATGAAAAAGACAACGGCCCGGAAGACACCACGCAGGACGATGACATGAAACAGAGCATCGTCAAATGGTTGTTCGAACTGAACGCCAAACAGCGTGAAGTGCTGGCACGTCGTTTCGGTTTACTGGGGTATGAAGCTGCGACACTGGAAGACGTCGGCCGTGAGATTGGCCTGACCCGTGAACGTGTTCGTCAGATTCAGGTTGAAGGACTACGCCGCCTGCGTGAAATCCTGCAAGGGCAAGGTCTGAATATCGAAGCGCTGTTCCGCGAGTAAGCAACCATTCGTCAGAAAAGGCCCGTCGTGAGACGGGCCTTTTTTATGCCTTACGGCTGCGCCGTTTCGTGCAGCAAACGCCAGGTGATGTTATCCCCTTCCTGATTAAGCACTGCGGTTGACCAGCGCACGTTGACGGGCTGGCCTGGCCGGGTTTGCGTCTCCCGGTAATGGAGCACTGCGCCGTTGTCCCATGTCTGAAGCGTTGTTAACGCATCAATGTCGATCCTGAGCCCCGGTCGGGTTCCCCGCTGCGCATATAAAAATTGGGCAAGCGCGTGATGATCTAAAGGGTTGCCACTCGGTGGAACCATCAGAAAATCCGGACGGAAACGGGCGAGCAGGGCGTCCCGATCGCCTTCGCCTGCACCTAACCAGTTTTCAAGGGCGACGTGAATGTCGAGGATCTCTTGTTCGAAATGGGTCATGGTTGCTCCTGTTGCAGTTGCGCAAGTAACTGCGTGTTGTTAAGACGGTAGACGTACAGTACGGGCAGTAGGGTGATGACTGCGGCAAAAACAAACATCCCGTGCCAGGCGGCCAGCGGCGCGACATAATCCTGCATGAAGCTCAGCGCCTGCGCCAGCAGCAGAGCGCCCGCAAAAAAGCTCAACTGACGATTCAGATTCCATAGCGCGCTGGCATCGGGCATATCTTCCGGTCGCATCGTCAAAAACGCGCTGCTCTGAGCCGTACTGCTGCAAAGGCTTCCCCCCGCGCCCATCAGCGCAAACGCAACGGCAGGTAGCAGCATTGCCGGGCCGACGTTAACTAAAAGCAGAATGCCTGTCGCCTGCAAAAGGCAACCGATGACCACCAGCGGCCGGGGGCCGATACGGTTGAAATAGAGTCCTGTCGCGGTGATAGCCAAAAACGAAGCCACAGACCACGGCAGCATAAGCATGCCCGTTGCGGCGGGTGTCATATTGGCCTCGCTCTGGAGGTAATACATGCCCGTTACGTTCACGCCGATAAAAATGCCGGGTACGCACACATAGATAAGCATGGATAAGCGCAACAGCGGATCCGTCAGCAAAGACAGGTTTACTGTCCTGGTGGTGTTTATCGGCGACGGTTCTGTTTTAAGCCACGCGCAGGCCAAAGCAAAGGTGACAATGGCGACGGGCAGGGTGGCAAAAAATATCCAGCGCCAGCTGAATGTCTGAACCAGCATACCGCCCACAGCCGGTGAGCACGCGGGGGCAAGCAGTGCGACCAGCATCACCGCCGAGGAGAGTCTGGCCCGCTCATGAGGCTTAAACTGTTGCCAGGTCAGCGCCTGACCAACCGGGATCAGTAAACCCCCTCCGGCGCCCTGTACGACTCGCCAGGCAATCAGACTTTCCAGCGAAGATGAGAGACCCGCCGCAACGGAGGCCGCGCTAAAGAGAAGCAGTGAGAGCAGGATAACGCGTTTCGGCCCGACGCGGCGCGTCAGGATACTGCTGAAAGGGATGACTAACGTCAGTCCGGCAATGTATCCGTTACTTACCCAGGTAAGCGCGGAAGGTGTGGTATTGAAAGCGCGAGCCATCGCCGGAAAGGCGACGCTGGCAATAAACATGTTTATCAAATCAAGGAAAAAGCCGAGCAGAAAGACGACGGCGATTTTGCTGCGATACGTCATGGAAGTTCCTCCGGTGAGGTGGCGTATCGTATCGGCCCGCGCGTTACGGATAAACGCGATAAAGCACGATATACTGTCAACATTATTTTGACAGTTAACCAGGCAAGCGATGCTTAATTTACAGCGTACGGCGATGTTTATCGCCGTAGCGGACACCGGCAGTTTCACCGCCGCAGCGGAGGCGATGGGGCTGACAAAAGCGGTGGTCAGCTTTCATATTCGTCAGCTTGAAGAGGAGCTGGGCGTCACCCTGTTGCTGCGAACCACCCGACGCCTGACGCTGACCGAGGCGGGGAAGCTCTTTCATCAACGAAGCGTGATGCTGTTACGGGATGCAGAGCGATTGCAGGATGATGTTCGCGCCAACCACGCCGGGCTGACGGGAGAACTGCGGATCACCACCACGCCCGAATATGGCTCGCAGGTGGTGGTGCCTTTGCTGGCTGAATTTAGCCAGCTGCACCCGGACCTCCGCGTGCGGCATGTCTCGTCCTCTTTGCATGCCGATCTTATCGCCGAGCGCTTCGATGTCGCTATCCGGCTCGGCACGCTTGCAGATTCGCGCTACCACGCCGCGTTGATGACCTCCTTCACCATCCTGCCCGTGGCAACGCCAGGCTGGCTGGCAAACCATCCGGTTAACTCGCTGGAGCAGCTGGCGGAAGCGGACTGGATCATTCATGAGCGTTTAACCTCGCCGCTGCGCTGGCAGGTGAGAGGTGTTGATGAGCAGCCGGTTTCCTTTGAGATCAAGAGAGCGCCGCGCCTGTATGCAGACAGCGCCCAGGCGCTGATGGCTTTTGCCCTCGCGGGATGTGGAGTGGCGCTGCTGCCGGAGTGGCTGGTGCGAAACGCACTGGATGCAGGGGAACTGGTCTCGCTGTTACCGGCGTACACGTTCGCTCAGCAGGGCATCTATGCCGTTTATCCTGATGCCCGGCATGTGCCCGCGAAAGTGCGAACATTTATTGATTTTATGCGCGTCAGGGTTACTTAATCCTGCATCATCTTTTTAATGAGCGCTGAAAATTGCTCTCGTTCCGCGCCGTTAAGGCGCCCTAAAAACGTCTCATCCACCTCATTTCCAATCGGTTTACTGCTCTCAAGCAGGGCCTCACCTTCGGCCGTCAGAAAGACAAACCGACGGCGCTTGTCCGCCGGATCGTGCTCGCGCCTGACCAGGCCGCGTGCTTCCATGCGGCTCAGCATTTCTGCCAGCGTCGCTTTGGTGCTCACAGCGACTTCAGTCAGGGCAACCTGCTCAATGCCAGGATTTTCAGCAATTGACCGCATCACCGCATACTGTGGCTTTGTCAGTTCGGGCAATGCGTGCTGCCACTGGGCGGTATGCTGTTGAAAAAGCTGACGTAGCAGGTGAAAAGCTTCTTGTCTTAACTCCATGGACACTCCGACGGAAAAATACTCCCTCTATGATAGCCGCTCTCGGGCTGAATTTTAACGCGAGAGTTTTTTAGCGATTAGTGTGATCGTGTACGAACGATCTTGTCAGCAGCAGGATCAAGGCGTAGTTTAATTAATATGTTCGTATACGAACAAACTAATTGAGGTGCTGAATGAGATTGATTGTGGGAATGACGGGCGCAACGGGTGCGCCATTAGGCGTGGCGTTGTTGCAGGCGCTGCGGGAAATGCCGGAGGTGGAAACGCATCTGGTGATGTCGAAGTGGGCAAAAACCACGATTGAGCTGGAAACGCCCTTCACTGCGCATGACGTTGCTGCCCTGGCGGATGTCGTCCATAGCCCGGCCGATCAGGCTGCCACCATCTCCTCCGGCTCGTTTCGCACCGACGGCATGATCGTCATCCCGTGCAGCATGAAAACGCTGGCGGGTATCCGCGCGGGCTACGCCGAAGGGCTGGTTGGGCGTGCGGCAGACGTGGTGCTGAAAGAGGGACGCAAGCTGGTGCTGGTTCCCCGTGAGACGCCGCTCAGCACCATCCATCTCGAGAACATGCTTGCCCTTTCCCGCATGGGCGTGGCGATGGTGCCGCCTATGCCTGCGTACTACAACCACCCGCAAACCGCCGATGACATTACCCATCATATCGTGACCCGCGTTCTCGACCAGTTCGGTCTGGAGCATAAAAAAGCCCGACGCTGGGAAGGTTTGCAGGCAGCGAAACATTTTTCACAGGAGAATAAAGATGGCATTTGATGATTTGAGAAGCTTCTTGCAGGCGCTCGATGAGCAAGGGCAGCTGCTGAAAATTGAGGAAGAGGTAAACGCTGAGCCGGATTTAGCGGCGGCCGCCAACGCTACCGGGCGCATTGGCGATGGCGCGCCTGCGCTGTGGTTCGATAATATTCGCGGTTTCACCGATGCCCGTGTGGTGATGAACACTATCGGCTCGTGGCAAAACCACGCTATTTCGATGGGGCTGCCGGCGAATACCTCGGTGAAAAAACAGATCGACGAGTTTATTCGTCGCTGGGACAAATTTCCCGTCGCGCCAGAGCGTCGTGCAAACCCGGCCTGGGCGCAGAACACGGTGGACGGGGAAGACATTAACCTGTTCGACATTCTGCCGCTGTTCCGCCTGAACGACGGTGACGGGGGCTTTTATCTCGATAAAGCATGCGTTGTCTCCCGCGATCCGCTCGACCCCGATCACTTCGGCAAGCAGAACGTCGGGATCTATCGTATGGAAGTGAAGGGCAAGCGTAAGCTCGGCCTGCAACCGGTGCCGATGCACGATATTGCGTTGCATCTGCATAAGGCAGAAGAGCGCGGCGAAGACCTGCCAATTGCCATTACGCTGGGTAACGATCCGATCATCACCCTGATGGGCGCCACGCCGCTGAAATACGATCAATCCGAGTATGAAATGGCCGGTGCGCTACGTGAAAGCCCGTATCCGATTGCGACGGCTCCGCTGACCGGTTTCGATGTGCCGTGGGGGTCGGAAGTGATCCTGGAAGGGGTGATTGAAGGCCGGAAACGTGAAATTGAAGGGCCCTTCGGTGAGTTTACCGGTCACTACTCCGGCGGGCGCAACATGACGGTTGTGCGTATCGACAAAGTTTCTTACCGCACTAAACCGATTTTCGAATCTCTCTACCTGGGCATGCCGTGGACCGAGATTGATTATCTGATGGGGCCCGCCACCTGCGTACCGCTCTATCAGCAGCTGAAGGCGGAATTCCCGGAAGTGCAGGCGGTAAACGCCATGTACACCCACGGTCTGCTGGCGATTATCTCCACTAAAAAGCGTTACGGCGGTTTTGCCCGTGCGGTCGGGCTCCGCGCCATGACTACGCCACACGGTCTGGGTTACGTGAAGATGGTGATTATGGTGGATGAAGATGTCGATCCGTTTAACCTGCCGCAGGTGATGTGGGCGCTGTCATCGAAGGTCAATCCGGCAGGCGATCTGGTGCAGCTACCGAATATGTCTGTGCTCGAGCTTGACCCCGGCTCCAGCCCGGCGGGGATCACTGACAAGCTGATCATTGATGCCACCACCCCTGTTGCCCCGGACAACCGTGGTCACTACAGCCAGCCGGTACAGGATCTCCCTGAAACCAAAGCCTGGGCCGAAAAACTGACCGCGATGCTGGCGGCACGTCAATAAGGAGGAAAAAATGATTTGTCCACGTTGTGCCGATGAACATATTGAAGTGATGGCAACATCACCGGTGAAAGGTGTCTGGACGGTATACCAGTGTCAGCACTGTCTGTATACCTGGCGCGATACCGAACCGCTGCGCCGTACCAGCCGCGAGCATTACCCGGAAGCGTTCCGCATGACGCAGAAGGATATTGATGAGGCGCCGCAGGTGCCGACGATCCCGCCGCTGCTGTAAAAAAAGCCCGGTGGCGGCTGCGCTTACCGGGCGATAATATCGTGCGGTCCTTTGCCCGGTGGCGCTACGCTTACCGGGCCTACGGGTTTTGTAGGCCGGGTAAGGCGAAGCCGCCACCCGGCAAAAAAGACCGCAGAGAACTAAACCAGACTCTTCAACCGATAAATCCACTCCAGCGCCTGTCGCGGCGTCAGGGAATCCGGGTCGAGATTTTCCAGCGCTTCCACGGCCGGAGAGGTCTCTTCCGGGACCGCCAGCAGTGACATCTGCGTACCATCTATCTGCGTCGCCGCCGCATTCGGTGACAAACTTTCCAGTTCACGCAGTTTCTGACGCGCGCGCTTGATCACCTCTTTTGGCACGCCCGCCAGCGCCGCGACGGCCAGGCCATAACTCTTGCTTGCCGCGCCGTCCTGCACCGTGTGCATAAAGGCGATGGTGTCGCCGTGCTCAAGCGCATCAAGGTGGACGTTAGCCACGCCTTCCATTTTCTCTGGCAGCTGTGTCAGTTCGAAATAGTGCGTTGCGAACAGCGTCAGCGCCTTGATTTTATTTGCCAGACTTTCCGCGCACGCCCAGGCCAGGGACAGGCCGTCATAGGTGGAGGTACCGCGTCCTACTTCGTCCATCAACACCAGACTGTTCTCTGTCGCGTTATGCAGAATGTTGGCGGTTTCGGTCATCTCGACCATAAAGGTAGAGCGACCGCTCGCCAGATCGTCCGCAGCACCCACACGGGTGAAGATACGGTCGATAGGGCCAATCTCAACCTTCTGCGCCGGAACGTAGCTGCCGATGTAGGCGAGCAGCGCGATAAGGGCTGTCTGGCGCATATAGGTACTTTTACCGCCCATGTTGGGACCGGTAATGATCAGCATTCTTCGCTGCGGTGACAGGTTCAACGGGTTGGCAATAAACGGCTCGTTCAGCACCTGCTCAACCACCGGGTGGCGGCCTTCGGTAATGCGAATGCCGGGTTTGTCAGTAAAGGTCGGACAGGTGTAGTTCAGCGTATCGGCGCGCTCGGCCAGGTTTACCAGGACATCCAGCTCGGCCAGCGCAGCGGCGCTCAGTTGCAGGTCAGCCAGGTGCGGCATCAGGATGTCAAACAGCTCGTCATACAGCTGTTTCTCCAGCGCCAGCGCTTTACCTTTCGACGTGAGCACTTTGTCTTCGTACTCTTTCAGCTCAGGAATAATGTAGCGCTCGGCATTTTTCAGCGTCTGGCGGCGAACGTAGTGAATCGGCGCCAGGTGACTCTGCCCACGGCTGATCTGGATATAGTAACCGTGTACCGCGTTGTAGCCGACTTTCAGGGTGTCGAGCCCCAGACGTTCACGCTCGCGGATTTCCAGCTTATCCAGATAATCCGTCGCGCCATCGGCCAGCGCACGCCATTCGTCCAGCTCTTCGTTATAACCTGGAGCAATAACCCCGCCATCCCGCACCAGAACAGGCGGCGCATCAATGATGGCGCGTTCCAGCAGTTCGCGAAGCTCGGTAAATTCGCCCATGGTTTCGCGCAGCTTCTGCACTGGCGCGCTGTCGATCTCTCCCAGCTGAGCACGCAGTTCCGGCAACTGCTGGAACGCGTGACGCATACGGGCAAGATCGCGTGGACGCGCGGTGCGCAGTGCCAGGCGCGCCAGGATACGCTCAAGATCACCCACCTGACGCAGCACCGGCTGCAAGTCGGTGTAACGATCCTGCAATGCGGCAATGGTTTGCTGGCGGCCGATCAGCGTGTCGGTATTGCGGATCGGCATATGCAGCCAGCGTTTGAGCATACGGCTGCCCATGGGGGTAACCGTGCTGTCGAGAACCGACGCCAGCGTATTTTCCATGCCGCCAGCGAGGTTCTGAGTGATCTCCAGGTTGCGGCGCGTGGCGGCATCCATGATGATGCTGTCCTGCTGACGCTCCATGGTAATGGAACGGATATGGGGCAGGGCGGTACGCTGCGTATCCTTAACGTACTGCAACAGGCAGCCTGCGGCACACAGCCCGCGCGGGGCGTTTTCTACGCCAAAGCCAATCAAATCTCGCGTGCCAAATTGCAGGTTCAGCTGCTGGCGCGCGGTATCAATTTCGAACTCCCACAGTGGACGACGACGCAGGCCGCGGCGACCTTCAATCAGCGCCGTCTCGGCGAAATCCTCTGCATAAAGCAGTTCTGCCGGATTGGTGCGCTGTAGTTCAGCCGCCATGGTTTCACGGTCAGCCGGTTCACTCAGGCGAAAACGACCGGAGCTGATATCCAGCGTGGCGTAGCCAAACCCTTTACCGTCCTGCCAGATCGCCGCCAGCAGGTTATCCTGGCGCTCCTGAAGCAGGGCCTCATCACTGATGGTTCCCGGCGTCACGATGCGTACGACTTTGCGCTCAACGGGGCCTTTCGACGTGGCCGGGTCGCCAATTTGTTCGCAGATAGCGACAGACTCACCCTGGTTCACCAGCTTCGCCAGATAGTTTTCAACCGCGTGATGCGGGATACCTGCCATCGGGATGGGCTCGCCTGCTGACGCGCCACGTTTCGTCAGGGAAATGTCGAGCAGCTGAGACGCACGTTTCGCATCGTCATAAAAAAGCTCGTAAAAATCGCCCATACGGTAAAACAGCAAAATTTCCGGATGCTGTGCCTTCAGCTTCAGGTACTGCTGCATCATTGGCGTATGCGCGTCGAAATTGTCGATTGTGCTCATGGAGTTATGATATCCATTTCTTTGAAAATATTACGCTTTGAGCGGCTCAATGGCCGATTGTTCCTTCTATTGTCGCATGAAAAAAAGGTGCGGCGCAGAAAAAAGTCACGACTTTACGA
Source organism: Enterobacter cloacae complex sp. HYC033_NIDB (assembly GCF_056673335.1). Lineage (NCBI taxonomy): Bacteria > Pseudomonadati > Pseudomonadota > Gammaproteobacteria > Enterobacterales > Enterobacteriaceae > Enterobacter > Enterobacter cloacae complex sp. HYC033_NIDB. Next base: position 4,545,152 of record NZ_CP115123.1, on the reverse strand, counting down.
GGCATCTTCCACCATTAATTCAATGATGATTTTCCCGTGCTCGACGCCCACCCGAACCTGCGAGTTGGTGGTAAATCCCGCTTGCTCAAGCCAGTCGCCTTTCAGGCTCAGCGCTGCGTGTACGCTGTAGCGTTTTGGAATTTTCGTTTTACGGTCTTCATGACGTTTTCTGAAGTAACCCACTTTCAAGTGACGATAGGGTTTGGCGATCGCGATCTCTTGCATAAGCTCTCCGGTGAATGCGGTCAAAGGTGGTTATTTATGCCTGTATAAAATACCAGTAAAACGCAGCGGGGGGCGGGGTAATTCTGGAAGGGCGCTTCAGAAAATGGAATGCAATGACTGAAAATGTGCGGATAAAAGGGTATTATAAATGCACTTTATTGTTGAGGACGACGTTATGTCCGGTAAACGTATTTCACGAGAAAAAAAGACGATCGCCAGAATGATCGCCCTGTACGAAAACAGGTGTCCGCACGCCATAAAAGAAGAGGGGCACTATTCGGCGCTCAAGGCTTATGCCGATAAGCGGCTGGATAAATGCGTGTTTGGTGAGGAAAAACCTGCCTGCAAACAGTGCCCTGTGCACTGTTATCAGCCCGCCCGACGGGAAGAGATGAAGCAGGTGATGCGCTGGGCAGGGCCACGTATGTTATGGCGCCATCCGATTCTGACCATCCGTCATCTGATCGACGATCGCCGTCCGGTTCCGGAATTACCCGAAAAGTATCGGCCCAAAAAATAACCGGCTCCGCGCCGCAGTGGGCGACAAATTACGCGCAGGGCGACGTCGCCGGAATGACGGGTTAATTCAGGCTCTCTTTATCGATTCCCAGACGCTTCATGCGCGAGAGCAGGGTGGTACGCTTCAGACCCAGCCGTTGCGCCGCACCTTTCGGTCCGGCTACCACGCCGTTGGTCTCCTTCAGCACTCGCATAATGAGCTGATATTCATCTTCTCCCTCTTTCGCAAGCTCGGTTGCGGTCACGGTCGTTTCAGAAGGAGTAACCTCTGGCAGGGAGAGCTGGAGCACGTTCCCGCGGGTCAGCAGGACCGCGCGTTCAATGACGTTTTCCAGCTCGCGCACGTTCCCCGGCCACTCCATCGCCGAGAGTGTGCGTAGCGTTTCGGCAGGAATACTGTCGATATTTCGCCCCATCCGGCGGGCAATCTTCGCGGTAAAGGCTTTCACCAGCAGCGGAATATCTTCCGGGCGCTCGCGCAGCGGCGGCAGGCAGATCGGGAAGACGTTCAGGCGATAGTAAAGATCGCTGCGAAACTCGCGGTCGGCGACCATTTTTTTCAGATCGCGATTGGTGGCGGCAATCAGACGCACGTCGGTCTGGATCAGCTTGTTGCTGCCGAGGCGCTCGAACTCCTGCTCCTGCAAAACGCGCAGCAGCTTGGGCTGAAGCTCCAGCGGCATATCGCCCACTTCGTCGAGGAACAACGAGCTTTTATCCGCCAGTTCAAAACGGCCCAGCCGCTGGCTGCTGGCGCCGGTAAAGGCGCCGCGCTCGTGGCCGAACAGGTCGCTTTCCAGTAAGCCCGCAGGCATCGCCGCGCAGTTCATCTTCACCATCCGGCGGCTATTGCGGTTGCTCAGATTGTGGATCGCCCGGGCAATCAGCTCTTTCCCGGTACCGGTTTCACCGAGGATCAGCACCGTGCTGTCGCTCTGCGCCACCATTTCCACCTGCTTAAGGACGCTGTACATGGCATCGCTGCGCCCGATGATTTCGCCAAACTCGCTGTCCACGTTGTTGAGCTGCTCGGTCAGCGCCAGGTTTTCGTCCACCAGCCTCTCCTTCAGGCGGTGGATCTCCTGATAGGCGAGGGCGTTATCCAGCGCAATGGAGATACGCTCTGCGATCTGGCGCAGCAGCTTCAGGTTAGCGGTGGTAAATACGGCTTCATCGCACTGCGCCAGTTTAAGCACGCCGAGCATGGTGTTGCCGGACATCAGCGGCAGCAGGCACAGGGTCTGGATCTTGTTGCCCCAGGTGTTGAACAACATCCGCTCGTAGGGGGCTACCGGATCCTGTTCATTGAGATTGAGCAGCAGGATCTCTTTGCTTTTAAATACCCGCTCGGACAGCGTTCCCGCTTCGTCCACTTCGCTCTGCTCGTGCGCCGGGTTGGCTTCATCAAGGTAGTGGGTGGAGTAGATGTTGAGCTTGCCTTTCCGGTTGCCGCGTAGCGCAATGCTGATGGCATCGATTTTAAAATAGTGATGGATCTCTTTTGACACTTCGCTGACCAACTCATCCATGTCCAGGCGGGAGAGCACGGCGTTGGTGATGGCAACCAGAATGCGGAAGTTATCGCGCTCGCGGCTCAGCAGGTCGTAGTCCACATTATTGGTGACGCGGCTTTGGATCTGCTCCGCGACAACGGCCACAATCTGGGTAAAGGTGTGCAGGCGTTCGTACTCCGCCTCGCTCCAGGGCTGGTCGGTATCGCGGATAAACTCGCAGCCGCCAAAAATTTGCCCTTCCACCGCCAGCGGCAGCATGCTGTAGTGGCCGAATGGGTGGTAAAGATTGCTCTCTGCCAGCTTCGGCCAGGCCTGGCGAAACTGGTCAAAATTGCAGTGCAGCGCTTCCGGGCGGGAGAGGATACGCCGCACCGGGCCGTGGGCCAGAAACGTTTCATCTTCATATTCGAAGATTTTGCCGTTATCACGCGTTGAGAAATAGCTCGCGCGGTGGGTTGCGCTATGCCAGAGCACAATGGCGGCGCTGTCCGCCAGCGCTGATTGCCTGACCAGCCGCGTCAGGGCATCGCTCAGCGCGCCGAGATCGGGCTGTTGTAAAAGTGTGCGCGTGATGTCAAACAGGCCCTGCTGTCCAAGATCGCTCATCGGTGTATACGGCATTGTTGCTTTCCAATAGAAACTGGCAAAAAGAGAAATTCAGCGCTGACCGCTTTTGGCGCGGTCTAGCAAATTCGGGGTAACGGTTCAGCGTGCGGCAGATCCAGCGTGCGCTTCACGCCGTAAAGCCCGGTCAGGCGCACCCCTTTGCGCTCAACCACGTCGCCGATGATGGCCGCGTCTTTCCCTAAAGGATGCGTGCGCAGCTGTGCAAGTACGGCTTCCGCCGCCGCGCGTTCCACGCCGATCACCAGCTTGCCCTCATTGGCAAAGTTAAGCGGGTTTAGACCTAGTAGCTCGCACAGCCCGCGCACGGCGGGCTTAACGGGCAGGCCGCGCTCGGTCAGCTCAATCCCGCAGCCGCAGCTTGCCGCGAACTCGTGCACGACGGCATTCACGCCGCCCCGCGTGGCGTCGCGCAGGGCTTTTACGCCCGGCATGTCGCGCAGCGTCTGGATCAGCGGCGTGAGTACCGCGCAGTCACTGCGCAGCTCGCCATCCAGCCCCAGGCCTTCGCGCAGGTTCAGGATGGTTGCCCCGTGGCAGCCCAGCGTGCCGCTGACAATCAGCACGTCGCCTGCGCAAAGCTGCTGCGCGCCCCAGTGAATGTCGGCAGGGATCGCGCCCATCCCGGCTGTGTTGATGAAGAGCTTATCCGCCGCGCCGCGCTGCACCACCTTGGTATCCCCGGTGACGATGGCGATCCCCGCCTCGCGTGCGGTGTGCGCCATGCTGTTGACCACCGCCGTGAGCGTCTCCATCGGTAACCCTTCTTCGAGGATAAACCCGCAGGAGAGGTAGCGGGGGATCGCGCCGCTGACGGCGACGTCGTTTGCCGTGCCGCAGACGGCGAGCTTGCCGATATCGCCTCCCGGGAAGAACAGCGGGTCAATCACGTAGCTGTCGGTAGAGAACGCCAGCCTGTCACCGTGGGCGGTCAGGGCCGCGAGGTCAATACGCGCCTGATCTTCCTGCTCGGCGAGCCAGGGGTTATTAAAGGCTTCCATAAACAGCCGGTTAATCAGCTGCTGCATCGCCTGTCCACCGCTTCCGTGCGCCATTTCCACCGTGTTCATGCTTCACACTCCTGGTTGCGATAGTGATACCACGCGGCGCATGCCCCTTCGGAAGAGACCATCAGCGCGCCAAACGCGGTTTGCGGGTTACAGGCGTTGCCAAATAACGGGCAGTGATGAGGTTTGCATTTGCCGGTGAGTACGTCGCCACAGCGGGCGCGGGGATCGTCGCACACCTGCTGCGGCTGCGGGCGGAAATGCGCTTCGGCGTCGAAGGCGCGATACGCGGGCGTCAGGTGTACGCCGGATTCGGCAATCAGCCCCAGTCCGCGCCACTCGCTGTCGCCTTCGACGCTAAACACGTCGGCTATGGCCTGCTGTGCCCGTCTGTTACCTGCATCGGGCACCACGCGACGATACTGATTTTCCACCGCACTCAGGGCCGCTATTTTCTGCTCAACCAGCATGGTCACGCCTTGCAGTAGATCAAGTGGCTCGAAACCAGCCACCACTAACGGACGATTGTACTGTTCAGCGATAAAACCGTAGGCTTCTGTGCCGATCACCATGCTGACGTGGCCCGGCGCCAGAAACGCGTCGATACCGTTATCCGGCGCTTCAAGCAGGCTGCGCAGCGTGGGAATAAGCGTGATGTGCTGGCAGAAAAAGTAAAAGTTTGTGACGTTGCAGGCTTTAGCCTGCTGGAGGGTAATGGCGGTGGCGGGCATGGTGGTTTCAAAACCCAGCCCGAAAAAGACGACCTTACGCTCAGGATTAGCCATCGCCAGCGTCAGGGCATCCATCGGTGAGTAGACGATCCGCACGTCTGCGCCGCGCGCCTTCGCCTGGAGCAGCGAGCCATTTTTTCCCGGTACACGCATGGCGTCGCCAAAGGTGCAAAAAATCACACCGGGGCGGCTGGCGATGTCGATACAGCTGTCGATGCGCCCCATCGGCAGCACGCACACCGGGCAGCCGGGGCCGTGGATAAACTCGATGTTCTCCGGCAGCAGCTGGTCGAGGCCAAATTTAAAGATGGCGTGGGTGTGTCCGCCGCACACCTCCATGATCCGCAGCGGTTTTTCTTTCGTGTAGTCCAGCAGCGAGGCGCGGGTCTTCAGGCGATCGATAAGCTGCAACACCTGCTCAGGCGCGCGATATTCATCAACGTAACGCATGTGTTAACGTTCCTCCCCATACAACAGGGCGCCCACGTCCGGCTCGACATCGAACATATTCTGTAGCGCGTCCAGCGTGTCGCGGGCTTCTTCCTCATTAATCACGCTCATGGCAAAACCCACGTGGACCAGCACCCACTGGCCGAGACGCGATGCGCCGGTCTCATCGTGGCTGCCTACCAGCGTCAGGTCGACATCGCGCAGGATGCCGCAGACCTCCACTTTGGCCTGATTGCCGTCGAGGGAATGAATTTGTCCGGGGACGCCTATGCACATCGTTCGTTCTCCAGCCAGTTCAGCCAGGCGTCCATCCCGTCGCCACGCGTGGCGGAAACCAGCAGGATCTCAATGTCCGGGTTCACTTCCCGGGCGTAAGCCAGGCACTTATCCACGTCGAAATTCAGGTACGGCAGCAGGTCGACCTTGTTCAGCAGCATGACGGAGGCGGCGGCAAACATATGCGGATATTTAAGCGGCTTGTCTTCCCCTTCGGTCACGGAGAGCACCGCCACTTTATGCCGCTCGCCGAGGTCGAAGCTTGCCGGGCAAACCAGGTTGCCGACGTTTTCAATAAACAGGATACCGTTATCCGCCAGCGGCAGGCGCGGGGCGGCGTCGGCAATCATCTGCGCGTCCAGGTGGCACCCTTTCCCGGTGTTGACCTGAATCGCAGGCGTACCGGTTTCGCGGATGCGCGCGGCGTCGTTTACCGTTTGCTGGTCGCCTTCGATTACGGCGCAGGAGACGTGTTCGTTCAGCCGTTTGAGGGTTTCGGTCAGCAGCGTGGTTTTACCGGAGCCGGGGCTGGAGACCAGGTTCAGCACCAGCTGTTCGCGCGCGGCAAAGCGGGCGCGATTGCGGGCGGCGAGCTGGTTATTTTTGTCCAGCACGTTGATCTCCACCTCCAGCATCTGGCGCTGGCTGATGCCCGGCGCGTGCGTACCCGCTTCGCCGTGGCCGTAATGGAGGTCGCCCGCGTCGGAACGCTGCGGGGCAAAGGTGATGCCGGTCAGGGCCGCCGCGGGACGTGGGGCAGGAGAAAAGGGCGCGGAGCGAAACGCGGAGTGGGGACGGTGTTCATCCCCTTCTATATACAGGTTGCCTTCAGCGCAACCGCAGGTACTACACATACATTACTCCTTCTCGATTTCGAGGCGTTGGATCTGCATACCGTCATCCGCCACGATGCGCAGCCCGCTGCTCTGGCACTGCGGACAGCGCTGTACCTTCGATGACAGCAGCGTGACGTACTCCTGACACTGCTCGCACCAGCACTCTGCCTGCTGCTCTTCAATATGCAGGTCGCAGCCTTCCGCCAGCGTGCCGCTGCACACCAGCTCAAAACAGAAGGTGAGGGCGCTGGTCTCGACGCAGGAAAACGCCCCGACCTTCAGCCAGACGCCGGTGACGCGTTTCGCGTGGTTTTGCACTGCCTGCTGTTCGATAAGTTCCAGTGCCCGCTGGCAGAGGGTGATTTCGTGCATGACGCCTCCTTAATGAATTGCCCCTTCAATGCAATAACGGTGCCAGCTTGATTTGCGTTACGGCGTGACGATGTCAACACTGTCGAAATGACACGTCGACACCGCGGCGGTGACAGTGCGCATCTCTTTAAAATCCATTTAAATCAACAAATTAAAAACTGGCACGAAATCTGCTTAACAGCCGCTAACTCCATTAACCGGATACCTTTTATGACTATTTGGGAAATTAGCGAAAAAGCGGATTACATCGCACAACGTCATCAGCAGCTCCAGGAGCAATGGCACCTGTACTGCAATTCACTGATCCAGGGGATCACGCTGTCGAAGGCCCATCTGCATCACGCCATGAGCTGTGCGGCGCAGGGGGATATGCGTTTTGTACTGTTCGGTCACTTTACGATTTACGTCACCCTGGCGGAGACCTTCAACAGCCACACGATTGAGTACTACGTCGAGACGAAAGAGGGCGACAGGCACTGCATCGCCCGGGCGCAGCTGATGGCGGACGGCATGGTGGACGGTCACGTCAGCAACCGCGATCGCCAGCAGGTGCTGGAGCACTATCTGGAGAAAATCGCGCCGGTTTACAACGGCCTCTACGCCGCCGTTGAGCATGACAGGCCAGTCAACCTGAAACAGCTGATCGACGGAAAATCCTCCGCGAACGTGGCCTGAAAAACGAGTGTCGAGAAGTGTCGATAAGACAGTTTTTTTTCGTCAAAAATGACCATCACCAGAGGATGACCCGGTGAACCGTTTTGTAATTGCTGACTCGATGGTCTGTATTGGCTGTCGGACCTGTGAGGCGGCGTGTTCGGAAACGCACCGCCTGCACGGGCTACAGTCCATGCCGCGCCTGCGCGTCATGCGTAATGAGAAAGAGTCTGCCCCGCAGCTCTGTCACCACTGTGAAGACGCCCCGTGCGCGGGCGTCTGTCCTGTCAATGCCATCACCCGCGTTGACGGCGCGGTACAGCTGAACGAAAGCCTGTGCGTGAGCTGCAAGCTGTGCGGCATCGCCTGTCCGTTCGGCGCTATTGAGTTTTCCGGCAGCCGTCCGCTGCATATTCCGGCGAATGCCAATACCCCAAAAGCGCCGCCTGCGCCACCAGCTCCGGCACGCGTGAGTACGCTGCTGGACTGGGTGCCGGGCATTCGCGCCGTTGCGGTGAAGTGCGATCTGTGCAGCTTCGATGAGCAGGGTCCGGCCTGCGTGCGGACCTGCCCGACCCGGGCGCTGGTCCTGGTCAACATCCGCGACATCGCTCGCACCAGCAAACGCAAGCGCGAGCTGACCATCAATACCGACGTCGGCGATCTTTCGCTGCTGCGGGCGCTTAACGAGGGGGCGAAATGAACGCGATAGTTATGATGACCAGCGGTGTGGCCTGGTTTGCCGCCGCCGCTGTCCTGGCGCTGCTCCTCTCCTTCCATAAAACGCTGAGCGGGGCGATCGCCGGTATCGGTGGGGCGGTCGGCAGCCTGATGACGCTGGCGGCGGGCGGGGTTGTCCTGATCGACGGCCAGTCCGTCGACACCCTCATCCCGCTGATTCACCACGCCGTTGAGCTTACGCCGCTGAACGCCATCTGGCTGATAACCTTTGGCCTGTGCGGGCTGTTTATCAGCCTGTTTAATGTCGACTGGCACCGACATCAGCACACCAAAGCCAACGGCCTGCTGGTTAACCTGTTGATGGCCGCCGCGGTCTGTACCGTTATCGCCAGCAACCTCGGCGCGCTGGTGGTGATGGCAGAAATCATGGCCCTGTGCGGCGTGTTCCTGACCGGATGCAGCGCCTCCGGCAAGCTGTGGTTTGCGCTCGGACGTCTCGGTACGCTGCTGCTGGCGCTGGCCTGCTGGCTGGTGTGGCAGCGTTTCGGCACGCTGGATTTTGCCGCGCTTAACGGTCAGCCGCTGGGCAACGACGTCTGGCTGTTGGGCGTAGTCGGTTTTGGCCTGCTGGCCGGGATTATCCCGCTGCACGGCTGGGTGCCGCAGGCGCATGCCAATGCCTCAGCCCCGGCCGCTGCGCTGTTCTCCACCGTGGTGATGAAGGTCGGTCTGTTCGGCATCCTGATGATAACCCTGACGGGCGGTCAGCCGCCGCTGTGGTGGGGCGTGGCGCTGCTGATTGCAGGGATGATCACCGCGTTCGTCGGCGGGCTCTACGCGCTGATGGAGCACAACATCCAGCGTCTGCTGGCGTACCACACCCTGGAGAACATCGGGATTATCCTGCTCGGCATGGGCGCGGGCGTCACCGGGCTGGCGCTCAACCAGCCGGCGCTGATTGCCGCCGGGTTTATTGGCGGTCTGTATCACCTTATCAACCACAGTCTGTTTAAAAGCACCCTGTTCCTCGGTGCGGGCAGCGTCTGGTTCCGCACCGGGCACCGCGATATTGAAAAGCTCGGCGGGATTGGCAAAAAAATGCCCGTCATTTCGCTGGCGATGCTGGTCGGGCTGATGGCGATGGCTGCGCTGCCGCCGCTGAACGGCTTTGCCGGCGAGTGGGTGATTTATCAGTCCTTCTTCGCCCTCGGCCAGAGCGAGGCGTTTATCGGGCGTTTACTCGGCCCGCTGCTGGCGGTGGGCCTGGCGATCACCGGCGCGCTGGCGGTGATGTGTATGGCGAAGGTTTACGGCGTCACCTTCCTGGGCGCGCCGCGCACCCGCGAAGCGGAAAACGCCTGTTGCGCCCCGGTACTGATGGCCACCAGCGTGGTCGCACTGGCGCTGTGCTGCATCGCGGGCGGGGTTGCCGCGCCGTGGCTGCTGCCGCTGCTGGGCCACGCCATTCCGCTGCCGCTGGTCACGGCGCATACCGTCGTTTCCCAGCCGATGATGGCGCTGCTGCTGATTGCCGCGCCGCTCCTGCCGTTCGTGCTGATGCTGTTCTTCAGACGCGACCGTCTCGCCTCCCGCTCGCGCGGCGCGGCGTGGGCCTGCGGCTACGAACACGAGCAGTCGATGGTCATCACCGCCCACGGTTTCGCCATGCCGGTGAAGGAAAACTTTGCCGCCGTGCTGAAGCTGCGCCACTGGCTGAACCCGGTGGGCTGGGTGCCGGGCTGGCAGGGTGCCGCCGTGCCCGTGCTGTTCCGCCGCCTGGCGCTGATCGAGCTGGCGGTGCTGGTGGTGATTGTCATTTCACGAGGAGCCTGACATGAGTCTGTTACTGGCAATTCTTCAGGCGCTGGTGCTGTTCGCCGTCGCGCCGCTGCTGTCGGGCATCACGCGCGTGGCGCGCGCCCGGCTGCACAATCGTCGCGGACCTGGCGTGCTCCAGGAGTACCGCGATCTCTTCAAACTGCTCTCCCGTCAGAGCGTCGCGCCGGATGCCGCAGGCTGGGTGTTCCGCCTGACGCCGTTTGTGATGGTGGGCGTGATGCTGACCATCGCCACCGCGCTGCCGGTAGTGACGGTGGGCTCGCCGCTGCCGGTGCTGGGCGATCTGATTACGCTGATCTACCTCTTCGCCATCGCGCGTTTCTTCTTTGCGATTGCGGGTCTGGATACCGGCAGCCCGTTTACGGGTATCGGCGCCAGCCGCGAGGCGATGCTCGGCGTGCTGGTTGAGCCAATTCTGCTGCTGGGGCTGTGGGTTGCCGCACAGGTTGCAGGCTCGACCCATATCAGTTTTATCACCGACACCGTTTACCACTGGCCGGTTTCACGTTCTCTCCCGCTGGTGCTGGCGCTCTGCGCCTGCGCGTTCGCCACCTTTATCGAGATGGGCAAGTTGCCGTTCGATCTCGCGGAAGCGGAGCAGGAATTACAGGAGGGGCCGCTCACCGAATACAGCGGCTACGGCTTTGCGGTGCTGAAGTGGGGCATCAGCCTCAAGCAGCTGGTGGTGTTGCAGATGTTCGTCGGCGTTTTCTTCCCGTGGGGGCAGATGACGCACTTCTCTGCGGGCGGCCTGCTGCTGGCCGTGGTGGTGGCTGTGCTCAAGCTGCTTATCGGCGTGCTGGTGATTGCCCTGTTTGAAAACAGCATGGCGCGCCTGCGTTTTGTTGAAACGTCACGCATCACCTGGGCCGGTTTTGGTTTTGCATTTTTAGCGTTCGTCTCCTTGCTGGTGGCGTGATTAAAGAGAGTGTTTATGTCTGAAGAAAAGAAAGGTCAGCAGTATCTCGCCGCGTTGCATCAGGCTTTCCCGGGCGTGGTGCTGGAGGAGTCCTGGCAAACCAAAGACCAGATCACCGTCACCATTAAGGTGAACTATCTGCCGGAAGTGGTGGAGTTTCTCTATTACCAGCAGGGCGGCTGGCTGTCAGTGCTGTTCGGCAACGACGAGCGTCAGCTGTGTGGCAACTATGCGGTGTACTACGTGATGTCGATGGAGCAGGGGGAGAAGTGCTGGCTCACCGTGCGCGTAGAGGTCGATCCGGCTAAACCGGAATACCCCTCCGTCACGCCGCGCGTGCCTGCCGCCGTCTGGGGCGAGCGCGAAGTGCGCGACATGTATGGTCTGGTGCCGGTTGGCCTGCCTGACGAGCGTCGCCTGGTGCTGCCGGACGACTGGCCGGATGAACTCTATCCGCTGCGCAAGGACAGCATGGACTATCGCCAGCGCCCGGCCCCGACCACCGACAGCGAAACCTACGAGTTCATCAACGAGCTGGGCAGCAAGAAGAATAACGTGGTGCCGATTGGCCCGCTGCACGTTACCTCCGACGAACCGGGCCACTTCCGCCTGTTCGTCGACGGCGAGAACATTATCGACGCCGACTACCGCCTGTTCTACGTCCACCGCGGCATGGAGAAGCTGGCGGAGACCCGCATGGGCTACAACGAAGTCACGTTCCTCTCTGACCGCGTGTGCGGCATCTGCGGCTTTGCCCACAGCACCGCCTACACCACCTCGGTGGAAAACGGCATGGGGATCGTGGTGCCGAAACGCGCGCAGATGATCCGCGCCATTCTGCTGGAGGTGGAGCGCCTGCACTCGCACCTGCTTAACCTCGGCCTGGCCTGCCACTTCGTCGGCTTTGACTCCGGGTTTATGCAGTTCTTCCGCGTGCGCGAGGCGTCGATGAAGATGGCGGAGATCCTTACCGGGGCGCGTAAAACCTACGGCCTGAACCTGATCGGCGGGATCCGCCGCGACCTGCTGAAAGACGACATGATCCAGACCCGCCAGCTGGCGCAGCAGATGCGGCGGGACGTGCAGGAGCTGGTGGACATGCTGCTCAGCACGCCAAACATTGAGCAGCGCACCGTCGGGATTGGTCGTCTTGACCCGGAAATCGCCCGCGACTTCAGCAACGTCGGCCCGATGGTGCGCGCCAGCGGCCACGCCCGTGATACCCGCGCCGATCACCCGTTTGTCGGCTACGGCCTGCTGCCGATGACCGTGCACAGCGAGCAGGGCTGCGACGTCATCTCCCGTCTGAAGGTGCGCATCAACGAGGTATTCACCGCGCTGAACATGATCGACTACGGCCTCGATAATCTGCCGGGCGGCCCGCTGATGGTGGAAGGCTTCACCTACATTCCAAACCGCTTTGCCCTCGGCTTTGCCGAAGCGCCGCGCGGGGACGACATCCACTGGAGCATGACCGGCGACAACCAGAAGCTCTACCGCTGGCGCTGCCGTGCGGCGACCTACGCCAACTGGCCAACCCTGCGCTACATGCTGCGCGGTAACACCGTCTCTGACGCGCCGCTGATCATCGGCAGCCTCGACCCGTGCTACTCCTGCACCGACCGCATGACCGTCGTGGACGTGCGCAAGAAGAAAAGCCAGGTGGTGCCGTACAAAGAGCTTGAGCGCTACAGCATCGAGCGTAAGAACTCGCCGCTGAAATAAGGACTCGCCATGTTTACCTTTATCAAAAAAGTGATCAAAACCGGCGTGCAGACCAGCAGTTATCCGCTGGAGCCGATCCCGGTGGATAAAAACTTTCGCGGCAAGCCGGAGCACAATCCGCAGCAGTGCATCGGCTGCGCGGCCTGCGTCAACGCCTGCCCGTCGAATGCCTTAACGGTGGAAACGGACCTGAAAACCGGCGAGCTGGCCTGGCAGTTTAACCTCGGGCGCTGCATCTTCTGCGGCCGCTGCGAGGAGGTCTGCCCGACGGTCGCCATTCGCCTGTCTCAGGAGTACGAGCTGGCGGTGTGGAAAAAAGAGGATTTTCTCCAGCAGTCGCGCTTCGCGCTGTGCAACTGCCGCGTCTGCAAGCGTCCGTTCGCCGTGCAAAAAGAGATCGACTACGCCATCGCGCTGCTGAAGCACAACGGCGACGTCCGCGCGGAGCATCACCGTGAAAGCTTCGAAACCTGCCCGGAGTGCAAGCGTCAGAAATGCCTGCTGCCGTCTGACCGCATCGATTTAACCCGCCATATGAGAGAGGCCAGCTGATGGAAAACTTACTCGGCCCGCGCGACGCTAACGGCATTCCGGTGCCGATGACGGTGGACGAATCCATCGCCAGCATGAAGGCGTCGCTGCTGAAAAAAATCAAACGCTCGGCCTACGTCTACCGCGTGGACTGCGGCGGCTGCAACGGCTGCGAGATCGAGATCTTCGCCACGCTGTCACCGCTGTTTGACGCCGAGCGCTTCGGCATCAAAGTGGTGCCGTCTCCGCGCCATGCGGACATTCTGCTGTTTACCGGGGCCGTCACCCGCGCCATGCGATCCCCCGCGCTGCGCGCCTGGCAGTCCGCGCCGGACCCGAAAATCTGCATCTCGTACGGTGCCTGCGGCAACAGCGGCGGCATCTTCCACGACCTGTACTGCGTCTGGGGCGGCACCGACAAAATCGTGCCGGTGGACGTCTACATTCCGGGCTGCCCGCCGACGCCCGCCGCCACGCTGTACGGTTTTGCCATGGCGCTCGGCCTGCTGGAGCAGAAGATCCACGCTCGTGAGCCGGGCGAGCTGGACAACCAGCCAGCCACTCTCCTGCACCCGGATATGGTGCAGCCGCTGCGGGTGAAGATCGACCGCACGGCGCGCAGGCTGGCGGGCTACCGCTACGGACGCCAGATTGCCGACGATTATCTGCGCCTGCTGAGCCAGGGCGACCATCAGGTGGCGCGCTGGCTGGAGGCGGAAAACGATCCGCGACTCAATGAGATCGTGGCGAACCTGAACAGCATCGTGGATGAGGCGCGTATCCGATGAGTGAAACGGTGGTGTTCAGCCAGCTGAGCCGTAAGTTTATTGATGAGAACGATGCCACGCCGGCTGCGGCGCAGCAGGTGGTCTATTACAGCCTGGCGATTGGGCATCACCTCGGGGTGATCGACTGCCTGGAGGCGGCGCTGAGCTGCCCGTGGGCCGATTACCTGGCGTGGATCGCCACGCTGGAGGAGGGCAGCACGGCGCGGCGCAAAATGGAAGGCGTGCCGAAGTACGGCGAGATCGTGATCGACGCCAACCACATTGCGATGCTCGCCAACGCCTTTGACGAGGCGCTGAGCAGGCAAACCCCCGAGCAGCAGGCGTGGAGCAAAACGCTGCTTAGCATGCTGCACGATATTCATCAGGAGAGCGCCATCTACCTGATGGTGAGGAGATTACGTGACTGACGTTTTACTGTGTGTCGGCAACAGCATGATGGGCGACGACGGCGCGGGCCCGCTGCTGGCGGAAAAGTGCGCTGCGAACCCGCCGGGCAGTTGGGTGGTGATTGACGGCGGCAGCGCGCCGGAAAACGACGTGGTGGCCATTCGTGAACTGCGCCCGGACAGGCTGTTAATCGTTGATGCCACCGATATGGGGCTCAACCCCGGTGAGATCCGCCTGATTGACCCGGACGACATCGCCGAAATGTTTATGATGACGACGCACAATATGCCGCTGAACTACCTGGTCGATCAGATTAAAGACGACGTGGGTGAGGTGCTGTTTCTGGGGATTCAGCCGGACATTGTCGGGTTCTATTACCCGATGACGCAGCCGGTGAAAGAGGCGGTGGACGTGGTCTATTCACGGCTTGCCGGGTGGGTTGGGGATGGGGGATTTTCTCAGCTCTGAGCAGTGCCGGGTGGCGGCTTCGCCTTACCCGGCCTACCAAACCCATCTCCCTCTCCCTGTGGGAGAGGGCTGGGGTGAGGGCAACAGGCTACTCCAGATCCCCCCCGTTACTCGCAATCACCTTCTTATACCACCAGAATGATTTCTTGCGCTTGCGGTCCAGCGTGCCGTTCCCGGCGTCGTCCCGGTCGACGTACACAAACCCGTAGCGCTTGCTCATTTCCCCCGTTGAGGCCGAGACAAGGTCAATGCAGCCCCAGGTGGTGTAGCCCAGCAGCGGTACGCCGTCCTCAATCGCATCAGCCATTGCGCGAATATGCTCGCGCAGGTAGCTGATTCGGTAGTCGTCGTTGATCTCGCCGTTTTCATCAATGACGTCCTTCGCTCCAAGGCCGTTTTCCACCAGGAACAGCGGCTTCTGGTAGCGGTCGTACATCATGTTCATGGTGATGCGCAGGCCGAGCGGGTCAATGCCCCAGCCCCATTCGCTCACCTGAATATGCGGGTTGCGCAGGGACTTCACGATGTTCGCCGCGCTGGTGTTTCCCGCGTTCATGTCCGCCGACGCGCAGCGCGAGGCGTAATAGCTGAACGAGACAAAGTCGACGGTGTTTTTCAGCAGTTCATCGTCGCCCGGGTCTTTCACAATCACCACGCCTTTCTCGCGGAACACGCGGGCAGAGTAAGCCGGATAGCTGCCGCGCGCCTGCACGTCGATAAAGAACAGGTTCTCGCGGTCTTTCTCCAGCGCCATCCACACGTCTTCCGGCTTGCAGGAGTACGGGTAAAAATTGCCGCCCGCCAGCATACAACCGACCTGGTTTTCCGGGTTCACCTCGTGGGCAATTTTGGTCGCCAGCGCGCTCGCCACCAGCTCGTGGTGCGCGGCCTGGTACTTCACCTGGTCCTCGTTTTCACCTTCTTCAAATACCAGCCCCGCGCCGGAGAACGGGCTGTGCAGCATGATGTTGATTTCGTTGAAGGTCAGCCAGTATTTCACCAGCCCGTTAAACGCCTCGAAGCAGGTGCGGGCGTAGCGGGCGAAGAAATCCACCATCTTACGGTTGCGCCAGGAGCCGTACTCCGTGACCAGGTGCATCGGCACGTCGAAGTGGCAGAGCGTCACCAGCGGCTCGATGTTGTACTTTTTACACTCCTCGAACACCGCGCGGTAGAAGGCAATGCCTTCCTGATTCGGCAGCGGTTCGTCGCCGTTCGGGTAGAGGCGGCTCCAGGCAATCGAGGTGCGGAACACCGTAAAGCCCATCTCCGCCATCAGGGCGATGTCTTCTTTGTAGCGATGGTAAAAATCAATCGCCTCGTGGCTCGGGTAGAATTCGTCGTCCCGCAACGAAAACCGTTTTTCCTTGCCGACTTTTACCGCCAGACGGTTTGCGCCGTGGGGGATCATGTCGACCGTCGTCAGTCCTTTGCCGCCTTCACGGTAAGCCCCTTCACTCTGGTTGGCGGCAAGCGCGCCGCCCCATAAAAATCCTTGTGGAAAAACAGACATTCTTACCTCGCTTTCAGTTTATGCTTCTGCTGCTTTGTTCTGTACCGGTGCGGTTTGCAGGGCGCGTGCTTTTTCGGCTTCGTCTTCTACCGGGATATCCTCAAACCCTAACAGCAGGGTTAGCACAAACGACAGCACTACCGCCAGACCCATCACGCCAAACACCCAGACGATGGTCATCGGGTTGGCCGGGTCGAAGAACTGCACGCTGGTAAACAGCCCCGGCGCCGCCATCGAATGGCTGGCAAGGCCTGCCATGCCTGCCACCGCGCCGCAGATAAAGCCGCTGATCAGGCTCGCAATCAGCGGACGCTTCAGGCGTACCGCTACGCCGTACAGGGCCGGTTCAGAGATCCCCGCCATGATGGCGGAGGCCGCCGCGGCCAGCGCCGTCTGGCGCAGCTCCGGATTTTTGGTTTTCCACGCCACCGCCAGCGACGAACCGCCGAGCGACAGGTTGGCGCCGATCTCCGACGGCATCACCATCCCTTCTTTGCCCGTTTCGGCAATGGTCTGGATGATGGTCGGCGTAAACACGCGGTGCATCCCGGTCATCACCAGCAGCGGCCACAGCGCGCCCATAATGGCAACGGAGAGCCAGCCCAGATAGCCGTGAATGGTGTAGACCAGCGCGGAGATGGCGCTGCCGATCCAGATCCCGAGCGGGCCAATCAGTACGATGGCGAGCGGGGCGGCAATCAGCACGATCAGCATCGGCTTGAGGAAGTTTTTGGTCACCGCCGGGGTAATGCGATCCACCCAGCGTTCGATGTATGACAGGCACCAGGTCATCACCAGGGCGGGGATCACCGTGTAGGTGTATTTCACCGCCGTCACCGGAATGAAGGCGAACTCAACGTGCTCGCCCTGCGCGGCTTTCGCCATCAGCTCGATAAAGCTCGGGTGAACCAGAACGCCCGCGATGGCGATTGCCAGCGACATGTTGGTTTTGAACTTCACCGCCGCGGACGCCGCCACCATCAGCGGCAGGAAGAAGAACGCGCCATCGCCGATAACGGTCAGGATCGTAAGCGTCGGGTCGCCTTTGCCCAGCACGCCGGTCATCTCAAGGATCATCGCCAGCAGCTTGACCATCGACCCGCCGATGATCGCCGGGATCAGCGGAGACATGGTGCCGATCAGCGCATCGAGGATCCCGGCACCAATGCGGCGCAGCGTGAGCTTCTGTGGACCTTCCGCTACGGCAGGTTGCAGGTTAGCGGGCAGCAGGCTCACCACTTCACGGTATGCCTGGGACACGGTGTTGCCGATGATCACCTGACACTGGTTGTCGTTGCGCACCACGCCGAGCACGCCGCTGATGCTTTTCAGGTGTGCGGCGTCGGTGAGGCTTTCGTCTTTCAGGACGAAGCGCAGTCGCGTCATACAGTGGGTGACGGCGACGATGTTCTCTTTGCCGCCCAGCGCGCTAACGACGTCGGTCGCCAGCGCAGCGTAATTTTTTGCCATCGGATGTGATCCTGTTATCGTTGTGAGAAGTGTAGGAAACCGGTTTCACACAATCATCATGAGTTTCTTTTAATGAAACAAGACCACTTTTTATGCATTTTTTCGTTTCGTGATGACGATCACTCGTGGCCGTAAAAAGCGTGATAACGCCGCTGCGACAATTTTTCTGCGGTGCAGTACACTGCGCCCATCAGGTTCAGACGGAATAATAATATGACCACGATGCTGGAAGTGGCGAAGCGGGCAGGCGTATCAAAAGCGACGGTCTCCCGGGTACTGTCGGGGAACGGTTACGTCAGCCAGGAGACGAAAGACCGGGTTTTTCAGGCCATCGAAGAGAGCGGGTATCGCCCCAATCTGCTGGCGCGAAACCTGGCGACCAAACGCACCCAGACCCTGGGGCTGGTGGTGACGAACACCCTGTACCATGGGGTCTACTTTAGCGAGCTGCTGTTTAACGCCGCGCGGATGACGGAAGAGAAGGGGCGTCAGCTGATCCTGGCGGACGGCAAGCACAGCGCCGAAGAGGAGCGCGAGGCGATCCAGTACCTGCTCGACATGCGCTGCGACGCGGTAATCATCTATCCGCGTTTTCTGAGCGTGGAAGCGCTGGACGAGATCATTGAGAAATGCGAGCAGCCGATCATGGTGCTCAACCGCCGTTTGCGGAAAAACAGCAGTCACAGCGTCTGGTCCGATCATAAAGCGTCGTGTCAGGACGCGGTATCGCAGCTGATTGAGAAAGGCCACCGGGAGATTGCGTTTATCACCGGTTCGCTGGATTCCCCCACCGGGGTGGAGCGTCTTTCCGGCTACAAGGACGCGCTGGCGCAGCACGGGATTGCAGTTCGCGACGCGCTGATCGCCGAAGGGAAGTGGAACCCGGCCAGCGGCGCGGCGGCGGTCTCTCAGTTGCTCACCCGCGGCGAAACGTTTACCGCGCTGGTGGCGAGTAACGACGACATGGCGATTGGCGCCATCAGGCAGCTGCACGAGAGCGGCGTCGCCACGCCGGGCGCAGTGTCCGTCATCGGCTTTGACGATGTGGCAATCGCGCCCTATATCGTGCCGTCCCTCTCCAGCGTGCGTATTCCAGTAACGGAGATGATTCAGGAGACCATCAGCCGTATGATTTTCATGCTCGACGGCGGTGAGTTTAAGCCTCAGCAAACCTTTTCCGGCGAGCTTATCCTGCGCGACTCCGTCATTGACGGCCCGCATCGCTGACGTCGACATCTGTCATCGTCACTAATGACGATGACAGATCCTTCTCTTTTAAATTTCCCTATAAAATCAATGAATTAAATATTGGCACGGTTTATGAATAGCTTCGCGCATAACAGTTATGCCGGAGAAGCAGATGAACCGTTTTATTATGGCCGATGCCAGCAAATGCATTGGTTGCCGTACCTGTGAAGTGGCGTGCGTGGTGTCCCATCAGGCAGAGCAGGATTGCGCCTCTCTCACCCCTGATACCTTCCTGCCGCGCATCCACGTCATTAAAGGCGTGAATATTTCTACCGCCGCTATCTGTCGCCAGTGCGAAGATGCGCCGTGCGCCAACGTCTGTCCGAACGGGGCGATTAAGCGCGAGAAAGGCTTCGTGCATGTGATGCAGGAGCGCTGCATCGGGTGCAAAACCTGTGTGGTGGCGTGTCCGTATGGCGCGATGGAGGTGGTGGTTCGCCCGGTGGTGCGCAACAGCGGTATCGGGCTGAGCGTGCGCGCGGAGAAAGCCGAAGCCAATAAATGTGACCTCTGCTACCACCGCGACGCCGGTCCGGCGTGTATGGAAGCCTGTCCGACACATGCGCTGGTCTGCGTCGATCGCGACAAGCTCGAACAGATGAGCGCCGAAAAACGCCGCCGCGCGGCGTTCGACACTTCGTCATCGCTGCTGTTTTAAATTGCGATGAGCGTTAACGGCGTACAGCTTCGGGTACGCGGCAAGGTGCAGGGGGTAGGATTTCGTCCTTTCGTCTGGCAGCTTGCGCAGCAGCTGGGGCAGGCAGGCGACGTCTGCAACGACGGAGAGGGTGTCCTGGTGCGTCTCGCGGGCAGTGGGGGTGACTTTACCGCGAGACTGCGCCAGGACTGCCCACCGCTGGCGCGCATCGATCGCGTTGAAACGCAGCCGTTCAGCTGGACGACGCTGCCGGACGAGTTTGTCATCCGCCACAGCGAGAGCGGGGCGATGGACACGCAAATCGTCCCGGATGCCGCTTCCTGTCCCGCATGCCTGGCGGAGATGCGCGATCCCCGCGAACGTCGCTACCGCTACCCGTTTATCAACTGCACCCACTGCGGGCCGCGGTTTACCATTATCCGCGCCATGCCCTATGACCGCCCGGCCACGTCAATGGCGCCATTCCCGCTCTGTGTGCCCTGTGAAACGGAGTACCGCAACCCGGCTGACCGGCGTTTTCACGCCCAGCCGGTGGCCTGCCCGGATTGCGGACCGCAGCTGGAGTGGCGAGCCGGGGAGGCTGCTGCCACCCGCGAATCGGCTTTAAGCGCGGCGGTGGCGATGCTGGAAGGCGGCGGGATTGTGGCGGTCAAAGGGCTGGGCGGTTTTCACCTGGTCTGCGACGCGCTTAACCCGCAGGCGGTTCGGAAATTACGGGCACGCAAGCAGCGCCCGACCAGGCCGCTGGCGGTGATGATCCCGCATGCGGACGATCTGCCGGAGGCCATCCAGACGCTGTTACGTTCACCCGCTGCGCCGATTGTGCTGACGCCAAAAGCCTGCCTTCCTGCGTTTCCTGAGGAGATTGCGCCGGGGCTGGATACGGTCGGCGTGATGCTGCCTGCGAACCCGCTCCAGCATTTGCTGATGCTGGACTGCCAGCGCCCGCTGGTGATGACCTCCGGCAACCTCAGCGGCCATCCACCCGCCATAAGCAACCAGCAGGCGCTGGAAGAACTCAGTGACATCGCTGACGGCTTCCTGCTGCACAACCGCGACATCCTGCAACGGATGGATGATTCAGTGATGGACCAGGAGGGCACGATGCTGCGTCGCGCACGCGGTTTTGTGCCGGATGCCATCACATTGCCCGCCGGATTCCGCGACATCCCGCCCATGTTATGCACCGGCGCGGAGATGAAAAACACCTTCAGCCTGGTGCGTGGCAACCAGGCGGTGCTGAGCCAGCATTTTGGCGATCTGAGCGACGAGGGGGTAGAGGCCCAGTGGCGCAGTGCGCTCTCGACGATGCAGGACATCTACGCCTTTCAGCCTGAGCGCGTGGTGTGCGATGCCCATCCGGGTTATCACGCCCGACTGTGGGCCCGGGCGCAGGCGCTGCCCGTTGAGACCGTGCTGCATCATCATGCGCATGCGGCAGCGTGTCTGGGGGAGAATGGCTGGCCGCTCGACGGCGGGGATGTTATTGCCCTGACCCTGGACGGGATCGGCATGGGCGAGAACGGTGCGCTGTGGGGCGGCGAGTGCCTGCGGGTGAACTATCGCGACTGCGAACGGCTGGGCGGTCTGCCAGCCGTTGCGCTGCCGGGGGGCGATCTGGCGGCAAAACAGCCGTGGCGCAATTTGCTCGCCCACTGTCTGGCGTTCGTACCTGACTGGCAGCAGTACCCGGAAACAGAGGTGGTACAGCGTCAAAACTGGCCGCTGCTGGCAACGGCTGTGTCGCGCGGTATCAATGCGCCGCGGGCCTCCTCCTGTGGTCGTCTGTTCGACGCCGTGGCCTGTGCGCTGGGCATTGAAACGCAACGCTATGAGGGCGAAGCCGCGTGCCGGCTGGAGGCGCTGGCCGAACGCTGCGCAGGGGTTGATCATCCGGTGACGCTCCAGACGGATAACCTTGCGCTGTTCTGGCAACAGTGGCTTACCTGGCGGGCGGAACCCGGCGAGCGTGCCTGGGCTTTTCACGATGCGCTGGCAAAAGGGCTGAGCGAACTGGCGGCAACGCATGCCCGCCGACGGTCGCTCACGACGGTGTGCTTCAGCGGCGGCGTCCTTCACAACCGCCTGCTGCGCGCGCGCCTTCGTCATTACCTTTCTGATTTCACGCTTCTTTTTCCTTCGCGCCTGCCCGCAGGCGACGGAGCGATCTCCTTCGGGCAGGCGGTGGTTGCTGCCGCCCGATCATGTTCACAAGGGATTTAAAATGTTACGACTTTTACGCAATGAACCTCGTGCAGCGTGCCTGCTGCTGGCTCTCGGGATGGCTAACCTGCTGGCCTGGTGGCTGGCGTGGCACACCTTTAGCGGCAGTACGGTGCTGATGGCGGCCAGCCTGCTGGCCTGGTGTTACGGACTGCGTCATGCGGTGGATGCCGACCATATCGCCGCGATTGATACCGTGACGCGTAAAATGATGCAGCAGGGCAAGCGCCCGTCCGGCGTGGGCGCATGGTTTTCCCTCGGACACTCCACCATCGTGGTGCTGGCCTCCATTGCTATCGCCGCTACCGCCACGGCGTTTCAGAAAAACATGGCATGGTTCCACGAAACCGGCAGCCTGATTGGCACCGCCGTCTCCGCCACCTTCCTGCTGGCGATGGCGCTGGTGAATATGGTGATCCTGCGCGGCGTCTGGCGCAGTTTTCAGGCGCTGAAACACGGCAATCCCGTGCAGGGCGACATCACGCTGCCTGCACAGGGCGGCGTCATGAACTGGCTGTTCGGCAAAACCTTCCGCCTCGTCAATAAAAGCTGGCAGATGTACCTGGTCGGTTTCCTGTTCGGCCTGGGGTTCGACACCGCCACCGAAATCGGCGTGCTGGGGATCTCCGCCGCCAGCGCCTCCAGCGGGATGTCGGTGTGGTCGATCATGATCTTCCCGGTGCTCTTCGCCAGCGGCATGGCGCTGGTGGATACGCTCGATAACCTGCTGATGGTGGGTGCCTACGGCTGGGCGTTTAACAAGCCGCAGCGCAAGCTCTACTACAACATGACCATCACCGGCACTTCGGTGGTGGTGGCGCTGTTTATCGGCGGCCTGGAAGCGCTGGGTCTGCTGATGGACAAGTTCGCCCTCAGCGGCGGCGTGTGGGATCTGATTGGCGCGGTAAACGATAACCTGGGCGATGCCGGATTTGTGGTGGTCGGGCTGTTTGTCGCCTGCTGGCTGATCTCGATGGCGAACTATCGCTGGCGCGGTTATGACGCGCTGGTGGTGCGCTCCTGACGCTGAAAGTGTAGCGATAAAAAAAGCCCCGGGACATCGGGGCGGTGGACAACAAAATCCAAAGGTTAAGTAAGCGTGGCAGTACTGTAGGCCGGGTAAGCGGAGCGCCACCCGGCATGACGAGGGTTAAGCTGGTAGCGATTTCAGCAGCGCGAAGGCCTCCTTCATTCTGTCTTCGCTGACGACAAAGGCGCGCATCTGACCGTCGGTATCGGTGCCGCGCGCCACCATGCCCTGAGGCGAAAGGACAATCTCCCAGTCCAGATCCTGACGCTGCGTTTCACCTGCGAGATGCAGCGGTAGTTCCGGCGTTTTTACCTTCACCAGCATGGCGGGTAATTTCACCGGGGCGTTGCCGCCGAGCAGATTTTTCGCCAGGAACATGGCGCTTAACTGAATCGGTTGCAGGAACGGCAGCACCTGGCCGTTAATTTCCGCGCAGTCGCCCAGGGCATAAATGTCCGGCTGGGTGGTTTGCAGGTAGCTGTCCACCTTCACGCCGCGATTGATCTCTGCGCCCGCGCGGTGCGCCAGCGCGGTTTCCGGGCGCAACCCCGTCGCCGCAATAACCACATCCACTTCAACGCTGCGGTTGCGGTCGAGCGTCGCACAAATGCCGGTTTCGGTTTTGCTCAGGCTCTGTAACTGCGATTTCAGCAGCAGATGCACGCCCATGTCGGTCAGACGATGCTGTAAGCGACTGCTTACTTCTGCTGGCATCAGCGCTGACAGAATGCTGGCCGCGTGGTCAACCAGGGTGACGGATTTTCCCGCCCGGCAGAAGTCCATCGCCAGCTCGGTGCCAATCAGTCCGCCGCCGACAATCATCACCCGCGTGGCGTCGCGTAACAGGGTCTCGCTGGCCTGATACTCCTGCTGGCTGTTGAGCGTGACCATCAGCTCGCGGCCCTCAACCGGCGGCACAAACGCCGATGCCCCCGTCGCCAGCACCAGTTTGTCGTACTGCCAGGTTTTATCTTTCGCGTTCACCACGTGGGCGTCGGCGTCGATATCGGTGACCCAGGTGTACGGAAACAGACGCAGGTTAAACTGTTCGGCAAACTCCCCCGCCGTCTGGCGGGTGAGATCGTCGGCGCGCTGATTCTGGCTAATAACGTGGCTTAAATCAGGCTTGTTGTACTCATCCATGCTGTCGGCGGCGATCACCGTCAACGGCACGTTAGCATCCTGTTTGCGGATATTTTTCACCAGCTGGCGGGCGGCAAAGCCCGAGCCGATAATGACGATGCCGTGGCTCATTTTGCCTCCGTTGCCAGTTCATCAAAGACGTCTTTCCCGAGGGAACATTCCGGGCAGAGGAAGTTGTCCGGTACCTCGCTCCACGGCGTACCCGGCGCGACATCCTGCAACGGCTCGCCCAGCTCAGGATCGTAAATCCACTGGCAGACGCTGCACTGCATGCAAGGGCCGAGGTCGGCAGCGGCAGGAGCGGCTTCTGCTACAGCTTCCGGCGTAACCGCCGCGTCGGGTGCGGTTTCCGGCAGCGGCGCAAGCGCCCACTGGCGGGCAATGTCGCGACCGTGCTGACGACAGATTTCCAGCGCGTCGAGATCCGGACGCCATTTCGCCTTCAGGCTCAGGGACATCTCAAAACCGGCATCCTGTAAACGGGTGGAGAGACGGTCTACCGCGCCGCCGCTCCAGCCGTGTGAACCAAAGGCGCTGGCGCGTTTGTTACGAAAGCGCAGGCCGGTCATCTCTTCCACCAGTCCGGCAATTTTCGGCATCATCACGTTATTCATGGTGGAGGTACCCACCAGCACGCCTTTGGAGCGGAAGACGTTGGTCAATACCTCATTCTTATCGCTGCGCGCCACGTTGAAGATTTTCACCGCCACGTTCGGGTCAACTTCGTTGATGCCCTGGGCAATGGCGTCCGCCATCATGCGGGTGTTGTTGGACATGGTGTCGTAGAAGATGGTGATGCGATCTTCCTGATAGTCCGCCGCCCACTTCAGGTACAGTTCGACGATCTGGGTTGGATTTTCACGCCATACCACGCCGTGGGAGGTGGCAATCATATCCACCGGCAGGTTGAAGCCGAGGATCTCGGTGATTTTTGGCGTGACCAGGCGGCTGAACGGGGTCAGGATGTTGGCGTAGTAGCGCTGGCACTGTTCGAACAGCTCGGTCTGATCCACTTCGTCGTTGAACAGACGTTCGTCACAGTAGTGCTGGCCGAAGGCGTCGTTACTGAACAGCACCGCGTCACCGGTCATGTAGGTCATCATGCTGTCCGGCCAGTGCAGCATTGGGGTTTCCACGAAGATCAGCTGTTTGCCATTGCCGATATCCAGCGTGTCGCCGGTTTTCACGGTGTGGAAGTTCCACTCCGGATGGTGGTGGTGGCCGTTGATGGAGTCAATGGCGTTGGTGGTGCAGTAGATCGGGGTATCCGGAATGTGGGACATCAGCTCGGTCAGCGCCCCGGCATGATCCTCTTCCGCGTGGTTGATGATAATGTAGTCGATCTCATTCAGATCGATTTCGCTGCGCAGGTTCTGCACGAACTCGCGGCTGAATTTGTGATCGACGGTATCGATCAGGACGTTTTTACCTTCACGAATGAGATAGCTGTTGTAGCTGCTGCCGCGCAGCGTTTTGTATTCCGTCCCGTGAAAATCACGTACTTCCCAGTCACGTTGACCCACCCAATGAATGTTATTTTTAACCAGAATAGACATAGCAACCTCAACTTAATACGGCGTTTTCAAATAAGATGACTGTCATATATCAAGTTGCGTGCCAACTTTTTAACTTGTTGAAAATAATGTGTTTTCGTTTCAACGCCCCCTAATGGGTAGTCATTTTGACTATCTTAAAAATTGTCAATATGACACTATGTATTGTCAAAATGACAGTGAGGCAGAGATGAGCTTTTCCGTAGATGTGCTGGCGAAGATCGCCATAGAACTGCAAACCGGTATTGGTCATCAGGACCGCTTTCAGCGGCTGATCTCCACGTTGCGCCACGTGCTGGATTGCGATGCGTCGGCGCTGCTGCGTTACGAAGGGCGGCAGTTTATTCCGCTGGCTATCGACGGTCTGGCGAAGGACGTACTCGGGCGGCGCTTTACCCTGGAGGGCCACCCGCGTCTGGAAACCATCGCCCGTGCGGGTGACGTGGTGCGTTTCCCGGCAGACAGCGATCTGCCCGATCCTTACGACGGCCTGATCCCCGGACAGGAGAGCCTGAAGGTGCACGCCTGTATCGGCCTGCCGCTGTTTGCCGGGCAGAACCTGATTGGCGCGTTAACCCTCGACGGCATGTCGCCTGATCAGTTCGATACCTTCAGCGATGAAGAGCTACGGCTGATTGCCGCGCTGGCGGCCGGGGCGCTGAACAACGCCCTGCTGATAGAACAGCTGGAGAGCCAGAATATTCTTCCGGGTAGCCCGACGGCGTTTGAGCAGGTGGCGCACACCGAAATGATCGGCCTTTCGCCGGGCATGGCGCAGCTCAAAAAAGAGATTGAGATTGTCGCCGCGTCTGATTTGAACGTGCTGATCTTCGGGGAGACCGGCACCGGTAAAGAGCTGGTGGCAAAAGCGATCCACGAAGCCTCGCCCCGTGCGGTGAATCCGCTGGTCTATCTCAACTGCGCGGCGTTGCCGGAAAGCGTGGCGGAAAGCGAGCTGTTCGGACACGTCAAAGGGGCCTTTACCGGGGCGATCAGCAACCGCAGCGGCAAGTTCGAAATGGCTGATAACGGCACGCTGTTCCTCGATGAAATTGGCGAACTCTCCCTTTCGCTTCAGGCCAAACTGCTGCGGGTGTTGCAGTATGGCGATATTCAACGCGTGGGAGACGATCGCAGCTTACGCGTGGATGTGCGCGTGCTGGCGGCGACGAACCGCGATCTGCGCGAAGAGGTGCTGGCGGGGAATTTCCGCGCCGATCTGTTCCACCGTCTGAGCGTGTTCCCGCTCACGGTGCCGCCGCTGCGCGAGCGGGGCGAGGATGTGGTTCTGCTGGCGGGCTTTTTCTGCGAACAGTGTCGGCTCAAAATGGGGCTTTCCCGCGTGGTGCTAAGTCCCGGCGCGAGGACGCACCTGCTGAGCTACGGCTGGCCGGGTAACGTGCGTGAACTGGAACATGCGATCCACCGCGCGGTGGTGCTGGCGCGGGCAACGCGTTCGGGGGATGAAGTGGTTATTCATGCGCGCCATTTCGCGCTGCATGAGGAAACGATGCCGCCCGTGAAGCCGGTGATACCTGAGAGCGTGAACGAAAACCTGCGCGAGGCGACGGATGCGTTCCAGCGTCAGATGATCGCCCGCGCGCTGGAGCAGAATAACCGCAGCTGGGCGGCGTGCGCGCGGGCGCTGGAGATGGACGTCGCCAACCTTCACAGGCTGGCGAAACGTCTGGGGCTGAAGGGTTAAATAATCCCCGCCTGGTAGAAGTCTTGCAGGTTGATCGCGCCGCACAGCCTGCCGTGCTCGTCCACCACCGGCGCGGCGGTGATTTTGCGCTTCATCAGCACCTCTTTGGCTTCAATCGCGCGGCTGTCGGCATTCAGCGTCAGCCCGCCCTGGGTCATTGCTTCGGATACCCGCGCCTCCAGCTTGCCGCCGCCCACCAGCCAGCGGCGCAGGTCGCCGTCGGTGAAGACGCCCTTCACCTGGCGGTCATTGTCGCATACCGCAACCAGCCCCAGCCCGGTGCGGCTCAGCTCCAGCATGGCGTCCATCACGCTGGTGTCGAGTTTGACCTGAGGAATGGCATCGTCCGTGCGCATCAGGTGGTGAACTTTGTTGAGCAGACGAGCCCCAAGCGCGCCCGCAGGATGGGAACGGGCGAAATCTTCCTCATTAAAACCGCGCGCCTGCATCACCGCCATCGCCAGGGCGTCACCCATCATCAGCGTGTTGACGGTGCTGGAGGTCGGTGCCAGGTGCATCGGACAGGCTTCGCGCTCAACGGAAATATCCAGCGTTGCTTTCGCGGCCAGCGCCAGCGGCGAACGGGATTTGCCGGTCATCGCTAACAGGGCCACCGATTTTTCTTGCAGGCGAGGGATGATGAGATCCAGCTCTTTGGCTGAACCGGAGTAGGAGATAAACAGCATCACGTCGCGGCTTTCGATCATCCCCAGATCGCCGTGCAGCGCTTCGGCAGGATGCACGAAGAACGCCGGGGTGCCGGTGCTGGCAAGCGTCGCGGCAATCTTCTTGCCGATATGACCGGATTTACCGATACCCGCCACGATCACTTTGCCCTCGCAGTGGATAATGGTGTTGGCTGCACGAACAAAATCCTCACCCAGACGTTCCGGCAGGCGGCTGGCTTCCTGTAGCTCCAGCAGCAGGGTCTGACGGCCTGCGTTTAACAGAAAATCACTCATTTTTCTCTCCGGTTACGATCACGTCGATGCCCTTCGCTTCCAGCGCTTTTTTAAATGCCGGATCGATACCTGCGTCGGTAATCAGCTTATCGACGCTTTCAAGGCTACAGACAATGTTGGGGCTTTTACGGCCAAACTTCGACGAGTCCGCCATCAAAATCACTTCCCGCGCGGCGTTGCACATCGCTTTGCTGACGCTGAACACCTCGTTGAAGGTGGTCACGCCCGCGTTGAGGTCGATGCCGTCCGTGCCCATAAACAGCTTATCGAAGCTGAAGTGGTCGAAGGCATTCTCCGCCAGCTGCCCGTGAAACGACGCCGATTTTTTACGAAAGGTGCCGCCGGGCATCAGGATGGTCTGCTCGCTGTCGAACTCTGACAGGGCATTGACGATGTGCAGGCTGTTGGTCATCACGGTGATGTTATTAAAGCGGCTGAGCAGCGGGATCATCTGTAGGACGGTACTGCCTGCGTCGAGGATAATGGAATCGCCGTCCTGGATAAATTTGACGGCGGCTTCGGCAATCAGCGCTTTCTGGTGAGTATTGATCAGCGTTTTGTGGTCGATAGGCGGGTCGGCTTCGTCTTTATTGAGCACCACGCCGCCGTAGGTACGAATGACGGCGCCGGAGTTTTCGAGCAACACCAGGTCCTTGCGTATTGTCGTGCCGGTGGTGTCAAAGTAGTGGGCCAGATCCTCTACCGAGCACTTTCCCTGCTTTTGCAGATGCTCAAGTATGGCCGCCTGCCGCTGACGTGGTTTCATAGGCGCTTCGTTCCTTACGTTGCGAAATGATAATTCCGCAAGTTTATAACTTTCACAACGAAATTATCCATGTTTCAGATTAAGCGCTAATGATAGTGCATTCTGACAGAGTGAATCATGGGGGAAGATCACATCAGGTTGTAATTCATGCAGCGAAATGCCGTCGATCGCCTGGATTTTGGTCGGACGGGCAAACACCGTTACGCCGCGCATGATGAGGGAATCGCAAACCATATTGTTTTCATCCAGCGCAACAGCGACGACAACCCGCGGTTTGAAGCGTCCCCCGGAACGCCCGACGCCCACGCGTCCCTTCTGACACAGGGCATCAAAGGCGCGGTTAAACTGACGGATTTGCCAGCCGCCAAACGCCATCTGGCAAAGCCAGGCGAGGGCGGCGACGGTGATGAGTGCAGTGACCATATCGGCTCCTTAACTGCCGGGTGCGTCTTACCCGGCCTACGGGGATTGTAACCCCGGTAAGCGCAGCGCCACCGGGGAATGAACTCAGAACATCACCTGCCCACCGGTAACGTTAATCGACTGCCCGGTGCAGTACGAGGCTTTCGGGCTGGCGTAAAACAGCAGCATGTTCAGCACGTCCTGATAATCGCACCCGCGCTTCAGCGGCACTTTGTCGATGTAGTACTGTTCGACGTCCTCTGCTTTGATGCCAAGTTTGGCGGCATACTGCGGCAGCAGGGACTGGAACATCGGGGATTTCAGCAGATTACCCAGCATCAGCGCGTGCACGGTTATGCCGTATTCGGCCAGATCCAGCGCCAGAGACTGCGTCAGCCCGACGCCGCCAAACTTCGCCGCGCTGTAGCCGGAGTTGTGCTTGCTGCCCACTTTCCCCGATTTTGAGTTGATCTGAATGATGCGACCCTGAATACCGTCGCGGATCATCAGACGGGAAAATTCGCGGGCGCAGAGGAAATAGCCCACCAGATTCACCTGCAACGAGCGATCAAAATCCCCCAGTTCGAAATCGCTGATAAAGGCCGCTTTCGCAATCCCCGCGCTGTAGACCAGCAGATCGGTGCGACCAAAAATCTCATCCACGCCGCGGGCCAGCGCCATCACGCTCTGCTCGCTGGTGGCGTCGGCGCCAAATCCATACGCCATCCCTTCGCCAAATTCGGTGTTGATGGCGTCCGCTACGCGGGCGGCTTTCTCACTCTGAATATCCACGACCGCCACGCGGTAGCCCTCTGCGGCAAGCCCATGGCAGAGGAACTCGCCTAAGGTTTGTCCCCCACCAATGACAACGGCAACCTGACTCATGTGTCTCTCCTTTATTACGAAATAAATTTTAACGTGCAGCCTGGGGTGACAGCCTGCGGAACCGGCCCCTCAACGTGAACCGTGCCGGGATACTCCGCCCGCGGCTGGCCGTCGAAACGCAAGGTGATGTGCCCCAGCTCGCGCAGGTTTTGCTCGGCGACGTCACCGACGGCGGTTACGGCATAGCGCGCCTTGCCCAGCTCCAGCTGGCCACCGGCCTTCAGCTCGCCGTTTAACTCGCCGTGGCAGTGGATAAAGCAAAACTCTTCGATATCTGCCGGGGCGCCTTCGCGGAAGGTGATCAGCATCTGGTCGCTCAGCGCATCGGCCGCGCTCTGGCCGATGCGGGTAATGGTGGTCTGGTAAATCACGGTCATGGCAGGAACCTCTTATTGATAAATAAAGCCGGAGACAAACCAGGCAATTAGCACCGTTGGCGCGCCCGTCAGGAAGCGGCTCACCAGCACGGAGGGGACGCCCACGCGCACGGTCTCCTGGCGCGCTTCCGCCAGCGACAGCCCGACGGGGATGAAGTCGCACGCCGCCTGAGCGTTAATGGCAAACAGGGCGGGCAGGGCGAGGTGCGGGGGAATATTCCCCAGACCAATCTGCACGCCAATCAGCACGCCGATGACCTGGGCAATCACCGCGCCCGGGCCAAGAAACGGCGACAGCAGCGGGAAGGAGCAGATCAGCGCCAGCGTCACCAGGCCGAGCGGGTGGCTGGCGAGCGGGGCGAGGCCGTGGGCAATCCAGTCGCCGAGGCCGGAGGCCATGATGATGCCGATCAGCGCCGAGACGAACGCCATAAACGGCAGAATGGTTTTCAGCACCGTGTCGATGGTGTCGCGCCCGGACTGAAACAGCACCGCCACGGCGGACCCCATCCCCATCCCGACCTTCGCCAGCAGGCCGTCGCTCTGCTCGGTGATTTTTTTGCTGGTGTCGTAGTCGCGCGGGGATGCTTTTTGCGGCGCGGGTGTGCCATTCACCAGCGTGATGTTGTCCTCCTTCACGCCCGAGACATAAATGTCCTCAAGGATGTACTGCGCCAGCGGGCCTGATTTGCCCGTGGAGTGAATATTCACCGTCGGAATGCGGCGCTTCGGGTAGATGCCGCAGCGCAGGGTGCCGCCGCAGTCGATTACCGCCACGCCGATTTCCGCTTCCGGCGGCTCACCCTCTTTGAAGCCGTCGACTGCTTCCCAGCCGGTCAGCTCGCGCAGCGTGTCGACGATCGCCGGGCGCGTGCCCGCGGTGATGTAGACGATCTTTTTGCCTTCGGTAGCGTCGAACTCCAGCGGGCCGCCCCAGCCGCCCGTGCCTTTCTCTATGCGGATCCGGTTCATACTGTGGCTCCCGAAAGCTGGACTTTCTCATCAAGCTGAATGCCCATTTTTTTCTCAAAAATGGCGGTAGTGAGGTCCGTTACCCAGCCGCGGAAGAAGTTGGTCACCAGGCCGACCAGCAGATAGCTCACCGCCAGCGGGCCGAGCGGCAGTCCCAGCGTAGTGAGACCGCTGGCAATCCCGAGGTAAACAAACAGCTCGCCGGGGTTAATGTGCGGGAACAGGCCGTTCATTGAATGGCAGCTGTAGGAGGCGGCGGCGTAATAACTCGGCTTGTACTTCTCTGGCATAAAGCGGCCGAGGCTTAAGGTCATCGGGTTGCAGAACACAAAGGTGCCGATGAAGGGCAGGATCAGATAGCGGGACAGCGGATTGCCGGCACAGCGCTGGGCGAAGCGTTCAATACGCTGCTGGCCGATAAAGTTAATCAGGGCGTTCATGATCACCAGCAGGCTGATCAGCAGGGGCAGGATCCCGGTCACCATGCCGGTGAATACCTCGCCGCCTTTCTGAAACAGCCCGATGAACCACTCGGCGCCGTGGGTGATGGTTTCTATCATTCTTCTCTCCTGTAGGGCGTTTGTTTTTGTCTATCTGCGGCTAATAATAATCACTTTGAAAGGTTTTAAAGTGTTAATCAGATCTCACAATGAAAGAAAAATGTATTATTTTGAAAGTTTATTGGTGAGGTGAATAATTTTTGGTGGAAAAAAGCACGGATTTGCGTCGGGGAGGTGCGTACCGCTTCCTTGAGGAGTTGGGGATGCTTTACCATACTGGGTTCTTACCGAACTCGTTAAATGGATGCCACATGTTCAAGCGTCGTTATGCAGCGCTGTTGCCTGCGCTTATTCTCCTGTCCGCCTGTAGTAGCAAACCCAAGACCGAAGCCGCTCAGCCAACGGCGGGCGCGCCTTCCGGAGGATTCCTGCTGGAGCCGCAGCACAATATGATGCAGATGGGCGGCGACTTCGCGAATAACCCTGCGGCCGAACAGTTCATCGATAAAATGGTGAGCAAGCACGGTTTTGACCGCCAGCAGCTGCATGCCATTTTGTCTCAGGCGAAGCGTCTGGACTACGTGCTGCGCCTGATGGACAGGCAGGCGCCGACAGCCCAGGTGCCGACCGGGCCAAACGGCGCGTGGCTGCGCTATCGCAAACAGTTTATTACCCCGGACAACGTGCAGAATGGCGTGGTGTTCTGGAATCAGTATGAAGACGCCCTGAACCGTGCGTGGCAGGTCTATGGCGTGCCGCCGGAGATCATCGTCGGTATTATTGGGGTCGAGACCCGCTGGGGACGCATTATGGGTAAAACCCGCATCCTTGATGCGCTGGCGACGCTCTCCTTCAACTACCCGCGCCGCGCCGAGTATTTCTCTTCCGAGCTGGAAACCTTCCTGCTGATGGCGCGAGACGAACAGGACGATCCGCTCGATCTGAAAGGGTCGTTCGCCGGGGCAATGGGCTACGGCCAGTTTATGCCGTCCTCCTATAAGCAGTACGCGGTAGATTTTAACGGGGATGGTCACATCAACCTGTGGGATCCCGAAGACGCCATTGGCAGCGTGGCCAACTACTTCAAAGCGCATGGCTGGACGCCGGGCGGCCAGGTGGCGGTGCAGGCGAACGGCGAGGCGTTTGGTCTGGAAAACGGATTTAAAACCAAATACAGCGTGGCGCAGCTGGCAGCGGCAGGCTTAACGCCGTCGCAGCCGCTGGGCAATGTTGACCAGGTGAGCCTGCTGCGCCTGGATGTCGGAACCGGTTATCAGTACTGGTTCGGGCTGCCGAACTTCTACACCATTACCCGCTACAACCACAGCACGCACTATGCGATGGCGGTGTGGCAGCTGGGGCTGGCGGTGTCTCAGGCGCGTGTGCCGGCAGCGTCACCGTTTAGCCAGTAAGTTACCCTGACGGGTAGGCCGGGTAAGGCAACGCCGCCACCCGGCATGGCTGCCCGCACCCTGACCCTCTCCCACGGGAGAGGGAAGTTTGCAGAAACATTTCGCCACACTCCCATTTCACTCCCACCGTTTACATCTTAACCGTCTTTCATTATTGTTATGTTATAACATTATTTTTGAATTGAGATATCCATGTCCCTGTTTTCTCTCTCATCCCCGGTTCGGCTGCTGCTGGCGCTGGTGCTCATTCTGTTTCTCGGCCTGGCCGTGCGCTGGGCGGTGGCGTTGCCATGATCGTGATGAACGACCTGGTGGCGGGTTACGATCGCCAGCCCGTTACGCGCGCGCTGTCCGGCGTGATTGAACGCGGGAGCATGACCGCTATCGTCGGGGCCAACGGCTGCGGCAAATCCACGCTGCTGAAAACGCTCGCCGGCTTTATTCCGCCCGTCAGCGGTACGTTTCGCTGGCAGGGGAGACGTCCGGTGGTGGGCTGGCTGGCGCAGCGTCACGCGCTGGAGGCGCAATTTCCTCTGACCGTGCAGGACGTGGTGAGTATGGGCTGCTGGCCAGCAATCTCACTGTTTGCCGGTTTTCGTCGGGATACCCGCATGCGCATTGCCGGCGCGCTGGAGCGCGTGGGGCTGGAGTCCATGGCGTTCTCTACCATAGATGAACTTTCCGGCGGCCAGTTTCAGCGCATGCTGTTTGCCCGCGTTTTGGTGCAGCAGGCGCCGCTGGTGATGCTGGATGAGCCTTTCACCGGCGTCGATGAAGCGACCTGCAACGTGCTGATGGATCTGATGCTGGAGATGTATATCCAGGGGCAGACCCTGCTGGCGGTACTGCACGACAGCGAACGCGTCTCGCGCCACTTCCCACAAACGCTGCGGCTGGATGCTGATACGCCGCACTGGAAAACCGAGCGGGTGAGGGTGGCATGATCTGGCATCTCTTCTTCCAGCCGTTTATTGAGTACGGCTTTATGCGGCGCGCGCTGGTGGTTTGCCTGGCGCTCTCCGTCAGCACCACTGCGCTGGGCGTATTTCTTCAGCTGCGTCGGATGAGCCTGATGGGGGACGCCCTTTCTCACGCCATTTTGCCGGGTGTCGCGGTGGGCTATCTGCTCAGCGGGATGTCGCTGCTGGCAATGACTGTCGGCGGGTTTATTGCCGGGATCGCCGTTGCGCTGGTGGCCGGGCTGGTCAGCCGCCGCACGCCGCTTAAAGAGGATGCCAGCTTCGCGGGGTTTTACCTGGGCTCGCTGGCGCTGGGCGTCACGCTGGTGTCGCTGCGCGGTTCAAATGTCGATCTGCTTCATCTTCTGTTTGGCTCCATTCTCGCCGTGGATAGCGCGTCAGCCCTGTTCGTGACGGGCGTTTGCATGTTCACGCTCCTCACGCTGGCGATTTTTTATCGGGGGCTGGTCAGCGAAGCGTTTGATACCGCGTGGTTGCAGGTGAACGCGCGCTGGCTGCCCGGGATGTTACACGGTCTGTTTCTGGCGCTGCTGGTGCTCAACCTGGTAGCCGGTTTTCAGGTGCTCGGCACGCTGATGGCCGTCGGGCTGATGATGTTACCCGCCGTGGCGGCACGCTGCTGGGTGCGCACACTGCCAGGGTTACTTTTGATGGCGGGTATCAGCGGTATTTTTTGCGCGTGGCTGGGCTTAAGCCTTTCCTGGGCAGTGAGTCTGCCCGCCGGGCCCTCCATTGTGCTGACCGCCAGCGCATTGTTCTTTATTTCAGTTTTATTTGGCACGCGCAGCAGGCTGGCGGATAGCCTGCGGGCGCTTTTTTAACGCAAGGGGAAACGATGAAACGTACAGGATTAGCCGTGGCGCTCGCGCTCGGCATGATGACGCACGGCGTAATGGCGAAAACGCTTAATGTGGTGACCAGCTTTTCCATCCTGGGAGACATCACGCAGCAGGTTGGCGGCGATCGTGTGAAGGTGACGACGCTGGTGGGGCCGGACGGTGATCCCCATACTTTCGAACCCTCGCCCAAAGACAGCGCGGCGCTGAGTAAAGCTGACGTGGTGGTGGTCAATGGGCTGGGGCTGGAGGGCTGGCTCGACCGTCTGGTGAAAGCCTCCGGATTCAAAGGCCAGCTGGTGGTTGCTTCGGACGGCGTGAAAACGCACACGCTGGAAGAGGACGGTAAAACCGTGACCGATCCGCACGCGTGGAACAGCGCGGCGAACGGCGCGCTGTATGCGCAAAATATTCTCTCAGGGCTGGTGAAGGCCGATCCTGAAGATACGGCGGCGCTTGAATCTACCGGTAAACCCTATATTGCGCAGCTCTCTCAGCTGGACGGTTGGGCTAAAAAGCGTTTCAGCGACATCCCACAGGCGAAGCGCAAAGTGCTGACCAGCCACGACGCCTTCGGCTATTTCAGCCGCGCCTACGGCGTGACGTTTATGGCGCCGCAGGGGCTGTCGTCTGAGAGTGAAGCCAGCGCGGCGCAGGTAGCGGAGATCATCAATCAGATTAAAGCTGACGGCGTGAAAACCTGGTTTATGGAAAACCAGCTTGACCCACGCCTGGTGAAGCAGATTGCGACCGCCACGGGCGCCCAGCCGGGTGGTGAACTTTACCCGGAAGCGCTGTCCGCGAAGGGCGGCGTGGCGGACACCTACGTCAAGGCATTTCGCCACAATGTGGACACCCTCGCTAACAGCATGAAATAAGCGTCTCTCTGGCCGATGCGCCCGCATCGGCTTTTTTCTGAAGCCCCCTCGTAAAACCCGACGCGCATCCCCATATTTGATGAGAAAGTGCTATCTTGTGCTGCATGTTTTTCTAAGGCCTGGAGCGAGAATGACTGACCATGAATTGATGCAGCTAAGCGAAGTGGTGGGGCTGGCGCTGAAACAGCGCGGCGCGACTCTCACGACCGCAGAATCCTGCACCGGCGGCTGGGTGGCGAAAGCAATTACCGATATTGCTGGCAGTTCCGCCTGGTTTGAACGCGGCTTTGTGACCTACAGTAACGAGGCGAAAGCGCAGATGATCGGCGTGCGTGAAGCCACGCTTGAGCAGCATGGCGCGGTCAGCGAGCCGGTGGTGATCGAGATGGCGATTGGCGCGCTGAAAGAGGCGCGCGCAGATTACGCTATCTCCATCAGCGGTATCGCGGGGCCGGACGGCGGCAGCGACGTGAAGCCTGTCGGCACCGTCTGGTTTGGCTTTGCCACCTCAAAAGGTGAAGGGATCACCCGCCGGGAATGCTTCAGCGGCGACCGCGAAAGCGTGCGTCGTCAGGCAACGGAATACGCGTTAAAAACGCTCTGGCAACAATTTCTACAAAATACTTGATACTGTATGACTATACAGTATAATTGCCTCAACAGAACAGAAGTCCATGGTGAAGCGCAGTTGCTTCTCCCGGCATGACAGGAGTAATAATGGCTATCGACGAAAACAAACAGAAAGCGTTGGCGGCAGCACTGGGCCAGATCGAAAAGCAATTCGGTAAAGGCTCCATCATGCGCCTGGGTGAAGACCGTTCCATGGATGTGGAAACTATCTCCACTGGTTCGCTTTCTCTTGATATCGCACTGGGCGCTGGCGGTTTGCCGATGGGCCGTATCGTAGAAATCTACGGTCCGGAATCCTCGGGTAAAACTACCCTGACGTTGCAGGTTGTTGCGGCGGCACAGCGCGAAGGTAAAACCTGTGCGTTTATCGATGCCGAGCACGCGCTGGACCCGGTCTATGCCCGTAAACTAGGCGTTGATATCGACAACCTGCTGTGCTCCCAGCCGGACACCGGCGAGCAGGCACTGGAAATTTGTGACGCGCTGGCGCGCTCAGGCGCGGTTGACGTGATCATCGTCGACTCCGTTGCGGCGCTGACGCCAAAAGCGGAAATTGAAGGTGAAATCGGTGACTCTCACATGGGCCTCGCGGCACGTATGATGAGCCAGGCGATGCGTAAGCTGGCGGGTAACCTGAAGCAGTCCAATACGCTGCTGATCTTCATCAACCAGATCCGTATGAAAATTGGTGTAATGTTCGGTAACCCGGAAACCACCACCGGCGGTAACGCTCTGAAATTCTACGCTTCTGTCCGTCTGGATATCCGCCGTATCGGTGCGGTGAAAGAGGGGGATAACGTAGTCGGTAGCGAAACCCGCGTGAAGGTTGTGAAGAACAAAATCGCAGCACCGTTCAAACAGGCTGAGTTCCAGATCCTCTACGGCGAAGGTATCAACTTCCTCGGCGAGCTGGTTGACCTGGGCGTGAAAGAGAAGCTGATTGAAAAAGCGGGCGCATGGTACAGCTACAACGGTGACAAGATTGGTCAGGGTAAAGCGAATGCTATCTCCTGGCTGAAAGAGAACCCGGCGGCGGCGAAAGAGATTGAGAAGAAGGTGCGTGAACTCCTGCTGAACAACCAGGACTCTAAACCTGATTTCGTGGTCGACGGCGCGGATGCTGAAGAAACCAACGAAGACTTTTAATCCTCTCGGATAAAAATGAAGGGCTGCTGATGCGGCCCTTTTTGCATTTCTGAATCGACAGGTTTTTTATGAGTGAACCGACATCACGCCGACCAGCCTACTCACGCTTGCTGGATCGGGCCGTGCGTATTCTTGCCGTGCGTGACCATAGCGAACAGGAGCTGCGGCGGAAACTGTCAGCGCCCGTCATGAGCAAAAACGGTCCGGAAGACATTGATGCCACCGCGGAAGATTATGACCGCGTGGTTGCCTGGTGCTACGAGCATCACTATCTGGATGACGGCCGTTTTGCCGCTCGCTTTCTTGCCAGCCGTGGTCGTAAAGGCTATGGGCCAGCGCGTATCCGCCAGGAGCTGAACCAGAAAGGCGTAGCCCGTGAATCGATTGAAAAAGCCATGCGCGAAAGTGAAATTGACTGGTGCGAACTGGCGCGTGAGCAGGCGGTACGAAAGTACGGTGAGCCGCTGCCGCGTGAATTTTCAGAAAAAGTTAAAATCCAGCGCTTTTTGCTCTACCGCGGCTTCCTGAAGGAAGATATTCAGGATATCTGGCGTAATTTTACCGATTGAACGCATGCGGGATTTTACTTCCCACTAAAGAAAACTTATCTTATTCCCACTTTTTCCAGTAGCTGGTCCGTCCAACTGTTTACAGATACAGATCTGCTGCGACATTTCGTTAGCTTGATTTCAGGATAATTATGAGCAAGAGCACCGCTGAGATCCGTCAGGCGTTTCTCGATTTTTTCCATAGTAAGGGACACCAGGTTGTTGCCAGCAGCTCCCTGGTACCGAACAATGACCCGACTCTGCTGTTTACCAACGCCGGGATGAACCAGTTCAAGGATGTGTTCCTTGGTCTCGACAAGCGTAATTATTCCCGCGCCACAACCTCACAGCGTTGCGTGCGTGCGGGCGGTAAACACAACGATCTGGAAAACGTCGGTTACACCGCGCGCCACCACACCTTCTTCGAAATGCTGGGTAACTTCAGCTTCGGCGACTATTTCAAACACGATGCCATTCAATACGCGTGGGAACTGCTGACCGGTGAAAACTGGTTCAATCTGCCGAAAGAGCGTCTGTGGGTGACCGTGTATGAGACCGATGACGAAGCGTTCGACATCTGGGAAAAAGAAGTGGGTATCCCGCGCGAACGTATCATCCGTATCGGTGACAACAAAGGCGCGCCTTACGCGTCTGATAACTTCTGGCAGATGGGCGACACCGGCCCTTGCGGTCCGTGCACCGAGATCTTCTACGATCATGGCGACCACATCTGGGGTGGCCCTCCGGGAAGCGCGGAAGAAGATGGCGATCGCTACATTGAGATCTGGAACATCGTCTTCATGCAGTTCAACCGTCAGGCCGACGGCACCATGGAGCCGCTGCCAAAACCGTCCGTAGATACCGGTATGGGCCTTGAGCGTATCGCGGCCGTTCTGCAACACGTTAACTCCAACTATGAGATTGACCTGTTCAGCACCCTGATCAAAGCCGTTGCTGAGGTAACGGGCGCAACCGATCTGAGCAACAAATCACTGCGCGTTATCGCAGACCATATTCGTTCCTGTGCGTTCCTGATTGCTGACGGCGTTATCCCGTCGAATGAAAACCGTGGCTATGTGCTGCGTCGTATCATTCGTCGTGCGATCCGCCATGGCAACATGCTGGGCGCGAAGGACACCTTCTTCTATAAACTCGTTGGGCCACTGATTGGCGTGATGGGCTCTGCCGGTGACGAGCTGAAACGCCAGCAGGCGCAGGTTGAACAGGTTCTGAAAACCGAAGAAGAGCAGTTTGCCCGTACGCTGGAGCGCGGTCTGGCGCTGCTGGACGACGAGCTGGCGAAACTCAAGGGCGACACGCTGGATGGCGAAACCGCTTTCCGCCTGTACGACACCTACGGCTTCCCGGTTGACCTGACCGCGGACGTTTGCCGCGAGCGCAACATCAAAGTTGACGAAGCAGGCTTTGAAGCCGCAATGGAAGAGCAGCGTCGTCGTGCGCGTGAATCCAGCGGTTTTGGCGCGGACTACAACGCGATGATCCGCGTTGATAGCGCGTCTGAATTTAAAGGCTACGAAGAGCTAGCCCTGACCAGCAACGTAACCGCGCTGTTTGTTGACGGTAAAGCCGTAGACAGCATTAGCGCGGGCCAGGAAGCGGTTGTTATCCTGGATAAAACGCCGTTCTATGCGGAATCGGGCGGCCAGGTTGGCGATAAAGGCGAACTGAAAGGCAATGGCTTCAGCTTCAGCGTAAGCGATACCCAGAAATACGGTCAGGCAATTGGTCACCAGGGCAAACTGGTTTCCGGCTCTCTGAAAGTGGGCGAGGGCGTTCAGGCCAACGTTGACGAAGCTCGCCGCGCGCGCATTCGTCTGAACCACTCGGCAACCCACCTGATGCACGCAGCCCTGCGCGAAGTGCTGGGTACGCACGTTGCACAGAAAGGTTCTCTGGTTAATGACAAAGTGCTGCGTTTCGACTTCTCGCATTTTGAAGCGATGAAGCCGTCTGAAATTCGTGCGGTGGAAGACCTGGTGAATGCCCAGATCCGTCGTAACCTGCCAATCGAAACCCACATCATGGATCTCGAGGCAGCGAAGAAGAAAGGTGCGATGGCGCTGTTTGGCGAGAAATATGACGACCGCGTTCGCGTGCTGAGCATGGGCGACTTCTCTACCGAACTGTGTGGCGGTACTCACGCATACCGCACCGGTGACATCGGCTTGTTCCGCATCGTTTCCGAGTCGGGGACGGCGGCAGGCGTGCGTCGTATTGAGGCGGTGACCGGGGAAGGCGCGATTGCCAGCCTGCATGCGCAGAGCGACCAGCTGCACGAGATCGCGCAGCTGCTGAAAGGCGATAGTCAGAACCTGGGCGAAAAAGTGCGTGTCGCGCTGGATCGTACCCGTCAGCTGGAAAAAGAACTCCAGCAGCTGAAAGAACAGGCTGCGGCGCAGGAGAGCGCAAACCTCTCCAGCAAAGCGGTAGACATTAAGGGCGTCAAACTGCTGGTCAGCGATCTGGCGGGCGTTGAGCCTAAGATGCTGCGTACCATGGTCGACGATCTGAAGAACCAGCTTGGTTCGACAGTTATCGTGCTGGCAACGGTCGCAGAGGGTAAGGTTTCTCTGATTGCGGGCGTCTCTAAGGATGTGACGGATCGTGTTAAAGCAGGGGAACTGATTGGCATGGTCGCCCAGCAGGTGGGTGGCAAAGGTGGCGGTCGTCCGGACATGGCGCAAGCCGGTGGTACGGATGCGGCGGCACTTCCCGCGGCATTAGCCAGCGTTGAAAGCTGGGTAAGCGCGAAACTGTAATAACTACAAAGCACAAGCAGACGCCATAGCGGTAACGTTATGGCGTCTTGCTCACTGCGCTATCGATAACGATAAAGTCAGGTTGAGTTTGTGTATATCGGCTAAACTTACGTTTAACAGAATGTGATGCCGTGACTGCTTACACTTTACGTGTTTGTCATCGCTTACTTTTTGGCGTTATATGATGGATAATGCCGGGATACAAGAGACCCGACTCTTTTAATCTTTCAAGGAGCAAAGAATGCTGATTCTGACTCGTCGAGTTGGTGAGACCCTCATGATTGGGGATGAGGTCACCGTGACAGTTTTAGGGGTAAAGGGTAACCAGGTACGTATTGGTGTTAACGCTCCTAAAGAAGTATCTGTCCACCGTGAAGAGATCTACCAGCGTATCCAGGCTGAAAAATCACAGCAGTCCAGTTACTGATATTGTCGCGTCTCGCTGTCGGGCGAGACGCAACCCTCCTGCTATTTTTCCTGCATAAAGTTACCGTTCTATTTCAAACGCTTCGTTTTTGACCACTCTCATAATCTTATCTCATCCAAAAGACGCGCTTCTCTCAACACAATTCTGTGAAGATGCCTGCAAAATCCGCTTATAAAACACTCTCTTTGCGGCTTTTACATGCGAATTGGGTGCGAATTGTGCAAACGAAAAAAGCATGTGGAAAATTGTTTGACTTATAAGTCCCAGAAAGTAATATATGCGCCACGCAGCGACGAGAAGCTCTTAACGAGTTGCTCGAAGCACTCGAAAGAGGCGTTGTGTGGTGAGGTGGCCGAGAGGCTGAAGGCGCTCCCCTGCTAAGGGAGTATGCGGTCAAAAGCTGCATCCGGGGTTCGAATCCCCGCCTCACCGCCATTTTGCATCCGTAGCTCAGCTGGATAGAGTACTCGGCTACGAACCGAGCGGTCGGAGGTTCGAATCCTCCCGGATGCACCATCTATTACTTCATATTGCTTTCGAAGTGATATGAATATCGAGCAGTACAGTAGTAAATCCCGATGCATCCGTAGCTCAGCTGGATAGAGTACTCGGCTACGAACCGAGCGGTCGGAGGTTCGAATCCTCCCGGATGCACCATTTACTATTTCTGAAAGCAGTTCCCTGATGCATCCGTAGCTCAGCTGGATAGAGTACTCGGCTACGAACCGAGCGGTCGGAGGTTCGAATCCTCCCGGATGCACCATTTACTGTTTCTGAAAGCATTTCCCCGATGCATCCGTAGCTCAGCTGGATAGAGTACTCGGCTACGAACCGAGCGGTCGGAGGTTCGAATCCTCCCGGATGCACCATATTCTCCCCCTTTGTTTATTCCTTCGACGTTTCGTCAGCAATCACTCTCTCTGTCAGCGACAAAAATCCCCTTTTACGATAAAGTAATGCTTTGTTAATCGTTTAGCGAGAGCACGATGTACGCACAGTATGACGGTTTGATCTTCGACATGGACGGCACCCTCCTGGATACCGAACCCACGCATCGTCAGGCCTGGACCGAAGTCCTGGGCCGTTACGGTATGCGTTTCGATTTACAGGCGATGATTGCCCTCAACGGATCGCCCACCTGGCGTATCGCACAGGCCGTGATTGAG
The DNA here is from genome assembly GCF_056673335.1 of Enterobacter cloacae complex sp. HYC033_NIDB. Classification (NCBI taxonomy): domain Bacteria; kingdom Pseudomonadati; phylum Pseudomonadota; class Gammaproteobacteria; order Enterobacterales; family Enterobacteriaceae; genus Enterobacter; species Enterobacter cloacae complex sp. HYC033_NIDB. Next base: position 4,502,396 of record NZ_CP115123.1, on the reverse strand, counting down.
CTGAATCAGGCCGATCTCGACCCGCATCAGCTCGCGCGTGAAAAAACCGACGCGGTAAAAGCCATACTGTTAGACACCGTGCAGCCTTTACCACTCATTGACGTCGTCAAGGAGTGGCACGGGCGTCGTCCTATGTCTGTCGGTACGGGCAGCGAGAGCGCGATTGCTGAAGCGCTACTCAACCACCTTGGCCTGCGCCACTATTTTTCTGCCGTCGTTGCCGCCGATCATGTTAAACATCACAAACCCGCACCGGATACCTTCCTGCTCTGTGCAGAATTAATGGGTGTTCCACCTGCAAAATGCGTGGTGTTTGAAGATGCTGATTTTGGCATTCAGGCCGCGCGTGATGCCGGAATGGCGGCGGTGGACGTTCGCTTACTGTGAGTGACGCGCTGTCACTCGCTTCATTATTCGCCAGCAGTTTTTTAAGCTCCACCCTCTTACCGGGGAATTCGGAAGTGGTGCTGGTGGCGATGCTGTTGTCCGGCGTAAGTCAGCCCTGGTTGCTGGTCTTAATAGCAACAATGGGTAATAGCCTTGGAGGGCTGACTAACGTTATTCTTGGACGTTTCTTTCCGCTACGCGAAAAATCTCGCTGGCAGGAAAAGGCAGTCGGCTGGCTAAAACGCTATGGCGCTGCCACGCTGTTATTAAGCTGGATGCCTGTAATAGGCGATTTACTGTGTCTGCTGGCGGGATGGATGCGCATTTCCTGGGGACCGGTGCTCTTTTTTTTGTGCCTTGGCAAGGCGTTACGCTATGTTTTACTGGCATGGGTAACACTACAGGGTATGACGTGGTGGCACTAATTGGTGGAATGAATTCGCGACCTTCAATCGTCAACCATTACAATTATGCTGAGTGACAATTTTTTGACAGGCGGGAGGTCAAATTGATCCCGGACGTATCACAGGCGCTGGCCTGGCTGGAAAATCACCCTCAGGCACTGAGGGGTATTCAGCGTGGGCTTGAGCGCGAAACGCTGCGCGTAAATGCGGATGGTAGCTTAGCGACTACGGGACACCCGAAGGCGTTAGGCTCGGCGCTGACACATAAATGGATCACAACCGATTTCGCCGAAGCGCTGCTGGAGTTCATCACGCCAGTAGACGGTGATATTGATCATATGCTGACGATCATGCGCGACGTGCATCGCTTCACCGCCCGCAACCTCGGCGACGAGCGTATGTGGCCGCTCAGCATGCCGTGCTATATCGAGCAGGGGCAGGATATCGAGCTGGCGCAGTACGGCACCTCGAATATTGGTCGGCTAAAAACGCTGTATCGCGAAGGACTGAAAAATCGCTACGGCGCACTGATGCAGACGATCTCTGGCGTGCACTACAACTTTTCTCTGCCGATGGCGTTCTGGCAGGCGAAGTGCGGTGAAACGGATAAAGAAGCGATCTCCGCGGGTTACTTCCGCCTGATCCGCAACTACTACCGTTTTGGCTGGGTTATTCCGTATCTGTTCGGCGCGTCACCGGCCGTCTGTTCTTCGTTCCTGCAAGGGAAACCGACCACGCTGCCGTTCGAGAAGACCGAATGTGGCATGTATTACCTGCCGTATGCGACCTCCCTGCGCCTGAGCGACCTTGGCTATACCAATAAATCGCAAAGCAATCTCGGAATTACGTTTAACGATCTGCACGAATATGTGGCAGGCTTGAAGAGGGCGATTAAAACCCCGTCGGAAGAGTACGAAAAAATCGGCCTCGAGAAAGACGGTAAGCGCCTGCAAATTAACACCAACGTGTTGCAGATTGAAAATGAACTGTATGCGCCGATTCGTCCGAAGCGCGTGACGCGCAGCGGTGAAACGCCGTCGGATGCGCTACAGCGCGGCGGGATCGAATACATTGAAGTGCGCTCGCTGGATATCAACCCGTTCTCACCGATTGGCGTTGACGAGCAGCAGGTTCGCTTCCTTGACCTGTTTATGGTCTGGTGCGTACTGGCTGATGCGCCGGAAATGAGTTCCGACGAACTGCTGTGTACCCGTGCCAACTGGAATCGCGTGATTCTGGAAGGGCGCAAGCCGGGTCTGACGTTAGGTATTGGCTGTGAAACGGCTCAGTTCCCACTGTCTAAGGTAGGGAAGGATCTGTTCCATGACCTGAAGCGCGTAGCCCAGACGCTGGACAGCGTGTACGGCGGCGAAGCTTACCAGAAGGTCTGCGACGAACTGGTTGAAAGCTTTGATAACCCGGAACTGACATTCTCAGCACGTATTCTGCGTTCTATGATTGAGCAGGGAATTGGTGGCACAGGGCGTTCACTCTCAGCGGAGTACCGTGAGATGCTGATGCAGGAGCCGTTAGAGATCCTGAGCGAAGCGGATTTTGTGACAGAGCGTGATGCGTCCGTTGTGCGTCAGAAAGAGGTCGAAGCGGCGGATACGGAGTCGTTTGAGGCGTTTCTGGCGAAGCAGGCCTGAACCAAAAGAAAAAGGCCACATCGCTGTGGCCAAAATATACATCTCTGAATTCAGGGATGATGATAACAAATGCGCGTCTTTCATATACTCAGACGCGCATTCTGTAGAAGAGTTCAGTTTATTTTAAAAAAATCACTATCGGAGGTGACGTATGCCGTTATTAGATAGCTTTACTGTCGACCATACCCGTATGGAAGCACCAGCAGTCCGCGTGGCGAAGACCATGAACACGCCGCACGGCGACACGATCACCGTTTTCGACCTGCGCTTCTGCGTGCCCAATAAAGAAGTGATGCCAGAGAAAGGCATTCACACGCTGGAACACCTGTTCGCCGGATTCATGCGCGACCACCTGAACGGCAACGGCGTGGAGATCATCGATATCTCTCCGATGGGCTGCCGCACCGGTTTCTACATGAGCCTGATTGGTCAGCCTGATGAGAAACGCGTCGCGGATGCGTGGAAAGCGGCGATGGAAGACGTGCTGAAGGTGAAAGAGCAGAACCAGATCCCTGAGCTGAACGTTTACCAGTGCGGCACTTACCAGATGCACTCTCTGGAAGAAGCTCAGGAGATTGCCCGTCATATCATCGAACGTGATGTTCGTGTAAACAGCAATGACGAGCTGGCCCTGCCAAAAGAAAAACTTCAGGAACTGCACATTTAGTATCGTGCCTGTGGATGCCCGGTGGCGCTTCGCTGACCGGGCCTACAATCCTGATGACGACAACCACCACCTTCTCCTTTACCCATCGCCCGCTTGTGCCGTTTTCGCATGATTATGCTCATGGCGACAGCGAGCCGTGGCATCAGCACGACTGCGCGCAGCTCCTGCACAGCCTCACCGGCGTCGTGCGGGTCGATACCGCATCCGGCTGCTGGGTGGTGCCGCCCGGTCGCGGCGTCTGGCTACCTGCGGGTACGCAGCACGCCTTGCGCATCACCGGCAACGTTGCTGCCCGCACGCTGTTTATCGACCCGCTGGCGCGCGCCGATCTTCCGGCGACCTGCCAGATCGTGCAGATCTCGCCCCTGCTGCGCGAGCTGATCCTGACCTCCCTTACGCTTCCTGAATCTTACGCACCCGGAAGCCGCGATGAACGTGTTTATGAGCTGATCCTCGATGAAATTCGCCTCATGCCGGTACTGCCGTTTCACCTGCCCGAGCCGGAAAGCGAAGCGCTGCGCCACCTCTGCCAGCAGATTCGAATGGCCCCGGGAGAAAGCTGGAGCAGCGCCCAGGCCGCAGGTATTGTGGGGATGAGCGAACGCACGCTGAACCGCCATTTTCAGCAGCAGACAGGCCTGAGCTACGGCGAGTGGGTGAGAAGGGCGCGACTGCTGGAAGCCTTAGTGCGGCTGGCGCAGGGCCAGCCGGTATTACGCGTGGCGCTGGATCTGGGGTATGGCAGCCACAGCGCCTTTACGGCAATGTTTCGCCGGGTAATGGGTCTCTCACCCAGCGATTACTTCAGGAACGACTGACCGCGTTAAAAAGCGCCTGAATCGACGCGCGTGCCACGTCGCTGTCGATGCCCACGCCCCAGCGGCTGGTCCCATCCTGGAACAGGCAGCGGATATAGGCCACCGAGCGGCTGTCGCTGCGTTCGCCTAACGTATGTTCGTGATAATCCTTGATCACAAACGGTGCGTTGATCCAGCGGCTTAAGCCGTGAGCGGCGGCGGAGAGCAAACCGTTTCCCTGGCCTTCCAGCTGGCGGGTGCCCCCTTGCGTGGCGACGCTTGCCGTCAGCCGCAGCTGGCCGTCCTGCTGGCTGTCGCTGCGGTACGATTGCAGCGCTAATGGCGGGCTCGCCACCAGGCCGTAGCGGGCGCGGAACAGCTGCCAGAGCGCATTCTGCGTCATCTCTTTTCCATGGTTATCCGTTTCCTGCTGCACGTGCTGGCTAAAATCCTGTTGCAGGGCGCGAGGCAATTTCAGGCCGTGGTTTTGCTCAATAAGCCAGGCGCTTCCGCTTTTTCCTGACTGGCTGTTCACGCGGATCACCGCTTCATAGGTACAGCCAATATCCTGCGGGTCGACGGGCAGATAGGGCATCTCCCAGCGTTCGCCAGGCTTACGGGCATCGAAACCTTTCTTGATGGCATCCTGGTGCGAGCCGGAGAAGGCGGTGTAAGCCAGACGACCCGCCCACGGATGGCGCGGATGGACGGGCAGCTGGTTGCAGGTTTCTACCGTTTCAACCACCCGATTCATATCACTGAAATCCAGATTCGGGCTAATGCCCTGGCTGTAGAGGTTCATCGCCAGCGTCACCAGGCAGACGTTGCCCGTGCGCTCACCGTTACCAAACAGGCAGCCCTCCACGCGGTCAGCCCCGGCCATGACGGCCAGCTCTGCGCTGGCGACGCCGGTACCGCGATCGTTATGCGGGTGCACGCTGATACAGACGTCACTGCGGCGGCTGAAGTGGCGGCAGAAATACTCGATCTGGTCGGCATAGACGTTCGGCGTGCTCACTTCGACGGTAGCGGGCAGGTTGACGATCATCGGACGCGCCGCGCACGGCTGCCAGATCTCCGCTACGGCTTCACAAATCTCCAGCGCAAACTCCGGTTCGGTAAAGCAGAAGGTTTCCGGGGAGTACTCGTACTGCCAGCGGGTGTCAGGGTTCTCTTCACACAGCTGACGAATCAGGCGCGTCGCGCGCGTCGCCAGCTCGACGATTTGCGCTTTCTCCATGCCGAATACCAGACGGCGGAACAGCGGGGCGGTGGCGTTATACAGATGGACGGTGGCCTGTTTCGCACCGCGCAGGGAGTCGAAAGTGCGACGGATAAGATCGTCCCGCGCCTGCGTTAACACCTGAATGGTGACGTCATCCGGGATGCGGTTCTCCTCAATAAGCTGACGCACAAAATTGAAGTCCGTCTGCGAGGCGGACGGGAAGGCGACTTCGATTTCTTTAAACCCGCAGCTCAGCAGCAGATCCCAGAATTGCAGCTTGCGCGCGCTGTCCATCGGCTCGGCCAGCGCCTGGTTACCGTCGCGTAAGTCGGTCGAGAGCCAGCGCGGGGCGCGGGTGATAATCTGCTCCGGCCAGCGGCGGTCGGGCAACGAAAGGGTGGGGTAAGGCTGGTATTTGTCGGCGGGTGTGTTCAGCATGGTGCGCTCCTGTTGTCTTTTCACTATCGTGAATCGATTTCAGGCGCGCTGCTTTATCGGAACTGACAATCGCTGTCGCGTTTTGGACAAGGGGGGCGATTGTTGCCCGGTGGCGCTGCGCTTACCGGGCCTACGATCGTAGGCCGGGTAAGGCGTAGCCGCCACCCGGCAACCCGTGCACAGGGCTAGTGCGCCCCACCGCCCCCGCTACCGGCCCCAAACGGTGGTTTGGCAAACCACACCAGCCCCAGCAGGACGATGAAGATCCCCGCCGATATCCAGAAAATCTCGTTTGCCGAGATAATCAGCCCCTGGTTGGTGATCTGCTGGGCAAGCCAGCCGGACGCCTGCTGCTCCGTCATCCCCATCCCCTCAAGCTGGCTATACATCTGCTGAGCGTTAGGGTTGAACGGGTTCACCGCTTCGGTGAGTTGAGCATGGTGCATCGATTCCCGGTTGGTCCACAGCGTGGTGGTGATCGAAGTCCCGATGGAGCCCGCCAGCGTACGGGTGAAGTTCGACAGGCTCGATGCCGCCGCCATCCGCTCAGGCGGTAAGCCGGAAAGCGTAATGGTGGTCAGCGGCATAAAGAAGCACGCTACGGCGAAGCCCTGAATAAACTGCGGCCACGCGGAGGCGCCAAAGTCCATTCCCGGTTCAAACGTATACGCGCGCCAGTAGAAGCACACGGCGTACATGATGAAGCTGAACGTCACCAGCCTGCGCATGTCGAGCTTATGGGCGAAACGGCCAATAATCGGCGACAGCAGAACCGGAATTAACCCCACCGGCGCGGAGGCCAGCCCCGCCCAGGTTGCGGTATAGCCGTACACCTCCTGCAACAGCTGCGGCAGCAGAACAATCGCGCCGAAGTAGAGCATATAGGCGAGACTGATACAGAGGCAGCCGATGGTGAAGTTTCGCGATTTAAACAGCGAGAGGTCGACTATCGGATTATCGTCCGTCAGCTCCCAGACAATCAGGAAGCTGATGGCCACCACGGCGACCACCGTCAGCACAATGATTTCCGTAGAGGCAAACCAGTCCAGCTCTTTGCCGCGGTCGAGCATGATTTGCAGGCTGCCGATGCCGACAACCAGCAGTGCCAGCCCGATGCCGTCGATCCGCCGCTGTTCGGTCCGCGTTTCGCGACCACGCAGAGACTGTAGCGTCATCAGCACCACCAGCGCACCGATGGGCACGTTGATGAAGAAGATCCAGCCCCAGTGATAGTTATCGCTGATATAGCCGCCGAGGATTGGCCCGCAAATTGGGGCGACGATCACCGTCATCGACCACAGCGCGAGCGCGATGGAGCGCTTGGCGGGCGGATAGTTGTTCAGCAGCAAACTCTGCGACAGCGGAATCAACGGCCCGGCGACAATCCCCTGGATGACGCGGAAGAAAATCAGCATCGTCAGGCTGCTGGACATGCCGCAGGCCCAGGAGGCCAGCACGAACAGGATCGTCGACCAGAGGAACAGCTTCACTTCACCGACGCGCTTCGCCAGCCAGCCGGTGATGGGAATGGAGATGGCGTTCGCCACCCCGAACGAGGTAATGACCCAGGTCCCCTGGCTCAGCGATGAGCCAAGGTTCCCGGCGATCGTAGGGATCGCCACGTTTGCGATGGTGGAGTCCAGCACCTGCATGAATGTCGCCAGCGACAGCGCAATGGTCATAATGACCAGCTGCGCCCCCTCCAGCGGTTTTTGCGGCTTTTGCTGTTGCATAACGCTCACCTTCGGCTTAACCGGCGTTTGCCTTCACGATGTCATCGATCAGCTTATTGACCGGATCGAGGCTAATTTCACGGGCGTTACTTTCATAAGCTGGCGTACTGCGCACCTGGCTTGCGAGGATCTGACCGTCGCGGTTGGCGGTATCGACCGTCACCAGCGTGGAAAGGCCAATTCGCAGCGGATGGTCTGCCAGCTGCTTAGGATCCAGCTCGATACGCACAGGCAAGCGCTGTACCACTTTGATCCAGTTGCCGGTGGCGTTCTGTGCAGGCAGCAGGCTGAACGCGCTGCCGGTCCCCATGTCCAGACCGACCACTTTTCCGGTGTACTTGACGTCATCGCCGTAAATATCGCTGACCACGGTCGCGGTCTGGCCGATACGCATATGCGCCAGCTGGGTCTCTTTGAAGTTCGCATCGACCCACAGATTGTTTGCCGGAACGACCGCCATCAGCGGCGTGGTGGTGCTAATCTGCGCCCCTGGCTGTACGGAACGACGGGAAACGTAGCCGGTCATCGGGCTGACGATTTTGGTACGTTGCAGGGCAAGCCATGCGTTACGCACTTCGGTCGCCGCCTGTTTCACCGCTGGCTGGTTTTCCAGAGAGGTACCCAGCACCATCGCCTGATTAGCGTTGTACTGTTGGATCGCCACGTCCAGTTGCGCCTGTGCGCTGGCCACCGCGTCGCGGGCGTGCTGCAACTCTTCACGGCCAATCAGGTTGGCGGTGCCGAGAGGAACACGACGATTGAGGTCGCTCTGCGCCTGAGCCAGGGCCGTTTTCTGCACGTCGATATTGGCCTGAAGCTGCTTGCTGTTGATCATCAGCTGGCGGGTCTGGCGAACGCTGGAGGCCAGCGCCGTCTGTGCTTTTTCAAACGCCTGTTGGGCGTCGGTCGGGTCGAGCGTGACCAGCACATCGCCTTTTTTCACAAAGTCGGTGTTATCAGCCCAGACTTTCGTCACGCTGCCTGACACCTGGGCCATGATTTGAACCTGATTCCCTGCCACGTATGCATCGTCTGTCTCTTCAACATGACGCAAGACTAAAAACCAATAGATCCCATATGCCACGGCAATAATAATAAAGAGCAAGGTCAGCAGAATAAGGGCGCTCTTACGTTTGCCCTTTTTGTTGGCCGGTTGCTGCGGGAGGGTGTTCTCCGCATTTGCGCTCATTGTTGTTCTCCACGATCTTTTTATTTTCACATCGGCTGAGCCGACCTGTTGTCAGAAAGGCCAGCAGTTTCACGTGCTGGCCTGTCAGTTTTTCTTTTTAGCAATCTGGAATGTTGAGCGGATCGTCGCGTTAGCGCAGCGCCTCAAGGATGACGCCGTCTTCATCCATCTGGTCCAGACGGGTGAGCAGCTTGCGAGTAATGTGCTCAAGCTGGTCGCGCTCGGCGGTGCTGAGGGCAGACCAGAGCTGGTGCAGGCAGTTGTGCTGCGGTGGCAGCACTTCGCGCAAGAATTCGTGACCTTTCTCGGTCAGTTGCAGATGCAGGCAGCGGCGATCGTTATCGCTTTCACGGCGTTCAATCCAGCCGCGCTTTTCCAGTTCATCCGCGATACGGGTCGCATTGGTACGGGATGACCCCAGCGCACAGCTCAGTTCCGACGGCTGAATGCTGTGATTTTCCTGAGACTCCAGCGTAATCAACGCCATAAACAACGTCTCGTTAATCCCCTGCGCTTTCAGCATCTTGTTACGATTTTCCAGCAGCTTACCCTGCATGTGCATGCACAGGCGGGTCAGCAGGATTTCCTGATACGGGAAGTCCTCATGACGACTGGCGCGGAACTTAAGCATTTGTTCAATGGGCGTAAACGAACTATCCATTTTGGGCATAACCTCATTAATTACAGCCGATATAGTAACGACAGTGACAAATAATGTAAATGAATTATTTGTGCGGTTATATCCGCCAAACGTATGTCACCATCAGAAAGCGCCGGGTAAATCCGTGACCCGGTGAGCACAGAGAGCGTGGGGTGTGTACCCGCGAAAGAGGGGATGTGAGGACAGGGGTCTGAACTATTCATGCCGGTAGTAAATATGTCACCCACAGTAAAATTTCTGGGATAAATGATTACCGTTACCTTAACAGATGCAGGCCCCCTTTACACCCCAGGGGGCCCAAAGCAATGTAAAACTTAGTGAATTGCTTCCTGACGGTGATAGCCGCGCCACCATACCAGCAGATTTATCGCCGCGACGATGGCGCCGATGGCGCATACGCCCGTCCAGCCCGCGTGCTGCCAGGCGGAGGCTGAGATTAGCGAACCCGCCGCGCCGCCGATAAAGTAGCTGGTCATGTACCCGGCCGTCAGACGGTTACGGGCATCCGGCTTCACGCGGTAAATCACGGTCTGGTTGGTGATATGTACACCCTGCACGGTGAGGTCGAGCACCAGAATACCGACAATCAGCGCCAGCACAGATACGTGTCCGTACCAGATGGCCGCCCAGGAGAGCAGGAGTAAAACCAGCCCTGCGGAGGTGGTCATATGAGATTTGCCTTTGTCGGCCAGCCCACCCGCCGGGCGCGCGCCCAGTGCGCCAGCCGCGCCTGCCAGCCCGAACAGGCCAATCACGCCTTCTGAGTAGTTAAACGGCGGCGCGGCGAGCAGAAACGCCATCGACGTCCATAAGATGCTGAAGTTAGCGAAGGTGAGACACCCCAGAATGGCGCGCGTGCGCAGGAGTTTATCCCGGGTAAAGAGGCTGAAAACGGAGGCGAGGAGCTGCGGATAGTTCAGGTGATTTTCCTGCTTCACCTTTGGCAGGCCGCGCCACAGGGCCAGCGCCATGATAACCATCAGCACGCTCGCCACCCAGTAAACGGTGCGCCAGCCGCCGAGGCTCGCCAGCAGCCCGGCAACGGTTCGCGCGAGCAGGATGCCCAGCAGCAGGCCGCTCATGATAGTGCCGACCACTTTGCCGCGTTTTTCCGGGGAAGCCAGCGTCGCGGCGAGGGGAACCAGAATTTGCGCCACCACCGAGAACAGCCCCGTCAGCGCGGTGCCGATAATCATCATCGTTAACGACTGGCTGCTGGCGGTGATCAACATCCCGCCCGCCGCCAGCAGTGTCATGGAGACGATAAGCATCCGGCGCTCAAACATATCGCCTAATGGCACCAGGAACAGCAGCCCGGCCGCATAGCCGAGCTGTGCGGCGGTGACAATAAACCCGGCGGAGCTGGCTGAAAGATCGAAGGCGCGTGCGATGGTGTCGAGCAGTGGTTGTGCGTAATAGTTGCTGGCGACGGCCAGACCCGTTGCCACGGACATTAAAAGGATGAGTGCGGGGCTAAGCCCTTGAGTTGTTTTTGTCATTAGTTTCAGGAATCGTGAGTTAAGTGATTATTTTTCCGGAAACATAATAACCAATGATGGTGAATGTTGGGGAATTGTTACGTGGTGGATTGTGCGGTTAAGGTTGGGTGCGGTTTGATCCCCTCACCCCGACCCTCTCCCAGGGGGAGAGGGTGGTCATCGTTCCCTCTTCCCCTGGGAGAGGTTAGGGTGAGGGAAAATGTTTTACTTCTGCGCCTCAAGCGCCTCTTTCACCCAGCCATCGAACTGCTGCTGGTGGGCTTTGATCCAGCCATCCACGTGGCCTTTGATATCAGCTTCGGATGATTTACCCGCGTGCATCATCGCGTTCTGGGCGTTAATGTCTGCCAGCGGCAGTTTCATCACCGAGAACAGCTTCGCCGCCGCCGGGTTTTTCTCGGCCCAGGCTTTGTTCGCCACAATATGCATGGTGTTCACCGGGAAGCCATAGTTCATGCCGTTTGGCAGTTTGGTGTCGATATCTTTCTGCTCGCCTGGCAGGGAGGAGAAGGGCACCTGCAACCACACCACGTCTTTGCCCGGCTTCAGCACGTCGCTCACCCAGTACGGCGTCCAGGTGTAGTAGATCACCGGCTTGCCTTCTTTAAAGCGGGCGATGGTGTCGGCCATCATCGCAGAGTAATTGCCGTGGCTCACGTCGACGGTCTTCGCCAGATCGAAGGCTTTGTTCTGGTGGTTAATCACCGCTTCACAGCCCCAGCCCGGCGAACAGCCCATCATGTCGGCTTTACCGTCACCGTTGGTATCAAACAGTTTTGCGATCTTCGGATCTTTCAGCTGTTCAATATTGGTGATGTGATATTTATCGGCGGTTTTCTTGTCGATCAGATATCCCTGCGCAGCGCCGGTCACAAAGGTGCCTTCGCGGTAGAATTTCTTGTCACCGCCTGCGGCGGCATACATGTCGTCGTGCAGCGGCTGCCAGTTCACGGCGGTAAAGGTGGCATCACCGGAGGCAATGGAGGTATAGCCCACGTTGTAATCCACTTCGCTGGCGGTATTCACCGTATAGCCCAGTTTCTCCAGCGCACGGCTGACAATCTGGGTCTGGAAGGACTCTTCCGAAATGGTGCTCTGCACCGGCTGCACGGTAATGCCTTTGCCCGGCAGGTCAGCGGCAACTGCGCTGGTGGAGACAAGGGTCGCAAACGCTGTGGCAAAAAGTACGTTATTTCGCATCGTTGTTCCTTATTTTGTAAATGGGCGGGTGAGTAACCCGACAGGGCCGGTGGTGTACCAGCGACGGTTGCCGCGACTACGTGAATCACGACCGACAGCCTGGGTCAGGCGGTCAAGAATGATGGCGAGGATCACAATCCCGACGCCGCCGACGGTCGCCAGCCCCATATCGAGACGGCCAATGCCGCGCAGTACCATCTGACCTAACCCGCCAACGGCAATCATCGAGGCGATCACCACCATCGACAGCGCCAGCATCAGCGTCTGGTTAACACCTGCCATAATGGTCGGCATCGCCAGCGGAAGCTGAACCTTAAACAGCATCTGACGCGGGCTGGCGCCGAACGAGCGCGATGCCTCTATCAGATCCGCAGGCACCTGGTTAATGCCCAGAATGGTCAGGCGAATAATCGGTGGCAGGGCGAAGATAATGGTCACGACCACCCCCGGTACGTTACCGATGCCGAACAGCATCACGATAGGCACCAGGTAAACGAACGCTGGCGTGGTCTGCATCGCATCCAGCAGCGGGCGGATAATCTTCGCGGCCCTGGGGCTGCGCGCCAGCCAGATCCCCATCGGCAGGCCGATCACCACGCAGAACAGCAGGGCGGTCAGCACCAGCGCCAGGGTGATCATCGCCTGAGACCACGCGCCAATCGCGCCGATGGCAATCAGGGAGATGAGCGTGGCGATCCCCATACCCGCGCTGCCGAACTGCCATGCGATCAGCGAGAACAGGATAATCGCCACCGGCGCGGGCATGCCCAGCATCAGTTGCTGGAAGCCGTTCAGGATGTAATCCACCGGGATGCGGATCCCCTGGAACACCGGACGGAAGTGGGTAACGACCCAGTCGATCCCCTCCGTTACCCAGCTATCCAGCGGGATCAGCGTCTTGTGGAACGGATCCATAATATTGAAATGCTCTGGGGCAGGCGCTGGTGCGCTGTTGAGCCAGTCTGCCGCGCCGCCGCCATCGGCAGGCGCAGGCGTCGACCCCCACGCATCGGCAGATTGCGCCGCGCTGTCCGCTGCTTCAGTGGTGCCCCATGGGTTTGATTGATCAGCCATTGTTTGTCCCCTCGCGATCTAAAGCCTGTAGCAGCATCCGTTTTGAGATGATGCCAACGTACTGTTGTTCTTCACCTACGACCGGCACGGCGCACGGCGCCTGACCCACGTGAGAGAGCAACTCGCTGAGCGGCGTTTCGGCGTCCACGGCAAGCGGAGCGTCAATCAACGCCGCATCGATTCCCTGGTTTTCGCTCAGGGCGGTTTTCAGAGAGTCAATGGAGACCACGCCACCAGATAACCGTATTCACGGTCTTCGTCCTGCAACAGCTTCAGCGCGGAGCGCGGGCCAAAACCTGGCGTTTTACGAATAATGCCGTTTGGTGTTCGACGGGCAATATCTTTCGCACTGAATACGTGGCTAATATCCACGCCGCGGAAGAAGGTGCGCACATAATCATTCGCCGGATTATTGAGAATTTCATCCGGTGTGCCGACCTGCACCACTTCACCATTTTGCATAATGGCGATACGGTCGCCAATACGCATGGCTTCATCCAGATCGTGAGAAATAAAAACAATGGTGCGCTGATGTTTGGCCTGTAATTTTACCAGCTCATCCTGCATCTCGGTGCGAATTAAGGGATCGAGCGCTGAGAAGGCTTCGTCCATTAATAAGATGTCCGGATTAATCGCTAATGCGCGCGCTAATCCCACACGCTGACGCATACCGCCGGAGAGTTCATCCGGATACGCATGAGCATAATTTTCCAGCCCGACCTGACGCAGTGCATCAAGGGCTTTTTCCTGACGTTCCTGAGCGGGCGTGCCGGCTAACTCCATGCCAAAGGCGGTATTATCGAGTACCGTCATGTGCGGCATCAGTGCAAATGACTGAAACACCATCGCAATTTTCTTTCTGCGCACCTCGCGGAGATCTGCGTCTGATATTCTGGCGATATCCACGCCGTCTATCAGCACCTGTCCGCGGGTGGGTTCAATCAGGCGATTGAGAAGGCGAACCATAGTGGATTTACCCGAACCGGATAATCCCATGATGACAAAAATCTCGCCTTCTTCAATGGCCAGACTGGCGTCTTTAACGCCAAGCGATAGCCCGGTTTTTTCCAGAATTTGCTCTTTCGTAAGGCCTTTCTCAATATATTTGAATGCGCGCTGCGGGTGCTCGCCAAATACTTTATAAAGATTTTTCACTTCTAATTTAATTGCCATGCAATAGAGAGTGTCCTGTTATTTGTTTATGTCGATATGATTACCATGGTAAATAGTTAACTGGCATTACCCTAACATACTCAGAATCTGAGACAACCCTGGACCGGCCTGAGGGCGGAATTTTGCCGCAAGCGAAACGGCTGAATTTCCCATGAATAAAGGGCTGAGGGCGGTTTGAATTTTTCTCAATTTTTTGCTGCTGCATCGGGAAATTTCGCCTGAATCGGTGTGATTCAGGCGAATATGACGGGGAAATTACAGTGTAGTACGTAGTGGAATATTCGGCTGGAAATAATGAAATGCAGAGTTAATTAATGAACGTTAATTCATTCATTAAAAATCCCAGTCCTCGTCTTGCGTTTCCACCGCTTTACCCATCACGTACGACGAGCCGGACCCGGAAAAGAAGTCGTGGTTTTCATCGGCGTTGGGCGACAGCGCCGCGAGGATCGCCGGGTTCACCTCCGCCATTTCTGGTGGGAATAACGCTTCGTAGCCCAGGTTCATCAGCGCCTTGTTGGCGTTATAGCAGAGGAAGGCTTTTACGTCCTCTTCCCAGCCCGTTCCGGCGTACAGCTCTTCGGTATAGCTCAGCTCGTTGTCATACAGATCCATCAGTAAATCGAGGGCAAAACCTTTGAGTTCCTCGCGTTTTTCCGCGCTGACTTTCTCCAGCCCTTTCTGATACTTATAGCCGATGTAATACCCGTGTACCGCTTCATCGCGGATGATGAGGCGAATCAAATCGGCGGTGTTGGTGAGCTTGCCCCGGCTCGACCAGTACATAGGCAGCCAGAAGCCGGAATAGAAGAGGAAAGATTCCAGGAACACGCTGGCGATCTTCTTCTTCAGCGGCTCGTCGGCCCGGTAATATTCCAGCACCAGATCTGCCTTGCGCTGCAATGACGCGCTCTCTTCACTCCAGGCGTAGGCCGCGTCCACGTCTCTGGTCTGGCACAGGGTGGAGAAAATCGAGCTGTAGGAGCGGGCATGGACCGCCTCCATAAAGCTGATATTCGACATTACCGCCTCTTCGTGCGGGGTTAACGCATCACTCATCAGCGCGGGCGCACCCACGGTATTCTGAATGGTGTCCAGCAGCGTCAGGCCGGTAAAGACGCGGATTGTCAGCTGCTGCTCGGCATGGCTCAGGGTTTGCCAGGCCGGAATATCGTTGGAGAGCGGGACCTTTTCCGGCAGCCAGAAGTTGCTGGTCAGGCGGTTCCAGACCTCCAGGTCTTTATCATCCTGAATTTTGTTCCAGTTAACGGCGCTTACGCGTGACAGTTTCATCCTTTCTCCTTACAGCGCGCAGGACACGCAGCCTTCAATTTCGGTGCCTTCCAGCGCGAGCTGGCGCAGGCGAATGTAGTACAGCGTTTTGATGCCTTTCTTCCAGGCATAGATCTGCGCTTTGTTGATATCCCGCGTGGTGGCGGTGTCCGGGAAGAAGAGCGTCAGCGACAGCCCCTGATCCACATGTTTAGTCGCCTCGGCGTAGGTATCAATGATCTTTTCCGGGCCAATCTCATAGGCGTCCTGGTACAGCGCCAGATTCTCGTTGGTCATAAACGGGGCGGGGTAGTAGACGCGCCCGGTTTTGCCTTCCTTACGGATTTCAATCTTCGACACGATGGGGTGGATGCTCGACGTGGCGTGATTGATATAGGAAATGGAGCCGGTTGGCGGCACCGCCTGAAGGTTCTGGTTATAAATGCCGTAGCGCATCACCTCTTCACGCAGCTGTTGCCACATCTCACGCGTCGGCAGGGTGATGCCAGCGCGGGCAAACAGCGCGTGTACTTTTTCGGTTTTCGGCTGCCAGTCGCCTTCCAGATACTGGCTGAAATACTCTCCGCTGGCGTAGCGGGACTGCTCAAAGCCTGCGAACCGCTGGTGGCGTTCGCGCGCCAGCATCATCGAGGTATGCAGCGCATGCCAGGTGATGGTGTAGAAATAAAGGTTGGTGAAATCCAGCCCTTCCGGGCTACCGTAGGCGATGCCCTCCCGCGCCAGATAGCCGTGCAGGTTCATCTGCCCAAGGCCGATGGCATGCGACGCGGCGTTGCCCGCCTCAATGGACGGTACGCTGCGGATGTGGCTCATGTCCGATACCGCCGTCAGCCCGCGAATGGCGGTCTCTACCGTGCGGCCAAAATCGGGTGAATCCATGGTATGGGCAATATTCAGCGACCCGAGGTTACAGGAGATATCCTTGCCCACGTCCGCGTAGTCGAGGTTTTCGTCGTAGGTGGACGCGCTGTTGACCTGCAAAATCTCCGAGCACAGATTGCTCATGTTGATGCGCCCGGCAATCGGGTTAGCGCGGTTCACCGTGTCCTCGTACATGATGTACGGATAGCCGGACTCAAACTGAATTTCAGCCAGCGTCTGGAAGAAATCGCGGGCGTTGATGGTTTTTTTGCGAATGCGATCGTCGGCCACCAGCTCGTCGTACAGCTCGCTTATCGCCACGTCGCCAAAGGCTTTGCCGTAAATCCGCTCAACGTCATACGGTGAGAAGAGCGCCATGTCGGCATTCTCTTTAGCCAGCTTAAACGTGATATCCGGGATCACCACGCCAAGCGACAGGGTTTTGATGCGGATCTTTTCGTCGGCGTTTTCACGTTTGGTATCCAGAAAACGCAGAATGTCCGGGTGGTGCGCGTGCAGATAAACCGCACCCGCGCCCTGACGTGCGCCAAGCTGGTTGGCGTATGAGAAGGCATCTTCCAGCATCTTCATCACCGGGATGACGCCGGAAGACTGGTTTTCGATGCGCTTAATCGGCGCGCCCGCTTCCCGCAGGTTCGAAAGCAGAAACGCCACGCCGCCGCCGCGTTTCGAAAGCTGTAGCGCCGAATTCACCGCACGGCCAATCGACTCCATATTGTCTTCAATACGCAGCAGGAAGCAGGAGACCAGTTCGCCGCGCTGGGCTTTCCCACAGTTAAGGAACGTTGGCGTGGCGGGCTGGAAGCGACCGGAGAGGATCTCCTCCGTGAGTCTTTCGGCCAGCGCTTCATCGCCCTGCGCCAGCGTCAGCGCCACCATCACCACCCGATCTTCAAAGCTTTCTAAATAGCGTTTGCCGTCAAAGGTTTTCAGGGTGTAGCTGGTGTAATACTTCCACGCGCCGAGAAACGTCTGGAAGCGAAAACCGCTGGCGTGCGCCCGTTCAAACAATGCCACCACGAAGGCGCGGTCGTAGCGTGTCAGGACACGCTCTTCGTAATAACCCTCTTTTACCAGCCAGTCGAGACGTTCCTGCTGGCTGCCAAAGACGACGCTGTTCGGGCGTACATGAGCGGCAAAAAAGGCGTCCACCGCCTCATGATCTTTGCCAAACTGAATGCGCCCCTCGCGGTCATAGAGGTTTAGCATGGCGTTTAATGCGTGGTAATCCGGCGTCGCCTGAATCACGCGTTCTGCGGTTGTCGTTGCCAAAATTCGTTCACTCCTTTACGCACGTTCTCTACGTCCTGCTGTGTCCCCATCAGTTCAAAACGATAGAGATACGGCACGCCGCATTTTTGAGAGATGACATCCCCGGCGCGGGCAAAGGCCTCGCCGAAGTTGCGATTGCCTGCGGCGATCACGCCGCGAATCAGCTGCCGGTTATGGGGATCGTTCAGAAAGCGGATCACCTGACGAGGCACAGCCCCTGCGGTGCCGCCACCTCCATAGCTGGGCACCACCAGAATGTAGGGTTCGTCTACCTGAATACGCTCCCGCTCGTTCAGCGGAATGCGTATCGCGGGCAGCCCGAGACGCTCCATAAACCGAAGCGTGTTTTCCGAGCTGCTGGAAAAGTAGACCAGCGTGCTCATGCACTGACGCCCTGAGCGGCAAGGCGGTTGATCATGTCCGGACGGAAGCCAGACCAGCTGGTGTCGCCGGCAACGACAACCGGAAGCTGACGGAAACCCTGCGCCCGCAGGGTGTCTGCCGCGTCGGGCACCTGATCAATATTGACCATCTCAAATGCCACGCCGCGGCTCTCCATCGCCCGTTTCGTGGCGTGGCACTGAACACAATCGTTACGAGTGTAAATAATAATGCTCATGATTCGTATTTCCATTTAGAATGAGAGAACGGCGCGAGTAAACGCGTCATGTTGTGTGTGTCTTTCTAAAGGGAATACTAGATGTAGTTGCGATAAGTTTCAACCACACAAGATATGGGAAATACAGATTAATAAGGCCCCAACGATGAGCCTGGCGGGGCAGGGCGGGCTGTGCGGGTTTTTCAGGCTGTCAGGCAAAGAAAAGCCCCGGCGCCTGAGGCGACCGGGGCTGAGAACGCGCGCTTACTTACGCAAGCTAAGCAGGGCGCCGACAAAAATCCCGACCGCCGCGACCGTTCCCAGCGTACAAAGTGGTTTTTCACGTACGAAGGTGGTGGCGCAGCTGGCCATGTCGCAGGCCGCCTGAGTGGTACGTGAGCGGCCATTCATCCTTGCCCGCGTTTCACGCAGCAGAGACTGAGCCTTACGTTTCGCGGCATCTGCTTCGTCCTTCGCGTCAGAGCCCCAGGATTTCAATACGGCTTCCAGCGTGTCCGCTAATTGGCTGACATCGTTACGAATATCCTGTGTGTCGTCATTAATATCGTTTCGGTTCGGTCTGTTAAACATACGATCCTCCATAATTTGTGTTCCCGTTTAGTTTAGTCCAGAAATGTAATATCTGAAGCGAGTCACGGCTTATCGGGCAGTTTATGGAATATTCTGAAAGCCCTGCTAATGCTGAATACTGTAAGGTTGCCGGGCAGGAATGATAATGAGGAAAAGATATGTATTTACGACCCGATGAGGTGGCGCGCGTTCTTGAAAAAGAAGGGTTCACCATGGATGAGGTAACATCAAAAGCGTACGGATATCGCCGTGGTGAGAATTATGTTTACGTCAACCGTGAAGCAAGAATGGGGCGTACTGCTCTCATTATTCACCCGACACTCAAAGACAGAAGCCTGTCATTTGCTGAGCCCGCCTCGGATATTAAAACCTGCGATCATTATCAGCAATTTCCGCTCTATTTAGGCGGCGAGACGCATGAACATTATGGTATTCCGCACGGTTTCAGCTCGCGTATGGCGCTGGAGCGGTTCCTGAAAGGGCTGTTTGGCGACGTACAATAACTCTGCGACTGGCCTGAGCCAGTCGCCTTACCTTACGCTTTTGCCTGGCTATAAGGGCTGACTTTAAACAGGCGGCGGCAGTAGTCAAGAAAGTAACCGTACACCGCACCCATCAGCATGGATACCACGATATTTGAACTTACCGCAGCGGCGATTTGATGCCAGTCTGCGCCCACCGTCAGCAAAATAACCACATACACCGGGGACTGGAACGTTACGTAAGCCAGCACGTCCGCCAGGTTTTTTACCCAACCCGCCGGGCTAATACGCCGGGCTAAACGCATCACTGCATCGCGATACAGGCCGTACGGCCAGGCAATCATGATATTCACCGGAATGGCCACCAGGCGCGACGAGAGGGATTGCTCAAAGGACATTCCCGACAGGAAAATTTCAATCAGCATATTCACGACGGAACAGTAAACGACCATCGCGAACGTATCCGCTACCGCATGGCGCAGGCGAGACTGCGGTGAGAACATGTCTGAACTCCTCGAACAGGACAAAAAAGTGGCGTTTTACCTGCGGCCTTTAGTGCTTTAGGTTGGTTTGATATGAGTGTATAGCGTATCTCTCTGGCTTTTAACTAACAAGTAGTGATTAATTTTTATTTGAAGGCGCTTTAGCCATAAAATTCTCTAAAGTTGTGCGTTTTTTGCGCGCTTCGTTATTTTCTCTCCCTGTCCATCTTTTGTTAAAATAAATCAATGGATTAGTTTATCAGTGCGCGTGTAAAACCTCTGTTGTGTGGGAGAGTGGAGGCGGTTTTTTGAACTGTTTTAAACAGGGGTTTTTGGCCTGGGGAAGGGCGGTATATTACGCATTAAAACAGACATATATTTCGGGGTTATATTAACGGGATATTCTAAAACATTTACAATAATGTCAAAACGTCAGGGTGGGTAGATATCAGAACAAAAATCAATTATTCTGTTGCCTGATTTATGTTATACACACGAAGAAAGGTTTTTCATTATTATGGCTTTAACGTTACAGAATCTTAATAATATTCGTACCCTCCGGGCGCTGGCACGTGAATTATCCATGGATGTTCTGGAAGAAGTGCTGGAAAAATTCCGGATTGTCACTGAAGAAAAACGCAGCGAGCAGGCTGAATTAGAGCGTCAACGCGCTGAACAGCAGGATAAAATTAATGCTCTGCTGGAACTGATGAAAGCTGACGGTATTTCTCCGAGCGATCTGTTAGGCAGTGATCTGGCGCAGGCGGGTCAGCCGACGAAAAAACGTAAAGCGCGTGCGGCGAAATATCGTTTTACTGACGCGAACGGTGAAGAAAAAACCTGGACCGGCCAGGGGCGTACGCCAAAGCCAATTGCAACCGCACTGGCAAACGGTAAATCGCTGGACGATTTCCTGATCTGATGATTATTCGGGCGGTGTATTCCGCCCGATTATTGACTTAGCAGACGCCAAAGTCACCGTCTTCGGAGTACAGAACCACGTCCGCCGCTTTCAGGTGATATTTCTCGCCCTGCTCATTGCTGGCCTGCACAGCCACAATGTTTTCACCATTCACTTCGAGCACTTTCAGTTTCGGACCGCCCTGACGCGGTTGGACATAATCACCGACAGAAAACATAGCACCTCCTCATCATTGTCATGATCTTCACCATAGCCCACGTCCGGGGGCGGGGTACAGCCTAATCTTTCAGATACTCCTTATCAGGTACGTCGGTTCCACGGCATCACTTTCAGCAATCAGCGCGTTTGCCTGCTGCGGCGAAATAAGAGGAAGAGACATTGCGTTTCCTTACGGTCAATTTCAGAACAGTAGAGCATTTAAGGCGGGGGTTTAAGCCAGTGTAAAGAGGGTAAAGGCAGGTAAAAGCGCGAGAGACGCATGGCAGTTAACCGTAAACTGGCTACGCTTAGAGAAGTGTCTTTTATAATTTTCAATTGGTTAGCTTGCACGGAGTTTTTTATGGGTTTTTGGCGCGTTGTTTTTACGATTATTCTCCCGCCGCTGGGCGTGCTGCTTGGCAAGGGGCTGGGCTGGGCGTTTATTCTGAATATCCTTCTGACCATCCTGGGCTACTTCCCCGGTCTTATCCACGCGTTTTGGGTTCAGACGAAGAGCTAGGTACGCCACAGTAAGTCACTGTAGATCCGGGTCAGCACGCCTTCGGGGCCAAACTGCTGTTTGATCCAGCGCGTGACCTGACCGGTCGCCGCATGCTGCGTGGCGAGCAGCATGCGCGAATCCTGACGTGGATTATTGATCCGCCGCGTTACCAGCAGCCCGTCCTCCACCGCCTCACGCGTCATATATTCCGGTAAAAAGCCAATACCTTCCCCCAGGATCTGACACTGGCATTTCGTGTTGAAGTCCGGCACCAGAATCGCCTCCTGACCGTGAAGCAGCCAGCCCACCTTCTTGTTGATGGTATGCGCGGTGTCCTCGACCATGATATTGGGATACAGACGCAGCTGACTTTCGGAAATGGGCTCCGGGGCGAACGCCAGCGGATGCGTGGGCGCGATGGAAAATACCCAGCGGATCGCCCCTATCTCGGTGTAATCAATGCCGCCGCCGTCCAGCAGCGTATCCGGCGCGCCAATGGCGATATTGGCCTGATTATTAATGATGGAATCCCAGACGCCGTTATACACCTCGGTCGTCACCGTGATCTGGCAGGTGGGAAACTGTTTTTTCAGCACCTGGAGCAAACGCGCGGTATGGCGTGGCGTATACAAAAGCTGGTTTATGCAGATGCGCACCCGCGTCTCAATGCCCTGAGAAATGGTATCAATCCCGCGCTTGATGGCATGAAAGTCATTCAGCAGGTCGGTCGCTTTACGATAAAAATAAAAACCGGATTCGGTCAGCTCAATGCTGCGCGTGTTGCGTACAAACAGCACCACGTCCAGTCCGGTCTCCATGCGTTTGATGGTGTAACTGATGGCGGAGGTGGTCACGCCCAGCTCGGCAGCCGCTTTGCTAAAACTGCCAAAACGTGCCGCGGTGGTGAAGGCCAGCAAATTCTCTTCGGTAAAGATGGAATTCATATTATGGCTCCTGGTGACCATCAGTTTTGAACATATTTTAACAGCGGCGTTACATCATAGTTGATGTCGATCACAGTTCTGGATTTTTACGTAGAACCGCGCTGTGTAAGGCTTTTTCAGCCATAAGGATAATGCAGCCTGAAGCGCATAAAAGCGGTAAAACATAAGAAAAAGGTTGCACAGACGCACATTTCTCCCGGACTGTTGAATTTAACTCAACAATGAATTGCGTGTCGATGAATCATTTTTAAGCGGATTCTTTTATGACCAGGCTGTTGCTATTCTCAGGTCATCAGAAGTGAAACATAGGGAGTCTGAATATGTCTGCAACTGCACTGGTTACAGAATTTCTGCTGGCGGCAGAAGAGGGCAATATCGACGCGCTAAAAGCCTGCCTGGAGAAAGGCGTGGATATTAACGCGACCAACCGCCAGAAAAGAACCGCCATTATTATTGCCAGCCTGAAAAAGCATTACGCCTGTGTGGAGTTTTTAATTGCCGCCGGGGCGGATATTGATAAACAGGACCAGACCTGTTTTAACCCCTTCCTGATCGGCTGCCTGACCAATGATTTAACCCTGCTGCGCATTGTCCTTCCGGCAAATCCGGATCTCGATCGTCTGACGCGCTTTGGCGGCGTGGGCATTACCCCTGCCAGTGAAAAAGGGCACGTTGAAATCGTGCGTGAGCTGCTGGAAAAAACCGACATCAACGTCAACCACACCAATTTTGTCGGCTGGACGCCGCTGCTGGAGGCCATCGTATTAAACGACGGCGGCGCAAAGCAGCAGGAAATTGTGAAGCTGCTGCTCGATCACGGCGCGAACCCGCACATGACCGATAAATACGGCAAAACCCCGCTCGAACTGGCGCGGGAAAAAGGCTTCAACGCGATCGCAGACCTGCTGCTGGCGGCAGGCGCATAGTGCATTCGGTCAGCCTTCCCCTGGCTGGCCGTTAATCAATAAACGCATTGTTACCGACGTGCATTTAGCACGACGGCGGCCCCCTTTTATCTTAAACAGGTGAAAATAATGCCAACCAAAATCGTCATAAAAAAGAATACGTATTTCGATTCGGTTTCCTTAATGTCGGTTTCCACCAAAGCCAATAAATTGCCGGGCGTCGAGCAGGCGTTTGTGGCGATGGCGACGGAAATGAACAAAGGGGTATTAAAAAACCTCGGGCTATTAACGCCGGAATTAGCGGACGCGAAAAACGGCGACCTGATGATCGTTATTAAAGGCGACGCGGCGAATGAGGAAACCCTGGCCGCCATTGAAGCGCTATTCACGCGTAAAGAGCGCACTGGCTCCCATGATGCACGCTACGCGACGATTGCCAGCGCCAAAACCCATCGTCCGGACAGCAACCTTGCGGTGATTTCCGTCAACGGCACCTTCGCCGCACGGGAAGCGCGCCAGGCGCTGGAAAACGATCTTAACGTGATGCTGTTCTCCGATAACGTATCGCTCGACGACGAGCTGGCGCTGAAGCAGCTGGCGCATGAAAAGGGTCTGCTGATGATGGGGCCAGACTGCGGCACCGCCATTATCAACGGCGCGGGGCTGTGCTTCGCCAACGCGGTGCGTCGCGGGCAGATTGGCATCGTTGGCGCCTCCGGCACCGGCAGCCAGGAGCTGAGCGTGCGCATTCACGAGTTCGGCGGCGGCGTGTCGCAGCTGATTGGCACCGGCGGACGCGATCTCAGCGAGAAGATCGGCGGCCTGATGATGCTCGATGCCATCGACATGCTGGAGGCGGACGACGCGACCCGGGTGATAGCGCTCATCTCCAAACCGCCTGCACCCGCGGTGGCTGAGAAAGTACTGGCCCGGGCTCGCGCCTGCCGCAAGCCTGTGGTTGTGTGCTTCCTGGGCAGCAACGAACCGCCAGCCGATGAAGACGGTTTACAGTTTGCTCGTGGCACTAAGGAGGCGGCCCTGAAAGCGGTGCTGCTTACCGGCATTAAAAAAGACACCCTGGATTTACATCCGCTCAACTGGCCGCTAATCGAAGAGGTACGCGCCCGCCTGACGCCGCAGCAGAAGTACATTCGCGGCCTGTTCTGCGGCGGCACCCTGTGCGACGAAGCGATGTTTGCCGCGCTGGAGAAGTTTGACGATGTTTACAGCAACATCCAGCCGGACCCGGCCAGGCGTCTGAAAGACATCAGCGTCAGCCAGGCCCACACCTTCCTTGATTTCGGTGACGATGACTTCACCAACGGCAAGCCACACCCGATGATCGACCCGACCAACCGCATCAGCCGCCTGCTACAGGAGGCGCGCGATCCGCAGGTGGGGGTGATCGTGATGGATTTCGTGCTTGGCTTTGGCGCGCATGACGATCCGGTTGGGGTGATGATCGAGGCGATCAAAGAGGCACAGGCGATCGCGAAAGCCGACAACCGTCCGCTGGAAATTCTCGGCTACGTGCTCGGCACCGATCAGGATCCGCAGTCGCTGGCGCAGCAGTGCCAGCTGCTGACTGACGCAGGCGTCATCTGGGCCAGCAGCAGCACCAATACCGGATTACTGGCACGCGAATTTGTCTGCAAAGGGGAGAGAGCATAATGACGACCTTATTCAACCAGCCGCTGAACGTGATTAACGTCGGGATTGCGATGTTCAGCGACGACCTCAAAAAACAGCACGTTCCCGTGACCCAGCTCGACTGGACGCCGCCGGGGCAGGGCAATATGCAGGTGGTGAACGCGCTGGATCGGCTGGCGGAAAAACCGCTGGCGGAGAAAATTGCCGCCGCGAACAAAATTGCCCTTGAGCGGATTATTCAGTCCCATCCGGTGCTGGTGGGCTATGACCAGGCCATCAACGTGGTGCCGGGCATGACCCGCACGACCATTCTGCACGCCGGTCCGCCTGTTACCTGGGAAAACATGTGCGGGGCGATGAAAGGCGCGATTACCGGCGCGCTGGTGTTTGAAGGGCTGGCGACGGATCTGGAGGACGCCGCAAGGCTGGCGGCTTCAGGCGACATAACCTTCTCGCCTTGCCACGAGCATGACTGCGTGGGCTCGATGGCGGGCGTCACCTCCGCGTCGATGTTTATGCACATCGTTGAGAACAAAACCTACGGCAACCGCGCCTTCACCAACCTCAGCGAGCAGATGGCGAAGATCCTGCGCATGGGGGCTAACGACCAGAGCGTGATCGAGCGCCTGAACTGGATGCGCGACGTGCTCGGCCCGATGCTGCGCGACGCGATGAAGATTATCGGCGAAATCGACCTGCGCCTGATGCTGGCCCAGGCGCTGCACATGGGCGACGAGTGCCACAACCGCAACAACGCGGGCACCACGCTGCTTATTCAGGCGCTGACGCCGGGGCTGATCCAGGCGGGCTATCCGGTGGCGCAGCAGCGTGAAGTGTTCGAGTTTGTCGCCAGCAGCGACTACTTCTCCGGTCCGACGTGGATGGCGATGTGTAAGGCCGCGCTGGATGCCGCCCACGGCATTGAGTACAGCACCGTCGTCACCACCATGGCGCGCAACGGCTACGAGTTCGGCCTGCGCGTTTCCGGCCTGCCGGGGCAGTGGTTCACCGGCCCGGCGCAGCAGGTGATCGGCCCGATGTTCGCGGGCTATAAGCCGGAAGACTCCGGGCTGGATATCGGCGACAGCGCGATTACCGAAACCTACGGCATCGGCGGCTTTGCAATGGCGACGGCCCCGGCCATCGTTGCGCTGGTGGGCGGCACGGTGGAGGAAGCCATCGATTTTTCTCGCCAGATGCGCGAAATCACCCTCGGCGAAAACCCGAACGTCACCATTCCGCTGCTGTCGTTTATGGGCATCCCGACCGCCATCGACATCATGAAGGTCGCGGGCAGCGGCATTCTGCCGGTCATTAATACCGCCATTGCCCACAAGGACGCCGGGATCGGCATGATTGGGGCGGGCATCGTTCACCCGCCGTTTAGCTGTTTTGAAAAGGCGCTGTTAACCTTCCGCGATCGCTACGTTCTATAAGGTATGCATCCATGAAAAACATGAAACTGGAGTGGAAAAGAGGTGACTGGGCAGCTTATTTCGGGTTGATGACCAACAACCTGACCAATTTGCTGACCATGATGGGGCTGCTCATTTTTGTCGTCGGCATCCCGAAGGAGATTGTTTATGGACGCATCGCGCCAGCCTTCGGGCTGGCGGTGCTGGTGGCGAGTCTTTGCTATACGTGGTTTGGCCTGCAAATGGCGCGCGCCACCGGACGAACGGACGTCACCGCGCTGCCGTCCGGCCCAAGCGCGCCGTCGATTTTTACCGTGACCTTCCTGGTCTTAATGCCGGTTTACCAGCAAACCGGCGATGCGGATTTCGCGATTCAGATTGGCCTGGTGTGGTGCTTTGTGGAAGCGATGATCCTCGCGGGCGGTTCCTTCCTGGGGGAAACCATCCGCAAGATGATCCCGCGTACCGTGCTGCTGTCGTGCCTGTCCGGTCTTGGCCTGCTGCTGCTGGCGATGAACCCGATGTTGCAGGCGTTCGAAGCGCCGACCGTGTCGTTTATCGTCCTGCTGCTGATCTTCATTAACTGGTTCGGTAAAAAGCCGATTTTTGCCAAAATCCCGACCGGCCTGCTGCTGTTAATTGCCGGTACTCTGCTTGCGTGGATCTCCGGCCTGCAAAGCCCGGATGCCATTAAAGCGTCCATGTCATCATTCGGCTTTAACCCGCCAGAAGTGCACGTGGACAGCTTCATGCAAGGACTGCCGCACGCGCTGCCGTATCTGGCGTCCGCCGTACCGCTGGGGCTGGCGAACTACATCTTTGACCTGGAGAACATCGAAAGCGCCCACGCGGCGGGGGATGAATACCCGACCCGCAAGGTAATGCTGGCGAACGGTCTGGCCTCGATGCTCGGCTGCCTGATGGGCAATCCGTTCCCGGTCACGGTCTACGTCGGCCATCCTGGCTGGAAAGCGATGGGCGCCAGCATCGGCTACACCCTGGCGTCCGGCGTGACCATGTTCATCGTGCCGCTGTTCGGGCTGGGGGCCTTTATGCTCGCCATCATACCGATGACCGCCATCGTGCCGATTCTGGTGTTTATCGGCGTAGTCACCGCCAACCAGGTGGTGAGGGAAACCCCGAAAGTGGAGGTACCCGTCATCTTCATCTGCCTGTTCCCGTGGATCGCCAACTGGGCGCTGACCATGATGAACAGCGTGATGAGCGCGGCGGGGACCAGCGCGGCGAAAATCGGCACCGACGTGCTGCACAGCAAGGGGATCTACTACGAAGGCCTGATGCATCTCGGCAACGGCGCGCCGCTCGCCAGCATGCTCTGGGGCTGTATCGCCATCTTCGCCATTATCAACAAACCGCTGCGTGGGGCCGTCGCGGCGGCCGGTGGAGCGCTGCTGGCGCTGTTTGGCGTGATCCACGCGCCGGTGGTGGGCTTTGCCGAGGGCAGTTCCCTGATGTTCGTCACGGCCTACCTGATGATGGGCGGGATGTTTGTGGTGAAGCATGTGCTGGATACCTCTGTTAATCCCCCTCTCCCTGTGGGAGAGGGCCGGGATGAGGGCACCAGAACGCACCTTCTAAAGGAAACAAAATGAAAGAGCTTATGGTCGTCGCCATCGGCGGCAACAGCATTATCAAAGACAACGCCAGCCAGTCGATTGAGCATCAGGCGCAGGCGGTCAAAGCGGTGGCAGAGTCGGTGCTCGAAATGCTGGCCTCGGACTATGACATCGTGCTCACCCACGGCAATGGCCCGCAGGTGGGGCTGGATCTGCGCCGCGCCGAAATCGCCCACGAGCGGGAAGGGCTGCCGCTGACCCCGCTGGCAAACTGCGTGGCGGATACCCAGGGCGGGATCGGCTACCTGATCCAGCAGGCGCTCAACAACCGCCTGGCGGCGCGCGGGGAACAAAAAGCGGTCACGGTCGTCACCCAGGTGGAGGTGGATAAAAACGATCCTGGCTTTACGCACCCGACGAAACCCATCGGCGCGTTCTTCAGCGAGGCGCAGCGCGACGAACTGCAACTTGCGCACCCGGACTGGCATTTTGTTGAGGATTCAGGCCGGGGCTATCGCCGCGTGGTGGCTTCACCGCAGCCGCGGCGCATCGTTGAGTCGGATGCCATCAAGGCGCTGACGCAGAAAGGATTTGTGGTGATCGGCGCGGGCGGCGGAGGCATTCCTGTGGTGCGCAGTGAACAGGGCGATTACCAGAGCGTGGACGCGGTGATAGATAAAGATCTCTCCACCGCGCTGCTGGCGCGCGAGATCCGCGCCGACGTGCTGGTGATCACCACCGGCGTGGAGAAAGTGTGCATCCACTTCGGCAAGCCAAACCAGCAGGCGCTGAGCACGGTGAACGTGGCGCAGATGACGCGCTACATGGAAGAAGGGCATTTTCCGGCGGGCAGCATGTTGCCGAAAATCGTCGCCTCGCTGGAATTTTTACGCCATGGCGGCAGGCGGGTAATCATTACCTCGCCGGACTGCCTGCCCGCGGCGCTGCGCGGTGAAACGGGTACCCACATTATTAATGAAGGAAGATAAGATGAGTGAGAATAAAAGCCGCCGCGAGTTTATCAGCCAGAGCGGCAAAATGGTTACCGCCTGCGCGCTGTTTGGCGCCACGGGTTCCGTCGCGTATGCTGCCGATTCAGCAAAGGCAACCTGCGAGACGGGTAAACCGATGAACATCACCGCAAAACATTACTATCTCGACAACGTGCTGCTGGAAGCCGGGTTTAACTTCGACGGCAGCGTGGCGACAAGTACCCGCACCGAGCTAAAAACGCTGGAAATCAAAGACGGGAAAATCTTCGCCCTGCGCGACAACAACAGCCACGCGGACGCGACCCTGCCGCACTTCGACGCGGGCAAAAAGCTGATGCTCCCGGCGATGCGCGACATGCACATCCATCTGGATAAAACCTTCTACGGCGGCCCGTGGCGCTCCCTGAACCGTCCGGCGGGCACCACCATTCAGGACATGATCCGCCTGGAGCAGAAGCTGCTGCCGGAGTTACAGCCCTACACGCAAGAACGCGCCGAAAAGCTGATCGACCTGCTCCAGTCCAAAGGGTCAACCATCGCCCGCAGCCACTGCAACATAGAGCCGGTTTCCGGCCTGAAAAACCTGGAAAATTTGCAGGCGGTACTGGCGCGCCGGGGCGCAGGCTTTGACTGCGAAATCGTTGCCTTCCCGCAGCACGGCCTGCTGCTGTCTCATTCTGAAAAGCTGATGCGCGAGGCGATGCAGGCGGGGGCGCATTACGTGGGCGGGCTGGACCCGACCAACGTCGACGGCGCGATGGAGAAATCCCTCGACACCATGTTCCAGATTGCGCTGGATTATGACAAAGGGGTGGATATCCATCTGCATGAAACCAGCCCGGCGGGCGTGGCGGCGGTGAACTACATGGTACAAACCGTGGAGAAAACGCCGGCGCTGAAGGGGAAGCTGACCATCAGCCACGCCTTCGCCCTGGCGACGCTTAACGAGCAAGAGGTGGATGAGATCGCCACCCGCATGGCGGCACAACAGGTGACCATCGCCTCCACCGTGCCGATTGGCACTCTGCACATGCCGCTGAAGCAGCTGCGTGATAAAGGCGTGTTTGTCATGACCGGTACCGACAGCGTGATCGACCACTGGTCGCCGTACGGTCTGGGGGACATGCTGGAGAAAGCCAACCTCTATGCACAGCTCTATATTCGCCCGAATGAGCAGACGCTTTCGCGTGCGCTGGGCATCGCCACCGGCGACGTACTGCCGCTGAACGACAAAGGCGAGCGCGCGTGGCCGAAAGCGCAGGATGACGCCAGCTTTGTGCTGGTGGATGCCTCCTGTTCCGCCGAGGCCGTGGCACGCATCTCTCCGCGTACCGCGACGTTCCATAAGGGGAATCTGGTCTGGGGCTCTGTGGGCTAATGTGGTGCCGGGTGGCGCTGCGCTTACCCGGCCTACGGTTCGGAGATTTTGTAGGTCGGGTAAGGCGAAGCCGCCACCCGGCAATGCCATATACTCGCCGCCCGTAAGGTTCAATAACCGACCTTATACACCCGCCCGCTCTGCACCCCTTCCACGCTGCGGCGGTAAGCCTGCGCAACGGTCGCGGCGGGAACGCTTTCAAAGCCCGGGAAGAAGCCGTCGTACGCTTCGGCGGATTCGGTCAGCACCGTCGGGCTGATCAGATTAATGCGAATACCGCGCGGCAGTTCACAGGCCGCGGCGCGCACAAACCCTTCCAGCGCGGCGTTAACCGTGGTGGCATTCACGCCCTGAGCAATCGGCTCGTGCGCCACAATCCCGCTTATCAGCGTAATCGAGCCACCTTCGTTCAGGTAGTGCTGGCCGGTCAGCGCCAGACGAACCTGCCCCAGCAGCTTATCCTGCAAACCCTGGTTGAACTCGCCGTCGGTCATGGTTGAGAGCGGGCCGAAGTGCAACCCTCCGCTGGCGGAGACAATCGCATCCACCGGACCGATCTTTTTGAACAGCGCCTGCACGCTCGCCTGCGAGGTGATATCCACCTGATGATCGCCCTGCGTGCGACCCACGCGGATCACCTCGTGGCGACGGCTTAGCTCTTCTGTCACAGCACGACCGACCGTACCGCTGGCACCAATAATGACGATTTTCATAGCAGACTCCTTATGTTGTGAGCCTTCATTCTTTAATAAATAAAAATTCAGATAAACTGGGATGATGTTAGAAGATTACTAACCAGAGGTTCGTAATATGGATAAGCTTCGCGGCATGGAGACGTTCATCGCGGTGGTGGAAAGCGGCAGCTTTACCGGCGCGGCGGCCCGGCTGGAGATGTCGGCGGTAATGGTCGGGAAGTATATTGCGCAGCTGGAATCGCAGCTCGGTACGCGGCTGCTGGAGCGCAACACCCGTCGCCAGAGCCTGACGGATGCCGGACGCGTTTATTTCGAAGAGGCCAGGCGCGTGCTGGAGCAGGTCTCGATTGCTGAAAACGCAGTTGAGCGCCTGCGAGCCACGCCCGCCGGCACCCTGCGCGTGACGGCGCCTACCTCGTTTGGCGGCTGCGTTATCGCGCCTCTGACGGCCACGTTTTTGCAGCGTTACCCGGAAGTGCGCATCGAACTGGATCTCACCAACCGAATGGTGGATCTGGTAGAGGAAGGGGGCGATCTGGCCATTCGTATCGGTGAGATCCGTAATGAGGATCTGGTGGCGAAATACCTGTGTCCCTACAACATGGTGATCTGCGCCGCGCCGGATTATCTGGCGCGTCACGGTACGCCGCAAACGCCAGCCGATCTGGTGGATCACCTGTGCCTGTCGCACACGGTCTGGACGGCGCGTAACGAGTGGCGGCTGCCGGGAGTGGAAGGCGAAGTGCGCTGGAAGCGTGATGCCGTCTTACGATGCAATGACGGCTACGGCTTACGCATGGCGGCGCGAGCCGGGGCGGGACTCCTGCTGCAACCGGAAGTGCTGGTGGCGGAAGAGCTGGCGAGCGGCAGGCTGGTTCGAGTTCTGGAAGCGTTTACGCCCGCGCCGAGGCCGGTGCATTTACTGTGGCGTCAGGATTTGCGGCCGCTGCCTAAGCTAACGGAATTTATTGCCCATATTCTGCTAAGATTGGGCACAATATAAAAAAAGAAGGTAAGTAAAGAATGTCTGCAAACAAACTCGCCAGCAGCGCGCAGGGCCTGCAATCCTCTGCCATCCGTGAATTATTAAAACATAGCAAAATGGCAGGCGTGATTTCGCTGGGTGGCGGTATTCCAAATCCGGACCTGTTCGATCATGAGGGTTTAAAAATCGCTGCTGATGCCGTGCTGTCTCAGCATTTTGGCGAAGCGTTCCAGTATGGCCTGACGGAAGGCGTCCCGGGGCTGCGCGAAGAGATCCAACGCATCTGTGAAGGTCGCGGCATCGCCTGTAAAGCCGATGACGTGGTCATTACTTCCGGCTCGCAACAATCGCTTGACGTGCTGGCGCGGGCGTTAATTAACCCGGGCGATACGGTCGTCGTGGAGCGGCCTACCTACCTCGCCGCGTTGCAGGTCTTTGGCCTGGCGCAGGCGAATTTTGAATCCGTTGGCACCGACGGCGACGGCATGAAAGTGGATGAACTTGAAGCGCTGGTAGCCACCAAAACCATCAAAGCGGTTTATATCGTGCCAACCTTTGGTAACCCGGGCGGCGTGACGCTCTCCGAAGCGCGTCGTAAACAGCTGGTGGAATTATCGAAGCGCTATGACTTCGTGATTATCGAAGACGACCCGTACAGCGAGATCAACTACACCGACGAAGCGTTCCGCCCGCTGATTGCTCATGCCAAAGATATCGGCAATGAGGATAACGTGGTGTACACCTCCACCTTCTCTAAAATCCTCGCGCCGGGCACCCGCGTGGGCTGGGTGCTGGTGCCGGAGTGGCTGAAGCGCGCGGTGGTGAACCTCAAGCAAACCACCGATCTGCACACCAGCACGCTGTCGCAGCTGATGACGTACGAGTATCTGAAAACCGGTCGTCTGGCGAATCAGATTAAAATGATCCGCGAAGCCTATCGCCAGAAATACCAGACCTTTGCAACGGAACTGGAAGCGGAGCTGGGCGATGTGATGTCGTTCCACAAGCCAAAGGGCGGCATGTTCCTGTGGGCAAAAATGAACAACGGCATCAATACGACGAAATGGCTGGAAAAAACGTTGAGCAACGGCGTCGTGTTTGTGCCGGGTGAGTTCTTCTACTGCAACGAGCCGGACCATACCACGCTGCGCATGTCTTTCGTTACCCCAACGGATGAGCAGCTTAAAGAAGCGGTTCGACGCCTCAAAATTTCCCTGTAACAGGATGCGCATAATGGCAGATGCCGTTATGCGCTGTTCCCGTGCAGGGTAACGTCTGGCTTGCCGGATTTTCGCTTCGCCATGACTTCCGCAACGGTTTTTATCCGGCTTAACTCCTCCTGCGTGCGGGAGTTAGATTGCGCTTCCCAGATATCAACGTTTAGCTGTAAGTTCAGCCAAAATTCAATAGTGGTATTAAAGGCTTTTGCCAGTTTGATCGCCATATCGGCAGTAAGTTTGCGATTGTTATTGACCAACGCGCTTACGGTATTGCGGTGTACATTTAGCATCTCTGCCAGATCGTTGATTTTCAGATTGAGCGGTTCAAGATACTCATACTGCAACACCTCGCCCGGCGTGGTGGGTTTGCGGAGTGCCTGTTGAAGTGTCATAGGTGATGCCTCACTTGTGTTGCGTGTACTTGTGTGGAGAGAGATAGAGATCGTCTGCTTTTCCCTCTGACCAGCGAAATACAAGCCTGTATTGTCTGTTTACCCGGATAGAGGAATATCCCTTCAACGGAGGACTCAATGCTTCATACATATTGCCCGGTGGCGATCGTAAATCCAGGTGCGACATGGCCGCATTGATGATGTCGAGCTTTCTTGCAAGCGCTGTTTCCAGATTCAAAGGAATAACATTGCTCGATCTCCCGTAGAGAAAAAAATCCTCAAGCCATTGATCCCGAAAATGATTAATCATAATGCTGGTAAGCTCCAGTCCTTGAAGCTGAGTGGATAGTAATGCACTCCTGCACTGTGCGCAAGTGCGTTTTGTCTGCGAGTAATATTACCCTGGTCATGGCTGAAGGGAAGTGTGATGCATGACTAAAGGTTAATTCTTCGAGGCGGATTCAACGTCTTGCGTGCGGATTAATGCCCGGCGGCGCTGCGCTTGCGCGGGTCTGCGAGAATGTAGGCCGGGTAAGGCGCAGCCGCCACCCGGCGTTTGACTACCGCTCCCTCAGCGCCTCCTTCGCCCGGTTAAACGGTTTGATCATATAATCCAGCACCGTTTTCTCCCCGGTCTTGATATCCACCGTCGCTATCATCCCCGGCACGATCGAGAAGTGCCTGCCCGCCTTATTCACCAGATAATCCTGGCTGGTACGGATAAACACCCGGTAATAGAACACCTCCGGCTTCGCTTCGTCCTGAATAGTGTCCGGCGAAATGGTCTCCACCACCCCGTGTAGCCCACCGTAAATCGCGTAATCGTAGGCGGTGATTTTCACCAGCGCCTCCTGATTAGGGTGGATAAAGGCGATATCCCGCGGCGAGAGGCGGGTTTCAATCAGCAGGTGATCGTCCACCGGCACAATTTCCATCAGCTCACCGTTGGGCGGGATCACACCGCCAATCGTTGTCACTTTGATGTTTTTCACGATCCCGCGCACCGGAGACTTCACCGTCAGACGAGTAACGGAATCCTCGCGGCCTTTCAGGATCGCTGACACCATATCCACCTCGGCGTTGGCCTTCGACAGCGCTTCACGGGCCTGCACGTAATACTGGGAACGTACGTCGGTGAGCTTCAGCTCCAGGTCGCTTTTCTGCCGTTGCAGGCGCAGCACTTCCACGTGGCTGGCGGCCCCGGTTTTCACCAGCCGCTGGGTGATCGCCAGCTCTTTGTTCGCGAGATCTAACGCGGCGCGCAACTCCCGCTGGGTATCCTCAAGCTGGGCGCGGCGCGAGTTGTAGAGCCGCGTTTCAGCGGCGGTCAGGTCGGTCCATTTCGCCAGGGACGGCGGGAATTTGAGCGGCAGATCGTTCACCTCGGCATACAGACGCGCGCTGGAGGCCAGCGATGCCCGGTAACGCGCCGCGCTTTCGCCGACGTTGGATTCCGAGCGGGTAGGATCCAGCCGCGCCAGCACCTGTCCGGCCTGCACCTGATCCCCTTCGTGCACGTTCAGCTCGGTGAGGATGCCCCCATCCAGCGACTGCAAAACCTGCTCGCGTGAGCTGGGGATCACTTTCCCGGTGCCGGTTGAGACTTCATCCAGCACCCCGAACCACGCCCAGACGCCAAGCACCACAAACATCAGCAGGGAGAAGAAAACAATGCGCCGGGCACCGGTATAACCGCTTTCTGAGTCGAGCGCGTTATCCAGATCTTCTACTGCGGCAACGTCACGCTGACTGATTTTCATTTTTCCACTCCCGTCCGGTTGCCTGCTGCTGTTGCTGCATACGGCTGTTGTTCAGCGCCTGGGCTTTTGGCGCGTCCATCACCAGCATGCCATCTTTGAGTACCACCACGCGCTCCACCAGCTCCAGCACCGGCACGCGGTGGGTCGCGACAATCAGCGTGCGGTTGCCAAGCCACGCTCCGAGGCGCTGAATAAATTCCCGCTCGGTATGCTCATCAAGGGAAGCGGTCGGTTCGTCCATCAGCACGATATTCGGATCGCGCAGTAGCATCCGCGCCAGCAGGATGGACTGCCGCTGCCCGCCGGACAGCCCGACGCCGTTCTCCATAATCGGGTAATCCAGCCCCTTCGGCAGCTTCTGCACAAAGCTGGCCGCGCCGCACATCTCCAGCACCTCGAAGATCTCTTTATCGGTGGCGCGCGGCATGCCGAGCGTGATGTTCTCGCGCAGGGTGCCGTAAAACAGCCGGGCGTTCTGGGTCATAAAGCCGACGTTTCGCCGCACGTCAGCCACGTCCAGATGCGGCAGGCTGAGGTTGTCGAGCCGCAGTTCACCGCCCGCCAGATCCATCCCGCCCGCCATCGCCTGCAACAGGGTTGATTTGCCCGCGCCGTTGCGCCCGAGGATCGCCACTTTCTCGCCCGCTTTGATCTCCAGACGGTTAATGCGCAGCGCCATGCGCGGATCTTCCGGGTGATAGCGGAACTGCGCCTGCTCGAACAGGTAATGTCCGCGCAGCACGTCCTGACGGATCGGCGTCTCTTCGCGCTGATTCTCGGTCGGCAGCTGCATAATGCTGTCCAGCCCCTCTTTGGCCGCCTTCACCTGCTGCCAGCGGGCCAGCACGCCGCACAGCGTCGCCATCGGGGCGATCATCCGTGAGGCGAGCATTGAGGCGGCCACCACTGAACCGGTGGTTAAGGTGCCGTCGATCACCATCGGCGCGCCCACCACGATCACCCCGGCATACACCAGGCTCTGAATGGTCATCCCCCAGCTGATCAGGTTCTGGGTCAGCTCGCGGGTGCGCAGGCCGGATTCGGCGGTGATCTGGATATAGCTGTTCCACTGCTGCAAAAAGCGGTTCTCCGCCTGCATCAGCTTGATGTCCTCCAGCCCCTGCACGCTCTCCACCAGCACCGCGTTGCGCAGGGTCGATTCATGCGCCGACTGCTTCGCCAGCTCCGCCAGCTTCTTTTGCAGCAGCAGGCCGGGCAGGACCATGATCACCGCCGCCACCGGGGCGATCCACGCCAGCTGCGGGGCGATGATCGCCAGCACAATCACAAACAGGATAAAAAACGGCAGATCGACGATGGTGGAGATGGTGGAGGAGGTGACCATCTCGCGGATCTGCTCCAGCTCGCGCAGCTGGGAGATAAAGCTGCCGGTGGATCGCGGAATGGCGCTGTGGCGCAGCCGCAGCGCGTGGCCGAACACCCGATCCGAGACGCGCAGATCCGAGCGTTTACCCAGCAGATCCATAATGTGTCCGCGCGCCACGCGCAGCACAAAGCCAAACAGCGTGGCGATCAGCACCCCGATGGTCAGCACATAGAGCGTCGGATAGGACTGGGCGGGGATCACCCGGTCATACACCTGCATGGAAAAGACGATGCCCGAGAGGGAGAGCACGTTAATGAACAGTGCCGCCAGCATTACCCAGCTGTAAGGGCGAAGGTCGCGCATCACCAGCCGGTAGAGCCAGTCCGGGCGGTATTTGGAGATATAGGCATCCACGCGGCTGTCCTTCAGCGCCGCCAGCGGACGCAGGGCGATGACGTGGCGGATGGCAGGCAGCATCGCGCTCATCGACAGGCGGTTGGTGTGCGTGCTGTCGTCGAAAAAGCTGACCTCAAGCATATCCTCGCCGTCGAAATTGTCGATCACGCCGATTTTACCGTCGTTCAGCTCAACCACCACCGGCAGACGCCAGCTGTTGATAGCGTGCTGATCGGCCGTCAGCAGCTGGAATGTCAGCCCGGCTTCACGGGCGAGTTGCGTCAGCGCGGGCACCATCGGTTTGCCTTTCAGCCACGGCGCGCCGGCGATCAGCGAGCCTGGCGAACAGGCAACGCGATAGCGCGTCGCCACATAGCCAAACGCCTGCGCCCACTGCTCCAGCGCCTCATCCGTCATATTTTCACCCTGCGGAATATCGCGTTGCTTCATGGCTGGATCTCCACGGTCTGGATGGTGCGGTTTTCAAGATCGAACGCGTGACGCAGGCGCCCGGTGTTGTACAGACAGTTGAGCTGAAGCTGATGCAGCTGTCCGGCGGTTTGCTGTTGGGTAAAGCGCGCCTGATACACCTCCTGCTCGGCGTTGAGCACGTCGAGCAGCGGGCGGGAACCAAGATCGAGATACTGTTGCTGATACAGCTCGCGGGTGCGGGCGCTGAGCGCTTCCTGACGGCCCTGGATCTGAAGCGTGCTCATCAGGCTCATCACCTGGCTGCGCGCTTCCAGCAGTTTTTGCCGCACCTCAAGACGGGTGCGCTGGATGGTGGACTGGGCGGATTCCACCGCGTGTCCGGCGGCGTTACGCCGGGCGGTGAGGCCGCCGCCCTGATAGAGCGGCATCTGCACTTTTACCCACGCGGAGTACTGGGTGCGGTCCCGCGTTTCGTTGCCGGCGTAGCGGTCGTTCAGGTAGTGACGAACTTCCGGCTCCAGCGAAACGGTAGGGGTCATTTGCGCGTTGGCATAGTCGAGATTAGCCTGCGCGACGTTGGCCTGCGCCCAGGCCGCTAATACCGAGGGCACCAGACGATCGTCCGGCTCGGCGATGTCGCAGCTGCGGGCCAGACTCTGCGGAAAGTCATTGCTGACCGCGTTCAGGCTGTCCCAGCCCAGCAGGCTCATCAGCGTGGCGCGCGAGCTGTCGAGGCTGGCCTGATACTGCATCAGCTGCGCACGCGCCCCTTCGATGCGGGCGTCGGTCTGCACCACGTCAGAGAGTGACGTTGCGCCTTCATCATTACGTTGTTTCGTCAGGGTGCCGATGGAGGACAGGGCATCCAGCTGTTCTTTGGCGGTCTCGACCATCTGCTGCCAGGTCTGCACCTGCACCATGGCGATGGCGGTATCGTGGGCGATGGTGTCGATGCTCACCAGCACGTTGGCCTGCTGCTGGGCGACGCCCGCGTTTTCCGCGCGTACCTGGCTTGCGACTTTGCCGAAGTCGTAAAGCATTTGCGAAAGAGAAAGCACCAGCGAAGGGGTAAAGCCATTATCGTCACCGTCGTGGCTATAACCGTTATCCATGCCGGCGTTAATTTGCGGATAATATTTCGATTTGGCGACGTCCACATTTTCGCTCTGCTGATAAAGTTTGCCGACGGCTTCACTGATGGCCGGATGCCAGGTCACGGCGCGGTTAACCGCTTCATTCAGCTGTAGCGTGCCGGGGGCGGCTTTGCTGGCTACGGGCGCCACGCGACCATTTAAAGAGGGGAGTTCCTGCGTTTCGCTTAATTCTCCGGTATTAATCATCGCCGCAGGGTTTGCCGCGATAGCGGGCACAGATATCAGGCAGCACGAGAGCCACCAGTAAGGCATCTTCTTTCCCATGTCTTGTCCCTAATAAAAAAGTACTGCTTTTTTGTTTATGCCCGGGCGCTGTGCGCGCCCGGGTCATTTATTGCAGGTGCTATCAGGTAATGATGTGTTGCTGGTTTACAAGCTCGTCGTAGGTGGTCTGAACGTTGTCCAGCGTAACGAGCGCAGATTTAGTGTAGGCGGCTCCCGTGCCGTCACGGTCGATGGAGATCACAGTATTGTTACCGCTTTGTGAAACAGACACATAGTTCCCCAGCGTCGACGCACTACCGTTCCAGCCCACCAGCAGATCGCCAATGTCGATCTTGTCTCCCTGCGTGAGGGAGAAGTTCGTCCAGTGGTCGCCCGTGCTGTTACCTGCGGTAGCGTTACCCGCCGTATTGTTCAACACCTGATAAATCAGCGTGTCGCCGTAGGCCGTGCCGCTAATCACATCGTTATGCTCCGAACTGACAAATTTCGGCGCCATGTCAATGGTCAGCGACGCGGTATCCGTGGTGCCGCTGGCATCGGTCAGGGTGTAGTTAAAGACCTCCTTGCTGGTAATGGTAGAGAGCGAGATCCCCGGGTTGAGGGTATAGGTGTAACTGCCGTCAGCGGCAATCGCCAGCGTCCCGTAGTGGCCCGTGATGTTGGACATCGTGCTGCCGGTGTACGGATCGAGCGTGGTGGTCATGCCGTCGAAGCCGGTGATGCTCACGCGGGTATCAACCGAGTGCAGCTGGTCCATCGCCCCTGCGGAGCCGGTGCCGTCGAAGATATTACCGTCAACGGTGTGGGTGCCCGTCGCGTCGTACTGCGACAGGGAGTAGGTCGTGCCGTTTACGCTTGGGGTAATGGTGATGTTCCCCACGCTCAGCCCCGGTACGCTGCCGGTAAAGTTCAGCGTATAGGTCCCGGCGTTGAGATCCAGCCCGGTCAGCGGAACGTCGATGCTGCCGCCCAGCAGTGAGCCTCCGCTGAAGGAGCCGCTGCGAATCACATTCGTCCCGTCAGTGATTGACCAGTTCACCGTCAGCCCGCCCAGCGACAGCAGCGAGGCCACGTTAAAGTGCAGCGAGGCGTTATGCAGCGCGGTGTTTGCATCCACCACGAAGGTTCCGCTTCCGCTGCCCTGCGTTGACCCCAACAGGGCGGTAGTCCAGCTGGCGGTGCCGACGGAGGTATCCGTATAGGTTGACGTATGGTGAACCGACGTGACGTCCATCGCGGTGCTGACATCGTTTACCGCATCCATTGGGCGCGCGGTTGGGGTGATGTTCAGCGATGCCGTGTCTTTCGAGCCGTCAGGCGCGGTGATGGTGTAGACGAAGGTATCCGGCGTGCTGATATGGTCCGCGCCGACCCCGCTGTCCAGGGTGTAGGTGTACTCCCCGGCCGCGTTGATCCGCAGCGTACCGTACTCGCCGGTGATCTCCGTCAGACCGCTGCTGTTCACCGCCACGCCGTTAACGTCGGAGACTACGGTACCCGCTGGCGCAATATCATCCGCCAGCACATCCCCGGTCGTGCTCTCGCTCACGCTTGCCACGCTGTAGACATGATCCTGCAAGACGTTCAGCGTGTAGGCCGTCAGCGCGGTGATCCCCGCCGCCGTATTGAGCAGGAACAGGTACTCGCCGGCGGGCAGATTCAGCGTCAGCTGCGAGGAGGTGCCGCCCAGCAGCGGCGCGCGCAGCCAGCCGGGTTCAACGCGCATCTGCTCGAAGGTCTGCGTCGCATTGTTGAACTTATAGATGTAGAGGTCGAACACCGAGGCCAGCGCCACGCCGCCCACGGACGCCTGAACGGTCATGGTGCGGGTGGTGCCTTCTTCTACGGAGTAGATGATCGGGTTGGCCAGATCGTCCAGCAGGTTCAGCCCCAGCGTATTGCCAAGGTTGATCCCCACCAGGGTAAAGCCGCCCTGCGACGAGGTGCCGTTGTTAATCGCCTCCACGGTGGTATCGAAGGTCAGCGAGGCGGTATCGTCCACGGCCACGATACCGCTGCTGCTGGTGCCTTCGCCCAGCGACAGAACCAGATTTGCCGAGGCGCTGGTGCCGTTGTGGGTGATGGTGTAGGTAAAGTTCTCCGTGCGCCCAATGACGGCGGCGCTGGTGTTGGTCAGGTTATAGGTATAGCTGCCGTCCAGGTTGATGGTCAGCGTGCCGTACTGCCCCTGAATCACCGTGCCGTCAGCCGTGACGCTGGTGGTGGTGCCCTGGGCGTTGGTGACCGCGGTGACGGTGGTGCCCGCCGGGGCGTTGTCGCTGCCTGCGGTTGGGTCCACGTCGGTGATGACGTTCCCGACAACGCTGGTCTCGCCGGACACGGTGCCTGCGCTGGTCTCTTTCACCGCCACATCAAGGCTGGTGTAAGAGCCGGTTGCCAGCAGGTTAGTGTTGTAGCTCAGGACGCGATACTGACCATCCGCCAGGCCGGTCAGGTTCAGCGACACCCCCGTCGCGCCGAGGGTCAGCAGGTCAGCGAACTGCGGCTGTCCGGTGTCGACCACGGTGGTCCAGGTGTTGTTGGCGGC
Source organism: Enterobacter cloacae complex sp. HYC033_NIDB (assembly GCF_056673335.1). NCBI lineage: Bacteria > Pseudomonadati > Pseudomonadota > Gammaproteobacteria > Enterobacterales > Enterobacteriaceae > Enterobacter > Enterobacter cloacae complex sp. HYC033_NIDB. The sequence goes on along the minus strand of NZ_CP115123.1, from coordinate 4,461,083 downwards.
GTCAAAGCGCTGTACCACCAGCTCAAGGGTATTGAGCAGGGAAAGAACGGCACCCGTGGCGTTGGCGTTCACGGCAATATCCGCACTGCCGCCGCTGCCGACGGTGAAACCTACCTGCGCGGTGTCGTTGCCGAGCAGGGTCAGCACGTTACCTACGGCGCCCACCAGCAGGAAACCATAGTCGCTGTACTGCGAGTTGGTCACCGTTGCGGTGGTCGTCAGCGCCAGCTCTTCAACGTTGGTGCTGGCTGAGAGCGGCACCACCGGCGCAAGGGCTGAACCGGGCAGCGAGACGTTGCCTGCCGCGTCGGTGGCGGTGATTTGCAGCGTCTGACCTTCCGTCTGTTTATTTAGGAAGGTGTAGCTCCAGGAGCCGTTGCTGTCTGCCGTGGCGGTGACCGTTGAGTTGTCCGCCAGACGGATGGTGACGGTACTGCCCGCTTCGGCGCTACCGGTCAGTACGCTGCCGTCTGCGTTGAAGGTCCCGGTTGGAGCCGTTGGCGCAGTGAGATCGACAATCACGGTGGTCGAGGTGGAAATCGGGCTGGTGCCCGAGCCGTTGCTCGCCGTGGCGGTGAAGGCATGCGGCCCTTCGCTCAGCACCGGCGTGGTGAAGCTCCAGTTGCCGCTGGCATTTGCGGTGACCGTGCCCATCAGCACCCCGTTGTTATAGAGGGTGATAGTCGCGTTTGGCTGCGCCGTGCCGCTCAGGGTTGGCGTGGTGTCATCGGTGGTTTTCCCGTTGGTCAGGTTGCCCGTCACCGTGCCGACGTTATCGTCGATGTTAGCGATAACCGGCGCGTTCGGGATCGTGGTGATCGGAGCAATCACGGAGGTGGTGATACCCGCGTTACCGGCCTTATCGGTAGCAAAGACAATCAGTGACTCCCCGCCGGTCTGTGGAGGGGTGAGGGTGGCGCTGAAGTTTCCGCTGCCGTCCGCGACGGCGGTACCAAGCACGGTTCCGGTGCTGCTGGTGATGGTGACGGTACTTCCCGCTTCCGCCGTACCGGTAACCTGCGTCCCGTTGGTGATCACCGCCAGCCCGGTTGGGGCTGGTGGCGGCGTCAGGTCAACGTTGATCGTGATAATCGGCGATGGCGCGCTGGTATTGCCCGCGGCATCGGTGGCGGTGGCGGTGAAGTTATGCGCGCCTTCGGTCAGCGTGGTGCTGGTTTGCGGCAGCGTCCAGTTGCCGTTGGCATCGGCAGTGACGGTTCCCACCAGCGTCGTGCCGTCGTAAATACGTACGGTGGCATTGGCTTCAGCCGTACCGTTTAAGGTCGGACGGGTGTCGTTGGTTGGGTTGGTGCCGGTGACAGGGCCGGTGACGGTTCCCACATCATCCACAATCGAGGTGATTGCCGGTGCGACAGGGGCGGTGGCATCCACATTGATGGTGTAACCCCCGGTCTGCGCGCTGGCGTTGCCCACGGCGTCGGTGGCGGAGAAGGTCAGATTATGCGGCCCGTCAGCCAGCGGGGTGGACGGCGTAAAGCTCCACGCGCCGCCGGTGGCGACCGCAGTGCCAATCTGTACCCCATTGTCATAGATGGTTACCGTCGCGCCAGCTTCTGCCGTACCGGTGAGCGTTGGACGTGCATCGTTGGTTAACCCGCCGTTGGCGACAGGCGTCGCAGCATTACCGACGTCGTCGGTGATGCTGGTCAGTACCGGTAGCGCTGGCGGCGTGGTGTCAATGGTCAGGCTGAAATCGGCGGACGGCGCGCCGGTGTTCCCCGCCTGATCCGTTGCTTCTGCGGTAAAGGTGTGTGACCCGGTGCCCAGCGGCACGGTGATATCCACGGTCCAGTTGCCGTTAGCATCGGCAGTACCGGTGCCCACCAGCGTAGTGCCTTCGTAGATATTCACGGTGGCCAGCGGCTCGCTGGTCCCCACCAGGCGCGGGAGAGGATCGTTCGTGGTCTGGCCGGAGCCAATCGCCCCGGTGATGGTGCCAACATCGTCAATCGCCTGGGTGATAACCGGCGCGGCAGGCGCAGTCGTATCCACCACCAGCGTAAAGCCTGGTGAGGCAGGACTGACGTTGCCCGCGGCATCGGTTGCCGTGGCTGTCCAGGTGTGGCTGCCGTTTGCCAGCGTGCCGGTGGTGAAGCTCCATACGCCGTTGGCATCAGCCACGGCGGTGCCCACCTGCTGACCATTCTCATAGATGGTGATGGTCGCGTTGGCTGCCGCGGTGCCGTTCAGCGTTGGCGTGGTGTCGTCTGTGCTTTGTCCCGAGGCGACCGGGCCCAGCACGGGACCGGCATTGTCGGTGGCAGGGGTAAAGACCGGTGCGTCGGGCACCGACGTATCCACCGTCAGGTTGAACGGTGGTGAGGTGACCCCGGTATTGCCTGCGGCATCGGTGGCGTTGAAGGTAATGGTATGCGGCCCTTCACCCAGCGCGGTGGTCGGCGTGAAGGTCCAGTTACCCTGGGCGTTGACGACCGCCGTGCCGATTTCCACATCATCGACAATAACGTGCACCGTTGCGCCCACTTCCCCCGTACCGTTGAAGGTTGGACGGGTGTCGTTGGTGGAACCGTTGCTGGCGATGATTCCCGTTCCCGGGCTGACATCGTCTATCACCGTGGTGACCACCGGGGCCGCAGGGCCGGTGGTATCCACCGTAAAGGCGAATACTGGCGAGTTGGCGGAGACGTTTCCGACATCATCGCTGGCGTTGACGCGCAGGTTATACGTCCCGTCCGTCAGAACAGGGTCCGGCGTAAAGGTCCAGTTACCGTTGCCGTCGACCGTAGTGGTACCAATCTCCACGCCGTTATTCAGAACGTGAATGGTGGTACCCGCCTGGCCGGTGCCGCTCAGGGTTGGCGTGGTGTCATTGGTGACCTGCCCGGCGGTAAGCGGGCCGGTTACGCCACCCGGAGCGTTGTCGCTGACCGTATCGATCGTCGGCACCTGTGGCGCCGTCAGATCGATATTGATGCTCCAGACGCCGGACGGCTGGCTGACGTTGCCCTGCGGATCCGTCGCTCTGACGGTAAAGTCATGCGTTCCTTCCCCGAGGGCGGTTTCAGGGGTAAATGTCCAGGCGCCGGTACCGTCTGCCGCCACCGTACCAATCTGCGTGGCGCCATCAAAAATGGCGACGACGCTGTTCGGCTCGGCGGTACCGGTCAGGGTTGGCGTGGTGTCGTTGGTTGGATCGCCGCTTGGGACAGGTGTTGCCGCATTGCCTGCGTTATCCGTCACGCTGGTAATCACCGGCGTGGTGGAGACGGTGTCGACCACAATGGTGATCCCGGCCGACGGGGTGCTCTCATTGCCCGCCGGGTCGGTGGCGGTAACGGTCAGGGTGTGGCTGCCGTCGTCCAGCGCAGGCGGCGTGTAGCTCCAGGTGCCGGTCGGACCGACAACAACGGTGCCCAGCGGGTCGCCGTCATCGTACACGGTAATAGTGTCCCCGGCCGTGCCTGTCCCGGTCAGGGTAGGACGGTTGTCATTGGTGCTCTGCCCGTCGGCGATTGGGCCGGTGATCGGACCTACGTCATCGGTCACCGCACCGATGGCTGGCGCTGTCGGGGCGGTAAGGTCGACGGTGACGGTCGCGACAGGCGACTGCCCGCTGGTCGCGCCGGTGGTGGTATTCGTGGCGGTGACGGCGAAGGTATGTGGCCCTTCCGTCAGCGGCAGGAGCGGCGTGTAGCTCCAGTTGCCGTTCACATCCGCAACAACGTTGGTCAGCGGAACCAGCACCCCATCCTGATAAATGGCGATCACGCTGCCCGGATCGGCGGTGCCGGTAAGGGTAGGCGTGACGTCATTGGTGGTTTTATCTTTCACATCACCCGTGACGGGATCGGCGTCATCGTTGATCGCCGTAATCACCGGTACCGCAGGCAGCTCGAGCGGAGAGTCCGGCACGTCAAAGGTGGTTGACGGGCTGAGATTGCCTGCGGGGTCCGTGGCGGTGAGCGTCAGCGTCGCGGCATCCAACTGGGCCGGGGATAGGGCGATGGTGAAGGAGCCTCCCGTCGCGACCCCGGTCCCGATGATATTGCCGTTGGCGTCACGAACCGTCACCGTGGTTCCGTCATCTGCCGTCCCGGTCAGCGGGGTGCCCTCCGCGGCAATGGTGATATTGGTTGGCGTTGCAGGCGGCAGGGTATCCACCGTCACGCTGAGATCCCCGGAGCTGGCGGAGGTATTCCCCGCCGCGTCACTCGCGGCCACTGAGAAGGTATGCGGCCCCTCGGTAAGCGCAGGGTCGGCGGTCCAGGACCATGTCCCGTTCGGCTGAACCTCCACGACCACCGGCGAGGCGACACCATCAACAGAAACGGTGACGCTCGAACCCGGCTCGCCAATCCCGGTGAGGGTTGGCGTACCGTCGCGGGTGTAAAGCACGCTGTTGGTCAGCTGGCTGTCAGAGACGGCGTCAATTTGCGGCACGGTTGGCGCCTGCGTATCAACCTCCACCGTAAAGACCGGGCTTACCGGGCTAACGTTACCGGCATCGTCCACCGCGGCGACGGTGATATTCAGCGGGCCGTCGGTCTGCGTCGGCAGGGTATAGGACCATCCGCCATTGACGACTTCAACGCGATCCACTTCCACGCCGTTGTTGTAGATGATCACCGTCTCGCCGGTGGTGCCGGTTCCGCTCAGGGTCGGTGTGGTGTCGTTAGTGGACCCGCCGTTCTGCGCGCCGGCGATGTCGCTGATGGTCGGGGTATCCGGGGCGAGGGTATCGACCGTTATCGTGATACCGGCTGATGGCACAGATTCGTTCCCGGCTTCATCGGTGGCGGTCGCCGTGTATTCGTGCGTCCCTTCGCCAATGTTGCTCTCAGGACGCCAGCTCCAGTTACCGTTACCGTCCACCGTAACGCTGCCCACGGCCTGCGGCTCGCCTGTACCCACCTGGTCATAGATGGTAATGACGTCATTCGGCGTACCGGTGCCGCTCAGGACCGGACGCGGATCGTTGGTGGATTCGCCATCCAGCACGGGGCCGGTGATCTGGCTTACGCTGTCTGTCACCGTTGGGGTTCCCGGCTGGGCAGGCGCGTCGGTATCAATGGTAATGGTCACCGGCGTGGACGGCGCGCTTTCGTTCCCGGCGCTGTCCTGGTTGGTGACCGTCAGGGAGAGATCGTAGGTGCCGTCAGGCAGCGGAGTGGTGGGTGTCCAGCTCCAGTTACCGTCGCCATCGATCTCGGCTTCACCAATTTTGGTGTCGCCATCGTAAATGTTGACGGTATCGCCCGGCGTGCCCGAGCCGCTCAGGGTTGGCGTGGTATCCCGGGTGGTCTCCCCAGGATTCAGGGCCGTCCCCGGCGTGCCGCCGTCCGGGTTGACGGTGATCTCAGGAATATCCGGCGTTGCAGGCGCTGTCGTGTCGATCGCCAGTTCAAACGGCGGCGAAATGGTGGTGTTACCCGCCTCATCCGTTGCGTGGACCGTCAGCGAGTGCGGGCCGTCCGTCAGCGGCGTGGTTGGCGTGAAGCTCCAGCCGCCGCTGCCGTCGAGCACCGCCGTGCCGAGCAGGGTGGTTCCGTCATAGATCGTGATGGTGGTGCCGTCCGGTGCGGTTCCCTGCAACTGCGGCAGCGTGTCGTCGGTGGTGTCCCCGCTGTTAAGCGGAAGCTGCACGGGCCCCACGTTATCGGAAACGATGTCAATGGTGGCCGCCGGTGGCGGAGTCGTATCGACGGTAAAGGTAAAGCCAGCTGATGGTGCGCTGGCGTTGCCCGCCGCATCGCTCGCGACGACGGTGAACGTATGCTGCCCGTTCACTAATGGGGTGGTGGGCGTGAAGGTCCATGCGCCACCGCTGTTAACAACGGCAGTACCAATATCCTGTCCGTCCAGGCGGATCGTCACGGTGGAGCCCGGCTCACCGGTACCGTTCAGCGTCGGGAGCGTATCGTTGGTGGTTTCATTGGTGTCGAGCGCACCCGTGCGGCCCGGTACGTCATCAATGACCTGCGTAATGGCCGGCGCGCCCGGGGCGGCGGTATCCACCGTGATGCTCCAGGTGTTCGATGTCCCGCTGAGGTTATTGTTGGCGTCAACCGCCGTCGCCGTCAGTACGTGCCCGCCGTCCGGTAGCGCGGTTTCCAGCGTGATGGACCACTGACCGTTCGCCGACACGACTGCGGTGCCAATTTCGGTAGTACCGCTGTAGAGGGTGATGGTGGTGCCAGGCTCGCCCGTTCCGTTGATGGTAGGCGTGCTGTCGTTGGTGAGACCGTTCTGGCTGACAGGACCGGTGACGCCGGGGGCATCATCCACCACGCCCGTGATGACCGGGGTTTGTGCCGCGGTGATGTCCGGCGCGTCAAACGGCGCGGTCGGACCGGTGTTTCCGGCGGTATCAGTGGCATCGGCAGTCAGGGCTTCGCCGTTGGCTTTCGGCGGGATCAGATCTACGCTGAAATTCCCCTGATCGTCGGCGACCGCTTCCCCGACCTTCACGCCATTTTCACGAATGGTGACGGTACTGCCCGGCTCGGCTGTACCGGTTACGGTGGTGCCGTCGGCAGAGATCACCACGTTTTCCGGCGCCAGCGGTGGGGTGCTGTCTGGCGCGTCGGCAAAGCCAGACGGGCTGGTGTTGCCGCTGCCGTCGGTGGCCGTCACTTCAAGGGCTTCGCCGTTGGTCTGGGCTGGCGAAATCGGGATGGTAAAGGTGCCGTCCGGGCCGGCGGTGGCCTGGCCGATGATCGTACCGTCCGGCGCTTTAATGATAATCGTGCTGTTTGGCTCGGCGGTTCCGCTGACGCTGGCTCCGTCTTCCGCCACCACCAGGTTGCCCGGTGCGGCAGGCGGGGTGATATCCGCTGCGTTAACCAGCGCCGGTGAGCTCTGGTTGCCTGCGGCATCGGAGGCGACCACGGAGATAATCTCACCGTTGGTCTGCGCAGGGTTCAGGTTGGCGACATAGTTGCCGTTGCTGTCGGCAGTGGCGGTCCCGATTTGCAGCCCGGCATTGTTGGTGATGACGATTTTACTGCCCGGCTCGGCGGTACCGGTGATCTGGGTGCCTGCGGAGTTGAGCGTCGCAACCGGCATGTCTGGCGGCGTAAGATCGACGGTAAAGTTGATCGGCTGAGACAGACCGCTCTGGTTGCCTGCCGCATCGGTTTCCCGCAGGGTAATCGAGTGTGTGCCTTCTGCCAGTGGATTCGTCGGCGTGATGCTCCAGGTACCGTTCGGCAGAACGGTGGTGGTGCCGATAACAACGCCGTTATCGTAAACCGTGATCGTGCTGCCCGGTTCGCCTCTGCCCGTCAGGCGCGGCTCTGAGGCATCGGTAAATTGCCCGGCACCGATCGCACCTTTCAGTACGCCCGTGTCGTCGTTAATGATAAATCCGGAAGGCGTTTGCGGCGCGGTGACATCTACCGTGACGGTAAAGACCGGCGAGGCCGGGCCAGTGTTACCGGCGACGTCGGTAGCGCGCACGGTAAGCTGGTGGCTGCCTTCGCTCAGGTTCACCGACGGCGTAAAGCTCCAGCTTCCGTTACTGCCCACAACCGCTGTGCCAATGGCAATGCCGTTATCATAGATGGTGACCGTCGAGCCCGCTTCCGCCGTGCCGGTGAGCTGTGGCCGTGGGTCGTTGGTGCTGCTTCCACTCCCGAGCGTGCCGGTGCCAGGCGCAACATCATCGGTGAGGCTGACGATCGCTGGCGCGCCAGGCGCGACGGTATCGACCACGAAGGTTACCGCCGTGGACGCCGGGCTGGTATTGCCTGCGGCATCGGTCGCGGTGGTGGTAATGGCGTGGCTGCCTTCAGACAGGTTGGTCGACGGGGTAAAGCTCCATTTCCCGGTGGCATCGGCTGTGGCGGTGCCAATCGGTTTCCCGTTGTCATAGAAGGTAATGACGGTGCCGGCTTCACTGATGCCGCTGAACGTCGGACGGGCATCGTCCGTGCGTTGTCCGTTGCTCAGCGGGCCTGTTTCGGCGCCCACGTTATCATTGACGGTGACAATCTCGGGTGCATCCGGCGCGGTTAAATCCGGTGCCGTGACCTGAACGCCCGGGCTGGTATTGCCGGACGGATCGGTGGCGGTAGCGGTGATCTGTTCTCCGTTGGTAAGCGGCGTACCGAGATCAATCGTAAATTTCCCGTCGCTGCCCGCTTTGCCCGTTCCGATGGTGTTGCCATCGGCATCTTTCAGGGTAACGGTGCTGCCCGGCTCAGCGGTACCGGTGACGGTTTTGCCGTCAGAGGAGACCTCCAGATTGGCCGGGGCGTCCGGCGCGGTGAGATCCGGTGCCGTGACCTGACCGCCCTGGCTGGTATTGCCGGACGGATCGGTGGCGGTGGCGGTGATCTGTTCCCCGTTGGTGAGCGGCGTGCCCAGATCAATCGTAAATTTCCCGTCGCTGCCCGCTTTGCCCGTTCCGATGGTGTTGCCATCGGCATCTTTCAGGGTAATCGTGCTGCCCGGCTCAGCGGTACCGGTGACGGTTTTGCCGTCAGGTGAGACCTGTAGATTGGTGGGGGCATCCGGAGGCGTGGTATCTGGCTCGGAAGGATTTCCCGGATTGCCGGGGTTCGGGCTGTTGTTATCGTCATCTCCGCCGCCTCCACCGCCGGTTCCCGCCGCAATGGCAATCCCACCTGCGACGGCCAGGCCACCCAGCACCCAGGGCCACGCTGCGGCGCCGCCGGTATCACTCCCTGACGCCGCCAGTAGGGCGTCCGTGGAGGCGATGGATTCATAGGTGGCGGCACCGGTTGGATCTTCAATCCACCACAGCGCACCGTCACTCTCCTCAAGCACCAGCTGGCTCACGCCCTGCGCGTCGGTGACGTAGAAATTCTTAAGGGTAATCACTTCGCCCGAGTGGAGGGTAATCACCAGATCGTTTCCGCTGCGGGAGTAACCTGAGATGTCGGCGCGATCCACGTTAAGTTTAACGATTGAGGAGTGATCGAGTGTTATCTGTGTCCCTTCCGTGGTCGTTTCCACGCCAGTTAATTAAGATATAACAGATATTTGGCTCATACAGTTATTACTCCAGCAGAGTTATTGTTTACGGCGTGTCAGACGTGGCCATATTTTCTGAAGGGATGAGGGCGCTCCCGGCGAAAATACTGTGAATAAAACAGTATTTACCGTTGCTTTCTTTAGAGCGACCGAGATCCGCCAGCAATCAACGTGGCAACATCAGGGCGAAGCTAATTATTTACATGAGAAACTGTTATTTATTTATATTTTCGTAATTTATAAACCTTATTATTTGTGCAGGTATTATTTATTTTGCTGTAAAAATGATATAGCTATAAATATCTGAATGTGCAAATTAAGTGTCTGTAAACCCTGCACTGTGATTGCAGAGAAAATTAATTGATAGCGCGAATATATTTTGTTGGCTATGCGGGCCGCGCCACAGAGGCGTTGGCGTACAGGCGGTCGGGATTAGGTAGTGGAAGAAATGAGAGGGGGATAATACTGAATACACAGGCTTTATTTATAATTCCAGCGAATATTAATGACTGCTTAATTATGATTTAAGTTAGGGTGAATCATCTGCTGTATGATATATTTCAAAGAATCGCATTAATAAAATATATTTTCGGTTTGGGTTTGGATTCTGCTACGCATAAAAATAAACTGTCGACTTCACATATTTCATAAATAAAAAGGCCGCAAATGTGGCCTTTCTGAGGGGGGAGGTTTAGCCGAAAGAGATAATCCCCATTTCAATCAGTGCGGCGAGCGTCAGAAGAATAAAGAGGATAACGACTATGGGTCTGTACATTTGATTTTCCATCCATGTTTATCATGCAATCCGTTTTATGTGCATCATTATTGATGATGGTGCAGGCGATCCCTGCCCCCCTATTTTGCGCCACTTTGCCGTAAAAATCAGTTAGCTGCTGGCACTTTTTCTACTTTTTCTCCGGCCCGACGGGCCGTGGCTGGCAGGATGTCGGCATCCGCCACGTAGCCATCAGGATCGAGACAGCGATTGTGTTCTCTCGCCTGGTGCAGGATCGCTTCGTCCCAGTACAGGCGCTTACGCTGATCGCCCCGGGTCGTCAGAATAAACTCCACATTGCCATCAACCGCGCGGTAGCGGCGCCAGCTGTTTGCCGGAATGGAGATCACCGAACGTTCCGGGGCGATAATGCTGACTTCCTTACCCGCCTCGTTCCAGGTCACCTCCAGCTGGCCTTTAAAGACCATGATCACCTGAATATCCGGGCAGAGATGGCGACCGACAATGTGGTCGTCAGCAAGCCGCAGCCATTCGACGGAAAAACCGTGCGGGCTCAGGATAGCGGGAGCGGAATCCCGATCCTGTGAAATGCCGAAACCGATAACCGGCGCAATTTCGCCGCCGTGTCCCGGCAGCACCGAGTCCAGCAGTCCCTGCGCTGACCAGCAGCGATCATCGCCGGTTACCGCACGCTGGCGCATCTCCTCAACGCTGTAGTCACGCAGACCGGCAATATATTGCTCTGACAGCGGCGTCAGCAGCGTGGCGGGATCGGGCGTTGGTTCACCTGCCTCCTGCGCAATCAGCATATTATCCTTGCTGAGATACATACCGTACTCGCTGGCGGCCGCCAGCACTGACGGGTGCCAGATGATGCCGCCCGTGTTGTCCCCGCCGAGCACGGTAAATACCATGCCGCAGGTATCTTCTTTACTGACGTTGGTGAAACCGCGGAAGATCCAGGTCGGTATTGAGAGGATGGTGGGCGCGCTAAATTCAGCTTCATGCTCGCCGTTGGCGCCCCAGCGAAAACGCCATGTCCCTTCATGGATGAGGAACACTTCTGCGGTGAAATGCAGATGCAGGTTATTGGTTACCCCTTTCGGCATAGCCGCCGCGCCAATGTTAAAGCCGTGCGGCTCGGGGATATTAACAATCTGCTCGCTGGACTGGGTTACACCCGGGCCGATGAAGGAATAGTTTTGTTTGAGATGCGAACCGGGCAGCTTGCAATCAATAAAGGCAAGATTGCAGGAAACCATATCGTCGGGGGCGATTAACCGTGTTCGTGCCTGGCTCTGGGTAAGATGGATAGTTTTCATCATTTCTCCTTTTAATAACCGGATGCACCGGTGGTAGGGATGGCGTTGCCGCGGGCGAGGGCAATTGCTTCACGTGAGGCGCGACCCAGCTGCATAACGTCGTTTGCAGGGGTAACAAACTGGAAACCCTGCGCAATACGCGCTGCGGCGGCCGCGCCGGAAGTGCAGAAAATACCGGCAATCTTCTGCTGCTGGCGGCAGCAGTGAATCACCCGCTCAATAGCAGCAAGCATTTCGGGGTGTTGGGATTCGGCGCTGGCGCTGCCGGTCAGCGTCAGCGAGAGATCGTTGGGGCCAATAAACACACCGTCCAGCCCTTCGGTATCAAGGATGGCGTCAAGATCCGCCAGCCCTTCGCGGGTTTCGATCATTGCCAGCGTCAGGATCTCGTCGTTAGCGTGCTGTGGATAATCACTGCCGCCGTAGAGTAGACCTCTGGCCGGACCAAAGGAGCGAACACCCAGCGGTGGATAGCGACAGGCAGCGACAAAACGGCGAGCCTGTTCCGCGCTGGAAATCATCGGACAGATTACGCCATACGCGCCGGCGTCTAATACGCGCATGATTTGCGCCGGATCGTTATCTGCCACCCTCACCAGCGGCACGGCAGGCGTGCTCGATAGCGCCTGTAGCATCGACAACGCGCTGGCAAAATCAATCATGCCGTGCTGCAAATCGACGGTGACGGCGTCGTAACCCTGATGGCCCATAATTTCCGCGCTATACCCGGACGGGATCGCCAGCCAGCCGTTAACGATCGGGGTATTTTCCAGAAATGCGGTCTTTAAACTGTTTTTGCGCACTGTATGCACTCCGTTATCCACTGACGCAGCAGCGGCGCGATCTCATCCGGTGTTTCCAGCGGAATAAAATGCCCGCCAGCCTCCACCGTATGCCTGGTCACGTTCGCGTTGCCTGCTGCCAGTAGCTGATGATGATGAGGCGTGCTGATAACGTCCTGCGCGCCGTTTAGAAGTAATGTGGGGCAGGAGAGGGCGTTAAACGCAGCCCGGTTGTCCTGCCGGTGAATGGCCATTTCCGTTTGCTCCGCAAAGGTCTCAATGCCGCACGCCTGCGCCATTTGGCAAATAGTCTCTTGCAGGATCCGATCGGACAGACGTGACGGGGCGACATAGCTCTGCCACAGCGAGGAGACCAGCCAGTCGGCCAGGCCCCGCGCCTGTGCGGTGTGTACCGCTTCCCGGCGTGAAGCGAGGGTGTCTGGCGCAACGGGCAACGGATTAACGGAAATCAGCGTCAGCCCGTTCACTCTTTCTGGCGCGTCGGCGGCCATTTGCAGCGCGACAATCGCGCCGAGCGAAAAGCCTGCCAGCAGAAAGCGCGGCGGCAGAACCTTTAATAACCGCCGTGACGCCTGCGGCGCGGACTCTGCGCCCGTCAGCGTGATGCACAGCACCGCTGAGACGTTCAGCCGTTCAATGACGGGCTGCCAGAGCCGGGCGTTACACAGCGTGCCGCCAAGCAGCACCAGTGGCAGATCGGTATTGTCCAGAAGCGGATATTCCATTGCATCCCTCACGTAGCCGTCCAGCCGCCGTCAACCATCAGGGCGCTGCCGGTGATCAGCCCGGCGGCCTCAGAGGCGAGGAACACCACCGGCCCCATAATGTCCTCCAGCCTGCCTGGCCGGCGCAGTTTGATGTTGTCCAGCACATAGCGGCGAAATGCCGGGTCGGCGAGCGACGAACGCGTCAGGTCGGTTTCAATGAAGGTCGGGCACAGCGTATTGACACGGATCCCCGCATCGCCCAGCTCCAGCGCCATCGTTCGGGTTAACCCTTCAAGCGCGAATTTGGAGGCACAGTACACGCTACGCTCGGGGCCACCAACGTGTCCCATTTGCGATGAGATGTGAATAATCGATCCCCCCTTACCGTCCGCCCGCATTCTGCGCGCCACATGCTGGCTGATAAAAAAGGTGGCGCGCAGGTTAAGCGCCATCACCGCATCGAAATTTTCCTCGTTCACCTCAAGAAACGGCTGGTGGCGGGCCAGCCCGGCACTGTTCACCAGAATGTCGGGCGTGGGCAACGTCGCCAGCACACGCGCCACCTCCTGAGTGTCGGTAATATCCAGTTCCAGCGGGTGAAATGCGAGACTGTGTTCCGCTGCCAGACCTGTGGCATGCGCCAGCGCCTCGCGGCCCCGGGCGGCGATCCATACCTCTGCTCCCGCCTGTGCGAGGGCGACGGCGGCGGCGAAGCCAATCCCTCTTGACCCGCCGGTCACCAGCGCGCGTTTGCCGTGCAGGGTGAAAGAGGGCGTTTGCAAAAGCGTCATGACTTACACCTTTTCCCTGACCGGGGCCGGTGTAGCGTAGGGAACTTCCGTCTGGCCATAACGGCGCACGCGAATATTGGCCTGCTCGGCATGTCCGGCGAACCCTTCCAGCAGCGACAGACGGGAACAATAGCTGCCGATTTCGGCAGTGGCTTCGTCGCTGAGGACTTTCTGGAAGGTGCAGGTTTTCATGAACTTGCCCACCCACAGGCCGCCGGTATAACGTGCGGCTTTCTGCGTGGGCAGGGTGTGGTTGGTGCCGATCACCTTATCGCCGTAGGCCACGTTAGTACGCGGTCCAAGGAACAGCGCGCCGTAATTGGTCAGGTTAGCCAGGAACCAGTCGTCCCGGTCGGTCATCACCTGAACATGTTCGGAAGCGATACGATCTGCCTCCAGCAGCATCTCTTCGTGGCTGTCGCAGACGATGATTTCCCCGTAGTCCTGCCACGACTGGCGGGCAATGTCGGCGGTAGGGAGCTTTTCCAGCAGCCGTTCCACTTCGCTGAGCGTCTCTTTGGCAAGTTGAAGCGAGTTCGTCAGCAGGATGGCAGGGGTGGTGACGCCGTGTTCGGCCTGGCCCAGCAGGTCAGTGGCGCACATTTCCGCGTCAACAGTGTCATCGGCAATCACCAGCGTTTCCGTCGGACCGGCAAACAGATCGATACCTACCCGGCCGAACAGCTGGCGTTTGGCCTCCGCAACGAAGGCGTTACCGGGCCCGACCAGCATGTCGACCGGTGCCAGCGAGTCCGTGCCCAGCGCCATGGCGCCTATCGCCTGAATGCCGCCAAGGGCATAGATTTCCGTTGCGCCAGCCATTTTTTGCGCCGCGACAATCGCCGGGGCGGGCTGACCGTTAAACGGCGGGGCACAGCTGATGATTCTTGAACACCCCGCCACGCTGGCAGTGATGATCGACAAGTGCGCGGAGGCGAGCAGGGGATATTTTCCGCCAGGCACGTAACATCCTACGGCGTTAATCGGAATATTTTTATGTCCGAGGATCACCCCGGGACGCGTTTCAATTTCCAGGTCCCGCAGACATTCTTTCTGCGCGCGGGCAAAATTCGCCACCTGCTGTTGGGCAAATTCAATATCCTGAATATCCTGGCGGCTTAACTGTTTTATGCAGCGGTCAATCTCCGCGGACGTCAGACGATAATCCTGACGGTCATAACGATCGAATTTAATGGATAATTCGCGAATGGCTTTATTTCCGCGTTTTTCAATATCCGCAAGTATTTGTTCAACCGTTTCCCTTATTTGCTGGTTGGCTTGCTGGCGCTCTTCGGTAGATTTACCGGTTTTTAATTTCCAGGACACTCGCTTCTCCTTACCTTTTTTAGATGTCAGTTGTCCTCCCGGCGAGCCGGGAAAGGGTGTTTACTTCAGAAAGAGTTATTGATCCGGCGCGGCAGCGTACGCACCGTTTTTTAATAATTGGGCTGAGATTTGCGTTTTACGGGCATATACCCATCGAGCGGACAGCGGCGTGGCAATAGCGGCCACAACGGAAAGGGCGGCAATCAATATATAACCGGACGACAGGTTAATATGTTGCATCATTACGCCCATCATTACCGGCCCGACAAACATGCCGCAGGAATAAATGGTCTGGAATAGTCCCATTCGCGTGGATTGTTCATCAGACGAGGTATTCACTACGCTGAGCGACATGAATGCGGCAAAGGCCATACCGAACGAGAACCCCGCCAGCGCCTGCCACAGGTAAATCACATAGATATTGCTGGTAAAGGGAATGCCGAAAGTGGAAATCACCTGTAAAACGATGCCGAGCACGGCGGTTTTTACCAGCCCAAGGCGCTGATAAAACACCGAGCTGCACAGGGCGATGGCCAGCCCGTAAAAAAGAAGGTGAATGTTACCCAGCAGCGCGAGGATCCCCGCCCGGGCGCCAAGCTGCTCGGCATAGACCGGCGTCAGCGTGTCGCGGGTGGCGAAGGGCACCAGAATGACGACGGTCGCCAGGATGCCAATCAGCCAGACGGAACGGTCGGCCAGCTGCTGGCGCGCGCCGGTAATGCAGGCTTTAAGCGTGGGGGCCTGAACCGGGTCGTGCACGTCCTGAATGCGGGTCGTCAGGAATAACGCCACCAGGGCGGAGATGCAGGAGACAAAAAAGGCGATATTATTGGCGAAATAGTGAATCAGCACCGCGCCAATACAGTTACCGAGAAACACGCCGATGGGCCCTGCCAGCGCCAGCAGCGCGACGGCGGCAGGCGCTTCGTTGCGACCGAAGTAACGCATGAACAGGATGTTGTACAGTACCCAGGTCGCCGCCGTGACACCGTCTGCCGCTTTCGCCAGATACAGCGTAATGGCGTTGGGTTCAAGCCAGGCAATCGGCCAGGCGATAATTGGCAGCAGCAGGCCAATCTGGATGAAGATCCTGCGGCTTTTAACCACGTCGGAAATAATGCCTAACGGGAAGCGTATCAGAAGGGTTGCCAGACCGGACGCGCCCATGATGATGCCCATGATCTGTGGCTCAATGCCCTGGTTGATCATCATGGGGGCCAGGAATGCATCAATGCTATGAATGCAGATAAAGAACAGGATGCTGATGATGAAAAAGAGCCGGGCTTCCCGACGGCGTAACAGTGCTTGAAACATGGTTTTGAACCTCTTAAGAATTAATGGGTTATAACCAGTCAGGGACGACGTTTACCGGTTCAATCCTTTGGGCGACTCCTGTTCTCTCCGGTACCATTGACGGTATGAAAACTCTTTGCATACGTATTCAAGATTTGAAGTTACGAAAAGGTTTCACATTTGTAAAGTGATCTCGATCTTGTTGTGAGAATTTTAATTTTTTGTGTTGCATACGCATGCAAAGGTGGTGTAAGTATAAAAAACACCCACTTGCTGAGGCGTTTGAAGCACGTGCAAATGGGCAGGACGTTGATAAGGAATCAGGGGTAATGAAACGTAAGACTTTTGCAGCAGTCACATCCCAACAGGTCGCTCAGCTGGCGGGGGTATCGCAATCTGCGGTGTCGCGAACGTTCACGCCGGGGGCCAGCATTTCACCGGCAACGCGTGAAAAAGTGCTGAAGGCAGCGCGCGAGCTGGGCTATCGCCCGAATGCGATCGCCCGTTCGCTCAACACGGCTCGTTCGCGCATTATCGGTGTCGTCATTTCTTACTTTGATAACCCCTTTTACTCGCAGGTGCTGGAGGCGCTGGCGCAAAAGCTGGATACGCTGAACTATCACCTGCTGCTGTTCGTTGGCGATCGGGAAGGTAACGTAGACCGTATTTTTGACCAGATTATGCAGTACCGGGTGGATGGCATTGTGCTGGCCTCGGTGACGCTGTCGCTGGAGTTATCCGAGGAGTGCCTTGCCGCCGGGATCCCGGTAGTGCTGTTTAACCGCAGCGAAGAGAGTGGCATGGCCTCCAGCGTCAACAGTAATAACGAAGCGGCCGCGCGGCAGATTGCCGAGTTTCTGCTGGCGGGGGAGCACAAGCGTTTTGCCTACGTGGGCGGCGTGGCCGATTCCCCGGTCAATATCGCCCGCCAGCGCGGGTTCATTTCCACGCTGGAAGAACATGGCATCACCGATGTCCGGGTGGTGCACGGGAATTACGACGCTCAGCAAACCACCCGGGCAGCCTATACCCTGTTTTCGACGTCGCCAGCGCCGGATGCGGTCTTTGTCGCCAACGATCATATGGCCGTCACGGTAATGGATGTGGCGCGCTATGAGTTTGGTTTGCGCATTCCGGAGGAGGTCTCCGTTGTCGGCTATGACGACATCGGCCCTTCCGGCTGGCCCTCTTATGCATTGACCTCGGCGTCGCAGCCGGTCGGCGCGATGGTGGATGCCACGGTGGAACTGTTAATGAAGCAAATTGACAGCGGAACCATAGAGCCTGAACAGATTACGGTGCCCGGTACGCTGGTGATACGCCACTCGGCGCGTCGCCCACGCAGCGGCGTTATCGAAACCAATGGTTTAACGCTATTCCAGTCTAAGGAGCGCACATGACCAGATTGCGGGGCTTCAGCCCTCAATTCGACTCTATCCAGCAGTTCATTTTGACGCTGACGCACGTGGTGTGGGAGCAGAAAGATATCGGCCAGCTGGCGGATTTTTACGCCACGCCGGTGGTTTTCACTACCCCCGAAAAACAGCTGCATGAGCTTTCCCAGTTTATGCGCCTGACGCTTGAGGCGATGCACAGCTTCCCGCAGCGAGCGGTGCTGACGGAGGATATTCTGTGCAGCCAGAACCCGGGGGACGAGTACTATGCGGCGCAGCGTACCGTAGCCCGCATTCAGCACCAGGGGGAGGGATTTTTTGGCCCGCCGACCGGGAAAAATGTCTGGGTCCGCACCTGGGCCGATCGCATTTGTGTTGATGGTGCCGTACGCCAGGAGTGGCTGCTTCAGGATCGTGCTGCGATTGTGGCGCAACTGGGGCTGGATGTCCGCGACTTTGCTTTTAACCTGGCGACCATGCGCCAGCAGCTTGGGCTGGAATCTGTGTCTGCTGAGACGCTGGACGCCCGCTGGGCGGGTGGGCCTGAGGGCGACGACGTGGAAGGGGCGCTGGCCGGGGTCGTTGAGCGCTACTTAACGATGTGGGCGGGCGGTAACAGCGGCGTGGTGCCCGGTCTCTATCACCCGGCGGCGACGCTGTACGCGCCGGGGCACTGCCTCTGCACCGGCGAACAGGAAATTGGCGCACAGCTTTCCGGTTATCGCGCTTCATTTGCCGACAGCGAAACGCAGCTTCATCACCTGATTGTGCGTAAAGATCCTAATGAGCCGATTCGACTTTCATTGCGCTGGTCGTTGTTAACCTGGCATGACGGTTACGGCAAATTTGGTGCGCCGACCCGTAAACCCATATCAATTACCGGTATCAGCCAGCTTGAATTACGTGATGGTTTAATTTTCCGTGAATATCTGGGGATCGATGAATTAGCGATTTGGTCGCAAATATTTAATTAATGGGGCGGCAGCCCCCTTATTCCGGCTGCAAAAAATAACCGTGTTTAATTCACCCTCACTTACGGGTGCGGGTTCTTATTGTCTGAAAACAGAGCAGGAGTTTATATGTCTTCCACCGAAGCAACAAATAAAGCACCAGCCGTACCCGAAAAAAGCAGCGTGAAATCGCTGAAAGAGGAACCTGTATTACAGGTGGAGCGTCGTGATTTTGTCGATCTGGTACCGGAAAAAAGACCGCGCGTGCAATCATTACGCGGCTTTGATGACTGCTATACCGATATTGTCGATTATATCGTTCGCTGCACCCATAAAATATGGGACGAGCGCGATGTTGGCTTAATTTATTCTCACTATACCCATAACTGCGTGCTGTATAACGCGCTGGGGACACTCTATAACCGCGAACAGGTGGTACAGGATACGCTGCAACGCTTAATTGCCTTCCCGGAACGGCGCGGAATGGCAACCCAGGTTATCTGGAACGGAAATGATGTTGACGGTTTTTATACCTCTCACCTGGTGACGGGAAGCGGGCGGCATACCCAGCACAGCCATTTAGGTAAGCCGACGAACCGTACGTTTGTGACGCGTACCGTGGCGGATTGCATGATCCACGAGAATAAAATTTATCGGGAGTGGGTGGTCAGCGACAATATGTCACTGATGAAACAGCTTGGCCTGAATACCGATCAAATCGCATTTAATATGGCAAAGGAGCAGTTCGATAAAGGCTTCCGCGTGATGGACATCGGCGAAAACGGCCGCATGCTGGGGCAATATCCGCCGGAGATGGAGTGCGATGTTTCCATTGCGCACACCGATACGGAGGAGCAGTGCCTGCGCTGGCTGCATGAGATCTACAACCGCCGGATGTTTGGCAAGATCAAAGAAGTGTATGCGCCTAACGTACAGTGGCACGGTCCGCTGATGAAAGAGCTGTACGGCACCGCGGCGGTAACCCATCAGACGCTGGCGCTGGTGGGGATGATCCCTGACGGCGCGTGGCTGCCGCAGCATATTTGTTCCAACCCGTGCGATGAAGGCGGCGTCAAAGTGGCCGTACGCTGGATTATCGAAGGACATCACCTGGGTTACGGCGAACTCGGCAAGCCGACCGGAGAACGACTGTTCGTGATGGGCATGTCGCACTACCACATCGTCAACGGAAAAATTGTTGATGAGTGGGTGGTTTATGACCATCTGGCGCTGCTGGCGCAGATCAAACTCGGCCAGATGGAGGACGCGTAAATGTTAAATCAGGTGAGCTGGATTAAGCGCCCGCAGGGGCAGGATGCGCAGGCCGATCGTTCCCTGACGGAGAAGGTCAGCGCCATTATCGAGCGCGTGAAAGCCGAGGGCGATACGGCGCTAAGAGCCTTTTCGCAGCAGTTTGATCATGTCGTACCGGCGCAGTTTGAGGTGAGCGAGCAGGAGATTGCCGAAGCACTGGAGGGGATGGATGCCCAGACGCGCCGCGACAGTGAGTTTGCCATTAATCAGGTGCGTCGTTTTGCGCAGGCGCAGCTGGCGACCATGCTGCCGCTGGAGGTAGAGACGCTGCCTGGCGTGCATCTCGGTCACCGGATCATCCCGGTGCAGACGGTGGGCTGCTACGTGCCGGGCGGACGGTATCCGATTCTCTCCGCACCCGTGATGTCGATTGTTCCTGCGACGGTGGCGGGCTGTGAACAGATTATCGCCTGTCTGCCCCCGGGCGCCCATCCGGCGATGATTGCAGTTTGCCATCTGGCGGGCGCGCACCGCATTTTCAAAGTTGGCGGCGCGCAGGCCATTGCGGCTATGGCCTGGGGAACGGAGAGTATTCCGTCGGTGGACAAAATCGTTGGGCCAGGCAACGCCTTCGTTAACGAAGCGAAACGCCAGGTGTTTGGTCGAGTCGGCATTGATGCCCTCGCCGGGCCGAGCGAGATTTTCACTATCGCCGACGACAGCGCCGATCCGCGCATTCTGGCCGCCGATATGCTGGCGCAGGCAGAACACGATATTCATACCCGCGTCGGGCTGGCGACAACCAGCCGGGATATCGCTGAGCGTACCCTGGCGGAGGTTGAGCGTCAGCTTGCCAGCCTGCCAACGGCCGCCACGGCGGGCGAGGCGTGGCGCCGGCAGGGTGAGATTGTGCTCTGCGAAGATGAAGCGCAGCTGATTGCGTTTGCTGACCATATGGCGACGGAGCATTTGCAGGTGCATACCCGCGATCCGCACGCGACGGCAGCGAAGATCCGCAACTATGGCTCGCTGTTTATTGGTCAGAACGCCAGCGTGGTGTTCTCCGATAAATGCTGCGGCACCAACCATACGTTACCGACGATGGCGGCGGCACGCTATACCGGCGGTCTGTGGGTAGGGGCATACGTCAAAATCTGTACCCATCAGTGGATTGACGAGCAGGGTATCCCGGCAATCGCAGAACCGGCGATCCGCCAGAGCCGTACCGAAGGGATGCAGGGGCACCGACGGGCGGCGGAAATTCGTCTGCGTCCGCAGGACATTGATGCCATTACTACCGGCATGCGGGACTAAAACGTATCCCGGGCAGCCTTCTGCCCGGTTTTCAGCACGGGGAGCCTGAGACTATGAAGCGCCTGATACCGCCAGACGACTGTCCGGAGGAAATTGCCCGCCGTCTCGACGTCATACAGCAGCACCGGGCGCTCAACGCGATCCTCGGGGTTAACCCTGACGCCATGTCTCAGGCGGAACAGCATCAGCAGCAGCGTCGGCGTGGAGAGCCGATCGGCCCCCTGCACGGCGTGCCGCTGATCGTCAAAGATAATATTGCCTGCGCGCCGATGCCGATCACCCTTGGCTGCCGTGCGCTGGCCTCACTTAACGCGACAGCGGATGCTCGGGTCGTGCAGCGATTGCGCAGAGCGGGGGCGATTATTCTTGCCAGGGCCAATATGTCCGAGTTCGCGTTCGATGTGCGCTCGCGTAGCTCGCTGGGGGGTGATGTGGCGAATCCACTTTGCCCGACACTCACCGCCGGAGGTTCCAGCGGAGGATGCGCCGCGGCGGTGGCGGCTGGAATGGCGGATGGCGCATTGGGTACCGATACCGGCGGCTCTATCCGCATTCCCTGTAGCTATACCGGGCTGGTGGGGCTACGGCCTGCCTTTCGCCGTTCACAGCTGGACGGCGTGGCGCCGCTCTCGCCCAGCAAAGATACCGTTGGGCCAATGGTACATAGCGTTGAGGATGCCGCCTTGCTGCATGCGGTGATCCATGGCCTGCCGCCGGTTGCGCTTCCTGTGCGTTCGCTGAAAGGCGTTCGCTTTGGCATGGTGACCGCGTTACAGGGAGAGGATGAGGTACAGCTGGAGGTCTGGCAGTCGGCGCTGCACACGTTGCGCCGTGCCGGAGCGACGCTGGTGGAGGTTTCACTCCCCTTCCTTGAAGAGGTGAGGCAGGCCACCTGCCTCAGTCTGTATGAATTTCGCGTGGCGATTGACGACTGGCTTAGCAAACAGCCTGGCGCTCCCTCCGGACTGACAAGCATTGTGGACTCCGGCGCTTTCCTGCCAGAGTTTGCGCCGTTTCTACATCAGATGCTGGCGAGTAACACGCTGAAAACCCCGCTCTGGCTGGCGGGGCGTCGCTTTCAGCGCCTGTTGCGGCAGAACCTTTGCCAGGTGGCGGAGGTGCAGCGCATCGACGGATTTGTGTATCCCACCGTACAACGATTACCAGAAAGTATGGCGAAGATGCCGCCAGGCTGCGCGCCGGAACTGGCCGCCATCAGCGGCCTGCCTGCCATTACGTTGCCCTGTGGCGTAAGCCGTATCGGGCTGCCGGTAGGGATGGAGATGTTATCGGCGCAGGAGGATGAGACGATGCTGATGACGCTGGCGCTGGCATGTGAGGGGGCGCTGGGCGGGATAAATGAGGTGCTGAGGTTTAAGGCAGGATATCGCCAGAGCGGTACCGTTTGTCAGAACCTCTCTTAAGGCGCCGATGGCCCCTTGCCGCGATACCTTATTGTGATTTCATTTTTCAGTATTGTCAGCGGCGGCGTCATTTCGCCGCGCGCTACCGACTGATACTCAAAGCGAAAGGGGCCCGCGGCCGGGAAACCCGCTGGCAACGGGATTTCGCCCGCCAGTTCCCTGAGCATCAGACAGCGCAGGCTGCTACAGACGCGAATGCGAAAGCCCGGCGGCGTGGGGCCGTCCGGTGTAATCTTCCACAGCAGATGCGTCGGCGTAACCCCTTTCGGAAGGGGCGCGGCGGGCTGAACTGGACGACTTTTCAGTACCTGCTTGCCGCGCGACAGCGTGCCGCCAAAACTATGGCTGCTCCATGAACCGTCCGCAGCAAACGCCGGTGGCACAAGCAGCAGAACAAGCAAGGCGGCTCTTATCACGATTTACCTCCAATGAGATACGTCATTCTCACGTTGCGCTGAGTGTTTATCTCCTGGCTGGAGAGCACTGCAAGCTGAGGGAAGATGCGACGAAGATAGCGGGACAGCATCAAACGCAGCGCCGGGTTCACCAGCAGAACCGGCGGCGCACCCAGCGCTTCCTGATGCTGCAACGCCTGCTCGGTCTGTTTCATTAAATTCTCGGCAATTCCCGGCTCGATAGCGCTTCCGCTCTGGGTTGCCTGTACCAGCAACTGCTCAAGTGACATATCAAGGCCGATTATTTGGATATCGTCGTCGCCAGGGAACCACTGCTGCGTAATCGCCCGGGAGAGGCGAGCGCGCACGCGGGCCGTCAGCTCGTCAGCGTCAGACTGAGGAGTGGCATACTCAGCCAGCGTGTCGATGATGGTCCGCATATCGCGGATCGGCACGCGCTCGGAGAGCAGATTTTGCAGTACTTTGTGCAGCGTGGTCAGGCTGATTACCCCGGGGATCAAATCCTCTATCAGCTTCGGCGACTGTTTGGTGAGCTGGTCAAGCAGCTGCTGCGCCTCCTGGCGACCGAAAAGTTCGTCCGTGTGGGTGCTGATAAGGTGGTTCAGGTGCGTAGCGACGACGGAACATGGATCGACTACGGTATAGCCCAGCGTCTGCGCCAGCTCGCGATGGACTTCATCGATCCATAGAGCGGGAAGTCCAAAGGTTGGTTCTTTACAGGGCGTACCGGGCACTTCTCCCTCTGCACAGCCTGGATCGATCGCCATCCAGCGATCGGGCTGGACCTCGCCTTTACCAATCGTCACCCCTTTTAGCAGAATACGATAGTGAGTCGGCGGCAGGTCGAGATTATCGCGAATATGAACTGCTGGCGGCAGAAAGCCCATCTGCTGCGCGAACTTCTTACGAATACCCCGTACGCGGGTTAACAGCTGGCCCTGCTGTTCATGATCGACCATAGGGATCAGTCGATAGCCAACCTCCAGCCCCAGTACATCTTCCATCTGCACGTCAGACCATGTCGCTTCATTAACCTGCGCCACGTCGGCTTCAGCTCGGGTAGGGGCGGAGGGGGCGGAGCCCGTTTTTTTCGCCTTACCTTCCTGGCCCCGCAGCCACCATGCAATGCCTAAAAGTGAGGAGGTAAAGAGTAAAAAGACCAGATTGGGCATGCCTGGGATTAGCCCCAGCAAACCAATTACGGCCGCAGAGAGGGCAAGCACGCGAGGTGAGGTAAACAGCTGGCCGACCATCTGCTCGCCTACGTCCTGCTCGTTGACCACACGCGTTACAACGACACCTGCCGCGGTGGAGATCACAAGACCAGGGATCTGCGCAACCAGGCCGTCACCGATGGTCAACAGCGTGTAGGCTTCTCCCGCTGCGCTGAGGGTCATATCATGCTGCATTACGCCGATAATCAGGCCACCGATAATGTTTATTGCCATGATCAGCAGGCCTGCGATGGCATCGCCACGCACAAATTTGCTCGCACCGTCCATGGAGCCGTAAAAATCTGCCTCCTGAGTCACCTCTTTTCGACGGCGTTTGGCCTCCTCCTCGCCGATCAGACCGGCGTTCAGGTCGGCATCGATTGCCATTTGTTTACCGGGCATACCGTCAAGGGTAAAGCGGGCACCCACTTCTGCAATACGCCCGGCCCCCTTGGTGATGACCATAAAGTTTATAATTATCAATATGATAAAAACGACGATGCCGATGGCAAAGTTGCCGCCTACCAGGAAGTGGCCGAAAGCTTCGATGACCTGGCCCGCGGCGTCAGCGCCGTTATGGCCGTGCATCAGGATAACGCGCGTTGAGGCGACGTTTAGCGCCAGGCGAAGCAGCGTTGAGAAGAGCAGTACCGTCGGGAAGGCGGAAAACTCCAGCGTATTCTGGGTAAACATGGCGACCAGAAGGATCATGATCGCCAGTACAATATTAAAGGTAAACAGCAAGTCCAACACGAAGGTTGGCAGCGGCAGGATCATCATCGCAAGGATCGTCATGATCAGGACTGGACCGGCCAGTACCTGCCACTGGGTCTCCTTGATGCCGGGCAAACGTAATTTGGTGGCGATATTAGCCATTACTCTTTACTCTCTTGTGCAAAATCGAGCGCCGGGGGAACCGGCAAATCTTTAGGTTCTGTTGGGCGCAAGCCAAAGCCTTTACGCCACCGGCGCAGGCTATATACCCAGGCCAGGACTTCGGCAACAGCGTTATATAATTCACCGGGCACCGGCTGACCCGGCTCGCAGTGCCGGTAAAGCGCACGCGCCAGCGGTGGCGCTTCCAGCATCGGAACCCGATTTTCTTCAGCCATCTCGCGGATGCGCAGGGCAATAAGTCCACTGCCGCTTGCGACGACGATCGGTGCGCCCATGGTGCCTTCCTGGTACTTCAGCGCCACGGAATAGTGGGTCGGGTTGTTGACGACCACATCGGCGGTGGGCACCTCGGCCATCATGCGGCTTTGTGCCATCTGGCGCTGAATCTGCCTGACGCGACCCTTAATGTGCGGGTCACCTTCCTGGTTTTTAAATTCATCCTTTATCTCCTGGCGGCTCATTCTCAGCTTCTTAAAGTTGCTCCAGAGCTGATAAATCACGTCGAAGGCCACCATGGGGATCAGTGACAAAATCACGTACAGCATGCAGCCAATCAGCAGGTTGCTGATGTCGTTTAGCGCGCCGCCCAACGGTTCATACATTAGATTGATGAACCTGCTTTTATTGAGCAGTAAAAACAGTCCTCCCCCCGTGGCGGCCAACAGCACCTTGAGGATGCTTTTGATCATCTCTGATACCATTTGGGCAGAGAAAAGACGCTTGATACCGGTGACGGGATTAAGTTTTTTAAGATTAACCTTTAGCGCCTTACTGCTTGCGTTCAGGCCGCCGATAATCGACGGTGCCGTTATTGCGGTCACGTACAGCCCGCTGGCGAAGGGCAGAATGGCGAGAAAAGCCATGCTCAACAGCGAGGCTGCACGATGTAACATATTCTGCGGGTCGCGGATCAGCAGTCGATCAAAGGTCAGCCCGTTGTGCAGAATAGATTCAAGCTGCGTCGCCAGATGGCTACCTGCGCCGACGATAAGCCCCCAGCCCACCAGAAGCATGGCAAGGGTGGTCAGCTCGCGCGAACGCGGAACCTGACCTTCCTCCCGCGCTTTCTGTTTTCGGTGGGGTGTGGGGTCTTCTGTTTTGTCGCTCTCGCTCTCTTCAGACATAGTGTTGGCCTGGGGTCATCAAAAGCCCAGCGACTCCAGCAGGTCATCCACCTGTTCCTGAGAGGCGACAATCCCGGCGACGCTGGTATCAATCTGCGGGCCGTTCTTGAGATGGGCGTCACCGCTCTGTTCGATACCCGCGTCACGTTCGCGCATGTTTTCAACCAGCACGCTGATCAGCTCGGTTTCGACGGTCTGAATCACCTGCATCAGGCTTTGTAGCACCTGGCCGGTGAGATCCTGGAAGTCTTGCGCCATCATTATTTCGGTGAGCTGTTGGTTGGTTTGCTGAGCGGTGGCCGGCACGTCCAGCAGAAAGGTACGTGTCTCTTTCACCAGTTCTCGCGCCTCGTCAAGCGGCTGTGGCTCTTCAAACCAGGCGTCCCACCGTTCAGTAAGCTTACCGGCATTTTCACCTAATCTTTCCTGGAGCGGTCGTGCCACCTCGACGGCCGTCAGCGCGCGATCGGCGGCCTGAGACGTTTTGCCAACAACGTAGTTGAGACGGTCACGCGTGTTGGGGAACGCGTCCGCGACTTCTTTAATGGCCTGCTCCAGGCCAAGATTTGCCATACTGTCGCGCAGCAGCCGGGTTAATTGACCGATACGCAAAAAGAGATCCTTTGGCGGTTCCGCGATCTCGCCAGGCTGAGTGGTCATAGTATTCACCCGAGTTTTTCAAAAATTTTGCCAAGCTTTTCTTCCAGCGTGGCGGCAGTAAACGGTTTAACGATGTAACCGTTGGCACCCGCCTGCGCGGCGGCGATAATGTTTTCGCGCTTTGCTTCCGCAGTAACCATCAGTACCGGCAGCTTTGACATCGCCGGGTCGAGGCGAATGGTTTTCAGCAGCTCAAGGCCATCAAGGTTGGGCATATTCCAGTCGCTCACAACGAAATCAAACTCACCGGCGCGCAGCTTGTTCAGCGCGTCCTGGCCATCTTCCGCCTCTTCAATATTTGAATAGCCCAGATCCTGAAGCAGGTTACGTACGATACGTCTCATGGTGGCAAAATCGTCCACCACCAAAAAACGCAGGTTTTTATCCGACATGTGTGTTCTCTCCTGAACGTCGTGGTTTATGGCTGAAACTTTCCAGCAGACGCTGGCTAATTTTATTGAGATCGACGATTTCTCGGGCAGCGCCAAGGGCAATCGCTTCGCGAGGCATACCGAACACCACGCAACTCGCTTCGCTCTGAGCGAGGGTAAACGCGCCCGACTCCCGCAACGCCAGCAACCCACGTGCGCCGTCGGCTCCCATTCCGGTAAGGATGGCGGCGCTGGCATGTGCGCCCACCAGCTGTGCAACGGAGTTAAAGAGAACGTCTACCGACGGGCGATGACGGTTGACGGGGGGCGCGTCGGTCAGCCTGACGGCGTACCCTTTTCCGTGACGGACGATCTCCATATGCTTATCGCCGGGGGCGATCAATGCCGTACCCGGAAGTACCGGATCGCCGTCATCCGCTTCATGCACCTTTATCTGGCAAAGTGAATCAAGACGCTGGGCGAAGGAGCGGGTAAATCCAGCAGGCATATGCTGGGCGATGACGATGCCGGGGACGCTGGCTGGCAGCGGCGTTAATACCTGGCGCAGCGCCTCCGTCCCGCCGGTCGAGGAGCCAATCGCCACAATGCTTTGTGGATCCACGGTAATGCCCCGCAGTATCGGCGAGGCCACTTCAGCCTGACGTCCCAGTTTTGCCTTCGCGGCAATGCGGATCTTCTCTGCGACCTGCACACCCCACAGTTCCAGATTTCCGGCGATACGCTGATCGGGTTTGGCCAGAAAATCGACGGCGCCGTGTTCCAGCGCGGCCATTGTCGCCTTCGAGCCTCGGGTGGTCATCGAGGAGATCATCACCACCGGCATTGGACGAAGGCGCATCAAACGGGAGAGAAACTCCAGCCCATCCATTTTCGGCATGTCGATATCCAGCGTCAGCACGTCGGGGTTCAACTGCTTAATCATCTCGCGTGCGATCAGCGGGTCTGGCGCGGTGCCGACCATCTCCATATCTGGCTGTTGATTGATCACTGCGCTCAGGATGTTGCGCATGAGCGCAGAATCATCAACTGTCAGCACCCGTATCCGTTTCACCGTAAGGCCTCCGTAAGTTCATACACCGACTGGCCGCGAAGCCTGAGTGGAATGTGCGGATGATTAAAATGTTCAGAGTGACCAACAAACAGCAGGCCGTCTGGCTTCAGCATGCGGGCAAAGCGCTCAAGCAGACGCTTCTGCGTCGGCGCATCGAAATAGATCATCACGTTGCGGCAAAAGATGGCGTCAAACGGTCCGGGTAGCGGCCAGCTGTTGTCCAGCAAGTTGAGCCGCTGATAGTGAATAGCGGCCAGCAGTTCTGGCTTTACCTTCACCCGATCGCTGTTCTCACCAGAGCCGCGCAAAAAATAGTGGCGTTTTTGCACCAGGGTCAGCGAGTGTAGGTCGGACATGCGGTATACCCCTGCCTCCGCTTTGGCCAGCACCTCGGTATCGATGTCAGAGGCCCAGACGCGTGGCCCTCCCGTCGCGCTCCCCAGAGTCTCGTCCAGCGTCATGGCGATGGAGCAAGGTTCTTCCCCGGTGGAAGCGGCGGTACACCAGACGCGGTAGCCGTTGGGCCGCTGACGGGCGTGTTCTGCGAGCACCGGGAAGTGGTAGGTTTCGCGAAAGAAAGAGGTCAGATTGGTTGTCAGCGCGTTGACAAAGTTCTGCCATTCCGGATGCTCGCTGTGGGATTCCAGAATGCTGATGTACTCAAGAAATGTGTCAATCCCCAGCGCCCGTAGCCGCCGTGATAAACGATTAAAAATCATCTCTCTTTTTTGTGCGTTGACTACAATCCCGGCGCGGCGATAGATCAGTTGCCCAATACGCTGTAATTCAGAATCGGATAACGTAAGCTTATTTGGCGATAAGCGCACGGGAATGTCTTTAAATTCACTCATAGACAGGGCGAGGCCTTATACCGGGGTATTCATGATTTCCTGGTAGGCACTGAGCATTTTATTGCGCGCTTGCACACCGAAGCTAAAAGAAATTGAGGACTTCTGCATTGCTAGCATTACGTCATTTAATCCAATATCGCTACTGCCAGACATCCACTGCTGCGTCATTTCTTTCGCGTTAACCTGAGTTTCATTAATTTCATTGATACTATTGAATAAAATGTCAGAGAACGACGGCGTGTTTTTCAGCGCGGCAGGCTGGTTTCGGCTCATGCCGGCTATTTGCTGTGACTGAGTGTTAATTTGATCGAGTACGCCACGCATTAAAGTTGCTGACATTGTTGACTTCCTGAATTAATAAGGGAAAAGCACACATTTATTACATATCTTTTAAACGTTGATAGTTTAACACGTAGGCAAAATGGCCATAAAATCCAATAAGCGAACATTACTTTAAGCTTATTTATCCTTAAAAAATCGGCCTTTCAGACGATAATGCCCGCCTGAAAATTTCTCTTAATTTGAAATCGTCGTTATCAGCCCTGCGATATCACAGGCGCTGACGCGCATTATTGTGCGTGCTATTTCTTACAGGATCACGGCATGAGTGCCACATTAAATGATTTAACGAATAATCCGGCTGACCGAATTAAATCGGCTCTGTCATGGCTTCGCGCCAGCCCGAAGCTATCGCTGGTCATTTGCGCCGCGGCTGCCGTATCGGTATTAATTGCGCTTATGTTCTGGGCAAAAGAGCCAGGCTATCGCGTGTTGTTTAGCAATATCAGTGATGAAGACGGTGGGGCCATTGTTGCCCAGCTGTCGCAGATGAATGTCCCTTACCGCATCGACGCGCCGGGTGGCGCTATTCTGGTTCCTGAAGGGCAGGTCCATGAAGTGCGTATGAAGCTGGCCCAACAGGGGTTGCCAAAAGGCGGCTCCGTAGGGTTTGAACTGCTGGATAAGGAAAAGTTTGGTATTAGCCAGTTTAGCGAACAGGTTAATTATCAGCGGGCGCTTGAGGGAGAGCTGGCGCGTACCATTGAAAACCTGGGGCCGATCAGATCGGCGCGCGTTCATCTTGCCACACCCAAGCAGACGATGTTTGTGCGTGAGCAAAAACAGCCAACGGCTTCCGTTACCGTCAACCTGATTCAGGGGCGTACCCTGGATGAAGGACAGGTCATTGCCATTACCCATCTGATTTCCAGCGCCGTGACGGGGCTGACGGCAGAAAATGTCACTATCGTCGATCAGCGGGGTGAGCTGCTCACCCAAAGTGGTTTGCGCGGCCTGCAAACGTCACAGCTGAAGTACACCAGTGAGATCGAAAGTGATTACCAGCAGCGCATCCAGCGAATCCTGGCGCCGCTGGTGGGCAGCAAAAATATTCGCGCCCAGGTCACGGCGCAGATTGATTTTACCCAGCAGGAGCAGACGCAGGAGCAGTATCAGCCCAACGCCGATCCGCAAAAAATGGTGATTCGAAGCCGCCAGACGAGCCAGTCTGAGCAGGGTAATGGACGCGGCAATGGCGGCGTACCGGGCGCGCTGACGAATCAGCCGCCAGCGCCTGCCACTGCGCCACTTACGCAGCCGCTTGACAAGCCTGCCGCTCAAACCAGTACCGCTGGTACCGGAAATGACCGTTCACAGCCCTACAACAATCACAACGATGAGACCACCAATTTTGAGGTCGATCGCACGCTAACCCACATTAAAAATGCCATGGGGCGCATCGATCGTCTTTCAGTCGCGGTGGTGATAAACCATCTGCCGCAAGGCGCTGAGGGCAAGCCGGGTCCGCTGAGTGAGGCTGAACTGAACCGTATTAATGCTCTGGTTAAAGAGGCTGTCGGCTATACGGCCTCACGCGGCGATAGCGTCAATATTTTGAACTCGCCGTTTAACGGGGTTGAGGAAGAGGAACTCCCGCCATTCTGGAAACAGGATAAGTTTTATCAGTTGATGATGGCGATTGCGCGTTATCTGGTTATTGCGATTATCGCCTGGTTTATGTGGCGTAAGCTTGTTCATCCGGCCTGGATCCGCCATCAGGAAACCAGCCTGCGCCGCATGGAAATGGAAAAAGAGGCGCGTCAGGAAGAGCTGGCCGCCCGCAAGAAAGCGTCCGAAAAGGATGCGCGTGACCGCGCTCAGCAGCGTGTGGATACGGAACTTAACAGTCAGCAGCTGCGCGAACTGGCGGAACAAGAGCCGCGGGTTATTGCGCTGGTTATTCGTCAGTGGATGAATCAGGAGCTCAAATCATGAATGCCGCAGAGAAAAGCGCCATCGTTATGTTGACGCTGGGCGATGTCCTGGCCGCCGAAGTCTTTAAGCACCTAAACGCGCATGAGGTGAAGACCATCAGCAGTTCTATGGTCAACATGGCGGGGTTTACCCACGATCAAATGGCCTCCGTGCTGCGCGACTTTAAAAATGACTCAAGCGAGTATGCCGCGCTGAGCCTTAACACGAACGAGTATCTGCGCAGCGTGCTGGTCAAGGCGCTGGGTGAAGAGCGTGCGTCAACGCTGCTTGAGGATTTGCTGGATACCCACCAGGGTGGAAACGGGATCGAAACGCTCAACTTTATGGATCCGCTGGCGGTATTCGATCTGATTCGTGAAGAACACCCGCAAATTATCGCCACGATCCTGGTCCACTTAAAGCGTAACCAGGCGGCGGACGTCCTGAGCAAATTCGACGATCGTGAACGTAACGACATTATGCTGCGTATCGCCACCTTCGGCGGGGTTCAGCCCGCCGCGTTGCAGGAACTGACGGAGGTACTCAACGGCCTGCTCCACGGTCAGAATCTTAAGCGCAGCAAAATGGGTGGGGTGCGCCCGGCTGCGGAGATTTTAAACCTGATGAAATCCCAGCAGGAAGAGGCCGCCATTGAGGCGGTTCGCGATTTCGACAGTGAGCTGGCACAGAAAATTATCGACGAAATGTTCTTGTTCGAAAACCTGGTGGATGTCGAGGATCGCAGCATCCAGCGTCTGTTGCAGGAGGTGGAAAGTGAAACCCTTATCATCGCCCTCAAAGGAGCAGACGAAGCGCTGCGGGCCAAGTTCTTCCGTAACATGTCGCGCCGTCAGTCGGATCTGATGACCGAAGATCTGGCATCGCGCGGCCCGGTTCGTTTGTCACAGGTGGAAGCCGAGCAGAAGACTATTCTGAACATCGTTCGTCGCCTTGCGGAGACAGGGGAAATCATCATTGGAGGCAGCGACGATGCCTACGTTTGATGCCAATAGCGCCGCTCAGTGGCGCAGCTGGCAGCCTGAGGATCTGTTAAACGAAACGGTTGAAGTACCGTTGCAGACGCAGGATACCGGCCATTCTGACGCGCAGTTTAAGGCCGAGCTGGCACGCCTGCGTAAGCAGGCTGAGCAGCAGGGTATTGCTCAGGGATTGGCGCAAGGCAAAGAGGAAGGCCGTCGCGAAGGCTATGAGGCCGGGCTGAAGGAGGGGCGTGAGGCGGGTCTGGCGCAGGGGCTGGAACAGGCTCGTGACGAACGGCAGGCTTTACTGCTCCAGGCTGGAGAATGGGTGACGCAGTGCAAGCTTGCGCTTTCGAATCTCGATAGCCTTATTCCCGGACGTCTGGTTCAGCTGGCGCTGACGGCGGTACAGCAGCTGTACGGCACCCTGAGCGTGGCGGATAACCATGCTCTGCTTGCGCAGATCCGCCAGTTAATGAAGCAGGATACCCTGCTCAACGGCCCGACAGAACTGCATGTGAACCCGCAGGATCTGCCCATGGTCTCACAGGCGATCGGTGAGACGCTCTCCTCAATGGGGTGGTCCTTACAAAGCGATCCCCAATTGGCCGCAGGGGGATGTCGTGTGGTCACGCCGGACGTGGAGTA
Source organism: Enterobacter cloacae complex sp. HYC033_NIDB (assembly GCF_056673335.1). Classification (NCBI taxonomy): domain Bacteria; kingdom Pseudomonadati; phylum Pseudomonadota; class Gammaproteobacteria; order Enterobacterales; family Enterobacteriaceae; genus Enterobacter; species Enterobacter cloacae complex sp. HYC033_NIDB. The sequence goes on along the minus strand of NZ_CP115123.1, from coordinate 4,428,304 downwards.
TGACGCCACCATGGAAACGCGCTGGCAGTCTCTCTGTCAGCTCGCCCGAGAGGAATTGTCCCAATGAGCCAGCAGTTAAAAAACTGGCTCTCGGTCATGGATCGGGTGGAAGAGAAGCTCGGAGAGCTCCCGCGCTTTCGTCAGTACGGCAAGCTGACGCGTGCTACCGGGCTGGTGATGGAGGCCGTTGGCCTGAAGCTGCCGATAGGCGCGTTGTGCATTGTTGAACGTCAGACCGGGCAGGCTATTTTACCGGTCGAGTGTGAGGTGGTCGGGTTTAACGGTCAGACGCTCTATCTTATGCCGCTTGAACATGTTGACGGTATTCTTCCCGGCGCGCGCGTGTACGCGCCAGAGGCCGATAAGGGAGCGGGTAAACAGCTGCCGGTGGGGTTACACCTGCTGGGGCGCGTGCTTGACGCTCAGGGCCGCCCCCTGGATGGTCGTCCACCGGCGGGAAAACCCGTAGCCGGCCTGTTTACCCCCTCGTTTAACCCGCTTCACCGCGATCCCATCAAGTCCGTGCTCGATGTGGGCGTGAGGGCAATAAATGGCCTGCTGACGGTTGGCAGGGGACAGCGTATGGGCCTTTTTGCCGGCTCGGGCGTCGGTAAGTCGGTACTGCTCGGCATGATGGCCCGTTTCACCACCGCCGACGTCATCGTCGTCGGACTGATTGGCGAGCGCGGACGTGAAGTAAAAGATTTTATCGAGAACATTCTTGGCGAAGAGGGGCTCTCACGCCCGGTCGTGATCGCCGCACCTGCTGACGTCTCACCGATCCTGCGTATGCAGGGTGCGGTTTACGCCACCCGAATTGCTGAGGATTACCGCGATCGTGGGATGAATGTCCTGCTGATAATGGACTCTCTTACGCGCTATGCCATGGCGCAGCGTGAAGTGGCGCTGGCTATCGGTGAACCGCCGGCAACGAAAGGTTATCCACCGTCCGTCTTCGCGCGTCTGCCCGCACTGGTAGAGCGTGCGGGTAACGGTATGCGCGGCGGCGGATCGATAACCGCCTTTTATACGGTTCTGACCGAAGGGGACGATCAGCAGGATCCGATCGCCGATTCGGCGCGCGCGATCCTCGATGGCCATATCGTGCTTTCTCGTCGCCTGGCTGAGGCGGGCCATTATCCTGCTATTGATATTGAAGCCTCTATTAGCCGCGCGATGACGGAGCTAATTCCGCATGTCCAGTACCGCAAGGTTCAGCGTTTTAAGCAGCTGTTGTCGACCTACCAGCGTAACCGGGATCTGGTCAGCGTAGGCGCTTACGTGAAGGGCAGCGATCCGCTGCTCGACAGAGCGATAGACCAGTATCCTGCGCTGGAAGCCTTCCTGCATCAGGCAATACACGAGCGGAGCGGTTACGACGAGGCTATTGCCGCACTGAGCCAACTTTTCCCAGACATCGTTGAACAGGCGGGATAAAACGTGAAAGTGAATAATCCAATGGTCATGCTGCGTGACATGGCTCAGGAAAAGCTTACGGAGGCCACTCGCGCCCTCGGCAGCGTCCAGCAGACGCTTATGGCAGCCGTGGCCCAGCATGAACAGCTTCAGCACTATGAGCGCGAGTACCAGCAATCTTTGCGTCAGGGCCTGCTGGGCAGCGGTATGTCGATGGCGGATCTGGTTAATCAACAGTCTTTCATTTTGTCACTTAACCAGGTGGTGAAGCAGCACGAATCACATGTTTCCACCTGCGAACAAGCCGTGGATCGGGTCAAAGAGAAGTGGCTACAGAAAAAGCAGCGCCTTAATGCGTTTGAGACGCTCATCGATCGCCGCGAAGCGGCACTGGCTATGGCACAGAGCCGCCAGGAGCAAAAAATGATGGACGAATTCGCCCAGCGTGCCGGACAGAAAAGAGAAAGGCTATGAATATTGATATTACGGCTCTGCTGTCCGGCGGAGCGCCGACGAGAGCAGGCAAAGGAAAACTCATCGGCGAGGATTTTGCTCTCACGCTCGACGACAGGTTGGCGCAGATGGGACTGTTGTTACCTGGGCTGGACGTTCCGGCGCAGCTGTTGAGTCATGAAGGATACCCTCTCCCGCAGCCGGTTTTGCCGCCGGTAGCTGAGCCGGGGGAGAGTGACGACACGCTGGCGGAGGTCAGAATCAGCGCCTCTCCCGGTGATGAAAGCCCGCAATGGCAGCTTCAGCAGATAGTCACCCGCCAGGCGAGGGGCGCTACAGAGGCTTCGACCCTTGCTGATGCGACTCTGCCACGTGAAGAAGTAGCTGGCGAAAAGGCGCCTTTAACGATCCCTGTTGACGATATTAAGCTGAAGCCCGCCCGACGCGAAGATACCCCTCTCCAGATGCAGGCACAGGCGTTAGGGGGGAAAGCCCCGGACGCCAGCGCCGTGATGCCAGGCTTAACGGCTCATCAGGGAGACGCATCGCAGCACGCTACGTGCGATCCCACGGTTCAGAGCGTCGTGATGGAGCCATCAACGGCGCGACTGGTCAGTCAGCCTGTCTCACAGCAGGTGGTCAACGTCCGTTATCCGCTGGAGTCGCCCGAATGGAAACAGTCGGTGAGCCAACATATTGCCCTGTTCAGCCGCGACAATTTGCACAATGCGGAGATCCGCCTGCATCCTCAGGAGCTGGGCTCATTGCATATCTCTTTGCGCGTGCAGCAGGACCAGGCGCAGATCCATATCGTCAGCGAACATGCCCAGGTGCGGCAGATGATGGAGACTGCTCTACCGCACCTGCGGGCGGCTTTAGCGGAAACCGGGCTTCAGTTGGGCCAGGCGAGCGTGAGCCCCGATCGACCACATACTGGCGGTGGCGAGCAGGGACGTCATCCTTCCGGAGAGCAGCATACCGCTCAAGGTGCAGATAACGTGTTCGTGGACGAAGACACTGTGGCGGAATTATTAACATCGACGCAAGGAAATATATACGGCATTAACACTTTTGCCTGAATTGCTGAATTGCCGACAGGAATGAAATTTTATCTCCTGATTATTCTGCTGATTAAATGGACTACAATGTCCGCCGTATTTATCGAGGGGCAGGTTGCTGCCTCTCTTATTTTATTGGGTTTACGTAATGGGTAACAAAAATAAAAATGCTGCGGCTCGCGGAGGGTCGCGCTCGCTTCTATTAATACTAATGTTTCTGATTGCCCTCGCAGCCTGCTGTTTTTCAGGCTATCTGTTCTGGTCGGTGAAATATGCACACGTGCAGACGGACAACAATTCGAGAAGTGAGCACGAAGCCCCGGCGGTACAGCAAGTTGAACCGTTATACGTGTCGATGAATACCTTTACCGTTAGCCTGACCCCGACGCAGCACGAGTCGGATCGCGTGCTCTACATTGGTCTGTCCGTACGACTTGGCGATACGTCGTCCGTACAGGTGCTTGAGAAATTCCTGCCGGAATATCGCAGCCGATTGTTTATGCTGCTTTCTCAGCAAACGTATGAAACGCTCTCAACGGATGAAGGTAAACGCCAGCTGATTAGCAACATCAATAATGAGCTTAAAAAACCGCTGGCGTTCAACAAAAAGATTAACGTCACTGACGTTTTGATTAATGAATTTATTCTGCGGTAAACACAATGGCTGATAGTTTTTTATCACAGGATGAGATCGATCGCCTGCTCAATGCTGATACGGAGAGTCCCGATGACCTCCATGGAAGCATGGGAGATGCGGGGATAAAACCTTACGATCCAAATACTCAGCGACGCGTGATTCGCGAGCGGCTTCATTCTCTGGAAATTATTAACGAACGCTTTGCCCGTCAGTTCAGGATGGGGCTATTTAACCTGCTGCGCCGCAGTTCAGATATTACGGCGGGAAATATCAAGATCCAGCCGTATCATGAGTTTGCCCGCAATTTACCGGTGCCAACTAACCTGAACCTGCTGCACCTTAATCCCCTGCGTGGGACCGCGCTGATGGCATTCTCCTCCGGTCTGGTATTTATGGCCGTGGATAACCTGTTCGGCGGAGACGGGCGTTTCCCGACGAAGGCAGACGGGCGGGAATTTACCCCAACCGAGCAGCGGGTGATCCACCGTATGCTGACAATGGCACGCGAGGCGTATGAGTTTGCCTGGGGCTCTATTTATAAAATTAAGACGGAATACATCCGTTCAGAGATACAGGTGAAATTTACCAATATTACCTCTTCACCAAACGATGTTGTTGTCACCACGCCTTTCTCCGTGGAAATCGGCTCGCATCGCGGGGAGTTCAATATTTGTATTCCCTTCAGCACGATAGAGCCTCTGCGTGAACTGTTAAGCAATCCGCCAATGGATAATTCGCGCCATGAGGATTCTGAGTGGCGCAGCATGCTGGCAAGCCAGATGCGTGAAACCGAGCTGGAGCTGGTGGCGCAATTTGCCGACATCAACACGCGGTTGTCAAACGTCATGAAGATGAAAAAAGGCGACATTATCCCACTGGATAAGCAGGAGTTTATAGAAGCGAACGTCGGCAGCGTGCCGGTATTTACCGCGAAATATGGCTCTGTAAATAATCAATATGCTCTGAAGGTCGATCGGATGAATCAGCCAGCATTAAAATCTTTCAATAAGGAGTGATTTCCCCATGAGCGACATGAATAACTCGTCGGGATCTGAAGATAAGTCTATGGACAATCTTTGGGGTGAGGCGCTGAACGAGCAGAACGCTGCGGGAAGTACAGAGCAAACGGCGGTTCCTCAGTTTTCTGAAGAGATGAACCTGATTCTGGATATCCCTGTCAAAATGACCGTTGAGCTGGGCCGCACAAAAATGACTATCAAGGAGCTGCTGCGCTTAAGCCAGGGCTCGGTGGTTTCGCTTGACGGTCTGGCGGGTGAGCCGCTTGATATTCTGATCAATGGTTACCTTATTGCCCAGGGCGAAGTGGTGGTCGTGTCCGATAAATTCGGGATTCGTATTACCGATATCATTACCCCATCCGAGCGAATGCATCGCCTGAGCCGCTAATGAACGCAGCACAACCTCCTTTTGCCGCAGGGAGCACGAACGTGCTCTCTGGCGGCGCAATCGCGCTATCGGTTATCGGTACGCTCATGCTCATTATTATGCTGATGGTACTGCTGGCGTGGATCGCTCGCCGCAGCGGGTTGGCGCGTTGCACCCGCGAAAGCCCGGCTGCGGTATCGCTGGTGGCAAGTAAACCTCTCGGCTCGCGCGAACGGCTGGTGGTGGTTGACGTGGGCGAACAGCGTCTGGTGCTGGGTGTTACCCCAACCCACATTAGCTGTCTTACCGTACAGGTTAGGCCAGAGGTGCCTGAGCAGGCGACTCCTTCAGCGGCTTTCCCCGCCATGCTGGATAACTTTCTTCATAAATACCGTTCGGGTGGTGAGCAAAAATGAACCGTCTGTTGATTGCCCGTGCTGCGACGGGGGTTGGTCTGCTGCTGCCCGTCGCCTCTGCGCTCGCCGCTAACGGCGACATTACGCTGGCCAGCTCGCCGGGGAGCGCTGGCTGGACGCTACCCATCCAGACGCTATTGTTGCTCAGTGGATTCACGTTCATCCCTGCGGTACTGCTGATGATGACTGGCTTTACGCGTATCGTTATCGTGCTGGGATTGATGCGCAACGCGCTTGGTACGCCGACCGCACCGCCAAATCAGGTATTAGTGGGACTGGCTCTGTTTTTGACCTTTTTTGTGATGTCGCCAGTGCTCAACCAGATCTATGAACAGGCATGGCAGCCGTTGCAGGCCAATAAAATCACCATGGAAACGGCCCTAAAGGAAGGCGTAAAACCGCTGCGGGCCTTTATGCTTGAGCAGACGCGTGAAGCCGATCTGGCGATGTTTGCCCGCATTGCTAAAACGCCGACCCTTACCGGCCCGGAGGACGTGCCGTTGAGTATTCTGGTGCCTTCCTTCGTCACCAGCGAGCTGAAAACCGCCTTCCAGATTGGTTTTACCATCTTTATTCCGTTTTTGATTATTGATTTGGTGGTGGCCAGCATTCTGATGGCGCTGGGGATGATGATGGTTCCGCCAGCGACAATTGCGCTGCCTTTTAAGCTGATGCTGTTCGTGCTCGTGGATGGCTGGCAGCTGCTGGTCGGTTCGCTTGCACAAAGCTTTTACTCATAGGAGCCTGGTATGACCCCCGAAAGCGTCATGGTATTGGGCATGGAAGCTATCAAGGTTGGGCTAATGATTGCGGGGCCGCTGTTGCTGGTCGCGCTGGCAACCGGTCTGATTATCAGTATTCTTCAGGCCGCGACGCAGGTGAACGAAATGACCATGACCTTTATCCCTAAAATCCTGATGATCGTGGGTGTCGGCGTACTGCTCGGTCCGTGGATGATGAAAATCTTTATTGAATACACGCGCATGTTGTTCGCCAGCATTCCTTACGCCATCGGCTAATGATTTTTAATCTTCCCCTTGAGCAGCTTTACGCCCTGATAAGCCATTACTTTTTGGTCATGGTGCGTATCTCGGCGCTTCTGCATGTTGCGCCAGTCTTTAGCGAAAAAGCGATCAGCGCCCGCCTGCGTGCGGCATTGGCCTTAACCCTCGCGCTGCTGCTGGGCGGGCTGGTTTCTGACGCGGATATAGGACTTTACTCCTGGGCGGGCGTCTGGACGATGGCTAAGCAGGTGCTTATCGGCGCCGCGATGGGGCTGACGATGCAACTGCTGTTTGCCGCCGTTCGCCTGGCGGGCGAGATCATTGGGATGCAGATGGGACTCTCGTTTGCCACCTTCTTCGACCCGGGCAGCGGTAACAGCCCGGTGATCGCTCGCCTGCTAAACATGCTGGCGATGCTGCTCTTTCTGGTGTTTAACGGCCATCTGTGGTTGCTTTCGCTGCTTGCAGAGACATTCGAGGCTCTCCCCATTAACTCAGAACCGCTGCATGCTGGCGGGATGTTTTACCTCGTTAATCATGCCGGACTCATCTTCAGTCAGGGACTGATCCTGGGCCTCCCGGTGATAGCCCTGCTGCTGAGCATAAACATGGTGCTTGCGCTGCTAAACCGTCTTACCCCGCAGCTCTCGATCTTTGTAGTAGGGTTCCCGCTCACGCTGACCTTTGGCATGCTGGCACTGTTGCTCATCGACGAAACGCTGGCTCCATTTTTTGAACGTCTTATGAGCCACGGCTTCGAGATCCTGAGCGGGTTACTACAGGCGCTGGTTTGAGGGCTTAATTCGTGCAGGCTATCCGTACTACCGTCTCCGTTCCCGATGCCAGGATGCTGTTTTCCAGCAAATAGAGGGAACTGGTGGAGGTTTCGCCGCTCTTAAGCTGCGGAAAAATATAATCCGTCACCTCTTTTTCGTTGCTTTGATCGCCCAGCCGACGGGCGTGGCTAAGCATCGTCAGATGCAGCAGGTTGCCGGAGAAGGACATGGTATAATTCACGCTGCGCTGTACGGGTGAAGCTTGCCCTACGCGTTTTCCGTCCTGAAAATGGCGGATGTTACCGATATAGGTCGTGTGTCCCTCATGAAGTCCATCGCGGTATGAGCGATAAATTCCTCGCGCCAGCGTCACGTTGTTTTCGTCCTTGATAGTGTAAAACGAGGCTGGGGCAAAGCACGTCTGTCTCAGCGGCGACGTGGCGATCGTGTACCCGATTGTTAACGCTAAACCTGTCATCAGACCGCCAGCAAAGAGGATCTGCGGGCGTTTAATAAAGATGAAAATAGAACGATTCACAGTCATTCTTTTGCTCCTGAATGGGTTTTTGACAGGCAATAACTGCCTGATATTTATCTATCTTTCCCGTACCGGTAGTGATGTATAAAATTTTACCCGGTCTGTAATGGACGCGTCTTTCCAGCACATATTCGCTATAGGTGTGCAGCGTTGCCTGGATAAGTTCTGTTTGGCTTATTCGGTTTTTTTGCACCATCACGATATGGCCGGGGGGGATCCCTTCTCCCTGCCAGAGGATAAACTCGATGCTCTGCGGGCTGGGGACAAACGCATTTTTGACGGACAAGGCAATAAGAATACCGATCAGCATGCCGCAGACCGCGAACGCAGCGCTTCGCAAAAGCCTTTTTCGACGCGGTGCTGGCGTAGCGGAGGGGGGAGAAGGCGTAGCCTCCACCAGCATTTCAGGCGGCAGTGGTGGGGGGAGGATCTCAACGCTTTCAGCCGAGGGTTCCGGCGGGCTCTCTTCACGAATAATCAGGCGATAGCCGCTTCGCGTTACGGCAACCAGCGCAATAGCATCCTGCATCTCTAGCGAGGCCAGCGCTCGTCGAAGCTTGTTCACCATAACGCGCACGCTATTATCCGTGACCTCAACGCCAGCGCTACGCCAGCCGATATCCATTAACTGTTCCTGAGACAAAATTTGTCCCTGCGCTTCCACCAGGGCGGCAAGGCAGAGGCAGGCGCTGGCAGGCAGCGTCACGCACTCGCCGTCGCGCGTTCGTGTTAGTAACCTCGTGTGTAAATCCAGCGTCACTAACGATCCAATCGCAATGTAATTGACCATAATATCTTGATACTTCGTAATGAAAGATAAGGTGAATTGAATGGGTATTTATGTTAATTGGGTAAAGTCTTTTCGTTAACAATGCGCAACAATTTCGGGCTACCTAAGGCTTATATCGCAACTATTCGCGGATCGCTAAAGGTAAATTTCAACGATATTAATGTTATTAATGCCGATGTTAAAAATGGCCAGGCCTCGGTTGGCGTATTTGTGTGATAAATAAAGTAAATGCCCTCCCATTTTGATGCGCATGCGGTGATTCCTCTCGCTGAACCTGGCGGCACGATAGCAGTGGGGTGACGCTTATATTCCTATTTTTCTGAGGCTTAGTACGTGAAGGGCAATGACTGACGGGCATTTGCTGACTGCTCAAGTTAGATAAGCTAAACGCTTAAAAATGTATAAGTAACAGGAGGGAATTTCTCCTTTTGCACGCTGTGCAGCGAAAACGATTTTAACATTAAATATCGGCAGTCGCTATAAATGAGTTGGTTAATTTTATCTCACTGGTCATATCATTTAAACAATGTTGAGATGAGCTGTTTAGCGGAAGGTTGCGTTCATAATAAATAAACGAGATGCGTTCGTTCTTTCATTTCGTATTCAATGGCCCTTTACGCATGCTATTTATGGTCGATTACCGATTGTCTCCAAATAGGATAAACGCGTTTTTATATTGTTTTGCGAGACCTTTTTAACCATATTATTTGTAATGTTTTTGGTTGGTTGTGACTTGCCTGACAGACGGTCAGGGCAGGGGAGAAGGATTGAGGACGATTAGCGAGGTTCAAAACGAAAAAAGCCCTCCGACAGGGAGGGCTAACGCGCAATAAATACGCGTAAAATGTTGAGGCTTTTCGGGATTAGCGCAGCAGGCTCAGAACGTTCTGAGGTACCTGGTTAGCCTGGCTCAGAACGGATACGCCGGCCTGTTGCAGGATGTTAGAACGGCTCATTGCGGACACTTCCACGGAGAAGTCAGCATCCTGGATACGGGAGCGGGCTTCGGTGGTGTTGATAACAGTGGTGTTCAGGTTCGCGATGATAGAGCTGAAACGGTTCTGAATCGCACCCAGGTCAGCCTGGAAGTTAGTCACTTCAGTCAGGGCTGCATCCAGGTTACCCAGCAGGTCGTCGGCTGCGGCAGCGTTAGCGGCGGTGTTGATGAACGCGGAGTTCGCTGCGCCTGCATCCGCAACGGTAGGGGCAGTTGCGTTATCTGCGAAGGTCAGCTCTTTCACCACGGTGTTACCGCTTGCGTCGGTGCTCTGCGCGAAGTATTTGGTGTTTGCACCGTCTTTCACGGAGAACAGCTGCATGTTGCTGTCAGCAGCGTCAGCGCCAAAGGCCGCGTTGGAGATATCGTCCAGTTTAGCCTGATCCAGCGTCACTTCAGAGCCATCCTGAGCTTTGAAGGTCGCGCCTTCTTTCAGCTTGGTGGCATCGCTCAGTGTAGATGGACCGTTCAACAGGATATCGGCATCCAGCGCGCTGACTTCCGTTGCGGCGCCAGCAGGTACAGCACCGTCAATGATCGCATTGCCAGCACCATCATCCTTGAAGGTGATGGCAGAGGTATCCAGTTTAAACATTTTGTCGGCAGTTTTATCGTACGCGAAAGCTTCACCATCAGCTACGTACAGCTCGACGTCGCCTGCTGCTGCGCCCACTGCCGTTTCAATTGCGGTGATGTCAGCTGCGTCAACTTTCCAGTTACCGGCAGTTGTGCTGATACCCGTATCGTCGCCCGCTGCTTTCGCAGTGGCTGCCTTGGTGTACTGGCTGGTGGCGCCCGCAGAGCCGGCAATTTTATCGAATGCAGCAGTGAAGCCGTCCAGACCCAGAGAGTCGATGTCCAGTTTCTTCAGATCGATGTCGATGGTCTGGCCATCTTTGTCGCCAATCTGGATGGTCAGTTTATCTTTGGAGCCATCGAGAACGTTAACGCCGTTGAAGTTGGTGGTTTCAGAAATACGTTTGATTTCGTCCAGACGTGCAGAGATCTCTTTTTTAATGGAGTCACGGTCGTCAGAGGAGTTAGTACCGTTTTTTGCCTGAACGGTCAGTTCACGGATACGCTGTAAGTTCTCGGTTACTTCTTCCAGCGCGCCCTCGGTGGTCTGCGCCAGGGAGATACCATCGTTGGCGTTACGTGCTGCCTGGGTCAGGCCGCGGATAGAAGAGGTGAAGCGGTTAGAGATCGCCATACCTGCTGCATCATCTTTCGCACTGTTGATACGCAGACCGGAAGAGAGACGCTGAATTGCAGTACCCAGAGAAGTCTGAGATTTGTTCAGGTTGTTCTGAGCCATCAAGCTCAATGCGTTAGTATTAATGACCTGGGCCATATCAATATCCTTTTAAATAAAGTAACGACGGCATTCGCCAGTTAAATATGCGATGTCTGTTGCGCATACTGAATTAATCGGATGAAAAGGAAATGACTAAATTATTTTTTCATAATTTTTTATATTCCAGGAAAAGCATTCACAAGTGATGGCAATTCTCCCGATTACCACAGTCAATAGCCTGATAAGCGTGTAAGAGTGTATTAATGTGGTGGTTTCGTTGTCGCCTGAACTGTAAAAAATTAAACTTTATGGCCGAAACCCCGATGATATCGCTATATCTATCTTCACTGTAACAGGAATACAAATCATGGCTTCGTTCTCTATGTCAGGCCTCGGCGGCTCCGGGTTAGATATTGAAAGTATGATTTCGCAGCTCCAGGTAGCTGAGAATAAAAAATTAAACCCCTATTTGCAGAAGCAGAGCAATTATGAAGGACAAACTTCCTCCTGGGGTAAAATCTCCAGCAGTCTGGATGCGGTGAAAACGGCGCTGAAAAAACTGGAGGATGAAGGGTTCAACGGGGTCAGCATTGGCACCAACAAGGCATTTAACGCAACGGCAGGTAAGGGAGCGATCCCGAATAGTTACTCGGTCCAGGTTGAGCAGTTAGCAAAAGCCAATAAAGTGGGGACGGCACCGCAAAATGCGAACGACACCCAGCTGGGTGACGGCGCCGGTCCGCGTACGGTGACCATCACCGCAGGCAAAGGCAAGCCGATGGAGGTGGAGCTGAAAGATGATGAAACCTCTCTGGTACAGATTGCTAAAAAAATTAATGCTAAAAATGGCGATGTTACCGCGACGGTAATGCCTGCCGAAGATGGCAAATATCAGCTGGTCGTGACGTCGAAAAAGACCGGCGAAGATGGCGAAATTAGCATCAGCGTAAGCGGCGACAGTAAGCTGGCAAAAGTGCTGGATTACGACCCGGCAGTCACGCCGGGGGCAGATAATGCCCGGGAGATTACGCCGGCGCAGAATGCCATTGTCTACGTTGATGGTACGAAGATTGAACGCAGCTCCAATACCATTTCTGACGCCATTGACGGGATCACCCTCGATCTGCGCGAGGTCTCAGAAAAAGATCCTGACGACGCATCAAAACTGAAATCAGAAACACTGTCGATCACCGCCGACACCTCTAAGGTTAAAAGCCTGATTGAAGAGTTTGTGAATGTCTATAACGCCTATCTTAGCGCAGCATCCAGCGCCAGTGTATACAACGAACCGGAAAAGACGACCGGCGATGAACTGCCGCAGGCCAATGCGTCAAACGGCGCGCTTTTCGGTGACGGTACCCTGCGCCGTTTGACCAGCCAAATGAAGTCCGCTGTCGCCGGGAGCTATGGCGATGCCGACGATCTGTACAAATCTCTGGGTGCGCTCGGTATCGAGGTGAAGTTCAACGAAACCAAACCCGGCGAGGAGCGTACCGGGACCCTGGGCATACTCACCATCGACAATAAAAAGCTCGACGAAGCGCTGAAGAAAAATCCAAAGGAAGTGGAAGCTCTGTTTTTAGGCACCGGCTCAACGGGCGGGATCAAGGATCGCATGGAGGAGGTGTTCACCACCTATCTGGGCGATAACGATTCGATCCCGAAGGTTGAAGGGGCGATCTCCACCGCTCTCAAGGGGGTAAAGGAACAAAATACCCGCGTTGAAAAACAGATAGCCCGCATGCAGGAACGCATTCAGGACAGCCTTGACCGCAGCCGTAAGGAATTCCAGCGTCTCGACCAGGCCCTGACGCAAATGAACAGTACGAGCCAGCAGCTTCAGTCCGCGCTGCTTGGGATCATGGGTTAAACTTAACGCATCCGGGCAGGCCAACTGCCCGGCAGGAACCGAAGATGTACACCAAAACGGGCAACAGCGCCTATTCCTCCGTCTCTCTGGACAGCCAGATTGCTGGCGCCACCCCGCACCAGCTCATCGTTTTGCTCTACGACGGAGCAATCAATGCCATGCGTCGCGCCGAGATCTACTTCCAGTCTGGAAACATCGCTCGCCGGGGTGAGATGATCTCCCGTGCAATCAACATTATTGATAATGGCCTGCGCGCCGGGCTTAACCATGAGGTTGGGGGACAGATTGCCGCCGATCTGGAGCGACTGTACGAGTATATTTCGCGCTCTCTGCTGGAAGCGAACCTTAATAAGTCCGGGGAAATGCTCCCGCATCTTATCTCACTGATGGTGGATATGGCCGAGACGTGGAAAGCCATCGACCCACAGGCGCGTCAGGTGAAGCATGGCTGATAAACTCACGCGGCAAATCGCCCTGATGTTGCAGAGTAACGAACGTCTACAGCAGTTAGCAGACGAGGAGGCGTGGGAGTACTTTAATGAAGAGGTTGCAGCCTACGCCCGGGGTATGCAGGCGCTCTGTGAGTTCAATCTCTCGCCGCTTGCTGAAGACGTCCGCGCACAGCTTGCGCAGCTTCTTGCCCAGGACGAACGTCTGCGCCAGCGGATGTCTGTCCGGCTAGGTCATCTCAGCAATAACATTTCTGCTCTACTTAAATCAAACGCGTCTGCCCAGGCATACCACACTGTCTGACGCTCCCGCCCCTGATGGCGGGAGCGTGTCCCGCCTCAATCCCTCTGCAAGATGACGTTAGCGCGTAAAAAAAGCCCGCCATGGGCGAGCTCGGTTACGGGTAAGCAAGAGGCGAATCAGATGCTGATATTGTATTTACGACCCGCAGGTGCCTGGCTGGATTCCCCGGCGGGGCCGTAGAGCGTGTTGGCGTGACCCACGCGGTCTACCACCTTCTGCATATATTGATTCTTCTTCATATGGTTTTGCAGAAGCGTTTCGACCTGCGCGTTCAGCGTTTTGGTGCTTTGCACCCGTTCACTGATCAGCTTCCAGCTGGTGAACAGCCTGCTGTGATGGTGATAGGGCGCCTGAAGGGCGGAAAGCTGTTCCTGCTGGAGACGCATTTCATCATAGTACTGAATCGACGAAAGCAATTGGCTTTTATTATCCGATAATACCTGTAGCGAAACGGGATTTATTTGTACGCGGCTGAGCTGATTGACCTCTTCAATCATGATGGCTTCCAGCTCGTCCAGGGACGTTTTCATTTGCGTCAGTATCGGGTACAGCTTATCCATAATGTTAAAAAATCCTGCCGTTATTAATACTCAAAAATATGTCGCACCAGCGCCTGAGCAATTTTCTCTGGCTCGATAGTGAGTTCCCCGGAGGCCATTGCGGCACGGATCTTATCCACCCGAGCATAATCCACGTCACGGCTGTCATCGGTCTGAATTTTTTTTGTCAGCGCGCTCAGGGTCACTTCGGTTTTGTTTCCGCGCGCTTCGCCCGTCGCGACACTATTTTCCTGAGTAGTGCCGCGTGTACGCAGTTCCTGTCCGCCAGCCAGATTGCCAATCGGTGCGGTGGGTTGGGTGCTTTCGATGCTCATGTTTATCCTCGCCAGTAATCGTTACTGCTCTTGCCTATACACTAGTCTTCGGAAATACACGAAAAAACTAAAATTATTGTTCTAAAAAAATTGTCACGGCTCCGTCACGACCCACTTTTCCCGTAACGTTACGTCCACCCGTGGTTTTCACGCGCAGCGTATCGTCAACCGCAGCGTTGTTTAGCGCTTTGCCCTGGCTGCGGATAAAGAAACCCGGTCCCGACATGACCAGTTCTACCGTCTGCCCGGCGCGAAGACGCCACTGCTGGCGCAGCTGGTTTTGCAGCACCGGTTTGCCCGCGGAAAGGGGGCGTAAAAGGCGTTGGCCGACAATGTCCCTCGCCTCAAACATTAGCCCAACGGGCAAATCGTCTATGCTGCCGGTCATGGGAGTAATATCGCCCTGCTGCACAATTTCCCCGCCCTTCAGACTATGACTGGCGACCCAGAAGGTTCCCTGGGCGCTAATGCTAAACGGCAGATAGAACTTACGCATGCCGCAGCGCGCCACTGCGGTGCGTTTGCCGGTGAGGCGGTCATCATGCCCGGCCAGGCTCAGGTCAGGATTTTCGCACACCGCTGATAGCTGTCCGGGCGAGGCCAGCAGCGTAACGGTACGAACGATATTGCCTGGATTTTCCGTGAGCTTAACCAGCGCCTCCAGTTTCTGCACTAATCGAAGTTTCGCCGTTGTCGCGGATGGCACGCTGGCATACAGCGGGCTCGCGAAAAGGAGCGTTACCAGCGTTACGCGTAATAATGGAAGCTTCATCTTGTTGCCTTATTGTAAAACCAGTAAAGTAAACGGGTATGCTTATTCTGACTAAATTATATACGTGATAGAAACGCTTTTATTGCGTTAAATAATGACACTTCTGCTGCCGTTTTCATGAATCAGTTCCGCATGTTTTAAATATCTATCTTAATTTCGCTAATAGCGCCTATTTCTGTCAGGTCTTTGCAGTGTGATATTTCATCAGCGCTGTCTACACTATCGCGGTTTATATAAAGCAAGGCAGAGGCCAGAGTGCATGATGAATAAACTTGACGATGCGTTTCGCTTCCAACAGCAAGCGTTAGGTCTGCTCTCGCGTCGGCAGGAAGTCCTGGCATCGAATATTGCGAATGCCGATACGCCAGGCTATCAGGCGCGAGATATTGATTTTTCTCAGCAACTTAAAAATGCGTTAGGGAATAAACCTGCATCAGGGCCTGTCACAATGGCTTTAACGTCCAGCAAGCATATGCAGGGTAAAAAAATGCCTTTTGATGATGCTCAGTTGCTATATCGCGTACCGGATCAACCAAGTGCTGATGGTAACACCGTGGATATGGACCGCGAGCGAGTTAATTTCGCGGATAACGCCATGAAATATCAATCGAGCCTGACATTCCTCGGTGCAGATATTAAGAAAATGATGACGGTAGTCAGTCAGGGGTAAATAAATGTCGTTATTTAGCGTATTTGATATTTCAGGCTCGGCGATGGCCGCGCAGTCAAAACGTCTCAACGTGAGTGCCAGCAATATGGCGAACGCAGACAGCGTTGCCGGACCGGACGGACAGCCTTACCGCGCCCGTCAGGTCATGTTTGAAGCGGACACCTCTGCCGGCCAGGGCATCGGCGGCGTCAGAGTCAGCGACGTAGTGGAAAGTACAGCGCCCGATCGCCTGGTCTATGAGCCCGGTAATCCGCTGGCGGACGAACAGGGATATGTACGTATGCCTAACGTCAACGTGGTCAATGAGATGGTCAATACCATTTCCGCGTCACGCAGTTATCAGGCAAATGTGGAGGTGATGAACTCCGCCAGGGCCCTGATGCAGAAAACCTTAACCCTCGGTCAGTAAGGCAGGATATGACAGTTTCAACGGTAAACGACACCAGCGGCAATACCAGCACCTACGGCACGGGCAGCAGTGCAGCCGACCTCTCCGAGCAGTTTATGAAGCTGCTGGTTGCACAGATGCAAAACCAGGACCCGACTAACCCGATGGATAACAACCAGCTGACCTCCCAGCTGGCACAGTTCAATACCGCCGCGGGAGTGGAAAAACTCAACGCATCTGTCGGCAACGTTCAGGCGCTTATGGCGCAGTTGGGCAGTATGAGCGCCGCCTCCTGGGTTGGCCGTGGGGTACTGATCGAGGGCGATCCGAAAGTCGCCTTTGGTGACGCCACGCAGCCACTGGACGGGGAGGAGAAGCCATCAGACAGCTTTAGTTTCCTGTTATCGGGGGATGCAGAAACGGTCACCGTCACGCTGACGGATGATGAAGGCAATGCCTATACGGCGCAGCTGAAGGACGTGAAATCCGGTGTGAAGACTTACACCCTCGACGATCTGGAAAACTTCCAGCCGGAGCCGGGGCCGCCTCAGGACAGGGAATACACGCTCTCCTTTGAGGCGAAAAATCCGGAAGGCGATAACCCGGAAATATCCGGCCTGATTCAGGAGCAGGTGTCTGGCGTCACGATGACGGCCAACGGCGCGGTACTGCACCTGCTCAATCATGACCCCATCACCATGGGCGACGTGGTTGTTATCCAAAAATAGCGAATAATTTACTCTCTGGAACTTCAATATGAGCTTTTCACAAGGTCTTAGCGGCCTCAATGCAGCCGCCAAAGCGCTGGACGTGGTTGGAAACAATATCGCCAACTCCCAGACAGCAGGTTTTAAAGCAGGCTCCGTGGCCTTCGCCGACATCTTCGCCGGAACGACGGGTCTCGGGGTTCAGGTTGCGGGCGTGACCCAGAACTTCGGCGACGGTGGCCTCACGGCGGGCAATAGCTCGCTGGATATGGGCTTACAGGGAAAAGGATTTTTCCGCATGGTAAGCGAAGGTGGCGCCGTCTATTACGGACGTAACGGCCAGTTTAAGCAGGATCAGAACGGCAATATCATCAACAGCACCAATGGATTGTACCTGACCGGCTACCAGGCGACCGGTACGCCGCCGACAATCGCCCCTGGCGCACCGGTAGGACCCATTCGTATACCGACGGAAGACATGCCCCCCGCGGCGTCCACCGCCGGATCCCTTACGGGTAACCTGAAGTCAGATGACACCACCATCATCACCGACTCGTTCGATTATAGCGATCCGAAAACCTACAACTACCAGAGCCAGATTGAGGCGACCGACACGCTGGGCAATAAACACACCGTAAAGGTCTACTTCGTGCAGACCGCGGCAGGCGAGTGGAAAGCTTACGCGCGCGATGAAACCGCGCCCGGCACGCCTGATGTGACCTCCCTGGATTTAAAGTTCGATAGCAACGGCAATATGGACACGGCGGCGATGGCCAGTACCAAAATGACCATTAACGGGGCCGCGTTTAATGGCTCCGCGCCGCTGAGTATCGACATGGATCTTTCCAGCTTGACCCGCCGGGCCACCGATAGCCTCGTGAAAGTTGACACCATCGACGGTCAGGCCCCGGGTAAATATCAGAGCTTTGTTATTGGCGACAGCGGAGAAGTGGTCGCGACCTACAGTAACGGTCAGCGTCAGACCGTGGCACAAATCGTACTGGCTGATTTCGCCAACAGCGGTGGGCTGGCGGCTGAAGGTAATAACGTCTGGAGCGAAACGCCGCAGTCCGGCCAGCCTTTCCTTGGTACTTCCGGCTCCGGCAGCTTCGGTACGATTAACGGGAATATGCTTGAGCAGTCTAACGTCGATCTGGGTCAGGAGATGGTCAATATGATTGTCTACCAGCGTAACTACCAGTCGAATTCGCAAACCATCAAAACCCAGTCTGAGCTACTCCAGACGCTGGTTAACCTGCGATAAGGGCGGCGGATGGATCGCGCAATATATACCGCATTGAGTGCTGCCAACGCGGCGCTCAACCGCCAGGCCGTGACGTCGAACAATATGGCTAACAGCGCCACGGCGGGCTTTCGTGCTCAACTGGCCGCGTTTCGCGCTGTGCCGGTTGAGGGGCAGACCCTGAAAACTCGCGCGCTGGTAGCGGAATCGACGCCGTATAACGACGACACCATGGGACCGATTACCCACACCGGACGCAGTCTCGACGTTGCACTTCCGCAGAACGGCTGGCTGGCGGTAGCCTTGCCAGACGGTAGTGAAGGGTACACCCGTAACGGCGGCATTGAGATCGATCGGGACGGCGCATTGCAGGTTGGCGGGAAGCCGCTGATGGGCGATGGCGCACCGCTGGTGGTTCCTCCCCATTCGCAGATCACCATTGCGGAGGACGGTACCGTCTCTGCACTTGGCGCGGGTGATGAGCCAACGGCCGTCGTGCCGGTCGGAAGACTGAAAATGGTTAATGCTCCCATGAGCACCCTGATCCACGGCGACGATGGGCTGTTTCGCCCGGCGGCGGGCAATGCGTTGCCCCAGGATGACGCCATGCGTCTGAGTCCTGAATCCCTTGAGGGAAGTAACGTGAGCCCGGTGAAGGCCATGACGGAGATGATCGCCACCGCACGCAGCTTCGAGATGAACATGAAGGTGATCCGCACCGCGGATGAAAACGCGCAAAAGGCCAACCAGCTATTAAGCGTGGGCTAACCCGCGCAAGGAGTACAGATGATTCGGTCATTATGGATCGCAAAAACCGGTCTGGAAGCACAGCAGACCAATATGGACGTGATTTCAAACAACCTGGCGAACGTCAATACCAACGGCTTTAAGCGCCAGCGAGCGGTGTTCCAGGATTTGCTTTATCAAACCATGCGCCAGCCCGGTGCACAGGCTTCCGAACAGACAACGCTGCCAAGCGGCCTCCAGCTGGGTACCGGCGTGCGTCCGGTCTCTACCCAGCGCGTGCATACTCAGGGCGGCCTGAACATGACCGGCAACGATACCGATGTCGCTATCGAAGGCAAAGGCTTCTTTCAGGTGCAGTTGCCCGACGGCAGCACCGCGTACACCCGTGACGGACATTTCGATAAAAATGAAAACGGTCAGTTGGTAAACGCAGAAGGCCATCCCATTCTGCCGGGCGTCGTAGTACCGCAGGACGCCAAAGAGATGCAGATAAGCCCTGATGGTATCGTCAGCGTGACGCTCCCGGGTCAGGCTCAGCCGCAGCAGGTGGGGCAGTTGACCCTGGCGACCTTTGTCAACGATGCCGGTCTCGAAAGCATTGGCGGCAACCTCTATCGTGAAACGCAATCCTCCGGCGCACCGAATGAACTGAATCCGGGCCTTGAAGATGCGGGTACGCTCAAGCAGAAGTACATTGAGACGTCTAACGTCAACGTGGCTGAGGAGCTGGTCAATATGATCCAGGTCCAGCGCGCCTACGAGATCAACAGTAAGGCCGTTTCTGCATCCGATCAGATGTTGCAGAGGCTTACCCAGCTTTAATTTCCTCTCTCTTACCGCTCCGGGCGCAGGCTCGGGCGGATAGATGGTTTATCGACACGTAAATGAAAACACTTTTTACATACAGTCCAACAGGGCTATCGCGTCCTGCACTGCTGGCGGGCGTGCTGCTGCTAAGCGGCTGCGCGCATATTTTGCAAAAACCGCTCGTGGACGGACCAACGTCGGCAGAACCATTACCGATGGCACCGGTCACAACCGGCGGCTCGCTGTTCCAGGCAGGACAGGCCATGAACTATGGCTATCAGCCGATGTTTGAAGACCGCAGGCCGCGCAGCGTGGGCGACACGTTGACGATCCTGCTTCAGGAAAACGTTAGCGCCAGCAAGAGCTCCTCCGCCAGTGCCAACCGTAATGGATCGGCCGGAATGGGATTACTGGCCATGCCGGGCAGCTCGAACAGCTGGCTGGGTAACGGCAAAGCTGACTTTAACGCGGAGGGCAAAAGCGACTTCTCCGGCAAGGGCGGGGCGGCGGCGCGCAACACCTTTACCGGCACCATCACGGTGACGGTAAATAAACTCCTGCCGAACGGCAATTTACAGGTGGTCGGTGAGAAGCAGATAGCCATAAACCAGGGGACCGAGTTTATACGCTTCTCGGGTGTGGTGAACCCTCGCACCATCAGCGGGGCCAACACCGTGCCCTCAACTCAGGTGGCGGATGCGCGCATTGAGTATGTCGGCAACGGCTACATCAACGAAGCGCAGACGATGGGCTGGCTGCAACGCCTGTTCCTGAACCTTTCTCCTTTTTGATACGACGATGAATACAAAATCCATTCTGTTATTTCTCGGCCTGCTGCTCAGCATTCCGATGCTGTACACGCCGGCGCAGGCCGAGCGAATTCGCGATCTGGCCACGGTGCAGGGGGTACGCTCCAACTCGCTAATGGGCTACGGGCTGGTGGTGGGGCTTGATGGCACGGGCGACCAGACGATGCAGGCGCCGTTTACGGGCCAGAGCCTCAATAATATGTTGTCCCAGCTTGGGATCACCGTACCGGCGGGCACCAACATGCAGCTGAAAAATATTGCCGCGGTGATGGTGACGGCCGAACTGCCGCCGTTCGCCCGCTCAGGGGATAAGATCGACATCGTGGTCTCTTCTCTGGGGAATGCGAAGAGCCTGCGTGGCGGTACGCTGCTGATGACGCCACTTAAAGGGGCGGACAACCAGATCTACGCGATGGCGCAGGGCAATGTGCTGATCTCCGGGGCTGGCGCGCAGGCTGGCGGCAGTCGCGTGCAGGTTAACCAGCTTAACGGCGGTCGCATTAGCGGTGGGGCGACGGTTGAACGCGAAGTCCCAAATGACTTCGCCACGCAAAACACGCTGCGCCTACAGCTTAACGAGTCAGATTTCTCGCTGGCGCAGCAGATCAGCGACGAGATTAATCGTCGCTATAGCGGTGGGGCGGCAATCCCTGAAGATGCCCGTACTGTACGTTTGTTTGCACCGCCGGATGGTCCTTCCCGGGTGCGTTTCCTCGCCAATATCCAGGATATTCCGCTGCGGGTGGGGATACAGGATGCGAAGGTCATTGTTAACTCTCGTACCGGCGCCGTGGTGATGAACCGCCATGTTTCCCTCGATGCCTGTGCCGTAGCTTATGGATCGCTGACGGTAGAGGTTACACAGAATAATGTTGTGAGCCAGCCGGATACTCCCCTCGGGGGAGGGCAGACCGTCGTGGTGCCACAAACCGATATCTCAGTACGCGACCGCGGCGGCTCGCTGCAAAGCGTGCGCAGCAGCACGGATCTGAACGCAGTGATCAGGGCACTCAATACGCTTGGCGCGACGCCAAATGAGCTGATGTCCATTTTGCAGTCAATGAAAAATGCAGGCTGCCTGCGTGCGAAGCTGGAGGTGGAGTGATGAATGCTTTCGATCGTCTGGATAAGCCAGCCTTTGACGTTCGCTCTCTCGACGCGCTGAAGCGTGATGCACGCCGCGCTGAACCCGGGGCGCTCAGGGCGGCGGCGCAGCAGATGGAGGGGATCTTCGTGCAGATGATGATGAAGAGCATGCGCGATGCCACCATCAAAGATGACCTCATGCACAGCCAGTCCACCGATATGTTTACCGCGATGCACGACCAGCAGGTGGCGCAAAATATTGCGGGGAGCGGACAGCTTGGGTTTGCGGATATGATTGTGCGCCAGTCAGGCGGGGAGATCGATAGCCCATTGGTGTCGACGCCCGGCAGCGGTCCGCTTAATTTGCCAGGACTTTCCTCCTCCGTCAGATCCGCCACCGGTCCGCTGGCGCCGTCTGCGTCGGTCTCCTTCGGCAAAGTAGCGCAGGGGGCTCAATCCTTTATTTCTCGTCTGCTGCGTCCAGCACAGATCGCCGCCAGGCAGAGCGGGGTTCATCCGCAACTGATCCTCGCGCAGGCGGCGCTGGAGTCAGGATGGGGGCAGCGTGAAATCCCCACCGCTGACGGCCGCCCCAGCCATAACCTGTTCGGCATTAAGGCCGGAGGTGACTGGCAAGGCAAGACCACAGAGGTGATGACCACCGAATACATCAACGGCGTGAAGCAAAAGATAAAGGCCTCGTTTCGCGTTTACGATTCCTATGAACATGCGCTCGCCGATTATACGAAGCTACTCACTAAGAACCCGCGCTATGCGGGCGTTGCGCATTCCCGTTCGCCGGAGCAGGCGGCCAAAGCGCTTCAGGCGGGGGGATACGCAACCGATCCTGCCTATGCGAAAAAACTGATCACCATTATTCAGAAAGTAAAAGGTGATATTAAGCAGGGTGTAGAAGCCTATAAAAACGACCTCGCGAAAATATTTTAAAAAAGTTTTTAGATAAATTCGCAATCACCGATGAATAAAGCAGAGCAATAATTTTGACCCTGCCCGAATATCGGGCTGGAAATAACGGAATATCCAGGTGCCTTATGAACAACCTCTTTAGTCTCGCGAAAAGTGGCCTTAGCGTAGCGCAATCCGCTCTTAGTGTGGTAGGCAGCAACCTGACCAATGGCATGAGCGATACCTATAGCCGCCGCAGCCTTGTGATTGGTGAGCTCGGTGGCATGACCACGGGAAACGGATTTTATGGCTACGGTGCGACGGTAACTGGCGTCGATCGCGCTTACGATGCTTTTGCCAACAAGCAGCTACGCGGCTCCGTCTCAAACTGGGCCTCGCTTAACGGCCGCATGGAGCAATTGAGCGACATTGATAATATGTTGGGCGATGAATCCGACAACGTCTCTGTCTCCATCAATAACCTGTTCAAGTCGATGGCGACGCTGAGCGCAACCCCAGATGACGGCCCGGCCCGTTCCGCAGTATTCAGCTCACTCGGCGTATTGACCCAGCGCTTCAATGACAGCGGCAAGCGCCTCACCGCGCTGGAAAAGAGCACCAACACCAATATCGAAACCAGCGTTAAAGAAATTAATAGCATCAGCGACCAGCTGGCAGAAGTGAATAAACAGCTGGAACGCGTACAGGCGCAGAACGGTACGCCGCCTGCGGACCTGCTGGATCAACGTGATGCATTACTGGAAAAACTGAGTGAGCAGATCGGTATAGATGTAACCGAGAATAGCGTATCTGGCCGCGTCGACGTAACGCTTCAGGATGGTCGCCCCCTTGTCTTTGGCGAAAACGCCAGCAAGCTACAGGCCACAGCGTCTGAAAGCGATCCTGACAGAATCGTTGTCTCTTACGTTGATAGCAACGGTACTACCACGCCAGTTAACGAAGCGAGCATTACCAAAGGCCGCCTGGCCGGGTTGTTTAAGTTCCGCAGCGAAGATCTTGAGCTCGCTAAAAACGAGCTAAACCAGATCGCCTTTATGATGGCGAGCCGCATGAACGAGCAGCACCGTTTGGGTGAGACGCCAGCGGGTGTGCCGGGGGGCGATCTTTTCTCTCTGCCACCTATGAAGGCGGTGGCAAATGCAGGCAATGCCGGTGGGGGAACGCTCGACGCTATCAGCGTGACGGACTACACCAACGTAAAATCTGAAAATTACAGCATCGACTTTGATGGAACAAACTGGAACGTAATGGGGGAGGACGGACGCCTGGTGAAGCAGGTGCCGGCCGGTTCCGCCACGCTTGAGTTTGACGGCATTGAGATTGATCTCTCCGGTGTGACCGCAAGCGCCGGGGACAGTTTTTCCTTTAATCCTATGGCTGGGGCTGCGGAGGGTATTGGCCGCGCGATCAACAGCGCACAGGATTTTGCCGCAGCGGATGCCTCCGGGGGCGGGGTGGGAAATAATCTTAATCTGGAAGAGATGCTTAAGATCCAGAATGAGAAACTGATTGGCGGCAGCACGCTGACGGAGGCTTATTCAAGCCTGGTGGGGACCATTGGTTCTAACGCGCGGGCGGTAAAATCGGGCATTTCCTCGGCTGAGATCGACCTGCAAACTAAATATGATGCGAAGCAGGCGCTTTCAGGTGTGGATATGAACGAAGAAACCGTCAATATGCAGATGTTTATTCAATATTACCAGGCCAATGCGCAAATTCTACAGACCGCAACCACCATGTTTGATTCGCTGCTTTCGATTAAATAAGGAGCTATCCGATGCGATTAAGTACGCTGTATATGTTTAAACAGAGCGCCGAGAGCATGTCAAAGCGCGTGAGTGATAATAATAATATTTATCTTCAACTCTCTGCTGGAAAATCGTTGCTGCGAGCCTCGGATGATCCAAAGTCCGCTACCGATGCGGTAAATTATCAGGACGCACTGGCGAAGCTTGAGCTTTACAGCAACGTACGTTCAACGGTGCGGAGTTCACTTGAGCATGAAGATAATATCCTGAACGGTGTGGGCAATTTGCTGACCACCACCCTCACCGAAAAAATCGTAGCGGCGAAAACGGAAAGCTACTCTGATGAAGATCGTCGGGCGCTGGGTGCAGAGATTAAAGGTATTCGCGGCAATCTGATGGATCTCGCGAATAATCGCGACGGGAGCGGGCGCTATATTTTTGGCGGATTTAAAAGCGATACGGCGCCGTTTGACGATGCGGGTAACTATGTCGGCGGTGATACCGCTCGTCGACAAACCGTTGCCGATGGTACGGATATGCAGACGGGCCACCTGGGCAGCGATGTTTTCGGGGATATATTCTCTGTTCTTGATAAAGCGGTAGAAGAACTTTCTCGCGATCCCATCGACCGTGATGCGCTGAATGCTGCGTTGAGCGCCGCCAGCGAAGCGGTTTCCGGCGGCATCGATCGTCTGGGTAAGGCGCAGGCGGAATTGGGGACCAACCTTCAGCAACTGGACGCGCTTGATATGAGTGGCGACGTCATGATCAACGACACCATAACCAAGGTTCAGACGGCCATTGGCGCTGACTATAGCACGATGACCTCGCTCATTATGGATTCTAAAATGTCAGAATTTGCGCTGAACGCATCCATGATGGTATTTCAGTCAATGCAAAAAATGAATTTATTTAATAAATAACATTATCTTTCCATCTTATTTCTGAAAGTTTTAGCCGCATATTTATGTGCGGCTTATGAGGACCTATGTTAAATAAACTTAAAATCTATACCGTAATCAGCCTGATTATCGGCATGATCTCTTGCATGCTGTTTGGCGTTACGGCTTTTTCCGTTTATAACTCGGTGACGATTAATAAAAATTTTAAACGCGTTGTGGACGTTAATGACAGCAACGCCTACATGACTAACGCCGCATATAACATTAACTCGGTGGTGGCGAATACGAACGGGATGATGCTTCAGACGTCGCTGCATAAACCGCTGTCGCCAGAGATGATCAAACATACCCACAACCTGCTGAAAGAGGCGCGCAAGGAGATGGATGCTTTCGCGCAGGTGAAATTCAACAGCCTGGCAGAGACAAGGGCTGCTGAGGAGCTTCGCGCCAAATTTGACCTGGTTTATAACACCGTCCAAACCAAGCTCGGCTATCTTGAGCGACCGGAAGGATACCCGGGCTCGATGAACGGTGATATGGAACTGCGTACCGAGCTGCGTCAAAAAATTGAGAAGTATTCAGAAATCTCATCTGACCGGGGGTACGAATATGTGTCAGTAGCTGAAAGCAGCTACAAGATGATGATTTGGGTAAGCGTGGTGATGATGGCCATCGCGATTTGCGTATTGTTAGCCGTTCGCTACTGGTTGCGTATTGCGCTGGTGCGCCGGATGGAAACTACCGTTGAGATGCTTCAGCGCGTAGCGGCAGGCGATCTGAGTCATGCCATAGAGACTGGCGCTGATAACGAAATTGGCAAAATGCTCAGGGAGCTTGAGAAGATGCGTGTCTCCCTGACCAACACCATTACCGGTATCCGTGAAGGGGTAGTGAATATCCATTCTAACGCCCAGGAGATAGCTCAGGGCAACAGCGATCTTTCCTCCCGTACCGAAGAACAGGCAGCGGCCCTTCAGGAGACGGCTGCCAGCATGGAGCAAATTAAAACCACCGTACGCCAGAATGCGGATAACGCACATGCGGCGCGCAGTCTGGCAGAAGGGGCAAGCATGAATGCCCAAAATGGCGGTGAGGTGATGGTAAACCTGGAAGCTATCATGGCGCAGATTACCGAAAGCTCCCGTCAGATTGCTGATATTAACGGCGTCATCGACAGTATCGCCAATCAGACCAACATTCTGGCCTTGAACGCAGCGGTTGAAGCCGCTCGAGCGGGAGAGCAGGGGCGTGGCTTTGCGGTAGTTGCGGAAGAAGTGCGTAACCTCGCCAAGCGCAGCGCCGATGCAGCGAAAGAGATTAATCAGCTGATTAATACCAGCGTTAACAATATTGATACAGGTTCGCGCCAGGTAAGCCAGGCGAGCGGCGTCATGCAGGACATCGTGACTTCGGTTGCTGAGGTGACGCAGATTATGGGCGAAATCAGTTCGGCCTCTGACGAGCAAAGTGCGGGTATCAATCAGATTTCGCAGGCCGTGAACGAGATGGATCTGGTGACTCAGCAGAACGCGGCGATGGTGGAAGAAGCGGCCATGGCGGCAGGCAAACTGGAATCTCAGTCGGACGAGCTTGAGCAGCTTGTTGCCCAGTTTACCCTGCGAGATGAAAAAGTTGAAAAACGCCATACGCCCGCGCCGGAAAAAATGACGTTGCGTCACGTTGAAAATGATAATGCGCAGTGGGAAACGTTCTGACATCTGCGGAAAGAGAATAATTGGCGTCAATAGTGCCGCCAATTATTCCTGTCAGGCAGCGCGATGATTAAATTAACAGAATGCGCATTTTTATAAAAGCTTATCGCACTTTTTGATTATGTGGTTTCAACTGATAATTGAGAATGTGAAGATTAGGTGGAAGAAATGCGTGGACGGTATATACACAGCTGAAGGGCTGGAGAATAAAACGGCATTGTGGTCAAAATACCATTTTATCGTCAGGCAAGAAGCGCTGCGTTTGCATAAGAGACTGCCTGCCAATGTCGAATTAGACGATCTCATTCAGGCGGGCTCCATGGGTTTTTTGAGTGCCATTGATAGCTTTGACCCTAAAAAAGGGGTGGCCCTTAATGCCTGGATCTCACAGCGTGTGAAATGGGCATTAATGGATGAGCTTCGGGAAAGTGATTGGGTTCCACGGCGCGTGCGATCGCATTCGCGGGAAATTGTGTCACTTATTCAGCAGATCGAACAGGAAAAGGGGGGAGAAGCGACCGAAGCTGATATTGCTGAACGGATGGGCGTTTCGCTAAAGGAATTTCAGCAAATGCTGGCTGATAATAATAGCAGCCAGATGTACTCTATTGATGAGCTTCAGGAAAACTATTCTGACAGTTGGGAGAGTAATGACGGCGAAAATGCACAGCTTAATCCGTTAAATGAGGCCATTCAGGAAAATTTGATAGCCAACATTGCTGAGCATATCCGAATGATCCCCAAGCGTGAACAGCAGATATTGCAGTTTTATTATCAGCAGGATCTAAACATGAAAGAGATTGGATTAATTTTGGGCGTTACCGAAACGCGCGTTAGCCAGTTGCACAGTTTAGCGATAAAACGCTTACGAAGCAGAATGGATCGGTTAAGGAAAGAATAACATAGCGATAACATTAACAAGATTAACAATATTTCCTAAGTAAAGTTAATTACGTTGCGTGATAATTAAGAATGTTTAACAATGTGTATTTTTATAGGTAAATCATTTAGTTATGATAGTTTTCTGGTGCGCGTTGTTTTCTTAAAGCTTGCTAGGAAAATTCTTAATGAATATGATTTCGTCAGATTTGTGATGTAGCCATCCTTTGGCATTGAAAAGTTTTTCGATAATTTATTGAATCAGCTTGACTGAATTCAGCGATTATCAATGCCAAAAGACTCTCTGCATCGACCGGGTAAACATTTTGCCTTAACTATTTAGCCTTGTTTGTGGTTGAAAAACAGTGGGAGCTTTTTGTGTCCAATTTTGACGAGTATCTGCAAAACATTCACGATATTAATCTTTCTTATTTATTACTGGCGCAGCAGCTGATCAGACAGGACAAGTTTGCTGCCAGTTTTCGTCTCGGCTTATCCGAAGGCACGATTGATAATTTAAAAGAGTTGTCTTTACCACAGTTGATGAAACTGGCTGCGACCAATCAGTTGATTTGTCGTTTACGCGTCGATGACGAAGTGGTCATCGAAAATTTGACGAAAGATTCGCGTATTGAAGCTCTTCAGCAAATTCATACCGGCATCATTTTATCGACAAACTTACTTAATTCATTAAGCGAGTCCGATGCTGCTGTGACGGGAGAAGCATAAAATGTGCGAGAAAAGTTTATTGCAAGAAATTGAAGAGGTAAATATTGCCATGGGGTTAATTAACCTTGGGGCAAGAATGCAGGTTCTGGAATCTGAAACTTCTTTAAGTCGTCGGCGTTTACTGCGCTTGTATAAAGAGTTACGCGGCTGTCCGCCTCCAAAAGGGATGCTCCCTTTTTCTGAAGACTGGTTCATGTCATGGGAGCAGAATATTCACTCTTCCATGTTCTATAACATTTACCTTTATCTTCAGAAAACTGGGGGCGGGCGTCCTATTGAAATATTGATGAAAACCTACCGTCTTTATCTGGAGCAGTGTGGTTCTTGCTGCGACGATAAACCTGTCCTGGGGCTAACGCGTGCCTGGACATTATTACGCTTTATCGACTGCGGTATTATTTCCCGTAAGGCCTGTAGCGTTTGTTCCGGTGGTTTTGTGGTCACGACGGAATTCATCAAAAACCCGTTCACCTGTAGTTTGTGTAGCCCTCCTTCGCGGGCATTTAAGAAATCGCAGGTCAACCTCAGCGGAATCGCAGGCAATTATGCCACGCCGGAAATTATGACAGCCTGACGGATGTTCGATGGCAATGCACAGGATGGCGTTTTATTCGATGCCACGGCACTCGACATCGGTCAGCGAGTAAAAAGGAGAGAGTGTGTTAGTTATCTTTGGCTATCTTGTTGTTATTGCTACCGTATTTGGTGGGTTCGTACTGTCTGGTGGTAATCTGCTCGCGCTGTTCCAGCCTTTGGAATTGTTAATTATCGGCGGTGCCGGGGTCGGCGCTTTTATTGTTGGTAATAACATGAAATCCCTTAAGGCGACGGGTAAAGCTATCGTGAAGCTGTTCGTGGGGAAACGCTACAACAAAACGGTTTATATGGACCTGATGGCGCTTATGTTTTTGCTGCTGTCAAAAAGTCGTGTTCAGGGACTCATGTCACTTGAGAAAGACATTGAAGATCCGGCGGGCAGCGAAATTTTCAGCGCTTATCCTCGTCTGATGAGCGATCCGATGTTAAGCAACTTTATCCTCGATTACTTCCGCCTGATGATTGGCGGAAGTATGAACTCGCATGAAATCGAAGCGTTAATGGATGAAGAAATTGAAACCTGCGAAGAGGAGCTTGAGGTTCCGGCCCACAGTCTGAATACCGTCGGCGATGCCTTTCCGGCCTTTGGTATTGTGGCTGCCGTCATGGGGGTAGTGAACGCGCTCGGTGCCGCGGACCGACCCGCAGCCGAGCTCGGAATGCTGATTGGCCA
This sequence comes from Enterobacter cloacae complex sp. HYC033_NIDB, assembly GCF_056673335.1. NCBI lineage: Bacteria > Pseudomonadati > Pseudomonadota > Gammaproteobacteria > Enterobacterales > Enterobacteriaceae > Enterobacter > Enterobacter cloacae complex sp. HYC033_NIDB. The sequence continues at coordinate 4,398,646 of NZ_CP115123.1, read as the reverse complement.
CGCGCTGGTGGGCACGTTCCTCGGAATTTTGATTGCCTACGGGTTTGTATTACCGCTCGCAACCCTGCTGCGTCAGATGAGTTCCGATCAGGTCAAAATCCTTCAGTGTATAAAAGTCACGCTGCTCTCCAGTCTAAACGGCTATGCGCCACAAATTGCCGTGGAGTTTGGCCGAAAAACCATTTTTACCAGCGAACGGCCTTCCTTTGAGGAGCTTGAAGAGCATGTGCGGGAAGTGAAATCCAGCGCCAGCCTTAAGTCTAAGTCTGCGGATGCCACGGCATGAAAAACGATTCCCCGATAATCATTTCGCGCAAGCGAAAGAAGAAAAAGCATGCTCATCACGGTGGTACGTGGAAAATCGCCTACGCCGATTTTATGACCGCGATGATGGCGTTCTTCCTGGTAATGTGGCTGATTTCTCAGTCCAGCACGGTGCAGCGGGAGATGATCGCCGATTACTTCCGCATGCCGCTTAAGCCATCTATGGCCAATGGCGACAAAACCAGCCTGAGCGACAGCATCATCCCCGGCGGCGGTGACGATCTGATGAAGCAGGACGGAGAAGTGGCGAATCATAAGCGGGTACAGAGCGAGCGGCAGCGCTGGATGGAGAGCCTGAAACAGGCCAGAGATAAATTGCAGCAGATGATCGAAACCGATCCCCGGCTCAATAACTTTAAATCCAACATTATGCTGCGTCTTACCAACGACGGCCTGCTCATTCAGATCACCGACAGCCAGGATCGCCCGATGTTTAGAGTAGGCAGCGAGCTGCCGGAATCCTATATGAACGGCATTTTGCAGGCGCTTGTGCCGCTGTTGCAGGAGTTGCCCAATAAAATCAGTCTCACCGGCCATACCGACTCGCTTCCCTATGCGGGCGGCACCTCCGGATACAGTAACTGGGAACTTTCTTCCGGACGCGCCAACGCCGCGCGCCGCGTGCTGGTTAAAGCAGGTCTTGACGATGAGCGTTTTCTTCGCGTGATCGGCACGGGAAGCCGTATGCCTTTAGAAAACAGTGATCCCTCAAGTCCGGCGAATCGCCGTATTAGCATTTTGGTATTAAGTAAAACCAAAGAACAGGATATCCGTCTGGAAGACACGCGCATGCATCGCCCAGAAAACGTCCTGAACAACACTACGCAGCAGGAGGTAAGGGGGTATAGCGATGGACATGAATGATTTCACCGAGATCTTTTTTACCGAAGCGGAAGAGCTGCTGGCCGAGATGGAGAAGCATTTGCTGGAGATTGATGCCGCATCGCCGAATCCTGAACAGGTAAATGCCATTTTTCGCGCAGCGCATTCTTTGAAAGGCGGGGCAGGGACTTTTGGCTTTAATGCCCTGCAAGAGACCACGCATCTACTTGAGAACCTGTTTGACCAGGTGCGAGCCGGAGAACGCTCGCTTAACCGAACGACCGTTAATCTATTTCTGGAATGTAAAGACATTATGCAAGCGCAACTGGAAGCCTATCAGTCTTCGCAGGAACCTGATGAAGCGAGTTATCGCTATATTTGTGAAGCCCTGCGCAAGATTGCTCTGGAAGACAAACATGCCCAGACGGCAGTCGAGTTGCAAGACAAAGCCGCGACGCAGCAGGGGGCAGCTGATGGTGAGCCTTTACTCTGCGTGACGTTGAAGAAAATTCCTGAAAGCGAGCGGGCAATGCTTCAGGAAGAGTTATCCCACATGGGAGAGATTGTCGCTACGGAGAAGGCTGATGATGGCATGGTGGTTCAGCTGCGCACGAGCGCCTCTGCCGATGATATCTCCGCGGTGCTGTGTTTTGTGCTTGAAGAGTCGCAAATCCTTATCGAGCATGTCGTTCAACCAGCGTCGGTTGAAGTGACTTCTCCTGTTACGGACAAGGCTTCTGTAGTCGCGGACCATTCAGAACCGCCTTCACGACCTGCCGCGCCGGTGCCAGCCCGCAGTAATAGTCAGGAATCGGGCAGCATCCGCGTGGCGGTCAGTAAAGTCGATCAGATCATTAACCAGGTGGGTGAGCTCATCATCACCCAGGCGATGCTATCTCAGCTTTCCAAAAAACTTGATCCAGCGAGCTACGACATGCTCTCCAGCTGCGTGGCGCAAATGGAGCGTAATACACGCGAGCTTCAGTCATCAGTCATGTCAATTCGAATGATGCCAATGGATTATGTGTTTAGCCGCTTCCCGCGGCTGGTGCACGATCTGGGTTCTCGCCTGAACAAAGAGGTAGAGCTAACTCTTCGTGGCGGCTCGGCCGAGCTGGATAAGAGCCTGATCGAACGCATTATCGACCCACTGACTCATCTGGTGCGTAACAGTCTCGATCACGGCATTGAGCAGAAAGAAGAACGTGCCCGTAAGGGGAAGTCGGTAGTGGGCAATCTTATCCTCTCGGCGGAACATCATGGCGGCAATATCATCATTGAGGTGACTGATGATGGTGCCGGACTGAACCGGGAGAAAATCCTCGCGAAAGCCCGCTCCCAGGGAATGAATATCAGCGACACCCTCAGCGATGAGGACGTATGGATGCTGATTTTCGCCGCGGGATTTTCCACCGCAGAAAGCGTGACGGATGTTTCCGGGCGCGGCGTGGGTATGGACGTGGTCCGTCGTAACATTATGGCCATGGGCGGCCATGTCGAAGTCCTTTCAAAGCCGGGAGAAGGCACGACGATACGCATTATTCTGCCGCTGACGCTGGCAATCCTTGATGGCATGCTGGTGAAAGTTGGACAGGAGATCTATGTTCTGCCGCTCGGCGCGGTAATGGAATCGCTGAGGCCCGGCGAGGATATGCTCTGCCGCTTCGTCGGGGAGGAACGTCTGCTGCAAATTCGTGGCGAATATCTTCCGCTGGTGATGCTGCGTCAGCGCCTATCGGTGCCCGGCGAGACCGCACCTGAAGATGGCATTGTGGTGATCGTCCAAAGCGCTGGATGCCGCTACGCCCTGTGGGTCGATCAGCTCATTGGTCAGCAACAGGTTGTGGTAAAAAACCTCGAACAGAACTATCGCAAAGTACCGGGCGTTTCAGCCGCGACCATTCTCGGTGATGGCAGCGTTGCGCTAATCCTCGACGTGGTTGAACTGTCGACGATGAACGGACAAAAGGAAAACCATGTCAGGCCGACGTTCGGCAAGCAAGGAGTAACAGCATGACCCAAACAACGACAAAGCCTGCGGGCGCGGACGCCATTGCGCAGGAGTATCTGGTTTTTCGTCTCGGTAACGAAGAATATGGGATCGACATTCTGAAGGTACAAGAGATACGTGGATGCGATAGCGTTACTCGTATCCCGAACGCGCCAGGTTTTATCACCGGCGTGACCAACCTGCGCGGTGTGATAGTGCCAATAGTTGACCTTCGCGTGCGCTTCAGTCTTCCTGACGTTCAGCAGGATGACAGTACGGTAGTGATCATCCTTAACCTCAATAATCGCGTTGTAGGAATCGTGGTAGACGGTGTGGTTGACGTGCTGTCGATGGACATGGATCAGATTAAACCGACGCCGGACTTCGCGTCCATGCTATCAAGCCGCTATCTTCTTGGGCTTGGCGTGATGGAAAACAGAATGATCATCCTGGTCAATATCGAAATGCTGCTCAGCCGTGAAGAGATGGATATGGTGGATTCGATGCTGGAAACTAGCCTGGCCTAGCCTGATATATACCCACCGCCATTATAAAATCCCCCTGCGATTGCAGGAGGGATTGATTAAGCATTCTATGACCGCAGGCGCTTACCGGTCTGGGCATCAAACAAGAACATTTTTTCCGCGTCTACGGTGAGGAAGACCTTCTGACCCACGTTGATATCCAGCTTTTCATGGGACACCACGATCAGCTCCTGATCGTTGATACGCACCCGGATCTCCTGTCCTTCCCCGGTCATCTCTATCAGCACGATTTCCGCTGGCATCCCTGACTCGCCGAGCCGGATATAGTGCGGTCGGGTGGCGCAGATGATCTCCATCCCTTCAATATGTGAGCGGAGGGGGCAGGGGAAGCGGTAGCCGTTGTTGAGCACAATCTCGCCGTGCTGAATCACGCCTTTAAGGGTGTTAATTTCCGGCGTGCCGATAAAGCCCGCGACAAACAGGTTATCCGGGTTACGGTACAGCTCTTCCGGGGTGCCGACCTGCTCAATATGTCCGGCATTCAGCACCACAATCCTGTCCGCCATGGTCATCGCTTCCGTCTGATCGTGCGTGACGTAGATGGTGGTGCGACCCATCCGCTGGTGGATCTTACGAATTTCTCCGCGCATTTTATGGCGCAGTTTGGCGTCCAGGTTGGAGAGCGGTTCATCAAACAAAAAGGCCTTCGGGTCACGCACCAGCGCGCGTCCCATCGCCACGCGCTGACGCTGGCCGCCGGAAAGATCCCGCGGGAGGCGATTGAGCAGATGCGTCAGGCCGAGGATTTCCGCTGCCTCTTCCACGCGCGCCATCCGTTCCGCTTTTGAGACGCTGGCAAGCTTCAGGGCAAAACTCATGTTGTCCCGCACCTTCATGTGTGGATAGAGCGCATAGCTCTGGAACACCATGGCGATATCGCGTTTTTTGGCGGGCAGAGTGTTGACCACCTCGCCGTGCATCAGCAGTTCACCGGAGGTGATGTCTTCCAGACCCGCAATCATGCGCAGCAGGGTGGATTTCCCACACCCGGACGGGCCGACCAGCACAATAAATTCGCCTTCGTGAATGCTCAGCGAGATCCCTTTAATGATGCTGACGTTGCCGTAGGATTTACCGAGATTATTTAAAACGATTTGGCTCATGTTACTCTCCTCGCCCGGCGGTGTGGCCTGGCTGCAATAATGGCATGACGTGCTGGCGGTAAAGCGCCGCCGCAGCGAGATCCTGCTGGATAATGCTTTGTGCTGATTCGCTGAAGCGCAGCGCGGCCGTACGCAGATCCAGGCGGTTGGCGCTATCAATACCCGCCAGCACCTCAGGTTCGACAATGGCTTCCCCGTGCAGCGCGCCTAAAATCGCGCCGCTCATCACCCCGATAGAGTCGGTATCACGGCCTGAATTGATGGCGTCTTCCACCGCGCCGCGAAACTCGCCTTCGCGCAGCAGGCAGAAGGCCAGCGCCATTGGCAGTTCCTCAATCGACATCAGGCGCGAGGGCTGGTAGGCCATGGTCGGGACGCCCGCTTTTTCCGGGCCGTGCATCAGGTCATCTCCCATCGGTGAGAAGGGCAAAAGCGCATCGTGCAGGGCGTCAACGACCTGTTGATAATCCCATGCGGTTCCACGGTAGCGACGCGCGACGTCAAGCGTTGCCGCGATGGCCTGGCGGGTGCCGTCTTTAGCCAGTTTCAATGCGATGTTGGTGATAGCCTCAATGGTGATGCCAGGAATAAATGCCGCTGCAACGCAGGCGGCGAAGACCCCGGCGGCCTCCAGCCCATAGCTCTGCTGATGCCCCTGGGTGAAATTAATGGCTTCCTGGTAAGCTGCCTCAGGGTTGCAGGCATTAATAGCTCCGATGGGGGCGGCATACATGGCTGCGCCGCAGTTCACCATATTGCCCACGCCGCCCTGGCGCGGATCGCAGGCGGCCAGTTGCAGACGATGGAAGATCCATTTTTCCGGATAAAACAGGCGCTCAATAACCAGCGCTTCCCGATCCAGTTCCGGCACCCAGCGCGGTTCCCAGGCAATCTTCCGCACAAAAGACTCCCCCATATCCCACGCATCAACGTGACGGCCCAGCTCGCTGTAAACCTCCATCAGGCAGAGTGTCATCAGCGTATCGTCGGTGATGATACCGTTGCCGCGTACGCGGTTGTTGCGCCGTGCGGACGGCTCGTCCATCCGGTGCCAGCGCTGGTGGATGGAGGTGACGCGGCCATATTTCTCCGCGATTTGCCGGGCGGAGAGTTTCTCAACCGGTCCGCCTAAGGCATCACCGAACGCCACGCCATACAGCATGCCCAGAATGCGGGACGTGAACGATAAATCAGCGGCTTGAGTAACGGTCATTTTAATTTTTCCTCTGCATATTCGGTCATGGCGTTTCCACCTGCGGCTTTCCAGGCGCTGACATACTGATCCCACTGATCAAATGACGCTTTGCCAGAGACAAACTGGTACGCCCACTGGTTATAAATACTGCTGGTTGAGTCGATGGCGGCGGCAAACGACGCCGGGAAGATAAAGGCGTTATCCGCCGTAAAATAACGTTGTGAATTGTCGATATAGCGCAGCATCGCAGGCGTCCGCCACTCCACCGGCGGCTTCCAGTTGGCGGCCTGGATAAACCGCGGATACCAGGCATTAATTTTTGGCGTCACGTTTATCGTGTTGCCCTTACGAACGTAGTGCGTGTTCTCGAAGCCCATCTGCTCCATCATTTGCCCTTCCGGGCTTGCCAGAAAATCGAGCAGGATCATCACTTCCTTTTTATGTTTCGAGAGCGAGGACATGGCAAAGCCGCGCGTTTCCATGGAAACATCTGTCGCCGCCAGCCCTTTACCTGCCGGGCCTTCGGGTGGGTCGAGCAGGGTGAGGGTGGCGTCAGGATGGATCTGGCGCATCTTTTCCTGGTACACGCCGACGTTGCCCGGCGATGAGACGGATACCACGCCAACCTTGCCGGTATAAAACTCATCCTCTTTTAGCTCCCAGTTGGTGGTGATGTACTGGGAGGAGAGCAGTCCTTTCTGATAAAGCGAATGGTAGAACTCCAGCTTGCTCCGCTCCTGCGGGCTTATCTGGGCGTTGATCAGCTTGCCCTGATCGTCCTTGAGCCAGGTGGCGTGAATGCCAAACGCCGGGTTCATAAAACCGTCGAGATCGCGCAGGTCTTTCTCGGAGGTGATCCCCCAGCTATCCGTCTTACCGTCGCCGTTGTAGTCACCGGCGTGGATCGCATTGAACAGCGTGACGTACTCCGTCAGCGTTTTGGGTGATGCGCTGAATCCGCTCTTCTGTAACCAGTCCTCACGGATCACCGGCTGGCGCGCGCGCAGGGGAAAGACATACAGCAGGGTCGGATGGTTTTGCAGGCGAAGCTGGTTGTGCGGCCACAGCGCCTCTTTCAGATAGCGGGTTTGCGCAATCCACGGACGCCAGTCTTCAAGAATGCCCTGTTCGACCATCTTCTGGTCGCTGCCGTTGAAATAGATCAGATCAGGGATGGTGCCGGAGAGGAGCATCACGTTCAGCACGTCGGAGTAGCCGGAAGACGACAGGTTGACGATCTCAATGTGGATATCGTGTCCCTGGCGTGCCAGCGCCTGCTCGATTCGCTGAATATGCGCGACATCTTCGCGGTTGGTGGTCAGCAGATCTTTTTCCACAATCCGGATAGTGACCGGCTCGGCCCAGACGGCCTGGCATAACAGCAGGCCGCAGGCGATTGCTGTGAATAATTTCATCGTCATCGCTCCTGTTAACCCTTCACCGCGCCGGACATGGTCCCTTTGGTGAAGAAGCGCAAAATAATCGGGTAGATGGCAATCAGCGGGGCGATGGTTAAGGTGATCATCCCGGCTTTCAGCGCCTTGATGCTGATCTGGCTGGCATCGGTGTAGTTCGACATGCTTTCGACGCCTACCATCGCCAGCTTATCGCCCTCGACGACAAACTGACGCAGCACCACCTGCAACGGCCATTTGTCCGGGTCGTTGAGGTACACCATGGCGCGGAAAAACTCGTTCCAGTGCAGCACCATGTAAAATAACGTGATCATGGCAATGGACGATTTGGCGACCGGCATAATGACGTACCACAGCGTCTGGAACGGGTTCGCGCCATCGAGTTCCGCGGCTTCCAGCAGCTCCTCCGGGATCTCTTCGAACAGGCGAACCAGAATAATCAGGTACCAGGCGAAGACGGCGCGATACAGGATGACGGACCAGTAGCTGTTCAGTAGCCCCAGCTTTTTCATCACCAGAAAATCGGGGATGATGCCCGGCTCAAAGACGATGGTGAACAGGACAAACATAAACAGCCAGCGGCGTCCCGGCAGGCGTTTTTGCGCCAGCGCCCAGGCCAGCAGCACGGTGAAAACTACGTTGATGATGGTGCCCACCACGGTAATCAGCATCGCATTGCCAAACCCGCGCAGCACGGCTTCGTTGGTCAGCAGCAGCTTCCATACGTCCAGCGAAAAGCCCTGCGGAATAATCTCCAGGCCGCTCATACCGGGCACGTTTGCCGGGCTGGAGAAGGATATCGCCACCAGGTTGAGGATCGGTTGTAGCGTCACGACAACCAGCAGCATCAGTACCGAGAGAATGAGCACGTATTCGATGCGCTCAAAAGGGGTGCTTCGTGATGAGATGCGCATTACCAGACTCCTTTACCCGTCAGGCGTTTTGAAACGTTATGTGCCAGCACGATAAGGACCATGCCGATCACGCCTTTGAATAACCCTGCGGCGGTCGCCAGCGAGAACTCCCCGGTGCGCAGGCCCATGCGGTAGACGTAGGTGTCGATGATGTCTATCTGACCGTTCACCACGTCGTTGGTCATGTTGAAGACCTGATCAAAACCCTGGCTCAGGAACAGCCCGACGTTGAGGATAAACAGCGTGGCGATGGTCGGGGTGATAGCGGGCAGGGTGATGTGCCAGATTTTGCGCCAGCGCCCGGCACCATCCATTTCCGCCGCTTCATACAGCTGTGGATCGATGGCGAGGATCGCCGCGATGTAAAGTAATGAATCCCAGCCCGCGCTGCGCCACATTTCAGTGAACACCAGTACCCAGCGGATAGAGCCGCTGTCGGTCATAAAGGGGATCGGATCGTAGCCCATCGATTTAATGATGTCGTTAACCGCGCCATCAACCGGCGAGAGCGTGGCAATCGCGATACTGGCGATCACCACCCAGGAAAGATAATGCGGCAGATAAATCACCGACTGGACAAATTTACGGTAACCGGATGAGCGCACTTCATTGAGCAAGAGCGCCACGATAATGGGAACCGGAAAAATAAAAATCAGCTTCATTGCGCCGATAATCACGGTGTTCTGTATCACCTGCCAGAAAACAGGGGATGACATCAGCGTGGCAAAATACTGCATCCCGACCCAGATATTCGGCGGGATAATACGGTACTGCTCAAACGCAATTTTGGTTTCCCAAATGGGTAAATAGTGCCAGATAAAAAAATAGATAACTCCAGGCAGGGCCATCACGTAGAACGGCCACCACCGGCGTAACGTCTGGCGGCAACGTGCCATGCGGGATAGTGTTTGCTGGTGAGGCATGTTATTTACCTGCGGTATCGCGCCGCCGGGTTTAGATTCTGTCAGGGCTTTCATCGGACATACTCCCATTACTGAAATGGTTGTCGTGAATATAATCTGTGTTTGCAGAAATATGCGTGCGTTAAATTTTCTCGGTGAGAATGTTTTTATCGTTATATTGCGCGAGGCGGGTCAGGACATCTTTATATTCAGGCATATTTGATGCGCCTTCTTTTTCGACGGCCAAAGACGCGAAAGCACAGGCAAATTTTGCTGCCTGAATAATGGATTCCCCTTTCGCCATCGCGGCGGCGAATGCGCCGTTGAAGGCATCGCCAGCACCGGTGGTATCCACACATACGGCTTTCAGCGCCGGGATATGAATAAATTGCTCACCGTCATAAATAAGCGCGCCTTTCGCTCCCATGGTGATGATGACGTGACCTACCCCTTTCGCTTTAATGGCTCTGGCGGCTTCCTTCGCGCTGGCAAGATCCACAATATGAATGCCGGACAGCAATGAGGCCTCAGTCTCGTTTGGGGTCAGAAAGTCCACGTTCTTCAGGCAGCTAACCACATCAGATGACCAGGGGGCAGGGTTCAAAACCACCTTAATCCCGTTACGGCGGGCAATTTCAATGGCCCGAAAGGTAGCGGGTAGATTATTTTCCAGCTGGGTTAAAAAAATATCTGCGTTTTTCACTTCAGGGGTAATCGCTTCAACTTCATCGGCTGTAATGGACCGATTGGCCCCAGGGCTGATGGCAATCATATTTTCACCATCACTTTGACAAACATAAATAAGCGCGGTGCCGGTTTTCTGATCTTTATCCTGATAAAGCGTGAAGCTGTCGATAGCAGAAGATGAAAGATGTTCAAAGGCCATCTGACTAAACTGATCGTTACCCACCTTACCGACAAAATGGGTTTTAACATTGCATTTGCTTACGGCCAGCGCCTGATTGGCGCCTTTGCCGCCGGGTCCAATAATGGTATTTTCGGAGAAAATAGATTCTCCGCTTTGCGGGAAACGATCGACATTAGCAATAATATCAACGTTGAATGAACCCAGAATACAGACTTTACCTTTCATCTTTCGCCCTTTATGTCGGGATTTGATCGTTTTTCTTGACTGCGCGGAGTCAAAAAAATGAATGATATTGCTATCTAAATTATTGACTGATTGGGTATGAAAAATACGGCGTTTGATAATTGCCCCACCGTGGCATCGCTCAATGCCGCCTTCCTGCGCTAATAAGTTCAGGTCGCTGCGAATCGTTTCCCTGGTGACGTTAAATACTTTCGCAAGCTGATTCACCGTCGCCCGTTCGTACCTGTTAAGCCAGGTCAAAATTGCATAATGCCGTTCTTTATTGAGCATAAGGTCACCTCTGTAGTTATATTATTGTTTCCTTGTTGTTAATGTTTTGGTGTTGTTCACAGATCGTTCGACAAAACAAAAGGAAACGGAAATATATGAGGTGATAACTATTTAATATCAATTGGTTATGCTGATTGCGTGAAGGGGGGGCTTTGATTTGCAGTGCGGGGATTTCAACGATGGCATGGGCCATGACGCAACGTTAGATCTTTCTCGGGCGCTTTAGCACGCAGAACATTGGTGTAGGTCTGGGGGGCTGTGGCTGATCCGGCATGAACCGGAATACCTGAACGTATAGCGATAATCGCCGGACTAAGTCGAATGGCTCGGAGAACGACAGACACAAAAAAGCCCGCAGGGCTTGCGCCGTGCGGGCTTTCAGGACTTCATCGGATGACTCTGGTAATCACCGATGGAGAATTTTGGTGGCTGGCGTCCTTGTAATTGGTGGACGAGGTGGTTGAGTTTGTTAGGGATTTTGATTTTTTGCGTGAAGGGGAAGGCGCAAAAAGAGCGGCGATGATGTTGATATGGAAGGGTTTTTGTATCTTCTTGATTTTTAAGTTGATTGTTGGGAGCGGGATTTTCCGTGCTAGTTTAGGCTCTGGTGGACGCTATAGGCTTGTCGTTCGTTTCCGGAAGTGAGTGTTTCTGTCGGATAATTCACTCTCTTGAATTTTCCCGCCTGTAGACCATTCTCATCTAATACATATAAACAACTGAAGTCGATACAGGTAGCTGGCCTTAGGTATATTAACAATAAGAGATCACCATGCTTGAACTCCGTCCTAATTGCGAATGCTGTGATAAAGATCTGCCACCTGAATCAAAAGAGGCATACATCTGTTCATTTGAATGCACATTCTGTGTCGATTGAGTGACTCAACGACTTAATGGCCGGTGTCCGAACTGCGGAGGGGAGCTGGTGCGACGTCCAATACGCCCCGAAGCATCCCTCCTGCGACACCCTGCATCCAGTCAGAGTCGCTATAAACAGTAGAGATGAAAACTATGTTCGCTCCTTGCTTATAACGCTCTTCATGATCTTGCTAGCCGTCCGTTGAATGCCACACGCGAACGTTGCTAACTTTGGCCCTTATTTATCAATGGGGGCAGATCAGTCAATCTATATGCTATTTGTTTTGCTCTTAAGTTCTGAACTATAGTGCCGATAGGGAAATTAAGTACTTTTGTCCTAAGGAAGCAAGGTTGTGAAAGATTTTTCAAAATACTCGAAAGCGTTAGGGATGGCTAAGTTCTATGTTTATGCATTTTATGACACTGAAGATGTATCAAAAAAACCGTTTTATATAGGCAAAGGCAAGTCAGAACGCTGTCTTGATCATATAAAGTGTAATGATTGCTCTCCGAAATCAGAACGAATTAATCATCTGTTAAAAACAGGAAATCTGGGAATCGACATACTACGCCATGGCATGGATGAGGCAACCGCGAAGCTTGTTGAAGCAACATGTATTGATCTCTTAGGTGTTGGAGAACTGACCAACAAAGTACGAGGAAGCAGCTCACTTATGGGGCGAATCACGCTGGATGAGCTCAACCATCTCCTTCTTAAGCAAGAGACGGAAATTGCACCTGAACATGCAGGGCTCGCTTTTTTGCTAAACAGCACCTACAAGTCTGGCATGAGTGCACTTGCATTATATGAAGCTACGCGTGGCGTCTGGGCAAAAGTACCAAAAGATGAAAACCTGCAATTTGCATACGCAACCTACGGCGGTTTGGTGATGGAAGTCTACGAGATACAGTGCTGGCTAAAGGCAGGCTCTCAACAGTACTTTACTCGGGAACTGATTATCCCCCCCGAAACCAACCGTTCAGAGTTTGTTGGGCGAATTGCATCACCAGAAGTCAGAGAATTATACGTAGGCAAGCTAATCAAAAAATCGCGCAGTCACGGTAGCCCTTTCGTAAAAGTTGGGCTGGCACAATAAACCGACTTGCTTTCCATCCATTGGTTAATACACCTTAATGCTTCTCATGTTGTTGAGGCTGCCAATGTCCGCTTCGTGCCAGGAGCGGACATTCCCATATTGAAAAGAAAACCGCTGAGCTGTATTCTGGCAGTTATAAAAATGAAAAAGGATTCTCAATAATGAACATATATGCAACTAAAACTGAAACTTTTAAGAGGTTCGTAGCTGGAGTCTTAAGTAGCTATAGTGCAACAATTTCTAACGAATCAAAACTTAATTTGCAAAATGGAACAACCTCCTCGGAAGAGGCCTTAATGTGGCTAATAAATAAAGCTTTTCAAAAAGAGTTTGAAGACGCTAACAAAGTTTTTAAGCATAATTACCCCGGCATAGATTATGTTGATGAGCACAATAAAATTGTGATGCAAGTAACGGCAACCGCAAGTAGCAAAAAATTCGGAGATAGCATAGATAAAACACCTGATTGGCTCAGAAAAAGCGGATATAAAGATTTTTACTTTTTCATCAACTCCACTAACAAACGAATAAAATATTCTCATCAATACTTTAACGTGAAAGTTTTTGATATTAATGACTTAATATCCTCTCTATGTACGTTAGAAACAGGAGAACGGCATAAAGTCGTTGCTTATCTTAAAGAGAACTTTTCCGATTGGATTCCTTTAAACTCTTCGGGATTATTCATACCACAAGTGACCAGTTTCAAAAGAAACCAATCTCTTTTTAATAAGTTCATTGAAATAAATAAATTAGGTGTAAATTGGAACTTAACTGACTCCCATAAAGAATGGTTGCGTGAGCAGTGTGAAAATGATTTGTATCATCTTCAAAAAAAATTATCAGAACTATCAATGTTGCAGCGTAATTTTATTTGTATGATTTATCAGTATGGTTTTGTAAATGGCAGGAATAGGGCGGATGACGTTTCGCAAGAAATTCGATTTAACCTTGCGCAATATGCAACGCATTTTACTGAAGAAGAAGCCGAGCGATTTGATGATATATATTATGGGTTAAATAAGTGGGGAATTTGTGAGATCATAGAAGTTTTCGATACAGAACGCTACGTTCAAGATAGTGAGATTTTTCCGCATTACAAAGAATTAATCCTGAAATGGTCTAACTGGGATGCGAATTATAATTTATTTAGAGCTATTGGTAATTTTTACATGTCGAGATATGATGAAAAAGAATTGTACCGTGCAATTAGAAATAATGATTTTTTCCTAATTTACTAATACACCTTAGCAAACGTCTGCTGTTCACTCACAGCGGACCTCCAGCTCAGTTAACTAGTCCGCTTCGTGCCAAAAGCGGACGTTATAAATTTCTTTTAGGGCAACCAAAAAAAGTATACGACCTATACTTGATTTGTATTTTAGATTACGCCTGTATCAGTATAAATTTAACCCAAGCTTACTAATTTCTTTTCTACGCATTCCAAAAATAACATCACCACTTCTAGAAATGAATGAAGCAATGCGTCGGTCATTGTCATCTACACCTTCCCAGAAGAAAGGGACATTATTGTTCATCAGACTTTCTGCAAAGGTTAAATGTGTTAACGCCAAGAAAATCCTAACGAAATTAGATGGCTCATTGAAATTCTGATTCAGCAAATGTAGTGTCAAATGTCTATTGAAACTACCTTCATTAACACCTCCAGTTGGTTTATATATGACATTTTTAAAAAAAGATCTGGTTGAATTAATCACATCACACTGGGGGTTTAAATGTGTGAAAAAATCCACCTCAGTTTCAATGTCATAACCTTTGCCGGGATGCCAGTCAAAATTTGGTAGCTGCCGACTTCCCCATGTAATAATGAGTTTTCTAATTTCTTTTTCAAATCTGTCTGCACTTGTATTTGTGTTGTCACCATCACAAAATTTCACGAGTAAGTTCCTCAACCCTCCTTCAAAGACAGGGAAGAGCGACATTATAGATATATGATCATACCCCAAATAAAAAGCTTCTATAGCTTCAAAAATAATTGTTTTGTAGTTTTTTAGTGATTCACTCTTTATAAAATATTTGTTGAAATAAGCAATTGCAATTTCTAATGAGAAATTTTCGAACAACCATTTATTTGAATTCTCAAGTGGATTTTCACATCTTTTAATTTCATGGATTGCAGAAGAAAGAGTACCTTCTCCAATATATAGGGGTAATGCTATACCAAGTGAATTTGCATGCAACTGAATATTCGAACATCGTCCCCAATGTCTATTTAAGTACGATATTGGCCTTTCGGTAAGCAAGAAGTTTAAATCATCAATTTTAACTGTGAAAGAAGCATGACAAAATTCACTTTTTGAGATCACTGGTTCTACGCTATGATTTCTCCTGAATTGATTTAAAATTTCATTCTCAGAGAGCTTGTCTAATTTTGATAAGCGTTTCAAAGTTGGCAGGAATTTTTCTAAATCTGACATAATAATCCTAAAAGTTAAGAATTAATCTTTACGAAAGATATCATATGATCCTTTGATTAATTATACTATTTAATGGTGTTTTTATCAGCACAGAACTAGCGCAAACGTCCGCTTTTCGCTCATAGCGGACATGTCCTACTGTTATTCTCTACGTACCAAGAGAATAAGCCCAGTATATTAAATGCATTAAATGATCATGTAAGTTTGAGCCTAAATCATGGATTGAGGTTATTGAGAGAGCCGAGCCTCAAGGTGCATCGGTCTCGCCTTTTCACCTCACTGCGTGTTGATGCCGAGAAGGTTAATTAACTGCCCGACAATCTTGTCCTCATCGAGAATCAGATCCACACTAGCCACCTGTAATTGTTCCTTGCCTGCTAGAATCCTATAGCCTGCATTCAGAGGTTGCGTTCCCAGACCTGCATGATGTGGATAGAGAAGCATAACTTGTGGGCAGTGATAAAGCCGGGCATAGGCCATCATCTGGTAGACATCAGTCTGCGATACTCCATGCCTGACATCTTCTGGATGACGCCCAATACGCTTCCATTTAGTGTCTATGATCATAACAATCTGCTGCTCCCGCTCGATAAGCAGATCCGGTCGGGTCTGGAAGCGTGGTTTGCCTTCTTTTACGTCCTCGATCAGACAGTATAATCTGCCTGTCTGTGCACGAACCGTCCATTCCGTACCGCGTACAGCACGCTTCGCCAGCGCCGCTATATATGCCTCGAACAGGTCGTTCATTGGGAAAAGCAGCGTAATCCCGTTCTGCGCTCGTTTATCGTGGTGTGTAGCTTGCCAGTCGCGTCGCAGGAGAAGACGTGCCAGATTGTAGAGGGCTTCCCAGCGATGATTGGTTCGGTCGATCCGTACCTGTGACCACGGCAGATGACTGAAAGGGACGTCGCTAACACCCGCTAACAGGATGCGCAATTCATTCAGTCGACGGAGCGTATCAGCAGCGCGGGCATAATGGTGAAGCAGAACTACACACGCCTTCATAATTCGAAGTAGGGCGGTATCAGCCGACAGTTCGTCGTAACGACAGGCGAGACGGTCGGGGCGGACGGCAAGCGTAGTGAATTGTCGTTTGATATTGAGCCTTCCGCGCAATGAGGGCAAATCGTCTTCCTGTGCCAAATAGGTGCGCGGTAATCCCCGATGTACTTCAGATAAGAGTCGCTCGGCGAACAAGCGGATGAGTATCTCTAGCAGGCTTTCAGCTTGTCTCGCCATTGTTGCAGCCTGTCCATTGACGAGTTTAAGGCCGAGGGCGACATCAAGCATACGTATCAGGCGATTGCGTATTGTGGCGTCCGGTTCTATCGTCTCGTCGTCGAATTTGGGCAGGATCTCAAGGCTACATCCCGGAGCGGCAATGACCCCAACCATTTGCCCGGCAATAATTTTGTTATGGCGATCGATTAAGATATTGGTACCGTGCTGATTTGCCAGCGGATGCTCGCGCGCCGCCGTAAGCAGCGCGTTAGCCTGAGGGCGGGTAAAAGCATGAGGAGCGTTTATACTGCTTTCAGTGTTCACACAAACACCACCCCATTCGCGAACCGTGAGGTGCGTCATTCTTTCGATTCACCAGCCACCTCAAGAGCGGTGACATTTAACGTTCTGGCTTTGCCTATCAGTCGATCAAAGGCGTCATTTCTGAACGGTGCACGTACCGACCAGCTTGATAATGGTTCCCCCTCTATTCCGGGTGGCGGTAAAATCTGCTCTTCCTGCATAAAACCATCGCCCAGTACTGCCGCGATTCGGCTCCAGTCCTCGAAGAAATACTCTTGTAACAGCGGTATGACCTTATTGCGCACTGCATCTTCAACTTGTTCCCTGGATTCACAATTGATAAAGAAGGCGTGTCCAATGCGATATTCCCGGCCTATAAGATATTCAATACGCTGGTTGATGGTGGTAAGAACGGCTTTGAGATCGATCCCCTCTACTTCACTTAGCAGGGTCGCGTCGGGAGCCATTTCCCGGAAGTTGAATCGTCGCCTTAATGCTGTGTCGAGCAAGGCGATGGATCGATCGGCGGTATTCATGGTGCCTATGATATGAAGGTTGGCGGGGATGCCAAAATCTTTCTTTTTCGAATAAGGCAGAGTTACGGTGAGTGCATCAGGCATTCCAAGACGTTTATCCGGCTCAATTAACGTAATCAGTTCACCGAACACTTTCGAGATATTTGCTCGGTTGATCTCATCAATAATGAGGACGAATTGTTCTGGTTGGCCTTTAACATCGGAACTATTATTCAGGTTCTCTGTACTTGAGAGCAGTCTGCCTAGCGCCGGGATATTCACACGACTGGTGGCAATGGAATAGAGCGTCCGCATGGTGAAGTTACCATCGATAATTGTATCGAGTGGCAGTGGTTCATCAAGGGTCAGTAGCCAGCGAACTGGGCGGCGGTGGGCATAGTAACCTTCGGCTTCAGGAACGAAATAGTAATCACCAGTTATTTCAGCGATAGCGCGAAACGCAGTGTTCCCGTAAGGGACAATCACGATATCACCAGGCTTCATTTCGCAACGGAAGGGATAGGTTTGCGTCCAGTTACTAGGTGTCAGATTCCCTGGATTTTGCTTGATCCATTCATCATGAATCGCGTTGAACGATGAGAATCTATCCGCGCTCCAGTCTATGGTCCCACCCCAACCCAGAGCGATATACCCATTGTCGCGGGCATCTTCATACACATCGTCTTCGGTGCCAATTGTCCCTTGCCCCATTTTCCAGAAGCGTTTTTGGGATAGTTGCAGTGCCGAGGCATCTGTCTGTGCACGGGGTTGTGTTCTGGCCTGATCGGCAAGGGCACAAATTTCTCTGAAGAGCCCCGGCGTAGGCATGAGTCTGAAACCAGCAGACGAAGACTCATCTTCACCGATTTCTGGACGAAGGCCCTCAACGAAGGTTTCGTAGTCATAGCTCTGGTGGAATGTGACGAAAGAGATCCTCTTTTCTGCCATCAGTTCGTTATAGCGCGCCATCAGGGCCGCACGCCCATCTTTTGAGTTCGGATAGGCATCTTTGCCATCGCAGAGCGCTACGGCTTCCCTCGCCGTGTGATAGGTCTTTCCGGTACCTGGAGGACCGTAAAAAATAAGGTTAGTCGGAGTTGGTTTATTCTGGGCCACCAGTTCGCTTCCTTCCGTAAGGATGAACGTATATTTCCGGGTTGTGCTCTTTTTAGGTCCTTCCGTCACCGGAGGGGGAACATCCGCTAGTTCCTGAAATTTTTGACCATCAAGAGCCTGACAGATGTTCGGCCATCCCTTGTCGAGACCCATTTCAGTATTCAGAGGACCAACTACCAGGGTGACACTTGCGTCACCTCGCTCTCTGGCTGGGGTGATGTAGTTTTCAAGAACATAATCCCGAATTTCGTCGGCCTGAGAGTCATCACCGCTCAGAAAACGTCCATATTGTCCGAGCCAGCTATTCCAGTTGGACAATCGGTTAAGCGGTTGCTCTGATTCAGGCATTAGTAACCGATAGTCATTGCCGCTATCTTTGGCATCACGGCGAATCTCTTTGATCCGCTGCCGCAATTGCGCAAATCCATCCGCCTTGTAGGCTGCATCCAGATCTGCATGAGGAGAACCAAGTGCTGCGAGATTTTTTTCTATAGTTTTGACAGCATAAATACGGGAATTGAGGCCTGCTTGCGTTTTGGCGCCTCTGCTCTTCAACCATTCCTGAAATTCAACTTCGAGCATTTCCGATGCCCTCTCATTTTCGTTAACTTACTGATAGCTATCATTGTGGATGATGGAAGGGGCAGTACTGCAACTCTTCGCTACAGATTGCCAATACTATTAATCTTCCTTGCTGATTGTCTCGCTTGCGGGGCGAAGGGTTTGACCAACCTGACATAGCAGACAGGCATCATCCTCGAATGTCATGGTCCCTCAGGAGTGCAGCCCAAGCGCTAAGTAGCTTACCGTAAACATAGCACTATGGATGCCTTGGTCAAGGTATGTTTTTTCATAATTTATTGATAAAAAACAATAATAGTTATTATGTGATGATTTGAACCTTTATGAGCCTTTTAATAAATCGTCATGTCCAAAGCTATGTAGCAGCTGAAGGTACAGGCATTGAGCATGGGCATTTTAGCTTCGTCTACAGGACGTTCTGAATGTAGGTATCGGTAGACAGTAAAGGGGGCTGCGGATGGATTTGATGGAATTGCCCATACAGATGACCAAACGTTCCTCCACCCCAAATCCCGCACTTCTCTCCCTTACCCTTAAAGGCCTTTAAAGGCCCTTTAGCGAGCTTTTGCGGGCGTAGCATTATTCGAGCCAAAGTTGGCTAAAATCCGGCCATCCCAACGTATTTAAATCCCGCCAGGTAAATGACTTCTCGGTCGCAAATTCCATCCAGTGATGCAGCAAAGGAATGACATATCGCTGATGGGTCATCTCATGGAAAAAGGCGGCAATGGTGGCGAATGCCTGTTCATCGTCGCTGTTCAGAATGGTCGGCAGCAGGGCTTTCAGGTTTTGTCGCTGGGCTTCAGTCAAGTGCGTAAACAGCGCGGTGGAAGCCAGCCATTCCAGAAATGCCGGAACCGAAAGGGTATCGAGCATAAAGTTGCTGAGCCAGATATCCGCAGGAGGGCGTGGCTGGCTGTTAAAGTTGTCAAATGCGTCGATCCGTATCTCGGCGCGAATATGCCAGCGCTCAAGCAGGCGGCGAATCGCTCCGGCAAGCTCCACAAGTTCCGGCTGCTGAAAGGTGCTGATGATGACTGGCTGACGCAGGTTAAACGGCGCGGTGATCCCGCCAAAATCCACCGGGCGGTGGTTCCACTGTGGCAGCATGCCCTGCGCAACGGAGAGGATGCGTGCGTATTCGTCGGGAAGCTGCGTCTGGCTGAGGAGTTCGACAGGTTGCAGCAGGTAATTGATAAACCGTCTTCCGGCCTCATCTGCAAAGGCACCGTCACTATCTAGCAGTACAAAGCAGCAGCCCTGCTCCAGACTACGCTCGTTGAGCGGGCGGTCATCCTGCGCCTCTTCGCCCCGCAGCAGGGGAATAAAGCTCATGCTGATATGCTCCGGAGCCCAGGTGAAAATGGTGATCTCATCCAGTCCGGGCCGCGCCTGGTGCCAGTGTTGATTGCGCCGCAAAACCATAAAGTTGTCGCTGTGCTCCTGCAAGTGGAAAGCGCCGGTACAGCGGATGTGTCCGTGCTGGTAATCAAACAGCATCGTCGGCTGGGTGGCGAGCAGGCAGTCGAGCCGCCTGACCGGGTGATGCGTTTCAATCGTCAGATGCCAGGGGGCGTCAGCGGTGATGGCTTTGATTGGGCTGAAAAGCGGGGCGAACTGCGGGCTCTGGCTGGCGGCGAGCAGGCAGCGCTGAGCGGTGCTGGCATCCAGTTCGCTGCCATCGGCAAAGCGGGCGGTGGATTTCAGCCAGAACTCCCAGCGGGTAAAGTTCTCGTTGTGGGTCCAGTAGTGGGCAATATCGGGGACGATCCTGCCATGAACGGCGTCATAGCGCGTCAGCCCGCTCAGGCACTGGCGCAGGAGGTGGCGTTCGGTCCGCCGCAGGGGAACGAGCGGGTTAAGGGGATCCAGATTGCGATAGTAAGGAATGCGCACCCGCGTTTCGCTGCTTTTATCCTGCACCCCAAAGCGCCACAGGCTCAGGCGATCCAGCAGATACTTGTCGTTGCCGATAAACCGCAGCACGTTGCCGTAATCCTGCTTCTCCAGCAGCTTATTGACGTTCTGGCTGAACAGCTTTTCCGGCGAGGTTAACAGGTGGAGCCGTGAGCGCTTGCCGCGTCCGCGCTGCGGCTGCCAGTCGAGCCATTTTTCATGGTGCATCTTTTTCAGCGCAATCCGGCAATTACGCACCGAACAGCCGAAGATGGCGGCGATTTCCTGCATCTGTAATTCGTGCGTCTGGCCTGCGCCGTAGCGGGCGTGCAGCCTGCGAAAATGCGCCTCGAAGATACTCATATGATGCCCTCCCGCCGAACGTGTTTTCCTCTTTTATCCCTTTCTGACGGCTTCTGGCGTGATTGTCCTCATAAATTTTCCGGTTTTAAGCGAAAACCGGAAATAACTTTCGTCTTCGGTTGCTGTTTTTTTAATCACCTCCGGTTCGGATACTGAAGGTGTTCGGAGCAGAACCTGCTGTTGTGCGAATCCCTGTCATAAAGACGCGCTCAGGAGATCGAGATGAAAAGATTAAACCTTCTGCAAATGTTACAAAGCATCGGGCGATCGCTCATGATCCCCATAGCCATGCTGCCTGCCGCCGGTATTTTGCTGGCCTTCGGCGTCAGCTTTCAGGATCCCAATATTGTCGCCAGCCTGCCGTTTCTCGGCGCTGACTGGCTGGTTCACGTGCTGAAGCTGATGGCAGAAGCGGGCAGTGCGATTTTCGCTAACCTGCCGCTGCTGTTTGCGGTCGGCGTGGCGGTAGGGCTTAGTGACGATCAGGGCATTGCCGGGTTGTCGGCGATCGCCGGGTTTCTGATTATGAACGTCACCATCGGCCAGTTTCTGGGGATCACGCCCGAGTCGGTGGCGCAGGTGCGTGACTACACTATGGTGCTGGGCATCCCTTCGCTGCAGACCGGCGTGTTTGGCGGCATCATTATCGGGATTATCGCCGCCTGGCTGTATAAACGCTATTACCGCATCCAGCTTCCTTCGTGGCTGGAGTTCTTCTCCGGCAAGCGATTTGTGCCGATAGTGACCTCCTTCGCCGCGCTGTTTGTCGGGCTGGTGATGGCGGTGGTCTGGCCGCCGGTTCAGCATCTGATTAATGGCCTGTCGAATACCATGACGGTGCAGGGGCCGGGCGTGTCCGCCTTCCTGTTCGGTTTTGTCGAGCGACTGCTGATCCCGTTTGGTCTTAACCATGTCTGGTGGCCGACGTTCTGGCTGCAGTTTGGCGAGTACGTGAACAAAGCCGGGCAGGTGGTGCATGGCGACCAGCTTATCTTCTTTGCCCAGTTGAAAGATCAGGTGCCGATTACCGCCGGAACCTTTATGGCCGGGCTGACGCCGATCAAGATGTTCTGCATTCCGGCGATAGCGCTGGCGATTTATCGCTGCGCCAGCCCGGAAAACAAAGCTCGAGTGAAGGGTATTATGCTCTCCGGCGCGATCACCTCCATCGTCTGCGGCATCACCGAGCCGATTGAGTTCTCCTTCCTGTTTGTTGCGCCCGTGCTGTATGGCATTCACGCCGTCCTGGCGGGGCTGGTGTTCCTGCTGATGGAGTGGTTCAGCGTACACATCGGGCTCTCTTTCTCCGGCGGGCTTATCGACTATCTGTTCTTTGGCGTCCTGCCGCGCGCGCCTCACTGGTACATGGTGTTCCCGGTCGGGCTGGTGATGGGCGTGGTGTACTACGTCCTCTTTACCTTTGCCATCCGCCGCTGGAATTTGCTGACGCCGGGGCGTGAAGTTGAAGAAACCGCTGTGGCGCAGGAAAACGAACAGAACGACCTCGTGAGCGGCATCATTCTGGCCTATGGCGGGCTGGGGAATATGACCAGCATCGAAGCCTGCATGTCGCGTCTGCGCATTGACGTGACGGATAAGACACTCGTGGACAAAGCACTGCTGAAACAGCTTGGCGCGGCGGGCGTCGTCGAGGTCGGGAACAATATCCAGAGCGTATTTGGCATGAAATCCGATCGGCTGAAAGAGGCGATCCGCGCAGCTAACGCGTATACACAGGAGGCAAAATGAAACAGCTACACCACAGCGGCTTGCCGCTGTATCTCGATGACGACGGCGTGATGGCGCTGAAACCCCCGCTGAACTATCTCGGCTTTGGCCGCAAAAGCGCCGGGCAGATGGCGGTAGTCTTACCGGAGTTCACCGAAGCGCTATGCGATGAACCGGCTTACGATGTTTATCGCGGCTTGTGCTTTCCGGAGGATCAGGAACGGCTTGCCGCTGATCAGTATCAGTACGACATCACCATCATCATGCCGGGAACGATTGGCAAGGAGCGCAAGAAAACCAGCGGTCACTATCACGGCTATAACGATACGCGGCGCAACACCCATCCGGAAGTGTATGAAGTGATTAAGGGCACTGCGGCGTATATCCTGCAAAAGTCGCCGGATTTTGCCGTTGAGCCAAAAGATCTGCTGGTGGACGATCTTATCGTGGCGGTGGTGAAGGAAGGGCAGAGCATTATCGTGCCGCCGAATTACGGCCACTGCTCTATCAATATCGGCGACGGGCCGCTGGTATTCAGCAACCTGGCGTATAAACCCTGCGCGGTTCACTACGACACGGTGCAGTTTTACCACGGTATGGCCTGCTACATCGTGGAGGAGAACGGGCAGCTCTGCGTGCGCAAGAATCATTACTATCCGCATATTCCGCACATCAAATTCGCCACCGTCAAAGAGAACCCGCATCTTGGCATCACCTTCGATACGCCACTTTACCAGCGCTATCGCGCCGCGCCGGAACGTTTCCATTTTCTGGGGCATGTCGATAACTATGTCCGGGAAATCATGGGGATGCTCCAGTATCAGGATGATTTATTCCCGCTCTGTCAGGAGGACGCATGATGGAAACGCAATCTGTTGCAGGCGTTGCCTGTAGCGACCTGAATCAGGCGATGTCGCGGATTGATGGCGCTGCGCTGGCACGTCTGGAGCAGGCCATCGCTGAAGCGAACGCGATATTTGTTTTTGGCGCAGGGCGTTCGCTGTTAATGCTGAAAGCTCTGGCGATGCGCCTGATGCATATCGGCCTGAAGGTGCATGTTGTCGGCGATGTGGTCACGCCTGCGCTGCAAAAAGGCGACCTGCTGCTGCTGGCCAGCGCCTCGGGCGAAACGGCTTCGCTGGTGAATGTGGCTACAAAAGCGAAGCAACTGGGCGGCACAGTGGCCTTGCTGACCATTTTCCCCGAGTCCACGCTGGGGAATCTGGCGGAGGTGGTGGTCAGGATCCCGGCCTATACCGACAAACTACCGGATGGACCCGATAACGTGAAAGGCATTCTGCCCGGCGGCAGCCTGTTTGAAGAGGCGGTCATGGTGCTGGGCGATGCCATGATTGTGAATCTGGCGCAGTCGACGGGATATCGCTTAACCAAAGGTTTTGCGCTGCACGCCAACCTCGAATAGTCATTCGATACAAGGAAACCAACATGAAATTACAGCTTGCCCTGGACGAGTTAACCCTGCCTGAAGCGCTGGTATTTATTGAGAAGGTGGTTGATGAAGTTGATATTATTGAAGTGGGAACACCCTTTCTTATTCGGGAAGGCGTGAACGCGATTAAAGCCATTAAAGAAAAATACCCGCATAAGGAAGTGCTGGCGGATGCGAAAATTATGGATGGCGGCCATTTTGAGTCGCAGCTGCTTTTCGACGCCGGGGCAGACTATGTCACGGTGTTAGGCGTGACCGATGTGCTGACGATCCAGTCCTGCATCCGCGCCGCGAAAGAGGCCGGAAAGCAGGTTGTGGTGGATATGATCTGCGTCGACGATCTGCCCGCACGGGTTCGCCTGCTGGAGGAGGCAGGGGCGGATATGCTTGCAGTTCACACCGGCACCGACCAGCAGGCAGCAGGGCGCAAACCGATTGATGATTTGATAACGATGCTGAAGGCGCGCCGGAAAGCCCGGATTGCCGTGGCAGGCGGTATCAGCAGCCAGACGGTGAAGGACTATGCGCTGTTAGGCCCAGATGTGGTGATTGTAGGATCGGCGATCACGCATGCGGTGGATCCAGCTGTTGAGGCAAGGAAGATTTCACAGGTGTTGTTGCAGCATCATTGAGATGAAGGCGCAGGTGACTCTGCGCCTGATTTCACACTTTTAAAGTTATGAGCCGGAGGTTGTTGAAACTATTAAGCAGGTTCTTCCAGATCGAACCTAACAACGTAAGCACAAGGGGACATTTCACTATTAGTGTAAAGATCTTGAGCATGTTTTACATATAGATTGCATGGCTCTCCATCTTTCCCATACTGTACAAGATAAAAATAATAGTTTTTACTGTGGTTACTTAAATTAGAAACGGTGAGTTCATTTCCTGACAGGAAAAAACGGAATGCTCCCTCTTTTCCATCCCGGCCAATTGATTTAACTTCGATGTATCGCTCATCACCTGGGGCATTAAAAGAAAGAAAGTCGTAACCATAAGTTGGACGATTACGGCGATCATCTATTTCCTCAGCTAGTTTTGAATAGCCGAGACCGATTAGGCGGTTTTTTTCCCAGTTTAATGCATATTCTTCGCTTTTTTTGCCTATTAAATCACGATTTTCCGTTATTTCTTCGAAATTGACTTCGGGATGGTTTCTTTTTTGTGGTTTTTTAACTATAACAGCAGGAGCGCTGCTAAGATCCTTACGTATGAATTGGGCATAAAGGAAGGTCATATATTTTGGATTGCTCCAGTTTCGGGTGATTTTATGCTCTAGTTTTTTCTTGAATAACAAATGTTGATATTTACTAATAAACTGTTGCTCTTTTATACCCATTTCCATAGCAATATCTTTAAGATGTTCTTTGCTGCAAATGTTTATAAAGTGTTCTGGGAAGTAAAGGCTCAATATTTTAGCCTTAAACATTTGGGATAGGGGGTTCTCGTCAATCGCTCTAAAATCTAATTCTTTCCCTGACTGTATTAGGTCTAGTAAAGCGTCTTTAACATTAGCGAAAACTTCTTTATTAGTACTATTATCATCGCCAAATTTCTGAGTAAAACGATAGCGGACGGTTGGATCTGATTTTGATTTTCCATAATAAATACCAAATTTGAGCGCCGTCGCACCTTGCATATTTGCCCATGTTCTGGTTTTTACTTCAACATAAGCACAAAATGAAGCTGTACCTTTGCCGATGACATAGTCATCAAGCGTCATTTTTTTTAGGTGATTAAGGGGGTAAAGTTGCAGAAATTGGCCGCGTGCACTTAGGGCATTATCTTCTTTGGCTGTATCGTAATCTTTTTCAAAAACACGAAGAATATCATTAAAATTTGTAGGGAGGGACATAATAGCTCTTCTTAAAATGGTTTTTAAAGGGACATTATGAAACTCCAGCATTATAATTTGCTTGGGACTTTTTTGAAATACTTGTTGACTATTATTGGTGCAATAAACATAGATGAGAGGTTTAGCATGATACTATTGGCAGGAAGGTGAAAAAGGTCATAGCCATAAAATACCTCCACTCCCCTTGATGACTAAAAAACATACAATCGTGTGTGAGGTTTTGTTGCGGCAGGATGGAAAACATTAATATATCTGCGGGCCAAAGCCTGACGAGTGAATAAACCAGTGAGTAGAATTAGCAAAATCATATGGAACTGGCACAGGGAGCTGCCCTGCGCCGTTTGATTATAGATTTTCAGGTTTCCCGCTCTCCAGACTGCGATGCACCGCCTCGCAAACCCGGCTTACCGCCAGCCCGTCTTCGGCGGTGACCGGGTACGGCGTTTTATGCCTGACTGCCCGCACAAAATCATTGATGGGGTCGATACCAAAACCACTGGCAACGCCGTTGCGGTAGTTGATGAAATAGCTGTTGGGGGTGAGCGTCATGCCCGGCGTGGTGATTTCCAGCCCGCGATGCTGTGAGGTGTTGCGGATCCAGGTTGCCTCGCAGAGAATATCGATGCGCCCGTCGTTGTCCTTCGGAAAGCCCTCCGGCAGCACCCACGAGTTTTCCACCACCCACGAACTGCCGTCGGCCATCGTCAGCAGGCTCTGCACGCTGTCGAAGGTGTCGAGGCCGCATTCAACCATCAGCCGCTTCTGTCCGACGGCGTACACCGATACCACCTCCTGCCCGGAAAGATGGTGCACCAGGTCGAAGCAGTGTGAGCCGAGAAACCACACCGGGGAGCTTGCGCCCGCCCAGTTCAGCCACTCTGTCGGCACGCTAATCACGTCGTCCATACTGATATGCCCGCGCAGGATGCGCCCGGCTTCCGGCTTCTCCAGTTCGGCCTTAATGCGCATCACCGCCGGGTCCCAGCGTTTGTGGAAATCGACGCCGACCAGCAGGTCCCGCTGCTGCGCCATCTCCACGATAAGCTCGCACTCGCGTACCGACGTGGCGAGCGGTTTTTCCGCCAGTACATGCTTACCGTGGCGCAGGGCGGTGAGGATGGATTCGGTGTGGCACGGGTCAGGTGTCGCCACCGAGACCACGTTGATGGCTTCCTCCTGCAGCAGAACATCCAGCCGGGTGTAGCCCATCACGCCGTACGCCATGGCAAGGTCGTCGCAGCGTTCTGTATCGGTGTCGCAGATGGCGACCAGTACCGTGTCCGGGTTATGGCGGTACGCGTTCATGTGGTGTTTACCGTAGATACCTGCGCCCACCACGGCGGCTCTGATTTTGTTCATCGTGATGTCCTCAGAATAAGCCCAGGGAAAACAGCCAGCCGATAATGACGGCCAGCGGTCCGGTCAGTTGTCTCGACAGTAGAAAGGCGGGTACACCTTTTGCGATGGTCTCCGGTTTCGCCTCCTGCATCGAAAGGCCCACCGGGACGAAGTCACAGCCGACCTGCACGTTGATGGCGAACAGCGCGGGCAGGGCGAAGGCCGGAGATATCGCCCCTGCGCCAATCTGTGTGCCTATCATCACGCCAATCACCTGCGAGATGGCCGCGCCCGGTCCGAGCACCGGGGAGAGGAACGGAATGCCACAGATGAGCGACAATAGCACCAGTCCCCACAGCGAGTTCGCCAGCGGCGTCAGGGCATGGGCTATCAGGCTACCGAGCGCGGTCTCCTGCACCAGCGCTATCAGCAGCGAGACAAAGGCCATAAACGGGATGACGTTGCGCAGGGAGACATCCACCGCCTCACGGCTGGCGGCGAACAGCAGGGCGATAACGTGGCCGACGGCGGTACCGGTCTGCTCGACCATGCGCACCAGCTTCTCCGCGCCGCGCGGTGGTGGTGGAGTGGTGGTAACCCGTGGCGCAGGCTCTGTGCTTGCCTCTGGTCTGCTGTCCGGTGCTTCGGCGGTATCCACCAGAACCAGCTGTTCCATCGTGACGCCGGAGACGTAGTTCTCTTCGGTAATAAACTGCGCCAGCGGTCCGGCCCGCCAGGTGGGGAGCACGTTGATGGTCGGGATACCCTTCTGTGGGTACAGACCACAGCGCAGGGACCCGGCGCAGTTAATCACCACGCACAGCAGTTCATCATCCGGGGGGATATCGGCAAAGCCGTTCACCACTTCCGATTCGGTGAGCGCGCCAATTTCTATCGCCACTGGATGGATTTCCCGCCCGGTCAGCGACAGTACTTTTTTACCGCTGCCAACGGGCAGCCACAGTCCCTTGCCGTAACCGCCGGGGCCGGGAGGAATAAGCACCGTGTTCATGGCCGCCCCTCCTCAATCACCAGATTGCCGTGGAGGTCATGGAGTTTCGGCACCGGGCCGGAGAGATGAACCGCGCCGACATGGCAGGGATTCAGGTCACCATTGAACACCAGCGTCAGGTGGCCGAGTTCAAACAGCGCCTGCTGTGCACCCTTGCCGACGGCAGTCACCAGATAATCATGCCCTGCCAGCATCAGGCGGTCGCCGGGGAGTATCATCAGGCTCTCTTCCCGGAACGACGGCTCCAGCGAGAGGGAGTAATCGAGGCAGTCCTTCGGCCCGTTGCTGTCGAAGGTGATGAGCATCTTGTCGGTGAGGCCGTCGGCGACAAACAGCCCGATGGCAGTAATACGTGCGCAGTAAATCATCATGGCGCATTCCCCCGCCTGCTGAGCCGCAGGAACAGATACTCGGTGATAATCCCGCGGATTAAACCAATCAGCATGGCGGCAGCGATATAACGCAGCGCCAGCGAGGTGACGGGCAGGTCGAGCGCCTTAACTCCGGCAGCGACACCAAGCCAGACAAACAGCTCCGACGGTACCACATGGGGAAACAGGCTGGTGAGCGGATGGGCAGTGGTGCCGAGTGCGTCCTCATAGCCAGGCTTGCTCTTCTCCGGCAAAAGCTTGCCTAAAGTGAGCGCGCCGGGGCTGCTCATAAAGAACCAGCCGAGCACCGGCAGCACGCCGTAGGTGAGGATGCGCGAGCGGCCGAGCAGGGCGGCGACTTTCTCCATTCTGACGGTACCGACCAGCTTCATCAGGAAGTTGATGGCCAGCAGCAGGCAGATAAGCATCGGGATAAGCCCGGTCATCATGTCGAGGAAGATTTTGCCTGCGGTCTGGAATACATGAATAAACGCCTCAGCGAGGCTGACTGTCCACATAAGGAGTCCTCCGGGTAAAAGGCCCGGAGCGCACAGACTTATCGGACAGAGGTTAAGGCATGACAGGCGTAAGCGTCTGGGGCTCCGGTAATGGCGATAAACAGCTGTGATTCATACTGCTTTCTTTGTTATCCCCGCTTGTGGCGTGTTTTTGTGAACTGAGCGGTTTTCAGGACGAGCGGATGCGTGGCAATTCAGCCCTGAGTATGCGATGCTCAGCAGTTGGGTTTGCAGAGGGTGATAGTCTGCAATTTGTACAGATAAGTTATCACATGATTTTGTGAATTTATTTTTATTGAATTCAACAAAATCAATTGATTACTGATTAGTGGCGTCTAATGTCTAAAAAAGATAATCAATTTTTTGATCAAGATAACAATTTTCAGTTTGGCACTCGCCTTGCCGAAGCGATGTCGTTATCTGAAGACACAGTCAGTTCTCTGGTAGATAAAACCGGTATTCCCAATTCAACCATTCGAAGCTATCTGAAGGGAGAATCCGTTCCCGGAATCATGCAACTTCGGAAGATAGCTGCTGGTATGGGCATCAAAGCGGGATGGTTTTTAGGTGATGATGAAGAGTTTGCCTGTCCAAAGGACGGGATATCAGAAATTGAAAAGGATCTTGAGCTACTCAATAACCTGTTCAAATACATGGCCCCTGTACAGCGAGGGCGGGTACTGAAACGCGTTCTGGCAAGTGTGGCGCGTCAGATCGACCATAATGTTGACGGTGACAATAATACTGAGCAATAGAACTAACGATCACTATCAGTCTGTATCTCTCATGGCTTTTGCCCTTTAAGGGCAGGCCCGTTCCCCTTATTCTCCCTTCCTTTCAGCCTTTGCCGTTTCAGTCCCTTTTCGCCATTTTCAGTTCTTCTGTTTTTGAGGTGGTACAGGTGGGACAAGTGGTACAACCGCGCCAGCCGTGGCTTTGCGCTGTACCACCTGAAAAATGCCAGTCGGAAAAGTGGGACAGATTCAGCAACGGCTGTCCCACCCTGTACCACTTTTTTTAAACCAGATTATCTAAAGTGGGACGCTGAAACCCGCGCCAGCTCTGCGTGTACCACTTGTCCCACCCTGTCCCACCTTTTTTTAAGACACGCGAGACTGCACTCAGATACTGAGGATGCGGGAGGTGAGCCGGTAGACCCTGGTTTTGCCGATCTCCGGCAGGCGAACCTGCGACTGGTATTTCCCGTCGCTGCCGGGCAGCAGGCATTCCGCTTCCAGACATAATCTGGCCGCTCTGGCGGGACTGAATCCCCGGCACATTTCCCGCCAGCCCTCCGGCAGGATGTGAAACAGTGTGTGCTCTTCACCCGTCAGCGGATCTTTTTCCACCCGGCGAAAGCCCACCATATTCAGCGGGCGGTCCGGGCCGTCCCACGAGGCAAAACGGCTGTACTGGTGCGCGGTAATGAACCGCTTGATCTGCGCCAGCACACCTTCATCCTCCTGGTTAGCAATATGGCCGCGTTCGTTCAGCCAGGCGTGCAGGCAGATCTGCACCGCCTCATACGCCGTGCCTTCCTGCCAGCCCGTGATGCCCTGCAGCGTCGCTATCTCTCCGGCCACCGCCAGCAGCGCAAAACGGGCCACAATGCGCTGCACCTGGTTTCCGGCATGCTCCGGCATCAGGGCGGTCTGGTAGTGGCGAAGTAATTTTCTTGCCAGCGTGGTGCTGGCGTCCAGGTCGTGGGTGAGGAAGGCCAGCCAGGCACGAAAGGCGGTGCCGTGGAAACGGGCCACCCGGTCGCAGAGGGCATCGGCGAACTGCTGGCCGCTGGCAAACCCGTGCAACTGCTCAAACGCACCATGCTGTCCGGTGTCGCTGGGGATTTGTACCATGCGCACGTCCATTCCGGCGTAGAAGCGCTCCCCGGCGCGTTCGGTATGTTCCGCCAGCGACAGCTCCCCGGTGGAGAACAGTAGCAGCGTCCAGTGCCTGCGGTTGCGCACTTCGCCGTCGGTACGGGCGCGCCCCTTGCCCTGGCCGTTCGCCAGCATATAGGCAATCATTCCGGCTTCCCGCGGGTCCACTTCGCGCAGTTCATCGAGCGGCAACAGGGCATCGTTGTGGCGGCTGGCAATTCCCTCCAGCGCATTCCCGGTGGCCCGCCAGGAGTGCCAGTAATCGGTACCGCCACAGACGGAAGCGGCCACCTTCATCACCGTGGTTTTGCCGTCGGTGGACTCACCGCGCAGATGAAAGCCTCCGCCGCCCGTTCCGGTCAGGCGCAGCAACGGGGCGGCCAGTGCACAGCAGAGGGCAAAGGCCAGCCGTGAGTTACCTGCACAGAGCGCGGCGACCTGTTCCTGCCATTCCGCCAGCGTACCGGACTGTGCAAAGCCGCCGGTCAGGTAGTGGCTGCCCTGAAGGATGACATTGTCGCCACCGGGACCGATAACCTCATCCGGCAGCACGTACACGCCGTTGTGCCAGCCGGTTTTCTCCACGCAGGTGACCCGGCGTCCGGGGAGTGACCGCGAGATATATTCACATAACAGGCTGCGCAGGGCGGGGCGGGTAGCGATGTAGGTCAGGCCATTCTCCAGCAGAATGCGTCGCAGCTCCTCGCCGTTGCCGCTGAGCATTGCCATCGGCATGGCCCAGCGCCGTAACTGCCCGGTGGTGGTATGCCATTCCAGCAGGCGGCCATAGCTGCCGTCATGGCTGTCGCAGGTGATGGCGGTGACGCGCAGAGGGGAACAGATGCGCTGGGGCTGGACGTCGCTTTCCCCGTCGCGTCGCTCGGTCAGCTTGTCAAACCACAGTGCTTCTTCATCGAGGCGGAAGTTATCCGGCAGGATGTCGGAAGGCCTTTCCTGCCGCAGGCGTGCAAGCTGCCCGGTCCAGTTCTCCAGCAACTCACCGTCAGGGCTCATCAGCCGGGCCATCTGTACACCCACGTGCGCCAGTTTTACGGCGATTTTCATCAGGTCTTCTTCGCGGATATCGCCGGTGCGAAGTACCCGGACATAGAGCGTGTCGGGTCTGATTATGGTCAGGTTGGCCAGATCGGCCAGTTCATCTGGTCCGAGTACCACAGGGGGAACATCATCTTCCCGGTCGGGATCTTTTCGCCACACACGTGAGGTTTCCCATGCCAGGCTTCCGGCAAGGATCACCACTTCGAGCGTGCGGTCCGGAGACTGCTTACAGAGAAAGGGTGCGCGTTTCATGATGGGGTATCGGTCGGCTCATCCCTGAGCGTGGATTAACGGATGGCGGTGCGGCGCTGTTGCCACTGACGAATTTCAGCGGCATCGAAGACCACCAGTCTGGAAGAGAGGTGGACGGGGCGGGGAAAGTCGGTGTTTTTAATCAGGCGGTAAACCGACGATTCGCTCATCGCCAGAAACTGGACCACCTGCCGCATACGCACGTTACCGCTTTCGGGAAAAGCATCGTTACTGTCAACACGGGTTTTCATGATTGCGCCTCACGGGAACAGAGTGTCGGAGCGGTTATAGCGCGGAACGGGAAGGGGAGGTATAGGTCCGGGTGAAAAATCGGAGTCCGGATAGAAAGTAATGAGTCCGGGAAGAATTTCTGGGTTTTTAGAACTGATAGCTTCCAAATAAATAATTGAAAGTAAGTAGTTTTATTTCCCTCATGCTCAATCAGGACGCTACCTGTTGAGGTTAACGAATGGCAACGCACGACTATAAACTCTTCACAATAGCTATCGCTACCGGGACGCGCTTAAAGTCTGAGCTTATCAACCTGCACAAAGGTACACCGGCCAACTATATCGCCAAATACATCAGTAAAAGCGTCGACGGGCGTGGGCTGGCGCAGGAAATCAGTAAAGAAACAGGCAGATCACTGCGCGATAACGCTGAGAACGTAACTTGGGCTTCGCTGCACCGTGTCCAGCAATTCCGCTTCTTTGGCCCTGGCAGCCAGGCGTACCGCGAACGGCGCTTGCTGGCCGGTCAGGCTGCAAGAGCGCAGGGTGATAAGAAGGCAGGCGCGCCGGTTCTGGAAAACCTGCGCCTGGATGCTGTGCTGGCCGCAGCTGATGCTGGCTGTTTTGCCATCTACATCATGAAGCAGGGCGGCTTCCTGGTTCCCCGTAAACATCATCTTGTCAGAACTGCCTATGAGCTGAACGACGAGCCGAGCGCCTATGGCGATCATAGTGTTCGTATTTATGGCATCTGGTTCCCGATCATTGAAGGCCGGATCTGCACTCATGCAGTGAAGTGGAAAATGGTTCGTAAAGCCGTTGACCTTCAGGAGGCGACAGCCGACCAGGGCGCTTGCGCCCCTTGGACTCGTGGCAATAACTGTCCCCCTGTTGAAAATTTGAACTAATTAGGGGGGGATCCAACCGATATTAAGGCTATGAATGTGAAGGAGCTACACAATTACCTCCATGGCATGAGCCAGAAGGAATGCCGGGGGCTTACAGCTAGGATGAAACTGGTAAAACCGAAGAGGATAAAACATACAAGCAGAACTTTTCCGAGCAGCAACGCCCGCAGCTTGAGGTTGAACTGAAATCCAGCGGTTTTGATGCAAGCAATACGGAGGTGGATCTGCTTTTGCGTGGTGGCAGTATTCCATCTGGGGCTGGATTGCGCATTTTTTGCCGTAACCAGCGGTTGCAGAAAAATGATAAATGGCGGCAGTGGTATTCAGCCGCCTCAAAATGAAAGCTTACAAGCCAGAGGCTTGCCGCGGATGCGGGCAACTTCATACTTAAGTTCAGCCGCTTTGGCCTCGCAAAGCCGGAAGGCTTTTAGCCATTGTTCTGTTGTAGGCTTACCAAATATATCTTCCATTACCACAACCAAGTAAAGGCAGCGGCCAGTGCCAAGTTCGCCTGCAACCAGGCAGGCTGCGTTAGTTCCCGCCATAAGTTCAATACATGCTTTACGCATCGATTTATCCCTCATTCCGTTGTCTCTTCTAAAGCATCGCACTTGAGCCATCTGTTTGAAACATAGAAAAAACAATTTACATTTCATGGCTAAATATAAGCTGTGTTTATATACAGATTTTTTTAATGGAGCGGAAAATGCAGGACTATTTTTTGGAGTCGTTGAAGCTCCAGCGTATTGATTTTTTGTGAAGCTTGTAGCGGCTAGTGAGTGCGATGATGAAGAAAAGCGGCTTGCTATCCAGTGGGTTTCAGCGCTGACCGATGAATTGATGGCAAAAATCCGTGCCCATGAGTACAACCGTTCAATGGATCTCCCAAGTTAGGCACAGCAACGTTGAACAACGAGCAGTGCGAGCGTTTGTGCTGTTGTGCATATCTATGCTGCATGAAAATGAATGATCGAGGATCGTTTATACCCAAGCCAGCCAGTTCTGGCGGGCTTTTACTTATATTAGGCAGACGCATGAAAACCACTACGCAAAGCGGGCAGGCGTGGCGGGGATACGAGCGCGCGCTGCACCAGAAAATCTATAATTAAAGCAGTTGTTCGTTTTAAGGATTCTTGATAGTTTGAGTTTTTTCCTAAAAAGGATTTTTCAATGGCTAAGAGTGAAATATCTCAGTTAAGAGATGAACAAGTAGATAACTTGATCATTTTGTGTGATGAAGCCATGAGGGCTACACCCGAAAATGTCAAGAGATTTATTGAACCTGCGCCCGGAGTTCTTGCTCAATCGAAAGCTAGGCAGCATAGTTTGATTTTTGGGAGAAGGGGGTCGGGCAAGTCCTCATTATTGAGGAAGGTAGTTGCCAATCTTACTATTGATAGAAGGCCTATTTCTTTTGTTGATATGGAGACATTTAAGGGGCATTCATATCCTGATGTTCTAATTAGCGTTTTAATTAAAAGTTTACAAGAATTTGAGAGTTGGTTAGAAACTGCTGCATTAACGCCAGCTACTAAAACTACATTTTGGAATCGTCTTTTTGGTAAAGCACCAGAAAGAAAACCTTTCAAAAAAAATCCTACCAATGAGCTTATCGGTGAACTGAGAGTTATCATTCAGGATTTAGAAAATAAACTTCTGCAGCCAGAAGAAATCAATGTGCAAAAAAAGGAAACTTCCACTGGAAATTTTGAAGCATCAGGTAATGCTGCATTGAAGAAAGGTCCAGTAGAAATAGGCGGTGCAGTTAAAAAAGGGAATACGGATGTTAAAGAAATAAGCGAGGGATATAAATCAATAAAAACAGAGTATTTGCATCAAAACATACTCAAGTTTCAAAGGTTTTTTAACAAGCTCTCTGTTTTATCTGAGGGGCCTGCCTATTTAATACTTGATGATCTTTATCATATTAGAAGAAGCGATCAGGCTAAAGTTATTGATTACTTCCATAGGGTTGCTAAAGGAAATGGTTTATGGCTGAAGATTGGTACCATTAAGCACAGAAGTGAATGGTATATTCATACTGATCCTCCTACAGGCGTTAAACTTGGAGATGATGCGAAAGAAATAAATATAGATATTTCTTTGGAGAAGTTTGCGACTCTGAAGCAGTTCATGCAAAAAATTCTCACTAATTTGATGATTGAAACACCACCTATCACAGTCAGTGGGCTATTAAATACAACCGCAGTTGATAGATTGATTATTGCTTCAGGTGGTGTAACGAGGGATTTTATTGGTATATTTACTAAATCTATTAACCATGCTAGGGAAAGAGGACCAGATCATCCTCGAGGCCCTCGAATTGGTGCTGAAGATGTGAACCTAGCAACTGGCGAATATGGTGACATAAAACGTGAGGAATTTAAACTAGATGCTGATGATGACCGTGTTGCTTTAGAAGATTCATTTGCAAAGCTTGTGGCATTTTGTTTGAATGATGCGAAGTGTAATATTTTTCTAGTTAATCAAAAAATGACAGGTCCGGTTAAAGATGCCATTAATCAATTAATTGATTTAAGACTTGTACACTTGGTTCAGTCTCGCGTAACCTTGAAGAAAGGGGCCGATGGATTAGTTTTTGAAGCATATATGCTAGATACGAGTCAATACACCGCGTCTAGAAAAGTTCGAGATCTAAATTTGATCGATTTGAACTCGAAAACATTCAGTGAAGAGATACGTAAGAAAAAACTTCTTTACGAAGGTTGAGGTAATAATAAGAGGCGTTTTTAACGCCTCTTAAATTACTAATGTTCTATTTGTGTTTAATATTTAAGATGGCTGAAGTTGATAGTCTTTAAACCGAACTATATCTTCATTTACTCATTTATTGATCTCCTGAAGTTGTAAGTATCCCTGCAAAACGAACCATTCACTTTTAGAGATCTTCCGACATACCAATTATGTCCCTGGAGGAGTTCGCCATGCGTAAAGCCCGATTCACCGAACACCAGATCATTGCTGTTCTGAAGTCCGTCGAAGCCGGACGCACCGTCAAGGATGTCTGCCGCGAAGCGGGAAT
Organism: Enterobacter cloacae complex sp. HYC033_NIDB; assembly: GCF_056673335.1. NCBI lineage: Bacteria > Pseudomonadati > Pseudomonadota > Gammaproteobacteria > Enterobacterales > Enterobacteriaceae > Enterobacter > Enterobacter cloacae complex sp. HYC033_NIDB. The sequence continues at coordinate 4,362,022 of NZ_CP115123.1, read as the reverse complement.
ATCCGAAGCTTCCTATTACAACTGGAAAGCAAAGTCGATGATGTACTGCTTGAAGACGTGCGCTTGCGCCTTGCTGGCGGAGTGAAAAATCTGGTTGCGGCCGATGGTGATGACGTCAATCAGCGCCTCCCGGGCAAAAAAGAAGGTCGCCCCGGTCTGGCGCGATTTGAGCAGGTTGTGGATACGGTGGCGGTTGCCTGCCTCGTACCAGTGGCGCTGGTAGGCGAACATCGAGCCGTGGAAAACCTCCTGCAGCTTCTCGATCTGTTCGTCGGTGAAAACATTCTTTTCGGGCTGGCGGCACGGGCCTTTGTTGCGGTTGGCAACCTTGGGATTTAAATCAGCCTCGTTCCTGCCATCTTCGCTCATTTGTGAGGCGATTACCCTATGGTTGATGAAATAATCTGCATATTTGATTAGCCTGTTCCTAGAATTTGAATTCCATTGGCCCTAACGGTGCTATTTCTCTTAATCGTCCTCCTTTTATGACATAATTCCCTTTTGCTGAAGTTAATTTCCCTCCACACTCACATAATGTATCATTTGATATAGTGCCATTAATTATTTTGAAATCATCTTGGTCAAAAGTACAAATAATTTCATCTTGATTTCCGCATTGTTCGCAAATTACAGTTAGCTTAGGTAGATTTGTGGAGGGGGTAAGTGCATATCCACCCCGGTCTGATGCAATGTAGTAGCCTAATTGAGGATACCCTCTACTTAGGGATACCTCCCTGTAAGTATTTGTTATTCCAGCTAAAAGGTTGAGTGTTTCATCGTGATCTTCTGGTGTTTTCATCGAAACCCAACAATCTCTATCCTCATAGCAATACTCTCTTCCTGCAACGCAAATAGCACTTAAATAAGGTTTGTCAGGTTGATAGGACTTTATATATCTTTCGGCTTCGGTTAAACCACCTTCCTTTAAATTACTATTAAGAGCGAACAAGACTGCTCGGGGTTTACTAATTGAGTGATTCACCCGCTTTCCTTTCTCATCAAGCTTTCCAGGAAGATATTTAAATGTGGTAATGATTTTCTTTGCCGAGTCATTGGCTGATTTCAACTCTTTTGCATTTAATGTTGTCTTAACTTCAATTGTATAGAGTACTGATTCAATCGGGAATATCCCAACATTTTCATCAATTAGCACGGGGGGGAGGATTTCTTTGTTGTAAATGACAATGTCAATCTGAGGTGAGGGCGCGTTTCCAAAAGCATCTATGATTTGCCCTGTACCGACTCCAATATCTGCAGGTAAAAGCGGTCTGAAAAGCTTACTCAATAATATTTCTAGAACCGCACCCTTAACCCCTTTGTGAGTTACATCTGCTGCGGACCTTGCTTGGGCTATTGCTGCTGCAACCTTGCCCCTTAATAATGCTTGGTATTGGTTTTTGTTTTCCATAATTTTCCTAATTAATCAAAAGCTACAAGCTACTCATATTAATGAGTAATTGTACCTCCAGCCACACAATCTACAAATTGCATATCAAAATATGACTAATGACAATCTATGGTCATGAATGCACAACTGACCGAAATTATGCGCCTTTTCCAGTAATCTACTAAATGATGATGCCGTACATATGCTTAATTATAAGATAGCAAATGCCTCATGCAACACTATATTTGGTAAAAACAGAGAAGATATCAAGATGTATTCAAAAGAATTTAATCAGCGTAAATACTTAAAATTTGTAGGAAACCTAACAGACTGAAGTAACTGTAACTTAGATCGCGTACAGTCAAGAATCCCCGCTGGCGGTGATGGCGGACGACAATTTTTGACAATTCACTCCCATCATCAACTGACTGACTTGCTCCCCGTTAATTAACATAGTCTGATTTAGCAACGTCCGCTTTTGGCACGAAGCCGACTATACGTCTGAGCTTTCAGATCTTAATCGGTTCTCTGCATCGCGCACAGATAGCAATTACCTACACTCTCTTTTCTCTCCCCATTTTCAACACTTCATAAAACGTCCCCCGCCCAAGCCCGTCTGACGGCACTCCTCGTTCCTGCGCCAGTGCCTTCAGATTACGAAGTATCCGATCCGAAGCCGGTTTATCAGACGTCCCATAACGCCCGTCAGTCTCCTCAACCAGGAGTTGAACCAGCAGCCAGCAGAGTCGGGCAGTATTCTCCCGCGCTTTGTCGCGTTTATGCATCCCACGCTGGGAAGGTTGTGTGGATGCAGTGAGATCCGGCAGCGCGTCGTCGCCGAGCGTCTTAAGCCATTTGCGGCCACGGCTGTTGCGTGACAGTTTCATCACCGCCTTCAGGCTGCGGGCCTTAATTTCTGGCGGCGTGAGTTCGTCATCAATAAGCCGCCAGGCCAGCGCGAACATTTCATCGGCATAGAACATGCGTTTGTTCGCCGGGGCGCTGACCATGCCTGTTGCCTTAATGGTCCGGCTGATGGCGTCGTGCAGGATACGGTAATTCTCCTGATGTTCTTTCGGCAGGGCGTTTGCAGATTGGGAAGCATCAAGGCCGAGAAGCAGAAGGGCGAGATGCCGGGCTTCCAGCAGCGGCATATCACATTCCCGTTCAAACAGATTCTGACGAATGGGACTGGTCACATTATTCTCCTTCCACGATCCGCAGCGGTTCTTCTTAACCGAGTAATGCCTGCCGTCTGGCAGCATCAACGTAGTTTCCCCACCACTGCATCAGCGGTCGCCTTTGTTCCAGATAGTCGCTGCGGTTGTAGGCCGCTTCGATCTCATCTTCTTTCTGGTGCGCCAGCGCAGATTCTAGGACTTCACGGGGAAAATGACCTGCGCCCGCCGTTCTGGCGATGCTGCGCATGCCGTGGGCGACCAGCTCACCACCAAACCCCATACGGATAAGCGCGGCGTTCGCGGTCTGCTGATGCATATGCTCCAGTGGTTTGCGAATGCTGGGGAAAACCCACGGGCGATGGCGACTGACGGGCTCCATTATCTGAAGAACGCGCAGCGCCTGTTTGCTGAGCGGCACCGTGTGCGAACGGTTCATCTTCATAAAGGTGTCAGGGATACGCCATTCCGCTTTTTTCATATCGATGTCGCACCAGCGGGCGCTAACGGCTTCGCCGGGGCGAACCCAGGTCAGTAGCTCCCATTCGATAAGGCAGCGGGTTTCCTTGCGGATAGAGGCGTTCTGTAGCGCCAGCATTAGCCTGCCCAGTTCGCTGGGGTGAAGGGCGGGCATGTTCTGCTTTTTCGGTTTCTTGAAGCGGGCGACCAGGTTGTCAGCTGGATTGAACTCGATGAGCTCTTCGGAAATGGCAAAACGGAAGATTTCATTGAGCCGTGAGATAACTCGCCGCAGTGTTTCGAGGATGCCCTGTTCTTCCAGCGGTGTAAGGTGTTCCTTGAGCATCTTCGGGCGGATCTCGGTGACGGGCGTACTGCCCAGAGAAGGGAAGACGTGCATCTCCAGCGAGCGCCAGACATCTTTGGCGTGATCTTCGCTAAGATCGCTGGTCCGTTTTTTCTCTTTGAGCCACTGTTCCGCAACTTTTTCCAGCGTGCATTCATTCTGGAGTCGTTTTTCTTCGGCTATTCCTGCTAAGTGTTGACGGGGATCGATGCCCTGATAGAGCAGTCGTCTGTATTTCGTGCGAGTTTCGCGGGCCATCGCCAATGTAACGACCGGGTAAGGGCCAAGGCTGGTTTTGGTGCGCTTTTTGGTGACGGGATGATAATACTCGAAATGCCAGGCCTTCCTCCCTGAAGTCTTAACCAGCAAGTACAGGCCTTCACCGTCCCGTAGCTCATAGTCCGTGCTACGGGGCTTCGCGCCAGCGATCTCCACATTTGTTAAGGGTTTCAGTTGCTTAGGCATGTTTTAGCACCACGCTTTTTTAGCCCCACGATACCGTGGTGCTAAACATGGTGCCAAAAGGTCAAGATTCATACAGAGATCATGACCACACATGCAACAAAAAAGCCTGCAACTCGTTGAAGTTACAGGCTTTTTTAAGGTTCATGATGCATCATGAATGAATGTTTGGTGGAGCTGGCGGGAGTTGAACCCGCGTCCGAAATTTCTACATCCTCGGTACTACATGCTTAGTTTGTCTTTACATTCGCACGCCAGCTGCGGACAAACACGCCACTGACGAACTAGCCTGATTAGTTTTAACGCTTCAACCCCAGGCAGGGTTTCCACGCGATCTCTTTTGGGTTTGACCTCTCTTTGATCCCCGTCTTAAGAGCGGAAGCTAGGGAGAGAGGGCTCTTAGCAGGTTATTAAGCTGCTAAAGCGTAGTTTTCGTCGTTTGCGACTATTTTTTTGCGGCTTTTAACGAGGCAAACCGCCCCTCGGCATGCACCTTGGGTTTCGCAAATCCCGTCGAATCCAGAATCAGCCCCAATAGTGTTGAACTCAGTATACCAGATTTTACTTCCTCGACACCAGCCCAAAACGCTAACTTATTGAATAGTACAATAAGTGCGCAGAATCAACGTCCTGCGTTTTTCATGATACGTGCTTTGTCGAGCTGCCACTCGCGTGCTTTCAGGTCAGTACGTTTGTCGTGCTGTTTCTTACCTTTCGCCACGCCGATTTTCACTTTGCACCAGGCATTTTTCCAGTACAAAGAGAGCGCCACCACGGTGAAGCCTTCGCGGTTGATGCGTCCGTAGAGGGATTCCAGTTCGCGCTTGTTCAGCAGCAGCTTCCGGGTGCGGGTAGGATCGCAGACGTAATGTGAAGAGGCGACGGTCAGCGGCGTAAAGTTCGCGCCGAACAGGAAGGCCTCACCGTCTTTCAGGATCACGTAGCTGTCGCCGATATTGGCTTTCCCGGCACGCAGCGATTTTACTTCCCAGCCCTGCAACGCAAGGCCGGCCTCGAATTCTTCTTCGATGAAATACTCGTGGCGAGCACGCTTGTTAAGCGCAATGGTCGCCGAACCAGGTTTATGTGCTTTTTTCTTCGTCATAAGTGTCGTAAAGCCGTCGGTAATCTGATTTTAAAAAGTCACCTCATTGCGTCCTGTGAGGTCTAACGCGCTATCTTAGCACGAGATAAGGCTTAGCGTTTTTTTAACAGGTGATAAATGTTATTATTTGTCTGTTGTGTGACCATGGAAAATGCTATGCCTCAGATTAGCCGTACCGCGCTTGTTCCCTACAGCGCGGAACAAATGTATCAGTTAGTGAACGACGTTCAGTCCTATCCGGAATTTATTCCGGGATGCACCGGTAGCCGGGTGCTGGAATCCGGCCCGACGCAGATGACTGCGGCCGTGGATGTCTCCAAAGCGGGGATCAGCAAAACGTTCACCACGCGCAATACCCTGACGAGCAATCAGAGTATTTTGATGCATCTGGTGGATGGTCCGTTTAAAAAACTGATGGGGGGGTGGAAGTTTACGCCGCTGAGCGCTGACGCCTGCCGCATTGAGTTTCATCTGGATTTTGAATTTACCAATAAGCTGATCGAACTGGCGTTTGGCCGTATCTTTAAAGAGCTGGCCTCGAATATGGTTCAGGCGTTCACCACGCGCGCCAAAGAGGTTTACAGTGTCGCATAAGATTGCTGTTGAGGTGGTGTATGCGCTGCCGGAGAAGCAGTATTTGCAGCGCGTGACGCTTGAAGAGGGCGCCACCGTTGAGGCGGCTATCCGGGCCTCCGGCATCCTTGAACTTCGCCGTGATATTGACCTGGCGAAGAATAAAGTCGGCATTTATAGCCGTCCGGTAAAGCTTGCTGATACGCTGAAGGATGGCGATCGGGTTGAGATTTATCGCCCGCTGATTGCTGACCCGAAAGAGCTGCGCCGTCAGCGAGCGGAGAAATCGGGTAAGTAACGCTTTCTCCCCCGGTGGCGCTTCGCTTACCGGGACTACGATTCTGCGTAAGAATTCAGATACAAAAAAGGTGCTCATTGAGCACCTTTTTGCGTTGCTGACGCCTGATTATTTGGTCAGGGCAGGCTTGTTGTCGATGTTGGTCAGCACGCCGGCACTGCTGAAGGTCAGCGTCAGGGTTTGCTGGGTCACATCTTCATGACCGGGCTGCTGGCGGAATACATAGAACCAGGTGTTTGTGCCGAACGGATCGGACATCATCGGGGTTCCCAGGGCATAAGCGACCTGCTGTTGTGTCATACCCACGCGGATTTTGGACACATCGTTAGGGGTAAGGTAGTTCCCCTGGTTGATGTCAGGACGGTAAACCACTTTCTCCAGAGTGGAACAGCCTGCGGTCAACATCAGAAGAACCGCTGCGGCAGCGGTCAGCGTTTTACAGCGCATAGTGATTTGATTCCTTTTCGGGCCCGAGCAGTACGCGGCTCATATGTAATATGCCGATGATAATAGACCTTGCCCCACTTTGAAACCGGTCTGGCGGCGTTTTTGTTGTTCTGTATGACCCTGAGATCCCGAAAAAGTTTATGCCGCCAGCAGTTCTTTCGCATTCGCAAGCGTATTGCGGGTGACTTCACTGCCGCCGAGCAGGCGTGCCAGCTCCTGCAAGCGTGAGCGTTTATCCAGCGGCTTCATGTGCGTTTCCGTCATTTCGCCATCGGTTTCCTTGCTGACGATAAAGTGGTGATGACCACAACCGGCGACCTGCGGCAGGTGAGTCACACACATGACCTGCGTCGATTCACCTAACTGACGCAGCAGTTTGCCGACAACGGCCGCGGTCGGGCCGCTGATCCCCACATCCACTTCATCGAAAATCAACGCCGGGGTTTCCATTTTACGGGCGGTAATCACCTGAATGGCCAGGGCGATACGCGACAGTTCACCGCCGGAAGCCACTTTCGAAATCGCCTGCAAAGGTTGGCCCGGGTTGGTGGTGACGCGGAATTCTACGCGATCTGCGCCTTCCGCCGTCAGGTGATTCTCTTCAAAGCGAACATCTATGGTGAACACCCCATGCGGCATCGCCAGCGTATGCATGCTGTCGGTAATGTGCTGGCTAAGCTCCAGCGCATAGTGTTGCCGCACGTCATGCAGCCGTTTCGCCGTTTCCAGCGCCTGCTGATGATGCAGATTAACCGCCAGAGACAAGGTTTCAAGGGAATCGGCCTGATCGTCCAGCTGCTGCTGTTCCTCCAGCAGAGACTGATAGTAATTCGGCAGCTCTTCCGGGGTTACGTGATGCTTACGCGCCAGTGAAATCTGCCGGGAGATGCGTTGCTCAAGCTCGAACAGACGGTTCGGGTCGAGATCCAGACGTTCACAGTAGTGGCGCAGTTCATCCCCGGCTTCTGAAATCTGAATCGCGGCCTCTTCCAGCATTTCCAGTACGCCAGAAAGCTTATTGTCCATGCCGGTCAGTTCGGTCACAAGCTGACGCACGTTATACAGCTGGCTCTGCAAATTCACGTCTTCGCCATCCGCCAGCATATTAAGGGCAGTCTGGCTGGTGGAAAGCAGCTGACCGCTGTTGGCCAGACGCTTGTACTCTTCGTCGATTTGCTCAAATTCACCCGCCTGCGGGTTAAATTCGTTCAGCTCTTTCAGCTGATATTCCAGCAGCTCGGCGCGCGCGGTACGCTCCTGGCTTTGCTGCTGATGCTGCGCAAGTTCGCGGCAGCTTTGATGCCACTGACGATAGTGCTCCGCCATGAGTTGAGTAAGCGCGTACTCACCTGCGTAGCCATCAAGCAGGGCTTTCTGTTGTTCGGGTTTGATTAACTGCTGGTGCGCATGCTGACCATGGATCTGGATGAGCAGCTGGCCCAGCTCGCGAAGCTGGGAAAGGGGAACCGCTGTACCATTGATAAAACCGCGGGAGCGGCCATCGCTGCTGATGACGCGGCGAAGTAAACACTCACGTCCGTCTTCGAGCTGGTTCGCTTCCAGCCAGCGCAGGGCGGCAGGTGTGTCTTTCAACGAGAAGCGGGCGCAGAGATCGGCACGGGCGGCGCCTGTGCGCACCATATCCCCCTCAGCACGACCGCCGAGGCACAAGCCGAGGGCATCAATGGCAATGGATTTACCTGCACCGGTTTCACCGGTAATCGCCGTCATTCCGCTATGGAAGTCGATCTCAAGCTCACGAACAATGGCAAAGTTGCTGATGGTCAGTTGTGCCAGCATAATTGTTTTCCTGTATGAAAAACCATAACTGTGTTTGTATACAGTATAAACTGGTTTTATATACAGTAAAGTGCTGGATGCAAAATCAGAACAATTTTTTTGACCAGCCGAGCTTGGAGCTTAATGTGTTGAAATAGCTGTAATCTTTCGGGTGAATCAGGTTCAGATGGTAATCGCAGCGGCGAATGAGGACATCTTCACCTTCCTGAATGGGGAGCGCAATCTGACTGTCGCAGCTGATCTCCAGGTCGTTACGGCGATGGGAAAAACGCAGGCGGATGGTGCTGTCGCCGTTGATCACCAGCGGACGCGCCGAGAGCGTATGCGGGAACATCGGCACCAGGGTAATGGCATCCAGCGATGGCGTCAGGATTGGGCCTCCGGCTGAAAGCGAGTAGGCAGTTGACCCCGTCGGGGTTGAAATAATCAGCCCGTCAGAACGCTGCGAGAAAGCGAAGATTTCGTCGATATAGACTTCGAACTCGATCATGTGCGCCACTTTACCGGGATGGAGAACCACCTCGTTAATGGCGGTGCTGATGCGCTTCTGGCAGTCTTGCTGACACACCTGGGCTTCCAGTAAAAACCGTTTTTCACTGATATAGTGGCCTTCCAGCACGTCCGCCAGCTGCTGCTGCGCATTGTCCGGGTCGAGGTCGGTCAGGAAACCGAGATTGCCACGGTTAATACCAATAACCTTAATATCATAGCGAGCCAGCGTTCGCGCCGCGCCCAGCATATTGCCGTCGCCACCGACCACCACGGCGAGATCCGCCTGCTGGCCAATTTCCGCCAGCGTGCCGGTTCTGACGCTTTTAAGCTGCAACTCCTGGGCGATCTGCTGCTCGACCATCACTTCATAGCCTTTACCACACAGCCAGCGATACAACATTTCATGTGTCGTCAATGCGGTAGGGTGACGCGGATGGCCGACGATCCCAATACACCTGAAATGATTATTCATTTTCTGGAGGTCCTTGTGCCTGATGAATGATGACAATCTGCCTTGTTCCCTTGAATCCAGGAAACTGATCCCCATAATAAGCGAAGTTAGCGAGATGAATGCAGAAAAACGCGGAGAAATTCATGAGTAGTAAAGAACAGAAAACGCCTGAGGGGCAAGCCCCTGAAGAAATTATCACGGAACAGCACGATGAAGTTGAGGCAGTAGAGCCAGACACGTCTGCTGAGCAGGTGGACCCGCGCGATGAAAAAATTGCCAACCTGGAAGCTCAGTTGGTAGAAGCGCAGAATCGCGAACGCGATGGCGTACTGCGTATCAAAGCGGAAATGGAAAACCTGCGCCGTCGTACCGAGCTGGACGTTGAAAAGGCGCACAAATTTGCGCTGGAGAAATTCGTCAACGAACTGCTTCCGGTGATCGACAGCCTGGATCGCGCGCTGGAAGTGGCGGATAAAGCTAACCCGGATAACGCGGCGATGATTGAAGGAATTGAGCTGACGCTGAAATCCATGCTGGATGTGGTGCGTAAGTTCGGTGTTGAAGTGATTGCCGATACGGATGTACCGCTGGATCCAAACGTTCACCAGGCCATTGCGATGGTGGAATCCGAAGACGTTGCCGCGGGTAACGTGCTGGGCGTGATGCAGAAAGGGTATACCCTGAACGGTCGTACTATTCGCGCTGCGATGGTGACCGTGGCGAAAGCGAAAGCATAACGTGCTGCCTGTAGTGCCGGGTGGCGGCGTTCGCCTTACCCGGCCTACATTTTATTCGGCAATACTTTCGCGTAGAGGCTTAACGGGCAGGACCTTCACCTGCTTAATCATGTTGTCCTGAACGTCCAGAATATCAATATCATACTGTTCAATGCGCACGCGCGTGCCTGCCGCCGGGATCTCTTCCAGCGCTTCCAGGATCATACCGTTCATCGTCCGCGCTTCGTCTTCCGGCAAATGCCAGTTGAACGCTTTATTGATTTCACGAATGTTGGCGCTGCCGTCGATAAGCACTGACCCGTCGTTTTGCGGGGTGACTTCTTCCGCAAGGGAAGGCGACATTGACGTGGTAAAGTCCCCTACAATCTCTTCCAGAATATCTTCGACCGTCACCAGCCCCTGTATGTCGCCGTATTCATCCACCACCAGGCCTACTTTCTTCTTGTTTCGCTGGAACTTCACCAGCTGCGTGCTGAGTGGGGTGCCTTCCGGCACGTAGTAAATTTCGTCGGCGGCGCGCAGCATTACCTCTTTGGTGAACTCGTTTTTCTCAGTCATCAGACGATAGGCCTCGCGCACGCGCAGCATGCTGATGGCATCGTCGAGAGAATCGCGATAGAGGACGATACGCCCGTGCGGGGAGTGCGTCAGCTGGCGGACAATGGCCTTCCAGTCGTCGTTGATATCAATCCCGACGATTTCATTGCGCGGCACCATGATGTCGTCAACGCTGACCTTTTCCAGATCCAGCACCGACAGGAGCATGTCCTGATTGCGGCGGGAGATCTGCGAGCGGGATTCATTCACGATGGTACGCAGTTCGTCTTTGCTGAGCGCGCTACTGATGGTGACGTCTGCCTTTATACCGACCATGCGCATCAGCACCCGTGTCACCATATTCAGCAGCCAGACCAGCGGCATCATCAGAATAAGCAGCGGTGCTAACAGGAAGCTGCTCGGGTAGGCGACTTTTTCCGGGTAAAGGGCGGCGATGGTTTTGGGCAGCACTTCCGCAAACACCAGCACCACAAACGTGAGCACACCTGTGGCAATCGCCACGCCTGCGTTGCCGTACAGACGCATCCCGACGATGGTGCCCAGTGCAGAGGCGAGAATATTGACCAGGTTGTTACCGATAAGCACCAGGCTAATCAGCCGGTCCGGCTTACGCAGAAGCTTTTCGACACGACGCGCGGCACGGTTACCCTGCTTGGCGCGATGACGTAACCGGTAGCGGTTCAGCGTCATCATGCCGGTTTCAGAGCCAGAGAAATAAGCGGAGATGACCACCATGATGACCAGAATGACGATCAGCGTGGTGGTAGAGATGTGTTCCAGGGGGAACTCCTTTTGTTACTTAGCCAGCAAATTGCTGTATGAAGCGGCTACCAAAATAGGCAAGCGTGAGAATGCCCGCACCCGCTACGTTGAACCAGACCACGCGACGACCGCGCCAGCCTTCATGATAATGGCCCCATAACAGGACAATATAGACAAACCACGCGATGATGGAGAGGACCGCTTTATCGATATTCTCCACGCTGAACAGGTTCTTCATATAAAACAAGCCCGTGCACAGCGTCAGCGTCAGCAGAACCACACCGACCTGGGTGATGTGGAACATCTTACGCTCAATCACCATCAGCGGCGGCATTTCGTGATTAAACGCCAGCTTTTTATTTTTCAGCTGGTAGTCAATCCAGGCGAGTTGCATGGCGTAAAGGGCGGCGATGATCAGCGTCGCGTAGGAGAACAGCGACAGGCCAATATGCACCAGCATCCCCGGCGTGGCTTCCAGGTGAGTAATAAACTCATTGGGCATGAACGTGGCTAACGCCAGGTTGATCAGCGCAAAGGCGTAGACTATCGGCAGCAGCAGCCAGCCACGGTTTTTAGACGCGACAATGGTCATGACCGTACAGATCATCAGGCTGACCAGCGAGCCGACGTTCAGTACGCTCAGATTCTGCACGCTGCCGTCGCCGGGAATGATGCGTGATTCCAGCGCAAACGCATGGCTAATCAGTGCGATCACTGCCGAAAGAATAGCCATGCGCCGCCAGCCGCTGTTTTTTTGCAGCAGGCCAGGAATGATCAGCGCGAGGCTGACAGAGTAGGCAACAAGGGCGATCAGTGCGAAAACAGGCATATAGGCGTCGACAGTTGTCTTAATAAGAAAGAGAAGCAGTATAACGTTACGTGACGCCTGCTCCAACCGTTGCATAACAACAAAGGCGCCTTCATGTTATACTCCGGCAAAATTCTGTGTATGTGTCGCCCAGGCGACCTAACGTTTCTACCCCAGGCGAGAGACAATGTTTGATAATTTAACCGATCGTTTGTCGCGCACGCTGCGCAACATCAGCGGCCGTGGACGCCTCACCGAAGAGAACATCAAGGAAACGCTGCGCGAAGTGCGCATGGCGCTGCTGGAAGCAGACGTCGCGTTGCCGGTCGTGCGTGATTTTATCAACCGCGTGAAAGAGAAAGCGGTTGGCCATGAAGTGAACAAGAGCCTGACTCCGGGTCAGGAGTTCGTCAAAATCGTCCGTAACGAGCTGGTTTCGGCGATGGGCGAAGAGAACCAGGTGCTAAACCTGGCGGCTCAGCCGCCGGCCGTCGTGCTGATGGCGGGTCTGCAAGGTGCGGGTAAAACCACCAGTGTCGGTAAGCTGGGGAAATTCCTGCGTGAAAAGCACAAGAAAAAGGTGCTGGTGGTGTCGGCGGACGTGTATCGCCCGGCGGCGATCAAACAGCTGGAAACGCTGGCCGAGCAGGTTGGCGTAGACTTCTTCCCGTCCGACGTGGCGCAGAAGCCTGTCGATATCGTTAACGCGGCGCTGAAAGAGGCGAAGCTGAAATTCTACGACGTGCTGCTGGTGGATACCGCCGGTCGTCTGCACGTTGACGAAGCGATGATGGACGAAATCAAGCAGGTGCATGCCTCTATCAATCCGGTAGAGACCCTGTTTGTTGTTGACGCCATGACCGGTCAGGATGCAGCGAACACCGCAAAAGCGTTTAACGAAGCCCTGCCGTTAACCGGCGTGGTGCTGACCAAAGTCGACGGCGATGCCCGCGGCGGTGCGGCGCTCTCTATTCGTCATATCACCGGTAAGCCAATCAAGTTCCTCGGCGTGGGCGAGAAAACCGAAGCGCTGGAGCCGTTCCATCCGGATCGTATTGCCTCCCGTATCCTCGGCATGGGCGACGTGCTGTCGCTGATCGAAGATATTGAAAGCAAGGTTGACCGCGCGCAGGCGGAAAAACTCGCCAGCAAGCTGAAAAAGGGCGACGGTTTCGATCTGACCGACTTCCTTGAGCAGCTGCGTCAGATGAAAAACATGGGCGGCATGGCAAGCCTGATGGGCAAACTGCCAGGCATGGGCCAGATCCCGGACAACGTCAAATCCCAGATGGATGACAAAGTGCTGGTGCGTATGGAGGCCATCATCAACTCGATGACGCTGAAAGAGCGCGCGAAGCCAGAAATCATCAAAGGTTCCCGTAAACGCCGTATCGCAGCCGGTTGCGGCATGCAGGTGCAGGACGTTAACCGCCTTCTGAAACAGTTCGACGACATGCAGCGCATGATGAAGAAAATGAAGAAAGGCGGCATGGCGAAGATGATGCGCGGCATGAAAGGCATGATGCCTCCCGGTTTTCCTGGGCGTTAATCGCTTTTGAGATTGCTTTTTGCCCGAAAATGAGTAAAATTTTCGGGCTTTTAATATGACACCCGGGCTCCGTTCCTCGATGGGGCCCGGTTGTTTTATTCACACAAGAGGATGTTATGGTAACTATTCGTTTAGCTCGTCACGGCGCTAAAAAGCGTCCGTTCTACCAGGTTGTTGTGACTGACAGCCGTAATGCACGCAACGGTCGCTTCATCGAGCGCGTTGGTTTCTTCAACCCACTGGCCGCTGGCGCAGAAGAAGAAACCCGTCTGGATCTGGATCGTATCGCTCACTGGGTTGGCCAGGGCGCTACTGTTTCCGATCGCGTTGCTACGCTGATCAAAGCAGCAAACAAAGCAGCTTAATCTGTCACGGTGGTCATGATGAGCAATAAAGCACCTGTTGAACCGATCGTATTGGGAAAAATGGGTTCTTGCTACGGTATCCGTGGTTGGCTCAGAGTGTTTTCCTCCACTGAAGACGCTGATAGCATTTTTAATTACCAGCCCTGGTTTATCCAGAAAGCCGGTAAGTGGGAAGAGGTCGAGCTGGAAAGCTGGCGTCACCACAATCAGGACATCATCATCAAGCTGAAAGGCATTGACGATCGTGATGCCGCGAATGCGCTGACTAATTGTGAAATTGTCGTGGATTCGTCGCAGTTGCCACAGCTGGAAGAGGGTGACTACTACTGGAAAGACCTTATGGGTTGCCAGGTAGTGACCACTGAAGGCTACAGCCTGGGGAAAGTCATCGACATGATGGAAACCGGGTCAAATGACGTTCTCGTCATTAAGGCAAACCTGAAAGATGCATTTGGCATCAAGGAGCGGTTGGTTCCGTTCCTCGATGGACAGGTTATCAAGAAAGTCGATCTCACTACTCAAACCATTGAAGTAGATTGGGATCCTGGTTTTTAAATTCTCCGGATAAACGGTAAAAGACGGCGCTATGTGGATTGGCATAATTAGCCTGTTTCCTGAAATGTTCCGCGCGATTACCGATTACGGGGTAACTGGCCGGGCAGTAAAGAATGGCCTGCTGAGCATCCAGAGCTGGAGTCCTCGTGACTTCACGCACGACCGGCACCGTACCGTGGACGATCGTCCTTACGGCGGCGGACCGGGGATGTTGATGATGGTGCAACCCTTACGGGACGCCATTCACACAGCAAAAGCCGCGGCAGGTGAAGGCGCGAAGGTGATTTATCTGTCACCTCAGGGACGCAAGCTTGATCAAGCGGGCGTGAGCGAACTGGCGACGAATCAAAAGCTGATTCTGGTCTGTGGTCGCTACGAAGGGATAGATGAGCGCGTAATTCAAACCGAGATTGACGAAGAATGGTCTATCGGCGATTACGTTCTCAGCGGTGGTGAGTTACCAGCAATGACGCTGATTGACTCCGTTGCCCGGTTCATTCCGGGTGTACTGGGCCATGAAGCTTCGGCGACAGAAGATTCGTTTGCCGATGGATTGCTGGACTGTCCACACTATACTCGTCCTGAAGTGTTAGAAGGGATGGAAGTCCCGGCAGTGTTACTGTCTGGAAACCATGCCGAGATACGTCGCTGGCGTTTGAAGCAGTCGCTGGGCCGAACCTGGCTTAGAAGACCTGAACTTCTGGAAAACCTGGCTCTGACTGAAGAGCAAGCAAAGTTGCTGGCCGAGTTCAAAACTGAACACGCGCACCAGCAGCATGAACATGATGGGAATGCGTAATACGCTCCCGAATATCAGTTTACCCAGGATAAGAGATTAAATTATGAGCAACATTATTAAGCAACTTGAACAAGAGCAGATGAAGCAGGACGTACCTTCCTTCCGTCCAGGTGACACCGTGGAAGTGAAAGTATGGGTTGTTGAAGGTTCCAAAAAACGTCTGCAGGCATTCGAGGGCGTGGTTATCGCTATTCGTAACCGCGGTCTGCACTCTGCATTCACTGTTCGTAAAATTTCCAACGGCGAAGGCGTTGAGCGTGTCTTCCAGACTCACTCTCCGGTAGTTGACAGCATTGCTGTTAAACGTCGTGGTGCTGTACGTAAAGCTAAACTGTACTACCTGCGTGAGCGTACTGGTAAGTCTGCTCGTATTAAAGAGCGTCTGAACTAAGAACGCATATCACGCGACATCCAAAGCGTGTTATAGAACAAGGGGTTAGCGTAATGCTAACCCCTTTTTTTGTTGTCATCTCTAAACCACCTCCTAGGGAGGTGGTGATTGATCCTGTAAGGCTATATCCTGAAGAATGCCCATATCGGAATATCTCTGCTTACTCACCACAAGTAAAAGGAGACAGACCGACATGGGGCTTTACAGGAGTTCATCACATGTATATTGGCGTTGCAAATACCACATAGTCTGGACGCCAAAGTATCGATTCAGGATACTGAAGGATAAGCTGGGTAAGGAGCTTTACTTCAGTGTACATAGAATGTCCACATAGATAGAGTTATTGTTAGCTTTACTTACCGCTAGTCTTTACCTACTGTTTATTTCGTTCATTTGGGTTACACTGAAATTTCTTCAATGTGCGTATTAAGGATAAAGAATGCTTTCCCACTCTTTTGAAGATCTTGCACAGGCCTTCCGGGTTTTATTAGAGTCTAATTGGTCGCTACAGCGCTTGTTGGCTGTTGATCGTGCTGAAGCAATTGGCAATTTAGAATCGGGCCTGAACACGCAGCTCAATGCTTTTCATAATTTGTATGACAACATGCAAAGTAATGGGTTAGAGCCTGATTGGTACTTGAAACCAGAGTTGTTAATGATGCTTGTTATTAGAAATGCTCGGCATCATAACAAGGCAAACCGTATAAGAAGTATTTATAATTTTCACCGTCAGGCTACGAATGATCCTACACAGCAAAAAAACTATTTTTATGTGAATTTCCCAGCTCCTCCTGAAGAAGAAGGTGGAGGTTACTTTGAGGTTCCTATCTCATGGGGTGATATTGATGAGATGCTCTCTCTACCGCGTCAAGAATCTCGACTTAGGCCAGAGGCTAAAGAACGCATCCGTAATTATTTAGATGCTGATTCATTTGAAGCTAAAGCAAGCCTAGTCGGGTTTGCAAAAGACAATATATTTATAAATTACGTGCCGTTGTCAATGTGTGCAGGAATCGCACTTTATCCTTTCATAAAAGATAATATTTCTTTGAATGAGGATTCAGTTGAAGCTAAAAGTTTTTTATCACTTTTTAAAACAACACATCCTGCTTTAACAAGACAGCATGTCTGTAAGTCGATAGCTTTTTCATTACCCATTTAAAATATGTTAGGCAAGGCCTGTTACTCAGGCCTTCACCCTAAAGCCAGAGTTGCTATTGCTTGCTGAAACGCCATACGTTTGCTAGTCATTTTATGATGAATGAAGGGAATATTTTTGTTTTACAGTAAATATTGGGGCGTGCAAACATTAGAGAGACGATGAGATATGCCCATTTTGCTCCAGAACATCTAGAATATGCCGTATTAATTAATCCATTTGTGAATATTTAAGTTAGGTAATTTATGAGTTTAAATAATGAAGATGAAAAAAGAGTTACTGAAGATGCTTCGAAATTAACTGATGGAGCGAAGAAAATAAGTGGTGAGCGAAGGGTTATCTCCCTTATGGCAAGAAATCCCGGCCTTATAAATATCATGGAGATGTTTTTATGGTTCTATGTTTCTTTCTTGACTTTTATGATTTATAAATCTCCTGGGATCGATACTGTCCCTTCTGAAACATCAGCTTTCTCCATGTTTTTAAATATGAGTGCAGGTGTTAAGGCTTTAGTCTTGGGCTTGATTCCATTGGCATTTACGATGGTGTATCGAATATCTCCGATACAAATGATCCTTAGACGTGCCTTGTCTATCAATGACGAGGTTAGAATTACTTCAGTGGCTCTTGGTGTTGTGAATGATGAACCTCAAA
Organism: Enterobacter cloacae complex sp. HYC033_NIDB; assembly: GCF_056673335.1. NCBI lineage: Bacteria > Pseudomonadati > Pseudomonadota > Gammaproteobacteria > Enterobacterales > Enterobacteriaceae > Enterobacter > Enterobacter cloacae complex sp. HYC033_NIDB. The sequence goes on along the minus strand of NZ_CP115123.1, from coordinate 4,344,687 downwards.
AAAGCAAATCAGATTTAGCTGAGGGGTATTTAAGCAATTTGGTCGTGAGCTCCGCTAGGTTATCTAAGGATATATATAGCCGAGGTAGTTTATATTTACTGTTTGGGGTGATATTTTCAATAGTGGGGTTGGTGTTTTTTTACTCGCAAGTTCATGTTTCTGATTCGCTATCGACTGTAGTTAATATTCCGAAGTCGAACAGCTTCGTAAATGAACTGGTTTATCTCGCTCCTAAGTTTGGTATCCTTTTTTTTATTGAGCTAATATCATTTTTCTTCCTCAAGCAATATAGAGTCACAATGGATGAATTCAGATATTATGAAGCGATAAAACGCTCTCGTGAGGAAACCTTAGCTGTGGTAAAGCTACTTTCAGTTAACTCTGAGAATGTCGATTATATGGCTGTTTTAGATAGATTGAAGTTTAGTTCCAATGTTGGGAGACTCGAAAGCGGGCAAACGACAGAGCTCCTAGAAGCCAGGAGATTCGATAAAGATGAATTGGATTTTCTAGCCAAAATTGCCGAGGTCGTGGCTAAGAAAGGATGATAAGCAATGTGTGATGACCATAAACTGCCCACGCAGTATTTTTTTGACCGCATTTGGCTACACCAGAGATATATGTAACTAACCTTTATAACAAAAATTTATACTTATCAATATGTTAGGTAAAAAGCGTCTGAACTAAGATTCGCTTAAGCGACATCCTGTTAGAAAGGGCTGGCCGAAAGGCTGGCCCTTTTTTTATCCCATCGCACCTCTCGCGTTAACCCTTCCGTCATAAATCATTTACAATGTTCGCCTCTTGGGTGGAGGGTAAGTGGATAACGTACTGCATCAGCATAGCTGGAAACGCGCAGCGGCATTGACCGCGCTGTTTGCGATCCTGCTGATCGTCGTGGCGCCGCTGATCTCCGTCTCGCTGCAAAAAGATCCCATGAGCGCCATGCCGGGCATGCACCACGACATGAGCATGATGTCGATGGACGAGCATCATGGTGATATGCCGCATTCTATGCCAGTTGACCATGCGGAGGCGTGCGGCTACTGCGTGCTGTTAGCGCATGTTCCGGGCGTGATGCTGGCGCTTATCGTTCTGCTCAGCGTGGTGTTGCAGCGGCTGCGCGTGAAGCCGCCTCGTCAGGCGGTCAGCCACTGGCACTTTTTCCCCTGGCTTTACCCCGATACCCGCGCGCCGCCGCGTCGGTCTGCTTTCTCCCTTTAAAACAAAATCACTCACTTTTTGCCTTAAAAAGGAAAAGTATGACTACCTGCACTCCGCGCGCGGCATGGGGAAACCTGCTGCGTCGCCTCCATTTCTATATCGGGCTGTTTGTCGGTCCGTTTATCTTCTTCGCAGCGCTGACCGGAACGCTGTACGTCGCCACGCCGCAGCTTGAACATGCGCTGTACCATCATGCACTCCACACGGAGGCCGTGGGTGAGGCGCAGCCTCTTGCTGAACAAATTGCCGTGGCGGAAAAGGCCGTGGGTTCAGCGCTGCGTTTACATGCTGTTCGTCCGGGGCTGGAAGAGGGCGAAACGACCCGCGTGATGTTTGCCGACCCGGCGCTGGGTCCCTCCGAGCATCGGGCTATTTTTATTGATCCCACCAGCCTTGAGATTCGAGGGGATATGACCGTGTACGGCACCAGCGGGATTTTACCGCTGCGTCAGACTATCGATTATCTGCATACCTCGCTGATGCTGGGCAACATCGGGCGCCTCTATAGCGAGTTAGCCGCCTCGTGGATGTGGGTTGCTGCCCTGGGCGGGATCGCGCTGTGGTTCTACACCCGACCGAAGCGCCGTATTAACAATCGTTTCCAGAATCGTCGTCGCCTGCATGTGATCTTAGGCTGGACGTTACTGGCGGGAATGCTGCTGTTCTCAGTCACCGGGTTAACCTGGTCACAATGGGCCGGTGGCAACGTCGATAAGCTGCGTGCAGAGATGAACTGGCTGACGCCGCAGGTAAACACCACCCTTTCCGGTGCGCCGGAAATGAGGGATGAACACGCCGAACATCGTGGTCATCACGGGGGAATGACGATGCCTGAAATGCCAGTCAAACTGTCGCTTTTTGACAACGTATTGCAGGTCGCCCGCCAGTCAGGGATTGATGCGAACAACGTTGAGATCCGTCCGGCAAGCAGGGTCGACCAGGCCTGGACGGTGACGGAAATCGATCGCCGCTGGCCTACGCAGGTTGATGCCGTTGCCGTGGATCCCCACTCACTGAAGGTGCTGGACAGCACTCGCTTCGGGGATTTCCCGCTGATGGCTAAACTCACCCGCTGGGGCGTGGATTTCCATATGGGGATCCTGTTTGGTCTGGCAAATCAGCTGCTGCTCATCGGGTTTGGCGTTGCGCTGTGTGTGTTGATTATCTGGGGATACCGGATGTGGTGGATGCGTCGCCCTGCAACGTCAGCCGCGAACCCGGTACAGACGCTCTGTCAAAGCTGGCTGGCATTGCCGCTGTGGGGAAGGGGAGTGTCGTTCCTGATAAGCCTCCTGCTGGGGCTGGCGTTGCCGGTAATGGGCGTCAGTCTGGCGGTCTTTATTGTGATTGACTGGCTGCGCTGGCGAGCGGTTTCAGGCGTGTCGCTCGCCGGAACATCCGTTAAATAGCCTTAAGGCGTGCTGATGACTACCGCAACCCGGCGGTTTTCAGCGCGCCCCTGCGCAGTGCGGTTGCTGCTGACAGGGTATTTTTTGCCTAAGCCCCGCGTAGTGAGATTGCTGCGCGGGATGTTCGCGCCCTTCGCCCAGGCATCCGCCACAACATTGGCACGTTTTAACGAAAGCGCTTCGTTGTAGCTCTCTTCGCCATAATTATCCGTATGGCCATCCATCCTGGCGTGGTTCAGACCGGTTGCCGCCAGGCGTGAGGCCATAGTCTGGATCTGCGTTTCACTTTCCGGGCGCAGCCTGGCGTCATTTTTATCAAACAGGATCTTATCCGACAGGCCCAGAGACCAGTCGCCATTCAGTTCGTTAAAGCCGTAGGATTTCATGGCCGCAATTTGCTCTGGCGTGAATTTCCCTTCAGGGGATGACTGGCATCCGGACATTACCAGTGATGCCAGTATTAACGGCGCAAAGTATCGCTTTAACATATCGTCTTCCTTTCAGGATATTGTTTTCGAACGCTGGTTTTTGACCAGATACATATTGCGATCGGCTTGCTCCAGTAATGCTTCAACGGAGGCATTTTCCCACGCCAGAGCAAAGCCAATGCTGAGGGACATTGATGCTGTGTGCCCGTTATGCAGATCAAACGGACGGATAAATTGCTGCGACAGCGCAGCGCAAATAAATTCGACCTCACGTGCGGTGTGGACCCCGTAAAGGATCATGGCAAATTCATCGCCGCCAAGACGGTAAGACTGATGACGTTTTTCGCCAAACTCGACCATCCTTTTGGCGGCTTCGATCAGTACGCAGTCACCCGCGGCATGACCCCAGGTGTCATTGATAACCTTGAAGTTATCACCGTCCAGGAAGAGCAGGGCAGAATTGGTTTTTGCTGAAGCGTCGTTCATTAATGCCGCAATGTTGTTGCGAAACGCGGCGCGGTTTGCAAGCCCCGTGAGCGGATCGTGCATAGCGGTACGCAACAGTTGAGCGTTTTTCGCCTGTAGCTTGAGCTGCCACTCTTCCATTTAATCCAGCAGGCTGTTGAAGTCTTCACCAAACTGGTGGAACTCTTCAATGCGGCCTTCCGTTACCCGGCGAGAGAAGTTGCGGTTAGTGCGAACGTCATGCACAACGTCAGTGATGTTTTGCATTTCAACAACCATGCCATGATGTAGCGAGCGGGTGATGGTCAATGCGACGGCAGAGGCAAAAAGAATGCAGCCGGTGAGGACCGCAAATGAGAGCCAGATAAAGTGGCTAATCAGGCTGTCTCGCGCGGTCAGACGAATTTCGCCAATCACATTGCCATTATGTATGATGGGCTGTGCGACAGGAACAGGGAACAACCACCGGTTGACCAGCGCGCCCAGCGTGTCGGTATTATCCGCCGGGTTCCATGACCACCAGGCAAACCGTTTATGATGTGCGTTAAGCACTTCCGCCACGGCGAACTGCCCCTGCTTGCCGAGGGTCGCCAGCGTTTCATTTGCCGCCACGGCATCGTTGAACACCAGAGAGGCTTCAAGGCTGTGGCTCATGGTGGCGCCGGTAAGTTCGAGGTTTTTTTGCGCGTATTGCTTTAATGTCACCACGGAAGCGAAACACAGCAGCAACCATATAAACGTCATCGTTATAATGACGCTTATCATGCTGATTCGTCGCAACGTTCTTTTAAACGTCGGACGCGGTGTTGGTGCGACTTCCTTATTCATGCTTCTTATTCCGTGCGAGCATTAATACATCCGGATTGACTCTTACGCCACTGCGCGCCAGCGCATCCAGATTTACGGAAAACCTGACGAGGTTGTGCTCTATTATCAGACAAAATGCGCTGCCAATAACGCATTCAGGATTTTGTTCTGACATTAATAGCAACGCCTGGCCCTGATATTGATTTATTATTTCCTGTTGTTTTGCCGGCGACTCGCTCCCGAAATAGAGGGCATCACACCTTGCTGCGAGTGCTTCCCGATCGCTGTGCACAATGACAGGACTATAGGGCAACGGGTTGTGTTCATCTTCACTGCTGAGCGCCTGTCTGTAATGGGAAGAGGCATAAATACAGAGCTTAGGCTGGCCGGACAGTGCTGGCCATCGGGTGTAGCTCACAATGCCAGAAACAATCGAACGTACTGATTTATCCGTTTCCGTGAACGAGCCTGCCGTTGCAGGGGCTACTAAAATGAACAGTATTAGCGCCAGGGGGAGTCGGAGCAAAGCGATCAAGATTGCATTTCTCATCAGAATCCGCCAAACCGCCCCGGAAATAGATGTCCTTAAGAATTGTCGGCAGAATACCATTGTTTATCAAAGCCGTCATTATGTCAGAAATATCCCTGTTTTGACCTAAGCTAAATCTTACAGTGAGCTATATTCAGAGGAATTAAGGCAGGCTCAATTAAGCCTGCTGGAACGCATACTTTCATCCAATCCTTGTTGCCAGGATTCATGCAGTTTTACTGCATTTTCAGTTGCATCGCAGCTGGCAGGAAATGATTTGCCCGCTAATCCCCAGGCGTGAATAAAGCCCTCTTCGCATATTTTTTTCTGTCCGTCAGCGTAGCCACGAAGATATTCCGCTCGATCAACCTGAGGGTCATTAAAACTATCGGCCAGAGCCTGGTTATCTTTAACCGGAACACCATTCATAGCGTCTTCTTTACCGGCCGTGAACCAGTCCGGTCTGGTCCAGTCAGGCTGAAAAGTATAAGGATTGATCTGGCAACCCGACAAAATCAGCGACAACAACATAAAAGCAATTGAACGCATGGCTATTCTCCTTTTTGTGAGCATAGCCTGGCTTACAGGCGTGCGTGTGTAATTTTAACTTTACGATTTTAGGCCATTATTTTTGCAATTAAAGGGTTGGTGTAAAGTAATATGTACGTATTTTGGATTGAAATCTTTACTTAATGTGATATCGTTGTGTCACCTCTTCGAGGAAAACCACTATCGCAAACGAGTTTGACAGGATCGCAATCATGCAAAAAGACGCGCTGAACAACGTACATATCACTGACGAACAGGTGTTAATCACCCCGGATCAACTGAAGGCGGAATTCCCGCTGAGCGTCGCGCAGGAAGCTCAGATTGAGCACTCGCGCCAGACCATTTCTGACATTATCGCTGGCCGCGATCCGCGCCTGCTGGTGGTATGTGGTCCTTGCTCTATTCACGATCCTGAAACCGCCATTGAGTACGCTCGTCGATTTAAAGCATTAGCGGAGGAGGTCAGCGATAGCCTCTATCTGGTGATGCGCGTCTATTTTGAGAAGCCACGTACGACCGTTGGCTGGAAAGGGTTGATCAACGATCCGCACATGGATGGCTCGTTTGATGTGGAAGCCGGCCTGAAGATTGCGCGTCGCCTGCTGGTAGAGCTGGTCAGCATGGGGCTGCCGCTGGCAACCGAGGCGCTGGATCCGAACAGCCCGCAGTACCTCGGCGATCTGTTTAGCTGGTCTGCGATTGGGGCGCGCACCACCGAGTCACAAACCCACCGCGAGATGGCGTCTGGCCTGTCTATGCCGGTTGGTTTTAAAAACGGTACCGACGGCAGCCTGGCCACGGCGATTAACGCCATGCGCGCCGCCGCCATGCCCCATCGTTTTGTCGGGATCAACCAGGCGGGCCAGGTATGCCTGCTGCAAACGCAGGGCAACCCGGACGGGCATGTGATCCTGCGCGGTGGTAAAGCGCCAAACTACAGCCCGGCGGATGTCGCGCAGTGTGAAAAAGAGATGGAACAGGCGGGACTGCGTCCGGCGCTGATGGTAGATTGCAGTCATGGTAATTCGAATAAAGATTACCGTCGCCAGCCTGCGGTTGCAGAATCTGTGATTGCTCAGATTAAAGATGGCAACCGTTCAATTATCGGCCTGATGATTGAAAGTAATATTCATGAAGGCAATCAGTCATCGGAACAGCCGCGTAGCGCGATGAAGCCCGGCGTCTCGGTCACCGATGCCTGCATTAGCTGGGAAACCACCGATGCGCTGCTGCGTGAGATCCACAAAGATTTGAACGGCCAGCTGGCGACGCGTCTGGCATAAGAGGGTAGTTATGGTTGCTGAATTGACCGCATTACGCGATCAAATTGATGAAGTGGATAAGGCGTTGCTGGATCTTCTGGCGCGCCGCATGGCACTGGTTGCTGAGGTCGGCGAGGTTAAAAGTAAATACGGACTGCCGATTTACGTTCCGGAGCGTGAGGCCTCTATGCTCGCCTCCCGCCGTAAAGAGGCGCAGGCCCTGGGCGTATCACCTGATTTGATTGAGGACGTCCTGCGTCGCGTGATGCGGGAGTCCTATTCCAGCGAAAACGACAAGGGCTTCAAAACCCTCTGTCCGTCGCTGCGCCCGGTGGTTATCGTCGGTGGTGGCGGGCAGATGGGGCGTCTGTTTGAGAAAATGCTGACGCTTTCTGGCTATCAGGTGCGTATTCTGGAGAAAAAGGACTGGTCGCACGCGCCGGAGCTGATGAAAGACGCCGGAATGGTTATCGTCAGCGTGCCGATCCATGTGACGGAGCAAATAATCGCGAAACTTCCTCCGCTGCCGGAAGATTGCATACTGGTGGACCTGGCCTCCGTTAAAAATGGTCCGCTACAGGCAATGCTGGCGGCGCACACTGGCCCCGTGCTTGGGTTACACCCGATGTTTGGCCCGGACAGCGGAAGCCTGGCGAAGCAGGTAGTGGTTTACTGTGACGGACGGCAGCCGGAAGCCTACCAGTGGTTCCTGGAACAGATCCAGGTCTGGGGAGCACGTTTGCACCGCATTAGCGCGGTAGAGCATGACCAGAACATGGCGTTTATTCAGGCGCTGCGCCACTTTGCAACCTTCGCCTATGGGCTGCACCTGGCGGAAGAGAACGTTCAGCTTGAACAATTGCTGGCGCTTTCCTCGCCAATCTATCGTCTGGAGCTGGCGATGGTCGGGCGACTGTTTGCCCAGGATCCGCAGCTTTACGCCGACATCATCATGTCGTCTGAAAATAATCTGGCGCTGATCAAGCGCTATTATCAGCGTTTTGGCGAAGCGATCACCTTGCTGGAACACGGCGATAAACAAGCCTTTATCGACAGTTTCCGTAAAGTGGAGCACTGGTTCGGTGATTACGCCACGCGATTCCAGAGTGAAAGCCGCACGCTGTTGCGCCAGGCAAATGACAGTCGCCAGTAATGCGATGATGTATATACTGAAAGCCAGCAATGCTGGCTTTTTTCATTTTGGGGAACTGTCATGGCTGAACCGCAGCTGCTGTTGAACTATACCGGGCATCTGCCCGAATGCCCGACGTGGAGTGCAGAAGAGAAGGCGCTCTACTGGGCGGATATCCTGGAAGGGGAGATCCATCGGTACCATTTGCCCACCGCAGAGCACTCGGTGCTCTCATTCCATGAAGAAGTTGGGTGTTTTGCCCTGCGTGAACGCGGCGGATTTATCGTCGCGATGCGAAACGCCATCTGGCTGACCGATAAACACGGCCTGCTCCAGCGTAAGGTTTGCGATAACCCATCCAACCCGCAGCTTGCACGCTTTAACGATGGCGGTACCGATCATCAGGGACGGTTTTATGCGGGCACCTTCTGGGGGCCGGGAGATTATAACGGCGCCATACTGATGCGTATTGACAACGACCTGACGCCGAAAGTGATCCAGTGCGATATTCACGGGCATAACGGTTTAGCGTTTAGTCCTGACAAACGATGGATGTTTACTTCTGATACGCCGAACGGTGTGATCTACCGTACGCCGCTTGATGAGCAGGGGGAACCCGGTAAGCGCGAAGAGTTTCGCCGGTTTAGCGAGGGAGAAGGTATGCCCGACGGAGCGGCAATGGACGAGGAAGGCTGCTACTGGAGCGCACTGTTTGACGGCTGGCGTATCGCACGGTTTTCACCGCAAGGCGAACAGCTGGAAGAGTACCGGCTGCCGGTACGCTGCCCGACAATGGTCTGCTTTGGCGGCGACGATATGAAAACGCTGTTTATCACCACCACGCGGGAAAATATGGAGGCGGAGGAGCTGGCGAAATATCCGCTTTCCGGTGCCATCTTCACCCTGCCTGTAAATGTGGCAGGGATGAAGAAAAGCCGCTTTATCGAACGTTAAGCCGGATCGACCGGGACCACGTTTTCGCTCGGATAGCAGCCCAGCACTTTCATGGAGCGTGTGATCTCGCCCAGTTCGCGCAGGGCTTTCTGCATGGACGCAGACTCCAGGTTGGCCTGAACGTCGAGATAAAACATTTCTTCCCACGGGTTGCCATGTATTGGGCGGGATTCCAGCTTCGTCATGATCAGGTTGTGATTACGCAGCACCAGCAGCGCTTCAACCAGCGCACCCGCCTGCTGGCCGGTCGCCATCAGCAGGGTGGTTTTCGCCGGGACCTGGTCCGACACGTTGATGGCCTTGCGGGCCAGAACCACGAAACGGGTGATATTCTGCGTCTGGTTGGCCAGATTGCGTTCCAGCACCTGTAAGCCATACAGCGCGCCGCCCGCTTCGCTACCGAGAGCCGCGACGGCAGAAGAGTTTGCCTGCGCCACTTTTTCCATCGCCGCTGAGGTGCTTTCGGTGTATTCAATTTTCCAGTGCGGATAACGGTTCAGGAACTGGCTGCACTGCTGGAACGGCTGCGGGTGGCTGTACACCGTTTCGATCTGACTCAGATCGGTTGAGCCAGAGACCAGCACGCAGTGATCGATAGGGATAGTCAACTCGCCGACTAACGACAGGCTGGTGTGCTGGAGCAGATCGTAAACATCGTTGATGGCACCGGAACTGGTGTTCTCAATAGGCACTACGGCGTAATCTGCCTGGCCGGTTTCGACCTGGTTGAAAATGTCTGCAAATTTCGCGCAGCCGCTCTCAATAAACTCTTCGAAATGGCGGGCTGCGTACTGGCGAGCTGCCAGGTGAGAATAGGACCCTTTCGGGCCGAGGAAAGCGATACGAGCAGAGTGCGGGTTGGTTTTGTTCAGATGCTGCTGGAGCAGGGCTTGTTGCGTCAGAACGGAGTCTTCGATGATGAGCTGGAACAGGCGGGTGATGTAGTGCGCATCCAGATGATGCGCTTTGCCGAGTTGAATCAACCGTTCCAGTAAATCACGTTCGCGATCGATATCGCGCACCGGCCGATGGGACTCGAGCTTGGCTTTGCCCACTTCAACGGCGAGCGCGCGGCGTTCTGCCAGCAGGGCCAGTAATTTTTCGTCGAGTGCACTGATTTTTACGCGTAAATCCAGGAGCGGGTTTTCCGGTGTCATAGTGTTGTCTGTCTCATTTTATCGTTATCAATAAAAAAGGCCTCCCGGTGTGGGAGGCCTTGTTGTTCGTCTTCGCATTCTTTATCACACGACGAAACGCCTCCCGGTCAGGGGAAGGTAAAAAAGAATGCGAAGAAAAACGGCGTCTGTTTCATAAAGTCATCCTGAAATTGATAGGGTTAAAGTACCTGCACTGTTTTGATCCTGTCAATAAAAAACGCGCCCGAAGGCGCGTTGTCGGTACACTCAATTTTAGAGGATTACTCTTCTTCAACTTCTTCCGCGAAGCTGGCGTCTTTCACCGAGGTTGCGGCGCGACGTGCTTCACCTTTGTGTTGCACTTTATTGAGCTGCCGTTCCAGCTTGTTGATCAAATCGTTAATTGCGGTGTACATATCCTCGTGTTTTGCGCTGGCGACCAGATGGCCGTTTGGAGTATTGATAGTTGCATCAGCGATGAAACCCTGCGGCTCCTTGGACAGGATGATATGTGGATTAATCAAATGTGTTTGCCATTTATCCAGTTTGGCGAGACGGTCTGCGACGTGCTGGCGGATTGCCGGAGTAATTTCCATTTGTTTACTGGTAATGTTCATTGTCATAAATTTTACCTCTTGTCTTTCCGTCTTGGTGATTCCAGCATACCCGACCTAATGTCAAAATGTGTGATTTAGATCACGTTATTTTGTCGGTTTTTGTCAGGGAATCTTTTTTGTGAGGCAGGGCAGGAAGAGGTGAGATTTACCTTGTCGAAGCCAACAATTGCGGTCATAGTTGAATGGATGTGTTGAAGCTAAACCGCTTCAGCGTAAGTCTGAAAGAATAAAAAAACGGCAGCCCGCGGGCTGCCGTTATGCGTTGTAGCGGTATCAGGTGTTGCTGCTGTTCGCGGCGATGATTTTCGCCACTTTGTCAGCCTGAGCCGTCATCTGCATCTGGCGATACGCATTTTCCATCAGCTTCAGGCCATCACGCGTGGCCTGGGTATCCGGATAATCACGCAGCATGCCTTCTACACGGTTAACCACGGCAACCCATGCGCCACGGCGGGTGTAGTATTCCGCAACGGAGTACTCATATTTCGCCAGACGATCTTTCAGGAACACCAGACGCTTAGTGGCATCGGTAATGTACTGGCTGTTCGGGTAGCTACGCACCAGCTTGGAGAAGTCATTGAAAGCATCACGCGCATGTTGCGGGTCACGGTCGGAACGATCCACCCCGAAGAAGCCCTGCAATGCACTATCATCCAGCGCCATGTTAGTCAGGCCGCGCATGTACATCACGTAATCGATGTTAGGATGGGTAGGGTTCAGACGCATGAAACGATCGATCGTTGCCTGAGCCAGCGGCAGATCGGCATTTTTGTAGTAGGCGTAGATAAGATCTAACTGTACCTGCTGCGAATACGGGCCAAACGGATAGCGATTATCCAACGCTTCCAGTTGCGTTATCGCCTGTTTCCAGTTACCGTCCTGCAACTTTTGTTGTGCAGTCGCATAGATTTCATTCGGCGGATTGTCAGGGACCTGTTCATTCGAACCGGAGCAGCCCACCAAAGCCAGGCTCAACGTGGCCGCTGCCACCAGATATTTCATGCGCGTCATGACGTTTTGACTTTCCTCAAATGTTTGTCCGGGAGAAACTCAGTTCCTGCTCCCGATTAAGACCAGCTACAATAGCACACTATATTAAACGGCAAAGCCGTAAAACCCAACGTTAAACGAAGAAGCAGTTTATGGCACAACGAGTAGAACTCACCGCAACAGTCTCCGAAAATCAGCTCGGTCAACGCTTAGATCAGGCTTTGGCCGAATTGTTCCCTGATTATTCGCGTTCACGCATAAAAGAATGGATCCTTGACCAGCGCGTGCTGGTAAACGGCAAGATCTGGGACAAACCAAAAGAGAAAGTGTTTGGTGGGGAAGCTGTCGCCATCAATGCTGAAATCGAAGAGGAAGTCCGCTTCGAGCCGCAGGATATCCCGCTGGATATCGTCTACGAAGATGACGATATTCTGGTCATCAACAAGCCGCGCGACTTTGTTGTTCATCCGGGCGCGGGCAATCCTGACGGTACGGTACTTAACGCTCTCCTTCATTATTATCCGCCGATTGCCGACGTACCGCGTGCCGGTATCGTTCACCGTCTGGATAAAGACACCACGGGTCTGATGGTGGTGGCGAAGACGGTCCCAGCTCAGACTCGCCTGGTGGAATCTTTGCAATTGCGCGAAATTACCCGTGAGTATGAAGCGGTGGCGATTGGTCATATGACCTCTGGCGGCACGGTGGAAGAGCCTATCAGCCGTCACCCAACCAAGCGTACGCATATGTCCGTACACCCAATGGGTAAACCGGCGGTAACCCACTACCGCATCATGGAACATTTCCGTATTCATACGCGCCTGCGTCTGCGCCTGGAAACCGGGCGTACTCACCAGATCCGCGTGCACATGGCGCATATTACCCATCCGCTGGTGGGTGACCCGGTTTACGGCGGTCGTCCGCGTCCACCAAAGGGCGCATCGGATGAATTCATCTCCGTGCTGCGTAAATTCGATCGCCAGGCGCTGCATGCGACGATGCTGCGTCTTTATCACCCAATTACTGGAATTCAGATGGAATGGCATGCGCCGATCCCACAGGATATGGTGGAACTTATCGACGCGATGCGCGCAGATTTCGAAGAACATAAGGATCACGTGGACTGGTTATGACCAAACTGATTGTCCCGGCGTGGCCACTGCCTGAAGGCGTGGCCGCCTGTAGTTCAACCCGTATCGGTGGCGTGAGCCAGGGCGCGTGGGAGTCTCTGAACCTCGGTGCGCACTGTGGCGATAACCTGGAGCACGTTGAAGAGAACCGTAAACGCCTCTTTGCTGCGGGAAACCTTCCTTCAAAACCGGTCTGGCTTGAGCAGGTGCACGGTAAAGCGGTGCTGAAGCTGACGGGGGAGCCCTATGCGTCTAAGCGCGCCGATGCTTCGTACAGCAATACGCCGGGAACGGTTTGCGCGGTGATGACTGCTGATTGCCTGCCGGTGTTGTTCTGCAATAAGGCAGGAACTGAAGTGGCTGCTGCCCACGCCGGATGGCGAGGCCTGTGCGAAGGCGTGCTGGAAGAGACCGTTGCCTGCTTCCATGACGATTCTGCAAATCTCATCGCCTGGCTTGGCCCGGCGATTGGCCCGCAGGCGTTTGAGGTCGGGCCCGAAGTGCGCGATGCCTTTATGGAAAAAGATCCGCAAGCGGTCGAAGCGTTTGTGGCTTCCGGAGATAAATATCTGGCCGATATTTATCAGCTTGCCCGCCAGCGCCTGAATAACGTCGGCGTGACCCAAATCTTCGGCGGAGATCGCTGTACCTTCAGCGAAAAGGGTGATTTTTTCTCCTATCGCCGCGACAAGACGACAGGTCGTATGGCAAGTTTCATTTGGCTGATATAACCTAAAGAATCAAGACGATCCGGTACGCGCCGTTTTCTTTTCACATAATTCAGGTTATTAACCTTGAATAATTGAGGGATGACCTCATTTAATCTCCAGTAGCAAATTTGACCTGTTATGGGAGGAGTTATGCGTCTGGATCGTCTTACTAATAAATTCCAGCTTGCTCTCGCCGATGCCCAGTCCCTTGCACTGGGGCACGACAACCAATTTATCGAACCTCTTCATTTAATGAGCGCCTTGCTGAATCAGGAAGGGGGATCGGTACGTCCTTTATTAACGTCCGCTGGCATTAATGCCGGCCAGTTACGCACCGCCATCGATCAGGCGCTGAGCCGTTTACCGCAGGTAGAAGGTACCGGCGGCGACGTGCAGCCGTCGCAGGATCTGGTGCGCGTGCTGAACCTTTGCGACAAGCTGGCGCAAAAACGTGGGGACAACTTTATTTCGTCAGAGCTGTTTGTTCTGGCGGCGCTTGAATCACGCGGTACCTTAACCGACCTGCTGAAATCCGCCGGTGCAACCACCGCTAATGTGACCCAGGCGATTGAGAAAATGCGCGGAGGTGAAAGCGTGAACGACCAGGGAGCCGAAGACCAACGTCAGGCTTTGAAGAAATTTACGGTCGACCTGACCGAACGTGCCGAGCAGGGCAAACTTGACCCGGTAATCGGCCGTGACGAAGAAATTCGTCGGACTATCCAGGTACTGCAACGTCGTACCAAAAACAACCCGGTGCTGATTGGTGAGCCTGGCGTCGGTAAAACCGCCATCGTTGAAGGGCTGGCGCAGCGTATCGTTAATGGCGAAGTGCCCGAAGGGCTGAAAGGCCGTCGCGTACTGGCGCTGGATATGGGCGCGCTGGTGGCCGGGGCGAAATACCGCGGTGAATTTGAAGAGCGTCTGAAAGGCGTGCTGAACGATCTGGCGAAACAGGAAGGTAACGTCATCCTGTTTATCGACGAACTGCACACCATGGTGGGCGCGGGTAAAGCTGACGGCGCAATGGATGCCGGGAACATGCTGAAACCTGCGCTGGCGCGTGGTGAACTTCACTGCGTCGGCGCCACTACGCTGGACGAGTATCGTCAGTACATTGAAAAAGATGCCGCGCTGGAGCGTCGCTTCCAGAAGGTGTTTGTCGCTGAACCAAGCGTTGAAGATACCATCGCTATTTTGCGTGGTCTGAAAGAGCGTTATGAGCTGCACCATCACGTGCAGATCACTGACCCGGCCATCGTTGCGGCGGCGACGCTTTCGCATCGTTACATTGCCGACCGTCAGTTGCCGGATAAAGCCATCGACCTTATCGATGAAGCGGCGTCCAGCATCCGTATGCAGATTGACTCGAAACCGGAAGAGCTGGACCGACTCGATCGCCGCATTATCCAGCTCAAGCTGGAACAGCAGGCGCTGAACAAAGAGTCTGACGAAGCGAGTAAGAAACGCCTCGATATGCTTAACGAAGAACTGGACGAGAAAGAGCGTCAGTATTCTGAGCTGGAAGAAGAGTGGAAAGCTGAGAAAGCCTCCCTCTCTGGCACCCAGACAATCAAGGCGGAGCTGGAGCAGGCGAAAATTGCCATTGAGCAGGCCCGTCGCGTAGGAGATCTGGCGCGGATGTCCGAGCTACAGTACGGCAAGATTCCTGAGCTGGAAAAACAGCTTGAGATCGCCACGCAGTCGGAAGGCAAAACCATGCGTCTGTTGCGTAATAAAGTGACGGATGCCGAGATTGCCGAAGTGCTGGCGCGCTGGACGGGCATTCCTGTGGCTCGCATGATGGAAAGCGAACGTGAGAAACTGCTGCGTATGGAGCAGGATCTGCATCAGCGCGTCATTGGACAGAACGAAGCGGTCGAAGCGGTATCTAACGCCATTCGTCGTAGCCGTGCGGGGCTGTCCGATCCGAATCGTCCAATCGGCTCGTTCCTTTTCCTGGGGCCAACCGGTGTCGGTAAAACCGAGCTGTGTAAAGCGCTGGCTAACTTTATGTTCGACAGCGATGACGCAATGGTGCGTATCGATATGTCCGAGTTTATGGAGAAACACTCCGTCTCGCGTCTGGTCGGTGCGCCTCCGGGATATGTCGGTTATGAAGAGGGCGGTTACCTGACGGAAGCGGTTCGTCGTCGTCCTTATTCCGTCATCCTGCTGGATGAAGTGGAAAAGGCTCATCCTGACGTGTTTAACATTCTGTTGCAGGTGCTGGATGATGGGCGTCTGACGGACGGGCAGGGAAGAACGGTCGACTTCCGTAACACGGTGGTGATCATGACCTCGAACCTGGGTTCCGATTTGATTCAGGAACGCTTCGGTGAGCTGGATTACAGCCATATGAAAGATCTTGTGCTGGGTGTGGTCAGCCAAAACTTCCGTCCGGAGTTCATCAACCGTATTGATGAAGTGGTCGTGTTCCATCCGCTGGGCGAGAAACACATCGCGTCGATTGCGCAGATCCAGTTGCAGCGTCTGTACAAACGTCTGGAAGAGCGTGGGTATGAAATCCACATTTCCGACGATGCGCTGAAACTGCTGAGCGAGAATGGTTACGATCCTGTTTATGGTGCGCGTCCGTTAAAACGTGCTATCCAGCAGCAGATCGAAAACCCGCTGGCACAGCAAATCCTCTCTGGGGAGCTGGTTCCGGGCAAAGTTATTCGTCTGGAAGCCAACGACGATCGCATTGTGGCAGTGCAGTAAGTCACAAAACGCAAAAACGGGCCGCTTGCGGCTCGTTTTTGTTTAAAAACCAGGCGAAAATTGAGGTCTGGGATGTGATTTGCCTGGAAAATGAGCGGTCAGTAAATAATTTTCACTTTATCCTTGCAGGTTCGGAATTACTCCCTATAATGCGCCTCCACTGACACGGAACAACGGCACGCAAGCCGCCGGGTCAGCAGAGAAAAGCAAAACAAACGCTTGACTCTGAAGCGGGAAAGCGTAATATGCACACCCCGCGCCGCAGCGAAAACGAAGCGGCACTGCTCTTTAACAATTTATCAGACAATCTGTGTGGGCACTCAAAGTGACATGGATTCTTAATGTCCTCGGACACTAAATGAATACCAAGTCTCAACGAGTGAACACGTAATTCATTACGAAGTTTAATTCATTGAGCATCAAACTTTTAAATTGAAGAGTTTGATCATGGCTCAGATTGAACGCTGGCGGCAGGCCTAACACATGCAAGTCGAACGGTAACAGGAAGCAGCTTGCTGCTTTGCTGACGAGTGGCGGACGGGTGAGTAATGTCTGGGAAACTGCCTGATGGAGGGGGATAACTACTGGAAACGGTAGCTAATACCGCATAATGTCGCAAGACCAAAGAGGGGGACCTTCGGGCCTCTTGCCATCGGATGTGCCCAGATGGGATTAGCTAGTAGGTGGGGTAACGGCTCACCTAGGCGACGATCCCTAGCTGGTCTGAGAGGATGACCAGCCACACTGGAACTGAGACACGGTCCAGACTCCTACGGGAGGCAGCAGTGGGGAATATTGCACAATGGGCGCAAGCCTGATGCAGCCATGCCGCGTGTATGAAGAAGGCCTTCGGGTTGTAAAGTACTTTCAGCGGGGAGGAAGGCGATAAGGTTAATAACCTTGTCGATTGACGTTACCCGCAGAAGAAGCACCGGCTAACTCCGTGCCAGCAGCCGCGGTAATACGGAGGGTGCAAGCGTTAATCGGAATTACTGGGCGTAAAGCGCACGCAGGCGGTCTGTCAAGTCGGATGTGAAATCCCCGGGCTCAACCTGGGAACTGCATTCGAAACTGGCAGGCTAGAGTCTTGTAGAGGGGGGTAGAATTCCAGGTGTAGCGGTGAAATGCGTAGAGATCTGGAGGAATACCGGTGGCGAAGGCGGCCCCCTGGACAAAGACTGACGCTCAGGTGCGAAAGCGTGGGGAGCAAACAGGATTAGATACCCTGGTAGTCCACGCCGTAAACGATGTCGACTTGGAGGTTGTGCCCTTGAGGCGTGGCTTCCGGAGCTAACGCGTTAAGTCGACCGCCTGGGGAGTACGGCCGCAAGGTTAAAACTCAAATGAATTGACGGGGGCCCGCACAAGCGGTGGAGCATGTGGTTTAATTCGATGCAACGCGAAGAACCTTACCTACTCTTGACATCCAGAGAACTTTCCAGAGATGGATTGGTGCCTTCGGGAACTCTGAGACAGGTGCTGCATGGCTGTCGTCAGCTCGTGTTGTGAAATGTTGGGTTAAGTCCCGCAACGAGCGCAACCCTTATCCTTTGTTGCCAGCGGTTAGGCCGGGAACTCAAAGGAGACTGCCAGTGATAAACTGGAGGAAGGTGGGGATGACGTCAAGTCATCATGGCCCTTACGAGTAGGGCTACACACGTGCTACAATGGCGCATACAAAGAGAAGCGACCTCGCGAGAGCAAGCGGACCTCATAAAGTGCGTCGTAGTCCGGATTGGAGTCTGCAACTCGACTCCATGAAGTCGGAATCGCTAGTAATCGTGGATCAGAATGCCACGGTGAATACGTTCCCGGGCCTTGTACACACCGCCCGTCACACCATGGGAGTGGGTTGCAAAAGAAGTAGGTAGCTTAACCTTCGGGAGGGCGCTTACCACTTTGTGATTCATGACTGGGGTGAAGTCGTAACAAGGTAACCGTAGGGGAACCTGCGGTTGGATCACCTCCTTACCTTAAAGAACCTGCCTTTGCAGTGCTCACACAGATTGTCTGATGAAAAGTAAATAGCAAGGCGTCTTGCGATTGAGACTGTACGTCCCCTTCGTCTAGAGGCCCAGGACACCGCCCTTTCACGGCGGTAACAGGGGTTCGAATCCCCTAGGGGACGCCACTTGCTGGTTCGTGAGTGAAAGTCACCTGCCTTAATATCTCAAAACTGACTTGCGAGTCATGTTTGAGATATTTGCTCTTTAAAAATCTGGATCAAGCTGAAAATTGAAACGACACACAGTTCATGTGTGTTCGAGTCTCTCAAATTTTCGCAATCAGAAGTGAAACATCTTCGGGTTGTGAGGTTAAGCGACTAAGCGTACACGGTGGATGCCCTGGCAGTCAGAGGCGATGAAGGACGTGCTAATCTGCGAAAAGCGCCGGCGAAGTGATATGAACCCTTGACCCGGCGATGTCCGAATGGGGAAACCCAGTGCAATTCGTTGCACTATCGTTAACTGAATACATAGGTTAACGAGGCGAACCGGGGGAACTGAAACATCTAAGTACCCCGAGGAAAAGAAATCAACCGAGATTCCCCCAGTAGCGGCGAGCGAACGGGGAGCAGCCCGGAGTCTGAATCAGCTTGTGTGTTAGTGGAACGGTCTGGAAAGTCCGACGGTACAGGGTGATAGTCCCGTACACGAAAGCACACATGCTGTGAACTCGAAGAGTAGGGCGGGACACGTGGTATCCTGTCTGAATATGGGGGGACCATCCTCCAAGGCTAAATACTCCTGACTGACCGATAGTGAACCAGTACCGTGAGGGAAAGGCGAAAAGAACCCCGGCGAGGGGAGTGAAAAAGAACCTGAAACCGTGTACGTACAAGCAGTGGGAGCCTCTTTATGGGGTGACTGCGTACCTTTTGTATAATGGGTCAGCGACTTATATTCTGTAGCAAGGTTAACCGTATAGGGGAGCCGAAGGGAAACCGAGTCTTAACTGGGCGTTAAGTTGCAGGGTATAGACCCGAAACCCGGTGATCTAGCCATGGGCAGGTTGAAGGTTGGGTAACACTAACTGGAGGACCGAACCGACTAATGTTGAAAAATTAGCGGATGACCTGTGGCTGGGGGTGAAAGGCCAATCAAACCGGGAGATAGCTGGTTCTCCCCGAAAGCTATTTAGGTAGCGCCTCGTGAATTCATCTTCGGGGGTAGAGCACTGTTTCGGCTAGGGGGCCATCCCGGCTTACCAACCCGATGCAAACTACGAATACCGAAGAATGTTATCACGGGAGACACACGGCGGGTGCTAACGTCCGTCGTGAAGAGGGAAACAACCCAGACCGCCAGCTAAGGTCCCAAAGTCATGGTTAAGTGGGAAACGATGTGGGAAGGCACAGACAGCCAGGATGTTGGCTTAGAAGCAGCCATCATTTAAAGAAAGCGTAATAGCTCACTGGTCGAGTCGGCCTGCGCGGAAGATGTAACGGGGCTAAACCATGCACCGAAGCTGCGGCAGCGACACTATGTGTTGTTGGGTAGGGGAGCGTTCTGTAAGCCGTTGAAGGTGTGCTGTGAGGCATGCTGGAGGTATCAGAAGTGCGAATGCTGACATAAGTAACGATAAAGCGGGTGAAAAGCCCGCTCGCCGGAAGACCAAGGGTTCCTGTCCAACGTTAATCGGGGCAGGGTGAGTCGACCCCTAAGGCGAGGCCGAAAGGCGTAGTCGATGGGAAACAGGTTAATATTCCTGTACTTGGTGTTACTGCGAAGGGGGGACGGAGAAGGCTATGTCAGCCGGGCGACGGTTGTCCCGGTTTAAGCATGTAGGCGGAGGTTCCAGGTAAATCCGGTACCTTTTAACGCTGAGGTGTGATGACGAGGCACTACGGTGCTGAAGTGATAAATGCCCTGCTTCCAGGAAAAGCCTCTAAGCATCAGGTAACATCAAATCGTACCCCAAACCGACACAGGTGGTCAGGTAGAGAATACCAAGGCGCTTGAGAGAACTCGGGTGAAGGAACTAGGCAAAATGGTGCCGTAACTTCGGGAGAAGGCACGCTGATGTGTAGGTGAAGCCCCTGCGGGTGGAGCTGAAATCAGTCGAAGATACCAGCTGGCTGCAACTGTTTATTAAAAACACAGCACTGTGCAAACACGAAAGTGGACGTATACGGTGTGACGCCTGCCCGGTGCCGGAAGGTTAATTGATGGGGTTAGCGGCAACGCGAAGCTCTTGATCGAAGCCCCGGTAAACGGCGGCCGTAACTATAACGGTCCTAAGGTAGCGAAATTCCTTGTCGGGTAAGTTCCGACCTGCACGAATGGCGTAATGATGGCCAGGCTGTCTCCACCCGAGACTCAGTGAAATTGAACTCGCTGTGAAGATGCAGTGTACCCGCGGCAAGACGGAAAGACCCCGTGAACCTTTACTATAGCTTGACACTGAACACTGGTCCTTGATGTGTAGGATAGGTGGGAGGCTTTGAAGCGTGGACGCCAGTCTGCGTGGAGCCGCCCTTGAAATACCACCCTTTAATGGCTAGTGTTCTAACGTAGACCCGTTACCCGGGTTGCGGACAGTGTCTGGTGGGTAGTTTGACTGGGGCGGTCTCCTCCCAAAGAGTAACGGAGGAGCACGAAGGTTGGCTAATCCTGGTCGGACATCAGGAGGTTAGTGCAATGGCATAAGCCAGCTTGACTGCGAGCGTGACGGCGCGAGCAGGTGCGAAAGCAGGTCATAGTGATCCGGTGGTTCTGAATGGAAGGGCCATCGCTCAACGGATAAAAGGTACTCCGGGGATAACAGGCTGATACCGCCCAAGAGTTCATATCGACGGCGGTGTTTGGCACCTCGATGTCGGCTCATCACATCCTGGGGCTGAAGTAGGTCCCAAGGGTATGGCTGTTCGCCATTTAAAGTGGTACGCGAGCTGGGTTTAGAACGTCGTGAGACAGTTCGGTCCCTATCTGCCGTGGGCGCTGGAGAATTGAGGGGGGCTGCTCCTAGTACGAGAGGACCGGAGTGGACGCATCACTGGTGTTCGGGTTGTCATGCCAATGGCACTGCCCGGTAGCTAAATGCGGAAGAGATAAGTGCTGAAAGCATCTAAGCACGAAACTTGCCCCGAGATGAGTTCTCCCTGAGACTTTAAGTCTCCTGAAGGAACGTTGAAGACGACGACGTTGATAGGTCGGGTGTGTAAGCGCAGCGATGCGTTGAGCTAACCGATACTAATGAACCGTGAGGCTTAACCTTACAACGCCGAAGGTGTTTTGGCGAAGAGACAGACACGATTTTCAGCCTGATACAGATTAAACAGAATTTGCCTGGCGGCTTTAGCGCGGTGGTCCCACCTGACCCCATGCCGAACTCAGAAGTGAAACGCCGTAGCGCCGATGGTAGTGTGGGGTCTCCCCATGTGAGAGTAGGGAACTGCCAGGCATCAATTAAGAAGAACCCCGTACCGTAAGGTGCGGGGTTTTTTGCTTTGTACGTGGAAAACATGCCGGATGGCGGCTTCCCCTTATCCGGCCTACAATTGTTAAAACAATTTTAACAATGGTGCCGCTTTGACTCGTCCCTTTGATTATCAACAAGATTTTGCCAATATTAATTTTCGCGAACATCCCGAACGGTATCAGGTGGGCCGGGGTGAGCAGGGCGTATTGATGGTCGAGCCTTATAAAAGCGAAATCCTGCCGCACTGGCGTTATAAAAATGCTGAAGTCGCAGCGCGTTCGGCAGAAGAGATCTACGCCCTCTTTGAAGAGTACCGCAGGAATAACGATTTTGTAGGTATGGATATGGCGCGTAAATTCATTCAGATGGGATACACCCGTGCCCGACGATACGCCAATCATAAAGGCGGAAAAAAGTATGATGAGAATCGCCAGGTCAAACCCCTCGATCACGATCCAGTAAAAGCAGAAGCCGCTGCGGTGTTCAAAACATGGTGGGATAAAATTCGTGCCGATGAAGATTATTTGCAGCGAAAAAAGGCACACCAGCAAGCGTGGGGATAATTACTACGTCCGCTAATAATTCGATACCTGATCGAGTTCACAAAATCCAATGAAACATATTGGAAACATTTTATTTACCTAACGATTCGTTTTAAATCCGGTTTTACTGTTTGTGGGCAATGGCCCGCAATGTGAGACAGGGGATTTTAAAATGACAGAAACCGTAGCCAGTGCAGATACGGATAACACACGTTTAGCAGGCAAGGATACTCGCCGTCGGGTTTGGGCAATCGTTGGAGCTTCATCGGGGAACCTTGTAGAGTGGTTTGATTTTTACGTCTATTCATTTTGTTCACTCTACTTTGCACATATCTTCTTCCCGTCAGGGAACACCACAACGCAGCTTCTGCAAACCGCAGGCGTTTTTGCCGCCGGGTTCCTGATGCGTCCCATTGGCGGATGGCTGTTCGGCAGGATCGCGGACAGGAAAGGGCGCAAGACATCCATGCTCATCTCCGTGTGCATGATGTGCGTCGGCTCGCTGGTGATTGCCTGCCTTCCCGGATATGACACTATCGGAACATGGGCACCGGCGTTGTTGCTGCTGGCACGCCTGTTCCAGGGGCTGTCAGTGGGTGGCGAATACGGCACCAGCGCGACATACATGAGCGAAGTAGCTGTTGAAGGGCGCAAAGGTTTCTATGCATCATTCCAGTATGTAACCCTCATTGGCGGTCAGCTGCTGGCGTTACTGGTTGTGGTGATCCTTCAACAAATCCTTAGCGATGAAGATTTACGCGCCTGGGGCTGGCGCATCCCGTTTGCCCTGGGGGCTGCCCTGGCGGTTGTGGCGCTGTGGTTACGCCGTCAGCTTGATGAAACCTCCCAGCAGGAGGTCAGGGCGCTGAAAGAAGCCGGTTCGATGAAAGGGCTGTGGCGAAACCGCAAAGCGTTTTTGATGGTATTAGGCTTTACCGCCGCAGGCTCGCTAAGCTTCTATACCTTCACCACCTATATGCAAAAATATCTGGTCAACACCACGGGCATGCATGCTAACGTTGCGAGTGTCGTCATGACGGTGGCGTTACTGGTCTTTATGCTCATCCAGCCGATTGTTGGCGCGCTGTCGGACAAAATAGGTCGCCGCACCTCCATGCTGATCTTTGGTGGCATGCTCACCCTGGGGACTGTTCCGCTTTTGACGGCGCTACAGCATACAACCTCTCCGTATGCCGCTTTCGCTTTGATTATGGTGGCACTTATTATTATTAGTTTTTACACGGCAATCAGTGGCATTTTGAAAGCGGAAATGTTTCCCGCACAGGTGAGGGCGCTGGGCGTAGGCCTCTCTTATGCGGTCGCTAACGCCCTGTTCGGCGGTTCGGCAGAGTATGTCGCGCTATCCCTTAAGTCATGGGGCAGTGAATCGACCTTTTTCTGGTATGTCACCATCATGGGGGCGCTGGCGTTTATTGTCTCCCTGATGCTGCATCGTAAAGGAAAAGGGATCCGCCTTTAATAATGCGCCATCTGCCAGACGGCGTAGCCGGTTGTTGCCCCGGCTACGTCCCAGGCAAAATCTTTCCAGCTCCAGCCGCTTCCCGAGGGGCGGCTATCCCAAAGTTCTTTTGATGCCCCCAGGCTGATGGAGAACATCAGCCCCATTGTGGCACTTCGATCCCGGCTATAACCCTGGTGCAGCGCATATTCATTACCCGCAGCGGACAACATTGCAGACGCCAGAAAGTGTTGAGCTTTATCCTGACCCGACCAGTTATCATTAGCCATATGGCTGCAACCGGTCAGGAAAAGAGGGATTATCAGGAAAGGCGTACGCATTAACAGACTCCATAAAAAAGCCCCGTCGATGACAGGGCTCGTGTATTACAGAATGCGGCTGATGAGGCGGTCGATACGGATCCGACGTAGACGGCGAATCAGCTTGCGAACTTTCACCGGATAATCAGCGATGCTTTGCAGATCGCGATAATGACGAACCACTGTAGTATGCGTGCGTATAAGCTCCAGCTCACGATCGCGTTTCGCGGCTAACGCATGCTGAGGATCGTGAATAAGGATGGCGTTTTCCAGATCCAGACGCCAGGCGCGTGGGTTGAGATTATTACCGGTCAGCAGCATCCACTCATCATCCACCCACATTCCTTTGAGGTGATAGCTGTTGTCTTCATCTTTCCAGAGACGCACAACCAGCTGGTCCGTGTTCACATAGTACTGTAAACGGCTCAGGAAGCGACGCAGGTTAATCTCATAGAGATAAGGCAGTGCGCCGATGATCTTGAAAGGCTGATCTTCCGGAATGAAAAAGTCATTTGCCGTTTTATCCCCGACAATGATTTCCACCTTTTTACCATCACGCAGCAGCTGAATGATATTACGCACCAGAACGGCGGGAAGGTTGAAGTACGGGGTGCAGATGGTGAGCTTATGCTCAGCGCATGGCATCAAATGAAAGATGGTCTTGTTCAGCAGGCTGGATTTTCCCAGGCCTACCAGAGGCGTAACGGACAGTTCTTCATTACTGGCATCACCCTGAAAACGATAAACCGCATCGCGCAGTTCCTGGCGGAAGGAGCGAACGTCGTTTTTGATTTCCGGGCTTTTCGGACGATGAGGATCGTCAAGACGGTGCACACCCCGGCCATGAACCAGGTTTTTATCAACCCAGTTGAACATGATGTCGGCCATCTGCGGATTGCGGATCAGATGGTAGCGATCGTAACGGTATTTATCGAGCTGATGGAGATACACATCATTCAGGCTGGCACCGCTATAAAGGACGCTGTCATCAATGATAAATCCTTTAAAATGAAGAACGCCAAGCGCTTCACGGGTATTCACCGGTACGCCATACACCGGGATATCAATACCCGGATTTTCCTGGGCCGTGCGGCAATACCAGTCAGCATTGGTATTCGAGGCAGCCGCACCAATACGGCCGCGCTGAGCACGGTGCCAGTCAACCAGCACGCGAACATCCAGTTCTGGACGCTGACGTTTCGCTTCATAGAGCGCGTTCAGGATCGCACGCCCACCTTCATCTTGTTCAAGATAGAGCGCCACAATACAAATACGTCGCGTAGCGCTGGCAATCTTTTCAAGAAGCGTCTCCCGGAAATGAGCGGGAGCATAAAAGAACTCTACATCATCAACTGACTGAGAAATCTTCGGTAGTTGAGCAAGGTGTTGTTGATGTTTATTACGCTTAAATTTTGACAACATCACAGTGCGTTTCTTCTCTGTTCATTGAAGGGTTGTCTGTACCAGGCAAACAACATAAGCGGACAATGATACCCCAGTGCCGCGAAAAGTGGGTAACATTTCCAGCAGCTTACTCTTGTTTATCCGTCGAAATCAGGCTGAGGGACAGAGAGACAATGCCTTCATCCAGCTGGATATCAACGTCAAAACCGAGCTTCCGCGCCAGGGTCACCATACCCCGATTGTTTGGCATAGTAATGCCATTCAGGCGTGACAATCCGTGATCGCGCGTATAACCAATGAGTTTTTCGAGCAGCCGTCTGCCCAACCCCAAACCCTTAAGATCGGAACGCACCAGTACGGCAAACTCCGCATCCACGTTATCCGGGTCGGAAATGGCACGCGTCACGCCGAGGATCTCCTCTCCCGCTCCGGAACGGCGGACCGCCACAATCGCCATTTCTCGATCGTAGTCGATCTGGGTCATATTGGCTAAATCGTCGTGGGTAAATTCATTGATTTCGCTGAAATAGCGATAGTACAAATCTTCCTTCGTCACCTGCGAGATGAACGCCCGCAGCAGCGGCTCGTCTTCCGGCAGGATAGGGCGAAACAGCGCCCGTTCCCCATTTTTCATCTCCACCCACTCTTCCAGATGAAGAGGATAAGGACGAATGGCGAGACGGCTTTCCCGATCACCGATAAAGGGCGCAATATCCAGCGTCACGTCCAGCGCGGTAAATTCATTTCCGGAGGCAAGAAGGGGGTGGATATCCAGGCGCTGGATCTCCGCACAGTCAACAATGAGGTTGGAGACCTTCACCAGAAACTGGCTTAATCCGGCGATATCAAGCGGCCGCAGAGCGCTTCTCCCGCGGATTTTTTTGCTTTTGATGGCCTGAATAATCAAATAACGCGCCAGGTTCATGTTTAGAGGAGGAAGCGCGACAACCGCCTGTTCTTCTGGCCGCCACTCAACGCCGCCTTCACCCAGCATAATGAGCGGACCAAAAACCGGATCGTGTTCGACAACCACGCGCAGCTCCTGTGCACCCGCACGGTTGGCCATGCTCTGCACCAGCAGGCCGTGGATCCGGGCCTGTGGCCACGTCATTTTTACGCGATCGATAATGGCTTCCGCGGCCTGTTGTACTTCTGTCGCGGTGCGCAGATACAGCATGACGCCCTGCACATCCGATTTGTGCGGAATATCGGGAGAGCGCAGCTTCAGCGCGACCGGATAACCAATCTGCTCAGCGATATGTACCGCCTCAGCGCTGTCGCCGGCAATCCAGGTGGGCAGGGTTTGCATCCCATAGCTGCCAAGAATGGGTTGCACCTCATGTGTGTCGAGAGAAGTGGCGCCCTCTTCGATGGCCTGCTGCAAAAGCCTGTGCACATCCACCGAATTTGCGGTGAGATTGCCCGACAGGGCAGGCGTTTCACGCAGCTGCTTCTGGTTGCGGCGGTATTCAACCATATGCATAAACGCGGTAATGGTGCCCTCCGGGGTACGGTAGGTTGGCAACCCGGCTTCACTAAACAGACGCCGTGCCTCCTGCGAGGAGAACTCGCCGCACCAGTTGGTCAGCAGGGTAACGTATTTGCCGCGGGGATGGTTTCGGACTGCCTCAATCAGCGCACGCGCACTTTCGCTGCCTGGCGCAACCGCGCTGGGCGAATGGATAATCATCAGCGCATCAAAGTCCTGGCTATCCAGCAAAATCGTGATCGCCTTAATGTAACGATCGCTGCTGGCATCATCGCGCAAATCGAGGGGATTATCGGGAACAACGCTTCCCGGTAACGCGTCCCGCAGGCGCTGTAGCGTCTCTTCACCCAGCGTGGCCAGCTTGCCGTTGCGTAGCCAGAGCTCGTCCAGCGCCAGGGCGGCGGGAGCGGCACCGTTGCTGACAATCATCAGCTTTTCACCACGCAGGGGGCGCATGTGGCTTAACGTTTCGACGGCGGAAAAAAGCTCGTGCGTATCCTGTACCCGCAGTAAACCGGCGCGCTGGATCGCTGCATCCCATGCGGGATCCATCCCGGAACGGGAATGTAGCAGGCGCTGAGCCGCGGGGCTGCGCCCGCTTTTGATGACCAGTATCGGTTTATTACGCGATGCGCTACGCGACGCCGACACAAAACGACGGGCGTCGCTCAGGTGTTCAAGGTAGAGCAGGATAGCGCTGGTTTTGCTGTCACGCGTCAGGAAATCCAGCAGCTCATCGACGTCAATGTCCAGGCTGTCGCCCAAAGCGATGAAGTAGGAAAAGCCCATCTCACGCTGCTGCGCCCAGTCGAGGATGGTATTGGATACCGCAGCCGACTGCGAAATAAAGGCCAGTTTGCCTTTACGGATCGGAACCGGGGAAAAACTGGCATTCAGCCCTTGCCAGGGCGCAAGTAGGCCGAGGCTGTTTGGACCAAGAATGCGCATCTGGTAGCGGCTGGCGCAGGCCAGCAGTTCGGGCTGCTGTTCAGGAGGCGAGGAAAGAATAATGCAGGTTTTACAGCCTTTCTGACCGAGCGACTCAAGCAGTTCGAGGTTTCGTTTCGCATGTGTACAGAGCACGGCGAGGTCGGGAACGAAAGGCAGGCTCTGCACATCCGGCCACGCCAGTACTCCCTGTACCGCTTTATAAGCGGGCGTAACGGGCATGACCGGGCCGTTAAACCCGCCAGCCAGCAGGTTACGCATCATCAGATACCCTGCGCGGTCCGGTTTCATCGAGGCGCCAATAACGGCAATGGATTTCGGACGGAGTAGCGCTTCTAACCCTCTCTGGCTCATGCAGGCCTCCCGTGAATGCAAGCGACCTGATGATTTTAAACGCTTTCTGTCTCTGTTGCTGTGACGCTACCCTTATGAACGGTTTTTCCCGCAAGATAACGTTCACGGAAGCAGGAGAAGTGGGAGCCCAGCGCGCCGGCCGCCTGGGTATCGCCCGCCAGATCCAGTAGCGCAATAGCGACTTCAGCGGTGCAATATTGACCGTCGGCATGCGCTTCACGCAAGCGATAGGCCGAAACGCGCGACAGATCGACGGAAATCACCGGCAGCGCATCAAGGTAAGGGCTTTTGCGAAACATCTTTCTCGCTTCGGTCCAGGTGCCGTCGAGCATAATAAACAGCGGCGGCTTACCGGATGGTGGCGCCGTAAGCACCTGACGTTGTTCGCCTGCATATGATGCCGGGAAAACGACCATGGGCTGATAGTCCGGGCTTGCCACCAGGTCGAGCAGAGCCTGAGGTGGCTCAGTGCGCGACCACTGAAACGCTGCGGTGCTGGGCAGAATATCGGCGATCAAACGCCCCGTGTTGCTGGGCTTCATCGGTTCGGTATCGAACATGACCAGACAAAAGCGGCTTTTCGCCTCGCTCGGTGCAAGCGTTTCGCACAGACACACTTTCAGCGGTAAAAGGCAGCGCTGACAGCGGCGAATACGATTGCCTCGGGCCAGAAAAGGGCGGGTGGCGCGCGCAAGGCGCTCGGCGCGTAATTGAAGTACAGCGTTATCAGTCATGGGCGAAAAGGCAGGAAAAACCCCATTTTCGCAGAGGAGCGAACGGGGCACAAGGTATGCCCCGCGAATGTTACAGGGATTCGTTTAACCAGCTGTCGAAAGGCGCTTTCGGTACTGCACCATTGAGCATGTCGATCACTTCACCATTTTTGAAAATCATAATGGTTGGAATGCTGCGAATGCGAAAACGGGCGCTGAGTTCACGTTCCGCTTCGGTATTCACTTTGACAAAACGCATTTTCCCGCTGCGCTCTTCAGCCACGTCTTCGAAGATGGGCGCAAAGTTACGGCAGGGGCCGCACCACGGTGCCCAGAAATCGACCACAACAGGCAGATCGTCCTTGAGGAGTTTGTCCAGCGTAGCACCCGTCGCGTTAATGACATCGCCATCAAATAATTCGTGGCCACAACGCCCGCATTTCGCACCGTCATCCATCCGGTCGTCCGGAATGCGGTTTACAGCCTGACAGTTGGCACATACGGTATTCATAACTAACCTCTGATAGAGCCGTGGAACAACGGCAGAACGCCGATAATGTTTCTGATATGTTACATATTATCAGTGAGCCTGTATGAAACGACAACGCGTTTTATTCAATGGGAACAATAGTCACAGGCTTTTGTACGAAATTATGGCTATGAGCTTGCACATCGGGTAATCTGCGCGCTTCGCGCAGCGCTGGTGGAGAAAAGCATGAACGACGAAATGAAAAACAAAAGCGGCAAGGTCAAAGTGATGTATGTCCGCAGTGATGATGACTCTGATAAACGCACCCAAAATCCGCGTACCGGAAAAGGTGGCGGGCGTCCGGCGTCTTCTCGTGCAGACGGTGGCCGTCGCCCCGCCCGCGATGACAGAAATAACCGCGGCGATGACCGCAAACGTGATGACCGTAAGCGTGACGATAGCAAACGCGATGATGTTGTCCGTGACGGTGGATCGCCATGGCGTACCGTTTCTCGCGCGCCCGGTGAAGAGGCGACCGAAAAAGCCGATCACGGCGGTATCAGCGGAAAAAGCTTTATCGATCCGGAAGTGCTGCGTCGTCAGCGTGCGGAAGAGACCCGTGTCTACGGTGAGAACGCCTGTCAGGCCCTGTTCCAGAGCCGCCCGGAGTGTATTGTTCGTGCATGGTTTATTCAGAGCGTGACCCCGCGCTTTAAAGAAGCGCTGCGCTGGATGGCGGCGAACCGCAAAGCCTATCACGTGGTTGACGATGCCGAGCTGACAAAAGCGTCCGGGACTGAACACCACGGCGGCGTCTGCTTCCTGATCAAAAAACGTAACGGCACTACCGTGCAGCAGTGGGTCAGCCAGGCGGATGCCGATGACTGCGTGCTGGCGCTGGAAGATGTGGGTAACCCGCATAACCTGGGCGCTATGATGCGTAGCTGCGCGCACTTTGGCGTGAAAGGCGTTCTGTTGCAGGATGCCGCGCTGCTGGAATCCGGTGCGGCGATTCGTACTGCGGAAGGCGGTGCAGAGCATGTTCAGCCGATCACCGGCGACAGCGTGCTGGAAGCCCTGGAGAAATTCCGTAAAGCGGGCTACACCATTGTCACCACCTCAAGCCGTGCCGCTACGCCGCTGTTTAAAGCGACGCTGCCGCGCAAAATGGTGCTGGTGTTAGGTCAGGAGCGTGATGGTCTGTCTGATGCGGCACTCTCCAGCGCTGACCTGAGCGTCTCTATCGACGGCACAGGCAACGTTGAAAGCCTGAACGTATCCGTTGCGACCGGCGTGCTGCTGGCGGAATGGTGGCGTCAGAACAAGGCATAAGCCTTTTATGTGCCGGGCCTGACCCGGCACATTCAAACCCTACTCGCTCTCTGCCGGTAACACAGGCATCCAGTCAATCGGCTTTTCGCCACGCTTTTCCAGCCACTCATTCGTCAGAACAAAATGATTACTGCCAAAGAAACCGCGATGCGCAGACAGCGGCGACGGGTGCGGTGCCTTCAGCACGTGATGACGCTGACGATCGATAATCGCCCCTTTCTTTTGGGCATGCGAACCCCAGAGTAAAAACACGACGCCTTCACGATGCTCATTGATCAGGCTGATAACCTTATCGGTAAAGGTTTCCCATCCCAGACTGGCGTGGGAGTGTGCCTGACCCGCCCGGACAGTTAATACGGTATTCAGCAACAGCACGCCCTGGCGCGCCCAGCTTTCCAGATAACCGTGATTAGGGCGGGTGAAACCAGGAATCGTTACTTCCAGCTCTTTATACATATTCAGCAGAGAAGGGGGGATGGCCACGCCCGGACGCACGGAAAATGCCAGTCCGTGAGCCTGCCCGGGGCCGTGGTACGGATCCTGCCCCAGGATAACCACCTTTACATCACTCAGTTCGGTGTAGCGGAAGGCGTTAAACACATCTTTCTGCGGCGGATAAATTGTCTGGCCGGCCTGCCGTTCAGCCGCAACGGTACTGAGGGTGTTAATAAAATAGGGCTGCTGCTTCTCTTCTGCCAGCACGTCATGCCAGGTTAAAGGTGTTGTCATCTCGCTCTCCTGCGAATCTCATTCTGTGTCTAGCTTACCTGTTAAACCCCAATGAGCAAAATTACCCGCGGAAAAGCAGGCTAAGTGTCTCAATTTATGTTGAAAACCAGGCAGGATAAGTTGAATTGGTAAACCTTTAAAATTGATCTAAAACAAAAAATACAGACCACACTCTTTGTGTGGTTGGTGGTTTTATTGATTTAAATCAATAAATCACCCAGGTCTGAATGTTATATATACACGCAACAAACAATGGTTTTACCAATTGGCCGCAAAAGGCCAGCATCAGTTAATGTAGCCTAAGGGAGGCAACACATGATTACAGGTATCCAGATTACTAAAGCTGCAAATGACGATCTGCTGAACTCTTTCTGGCTGCTGGACAGCGAGAAAAACGAAGCGCGCTGTGTAGTAGCGAAAGCAGGTTTTGCGGAAGACGAAATCGTTCCGGTGAGCAAACTGGGCGAAATTGAATACCGTGAAATTCCAATGCAAGTGCAACCAGAAGTACGCGTGGAAGGCGGTCAGCACCTGAACGTTAACGTCCTGCGTCGCGAAACGCTGATGGATGCCGTTGAGCACCCGGAAAAATACCCGCAGCTGACCATCCGTGTGTCTGGCTATGCGGTGCGTTTCAACTCTCTGACCCCGGAACAGCAGCGCGACGTTATCGCGCGTACCTTTACTGAAAGCCTGTAAAGTTCAGCTTCGGGGGTGGAGTAAAAAGCCGGGAATGTCCCGGCTTTTTTTTACTCTTCAGTTTTTGTCTCTGGCGCAGCAGAACTTGGCTTACGGCGCTTACCAATATTTTTGGTATCGCGGTGGCGCTGTTTAACGCGCGGCTTCTCTTTTTCTTTCTCTTTTCTCTCAGCACGTTTCGCGAGCGCTTTCTTGGACGGTTTACCCGTCATTTTTTCACTCGGCGCACGTGTGGTCGGACGAAGCCCGTCAATCACGCGAGCTTTCAGCGGCTCCTCAACGTAGCGGCCAATTTTCTGTAGCAGCAGATGGTCGTGCGCTTCTACCAGAGAGATAGCAATACCTTTGCGGCCCGCACGGCCGGTACGACCAATACGGTGCAGGTAAGTATCACCGCTGCGCGGCATATCAAAGTTGATTACGTGGCTCACGTCCGGGATGTCGATCCCGCGCGCGGCAACATCGGTGGCAACCAGCACATTCACGCGGCCATCGGTCAGGCGCTTAATCCCTTCGGTTCGCTTAACCTGCGCCATTTCACCTTCGAGATAGCAGTTGTTAATGCCGGCGTTGCGCAGCATTTCTGCCAGCTCATGCACGCGCTCACGTTTGCGTACGAAGACGATGGTACGGGTTGCCTCTTCCTGCTTCAGCAGGTGTTTCAACAACTCAACCTTATGCTCAAGGTTATCTGCGCGGTAGTACCACTGGTGGATCTTCTTACGCTCACGGGTCGATGGCGTAGCGGACACTTCCACCGGATCTTCCAGCAGACGTTCGGCGAAATCTTTAATGGCATCCCCTTCAAGGGTTGCCGAGAACAGCATTGTCTGATTACGCCAGCGCGTTTCACCCGCGATGTGTTCGATATCCTGGGCAAAGCCCATGTCCAGCATGCGGTCAGCTTCATCGAGAATCAGCGTTTCCACCGCGCGGCAGTCGAAGTTCTCTTCTTTTATGTATTGCAGCAGACGGCCCGTCGTCGCGACAACGATATCCTGGTTTTCGCTGAACACTTCGGCGTGGTTCATATACGCTACGCCACCGGTGATGGTCGCGATATCCAGATGGGTGTTCGCCGCCAGCTCACGCGCGTGTTCGGCAACCTGCATCGCCAGTTCACGGGTCGGGGTCAGGATCAAAATGCGCGGCGGGCCTGATTTTTTACGCGGAAAGTCGAGCAAATGCTGCAACACAGGCAGCAAGTAGGCTGCTGTCTTCCCCGTGCCGGTTGGCGCAGAACCGAGCACATCGCGGCCCTCAAGCGCAGGCGGAATGGCCGCGGCCTGAATGGCGGTCGGGCGTGTAAAGCCTTTGCTCTCAAGGGCATTGAGCAGGCTTTCATCGAGTTCAAGTTCGGAAAAAGTCGTTACAGTCATGTTCTACCTCTGTGTGGGGCGCTGATTATAGACGTTACGGCTGTAATCTTCATCTGTTTGTATGGATATCGCTTTTCGACCACTTCGCTTTCCCCTATGCTACTCCAGTTTCACTCAGAAGGTTGCCCTGACATGTCTCAACTCAAAGCGCAGTTGCGCCGCGATGGTTTTACGTTTAAACAGTTTTTTGTGGCGCACGATCGTTGTGCGATGAAAGTCGGTACAGACGGTATTTTACTGGGTGCATGGGCGCCTGTCGCAGGTGTAAAACGCATTCTGGATATTGGTACGGGCAGCGGACTTCAGGCGCTGATGCTGGCGCAGCGAACGGAAGAACACGTCACGATCGACGCCGTTGAGCTTGATCCTCAAGCGTCCCGGCAGGCAAGTGAAAACGCTGCCGACTCTCCGTGGGCAGATCGCATCAGGGTAGAATGCGCCGATGTCCTGACCTGGGCGCCGGAGCAAACCGCGCGTTACGATTTGATTGTCAGCAATCCGCCCTATTTCACGCCAGGCGTGGAATGTGGAACGCCGGAACGCGAGCAGGCACGTTACACCGGCTCGCTCGATCACAAGGCGCTACTGACCAGTGCGGCGGAGCTCATCTCGGAAGAGGGATTTTTCTGCGTGGTCTTGCCTGAAAGCACGGGTAATACCTTCATTGAGATCGCACGGGGGATCGGCTGGAATCTGCGTCTTCGTACCGATATTTCGGATACGGAAGGACGCTTACCGCACCGCGTGTTGCTGGCGCTCTCGCCGAAAGAGGGGGAATGCTTTATCGACAGGATGGTCATTCGTGGGCCAGACCAGCGTTATTCCGAAGATTACACTGCCCTGACCCAGGCCTTTTATCTGTTTATGTGAACCTGCGGCGTCAACACCGACGGGCCGGACATTTCAAGCGGTTCGGGATAGTCCAGCGTATAATGCAGGCCACGGCTCTCTTTGCGCATCATCGCACAGCGCACAATCAGCTCGGCAACCTGCACAAGGTTGCGCAGCTCCAGCAGATTATTAGAAACGCGGAAGTTGGCGTAATATTCATCAATTTCCTGCTGCAACATCATGATGCGGCGTAACGCGCGTTCCAGACGCTTCGTTGTGCGTACAATCCCGACATAATCCCACATGAAAAGCCGCAGCTCGTGCCAGTTATGCTGGATAACCACCAGTTCGTCCGGGTTTTCTACCCGGCTTTCATCCCATGCCAGCAAGTGTGTTGTCGGACGTGCATAGGGCATGCGTTTGGTAATATCTTCCGCAGCCGACCACCCATACACCAGACACTCCAGCAGCGAGTTTGAGGCCATGCGATTCGCACCATGCAGGCCGGTGTAGCTGACCTCGCCGATCGCATACAAACCATCCACGTCGGTACGACCATGATCGTCAACCATCACCCCGCCACAGGTATAGTGTGCGGCAGGTACAATCGGCACCGGATCGCGGGTTAAATCAATACCCAGACTCAGCAGCTTTTCATAAATCATCGGGAAGTGCTGGCGAATAAAGTCTTCCGGTTTATGGCTAATGTCCAGATACATACAGTCGACGCCAAGCCGCTTCATCTCGTGGTCAATGGCGCGGGCCACTATATCCCGCGGGGCAAGTTCACCTCGGGGGTCGAAGTCCGGCATAAATCGGGAACCGTTCGGACGCTTCAGATACGCGCCTTCGCCGCGCAACGCTTCAGTTAACAGGAAGTTACGTGCCTGCGGGTGGAAAAGGGCGGTAGGATGGAACTGATTAAACTCCATATTCGCCACGCGGCAGCCTGCGCGCCAGGCCATGGCGATACCGTCTCCGGAGGCGATATCCGGGTTAGTCGTGTACTGGTAAACCTTGGAGGCGCCGCCAGTCGCCAGCACAACGGCTTTTGCCTGGCAGGTTTCCACCTTCTCTTTATTCCGATTCCACATCCATGCGCCGACAACACGGCGCGTGCCGGGCAGGCCAATCTTATCGGAAATAATCAGGTCGACGGCGTTGCTGCGCTCCAGCACCCGAATATTAGGATGGCTGAGGGCTTTGCTGACCAGCGTGGTTTCAACCGCTTTTCCGGTTGCATCAGCAGCGTGCAGAATACGGCGGTGGCTGTGCCCACCTTCACGGGTCAGGTGATAGCTCTCTTCACCATTAGGCTGAACATGCGTATCAAACAGCACGCCCTGATCGATAAGCCATTGCACGCAGTGGCGGGCATTGCTGGCGACAAACTCTGCCGCATGCTCATCCACGATCCCGGCGCCGGCAATCAGGGTGTCTTCTACGTGCGAGGCTATACTATCCGTTTCATCAAACACGGCGGCAATACCGCCTTGTGCATAGAAGGTGGAACCTTCGCTCATCGGCCCTTTACTCAGCACGATTACGTTCTGATGTTCCGCCAGGCGCAGTGCGAGGGATAGGCCGGCAGCACCGCTGCCGATGATCAGTACATCACAATGAAGTTCAGGCGTCGTGTTCATGATGTTTGTTTAATTTACTAAACATGGTGTGGGGAGAATAGCATTGTGATGCGAGATATCGCACGTTTTTTTTGTTGTGTGTTGCAATGACTAAACGGAAGGCCAGAAGTTAAATCTGCGCTAAATGGCCGGAAATATTTTGCGAAGCAGATCGTTAGCTTCAGATTTTGTGGTGAAATAAAGCCTGTGTTGCGTTACTCTTCTGACGATAAAGTTGATGATTCTTGTCAGAAAGCGGGTGCGTATCGTGAACAGACTTATAATGAGAGAAAATGAACGGTCTGCGGCGCGATGAACAAAAACAAAGGCGTTACGGAACTTATTGAAGAACAGACACTCTAATTCGGTGCTTGCTCAAAGTGCAATGTTGTTAGAGTGGCGTTTCGATAACGCGTGGAATTTGGTTTGGGGAGACATTACCTCGGATGAGCGAGCAGTTAACGGACCAGGTCCTGGTTGAACGGGTCCAGAAGGGAGATCAGAAAGCTTTTAACCTACTGGTGGTGCGCTACCAGCATAAGGTAGCGAGTCTGGTTTCCCGCTATGTACCGTCAGGCGATGTTCCTGATGTGGTGCAAGAGTCTTTTATTAAGGCCTATCGCGCGCTGGATTCATTCCGGGGGGATAGTGCTTTTTATACCTGGCTGTATCGTATTGCAGTCAATACGGCTAAGAATTATTTGGTTGCTCAGGGCCGTCGTCCGCCTTCAAGTGACGTTGACGCTATCGACGCAGAAAACTTCGAAAGTGGCGGCGCGCTGAAAGAAATTTCGAACCCTGAGAACTTAATGTTGTCAGAAGAACTGAGACAAATCGTTTTTCGCACGATCGAGTCGCTCCCGGAAGATTTACGCATGGCAATTACGTTACGGGAGCTGGATGGCCTAAGCTATGAAGAGATAGCCGCCATCATGGATTGTCCGGTCGGCACGGTTCGTTCACGAATTTTCCGTGCGCGAGAAGCCATTGATAATAAAGTTCAACCGCTTATCAGGCGTTGACGATAGCGGGATACTGGAAAAGGTATTAGGCATGCAGAAAGAAAAACTTTCCGCTTTAATGGATGGTGAAACGCTGGATAATGAGCTGCTCGATGAGTTGTCTCATTCTCCCGAAATGCAACAGACCTGGGAGAGCTATCATCTTATCCGCGACTCTCTGCGCGGTGATACCAGCGAGGTTCTCCATTTCGATATCTCAGCACGCGTTATGGCGGCCATTGAGAACGAACCTGTTCATCAGACCACGCCGCTGATTCCTGAAGCGCAGCCTGCACCTCACCAATGGCAGAAAATGCCGTTCTGGCACAAGGTGCGTCCATGGGCCAGCCAGCTCACCCAAATGGGGGTCGCTGCGTGCGTATCGCTTGCAGTTATCGTTGGGGTCCAGCACTATAATACTCAGTCTGAAGCCAATCAGCAGCCTGAAGCGCCAGTGTTCAATACGCTGCCGATGATGGGTAAAGCCAGCCCGGTTAGCCTGGGCGTACCGGCAGATGCCTCCGCAAGCGGCGGACAGCAACAGCAGGTACAGGAGCAGCGCCGTCGCATTAATGCGATGTTGCAGGATTACGAGTTGCAGCGCCGTCTGCACTCCGAGCAGCTTCAGTTTGAGCAGGCCCAAACCCAGCAGGCTGCTGTGCAGGTGCCAGGAAACCAAACTTTAGGAACGCAATCGCAGTAATGAAGCAACTTTGGTTCGCCATGTCTTTGATGGCGGGTAGCCTGTTCTTCTCTGCTAACGCCTCGGCTGATGTTTCATCCGGGGCGTTGTTGCAGCAAATGAACCTGGCCAGCCAGTCACTCAATTACGAGTTGGCATTTATCAGCATCAATAAGCAGGGTGTCGAATCGTTACGCTATCGCCACGCCCGCCTTGATAACCAGCCGCTCGCCCAGCTTTTACAGATGGATGGCCCGCGTCGGGAAGTGGTCCAGCGTGGGAACGAAATCAGCTATTTCGAGCCTGGCCTTGAGCCGTTTACGCTCAATGGTGACTACATCGTTGACTCCCTGCCGTCGCTCATTTACACCGATTTTAAACGTCTCGCCCCCTACTATGATTTTATCTCGGTGGGGCGAACGCGTATTGCCGACAGGCTGTGCGAAGTGATCCGCGTTGTTGCGCGGGATGGGACACGTTACAGCTATATCGTCTGGATTGACGCAGAGACGAAGCTGCCGATGCGCGTTGATCTGCTCGATCGCGACGGTGAGACGCTGGAGCAGTTCCGCGTGATCTCCTTCGATGTGAACAGTCAGGTTGGCAACAGCATGCAGAATCTGGCCAAAGCCAGCCTGCCTCCTTTGCTTTCCGTGCCTGCCGGCGATTCTGTCAATTTTAACTGGGTACCATCCTGGATCCCGCAAGGGTTCAGCGAAGTTTCCAGCAGCCGTCGCCAGCTCCCAACCATCGAAACACCGGTTGAGTCGCGACTCTATTCCGATGGGCTGTTTAGCTTCTCGGTGAATATCAATCGCGCTACGGCGAACAGTTCCGAACAGATGCTCCGTACCGGTCGCCGGACGGTCAGCACGACGGTGCGCGATAATGCGGAAATTACCATTGTCGGTGAATTACCGCCGCCAACGGCAAAACGTATTTCAGACAGCATTAAATTCAGGGCTGCGCAATGATTAAAGAGTGGGCCACGGTCGTATCCTGGCAGGATGGCGTAGCGCTTGTCAGCTGTGACGTTAAAGCATCATGCAGCAGCTGCGCTTCGCGAGCCGGTTGCGGCAGCCGCGTGTTGAATAAGCTGGGGCCGCAAACGTCGCACACTATTGCTGTGCCGAGCGATCAGCCGCTGGTGGCAGGGCAAAAAGTGGAGCTGGGCATCGCTGAAGGTAGCCTGCTCACTTCCGCCATGCTGGTTTACCTTTCTCCGCTGGCAGGTCTGTTCGTGATGGGCGGGGTTTTCCAGATGCTGTTCGGCACAGATTTGGCCGCCATGTGCGGTGCCGCGTTGGGCGGCGTGGGCGGGTTCTGGCTTGCTAAAGGCGTTTCCCCAAGGCTTGCCGCCCGGGAAGCGTGGCAGCCCGTTATCCTCAGCGTTGCACTGGCACCCGACCAACTTCGTGTTGAGACGCTCTCTTCTGAGGCCCGGTAATCTGCCGGGCTTTATTATTATTTACATCGCAATAAAGAAAACGCCGTCTCTTCGCGCTATACCTGGCTCTAAGTGCATTTCCAGCTGACGAGGATGTAGTGTAGAATGCTGCGTTTTCGCACTGAAAAACGTCAGGCTAAGAACAGCGGCCTCCAGGAATTCGTAAGGCATAATTATTTAACTATATGAAGAACATACGTAACTTTTCGATCATTGCTCACATTGACCACGGTAAGTCGACGCTGTCTGACCGTATTATCCAGATTTGCGGTGGCCTGTCTGATCGTGAAATGGCAGCCCAGGTTCTGGACTCCATGGACCTGGAACGCGAACGCGGTATTACCATCAAAGCGCAGAGCGTGACGCTCGACTATAAAGCTTCCGATGGTGAAACCTATCAGCTGAACTTTATCGACACCCCAGGGCACGTTGACTTCTCTTATGAAGTGTCACGCTCGCTGGCGGCCTGCGAAGGCGCGCTGCTGGTGGTGGATGCCGGGCAGGGCGTAGAGGCCCAGACGCTGGCAAACTGCTACACCGCCATGGAAATGGATCTTGAAGTGGTGCCGGTTCTGAATAAAATCGACCTGCCAGCCGCCGATCCTGAGCGCGTAGCGGAAGAGATTGAAGACATCGTCGGTATTGATGCGACCGATGCAGTGCGCTGCTCGGCGAAAACCGGTGTCGGTGTTCCGGACGTACTGGAACGTCTGGTGCGTGATATTCCGCCGCCGGAAGGCGACCCGGATGCGCCGCTACAGGCGCTGATCATCGACTCCTGGTTTGATAACTACCTCGGCGTTGTCTCGCTGGTGCGTATTAAAAACGGCACCATGCGTAAAGGCGACAAAATCAAGGTCATGAGCACCGGCCAGGTCTACAACGCTGACCGTCTGGGCATCTTCACGCCAAAACAGGTTGACCGTACCGAGCTGAAATGCGGCGAAGTGGGCTGGCTGGTCTGTGCCATTAAAGACATCCTCGGCGCGCCGGTGGGTGATACCCTGACCGGTGCACGTAACCCGGCAGATAAAGCGCTGCCAGGCTTCAAAAAGGTGAAACCGCAGGTTTATGCGGGTCTGTTCCCGGTCAGCTCTGACGATTACGAAAACTTCCGCGATGCGCTCGGAAAGCTGAGCCTCAATGATGCCTCCCTGTTCTACGAGCCAGAAAGCTCAACGGCGCTGGGCTTTGGCTTCCGCTGTGGCTTCCTCGGTCTGCTGCACATGGAGATCATTCAGGAACGTCTGGAGCGTGAATACGATCTGGATCTGATCACCACCGCCCCGACGGTTGTCTACGAAGTAGAAACCACATCGAAAGAGGTGATCTACGTCGACAGCCCGTCCAAGCTCCCGCCGCTGAATAATATTCAGGAACTGCGCGAGCCAATCGCAGAGTGTCACATGCTGCTGCCGCAGGAGTTCCTCGGTAACGTGATCACCCTGTGTATTGAGAAGCGTGGCGTGCAGACCAACATGGTTTACCACGGTAACCAGGTGGCGCTGACCTATGAAATTCCGATGGCAGAAGTGGTGCTCGACTTCTTCGACCGTCTGAAGTCTACCTCCCGTGGCTATGCGTCGCTGGACTACAACTTCAAACGCTTCCAGGCCTCGAACATGGTTCGTGTGGACGTGCTGATCAACGGTGAGCGTGTGGATGCGCTGGCGCTGATCACCCACAACGATAACGCACCGTACCGTGGTCGTGAGCTGGTTGAGAAGATGAAAGATCTGATCCCGCGTCAGCAGTTTGACATTGCGATTCAGGCGGCCATTGGTAACCACATCATTGCCCGTTCAACCGTGAAGCAGCTGCGTAAAAACGTTCTGGCTAAGTGCTACGGCGGCGACGTCAGCCGTAAGAAAAAGCTGTTGCAGAAGCAGAAAGAAGGTAAGAAGCGTATGAAGCAGGTCGGTAACGTTGAGCTGCCGCAGGAAGCATTCCTTGCCATCCTTCATGTTGGTAAAGACGGTAACGGTAAATAACCTTAAGGAGTTGGCATGGCGAACATGTTTGCCCTGATCCTGGTCATCGCTACCCTGGTGACAGGTCTGTTGTGGTGCCTCGATAAGTTTATCTTCGCCCCAAAACGCCGTGAACGTCAGGCTGCCGCGCAGGCAGCCACGGGCGATGCGCTGGACGCGAAAACCCTGAAAAGAGTCGGCCCAAAACCGGGCTGGCTGGAAACAGGGGCATCGGTATTCCCGGTGCTGGCGATTGTGCTGGTGGTGCGTTCATTTATCTATGAACCGTTCCAGATCCCGTCAGGATCGATGATGCCAACGCTGCTGATCGGTGATTTCATTCTGGTTGAGAAGTTTGCCTATGGCATCAAAGATCCGATCTACCAGAAAACGCTGATCGAAACGGGTCATCCGAAACGTGGCGACATCGTGGTGTTTAAATATCCGGAAGATCCGCGGCTGGATTATATTAAACGCGCGGTAGGTCTGCCGGGCGATAAAGTGACCTACGATCCGGTGGCGAAAGAGGTGACCATTCAGCCAGGCTGTAGCTCTGGCACCGCATGTGAAAATGCGCTGCCAGTCACTTACTCCAACGTTGAGCCAGCTGATTTTGTGCAGACCTTCGCCCGCCGTAACGGCGGTGAAGCGACCAGCGGATTCTTCCAGGTGCCAAAAGGTGAAACCAAAGAGAATGGCATTCGTCTGGTTGAACGCAAAGAGACGCTGGGCGATGTTACTCACCGCATTCTGACCGTGCCCATCGCACAGGATCAGCTGGCAATGTACTACCAGCAGCCAGGCCAACAGCTGGCGACCTGGATTGTGCCGCCGGGACACTACTTCATGATGGGTGACAACCGCGATAACTCTGCGGACAGCCGTTACT
This sequence comes from Enterobacter cloacae complex sp. HYC033_NIDB, assembly GCF_056673335.1. Classification (NCBI taxonomy): domain Bacteria; kingdom Pseudomonadati; phylum Pseudomonadota; class Gammaproteobacteria; order Enterobacterales; family Enterobacteriaceae; genus Enterobacter; species Enterobacter cloacae complex sp. HYC033_NIDB. Next base: position 4,302,921 of record NZ_CP115123.1, on the reverse strand, counting down.
GGGGCTTTGTGCCGGAAGCGAATCTGGTCGGTAAAGCAACCGCTATCTGGATGAGTTTTGAGAAGCAAGAAGGCGAGTGGCCGACCGGCGTTCGCCTGAATCGTATTGGCGGAATTCATTAATTTTCGCCAAAAATAACACGTAGCGGCTTTTATTCGCCGCTACGTGAATTATTTCAGCGATAAATCTCTTTGAACTAACGACATCCCCTGTCGTTGTGTATAGAATATTCCCCCGAAGTTTAAGGTTGGCCCTGCAAGGGTGCCACGGCACACGAAACCGCGTTGGTTTTCTCAGGTCGGTTTCGTGTGCTGCATTTTTGACGCATTCATTTATTGGTATCGCATGAACCCCATCGTAATTAATCGGCTTCAACGGAAGCTGGGCTACACTTTTCATCATCAGGAGTTGTTGCAACAGGCATTAACCCATCGCAGTGCCAGCAGCAAACATAATGAGCGTCTCGAGTTTTTAGGCGACTCTATTTTAAGTTTTGTGATTGCAAATGCGCTTTATCATCGTTTTCCGCGCGTGGACGAAGGTGATATGAGCCGCATGCGCGCCACGCTGGTGCGCGGCAACACCCTCGCTGAAATCGCACGCGAGTTTGAGCTGGGTGAATGCCTGCGTCTGGGGCCAGGTGAGCTGAAAAGTGGTGGTTTCCGTCGTGAATCCATCCTTGCCGATACGGTCGAGGCATTGATCGGTGGCGTGTTCCTGGACAGCGATATCCAGACCGTAGAAAAGCTGATCCTTAACTGGTATCAGACCCGCCTGGACGAAATCAGCCCGGGCGATAAACAAAAAGATCCTAAAACGCGTCTGCAAGAATATTTGCAGGGTCGTCATCTGCCGCTGCCATCCTATCTGGTGGTGCAGGTGCGTGGCGAAGCCCACGATCAGGAATTTACCATCCATTGCCAGGTCAGTGGCCTGAGTGAACCGGTGGTCGGCACGGGTTCAAGCCGTCGTAAGGCTGAACAGGCTGCCGCCGAACAGGCGTTAAAAATGCTGGAGCTGGAATGAGCATCGACAAAACCTATTGCGGATTTATTGCCATCGTCGGACGTCCGAACGTTGGCAAATCCACCCTGCTGAATAATCTGCTTGGGCAGAAGATTTCCATCACCTCGCGTAAGGCGCAGACCACGCGTCACCGCATTGTCGGTATCCATACTGAAGGCGCGTATCAGGCGATCTACGTCGATACACCGGGCCTGCACATGGAAGAGAAGCGCGCCATCAACCGTCTGATGAACAAGGCGGCGAGCAGCTCCATTGGCGACGTAGAGCTGGTGATTTTCGTTGTGGAAGGCACCCGCTGGACGCCGGACGACGAAATGGTCCTTAACAAGCTGCGCGACGGCAAAACGCCGGTGATCCTCGCAGTCAATAAAGTGGACAACGTGCAGGAAAAAGCCGATCTGCTGCCGCACTTGCAATGGCTGGGCAGCCAGATGAACTTCCTGGACATCGTCCCGCTGTCTGCGGAAACGGGTCTGAACGTTGATACCATCGCGGGTATCGTGCGCAAGCATCTGCCGGAAGCGACTCATCACTTCCCGGAAGACTACATCACCGATCGCTCTCAGCGTTTTATGGCGTCTGAAATCATCCGTGAGAAGCTGATGCGTTTCCTGGGCGCTGAACTGCCGTACTCTGTGACGGTGGAGATCGAGCGTTTCCAGAGCAACGAGCGTGGCGGCTACGATATTAACGGTCTGATCCTCGTTGAGCGTGAAGGGCAGAAGAAGATGGTGATCGGCAATAAAGGCGCCAAGATCAAAACTATCGGAATCGAAGCCCGTAAAGACATGCAGGACATGTTTGAAGCACCGGTTCACCTGGAACTGTGGGTGAAAGTGAAATCTGGCTGGGCCGATGATGAGCGTGCGCTGCGCAGCCTCGGTTACGGCGAAGATCAGTAACCTAAGACGACGAGCATATGGATGGATGGCAGCGCGCCTTTGTCCTGCATAGTCGTCCCTGGAGCGAAACCAGCCTGATGCTGGACGTCTTCACGGAAGAGTCCGGTCGCGTGCGCCTTGTTGCCAAAGGCGCACGTTCCAGACGTTCTAATCTGAAAGGTGCCTTGCAGCCTTTCACCCCGCTGCTGGTCCGCTTTGGCGGGCGAGGGGAAGTCAAAACCCTGCGCAGTGCTGAAGCCGTCTCCCTGGCGCTTCCTCTTTCTGGTATCACGCTCTACAGCGGTTTGTATGTTAACGAACTCATCTCACGGGTTCTTGAACATGAGACCCGCTTCTCTGAACTTTTCTTTGATTACCTGCACTGTATTCAGGCACTTGCTGGCGCAACCGGCACCCCTGAGCCTGTGCTGCGTCGTTTCGAACTGGCTCTGCTCGGGCACCTTGGTTACGGCGTTGATTTTCTGCACTGTGCGGGAAGCGGCGACGAGGTAGAAGATACCATGACCTATCGCTATCGTGAGGAAAAGGGCTTTATTGCCAGTGTCGTCGTCGATAACAGCACCTTTACCGGGCGCCAGCTCAGAGCACTGTATGAACGCGAGTTCCCGGACGCCGACACCCTGCGTGCGGCAAAACGCTTTACCCGAATTGCGCTCAAGCCGTATCTTGGGGGCAAACCTTTAAAGAGCCGCGAATTATTCAGGCAGTTTATGCCGAAACGCTAATGTTTTACCCCTCACCCCAGCCCTCTCCCGGAGGGAGAGGGAGAAGGTAAATGAACAAAAATACCGAGGATTGTCATGGCTGAATTACTGTTAGGCGTCAATATCGATCACATCGCCACGTTACGTAATGCACGCGGTACCGCGTATCCCGATCCGGTTCAGGCGGCGTTTATCGCTGAGCAGGCTGGCGCCGACGGCATTACCGTTCACCTGCGTGAAGATCGTCGCCACATCACCGACCGGGACGTGCGCATCCTGCGTCAGACGCTGGACACCCGCATGAATCTGGAGATGGCGGTCACCGAAGAGATGCTGGCGATTGCCTGCGAGACCAAACCGCATTTCTGCTGCCTGGTGCCGGAAAAGCGTCAGGAAGTGACCACCGAAGGCGGTCTGGATGTGGCCGGGCAGCTCGACAAAATGCGCGATGCCTGCAAACGCCTGGCGGATGCCGGTATCCTGGTTTCTCTGTTTATCGACGCCGATTTCACCCAGATTAAAGCCGCTGCCGACGTGGGTGCGCCGTATATTGAAATTCACACCGGCTGCTATGCCGATGCCGAAAACGATGCAGCGCAGGCGAAAGAGCTGGAGCGAATCGCCAAAGCGGCAACCTACGCCGCGAGCCTGGGACTGAAGGTTAACGCCGGTCACGGCCTGACCTATCACAACGTAAAAGCCATCGCTGCCCTGCCGGAAATGCACGAGCTGAACATCGGCCACGCCATCATTGGCCGCGCGGTGATGAGCGGTCTGAAAGAAGCGGTTTCCGAGATGAAGCGCCTGATGCTGGAAGCGCGTCAGTAATGGCTATTCTGGGCTTAGGCACCGACATCGTTGAAATAGCCCGCATTGAAGCGGTGATCGCCCGGAGCGGCGATCGCCTCGCAAGACGCGTGCTGAGCGATAACGAATGGGCTATCTGGGAGGCGCATCAACAGCCGGTGCGCTTTCTGGCAAAGCGTTTCGCGGTAAAAGAGGCGGCGGCGAAAGCGTTCGGCACGGGCATTCGTAACGGCCTGGCGTTTAACCAGTTTGAAGTGTTTAACGATGAGCTGGGTAAGCCACGTCTGCGTTTATGGGGCGAGGCGCTTAAGCTGGCGGAAAAGCTGGGCGTGGCGCACATGCACGTAACGCTTGCCGATGAACGCCACTACGCCTGTGCGACGGTGATTATCGAAAGTTAAATTTTGTCCGCATGGTGCATCAGGACAAACTTATCCCACAGCTGTTCTTCGTTCTCGACGTGTGCCGGATCTTTTAAGATCGTATTGGGAATGGGGCACACCTTCTGGCAGGTCGGCGTCTCATAGTGGCCGATACATTCGGTGCAGCGGTCGCTGTTAATCTCATAAATGCTGTCGCCCATCGAAATCGCCTCGTTCGGGCATTCGGGTTCGCACATATCGCAGTTGATGCATTTTTTGGTGATTAACAGCGCCATCAGGAAATTCTCAGAAACATCACAAACAGGGCGGGCATTATACGCTCATTCGTTGTTCAGACCAGTTTTTTTACCAGCTCTTCGCTGTGACGAATACGCTCTGGCGCACGCTCCAGATCCTGCTGAACCAGCGCCATAAACAGCAGGTCCGTCAGCATCATCTGCGCACTCGTCGACGAAATCGCCGCACTGCGAGTGGCCTGTTCCTCGGCAATGGTATACAGACAGCGGGTGGCCCGTTGCTGGAGCGCATTCGGGCTGAAGCCAGTAATCGCCAGAATTTTTCCTCCTACGCGCAGGGCTTCGTCGGTAGCCATATTAATTTCACGACGCTCGCCGGAATAGGAGATGGCCAGCAGTAAATCGTCAGGATCCATGGCCTGCACGGTCGCCAGCAGCGCGTGCATATCCTGTTCAACGATGGCGTTATAGCCGATTTTTGTCAGCTTCCAGCCAAAGTTACGCGCAACCAGTCCGGAGGCGCCGATCCCGGTCAACACAATACGCCGCGCGTCGCGAAGCATGGCTACACTTTCCAGCAGCTTCTCTTCCGTGTTCACATCCAGCGTGGCATGCATTGCCGCCACGTTCTCTTTGATCAGCTTTTCGCCGACCAGACGCATCGGATCGTCGCCGCGGATCTGGTTATGCACCGGCATTGACTGCGGATTAGGGTTGCTTACCAGTGCTTCACTGATCGCCAGTTTTAGCGCCGGAAAGCCTTTATAGCCTATCTTCTGGGCAAATTTCACCACGCTCGACTGGCTCACCCCGGCTTCGCCTGCCAGCTGCTGGGAGCTGAGGTGTCGCGCGCGATCGGGCTGGGAAAGTAAATAATCCGCCAGCTTTTTGTCACTCTGGGCAAACCCTGTGTAGCGCTGGCGAATACGAATTAAACAGTTCATACGGTCTCCTGGCGAAAATGTGATTACCCGCGCAAATACGAATTTTGCTCGCCTGAATGAATTTTATATTCCATTATAGTGCGTTTATTATGAATTAAAAATTCCAGAGGTAAATAACATGAATCTAGGCTCTCTTGTTTCTGAAACGCGTAACCCGCAAACCATGGATCTTGATGCACTGTCCACGCTGGAGCTGGTAAACCGCTTTAATCAACAGGATACCCTCGTCGCGCTGGCAGTCAAAGAGACATTGCCCGAGGTGGCGAAAGCCGTAGACGCCGCTGCCGACGCTCTGAAAGCAGGAGGACGCATTATTTACATGGGGGCGGGTACCAGTGGGCGCCTCGGTGTGCTGGATGCCTCAGAGTGTCCCCCGACCTTTGGCGTTCCGCATGGTCTGGTCGTTGGCCTGATTGCCGGTGGCCCCGGCGCGCTGCTGAAAGCGGTGGAAGGGGCAGAAGACAATAAACAGCTTGGGGAAGACGATCTCAGGGCGCTGAACCTGACCGCGCAGGATCTGGTCGTCGGGCTGGCGGCTTCTGGTCGTACGCCGTACGTCATTGGTGGGCTGGAATACGCAAGACAGACGGGATGTACCACGGTGGCCATCTCCTGTAACCCGGGTTCGCCGATTGCGCAGGTGGCTGCCATTGCCATCTCTCCGGTCGTCGGGCCGGAAGCGCTCACCGGCTCCACGCGCCTGAAATCGGGAACCGCGCAGAAGCTGGTGCTCAATATGATCTCCACCGGCGCGATGGTGAAATTCGGCAAGGTCTACCAAAACCTGATGGTGGATATGCAGGCCACCAACGTCAAGCTGGTGGACAGAGCCTGCCGCATGGTGATAGAGGCGACAGGGGCAGGTCGGGAAGAGGCGGAAGCGGTACTCAAACAGACCGATTACGACGTTAAACCCGCCATTCTGATGATATTAACCGGGCTGGATGCAGCCGCGGCCAGAGCCAGGCTCGAAGCCCATCACGGGTTTTTACGGGCGGCATTAGAACACCAATAAGAGGCGTGTATGGACAAAACAGCAGCGCTCGCCAGCGACATCCTGCTTGGGATCGGTGGGGAAAAAAATATTCAGCGTCTGGAAAACTGCATGACGCGTGTACGCGTCGAGGTGCACAACGACGAAAAGCTTGATTTAACGCGCCTGAAGCAGCTCCCCGGCGTGAGCGGGTACGTTAAACAGGGGCAACAGCACCAGCTGATTGTCGGTCCGGGCAAAGCGGCGCAGGTGGTTGATGCCATGCGCGCCCTGATGACGGGCAGTGAAACGGCTCCCGCCTTTGACGACGCGGAACGCACCAAAGCGCAGGCGAAAGCCAAATACAAAGCCCCCATGAGCGATGCGCTGCGCCAGCTGGCAAACGTCTTTATTCCTCTGATCCCGGCGTTTATCGCATCGGGGCTGATCACTGGGATTATCAATATCCTCAAGCGTCCGGATATTGTCGGGAATTTCGCCACCCAGTATCCGAACCTGCTGGGTATTCTGGCGATTTTCGGCAGCGCGGTGTTTGCCATCATGAACATTCTGGTGGGGGTAAACACGGCCAAAGTGTTCGGCGGCTCGCTGGCGATGGGCGGCGTAATGGCGGGTATCCTCTCCAGCCCGCAGCTGGCGCAGATTACGCTGTTTGGCGAGGCGCTTCAGCCTGGCCGAGGTGGGGTGATTGCCGTGCTGCTGGTGGTCATTCTGATGTGCTGGATCGAGAAAAAGCTGCGCGCGTTGCTGCCAGGCTCGCTTGAGCTGATCCTCAACCCGCTGCTGACCACATTGATTACCGGGAGCGTGGCGATTGTGGCGCTACAACCGTTAGGCGGCGCGATCTCTGAAGCCATCGCCCACGGCGCGTCTCTGGCGATCGATCGCGGCGGGCTGCTGGTGGGGGCCGTGCTGTCCGGGACCTTCCTGCCGTTAGTGCTGACCGGTCTGCATCAGGGGCTGGTGCCGATCCACGTCGAACTGGTACAGGCGCACGGCTATAACGCACTGCTGCCGATCCTGTCGATGGCGGGCGTTGGGCAGGTCGGCGCGGCCATCGCGGTGCTGATGAAAACCCGCAACGCGCGTCTGAAAAAGGTCATTAAAGGGGCGCTGCCGGTCGGGTTACTCGGTATCGGCGAACCGTTGATTTTCGGCGTGACCTTGCCTCTGGGTAAGCCGTTCCTGGCCGCCTGTCTCGGTGGCGCGGTGGGCGGGGCGTTAATCAGCTACTGGAAAGTGGCGACCGTCATTACCTTCGGGATCTCCGGTTTACCGCTGGCATTAACCATCGTGACCGGAAAAGTGATGCTCTATCTGTTAGGCTATCTGGTAGCGGTGATCGCCGGGTTCCTGTTTACCTGGCTGTTAGGATTCAACGACCCAGAGGAGTAAGGTTTGGCCAGTCACGAGCGTCGCGTTGTCTTTTTTGATCTGGATGGAACGCTGCATCAGCAGGATATGTTCGGCACCTTTATGCGCTACCTGCTGCGGCGCCAGCCCCTTAACGCGTTGCTGGTATTACCCCTGTTACCCGTTATTGGTATCGCGCTGCTGGTGAAAGGCCGTGCAGCGCGCTGGCCGATGAGCCTGCTGCTCTGGGGATGCACGTTTGGTCATAGCGAAGCGCGCCTTAAGCAGCTCGAACAGGATTTTGCGCACTGGTTTCGCGGGCACGTCGCCGCGTTTCCCGTGGTACAGGCGCGCCTGACCAGCTATCTCGACGCCAACGATGCCGATATCTGGCTGATTACCGGCTCCCCGCAGACGCTGGTGGAGCATGTCTATTTTGATACGCCCTGGCTGCCGCGCGTGAATCTTATCGCGACACAAATCGCGCGCGGCTACGGCGGCTGGGTGCTGACTATGCGCTGCCTCGGACATGAAAAAGTGGTGCAGCTGGAGAAACGCATCGGTACGCCGCTGCGTCTGTACAGCGGCTACAGCGACAGCAAGCAGGACAACCCGCTGCTCTATTTTTGCCAGCACCGCTGGCGCGTCACGCCTCTGGGCGAACTTCAGCAACTCGAATAGTCTTATCTGTACCGGCTGTGTATAATGCCGCCCGCTTTTCGACTGGAGTATCAGCCCTTGTCCAACCCTGAACACAATCATGAATACTGGATGCGCCATGCGCTGGCGCTGGCTCAGCGCGCCTGGGAAGAGGGCGAAGTGCCCGTGGGCGCGGTGCTGGTCCATAACAATCAGGTGATTGGGGAAGGGTGGAACCGTCCGATTGGCCGTCACGATCCTACCGCGCATGCTGAAATTATGGCCCTGCGTCAGGGCGGACTGGTGCTGCAAAACTATCGTCTGCTTGATACCACCCTGTATGTCACCCTTGAGCCGTGCGTAATGTGCTCCGGGGCGATGGTGCACAGCCGAATCGGTACGCTGGTGTTTGGCGCGCGGGATGAAAAGACGGGTGCTGCTGGTTCACTGATGGACGTACTTGGGCATCCGGGGATGAACCACCAGGTGAAAACTATCGGCGGGGTACTTGCACCAGAATGTTCGGGTCTGTTAAGTGACTTTTTTCGAATGCGTCGGCAGCAGAAAAAGCAACAAAAGGCAGAATTGAAACCGCAGGATGATTAAGCTCGTCCGGTGCGACCACCGGATAGCTTTCAGCCAGCTGTTGCGCCTCGGCCGCCTCTTTTTCTTTCTCCAGCAGATATCCCACCAGGCTTATCTGGTACTTACGAATATTTTCCACGTAGGCATACGCTTCATGCCCGCGCGCATAGCCGTACGTCAGCTTCTGGTACCACTGTTTCTGGCTAAGCAGCGGCAGGCGCTGTTTTACATCGGACCAGCTGTCCGGGTTACCTTTGGTTTTCGCCGTCAGCGCCCGCGCGTCGAGCATGTGCGCATAACCCATGTTATAGGCGGCCAGCGCAAACCAGATACGCTCCCCTTCCGGGACCGTCTCCGGCACTTTCGCCATCATATCCTGTAAATACTGCGCGCCGCCGCTGATGCTCTGTTCCGCATCGGTCCGGTCGCTGATGCCGAGGCTCTGGGCGGTATTTTTGGTCAGCATCATCAACCCGCGCACGCCCGTGGGTGAGGTGGCCTGAGCATCCCAGTGCGATTCCTGGTAGGAAATTGCCGCCAGCAGCTTCCAGTCAATCTCCTCGGCGTACTTCTCAAACAGCGGTTGCAGGTCCGGCAGCACACTGTCCACCGCGCGCAGGAAAGTGCGGGTGTCAACGTAATCAAAATCGTCCCCGTGACCGAGATATTTCTCTTCCAGGCGCGCCAGGGTGCCGTCTTCATTGATGGAATTAAAGAAATCGAGCATAGCCGCAGAGACGGTTTGATCGTCATCCAGCTGGGTAAACCAGGTCACCGGCTGTTCGTCGGTCACATCCAGCGCCACGGCAATTTCAGGATGAACGCGCTGGAAAAGGCTGATCGCCACCGAATCAGCAATGGTATAGGCCAGCTTTTTATCTTTTACCTGCTCCAGCAATTCAGTCGTGCCGAGTTTAGGATCGACCGTCCAGCTGAGGTTCGGGTATTTTTTCTCTTTCAACGCCCGCAGATCGTCAATCACCACATGGCCTGGCGCAATGGTCAATTGCTGGTCGGTGATGTCGGCCAGTGAGCGTGGGCGCAGGCTACCCACACGATAAACCACCTGCTGCGACACGGAGTAATAGGTCGGGCCCGGCTGATAGTTTTTGCTGCGTTCGCTGTTGTACACCAGACCTGCGGCGAGAATATCGGCACGGTCATGGTCCAAATCATCAAACAGCTGGTTGATGTTCTGCCGCACGGTAACTTTCAGCTTCACGCCCAGATAGTCCGCAAACAGCTGTGCCAGTTCGTAATCAAGACCGATGGTTTTACCGTTGATATCGTCGTAAATAAGCGGGGAGGAGAGGGTACTGACGCGCAACTCCCCCCGCTCCTGAATGGCGGCGATACGGTTTTCGGCCTTGCCGAACCAGGGGATAGACGGCCAGAGGGCCACTGCCAGCAGCAACGTAACAATGCCGATGAGCAGATAATTAATCTTTAATTTTTTCAATTAGTTAATTCTCTGCGACGCCGGTTGCCTCAGTGTGCTGTAGTCATGTTAAGAGTAGAGTTTGCCATTGATTGAGCGGCATTTTGCGCAAAGTAGCGCCAGTTGGCAACCAATTAGAGAGACAGGTCACATCTATTGTTAAACATAAAGGATGATTTTATTTCGACGCAAACGGTTTCGTCGGCGCTCAGGATTCTCTATAATGACGCCCGTTTTCCCCCCTTGCGCACACTGTAAGCGCCCCGGCGCTTCGAAGACGAGAGACTTATGATGGAAATTCTGCGTGGTTCGCCTGCACTGTCTGCCTTCCGTATTAACAAACTGCTGGCACGTTTTCAGGCGGCCGACCTTCCGGTAAGCAATATTTACGCTGAGTATGTCCATTTTGCTGACCTGAACGCCCCCCTGAATGCAGAGGAGCGCGTACAGCTGGAACGCCTGCTTAAATATGGCCCAAGCCTGAGCAGCCATACGCCGACCGGCAAATTAATCCTCGCCACGCCACGCCCTGGCACCATCTCCCCCTGGTCTTCCAAAGCCACCGACATCGCTCGCAACTGCGGCCTGAACCAGATTAACCGTCTGGAGCGCGGCGTGGCGTACTATGTGGAAGCGTCAACCCTGAGCGACGCGCAGTGGCAGGTGGTTGCCGCAGAGCTGCACGACCGCATGATGGAGAGCGTGTTTGATTCTCTGGATGATGCGCAGAAACTGTTCTCCCACCATCAGCCTGCGCCGGTACAGAGCGTGGATTTGCTGGGGCAGGGGCGTCAGGCGCTGATCGACGCAAACCTGCGTCTTGGTCTGGCGCTCGCAGAAGATGAAATCGACTACCTTCAGGATGCATTCGTTAAGCTGAATCGCAACCCGAACGACATCGAACTGTATATGTTCGCGCAGGCCAACTCCGAGCACTGCCGCCACAAGATTTTCAACGCCGACTGGATTATCGACGGCGAACAGCAGCCGAAGTCGCTGTTCAAAATGATCAAAAACACCATGGAGCAAACCCCTGACCACGTGCTGTCTGCCTATAAAGACAACGCCGCGGTGATGGAAGGTTCCGAGGTGGGCCGCTTCTTCGCCGACCGCGAAGCGGGGCGCTATGACTTCCACCAGGAGCCTGCGCATATCCTGATGAAAGTGGAAACCCACAACCACCCGACGGCGATCTCCCCGTGGCCGGGTGCAGCGACCGGCTCCGGCGGTGAAATCCGTGACGAAGGTGCGACCGGTCGCGGCGCGAAACCAAAAGCGGGTCTGGTCGGTTTCTCCGTTTCCAACCTGCGTATTCCAGGCTTTGAGCAGCCGTGGGAAGAAGACTTCGGCAAGCCAGAGCGCATTGTCACCGCGCTGGATATCATGACCGAAGGCCCGCTGGGCGGCGCGGCGTTCAACAACGAATTTGGTCGTCCGGCGCTGAACGGTTACTTCCGTACCTACGAAGAGAAAGTGGACAGCCACAACGGCGAAGAGCTGCGCGGCTACCACAAACCGATCATGCTGGCGGGCGGGATCGGCAACATTCGCGCCGATCATGTGCAGAAAGGCGAGATCGTCGTCGGCGCGAAGCTGATCGTGCTCGGCGGCCCGGCAATGAACATCGGTCTGGGCGGCGGGGCAGCATCGTCTATGGCCTCCGGCCAGTCTGATGCGGATCTCGACTTCGCGTCCGTGCAGCGCGACAACCCGGAAATGGAGCGCCGTTGTCAGGAAGTGATCGACCGCTGCTGGCAGCTCGGCGATGCCAACCCGATTCTGTTCATCCACGACGTGGGCGCGGGTGGACTCTCTAACGCCATGCCTGAGCTGGTGAGCGACGGCGGTCGCGGCGGACGCTTCAACCTGCGCGATATCCTGAGCGATGAGCCGGGCATGAGCCCGCTGGAAATCTGGTGTAACGAATCCCAGGAGCGCTACGTGCTGGCGGTTGCCGCCGATCAGCTGCCGCTGTTTGACGAGCTGTGCCGCCGCGAGCGCGCGCCGTATGCCGTCATCGGTGAAGCGACCGAAGAGCAGCACCTTTCCTTAAGCGACACCCACTTTGACAACCAGCCGATCGATCTGCCGCTGGACGTGCTGCTCGGCAAAACGCCGAAGATGACCCGCGACGTGCAGACTCGCAAAGCGGCGGGCAAAGCGCTGGATCGCCAGGGCATCACCGTGGCAGAAGCGGTTAACCGCGTGCTGCACCTGCCTGCCGTGGCAGAGAAAACCTTCCTGGTGACCATCGGCGACCGTACCGTGACCGGTATGGTATCGCGCGATCAGATGGTCGGCCCGTGGCAGATCCCGGTCGCTAACTGCGCCGTGACCACCGCGAGCCTCGACAGCTACTACGGCGAAGCGATGGCGCTGGGCGAACGCACGCCAGTGGCGCTGCTGGACTTCGCCGCTTCTGCCCGTCTGGCGGTCGGTGAAGCGCTGACCAACATCGCCGCGACGCAGATTGGCGATATCAAACGCATCAAACTTTCCGCGAACTGGATGGCCGCTGCCGGTCACCCGGGCGAAGATGCCGGCCTGTACGAAGCGGTGAAAGCGGTGGGTGAAGAGCTGTGTCCTGCGCTCGGCCTGACCATTCCGGTGGGTAAAGACTCCATGTCGATGAAAACCCGCTGGCAGGAAGGTAACGAGCAGCGCGAGATGACCTCTCCGCTGTCGCTGGTGATCACCGCGTTTGCGCGCGTGGAAGACGTGCGTCATACCGTTACGCCGCAGCTTTCCACTGAAGATAACGCCCTGCTGTTGATTGACCTCGGCAAAGGCCATAACGCGCTGGGCGCCACCGCGCTGGCGCAGGTTTACCGCCAGCTCGGCGATAAGCCAGCCGACGTGCGCGACGTCGCCCAGTTGAAAGGCTTCTACGACGCTATTCAGGCGCTGGTGGCGCAGCGTAAGCTGCTGGCCTACCACGACCGTTCCGATGGTGGCCTGCTGGTGACGCTGGCAGAGATGGCCTTCACCGGTCACTGCGGCGTTGAAGCAAACATTGCAACGCTTGGCGAAGACCGCCTGGCGGCGCTGTTTAACGAAGAGCTGGGTGCCGTCATTCAGGTACGCGCCGCAGATCGCGACGCGGTGGAAGCGATTCTGGCGCAGCACGGTCTGGCAGACTGCGTACACTATCTCGGTAAAGCGGTGCAGGGCGACCGTTTCGTGATTGAAGCCGACGGCCACGCGGTGTTCAGCGAAAGCCGCACCACGCTGCGTATGTGGTGGGCGGAAACCACGTGGCAGATGCAACGCCTGCGTGACAACCCGGAATGCGCCGATCAGGAACACAACGCGAAGGCGAACGACAACGATCCTGGCCTGAACGTGAAGCTCTCCTTCGACATTAACGAAGACATTGCCGCGCCGTACATTGCGACCGGCGCGCGTCCGAAAGTGGCCGTGCTGCGTGAGCAGGGCGTTAACTCCCACGTGGAAATGGCGGCGGCCTTCCACCGTGCGGGCTTTGACGCCATCGACGTCCACATGAGCGACCTGCTGGCCGGGCGTACCGGTCTGGAAGATTTCCAGGCGCTGGTGGCGTGCGGTGGTTTCTCCTACGGTGACGTGCTGGGCGCGGGCGAAGGCTGGGCGAAGTCTATTCTGTTCAACAGCCGCGTGCGTGACGAGTTCGAGACCTTCTTCCACCGTCCGCAGACGCTGGCGCTGGGCGTGTGTAACGGCTGCCAGATGATGTCTAACCTGCGCGAGCTGATCCCGGGCAGCGAAGCCTGGCCGCGCTTTGTGCGCAACCAGTCTGATCGTTTCGAAGCGCGCTTCAGCCTGGTGGAAGTGACCCAAAGCCCGTCTCTGCTGTTGCAGGGAATGGTGGGTTCGCAGATGCCAATCGCGGTTTCGCACGGTGAAGGTCAGGTTGAAGTGCGTGATGCGGCGCACCTGGCTCAGCTTGAAAGCAAAGGACTGGTAGCGCTGCGCTTTGTTGATAACTTCGGCAAGGTCACCGAAACCTATCCGGCTAACCCGAACGGTTCGGCAAATGGCATTACCGCAGTCACCAGCGAAAGCGGTCGGGTGACGATCATGATGCCGCACCCGGAACGTGTCTTCCGTACCGTGAGCAACTCCTGGCACCCGGAAAACTGGGGCGAGGACAGCCCGTGGATGCGCATTTTCCGCAACGCGCGTAAACAACTGGGTTAAGTTTCAACGCACTGACTGTAGGCCCGGTAAGCGCGAGCGCCACCGGGCTTTTTTGTACCTGTCGCAAAATCGCGACAATCCTCTGGGTTGAGTGTCTCCAATAAGAGACATTTAACTTATTGATTTATATATGTCAGGACAGGTTCCCGTTAAGGTGTTGCTTAATAGCGACACTTAGCCTGGAAATCATTCACCTGACAATCAATGCATTTTAATAATAAAATGATTATTAATCATAAGGATAGTATCAATTTTTGCAATCTGGCACGCGCGTTGCATAATAGTAACCTGTGGCTCATTCACCTTCTTATGTCAGCCCCTTCGGGACGTGCTACATAAACTTCGAATGACGCACAAAAAGGTGCCTGCCGTCCAACTACTGATTATTGCAATGCTTTATCAGGCCAGGGCGAAACGTCGAGTTAGGCACCGCCTTATTCCATGACAAAGCCGGGTTTTTACCCGGCTTTGTTGTATCTGAAGGGCAGACTCAGTTACGCTCTCCTCAAACCCGGATGATGAGAGTAATGTGTTGAAACGCTGGCCCGCTTTCCCTCGCTCCCTGCGACAGCTCGTTATGATGGCCTTCCTGCTGATCCTGCTACCTTTGCTGGTTCTGGCGTGGCAGGCATGGCAAAGCCTGAATGCGTTAAGTGCCCAGGCGGCCCTGACTAACCGCACCACGCTTATTGATGCCCGCCGTAGCGAGGCAATGACCAACGCCGCGCTGGAGATGGAGCGTAGCTATCGCCAGTATTGCGTGCTGGACGACCGCACGCTGGAGAGGGTTTATCAGAACCAGCGTAAACGCTACAGCGAAATGCTGGATGCCCATGCCGGGGTCTTGCCGGATGACAAACTCTATCAGGCGCTGCGTCAGGATCTGAACGATCTGGCGCAGCTCCAGTGCAAAAACAGCGGTCCTGATGCCGCCGCCGCCGCCCGACTTGAAGCCTTCGCGAACGCCAATACGGAGATGGTGCAGTCCACCCGTACGGTTATCTTTTCCCGTGGCCAGCAACTCCAGCAGGAGATTGCCGAGCGCGGCCAGTTCTTCGGCTGGCAGGCGCTGGTGCTGTTCCTCGTCAGCCTTGGGCTGGTACTGCTCTTTACCCGCATGATTATCGGCCCCGTAAAGGGGATCCAGCGGATGATTAACCGCCTGGGGGAGGGCAAATCTCTCGGGGATACGGTTGTTTTTAAAGGCCCGCGCGAGCTGCGCTCGGTCGGTCAGCGTATCATCTGGCTTTCTGAACGCCTGGCGTGGCTGGAATCGCAGCGTCATCAGTTCCTGCGCCATATCTCACACGAACTCAAAACACCGCTGGCCAGTATGCGTGAAGGCACGGAGCTGCTGGCAGACGAAGTAGCGGGGCCGTTAACCCCTGAGCAAAAAGAGATCGTGGCGATTCTGGATGCCAGTAGCCGCAATTTACAAAAACTTATTGAACAACTGCTGGACTATAACCGCAAGCTGGCGGATGGTGCTGTGGTGCTTGAAAGCGTTGAGATTGAACCGTTGGTGGACATGGTGATCTCCGCCCATAGCCTGCCAGCAAGAGCTAAAATGATGCATACCCAGGTGGATCTCAATGTGCCTTCCTGCCTGGCAGAGCCGATGCTGTTGATGAGCGTACTGGATAATCTTTATTCCAATGCGGTGCACTATGGTACTGAATCCGGTACCATTTATATCAGAAGCAATAACAACGGTTCGCGGGTATTTATTGACGTAGCGAATACGGGAAGCCCGATTCCGGATGATGAAAAAACGATGATCTTTGAGCCCTTCTTCCAGGGGAGTCATCAGCGAAAAGGTGCGGTAAAAGGAAGTGGTCTGGGGCTGAGTATTGCCCGCGACTGCATACGACGCATGCAGGGTGAGCTTAACATCGTGAGTGATGAACGCGCCGATGTCTGTTTTCGTATCGAACTGCCTCTTGAGCCGGAAAAATCAATGAAATGAATAACAACCTGGTGAGTATGTCACACGTCTTTTACCGCGCACTGCGCGCGGTGTTTTCCAGCAAAAATGTGCGCCTGAGCCTGCCCTGCTTACTGCTGGCCGGCTGTGTAACCCATGCGCCGAAAAGTGCAATTAGCCACAAACAGGAAGATAAATGGCCGCAAAAACAGCTGGCCGATTTCCTTTCAACACGTTGCGATGATATATGGAACCTGTCGGGGCGTGATGTTGAATCCAATCCGCTGTTCTGGCTGCGCGGAATAGACTGCGCCCAGCGGCTGGCGCCCGCCGAGGCCCGTGCCCAGGCGGCGATGCTGGTGGACGATACCTGGCAGGACGCGTTTAAACGTGGGATCGTGATGGCGGATGCCAGAATCACGCCTGTCGAACGCCGCGCCAACGTGACGCGGCTGGATACTTACGTGATCAATATTCCCCCGCAGGTGCGCCCGGTCTATCAGCTCTGGCGGGATGGACAAACCCTGCAATTACAGCTGTCTGAAGAGCGTTTCCGCTACAGTAAATTGCAGCAGTCGAGCGACAGCGAGCTTGATGCGCTTCGCCAGCAGCAGGAGTCGCTGCGCGAGCAGCTGGAAACCACCACCCGCAAGCTCGAAAATCTGACCGATATCGAAAGACAGCTCTCGACGCGTAAGCCGGCAGGCAGCTATCTGCCCGATGGGTCGAAAGGCAACTCTGCCACGACGCCAGACAGTGAGACGCCGAAACAAGAGGATGTGAAGCCATGACAAGCCGTAAACCTGCCCATCTGTTACTGGTGGATGACGATCCCGGGCTGTTAAAGCTGCTGGGAATGCGTCTGGTCAGCGAAGGCTACAGCGTGGTCACCGCTGAAAGCGGGCAGGAGGGGCTGAAAGTGCTCAGCCGCGAGAAAATCGATCTGGTGATCAGTGATTTGCGCATGGATGAAATGGATGGCCTGCAACTGTTCACGGAGATCCAGAAGCAGCAGCCCGGGATGCCGGTGATTATCCTCACCGCTCACGGATCTATTCCTGATGCGGTGGCCGCGACGCAGCAGGGGGTATTCAGCTTCCTCACCAAACCAGTGGATAAAGACGCCCTCTATAAAGCAATCGACAGCGCCCTTGAGCATGCGGCGCCATCCGGCGACGACGCCTGGCGTGAATCCATCGTGACGCGTAGCCCTGTGATGCTGCGCCTGCTGGAACAGGCGCGGATGGTGGCGCAATCCGACGTTAGCGTGCTGATCAACGGCCAGAGCGGGACCGGGAAAGAGATCCTGGCCCAGGCTATCCACAACGCCAGCCCGCGCAGTAAAAATGCCTTTATTGCCATCAACTGTGGCGCGCTGCCGGAACAGCTGCTTGAGTCTGAGCTCTTCGGCCATGCCCGCGGCGCCTTTACCGGCGCGGTGAGCAGCCGTGAAGGGCTGTTCCAGGCGGCTGAGGGGGGCACGCTGTTTCTTGATGAAATTGGCGATATGCCCGCGCCGTTGCAGGTCAAACTGCTGCGCGTGTTGCAGGAGCGAAAAGTGCGTCCGCTTGGCAGCAACCGCGATATCGATATCAACGTGCGTATTATTTCCGCTACCCATCGCGATTTACCCAAGGTGATGGCGCGCAACGAGTTCCGTGAAGATCTTTACTATCGACTGAATGTCGTCAACCTGAAAATCCCGGCGCTGGCCGAGCGTGCGGAAGATATCCCGCTGCTGGCAAATCACCTTTTGCGCCAGGCCGCTGACCGCCACAAACCCTTCGTGCGCGCGTTCTCCACCGATGCGATGAAACGTCTGATGACCGCAAGCTGGCCGGGCAACGTACGTCAGCTGGTGAACGTGATTGAGCAGTGCGTGGCGCTGACGTCATCGCCGGTGATCAGCGATGCGCTGGTGGAGCAGGCCCTCGAGGGGGAAAACACGGCCTTGCCGACCTTTGCGGAAGCGCGAAACCAGTTCGAGCTGAACTATCTGCGCAAGCTGCTGCAAATCACCAAAGGCAACGTAACCCATGCGGCGCGCATGGCCGGGCGTAACCGTACCGAGTTTTATAAATTGCTCTCACGCCACGAGCTGGAAGCGAACGATTTTAAAGAGTAATACCGCAAAATTCGCCTGAATATGATACTGTGAGCAACCGATTACGAGGCTGCTTACTGGCAAGAGTTTAAGGACCCACCATGAAAAAGATTGATGCGATTATTAAACCTTTCAAACTGGATGATGTACGTGAAGCGCTGGCAGAAGTAGGCATCACCGGGATGACCGTAACTGAAGTAAAAGGTTTTGGTCGTCAGAAGGGCCACACCGAGCTATACCGTGGCGCAGAGTACATGGTGGACTTTCTGCCGAAAGTGAAAATCGAGATCGTGGTGAGCGATGATATCGTCGATACCTGTGTGGACACCATCATCCGCACGGCGCAGACCGGCAAAATTGGCGACGGGAAAATCTTCGTCTTTGACGTGGCGCGTGTGATCCGTATCCGTACCGGCGAAGAAGACGACGCGGCGATTTAACATTCTTGCCGGGTGGCGCTGCGCGTACCCGGCCTACAAAACCCTTCGTAGGCCCGTGCAAGCGCAGCGCCGCCGGGCGATTACAGCACTTTATGCGGGCCGAAACATTCGTAATGAATGTTGTCTTTATTCACGCCCAGGTCTACCAGCTGCTTCGCGGCATACTGCATAAACGCTACTGGCCCACAAACGTAGAACTGCATCCCCGGTGCGCTGAACGCCCCTTCATGCTGCCCTAAATTCATCAGGCCTTCGCTGTCGAAACGAGCCGCTGCGCGGTCTGCCTCCGTCGGCAGGCGATACCAGGTATGCGCGGTGAAACGCGGCAGGGTCGCTCCGAGCGCTTTGACTTCATCCGCAAAGGCGTGCACATCACCGTTCTCCGCCGCGTGGAACCAGTTAACCTGCGCGCTGTGGTTTGCTTTCGCCAGCGTATCCAGCATTGCCAGCATTGGCGTCTGACCTACGCCTGCGGAGATCAACGTCACCGGGGTATTCGTTTCAACGGCCATAAAGAAATCGCCCGCCGGTGCCGCCAGATGGACCACGTCGCCCACGCTGGCTTCGTTATGCAGCCAGTTGGATACCTGACCGCCTTCCTCACGTTTAACCGCAATGCGATAGCCTTTGCCGTCTGGCTTGCGGGTCAGGGAGTACTGGCGAATCTCCTGGTGCGGGAAGCCTTCAGGCTTCAGCCAGACGCCCAGATACTGGCCCGGCTGGTAATCGGCAACCGGCTGACCGTCCACTGGCTCAAACTCAAAGCTGGTGATCAGTGCGCTGCGCGGGGTTTTCTCAACGATGCGGAAGGCGCGCGTGCCTTCCCAGCCGCCATTCTTGCTGGCGTTTTCGCTGTAGATCTGCGCTTCACGGTTGATGAATACGTTTGCCAGTACGCCATAGGCCTTACCCCAGGCATCCAGTACTTCCTGGCCCGGGCTGAACATTTCGTCCAGGGTTGCCAGCAGATGACTGCCGACGATGTTGTACTGCTCAGGTTTGATCTGGAAGCTGGTGTGCTTCTGGGCGATTTTTTCCACCGCAGGCAGCAGAGCCGCCAGGTTTTCGATGTTGCTGGCATAGGCGGCAATAGCGTTAAACAGCGCTTCGCGCTGATCGCCGTTACGCTGGTTGCTCATGTTGAAAATCTCTTTGAGCTCCGGGTTATGCGCGAACATGCGATCGTAGAAATGGGCGGTCAGTTTAGGACCCGTTTCAACCAGCAGGGGGATTGTGGCTTTCACGGTAGCGATGGTTTGGGCGTCGAGCATAGCAGCTTCCTTCTGATGTTACTTTAATGATGTATTTTATATGCATCTTATAAAAATACCCCTGCAATGTAAATGGTTCTTTGCATCGTGAAAAATATGCATCACAAAGCTGAAAAGAAATCCGTTGAAAATGGCGAGAGCTTTATTGCTCAAACCCTTGCGTGGCGTGGAGGTAAACGTTTGCGTAAAATCGTTTGTCAAGACCTGTTATCGCAGAACTATTCAGTTATACTGTTGCCCGTCGTCCAACAGGACTGCCTTTTCAGGCCAAAAATTTACTTGTTAGCTGAGTCAGGAGATGCGGATGTTAAAGCGTGAAATGAACATTGCCGATTATGATGCCGAACTGTGGCAGGCTATGGAGCAGGAAAAAGTACGTCAGGAAGAGCACATCGAACTGATCGCCTCCGAAAACTACACCAGCCCGCGCGTAATGCAGGCGCAGGGTTCTCAGCTGACCAACAAATATGCTGAAGGTTATCCGGGCAAGCGCTACTACGGCGGTTGCGAATACGTTGATATCGTCGAGCAGCTGGCGATTGACCGTGCGAAAGAACTCTTTGGCGCTGACTACGCGAACGTCCAGCCGCACTCTGGCTCTCAGGCTAACTTCGCTGTTTACACCGCGCTGTTGCAGCCGGGCGATACCGTTCTGGGTATGAACCTGGCGCAGGGCGGCCACCTGACTCACGGCTCCCCGGTTAACTTCTCCGGCAAACTTTACAACATCATCCCTTACGGTATTGATGAGTCCGGCAAAATTGACTACGAAGACATGGCGAAGCAGGCCAAAGAGCACAAGCCGAAGATGATCATCGGTGGCTTCTCTGCTTACTCCGGCATCGTTGACTGGGCAAAAATGCGTGAAATCGCTGACAGCATCGGCGCGTACCTGTTCGTCGACATGGCGCACGTTGCCGGTCTGATTGCGGCAGGCGTTTACCCGAACCCGGTTCCACATGCGCACGTTGTAACCACCACTACCCACAAAACCCTGGCGGGTCCACGCGGTGGCCTGATCCTGGCGAAAGGCGGTGACGAAGAGCTGTACAAAAAGCTGAACTCCGCCGTGTTCCCAAGCGCCCAGGGCGGCCCGCTGATGCACGTTATCGCCGCGAAAGCCGTCGCGCTGAAAGAAGCGATGGAGCCAGAGTTCAAGGTTTATCAGCAGCAGGTTGCTAAAAACGCCAAAGCGATGGTGGAAGTGTTCCTGAACCGTGGCTACAAAGTGGTCTCTGGCGGGACTGAAAACCACCTGTTCCTGCTGGACCTGGTTGATAAGAACCTGACCGGTAAAGAAGCTGACGCAGCCCTCGGCCGCGCCAACATTACCGTCAACAAAAACAGCGTGCCAAACGATCCGAAGAGCCCGTTCGTGACTTCCGGTATCCGTATCGGTTCTCCGGCCGTAACTCGCCGTGGCTTTAAAGAAGCGGAAGTGAAAGAGCTGGCGGGCTGGATGTGTGACGTTCTGGACAACATCAATGACGACGCGGTTATCGAGCGCGTTAAAGGTAAAGTTCTGGACATCTGCGCACGCTTCCCAGTGTACGCATAATTCTCTGCGTCGCAGAACTGAAAAAGGCCGCTCATGCGGCCTTTTTTTATGGGCTAACGTCGGTCGAGGGAGATGGCCCCCGGCCCGGTAATCGCCAGCAAAATAAAGCCGCCAGCGATACTCACATTTTTGTAGAAGTTAATCATATTTGGCAGAACCGCATCGCCCGTCATATCCCAGTAGTGGTGACCAATCACCGCTGTTCCCAGCGTATAGAAGACAAAGATCACCGCGAGGGGGCGGGTGAAAAAGCCCAGCACGATCAGAATCGCGGCGGGGACTTCCATCACCACCGCAACAATGGCGGCCAGCATGGGCATGGGGGCGCCGAGCGACGTCATATACTGAACGGTGCCGCTAAACCCCGTCAGCTTGGGATAACCGAAAATAATAAACAGGACCACAATAGCAATGCGGGCAATTAAAAGCAGGAAAGAACGAGAGGAGCCGAAATCGAAATAACGTAAGCTGTTCATGGCAAACGACCTCTTCAGGCGATGTTCTTTAAACGTAATACAATTTTGCCGCTCTCGCCATACGCCGACCAGCTGTCCATGATGTTAATTTATCGTTAATTTATAGCGCGCTAACGACTTGCTAAAGTCAGGGATTAACGCCAGACTATCGCCTCCATTTCGGGAGGGATTCATGGTCTTGCATTCCACGCGCTGGCTGGCGCTCAGCTATTTCACCTATTTCTTTAGTTACGGTATTTTTTTGCCTTTCTGGAGCGTCTGGCTCAAGGGAATTGGTCTGACGCCTGAGACCATTGGCATCCTGCTGGGCGCGGGGCTGGTGGCACGTTTCCTGGGTAGCCTGCTGATTGCGCCCCGCGTCAGCGATCCCTCCTTACTGATTAAAGCGGTGCGAATTCTGGCCCTGCTGACGCTGGTCTTTGCGGCCTGCTTCTGGGTCAGCCATCAGTTTGCCTGGCTGATGGTGGTAATGGTTGGCTTTAATCTGTTCTTCTCCCCGCTGGTGCCGCTGACGGATGCCCTGGCGAACACCTGGCAAAAGCAGATCACCATGGACTATGGCCGCGTGCGCCTGTGGGGATCGATTGCCTTCGTGATCGGCTCTGCGCTGGTCGGGAAGCTGGTCAGCCTCTATGACTATCGTGCCATTCTGGCGCTGTTAACGCTCGGCATCGCCTCGATGCTGCTCGGTATGTTGCTGCGTCCGTCGGTAATGCCGCAGGGCGAAAGCCGCCATCAGGAGAGCGCCGGCTGGCCCGCCTGGCGCTCGCTGGTGGCGCAAAGCTGGCGTTTCCTGGCCTGCGTCTGTCTGCTCCAGGGGGCACATGCGGCCTATTACGGCTTCAGCGCCATCTACTGGCAGGGGGCGGGCTACTCGGCTTCTGCGGTAGGCTACCTGTGGTCGCTCGGCGTGGTGGCGGAGGTCATTATCTTCGCGCTGAGCCAAAAACTTTTCCGTCGTTTCGGGGCGCGTGACCTGCTGCTGCTTTCCGCCGTTTGCGGCGTGGTGCGCTGGGGCATCATGGGCTGGACGACTGAGCTGCCGTGGCTGATTGTGGCGCAAATTCTGCACTGCGGAACCTTCACCGTGTGCCATCTGGCGGCGATGCGCTACATCGCGGCGCGAGAGGGTGGGGACGTTATTCGTCTTCAGGCGGTCTATTCAGCGGTGGCGATGGGCGGCAGTATTGCGGTGATGACCGTATTTGCCGGTTTCCTCTATCAGCACCTGGGGCACAGTGTGTTCTGGGTGATGGCGCTGGTCGCTTTACCTGCCATCGTCATCCGCCCAAAGGTGGCTGCTCGCTCGTAACTATGATTCGAGCATAACGCGAATATGTTCCTGCTGCTGCGTGTTCAGGGCCTCAACGGCATGAATGAGCGGCGGCGAGAACAGCGGCAGGGCGGTTGGATAAGGCGTAATGACCAGCGCCGCCTCGCGGGGGGCGCCCTCCTTCTTAAACGCCTCCAGGCTAAGATAACGAATATTGAGCGGCAGCAGCGTCAGCTCGCGAAGCTGCTGCTCAATTAACGCTTCGCAGGCTTTATCTTCCCCCGTTAACAGGACCACCTGTTTTTCATGCAGGTCGGTCTCCTGCATCAGCCAGGCACCAAAAATCACCGCCACCAGAGCCATCTCTTCACCGGAGAATCGCAGACCAAATTCGGCTTCCAGCTCAAACAGCGCCTCTTTAGTGGTGCGCAGCAGCCGGGGGTATAAACGGTGGATCTCTTCCGGCAGGCTGTTGTCGATGCCGATGTCAAATAAGGAGCGGTCCAGCGCCTGAGCCAGATGAATATAAAGCTGATCGGTCAGCCCTTGCTCATCGCTGAAGTTCATCCCGGTTTGCGCCCGGAAACGGGCAATCATACGCACGATGGCGCGACGCAGGCGCTGATCCTGCTGGTGTTTATCCATCACCGGGTCGGGTGTGCGAAGCATCATAAACAGCAGTGCCAGGAACAGCTGTTCATCGCTGTGCGTTCCCTGCGGGACGCGCCGTTTCCAGTGGCGGACAATTTCCTGCGCCGTAAAGTATTCCCCTCGGGACTGCGTCCAGCTGCGCTGAACGGGCGAAAACTCTGGCGTATTGCCCAGATGATGCTGAATCAGACAATATTGCAGATAAAGCTGTAAAAACTGTACGTCGCGGGACTCAAACTGGCGCTGAAGCTTGCGCGCACAAAAGTTGATAAGCGCCCGAAGGTTCGCATCGTCATAAAGCGGGCGGGCAATGCCGTGCTGTTTAAGCGCGGTTTTTAAGGCAGGGGTAAACTGTTGGGCGACAAAATGTGGACACAGCCGAAGCGCCCTGCGCAGCCAGTGCAGCAGGCACAAACGTTGATTAAGGGCGGACCCCTCAATTCGGTAGCAGCCATCATGGTGCGTGACGATATCAAGGCGATGATAGCGCTGGATTTCATCGCGCGTCTCGGCTATATCTTGCCGTGCCATGACGTCGTCCACGCCGTTGGCAGCGATTATGCTCTGTGCGGTGACGGCAGCATCGGGCAGGTAAAGCATCAAAAGCACCTGGCAGCGGCGCTGCGAACTGGAAAGCACAGATGGAATTTCAAGCGTCGTCATCATCTGTCGGGTATCCAGTGTGAATGTTTGATAAGAATAGCTAAAGGATGGGCGCTGAAAAGCGCACCGGCAGGCCTTTCACTCAGGATTGCTGGCGAACATCACAGAATTTTTGACGTGAGGAACAGATGCAAATAGTTAAACAAAGCGCGGTAGCGTTATTTTTGGCGGTTTTCACTTTCGCCGCCGGCGCACATCCTCACAGTTTTATCAGCCTGAAAACCGAACTGGTGACGGACGGCACGCAGCTCAGTGGCCTGAAGATGCGCTGGACGATGGATGAAATCACCTCCGCCGACCTGCTGTACGATGCCGGAAACGCAAAGCCTGGCGATGAGATCTGGAAAAAGCTGGCGGCGGAAGTGATGGCCAACGTGCTGGGTCAGCACTACTTCACCGAGTTCTGGCACAACGGACAAAAGGTGAAATTTCTTAACCGTCCCACGGAGTACGACATGACCCGCGACGGACATCAGGCGGTGCTGACCTTTATCCTTCCGCTGGCGCACCCTCAACCGCTGGCCGGGCAGAAGTAAATGTTTTCCACGTTTGACCCAACCTACTATGTCGACATGCGCTATGACAATGACAGCGACGTACGGTTGCCGGACGCGCTGCAAAAAAGCTGCAAAATTGCCGTGCACACCCCGAAACCCAGCGAAGAGACGCTGAACTTTGCCGTTTCTCTTGATAAAGACGATGCGCCCCCTGAAGACATGGAATTGGGTAAACAGTTTGCGCAGGAGGTGACGTTACAATGTCAGTGATCTCCTCTCCCGTCAGTTAGCCGCGTCGCTGGCTGCACCTCTGGCCTCTGGCGCTTTTTTTGTTGTTAGCGGTTGGCGGCGCGCTCTGGCTGTGGCAGGCATGGCCGCAGGTGATGGTGAAAAGCATCCTCTGGCAGCGGGAAGTTAATCAGCAGATGAGCGGTCTGCTGAAAGCCGTGGCGGAAAATCCGACCAAAGCGGGCGGCGCTCTTCTGGCGTTCAGCTTTATCTATGGCGTGCTGCATGCCCTGGGACCGGGGCACGGCAAAATCGTTATCACGACCTGGCTTGCCACGCATCCATCGAAGCTGAAATCGAGTATCGGCCTGACGCTGGCATCCTCTTTACTTCAGGGCGGTGTGGCGATTGCGCTGGTCGTGGTCGTCCTTTCGCTGCTACAGCTGCCGGCCCGCCAGCTGCATATGAGCAGCTTCTGGCTGGAAAAGGGGAGTTACGCGCTGGTAGGCGTGCTGGGGCTGATCCTCTGCTGGCGGGCGCTGAAAAAATTGCGCGCGTTGCTGCGAAAACCAAAATTCAAAGCCTTTACGCCGCATCACGTTCACCATGAAAACTGCGGGTGCGGGCATCAGCACCTGCCGACGCAGGAGCAATTACAGAACGGTGACGACTGGCGTGCGCGCCTGATGATTGTTCTCTCAATGGGGATGCGTCCGTGCTCGGGTGCGATCATGGTTCTGCTGTTCAGTAAGGTTATTGGCGTGTTTGGCTGGGGCATGCTGTCCGCGCTGGCGATGGCGGCAGGAACGTCTCTCACCATTTCGTCTTTAGCGTTGCTGGTACACAGCTTCCGTCAGCTGGCGGTCAAACTCAGCGGCAATAAAACGCCGGTATTGTGGCGACAGGTTGGCTGGACAACGCTTGCGCTGGCGGGCGGGGTGATTCTGCTGGTGGCTGCGGTTACGATGTGGATGAGCGCGGTGCCGGTGGGAAGGGGGTTGCGGCCTTTCTAGCCGTATCTGAGGCGTGTTGTAAGCCCGGTAAACGTAGCGCCACCGGGCTTAACAGACTGAATTAACGCTTCAGCGCATCGCTCAGTTCATCACGCATGTTTGCCAGCATGGCTTTAACAACGCGCGGGTTTCCTGCAACGATGTTGCCGGTAGACATATAGTTATGGCCGCCGGTGAAGTCGCAAACAATCGCGCCAGCTTCACGAGCGATCAGCTCGCCCGCCGCAAAGTCCCACGGCTTCAGTGACAGCTCAAAGTAACCGTCAACGCGGCCGGTCGCCACGTAGGCCAGATCCAGTGCAGCAGAGCCGGTGCGACGGAAGTCCGCGCATTCGGTGAACAGCTTGCCCAGGATATTCATATAAGTGGTTGCGTGCTGCTTCGCCTTGAACGGGAAGCCGGTCGCCAGAATCGTGCCGTCCAGATCGCGTGCATTGCTGCAACGCAGACGGTAGCCGTTCAGCTGCGCGCCCTGACCGCGGGTCGCGGTGAACAGTTCGTTACGCATTGGATCGTAAACAACGGCGACTTCAGTACGGCCTTTGATGCGTACTGCGATAGACACAGAGAAGTGTGGCAGGCGTTTGACGAAGTTGGTGGTGCCATCCAGTGGATCGATAACCCATTGAACATCCTGATCGGTACCTTCATGTTCACCGCTTTCTTCGGTGATGATGGTGTGCTGCGGGTAAGATTTGCGGATCGTTTCGATAATAATCGCTTCTGCGGCTTTATCGACGTTCGTCACGAAATCATTGCTGCCTTTCTGGCTGGTTTCTACGGAGTCTGGGGTTTCGTAGTGTTTGGCAATTACATTACCCGCCTTGCGCGCTGCGCGCACGGCGATGGTCAGCATCGGATGCATCGGTCTCTCTCACTGGATGTTAAAGAACAGGAAAATCGGCGCAGAGTATAGCAGCGGGATCGGATTATGTCTCTCGTTTATGATAATATGCCCGAATATTCTTCAGACACTGAATCCAGACATCTAAAAATTATGCTGCAAAACATTCGAATCGTGCTGGTCGAAACATCGCACACCGGCAACATGGGCTCTGTGGCCCGCGCTATGAAAACCATGGGCTTAACGAACCTGTGGCTGGTGAATCCGCTGGTGAAACCAGACTCTCAGGCTATTGCTCTGGCGGCCGGCGCCAGCGACGTGATCGGGAATGCGCAGATCGTGGACACCCTGGATGAAGCCCTGGCCGGTTGCAGCCTGGTGGTGGGCACCAGCGCGCGCTCCCGTACGCTGCCCTGGCCGATGCTGGACCCGCGCGAATGCGGCCTGAAAAGCATCTCAGAAGCGGAACAGGCGCCGGTTGCACTGGTGTTTGGCCGTGAACGCGTTGGCCTGACCAACGAGGAATTACAGAAGTGCCACTATCACGTGGCGATTGCCGCCAACCCGGAATACAGCTCGCTGAATCTGGCGATGGCGGTGCAGGTGATTGCCTACGAAGTGCGCATGGCATGGCTGGCGACGCAGGAGAAACCGGTGGAACCTAAAGAAGAGACGGCCTACCCGCTGGTGGACGACCTCGAGCGCTTCTACGGTCATCTGGAGCAGACGCTGCTCTCAACCGGCTTTATCCGTGAAGGCCACCCGGGCCAGGTGATGAACAAGCTGCGCCGTATGTTCACCCGCGCGCGTCCGGAAAGCCAGGAGCTGAACATCCTGCGCGGGATTCTGGCGTCGATTGAGCAGAAGAATAAAGAGTAGTGCAGTGTGTTCGCCGGGTGGCGCTGCGCTTACCCGGCCTACAAAGCCCGTAGGCCCGTGCAAGCGCAGCGCCGCCGGGCAAAAAATACGGCACAGAAGGTTAAATACCTGACTAAAACAGTCAAGTAAATAGTTGACCAATTTAGTCAGGAATGTCAGACTTGGCCCTGCTATGCAATACCCCCATTTTACAATAAAAAACCCCGGGCAGGGGCGAGTTTGAGGTTAAGTAAGACATGAGACTGACATCTAAAGGGCGTTATGCCGTGACCGCGATGCTGGACGTTGCGCTCAACTCCGAAGCGGGCCCGGTTCCGTTGGCTGATATTTCTGAACGACAAGGGATCTCCCTCTCTTACCTGGAACAGCTGTTCTCCAGACTGCGTAAAAATGGACTGGTGTCCAGCGTTCGTGGCCCGGGCGGCGGTTATCTGCTGGGTAAAGACGCGGGCAGTATTGCGGTTGGCGAAGTGATTAGCGCGGTTGACGAATCCGTTGACGCGACCCGTTGCCAGGGTAAAGGCGGCTGTCAGGGCGGCGATAAATGCCTGACCCACGCGCTTTGGCGCGATCTGAGCGACCGTCTGACCGGCTTCCTGAATAACATCACCCTGGGTGAACTGGTTAATAACCAGGAAGTTCTGGATGTCTCTGGTCGTCAGCATAGTCAGGATTCACAGCGCAGCACCCGTTCGCAGGACGCCATCGACGTTAAACTGCGCGCGTAATTAAAAAGATAAGTATTCAGAATCAGGCCGGGGTGGTCACACCCCGCGTACTCGGTCGTACATCCAGCCGGTTGCCTGATTCCTTGCATTGAAGCGATGTACGGAGTTTATAGAGCAATGAAATTACCGATTTATCTCGATTACTCCGCAACCACGCCGGTGGACCCGCGTGTTGCCGAGAAAATGATGCAGTGTCTGACCCTGGACGGAAACTTTGGTAACCCAGCTTCCCGTTCACACCGTTTTGGCTGGCATGCTGAAGAGGCGGTTGATATCGCCCGTAATCAGATTGCTGACCTGGTCGGTGCCGACCCGCGTGAAATTGTTTTCACCTCCGGTGCGACCGAATCCGACAACCTGGCGATCAAAGGTGCAGCCAACTTTTATCAGAAAAAAGGCAAGCACATCATTACCAGCAAAACCGAACACAAAGCCGTGCTGGACACCTGCCGTCAGCTGGAGCGTGAAGGGTTCGAAGTAACTTACCTGGCGCCGCAGAGCAACGGGATCATCGACCTGAAAGAGCTCGAAGCGGCGATGCGCGATGACACCATTCTGGTTTCCATCATGCACGTTAACAACGAAATCGGCGTTGTGCAGGACATCGCAACCATCGGCGAAATGTGCCGTGCGCGCGGCATCATCTACCACGTGGATGCGACCCAGAGCGTGGGCAAACTGCCTATCGACCTGAGCCAGCTGAAAGTGGACCTGATGTCCTTCTCCGGTCACAAAATTTATGGTCCGAAAGGTATTGGCGCGCTGTACGTTCGTCGTAAGCCACGTATCCGCATCGAAGCACAGATGCACGGCGGCGGTCACGAGCGCGGCATGCGTTCCGGTACGCTGCCTGTTCACCAGATCGTGGGCATGGGCGAAGCGTATCGCATCGCGAAAGAAGAGATGGAAACCGAGATGGCACGCCTGCGTACGCTGCGTAACCGTCTGTGGGACGGCGTGAAAGATATGGAAGAAGTGTATCTGAACGGCGATCTCGAGCAGGGCGCACCAAACATCCTCAACGTCAGCTTCAACTATGTTGAAGGCGAGTCGCTGATCATGGCGCTGAAAGACCTGGCCGTTTCTTCCGGTTCTGCCTGTACGTCTGCAAGCCTGGAGCCATCCTACGTGCTGCGTGCGCTGGGCATGACTGACGAGCTGGCACACAGCTCTATCCGTTTCTCTTTAGGTCGTTTTACTACCGAAGAAGAGATTGACTACACCATCAAGCTGGTTCGTAACTCCATCGGCCGTCTGCGCGACCTTTCTCCACTGTGGGAAATGTTCAAGCAGGGCGTGGATCTGAACAGCATTGAATGGTCACATCACTAATCGGTACATAAGGAGAATTCAATCATGGCATACAGCGAAAAAGTTATCGATCATTACGAGAACCCGCGCAACGTTGGCTCTTTTGACAACAGCGATGAATCTGTCGGTAGCGGCATGGTTGGCGCGCCAGCGTGTGGCGACGTGATGAAGTTGCAGATTAAAGTCAACAATGAAGGTATCATTGAAGACGCGCGCTTCAAGACCTACGGCTGCGGTTCAGCTATCGCCTCCAGTTCCCTAGTCACCGAATGGGTGAAGGGCAAGTCTCTGGACGAAGCACAGGCAATCAAGAACACGGATATTGCTGAAGAACTCGAACTGCCGCCGGTGAAAATTCACTGCTCAATTCTGGCAGAAGACGCGATCAAAGCCGCCATTGCGGATTACAAAAGTAAACGTGAAGCAAAATAATTGAGGTTTGAGTATGTCGATTACCCTTAGCGACAGCGCTGCCGCGCGAGTAAGCTCTTTTCTGGCGAACCGTGGTAAAGGCTTTGGCCTGCGACTGGGCGTACGTACCTCCGGCTGTTCTGGTATGGCTTACGTACTGGAGTTTGTTGACGAACCGGCGTCTGATGACACCGTATTTGAAGACAAAGGCGTGAAGGTGGTGGTCGATGGCAAAAGCCTGCAATTTCTCAACGGCACTCAGCTGGACTTCGTTAAAGAAGGCCTGAACGAAGGGTTCAAATTCACGAACCCGAACGTCAAAGACGAGTGTGGTTGCGGCGAAAGCTTCCACGTTTAACCGCGCGTCATCCGAAACCCCACCGTGGCTTTGCTACGCGTGGGGTTTGTTCTAACAGGCTACCCCTGAGATTGTTATGGATTACTTCACTCTCTTCGGACTACCCGCTCAATACCCGATCGATCTCCAGGCGCTGACGGTCCGTTTTCAGGATCTACAGCGTCAGTACCATCCGGATAAATTCGCCAGCGGAACGCAGGCAGAGCAGCTGGCCGCGGTATCACACTCCGCAACCATCAACCAGGCCTGGCAAACGCTGCGTCATCCGCTGGCGCGTGCAGAATATCTGCTCTCGCTCCACGGTTTCGATCTGGCGAGCGAACAGCATACCGTGCGCGACACCGCCTTTCTGATGGAACAGCTGGAGCTACGCGAAGAGCTGGATGAAATTGAACAGGCTAAAGACGAAGCGCGTCTGGAAAGCTTTATCACGCGCGTAAAGGGCATGTTCGATACCCGCCATCAGCAGATGGTGGAGCAACTGAACAACGAGACCTGGGACGTGGCGGCAGACACTGTGCGCAAACTCCGTTTTCTCGATAAACTGCGAAGCAGTGCTGAACAACTCGAAGAAAAGCTGCTCGATTTTTAATTTCGGAAGCAATTATGGCCTTATTACAAATTAGTGAGCCTGGCTTAAGCGCCGCACCGCACCAGCGTCGTCTGGCGGTAGGTATTGATCTGGGCACCACCAATTCTCTCTTGGCGACCGTGCGTAGCGGCCAGGCGGAAACGCTGGCTGACGAGCAGGGGCGCCATCTGCTGCCTTCCGTGGTCCACTACCAGCAGCAGGGTCACGCGGTCGGGTTTGATGCCCGCGCTAACGCCGCGCGCGATCCGGCCAATACCATCAGCTCGGTTAAGCGCATGATGGGCCGCTCGCTGGCTGATATCCAGACCCGTTACCCGCATCTGCCGTATCAGCTTCAGGCCAGCGAAAACGGCCTGCCGATGATCGCGACCGCGGCCGGTCTGCTGAACCCGATTCGCGTTTCTGCTGACATCCTTAAAGCGCTGGCGGCACGCGCCACGGCGACGCTCGGCGGCGATCTGGACGGCGTGGTAATCACCGTTCCGGCCTACTTCGACGATGCACAGCGTCAGGGCACAAAAGACGCCGCGCGTCTGGCGGGCCTGCACGTGTTGCGTCTGCTGAACGAACCGACGGCGGCGGCCATTGCCTACGGCCTCGATTCCGGTCAGGAAGGGGTGATTGCGGTTTACGATCTCGGCGGCGGGACGTTTGATATCTCCATCCTGCGCTTAAGCCGCGGGGTGTTTGAAGTGCTGGCGACCGGCGGGGATTCCGCACTGGGCGGTGATGACTTCGACCATCTGCTGGCGGACTACATTCGCGAGCAGGCGGGCATCAGCGATCGCAGCGATGCGCGCGTGCAGCGTGAACTGCTGGATGCGGCCATCGACGCCAAAATCGCGCTGAGCGATGCGCAGACGGTTACCGTAAACGTTGCGGGCTGGCAGGGTGACATCACCCGCGACCAGTTCAGCGAACTGATTGCGCCTCTGGTTAAACGCACCCTGATGGCCTGCCGTCGCGCGCTGAAAGATGCGGGCGTTGAGGCTAACGAGGTGCTGGAAGTTGTTATGGTGGGCGGTTCGACCCGCGTGCCGCTGGTGCGCGAGCGCGTGGGCGAATTCTTTGGCCGCACGCCGCTGACCTCCATCGACCCGGACAAAGTGGTTGCCGTGGGGGCCGCAATCCAGGCCGATATTCTGGTCGGCAACAAGCCGGACAGCGAAATGCTGCTGCTGGACGTCATCCCGCTGTCTCTGGGTTTAGAAACCATGGGCGGCCTGGTGGAGAAAGTCATTCCGCGTAACACCACCATTCCGGTGGCGCGCGCGCAGGAGTTTACCACCTTCAAAGACGGCCAGACCGCGATGTCCATCCACGTGATGCAGGGCGAGCGCGAGCTGGTGCAGGACTGCCGCTCTCTGGCGCGCTTTGCGCTGCGCGGCATTCCGGCGCTGCCAGCGGGCGGGGCGCATATTCGCGTCACCTTCCAGGTGGATGCGGACGGCCTGCTGAGCGTCACGGCGATGGAAAAATCGACCGGCGTGGAATCGTCCATCCAGGTGAAGCCGTCCTACGGCCTGACCGATGGCGAAATCGCCTCCATGATTCAGGACTCAATGAGCTACGCCGAGCAGGATGTGAAGGCGCGTATGCTGGCCGAACAAAAAGTGGAAGCCGCCCGCGTGCTGGAAAGCCTGAACGGTGCGCTCGCTGCCGATGCCGCGCTGTTAAGCGCCGCTGAGCGCCAGGTCATTGACGACGCTGCCGCGCGCTTAAGCGTAGTCGCCGAAGGCAATGACGCTGACGCAATAGAAGAAGCCATTAAAAACGTTGATAAACAAACCCAGGACTTCGCTGCTCGCCGCATGGACAAATCTGTCCGCGTCGCGCTGAAAGGCCAGTCCGTGGACGAGGTTTAATATGCCAAAGATTGTTATTTTGCCTCATGCGGACCTCTGTCCGGATGGCGCAGTTCTGGAAGCGAAGACCGGTGAAACCATTCTCGATGTAGCCCTGCGTGCAGGTATCGAAGTGGAACACGCCTGTGAAAAATCCTGTGCCTGCACAACGTGCCACTGCATCGTGCGCGAAGGTTTTGATTCTCTCGCCGAGAGCACCGAAGACGAAGACGACATGCTGGATAAAGCATGGGGTCTGGAGCCAGACAGCCGCTTAAGCTGCCAGGCTGCGGTGACCGATGAAGATCTGGTCGTGGAGTTCCCACGCTACACCATCAACCACGCACGCGAGCATTGATATGGGACTGAAGTGGACAGACAGCCGTGAAATCGGCGAAGCGCTCTACGACGCGAACCCGGATCTCGATCCGAAGACCGTACGATTCACCGACATGCATCAGTGGATTTGCGATCTGGAAGATTTCGACGACGATCCAAACGCATCCAATGAAAAAATTCTGGAGGCGATTCTGTTAGTCTGGTTAGATGAAGCAGAGTAAATCACTTAACGGGCTGCCTTCAGGCGGCCCGTTTGCTAATAAGGATAAATAAAATGACCGAAGCGATGAAGATTACGCTCTCCACGCAGCCAGCCGACGCACGCTGGGGCGAAAAAGCCACCTACAGCATCAACAACGACGGTATTACCCTGCACCTGACGGGCAATGATGATTTGGGCCTGATCCAGCGCGCCGCGCGTAAAATTGACGGCCTTGGCATTAAGCATGTGTCGCTGGAAGGCGAAGGCTGGGACACCGACCGCAGCTGGGCATTCTGGGCAGGCTACAAAGGGCCGAAAGGCACCCGCAAAATCGAGTGGGCGAACCTCGACGAAGCCGGTCAGAAAGAGCTGGAAAGCCGCCTGAAAATTATCGACTGGGTACGCGATACCATCAACGCCCCGGCGGAAGAGTTAGGCCCTGAGCAGCTGGCGCAGCGCGCGGTTGACCTGCTGTGCGGCGTGGCGGGCGACAAGATGTCTTACCGCATCACCAAAGGCGAAGACCTGCGCGAGCAGAATTACATGGGTATCCACACCGTGGGCCGTGGTTCTGAGCGTCCTCCGGTCCTGCTGGCGCTGGACTACAACCCAACCGGCGATAAAGAAGCGCCGGTCTTTGCCTGTCTGGTCGGGAAAGGCATCACCTTCGACACCGGCGGCTACAGCCTGAAGCAGAGCGCGTTCATGGACTCTATGAAGTCCGACATGGGCGGCGCGGCGACCATTACCGGCGCGCTGGCGTTCGCCATCACACGTGGTCTGAATAAGCGCGTGAAGCTCTACCTGTGCTGCGCGGACAACATGGTGAGCGGCAACGCCTTCAAGCTGGGCGACATCATTCGCTACCGCAACGGTAAAAACGTCGAAGTGATGAACACCGACGCCGAAGGCCGTCTGGTGCTGGCCGATGGCCTGATCGACGCCTCTGCCCAGAAGCCGGAGCTGATTATCGATATGGCGACCCTGACCGGCGCGGCGAAAACCGCCCTGGGTAACGACTACCACGCGCTGTTCAGCTTCGACGACAAGCTGGCCGCTCGCCTGCTGGCCAGCGCGGCGGCGGAAAACGAACCGTTCTGGCGTCTGCCGCTGGCCGAGTTCCACCGCAGCCAGCTGCCGTCTAACTTTGCCGAGCTGAACAACACCGCGAGCGCGGCGTACCCGGCGGGGGCCAGCACAGCAGCAGGCTTCCTGTCTCACTTCGTTGAGAACTACCATGAAGGCTGGCTGCACATTGACTGCTCCGCAACCTACCGTAAAGCAGCGGTTGAGCAGTGGTCTGCGGGTGCGACCGGTCTGGGTGTGCGTACCGTGGCGAATCTGCTGACGGCTGAGTGATCTTTTTTGCCGGGTAGCGCTACGCTTACGCGCGCCTTCGGAGTCATCATATTGCCCGGCGGCGCTGCGCTTGCACGGGCCTACGGTTTTGTAGGCCGGGTAAGCGAAGCGCCACCCGGCGTTTTTTGAAGTAGCCAAACTATGTCAGATACCAAAAACGAATTAGAAACCCTGCTGGAGCAGGCGGCGACCGAGCCCGCCCACCGTCCGGCCTTTTTCCGCACGCTGCTGGAATCCACCGTATGGGTGCCGGGCACCGCGGCGGAAGGGGAGCAGGTTGTCGAAGACAGCGCGCTGGATCTGCTGCACTGGGAGAAAGACGACGGCACGTCGGTGATCCCGTTCTTTACCTCGCTCGAGGCCTTGCAGGAAGCGGTAGAAGACGAACAGGCGTTCGTGGTGATGCCGGTGCGCACGTTGTTCGAAATGACCCTGGGGCAGACGCTGTTCCTCAACGCCAAACTGCCGACCGGGAAAGAGTTTACTCCGCGCGAAATCAGCCACCTGATTGGTGACGAGGGCAACCCGCTCAGCACTCAGGAGGTGCTGGAAGGGGGCGAAACGCTGCTGCTGTCTGAAGTGGCCGAGCCGCCCGCGCAGATGATTGACTCCCTGACCACGCTGTTTAAAACCATCAAGCCGGTGAAACGCGCGTTCCTCTGCTCCATCAAAGAGAGCGCTGACGAAAAGCCTGTTCTGCTGATAGGGATTGAGGCCGACGGCGATATAGACGAGATCATCCAGGCGGCGGGAAGCGTAGCAACCGACACCCTGCCGGGCGATGAGCCGATTGATATCTGTCAGGTGAAGAAAGGGGAGAAGGGGATCAGCCACTTTATTACCGAGCACATCACCCCGTTCTACGAGCGTCGCTGGGGCGGCTTCCTGCGCGATCTCAAGACCAACCGCATTATCTGATTACGGCGGGGTGATCTTCACCCCGTTGCTTCCAGCAGCAGTAAATCCATCAGCAGCACCAGATTCGACTCAAACGACGTCACCCCTGCGGCTTCGGCGGCGAAATGTACCGCTTCGTCATAGAGGGCAAAATGCACGTCCGCCATACCCGCCAGCGTATTGGCCGATGCGCGGGTAAACGCGACGATGGTCATGCCGACGTTTTTGGCGATCCGCGCTTTATCCAGTACCTGCTCCGTTTCGCCGCTGCGCGAAACGGCAATAAACACCTGATAGCGCGCGGCGTTGCTGAGAAAAATATTCCGGCTGTCCCCCGGTCCGGAGATGAACGCCGTTTTTCCCAGCACCTGCAACTTCTTGGTCAGGTACTCGGCAAAAAGATACGAAAACCCGGCGCCGTAGAGAAAGAAGCTCTCTTTCTGGCGCAGCAGGCTGGCAAACTGCTGACGTTTGTCCTGGGTAACCCACTGGAAGGACTGCTGATAGTTGGCAATGAACCGGGCAAAAAGCGCGGGCATTTCCGCATGTTGCTCAGGCTGTACGGTGATATGCGGCGTGTCAGAAAGCAACTGCTTGCAGTGCCAGATAAACTCGCTAAAGCCGCTAAACCCCAGCTTCTGGCACAGCCGCATAATCGTCGCGGTGGAGACAAATGTTGCCTGCGCCAGCTCGCGCACCGTGATGTTGCCCACCAGCAGCGGATGCTCAGTGAGGTGGGCGAGGACGCGATACTCCGCGCGGGTCAGCGACGACCCGCGCGTTAACAGCGTTGCCAGGCGGTTATCCATTATTTCGCCGGTTCAACCGGCAGATCGTCTCGTGCACCCCATTCACTCCAGGCGCCGTCATACAGAGTCACGTCATTTGCGCCAAGGGTTGCCAGCGCCAGGATCACCACGCAGGCCGTCACGCCGGAGCCGCAGCTGGCAATAACCGGACGATGCAAATCCACGCCCTGACGTTCAAAAATGGCACGTAATTCATCGGTGGTTTTCAGCTCGCCTTCAAACACCAGATCGCCCCACGGCACGTTCAGCGCCCCCGGGATATGTCCGCGTTTCAGTCCCGGACGCGGTTCATCCGCTTCTGCGTTGAAACGTGGAGCGGGACGCGCATCGACGATTTGCGCCGTCTTTTCGTGGCTAACGACCAGCACGTCGGTCAGGCGCTTGACCACGTTAGCGTCAAACGTGGCATCAAATTCCCCTTCCGGCAGCGTGACGTCACCCTGCTGAAGCGGTAGTTCGTCGCGCTTCCAGCCTGCAAGTCCGCCCGCCAGAATCGATACTTTTTCCACGCCGAAGTTTTTCAGCATCCACCACGCCCGCGGCGCGGAAAACAGATTACCTTCATCGTAAACAACAAGATGTTTATCTTTGCTGATGCCCAGCTCGCGCATCGCCACGGAAAACGCTTCCGGGCGAGGCAGCATGTGCGGCAGGGGAGAGGTGTGATCGGAGAGGGCTTCGATATCAAAAAATACCGCGCCCGGCAGGTGCCCTGCACGGTATTCAGCGGGAACATCACGATGCTCCTGGCCCGGAGGGGCCATGCGCGCGTCGATAATCTGAACTTCCGGATCGTCGCCGTGCTCAATCAGCCAGTCGGCAGCGACAAAATATGAGGTGGACATGGTTGCCTCCATTCTTTTCCGTAAAAAAGGATTGTCGGTGTTTTTTCTGACACCGACAAGCTAACCACGTTCAACTCGCGAGCAAGCCCCTATTTTTTCACCGCTTCACCGTCCTGCCAGGCCTTTTGCAGCGCAGGCCAGTAGTCGCGGTTGGCGTCGATCATCTCATCCAGAATCGCTTTCGCGTGCTCCATGGTCGGCACGGTGCGGTTCAGAGTAAACGCCTGCAACGCTTTCTCGTAGCTGCCTTCGATGGTTGCCTCAACCAGCAGCTGTTCAGAGGCGAGCTGCTGTTGCAGGAGCGTCTGGTGGAACAGCGGCACCTGACCCACGCGGACAGGCTCCGGCCCTTCGGAGGTGATATAGGCAGGCACTTCCACCACCGCATCGTACGGCAGGTTGGTAATCGCTCCGCGGTTTTCCACCATCACCAGATGGCGTTGGCGCAGGTTGAACGCCAGCGAACAGGCGACATCGACGATAAATTCGCCGTGAACACCTACGTGGAAGGCGTCCGGTAAAATTCCGCTGAGCTGGTACTCTTCGGCGGCGGCAAACAGCTTTTTCTCACGCCCGTTCATCACTTCGTTGGCGCGGGTATAGTCCGGGTTCTGATGCTCCACAATCTGGTTCGGCATCAGGTAGTACTGTAGATACGGGTTCGGCAGGTACTCCGGGAAGTTATCCATAATCGGTTTGATGTTGCGCCAGGTTTTCACCCACGACGGATCCGAGTGCTGCGGGTCGGTTTTCGCGGCATCTTCCGTCAGCAGGCCAAACTTCGCGATATGTTTACGCAGCTCCGGCAGCTTGTCCTCGCCGTCCACCCGCACGCGGGTAAACCAGCCGAAGTGGTTGAGGCCGAAATAGTCCACCTCCAGTTTATGACGATCCACGCCCAGAATGGCGCCCATATTGCGCATCGCGGCGACAGGCATATCGCAGATATTCAGCACGCGTGCGTTGGGACGCAGGCGACGCACGCCCTCGGCGACGATCGCCGCCGGGTTGGAGTAGTTTACGATCCACGCCTTTTCGTGCGCGTAGCGTTCCACCCGATCGATCAGCTCGACCATCGGCAGGATAGTACGCAGGCCATATGCCAGCCCGCCGGGTCCGCAGGTTTCC
Organism: Enterobacter cloacae complex sp. HYC033_NIDB; assembly: GCF_056673335.1. Lineage (NCBI taxonomy): Bacteria > Pseudomonadati > Pseudomonadota > Gammaproteobacteria > Enterobacterales > Enterobacteriaceae > Enterobacter > Enterobacter cloacae complex sp. HYC033_NIDB. The sequence continues at coordinate 4,264,090 of NZ_CP115123.1, read as the reverse complement.
TGGCCGACCACCCCGTGGCGCAGCGGGATCTTTTCATCCTGCTCGCGCATTTTGTACTGCCCGACGCGCATCTGGGCAAAAACAAAATGCGCGCCGCTGAAGGCCACTTCCGGATCGCTGGTGACGGTGAATTTGATGCTCTGGCTGTGGTCGCGAATAACCTTCTCCACCACGGGCGCAATGGTGTTCTGGCGCGCCTCGTCAATGTCATACAGGCGGATCTCTGCCAGAGGGAAATCGTGCAGACGTACCATCAGGCTTTTCACAATACCTGGCGTGTAGGTGCTACCGCCGCCGGCAATCGACAGAATAAATGGGGGTGTAAACATCTTTAGCTCCTTTCAGAGAAACGTCTCAACGGCTTCTCGCATTTTTTTGACATGCAGCCCGTAGACCACCTGAACGTTGTTACCTTGTTTGATAATCCCTTTCGCGCCGGTCGCTTTCAGGCGCGGTTCGTCGATGATGGCGACGTCCTTCACCGTGACGCGTAAGCGGGTGTAGCAGTTATCTACCACCTCTATGTTTTCCCGACCGCCCAGACCCACCACGATGGATTCGCCCAGCCCGTCGTTATTGCCCTTCGCCTGGTACTCCTGCTTGCTGTAAAGGCGCGTCTCCTGGTCCTCATCCTCACGGCCCGGCGTTTTCATGTTGAAGCGCAGGATCAGGAAGCGGAACACCACGAAATAAAGGGCGAACATGATCAGCCCGACCACGATGTACATGGGCCAGTTGGACTTCTCCGTGCCGAGCGGCAGGTTGTAGAGGATGAAATCGATAATCCCGTTGGCGCCGATGGCGTGAACGCCAAACAGCGAGAACAGCATCATGCCGATACCGGTCAGCACCGCATGCACCACGAACAAAAGCGGGGCGACAAACAGGAAGGAGAACTCAATCGGCTCGGTTACGCCGACCAGCAGCGAGGTCAGCGCCGCCGGGATCAGAATCGCTTTCGCAATCGCTTTACGCTCTGGCTTCGCGGTCATGTACATCGCCAGCGCGGCGGCAGGAAGGCCGAACATCTTGCTGATGCCGCGCGCATCCCACACTACGGTGCTGCTGAGCTGCTTCACGTCCGGGCAGGCCATCTCGGCGAAGTAGATATTGCGTGCGCCCTGATAAACCGTACCGCACACCTCCTGCGTACCGCCCAGTTCGGTATACAGGAACGGCGTATAGACCAGATGATGCAGGCCCGTCGGCACCAGAATGCGTTCAAGGAAACCGTAGATCGCCACGCCAAACGGACCGGACCCTTTGATCGCCAGCGCCAGGGCGCTTATTCCATGCTGTGCGTACGGCCAGAGTTCGCTCATGACCACGCCGAGCAGCATAGAGACAGGCAGCATTACAATCGCGACAAAGCAGTGGCCGGAGTAAATCGCCATCGCGCCGTTAAACTGGACACCGGAATATTTGTTGTACAGATAACCGGAGAGCGCCCCGGTCAGGATCCCGGCGAAAACGCCCATCTCCAGCACCTGAACGCCCAGCACCATGCTTTGTCCGGCGGCTTTCATCTGTTCCGCCGGGGCCAGTTCCCCCTGAAGCTGTAACGTCACGTTCATCGCGTTAATGAATACGATAAAGGTCACCAGCCCAATCAGCGCCGCGTAGCCTTTATCTCGGGTTGCCAGACCAATGGGGATCCCAACGGCAAACACCAGCGCCAGGTTGACCAGCACCGATACGGCAGATTTGGCGATCAGCTGGCCGACACTCTGGATCAGCGGGTGGCCGAGAAACGGCAGGTACTCGGCCAGATTGCCGTTACCCAGCACATTCCCAAAGGCGATAAACAGACCGACGATGGGTAAGATAAGTACAGGTCCGTAAAGTGATTTTCCGAAATTTTGTAGGGCGTTCACGGCTCGTTTCATGGCTTTCTCTCTTATTGAACCGCGCACTCGGGGTGCGTCATGGTCATAAAACTAGCAGGCCTGATGCGAGCTTATCCAGCTATCTTCTTGTTTTAAAAACAAATGACGCGAAAGGTAACATGTTACGTTACGCTGTGTGATCGCGGTTCCAACACGGTGTGGCAGCGTGATGCCAATCTGCGAGGCGCTTTCCAGATTATAAAATTGGACTTTTTGTATTAACGAAACTTGCGGATAATACTTATCCGGACGACGACCAACAGGCCCCTCAGGCCAGGGACATAGGATGAAACCGTTTCGCTTAGCTGCGATCTCTCTCGCGCTGCTCACCACCTTTACGCTTGTCGGCTGTGATAACAGTGATGACAAACCTCAGGCCGCTGCCCCCGCAGCGTCTACTGCATCAGAACAGAAAACCCCGGCAACACCGGATCCTGACAAGCTGGCTAAGCTGGCCGCGCAGAGTCAGGGTAAGGCGTTGACGCTGCTGGATGCCTCTGAAGTGCAACTCGACGGCGCCGCGACGCTGGTTCTGACCTTCTCTGTACCGCTGGATCCCAGCCAGGATTTTGCGAAAACGGTACATGTGGTGGATAAAAAAAGCGGCAAAGTGGACGGCGCCTGGGAACTGGCCCCCAATCTGAAAGAGCTGCGCCTGCGCCATCTGGAGCCGAATCGTAATCTGGTCGTCACCGTCGAACGTGATTTGCTGGCGCTGAACAAAGCGACATTCGGCATTGACTATGAAAAAGCGATCACCACCCGGGATGTTGAACCGACGGTCGGATTCGCCAGCCGCGGATCGCTGCTGCCGGGTAAGGTGGTGGAAGGGTTGCCGGTGATGGCGCTCAACGTCAACAATGTGGATGTGAACTTCTATCGCGTGAAGCCGGAGTCGCTGGCCTCGTTTGTCAGCCAGTGGGAGTACCGTAACTCGCTGACCAACTGGGAATCTGACAACCTGCTGAAGATGGCGGAACTGGTCTACACCGGCCGTTTCGACCTCAACCCGGCGCGCAACACGCGTGAAAAACTGCTCCTGCCGCTTAAAGATATTAAGCCGCTCCAGCAGTCTGGCGTCTATATCGCCGTGATGAATCAGGCTGGTCACTATAACTACAGTAACGCCGCGACGCTCTTTACCTTAAGTGATATTGGGCTGTCCGCTCACCGTTATCATAACCGCCTGGACATCTTCACCCAGAGTCTTGAAAACGGTGCGGCGCAGTCAGGCGTGACCATTACCCTTCTGAACGATAAAGGGCAGACCCTGGCCGAGGCAAACAGCGACGCCGATGGACATGCGAAACTGGAAACCGATAAAGAAGCCGCGCTGATCCTGGCCAGTAAGGATGGCCAGACCACGCTTCTTGACCTCAAACTTCCGGCGCTGGATCTGGCGGAGTTTGATATCGCCGGTAACCCGGGTTACAGCAAACAGTTCTTTATGTTTGGCCCGCGCGATCTCTATCGTCCGGGTGAAACGGTGATCCTGAACGGCCTGCTTCGCGACAGCGATGGCAAACCGCTTCCCGATCAGCCGGTAAAACTTGACGTGCTGCGTCCGGACGGACAGGTGGCGCGTACGGTCGTTGTGCAACCTGAGAACGGCCTTTATCGCTTCAACTATCCGCTCGATAGCGGCGCCCAGACCGGCATGTGGCATATTCGCGCGAATTCGGGCGATAACCAGCAGCGCATGTGGGATTTCCACGTCGAAGATTTTATGCCTGAGCGTATGGCGCTGAATCTGACCGGGCAAAAAACGCCGGTTTCCCCGCAGGATAATGTCGACTTTAACGTTGTGGGCTATTACCTGTATGGCGCGCCAGCTAACGGCAATTCTCTGCAAGGCCAGCTTTTCCTGCGTCCGCTACGTGACGCGGTGCCTGCGCTGCCTGGCTTCCAGTTTGGGGATATTGCCGAGGAGAACCTGAACCGCAGCCTGGATGAAGTGCAGCTTACGCTGGACGAACAGGGGCGTGGGCAAGTTACCACCGAAAGCCAGTGGAAAGAGGCGCACTCGCCGCTGCAACTGATTTTGCAGGCCAGCCTGCTGGAATCAGGTGGGCGTCCGGTAACGCGACGCGCCGAGCAGGCTATCTGGCCTGCGGCTGAACTTCCAGGGATCCGCCCACAGTTCGCCAGCAAGGCCGTTTACGACTACCGTACCGATACCACCGTCAATCAGCCGATTGTCGATGAAAACGGCAACGCCAGCTTTGACATCGTCTATGCCGATGCCAGCGGGACGAAAAAAGCGGTATCCGGTTTGCAGGTGCGTCTGATCCGTGAGCGTCGCGACTACTTCTGGAACTGGTCCGAGAGTGAGGGCTGGCAGTCCCAGTTTGATCAAAAAGATCTGGTTGAGGGCGAACAGGAGCTAAACCTCAAGGCCGATGAAACCGGTAAAGTCACCTTCCCGGTGGAGTGGGGCTCATACCGTCTGGAAGTGAAAGCCCCTGATGACATGGTCAGCAGCGTGCGCTTCTGGGCGGGGTACAGCTGGCAGGATAACAGCGATGGCACGGGCGCTGCACGCCCGGATCGTGTGACGCTGAAACTGGACAAGCCATCCTATCAGCCAGGCGATACCATCAACCTGCATATTGCAGCGCCAGCCGCAGGCAAGGGCTATGCAATGATCGAGTCCAGCGAAGGACCGCTGTGGTGGAAAGAGATCGACGTGCCAGCAAACGGTCTGGATCTCGCCATTCCGGTGGATAAGGCCTGGAAACGTCACGATCTCTACCTCAGCACGCTGGTGGTTCGTCCTGGCGATAAATCCAAATCCGCCACGCCAAAACGGGCGGTTGGCCTGCTGCATTTGCCAATGGGAGACGAAAATCGGCGCCTGAACATCGCACTGGATAACCCGCAAAAAATGCGTCCGAACCAGACGCTTTCTGTGAAAGTGAAAGCCAGCGTAAAAGAGGGGACTGTGCCACAGAAGGTGAACGTGCTGGTCTCGGCTGTCGATAGCGGCGTGCTGAACATTACCGACTACGTCACGCCGGATCCGTGGGAAGCTTTCTTCGGTCAGAAGCGCTATGGCGCGGACATCTATGATGTTTACGGCCAGGTGATTGAAGGTCAGGGACGTCTGGCCGCACTGCGCTTTGGCGGAGACGGCGATGAACTGAAACGCGGCGGTAAGCCACCGGTGAACCATGTCACCATAATTGCCCAGCAGGCGCAGCCGGTTACGCTTGATGCCAACGGCGAAGGCACCATCACGCTGCCGATTGGCGATTTCAACGGCGAACTGCGTCTGATGGCGCAGGCCTGGACGGAAGACGATTTCGGCAGCAACGAAAGCAAAATAATTGTAGCGGCACCGATTATTACCGAGCTTAATACGCCGCGATTCCTCGCAAGTGGCGATACCTCTCGCCTGACGCTGGACCTGACTAACCTGACGGACCAGCCGCAAACGCTGAACATTGCGTTAACCGCAACCGATAAGTTGTCGCTCGAAGGCGCTCAGCCAGAGCCGGTTAAGCTGCCGCCTGGCGCACGTACCACGCTGTTTATTCCGGTGCGTGCCCTGGAGGGCTATGGCGATGGGGAAGTGACTGCTCAGGTGACGGGACTTCAGCTCCCTGGTGAGACGTTTGCGCCGCAGCAGAAGAGCTGGAAAATTGGCGTGCGTCCCGCATTCCCGGCGCAAACGGTGAATACGGGCACGATGCTGAACCCTGGCGAATCCTGGAGTGCGCCAGCACAGCATATCGCCGGTTTCTCGCCTGCCACGCTACAGGGGCAGCTGTTGCTCAGCGGTAAACCACCTTTGAACCTGGCGCGCTACATTCGTGAACTTCAGGCCTATCCGTATGGATGTCTTGAGCAGACCACCAGCGGCCTGTTCCCGTCCCTCTACACCAACGCGGCCCAGCTGAAGGCACTGGGCATTAAAGGCGACACCGACGATAAACGCCGTGCGGCCATTGATATCGGGATCTCCCGTCTGCTGCAAATGCAGCGTGACGATGGCGGTTTTGCCTTGTGGGATAAAAACGGTCCGGAAGAGTATTGGCTGACCGCATACGTCACGGACTTCCTGGTACGGGCAGGTGAGCAGGGTTACAGCGTGCCTGCCGAGGCAGTGAATAACGCCAACAGCCGACTGCTGCGCTATTTACAGGATCCGGGGATGATGTCCATCCGCTACAGCGACGACACCCAGGCCAGCAAATTTGCTGTTCAGGCGTACGCTTCGCTGGTGCTGGCGCGTCAGCAAAAAGCGCCGCTCGGTGCGCTGCGTGAAATCTGGGATCGCCACGCTCAGGCTGCTTCCGGGCTTCCGTTGATGCAGCTGGGCATGGCACTCAAACTGATGGGGGATGCACCGCGCAGCCAGCAGGCGCTGGATCTGGCTCTCAAAACTCCCCGTAACGACAGCCGAAACTGGATGGCGGATTACGGCAGCCAGCTGCGTGATAATGCCCTGATGCTCTCCCTGCTGGAAGAGTACAAGCTGCTGCCGGATGCGCAAAACAGGCTGCTGAACGCGTTATCTGAAGACGCGTTCAGCCAGCGCTGGCTGTCTACCCAGGAGAGCAATGCGCTGTTCCTGGCCGGACGTTCACTGCAAACCTTGTCAGGTGCGTGGCAGGCAACGACCACCCTCTCTGAACAGACCCAGAGCAGTGATAAAGCGCAGGTAGAAAACCTGAACAGCGCTCAGCTTGATGCGTTGCAGGTGACGAATACCGGCACTACGCCGCTGTGGGTACGACTGGACACTACTGGCTATCCGGAGTATGCGCCTCAGCCATCCTCTAATGTCTTGCAGATTGAACGTCATATCCTGGCGACAGACGGCAGCAGCAAGTCGCTCTCTTCTCTGAAGAGCGGTGAACTGGTTCTGGTATGGCTGAAAGTGAAGGCCAGCCAGAACGTGCCGGATGCGCTGGTGGTGGATCTGCTCCCGGCAGGTCTGGAGCTGGAAAACCAAAATCTGGCGAGCAGCAGCGCCAGCTTGCAGGACAGCGGCAGTGAAGTGCAAAACCTGCTCAATCAGATGCAACAGTCTGATATTCAGCACATGGAATTCCGCGACGATCGCTTTGTGGCCGCGGTGCCGGTCAATGAAGGTCAGCCGGTCACGCTGGTTTACCTGGCCCGTGCCGTTACGCCGGGAACCTACCAGGTGCCTGTTCCGATGGTCGAGTCCATGTATGTTCCGCAGTGGCGGGCAACGGGGGCGGCCAGTGGCCCGCTGATCGTTGTTCCGTAAAATGCGGATAGCACGCCTGATTCGCTCCCGCTGGCTGTGGCTGGCGGGAGCGCTTCTCGTTTCAGGGGGGCTGATTGTCGTCGCTGACCGCGTGTGGCCGTTGCCCCTGAAAGAGGTCAACCCTGCGCGAGTGGTGGTGGATGAGCAGGGTGTTCCGCTGTGGCGTTTTGCCGACAGCGAAGGCATCTGGCGCTATCCGGTTACCATTGAAGAGGTTTCACCACGCTATCTCGAGGCGCTGATCCAGTATGAAGATCGCTGGTTCTGGGATCACCCGGGCGTCAATCCGCTTTCTGTACTGCGTGCCGCCTGGCAGGATCTCATCTCCGGGAGAGTGGTTTCCGGCGGGAGCACGCTTACCATGCAGGTGGCGCGTCTGCTGGATCCGCATCCGCGTACCTTTGGCGGTAAAATTCGTCAGCTGTGGCGGGCGATGCAGCTGGAGTGGCATCTCTCCAAGCGTGAAATCCTGACGCTGTATCTTAACCGTGCCCCGTTTGGCGGCACGTTGCAGGGCGTGGGCGCGGCAAGCTGGACTTACCTTGGCAAACCGCCGTCTCAGCTGAGCTATTCCGACGCGGCGCTGCTGGCTGTACTGCCACAGGCACCCAGCCGTCTGCGCCCGGACCGCTGGCCGGAGCGTGCCGAAGCGGCGCGTAACAAAGTGCTCGACCGCATGCTGACTCAGGGCGTCTGGTCAGAGAAGCAGGTGAAAGAGTCCCGTGAAGAGCCGGTCTGGCTGGCTCCCCGGCAGATGCCGCAGCTGGCGCCGCTCTTTTCCCGCATGATGCTGAGTAAAAGTCGTGACACAAAAATAGTCACCACGCTGGATGCAGCATTGCAACGACAGCTTGAAGAGCTGGCAATGAACTGGAAATCACGCCTGCCTGCCCGCAGTTCGCTGGCGATGATCGTAGTGGATCATACATCCATGAAAGTGCGTGGCTGGGTAGGCTCGGTAGATATCAATGATGACAGCCGTTTCAGCCACGTGGATATGGTCAATGCGATCCGATCGCCGGGATCGGTCCTCAAGCCATTCATCTATGGCATGGCGCTGGACGATGGTCTGATCCATCCCGCTTCGTTATTACAGGATGTGCCAAGAAAAACGGGGGATTATCGTCCCGGCAACTTTGACAGTGGCTTCCATGGGCCGGTCAGTATGAGCGAAGCCCTGGTGCGTTCCCTCAACCTGCCTGCGGTGCAGGTTCTGGAAGCGTACGGCCCAAAACGTTTTGCCGGAATGCTGAGCAACGCGGGATTACCGCTCATTCTGCCTGCGGGAGCACAGCCCAACCTCTCCCTGATCCTGGGGGGCGCAGGCGCACGGCTGGCTGATATCGCTGCCGCCTATAGCGCCTTTGCGCGTCAGGGTAAGGCGGGCCGACTGCGTATGCAGCCGGGCGATCCGCTGATCGAACGTCCGCTGCTGTCGCAGGGGGCGGCGTGGATCATTCGTCGCATTCTCGCTAATGAAGCACAGCCCCTGCCGGACAGTGCGCTGCCCCAGGTTGCGCCGCTGGCGTGGAAAACGGGCACCAGCTATGGCTACCGGGATGCCTGGGCCATCGGCCTGAATGCCCGCTATGTCATTGGAATCTGGAGCGGACGCCCGGACGGCACGCCCGTTGCCGGTCAGTTTGGTTTCGCCAGCGCGGTACCGCTCCTCAATCAGGTCAATAATATGCTTCAGTCCCGCTCGATGGTGGATGAAGCGCGCCTGCCGCGCGATCCGCGTCCCGCAAGCGTAGGACGGGGCGTGATTTGCTGGCCGGGCGGCCAGTCCCTGCCTGAAGGGAGCGAAAACTGTCGGCGTCGGCTGTCAACCTGGCTGCTGGAAGGCAGTGAACCGCCTACGCTGCTGCTGCCGGAACAGGAAGGTATTCGCGGGATCCGTTTCCCGGTCTGGCTGGATAAAGAAGGCAAACGCGTTGCGGCGGATTGTCCTGATGCGACAGAGAAAGTGCTGGATGTCTGGCCGCTGCCGCTGGAGCCCTGGCTGCCTGCTGCCGAAAAACGGGCTGCTCGTCTTCCCGCCCGTTCAGCTATTTGCCCTCCGCTGGATAACCATAATGCGGCGCCGATGATGTTGTCAGGCGTCAGAGAAGGGGCGGTAATTAAACGTCTTCCGGGTGAGAAAAATATGACCCTTAACGTTTCAACCAGCGGCGGGGAGGGACAACGATGGTGGTTTTTGAATGGCGAACCGCTGGACGGGCATCAGAAGAATTATTCACTGCAATTATATTTGCCGGGTAAATATCAATTAATTGTATTAGATGAAACAGGACAAACGGCGACAGTGAATTTTGAATTAGATCGCTAAGTATTACCCCTCAAGAGTTAGCTTGATAATTATCAATATTCGTTCCTGAAAAAAAACGAGAATGCGTTTTTATTTGAAGGAACGAGCAATGAAAAAAAATAAACATCAGGGAGAAGGGCTTATTCCCGCCATATCCCGGCGTCAGTTTATTCAGGCAGGGTCGGCGCTCGCCGCCCTGCCGTTTGTCGTCAAAACCGGCAAAGTACAGGCACAGGGCGCGGCGGTTTCAGACGCTACGCCTGAAGAAACAGTGGTGCAAACCTGTAGTACGTTTGACTGCGGCGGCAAATGTGATATTCGTGCTCACGTCAGTGATGGCGTTGTGACCCGAATTTCAACGCGTCCGGATAACGCGCTGGATCCGCAGATGCCAGTAATGCGCGCCTGCGTTCGTGGTCGGGCTTATCGGCAATTTGTTTATCACCCCGATCGACTGAAATATCCAATGAAACGCGTAGGTAAACGTGGCGAAGGAAAATTTGAGCGTATTACCTGGGATGAAGCCACCACCCTCATTGCGAATCAATTAAAAACTATTACGCAAAAATACGGTGCTGCGTCACGCTATGTTCATGTGGGCACCGCGGTGTCCGGCGGGACCTTTTCCGGCGATAAAATGGTTCGTCGTCTGCTCAACTTAACCGGCGGCTATCTCGAAAGCTATCACTCGGTCAGTATGGGTAACACGGCGGCGGCAACGCCGTATACCTATGGCACCGCCGCCAGCGGCAGCTCTCTGGACACGCTGCTGGATACCAAACTGGTCATTCTCTGGGGGCATAACCCGACGGAAACCATCTTCGGGCACAGCAACCACTTCTACCAGAAGATGAAGCAAAACGGCACGCGCTTCATTGTTGTCGACCCACGCTATTCCGATACGGTTTCCTCCCTTGCCGATCAGTGGATCCCGCTGCTTCCCACGACAGACAACGCCCTGATGGACGCGATGATGTATGTGATCGTCACGGAGAATCTGCACGATCGCGACTTTATTCAACGCTACACCCTGGGCTTTGACGAAGACGCCATGCCAGAGGGCGTTCCGGCCAATGAATCCCTGATGGCTTACCTGAGCGGTGCAAAGGATGGCGTGGCGAAAACGCCCGAGTGGGCAGAGAAAATCACTCACGTGCCTGCACAAACTATTCGTCAGCTGGCGCGCGACTACGCAACCACCAAACCTGCCGCGCTGATCCAGGGCTGGGGACCGCAGCGTCACAACTGCGGCGAGCGCACCGCGCGCGGCTCGACGATACTGGCCACGCTAACGGGTAACGTCGGGGTGAAAGGCGGCTGGGCAGCAGGCTATGGCGGCTGCGCAAACCGCAAATTTGCGGCCGGGCCAGAGATGCCGGACAACCCGGTCAACGCCAAAATTTCGGTCATGAACTGGGTCCAGGCCGCGGATGATGCTTCTAAGGTAACCGCGGAAGATGGCCTGAAGGATGCTGAGAAGCTGGACAGCAATATCCGCATCCTGTTCTCGCTGGCGGGCAATTATCTGGCTAACCAGAACCCGGATCTTCATCATGCAACCCGTGTCCTGGAAGACGAGTCGAAAATCGAGTTTATCGTCGCAAGCGATCTGTTTATGACGCCGAGCGCCAGATACGCCGACCTGCTTTTGCCGGAAACCAGCTTCATGGAACGCTGGAATATCGGCGAAACCTGGGGCACCGCAAGCTATCTGATCCTGTCAGAAAAGCTGATTGAACCTGAATTTGAACGCCGTTCAGACTACGACTGGCTACGGGAGGTCGCTGCTAAGCTTGGCGTCGAGCCAGCGTTCAGCGAGGGCCGTGACGAAAAAGCGTGGATTGAGCACATCTGGGAGCAGACGCGGCTGTCCATGCCGGATGAAAACCTGCCGGACTTCGCGACGCTACAGAAGACGCGTCAGCATCTTTTCAAAAGCGCGCCGTACGTTGCCTTTGAAGACAACATTCGCGATCCGCAGAATCATCCGTTCCAGACGCCGTCCGGAAAAATTGAGATCTTCTCGAAGCGTCTGTACGACATGCAGCACCCGGAAATCCCGGCGCTGTCGCACTACGTGCCAGCCCATGAAGGGCCGGAAGACGAGCTGGTCAAAACCTTCCCGCTCCAGCTGATCACCTGGAAAGGGAAAAACCGCGCTAACTCCACCCAGTACGCCAACCCGTGGTTAATTGAGGCGCAGCAGCAAAAGCTGTGGATCAACCCGCAGGATGCGCAAAAGCGCGGCATTGCGCAGGGGGATACCGTGCGTATTCATAACGCGCGCGGCATTTGTGAGATCCCGGCGGAGGTCACGCCGCGCATCATTCCAGGCGTGGTGGCCATGCAGGCAGGCGCCTGGTGGCAGCCGGACGCGCAGGGTATCGATAAAGGCGGCTGCGCAAACGTGCTCAGTTCCGCCCGTATTACCGCGCTTGCGAAAGGGAATTCCCATCAAACCATGCTGGTGGAGGTAGCTAAAGCATGAGTCAGTTTAAACATTACGCACCGGTGAGCGACAAACAGCTGGGTTTTTATATCGACTCTTCTCGCTGCTCGGGCTGCAAGGCATGCCAGGTGGCGTGCAAAGATAAAAACAACCTTGAGGTCGGACGTCGTTTCCGTCGCGTTTATGAAGTCAACGGCGGGAGTTTTATCCCGACCGGGCAGGGCGGCGTCAGCAACAACGTTTTTGCCTACACGCTCTCTATTTCCTGTAACCACTGCGCAGATCCTGTCTGCACCAAAAACTGTCCAACCACCGCGATGCATAAGCGTCCGGGGGACGGCATTGTGCGCGTTGATACTGATAAGTGTGTCGGCTGCGGCTACTGCGCATGGTCTTGCCCTTACGGCGCGCCACAGCTCAACGAGCAGACCGGGCAGATGTCCAAATGTGATTTCTGCGTGGATCTCCAGGCGAAGGGAGAGCAGCCCGTCTGTGTGGCAACCTGTCCACTCGAAGCGATTAAATTCGGGCCGATTGATGAACTGCGGGCGAAGTATGGTGCGGTCTGTGATGTGAAAGGCCTGCCTGATTCCTCCATCACCAAACCAAACCTGGTGATCAAAGCGCATCAGGGCGCAGAGAAAGAGGGGAAACGTCATGCATGAGTTACCACTGCTGATTTTTACGTTGTTCCTGCAAGGATCGGTTGGCGTTACGCTGTGGCTGGCGTTCGGAAGCACGCAACGCAGCGCGCTGCTGCCGGCAGCCGGAGCGTTTGTGCTGGCGAGTCTGGGGCTGCTCGCCTCCGCGCTGCACATGGGCTATCCGCTTAATGCTCTTAACGCGCTGCGCCACGTATCCAGCTCCTGGCTGAGTCGTGAGATTATCTTTGCCAGTCTTTATCTTGCGGCGCTTGGCTTCGCAACGCTGCTGATGTTTGTCAAAAAGCCAGGCTGGAAGCCACTGTTGGTTGTGGCAGGTCTGGTTGGTTTAGTCGACGTGTTCTGCATGGCGCAGATCTACATGCACGCATCCGTGGTGACATGGCAGCACGTTAACACGCTGGTGCTGTTTTTCGGTTCGGTGGGGATTATCGGCTCAGCCTGCATGGCCGTTGGGACGCGTTCCCAGACTACCGTGCGTGCGGCGGTTGTCATTATCACGCTGCTGGTGCTTGTGCGTCTGGTGATGCAGCCCGTCTGGCTGGCAGATATTACGGCTATGGACAACACCGTGGTGACGTTCCCTCACGCACCGCTACAGATGCTGGAGCAACTGCGAACCGTTCATCTGCTGAGCTGGTGCGTATCCGTTGCGGGTATGCTGTGCTTTGCTGCGGGCGGTCTGAAAGCGGCGCGATCTCCCATGCTGCTGGGAAGCGCATTGCTGATTGTCGGTGAGCTGATGCTGCGCTTCGTTTTCTTCAGTATTGGCTGATGGGTGGATTGACCTTTGCCCCGGCGATGGACGTGACGCATGCGTGCGTCCGTCGCCGTTTTCGCCACGCTTCCTGCCTCGCCTGCGCGGACGTCTGTCCTGTGCAGGCTTTTACTTTTACCGACTCAAGCGTCTCGGTTGATGACAGCCGCTGTATTGAATGCGGTGACTGCCTGTTCGTCTGCCCCGCTGAGGCCATCACCGGCATCACGCCGCGAAAACGCTTTCTGTGTGGCGATACGCTTGTTGGGCCGTTTACTGACCGTGCGCCAGGGGTGAATGAGCTTCTGCTGTGGCACGCGCAGTACCACGTTCGTTTTATCAGTATCGACGCGGAGCAGAATCCTGACTGGTTGCTGGCGATTGCCCGGCTGAATCTGGCGCTTCGCCGACGCGGTGAAGCGGCGTGGGCGTTTAAACATATACCCGTCAACGAGGTTAATACCGCCCGGCGTGCGCTGATGCACGTTCCCCGTGAGGATGTCCGGGCCTGTAGCGTCGTGCCCGGTCAGCGTGAACTGCGCAGGGCGTTTTCTGCGTTTAGCGAGGCAGAGATAACTCTCGATGCCAAATCCTGCATACTGTGCGGCGCGTGTTGGCGAAGTTGTATGGAAAACGCGATTCGGTTTGAGAACGCTGAACTGATCGTGGAAACCGGACGCTGTACGGGGTGCGGCGGCTGCGAAGCGGTATGCCAGCATGCGGCGGTAAACGTGACGCAAACAGAAGGAACAGCGAAAAGCGTGACCATACCGGCATATGAAGCCGTTTGCCTGACGTGCCACCGTCATTTCTGGTCATTTACGTCTGATGAAAAGCAGTGTCCGCTCTGTTTTCATCATCAACACGGTATGCGAAATACGAGCTGTTGCTAATCTTCGTCTCATTTTAAAAAAATGTTATGCATAACCATAGGCAATGGCGCTATTGCTCTTTATAATCCGCGCCACACCATACTCAGGTATGCAAAAACAACAGAACATTTTACAGAGGTTATCAATGGCTATTGAACGTACTTTTTCCATCATCAAACCAAACGCGGTGGCAAAAAACGTTATTGGCAGCATCTTCGCTCGCTTTGAATCAGCAGGGTTTAAGATCGTTGGCACCAAAATGCTGCACCTGACCGTTGAGCAGGCTCGCGGTTTTTACGCTGAGCACGAAGGTCGCCCATTCTTTGATGGTCTGGTCGAGTTCATGACCTCTGGCCCAATCGTGGTATCCGTACTGGAAGGCGAAAACGCGGTACAGCGTCACCGCGATCTGCTGGGTGCAACCAACCCGGACAACGCGCTGGCAGGTACTCTGCGCGCCGACTATGCAGACAGCTTCACCGAGAACGGCACCCACGGTTCCGACTCTGTTGAATCTGCTGCGCGCGAAATCGCGTTCTTCTTCGCTGAAGGCGAAGTGTGCCCGCGCACTCGCTAATAATTTCGTAAATGCCGCGTGCAAACGTGGCATCCCTGCGCCAGACTTTGTACAATGCAACGCCCCGGACGAGCAGACTGCTTACCGGGGCGTTTCTTTTCAACCCACCAAGGGCCACAACGTGTAACAACGAGGCCGGAAAAAATTATGTCTGAATTAGTGAATACCTCCGAAGTCGCCATTCCTGCGGTTCCCAATAAAAATGGAAAAATTAACCTGCTGGACCTGAACCGTCAGCAGATGCGCGAGTTCTTTAAAGAGATGGGCGAGAAGCCATTTCGTGCCGATCAGGTCATGAAATGGATGTACCACTATTGCAGCGACAACTTTGATGACATGACGGACATCAACAAAGTGCTGCGCAATAAGCTTAAAGAAGTGGCGGAAATCCGCGCACCGGAAGTGGTGGAAGAGCAGCGCTCTTCAGATGGCACCATCAAGTGGGCCATTGCCGTTGGCGATCAGCGCGTTGAAACCGTGTATATCCCGGAAGACGATCGCGCCACGCTGTGCGTCTCTTCTCAGGTGGGCTGTGCGCTGGAGTGCAAATTCTGCTCTACGGCGCAGCAGGGCTTTAACCGTAACCTGCGCGTGTCGGAAATTATCGGCCAGGTCTGGCGTGCGGCGAAAATTGTGGGCGCGGCGAAAGTCACCGGTACACGTCCAATCACCAACGTGGTGATGATGGGGATGGGTGAACCGCTGCTCAACCTGACCAACGTCGTTCCGGCGATGGAAATCATGCTCGACGATTTCGGTTTTGGTCTGTCCAAGCGCCGCGTTACGCTCTCTACTTCCGGCGTTGTGCCTGCGCTGGACAAACTGGGCGACATGATTGACGTTGCGCTGGCCATCTCCCTTCACGCGCCAAACGACGCCATCCGTGACGAAATTGTGCCGATCAACAAAAAGTACAATATCGAAACCTTCCTGGCTGGCGTGCGCCGTTACCTGGAGAAATCCAACGCTAACCAGGGCCGCGTGACCATTGAATACGTGATGCTGGATCATGTTAACGACGGTACCGAGCATGCACACGAGCTGGCTGAACTGCTGAAAGATACGCCATGTAAGATCAACCTGATCCCATGGAACCCGTTCCCGGGCGCGCCGTATGGCCGTAGCTCGAACAGCCGTATCGATCGCTTCTCAAAAGTGCTGATGGAGTATGGTTTCACCACCATCGTTCGTAAAACGCGTGGCGATGATATCGACGCAGCCTGTGGTCAGCTGGCGGGTGACGTTATTGACCGTACCAAACGTACGCTGCGTAAGCGCATGCAGGGTGAGTCGATCGCGGTCAAAACCGTTTGATTATTATGCAGACACGGCGCGTTTTTTGCGCCGTGAAGCATTAATTTACTGAATATTCAGTCACAATCATTATGACTGATTAATAATTACGGTGCGTTTCATACGACTTTCGGGCAGTATGTAACGACGTAACAACAGTTTAGCGTGAAGGCCTGCCAGCGCTGTCATCTGCGGCCCGACAGTCTTATACTGTTTGTTCCAGGTTAACTGACCTAAAGTTTCGCGGTGCGGGTGGCATTGTGACTCACCGGCACCTGAACCCTTATTTTCACGTACCAGTAGTTGTAGCGAATGAATACTGAAGCCACTCACGATCAAAATGCAGCACTCTCCACTGGCGTTCGTCTTCGCAACGCCCGTGAACAACTCGGACTCAGCCAGCAAGCCGTTGCAGAACGCCTGTGCCTGAAGGTTTCCACCGTTCGCGATATTGAAGAAGATAAGGCACCCGCCGATCTGGCTTCAACGTTTCTGCGCGGTTATATCCGTTCTTACGCCAAACTGGTTCATATCCCTGAAGACGAATTACTGCCGATGATGGAGAAGCAGGCGCCTGTGCGTGCGGCAAAAGTTGCGCCGATGCAGAGCTTCTCTCTGGGTAAACGTCGTAAAAAACGCGATGGCTGGCTGATGAGCTTTACCTGGCTGGTCCTGTTCGTGGTTGTCGGCCTGACGGGCGCATGGTGGTGGCAAAACCACAAAGCGCAGCAGGAAGAGATCACGACGATGGCCGATCAGTCCTCCGCTGAGCTCAATCAGTCTGGTAATAACGGCGCGCAAAGCGTGCCGCTGAGCACCGAAGGAGCTGCGACCTCCAGCGAACCTCAAGCGGCAGCAAGCAGCACGCCTGCAACCGAGCCAGCGACGACGCCAGAAGCGACGGCGAATACCGCACCAGCCACCCAGGCCCAGGATCAGAACGCGGTCGTATCACCTTCACAGGCCAATGTTGATACCGCCCCTGCGGCAACGGCACCGGCAGATAACACCGCGGCGTCACTGCCAACTGACCCGGCGGGTACGGCGGCACCTGCCGTTGACCCGAATGCGCTGGTGATGAATTTCACGGCGGATTGCTGGCTGGAAGTGACTGATGCGACAGGTAAAAAGCTGTTCAGCGGCCTGCAACGTAAAGATGGCACGTTAAATCTAACGGGCCAGGCACCTTACAAGCTTAAAATCGGCGCACCGGCAGCGGTACAGATCCAGTATCAAGGAAAACCTGTCGATCTGAGCCGCTTTATCAGAACTAACCAGGTTGCGCGTCTTACCGTTAATGCCGAACAATCAGCAGCACAGTAACAGACGGGCAATGCGGGAGATTTTACATGCATAACCAGGCTCCTATTCAACGTAGAAAATCGAAACGGATTTACGTTGGGAACGTGCCAGTCGGCGATGGGGCGCCTATCGCCGTCCAGTCGATGACCAATACGCGTACTACGGATGTAGAAGCGACGGTCAATCAAATCAAAGCATTAGAACGCGTAGGCGCGGACATTGTTCGCGTCTCTGTACCGACCATGGATGCCGCCGAGGCGTTCAAACTGATCAAGCAGCAGGTGAGCGTTCCGCTGGTTGCCGATATTCACTTCGATTACCGTATCGCGCTGAAAGTCGCTGAATATGGTGTCGATTGCCTGCGTATTAACCCAGGCAACATCGGCAACGAAGAGCGCATTCGCATGGTGGTTGACTGCGCCCGCGACAAAAACATTCCAATCCGTATCGGCGTGAACGCTGGCTCTCTGGAAAAAGATCTCCAGGAAAAGTACGGTGAGCCGACGCCGCAGGCGCTGCTCGAATCCGCAATGCGTCACGTCGATCATCTGGATCGCCTTAACTTCGATCAGTTTAAAGTGAGCGTGAAAGCGTCTGACGTCTTCCTGGCCGTTGAATCGTATCGTCTGCTGGCAAAACAGATCGATCAGCCGCTCCACCTTGGGATCACCGAGGCGGGCGGTCTGCGCAGCGGTTCGGTAAAATCGGCGATTGGTCTCGGCCTGCTGCTCTCTGAAGGCATCGGCGACACGTTACGCGTCTCCCTGGCCGCCGATCCGGTGGAAGAGATCAAAGTCGGTTTCGACATCCTGAAATCACTGCGTATCCGCGCGCGTGGGATCAACTTCATTGCCTGCCCAACCTGTTCACGTCAGGAGTTTGACGTGATCGGCACCGTGAATGCTCTGGAGCAGCGCCTGGAAGACATCATCACCCCAATGGACGTTTCCATCATCGGCTGCGTGGTGAACGGTCCGGGTGAAGCGCTGGTGTCCACGCTGGGCGTGACCGGCGGTAACAAGAAAAGTGGTCTCTATGAAGATGGCGTTCGTAAAGATCGTCTGGATAATAGTGATATGATCGACCAGCTCGAAGCCCGGATTCGCGCGAAAGCGACGATGATGGACGAAGCGAAGCGCATCAGCGTTCAGCAGGTTGAAAAATAACGTGATGGGAAGCAGGCTGCTTCCCATGTATGATTGAACCCATTCTTTGGGTTCTTTTTTGTATATAGAAAGAGAATAAACGTGGCAAAAAACATTCAAGCCATCCGCGGCATGAACGATTATCTGCCTGGCGAAACCGCCATCTGGCAGCGCATTGAAGGCACACTGAAGCAGGTGCTCGGCAGCTACGGTTACAGCGAAATTCGTTTGCCGATTGTAGAGCAGACCCCGTTATTCAAACGCGCGATCGGCGAAGTAACCGACGTGGTTGAAAAAGAGATGTACACCTTTGAGGACCGCAACGGCGACAGCCTGACTCTGCGTCCTGAGGGGACGGCGGGTTGCGTACGCGCCGGCATCGAACATGGTCTCCTGTACAATCAGGAGCAGCGCCTGTGGTATATCGGCCCGATGTTCCGCCACGAACGTCCGCAAAAAGGCCGCTACCGTCAGTTCAACCAGCTTGGCGTGGAAGTGTTTGGTCTGCAAGGACCAGATATTGATGCCGAACTGATTATGCTTACTGCCCGCTGGTGGCGTGCGCTCGGTATTTCTGAGCACGTTTCCCTGGAGCTGAACTCTATCGGTTCTCTGGAAGCGCGTGCGAACTATCGCGATGCGCTGGTGGCGTTCCTGGAACAGCACAAAGAGAAGCTCGACGAAGACTGTAAGCGTCGTATGTACAGCAACCCGCTGCGCGTACTCGATTCCAAAAATCCTGACGTACAGGCGCTGCTGAACGATGCGCCAGCGCTGGGTGACTACCTGGATGAGGATTCCCGCGAACACTTTGCCGGCCTGTGCAAGCTGCTTGAAGCGGCGGGCATTGTTTATACCGTTAACCAGCGTCTGGTGCGCGGTCTGGACTACTACAACCGCACCGTATTTGAGTGGGTCACCACCAGCCTCGGTTCGCAGGGCACCGTCTGTGCCGGCGGTCGTTATGACGGTCTGGTCGAACAACTGGGTGGTCGCGCAGCACCGGCTGTAGGCTTCGCGATGGGCCTTGAGCGACTTGTTTTGCTGGTTCAGGCAGTTAATCCGGAATTTAAAGCCGATCCTGTTGTCGATATATACCTGGTGGCCTCAGGTGCGGATACGCAGTCTGCGGCGATGCAGCTTGCCGAACGCGTGCGCGATGCGCTGCCGGACGTTAAGCTGATGACCAACCACGGCGGCGGCAACTTTAAAAAACAGTTTGCTCGTGCCGATAAGTGGGGCGCAAGTATCGCACTGGTGCTGGGTGAGTCCGAAGTGGCCAACGGCGAAGTGGTAGTCAAAGACCTGCGCTCTGGTGAGCAAACTACGGTAACGCAGGATGGCGTTGCGGCGCACTTGCGCACTCTATTGGGCTAAGGAGAAGGACTGCGTGGAAATTTACGAGAACGAACACGACCAGGTTGATGCGGTTAAGCGCTTCTTTGCTGAAAACGGCAAGGCACTGGTTGTAGGGGTTATTTTAGGTGTTGGTGCGCTGGTAGGCTGGCGTTACTGGAACAATCATCAGGCTGACTCTGCTCGCGGTTCGTCCCTGAACTACGAAAATACCGTTAGCGCAATCCGTGCCGATCAGCCGCAAACGCTGACAGCTGCGGAGAAATTTGCCGCTGACAACAAAAACACCTACGGCGCGCTGGCTGCGCTGGAAGTGGCTCAGCAGTATGTTGATAAAAACGAACTGGACAAAGCCGCTGCGCAACTGTCTCAGGGGCTTGCTGCTGCCAGTGACGAAAATCTGAAAGCGGTGATCAATCTGCGTCTGGCGCGTATCCAGGTTCAGCAGAAAAAAGCCGACGACGCGCTGAAAACGCTTGATACCATCAAAGGCGAAGGCTTTGCCGCTATTGTTGCCGATCTTCGCGGTGAAGCACTGCTGAGTAAAGGTGATAAAGCGGGCGCGCGTAAAGCGTGGCAAGCTGGCGTGGATAGTAAAGCTTCACCTGCGCTGAGCGAAATGATGCAGATGAAAATAAATAATTTGTCCGTCTGAGAGGGACCCAATGCAATTGCGTAAATTACTTCTGCCAGGACTGCTTTCTGTTACGTTATTGAGTGGTTGTTCACTGTTCAGTGGCGAAGAAGACGTTGTTAAAATGTCCCCGCTGCCGACGGTTGAAAACCAGTTCACCCCATCCACCGCCTGGGACACCTCTGTGGGAGATGGTATTGGCGATTTTTATTCCAACCTGCACCCGGCATTTGCTGACGGCGTTGTCTATGCGGCCGATCGCAAAGGCACCGTTAAAGCGCTGAACGCTGATGACGGAAAAGAAGTGTGGTCCATTAACCTGGCGGAAAAAGACGGCTGGTTCTCCCGTAAACCTGCACTGCTTTCTGGCGGCCTGACCGTTGCTGGCGGTCACGTGTATGTGGGCAGCGAAAAAGCGCAGGTTTACGCGCTGAATGCCAGCGACGGTTCGGTTGCATGGCAGACCACCGTTGCCGGTGAATCCTTGTCGCGTCCGGTTGTCAGCGACGGCCTGGTGCTGATCCATACCAGCAACGGCCAGTTGCAGGCGCTGAACGAAGCCGATGGTCTGGTAAAATGGACGGTTAACTTGGATATGCCAGCGCTGTCTCTGCGTGGTGAATCTGCTCCGGCGACCGCCTTTGGCGCCGCCATTGTGGGCGGTGACAACGGCCGTGTCAGCGCGGTACTGATGCAGCAGGGCCAGATGATCTGGCAGCAGCGTATTTCCCAGGCGACCGGTTCAACTGAAATTGACCGTCTGAGTGACGTGGACACCACGCCAGTTATCGTCGACGGTGTGGTTTACGCGCTGGCGTACAACGGCAACCTGACGGCGCTGGACCTGCGTAGCGGCCAGATCATGTGGAAACGTGAGCTGGGTTCCGTGAACGATTTCATCGTCGACGGCAACCGTATTTATATGGTGGATCAGAACGACCGTCTGCTGGCGCTGAGCACCGAAGGTGGCGTGACGCTGTGGACGCAGAGCGATCTGCTGCACCGTCTGCTGACCGCACCAGCACTGTATAACGGCAGCCTGGTGGTGGGCGACAGCGAAGGCTATATGCACTGGATCGATCCAGAGAATGGTCGCTTCGTGGCACAGCAGAAAGTGGATAGCTCAGGCTTCCTGACGGAGCCCGTTGTGGCTGACGGCAAACTGCTGATTCAGGCAAAAGACGGCACGCTGTACGCGATCACGCGTTAATTACACGGCGGTTGTAGTATACTAAACGGCTCCTGTTCACTCAGGAGCCGTTTTGACATTTTTAAAAACGCTGCGAAAGCGACGTTATTTTGAATTTTATGAGGCTTCAAACATGGTACCTGTGGTCGCGCTTGTCGGGCGCCCTAACGTTGGAAAATCCACTCTTTTTAACCGTTTAACACGCACCCGTGATGCGCTGGTTGCGGATTTCCCGGGGCTGACGCGTGACCGTAAGTACGGTCGTGCAGAGGTGGAAGGACGCGAGTTCATCTGTATCGATACCGGGGGTATTGACGGTACGGAAGACGGCGTAGAAACCCGCATGGCAGAGCAATCTCTGCTGGCTATCGAAGAAGCGGATGTGGTTCTGTTTATGGTGGATGCTCGCGCTGGCCTGATGCCCGCGGATTCTGCTATTGCTAAACATCTGCGTTCACGCGAAAAGCCTACCTTCCTGGTGGCGAACAAAACTGACGGCATCGATGCCGATCAGGCTGTTGCGGATTTCTGGTCTTTAGGCCTGGGCGATATTTATCCTATCGCGGCCTCGCATGGTCGTGGCGTCACCAGCCTGCTGGAAACCGTTCTGCTGCCGTGGGTAGATGAAGTGAACCCGCCGGAAGAGGTGGACGAGGACGCTGAATACTGGGCGCAGTTTGAAGCCGGAGAGGAAGGCGAGGAAGAGCCGGAAGACGACTTCAACCCGCAGGATCTGCCTATCAAGCTGGCTATCGTGGGTCGCCCAAACGTAGGTAAGTCTACGCTTACTAACCGTATTCTCGGTGAAGAGCGCGTGGTGGTTTACGACATGCCAGGCACAACGCGTGACAGCATTTACATTCCAATGCAGCGCGATGAACGTGAGTACGTACTTATCGACACCGCAGGGGTGCGTAAGCGTGGGAAAATCACCGATGTGGTAGAAAAATTCTCGGTGATCAAAACCCTTCAGGCGATTGAAGACGCCAACGTGGTGCTGCTGGTCATCGACGCACGTGAAGGTATCTCCGATCAGGATCTCTCTCTGCTCGGCTTTATCCTCAATAGTGGGCGCTCACTGGTTATCGTCGTCAACAAGTGGGACGGCCTGAGCAATGAAGTGCGCGAGCAGGTGAAAGAGACGCTGGACTTCCGTCTGGGCTTTATCGACTTTGCCCGCGTTCACTTCATCTCTGCCCTGCACGGGAGTGGTGTTGGCAACTTGTTCGAATCCGTTCGTGAAGCCTATGACAGCTCTACCCGCCGTCAGAGCACGGCGATGCTGACCCGTATCATGAACATGGCTGCTGAAGACCACCAGCCGCCGCTGGTGCGCGGTCGTCGCGTGAAGTTGAAATATGCTCACGCCGGGGGGTATAACCCGCCTATCGTGGTGATCCACGGTAACCAGGTGAAGGATCTGCCGGACTCCTACAAACGCTACCTGATGAACTACTTCCGCAAGTCGCTGGACGTGATGGGTACGCCTATCCGTATTCAGTTCAAGGAAGGGGAGAACCCGTTTGCGAATAAACGCAACACCCTGACGCCGAACCAGATGCGTAAGCGTAAGCGTTTGATTAAGCACATTAAGAAAAGCAAATAATTCTTACCGAACTCACTAAAACCCGCGCCTGTCGCGGGTTTTTTTCGCCCATTCAAAAGGCCTGCCTTCCCTGTGTGATGTCAATCACTATTCGCTTTTAACCATGTTTATATCTAAGAAAGTAGACAATCATCGAATTTTCGTCTTAAAGTCCAGGGTTCGGTACTAGACAAAACTAGCGCCTGGTTATCAAATGGTTAACCAACATTTCGCCGCATGTAAAAAATCGATCGGATACGTAACCGTTCGGCGTACATGCTGGTGTTTACAAGCACGACACATACCTTTTCGGGAGAATTATGCAATCCTCTGTTAATCAAAAAGAGAGCCGAACCTTCTTCGGCCATCCTTATCCGCTCGGTTCGCTGTTCTTCACCGAGATGTGGGAGCGTTTTTCGTTTTACGGTATTCGCCCGCTACTGATTCTGTTTATGGCCGCCACCGTCTATGACGGCGGGATGGGCCTGGCGCGTGAAAACGCCTCGGCGATTGTCGGCATCTTTGCCGGCACCATGTACCTCGCTGCGCTGCCGGGCGGCTGGCTGGCGGATAACTGGCTCGGCCAGCAGCGGGCCGTCTGGTACGGTTCGATTTTGATTGCGCTCGGGCACCTGTCGATCGCCCTGTCGGCCATTATGGGCGACAACCTGTTCTTCATCGGCCTGATGTTTATCGTGCTCGGCTCCGGCCTGTTCAAGACCTGTATCTCGGTCATGGTCGGCACCCTGTATAAAAAAGGCGATGCGCGTCGTGACGGCGGTTTCTCGCTGTTCTATATGGGCATCAACATGGGCTCGTTCATTGCCCCTCTGATTTCCGGCTGGCTGATTAAAACCCACGGCTGGCACTGGGGCTTTGGTATCGGTGGTATCGGGATGCTGGTCGCCCTGATTATCTTCCGCGTGTTTGCCGTTCCGGCCATGAAGCGCTACGACAGTGAAGTCGGTCTGGACTCCACCTGGAACAGTCCGGTAGTGAAACGTAACGGCGTGGGTGCCTGGCTGCTGGCGCTGGCTGTGGGTGTTGCAATCATCGTAACGTTGATTGCCCAGGGCGTGATTGTGATTAATCCGGTCGCGGTCGCCAGCGTGTTGGTGTATGTGATTGCCGCCTCCGTCGCGCTCTACTTCATCTATCTGTTCATCTTCGCCGGGCTGAATCGCAAAGAGCGCGCAAGGCTGCTGGTGTGCTTTATTCTGCTGGTCTCCGCCGCGTTCTTCTGGTCCGCGTTCGAGCAGAAGCCAACCTCCTTCAACCTGTTCGCCAACGACTACACTAACCGCATGATCGGTGATTTTGAGATCCCGGCGGTGTGGTTCCAGTCGATCAATGCCCTGTTCATCATTCTGCTGGCCCCGGTATTTAGCTGGGCATGGCCGAAGCTGGCGAGCAAAAACATTCGTCCGAGCAGCATCACCAAGTTCGTGATCGGTATTCTGTGCGCGGCGGCGGGCTTTGGCCTGATGATGCTGGCGGCGCAGAACGTGCTGAGCAACGGTGGGGCAGGGGTTTCTCCGTTCTGGCTGGTGGGCAGTATCCTGATGCTGACGCTCGGGGAACTGTGCCTGAGTCCGATTGGTCTGGCGACCATGACCCTGCTGGCGCCGGAGAGAATGCGCGGCCAGATGATGGGCCTGTGGTTCTGCGCCAGTGCGCTGGGTAACCTGGCTGCGGGGCTGATTGGTGGTCACGTGAAGGCCGACCAGCTGGATATGCTGCCAGACCTCTTTGCCCGTTGCTCCATTGCGCTGCTGATTTGTGCTGCGGTGCTGATCGTCCTCATTGTTCCGGTGCGCCGCATGCTGGAAAATGCGCAGACTAAACCGGCCGCTAACGCCTGATAAGCCTCGACCTTGCCGGGGTGGCGTTATGCCCCGGCAATTGACTTAACGAGGTAAGAACATGCTGTTAGGGTTTGTTGGGCTTGGTGCTGTGGTTGAAACGGCTTACTTACCGGCAATACGAAATCTTTTTCCTGATACTCCGCGCTGTTTAGGTTTTGATATTTATCCCGAGAAGCAGCCTGAAGGGGTCACACGTTGCGCGTCGCTCGGTGAACTTCTTTCCCACCCGCTGGATACCCTGTTTATCACCACTTCCTCCCTGTACCATCTCGAGGTACTTGAGCAGGCGCTGGCCTCACCCGCGTCGCGTATTGTGGTAGAAAAACCGATTGTCGCCACGCTGCCCCAAATTGAAAAACTGAAAGCGCTGCTGGCTCAACCGGGAGCCGCCGACCGCGTGCTGGCGCTCGATCACTGGATGGCGCGTCTCGATAGCGTAAAGCAATCACTGGTCGCTCATGTTTCTGACATCGTCAAAATCGAAGGCTTTTTGCAGGAGCCAAGCGGGTATAACGCCGAAGGAGAGCCCATTGCGCTCAACTTCGCCACCGGCGAGCCAGACGCGCGAACGCTTCGCCATCCAGATGGTGTGATTCTGGATATCGGTACGCACGTGCTGGCGATGCTGCGTGAAACGGTGCGTTACCTGGGCGGCAGTGACGATATGACGTTGCAGGTGGTGACAGCAAAAGACCGCCTGGACCGCGAAATCGCAACGGGCGATCTGACCACGGCGGAAGGCGAGGCGCATTTGCAGGGAAGCATCAGCGGCGTGCCGGTGGACATCTGGCTTAACAAATACGCGGGACCTGCGGGTGGGCAAAAGGGATTACGCTTCCATTTGCGCGACGGGCGTATCGTCAGCCACGACCGACGCGGCGCAGAAGATGTGCTGGAGCTGATTAAGGGTAAAGAAATTCAGCGCTGGCATATTCCCGGTACGATCTACGAGCATTGCCTTGCGGAGCATATTCTGGGGGCAAAAAGTCTCTTTGAACGGGATCCGCACCAGGTGAGCCGCACGACGCGCCGGAGGGTCGAGGAGGTGACGCTGCTGCTGACCTTACAGCAACAGTTGCGTGGCCCGCACTGAACGCGACGTGGTAAAATTATCGCAGACCTGAACGCTTTGAAGGAGTCACCATGACGATTACCTGCCCGGATTGCCAGACACCGCTGGAGCCCCTGAACGGGGTAGCGCACTGCGAAAATTGTAATAAAGATATCGCGCTCGAAGCCCGCTGCCCGGAGTGTCATCAGCCACTCCAGGTACTAAAAGCCTGCGGTGCGGTGGACTATTTTTGCCAGAACGGCCACGGTCTTATCTCTAAAAAACGCGTGGAGTTTGTTCGGGCTGAAGGTTAATCGCACACGCAGCCTTCACCTTTCTGCCACAGTTCCACCAGCGACTCGGGTGCTTCCTGCTCGGGTACCAGCACGATGATATCGGCGTAGTGCGCCTGATTTTGGCCGGTCCAGATAATCTGGATGCGGAAATAGCGCTGGTCACCGCTGCCGGGGGAAGAGGCTTGCCCGGGCGGCTGGCCGCGCGGGAAAGCCTGCTCAAGAATGCTCACCAGGCGCTGGCGCTGGGCCTCATTAAGCGAGGAGAGCGCAATGGTGCGCTGGCCGCTCAGCTTAGGGATAAAGGCGACGCCGCCTTCCCGGGCCAGCTCAACCACGGCGTCATCCGTCAGTTCCGGAACCTGCATTTACAGTACTCCCACCTGTTCCCAGGCTTGTTTAATGGCCGCCCCAACGTCGCTACCGGATCGTTTCTCGCCGTGCGCTATCGTCAGTTTTGCGAAAGCGTCAAAATCCGCATCCTGCGCCAGGTTGCGATCGCAAACCGTGTCGTACCAGGCATAACCCGCTTTTTCCCAGGCGTAGCCACCGATCGCCGTTGCGGCCAGGTAAAACGCGCGGTTGGGGATGCCGGAGTTAAGATGCACGCCGCCGTTATCCTCGCGCGTTTTGATGAAATCTTTCATGTGCGCGGGCTGCGGGTCTTTGCCGAGCAGCGGATCGTCGTAGGCGGTACCGGGTTCAGACATTGAGCGCAGCCCTTTGCCGTTAATCCCCGCTGCCAGCAGCCCTTCACCAATCAGCCAGTCTGCCCGATCGGCGGTTTGCTTAAGATGGTATTGCTTCACCAGCGAGCCGAACACGTCTGATAAGGACTCGTTCAGCGCGCCCGACTGCTCAAAATAGATCAGTCCGGCTTCGGTCTCGGTCACGCCGTGGCTCAGCTCATGCGCCACCACGTCGATGGCAATGGTGAAGCGGTTGAAGATTTCTCCGTCACCGTCGCCAAAGACCATCTGCTGGCCGTTCCAGAAGGCGTTCTGATATTCCCGGCCATAGTGCACGGTGCCGGTGAGGATCAGCCCTTTGTTATCGAGCGAATCGCGCTGATATTCTTTCCAGAAGAAATCATGGGTGATACCCAGATAATCGTACGCTTCATCCACCGCCACATCGCCGTTGGAGGGCTGGCCTTCATAGCGCACCTGGGTACCCGGCAGCTCCTGGGTCTGTTTCGCATCGTAGATGTCACGCTCAAGCTGACCGGCTTTATTAACATGCGGGGCGGCGGGTTTGCCCGGCATATGGGCCATCAGCGTCTGGACGTGGGTTAAGGTCTGACGGGCGCAGCGCTGCTGCGGCTCAGAACCGCTTTCGATAATACGGCGAAGAATATACGGAGGGATGACGCTATGAAAATGGGGCATGCTGCTCTCCTTATTAAAAAAGGCAATAGCAGCAGTATAGTTTGTAACCGGCGAAGATTTATCCGCTTTTACGCTGGCGCGTTTTTTTCACCGGTTTGATCTCTTTCACCTCACTCTCGACCCAGCCGTCAGAAAGCCGGGTGGTGAGCACATCCCCGGCTTTAACCTGTTTCGTTTGTTTCAGCACTTTGCCGTCCGTCGCGGTGGTCACACTATAGCCGCGAGCCAGCGTGGAGAGAGGGCTGACGGCTTCCAGATGGGTGACCGCATTGCCGAAACGCTCGCGCGTGGTGCTCAGGCGTGAGCGGATATTTTCCGCGAGGCGGAACTCAAGCTGCTGGATACGCGTTTGTGCGCGATAAATCTTCGGCTGCGGGTTTTGCTGTTTCAGACGCTGCGTGACGCGCTGCTGGCGAGATACCGCCCGCTTAAGCTGGTTATCCAGCGCGAAGTTCATCCGCTGACGCAGACGTTCCAGCACGGTTTGCTGACGCGCCAGACGCAATTGCGGATGCTGCTGTTGCAGACGATGGTGAAGCTGGGTAAAGCGGCGGGTACGGTTGGCGAGGAAGTAGTCCATCGCCATCTCCAGGCGCTGCTGCCCGTTCTGGATCTGACGCAGCAGCTCCAGCTGGTTACGGCTGACTACCTCTGCCGCCGCGGACGGCGTGGGCGCGCGTAAATCCGCGACAAAATCCGCAATCGTTACATCCGTTTCGTGACCGACGGCGCTTACCACCGGGATAAGGCTGGCAAAGATTGCCCGCGCCACGCGCTCGTCGTTAAAGCTCCAAAGGTCTTCCAGCGAGCCGCCGCCGCGCCCAACGATTAATACATCACACTCCTGACGGGCATTTGCCAGTTCAATCGCGCGCACGATCTGCCCCGGCGCATCGTCACCCTGAACGGCAGTTGGGTAAATAATGACGGGCAGGGAAGGGTCACGGCGCTTCAGGACGTGCAAAATATCGTGCAGGGCCGCACCGGTTTTCGAGGTGATAACCCCAACGCAGTGGGCAGGTGAGGGCAGGGGCTTTTTAAACTGCTGGTCGAACAATCCCTCAGCCGAAAGCATGGCTTTGAGCTGCTCATACTTCTGTTGCAGCAAGCCTTCGCCCGCGGGCTGCATGCTCTCGACGATAATCTGATAATCGCCGCGCGGCTCATACAGGGTAATGTTGGCTCGAACCAGAACCTGCTGGCCATGCTGAGGACGGAACGTCACGCGACGGTTGCTGTTGCGGAACATCGCGCAGCGCACCTGAGCGGTGTCGTCTTTCAGCGTAAAGTACCAGTGACCGGAAGCAGGCTGCGTGAAGTTAGAGATTTCACCGCTGATCCAGACCTGTCCCATTTCCTGCTCAAGCAACAAACGTACCGTCTGATTAAGGCGGCTGACAGTATAAATTGAGGGGGATTGAGAGGATAACATGTGAGCGGGATCAAATTCTAAATCAGCAAGTTATTCAGTCGATAGTAACCTGCTGAGAGGTGAGCGCAAGCATTTTTTTCAAAAAAGTGTGGATGCAATCGGTTACGCTCTGTATAATGCCACGGCAATATTTAACCACCCAGGTCAGAGATATTGCCCATGCTACGTATCGCTAAAGAAGCACTGACGTTTGACGACGTCCTCCTCGTTCCCGCTCACTCCACCGTTCTGCCGAATACTGCCGACCTCAGCACGCAGTTGACGAAAACCATTCGTCTGAACATTCCTATGCTCTCCGCAGCAATGGACACCGTGACTGAAGCGCGTCTGGCTATCGCCCTGGCACAGGAAGGCGGCATTGGCTTTATCCACAAAAACATGTCTATCGAGCGTCAGGCGGAAGAAGTTCGCCGCGTGAAGAAGCATGAATCCGGTATCGTGTCCGATCCTCAGACCGTTCTGCCAACCACCACGCTGCACGAAGTGAAAGCCCTGACCGAGCGTAACGGCTTTGCAGGCTATCCGGTAGTCACTGAAGACAACGAACTGGTGGGTATCATTACCGGTCGTGACGTACGTTTCGTGACTGACCTGAACCAGCCTGTCAGCGTCTACATGACGCCAAAAGAGCGTCTGGTGACCGTGCGTGAAGGCGAAACCCGCGACGTGGTGCTGGCGAAAATGCACGAAAAACGCGTTGAGAAAGCGCTGGTAGTGGACGCGAACTTCCACCTGCGCGGCATGATCACCGTTAAAGATTTCCAGAAAGCAGAACGTAAACCGAACGCCTGTAAAGACGAGCATGGCCGTCTGCGCGTCGGCGCTGCGGTTGGCGCAGGTGCGGGTAACGAAGAGCGCGTTGACGCGCTGGTTGCTGCGGGCGTTGACGTGCTGCTGATTGACTCCTCCCACGGCCACTCCGAAGGCGTTCTGCAACGTATTCGTGAGACCCGTGCTAAATACCCGGATCTCCAGATCATCGGCGGTAACGTAGCAACCGGCGCAGGCGCTCGCGCGCTGGCGGAAGCGGGTTGCAGCGCGGTGAAAGTGGGTATCGGTCCTGGCTCTATCTGTACCACCCGTATCGTCACCGGCGTAGGCGTGCCGCAGATCACGGCGGTTTCTGACGCGGTTGAAGCGCTGGAAGGTACCGGTATTCCGGTAATCGCGGACGGCGGTATCCGTTTCTCTGGCGACATCGCCAAAGCGATCGCCGCAGGTGCCGCAGCCGTGATGGTGGGCTCCATGCTGGCCGGTACCGAAGAATCCCCGGGTGAAATCGAACTCTACCAGGGGCGTTCTTATAAATCCTACCGCGGTATGGGCTCCCTGGGCGCGATGTCCAAAGGTTCCTCTGACCGTTACTTCCAGACCGATAACGCCGCAGACAAACTGGTGCCGGAAGGTATCGAAGGCCGTGTGGCGTATAAAGGCCGCCTGAAAGAGATCATTCACCAGCAGATGGGCGGCCTGCGCTCCTGTATGGGGCTGACCGGCTGTGGTACCATTGACCTGCTGCGTACCAAAGCGGAATTCGTACGCATCAGCGGTGCGGGTATCCAGGAGAGCCACGTTCACGACGTGACGATCACCAAAGAGTCCCCGAACTACCGTCTGGGCTCCTGATAAATTTCCGCGCCCGGCTCAATGCCGGGCGCTTTGTTTTGTTTCACTTGCCTCGGAATTAGCGTCAATGACGGAAAACATTCATAAACATCGCATTCTCATCCTGGACTTTGGTTCTCAGTACACTCAGCTGGTGGCGCGCCGCGTGCGTGAGCTGGGCGTTTACTGTGAGCTGTGGGCGTGGGATGTCACGGAAGCACAGATTCGCGAGTTCAATCCAAGCGGCATCATCCTGTCCGGCGGCCCGGAAAGCACTACCGAAGAGAACAGCCCGCGTGCGCCGCAGTACGTGTTCGAAGCGGGCGTACCGGTGTTCGGCGTTTGCTACGGCATGCAGACCATGGCGATGCAGCTGGGCGGCCACGTAGAAGGCTCTAACGAGCGTGAGTTCGGCTACGCACAGGTTGAAGTCGTCACCGACAGCGCGCTGGTGCGCGGTATCGAAGACTCCCTGACCGCAGACGGCAAACCGCTGCTGGACGTGTGGATGAGCCACGGCGACAAAGTCACCGCTATCCCGTCCGACTTCGTGACCGTTGCCAGCACTGAAAGCTGCCCGTTCGCCATCATGGCGAACGAAGAAAAACGTTTCTACGGCGTGCAGTTCCACCCGGAAGTGACCCACACCCGTCAGGGTATGCGCATGCTGGAGCGCTTCGTGCGTGACATCTGCCAGTGTGAAGCCCTGTGGACCCCGGCAAAAATCATCGACGATGCCGTGGAGCGTATCCGCCAGCAGGTTGGCGATGACAAAGTGATCCTCGGCCTCTCCGGCGGCGTGGACTCCTCCGTGACCGCGATGCTGCTGCACCGCGCCATCGGTAAAAACCTGACCTGCGTCTTCGTGGACAACGGTCTGCTGCGTCTGAACGAAGCGAAGCAGGTTATGGACATGTTTGGCGACCACTTCGGTCTGAACATCGTTCACGTGGAAGGCGAGCAGCGCTTCCTGGACGCGCTGAAAGGCGAGAACGATCCGGAAGCGAAACGTAAAATCATCGGTCGCGTGTTCGTGGAAGTGTTCGACGAAGAAGCGCTGAAGCTGGAAGATGTGAAATGGCTGGCGCAGGGCACCATCTACCCTGACGTGATCGAGTCTGCGGCCTCCGCTACCGGTAAAGCACACGTCATCAAATCTCACCACAACGTGGGCGGTCTGCCGAAAGAGATGAAGATGGGCCTGGTTGAACCGCTGCGTGAGCTGTTCAAAGACGAAGTGCGTAAGATTGGCCTGGAACTGGGTCTGCCGTACGACATGCTCTACCGTCACCCGTTCCCGGGCCCGGGTCTCGGCGTACGCGTGCTGGGCGAAGTGAAGAAAGAGTACTGCGACCTGCTGCGTCGCGCGGACGCGATCTTCATCGAAGAGCTGCACAAAGCTGACCTGTACAACAAAGTGAGCCAGGCGTTCACCGTGTTCCTGCCGGTTCGCTCGGTCGGCGTGATGGGCGATGGCCGTAAGTACGACTGGGTTGTTTCCCTGCGTGCAGTGGAAACCATCGACTTCATGACCGCGCACTGGGCGCACCTGCCGTATGACTTCTTAGGCCGCGTGTCTAACCGCATCATCAACGAAGTGAACGGTATTTCCCGCGTGGTGTATGACATCAGCGGTAAGCCACCGGCGACGATCGAGTGGGAGTAAGCCCATGACCTTTCCTGCGAAGTTATAAGCAGGTAAGACTGATAAAACCCTCTGTTTACAGAGGGTTTTTCTTTTTGGCCGATATCCGGCCCGGCGGTGAACTACTGGCTCATCTGCCGCGATTCACGGCAGCCGATACTGCGTCGCCATGCGCCGGGTGCCTGACCATACTGACGCTTAAAGCTGCGGTTGAAGGACTGCTGAGAGTCAAAGCCCAGCGCGATCGCCACGTTCAGAATCGGTTCATCGCTGTGGGCCAGGCGCTCAACCGATTTTTGCAGCTTTTGCGCGCGAATATATTCGGCGAGAGGGGAGCCGGTATGTTCTTTGAAAAGCCGCTGGAGGTGCCATTTCGAATAGCCGGCTCGCCTGGAGACGGTTTCAATGTCCAGACGGCTATCGAGGTTGTTGTCGATCCAGTCGAGTAAATCGTGAATGAATGCACCCGTGTTCATTTTGCTTCCCCCTACGCCACGCATTAAAAAGCATCTTTGTTTGTTGCACTTAAAGGTGACCCGTTTTTACATTAATTGCAAGTTTTATTGTTGCATTTAAATCCCTTCTCAAAACGCGTGATTTATCTTCGCCGCAAATAGCACATAAAGTGCAACAATTATTCTTGCACTTAATTAAGCGCCTTCCTACAATCGCCGCGATAGTGTATTCGCAACTGTTACAGTTTTGTGGCGATGAACGACACAAATGGCCTTCAGCCAGCTACCGGACAAAGGAAGTGGCGCGGCGCCTCCCGCTGCGTCTTGCCCGGCGGCTACAATAACCGGAATAAAAATAATGAGCCTGCAAAAAACCTGGGGTAACTTTCATCTGAGCGCGATGGGGGTGGTTTTACTCTCCGCGCTTCTCGTCGGGTGCGATGACAGCGTCGCGCAAAATGCCGCGCCGCAAGCGCCCGTTGTCAGCGCTGCTGACGTGGTGGTGAAATCCATTAGCCAGTGGGACAGCTTTAACGGTCGCATTGAAGCGGTGGAAAGCGTTCAGCTGCGTCCGCGCGTCTCCGGCTACATTGAGAAAGTGAATTACACCGACGGCCAGGAGGTGAAAAAGGGCGAGGTGCTGTTCACGATTGATGACCGAACCTATCGCGCCGCGCTGGAACAGGCGCAGGCGAACCTGGCGAGAGCCAAAACGCAGGCCAGTCTGGCGCGAAGCGAGGCTAACCGTACCGATAAATTAGTCAATACCAACGTGGTGTCCCGCGAAGAGTGGGAGCAGCGCCGTTCCGCCGCTACCCAGGCGCAGGCCGATATTCGCGCCGCGCAGGCGGCGGTAGACGCTGCGCAACTTAACCTCGACTTCACCAAAGTGACCGCGCCTATCGACGGTCGCGCCAGCCGGGCGCTGATCACCAGCGGTAACCTGGTGACGGCGGGCGACAGCGCCAGCGTGCTCACCACCCTGGTCTCGCAGAAAACGGTTTATGTCTACTTCGACGTGGACGAGTCAACCTACCTTCACTATCAGAACCTGGCCCGCAGCGGGCAGCGGGTGTCCGGTGATCATGCGGCGCTGCCGGTGGAGATTGGCCTGACGGGCGAGGAGGGCTATCCCCATCAGGGCAAAGTGGATTTCCTGGATAACCAGCTCACGCCGGGTACCGGAACGATCCGCATGCGCGCGCTGCTGGATAACTCACAGCGTCAGTTCACGCCTGGACTCTTTGCCCGCGTGCGTCTGCCGGGCAGTGCGGAATTTAAAGCCACGCTTGTTGACGATAAGGCGGTGCTGACCGATCAGGATCGTAAATATGTTTATATCGTGGATAAAGACGGGAAAGCGCAGCGCCGTGACATTACGCCCGGGCGTCTGGCCGACGGTTTACGTATCGTACAGCAGGGGCTGAATCCCGGGGATAAAGTCATCGTCGATGGTTTACAAAAAGTGTTTATGCCGGGTATGCCGGTTAACGCGAAAACCGTTGCCATGACCGCCAGCGCCGCCCTCAACTGATCCCTTACCTGAGAATCCAATCCATGGACTTTTCCCGTTTTTTCATCGACAGGCCGATTTTTGCCGCCGTACTGTCGATTCTGATTTTTATCACAGGATTAATCGCCATCCCGCTGCTGCCGGTGAGCGAATACCCTGACGTCGTGCCGCCAAGCGTGCAGGTGCGCGCCGAGTACCCGGGCGCCAACCCGAAAGTGATTGCCGAGACCGTGGCAACGCCGCTGGAAGAGGCGATCAACGGCGTTGAGAACATGATGTACATGAAATCCGTCGCGGGCTCCGACGGCGTGCTGGTGACTACCGTCACCTTCCGTCCGGGTACCGACCCGGATCAGGCGCAGGTTCAGGTGCAAAACCGCGTCGCGCAGGCCGAAGCGCGTCTGCCGGAAGACGTGCGGCGTCTGGGCATCACGACTCAGAAACAGTCGCCAACGCTGACGCTGGTGGTGCATCTGTTTTCGCCTGGCGGTAAGTACGATTCACTGTATATGCGTAACTACGCCACGCTGAAGGTGAAGGACGAGCTGGCGCGTCTGCCCGGCGTGGGGCAGATTCAGATTTTCGGCTCGGGTGAATACGCGATGCGCGTCTGGCTGGACCCGAACAAGGTCGCGGCCCGCGGGCTGACCGCTTCGGACGTGGTCACGGCGATGCAGGAGCAGAACGTGCAGGTGTCCGCCGGGCAGCTTGGCGCCGAGCCACTGCCGAAAGAGAGCGATTTCCTGATCTCCATTAACGCCCAGGGCCGCCTGCATACCGAAGACGAGTTCGGCAACATTGTCCTGAAAACCACGCAGGATGGTACGGTCGTCCGACTGCGCGACGTGGCGCGTGTCGAGATGGGGTCCGGCAGCTACGCGCTGCGCTCCCAGTTGAACAATAAAGACGCGGTCGGGATTGGTATCTTCCAGTCGCCGGGGGCAAACGCCATCGATCTGTCTAACGCGGTACGCGCCAAAATGGACGAACTGTCCACACGATTCCCGGACGATATGAAATGGGCGGCGCCTTACGACCCGACGGTGTTTGTACGCGACTCGATCCGCGCTGTGGTGCAAACGCTGCTGGAAGCGGTGGTGCTGGTCGTGCTGGTGGTGATCCTGTTCCTGCAAACCTGGCGCGCGTCGATAATCCCGCTGATTGCGGTGCCGGTATCGGTAGTGGGCACGTTCAGTATTCTCTACCTGCTGGGCTTTTCGCTGAATACCCTGAGCCTGTTCGGGCTGGTGCTGGCGATTGGTATCGTGGTGGACGATGCCATCGTGGTGGTGGAAAACGTCGAACGAAATATCGAAGAGGGGCTCGCCCCACTTGCGGCAGCGCATCAGGCGATGCGTGAAGTGTCCGGACCGATTATTGCCATTGCGCTGGTGCTGTGTGCGGTATTCGTTCCGATGGCGTTCCTCTCCGGCGTGACCGGTCAGTTCTACAAGCAGTTTGCGGTAACGATAGCCATTTCCACGGTGATCTCCGCGATCAACTCGCTGACGCTCTCGCCAGCGCTGGCCGCGCTGCTGTTGAAGCCGCATGGCGCCCCGAAAGATTTCCCGACCCGGCTTATCGATCGTCTGTTCGGCTGGATTTTCCGTCCGTTTAACCGCTTTTTCCACCGCAGCTCGACTAGCTATCAGGGGCTGGTGGGCAAAACGCTCGGCCGACGCGGGGCAGTGTTCGTGGTTTATTTGCTGCTGCTTTGCGCTGCGGGCGTGATGTTTAAAGCCGTTCCCGGCGGGTTTATTCCGACGCAGGATAAGCTGTACCTGATCGGCGGCGTGAAAATGCCGGAAGGCTCGTCGCTGGCGCGCACCGATGCGGTGATCCGCAAAATGAGCGAAATCGGGATGAATACCGAAGGCGTGGATTATGCGGTCGCGTTTCCTGGCCTGAATGCGCTCCAGTTCACCAATACGCCGAACACCGGGACGGTCTTCTTTGGCCTGAAGCCTTTCGACCAGCGTAAACATACTGCGGCGGAAATAAACGCGGAGATCAACGCGAAAATCGCGCAAATCCAGCAGGGCTTTGGCTTCTCGATTCTGCCGCCGCCGATTTTAGGTCTGGGCCAGGGATCGGGCTATTCGCTGTACATTCAGGATCGTGCTGGTCTGGGCTATGGCGCGCTGCAAAACGCGGTGAACACCATGTCCGGGGCGATTATGCAGACGCCGGGGATGCATTTCCCTATCTCAACCTACCAGGCAAACGTTCCGCAGCTGGATGTACAGGTTGACCGTGATAAGGCGAAAGCGCAGGGCGTGTCGCTCACCGATCTCTTCGGGACGCTGCAAACCTATCTGGGCTCGTCTTATGTGAATGACTTCAACCAGTTCGGTCGCACCTGGCGCGTAATGGCACAGGCCGACGGGCAGTTCCGCGACAGCGTGGAAGATATCGCGAATTTACGCACCCGTAATAGCCAGGGTGAAATGGTGCCGATTGGCAGTATGGTGAAAATCACGACCACCTACGGTCCGGACCCGGTGATCCGCTACAACGGCTACCCGGCGGCGGATCTGATTGGCGATGCCGACCCGCGCGTGCTCTCTTCCGCGCAGGCGATGACGCAACTGGACGGTATGTCTAAGCAGATCCTGCCGAACGGGATGAATATTGAATGGACGGACCTGAGCTTCCAGCAGGCCACCCAGGGCAACACGGCGCTGATCGTCTTCCCGGTCGCGGTGCTGCTGGCGTTCCTGGTGCTGGCGGCGCTGTATGAAAGCTGGACGCTGCCGCTGGCGGTGATCCTCATCGTGCCGATGACGATGCTCTCCGCGCTGTTCGGCGTCTGGCTGACCGGGGGCGATAACAACGTCTTCGTGCAGGTAGGGCTGGTGGTACTGATGGGGCTGGCCTGTAAAAACGCGATTCTTATCGTGGAGTTTGCCCGCGAGCTGGAAATTCAGGGCAAAGGCATTATGGAGGCCGCGCTGGAAGCGTGCCGCCTACGTTTACGCCCGATTGTAATGACCTCTATCGCCTTTATTGCCGGGACCATTCCACTGATCCTTGGTCACGGGGCAGGGGCAGAAGTGCGCGGCGTCACCGGGATCACCGTGTTCGCCGGGATGCTGGGTGTGACGCTGTTTGGTCTGTTCCTGACGCCGGTCTTTTACGTGACGCTGCGTAAGTTCGTGACGCGCGGTAAAGCGGAAAGAGAGGTGTTGCCTGCGTAGGACGTAGCAGATAGCAAAAAGCCGCCTTCACAATGAAGGCGGCTTTTTTTTCGCAGTCCGTCAGGATTAGGGCGCTTTTTTATGCTGTGTGCAGAGTTCCGGCACCGGATCGCACCCGCTGGTATCGGCTTTTTTCACCTCTTCCAGCGCGCTGGCGACGGTATGGCGCGCTAAAACCGCTAACGAAGCCTGCTCCGCTTCATCAGCGATTGATTTGAAGTACCAGCAGGCGTTGGCGCTGACCACGCAGCGGGCCGGGACGTCAGGACGGGACGCCCACAGCTTTTTATCTTCAGTGACGGAAAGGTAGATATCACGCAGGGTAATCTCTTCCGCCGGGCGGCCAAGGTGAATAGAGCCGTTGCGGCCAAGCGTGGAGACGATAATGCCGTCGCGGGCGAGAGGAACCATTAACTTGCGGATAAAGCTCGGATTCGCTTCCAGGCCGTAAGCCAGGATTGCACTCGTCGAACGTTCACCCGATTGCTCCGCCATCGCTACGCTGAGAACCATCTGCAAAGCTGTCGGGAAGCGGTAATCTAACATTTTTCTGTCCTGGGTTGCGGTGAATCTTGTTCTTTTTGGCACCGCAGAGGTGAATAATCAGTAAGTAACAATATAACAAATACGGTAATTTTATTGAAGCAATCTGCGGCATACGTGAAGTAACGCTGCGCTGACACATGTCAGGACGTGTAGCGCCGCGTTTACGTTCATGCGAACGCCGGATTCGGGAAATCAACGGTCACCATAAGACCGCCTTCGGCTGACTTACTCAGATTGACCCTGCCGTTGTGTTGCTGCGTAACGGCTTTAACGATAGCAAGCCCCAGTCCACTCCCGCTTTGGGTCTGATTAGGATCGCGGAAGAACCTGTCGAACACGCGCTCCCGCAGTTCAACCGGAATGCCGGGACCCGCGTCTGAGACGCGCAGCTGAGCGGACTTATCACGCGATTGCAGTTGTACCTCAATGCGTCCACCCTCAGGGCTGTACTTCACGGCATTCTCAATTAAATTGTCGATCAGCGATACCAGACGTTCCCGAATGCCTGTGACATGGATTTCATCATCGGCGATGAATTCAAACTCAATTCTGCGCCCGGACGCCAGTGGTTCCAGGGCAGCCATTCGCTCCTGAATAAGCGTCGTCAGTGGCACAGGCGACATCACCGTGCTGATGTGCGCTTCGCTGTGCATCATCAGCAGAAGCTGATTGACGAGACGCGCAGCACGGCTATTGCTGCGAACAATGCCCGCAAGCAGCTCCTGCTGGCTTTCGCTGATGACCCAGGACTGCAACGCCTCGACGTTGATCCGCATCGCGGCCAGAGGCGTACGCAGTTCGTGTGCGGCATCGGCAATAAACATTCTTTCCCTTTCGGCGCTTTCCCGCACCCTGGCCAGAAAGTCATTAATCGCGTCGACCGTCTGGCGAAGCTCCCTGTGTCTGGGGACGGCTTTTAAAGGCGAGAGATCGTCCGGCGTGCGCAATGAAATTTCATTCACCACCTTGTTCCAGGGGCGCATCGCGATGCGGATGGACAGCCACGCGGGGAACAGAAGAAAAGGGATGCATATCATCAGCGGCATGACGTAGTAGCCGCGCGAGTTCAGATAGATAAAGAAATTCCAGCTACCGGCAGGGGTAAAAAGGGTGACTTCCACGTCGGAGTGCGCGGATTTGAGGGTACGGCTCGTCCATGTATGGTCCTCACTCTGGACATGCTGCATGACCCCCAGACGGCTATTTTTTACCCCCGTCGGCGCACCATCCGAAGAAAAAATAATCTCGTTAT
The DNA here is from genome assembly GCF_056673335.1 of Enterobacter cloacae complex sp. HYC033_NIDB. Taxonomy (NCBI): domain Bacteria; kingdom Pseudomonadati; phylum Pseudomonadota; class Gammaproteobacteria; order Enterobacterales; family Enterobacteriaceae; genus Enterobacter; species Enterobacter cloacae complex sp. HYC033_NIDB. The sequence goes on along the minus strand of NZ_CP115123.1, from coordinate 4,224,594 downwards.
TCTTGCGAACAATGAGGTTGATGGACAGCTCCGGATCTTCGCCGCCGCCATAGCCCTCCCGCAGAGCCTTGCTGAACGCTGCCAGCACAGCATCACGCGCCTGCGGACGATCGTCCATACTCTCCACCAGGGAAAAAACGGTTTCATAAGTCTCACTGCCCGTCAGTATGGGAGGGCTACGCAGGTCTTCCAGCAAAATGAAGGTTAAAAAGAGACACCAGAGCAACGTAAGCAGCAGCATCTGGGCGACCAGCATTCGCCTGACCAGCGTGGGAAGCCGGAGGTGGTGCCAAAAATTACGCATCAACCTGCCGCCTTCTGAACGGGTACGGTATCGATGACATACCCAACGCCTCTTACCGTTCGCACAAAGCCATCGCCAATTTTTCGCCGCAGGTTACCCATATGCACGTCAAGCGCGTTGCTGAGGTTTTCTTTCGTGCCAAATATCCTTTCTTCCAGATACCGTCGCGTAAGCACGCGATCGGCGCGTAGCATTAACGTTTCAAGCAGCGCATATTCGCTTGCCGTCAGCTCAACGTGGCGTGCGCTCACCGTTACGCGACGCGTCGGAATATGAAGCGACAAACCGCGAATTTCTATTGCCTCATTTTCAAAACCGTAACTGCGCCGCGCAAGGGCTCTCACGCGCGCCAGCAGTTCGGCGAGAACAAAAGGTTTGACCAGATAATCGTCTGCACCTGCATCCAGCCCGCACAGGCGGTCCTGTAGCGTGCCTCGCGCCGTCAGGATGATGACGGGGACGCCCTTAAGCTGTTGACGCAGGCGCGTCATCAGGCTCATGCCATCGCCATCGGGCAGCCCCAGGTCGAGCAAAATAAGTTCCGGCACGCAGATCCCAAGCTGATGCAGCGCATCCTCTTTGCGGCGTACCCATATGACATCAAATCCTTGATCTGCAAGGGCGATACGCACGCCATTGCCGAGATCCAGGTCGTCTTCAATTAGTAGAATTTTCACATTGGTAACTGTATCAACAGTGCATGAAGAACAACTGAAGAAAAAACGGTAACAGGAATTCTTCAGGGTTTACAGAACCTTCACGTGCTTCAGCATTTCTTCATTTACGTCTCATAAGAACCTTAGGGTGAGTATTCAGAATGAGCGCTCTGGCGTTTAACACCGCTTGTATCGCAATCATCTGAATCCAAAGGGCTTCTTTAATGAGAAACATCACACTGCGTAATAGTTTCCCCCGTTCACGCATCGGTCGCAGCATGAAAAGCATCTTGCCGGGGGCCGTCCTGGCGTTACTGGCCACCCCGGCACTGGCGACAGAGCAGCCTCAGGGCAACGTGTTAACCCTGGGTGGCGGCGTGGATGTTGCGCCACGCTATTCCGGTTCGGACAAGAGCCGGGTCTCTGCGGCTCAGGTGGTTGATTACGCGATGGCCAATGGTTTTTTTGTCAGCACCACGCGGGGGATCGGCTACGGCAACAGCTTTGGTAACCTGGACTACAACGCAGCGCTGAGCTATCGCGCAGGACGTAAGGATCGCGACGTAAGCAGCGATTCGATCGCCTCCGGCAGCGACGACCTGCGAGGAATGGGTGACATTAAAGGCTCAGCTATCGTTGTGCCAGGGCTGGGATACAGGGTGACTGACTGGCTGACCGTGCAGTTACAGGCAGAGGTCCCGGTTTCTGAGAGAGACAATGGTGAAGCTGTGCATTTCGGCATTGCCAGCCCGCTCTATACATCTCCGAAAAATGCGTTAACGCTGGCGCTGACCGGTAGCTGGGGATCCAGTAAGTATGTGCAAACCTACTACGGGGTGAATGCCGCCCAGTCGGCCGCATCGGGTTTTGCCCGACACGATGCCGGATCGGGAATATATGCGTATTCGCTGAACCTGGACTGGACCCATAAGCTTACCTCCCGCTGGAGCCTGCTTGCCGCAGCTGGCGTTACGCAGCTGACGGGAGAGGCTGGCGATAGCCCCATTGTTCAGCGAAAAACGTCTCCTGTGGGAAGTTTGAAGGTGACGTACAGCTTCTGATGGTTCAGCGAGGGGGAAGGTGCGTTTGTGACAAAACCGCACATAACCCCGTTGCAGGAGCCGGAAGTGCATAAAGCCCGCAGGATGGCGTGGCCCGAAGTCGGACCGTTCACCATGCGGGCTTTTTTATCACTGTTGACCCGATAACGCCTGTTCAATCGTACGGGTAATGACGTCCGGCTGGCTGACCATCGATACATGGCTTGCCGCTACCTCCGTGGTGTTGGCGTTGATTTTCTTCGCCATTGCGCGCTCTAGCTCAGGATTGATCATCCGGTCATTTTTGCTGACCACATACCAGCTCGGTTTGTCATGCCAGGCGGCATGCGCGATTTTCTCCCCAAACGCATCGGCCTTAATGGGGCTCTGCGTCGCGGCAATCACGCTGCGCTCAACGTCCTTCACGTCAGGGGCGAAATTCTCGCTGACCGCTTTTATCGGCAGATATAAATACCCCTCTGTGGTTTTAGCGAGGCTGGCGCTCCCTGGCGGAGCAGGGAAGCTATTTGCCAGAGCTGCCGTCGACTGGCCGGAATCCGGCGCAAAAGCGGCAACGTAAACCAGTGACTTCACGCGGGCATTGTTTCCCGCCTCGCTGATTACCGTCCCGCCCCAGGAGTGACCGACCAGCACCACATCCCCATGAGCCCGGGCGATAGCACGCTGCGTGGCGGCGACATCATCTTTCAGAGACGTGAGCGGAAGTTGTACCGCAATGACCTCGGTATGGTGTTTTTGCAGCCGGGTAATCACCTTATTCCAGCTGCTGCCGTCGGCAAACGCCCCGTGCACCAGCACCACGCTGGCTTTCGTCTCTGCCAGCGCGCTGGTGGAAACCGCCAGCACCATCGCTGTTAATACAGACAATGCTTTCATAACAGGCTCCTTAAAAGTGATGAACCGCGGCGTGTGGCGGCACGGTGAATTCAACGGTTTTATGGTCGATGGGTTTATGCGTCGGGTCGGCAACGACGATCGTCACTTTGTGCTTTCCTGCGGGCAGCCCGACCAGGATCACCGGCTCGCCGCTGGTATCAGCCCAGTGCCAGGGCGCGTCATCCACCACAACGTGAATATGGCCGATACGCGGAGTGACTTTCAGCGCGTCGGGTCCAAATACAGGTTCAATGCGCAGGTTTTCGACACGGTACTGAATAAAGACCGCACCTTTACTTAGCGGTCCCGCCAGCGGCGGATCGACAATCAGTTTTGCTGGCGGCTGGGGGTGTTCAGGCGGGGCGACGGCGGCTGGACCGTTGACATCAGCGGCGCTCAGACCATCCAACGGTGCGGCCATTGCGCCAGCAAAGGACGTCAGCGCAAATACAGGAAGCAGGAAATATCGACGAATCATCTGTGTCTCTCCTCATCAGTTTATTATGGCGAGGGATACAGAAGACCATTTTTATGTATCGGGGATGTTTGCTTTTGCGGGCGTGTTGTACCGGTTTGTCAGCGTAGCGCTCGGGATACAGTGCGATACAGTTTGTCTTCCGGGAGCGAACACGCTTTAGCGCTCGGGCGAATCCACCACAAGACCTGATTGCTGTGACTGAATTTTGTCCTGATGGTGATACCAGGCGCCAATGGAGGAATAAACAAAGCGGCCAAAGAAAAACAGGAAACTGATGAGCAGTATGATGCGGGTCATCCGGGTGTTAAATCGATGTCGTTTTCGCATACGCGTAGCCTGACTCACTTTCTTTTCCTGAGTATACCCTTTTGGGCGATACGGCTATTAAGGCACAGCCGCAAGTCAGGGTCAATTCGGCGAAATGTAAAATAGCGTCAATGCTTACATTAATTTATGTTATTAAAAACAACGCTTTTATTTATCGCATTGATAATTAAAGGAAAAATATTCAAAAAAAACGTAAGAAAGGTTTATTCAGATAAATTAATTTGATTTAGGTCAACCGCATCCCGTCGTTGATATTTAAAATCCCTCCTCCACTGTGCTTGCCAGGAATTTTCCAGGCAACGTGTACGTCAGGTTGGATGCCTGTCTTCATTTACCCTCTGGAGCGCAAGGGTTGTAAACGAGCATCTATGAATATTCACCACATCCTGAAGCAAAATAAAGACCGCTGGTGGGCACTTCCTCTTATTTTGCCCGTCGTGTTACTCCCGGTGCTTAGTGTGGCTAATACCTTAACGCAGTTGGGCGACGGTATCGTTGCGCTCTATTATCTCCCGCTCTCCTTTTTGCTGACGCTGATGTTATTCTTTGGCCTGGAAGCCCTCCCCGGGGTGGTGGTGTCGCTGTTTTTACGTTATTACCCCTCCGTTGGGTTATTTGAAGCCATGGCCGGCATTCTGCATTTTATCGTTCCTCTGGTGCTCAGCTGGGGCGGTTATCGCGTGTTTGCGCCCCGGCGCAATATGACCGCTTACGGTGACATACGCCTGATGGGGCAGCGTATTTTCTGGCAGGTGTTTTGCCCGGCAACGCTATTTCTGCTGCTGTTTCAGTTTGCGGTCTATCTCGGCGTCTATGAGAGCCGCCAGAGCCTCGCAGGACTGAATCCCCTCAATATTCGGACCCTTATTAACTATCAGGGGCTGCTGGTGAGCGGGCTGACGGGCGTGCCGCTAAGCTACCTGCTGATCCGCCTGATACGTCATCCGCGCTATATCAAGGGACTGATGTCCCAGCTCCGCGCGCAAATAGACAAAAAGGTGACGGCCTTTGAGTTTGTGGTGTGGTTTTTAGCCCTGGGCGGGTTGCTGGTCATGCTGCTGCTGCCTATGAATGCAAACAGTTCCATTTTCAGTACCAACTACACCTTGTCCCTGCTGATGCCCGTGATGCTCTGGGGGGCGATGCGCTTTGGCTACAAGCTGATGTCACTCATCTGGACGCCGGTCCTGCTGGTGTCGATTCACTTTTTTTATCACTACATTCCGGTGCAAGAGGGTTATGGCATTCAGCTGGCGATCACCTCATCCAGCTATCTGGTCTTTTCCTTCGTTGTGACGTACATGTCGATGCTGGCGACACGCCAGCGGGCCATCAATATTCGCTCCCGCAGTCAGGCTTTTCTCGATCCGGTGGTGCATATGCCCAACCTGCGGGCGCTGTCGCGCGAGCTGGCCAGTCATCCGTGGTCAGCGCTCTGTTTACTGCGCGTGCCCGAGCTGGAGGTGCTGGGACGCAATTACGGCGTGATGCTGCGGATCCAGTATAAACAGCAGCTGGCGCAATGGATAAACGGCACCCTTCAGCCCAATGAGCGAGTCTATCACCTCACCGGGTATGACATGGCGGTGCGTCTGGAGGCGGAGTCGCATCAACAGCGCATTGAAACGCTGGACGAGCATATCAAGCAGTTTGTTTTTATCTGGGATGGTATGCCGGTACAGCCTCAGGTCGGCGTGAGCTATTGCTATGTACGCTCACCCGTCAATCATCTCTATCTGGTGCTGGGGGAACTGGGCATCGTGGCCGATCTCTCCCTTTCTACCAACCACCCGGAAAATCTTCAGCAGCGCGGGGCTGTTCATTTGCAGCGTAGCCTGAAAGATAAGGTCGCGATGATGAGTCGTTTGCAGGCCGCGCTGGAGCAGGACGCTTTTACCCTGCTGGTTCAGCCTGTTCGCGGGCTGCGCGGTGATTGTTATCACGAGGTGCTGCTGCGAATGCGTGATGATAACGGGGCACTGATCTTTCCCGAGCAGTTCCTGCCCATTGCACAGGAGTTTGGTTTATCGTCGCGTGTTGATTTATGGGTACTGGAGCGTACGTTGAGTTTTCTGGCACAGCACCGCCAGCGTTTGCCGGGCCAGCGCTTTGCGATCAACCTCGCACCTTCTACCGCCTACAGGGCGCAGTTCCCGCTTGAAGTGAGCCGCCTGTTAGCCAAATACGCCGTTGAAGCGTGGCAGCTGATCTTTGAAGTGACCGAAAGCAGCGCCTTTGGTCATGCGGATCTGGCGGCGTCGACCCTCAGGAAATTACAAAAAATGGGCATCCGGATCGCCATTGATGATTTTGGCACGGGCTACGCCAGCTATGCGCGGTTAAAAAGCGTGGACGCAGACATTCTCAAAATCGATGGCGGTTTTATTCGCAATATTGTCAGCAACAGCCTGGATTACCAGATTGTGGCTTCCATTTGCCATCTGGCCCGGATGAAGAAAATGCTGGTGGTGGCGGAATATGTGGAAACGGAAGAGATACGTAGCGCGGTGCACGCGCTAGGTATCGATTATGTGCAGGGCTATTTGATTGGGTTGCCGGCTGAGCTTGATACGTTGCTCAACACGCAGCCTTCTCAGGAGAGCGCCTGAGCCGTTACGCTGCCGCCTCAGAACTCTCTTCTTCAATCTTCAACAGCCAGCCGGTGACCGCTTCCCAGTACTGCTGCTCTTTTTCCAGATCCAGCAGCACCAGCGCGTTCTGGCTAAACCAGTCGTGCGGGAAGCTCAGCGTCCAGTGATAGTCATCCGTTTTTAGCTTCAGCGTCGGCGGCGTGGTGGTTGCCTGTCGCTGATTATTGAGCAACACGCCCAGGCGCAACAGCTGAATGAGCGGCAGGAACTGCTTTTTCTTAAATAACGTAAAGCGCGGCAGATCGTCGAGCTTGATGGCTTTGCGGTGATAGCGCACCAGCGTCGCCATCATGGTTTGCTGCTCCTGGTTGAAACCAGGCAGATCGCTGTTTTGCAGAATATAGGCTGAATGGCGATGCATTCCGCTGTGGTTAATGTTCAGCCCCACCTCGTGCAACATGGCGGCCCATTTCAACAGCGCGGCCAGCTGCGGATGCGCCAGCTTCGGATTCTGCTCCTCCCACTGCTCGTACATCTGAACCGTGGTTTCGAGCACCCGTTTCGCCTGTTCGCGGTCGATGTTGTACTGGTTGGCCAGGCTCTGCGCGGTGCGGCTGCGAATATCCTGATGACGGAAACGGCCTTCCATCTCATACAGTACGCCTTCACGCAGGGCGCCGTCAGAGAGGCGCAGCTCTTTGATCGCCAGCGCGTCAAACACGCCGCAGAGGATCGCCAGCCCCGGTACGAACACGGCTTTACGTTCGTCGGACAGACCCGGCAAACTCAGGGCGTCGAAGCTCTTATGCTTAAGCACCTCTTCGGTGAGTTTCACCAGGCGCTCAGGCGTAATAAACCCGTCTTTTTCACCCATTGCCAGCAGCACTTCATGGGCCGCTTTAATCGAACCCGATGCGCCCAGCGCCACGTTCCAGCCCTGAATACGGTATTGCCAGGCCAGATTTTCGAGTTTTTGTACGGCGGCCATGCGCGCGCGCTGGAAGTTTTCGCGGGTGATGACGCCGCCCGGGAAATACATCTGCGCGAAGCTGACGCAGCCCATACGGCGGCTTTCCACCAGACGCGGCTCGAAATCTTCGCCAATCACCAGTTCCGTGGAACCACCGCCGATATCAATCACCAGCTTGCGGCCTTTTTCCGGCTGCGTATGCTCCACGCCCATAAAAATCAGGCGCGCTTCTTCGTTACCGGAGATGATCTCAATCGGGTAGGGGATAACCTTTTCCGCGCGCTTAAGAAACTCCGGCGCGTTCAGCGCCTGGCGTAGCGTATGCGTCCCGACGATGCAGACGCTGGACGGCGAAAAGCCTTGCAGACGTTCTGCGAACAGCGACAGACAGTTCAGCCCGCGCTCCATGGCCTCTTCGCTCAGCATGTTACGCGCGTCGAGTCCATCGGCCAGATGCACACGCTGCTTCAGACGACCGATGATCTGCATCGCGCCATCCACCTCGCGGGCGATGACCATATGGAAACTGTTTGAGCCAAGATCGACCGCGGCGAACTCCTGCGGGCGTGGGGTATTATCGTTTATTGGCATAGGTTAATCGGATTGCTCAAGTGATTTAATGTAATCGTAAATCGCCAGCTGCGAGCGCACTTTACGGCGGTTGCCGCGCGGTACATAGCGATTACTGAGTTCTTTGTCGATATAACGTGCTTTCACCGTATCGCTGAACAGGATCTCGATAATGTCCAGGATACGCTGCTTAAGGCGAGGATCCAGCAGCGGTGCCGCCACTTCAATACGGTAATCAATGTTACGCGTCATCCAGTCGGCGGACGAGAGGTATACGCGCTTATCACCGGCGTTATCGAAAATATAGACGCGATCGTGTTCAAGATAGCGATCCACAATGCTGATCACGCGGATATTGTCGCTGATGCCTTCCAGTTCCGGAATGAGCGAGCACATGCCGCGAATGAGCAGATTTACCGGAACGCCGGAGCTGGAGGCCGCGTACAGGCGGTCCACCAGCCCTTTGTCCACCAGATTGTTGAGCTTCAGCGTGATGCCGGACGACAAGCCGTTCTGCGCATTGGCAATCTCTTTATCGATCATATCGTACAGCAGGCGCCGTGAGTTCTGCGGTGACACCAGCAGATAATCGAAGCTCACCGGGCGGTACGGGTTCTCAATGAAGTTGAACACCCGACGCACTTCGTTGGTGATGCGGGCATCGGCAGTCAGCAGCGAATAGTCGGTGTAGATTCTCGCGGTTTTCTCGTTAAAGTTCCCGGTACCGATATGGGCGTAGCGCACAACGTCGTCGCCCTCTTTACGGGAGATCAGGAACAGCTTGGCGTGAATTTTCAGCCCTGGCGCGGAGAAGATGACGTGTACGCCCGCTTCCGTCAGTCGGCGCGCCCAGTGGATGTTGGCCTCCTCGTCGAAGCGAGCCTGGAGCTCAACCACCACGGTCACTTTCTTGCCGTTGTGCGCCGCGTGGATCATCGCATCGATGATACGGGAATCTTTCGCCACGCGATAAATGTTGATTTTGATCGCCAGCACGTTCGGATCGAACGAGGCCTGACGCAGCAATTCCAGCACGTGTTCAAAGGTGTGATACGGATAGTAGAGCAGCACATCCCGTTCGCGGATGGCGTCGAACCCGTTGCGGAACTTATCGAACCAGATATGGCGCAGGCGCGGCAGCGGTTTGTTCACCAGATTGGCCTTGCCGACGTTCGGGAAGCCAATGAAATCTTTAAAGTTGTGGTAACGCCCACCGGGGATAATGGAGTCGTAGCGGGAGATGGTCAGCTTATCGCGCAGCATCTCCACCATCGCGTCCGGCATATCGCGTTGATAGACAAACCGCACCGGCTCCGCCGTCAGGCGCTGCTTGAGGCTGGAAGACATCAGCTCCATCATGCTGGCCTCCATCTCATGCACCAGATCGTACTCGGCGTCACGGGTCATCTTCATCGAGTAGGCGTTGAGCGCGTCGTAATCGAAGAAGCCTTTGAAGATATCGTCCAGGCAGTAGCGCAGGATGTTATCCAGCAGGATCATCGGCTTACGTCGGCGCGGGGTTTCCGGCGGCAGGTTTACAAAGCGTGGGACTTTATCAGACGGTATTTCCAGCAGCGCGTAGTTAATGGTCTCACCCCGAATGATTTCTACCGCCAGATAGGTGTAATCATCTTTCAGGAACTGCACCAGATCGGTTTCACGGTTGATCAGAATCGGGGTGATATGCTGGCGCAGATAATGTTTGAAATAGTGGCGCAGCCAGTTTTGCTGATTCGCGGAGAGCTGGCGTTCGTTGATCAGGAAGATTTGGTTGCGTGCCATTTCCAGCAGCAGCTCGTTATAGAGGCCATCAAATTCCTGATCGGCTTTCATGACGCGAGACTGGATTTTTCCAAGCAGATGCCGGGAGTGGGAGTTCAAGCCCTGTTCTTCGCTGATGATGATTCGGCGTTTCAGTTCGGCGAAGCGAACCTTGTAGAACTCATCCAGATTGTTGGAATAGATGCCTAAAAAACGCATACGTTCAATCAGCGGGTTGCTTTTATCGGCCGCTTCCTGAAGTACACGTTCGTTGAATGCTAACCAGCTTAGCTCTTTCTCGATGTATAACTTTTCCTGACCCATTACAGCTCACACTCCAGTTCAATCACAGGACGTGGTAAATCCGTCTCGTCCTTATTATGGCGAGCATTTCCACGATATGTCCAACAGTGCCAGAAAAGTATGACAGTTATTTTTTTGTTGGGGAATTTAGAGGGTTGGGGGAGGGGGGGCGGGTGGCGCTGCGCTTACCACGACCTACGGGACCGTAGGCCCGTGCAAGCGAAGCGCCGCCGGGCAATTCAAACAGACTACTCTTCAGCCGCATAACCCTGCGGGGGCAACTTCACGCCGTCCAGCCAGGCTGCGCCGTTGCGCATCTCCAGACGTCCATCGACAAACCAGCTTACCACCAGCGGATAAATGGCGTGTTCCTGCGTCTGCACACGTTCGGTCACGTCGTCTTCGTTGTCGCCGTCAAAGACCGGTACTTTTGCCTGCAAAATGACCGGACCGCCGTCCAGCTCGTCGGTGACGAAATGCACGGAGGTACCATGCTCCTCATCGCCGTTCTCCAGCACCTGACGATGGGTGTGCAGACCGGGGTATTTTGGCAGCAGGGAAGGGTGGATATTGAGCAGTCGTCCGGCGTAGTGTGCAACAAAAGCCGGGCTCAGGATGCGCATGTAGCCTGCCAGCACCACCACGTCAGGCGCGTAGGCGTCAATCTCCTGCACCAGCTCACGGTCAAAGGCTTCACGCCCGGCGAACTGGCTGGCTTCCAGCGCGTGCGCAGGAATGTTCGCTTCCCGCGCGCGCTCAAGGCCGAATGCATCGGCCTTGTTGCTGAATACTGCCCGAATGGTGCCATTGATTTTCTTCTGTTTGCAGGCGTCTATGATTGCCTGCAAATTGCTTCCGTTGCCGGAAATGAGCACCACGATGTTTTTCATTCAATGACCACACGCTGTTCGGAATCGGAAGCTTTAATCGTACCGATTTTCCACGCGTTTTCACCTTTTTCTGTCAGCAGCTTAACCGCTTTATCCGCTTCGCTGGCGGGCAGGGCGATAACCATGCCCACGCCGCAGTTAAAGGTGCGGTACATTTCGTGAGAGCTCACGTTGCCTGCGGTTTGCAGCCAGTTGAAGACGGACGGCCACTGCCATGAGGATGCGTCGATCACCGCCTGGGTATTGTCCGGCAGCACGCGCGGAATGTTTTCCCAGAAGCCGCCGCCGGTGAGGTGAGCGATGGCGTGCACGTCAACGTTCTCAATCAGCTCCAGCACGTTTTTCACGTAGATGCGGGTCGGGGCCAGCAGGTGATCTGCCAGCGGTTTGCCGTCCAGCTCGGTGGTCAGCGGGTCGCAACCGCTCACTTCGAGGATTTTACGCACCAGAGAGTAGCCGTTGGAGTGCGGACCGCTGGAGGCCAGCGCAACCAGCACATCGCCGTCAGCCACTTTGCTGCCGTCGATAATTTCTGATTTTTCTACCACGCCGACGCAGAAGCCTGCGACGTCATAATCTTCACCGTGATACATGCCAGGCATTTCCGCGGTTTCACCGCCGACCAGCGCACAGCCGGATTGCAGGCAGCCTTCGGCGATACCGTTAATGACGCTGGCTGCGGTATCCACGTCCAGCTTGCCGGTCGCGTAGTAATCGAGGAAGAACAGCGGCTCGGCGCCCTGTACCACCAGGTCGTTGACGCACATCGCCACCAGATCGATACCAATCGTATCGTGACGCTTAAGATCCATCGCCAGGCGCAGTTTTGTACCGACACCATCCGTACCCGAGACCAGCACAGGTTCACGATATTTTTGCGGTAGCGCGCACAGTGCGCCGAATCCACCCAGGCCACCCATCACTTCCGGGCGGCGGGTTTTTTTCACCACACCTTTGATTCGGTCAACCAGCGCATTACCTGCGTCAATATCAACACCGGCATCTTTGTAGCTGAGAGAAGTTTTGTTGGTCACGGCTTAAATCCCCACGCGATTGCATAGCTAGTAAGAAAAATCGGCGCAATTCTAACAGTCCAGGCAAACGTTTGCGAGCCTATTCTCGGCGCGAGGATCTTTTTTTCTGTGCGGGCTGTCCAGGGCAACAAACTTGACTCTGTTCACGAAAATGAAACCGGTTTCGGCGATCTGCTTGCAACGGCTATCCCCTTTGCACATCATCAAACTGAAACCGGTTTCTGTAACTGTTTTTGCAGAAAATAACGCAGAATGAGGGATAGCGAATGTCAGGATTTAAAGCAGGCTTTCTGTGGGGTGGGGCCGTTGCGGCGCACCAGCTCGAAGGCGGCTGGAAAGAGGGCGGCAAGGGCGTGAGCGTTGCCGATGTCATGACGGCAGGCGCCCACGGGGTACCGCGTGAAATCACCAACGGCGTGCTGGAGGGGAAAAATTACCCAAACCACGAAGCCATCGACTTCTATCACCGCTATAAAGAAGACATCAAACTCTTTGCCGAGATGGGGTTCAAATGCTTCCGCACCTCCATCGCCTGGACGCGTATCTTCCCGAAAGGCGACGAGCTGGAGCCGAACGAAGCGGGACTCAAATTCTATGACGATCTTTTTGACGAGTGCCTGAAGCACGGCATCGAGCCGGTGATCACGCTTTCCCACTTCGAGATGCCTTTCCACCTGGTGACGGAATACGGCGGCTGGCGCAACCGTAAGCTGATCGACTTCTTTGTTCGCTTCGCGAAGGTCGTTTTTGAGCGCTACCAGCATAAAGTGAAGTACTGGATGACCTTTAACGAGATCAACAACCAGGCCAACTTCCACGAAGACTTTGCGCCGTTTACCAACTCCGGGCTGAAATATGCGCCGGGAGAAGATCGCGAGCCGGTGATGTTCCAGGCGGCGCACTATGAGCTGGTGGCCAGTGCCCTGGCGGTGAAGGCGGGGCGCGAGATCAACCTGTCGCTGCAAATCGGCTGCATGATTGCCATGTGCCCCATCTATCCGCTGACCTGTGCCCCGGACGATATGATGATGGCGATGAACGCCATGCATCGTCGCTACTGGTTCACCGACGTTCACGTGCGCGGCAAGTATCCGCAGCATCTGCTCAACTACTTTGAACGTCGCGGCTTCGCGCTGGATATCACCGAAGAAGATAAAGTAGCGCTGACGCAGGGCTGCGTGGATTACATCGGGTTCAGCTACTACATGTCTTTCGCCACCAAGGCGACGGCGGATAATCCGACGCTGGATTACGACGAGAGCAAGAGCCTGGTCTCTAACCCGTACGTGCAGAAATCCGACTGGGGCTGGCAGATTGACCCGGTGGGGCTTCGCTACTCCCTCAACTGGTTCTGGGATCACTACCAGCTGCCGCTGTTTATCGTTGAGAACGGCTTTGGCGCGATCGACGTGCAGGAGAGCGACGGCACGGTGAACGACCAGTACCGCATCGACTACCTTTCCGCACACATCCGCGAGATGAAAAAAGCGGTGGTGGAAGACGGCGTGGATCTGATGGGCTATACCCCGTGGGGCTGTATCGACCTGGTCTCTGCCGGCACAGGCGAGATGAAAAAACGCTACGGCTTTATCTTTGTCGATAAAGATAACGAAGGTAACGGCACGCTGAACCGCAGCAAGAAGAAATCGTTCGACTGGTATAAGCAGGTGATTGCCAGCAACGGCGATAACCTGTAATTGTCGGGTGGCGCTAACGCTTACCCGACCTACACTACACGTAGGCCCGAGTAAGCGCAGCGCCACCGGGCAGAACCCGCACCCAAGCCGGAGCTTCGCCTCCGGTTTTTTTGTCTCTAAATCACTTTGATTGATATACGTCAAGCAAGATGGGTATGGCGCAATCCGAAAAAAGCGGTATAATCCCGCGATTTTTTTGCGGATGCCACCTCAGAGGAGAAAGAGAATGAAGATTGTGGAAGTGAAACACCCACTCGTTAAACACAAGTTGGGCCTGATGCGTGAGCATGACATCAGCACGAAGCGTTTTCGCGAACTGGCTTCTGAAGTGGGTAGCCTGCTGACCTACGAAGCGACCTCTGATCTGGAAACGGAAAAAGTGACCATCGAAGGCTGGAACGGTCCGGTACAGGTTGAGCAGATCAAAGGTAAAAAAATTACCGTGGTGCCAATCCTGCGTGCGGGTCTGGGCATGATGGAAGGCGTGCTGGAGCACGTCCCAAGCGCGCGTATCAGCGTGGTGGGTATCTACCGTAACGAAGAGACGCTTGAGCCGGTCCCGTACTTCCAGAAGCTGGTCTCTAACATCGACGAGCGTATGGCGCTGGTGGTTGACCCGATGCTGGCGACCGGCGGTTCGATGATCGCCACCATCGACCTGCTGAAAAAAGCGGGATGCAGCAGCATCAAAGTGCTGGTGCTGGTTGCGGCGCCGGAAGGTATCGCGGCGCTGGAAAAAGCGCACCCGGACGTTGAACTCTATACCGCGTCTGTCGACCAGGGACTGAACGAGCACGGGTACATCATCCCGGGGCTCGGCGATGCCGGCGATAAGATTTTTGGTACTAAATAATCGAATAACGATAAAGAAGCCGACTTTGATAGTCGGCTTTTTTTTGAATAAAAACCAACAATGACACTCAGAGGAAAACACTATGACGCGCCGTGCTATCGGGGTGAGTGAAAGACCGCCGCTTTTACAGACAATCCCGCTTAGTTTGCAGCACCTGTTCGCCATGTTTGGCGCAACCGTGCTGGTGCCAATCCTGTTTCACATTAACCCGGCTACCGTGCTGCTGTTTAACGGCATCGGTACGCTACTTTACCTCTTCATCTGTAAAGGCAAAATCCCGGCCTATCTCGGGTCGAGCTTCGCGTTTATCTCCCCGGTTCTGCTGTTGCTGCCGCTGGGTTATGAGGTCGCGCTGGGCGGCTTTATCATGTGCGGCGTGCTGTTCTGCCTGGTCTCCTTCATTGTGAAGAAAGCCGGTACCGGCTGGCTGGACGTGATGTTCCCGCCTGCGGCAATGGGGGCCATCGTTGCCGTCATCGGCCTGGAGCTGGCGGGCGTGGCGGCGAACATGGCCGGGCTGCTGCCTGCGGACGGTCAGTCACCGGATTCTAAAACCATTATTATTTCGCTGGTGACGCTGGGCGTGACGGTATTCGGTTCCGTCCTCTTCCGCGGCTTTATGGCGATTATCCCGATCCTGATCGGCGTGCTGGCGGGTTACGCGCTCTCCTTCCTGATGGGCGTTGTGGATACCACCCCGATTGCCGAGGCGCACTGGTTCGCGCTGCCAACCTTCTACACCCCGCGCTTTGAATGGTTCGCCATTTTCACTATTCTGCCTGCCGCGCTGGTGGTGATTGCTGAGCACGTCGGCCACCTGGTGGTGACGGCGAACATCGTGAAGCGCGACCTGATCCGCGACCCGGGCCTGCATCGCTCCATGTTTGCCAACGGTTTCTCCACCATCATCTCTGGTTTCTTCGGCTCCACGCCAAACACGACTTACGGTGAGAATATCGGCGTAATGGCGATCACCCGCGTCTACAGCACCTGGGTTATCGGCGGCGCGGCGATCATCGCCATTCTGCTCTCCTGCGTTGGTAAACTGGCGGCGGCGATCCAGATTATCCCGGTTCCGGTGATGGGCGGCGTTTCCCTGCTGCTGTACGGGGTGATCGGTGCCTCCGGTATTCGCGTGCTGATTGAATCCAAAGTGGATTACAGCAAGGCGCAGAACCTGATCCTGACCTCCGTTATCCTGATTATCGGCGTGAGCGGCGCGAAGGTGCACATCGGCGCGGCAGAGCTGAAGGGGATGGCGCTGGCGACCATCGTCGGCGTCGGCCTGAGCCTGATTTTCAAGCTGATCTCAGTGATCCGCCCGGAAGAGGTGGTGCTGGACGCGGACGAAAGCGAAAAAGCGCCACATTGATCGTCATGCCGGGCGAAGGATCGCCCGGTTCTCTCCTTGCAGGTTCCGTGTTAAACTCCATTCCGATTTTATGTAAGATCTCTGGTTGAGGTATTTCTGAACGGACCGGCACAGCTCTCTCTGCCACTTTATCTCCCTGACGACGAAACTTTCGCGAGTTTCTGGCCGGGTGATAACCCCTCTTTACTGGCTGCACTGCAAAACGTGCTGCGCCAGGAACACAGCGGATACATCTATATCTGGTCACGCGAAGGCGCGGGACGCAGCCACCTGCTGCATGCCGCCTGTGCGGAGCTTTCGGCGCGCGGTGACGCGGTAGGCTATGTGCCGCTGGATAAACGCACCTGGTTTGTGCCTGAGGTGCTGGAGGGCATGGAACATCTCTCCCTGGTCTGCATCGATAATATCGAATGCGTGGCGGGGGACGAACCGTGGGAAATGGCGATCTTTAACCTCTACAACCGCATTCTGGAGTCGGGCAAAACCCGGCTGCTGATCACTGGCGATCGTCCGCCGCGCCAGCTCAATCTGGGGCTGCCGGATCTGGCGTCTCGTCTGGACTGGGGGCAAATCTACAAGCTGCAACCGCTGTCGGATGAAGACAAACTCCAGGCGCTTCAGCTGCGCGCCAGACTGCGCGGATTTGAACTGCCGGAAGACGTAGGGCGCTTCCTGCTCAAGCGTCTGGATCGGGAGATGCGCACGCTCTTTGATACGCTCGATCAGCTCGATCGCGCCTCCATCACCGCCCAGCGCAAGCTGACCATTCCGTTTGTGAAAGATATTCTTAAGCTTTGAGTTTTTTGCCCGGTGGCGCTGCGCTTACCGGGCCTACGAAAACCCGTCATACCTTGTAGGCCGGGTAAGGCGTAGCCGCCACCCGGCTAAAGATCCCCCAACAAGTGCTCCACCAGCAGCGGAATCGGTCTTCCCGACGCCACGCTCCGTCCGTTTTCTCGCCACAGCGCCGTCCCGCTGATATCCAGATGCGCCCACGGAATGGTCGACGGGCAGAAGTGATGCAGCAGCCACGCCGCCGATGCGCTGATCGCCGCGTTATTGGTCGGCGTGTTGCACAGATCGGCAATCGCGCTATCGGTTTGCTTTCTCAGCCGCGCGTCCAGCGGCAGGGACCACACCTCGTCGCCGCTCCGTTTGCCCGCGTGCGTCAGTGCCTGACGCAGCGGTTCATCCTGGGTCATCAGCCCGCTCAGCTCATACCCCAGCGCTTTCACCACCGCTCCGGTTAAGGTCGCCATATCAATGATATAGTGCGCCTGCGGATGGCGCTGACTCGCCCAGGCGATAGCGTCTGCCAGCACCAGCCGGCCCTCGGCATCGGTATTGTTGATTTCAACGGTGGTGCCGTTGCAGGCCATCGCCACCGTGCCGGGCTGCATGGCGTCGGGGCCGATGGCGTTTTCCGCCAGCGCCAGCACGCCCATGATGCGCACGGGTAATTTCAGCTCCGCAACGGTCAGCATCAGCCCGAGCACGTTAGCCGCGCCGCACATGTCATATTTCATGGTGTACATGCCCGCGCCTTCCTTCAGCCACAGGCCGCCGGTGTCAAAGGTAATGCCTTTTCCCACGTAACAGCGCACCGGGCCATCAGACACGCCGTTATAGTGAATAGCCAGCAGGCGCGGCGGGCAGGTCGCCCCTTTGCCAACGGCATGCAGTAGCCCCAGCCCCTGCTCAACAATTTGCGTTTCATCCAACACTTCGCAGCACAGGGCAGGGCTGGCGGCACACAGTTTTTGCGCCTCTTCCACCACAAACTGCGGCGTGCAGCGGTCGGACGGCATATCCGCCAGACGTCCGACCGCAACCATGCCGAGCGCAATGGCCTGCTGCTGGCGGAAGGTCGTCTCCAGCTTCGCCTGCTGTTCCGGCAGGCAGAGGGCAGTGATGCAGGTAAGACGCAGCGCTTCGTCCGTCTTCTTCAGCTTCAGGTCACTGAGCCTGTACGCCTGATTAAAGAGAAAACGCAGTACCTGCGCCAGCACCACATCGTCAATATCCGTCACGTCCAGCACGAGTTCGGCGCTGGCGGGGGCGGCAAGCAGCGGTCGCAGGGCGGTGAGCAACCCTTCGGTCAGGGCGTCATGCCAGAGCGCATCCGGCAAAAGGGTGATGCGGGCAAACGGCGCGCAGCCAAAGCGCGCGTCCGCGACGGTGCTCTGCTGGCGCATTTCAGCGACAAGAGCGCTTTCCGGTAACAGGGAACTGTCAGCGCGCGCAATCAAATGGCTTTGCGGCTTCGCGTCTGAAAGCGCGTTGATAAACTGGTATGTGATCATCATGACTCCTCAATCGGTGCGCGGATCCGCGCGGCATAGGCCTGCATCCACTCCTCATCTACCGCGTGATAGTGCGTTTTCTCCCGCAGGCGTTCAGTACGGAAAACGGTGAGGGGCTGGCGAGCCGTCGCCACCACAAACGAGAAGGTTTTGATGTTGGTCGCGGCGCCAAATTCTCCTTTGCTGTTCATGCACACTACGGAGAGATCGCCCGCGCGGCCAAAGCGCGACATCAGCTTGTCTTCCAGTTCGAACACCACCGAATCCGCCGCCTGCTGCGGCGTCATCCCTTGCGCCATCCGGCGAACGATTTCGTAGCTGGTACAGCCCTTCATCAGATCTTCACCGACGCCCGTGGCGGTGGCCGCGCCGGTTTCGCTGTCGCAGTAAAAGCCGGAGCCGATGATGGGTGAGTCACCGAGGCGACCGCGTTTTTTCATAAACAGGCCGCTGGTGGAGGTGGCGACGCTCATCGAGCCCTGTTTATCGAGGCCGATGATGCCGACGGTGTCATGTCCGTCGTAGGGGCTTAACCCCTTGTCCAGCGTTTCGCGGCAGCGCTTACGGTAGTGTTGCATGGCGCGATCCGTGAGCATGGTTTTATCGGCAAAGCCCTGACTCAGCGCCCATTCGCGCGCGCCCTGGCCGACCAGCAGGCTGTTATAGCGCTGGCGGCTGAGCGCATGCGCCACGCGCACCGGGTTGGCGATATCCACCAGATTGCCCACGGCGCCGAACGCCAGCGTGTCGCCGTCCATATAGGCCGCGTCCAGCTCCACCTCGCCGTTCTCGGTCGGCAGCCCGCCGTAGCCGACGGATTTATAAAACGGAAAGTCCTCGACGGCGGCGACGGCATCCACCACCGCCGGAGCGACAGGTTTGCCCGCAGCCAGCGCAGACGCAGATTCCGTGACGCCTTCAAGCGCCATTCGCCAGGTTGCGATAATTCCCCACATGCTTTACTCCTGTTTTGCAAGGGTGGTGTCGGGTTGCGTAGCGGTAGTCAGCTCCGCCGCGCGGTACTGTTTATCCAGGATACGCATGAAAGGCAGGTACAGCATGGCGCCAATCAGCAGGTTGATCAGCTGCATCACGCTGCCGCTCAGGTGCCCGGTGACGATAAAGCCGCTGATAACCGGCGGCAGCGTCCAGGGGATAAACACCCCGGTGGTGACGGCGACCGCACCAATTTTCATCGCCGCATACTGCACGGTGACCAGCACCAGCGGCACCAGATTGAACGGGATGAGCATGATCGGGTTCATGATCACCGGCAGGCCAAAGAGAATCGGTTCGTTGATGTTAAACACCGACGCGCCCGCACCGAGGCGCGCGACTTCGCGCATGTTTTTGCTGCGGGCGAAAATCAGCATCGCAATCACCAGCGACAGCGTGGCGCCCGCGCCACCCATCCAGATCATGTCAAAAAACTGTTCGGTGATGATGTGCGGCGGCGTCGTTCCCGCCTGGATCGCGGCGATGTTGTCGGTCTGATTCTCCATCCACAGCGGGCGAATAATCCCGTTGATCATCGAACCGGAGTTAATGCCCACTGACCACAGAATGGTGATGCTGAATACGGTCATCAGCGCCCCGAAATAAGAGGTGCCGTAGTGGCGCACCGGGGTGGCAACCACTTCATAAATAAACTGGTGGATGGTGTGATAGTGGGTGTTTTCAAAGATGATGCGGATAAGCAGCACCAGAATCATCACCAGCAGGGCCGGGATCAGGGCCGCGAACGACTCCTGCACCGCCGGAGGCACGCCGTCCGGCATTTTGATGACCAGCTTTTTGCGCTTCAGCCAGCAGAACAGTTCCGTCCACAGCAGGGAACCGATCATCGCCACGAACAGCCCTTTGCTGCCAATCCACTCCACCGGCATCACGGTAATGCCGCCGTTTTCCGCCACTTTGATAAAGGGCGTCAGGATCAGAAACGCGACCAGCGCCAGGATGCCGCAGGAGATGCGGTCCTCGCCATAATGCTCAGCCAGGCGGTAGGCCACCAGGAAGCTGATAAACAGCGACATGGTTGAGAACACCGCGTTAAACGGGATCTCTATAATTGCACTCCAGCTCTCACCAAAGGCCTGAGACATAAACTGCTGATAGGCCTGATTCGGGAAGGAGGAGATCACCAGCAGAATGGAGCCGACGATGATAAACGGCATGAATGACACGTAGGCGCCGCGAATGGCCCCAAGATGACGCTGCTGGGCCGTTTTCGCCGCCAGCGGCATCAGTTTTGCTTCAAGAAATCCCAGAACATTGTTCATTGTGAACTCCGTACAAGATTGAGAGGTGTTGTTTATGTTATGTCTGTGGATTATCAGTGAAGCGTGGCGAGCGAAAGGTGAAATCGGTCACAAAGCATTCGCTGCTCTGATATAAATCTCATAAGATTAGTTCCGGAGAGACGCGATGGAAATCAAACTGCATGCCAACGCCACCACCACACCGCGTATCCGTCGTTATCTTCAGCAGTCAGATAAAAGCGACAGGGAACTTGCCGTTGAGCTGGGGATCTCGGTCACCACCGTCAGGCGCTGGCGCAACCGCGACCAGGTTTCGGATAACCACACAACGCCAAAAGTGATACACAAAGCGCTGAGACAAGAGCAGGCGGCACTGATAAATGCCCTGCGGGATATCACCGGGGCACCGCTGGACGATCTGCTGCTGCTGGTGAATGACGGATTCGGGATCGCCGTTTCCCGCGCGACCCTGAACCGCTACCTCAAACCAGCTTCGGTAAAACAAAAGGGGGCGTCGTTGCAGGGCAAAAAGGCGCTGAAGGCCGGGATCATGCCGCAGAAGCTACTCCTGCATCATCAGCCGCTGTCGCTGCATATGGACGACGGTGGCGAGCAACACCTGCTCTGGGCGCGTGAACCCGTCAGCGGCTGGTGTTACGCCCGGCTTTATGCTGGCGTATCGCCGCAGTTGCTGACCCGCTGGACGAACGAGGTGCTGGCTGCCTGTCCGGCTGATATTCAATCTGTTGAGACTTTTGGGCTAGAAGTGAACTTGCCGGAGCATAACGTCACCGTAAAAGTGCATTCACAGTATTATCTCGCCCTTCAGGTCACCGTGCCGTTACGCGAAATCATTCCGCGGGTGAACAGTGAACCGATGGGAGAGCTGTTGATCCAACTGTGTGAGTTTTACAACCGGGGAAAAGCGCAGAAAAAGCTGGGAGAGCGTACGCCGCAGGCGTTTCTGGAAGCGCTGCGGCGTAACGATTAGACGATCTCGAGCACGTCTTCCGGCGGACGGCCGATACGCGCCTTGCCATTTGCCACCACAATCGGGCGCTCAATCAGCTTTGGATTGTCGACCATCGCCTGAATCAGCCGATCTTCAGTGAGAGTGGTATCGTTCAGATTGAGCGACTTATACAGATCTTCTTTCTGACGCATCAGGTCGCGTGCGCTGCCCATGTTCAGCATCTTCAGCAGCTGGCGGATAGTCTGCGCGTCCGGCGGCGTCTCCAGGTACAGCACCACTTCCGGTTCGATGCCGTTAGACTTCAGCAGGCTGAGGGTGTCTCGGCTCTTGGAGCAGCGAGGGTTATGGTAAATTTTTACCGCGTCTGTCATGACTTCTCCTTTATTACATCTTCTCGTACGGCTTAAAGCGTTGTTGCAGGCCGCGCAGCTGGTCGATTCGCGCATCGTAGCGGGCCTGTTGCAGGCTGCCAAGCTTCACCTGCGAGCTGGCGCTGCTCAGCAGGGAAATGGCCTGATCGAGACGACCCGCCAGCGCCAGACCTTCCGCACGCGCGGCCAGCTCCTGATCGCGGTTACCCAGTTGCCCCTGGGCCTGGGCGAGCAGCTCCCAGCCGTTCTGGTCATCTTTATTGTTAAAGGTGTAGCGGTTCAGAATGGTCACCGCCTCGCCGGGCTGGCCGCCCTGTAGGTAGGCGTTCGCCAGGTTAAGCTGCAATACTGGATTATTACGAAGATCTTTCGCCCCTTTCAGGCGATTAATCGCATCGGTCGCTTTTTTCTGCCCCAGATCGATATCGGTGGCGAGGTCGAGATACCACGGATTGTCAGGCGCCGCCGCCAGCAGCGGCTGTAGCGCTTTTCGCGCTTCATCGTATTTGCTGGCCTCCATCGCCTGGAGCGCCTGACCATACTGCGCCGCGTTTTTCTCGCGCACGTTGCCTTTCGCCAGCGCGTCCAGCAGATCGCTGGTGAGCTGATTACGTCCGGAGTTGTACATGCCAAGCGTTCTCACTTTGGCCATGTAGAAATCCTGCGAAGACTGCACCACGACCGGACGCATCTGGTTGGCACGGTTACGCGCATCCGAGAGGCGGCTTTCCGGCAGCGGGTGGGTCAACAGAATTTCAGGCGGGCGCGACGAGTAGCGTGCCTGGTCGAGCAGCTTTTCCAGGAAGCTCGGCATGGCCTGCGGGTCAAAGCCGGAACGCTGTAAAACCTGAATGCCGATGCGGTCTGCTTCCTGCTCGTTCTGCTGGGTAAAGCTGATCATCCCCTGACGCGTCCCCGCCAGCGTCCCGGTAAGTGCCGCCATCCCGGCCTGCGGGCTGGCCATCGCCAGCAGAATAGAACCCAACGCGCCCACCCAGGTCAGCGGGGCGTTACGCTTCTGATCTTCCATCGCACGCGCCAGATGGCGCTGGGTGACGTGCGAAATTTCGTGCGCCATGACGGACGCCAGCTGGCTTTCGTTATCGGAATAACGGAACAACGCCGAATGCAGTACCACGTTCCCGCCAAAGAAAGCGAAGGCGTTGATTTCGTCGTTATTGATTAAATAGAAGTGGAAGGGCGTTTTTACCGAGTCGGCGTGCGCCACCAGACGCATTCCCAGACCGTTAATGTATTGCACCAGCAATGGGTCGTTAATCAGCGGAGCACTGCCGCGCAGCTGGCGTACGTAATAATCACCCATCTGCATCTCCTGCCCGATGGAGAGCGTGCTTCCTGCCGTGGTGCCCATGTCCGGCAATGAATCGGACGAGTCAGCGAAAGCGGGCAACACCTGACCCACCGTCACGGCGGCAATCAGTGTCGCAACCAGTGTTTTTCTCAACTGCCTGAACATAACCACTGTCCTGTATGTTGGATGTGCTAATTTGACCGATGAACCCGCATAACGTTCATCTCCGCTGCTCTGCGAGTGTAGCCGTGTTAAGAGATGAAGAAAATCCCATTCATCAGGGTTTTGCGAAACCTGACAGTGAAACAAAAAGGAAAGTCTTTTTTGTGACAGTTAGATACAATTCACCGTCTCACTCCCGCCATTCGATTCAGGGAAGGGTTGTATGCTCGAAATGTTAATGCAGTGGTATCGGCGTCGGTTTAGCGACCCGGAAGCCATTGCTTTGCTGGTCATTCTGGTTGCCGGATTCGGTATCCTGTTCTTCTTTAGTGGCCTGCTGGCGCCGCTACTGGTGGCAATTGTGCTGGCGTATCTGCTGGAGTGGCCCACCGCTCGTCTGG
This sequence comes from Enterobacter cloacae complex sp. HYC033_NIDB, assembly GCF_056673335.1. Classification (NCBI taxonomy): domain Bacteria; kingdom Pseudomonadati; phylum Pseudomonadota; class Gammaproteobacteria; order Enterobacterales; family Enterobacteriaceae; genus Enterobacter; species Enterobacter cloacae complex sp. HYC033_NIDB. The sequence goes on along the minus strand of NZ_CP115123.1, from coordinate 4,201,071 downwards.
AACATATCGGCTGTTCCCGCCGCTGGGCGACCAGCATTGTTCTGGTGCTGTTTGTCGGCATTCTGCTGCTGATGTCCTTCGTGGTGATGCCCATCGCCTGGCAACAGGGGATCTACCTGATCCGCGATATGCCCGGCATGCTGAATAAACTGTCTGATTTTGCCGCCACGCTGCCGCGCCGCTATCCTGCGCTGATGGACGCCGGGATCATCGATGCGATGGCCGAAAACATGCGCGCCCGCATCATGACCATGGGTGACTCGGTGGTGAAATACTCTCTGGCCTCGCTGGTAGGCCTGCTGACGCTGGCGGTTTACCTTGTTCTCGTGCCGCTAATGGTGTTCTTCCTGGTCAAAGATAAAGAGCAGATGCTGAACGCGGTACGCCGCGTGCTGCCGCGCAATCGCGGTCTCGCCGGTCAGGTCTGGCAGGAGATGAACCAGCAGATCACCAACTACATTCGCGGCAAAGTGCTGGAGATGATTGTGGTGGGCGTGGCGACCTGGATTGGCTTCGTGATCTTCGGACTGAACTACTCGCTGCTGCTGGCGGTGCTGGTCGGATTCTCGGTTCTGATCCCGTATATTGGCGCGTTTGTGGTGACCATTCCGGTAGTCGGTGTGGCGCTGTTCCAGTTTGGTCTGGGTACGGAGTTCTGGAGCTGTTTCGCCGTATACCTGATTATTCAGGGACTGGACGGGAACCTGCTGGTACCGGTGCTGTTCTCAGAAGCAGTTAACCTGCATCCGCTGGTCATTATCCTGTCAGTGGTGATTTTCGGCGGGCTGTGGGGATTCTGGGGGGTATTCTTCGCCATTCCGCTGGCGACGCTGATTAAAGCCGTGGTCCACGCGTGGCCGGATGTGCCAGCGGTGGAAGAGAAGTAGATTTAGTGCGGGCTGATGCCCTCACCCCAACCCTCTCCCGCGGGGAGAGGGGGCAAACACTAAAAACGGTAGCGCATGCTACCGTTTTGCATTTACCTTGTAGCCCGGGTAAGCGCAGCGCCACCCGGCACTAAAATGATCACGCGTTCTCTTTCAGCCACTTCAACACCACGTCGTGGTGGTTGCTGGTTTTGAAATCATCAAACACGTGCTCAACTTTACCGTCAGCGTCAATCAGGAAACTGATGCGGTGAATACCGTCGTACGTTTTGCCCATAAAGGACTTCTCACCCCAGACGCCAAACTGCTCGCAAACCTGGTGGTCTTCATCGGAAAGCAGCGTGAAGTTCAGCAGCTCTTTTTCCGCAAAGCGTGACAGCTTCTCTGGCTTATCGGTGCTGATGCCCAGCACTTCCACACCGACCTTTTTCAACTCATCCATGTTGTCGCGTAGACCGCAGGCCTGTACGGTACAGCCCGGGGTCATGGCTTTCGGGTAGAAATAGACCAGAACACGCTGTCCCTGGAAGTCGGTCAAATTTACTTGCTCGCCGTCTTGATCCGGTAAGCTAAATTTCGGTGCGATATCACCGGCTTTCAGTGGGTTCATTACTCAACTCCATCCTGTTCGTGCTGCGAATAATCGACGACGCTTATACTGCCTTGCGCATGTAATTCTGTACAGAGGGCTTTGAACGCTTGCTCGATATTTGACGCATCCTGCGAGGCAGGGCTGTGTGCGGTAATTTGAATAAACAGCGTCGGGATTGCGTTTTCATCGCCCGGCTGCGTGCGGGAAACCAGTTCGGCAATGTTCATCTGATGGCTGTCAAACAGCGCCGTGAAACGTTCAATCAGATGAGGTGAATCAGGCACTTCAACCTGTACCCAGACCGTGGCAGGCAGAGCCGGACGCGGGCGCGCGGTGGTGCGCTTCATCACAATCAGTAAATCCAGCTCTGCGCCTTTCAGCGGCAGGGTAGATTCAATGAGGGTAATGGCATTCCATGTTCCGGAAAGCAGCATGATGAACGTGAACTCTTCGCCAAGCATAGCCAGCCGGCTATCTTCGATGTTGCAGCCGCAGCTGCTCACGTGGCGAGTGATGGTATTCACGATACCCGGCCTGTCAGCACCCAGCGCAGTGATAACCAGGTAATGTTGTGATGAGGTTGTCAAACCTGTTCTTCCTTTGCGTGGTTAAGTCTTCCTAAGGAAAGCATAAAAAAAACATGCATACAACCGCCTGAGAGCCTCAGGTCGCTTGCTTTTATTACAGTTCCAAACGTAACATTGAGGCTCTTGTTCGCACAGAGGATGGCTCATGTTCACGGGAAGTATTGTCGCGCTTGTTACACCGATGGATGAAAAAGGTAATGTCTGCCGGTCAAGCATGAAGAAGCTCATTGATTACCATGTCGCCAATGGAACCTCGGCGATCGTTTCGGTAGGGACTACCGGTGAATCCGCTACGCTGAGCCACGAAGAGCACGGCGACGTTGTGATGCTGACCCTGGAACTGGCGGACGGGCGTATTCCGGTCATCGCGGGGACGGGCGCAAACGCAACGGCAGAAGCGATTAGCCTGACTCAGCGTTTTAACGACAGCGGCATTGTCGGCTGCCTGACGGTGACCCCTTATTACAACCGTCCTACTCAGGAAGGTTTGTTCCAGCATTTCAAAGCCATCGCTGAACATACTGACTTGCCACAAATTCTGTATAATGTGCCGTCCCGTACCGGTTGCGATATGCTGCCGGAAACCGTTGGCCGTCTCTCGAAAGTAAAAAATATTATCGGGATTAAAGAGGCGACAGGGAACTTAAGCCGCGTTCATCAGATCAAAGAGCTGGTTTCAGACGACTTTATCCTGTTGAGCGGTGATGATGCGACCGCGCTGGACTTTATGCAGCTCGGTGGTAATGGCGTGATTTCCGTTACGGCGAACGTGGCGGCGCGTGATATGGCTGACATGTGCAAACTGGCCGCAGCCGGTCACTTTGATGAAGCTCGCGTGATTAATCAGCGTCTGATGCCGTTGCACAATAAATTATTTGTCGAACCCAATCCGATCCCAGTGAAATGGGCATGTAAGGAGTTGGGGCTTGTAGCAACCGACACGCTGCGTCTGCCAATGACACCGATTACCGACCACGGTCGTGAAATTGTCGCTGGCGCGCTGAAGCATGCCGGTTTGCTGTAAAGTTTAGGGAGATTTGATGGCTTATTCAGTACAGAAGTCGCGCCTGGCGAAGGTTGCGGGTGTTTCGCTTGTTATGCTCCTCGCTGCCTGTAGTTCAGACTCGCGCTACAAGCGCCAGGTGAGCGGTGATGAATCCTATCTGGATGCGCCGCCGCTTGCTGAACTTCACGCGCCTGCCGGCATGATCCTGCCGATCCAGAACGGTGATTATAATATTCCGGTTACCAACGGCAGTGGCCTGGTGGGTAAAGCGCTTGATATTCGTCCGCCGGCTCAGCCTCTGGCGCTGGTGAGTGGCGCGCGCACGCAGTTTACCGGTGATACGGCCTCTCTGCTGGTGGAAAGCGCACGCGGTACCACGCTGTGGCCGCAGGTTGTGAGCGTTATTCAGTCGAAAAACTATACGATTGATAAACGCGACGACGCCAGCCAGACCTTAACCACCGACTGGATTGAGTGGAACCGTCTCGATGAAGACCAGCAGTATCGTGGTCGTTATCAAGTCTCCGTTAAGCCGCAGGGTTATCAGCAGGCGGTTACCGTTAAGCTGTTGAATCTTGAGCAGGCAGGTAAACCGGTTGCCGATCCGGCCGCCATGCAGCGCTACAGCACTGAAATGCTGAACGTGATTGCCGCTGGTCTGGATAAGAACGCTACCGATGCCGCAAACGCCGCGCAGAACCGTAACGGTTCAACGTTTGATGTGCAGAGCGGTGCAGACGATACCGGCCTGCCAATGCTGGTGGTGCGTGCGCCGTTTAACCAGACCTGGCAGCGCCTGCCAGTAACGCTTGAAAAAGTGGGCATGAAGGTGACCGACAGCACCCGTTCAACGGGCAGCATCACAGCGACCTATAAGCCGCTGTCTGATAGCGCCTGGCAGGAGCTGGGGGCAAGCGATCCACAGCTGCCTTCCGGTGACTACAAAATCCAGGTTGGCGACCTCGATAACCGCAGCAGCCTGCAATTTATCGATCCGAAAGGACACACGCTGACCCAGGCGCAGAACGATGCGCTGGTCGCTGCCTTCCAGGCCGCATTCAGCAAATAATAGTGAGGGCTGGTTAATCCAGCCCTTTTTATTTTCGTGCTACGCAAACGTGTGCGTGGCATAATATGGCCAGTTTTGAATACAAATCATCACACCAGGAGTAATGAAGATGCAGAAGCAAGCTGAGTTGTATCGTGGCAAAGCGAAAACCGTATACAGCACGGAAAACCCGGATCTGTTGGTGCTCGAATTCCGCAATGATACGTCAGCAGGAGACGGCGCACGCATTGAGCAGTTCGATCGTAAGGGCATGGTGAACAACAAGTTCAACCACTTCATTATGACCAAACTGGCCGAAGCCGGTATCCCGACTCAGATGGAAGCGTTGCTGTCCGATACGGAATGTCTGGTAAAAAAACTGGATATGGTGCCGGTTGAGTGCGTGATCCGTAACCGTGCCGCAGGCTCCCTGGTGAAGCGTCTGGGCATTGAAGAGGGTATCGAACTGAATCCACCGCTGTTCGATCTGTTCCTCAAAAACGACGCCATGCACGACCCGATGGTCAACGAATCCTACTGCGAAACCTTCGGCTGGGTAAGCAAAGAGAACCTGGCGCGCATGCAGGAACTGACCTACAAAGCCAACGACGTGCTGAAAAAGCTGTTTGATGACGCGGGCCTGATCCTGGTCGACTTCAAGCTGGAGTTCGGTCTGTACAAGGGTGAAGTGGTGCTGGGCGACGAATTCTCGCCGGACGGCAGCCGCCTGTGGGACAAAGAGACGCTGGATAAAATGGACAAAGACCGTTTCCGCCAGAGTCTGGGGGGCGTGGTCGAAGCGTACGAAGCGGTTGCTCACCGTTTAGGCGTTAAGCTCGACTAAACTGCGCATTTGCCAAAGGATGTTGGCATCCTTTGGCGTCTTATCCTTGTTTACTATGGTAATCCTTTCATTAACCGCCTACGATCATAGCTATTATAAATGGAATAGTTCGAGGTGTTTATGCGCTGGCAAGGGCGTCGTGAAAGTGACAACGTAGAAGACAGACGCAGCAGTGGTGGCGGTGGTCCGTCTATGGGCGGGCCAGGTTTCCGGTTACCCAGCGGCAAGGGCGGCATTATTCTGCTGGTCGTCGTGCTGGTGGCGGGCTACTACGGCGTCGACCTGACCGGTTTGATGACCGGTGAAACCGGGCAACAGCAGCAGTATTCTCAGCGCTCCATCAGCCCGAATGAAGATGAAGCGGCGAAATTTACTTCCGTTATTCTCGCGACGACCGAAGATACCTGGGGTCAGCAGTTCGAGAAAATGGGGCGGACTTATCAGCCGCCAAAACTGGTGATGTACCGGGGCGCAACCCGCACTGGCTGCGGCACCGGGCAGTCCGTTATGGGGCCGTTCTACTGCCCGGCGGACAGCACCGTCTATATCGATCTCTCCTTCTATGACGACATGAAAAGCAAGCTGGGCGCCGACGGCGATTTTGCCCAGGGCTACGTGATCGCGCATGAAGTCGGCCACCACGTGCAGAAGCTCCTCGGCATTGAGCCTAAAGTGCGTCAGATGCAGCAGAATGCTTCTCAGGCGGAGGTGAATCGTCTGTCCGTACGCATGGAGCTTCAGGCCGACTGCTTCGCTGGCGTCTGGGGACACAGCATGCAGCAGCAGGGCGTGCTGGAAACAGGCGATCTGGAAGAGGCCCTGAATGCCGCACAGGCGATTGGTGACGATCGCTTGCAGCAGCAGAGCCAGGGGCGCGTTGTGCCGGACAGCTTTACCCATGGCACCTCAGAGCAGCGCTACAGCTGGTTTAAGCGTGGCTTCGACAGCGGCAACCCGTCGCAGTGTAATACCTTCGGCAAAGCTATGTGATGTTGGGGTTTGAACAGCTGGTCAACCAGCTTCAGCGTACCGGGCACCGCCGGCTGGTGGTGCTCAGCGGCGATGAAGCGTGGACGTTGAGCCAGGCGACCATCCTGCGCGATACGTTACCAGGAGACTGGCTGTGGCTGGAGGAAAACCCCTCTAAGGCCATCAGCGCCCTGCTGGGACGTGAATACCTTCACGCCGTTTTTGACGCGCGTCGCGGGTTTGACGTCTCGGCCTTCGCCGCCCTCAGCGGGACCCTGCGCGCCGGAAGCCTTCTGATTCTGCTGGTGCCGCCGTTCTCCGTCTGGGCTAACAGGCCCGACGCGGATTCTCTACGCTGGAGCGACAGCGCCGAGCCGATCGCCACCCCGCACTTTGTTCACCACTTTTGCCGGACGCTTGCCGCCGATTCAGATGCCATCGTCTGGCATCAACATCGTCCTCTGTGCCTTCCCGTTACGCCAGATTTACTCGCCTGGCAGCCCGCCAGTGGTGAACCGCAGCGCGAGCAGGCTGAGATCCTCGACGCTCTTCTGACCATGCCTGCGGGCGTGGCCGCCGTGACGGCTCCGCGCGGACGCGGAAAGTCCGCCCTGGCGGGCATGTTGCTCAACGGCATTCAGGGGAGTGCAGTAGTAACGGCACCGGCAAAAGGGGCGACGGATGTCATCGCGCGTTTCGCCGGGGAACATTTTCACTTTATGGCCCCGGATGCGCTGCTGGCCTCCACAACAGAAGCTGACTGGCTGATTGTCGATGAGGCGGCCGCCATCCCCGGCCCGCTGCTGGAGAAGCTGGCGTCGCGCTTTCCCCGCGTGTTGCTGACCACCACGGTGCAGGGTTATGAAGGCACGGGCAGGGGATTCTTGCTGAAGTTCTGCGCCCGGTTCAGCGGGCTGCGGCGTTATACCTTATCCACGCCTGTTCGCTGGGCTGCCGGATGTCCCCTTGAGCGGATAGTGGCGAACGCGCTGCTGTTCGACGATGCGCTTATCGATCGCAAACCGGAAGGCGAGGTACGTTTAACGTCGCTGGAGCCCGGGATGTGGGAGAGCGATCCGGCGCGCGGGGCAGGCGTGTATGAACTGCTGTGTGCCGCGCACTACCGGACGTCACCCCTCGATTTACGCCGGATGATGGACGCCCCCGGCCAGCACTTTGCTGTTGCTCAGGCGGGCGCGGAGATCGCGGGCGCGCTCTGGCTGGTGGAGGAGGGGGGATTACCCCCTGAACTTAGCCGCGCAGTCTGGGCGGGCTTTCGTCGGCCGCGTGGAAATCTGGTGGCGCAGTCGCTGGCAGCGCACGGCGGCTCGCCGCTCGCGGCGACGCTGAAAGGCCGACGCGTCAGCCGCATTGCGGTTCATCCCCATCGCCAGCGGGAAGGCATCGGCCAGCGGCTGATCCGCAGTGCCAGCGGAGAAGATTATCTCTCGGTCAGCTTTGGCTATACCGACGAGCTGTGGCGTTTCTGGCGGCAGTGCGGGTTTGTGCTGGTGCGAATGGGCAGCCACCGGGAAGCCAGCAGCGGGTGCTATACGGCGATGGCGTTGCTGCCGCTGAGCGAGGCGGGGCATCAGCTCTGCGAACAGGCGCATCAGCGGTTATGTCGTGATATGCGCGTCCTGTCGGCCTGGAATGGCGAAAAGATCCCGGTGACGGATGCATGGGAAGCTACCCTTAATAGTGACGACTGGCTGGAGCTGGCGGGGTTTGCCTTTGCTCACCGGGCGTTTTCAACTTCGGTTGCGGCGCTGACGCGGTTGTTGTTAGCCGTGGACATGCCGCTCCCGGCACTGCGGGGGAAAATGGAAGGGAATACGCACGATTTCGGGCGCAAAGCGTTGCTGGCGAAGCTACGCGAGGAAACCGCTCACGCGCTTGAAAGGCTTGATTACTCCCGTAGCCAGCAGCTGAAAGCCGACATTTTGCAATGGCAATTTTTTCAATGAGTTCTTCAGTAAAGTGGCATGGTCATTACCCCGCAGAGGCGTAAAATCCTGCTTATCAATTAAGGAGATCGCCATGAAACATGACCATTTTGTTGTGCAAAGCCCGGATACACCTGCTAAACAGCTACTGCTTCTGTTTCATGGCGTGGGCGACAATGCCGTCAATATGGGACAGATTGGCAGCTGGTTTGCACCCGTTTTCCCACACGCGCTGATCGTCAGCATCGGCGGCGTGGAGCCGTGCGGTCCGGACGGGCGGCAGTGGTTTTCCGTCGAGGGCGTGACGGAGGAGAATCGTCAGGCGCGTATTGATGCCGCTATGCCAGCCTTTATCGATACCGTGCGTTACTGGCAGCAGCAGAGCGGCGTAGGCGCCGACGCAACGGCGCTGATTGGCTTCTCTCAGGGCTCAATCATGTCGCTGGAAAGCGTAAAAGCGCAGCCCGGACTGGTGTCCCGCGTGATTGCCTTTAACGGGCGTTTTGCGACGTTACCGCAAAGCGCGACCACGCAGACCACGATCCATCTCATTCATGGAGGGGAAGACCGGGTAATTGAGCTTTCGCATGCGGTTGCTGCCCAAGAGACGCTGATGCGCGAGGGCGGAGATGTGACGCTGGATATCGTAGACGATCTGGGGCATGCCATTGACGATCGCAGCATGCAGTTCGCGCTCGATCATCTGCGTTATACCGTACCGAAGCACTACTTTGATGAAGCGCTCAGCGGCGGTAAGCCGAATGACGATGATATCGTCGAGTTTATGTGAGGTGTCCCCCTCTCTTTAGGGAGAGGGGAAACAGAGCGATTACTTCTTCTGGTCCTTCTTCGGCCAGTCGTCTTCATCGTCCCACTTGTCGTTAAAATCACGGTGCGGCGGAAGATCCGGTTTGTTGGCAAGGAACTTTTTGTGGTCAACGCGCTTGAGATCTTTAATCACGTTAAGCAGCACGCCTACCAGAAATACCAACACCAGAATCCACCAGTACTTTGAAAGCCAGTCCATTCGCTAATCCTCTTTAAGCACCCGTCAGGCGACGAGCTGCTCCATAATACGTTGATACATGCGGGCCAGCAGTTGTAAATCGGCAGCGTTCACGCATTCATTGATTTTGTGAATCGTCGCGTTAACCGGACCCAGTTCGACAACCTGTGCGCCCATGCGGGCGATAAAGCGTCCGTCAGACGTGCCGCCCGTTGTCAGCAGCTGTGGCTTAATTTCATTATAGTGCGCAATGGCGTTCACCACCGCATCCACCAGTTTACCGCGCTGCGTCAGGAACGGCTGGCCAGACAGCCACCAGTCGAGGGTATAGCGCAGCTGATATTTCTCGAGCAGCGCAATCACGCGCGCTTTGATCATCTCGTCGGTCAGTTCGGTGCTGAAGCGGAAGTTAAACTGGACGAAGAGATCGCCGGGAATGACGTTGTTGCTGCCGGTGCCAGCCTTGATGTTGGCTATCTGCATGCTGGTTGGCGGGAAAAATTCGTTGCCTTTATCCCATTCAATGCCTACCAGTTCGTTCAGCATCGGCGCGGCGCGGTGTACCGGGTTATCCGCCAGGTGCGGATAGGCAACGTGGCCCTGCACGCCATGAATAGTCAAATTACAGGTCAGGGATCCACGGCGGCCATTTTTCACCACATCGCCCACCACTTCGGTGCTGGACGGTTCGCCCACCAGACAGTAGTCCAGACGTTCATTGCGCGCCATCAGGGCCTCAACGACCTTTACGGTGCCGTTGTGGGCGCTGGCTTCTTCATCGGAGGTAATCAAAAACGCAAGACGGTTTTTATGGTTCGGATGCTGGGCGACGAAACGCTCTGCCGCCACGACCATCGCAGCCAGAGAACCTTTCATGTCCGCAGCGCCGCGTCCGAAAAGCATGCCGTCGCGGATGGTCGGCTCAAAAGGCGGGTTGATCCAGCGGTCTGCGTCGCCTGCGGGAACTACGTCAGTATGTCCGGCAAACGCCAGCGTCTCTCCTTGACCGCGCCATGCCCAGAAGTTCTGCGTATCGCCAAAATCCATGTGCTCCACGGTAAAACCGATGGCACGCAGGCGCTCAATCATTAATGCCTGACAACCTGCGTCGTCCGGGCTAAGGGAAGGACGGCGAATAAGCTGCTGAGTCAGCTCAATGACCGGGCATGACATAGACTACACCTCAACGAATAAATCTGAATAAAGGGTTTCACTGAAACCCAGCAGCATAGGCTGACCTGGCTTGCAGAGCAATGGGCGTTTGATTATTGCCGGCATTTCAAGCATCAGTTTGGCTGCGCTGTCGGCGTCGTTGATCGTGGTCCGGAGAGATTCATCCAGTTTTCGCCAGGTGGTCCCGCGGGTATTCAGTAGCGCTTCCCACCCCAGTTCGTTGATGGCGGAATGGAGAAACGCGGGGTCAAGCCCGTCGGCACGGTAATCGTGGAAGCGATAGTCGATGTTGTGTGCTTCCAGCCAGCGGCGGGCTTTTTTAATCGTGTCGCAATTCTTAATGCCGTACATCACAACCATAGTGAATCCTTTTGTTCTTTTGTGGATTAAATGTTCAATATTTTCGAAGATATATCCTTAAGTGGAATATAACACATTCGGAATTTTTCGGGATTTACAATTCTCCATAATTCAACGAACAGCTGTAAGCTGAATAGTCTTTCATCTTTTAAGCATAGTTGTCCACCCTGTTTAAATTGCCAATAAACTCAGGGGGAAATTAAAAATGCTGTCATTTTTCCGACTATTTCAAAATATTGCTGTAGGTCACATAAAATTTACCCGACAACGCTCATAGTGATCCTAAACCTACCAGCACAGCGGGGCTCAATCACAGCAATCGGTTAAAGTGGCTTCACAATGATGATACGTTTTCGTAGAATGCACATAATAATAAGAGAGGTTGTTATGATTGAACGTGAACTGGGGAACTGGAAAGATTTTATCGAAGGCATGCTTCGTAAATGAATTTCCGGTAAGAAATGCAAGAGCACTTAATTAACTAAAATAACCATAGTGTGAAAGAATCACACAATAAAAAGGCGGCCTGTAAAGCCGCCTTTTTTATTTCAACGTGTTATTCCGGCTTATCCTTCAGCGGGAAACGACGGCGTACCAGCACAAAGAACAGCGGTACGAAATAGATAGCCAGAATCGTCGCCGAAATCATTCCCCCCATAACGCCCGTTCCCACCGCGTGCTGGCTGCTGGAGCCTGCGCCGGAGCTGGTGGCCATCGGCAGGACGCCAAACACAAACGCCAGAGAAGTCATCAGGATCGGGCGCAGGCGCTGACGACAGGCGTGCAGCGTGGCGGCCATCAGTTCGTGACCTTTGGCATTCATCTCATTGGCAAATTCGACGATCAGAATGGCGTTTTTCGCCGACAATCCGATTACGGTGAGGAGTCCGACCTGGAAATAGACATCATTTTCCAGGCCGCGCATCCAGGTTGCCAGCAGCGCTCCGATGACCCCGAGAGGCACCACCAGCATCACCGAGAACGGCACTGACCAGCTTTCATACAGCGCCGCCAGACAGAGGAACACTACCAGCAGCGAAAGGGCATACAGGGCAGGCGCCTGAGCGCCGGAAAGCCGTTCCTGGTAGGACATCGCTGTCCACTCCAGGCCAAAGCCGGTCGGTAACTGCTGAACCAGTTTTTCCATAATGTCCATTGCGGTACCGGTACTGACGCCCGGCGCGGCTTCACCAACAATCTCCAGCGCCGAATAGCCGTTGTAGCGCTCCAGACGCGGTGAACCGGTCTCCCAGCGTGACGTCGCAAATGCCGAGAACGGCACCATGCCGCCGGTGTTATTGCGCACATACCAGCGGTTGATATCGTCCGGCAGCATGCGGTATTTGGCGGCAGACTGAACATAGACCTTCTTCACGCGGCCGCGATCCATAAAGTCATTCACGTAGCTTGAGCCCCATGCCGTTTGCAGGGTGTCGTTAATGTCGTCGATGGAGACGCCCAGCGCCTGCGCTTTACGCTGGTCAATATCCACCTGTAGCTGAGGACTGTCATCCAGACCGTTATGACGAACGCGGGTAAGCTGCGGATCTTTCCCGGCCAGCTCCAGCAGCTTGTCGCGAGCAGCCATCAACGCGTCATGCCCGGCGCCCGCGTGATCCTGAAGCTCCATATCAAACCCGGCTGAGCTGCCCAGGCCGCTGATGGCGGGCGGGCTGCTGGCGAAAACGCGCGCTTCCTTGATTTTGTTGAACGCTTTGGTTGCACGTTCAATGATGGCAAAGGAGGAGCCGGTATCGCTGTCGCGCTGGTCCCAGTCTTTCAGGCGCACAAACATACGCGCCACGTTCTGCCCGTTACCGCCAGGGCCAGAGCCGACGGTGGAGAAGACGGAGACCACGTTGTCTTTCTCCTGAGTATGGAAGTAGTTCTCAACCTTCTGCACCACTTTCAGGGTCTGCTGCTGGGTCGAGCCGCTGGGTAACTGTACGGAGGTGATAAACATGCCGCGATCTTCCAGCGGCAGGAACGAGGTTGGCAGCCGCAGGAACAGGAAGACCATGCCGCCGAGCAGCAGGACATAAACCACCATCCAGCGCACGCTGCGGTGCAGTACTTTACCCACGCCTGCTTCATAGCGCGCCGCATTGCGGTTAAACATGCGGTTAAACCAGCCGAAGAAGCCTTTTTGACCGTGGTGTTCGCCCTTATGCAGCGGTTTCAGCAGCGTCGCGCACAGGGCAGGGGTAAGGATCATCGCCACCAGTACGGAGAGCACCATTGCAGAGACGATGGTGATCGAGAACTGGCGATAAATCGCGCCCGTGGTGCCGCCAAAAAACGCCATCGGGATAAATACCGCCGACAGCACCATGGCGATACCGACCAGCGCGCCCTGAATCTGTCCCATCGATTTGCGCGTGGCCTCGCGGGGCGAAAGCCCTTCCTCGCTCATGATGCGCTCAACGTTTTCCACCACCACGATGGCATCATCCACCAGCAGGCCGATGGCCAGCACCATGGCGAACATGGTCAGAGTGTTGATGCTGTAACCGAAGGCATACAGCACCGCAAAGGTACCCAGCAGCACCACCGGCACCGCAATCGTGGGGATCAGCGTAGCGCGGAAGTTTTGCAGGAACAGGTACATCACGAGGAACACCAGCGCGATAGCTTCGAGCAGGGTTTTCACCACATCTTCGATGGAGGCTTTTACGAACGAGGTGGTTTCGTAGGCGACTTTGTACTCCAGTCCATGCGGGAAGAAATGCGACAGCTCATCCAGACGCTCTAGCACCCGCTGCGCGGTCGCCATTTCGTTGGCGCCGGAGGCCAGTTTCACCCCCAGCCCGGACGCGGCATTGCCGTTGAAGCGGCTCAGGTAGTCATATTTTTCCGCCCCCATTTCCACGGTGGCGACATCCCCCAGACGCACTTCCGAACCGTCCTGATTCACGCGTAGCGTGATATTGCGGAACTGTTCAGGTGTCTGGAGCAGCGACTGGGAGTTGATGGTGGCGTTAAGCGCCTGGTTATCCACGGACGGGGTACCGCCGAGCTGCCCCACGGCAATCTGGGCGTTCTGCGATTCGATAGCGTCGGTGACATCTTTGGCGGTCATCTGCACGCTGTTCAGCTTGTTGGGATCCAGCCAGATACGCATGGAGTACTGCGAGCCGTAGGCGTCGATATCACCCACGCCGTTGATACGGCTGAGCGGGTCCTGAATATTACTGGCGACGTAGTCCGCGATGTCCTGCTTATCCATTGAGCCATCGGTTGAAACAAACGCGATGGTCAAAATATTGGTGTCACCGGTTTTACGCACGGTCACCCCCTGGTTCTGCACCGCCTGAGGCAGTTTACGCAGGGCCGATTGCAGCTGGTTTTGCACCTGCTGCACCGCTTCATCCGGATCCGTGCCCGCCGTAAAGCTCAGGGTTACCGTCGCCTGGCCCGTGGCGCTGCTCTGTGAGGACATGTACATCAGGTTATCGAGACCCGTCATGTTCTGCTCGATAACCTGGGTGACGGTATTTTCCAGCGTCTGTGCCGAGGCGCCAGGGTAGTTCGCCGTGATACGCACGTTGGGGGGCGCGAGGTCAGGGTATTGCTCAACAGGAAGGGACGTAATCGCCAGGACACCCGTCAGACACAACAGGATTGCAAGCACCCAGGCAAAAATGGGGCGATCGATGAAAAAATTCGCCATTAAAGTGTGACCTCGTTTTGCTGCACGTCATTATTGTTTATTGCCCGCCTAACTTTAGCGGTAAGGCCCAGGCCAAACGTGGAGAAATAAAGGAGATAATGTAAATTATCATGCGCTTTTTTCAGCGTGCCTTCTTTCCCGCTATTTTTCAGCCTGGGCCGCAGGCGTCTGGAACGTTACGCTGACCTGTGTCCCGCCCTGTGGCGGCTGAGAAAAGTGTAATGTCCCGCCGAGCCGTCCCGCGCGTTCGCGCATGATATTCAGCCCGTAATGCCCCGGCGGTTCACTGGCGTCGCCGATACCAATGCCGTTGTCGCGGATCGTGACCGTGTGAGTGCCGTCCGCGGTGGTGACGCAGCTGACCACAATCTCGCTGGCGTCGGCATGTTTAATCGCATTCAGCACTGCCTCACGCACAATCTGTAAGAGGTGCACCTGTTTTTGCGCGTCCAGCGCCAGCGATGAGAGACGGCAGTCGAGCACCAGCTTCGCGCGGGTCTGGCTTTGCAACCCGTCGAGAGACTCCTGTAGCGCGGCAGGAAGATTGGCGTGATTGAGCGTCAGGCGGAAGGTGGTGAGCAGCTCGCGTAGCTGATGCCAGGCGTTATTCAGCTCGCGGGAGAAGTCCGTGATGATAGCCTGCGCCGGGGCATTGTCGCCCGGCACGGCATGCTTCAGCAGCGTAAGCTGAATACGCAAATAGGAGAGCACCTGCGCCAGCGAATCATGCAGCTCGCGCGCGATGGTGGCGCGCTCCTCCATCAGCAGCAGCTGCTGATAATGTTTCTGCGCCTGATTGAAATAGAGCCCCCGGCCCAGCATCGTCGCCACGCTTTCCATGAGCGGCAGCGGAACATCCCCGGTCGCGCTTTGCCAGCGCAGTTCGCCGTACAGGGTGTCCTGCATTAACACCGGTGAATTGTGCATTTTCTCGCCCGGGGACTCCTGTCCTTCGTAAAGCTGCCAGTCGTCACTGGTGCGCAATTGCAGGTAATTCATCTGCGTATAGTCATGCACAATCTGCAAAATATGCCGGAAGCAGTAGCTGTCTATCTGCCCGGTATTCAACGCCTGTGAGCATTTGAACAGCATTTCGAGCTGCTGATGCGCTTCATTCAGGTGGCGGGTTTTTTCGGCAACGGAGTGCTCAAGGGAACGGTACAGGGTGTGTAATTCCGCCGACATATGGTTGAAGGCGCGGGAAAGCTGGCCCAGCTCGTTAGGCAGCGTAGTATCCGGCGCGGGAGTGTCGAACTGCCCCTGTTCGATACGTTCGCTCGCCGCCACCAGATTATTCAGCGGCAGCACAACCTGACGGCGGATGCGCCGCAGGGTCACCACCGCCAGCAGCAGGATGCCCAGGCCGCCCGTCAGCGACATGCAAATCACCAGCTGAATTTTATGTTCGGTGTAGTGCTGAAGCGCCAGCACAAAGGCATCTATCCGGCCCACGAAATCCTCTATGTGGTTCTGATACCACCCGGTATCGCCGCTGGCGATGCGCGTGTCCATCTCCTGCCAGCCAAGGTGCAACTGCTGGTAACGCTGTTTGACGTCCTCAGGCACATACCAGCGGTTTAGCTTCTGCAACGCAGGCGCGCTCAGCGTTTTCTGCCAGACCGCGCGGTGCTCCGCCAGCGACGGGCTGGCGCGCTGCATTTCGTAGCCCAGGCGGTAGCTCTGCATGCGCAGCGATCCGGCGATGTTAATCGCCTCGGCGTCGCGCTGGCTGCTGGCGAGTGTAACCAGCGCAATGGCGCTGATCAGAACGGACAAGACAATCATCGAAAAGAAAGCCCGAGCCAGGCTTCCCGATACGGGGCGTTTAACGGTCACTCATCAGCTTCCTGAATTAAATTGATCTGCCACAGGTTCACTGGAAATAGTTCGCCTTCCTGGGCATTTGAACATTGCGTCGCCATGCTGCTGTGGGTAAATACGATAACAATAGAAAGAATAAGGTTATTGAACCAAAAACAGGTGTTGTTATGAATCGTTTTATTATGGCCAACGCTCAACAGTGTATCGGTTGTCGCGCCTGCGAAGTTGCCTGTGTGATGGCGCACAACGGGGAGCAGCACGCGCTGAGCGAGCGCCATTTTCATCCCCGCATTACGGTCCTTACCTCAGGCTTGCGAAAAAGCCCCGTGACCTGCCACCACTGTGAAAACGCGCCCTGCGCGCAAAGCTGCCCGAACGGAGCCATCACGCAACACAGCGACAGCGTACAGGTCAATCAACAAAAATGCATTGGCTGTAAAGCCTGCGTGGTGGCCTGTCCGTTTGGCACGATGGACATGCTGATCGCCCCGCTGGAAAACGACAGCGTAAAGGCCTCGGCGCACAAATGCGACCTCTGTCTGGAAAGGCCGCAAGGCCCGGCCTGCGTTGAAAACTGCCCGGCGGAGGTGCTTACGCTCGCCACCCCAGCCGTGCTGGATAAGCTGGTTAAGCAGCGCCGACAGCGCAGCGCAAAGCTGGACGCGCTGCCGTGGCACAGCGAGGCGGTTCAGTCAGTCCCTTCGCAAACCAAACGGCAACAGATGCAAAACACCCCGGCGCGCGGTGAGCCAGATAAGCTCAGCCCCGAAGCACGTGCAGGCCATTTTAACGAGATCTACCTGCCGTTTCGCCCGGAACAGGCGCAGCGCGAGGCATCCCGGTGCCTGAAATGTGGCGAGCACAGCATTTGCGAGTGGACCTGCCCGCTGCATAACCACATTCCGCAGTGGATTGAGCGGATCAGGGCGGGGGATATCGTCGGTGCGGCTGAGCTTTCTCACCAGACTAACTGTTTACCGGAAATTACCGGCCGCGTCTGCCCACAGGATCGATTATGTGAAGGCGCCTGCACCCTGCGGGATGTGTCAGGGGCAGTAACCATCGGGAATATCGAACGGTATATCTCGGATCGGGCGCTGGCGATGGGCTGGACGCCGGACGTCAGCCACGTTAAGCCGGTCGGTAAGCGCGTCGCCATCATCGGTGCCGGTCCGGCAGGGCTGGCCTGCGCCGATGTACTGGTGCGCAGCGGCGTCGACGTGACGGTCTACGATCGCCATCCGGAAATCGGCGGATTGCTGACCTTTGGTATTCCGGCCTTCAAGCTGGATAAATCCCTGTTAGCGCGGCGCAGAGAGATATTCAGCGCGATGGGCATCCGCTTCGAGCTGAACTGCGAGGTGGGAAAAGACGTGTCGATGGCCCAACTGCAAAACGACTACGATGCCCTGTTCATCGGCGTAGGGACCTATCGTTCCATGAAAGCGGGTATCCCTCACGAAGACGCGCCGGGCGTGTACGACGCGCTGCCGTTTTTAGTGGCAAACACGCGGAACGTGATGGGCCTTGACCCTGCCGCAGACGAGCCGTTTATCGACACGCAAGGGTTAAACGTGGTGGTACTCGGCGGGGGCGATACGGCGATGGACTGCGTGCGCACCGCGCTGCGACATGGCGCGGCGAAAGTCACCTGCGCCTATCGCCGGGACGAGGCCAACATGCCGGGCTCAAAGAAAGAGGTTAAAAACGCGAAAGAAGAGGGCGCGGCGTTTGAATTTAATGTCCAGCCGGTTGAGCTCACGCTGGATACTGACGGGAAGGTGAACGGTATCCGGATGCTGCGCACCCGTCTGGGCGAGCCGGATGCGCAGGGGCGGCGGCGTCCTGTCCCGGTGGCGGGCAGTGAGTTTGTTATGCCAGCGGATGCGGTGATCATGGCGTTTGGGTTTAATCCGCACGCCATGCCGTGGCTTCAGGCGCAGGGCGTCGACACCGACGACTGGGGGCGCATCAGGGCCTCCGTGGAGAGCCGTTATCGCTACCAGACCTCGAATCCGCAGATTTTTGCTGGCGGTGATGCGGTACGCGGTGCGGATCTGGTGGTCACCGCGATGGCGGAAGGGCGCCATGCCGCGCAGGGGATCATGGACAGGCTTGGCGTGCCGCCGCGCAACATGCATTAACGCAGACGGGCGACAAAGCGGGCTTCACGGCGTAGTATAAACAGACTCATTTTGCCGTGGAGCCCGTATGTCCCTGAACATTACCGTTATTAAAGACAAAATCCTTTCTGAAAATTACTTTGTCCTGCGTAACATCACTTACGATCTCACCCGTAAGAACGGGGACGTCATTCGCCATAAACGCGAAGTCTACGACCGGGGCAATGGTGCAACCATTCTGCTGTATAACCGTGAAAAGCAAAGCGTGGTGCTGATCCGCCAGTTTCGCATCGCGACATGGGTCAATGGCAACGCGGACGGACGTCTGATTGAAACCTGTGCAGGTCTGCTTGATGACGATGAGCCGGAAGTGTGTATCCGCAAAGAAGCCATTGAGGAGACGGGTTTTGAAGTGGGTGCGGTGCAGAAAGTCTTTGAGCTGTTTATGTCCCCTGGCGGGGTTACCGAGCTGGTTCACTTCTTCATTGCGGAATATACCGATGCTCAGCGCACGCACCGGGGCGGCGGCGTGGACGATGAAGACATTGAAGTGCTGGAAATGCCTTTCGCTCAGGCTGTCGACATGGTGAAACGCGGCGAGATCCGCGACGGTAAAGCGGTGATCCTGTTGCAGTATCTGCAAACCAGCGGGCTGATGAATGCGGCGGCGGCAGCGCGATAAGTTGTATTTCAGATAAATCTATCCGATAAATCCGATTGAGCCAGCCCGCCCAGGGCACGAAGATACGCCCCAGATTGACCTATTCGTTTCCGGGGCTGTGCCGTTCATGCGCTACTGCGTTTTTCTTCTCTTCTTCATTTGCGTGCTTCCCGCGCCTCGGGTGTGGGCTGCGCCTGCGCAGCAGTCTTTTTCTGACTGGCAGGTGACCTGCAATAACCAGAACTTCTGCGTAGCGCGCAACACTGGCGAGCATCGCGGTCTGGTCATGACGCTGAGCCGCAGTGCGGGGGCAAAAACGGACGCCAGCCTGCGCATCGATCTCGGCGGGCTTTCAGCGCCTCCGGTGAAAGAGCCTGACATCGCCCCGCGCCTGCTGCTCGACAATGTGCCGCTTAAACTCACGTCGCAACACTGGCAGTTAACCCCATGGCATCTTAAAACAGACGATACGGCCACCATCACCACGTTTCTGAAAACCATTCAGGAAGGGCAGGCGCTGACCCTGCGTGGGGGGAAGCAGACAATCTCTCTGGCCGGGCTAAAAGCGGCGCTGCTGTTTATCGATGCCCAGCAAAAACGCGTCGGAAGTGAAACGGCATGGATTAAAAAAGGGGATAGTCCACCGCTGAGCGTGCCGCCTGCGCCGGCATTAAAAAAGGTGGCGGTAGTGAACCCCACGCCAACGCCGCTGACGCATAACGAACTCAACGATCTGCTGGATTATGGTACCTGGCGCATGAACCACAGCCAGTGCTCTCTCGATCCGAACCGGCGTGAAGTGCGCGTGACCGCGCTGACCGATGACAAAGCGCTG
The DNA here is from genome assembly GCF_056673335.1 of Enterobacter cloacae complex sp. HYC033_NIDB. Taxonomy (NCBI): domain Bacteria; kingdom Pseudomonadati; phylum Pseudomonadota; class Gammaproteobacteria; order Enterobacterales; family Enterobacteriaceae; genus Enterobacter; species Enterobacter cloacae complex sp. HYC033_NIDB. The sequence goes on along the minus strand of NZ_CP115123.1, from coordinate 4,181,543 downwards.
ATGATCATCAGCTGTGAGGCGGGGGCGTACAACACCGTCGACCTGGCGTGGCTGGTGTCGCGTAAAAAACCATTTTCGGCCAGGAGCGTGAGATTGCGTCTGCCGTTTACCCCTTCCAGCCAGAGTAGCGACATGGAGCTGATGAATGCCAGCTTCGACGAAAAAACGCGCGAGCTGACCACGCTGGCGCTGGGACGCGGGATTGGCGACTGTGGGATCCAGACCCGCTGGCGTTATAACGGCCAGCGCTTCCGCCTGGTACGCTACGCGGAAGAGCCAAGCTGTGATAACTGGAATGGGCCAGATGCCTGGCCCACGCTGTGGATCACAAGGTAGGGTTTTGCCGGGTGGCGCTGTCGCTTACCCGGCCTACTTTTTAGAACCGTAGGCCCGGTAAGGCGTAGCCGCCACCGGGCACGAGGGGATCACCGATCGCTCTTACGGAAAAAGTCGTTATACAGCATATACAAATGCGCCGCGCTCCAGGAGAAGTTAGGTGCGCCCTGCTGTGCTCCGGTCAGGGGGTTATAGTTCTCCTGAATCGGGCCGTCCGAGGTTAACCCTTTCGCATGCTTAAAGAAGGTTTCGGCGAGGGTTTGCGCCTGCTCACGATAGCCGTAACGTTCCATGCCTTTTAGTCCAAACCAGAACTGATCGACCCAGACCCGGCCGCGCCAGTATATGTCTGCGCCGAATGCCGGGTTTGTCAGCGCGGCGGTGCCGAGCGGTACCCAGGTATTGAACTCCTTCGGATCCAGCATCACCTTGACCACGGCATCCGCATGTTCCTGCGTCGCGGCACCGTTAAACAGCGGAGACCAGCCTTCCGGCCCTTTACCACGCTCGACGATAGGTTTGCCCGCACAGCCGTTCGCCAGCGGCTTATCCTCGATACGAAGGTCATAGTAAAACCCGCTTTTCGCATCGAACATGCAGGTGTTGATATAGGTTGCGAGCTTATCTGCCAGCTGGCGATAGTGGCTGGCCTCCTGCTCTTTACCCAGCAGGCTCGCCATCTGCGCCAGATAGTGATTGTCGCTGTACATATAGCTTGCCTGGTCAACGGACTCCTGTAATAAGGAATACCCTAACAGATCGCCTTTTTTACTCCTGTTTTCGGCAAATTTAACCGTCCAGTCGCTGCGTTTCCCGCCGTTTTCAACGTACTTATCCAGCTGCGCTTTATCGATAAATCCGAATACGGCGGCATCATCGCGCCCGGACTCCCACGAGGCGGCCACCTGCGCGGGGATCTCCAGGCCGTCGTACTGGCCGTTATCGATTATCCGTGCGTAGTTATTCAGGCCGGAAAGCGACTCTTCTTTATCACCTTTTTTCACCGTGAACAGCATCTCGCCGGTAGCGGTGTTATGGGCCTTATCACGCGTCGCACCGTACTCCGGCACGCCGTTGCCGTTATGATCGCGGTTACGCAGCCACCAGTCGTGATAGGCAACCAGTTTTGGATACATCTCGGCAAGCCAGGCTTTATCCTGCGTGGTGTTATACACCTCCATCACCGACCATGCCGCCAGGCTCGGCTTGGTGTTACGCTCGTTCCAGTTACCGCCGTCGCCGCCTCGTTCCGGGCTCAGGTTCCAGGCGATTAAATCCGGCACAAATCCGGTATCCTGCGGGCGCACCGGATCGTCGGGTTTGATCTGCCAGGAGAAGACCGCGCGGATGTTATCTTTGGCGATCTCCGGGTTGAAATGCGCCATGGCAAATGCCTGTTTCCAGGTGTCCCACGGCCAGGTCTGGTTGCCGGAGAACCAGCGTCCGGTTACGGAGGGCGTCACCGTGTTAAAACGCACCGCGCCGCCTGGCGAACGCCAGTTACCGTTCAACGTCTCGATGGCTTTCACCGCCACGCGCGTTTGTTCTGGTGTCGCGTGCGGGTTGGTTAACCCTTTTTGTAAATACCTCTCCCAGCGCGCTTGCGAGGCGGCCATAAAGTAGGCCGGACGCGCCAGAATGTCGCGGATCTGCGGCTGTTCACGCGCGACGTCATCGGCGTTCAGCAGATGGGAGTAGGTAGTGTACAGCGTGGTGCTGCCGGAAATCTGTGCCCGGCTGGTAAAGCGATGTCCGTCAACGGTGGTCTCGGCAGGAAGAGAGCGGTGTAACTGATATTCGGAACTGCCGGAGGTGAGCAGATCCCAGGTGGAGCGTACCTTGCCGAAGGTCACCTTCAGGCCGTCGCGCGTGGCTACAATTTTACGCTGATAATCAGGATATGCGCTGTCGATGGTTTTATCCGAACGCGGCTTGCCCTCTTTGGCCTCCAGTTTTTCCAGCAGCTCGCCGTCCCACACCAGCTCCAGCGGCGTTTTGCTGGTAATACGGGTTTCAAGCAGCGAAGTACGCGCAGAAGCAAAGCGCAGCGTCATCACGATCTGAACATCCCTGGCGCTCAGTTTCTGCACCAACGCGCCAGGGAGGCTGTAGGCTTCAAGGGTGAAATCCACTTTTTTACCGTTCTGGTAAACGGACAGGCGATCAAAATTCGTCGCCATAAAGTTGATGTACTCTTCGGTGAGCAGCGCTACGCCGGGAAATCCGCCCTGGGTCTGCGGCCCGTCCGGCAGCAAATGCCCATGCCAGGCACCCATATCAAAAAAGGGATTAAACCGCTGGTGGTCGTCGTAGTCGAAATCCTGCATGAAGAGCGGCGCGCCGGTACGGTTGATGACGTTTTTGAAGTCAGTTGCGGTGGCGGCGTGAGCCGAAAAACTGAGCGCCAGCGCGCAGGCCAGCGGCGTGAGGACGTATTTCATGGTGGTAGATCCTTTTTACCAGTAGAAGTATTGCATCAGGAAGACCTGATCGATCGGGTCGCCGGAGGCATTTTTCATATAGAAGCGGCTGTCGGCAGCGGTGGCAAAACGCCCGCCGCCGTACTCGTACCAGATCCCGAACTGCATAAACGAGGTAGTTTTTTCAGCCGCATCGTCCGGACGATGTTTCGCGTAGCTGTAAGCAGTGGAGAGATAAACGCCTTTCAGGGCTTCCACCATGGCGCTGACCATAAATCCGCTCTCCGTGCCGGAGACGTTCTGTCCATCTGCCCGTCCGGTATGATGCCACGCGCGTGCCGCCAGGTTGGGTGTCAAAACGCCTGTTAAAAAGAGCTGGCCTGTACCGTCGGTAATTTCAAGACCGTTCATCCAGGTGACATCTTTCATGATGTCGTACTGAATATAGCCATTCGCCATTGCCGGATAGGTATATTTGTCGTCATAACGATCGTATTTGCCGAAGTGCAGCCAGGCCTTGCTTTCGTCATGGTGACCCGCTGGCGTGGCGGTGACGCTATAGCGCAGGTTGCCGGAGAGGTTTTGCACCTTTAGTGCGTACAAGATGTCGCGGGTGTTGGGGATCACATAGCCCAGATCCGGCGTAAAATCGCCCCACCATTGCAGGTCATCGAGAGACGAGTCCTGGCGCAGGCTGAGCATGATCTCGGTGCTGTTATCGGTTTTGTAACCGCCGTAGAAGCGGTTAATCCCACCTTCAAACCCGCCCCAGCTGTGATCGGGCACCCAGGCGTTGCCCTGATGATCCGCCTGTACGGTCCAGCCTTCGCCGTAAATCAGGCCGAACCAGTTCCCCTGTTTCATCTCCAGACCGCCCTCAATATAAGTGCCGTCGCTGTATTTATGTTTATCCTGACCTTCTAAATCCATATACCCACCGACGCCCATCTCGCCATAAAAACGAAATGACGGGGAGGTTATTGCCGGTGTTTTGGTATCGTCATGTTCAGCGGGCCGGGCATCTTCTGCGGCAATAGCAGGGCAGCAGAAAGAGAGGGCAGCGAGTGCCCACAATGTTTTTTGTTTAATTTTCATAAACTCATCCCAATGAGATAAAATCCATGCCTTTTATTTCAGTTAATATTCGAGGCAGGTGATGCTTCAATTTGTTGTTGTTCTTTTGATAATCCGTTTACGTATTTGCTGTATTTCCACCAGGCAAATCCGAGGAATAAAACAATGCCACCGACGTTATAGAAAATAATGGTCAGAATATTGGCACCGGTAGGGAAAGTGGATGCCACAAAACCAATGGCGAAAATAACAATCAGCATCGACACTATGGTTATACCCGTGGTTCGTGAACCCATCCTGAAATCGCGCGGCAGGTGATCGAGCTTACGACGCAGGTTGAGGTAGGCCAGCATAATAAACAGCGGCGGTAACATGGAGGCCGCAGCGGTCATATTGATGACGGTGTTCATCAGCTCCTGCGCGGTACTGGAGCCCATGGACGGGATAATCATCAGTGGGATCACAATCAAATACTGGATCCAGGCCGCGCGCGCCGGTACGCCGTTTTCGTTCAGCGCCACGGTTTTCGGACCAAAAATGCCGGTCGGGATCTCCGAGAAAAAGATTTTGACCGGCGTCGCCGTCCACATCAGCAGGGAGCCGAACATGGCGGTAAAGGAAACCAGACCGACGAAACGGTTCATCAACACTTCCGGCAGGCCAAACCACACCGCCAGACCGTGGAACACCTGCACCGAACCCCCGGTAAACTTCAACGCTTTGCTGCTGATAAAGACGTTGATCAGTACCGAGGAGATGGAGTACAGCACGCCGATAAAGATCCCCGCCAGGATGATCACTTTAACGAAAGATTTCGAACCGCCTTTCACATCGTTTACGTACACCGCGACGGATTCCGCGCCCCCGGCAGCCATAAATATCCAGGTGGTAATGCCGAGGAATGCCCAGTTAAAATGCGGGATCATCGCGTCGACGGTAATCGGATCAGCGGGCTGCACCCCACCCATTAGCGCCGCGCCCGCCAGCAGAATGTAAGAGAGCGTCAGCAGCAGCATCAGCGTGGAGGTTACAGACGTAATTGGCCCCAGCATCTTCGCCCCGTTGGTGGAGACCCACGTTGAGAAGGCGAACAGCACCATACTTAGCACCGTTGTGGCAAATGGTGTGAGAATGTACTCATAGCCAAGAAAGGCATAAGAGGCATAGGCAATGACGCGCGGTAATAACGAGGTGAAGAAGAATAAATTCACGAACCAGTATGTATAAGCGGTAATAAATGCCCAGCGCCCGCCGAGTGAACTTTTTACCCAGGCATAAACTCCAGCTTCTGAGTTTTTATTCAACGAGACAAACTCAGCGATAATTAAGCAGAACGGGATAAAATAGAACAGGGTTGCTAAAAAGAACATCGGCGCGGAGGCAAGCCCGAGTTCGATATTATTATTGATCACGTTGTTAAAACTAAACACGGCGGCAAAGGTCAGCGACAGCAGGCCGAATTTGCCGATGGTATTGCGTTTGGTGGTTTCAGACATAACGTTTCTCCGGGTAAGAGGCTAGCGGTGCTTCATTGGCACCGCTCGTTTTTTTATTTGTTATGGAAATAACCGTCTTCGATGGTCACATTGAGAATGACTTTTTTGACCGGCTCCTCGCTGATAAAGCGATACGCCTCATGGTTCTCACAAATTACGATCTGCCCCTCGCGCACCTGTTCGGTGGTACCCACGCCTTTCAGGTATTCTCGATCGGTCTCATCGCGGTAGCACTCCACTGTCTGAAGCGCATCTTTGGCGGCATATTCAATTTTCTGCGCGCCCTGAAGGTAGTAATGCACCTCGAAATAGCGGCGATGCCCGACAAACAGCGCGTCGGTGCTGGCATCATTGGTCACACGGTAGGCCAGCGAATCGCCAATCGAATGGGCTACGCCGGGCGAGATATTATCGATATTGTTAATGGCTTCTGAGCAGCGCTGCCATTTGCGACCCGTGCGGTAATGCTGTTGAAACTGTTCCAGGCTCTCAAGAACGATCATTTGTCTGCCTCGCTGTGCAAATCCATGGAGAAGAAACCGGTGCCGAATTGCTGGCGTGCCAGCGCCATCGAGGCGATGCGGCCGCCATTGAGCGGGAGCAATGTGAAGCCGTAGCGGAACGGACTGAACCAGACGCGCCAGCTCTCCAGTACCTCACTTCCCCAGGAATTGGAGCCTAAGCCCAGCACCTGGTGGTCAAGATTAAGCGTGATGTCATCGCAGCGGCGCAGTTCGTTGCAGTGCTGTGCGGCGTGAATATTCTCAGCCGTGTAGTGCCAGGCGCTGAAGTGGAGAGGCTGTTGCGGTACGACCAGCACGCCGCTGCCATGACGATCCGCGAGGGAGGCCCAGCGCACCTGCTGACGGTTGCCGTTGTTTTGCGGGAACGGATAATTTTCAAACATCTTATCAACCGTGGTGTGCCACAGGTCGATGGTGCTGGCCTGCTGGCTGTCCGGATAGTTTTCACCCGGCCCTCGCCCGTAGTAGCTCACCTGATCGAAACCGCCGTTGATGCCAAGCGTAAAGCCGATGCACGGAATGATGTGTGGGTACTCGCCGTAGCGCTCACCGCATAGCTCAACGTTGATCTGCCCGTCGGCGGCGATGCGCCAGCGATAGGTACAGCGCATGCCAAAATCAAACACTGGCGGGGCAATCAGGGTACGGGTGGTGACGATGATCGCATCGTTATGCTGCTCAACCTCGAAACCGCGCAGATGCTCCTGCATGATCTGGAAATGATACGGCTGCCACAGCCCTTCATACTCCTGCTTATGGTTATCAATCATGGGCTTGAAGAAGTTAATCTTCGGCTCACGGGTAAGGTATTCCTCACCGTTCACCTGCCAGGCGCTGAGTTTTCCCGATACTTTAGAGAAGGTCGCGCGGAAGTTATGCCCGGTCACGGTGCAGCTCAGGCGATCTTCCTCCAGACGCAGCGGAGTGGCACTGGTGTTGATAAACGGTGTCGGGCGTGCCGTGCGGCCTTTTAACGGGAACTGATACACCGCGATCTCGTGCCCGACCTCGCTGTAGCGCGTGGGACTGTTTTTGATAATACGTACAGTCAGGAATGCTTCGCGCTCGTCCAGTTCCGGCACGTGCAGGCTGACGCTGCGGGAGCTGTTGGGGGCCAACCCGGTGATGTTCAGTGGCTCGCTGTGCAGCGTTTCACCTTCCGCACGCACCTCCGTGAGCAGGGTGTAATCATCCAGGCTGGTGAACCATAAGCGGTTATCAACGTGCAGCTCACCGTTTTGCCAGCGCAGTTTGACCGGGGCGATCACCTGCTTGTACTCACGCAAACCTGGCCCGGGCGTTTGATCGGAGTAGATCAGCCCGTCGAGGCAGAAGTTGTAATTATTGGGGTAATCACCGAAGTCGCCGCCATAGGTGTACCAGATATTGCCGCTGGCGTCTGTTTTCTGAATACCGTGGTCGCACCACTCCCAGACATAATGCCCCTGAATGCAGTCGTGGCGATCGAACACGTTCTGATACTCGGTCAACCCGCCGGGACCGTTGCCCATCGCATGGGCGTATTCGCAGATAATGCGCGGTTTGGCGTGCGGGTATTCGCCAAACAGATTCATCAGCGGTACGCGGGTATACATGGTGGAGATAATGTCCACCACCTCGGCGTCGCGATCTTCTTCGTAGTGAAGCAGGCGAGTATCATCCAGCGCTTTTGCCGCACGGGCCATCGCGCGGATGTTACAGCCGTAGCCGGACTCGTTTCCGAGCGACCAGATGATGATCGACGGATGATTTTTCTGCGCGTGAATATGGCGTTCGATACGCTCAACGTAGACCGGCTCCCACACCGGATCGTCCGTAATGCGGCTCAGGTCGCCGACGTTGGCGAAGCCGTGAGATTCCACATCCGTTTCAGCCATCACAAACAGGCCGTACAGGTCGCAAAGCTCGTAAAAGCGCGGGTCGTTCGGGTAGTGGGCGGTACGTACCGAGTTGATATTGTGCTGCTTCATCAGGATCAGGTCGCGCTCCACGCGATCCATCCCCACCGCGCGGCCCCTCAGATGATCGTTGTCATGACGATTGACGCCGTGCAGCTTCAGATAACGGTTGTTAACGTAGAACAGGCCGTCTTTCACCTTGATATCCCGAAACCCGATGCGCTGCGGGATGATTTCCAGCGTCTGGCCATGGTTATCTTTTAAAGTCATGACCAGATGATAAAGATCCGGCGATTCAGCGGACCACTGGCGGGGTTGCCTCACCTCAATGCTGAAGGCGGTTTCCGCACGCTCGCTGACGGTCAGGTTGTCGGTTGTTCCCTGGTGCAGCACTGTCTCGCCGTCGTACAGGGTATAATCCAGTTGAACACAGCCAGGGCGTGCTGCAAGGTTTTCCAGCTCAAGCTGACAGAAGAGGGTGGCATCCCGGTATGCCTCGTCGAAGGTGGTTTTAACCGTGAAATCGCGGACATGCGTGAGTGATTTTCCCAGCAGGTAGACGTCGCGGAATATCCCCGCCGTCCACCACATGTCCTGATCCTCAATGTAGGTGGAATCTGCCCACTGCATAACCCGCACGCATAACAGGTTTTGACCGCTGTGTACCGCATCGCTGATATCAAACTCGGCAGACAGTCGGCTGCCTTTGCTAAAGCCTATATAGCGGCCATTCACGTAGACTTCGAAATAGGTTTCGACGCCGTCAAACTTGATAAGGGTCTGTTTCTCTTGCCAGCTTTCAGAAAGCGTAAACCAGCGCTGGTATGCCCCGGTCGGGTTGTCTGACGGCACCCATGGTACGTCCACCGGGAAAGGAAAGCCTTCGTCGGTGTACTGCAACTGACCGTGACCTTCCATCTGCCACATGCCCGGCACGGTAATATCGCCCCAGTCGGCCATGTATTCTGAGGTAAAGTTTTCCGGGACAAGCAGCGGGTTCGTGAAGAAGCGAAAGTTCCACTTTCCGCTTAGCGACAGAAAGTGGCTGCTGGCTTCACGCGCAAACGTGCGCGCCCGGGAAACGGTGTCATAAGAGAAGAAGTACGCACGTGGCGGGAGCCGGTTTTCATGCGTGAGTTGAATATTTTCCCAGCGATTCATGTGATCTCCCTGTAGGGGTAAAACATCATTGCTGGAGATTTTAGTAAAAATTTTACTAAATAAAATCAGTAAAACCGATTTGCTTTAACTCGATCACGAAATTAAAAAAGCCGGGCGTGCCCGGCGGGAGAGTTAACAGGTGGAAATCAGCGGGTGGTGCCGCGCAGCTTCAGTACGCTCGGGACAAAGACCTGAAGCGGTAGCGCGCGGCCATCGCGGGCCTTTTCCAGCAGCAGATTAACGCCCTGGCTGCCCATCATTTCAGAGTGAATGCGCACGGTGGAAAGAGGCGGGAAGGTAAAGCGGGCGGTTGGGATGTCGTTCACGCTGATCAGTGAAATATCTTCCGGGATCGCCAGCCCTTTTTCGTGAATGGCGCGTAACACCCCGATGGCGATGGAATCGGAGGCCACGAACAAGGCGGAAGGCCAGCACTGTTGTGCCAGCATGATTTTTGCCAGTTCATAACCGGACGAGCTGGAAAAACCGCCGCGCCAGATGTCCTGTTCCGATACCACCCCTTTCAGGAGCCCGTACTCCACGAAGGCGGCTTCCCGAATATCAGCCTTGCCTGGCTCATCTTCGCCGCCGATAAAGCCAATCCGCTTAACTCCCTGAGCAATAAAGAAATCCACTATCTGCTTGCTGATGCGCGAAAGGTCAATATCGACAGAATCGTACTCGCTGCCTGGCTCGTGAAAGTCGATAAAACAGACGTTGTCGGTCAACGACATTGCCGCACGTCGAAGCGCAGGGGAGGGTTTGCCTACAATCAACACCCCGGTGAGCTTTTTCAGCTCCGGCAGGGTGGCATTAGCGTAGCAGTTACTCAGTTCGACCCCCAGTTTTTCGCACTGCGTCTCAATGCCGTGGCGAATGGCAAGATAGTAAGGGTCGTTGATCTCCAGTTCCTGCTGGTAGCTGTAGAGCGCCAGAATATGTTGCTGACCGGCAGCGACAGACTGCATTTTACGGGAGGTCGTGCTTTTGTATTCCAGCTTCTCGGCAATCTCGAGAATGCGGTGTTTCGTCTCTTCTTTCACATTCAGCGTCGGGTCATCGTTTAAAACCCGGGATACCGTTGCCAGCGAGACGCCAGCTTCCGTCGCGATGTCTTTCAGCGTTGCCATGTTTGTCCTCATTCCCCACGAGATAGCTTATTGTAAAGGATGCGTTCGGACATGCATTAATTTTTAGTAAATAACATCCCTGTTGCCCTCGCCAGTTACCATGTTAGTATTTAGTAAAATTTTACCAAGGAGGCAAAAGTGGAAACGGTAGCATACGATGATTTTGCAAAGCTCGAGATCCGCGTGGGGAAGATTGTTGACGTTAAACGTCACGCCAATGCGGACAAGCTCTATATTGCGCAGATAGAGGTGGGAGACAGAACGTTGCAAACCGTCACCAGCCTGGTGCCGTATTACCGGGAAGAGGAGCTGATGGGCAAAACGGTGGTGGTGTTGTGTAACCTGGCAAAGGCTAAAATGCGCGGTGAAACATCTGAATGCATGTTGCTCTGCGCGGAAACCGATGACGCCCGAGAAAGTGTGTTATTAACGCCGGAGCGGGTGATGGCGGCAGGGGTAAGAGTGGTGTGAAAAAGCCGGGTGGCGGCTACGCCTTACCCGGCCTACAAAGCCTCGAACCGCAGGCCGGGTAAACGACAGCGTCACCCGGCAAAAGCACTACAGCACGCTTAGCGCCTTCTCCACCACGTTCTCAACGGTAAAGCCGAAATATGGGAACAGCTTGTCGGCCGGGGCGGATTCACCGTAACCATGCATCCCGACAATTGCCCCTTTCAGGCCCACGTATTTGTACCAGTAGTCGGCAATGCCAGCTTCAACCGCCACGCGCGCCGCGACGTTTGAAGGCAGCACCGATTCGCGGTACGCCTCATCCTGAGCATCAAAGATATCCGTTGAAGGGAGTGAAACCACGCGCACCGCGTGACCCTCGGCGGTCAGTTTCTCCGCCGCTTTTACCGTGATTTCCACCTCGGAACCGGTGGCGATCAGGATCACGTCTGGCTTGCCGCCGCGGTCTTTCAGGATGTACCCGCCGCGGGCGATATTTTTCACCTGCTCCGGCGTGCGCTCGATCTGCGCCAGGTTCTGGCGCGACAGGATCAGCGCCGTGGGTCCGTTATGACGCTCTACGGCCAGCTTCCAGCCCACTGCCGCTTCCACCTGATCGCAAGGACGCCAGGTGCTGAAGTTTGGCGTTAAGCGCAGGCTCGCCAGCTGCTCTACCGCCTGGTGCGTCGGCCCATCTTCACCCAGCCCGATAGAGTCGTGGGTGTACACCATGATTTGCCGCGCCTTCATCAGGGCCGCCATACGCGCCGCGTTACGGGCATATTCGACAAACATCAGGAAGGTGGCGGTGTACGGCACGAAGCCGCCATGGTGGGCGATGCCGTTGGCAATGGCGGTCATCCCAAACTCGCGCACGCCGTAGTGGATGTAGTTCCCGGCAATGTCCTCCTTCAGGGATTTAGAGCCGGACCAGATGGTAAGGTTACTTGGCGCCAGATCCGCCGAGCCGCCCAGCAGTTCGGGCAGGATTGGGCCAATCGCGTTAAGGGTGTTTTGTGATGCCTTACGGGTGGCAATTTTCGCCGGGTTGGATTGCAGGTTTTCAATCAGCGCCTGGGTTTTCTCTTCCCAGTCTTCCGGCAGGCCGCCGCTCATGCGGCGGGTAAACTCAGCCGCCAGCTCCGGATACGCTTTTTTGTAGGCGGCAAACTTCTCGTTCCAGGCCTGCTGCGCTTTTTCACCTGTTTCGCGAGCATCCCAGGCCTTGTAGATCTCTTTTGGGATCTCAAAGGCCGGGTGTTTCCAGCCCAGTTTCTGGCGGGTCAGCGCCACTTCCTCTTCACCCAGCGCCGCGCCGTGCGCCTCCTCTTTGCCCGCTTTGTTCGGCGAGCCGAAGCCGATGGTGGTGCGGCAGATGATCAGGGACGGTTTGTCCTTCACGCTCTGCGCTTCCTGAATCGCTTTTTTCACCGCCTCTGGATCGTGACCGTCGATCTCGTGCACCACGTGCCAGTGATAGGCTTCAAAGCGTTTCGCCGTATCGTCGGTAAACCAGCCCTCGGTTTCCCCGTCAATGGAGATACCGTTGTGATCGTAGAAGCCAATCAGCTTGCCCAGCCCCAGGGTGCCCGCCAGAGAACAGACCTCGTGAGAGATCCCCTCCATCAGACAGCCGTCGCCCATAAAGACATAGGTATAGTGATCGACAATCTCGTGGTCGGGCTGGTTGAACTGCGCGGCCAGCGTACGTTCGGCAATCGCCAGGCCAACCGCATTCGCCAGCCCCTGGCCCAGCGGGCCGGTAGTGGTTTCAACGCCCGGCGTATAGCCGATCTCCGGGTGGCCCGGCGTTTTGGAGTGCAGCTGGCGGAAGTTTTTTAATTCCTCAAGCGGCAGATCGTAGCCGGAAAGGTGCAGCAGGCTGTAGAGCAGCATCGAGGCGTGCCCGTTGGAAAGAATAAAACGGTCGCGGTCGTACCAGGTCGGATCGGTAGGGTTGTGCTTCAGGAAGTCGTTCCACAGCACTTCGGCGATATCAGCCATACCCATGGGGGCGCCAGGGTGGCCGGAATTGGCTTTTTGTACGGCATCCATGCTGAGGGCGCGAATGGCGTTGGCGAGCTCTTTACGGGACATAGTTCACTCCGTGGCAAGGTTAAAGTTTGGCGGCGAGAAGATCTTCGAGTTTGCGCTGGTCGACGGCGAACTGACGGATGCCGTCCGCCAGTTTTTCCACGGCCATTGGATCCTGATTGTGCTCCCAGCGGAATTCCGCTTCGGTCATGGGTTTTGGTTTTGGCAGAACGGTGGAGGTTGGCACCAGCTTGCGGATCACCGTCTCTTCACTCTCCTGAAGCTTTTTCAGCAGGTCAGGGGAGATGGTCAGCCGGTCGCAGCCCGCGAGCGCGAGGATCTGCTCGGTGCGGCGGAAGCTGGCCCCCATCACGATGGTCTCGTAGCGGTGCTGCTTGTAATAATCGTAGATATTACGCACCGATTTCACGCCGGGATCTTCGTCCACCACATACGGATCCATCGGCTGTTTCGCCTGATACCAGTCGTAGATACGTCCGACAAACGGTGAAATCAGGAACACGCCCGCTTCGGCGCAGGCACGCGCCTGGGCGAAGGAGAACAGCAGCGTCAGGTTACAGTTGATCCCCTCTTTCTCCAGCACTTCCGCCGCGCGGATGCCTTCCCAGGTGGAGGCAAGCTTGATCAGGATGCGTGATTTATCGATCCCCTGCTCCTGATAGAGTTCCACCAGGCGGCGAGCCTTGCTAATGCTCTTTTCCTGGTCGAATGAGAGGCGGGCATCCACTTCGGTGGAGACGCGTCCCGGTATGCTTTTAAGAATTTCCGCACCGATATTGACCGCCAGCTTGTCACTGGCCTCGGCGACCTGCTGCTCCTGCGTTTTCCCGCGCTGTTTGCCGTAGGCAAGGGCGTCATCAATCAGATGACTAAAGTGCGCAAGACCGGCCGCCTTGAGCAGCAGCGAGGGGTTGGTGGTCGCGTCTTCCGGCTGGTAGTGACGAATCGATTCGATGTCGCCGCTGTCTGCAACCACGGTGGTAAATTGTTTGATGCCGTCTAGCTGGTTCATAATTACTCCTTGGAAATAAAAGAGTTAGTCGAGTGCGTCAGGTCACACTTCTGAGAAAATCATGATGGACTTAACAAAAAAGCATAGCAGACGGGGGAGGCATTGCTGTCTGAGACGGGTAACATGGCTGTTATAAATTGATAACAATTTTTATTCTGCAATGGTGAGAGTTTGGCAGCCTTCAAAGTTTAGGAGCCTGCCTGCGGCGATACTATGCGGCACACCAGGGTGTGCATAGGAACGTCAACATCACCCTTTTTGACCGAAACGTGAAAGGAATAACAAGATGGATGATCAGTTAAAACAAAGCGCTCTCGATTTTCACGAGTTTCCTGTTCCGGGTAAAATCCAGGTATCCCCGACCAAACCGCTCGCGACCCAGCGCGATCTGGCGCTGGCCTACTCGCCAGGCGTAGCTGCCCCGTGCCTTGAAATCGAAAAAGATCCGCTGGCAGCGTACAAATACACCGCCCGTGGCAACCTGGTGGCCGTTATCTCTAACGGTACGGCGGTACTGGGGTTAGGGAACATTGGCGCGCTGGCCGGTAAGCCGGTGATGGAAGGGAAGGGCGTTCTGTTTAAGAAATTTGCCGGTATCGACGTCTTTGATATCGAAGTGGACGAACTGGACCCGGATAAATTCATCAACGTGGTGGCGGCGCTGGAGCCGACCTTCGGCGGCATCAACCTGGAAGACATCAAAGCGCCGGAATGTTTCTATATCGAGCAGAAGCTGCGCGAGCGTATGAACATTCCCGTGTTCCATGACGACCAGCACGGCACGGCGATTATCAGTACCGCCGCCATTCTGAACGGTCTGCGTGTGGTGGAGAAAAACCTCTCCGACGTGCGCATGGTGGTCTCCGGCGCTGGCGCCGCGGCCATCGCCTGTATGAACCTGCTGGTGGCGCTGGGCATGCAGAAACACAACATCGTGGTCTGCGACTCCAAAGGCGTGATTTACAAAGACCGCGAGCCAAACATGGCGGAAACCAAGGCGGCCTATGCGGTGGAAGACGACGGCAAGCGCACGCTAGAAGATGTCATTGAAGGTGCCGACATTTTCCTCGGCTGTTCAGGCCCGAAAGTACTGACCCAGGAGATGGTGCAGAAGATGGCGCGCGCGCCAATGATCCTGGCCCTGGCGAACCCGGAGCCGGAAATTCTGCCGCCGCTGGCGAAGGCAGTGCGTGAAGACGCGATCATCTGTACCGGACGTTCGGACTACCCGAACCAGGTGAACAACGTGCTCTGCTTCCCGTTCATCTTCCGCGGTGCGCTGGACGTCGGCGCTACGGCAATCAACGAAGAGATGAAGCTCGCCGCCGTTCATGCTATCGCAGAGCTGGCGCACGCCGAGCAGAGCGAAGTGGTGGCCTCCGCCTACGGCGATCAGGATCTGAGCTTCGGCCCGGACTACATTATCCCTAAACCATTTGACCCGCGTCTGATCGTGAAGATCGCGCCAGCGGTGGCCAAAGCGGCGATGGACTCTGGCGTGGCGACGCGGCCGATTGAAGATTTCGATGCCTACGTCGATAAACTCACCGAGTTCGTCTACAAAACCAACCTGTTTATGAAGCCGATCTTCTCCCAGGCGCGCGCTGACGCGAAGCGCGTGGTGCTGGCGGAAGGGGAAGAGGCGCGCGTGCTGCACGCCACGCAGGAGCTGATCACCTTAGGGCTGGCGAAACCGATCCTGATTGGTCGTCCGAGCGTGATCGAGATGCGTATCCAGAAGCTGGGCCTGCAAATTAAGCCGGGCGTCGACTTTGAGATCGTCAATAACGAATCCGATCCGCGCTTCAAAGAGTACTGGAACGAATACTATTCGATCATGAAGCGTCGCGGGATCACCCAGGAGCAGGCGCAGCGGGCGGTGATCAGCAACACCACGGTGATCGGTGCGATCATGGTTCACCGCGGTGAGGCGGATGCGCTGATCTGCGGCACCATCGGCGAGTACCATGAGCATTTCAGCGTGGTGCAGGAGATCTTCGGCTATCGCGAGGGTGTCCATACTGCCGGCGCAATGAACGCGCTGCTGCTGCCAAGCGGTAACACCTTTATCGCCGATACCTACGTCAACGACGATCCTTCCCCGGACGAACTGGCGGAAATCACCGTGATGGCGGCGGAAACCGTGCGCCGCTTTGGTATCGAGCCGAAAGTGGCGCTGCTGTCGCATTCTAACTTCGGGTCATCCAAATCCGCGGCGGCGTGCAAAATGCGCCAGACGCTGGACCTGGTGCGCGAGCGTGCGCCGGAACTGATGATCGACGGCGAGATGCACGGCGACGCCGCGCTGGTGGAGAGCATTCGTAATGAACGTATGCCGGACAGCCCGCTGAAAGGCTCCGCGAACGTGCTGATTATGCCGAACGTAGAAGCGGCGCGTATCAGCTATAACCTGCTGCGCGTGTCGAGTTCTGAAGGGGTGACCGTAGGGCCAGTGCTGATGGGGGTGTCAAAACCGGTACATGTATTAACGCCGATTGCCTCCGTGCGTCGTATCGTCAACATGGTGGCGCTAGCGGTGGTTGAGGCACAGACGCAGCCGCTGTAATTTTTACCCTCACCCTAACCCTCTCCCAAAGGGAGAGGGAATTTATACTCCCTCTCCCTTTGGGAGAGGGCAGGGGTGAGGGGGTTACACCCAGTCCCGAACCCGAATAAAATCACGCAAGGCAGCCTCCGGGCTGCCTTCTTTGGGTTCAAAGCTGTATTCCCAGCGCACCAGCGGCGGCATCGACATCAGAATGGACTCCGTGCGCCCACCGGTTTGCAGGCCAAACAGCGTCCCGCGATCCCATACCAGGTTAAACTCCACGTAGCGCCCGCGGCGGTACAGCTGGAACTCACGCTCGCGAACGCCATAGTCGGTGTTTTTGCGGCGTTCGACAATTGGCAGATAGGCGTCGGTAAAGCCTTCACCCACCGCGCGCATAAAGCTGAATGCGGTATCAAAATCCGGGGTGTTGAGATCGTCAAAGAACAGCCCGCCGATGCCGCGCTGCTCGTCGCGATGCTTCAGATAGAAATAATCATCGCACCACTTTTTGTATTTCGGGTAAACGTCTTCGCCAAACGGCAGGCAGAGGTCGCGCGCGGTGGTGTGCCAGTGCACGGCGTCCTCTTCGAAGCCATAGTAAGGCGTTAAGTCGAAACCGCCGCCAAACCACCAGACGGGATCGGCTCCCGGTTTTTCCGCGATGAAAAAGCGCACGTTGGCGTGGCTGGTTGGCACAAACGGGTTATGCGGATGCACCACCAGCGAGACGCCCATCGCCTCGAAGCTGCGGCCCGCCAGTTCAGGCCGATGCGCCGTGGCGGACGCTGGCATTGCATCACCGTGAACGTGGGAGAAGTTAACCCCGGCCTGTTCAAAAATACCGCCGTTACGCAGCACGCGGCTGCGCCCGCCGCCGCCCGCTTCGCGCTGCCAGGCGTCTTCCTGGAATTCACCGCCGTCTGCGGCGGCCAGTTTCTGGCAAATCGCGTCCTGTAGCTGCATCAGGAACGTTTTGACCAGCTGTGCATTCGGTTTCATCAACGTTTCCTGGAGTGTGCTTTTTGATTATCGAACCAGTTGAAATAACTGATAACCCCGGAGGCAATGGCGTTCGCGATCTTCTGACGAAACGCCGTGGTGCCGAGTAAACGCTCCTCTTCCGGGTTGGTAATGAACGAGGTTTCAACCAGCACGGACGGAATGGACGGGGACTTCAGCACCACAAACGCGGCCTGCTCGGTGCTTTTACTGTGCAGACGGTGCACGGGCTTAATCCGTTTAAGGATATGCGAGCCGAGCGTCAGGCTGTTTTTGATGGTATCGGTCTGTACCAGATCAAACAGAACCTGCTGCAACAGATGGTCTTTGTCGGTGGCTTTTTTCCCGGCCACCTCATCCGCCCGGTTTTCGCGATCGGAGAGGTATTTCGCCATGGCGCTACTGGCGCCACGGTTGGAGAGGGCGAACACCGAGGCGCCTGCGGCGGAAGGGTTTGTGAAGCCATCCGCGTGAATGGACATAAACAGGTCGGCGCCATGCTTATGGGCAATTTCCACGCGATCGTACAGCGGGATAAACGTGTCGCCCGTGCGCGTCAGGCGGGCGTCAATGCCGTTGCTGCGTAAAATTGCGCGCACATTTTTTGCAATTTCCAGCACGACGTGTTTTTCTTTCGACCCGTTTCGGCCAATGGCGCCGGTGTCGATCCCGCCGTGGCCCGGATCGAGCATGACCAGACGCTTTGCGCCGGCTTTTTTGGTTTTCGGCTTGCTGTGTCCGTTACTGGTTTTAAGCGAGCTCTCTTCTTTTGCCTGAGCCTGCTTTGCGATGCCTGTTAACGTTAAGGCCGCCAGCCCCGCTTTGAGAACCTGACGACGCGATGTGAGTGCTTTTAATGGTTTGAATGTGCTCATGCGGCCTGAATTGTAAAAATTGGGGTCCTGGTGTTATATCGTATCGCGTTTTGCGTGACGACATTCCTTATTGAGAATTGTTTTACTTTTCATTTCAATACGTGACAAAGTGACATTATGCCAAATTTTGGCGAGTTTTTCCCCGGTTATTGGCTAAATGCCCTGTTCACGCCATAATCACTGTTTTTAAACCCGAAAAGGCGGTTAATACCATGGAGATACGCGTTTTTCGCCAGGAAGATTTCGAAGAGGTGATCACCCTTTGGGAGCGCTGCGATCTGCTGCGTCCGTGGAACGATCCGGAAATGGACATCGAACGGAAGGTGAACCACGACGTCAGTCTGTTTCTGGTCGCTGAGGTCAACGGCGAGGTGGTCGGGACGGTAATGGGCGGGTACGACGGCCACCGCGGGTCGGCCTACTATCTGGGCGTGCACCCGGAATATCGCGCGCGCGGCATCGCCAACGCGCTGCTTAACCGTCTGGAAAAGAAACTGATCGCCCGTGGCTGCCCGAAAATCCAGATTATGGTGCGGGAAGATAACGACGTGGTGCTGGGCATGTATGAACGTCTGGGCTACGAGCACGCGGATGTACTGACGCTGGGTAAGCGCCTGATCGAAGATGAAGAGTACTGAGTTCCACCCTGGCGACTATGATGTTCACGGTCGTCTGCGTCTGCCTTTTTTATTCTGGTGCGTTCTGCTGTTGCAGGCCCGCACCTGGGTGCTGTTCGTGATGGCTGGCGCGTCACGCGGGCAGGGCGATACGCTACTGAATCTCTTTTATCCCGATCACGATGCGTTCTGGCTGGGGTTACTGCCCGGTGTACCGGCGGTGCTGGCGTTCCTGTGCAGCGGTCGGCGGCAGTTCCTCCCGCGCATCTGGCGCGCACTTCGCTGGCTGTTGATTCTGGCGCAGGTTGTGCTCCTGGTCTGGCAGCCCGTGCTCTGGCTGTACGGCGAGCCGCTTTCCGGTATCGGGATTGCGCTGGTGGTGGCGGATATTGTCGCGCTGCTGTGGCTGGTCACGAACCCCCGTTTACGCGCCTGTTTTACGCAAGAGTCAGATTAAAACGGCACTTTTTGCCGATACTGCACTCCAACAAGCGTTGATTTATTACGTAAGGACGTCTCAATGAAATCGCTGCGTTTACTTTTATGCGCTCTCCCGCTGGCGTTAACCGGCTGTTCCACGCTCTCATCCATCAACTGGTCTGCGGCCTATCCGTGGAACTGGTTTGGCTCCTCAACGGAAGTGACCGAGCAGGGCGTGGGCAAAATCACCGCCTCGACGGCGCTGGATCAGGATGCCATTCAGGAGGCCATCGGCAGTGATTATCGCCTGCGCAGCGGCATGAAAACCGAGAACGGCAACATCGTGCGCTATTTCGAAGCGTTGAAAGACGACAAGGTGGCGATGGTCATCAACGGCGATAAAGGTACGGTCAACCGCATTGCGGTGATGGATGAAGAGATTCCGACCTCAGGTGGCGTGAAGGTAGGTACGCCGTTTGGCGAGCTCTACCAGAAAGCGTTTGGCCACTGCGCCAGCGTGCCGTCGGATGACAGCGTGGCGGTCGAGTGTAAGGCCGACGGCAGCCAGCACATTAGCTATGTATTCAGCGGCGCCTGGAACGGTCCGGAAGGGTTAATGCCGTCTGACGACACCCTGAAAAAGTGGAAAGTGAGCAAAATTATCTGGAAGCAGTAATTTGCGCCTGAGCAAGCCGCCTCGCTGAAATCCAGGTATAATAGCCGCCATCAATGCCACGCTGTCGTGGCATCTTTTTTTCAGGAGGAGCGATGTCTCAGGTTCAGAGTGGCATTTTGCCAGAACATTGCCGCGCGGCGATTTGGATTGAAGCCAACGTCAAAGGGGACGTGGATGCCCTGCGCGCGGCCAGCAAAATTTTCGTTGATAAACTGGCCACCTTTCAGGCCAAATTCCCCGAAGCCCATCTGGGCGCGGTGGTTGCCTTTGGCAATACCGTCTGGCGTCAGCTGAGCGGCGGCGAAGGCGCAGAAGAGCTGAAAGACTTTATTCCTTATGGCAAAGGTCTTGCGCCCGCCACCCAGTATGACGTCCTGATCCATATCCTCTCCCTGCGCCATGACGTGAATTTCTCCGTCGCTCAGGCAGCGATTGAGGCCTTTGGTGACAGCATCGACGTGCAGGAAGAGATCCACGGTTTCCGCTGGGTGGAAGAGCGCGATTTGAGCGGCTTCGTCGACGGCACCGAAAACCCGGCCGGGGAAGAGACGCGTCGCGAGGTGGCTGTAATCAAGGATGGCGTGGACGCGGGCGGCAGCTACGTGTTCGTCCAGCGCTGGGAGCATAACCTCAGGCAGCTTAACCGCATGAGCGTGCATGACCAGGAGATGATGATTGGCCGCACCAAAGACGCCAATGAAGAGATTGACGGCGATGCGCGTCCGGTCACGTCCCACCTGACCCGCGTTGACCTTAAAGAAGACGGTAAGGGGCTGAAGATTGTTCGCCAGAGCCTGCCGTACGGCACCGCGAGCGGTACGCACGGCCTGTACTTCTGCGCTTACTGTGCGCGCCTCTACAACATCGAACAGCAGCTGCTGAGCATGTTTGGCGATACCGACGGCAAGCGTGACGCCATGCTGCGCTTCACCCGTCCGGTGACCGGCGGCTACTACTTTGCGCCGTCCGTTGAGCGCCTGCTGGCGCTGTAAATCGCTCTCCATTCGCAGGCCGGGTAAGCGTTAGCGCCACCCGGCAATTTCTCCCGCACCCCTTATTCCCTTTTCTGCTTCTAAATCACCAAACGGTATATAAAACCGTTACTCCTTTAGACTCCGTTATAAATATTATGACTATAAGATAGTCATCACATTTATAAGGGTGCGCAATGGCCGTTACTGTACTGAAAAAAGGATCGCTGGCACTGGCAGGTTTACTGCTGGTGGCGCAGGCGCAGGCAACCGAGTTGCTGAACAGTTCTTATGATGTTTCACGCGAGCTGTTTGCCGCCCTTAATCCCGCATTTGAACAGCAGTGGGCGAAAGAGAACAACGGCGACAAGCTGACCATCAAACAGTCGCACGCTGGTTCATCCAAGCAGGCGCTGGCCATTTTGCAGGGGCTGAAAGCGGATGTGGTGACCTACAACCAGGTCACGGACGTGCAGATCCTGCACGACAAAGGCAAGCTGATCCCGGCGGACTGGCAAAGCCGCCTGCCGAACAACAGTTCGCCGTTCTATTCCACCATGGGCTTCCTGGTGCGCAAGGGCAACCCGAAAAACATTCACGACTGGAACGACCTGGTGCGTTCTGACGTCAAGCTGATTTTCCCGAATCCGAAAACCTCCGGCAACGCGCGTTATACCTATCTGGCGGCGTGGGGCGCGGCGGACAAAGCTGACGGTAACGATAAAGCGAAAACCGAACAGTTTATGACCCAGTTCCTGAAAAACGTCGAAGTGTTTGACACCGGCGGCCGGGGCGCAACCACCACTTTCGCCGAGCGCGGGCTGGGCGATGTGCTGATCAGCTTTGAATCCGAAGTGAACAATATTCGTAAACAGTACGAAGCGCAGGGCTTCGAAGTGGTTATCCCGAAAACCAACGTTCTGGCCGAGTTCCCGGTGGCGTGGGTGGATAAAAACGTCAAAGCCAACGGCACTGAGAAAGCGGCAAAAGCCTATCTCAACTATCTGTACAGCCCGCAGGCGCAGACGGTGATTACTGACTATTACTACCGCGTTAATAATCCGGACGTGATGAACAAGCTGAAAGACAAATTCCCGCAGACCGAGCTGTTCCGCGTGGAAGATCATTTCGGCGCCTGGCCTGAGGTGATGAAAACGCATTTTGCCAGCGGCGGTGAGTTAGACAAATTGCTGGCGGCGGGGCGTAAGTAATGTTTGCAGGATCAACAAGACGTGTGCTGCCGGGTTTTACCTTAAGCCTCGGGACCAGCCTGCTGTTCGTCTGTCTGATTTTATTGTTACCGCTCAGCGCTCTGGTGATGCAGCTCGCTGAGATGAGCTGGTCCCAGTACTGGGAAGTGGTCACCAACCCGCAGGTGGTGGCGGCCTACAAGGTCACGCTGCTGTCTGCATTCGTGGCCTCGATTTTTAACGGCGTGTTTGGCCTGCTGATGGCATGGATCTTAACCCGCTATCGCTTCCCGGGCCGCACGCTGCTCGACGCCCTGATGGATCTGCCGTTTGCCCTGCCGACGGCGGTGGCCGGTCTGACGCTGGCGTCGCTGTTCTCCGTGAACGGCTTTTACGGCGAATGGCTGGCGAAGTTTGATATTAAAGTGACCTATACCTGGATCGGTATCGCGGTGGCGATGGCCTTCACCAGCATCCCGTTTGTGGTACGTACCGTGCAGCCGGTGCTGGAAGAGTTAGGCCCCGAATACGAAGAGGCCGCGGAAACCCTGGGCGCCACGCGCTGGCAGAGTTTCCGTAAGGTTGTGCTGCCGGAACTTTCTCCGGCCTTGCTGGCGGGGGTGGCGCTTTCCTTTACCCGCAGCCTCGGTGAATTTGGCGCGGTCATTTTTATCGCCGGGAACATCGCGTGGAAAACCGAAGTGACCTCGCTGATGATTTTTGTCCGTTTGCAGGAGTTTGATTATCCGGCCGCGAGCGCGATTGCCTCGGTGATCCTTGCCGCGTCGCTGCTGCTACTGTTTTCGATTAACACTCTGCAAAGTCGCTTTGGTCGACGTGTGGTAGGTCACTGATGGCGGAAGTTACGCAATTGAAGCGCTATGACGCGCCCCGCATCAACTGGGGCAAATGGTTTCTGATTGGTACCGGCGTGCTGGTCTCCGCATTCATTCTCGTCGTGCCGATGGTGTACATCTTCGTGCAGGCCTTCAGCAAAGGGATTATGCCCGCGCTGCAAAACCTGGCCGATCCTGACATGCTCCACGCCATCTGGCTGACGGTGATGATTGCCCTGATCACCGTCCCGGTGAATCTGGTGTTTGGCGTATTGCTGGCCTGGCTGGTAACGCGCTTTAACTTCCCGGGGCGTCAGCTGTTGCTGACCCTGCTGGATATCCCGTTTGCGGTGTCTCCGGTGGTGGCGGGTCTGGTTTATCTGCTCTTCTACGGCTCCAATGGCCCGCTGGGCGGCTGGCTGGATGAGCACGACCTGCAAATCATGTTCGCCTGGCCGGGGATGGTGCTGGTGACCGTCTTTGTCACCTGTCCGTTCGTGGTGCGCGAGCTGGTGCCGGTGATGCTCAGCCAGGGCAGCCATGAAGATGAAGCCGCGGTGCTGCTCGGCGCTTCCGGCTGGCAGATGTTCCGCCGCGTCACGCTGCCGAATATCCGCTGGGCACTGCTTTACGGCGTGGTGCTGACCAACGCCCGTGCGATCGGTGAGTTTGGCGCGGTGTCGGTGGTATCCGGCTCGATTCGCGGCGAAACCCTGTCGCTGCCGTTACAGATTGAATTACTGGAACAGGACTACAACACCGTCGGTTCCTTTACTGCCGCAGCGTTGCTGACGCTGATGGCGATTTTGACCCTGTTTTTGAAGAGTGTGGTGCAGTGGCGTTTAGAGAATCAGGAAAAACGTCAGCATCAGGAGGGAAATCATGAGCATTGAGATTGCCAATATTAAGAAGTCTTTTGGTCGCACCCAGGTGCTGAATGATATCTCGCTGGATATCCCTTCCGGACAAATGGTGGCGCTGCTGGGGCCGTCTGGCTCCGGTAAAACCACGCTGCTGCGTATTATCGCCGGGCTTGAACACCAGACCAGCGGACATATTCGCTTCCACGGTACGGACGTTAGCCGCCTGCACGCCCGCGACCGTAAAGTGGGCTTTGTATTTCAGCATTATGCGCTGTTCCGCCACATGACGGTATTCGACAACATCGCGTTTGGCCTGACCGTGCTGCCGCGTCGTGAACGTCCAGATGCCGCCGCCATCAAAGCGAAAGTGACCAAACTGCTGGAGATGGTGCAGCTTGCGCATCTGGCGGACCGCTTTCCGGCTCAACTTTCCGGCGGGCAGAAGCAGCGCGTGGCGCTGGCGCGTGCGTTAGCCGTTGAACCGCAAATTCTGCTGCTGGACGAACCGTTTGGCGCGCTGGATGCGCAGGTGCGAAAAGAGCTGCGCCGCTGGCTGCGTCAGCTGCATGAGGAACTCCAGTTCACCAGCGTTTTCGTGACCCACGATCAGGAAGAGGCGATGGAAGTGGCCGATCGCGTGGTGGTGATGAGTCAGGGCAATATTGAGCAGGTTGACGAGCCAGAGCAGCTCTGGCGTGAACCGGCGACCCGCTTTGTGCTGGAGTTTATGGGGGAAGTAAACCGCCTTCAGGGCACCATTCGCGGCGGTCAGTTCCACGTTGGCGCGCACCGCTGGCCGCTGGGGTATACCTCCGCGCATCAGGGGCCGGTGGATCTGTTCCTGCGTCCGTGGGAAGTGGACGTCAGCCGCCGTACCAGCCTGGATTCACCGCTTCCGGTGCAGGTGCTGGAAGCTAGCCCTAAAGGGCACTACACCCAATTAGTGGTACAGCCCCTGGGCTGGTACACCGAGCCGTTGACCGTGGTTATGCGTGACGACGTGCCGCCGTACCGGGGGGAGCGCCTGTTTGTCGGGCTGCAACACGCGCGCATTTATCATGGCAACGAGCGCATTGAGACGCGCGAGGATATTGCTCTGGCGGAGTCAGCCTGATAGGTTATTAGTATGTTTATCGCCCGGTGGCGCTGCGCTGACCGGGCCTACAGTTATCACTGCGTCTTGTAGGCCGGGTAAGCTAAGCGCCACCCGGCTTTTTTATTGAGTAAAAATCGTGAATACACTCGAACACACCATTGGCAACACCCCTCTGGTCAAACTTCAGCGCATGGGGCCTGATAACGGCAGCGAAATCTGGGTCAAACTCGAAGGCAATAACCCGGCGGGGTCGGTGAAAGACCGGGCGGCACTGTCGATGATTGTCCAGGCCGAGAAGCGCGGTGAAATTAAGCCAGGCGACGTGCTCATTGAGGCCACCAGCGGAAATACCGGTATCGCGCTGGCAATGATTGCCGCCCTGAAAGGCTACCGCATGAAGCTGCTGATGCCGGATAACATGAGCCAGGAGCGCCGGGCCGCCATGCGCGCCTATGGAGCCGAGCTGATTCTGGTGAGCAAAGAGCAGGGGATGGAAGGGGCGCGAGATTTAGCGTTAGCGATGGCGGAGCGCGGGGAAGGCAAGCTCCTCGACCAGTTCAACAACCCGGACAACCCGTACGCGCACTACACCACCACCGGCCCGGAAATCTGGCAGCAAACCGACGGGCGCATCACCCACTTTGTCTCCAGCATGGGGACCACGGGCACGATCACCGGTGTGTCACGCTTTCTGCGCGAACAGGAGAAGCCGGTGACGATTGTCGGCCTGCAACCGGAAGAGGGGAGCAGTATTCCGGGCATCCGCCGCTGGCCGGCGGAGTATATGCCGGGCATCTTTAATGCGCAGCTTGTGGACCAGGTGCTGGATATTCATCAGCGCGAGGCGGAAAATACCATGCGTGAGCTGGCCGTGCGTGAAGGTATCTTCTGCGGCGTCAGCTCTGGCGGTGCCGTAGCGGGTGCGATCCGGGTGGCTGAGTCCACGCCGGGGGCGGTGGTCGTAGCGATTATTTGCGATCGCGGCGACCGTTATCTGTCTACCGGCGTCTTTGGTGAAGAGAGTTATTCGCAGGGGGCGGGGATTTAAGCGTCATGGAGATGTTTTTATTCCGGGATAACACCCGGGCGCAGCAAACCGATATTGTCGCCGTACAGTCGCAGGTGGTGTACGGCAGCGTGGGAAACAGCATCGCGGTGCCGAATATTCGAACCCACCGGTTGAACGTTACCGCCGTGCCAACGGTGCTGTTCAGCAATACGCCGCACTACGACACCTTCTACGGCGGGGTGATCCCGGACGAGTGGTTCAGCGGCTACCTTAAGGCGCTGGAAGAGCGCGAGATCCTGCGCGAGCTTAAAGCGGTCACCACCGGCTATATGGGCAGCGCCAGCCAGATCGCGCTGCTGGCGAAGTGGCTGAAGGCAATCAAAGTGCAACATCCCGATCTGCTGGTGCTGGTTGACCCGGTAATTGGGGATATCGATAGCGGGATGTACGTGAAGCCGGATATTCCTGAAGCCTACCGTGAGCATCTGCTCCCGCTGGCCCAGGGCATTACGCCCAACGTGTATGAACTGGAAGTGCTGAGCGGCAAACCGTGCCGTACGCCGGAGAGCGCCATTGCCGCCGCGCAGGGGCTGCTGTCCGACACGCTGAAATGGGTGGCGATCACCAGCGCGCCAGTGGCTGACGATCCGCAGAATATCCACGTCGTGCTGGTGAGCGAAGAAGGTGTTACCGTAAGCGCGCACCCGCGCGTAGAGACGGATCTGAAAGGAACGGGCGATCTGTTCTGTTCAGAGCTGGTCAGCGGCATTGTGGGAGGGAAGACCGTTGCCGATGCCATTCGCATGGCGGGCGATCGGGTGACTGACGTTATGATCTACACGCAGTCGAAAGGCTATGACGAGCTTATTCTGCCGGCATAAACAAAAATGGCGCCCGAAGGCGCCATTTTTCTGTGCGGCAAGAATTACTTCTTGATGCGGATAACCGGGGTTTCACCCACGGTGACGCTGCCAGACAGTTTGATCAGTTCTTTGATTTCGTCCATGTTGGAGATAACAACCGGAGTCAGGGTAGACTTCGCTTTTTCTTCCAGCAGCGGCAGATCGAATTCAATTACCGGGTCGCCAACTTTAACACGCTGGCCTTCTTCCGCGATACGTTTGAAGCCTTCGCCTTTCAGTTCAACGGTGTCGATACCGAAGTGAACGAACAGTTCGATACCGCTATCGGATTCGATAGAGAACGCATGGTTGGTTTCAAAAATTTTACCGATGGTGCCGTCAACTGGAGCAACCATTTTGTTGCCAGTTGGTTTGATAGCAATGCCATCACCAACGATTTTCTCAGCAAACACTACATCCGGCACGTCTTCGATGTTGACGATCTCGCCGGAGAGCGGAGCAACAATCTCAATAGTTCCGGAGTCTTTCTTGTCATCAGAAACCAGAGATTTCAGTTTATCGAACAAACCCATGATCTTCTCCTAAGCAGTAAATTGGGCCGCATCTCGTGGATTAGCAGATTGTTTTTTCTTCAATGAACTTGTTAACCAGCGTCATTAACTCGTCCGTTGTCGGTTGAGCAAGAGCCTGCTCTGCTAACACCTTCGCATCTTCGAAGTTCGTGTTACGGATAATCTTCTTAATGCGCGGGATGGAAATGGCGCTCATAGAGAATTCGTCCAGACCCATACCCAGCAACAGAAGTGTAGCACGTTCGTCGCCT
Organism: Enterobacter cloacae complex sp. HYC033_NIDB; assembly: GCF_056673335.1. Lineage (NCBI taxonomy): Bacteria > Pseudomonadati > Pseudomonadota > Gammaproteobacteria > Enterobacterales > Enterobacteriaceae > Enterobacter > Enterobacter cloacae complex sp. HYC033_NIDB. Next base: position 4,154,198 of record NZ_CP115123.1, on the reverse strand, counting down.
GCAAGCTCACCACACATGCCAGTCCATTTACCTTCTGCATGAGAAGCATCAATAACTTGCTTGATCAAATTCAGTACGGACGGTGACATTGGCTGGTAGAGATGTGAAATCATATCATTACCACGGTCAACTGCCAGGGTGTACTGCGTTAAATCATTGGTACCGATACTAAAGAAATCAACTTCTTTGGCTAAATGACGCGCAATGGTCGCGGCTGCCGGTGTTTCCACCATCACGCCGATCTCAATGGATTCGTCAAATGCATTACCTTCGTCGCGCAGTTCCTGTTTGTAGATTTCGATCTCTTTCTTCAGTGCACGCACTTCTTCAACAGAAATGATCATCGGGAACATGATGCGCAGTTTACCGAAAGCGGAGGCACGCAGAATAGCGCGAACCTGGTCACGCAGGATCTCTTTGCGATCCATGGCGATACGCACGGCACGCCAGCCCAGGAACGGGTTCTCTTCTTTCGGGAAGTTCATGTACGGCAGCTCTTTGTCGCCACCGATGTCCATAGTACGGACGATTACAGCCTGCGAGCCGCACGCTTCCGCAACCGCTTTGTACGCTGCAAACTGCTCTTCTTCCGTTGGCAGAGCGTCGCGATCCATGAACAGGAATTCAGTACGATACAGACCTACACCTTCCGCGCCGTTGCGCTCAGCGCCGTCAACGTCACGTACGGTACCGATGTTAGCGCACACTTCAACCTGATGGCCGTCCAGCGTGATAGCTGGCAGATCTTTCAGTTTAGCGAGTTCCGCTTTCTCGGTAGCAACCTGCTCCTGAACGGAACGCAGCTGCTCGATCACATCGTTAGTTGGGTTGACGTAAACCACATTGTTTACGGCATCCAGAATCAGATAGTCGTCGTTTTTAACCTGGGAGGTAACGCTACCGGTACCCACAATGGCTGGCAGCTCCAGAGAACGCGCCATGATTGAGGTGTGGGAGGTACGTCCACCTGCATCAGTAATGAAACCCAGCACCTTGTTCAGGTTCAGCTGTGCGGTTTCAGACGGCGTCAGGTCAGCGGCAACCAGGATGACTTCGTCCTGAATCGCGCTCAGATCGATGATGGCCAGACCCAGGATGTTGCGCAGCAGGCGCTTACCGATGTCACGTACGTCAGCCGCACGTTCTTTCAGGTATTCATCGTCCAGCTCTTCCAGGGCAGATGCCTGTCCTTCGATAACTTCATGCGCAGCCGCGTCGGCCGTCATGCCTTTATCTTTAATCAGGGCTATGATTTCCTGCTCCAGCTCCTCATCTTCGAGCAGCATAATGTGCCCTTCGAAGATGGCTTCTTTTTCTTCACCGAAAGTTTCGCCAGCTTTAGTTTTAATCGCTTCCAGTTGCGCAGATGCCTTGGCACGACCGCTCAGAAAACGTTCAACTTCCTGATCAACCTTGTCGGCAGAAATTTTTTTCCGGTCAATGACGATTTCGTCTTCTTTCAGCAGCAATGCTTTGCCGAAAGCGATACCCGGGGATGCTAAAATGCCTGAAATCATAACCCTACCTTACTTGTGACTGATATTGAAAAGAACCCGGTAAACTTACTCGAGTTCAGCCATCAGCTTAACCAGATGCTCAACTGCTTTCTGCTCGTCTTCACCTTCAGCGGAGATGGTAACAACGGTACCCTGAGTCAGGCCCAGAGTTTGCAGCTTGAACAGGCTTTTTGCGCTAGCGCTTTTGCCGTTGGAAGTCACAGTGATTTCAGAAGTGAAGCCTTTCGCTTCTTTAACAAACTGAGCAGCAGGGCGGGTGTGCAGACCGTTCGGAGCGGTAATAGTAACTTCTTGCTGGAACATTGTATTTCCCCAACTTATAGGTTTAGTGTTGTGGAACTAAAGTCTAGCCTGGCGACTTAACTTTAGCCTGTATAGTTAGCGCTGACGTTTCAATCGTCATTAAACATTATGCAGTGAAAGCAAGACTTGAACCAAATCATAAAATCGATTCAGCAGCGCTATTTCGTTCACCGATTAATTTCGCGCATCAAAATAATTGCTGGTTTAAATACCAGACCCAACGGGGTGAAGCAATGCCAGGAGGGGTAAAACTTTGAAGCAGGCCACAAAAAAGCACCTGAAAAGGTGCTTTTTTACGCGTTTTTAACATGCTGGCATCACTGTTGCAGTTCTTTCTCTGTGAAGAGATCGGCAAACAGTGCTGTGCTTAAGTAACGCTCACCCGAAGACGGTAGGATAACCACAATATTCTTATTGGTAAAGGTTTCATCTTCCAGCAGTTTGAGGGCTGCCGCAACCGCCGCACCGGAAGAGATACCCGCCAGAATGCCTTCCTCGTCCATCAGGCGACGCGCCGTGGAGATGGCTTCTTCATTGGTAATGGCGACGACTTTATCGATCAGCTTCAGATCCAGGTTGCCTGGAATAAAGCCAGCGCCGATACCCTGGATTTTGTGTGGGCCAGGTTTGATCTCTTCGCCTGCCAGCGCCTGAGCGATAACCGGTGAGTCGGTTGGCTCAACGGCAACGGTAATCAGATCTTTTTTACCTTTCGTGCCTTTAATATAGCGAGACACACCGGTCAGCGTACCGCCGGTGCCTACGCCGGAGATAAACACATCAACCTGACCGTCGGTATCTTCCCAGATTTCCGGGCCGGTGGTTTTCTCATGAATTTCCGGGTTGGCCGGGTTGCTGAACTGCTGGAGCAGCAGATACTTTGCCGGATCGCTGGCAACAATTTCTTCGGCCTTCTGAATCGCGCCCTTCATGCCTTTTGCGCCTTCGGTCAGGACCAGGTTCGCACCCAGCGCTTTCAGCAGCTTACGACGCTCAATGCTCATGGTTTCAGGCATAGTCAGCGTCAGCTTATAGCCACGCGCCGCCGCAACATAGGCCAGAGCGATACCGGTATTGCCGCTGGTGGGTTCAACCAGCTCAACGCCAGGTTTCAGCACGCCACGCTTTTCAGCATCCCAAATCATATTCGCACCGATACGGCATTTAACGCTGAAGCTTGGGTTACGAGATTCGACCTTCGCCAGAATGCGTCCATTACCGATACGGTTCAGTCGAACCAGGGGCGTATGACCGATAGTCAGCGAGTTGTCTTCATAAATCTTACTCATGGCCTGTCCTTAACTGTATGAAATTGGGATACCGACCCAGCATACCTGTTGAACAGGTATGGGGAAGTAAGGAAATCGCATATCTATATGCTGCAAGGAAATAATGGGGATCAGTATGGAATAAGGGGCGGCATAAGCCACCCCTCTTTTACACATTTTTGCATTACTTCCATAACGCGTGCTTAGCACGGTAGCAGTCCACCCACATCGCCGTCGCGCCGCAAACGGCGACGGGCATGATGAACAAATTCAGGAAAGGGATCATGGTGAACAGGCTGGTCAGCGCGCCAAACTGCATGTTGGCAACCTTCTGAGTGCGCAGGGCAGTGCGCATCTCTTTAAACGGCACTTTGTGGTTATCGAACGGATAATCACAGTACTGGATAGCGAGCATCCAGGCGCTGAACAGGAACCACAGCACGGGCGCGACCGTCTGGCTAATCCCGGGTACAAAATAAAGAATAAGCAGCACAATCGCCCGCGGCAGGTACCAGGCGAACTTCTGCCATTCACGCTTCATGATGCGGGGGAGATCTTTCACGATCCCCAGTACGCCCGTGTCAGGTGGCGTCGCACCGGTCAGGCGCGCTTCCAGCTGTTCGGCCAGCAGACCGTTGAACGGCGCGGCTATCCAGTTTGCTATCGTCGAAAAGAAATAGCCGAAAACCAGCAGCACGGAGATAACCGCAATCGGCCAGAGCAGGTAGTCTAGCCACTGTAACCAGTCCGGCACATAGCTCATCAGGGAAGGGATCCAGCTTTCCAGTCTGGTGAACAGCCACCAGAAGGCCCCGCCCATCAGAATAATGTTGATCAGTAACGGCAAAATAACGAAGCGTCGAATGCCCGGCAGGGAGACCAGTTTCCAGCCCTGAGAAAAGTACCAGACCCCGCTGCGTGGGGCAGAAGAAGATGTTGAAACCATACCAGGCTGTACTCCTTTTTACACAACCAGTGGAATTGCCCGCCTATATTATCCAGTTACGGGCCAATGACCAGTTCGGAAATGTTCGAAAAACCAGCAAAAAGCACGATTTAGTTCATCTTTATGCTGTGAATGCTCTGCATACACTTGCACTTGACGTAAACGGCAAATACTCTTAGTGAGTAAATGTTTGCCGTGGTGGCAAGGTGTTAGAACAACAGAGAATATAATGATGCAGGATTTGCGTCTGATATTAATCATTGTTGGCGCGATCGCCATAATCGCTTTACTGGTACATGGTTTCTGGACCAGCCGTAAAGAGCGTTCCTCTATGTTTCGCGATCGTCCACTGAAGCGCATGAAGTCCAGTCGTGACGACGATGACGTTGAAGACGACATCGACGGTCCTGACGACGACGGCGTGGGTGAAGTTCGTGTTCATCGGGTCAATACTGCGCCCGGCGCAGCGCATGGAGAGCATGAAGCCCCCCGCGCTCCGCAGCACCAGTATCAACCACCGTATGCCTCTGCCCAGCCGCGCCAGCCAGCGCCGCCGCCAGTGGAAGAACCTGTTCGTCATCCGCCGCAGCAGCCTGTGCAACAGCAGCCCGTTGCGCCACAGCCTGTACAGCCGCAACCTGTGCAACAGCCTGCACAGCCAGTGCATCAGCCACAGCCTGTTCAGCAGCCGCAGCCGGTACAACAACCGCAGCCGCAGCCTGAACCGCCTGCGCCACAGCCCGCTCCGCGCGTTGAGCCAGAGCCGGTCGCAGAGCCAGAACCGGTTGTTGAAAAGCCGCAGCGTAAAGAAGCAGTGATCATCATGAACGTGGCTGCTCATCATGGCACCCATCTGAACGGTGACGTGCTGCTTAACAGCATCCAACAGGCAGGCTTCAAGTTCGGCGACATGAATATTTTCCATCGCCACCTGAGTCCTGACGGTAGCGGTCCGGCGCTGTTTAGCCTGGCCAATATGGTCAATCCAGGCACGTTTGACCCGGAAATGACCGGTGATTTCGTCACGCCGGGGGTTACGATCTTTATGCAGGTGCCGTCCTACGGTGACGAGCTGCAAAACTTTAAGCTGATGCTACAGTCCGCTCAGCACATCGCCGACGAAGTGGGCGGTGTGGTGCTCGACGATCAGCGTCGAATGATGACGCCGCAGAAACTGCGCGAGTATCAGGACCGCATCCGCGAAGTTAAGGAAGCGAACGCGTAATCGTCGCGTTAACTTCACCTCCTCCTCAACCCCCGCCTGTCGGGGGTTTTTCTCATTGATGGTGCGATATGGACTCAATCGAACAACAACTTACTGAACTGCGAACCACGCTTCGCCATCATGAATATCTCTATCATGTTATGGACGCACCGGAAGTGCCGGATGCGGAATATGACCGCCTGATGCGTGAACTGCGCGAGCTGGAAGCGCAGCACCCCGAACTGATTACGCCCGATTCCCCAACGCAGCGCGTCGGCGCGGAACCGCTGGGCGCTTTCAGCCAGGTGCGACATGAAGTGCCGATGCTGTCGCTGGATAACGTGTTTGATGAAGAGAGTTTTCTGGCTTTCAACAAGCGTGTGCAGGATCGCCTGAAGAGCATCGACAATCTGAGCTGGTGCTGCGAGCTAAAGCTGGATGGTCTGGCCGTTAGCATTCTTTATGAGAACGGCGTGATGGTGCGTGCCGCAACGCGCGGCGACGGCACTACCGGGGAAGACATCACCACTAATGTGCGCACTATTCGTGCGATCCCGCTGAAACTGCGTGGCGATAACATTCCCGCCCGGCTGGAAGTGCGCGGGGAAGTGTTCCTTCCGCAGGCGGGCTTCGAGAAGATCAACGAAGAAGCGCGTCGTACCGGTGGGAAAGTGTTTGCAAACCCGCGTAACGCGGCGGCAGGTTCGCTGCGTCAGCTCGATCCACGAATCACCGCGAAGCGACCGCTTACTTTCTTCTGCTACGGCGTCGGGATCCTGGAAGGCGGTGACCTGCCAGATACTCACCTGGGTCGTTTAATGCAGTTCAAAGAGTGGGGGTTACCGGTTAGCAACCGCGTGCAGCTCTGCGACTCTCCGGAGGCGGTGCTGGCGTTCTATCACAAGGTTGAAGAAGATCGTCCCACGCTCGGGTTTGATATTGATGGCGTGGTGATCAAGGTTAACTCGCTGGCGTTGCAGGAACAGTTAGGATTTGTGGCCCGTGCGCCGCGCTGGGCGGTGGCCTTTAAGTTCCCGGCGCAGGAGCAGATGACCTTCGTTCGCGACGTGGAGTTTCAGGTAGGGCGTACGGGGGCGATTACGCCTGTGGCGCGTCTGGAGCCTGTGCAGGTGGCTGGCGTGCTGGTAAGTAACGCCACGCTGCATAACGCCGATGAAATTGCCCGCCTGGGCCTGCGCATTGGTGACAAAGTGGTGATTCGCCGCGCGGGCGACGTGATCCCACAGGTGGTTAACGTTGTTGAGTCTGAACGTCCTGCCGATACCCGTGCCATCGAGTTTCCAGCCCACTGTCCGGTATGTGGTTCGGACGTTGAGCGCGTGGAGGGGGAAGCGGTAACGCGCTGTACGGGCGGGTTAATCTGCGGCGCGCAGCGTAAAGAGTCCCTGAAGCACTTTGTCTCCCGCCGGGCGATGGACGTCGACGGAATGGGTGACAAGATTATCGACCAGTTAGTTGAGAAAGAGTACGTCCATACGCCAGCGGACCTCTTTACCCTGACGGCAGGTAAGCTGACCGGTCTTGATCGTATGGGGCCGAAATCTGCCCAGAACATCGTTAACGCGCTCGAGGCGGCCAAAAACACCACCTTTGCCCGTTTCCTTTACGCGCTTGGCATTCGTGAAGTCGGAGAGGCGACGGCGGCAGGGCTGGCGGCGTATTTCGGCACGCTGGACGCGCTGGAGAAAGCCACCATCGACGAGCTACAGAAAGTCCCTGATGTCGGCATTGTGGTCGCTACCCACGTTTTCAACTTCTTCGCCGAAGAGAGCAACCGTGAAGTGATCGGTAAATTACTGGAACAGGGCATTCACTGGCCTGCACCGGTAGTGGTTAATGCCGAAGAGATCGACAGCCCGTTTGCCGGTAAAACGGTAGTGCTGACCGGCAGCCTGAGCCAGCTCTCGCGCGATGACGCGAAAGCGCGCCTGGTGGCGCTGGGGGCAAAAGTGGCGGGCAGCGTATCGAAGAAAACCGACCTGGTGATTGCCGGGGAAGCGGCCGGTTCGAAGCTGGCAAAAGCGCAGGAGCTTGGCATCGAGGTAATCGACGAAGCGGAAATGATGCGCCTGTTAGGAGAGTGACGTGGAAAAAGAGCAGCTCGTTGAGATCGCCAATACGGAGATGCCGTTCGGTAAATATAAGGGTCGCAGGCTGATTGATTTACCGGAAGAGTATCTGCTGTGGTTTGCCCGTAAGGATGAGTTCCCCGCCGGGCGTCTGGGCGAGCTGATGGCTATCACGTTACTGATCAAAACAGAGGGGTTGACCCAGCTGGTTCAGCCCCTGAAACGTCCTTAAACTTTCGCGGCGCGGGTCTCTTCCTGCGCCAGCTTTTCAGTCTGCGCCTTGTAACGCCGCGCCAGTACCGCGCACACCATCAACTGGATCTGATGGAAAATCATCAGCGGCAACACCATCATCCCAATGACGGACGTCGGGAACAGAATATTGGCCATTGGGATCCCGTTGGCCAGGCTCTTTTTCGATCCGCAAAATACAATGGTGATTTCATCGGCCTTATTGAAGCCGCATTTGCGGGCCACAAAGACGTTAACCGCGATGACAATGGCCAGCAAAACGATGCTTACCACCACAATAAACAGCAGCGATCCAGCGCCCACCCTGTGCCAGATGCCGTTCACCACGGCTTCGCTGAAGGCCGTGTAAACCACCAGCAGAATTGAGCTTTGGTCCGTTTTCCCGATCCATTTTTTATGTTTTGCCACAAATGCCCCAATCCAGGGACGGGATAAGTGTCCGAGCACAAACGGCAGCAGCAGTTGCAGACAAATTTTACCCACCTGCTCCAGATTGCCTTCCGCCCCGTGCATGTTCATCAGCAGACCGACCAGTAGCGGTGAAACAAAGATCCCCAGCAGGCTGGAAGCGGAAGCAGAACAAACCGCCGCCGCGACGTTACCGCCCGCCAGCGAGGTAAAGGCAATAGCGGACTGCACGGTGGCCGGTAAAATGCACAGATAAAGGAAACCGGTATACAGCGCCGGATCGACATTCACCGGCGCCCACCAGGCGAACAGCACGCCCAGAACCGGGAAGAGGATAAAGGTGCTGCACATTACCCACAGGTGCAGTCGCCAGTGGCTACCGCCTGCAATAATGGCTTCCCGGGAGAGTTTGGCGCCATGCATAAAGAACAGCAGGGCAATGGCTGCCGTGGTCAGTCCTTCAATAACCGGAACGAAACTGCCCCGCGCCGGGAAGAACGAGGCCAGCAAGACGACACCAATCAGGGTCAGCGTAAACGGATCAAGGATACGAAAAAGTTTCATAATCACTCCTGAAAACAGATGCCGCTATTGTGCTTTCTTCCCTTTGAGAAATAAAATTGATTTATTGCATCCATTCATGAATTAAACAGATGAATTATTCGTTACGTCAGCTTCGCGTTTTCGTCACCGTCGCGCAGGCCCGCAGCTTTAGCCGGGCAGGGGAGATCATTGGCCTCAGCCAGTCGGCGGTGAGCCATAGCGTTAAGGAGCTTGAAACGCAAACGGGAGTGAAGCTGCTCGACCGTACGACGCGAGAAGTGGTACTCACCGAAGCGGGACAGCAGTTGGCAATGCGTCTGGAGAGGCTGCTGGATGAACTGCACAGTACGCTCAGGGATGTCGGACGGCTCGGACAACAGCTTTCCGGCACCGTGAGAGTGGCGGCGAGCCAGACGATTTCGGCGCATCTTATTCCCCAGTGCATCGCTGAAAGTAATCACCGCTATCCGGATATCGATTTTGTTTTGCATGACAGGCCGCAGCAGTGGGTTCTGGAGAGTATCCGTCAGGGGGATGTGGATTTTGGCATCGTTATTGATCCCGGAGCGGTAAGCGACCTGGAATGTGAAGTGGTGCTCTCGGAGCCCTTTTTATTGCTCTGCCGCGATGATGATCCGCTGGCATCGCTGCCACACGTGGCCTGGCAGGCCTTGCAGGGGGCAAACCTGGTGTTACAGGATTATGCATCAGGCAGCCGTCCGCTGATAGATGCCGCTCTGGCCGCGCAGGGCGTTAAGGCAACCATTGTGCAGGAGATCGGGCATCCTGCCACGCTTTTCCCGATGGTCGAAGCGGGGATTGGCATCAGCGTTCTGCCGGCGCTGGCGCTGCCACTGCCGCAGGGGAGTCGTTTAACGGTGAAGCGTTTCGTACCCTGTGTCGAACGCCAGCTGATGCTGGTACGCCGTAAAAACAGGTCACTTTCCGGCGCGGCGCATGCCTGCTGGGATGTGGTGCGTATGCAGGCCGAACGTTTGATGGAGGCCCGCACACGCGATCCACTTTTTAACGAAACCAATAATCAGATGTAGATATTAATCTGATGCTCCGCGGAGGGCTTATTGATGCCTTCCGCGACTGCCTGACCTTTTTCCTGTTTTGGCATCGCCTCTTCTGCCTGCTGACGCTGCAATTGCGCCAGTTGTGCCTGCAACATAGCCAGCTGAGATTCGAGTAATTCCTGCTGCTTTTGCTTCTCTTCTGCTGTGGCATCACCCATGGCCACTTCTTTGAGCTGCTGAGTGACTTTCGTTATCTGTTTGGTCAGACGGGTGATTTGAGAAGCAATGTCGTTTCCGCCGGAGCTGTTATCTACGCTGCCGATTTCCATCGCCGACAGAGAAACGGGCTTAAGAGTTGTCATATTGAGATCCTTTTCGCCATAAAATAGAGGTATCGGCAAAGAAGGCGTGAGCTTGAGTAAAACAAGCGATCTGGCTGCAATGGGGATGTGCTATATCGCAGATAGCAAAAAAGCGCCTTTAGGGCGCTTTTTTACATTGGTGGGTCGTGCAGGATTCGAACCTGCGACCAATTGATTAAAAGTCAACTGCTCTACCAACTGAGCTAACGACCCGAAATGGTGGGCGATGACGGGCTCGAACCGCCGACCCCCTCCGTGTAAAGGAGATGCTCTACCAACTGAGCTAATCGCCCATTTCGGAACTGCTGCGATAAGGTGAGAATGGTGGGCGATGACGGGCTCGAACCGCCGACCCCCTCCGTGTAAAGGAGATGCTCTACCAACTGAGCTAATCGCCCAATCTCAATGCTTATCTACACTGCGAGTCTACCGAAGTAGATGGTGGGTGATGACGGGCTCGAACCGCCGACCCCCTCCGTGTAAAGGAGATGCTCTACCAACTGAGCTAATCACCCCCGCTGTGTGGAGTCGCATTATAGGGAGAGTTGAAAATGAGTCAACGCATTTTCTAAAGTTTTTATTCGTTCGTCGTAAAATTAGTCAAAACGATCGCAAAACGGACTGTGGCGCATGATTTATAAACAAAAACAGCAATCTCGAACCGGATAAAGTGATCGACATTGAGGAATCGGCCCACAGTGATAGAATATTGCCCATTGTTTTCTTCCCGGAATTTGCCGATTACCGGCATCTTTATAACGTAAGGCCATTTCATGAAAATCAAAACTCGCTTCGCGCCGAGCCCGACAGGCTATCTGCATGTCGGTGGTGCACGTACCGCTCTCTACTCCTGGCTTTTCGCACGTCACAACAACGGTGAGTTTGTGCTGCGTATTGAAGACACCGATCTGGAGCGCTCAACGCCGGAAGCAATTGAAGCCATTATGGATGGGATGAACTGGCTGAATCTGGCGTGGGACGAAGGTCCATACTTCCAGACCAAACGTTTTGACCGCTATAACGCCGTAATTGACGAGATGCTGGTGGCAGGCACGGCCTATAAGTGCTACTGCTCCAGGGAGCGTCTGGATGCGCTGCGTGAGGAGCAAATGGCAAAAGGCGAAAAACCGCGTTATGACGGTCGTTGCCGCCATGACCACAGCGAGCATGCTGCGGATGAGCCTTGCGTAGTGCGTTTTGCTAACCCACAGGATGGCTCTGTTATCTTTGATGACCAGATCCGTGGCCCGATCGAATTCAGCAACCAGGAGCTGGATGACCTTATCATTCGTCGTACTGACGGATCGCCAACCTATAACTTCTGCGTAGTTGTGGACGACTGGGATATGGAAATCACTCACGTGATCCGTGGTGAAGACCATATCAATAACACCCCGCGTCAGATCAACATTCTGAAAGCGCTGAACGCGCCTGTACCGGTGTATGCGCACGTATCAATGATCAACGGTGACGACGGTAAAAAGCTGTCCAAACGTCATGGCGCGGTGAGCGTGATGCAGTACCGTGATGACGGCTATCTGCCGGAAGCGCTGCTGAACTACCTGGTGCGTCTGGGCTGGGCTCATGGTGACCAGGAGATCTTCAGCCGCGAAGAGATGATCGAGCTGTTCTCTCTAAACTCGGTCAGCAAATCAGCCAGCGCGTTCAACACTGACAAACTGCTGTGGCTGAACCATCACTACATCAATACCATGCAGCCAGAATATGTGGCGACTTATCTGCAATGGCACATTGAACAGGCAAACATCGATACCCGTACGGGCCCTGAACTGGCGGATCTGGTGAAGCTGCTTGGCGAGCGTTGCAAAACGCTGAAAGAAATTGCTGAAAGCTGCCGTTACTTCTATGAAGAGTTTGACACGTTTGACGCCGACGCGGCCAAGAAACACCTGCGTCCGGTTGCGCGTCAGCCGCTGGAAGTGGTGCGTGATAAACTCGAAGCCATTACCGAATGGACTGCGGAAAATGTTCACCACGCGATTCAGGCTACCGCTGATGAGCTGGAAATTGGCATGGGTAAAGTCGGTATGCCGCTGCGCGTTGCGGTGACGGGGGCAGGCCAGTCTCCGGCGCTGGACGTTACCGTTCATGCCATCGGCAAATCACGTAGCGTTGCGCGTATCAACAAAGCGCTGGGCTTTATTGCTGAGCGTGAAAGCCAGCAGTAATACTCGTGTAATACAAAAAACGGCAGGGTAACCTGCCGTTTTTTTATGCCTGTTATTCAGCAATACCAAGACGCGTGAGAAAACCCTGCAACCCTTCACGAGCGAGCAACTTGTGCAAACGTTTCTGTTCGACAGTCGTCATGTTTTCCAGCGAGTCGATAATTTGTGGAAGCAGGCTGGATGAGGTTGCCACGCCGTAGTGGGAGGGGCTTTCCGCCACATGGTAAACAGCCCGACGGTTACGAATGGCGGGAAGACTAATGATGTGCTCCTTAACGTGCGCATCAATACATATCACCCTCGCTCTTCCGCCTTTTACACCGTTGATACCCTCCGTTTTCCATCCCTTCTGTCGTATCCAGCGATTAACGGTTTGTCGGGCTACGCCCAGACTGTCCGCCAGCTCTTCCGTGGTCATTTTGCTGCGTAATCTTTTCATATCAGCGTTGGTCGCGAATCCCTAAACGTTGTAACAAGCCGGTAATCCCTTCCCGCAGTAACAGCGATGTCATCTGCTTTTGCTCTTCCGGCGTCATTTCATTCGCCAGCGTCAGGAGCAGGGCATGAAGCGAGCCCTCGTGGTACGCCTTATCTGGCAGTTCCGGCGTCTCTGTTGCCCTGCGCGCGCTGCGAATAAAGTCGCGCACTTTTTCATTGACGTGTACCAGACGCGCTTTGCCACCCTGAACGCCTGGCTTTGGCGATGTAATCCAACCCTCTTTGCGTACCCATTTATTGATGGTCTGTCGGCTATAGCCAGTGAGCAGGGCTAACTCTTCTGGCGTCATTCGTTCCTTGATCATACAATTTCCTGAATATCTGTGGGGTTAATTAGTGGTTCATTTTATAGCACCGTTTTACGTGAAAACGTGACAAGCTTAACTCCTGGCTGCGAGCAGGCTCGCAAAGTGATTCATTTGCATGATTTTTCGGCGATTTAAAGGCGGAGGCTGAATTTGCCGTTGACACTCTGCGGCGGAATTCATATTATGCCGCCCGTCAACATGACAGCTTTACGACGGGGCTATAGCTCAGCTGGGAGAGCGCCTGCATGGCATGCAGGAGGTCAGCGGTTCGATCCCGCTTAGCTCCACCAAACTCTGAACCCAACAGAGTGCGGTATGTAAAGTAACATGTGGGGCTATAGCTCAGCTGGGAGAGCGCTTGCATGGCATGCAAGAGGTCAGCGGTTCGATCCCGCTTAGCTCCACCAAAATTTAAACCCTCGTCGCAAGACGGGGGTTTTTTTATATCTTGTAAAATATTTTAGACTGTTTTTGTTGCAATTAACGTCGTTTTCTACACCTCACCTCAATCCAAATCAATAAACAAGTCTATAAATAGACCTGAACTTGATTCGTGTTATTAATAAACCTATTATCCATGCGGTCAATGAGACGATGGTAAAATAGATTATCCGGATTAATGAATAGAAAAATTTACAATAATGTAAAGATATTTATGATTGCCCTGGCGCTAAGCCTGATTGCGATTCCTTTTTCTCGTTATATCTCTCCACGGGCCATTGTTAGCGAAAATGATGTTTATCTGGCGTGGTTGCCCTTAAGTGCCATGCTCGCCATCGTGTTGTTATTTGGACGGCGGGCAATCATTCCTTTGCTGTTAAGTTTTAGTATTACTAATATTTATAATCTTGATTTAGCACCACTACAATCTGCCGTATTATTATGTTGTCAGACGTTTACCGTCTTCGCCGCCTGTGGCGTCATCCGTCTGGTGCTGGGCAAGCGCTGGCGACACAGCATACCGAATAAGTACATTGGTATACGTATTTTCTGGCTCGGATTTATGGTGCCTGTGGGCATCAAATTATCGATGTATCTGGCGGGATATTTATTTGATTTCCCGGTGACAATCTCCTCCTATTTCGGCGAAGGCTCTGCAATTTATAACGTTATCGATATTCAGAGTCTGATTTGTGCCGCCCTGATTTTCACCATGATGTTCTATTATCCGTTAAGAATGATTATTAATCCTCGCTATGCCCGAACATTCTGGCGGCGAAGCGTGAAGCCCCTCTTTTGTCACAAAAAAGCGTTATTTATCGTTGTGTGGCTGATGCTGTTGATCTCGATGATCGCTATTTTATGCGCGCCTTTTGAGTCGCAGTTTATTGCGGGTTATTTGATGCCAATCGTTTTCATTCTTTTCACCCTGGGGATTGGTCGTCTGAGCTATGCGCTCATCTCTTTATTCTGGGCGGCCTCGGCGCTCATGCTGTTGACCTATAATTATAATTTTCTTAATGGCGTTGAATCGGGCCACTCGCTCTCCTTTATCCTGTCGGTGCTTATCTCTTTCGCCATCTGCCTGCTTTACATGTCGCGGATCTATCAGAAAAGTGAATGGCTGAAACAGGGGTGGCAGGAGAGGGCGCTTACCGATCCGCTCACCGGTCTGCCTAACATTCGTGCGCTGGAAGTGTTTTTACAGCACCATCCCGAGGCTAAAGTCTGCTGCCTGCGCCTGGATAATCTCGAATTCCTGAGCCGTCACTACGGCATCCTCATGCGTGTACATTGTAAAAAGATGATAACCGCGTCGCTGCAACCGTTATTGCAAAAAGACGAGAAGCTCTTCCAGTTGCCGGGCAGTGAGCTGGTAGTGGTCTTGCTGGGGCCGGGCACGGCTGAACGTCTGCAATATATGGTTGATCATCTGAACAGCCGTAAGATTGTCTGGAACAAGACTGAGCTCGACATCGAGTTTGGCGCCTCCTGGGGTGAAGTGCCGGATGGAGAAAGCCTGCATCATACGCTGGGTCAGCTGAGCTGGCTCTCCGAGCAGTCCTGTGCCGGGCATAACGTCCTGGCGTTAACCAACAGTCTGGATGATGTCTCCGGTCAGACGACGGACAGAGTGCTGATGCTGGCCCGCATAAAACGCGCCCTTGATGTCGGAGGGCTTCACCTTTACGCCCAGCCAATCCATAACGCGCGTGGGGAAGGGTACTTTGAAATCCTCTCAAGGCTTGAAAGCGAGGGGGAGATCATCACGCCTGATCGCTTTATTCCGCTAATTGCTCAGTTTAACCTGAGCCACCGATTTGACCTGAACGTGGTGGAAAAATTGCTGATGTGGATGCGCAGCCATCCGTCCGAACGGGCCGGAACGCGGTTCTCCGTTAATCTGATGCCGCTGACGCTGATGCAAAATGAGATAGCGGCTGAGATCATCGCGCTTTTTGAACGCTACGCCATTGCGCCGCAAGATATCGTCATTGAGATCACCGAGGAACAGGCTTTCTCTGACTCGGGAAGCAGCATCAACAATATCCAGCAGCTGCGGGATTACGGCTTCCGCATTGCTATTGATGACTTTGGTACCGGCTATGCCAACTTTGAGCGCCTGAAGCGGCTGGAGGCCGATATCATTAAGATCGATGGCTGCTTCGTGAAAGATATCTGCACCGACAGCATGGATGCGATGATCGTGCAGTCCATTTGCAACATGGCCAAAACGAAATCGCTTTGTGTGGTGGCTGAATATGTGGAATCGGCTGAACAACGCGAGATGTTGCTGCGATTCGGCGTGGACTATTTGCAGGGCTATTTGATTGGTAAACCACTGCCCCTGACGGCGCTGGAGGCATAAAAAAAACCGGGAGCGATGGCTCCCGGTTTTTATTGCACGGTATGAATTACAGAACCAGTGCTGCAATAGAGGCAGACAGGACGCTCACCAGCGTTGAACCGTAAACCAGCTTCAGGCCAAAGCGAGAAACGACGTTACCTTGCTCTTCGTTCAGGCCTTTAATCGCACCAGCGATAATACCGATGGAAGAGAAGTTCGCGAAGGAGACCAGGAAGACGGACAGGATCCCTTCCGCACGAGGGGAGAGTGTGCTGGCAATCTTCTGGAGATCCATCATCGCCACGAACTCATTGGAAACCAGTTTCGTTGCCATGATACTGCCCACCTGCAACGCTTCGTGAGCGGGCACGCCCATCACCCAGGCAATCGGGTAGAAGATGTAGCCCAGAATACCCTGGAAGGAGATACCGAGTACGGCCGCAAACAGGGCGTTCAGCGCAGCGATCAGCGCGATAAAGCCAATCAGCATCGCGGCGACGATAATTGCAACCTTGAAACCCGCCAGAATGTATTCACCCAGCATTTCGAAGAAGCTCTGTCCCTCGTGCAGGTTTGACATCTGAATGTTCTCTTCGCTGGCATCCACACGGTACGGGTTAATCAGCGAAAGCACGATAAAGGTGCTGAACATGTTCAGAACCAGCGCCGCAACTACGTATTTTGGTTCCAGCATGGTCATATACGCGCCCACGATAGACATGGAAACGGTAGACATTGCGGTTGCCGCCATGGTGTACATGCGGTTACGGGACATCTTGCCGAGGATATCTTTATACGCAATGAAGTTCTCAGACTGACCGAGAATCAGCGAGCTGACTGCGTTAAAGGATTCCAGTTTGCCCATGCCGTTAACTTTCGATAACAGGAAGCCGATCGCACGGATAACCACCGGCAGAACGCGGATGTGCTGAAGGATACCGATCAGGGCAGAGATGAAGACGATAGGGCAGAGCACCTTCAGGAAGAAGAAGGCCAGACCCTGATCGTTCATGCTGCCAAAGACGAAGTTTGTCCCTTCGTTGGCAAATCCGAGCAGTTTTTCGAACATTTCGGAGAAGCCTTTCACGAAGCCCAGGCCTACGTTGGAGTTCAGGAAGAACCACGCAAGTAAAACTTCAATGACCAGCAGTTGGACAACATAGCGAATACGAATTTTTTTGCGGTCTGTGCTGACCAGCAATGCAAGTGCAGTAACGACAACGAGTGCCAGGACAAAATGAAGGACGCGGTCCATATTTGCTCCAAATATGAGGCAGGTTTAATTTCCGTGCACATTCTATGTAACAAGCACAAAGAAAACGAGATCAAGCCCACACTATAGTTACATCCTGTGACGAGTCTCAAAAATAGTGATCAACAAGACATTTTTGTTATGTTAGGTAAATGAGTGAAAAGTTAAGTTTGTGTGCTACGCTTCACAAATGTCTGCGCATTTTCACATTCTGTGACCTTGCTCCACCTGCCTGTCTATCGTTCCTGACTATCAGAGAAATCATGTTAACCGTTACAAATGAACTTGATAATCATTCTCATTTTGATAGCATAAAACATAGCAAAGGCTATATTTCCAGAGGCAGAAATGACGAATAGTCGCGTAGAGAGTAGCAGCGGCAGAGCGGCACGCAAGCTGCGGTTCGCATTAATGGGACCGGCATTCATTGCCGCGATTGGCTACATCGATCCGGGTAATTTTGCGACCAACATTCAGGCCGGGGCCAGTTTCGGCTATAAACTGCTGTGGGTTGTGGTCTGGGCCAATCTGATGGCGATGCTGATTCAGATGCTCTCCGCGAAGCTGGGTATTGCTACCGGAAAAAACCTGGCGGAGCAAATCCGCGATCATTATCCACGTCCGGCAGTTTGGTTTTACTGGGTTCAGGCGGAAATTATCGCCATGGCCACCGATCTCGCCGAGTTTATCGGGGCGGCGATCGGCTTTAAGCTTATCCTGGGCGTCTCCCTGCTTCAGGGGGCCGTGCTGACCGGTATCGCCACTTTCCTGATTCTGATGCTCCAGCGGCGGGGACAAAAACCGCTGGAGAAAGTCATCGGCGGCTTGCTGCTGTTCGTCGCTGCCGCCTATATTGTTGAGCTGATTTTCTCCCAGCCGAATCTGGCGCAGCTGACGAAAGGGATGGTGATCCCGTCGTTACCCACTTCTGAAGCCGTTTTTCTGGCTGCCGGGGTGCTGGGGGCGACCATCATGCCGCACGTCATTTATCTGCACTCTTCATTAACCCAGAATCTGCATGGCGGGACGAGTAAAGAGCGCTACTCCGCCTCGAAATGGGATGTGACTATCGCGATGACCATTGCCGGATTTGTGAATCTGGCGATGATGGCGACCGCCGCCGCCGCGTTCCACTTTAACGGGCATACCGGGGTTGCCGATCTCGACCAGGCTTACCTGACGCTGGAGCCGTTGCTGAGTCATGCCGCTGCCACTATTTTTGGTTTAAGCCTGGTTGCTGCGGGTCTTTCATCTACGGTTGTGGGGACACTGGCCGGGCAGGTGGTGATGCAGGGGTTCGTACGTTTCCATATTCCGCTGTGGGTTCGCCGCTCGGTCACGATGCTGCCTTCCTTTGTTGTGATCCTGATGGGGCTGGATCCGACCCGCATTCTGGTGATGAGTCAGGTACTGCTAAGTTTCGGGATTGCGCTGGCGCTGGTGCCGCTGCTGATCTTCACCAGTAATAAATCGCTGATGGGCGAACTGGTGAATTCGACGTGGGTGAAGCGCGCCGGGTGGGCCATTGTGGTCGTGGTGGTGGCGTTAAACTTGTGGTTGCTGATAGGCACAGCCGCAGGCCTGTAAAAGAAAAAGGAGCCGGAAGGCTCCTTTTTGTTGTTAATGGTGATGGCCGTGACCGTGGCCTCTGCCTTTTCCATGACCCCAGCCGCCACGGCGGTCGTCACGATCGTTCCAGCCTTCGCGGTAGCCGCGTTCGTAAGCCTTACGCTTATCCCAGCCACGGTGATAGCCGTTATCGTGTTTCCACCAGCGGTTTTGACGCCATTCATAATGGCGGTGCCAGTAGTCACGGTCGCGCCAGTAGCCACCGTCCCAGTATCTGCCGTAGTCATCACGATCGCCAATTTGTAATTTAATCGATGGCAACAGGGTGATTTCGCCCGCACTGGCGACCAGCGGGGCCGAAGCCAGTAATACCGCTGCAA
The DNA here is from genome assembly GCF_056673335.1 of Enterobacter cloacae complex sp. HYC033_NIDB. Lineage (NCBI taxonomy): Bacteria > Pseudomonadati > Pseudomonadota > Gammaproteobacteria > Enterobacterales > Enterobacteriaceae > Enterobacter > Enterobacter cloacae complex sp. HYC033_NIDB. Next base: position 4,135,299 of record NZ_CP115123.1, on the reverse strand, counting down.
GAATCAGTGACCTGAACATACTCTTCTCCTTCACGATCGGGGCCGCTGTGCGACCTGTTAACGCAATTTTACGAGTTGGTAAACATTCGTTTCATCGCCTCAACTCCTAAATCATGAACGAGAGCACTTTTTGCTAAAAGTGTTTTTAATCTGAACTGGACAGGATCGTATCTATCGTCTTCAGCTCTTCTGCCGTGAACCGACAATTCTCAAGCACGCCTGCTGCATCTTCAATTTGTCCGGTCTTGCTTGCGCCGATGAGCACGGATGTCACCGCATCGTGGCGCAGGATCCAGGCCAGTGCCATTTGCGATAGCTTTTGCCCCCGGTTTTCCGCCAGCGCATTCAGCTTGCGTACCTTTTCCAGCTTTTTGTCGGTGATCTGCTCCGGGTTAAGGAACTTACTGCCGCTTGCTGCGCGAGAATCCGCCGGGATACCGTTCAGATAGCGATCGGTCAACTGTCCGCCCGCCAGGGGGGAGAAGGGGATACATCCCACCCCTTTATGCTGCAACACGTCCAGCAACCCCTCTTCAGGCGCACGTTCAAACATGGAGTACTTCGGCTGGTGGATCAGACATGGCGTGCCCAGATCCTCCAGTATTTCAATCGCCTGCCTTGCCACTTCTGCCGGGTAGTTGGACAGACCGATGTACAGCGCCTTGCCCTGACGCACCACATGGTCAAGCGCTTTCATGGTTTCACGTAGCGGCGTTTGTGGATCCGGGCGGTGGTGATAGAAAATATCGACATACTCCAGCCCCATACGCCTGAGGCTCTGGTCCAGGCTGGCGATCAGATATTTACGTGAGCCCCAGTCACCGTAAGGCCCGTCCCACATGGTGTAGCCCGCTTTAGTGGAGATGATCAGCTCATCGCGCCAGGGCAGGAAATCCTCCTGCAAAATGCGCCCGAAATTACGTTCGGCCGAACCAGGAGGCGGGCCGTAATTATTGGCAAGGTCAAAATGCGTAATACCCAAATCGAAAGCACGCTGTAAAAGTTGACGGCTGTTTTCGAGTAACGTCGCGTCGCCAAAATTATGCCAAAGCCCCAGCGAGATGGCGGGAAGCTTAAGGCCGCTTTGCCCACAGCGGCGATATTGCATTGTCTGATAACGATTTTTGTCAGGCTGATAACCCATTGGCGAGACCTCTGGCGCTGGAAAGAAACATCAGTGTATACGTTTACACTAACCTGAAGAAAATGAGCATAGCTCAGCTTTTTTCGTAAAGCATTCTTTCCAGACCCTGATTGTCGCCAATTCTGGACACGCTTCACGCTTATTTAATACTCAGAGTGAGGTCAACGTCAGAAGGACACTTATAATATGCGTACCCCCTATTGCGTCGCCGATTACCTGCTGGACCGACTAACAGATTGTGGTGCCGATCATCTGTTTGGCGTGCCGGGCGACTATAACCTGCAATTTCTCGATCACGTGATAGACAGCCCGGACATCTGCTGGGTGGGCTGTGCCAATGAACTGAACGCGTCTTACGCCGCAGACGGCTATGCCCGCTGTAAGGGCTTTGCCGCGCTCCTGACGACATTCGGCGTTGGGGAGTTAAGCGCCATGAACGGTGTGGCGGGCAGCTTTGCTGAACATGTTCCCGTCCTCCATATTGTGGGGGCCCCGGGTATGGCGGCGCAGCAGCGAGGAGAGTTATTGCACCATACGTTGGGTGACGGCGAGTTCCGCCATTTCTATCATATGAGCGAACCCATCACCGTTGCACAGGCGGTGCTTACCGAACAAAACGCCTGCTATGAAATTGACAGAGTCCTGACCACTATGCTGCGGGAGCGCCGTCCGGGCTACCTGATGCTGCCCGCTGATGTGGCGAAAAAAGCCGCTACGCCCCCTGTAAGCGCTCTCACTGTTAATCCCGCACCGGCTGATTCAGCCTGCTTGCAGGCGTTCCGTGAGGCTGCCGAAAAGCGCTTGTCCACGAGCAAACGCACCGCGCTGTTAGCGGACTTCCTGGTACTCCGCCATGGTCTGCGCACGGCCCTTCAGACGTGGGTGAAAGAGGTGCCGATGGCACACGCCACCATGCTGATGGGCAAGGGCATTTTTGACGAACGACAGAGCGGTTTTTACGGCACCTACAGCGGATCGGCGAGCGCCGCGCCGGTCAAAGAGGCCATCGAGGGGGCTGATACGGTGCTGTGTATTGGCACGCGCTTTACCGATACGCTCACTGCCGGGTTTACCCACCAGCTGACGCCAGACCAGACGATAGAGGTTCAGCCACACGCGTCCCGCGTCGGCGACGTCTGGTTTACGGGTATCCCGATGAGGGAGGCCATTGAAACGCTGACAGCGCTGTGTAAAACCTATGTTCGTGATACGCGAGCGCCATTGGATCACAGCGGCTTTTCGTTCCCGACTATCGAAGGGGCGCTGACTCAGGAGAGCTTCTGGCGTACCCTGCAAACGTTTATCCGCCCCGGAGACATTATTCTGGCTGACCAGGGAACGTCTGCTTTCGGCGCTATCGATCTGCGTTTACCGGCGGACGTGAACTTTATCGTCCAGCCGCTGTGGGGATCGATTGGCTACACGCTGGCGGCGGCGTTTGGCGCGCAAACGGCGTGTCCGAACCGACGCGTGATTGTCCTGACGGGTGACGGCGCCGCGCAGTTGACCATTCAGGAGCTGGGATCGATGCTGCGCGACAAGCAGCGCCCGATTATTCTGGTGCTTAACAACGAAGGATACACGGTGGAAAGGGCCATCCACGGGCCGGAGCAGCGCTATAACGATATTGCCCTCTGGAACTGGACGCAGATCCCGCAGGCGCTGAGCCTGGCGCCTCAGGCAGAGTGCTGGCGCGTCAGCGAAGCGGAAGCGCTGGCGGAGGTGCTGGATAAAGTGGCACACCATGAGCGGCTTTCGCTGATCGAGGTGATGCTGCCGAAAGCCGATATTCCGCCGCTGCTGAGCGCGCTGACCAAAGCGCTGGAGGCGCGCAATAACGCCTGATTACCTGTCGTTTCGCCATCCCATCAGCATCGGTTTGCCCGCCAGCAGGAGCCAGGCGGGCAACATCACGATACAGAGCAGCGGCAGAAGCGTGGTATCCGGTACGACAACGGCCGCCATAAACAGGCTCAGCCACGCATCGCGCGTGACCACCAGTACCAGCCCCAGAATGGAACAGGAGACGGTAATCGCCGCAGGGACAGCGTCAACGTGCTCATGCAGCATCAGCCCCAGCGCGACGCCAACAAATACCGCCGGGAAGATTCGACCTCCCCTGAAACCACAGGCCGCAGCGACCACCAGCGCCGCCAGTTTTACCAGCGCGAACAGCAGATAATCGGAGACGCTAAAGACCTGGCTGAAGGCCAGCTGCTGCATTTCGTCCAGACCCTTAAACAGCGTAACCGTCCCGCCGATGGCGCCTAAAACGCCCAGAATAAAACCCCCCATGCCCAGAATCAGCACCGGATGCTTCAGCCTGTGCATCAGGCGATGCAGGCGAGGGAGACACCACACCGCGACCATCCCCAGCGCAATGGCGATCGCGACGACGACGGCACCGCTGAAAATATCGGTGAGTTGCATCTGGCCGTAGTGGGGGATGGTGAGTGAAAAATGGGGATGGAAAAACAGGCTGGTGGTGAGGGCTCCCGCAGCGGCGGCCATTAGCGGCGCGAAGAGTTTATCCCACAGCGGTACTTCATGATCACTGCTGAGGGTTTGCGAAAAAATGAGCGCAGCCGCGACCGGAGTGCCAAACAGCGCCCCGATGGTGCCTGCTGACGCCAGGATCGTCCAGTCCAGCGCGCCAACGCGCGGAAAAAGACGCGCCCCCAGAAAGACCGCCAGCGCGATATTAACCGCCATAATGGGATGTTCAGGCCCGAGGCTTACGCCGCCCGCAAGACCGATAATCAGCGCGATAATAAGCCCCGGCAGAGCAGAGGGAGAGACAGGGGCGCCAATCAAGGGTTCCAGTGCCGGGTCCGGCCCGGCATGACCCGGGCTATAGCGGATCACCAGCCCTACGGCAATCCCGGTCAGGGTCAGCATCATCATGATCCAGCCCGGCGAGTCAATGCTGATGCCGAATTTTACCGGAAGCGCGGTCCATAAAATCGTTTGCAGCACCGCCGCCACTTTCATGACGACGATGAGCACCAGGCTCGACGCCACGCCAATAATCAGCGCCGGGACAGCCAATAACAGCATGGTTCTGGCTCGCGGATGGAGCATGATGATTTCCTTGTACAAAACGGCTTAACGTTACTTTGCACAATCAGCATTGTGGCAATAGTGCAAAAGGTGCTGAAACGGTAAAGTTATAATGTGACGAAGATCGATAATCCATGGGCAGTCACCTTCTGGTCGTTGTTGTTATCACGCCTTGAATTTACAGTGTCCCAAAGATTTATTCTGACTTTAGCGGAGCAGTAGAAGAATGACAAAGTATGCTTTGGTAGGTGATGTAGGCGGCACCAACGCGCGCCTTGCCCTGTGCGATGTGAACAGCGGTGAAATTTCTCAGGCGAAAACCTATTCAGGGCTGGATTACCCAAGCCTGGAAGCTGTGGTTCGCGTCTATCTGGAAGAGCATAAAGTGAGCGTTGAAGACGGTTGTATCGCCATCGCCTGTCCGATCACCGGTGACTGGGTGGCGATGACCAACCACACGTGGGCCTTCTCAATTGCCGAAATGCGGAAAAACCTCGGCTTCTCGCACCTTGAAATTATCAACGACTTCACTGCGGTTTCCATGGCTATCCCAATGCTTAAACCAGAGCATCTGATTCAGTTCGGCGGTACGGCCCCGGTTGAAGGCAAACCGATTGCCGTTTACGGCGCAGGCACCGGCCTGGGGGTGGCGCACCTGGTCCACGTCGACAAACGCTGGGTCAGCCTGCCGGGCGAGGGCGGTCACGTGGATTTTGCGCCGAACAGCGAAGAAGAGGGCATTATTCTGGAGGAGTTACGCGCCGAGATTGGGCACGTGTCGGCCGAGCGGGTGCTTTCTGGTCCGGGCCTGGTGAACCTGTATCGGGCGATTGTAAAATCAGACGGTCGTCTGCCGGAAAATCTGCAACCTAAAGATGTGACCGAACGCGCGCTGGCCGACAGCTGTATTGACTGTCGCCGTGCTTTGTCGCTGTTCTGCGTCATCATGGGGCGTTTTGGCGGCAACCTGGCGCTGAACCTTGGCACCTTTGGCGGGGTCTATATTGCGGGCGGGATCGTGCCGCGCTTCCTCGATTTCTTTACCGCCTCCGGCTTCCGTGGCGGCTTCGAAGACAAAGGCCGCTTCAGGAGCTATGTCCAGGACATTCCTGTTTACCTGATTGTCCACGACAACCCAGGCTTACTGGGCTCCGGGGCGCATCTGCGTCAGGTACTGGGTCAGATCCTCTGATGCTCATTCCCCTCTCCTACGGGAGAGGGAACGCGCTACAGGTGCATGAGCTGGCGGAACTCTTTCACTCTGCTGCGGCTTACCGGCACCTGGAAATCCAGATCCTTCAGCCGCAAAATATAGGTGTTATTAAACCAGGGTTCGATTTCGCGGATCTTGTTCAGGTTGACGCAGAACGAGCGGTGGCAGCGGAAGAAGTGAGCGGCCGGGAGTTTATTGCAGAATTCGGTGATGTTCATCGCCATGACGTAGGATTCACGCCGCGTATAGACAAACGTCATTTTTTCATGCGCTTCGGCATAGTAAATATCGTCGACAGGCGTGACGATGATCCGTTCGTCCTTCACCAGATTAATCGTGTCGTTTTCCCGCGCTACCGGGCTGGCACTGGCGGGTAATGCCTGCTGCTGCCACGCGGCTTCCAGCTTATGCAGCATGCTGATAATACGCGACTCCTGGTACGGCTTGAGAATATAGTCAAACGCCTCAAGCTCGAAGGCCTCCACGGCATGCTCTTTCCACGCGGTGACAAACACAATAAACGGCTTGTGGGCGAACTGATTGATATTTTGCGCCAGCAGGACGCCGTCCAGCGACGGAATATTAATATCGAGGAATATCGCGTCGACCCGGTTATGCTGTAAAAATTTCAGCACGTCCAGACCATCCTCAAAACAGCCAACAATCTCCATCTGGCTGTGGGTTTTGATAAGCCAGCTCAACTCCTGTTGAGCCAGAATTTCATCTTCTACGATGATGACTTTCATCTGTTACTCCGGCCTACGGCAACAAGGATATGGGGGCATTCACGGGCGTTCGCTCATTCGGAACATAAAAGGCAATTTCGGTGCCCGGCTCAAGACGGTGAATATGCAGCCCGTCACCGTACAGCAGTTTGACCCGGTGATGCACATTCAGCAGTCCGATCTTGTTGCCCGGCATTTCGTTTGATTTGACGCGCTCGATGACTTTAGGATCGATGCCGTGCCCGGTATCGCGCACGGCGATACGCACGCGGTTACCGCTTTCCGTCACGCTAATCGTTACCACGCCTTTGCCTTTACACGGCTGAATACCGTGAACAATGGCGTTTTCCACCAGCGGCTGGATCAGCAGGCTTGGGATCACGCAGTTGACCTCTTCATCAATATCGTAAATGACCGTCAGCTTATCGCCAAAGCGAGCCTGCTCGATGGCGATGTAATCCTTGATTTGATACAGCTCTTTTTTGATGTCGATCTGCTCGTCGTCTTTTAGCTCAATGTTGTAGCGCAGATAGCGCGACAGATTAAATATCAGCTGCCGCGCGGTATCCGGATTCAGACGGATGGAAGAGGAGATAGCGTTCAGCGCGTTAAACAGGAAATGGGGATTGATCTTGCTTTGCAGGGCGCGCAGCTCTGCCTTATTTGCCATCTCGCGCAGCTGCTCCGCACGCGAAACCTCAAGTTGGGTGGAGATGATCTGCGACAGGCCAATCGCCATCTCCTGGAGCGAGGAGGTGATTTGGTGCGCATGGCAGTAGTAAATTTTCAGCGTCCCCGTGACCACGCCTTTTTCCCACAGCGGGATCACCAGCATTGAGTGGATCTCTGGCGTCCGGTGGGCTTCATCATTGTTTTTAATGATGATTTTTCCGTAGTTAATCGCCTGTCTGGTGGTCGGGCTGATGGTATCGTCGCTGTCGCGATAATTGTGCTCCCCGACGCCAACGTAAGCCAGCACGTGGTCAATATTGGTGATGGCGACCGCATCGGCGTGAATATCACGGCGGATGATATCGCAAACCTGACGTAAAGATTCGGCGTTAACGTGTCGGAAAAGCGGCAGCGTCTTGTTGGCGATATCCAGCGCCAGCTTGGCCTGACGCGCGGCGCTGGCCTCTTTTTCGCCCTCCACGCTTTGCACCAGTAGCACGATAAAACCGATACAGACGCTCCCGAGGATCATAGGAATACCGATCTTCGAGACGATATCCAGCCCCAGCGCAACGGTTGGCGCCCAGACGATGACCAGGATCATGGTCAGCGTTTCGCAGACCATCCCCGCGATAATCCCTGCACGCCAGTGCTGCTTTTTCGGGATTTTGCGGTTAATCCAGCCCGAGAGCAGCCCGGCAATAATGCTGGTGATAAAGCAGGGGACTGCCGTCACACCGCCAATATCAATCAGGTATCGATGGGTGCCGGCGATGATGCCTGTGATAATCCCTACCCAGGGACCAAAGAGGATCCCGCCCGACATGACGGCGATGATGCGCACGTTCACCAGCGAGCCTTCTACCGGCACCCCGGACCAGGTGCTGAACAGGGCAAACATCGAAAAGATAAACGTGACGGCCAGCAGCTCTTTTGGCGAATGGGCAGATTTATGCAACAGTTCGCGGAACAAGCGGATGCGGATAAGGAAAAAGAGACAGATCAGCATTAATGCCGCGCGGTCGAACACCGCCAGGAGCATATTGAAGATTTCGTGCACGGTCAGGCCTGGGAAAACGGGAAAAATCTATGATAGAAAACATAGGGCCTGATGACCAGCTATCCATCAGATTTATCAAATGGGGAAAAACCATAATTCTCAAAGGGGATTGCTGGCTTTTGACTGAAAGCCGGTGCTTTTCCGTTTGGGGAGAAACGTCAGGTAACGATACTGAAAATATTGTGTTAAATCGTAGCGCTTAAAACTGCCTGTTCGCGATAAGAGTTCCGCTTTTCACTGCAATCACATTCCCGTTTTAGCGCAAAATATTGTTTTGCCGTTATCCTCTCGACAGCGTCTTTTTCTTCAGGTTATTTTCTAAGCACGCCACACGGGTGGCAGCGTCGCTCGGACGGTCCGGGCGCTAACGTGACTCTGAGGAATCTATGGCTGAATTCAGTCCTGAACGCCGTTTTACGCGTATCGATCGTCTCCCCCCTTATGTTTTCAATATCACTGCTGAACTGAAAATGGCTGCGCGTCGGCGCGGCGAAGACATTATCGATTTCAGTATGGGTAACCCTGACGGCCCAACGCCGCCGCATATCGTTGAGAAACTCTGCACGGTTGCGCAGCGTCCTGATACCCATGGGTATTCCACCTCACGCGGCATTCCACGCTTACGTCGGGCGATCTCCCGCTGGTATCAGGATCGTTATCAGGTCGATATCGATCCTGAAAGTGAAGCGATTGTGACCATTGGCTCCAAAGAGGGGCTGGCCCACCTGATGCTGGCGACGCTGGATCACGGCGATACCGTACTGGTGCCGAATCCGAGCTACCCGATTCACATCTATGGGGCGGTGATTGCCGGCGCGCAGGTGCGTTCTGTCCCGCTGGTGGAAGGCGTCGACTTCTTTAACGAGCTGGAACGGGCGATTCGTGAAAGCTATCCGAAGCCGAAAATGATGATCCTCGGTTTCCCGTCAAACCCAACAGCACAATGCGTTGAACTCGAATTCTTCGAGAAAGTGGTCGCGCTGGCTAAGCGTTACGACGTGCTGGTGGTACACGATCTCGCCTACGCCGATATCGTTTATGATGGCTGGAAAGCGCCGTCAATTATGCAGGTACCCGGTGCCCGCGATGTGGCGGTTGAGTTTTTCACCCTGTCGAAAAGCTACAACATGGCGGGCTGGCGAATTGGTTTTATGGTGGGAAACAAAACGCTGGTGAGCGCCCTGGCGCGTATTAAAAGCTACCATGACTATGGCACCTTTACGCCGTTACAGGTCGCGGCCATCGCGGCGCTGGAAGGGGATCAGCAATGCGTGCTCGATATTGCCGCTCAGTATAAACGCCGCCGAGATGTGCTGGTAAAAGGGCTTCATGAAGCAGGCTGGATGGTGGAAATGCCTAAAGCCTCTATGTACGTCTGGGCGAAAATTCCTGAGCCGTATGCGGCGATGGGTTCTCTGGAATTTGCCAAAAAACTGCTTCAGGACGCGAAGGTTTGCGTCTCTCCAGGCATTGGCTTTGGTGACTACGGTGACACGCACGTGCGTTTCGCGCTGATTGAAAACAGCGACCGTATCCGTCAGGCAGTGCGGGGCATTAAAAGCATGTTCCGCGCGGATGGCCTGCTTGCAGCGAAGAGCGTTGCGGAACAACCCGAGTCGTAACGGACAACAAAAAAAACAGGCGCCAACGGCGCCTGTTTTTTTGACTGCATTTTCTTAACTAGATCATCAGAGCAAACGTTCCGGCCCAAACTAAAACAATAACCGAAATGCCCATAAAGAAATATTTCACGTTTCATCGCTCCGCGTATCTTCCGGTACGCATTAAAAAAACAGAGTCCAACTGAGTATAGAGAGTTGAAATCATGCGAAAGGGGAAATCGGAATTATCCCGTGACGTCGCTAACTTCAGCTCTGAATTCTGTGCTTTCCTGTCGCCAGACGGCGCTAATGTACGCCTAAATTTCAGGAGTGACAAGAGGCATTTTTTTAAATAATTTCCGATACTTACGAGTGTCGTGGAACGGCGACAGTTTGATTTCGGTACGCAATAAATGCCTGTTGAGCGACGGTCGAAAAAGCCGTTACGCACTGCGATTACAGGTGTTTGAAAAGGCTAGTTTCTTAGCGAAACTAACCTTCGACAGGGGTCAGATATAGAGCGAGGCTTCGCCCAGGGGGCGGGTTTTAAAGCGGCGGTGCATCCACAGATACTGCTCAGGCGCACGCATAATCTCAAACTCAATCACCTTATTGATAAAGGTCGCGGCTTCACTCTCATCTTCTGGATAGTTCGCCATCTCTGGGGAGATATGCAGACGATAGCCTGACTTATCCGCTTTTCTGACCATGGTCACCGTCAACATCGCGGCGCCTGAGAGACGTGAAATCACAAAGGTACCGTTCGTCGTAGCGACATCTTTAACCGCAAAGAAAGGGGCAAAGCTGCTGCCTTTAGGACCGTAGTCCTGGTCCGGGGCAAACCAGACGGCTTCCCCTTTTTTCAGGGCGCCAACCATACCGCGCAGATTGTTACGGCTGATCATCGCCTTATTTGAACGCATGCGGCCCCGCGTTTGTACCCATTCCATCAGCGCGCTGTTATGCGGGCGATAGGTTGCCATCATCGGCTGACAAAGACCCATAACGCGGCCGCCCAGCTCAAGCGACATAAAATGCACACCCACAACCATCACGCCGCGGTTTTGCATCTGGGCACGTTTCAGGTTATCCAGGCCTTCCACGTCAAACCATTTACGGACACGCTCGTCTGGCCAGAACCAGGCCATACCGGTTTCAAGCAGCGCCATACCGATAGATTTAAAGTTTTCCGCAATCAGCGTTTCGCGCTGCTGGGCATTGTAATGCGGAAAGCAAAGTTCGAGATTTTTTCGGGCAATGGACTCACGACGCTTAAGGAAGTGACGCGATGCGCTACCGAGCTTAGAACCCAGGAAACGGATCACGGGATAAGGAAGTTGAACCAGCAGCCAAAGCACGCCAAGGCCGAACCATGTAAACCAGTAGCGCGGGTGCAGAAACGCCCGCTGAAATTTGGATTGAGACAAAATAGTGGAACCTATGTGAAGCCTGTGAAGGTAGCGCAGACTTCGCGATACCACGTGCCATTGAGACCGTAGGACGAGGTCATGGTTGCAGGCTTTACCGTTCTTTACGACGTTGCCTGGCCATTGCTGACTTGGGTGGGCGGCATAATGTAGCACCGTTATACATTATGAGCTATCACTCGTTTTTGTTTAAAAAAGCGGCAATTGCGGAGTGGTTTGATTTTGCTATTGTTAAATCTGCGTTCCCGCATGTCTCCTGAAGGTGCAGACCATGGAAACCTACCTGCAAACGGTGAAAGAAGAGTGGGTGAAGCTGATTAATGAAACCGATCCCGATGTGCATCGGCTTGCGACTGAGCTTGCCAGAGACAACGCAACGCCCCTGGTCGCTGAATTCTATCGTGTTGTGCTGGCAGATCCATCGGCAGCTGAATTCCTGACCACCGAACAGGTGGAGAGGCAGCTTCAGGAGGCGCTTCGTCGCTGGCTTATTGATGTGCTCTCATGCCGTGTGGAGCAGGTTGAAGAGCAGATGCGGGCGCAGCAGCGCGCTGCGGATGTTCATGCCCGTATTGGTATTTCGGTTGATTTAGTTGAAATGGGCTTCCGTGTTCTGAAAAAGCTGCTGTTACCTGTCATTACTACCAGCGCCCATTCGCCTGAGGTGAAGCTGCATATTTATCACTACGCGATAAACAGTATCGATCTGGCCATGGAAGTGATGTCGCGGGCCTATGTATTTAGCGAGAACAATGCGGCGAAAGAGGACGAAAATTATCGCATCTTTTCCTTAATGGAGAACGCAGAAGAGGAGAAGGAGAGACAGACCGCGGCGCTGCTGTCATGGGAAATGGTGCTTCTGTATAAGATCACGCTTAATTCCAGTATCGGCAATAGTCTGCCGCTGGGGCAGTCTGAATTTGGACTGTGGTTTAGCCATAAAGGTCGGCACTATTTCAGCGGCATCGCTGAGGCCGGTCATATCTCTCGTCTGATTCAGGAATTCGATGACCTTTTTAACGAGGTCCGTCTTACAGGGCAGGGTCTGAGTGATAAAGCGCAGCGGGATAAATTCTTGCAGCGAATGCGTAATACCCTCTCGCAAATCATCACGCTTTTGCGCGAACTGTTTGACGAAGTGTCGCGACACGAGGTGGGGGTTGATGTCCTGACCCGCCTGTTGAATCGCCGTTTCCTGCCAACCATCTTCAAACGCGAAATCCTGCACGCCACCCGGGCGGGAACAAAGCTCTCGACGCTGCTGATTGACGTCGACAAATTTAAACAAATCAACGATACCTGGGGGCACAATACCGGGGACGAGATCCTGCGAAAAGTCTCCGGCGCGTTCTACGACAACGTGCGAACCTGTGATTACGTTTTTCGCTACGGCGGCGATGAATTTCTGATTGTACTAACGGAAATCTCAGAGGTGGACGCGCTGCGAATTGCCGAGCGTATCCGCAGGCGGGTGGAAAAAATCAAGGTTAACTCCCCAACCGGCGATATTATCCCGCTCTCCCTCTCGATAGGCGTTGCGATGTTCAACGGGCATCCCGATTACGAGCGATTGATTCAGGCGGCGGATGAAGCCTTATACGGCGCGAAACGGCGTGGCCGAAACTGCGTGGAGCTTTGGAAGGGGGCGTAAGGAAAGACAGAAGTGTCCCCTGCAGGAATCGAACCTGCAACTAGCCCTTAGGAGGGGCTCGTTATATCCATTTAACTAAGGGGACGAAGCGGCAAGAGTATAGCGTTATTTACACTTTTCGTTAAGCGCATTGCCGCCTGACTGGTCAAAGAGTCACCGTTCACGCCGATTTTTCGGCAGTTTTATCCTTTTTTTCCTGAGCCTTAAGCTCGGCCTTACGCTTGTTGGACATGTCGTTACGGATTTGCGCATGGCTCAGCAGCGCAAAGATAAAGGTCCCGCCACAAATGTTGCCTGCGAGGGTAGGCAGGGCGAACGGCCAGAAAAAGTCGCTCCAGTGGAGTGTGCCGTTAAATACCAGATAAAGGATTTCAACAGTTCCGACAACAATGTGTGTGGTATCGGCGAGTGCGATAAGCCAGGTCATCAGGATAATTACCACGATTTTCGCGCTACCCGCTGACGGGAACATCCAGACCATAGTGGCGATGATCCACCCGGAAATTATGGCATTAGAGAACATTTCAACCGGCGTGTTTTTCATCACATCCATGCCAATTTTCACAAATGCGTCGCGGGTCGGTTCATCAAATATTGGCATATACTCGAACGCCCAGGCGGCTATGCCCGTACCGATCAGGTTCCCCAGCAGCACGACGCTCCACAGGCGCATCAGTAAACCGAAATTACCGAGGGTCGGATTTTGCATGACGGGCAGTACGGCAGTGACGGTATTCTCCGTAAAAAGCTGCTGTCGCGCCATAATGACGATAATAAAGCCGAACGTGTAGCCTAAATTTTCAAGCAAAAACCCGCCCGGTACGCCTTCCAGCTGAACGTGAAATATCCCTTTGGCGAGCAGAGAGGCACCCATCGACAGACCGGCTGCAATGGCTGACCACAGCAGGGCCATCGCGTCGCGCTCCATCTCTTTTTCCCCGTCCTGGCGAATATGCTCATGAATAGCCATGGCGCGCGACGGCAGGCGATCTTCATCGACTTCTATCTCTTCTCCCCGGTCTTTCTCCTCGCTTTCAATCTCATGTTCCTCTTTGCTTTCACCAATTTTCTCTTCGCTAATGTCTTTCATAACAGCTCCTTCGGGGTAATTGCTCATTTAAGCGTAGCGGCTTTTAGCGCTTTCCCCGTGGGGATGCTCTTAAATTGCTGAAAATGGCAATAAAGGTGAGACATCTCTTTCAAAGCCAATATAAAATTGCCAGCGAAACGAATTCCGAAAGACAGGCTATGCTGAAATTAGCGTGATGACGCGAGCGGGTCGTCATTGTCCTCGTAGACATCGGTAAGCGTGCTGTTACAATCACTTGCACGTTTCAGGCGGAGCATCACCGGCTCCGTCACAGATGGCATTCAACGATAGCCATATTGAACAGGGAGAAATTTATGAAGCTTCGGCTGTCGGCGCTTGCGCTGGGCGTAACAATGCTTGTGGGCTGCGCCAGCTCTGGCGAGCAAACGGGACGCTCCGATCCTCTCGAAGGATTTAACCGTTCAATGTACAGCTTTAACTATAATGTGCTGGATCCATATCTGGTTCGTCCGGTTGCCGTGGCATGGCGTGACTATGTTCCGCAGCCGGCGCGTAACGGGCTGAGCAACTTTACCAGTAACCTGGAAGAGCCAGCGGTTATGGTCAACTACTTCCTTCAGGGCGACCCGTATCAGGGGATGGTGCATTTCACCCGCTTCTTCCTGAACTCCCTGCTGGGTATGGGCGGCTTAATTGATGTCGCAGGCATGGCGAACCCGAAATTACAGCGTGAACAGCCGCACCGTTTCGGCAGCACGCTGGGTCATTATGGCGTAGGTTATGGTCCGTATGTGCACCTGCCATTCTACGGCAGCTTTACCGTGCGTGATGATGGCGGCGACATGGTGGATACGCTGTATCCTGTACTGTCATGGCTCACCTGGCCGCTGTCGATTGGTAAATGGACCGTGGAAGGAATTGAAACGCGTGCGCAACTGCTGGATTCTGATGGTCTGCTGCGTCAGTCTTCCGATCCGTACATCATGGTGCGCGAGGCCTACTTCCAGAACCATGACTTTATTGCCAACGGCGGTAAGCTGAAGCCGGAAGATAATCCGAACGCGAAAGCCATCGAGAACGAATTAAAAGATATCGATTCGGAATAAAAAAAAGGTGAGCAATGCTCACCTTTTTTAATCGTGTTGGGATTAGAACGCGTAGTTGAAGTTGGTACCAAACAGCCAGGCTTTACCTTCAGAGGAAAACTCGTACGGGCCTTCCTGGAAGGTCACCTTCTGGCCATGCATGTACGACACGCCCGCGTCGATAGAGGCATTCTCGTTGAACGCGTAGGTTGCCCCCGCACTCACCCAGAAACGGTCCTGATCCGGAATGGAGATAGAACGTTTATCGGCCGGTACCGGGCTGTCATCAAATGCCACGCCGGTACGGAACGTCCAGTTGTCATCCATATAATAGGTCGTACCAAGCGCGATACGGTATGCATCGTGGAAGCTTTCGTCTTTATAGAACAGCGTCTGGCCGTTGCTGCCGGTGGCTTTAAGCTCCTCGAACTGGCTCCAGCTGGTATACGCGAGGCTGTAGTGAATTGCCCACTGCGGCGCAACGCGGTTATAACCTGACACTTCCCACATTTCTGGCAGATGCAGCGACAGTGAGCCCGGTACGGTTTGATTCGAGGTACCCCATGGAATGGTGGTGCCCGCGCCTGGGACCATACCGTTGACTGGGCTCAGGATGCCGCTTTTGTAATCGCCATCGAAATCAATTTTCACTTCTGAGCGATAGGTCAGACCCCAGCGGTTGTTTTTATCCAGTTCATACAGGATACCGGCGTTCCAGCCGTAACCCCATTCATCACCTTTCAGGCTGGCAATTTTATTGCTGTTTTTCGGCAGTGCAGCAGTTTGCTCCCCGGAGTAACGCTCGATTTTTGCATCGGCGTAGACAGCATCAAAGCCCAGACCAAAGCTCCAGTTATCGTTCAGACGATATGCGCCGCTCAGGTTGAGGTTCAGGGTCGTCAGGTCGGTTTTACCGCCGTATTCACCGGCCGGATAGTTGTTATTGAACTCCGTTGCCAGGCCATAGTTAGAGGTGACAGAGGCACCCCAACCAAACTGTTCATTGATTGGCGCAACAAAGTGCAGGTTAGGCACCCACGCGGTCGGCGCAATGTTATCCGCCTTCAGATCTGCGCCGGTGAACTGAGATTTGCCAGAAATATTGACATCAGGATCGATGTAAACCGCACCGGCAGAGAAGGTAGGGCGATCAAACATCATGATCAGTGCCGGGTTACGACTCGCGTTGCCTGCGTCATCGGCAATCGCACCTTCCCCGGAATACGCACGGCCAAGGCCAGAGGAAGAAAATTCGTTTAACTGGAAGCCCGCTGACCAGGCGGACGTTGAGACGATTGCCACTGCAACTGCTAAAGCAGTTTGTTTGAACAGGGTTTTCTGGCTCATGACCATAACCTCATTGAGTTATTTTTATTCAATAATTGTTACATACCGTAACAGGAGCGCGAAGTGTAGGGTCTGAGGTATGACTTACAAATCAGACCAGTGGCGAGAGTATAGGTCTGACCAGCTGGGATGTTGCAAGTTTGTTTATTAATATTTTCAGATATGTTTCTTGAAACGAGATCTGGTTGGCAAAATTGTGACCAGTGCGATTCCTCTGAAAAGGGGAATTTTGTTTTAGATCATTTTTTAGTGTGATATTGCTCACTTATCCGATTTTGCGCCATTAACGGCTGGAGGGGGCTCGTCCGGGGGCGTAAAATAGACGCATCGTGTTTATCTCGCGCCCTGCGCGAATACAGAGGAAATTGAGCTATGAGTAAATGCAGTGCTGATGAAACCCCGGTTTGCTGCTGTATGGATGTTGGCACCATTATGGACAACACCGATTGCACCGCCTCTTACAGCCGCGTATTCCCTAACCGCGCTGAAGCGGAAGAGACGCTGGCCGCGCTGAGCCAGCGCGCGCGTGAAGTCGAATCCGATCCGTGTGAAATCAAATCCACCTTCACGGAAGTGGAAGGCGGCGTGCGGCTGGATATCGACTTTGTGTTCGCCTGCGAAGCAGAAACGCTGATCTTCCAGCTGGGCCTGCGTTAATACTTTTTGCACGGGCCTACGATCGTGTAGGCCGGTTAAGGCAACGCCGCAACCCGGCAACAAATCTCACAAATGCCTCTGCCATGCAGGGGCATTTTCTTTTTCTTCTCTGTGCCTTAGCTCGCAATTTTTCGCTTCCCCGATTGGCTCAATGTAAAAAAATAGTTAAGACTATTATCAGGTCAGACCACTTAATGTGTGCGCAAAATTTTTTTACAGGGGAGTGTTATGAGTCAGGCATTACCGCTTATCACCCGACACGGTGACCGCATTGCCATTGTCAGCGGGTTACGTACGCCGTTTGCGCGTCAGGCAACCGCGTTTCACGGTATACCGGCTGTCGATCTGGGAAAAATGGTGGTGGGGGAGATGCTGGCTCGCAGCGAGATCCCGCCAGAGGTTATTGAGCAACTGGTTTTCGGCCAGGTGGTGCAAATGCCGGAAGCGCCCAATATCGCACGTGAAATCGTGCTGGGCACCGGCATGAATGTTCACACCGACGCATACAGCGTCAGCCGCGCCTGCGCCACCAGTTTCCAGGCGGTGGCGAACGTGGCGGAAAGCCTGATGGCGGGGACCATTCGCGCGGGGATCGCCGGCGGCGCGGATTCCTCATCCGTGCTGCCCATCGGTGTTAGCAAACAGCTGGCCCGCATCCTCGTGGATGCCAACAAAGCCCGGACCACCGGTGCGAAGCTCAAACTCTTCTCGCGTTTACGTCTGCGCGACCTCATGCCCGTGCCACCTGCCGTTGCTGAATACTCCACCGGCCTGCGTATGGGCGACACTGCCGAGCAGATGGCAAAAACCTACGGTATTACCCGCGAACAGCAGGATGCACTGGCGCATCGCTCGCATCAGCTCGCTGCGAAGGCCTGGTCGGAAGGCAAACTTGCCGACGAGGTGATGACGGCTTACATCCCGCCTTTCCGCGAACCGCTGGTGGAAGATAACAATATCCGTGGCACCTCGACGCTGGAGGATTACGCAAAACTGCGCCCGGCGTTTGATCGTAAACATGGCACCGTTACGGCGGCCAACAGTACGCCACTGACGGACGGTGCCGCCGCCGTGATCCTGATGACGGAATCCCGGGCGAAAGAGCTTGGCATCACACCGCTGGGCTATTTGCGTAGCTACGCCTTTACCGCCATTGATGTCTGGCAGGACATGCTGCTCGGACCGGCATGGTCCACGCCGCTGGCGCTGGATCGCGCAGGGCTGACGCTCTCCGATCTCACGCTGATTGATATGCACGAAGCCTTTGCCGCACAAACCCTGGCAAACATTCAGCTGCTGGCAAGCGAGCGCTTCGCGCGCGATGTACTGGGCCGCGCCCACGCGACCGGCGAAGTGGATCAGAGTAAGTTTAACGTGCTTGGCGGATCCATCGCCTACGGCCATCCATTTGCGGCGACCGGCGCGAGAATGATAACTCAGACTTTGCATGAGCTGCGTCGCCGCGGCGGCGGTTTTGGTCTCGTTACCGCCTGTGCGGCGGGCGGCCTGGGTGCAGCAATGGTTCTGGAGGCTGAATAATGGAAACGACATCTGCATTTAATCTGGCTGTTCGCCTTGATAACGTGGCTGTTATCACCATTGATGTACCCGACGAAAAGATGAACACCCTGAAGGCCGAGTTCGGCGTTCAGGTGCGTGCGATGCTCAGACAGATCCGCGAAAACAAAGCGATACGTGGCCTGGTATTTATCTCGGCAAAGCCGGATAACTTTATTGCCGGGGCCGATATCAACATGATTGCCCGGGCGAAAAGCGCTCAGGAAGCAGAAGACCTGGCGCGTCAGGGGCAGCAGGTAATGGCGGAGATCCATGCGCTGTCGATACCCGTTGTCGCTGCGATCCACGGGGCCTGCCTGGGCGGTGGGCTTGAGCTGGCGCTGGCCTGTCACAGCCGCATTTGTACCGACGATGCGAAAACGGTACTCGGACTGCCGGAGGTTCAGCTTGGATTGCTGCCCGGTTCAGGGGGCACGCAGCGCCTGCCGCGTCTGGTGGGCGTCAGTACAGCGCTGGAGATGATTTTAACCGGTAAACAGCTGCGCGCCCGTCAGGCGTTAAAGGCGGGTCTGGTTGATGAGGTCGTTCCGCACGCCATCTTGCTTGAAGCCGCTGTTGAGCGGGCGCTGAAAGGTCGTCAGGCGAAACGCCCTCTGCCGGTGCGCGAGCGTATCCTCGCCGGGCCGCTGGGGCGCACGCTGCTGTTCAATATGGTGGGTAAAAAAACCGAGCAAAAAACCAAAGGGAACTATCCGGCAGCGACGCGCATTCTGAAGGTGATTGAAACCGGTTTATCGCAGGGCAGCAGCAGCGGTTATGCTGCGGAAGCGAAAGCCTTTGGCGAGCTGGCGATGACGCCGCAGTCGCAGGCGCTGCGCGGCATTTTCTTTGCCAGCACGGAGGTTAAAAAAGATCCGGGCAGTGAAGCTGAACCGGCTCCGCTGCGCGCCGTTGGCGTTCTGGGTGGTGGGCTGATGGGCGGCGGCATCGCATTTGTCACCGCCAGCAAAGGCAAATTGCCCGTACGTATCAAAGATATCAACCCTAAGGGTATCAACCACGCGTTGCAGTACAGCTGGCAGAACCTTGATCGCAAAGTGAAGCGCCGCCATATCAAGGCCAGTGAGCGTGATAAAACCCTCTCGATGATCACTGGCGCCACCGACTACAGTGGGTTTGCACACCGCGATCTGGTGATTGAAGCCGTGTTCGAAGATCTCGCCCTTAAGCAGCAGATGGTGGCGGACGTTGAACAGCATTGCGCGCCGCACACTATTTTCGCGTCAAACACCTCGTCTTTGCCGATCGGCGACATCGCGGCGAAAGCCGTGCGCCCGGAGCAGGTGATAGGGCTGCACTATTTCAGCCCTGTAGAAAAAATGCCGCTGGTGGAGGTTATCCCGCATGCCACAACCAGCCCGCAAACTATTGCCACCGTGGTGAAACTGGCGAAAAAACAGGGCAAAACCCCGATTGTGGTCGCGGACAAAGCCGGCTTTTACGTCAACCGCATTCTGGCGCCGTACATTAACGAAGCGATGCGGTTGCTGACGGAAGGGGAGAAAATTGAGCACGTCGATGACGCTCTGGTGAAGTTTGGTTTCCCCGTCGGCCCAATCCAACTTTTGGATGAGGTAGGAATTGATACGGGGACTAAAATTATCCCTGTGCTGGAAGCGGCTTATGGCGATCGTTTTGCGCCGCCTGCAAACTTTGTTTCCGCAATTTTGAAGGACGATCGCAAAGGCAGAAAAAATGAACGCGGTTTCTATCTTTACGCCGCGAAAGGGCGTAAAAGCAAGAAACAGGTCGACCCTTCGGTTTATGCGCTTATTCCTGTCACGGGTCAGGGAAAACTGTCGGCGGTTCAGTGTGCTGAGCGCTGCGTGATGATGATGCTCAATGAAGCGGCGCGCTGCTTTGGTGAGCAGGTGATCAAAAGCGCGCGCGACGGCGATATCGGCGCCGTGTTTGGTATCGGTTTTCCGCCATTTCTTGGCGGTCCGTTCCGGTATATGGATACCCTCGGGGCGGGTGAAGTGGTTGCGATCCTGGAACGTCTGGCCTCGCAATATGGTCCACGGTTTACACCTTGTGACGAATTATTGCAGATGGCGGAACGGGGTCAGACATTCTGGCCCGCAAGGGAAACTGATTGCGTAAACTGAAGTCAAAGAAGGGTAAATCCTGAGGTGATGGAACCTGTTCTGGCGAAATTGTAAACAGAGATTGACTATACTTACGCCATTGAGGTAAAAAACAGCGTTTCATTCACCGAATGGATCAGGCACAATGCCCGGCCATCGGGTTTTCTACCTCAGAGCATTAATCGCGGGTAGTTAACGCCGGTGATTCTGGTTAACAAAAGCGGTGCAATATGCAAGTTTTTATCATGCGTCACGGCGACGCGGCACTCGATGCCGCCAGTGACTCAGTACGTCCTTTAACCGTCTGTGGCTGCGACGAATCCCGTCAGATGGCGACATGGCTTAAAGGTCAAAAAGTGGACATTGAACGCGTTCTGGTGAGTCCGTTCCTGCGGGCAGAACAGACGCTGGATGTGGTAGGGGAGTGTATGAACCTGCCATCCAGTGTGGATGTTCTCCCTGAACTCACGCCGTGTGGCGATGTTGGCCTTGTCAGTGCTTACCTTCAGGCGCTGTGCAATGAAGGTGTCGCTTCCGCACTGGTCATTTCCCACCTGCCGCTGGTCGGCTATCTGGTATCTGAGCTGTGCCCGGGCGAAACGCCACCGATGTTCACAACGTCCGCCATTGCCAACGTCACCCTCGACGAAACCGGCAAAGGGGTCTTTAACTGGCAAATGAGTCCGTGCAACCTGAAGATGGCAAAAGCCATCTGACGTGACGTGCGATATGGCGGGGTGCAGCGTGCCTCCCGCCATCCTGTCAGGGCAATTCTGGCGGCTGCCACTCCTCCACCTCAATCAATACCAGCAATGCGGCATCTCCGCCGTACTCTTTTGGCGCCTGATGAAAAGCCATCACGTGTGGATGCTGAGCCAGCCACAGCGGTGTCTGTTGCTTAAGAATATGTTTGCCGTGGCCGTGCATCACGCAGGCGCAAAAAACATGCTCGCGACGACATGCCGCGATCAACGCCCCCAGCTCCTGTTTCGCCTGCATCTGGGTCAACCCATGCAGATCGAGGAACAGCTCCGGCGAGTAATCTCCCCGGCGTAATTTTTTCAGTTCAAAATGGCTGACGTCTTCGCGCACGTATTTCACCGCACCCTGCGTATTTAGCAGCGGCTGAAACTCATCTGAAAAATAGTGGCTGTTATCGGCCTGCTCCTGGAGCAACCGTTTGACCGGTACCTCGCTGACTTTTTTACGCTGCGGGCGATGGACAATGGTGTCGTGCGTGATTAGACGCGTCCCGGTCATCAGCTGGCGGAATAGAGCCTGATCCTCCTCGCTGAGCGATGTTTTCTTTTTCATTCGTCATTCTCATCTCGTATTTCCGATAGTGTACCCGACTAAACGCATTTTTTAACCTCAAGCGGTACGCGTCATTGCTGATTTATCGCCGTCTTCATGGCAAACTAGCCGCCGAAAATTATGCGAGCATGCCCTGGAGGAAAGAGTGGATAAAATTTTTGTCGATGAAGCAGTAAACGAGCTGCATACCATACAGGACATGTTGCGCTGGTCGGTTAGCCGCTTCAGCGCCGCCAATATCTGGTACGGACACGGTACCGACAATCCGTGGGATGAGGCCGTGCAGCTGGTGCTGCCGTCTCTCTACCTGCCGCTGGATATTCCGGAAGACATGCGCACCGCGCGCCTGACCTCCAGTGAAAAACACCGCATCGTTGAGCGCGTGATCCGTCGCGTAAACGAGCGCATTCCGGTGGCTTACCTGACCAACAAAGCCTGGTTCTGCGGCCACGAATTCTACGTTGATGAGCGCGTGCTGGTGCCGCGTTCGCCGATTGGCGAGCTGATCAACAACCATTTTGACGGCCTGATTAACCATCAGCCGCAGCACATTCTTGATATGTGCACCGGCAGCGGCTGCATCGCCATTGCCTGCGCGTACGCCTTCCCGGAAGCGGAAGTGGACGCCGTCGATATCTCCACCGACGCGCTGGCCGTCACCGAACACAACATTGAAGAGCACGGGCTGATTCATCACGTCACGCCTATCCGCTCTGACCTGTTCCGCGACCTGCCGACGCTGCAATACGACCTGATCGTCACCAATCCGCCGTACGTGGATGCAGAAGATATGTCCGACCTGCCGAACGAGTACCGTCACGAGCCGGAGCTGGGCCTGGCGTCAGGCTCTGACGGGCTGAAGCTGACCCGCCGCATCCTGGCCTGCGCGCCGGATTATCTGACCGACGACGGCGTTCTGATTTGTGAAGTAGGCAACAGCATGGTACATCTGATAGAGCAGTACCCGGATGTGCCGTTCACCTGGCTTGAGTTCGACAACGGCGGTGACGGCGTCTTTATGCTGACCAAGGCGCAACTGCTTGATGCACGCGAATACTTCAGCATTTACAAAGATTAATCCAGCGGGCTTCGGCCCGTTTCACAACGCTCAAACACAAACAACAACATCGGAGCCGTGATGGCAGGAAACAGTATTGGACAGGTATTCCGTGTGACCACCTTTGGCGAGTCGCACGGTCTGGCACTGGGTTGTATCGTTGATGGCGTCCCGCCAGGCATCGAACTGACCGAAGCCGATTTACAGCATGACCTTGACCGTCGTCGTCCGGGTACCTCTCGCTACACCACGCAGCGTCGCGAGCCGGACCAGGTCAAAATTCTCTCCGGCGTATTTGAAGGCCGTACCACAGGAACCAGCATTGGTCTGCTGATTGAAAACACCGATCAGCGTTCTCAGGACTACGGCGCGATTAAGGACGTTTTCCGTCCTGGTCACGCCGACTATACCTACGAACAAAAATATGGCTTTCGCGACTATCGCGGCGGCGGGCGTTCATCCGCGCGTGAAACCGCGATGCGCGTGGCGGCAGGGGCAATTGCCAAAAAATATCTCCAGCAGAAATTCGGCATCGTTATCCGCGGCTGTCTGACCCAGATGGGCGACATTCCGCTGGCAATCAAAGACTGGGATCAGGTAGAGCTCAACCCGTTCTTCTGCGCCGATGCCGACAAGCTGGACGCGCTGGACGAGCTGATGCGTGGCCTGAAAAAAGAGGGCGACTCCATTGGTGCGAAAGTCACCGTGGTGGCCGACGGCGTGCCGGCTGGCTGGGGCGAGCCGGTATTTGACCGCCTTGACGCCGACATCGCCCACGCGCTGATGAGCATCAACGCGGTGAAAGGCGTTGAAATCGGCGACGGTTTTGACGTGGTCAAGCTTCGCGGCAGCCAGAACCGCGACGAAATCACGAAGGCGGGTTTCCAGAGTAACCATGCGGGCGGCATTCTGGGCGGCATCAGCAGCGGGCAGCAAATTATTGCCAATATTGCGCTGAAACCAACGTCCAGCATTACCGTCCCGGGCCACACGATTAACCGCGCTGGCGATGAAGTTGAGATGATCACCAAAGGGCGTCACGATCCGTGCGTGGGGATCCGCGCGGTGCCGATCGCAGAAGCGATGCTGGCAATCGTGCTGATGGATCACTTCCTGCGCCAGCGCGCGCAGAATGCGGATGTGACGACCACCATTCCACGCTGGTAACTATGAAAAAAACCGCAATCGCTCTGCTGGCGCTGCTGGCCAGTGGAGCAAGCCTGGCCGCTACGCCGTGGCAGAAAATCACCCACCCGGTAGCGGGGAGTGCGCAGTCCATTGGCGCTTTCTCCAACGGGTGTATCGTCGGTGCGCAGGCGCTGCCGTTGCAGTCGGATACTTATCAGGTGATGCGTACCGATCAGCGCCGTTATTTCGGCCATCCTGACCTGCTGCTGTTTATTCAGCGTCTTGGCAACCAGGTGCATAACCTGGGGCTGGGGACGGTGCTGATTGGCGATATGGGGATGCCTGCCGGTGGTCGCTTCAACGGCGGTCACGCCAGCCACCAGACCGGACTGGATGTGGATATCTTCCTGCAATTGCCGAAAACGCGCTGGAGCTCAGCGCAGCTGCTGAAACCGCAGGCGCTGGATCTGGTCTCGGCCGACGGTAAACGGGTCGTCGCCTCGCGCTGGTCGCCGGAAATTTCCAGCATGATTAAGCTGGCGGCAGAGGATAACGACGTCACGCGGATCTTTGTTAATCCGGCCATCAAGCAGCAGCTTTGCCTGGATGCGGGAACGGATCGCGACTGGTTGCGTAAAGTGCGCCCGTGGTTCCAGCACCGGGCGCATATGCATGTTCGCCTGCGCTGTCCGGCGAACAGCCTGGAATGTGAAGATCAGCCGCTGCCACCGCCTGGCGATGGTTGTGGTTACGAACTGCAAAGCTGGTTTGAACCAGCCAAGCCTGGAACCTCTAAGCCTGAGAAGAAGACACCGCCTCCGTTGCCGCCTTCCTGCCAGGCGCTACTGGATGAGCATGTACTTTAATGGATAATTTCGTCGATCTGTTCATGGTGTCACCGCTGCTGCTGGCGGTGCTCTTTTTTGTTGCGATGTTAGCCGGATTTATCGATGCCCTGGCGGGCGGCGGCGGGTTGCTCACCGTTCCGGCGCTGCTGGCGGCAGGCATGAGCCCTGCCCAGGCGCTTGCCACCAACAAACTCCAGGCATGCGGCGGTTCGCTCTCCTCGTCGCTCTATTTCATTCGCCGCAAAGTGGTGAATCTCGCCGATCAGAAGCTCAATATCCTGATGACGTTTATTGGCTCAACAGCGGGCGCACTGCTGGTCCAGCACGTACAGTCCGACATTCTGCGCCAGATCCTGCCGCTGCTGGTTATCTGTATTGGCCTCTATTTCTTACTCATGCCAAAGCTCGGGGAAGAAGATCGACAGCGTCGTCTTCACGGCCTGCCGTTTGCGCTGATTGCCGGTGGCTGCGTCGGTTTTTACGATGGCTTCTTTGGCCCGGGGGCAGGTTCGTTTTATGCGCTGGCATTCGTGACGCTGGCCGGATTCAACCTCGCCAAATCCACCGCCCACGCCAAAGTCCTCAACGCGACCTCCAACGTTGGCGGTCTGCTGCTGTTTATCATTGGCGGCAAGGTTATCTGGGCAACCGGGTTTGTGATGATGGCAGGGCAGTTTTTGGGCGCGCGCGCAGGCTCGCGTCTGGTATTAAGCAAAGGGCAAAAGCTGATCCGCCCGATGATTGTTGTCGTCTCGGCGGTGATGAGCGCCAAACTTCTTTATGACAGCCATGGACAGGAGATCCTCACCTGGTTGGGGATGAACTAATGAACAGTACGC
Organism: Enterobacter cloacae complex sp. HYC033_NIDB; assembly: GCF_056673335.1. Lineage (NCBI taxonomy): Bacteria > Pseudomonadati > Pseudomonadota > Gammaproteobacteria > Enterobacterales > Enterobacteriaceae > Enterobacter > Enterobacter cloacae complex sp. HYC033_NIDB. The sequence goes on along the minus strand of NZ_CP115123.1, from coordinate 4,109,755 downwards.
ATAACTACGAACAGCTGATTGAGATCTTCGATAGCTGTTTCGCTGATGATTTTAATACCCGTCTGATTAAAGGCGACGACGAACCGATCTATCTTCCAGCTGATGACGAGGTTCCGTATAACCGCATCATCTTTGCCCACGGCTTTTACGCCAGCGGTTTGCACGAAATTTCGCACTGGTGTATCGCCGGGAAAGCGCGTCGCGAGCTGGTGGACTTTGGTTACTGGTACTGCCCGGACGGGCGCGACGCCGCCACCCAGGGGCAGTTCGAAGATGTGGAGGTGAAACCTCAGGCGCTCGAATGGCTGTTCTGCGTAGCGGCGGGTTTCCCGTTCAACGTAAGCTGTGACAATCTCGAAGGCGACTTCGAGCCAGACCGTATCGTCTTCCAGCGCCGCGTTCATGCGCAGGTGATGGAATATCTTGAGAAAGGCATCCCGGCACGTCCGGCACGCTTGATCGAGGCTTTACAGAATTATTACCACACGCCGGAGATCACGGCGGAATGCTTCCCTTGGCCGGAAGATCTTTAACAGAGGAAAGAAGATGATCGCAGAATTTGAATCACGCATTCTGGCGTTAATTGATGACATGGTGGAACACGCCAGTGATGATGAGCTGTTCGCCAGCGGTTATCTGCGTGGTCACCTGACGCTGGCGGTAGCCGCGCTGGAAGCCGGGGACGATCACTCTGCCGACGCCGTTCACGCGGAAGTCACTCGCAGCCTGGAAAAAGCCATTCTGGCCGGGGAACTCTCTCCGCGCGACCAGTCTTTAGTGCTGGGCATGTGGGACAATTTGTTCCAGCAGGCGAAAGCGAAGTAAGTGTATCACCGCCCTCTCCCACAGGGAGAGGGCCGGGGTGAGGGCACCAGACCGCACCCTACTTGACCATTTTCCCCTTCAGCAATTTCCGCACCCACAGTCGGTTTGGATTCAGCCCCGCGAGCGTAACCCTGTCCAGCGGAACCGGCTCGTCGCTCATTTGCGCGGCTAACGCTTCAGCCAGCAGCGGCGCGGAGCATAATCCCCGCGAGCCTAAGCCACCCAGCATAAACAGCTCGGGGTGAACGGGAGCACTTACCGCCGTTTCTTTGTTGTCAGCAAGATCCTGATAGACTTCAAGCGTGGCGTCATAGTCCGGCACGTTTCCCGCCATCGGCAGGTGATCGCGGGTCGCGCAGCGTACGCCGCAGCGCGCCTGACCCTCACCGACATTCACCTCTTTTGCCCACGACGCATCCGGGAAACAGTCGAGCAGGCGCTGGCGGTTTTGCTGCTGATCCGCTTCGCTGTACTGCATATCTGTTTCACCGCGATGGTAGCTGGCACCGATGCAGTGATGGCCGTTGGACGGGTTTTGCGGCGTCAGGTAGCCGTCGTAACACAGCACCTGACGCAGTTTGCTCAGTTGGGGGGCGGCAGGAATATGGCTTACCTGGCCGCCGACCGGATAAACCGGCAATGACGCTGTCTGGGTAAACTGGCTGATATGATGCCCGTTGGCCAGCACAACGCTGGCATGCTGCGCCTCTTTGCCGTTAGCGAAACGCAAATTCCAGTGCGCAGTGCGGCTTAGCGATTGAACCTTATGGGCATAATGCACTGTCAACCCACGCGACTGCCCGAGGGCTATCGCCGCAGAAGTCAGTTCAGCCGGACACAGCCAGCCGCCGAGTGGATACTGAATACCCCCGCAGCCGGTGTCGACGCCAGCGGTCTCTGCAACCTGCTGCGCCGTGACGGCATGGGCGATGGCCTCCGGCAGACCCAGCGACAGCATTTGTGTGATTTTCTGCTGGCTCTTCTCGTCCCAGCCGAGCTGCGTCACGCCGCACCAGTTGTGGTCGAACGCAACCGGCAGGCTATCGTAAAGGCGGCGAGCAAACGTAAACGCCGCCGGGAAGAACTGGAACAGTGCCGGATCGTGTGAACTTAATAAGGGATAAAGCGCGCCCTGACGGTTGCCTGATGCGCCCGTCGCCGGCGCCTCGTCAGCGCAGTAGAGCGTCACCTGCCAGCCACGGTGCAGCAGCGCCAGCGAGAGCAGGGCGCTGGCGATACCCCCGCCCACAATGGCGACCTCACGCGAGGTGCTGGCGCGACGGGCAAACCAGGGGGCCTGCGCCGGGATCGCCAGATCCTGTTCCATCACCCCGACCAGCATGTCGCGTTTGCGGCCAAAGCCTTTGGTTTTCCGCATGGTAAACCCCGCCTCCTGCAACCCACGGCGAACAAATCCCGCCGAGGTGAAGGTAGCAAGCGTCGCGCCCGGGCGCGCCAGACGTGCCATGGCGCTGAACAGGTGCGGGCTCCACATGTCCGGGTTTTTGGCGGGCGCAAAACCATCCAGGAACCAGGCGTCCACCTTCTGATTCATTGAGTCATCGAGCTTATCGGTCAGGTCGTTAATGTCGCCCAGCCACAGGTCGAGGGTGACGCGTCCGTCGTCCAGAATCAGACGATGACAGCCACCGATAGCCGGAGGCCACTGGGCCTGAAGCTGTTCCGCCCAGTGGGTAAGCTCCGGCCAGCGCTGATGGGCAAGCCGCAGATCGTGCGCGGTAAGCGGAAATTTTTCGAAACTGATGAAATGTAATCTTTGTAAGGTAGCCTCGGGGTGTGCAGTGCGAAACTGGTCGAACGCCTGCCAGAGGGTCAGAAAATTCAGCCCGGTGCCGAAACCGCTCTCCGCTACGACAAACAGGCTGCGCGGATGCTCAGGGAAGCGGGTGCTGAGATGATTTCCTTCGAGGAAAACATAGCGCGTCTCTTCCAGTCCGTTATCATTAGAAAAGTAGACGTCATCAAAATCTCGGGAAACAGGTGTACCCTCAGCGTTGAATTCGAGGTTGGCAGGTTGTATGGCGTTTTGTTTCACGTAAGTTACTCGTCCGACAGGCAGTGGCACGATCTTAGCGATGTGAGCCCATCGGTGCAAATTTCCACAGAAAATGGCTGATCGGACTTGTTCGGCGTACAAGTGTACGCTATTGTGCGACTCGAAACTTTTTATAGTGCGACTTACAGAGGTATTGAATGAAACGTGCAGTGATTACTGGCCTGGGCATCGTTTCCAGCATCGGTAATAACCAGCAGGAAGTCCTGGCATCTCTGCGTGAAGGACGCTCCGGGATCACTTTCTCTGAAGAGTTTAAAGATTCTGGAATGCGTAGCCACGTATGGGGTAACGTTAAACTGGACACCACCGGTTTAATTGACCGTAAAGTGGTTCGTTTCATGAACGATGCCTCTATCTACGCCTATCTTTCCATGCAGGAAGCGATCAAGGATTCTGGTCTGAGCGAAGACGCTTACCAGAACAACCCACGCGTGGGCCTGATTGCAGGCTCCGGCGGTTCCTCTAAAGCTCAGGTGTTCGGTGCTGACGCCATGCGCAGCCCGCGCGGCCTGAAAGCGGTCGGTCCATATGTTGTGACCAAAGCCATGGGGTCAGCGGTTTCCGCGTGCCTGGCAACGCCGTTCAAAATCCACGGTGTGAACTACTCCATCAGCTCTGCATGTGCGACCTCCGCACACTGTATCGGTAATGCGGTTGAGCAGATCCAGCTGGGCAAACAGGACATCGTATTTGCTGGCGGCGGCGAAGAGCTGGGCTGGGAAATGGCCTGTGAGTTCGACGCGATGGGCGCACTGTCCACCAAATACAACGAAACGCCAGACAAAGCGTCCCGTACTTATGACGCACACCGCGACGGTTTTGTTATCGCTGGCGGCGGCGGTATGGTTGTGGTTGAAGAGCTGGAACACGCGCTGGCGCGTGGCGCGCACATCTATGCTGAGATCGTGGGCTACGGCGCAACGTCTGACGGCGCTGACATGGTTGCTCCATCTGGTGAAGGCGCGGTGCGCTGCATGAAGATGGCGATGCACGGTGTTGATACTCCAATCGACTACCTGAACTCCCACGGCACCTCAACGCCGGTAGGCGACGTGAAAGAGCTGGGTGCGATCCGTGAAGTGTTCGGCGACAACAGCCCGGCTATCTCTGCAACCAAAGCCATGACCGGTCACTCTCTGGGAGCGGCGGGCGTGCAGGAAGCGATCTACTCTCTGCTGATGCTGGAAAACGGTTTTATCGCGCCAAGCATCAACATCGAAGAGATGGACGAGCAGGCGGCTGGCCTGAACATCGTGACCGAAACCACCGAACGTGAGCTGACGACCGTTATGTCCAACAGCTTCGGTTTCGGCGGCACCAACGCCACGCTGGTGATGCGTAAGCTGAAAGCGTAAGCGTTTGAAGGTATAGTAGAAGGGAGCCGCGCGGCTCCCTTTTTTATGCCTGAACACGGAGTTATGCATGAAGGCTGTTACCCCTGAGAAGAGCGCTCCTTCCGGGAACCTTTCCCTTTTCCGCATCGCCTTTGCGGTGTTTCTGACCTATATGACCGTTGGCCTGCCGCTGCCGGTGATCCCCTTGTTCGTTCACCAGGAGCTGGGCTATGGCAACACCATGGTCGGTATTGCGGTGGGCATTCAGTTTTTAGCGACGGTATTAACCCGGGGCTACGCCGGTCGCCTGGCGGATCAGCACGGCGCAAAACGCTCGGCGTTGCAGGGCATGTTTGCCTGCGGGCTGGCGGGGGGAGCCTGGCTGCTGGCGGCGCTGTTGCCGATAGATGCAGCGTATAAATTCGCGCTGCTGGTGGCAGGGCGTCTGATCCTCGGCTTTGGCGAAAGCCAGCTGCTGACCGGCACCCTTACCTGGGGAATGGGGCTGGTGGGGCCTGCGCGTTCCGGAAAAGTGATGTCCTGGAACGGGATGGCGATTTACGGCGCGCTGGCGGCAGGCGCACCGCTGGGGCTGCTGATCCACAGCCAGTTTGGTTTTGCGGCGCTGGCAGGCACCACCATGGTATTGCCGCTGCTGGCGTGGGCGTTTAACGGTTCGGTGCGTAAGGTGCCCGCCCATAAAGGCGAGCGTCCTTCGCTGTGGAGCGTGGTGGGGCAAATCTGGCAGCCGGGGCTTGGGCTGGCGCTTCAGGGGGTGGGCTTCGCGGTTATTGGTACCTTTGTCTCCCTCTATTTCATGAGCCGCGGCTGGGCGATGGCGGGCTTTACGCTGACGGCCTTTGGCGGCGCGTTTGTATTGATGCGCGTGCTGTTTGGCTGGATGCCGGATCGCTTTGGCGGCGTGAAGGTGGCCGTGGCGTCACTTGTCATTGAGACCGTGGGTCTGGTACTGCTCTGGCAGGCGCCCTCTGCATCCGTTGCGCTGCTGGGTGCGGCGTTAACCGGCTGCGGCTGCTCGCTGATCTTCCCGGCGCTGGGCGTTGAAGTGGTGAAGCGCGTGGCTCCGCAGGTGCGCGGCACGGCGCTGGGCGGCTATGCGGCGTTTCAGGATCTCTCATACGGGGTCACCGGGCCGCTGGCGGGGCTGCTTGCAACGTCGTTTGGCTATCCTTCCGTCTTCCTGGCCGGTGCGGTGTCAGCGGTGGTGGGAATTGTGGTGACGCTGGTGGCGTTTCGCAGGCCGTAGTTTTTGCCCGGTGGCGGCTTCTCCTTACCGGGCCTACAACCGCGCGAACCGTAGGCCGGGTAAGGCGTAGCCGCCACCCGGCAGTTTTAAGCAACCAGCCAGAAAATCGCCAGCGCAATCACCAACGCGATAAACATCAATCCCGGACGGGAAGAAAGCGTTTTGAACGTATCAACTACGGGGGCAAACAGCGGGCTGTAGATCGGCTGAATGTTTCTTACCTCCGGCACGCCGCCTTCCCGCTCGGCGCGGCGAATGAAGATCTGATTGAGCACATCCTGCACCTGCGCGGTGGTCAGCACCGTTTGCGGCGTAGCCTGCCAGCTCTGCTGAGCGTAATCCCGAATCATATCGAACTCGTGCGGTTCCAGCGGTTGTTTCAGCGCCGCCTGTACGCTGTGCAGGGTCGGGGCGCTCTGGGTGCTGAGCGTCTGACGCGCCTGGAGCCAGGTGACCAGATGGGTAAACTGTTTTGCCGGGATCATCTCGCCCGCTTTCACACCGGAAAGTTCCAGCATGGATTGCCAGATAAGCTTTGTGGGTTCGCCGGTAGCGGCAGCCAGCTTAGTGACCATCTGCTTAAGCGTATTATGCTCCGCAGGCTGCAATGGCCGTTCTGTAGACGGGCGCTGTTGCGGCTGCGGGATAGAAAGCTGATTGCTTTGCAGCAGGGTCAACACGGTTTTCAGCTGTTCTTGCGAAAGCTGGCTCAGGGCGGTATGACCGTACTGTTGACGGATAAAATCACTCACCGCCTGGCGATTATTCCCCTGGCCCAATAGCTCGGTCAGCTGCGAGATAATCTGGCGGGTAGTATGTTGCTGCTGTGCGCTTGTAAGACGCTGGTTCAGGTTTTGTTCGGCGGCAGGGAAATGGCGCGACTGTAGCGGCGCATCGTTTCTGACGCCCAAATCGTGCTTAACGCCGGCCCATACCTCTGCGTTTTGCTGTGAGGTTAACGCAATAAGACGCGTAATCAGACGCTCCAGTACGGTGCGTTGCTGCGTGGAGAGCGGTTGTTCGCCTGGCGTGTTGGGCGTTACGGGGCCTTCACCCGGAGGGCGCGGAGGCGTACCTGAAATGGGCTGCATCGTCAAAAATCCTTAAAGTCAAACTCTGCGTAACCGGGCGGAGATATATGCCCGGCGGCGAGATTATGGCACACTTGGCAGGTTTACTTCCTCTCAAACAGGTACTCAGACGTGAAAATCCTCGTTGATGAAAATATGCCTTACGCCCGTGAGCTGTTCAGCCGCCTGGGTGAGGTTAAGGCTGTCCCTGGTCGCCCGATTCCGGTCAGCGAACTGGACGATGCAGACGCCCTGATGGTGCGCTCGGTGACCAAAGTAAATGAGGCACTGCTCACCGGCAAAGGGGTTAAATTTGTCGGGACGGCAACGGCCGGGACCGATCATGTGGATGACCAGTGGCTTAAGCAGGCGGGGATTGGTTTTTCCGCGGCGCCAGGCTGTAACGCCATTGCCGTCGTGGAATATGTTTTCTCCTCACTATTGATGCTGGCCGAGCGCGATGGTTTTGCGCTGAAAGACCGCACCGTCGGGATTGTGGGGGTGGGCAACGTGGGCGGACGTCTGCAAAAGCGTCTGGAAGCCTGGGGTATCCGCACCCTGCTGTGCGATCCGCCGCGTAAGGATAACGGCGATGAAGGCGACTTCCGCACGCTGGATGAGCTGGTCGACGAGTGCGACGTCATTACCTTCCATACGCCGCTCTTTAAAGAGGGGCCGTACAAGACTCTGCACCTGGCCGACGAAAAGCTGATCCGCCGTCTGAAGGCTGGCACTATTCTGATAAATGCCTGCCGGGGACCGGTGGTGGATAACGCGGCGCTGCTGGCATGTCTCGACGAAGGACAAGAGCTTAGCGTCGTGCTGGACGTCTGGGAACCAGAGCCGGATCTCAACGTCGCCTTGCTGAATAAGGTGGACGTGGGTACCGCGCATATTGCGGGTTATACCCTTGAAGGCAAAGCGCGTGGCACAACCCAGGTGTTTGAGGCTTACAGCGCCTTTATCGGCCATCCGCAGCAGGTGGCGCTGGATACGCTGCTGCCCGCCCCGGAATTCGGCCGCATTACCCTTCATGGCCCGCTGGATGAGGCAACGCTGAAAAGACTGGTGCATTTGGTGTATGATGTGCGCCGCGATGACGCGCTGCTGCGTAAAGTGGCGGGTATTCCGGGTGAATTTGACAAGCTGCGCAAAAATTACCTTGAGCGCCGCGAGTGGTCTTCCCTGTATGTCATGTGCGATGACGCGTCAGCGGCGGGGCTGCTGCATAAACTGGGATTTAACGCCGTTCACCACCCGGCACGTTAATGTCTTCTTAATGCTCCCTGTCGGATGCTCCGGCAGGGACGCTTTTTATTTCTGGAGTAAACCACCATGTCTGAAGGCTGGAACATTGCCATTTTGGGTGCCACTGGCGCCGTGGGCGAAGCCCTGCTTGAAACCCTTGCTGAGCGTCAGTTCCCGGTGGGTGAGATTTACGCACTGGCGCGTACCGACAGCGCAGGAGAACATCTGCGTTTCGGCGGCAAATCCGTGATGGTGCAGGACGCCGCCGCGTTTGACTGGACGCAGGCTCAGCTGGCGTTTTTTGCCGCAGGTGCGGAAGCCACGGCGTCTTACATTGAAGAAGCGACAAATTCAGGCTGTCTGGTGATCGACCTGAGTGGCCTGTTCTCCCTGGAGCCGGATGTGCCGCTGGTGGTGCCGGACGTCAACCCGTTTGTGCTGGCTGACTACCGCAACCGCAACATCATTGCAGTACCGAACAGTCTCACCAGCCAGTTGCTGACCGCGCTGAAGCCGCTGATCGACGACGGTGGCCTGTCGCGTATTTCCGTGACCAGCCTGCTTTCAGCCTCCGCTAACGGTAAAAAAGCCGTAGAAGCACTGGCAGGGCAGAGCGCGAAGCTGCTGAACGGTATCCCGATCGACGAAGATGATTTCTTTGGCCGCCAGCTGGCGTTCAACATGCTGCCGCTGCTGCCGGATCGTGAAGGTTCGGTGCGGGAAGAGCGTCGTATCGTCGATGAAGCACGCAAAATTTTGCAGGATGACGGGCTGATGATCTCCGCGAATGTCGTGCAGTCTCCGGTCTTTTACGGCCACGCGCAGATGGTCGGGTTTGAAGCCCTGCGTCCGCTGGCGGCTGAAGAAGCCCGCGACGCGTTTGGCCGCGGAGAGGACATTGTCCTGTCCGAAGAGAGCGAATTCCCGACGCAGGTGGGCGACGCTACCGGCAGTGCGCATCTCTCTGTGGGCTGTGTGCGTAACGATTACGGTATGCCGGAGCAGGTGCAGTTCTGGTCCGTTGCCGACAACGTGCGTTTTGGCGGCGCGCTGATGGCGGTCAAAATCGCGGAAAAACTGGTGCAGGAGTATCTGTACTGATGTCAGATGTGGAACAAAAGCCGGTCCACAGAATTGCCCTCGGCATTGAGTACGATGGCAGTAAATACTATGGCTGGCAGCGGCAGAATGAGGTGCGCAGCGTCCAGGAGAAGCTGGAGAAAGCGCTCTCTCAGGTTGCGAATGAACCGATCAACGTCTTCTGCGCGGGCCGCACCGATGCCGGGGTTCACGGCACGGGGCAGGTGGTGCATTTTGACACCACCGCCGTGCGTAAGGACGCGGCCTGGACGCTGGGTGTAAATGCGAATTTGCCTGGTGACATTGCCGTGCGTTGGGTGAAAGCTGTGCCGGATGATTTTCACGCGCGTTTCAGCGCGACGGCGCGGCGCTACCGTTATGTCATCTATAACCAGCGCCTGCGCCCGGCGGTGTTAAGCCAGGGCGTGACGCATTTTTATGAACCGCTGGATGCAGAACGTATGCAGCGTGCGGCGCAGTGTCTGATTGGAGAGAATGATTTTACGTCGTTTCGTGCGGTGCAGTGTCAGTCCCGTACGCCGTGGCGTAACGTCATGCACATTAACGTCAGTCGTTATGGCGCGTATGTGGTGGTGGATATCAAAGCCAATGCCTTTGTACATCATATGGTGCGGAATATTGTGGGTAGCCTGATGGAAGTGGGCGCCGGACACCAGCCGGAGAGCTGGATTGCAGAACTGCTGGCAGCGAAGGACAGAACGCTTGCGGCAGCAACGGCGAAAGCGGAAGGGCTGTATCTGGTTTCGGTGGATTATCCGGACCGGTTCGACCTGCCAAAACCGCCAATGGGCCCGCTGTTTTTAGCGGACTAAACAAAGGTGCAATTAGGGCTTAGACAATATGGACGTAATACGTTTTCTGATTGATTTCATCCTGCATATTGATGTTCACCTGGCGGAGCTGGTCGCGCAGTACGGCGTCTGGGTGTACGCCATTCTGTTCCTCATTCTGTTCTGTGAAACCGGCCTTGTGGTTACGCCGTTCCTGCCGGGAGATTCACTGCTGTTCGTGGCGGGCGCGTTATCCGCACTGCCAACGAATGACCTGAATGTCCATCTGATGGTGGTCCTGATGATCATCGCCGCGATTGTTGGTGATGCGGTCAACTACACCATCGGGCGGGTATTTGGCGAGCGGTTGTTCAGTAATCCGGACTCGAAGATTTTCCGCCGCAGTTATTTAGATAAGACCCATGCGTTCTATGAGCGCCATGGCGGTAAGACCATTATCCTTGCCCGTTTTGTGCCTATTGTGCGTACATTTGCACCGTTTGTGGCGGGAATGGGTCACATGTCCTATCGTCATTTTGCAATGTATAACGTGGTGGGCGCACTGCTGTGGGTACTGCTGTTTACCTATGCGGGCTACCTGTTTGGCGATCTGCCTGTGGTTCAGGAAAATCTTAAGTTACTGATAGTAGCGATTATTGTGCTTTCCGTGCTGCCGGGTGTGATCGAAATCATTCGTCACAAACGCGCGGCGGCAAAACAAGCGAAGTAAATGCACGCTGGCGGTTCGACCACTTTTTTATCCAAAGTTTCGGGCTGTTATGTTTTAATGTGCAACATTCATGGTCTGTTGGAGGCAAAAATGGCATTATTCGCCTCTTACAGCAAAACTGGCATACGACCAGGTTCAGGCAGAAAGGTTATCAATGAGCTGGATTGAACGAATTAAAAGCAACATTACCCCAACGCGTAAAGCGAGCATTCCTGAAGGGGTATGGACGAAGTGTGATAGCTGCGGCCAGGTTCTGTATCGCGCAGAGCTGGAACGCAATCTTGAGGTGTGTCCGAAGTGTGACCACCATATGCGTATGTCGGCGCGTAACCGCCTGCATAGCCTGCTGGACGAAGGTTCTCTGGTAGAACTGGGCAGCGAACTGGAGCCGAAAGATGTGCTTAAGTTCCGCGACTCCAAAAAATACAAAGATCGCCTGGCCTCTGCACAGAAAGAGACCGGCGAGAAAGACGCGCTGATCGTTATGAAAGGCACCCTGCACGAGATGCCGGTGGTTGCCGCCGCGTTTGAGTTCTCCTTTATGGGCGGCTCAATGGGCTCTGTGGTTGGCGCGCGCTTCGTGCGTGCCGTTGAGCAGGCGCTGGAAGACAACTGCCCGCTGATCTGCTTCTCCGCCTCCGGTGGCGCACGTATGCAGGAAGCGCTGATGTCCCTGATGCAGATGGCGAAAACCTCTGCGGCGCTGGCGAAAATGCAGGAGCGCGGTCTGCCGTACATCTCGGTACTAACCGATCCAACCATGGGCGGCGTTTCTGCAAGCTTCGCGATGCTGGGCGACCTGAACATCGCTGAGCCAAAAGCGCTGATCGGCTTTGCGGGTCCTCGCGTTATCGAGCAGACCGTACGTGAGAAACTGCCGCCGGGCTTCCAGCGCAGTGAGTTCCTCATTGAGAAGGGCGCCATCGACATGATCGTCCGCCGTCCGGAAATGCGCCTGAAACTGGCAAGCGTCCTGGCGAAGCTGATGAATCTGCCGGCGCCGAACCCGGACGAGCCGCGCGAAGGCGTGGTGGTACCGGATCAGGAACCCGAGGCCTGATAACTGAAAAGGGCAGGGCCGAATGGCGCTGCCCTTTTGCTTTCTAAACCGTTAATGACAACCGGGCATCATGGAAAATAAAAGCATTCCTCAAGCCACGTCGCCCCTGGCCGCGTGGCTTTCTTATCTGGAAAACCTGCACAGTAAAACTATCGACATGGGCCTTGAGCGCGTAAGCCAGGTTGCCGCGCGTCTTGACGTGTTGAAACCCGCGCCTTTCGTATTTACCGTGGCCGGCACTAACGGTAAAGGCACCACCTGCCGCACGCTGGAATCTGTCCTGATGGCGGCGGGGTACAAGGTTGGCGTTTACAGCTCGCCGCATCTGGTGCGCTATACCGAGCGCGTGCGCGTGCAAAACACCGAGCTGGCGGAATCCGCCCATACGGCGTCGTTTGCCGCTATCGAAGCTGCGCGCGGCGAAACCTCATTAACCTATTTCGAATACGGCACCCTGTCGGCGCTGTGGCTGTTTAAGCAGGCGCAGCTGGACGTGGTGATCCTGGAAGTGGGGTTGGGCGGGCGTCTGGATGCCACCAATATGGTGGATGCGGATGTCGCCGTCGTCACCAGCATCGCGCTGGATCACACCGACTGGCTGGGCCCGGACCGCGAGAGCATTGGCCGTGAGAAGGCCGGTATTTTCCGGGCCAATAAGCCTGCCGTGGTAGGCGAACCGGACATGCCGCACACCATTGCTGAGGTAGCGAAAGAGAAGGGCGCTCGTCTGCTGCGTCGCGGCGTGGACTGGCAGTATGAGGTGCAGGACAAAGGCTGGCGCTTCAGCGATGCGCAGGGCGTGCTGGAGAATCTGCCGCTGCCGCAGGTGCCGCAGCCTAACGCGGCGACTGCGCTGGCAGCCCTGCGCGCCAGCGGATTAGCGGTAAGTGAGCAGGCGATCCGCGACGGCATTCAGAACGCACTGTTACCGGGACGTTTTCAGATTGTGAGTGAGTCACCGCGTCTGATTCTGGATGTTGCACATAACCCGCATGCGGCGGCGTACCTCGCAGGACGTCTCAAATCGTTACCAAAAATCGGGCGCGTGCTGGCGGTTATCGGTATGCTTCATGATAAAGATATCGGCGGGACGCTGGCCTGCATGGAGAGTGTGGTCGATAGCTGGTATTGTGCTCCTCTGGAAGGGCCGCGCGGCGCGACTGCTGAGCAGTTGATGGAACATCTCGGCAAAGGCGAAATCTACAGCAGTGTGGTTTCGGCCTGGCGTGCCGCGATGGCGGAGGCTAAACCAGAAGATACCGTGCTGGTGTGTGGGTCATTCCACACGGTGGCACATGTCATGGAAGTGATGGACGCGGGGAGAACCGGTGGCGAGTAAGTTTCAGAACCGTTTAACAGGAACCATTGTGCTGGTCGCGCTCGGGGTGATTATTCTCCCGGGACTGCTCGACGGGCAAAAAAAGCATTACCAGGATGAATTTGCGGCCATTCCGCTGGTACCCAAACCGGGCGATCGCGACGAGCCCGATATGCTGCCAGCGGCAACGCAGGCGCTGCCTGCCCAGCCGCCAGAAGGTGCAGCGGAAGAGGTGCGCGCAGGTGATGCAGCCGCGCCGTCTCTTGATCCGTCGCGTCTGGCCGCGAATAACAACGTTGAAATCGATCCTGTACCGGTAGAGCAACCCAAACCGGTTGAAAAACCGAAGCCGGTAGAGAAAACGCAGCCTAAACCGCAGCGTGACAAAGCCGACGAGCAGCTGGCTGCGGCAACGGAAACGCCGCCACCGGCCAAACAGACCCAGCAGGAGGCCGCCCCTACGGGTAAAGCCTATGTCGTTCAGCTCGGTGCGTTGAAAAATGCAGATAAGGTCAATGAGATCGTGAGTAAACTGCGCGGCGCGGGATACCGTGTTTATACTTCACCCACCACGCCAGTACAGGGTAAAATTACCCGTATCCTCGTGGGGCCGGATGCGTCTAAAGATAAGCTCAAAGGTTCGCTTGGCGAGCTGAAGCAAATCTCCGGCCTGAGCGGTGTGGTGATGAACTACAGCGCAAACTGATAGAAATTACCCCCTCACCCTAACCCTCTCCCCAAAGGGGAGAGGGCCGGGGTGAGGGGGAGGCAGACGTTCACAGAAACGTCAACGGTGCGGTGGCGTTGAGCATTTTTTCAGCGCCTTTTTTATTTACGCGTGGGAAGGAAATCCCTACGCAAACGTTTTCTTTTTCTGTTAGAATTCGCCCCGAACTGGATGACAGGGCGTTTAATCGTGGGACACATATGGTCTGGATTGATTACGCCATCATTGCGGTGATTGGTTTTTCCTGTCTGGTTAGCCTGATCCGTGGCTTTGTTCGTGAAGCGTTATCGCTGGTAACCTGGGGTTGTGCTTTCTTTGTTGCCAGTCATTACTACACTTACCTGTCTGTCTGGTTCACGGGCTTTGAAGATGAACTGGTCCGAAACGGAATCGCCATCGCGGTGCTGTTTATCGCGACGCTGATTGTCGGCGCTATCGTCAATTACGTGATAGGTCAGCTGGTCGAGAAAACCGGTCTGTCAGGAACGGACAGGGTACTCGGCATCTGTTTCGGCGCGTTGCGAGGCGTGCTCATTGTGGCCGCGATCCTGTTCTTCCTGGATACCTTTACCGGGTTCTCCAAAAGTGAAGACTGGCAAAAATCGCAGCTCATTCCGGAGTTCAGCTTCATCATCAGATGGTTCTTTGACTATCTGCAAAGCTCGTCGAGTTTCTTGCCCAGGGCATAAACCCTGAGATGTGGCTTAACGAGGAAAAGACGAATGTGCGGTATTGTCGGTATCGCCGGTTTCATGCCGGTAAACCAGTCGATTTATGACGCGTTAACGGTGCTTCAGCACCGTGGGCAGGATGCTGCGGGTATCATCACCATTGATGCAAACAACTGCTTCCGTTTACGCAAGGCGAATGGCCTGGTAAACGATGTGTTTGAAGCCCGCCATATGCAGCGTCTGCAAGGTAATATGGGGATCGGTCACGTTCGTTATCCTACTGCTGGCAGTTCCAGCGCCTCTGAGGCTCAGCCTTTTTACGTTAACTCCCCGTATGGCATCACGCTTGCCCACAATGGCAATCTGACCAATGCCCACGAGCTGCGTAAAAAGCTGTTCGAAGAGAAACGTCGCCACATTAACACCACCTCTGATTCTGAAATCCTGCTCAATATCTTTGCCAGCGAACTGGATAACTTCCGCCATTATCCGCTGGAAGCAGACAACATTTTTGCCGCCGTTGCCGCGACTAACCGCCTGATCCGTGGCGCGTACGCTTGCGTGGCGATGATCATCGGTCACGGCATGGTGGCCTTCCGCGATCCAAATGGCATTCGCCCGCTGGTGCTCGGCAAACGTGACCTCGGCGATGGCCGTTCCGAGTACATGGTTGCCTCCGAAAGCGTGGCGCTGGACACTCTGGGCTTCGAATTCCTGCGTGATGTCGCGCCAGGCGAAGCGGTCTACATCACTGAGAAGGGCCAGCTGTTTACCCGTCAGTGCGCCGACAACCCGGTGAGCAACCCGTGCCTGTTCGAATACGTTTACTTCGCGCGTCCGGACTCGTTCATCGACAAGATTTCCGTTTACAGCGCGCGCGTCAACATGGGGACGAAGCTGGGCGAGAAGATTGCCCGCGAGTGGGACGATCTCGACATTGATGTCGTGATCCCAATCCCTGAAACCTCCTGTGATATCGCGCTGGAAATTGCCCGTATTCTGGACAAGCCGTACCGTCAGGGCTTCGTAAAAAACCGCTACGTGGGCCGCACCTTTATCATGCCGGGCCAGCAGCTGCGTCGTAAGTCCGTACGTCGTAAGCTGAACGCTAACCGTGCCGAGTTCCGCGACAAGAACGTGCTGCTGGTGGACGACTCCATTGTGCGCGGCACGACGTCTGAGCAGATCATCGAGATGGCGCGTGAGGCCGGGGCGAAGAAAGTGTATCTCGCCTCCGCAGCGCCGGAAATTCGCTTCCCGAACGTGTATGGCATTGATATGCCAACCGCTAATGAGCTGATTGCTCACGGTCGTGAAGTAGACGAAATTCGGCAGATCATCGGTGCCGACGGCCTGATTTTCCAGGATCTGAACGATTTGATCGACGCGGTGCGCGCCGAGAACCCGGATATTCAGCAGTTCGAATGCTCGGTATTCAATGGGATCTACGTAACGAAAGACGTTGACCAGCAGTATCTCGACTATCTGGATTCGCTGCGTAACGACGATGCGAAAGCCGTCCAGCTGCAAAACGATCTCGAAAGCTTAGAGATGCACAACGAAGGTTGATGCGTATGCAGGTGAGGGCGCTCGCCCTCACTTGCAACTCCCCGTAAAATCCTGCACAGTCTGCCCTGAAATCAGCAAGGGCGAAAATCATGAAACGACTCATTGTAGGGATCAGCGGTGCCAGCGGCGCGATTTATGGCGTCCGGCTTTTACAGGTGCTGCGTGACGTTGCAGGCGTAGAAACCCATCTGGTGATGAGCCAGGCGGCGCGTCAGACCCTCTCTCTTGAAACCGATCTCTCTCTGCGCGACGTTCAGGCCCTGGCTGACGTTGTCCACGATGCCCGCGATATCGCCGCCAGCATCTCTTCGGGCTCGTTTAAAACGGCCGGCATGGTTATTTTGCCCTGTTCGATTAAAACCCTTTCCGGCATTGTAAACAGCTATACCGACACGCTGGTGACGCGTGCAGCGGATGTGGTGCTGAAAGAGCGTCGTCCTCTGGTGCTCTGCGTGCGGGAAACGCCGCTGCACCTGGGACATCTGCGTTTAATGACGCAGGCAGCCGAACTGGGGGCCGTGATTATGCCGCCGGTCCCCGCGTTCTATCATCGTCCGCAAACGCTGGACGATGTCATCAACCAGACCGTTAACCGCGTACTGGATCAGTTCGATATCGACCTGCCGGAAGATCTCTTTACCCGCTGGCAGGGGGCGTGAAGCTGTGCACAAACAAGGTGCATGAAAAGACAATTTGCCCTGTTTCAGGGCAAAACTGCAACCGCGATCATATCCTCGACATTTAATCCGCTTTTTCCCTTTTTCTCTTTCCGGTTCGTTCGGCAGACCTGCTATCTTTCACCATTAAGGCAGTATCGCAACGTTTTATTAACATATTTAACGTCGTAGTTTTAACCCGACGACAATGTGGCATAAGACCTGCAAGAACAGCCTGCAACACAACACACAACATAAACCATAATAAAATCACGGTTCTTGAGGGTAAATGTATGAAGAAGACGGTTCTGGCTCTGTCTTTGCTCGTGGGCTTGAGTGCAGCAGCAAGTAGCTATGCAGCGCTTCCACAGACAGTTCGTATCGGTACAGACGCAACTTACGCGCCATTCTCCTCCAAGGATGCGAAAGGCGACTTCGTGGGGTTTGATATCGATCTGGGAAATGAGATGTGCAAACGCATGGAAGTGAAATGCACATGGGTGGGCAGTGACTTTGATGCGCTGATCCCGTCGCTGAAAGCCAAGAAAATTGATGCCATTATCTCTTCTCTTTCCATCACGGAAAAACGTCAGCAGGAGATCGCCTTCTCTGAGAAGCTCTACGCTGCCGACTCACGTCTGATTGCCGCGAAAGGCTCGCCAATCCAGCCGACCATCGACTCGCTGAAAGGCAAACATGTTGGCGTGCTTCAGGGCTCGACCCAGGAAGGTTACGCCAATGCTAACTGGCGCGAGAAGGGCGTCGATGTTGTGGCTTACCAGAACCAGGATCTAATCTACTCTGACCTGGCGGCAGGCCGTCTGGATGCCGCGTTTCAGGATGAAGTCGCCGCGAGCGAAGGCTTCCTGAAACAGCCTGCGGGTAAAGAATACGCCTTTGCCGGCCCGTCGGTAAAAGACAAAAAATACTTTGGCGACGGTACCGGTATTGGCCTGCGTAAGGATGATACCGAGCTGAAAGCCGCCTTCGACAAAGCGTTTAATGAGCTGCGTAAAGACGGTACCTACGACAAACTGGCGAAGAAATACTTCGATTTCAACGTCTACGGTGATTAATGCCTGAATAAGATGCACTGAAGTGGTGCATCTTAACGGGGTTATGTTCCAGTATGGTGCAACACATGCACCATACTGGATCGCTGTGTGCATAGTTAAGCATTTAAAATGCAAAAATTCCCGTTCAAAGGCATTAATCTTTGCCTGAATGAGGGGATTAATGGCACATTAACAACACCCCGTCGTCGTAAAAATCTCGTATTAAGACAGTTTGTTGAGGACAGATATGAAAAAACTGGTGTTGTCACTTTCTCTGGTACTGGCTTTTTCCAGCGCCACCGCGGCATTCGCAGCAATTCCGCAGAAAATTCGTATTGGAACTGACCCAACCTATGCACCTTTCGAATCGAAGAATGCGAAGGGGGAACTGGTCGGTTTTGACATCGATCTGGCTAACGAGCTGTGCAAACGCATTAAAGCGCAATGTACCTACGTTGAAAACCCGCTGGATGCGCTGATCCCGTCCCTGAAAGCGAAGAAAATTGACGTGATCATGTCCTCCCTGTCCATCACAGAAAAACGTCAGCAGGAGATTGCCTTTACGGACAAACTCTACGCGGCAGATTCCCGTCTGGTGGTGGCCAAATCCTCTGACATTCAGCCAACCCTCGAATCTCTGAAAGGCAAACGCGTGGGCGTGTTGCAGGGTACGACGCAGGAAACCTACGGCAACGAGCACTGGGCGCCAAAGGGGATTGAAATTGTCTCTTACCAGGGCCAGGAAAACATCTACGCAGACCTCACGGCAGGCCGCATTGACGCGGCATTCCAGGATGAAGTGGCGGCAAGCGAAGGCTTCCTGAAACAGCCTGTGGGTAAAGATTACAAGTTCGGCGGTCCGTCCATTAAGGACGAAAAACTCTTTGGCGTCGGTACCGGTATGGGCCTGCGTAAAGAAGACAACGAACTGCGTGAAGCCCTGAACAAAGCGTTCGCCGAGATGCGCGCGGACGGCACCTATGACAAGCTGGCTAAAAAGTACTTCGATTTTAACGTTTACGGCGGCTAATCGCCCCGTCTGATAACGTGCGGCCCCTCCCGTTGCGGGAGGGGAAAAGACACGGTTCCACCACTCACGAGACGACAGGGCACGCGGTATGCTGTACGGATTTTCTGGCGTTATTTTACAGGGCGCGCTTGTCACCCTTGAGCTGGCTATCAGCTCCGTGGTGCTGGCGGTGCTGATAGGCCTGGCGGGCGCGGGGGCAAAATTATCCGCCAACAGACCGCTGGCGCTGATATTTGAAGGCTATACCACGCTGATTCGCGGCGTGCCTGACCTGGTGCTGATGCTGCTGATCTTTTACGGCCTGCAAATCGCACTTAACGGCGTGACGGATGCCATCGGCATGGAGCAGATCGATATCGACCCGATGGTGGCCGGTATTATTACCCTTGGTTTTATCTACGGTGCCTATTTCACTGAGACTTTCCGCGGCGCTTACATGGCCGTGCCGAAAGGGCATATTGAAGCGGCAACCGCCTACGGTTTTACCTCCTCACAAACGTTTCGCCGGATCATGTTCCCGGCCATGATGCGCTACGCGCTGCCGGGCATCGGTAACAACTGGCAGGTTATTCTCAAGGCTACGGCGCTGGTCTCCCTGCTGGGTCTAGAAGATGTGGTGAAGGCCACGCAACTGGCAGGTAAAAGCACCTGGGAACCGTTCTATTTTGCGGTGGTTTGCGGCGTGATCTATCTGGTCTTTACGACCGTCTCCAATGGTGTGCTGCTTCTGCTCGAACGTCGCTACTCCGTGGGTGTGAAGAGGGCTGACCTGTGATTGAGATTATTCAGGAGTACTGGAAATCCCTGCTGTGGACGGATGGCTACCGCTTTACTGGCGTGGCCATCACGCTGTGGCTGCTGATCTCCTCGGTGGTAATGGGCGGCATTCTGGCGGTGTTTCTTGCCATTGGCCGCGTGTCGAACAATAAATTTATCCAGTTCCCTATCTGGCTGTTCACCTACGTGTTTCGCGGTACTCCGCTGTACGTGCAACTGCTGGTGTTCTATTCCGGGATGTACACGCTGGAGATCGTGAAAGGCACCGAGATGCTGAACGCGTTCTTCCGCAGCGGTCTGAACTGTACGGTGCTGGCGCTGACCCTCAATACCTGCGCCTATACCACCGAGATCTTCGCCGGGGCCATCCGTTCTGTGCCGCACGGTGAGATCGAGGCGGCGCGCGCGTACGGCTTCTCGTCCGTGAAGCTCTACCGCTGTATTATTCTGCCTTCGGCGCTGCGTATTGCGCTGCCGGCCTACAGCAACGAAGTGATTTTAATGCTGCATTCGACGGCACTGGCGTTTACCGCCACGGTACCTGATCTGTTAAAGATTGCCCGCGATATTAACTCTGCCACCTACCAGCCGTTTACGGCGTTTGGCATTGCGGCAGTGCTCTATTTGATCATTTCTTACGTCCTGATCAGCCTATTCCGTAAGGCTGAAAAACGCTGGTTGCAGCATATAAAACCGTCGACGCACTGAGAATTTATGATGGCTGAGAACAAATTAAACGTAATTGATTTGCACAAGCGCTACGGCGAACATGAAGTGCTGAAAGGGGTGTCGCTGGAGGCTAACGCGGGCGACGTGATCAGTATTATCGGCTCATCAGGTTCGGGTAAAAGTACCTTCCTGCGCTGCATCAACTTCCTCGAAAAGCCGAGCGAAGGATCGATTGTGGTGAGCGGACAGAACATTAATATGGTCCGTGATAAAGACGGCCAGCTTAAAGTGGCGGATAAAAACCAGCTGCGCCTGCTGCGCACACGCCTGACGATGGTGTTCCAGCACTTCAACCTCTGGAGCCACATGACGGTGCTGGAGAACGTGATGGAAGCGCCGGTTCAGGTGCTCGGCTTAAGCAAGCAGGAAGCCCGCGAGCGTGCGGTCAAATACCTGGCGAAAGTGGGTATCGACGAGCGGCAGCAGATCAAATATCCGGTGCACCTGTCAGGGGGGCAGCAGCAGCGTGTTTCCATCGCCCGTGCGCTGGCGATGGAGCCGGAAGTGTTGCTGTTTGACGAACCGACTTCCGCGCTGGATCCTGAACTCGTTGGCGAAGTGCTGCGCATCATGCAAAAGCTGGCGGAAGAGGGCAAAACGATGGTGGTGGTGACGCACGAGATGGGCTTCGCCCGTAACGTTTCTAACCACGTTATCTTCCTGCATCAGGGGAAAATTGAAGAGCAGGGTCATCCGGATGAGGTGCTGGCGAACCCGCAAAGCCCGCGGTTGCAGCAGTTCCTGAAAGGCTCGTTGAAGTAGGTTTGGCCTTTCTCCCTCTCCCCGTGGGAGAGGGCCGGGGTGAGGGCATCAGGCCGCAGAGCCGCCCAATTGCCCGGTGGCGCTTCGCTTACCGGGCCTACAAAACCCGTAGGCCGGGCAAACGCAGTGCCGCCCGGCATTCAACACTCCAGCCGATACACCCAGTCGTCATACCGTACGCCTTTAATCTCGTACGCCTTCTCCAGCACCTGCGTGCGCACAAAACCCGCTTTCTCAAGGACCCGCACCGACCCAACGTTATCTGCCAGCACGTACGCGTTTATCGCCTTCACGCCCGTCTGGTTAAATGCATACTCGCACACCGCGTGCAGCGCCTCGCTGGCAATGCCTTTTCCCTGCGCGGCAGGCACAACCGTGTAGCCAATATCCGCCTCTTCACGGTTCGCCGCACTGATTTGCAGGCCGATATCCCCGAGCGGCGTAACGTCGTTATGCAGACGGATCACAAAGACATGCTCCGCCATCAGGCGCGCGGCAAATACGCGGCGCGTCTCTTTTTCCGGCGTGATAGCGGCCATATAGCGCATGATGGCGGGGTCTTCACGCAGAGAGCGGAAGAACGCCCAGTCAGAAGGTTCGAAAGGGGTGAGGTGAAGCCGGGTTGTGGTAATGGTTGCCATAGTTACGCCATCTCATCCAGACATGGCGTATAACTCTAACATATTCACTGCACCACATCCCCCAGCGCCTCTTCCAGGTCATACCAGCGGAACGTGAACCCGGCCGCTTCCAGCCGTTTTGGCAGCGCGCGTTGCCCGCCCAGCACCAGCACCGAAGACTCACCCATCAACAGACGAATCGCCGTTGCAGGCACGCGCAGCACCGCCGGGCGATGCAGGGCATGCCCCAGGGCGTGAGCAAATTGTTCATTACGTACGGGGTAAGGGGATACCATGTTAAATGGCCCGCGCAGATCGTTATCCAGCAGCCAGAGAATGCCGTTGACCATATCCTCGATATGGATCCACGCCAGATACTGACGACCATTGCCGATGGGCCCGCCAAGCCCCATTTTAAACGGCGGCAGCATTTTACCGAGAATACCACCCTTCGGCGCAAGTACCACGCCGGTGCGCAGCAGGCAGACGCGGGTACGATCGCTTTGCGCCGCGCAGGCGATGCGCTCCCACTGGGCGCAGAGTTTATGGGTAAACTCGTTGTGCGGCGGCTCCTCTTCGGTCACCACCACTTCACCGAGATCGCCATAGTAGCCTGTAGCAGAGCCGGAAATCAGCACCGAAGGCGGCGTCTCGCTGTTGCGAATCAGCTCAACCAGCCTTTCGGTCATGTTCCAGCGGCTGCTGCATAAACGCTGTTTTTGCTCTTCGGTCCAGCGTTTATCGGCGATAGGTTCGCCAGCAAGGTTGATGACGGCGTCAAAGCCGTTCAGATCCTGCCTTTCCGCCAGGCCTTTCCAGATCTCAACGCCGACGCCCAGCACCTGGCGCGCTTTCTCCGGGCTGCGCGTGACCACGGTAATGTCGTGATGCAACGCCTGCAAACGTGGAATGAGATGGCGACCAATCAGGCCCGTACCGCCGGTGAGCAGGATCTTCATACAACCTCCAGGTTTACGCCTGGCGCTGCCAGCTTAACGTCATGGAGACGGAGTCGGCGTAGCGCAGGGCGTGAAGTTTATCGATCTCCACTTCAGCATAAGTGACCCAGTGGTGTTCGCGTGCGATGTCGAGCACATCCTGAGTTAATTTTTCCAGTAGCGCAAAACGGTTGTTCTCAACGTACTGGATGATGCTTTTGGTGATCGTGCGATAGTTCAGCGCGTCATTGATGTCCTCGCTGGCACGCGCCTTGTCTGCCGGGTAGTGGATCACTACATTCACCACGATATCCTGGCGATTCGCGATCTCCTCCTCTTTGATACCAATGAACGTGCGTAAGCGTAAGTTTTTTATACGAATAATAGCGTCATGCTGGGACATTGCAGGTCTTCTCCGTGTCAGTATTTTCACCTCATCATACATGAGGAAAACACCTGCACCCAACGGGGCGCAGGCTCAAATCTGATGGATTTTTTGCATGGCGCGTTCGGTGGCCGGGCGCGTCCGGATGCGCTCAAACCAGTTGTTCACTGCCGGATAAGTGGCCAGATCGATCCGGTGGCGTTCATGGGTGTTAATCCACGGCCAGCAGGCGATATCTGCAATGCTGTAATGCTCACCTCCCAGCCACGGTGATTTTTCCAGCCGACGGTTCAGGACCCCGTACAGGCGCTGGGTTTCGACCTGATATCGCTCAATGGCGTAAGGGATCGTCTGCGGCGCATAGGCGGTAAAGTGGTGATTCTGCCCCAGCATTGGCCCCAGGCCGCTCGACTGCCAGAATAACCATTGCAGCGTGTGATGACGCTCGCGCAACTCACCGCTCAGGAGCTTGCCGGTTTTCTCTGCCAGATAGAGCAAAATCTCTCCAGACTCAAACAGGCTTAACGGTTTGCCGCCGTCAGAAGGCAGGTTATCAATGATGGCCGGAATTTTATTGTTTGGCGATATGGCCAGAAAAACGGGGCGGAACTGGTCGCCTTTACTGATATCCACGCGAATGATCCGGTAGTCCACTTCGGCTTCTTCGAGAAAGAGGGTGATCTTATGGCCATTAGGGGTGGGGGCATAATAGAGATCTATCATTCTCAACTCCTGTCAGTGCGAATAGTGTTGCCATAAAAAATCAGTATAGGTGCTTGTTGTAAATCGTGAGTTTTCATCAAGTGACAGCGAGGCAAAGAGATTATATGTTGAGTGAAAACCGATCAGCCGATGAGGATGTTATGAGCCAGCCTGTAATAACGTTGTGGTCCGATGCGAACTTTTTTTCTCCTTATGTCATGAGCGTTTATGTGGCGCTGGCAGAAAAGGGGCTTACTTTTAGTCTGAAAACCGTCGACCTGGACAGCGGCGAACATCTGAAGCCCCAGTGGCAGGGCTACGCGCTCACTCGCCGAGTCCCTGTGCTGGAGATCGACGGTTTTGAGTTGAGTGAATCCTCGGCGATTGACGAGTATCTTGAGGACCGCTTTGCCCCGCCAGAGTGGGAACGCATCTATCCTCACGATCTGCAAAAGCGCGCCCGCGCCCGCCAGATCCAGGCATGGCTGCGTAGCGACCTGGTGCCGATTCGCACAGAACGCTCTACGGATGTGGTGTTCGCTGGCGTCAAAAAGCCCGCCCTCAGCGAGGAAGGCTTATCCAGCGCCCGGAAGCTGATCGAAACTGCGTCATCGCTGCTGGCGCAGGGTAACCCCAACCTGTTTGGCGAGTGGTGTATTGCCGACACCGATCTGGCGCTGATGCTCAATCGCTTGATCCTCAATGGCGATGACGTCCCACAGCTGCTGGTGGATTACGCCACATTCCAGTGGCAACGCGCGTCGGTACAGCGCTATCTGGCACTCTCTGCTAAGCGCGCGGGCTGATAAGACGGGGCGCTTGAGGTATGATAGGGGCAGTCTGAATTCCTGAGGAGTAACTGATGAAACTGATGTTTGCGTCGGATATTCATGGATCGCTGCCCGCGACCGAACGCGTGCTTTCTCTGTTCGCCCAAAGCGGAGCGCAATGGCTGGTGATCCTGGGCGACGTGTTAAACCACGGCCCACGCAATGCGTTGCCGGAAGGCTACGCTCCCGCGCAGGTGGCGGAAAAACTTAATCATTTTGCCTCGCGCATTATCGCCGTTCGCGGCAACTGTGACAGCGAAGTTGACCAGATGCTGCTGAATTTTCCCATCACCGCTCCCTGGCAACAGGTGTTGATGGAAAACAGCCGTTTGTTCCTGACCCACGGGCACCTGTTCGGCCCGGATAACCTGCCGTCACTCGCCGCTGGCGATGTCCTGGTTTATGGTCATACTCATATTCCGGTGGCGGAAAAACGCGGGGCGTTTTATCACTTTAATCCCGGGTCTGTCAGCATTCCTAAAGGCGGCAATCCGGCAAGCTACGGCATGTATGAAGACGGGACATTAAGCGTTATCGCACTTAATGATCAGCAAGTTATTGCGCAGATAGCGATTAATCCGTAAGTTACACCACAACTGCAAACGCGCCAAAAGAGCGCTTAGACGAGAAGGTTTCCCGATGGTGGAGCAGAATCATTTGGCAAGTACTGAGTGGGTTGACATTGTCAGCGAAGAGAATGAAGTGATCGCGCAGGCCAGCCGCGAACAAATGCGTGCGGAGCGTCTGCGTCACCGCGCGACTTACATCGTTGTTCATGACGGCATGGGCAAGATTCTGGTCCAGCGTCGCACCGACACCAAAGATTTTCTTCCTGGTATGCTGGATGCCACAGCGGGTGGCGTCGTGCAGGCCGATGAAGTATTGCTGGATTCCGCGCGTCGTGAAGCGGAAGAAGAGTTAGGTATCGCTGGCGTGCCGTTTGCCGAGCACGGGCAATTTTATTTCGAAGATGAACATTGTCGCGTCTGGGGCGGGCTGTTCAGCTGCGTTTCCCACGGACCTTTCGCCTTGCAGGAAGAGGAAGTGAGTGAAGTGTGCTGGATGACGCCGGAAGAGATTACTGCGCGTTGCGACGAGTTCACGCCCGATTCCCTTAAAGCACTGGCGCTGTGGATGACCCGCAACGCCAAAAACGAATCCGCTAAACCGGAAAATAAGGCGGAAAAAGAGGAAGAGGCTGAGTAAGCCTTAACAGCTTTCCCGCAGACACAGGCTGGACGCGATGGGTTTATGATCGCGCCAGTCTCCGTCATTCAGACGTTCCAGTAACGCTTTCCCGGCTTCAATCCCAATCTTGCGATGCGGTACTGCCATCGTTGTCAGCGGCGGCTGGCAGACGCGGCTGACGTCGCTGTCGCCAAAGCCCACGACCGCTAAATCGTCCGGCACTTTGATGCGTCGACGCTGGCACTCATACAGCGCGCCGCAGGCCAGTTCATCTGATACGCACACCAGCGCATCCAGTTCCGGCCACGCCAGCAGGAACTCTGGCAGTTGTGCCGCACCGGTGGAGAAGTTCGGCGGCATGGCGGCATTAATCACTCTGTTCGGCGACAGGTGGTGGCGCAGCATCGCCTTGTACCAGCCCTGCAAATGCTGCTGAAAAATCCACTGCTCCTGGTTAGCGCACAGCAGGCCGATATTCTGGTAGCCACGCTGAATCACCATCTCGGTAAGTTCATACATGGCGGCGACGTTATCAATCCCGATATTCATATCAATCGGATCGGCACGCATTGCACCCATTTCCATCACCGGGATAGAGGCGTTTTTCAGCCAGTGGCGTACGGTATCGGAGTGCTCGACGCTGAGCAGTATCGCCGCGGCGATATTCGAGGCCAGCAGCGTTTCGAGCAGTTTCTCTTCCTGTTCAAGACGATGCTGAGATTCCGCCAGCATGATCTGGTATCCGGCTGGCTGGAGCACCTGCTGTAGCCCGGCGAACATCTCGGAACAGCCAGCTTCGGAAAGGTTGGGAACTACCATCGCGATCGTCCATGACGACGCCGATGCCAGTGCGCTGGCGGCAAGATTGGGCATATAACCCAGCTCCTGCACCGCGGCTTCAATTTTTTCACGCAGTTTATCGGAAACCTGTTCGGGCGTGCGGAGGGCACGGGAAACAGTCATCGTGCCTACGCCGGCAAGCTGTGCGACATCCGCGAGCGTTACTTTTCCGGTACTGCGCCGTTTTCGGGTTAAAGACATACATCTTCCTGCTGACAGGACGCGATTCAGTTTCATCCTTCATTTTACGTGACAGGCAGTATACGCCTTAAATCCCTTTTTTTGCTGTGATTTCGCACCATGATAGCAATTTGATAGCGCTATCACAGTTCTGCATGTTAGTCGTTGGTAGCGCTATCTTTGTGATCGCGATCGCAGTCATTGATTGATGGGTTGAATAGAGTTTGCCCATGTCTGGTCTTTAGCGGGAGTGAAAAATGCTCAAAAAGTGGATATATGATACAACCATCATCCTACAGGATAGCGTTGAAAGCTGGCCCCAGGCGCTGGAACTGTGCGCGAAACCGCTGCTGGATTTGCAGGTCATTGCGCCGGAATATGTCACGGCTATCATCGAGCAGCACCACACGTTAGGTCCCTACTATGTGCTGGCTCCAGGGCTGGCAATGCCACATGCGCGACCGGAAGAAGGGGCGAAAGGACTTGGCCTGTCATTGTTAAAACTGAAACAGGGTGTCTCTTTTGGTGCCGGTGAGTTTGACCCCGTCGATGTGATTGTGATGCTGGCGGCGCCGGACAAGGATAGCCATATCGAAATGATCTCGGCCTTAGCGGAATTATTTTCCAGCGACGAAGATATGGCTGAATTACATCGGGCGAATACGCTGGAGGAGATAAAAACCATCATCGATCGCTTCTGATTTAATTATTTAATCCGATTCATCTCAACATTACGCGTCAGCGTGATGGGGCGTACTCTACTCAAAAAAGGGGATAACAATGAAAATCATGGCTATTTGCGGCTCCGGCCTGGGCAGCAGTTTTATGGTCGAAATGAATATTAAAAAGGTGCTCAAAAAACTGGAAATTGAGGCAGAGGTTGAACACTCCGATCTCTCCTCGGCCACGCCGGGCGCGGCGGACCTGTTTGTAATGGCAAAAGACATTGCCGCCAGCGCCAGCGTGCCGGAAAGCCAGCTGGTGGTAATCAACAATATCATCGATATCAACGAACTCGAAGCGCAGCTGCGCGCCTGGTTCGAAAGACAATAATCCTGATAAGGCGAGGTGGATATGTTTATCCTTGAAACGCTGAATTTCGTTGTTGATATTTTAAAAGTCCCTTCAGTGCTGGTCGGGTTAATTGCCCTGATTGGTCTGGTGGCGCAGAAAAAAGCTTTTTCGGATGTGGTAAAAGGCACAATTAAAACCATTCTCGGCTTTATTGTATTGGGCGGCGGCGCAACCGTGCTGGTGGGCTCTTTAAATCCGCTCGGCGGTATGTTTGAGCACGCCTTTAATATTCAGGGCATTATTCCCAACAATGAAGCTATTGTATCGATTGCCCTGGAGAAATATGGCGCTTCCACCGCGCTCATTATGGCCTTCGGGATGGTGGCGAATATTATTGTTGCGCGCTTTACCCGCCTGAAATACATCTTCCTCACCGGGCATCACACCTTCTACATGGCATGCATGATCGGCGTGATCCTGACGGTTGCAGGCTTCGAGGGGGTCGGGCTGGTCTTTACCGGTTCGTTGATCCTCGGCCTGATTATGGCCTTCTTCCCGGCGATTGCGCAGCGCTATATGAAGCGTATTACCGGCAACGATGAGATCGCCTTCGGTCATTTCGGCACGCTGGGCTACGTGCTGTCCGGCTGGATTGGCAGCAAGGTCGGGAAAGGCTCGCGCTCCACCGAAGAGATGAACCTGCCGAAGAACCTTAGCTTCCTGCGTGACAGTTCAATCTCCATCTCCCTGACCATGATGATTATCTACCTGATCATGGCGGTGAGCGCCGGACGTGAGTACGTGGAGGCCACCTTCAGCGGCGGCCAAAACTACCTGGTATACGCCATCATTATGGCCATCACCTTCGCGGCAGGCGTGTTCATCATCTTGCAGGGCGTGCGCCTGATTCTGGCGGAAATCGTCCCGGCCTTTACCGGCTTCTCGGAAAAACTGGTGCCCAATGCGCGGCCTGCGCTGGACTGCCCGGTGGTCTACCCGTATGCGCCAAACGCGGTGCTGATTGGCTTCCTGTTTAGCTTCCTCGGCGGGATTGTGGGCTTGTTCATCTGCGGTCAGTTTAGCTGGGTGCTGATCCTCCCGGGCGTCGTGCCGCACTTCTTCACCGGCGCAACGGCGGGCGTGTTCGGTAACGCCACCGGTGGACGCCGCGGGGCAATGATTGGCGCCTTTGCTAACGGCCTGCTGATCACCTTCCTGCCGGTCCTGCTGCTGCCTGTTCTGGGCGCAATTGGCTTTGCGAATACGACCTTCTCGGACGCTGATTTTGGTGCGGTCGGGATTGTGCTGGGCAACCTGGCACGCTTCCTGTCGCCGCTTGCCATCACCGGACTGGTTGTTGTGTTGTTCGCGCTGCTGGTGGCCTACAACGTCTTCGCTAAAAACAAACCTGCCAGCGGTAACGCGCAGGAAAACCCCGGAGCCAAATCATGAATGAGAATGAAATAACCGACCTGGCGCGTCAGATCCGCCTTGAGACGCTGAAATCCCTTACGCAGCTGGGTTTTGGTCACTACGGTGGCAGCATGTCAGTCGTTGAAACGCTGGCCGTTCTGTACGGCGCGGTGATGAAAATTGACCCGGCCGATCCGGACTGGCCAGAGCGCGATTACTTTGTGCTGTCGAAAGGCCATGCGGGGCCGGCGCTGTACAGCACGCTGGCGATTAAGGGCTACTTCCCGATTGAAGAGCTGAGCACGCTGAACCAGAACGGGACGCGTCTGCCAAGTCACCCGGATCGCCTGAAAACACGCGGCGTGGATGCCACCACCGGTTCACTGGGGCAGGGGATCTCCATCGCTGGCGGCATGGCGCTGTCGCACAAGCTGGCAGGTAGGCCAAACCGGGTGTTTTGCATCGTTGGCGACGGAGAACTGAATGAAGGGCAGTGCTGGGAAGCCTTCCAGTTTATCGCTCACCATCGACTGAACAACCTGACGGTATTCGTGGACTGGAACAAACAGCAGCTCGACGGCGAGCTGGACGAAATCATCAGCGCCTTCGACCTGGAAGGCAAATTCCGCGCCTTTGGTTTTGACGTGGTGACGGTGAAAGGGGATGACATTCCGGCGCTGCTGGAGGTGACCGCGCCGATCCCTGAGGCCGATGCGCGTCCGCGGGTGGTGATCCTCGACAGCATCAAAGGGCAGGGGGTGCCATACCTGGAACAGCTCAGCAACTCGCATCACCTGCGATTAACCGGGGAGAGCAAAGCGGCGCTTAACGAGACGATTCGCCAACTGGAGGCTTCACATGATTAAGGTTGCACCGACAGGACAGAAAGATGCCGTTGAGATGCGTAAGGTCTACGCGGGTTTTGTGGCAAAACAGATTGAGGCCGGGAGCGAGATCATTGCACTCGAAGCGGATCTGATGAGTTCGATGGCGATGGACGGCGTAGCGCGTGATTATCCACAGCACGTTATCAACTGCGGCATTATGGAGGCCAACGTGATTGGGACGGCCGCCGGGCTGTCGCTCACCGGACGGAAGCCGTTCGTCCATACCTTTACCGCTTTTGCCAGCCGTCGCTGCTTTGACCAGCTGTTTATGTCCCTGGACTACCAGCGCAATAACGTGAAGGTGATTGCCTCGGATGCGGGCGTGACGGCCTGTCACAACGGCGGGACGCATATGTCGTTTGAGGATATGGGCATCGTGCGCGGTTTGGCGCATTCAGTGGTGCTGGAGGTGACCGATGCGGTGATGTTCGAAGATGTGCTGCGTCAGCTCATCGACTTGGAAGGCTTTTACTGGGTAAGGACCATCCGTAAACAGGCGCCGAGCGTGTATGCCCCGGGGTCAACCTTCACCATCGGCAAGGGCAACGTGCTGCGCGAGGGAACCGATATTACCCTGATTGCTAACGGCATTATGGTGGCGGAAGCGCTGGAGGCGGCGCGCCAGCTGGAGCAGGAGGGGGTAAGCGCAGCGGTCATCGACATGTTTACCCTGAAGCCCATCGATCGGATGCTGGTGAAAAACTATGCCGAGAAAACCGGGCGTATTGTGACCTGCGAAAATCACAGCATTCACAACGGGCTGGGGTCGGCGGTGGCGGAAGTGCTGGTGGAAACCTGTCCGGTGCCTATGCGGCGGGTGGGGGTGAAGGAACGGTATGGTCAGGTGGGTACGCAGGACTTCTTGCAGAAGGAGTATGGCCTGACGGCACATGACATTGTGTCGGCGGCGCGAGAGTTGCTGTAATAAAAAAGGCGACCTTTTGTGGTCGCCTTTTTGTTGCCCGGTGGCGCTCGCGCTTACCGGGCCTACGGTTCTGTAGGCCGGATAAGCGAAGCGCCATCCGGCAAGACCTTACAATTACTGCTGCTGCGAAGACTGGATCGCGGTCAGCGCGATGGTGTAGACGATATCGTCAACCAGCGCACCACGTGACAGGTCGTTCACAGGTTTGCGCATGCCTTGCAGCATTGGCCCGATAGAGATCAGGTCTGCTGAACGCTGTACCGCTTTATAGGTGGTGTTACCGGTGTTCAGATCCGGGAAGATGAACACGGTAGCGCGACCTGCAACCGGCGAGTTCGGCGCTTTGGATTTCGCCACGTCAGCCATTACCGCGGCATCGTACTGGAGCGGGCCGTCGATCATCAGATCCGGACGTTTTTCCTGTGCAATGCGGGTCGCTTCACGGACTTTCTCTACGTCACTACCTGCACCAGAGGTGCCGGTGGAGTAGGAGAGCATCGCGACGCGTGGTTCGATACCGAAGGCAATCGCGGAGTCCGCAGACTGGATAGCGATTTCTGCCAGCTGCTCTGCGGTTGGGTCCGGGTTGATCGCACAGTCGCCGTAAACGTAAACCTGTTCAGGCAGCAGCATGAAGAACACGGAGGAGACCAGAGAGCTGCCCGGTGCAGTTTTGATCAGCTGCAACGGTGGACGGATGGTGTTCGCGGTGGTGTGAACCGCACCGGAAACCAGACCGTCAACTTCGTCCTGCTCCAGCATCAGCGTACCCAGCACCACGTTGTCTTCCAGCTGCTCACGCGCAACGGCTTCGGTCATGCCTTTGTTCTTACGCAGCTCAACCAGACGGGCAACGTAGCTTTCGCGGACCACGTCAGGATCAACGATTTCGATGCCCGCGCCGAGCTCAACGCCCTGAGACGCCGCAACGCGGTTGATCTCATCCGGGTTACCCAGCAGCACACAGGTCGCGATACCGCGCTCTGCACAGATGGCTGCCGCTTTAACGGTACGTGGTTCGTCGCCTTCTGGCAGAACCACGCGTTTGCCCGCTTTACGCGCCAGCTCGGTCAGCTGGTAACGGAAAGCTGGAGGAGACAGACGACGGCTGCGCTCGGAGGTCGCCGTCAGGGATTCGATCCAGTCTGCGTTGATGTAGCCCGCAACGTATTCCTGAACTTTCTCGATACGCTCGTGGTCATCAACCGGCACTTCGAGGTTGAAGCTTTGCAGGCTCAGGGAGGTCTGCCAGGTGTTAGTGTTCACCATGAAGACTGGCAGGCCAGTGGCGAACGCACGTTCGCACAGCTTGCTTACGCGTGGGTCCATCTCGTAGGCACCGGTCAGCAGGATCGCGCCGATCTCCACGCCGTTCATCGCGGCCAGACAGGCTGCAACCAGCACGTCCGGACGGTCTGCGGAGGTGACCAGCAGGGAACCTGCACGGAAATGCTCCAGCATGTGCGGAATGCTGCGCGCACAGAAGGTCACGGACTTCACGCGGCGGGTGTTGATATCGCCTTCGTTGATCACGGTGGCGTTCAGGTGACGCGCCATATCGATTGCACGGGTGGCAATCAGATCGAAGCTCCATGGCACCGCGCCCAGAACAGGCAGCGGGCTGGAATCCTGCAACTTAGCCGGGTCAACTTTGATGACTTTCGCTTTGGAAGAGTCGTCAAAAATTTCGGACAGGTCAGGACGCGTACGGCCCTGCTCATCTACTGGCGCGTTCAGCTTGTTAACAATCACGCCGGTGATGCTGGTGTTTTTCGCACCGCCGAAGCTGCTGCGCGTCAGTTCGATACGCTCTTTCAGCTGCTCTGGGGTATCCGTGCCCTGAGACATCACGAAAACGATCTCTGCGTTCAGGGTTTTCGCGATTTCAAAGTTCAGAGACTGGGCAAACTGGTGTTTACGGGTCGGGACCAGGCCTTCAACCAGCACCACTTCCGCGTCCTGCGCGTTTGCGTGGTAGTTGGCAATGATCTCTTCCATCAGCACGTCTTTCTGGTTGCTGGAGAGCAGAGATTCAACGTGGCTCATCTTCAGCGGTTCAGCCGCTGGCAGATTGGAGTTCTTGCGAACGATGGTGGTGGTCTGGTCTGGCGCATCGCCACCGGCACGTGGCTGGGCGATAGGCTTAAAGACGCTCAGACGAACGCCTTTGCGTTCCATAGCGCGGATCACGCCGAGGCTGACGCTGGTCAGGCCGACGCTGGTTCCGGTAGGGATCAGCATAATAGTACGGGACACGGTTTATCCTCTTTCGTTACCGCCGCGTTGGGCGGGTTACAAAACAGCACCGCCAGCATTGCTGGCGGTGTGGAATCAGGCAGTCAGGCGGTGCGCGTCTTGCGCGATGACCAGCTCTTCGTTAGTTGGGATAACGATAGCAGGGCGGGTGCCTTCTTTGTTGATGAAGCCAGACTTGCCGAAGCGGGCAGCCAGGTTACGCTCATGATCAACTTCGAAGCCCAGAACGCCCAGTTTGCCCAGGGACAGTTCACGTACCATTGCCGCGTTCTCACCGATACCGCCGGTGAAGATAACAGCATCCAGACGGCCTTCCATCAGCGCGGTGTAAGAACCGATGTACTTCGCCAGACGGTGGCAATAAACGTCCATTGCACGTTTAGCGTCAGCTTTTTCTGCGTAGTTGTCTTCAACGTAACGGCAGTCGCTGGTGACCTCGGTCAGGCCCAGCAGGCCAGACTCTTTGGTCAGCATTTTGTTGATGTCGTCAACGCTCATGCCCAGGGTGTCGTGCAGGTGGAAGATGATCGCCGGGTCGATATCACCGGAACGGGTACCCATCACCAGACCTTCCAGCGGGGTCAGACCCATAGAGGTGTCAACACACTTACCGTTGCGGATAGCGGAAACAGAACCACCGTTGCCCAGGTGGCAGGTGATGATGTTGACTTCTTCAACCGGCTTGTTCAGCACTTTTGCGGCTTCCTGAGTCACATAGAAGTGGCTGGTGCCGTGAGCGCCGTAACGACGGACGCCGTGCTCTTTGTACAGGCTGTATGGCAGGGCATAGAGGTAAGACTCTTCCGGCATGGTCTGATGGAACGCGGTATCAAACACGGCCACGTTTTTGTCTTTCAGACTCGGGAAGGATTTCAGTGCTTCAGCGATACCGATCAGGTGAGCCGGGTTATGCAGCGGTGCGAAAGACGCAGAGTCTTTGATACCCTGGATCACGGAGTCGTCGATTACCACGGAACTGGTGTATTTTTCGCCGCCGTGGACGATACGGTGACCAATTGCGGTCAGCTGAGCAGACAGTTCTGGTTTTTGTGCCAGAATAGTGTTAACGATAAAGTTCAGCGCTTCACTGTGAGCGGCGCCTGCACCTAAAGCCGCTTCTTGTTTGCTGCCGTCCATCTTCCACTTGATACGTGCTTCAGGCAGATGGAAACATTCGGCCAAACCAGAGAGGTACTCGTCACCGTTGAGCGCATCGATGATGGCGAATTTCAGTGAGGAGCTACCGCAGTTCAGAACCAGTACTAACTTACTCGACATGGAAGTACCTATTATTGATACGTGGCTAAAAAAACGTCAGTGAGTCTAAAAGCGTAACGCATGCTGACCCAGACATTTATGATTAACATCATGCCAAACAAACATTCTGGCAGGATGGAAGAAATACCTATGATTTTAAGCCATTTTGAACATTTTTCAGACAATGGCATAATATGCGATAATTTGACGAGTTAACGCTTATCGTCTACGGCCCTATCAGGCTGGCACAGGATACCCGATACGGGGTAGCGATGACAAAATATTTTGAACGTTGTCATAGCCTGTTGTGGTTTTGCACGAAAATTTTAATTTTTATATGTGAAGTTGAGGTACAGCCATGTCGACACCCGAAATCCCGTCCGTGAACTTTTTTAGTCTGTTTCGTCGGGGACAGCATTACGCAAAGACATGGCCGATGGAAAAGCGCCTCGCGCCCATGTTTATTGAAAATCGCACTATTCGCGCCACGCGCTATGCGATTCGCTTTATGCCCCCGATTGCCGTTTTTACCCTGTGCTGGCAGATAGCGTTAGGTGGACAGCTTGGCCCTGCCGTCGCGACGGCGCTTTTTGCGTTAAGCCTGCCGATGCAGGGGCTATGGTGGTTAGGCAAACGTTCCGTCACGCCACTTCCGCCTTCTGTTTTACACTGGTTTTATGAAGTGCGTGGAAAACTGGAGGAGGCGGGCCAGGCGCTGGCACCGGTTGAAGGCAAGCCAGACTATCAGGCGCTGGCGGATACCCTCAAGCGTGCGTTTAAACAGCTTGATAAAACATTCCTCGATGACTTGTGATTGATCATCGAAACGACGACCAAAAGAAGGCACAGTAACAATCAGTTACCGTGTCTTTTTTTTACAGTGCAATGCGCTACAGGAGTCGAAAGATGGAAATGACCCATGCTCAACGTCTGATTTTGTCTAACCAGTACAAGATGATGACTATGCTTGATCCCGATAACGCTGCGCGCTACAGCCGCCTGCAAACCATTGTTGAACGTGGTTTTGGCTTGCAGATGCGCGAACTGGATCGCGAATTTGGCGAACTGAAAGAGGAAACCTGCCGTATCGTTATCGACATCATGGAGATGTACCATGCGCTGCATGTGTCCTGGACCAATCTGAAGGACCAGCAGACCATTGACGAGCGCCGCGTGACGTTCCTGGGCTTTGATGCTGCGACGGAAGCGCGCTATCTGAGCTATGTACGCTTTATGGTGAATACCGAAGGGCGTTACACCCATTTTGATGCGGGTACGCACGGCTTCAACGCCCAGACCCCGATGTGGGATAAGTATCAACGTATGCTGAGCGCGTGGCACGCCTGTCCGCGTCAGTACCATTTAAGCAGCAACGAAATTCAACAAATCATTAATGCCTGACGGAGGTGTGTGTGCAGTGTAAAGGTTTTCTGTTTGATCTGGACGGTACGCTGGTGGATTCGCTACCGGTGGTGGAGCGCTCGTGGTGCCACTGGGCCGACCGGCACGGCATCGACCATCAGGACGTACTGAATTTCATCCATGGCAAACAGGCCATTACCTCATTGCGGCACTTCCTTGCGGGACGTTCTGAGGAAGAGATTCAGGCGGAGTTCCGCTATCTTGAGCAGATTGAAGCTACCGATACCGAAGGCATCACCGCGCTGCCCGGTGCGCGTGAACTGCTTGAGCACCTGAATGAAGCGCAGATCCCGTGGGCTATCGTCACCTCCGGCTCGGTTCCCGTCGCGCATGCCCGTCATAAGGCGGCAGGTTTACCGACGCCGGACGTCTTCATTACCGCTGAGCGCGTGAAGCGCGGCAAGCCTGAACCGGATGCGTTTCTGCTCGGCGCTGAACTGCTCGGCCTGGCGCCAGCGGAGTGCGTGGTGGTGGAAGACGCGGCGGCAGGCGTGCTGGCCGGGCTGAACGCCGGAAGCCACGTCATTGCCGTTAACGTCCCGGCGGGTTCCCCCCGGCTGGAAGAGGCGGATTTCGTGCTTAACACCCTGACCGCCATCGACGTCTCGAAGGCGTCAGACGGAGTTGTAACCGTCTCGCTAAAAATGTAATCCCATGATATAGCCCCGCATTACCGGGGCTTTTTTATGGCAGAATTGCTTCTCCTCCACTGACAAGGACATGTTGTGAACGGTGAACTGATTTGGGTCCTGAGCCTGCTGTTAATCGCCATCATTCTTTTTGCCACGGGCAAGGTGCGCATGGATGCCGTCGCCCTGTTTGTGATTGTCGCATTCGTTCTGAGCGGTACCCTTTCCCTGCCGGAAGCCTTTTCCGGGTTTAGCGATCCCAACGTTATTTTGATTGCCGCCCTGTTTATTATTGGCGACGGGCTGGTACGCACCGGCGTGGCGACGATGATGGGGTCGTGGTTGGTTAAGGTGGCGGGCAGCAGCGAAACCAAAATGCTGATTTACCTGATGCTGACGGTCGCCGGGCTGGGCGCGTTTATGAGCTCTACGGGCGTCGTGGCCATCTTTATTCCGGTCGTGCTGAGCGTCTGCATGAGGATGCAGATCTCCCCGTCGCGGCTGATGATGCCGTTGAGCTTCGCCGGGCTCATCAGCGGCATGATGACGCTGGTCGCAACGCCGCCGAACCTCGTCGTGAACAGCGAACTGATCCGTGAGGGGCTTGAGGGGTTTAGCTTTTTCAGCGTTACGCCGATCGGGCTGGTGGTACTGGTGATGGGCATTATCTATATGCTATTGACCCGTTTCGCGCTGAAAGGGGAGAAGCAGGATAAAGCCAAAGAGGGCTGGAAGCGGCGCTCTTTCCGCGATCTGATTAAAGAGTATCGTCTGACCGGGCGTGCCCGACGTCTGGCTATCCGCCCGGGATCGCCTATGGTGGGGCAGCGGCTGGATGACCTTAAGCTACGCGAACGCTATGGCGCGAACGTCATCGGGGTTGAGCGCTGGCGTCGTTTTCGTCGGGTGATCGTTAACGTGAACGGGGTGTCAGAGTTTCGCGCGCGTGACGTCCTGCTGATTGATATGTCCACCGCAGACGTGGATCTGCGGGAGTTTTGTAGCGAGCAGCTGCTGGAGCCGATGGTCCTGCGCGGCGAGTATTTCTCTGACCAGGCGCTGGATGTGGGAATGGCCGAGGTGTCGCTGATCCCGGAATCGGAGTTATTGGGCAAAACCGTGCGTGAAATCGGCTTTCGTACCCGCTATGGCCTCAACGTGGTGGGCCTGAAGCGCGATGGCGTAGCCCTTGAAGGGGCGGTGGTGGATGAGCCGATCCTGCTGGGGGATATCTTCCTCGTGGTCGGCAACTGGAAACTGATTAGCCAGCTCGGGCAGAAAGGCCGCGATTTTGTGGTGCTGAATATGCCGATTGAAGAGAACGATGCATCACCGGCGCACAGCCAGGCGCCTCATGCGATTTTTTGCCTGGTATTGATGGTCGCGCTGATGCTGACGGACGAGATCCCTAACCCGGTGGCGGCGATAATCGCCTGTCTGTTAATGGGCAAATTCCGCTGTATTGACGCCGAAAGCGCTTACAAAGCGATTCACTGGCCGAGCATCATTCTCATCGTCGGGATGATGCCCTTCGCCCTGGCGCTACAGAAAACCGGCGGGGTGGATTTGATCGTGAAAGGCTTAATGGACGCGGGCGGGGGATATGGTCCGTACCTGATGATGGTTTGCCTGTTCGTCATGTGCGCCACCATTGGTTTGTTCATCTCCAATACCGCAACGGCGGTGCTGATGGCGCCCATTGCGCTGGCGATGGCAAAATCGATGGGCGTTTCGCCGTATCCGTTTGCGATGATGGTTGCGATGGCGGCGTCCGCGGCATTTATGACGCCGGTCTCTTCCCCGGTCAATACCCTGGTGCTGGGGCCCGGGAATTATAGGTTCAGTGATTTCGTGAAGCTGGGTGTGCCGTTCACCGTGCTGGTGATGGTGGTGTGCGTGGTATTGATACCGGTCCTGTTTCCGTTCTGAGCATTTTGCCGGGTGGCGGCAACGCCTTACCCGGCCTACAACCCCGTAGGCCCTGCAAGCGCAGCGCCGCTGGGCGAAAATCAGAGTGGCGAATCCTGGCTAATCTCATCCAGCGACAAATGGAAGCTCGGCACAAACACGCGCATAAAGTAGTCCATCTCTTCGCTGCGACGGGATTCCAGCGTTTTTTCCAGACGCGTTTTTGCCAGTAAAAATTCGTTATTCCCGGCGGATAACTCTTCCAGACACTTCAGGTAGGCGCACAGCGCATCGGCCTGCTTAACCAGGGATTTCTCCTCTTCCGTATACTGATGCTCATCGATCAGCGGCCCGAAGATATCGCGCAGCTCTTCAGGCACCATGTCGATCAGCTTCTGCTGGGCAATCTTCTCAATGGCCTTATATTCCTGGGCAATCTGCGAGTTGAAATATTTCACCGGCGTAGGCAGATCCCCGGTCAGCACTTCCGATGCATCGTGATACATCGCCAGCAGGGCGATACGTTCGGCATTCACCTGCCCGTTGAATTTGCGGTTTTTAATCGCGGCCAGCGCGTGCGCGACCATGGCAACCTGCAAACTGTGCTCAGACACATTTTCAGTACGCACATTGCGCATCAGCGGCCAGCGGTTGATGAGTTTCAGGCGGGAGAGGTGGGCAAAGAAATGACTCTGACTCATAGGTTACCTTATGTCTTCACTGCGACAGACTTCATTGTGCGGGGAGGGGAGGGAAGATGCAAATTTGCGGATGGTGAAGCCGGGTAAGCGCAGCGCTACCCGGCGGAAAGCCAGCGTTACTGATGGTACCCGGAGAGGAAGCGCCCGAAGCGGCTGATGGCCATCTCGAGATCGTCTTCGCGCGGCAGCGTCACGATACGCACGTGGTCCGGCCACGGCCAGTTAAACGCCGTCCCCTGAACCAGCAGCACTTTTTCTTGTAGCAGGAAGTCGAGCACCATTTTCTGATCGTCGTGAATATTGAAGCGCTTCGCGTCGATTTTCGGGAACATATACAGCGCGCCGTTAGGCTTCACGCAGGAGACGCCCGGAATATCATTAATCAATTCCCATGCGCGGTTGCGCTGTTCATACAGGCGGCCGCCTGGAACGATAAACTCGCTGATGCTTTGATAGCCGCCGAGAGCTGTCTGGATCGCATGTTGCGCCGGTACGTTGGCGCACAGACGCATGGATGCCAGCATCTCCAGCCCTTCAATGTAGCCTTTCGCATGTTTTTTCGGACCGTTCAGTACCATCCAGCCCTGACGGAAACCGGCAACGCGATAAGTTTTAGACAGTCCGTTAAAGGTGACCGTCAGCAGATCGGGTGCCAGCGCGGCGATAGAGTGGTGCTGCGCCGCGTCGTACAGGATCTTGTCGTAAATCTCGTCGGCAAAGATGATCAGGTTGTGCTGGCGGGCGATCTCGACGATCTCCATCAGCAGCTCTTTTGAATAGACCGCACCCGTCGGGTTATTCGGGTTAATGATCACGATACCCCGGGTGCGCGGGGTAATTTTGGCGCGAATATCATCCAGATCCGGGAACCAGTCAGAGGATTCGTCGCACAGGTAGTGCACCGCTTTACCGCTGGACAGGGACACCGCAGCCGTCCACAGCGGATAATCCGGGGCAGGAACCAGCATTTCATCGCCGCTGTTCAGGAGCGCCTGCATCGCCTGAACGATCAGCTCCGAGACACCGTTGCCAATGTAGATATCTTCAACGGTGACGTCGCGCATACCGCGAGCCTGATAGTGCTGCATGATGGCTTTACGGGCGGAATAAAGCCCTTTTGAATCGCAGTAGCCTTGTGCAGTGGGCAGGTTGCGGATCACATCCACCAGGATCTCATCCGGCGCTTCAAAACCAAATGGCGCGGGGTTGCCGATGTTGAGTTTCAGAACCTTATTGCCTTCCTCTTCAAGGCGTTTTGCCTCTTTGAGTACCGGGCCACGGATGTCGTAACAGACGTTGTCGAGCTTGCTGGATTTTTCGATAGGGGACATGAACCTTTAACCTTTTCGCTATTATTGCAACTTCCTGCCGTGGAAGTGAGCACGGAACAATGTACTCCCACCGCGCTTCGTTTTGAAGGGCGCACAGAAGAAGATTTCGTCCAACCGGGCAATGCCGCGGTGATCGCTTACTCTAACGACGGAGTGATTTTGTGCCTGAATTTATCGTGATAAAGAGGGGTGTTGGGTTGTTTGTGCTAAAAATTTCATATAAAGATGAATATTATTCTGGAATAAATAAAAAGACGATTCGGGCTGATGCATTAGTCCCTCTGAGTGACCATTCGTAAAACCTGAATGCTGAGATACCGATTGCCATATTAGCAAAGCCAGGTTAAAAGTTACTCATGTGAAATTAATGTTAAGGGTTATTAATGAATGGCCTGAATCTAAATTAAACTTTATTTATTATTAACGACGAAAATGCAACTTTCGTTAATTTTAATAAAAAGAGTGTAGTTGCTTATCATTGGCGGTAAATCCTTAATATTGCAATAAGACTTATAAATATAGTGGATTTGGGTTAAGATGTGTTTCGGGAATGCAGCATAGCGATAGGCCTGTTACGTATATCGGATACTGCTTTCCTGTATTAATCGATTGTTATTGTTAAAGTTATCTCTGGCTGATTGGGTAAGTCACATCTTGCTACGTTGCCAACGCTGCGATATAGATGGCAGAAAACATGTCTTACTCTTTATGGTATTAACATCGACCTGCAAACAACGAAATATCCTGGACGCAAGAGAATAAAAATAACGTCATGAAACGTGATTTCTGACTGGTGATATACCGCAGTACAATAACTATCTGTCAGGCAGTCTGCCGGGCCGGGATGCGAGGGAAACTCTTCAGAAGGAATTGCTTAACTGTTACACACAGCTTCAACCCGGGCAGCTCCGCACGAGCAACCTGAAAGTGAAAAGATATGATAAATGCAAATCGTCCGATAATGAATCTCGACCTCGATCTGCTGAGAACGTTTGTTGCGGTCGCCGATCTCAACACTTTTGCAGCAGCTGCTGCCGCCGTTTGCCGTACCCAGTCCGCCGTGAGTCAGCAAATGCAGCGGCTGGAACAACTGGTTGGTAAAGAGCTTTTTGCGCGTCATGGACGTAATAAGCTTTTAACAGAACATGGTATTCAGCTTCTGGGTTATGCCAGAAAGATACTGCGCTTTAATGATGAAGCCTGTATGTCATTAATGTTTAGCAACCTTCAGGGAGTGTTAACATTAGGGGCGTCAGATGAATCAGCAGATACCATTTTACCCTTCCTTCTCAACCGAATTAGCTCGGTTTATCCGAAGCTTGCCCTGGACGTTAGCGTTAAACGCAATGCCTTCATGGTTGAGATGCTGAAAGAAAACGAGGTTGACCTGGTGGTCACCACGCATCGACCTGGCCAGTTTGACAGCCTGACGCTGCGTACTTCTCCAACGCACTGGTACTGTGCCGCGGAGTATGTATTGCAGAAAGGTGAGCCGATACCCCTGGTCCTGCTGGACGATCCGAGTCCGTTCCGCGATATGGTGCTGGCTGCGCTCAACGAAGCCGGTATTCCATGGCGCCTGGCGTACGTGGCGTCAACCTTGCCCGCAGTGCGAGCGGCGGTGAAGGCCGGGCTTGGCGTAACGGCCCGTCCGGTGGAGATGATGAGCCCCGATCTGCGTGTGCTGGGTCAATCCGAGGGACTCCCGTCGTTGCCGGATACGGAGTACCTGCTGTGCCATAACGCCGCCAGCAACAACGAGCTGGCAAAA
This sequence comes from Enterobacter cloacae complex sp. HYC033_NIDB, assembly GCF_056673335.1. NCBI lineage: Bacteria > Pseudomonadati > Pseudomonadota > Gammaproteobacteria > Enterobacterales > Enterobacteriaceae > Enterobacter > Enterobacter cloacae complex sp. HYC033_NIDB. Next base: position 4,067,782 of record NZ_CP115123.1, on the reverse strand, counting down.
GTGGTGTTCGAGGCAATGGAAAACTACCACAATCCATGGCAGTACGCGCCTGTTACTCCCGAAGGAGGGGACGACTCCCTGATCGTGGAAGGGGATTTTGAGTGATCATTCCCTCAAAATTCTCGTAACAAAATGTAAGTGCAAAAAAGAGCCACTCGCATGATTTTTTCCTGCGAGTGGTTTTTTTTGCTATTCATAACCGTGAACGGAGCAGGGATAAAGCAAATACCGCTTATTTATCAATGCAGAAAATGTTTTTGGTTAAGATGTAAACAATACCTGTTCTAACTTACCTCATACCCCGCCGATGTTAAAAAAACAGGAAATATGTTGCTGTTTTTTTGATTGAATTAACAAAAGCGTGTCTCAGATCAAGAAAATACTCCCATTTGGGGGGAGGAATCGTTGGCAAATCCTGTCAAAATAGGAGGGTTATTTTTTTTACTTCCAAAACGGACACGATTCAACAAGATGCATTTGACGGAAAGTCATGTACCCACCAGGGTTAAAGGGCACCAAATGTTAATGAGAATCGCACGTTGTAATTTAATGTGAAGAAACTTTTGTTAAAGTTGACAAAAGGTTATAGAAAGGAGTAAAAAACCCCATCATTTTGCTGTCTATGTCTCATTTCTGACAGTTAGTGTAAGGTTATTTTGTTCCTCCCCATGAATCGATGTGATGCCCATCTGCCAGCAAGAGCAGTGTCGTCGGTATCACTTTTGATGAGTAAGCAATGAGTATGTCAACATCCACAGAAGTCATCGCTCATCACTGGGCATTCGCAATCTTTCTTATTGTAGCCATTGGCCTGTGCTGCCTGATGTTAGTCGGCGGCTGGTTCCTGGGCGGTCGCGCCCGCGCAAGGCACAAAAACACACCTTTCGAATCAGGTATTGATTCAGTAGGTACCGCTCGCTTACGCCTGTCTGCCAAGTTCTACCTGGTAGCCATGTTCTTCGTCATTTTTGACGTGGAAGCGCTTTACCTCTTCGCGTGGTCTACCTCCATTCGCGAAAGTGGTTGGGTGGGCTTTGTCGAGGCCGCAATTTTCATTTTAGTGTTACTGGCCGGTCTGGTTTATCTGGTGCGTATTGGCGCGCTGGACTGGACACCTGTGCGTTCACGCCGTGAACACATCAACCCGGAAAACAGTATCTCTAATCGTCAGCAGTAACAGCGAGGCAATAAGATGGATTATACGCTCACCCGCATAGATCCTAACGGTGAGAATGACCGTTACCCCCTGCAAAAACAGGAGATCGTAACCGACCCCCTGGAGCAAGAAGTCAACAAAAGCGTGTACATGGGCAAGCTCGAACATGCCATGCACGACATGGTCAACTGGGGTCGTAAGAACTCCATCTGGCCATACAACTTTGGCCTTTCTTGCTGCTACGTTGAAATGGTGACGTCATTCACTGCGGTGCATGACGTTGCGCGTTTTGGGGCCGAGGTACTGCGTGCTTCTCCGCGTCAGGCTGACCTGATGGTGGTGGCCGGGACCTGCTTTACCAAGATGGCACCGGTTATTCAGCGTCTTTATGACCAGATGCTGGAGCCAAAATGGGTTATCTCCATGGGCGCATGTGCAAACTCCGGCGGTATGTACGACATTTATTCCGTTGTGCAGGGCGTTGATAAGTTCATTCCGGTAGATGTGTACATCCCGGGCTGTCCGCCGCGTCCAGAGGCCTATATGCAGGCGCTGATGCTGCTCCAGGAGTCAATTGGTAAAGAACGCCGCCCGCTTTCATGGGTTGTTGGCGATCAGGGTGTCTATCGCGCGAACATGCAGTCTGAGCGCGAGCGTAAACGTGGTGAACGTATTGCCGTCACCAACCTGCGTACGCCTGACGAAATTTAATTTGCGCCTGTGGGCCTGGAGAACACCTTCGCATATCACTACTCAAATAGCGCGAAGCCAGGCTTAACAGTCACCACGGACCATTTGCAATGGTGAACAATATGACCGACTTAACCGCGCAAGAAGCCGCCTGGCAGACCCGGGATCATCTCGATGACCCCGTCATTGGCGAACTGCGCAACCGTTTTGGGCCGGATGCCTTTACTGTTCAGGCCACCCGCACCGGGGTACCCGTTGTTTGGGTGAAGCGTGAGCAATTACTGGAAGTTGTCGATTTCCTCAAGAAATTGCCAAAACCTTACGTCATGCTGTTTGACTTACACGGCATGGACGAACGTCTGAGAACGCACCGCCAGGGTCTCCCTGCTGCGGATTTTTCCGTTTTCTACCACCTGATCTCAATAGACCGCAACACGGATATCATGCTCAAGGTGGCATTGTCTGAAAACGACATGCATCTGCCGACGATCACCAAACTTTTCCCGAACGCCAACTGGTACGAGCGTGAAACCTGGGAAATGTTCGGCATGACCTTCGACGGCCACCCGCATCTGACGCGCATCATGATGCCGCAGACCTGGACCGGCCACCCGCTGCGTAAAGACTACCCGGCACGCGCCACTGAATTCGACCCGTTTGAGCTGACCAAAGCCAAGCAGGATCTGGAGATGGAAGCGCTGACCTTCAAGCCGGAAGACTGGGGGATGAAGCGCGGCACCGAAAACGAGGACTTCATGTTCCTCAACCTCGGTCCAAACCACCCCTCTGCGCACGGTGCATTCCGTATTATCCTTCAGCTTGACGGTGAAGAAATTGTCGACTGCGTGCCTGACATCGGCTACCACCACCGTGGTGCCGAGAAGATGGGGGAGCGTCAGTCCTGGCACAGCTACATTCCGTACACCGACCGTATCGAATACCTCGGCGGCTGCGTGAACGAAATGCCATACGTGCTGGCCGTTGAGAAACTGGCAGGCATCACCGTCCCGGATCGCGTTAACGTGATTCGCGTGATGCTGTCTGAACTGTTCCGTATTAACAGCCATCTGCTGTACATCTCCACGTTCATTCAGGACGTCGGCGCGATGACGCCGGTCTTCTTCGCCTTTACCGACCGTCAGAAAATCTACGATCTGGTGGAAGCGATTACCGGTTTCCGTATGCACCCGGCCTGGTTCCGCATCGGCGGTGTGGCGCACGATCTGCCGCGCGGCTGGGACCGTCTGCTGCGTGAATTCCTCGACTGGATGCCGAAACGTCTGGCGTCTTACGAGAAAGCCGCGCTGCGTAACTCCATCCTGAAAGGCCGTTCCCAGGGCGTTGCTGCCTACGGCGCGAAGGAAGCGCTGGAGTGGGGAACCACAGGTGCTGGCCTGCGTGCGACCGGGATTGATTTCGACGTGCGTAAAGCCCGTCCTTACTCTGGTTACGAGAACTTCGACTTTGAAGTCCCGGTTGGCGGCGGCGTTTCCGACTGCTACACCCGCGTGATGCTGAAAGTGGAAGAGCTGCGCCAGAGCCTGCGCATCCTTGAGCAGTGCCTCAACAACATGCCGGAAGGCCCGTTCAAGGCGGATCACCCGCTGACAACGCCGCCACCGAAAGAGCGCACGCTGCAACATATCGAAACCCTGATCACCCACTTCCTGCAAGTTTCCTGGGGCCCGGTCATGCCAGCACAGGAATCCTTCCAGATGATTGAAGCGACCAAGGGTATCAACAGCTACTACCTCACCAGCGACGGCAGCACCATGAGCTACCGCACCCGCGTGCGTACGCCAAGCTTCGCGCACTTGCAGCAGATCCCGGCCGCCATTCGCGGCAGTCTGGTCTCCGACCTGATTGTGTATCTGGGTAGTATCGATTTTGTTATGTCAGATGTGGACCGCTAATTATGCACGAGAATCAACAACCACAAACCGAGGCTTTTGAGCTGAGTGAAGCAGAGCGTGCCGCCATTGAGCACGAGATGCACCACTACGAAGACCCACGTGCGGCGTCCATTGAAGCGCTGAAAATCGTACAGAAACAGCGTGGTTGGGTGCCGGATGGGGCGATCTACGCGATCGCGAAAGTGCTGGGTATTCCGGCGAGTGACGTAGAAGGCGTAGCCACGTTCTACAGCCAGATCTTCCGTCAGCCGGTAGGCCGCCATGTGATCCGCTACTGTGACAGCGTGGTCTGCCACATCACCGGTTATCAGGGCATTCAGGCTGCGATTGAGAAGAAACTCAATATCAAGCCGGGCCAGACCACCTTCGACGGACGCTTTACTCTGCTGCCAACCTGCTGCCTGGGTAACTGCGACAAGGGGCCGACCATGATGATTGATGAGGACACTCACAGCCATCTGACGCCGGAAGCGATTCCTGACCTGCTGGAGCAGTACAAATGAAAACTGTAATTCGTACTGCTGAGACGCATCCGCTGACCTGGCGTCTGCGTGATGACAAACAGCCGGTCTGGCTCGACGAATATCAGAGCAAAAACGGCTATGCCGGCGCGCGTAAAGCCCTTGGCGGCATGGCGCCGGACGACATCGTTAACGCGGTGAAAGAGTCTGGCCTGAAAGGCCGCGGGGGCGCGGGCTTCTCCACCGGTCTGAAGTGGAGTCTGATGCCGAAAGATGAATCCATGAACATCCGTTACCTGCTGTGTAACGCCGATGAAATGGAGCCGGGTACCTATAAAGACCGCCTGCTGATGGAACAGCTGCCGCACCTGCTGGTGGAAGGCATGCTGATCTCCGCGTTCGCGCTGAAAGCGTACCGTGGCTATATCTTCCTGCGCGGTGAATACATCGAAGCGGCTGAAAACCTGCGTCGCGCGATTGCCGAAGCCACTGAAGCCGGTCTGCTGGGTAAAAACATCCTGGGCACCGGGTTTGACTTCGAGCTGTTCGTGCACACCGGTGCCGGGCGTTATATCTGCGGTGAAGAAACCGCGCTGATTAACTCCCTGGAAGGCCGCCGCGCGAACCCGCGCTCCAAGCCACCGTTCCCGGCAAGCTCCGGCGTGTGGGGTAAACCGACCTGCGTCAACAACGTCGAAACCCTGTGCAACGTCCCGGCGATCCTCGCGAACGGCGTGGAGTGGTATCAGGGCATCTCCTCAAGCAAAGATGCCGGTACCAAGCTGATGGGCTTCTCCGGTCGCGTGAAGAACCCTGGCGTCTGGGAGCTGCCGTTCGGCACCACCGCACGCGAAATTCTTGAAGACTACGCCGGCGGCATGCGCGATGGCCTGAAATTCAAAGCCTGGCAGCCGGGTGGGGCAGGGACGGACTTCCTGACCGAAGCCCACCTTGACCTGCCAATGGAGTTCGAAAGCATTGGTAAAGCAGGCAGCCGTCTGGGTACGGCGCTGGCGATGGCCGTCGACCATGAGATCGGCATGGTATCCCTGGTGCGTAACCTGGAAGAGTTCTTCGCCCGCGAGTCCTGCGGCTGGTGTACACCGTGCCGTGATGGTCTGCCGTGGAGCGTGAAGATCCTGCGTGCTATCGAACGTGGCGAAGGCCAGCCTGGCGATATCGAGACACTTGAGCAACTGTGTCGATTCTTAGGGCCGGGTAAAACCTTCTGTGCCCACGCACCGGGCGCCGTCGAGCCGCTGCAAAGCGCGATTAAATATTTCCGCGACGAATTCGAAGCAGGCATCAAGCAGCCGTTCAGCAATACCCATTCGATCAATGGTATTCAGCCGAACCTGCTGAAAGCGCGCTGGTAAAAACAGAATTTTGATTAACGCTCGGTTTCGGCCGAGCCAACTGGAAGCATGCTAATGGCTACGATTCATGTAGACGGCAAAGAATACGAAGTCAACGGGGCGGACAACCTGCTGGAAGCTTGTCTGTCTCTTGGCCTCGATATTCCGTACTTTTGCTGGCATCCGGCGCTGGGCAGCGTCGGTGCTTGCCGCCAGTGTGCGGTGAAGCAATATCAAAACGCGGAAGACACGCGTGGTCGCCTGGTGATGTCCTGTATGACGCCAGCCGCCGAAGGCACCTTTATTTCGATTGATGACGAAGAAGCCAAACAGTTCCGCGAAAGCGTGGTGGAGTGGTTGATGACCAACCACCCGCACGACTGTCCGGTGTGTGAGGAGGGCGGTAACTGCCACCTTCAGGATATGACCGTCATGACCGGTCACAGCTTCCGTCGCTATCGCTTTACCAAGCGTACCCACCGTAACCAGGATCTGGGGCCGTTCATCTCTCACGAAATGAACCGCTGCATCGCCTGCTACCGCTGCGTGCGTTACTACAAAGATTATGCAGACGGACAGGATCTGGGCGTATATGGCGCGCATGACAACGTCTACTTCGGTCGTCCGGAAGACGGTACGCTGGAAAGCGAATTCTCCGGTAACCTGGTAGAAATCTGTCCGACCGGCGTATTCACGGATAAAACCCACTCTGAACGTTACAACCGTAAATGGGACATGCAGTTTGCGCCAAGCATCTGCCAGCAGTGCTCCCTTGGCTGTAACACCAGCCCGGGTGAACGTTACGGCGAACTGCGTCGTATCGAAAACCGTTACAACGGTACAGTTAACCACTACTTCCTCTGCGACCGCGGTCGTTTCGGCTATGGCTATGTGAACCTGAAAGACCGTCCGCGTCAGCCGGTTCAGCGCCGTGGCGATGACGTCATTACCCTCAACGCTGAGCAGGCGATGCAGGGCGCGGCAGATATTCTGCGTCAGTCGAAGAAAGTGATCGGCATCGGTTCCCCGCGCGCCAGCATCGAAAGCAACTTCGCGCTGCGCGAGCTGGTTGGGGCGGAAAACTTCTACACCGGTATCGCCCAGGGCGAGCAGGAACGTCTCCAGCTGGTGCTGAAAGTGCTGCGTGAAGGCGGCATTCATACGCCTGCGCTGCGCGAAATCGAATCCTATGATGCGGTTCTGGTGCTGGGTGAAGACCTGACGCAGACCGGCGCACGCGCGGCTCTGGCGGTTCGTCAGGCGGTGAAAGGTAAAGCACGTGAAATGGCAGCGGCGCAGAAAGTGGCTGACTGGCAGATTGCGGCCATCCTCAACATCGGTCAGCGCGCGAAGCATCCTCTGTTTGTGACTAACGTTGACAACACTCGTCTGGACGATATCGCCGCGTGGACCTACTGCGCGCCGGTTGAAGATCAGGCGCGTCTCGGCTTTGCCATTGCCCACGCGCTGGACAGCAACTCGCCGGCCGTTGAACTGGATCGCGACCTGCAAAACAAGGTCGACGTGATTGTTCAGGCGCTGGCGGGGGCGAAGAAACCTCTGATTATTTCCGGTACCAACGCCGGTAGCGCTGAAATCATTCAGGCCGCAGCGAACGTTGCCAAAGCCCTGAAGAGCCGCGGCGCTGACGTCGGAGTTACCATGATTGCCCGTGCGGTGAACAGCATCGGTCTGGGTATGATTGGCGGCGGCTCGCTGGAAGACGCGTTAAGCGAACTGGAATCCGGTGCCGCTGACGCCGTTGTGGTGCTGGAAAACGACCTGCATCGCCATGCTTCTGCCGCTCGCGTTGACGCCGCGCTCTCCAGAGCGCCGCTGGTGATGGTTATCGACCATCAGCGCACCGCGATCATGGACAAAGCGCACCTCGTGCTCTCTGCGGCAAGCTTCGCAGAAAGCGACGGGACGGTGATCAACAACGAAGGCCGCGCCCAGCGTTTCTTCCAGGTTTATGACCCGGCCTACTACGACAGCAACACCGTGATGCTGGAAAGCTGGCGCTGGCTGCACTCTCTGCACAGCACCGTGCAGAGCCGTGAAGTGGACTGGACGCAGCTCGACCACGTTATTGACGCGGTTGTTGAGAAACTGCCTCAGCTGGCGGGCATTAAAGACGCCGCGCCTGACGCAAGCTTCCGCATTCGCGGCCAGAAACTGGCGCGTGAGCCGCACCGCTACAGCGGTCGTACCGCGATGCGCGCCAACATCAGCGTGCACGAACCGCGTCAGCCGCAGGATAAAGACACCATGTTTGCCTTCTCGATGGAAGGGAACAACCAGCCGTCTGCGCCGCGTTCGCAAATCCCGTTTGCATGGGCACCGGGCTGGAACTCCCCGCAGGCATGGAACAAGTTCCAGGCTGAAGTGGGCGGTCACCTGCGCCACGGCGATCCGGGCGTGCGTCTGATTGAAGCCTCCGAAACCGGTCTGGACTTCTTCACCACCGTTCCGGCGAGCTTCCAGGCGCAGGAAGGTCACTGGCGTATTGCACCGTACTACCATCTGTTCGGTAGCGACGAAATGTCCCAGCGTTCTCCGGTATTCCAGCAGCGTATGCCGCAGCCGTACATCAAGCTCAACCCGGCGGATGCCGCGAAGCTTGGCGTTAACGCGGGTGCGAACATTGCCTTTAGCTACGACGGCCAGACAATCAGCCTGCCGCTGATTATTTCTGAACGCCTGTCAGCAGGGCAGGTGGGTCTGCCGATGGGTATGCCTGGCATCGCGCCGGTCCTGGCGGGTGCGCATCTTGATAACCTTCAGGAGGCAAAAGCATGAGTTGGTTAACGCCGGATCTTATCGACATCCTGCTGAGCATTCTGAAAGCGGTTGTGATTCTGCTGGTGGTTGTCACCTGCGGCGCGTTCATGAGCTTTGGTGAACGTCGTCTGCTCGGTCTGTTCCAGAACCGTTACGGACCGAACCGCGTGGGCTGGGGTGGTTCACTCCAGCTGGTCGCGGACATGATCAAGATGTTCTTTAAAGAGGACTGGGTTCCACGCTTCTCGGACCGCGTGATCTTTACGCTGGCGCCGATGATCGCCTTCACCTCGCTGCTGCTGGCGTTTGCTATCGTTCCGGTCAGCCCGACCTGGGTGGTGGCTGACCTGAACATCGGCATTCTGTTCTTCCTGATGATGGCAGGCCTCGCGGTTTACGCGGTGCTGTTCGCAGGCTGGTCCAGTAACAACAAATACTCGCTGCTGGGTGCGATGCGTGCTTCCGCGCAGACGCTGAGCTACGAAGTGTTCCTGGGTCTCTCTCTGATGGGCGTGGTGGCGCAGGCCGGTTCATTTAACATGACCGACATCGTCAACAACCAGGCCGACATCTGGAACGTTATCCCGCAGTTCTTTGGGTTCATTACCTTTGCCATCGCGGGCGTGGCGGTGTGTCACCGTCACCCGTTTGACCAGCCAGAAGCCGAACAGGAACTGGCCGACGGTTACCACATTGAATATTCCGGTATGAAGTTCGGTCTGTTCTTCGTGGGCGAGTACATCGGTATCGTCACCATTTCCGCGTTGATGGTAACGCTGTTCTTTGGTGGCTGGCATGGCCCGTTCTTACCGCCGTTCATCTGGTTCGCGCTGAAAACCGCGTTCTTCATGATGATGTTCATTTTGATTCGCGCAGCGTTACCGCGTCCGCGTTATGACCAGGTAATGTCCTTCGGCTGGAAAGTGTGCCTGCCGCTGACGCTCGTCAACTTGTTGGTAACGGCGGCTGTCATTCTCTGGCAGCAGCCATAAGGGGCTTTGAGATCATGACCTTAAAAGAATTATTGGTAGGTTTCGGCACCCAGGTACGCAGTATCTGGATGATCGGCCTGCATGCGTTTGCCAAACGCGAAACCCGGATGTACCCGGAAGAGCCGGTATATCTGCCGCCGCGCTACCGTGGACGTATCGTGCTGACGCGCGACCCGGACGGTTCCGAGCGTTGCGTTGCCTGTAACCTGTGTGCGGTAGCGTGTCCGGTGGGCTGTATCTCTCTGCAAAAAGCAGAGACGGTAGACGGCCGCTGGTACCCTGAGTTCTTCCGCATCAACTTCTCACGCTGCATTTTCTGCGGTCTGTGTGAAGAAGCGTGCCCAACCACGGCGATTCAGCTGACTCCAGACTTCGAGCTGGGTGAGTACAAGCGTCAGGATCTGGTGTACGAGAAAGAGGATCTGCTGATTTCCGGTCCGGGCAAATACCCGGAATATAACTTCTACCGGATGGCGGGTATGGCAATCGACGGCAAAGATAAAGGCGAAGCAGAGAACGAAGCTAAGCCTATCGACGTCAAGAGCCTGTTACCGTAAGGAGAGGGCAATGGAATTCGCTTTTTATATCTGTGGCCTTATCGCCATCCTGGCTACGCTGCGAGTGATCACGCACACCAATCCGGTGCATGCGCTGCTGTATTTAATCATCTCGCTGCTGGCTATTTCCGGGGTGTTCTTTGCGCTTGGCGCGCACTTCGCTGGTGCGCTGGAAATCATCGTCTACGCCGGGGCCATCATGGTGCTGTTTGTGTTCGTGGTGATGATGCTGAACCTGGGCGGCTCTGAAATTGAGCAGGAACGTCAGTGGTTAAAACCGCAGGTGTGGATTGGTCCGGCAATTTTGTCGGCCATCATGCTGGCGGTGATTGTTTACGCCATTCTGGGCGTCAACGACCAGGGTATCGACGGGACGCCAATCAGCGCGAAAGCCGTGGGTATCACCCTGTTTGGTCCGTACGTTCTGGCGGTTGAGCTGGCCTCAATGCTGCTGCTGGCGGGTCTGGTTGTGGCCTTCCACGTTGGCCGCGAAGAGCGTGTCGGCGAGGTGCTGAGCAACCGCACTGACGACCGCGCGAAAAGAAAAACGGAGGAACGCGCATGATCCCCTTAACACATGGACTGATCCTCGCTGCGATTTTATTCGTTCTGGGCTTAACCGGTCTGGTTATCCGCCGCAATCTGCTGTTTATGCTGATCGGTCTGGAAATCATGATCAACGCTTCCGCGCTGGCCTTTGTGGTCGCCGGTAGCTACTGGGGCCAGACCGATGGTCAGGTGATGTACATTCTCGCCATCAGCCTCGCGGCTGCTGAAGCGAGTATTGGCCTGGCGCTGTTGCTACAGCTCCATCGTCGCCGCCAGAACCTGAACATCGATTCAGTAAGTGAGTTGCGTGGATGAACATGCTTGCCTTAACCATTATTTTTCCGCTGATTGGCTTCGTGCTGCTGGCGTTTTCTCGCGGCCGCTGGTCTGAGAATCTGTCTGCCACCGTGGGCATTGGCTCTATCGGCCTGGCTGCGCTGGTCACAGCGTATGCGGGTATCGACTTCTTTAACAATGGACGTCAGGCCTACAGCGTACCGCTGTGGAACTGGATGTCGGTCGGTAACTTCAACATCGGTTTCAACCTGGTGCTGGATGGTCTGTCTCTGACCATGCTCTCCGTAGTTACCGGCGTCGGCTTCCTGATCCACATGTTCGCCTCCTGGTACATGCGCGGTGAAGAGGGATACTCCCGCTTCTTCGCCTACACCAACCTGTTTATCGCCAGCATGGTGGTTCTGGTGCTGGCCGATAACCTGCTGCTGATGTATCTGGGCTGGGAAGGCGTGGGTCTGTGTTCTTACCTGCTGATCGGTTTCTACTACACCGATCCGAAGAATGGCGCAGCGGCCATGAAAGCGTTCGTCGTGACCCGTGTGGGTGACGTGTTCCTCGCTTTCGCGCTGTTCATTCTTTACAACGAACTGGGCACGCTAAACTTCCGCGAAATGGTGGAACTGGCGCCGGCGCACTTCGAAGCAGGCAACAACATGCTGTGGTGGGCAACGCTGATGCTGCTGGGTGGCGCTGTGGGTAAATCCGCGCAGCTGCCGTTGCAGACATGGCTGGCCGACGCGATGGCGGGTCCAACCCCTGTCTCCGCGTTGATCCACGCCGCGACCATGGTCACCGCCGGTGTCTACCTGATTGCGCGTACCCATGGCCTGTTCCTGATGACCCCGGAAATTCTGCATCTGGTGGGTATTGTCGGTGCGGTTACGCTGGTGCTGGCAGGCTTTGCCGCGCTGGTGCAGACCGACATCAAGCGCGTGCTCGCATACTCCACCATGAGCCAGATTGGCTACATGTTCCTGGCGCTGGGCGTTCAGGCGTGGGACGCGGCCATTTTCCACCTGATGACGCACGCGTTCTTTAAAGCGCTGCTGTTCCTCTCATCCGGTTCGGTGATTCTGGCCTGCCACCACGAGCAGAACATCTTCAAAATGGGCGGACTGCGTAAGTCCATCCCGCTGGTTTATGTCTGCTTCCTGGTAGGCGGCGCGGCGCTGGCGGCACTGCCGCTGATCACCGCGGGCTTCTTCAGTAAGGACGAAATCCTGGCGGGCGCCATGGCGAATGGTCATATCAATCTGATGGTTGCGGGTCTGGTCGGTGCGTTTATGACCTCCCTGTACACCTTCCGTATGATTTTCATCGTCTTCCACGGTAAAGAACAAATTCACGCTCACGCAGGGAAGGGGATTACCCACCACCTGCCGCTGATTGTGCTGCTGGTCCTGTCCACCTTCGTTGGCGCGATGATTGTGCCACCGTTGCAGGGCGTACTGCCGGCGACAACCGAGCTTGAGCACGGTCGCGTTCTGACGCTTGAAATCACCTCCGGCGTAGTGGCTATCGCGGGCATCCTGATTGCCGCATGGCTGTGGCTGGGCAAACGCACGCTGGTGACTGCCGTTGCCAACAGCGCGCCGGGCCGTCTGCTGGGCACCTGGTGGTACAACGCATGGGGCTTCGACTGGCTGTACGACATGATCTTCGTGAAGCCGTTCCTGGGCATTGCGTGGCTGCTGAAGCGCGATCCACTGAACAGCCTGATGAATATCCCGGCGATCCTCTCTCGCTTTGCAGGTAAAGGCCTGCTGTTCAGCGAGAACGGTTATCTGCGCTGGTATGTGGCGTCCATGAGCATCGGTGCGGTTGTCGTACTGGCGCTGCTGATGGTGTTGCGTTGATTTTGAGTTAGCGGGGATTGTCGGGTGGCGCTAGCGCTTACCCGACCTACGGACCGTAGGCCCGGTAAGCGAAGCGCCACCGGGCAAAAGGCCCCGCACTCAAACGTGAATTTTGTCGAATTCGTTGAAAATCGGTCCCTGAGGGACTTTAACAAGGAATAAAAATCGCCATGTTACTACCCTGGCTAATATTAATTCCCTTCATCGGCGGCTTCCTGTGCTGGCAGACCGAACGCTTTGGCGTGAAGATGCCGCGCTGGATCGCGCTGATCACCATGGGATTGACGCTCGCGCTTGGTCTGCAACTCTGGTTGCAGGGTGGCTACTCACTGACCCAGTCCGCGGGCCTTCCGCAGTGGCAGTCTGAGTTCATTCTGCCGTGGATCCCACGTTTCGGTATTACGATCCACCTCGCGATTGACGGTCTGTCGCTGCTGATGGTGGTGCTGACCGGTCTGCTCGGCGTTCTGGCGGTACTCTGCTCCTGGCGAGAAATCGAAAAATACCAGGGCTTCTTCCACCTGAACCTGATGTGGATCCTGGGCGGCGTGATCGGCGTGTTCCTGGCCATCGACATGTTCCTGTTCTTCTTCTTCTGGGAGATGATGCTGGTGCCGATGTACTTCCTGATCGCGCTGTGGGGCCACAAGGCATCCGACGGTAAAACGCGTATCACGGCGGCCACCAAGTTCTTCATCTACACCCAGGCGAGTGGTCTGGTGATGTTGATTGCCATCCTGGCGCTGGTATTTGTGCATTACAATGCGACCGGCGTGTGGACCTTCAACTACGAAGACCTGCTGAAGACCCCGATGTCTCACGGTGTGGAATACCTGCTGATGCTCGGCTTCTTCATCGCCTTCGCGGTGAAAATGCCGGTCGTACCGCTGCACGGCTGGCTGCCGGACGCGCACTCTCAGGCGCCAACGGCGGGTTCCGTTGACCTGGCGGGTATCTTGCTGAAAACGGCGGCCTACGGTCTGCTGCGTTTCTCCCTGCCGCTGTTCCCGAACGCCTCCGCAGAGTTCGCGCCGATTGCCATGTGGCTGGGCGTGATCGGTATCTTCTACGGTGCATGGATGGCCTTCACGCAGTACGACATCAAACGTCTGATTGCTTACACCTCCGTTTCCCACATGGGCTTCGTGCTGATTGCCATCTACACCGGCAGCCAGCTGGCATACCAGGGCGCGGTGATCCAGATGATTGCGCACGGCCTGTCTGCTGCCGGTCTCTTCATCCTGTGTGGTCAGCTGTACGAACGTCTGCATACCCGCGACATGCGTATGATGGGCGGCCTGTGGGGCAAAATGAAATGGCTGCCGGCGCTCTCCATGTTCTTCGCGGTGGCGACTCTGGGTATGCCGGGTACCGGTAACTTCGTCGGCGAGTTTATGATCCTGTTCGGCAGCTTCAACGTGGTACCGACGATCACCGTCATCTCCACCTTTGGTCTGGTATTTGCCTCCGTGTACTCGCTGGCGATGCTGCACCGCGCTTACTTCGGTAAAGCGAAGAGTGAAATTGCTGCACAAGAACTGCCGGGGATGTCGCTGCGTGAGCTGTTCATCATCCTGCTGCTGGTCGTACTGCTGGTGCTGTTGGGCTTCTATCCGCAGCCGATTCTGGATACCTCGCACTCCGCGATGGGTAACATCCAGCAGTGGTTTGTTAATTCTGCTTCTACTACAAGGCCGTAATTCGCCATGACAATAACTCCACAACAACTGATCGCGCTGCTACCGCTGCTGATCGTCGGATTGACGGTGGTGGTTGTGATGCTCTCCATTGCGTGGCGACGCAATCACTTCCTGAATGCGACCCTGTCCGTTCTGGGTCTGAACGCTGCGTTAGTTTCCCTCTGGTTTGTTGGCCAGGCGGGAGCGATGGACGTCACGCCGCTGATGCGCGTTGACGGTTACGCCATGCTCTACACCGGTCTGGTGCTGCTGGCGAGCCTGGCAACCTGTACCTTTGCGTACCCGTGGCTCGAAGGTTACAACGACAACAAAGAAGAGTTTTACCTGCTGGTACTGATTGCCGCACTGGGCGGTATTCTGCTGGCGAACGCGAACCACCTGGCCGCGCTGTTCCTCGGTATTGAGCTGATCTCACTCCCGCTGTTCGGCCTGATTGGTTACGCTTTCCGCCAGAAGCGCTCTCTGGAAGCGGCAATCAAGTACACGATCCTGTCTGCTGCCGCGTCGTCGTTCCTGCTGTTTGGTATCGCGCTGCTGTACGCACAGACGGGTAATCTCTCCTTCATGGCGCTCGGTAAGAGCCTTGGCGACGGCATGATGCATGAGCCGCTGCTGCTGGCGGGTCTGGGCATGATGATTGTTGGCCTTGGCTTTAAACTCTCACTGGTTCCGTTCCACCTGTGGACGCCAGACGTATACCAGGGTGCCCCTGCACCGGTCTCGACCTTCCTGGCGACGGCGAGCAAAATCGCTATCTTCGGTGTGGTCATGCGTCTGTTCCTGTACGCCCCGGTGGGCGACAGCGAAGCGGTCCGCGTGGTGCTGGGCATTATCGCGTTCGTGTCCATCATCTTCGGTAACCTGATGGCGCTGAGCCAGACCAACATCAAGCGTCTGCTGGGCTACTCCTCTATCTCCCATCTGGGTTACCTGCTGGTGGCGCTGATTGCGCTGCAAAGCGGTGAGATGTCGATGGAAACTGTGGGCGTCTATCTGGCCGGTTACCTGTTTAGCAGCCTCGGCGCGTTCGGCGTGGTGAGCCTGATGTCCAGCCCGTACCGTGGCCCGGATGCGGATTCCCTGTTCTCCTACCGTGGTCTGTTCTGGCACCGTCCGATTCTGTCTGCGGTAATGACCGTGATGATGCTCTCTCTTGCGGGTATCCCGATGACGCTGGGCTTTATCGGTAAGTTCTACGTGCTGGCCGTCGGTGTGCAGGCGGGTCTGTGGTGGCTGACGGCGGGTGTCGTTATCGGCTCCGCGATTGGTCTCTACTATTACCTGCGCGTAGCGGTGAGCCTGTACCTGAGCGCGCCTCAGCAGCTCAACCGCGATGCGCCGTCCAACTGGCAGTATAGCGCCGGCGGTATCGTGGTGCTGATCTCCGCGCTGCTGGTGCTGATCTTCGGTATCTATCCGCAGCCGCTGATTGATATCGTGCAGCGCGCGATGCCGCTGATGTAAAAACAAAAAACCCGCCTCGGCGGGTTTTTTATTGTTTTCTCCCTCTCCCCGTGGGAGAGGGCCGGGGTGAGGGCACCAGCCCGCACAGAGTAAAACATGCCCAGCGGCGCTACGCTTGCAGGGCCTACGGGTCTTGTAGGTCGGGTAAGCGAAGCGCCACCCGACTAAGCCAGCTGCTTGCGGCTAATCAACGGCCCGTCAATCTTCTTCATCGAGCGGTCCAGCACCTCTTCAATTACCGACGACAGCTCGTTCAGCTCAAACTTCGCCACATAGCCGTCCGCCTTCACTTTGCGAATATGATCTTCGTTCGCGTTGCCGGAAAGAGACGAGTGGATCACCACCGGAATATCTTTCAGTACCGGGTCGGATTTGATTTTTCGCGTCAGCGTAAATCCGTCCATCTCCGGCATTTCGAGGTCGGTTAATACCAGGGCAATCTTATCGGTAACGGGAACGCCCTCGGCCTGTGCCTGCGCGGCCAGCTGAGTGATTTTCTCCCATGCGTCTTTGCCGGTGATATGCAGCTGGGCCGGGATCTCCATCGCCTGCAATCCCTTCTCCAGCATTGAGCGCGCTACTTTTGAATCTTCTGCAACAATCGCGACAGAGCCAGGCTTGATGTTGAATTTGGTGGTTTCCAGATGGGTGGCGTGCAGATCGTGGTTCGCCGGGGTGATGTCGTACAGGATCTGCTCCACGTCCAGCACCATCGCCAGATCGTTGGTATCGGTCTTCTCGTCCAGACAGGCAATGCTGGTGATGTAGCGACCGCTGACGGCGGTTTCCGCGGCGTGCACCTGCTTCCAGTCCAGACGCATGATGTTTTCCACCGATTCTACGGCAAACGCCTGCACGCTGCGGGCATATTCGGTGATCAGCAGGATGTTCAGCCCGGTGGCTGGTTTGCAGCCGGCGACGGCGGCCAGATCGATCACCGGGATCACCTGGTCACGAATGTTCACCATCCCCATCAGCGGAGACTTCATTCCCGCCGGTTTGGTGAAGGTCGGCATCGGCACAATTTCGCGCAATTTGAACACGTTGATGCCGAACAGCTCGGATTTATTTTCGTTCAGAGAGGTGCCAAGACGGAACAGCAACAGTTCAAAACGGTTGGACAGGGTCAGGTTTGCCCTGTCATCAATATCTTTCTGGAAATTATCCATTCTACCCTCAAGAGAAATGCTGGCCTTTTAATCGTTATCGGCACGCTGAGGGAAAAATGAAGGACTAAACGCTGACCTGAGCAAAATCTTCCGCCAGCTCGCATGCCGGAAATACTTCCCGGCACTCTGCCAGCAGGCTTTCAGCGCCGCGGACGTCATAGCGTGAGCTGACGTGAGTAACAATCAGTTTCCGGACGCCAGCCTCACGTGCCAGCTGCGCCGCCTGACGCGTAGAGCTGTGCCCCCGGCTGTTGGCTTTTTCTTCCATCGCCGCTTCCAGCGTAGCCTCATGCACCATCACATCTACACCTCTGGCAAGCCTGAGCGCCGAAGGGCAGGGGGCGGTATCCCCAAAAATAGCCAGTTTTTTGCCCGGCTGCGGTGGGGCGAGGTAATCCTGACCGTTGATGACGCGCCCGTCTTCCAGCGTGACGGTCTCGCCGTGCTTCAGACGCTGGAACAGCGGGCCAGGTTTCACTCCATCGGCCTGCAACGCGGCGGCGTTCAGCGCCCCGGGCTTGTCATGCTCCTCAACGCGATAGCCGTAGCATTCCACCGGATGGTTAAGCGGGTAAGCGCGCACCAGGTAATCTCCGTCATCGAACACCAGACCCTCGCCGATCTCTAACACCTCCAGCGGATAATCGGTCCACGAGCCGCTCAGGCGCAGCGTGGTTTCAACGAATTCCTGAATACCCGCGGGGCCATAAATGGTCAGCGGGATAGCGTTACCGGCCATCGAACGGCTGCACAGCAGGCCCGGCAGGCCAAACAGATGGTCGCCGTGCAGATGGGTGATAAATATTTTATCCACTTTCCCCGGGTGGTATGAGGTATGCAGCAGCTGATGTTGCGTACCCTCGCCGCAGTCAAACAGCCACAGCCCACCCCGGGTAGGATGCTTAAGATCCAGCAGAATCGCCGTCACGTTTCGTGAGCGGGTTGGCACCCCGGCGGACGTACCCAGAAAAATCAGTTCCATAACGCAATCAGCCCTTTGCCGAATGGGAAGGGGTTTAGTATAACGTGATGAACCCCAGGAAGGAGAAACACATGATCCAGTGGCAAGATCTACACCACAGCGAACTGACCGTGCATTCACTCTACGCCCTGCTCAAGCTGCGCTGCGAAGTCTTTGTGGTTGAACAAACCTGCCCGTATCAGGATATCGACGGCGATGACCTGATCGGCGAGAACCGGCACATCCTCGGCTGGCGCGATAACGAGCTGGTGGCGTATGCGAGGATTCTGAAAAGCGAAGAGGATTTTGACCCTGTCGTCATTGGCCGCGTCATTATCAGCGGCCGCGCGCGCGGTGAAAAGCTGGGCTATCAGCTGATGGAAAAAACGCTGGACGCATGCCAGAAACAGTGGCCGGACAAGGCGTTATACCTGGGCGCGCAGGCGCATTTGCAATCATTCTATGGCCATTTTGGTTTTACCCCGGTCACGGACATTTACGACGAAGACGGCATCCCACACATCGGCATGGCACGCGAAGCGAAACAGGCGCAATAGCAATACGTTGTCTATAGTTACCGGACTGGTGTACTAACATGGAGAAAAATATGTCATTTCAATCCTGGGATACCCGAGTCGACGACGACCTGACGCTGCTAAGCGAAACGCTGGAAGAAGTGCTGCGCTCTTCAGGCGATCCTGCCGATCAGAAGTACATTGAGCTCAAAGCCCGCGCCGAGCAGGCGCTGCATGACGTGAAAAACCGCGTCAGTAACGCATCCGACAATTACTACTACCGCGCCAAGCAGGCGGTTTATCGTGCCGACGATTATGTGCATGAAAAACCGTGGCAGGGCATTGGGGTCGGTGCGGCCGTAGGGCTGGTGCTGGGTCTGCTGTTAGCCCGTCGTTAAGCCGGTAAACCACTCCCTACACGTGGGTACTGCTATTTATCGTCAGTACCCCGTATAATATAAGGCTTTAACAGGGAGAGGTTCGCGTGCACTCGATTTTCCTCGCGCTGCAAAGCCTGCGTACTCAGCTTGCGCAAGCGTTGCCAGCTACACCCGGTTTACGCCATTTCGATGTCTCTTTCCCGTTAAACGACGCCTTCGATCCGCTGGCCTGGCTCGGTGTGCAGCGATGCTATCCTCAGTTTTACTGGCAACAGCGCAGCGGCGATGAAGAACTTGCCGCGCTCGGAAGCCTCGCCCATTTTGATTCTCTGGCCTCGGCCTCGCGGTTTTTGCACACCCACGACGTAGCCAATGACACCCGTATCTGCGGCCTGAACGCCTTCAACCCGGCGCAGGGCAAGCTGTTTTTACCGCGCCTTCTCTGGCGACGGTCTGGCGGGGTCGCCACGCTGCGTCTGCAACTGTGGAGCGAAACGTCGTTGCGGGAAGATGCCCGTGAGGCGCTGAATTTTGTCGATAACCTGCGCGACGCCGCGCCGATCCGCCCGTTGTCCGTGCAGATTGTGCAGGAAACCCATCATCCGGAAAAACCGAATGGCTGGCGTTGATTCGTCAGGCGACGGATACCCTTGCTCGCGGCGATTTTGAGAAAGTGGTCCTCGCACGTGCTACAGACGTGCATTGCCAGCAGCCCGTGAACGCCATCGCGCTGATGGCTGCCAGCCGCGCGCTAAACCTCAACTGCTATCATTTTTGTATGGTCTTTGACGCCAGCAACGCGTTCCTCGGCTCGACGCCTGAACGCCTGTGGCGGCGACGCGGCACGCTGCTGCGCACTGAAGCGCTGGCAGGCACCGTCGCCAGCCATTCTGACGATAAGCAGGCCCAGCGTCTGGGCGACTGGCTGATGAATGACGACAAAAATCAGCGGGAAAATATGCTGGTGGTGGAAGATATCTGCCAGCGTCTTCAGCACCATACCCGGACGCTGGAGATCCTGCCTGCGCAGGTGCTGCGTCTGCGCAAGGTGCAGCATTTACGTCGCTGTATCTGGACCGAACTTAAACAGCCTGACGACGAGCAGTGCCTGCATATTCTGCAACCGACGGCGGCGGTGGCCGGGCTGCCGCGACAGGCGGCGCGAGAATTTATTGCGAAAGTGGAGCCGTTTGACCGGGAGTGGTACGCCGGGTCGGCGGGCTATTTATCGCGCGATCAAAGCGAATTCTGTGTGGCATTACGCTCCGCCCGCGTTCACGACGCTGCGCTGCGTCTTTATGCGGGGGCGGGCATCGTCAGCGGCTCCGATCCGGAGCAGGAGTGGCAGGAGATCGAAAACAAGGCCGCCGGGCTGCGTTCCCTTCTCCTAAGGGATTAATACTGATTCGTGCAATCCCGATTCATATCAAAATTCTGACTTTTTCTATTATTTATACTGTGTCGCATTCTTGATACTGGACAATCTCATGTCAGTAAGTTCTTTTAACCGACGCTGGGCGGCGGTGATCCTTGAAGCCCTGACCCGTCATGGTGTCAGGCATGTGTGTATTGCCCCGGGCTCTCGCTCCACGCCGCTCACCCTTGCTGCCGCGGAAAACCGGGCTTTTATTCACCACACCCATTTTGATGAGCGGGGTCTGGGCCATCTGGCGCTCGGGCTGGCGAAAGTCAGCAAAGCGCCCGTGGCGGTGATAGTCACCTCCGGCACGGCGGTGGCGAACCTCTATCCGGCGCTGATAGAAGCGGGATTAACCGGCGAAAAGCTGATTTTACTCACTGCCGACCGTCCCCCGGAACTTATTGACTGCGGTGCTAATCAGGCGATTCGTCAGCCTGGCATTTTTGCCTCGCATCCTTCACAGACGGTCTCGTTGCCGCGCCCCACCCAGGATATTCCCGCCAGCTGGCTGGTCTCAACCCTCGACCACGCCATGAACGCACTGCGCAGCGGCGGGCTGCACATTAACTGCCCGTTTGCCGAGCCGCTGTACGGTGAAATGAACGATACTGGCCTCGTCTGGCAACAGCAGCTGGGAGACTGGTGGGAGAGCGAAAAACCCTGGCTGCGCGAGCAGACGCATATGGAAAGCGCAAAACAGCGCGACTGGTTCTTCTGGCGCCAGAAGCGCGGCGTGGTGATTGCCGGGCGGATGAGTGCGGCGGAAGGCAAGCTGGCGGCGGAGTGGGCACAAACGCTTGGCTGGCCCCTGATTGGTGACGTGCTTTCCCAGACGGGCCAGCCGCTGCCCTGCGCCGACCTCTGGCTGGGTAACGCGAAAGCGGTTACCGAGCTGGCGCAGGCGCAGATTGTCGTCCAGCTGGGATCGAGCCTGACGGGGAAGCGTCTGCTCCAGTGGCAGGCCACCTGTACCCCAGAAGAGTACTGGCTGGTGGATCCGCTCGAAGGACGCCTTGACCCGGCGCACCATCGCGGCCGCCGCCTGGTGAGCAACATTGACAGCTGGCTGGAATTGCATCCGGCGGAAAAACGCAAACCCTGGGCGGTGGAGATCCCGGCGCTGTCACGTCAGGCGTGGGAACTCACCAAAGCGCAGTGCGAGGCGTTCAGTGAAGCCGGGCTTGCGCACCGTATCCGCAAATATCTTCCCGAGCAGGGACAACTTTTTGTCGGTAACAGCCTGGTGGTGCGCCTGATTGACGCCTTTTCGCAGCTGCCGGCGGGTTATCCGGTGTACAGCAACCGGGGCGCGAGCGGCATTGACGGCCTGATCTCCACAGCCGCTGGCGTACAGCGGGCCAGCGCGAAATCCACGCTGGCGATTGTGGGGGATCTCTCAGCCCTCTACGATCTCAACGCGCTGGCGCTCCTGCGTCAGGCGTCGGCCCCGTTCGTGCTGATTGTTGTGAACAATAACGGCGGGCAGATTTTCTCGTTGCTGCCGACGCCGCAAAGCGAGCGTGAGCGCTTCTATCTGATGCCGCAAAACGTGCAGTTCGAACACGCCGCCGCCATGTTCAGCCTCAAGTACCATCGCCCGGAAAACTGGGACGCGCTGGAGACGGCGCTGAACACCGCCTGGCGGCAGCCTGGCGCGACGCTGATTGAGCTGGTGGTAAACGATGCTGACGGCGCGCAGAAGCTGCAACATCTGCTTGCGCAGGTGAGTCACCTGTGATCCTCGCAGGCGTCTCCCAGCCAGGAAAACCAGGCTACCCCTGGCTGGTTTTCCTGCACGGTTTTTCCGGCGACTGTCGCGAGTGGCAGGCTGTCGGGGCGTCGCTGCATGACTACCCCCGGCTCTACATTGACCTGCCCGGGCACGGTGGTTCAGCGGATACGGGCGTGACGGGGTTTGCAGAGGTAAGTGAATTGCTCTCGCATACCCTTATTAGTTACAACATACTAAGATACTGGCTCGTGGGGTACTCCCTCGGCGGCCGCATTGCGATGTTCCATGCCTGCCAGCATCCTGCGGGGTTAGACGGGGTGATTGTGGAAGGTGGACACCCGGGCCTGCAAGACGCCGATGCGCGCCAGGCCCGGCTGATCTCTGACCGCCGCTGGGCATCACGCTTTCGCAGTGAGCCGCTGGAGGCCGTCTTTGCCGACTGGTATCAACAGCCGGTCTTTGCCTCACTTACGGATGATCAGCGCAGGGCGCTGATCGCGCTGCGCAGCCGGAACAACGGCCCGAGGCTGGCAGAGATGCTGGAGGGCACCTCGCTTGCCGTTCAGCCTGATTTACGTCCCGCGCTCATCGCGCGTAATTTTTCTTTTGACTATCTCTATGGCGAACGTGACGGGAAGTTTGCAGCTATCGCCGCTGAACTTAACGCCACGCGTCATGCTATCCCTCACGCCGGACACAACGCCCACCGGGACAACCCGGAAGCGGTTGCCGCGAGTCTGGCTCAGATACTGCGTTATCGAACAAAGGACACGCTATGATCTATCCTGATGAACACATGCTTTACGCGCCGGTTGAATGGCAGGACTGCTCCGAAGGCTACACCGACATTCGTTACCACAAATCCGCCGATGGTATCGCCAAAATCACTATCAACCGTCCACAGGTGCGCAACGCGTTTCGTCCACTGACCGTAAAAGAGATGATCCAGGCGCTGGCGGATGCCCGCTACGATGACACTATCGGCGTCATCATCCTCACCGGGGAAGGGGAGAAAGCCTTCTGCTCCGGCGGCGATCAGAAAGTCCGCGGTGACTACGGCGGATACCAGGATGATGCGGGCACGCACCACCTGAACGTGCTGGATTTCCAGCGCCAGATCCGCACCTGTCCAAAACCGGTGGTCGCGATGGTGGCAGGGTATTCCATCGGCGGCGGTCACGTGCTGCACATGATGTGTGACCTGACGATCGCGGCGGAAAATGCCATTTTCGGTCAGACTGGCCCGAAAGTCGGCTCTTTCGACGGCGGCTGGGGCGCGTCCTATATGGCGCGCATTGTCGGTCAGAAAAAAGCCCGCGAAATCTGGTTCCTGTGCCGTCAGTACAACGCCCAGGAAGCGCTGGATATGGGGCTGGTTAACACCGTGGTGCCGATCGCCGATCTGGAAAAAGAGACCGTGCGCTGGTGTCGCGAAATGCTGCAAAACAGCCCAATGGCGCTGCGCTGCCTGAAAGCGGCCCTCAACGCCGACTGTGACGGTCAGGCGGGCCTTCAGGAGCTGGCAGGTAACGCCACCATGCTGTTCTATATGACCGAAGAGGGTCAGGAAGGGCGCAACGCGTTCAACGAAAAACGCCAGCCGGACTTCAGCAAATACAAACGGAACCCGTAATGCGTTGCGCGCAGGTTTACCGCTGGCAGATACCGATGGACGCGGGCGTGGTGCTGCGTGAACGGCGGTTAAAAACCCGTGACGGCTTTTGCGTGCATCTCCAGCAGGGCGAGCGGGAAGGGTGGGGCGAAATCGCCCCGCTTCCGGGTTTTAGCCTGGAAACGCTGGACGAGGCGCAGGCTGCGCTGATGGCCTGGACGTACGAATGGCGTGAGGGAGCAGATCCGGCGCTGCCGGACGTTCCTTCCGCCGCGTTCGGCATCAGCTGTGCGCTGGCAGAGCTGGACGGCAGTTTACCGGATGCGGCGAACTATCGCGCCGCGCCGCTCTGTACCGGCGATCCGGATGAACTTTTCGCGCTCCTTTCCGCGATGCCTGGCGAGAAGGTGGCGAAAATAAAGGTTGGCCTGTACGAAGCAGTGCGCGACGGAATGGTGGTTAACCTGTTACTGGAGGCCATTCCCGATCTGCACCTGCGCCTGGACGCCAACCGCGCCTGGACGCCGCTCAGGGCGCAACAGTTTGCGAAGTACGTCAACCCGGCGTACCGCAGCCGCATCGCGTTTCTCGAAGAGCCGTGCAAAACGCGCGACGATTCGCGCGCCTTTGCCCGGGAAACCGGCATTGCCATCGCCTGGGATGAGAGCCTGCGCGAAGCCGATTTCGCGTTTGCCGCCGAGCCGGGCGTCAGGGCCGTGGTGATTAAGCCAACTCTGACCGGCAGCCTCGACAAGGTGCGCGAGCAGGTTGCGGCGGCCCATGCCGCAGGGCTGACGGCGGTGATCAGTTCATCCATCGAATCCAGCCTCGGCCTGACGCAGCTGGCGCGCATCGCTGCATGGTTAACGCCGGACACCGTTCCTGGTCTCGATACGCTAAACCTGATGCAGGCCCAGTTGATTCGTCAGTGGCCTGGCAGCACCTTGCAGTGCCTCGACGTCGGGGCGCTGGAGCCATTGCGATGAGTTTTACCGACTGGCCGTGGCGGCACTGGCGCACCCGGCGTGCCAATAAACCCGCGCTGCGTTTAGACGATGTAACGCTCAGCTGGTCTCAGCTGGGCGAGCGTATCGATCGTCTCGCAGCCGGTTTTCAGTCTCAGGGCGTTACGGACGGTGATGGCGTCATGCTGCTCGCCCACAACCACCCGCAGACCCTGCTGGCCTGGCTGGCGCTGCTTCAGTGCGGCGCCCGCATTTTGCCGGTGAACCCTCAGCTTCCCCGTCCGCTGCTGGACGTCCTCCTGCCGCAGATGACCCTGCGCTTTGCGCTGGTGCTTAACGGTGAGTATGACGGTCTGCCCGGTCTGGTATTAAGAGAGGGCGAGGGGCAGGGCGGCGTCACGTGGCGGGCAGAACGGCTGGCCTCAATGACGCTCACCTCTGGCTCCACCGGCTTGCCGAAAGCGGCGGTGCACACCTGTGCCGCCCACCTTGCCAGCGCAAAGGGCGTGCTGGCGCTGATGCCTTACGGCGGTAGCGACGACTGGCTGCTCTCTCTGCCGCTGTTTCACGTCTCCGGTCAGGGGATTTTGTGGCGCTGGTTGCAGGGCGGAGGTCGTCTCACCGTGCGTGAAAAACAGCCGCTGGAGCAGGCGCTACAGGGCTGTACCCACGCCTCGCTGGTGCCAACGCAGCTGTGGCGGCTGCTTAATTCACACCATCCCGTCGCGCTGAAAGCCGTGCTGCTCGGCGGGGCGGAAATCCCCGTTGCGCTGACCGAACAGGCGCGCGAGCAGGGGATCCGTACGTTCTGCGGTTACGGTCTGACCGAGTTCGCCTCCACCGTCTGCGCCAAAGAGGCCGACGGCGCGCCGGACGTGGGCAGCGCGCTGCCGGGCAGAGACGTTCAGGTGGTGAACGGTGAAGTCTGGATCCGGGCGGAAAGCATGGCGGCGGGCTACTGGCGAGACGGCGCATTATTGCCGCTGGTCAATGAGCAGGGCTGGTTCGCCACCCGCGATCGCGGCGAGTGGCATGACGGACGCCTGACCATTCTGGGCCGAATGGACAATCTCTTTTTCAGCGGCGGAGAAGGGATCCAGCCCGAAGCGCTGGAGCGCGTTATCGCCACGCATCCGCAGGTAAGCCAGGCGTTTGTCGTTCCGCTGGATGATGCCGAGTATGGGCAACGTCCGGTGGCGGTAGTGGAATGCGAGCCGGGCACGGATATCACGCTGCTGCGGGAGTGGGTTCAGGGGAGGCTGGCGCGCTTTGAGCAGCCGGTACACTGGCTGGCGCTGCCGTCAGAACTGAAAAATGGCGGGATTAAAATCTCCCGCCAGGCGTTAAAGCAGTGGGTCAATGCCCTGTTGAGGGGCTAATCAACCGATATCCGGCTGCGGTTTGTGCTGGCGTCGGCGGACCCAGCGCAGCACCGGCGGCACGACAATCACCATAATCGCCATTGCCAGCAGGATCTTCGTCACGCTGCTCTCCCACAGGATCCCCATGTTGCCATTGCTGATGGAGAGGGCGCGGCGCAGGTTCTGCTCCAGCATTTCCCCCAGCACAAACCCTAAAATCAGCGGCGACATCGGGAAGTGCATCTTGCGCAGAATGTAGCCCAGCACGCCGAGCAGCACCATCAACACCAGGTCGAAGGTGGTGCTGTGCACCGCGTACACCCCAACCGCAGAGACGGCGGCGATGGCCGGGACCAGGAACCACAGGGGAATGGTCAGCATGCGGGTGAACAGGCCGATCAGCGGGATGTTCATTACCAGTAACATCACGTTGGCGATCAGCAAGGCGGCAATCAAACCCCAGACGATATCGGGCTGTTCGGTAAACATCGCCGGACCCGGGGTGATGTTATAGAGCGTCAGCGCGCCCATCATTACCGCCGTGGTGCCGGAGCCCGGCACGCCGAGGGTCAGCATCGGGATAAACGAGCCGCAGGCCGAGGCGTTATTCGCCGCCTCCGGCGCCGCCACGCCGCGGATATCGCCTTTGCCGAAGCTGTCGCTGTTACCGCTCAGCTTTTTCTCGGTCATGTAGGTGATAGCGCTGGCGATAGTAGCCCCCGCGCCGGGCAGAATGCCGACGAAGAAACCGATCACCGACGAACGCAGGGTGGCGCCAATACACTGCGCCCCCTCTTTGGCATTAAAGAGCATACGTCCGGTTTTACGCACCAGCGTCTGCCCGCTGCTGGTATGCTCCAGCATCAGTAAGATTTCTGAGACAGAGAACAGACCAATCACCACGACGATAAACTGCACGCCGTCGGAGAGATGAACGCTGTCGAAGGTAAAACGATAAACCCCGGTGTTGGCATCCACGCCGACGGTGGCCAGACTGAGGCCAATCAACGCAGACAAAAACGACTTCAGCGGATTCTGCGCCATCATGCTGCCGAGACAGGCGATGGCGAACACCATCAGGGCAAAATACTCGGCCGGACCAAACGCCAGCGACCACTGGGCCAGCGCCGGGGCGAAGAGGATGATGCCGCCAATGGCGATCATGGAGCCAAAGAACGAGCTGACGGCAGAAATAGAGAGCGCCACGCCGCCGCGCCCCTGCTGCGCCATCGGGTAGCCATCCAGCGCGGTCATAATGGCGGCGGCATCGCCGGGCACGTTAAGCAGAATCGAGGAAATACGCCCCCCGTATTCGCAGCCGATATAGACCGTCGCCAGCAGGATCAGCGCCGATTCCGCAGGCAGGTGCAGCGCAAAGGCCAGCGGCAGTAAAATCGCCACGCCGTTGATAGGGCCAAGGCCCGGCAGCAGGCCGACGATGGTCCCGACGAAACAGCCGATCAGGGCGATCACCAGGTTTTCCGGGGTCATCGCTACCGCGAACCCCTGAGAGAGATAGATCCAGGTATCCATAGCGTGCTCCGTTAGTTAAACCATGCGCCGAGCGGCAGGGTCACGTCCAGCAGGCGGTCGAAGGCGTACCAGAGTAAAATGCCCAGTACGACCCCGGAGATCCCCGCCGCAGGCAGCGAGGCGTTAAACAGTATGCCAATCACCATCGTCAGCAGGGCGGTGGCAATCGGGAAGCCGAGCCACTCAAAGCCCCACGCATACATCAGCAGGACAATTACCATTACCAGCAGACGTTGCAGCGTACGGCGTGGCGGCCACTCCACGGTATCCGGATGGCGCAGCAGCAGCGCCACCGAGCAGAGCAGCATCAGGCCGACTATGCCGACGGGGAAGGGGCGTGGCCCCACGGGTTCATAGCTGTATTCGCTGTGGATCTGCCAGGCGACGAACATGCCGCCAATGCAGAGCAGCAGCCATATCCCGGCAAAAATGCGATCGCTCATAGCGCCTCCGGTTATTTCGCCAGACCAAAGGCTTTCGCCTGTTCGCGGTAGTCATTCACCTGTTTTTTGACATACTCGTCCAGCTGCTTGCCGTTCAGGTTGAACTCAAACAGCCCGCGCAGATCGCGCTGTTTTTTGAACTCCTCGGTTTGCTGAAGTTTTGCGAAGGTATCCACCCACCACTGGTACTCGGCGTCGGTCACTTCTGGCCCGACGAAGAAGCCGCGGATGATCGGCCAGACCAGGTTATAACCCTGCTCTTTGGCGGTTGGGACGTCTGCCAGCTGGCCCGGCAGACGGTTTTCCGAGAAGACCGCCAGCACGCGGATCTTATCCCCGCTCAGGTAGGGCACCATTTCGCTGAGATCGCCCGATACCGCCTGGACGTGATTGCCCATCAGCGCCGTCACCGGCTCGCCGCCGCCTTCAAAGGCCACGTAACGCATCTTGTGCGGATCCACTTTGGCCTGCTGCGCCAGCAGCGCGGCTTTCATCCAGTCCTGGCTGCCGATAGAGGCGCCCGCGCCAATGACCACGCTGTTCGGATCTTTTTCCATGGCGGTCAGCAGATCTTTCAGGGATTTCCACGGAGAGTCCGCGCGCACGGCGATCATGCCGTAATCGGTGCCTACGGTGGCGAGCCAGCGCACGTCATTCACGTCATAACGACCAAATTTCCCCTGCGACAGGTTCAGCAGCGAACCGCCGGAGAAGGCCACCACGGTGCCCGCTTCGGCAGGGCGCTGCGCGACGATGGCGTTATAGGCTACCGCGCCCACGCCGCCGGGCATGTAGGTGACGCGCATCGGTTTTTCAATGGCCTTCGTCTCCAGCAGGCTAACCTGAATCAGCTTACAGGTCAGGTCGAAGCCGCCGCCGGGTTTGGCCGGGGCGATACATTCGGTACGGGATGGCGCGTCCTGCGCCTGGACGACAGAGGCACTCAACAGCAATACGCTTGCAGCAAGGGTAGAAAGTAATTGTTTTTTCATCGTTTATCCTCACGCCGGAGAACCGGGAGTACGGGTACGGGTGTATTTTTTCTGATTATGTGAACCACCTTGTAGCGGTTACGTTGCGTGATTGTTAAAACAATAACCTTTCATTTCCCTTTCACTGCGACACCAACTTTACAGGATGTGATATGCGTCTCTTACTGGCGGAAGATAATCGTGAGCTGGCTCACTGGCTGGAAAAAGCGCTGGTACAAAACGGATTTGCCGTGGATTGCGTCAACGATGGACGGGCGGCCGATCATCTTTTGCAGGGAGAAAACTATGCCGTCGCGATCCTTGATATCGGCATGCCCGGCTTCGACGGGCTGGAGGTGGTGCATCGCCTGAGAAAGCGCGGGCAGACGCTGCCGGTGCTGTTTCTTACCGCCCGCAGCAACGTGGCAGACAGGGTGAAGGGGCTGAATGCCGGGGCGGATGACTACCTGCCGAAACCGTTCGAGCTGGAGGAGCTTGATGCCCGCCTGCGCGCGCTGCTGCGCCGCAGCGAAGGACGAACCCAGGAGCGCCAGCGGCTGGGAGAGCTGGAGTACGATGATGAAGGCTTTTTTCTGCTGCGCGATGAACCCCTTTCCCTCACGCCGCGCGAACTCTCTTTGCTGAAGGTGCTGATGCACCGCCGGACCCGTCCCGTCTCCCGGCAACAGCTTTTCGACCAGGTATTCAGCCTGAACGACGACGTCAGCCCCGAGAGCATCGATCTCTATATTCACCGCCTGCGTAAGAAGCTGACCGGCAGCGGGGTGCGGATCATTACCCTCCGGGGGCTGGGCTACGTGCTGGAGTGCGGCGATGAGGTGGGTTAAGCCGCAGTCGCTTTACCTGCAACTTTTGCTTTTTCTGGGTTTGCCGCTGCTGCTGTTATGGGGGCTGTCAGCCTTTAACAGCTACGTTAGCGCGTTACAGGCGGCGACGCAGGCCTATGACCGCACGCTGTTATCCTCGGCGCGCACGGTGTCAGAGCGGCTGGTGGTGCACAACGGTAAACTCCAGGTGAACGTGCCCTGGGTCGTGCTCGACAGCTTCGAGCTGAACATGAACGATCGCCTCTATTACAAGGTCGTGGACCCTGACGGGCGGACGATCTCCGGCTACGACGATCTGCCGAATATGCCTCCCTCCACGTCGCGCACTACACACTATCCGGCGCTGGCGTGGTTTTATCATACCGAGTATCGCGGACAGGCGATCCGCGTGGCGAAGCTGCTCCAGCCGGTTAACGAGGACAGTGTGTTCGGGATGGCGGAGATCTACGTCGCCGAAACGTTGCAGTCGCGGCGCTATCTGGCCACTCAGCTGCTGTTTTCCTCGCTCGTGTCGCAGGGGCTGCTGGTGCTGCTGACGCTGGTCCTGACCGCGTGGCTGCTGCGTCGTGTGCTGCGCCCGATGCGGCAGCTCTCGTCCCTGATGGTGCGCCGTGAGCCCGGGCTGCTGGCTCCGCTGCCGGAGCTGCTGCCCTGGTCGGAAACGCGGCTGCTGATTGTGGCATTTAACCGCTATATCGACAGGTTACGTGGCGTGCTTTCGCGGCAGGCGCGCTTTAACGCTGACGCCTCACACCAGCTCAAAACGCCGCTGGCGGTGCTGAAAACCCAGGTATCGGTTGCCCTGACGCGTAACGATCCGGCGCTGTGGCAGGAGAGCTTACGGGCGATGAACGTCATGCTGGATAACACCATCGTGCTGACGGAAAGGCTGTTGCAGCTTTCGGCGGTGAAGCGAAAAGAGCAGGGGGAGCGACAGTTTGCGCCTGTCGATCTGGTACAGGTGGTGCAAAACTGCTGCTTTTCCCGGCTGGCGCAGGCGCGCAGCAAGGGTATCGATCTCGGTTATGACGGCGTACAGCAGCCGGTAATGATTGAGGGGGATGACGTGTTGCTGGGCGAACTTTGCGCCAACCTGCTGGAGAACGCGATCAAATACACACCGGAGCAGGGCGTCGTGACGGTGTACTTGCGCACGGCTAACGATGCCGTTGAGCTGAGCGTGGAGGACAGCGGACCGGGCATTGCTGAAGACCAGATCTCCCAGGCCATGCTGCCGTTTCATCGGCTGGATAACGTGGGCGATGCCGCCGGGTCCGGCATTGGCCTGGCGCTGGCTAACGATATTGCCCGCCTGCACCGCAGCCATCTTCAGCTGATGCCCAGTGAAAATCTGGGTGGGCTGAGCGTGAAAATGCGCTTTCTGATGCTGGTATAAATGCCGATATTATCAAATCGTTACAAACTAATTGCCCGCCGCACGCGGAGTCCATTGATCACACAGGCAGTCAGGTTAAAATCTCGCGGTTTTTGGACATCTCTGAATAAATTGTGCGGGATCACGACAATGAAAAAAGTGGCATTAATGGGCTTAAGCGGCCTGATGTTTGTTTCAGCAGCGGCAAACGCAATTTCCTTCAACGGCTCGGCGGGACAAGATTATACCCATCTGGGCTTTGGTCTTGGCACGGATAGCGCAGGCCTGGCAATGACCGGCGGCTGGACGCACAACGACGACGATGGGGATGCGGCAAGCCTGGGCCTCGGCTTCAACGTGCCGTTGGGTCCCTTCCTGGCGACCGTCGGCGGTAAAGGCATTTACACCAACCCGAACGACGGCGACGAAGGCTACGCGGCGGCAGTGGGCGGCGGCTTGCAGTGGAAAATTGGCGACAGCTTTGGCCTGTTCGGTGAGTACTACTACTCCCCGGATTCCCTCTCCAGCGGTATCGACAGCTATCAGGAAGCTAATGCCGGCGCGCGCTGGACCATCATGCGTCCGATCACCATCGAAGCGGGTTATCGCTATCTGAACCTGGCCGGTAAA
This sequence comes from Enterobacter cloacae complex sp. HYC033_NIDB, assembly GCF_056673335.1. NCBI lineage: Bacteria > Pseudomonadati > Pseudomonadota > Gammaproteobacteria > Enterobacterales > Enterobacteriaceae > Enterobacter > Enterobacter cloacae complex sp. HYC033_NIDB. Next base: position 4,036,096 of record NZ_CP115123.1, on the reverse strand, counting down.
GACGGCAACCGCGACAACGCCCTGGCAGACGGCCCATACGTTGGCGTTAGCGCCGGTTTCTAATCCTCTCGGCGCGGCGTTCAGTCGCGCCAGTTTCTCTCTTCCCCCGGTCTTCGATTGCGCTATAGTGTTTTGACCATTGAAATGGGAGAACACAATGATAAACGTGGAAATGTTATCCACTGGCGACGAAGTGCTGCATGGGCAAATCATTGATACCAATGCCGCCTGGCTCGCCGATCTCTTCTTTGAGCAAGGATTACCGTTAACGCGCCGCAACACCGTAGGTGACAATCTTGAGTCGCTGGTCAACGTTCTGCGCGAGCGCAGCGAACGCTGCGACGTGCTGATTGTGAACGGCGGGCTGGGACCCACCAGCGACGATCTCAGCGCGCTGGCCGCCGCCACGGCCAAAGGCGAAGGCCTGGTTCTGCACGAGGCGTGGCTGGCACAGATGGAGCGCTTTTTCTCCGGGCGTGGCCGCGTGATGGCCCCCAGCAACCGCAAGCAGGCTGAAATTCCCGCCAGCGCGGAACTGATTGATAACCCGGTCGGCACCGCCTGCGGGTTTGCCGTTCAGCTGAACCGCTGCCTGATGTTCTTCACCCCGGGCGTCCCGTCGGAATTTAAAGTGATGGTCGAGCAGCAGATCCTGCCGCGCCTGCGCGCGCGCTTTACGCTGCCTGAACCGCCGCTGTGCCTGCGTCTGACCACCTTTGGTCGCTCGGAAAGCGATCTGGCCCAGAGCCTCGATCACCTGCAACTGCCTCCTGGCGTGTCGATGGGCTATCGCTCCTCCATGCCGATTATTGAACTGAAGCTGACCGGACCGGCGTCAGAGAAAGCCGCCATGCTGGCGCTGTGGCCGGAAGTGCAGCGCGTCGCCGGGGAAAGCCTGATTTTCGAAGGAACGGAAGGGCTGCCGGCGCAGATCGCAGGGCATTTGCAGTCCCACCAGCTGAGCGTGACGTTAAGCGAGCAGTTTACCGGTGGGCTTCTGGCGCTTCAGCTTACCCGGGCGGGTGCGCCGCTGCTGGCCAGTGAAGTGGTGCCGTTCCAGCAGGAGACGCTGGCGCAGACCGCGCGCTGGGCGTCCGAGCGCAGAGTGAAGCATTTCGCCGGGCTGGCGCTGTTTGTGGGCGGGCTGGATGAGGAGCACCTCAACTTCGCCCTGGCAACGCCGGAAGGGACGCACGCCCTGCGGGTCAGGATGAGCATTACCCGCCACAGCCTGGCCGTGCGTCAGGAGGTGTGCGCGATGATGGCGCTGAACATGCTGCGCCGCTGGCTGAACGGGAAAGAGGTCGCCAGCGAGCACGGCTGGATCAACGTCGTGGAATCGCTGTTCGTAGAGTGAGAGTGTGCCGGGGCAGAGTCCCCGGCAACGGTTACGCCAGCGCTTTTGCCAGCAAGGTAATGGGATGTTCACAGCGTTTGCTGGTGGACATCTCGATCTGCCACTTACAGGTTTCGCAGTCCGTCACCACGATATCTGCGCCGCTCTCTTCAATCTGGCGGAACAGCGGCGCGCCAATGGCCTGTGACGTTGGGTAGTTTTCACGCTTGAAGCCGTAGGTGCCAGCGATGCCGCAGCAGCGTGAGTCCAGCACCGTCAGCTCCAGCCCCGGGATCAGCCGCAGCAGTTCAAGCGTATAGATCGACCAGCCCATCTTCTCCATATGACATGGCGTGTGATACACCACCTTCAGCGGCAATTTGCCCAGCGGTAACGTCTGCCCGCTGTCCAGTTTGCGCCAGAGAAAACGGGTCGCCAGCTCAATGTGCTCGCGCAGGCCGGTGTTATCTACATCCAGCAGATGCGGATATTCATCGCGCAGCGTGAAGGTACAGGTTGACGACGTCGCCAGTACCGGTATGCCTTTGTCGACGATCGCCTCGCGTAAAAAGGTGACGTTGCTGCTCGCCTGCTTGCGCGCTTTGTCGATGAAACCGTTGGCAATCAGCGGAACGCCGCAGCACTTTTCTTTGCTCAGCAGCTGAACGCCCGTTCCCATGGCGTTCAGCACTTTCAGCAGGTCTTTTCCCAGCTGCGGATGGTTGTAGTTCACGTAGCAGCCGTGGAAGAAGGCGACCTGCTCAGAGAACTGCGCCTGTTCTGCCGCCACGGATTTAAACCAGCGGCGGAAGGTGCCGTGAGAATATTTCGGCAGACTGCGGTGATGGTCGATTTTGAGCGTCGCATCCAGCAGCCTGCGCACCGGCTTCAGGGCGGTGGCGGCATTGACGACCGGCGCGAAAGGCGTCGAGAGGCTACCCATCAGATCGGTGTGGCTCAGTATCGCGTCACGCAGCGTCGGTTTTTGCGTACTGTAGCGGGCGCGGGCGCGCTGGATGATATCGCCTATTTTCACGTCCGACGGGCAGGCAACTTCGCAGCGTTTGCAGTTGATGCAGTATTTCAGCGCCTCGTCGTAGAGCGCGCCATCCTTCAGGCGCAGACGCTCCCCGTCGGGACCGGCCTGTTTCGGGCCGGGATAGCGCGGATCGACGCCGCTGACCGGGCAAACCGTGGTGCAGACCGTGCATTTGATACAGCTTTCAAATTGGGTGTCGTTCATTGTGCTCCCTCCCTGCGCTGGATAATCTGCTCCGCGACATGCAGCGCAGTGACGGCGCAGACGCCGCCACCGCAGCCCTGCGCCACGGGATCGTACCCGCCCAGAACCGAGCCGATGGCGTAAAGATTTTCAACCGGTTCCCCGCCCAGCCGCGGGCGCAGTTGGCTGTCGACGATCACGCCGAACTGCTGCCAGGGCTGCGGGGTGAAGAAATCGCTTTGATACCAGTCCGCGCGGGAAGCGCTTTGCCGGACGTCCAGACCGAGGATCGCCTCACGCACGCCATCCCGGCTGCTCAGCAGACCGTTACTGAAGAAACTGCCACTTGCCAGCACCGTAAAGCGTGCGCGAAGCGGGATGTCGCCGTGGTTGCGGGTCCAGATTTCGCTTACCGCGCCCTCAGCCAGGGTGATTTTTTTCACCTCGTCGCCTGCCATCCAGACGCCACCCTGGGCAACAAACTGACGCTGAAGCTGGGTGTGCAGACGAATGCCGGGCACGGAAGGGGGGAGCGTCGGCAGTAAACCGAGCGTACAGGGCAGGCGCGCCGAGAGCCAGCGCCAGAGCCGGTTGTCCGTTAAGCCAAAACAGGCGGGCATAAACAGGGCGTCGCAGGTCTCGCCGAGCGGTTGAAGCGCCGCGTACAGCTGCGGCCAATAACTTTCATTATCCAGCAGGCGGGCAATGTTCACCGCACGAAACTCGCTGGGGTTTTCGCGCAGCACGTCGAGTTCGGGGAGATCAATCTCCGCCGTATCCACCTGAACACCCTGCTGTCTGAGAGACGCGGCGGCCAGATGTGGCTGGAAATCGAGGAAGCCGCTGATCCCCACCACCCGCACGCGCTCGGCAGCGATGGGGGCGACAGGCACCTCTTCCGGGCTAAGCCAGGCGGCGCGCAGGGTGCCGAGCGGCGTGACGCGCTGATGATTTTGCTCGGCGTCACCCTGCATGCGTGCGCCGCAGGTGGTGAGCAGGTGTTCGGTTTCGCAGGCAAAGCGGGCCATATTCTCTGCGCCCGTCAGGCGGTAGGGATGTTCAGGCGGCAGATCGGCGAACGATAGCGCGCCCAGTAAATCCAGCGAGCCGGAAGAGAAGTGCAGGGCACTCTGACCGCGAGTGACAATGGCGCAGCGCAGACCCCGCTGCGTCAGTTTGAGGCCGCACAGCAGGCCCGCCAGCCCCCCACCCACAATCACGGTATCAAATTTCATGGTTGTGCTCCTTCTCCAGACCGCAAAGCCCCTGATAGACCCAGCGGGTAAACTCGCTTTCGCGCAGGGCATCGCCCCAGGCGACGGGCTGAATGCCTTTCCAGCGCTCGTTTAAAAAATCGCTGAGCTGGGCAAGCGACTGGGTTGACGTGGTGGCGTGAAAACGTTGCAGCAGCCCGGCGGCACGGCAGGCGCACAGCTCCCCCTGACAGGTGCCCATCCCGACGCGCGTGCGGCGGCGTAAATCGAGCAGGTTGTTCACCGTCAGGTTTTCCACGGCATACTGCACCTCGCCTGCGGTCACGGCTTCGCATTCGCACACCAGGCTGCGGCTGAGTCGCCCTTCACCGAGCCAGGTTGGGGTGCGGTCGCCGTGACGGTAAATCGCCGAACCGCGAAGCGGGGCAGGGAGTGAAATGATTTTGTGCAGCGTTTTTTCTGTCGATTGCTGCGAGCCGGGCAGAGCCTGTTCCGCCGTCACGCACGGTGCGGTGTTGCCGAGCTTACGGCAGACGGCATCGGTGGCCCACTGGGCCATCAGCCGGTAGGTCATCAGCTTGCCGCCGGTAATGGTGATAAACCCGTCCATGCCGTCGCGTTCGGCGTGATCGAGCAGCACGATGCCGCGGCTGACGTTACGCCCGCTCGGATCGTTATCGCTGGCGACGAGGGGACGCACGCCCGCGTAGGCACGCAGAATACGCGTCTGCGCCATCACCGGGGCCAGCTTTTCCCCTTCGCGCAGCAGGATATCCACCTCTTCAGCGGTGACGCGGTTGTAATCAATTTCGCTGTAGTCCACATGCATTGAGGTCGTGCCGATTAACGAAATGGTGTCCCCCGGCACGAGGATATCGGCGTCAGACGGTTTACGGCAGCGGTTGATGACATGGTTATTGATGCGGTGGTCGAGGATCAGCAGCGAGCCTTTCGCCGGGAACATGCGCACCGACAGGTCCGCGTATTCCGCGATGCGCTGGCCCCAGATCCCCGCCGCGTTGACCACGACGGCGGCATACAGCTCGCGGTGTTCGTTGTACTGCGCATCAAACACGCGCACCCCGCGCACGGTATTACCTTCACGAATAAGCCCGGTGACGTGATGCCCGGTCAGGATCCGGGCGCCATGTTCCCGCGCGTCGAGCATATTGGCGGCGGTCAGGCGGAAAGGATCAACGGTTCCGTCCGGTACTTTTACCGCGCCCAGTAACGCCGGGTTTACCGAGGGTTCAAGACGGCGCGCCTGCGCAGGATCGATCGCCTCGGCCTGAATGCCTGCCGCCGTGCAGGCGGTGATAAAGGTTTGCTGAAAGCCGAGGTCATCTTCTGGAAGGGTGATAAAAAGACCGTTGGTCGGTTCAACGCAGTGGCGGGCGATGCGCCTGAGGATCTGGTTTTCAGCGATACACTCGCGTGCTGACTCAGCGTCAGTGACCGCATAGCGGGCGCCGCTGTGCAACAGACCGTGATTACGTCCCGTCGCGCCGGTGGCGATATCGTGGCGTTCCAGAAGCGTGACGCTCAATCCCCGCAGGGCGCAGTCGCGTGCGATGCCGGCACCCGTCGCGCCACCGCCAATGATAATCACATCGCTGAAGCGTGGATCGTGAATTGTCATTGCCTTTCCTCTATGTTCGTTTTTTAGCATTTAGCCACATTGATCGTGTGGTTTGTTTGATTTCGAACATAAACGCGCGAAATTCGAAAGTGAAACGTGATTTCATGCGCTTTTTTGCGCATTCTGTCATATTTCTGTAACAATCTGTGCGTTGATTCACAGTAACATTCACCGTGATTTCTTAACATCGCCGCCTCTGTAGCCGGGCGCGAGATGCCCGGTCATTTTTTGAAAGGCCACGGAGGCTGTTATGCTCAGTATCTTTAAACCTGCGCCACATCGGGCGCGACTGCCAGAGGCAGAGATTGATCCTCTCTACCGCCGTCTGCGTTGGCAAATCTTCCTCGGGATCTTCTTCGGGTATGCGGCGTACTATCTGGTACGTAAAAACTTTGCGCTCGCCATGCCGTACCTGGTGGAGCAGGGCTTCTCTCGCGGCGATCTGGGATTTGCGCTGTCGGGGATCTCCATCGCGTACGGTTTTTCGAAGTTCATTATGGGGTCGGTGTCGGATCGCTCGAATCCGCGCGTGTTCCTGCCCGCCGGCCTGATCCTAGCGGCCGCGGTGATGCTGTTCATGGGCTTTGTGCCGTGGGCGACCTCCAGCATTGCCATCATGTTCGTGCTGCTGTTCCTCTGCGGCTGGTTCCAGGGGATGGGATGGCCGCCATGCGGACGCACCATGGTTCACTGGTGGTCACAGAAAGAGCGTGGTGGAATTGTTTCGGTCTGGAACTGTGCGCATAACGTCGGGGGCGGGCTTCCGCCGCTGCTGTTCCTGCTGGGGATGGCCTGGTTCAACGACTGGCATGCCGCGCTCTATATGCCAGCCTTTGGCGCCATTCTGGTGGCGATTATCGCCTTCGCTCTGATGCGCGACACCCCACAGTCCTGCGGCCTGCCGCCGATTGAAGAGTACAAAAACGACTACCCGGATGATTACAGCGAGAAGCACGAAGAAGAGCTGACGGCAAAGCAGATCTTCATGAAGTATGTGCTGCCAAACAAGCTGCTGTGGTACATCGCGGTGGCGAACGTATTTGTCTACCTGCTGCGCTACGGGATCCTCGACTGGTCGCCAACCTACCTGAAAGAGGTGAAGCACTTCGCGCTGGATAAATCCTCCTGGGCCTATTTCCTGTATGAATACGCGGGCATTCCCGGCACGCTGATCTGTGGCTGGATGTCGGACAAAGTGTTTAAGGGCAACCGTGGGGCGACGGGCGTGTTCTTTATGACGCTGGTCACCATCGCGACGGTCGTTTACTGGCTTAACCCGCCGGGGAATCCGGGTGTGGATATGGCCTGTATGATCGTCATCGGCTTCCTGATTTATGGTCCGGTTATGCTGATTGGTCTGCATGCCCTGGAGCTGGCGCCGAAGAAAGCGGCAGGCACGGCGGCAGGCTTTACCGGTCTGTTTGGCTACCTCGGCGGTTCGGTCGCTGCGAGCGCCATCGTCGGCTACACCGTCGACTTCTTCGGCTGGGATGGCGGCTTTATGGTGATGATTGGCGGCAGCGTGCTGGCTGTTCTGCTGCTGGTTGTTGTGATGATTGGTGAAAAACGTCACCACGCCGAAGTGCTGGCGCGTCGTCAATAAGGAGCATTGCGATGAAATTAACTCAGTTAGCGACAGGTCTGCTGCTGGCGGGCCTGATGACAAGCTCCGCGCTGGCGGCGGATAAGATCGTGATCGCCCACCGTGGCGCCAGCGGTTATCTGCCGGAGCATACGCTGCCGGCAAAAGCGATGGCCTATGCCCAGGGCGCGGATTATCTGGAGCAGGATCTGGTGATGACGAAGGACGACCAGCTGGTCGTTCTGCATGACCACTATCTTGACCGCGTGACGGACGTGGCGGAACGTTTCCCGGATCGCGCCCGTAAAGATGGTCGCTACTACGCCATCGACTTCACGCTGGCGGAGATCCGCTCGCTGAAGTTTACCGAGGGCTTCGAGATTGAAAACGGTAAGAAGGTACAGGTCTATCCGGGACGTTTCCCGATGGGCAAGTCTGACTTCCGTATTCACACCTTCGAAGAGGAGATCGAGTTTGTTCAGGGGCTGAACCACTCGACAGGAAAAAATATCGGTATCTACCCGGAAATCAAAGCGCCGTGGTTCCACCATCAGGAAGGGAAGGACATTGCCGCGAAGACGCTGGAGGTACTGAAAATGTACGGCTACACCAGCAAGCAGGATAAGGTTTTCCTGCAATGTTTCGACGCCGCGGAACTGAAGCGCATCAAAACCGAGCTGGAGCCGAAAATGGGGATGGATCTCAATCTGGTGCAGCTGATTGCGTATACCGACTGGAATGAAACCCAGGAAAAACAGCCGGACGGGAAGTGGGTGAACTACAGCTACGACTGGATGTTTAAGCCGGGCGCGATGAAGCAGATTGCGCAGTACGCCGACGGCATCGGGCCGGATTACCACATGCTGGTGGCGGAAGGCTCAACGCCGGGTCACGTGAAGCTGACGGCGATGGTGAAAGAGGCGCATGCGAGCAAGATGCAGGTGCATCCGTATACCGTACGCGCAGACCAGCTGCCGGAGTATGCGACGGACGTGAATCAGCTTTACGACGTGCTGTATAACCAGGCGGATGTGGACGGGTTGTTTACGGATTTCCCGGATAAAGCGGTGAGCTTTTTGAAGGATAAACGCTGAAATTGCCGGGTGGCGGCTGCGCCTTACCCGGCCTACGAACTGCGGTTTTGTAGGTCGGGTCAGCGAAGCGCCACCCGACATAATTACATCTCGATCTCAATATCGCCTTTTGCCCGGCAGCAGCAGGGCAAAATCTCCCCTTCACTGATAAAGGCCAGCGGTTCGGTCAGCCAGTCTACCTGGCCTGCGACCAGACGGCAGCGGCAGGAGCCGCAGTAGCCTTCACGACACTGGTACTCTACTTCTACCTGATGCGCTTCAAGCGCCACCAGCAGAGAAGGGTGCTCTTCCTGGCACAACACCTCTGTACCAGAAAGGCTCAGCGTTACGCGGCTCATCAGAGCTGGAAATCGCTCAGGTCGTCGGTGTTGACTTCAGAATCAATCTGACCGACCAGATAAGAACTCACTTCCACTTCCTGCGGCGCAACCTGCACGTTATCGGACACCAGCCAGGTGTTGATCCACGGAATCGGGTTAGAGCGCGTCTGGAATGGCAGATCGAGACCCACAGCCTGCATGCGGATGTTAGTGATGTACTCCACGTACTGGCACAGAATGTCTTTGTTCAGGCCAATCATGGAGCCGTCGCGGAACAGGTAGTCTGCCCACTCTTTCTCCTGCTGGGCGGCCAGCACGAACAGATCGTAGCATTCCTGCTTGCACTCTTCGGCAATCGCAGCCATTTCCGGGTCGTCCGCGCCGCTGCGCAGCAGGTTCAGCATGTGCTGAGTCCCGGTCAGATGCAGGGCTTCGTCACGGGCGATCAGGCGGATGATTTTGGCGTTGCCTTCCATCAGCTTGCGCTCGGCAAAGGCGAAGGAGCAGGCGAAGCTCACGTAGAAGCGGATCGCTTCCAGCGCGTTAACGCTCATCAGGCACAGGTACAGCTGCTTTTTCAGGGCTCGCAGGTTTACGGTAATGGTTTTGCCGTTCACGTTATGCGTGCCTTCGCCCAGCAGATGCCAGTAGCTGGTCATCTCGATCAGCTCATCGTAGTAGTGCGCAATGCCTTCCGCGCGCTTCTGGATCTGCTCGTTGGTGACGATATCGTCAAACACCACCGCCGGATCGTTCACGATGTTGCGGATGATGTGGGTGTAAGAGCGGGAGTGGATCGTCTCGGAGAACGCCCAGGTTTCCACCCAGGTTTCCAGCTCAGGAATCGAGATCAGCGGCAGCAGCGCCACGTTCGGACTACGGCCCTGGATGGAGTCCAGTAGCGTCTGGTACTTCAGGTTGCTGAGGAAGATGTGCTTTTCGTGTTCCGGCAGCGCCTGGAAATCGATACGGTCGCGGGAAACGTCAACTTCTTCCGGACGCCAGAAGAAGGAGAGTTGCTTTTCAATCAGCTTTTCGAAGATGTCATATTTTTGCTGATCGTAGCGTGCCACGTTGACCGGCTGGCCGAAGAACATCGGCTCTTTGAGCTGGTCGTTTTTCGTCTGTGAAAAGGTGGTATATGCCATTGCGGTGAGTCCTGTTGAGATTTTATTGCCCGGCGGCACTGCGTTTGCCGGGCCTACAAAACCGTAGGCCGGGTAAGCGTAGCGCCACCCGGCGAAGTGCTTAGATCTTACATGCGCCGCTTTCGCAGCCATCGTCCTGAATTGACGGCACCAGGTCGTCCTGGGCGTCTTCCGCACCATCACGGGTGTTGTGATAGTACAGCGTTTTCACGCCAAATTTGTAGGCGGTGAGCAGGTCTTTCAGCAGTTGCTGCATCGGAACCTTGCCAGACGGGAAGCGCGTTGGGTCGTAGTTGGTATTGGCAGAGATCGACTGGTCGATAAACTTCTGCATGATACCCACCAGTTGCAGATAGCCGTCGTTGTTTGGCATTTCCCACAGTAGCTCGTAGTTGTCACCCAGCGTTTCGTAATCCGGCACCACCTGACGCAGCACGCCGTCTTTCGACGCTTTGATGCTGACGTGGCCGCGCGGCGGTTCAATACCGTTGGTGGCGTTAGAGATCTGCGACGAGGTCTCGGACGGCATCAGGGCAGAGAGCGTGGAGTTACGCAGGCCGTGGGTCTTGATGGACTCGCGCAGGCCTTCCCAATCGAGATGCAGCGGCTCGCTGACAATCGCATCCAGGTCTTTCTTGTAGGTGTCGATTGGCAGAATGCCTTTCGCGTAGGTGGTTTCGTTGAACCACGGGCACGCGCCTTGCTCTTTCGCCAGCTCGTTGGACGCTTTCATCAGGTAGTACTGAATCGCTTCGAACGTCTGGTGCGTCAGGTTGTTGGCGCTGCCGTCGGAGTAACGCTTGCCGTTTTTCGCCAGCCAGTAGGCGAAGTTGATCACGCCGATACCCAGGGTGCGACGGCCCATTGCACCGCGTTTAGCGGCCGGGATTGGGTAATCCTGGTAGTCCAGCAGGGCGTCGAGCGCACGAACCGCCAGCACCGCCAGCTCTTCCAGCTCGTCCAGGCTCTTAATCGCACCCAGGTTGAACGCGGACAGCGTACAGAGCGCGATTTCACCGTTTTCGTCGTTCACGTCTTCCAGCGGTTTGGTCGGCAGGGCGATCTCCAGGCACAGGTTAGACTGGCGCACTGGCGCAACCACCGGATCGAACGGGCTGTGGGTGTTGCAGTGGTCAACGTTCTGGATGTAGATACGACCGGTAGAGGCACGTTCCTGCATCATCAGGGAGAACAGATCGACCGCTTTCACGCGCTGCTTGCGGATGCTGTCGTCTTTTTCATATTTGGTGTACAGACGCTCGAACTCGTCCTGATCGGCGAAGAACGCGTCGTACAGACCCGGGACGTCGGACGGGCTGAAGAGGGTGATGTCTTCCCCTTTCAGCAGACGGGTGTACATCAGCTTGTTGATCTGCACGCCGTAGTCCATGTGACGCACGCGGTTGCCTTCCACGCCGCGGTTGTTCTTCAGAACCAGCAGACTTTCCACTTCCAGGTGCCACATCGGGTAGAACAGGGTCGCTGCACCACCACGCACGCCGCCCTGAGAGCAGGATTTTACTGCCGTCTGGAAGTGCTTGTAGAACGGAATACAGCCGGTGTGGAACGCTTCACCGCCGCGGATCGGGCTGCCCAGTGCACGGATACGGCCGGCGTTGATGCCGATACCGGCACGCTGGGAGACGTATTTCACGATGGCGCTGGAGGTCGCGTTGATGGAATCCAGGCTGTCACCACACTCGATCAGTACGCAGGAGCTGAACTGACGGGTAGGGGTACGCACGCCAGACATGATTGGCGTAGGCAGAGAAATCTTGAACGTAGAGACCGCATCGTAGAAACGCTTCACGTAGTCCAGACGGGTTTCACGCGGGTAATTAGAGAACAGGCAGGCGGCCACCAGAATATAGAGGAACTGGGCGCTCTCGTAGATTTCGCCCGTCACACGGTTCTGAACCAGGTATTTACCTTCGAGCTGCTTCACCGCCGCGTAGGAGAAGTTCATGTCGCGCCAGTGATCGATAAACCCGTTCATCTGCTCGAACTCTTCTTCCGTATAGTCTTCCAGCAGATGCGTGTCGTATTTGCCCAGCTCGACCATTTTCACTACGTGATCGTAAAGCTTCGGCGGCTCGAACTGGCCGTAGGCTTTTTTACGCAGGTGGAAAATCGCCAGACGCGCAGCGAGGTACTGATAATCCGGTGCGTCGCGGGAGATCAGATCTGCCGCGGCTTTGATAATGGTTTCGTGGATATCAGACGTTTTGATGCCGTCGTAGAACTGAATGTGAGAACGCAGTTCAACCTGGGAGATAGATACGTTGTTCAGTCCTTCTGCTGCCCAGTCGAGAACTCGATGGATTTTGTCCAGATTGATACGCTCGGTGGTACCGTCGCGCTTTGTCACCAGCAGACTCTGATTCATGTGGGTTTTTACCTGTCCGTGAAATAAAAAAATATCCCCCGCTTATCCACAGAACCGTCTTGTGACTAACTCTGTGGATAAATACTACATATAGGGGTTTTGCGATAAGAAGAACGCTATATGGTGAGTATTCTAGTATCGAATCTTTTCAGCACAAGGGTTGATTTTGACGTTAAATTGAGGTTGTGAAAGGGTAAAAAAGGCTAAGTCCTCGTGCCGTAAGGCCTGGAAGAGATGTCAATAATTAAGAAAAAAAATTCAAAATTTGATCGAGTGCTGATTTCTTCAACGGGAGGTCAGAATTGCGCAACATGATGTCGCGCAATCATTATAAGAATAACGGATGACGTTAGTCGTTTTTGGCGGTTGTGTGCAACATATAGTTAACATCCACGCCCGGGGCAAGTTTGAATTTATCCGTCAGCGGATTGTAGTGCAGGCCCGTCATGTGCTGCTCCTTAAGCCATGTCTGGTCAACCCAGCCCAGCAGTTCGGCAGGCTTGATGAACTTCTTCACGTCGTGCGTCCCTTTCGGCACCATGCGCAGCACGTATTCCGCGCCTACCACGGCCATCAGCCAGGCTTTGCCGTTGCGGTTGATGGTCGAGAAGAAGACCTGTCCACCCGGTTTCACCAGTTTTGCACAGGCGCTGACCACCGACTGCGGATCGGGAACGTGCTCCAGCATCTCCATGCAGGTCACCACGTCATACTGGTGCGCATGTTTTGCCGCGTGCTCTTCCACGGTTTCCTGGACATATTCTACCTGTACGCCGGACTCCAGCGCATGAAGACGCGCAACCTGTAGAGGTTCGAAGCCCATGTCCAGACCGGTGACGGTGGCCCCTTCACGTGCCATACTTTCCGCCAGGATGCCGCCGCCGCAGCCGACGTCGAGCACTTTCTTACCGAACAGACCGCCGGAACGCTCCGCGATATAGCCCAGACGCAGCGGGTTAATACGATGCAGAGGTTTGAACTCACCTTCGAGATCCCACCAGCGGGACGCCACCGCTTCAAATTTGGCAATCTCTTCGTGGTCAACGTTGTGAGCCACCGGGGATTTTTCGGCATTCATGGGCGCTTTTACTCCTTATTTAGCAAGACAAATGAGTATATCAGGCAATCCCTGTGAATAAAGCGTATAGGTTTACCTGTATCACCGCGGCTGTGTTATAATTTGCGACCTTTGAATCCGGGATACAGTAGAGGGATAGCGGTTAGATGAGCGACCTTGCGAGAGAAATTACACCGGTTAACATCGAGGAAGAGCTGAAAAGCTCCTATCTGGACTATGCGATGTCGGTCATTGTTGGCCGTGCGCTGCCGGACGTCCGCGATGGCCTGAAGCCGGTACACCGTCGCGTACTATACGCCATGAACGTATTGGGCAATGACTGGAATAAAGCCTACAAAAAATCTGCCCGTGTCGTTGGTGACGTAATCGGTAAATACCATCCTCATGGTGATTCCGCGGTGTACGACACCATTGTCCGTATGGCGCAGCCCTTCTCGCTGCGTTACATGCTGGTAGATGGTCAGGGTAACTTTGGTTCTATCGACGGCGACTCCGCCGCGGCAATGCGTTATACGGAAATCCGTCTGGCGAAGATTGCCCATGAGCTGATGGCTGACCTGGAAAAAGAGACGGTTGATTTCGTTGATAACTACGACGGCACGGAAAAAATTCCTGACGTTATGCCAACGAAGATCCCAAACCTGCTGGTGAACGGTTCGTCCGGTATCGCCGTCGGTATGGCAACCAACATTCCACCGCACAATATCACGGAAGTGATCAACGGCTGCCTGGCCTACATTGACGATGAAGACATCAGCATTGAAGGGCTGATGGAACACATCCCGGGCCCGGACTTCCCGACGGCGGCAATCATCAATGGCCGTCGCGGTATTGAAGAAGCGTACCGCACCGGTCGCGGCAAGATTTACATCCGTGCCCGCGCCGAAGTGGAAGCGGACGCTAAAACCGGCCGTGAAACCATTATTGTTCACGAGATCCCGTATCAGGTGAACAAAGCGCGACTGATTGAAAAAATCGCCGAGCTGGTAAAAGAAAAACGCGTTGAAGGCATCAGCGCGCTGCGTGACGAGTCTGATAAAGACGGTATGCGCATCGTGATTGAAATCAAGCGCGACGCGGTGGGTGAAGTTGTGCTGAACAACCTTTACTCCCAGACTCAGCTTCAGGTCTCCTTCGGTATCAACATGGTTGCGCTGCACCATGGCCAGCCGAAGATCATGAACCTGAAAGAGATCCTGAGCGCGTTCGTGCGTCACCGCCGTGAAGTGGTGACCCGTCGTACCATCTTCGAACTGCGCAAAGCGCGCGACCGTGCCCATATCCTTGAAGCACTGGCCGTTGCGCTGGCGAACATCGACCCGATCATCGAGCTGATCCGCCGTGCGCCGACGCCGGCAGAAGCGAAGGCGTCGCTGGTTGCGCGTCCATGGGATCTGGGCAACGTGGCGGCAATGCTGGAACGTGCCGGTGATGACGCCGCGCGTCCTGAGTGGCTGGAACCGGAATTCGGCGTGCGTGACGGTCAGTACTACCTGACTGAACAGCAGGCCCAGGCGATTCTGGATCTGCGTTTGCAGAAACTGACCGGCCTTGAGCATGAAAAACTGCTCGACGAGTACAAAGAGCTGCTGGAGCAGATTGCCGAGCTGCTGCATATCCTGGGTAGCGCAGAGCGCCTGATGGAAGTGATCCGTGAAGAGCTGGAGCTGGTTCGCGATCAGTTCGGCGACGAGCGTCGCACCGAAATCACAGCCAACAGCTCTGATATCAACATTGAAGATCTGATCAACCGCGAAGACGTGGTAGTGACGCTGTCTCACCAGGGCTACGTGAAGTATCAGCCGTTGACCGACTACGAAGCACAGCGTCGTGGCGGTAAAGGCAAATCTGCGGCGCGTATTAAAGAAGAAGACTTTATTGACCGTCTGCTGGTGGCCAACACCCACGACACGATCCTCTGCTTCTCCAGCCGGGGCCGTCTGTACTGGATGAAAGTCTATCAGCTGCCGGAAGCGAGCCGTGGCGCGCGGGGTCGACCAATCGTCAACCTGCTGCCGCTGGAAGCGAACGAACGTATCACCGCTATTCTGCCGGTACGCGAGTACGAAGAGGGCGTGAACGTCTTTATGGCGACCGCGAGCGGTACCGTGAAGAAAACTGCGCTGACCGAGTTCAGCCGTCCACGTTCTGCCGGGATCATCGCGGTGAACCTGAACGAAGGCGATGAGCTGATTGGCGTGGATCTGACCTCCGGTTCCGATGAAGTGATGCTGTTCTCTGCCGCCGGTAAAGTGGTGCGCTTTAAAGAGAACGCCGTGCGCGCAATGGGTCGTACGGCGACCGGCGTGCGTGGTATCAAGCTGGCGGGTGAAGACAGCGTGGTTTCCCTGATCGTTCCGCGTGGCGAAGGCGCAATCCTGACCGTCACCCAGAACGGCTACGGTAAACGTACGGCGGAAAGCGAATACCCGACCAAGTCACGCGGCACGCAGGGCGTTATCTCCATCAAAGTGACCGAGCGCAACGGTTCCGTTGTTGGCGCGGTGCAGGTGGACGACGCGGACCAGATCATGATGATCACCGATGCCGGTACGCTGGTGCGTACCCGCGTGTCTGAGATCAGCGTGGTGGGTCGTAACACCCAGGGCGTTATCCTCATCCGCACTGCGGAAGATGAAAACGTCGTCGGTCTGCAACGCGTTGCTGAGCCGGTGGATGACGAAGAGCTCGACTCTATCGACGGCAGCGTTGCGGAAGGGGATGATGAAATCGCCCCGGAAGCGGACACCGATGATGAAGTAGCGGATGACGCTGACGAGTAACGTCTCCTGACGCATAAAGGGCCGGTTTCCGGCCCTTTTGTTTTGCGCAAGCAGACAAGTGAACGTTGCGACAAGCCGCGTTTACCGCTACCTTAACCACATTCTTTTTGACCCCGACGGCGGAGCCTCGCCCCTTTGAAATACCTCGTCTCCTTTCGTACCACGTTAAAAGTCTCTCGCTATCTGTTTCGGGCGCTTGCGCTACTGCTATGGTTGCTGGTGGCACTGCTCTCGGTGTTTTACATCGTTAACGCGTTACACCAGAAAGAAGCGGAGATCCGCCAGGAGTTTAACTTAAGCTCGGATCAGGCTCAGCGCTATATCCAGCGCACGTCTGACGTGATGAAAGAGCTTAAGTATATTGCTGAGAATCGACTCACGGCGGAGAACGGCATTCTTGCTATCCGCGGTCGGGATGAAAAAACCGAAGTACCTGATTTCGAACCGCTCTTCCCGGACTCCGATTGTTCCGCCATGGGCAAAGCCTGGCGTGGTTCACTGGAGTCCCTGTCATGGTTTATGCGCTACTGGCGCGATAACTTCTCGGCCGCCTACGACCTGAACCGCGTCTACCTGATTGGCAACGAAAATCTCTGCATGGCGGATTTCGGCCTGCGGGATATGCCCGTCGAACGCGAAGACGCGCTGAAAAGTCTGCATGAGCGTATAGTGAAATACCGCAATGCGCCTCAGGAAGAGCGCGGGAACAACATCTTCTGGATAAGCCAGGGGCCGCGCATGGGCGTCGGCTATTTCTATGCCCTGACTCCGGTTTACCTCGGAAACCGCCTGCAAGCGCTGCTGGGGATTGAACAAACCATCCGCATGGAAAACTTCTTCACGCCGGGCAGTCTGCCGATGGGCGTGACCATTCTGGATGAAAACGGCCATCCGCTCATCTCCCTTACCGGCCCTGAAAACCGCCTGAAGGTGGAACCCAGCTGGATGCAGGAGCGGTCATGGTTTGGCTATACCTCCGGGTTCCGCGAGCTGGTGCTGAAGAAAAGTTTACCGCCATCGTCGCTGAGCATTGTCTACTCGCTGCCGGTGGACAAGGTCCTGGAGCGCATTCGCATCCTGATCCTTAATGCCATTTTGCTGAACATCGCGGTAGGCGTCGCGCTGTTTATGCTGGCGAGAATGTATGAGCGGCGGATCTTTATTCCGGCGGAAGCGGATGCTCAGCGTCTGGAAGAGCATGAGCAGTTTAACCGTAAAATTGTCGCCTCGGCGCCGGTGGGGATCTGCATCCTGCGTACTCAGGACGGGACAAATATCCTCAGTAATGAGCTTGCCCATAACTACCTGAACATGCTCACGCATGAAGACCGCCAGCGGTTAACGCAGATCATCTGCGGTCAGCAGGTTAACTTTGTGGATGTGCTGACCAGCACCCACACCAACCTGCAAATCAGCTTCGTCCATTCTCGCTACCGCAATGAAAACGTGGCCATTTGCGTGCTGGTGGACGTCTCTGCGCGCGTGAAAATGGAAGAGTCATTGCAGGATATGGCGCAGGCGGCGGAGCAGGCCAGTCAGTCGAAA
This sequence comes from Enterobacter cloacae complex sp. HYC033_NIDB, assembly GCF_056673335.1. Taxonomy (NCBI): domain Bacteria; kingdom Pseudomonadati; phylum Pseudomonadota; class Gammaproteobacteria; order Enterobacterales; family Enterobacteriaceae; genus Enterobacter; species Enterobacter cloacae complex sp. HYC033_NIDB. The sequence continues at coordinate 4,018,749 of NZ_CP115123.1, read as the reverse complement.
TCGATGTTCCTCGCGACCGTCAGCCATGAGCTGCGAACGCCGCTGTACGGCATTATCGGTAACCTCGACCTGCTCCAGACCAAAGAGCTGCCGAAAGGGGTCGACCGGCTGGTGACGGCCATGAACAACTCGTCCAGCCTGCTGCTGAAAATCATCAGCGATATTCTCGATTTCTCTAAAATTGAATCCGAGCAGTTGAAAATAGAGCCGCGCGAGTTCTCCCCGCGCGAAGTGATGAACCATATCTGCGCTAACTACCTGCCGCTGGTGGTGCGTAAACAGCTTGGGCTGTACTGCTTTATCGAGCCGGATGTGCCGCTGACGCTGCATGGCGATCCGATGCGTCTGCAACAGGTCATCTCAAACCTGCTGAGCAACGCCATCAAATTCACCGATATCGGCTGTATTGTGCTGCACGTCTGTCGGGCAGGGGAGTACCTGACCATTCGCGTGCGCGACACGGGTGTTGGCATTCCGGCGAAAGAGGTCGTTCGCCTGTTCGATCCGTTCTTCCAGGTGGGAACCGGCGTCCAGCGTAATTTCCAGGGGACCGGGCTAGGTCTGGCGATTTGCGAGAAGCTTATCAGCATGATGGACGGGGATATCTCCGTCGATACTGAGCCGGGTATGGGCAGCCAGTTCACCATTCGTATTCCGCTCTATTCGGCACACTATCCGGCGAAAACTACGGTCGACGGGCTGAGCGATAAGCACTGCTGGCTGGCGGTGCACAACGCCTCCTTACATGATTTCCTGACCTCGATGCTGACCAGCAGCGGCGTGCGGGTTTCACGCTACGAAGGCCAGACGCCGGACGCGGATGACATGCTGATCACCGACGTTGAGCCGGAGCAGGCGTGGGCGGGGCGCGGCGTAGTGATGTTCTGCCGCCGTCATATCGGTATTCCGCTTGAGCGTTCGCCTGGGGTATGGGTGCACAGCGTGGCGACACCGCACGAGCTGCTGGGCTTGCTGGCGCGTATTTACAGCGTGCAGCTTGAGGACAGCGACGGCGCCACCGTGCTGGCTTCCCCTGATGAGCTGGCGTCGGTGAACGACGATATGATGATTCTGGTCGTCGACGATCATCCGATTAACCGTCGTCTGCTCGCAGATCAGCTTGGCTCTCTGGGCTATCAGTGTAAAACGGCCAATGATGGCGTGGATGCCCTGAATGTCTTAAGTAAGAACCATATTGATATTGTGCTCAGCGATGTAAATATGCCTAACATGGACGGCTACCGTCTGACGCAGCGTATCCGACAGCTGGGGCTGACGCTGCCGGTGGTGGGGGTGACAGCCAACGCGCTGGCGGAGGAGAAGCAGCGCTGTCTGGAATCGGGAATGGACAGCTGCCTGTCGAAGCCGGTCACGCTGGATGTACTGAAGCAGACACTGTCCGTGTATGCGGAGCGGGTACGAAAAGCGAGACAATAAAAAAGGCCCGAAAGGGCCTTTTTTATGTACCCGGCGGCGCGGCGCTTGCGCGGGCCTACGGGGTCTGTAGGCCGGGTAAGCGCGAGCGCCACCCGGCGTAGACAGCGAAGATCAATCTTTGTCCGTTGCGCTCAGCGTCACGGAAGAGAGATAGTTCAGCAGGGCGATATCGTTATCCACACCCAGCTTCATCATCGCGGATTTTTTCTGGCTACTGATGGTTTTAATACTGCGGTTCAGCTTCTTGGCGATTTCAGTGACCAGGAAACCTTCAGCGAACAGACGCAGTACTTCACTCTCTTTAGGCGAGAGACGCTTGTCGCCATAGCCACCCGCACTGATTTTTTCAAGCAGGCGTGAGACGCTCTCAGGAGTGAATTTTTTCCCTTTCTGTAGCGCCGCCAACGCTTTTGGCAGATCGGTAGGTGCGCCTTGTTTCAGCACAATCCCTTCAATATCGAGATCCAGAACGGCGCTCAGGATCGCCGGGTTATTGTTCATGGTCAGAACAATGATCGAAATGTCCGGGAAGTGGCGTTTAATGTATTTGATGAGCGTGATCCCATCACCGTACTTATCTCCAGGCATGGAGAGATCGGTAATGAGCACGTGCGCATCAAGTTTAGGCAGGTTGTTAATGAGGGCTGTGGAATCTTCAAATTCACCGACTACATTCACCCACTCGATCTGTTCAAGTGATTTGCGAATACCGAACAGTACAATCGGATGGTCATCGGCAATAATTACGTTCATATTGTTCATGTATAAGGCTACCTTGCTACAGCAAGCTCTTGACGTAAGCGTCAATGTCGCTGATGTATTTTTCAATGCCAGAGGCATCTTTCTCACGAATTAGATGTTCCAGCGTTTCACATAACTGCTTGCCGGGAACCAGATTAAGCATGGCAAACACCCCTTTAAGCCGGTGTGCTGTCTGTGCCAGCGCTGCAAAATCCTGCGCAGCGGACTCAGTATACAACCGCTTAACATCATCTGGTACTGTATCAACGAAGAGCGAATAATATCCGCTGGCATGGAGTTCGGCATTTTCATCGCCGCCTAACGGTGACTCCAGGATCTCTTCCTGCGCCAGATTCTCTTCAATCAGTTGTAATACAGCTTCCTGCATTGCATTGCTCATATTAAAGTTGACGCGCAGCTGCCCAGGGCCGATTTTCCGCACGCCTGGCTCATCATCGCTTAAAAGCAAGCCTGAGGCAGTAAGATTAGACGGATTATCAGTTAAAAATAGATCAAATTCTTGACTCGCGAGCCTTTCGTCCGGGGTAATGCAGGACGCCCCCCAGTTTTCCAGCTGACGAACGACGATATTACGGATCTCACTGGAGGTCACATCCACCATCACCACCACATCGTCCAGCAGACGCTCTTCATCCTCTTCCTGGGGATTCGCCGCCATTTTCACGTGTAAAGAGTAGCGGGTGCCGAGGGATTCGCGCGCCTTGATGTTCAGATGACCGCCCAGCTTACGCGCCAGCTGATCGCAGAGCCAGAAGGTGAGGGCATTCGCCTTGCCGTAGTGGTCGCGCTGGGTATCGTTCAGGAACGGGAAGTGCAGGTTATCAATTTCGCTCACTGTGACGCCTTCGCCCGTATCCAGAATGCGGAACGTCAGACGATCGTCGGTGGACTCATCGGTGCTGACTTCAAGGGTGATCTTGCCGATCTGCGTCGTGGTTACGGCATACTGTATCAACATCATCAGGATGCGACGCAGGGCATCGCGATCGCCGTGACGTTCGTCGTTGGCCGGTAAATGGTTGTTGATCAGCAGCTGGAGTCCCTTGCGCTTGATCACCGGCAGGACTTCCGGCACCACCTCATCAATCAGGTCCTGGATGGAGAAGAGCGTAGGGGTGCCCTTCCAGATGTCATTCTCCAGCATGTTCGCAAGCTGGATTTCGTCCACCAGACGAACCAGGGAGTCGGCCTGGCTGCTGAGCTGTCGGCTTTCCGGCGTGCTCAGATCAGCAATCTGCGTGGCGAGTGACTTCAACGGTTGTTTAAAGGCATCGCCAATATTTTGCATAAACGCCGCGCGGCCATGTTGGTTTTTCTCGTACAGCCTTTGCGCCTGCTTGAGCTTTTTATTCACCAGCACTTCGCGATCCTGATCGCGAATGATGAAGATTTGCGTGCGCGAGGCGACCTGACTGCGGAACTGACGGATCTCATACAGTTCATTATTAACGGTGGCCTGAATAACGCCCTGGTGCTGGTCCGCCATGGCCGTAATATTTTGCAGGTTAAGATGCGGCAGAAGGTGATCGGCAATTTTATTGCTCATTACCGTGCGGTTAGCCTCCTGGTCGTGAACGAGCACCCCAAGCGGCAGCACGGAAATAATCTCTTCATTCAGGGCACGAAGAATGCGCAACTCGTTGCTGGTCCCGGCTGATACCGACGTCGAGTCGCTCTGGCGGCCCGACTGGAAACGGAAGGTGCTGTAGCCAAACAGCGCCAGCGCCAGCAGGCCAATATTCAGCAACAGCGGCAGCAGAATGTTTTGCAGAGTATCAAGCATCAGGGTGCCAAAAGGCACCTGCCACACCAGACGCATACCGGTTGAGTTGAGCGATGAGGCAATCTCAATCTTTGAGCCATTAAAGGAGATCGCTACGCTGTCCGCGCCTTCTTTATCCGACGGCGTGCGCATATTTTGGGTGCTGTTGTCTGGCTCCAGACGGAAACTGTCCAGCGGCATATCCGGTGGGATGAGATCGTTAATCGGCAGGTCGAAGGCAACCACGGTCGCCAGATGGCCCGGCTGGTTAAAGGTGGTTCGCAGCGTAAAGTAGTGGCCATTCTGCCAGGCAAGACGGCGTAATGACGAGAAACTTTCGCGCTCGTCCAGCGCGTTGGCCTGTTGCAGCATTTCTGCCCGACGGGAATCCACAATACTGCCAACGGTGGTCTCTTTAAAGCCGGACGAAAGATCCTTAAGCGGCAGGGTCGAGATCAGGATCATGCTGTTGTCCTGACCGTTCAGGTAATACATTGACCACGGTACGGTCTCGGCGCCCCACAGGGTGTCCAGATAGGAGGAGATCCGCTGCGTCATCTCAAGCGTTGCGCTGTCGTGCGAGCCGAAAATCAGGGCTTCCGTCTTGCGCTGCGGTTTTTCAAGGTAATACACATCCTGCTTAAGGCGCGTTTCCTGCAACCCTTCGCCTGACGAGGTGGCAGGCGCGGCAGCGATATTGTCGTAGATTTGCCAGGTCGCATAGCGCCACGTATCAATGCGCTTATGCACCGCATGGGTGATATCGACGATTTGATAGCTTTTATCTTTAAGCCAGGTATTAACGGCGCTCTGAACCATCACCCCCATTGTGACTAACAGCACAACGATCAACAGAAGAAAGAAACGGGTGATGCTGCCCGGTAGAAGGGAGAATTTGCTCGGGGCGGTAGTTTCAGTCTGACTCATCGATGTGTTTAACCCGTAATGGCCGCGCGGTAATGGGATAGGGCAGTATAAAGGGTAATAACTGAATTTCCAGCGTCGTTAACGGTATGACCTTGACTTTTTATCCGGGTAAGCGGCTTCAACGTCCCCGGATGAAAGGTGTACAAAACCCCGTGAAATGTATAAATACGCGATCGCACCGGCAGGAAAATAGCACGAATAAACAAGAAATTAATTTCAATAGCATAAAAAAGAATTCAGCGAAAGCCGGATGCTGGATTTAGTTAATAGTCGTTATCATTTCTGAGGGGTAGCACATAAAATGTAGGCTGACGTAAAGAAAGGTAAAAAAAAACCGAATGCGAAGCATCCGGTTCAATTAGGGATAAACAGACATTCAGAACTGAATGACGGTAATAAATAAAGTTAATGATGATAGCGAGAGTTATTTTAGTGGTGTTGAAGGGAATTTTTTTGTCATTCAGTGCTGTACTGTTTTTTAAGCTAATCACTTGTATTAAATAGAATATATTTTTGTTTTGATTATCCGTGCTATATTTTTAAACTATTTATGCTCTGTAAAAGTTCCTTCAAATTTACAAATTGAAACATGTTGATAGTAAAGTGAAACATCTTCAAAGTTTTCGTATCATATTCCTGTTGGATTATTCTGCATTTTTGAGGAGAATGAACTTGCCGACTGGTTAAGAGGGTTGACCAGTAAGCAGTGGTAAATAATAAGGCATATAACAGAGGGTTAATAAAATGAAAGTTAAAGTACTGTCCCTCCTGGTACCAGCTCTGCTGGTGGCAGGCGCAGCAAATGCGGCTGAAATTTATAACAAAGACGGCAACAAAGGTAATGACTCCAACTTACTGATAGTGTTTTATGTTCAGATAATGCCCGATGACCTTGTCATGCAGCTCCACCGATTTTGAGAACGACAGTGACTTCCGTCCCAGCCTTGCCAGATGTTGTCTCAGATTCAGGTTATGCCGCTCAATTCGCTGAGTGTAACGCTTGCTGATTACGTGCAGCTTTCCCTTCAGGCGGGATTCATACAGCGGCCAGCCATCCGTCATCCATACCACGACCTCAAAGGCCGACAGCAGGCTCAGAAGACGCTCCAGTGTGGCCAGAGTGCGTTCACCGAAGACGTGCGCCACAACCGTCCTCCGTATCCTGTCATACGCGTAAAACAGCCAGCGCTGACGTGATTTAGCACCGACGTAGCCCCACTGTTCGTCCATTTCAGCGCAGACAATCACATCACTGCCCGGCTGTATGCGCGAGGTTACCGACTGCGGCCTGAGTTTTTTAAGTGACGTAAAATCGTGTTGAGGCCAACGCCCATAATGCGGGCGGTTGCCCGGCATCCAACACCATTCATGGCCATATCAATGATTTTCTGGTGTGTACCGGGCTGAGAGGCGGTGTAAGTGAACTGCAGTTGCCATGTTTTACGGCAGTGAGAGCAGAGATAGCGCTGATGTCCGGCAGTACTTTTACCGTTACGCACCACGCCTTCAGTAGCTGAGCAGGAGGGACAACTGATGGAGATGGAAGCCACGGGAGCACCTCAAAAACACCATCGTACACTAAATCAGTAAGTTGGCACCATTACCGGCAACAAATTAGATCTGTACGGTAAAGTGGATGGTCTGCACTATTTCTCTGATGACGACAGTGCAGACGGCGACCAGACCTACATGCGTCTGGGCTTCAAAGGCGAAACTCAGGTTAACGACCAGCTGACCGGTTACGGCCAGTGGGAATACCAGATCCAGGGTAACTCTGGTGAGAACGAAAACAACTCATGGACGCGTGTGGCGTTCGCAGGTCTGAAATTCGCTGATGCGGGTTCATTCGACTACGGTCGTAACTACGGCGTTGTTTACGATGTGACTTCATGGACCGACGTTCTGCCGGAATTCGGCGGCGATACCTACGGTTCTGACAACTTCATGCAGCAGCGTGGTAACGGCTTCGCGACCTACCGTAACCAGGACTTCTTCGGTCTGGTTGATGGTCTGAACTTCGCGTTGCAGTACCAGGGTAAAAACGGCAGCGCAAGCGGCGAAGGCCAGACCAACAACGGTCGTGACGCGCTGCGTCAGAACGGTGATGGCTACGGCGGCTCTCTGACCTACGATCTGGGCGAAGGCTTCGCTATCGGTACGGCAGTTACCAGTTCTAAACGTACTGCTGACCAGAACGCTGCGGGCTTCTACGGTGAAGGCGATCGCGCAGAGACCTATACCGGTGGTCTGAAATACGACGCGAACAACATCTACCTGGCTGCACAGTATACTCAGACTTACAACGCGACCCGTGCGGGCGACCTGGGCTGGGCTAACAAAGCGCAGAACTTCGAAGTGGTTGCGCAGTATCAGTTCGACTTCGGTCTGCGTCCATCCGTGGCGTACCTGCAATCTAAAGGTAAGGACCTGGAAAACGGCTACGGCGACCAGGATCTGCTGAAATATGTTGATGTTGGCGCGACTTACTACTTCAACAAAAACATGTCCACCTACGTTGATTACAAAATCAACCTGGTTGATGAGAACGACTTCACTCGCGCAGCAGGTATCGGTACTGACGATATCGTCGCGCTGGGTCTGGTTTACCAGTTCTAATTGCTCATACAGCGACAAAGGGGCCATCAGGCCCCTTTTTTCATGCTTTTTTAGGGTCTTACAAATACGCTGTTTTAGTGTACTCTTGCCGCCCTGGCATGAGGATAATAACCAATGGATATGACTTTTTTACGCGCCAGCGTTCTGGCGACTTTTTTACTCCTGACCGCGTGTGACTCTTCCACACAGCCCGCAAAAATCGACGCACCCGCCGCGACGGTGCTGGAAGGGAAAACCATGGGGACCTTCTGGCGCGTCAGCGTGATGGATATTGATAAATCCCGCGCTGAAGAATTACGCGGTAAAATTCAGGCGCAGCTGGATGCCGACGATCAGCTACTCTCTACCTATAAAAATGACTCAGCGCTGATGCGTTTCAATCGCTCCAGCAGCACCTCGCTGTGGCCGGTGAGCGAAGCGATGGCCGATATCGTCACGGAATCCATGCGCGTGGGCTACAAAACCAACGGCGCAATGGATGTGACCGTGGGGCCGCTGGTGAACCTGTGGGGATTTGGCCCCAACAAGCAGCCGGTGACTACACCCGATCAAGCCGCCATCGACGACGCCCGCGCCCGTACAGGGTTACAGCATCTGGCGGTGATCTCCCAGTACGGTCAGCAATACCTGCAAAAAGATATTCCCGACCTGTTTGTCGATCTCTCCACGGTAGGCGAGGGGTATGCTGCGGATCATCTCGCGGCCCTGATGGCGCAGGAAGGCATTCCGCGTTATCTGGTTTCCGTCGGGGGCGCGCTCGTCAGCCGGGGCATGAACGCCAGCGGCAGGCCGTGGCGAGTGGCCATCCAAAAACCAACCGATCAGCAGAACGCGGTGCAGGCGATTGTCGACATCAACGGGCATGGTATCAGCACCTCCGGAAGCTACCGCAACTATTACGAGCTGGATGGCAAACGTATCTCGCACGTGATTGATCCGCAAACCGGACGCCCGATTACCCACAACCTGGTGTCCGTGACGGTGATAGCCCCAACCGCGCTGGAAGCGGATGCCTGGGATACCGGATTGATGGTGCTCGGCACGGAGAAGGCCAAAGAGGTGGTGCGTCAGGAAGGGCTGGCCGTCTATATGATCACCAAAGAGGCTGACGGATTTAAAACCTGGAGTTCGCCGCAGTTCAATAGCTTCCTGGTGAGCGAAAAAAATTAAAAAGCAAGGTTGCGGGTTTTTGTTCGGTGGCGTTCAGGCAAGCTGAGCGTATGCTTGTAAGAGGAGCCGATAATGAAAAACACAACCTATCTTACCGATGAGGATCGCTGGCAGGCCGTACTGGCCCGCGATCCGCGTGCGGATAACCAGTTTGTCTTTGCCGTGCAGACGACCGGCATTTATTGTCGTCCGTCCTGCCGCGCCCGCCACGCGCTGCGTAAAAATGTCTGCTTTTATCCTGATGCTCACCAGGCCGCGCAGGCGGGTTTCTGCCCCTGTAAGCGCTGTAGGCCGGACCAGGTCGACCCTATGGCGCAGAAAAAGGCCAACATTGCGCTGGCCTGTCGACTGCTTGAACAGGATGCCGCGCTGAACCTGGAGGCACTGGCGCAGCAGGTTGCCATGAGTCCGTTCCATTTCCACCGCTTGTTTAAATCCGTCATCGGCATGACGCCGAAAGCATGGCAGCAGGCCGCGCGTGAACAACGCCTGCGCACCCTGCTTGCACAGGGCGGTAAAATCACCGACGCCGTACTGGCCGCTGGCTTTCCGGACGGCAGCAGCTACTACCGTAAAGCCAACGGCGCGCTGGGCATGACGGCAAAACAGTACCGCAACGGAGAGGCTGCGGTCCGCTATGCCATCAGTGACTGCTCGCTGGGCCGCTGTCTGGTGGCGGAAAGCGAGCGCGGGATCTGCGCAATACTGCTGGGTGATGACGACGCCGGGCTGACGGCTGAGCTGCTGTCACTGTTTCCGCTTGCCGTCCGTGAACCGATGGAAGGCGCGTTTGCCGGGCGTGTTCGGCAGGTTATTGCCTCTGTCGACAGCCGCGCGACGCCGCTGATGCTGCCGCTGGATATCCGTGGTACCGCCTTCCAGCAGCAGGTCTGGCAGGCGCTGCGGGATATCCCCTGCGGTGAAACGGCAAGCTATCAGCAGGTGGCGAAGGCCATTGGTAAACCCAATGCCGTACGTGCCGTGGCGGGGGCCTGCGGTGCCAACAAACTGGCGATAGTCATCCCCTGTCACCGCGTGGTGCGTAACGACGGTGCGCTGTCGGGTTATCGCTGGGGCGCAGCGCGTAAGATGCTATTGTTGAAACGTGAGGCGAACAACCCGGAGGGATAATGCTCGATCTTTTTGCTGATGCTGAACCCTGGCACGAGCCGCTCGCGCCGGGGGCGACGATCCTGAGACGCTTCGCGCTTTCCCGCGCGGCGGCGCTGTTCGACGGTATTGATGCCGTTACCGCTTGTTCACCGTTTCGCCATATGGTTACGCCGGGCGGGTATACCATGTCCGTGGCGATGACCAACTGCGGCGAACTGGGATGGGCGACGAATGAGCGGGGCTATGTATATGCCGCGAACGATCCGCTGACGGATCAGCCGTGGCCGCCGATGCCGGAGGCGTTTCAGGCGCTGTGTCATGACGCCGCCGTGGCGGCCGGCTATCCTGATTTTCGACCCGATGCCTGTCTTATCAACCGTTATGCCGTTGGGGCAAAGCTCTCCTTGCATCAGGATAAGGACGAGCCAGACCTGCGCGCGCCGATTGTCTCGGTATCCCTTGGGCTGCCCGCTGTCTTTCAGTTTGGCGGCCTGCGGCGCAACGACCCGCTCAAACGGCTGATGCTGGAGCATGGTGATGTGGTGGTCTGGGGCGGTGAATCACGGCTTTTTTACCACGGTATTCAGCCGCTTAAACCTGGCGATCACCCGGTGGCGGGGGCATTTCGCTACAACCTCACGTTCCGTCAGGCGGCATACAGAGAATAAAAATAAGAATTATTCTTGATGTGTGTGAAAGGCAGTTTACACTGCTGGCTGATTTTTCTTGTCCGGATTGCTCTGCATGCAACTACTTCTTCTTGTCTGGCGGCAGTATCGCTGGCCTTTTATCGCGGTGATGGCGTTAAGCCTTGCCAGCGCGGCGCTGGGGATCGGCCTGATTGCCTTCATTAACGTGCGTTTGATCGAAATGGTCGACACGTCACTCTCCGTCCTGCCGGAATTTCTGGGTTTACTGCTGCTGCTGATGGCAGTCACGCTCGGGTCACAGCTGGCGCTGACCGCCCTCGGCCACCATTTCGTTTTCCGTCTGCGCAGTGAGTTCATCAAACGGATCCTTGATACTCAGGTGGAACGCATCGAGCAGCTGGGAAGTGCCTCTCTGCTGGCGGGGCTGACCAGCGATGTGCGCGCCATTACCATCGCCTTTGTGCGCCTGCCGGAGCTGGTGCAGGGGATCATCCTGACATTTGGCTCGGCAGCCTATCTCGCCTGGCTCTCCAGCAAAATGCTGGCGGTTACGGCGCTGTGGATTGTTATTACCATCTGGGGCGGGTTCCTGCTGGTATCACGCGTCTATAAGCACATGGCGGTGCTGCGCGAAACGGAAGACAAGCTCTATAACGATTATCAGACGGTGCTGGAAGGGCGCAAAGAGCTGACACTGAACCGCGAGCGTGCCGAGCATATCTTCAACCATCTCTATATCCCGGATGCGCACGAATATCGTCATCACATTATCCGCGCCGATACGTTCCACCTGAGCGCCGTGAACTGGTCCAATATCATGATGCTGGGCGCGATTGGCCTGGTGTTCTGGATGGCGAACAGCCTGGGGTGGGCCGATACCAACGTGGCGGCAACCTACTCCCTGACGCTGCTGTTTTTACGCACGCCGCTGCTGTCGGCCGTTGGCGCACTGCCGACGCTGCTGAGCGCTCAGGTGGCCTTCAACAAGCTGAAGAAATTCGACCTTGCGCCGTTTAAGGCTGAGTTCCCGCGCCCGCAGGCCTTCCCGAACTGGCAAACGCTGGAGCTGCGTAACGTTACCTTCCGCTATCAGGATAACGCCTTCTCCGTAGGGCCGATAAACCTGACCATTCACCGCGGCGAACTGCTGTTCCTTATCGGCGGCAACGGCAGCGGCAAATCTACGCTGGCGATGCTGCTGACGGGCCTCTACCAGCCGCAGGCGGGTGAAATTTTGCTGGATGGTAAAGCGCTGAGCGCGGAGAAACCGGAGGACTACCGCAAGCTCTTCTCGGCGGTATTTACCGACGTCTGGCTGTTCGACCGGCTGCTGGGACCGGAAGGGCAGCAGGCGGATCCGGCGCTGGTGGAGAAGTGGCTTGCGCACCTGCAAATGTCGCACAAGCTGGAGCTCCAGGATGGCAAAATCCTGAATCTGAAGCTGTCGAAAGGGCAGAAGAAGCGCGTGGCGTTGCTGCTGGCCCTGGCCGAGGAGCGTGATATCATCCTGCTGGATGAGTGGGCCGCCGATCAGGACCCGCACTTCCGTCGCGAGTTTTATCAGGTCCTGCTGCCGCTGATGCAGGCGATGGGAAAAACCATTTTTGCCATCAGCCATGACGATCACTACTTCATTCACGCCGACCGTCTGCTGGAGATGCGCGACGGCAAGCTGAGCGAGCTGACCGGCGATGAGCGCGATGCGGCGTCACGGGACGCGGTGGCGCGTACGGCCTGATTGCAATTGTGCCGGGTGGCGCCCGGCACACTAATTTTCATATATGCCGTTTTTTTCTCCATCCCGACCCGCCGTTTATTCTTATTTACATATCCCCGCGCTATGCTTAACGCCAACTCATTTAATGGATTTATGATTGATGTCGGTATTAAAGAAAAACAGCGCCAGGCAGCGTGACCAGGAGCGTGCGCGGCTCATCTGGCTCCTGACGACCGATAAAGCGGTTACGTCAACGTTATTGGGTAAGCTAACCCTGGCTGAGCAATATGATGTCGGCACGCTGGCCGACGATATTGCTGAGGTAGGTGCGCTGGTTGCACATTTACCGCCCCCGGACCTGGCGGACACCCTGGAGGCATTGCCTTCCGAAGAGCGCCACGCCCTGTGGCGGCTGGTGCAGGATCACGAGCGCGGTCAGGTATTGCTTGAAGCCTCGGAAAACGTCTGGGATGACCTTATCGATGAGATGAGCGACCGGGACATCCTTGACGCCCTGCAAACGCTGGATATCGATGAGCAGATTTACCTCGTTCAGCATCTTCCGCGCAACCTGACCGGACGCCTGCTGGCTTCCCTGCCTGCTGAAGAGCGGGCGCGCGTGCGTCAGGTGATGCACTACGAGAAAAACAGCGTCGGCGCGATCATGGAGTTTGGCGTCATCACCGTGCGCCCGGACGTCACCCTGGGTACGGTGCAGCGCTATCTTCGTCGCCTGGGCAGTATGCCGGACAACACCGATAAACTGTTCGTCACCTCGCGGGATAAAACTCTGCTCGGGGAGCTGGAGCTGAAAACGATCCTGCTGAACAGCACCCAGCAGCGGGTGAGTGAGGTCATGGAAACCGAGCCGATGGTCTTCTCGCCGGAAGACGATGCCGAAAAAGCGGCGCGTACCTTCGAACGTGATGACCTGGTGAGCGCGGCGGTGGTGGATTCGGTGGGCAAGCTGATGGGGCGTCTGACCATCGATGAGATCGTTGACGTGGTCTATGAAGAGACCGATAACGACCTGCGTGCCCTTGGCGGGATCAGTGCCGAAGATGACGTTCATGCCTCCGTCGGCAAGGCCGTCAAAACGCGCTGGGCGTGGCTCGCCATCAATTTATGCACCGCGTTCGTGGCGTCCCGCGTTATTGACGGCTTCGAACATACCATTTCCCAGCTGGTGGCCCTGGCGTCGCTGATGCCGATTGTGGCGGGGATCGGCGGGAACACCGGTAACCAGACTATCACCATGATCGTTCGCGCCCTGGCGCTGGAAAATATTCAGCCGGGTAATTTCTCGTGGCTGATTTTCAGGGAGATGGGCGTCGCGCTGATTAACGGCCTGGTCTGGGGCGGCATCATGGGCGGCATTACCTGGTGGCTGTATGATGATATGGCGCTGGGCGGGGTCATGATGCTGGCGATGGTGCTGAACCTGCTGGTGGCGGCGATGATGGGCGTGATTATCCCGTTGACCATGACCCGGCTGGGGCGCGACCCCGCGGTGGGGTCGAGCGTGATGATCACCGCCATTACCGATACCGGCGGTTTCTTTATTTTTCTTGGACTGGCGACGATTTTTCTTCTGTAGCCAGCGCTTTTTGCTTAAGTCGGGCAGGGAGGATGAACATCATCACAATCCCGCCCAGCACGCCAATCGCCAGGTTGCCGGTGAAAACCGTTGCCACAACCGTCACCAGCATCACGACGGTTTCAGCCACCGGCGCGTTTTTCAGCGTTCCGGGCTGAACGCTATGCCAGCTAAAGGTCTTGACGGCCACAATGGCCATAATTCCCGCCAGTACCGCCATCGGAATTTTGGCCATCACCTCGCTGAGCGCCGTAACCAGCACCAGCAGTACGATGCCCGCCGCAAGGGTGGAGATACGGCTTCTGCCTTTCCCCATCTCCACGTTAACGATGGTCTGCCCAATCATCGCGCAGCCCGCAATGCCGCCGTAGAACCCGGCCATAATATTGCCCACGCCCAGCCCGATGCTCTCGCGGCGCTTACTGGAGGGGGTAGCGGTCAACTCGTCCACCAGTTTTGCCGTCAACAAGGATTCCAGCAGGCCAACGAAAGCGATACTTAGCGCGCACGGCCAGATGATGCTCAGGGTTTCCAGATTGAGCGGCACCAGCAGTTGCGTAAAGCCCGGCAAACCGCCGCCCATGGAACCTTCATCCCCTACCGTCGGCAGGATTTGCCCGCTGGTGACGGTGAACAAAGTCAGCAGCACAATGGCAATCAGCGGGGAGGGCACGCTTTTGATATAGCGTGGCACCCAGAGCACAATCAGCAGCGTCAGCACGAACAGGCCCACAATCAGCGGGCTTCGGCTCCAGAAATGGGGCACCTGGGCAAAGAAAATCAAAATGCCAAGGGCGTTAACAAACCCGGTCATCACCGACTGGGGAATAAAGCGCATCAGCCGCGCCATACCCAGCGCGCCGAACAGGATCTGAATCACGCCTGCCATCACCACTGCGGGCAGAATGTACTGTACGCCGTGTTGATGGACCATCGGCCCAATCACCAGCGCGACGGAACCTGCCGCCGCCGTCACCATGGCCGGACGCCCGCCGAGCAGGGAAAGGGCGAAACAGAGCACCACGGAGGCGATAAGGCTCACTTTCGGATCCACGCCCGCGACCACGGAAAACGAAATCACTTCCGGGATCAGCGCCAGCGCGGTAATCACACCGGCCAGGGTTTCGCGCATCAGACGGTGAGGCGAACGTAAAACAGTGGCGACATGGCCTTCTTGAGGTACAGACGAGTGGGGTAATGACATAACAATTCGCTGGTAGGGGCAGGCTTCCGTGCGCGCGATCACAAAGTGCAGCATGATAGCCAGGAAAATCGTCGGGTGCCAGCCTGTCTGCCAAATCCCTACAAACAATCCATCATTAAATTTCACAATTACAATAATTTCGTAACCTTTAAACAATATTTAAAAGTTGCTACCGTGCCACCGCAGCGTGTTTCACCTGTAATTTCCACGCATCAAGCACTATTCAACTAAGGCATAAATGATGAAAAAAATGACTGCCGTGCTCTTTTCTCTGGCCGTGGGGCTGAACGTCGTCTCGCTGGCGGCGAAGGCTGACGCACCAAAAGAGCAGGAAACGGATGTCCTTTTAATTGGTGGCGGCATCATGAGCGCCACGCTGGGAACGTATCTTCAGGAATTAGAGCCGAACTGGTCCATGACCATGGTCGAGCGCCTCGATGGCGTGGCACAGGAAAGCTCTAACGGCTGGAACAACGCCGGGACGGGGCACTCGGCACTCATGGAACTGAACTATACGCCGCAGAAAAAGGACGGTTCCATTAGTATCGAGAAGGCGGTAGAGATCAACGAAGCGTTCCAGATCTCACGTCAGTTCTGGTCTCACCAGGTGAACAGCGGTGTGTTGCACAATCCGCACTCCTTCATCAACACCGTACCGCACATGAGCTTTGTGTGGGGCGATCAAAACGTCAACTTCCTGCGCGCGCGCTACGCTGCCCTGCAACAGAGCACGCTTTTCCGCGGGATGAAATACTCTGAAGATCACGCTCAAATCAAAGAGTGGGCGCCGCTGGTCATGGAAGGCCGCGATCCGAACCAGAAAGTAGCGGCGACCCGCACTGAAATTGGTACTGACGTTAACTACGGTGAAATCACCCGTCAGCTGGTGTCCTCTCTGAAGAAAAAAGAGAACTTTAACCTGCAACTCAGCTCCGAAGTGCGTGGTTTCAAGCGCAACGCGGATAACAGCTGGAGCGTGACCGTTGCCGATCTGAAAAACAACGAAGCCGAGCATGTGATTAAGGCGAAGTTCGTGTTTATCGGTGCGGGCGGCGCGGCGCTGAAACTGTTGCAGGAGTCCGGTATTCCGGAAGCGGACGACTACGCGGGCTTCCCGGTTGGCGGCCAGTTCCTGGTGTCGGAAAACCCGGAAGTGGTTAACCGTCATCTGGCGAAAGTGTACGGTCAGGCCTCTGTGGGCGCACCACCGATGTCCGTTCCGCATATCGACACCCGTATGCTGGACGGTAAGCGCGTAGTGCTGTTCGGGCCGTTCGCCACATTCTCCACCAAATTCCTGAAAAACGGTTCCCTGTGGGATCTGCTGAGCGCGACCACGACGTCAAACGTCAAGCCAATGATGGACGTGGGGCTGGATAACTTCGATCTGGTGAAATACCTGATTAGCCAGGTGATGCTCTCTGATGAAGAGCGCTTCGAGGCGCTGAAAGAGTACTATCCGCAGGCGAAGAAAGAAGACTGGCGTCTGTGGCAGGCGGGTCAGCGCGTGCAGATCATCAAACGCGATCCGAAAGAGGGCGGCGTGCTGCGTCTGGGTACCGAAGTGGTAAGCGATAAGGATGGCACCATTGCCGCGCTGCTGGGGGCATCTCCGGGGGCGTCTACCGCTGCGCCAATCATGCTGCACCTGATGGAAAAAGTGTTTAAGGACAAAGTATCCAGCCCGGAATGGCAGGCGAAGCTGAAAACCATTATTCCATCCTACGGTACGAAGCTGAACGGTAACGTTGAAGCCACGGAACAAGAGCTGGAATACACCAGCCGCGTTCTGCAACTGCAATACGTCAAACCGCAGGCTGCGGATGCTGCGCCTAAGGCAGAGCTGAAGCCTCAGGCGGAAAGCAAGCCGGTAGCGGATATCGCGCTGTAAGGTAAACGCAAAACGGTAACATCTGTTACCGTTTTTAGTGTTTTCTCCCTCTCCCCGGTGGGAGAGGGTTGGGGTGAGGGCACCAGACCGCACCCTTTCCAGGTCGGGTAAGCGTGAGCGCCACCCGACTTATTTTTAACGAACTACCGCTTGTCCTACCGTCTCATCAGCCTTCCATACGCGATATTTCACATCCACGTTTTCCGGCGTGTATACGACGATCGGCAGCTTGCTGTTATAGCGCAGCAGACTGTTATCACCCAGATACGCGGTAATAAATTTCTTCTCTTTCTTGCCGTCCGGACACGCCATCATGGTGGAGACTGGCGAGGTTACTTTGTCGAAGACATAGTAGTCATAGCCCCAGCCTTCCAGCGTTTTGCTTTCCAGCTGGCCGCCCAGGCGATGCTGGTTGCAGTCCACTTCCAGCGTCTGGCCGATTAACAGCTCAACTTTGAAATTTGCTTCATCCTGCTGAGCCGGGAGCTGAATAACCTGGCGCTTCATCCCTTTGTCCGCTTGCGGATACGGAGCAACTTTTTCCAGCGGCTGCTCTTTCTGGGTTTCGCTGGCGAAAGCACTGGTGCTGGCGCACGCAGCGGCGATGAGGGCGATGGCAAATTTAGGTGCGTTTTTCACTGTCATTCCTTTTTGTTAAAACGATCCTGGAAAGACTAACATATAGCACGTGAATAGTTGGCGCAATTTACTCATATTTTCATTTTAAACGGAGTAATGCACTGCTTTTATGTTCATTTATTGGTGTTTAATGCTGTGTTGGAGTCGATGCGGCAATCGTGTTATTTTACGCGTTAATTATTGTTATTCATCTGTAAAGGGAGGGGAGATGGTACGGGAAAAACTGAAGACACCTGAAGGCCGCAAGTTCCTGCTGGCGTTACTGGTTGTGTTTATGATTGCTGCTGCATGCGTGGGGCGAGCAACCATTGTCGGTGTGATTGAGCAGTACAACATCCCGCTCTCTGCCTGGACAACCAGCATGTTTGTCCTGCAATCGGCGATGATCTTTGTTTACAGCCTGGTGTTCACCGTCCTGCTGGCGATTCCGCTGGGGATTTTCTTTCTCGGTGGGCGTGAAAAACACTAAGCATTGCGCATGCGGAGACAGGCAATAAAAAACCAGCCATAAGCGGCTGGTTTTTTTGTGTAGTTTTGGTCGGCACGAGAGGATTTGAACCTCCGACCCCCGACACCCCATGACGGTGCGCTACCAGGCTGCGCTACGTGCCGACGCATAAAAGGAATACTACTCGATTCCTTTTTGAATGCAAGGGGCAAGCAACGCTAACTGATTCATAAATAATCAGTTAGCGATAAAGCGCTTCTCGTCTGTCAGCACCTGCAACAGCAAACTGAGCTGCGGCTTCTGGTCTTTCAGCTTCTCACCTTCGAGGTTATACGTCTGGTAATTGCCATTGCTGTTCAGCACCAGGGACAACGTCGGCGTGGTCACCACCAGCGTGTTTCCGCCAGCAGCCGTGACCCAGTTATGACGCCGCGTGGCGCTAAAGAGGTCTTGTCCCTGCGAGTAATCAATTGCCGGTGTGCTAACGTGCAGCAGCCGTTGCATTAACGTGGTCATGACGTCTTTATGGTCGGTGAGCATGTTGATGCGCTGCGCGGGAGTGCCCGGCCAGTGGATCACCAGGGGAACATGCAGGTTCGGACGCGACCACTCCATGCCCTTCGCCTCGTCGCCGAGCGGCACGCCATGCCCCGCCGTGATAATCACGACCGTATTATCCAGCTTGCCCGCGTCGCGCAGGGCGGTCAGCACACGGCCGATCTGCGCATCGACATCGCCCGCCGCACGGCTATAGCGGCGCGCGAAGCCTTTCTGATTGCTGTCATCAAGCGTTGTGCCGTTAAACGCAACCCAGGAGAACCAGCGGTTATCTTCCTGCGCATAGCGCTTCAGCCAGTCTATCCACTGGTCAGCGGTCCGATCGTCAGACTGGCTCTGCGCGGCTGGCAGTGAGAAATCAGACAGCAGCGCCTGGCGGTACAGCGAGCTGTTGAAACCATCAGAGGCGAACAGCCCCAGCTGGTAGCCCTGCTGATTAAGCCCGGTAATCAATGCCGCCGGAATACGGGCCGACAGCACGCCGTCCATATAGCTCGGTGAAATGCCGTAGAACAGGCCGAAAATACCCGCGTCGGTCGAATTACCGGAGCTCATATGCTGAGTGAATACGATGTTGTTCTCAGCGAATTCAGCCAGCGCTGGCATCTGCTTCTCATAGCGGGAATAGTTCAGGCCGTCGACGGTAATCAGCAGCACGTTCTGACCGCGGCCCATGTCGCGATATTTCAGATCGCTCAGGGGATACTGCACGCTGACCGCTTCCGGATTACCCTGTTCGACCAGACGACGCTGATACTCCTGCGCGTCCAGCAGGCCGTGTTTTTCGAGGAAACGACGCGCCGTCATCGGATAGGAGAGCGGCAGATTTGCGCGCTGCATGGTAATCGGGCGGTAGAAGTTCGCATCTGCCCAGATATACATCAGGTGCGAACCGATAAATGAGGCGAAAAAGAGCGCCGCGACGGGCTTCGCATAATGGCGGCGTCGGGTCAGACTGCGGAGTTTTTGCCAGCTCCACGTGGCGAACAGCATTTCGATCAGCAGGATAATCGGCACGCTGATAAACATCAGCTGCCAGTCGCGCGCGGTCTCGTTCTGATCCGGGTTAATCACCAGCTCCCAGACGACAGGATTCAGGTGCAGGTGGAAACGGGTAAAGACTTCGCTGTCGATCAGCAACAGCGTCATGCCCGCCGTCGCAAGAATGGCGGACAGGAAGCGCATCAGCCGCTGCGACATGACGATAAACGTCAGTGGGAACAGGATCAGCAGATAGGTGGCGAAGACCAGAAAGCTAAAGTGACCAACAAGACTCATCCACGAGTAGATGCGCCCGGTTAACGTGGTTGGCCAGTCCGCCACAAACAGATAACGGCAGCCGAGCACCATCGCCAACAGAATGTTGAACAGGGCAAACCAGTGCCCCCAGCTGACCATCTGGGAGACTTTTTCACGGTAGCGCTGACGATTCGTCACCATAAACTGTTGTTCGTTTCCCTTAGTGTGCCTGGTCGTCGCTAACGGAGGACTGCAAAGCCTGGGCGAAAGATTTGGCGATCGCCTGACGCTGAGCCGGAGCAACGCTGGTATTGATCAGGTTGGTAACCATGTTTCCCAAAACCATCAGGGAGAGATCGGTTGGCGTTTTATGTTTTTCCAGTACGTTGACCAGCTCACTGAGCAGTTGTTCAACGTGTTCGTCACTGTAGCGGGAATGTTGTGGCATAAATCAAAATCAGTTTGTTGAGAGAAGGGCGACATATTACCGTAGCAACAGCTTTTTTTCCCCTTTTTTATCTTCTGTTGCACACATGCGTTGGTGGTGGTTGAATACCGCCCGGTCTTAAAGGAGAGTTTATCATGAGTCTGGAAATCAACCAGATTGCCTTGCACCAGCTTATCAAGCGTGATGAGCAAACCCTTGAAGTGGTGCTGCGCGATTCGTTACTGGAACCAACGCCTACCGTTGTCGAGATGATGGCGGAGTTGCATCGCGTCTACAGCGCGAAAAATAAAGCCTATGGCTTGTTCAGCGAAGAGAGCGAACTGGCGGATAGCCTGCGCCTGCAACGTCAGGGCGAAGAGGATTTCCTGGCATTCAGCCGCGCTGCTACTGGCCGTCTGCGTGACGAGCTGGCGAAATATCCCTTCGCCGATGGCGGTATCGTCCTGTTCTGCCACTACCGCTATCTGGCGGTAGAGTATCTGCTGGTCACCGTGCTGAATAACTTAAGCAGTATGCGCGTGAACGAGCAGCTGGATATCAGCTCAACGCACTACCTGGATATCAACCATGCGGATATTGTGGCGCGTATCGATTTAACCGAATGGGAAACCAACCCGGAATCAACGCGCTATCTGACCTTCCTTAAAGGTCGCGTGGGCCGCAAAGTGGCGGATTTCTTTATGGACTTCCTCGGTGCCAGCGAAGGGCTGAATGCCAAAGCGCAGAACAAAGGTCTCCTCCAGGCGGTGGATGACTTTACGGCTGAGGCGCAGCTTGATAAATCTGAGCGTCAAAACGTGCGTCAGCAGGTTTACAGCTACTGCAACGAGCAGTTACAGGCCGGGGAAGAGATTGAGCTGGAGTCGCTGTCCAAAGAGCTGGCAGGCGTCAGCGAAGTCAGCTTCCAGGAATTTACTGCGGAAAAAGGCTATGAGCTGGAAGAGAGCTTCCCGGCGGATCGCAGTACGCTGCGTCAGCTGACGAAATTTGCCGGTAGCGGCGGTGGGTTAACCATTAACTTTGATGCCATGCTGCTCGGGGAACGTATCTTCTGGGACCCGGCCACCGACACGCTGACCATTAAAGGCACGCCGCCGAATCTGCGCGACCAGCTCCAGCGTCGCACCTCAGGCGGTAAGTAACAGCCATAAAAAAACCCCGCAAACGCGGGGTTTTTCTCGACAGGTTTGCGATTACGCGCGAACGAAGTCGATGTGAGTCAGTTTTGGCTTGAACGCGTGACGCTGAACAGCCTGAACTTTCACTTTTTCTTCTTTACCGTCAACAACGATGGTCAGAACTTCGCTGTAGAATTCAGCTTTGTTCTGCATGTTCCATACTTTGTCGTGATCCAGTTCAATAGCAACTGGAGCAGCTTCGCCACCGTAAACGATAGCCGGGAACTTGTTTGCGGTACGCAGGCGGCGGCTCGCACCCTTACCCTGCACGTTACGTACTTCTGCTTCGATAGTGAACATTGATTTCTCTCTGTATTTAAAACCCTACTACAGGCGACCCAGCAGCAGGTGAGTGTTCTGCCTCACGGATGTGAAGCGGGCGGCATTTTATACTCAAATGGCTCGCGCATCAACGAAAAGTCCCGTTAACCGCGCAATTCGTTTGCCCGGCGAAAGCGTCCTTCATAGTCAAAGACCTTCTCACGCACCTGCCAGAACTGCCCTTTTTTGCGGGCGACAACAAAATCAGGATGGCGCAGTAACGCCTGCTGGCGCACGATATCGGCCACGGTTAGCCAGCGCAGCGGTACGCCAGGCGTGCGGGTATGCGGGCGGATAAAGAGCTGCTCGAACGCTGTGCGCTGGGCGGGCGTCTGGACCCGGAACCGCTCGCTGACGTCTGCGCCATCCTCGTCGTAATAGGTAATTTTTAGCCACTCGCCTTTTTCATCCGCGCCCGGCTGTAAGGCCATGCCGGAACAGCGCAGCACCAGCGCATCTTTTAGCTTCAGCGCCGCTTTCAGCATGTCGTCCGGGTCGACCAGGACCGTGTCGCACTCCCGACAGCGGCGGGCGGCAATGTCGTTTTCGGCATTGCACTGCGGGCAGTTTTTGAAGCGGAAGCGGAAGTCACACTGTTCGCGATGGCCTTCATCGTCTTCAAACCAGCCCTGACAGCGGCGGCCAAAATGTTCGATCAGCGTGCCGTCGGCGGTGGTTTTCCCCCAGAAGGTGTTGGCAAACCCGCAGGCAGGGCAAAAAACCTGAACGGGCACGTTGTCGCTCTTGCCTTTTGGCGTGCCGACTTCCGGCGAATAGAGATCGTGCGGGTTACCGGCGTAATCAAGGATCAGACAGTCGGTTTTGCCCGGCGCCAGGCGCAGCCCGCGGCCGACAATCTGCTGATACAGGCTGACGGATTCCGTCGGGCGAAGAATCGCAATCAGGTCGACGTGCGGGGCGTCAAAGCCGGTGGTTAGTACGGAGACATTCACCAGATAGCGGAACCGCTGAGCTTTGAAGTCCTCAATCAGGCTGTCGCGCTCCGGGCCGGGGGTTTCACCGGTAATTAACGCCGCGTCGTCGGCGGGCAGCAGCCCCGTAATTTCGCGCGCGTGTTCGACAGTGGCAGCAAAAATCATCACCCCTTTGCGCGTTTGCGCGAACTCTTCAATCTGGCTGATGATATGCGGCGTGATCCGCTTCTGTTTTTTCAGCTCATGGTTAAGATCTGCCTCGCTGAACAGCCCGTTGCTCTGCGCCTGTAAGCGGCTGAAATCGTACTGCACGACGGGCATATCCAGCCGCTCCGGCGGCGTCAGGTAGCCGTGCTTGATCATGTAGCGCAGCGGAAGCTCATAGATACAGTCGCGGAACAGGGCCTTTTCATCGCCACGCACCATGCCGTGATAATGAAACTGATAAATCCAGCCCTTGCCCAGACGAAACGGCGTGGCGGTGAGGCCAAGCAGACGGAGGTGAGGATTCACCTTTTTCAGATGAGTGAGGATTTGCTGATACTGGCTGTCGTCGTCATCGCTGATGCGGTGACACTCATCGACAATCAGCAGGGAAAACTCGCTGCGAAACAGTTCCAGGTTGCGCGCAACGGATTGTACGCTGCCAAACACCACTTTTCCGTGGCTCTCTTTGCGCTTCAGTCCGGCGGCAAAAATGTCGGCCTCCAGGCCGAGCGCGCAATATTTGGCGTGGTTTTGCGCCACCAGCTCTTTGACGTGCGCCAGCACCAGCACGCGTCCGCGGGCCAGGCGCGCCAGTTCGGCAATCACCAGGCTTTTACCGGCTCCGGTCGGGAGAACGATGGCGGCGGGCTCCCGATGCTTGCGAAACCAGGCGAGGGTGGCATCAACGGCTTCCTGCTGATAGGGGCGTAATGTGAACGTCATGGCTTCTCTATTCAGTTAACTCGCATATAGTATGCCACGAAACTTTTTCCCTTGAGTGGCGCAACCAGACCATTATACTGAACTGTTTCTGACTGCTTCTTTTTCGGACGCGTAGTCCGACTTCCAGCACCATTAAGGCTAAAAAGATTTCATGCGACTTGATAAGTTTATCGCTCAGCAACTCGGCGTAAGCCGCGCTATTGCCGGGCGTGAAATTCGCGCCAGCCGCGTAACCGTGGACGGCGACATTGTGAAAGACAGCGCTTTTAAACTCCAGCCTGAGCACCAGGTGGAGTATGACGGCAACCCGCTGACCCAGCAGAATGGCCCGCGCTACTTCATGCTCAACAAACCGGAAGGTTACGTCTGTTCAACGGACGATCCGGATCACCCGACGGTGCTCTATTTCCTCGACGAACCTGTGGCGCACAAGCTGCATGCGGCAGGGCGACTGGATATCGATACTACCGGCCTGGTGCTGATGACCGATGACGGCCAGTGGTCGCACCGCATCACCTCCCCGCGCCATCACTGTGAGAAAACCTATCGGGTGATGCTTGAGTCTCCGGTCTCGGATGACACGGCAGAGCAATTCGCGAAAGGCGTTCAGCTGCATAATGAGAAGGATCTGACCAAACCGGCGGTGCTGGAAATCCTCACCCCCACGGACGTCCGTCTGACCATCAGTGAAGGCCGCTACCATCAGGTGAAGCGGATGTTTGCCGCCGTGGGCAACCACGTTGTGGGGCTGCATCGTGAACGTATCGGCGCGATTGAACTCGATCCAGACCTGGCCCCAGGGGAATATCGCCCGCTGACGGAAGAAGAGATTGCCAGCGTCGGGCTGCCTTCACGCTAAATTCAGGAGAACCCTGTGACCACCAGGCCACACTCGTCGTTTAAAATTGTATTTATCCTTGGCCTGCTGGCCATGCTGATGCCGCTGTCTATCGATATGTATCTGCCCGCGCTGCCGGTGATTTCCGCGCAGTTTGGCGTACCGGCAGGCAGCGCGCAGATGACGCTCAGCACCTACATTCTTGGTTTTGCCCTCGGTCAGCTCTTTTATGGCCCAATGGCCGACAGCCTGGGGCGTAAACCGGTTATCCTGGGCGGGACATTGATATTTGCCGCGGCGGCGGTGGCTTGCGCGCTGGCGCAGAGTATCGATCAGCTGATTGTGATGCGCTTCTTCCATGGCCTGGCGGCGGCTGCGGCAAGCGTGGTGATTAACGCGCTGATGCGCGACGTCTACCCGAAGGAAGAGTTCTCACGCATGATGTCGTTCGTCATGCTGGTCACGACAATTGCGCCGCTGGTCGCCCCCATGGTGGGCGGGGCGGTCCTGGTGTGGTTCAGCTGGCATGCGATTTTCTGGATCCTGGCGATTGCCGCGCTGCTGGCCTCGGTGATGATCTTCGTCTTTATCGATGAAACGCTGCCGGTCGAGCGACGTCAGAAGTTCCACGTTCGCACCACGCTTGGCAACTTTGCCTCGCTGTTTCGCCATAAGCGTGTGCTCAGCTATATGCTGGCCAGCGGCTTCAGCTTTGCCGGAATGTTCTCGTTCCTGAGCGCGGGGCCGTTTGTGTACATCGAACTGAACCATGTGTCACCCCAGCATTTTGGTTACTACTTCGCGCTGAATATTGTGTTCCTGTTTGTGATGACCATTATCAACAGCCGCTTTGTCCGGCGGGTTGGGGCGTTGAATATGTTCCGCGCCGGGCTGTGGATCCAGTTCGTAATGGCTATCTGGCTGGTATTGAGCGCGTTACTGGGCGTCGGTTTCTGGGCGCTGGTGGTGGGGGTGGCGGCGTTTGTCGGCTGCGTGTCGATGGTTTCATCCAACGCGATGGCGGTGATCCTCGACGAATTTCCGCATATGGCGGGTACCGCCTCGTCGCTGGCAGGAACGTTCCGTTTCGGGATTGGCGCGATAGTCGGGGCGCTGCTCTCGACGGCGACGTTTAATACCGCCTGGCCGATGCTGTGGGCGATTGCCCTCTGCGCGACCTGCTCTATCCTCTTCTATCTTTACGCCAGCCGGCCGCGAAAGACGGCGCATAAATGACCACTTAAGGCCCGAGACGGGCCTTTTTGTTGACCCATATCAACCAACCCTCCGTTCGTTTACCCTGTGTTTGTTTCTTTTATGTAAAATCTATTTATGTAAAAAGTCACATCATTGTATTTAAAAAGGTTGAGTTAGATCGCAGAAACGGGTACATATAGCGCCGACGCGAGCCTGCAACGCCTATAAAATCCGCTAAACAGTGCAGGTTGGCGATGATGTGTTACTATAAATGTAAATAAATTGTGAAGTAAATTTGCTTCCGGGGATCTGAACGTGAATACATTACAACTCTCCATTGTCCATCGCTTGCCCCAGAGCTATCGCTGGTCGACGGGTTTTGCAGGTTCGAAAGTTGAACCGATTCCGCAAAGCGTTACCGGGGAGGATAATTGTCTGGTGGCGCTTAAGCTGCTCAGCCCGAGCGATGAAAATGCGTGGCCGGTCATGGAACGTCTCAGCCAGGCGCTGACGGACATCGAAGTGGACAGCTCCGTGCTGGAATGCGAAGGTGAGCCGTGCCTGTTTGTTAACAGCCAGGATGAGTTTGCCGCCACCTGTCGGCTGAAAAACTTCGGCGTGGCCATTGCCGAGCCGTTCTCTGGTCAATATCCTTTCTGAGTGTTAGTCAGCGGACAATAGCTGGCGCGTGTAATCCTGCGTCGGCGCGGTGAATACGCGCTGGCATTCTCCCTGCTCAACGACTTCTCCCTGCCGCAATACCACCACCTGATGGCAAAGCGCACGCACCACCTGTAAATCGTGGCTGATAAAGATATAGGCCAGCCGATGCTTTTCCTGTAGCCCCTTCAGCAGCGCCAGAATTTGCGCCTGCACGGTGCGGTCCAGGGAAGAGGTTGGCTCGTCCAGCACGATCAGCTCCGGTTTCAGGATCAGCGCGCGGGCAATCGCTATACGCTGGCGCTGTCCGCCGGAAAACTCAGCCGGATACCGGTGCCGGGTCTCGGGATCTAAACCCACTTCCGCCATCACCCGCATCACGTCGATTTCACGCTGTTGCGCCGTCATTGTCGGCTGGTGGACGCGCAGGCCCTCTTCAATAATCTGTAATACGCTCAGGCGCGGGTTAAGCGAAGAGTTTGGATCCTGAAATACCACCTGCATCCGCGGGCGCACGGGAAGCATCATCCGGCGATTCAGGTTTTGCAGCGGCATGCCGTCAAAAACAATGCTTCCCTGAGAGGCGATCAGGCGCAGCAGCGCCAGGCCGGTGGTGCTTTTGCCTGAACCGGACTCGCCCACAAGCCCAAGCGATTCGCCCGGACGCAGAGCGAAGCTCATGTCTTTCAGAACATGATTGTGATCGACCACGCGACGCAAAATGCCTTTGTGGATCGGGAATGACACCGACAGCCCCTCAACCCTCAGCAACGGCGCGCTGTCAGCGTTAAGCGGAACCGGGTCGCCAGCGGGTTCGCTATCGAGCAGGCGCTGTGTATACGGGTGCTGAGGCGCGCTCAGCAGGGCGGATGCCCGGTTCTGTTCCACGCAGCGGCCGTTTTGCATCACGGCCACCGTGTCAGCGAGCTTTTTCACGATGCTCAGGTTGTGCGTAATAAACAGCAGGCTCATGTTCAGCTCGTCGCGCAGTTCGCGCAGCAGTTGCAGAATTTGTGCCTGTACCGTGACGTCCAGCGCGGTAGTAGGTTCATCGGCAATCAGCAGTTCGGGGCGCGTGAGCAGGGCCATCGCAATCATCACGCGCTGGCGCTCGCCGCCGGAAAGCTGGTGCGGGAAATCGTTCAGCCGTTTCGCCGCATTACGGATACCGGTGCGTTCAAGGCAGTCCAGAATTTCACCCCGCGCTGCCTCTTTACGCATTCCCCGATGAAGTGACAGCACTTCATAGAGCTGTTTTTCCAGGGTATGCAGTGGGTTGAGCGACACCATCGGCTCCTGAAAAATCATGGCGATGTTGTTGCCACGAATGCCGCGCAGGGTTTGCTCGTCAGCGTTCAGCAGCGATTGTCCATGGAACAGAATATCCCCCTGCGGATAGCTGACCGGCGGGGAAGGGAGCAGGCGCAGCACCGACAGCGCCGAAACGCTCTTACCGGAGCCGGATTCCCCGACCAGCGCCAGCGTCTCTCCGCGCTGGATCTGCAACGATAAATCCGTCACCACCGTGCGTGATTCGCCCTGTTTTGAAAACGCAATCGACAGGTTCTCTATACTCAGAAGAGGCCGGGTCATGTCATACCGCCTTGTTGGGATCGAAGGCATCGCGCACGGCTTCGCCAATAAAAATCAGCAGGGAAAGGAGCACCGCCACGGAGAGGAATGCGGCGATGCCCAGCCAGGGGGCCTGGAGATTGTTTTTGCCCTGCAACAGCAGTTCGCCAAGGGACGGTGAGCCCAGCGGCAAACCGAAACCAAGAAAATCAAGCGACGTCAGGGTGGTAATGGAGCTGCACAAAATAAACGGCAGGAAGGTGAGGGTCGCCACCACAGCATTGGGAAGCATGTGGCGGAAGATGATTGCGCCATCGCTCACGCCTAACGCCTGCGCAGCGCGAATATAGTCGTAATTCCGCGTACGCAGAAACTCCGCGCGCACCACGCCGACCAGCGCCATCCAGCCGAACAGGACGGTGATCCCGAGCAGCCACCAGAAGCCAGGCTGTACCACGCTGGACAGCAGGATAATCAGAAACAGCGTCGGCATACCGGACCAGACTTCAATCACGCGCTGTCCCCATAAATCTATTTTACCCCCGTAATAGCCCTGCACGGCGCCCGCCACAACGCCCATTACGCTGCTAAAGAGCGTCAGCAGCAGCCCAAACAGGAGCGAGATGCGGGTGCCATAGAGAATGCGCGCCAGCACATCGCCGCCGTTGGCGTCCGTTCCCAGCCAGTTTTGCGCGGAAGGCGGCGAAGGGAAGGGGGTGGACGTGGCGAAGTTAATACTGTTCGCGCCAAAACGAATCGGCGCCCAGATAGCCCAGCCGTGCTGCGCTATCTGTTCACGTAACCAGGGATCTTGGTACTCGGCTGGCGTCGCAAACGGGCCGCCAAAATCGCTTTCGCTGTAGGTGGCCAGCACCGGTACATACCAGCGGTCTTTGAAATGCACCAGCAGGGGTTTATCGTTGGCAATCAGTTCCGAACACATACTTAAGGCGAACAGGACGGCGAAGATCCACAGCGACCAGTAGCCGCGACGGTTGTGGCGAAAGCGCGCCCAGCGGGCCTGATTGACGGGGCTTAAACGCGACATCAGCGACCCTCAAAATCGATACGGGGATCGACCAGCGTATAGCTGATATCGCTGATGATGTTCAGCAGCAGGCCGATCAGGGTGAAAATGTAGAGTGTGCCAAACATCACCGGATAATCACGGGAGACGGTGGCCTCATAGCCCAGCAGCCCTAATCCGTTGAGCGAGAACATCACCTCTATCAGCAGCGAGCCGGTAAAAAACATACTGATGAACGTGGCGGGGAAACCGGCAATCACCAGCAGCATGGCGTTACGAAAAACGTGCTTCCACATGATCTGCTTTTCACCGACACCCTTGGCGCGCGCGGTGACGACGTACTGTTTGCGGATCTCATCAAGAAAGGCGTTTTTGGTCAGCATCGTAAGCGCCGCAAATCCGCCGATGACCGTTGCCAGCACCGGAAGCGTGATGTGCCAGAAGTAATCGGTGATTTTCTGATACCACGGCAGGGTGCTGAAATCCGCAGAGACCAGCCCGCGCAGCGGGAAGAGGTCGAAATAACTGCCGCCGGCGAAAAAGACAATCAGCAGCACGGCAAACAGAAACGCCGGGATAGCGTAGCCGATGATAATGAATGTGCTGCTCCAGATATCGAAACGGCTACCGTTGTAGACCGCTTTTCGGATCCCCAGCGGAATGGAGACCAGATAAATAATCAGCGTCCCCCACAGTCCGAGCGTGATGGAAACCGGCAGGCTTTGTTTGATCAGGGTTAACACCGAGGCGCTGCGAAACAGGCTGTCGCCAAAATCGAAACGGACATAATCCCAGAGCATCCTGAAATAACGCTCGTGCAGCGGCTTGTCAAAACCATAGCGATGGGTGATCTCGGCGATCACCTCCGGATCCAGTCCGCGACCGCCCCGGTAGTGGCTTTCACTGATGTTGCCCACGCCCGTCCGGGCATGGCTGGCCCCCATTCCTTCACCGCCGCCGCCCGGCATGCCGCCAGCGTGACCAAATTCTATTGCCGCAATTGCCTGGTCCACCGGACCGCCGGGGGCGATCTGGACGATAAAAAAGTTAATGGTAATAATGGCCCACAGCGTCGGGATCACTAACAGCAGCCGGCGGATAAGATAAGCGCCCATCGTCACTCCTTAACGCCGCTCTGCGGGCAGTTTTGCGGCTTTATTCACGTCATACCACCAGGTGTCAAAGCCGAGGGTGTAGACCGGGCGAACGGCAGGCAGGGAGAATTTATCCCAGCGGGCCACGCGATCTTCGCCCATATACCACATCGGCAGCATGTAATAGTTCCAGGTTAAGACCCGATCGAGCGCGCGGCCAAGCGGCAGAAGCTTGTTCTTATCGCCCTGAGCGGCGACAATTTTTGCAATCAGCGCATCAATCACCGGGCTCTTTACGCCCGGGGCGTTGTAGGAGGAGTCGATATACCCCGATGCCCAGGAGATTTGCAGATCTGAACTTGGCCACGGCTGCGCGGCCCACAGGGTCTGCATCATGTCGTAATCGCGACTGCGCTTGCGGTTGGTTAACTGGGCCATATCGACCTGGCGGATATTCATGGTGACGCCAAGCCGGGCAAGGTTCTTCTTAAATGGCAGCACCCACTGATCGTTTGCGCCGGAGGCAATCAGCAGTTCGAAGCTGAGCGGTTTACCGGTTTGCACATTAACCCGTTGCCGATTTTTCAGCACCCAGCCAGCATCATCCAGCAGGTTGCTGGCTTTCAGCAGGTTGTCCCGGTCGAACCCGTTTCCGTCGGATTTGGGCGGTTCAAATACGCGGGTGAACACCTCCGGCGGGAGCTCCGCTTTCATTGGCGCCAGCAAAACCAGCTCGTCCGCGTGGGGATAATCACGGGCGGCATATTCAGTATTCTGGAAATAGCTGTTCGCCCGGCTGTAGGCTCCGTAAAACAGCGCTTTGTTCATCCATTCGAAATCAAACGCCAGGGTAATGGCTTCACGCACCCGACGATCGGAAAAAACCGGGCGCTGAATATTAAACGCCAGCCAGCGCGTGTCCTGCGCGGATTCGTTTTTGTGTTCGTCTTTAACGATATAGCCTTTCGCGAAATTTTTTCCGATATAGCGGGTCGCCCAATTTTTGGCGCTGTTCTCGACACGTAAATCAAACGCGCCCGCCTTAAATGCCTCGAAGGCCACGTTATCATCCAGGTAGTAGTCGTAGCGGATTGTATCGAAGTTCCAGCGGCCCCGGTTTACCGGCAGCGTGGCTGCCCAGTAATCTTTCACCCGGGAATAGATCACGTACTGGCCCATTCGCCAGTCGGTAATGCGATACGGCCCTCCGGCCAGCGGCGGGGTAGAGAGGGGATCGCTCAGCTTATGATTTTTCCAGAAGGATTCGGGCATGACGGGCAGGGAGAACAGGCTCAGCATATTCTCTTTGTTCGGCTCAGGGAGTTCGATTCGCACGGTCAGCGGGGCGATGGCTTTCACCGTGGTGCCCTTGTACACCAGACGAAACTGCGGCACGCCTTCGGTCATAAATTTATGAAAGGTGAATGCCACGTCACGGGCGCTAACCGGCGTACCGTCGTGAAAACGCGCCCGCGGATTAATCGCGATTTCTGCCCAGCTGAAATCATCGGCGTAACGCACGTTCTCAGCAACCAGGGGATAATAGCTGCCGGGCTCGTCGTCGGAGGTGACGAACAGCGTGTCATAGAGGGATTCGGTACGCGCTGCCGCCACGCCGCGCAGGGCAAAGCGGTTAAAGTTGTCAAACGTTCCCGTGGCGGAAAGCGTCACGTTTCCGCCTTTCGGGGCGGCGGGGTTAACGTAATCGTAGTGGTTAAAGTTAACCGCGTACTTCGGCTCGCCAATGACGGCAAAGGCCGTGCTCTCTTTGATGGTCTGCGCCTGGCTCGACAGGCTCACCAGCGCCAATAGCGTCAACACAACGCGCATAATCATAGTGCGGCGGATCCCTTTGTTCACAGGCAGGCTCGGTTGAACAGAATAATAAGGGACAGCGCCGTGATTGTGAAATTATTCCCCGAGCGTGATGTCGGGTTGCCACGTCCTGAACTGCTCCAGCGGCATCGGGCGGCCGATCCAGTAGCCCTGAAGATAGTTCACGCCATGCTCGCGCAGCCACGCCGCCTGCTCCGGCGTTTCAACACCCTCGGCAACGGTTAACATATTCAGGCGTTCTGCCAGCGTCAGCACCGCGTCAAGCACTGGCGAGGTGACGGTTTCAGTCCCGATGGCATTCACGAAGCCACGGTCAATTTTCAGGTAATCCATCGTGAAGCGTTCCAGATAGATCAGCGCGCTGTGGCCGGTGCCAAAATCATCGATGGCAATTTCAAAACCTTCTTCGTGCAGCCATTCGAATAGCTGATTAGCCTCGCGGTGGTTGATCATATCGCGCTCGGTTATTTCCAGCACAATCTGGAAGTGATCGGGTGGAAGGGCGGCGGCAAACGCGCGCATATCCTCTTTAAAGCTTTCAGCATGCAGATGCCCGGGCGCGATGTTGATCCCAAACTTGGCCCCAGGCGGGAGCACCGTTTGCAGGACAGGGGCATCGCGGATAATCAGGTCAAAAAGATGCAGCGTCAGCGGGACAATCAGCTTCTGCGCTTCAGCGAAATTAATAAAGGCATCCGGTGGAATTTCTCCCATCACCGGATGCTTCCAGCGCATCAGGACTTCCAGCCCGGTCATTTTGAGCGACTGCGCATCCACGACGGGTTGATAGACCACGTAAAACTGGTCGCGTTTGATGGCCGTTAGGATCTCTTTCCCCGGATTAAGACGGATAGTAAGAATATAGAAATTCAACAGGCCCGCCGCGATACCGCAGACCAGGCCGAAAAACAGGGCGTACAGCACTTCATCGGTCGTCCAGGCTTCCGCATAAACATGGATGGTCAGAGGCACATTTTTCAGCGTGGCGGTACGGACCGGGATATCAGGCAAATCACGCGCAGGGACCAGCGTTCCGGAATGGGTTGATAACGCATAATCGCCAATAATGATGGAAATACCGGCAAACTCATCCTGTCTTGAGGTGTAGAGGAGATAAGGAGTCAGGTTAAGATTAACGGAGGTAAATACACCGCCGTCCTTCACCAGTGGGTTGCGATACCAGATGGCAATCGCGGGCTTGTCCGGCATCATGGGGGTGCCCGGCAGGAGCGCCATATCAACCTGTTTATTGATGTGCAGTTCAGGAATAAGCGCTTGCAGGGGGACATTCATCGGGCCGGTGGCGGAAGAGCAGTAGGCGTTTTTATCCCTGACCAGCAAAAAAGCGCGCACGTTGATGCTAAAAGCCGCCCGGGAGGTCAGGGCGGCACTCACTTCCTCGCAGCTGTTCAGCGTGAGTGGCTGGAGCGTATCAATCGACATTTTGAGCTCATCGAAATAGCTCTCCATGTAGACGCTTAAATCGGTAATAAGGGTATCGAATCTGACGTCTCGCTTGTGATAACTCCAGTAAAACTGTAATGCTCCCAGGAGCAGGGCAGTGAATAACCCCGTAAGGAAACTGAGAAACAGAATCTTGCGGTTGCTGGAGAAGTAGCGGGTAAACATAGATGTCGTGATTCCTGAAATGCCGCTGGATAGTTATCAGTGTAACGGGCAAAAAAAAACACTGCCGGAGCAGTGCTTTTTTTATCGTATCGCCAGCCAAGGGATAACCAACGATACGACAGCAATATTAACTACGGCTCAGAACGCGGCGAGCTTCGTTGTAGCGCTTCTTCCAGTAAGGTTCGTTCATGCTGGAAATCGTCACACCACTGCTGGTGGAAGCATGGACAAACTGATCGTTACCGATATAGATGCCAACGTGTCGACCGGTTGAACCCGCTCTGAACAGGACTAAATCGCCCGTGCGCAGTTTAGTGCGCGAAATGGATTTGCCCATTTCCTGCTGTTCATAAGTAGAACGCGGAAGGTCTAACCCAAACTGTTCACGGAACGTACGCTGTACGAATGCGGAACAATCGATGCCTTTCTTGGTGCTGCCGCCCAGACGGTAACGCACGCCTTTCCAGTC
The DNA here is from genome assembly GCF_056673335.1 of Enterobacter cloacae complex sp. HYC033_NIDB. Classification (NCBI taxonomy): domain Bacteria; kingdom Pseudomonadati; phylum Pseudomonadota; class Gammaproteobacteria; order Enterobacterales; family Enterobacteriaceae; genus Enterobacter; species Enterobacter cloacae complex sp. HYC033_NIDB. The sequence continues at coordinate 3,984,885 of NZ_CP115123.1, read as the reverse complement.
AGCATACTGATCCATAATACGCGACTTAACATCGAGATTACGTACCATATTTTCAAATTCATCCTGAGAGGCTTGCAGTGAAGAGGAATCTTCCATTCCCACAACACGCGTCTCAGGATGCATATTCTTCGCGGTGTTCGTCGTACTACATGCCGAAAGCAGAACCGCCACTGCAATCGCCGGGATCCCCCGCAAGATATATCTCAAGATTGGTTGAGATTTGACCATTTTGTTTGTTTTCCCTTGAAGTCCTTAACGAAAATATCGTTATAAAATTGCCAACCGTGACGAGACTAATAATCTGTTCACAATGAGACAATTCTTTATGGTGAAAACTGTGGCTCAACGCACAAAATTATTCACCATGATAATAATTATCTCAGTGGGGCAAAACGAGTTCGAGGTTAACCGATTGCACGGGGTATTGCGAGCAAAAAAGTCCGTTTTTTTATAAGAAAATGTGATACACAAAGTTACAGCGCGGAATTGCTCAAAATGCCGCCATTCATATCGGTAATCCCTGCAATTGCTTCATTTTTATCACGAATTGTATGACGGGGTGATGACAGCGTTGAATGACGCCGAAAAGAAGTGACGCAGGGATCGAAAACGATCCCTGATGAATGGTGTTAATTTTCGTTATTTATTTGTTTCCAGCTTGTTTAAATTTGCCAGGAAGATAGCGATCAAAAATGCCTATTATGCGATCGCTGAGTGGGGTCATCAGCACCCACGGTAAACCAATTAACACCGCCGTGAGGGAGCCTACGGCGATATCTGTCAGCCAGTGAGCGCCAATCATCATCCGCGGGAATGCAAATACCACCACAATAACCAGGGCGATGGCGAAGGCTTTTTTACCAAAATAGCGCAGCATGAAGCCTGCAAAAATCAGCAGCATCATACCGTGGTCGCCCGGGAAACTGTCCTTCGAGGCATCTTTGGTTGGAATATGAAGCAGCTCGCTGACGCGGTTAATATTCGGGAAAAAGAGCGAAGGACTGGCGCGTTTAACCGGCATCAGATGCTGCGCCAGCTGGTTGATAATCACGGCCGTCAGCAGCATCACCAGGCCGATAATCAGAATACGGCGACGACCCGTTTTGTCTTCCTTCAGCCAGAAGGAGAGCATCAGACAGCCCATTGCCAGCAGCGAACAGCCGTCAAACGCGCGGTTGTTGGTGATCGCCACCAGCCACAGGAAGGCTTCACTCTTCGCCAGCGCCTGGTTAAAGAAGTGGAACAGCCCGGAATCCAGCGGGAACCAGAAACCGTGATCCGCCGGGATATACCAGGAGAAAAAGATCGCCAGGCCGGCAGCGTTGAGCAATAAAATAGCAGGAAGTCGAGTCGTCATAGTCTTCAGCAATGTGTGAAATCAGGGGCAACGTTAGCCGCCCAAACTTAAACGAAGCTTCAACAGGCTTGACTGGAGGGCATTCCAGTCGGTATTAACCGCACTAATTAACTCTATCCGGCTGTCGGGTGGCGCGACGTTCTGGGTTTCAATAAAGAAATCCTCGCCCTGACGGTTAATGCGCACCAGACCATCCGGAGTGCGCATGATCCCTTTTACCCGCTCAACCGGCGCCAGTCTCGCCCATTCCAGTATACCAATGGTGTCGAAAACCGTATCGGCATCGAAGATCCACCCGCAGGCCTGATGCCCCTGGCCGCTGTTCAGGTTGCGACGCCAGCGCTGATGCTCCGGCAGGCTCAGTGCAGCCAGGCCTTGCTTCGCGCCGTGGCTATGCGAATGCTCAGCGCTGGCAGGCAGTTGCGTCTGGTTTAGGCGGGGAAGGTCGAGCAGGGCGCCATCAATGTTGCCCTGGGTCGTCTGCACATACTGACGTCCACCGCCAGCCTGCTGCCACCAGGACTGGAACGCGGCCTGACTCTCAGCTGTCGCGCGATCGGATTTATTCGCCACGATAATATCTGCCGAGGCGAGCTGGTCGCGGAAATTGTCATTATTGATCGCTTTTTCATCCAGCAGCTGGCGGGGGTCGAGCAGGCAAAGCGTCGCACGCAGCTCAAGCCACGGCTCGTATACCGGGGCGGTCAGTAAATCAAGGATTTGCTTAGGATGACCCAGCCCGGTGGGCTCAATCAGCAGACGGTCCGGCTTGCCCTGACGCAGCAGCGTATTCAGCCCGACCTGCATCGGCAGACCATTCACGCAGCACATACACCCGCCCGGGATCTCTTTCACCATCGCGCCGCTGTCGGCGAGCAACGCGCCGTCGATCCCCACTTCGCCAAATTCGTTGACCAGCACGGCCCACTTTTCCGCCGGGTCTTTATTGGCCAGCAAATGCAGAATGGACGTAGTTTTACCGCTGCCGAGAAAACCGGTGATCAGGTTGGTTTTGGTCACGTGCGCTCCGATAAATAATTGTGATGTAGTAACAACTATCTATCATCCTGACGAAAAAATCGGGCATTGAGAAGAGGGAGGGCGAACGGAGCATAAAACCGTTCGCCTTAAACGCAATAATCGCTAAATTTTTAACGTTTCGATAACGGCCTGGCGCGCGCCGAGCCGGACGAGGCGCTGGTACGCGCTGGTGATTGCCTCGACAAAGACAGGGTTTTGCGGCAGGTCGTCGCCAAAGATTTCATTTAGCGTCAGCAGGGCGCTAACGCGTTCTGCGTCGCTGCTGGTAGCGACAATGGCCTGAAACTTGTCGCTCAGCGGATCGCGTACGTCAATGGCGTTGCCCTGTTCGTCCGTACCGCTGACGTAGCGCATCCAGCCCGCCACCCCCAGCGCCAGTAATGGCCAGGCGGTGTTACGCTCAAGATGCATGCGGATCCCTTCCAGCATGCGCTGAGGCAGCTTCTGGCTGCCGTCCATGGCGATTTGCCATGTACGATGCTGTAGGGCCGGGTTGGCGAAGCGGTCAAGCAGGCTGTCAGCATAGGCTGTCAGATCAACGTTGGTGATGCGCAGCGTAGGGGCCTGCTCATTCAGCATCAGCCTGCGGGCCGCCTCGCGGAAACTGTCGTCCTGCATACATTCATTTATGTGCGCGTAGCCGGCAAGGTAGCCCAGATACGCGAGGAAGGAGTGACTGCCGTTCAGCATCCGCAGCTTCATCTGCTCCCAGGGCAGGACATCCTCAACCATCTGTACGCCTGCCACCTCCCACTCCGGACGCCCGGCGACAAAGTTATCTTCCACTACCCACTGAATGAACGGTTCACAGCTGATGGCGCAGGGATCTTCAACGCCAAGTTCCTGGGTGATTTCCGCGAGTGAGACGTCGGTGGCGGCGGGCACGATTCGGTCGACCATGGTACCAGGGAAGCTCACGTGCGCCTCGATCCATGCGGCCAGCTCTGCGGAACGCTTTCCGGCCATGCCGAGAACGGCATTTTTCACCACATGGCCGTTGTCGGGAATATTGTCGCAGGAGAGCACGGTAAACGCCGGCAGGCCCCGCTCGCGGCGGCGATGAAGGGCTTCAACCAGAATACCCGGTGCGGAATGCGGCTCAGACGGGTGCTCAAGATCGTGCAGGATGCGGCTGTTCCGCATATCCAGTTTTCCCGTCGCCGGATCGATACAGTAGCCTTTTTCGGTAATGGTGAGGGAGACAATTGCCACCTGCGGTTCGCAGAATTTCTCAATAATGGCTGCCAGCGAGTCGAGTTTGGCGTTCAGGCACTCTTTTACCGCACCGATAATAATGGGCTGATTGCCTTCGGCACCTTTCTCCAGCACGGTAAACAGATGATCCTGCGCCCGGAGCTGGCCCATAAGGACATCGCCGCTAAAGAGGCTAATCTCACAAATTCCCCAGTCGCCTCCTTTGGCATTCAGTACCCGGTTTGTTAACAACGCCTGATGCGCCCGGTGGAACGCGCCAAAACCGAAATGGACGATGCGGGAGCGTAACTGCTCGCGATCGTAGCGGGGTTGCTGGACATGAGCAGGAAGCGCGGTGGAGGCAATAGTCTTCATGTAATACACACCTGATTAACCATTAATTAACAATGCCAGTGTAAAGTTATATGACAACAAATTAAATTGGTAAGCCGTAAATATCCCTGTTATGTGAGTTTGATCAATCAATGCCGCGTGCTGTATTGACCACTTCGATTAAACATGTATGGTAGTCGTCATTGAAGTAACACATATTGGTATAACAACTTGAGAGGGTGGGGCAATGGAACAAACCTGGCGTTGGTACGGGCCGAACGATCCGGTTTCTCTTGATGATGTGCGTCAGGCTGGCGCAACGGGTGTAGTCACGGCGCTGCATCATATTCCGAACGGTCAGGTGTGGCCGGTAGAGGAAATCCAAAAGCGTCAGGCTCAGCTGGCAGAGAAGGGGTTAACCTGGTCTGTTGTGGAAAGTATTCCGGTTCACGAAGATATCAAAACCCACTCCGGTGAGTGTGATACCTGGATTGCGAATTATCAGCAGAGCATTCGTAACCTGGCAGCCTGTGGTATTGATACCGTCTGCTACAACTTTATGCCGATCCTGGACTGGACGCGTACCGACCTGGAATATGAAATGGCCGATGGTTCGAAGGCGCTGCGTTTCGATCAAATCGCTTTTGCGGCTTTCGAACTGCACATTCTGAAGCGTCCGGGGGCGGAAGCAGACTACACCGCCGAAGAGCAGCAGCAGGCGCTGGCGTGGTTCAATGCCGCCGGTGAAGCGGACATTGAGAAGCTGGTTCGCAATATCATCGCGGGCCTGCCCGGTGCGGAAGAGGGTTATACCCTCGATCAGTTCCGCGCGCGCCTGGCGGAATATGGCGATATCGATAAAAACCAGCTGCGTGAAAACATGGCGCACTTCCTGCGCGCTATCGTGCCGGTGGCAGAAGAAGTCGGCGTGCGGCTGGCGGTTCATCCGGACGATCCACCGCGTCCTATTCTTGGCCTGCCGCGTATCGTGTCTACGATTGAAGATATGCAGTGGCTGAAAGAGACGGTGGACAGCATCTACAACGGCTTTACCATGTGTACGGGCTCGTATGGCGTGCGGGCGGATAACGATCTGGTGCGGATGATCGAAACCTTCGGCGATCGCATTCATTTCACCCACCTGCGTGCAACCTGCCGTGAAGAGAACCCGAAAACCTTCCATGAAGCGGCGCATCTTGGCGGCGACGTGAACATGGTTGCGGTGGTGGATGCCATTCTCTCTGAAGAGGTACGTCGTAAGCAGGCGGGGGATGTACGTCCTATCCCGTTCCGTCCGGATCACGGGCACCAGATGCTGGACGATCTGCGCAAGAAAACGAATCCAGGGTATTCGGCGATTGGCCGTCTGAAAGGGATGGCGGAAGTGCGCGGTATCGAGCTGGCGCTGAAAATGACGAAGTATCCTGAACTTCTTTAAGCCTGATCGCCCGGTGGCGCTACGCTTACCGGGCCTACGAAAAACCGGCTCTGAGGCCGGTTTTTGTGTTTTTGTAGGCCGGGTAAGGCGCAGCCGCCACCCGACAAACGCCGCAATCAGTCAGCACGACCCATATAGCGTTTTTCTTCGATATGGATACGGATTTTCTCGCCCGCTGACAGGTACTCTGGCACCTGTACGACCAGACCGGTAGTCAGGGTAGCCGGTTTGTTACGCGCACTTGCAGACGCGCCTTTGATGCCCGGCGCCGTTTCAACAATTTCCAGATCAACGGTCTGCGGCAGCTCCAGCGCCAGCAGCACGCCATCCCAGGTCAGCACCTGCATGTCCGGCATCCCACCTTCTGGAATAAACAGCAGCTCTTCTTCGATCTGATCTTTAGTGAAGATATACGGGGTGTAATCTTCTTTATCCATGAACACGTATTCGTTGCCGTCGATGTAGGAGAAATCAACGTAGCGACGGGTGAGGGTCACGGTATCGACGATATCGTCGCCTTTAAAACGTTCTTCCACTTTCAGGCCGGTGCGGACATCGGAGAAACGCATTTTGTACAGCGTTGCTGCGCCGCGGGCGCTGGGTGCCTGAATGTCGATATCTTTCACAATCAGCAGTTTGCCGTTGTAATTCAGTACCATACCTTTCTTAATTTCGTTCGCTCTTGGCATTGCAGTAATCCTGTTTACGGGAGGTAAAAAATATCGCGCCAAATTACTCGCGCGCGGCCTTTCAGGCAAGCGGAATTCGTGGGTTTTGCTATCAATACATAAAAGGTGTTACTGTGCGCGCAATGCCCGACTGCGCGGGCATCTGCCACCAACAGAGAGCATGTATGGATTGTCGTTCCGACTGTGGCGCGTGCTGTACCGCACCGTCCATCTCAAGCCCCATTCCAGGCATGCCGGAGGGCAAGCCTGCCAATACCCGCTGCGTTCAGCTCTCTGACACTAACCTGTGCATGATCTTTGGCTCGCCCCTGCGCCCGAAGGTGTGCTCCGGGCTCCAGCCAACCGCCGAAATGTGCGGCAGTACGCGCCAGCAGGCCATCACTTATCTGCTTGAGCTGGAAGCGCTCACCGCGCCTTAGACATCTTTGATTCGCGTCAGGCAGCTCAGCGTCAGGACGCACATCACCAGCGCAATCCAGAACACCGTATGATAGTTCCAGATTTCAGCCACAACGCCCGCCAGTGAGCCTGCAATAATCCAGCCCACGCGGGTGGTATTAGTATAAAGGGTGGTGGCAGAGCCTGCCTGACCCGGCATCAGATCCTGGAAGTAGAGCATGCCGATACCGGCCAGGATACCGATGTAAATGGCGTTCAGCAGCTGTAAAGCAAGAAGCAGGGCTGGCGTATGAACCGTCAGCATACCGACATAAAACAGCAGCCCGGCTACGGCGGCGACGCGCATCAAAAAGCGCTTGCCGAAGCGCTTCGCGTAATAGCCCGCAATCAGCATGGTGGGGATCTCAAGCCCCGCGGCGGTTCCCATCATGATCCCGGCCAGCTTCTCCGGCAGATGCAGCTCATCAATAATAAACAGCGGCATATTAATGATATAGAGGCTGTTGGTTCCCCACATTAGCGTACAGATAATGAATAACAGCAGCGCGTCGCGCCGGTTACGTCGCGGAGCTTCCAGCGTACCGGTCGCCACTTTCGGCTCTTTGCGCATGGAGGGCAGAAAGAACCAGACCATTGCGCCGCATACCACGAAGGCCACGGCTGCGCTGAGGTACATCACCGTAAAGCCAAAAACCATCGCCAGCGCGTAGGCGAGCGGGGGGCCAATCACCCAGGCCAGCGACACCTGCGCGCGCAGTATCGAACTGAACATCACCGCTTCTCGCCCGGTGCGGTCGGCATGCTCGCGGGCAAGGGCGAACATCTGCGGGTTGGCGGTCGAGCCGAAACTGCTCAGGAAGACGCCCACGAACAGCAGAATGAAGTAGTTACGGTTCCAGGCAAACAGCAGGCAGGCAAACACTCCAAGCAGGCAGCAAAAAACGATCAGGCTTTTGCGATCGCCTTTGCGGTCTGATCGCCCGGCAAGAAACTGGCTGACGAAAATGCCGATGATGGCGCTCCCGGTGAAGAAGAAGCCAACCATCGCCGGGCGGGCGTGAACTTCGTTGGTCAGAAACAGGCTCAGCGTAGGCGTTTGTAACGCACCGGCAATACCGGTGAGGAAAGCAACGATCAAAAACGCCGTTGACGTCAAATCAAAAGGCTTTGGTGAGCCGGCAGCGGGGGTGTTATGCATGTTCAGTCTTTGCGAGTAACAGAGAGAGGCGGAGTTTACGCCGCCTGTCATTAAATAAACAGAGGGCAAAATCAAGATTGCCACAATAAATCAAAATAGCATTTCAGTTTATCGCCGTTTCGCTGAAGCGTGCTGAACCTGTTTGCTGAACATCAGCAAAAACCTCCCGACTGAAGAAGAAATGTGCTGCACTTCTAAATTCTGCAACAAGAAATGTAACTTTTCTTGCAACCTTTTGTAGAAAAGACAAGACTTCTTGAAACGTTTCAGCGCTATCTTGCATGTCCTGACGAAGCAGGTTAGCGCTTATTTTCTCAGTTAAGCTGAAACGATTCAATTTCAGCAGGAGAGGAGAATCATGTTCCAGTTATCTGTTCAGGATATTCACCCGGGCGAACAGGCCGGAAATAAAGAAGAGGCTATTCGCCAGGTCGCCGCTGCGCTCGTGCAGGCTGGCAACGTGGCTGACGGCTACGTCAACGGCATGCTGGCGCGTGAACAGCAGACCTCCACCTTCCTCGGTAACGGTATTGCAATTCCGCACGGCACCACGGACACCCGCGATCAGGTGCTGAAAACCGGCGTGCAGGTCTTCCAGTTCCCGCAGGGCGTGCTGTGGGGCGAGGGTCAGGTGGCTTACGTGGCGATCGGCATCGCGGCCAGCGGTGACGAACACCTGGGCCTGCTGCGTCAGCTGACGCACGTGCTGAGTGATGATGCCGTCGCGGAACAGCTTAAATCCGCCACCACTGCTGAAGAGCTGCGTGCCCTGCTGATGGGCGAAAAACAGAGCGAAGCGCTGAAGCTGGATAATGAAACTCTGACGCTGGACGTCGTCGCGTCCGATTTGCTGACGCTCCAGGCGCTTAACGCGGCCCGCCTGAAAGAGGTCGGTGCGGCGGATACCACTTTTGTGACGCGCGCCATCAATGATAAGCCATTAAACCTGGGTCAGGGCATCTGGCTGAACGACAGTGCTGAAGGCAACCTGCGTAGCGCTATCGCGGTCAGCCGTGCTGCGGTTGCCTTTGAGACAGACGGCGAACACGCCGCGATGCTGGTAACGGTTGCCATGGCGGACGATCAGCCGGTTTCCGTGCTGAAGCGTCTGGGCGATCTGCTGCTGAACAATAAAGCTGAAAAACTGCTGAACGCAGACGCGGCGACGGTGCTGGCCCTGCTGACCAGCGACGATGCGCTGACGGATGAACTGCTGAGCGCAGAGTACGTGGTGCGTAACGAACACGGCCTGCATGCCCGTCCGGGCACCATGCTGGTGAATACCATTAAACAATTTGAAAGTGAGATCACTGTGACCAATCTGGACGGTTCGGGTAAACCAGCCAACGGGCGCAGCCTGATGAAAGTAGTCGCGCTGGGCGTGAAGAAAGGCCATCGTCTGCGTTTTACCGCGCAGGGTGCGGATGCTGAACAGGCGCTGAAAGCGATTGGCGACGCCATCGCGGCCGGTCTGGGGGAGGGCGCATAATGAGCAGACGTGTTGCGACCATTACGCTGAACCCGGCTTACGATCTGGTGGGTTTCTGCCCGGAAATTGAGCGTGGCGAAGTCAACCTGGTGCGGACGACCGGCCTGCATGCCGCAGGAAAAGGGATTAACGTGGCGAAGGTGCTGAAAGATCTCGGCATCGACGTCACCGTAGGCGGCTTCCTCGGTAAAGACAACCAGGATGGTTTTCAGCAGTTGTTCAGTGAACTGGGCATCGCTAACCGTTTTCAGGTTGTGCAGGGCCGTACCCGCATCAACGTTAAGCTGACCGAGAAAGACGGTGAAGTGACCGATCTGAACTTCTCCGGCTTCGAAGTGACCCCGGCTGACTGGGAGCGCTTTGTTGCCGATTCCCTGAGCTGGCTGGGCCAGTTTGACATGGTGTGCGTCAGCGGCAGTCTGCCGTCCGGCGTCAGCCCGGAAGCGTTCACCGACTGGATGACGCGCCTGCGCAGCCAGTGCCCGTGCATTATTTTCGACAGCAGTCGCGACGCGCTGGTCGCCGGTCTGAAAGCCTCGCCATGGCTGGTTAAACCTAACCGCCGCGAACTGGAGATCTGGGCGGGCCGTAAGCTGCCAGAATTAAAGGATGTGATTGACGCTGCCCATGCGCTGCGCGAGCAGGGTATCGCTCACGTGGTGATTTCGCTGGGTGCAGAAGGTGCCCTGTGGGTTAACGCCTCCGGGGAATGGATTGCCAAACCGCCTTCAATGGAGGTGGTCAGCACCGTGGGTGCCGGGGATTCGATGGTTGGCGGCCTGATCTACGGTCTGCTGATGCGCGAATCCAGTGAACATACCTTACGTCTTGCTACCGCCGTTGCGGCCCTGGCCGTGAGCCAGAGCAATGTCGGTATTACCGATCGTACCCAGTTAGCCGCGATGATGGCGCGCGTTGACTTAAAACCTTTTAACTAACAGCAGGAGAGGAATAATGAAAACGCTGCTGATCATTGACTCCGGTCTCGGACAGGCTCGTGCCTATATGGCGAAGACCCTGCTGGGCGCGGCGGCACAAAAAGCGCATCTGGATATCATTGATAACCCGGGTGATGCTGAAATGGCGATTGTTCTGGGCGACAAAATCCCCGCTGACAGCGCCCTGAACGGCAAAAAAGTGTGGCTGGGTGATATTAATCGCGCGGTGGCACACCCTGAACTGTTTCTGAGCGAAGCAAAAGGTCATGCGACGGTTTACAGCGCACCTGTTGAGGCGGCGCCGGTTGCCGCCGCTGGGCCGAAACGCATTGTTGCGGTAACGGCCTGCCCGACAGGTGTGGCGCACACCTTTATGGCGGCTGAAGCCATTGAAACCGAAGCGAAAAAACGTGGCTGGTGGGTGAAGGTTGAAACCCGCGGCTCTGTTGGTGCGGGCAATGCCATCACGCCGGAAGAGGTGGCGGAAGCCGATCTGGTGATTGTGGCGGCGGATATCGAAGTGGATCTGGCGAAGTTTGCCGGCAAGCCGATGTACCGCACCTCTACCGGCCTGGCGCTGAAGAAGACCGCGCAGGAGTTTGATAAGGCGCTGGCAGAAGCCAAACCGTATCAGGCAACCGGTGCGGCAAAAACGCCGACCGAAGGCAAGAAAGAGTCTGCCGGTGCCTATCGTCACCTGTTAACGGGCGTGTCTTACATGCTGCCGATGGTAGTGGCGGGCGGCCTGTGCATTGCGCTCTCCTTCGCCTTTGGTATCGAGGCGTTTAAAGAGCCGGGCACGCTGGCGGCTGCGTTGATGCAGATTGGCGGCGGCTCCGCGTTTGCGCTGATGGTGCCGGTGCTGGCGGGCTTTATCGCCTTCTCCATTGCTGACCGTCCGGGTCTGACGCCGGGTCTTATCGGCGGTATGCTCGCCGTGAGCACCGGTTCTGGCTTTATCGGCGGTATCATTGCCGGTTTCCTCGCCGGTTATGTGGCGAAGCTGATCAGCTCGAAGCTGAAGCTACCGCAGAGTATGGAGGCGCTGAAACCTATCCTGATCATCCCGCTGATTTCCAGCCTGGTGGTCGGTCTGGCGATGATTTACCTGATTGGTAAGCCGGTCGCGGGCATTCTGGAAGGTCTGACCCACTGGCTGCAAACCATGGGGACGGCGAACGCGGTGCTGCTGGGCGCAATCCTCGGCGGTATGATGTGTACCGACATGGGTGGTCCGGTGAACAAAGCGGCATATGCGTTTGGCGTTGGCCTGCTGAGTACCCAGACCTACGCGCCGATGGCGGCGATCATGGCGGCCGGTATGGTGCCTCCGCTGGCGCTCGGTCTGGCGACGATTATTGCCCGCCGTAAGTTCGATAAAGCGCAGCAGGAAGGCGGTAAAGCGGCGCTGGTGCTGGGCCTGTGCTTCATCACCGAAGGCGCAATCCCGTTTGCGGCACGCGATCCAATGCGTGTTCTGCCGTGCTGTATCGTGGGTGGTGCGGTGACGGGGGCTATCTCCATGGCGGTAGGTGCGAAACTGATGGCGCCGCACGGCGGTCTGTTCGTCCTGCTCATCCCTGGCGCCATCACGCCGGTGCTGGGTTATCTGCTGGCGATTGTTGCCGGTACGCTGGTGGCAGGCCTGTCTTACGCGGTGCTAAAGCGCCCGGAAGCGGAAGTGGTCGCAAAAGCAGCCTAAAAGAGGTGTCGGGTGGCGGCTTCGCCTTACCCGACCTACAAAAAAGCCGGGTGCGTAAGCAGCCCGGCTTTTTTTATGCCGCCTGTTCAGCGGTTTGCTGCGCCTTCAGCCAGGCAATCTCTTCCGCCCAGATATCCGGGTTAATGGTTTCGAGCACCATCGGAATGCCGTCGAAGCGGGCGTCCTGCATGATAAAGCGGAACGCATCATGGCCGATGTTGCCTTCGCCCAGGCTGTGGTGGCGGTCAACGCGGCTGCCGAACGCGCTTTTCGCATCGTTTAAGTGCATACCGCGAAGGTATTTAAAACCGACAATACGCTCGAACTCCTCGAAGGTATTTTTCGTGGCCTCGGTTGTGCGCAGGTCATAGCCGGCGGCAAAGGCGTGACAGGTATCGATGCACACCCCCACGCGGGATTTATCTTCCACGCCGTCGATGATCGCCGCCAGATGCTCAAACTTAAAGCCGAGGTTGCTGCCCTGACCGGCGGTATTCTCAATCACCGCCGTCACGCCCTGGGTTTTATCCAGCGTCATGTTGATGGACTCGGCGATGCGCGCCAGACAGGCGTCTTCGTCAATCTGCATCAGATGGCTGCCGGGATGGAAGTTCAGCAGCGTCAGCCCCAGCTGTTCACAGCGCTGAACCTCATCCAGGAACGCTTCGCGGGATTTTTCCAGCGCCTCGGCAACCGGGTGACCGAGGTTAATGAGGTAGCTGTCGTGGGGAAGGATTTGGCCAGGCCCATAGTGGTATTTCTCACAGGCGGCTTTGAAATCATCAATCACTTCAGCGGTGAGCGCTGCGGCGCGCCACTGGCGCTGGTTTTTGGTGAACAGGGCGAAAGCGGTCGCCTCGATTTCGGCGGCGCGAATGGCGGCATTCGCAAGGCCACCGGCAGCGCTGACGTGCGCTCCAACATATTTCATAAAAAGACTCCTGTTAACCCGAAATGCCTATGATAGCGGGTTAACAGGAGAAGGACGAGATGGTTTATGCCAACAGGCTGTGCACGGCGAGGTTAATCGCACCACCGCCAACGATTAGCCAGATGAACAGCACCAGCGCCATCAGCAGCGGTTTCGCGCCGGCTTTTTTCAGCGCGCTGACGTGTGTGGTGACGCCCAGCGCCGCCATCGCCATCGCCAGCAGGACCGTATCCAGCGTCACCAGCATATCCACCATTGCTTTTGGCAGCAGGTGGAAAGAGTTGAAGACAGCGACCACGATGAACAGGATCGCAAACCACGGGATGGTGATTTTGCTTTTCTCGCTACCGCCTGCCGGAGCAAGCTGTTTAACCCGCGCCGCGAGGAAAATCAGGAACGGGGCCAGCATCATCACGCGCAGCATTTTGGCGATGACCGCCGCGTTTTCCGCTTCCGGGTTAATGGCGTGACCTGCCGCCACCACCTGCGCCACTTCGTGCATGGTTGAGCCGATATAAATGCCGTAGGTTTCCGGACTAAACCAGTGCGCCACCAGCGGATACATGGCCGGATACAGGAAGATCGCCAGCGTACCGAAGATAACTACCGTCGCGACGGCAACCGTGACTTTACTGGCTTCGGCTTTAACGACGGGTTCTGTTGCCAGTACCGCCGCCGCGCCGCAGATGCTGCTACCCGCACCGATCAGCCAGCTGGTCTGTTTGTCCAGCCCAAAGATCTTCTGGCCGATAAAGCACGCCAGTAAAAAGGTGCTCGAAAGGGTCAGGACGTCAATGGCAATCCCGCTGACACCGACATCCGCAATCTGCGAAAAGGTGAGACGGAAGCCATAAAGGATGATCCCGAGACGTAATAAATGCTGCTTGGCGAAAATCACGCCGCCGTCGCAGGATTTCCAGATGTGTGGATAAACGGTGTTCCCGACCACCATGCCAAGCAGAATGGCCAGCGTCAGGGCGCTGAACCCTGCGCCGGCAACCGCCGGTATACTCCCGCCCCATAAAGCCACGCCGGTAACCACGGCGCTGAGCGCGAGACCCGGCACGAAGTGCCACACTGTACGATGATGTTGTAGGGTGATTTCTGACATAACCTTCTCCTTTGTCTGGCTAAAGGTTACGGCGCTCTGGCTTAAAAATAAAATTGATTATATATTTATAATCAATCTTTATAAGTGGTAAGCAACCATGCACATTACATTGCGTCAGCTGGAAGTTTTTGCCGAGGTGCTGAAAAGCGGCTCGACAACCCAGGCGTCACAAATGCTGGCGCTCTCGCAGTCCGCCGTTAGCGCGGCCTTGACCGATCTTGAAGGGCAACTGGGCGTTCAGCTTTTCGACAGGGTAGGAAAGCGGCTGGTGGTGAACGAACATGGCCGCCTGCTGTACCCGCGTGCCCTGGCCTTGCTGGAGCAGGCAACGGAGATCGAACAGCTGTTCCGCGAGGACAACGGCGCTATTCGCGTCTACGCCAGCAGCACGATCGGTAACTACATCCTGCCGGAAGTGATTGCCCGCTACCGCCGGGATTTTCCGACCCTGCCGCTGGAAATGAGCGTCGGCAACAGCCAGGACGTGATCAACGCGGTGATCGATTTCCGCGTGGACATCGGGCTTATCGAAGGGCCGTGCCACAACGTGGATATCATTGCGGAACCCTGGCTGGAGGATGAGCTGGTGGTGTTTGCCTCCCCGGCCTCATCTTTACTCCAGGGCGAGGTGACGCTGGAGCGTCTGGCGCAGGCGCAGTGGATCTTGCGAGAGCAGGGCTCCGGCACGCGTGAGATTGTCGATTATCTGCTGCTGTCCCATCTGCCGCAGTTCCAGTTAGGGATGGAGTTAGGTAACTCCGAGGCGATTAAGCATGCGGTGCGTCATGGCCTGGGCATTAGCTGTCTTTCCCGACGGGTGATTGCCGAACAGCTGGAGACCGGCTCTCTGGTTGAGATCCCCGTTCCGCTGCCGAAGCTGGTGCGCACGCTGTGGTGCATCCATCATCGTCAGAAACACCTTTCCAGCTCGCTCCAGCGTTTTCTGCGCTACTGCGCCATTTAACGTTCCCCGGTGGCGCTTCGCTTACCGGGGCTATGTGCGCTTATCACCCCACATTTTTATGCTTTACTTATAATCCTGGCCGAGTCATGAAGCTCTCTTATAACTGAGCATTTCTGCCGGAAGCAACGCAGATCGTCTGCTACAATCGCGCCTCATTTATTGAATGGACAGCATTTTCACATGGTTTCAGAAACTAAAACCACAGAAGCGCCCGCGCTACGTCGCGCACTTAAGGCGCGTCACCTGACGATGATCGCCATTGGCGGCTCCATCGGTACGGGTCTTTTCGTTGCCTCTGGCGCAACAATTTCGGCAGCCGGCCCGGGTGGGGCATTATTCTCTTATATCCTGATTGGCCTGATGGTCTACTTCCTGATGACCAGCCTGGGTGAACTGGCGGCATACATGCCGGTGTCTGGTTCGTTTTCGACCTACGGACAAAAATACGTTGAGGAAGGCTTCGGCTTCGCGCTGGGCTGGAACTACTGGTACAACTGGGCGGTGACCATCGCCGTTGACCTCGTCGCCGCACAGCTGGTGATGACCTGGTGGTTCCCGGACACGCCAGGCTGGATCTGGAGCGCCCTGTTCCTGGCGGTCATCTTCCTGCTGAACTACATCTCCGTGCGCGGCTTTGGCGAAGCGGAATACTGGTTCTCTTTGATTAAAGTGGCAACCGTCATCATCTTTATCGTCGTCGGTGTGGCGATGATCGTTGGTATTTTCAAAGGGGCTGAACCGGCGGGCTGGAGTAACTGGACTATAGGCGATGCGCCGTTTGCCGGGGGCTTCTCGGCGATGATTGGCGTGGCGATGATTGTCGGCTTCTCCTTCCAGGGTACCGAGCTGATTGGTATCGCGGCCGGTGAATCCGAAAACCCGGAGAAGAACATTCCGCGCGCGGTGCGTCAGGTGTTCTGGCGTATCCTGCTGTTCTATGTGTTCGCGATCCTGATTATCAGCCTGATTATTCCGTATACCGACCCAAGCCTGCTGCGTAACGATGTGAAAGACATCAGCGTCAGCCCGTTCACGCTGGTCTTCCAGCACGCGGGTCTGCTCTCTGCCGCGGCGGTGATGAACGCGGTGATCCTGACGGCGGTACTGTCTGCGGGTAACTCCGGGATGTACGCCTCCACCCGCATGCTCTACACCCTGGCCTGCGACGGTAAAGCGCCGCGTATTTTCTCGAAACTGTCTCGCGGTGGCGTGCCGCGCAACGCGCTGTATGCGACCACGGTGATTGCGGGTCTCTGTTTCCTGACCTCCATGTTCGGCAATCAGACGGTCTACCTGTGGCTGCTTAACACCTCTGGTATGACGGGCTTCATTGCCTGGCTGGGCATTGCCATCAGCCACTACCGTTTCCGTCGCGGGTACGTCAAGCAGGGGCATGATCTGAATAATCTGCCGTACCGGTCAGGGTTCTTCCCGCTGGGGCCGATCTTCGCCTTCGTTCTGTGCCTGATTATTACCCTGGGTCAGAACTATGAGGCCTTCCTTGCGGACACCATTGACTGGGGCGCCGTCACGGCCACCTATATTGGCATTCCGCTGTTCCTGATCATCTGGTTTGGCTACAAACTGACGAAAGGAACACGCTTCGTTCGCTACAGTGAAATGGATTTCCCGGAACGATTTAAACAATAACCGCACTTCCTCTTTTTTAGCCCGCTCAGTTGAGCGGGCTTTTTTATGGGCAGATCAGAAGCTGTAGGTCATGCCGACGGTGTAGCGACGGCCATCCAGCACGGTGTCATACGTATCGTAATCAATCTGCTTATCGAGCACGTTATACACACCGGCAGTAACCAGCAGGTTTTTGTTGGCGTTGTAGCGCATACCGACATCAACCTGAGTGTAGGACGGCGTACCCTGGGACATTGACGTGCGGCTCAGGTACTCAGACGTTTTACCGCGCAGGTTCAGACGGCTCCAGAATCCGACATCTGGCGTCGCCTGCCAGTCCAGGGTGGTGTTGAACATGTGTTTCGGCATTTTGTTCAGTGGCTTGCCGGAGAACTGGCCGCTCTTCTGCTCAGACTCCGTATAGGTGTAGTTTGCAGTCCAGTTCACATCGCGCGTGATTTTCCACCCGAAGGAGGACTCCACACCGCGCATGTTGGCTTTGTCCACGTTGACGCGATCGCTGACGAAATCATAGCTGTGATCGCCAATCGTACAGGCGGGATCGGCGCTGCTGTTACAGCGGCGAACTTCCGTAATCTTGTCCTTGAAGTCGGTATTAAACAGCGTTACGCCGGCATTCAGGTTATCGTTGTTATCCCAGAGCAGGGCGAGCTCTTCGCTCAGGCTCTTCTCTGGTTTCAGATCCGGGTTGCCAACGATGATACCGTCAAGACGGCCGCCACCCGTTACCTGGCCCCAGCTGGCAGACGACTGACGCAGATCCGGCGCACGATAGCCAGCCGAAACCCCGCCTTTTAACGTCCACTGATCGGCCAGGTGCCATACGCCGTAACCGCGCGGCGTCCAGTTAGTACCGTAGTTTTGGTCTTTGTCCATACGCAGACCGCCGGTCAACGTAAAGCTTTCCGTCATTGCCCATTCATCTTCGGCAAACAGGGCCCAGCTCCAGCGCGTCAGTTTGTTCAGTCCGTCAGCAGCTTCCAGCTGATTACCCTTGTCGCGCAGTTTCTCATAACGATACTGCCCGCCGAGGGTCAACGTATGATCGCCGAGGAAAATCTGGTTCTGGTTGTTGAAGGTGGTGTTATAGGAGCGCATTTTGCGACCTGGATTATTGGTCTCTTCCTGCTGGATATAGCTGGTGGTATTGAAGTCGTCGTAATACCCGTTGTGCGTTAAGGAGTAGGTCGTGTGCTCATAGCGCGAGTCGCTTTTGGTATTTGGCGTACAGGTTGTTCCCCGGCAGGTTTCAGCCGCTTTCGACATCCCCGGGGTGCTGTTTCTGTCCTGAAGCTCGCGAGCAAAGTCGAGGTCGAAATCGTTCTTCTCGTCCGGCGTGAAGTTCAGCGTAATGCCACCGTTACGCATTTTCTGCTCGTTATAGCCGTTCACGATTTTATCTTCTGCGCGGCGTGACAACAGCCCCGTCACTTTTGCGCCCAGCAGTCCGTCGATCAGGGGACCAGAAGCGTAGGCGTTGGTCTGGAAGATATCGCCGGAATCATTGTTTTCCTGGAAGGTCGCATCGCCATGCAACGAACCGGTCCAGGCTTTAGTGTTCGAGACTTTTTTGGTAATGACGTTAATTACGCCACCCATAGCATCGGAGCCGTAAAGCGAGGACATCGGGCCGCGGATGACCTCGATGCGCTCAATGGACTCCAGCGGCGGCAGCCAGCCTTGTTCAATACCCGAGTTGTCGCTGTTGGGGCGGGTGCTTCGCGTACTGACGCGTTTGCCGTTCACCAGGAACAGGGTGTACTGAGAGGCCATGCCGCGAATACTGATATCACTGCTGCTCCCGCCGCCAGTGACGACAACGCCCGGGACGTCTCTCAGGGCATCGGTAACATCACGGTAGGCTTTATCTTCAATCTGCTGTTTTGAAATCACAGAGATGGAGGCGGGGGCATTCTGGATCTTTTGTTCAAAACCCGTCGCGGTGACGACAACGGTGTCCTGATCGGCTGCGTGAACGAAGGGGGAACATGTGGCAGCGCCAATGGCGACGGCCAGGAGCTTAATGCGCGGTATTGTCATTTGTACATTCCGTATAAAAATGAATAAAACTCCATCGGGATAACCCTGAGAACTGTATGTTTTTGTCTTGTAAGAACTCTTTGAGATGGAGAAGAGCCTGGAATTGTACAAAAGAATGTAGAATTGCAAACACAAATGATAATTGAAATCATTTGTGTTTGGGTGTCGGCGACAGAAATCAGGCTGGATTCAAGCGGATAGAAGTATGTAAAGAGGGGGAGGGGAAGACCCGGTAGGCAGGAGGCGCTACCGGGCAAAAGGCGGAACTTATCTGAACAGATGCTCCGCATGGAAGCGGAGATGATCCTCAATAAAGGACGCTATGAAGTAATAGCTGTGGTCGTATCCCGGCTGAATGCGCAGCGTTAGCGGCCAGTCCTTCTGGCGCGCGGCTTCCGCCAGCACCGCAGGCTGTAGCTGTCCGGCGAGGAACTGATCCGCATCGCCCTGATCGATAAGCATTGGGATCGCATTCACCGAATCGCTCGCCAGCATCAACGCGCAGCTGTCCCATTCCTGCCATTTTTCTGCATCTTCACCCAGATAGTGCGTAAAGGCTTTTTGCCCCCACGGCACCTGCGTTGGGTTCACAATCGGCGCAAATGCGGACACGCTGGTGTATTTCCCCGGATTTTTCAGCGCCATTATCAGCGCCCCGTGGCCACCCATCGAATGTCCGCTTATCGCGCAGCGCTCGCTGACCGCGAACTGAGAGTGCACCAGGGCAGGCAGTTCATCGCGAATGTAGTCATACATGCGGTAATGGCTCGCCCACGGTTGTTCCGTGGCGTTGAGATAGAACCCGGCGCCTTTACCCAAATCGTATCCGGCATCGTCGGCCACGTCATCGCCACGCGGGCTGGTATCTGGCATCACCAGCGCAATGCCCAGTTCGGCGGCAATACGCTGGGCACCCGCTTTGGTGGTGAAGTTTTCGTCGTTGCAGGTCAGGCCTGAAAGCCAGTACAGCACCGGTGGATTGTCCGCAGGGGGCAGGAAAATGCTGAACGTCATAGCACAATTCAGCGTGGTGGAGTCGTGCCGCCAGCGCTGCTGTCGACCTTCAAAACAACGATGCTCTTCGAGCAGTTCCATGCAGGGCTCCTTAAAGGTAAGACGATTCATAAAACGCATAATACAGAGTTTTCATTGACCTGTGAGCAACTTTCACTTTCGCAGGACGGCGAGATGTTGCATCATAAATTTACTTTTCTTTAACAATTGGAGCGATCATGGCGCTGCGTATCGCGCTCAGCGGATTTGTGGTTCTGGTCGTGGCGATGGGGATAGGGCGCTTCGCCTTCACGCCTCAGGTGCCGCTGATGATAGCCGCCGGGCAACTCACGCTTACCAGCGCGGGGCTGGTGGCGGCAATGAACTATCTGGGCTATCTGGTGGGGGCATGGGATGCCATGCGCGCCCATCGCTTCGTTGAAACGCGTCTCTGGCTTGGCATCACCGGTGCGGTGGCGCTAACGCTGCTCTCCGCGGCGGCAGATAATGCCGTTGTTCACGGTCTGCTGCGCTTTGTGATCGGCTGCATGAGCGGCTGGTCGATGGTGCTGATTGCCGCCTGGACCAACGAGCGGCTGGGGCAGCTGGGCAAACCGGGACTCAGTGCGGCCGTCTTTGCCGGACCCGGGGCCGGCATCGCCCTGAGCGGCCTGCTGGCGGTCTATATTCAGGCGAAATCCTTGTCCGCCGGGGCGGCATGGCAAATCTACGGCGTACTGGCGCTGGTGCTGATTGTGCTGGTGGCGCGCTACCTGCCGCGGTCCGGGCAGCTCCATCGGCCCGGTACCGCGCCTGAACCGCTGCTGCTGACCGCAGATCTCAAGCGTCTGGTCTGGAGCTACAGCCTGGCAGGGTTCGGCTATATCCTCCCGGCGACCTTTTTATCGCAAATGGCGGCGGTGCGTTTTCCCGGCAGCCTGTTTGCCCAGTTTGTCTGGCCGATATTTGGCGCCGCCTCGGTGGTGGGAATTGCGCTCAGCATTGCCCTGCGGCATACATCAAGCGCTAACCGCAGGCTGGCGATTGTTCTGTGGTTACAGGGGATTGGCGTGCTGGCGGCCTGGCTGCTGCCGGGCATAGGCGGCTTGCTGACGGGTGGGCTGCTGGTGGGCGGCGGGTTCCTCTGCGCCGTGCAGCTCTCTCTTTTGTACGGTCGCGAGCTGGCGCCAGACCACACGCGTTATATGGCGGGACTGCTCACCACCGGGTATGCCATTGGTCAGCTGGTGGGGCCGGTCACGTCGGCACTGTCGACCTGGCTCACACATCGGCTGGAACCTGCGCTGGGGCTGGCGGGGATCGCGCTGTTCGTTGGCGGAGCGTTAGTCTGGAACCGTCAGGCTGAAAGGCAACAGCAATTGCAATAATTATCGTCGTGAATACTGGATTATGTGCGTCGCCTCACGCACAATGAGCGCACACTTTTGCCACAACGAGGGCAAAAGACGCCACACCTGCAGGAGAAAAGAATGTCATCACTCAGTAAAGAAGCAGCCCTTGTCCATGAAGCGCTGGTTGCGCGCGGTCTTGAAACGCCACTGCGCCCGCCCGTGCAGGAGCTGGACAATGATACCCGCAAGAGTCTGATCGCCGGCCATATGACGGAGATCATGCAACTGCTGAATCTCGATCTGAGCGACGACAGCCTGATGGAGACGCCGCACCGCATCGCGAAGATGTACGTCGACGAAATTTTCTCCGGCCTGGATTACGCGAACTTCCCGAAAATCACCGTCATTGAAAATAAGATGAAGGTCGATGAGATGGTGACGGTACGCGATATCACGCTGACCAGCACCTGCGAGCATCACTTTGTGACCATCGATGGTAAAGCGACGGTGGCCTATATTCCAAAAGATACGGTCATTGGCCTGTCCAAGATCAACCGCATCGTGCAGTTTTTTGCCCAGCGTCCGCAGGTGCAGGAGCGTCTGACGCAGCAGATCCTGACCGCACTGCAAACTCTGTTGGGTACTAACAACGTGGCGGTGTCTATCGACGCGGTGCACTACTGCGTGAAGGCGCGCGGCGTGCGTGATGCAACCAGCGCAACCACCACCACTTCGCTGGGCGGCCTGTTCAAATCGAGCCAGAACACCCGCCAGGAGTTCCTGCGCGCCGTGCGTCACCACAACTAATCAGACAGGGCAGGGACCATGGAGCGAAACGTCACGCTCGATTTTGTTCGCGGCGTCGCCATTCTCGGTATCCTGCTGCTGAATATCAGCGCCTTCGGTCTGCCGAAGGCCGCTTATCTGAATCCTGCGTGGTATGGCGACATCACGCGCAGCGACGCCTGGACGTGGGCAATCCTCGATCTCTTTGCACAGGTTAAATTCCTGACCCTCTTTGCGCTTCTGTTTGGCGCGGGACTTCAGCTTCTCCTCAAACGCGGTACGCGCTGGATCCAGTCGCGTTTAACGCTGCTGGTTATCCTCGGTTTTATTCACGGGCTGCTGTTCTGGGACGGCGATATTCTGCTCGCGTATGGTCTGGTGGGGCTGATTTGCTGGCGGCTGATCCGCGACGCGCCCGGTGTGAAAAGCCTGTTTAATACCGGCGTGATGCTCTATGTCATGGGACTGGCCGTGTTATTGCTGCTTGGCATGATTGCCGATGCTTCCACCAGTCGTTCATGGATCCCGGATGCGGCCAACCTGCAATATGAGCAGTTCTGGAAGCTGAAAGGCGGCATGGAAGCGATAGGCAACCGGGCCGATATGCTCGGCGATAATCTGCTGGCGCTGGGCGCGCAATACGGCTGGCAGCTGGCGGGGATGATGCTGATGGGCGCAGCCCTGATGCGCACCGGCTGGCTGAAAGGGGAATTTAGCCTGCGACACTATCGTCGTACGGGAGCAGGGCTGGTGCTGCTCGGCGTGATCATCAACCTCCCGGCGGTGATGATGCAGTGGCATCTTCAGTGGGATTACCGCTGGTGTGCATTCCTGTTGCAGGTGCCGCGCGAACTGAGCGCGCCGTTTCAGACTATTGGGTATGCGGCGCTGATCTACGGCTTCTGGCTCCAGCTTTCCCGCCTGTGGATCGTCAGTGCGGTGGCCTGCGTTGGGCGGATGGCGTTAAGCAATTACATCCTGCAAACGCTGATATGCACCACGCTTTTCTACCGATTCGGCCTGTTTATGAAATTCGACCGCCTGACGCTGCTGGCGTTTGTTATTCCGGTCTGGATTGTTAACGTGGTGTTTTCGGTTGTCTGGCTGCGTTTTTTCCGCCAGGGCCCGCTGGAATGGGCATGGCGACGGTTAACCGCCCGTGCTTCGGGCGTGTCATTGCGTAATACATCCAGATAACGATCTGGATCACAATCATTAACAAAACGGATGTAAGCGTTTTCATCTGTGTGAGCTTCTTCACGTAGTCTCCTCTCTCTCGCTGCCAGAATAGCCACCTTGCTAAACACAGGGGGTGTCTGTGAGTTGCTGCAATCCTTTAAAGGGTGGTGAATATGATCACCATTCGTGACGTCGCCCGCCAGGCGGGTGTTTCTGTTGCTACTGTCTCCCGCGTGCTGAACAACAGTGCGCTGGTCAGCTCTGAAACGCGTGAAACCGTAATGAAAGCCGTGACCCAACTGGGGTACCGGCCAAACGCTAATGCCCAGGCGCTGGCGACGCAGGTCAGCGATACCATTGGCGTAGTGGTGATGGACGTGTCGGACGCCTTCTTCGGCGCGCTGGTCAAAGCGGTGGACGTCGTTGCCCAGCAGCACCAGAAATATGTGCTGATTGGCAACAGCTATCACGAGGCTGAAAAAGAGCGTTATGCCATTGAGGTACTGATCCGCCAGCGCTGTAACGCCCTGATTGTGCACTCTAAAGCCCTGAGTGATGAAGAGCTGGCCGGGTTTATGGAGCAGATCCCCGGCATGGTGCTGATCAACCGTATCGTCCCCGGCTACGCGCACCGCTGCGTCGGTCTGGATAACATCAGCGGCGCGATGATGGCGACGCGGATGCTCATCAGCAACGGCCATCAGCGCATTGGTTATCTGGCCTCCAGCCACGGTATTGAAGACGACATGATGCGCCGCGAGGGCTGGCAAAACGCCCTGAAAGAGCAGGGCATTGCGCCGCTGGAAAGCTGGGTAGGTACCGGTTCGCCGGACATGCAGGGCGGTGAAGCGGCAATGGTGGAACTGCTGGGGCGTAATCTTCAGCTGACGGCCGTGTTTGCCTATAACGACAGCATGGCGGCAGGTGCGCTTACCGCGCTGAAAGACAACGGCATTGCGGTGCCGCAGCATTTATCGCTGATCGGCTTTGACGATATCCCGATTGCCCGTTACACCGATCCGCAGCTGACAACGGTGCGTTACCCCATTGCGTCGATGGCGAAACTGGCGACAGAGCTGGCGTTACAGGGGGCGGCAGGGCTGTTAGATCCTGACGCAACGCATTGTTTTATGCCGACTTTAGTACGCCGCCATTCGGTCGCTATCCGACAAACTGTGGCTCCGATCACTAACTGATAACATCACGTGATGTAACCGTTTTCAATCTGTGAGTAAATTCACAGTATCTTAACAAGCCGCTGTCTATGATGTCAGCGTTTTAGGGGCTGAAACACAATGTAACGGTGATTATTCACTTTTACCGTTACCAGCATGCCTCAAACAACGAATAAAACGCATTTCTGGAGCGTTACCGAACACGGAAGCTGGACATTTTATAAGTGAACTTCGGCGATCAGTAACGTTTTATTAACTTCTGCCCGCCGACCGTTTTTCACAAGAACTACCCTGCATAAAAAAAACCGGAGATACCATGAATAAGAAGGTGTTGACTCTGTCTGCTGTCATGGCAAGCATGCTTTTTGGCGCAGCAGCGCACGCAGCGGATACCCGTATTGGCGTGACTATCTATAAATACGACGACAACTTCATGTCCGTTGTGCGTAAAGCAATTGAAAAAGATGCTAAATCAGCGCCAGACGTGCAGCTGCTGATGAATGACTCCCAGAATGACCAGTCCAAACAGAACGATCAGATTGACGTTCTTCTGGCAAAAGGCGTGAAAGCGCTGGCTATTAACCTGGTTGACCCGGCGGCGGCAGGCACGGTGATCGAGAAAGCGCGCGGCCAGAACGTGCCAATTGTCTTCTTCAACAAAGAACCTTCCCGTAAGGCGCTGGACAGCTACGACAAAGCGTATTACGTGGGTACCGACTCCAAAGAGTCCGGGATTATCCAGGGCGATCTGATTGCGAAACACTGGGCGGCGAACCCGAACTGGGATCTGAACAAAGATGGTCAGATTCAGTTCGTTCTGCTGAAAGGCGAACCGGGCCATCCGGATGCTGAAGCACGTACCACCTACGTTATTAAAGAGCTGAACGACAAGGGCCTGAAAACCCAGCAGCTGGCGTTAGACACCGCAATGTGGGACACCGCTCAGGCGAAAGATAAGATGGACGCGTGGCTCTCTGGTCCGAACGCCAACAAAATTGAAGTGGTCATCGCCAACAACGATGCGATGGCAATGGGTGCGGTAGAAGCGCTGAAAGCCCACAACAAATCCGCCATTCCTGTATTCGGTGTGGATGCCCTGCCAGAAGCGCTGGCGCTGGTGAAATCTGGCGCTATGGCCGGTACCGTGCTGAACGATGCCAACAACCAGGCGAAAGCCACCTTCGATCTGGCGAAAAACCTGGCCGACGGTAAAGGCGCCGCTGACGGGACTAACTGGAAAATTGACAACAAAATCGTTCGCGTTCCTTACGTGGGCGTAGACCAGTCCAACCTGGCTGAGTTTATCGGTAAATAAGTTATCTGCATTGTCTTCACTGGGCGCAATTCGTTGCGCCCTTTTATAACGCGATATGCGAGGCCAACAAGGTATAATTATGGTCAGCACAACTACTCAGTCGTCCGGTGAATACTTGTTGGAAATGACCGGTGTCAACAAGTCATTCCCCGGTGTTAAGGCGCTCGATAATGTTAATTTAAAAGTTCGTCCACACTCTATTCATGCGTTAATGGGTGAAAACGGTGCGGGTAAATCAACATTATTAAAATGCCTCTTTGGGATCTATCAAAAAGATTCTGGCAGCATTCTTTTTCAGGGAAAAGAGATCGACTTCCATTCAGCGAAAGAAGCGCTGGAGAACGGTATCTCGATGGTACACCAGGAATTAAACCTGGTTCTGCAACGTTCAGTTATGGATAATATGTGGTTGGGTCGTTATCCAACCAAAGGTGTCTTTGTTGATCAGGATAAAATGTATCGCGACACCAAAGCCATTTTTGATGAGCTGGATATTGATATCGACCCGCGCGCACGCGTCGGGACATTATCCGTTTCCCAGATGCAGATGATCGAAATTGCCAAAGCGTTCTCCTATGATGCGAAAATCGTGATCATGGATGAACCGACATCGTCATTAACGGAAAAAGAGGTTAACCACCTTTTTACCATTATTCGTAAGCTGAAAGATCGCGGCTGCGGCATTGTCTATATCTCACATAAAATGGAAGAGATCTTCCAGCTGTGCGATGAAATCACCATCCTGCGCGACGGCCAGTGGATCGCCACCCAGCCGCTGGAAGGGCTGGATATGGACAAGATCATCGCCATGATGGTTGGCCGTTCTCTGAACCAGCGTTTCCCGGATAAAGAAAACAAGCCAGGCGAAGTGATTCTGGAGGTGCGTAACCTGACCTCGCTGCGTCAGCCGTCTATCCGCGATGTCTCTTTCGATCTGCACAAGGGGGAGATCCTTGGCATCGCAGGGCTGGTGGGCGCTAAGCGCACCGATATCGTGGAAACCCTGTTTGGTATCCGTGAGAAAGCCGAAGGCACCATTACGCTGCACGGTAAGAAGATCAACAACCACAACGCCAACGAAGCCATTAATAATGGCTTTGCGCTGGTGACGGAAGAGCGTCGTTCCACCGGTATTTACGCTTATCTGGATATTAACTTTAACTCGTTAATTTCTAATATTCGCAATTATAAAAATAAAGTCGGGCTGCTGGATAATTCCCGCATGAAGAGCGATACCCAGTGGGTGATTGACTCCATGCGCGTGAAAACGCCGGGCCACCGCACGCAAATTGGCTCACTCTCGGGAGGGAACCAGCAGAAAGTCATTATTGGTCGCTGGCTATTAACCCAGCCTGAAATTCTGATGCTGGATGAACCTACGCGTGGTATCGACGTGGGTGCAAAATTTGAGATTTACCAGCTGATCGCCGAGCTGGCGAAAAAAGATAAAGGGATCATTATTATTTCTTCCGAAATGCCGGAATTGTTAGGGATCACAGACCGTATTCTGGTTATGAGCAATGGTCTCGTTGCCGGTATTGTTGAAACCAAAACGACAACGCAAAACGAAATTTTGCGTCTTGCGTCTTTGCACCTTTAAGATCAGGGGCTCCTCATGAGTGCGTTAAATAAAAAAAGTTTTCTCACTTATCTGAAAGAAGGCGGTATTTACGTTGTTCTTTTAGTCTTGCTGGCGATTATTATTTTCCAGGACCCTACGTTCTTAAGTCTGCTGAACTTGAGTAACATTCTGACCCAGTCTTCCGTACGTATTATTATCGCGCTTGGCGTGGCGGGACTTATCGTTACCCAGGGGACTGACCTTTCGGCAGGGCGCCAGGTGGGTCTGGCGGCGGTCATTGCGGCAACCCTGTTGCAGTCGATGGAAAACGCCAACAAGGTGTTCCCGGAGATGGCGACCATGCCGATTTTCGTGGTGATCCTGATCGTGTGCGCCATCGGCGCGGTAATTGGCCTGATTAACGGCATCATCATTGCTTACCTGAACGTGACGCCATTCATCACCACGCTTGGCACGATGATCATCGTTTATGGTATCAACTCCCTGTACTACGATTTCGTCGGCGCGTCTCCAATCTCTGGCTTCGACAGCGGCTTCTCGACCTTCACGCAGGGGTTTGTTGCGCTGGGCAGCTTCCGTCTCTCCTACATCACCTTCTATGCGCTGATTGCGGTGGCGTTCGTCTGGATCCTGTGGAACAAAACCCGCTTCGGTAAAAACATCTTTGCTATCGGCGGTAACCCTGAAGCGGCGAAAGTGTCCGGGGTCAACGTGGCTCTGAACCTGCTGATGATTTACGCCCTGTCCGGGGTCTTCTACGCCTTCGGCGGGATGCTGGAAGCGGGCCGTATCGGCTCTGCAACCAACAACCTCGGCTTTATGTACGAACTGGATGCGATTGCAGCCTGCGTGGTTGGCGGCGTCTCCTTCAGCGGCGGCGTGGGGACCGTGCTGGGCGTGGTGACCGGTGTGATCATCTTCACCGTTATCAACTACGGCCTGACCTACATCGGCGTGAACCCCTACTGGCAGTACATCATCAAGGGCGCCATCATCATCTTCGCGGTTGCGCTGGATTCACTGAAGTACGCGCGTAAGAAGTAAGATCTTCAGAATGAAAAGGCCCGCTCACGTAGCGGGCCTTTTTTTGCCTGGTGGCGCGACGCTTACCGGGCCTACAAAATCGCGATCGTAGGTCGGGTAAGGCGAAGCCGCCACCCGACAAAAGTTATTACTTCTTCTGAATTTCCAGCAACTGCTCTGGCGTTACCGCCGGATAACCCTGCGCATCTTCCGGCACTTCATGCATCGTTGGGATCGGCACCAGCGGGCCTAAAAAGCGCGGTTCACGTTTGAACAGGTACAGGTCAGCCAGCGCACCAAAACGGGCGCCAAACTCACGTACGCGCACGCTCAGCATATCCTTTGGCGATGGCACCGCATAACACTGCGCCTGAATGCCCATATGCAGGGCGATAAACAGCGCCCGCTCGCAGTGGAAACGCTGGGTAATGATGATGAAATCATTGGTGTCGAACACCTTGCGGGTACGCACGATGGAATCAAGCGTGCGGAATCCGGCGTAGTCGAGCACGATATCGGCCGGGTCGACGCCTGCGGCAATCAGATCTTTGCGCATCGTCACCGGCTCGTTATAGCTTTGCAGCGCGTTATCGCCGCTCAGCAGCAGATAGTTCACCTTGCCGCTGTTATAGGCGTTCAGCGCGCCCTGAATACGATACCGGTAATACTGATTTATGACGCCAGTGCGGTAATACTTGGCGGTGCCAAGCACCACACCAACCTGACGGTAGGGGAGATCCTGTAGGTCATCAAAAATGTAGGGGGCTGTTTTCCAGCTCATCCAGCGGTCGAGACCCAGCACGATCAACAGCAGTATGCCGACCAGGACAGACAGGCTGTAAAACACGCGCTTTAACATGCAGATGGCTCGTACCGATGATGAAATTTCCCTCAGGCTACTGTACCCGCCTGGTTAGCGCAAGAAACAGCGATTCAACTGAGGGGTTTTTCGTCAGACTGGCGGGCAACTCTGCCCGCCGAACAGATTATGCCAGCAGCACGCGGTCGATGGTTGAACAGCCCAGCGCTTTCAGCGTGGCTGCGGTCGCGTCCCACTGGATCAGCGGCGCATCGGCCTTTTCAGCCAGGATTGCGCGCTGAATATCCGGGTAGTCATACCCGTTCAGGCTAAGCAGGTTCAGGGCACCCTGGAGCGGAGGCAGCGTCGGGTTAAATGCGGCGTTCTCTGCATAGCTGCCGGTGAAGATGCGGCCGTCGCGGCACTGAAGGGCGACGCCGCTTGGAGATTTGCTGTAGGGCGTGTGGCTTTTATTGGCGGCGGCAATGGCCGCTTCGCTCAGCTCATCTCCCGAGAGCGCATAACCGTGGTCCTGCTCGTCCATCAGCAGGGTTTTGATCTCAAGATCTTTCGGGCCGAAAGCATCCGGCAGGTAATCACCCAGCGTATGCGGTGCGCGTCCCGGCAGGTTGATACGCAGTTCAAGACCGCTGTTCAGCTCATTCATAAACTGGCGGCAGTGGCCGCAAGGGGTATAGTTGACGGTGATGGCGCGCAGGGCTTTTTCGCCGCGCAGCCAGGCGTGACTGATGGCGCTCTGCTCCGCGTGGACGGTTTGCTGCATGGTCGCACCAAGAAACTCCATGTTTCCGCCGAAGTACCAGGTTCCGCTCACGCCGCGCGCAATTGCGCCTACGTTGAAATGGGAAAGGTCAGCGCGGGCGCAGGCAGCCGCCAGGGGCAGCAGGGCGAAAGCCAGCGCGTCTTCGTCCAGCCCCGTTGCCTGTTTAAGGGTCGTGACCTGATCTGCCGTCAGCAGGGCGGGGAAATGCGCATCCGCCAGAACCGGAGCCAGGGCTGATTGCAAATTCTCTGCAAGCTGAGAGAAAGCAGCTTGAAAACGTGGATGCATGACGTTGCCTCATCAAGGTTAATGGATCGGTAGTGTACGGAGCCGTACGGCCTTTATATGTGATCCAAATCTCATTATGTGTGCAACTTATGAAATGAAAATGAAATTTGCGCGACGCATCGCAAATTTTAGCCCATGACTGCCAGAATAATCGGGAAGATAAACGGCGCGACCAGGGAAGTGATAATCCCGCAGATCACCAGCGCCAGCGAGCTGAATGCCCCTTCCTGATAATCCAGTTCCGCGCAGCGTGCGGTGCCCAGCGCGTGCGAGGCGGTACCCATCGCCAGACCGCGTGCCGCTTTGGTACGAATTTTCATGATATTGAGCAGCGTATGACCAAACACCGCGCCCAGGATACCGACGAAAATCACGCACACGGCGCTGATGGCCGGAATGCCCCCGATGCTGCCGCCCACGGCCATGGCAATCGGCGTGGTGACGGATTTAGGCAGGATAGAGGCGGCGATCTGCGGCGACGCGCCCATCAATAAGGCCACCGAGGTACCGGTGATCATCGCAACAAGGCTACCCACAAAGCAGATGGTAATGATGGATTTCCAGCGCGCGCGGATCTGATGCAGTTGCTCATATAAAGGAAACGCCAGCGCCACCACGGCAGGCTGCAACAAATCGTTGAGGATCCTGCTCCCGGCGAAGTAACGCTCATAAGGAATGCCGGTGAGCAGCAGAAAAGGAATAATCACCACCATGGCGACCAGCAGCGGATTGAGCAACGGCATTTTGAAACGCACCGCAAGCTTACGCGCAGCAAAGAACACCACCAGGGTTAACGGCAGGGACCACCAGATATTCGCCATCATTTTTTTGTTTTCTCCCCGACGACCTTGCGTTCGCCATGCACAATGTGTGAACTCCAGCTGACGACCAGGAATACCACCAGCGTACTGATGGCGCAGGAGACCACAATCGGGCCGAACTGCGCTTTAAGCACATCGTAATACTGCATCACCCCAACGCCGATAGGCACAAAAAGCAGGGCCATATAGCGAATGAGAACGAAGCACCCCGGATTAACCCATTTCGCGGGCAGCACCTGTAATGCCAGCAGCACAAACAGGATCAGCATGCCGATAATGCTGCCGGGTATCGTAATCGGCAGCAGCGAAGCGATAAAAATGCCGGCGTACAGGCAGGCATAAATGAGGACGAAGGCGCGAAGGTATTGCCAGATAGTATTCAGTGATTTGCTCATGGTGAAAGCCTTGCTGAGACGTATTCATCATACAATTAAACCTGAAAATGTGCCACGGATCACATCATGAATTTTGGGCATACCAGACATTCCGCAATGGAACGCCGGGCTTTCAACATACATAGAGAGCAGCTACTATAGCGCGTCTTTTTTCACAGGTACTCAGAATGCGTGTTTTACTGGCCCCGATGGAAGGTGTGCTCGACTCTCTCGTGCGCGAGCTGCTTACCGAGGTGAACGATTACGATCTCTGCGTGACGGAGTTTCTGCGCGTGGTCGATATGTTGCTGCCAGAAAAATCATTTTATCGTCTCTGCCCGGAACTGCATCGTCAGAGCCGTACCCCGTCCGGTACGCTGGTGCGTGTCCAGCTGCTCGGCCAGTATCCCGAGTGGCTGGCTGAAAACGCCGCCCGCGCGGTAGCGCTTGGTTCGTACGGCGTCGATCTTAACTGCGGCTGTCCGTCAAAGCTGGTCAACGGCAGCGGCGGGGGGGCGACGCTACTTAAAGATCCGGAGCTGATTTATCGCGGCGCAAAGGCCATGCGTGAGGCGGTGCCATCGCACCTGCCGGTGACGGTCAAAGTGCGTCTGGGATGGGACAGCGGCGATAAGCAGTTTGAAATTGCTGACGCGGTGCAGCAGGCGGGCGCCACCGAGCTGGTGGTGCACGGGCGAACCAAAGAGGATGGTTATAAAGCCGAGCGCATTAACTGGCAGGCGATTGGCGAGATCCGCAAACGGCTTACGATCCCGGTGATTGCCAACGGCGAAATCTGGGATTACGAGAGCGCGCAGGCCTGCCTCAAAGAGACCGGCTGTAATGCCGTGATGATTGGCCGCGGTGCGCTGAACGTGCCGAACCTCAGCCGGGTGGTGAAATATAATGAGCCGCGGATGCCGTGGGCGGATGTGGTGAAACTACTGCAAAAATACACGCGGCTGGAAAAGCAGGGCGATACCGGCTTGTATCACGTCGCGCGCATTAAGCAGTGGCTGAGTTATTTGCGTAAAGAGTACGACGACGCGCTGGGATTATTTCAGGAGATCCGTACCCTACAGACGTCTGCGGATATTGCCCGGGTGATCCAGTCAAAATCCTGAGCGAAGTGTGAAGAGTTTGCCCGGCACGGAGCCGGGCAACAGAATCAGAAAATCATCTTGAATACGCCGGTTACCACCAGCAGCCCTATCAGAAATATAATCAAAATAACCCACAATAATATTTTCATTCGCCTCTCCTGCGTATGTCTGTCGAAGTAAGTGTAGCAGCCAATTCATAATTAGCATGAATACATGAAATTAAATCATTGTCTTGGGGAATAAATTTCCGGATATGAAAATGTATAACAATATGCGGATTGCCACGCGTTACTAAAAAACGGAACGTCAGTAAGCGTAAGTTGCGCCTTTATTTTTTTGAGTTCATGGCGTAATGAAACGTTCTCTTACTTTATCTCTGAGTGCTCCTCTTGTTTTTATGCTGGCCGCCTGCGCGCCGGAACATGCCACGGTGTCTCCAGTAAAAACGCAAGCCGCCGCCGCAGCTGTAAATACCCAACTGCGTCATGCCGACTGGCCAAAAAGCGAATGGTGGAAAGACTTTAACGACCCCCAGCTCAACGCGCTGATCGACAAAGCGCTGGCGGATGCGCCGGATATGCAAATTGCCCGTCAGCGTATTACCCTGGCGGAAGCACAGGCGAAAGCCGCTGTCGCTGCTGAGGGTCCACAGCTGGATTTTTCCGCAGATGTTGAACGGCAAAAAATGTCGGCAGAGGGGCTGATGGGGCCATTTGCGCTGACCGACCCGGCGGCGGGGACAACCGGCCCCTGGTACACCAACGGCACCTTTGGTCTGACGGCGGGTTGGGATCTGGATTTATGGGGTAAAAACCGCGCCCAAATTGAGGCCCGCATCGGTCAGGTGAATGCGCAAAAAGCGGAGCTGGAGCAGACCCGCCAGCTGCTCGCCAGCAGCGTCGCGCGGCTGTACTGGGACTGGCAGACCGAGGCCGCGGTGGGTGACGTACTCGCGCAAATCAAACGGGAGCAGGAAAATATCATCGGTGCCGATCGTGAGCTTTATCAGCACGGCATTACCTCCTCGGTGGAAGGCGTTGAAACGGATATCAATGCCAGCAAAACCGATGAACAGCTCGCTGACGTGCACGGCAAAATGAAGGTCATTGAGGCGCGTCTGAATGCGTTGACCCATACCCCTTCAGTCACGCTCGCCCGGCATGCCTTACCTGACGCAGAGGCGTCGTTGCCATCAACGCTCGGTTATGAACTGCTGGCTCGGCGCCCGGATTTGCAGGAGGCGCACTGGTATATCGAAGCATCCATGAGCGAAGTGGATGCCGCCAGAGCCGCGTTCTACCCTGACATCAATTTGATGGCATTCTTGCAGCAGGATGCATTGCACCTGAGTGACCTGTTCCGCTCATCTGCGCAGCAAATGGGCGTAACCGCCGGGCTGACGCTGCCAATTTTTGACAGCGGTCGGTTGAATGCGAACCTGGATATCGCCCAGGCGCAAAACAACCTCTCCGTGGCGAACTACAACAAGGCCGTGGTAGATGCCGTAAACCAGGTTGCCCGGACGGCCAGCGAAGTGGAAACGCTGACCGCCAAAAATCAGCACCAGCAGCAGATCGAAAAAGATGCGGCGCGCGTCGTTGCGCTGGCACAGGCGCGTTTCAGCGCCGGGATCATTGCCGGCTCCCGGGTGAGTGAAGCAAAAATTCCGGCGCTCAAAGAGCGTATTACCGGGTTGATGCTGAAAGGTCAGTACGTGGATGCCACGCTCCAGCTCACCTCCGCGCTCGGTGGCGGATATCATCACGGCTAACATTGCGCATTATCTATACTTACCTCTTTGCAGATTATCAGGAGGTGAGTATGACGCGAGTCGCAATTGTTACCGCATCGGATTCAGGAATTGGCAAAACGACGGCCCTGATGCTGGCCGAACGCGGGTTTGATGTCGGAGTAACCTGGCATTCAGATGAGAAAGGGGCGCTGGCAACCTGCCGTGAAATTGAAGCGCGCGGGCAGCGTGCCGAGGCCATTCATCTCGACTTAAGCAATTTGCCGGAAGGCGCAAAGGCCATTGAAACCCTGATTACGCGTTTCGGGCGGCTGGATGTGCTGGTTAACAATGCCGGGGCGATGAATAAAGCGCCATTTCTGGACCTGTCGTTTGACGACTGGCGGCACATATTCACCGTTGACGTGGACGGCGCGTTTCTCTGCTCGCAAATCGCGGCGCGTCAGATGCTGAAGCAGGGGGAAGGGGGGAGGATCGTGAATATCACCTCGGTGCATGAACATACGCCATTGCCGGACGCCAGCGCCTATACGGCGGCCAAACATGCGCTGGGCGGGTTAACAAAGTCGATGGCGCTGGAGCTGGTTAAACATAAGATTCTGGTGAACGCCGTTGCGCCCGGAGCGATCGCCACGCCGATGAATGATATGGACGACAGCGAAGTGAAAGAAGGCGCAATGCCGGAAATCCCGCTGGCACGGCCAGGGCATACCAAAGAAATTGCCAGCCTGGTGGCGTGGCTGTGTGACAGCGACGCCAGCTACACCACCGGGCAGTCGTTTATCGTCGACGGCGGTTTTATGCTGGCGAATCCGCAGTTTAAGCCTGCGGAATAAGCATTCCCCTCACCCCCAAGGGGAGAGGGTGTATAGCGTTTGGGGAGAGGGGTAGGGTGAGGGGCAGCAGGCCGAACTCACTCTTCATCCCGCCGCTTTTCGCGATGCTTGAGCCACAGCCGTACCACAATCACCACCGCAACAACCAGGATCAACCAGGCCCAGTGTTTAAGATGCTGATCGAGATTATGCAGCCACGGACCTATTACTTCGCCACCCACGTAGCCAAGCGTGGTGAAAATCAGCGCCCAGGCAATCGCCCCGAGAATGTTCAGCGGCAGGAAGATTTTCGGCGGTAAGCGGCTCGCGCCAATCAGTATTGGCCCGATGATGCGAAAGCCGTACATAAAGCGGGTACCAATCACAAACAGCCAGGGACGTCGCTGGATAAGCCGCTGAGCACGGCGAATTTTCTTTTGATGCTTAGCAAAACGTTGCAAAAGCGTTGGGCCAAAGCGCAGCCCCAGAAAGTAGAGCAGCTGATCGCCAATCATACCGCCCAACGCGACGGCGGCGACCACCAGCGAGAATTTCAGCAATCCCTGATGTGCGGCCACCCCGCCCAGCAGCGTGATGGTTTCGCCTTCCGCGACGCTGCCGATCACCAGCGCGGCGTATCCATATTGTTCAATAAGACCGTTGATATCCATTACGTAAACGTCATCTCCCTTACTGTGCCTGCGTTAATCATATACCCCATCCATCAACCGCGCGGCAATCAACGGAAATTTCCCACTGTACATAAAATAATCTAAAGCCTGCATTATACTTAAGCTATCGCTGACGGGCCGACAACAAGGGGGCGTTATGAACCATGTCTGGGGACTTTTCTCCCATCCCGATCGTGAAATGCAGGTGATCCGTAACGAGAACGAAACGGTCGCGCATCACTATACCCACCATGTCCTGCTGATGGCAGCGGTGCCGGTGGTCTGCGCGTTTATTGGTACTACGCAGATAGGCTGGAACTTTGGTGACGGCACCGTGGTTCAGCTTTCCTGGTTTACCGGACTGTACCTGGCCATTCTGTTTTATGGCCTGATGCTGGCCGGGGTGGCGGTGATGGGGCGGGTCATCCACTGGATGGCGCGCAACTATCCGCAGCGCCCGTCGCTGGCACACTGTATGGTCTTCGCCGGATACGTCGCGACCCCGCTGTTTTTAAGCGGTATTGTCGCGCTCTATCCACTGGTCTGGCTGTGCGCGCTGATCGGTACGGTTGCCCTCTTTTACACCGGTTATCTGCTGTATGTAGGGGTGCCAACCTTCCTCAATATCAATAAAGAAGAGGGCCTGAGCTTCTCCAGCTCTACGCTTGCCATCGGCGTACTGGTCCTTGAGGCGCTACTGGCCCTGACAGTTATTCTTTGGGGTTATGGATACCGTCTCTTTTAAGTTCCCTGCATTGCTGGCGTAAATGCCAGCAATGCAGCATCTGGTTATGATTCTCCGCTGGCGACAACGCACGGTGATCGCTATGATGCCGAAGCCAGCCTGTGTTTATCCGTTGACACAGGCGGTGTACGTCATAACGTGCGTGAATCATTATCAGAAGTCTCATCATGCTGAAATTTCGAGTGTCACTCCTTAGTCTTGCGCTGCTGCTGGGCGTCTCCGCTACCGCGCCAGCCATCGCCAAAACGACCGCAGTCGCCACCGCTGCTGCGCAACCCCAGATTGCGTCCGGCAGCGCGATGATCGTTGACCTGAATACCAACAAGGTGATCTACGCCAGTCATCCGGATCTGGTGCGCCCGATCGCTTCCATAACCAAAGTCATGACCGCGATGGTGGTGCTTGATGCACGACTGCCGCTGGACGAAAAGCTGAAGGTGGATATCAGCCACACGCCAGAGATGAAAGGGATCTACTCTCGCGTGCGTCTGAACAGTGAAATCAGCCGTAAAAATATGCTGCTGCTGGCGCTGATGTCCTCTGAGAACCGCGCGGCGGCAAGCCTTGCCCACCATTATCCTGGTGGTTACGACGCGTTTATCCGCGCGATGAACGCCAAAGCCAAAGCGCTGGGGATGAAAAATACCCATTTCGTAGAGCCAACCGGTCTGTCGATTCATAACGTCTCGACGGCGCGTGATTTAACCAAGCTGCTGATCGCCAGTAAGCAATACCCGCTGATCGGTCAGCTCAGTACCACGCGTGAGGAGATGGCGACATTCTCGAACCCGGCGTATACGCTGCCGTTCCGCAACACTAACCATCTGGTGTATCGCGATAACTGGAATATTCAGTTAACCAAGACCGGATTCACTAATGCGGCAGGGCACTGCCTGGTGATGCGCACCGTGTTTAACGGTAAGCCAGTGGCGCTGGTGGTGATGGATGCCTTCGGCAAATATACCCACTTTGCGGACGCCAGCCGCCTGCGCACCTGGATTGAAACCGGGAAAGTGCAGCCGGTGCCGGCTTCAGCGCTGGCGTATAAAAAGCAGAAAGCGGAACAGATGGCGACGGCGCAGAACGACTGAGCCGCCTGTCTGTGCCGGGTGGCGGCTTCGCCTTACCCGGCCTACGGCCCTAAAGCGGCCCCGATACGTAGGCCCGGTAAGCGAAGCGCCACCGGGCGAAAGCGCCTACTCCGGCAGCGTCCAGTCACCATCGTTGAGTGGACGCTGCATGATCAACGTATCCCGCCAGTCGCCCTTCTTATACCCCACGCTGCGCAGTTGACCGACAACCTCGAAGCCATGTTTTTTATGCAGCCGTAACGATCCCGCATTATTGTTTCCGTCACCAACCACGGCAATCATCTGCCGCCAGGGTCCTTGTTCACAACGGGCGATCAGTGCCTGGAGTAAGGCCGAGCCAAACCCGCGCCCGGTAGTGCTGGCATCCACATAGATGGATTCCTCAAGGGTGTACCGGTAGGCCTGGCGTGGACGATAAAACGTGGCGTAGCAGTAGCCGACAACAATGCCGCGATACAGCGCAACCAGCCACGGTAAACCGCTGTCGGTCACGCTCTTCATCCGCTGACGCATTTCATCGACGGTGGGAGGAATTTCCTCGAAGGACGCACGGCCATGAAGCACATGCCAGGCGTATATCGCCGAGATGGCATGCGCATCGTCAGGAAGGGCGTCGCGCACATCGATTTCAGTTTCGGGGAAAATTTCTACAGCCGACATGTTCTGCCCGCTCCTTGTTTGGAAAGCCAGAGAAACGTTTCTCTGGCAACAGGCAGATACTCTAGTACGTTTGAGGAGGGCTTAACAATCTCTTAAATTTGGCTATAAGAGTTCATCAGAGGCTTGCGTATTGTGTTCCTCTGTTTCGGCACTCTCTTTCCAGTATTTCTTCCGCGTTGTCTTACCAATGCCCGGGTTCATACTGTTTGTAGGGTCATTTTTGCGATAAAAATGTTTAAGCGTCTCCGGCGCTTTGTACAGGTGTCCTACGTTGTGCTCGGCAGGATATTGCGCGCCACGCTCGTGCAGCAGCGCCAGCATCTGTTCTTTCAGCGCGTGTGCATCAACCCCTTTTTTGACGATGTAATCCTGATGGAAGACATAGCACATAAAGTGGCCGTAATAGAGCTTATGCACCAGCTTGCTGTCGATCTCCGGCGGCAGATGTTCAAACCACTCGGTATCGTTGCGACGCAGGGCGATATCCAGCGCCAGAATATCCTCCACCTCTTCGGAATGCACCGCCTGATAACGGATGGCAGCACCCGCCGCGGCGAAGCGGTGCAGGAAGGCTTTGCTGCCTTCGTCCGGCGTACAGGCAAAGAAATCCCCGTCGGCGGTTTTGAAGAATTCGGTGAGCCAGCTCTGCGCTTCGGCAATTCCGTCCCCGGCCATTTTCAGCAGCAGATGGTGCTCATACTTGTCGCGCCAGGTCTTCATCCGCTCCGGTAAATGCGCCGGGAAGACGTTACCCAGCTTCTGCATAAAGCGGTCGGTGAAGTGCGGTTTGAACAACGATACTTTCTCCAGCATCGCGTCGGTGCGGCCCTTCATAGTGAAGAAGAACGGCATT
This sequence comes from Enterobacter cloacae complex sp. HYC033_NIDB, assembly GCF_056673335.1. Classification (NCBI taxonomy): domain Bacteria; kingdom Pseudomonadati; phylum Pseudomonadota; class Gammaproteobacteria; order Enterobacterales; family Enterobacteriaceae; genus Enterobacter; species Enterobacter cloacae complex sp. HYC033_NIDB. The sequence goes on along the minus strand of NZ_CP115123.1, from coordinate 3,946,252 downwards.
TTGTCGGTGCCGAGCTTGTCGATCATCAGGAAGGTATCTTTGCCGTAGCGCTCGGCGATGTCGTAAATGTCCCGGTGCATATACTCGCCCGCCACCGGCAGGTGAGTGAACTCGGCCAGAATATGACGACGGATCTCCGTCAGCACCTCCGGCTGATTGGTGCCGATGTAAAACACCTGCTGCTTTTTCTCTGCCGGGAAGGTATCGAGGCGCACCGCAAAAACGGCCAGCTTGCCCGCGCAGCCGGAGGATTCAAACAGGCGATCCGGATCGGCGTTATAGCGCGCCGGCGTATCGGCATTGATATCGCGCACGCGGGTGATGTAATCGTGGTCATGCGCGTGACGGCCATCGTGCTGAACGTCTTCGTCCTTCACGCGGTCATCGTCAAGTTTGCTGAGGATCTGTTCAGGCGTTACGCCCAGATCGATCCCCAGATGGTTAACCAGCGTCAGCTTGCCGTTTTCATCGATACGGGCGAACAGCGACATTTCCGTGTAAGCCGGGCCGCGCTGCACCAGCGAGCCGCCGGAGTTATTGCAGATCCCGCCGATCACCGAGGCGCCAATGCACGATGAGCCGATCACTGAGTGCGGTTCGCGTCCCAGCGGCTTAAGCGCTTTTTCCAGCGAGTAAAGCGTGGTGCCGGGGAAGGCGAGCACCTGTTCGCCCTTGTCCAGCAGGTGCAGTTTGTCGAGGCGCAGGGTGCTGATAATCACGATGTCACGATCGTAATCGTTGCCGTTCGGCGTGGAACCTTCGGTCAGGCCGGTATTCGCAGCCTGCATTAAAATAATCTTGTCTGCCGCAACGCAGGCGCTGAGCACGCGCCACAATTCGAGCAACGTACCGGGGAAGACTACCGCCAGCGCGTCGCCCTGGCCGGAGCGAAAGCCCTTACGATAGCGGGCGGTTTTGGCCGGGTCGGTAAGCAGGTGAGAGTGACCAACCAGGCGAGACAGTTCGTTAATAAATGTAGTGTTATCGTCAGTTCGAACAGAAGACATCTTCCACTCCTTGTGGTGGGGCAAATTTCTCGCTGTAAAGCATAGCGCGATTAGCCGTTGAGCGGTCGGGTATTCATGAGAAAAATCAGAGAATAACCCTGCAAGGTTTTCAGGCTTTATGGCACACTGCGCTTTTCGCACGGTCTGGCCGGGTGCTTCCCGCGGTTATTGATGAGAGAGAATAACAACATGAAATGGCTATGTTCTGTAGGTGTCGCCGTCAGCCTGGCGCTGCAACCTGCGCTGGCAGAGGATTTGTTTGGTAATCACCCGCTCACGCCCGAAGCCCGCGACGCCTTTGTCACGGATTTACTCAAAAAGATGACGGTCGATGAGAAAATCGGCCAGCTGCGCCTGATCAGCGTCGGTCCGGATAACCCGAAAGAAGCCATTCGCGAGATGATCAAAGACGGGCAGGTAGGGGCCATTTTTAACACCGTTACCCGCCAGGATATCCGCAAGATGCAGGATCAGGTGATGGAGCTGAGCCGCCTGAAAATTCCACTGTTCTTCGCTTATGACGTGGTGCACGGCCAGCGTACCGTCTTCCCGATTAGCCTCGGCTTAGCCTCCTCTTTTAATCTTGATGCGGTGAAAACCGTCGGGCGCGTTTCGGCATATGAAGCCGCAGACGACGGCCTGAATATGACCTGGGCGCCGATGGTTGACGTCTCCCGCGATCCGCGCTGGGGCCGCGCTTCGGAGGGCTTCGGTGAAGACACGTATTTAACCGCCACGATGGGCAAAACCATGGTGGAAGCGATGCAGGGCAAAAGCCCGGCAGATCGTTACTCGGTCATGACCAGCGTCAAGCACTTCGCCGCCTATGGCGCGGTGGAGGGCGGTAAAGAGTACAACACCGTCGACATGAGCCCACAGCGCCTGTTCAACGACTACATGCCGCCATACAAGGCAGGGCTGGACGCGGGCAGCGGGGCGGTGATGGTAGCGCTGAACTCTCTCAACGGCACGCCTGCCACCTCCGATTCGTGGCTGCTGAAAGACGTGTTGCGCGACCAGTGGGGCTTTAAGGGCATTACCGTCTCTGACCACGGCGCGATTAAAGAGCTGATTAAACACGGCACGGCGTCCGATCCGGAAGACGCGGTACGCGTGGCGCTCAAGTCCGGCATCAACATGAGCATGAGCGACGAGTATTACAGCAAATACCTGCCGGGGCTGGTGAAGAGCGGCAAAGTGACGATGGCAGAGCTGGACGACGCCGCTCGCCACGTGCTGAACGTGAAATATGACATGGGGCTGTTTAACGATCCTTACAGCCATCTGGGGCCGAAGGATTCAGACCCGGCGGACACTAACGCCGAAAGCCGTCTGCACCGTAAAGAAGCCCGGGAAGTAGCGCGCGAAAGCCTGGTGCTGCTGAAAAACCGTCTCGACACGCTGCCGCTGAAAAAATCCGGCACCATTGCCGTGGTTGGTCCGCTGGCCGACAGCAAGCGCGACGTCATGGGCAGCTGGTCCGCCGCAGGCGTGGCGGATCAGTCCGTTACCGTGCTGACCGGCATTAAGAGCGCCGTGGGTGATAATGCAAAAGTGGTTTACGCCAAAGGCGCGAACGTCACCAACGATAAAGACATCGTGACCTTCCTCAACCAGTACGAGGAAGCGGTGAAGGTGGATCCGCGCACGCCGAAAGAGATGATCGACGAAGCGGTGAACGCCGCGAAGCAGTCCGACGTGGTGGTCGCGGTGGTGGGTGAAGCGCAGGGGATGGCGCACGAAGCCTCCAGTCGTACCGACATCACTATCCCGCAAAGCCAGCGTGATCTGATCGCGGCCCTGAAAGCCACCGGCAAGCCGCTGGTGCTGGTGCTGATGAACGGGCGTCCGCTGGCGCTGGTGAAAGAAGACCAGCAGGCTGACGCCATTCTGGAAACCTGGTTCGCCGGTACCGAAGGCGGTAACGCCATTGCCGACGTGCTGTTTGGCGATTACAACCCGTCCGGCAAGCTGCCGATGTCCTTCCCGCGCTCCGTCGGGCAGATCCCGGTTTACTACAGCCACCTGAACACCGGTCGTCCGTATAACGCCGACAAGCCGAACAAGTACACGTCTCGTTATTTCGATGAGGCGAACGGCCCGCTGTATCCGTTTGGCTATGGCCTGAGCTACACCACCTTTAAGGTCTCTGACGTGAAAATGTCAGCGCCTACGATGAAGCATGACGGCAAAGTGACCGCCAGCGTGGAGGTGACCAACAGCGGCAAACGCGAAGGCGCGACGGTGATCCAGATGTACATTCAGGATGTCACGGCCTCCATGAGCCGTCCGGTGAAACAGCTGCGCGGCTTCGAGAAGGTCAACCTGAAACCGGGCGAAACCAGTACGGTCAGCTTCCCGATTGACGTGAATGCGCTGAAGTTCTGGAACCAGCAGATGAAATACGATGCCGAGCCTGGCAAATTCAACGTCTTCATTGGCGTGGATTCCGCCCGCGTGAACAAAGCCGAATTCGAGCTGCAATAATCTTACCTTCCTCCCCATCCCCCGCCTGGCGGGGGATGCCTCTCATCTTGTACGAAAAACGGTTAAATTCGCTGTTTTAAGCTACGCTTTTGTCTCAAGCCTATGAAAAAGGCCACAAAATAATGAGGAAAGCAGAATGACGATTATTAAGGGGATAACAGGATCGGCGGTGCTTCTGGCGGCGCTAAGCCTGCCGCTACAGGCCGCAGAGCCGGTTAAGGTGGGTTCCAAAATTGATACCGAGGGCGCGTTGCTCGGCAATATCATTTTGCAGGTACTCGAAAGCCACGGCGTGAAAACGGTCAATAAAGTACAGCTTGGCACCACGCCTGTCGTACGTGGTGCCATCACGTCCGGCGAGCTGGATATCTACCCGGAATACACCGGCAACGGGGCATTCTTCTTCAAGGATGAAAACGATCCGGCCTGGAAAAATGCCAAAGCCGGGTACGAAAAAGTCAAAAAGCTGGACGCGGAAAAAAATAAGCTGGTCTGGCTTACGCCGGCACCGGCCAACAACACCTGGACCATCGCGGTGCGTAAAGATATTGCCGAGAAAGGCAAGCTCACCTCGCTTGACGATCTCAGCCGCTACCTGAAAGAGAAGGGCGAGTTTAAGCTCGCGGCCTCGGCAGAGTTTATCGAGCGCGCTGATGCCCTGCCAGCGTTTGAAAAAGCCTATGATTTCAAGCTCGATCAGTCTCAGCTGCTCTCGCTGGCGGGCGGCGACACGGCGGTGACCATTAAGGCGGCGGCGCAGCAAACCTCCGGCGTCAACGCGGCGATGGCCTACGGCACCGACGGCCCGGTCGCGGCGCTTGGTCTGCAAACCCTGACCGACCCGAAAGGCGTTCAGCCAATTTACGCCCCAACCCCGGTCGTGCGCGAGGCGGTGCTGAAAGCCTACCCGGATATTGCGGAATGGCTCAAACCGGTGTTTGAAAAACTGGATGCGAAAACGCTGCAACAGCTGAATGCCAGCATTGCCGTTGAGGGGCTGGATGCCAAAAAGGTGGCTGCCGACTTCCTGAAACAACAAGGGCTTGTGAAGTAACAGGACAAGGCTGTGCCAATAAAATGTCATAACCGCGTCCTGCTGCTGTTGGCCTGTGTGGCCATTGCGGCGGTCGCGTTACCCTTTGTAAATGTCGCGCCAAACCGTCTGGTGTCGGGCGAACCGCGCGCGCTCTGGCAGATCTGGTCATTTACGCCGCTACTACTGGGCGCGGCGCTGGCGAGTACTGTAGCCTTAGCCTTCTGGCCAGGGCGAGCCGCCCTTTGGCTGACGCTTCTGCTCAGCGAAGCACTGTTTATCGTGCTGTTCTGGAGCGCGGGACAGGCGGCAACGCAGATGGCCTCGGTTGAAAGCCCGCTGGCGCGCACGTCGATTGGCAGCGGGCTGTGGCTGTGGCTGGCACTTTGTCTGCTGGTCTGTAGCGATGCCATTCGCCGTCTCACGCCGCTACCCGTCTGGCGCTGGCTGCTGAACGCGCAATTCTGGGTTATCCCTCTGCTGATCCTCTTTAGCGGCGATCTGAATCAACTCTCGCTGTTAAAAGAGTACGCCAACCGCCAGGAGGTGTTTGACAACGCGCTGGCGCAACATCTGACGATCCTGTTCGGGACGCTGATCCCGGCGCTGCTGCTGGGCGTGCCGCTGGGCATAGGGTGCTACCGGCATCCCAGCCGCCAGGGTGCCGTCTTTACCGTCCTCAACGTTATTCAGACCATCCCCTCCGTTGCCCTGTTTGGCCTGCTGATTGCCCCCCTCGCCGGTCTGGTGAAATCCTTCCCTGCGTTGGCGGCGGCAGGCATTGCCGGAACGGGGCTGACGCCCGCGCTGATCGCCCTTGTGCTGTATGCGCTGCTGCCGCTGGTGCGCGGCGTGGTGGCGGGGTTAAGCCAGGTTCCGCCCGACGTGCTGGAAAGCGCCCATGCGATGGGGATGAGCGCGCGGCAGTGTTTCTGGAAAATACAGCTGCCGCTTGCGCTTCCGCTGCTGGTTCGCAGCCTGCGGGTGGTGACGGTGCAAACCGTGGGGATGGCGGTGATTGCCGCGCTGATCGGGGCGGGCGGCTTTGGGGCACTGGTGTTCCAGGGGCTGCTGAGCAGCGCGCTGGATCTGGTGCTGCTGGGCGTTGTGCCCACGATTGCGCTGGCGGTCGTACTGGATGCATTGTTTGCCCTGTGGCTCGCGCTGCTCAGGAGAAGAGCCAATGATTGAATTTCATGATGTGAGTAAAACCTTTGCGGGCCGTCCGGCGGCAAGCCACCTCAATCTGCATTTTGCCGAGGGGGCGTTCTCGGTATTGATCGGGACGTCGGGGTCGGGAAAATCGACGACGCTGAAGATGATCAACCGGCTGGTGGAACATGACAGCGGGACGATTCGCTTTGCCGGAGAGGAGATCCGCAGCCTGCCGGTGCTGGAACTGCGGCGGCGTATGGGCTACGCCATTCAGTCCATCGGCCTGTTTCCCCACTGGACGGTGGCCCAGAACATTGCCACCGTGCTACAGCTGGAAAAATGGTCCCGGGGGAAGATCAATGAGCGTGTCGACGAGCTGATGGCGCTGCTGGGCCTGGACGCGTCGCTTCGCGACCGCTATCCGCACCAGCTTTCCGGCGGACAGCAGCAGCGGGTCGGGGTGGCGCGCGCGCTGGCCGCTAACCCGCAGGTGCTGCTGATGGATGAGCCCTTCGGCGCGCTGGATCCGGTCACCCGCGGCGCACTTCAGGCGGAGATGAGTCGCATCCACCGTATTCTAGGGCGCACCATCGTGCTGGTGACGCATGATATCGACGAAGCGCTGCGGCTGGCCGATCGTCTGATACTGATGGATCACGGCGAAGTCGTCCAGCAGGGTACGCCGCTTGAGCTGTTAACCTCGCCGGCGAATGATTTTGTGCGTGAATTTTTTGGCCGCAGCGAGCTGGGCGTCAGGCTGCTCTCGCTGCGCACCGTCAGGGACTATCTGCGTCCGCAGGATGCGCAAATCGGTGGTGAACCGCTGCACGATGGGATGAGCCTGCGCGATGCCCTGTCGGCGTTTGTCGCCCGGCAGTGCGAGGTATTACCCGTTGCGGACGGGCAGGGGACGCCATGCGGGACGATCCATTTTCGCGATCTGCTGGCGGGGGAGGTGACGTGTGAAGTGGGTCCGTGATCCGTTACTCTGGCTGACAGGGCTGTTTATCGCCTTACTCTACCTGATGCCGCACAGCGCGGCGCTGTTTAATGCGCTTATTCCCGGGCTGCCGCGCCCGGTGTACCAGCAGGAGAGCTTTGTTAATCTCACCCTGGCGCACTTCTGGCTGGTGGCGGTGTCAAGCGTGATTGCCATCGTGCTGGGCACAGGCGCCGGGATTGCGGTGACGAGACCCGCGGGCAGGGAGTTTCGTCCGCTGGTGGAGACCATCGCCGCAACGGGGCAGACCTTCCCGCCGGTGGCCGTGCTGGCGATTGCCGTGCCGGCGATTGGTTTTGGGCAGGAGCCTGCCATCATTGCGCTGATTTTGTACGGCGTGTTGCCCATTCTGCAAGGGACGCTGGCGGGGATTGCGGCGGTGCCTGCATCGGTGCTGAGCGTAGCGGAAGGGATGGGGATGAGCGCCTGGCAGCGGCTGGTGAAGGTCGAACTGCCGCTGGCCGCACCGGTGATTATCGCCGGCGTGCGAACGTCCGTGATTATCAACATTGGTACGGCAACCATCGCCTCGACGGTCGGAGCCAATACGCTGGGAACGCCGATCATTATCGGGTTAAGCGGGTTTAATACGGCTTACATTATTCAGGGGGCGGTTCTGGTTGCGCTGGCGGCGATTGTGGTGGATCGCCTGTTTGAACGCCTGGCCGGATACCTCAGCCAACACCGCCGCGAACAATAAATGAATAACCTGCAAGCATAACGCCACCGATACCGCTGATGGCCATCAGTGCAAAGAGGGTAATTACGGCCAGTTTCGTTGCCTTCATCATGTGCTCCTGTTGTTAACGGAACAATTATACGGTGAAGCGCAGCTGTTAATGAACCATTAAATGCCGTTACGACGCATTTGGCCCCAGCGAGTAAACGGGATAACCATGTTCGCGCCATTCCGTCAGGAGCTGCTGCTGGGAAGCGGAGGGGACTTCGCCGCACCAGACCAGCAGCGTCTGTCCCTCAAACAGTTCCGGTCTGAGCTGGGCCAGGGAGTGGGCAAGCACGTCAACGCGCCAGCCCTGCTGGGTGGCAATCCAGGCTTCGAGCCACAGCCGGGTGGTATCGTGTACGTTCCAGCCAATCATCAGCGCATCTTTGCTGTTTTTATTCCGCGCTGAGGCAAGACAGACGGAAATATAGTTAATCAGCACGCCATCAAGCATGCTAAGCAGTGCCTGTAAGGTGGTTTGCTGACACTGAAGCCGACGCCGTAGGGGAATAAAAAGATGGGTAATCAGGGTTTGCGCCGGGTAGTCTCGACCCTGTTCTTTGATCCAGCCGCGCAAACGCTGCAAATTGCCACTCTGCAACAGCCTCAGCAGCGTTTCCTGCTGCTCGCGCCAGAGAAGTTGCGTATCTGGATCGTCCTGGCTCAGAAGCGATTTTACCTTGCCGACCTGTACGCCATTGTCGATCCAGCTTTTGATCTCGCGGATCCGGTCAATATCCGCATCGTTAAACAGGCGGTGCCCGCCGTCCGTTCTTTGCGGCTTAAGCAATCCATACCGTCGCTGCCACGCCCGTAGCGTAACGGGATTGATATCACACAGGAGTGCCACTTCACCTATTGTGTAAAGCGCCATTTTCGCCCCCAGGCTTGCGCGTCCCCAGCTTAACTGTAGACCCACTTTGCGGAACCAGGAAGATTTGATTCTTTTTTGTACAAATTATACGAAAGACAGGTTATCTCCGGCAAAAGGTGTGATGGCGGACACGATTTATCGCTTTTTTGGCACGTTTCAAAGAAAGTTAACCGCTATCAGTGTATGTTACGCGTTTTTAGAATGTGCGGTTTGTGAGTATGTACGAGTTTAATCTGGTGCTGCTGTTGCTTCAGCAGATGTGCGTGTTCCTTGTCATCGCCTGGTTGATGAGCAAAACGCGCCTGTTTATCCCGCTGATGCAGGTTACCGTCCGTCTGCCGCACAAATTCCTCTGCTACGTCGTATTTTCCATATTCTGCATTATGGGGACCTGGTTTGGTCTCCATATCGAAGATTCCATCGCCAATACGCGCGCCATCGGCGCGGTAATGGGCGGGCTGCTCGGAGGCCCGGTTGTCGGCGGTCTGGTGGGGTTAACCGGCGGCCTGCACCGCTATTCGATGGGCGGTATGACGGCGCTGAGCTGCATGATCTCCACCATCGTCGAAGGGCTGCTCGGTGGTCTCGTCCACAGCTATATGATTAAGCGCGGTCGCCCGGATAAAGTGTTCAGTCCCTTTACCGCAGGGGCGATTACCTTCGTGGCGGAAATGGCGCAGATGGCGATCATCCTGCTGATCGCGCGCCCGTTTGACGATGCGTTACATCTGGTCAGCAGCATTGCCGCACCGATGATGGTCACCAATACCGTAGGTGCGGCGCTGTTTATGCGCATTCTGCTCGACAAACGCGCCATGTTCGAAAAATACACCTCGGCATTTTCTGCCACCGCCTTAAAAGTTGCGGCGTCGACGGAAGGGATCCTGCGGCAGGGATTCAACGAGGAGAACAGTATGAAGGTGGCGCAGGTGCTGTATAAAGAGCTGGATATCGGAGCCGTGGCGATTACCGATCGCGAGAAGCTGCTGGCGTTTACCGGTACCGGCGACGACCACCATCTGCCGGGCAAACCGATCTCCTCGGCCTATACCCTGCGCGCTATTGAAACGGGTGAAGTGGTGTATGCCGACGGAAATGAAGTGCCGTACCGCTGTTCCCTGCATCCGCAGTGCAAACTCGGCTCTACGCTGGTCATTCCCCTGCGGGGTGAAAACCAGCGCGTCATGGGCACTATTAAGCTTTACGAAGCCAAAAATCGCCTGTTCAGCTCCATCAACCGCACGCTGGGGGAGGGGATCGCTCAGCTGCTTTCGGCGCAAATCCTGGCGGGGCAGTATGAACGGCAAAAAGCGCTGCTGACGCAGTCAGAAATTAAGCTCCTGCACGCTCAGGTGAACCCGCATTTCCTGTTTAACGCGCTCAACACGCTGAAAGCGGTGATCCGCCGCGACAGCGATCAGGCCGCGCAGCTGGTGCAATTTCTCTCGACCTTTTTCCGCAAAAATCTGAAGCGACCCTCGGAGATCGTCACCCTCGCGGACGAGATTGAGCATGTAAACGCCTATCTGCAAATTGAAAAAGCGCGCTTCCAGTCACGTTTACAGGTGTCGTTATCCGTCCCGGACGATCTGGCGTATCAGCATCTTCCGGCCTTTACCCTGCAACCGATTGTAGAAAATGCCATTAAGCATGGGACGTCGCAGCTGCTGGGAAGTGGAGAGATTATGATTTCCGCTTCCCGTTTTAACCGCCATCTGGTGCTGGATATTGAAGACAACGCGGGGCTGTATGAAGCTTCCGCGTCAGGCGGTCTGGGCATGAGCCTGGTGGATAAACGCCTGCGCGCGCATTTTGGTGACGACTGCGGTATCACCGTCGCCTGTGAGCCAGACCGCTATACCCGAATTACCTTACGATTGCCGCTGGAGGAGAACGCATGTTAAGAGTGCTGATTGTCGATGATGAGCCGTTAGCACGGGAAAACCTGCGTGTTCTGTTGCAGGAGCAGAGTGATATCGAGGTTGTGGGGGAATGTGCCAATGCGATTGAAGGCATCGGTGCGGTGCATAAACTGCGCCCGGACGTGCTGTTCCTCGATATTCAGATGCCGCGCATCAGCGGGCTGGAGATGGTCGGCATGCTCGACCCGGAGCACCGTCCCTATATCGTCTTTCTGACGGCCTTTGATGAGTACGCGGTAAAGGCGTTTGAAGAGCACGCATTTGATTATCTGCTGAAGCCGATTGAAGAGAAACGCCTTGAAAAGACCCTGACCCGCCTGCATCAGGAGCGTACCGTGCAGGACGTGACGCTGCTGCCGGAGCATCAGCAGCCCCTGAAGTTTATACCCTGTACCGGGCACAGCCGGATTTACCTCCTGCAAATGGACGACGTTGCCTTTGTCAGCAGCCGTCTGAGCGGGGTATACGTCACCAGCGCTGAAGGTAACGAAGGCTTTACCGAGCTGACCCTGCGCACGCTGGAGAGTCGCACGCCGCTAATCCGCTGCCATCGTCAGTATCTGGTGAACATGGCGCACCTGAAGGAGATCCGTCTGGAAGATAACGGCCAGGCCGAGCTGGTGTTACGTGCCGGGCAAACCGTTCCCGTCAGTCGTCGCTACCTGAAAAGTTTGAAAGAGGCGATAGGGCTGTAAAACTGGTACACTGCGCGCCATTGCATCATCGACATTCGAAGGCTCTATGCTAAGTAACGATATTCTTCGTAGCCTGCGCTACACCCTGAAAGCGAACAATAATGACATGGTGCGCATTCTTGCGCTCTCCGACATGGAATCCACGTCCGCCGGGTTCGACACCTGGATGACTAAAGAAGATGAAGAGGGTTTTGTTCGCTGCCCGGACATTATTCTGTCGGGCTTTCTGAATGGCCTGATCTACGACAAGCGCGGCAAAGATGAATCTGCGCCTGAGCTGGCGCTGGAGCGTCGGGTGAATAACAACACGGTGCTGAAAAAGCTGCGTATTGCTTTCTCCCTGAAAACTGACGACATTCTGGCGATCATGACCGAGCAGAAATTTCGCGTGTCGATGCCGGAAATCACCGCCATGATGCGCGCCCCGGATCATAAGAATTACCGCGAGTGTGGGGATCAGTTTCTGCGTTATTTCCTGCGTGGGTTGACGCAGCGGGTGCATAACCAGAAGGGGTGATTTTAGCCGGGTGGCGGCTTCGCCTGACCCGGCCTACAAAACCCGTAGGCCCGTGCAAGCGTAGCGCCGCCGGGCAAAAAAAAAGCCGGATTCTCATCCGGCTTTTTAATTACTTCACCTGCTGACCCGGCTTCGCGCCTTCGTCAGGGCTTAACAGGAAGATATCTTTCCCGCCCGGGCCTGCGGCCATCACCATCCCCTCAGAGATGCCGAAGCGCATTTTGCGCGGCGCCAGGTTTGCCACCATCACGGTCTGACGACCAATCAGCACCTGCGGATCGGGATACGCGGAACGGATGCCGGAGAAGACGTTACGCTTCTCGCCGCCCAGATCCAGGGTCAGACGCAGCAGTTTGTCAGAGCCTTCCACGAACTCCGCGTTTTCGATCAGCGCCACGCGCAGGTCGACTTTGGCGAAATCATCAAAGGTGATGGTCTCCTGAATCGGATCGTCCGCCAGCGGGCCGGTCACCGGTGCGGCAGCCGCTTTCACCTCTTCTTTGGATGCTTCCACCAGCGCATCAACCTGCTTCATCTCGATGCGGTTATACAGCGCCTTGAAGGTGTTCACCTTGTGGCCGAGCAGCGGCTGCTGGATGGCATCCCAGGTCAGTTCGGTGTTCAGGAATGCTTCGGCGCGGGCTGCCAGCTGCGGCAGAACCGGCTTCAGCCAGGTCATCAGCACGCGGAACATGTTCAGACCCATGGTACAGATCGCCTGCAAGTCGGCGTCGCGACCTTCCTGTTTCGCCACCACCCACGGCGCCTGCTCGTCCACATAGCGGTTGGCCACGTCTGCCAGCGCCATGATTTCGCGAATGGCTTTACCGAATTCACGGCTTTCCCAGGCTTCGCCAACCGCAGCGGCAGCGTCGGTGAAGGTTTTATACAGCTCAGGATCGGCCAGTTCGGCAGAGAGCACGCCGTCAAAGCGTTTGGCGATAAAACCTGCGTTACGGGACGCCAGGTTCACCACCTTGTTGACGATGTCCGCGTTCACGCGCTGAACGAAATCTTCCAGATTCAGGTCGATATCGTCGATGCGGGAAGAGAGCTTCGCGGTGTAGTAGTAGCGCAGGCTGTCCGCGTCGAAGTGGTTCAGCCAGGTGCTGGCCTTAATAAACGTCCCGCGAGATTTAGACATCTTCGCGCCGTTCACCGTTACGTAGCCATGTACGAACAGGTTGGTCGGCTTGCGGAAGTTGCTGCCTTCCAGCATTGCTGGCCAGAACAGGCTGTGGAAGTAAACGATGTCTTTACCGATGAAGTGATACAGCTCGGCATCGGAATCTTTCTTCCAGTATTCGTCGAAGCTGACGGTGTCGCCGCGCTTGTCACACAGATTCTTGAACGACCCCATGTAGCCAATCGGCGCATCCAGCCAGACGTAAAAATATTTGCCCGGCGCGTTCGGGATTTCGAAGCCAAAGTAGGGCGCATCGCGGGAGATATCCCACTGTTGCAGCCCGGATTCGAACCACTCCTGCATTTTGTTCGCGACCTGCTCCTGCAACGCACCGCTGCGGGTCCACGCCTTCAGCATTTCGCTGAACGACGGCAGGTCGAAGAAGAAGTGCTCGGAGTCACGCATCACCGGCGTCGCGCCGGAAACCACGGATTTCGGTTCGATAAGCTCGGTCGGGCTGTAGGTCGCGCCGCACACTTCGCAGTTATCGCCGTACTGGTCCGGGGATTTACATTTCGGACAGGTGCCTTTAACGAAACGGTCCGGCAGGAACATGCCTTTTTCCGGATCGTACAGCTGAGAGATGGTGCGGTTTTTAATGAAACCGTTCTCTTTCAGACGGGTGTAGATCAGCTCTGACAGCTCGCGGTTTTCGTCGCTGTGCGTGGAGTGATAGTTGTCATAGCTGATGTCAAAGCCAGCAAAATCGGTCTGATGCTCCTGACTCATTTCGGCGATCATCTGTTCCGGGGAAATGCCCAGCTGCTGCGCTTTCAGCATGATCGGCGTGCCGTGGGCATCGTCCGCACAGATGAAGTTCACCTCGTGGCCGCGCATTCGCTGGTAACGGACCCAGACATCAGCCTGGATATGCTCCAGCATGTGGCCGAGGTGGATTGAGCCGTTGGCGTACGGCAGGGCGCACGTTACCAGAATTTTTTTCGCGACTTGAGTCATAGTAGGCATTACTTCTTTTAACTGTGAAAAGGGTTTTCGATATTACCAAAAGGGGCATTATTAAGTAAGCACAAACCGCGGCCTTTCAGGTAAACTTGTTTGTCTAAGGTCTTATTCACAAGAACAAAGGAGTCGGGATGAGTTCTCAATCCCAGGCCAAATCACCGGAAGCCTTACGAGCAATGGTCGCCGGGACGCTGGCTAATTTTCAGCATCCAACCCTGAAGCACAATCTCACGACGCTGAAAGCGCTTCATCACGTCGCATGGCTGGACGATACGCTGCACATTGAGCTACAGATGCCGTTCGTCTGGACCAGCGCCTTTGATGCTCTGAAAGAGCAAACCAGCTCTGAGTTGCTGCGCATTACCGGCGCAAAAGCAATTGACTGGAAGCTAAGCCACAGCATCGCCACGCTCAAGCGCGTGAAAAATCAGCCGGGCGTTAACGGCGTGAAGAACATCATCGCCGTCAGCTCGGGCAAGGGCGGGGTGGGTAAATCGTCGACCGCCGTGAACCTGGCGCTTGCGCTGGCGGCTGAAGGGGCGAAAGTCGGCATTCTGGATGCGGATATCTACGGCCCGTCCATTCCAAACATGCTGGGGGCGGAAAACCAGCGTCCAACCTCGCCGGACGGCACCCACATGGCGCCAATCGTGGCGCACGGTCTGGCGACCAACTCCATTGGTTACCTGGTCACGGACGATAACGCAATGGTCTGGCGTGGCCCGATGGCCAGCAAGGCGCTGCTGCAAATGTTGCAGGAGACAATGTGGCCTGACCTCGATTATCTGGTACTGGACATGCCGCCGGGCACCGGTGATATCCAGCTGACGCTGGCGCAGAACATTCCGGTTACCGGCGCCGTCGTGGTCACCACGCCGCAGGATATCGCGCTGATCGACGCCAAAAAAGGCATCGTCATGTTCGAGAAGGTGGAGGTGCCGGTACTGGGTATCGTCGAGAACATGAGCATGCACATTTGCAGCAACTGCGGGCACCATGAGCCTATCTTTGGTACCGGTGGTGCCGAAAAGCTGGCGGCGCAATACCACACGCAACTGCTGGGGCAACTGCCGCTGCATATCACACTGCGTGAAGATCTGGATAGCGGTAAGCCGACGGTGGTCAGCCGTCCGGATAGCGAATTCACGGAAATCTATCGTCAGCTGGCGGGGCGCGTTGCGGCGCAGCTTTACTGGCAGGGCGAAGTCATTCCGGGTGAAATCGCCTTCCGCGCGGTGTAACGCCTCTGCGCGTTAGTGCCGGGTGGCGGCTTCGCCTTACCCGGCCTGGCTCGATTTTGTAGGTCAGGTAAGCGTAGCGCCACCTGACTTTACCCAAGCCGATAGTGCATCAAATAATACTCTCCGTCCGGAGAATCTCCCGTCGCCTCAATGTGCCAGCCGTGGCGCTGGTAAAACGCAACCGCCCGCTCATTCTTCACCAGACACTTGAGTGAACCCGTGCTGGTGAACGTCTTCTGCACGTGTTCAAGCAACACATGTCCGACGCCCAGGCTCTGATAGTTCGGATCGACAAACAGGTTGTGCAAAAAATTATCGTTCGTCGAGACTGAGGCAAAGCCAAGTCGGTGCCCATCCTGCTCCGCCACCCAAATCCCTTCGTCCAGGGTTGCCGCGTCAAAATCTTCAAGCTGCCACGCAGAACTGTCCATCCACGGCCAGGCTTCACGTCGGGCGTGAAGGAAGAGCGTGCGCAGGAAAGGGCGATCGCTCTCCTGCCACGGACGGATTAGGATCGTATCAGCGGTGATAGAAAATATCTCCGTTATAGGCTTTGTAGATTTTGCCATCGGCATCGCCAATCAGAACATAATTCTCACCCATGTAGGTCCAGTGTGTGCCGGCATCGGGCGCGGGAAGGTTACGCAGCTGGTACTGTTTGATGGTGTACTCAGGCGTCTGATACTGCGCGGGCGCGGTGTCGCCGATTTTAAACTTCGTAAAATCGGCAATAAACTCTTGCTCTTCATAGGCCTTGATGCCGGAAGGCGCTGTCGATGTTTGCGGTGCAGCGTGCGCGGCCCCCGCCAGTGACAGTAATACACCCAGAAGCAACAATTTACGCTTAGCCATTTTTTCTCCAGTCATATCGTTACTGATACTTTTTGTGTGCAGATCCGCTAACGGATGGCAGACAGTTCATTTTAAGTATCCTCACAGGGTGAGTTTGCAAAAAATGTAACAAAAGTACACGGTTTTGTGTAGTCGCAACCGTCATTAATTATTACTTCGACGAATAAATATGAGCTTATACAGATAACATAATTATTGGTTTATTAATTAATTCTGAAAAAACATTTTCAAGGCAAATTTACTAAGATTCAGGCATGCATTCAACAAATAGAACATTTAAGATTGCCTGAAACCCTCTTTCCGAATGCCTGATTAAGACAATGCAGGGCTGTAAAGTCTGCCCAAAGGAATGTCGTGTGGTTTGATAAATACTCTTTGTGTTTCTGTTAATTCATTGAATAACAGCAACTTGTGCTTGAGTGAAATGTTACTGTTTTATCCTGTATACGATAATCACTACTATAAAAGATATTATGTAATAAATGAAAAACACAACAGTTGTATCGATATTATTTTTAATTATTACCCCCTTATCTGGCTGCGTATTTTATCCTGGCCAGCATCTCGATCTCGCTGGGAAAAAGATAATTGCCGCAGAAGATGTAAATGATCGTCTTGAGAAACGGATTGATGTTTATCCTCTTACGCCTTCGTTAAT
Source organism: Enterobacter cloacae complex sp. HYC033_NIDB (assembly GCF_056673335.1). Classification (NCBI taxonomy): domain Bacteria; kingdom Pseudomonadati; phylum Pseudomonadota; class Gammaproteobacteria; order Enterobacterales; family Enterobacteriaceae; genus Enterobacter; species Enterobacter cloacae complex sp. HYC033_NIDB. The sequence continues at coordinate 3,929,938 of NZ_CP115123.1, read as the reverse complement.
TGAAAAAATGCGACCATCGGTTTTGAAATCTCAGGCAAATCCTAATCTGGATGAACAGGTCAAAAACTGGGAATACCGTATCGGCGTTGGGGATATTCTAACCGTCACCGTCTGGGATCACCCTGAACTGACAACCCCGGCAGGGCAGTATCGTAGCGCCAGTGACACCGGTAACTGGGTCAATGCCGACGGCACGCTTTTCTATCCCTATGTCGGTAAATTGCCGGTGGCTGGCAAAACGGTCGCACGGGTACGCGAGGAGATCACGGCCCGGCTGAACAATGTTATTGAAAGCCCGCAGGTGGATGTCAGCGTCGCCTCTTTTCGCTCACAAAAAGCCTATGTGACGGGCGAGGTGGTGAAGTCAGGGCAGCAGGCTATTACCAATATCCCGTTAACGGTCATGGATGCCGTGAACGCCGCTGGGGGGCTCTCTGCCGACGCGGACTGGCGCAATGTCGTGCTGACGCAGAATGGGAAGGACACGCGCCTCTCGCTATATGCGCTGATGCAGCATGGCGATCTCACGCAAAATAAGCTGCTCTATCCCGGCGATATTCTGTTTGTCCCCCGTAACGATGCGCTGAAAGTGTTCGTCATGGGCGAGGTCGTTAAACAGAGCACGCTGAAAATGGATCGCAGCGGCATGACCCTGGCCGAAGCGCTGGGCAATGCCGGTGGGCTGAACCAGAATATGGCCGATGCCACCGGAATTTTTGTCATTCGTTCGCTGCCGAAAAGCGAGCGTTCAGAAAAAATTGCCAACCTCTACCAGCTCAATGCTCAGGACGCATCAGCCATGGTGTTAGGCACCGAGTTTCAGCTTGAGCCCTATGACATTGTCTATGTCACCACTGCACCACTGTCCCGCTGGAATCGCGTGATATCACAGCTTGTTCCGACCATCAGCGGGGTGCATGACCTTACCGAAACGGTTCGTTACATCAGATCGTGGCCGCAATAATGTTCAAATCAATACTCGTGGTTTGCACCGGAAATGTCTGCCGTTCTCCGATTGGGGAGCGGCTTTTACGCCAGCACCTGCCCGACAGATATATCGCTTCGGCGGGCATATTCGGGCTTGAAGGGTGCCCGGCGGATGACAGCGCCCAGGACGTAGCCTGGCGGCATGGGATTTCCCTCGACGGTCATGTGGCGCGCAGGCTGACACGCAATTTGATGCAGGGATCCGATCTTATCCTGGTTATGGAGCCGGAACATCTTCGCTTCATTGCGGCCATGGCGCCGGAGATTCGAGGAAAGTCGCTGCTTTTTGGGCAATGGCTGGAGCCGCAGGAGATCCCCGATCCCTACCGTCAAAGCCGGGAAGCGTTTGAATATGTGTTTGGGTTATTGGGTAAAGCCAGTCAGGAATGGGCACGTCGTTTAGGTCAGAAAGGAATGAAGCATTAATGTCGTCTTACACAACAGACAATTATGGTGCAGCGGCACCCCAACAACATGAAGTCGATCTCGTTCGTTTGCTCGTCGAGATGATCGACCACCGCACGATGATTCTGTGCGTGACGTTCCTGTTCATCCTGTGCGCCGGTCTCTATGCCTGGATTGCGCCACCTGTTTATCAGGCGGATGCCATGGTGCAAATTGAAAACAAACACGATAACAACCTGCTCAAAGGTTTGAGCCAGCTGGGCACCGATGTGTCGCCGGATGTTGCCCCTGAAATTTTACTGCTGAAATCCCGCATGATCCTCGGCGAGACCGTTGACAAATTAGCTCTGACACAGCAGGCAAAGCAGCGCGTTTTGCCTGTGGTGGGGCGTCTCTGGCAGCGTCTGCAAGGGCGTGAGCAGGGCAAAATCACGTTAGGCGAACTCCAGATCCCGCAGGTGGAAGGCAAAGCGCAAGAGCTCACGCTGACCGTACAGGAAGCGGGAAAATATCACCTGACGGGCGAAAACATTGAGGCCGACGGCCAGGTTGGGAAAACGCTGGTTACGCAAGGGATCGTTCTGCTGGTGACGTCGATTGAGGCTGAGCCAGGCACGCAATTTTCGCTTAAGTCGTTGACGCGGCTTGAGACGATCAACGCGCTGAAGAAACGTCTCACGGTTGCGGAATCGGAGAAACAGAGCGGTATCGTGACCTTAACCCTGACGGGCGAAGATCCTGACAGCATCGCCCGGGTGCTGAATGCAATTGCTGAAAATTATCTCCAGCAAAATATCGCGCGCCAGGAGGCTCAGGATTCTCGTAGTCTGGATTTTTTACAGGCGCAGTTGCCGAAAATCAGCGCGGACCTTGATCAGGCAGAAGCGCGGCTGAATGCCTACCGGGCGCAGCGAGACTCGGTGGACCTGTCTCTGGAGGCAAAATCTGTCCTGGATCAGGTTGTTAACGTTGAGAATCAGCTAAATGAGCTGACGTTCCGGGAGGCAGAGATCTCCCAGCTCTTTAAAAAAAGTCACCCTACCTATCGTGCATTGCATGAAAAGAGACAGACCCTTGAGCGGGAACGGGAGCGTCTCAATAACCGTGTGTCAGCTATGCCCTCCACGCAGCAGGAGATTTTACGCCTGAGCCGCGATGTTGAGTCGGGTCGCACGATTTATTTACAGCTATTGACGCGCCAGCAGGAGCTGAATATTTCCCGCTCCAGCGCTGTCGGAAACGTGAGGATCATTGATGAGGCTGTTACGCTGCCGGACCCGATAAAGCCGCGTAAAGCGTTAATCATCGTTCTTGGCGCGCTGTTCGGGCTAATGCTCTCAATGGGGACCGTGCTGGTACGTCAGGCGTTCAAACGTGGGATCACGCTTTCCGAACAGCTGGAAGCGCAGGGGATGCCGGTTCTGGCTACGTTGCCACGTTCACAGTGGCTGTGGAGTAAAACGCAGTTGCGCAGAAAAAATCCGTTTTCTCGTCGCTGGAAACACAAAACCTCGGATGTGCCTTTCCTGCCCGTCGATCGCCCTGCTGATATGTTTGTTGAAGCAGTACGCGGGCTGCGGACCAGTCTGCATTTCACCATGATGGAGGCTGAGAACCGCATTGTGATGATTTCTGGCCCCACGCAGGACTGCGGAAAAACGCTGGTGGCGACGAATCTGGCGGCCATCGCCGGGCAGAGCGGTCAGCGGGTGCTGTTTATTGATGCGGATATGCGTCAGGGCTATGTTCATAATATTTTTGGTCTGGAGAACCGCCACGGATTGTCCTGCCTGCTCGAAGGGAAACGCGACTTAGCGGAGGTCATTCAGCATGCTGAAAAAGGGGGAATTGACGTCATCACCTGCGGCCCGGAACCCCTGCGCCCGTTAGAATTGCTGTTAAGCGAACGATTCCTTTCCGTCATGTCCTGGGTTAACGAGCAATATGACATTGTCATCATTGATACTCCGCCGGTCCTGGCCGTCACCGATGCCGCGCTGGTCGCCAGAGCAGCCGGAACAACGCTAATGGTTGCCCGTTTCGATAAAACCAGCGTGAAAGAGATGGAGAATACCGTTAAACGGTTACAGCACGTTGGCGTGAAGGTCAGCGGCACAATCCTCAACGATATTATTAAATCCGCAGCGCTGTATTACAGCTCGGGGTACAGCCAGTATGAATACGGTTATGCTTCGAGGAAAAAAGGGGAAAGGCGTTAGCGCGGGAAAAACAATCCCTCTCCCGGGTGGGAGAGGGGTAAGCATTACTTCGCCATCACTTCCTGCGCGGTACGCTCAACCAGAGACAGCAGGATTTTTACGTCCTCCAGCGTCACGGTTGGGTTCAGCAGGGTCAGCTTCAGGCAGGTGATACCGTTATGCTCGGTCACACCGACGTTTGCACGGCCAGACTCCAGCAGCGCATCGCCAATTTTCTGGTTCAGCAGGGCAATACCGGCGTCATCCATCTGCGCCTGCGGACGGAATCGGAACAGCACGCTTGCCAGCTGGGGTTGCATCACCAGTTCCAGAGCAGACTGCTCTTTCACGTAAGCCGCAACCTGCTGTGCCAGCGTCACGCCGTGATCGATGATTGCCGCGTATTGCTCCTGACCCAGCGCTTCCAGGCTCATCCACAGTTTCAGCGCGTCGAAACGGCGCGTGGTTTGCAGAGATTTGGAGACCAGGTTAGGTACACCCGCTTCTTCATCGAACTCAGAGTTCAGATAGGCCGCCTGATAGCGCATCAGTTCATAGTGACGCGCTTCTTTCAGCAGGAACGCACCGCAGCTGATGGTCTGGAAGAACTGCTTGTGGAAGTCCAGGGTGACGGAATCCACCAGCTCGATACCGTCCAGGTAGTGACGATACTGCTCAGACATCAGCAGCGCGCCGCCCCAGGCCGCATCAACGTGCACCCAGATATTCTGTTTCGCAGCCAGCTCAGCAATAGCACGCAGCGGATCGATAGCACCCGCATCGGTCGTACCGGCCGTGGCCACAATCGCCAGGATCTGCTCGCCGTTCGCGTTGCACTGTTCGATTTTCGCCGCCAGATCGGTGAGATCCATGCGGGAGAATTCGTCAGTTTTCACCTGCACCACGGACTGGTAGCCCAGACCCATCAGCGCCATGTTTTTCTGCACGGAGAAGTGGGCATTTTCCGAACACAGCACGCGGATCTTACGCAGATCGCCTGTCAGACCGTCCTGCTGAACCGAGTGGCCCTGACGTGCAAAGAACGCGTCACGCGCCAGCATCAGCCCCATCAGGTTACTCTGGGTGCCGCCGCTGGTGAAGACGCCTGCGTCGCCAGCCTGATAACCCACGCGGGTACGCAGCCATTCGATCAGTTTGATCTCAATGATGGTTGCGGACGGGCTTTGATCCCAGGAGTCCATACTCTGGTTCGTGGCGTTGATCAGCACTTCCGCCGCCTGGCTAACCACCAGGCTTGGGCAGTGCAGGTGCGCCACGCACTGCGGGTGATGAACGGACAAACTGTCTTTCAGGAAGAACTCCACGGCGCGTTCGATCGCCGCTTCGTTGCCCAGCCCTTTCGGGTTGAAATCCAGCTTAATACGGTCGCGCAGCTCCGCGACCGTTTTGCCCTGGTACATCTCAGGCTGTTTCAGCCACTGCATCACAGCCTGAGTGCTTTGTTCAATCGCCTGCTGGTAAGCTTCAATGCTCTGCGCAGAGGAGAACAAAATTGGGTTTGAATCAGACATCGTATTCAACAACTCCGGTTACGCCGGGCTAACGCCCGCAGCAAGCAGTGCCTGCTCGAATTTATCCAGGAAGACTTTCAGCTCGTCATCGCTGATCAGCAGAGAAGGCAGCAGACGCAGAACGATACCGTTACGGCCGCCACGCTCCAGAATCAGGCCGGCTTCGAAGCATTTCTTCTGGATCAGTGCAGACAGCTCGCCATCGCCCGGGAAGCAACCCATGTGATCGGCGGCTTCATGTGGCTTAACGATTTCAATACCGATCATCATGCCCAGACCGCGAACGTGGCCGATCACCGGATAGCGTTTCGCCATCTCTTTCAGCTGGCCTTTCAGCCATTCGCCCTGTGCAGCTACTTTGCCCGCGATGTTCTGGTCTTTCAGGATCTTCAGCGTGGTCAGACCGGTAGCCATCGCCAGCTGGTTGCCGCGGAAAGTACCGGTATGGTGACCTGGCGCCCATGCATCGAACTGCTTTTTGATACCGAGCACGGCCAGCGGCAGACCGCCACCGACTGCTTTAGACATCACGATGATGTCTGGCTCAATGCCAGCGTGTTCGAAGGCAAAGAATTTACCGGTACGGGCAAAGCCAGCCTGGACTTCGTCGAGGATCAGCAGGATACCGTGTTCCTGAGTGACTTTACGGATGCGCTGCAACCACTCAACAGGCGCCGGGTTCACGCCACCTTCACCCTGAACGGCTTCGAGGATCACCGCGGCAGGTTTACGCACGCCGCTTTCGACGTCGTTAATCAGATTTTCGAAGTAGTAGGTCAGCGCCTTCACGCCCGCTTCACCACCGATACCCAGTGGGCAACGGTACTCGTGTGGGTAAGGCATGAACTGGACTTCTGGCATCATACCGTCAACCGCTTCTTTCGGAGACAGGTTGCCGGTGACGGACAGTGCGCCGTGGGTCATACCGTGGTAACCACCAGAGAAACTGATGATACCGCTACGACCGGTCACTTTTTTCGCCAGCTTCAGCGCCGCTTCAACGGCGTCAGCCCCGGACGGGCCAGTGAATTGCAGGCAGTACTCTTTGCCCTGACCAGGCAACAGAGAGAGCAGGTATTCTGAAAACGCGTCTTTCAACGGCGTAGTCAGATCCAGGGTATGTAACGGCAAGCCGCTGGTAATGACATTTTGGATGCTTTTCAGCACATCAGGATGATTGTGTCCAAGCGCGAGGGTGCCTGCGCCTGCTAAACAGTCAAGGTATTCTTTATTATCTGCATCGGTGATCCACACGCCTTCTGCTTTCGTAATCGCTAAAGGCAATTTGCGCGGATAACTCCTGACGTTAGATTCAAATTCGGCCTGACGGGCCAGATAGGTTTCGTTGCTTTTGTGGGCATCTACGGTGTCAATACGGACTTTATCCGTCATCATATCACTCCTACAACCGCCGCTTCGTTATGAGCAACGATTGAATAAAAAGTTAAAAAACAGATGGGGCCTGAAAAAAACGCCGCCAATATAGAGCCTTTTGTCACCGGGCTCAATGGTTAATTTGCTTACTGTTTTGTGACACAGGGCACAGGGCAGGGAAGATCGCCGTTTGTATGGGGGAGATTGCACTTTATGCTAAATAAAAACAGCAGCTTACGTATGATTTATCCGCATTGTAAAATCAGACAAAAGAGTGTGACAAATCGTGCGATTGTCAGGTGAAAAGGAGGCAGTGAGCCTCCTTACGCTGTTTATTTCTGGCTAACGCGTAAAATACCGTGTTCGCGTCCCTTCGTTTTATTCCACGACGCGTCCGTAATACCGTTTTCATCCAGGCTTAGCGATATCACAAAACCATTACCACGGATCTCATAGAAATTCGCATTCAGGCGTTTAACGCTGGCTTTCTTGCCGTTAACGGTAGCGCTAAAAAAGCCGTTAGAAAGCGTGGCGTTAACCGTGTCCGACGAGAACGAGGCTTCACGCAGGGGATCGTGAATGGATGTCGCTGGTTCGTGTTGTGCCGCATTTTCCGCTTTGGTTTTGCTGATATCGCAAGAGCCATCGCCAGCGCTAATTTGCGTGCATCCCGAACGCTCTAATTGAGCGCGATAATGGGCGTTTATGGCGTGCGCAGGCGAGACACAACCTGCAAGCACCGCAGTACCTATAACGAACATCATTACTTTTTTCATTTTACCGCCTTAAAAACGACACAAATACCAGGAGACATACATCACGCCGATCCAGATCCCGACCGAAATCAGCATCAGATACAGGGCTACCGAAATAAAAATATATTTAGACATCTTTTTGTATCAACGAAATGCTCATCCGCTAAAATGAGGCTTTATATTTGTCCCGATGATTGTTTTACGCTTTAAAAGCCCATTCCAATCCCAACCGAAGCGCCCATATTATTCGCGGTATCATCTGAGAAGCTCACTTTCGCGATGACATGGGAATTAAAGTTAACGGATGCACCGACAGCAAGCGCGCTCTCGCTGTTGTAAGTCGCGCCGCCAGCAGAGAACATGACGCGTTGATTGGTTTGCACTTGTGGCAAACCCGCCATCGCCCCTGAAATACCGGCATTGGCCTGCTTCTTATTATTGTCCACTTCATCACGCAGAGATTTAAATTGCTGGCTGGTGTTGGTATTCATTGCCAGTAATGTCTGCCTGGTGGCTTGCAGATCCTGCGTGGCGGCGGTAACAGCCAGGCGATTTTTAGCGACCTTCGCCTGGGTAGCCGTATCCAGCTATCGTTGTGTTACGGTGGTTGTCACACCATCTTTACCGTTATGACCGTCTACACCGTCGCGCCCATTTCTTTCCGCAATGCCTTGTGCGCCAGTATCACCCTTTATCACCTTTCGCTCCATCTGTACCGTTGATGGGTTTAGATGCATTTTCGAGAGCAGTAAGGCGGCTATCCTGAATATTATCGACGTGTTGAAGGTTGATAATGGCTGTGCCGTTAGTCGCTACACCCTGTAGGGCCGTCTCACTTTTCAGACTGGCGGTATCGACAAGCAACGCTTTCTGATGTGCGTCGTTAGCCATTTTATCCACGACTAACACGCCTGGTTTTGTGGATTGAAGGTCGTCATAAACCTGCGTTAAGCGGTTATCCATTGCGATATCACGGTTAATGCTATCAGCTTTGTTTTGTGCAATCTGATCCTGATGGTCATTTACAATATTAGTAATTTGCCGATCGTCCCAAACCGTATTCGCGGCTTCAGCCAGGCTCGTTGTACCCACTAAGACAACGCCCATTACAAAAATAGCAATAAAGGTTTTATTCATAGATTTCATTTGAAAAGCTCACATCATTAACTATTGAAAATACTGAAGCTGAACAGATTTATTTTCGGGATTTAAAACGGTTGAACGTTGTCTAAATCTTATTTAGTGACGCGAGCAAACTATCAATTAAACGCAAACCAATGATGTTGAACTAAGTCATAAATATTATGAATGGTTCCGACGGCGTAAAAGTCATTTTGCGGTTGTTATTAATGTAAACATTAAGGTGAAAATGAGGTGGTAAATGAGAGAGTTAAATTAAGTGTTTGACAGAGATAAAATTCTGCAAAATAAATGTTTACATTAATATGTGGGTTTATTTCATACGAAAGAAGGTGGGCTGTCTTATAAAAGCACTCCCGGTGCGTCATTATGGATAAAAATAATATTTCTCAGCACAGTGAGTAAATAATATTTTTCATGTGTTCTTAACAAATCTGGCGGGATAATTAACTGAACAATAATGTATACATATAGAGGGTAGTTAATATCTTGTCGTTTATTGTTCGTTACAGGGGATTAACGGACAGCCCAAAACCCCTTGCACCCGGGTTACCCCCCGGTTACACTACATGACTACGAATTGCTATTTCGTAAATAGCTGTTTTATAAGTAATTTGACTCGGGGTGCCCTTCTTTGTGAAGGCTGAGAAATACCCGTATTACCTGATCTGGATAATGCCAGCGTAGGGAAGTCAGATGCCTGCCCGGTCATCGCTTCTTCACGCACGGCAGGAGCGAAACCATGCAGCCTGACCTGCTCGATTCACACGTTTTACATCAATTCCGAACCCGTTCCCCGCTCACGCACTGTATGACCAACGATGTCGTGCAGACCTTCACCGCCAACGTTTTGCTCGCGCTGGGTGCTTCCCCGGCAATGGTGATCGAAGCCGAGGAAGCGGAACAGTTTGCCGCGCTTGCCGATGCTCTGCTCATCAACGTGGGAACACTCACCGCGCCGCGCGCCCAGTCGATGCGTCGGGCCATTGAGAGCGCGGTAGCCGCGGGTACGCCCTGGGTTCTGGATCCGGTTGCGGTTGGCGCGCTGGCGTATCGCACCCGATTTTGCCAGCAAATATTGTCCCTCAAACCTGCGGCCATTCGTGGAAACGCCTCCGAAATCCTCGCCCTTGCCGGAATGAGTGCGGGCGGGCGCGGGGTTGATTCCACCGATACGGCGGCGAGCGCGTTGACCGCTGCGCAGACGCTCGCCCGCCAGACCCACGCCGTTGTGGTCGTCACAGGAGAAGTGGATCACATCACTGATGGTCAGCGAACCCGTACGGTCGCGGGCGGCGACCCGCTGATGACCCGCGTGGTGGGAACAGGCTGTGCGCTCTCGGCGGTCGTCGCCGCCTGCTGTTCGCTGCCTGGCGACAGGCTTGATAATGCGACGGCAGCCTGCGGCTTTATGAAGCGCGCAGGGGCAGCTGCACTGACTCACAGCCGGGGCCCCGGCAGCTTTGCCCCGGCGTTTCTGGATGCGCTTTACGCGCTGGAGGAGCTGGTATGACACGCATTAATGCCCTGACTATTGCGGGAACCGATCCCAGCGGCGGAGCGGGGATCCAGGCAGACCTGAAAACCTTCTCTGCGCTCGGCGCTTACGGATGCTCGGTTATCACCGCGCTGGTGGCGCAAAACACGCGCGGTGTACAGTCGGTATATCGTATTGAGCCGGATTTTGTCGCCGCACAGCTGGATTCGGTATTCAGCGATGTACGCATCGACACCACCAAAATCGGCATGCTTGCAGAGGCGGACATTGTTGAAGCGGTCGCTGAACGTCTCAAACGTTATCAGATAAAAAACGTGGTGCTCGATACCGTGATGCTGGCCAAAAGCGGCGATCCGTTGCTCTCCGCCTCTGCCGTCGACACCCTGCGTAAAAAGCTGCTGCCGCAGGTGGCGCTGATCACGCCAAACCTCCCTGAAGCCGCCGCGCTGCTGGATGCGTCACACGCGCAAAACGAACGTGAGATGAAAGAGCAGGGCAATGCGCTGCTGGCGATGGGATGCAGCGCGGTGCTGATGAAAGGCGGTCATCTTGATGATGCAGAAAGCCCGGACTGGCTCTTCACCCGCGATGGCGCTCAACGTTTCACCGCCCCGCGGGTACAGACCAAAAACACCCACGGCACGGGATGTACGCTCTCGGCGGCGCTGGCGGCGCTGCGTCCCCGAAACGCGAACTGGGCGGATACGGTGCAGGAGGCGAAGATCTGGCTCTCGTGCGCGCTGGCAAAAGCCGATTCTCTGGAAGTGGGTCACGGTATTGGGCCGGTTCACCATTTTCATGCATGGTGGTAAGCCGTATACTGGCATAAAACCTTATGCCAGAGAAAAACAGAGATGGAACAAGCGCATACCCGGTTAATTGCTCAACTCAAGGAACGAATTGCCGCACCGGACAACACGCCGTTGTACCTGAAATTTGCCGAAACGGTTAAAAACGCGGTACGCAGCGGCGTGCTCGCGCACGGTAATATTTTGCCGGGCGAGCGCGATCTGAGCCAGCTGGCCGGTGTGTCGCGCATTACGGTGCGTAAAGCGATGCAGGCGCTGGAAGAGGCCGGCGTCGTCACCCGCGCGCGTGGATACGGTACGCAAATCAACAATATCTTTGAATATTCGCTAAAAGAGGCGCGCGGGTTTTCTCAGCAGGTGGTGCTGCGGGGCAAAACGCCCAACACGCTGTGGGTTAATAAACGCGTCGTGAAATGTCCGGAGGAGATCGCCCGCCACCTTTCCCTTGCGCCGGACAGCGATGTATTTCTGCTTAAGCGCATCCGCTACGTGGATGACGATGCGGTATCAATAGAGGAGTCCTGGGTACCGGTAGGATTAATCCCCAATCCGGACGACATCGGCGTCTCGCTTTACGATTACTTCCGCAGCCAGAATATCTTTCCGCAGCGCACCCGTTCCCGCGTCAGCGCCCGGATGCCGGACAGCGAGTTTCAGGCGCATATCAAGATGGACGATAAGATACCGGTGCTGGTGATCAAGCAAGTCGCGCTCGATCAACAGCACCGGCCAATTGAGTACAGCATCAGCTACTGCCGCAGCGACCTATACGTCTTTGTGTGCGAGGAGTAGGGCCTCGCGCGTGGGGGCGCAGTCGCCACCGCGATGGCTGACTACCCAGGCGGCTACGGCATTGCCAAGCTGCACCGCCTCTGGCAGTGACCATCCCGCGGCCAGCCCGGCAAGGGTACCTCCCGCATGGCTGTCACCCGCGCCGATGGTATCGACCACGGTAGCAGGAAACGCCGGAACGTGTCCGGAAGCGTCACCGTCGTACCAGACCGCCCCGTCTTTATCATGGCGTACGATCAGCGCAGCGCCAAACCTCTGCTGCCACCGTGTGCCGAGCTCTTCCACGTTTACGCCAAGCCATTCGGCGGCAAGTTCCGCCTCCTGACGATTGAGCGAGACGATTGGTTTGCAGGCCATGATCCGCGCCATCAGCGGGTCGGGAATATCCGCGATGCGCGGACCGAAATCGATAAAGAGCGTCACATCCTGAAGACTTTCCAGCCAGGCCGTCAGCAGCTCACCGCTGGGGGACGCCAGCTGGTAGCCGGACAAAGAGATCAGGCTCCCTGCCGGCACGCTTAACCCGTCCAGCCAGCGCTGCTGCCACTGGTTCTCCACGCCGCTAAACGACATAAAGGTCCGTTCACCGTCAGGCTCCACCAGCGCCAGGCACCAGCCGTTATCGCCCGTTTCCGCTTCCACGGCGCTGTGCAGATCCTGCTTCGCCATGGCGTTACGGATAATATCGGCCCACACGCCGTGGCCGACGGGAAGGGCGTTTTGCGCAGCAATGCCGAGCCGCTTCAGGGCGATGGCGATATTCAGCGCGCAGCCGCCAATATTCACTCCCTGTTGCTTCAGCTCGATATCACACCCGCGCCAGGGCAGGGCGTAGGCGTCGGCAATCACGTCGATGACCGCCGCGCCGAGTACCGTTACGGGGCGCGTGGCGTGAAGGGTTTCGAGACGGCGGGCAAAAGCACTCATACGCCCTCCCTTTGCTCCCGGAAGTGCAGCAGTTTTTCGCAGTAGTGGCCGAAATCGAGCCGGTTTACGGCATCAAGTTCGTTTTTGAGTGCCGGATCAATGGCCTGTACACCGTGCAGCGCGCCGCAGATGGCCGTTGCCATCGCGCCGATAGTGTCAGTATCACCGCCCAGGTTGGCGCATAACACCGCGCAGCGGTTCGGATCGGTACCCGCGAGTTCGACCATCGCAATCGCCGCCGGAACGGACTCAAGCGTGCTCGTGCCCGCGCCAATAAGCTGATAGATCTGCTCGCTGGCGGACTCGGTACCGTTGGCTTCGCGCACGGTTTTCAGGGCCAGCTCAATACGAGCGGAAAGCGATGCGCTGAAGGTGGTCGTGTTCGCCTCCTGCGCCGCACGGGCAATACCCGGCAGGGCATCGGCGATGTGATGCCAGCGCTCGCCGTCGATAGCGCGTGAAACCGCCCAGGCGATCACCACCGCACCGGCGATGGCGAGATCCGATTTATGGGTCGGGCTGGAGGCTAACGCAACCTGTTCCACAAAGTGCGCCAGACGCGTGGCTGGCAGGAGGCATCCCAGCGGGGAGGCGCGCATCGCCGCCCCGTTGGTGACGCCGTTGTTCTCCAGCTGGCTCACCGGCTTGCCGTCACGGATGGCGTTCAGGGCAATTTTGGAGGTCGGGCCGAGCACATTCTTATTGAACGCGTCAAAATCCAGCGCCCAGTCCAGAATATGCTTACCGATAACGTCAGGGTTAATTTCCCCGTCGCATTCGATAATCGCGTCGGCCAGGCACAGCGCCATCGACGTATCATCCGTAAATTCGGCCTGCTTAAAGTAACAGGCGGCATTATTCTCAGCCGGGCCGGGTAAGAAACGGTCGATCCAGCCGAAGTGCGCTTTCACCCGCTTGCGCGGCCACAGCTCCGACGGCATCCCCATCGCATCCCCTAACGCCTGCCCGTAAAGAGCACCGAGAATACGGTCTTGTTTCATTTAACTTCCCCTCGTGTCAGCGCGGTATCGCCATCAACCACCTCAATTGCGGTGATCTCTTTATCCGATTCGCGGAAAAACAGCATAAACAGCACGGCAATCACCACAATCATGATTGCACCAAACGTCCACATTCCGGCCCAGTTGAAGGTCAGCCCATTCACCGGCTCTTTATATGCGAACATTTTTTCCATCATCACGCCGCCGAGACGGTAACCCAGCAGGCTACCAAAGCCCTGACAGCACAGCGTGATCAAGCCCTGCGCCGCGTTGCGCATGTGCACGGGCGCTTTTTTATCCACGTAGATGTACGCGGTTACGTAATAGAAGTCATAGCTTACGCCGTGCAGCAGAATGCCGAGGAACAGCAGGGCGTAGGTGAAGTATTGCTCGGCGCCGCCGTAAACAAAGAAACCGTAGCGAATGGCGGCGGTGATCAGGCCCAGCAGCAAGACCTTCTTAATACCAAAGCGTTTGGTAAAGAATGGCAGAGCGAGCATGAAGAAGATTTCAGAGAACTGGCCGAGGGTCATCCAGCCGGTGGCGTTTTTCATCCCCACTTCGGTGAGATAGCCGTTGGCAAAGATATAGTAGAAGGCCAGCGGCATGGCGAACAGGAACGAGCAGAAGAAGAACACCAGGAAGTTTTTATCGCGGAGCAGGATCAGCGCATCCAGCCCCAGCATCACTTTGAAATCCAGCTTGCCGGTACTCTTCGGCGGGGTATTCGGCAGGAACAGCGCGAAGACGCCAAGCAGAAGGGAGCTGGCAGCGGTCATCAGCAGCGGGATATTGGTGTCAGAGATGTCGCTATAGCCCATCATCTGCGGCAGGAAGCCGCACGCCAGGCCGGAGGCAATCCAGCCGATGGTGCCCATCACGCGGATGCGCGGGAAATCAGCCTCCACGTCATCGACGTTCGCAAAGGCGATGCTGTTGGTCAGCGCGATGGTCGGCATATAGGTCAGGGAGTAGGCCAGCAGCAGCGGGAAGAAGGTGCTGAACTGGGTTTGCTGTGCTGCGAAATACATCAGAATCGCGCCAGCGAACATCAGCACGGCCAGCACTTTCTGGGCGGCGAAGAAACGGTCCGTCAGCGAGCCGACCAGGATGGGAGAGAGGATCGCGGCAATCGCGGTACAGGCATACGACCAGCCAATTTCCCCGGCGGTAAACCCGCTCTTACTCAGCCATAGCCACAGCGGCACAAACCATGCGCCCCAGATAAACCATTCAACGAACATCATGAATGACAGTTGGACTTTCGTTTTCATTTTTTAATCCTGCATGTCAGAGGTACGCATGTAACATACCATGTGATAATACCTTTTAAATACCTTTAAGGCGATTGTTTGATCAGTGTAACAAAAATGTTGTACACGAAACGAGCCAGCAGATTGTGCTTAAAAAAGTTGCAAATGGTGGAAAATAGGTTAAGTCGGTACCAGGCTTAGTCTGCCTGCAAAAACGTGGGCTTGGATCACACGCTCCGACATCATGTCGGACTTACGGGAGCATCACTATGACTGATATTGCGCAACTGCTTGGCAAAAACGCCGACAGCCTTTTACAGCATCGTTGTATGACCATTCCAGCCGACCAGCTTTATCTGCCTGGCCATGATTACGTAGACCGCGTCATGGTCGACAACAACCGTCCGCCTGCCGTACTGCGAAACATGCAGACGCTTTACAATACCGGTCGTCTGGGCGGGACCGGGTATCTCTCCATTCTGCCCGTTGACCAGGGCGTAGAGCACTCGGCGGGAGCGTCGTTTGCTGCTAACCCGCTCTACTTTGACCCGAAAAACATTGTCGAGCTGGCGATTGAAGCGGGCTGTAACTGTGTGGCATCGACGTATGGCGTGCTGGCCTCCGTTTCCCGCCGCTATGCTCACCGCATTCCGTTCCTCGTCAAGCTGAATCACAACGAAACCCTGAGCTACCCAACCGAATACGACCAGACACTGTACGCCAGCGTCGAACAGGCGTTCAACATGGGTGCGGTAGCGGTCGGGGCGACTATCTATTTTGGCTCTGAGCAGTCGCGTCGGCAGATAGAAGAGATCTCTGCCGCGTTTGAGCGCGCGCACGAGCTGGGGATGGTGACCGTATTGTGGGCCTATCTGCGTAACAACGCGTTTAAGAAAGACGGCGTGGATTACCACGTATCAGCGGATCTGACCGGTCAGGCAAATCACCTGGCGGCAACCATCGGCGCGGACATCGTGAAACAGAAAATGGCCGAGAATAACGGCGGGTATAAAGCGGTGAACTTTGGCTATACCGACGACCGCGTCTACAGCAAGCTGACCAGCGACAACCCTATCGATCTGGTGCGCTACCAGCTGGCTAACTGCTACATGGGCCGCGCCGGGCTGATTAACTCCGGCGGTGCAGCAGGCGGTGAAACCGATCTGACCGACGCGGTGCGCACGGCGGTGATTAACAAACGCGCCGGCGGAATGGGGCTGATCCTGGGCCGCAAGGCGTTTAAAAAATCCATGGCCGACGGCGTGAAGCTGATTAATGCGGTTCAGGATGTCTATCTGGACAATAAAGTGACGATTGCCTAATCGCACGCATCTTCCTGCCGGGATAAGCGTGACCCGGCAGGAAAGTTCTCTCGCTTACTCCTTCAGCGTTTCAGGATGAGGAGTATTCAGCAGACCCGCCATCCTTCTCTTGCTGCTATTTGCTTTTTCTAAACCCGGCTGCGTGACGCGGATAAAGGCACACAGAACAAAAGCCAGCAGATAAAGCACCGTATAGGCGATGACCACGCCGAGCGTGCTGAACCAGGGCAGCAGCACCACGGCAATCGCCGGCGCAAGGAAGTTAGACAGACCGGCTGAAAGGTTATACACCGAAATCGCCGCCCCCTTGTGCCGCGGCTCCAGCGCCGGGAACACCGCCGCCATCGGTACGAAGGCCGCCACAAAAATCCCCAGCGCGATGGCCGGGACCAGCGCCATGGCAAAGTTATGCCCGAAGTGCTGCGGAATGTAGTAAAACGCCAGGCTCGAAAGCGCCATCCCGATGCAGCCAAACCAGCGCACCACCCGCATCCAGCCCATTTTTTCCGCCACCACGCCCCAGAAGACGTTCGAGAAGATGGTGGTGAAGAAGAATACCGCCCAGACCTGAAGCCACTCGGAGGTGGTGAAGCCCAGTTCGTCAACAAACATCATCGGCATGATGACGGCAAACCCGAACAGGGAGAGGGTGTTGATGATACGCACCATGCTGGAGAGCAGAATACTGCGGTTGGTGTAGAGCAGCGTCGCTGCACGGCCCAGCTCGGCGAATTTTTCCCGGGTGGAGAGATTATGCATGTGCGTTGGGGTTTTGACGCTGCGCAGGGATACCATGGCGATGACTCCCCCCGCCAGACAAAACGCCAGTGCCAGCCACAGGGTGCCCATCTCCCCGATGTGCGGAATGGTAAAGCTCGGAATGTAGCTGCCGAACACGCCGATGCCGATAGAGTAAACCGCCCAGTACCAGCCCAGCGCCGAGCTGGATTTATCGCTACGCACATTATGAATAATGACCACGATGAAGGCGTACAAAAATAACGGGTAGGCCAGACCGCGGATCCCATAGAACAGCAGAATTAATGCGTAATTTGCCTGACCCAGACCAAAAACGAGAAACAGGACGTGGAAAACGCACCACAGGACGAAGCCAATCAGCATGGTTTTTTGCGGGGTGATGATTTCAGCCACCACGCCGGAGATCCACGCGGAGAGCGCCGCCGCGAGACCGTAGAGCGTGAAGGCGAAAGAGGCTTCAGCAGGCGTGAAGCCCAGTGATTTAATATAGTGCGACAGGAATGCCAGCTCGAAACCGTCACCCGTCATAAAGACCGCGATCGCCAGATATCCCCATAGCAGGTTCAGCGGCAATCCCAGCCACTGTTTATTTATTTCGGACATATTGACCTCGTTTGTAGCGTACAGGTAAGCCCACACCGGAAATATTCCGGCGTGAGTTTTCTTATTGTCTTTTTCTCTAAATATACTGACGTGTATTTATTCTCTGATTACTGTCGCAGTCTGTTGTAACTGCTTATAAGCCTCGTATCGACGCAGATGAAGGGACTGAAAGTTCGCTTGCGGATAGAAATATTTATCCACGTGGGTAAATTGTTTCATGGCATCGGTCACTGAAGGCGCTATATTTCCCGCCACCGCCCCGAGAATGGCCGAACCCAGTAATACCGGTTCGCTGCATTGGGTCGCTAACACCGGCAGCCCGCAGGTATCTGCCAGCAGCTGGCGAACGAAAGGGTGCTGGCCCGCGCCGCCGCTGATAACGATATTTTCGGTCTGTACGCCGCATTCACGCTGGGCGTCAATGATTTGTCGCAAACCGTAACCGATACCACACAGACCGGCCACATACAGTGCCATCAGGTTATTGATATCGTTCTCCATGCCCAGCCCGCAGATCGTGGCCCGCGCATGGGGATCGGCAAAGGGCGCGCGGTTACCCAGAAATTCGGGTACCACGTGCAGTCCTGCTGCCAGGTTCACCGCCTCTGAGGCGGTGGAGAAGGTCTGTAAAAGTCGGTCCGCCAGGTAAACCGGCAGCGGCAGGTCTGACTCCTGTGCCAGCTGGCGCGCTTGCGGTGCGGCAGGATGGAAACTTAATAACCGCTCGATAGCGGCACCCGCGGCGCTTTGTCCGCCCTCAATCAGCCACAGTCCAGGTACCATCGCGCTAAAATAAGGCCCCCAGACGCCGGGCACAAAAACGGCGCTCTCGGCGCTGGTCATGGTGCACGATGAGGTGCCAAAGACATACGCAAGATTGTTCAGCGCGCCGCCGCCAACGCCCAACGTCCCGATGCCGCCAGCGTGGGCATCAATTAACCCTACCGCCACCGGCGTGCCTGGCAGCAAGCCCATCTCACGCGCGGCCTGCTCCGTTAAGCCCTCGCCGCAAGGGGTGCCGGGGGCGGCAATATGCTGCCCTATGCGGACAAAATCTTCTCCGGCCAGCTCGTCCAGGCCAACGGTGCGGAAATAGTCCGGGTCCCAGCGATTCTCATGGGCCAGCCACGTCCATTTACAGGTTACGGTACAGATGGAACGGGTGACATCGCCCGTCGCGCGCCAGGTCAGGAAATCGGCCAAATCGAAAAATTGCCAGGCGCGATCGTAGACCTCACGATGCTTTTCTTTCAGCCACAGCAGCTTGGGCGTCTCCATTTCGGGCGATATTTTTCCGCCAACATAGTCCAGCACCGGATGATGGGTGGCGTTGATGCGCTCCGCCTGGTCTGTCGCACGGTGATCCATCCAGACGATGATATTGTTTTCCGCTTCACCGTCAGGGCTGACCGCCAGCGGTTCGCCATTGTTGTCCAACACCACCAGCGAGCAGGTGGCGTCAAACCCGATGCCGGCAACGCTCTGCGGAGTCGTCCCGGAGCGCGCCAGCGCCTCGCGGATGCAGCGGCAAACGGCCTGCCAGATCTCGGCGCTGGACTGCTCCACGCGGCTTCCGCTGCGGTGCACGGTGGCAATTTTCTGCGTCGCGTGGGAAAGCAGCCTGCCGCTGAGATCGAAAATGCCCGCGCGGACGCTGCCGGAGCCGACGTCTACGCCGATAACGGTTTCTGGTGTACTCTTCATCCTTGCGGCCCTTAAAGATCGACGCTGTTAGGCAGAATCACCAGATCCCGGACGGTAACGTTCTTCGAACGGGTCACCATGAATAACACCGATTCTGCGACTTCAATCGGCTGCATCAGGCTGCCGTTTGCCAGCGCTTCATCCATTTTGGCCTGCGGCCAGTCGTCGAGCAGAGCCGTCACTACCGGCCCAGGCAGAACGGCTCCGACGCGTACGCCATGTTCCGCGACCTGACGACGGGTGGTATGCACGAACGCCTGAACGGCAAATTTGGACGCGGTGTAGATCGGCTCCCAGATAACCGGCACCACGCCCGCAATGGAGCTGGTGAAGATAATATCGCCTGACTTCTGCGCAATCATATGCGGCAGTACGGCGCGAACGCAGCGGAAGGCGGCGTTGATATTCAGGTTCAGTACGCGATCCCAGACGTCCGGGTCGCCTTCAGCAACCGGCCCGCCGATGTAGGCGCCTGCATTGGCGTGAAAAATATCCAGGCCGCCGGCGAGGCCGACAATGTCGCTCAGCATCGCGTCGACTTGCTCGGGTTTGAACAGATCGATTTGCAGGGCAAACGCGTTCTCGCCCAGCTCGGCGACGATGCGCTGAAGCTTCTCGCCTTCACGGTCGATTAACACCACCTTAGCGCCAGCGCCGAGCAGCGTTTTTGCACACTCCAGGCCAATACCTGAGGCGGCGCCAGTGATAGCAGCGACTTTGCCCTGAAGGGAACTATTCATGGAGGGGACAGAGTGATTCATTTTATAATCCTTTATGCAGAGATGATTTTTAGGGTGTGTCTGCTTTCGCGTGAAGAACGGGGGTTCTGACTGACGCGTGAAGCAAACTGCTCAATCGATGAAGCAGATCTAGCACTTGCTTATTTCTCCAGCAAGAGACATTCAAAATGAAGAGGCGATTTTGTGACGCGCGTTGAGAAAACGAAGAAAACGACCATTTACGATCTGGCGGAACTCACCGGCGTTTCTGCCAGCGCGGTGAGTGCTATTTTGAATGGCAACTGGAAGAAACGCCGCATCAGCGCCAGCCTGGCAGAGAAGGTAACCCGCATTGCACAAGAGCAGGGCTACGCGGTTAACCGTCAGGCAAGCCTGCTGCGCAGCAAGAAATCGAACGTTATCGGCATGATTGTGCCGAAATATGACAACCGCTATTTCGGCTCTATAGCGGAAAAATTCGAAGAGATGGCGCGTGCCAGAGGGCTGTTGCCGATTATTACCTGCACACGCCGACAGCCGGAACTCGAGCTGGATGCCGCCCGTGCCATGCTCTCCTGGCAGGTTGACTGGGTCATTGCCACGGGGGCGACACACCCGGACAAAATTGCTGAACTCTGTCATCAGGCGGGCGTACCTACACTAAATCTTGATCTGCCGGGTACCCTGGCGCCCTCTATCATTTCGGATAACTACGGCGGCGCGAAGATGCTGACAGAGCGGATCCTCGCCAGCAGCTTTAAACGGTTTGGTTTGCTGACTCCGCTGACCTTCGTGGGCGGACGCCGGAGTGATAACAACACCGCAGAGCGCCTGCGCGGGTTCCTTGATGCCCATCAGGCCCATGGGCTGACCGTTCCGGAACAGCAGCTGCTGGTCACCGGATACTCGTCATCGCGCGTGGAGGAGCAGCTCAGAGCCACCTTCCCGTCGCCATCGACGGCGCTAAAGGGGCTGTTTGTCAATTCGACCATTTCGCTGGAGGGGGTGGTACGTTGGCTGGCCCAATACGGGCAGACCGGCCAAAATCAGCCGCCGATGGGTTGTTTTGACTGGGACCCATTTGTCTCTCTGCTGGGACATGATATCGACATGGTGCGCCAGGACGTCCCGGCGATGCTGGAGAAGGTATTTGAAATTCTCGATTCCGGTGATACCTCGGTCAGGCGTATTGAGATCCCACCGGAACTGATTGGCAGCCAGAGCGTCACGGGCTAGCCCTGACGCGTCAGCAGCCAGCGCGCGGTCTGTTCATCCGTCACCAGACCGTTTACCCAGCCGCCTTTGAGGGCGGCAAGGATCGCCGGGCGTTTATCCTCGCCGCAGGCGGCCGCAATACGTGGACACTGGCTCTGGCGAATATCGTAGCTGGTAATAAAGCGATTAATCTGGCTGTCGATGACGTTGCCGTCGGCATCGATAAAGCGTCCGAGTATTTCGCCAACGCCACCGCGCTGGGTCAACTCTTCCAGCTGTGCCTCATCGATAAACCCGTCTTTGAAGATAGGGCTCTGCCTGCCCAGCGCCCCGATGCCGACAAAAATCACATCGGCCGCATCCGCCACGGCGCAGACGTTACGGAACAGGCGGTTTGAGCACCACATCTCATGCTCCTCGCTGGACTGAGCATAGCGCGGCGCCGGCCACTGGTAATATTTTCCCTGAATTTTACGCGCCAGCAGCAACGGCACATCATCGTAATAGTTACATTGCCCGTGCTCGTTCATGGCGCTGATCAGGGCGACACAGCGGGTGTTGTGGCTGTCAAAATCGATACGCTTGATGGTTTTTTTTAGCGTCAGTCCGGAGCCAATTCCGACAACCGTGGGTTTATCACCTTGCAGGTAGCGGGCCATCAGCTGATAACAGCCAAACGTCACGCTATCCAGCGCGCTTTCATTGCGGTAGACGGGCACAATGTTGCAGTGGGTCAGGTGATATTTTTCCGCGAGAAGTTGCGCATAATCGAGGCAGTTAGCGACAGGGTGATGAAGCCCAATCGAGACAATGCCTTCCTCTTTCGCGGCGGCAATCAGCCGCTGCACCACCGGTCTTGATGTGCCGAGCTGGCTGGCAATTTCGCTTTGATTAAGCCCGGCGATGTAATACATCCATGCCGCCCGCACTTTTTGATCGAGCCTGATGTCATCTTCTTTGCTCACGTTTCCCTGCCTCAAGAATGGGGTTGAGGGCGGTCAACACCCACAACAATTGTCTGTCATTCTGGCGGGTGATCCGCGCTGAGGCAAGCGGTTTGCTCTTTATTGGTCATTTGTTATTTAAATGGTCATTTGTTCTTTTGTGATCTGTAGCTCTTATTTTAAGCAAATGATCATCTACAGTTCAGCCATAACCTCACTGGAGAACAGAACAATGACCGAGAAATACACATGGCTACATATTGGGCTGGGGTCTTTTCATCGTGCGCATCAGGCGTGGTATCTGCACCGCCTGATTGCCGGCGGCGATACGCGCTGGCACATCGCTGCGGGCAACATACGCAACGATGCTGAACATGTGGTGCAGGCGCTGGCCGCGCAGAAGGGGCGATATGTACTGGAGACCGTCAGCCCGGAAGGCGAGAGAGACTATGAAGAGATCGCCTCGATTCAGACGCTGATCCCGTGGCAGGCGGATTTGCAGCCGCTGATTGCCGAAGGGGCGAACCCGCAGACTCGGGTCATCGCGTTTACCGTGACGGAGGGGGGCTACTATCTGGATACCAGCCACAGGCTGGATGTGGCTAATGCCGATCTGGCGAGCGATATTAAGGGCGGCTGTAAAACCATCTACGGGACAATTGCCCGCATCCTCGAAGCGCGTATGGCGAACGGAGCGGGTCCGGTAACCTTGCTTAACTGTGACAACGTGCGGCATAACGGCGAGCGCTTCCACGACGGGTTGATTGAATTCTTAACCCTCAGCGGCAAACAGAGGGTCATCGACTGGCTGAGCGCTAATGCGACCTGTCCGAATACCATGGTGGATCGCATCACACCGCGTCCGGCGGCCGATCTCCCGGCGCGCATTAAGGCCCGGACGGGCATAGACGATAACGCCCCGGTTATGGGGGAACGCTTTATTCAGTGGGTGGTTGAAGACAATTTCCGCGACGTTCGTCCCGCGCTGGAAACGGTGGGCGTGGAGCTGGTGGGATCCGTCATCCCTTATGAAGAGGCGAAGATCCGCATCCTCAATGCCTCCCATAGCTGTATCGCCTGGGCGGGTACTCTGGTCGGGCAGCAGTATATCCATGAAAGCACGCTGACAGAATTTATCTACAAGATTGCCGACCGCTACGTGACGGAAGATGTCATTCCCTGCCTGGGAGATAATGGCATCGATCTGCCAGCCTACCGCGACGTGGTGCTTAAGCGTTTTACCAACCCCTGGATTCAGGACACCAACCAGCGCGTCGCGGCCGACGGGTTCTCGAAGATCCCGGCGATGATAGCCCCAACGCTGCGTGAATGTTACCAGCGCGGCGTACGTCCTGACGCTACCGCTATGCTGCCTGCGCTGTTCTACGTCTATATGGAGCAGTGGCATCACGGCAAGCTGCCATATGAATACCAGGACGGTATCCTCAACGCCTCTGCGGTACATGCGATGTTCGAATCGGACGATCCGATAGCCCGATATGCCAGCGATACCGCCCTGTTTGGCGATCTGACCGGCCGGGAAGATTTTGCCGCGCTTCTGCGTGAAAAAATCGCTGACGTCTACGCGCTGATTAAGTGAGAGGTGGGTATGTATCTGGGCATCGATCTTGGCACATCAGAAGTAAAGGCGCTGGTCATTGACGAAAACAACGGCGTTGTCGCCACCCATAGCGCGCCGCTGACGATACAGCGTCCGAAGCCGCACTGGTCTGAACAATCGCCGGAAGCCTGGTGGGAGGCAACCGAATACCTGATTGCCACCCTCCGGGAGAAGTGCGGCCACCACTGGCAGGCGATAAAAGCCATTGGCCTTTCCGGACAGATGCACGGTGCGGTACTGCTGGATGCCGCGGGTGAACCCCTGCGTCCGGCCATCCTGTGGAATGACACCCGCTGCGCGCAGGAGTGCGCAGAGCTGGAAGAGATGGCGCCCGAGCTGCACCAGGTGGCGGGGAACCTGGCAATGCCGGGGTTTACGGCACCAAAGCTGCTCTGGGTGCGCCGTCATGAGCCGCAGAACTTCAGCCGTCTCGCCACCGTGCTGCTGCCGAAGGATTATCTGCGCTTCAAAATGACCGGAAAAAAAATCTCTGATATGTCGGACTCGGCAGGGACGCTGTGGCTGGATGTGGGAAAACGAGACTGGTCGGATGCACTGCTGGAAAAATGTGGGCTGTCGCGTGCCGCCATGCCTGCGCTGGTGGAAGGGTGTGAGGTCTCGGCGCTACTCGAACCTGCGGTAGCGCAGCGGTGGGGTCTGAACCCCTCGGTTATCGTTGCCGGCGGCGGGGGAGATAACGCCGTCAGCGCGATAGGGGTTGGGGCCGTTTCGCCGGGCGATGCGTTTATTTCGCTGGGCACCTCCGGCGTGCTGTTTGTGGTCACAGATGCCTACCGTCCGGCGCCCCAGTCTGCCGTGCACGCGTTCTGTCACGTGCTGCCAAACCTGTGGCATCAGATGAGCGTGATGTTAAGCGCCGCCAGTTGTCTACAGTGGTTTTGCCGTCTGGTGGGCGTCACGGAGCTGGCATTGCTTGAGGAGATCGCCCAGCTAAGCGATGCGGAGAAAGCGAGCGCGCCGATGTTCCTGCCGTACCTTTCCGGGGAACGTACGCCGCATAACGATCCCTGTGCTCGGGGCATGTTCTGGGGGCTAACGCACTCCAGCCAGCGTGCGCTGATGGGGTATGCGGTGCTGGAAGGCGTCAGCTTCGGTATTGCCGATGGCCTTCGCGTGTTGCAGGAGAGCGGCACGCAGATTGAACAGTGCTCCCTCGTCGGCGGCGGGGCGCGGAGCCCCTTCTGGGCCCAGCTGCTGGCCGATATTCTGGCGATGCCGGTGGTGACGCATAAGGGCGGCGAAACCGGCGGTGCGCTGGGGGCTGCACGGCTGGCCTGTCTCGCAGCCGGTAAGCCGCTGGCTTCCGTGTGCGAAAAACCTGAAGTCTATAAAACCTGGCGCAGCGATCCGGCGCGCCACCGTGCGCTGATGACGCGTTACCAGCAGTTTAACGCGCTTTACCAAAACGACCTGAACTACCGAAACCCATAATTCTGTGGCAAAGACCCTCCGGTGATGCTGCCGGAGCGGTTCCCTGTACCCTAAAAACGAGGTCAATATGTCGTTAAATAACAAACAATGGCTGGGATTACCCCTGAGTCTGGTCTGGGGGTATATCGCTATCGCGGTCTTTATGACGGGCGATGGTTTCGAGCTGGCATTCCTGTCGCACTATATTAAGGCGCTGGGCTTCACGCCTGCTGAAGCCTCTTTCGCCTTCACGCTCTACGGTCTCGCGGCGGCGCTCTCCGCATGGATTTCCGGCGTGGTGGCTGAAATCATCACCCCGCAAAAAACCATGCTGATTGGCTTCGTCCTGTGGTGCGTTTTCCACGTCCTGTTTCTCGTTTTTGGTCTGGGTCAGGCAAATTACGCATTAATTCTGCTGTTCTACGGGATCCGCGGCCTGGCCTATCCGCTGTTCCTCTATGCCTTTATCGTCGCCATTGTGCATAACGTTCGCAGCGACAGTACCAGCGCGGCGCTGGGCTGGTTCTGGGCGGTTTACTCTATCGGCATCGGCGTGTTCGGCAGCTACATTCCTAGCTTTACCATTCCGCACATCGGGGAGATGGGCACCCTGTGGCTGGCGCTGGCATTCTGCGTAACCGGCGGGATCATTGCGCTGGTCTCTATGCGTAAGGTGGAAACGCCACGGCATATGCAGACTCTCTCCACCCGGGAAAAATTCGCCGAGCTGGGCCGTGCGGCGACGCTGCTCTACACCAACCGCAGTATTCTGCTCTCCAGCATGGTGCGTATCATCAACACCCTCTCCCTGTTCGGGTTTGCCGTCATCATGCCGATGATGTTTGTTGACGAGCTGGGCTTCACCACCTCCGAGTGGCTTCAGGTCTGGGCGGTATTCTTCTTCACCACCATCTTCTCGAACGTCTTCTGGGGCGTGGTGGCGGAAAAAATGGGCTGGATGCGGGTGGTGCGCTGGTTTGGCTGTATCGGGATGGCGCTCTCGAGCCTGGCGTTTTACTACATTCCGCAGCACTTCGGGCATAACTTTGCCATGGCGCTGGTCCCGGCCATCGCGCTGGGGATTTTTGTGGCGGCCTTCGTACCGATGGCGGCGGTGTTCCCGGCGCTGGAGCCGCGGCACAAGGGGGCGGCGATTTCGGTGTATAACCTGTCAGCCGGTCTGTCAAACTTCCTTGCGCCGGCGATTGCCGTGGTGCTGCTGCCCTGGTTCAGCACGCTCGGCGTGGTCATTGCCTACACGGCGCTGTATGTCGTGGCCTTCATCCTGTGTCCGTTTATTCGGGTTGAACAGCCTGGGTTTGTTCGTCAGGAAACCTGTAAGGGTGAAACGGTCGGAATTTCGTAATTTATTCAGGCCTGACGGCAGCGTCGGGCCATTCACGGAGACGTATGATGGATGTTAAGGCGGTAATTTTTGACATGGATGGCGTCATCATTGACTCCGAAGGCCTGTGGCGTCAGGCGCAGAAAGCAGCTCTGGCAGGCTGGCGTGCTGAGGTCAGCGACGAAGAGTGTGAGTCACTGACGAAAGGCAAGCGGCTGGATGAGATTGCCCGGACCTGGTGTGAATACTGTAAACTTGAGGCCGATCCTGTAATGATTGAAGCGGCCATTCGTCTGCGCATCATCGAACTGATTGGCCGGGAAGGCAAAGCGATAGAAGGCATCTACGACGTGATGTCGTATTTTCGTGAGGCAGGTTACCGGATTGCACTTGCCACCTCTTCGTCGCATGAAATCGTGCATGCGGTGCTTAAGAAACTCAGGATGGGTCACTATTTTGAGGTCATTTGCAGCGCCGACGATGAACGCTACGGAAAACCGCACCCTGCCGTCTATCTCTCGGCGCTGCGAAAATTAGGCCTGACGGCCTCGCAGTGCATAGTGATTGAGGACAGCCAGAGCGGCTACCGTGCCGCCCTTAGTGCGGGGCTCAAAACCCTCATCGTCTCGCCAGCGTGCCATCATGCCAGCTTTAACAATGCCAGTGGCCGGTATGCGTCTATGCATGCGCTGCTGGAAACGCTTGCCGTTCCAGCCCCGGAAGCGGGTTAGTTGACTGATTTGTAAGCGCAGAAGTTTCCGCGGGTTGTTGCCGGTCAGCATATTCCTGCTTCTGCGCTTACCTTCAAATAACGTCTCCCGATCAACCTCACATTTCCCCGCGCTTTTGTGAAAATTGTCACGTCCGACCGTGCATATGCCCAAAAAATAGCCTCTCCTTAACGCGTTTTGTCCGAGGACGTGCTGATTTTTTATGCTTAAATTACATACTGAAACGCATTTTTAAAATCATAAAACCCCTTTGTCATTTTCTGCTTCTGGGCTTATCGCCGGACTTAAGGACCGATAATGAAAATTGAATCTGTAGACGTCACCGTTTTTCAGTACCCGACGCGTCGGGTCTCTGACGCCGCGGGGCATTCGCATCCTGGGCCGGAGAGCATGGCCAAAATGGCAATGCTGACCATCACGGCAGAAGAGGGCACCCGCGGATATTCGTTCGCGCCGCCGGAAGTGGTGCGCCCCTTTGTGGTCAATACCTTCTTTCGCAAAGTGCTGGTGGGGCAGGACGCATTCAACCGGGAACGCATCTGGCAGGATCTGGCGCACTGGCAGCGGGGAAGCGCGCATCAGCTGACCGAGCGTGCGCTGGGCTTCGTTGAACAGGCGCTGTGGGATCTGATTGGCCGTAAGCTCAACCTGCCGGTCTGGAAACTGCTTGGAGGCTATCGCGATAAGGTGCCGGCCTATGGCAGCACCATGTGCGGCGACGATCTGCCGGGCGGATTATCCACGCCGGAGGAGTACGCCAGCTTTGCCGAAAAGCTGGTGGCGCGCGGTTACAAGGCCATCAAGCTGCACACCTGGATGCCGCCGGTCTCTTTCGCCCCCAATCCAAAGATGGACGTCAAAGCCTGTGCCGCCGTGCGTGAAGCGGTTGGCCCGGACATTGACCTGATGATTGACGGCTACCACTGGTACAGCCGTACCGAGGCGCTGTACATCGGCAAAGCGCTGGAAAAGCTTGACTTCGCCTGGTTTGAAGAGCCGATGGAGGAGGAGAGCATGGCCTCCTACGCGTGGCTGGCGGAGAACCTCTCGATTCCGGTTATCGGGCCGGAAAGCCTGGGCGGAAAGCACCACAGCCGTGCTGACTGGATCAAAGCCGGGGCCTGCGACATCCTGCGCGCAGGGTCGAACGGCGTGGGCGGCATTTCCCCAACGCTGAAGGTGGCGAACCTGGCGGAATCTTTTGGCATGGACTGCGAAATACACGGCAACGGCGCGGCCAGCCTGGCGGTGATTGGCGCCATCAAAAACTGCCGCTGGTACGAGCGCGGCCTGCTGCACCCGTTCCTCGACTACGACCAACCGGCGGCGTACCTCAACAGCCTGGTGGACCCGATGGACGAACACGGCATGGTCAGTCTGCCGACCCGCCCGGGACTGGGCGAAGACATTAATTTTGCATATATCGAAGCCAATACCGTCAGCCACGACTGACAGATAAAAACGTACCCTACAGGCGATATATACATGAAACGATCTCCCTTAGCCGGGGCGTGCTTGCTCGCGCTCTCGCTGATGATGGGGAGCGGTGCGGCGTACGCGAAAACGCCGCCCGACCAGCTCATCATCGGCATGAACATGAATAACCTGCTGACCCTCGATCCGGCGGCAATGACCGGTAACGAAGTGGTCGGCATTGTGGTCAATCTCTACGACTCGCTGGTGGAGCTGGACCCGAACGCGCTCACCAACGTCAGGCCCGCGCTGGCGACGTCCTGGGATATTTCGCCGGACCGTAAAACCCTGACCTTTCACCTGCGTGACGACGTTAAATTCCACTCTGGCAACCCGCTCACGGCGGAGGATGTGGTCTGGTCGATGCGCCGTCTGCTGCACCTCAACCTTGCCCAGGCCTCGGTGTGGAAGTCGTATGGATTTTCTAAGCAAAACATCGACAGCCAAATCAGCGCCCCCGATGCCTACACGGTGCAAATTGTTCTGCCTAAGCCTAACGATCCGCAGCTGGTGATCTACTCCCTCGGCGCGCTCGGCAACCTCGGCGTGCTCGACAGCAAAACGGTGCAGCAGCACGCGGTGAATAACGACTGGGGCAACCGCTGGCTTACCACCAACGAAGCGGGTTCCGGCCCGTTTATGCTGGAAACCTGGCAGGCGAAGGATGTGCTGCGCATGCAGCGCAACCCGCAATACTGGCGGGAAGAACCCAAAATGAGCCGGGTGGTGCTGCGTCATTTCCAGGAGTCACAAACCCTGCGCCTGATGATTGAGAAAGGCGACCTCGACGTTGCCAACAACATGGCGGTGGCGGACATTAACGCCCTGCGCAAAGACCCGCAGCTCACCGTCGAAGCCGTGCAGAAAGGCACGGTCTACTACGTGGCGATGAGCATGAAAGAGGCCCATTTCGCTAACCCGAAGGTGCGCGAAGCGGTGCGCTATCTGATTGACTATCAGGGCATCAACAGCGCGCTGATGCCGGGCTACGGCGTGCTGCACCAGCGCCCGATCAAGGCGGGTATGCCGTCCACGCTGCCGGACCCGGGCTATAGGCTCGATATCCCGCGCGCCAGAAAGCTGCTGGCGGAGGCGGGCTACCCGGACGGGTTTGACACCACCCTGCGGGTGCTGGCGGATCAGCCGTTCCTCAATATCGCCATCGCCGTGCAGTCGACGCTGATGCAGGCGGGCATCAACGCCAAAATCATCACCGGCACCGGGAACCAGATTTACGGCGCAATGCGCGAGCGCAAGTTCGACATGCTGGTGGGGCGCGGCGGTAGCGGCGTCGAACCCCATCCGCACTCCAGCCTGCGGGCGTTGGTCTATAACCCGGACAACAGCGATGAAGCCCGTCTGACCAACTTCCAGGGCTGGCGTACCAGCTTCTACGACAAGCCGCTCAACGAAATGATCGACAAGGCCCTGCTGGAGCGCGATCCGGAAAAACAGTTCGCCGACTACCAGCAGATCCAGGTCCGCTACGACGCGCTGATCCCGGCGATGATCCCCCTGTCACAGATGGTCGATTCGGTGGTGGTGCGTAACGAGGTGAAGAACTTCCAGTCGCACCCGTCGGCCACCACCTTCCTGCGTGAGGTCTACAAAACCGGAGGTGACAAATGAGTGTGGCAATTCTCGCGCCCGGCTCACGGACCCGGCGCTTCTCAAAGCGGTTAACGCAGGTGGTGGTGACGCTGTTCGGCCTTCTGCTGCTGACCTTTTTCATCGGCCGCGTAATGCCCGTTGATCCGGTGCTGGCGATTGTCGGACCGGATGCCGACCACAGCACCTATCAGCAGGTCTATCACCAGCTGGGATTCGACCGGTCGCTGCTGGCTCAGTTCGGTATTTACCTCAATAACCTGCTGCACGGCGATCTGGGCAATGCCCTGCTGACGGGTAAACCGGTGACTGCCGATATTCTGCGCGTCTTCCCGGCGACGCTCGAGCTGGCGACGATGGCGATTATCGTCGGTGCGGGTCTGGGCATTCCGCTGGGCGTACTGGCGGCGGCGCGGCGCAACAGCGTTTCCGACTACGTGGTGCGCATCATCAGTCTGGCGGGTTATTCCACGCCGATTTTCTGGGTCGGGATGATGGGGCTGCTGCTGTTCTACGCCTGGCTTGGCTGGGTGGGGGGCGCGGGGCGTGTGGATCTCGGACTGGAGGGGGTAGTCCCACGCCGCACCGGACTGATGACGGTGGATGCGCTGCTGGCCGGGAACGGCGCGGTGTTCTGGAACGCCATTAACCATCTGGTTTTGCCCGCGTCGCTGCTTGGCTTCCACTCGCTGGCCTATATCAGCCGCATGACCCGCAGCTTCATGCTGGCGCAGCTGTCGCAGGAGTTCATTATCACTGCCCGGGTGAAGGGCTTAACTGAACGTCAGGTGATCTGGAATCACGCGTTTCGCAACATTCTCGTGCAGCTCCTGACGGTAGTGGCGCTGGCCTACGGCTCGCTGCTGGAGGGGGCGGTGCTGATTGAAACCGTCTTCTCCTGGCCGGGCTTCGGTTCGTATCTCACCGGCAGCCTGCTGCTCGGGGATATGAACGCGGTCATGGGCTGCGTGCTGCTGGTGGGGGTCATCTTCGTGATGCTGAACCTGCTCTCCGACATGCTGTATCAACTCTTTGACCCGAGGACGAAATCATGACCGTTTCTCTGGATTCGCCGCTGGGGACCGGGCCATCCGAACGCCGCCAGCGTATCAGACGCACGCTGGGCCGCGCCGCGGGCTTCGTCGGCAAGATGGCGCGCAATCCGCTCACCGCCATCGGCGGCGGGATTATCCTGCTGCTGCTGATTGTGGCGGCGTTTGCCCCGCTGATCGCGCCGTACAACCCGCTGGTGCAGGACCTCAATAACGCGCTGGTCGCCCCGAACGCACTGCACTGGTTCGGCACCGACGAGTTTGGCCGGGACATCTTCAGCCGGCTGGTGTACGGCGCGCGCATCACGCTCTACATCGTGCTGCTGGTCTCCGTGACCGTTGGCCCGCTGGGGCTGCTGCTGGGCGTGACCGCAGGCTACTTCGGCGGCAGGGTGGACGCGGTGCTGATGCGCGTCACCGATATCTTTATCTCCTTCCCGAGCCTGGTGCTGGCGCTGGCGTTTGTCGCGGCGCTCGGGCCGGGGCTGGAGCACGTGGTGATTGCGATTACGCTCACCGCCTGGCCGCCGATTGCCCGTCTGGCGCGCGCCGAAACTCTCTCTCTGCGCCAGGCCGATTTTATCTCCGCCGTGCGGCTTCAGGGTGCTTCCCCGGTGCGCGTACTGTGGCGTCACATCGTCCCGCTGTGCCTGCCGTCAGTGATTATCCGCATCACCATGAACATGGCGGGGATCATTCTCACCGCCGCCGGGCTGGGCTTTCTTGGCCTTGGCGCACAGCCGCCGGAGCCGGAGTGGGGAGCGATGATCTCCAGCGGTCGTACCTACATGATGGAGTGCTGGTGGGTGGTGACTATTCCGGGGCTGGCGATCCTGATCAACAGTCTGGCGTTCAACTTCTTAGGAGATGGCCTGCGTGACATCCTCGATCCTCGTAGCGAATAACCCGATGCTCGACGTGCGCGATCTCCACGTCGATTTTATCAACGGCGACGCGGTCACCCACGCGGTGCGCGGCGTCTCTTTCCAGCTCGGACGCGAAAAGCTGGCGATTGTCGGTGAATCCGGTTCCGGTAAATCCACCGTCGGGCGGGCGCTGCTACGCCTGCATCCGGCCAAAGCGCAGATCCGCGCCGCGCGGATGCAGTTTGGCGATGTCGATTTACAGGCCGTCAGCGAGGCGCAGATGCGCGGCATTCGCGGCAAGCGCATCTCGATGATCATGCAGGACCCGAAATACTCCCTTAACCCGGTGGTGTGCGTGGGCGACCAAATTGCCGAAGCCTGGCTGACCCATCATCCGGGGCGCAAGGCGGAAGCCAAAGCCAGAGTGCTGGAGATGCTCGACGTGGTGCGCATTCGCCAGCCGGAGCGGGTGTATCACCTCTGTCCGCACGAGATTTCCGGCGGGCAGGGGCAACGCATCATGATCGCCATGATGCTGATCGCCGACCCGGAGCTGGTCATTGCCGACGAGCCGACTTCGGCGCTGGACGTGTCGGTGCGCTTGCAGGTGCTGGGGTTACTGGATGACCTGGTGCAGTCCCGCGGTCTGGGGCTGATCTTTATCAGCCACGACATCAACCTGGTGCGCAGCTTCTGCGACCGGGTGCTGGTGATGTACGCCGGACGGGTGGTGGAGTCGATTGCCGCGAAGGATCTGCACAACGCCAGGCATCCCTACACCCAGGGGCTCATCAGCGCGCTACCGGAAATCAACCATCGCCGACCGACGCTGCCGGTATTACAGCGTCAGGCCAGCTGGCTCACCGAGTAAGGAGCAGAGATGATCGAGATACAACACCTTAACCTGACGTTTGGCGAGGGCGAGAAGCGTAATCAGGTGCTGGACGATGTGAATATCAGCGTGAGGGACGGCGAGATTTACGGCCTGGTGGGGGAGTCCGGTTCGGGCAAAACCACGGTGCTGAAATGCCTTGCCGGGCTGTTTACCCACTGGGAGGGCGAGCTGGCGATTAACGGCAAGCGGCTGGAAAAACGTATCAGCCAGGAACGCTGCCGCCGGGTGCAGATGGTATTTCAGGATCCGTACGGCTCTTTGCATCCGCGTCACACCATCGGCGATATTCTGGAAGAGCCGCTGCACATTCACCGCATAAAAGATCGGGAGCGGCGCGTTCACGCCCTGCTGGATAAAGTTGGGCTTAGCCGGGCGTTTCGCGATCGCTATCCGCACCAGCTTTCCGGCGGGCAGCGCCAGCGCGTGGCGATTGCCAGGGCGCTGATTCTGGAGCCGCAGGTGCTGCTGCTGGATGAACCTACCTCGGCGCTGGACGTCTCGGTGCAGGCGGAAATCCTCAACCTGCTGGCGGAACTTCAGCGTGAGTCGAACCTGACCTACCTGATGGTGACCCACGATCTGGGCGTGATTGCCCATCTGTGTCAGAAGGTGGCGGTAATGCAGTATGGCAAAATCCTTGAAAGCCTGACGGTGGACGAACTGGTCGCCGGGCAGGCCAAAACCGACTATACGCGGATGCTGGTCAATGCCTCACAGCAGTATTCCCGCGAGATGGCGCGGGAGGTGGCGGTGTATTAGGTAGCCGGGTGGCGACTACGCGATCGGTCCTGTAGGCCGGGTAAGGCGTAGCCGCCACCCGGCAAACCATCAGCGCAAGAGCTGACAATCCGGCGGTAATCGGCACTGCAATGCGCCCGGAACAACTTCGATGCGGAATTTCTCTCCGCTCAGCGGTTCGCCATCAAGGTTAAAGGTCATGCCGTGTGGGGCGATCACTTCAAACCACGCGGATTTCCCGGCGATAATATTGGGGCTCTCCTCTGGCTGCGTCAGCGTCGTAAACAGCGCGGGCAGCAGCCCGTCGCCAGTAAAAATGCGCAGCTGTAGCTGACCATCATTAATCAGGGCTTCCGGGCAAAGCAGCTGTCCGCCGCCTGCCTGACGTCCGTTGCCGATACCAATCACCAGCGCGTCGCCCTGCCAGTGGAAGTTCTCACCGTGGATTTCACAGCTGTCGGGCTTGAGGGTGTCCATGCGCATCAGGCCGTGAATGAGGTACGAGACGCCGCCCAGCGCGGCTTTCAGCTTCTCCGGCGTTTCGCTGGTGATCCGCGTGCCGAAACCGCCCGTTGCCATGTTGATAAAACAGGTTCTTTCATTCACCTGCGCGATGTCGACGGCGGTCGCTTTCCCGAGGATAGCCAGTTGCAGTGCTTTGCCTAAATCCTCAGGTATGCCGGCGCTGGTGGCAAAATCATTGGCGGTACCGAGCGGTAAAATGCCCATCACCGGGCGATGTGCTGTGTTGAGGTCAATAAGCGCACCAGCGATCTCGTTGATTGTTCCGTCGCCGCCGCCTGAAATGATGGTCTCAGCACCTAACCTGATGCCTTCGTCGATATAGCGTGCCGCATCGCCTTTTTCAAAGGTCACCCGCACGTGAATGCGCGCGCCATCTTCACGCAATTCGGTGATCGCCTGGCGCAACAGATCGTTGCCTGCACTTTTGCCATTGAGAATTAATAAACTGTCTGGATAGGATGCCATCCGGGTTGCTCCCTTTTTTAACTATAGAAAGAGTGTATCCCAGAGAAGGAAAAAGCGGGTAAGAACAGGATGAAAGGCAAAAAATAAGCCCGCGTAAGGGAGATTACGCAGGCTAAGGAGGTGGTTCCTGGTACAGCTAGCATTTATGGGTTATGTTTTTCAGCGGGGGGATAATACCCGTATTGAACGAAGCGGTATGTGATCCGATTCTAAGAATTATCCCAGCGTGAAAAAATCCCGTTGATTGACTATTTGCCGTGTGGATTTCGGGTATTTTCACCTTCAAAATTACGCATCAGCAGTGCAAACTCCAGCTCTACCTCTTCAGGAACCGGCAGCCAGACCACATGGCCGTCGCCAGGAGCGACCTCTATCGCCTCACCTTTTTTGTTTTCCAGGTGCTCGAGGCGGAAGTTCATGTTGCCCTGAGGCGTCATCAGCTCCAGGCTGTCGCCTTTAGTGAATTTGTTTTTTACGGCGACGGCGGCCAGCGGACCTTTACGTTCGCCGGTGAAGTCGCCTACAAACTGCTGGCGTTCGGAAATCGAGTAGCCATGCTCGTAGTTCTGGTAGTCGTCGTGGGTGTGACGACGCAGGAAACCTTCGGTATAGCCGCGATGCGCCAGACCTTCCAGCGTTTCCAGCAGGCTGGTGTCGAACGGTTTACCGGCGGCGGCATCGTCGATGGCTTTGCGATACACCTGTGCGGTACGGGCGCAGTAGTAGTAAGACTTGGTGCGGCCTTCGATTTTCAGGGAGTGTACGCCCATCTGGGTTAAACGCTCGACGTGTGCGATGGCGCGCAGATCTTTGGAGTTCATGATGTAGGTGCCATGCTCGTCTTCGAAGGCGGTCATGTATTCGCCCGGACGTTTGGCTTCTTCGATCATAAACACGCTGTCGGTAGGCGCGCCGATACCCAGCGTTGGCTCAACGTTGGTGACCGGGATCGGCTCGTGTTTGTGCACGATATTGCCGATGTCATCTTCTTTGCCTTCCTGAACGTTATATTCCCAGCGGCAGGCGTTGGTGCAGGTGCCCTGGTTCGGGTCACGCTTGTTGATGTAGCCAGAGAGCAGGCAGCGGCCGGAGTAGGCCATGCACAGCGCGCCGTGAACGAAGATTTCGATCTCCATATCCGGCACCTGGGTGCGGATCTCTTCGATCTCTTCGAGGGACAGCTCGCGGGACAGAATGACGCGGGTCAGCCCCATCTGTTTCCAGAATTTCACCGTTGCCCAGTTGACGGCGTTAGCCTGCACCGAGAGGTGAATGTCCATCTCCGGGAAGTTCTCCCGAACCAGCATGATTAAACCCGGGTCCGACATGATCAGCGCGTCCGGCCCCATCTCCACGACCGGCTTCAGGTCGCGAATGAACGTTTTCAGCTTGGCGTTGTGCGGCGCGATGTTCACCACCACGTAGAATTTTTTGCCCAGGGCATGCGCTTCATTGATGCCGAGCTGAAGATTCTCGTGGTTGAATTCGTTGTTACGCACGCGCAGCGAGTAGCGCGGCTGGCCCGCGTAAACGGCGTCGGCACCATAGGCGAAAGCGTAACGCATATTTTGCAGCGTTCCCGCCGGGGAAAGGAGTTCCGGTTTAAACATGTTTGTTCTCGTTCTGATGACAGGTCAGATCCGCGTGCACCTGGTGCAGCGGTAAGGGGAGATCCCCCACTTTAAGGGCGGGCATTGTAGCGCTGCGGGGCGGGGAGGTAAAGCGCCTCACCCCTTTCAGATGACATAATACTTCGTATCTTTAAACCATTAGCGATATGACATACAAACACAAATATATTAAAGCAAGTAGAATAATACCGGCGATAAGAATGAAACCAATGGCATTCATCGTAGCCGTTCCAGAATACTTGACTGTCCAGATGGCAACTGTTCGAATGTTATGCAGTATTTTTGTGATCATATAGCTGATGAAAACAATAAGCAGCGTCAATTGCGTAAACATGGAAAGGTAAAACATGATAGCCTGCGGAATGAAGTAGTTAGATATTGCCCCTTTTGAGGTAAAGATAATCATGGTTTCGTTATCGATGAAATCCAGTGAAGACCGTATCACTTCCAGCGGGTTCCATGTCATTACAGGTCTGTCTTCAAAATACAGGCCTTGCTGGATATAGAGGTCCTCAATCGAAGCATTTTTAAGATGGGTGACGATAAGTGTAAATGAGAGCATAACGCCCAGAACAATTGAAGAAAAATAAACGATCGATTTTACAGACGAAAACCCTTTCGATAGACCTGCGTTAATGTAAGCTCTGATAAGATAAATTGACATCACATCAAGCAGTAAAGAGTACCAAAAGCCAAAATGAATAAAGTCATGTAATGCAACTTTAATGGTCAATGGCAGATGTTGAGGAATGATGTGCTCAGGATTTCTAAAAGTCAGCACCCAGAGATACCAAACTACAAATAAGATACTGGAATATAAAATCAATAAAAACGGTATGGTAATTAATTGCCTTTTTGAGAATGCATGATTACCGAATGCCAGGAAAAAAGCGCTTACCCATTGCTCGGAAAACTTGGTTATTCTGTTTTTTTTAGGTATGAGGAGTTCTATTTTTTGTATTGCTTTTGTTTTCATTTTTTTATTATAAGCAAATAACCCCAAGAAAAGGCTGGCAACGCTTATAGCTGTGGTGATGATAATGAATAAATTACCAATAACATTTTGCATTTCTTGAAGCCGTAATATTGTGATTTATTTCGTTTTTAACATCAAACATTACAATTTGCAATTGTCAAATCAGGTAGGGGTGTTGTTAGAAAGTGAATGTTATGAAGAACGATGATTACCTGGGCAGGTAATCATCGTTAAAGCAAATATTAAGCAATCCTGCACGCATCCGCTTCCCAGCGATAACCCACGCCGTACACCGCGCGAATAAACGACTGGTCGGCGTCCAGTGCCTCCAGCTTGCGGCGCAGGTTTTTGATGTGACTGTCGATGGTGCGGTCGGTCACTACGCGGTAATCGTCATACAGATGGTTGAGCAACTGTTCGCGGGAAAACACTTTTCCCGGCTCGTGGGAGAGCGTTTTCAGCAGGCGGAACTCCGCTGGGGTAAGATCCAATAGTTTGCTGCGCCAGCTCGCCTGGAAGCGGCTTTCGTCGACGATCAGCGGGCTTTGCGCATCCAGCACCTGCAATTCACGCTGTGGCTTACAGCGGCGGAGGATGGTTTTCACCCGAGCGACCACCTCCCGCGGGCTGTAAGGCTTGCAGATGTAATCGTCGGCGCCGATTTCGAGCCCCAGCAGACGGTCGATCTCTTCGATTTTGGCCGTCACCATCACGATGGGCACATCGGAGAAACGACGAATTTCCCGGCACAGAGTCAGGCCGTCGGTACCCGGCAGCATCAGATCCAGCAGGATCAGATCCGGCGGCGTCTGGCGCACGTAGTGCAGCACCTGGTCACCGTGGCTGATAAGCGTTGGCGCGTAACTTGCGGCACGCAAATAGTCGATCAGCAGTTGCCCAAGTTTAGGCTCGTCTTCCACGATCAAAATACGCGGTGTGTTGTCGTCAATCGGTAACTCGGTCATGCTTCCCTCGATAAATCCCGTTCCAGAGGTAACTCTACTGTAATGCTAACCCCGCCAAAAGGCGAATGGGCGGCGCGGATGGTGCCGCCGTGGGCCTCAACAATGTTAACGCAAATCGCCAGCCCAAGGCCGGAACCGCCGCTGGCGCGGTTGCGTGAACCTTCGGTGCGATAGAAGCGCTCGAACAGTTTTTCCAGCTGCGCATCTTTCACGCCAGGGGCGGAGTCCGCAAAGGTCAGGGCAAAGCGCCCGTTTTCCTGCCTGCCGGAGATATGCAGCGCGCCGCCGCCGTCGGTGTAGCGGAGGCTGTTCTCCAGCAGATTATTGAACAGCTGCATCAGGCGATCTCTGTCGCCAAATACCACCGCGCTGTCCGGCAGCGAGAGGTTGATTTTCAGGTCACGGCTGGCGAAGCGTTCGCGGAATGCGCCGGTCACGACTTCAAGGATATTGATCACGTCGACTGGGGCTTTCTGGTAGGCCAGGGCGCCTTCGTCGGACATGGAAAGCTGATGCAGATCGTCCACCAGCTTGGTCAGCGTGCCGACTTCCGCCTGAAGCGAGGCCACGGACTCGGGGGTGAACTGCCGCACGCCGTCCTGAATCGCCTCCAGCTCGCCGCGCAGCACCGCCAGCGGGGTGCGCAGCTCGTGCGAAATGTCGGCCATAAAGTCGCGGCGCATCTGCTGGTTTTTTTCCAGCGTGCTGGCGAGCTGGTTGAAGTCCTGCGCCAGCTTGCCCAGTTCATCCTGGCTGCGGGTGTCCACGCGGGTCGAGAAATCACCCGCCGCCAGCTTGTGCGTGCCTTCCACCAGGCGCTTAACCGGCGCCAGCAGGCCGCGCGCCAGCGGGAAGGTGGCGAGCGCCGCAAGCAGGGTAGAAAGCGCGACAATCAGCCAGCTGGTCTGACGCTGCTGGCGGTCAAAGTTGATGTCGGTGTTGCGCGTCAGCCGCTCGACCGGCGAGGCGATAACCCAGCCCACCGTGGCGCCGTTAGAGGTAATGGCGCGCTTTGTGCCGTCCGGCGGTACCGGAGAGCGTGGTCCAACGAGCACGCGCATCTCCTGATCTATCACCCAGAACTGGGTGCGCCAGCCGTGCGGCGGCATGCCCGGCCCCGGGCGGTCGTCGTCATTATCGTGCTCCAGCGAGCGCAGGATTTGAAACACAAAGCGATCGTTATTGCGCAGAAAACGCCAGTTACCGTGCAGGCTATACTGTTCGCCCAGCGCGTCGCTTAAGCCCTGTAGTCGCTGTTCGTTACCGTGCTTAATGTAGTCAATAAAGCCGCGCTCAAAGCTGACCCGCACCGCCCAGTGCATGGTAATCAGCAGAACGATACAGGTGGCGAAAATCGCCACAAAAAGCTTACCGGTGATCCCCGGACGCCAGAATTTCATGGTGCACTCCTTTTGCCGCGTCGGATCACGACGTTTTTGGTCGTGTCATTCGGTACTCTGGCAAAGATAAAAGCGGGCAGGGCGATAATTACCGCCATGCTGAGGTAAGTGTATAAAAAGACCTGATGCGCGACGGGGGTGTCGGCGCTGAGATGGTGCTGCCCGTACATGCCGAGCAGCAATCCGGCGACCGTGACCCCCACGCTCATGGAGAGCTGCATGATCATCGACAGCAGGCTGTTACCGCTGCTCGCCAGCTCGTCCGGCAGATCTTTCAGCGTCAGGGTGTTCATCGACGAGAAGCGCATGGAGTTGATGATCCCTTGGCAGAACAGCACCAGCGGCAGGATGTAGTACCAGCCCAGCAGCGCCACGGCCATAAACAGCAGGCAAACCAACGCCAGCCCGATCGTGGCGGCCACCAGCACCCGGCGATAGCCAAAGCGGTTCACCACCTGCACCACAATACGCTTCATCCCCATGCTGCCGAGCACCATCGGGATCATCATCAGCCCGGCGTGGAACGGCGAGAAGCCCATCCCAATCTGTAAAAATACCGGCGTCATAAACGGCAACATGCCGCTGCCGATGCGTCCAGCAAAGCTGCCGAACAGACCAAGACGGTAGGTGGGATTCCTGAACAGATTCAGGCTGAACAGCGCGTTAGCGTTGCCTCTGGCATGCCACAGATACCAGAGAATCGCGGTGATCCCCAGCGCCACCAGCAGGGCGAGCGACAGGGAGGATATCCCCAGCCCTTTTTGCCCGTCGAGGGCCAGGGTGAGCATCGCCATGCCAGCCGCCAGCAGGATGAAGCCAAAAAAATCAAAGCGCCGGGTCTGCATTTTATAGTTCGGCATCAGCGTCAGGGTGGCAATCGCGCCGATAATACCGACCGGCAGGTTGATCAGGAAGATCCAGTGCCAGGAGGCGTACTCCACCAGAATACCGCCTAGCGCCGGGCCAAGCAGCGGGCCGACCTGACCGGGCAGGGTGACGAAGGTCATCGCCGCCATATACTGCGCGCGCGGAACAATTTTCATCACCGTTAACCGCCCGACGGGCACCATCATCGCGCCCCCGACGCCCTGTAGCACGCGCGCCATCACCAGCTGGTCGAGGGTATTGGCCTGGGCGCAAAACAGCGACCCGGTGGTAAACAGCACAATGGCGGTGAAGAAGATATTTCTCACACCGACTTTATCCGCCAGCCAGCCGCTGGCGGGCAGCATCACGGCGACCGTCAGCACGTAGGCGACAATCACCATATGCATGTGCAGCGGGCTCTCCCCCAGGCTTTTCGCCATCGAGGGAAGGGCGGTGTTCACGATGGTCGTGTCCAGCGACTGCATAAAGAAGCCGAACGCGACGATCCACAATTGCCAGCGAACGTTACTGGGTAGGTCGGTCATTTACTCGGTCACCGTGGTTCTCTTTTTACGCGAAAAACGCAGCCGCAGTCGGTCAAAGAACAGATAGACTACCGGCGTGGTGTAGAGCGTCAGCAGCTGGCTCATCACCAGGCCGCCGACAATCGTGATCCCCAGCGGCTGGCGCAGTTCAGAGCCGTCACCGCCGGATATAACCAGCGGTAGCGCACCGAACAGCGCGGCCAGCGTGGTCATCATGATCGGGCGAAAACGCAGCAGACAGGCCTGGAATATCGCCTCGTCCGGCGTCAGGTTGCCGTTACGCTGGGCGTCCAGGGCAAAGTCGACCATCATAATCGCGTTTTTCTTCACAATACCTATTAATAGCATGATCCCGATGAGCGCGATTAGGCTGAACGGGGCACCGAACAGCTCCAGCGCCAGCAGCGCCCCCACGCCCGCAGAGGGAAGCGTGGAGAGAATGGTCAACGGGTGCACATAGCTTTCGTACAGCACGCCCAGCACGATATAAACCGTGGCAATAGCCGCCAGGATCAAAATGACCTGCGAGTTCATGGTGTCCTGGAACACCTGCGCCGTACCGGCAAAGCTGCCGCGCACGGAGGAGGGCACCCCGAGCTGGGTCATGGCGCGGTTGATGGCGTCGCTGGCCTCAGACAGCGACGAGCCGGTTGGCAGGTTAAACGACACGGTCGAGGCGGCGGAAAGCCCCTGGTGGTTCACCGACAGCGGCGCGTTCGACGGCTGCCAGCTGGCGAAGTACGACAGCGGGATCGCCTTGCCGTCATTATTGATCACAAACATCTTGTCCAGCGCGCTGATGTCCTGGGTGTAGCGCGGATCAACTTCCATCACCACCTTGTACTGGTTCATCGGCTGATAGATGGTGGAAACTTCACGCTGCCCGAAGGCGTTGTTAAGCAGGCTGTTGGCCGCTTCAACGTTAATGCCCAGGCGGGACATGGTTTCGCGATCGTAGGTGAGCGCCATCTCCGCGCCGTTATTCTGGCTGTCGGAGTTCACGTCCGCCAGCTGCGGCAGCGCGGCCAGCGCTTTACGGATCTTCGGCTCCCACTCGCGCAGGGCGGCTAAGTCATCTGAGAGCAGGGTATACTGATAGCTGGCGTTAGCCTGTCGTCCGCCGACGCGGATATCCTGAACGGCCATCAAAAACAGATTTGCCCCCGGCTCTTTGGCAAGCTTCAGCCGCAGGCGGTCAATGATCTGCTGCGCCGTTTCGTGACGTACACCGCGTGGCTTAAGGGTAATAAACATCATCCCGCTGTTAACGCGCGAGCCGCCGGTAAAGCCGGTGACGTTATCCACGGCCGGATCTTCCCGGATGATTTTCATAAAGTCTTGCAGTTTGCCCCGCATCGCCTGGAACGAAATACTCTGGTCCGCCTGAATACCGCCCATCAGCACGCCGGTATCCTGCTCCGGGAAGAAGGTTTTCGGGATGGTGATATACATCCAGACGTTGAGCACAATGGTGCCGATAAGCACCAGCCCGACCATCCGCGTGTGGTTCAGCACCCATTTCAGCGATTTGCCATAGCCTGACTGCATCGCCATCAGGACGCGGCCAAAGCCTTTCCTGCGCGGCTGCGAGTGCGGTTGGCTGCGCTTTAGCATCCAGCCGCACATCATCGGGGTCAGCGTCAGCGAAATCACCAGGGAGATACCGATGGCGACGGAAAGCGTGACGGCAAATTCGCGCAGCAGTCGCCCCGGCAGGCCGCCCATCAGCAGCAGCGGCAGGAACACCGCCACCAGCGACAGGCTCATGGACAGGACCGTGAAGCCCACTTCGCGCGTCCCCTGAAGCGCCGCCTGGAGCGGCTTCATGCCCGCTTCCAGATGGCGCGAGATATTCTCCAGCACCACGATGGCGTCATCCACTACAAACCCGGTGGCAATCGTCAGCGCCATCAGCGACAGGTTGTTAAGACTAAACCCACACAGGTACATGGCGGCAAAGGTGCCTATCAGCGATACCGGAACCGCCACCGCCGGGATCAGCGTGGCGCGCCCCGAGCGCAGGAACAGGAACACCACTAGGATCACCAGCGCGACGGAGATAATCAGCGTTTGCTCGACCTCCTCAAGCGAGGCGCGAATGGTAGGGGAGCGGTCCTGCGCAATCTGGAGGTCGATGGCCGCCGGAATCGTTTCCTGAAGCTCCGGCAGGCGCGCGCGGATGCTGTTCACCGTCTGGATGATGTTGGCTTCCGGCAGTTTGCGGATCATCAGCAAAATCGCCGGTTTGGCGTTGGTCATCCCGGCGTTACGCACGTCCTGCACCGAATCGGTGACGCTGGCGACGTCGCTCAGGCGCACCGCCGCACCGTTGTTGTAGTGAATAATCAACGGCTGATACTCGGCGGCGGTTTTCAGCTCGTCGTTGGTCTGGATCTGCCAGCGGTGGCTGTTGTCCTCAATCGCGCCCTGCGGCTTACGCACGTTGGCGTTGCTGATGGCGGAACGCACGTCGTCCAGCGACACGCCCTGGTTAAACAGCGCCTGCGGATTCAGCCCCACGCGCACGGCGGGCAGGGAGCTGCCGCCGACGTCCACGTCGCCCACGCCGTCAATCTGGGCGATGGTTTGCGCCAGCTGGGTGGAGGCAAAATCGTACAGCTCGCCCTGGGAGTAGGTCTCTGACGTGAGCGTCAGGATCATGATCGGCGCGTCGGACGGGTTAGCCTTGCGGTAGGTTGGACGGCTCGGCATGCCGCTTGGCAGCAGGCTTTGGGCGGCGTTTATCGCGGCCTGCACGTCACGCGC
Source organism: Enterobacter cloacae complex sp. HYC033_NIDB (assembly GCF_056673335.1). Lineage (NCBI taxonomy): Bacteria > Pseudomonadati > Pseudomonadota > Gammaproteobacteria > Enterobacterales > Enterobacteriaceae > Enterobacter > Enterobacter cloacae complex sp. HYC033_NIDB. The sequence goes on along the minus strand of NZ_CP115123.1, from coordinate 3,886,101 downwards.
CGCGCCGTTGATGTCCCGGTCGAAGTTAAATTCCAGAATGATGCGCGTGCTGCCCAGCGAACTGCTGGAGGTCATCTCGTTAACCCCGGCAATTCGCCCAAGCGAGCGCTCAAGCGGCGTCGCCACCGATGACGCCATGGTTTCCGGCGAGGCACCCGGCAGCGAGGCGCTGACCATGATCACCGGGAAATCGACCTGCGGCAGCGGGGCCACCGGCAGCAGCCGGAAGCCCAGCACGCCGCACAGGGTAATAGCGACGGAGAGTAAAATCGTCGCCACCGGACGGTAAATGAAGAGGGCGAAAAACTTCACTTACGCCTCCTCTTCACGTTTCGGGAAGCGGCTTTTCGTCCACAGGGCCAGACGGTCAAACAGCAGGTAGATAACCGGCGTGGTAAACAGCGTCAGCACCTGGCTCACCAGCAGGCCGCCCACCATCCCGATGCCCAGCGGACGGCGCAGTTCGGCCCCCACGCCGGTGCTCAGCATCAGCGGCAGCGCGCCCAGCAGGGCGGCGAGGGTGGTCATCAGGATCGGACGAAAACGCAGCAGACAGGCCTGGTAAATGGCCTCGCGCGGCGCCATACCCTGCTCGCGCTCGGCGGCCAGCGCAAAGTCGATCATCATGATGGCGTTTTTCTTCACAATGCCGATAAGCAGGATGATGCCGATGATCGCAATGACGTCCAGCTCGCTCCCCGCCAGCATCAGCGCCAGCAACGCCCCCACGCCCGCTGTCGGCAGGGTGGAGAGGATGGTGATCGGATGGATAAAGCTTTCATACAGCACGCCAAGCACGATATACATCGCCACCACCGCCGCGACAATCAGCCAGACGGTGCTGCCCAGCGCGGCCTGGAACGCCAGCGTACTGCCCTGGAACTGGGTCTGAATATCGGACGGGAAGCTGAGTTCTTTCTCCGCGCCCAGAATGGCCTCCACCGCTTCGCCCAGGGAATACCCGTCCGGCACGTTGAAGGAAATGGTGGTGGACGGGAACTGATCGAGATGGTTAATCGACAGCGGGGTGTGACGCTCTTCCACGCTGGCAATGGCGCTGAGCGGCACAATCCCGCCGTCTTTGCTGGTCAGGCGCACCGTGTCCAGCGCGGCCAGCCCGGGCGTGTTTTCGGTGTTATGTTCCAGCACCACGCGATACTGGTTGGCCTGGGTATAGATGGTGGAGATCAGGCGCTGGCCAAAGGCGTTATACAGGGCGTTATCCACGTCGGACATGGTAATGCCCAGACGGCTGGCGGTGTCGCGGTTGACGTTCACGTACGCCGCCAGCCCTTTATCCTGCCAGTCGCTGCTGACGTCAGAAACCTGCGGCAGTGCTTTCAGCTTGTCCACCAGCTGCGGCACCCAGGTGCTCAGTGCCTCAAGCGAGGTGGCCTGGAGCGTAAACTGGTACTGCGTGCGGCTCACCTGCGTATCAATGGTTAAATCCTGGATCGGTTGCAGATACAGCTCAATGCCCGGCACGCGCGCCACCGCGCTTTGCAGGCGTTCAATCACCGCGTTAACGCGATCGTCGCGGTCATCGAGCGGTTTAAGGTTAATTTGCAGGCGCGCGCTGTTGAGCGACGGGTTGGTGCCGTCCACGCCCACGTAGGCAGTCAGGCTTTCCACGGCCGGATCTTTCATGATGATCTCAGACACCTGCTGCTGGCGCTGCGCCATGTTGGCGAAGGAGACCGTCTGCGGCGCCTGAAGCGTGCCCTGAATAATGCCGTTGTCCTGAATCGGGAAGAAGCCTTTCGGAATGAAAATCCACAGCATGACGCTGAGCGCCAGGGTGCCGAGCGCCACGCCGAGCGTTGCCCACGGATGGTTCAGCACTTTCGCCAGCACGCGGCCATAGGCGGCAATAATGCGCTCGAACATCCGCTCGGAGGCGCGCGAGAAGCGGTTTTGCTTGCGCAGGGACTCGTGGCTCAGCATGCGGGCGCACATCATCGGCGTCAGCGTCAGCGACACCACGGCAGAGATCAGAATGGCGACCGCCAGCGTCACGGCAAACTCGCGGAACAGCCGCCCGACGATATCGCCCATAAACAGCAGCGGGATCAGCACCGCAATCAGCGAGAAGGTGAGCGAGATAATGGTAAAGCCGATCTCCCCCGCGCCCTTCAGCGCGGCGGCTAACGGCTTTTCACCTTTTTCGATATAGCGCGAGATGTTCTCGATTACCACGATGGCGTCGTCCACCACAAACCCGGTGGCGATGGTGAGCGCCATCAGCGTCAGGTTGTTAATCGAGAAGTCGAGGAACATCATCACCGCGAACGTGCCGACCAGCGAGAGCGGCACGGCGACGGCGGGAATGATGGTTGCCGGGACGTTGCGCAGGAACAGGTAGATGATCATCACCACCAGCGCAATCGCCAGCATCAGCTCGAACTGGGTGTCGGTCACTGACGCGCGAATATTCGTGGTGCGGTCAGAGAGCACTTTCACGCTGACCGATTTTGGCAGGCTTTCCACCAGCTGCGGCAGCATGGTGCGAATGCTGTCGGCGGTATCAATAATGTTCGCGCCCGGCTGGCGCTGAACGTTCATGACAATCGCCTGCTGCTTATTGGCCCACGCCCCGAGCCAGCTGTTTTCCGCGCCTTGTTCAACGGTTGCCACGTCGCCCAAACGGATCGGCGCGCCGTTCTGGTAGGCAATGATCAGCTGACGGTACTCATCGGCGGACTGCATCTGGTCGTTGGCGGAGAGCGTGACCGCGCGGGTCGGGCCGTCCAGCGAACCCTTCGCTGAGTTGACGTTGGCGCTGCTGATGGCGGTGCGAATGGTTTCGCTGGTTAACCCCAGCGCGGCAATGGCCTGGGCATTCAGTTTGACGCGCACGGCGGGGCGTTGACCGCCCGCCAGCGTCACCAGCCCCACGCCGGTCACCTGCGAAATCTTCTGCGCCACGCGGGTTTCAACCATGTCTTCCACCTGGGTCATCGGCATGGCGGAGGAGGTGACGGCAAGGGTCATGATCGGCGGATCCGCCGGGTTGACCTTGCTGTAAACAGGTGGATTCGGCAGGTCAGACGGCAGCAGGTTTGTGGCGGCGTTAATCGCGGCCTGCACCTCCTGCTCAGCGACGTCCAGCGACAGCGTGAGCTGGAACTGAAGCGTGACGACCGAAGCGCCACCGGAGCTCTGGGACGACATTTGCTTCAGGCCAGACATCTGGCCAAACTGACGCTCCAGCGGGGCGGTGATGGCAGACGTCACCACATCCGGACTGGCGCCCGGATAGAGGGTGACAACCTGAATGGTCGGGTAGTCCACTTCCGGCAGCGCCGACACGGGCAGAAAACGGTAGCCAATGATCCCGGCCAGCAGGATCGCCACCATCAGCAGGGTCGTCGCAACCGGACGTAAAATAAACAGGCGTGATGGCCCACCTGTAGAGCTCGGCGGCATCACCTGCATCAGGCTTTTGCTCCTGTATTCTGCGCTTCCACCACCTCGACCTGCGCCCCTTCGGTCAGACGGTCAATACCGTCGGTCACGACGCGGTCGCCAGCGGACAGCCCGGCGCTGATCACCACCGTCTGGCTGTCCTGGATGCCGGTTTTCACCAGGTGTTTGCTGACCTTGTTTTCGCTGTTCAGCACCCAGACAAAGTTGCCTTCACTGCCCATTTGCAGGGCCGCCGTCGGGATCACCACCGCGTTTTCTTCGGTCGCGACCAGCATTCGCGCGTTGACGAACTGATTCGGGAACAGGGCATCGTCCTGATTGTTGAAGCGTGCTTTTAGCTTGATGGTGCCGGTGGTGGTGTCGATCTGGTTATCCAGGCTCAACAGCGAACCTTCGCTCAGCTTCTGCTTGTTGGTGCGATCCCAGGCTTCAACCACCAGCGCTTTTCCGGCCTTCTGCGCCTGTATCACCGTCGCAATGTCGCTTTCCGGCAGGGTAAAGACGAGATCGATAGGGTGCGTCTGGGTGATCACCACGATGCCCGTGGTATCGCCGCTGGAGATTTGGTTCCCGATATCGACCTGTTTCAGGCCCACGCGGCCGTCAATCGGCGCGGTGATCCGGCTCCAGTCGAGCTGGAGCTGGGCGCTGGCGACCGCGGCTTCGTCGGCCTTGATGGTGCCCTGAGATTCACTGACCAGAGACTGCTGGGTGTCCAGCTCCTGGCGTGACACGAGGTTGGTTTTTACCAGCTGCTGATAGCGGGCTAAATCGCGGCGGGCATTGGCGAGGGTGGCTTTGTCTTTCGCGAGCTGCCCCTGCGCCTGCGCCAGGGCCACCTTAAACTGGCTTGGATCGATTTCCGCCAGCAGATCGCCGGCTTTTACCTGCTGACCTTCCTGGAAATGGATGGCCATCAACTGACCGTCCACGCGGCTACGTACCGTCACGGTGTTGGCGGCGGTGATGGTTCCCAGCCCGGAGAGATAACGAGGCACCGCTTTATTCACCGCCGTTGCCGCCTGCACCGGTGCCAGCGCACCGCCGCGCATAGCGTGGCGCCCGCCGCCCGTTGAGCGTTGTGAGGGGCTATTAGCGCCAGCAGGTGCCGTGGAGTTCGCGGACTGGCTGTGCCAGTACCAGGCGGCGGCCAGGACCACCACAATCAGACCAACGGCGATTGCCCAGCGGGATTTGTTACTGCCTTTCATCGTTATACGTTCTCATCCTGAAACTCTTTCGGGGAATGATACTAGTTTAGTCAGCTAACACAGCGGAAAAATGGAGGAAATATGGAAGACTGTCGGGAATTGTCTGAGTGTGGCGCAGCGGTTTTCACCCTCTCCCCGTGGGAGAGGGCCGGGGTGAGGGCACCAGACCGCACCAACGCTAGCTAAACACCACCTGCGCCCAGCGCGCCAGCCCTGCCGTAACGGAGCCAAAGTCATCGCCGCCGGCAATCGGGATCCCCGGCAGCTGTTCCGCCAGCGCTTTCTTGATCAGCGGCGAACGGGCGCTACCGCCAGTCAGGTAAATTACGTCCGGCATCACTTTGCCGTTCTCAAGCGCCAGTCGCACCTGCTCCAGAATACGCTGAAGCGGCTGAGTGAGCGCCATTTCCAGCCCTTCCTGAGTGATAGCCGTAGCCAGATCGTCACTGATAAACGGCAGCGAAACCGCATGCTCTGGACGATCGGAAAGGGCAATTTTGCTCTCTTCGGCGGTGCGCACTACGCGGTAGCTCAGGCGCTGACGCCACACCTTATACAGAAGTGCGACCTTCTCTGCATCCTGCGCATCACGCACCAGATCGTTGAGGAAACGGCCATTCGCGGTGCTGTAAAAATCACTCTGGGCAGGGACGTCGTTGATGGCAATCGCGTTCCACCACGGCAGGATCGGCAGGGCGATGCCTTTCTCGGTTTGACCGCTCATGCCGAGCAGCGGCATCAGGCTCTTGAAGGCCAGGGCAATATCAAGATCGTTACCGCCCACGCGGCAGCCGCTGTGCCCCAGCAGACTATTTTCACGATCGCGACGGTGATGCCACTGGGGACCCATCAGCAGTAATGAACAGTCCGTCGTACCGCCGCCGATGTCCACCACCAGCACCCGTTTCTCTTCCGTCAGCGTGGCTTCAAAATCCAGCCCCGCCGCAACCGGCTCATACTGGAACACCACGTCACGGAAGCCTGCCCGGTGCGCTGCACGCTCAAGGATCCCCTGCGCCTGCTGGTTGGCTTCGTCGCCGCCCAGCCCCTGAAAGTTAATCGGACGGCCAATCACCGCCTGGGTGATGGCATCCGGCACCTGGGACTGCGCCTGATTGCGGATGTGCAGCATCATCGCGCAGACCAGATCTTCAAACATCGCCACCTGCTGCGGCTTCAGGCCGCTGGCGCCGAGGAAGGATTTCGGCGATTTAACGAAGTAGACCTCTTCCGGGTCTTCAATGTACTGCCCGAGGGAAGAGAGGCCGAACTGCACGCTGGACGGGGTAACGTCGATATCTTCCTCGCGGTTAAAGCTGACCGCACGGCGCAGCAGCGCCTGGGTCTCTGCCGCCGTGGCCGGAACCTGATGGTGGCGGAACAGCCACTCGCTCACCGCTTCACGCGTGGGCGCACAAAGCATTGACGGCAACAGCGTACTGCCGTTTTCCATTTTCAGGAGCTGCGGTTGTCCGTTTTGCATTATCGCAACCGAGCAGTTTGCGGTGCCGTAGTCGAATCCAATAAACACAATAAATCCCCATGCCGGTGAGAAGGGGCGAGACTTTAGCGAAATGTCTGCCAGGCGACAACAGGAATATGAAAGCAAGGCGCAAGGCGATCTTTCGGTTTATGCTGAGGTAAATACAAAAGGAGAGACGATGTACACCCTGAACTGGCAACCGCCCTACGACTGGTCGTGGATGTTTGGCTTTCTTGCCGCGCGTGCGGTCACGGGGGTTGAGACCGTTACGGAGGATTACTACGAGCGCAGTTTTGGCTATGCCGGGCACCAGGGCGTTTTCCGGGTTACGCCAGACAGCGCAACCCCTACGCTGGCGGTGTCGCTCAGCCCTGGCCTGATCCCGGTGGCGGATATCTGCCTCGACCGCATCTCCCGTCTGTTTGACCTCGATTGCGACCCGCTGCACATTGCGCAGACTCTCGGCGATCTCGGCGCGGCGCGGCCGGGCTTACGTTTGCCGGGCGCGATGGATGCATACGAGCAGGGCGTGCGCGCCATTCTCGGGCAACTGGTGAGCGTGGCGATGGCGGCAAAACTGGCGTCACGGGTGGTGGCGCTGTGCGGTGAACCCATTGAGGATGCGCCGGGCTATCTCTGCTTTCCTCCGCCAGAGGTGCTGGCCGCGGCAGATCCGCTGGCGTTGAAAGCCCTCGGGATGCCGCTCAGGCGTGCGGAGTCGTTGATTCATCTGGCGCAGTCGGTGGTGGACGGTGAATTCCCGCTATTCCCGCCTGCGAACGTTGAGGCCGGGATGAAGGCGCTACAGCAGCGCCCCGGCATCGGGCGCTGGACCGCGAATTATCTGGCCCTGCGCGGCTGGCAGGCGAAGGATGTTTTCCTGCCGGATGACTATCTGATTAAACAGCGCTTTGCCGGTATGACGCCCGCGCAGATCCGTCGCTATGCCGAGCGCTGGCAGCCGTGGCGCTCGTATGCGCTGTTACATATCTGGTACACCGACGGCTGGTCGCCGTCAGTTGATGGCGAAATAGCTGGTATTCAGCAGTAGATCGAGCGGCTGCGCTTCCCCGATGGTGTCGCCGTAAATGAAGTCAACGCCGATACCCGATAGCGTATCCATCATGATCGACTGATGGCATGGCCCGGCAATGGTTTTTATGCCCAGACGCTGGGCGTGGCCCTGAATGATTGTCACCATCATCTCATCCATCAGATTGCCGTGGACGTTGGTCACCACGTCTGCATCCAGCAGCAGATAATCAGCGGTATTGGCGCTGAGCTGGCTGAAGACGTTCATATCGCGTCCGACCCGGGTCAGCACCACGCGACAGCCAGCCTGACGAAGCTTTTGTAGGCCCTGCTGCACGTTTTCATCCGTATTGCTCAGCACATCAACGGCGATCGCCAGATGCAGCAGCCGCGCCGGCAGCGGACCTCTGGTGATCAGGTCGAGCAGCTCATCCACCAGCGTGACGCTGGCTAAACCCGCTTCTGAGAGCGGCAGCGCGACGCCCATTCCTTTGGCCGCCACCTGTGCGGCATAGGTACGGAAAAATTCGCTGAATATACGTCGGTCCAGGGCGTGCAGCAGCTCCGGCTCCGCCAGCCCGGCGCGGAAGGCATGCTCTTCCAGCACTTCCCCCTGGCTGGTCCAAAGCCGCAAGGAAATCAGCCAAAAGCTGCTGCTCTCGGGAATGCGCGGCGAGGCGACGCTGCGGGCGATCATCAGCAGATGGTTATCTTTAATCATGTGCCACTGCTCATCCAGCGACATCATGCTGCGCGTGCTGTGGATCCGCTCCTGCTGGGGTTCGTAGACGGTGACCACGCCGCGCCCGCTGTTTTTCGAGGCGTAGCAGGCAATATCGGCCTGAGACATCACTTCCGCAGCCTGATAATTGGTGTCGTCAATCAGCGTAATCCCCGCGCTGGCGCCAATGCGGTGCAGGCGTCCTTCCCAGGAGAAATGATAGTTGTTGATGGCGTCGATCAACCGGCCCGCAATATAGCGTGCGCTTTCGACGTTGCAGTCCGGCAGCAGCAGGCCAAACTCGTCGCCGCCCAGACGCGCCAGCACGTCGCTGGAGCGCAGCATGGTCAGCATCAGCGAAGAGAGTTCGCGCAGGAGAGCGTCGCCCGCCGCGTGGCCTGCCGTATCGTTCACCGCCTTAAAACGGTCAAGATCGATAAAGACCAGCGCGTGACGCTGATGGGTCTCCTGTACCGTCTGCAACAGGCGCTTAAGATGGTTTTCAAAGCTGACGCGGTTCGCCAGGTGGGTAAGGGCGTCATGGGAAGCGCTGTAGCTCAGCTGGCGCAGCATTTTGCGCGACTCGGTGACGTCCTGAATCACCAGCACCGAGCCGATGGTGTGTCCTTCCAGAGTGCTGAGGGGGGTTATGCTGTAATGAATGTCGAAACTGCCGCCATTGCGGCAGTTAAGCACCACATCCTGTTCGATATCGGTACGGGACATATCGCCGCTGTGGATGTTTTCCATTAACGGACCGTTCTCGCCGAAGCTAATGTGCAGCACCTTCAGAATGGGCTGACCCAGCGCTTCGCTTTGCGACCAGCCGCTCATCTTCTCGGCGACCGGGTTCATAAAGGTGATGTTCATGTCGATGTCGGTACACAGCACCGCTTCGCCGATGGAGTCGAGGGTGATATGCAGGCGCTCTTTTTCCTGGAACAGCGCCTCGTTCAGCAGCTTCACCTCAGTCATATCCATGTTGATCCCTAACAGCCGCTCCACTTCGCCCTGTTTGTTCAGCACCCGGTTCGCCAGCGAACGAATGTGGCGAATGCCATCCTTGACGCGAATGCGAAATTCCAGCTTGAAAGGTACCCTGGCCTGGAGTGACTCACGCAGGACCTGTTCGGCGTGCGTACGATCTTCAGGCACCATGGCCGCATGCCAGAGCTGCCAGGTGGGTTTAATGTGCGGGGGGATTTCGTAAAGCTCAAACATCCGTTTATCCCAGCTGATCACGTCCGGCTCCAGATCCCACTCCCAAATCCCGATGCCACCGGCTTCGTTAGCGAGAGTGATACGCTCCATCAGACGCTTATTCACCCACTCGGTCTGTTTCAGATCGTTGATGTCTTCAATCTGGGCAATAAAGTAGAGCGGCGTGCCGTCGGCATGGCGCACAACGGAGACGGCCAGCAGCGCCCACACCACCTCGCCGCTGCGGGTGTAGTAGCGTTTTTCGAGGGTGTAGGTGTTGATCTCGCCGTGAATCAGCTGTTGCAACTGCTCCAGGTCGGTATTTAAATCTTCCGGCCAGGTTAACTGCTGGAACGTGAGCGACTGAAGCTCAGACTGGCTGTAACCGAGGAAATTGCACAGAGCCTTGTTGGCCTGGAGCCACTGGCCCTCAATGCCCACCAGCGCCATACCAATCGCGGAATACTCCATCGCATTGCGAAAACGTTCTTCGCTTTCCGTAATATGTTTACGCTCGGCCCGGAAGGCATACATCACCATCGTCATAATGTTGGCGGGGAGCAGCATCATCAGGAAGGGGAGCCACGGCGCGTTGAAGGTGACGATCATGGTGGAGGGCGTCATGGAGAGCGGATTTCGCGCCATCATCAGGGACACCATCATGATGGTGAATAAAAATATCAGGAACGCTTCCATACGCGGCAGACGGACCGCGCTCCACATCAGTAGAACGATAATGCAGGTGAATGGCCACGGCAGCCAGGTGATTGCCGTCCAGCTAAGAACCAGCGTGACGACCAGGGTCACCAGCGTTTCCAGCAGCAGTTTCGGGTTGCGGTGGCGCAGCAGGTAATGCGGCTTAAACAGCAGACCTAACGGCACCAGCGCCAGTGCGCCAATGGCTTCTGAAAGTACCCAGACAAGGAAATTACGCAGCGGCTCCGCGCTCGGCACCAGAAAATGAACCAGAACGCCCCCCACCAGCGGCGGCACCAGGGCACTGCCGAGGGCAAGCCGGACCCAGTCGTTGAGGTTTTGCAGCGGATTATACCAGGGGAGCAGTTTACGCAGTAACAGCGCGCCAACCGTGGCCTCAATGATATTGATCGCCGTGTAGGTGATGTTGAGCGATGCCCATGAGAAGAGCATCCACGAGGCAAAGATATTGCCAAAGGAGCAGGCGAGCGCAATGCCGGGCCACATTTTTCCCGCGTGGCGGTAAAACGCCACCATCATAATTGAAGTCGGGAACCATAATGGCGCCAACAGCGTACCGAAGCGAGTCAGCTCGAGGGAAAATAAGGTGAAGATGAACGTGACCAGACCCAGACAGACAAGCCGCAGTAAAGGATGTGGGGTAGTAACCAAAACCCGCTGGTATTGTTTATTCATTACCGCTCTATCCAGGGACGCCATGTTGTCAGGAGCCAGGTCCGGACGCGTGAAATTAATAATTTGGTTTATGCTAGTACAAACATTTTACAATTCATATGCTGAGTGGTCAGATTTTGACTTCATAGACTTATAAAATAGTTACTCTGCGAAGAAGGGTGATGAAATGGCGAAAAACCGCGCGTAAAAATTTCGCTAAAGGCGTGAAACGGCGCTTTTCAGCCCGCCTCGCATAACCTGCGCATTCGACTGGTATCACGCCCCCGAAATCCCTATAATTGCCGCGTTTGACGCTCCGGCGTCGTCCTTCCTTACATCCAGGTTAATCAGGTCGCTAAATTTATGACTGATAAGTCTCATCAGTGCGTCATCATAGGCATCGCCGGCGCATCGGCTTCAGGTAAAAGTCTTATTGCCAGTACGCTTTATCGCGAACTGCGTGAACAAGTGGGTGATGAGCATATCGGTGTGATTCCCGAAGATAGCTATTACAAAGATCAATCCCATCTTTCGATGGAAGAGCGCGTAAAAACCAACTACGACCACCCCAGTGCGATGGATCACAGCCTGCTGTTCCAGCATCTGGAAGCGCTGAAGCGCGGCGAGGCGATTGAGCTGCCCGTCTACAGCTACGTGGAACATACCCGCACCCAGGAAACGATCCGTATCGAGCCCAAGAAGGTGATTATCCTTGAAGGGATTTTGCTGCTCACCGACGCCCGTCTGCGCGAATCTATGAACTTCTCGATTTTCGTCGACACTCCGCTGGATATCTGCCTGATGCGGCGTATTAAACGCGACGTTAACGAACGCGGCCGCTCCATGGACTCCGTGATGGCGCAATATCAGAAAACCGTTCGCCCGATGTTCCTGCAATTTATTGAACCTTCGAAACAATACGCCGATATTATCGTGCCTCGCGGCGGTAAAAACCGTATTGCCATTGATATCTTAAAAGCGAAAATCAGTCAGTTTTTTGAATAAGGCGTGTGAATTGTGTACCGTTCAGAGATAACCTGGTTTTGCCCTGACGCCGTAAGGCTTCAGGGCGCGATGCACGAAAGGAGAAAGTGCCATGCGTCTTTGTGACCGCGATATAGAAGCCTGGCTGGATGAAGGCCGCCTGTCTATCACCCCGCGTCCGCCGGTTGAGCGTATTAACGGCGTGACCGTCGATGTGCGTCTGGGGAATAAATTCCGCACCTTCAGCGGCCACACGGCACCGTTTATCGACCTCAGCGGGCCGAAAGACGAAGTCAGTGCGGCGCTGGATCGCGTCATGAGCGACGAAATCGTCATCGAAGAAGGAGAGGCGTTTTATCTCCATCCTGGCGAACTGGCGCTGGCGGTGACCTTTGAATCGGTCACGCTGCCTGCGGACCTGGTCGGCTGGCTTGACGGACGCTCTTCCCTGGCGCGTCTGGGCCTGATGGTGCACGTCACCGCGCACCGTATCGATCCGGGCTGGTCTGGCCGTATCGTGCTGGAGTTCTTTAACGCCGGTAAACTGCCGCTGGCGCTTCGCCCGGGAATGATGATTGGTGCGTTGAGCTTTGAACCGCTAACCGGCCCGGCAGACCGTCCTTATAACCGCCGTCAGGACGCAAAATATCGCGACCAGCAGGGTGCGGTTGCCAGTCGTATCGATAAAGACTGATCTGTGAGTTCACTGAGGAAGCCATGAGAAGAGTTCTGACAACGCTGATGATTTTGCTGGTGGTGCTGGTGGCTGGCCTTTCAGCGTTGGTGCTGCTGGTTAACCCGAATGACTTCCGGGCCTACATGGTGCGGCAGGTGGAAGCGCGCAGCGGGTATGAACTCAAGCTGGACGGGCCGCTGCGCTGGCACGTCTGGCCTCAGCTCAGCATTCTCTCCGGACGTATGTCCCTCACCGCGCCGGGTGCCGCGCAGCCGCTGGTCACGGCGGATAACATGCGTCTTGATGTCGCGCTCATCCCGCTGTTATCCCATCAGCTCCAGGTAGAACAGGTGATGCTGAAAGGGGCGGTGATTCAGCTTACGCCGCAAACCGAAGCCGTTCGTCAGGCGGATGCTCCGGTCGCACCGCGTGAAAACACCTTGCCTGACGTCCCGTCTGACACCGGCTGGTCGTTCGATATTGGTAATCTGAAAGTTGCCGACAGCGTGCTGGTTTTCCAGCATGAAGATGACGAACAGATCACCGTACGCAATATCAACCTCAGGATGGAGCAGGACGCCAACCATCACGCCACCATGGAGTTCTCCGGGCGGATCAACCGCAATCAGCGCGATCTCAACCTGTCGATGAACGCGAACGTGAACGCCTCTGATTATCCGCACCAGCTGACGGCGGACGTTCAGCAGCTTAACTGGCAGCTGACCGGCGCGGATTTACCCGCGAAGGGGATTGCCGGCCAGGGCACGATGCAGGCGGTGTGGCATGAAGAGCGCAAACAGCTCGAACTGAACGCGCTCAACCTCCAGGCCAACGACAGTGCCCTGAAGGGGCAGGCGAGCGTCACGCTTGATGAGAAACCTAAGTGGGTGCTGGATCTGCAATTCGACAAGCTGAACCTCGAGAACCTGCTTCCGCCCCAATCGGTGAACGCGACCGATGAGGGAGCCACACAGGTGGGGCAAAGCCAGGTCACGCAGTCGCGTCCGGTGATCTCCTCAAATCTCGATCAGCCTGACTACAACGGCCTGCGCGGATTTACCGCCGACATTCTGCTGAAAGCGAACAGCGTGCGCTGGCGTGGGATTGATTTTACTGACGTCAGCAGCCAGATGTTCAACCACAACGGCCTGCTGGTCATCTCCGAGCTCAGCGGAAAAATGGGAGCAGGGAACCTCTCCCTGCCGGGCTCGCTGGATGTACGCAAAGACGTTGCCAGCGCCGCGTTCCAGCCGCGTCTGGAAAACGTTGAGATTGGCACCATCCTGAAAGCCTTTAATTACCCGATTGCCCTCACGGGGCAGCTGTCGCTGGCAGGGGATTTCTCTGGTACGAAGATTGATGCGGACGCTTTCCGTCGTAGCTGGCAGGGGCAGGCGCACGTTGAGCTGAAAGATTCGCGCATGGAAGGGCTGAACTTCCAGCAGCTGGTGCAGCAGGCGGTAGAGCGCAGCAGCAGCGTGAAAGCGAATGAAAACTACGACAGCGCAACCCGTCTGGACAGCTTTACCAGCGAGCTTGCCCTCGACAACGGTCAGCTCTCGCTGGACGACATGCAGGGGACTTCGTCACTGCTGGCGCTGACCGGAACCGGCGCGCTGGATCTGGTGAAAGAGACGGCAGACACCCGCTTCAACGTCCGCGTGAAGGCTGGCTGGGAAGGCGAAGGCCAGCTTGTGGAGTTCCTGAAAGAGACGCCGATACCGCTGCGCGTGTACGGAAAATGGCAGGAGTTGAATTACAGTTTGCAGGTCGATCAGATCCTGCGGAAGCACCTTCAGGATGAAGCGAAACGTCGGCTGAATGACTGGGCGGACCGCAATAAAGAGTCTCAGTCAGGTAAGGACGTGAAAAAGCTGCTCGATAAGCTGTGATGCCTGTTGTGCCGGGTGGCGGCTTTGTCTTACCCGGCCTATAACAGCCAGACACCGTAGGCCGGGTAAGCGAAGCGCCACCCGGCTTTTTTACACCTCAAAATCCATCTCATCTTCACCGCGCAGCGGTATCAGCTGCACCTTCTGCACGCGATGGCTCTCTACCTGCAAGGTTTTGATCATGTAATCCCCCACCTGGACCTCTTCGCCCGGCTGCGGAATACGTTGCAGATATTCCATCAGCAAACCGGCGATGGTGTGGTATTCGCGCTTCTCATCCAGCGGAAGCGGAACGAACTGCACCAGATCTTCGAGCGGCATATGGCCGTTGGCGGTCCAGCTGCCGTCGGCGTTTTTCTGAATATCGTGACGCGCATCGATCTCATCCACCTCATTAGGCAGATTACCGGCGATGGTTTCCATCACGTCGCTGAGCGTTACCAGCCCTTCCACAGAACCAAACTCATCAACGACAAACGCGAAGTGGGTACGAGCGTTGCGGAACTGCTCCAGCGCGGAGAGCAGCGGCAGCGCTTCCGGGAAGACCAGCGGCTGGCGCACCAGCGCCCGCAGGTTGAGCGGCTCGCCATGGAGCTGCTGTTGCAGGAGGTCAATCACGTGTACCACGCCCAGCAGCTCTTCTTCCTCTTCACCGCCGGTCACGACCACGCGGGTGTGCTGGTTTTTATCCAGCAGGGCGCGGATCTGCTCTTCCGGCGCCGTCAGGTCAATATGCTCAATGTCATGGCGGGAGGTCATGATACTGCTCACCGAGCGCTGGTTGAGGTTAAGCACGCGCTCTATCATCCGGCGTTCCTGCGGGTTGAAGATCTGCCCGTCGCTGTGGTCGGCAAGCATCGCCGCGGATTCAGCATCCAGCTCGGCATCCTCTTTTTTGCCGCTCAGCAGGCGCATCACCGTATCTGCGGTGCGCTGTCGTAATGTCTGGTTCGCGGAGAGAAAACGGCGACGGTTGAAAATGGCTAGCTGGTTGAGAAACTCAATCAGCACCGAGAAACCAATGGCGGCGTACAGATACCCTTTCGGGATATGGAAGCCAAAACCATCCGCCACCAGGCTAAAGCCAATCATCAGCAGGAAGCTCAGACAGAGGATGACGATAGTCGGGTGACTGTTCACAAAGCGCGTCAGGGCTTTGCTGGCGAGCACCATCAGGGTGATGGCGATGATCACGGCGGCCATCATCACCGCCAGATGGCCAACCATCCCGACGGCCGTGATCACGGAGTCGAGAGAAAAGACGGCATCCAGCACCACTATCTGCGCGACCACCGGCCAGAATTTTGCACCGCGTCGCTGGGTGGGGTTTTCACTGTCTTTTCCTTCCAGCCGCTCATTAAGCTCAACCGTGGCTTTGAACAGCAGGAACAATCCGCCGAAAAGCATGATCAGGTCGCGGGCGCTAAAGCTCAGACCCTGCACGCTGAATAAGGGTTTGGTCAGCGTCACCAGCCAGGAGATTGAGGCCAGTAACAGCAGACGCATCACCATGGCGAGCAGAAGACCCGTCACGCGGGCGCGGTCGCGTTGTGAAGGGGGTAATTTATCGGCAAGGATGGCGATAAACACCAGGTTATCAATGCCGAGCACTAATTCGATGACGACCAGCGTCACCAGCCCGGCCCAGATTGATGGATCGGCAATCCATTCCATAATAAATGCAATACCTTCTGTTATATGACTAATGTCACACTTCGATCATGGATAAAGCCGACGGAAATTGCAATGCCGGGGTGAGATTTCTCTTAATGCTACACTCTGGTAAACCCCATTTGCCGGGCGGTGTAAATAAGTTAATTGCGAAGATTTAATTACACAAGTCGATATTTAGGAAATATCGCAATAAATGGTCCGGCGATCTATTTTGTCAATATAAAGAAAATCCGAAAACCTTAAAACTTTGCTCTTAATATTAATCTTAAAAACGAATATTAGGACGGTTGTCTCCTTGCCTGCTATTAGGTTAGCTGCAACAATTCTTCCAGCATCAAATGTTAAATCTCCTTGTTGCTATTTTTGTTTCGGTCTTTGGTGAAGGTTATACATTATCAATCGCCCCTGTGAGGCGTTTGATATATTTCGCAAAAGGCCTTATCCAAGAGGGTGTCTAACCATAACGCATTGTTTAGTCAGTGGATTGGTAACTGAAAGCCAAGGGCGGTAGCGTGCCTGAAAGCGTGTGAATCAGCCTCAATTATTCTGTCAATAGCCAATGGATGAATAAGCTTTTTTTAGGACTGATGCCAGTTATATTGCTAAATGATTAACTGCATTCTGATTGTCACCACGACCCGCGCTTATTTTAATTGCACAGGATAATTACTCTGCCAAAGTGATAAATAATCAATGATGAAATCCAAAATGAAATTGATGCCATTATTGGTGTCTGTGACCTTGATGAGTGGTTGCACGGTCTTTCCCGGCAGCAATATGTCGACAATGGGCAAGGATGTGATTAAACAGCAGGATGCTGATTTTGATCTCGACAAAATGGTGAATGTGTATCCATTAACCCCACGTCTGGTGGAACAATTACGCCCACGTCCAAATGTTGCTCAGCCAAATATGTCTCTGGACCAGGAAATTGCCTCTTACCAGTATCGCGTGGGTCCGGGTGACGTCATTAATGTGACCGTCTGGGATCACCCTGAACTGACCACGCCTGCGGGCCAGTACCGCAGCTCAAGCGACACCGGTAACTGGGTACAGTCCGATGGCACCATGTTCTATCCCTACATTGGCAAAGTGCACGTCGCGGGCAAAACGCTTGCTGAGATCCGTAGTGATATTACCGGCCGCCTGGCGCAGTACATTGCTGACCCGCAGGTGGACGTTAATATCGCCGCGTTCCGATCCCAGAAAGCCTATATCTCTGGCCAGGTCAATAAATCCGGCCAGCAGGCGATCACCAACGTCCCGCTCACCGTTCTCGATGCGATCAATGCCGCAGGCGGCTTAACCGACGGCGCTGACTGGCGCAACGTGGTGCTGACCCACAACGGCAAAGAGCAGCGCATTTCGCTTCAGGCGCTGATGCAAAACGGCGACCTGACCCAGAACCGCCTCCTTTATCCGGGCGACATTCTGTACGTGCCGCGCAACGACGATCTGAAAGTGTTCGTGATGGGTGAAGTGAAGAAACAGAGCACCCTCAAGATGGACTTCAGCGGTATGACCCTGACCGAAGCGCTGGGCAATGCGGAAGGCATCGATCTGACCGCCTCCAACGCCAGCGGTATCTTCGTGATCCGTCCTATCAAAGGCGAGAACGCGAAGGGCAAGATTGCCAACATCTACCAGCTGGATATGTCCGACGCGACGTCGCTGGTCATGGCAACGTCGTTCCGTCTCCAGCCGTACGATGTGGTCTATGTCACCACCGCGCCGGTTGCCCGCTGGAACCGTCTGATCAACCAGTTGCTGCCTACCATCAGTGGCGTTCGCTACATGACGGATACGGCGAGCGACGTTCATAACTGGTAAGCCGCGATGTTTAACAAAATTCTGGTGGTGTGCGTGGGGAACATTTGCCGCTCCCCCACGGCTGAAAGGCTGTTGAAAAATTACCAGCCTGCGTTAACGGTCGACTCCGCAGGGCTGGGCGCGCTGGTCGGAAAAGGTGCCGACGAACGTGCCGCAAGCGTTGCCCTTGAGCATAACCTCTCACTCGACGGGCACGTTGCCCGTCAGGTCTCTGGCCGGATGTGCCGGGAATATGACCTGATCCTCGCGATGGAAAAACGCCACATTCACGCGCTGTGCGATATCGCACCGGAGATGCGCGGCAAGGTGATGCTGTTTGGTCACTGGGATGGTGAGCGCGAAATTCCCGATCCGTATCGCAAGAGCCGCGAGGCCTTTGAGGCGGTATACACCTTACTAGACCAGTCTGCCCGTCAGTGGGCGCAGGCACTGAAAGCTCAGCAGGGATAACAATGACAGAAAAAACAAGACCTTCTGCCGCCCCGACGTCGGGCAGTGATGAAATCGATATCGGTCGCCTGGTCGGGACCGTTATTGAAGCGAAATGGTGGGTGCTGGGTATTACCGCCATCTTTGCCGTGGCGGCGATCGTTTATACGCTGTTCGCGACGCCTATTTACAGCGCCGACGCGCTGGTGCAGATCGAACAAAATACCGGAAACTCGCTGGTTCAGGATATCGGCTCGGCGCTGGCCAACAAGCCGCCGGCATCGGAAGCCGAAATTCAGCTGATTCAGTCGCGCCTGGTACTGGGCAAAACGGTTCACGATCTGGGGCTTGATATCGCGGTCACCAAAAATACCTTCCCGGTGTTTGGCGCAGGCTGGGATCGCCTGATGGGGCGCAGTAACGATACGGTAAAAGTGACTGACTTCGTGATCCCAAAAGGGGCAGGGGACCAAACCTTTACCCTGACCGTGCTGGGACCAAAACAGTATCAGCTGACCAGCGACGCGGGCTTCAGCGCACGCGGTGAGGTGGGGCAGATGCTGACCAAAGAGGGCGTCAGCATCAAGGTCAGCGCAATTCAGGCGCATGAGGGCGGGGAGTTTACGGTCACCAAATTCTCGACGCTCGGGATGATCAACAACCTGCAAAACAACCTGACCGTCACCGAAAACGGCAAGGACACCGGCGTCCTGAGCATGACATTCACCGGTGAAGACAAGGATCAAATTCGCGACATCCTCAATAGCATCACCCGCAACTATCTGGAGCAGAACGTTGAGCGTAAGTCAGCGGAAGCTGCAAAAAGCCTGGCGTTTCTCAGTAAACAGCTGCCGGAGGTGCGCGCCCGTCTGGATGACGCTGAGAACAAGCTGAACGCGTACCGTCAGGACAAGGATTCCGTCGATCTGCCGCTGGAGGCGAAATCGGTTCTCGACTCCATGGTGAATATTGATGCGCAGCTGAACGAGCTGACCTTCAAAGAGGCGGAGATTTCCAAGCTCTATACCAAACGTCACCCGGCGTACCGCACGCTGCTGGAGAAACGTCGTACCCTGGAAGAAGAGAAGGCGAAGCTGAATGACCGCGTGACCGCGATGCCGAAGACGCAGCAGGAAATTGTACGCCTGACGCGTGATGTGGAATCCGGCCAGCAGGTTTACATGCAGCTGCTGAACAAACAGCAGGAGCTGAAAATCACCGAAGCCAGCACCGTCGGCGACGTGCGTATCGTTGACCCGGCGATTACCCAGCCGGGCGTGCTGAAGCCGAAGAAAGCGCTGATTATTCTCGGCAGCATTATTCTCGGCCTGATGCTTTCCATCGTCGGCGTGCTGCTGCGCTCGCTGTTTAACCGCGGTATCGAAAGCCCGCAGGTGCTGGAAGAGAACGGGATCAGCGTGTACGCCAGCATCCCGCTCTCCGAGTGGCAGAAGTCCCGTGACAGCGTCAAAACCGTTAAGGGCGTCAAGCGCTACAAGCAGAGCCAGCTGCTGGCCGTGGGTAACCCGACCGACCTGGCGATTGAAGCGGTGCGCAGCCTGCGTACCAGCCTCCATTTCGCCATGATGCAGGCCAAAAACAACGTCCTGATGATGACCGGTGTCAGCCCGTCAATCGGTAAAACCTTCGTCTGCGCCAACCTGGCGGCGGTGGTGAGCCAGACCAACAAGCGCGTGCTGTTGATCGACTGCGATATGCGTAAGGGCTACACCCACGAGCTGCTGGGCACCAACAACGTTAACGGTCTGTCGGAAATCCTGCTCGGTAAAGGGGAAATCAGCGAGAGCGCCAAGCCGACGTCGATTCCGAAATTTGACCTGATCCCGCGTGGCCAGGTGCCGCCGAACCCGTCTGAACTGCTGATGAGCGAGCGCTTCACGCAGCTGATTGAGTGGGCGAGCAAAAATTATGACCTGGTGCTGATCGATACCCCACCAATTCTGGCGGTCACCGACGCTGCCGTGGTAGGGCGTCATGCGGGCACCACGCTGATGGTTGCACGCTATGCGGTGAACACCCTGAAGGAAGTGGAAACCAGCCTGAGCCGCTTTGAGCAGAACGGTATTGAGGTTAAGGGGGTCATTCTGAACTCCATCTTCCGCCGCGCGACCGGGTATCAGGATTACGGCTACTACGAGTACGAATACAAGTCTGACAGTAAATAATAATCCCCCTCATCCTAACCCTCTCCCCAGGGGGGAGAGAGGACTGCATGGTGCAGCTTTTCTCCCTCTCCCTCCGGGAGAGGGTCGGGGTGAGGGATAAGGGGAAGACCATGACCACACAACGCCCTTTGATTTCTATCTATATGCCGACATGGAATCGTCAGCAGCTGGCGATCCGCGCGATTAAATCGGTCCTGCGTCAGGATTACGATAACTGGGAACTGATTATCGTGGATGACTGTTCCTCCTCTTACGAACAACTGCAAAAGTTTGTTGAAGACCTGAACGACCCGCGCGTGGTGTACACCCACAACGCCATCAACTCCGGGGCGTGTGCGGTGCGCAACCAGGCGATTATGCAGGCGAAAGGGCAGTATCTGACCGGTATCGACGACGATGACGAATGGACGCCAAACCGTCTGTCAATCTTCCTGTCGCACAAAGCGCAGCTGGTGACCCACGCGTTTCTGTATGCCAATGACTATGTCTGCCAGGGCGAGGTCTATTCGCAGCCGGCCAGCCTGCCGCTGTATCCGAAATCACCGTATTCCCGCCGCCTGTTCTACAAGCGCAACATTATCGGCAATCAGGTGTTTACCTGGGCATGGCGCTTTAAGGAGTGCCTGTTCGATACCGAGCTGAAGGCCGCGCAGGATTACGACATCTTCCTGCGGATGGTGGTGGAGTACGGCGAGCCGTGGAAGGTGGAAGAGGCCACGCAGATCCTGCACATCAATCACGGGGAGATGCAAATCACCTCGTCGCCGAAGAAATTCTCGGGCTACTTCCATTTTTACCGCAAGCACAAGGACAAGTTTGACCGTGCCAGCCGGAAGTATCAGCTCTTCACCCTGTATCAGATCCGTAATAAGCGCATGAACTGGCGCACGCTGCTGACGCTGCTGTCGGTACGTAACGGCAAGCGTCTGGCTGACGGGCTTCGGGGGAAATAATGTTTCTGGAAGATTGCCGCGCTAACAGCTGGAGCCTGCGCCCGTGCTGCATGGTTCTGGCCTACCGTATTGCGCACTTTTGCTCGGTGTGGCGCAAAAAAAATGTGCTGAACAATATCTGGGCCGCGCCGGTGCTGGTGCTGTACCGCATCATCACCGAATGCTTTTTTGGCTATGAAATTCAGGCCGCTGCCACCATTGGCCGCCGCTTTACCATTCATCACGGCTATGCGGTGGTCATCAACAAGTTCGTCGTCGCGGGTGATGATTTCACCATTCGCCACGGGGTGACAATCGGCAACCGCGGGCCAGACAGCCTGGCCTGCCCGGTGATTGGCAATAACGTCGAGCTGGGCGCCAACGTGGTGATGATCGGGGACATTACCGTGGGCAATAACGTGACAATTGGCGCAGGCAGCGTGGTGCTGGACAGCATTCCGGACAACGCGCTGGTGGTGGGCGAGAAAGCCCGCGTGAAGGTGATTAAATGAACATTCTGCAATTTAACGTACGCCTCGCAGAGGGCGGGGCGGCAGGCGTAGCGCTGGATCTGCACCAGCGCGCGCTGCAAAAAGGACTCCAGTCGCGCTTTGTTTACGGTTACGGTAAAGGCGGCAAGAAAAGCGTCAGCCATGATAACTATCCGCAGGTGCTGAAGCAGACGCCACGTCTGACCTCCATCGCCAATATTGCGCTGTTCCGCCTGTTTAACCGCGACCTGTTCGGCAACCTGAATAATCTCTACCGCACCGTCACCCGCACTCGCGGCCCGGTTGTGCTGCACTTCCACGTGCTGCACAGCTACTGGCTGAATCTGGAGGAGGTGGTGGCGTTTTGTGGCAAGGTGAAGGCGCACAAGCCGGATACCCGATTTGTCTGGACGCTGCACGACCACTGGAGCGTGACCGGACGTTGCGCCTTTACCGACGGCTGCGAAGGCTGGAAAGATAACTGCCAGAAATGCCCTACGCTCAGCAACTACCCGCCGGTGAAGGTCGATCGCGCGCATCAGCTGGTTGAGGGTAAGCGTCAGCTGTTCCGCGATATGCTCTCGCTCGGCTGCACCTTTATCTCCCCAAGCCAGCACGTGGCGGACGCTTTTAATAGCCTGTACGGAGCAGGGCGCTGCCAGATCATCAACAACGGTATTGATGTGGCAACGGAAGCGATCCTGGCCGAACTGATGCCCGTAGCCGTTACCCCCGGTAGGCCGAAAATTGCGGTCGTCGCCCATGACCTGCGCTACGACGGCAAAACCAACCAGCAGCTGGTGCGCGACATGATGGCGCTCGGCGACAAAATTGAGCTGCATACCTTTGGCAAATTCTCGCCGTTTGATGGCGCTAACGTGGTGAACCACGGGTTTGAAACCGACAAGCGCAAACTGATGAGCGCGCTGAACGGTATGGACGCGCTGGTGTTCAGCTCCCGCGTGGACAACTACCCGCTGATCCTGTGCGAAGCGCTCTCCATCGGCGTACCGGTGATTGCCACCCACAGCGACGCCGCGCGGGAAGTGCTGGAGAAATCCGGCGGTAAAACCTTCAGTGAAAATGAGGTGCTGCCGCTGGTGCAGTTGTCGAAGGCCGATATCGCGCAGGCTGTTTTTGGCACGGACCTGGAATCGTTCCGCAACCGTAGCCGCAAAGCGTACAGTGGACAACAGATGCTGGAGGAGTATGTCTCGTTCTATCAGAATCTGTAGTTATCTGCTGCTGCCGCTGATCTACCTGCTGGTCAACGTCAAGATTGCCCAGCTCGGCGAAAGCTTCCCGATCACTATCGTCACCTTCCTGCCGGTTCTGCTGTTGCTTTACGTTGACAAGCTTAACCTCAAAAAGCTGATGATTGCGCTGGGCATCGGGTTTGGTCTGACGGCGTTTAACTACATCTTTGGTCAGTCGCTGGACGCCAGCAAATATGTCACCTCCACCATGCTGTTTGTTTATATCGTTATCATTATTGGCATGGTGTGGAGTATTCGCTTTAAAACTATTTCTCCGCACAATTATAGGAAAATCCTCAGGTTCTTTTATATTGTCGTCGGGCTGATTGTTGTGCTTGCGGCAATGGAGATGGCGCAAATTATTCTCACAGGCGGCAGCAGCCTGATGGAAATAATTTCGAAATATCTTATATACAGCAACAGCTATGTACTGAACTTCATTAAGTTTGGTGGCAAGCGTACAACCGCGCTCTATTTTGAACCGGCGTTTTTTGCTCTGGCATTAATCTCAATTTGGCTCAGCATCAAACAGTTCGGTATCAAAACCCCCAAGACCGATGCTATGATTCTTGCAGGAATCGTTCTGTCAGGGTCGTTCTCCGGGGTAATGACGTTTATTCTGTTTTACCTGCTGGAGTGGGCGTTCCAGTACCTGAACAAAGAGGCGATTAAGAAAAAACTGCCGCTGGCGATAATCTCTCTGACGGTATTTTTAGTGGGCGTAATATTTGCGTTTCCGTACATTTCTGAACGTCTGGGTGATTTGGGAACGGAAGGTTCGTCGTCCTATTATCGCATCATTGGTCCACTGGTGATGGTGGGTTATTCCTTAACCCATATTGATGGCGTAGTAAGATTCGGCTCACTTTACGAATATGTTGCATCATTCGGAATCTTTAACGGTGCGGATGTCGGTAAAACCATAGACAATGGTCTGTATCTGTTAATTATCTATTTTTCCTGGTTCGCCGTACTGTTGACACTGTGGTATCTGTTTAAAGTTTTCAAAATGATGATTAACGCGTTTGGTGATAACCAGAACTTTCGCGTGCAACTTTATCTGTTCACACCGGTGTCGTTGTTTTTTACCGGGTCAATATTTAGCCCGGAATATGCATTCTTAATTGTATGTCCGTTTATTTTGCGCAAAGCGCTGAATATTACGAGCGTATGACGAAATGAGGTGATTTATGTTTCTTAGCGTCATTACTGTCGCCTTTCGTAACTACGAAGGGGTGGTAAAAACCTGGCGCTCGCTGCGCAACCTGGCGCGCGATCCGAGCCTCACCTTTGAGTGGATCGTGGTCGATGGCGGCTCGAACGACGGCACGGCGGAGTTCCTGGAAAAACTCAACGGTGAGTTCAACTTACGTTACATCAGCGAGAAAGATAAAGGCATTTACGATGCCATGAATAAAGGCATCAACATGGCGCAGGGGCGTTACGCCATCTTCCTCAATTCCGGCGATGTGTTCCATGAAGATGTGGCGCTGTTTGCCCGTCAGCTGGCGCGCCAGAAAGAAGATGCCATGTTTATTGGTGATGCGCTGCTTGATTTCGGCGAGGGGAAAAAAGTGCTGCGCGGCGCGAAACCAGGCTGGTATATCTACCACAGCCTGCCGGCCAGCCATCAGGCTATTTTCTTCCCAATGAGCGGCCTGAAAAAACAGCCTTACGATTTGCGCTATAAAGTGTCATCAGATTATGCCCTGGCGGCCAGCCTGTACAAATCTGGCTACCCGTTCCGTCGAATTAAAGGACTGGTATCTGAATTTTCAATGGGTGGTGTGTCAACCTCGAATAATCTGGAACTGTGCCAGGATGCCAAAAACGTGCAGCGTAAAATATTACGCGTGCCGGGGTTCTGGGCGGAATTATCTTATTTCTTACGTCTGAAAACGACGGGTAAAGCGAAAGCCTTATATAACAAAGCCTGAGATATAAGGAAACGTAATGCAGGAATTAAATGGATTCTCCGTGCCGAAAGGTTTTCGGGGCGGGAGCGGTATTAAAGTTCAACTGTGGTGGGCTGTACAGGCAACGTTATTTGCCTGGTCGCCGCAAATACTGTACCGCTGGCGCGCATTTTTGCTGCGTCTGTTTGGCGCAAAAATAGGAAAAAACGTAGTCATTCGACCTTCGGTGAAAATTACTTATCCCTGGAAATTAACGCTTGGGGATTACGCCTGGGTTGGGGATGACGCGGTGTTATATACCCTTGGCGAGATTACGATTGGCGCAAATTCGGTGGTTTCACAGAAGTGTTATTTGTGCACCGGCAGCCACGATTTTATGAGCCCGCATTTTGATATTACCGCTTCGCCTGTTGTGATCGGTGAAAAATGCTGGCTGGCAACAGACGTCTTTGTTGCACCCGGTGTTTCTGTTGGCGATGGCACGGTAGTCGGTGCCCGCAGCAGCGTTTTTAAATCGCTTCCGGCAAATAAAATTTGCCGTGGCAACCCCGCAGTGGTGATACGCGAACGCGTTGAAACTGAAAAACTTTGATAAGTACAGAGGAATATAAACATGTCTAAAGTCGCTCTCATCACCGGCGTTACCGGACAAGATGGTTCTTACCTGGCAGAATTGCTGCTGGAAAAAGGGTATGAAGTTCACGGTATTAAGCGTCGTGCCTCTTCATTCAACACCGAGCGTGTCGATCACATTTACCAGGATCCGCATGCGGCAAACCCGAAATTCCATCTGCACTACGGCGACCTGACCGATACCTCCAACCTGACCCGCATCCTGCAAGAAGTACAGCCGGATGAAGTGTACAACCTGGGGGCAATGAGCCACGTTGCGGTATCCTTCGAGTCCCCGGAGTACACCGCTGACGTGGATGCGATGGGTACGCTGCGTCTGCTGGAAGCGATTCGCTTCCTTGGTCTTGAGAAGAAAACCCGCTTCTACCAGGCATCTACCTCTGAGCTGTACGGTCTGGTGCAGGAAATTCCGCAGAAAGAAACCACGCCGTTCTACCCACGTTCTCCGTACGCTGTGGCGAAACTGTACGCTTACTGGATCACCGTGAACTACCGTGAATCCTACGGCATGTACGCCTGTAACGGCATTCTGTTCAACCACGAATCTCCGCGTCGCGGCGAAACCTTCGTGACCCGCAAAATCACCCGCGCGATCGCCAACATCGCTCAGGGCCTGGAGTCTTGCCTGCACCTCGGCAACATGGATTCCCTGCGTGACTGGGGCCATGCGAAAGACTACGTGAAAATGCAGTGGATGATGTTGCAGCAGGAACAGCCAGAAGACTTCGTGATCGCGACCGGCGTGCAGTACTCCGTGCGTCAGTTCGTTGAGATGGCTGCGGCACAGCTGGGCATCAAGCTGCGCTTCGAAGGCACCGGCGTGGAAGAGAAGGGTATCGTTGTTTCCGTGACCGGCCACGACGCACCGGGCGTGAAGCCAGGTGACGTGATTGTCCAGGTTGATCCGCGTTACTTCCGTCCTGCTGAAGTGGAAACCCTGCTGGGCGACCCAACCAAAGCGCACGAGAAGCTGGGCTGGAAACCAGAAACCACCCTGCAAGAAATGGTATCCGAGATGGTGGCCAAAGATCTTGAAGCAGCGAAAAAACACTCCCTGCTCAAGTCTCATGGCTACGAGGTTGCCATCGCGCTGGAGTCCTGAGAATGACAAAACAACGTATTTTTGTCGCCGGTCATCGCGGAATGGTGGGTTCCGCGATTGTTCGCCAGCTGGAACAGCGCGGCGACGTTGAGGTGATTGTTCGCACCCGCGACGAGCTGAACCTGCTTGACAGCAAAGCGGTGCAGGACTTCTTCGCCAGCGAACGTATCGACCAGGTGTATCTGGCGGCGGCGAAGGTGGGCGGCATTGTCGCTAACAACACCTACCCGGCGGATTTCATCTACGAGAACATGATGATT
The DNA here is from genome assembly GCF_056673335.1 of Enterobacter cloacae complex sp. HYC033_NIDB. NCBI lineage: Bacteria > Pseudomonadati > Pseudomonadota > Gammaproteobacteria > Enterobacterales > Enterobacteriaceae > Enterobacter > Enterobacter cloacae complex sp. HYC033_NIDB. Next base: position 3,859,396 of record NZ_CP115123.1, on the reverse strand, counting down.
GAGAGCAACATCATTCACGCGGCGCATCTGCACAACGTGAATAAGCTGCTGTTCCTCGGCTCATCCTGTATCTACCCGAAAATGGCGAAGCAGCCGATCGCCGAGAGCGAACTGTTGCAGGGCACGCTTGAAGCCACCAACGAGCCGTATGCGATTGCCAAAATTGCCGGGATCAAGCTGTGTGAATCCTACAACCGTCAGTATAACCGCGACTATCGCTCGGTGATGCCGACCAACCTGTACGGACCGCACGACAACTTCCACCCGAGCAATTCGCACGTGATCCCGGCGCTGCTGCGTCGTTTCCACGAGGCGACTGCCGAAAACGCCCCGGACGTGGTGGTGTGGGGCAGCGGTACGCCAATGCGTGAGTTCCTGCACGTGGACGACATGGCGGCGGCCAGCATTCACGTCATGGAGCTGGATCGCGAGGTGTGGCAGGAAAACACCGAGCCGATGCTGTCGCACATTAACGTCGGGACCGGCGTGGACTGCACCATTCGCGAGCTGGCGCAGACCATCGCGCAGGTGGTGGGCTACAAAGGACGCGTGGTGTTTGACGCCACCAAACCGGACGGCACGCCGCGCAAGCTGCTGGACGTGACCCGTCTGCATCAGCTGGGCTGGTATCACGAGGTCTCACTGGAGCAGGGGCTGGCCAGCACCTACCAGTGGTTCCTGGAAAACCAGCACCGCTTCCGGGGGTAATGATGTTTTTAAGTCAGGAAGATTTTGCCACGGTAGTGCGTTCCACTCCGCTGATCTCAATCGATTTGATCGTGGAGAATGAACGCGGCGAGTTCTTGCTGGGGAAACGAACCAATCGTCCTGCACAGGGCTTCTGGTTCGTGCCCGGCGGGCGCGTGCAGAAGGATGAGACGCTTACCGATGCGTTTGAGCGTCTCACTCTGGCGGAACTGGGCCTGCAACTGCCGATGGCAGCGGGCCAGTTTTACGGGGTCTGGCAGCACTTCTATGACGATAACTTTTCAGGCACCGGGTTCACCACGCACTACATCGTGCTGGGGTTCCGCCTGAAGGTGAGTGAGGCAGACCTGCGTCTGCCTGATTCTCAGCATGACGATTACCGCTGGTTAACGCCAGAGGCGCTGCTGGCAAGCGACAACGTCCATGACAACAGTCGGGCGTACTTCCTTGCGGAACGTCAGGCCGAGGTGCCAGGTCTATGAAAATCCTCGTCTACGGAATTAACTACTCGCCGGAGCTTACCGGTATCGGGAAATACACCGGCGAGATGGTCGAGTGGATGGCGAGCCAGGGACATGACGTGCGGGTGATTACTGCCCCGCCGTATTACCCGGAGTGGAAGGTAGGCGAACGCTATTCCAGCTGGCGCTACCGCCGCGAAGAGGGCGCCGCGACCGTCTGGCGCTGCCCGCTCTACGTGCCGAAACAGCCCTCGACGCTGAAACGTTTAATTCATCTGGGCAGCTTTGCCCTGAGCAGTTTCTTCCCGCTGATGGCGCAGCGTCGCTGGAAGCCGGATCGCATCATCGGCGTGGTGCCGACGCTGTTCTGTACGCCAGGCATGCGCCTGCTGGGCAAACTCTCCGGCGCGCGCACCCTGCTGCACATTCAGGATTATGAAGTGGACGCCATGCTCGGGCTGGGGATGGCCGGGAAAGGCAAGGGCGGCAAGGTGGCGAAGCTCGCCAGCGCCTTTGAGCGCAGCGGCCTGCACAACGTGGATTACGTCTCGACCATTTCGCGCTCAATGATGAACAAGGCGCAGGAGAAGGGCGTCCCGGCGGAAAAAGTGATCTTCTTTCCGAACTGGTCCGAAGTGGCGCGCTTCCGCGATGTGACAGACCAGGATGCGCAGGCGTTACGCGCGCAGCTCGGGTTGCCTGCTGAGCAAAAAATCATTCTTTACTCAGGCAACATCGGCGAAAAACAGGGGCTGGAGAGCGTGATTGACGCCGCGCTTCAGCTGAGCGAACACCCGTGGATGTTCGTGATAGTCGGGCAGGGCGGCGGTAAAGCGCGGCTGGAAAAAATGGCCAGCGAGCGCGGACTGACCAACATCCGCTTCTTCCCGCTTCAGTCTTATGACGCGCTGCCCGCGCTGCTGAAAATGGCGGATTGCCATCTGGTGGTGCAAAAACGCGGCGCGGCGGATGCGGTGCTGCCGTCCAAGCTGACCAACATTCTGGCAGTGGGCGGAAACGCGGTGATTACGGCAGAAGCCGCAACAGAATTAGGCCAGCTGTGCAACAGCTACCCGGGCATTGCCGTTTGCGTGGAGCCGGAATCGGTTCCTGCGCTGGTGACCGGAATTGAGCAGGCACTCGCCATGCCAAAAGAGAACACGGTGGCACGTGAATATGCCGAACGCACGCTCGAGAAAGAGAACGTGCTGAGCCAATTTATTGCAGATATACGGGGATAAATCATGAGTCAAACCACTTTGTATCCGGTCGTAATGGCGGGTGGATCCGGGAGCCGGTTGTGGCCACTGTCCCGCGTGCTTTATCCAAAACAATTTCTGTGCCTGAAAGGCGACCTCACCATGCTGCAAACGACGGTTAACCGTCTGCACGGCGTGGAGTGTGAAAGCCCGGTGGTGATCTGTAACGAACAGCACCGCTTTATCGTTGCCGAGCAGCTGCGCCAGCTGAACAAACTGACCGAAAATATCATTCTGGAGCCTGCCGGACGTAACACGGCGCCTGCCATTGCCCTTGCGGCGCTGGCGGCAAAACGCAGCAGCCCGGACTGCGACCCGCTGATGCTGGTGCTGGCGGCTGACCACGTCATCCAGCAGGAAGAGGCCTTCCGCGATGCGGTACGCGCCGCGATTCCTTACGCTGAGAACGGCAAGCTGGTGACCTTCGGCATCGTGCCGGATCTCCCGGAAACCGGCTATGGCTATATTCGCCGCGGCAGCGTTACGCCGGGTGAAGGCGACAGCGTGGCCTTTGACGTGGCGCAGTTTGTCGAAAAACCGAATCTGGAAACCGCGCAGGCGTACGTCGCCAGCGGTGAATACTACTGGAACAGCGGTATGTTCCTGTTCCGCGCCGGTCGCTACCTGGAAGAGCTGGAAAAATATCGCCCGGATATCTTAAGCGCCTGCGAAAAAGCGATGGCGGTGGTGGATCCGGATCTCGATTTTATCCGCGTGGACGAAGAAGCTTTCCTCGCCTGTCCGGAAGAGTCCATTGACTATGCGGTGATGGAACGTACGGCAGATGCGGTAGTGGTACCGATGGATGCGGGCTGGAGCGACGTCGGCTCCTGGTCGTCACTGTGGGAGATTAGCGCGCATACCCCGGAGGGTAACGTCCATCACGGGGATGTGATCAGCCACAAAACGGAAAACAGCTACGTCTACGCCGAATCTGGCCTCGTCACCACGGTAGGGGTGAAGGATCTGGTGGTCGTGCAGACCAAAGACGCGGTGCTGATTGCCGACCGTAATGCCGTGCAGGACGTTAAAAAAGTGGTGGAGCAGATCAAGGCCGATGGCCGCCACGAACACCATATTCACCGCGAAGTCTACCGCCCGTGGGGCAAATATGACTCCATCGACGCCGGCGAGCGTTACCAGGTGAAACGCATCACCGTGAAGCCGGGAGAAGGGCTGTCGGTGCAGATGCACCATCACCGCGCCGAACACTGGGTGGTGGTGGCGGGGACCGCCAAAGTGACCATCGACGGTGAAGTGAAGCTGCTCGGTGAAAACGAGTCCATTTATATTCCGCTGGGCGCCACGCACTGTCTGGAAAACCCGGGGAAAATTCCGCTCGACTTAATTGAGGTGCGTTCCGGCTCCTATCTGGAAGAGGACGACATCATCCGCTTCCAGGATCGCTACGGGCGCGTGTAGCACTCCGCATCATGCCCGGTGGCGCTGCGCTTTCCGGGCCTACGAATGACAAAAATAAATTTGGCCATTACATGGTCAGGGCCAACTGTTGCCTGAAAAAGGGGTCATCATGGAAAAATTAACCTGTTTTAAAGCCTACGATATTCGCGGCAAGCTGGGCGAAGAGCTGAACGAAGACATTGCGTGGCGCATCGGCCGCGCGTACGGCGAATACCTGAAACCACAAACTATCGTGCTGGGCGGCGACGTGCGTCTGACCAGCAAATCCCTGAAGCTGGCGCTGGCGAAAGGGCTACAGGACGCGGGCGTCGATGTGCTGGACATTGGCCTTTCCGGTACCGAAGAGATCTATTTTGCCACCTTCCACCTTGGCGTGGACGGCGGTATCGAAGTGACGGCCAGCCATAACCCGATGGACTACAACGGCATGAAGCTGGTACGCAAGGGCGCGCGTCCTATCAGCGGCGACACCGGCCTGCGTGACGTGCAGCGTCTGGCCGAGGCCAACGACTTCCCACCGGTGAATGAAGCCACACGCGGCAGCTATAAGCAGATTAACCTGCAAAAAGAGTACATCGACCACCTGCTGGGCTACATCAACGTGGCGAACCTCAAACCGCTGAAGCTGGTGATTAACTCCGGCAACGGCGCGGCAGGCCCGGTTGTCGATGCACTTGAAGCCCGCTTTAAGGCGCTGAACGTGCCGGTGACCTTCGTCAAAGTGCACAACACGCCAGACGGCAACTTCCCGAACGGTATTCCTAACCCGCTGCTGCCGGAGTGCCGCGACGACACCCGCAACGCGGTGATTGAGCACGGCGCCGATATGGGTATCGCCTTTGACGGCGATTTCGACCGCTGCTTCCTGTTCGACGAGAAAGGGCAGTTTATCGAAGGCTACTACATCGTTGGCCTGCTGGCGGAAGCGTTCCTCGAGAAAAACCCGGGGGCGAAAATCATTCACGATCCGCGTCTTTCCTGGAACACCGTCGACGTGGTGAAGGCCGCGGGCGGCGAGCCGGTGATGTCCAAAACCGGCCACGCGTTTATCAAAGAGCGTATGCGTGAGGAAGACGCCATCTACGGCGGCGAGATGAGCGCCCACCACTATTTCCGTGATTTTGCTTACTGCGACAGCGGGATGATCCCGTGGCTGCTGGTGACTGAGCTGCTGTGCCTGAAAGGGAAGAGCCTGGGCGAACTGGTGCGCGACCGCATGGCGGCGTTCCCGGCGAGCGGGGAGATCAACAGCAAACTGGCGCAGCCCGCTGAGGCCATTGCCCGCGTAGAGCACCACTTTGCCATTCATGCGCTGGAGATTGACCGTACCGACGGTATCAGCATGGCGTTCCCGCAGTGGCGCTTCAACCTGCGCTCCTCCAATACCGAGCCGGTGGTGCGCCTGAACGTGGAGTCCCGCGCCGATACCGCGCTGATGGAAGCCCGAACGAAGGACATTCTGGCGCTGTTGAATCAGTAAAAAGAAAACCTTACCCCTCACCCTAACCCTCTCCCCAAAGGGGAGAGGGAACTTGAACACCCTCTCCCCTTTGGGGAGAGGGCCGGGGTGAGGGGCGAGGGGTAAGGTTTAGAACTAAAGGAACAACGATGACAAATCTAAAAAAGCGCGAACGAGCGAGAACGAATGCATCGTTAATCTCTATGGTGCAGCGTTTTTCTGATATCACCATCATGGTCGGCGGACTGTGGGCGGTGTGTTGGGTCAGCGGGCAGTCGTTCTTATACATGCACTTGCTGATGGCGTTGATTGCGCTGGTGGTGTTTCAGATGATCGGCGGCATGACCGATTTTTATCGTTCATGGCGCGGCGTCAAAATGACCACCGAACTGATGCTGCTGCTCCAGAACTGGACCTTAAGCCTGGTTTTCAGCGCAGGGCTGGTGGCGTTCAGCCATGATTTTGATAACCGTCTTGTGACCTATCTCTGCTGGTATCTGTTAACCAGCATTGGCATGGTGGTCTGCCGCTCGCTGATCCGCTTTGGCGCGGGCTGGCTGCGCAACCGCGGGTATAACCGTCGCTTCGTTGCCGTAGCGGGCGACCTGCCGGTGGGGCAGGTGTTGCTCGACAGCTTCCGCAAAGAGCCGTGGTTAGGTTTTGAAGTGGTCGGGATTTATCACGATGCGAAGCCCGGCGGCGTGCCGTCCGACTGGGCAGGTAACTACGAACAGCTTATTGACGATGCGAAAGCCGGCAAAATTCATAACGTCTACATCGCCATGCAGATGAAAGATGAATCCCGCATCAAGAAACTGATGCGCGAGCTGGCGGATACCACCTGCTCGGTGATCCTCATCCCGGATGTCTTCACCTTCAATATTCTCCACTCCCGTATTGAAGAGGTGAACGGGGTACCGGTTGTTCCACTGTACGACACGCCGCTGTCGGGGATTAACCGCGTGCTGAAGCGCGTGGAAGATATCGTCCTTTCGTCCCTGATCCTGCTGCTCATCTCCCCGGTGCTGTGCTGCATTGCGCTGGCGGTGAAGCTCAGCTCGCCGGGGCCGATCATCTTCCGTCAGACCCGCTACGGCATGGACGGTAAGCCGATCATGGTGTGGAAATTCCGCTCCATGAAGGTGATGGAGAACGACAAGGTGGTGACCCAGGCGACGCAGAACGATCCGCGCGTCACCCGCGTGGGTAACTTCCTGCGTCGTACCTCGCTCGATGAGCTGCCGCAGTTCATCAACGTGTTCACCGGCGGGATGTCCATCGTCGGGCCTCGTCCTCACGCCGTGGCCCATAACGAGCAGTACCGTACCCTGATCGAAGGCTACATGCTGCGCCATAAGGTGAAGCCAGGCATCACCGGCTGGGCGCAGATCAACGGCTGGCGCGGCGAGACCGACACGCTGGAAAAAATGGAAAAACGTATCGAGTTCGATCTGGAATACATCCGCGAGTGGAGCCTCTGGTTCGATATCAAGATTGTTTTTCTGACCATTTTCAAAGGTTTCGTGAACAAAGCGGCGTACTAAGATGAGCTTACGAGAAAAAACCATCAGCGGCGCGAAATGGTCAGCCATGGCCACCATCGTCATTATTGGCCTCGGCCTGGTGCAGATGACGGTGCTGGCGCGCATTATCGATAACCACCAGTTTGGTCTGCTGACCGTCTCGCTGGTGATTATCGCCCTGGCCGATACGCTGTCGGACTTTGGTATCGCCAACTCCATTATCCAGCGCAAAGAGATCAGCCATCTGGAGCTGACCACCCTCTACTGGCTGAACGTCGGGCTGGGTATCTTCGTCTTTGTGCTGGTGTTCCTGCTGAGCGATGTGATTGCCGGCGTGCTGCATAACCCGGACCTGGCGCCGCTGATGCGCACCCTGTCGTTCGCTTTCGTGGTGATCCCGCACGGGCAGCAGTTCCGCGCGCTGATGCAGAAGGAGCTGGAGTTCAACAAAATCGGCATGATTGAAACCAGCGCCGTACTGGCGGGCTTTACCTTCACTGTGGTCAGCGCCCATTTCTGGCCGCTGGCGATGACCGCCATCCTCGGCTACCTGGTTAACTCTGCCGTGCGCACGCTGCTGTTTGGCTTCTTTGGCCGTAAGATTTATCGCCCGGGGCTGCATTTTTCGCTGGCGTCTGTTTCATCCAACCTGCGCTTCGGCGCGTGGCTGACGGCAGACAGCATTATCAACTACGTGAATACTAACCTCTCCACGCTGGTGCTGGCGCGTATTCTGGGCGCGAGCGTCGCGGGTGGCTACAACCTGGCGTATAACGTCGCGGTTGTCCCGCCGATGAAGCTCAACCCTATCATTACCCGCGTGCTGTTCCCGGCGTTCGCCAAAATTCAGGACGATACCGAAAAGCTGCGCGTGAACTTTTACAAGCTGCTCTCCGTCGTGGGGATCATCAACTTTCCGGTGCTGCTGGGGCTGATGGTGGTTGCCAGCAATTTCGTACCGCTGGTGTTTGGCGAGAAGTGGAACAGCATCATCCCGATCCTGCAACTGCTGTGCGTCGTGGGGCTGCTGCGCTCGGTGGGGAACCCGATTGGTTCTCTGCTAATGGCGAAGGCGCGCGTGGATATCAGCTTCAAGTTCAACGTGTTTAAAACTTTTCTGTTTATTCCGGCAATTATTGTGGGCGGCCACATGGCGGGCGCCATTGGCGTGACGCTCGGCTTCCTGCTGGTGCAAATCGTCAATACCGTGCTGAGCTACTTCGTGATGATCAAACCGGTGCTGGGCTCCAGCTACCGTCAGTACATCCTCAGCCTGTGGCTGCCGTTCTATCTCTCCTTACCGACGCTTGCGGTGAGCTACGGCCTGGGCGTGGTGCTCAACGGGCATCTGCCGCTGGCGGCGCTGCTTGCGGTGCAGGTCGCGGCAGGCGCGCTGGCGTTCGCCGTGATGATTGTGCTGTCACGCAATGCGCTGGTGGTCGAGATGAAGCGCCAGTTTTGCCGTAACGAAAAAATGAAAACGCTGCTTCGCGCAGGCTAATTTTACGAGGCCATTATGAAATTACTTATTCTTGGCAACCATACCTGCGGCAACCGTGGCGACAGCGCCATCCTGCGCGGTTTACTGGATGCAATTAACACCCTTAAGCCTGAGACTGAAGTGGATGTGATGAGCCGTTATCCGGTCAGCTCATCCTGGTTACTGAACCGCCCGGTGATGGGCGACCCGCTCTACAGCCAGATGAAACAGCACAACAACGCCGCGGGCGTGATGGGGCGCGTGAAGAAAGTGCTGCGTCGCCGCTACCAGCATCAGGTGCTGCTTTCTCGCGTGACCGACACCGGCAAGCTGCGCAACATTGCCATCGCGCAGGGCTTTACCGATTTTGTTCGTCTGCTGTCCGGCTATGACGCCATTATTCAGGTGGGCGGTTCGTTCTTCGTCGATCTGTACGGCGTGCCGCAGTTTGAGCATGCACTTTGTACGTTCATGGCGAAAAAGCCGCTGTTTATGATCGGCCACAGCGTCGGGCCATTCCAGGATCCGCAGTTTAACCAGCTGGCGAACTATGTCTTCGGCCACTGCGACGCGCTGATCCTGCGTGAATCGGTCAGCCTCGACATGATGAAGCGCAGTGAAATCGACACCAGCAAAGTGGAGCACGGTGTGGACACCGCCTGGCTGGTGGATCATCAGGATGACAGTTTCCAGGCCAGCTACGCGGTACAGCACTGGCTGGACGTGGCGGCAAAGCAGAAAACCGTCGCCATTACCCTACGTGAACTTGCGCCGTTCGATAAACGCCTCGGCACGACCCAGGCGGCGTACGAGAAAGCCTTTGCCGATGTGGTGAACCGCGTGCTGGACAGCGGTTACCAGGTGCTGGCGCTTTCCACCTGTACCGGTATCGACAGCTACAACAAAGATGACCGTATGGTGGCGCTCAACCTGCGCAACCTGGTGAACGACCCGTCCCGCTATCACGTGGTGATGGACGAGCTGAACGACCTTGAGATGGGCAAGCTGCTCTCCGCCTGCGACCTGACCGTGGGCACGCGTCTGCACTCGGCTATTATCTCGATGAACTTCGGCACGCCAGCCATCGCCATTAACTACGAACACAAGTCCGCGGGCATTATGCAGCAGCTCGGTATGCCGGAAATGGCCGTTGATATTCGTCATCTGCTGGACGGGTCGCTGGGTGCGATGGTGGGCGACACGCTCGGCCAGCTGCCTGCGATCAACGAACGTCTGGCGATAGCGGTAAAAGCCGAACGCGAAAAAGGTATTGGCATGGTGAAATCCGTACTCGACCGCGTCCGGGAGGGGAAATGAAGGTTGGTTTCTTCTTACTGAAATTTCCGCTGTCGTCTGAAACCTTTGTGCTGAACCAAATCACCGCGTTTATCGATATGGGGTATGACGTGGAGATTATCGCCCTGCAAAAGGGCGATACGCAAAACACCCATGCGGCGTATACCCGGTATGGGCTGGAGGCGAAAACCCGCTGGTTGCAGGATGAACCCACCGGACGAATGAACAAACTGCGCCATCGCGCCAGCCAGACGCTGCGCGGCCTTCATCGCGCCTCGACGTGGCGGGCGCTGAATATGTCGCGCTATGGGGCGGAGGCCCGCAACCTGATCCTTTCCGCCATTTGCGGGCAAACGGCCCAGCCGTACCGGGCCGATGTCTTTATCGCCCACTTTGGCCCGGCGGGCGTCACTGCGGCAAAACTGCGTGAGCTGGGGGTGATTGACGGCAAAATCGCAACCATTTTCCACGGTATCGACATCTCCAGCCGGGAAGTACTGAACCACTACACGCCGGAATATCAGCAGCTGTTTCGCCGCGGCGACATGATGCTGCCGATAAGCAACCTGTGGGCCGGACGCCTGAAAACCATGGGGTGCCCGAGCGAGAAAATCACCGTTTCACGCATGGGCGTGGATATGGAACGTTTCACTCAGCGACCGGTTAAGGTGCCGGGCAAGCCGCTGCAAATTATCTCTGTTGCCCGCCTGACCGAAAAGAAAGGGCTGCACGTAGCCATCGAAGCCTGTCGCCAGCTGAAGGCGCGCGGCGTGGACTTCCACTACCGCATCCTGGGTATCGGGCCGTGGGAGCGTCGCCTGCGCACGCTGATTGAACAGTATCAGCTGGAAGACGTGGTCGAGATGCCGGGCTTCAAGCCGAGCCACGAAGTGAAAGCCATGCTTGATGATGCGGATGTATTCCTGCTGCCTTCCGTAACCGGCGCCGACGGCGATATGGAAGGTATTCCCGTGGCGCTGATGGAGGCGATGGCGGTCGGCATTCCGGTAGTCTCGACCCTGCACAGCGGGATCCCTGAGCTGATCACCTCTGAATACTCCGGCTGGCTGGTCCCTGAAAACAATGCGCTGGCGCTGGCGGATCGTCTGGCTGCGTTCAGTGATATCGATCAGCAGACGCTGATCCCTGTGCTGCAAAATGCGCGGCAAAAAGTTGAAGCAGAATTCAATCAGCAGGTGATTAATCGCCAGTTAGCGAGCCTGCTGCAAACGCTGTAACGCTGAGGTTGTATGCTGAAAAAGATTACCCGACGCCGATTTGTCTCTTCTTTATCCGTCCTGGCTGCCATGCCGCTGCTGTCGCCCCGCGCTGTGCGGGCGGCAACCGGGAAGACGGTTTCTGTCGATCGCTACAACAATCACGACTGGAACGCCGCCTTTAAGCAGGCATTTACCGAGGGCGATACCGTTGTTGTTCCCGCCGGGTTAACCTGTGAAAACATCAATACCGGCATTTTCATTCCTGATGGCAAAACCCTGCTGATCCGCGGTGCGCTGAAGGGCAACGGCCGCGGGCGGTTTGTGCTCCAGGAAGGCTGTAAGGTCATTGGGGAAGGAGAGGGGCGCACGCATAACATTACGCTGGACGTGCGTGGCTCCGACTGTGTCATTAAAGGGCTGGCGATGAGCGGCTTCGGCCCCGTCACCCAGATCTACATCGGCGGTAAAAAGCCGAGAGTGATGCGTAACCTGCTTATCGATCGCATTGCCGTGAGCCAGGCCAACTACGCCATTCTGCGCCAGGGTTTTCATAATCAGGTGGACGGTGCGCGCATAACCAACAGTAAATTCAGCCATTTGCAGGGTGACGCGATTGAGTGGAACGTGGCGATTAACGACCGTAACATCCTGATCTCTGACCACGTGATCGATAACATCAACTGCACCAACGGCAAGATCAACTGGGGCATAGGTATTGGGCTGGCTGGCAGCACGTACGACAATGACTATCCTGAACAGCAGACCGTTAAAAACTTCGTGGTGGCAAATATCACCGGCAGCAACTGTCGGCAGTTGGTCCATGTTGAAAACGGTAAACACTTTGTGATCCGTAATATCAAGGCCAGCAATATTACTCCCGACTTCAGTAAAAAGGCCGGAATTGATAACGCGACGGTAGCTATTTATGGCTGTGATAATTTCGTTATTGATAATATCGATATGGTGAACAGCGCCGGAATGTTAATCGGGTATGGCGTGATCAAGGGCGATTATCTGTCGATACCGCAAAACTTCAAACTTAACGATATTCGCCTGGATAACCGCCAGCTGGCCTATAAGCTGCGCGGGATACAGATTTCCTCCGGCAATGCCACCTCGTTTGTTGCCATCACCAACGTCAACATGCAGCGAGCAACGCTTGAGCTGCACAACAAGCCACAGCACCTTTTCTTGCGTAATATCAACGTGATGCAGGAGTCAGCGACGGGACCAGCGCTTAAGATGAACTTCGACTTGCGCAAAGACGTGCGTGGGAAGTTTATGGCCAAAAACGAGACGCTGTTGTCGCTCGCGAACATAAAAGCGGTTAATGAAAAGGGGCAGAGTTCGGTGGATATTGATCGGGTCGATCAACACGTGGTGAATACGGAACGGTTGAATTTTGCGCTGCCGCACAGGTAATCCTAGAGCCTATTTTGCGACTATTCCTGGTACGGAATCGCGATCTATTCAGATTACAACTACTGTAATTTGTGGTGGGGTGACCTAGGATTACTTCATATTTACGGCAAAACATGCTGACGAAAACAGGTTTAAAAGCTATAATTCGTCAACCATTTTAAGGTGGAAGAAATAATGATTAATTTGAAAGCAGTCATACCGGTAGCGGGTTTGGGCATGCATATGTTGCCCGCCACAAAGGCCATTCCTAAAGAGATGCTGCCGATCGTTGACAAGCCGATGATTCAGTACATCGTCGACGAGATTGTTGCTGCGGGGATCAAAGAAATCGTTCTGGTGACGCACTCTTCGAAGAATGCCGTTGAGAACCACTTCGACACCTCTTATGAACTCGAAGCGCTGCTTGAGCAGCGCGTTAAGCGTCAGCTTCTGGCAGAAGTTCAGTCTATCTGTCCTCCTGGCGTGACCATCATGAACGTGCGTCAGGCGCAGCCGCTGGGTCTGGGCCACTCAATCCTCTGCGCGCGCCCGGTGGTGGGTGATAACCCGTTCATCGTTGTTCTGCCGGATATCATCATTGATACCGCATCTGCGGATCCGCTGCGTTACAACCTGGCGGCGATGGTGGCGCGTTTCAACGAGACGGGCCGCAGCCAGGTGCTGGCGAAACGCATGGATGGCGATCTCTCTGAGTACTCTGTCATTCAGACGAAAGAAGCGCTGGAGACGGAAGGGCAGGTGAGCCGCATTGTTGAGTTCATCGAAAAGCCGGATCAGCCTCAGACCCTGGACTCCGACCTGATGGCAGTCGGTCGTTATGTGCTGAATGCGGATATCTGGGCTGAGCTGGAAAAAACCGAGCCTGGTGCCTGGGACCGTATCCAGCTGACCGATGCGATTGCTGAACTGGCTAAGAAGCAGTCCGTTGATGCCATGCTGATGACCGGCGACAGCTACGACTGCGGTAAGAAAATGGGGTATATGCAGGCATTTGTGAACTACGGTCTGCGTAACCTGAAGGAAGGGGCGAAGTTCAGAAGCCGCATTGAGAAGTTGCTGGCTAACGACTGATTCGTCTCTGTCTTTTTGAAAAAGCGGCAGTTATCATTTGGTATGTGTAAACATAACCAAAATGGTAACTGCCGTTTTTCGTTATTAATTCTAGTGATAACATGGAGTTATCTGATTCAAAAGTGGACTGATTTGTAACGATTTGTGCTTGTTTCCGAGTCCATTTAGGACGACAATTAACGCCAGTTTTTTGTCTGTAATCAGACCTCAAAATCCTTTATTCAACATTCGCTCAGTGCACTGGTAGCTGTTAAGCCAGGGGCGGTAGCGTGCCTTTTTTACACACAATCTAGTATTGAGCAAAGCAGGAGAAGCAGGATGTTACTTCCAGTGGTGATCGCAGGAGGAACAGGGAGTCGACTATGGCCGATGTCTCGCGAGTTGCAGCCTAAGCAATTCCTTTCATTCCATCAGGGCGGATCGATGCTGCAAAATACGATTTCACGCCTCGACGGTCTGGATGTGACCGATCCGATTGTTATCTGCAATGAAGATCACCGTTTTCTGGTGGCCGAGCAGTTGAGACAAATGCATAAGCTCGCCGGGAATATCATTCTTGAACCTGTTGGGCGCAATACGGCACCGGCTATTACTCTGGCTGCCCTCCATGCACTGGAAACTGGTGAAGATCCTGTCATGCTCATTCTGGCTGCCGATCACTTGATTGCCGACACAGCCACATTCCATTCCGTCATTACCAACGCCATTCCTTTTGCAGAACAAGGCAAATTGGTTACCTTCGGTATCGTGCCTACGCAGCCAGAAACTGGCTACGGCTACATTCAGCGTGGTGAAGAACAACATGCCGATCAGTCTACCGCCTGGAAAATCAAGCGCTTTGTTGAAAAACCGGATCAGGCGACCGCTATCTCTTACCTCGAAAGTAAAGAGTATCTCTGGAACAGCGGTATGTTTATGTTCCGGGCCTCTTCCTATCTGAACGAAGTTGCGAAATTTTGTCCGTCGATCCTTGATGCATGCAAAAATGCCATGCAGCAGCCCGTCAGCGATCTCGATTTTATCAAACTCGATAAAGAGACATTCACCTGTTGTCCGTCTGATTCCATCGACTATGCGGTGATGGAACATACAGACCTGGGCATTGTGACGGCGATGGATGCAGGGTGGAACGACGTGGGCTCGTGGTCAGCGCTATGGGAAACCTCGTCGCATGATGCTAATGGCAACGCGCTGATTGGCGATGTTTTCACCCATCAGACCCGCGATTGTTATATCCGCAGCGAAGGGAAATTAACCGCAGCGTTAGGGTTGGACGACCTTATTATTGTTAATACCAAAGATGCGCTGCTGGTTTCCCATAAGGATAATGTCCAGGATGTGAAAGTTGTTGTTGAGCATCTAAAAGCCCATTCACGTGCTGAATGTCGCGAACATACCACGCGTTATATGCCCTGGGGCCATGTCGAAACGCTTGTTCGGGATACGCGTTACCGGGTTAACCGTGTAACCATTATTCCTGGTGGTGAGCTCTCGCTTCAGCTGCATCATCATCGTATTGAGCACTGGGTTGTGCTGACCGGAACGGCGCTAATTGGTGTCGAAGGGAACGAAATTTATCTCACTGAAAATGAATCAACGACAATCCCTGTGGGAAAAAAACATAAGCTCTCGAATCCAGGAAAAATAAATCTGGAAATTCTGGAAATTCAGTTTGGTAGTTATTTGGGTGAAGATGACGTACTAAGGATTTCATAATGGAAAATAACAATAAAAAATTAAGTTGTTTTAAGGCCTATGATATTCGGGGGAAATTAGGTGAAGAGCTTAATGAGGATATTGCCTGGCGTATTGGTCGCGCTTATGCGCAATGTCTGGAACCAAAACAGGTTGTTGTCGGCGGCGACGTTCGTCTGACAAGTGAGTCTCTGAAGCTGGCTCTCGCGGAAGGCTTGATGGCGGGCGGCTGTGATGTGCTTGATATTGGACTTTCTGGCACAGAAGAGATTTACTTCGCCACCTTCCATCTGGGCGTTGATGGCGGTATAGAAGTAACGGCCAGCCATAATCCGATTGACTATAACGGGATGAAGCTGGTTCGCAGCGGTGCCCGGCCGATCAGCGGTGACACGGGTTTGAAAGAGATCCAGCTCCTCGCGGAAATAAATGATTTCGCCCCATCTCAGCGTATGGGAAGCTATAAAAAGATTAACGTTCTTAATGAGTATGTTGATCATTTACTGGGCTATATCAATCTCGACAATTTCCGCATTAAACCGATTAAGTTAGTCATCAACTCCGGTAATGGTGCCGCGGGGCACGTTATTGATGAAATTGAAAAGCGTTTCAAAACGGCCGGCATTCCTGTCGATTTTATAAAAGTTCATAACGATCCGGATGGTACTTTCCCGCACGGTATTCCAAATCCACTTCTGCCAGAAGCACGCCAGGATACCGCCAATGCGGTTGTTACAGCTGAAGCGGATATGGGTATCGCGTTTGACGGAGATTTTGATCGCTGCTTCCTGTTTGACGAGAAAGCCAATTTTATCGAAGGTTACTATATCGTTGGACTCTTAGCAGAAGCCTTCCTGAATAAAGAGCGTGGCGCGAAAATCATCCACGACCCGCGACTGACCTGGAATACGGTTGATATTGTCGAGCGCGCGGGCGGGATCCCTGTGATGTCTAAAACCGGTCATGCTTTTATTAAAGAGCGTATGCGCAAAGAGAATGCGGTATACGGCGGTGAAATGAGCGCTCACCATTATTTCCGTGAGTTTGCTTATTGTGACAGCGGCATGATTCCATGGTTGCTGGTTGCTGAACTGGTAATAACATCCGGACGCTCTCTTGGCTCGCTGGTGGAATCACGTATCGCACGCTTCCCTGTATCTGGTGAAATTAATCGCAAAGTGGTCCATGCTTCTGCGTTAATTGATGAGATTGAAAACCGCTACTCCTCCCTGGCTGTGGATATTGACTACACGGATGGACTGAGCATGTCTTTCCCGGGCTGGCGCTTTAACATTCGCACCTCCAATACCGAACCGCTGCTGCGTCTAAATGTGGAAGCAGATGCCGATCTGGGTTTAATGGAAGCGAAACGAGATGAGCTGTTAGGGCTGATAAAAAGCTAATTTCTAAGTTGCCTAATCGCGTGGGAAAATATTAATGTTAGAAGTCTTATTAGCGGCAATCGTAGGTTTAATTTTCTTTTTTGTTTTCCTCGCTCTGCACCTACGCATCAGGTTGTTAATGGTGCTGGTATGTAGCATTCCGCAGCTCTATCTGGTGCAATTAGGTGGAGCCGATGTTCCAATGGCATTTCTGCTTCCGGCATTGCTCCTGCCTGAATTTATTATTAATGCAAACCGGTTCTTAGCAAAAGCAACGAATATTATGCTTCTTGGCCTGATACTCATCAGCACCCTGAGCCTTGCGTGGTCGGTTGAGAAATCGATGGGTATTCGTGATATTGCCTATTTGTGTGAATTTATCGTCATCTCAAACGCCGTCTACGTTTTAGCGGTGAAAGATCGAGTTGCATTGTATAAAACTATCAACGTTATGCTGTTTTTTGTTTGCTTGCAGGCGATTACGGTCATCATCTTTAGATTTAATGAGTCACTCGAATTGGCGGTAGTGTTGTCCCCTATAAGTAAATATACGATGGGAATGAATACGCTTCAGAGCTTATTAGATGGAGCCAGGAATAACTTCTACGATCCGGTTAAAGCGGGTGGGGTTTTGTTCGTTAATGCCAATGCTGCTGCCTGTTATGCAGGAATCTCATCCTTTATGGCTTGGGGCATTTACAAGGCGTTGAAATCAAAAATCACGCTTATGATGGCTATTCTGCTCTGGGCAACCGTATTTTTTACCGGCTCCAAAGCGGGCGTCCTTTTCGCGATACTTATCCCGGCATTTATTTTCTATCTGAAACTTCAGCGTTCGACACGCGTCATTTTGAGTTCAGTAGGCGCCTCGTTTGCCATAGTATTAATCGCTATAAGCGTTGTTTTCAGCATTACCGAACAAAGCGTTTTTTTAAAAGAATCCACGGATACGGCTGAAACACGTTACGAGATATGGAACTATGCATTTGACGCATTTTTAAATAATCCACTGATGGGGCAGGGCTACGGTGGTTGGGAAGCCGATTACAGTAAGCACACTGATTATTTCCTTCCGCCACACAACACGCTTATTTATCTTTGGTCTAAGTCAGGAATTATTGCTTCAATGCTGGGGCTAGGTTTTATCCTTTGCAGCATTGGGGTTGCTTTGAGAGCAATACGAAGTACAAATAATGAACAAAAAAACATCGGCTTTTCCTTCCTGATGGTGCTTTCCTGGCTTTTTGCTCACGGATTTGGCGAAAACTTTGGCTTAATAGGTGAGCAACACCAGATGATCGTGTTAGCCGTAATGCTTGGGCTTTGCCTGGCAGCAAATTTACCGATTAATCGGCATAATAGGGTACAGGAATGAAGACGGTCGGTATTTTCAGAAACCAGCTTTTTAAGGGTTCGGAAGTTTTTATTCAGCAGCAGGCTGAAGCATTACAGTGTTTTGATAAATGCTATATCGGCAGACGCCTCATCGGGACGAAACCAGAAGGCTCAGTCGCATGTGTATTGAATGAACATGGAAATGTTTACGGTAAACTCGCAGAAATGGTGAATGCGATCACCACGTCGCAGCTGCCTTATCAGTCTGTTTTAAAATCACAGCCCTTAGACCTCATTCATGCACACTTTGCGATCGATGGACTTTATGCTTTAAAGCTGGCGCAGAAGAAAGGTATTCCTTTGGTGACGACACTTCATGGATTTGATGTGACGGTCAGTAATAAGGATTTACTGGCGTCCCGGTCACCAGCCTGGATTAATTATCTTCTCCATCAAAACAAAGTTAAAAGTCAGGGCGATAAGTTTATTTGTGTTTCAGATTTCATTGCCCGTCAGGCACTGCAACATGGTTTCCCGGAAAGCAAAATCATTCAGCACTATATTGGTATCGATGTGAATAAATATCAGCCGCGTGCAAAAGAGGACGATCAAGGCATTATCCTTCATGTTGCAAGGCTGGTAGAGAAAAAAGGGACGGCCGTTTTAATCAATGCAGTCAAGCAGGTAAAGGTATCAAATCCTGATGTTAAGCTTGTGATTATAGGAGAAGGTCCGTTATTGGATGGGCTAAAGGCTCAGGTCACATCCCTTGGTCTGGATCAAACCGTTACTTTTACAGGCGCGTTGCCCCACGTCGATGTTATGGAATGGATGCGTAAAGCCAGCATGTTGGTTTTACCAAGCATTACAGCGAAAACCGGTGATGCTGAAGGGTTGGGTATGGTTCTTCTTGAAGCGGCAGTGACCGGTGTTCCTGTCATCGGTACTCAGCATGGTGGGATACCAGAGGCGATTATCGATGAGCAAACTGGGTTTTTAGTTAAAGAGCGAGATGATAAGCAATTAGCGGAAAGAATCTCGTTTCTAATGAAGGATGAACATAAGCGGTTTGAAATGGGTAAAAATGCCCGTATTTTCATTAGCGAAAAATTTAACTTGTCCAAACAAACCATAAAATTAGAAAAAATATATCAGGAACTGATTCATGGCTGAGGAAGTAATCATATTTGCTCGCTCTCTTCCATTCCATCACCTTGGCGGAATGGAAGTTGTAGCATGGGATTTAGCGGTTCAGCTACAGGTTAAAGGCTTTAAGGTTACTGTAGTTACCACGGATTTTGATGAAGATATTCCTGTTTTAGAAAATACCCCACAAATAATAAAGTTAAAAAATATCCCTAAGGCGGCATATTCGCCCGGTTGGTGGGCTGAGACTGAAAAAATCATTGAAACGTGGAGAACTAAAGATAATGTTAGTGCGGTAATTAGCATTAGCGCAGGGGCATTTAGTACACTTAAACACAAAAAATTATTCCCAAATGCAAAGTTTATTATGCAGGCCCATGGCACATCAATTGGTGAATTAGTTTCTAAGATAAAAACACGGAAAATTAAAAAGATTTTATCAAGTGTTAAAAATATACTTGGTTTTTATTCAGATGCTAAACATTACTCTTACTTCGACTGGGTTGTTGCTGTTGGGGACGCTGTAAAAAAAGATTTAACGTCCTTTCCAACAACGCTTATTTGCAGTAACGATAAAGTAGTTAAAATCGAAAATGGAATTGACGAATATTTGTTCTCTGATGATATATCTCAGCGAAACACTGTGCGCGAGCAGTTAGGCATAAGCTTTGAAGCAAAAATATTCTTGTCAGCATCACGCCTACATGAGCAAAAGGGGGTTGATAAAAATATCGATCTTTTCGCTGAAATAAAAAAAGTTAACGTAGATGCGAAACTTTTGATTTGTGGTGATGGACCTTATGAAAAACAGTTGCGAAAGAAAGTTGACGAACTCAAGTTAAATCATGATGTAATTTTCTTGGGGGCAAAAACGCGAACTGATTTGGCAAAAATAATGCAAGGTGCCGATATTTTTCTATTCCTTACCAAAAGAGTTGAAGGATTGCCATTGAATGTACTGGAGGCGATGAGCTCCGGATTACCTCTTATAATATCGGAACATCTTACATTTAATTCGAGCGATAAGATATTCAAGTGCAATCCTAATCATATTCCTTTTAAAGATGTGCAGGCTTATATTAATACTCTTAGTAGCAAGGAAAGAAGATCTTTTATCCCCAAAAAAAATACATTAAGTCACTCTGTGAGCGAATATACCTCATTATTCCTAAGAAATTCTAAATGAAAAAAGCTATTAGCCAGCTGCTAGGCGGCAACATGCTTTCGAAAGTCCTTGGATTGGTCAGGGAAGTTTTGATGGCAAAGTTTTTTGGTACAGGAGATGTCAACGGGGCTTATCGTATTGCGCAGACGGGAACCCTTGTACCAATCAATTTTATGACCAGTGACAGCCTTAATTCAGCATTCATCCCATTATATAAAAAATATCTCACCGAGAATGAATTTCGTGCATCGACTTTCAAGCTCTGTATGTTTATTTTTTTCGCTCTGATATCTGTATTTATATTCATTGTTCTGTATTTTTTATCAGACTATTGGGTCGGTATCATGGCTCCCGGAATTGGCGGGAATGCGCGTGAGATGTCGACTGAGTTACTTAAGATAATGGCTATCTGTTGTCCTTTCTATCTTTTTTCAGCGTTAATAAATTATTTGTCGATGGCACATGGAGATTATAAACCCATATCTATGCGGGCCTCCATTCAAAATGTCGGCATGCTGTTGGGTGTGGTTGCTGCATATTATTATAATAATTATCTATTACTTGCATGGGGTTTTACAGGTAGCTATATAATTTTTAGTATCTGGGCGCTTATCCGTGCAAGAAAGGGCACTATTCTAGCCCTCCCTGGTCGTTTTGATGCGACCGAAGTCAAATTGGTAATGAAGAGTTTTTGGATAACGCTTCGGCCCTTGCTTATACTACCTCTAATATTGCAAGGTAATATTACTCTGGAAAGAGCACTAGCATCATTAATCAGTATTGATGTAGTGTCCGGACTCGATTATGCCCGGTTTATTACTGACACTGTTGTTTTTATTTTGTCTGTGCCGATAGCATTTGCTGGATTATCTGAATGGTCATCGCAGAAGCCAGAAGTTGTTCGAGATAAGATAAGGTTTATTTATAATTGGCTGGCACTGCTTGTTATAAACATGTCTTTTTTCATTTTTTTCTATGCAAAAGACATCGTTATTCTACTGTTTATGCGTGGTGCATTTGATCAGCACTCCGTAACGGTAACAACTGATATTATTCAAGGAATGTGCATAGGCCTTTGGGCTCAGGTGATAGGTTATATATTCATTAAGGCATTGAGCGCACATCTCAATAATAAGAAAGTATTAGTTGTGATGATGGTTGCATTGCTGAGCAATGCGGTTGTCAACCTGGCGACGTATAAAATGTGGGGTGCATTTGGGTTAGGGCTAGGGAATTCGATATACAGTTTAATGATGTTTATCCTTAGCGCGTGTTACTTAAGGATTGCAAAAGATCTTTTTCCTGTGATAATTAAAATTTCTTTGGGATTAATTCTTTATACATCTATTATCTTGACTCTTGGGCATTACATTATTCAACCTGATAATGTTATTTTCCGACTTTTAATTAATGGCGCAATATTTGTGATGTTTAGTCTGTTATGGGCAATGTTATTCCCATTGTACCGAAATGGTATTAAAGGGATTTTCCTAAAAAAAGGACTGAGATAGCATATTTTTATGAACAAAAAAAAAGATATAAAAGACATCGTCGTCTTATCCACGGCAGACTGGGACAACCCATTCTGGACAAATAAACAGCATGTTGCCTTAGAGCTGGCAAACCGTGGGCACCGTGTTCTTTACATAGAGTCTCTGGGACTGCGCCGACCTAGTGTAAATAAGAAAGACCTTTCGCGTATCTTCCGCCGGGTTCTTAAAGCGATTAAAGCACCTCGAAAAGTGCGCGACAATGTCTGGGTATGGTCACCAATTTCCATCCCATTTAATAACTACGCTTTTGTGCGTAAGCTTAATAAACTGATTTTGAGCAGCGCGCTCAAATTCTGGTGCTGGCGTTTAAAATTCAAAGACGAAACGCTATGGACCTATAACCCGTTGACCACGCGTTTTCTGGAGCCGGGTGATTTCGGTTATGTTGTTTATCATTGTGTCGACGAAATTAAAGCTCAGCCTGGAATGCCGGTAGAGATCCTTCAGGATGCAGAGGAAGAGCTTGTACGTCGCGCAGACATTACCTTTGTCACTTCTCTGACGCTTCTGAAGTCAAGAAAGCATTGGAGCGATGAGGTCTATTACTTCTCTAACGTAGCTGATTATAATCACTTTTCAAAAGCGCTGGATGATCAACTGCCCGTTCCTGCCGACCTGAACGCGATCCCGGAGCCAAGAATTGGCTTTATTGGCGCGATTAGCGGCTATAAGGTGAATTTCTCTCTCCTGGAAGCGATTGCAGAAGCTCATCCTGAATGGTCGCTCGTGATGATTGGCGATGTTGGCGAAGGAGATCCTAACACTGATGCGACCCAACTTACCCGTCACAAAAATATTCATTTAATTGGGCCAAGGGCGTACCAGCAGTTGCCTGGCTACCTGAAGGGCTTTGCCGCAACTTTGCTGCCTAATAATTTGAATGAATATACTGCTTCAATGTTCCCTATGAAGTTCTTTGAGTATCTGGCGGCAGGGAAGGCAGTGGTGAGTGTCGATTTAGCGTCCTTGTGTGACTTTAAAGACTATTTTCGCGTTGCCCACACCCCCGCTGAGTTTATTTCAGCTCTGGAAGATATTACCTCTGGCGATCGGATTTCTGTGGAGAAATGTCAGGAGCTTGCCCGAGAATATACTTACCAGTCACGCACTAAAAAAATGTTTAAGCTAATTGATGAGAAGCGCAATGAAAGTAGCAATCGTTCATGAGTGGTTCAGTTCCTATGCGGGTTCTGAAAAAGTGGTTGAGCAAATTTTACGTTGTTATCCCGATGCGGATGTTTTCGCTGTATGTGATTTCTTAAAGCCGAAAGACAAACATTTTCTTAATAATAAAAAAGTCACTACTACATTTATTCAGCGTTTACCATTTGCAGCAAAAAAATTCCAGTCTTATCTGCCGTTGATGCCATTGGCAATTGAACAGCTTGATATGTCAGCTTATGATGTTGTTATTTCAAGCAGTCATGCTGTTTCTAAAGGGGTGATTACAGGCCCTGACCAGATTCATGTGTCATATGTCCATTCGCCTATTCGTTATGCTTGGGATTTCCAGCACCAGTATTTGCGTGAATCTGGCCTGAACAAAGGTCTTAAAGGCTGGCTTGCCAAGTATCTCCTGCATAAGATTCGTATTTGGGATTACCGTACTGCTGCGGGCGTTAATCATTTTATTGGTAACTCGCGATTTATTGCACGTCGCATTAACAAAGTTTATGGCAGACAAGCAGACGTCATCTATCCGCCTGTGAATACGGATAAGTTTGAATTCAGTGAAAAAAAAGAGGATTTCTATCTGGCTGCTTGTCGCATGGTACCTTATAAGCGTGTAGATCTCATTGTTAGTGCGTTTGCCAAAATGCCTGATAAAAAGTTAGTGGTTATCGGTGATGGTTCTGAGATGGATAAGATCAAACAGCTGGCGACGGATAATATCACGCTACTCGGCTATCAGGATGATGCTGCCATGGTAGACTATATGAAGCGTGCCAAAGCTTACGTATTTGCCGCAGAAGAAGATTTTGGTATCTCACCTGTAGAAGCACAAGCAAGCGGTACGCCGGTCATTACGTACGGTAAAGGCGGGTGCCTTGAAACGGTTAAACCCCTTGGTAGCGATAAACCGACGGGGCTGTTCTTCTTTGAACAAACCGCAGACGCTATATGCGAAGCCGTGAATACTTTTGAAAAATACGCCGATAAAATTAAGCCAGAAGACTGTCGCGAACATGCTTTAACCTTCTCAGAGCAGCGTTTCCGTGACGAGATTAGTCAGTATGTCGATAGTGCCTGGGCTCAATATTCTGAGTCACTGATCAATACTCAGGCTGCGCGAGTACAGAACAGTTATACTCATCCGGAAAAATAATGACCACGGCATAAATCAGTCGATTTATGTCAGGGATTAAACAATGAAAATTAGCGTATTTAAAGATCAAAAGAAAGAATTCATTTGCCGTGGGGCCTTAATTGCATCGGATTTATTTTGGCTTAATGTTTCTTTGGGGCTTTCCTTTTTAACCGTCATGTTTTTTATTGGCGATTTAAATACCTTTATGCCAATTCGCCAGATTGATGTGAGGGTGTTATCACACTTTATTCTGACTGTAATGTGTGTGTTTTGGTTTGGCGTCCGCTTACGTCATTATGCACAAAAGAAACCCTTCTGGTCTGAACTTAAAGAAACACTGCGTACTATTGTCATTTTTTCGATCTTCGATCTTGCATTAGTGGCATTTTCTAAATGGCACTTTTCTCGCTATATTTGGGCCTACTGTTGGCTATATGCCATCATTATGGTTCCGTTATCGCGTGAAATTACAAAAATCATCCTTAACAAATTTGGCTACTGGAAAAAGCGCACCGTTATTTTAGGTTCCGGACGAAATGCGCGTGAAGCCTATTATGCTTTACAAAGCCATGAGGTGTCTGGTTTCAAAATTGATGCGTTTTGTGATTTTGATGCGACAGCCGATATTATGGAAGAGTGTCCGATCGTTAAAGATGAAGAGACATTGCTTACTCATTATAATTCGTTTTCAACTCAGTTCGTAGTCGCGTGCGATTTTGACGAAAAAGATAAATTTGAAAACTGGTTACGATTCCTTGCGAAACATAAGTGCCGTAACGTTATAATTATTCCATCTCTGAGAGGATTCCCTTTATACGGCACTAGTATGTCATTTATATTTAGCCACGAAGTATTACTTCTTCAGGTTCACAATAATCTGTCTAAACTGACCTCGCGCTTCATTAAGCGTACTTTCGATATCGTCTGCACCTTAGGCATTCTTCTTGTTTCATCGCCACTGCTGGTTTACCTGTGGTATAAAGTTTCCCGTGATGGTGGGCCAGCTATCTATGCTCATACGAGAATTGGGCGCCGTGGTGAGAAATTTGACTGTTATAAGTTTCGCTCTATGAATATCAATTCAAAAGAGATCCTTGCAGAATTACTTGAGAAAGATCCTGAAGCGCGTGCTGAATGGGAAAAAGATTTTAAGTTGAAAAACGATCCGCGTATTACTGCTATTGGTCACTTCATTCGTAAAACGAGTCTTGATGAGTTACCTCAGTTATTTAACGTACTCAAAGGTGAGATGAGCCTGGTCGGCCCGCGTCCGGTCATCCACGAAGAGCTGGAACGCTATGCCGATGACGTTGAATATTATCTGATGGTAAAGCCAGGCATGACTGGCCTGTGGCAGGTGAGTGGACGTAACGATGTTGACTACACCACGCGTGTTTATTTTGACTCCTGGTATGTCAAAAACTGGTCTTTGTGGAATGATATCGTCATTCTCTTCAAAACCGTCAATGTGGTTCTGTTGAGAAAAGGCGCTTACTGAATTAAGCACATTGGATATGGCCTCTAATACGGAGTTTTAATGAAAGCCTTTGTTTTTGTTAATGATAACGGCGCTGCCTTTAGCCGTTATAAAAAAAATGAGATCCCTGCGCAGTTCGTATACGGCGTATCCAAATTAGAAAAGATGGGCTTTGAGGTAATGGTCGGTCGGGGAAACTTACTTAATGATCTGATTTCATTTTGGAAGTTCAAACCAGATTTGTTCTTTATGCCTTTTATTAAAAGAAAAACGATGCTTTTTTATATTCTGGCACGTATTTTTTATTTAAAACAAAGTTTGCGGGTTGGATGCATCTCGATGTTTTCTCCCCTCCAGTGTCTCGGTTAAAGAAAGTAATACATTCATTGCTTCTGCCATTTTTAAAGTGTTATGTAAGAAAAATTGATGCGATTTTCTTTCTTTCGGAAAAGTCACGCGATGAAATCAAGGCCTCAAGAGGACTTCATTCTCATCAATGTCACTTTATACCATGGGGAGGAGATGCAACTTTCTATGCACCTTTTATTAATGGATTACATAACGAGAATATAATTTCGACAGGGCGTGAAAATAGGGATCTGCCGTCTGTAATGTCATCGGTAAAAAATAGCGACGTTACAATTGATATCTATACCAGCGATTTAAATTTGCCTGATAGCTATGCAAATGTAAATGGCGACATTAGGATAAATAAAGGTCGCTGGGCATATACAGACTTGCTTGAGAAAGTAAGTGCATCAAAGAGCATGATTATCCCTATTAAAACAGATAAGATCAATTATTGTGTCGGATTGTCTTCATTGATTGAGGCTATCGCTTTAGGCGTGCCAGTTATTGCTACATACAACCCTTACTGGTATGTCGATATTGAGAAAGAGAAGTGCGGGATTTATATTAAAGATAATTCTTTAATTGAATGGACGCGCGCTCTAGAAAAGATTAATAGGGATCCCGAGTTGGTTGCTCAAATGTCTAAAAATGCATTGAAAACATTCGAAGAAAAATGTGACTTTGTCCGTACGGAAGAGATGCTTGCAATGCATATAGATAATATACTCAAAAAAAAGTGATCCTTTAACAGCTTATAAAGAATTGTATGAGTCAGTTGAGTATAGAGCTCCTCTGAATAACTAACAGAAAGTGAAAACTATGAAAATTCTTGTCACTGGTGGTGCTGGTTTTATTGGTTCAGCCGTGGTTCGGCATATTATAAATAATACTCAGGATTCAGTATGCGTGGTTGATTGTTTAACCTATGCAGGTAATGTTGAGTCTCTGGCACCAGTTGAAAAAAATTCGCGATACTCATTCTCTCTAACTGATATTACTAATGCGAAAGCTGTTGCGGATATTTTCAATTCCTTCCAGCCTGATATCGTGATGCATTTGGCTGCTGAAAGTCATGTTGACCGTTCTATCGACGGGCCCGCGGCCTTCATCCAGACTAACGTAATAGGTACATTCATTCTTCTTGAAGCATCGCGTCAGTATTACGCATCACTTGATGATGATAGGAAGAAGGTTTACCGCTTCCACCACATCTCTACTGATGAAGTTTTTGGCGATCTTCACGATGCTGACGGATTATTCACTGAAGAAACACCTTATGCGCCAAGTAGCCCTTACTCGGCCTCTAAGGCTGGTAGCGATCATTTAGTTCGCGCCTGGAATCGTACCTATGGCTTACCAACGGTGATTACCAACTGTTCTAACAACTATGGCCCCTACCATTTTCCAGAGAAGTTAATTCCGCTCATTATTCTTAATGCTTTGTCGGGAAAACCACTCCCGGTCTATGGGAACGGCGAGCAGATCCGCGATTGGCTGTATGTTGATGATCACGCCCGCGCACTGTACAAAGTGGCTACAGAGGGCAAGATCGGTGATACATATTGCATTGGTGGTCATAACGAACGTAAAAATATTGATGTTGTAAAAACTATTTGCGCAATTCTTGATAAAATCATAGATAAAAAACCAAACGGTATTGTCAATTTTGCAGAGCTTATAACTTTTGTTGCCGATCGTCCTGGACATGATCTTCGTTATGCCATTGATGCAACTAAAATGAAAAATGATCTCGGCTGGGAGCCTCTTGAAACCTTTGAAAGCGGGATCGAAAAAACTATTCAATGGTATCTTAATAATGAAGGTTGGTGGCAGCGTGTTCTTGATGGCTCTTACGCTGGTGAACGTCTTGGCCTGAACAAATAATCGAGGTATAGCGTTATGAAAGGAATTGTTTTAGCTGGCGGTTCAGGTACACGCCTGTACCCGATTACACAAGGTGTGTCTAAGCAACTGCTCCCTATATATGACAAGCCTATGATTTTTTACCCAGTATCGGTACTCATGCTTGCCGGTATTCGGGATATCCTCATTATCACCACACCTGAAGATATGCCTGCTTTCCAGCGCTTAATGAAAGATGGCTCGCAGTTTGGTGTTAATTTCACCTACGCCGTGCAGCCCTCACCAGATGGCCTGGCACAGGCATTTACGATCGGTGAAAAGTTTATTGGCGACGAGCCTTGCGCATTAGTGTTGGGTGATAATATTTTCTTTGGTCAAAGTTTCGGTATGAAGTTGAATGCGGCGGCAAAGAAAACGTCAGGGGCAACTGTGTTTGGTTATCAGGTTCAGGATCCGGAGCGCTTTGGTGTTGTCGAGTTCGATGAACATTTCAAAGCATTATCTATTGAGGAAAAACCCCTCAAGCCTAAATCAAACTGGGCAGTTACTGGACTCTATTTCTATGACAATAATGTTGTCGACATGGTTAAGGAAATAAAGCCTTCTGCTCGCGGTGAGCTTGAAATCACAACTCTAAATCAGATGTATCTTGACCGGGGTGAGCTTGAGGTGGAGTTATTAGGTCGTGGATTTGCCTGGCTCGATACAGGTACTCACGATAGCTTGATTGAAGCTTCTCAGTTCATTCATACCATTGAAAAGCGGCAGGGTATGAAAGTGGCATGCCTTGAAGAAATTGCATTCCGTAATAGATGGCTTAGTGCGGACGAAATAGCAGTTCAGGCCGATCTGCTTCAGAAAACATCTTATGGTCAATATTTGAAAATGTTGATTGGACAATAAACCGGCATGCCAATGAAAATTTTACTTGTAGGAAAAAATGGGCAGGTTGGATGGGAATTACAACGTTCTCTTTCCACTCTTGGAGAAGTCATCGCAGTAGATTATTTCGACAAGCATTTATGTGGTGACTTGACTGACCTTCCTGGCATCGCACAAACCGTACGATTGGTGAAACCTGATGTTATCGTTAACGCGGCAGCGCATACCGCTGTGGACAGAGCCGAACAAGAACGTAACCTGTCTAAGTTGCTCAATCAGAAAGGGGTTGCGGTTCTCGCTGAGGAGTCAGCGAAATTAGGTGCGCTCCTAATTCATTACTCTACAGATTATGTGTTTGATGGTGAGGGCGATCATTATCGTCTGGAAGATGAGGCACCAGCACCGTTAAATGTCTACGGTGAGACTAAATTAGCAGGCGAGTTGGAAATTACGCGCCTTAATCCCCGACATCTCATATTCCGCACCAGCTGGGTTTATGCCACTCGTGGTAATAATTTTGCGAAAACCATGCTGCGTTTAGCTCGTGAGAAAGAGAGGTTGTCCGTTATCAACGACCAGCATGGCGCTCCGACAAGTGCTGAATTATTGGCTGATTGTACTGCACTCGCAATTCGTGAAGAGCAGAATAATAAATCTGTTGTTGGTAAATACCATTTAGTCGCAAGCGGGGAAACGACCTGGTTTGATTATGCTAATTTTGTTTTCGAAACGGCTAAAGCTCAGGGTGAGCCTCTGCTTATCCAGGAAGTTAACGGCATTTCTACCAGTGAATATCCGACACCTGCTACTCGTCCGTTGAATTCACGCCTCTCAAATCAGAAATTCCAGCGTGTGTTTAATGTGACACTTCCAGACTGGAAACAAGGTGTTGAACGTGTGGTAATAGAAGTTTTGGGGAAATAAAGAGTTAATAATGAAAGTCATTGATACTGAAATTCCTGATGTAAAAATCATCGAGCCGGTCACTTTTGGTGATGAACGGGGTTTCTTTATGGAAACTTGGCAACAAAAGAAATTTTGTGAATTGGTATGCGAACGTAACTTCGTGCAGGATAACCACTCAAAATCTGCAAGAAATATTTTGAGAGGCTTACATTACCAGACTCAAAATCCACAAGGAAAATTGGTACGTGTTGTCAGCGGAGAAGTCTTTGATGTTGCTGTTGATATGCGAAAATCATCAGCCACGTTTGGGCGCTGGACAGGTATTATGCTTTCCGCTGAAAACAAACGTCAACTTTGGATCCCTGAGGGATTTGCTCACGGTTTTTACGTCTTGTCTGAAAGCGCTGAGTTTGTCTATAAGTGCACTGATTATTATAACCCTTTGTCTGAACATTCCCTATTGTGGAATGATGATTCTGTTGGGATTAAGTGGCCACTTATTGATGGTGAGTTACCCCTGCTGTCATCCAAGGATAGTTTAGGCAAGACGTTCGCCGATTCCGTCTATTTTGACTAAACGATACACTGTTTGCCTATCTCGCGGCCGTTAGCGCACCAAAGGCTATCCATAAGTAACAGGCTTGAGTTAACATCGTATATACATTCAAACTGCATCGCACCGCAGTGATTATCCCCAAGACAGGAGTATGTAATGTCCAAGCAACAGATCGGCGTTGTCGGTATGGCAGTGATGGGGCGCAACCTGGCGCTCAACATCGAAAGCCGTGGTTATACCGTCTCCGTTTTCAACCGCTCCCGTGATAAGACCGAAGAAGTCATCGCTGAGAATCCAGGCAAAAAACTGGTTCCTTTCTATACGGTTAAAGAGTTCGTTGAGTCTCTGGAAACACCTCGTCGTATCCTGTTAATGGTGAAAGCGGGCGCAGGTACCGATGCAGCTATCGATTCACTGAAACCGTATCTGGATAAAGGCGACATCATTATCGATGGCGGCAACACCTTCTTCCAGGACACCATTCGTCGTAACCGTGAACTGTCTGCTGAAGGCTTCAATTTCATCGGTACCGGCGTATCCGGCGGTGAAGAGGGCGCTCTGAAAGGTCCATCCATCATGCCTGGCGGTCAGAAAGAAGCGTACGAACTGGTTGCGCCTATTCTGACTAAAATCGCAGCCGTAGCTGAAGACGGCGAGCCATGCGTGACCTATATCGGTCCTGATGGCGCTGGTCATTACGTGAAAATGGTTCACAACGGCATTGAATATGGCGACATGCAGCTGATTGCTGAAGCCTACTCTCTGCTGAAAGGCGGCCTGAACCTCTCCAACGAGGAGCTCGCAGAGACCTTCACCGAGTGGAATAAAGGCGAGCTGAACAGCTACCTGATCGACATCACCAAAGATATCTTCACCAAGAAAGATGAAGAGGGTAAATACCTGGTTGATGTGATTCTGGATGAAGCCGCTAACAAAGGTACCGGTAAATGGACCAGCCAGAGCTCTCTGGATCTGGGTGAGCCGTTGTCCCTGATCACCGAATCCGTCTTCGCACGTTATATCTCTTCTCTGAAAGAGCAGCGCGTTGCAGCATCTAAAGTGCTGTCTGGCCCGAAGGCCAAACCCGCTGGTGATAAAGCAGAGTTCGTTGAGAAAGTCCGTCGCGCGCTGTATCTGGGTAAAATCGTCTCTTACGCGCAGGGCTTCTCTCAGCTGCGCGCGGCATCTGACGAGAATAACTGGGATCTGAACTACGGCGAGATTGCGAAGATCTTCCGTGCCGGCTGTATCATTCGCGCTCAGTTCCTGCAAAAAATCACCGATGCCTACGCTGAGAATGCGGGTATCGCAAACCTTCTGCTGGCGCCTTACTTCAAACAAATTGCTGACGAATATCAGCAGGCGCTGCGTGATGTTGTTGCGTACGCGGTGCAGAATGGTATCCCGGTTCCGACCTTCTCCGCTGCGGTGGCATATTACGACAGCTATCGCGCTGCCGTTCTGCCAGCGAACCTGATTCAGGCACAGCGTGACTACTTCGGTGCGCATACCTATAAGCGTACCGATAAAGAAGGTGTGTTCCACACCGAATGGCTGGATTAATCTGATTTAACTCAGTCTGATAGCATGGCCCGGTGAGTCTCACCGGGCTTTTTTTATCGCTTTCGGCCCATGTTGACTTACTTTTTCCAGCCAACCACTTTCATTGCCGCATAAATCACTACGTTTATCCCTTTCTGAAGCAAGGCATTCGCCTTGACAGTCCCTCAACTTAAGAGGTAAAAACCTCAACAGTTGTTTATTGCGGTGGTGTGCTTACGCCTCCAGAAACTCAAACTTGAAGAAGTTAAACGAATGAAAATAACTATCTCCGGAACAGGCTATGTTGGTCTCTCAAACGGTATTCTGATTGCACAAAACCATGAAGTGGTTGCGCTGGATATCGTGCAGGCAAAAGTGGACATGCTTAACCAGAAGAAGTCCCCGATCGTCGATAAAGAGATTGAAGAATACCTCGCGACCAAACCGCTGAACTTCCGCGCTACCACGGACAAAGAAGACGCATACCGCGATGCGGATTTCGTCATCATCGCCACCCCAACCGACTACGATCCTAAAACTAACTACTTCAATACCTCAACCGTTGAAGCGGTGATTAAAGACGTTACGGCAATCAACCCGAACGCAGTGATGATCATCAAGTCGACAATTCCAGTGGGTTTCACCAAATCGATTAAAGAAGAGTTGGGTATTGATAATGTCTTCTTCTCGCCGGAATTTCTCCGCGAGGGCAGGGCGTTATACGATAACCTGCACCCATCCCGTATCGTGATTGGCGAGCGTTCCGAGCGTGCGGAGCGTTTTGCTGCGTTGCTTCAGGAAGGCGCAATCAAAAAAGATATTCCGGTCCTGTTCACCGATTCCACAGAAGCTGAGGCCATTAAGCTTTTCGCCAATACCTATCTGGCGATGCGTGTGGCTTACTTCAACGAACTTGACAGCTATGCCGAAAGCTTAGGTCTGAACACCCGTCAGATCATCGAGGGCGTGTGTCTTGACCCGCGTATCGGTAACCATTA
The DNA here is from genome assembly GCF_056673335.1 of Enterobacter cloacae complex sp. HYC033_NIDB. Taxonomy (NCBI): domain Bacteria; kingdom Pseudomonadati; phylum Pseudomonadota; class Gammaproteobacteria; order Enterobacterales; family Enterobacteriaceae; genus Enterobacter; species Enterobacter cloacae complex sp. HYC033_NIDB. The sequence goes on along the minus strand of NZ_CP115123.1, from coordinate 3,826,916 downwards.
CAACAATCCGTCCTTCGGTTACGGTGGTTACTGCCTGCCAAAAGATACCAAGCAGCTGCTGGCAAACTATCAGGCAGTGCCGAACAACCTGATTTCCGCCATTGTGGATGCCAACCGCACGCGTAAGGACTTCATCTCAGATTCCATTCTGGCGCGTCAGCCGAAAGTGGTGGGTGTATATCGTCTGATCATGAAGAGCGGTTCTGATAACTTCCGCGCTTCTTCCATTCAGGGGATCATGAAGCGTATTAAGGCGAAGGGCGTTCAGGTGATTATTTATGAACCGGCCATGCAGGAAGACGAGTTCTTCCATTCGCGTGTGATCCGCGATCTGGATGCATTCAAAAAAGAAGCGGACGTAATTATCTCCAACCGTATGGCGGAAGAGCTGGCGGACGTGAAAGATAAAGTCTATACCCGCGATTTGTTCGGCAGCGACTGATTAATATCGTGATATAAAAAAACCCGGCGCTCTGCCGGGTTTTTGTTTTTAAACGTTATAGAAGTTGCGGTACCAGTCGACGAAGTTTTTCACGCCTTCTTTGACTGAGGTTTGTGGTTTAAACCCAATAACGTCATACAGCGCTTTGGTGTCCGCACTGGTCTCCAGCACGTCACCCGGCTGGATCGGCATCATATTTTTTACCGCTTCCTTGCCCAGCGCCTCTTCAAGTGCGGTAATGTAATCCATCAGTTCGACAGGTGAACTGTTACCGATGTTATACACGCGATACGGGGCTGAACTGGTTGCTGGCGAACCGGTTTCGACTGTCCAGTCGGCATCGGCCTGAGGAATGACGTCCTGTAGGCGAATAATCGCCTCCGCAATATCATCGATATAGGTGAAGTCGCGCTTCATCTTGCCGTAGTTGTATACGTCGATGCTGTTGCCTTCAATCATGGCTTTGGTGAATTTAAACAGCGCCATGTCCGGGCGTCCCCATGGGCCATACACGGTAAAGAAGCGCAGGCCAGTGGTTGGCAGGTTATACAGATGCGAATAGGTATGCGACATCAGCTCATTGGCTTTTTTGGTTGCCGCATACAGGGATACCGGATGGTCTACGGAATCGTCAGTAGAAAACGGCATCTTACGGTTGAGGCCGTAAACAGAACTGGATGACGCATACAGAAGATGCTGAACCTTATTGTGGCGACAGCCTTCCAGCACGTTCAGGTGACCTACCAGGTTAGCATCTGCGTAGGCATGCGGGTTTTCCAGCGAGTAACGCACGCCCGCCTGTGCGGCAAGATGGATCACGCGGTCAAATTTCTCATTGGCGAAGAGCGCAGCCATGCCCTCGCGGTCCGCTAAGTCCAGCTTGTGGAAGGTGAAACTCTCGGATTTGAGCAGTTCGAGGCGAGCGAGCTTGAGGTTAGGGTCATAGTAATCATTCAGATTATCAATCCCAACAACTTCATGCCCTACATCAAGCAGGCGCTTGCTGACATGAGAACCGATAAAGCCCGCCGCGCCCGTTACCAGAAATTTCATAGCTTCCCTCATTTACAGTGTTCTTATTGATGCCCCAGACATCAGAATCCGACTATGATAGCGCGTCGCACTTCACTTACATAACTCATCTTTCCGATATAACTCATCGGATTCTTATAGAAAAATCGCCAGCAACAGATACACTATGGAAACAAGATTGTTTTTGCCCTTTTTCATCTGTTAGGGATTGTATGACGCACAACAACGATAACCTGGTCACACGCAACAATGACCCGGAGCAAATTGATTTACTGGATTTAGTGCTACAGCTGTGGCGTGGTAAGTGGGTAATAGGGGCATTTGTTGCTGCTTTTATCGTTCTCGCCGTTATTTATATTACTGTAGCCAAAGAGAAATGGACGTCATCCGCCATCATAGCCCAGCCAGATGCGGCACAAATCGCCACCTATTCCAATGCGTTGAATATCCTCTATGGCGGGGCAGCACCTTCAACCTTAGATATCCAAAATCGTGCTATTGGTCGTTTTAATTCTTCTTTTTCAGCATTAGCGCAAGCGCTGGACAACCAGGAATTTCCCGAGAAATTGAGCATTGAGCCTACTGTAAAGGGACAGAGTGTACCTTTAACTGTCAGTTATCAGAGCGATTCGGCTGAAGCAGCACAAAAGCAGTTGGCTCAGTACATCCAGCAGGTTGACGAACAAACGGCCAAAGAACTGACGCTTGACCTCAGAGACAACCTCAAGCAACAGATCACAACCCTGAACGACTCTCTTCTGAACCAGGAGAAAGTGGCACAGGAGCAAAAAGATCTGCGTATCAAGCAAATTTCTGAGGCGCTTAAGAACGCGGAAGCGGCGAAAATTAGTACACCGCAGCTCCAGCAAACGCAGGATGTTACTCAGGAAACCATGTTCCTGCTGGGCACCGTAGCGCTCAAATCAATGGTTGATAACGAGGCGTCCCGTCCGCTGGTCTTCCCTGGCTCTTACTATCAGACCAAAAAGAACTTACTGGATATTGAAAACCTCAATGTTAACCCAGACACAGTACACGTGTATCGTTACGTGATGAAACCAGATCTGCCAATCAAGCGTGACAGCCCTAAAAAGGCCATCACCCTCATCCTTGCCGTTCTCCTCGGCGGGATCATCGGTTCTGCTGTCGTCCTCGGCCGTAACGCGCTGAGAAACTACAAACCAAGAGCCTGATTTACACACAAAAAAAGACCGGGTCTCCCCGGTCTTTTTTTATTTATGTCGTTTCCGCAAATTCTCAATCACCGTCGTTAAATCCAGCTCCTGATCCTGAAGCAGCACCAGCAGGTGATACATCAAATCCGACGCTTCGTTCGTCAGCTCCTCCCGGTCATGCACGGTGGCCGCCAGCGCCGTTTCAACGCCTTCTTCACCCACCTTCTGCGCAATACGCTTGGTGCCGCTGGCGTACAGCTTCGCCGTGTACGAGCTCTCGGGATCCGCTGATTTACGCTCTGCCAGCAGCTGTTCCAGCTGATAGAGGAACAGCCACTGGTGGCTCGCCTCGCCAAAGCAGCTGCTGGTACCTTTGTGGCAGGTCGGCCCAATCGGGTTGACCAGCACCAGCAGGGTGTCGTTGTCGCAGTCTGGCGTAATGCCGACCACATTCAGGAAGTGACCTGAGGTTTCCCCTTTCGTCCACAGGCGCTGTTTGGTGCGCGAGAAAAACGTCACCTTGCCGCTGTCGATCGTTTTTGCCAGTGCCTCCTGGTTCATGTATCCCAGCATCAGCACTTCGCCTGAAACGGCATGCTGTACAACCACCGGCAGTAATCCGTCAGTTTTTTCCCAGTCCAGCTGCGCCTGTTGTTGCTCTGTTAACATACCCTGATCTCCACGCCCTGGTCGGCCAGGTACGTTTTTAACTCACCAATATTGATAATCTGTTTGTGGAACACGGAAGCGGCCAGCGCGCCGTCTACGTTCGTATCGCGGAAGGCTTCAAGGAAGTGTTCCATGGTGCCCGCGCCGCCGGAGGCAATCAGCGGAACCTGGCAGACCGCGCGCACTTTTTTCAGCTGCTCGAGGTCGTAACCGTTGCGTACGCCGTCCTGGTTCATCATGTTCAGCACGATCTCACCCGCGCCGCGTTTTTGTACTTCCTGCACCCAGTCCAGCGTCTCCCATTGGGTGACGCGCGTGCGGCTTTCATCGCCGGTGTACTGGTTAACGTGATATTTGCCCGTCGCGGTATCAAACCAGGTGTCGATCCCCACGACAATGCACTGCACGCCAAAGCGGTCCGCCAGACGCGTAATCAGCTCCGGATCTGCAAGCGCAGGGGAGTTAATCGAAATTTTGTCCGCACCGAAAGAGAGAATTTTCGCCGCATCGTCAGCAGATTTAATCCCGCCCGCCACGCAGAAGGGAATATCAATCACCTCTGCCACGCGCGCCACCCAGCTTTTGTCCACCACGCGGCCATCGCTGGAGGCGGTGATATCGTAAAATACCAGTTCGTCTGCGCCTTCTTCGGCATAACGTTTTGCCAGCGGAACGATGTCGCCAATGATCTCGTGGTTGCGGAACTGCACGCCTTTTACAACCTGACCATCACGCACGTCCAGGCAGGGAATTATCCGTTTTGCCAGCATTGAATCGCCTCCTTCACCGTAAATTTGCCTTCCAGCAGCGCGCGACCCACGATCACGCCACGTACACCGGTTCCGCGCAGAGCGGCGATATCCGCCAGGTCGCCGATACCGCCAGAGGACTGAAACGCCACCTGCGGATAACGGGCGCAAACCTCTTCATACAGTGAGACGTTAGATCCTGCGAGCGTACCATCGCGTGAAATATCCGTGCACAGGACGTGCTTAAGCCCTACCGGGAGATACATCCCGACCAGCTCTTCCAGCGTTACGCCGGAGTTTTCCTGCCAGCCGCTGACTGCGACCTGCTTGTTACCCTGCGCGTCAATGCGCACATCCAGCGCCAGCACCAGCGCATCCGCACCGAAGCGGCGGAACCAGCCCTTGACACTCTCAGGATCTTTCACAGCGGTCGAACCCACTACCACGCGCGCCACGCCCGCGTCCAGTAAGGCGGCAACATCGGCTTCCGTACGCACGCCGCCGCCCACCTGCACCGGGACGTCCACGCCAGCCACCAGTGTTTTAAGCAGTGGGATCTGGCGTTTGGCCGGATCTTTCGCGCCGGTCAGATCGACCAGATGCAATACCTCAGCGCCCTCGGCGGCGTAAGCCTGTAACCGCGGCAGCGGGTCGTTGCCGTAGTCGCGCTGCTGCCGGTAATCGCCCTGGTGGAGACGAACAACCGTGCCGTCAATCAAATCTAAAGCGGGAATTATCATCACATCTCCAGGAAATTTTTCAGCAGTTGCGCACCGGCGGCGCCGGAGCGTTCCGGGTGAAACTGCACGCCGTAAAAGTTATCTTTCTGCACGGCGGCGGTGAACGCCTCGCCGTAATTGCACTGGGCGATGGTGTAGGCATTCACGGGCATGGCGTAGCTGTGAACAAAATAGAAGTACGCGCCGTCTTCAATACCCTGGAACAGCCTGTTGCCCGCCTTCGGATAAACGCGGTTCCAGCCCATGTGCGGCAGCGGCAGGCCGTGGTCGGTCATTTTCGGCACGTCTTCTTCAATAATGCCCAGCAGATCAACGCCGTTGCTCTCTTCGCTGCGCCGGCCAAGCAGCTGCATGCCGAGGCAAATGCCCAGCACCGGTTGAGTACAGGCTTTGATGAGATCCACCAGCTCGCGCTCATGGATCTGATCCATCGCCGCCTGGGCGGTGCCTACGCCCGGCAGAAAGAGTTTATCGGCACGCAGCACCACGTCCGGGTCGCGGCTCACCACCGGCTCATAGCCGTGGCGCATAATCGCCGACTGTACGGAGTTCAGGTTGGCGCATCCGGTGTCCAGAATCACCACGTTCATTACAGCACTCCTTTCGACGAGGGCAGGGCGTCACCTTCCACGCGGATCGCCTGGCGCAGGGTACGGCCAAAGGCTTTGAACAGGCTCTCGACGCGGTGGTGATCGTTTTTGCCTTTGGTTTTCAGGTGCAGCGTCAGGCCCATGGTGTAAGAGAGCGAGCGGAAGAAGTGTTCCACCATCTCGGTGCTGAGATCGCCCACGCGCTGGTAGGTAAAGTCGGCTTTGTATTCCAGGTGCGGACGCCCGGAGATATCCATCGCGCAGCGCGCCAGGCACTCGTCCATCGGCAGCACGAAGCCGAAGCGGTTGATGCCGCGCTTGTCGCCGAGCGCCAGCTTCAGGGCTTCGCCCAGCGCCAGGCCGGTATCTTCCACGGTGTGGTGATCGTCGATATACAGGTCGCCCTTAACGGTGATCTCCATGCGGAAGCCGCCGTGCGTGGCGATTTGATCCAGCATGTGGTCAAAGAAACCGACGCCGGTGTGGATCTTGCTGCCGCCTTCGCGGTCGAGCCAGACCTTCACGTCGATCTGCGTCTCTTTGGTGTTGCGTTCAACGTGGGAATAGCGGTCGCGTCGGGTGAGTTGCTCGCCAATCATCGCCCAGTTTAGCGTGTCGCGGTTATAGCGCAGGCCCGCAATGCCCATGTTGTCCGCCAGCGTGATATCCGTGACGCGATCGCCGATCACATAGCTGTTGCTTTTATCCAGCGCCTCTTCCGCCAGATAACGCTCAACCAGCTTCACTTTTGGCTTGCGGCAGTCGCACTCGTCGGCAGGCATATGCGGGCAGATCAGCACTTCGTCGAAGGCGATGCCCTGCGAGGTCAGCACCTGCATCATTAGGTTGTGCGGGCCGTCAAAGTCTCCCTGCGGGAAGCTGTCGGTGCCCAGACCGTCCTGGTTGGTGATCATCACCAGCTTATAGCCTGCTTTCTGAAGCTTCAGCAGCACCGGGATCACATCGGGTTCAAAGGCCAGCTTGTCGAAACGATCGACCTGAAAATCGCTGGGTGGCTCCGAGATGATGGTGCCGTCACGATCGATAAAGAGATACTTCTGACTCATACTTTCTCCGCTTTCAGGGCGTCAATCACGCGCTGGCTCTCTGCACGGGTGCCGACGGTAATACGCAGGCAGCCGCTCAGGGTAGGTTGTTTATTCTGGTCTCGTAAGATAATGCCCTGATCCCACAACGATTTAAATATCGCGCTTGAGGCGGTGAAGCGCACCAGGATGTAGTTGGTTTCCGAGTCGAACACCTGCTCCACGCACGGAATCGTTTTAAGGGCATCAACAAGATACTGACGCTCTTCCAGGATCTGCGCCACACGCTCGCGCATCGCGCTGATGCCCTGCGGGGCCAGCGCCTGTGCCGCAATATCGGCAACCGGCGTTGAGAGCGGATACGGGGCGATCACTTTCAGCAGCAGGTCGATAACCGCTTTATTCGCCAGCGTAAATCCACAGCGAAGGCCAGCGAGGGCGAAGGCTTTGGAAAGGGTACGCAGCACAACGAGATGCGGATACTCCTCAAGCCAGCCTGTCAGCGTCGCCTGCGGGCAGAACTCAATGTAGGCTTCATCAGCGACGACCAGCGCCTTTCCGCGCGTCATCTCCAGCAGGGTGCGGATATCCTGCGGATGAATAATCTGCCCGGTGGGGTTATTCGGGCTACAGACAAACACCACCTTCACGCCGTCGAGGTTATCGGCGATGCCCTGCAAATCCAGCTGCCAGTTGTCGAGCGCCTGCACGTTGCGGCAGGCCACGCCAAAGGTTTCGGCGCTCACGCTGTACATCCCGTAGGTGGGCTGGCAGTACATCACCGCGTCTTTACCCGGCTCACAGAAGGCGCGGATCAGCAGCTCAATCCCTTCATCAGCCCCACGGCTGACCAGCACCTGCTCAGGCTTCACGCCTGCATACTGCGCATAGTTCTCGATCACCGCTTTCGGCTGACACTCCGGGTAGCGGTTCAGCGTCTGCTGCGAAAGCTCAAAGGCCACCGCCGTGGGATATTCATTGGCATTCAGCCAGACGTCGCCGTTCCCGCCCAGACGACGCGCAGACTGATAGGGCGTCAGGCGACGGACATTTTCGCGGGCTAATTCTTCGATGTTCATGCTTGCTCCTTCAGGGCGGCAACGCGCAGCGTCACGGCATTTTTGTGGGCAGTCAGGCGCTCGGCGGCGGCCAGGGTTTCAATGGTCGACGCCAGCGAGGCAAATCCCTCGCGGGAGAGTTCCTGCACGGTCATGCGCTTCTGGAAATCCGCCAGCCCCAGGCTGGAGCAGGTTGAGGTATAGCCATACGTCGGCAGCACGTGGTTGGTGCCGGAGGCGTAATCCCCGGCGGATTCCGGTGACCAGTCGCCGAGAAACACTGAGCCTGCGCTGGTTATGCTGTCGACCAGTTCGCGCGCGTTGCGGGTCTGAATAATCAGGTGCTCAGGACCGTACTGGTTGGAGATGGCGATGCACTGGTCAAGATCGCGGGCCACAATCAGGCGGCTGGCGGATAGCGCCTGACGCGCCGTTTCCGCCCGCGGCAGGTCAGCCAGCTGACGCTCAACGGCGTCGCCCACGCGTTTTGCCATGTCGGCATCTGGCGTCAGTAAAATCACCTGCGAGTCAGGGCCGTGCTCGGCCTGCGAGAGCAGGTCAGAGGCCACGAAATCCGGTGTAGCGCCGCTGTCGGCAATCACCAGCACCTCAGACGGACCGGCAGGCATATCAATCGCCGCGCCGTCCAGACGCTGGCTGACCTGGCGTTTCGCCTCGGTCACGTAGGCATTGCCCGGGCCAAAGATTTTGTCGACCTTCGGAATGGATCCCGTCCCGAACGCCAGGGCGGAAATCGCCTGCGCACCGCCCACTTTATAGATCGCCTGCACGCCGCACAGCCTCGCCGCGTACAGGATCTCGTCGGCGATCGGTGGCGGAGAGCAGAGCACCACCTTCTGACAACCGGCAATACGTGCCGGGGTGGCCAGCATCAGGACGGTCGAAAACAGCGGGGCAGAGCCGCCAGGAATATAGAGGCCGACGGACGCCAACGGGCGTGTCACCTGCTGGCAGCGTACGCCGGGCAGGGTTTCCACATCCACCGCCTGCAATTTCTGCGCGGTGTGGAAGGTATCAATATTTTTCACCGCGACGGCCATCGCCTGTTTGATGTCATCACCCAGACGATTGCTGGCATCAATGATTTCCTGCTCGGTAACCTGTAACGCGTCGACCTCAGTTTTATCAAACTTCGCGCTGTACTCGCGCAGCGCGTCGTCCCCGCGGGCTTTGACGTTATCAAGGATCTCCGCCACGGTGCGGGTGATGCTCTCCGAGGCGGAAATTGCTGGGCGCATCAGCAGCTCGCGCTGTTGCGCGTCGCTACAGGTATTCCAGTCGATGATTGTGTTAAAGCTCATGGTCGTTACTCCATCATCTTCTCAATTGGCAGCACCAGAATGGAACTTGCGCCCAGCGCCTTCAGTTTTTCCATGGTTTCCCAGAACAGGGTTTCGCTGCTCACCATGTGCATCGCCACGCGCTGCTGGTCGCCCGCCAGCGGCAGAATGGTTGGGCGCTCAGCGCCCGGCAGCAGGGCAATCACTTCGTCCAGGCGCTCGGTCGGCGCATGCATCATGATGTATTTGGATTCACGCGCCTGAATCACGCCCTGAATGCGGGTCAGCAGTTTGTCGATGAGCTGCTGTTTGGCGTCGGCCATCTCGCCGTCGCGCTGGATAAGGCACGCTTTGGAGCGGTAGATCACTTCCACTTCGCGCAGGCCGTTCGCTTCGAGCGTGGCGCCGGTGGAGACGAGGTCACAGATGGCATCGGCCAGGCCCGCACGCGGCGCCACTTCAACGGAGCCATTCAGCAGACAGGATTTAAACTGTACGCCTTTTTGATCGAGGTAACGCTTCAGCAGGTGAGGGTAAGAGGTGGCGATACGTTTGCCGTTCAGCGCGGCCGGGCCGTCCCAGGCTTCATCGACCGGCGTAGCCAGCGACAGGCGGCAGCCGCCAAAGTCCAGACGACGCAGGGTAAAGTAGCGCGGATCTTCGCCCTGCGCGCGGCGGGTTAATAACTCTTCTTCCAGTACGTTTTCGCCGATGATGCCGAGATCAACGACGCCATCCATCACCAGGCCCGGGATATCGTCATCACGTACGCGCAGAATGTCGATCGGCATATTTTCAGCCAGGGCGATCAGGCGCTGGGTGTGCAGGTTGATTTTAATCCCGCAGCGGGCCAGCAGTTCGCGTGAATCGTCGCTTAAACGGCCTGATTTTTGAATAGCTATGCGTAAACGTGAGTTATCTAACATTCTGTGTTCCTCGTTAACCTGTTTTAACCTGTCTGAATGCGGTCCAAAAAAAAGCCCCCGGAAGAAGATCTTCCGGGGGCTTTTTCATGCGTTCATGCACCACTGGAAGATCCAAACGTCTTCCAGCACACATCGCCTGAAAGACTAGTCAGGATGATGGTGATGATGGTGGTTTTTAAAAGGAACGCGTGTCATATAAATTCTCGTTGAATGCTTATGCATTTGATGTCTTTTAACCTAAACCAGTTGTACGCCATAAAGCAAGGGCTTTTTTTGATCATTAATTCATTTCATATTGATGGTATGAATTGTGCGTTCCACCAGGCTGGCGTAGCCTTATAACAGGCATCGTTAAGCGGAGAATGTAATGAAAAAGGTCGCGATTGTCGGGTTAGGATGGTTAGGAATGCCACTGGCGATGTCATTAGCCGCGAAAGGCTGGCAGGTGACAGGGAGTAAGACCACCCGAGATGGGGTTGAAGCGGCACGCATGTGCGGCATTGATGGTGTCGAGCTGCGTCTCGAACCCGAGCTTATCTGCGATACCGACGAGCTGGATGAACTGATGAATGTGGACGCGCTGGTCATTACCTTACCGGCGCGGCGCAGCGGCCCGGGTGAGTCTTTTTACTTGCAGGCGGTGCAGGAGATTGTCGACAGCGCCCTGGCGCACCATATCCCGCGTATCATTTTCACCAGCTCCACCTCCGTCTATGGCGATATCGACGGTACGGCGAAAGAAAACACCGAGCGCCGTCCGGTGACCGCCAGCGGCCGGGTACTGAAAGAGCTGGAAGACTGGCTGCACAATCTGCCTGGCACGCAGGTGGATATCTTACGTCTGGCCGGGTTGGTGGGGCCGGGGCGTCATCCGGGGCGCTTCTTTGCCGGTAAATCTGCGCCGGATGGCCAGCACGGGGTTAATCTTGTGCATCTTGAGGATGTTATCGGCGCCATAGAACTGCTTTTGCAGGCTCCGAAAGGGGGGCACATCTATAATATATGTGCGCCTTCGCATCCGCCGCGCAGTACCTTTTATCCGCTGATGGCGCGCCAGCTGGGTCTGGCGCCGCCGGTATTCAGTGAGGCGCAGGGGGAACGCAAAGGCAAAATTATTGATGGCAATCGTATTTGCCATGAACTGGGATTTGAATATCAGTATCCCGATCCGCTGGTTATGCCCATGGAATAATTGCGCCGGCGGAGACAATCGCACACCGCAAGGGGGCGAAGATGAAACCGCTGCTGGATGTTCTTGTTATTCTGGATGCGCTGGAAAAAGAGGGGAGCTTTGCCGCCGCCTCGGCGAAGCTCTATAAAACCCCTTCGGCTCTGAGCTACACCGTGCAAAAGCTCGAGAGCGATCTTAATATCCAAATCCTTGACCGCACCGGGCATCGCGCGCGTTTCACCCGTACAGGGCAGATGCTGCTGGAAAAAGGGCGTGACGTGCTGCATACGGTGCGCGAGCTGGAAAAACAGGCCGTCAAACTTCACCAGGGCTGGGAAAATGAGCTGGTGATTGGGGTTGATGATACATTCCCTTTCTCCCTGCTTACCCCGCTTATTGAGGCGTTCTATCAGCGCCACAGCGTCACCCGGCTGGTTTTTATCAATGGCGTGCTGGGCGGTTCCTGGGAGGCCCTGACGCAGGGCAGGGCGGATATCATCGTTGGCGCGCTGCATGAGCCTCCCCAGTTGAGCGAATTTGGTTTTGCGCGGCTCGGCGTTCTGGAGCAGGTTTTTGCCGTTGCGCCTCATCACCCGCTGGCGAATGAACCGGAGCCTGTTACCCGACGCGTCATTAAAAACTATCGTGCCATTGTGGTTGGAGACAGTTCTCGCCCCGAGTGCGGCATTTCATCGCAGCTGCTGGATGAGCAGGAGGCCATCACCGTTTTTGATTTCAAAACCAAGCTGGAGCTGCAAATAAGCGGCCTGGGGTGCGGTTACCTTCCCCGTTATTTAGCGCAGCGGTTTATTAACAGCGGAGCGCTGGTGGAAAAACAGGTTTTAGCGCAAAGCAGTAACGAATCGGTATGGGTAGGCTGGAATGAACAGACCGCCGGGCTTGCCAGCGCCTGGTGGCGAGACGAAATTTTAGCAAATAGTGCTATCGCTACAGTTTACACTCAGGCAGGTGATGGGAAATCAATCAGTTAGTAAAATTAATTTATGGGCAGGTTTCTCAATGTATTGCCTTTTGTATCTGGAATAGGGCAAAATGCCGCCGCTGCAAACAAATGAATAATCGACGATATAAAAGGCGTCGGTTATTTTTTTTTGCATGTACGAAACGAAACTAAAAACCAAGAGGCCGGGCTTCGTACCGGATAGATATTTACTAAAATCCGACAGTTGTTGTCGCTGAGGAAGAAAGAAATGGGGCAATTTTTCGCTTACGTGGCGGTTATCACCGTAAAGGAGAATAACTATGTCGCATAACGCAACTCCAAACACCTCTCGCGTGGAATTACGTAAAACGCTTACGTTGATTCCGGTTGTTATGATGGGCCTTGCCTATATGCAACCGATGACGCTGTTCGATACATTCGGTATCGTATCAGGCCTTACTGACGGTCACGTTGCAACGGCGTACGCCTTTGCGCTGGTCGCCATCCTCTTTACAGCGCTGAGCTACGGTAAACTGGTTCGCCGTTTCCCGTCCGCAGGCTCTGCGTACACCTATGCTCAGAAATCCATTAGCCCGGCGGTTGGCTTTATGGTGGGCTGGTCATCACTGCTGGACTACCTGTTCATGCCGATGATCAACATTCTGCTGGCAAAAATTTACTTCGAAGCGCTGGTGCCTTCCGTGCCGTCGTGGATCTTCGTTGTGGCGCTGGTGGCCTTTATGACCATCTCTAACCTGCGCAGCATCAAGACCGTGGCTAACTTCAACACCCTGATTGTGATCCTTCAGATGGGGATTGTTGCGGTTATCGTTGGGCTGATCATCTACGGCGTTTCCCACGGGGAAGGCGCAGGTACGCTGACCAGCACCCGTCCGTTCTGGTCTGAAGGCGCGCACGTAGTGCCGATGATCACCGGTGCGACTATCCTGTGCTTCTCGTTCCTGGGCTTCGACGGTATCTCTTCTCTGTCTGAAGAGACCAAAGACGCTGAGCGCGTGATCCCGAAAGCGATTTTCCTGACCGCGCTGATTGGCGGCCTGATCTTCATTGGTGCGTCTTACTTCTTACAGCTGTACTTCCCGGATATCTCTCGCTTTAAAGATCCGGATGCATCACAGCCTGAAATTATGCTGTACGTGGCGGGTAAAACCTTCCAGTGGGGCGTGCTGATCTTCTCCAGCGTCACCGTACTGGCTTCCGGTATGGCTGCGCACGCGGGCGTTTCTCGTCTGATGTACGTGATGGGCCGTGACGGTGTGTTCCCAACCCGCTTCTTCGGTTACGTGCATCCTAAATGGCGTACCCCGGCGTGGAACGTGCTGCTGGTGGGCGCTATTGCCCTGCTGGCGATTAAATTCGACCTGGTAACGGCCACGGCGCTGATTAACTTTGGTGCGCTGGTGGCGTTCACCTTCGTTAACCTCTCCGTGATTTCGCAGTTCTGGATCCGTGAGAAGCGCAACAAGACGCTGAAGGACCACATCAACTATCTGGTGCTGCCAGTGTGTGGTGCCCTGACGGTGGGCGCCCTGTGGATCAACCTGGAAGAGAGCTCAATGGTTCTGGGTCTGATCTGGGGTGCAATCGGTCTGATTTACCTGGCTTGCGTGACCAGAAGCTTCCGCAACCCGGTTCCTCAGTACGAAGACGTCGCGTAAGACTGTGTCGGGTGACGGCTATGCTCAACCCGACCTACAGTTTCGTAGGCCGGGTAAGCGTTAGCGCCACCCGGCAAAAAAAAGCCGGAGACATCGCCTCCGGCTTTTTTGTACCCGCTACTCAGACAATTTCTTGCGCATACTGGAACAGCGCTTTCAGCAGCGCCTGCTTCTCAGCATTCCCTTCATACTGACCGTAAAGCATCTCCAGCTCCTGGGCGTAGCTATTAAGAAACTCCGGCGTAAACACGTTGCGCCGATGCTGTAACCAGCGTTCCTGCTCTGCTTCATCCAGCGTGCCGGGATAGTTGCGCGCGCGATAATTAAACATCAGCTTCTCAATGCGCTTATCTGCGAAGGTGATATCCAGCGCGGGCAGGTTACGCGGGTCAGTTTGCAGCACGATATTCATCGCCGCGCGATCGGCGTCGCTGAAGAAGCCGTTATAAAGCTGCGCATCCACATTCTCAGACGGCACGAACGGCTCTGCTTCGGCAAAAATGGCGACGACTTTCTCGCGCACATGCGGGTTGTCGCGCAGCACTTTCAGGTTATCGAGGCAGTGCTGACGGTTAATCCCCAGCCGGTCGGCGTCTTCCGGGCGCAGCGTGTTGGCCTGCGCCAGCACCGGGCACTTATTGATGTGCACCAGTTTTACCGGTACGGCTGGCAGGTCACCCAGCGCCTCTTTCGGCGTATAGAGCCGTTCACGTAAGGTGTCGCTGTCGAGCTCAAGCAGCGGGGAGATATCTCCGGCGAGATCCACCATGATGACGGCGTTACGGTTGTCCGGATGCCAGGCAAGCGGCGCCACCCAGCTTGTATTCCCGCGCCACGCACTGAACATCCCTGAAATATGCACCAGCGGTTTCATCTGCGGCACGTCAATTAGCGTCATCAGCTTTTGCTTGCTGCGATGGCTCAACAGATACTCAAACAGGCGCGGCTGCGCGGTTTTTACAAGTTTCGCCATAGCGATGGTCGCGTAAACGTCTGCCATCGCGTCGTGGGCGTTGCTGTGCTCAATGCCGTTGGCCCGCGTCAGGTGCTCGAGCCTGAAGCTCGGCAAGCCGTCGTCGTTCTCCGGCCAGTTAATCCCCTCCGGGCGCAGCGCATAGCAGGCGCGCATGATATCCAGCAAATCCCAGCGTGAATTACGGTTCTGCCAGCTCCAGGCATACGGATCGTAGAAGTTGCGGTAGAAGATATTGCGCGTCACTTCATCGTCAAAACGGATGTTGTTATAACCCAACACGCAGGTATTGGGCACCGTGAACAGGTCGTGGATGCGACGGGCAAATTCTGCTTCGCTAACGCCTTTATCCCGCGCTTCCTGAGGCGTGATGCCCGTTACCATCACCGCGCCCGGCTGCGGCAGATAGTCATCGGCGGGCTTACAGTAAAACACCTCGGGTTCGCCAATGACGTTAAATTCGTCATCGGTTCGGATAGCCGCAAACTGCGCCGGTCGGTCCAGCGCCGGATGGGTGCCAAAGGTTTCGTAATCGTGGAACAAAAAAGTCGGGCGCGCGGCAGAGTCAGACACCAGTAATCTCATCCTGTTAAAAATTGACTTCTCTATGGTAAACGATTGGGGTGAGCAGTCCGAATAAAAAGCACCGTCAGGCAAGAAATTTGCGAGATTTGTTCCGAAAAAATCTGCGTGCTGTCACATTTTTTTGCAATTAAGGCAGGTAACGACATCAGAACTCCCGTAAAAAGGTCATCGATTTTTACTGACCTGAGGATATACCGTTGAAACGCCGTCTGTTTATTGCTGTTTCTTTACTCGTTTCGAGTATTTCATCCGCGCTGGCTGCCGAGCCGCTGGATTTTTCACCTCAGCCGCCTGCCATCCAGGCTGGCTCCTGGGTATTGATGGATTACACCACGGGTCAAATCTTAACGGCGGGCAACGAACATCAGCAGCGTAATCCGGCGAGCCTGACCAAACTGATGACGGGGTACGTTGTCGATCGTGCCATTGATAGCCACCGCATCAGCCCCGATGACATTGTGACGGTCGGACGTGACGCATGGGCAAAAGGCAATCCGGTCTTTGACGGTTCGTCGCTGATGTTTCTGAAGGAGGGCGATCGGGTTTCCGTGCGCGATCTCAGCCGCGGCCTGATTGTTGATTCCGGCAATGACGCCTGCGTGGCGCTGGCGGATCACGTGGCGGGCGGTCAGCCGCAGTTCGTCAGGATGATGAATGACTACGTTGAAAAGCTGAACCTGCGCGATACCCACTTCGAAACCGTACACGGGCTGGATGCACCGGGTCAGCACAGCTCCGCTTACGATCTCGCCGTGCTTTCCCGGGCCATCATTCACGGCGAGCCTGAGTTCTATCACATGTACAGCGAAAAGAGCCTGACCTGGAACGGCATCACCCAGCAGAACCGCAACGGCCTGCTGTGGGATAAGACCATGAACGTGGATGGCCTGAAAACGGGTCACACCTCGGGCGCGGGCTTTAACCTGATTGCCTCCGCGGTGGACGGTCAGCGTCGACTGATTGCTGTGGTGATGGGGGCAGACAGCCCGAAAGGACGTGAAGATCAGGCGCGCAAGCTGCTGCACTGGGGACAGCAAAATTTTGATACGGTGCAGATCCTGCATAACGGTAAAAAAGTGGGAACCGAGCGCATCTGGTACGGCGATAAAGAGCAGATCGCGCTGGGCACGGATCAGGACTTCTGGCTGGCATTACCCAAATCGGAAGTGCCGAACATCAAGGCGAAATACGTGATGGATAAAAAAGAGCTGGAAGCGCCGATCGCCGCGCATCAGCGGGTAGGGGAGATCCAGCTGTACGATCGTGACAAGGTGGTCGCGCACTGGCCATTGGTTACGCTGGAAAGCGTTGAAAAGGGCGGCCTTTTCTCCCGTATTGGCGATTATCTGCATCATAAACTCTGACCTTTTTGGGCAGACTGGCAGTGTTGCGAGTCTGCTCACATAATAAACACTCCTGGTTTGCCGTTAATCTCGATTCTGCTTTACAGTGTATATATATACAGTAATGAACGGAGGCAGCATGGACTACAGCATCAGGCAGCAACAGAAACGTACGATCGCTGGCTTTCATCTCGTGGGGCCGTGGGAAAAGACGGTCAAGCAGGGATTTGAACAGCTGGTCATGTGGGTAGACGGGCGTCATATTCAGCCGCAGGAGTGGGTGGCCGTTTATTATGACAATCCGGATGACGTGCCGGCAGAAAAGCTCCGCTGCGTTACCGCCGTAACGGTAACGGACGATTTCACTATTCCTGAAAACAGCGAAGGGGTGATGATGACCGAAATTGCTGCCGGAGAGTATGCTATTGCCGCCGCGCGCGTCGAAAATCATGATTTCGCCACTCCATGGTATCAGTTCTTCAACTCCCTGCTGCAAGACAACAAATTCCAGATTGCACCAAAACCCTGCTTCGAACGTTATCTTAACGATGGCAATGCTGACGGCTACTGGGATATTGAGATGTTTGTACCGGTAGAGCACAAAGTGGGATAATCCTGCGGAATGCAGGGTTTTTCAGCCGGGCGCGATCCACCCGGCTGAAAACACAGTACAATTGTGGTTTGCCGTAGAGCTGGAGACGGGTGTGCGCCCCGACAAGTCATTAACCCCTTTTGAAATTCGGTTATACAAACATTATCGCGTGGTGCACGGTTGCCGCATTGCGCTGGCGTTTGTGTTGACCTTCGTACTGGTTCGTCTGCTGGATATCCCGGAAGGGACGTGGCCGCTGATCACGCTGGTGGTGGTGATGGGGCCGATCTCATTCTGGGGGAACGTGGTCCCGCGCGCTTTCGAACGCATAGGCGGCACCGTTTTAGGCTCAGCGCTTGGGCTTATCGCCCTGAAGCTGGAGCTGATTTCGTTTCCGTTCATGTTGCTGTGGTGCGCGGTGGCGATGTTTCTTTGCGGGTGGCTTGCCCTTGGCAAGAAACCGTATCAGGCGCTGCTGATTGGCATTACGCTCGCGGTTGTGGTCGGCGCACCGGCGGGCGATATGACCACCGCATTGTGGCGAAGCGGGGACGTGATCCTCGGCTCGTTGCTCGCCATGCTGTTTACCGGCATCTGGCCGCAGCGCGCCTTCCTGCACTGGCGCATTCAGATGGCAAACTACGTCACGGCATTTAACCGGGTCTACCAGGCCGGGTTTTCGCCGAATCTGATTGAGCGCCCGCGTCTGGAAAAGCACCTGCAAAAAATCCTCAATGATGTGGTCAAAATGCGCGGGTTGATTACCCCGGCAAGCAAAGAAACCCATATCCAGAAAGCCATTTTTGAAGCTATTCAGACGGTCAGCCGTAATCTGGTCTGTATGCTTGAACTGCAAATCAATGCCCACTGGGCCTCACGCCCCAGCCATCTTCTGATGCTCAACGCGCATACGCTGAAAGAGACGCAGCAGATGACGCAACAAACCCTGCTGACCATCGCCCATGCGCTATATGAAGGTAACCCACAGCCGATACGGGCGAACAGCGAGCGGCTGAACGAAATCGTCGCCGAGCTTAAACAGCTGATGAATGAGCGCCAGGGAGACAATGTGGCGGAAACGCCCATCCATGGTTATGTCTGGCTGAGTATGGAGCTGGCGCGACAGCTGGAGTTGTTATCGCAGCTGATTTGCCGGGCACTGCGCAAATAAAAAGCGTATGTGATGCCTGCTGCTTCGATTCAGCAACAATTAGGGTTATGATGGTTTTAAACGATATACTCATTGTCATTCGCAGCCGCTGTCTGTTAAAACGGTTGCTTTAACGAATCCGAATCTCACATTATCAGGGGTGTAAAAATGGAAACTACCAAGCCTTCGTTCCAGGATGTTCTGGAGTTCGTCCGCCTGTTCCGCCGCAAAAACAAGCTACAGCGCGAAATCCAGGACGTAGAGAAGAAGATCCGTGACAACCAGAAACGTGTCCTGCTGCTGGACAACCTGAGCGACTACATCAAGCCAGGTATGAGCGTTGAAGCTATTCAGGGCATCATCGCCAGCATGAAGAGCGATTATGAAGATCGCGTTGATGACTACATCATCAAAAACGCTGAGCTGTCCAAAGAGCGTCGCGACATCTCCAAGAAGCTGAAAGTGATGGGCGAAATCAAAAACGTCGACGCTAAAGGCGAGTAATCGCACACTCTGTTGCCCGGTGACGCTGCGCTTACCGGGCCTACAGGACTGTTATCACGTAGGTCGGGTAAGGTGAAGCCGCCACCCGACAATTTCACGAACGCAAAAAAGCAAAAAGCCTGCTCTAAAAGCAGGCTTTTTAAATTTGGCTCCTCTGACTGGACTCGAACCAGTGACATACGGATTAACAGTCCGCCGTTCTACCGACTGAACTACAGAGGAATCGTGTGAACGGGGCGCATATTATCGATGCGCCCTGAGGATGTCAAAGGGTGAATGCAGATTTTCAATCGTTTGCCGATTTATTCTCCACTTCGCACATTTGTCAGGCACTTGCCGTTTCCGAAACCTCCTGCTCCGGTTTTTTTCGCGGATATTTCCACAGCCAGCGCCCGCTCACCATGCGCCAGTAGAACAGCGCCCCGCGCACGGCCCAGTCAAGGAACATCCCCAGCCAGACGCCGACAACGCCCATACCCAACATTACCCCCAGCGTGTAGCCCGCCACAACGCGACAGCCCCACATGCCGAGCATGGAGACCCACATCGCAAACCGGGCATCGCGCGCCCCTTTCAGCCCGGCAGGAAGTACCCAGGACGCGGCCCAAATTGGCATAAACGCCGCGTTGAGCCAAATGAGCACCTTCACGACCTCTTTCACGTCATTTTCATGCGTATAGAACGAGGCCATCAGCCCGGCAAAAGGCGCAGTTCCCCACGCAATCGCCGTCAGTCCAATAGTTGAAAGCCAGAAGACGTGCCGAAGTTGCCGTTCCGCCTGCCCTATCTGCCCCTTTCCGAGGCGTCTGCCGGTGATGATCGTCGACGCCGACCCCAGCGCGTTTCCCGGCAGGTTAATGAGCGAGGCGATGGAGAAGGCAATAAAGTTGCCGGCGATGACGTCCGTTCCCATCCCGGCAACAAACATCTGCGTCAGCAGTTTCCCACCGTTAAACAACACGGATTCGATGCTGGCCGGAATCCCGATCCCCATCACTTCCCAGATAATGGCGAAGTTAAGCGGACGGAAATAGCTTTTCAGCGTCAGGCGCAGCGATGGCGTAATTCCCGCCATCAGTACGCCAATTATCGCCGCCGCACCAATATAGCGGGAAATGGTTAGCCCCAAACCCGCGCCGACAAAGCCCAGCCCCTCCCAGGAAAAGACGCCGTAAATCAAAACGCTGCTGATAATGATATTCAGGATGTTCATGCCGCCGTTGATCAGCAGCGGAATTTTGGTATTTCCTGCTCCACGAAGCGCACCGCTACCAATCAGCGCGATGGCAGCCGCCGGATAACTCAGCACCGTCATTTCCAGGTAGGTGAGAGCCAGATCCTTCACCTCGCTGGTCGCTTCTCCCGCGACAATGTCGATAATTTCTTTGCCGTAATAATGGATAACCGCCGCAAGGATGATCGAAAAGAGGGTCATGATCATTAGCGACTGTCTGGCCGCTTCGCGGGCACGCTTCGGATCAAGCTTGCCCAGGCTAAACGCCACCACCACCGTCGTACCGAGATCGATAGCGGCAAAGAAGGACATCACAACCATGTTGAAACTATCCGCCAGCCCTACCCCGGCCATGGCTTCTTTACCGAGCCAGCTCACCAGAAAGGTGCTCAGCACCCCCATTAGCAGGACGCAGGTATTCTCCAGGAAAATAGGCACGGCAAGGGGGGTGATTTCACGCCAGAACAGAACTCGATAGCTCTTACGTTTTGCATACCAGGGCGTGCGCATAATCGCCTGGCGTAGGGGTGCGGTGACGTTCAAAATGGACCTTAGCGAGAAAGTTGAAACTCCATTTCAAATGATGGGGCAGAAATGCGTATCCTGCAAAGTATTTTCCATAAAATTATGTTTGGATTTACAACAAAATGACGACAGAATCATCAAACAAACGCTTTTGCCTGAGATCAGGTTTGACAAAAGTTTTTTCGCCGCTAAGATAAGCCTCCACAACGATTCCTCTGTAGTTCAGTCGGTAGAACGGCGGACTGTTAATCCGTATGTCACTGGTTCGAGTCCAGTCAGAGGAGCCAAATTTAAAAAGCCTGCTTTTAAAGCAGGCTTTTTGCTTTTCTGCGTTCGTGAAATTGTCGGGTGGCGCTCCGCTTACCCGACCTACGGAATCCCAGGCCGGGTGAGTGGGTCCTTGTTATCAGCGGAACGGTGGCTCATTGAAGGTGCGCAGCTTGCGGGAATGCAGTTTGTCGCCCTCTGCACGCAGTAAATCGATGGCGCGAATGCCAATCTGAAGATGCTCTGAGATCGCCCCTTCGTAAAAACGGTTCGCCTGGCCCGGCAGTTTGATCTCGCCGTGCAGCGGTTTATCGGACACGCACAGCAGCGTGCCGTAAGGGACGCGGAAGCGGTAGCCCTGGGCGGCAATGGTGGCGCTTTCCATATCGATTGCGACCGCACGGCTGAGGTTGAAACGCAGGGCGGAGGCGGAATAGCGCAGCTCCCAGTTACGATCGTCGGTGGTGACGACCGTACCGGTACGCAGGCGCTGCTTCACCTCTTCACCCGGCATGCCGCTCACCTCTTTAGTGGCGTCGTACAGGGCGCGCTGCACTTCAGCGATACTCGGGATAGGAATATCCGGCGGCAGAACCGCGTCAAGGACATGGTCGTCACGCAGATAAGCGTGGGCGAGGACGTAATCGCCAATCAGCTGGCTTTCACGCAGGCCGCCGCAGTGGCCGATCATCAGCCAGACGTCCGGGCGCAGTACCGCCAGATGGTCGCAGATGGTTTTCGCATTCGACGGGCCAACGCCGATGTTAATCAGCGTAATGCCCTGACCGTCGGCGGTGATCAGGTGCCAGGCTGGCATCTGGTGCTTTTTCCACGCCAGATCGGAGATGGCCTCTTCCGGTGCTTCGGTTTCGGCGGTGATCCAGATCCCGCCCGCGCACGAGAGGGCGATGTAAGGGCTGTCCGGATCGAGGATCTGGCTACAGCCCCAGCGGACAAATTCGTCCACATAGCGGGTGTAGTTGGTAAACAGCACGAACGGCTGGAAATGTTCGGCTGGGGTGCCGGTGTAGTGGCGCAGGCGTGCCAGCGAGAAATCGACACGGCGGGCATCAAAGTGCGACAGCGGTGAAAACTCTGCCGGGTGATAGATCCCGTCCGCCGTCTCATCGCCAATCTGCGACAGCTCAGTGGTGGGGAAGTGGCGGGTCAGCCCCGCGCTCATGGAGCGATCCAGCGTCAGCGCCGAGCCGTCTATCACGTACGGGTAAGGGATCTCGTGCAGGGACGGCTCAACGCTGATATGCGCGCCGTAATCCTGATACAGCAGGGTAAGCTGCTCTTCCAGATAGGGGCGGAACAGCGCTGGTCGCGTGATGGTCGTGCTGTAACAGCCGGAGTGGGTGAAACGCGCATAGGCGCGGGTTTTTGGATTGCTGCTGGCGCTGCCGTCCCAGGTGACAGAGAGCGATGGATAAACAAAAAGGCCCTGGGTTCTGGCCTTTTCATCGGGAAGTTTCCCTGTTTCGATATAGTCACTGATGGCGCTGCGCAGTGCATTGACGGACTGTTCATACAGCGCGTCGAGTTTTTCCAGCGCCTGAGCCGGGGTCAGGCTGGAGCCCTTATTATTCATGTCTGTCTCCTTGTTCCACAGGTGTGCGGCTTTACCCGATAGTATGTCACACGCCTGTGAAACAAAAGTGAGGAGATCAGCTGTGCGCGGTTTCCTTCATCAACAGGGCGGTGGCGGCAGAAAGCAGGCAACCCGCCAGCAGATAAATCGCCACGCTATGCCAGTTACCGCCGGAGAACGTTACCAGCGCGGCGGCGATAAACGGCGTAAACCCGCCGCCGACCACGCTCGCCACCTGATACCCCACGCCCGCGCCGCTGTAACGGTAGCTTGCGCCAAACAGCTCGGTAAACATCGGCTGCTGCACGCAGACCACCATATCGTGAGCGATGTTCGCAAGCATGATCGCGAAGAAGACAATCCAGAAGACCGACTGTGCCTCCAGCGCCATAAAGAACGGCCAGGCGCTGAGTGTGCCGATGAGCGCCCCGGTGATATACACCCGTCGACGGCCAAAGCGATCCGCCAGCCAGGCGAAGCAGGGGATGGTCAGGCAGCTGATCCCGCCCACCACCAGGCCAATATTCAGGAACAATTCCCGCGGCAGGCCGAGGTTTTGCGTGGAGTAGTTCAGGGCAAAGGCGGTGACGATATACATCGTCAGCAGTTCGCACAGGCGCAGGGCGATGATTTTCAGAAAAGCGCCAGGGTGCTGCACCAGCGCTTCCATCACCGGCAGCCGTTTTTTCGCGACCGGTTTTTCACGCTGCTGCCGCTCAAACTCAGCTGACTCTTCCATGCCGTTACGGATCCACAGGGCCACCACGACCAGCACAATGCTGAAGATAAACGGAATACGCCAGCCCCAGCTCAGGAACTGCTCGTCTGTCGTGAGCTGGCTTATTAGCGACACCAGGCCCGTGGAGAGCAGCAGACCCACGCCATAACCCACCTGCACGCCGCTGCTGTAAAACGCTTTCTTGTTCTTCGGCGCGCTTTCCACGGACAGCAATGCCGCGCCGCCCCATTCACCGCCGACGGCAAAGCCCTGAATAGCGCGCAGCGTCACCAGCAACACCGGAGCCCACCAGCCAATCGAGGCAAAGGAGGGCAAAATACCGATCAGCGCGGTGGCAATGCCCATCATCCAGACGGTGAGCATCAGCATACGTTTCCGGCCAAGGCGGTCACCGAAGTGGCCGAAAATTACCCCACCCAGCGGACGAAACAGAAAACCGACGCCGAAGGTGGCAAACGCAGCAAGCGTGCCCATGGCGGGGCTGATCTGGGGAAAGAATTCACGGTTAAAGACCAGCGCAGCGGTAATACCGTAGAGCAGAAAGTCATACCAGTCGACGACGGCGCCTGCGAAGCTACCTAAAGCGGCGCGGCGGGCGCGGTTAAGCGAAGGTGTCTCCTCGTTGCGGCGAGCGGAGATAAGGGTGGAGTCCATAGTTGTCCTGTCTGTACTGATTTTTAATTATTGGTATAAGAAAAGGTCACTCACATCACGGCCGTCATATTGACGGAATGTATGAGACTACCGCGACAGGCGGCCTGAGAAAACGTTTTTATCTTTCCTGAAAGCGCAGAATAAATAAATTTCATCTTATCGGGCGACAACATAAATCAGCCTGTTTGGCTCCGGTTAGGGCTGAATGGTTTACAGTAATAACGATCGCTGCGTGACGTAAGCTGAGGGTATAACAATGCAACGCCTCTTCCCTGCACTGTGGGTAGTCCTGTTTTTAGTCGTATCTCCGCTGCATGCGGAGCCGAAAGTCTATGGCGAACAGCGTATTCACCGCTGGTGGGATGCAGTAACGGACGATATTGCGCAAACCTGGGAACAGCCGGATCGTTACGATCTCTACCTTCCGTTTCTGAGCTGGCATGCTCGATTCATGTATGACAAAGAGAAAACCGACAATTACAACGAAATGCCGTGGGGCGGGGGGCTGGGCGTGTCCCGCTACAACGACGAGGGCAACTGGAGCGCGCTCTTTGCCATGATGTTCAAAGATTCACATAACGAATGGCAGCCTGCGATGGGCTACGGCTGGGAGAAAGGCTGGTATCTGGATAACGCAAAAGATTTCCGTCTGGGGCTGGGGGCCGCTGCGGGGATCACGGCACGCGACGACTTTGCCAACTATGTCCCGCTGCCGTTTATCTTCCCGCTTTTCTCTGCCGGATATAAGCGCGTCACCGGCCAGTTCACCTATATTCCCGGGACCTACAACAACGGCAACGTGCTGTTTGCCTGGCTGCGCCTGGGCTTTTAGAGGGTGATCACTTTTTTGGCCACTGCGTTGGACAGGATCAGCAGCGAAAACAGGACCGACGTAACAAACGTAATCACAATCAGAGCAAGTTTGGTGCTCAGGGACGTCACCGGAATGAGCGCGGTCAGCAGGTGAAACACCGAGTAGTGCATAATATAGACCCCGGTCATGGTTTTGCTAATGGCGGCCAGCACGGACTCTTTAAACTCCGCATTGCGGCGAAACCGCACGCCGTTGGCCGCAATCACCAGGGCAATAATCATAATGTAGATTTGCGATCCGGTGAGGATAAAGGCGTTTCTGTCTGCTTTAAATAGCGCAAAAAAGAAGTGCCGCTCGTAAAACCACGTGAAGAGATAAATAAACGGTATGGCAATCACCGCTGCCCTGACCACATTTTTGCGGCCGATCCACGCCGCGATCTGCGGATCGCAAAAGAGCTGCCCCGTCAGATAAAACAGCAGCCACGTCCACAGGCGATACTGCGGCGACAATGAAAGGACATGGGCATCAGGATAGAGGGCTGACAGTAAATCGTACCCGTATGAGAAAAGCAGCAGGGTGGCAATGACCCCGCAAAAGAGCGTTCGTCGCTGGCTGAGCCACTCCACCACCGGGTGAAACGTGTAAATCACGATAAACGCGAACACGAACCAGGGCTGGATCAGATATCCGCGCTGATAGGGCTCCCACAGGTAGTAAATCGTTACCCAGAACAGAAAGACGATCACCAGGCTTTTGATCTTATCCAGCTGCCAGCGCGTGCCGTGTCGGGATTGCCCGTCCAGATACCCTGCAACCACAAAAAATAACGGCGTGGCGATGGTCGAAATGAAGGTTAAAAAACCGAGGATCCAGTGATAGTCATAATCGTAATGATCCCAGGTGTTGTAGATGGTGAAAAAGGTAACCGCCGTCATACACCCCAGCGTCTTGATGATATTCAGCCCTGTCGCATTCATTGTTGTTCAGCTTTGTCCTTACGATGGAAACACGCGTAAATTACGGGGAGTACCAGCAGCGTCAGGATTGTAGCAAACCCAAGCCCAAACATAATCACAACGGCCATGCTCTGGAAGAACACATCCAGCAGCAGAGGGGCGAGGCCGAGTACGGTCGTAAAGGCGGTGAGCAGGATGGGACGCAGGCGCGACGTGGCGGCGTACACGATCGCACTGTGCTGATCCTGCTGCGCTTTCTGCTGTTCTATCTCTTCCACCAGCACAATGCCGTTGCGGATCAGCATCCCGCTCAGGCTCAACAGGCCAATCAACGCCATAAAGCCAAAAGGGATGCCGGTAATTAAAAACCCCGGCGTCACGCCGATCAGCGCCAGCGGCACGGTCAGCCAGATGGCGACGGCGTTTTTCACCGAACTGAACATCAGCACCGTGATCACAAACATCACCAGATAGCCGAGCGGCAGCGTGGTAAATAGCCCCTGCTGCGCTTCGCTGGAGTTCTCCGCGTCACCGCCCCACTCAATGCTGTAGCCGTGGGGCAGGGGCAGGGCATCAATTTGCGGCTTCACGCGGGCGAGAATATCGCCGGAGGTTTGCTGGCTTAGCGGGTCAGGGTCGGTCTGCACGGTCAGCACGCGGGAGCGGTCACGGCGAAGGATCAGCGGATCTTCCCACTCCAGCGCGAAGCCGCTGATGACGTTGCTCAGCGGAATATACTGCTGCCGGGTCTGGCTCCAGACCAGAACGTTATTCAGGTGATTGGCGTCCAGCCGCTCGCTTTCCGGCGGGCGCACCACCACGGGCAACAGGTCGCTGCCTTCTCTGTACAGTCCTGCCCGACTGCCGGAGAAATTCATCTCCAGTGCGTTATCGACGTCCTGCTTATCCACGCCAAGCTCACGTCCCAGCGCGGTGACGTACTGCGGGCGGAGCACTTTGCTGCGATTTTGCCAGTCGTTCCTGACGCTGTCTGTCGCCGGATCGCGCGTAAGGATGTTGTCTACCTGGCTGGCGATCAGACGCAGCCTGTCCGGATCGGGGCCTTTAATACGTATTTCAATGGCGCTGTCGCCGGAGGGGCCAAACATCACCCGCTTCGTGCTGGCGTTAACCTGCGGATAGTTCCGTGCGATGTACTCATCAACGTGGCGGGTCAGGGCGGGGATGTTACGCTGGTCGTCCATTCTCACCATAATTTGCGCATAGTTGCTGTACTGCCGCTGTCCGCTGTAGGTCAAAATAAATCGCATACTTCCCTGACCAATCGTCGAGACCGTAGTTTCCACGCCTGGCTGGCCGTTAATGGTTTTCTCGATATCACCGGTCATCTTCTCGGTCCAGTTAATGTCGGTACCGTAAGGGAGCCAGAGGTCGACAAAGAAAATTGGCGTACTGGAGGAGGGGAAGAAGTTCTGCCGCACCGAGCCAAAGCCCCAGATGGCGGCGGCCAGCAGTGCGGCCATCACTACCAGCGTTGGCGCTTTACGCCGTAACAGCGCGTTGAGCACACCCTGATAGATCCGATAGATGCGTTTGTCATAGGGATCCGTTTCATCGGCCTTTGGCGGTGCAGCATCTCGTTTAAACAGCCACCACTTAATCAGCACTGGCGTAATGGTGAGGGCTGAGAACCAGCTCAGCATGAGCGAAATCAGCAGGACCTGAAACAGCGACTTACAGTATTCGCCGGTGGAATCCTGTGACAGCCCGACGGGCGCAAAGGCCAGGATGGCGATGACCGTTGCACCCAGCAGCGGCAGCGCAGAACGGCGAATAATGTCGCTAATGGCGTTCATCAGGGACGAGCCCTGCTGCCGGGCTACCAGTACCCCTTCGACAATAACAATGGCATTGTCGACCAGCATGCTGAGGGCGATGATCAGCGCACCCAGTGAAATGCGCTGTAGTTCAATACCCCAGAGATACATGATCAGCAGCGTGCCCAGCACGTTGAGGGCGAGGGAAAAGGCAATAATGATCCCGCTGCGTAAGCCCATAAAGATCAACAACACGCCGATGACAATCGCCAGCGCCATCAGGAAGTTAATGATAAATCCGTTAACGGAATGCCCGACCTCCGCCGCCTGATCGTAAAACAGGTCGATATGGATACCTGCCGGTTTCTCGGCTGACATCTGCTCTAGCTTCGCCTCCAGGGCATGTCCCACGTCGATCACGTTAACGCCGGGGATAAAGGAGACGCCCATGGTGACGGCTTTTCTGCCGTTGGCATGGTAGATGCTGGCAGGGGACGCATCCAGCCCGCGTGACAGGGTGGCAATATCCCGTAAGCGGGTAGCCGCCCCAACGCCGGGCGGGGTCACGATGAGATCGGCCAACTCGTCAATACTTTCGAATTCACCGGTAGGATGCAGACGAATTGACTCGGTACCGGAGGGGATCTCTCCCGCGCTGGAGACCACGTTCAGCCTGCTGAGCTGGGCAGAAAGCTGGTTCAGCGTTATCCCGCGCGCGGCCATTTTGCTCAGAGAAATGTCCACGTTAATCTGCTGAGTGAGGGCTCCGCCGATGGCCACTTTGCCCACGCCTGGCACGAGGACCAACTCCCGGCGCAGCTGCTCGGCATACCGGACCAGTTCCGGATTGCTGAATTCATCTCCGGAAATGGCAAAGAAAAAGCCGAACACATCGCCAAAATCGTCATTCACAAACGGGGTCACTACGCCGGGTGGAAACTGTCTGGCGGCATCTCCCACCCGGCGACGCAGTTCATCCCAGATTTGCGGCAGTGCATTTGAGTGGTAGCGCGAGGCTATATTGACCGTGATCTGCGACAGGCCGCTGGAGGAGATGGAGCTGACGTTATCCAGATAAGGTAACTGCTGAAGCGCATTTTCCAGCGGCAGGGTGACCTCTTCCTCAACCTGCTGCGCCGACGCGCCCGGATAATGGGTGATCACCACCGCCGTTTTGATGGTAAACGCCGGATCTTCCAGTCTGCCAATGTTCAACAGGGCAATAATGCCGCCTACGCCCAGCAGCAAAATAGTCAGCCAGACGCGAACCGGGTTGCAGATAAACTGACGAGAGATATCCATTACAGTCCCCGTTCACGCGTCCAGATACGTACCGGCTGGTTGGGATGTAGCTCCCCAACGCCTGCGGCCACCACGCGTTCACCGGCCTTAAGCCCACCGACGATGACGACCCCCTCAGCGCTGACTTGCCCCACGCTGACCTTACGATCTTCAAGGTGCAACGTATCGCCTTCGCCCGTCACCACCCAGACATGTGGCTCATTGCGCGGGCGGTTATCCGGGTTAAAGACCGCTTCAACCGGCACTACCAGCGCCTCACTGCCCACGCCCGCCGGAAGGTTGGTTAAATTGATGGTGACCGTTCCGCTGACGCCGCCCACGACGGGAAAATCATCCGGGCGGGGCATGGTTAAAATCACCTGCCAGGTCAATGTGTTGCTGTCGCTACTGCCTGAGTGCTCTTTGTACACAGCGGTAAACTCGCGACCGGGCAGGGCGTTGATCCTCACTACCGGTTTGTACTGCGCATTGCGAATATCGAAGGTGTTAAACAGGTTCTCTGGAAGGCTGAACACCACGTCCAGCAGATCGGTACGGGTCAAAGTGACGACGGGCTGGCCGGCGGAGACGACCTGATGATTTCGCACATGGACGCTGGCCGCTGTCCCGCTAAAGGGGGCGACGAGCGTCATCTGGCTTAATTCTTCGCGCGCAATCTGTAGCGCGGCGTTTGCTGAATCACGGTTGGCGCGCTGGACATCCATCTCGGCTTTCGACACGGCCTGGCGTCCCGCCAGCGTCTGGAAGCGGTCGAATTGCCTCTGCGCCAGGGTCGCCGCCGTTTGCCTGTCGTTCAGACGCTGCCGGGCTTCGCGATCGTTAAGACTGGCGAGCCGTTGCCCCTGTTTGACAACGGCACCCTGGCGAATGTCCAGGGTCTCAATCTGCCCGGCTCGTTTGAACGCGAGATCCGTGGCGTCGCCGGATTCAATACGGGCGGGAAACACGCGCTGCTGCGCGTTGCCGGCCTTGACCACCTCTGCGACTTTTACCATTTTCGGCAGGGGCGCGGCGCGGTCGGGTTTCGGATCGCACGCCGTCAGCAGCAATAAAACAGCAGGCAGAAGAGAGAGGTAGCGCTTCACAGTATTCCCCTGATAATAATTGTTTTATTTATTTCGTCATCAATGCTGGGGTGGCGCTATTCTGCCAGGGCCGAGACGACCACATAGGTAAATAAACCGATTGCTGTGCTGGCGATAATAGCGAGCGCAATAAACAAACCAAGGCGAATCAGGCTTAAACCGTACATGCATTCCTCCATGAGGTTGAAGGTGGCGCGGGATAAAGAGAATAAACGTGTTGCATGCCTGACTATGAGCATAGTCGGTGAATAAATAAATGTTAAATAACCATTATTAGTGGCGTGACATACTCAGGCGAAACAAGCGTTACGATGGTGTATCCCCTTTGAATAACATCCTGATATTCCTGTGCTACGTTTAATAGCATCCATTCCTTTTTTTCCGTAAAAGGCATTCACGCCTGTACCCATGGGTTTGATGCGATCTCTTCTGATTCACTCACTGTTGTGTTGGTTATAAAAGGATGCTTGATATGTATAAAACGATTCTGGTGCCGGTGGATGTATACGAAACAGCGTTGTCTGATAAAGCACTACAGCATGCCCAATTCCTGGCGCAAAGCGCATCGGGTAATGTCCATCTGCTGTACGTTATGCCAAAGTTCTCGGCGGAACTGACCCGCGGTTTTATTGCAGACGCGAGAAAGATGGATGAATATATGATTAATAATGCTAAAGAAAAACTGGCTGCGCTGGTAAAAAAAATCAACCTGCCAGAAGCAAATGTCCATCTACATGTTCGCAGCGGGAATATACGTGATGAGGTAATCAAACTGGCGGATGAGCTTAACGTCGGTGCGATTATTGTGGGATCGCGTAATCCAAATATTCAAACTCATTTATTAGGGTCAGAGGCGGCGAGTATCGTTCGTTACGCGCATGTTCCTGTTTTCGTTATTCGTTAATGTCATGAAAGCAAGGTGATTTCTGAAAAGAACCCGAGGAAGGAACGATGATAACAGAAAAGCCTCACCGTCCGTATTATCAACAAACCGTTGATGAAACCCTGACAAATATCCAATCCAGCCTCGACGGACTTAGCAGTACAGAAGCCACCGCCAGGCTGGAAAAATACGGTGAAAATGCCTTACCGCAAAAACCGGGTAAACCTGGCTGGCTGCGCTTTCTGGCCCATTTCAACGATGTCCTTATTTACGTCCTTCTGGCGGCGGCGCTGCTGAAGCTGATAATGGGACACTGGGTGGATATGTTTGTCATTCTTGGGGTAGCCATCATTAACGCCCTGATTGGCCATATTCAGGAGAGCAATGCGGAGAAATCGCTGCAAAGTATTCGCAATATGCTCTCCAGCGAGGCTGTGGTCATCCGGCAGGGCAACCATGAAACTATCCCGACGACAGCACTGGTGCCCGGAGATATCGTCGTGATACGCGCCGGGGATCGCATTCCTGCCGATCTTCGCGTGACAGAGGCGCACAATCTGCGGGTGGAAGAAGCTATTCTCACCGGCGAATCCACGGTAGTGGAGAAAAGCAGCGATGCGCTCCACGGGGAGTTGCCGTTAGGCGACCGTTACAACCTGCTTTATTCTGGCACCACCGTCAGCTCCGGTGGGGGAAAAGGGTTGGTGGTGGCGACCGGTGGGGAGACCGAACTCGGCCATATCAACCAGATGATGTCAGACATTGAAAAACACCGTACCCCGTTAATGGTGCAAATGGACAAGCTCGGCAAGACCATTTTTATCACCATTCTGGTGATGATGCTGGCGCTGTTCGTTTTCAGTCTTATCTTCCGTGATATGCCCGTATCAGAGCTGGTGCTGTCGCTGATTAGCCTTGCGGTGGCGGCGGTGCCGGAAGGATTACCGGCCATTATCTCGATCATCCTCTCGCTGGGCGTGCAGGCGATGGCGCGTCGCAAGGCGATTATTCGCAAGCTGCCTACCGTGGAAACGCTGGGGGCGATGACGGTTATCTGCTCGGATAAAACCGGCACCCTGACCATGAATGAGATGACGGTAAAAGCGGTGATTACCGCGGACACCACCTACCGCGTGGACGGAGACAGCTACGAGCCGGTGGGTACTATTCACCCCGTTGACGATCCGACACCGGTCACCGTGAACCCGGGATCTGTGCTGGAGTGCTATCTGCGCACAGTCGATCTCTGTAATGACAGCCAGCTGATCAAAGATGAGCAGGGGCTGTGGAAAATCACCGGCGGTCCAACCGAAGGCGCGCTGAAGGTGCTGGCGGCCAAAATCCCGCTTCCGGCAATTGACGCCGAGTTGCGCAGTAAAATCCCATTTGATTCGCAATATAAATACATGTCCACCCTCTATCGCCTGGGCGACGAAGAGGTGATGTTAATCACCGGTGCGCCGGACGTCCTTTTCCGTCTTTGCCAGCACCAGCAGACCCAAAACGGGCTGGAGCCGTTCAACCTGCACTATTGGGAAGAGAAGATTGAAGAGTATGCGCGCGAGGGATTGCGCATGGTGGCTGCGGCCTGGAAACCGGCTGCCAGCGGGCAGCGCGAGCTGACGCATGCGGATCTGCAAGAAGGGGTCATACTGCTCGGCATTGCGGGCATGATGGATCCCCCGCGCCCGGAAGCCATTTCGGCCATTGCCGACTGCTTGCAGGCGGGCATTCGCGTGAAAATGATTACCGGCGATCATCCACAAACGGCGATGAGCATTGGACAGATGCTGGGTATTGGCAACGCGGCGAGCGCCATTACCGGGCGCGAGCTGGAGGCGATGGACGACCACCAGCTGAGCGAGGCGGCGCAAAAATACGATATCTTTGCCCGCACCAGCCCGGAAGATAAATTCCGCCTGGTGCAGGCGCTGCAAAGTAAGCAGGAAGTGGTCGGAATGACCGGGGACGGGGTGAACGATGCGCCGGCGCTGAAGCGGGCGGATGTCGGCATCGCGATGGGGATCAAAGGTACTGAAGTCACCAAAGAAGCCGCCGATATGGTGTTAACGGATGATAACTTTGCCACCATTGCCCGGGCGGTCCATGAAGGGCGTCGGGTCTACGACAACCTGAAAAAGACCATTTTGTTCGTTATCCCGAGCAACATCGCCCAGGCCTTACTGATCATTATTGCCCTGCTGGCGGGGAACCTGATCCCACTAACGCCGGTACTGATCCTGTGGATGAACATGGCAACCTCGGCAACGCTGTCGTTTGGCCTGGCGTTTGAAGCGGGTGAGAAGGACATCATGAACCGGCCGCCGCGTAAGTCTAACCTGCATGTGATGGACGGTTATGCCATCTGGCGAGTAGTGTTTGTCGGCCTGATGATTGCCATCAGCGCCTTTGTGCTGGAGGCCTGGCTGCAACCACGCGGCTACTCACCGGAGTTCATTCGCACCGTGTTGCTGCAAACGCTGGTCACCGCCCAGTGGTTTTACATGCTCAACTGCCGCGTCACCGACGGCTTCTCCCTGAGTAAAGGTCTGCTGGCTAACAAGGGGATATGGATCGTGAGCGGCGTACTGCTGGCCCTTCAGCTTCTGATCATCTATGCGCCGTTCATGCAAATGCTGTTCGGTACCGAAGCGCTACCGTTCCGCTACTGGATCATTACCTTCCTGATTGGGTTTGCGATGTTCATGATTGTTGAAGCAGAAAAAGTCCTTACCCGGAGATGGCGCACGACGAAAAGATGACTGAATGAGTAGGCTAAGCCTGCCCACCGGCAGGCTTTCTCTTTGACTGAGTACAGAACACTATGATTCGATTTGCCTCGTTCTTTTTTACGCTTGGTATTCTGGTTCCCGCTGCATCTGCTGTAACCTACCCCCTCCCTCCCGAGGGCAGCCGTCTGGTGGGGGCGCCGATCACCATCACCGTGCCTGACGGCAATACTCTGCCGCTCGAAGCGTTTGCAGCGCAGCACGGGCAGGGGTTGAGCAATATGCTGGAAGCCAACCCGGGGGTGGATCCGTTTTTACCGCGAGCCGGAACACAGTTGGTGGTACCGCAGCAGCTTATTTTGCCGCCAACGGTGCGCGAGGGGATTGTGGTGAACGTCGCGGAAATGCGACTTTACTATTATCCACCCGGCAGCAACACGGTTGAGGTGCTGCCTATTGGCATCGGTCAGGCCGGGCGCGAAACGCCGCGTAACTGGGTAACCGCCGTTGAGCGCAAACAAGAAGGCCCAACCTGGTCACCCACGCCAAATACGCGACGCGCTTACGCGAAAGAGGGGAAAACATTGCCCGCGTTCGTTCCCGCCGGGCCGGATAATCCGATGGGGCTGTATGCCCTCTATATCGGCAGGCTGTACGCGATCCACGGTACCAATTCAAATTTCGGCATTGGTCTGCGCGTCAGCCAGGGCTGCATTCGCCTGCGTAATAACGATATTAAATACCTGTTCGATAATGTTTCGGTGGGGACGCGGGTACAGCTTATCGATCAGCCCTTAAAGGTGACCACCGAGCCGGACGGTAGCCGTTGGGTAGAGGTTCACGAGCCGCTGTCACGCAATCGCGCGGAATTTGAATCGACAAATAAGGTGCCGCTGCCCATTTCAGCCGCACAAAGGACGCAGCTAATAAGTGAAGGGGCGGGCGCTGAGCTGGAACGGCGGTCGGGGATGCCGGTGAAGCTTGCTATGCCCGGTGGCGCTGCGCTTACCGGGCCTACAGGACCGTAGGTCGGGTAAGGCGAAGCCGCCACCCGACAATTTTACCGAACGCAGAATGTAGGTCGGGTAAGCGCAGCGCCACCCGACAATTTTACCGAACGCAGAATGTAGGTCGGGTAAGCGCAGCGCCACCCGACAAACTGACCGAACGCAGAAAAGCAAAAAGCCTGCTTTAAAAGCAGGCTTTTCAAATTTGGCTCCTCTGACTGGACTCGAACCAGTGACATACGGATTAACAGTCCGCCGTTCTACCGACTGAACTACAGAGGAATCGTGTGAACGGGGCGCATATTATCGACCTGCGTACGCCTTGTCAAAGGATGGATCGCCGACTTTGAACTGTTTGCTGACAAAACCAGCAAAGTGACGTTTTTGCCAACGGAATGCACCATTATTGTGCAGATATACCCCGAATGGGGCAGATCGGAAACCGTTGTCCCCGTCTCAAAACAGGCACCAGTGATTGGCTTTCCTTATTTTCAGCCGCTTAGCAGCGACATACACCCGCTGCAAAAAACTGGCATCCATATTGCAAAACCTGTTTAACAACACAGCCGTTACCGGCACGCTATTTTCGAACAGGGGGCAACATGAACTTAAGACGACTGAAATACTTCGTAAAAATCGTCGATATCGGCAGCCTGACCCAGGCGGCTGAAGTGCTGCATATCGCGCAGCCTGCGCTGAGCCAGCAGGTCGCGACTCTGGAAGGCGAAATGGACCAGCAACTGTTGATCCGCACCAAGCGCGGCGTAACGCCTACCGAAGCGGGAAAAATTTTATATACCCATGCCCGCACGATCCTGCGTCAGTGTGAACAGGCGCAGCTTGCCGTGCACAATGTGGGTCAGACCCTGAGTGGCCATGTCTCCATCGGGCTGGCGCCGGGAACGGCCGCATCGTCTGTCACCATGCCGCTGCTTCAGGCAGTGCGCGCGGAGCTACCGGAAGTGCTGGTTTATCTGCATGAGAACAGTGGTTCCGTGCTCAATGACAAACTGCTCAACGGTCAGCTGGATATGGCGGTGCTGTACGATCGCTCCCCGGTTGCCGGGATCACCAGCCAGCCGCTGCTGAAGGAAGATCTTTACCTGGTCGGTACACGTGATTGCCCCGGCCAGAGCATTGATTTAACCGCTGTGGCAGAGATGAACCTGTTCCTGCCGCGCGACTACAGTGCCGTGCGCGTGCGCGTTGACGAAGCGTTCTCGCTGCGCCGTCTGACGGCCAAAATTATCGGCGAGATTGATTCCATCTCCACGCTGACTGCCGCCATTGCCAGCGGCATGGGTGTAACGGTTCTGCCTGAGTCTGCCGCACGTTCACTGTGCAGCGCGGCGAACGGCTGGATGGCCCGCATCACCACGCCATCCATGAGCTTACCGCTGTCGTTGAATATGTCCGCGCGCGGCTCCCTGTCACCGCAGGCGCAGGCGGTGAAAGAGATCCTGATGTCTCTGGTCAGTAAGCCGTCGCTGGAAAATCGCGAGCTGCAACTCGTCAGCTGATATTCCAAATAAGCATAAGATGCTGGTTTTTATTATTTGTTCTCCAGCCCGCCTGACTCTAACAATAGCCTTATGTCAGATGCGCCGGAGTGAATTGTGAATTTCCAGCAACTTAAAATTATTCGTGAGGCGGCCAGGCGGGATTACAACCTGACCGAAGTCGCCAATATGCTTTACACCTCTCAGTCGGGCGTCAGCCGACATATCCGCGAGCTGGAGGAGGAGTTAGGCATTGAGATTTTTATCCGTCGCGGCAAGCGCCTGCTGGGTATGACCGAGCCAGGCAAGGCATTGCTGACCATCGCTGAGCGCATTCTCAACGAGGCCAGCAACGTTCGTCGGCTGGCGGATCTCTTTACCAACGACGCTTCGGGTGTGCTGACTATCGCCACCACCCATACACAGGCGCGTTACAGCCTTCCGACGGTTATCAAAGCATTTCGTGAGATCTTCCCTGACGTACGTCTCGAACTGATCCAGGGCACGCCGCAGGAAATTGAGGTGCTGCTGCATAACGGCGGGGCCGATATCGGTATCGCCAGTGAACGGCTGAGCAACGACCCGCTGCTGGTGGCGTTCCCGTGGTTCCGCTGGCACCACAGCCTGCTGTTACCCGCCGATCACCCGCTGAATCAGGTTTCGCCGTTGACGCTGGAAGAGATCGTCAAATGGCCGCTTATCACCTACCGACAGGGCATTACCGGACGCTCGCGTATCGATGAAGCGTTCAAGCGTAAAGGGCTCACCCCGGACGTGGTGCTGAGCGCGCAGGACTCCGACGTGATCAAAACCTACGTCGAGTTAGGACTGGGGATTGGCCTGGTGGCCGAGCAGTCTGGCGGCGAATATGAAGCCGGAAATCTGGTGCGTCTGGATACGCGTCACTTGTTCGATGCGAATACCGTCTGGCTGGGGCTAAAGCGCGGACAGCTTCAGCGTAACTACGTGTGGCGTTTTATTGAGCTATGCAACGCGGGGCTTTCCGTGGATGAGATCAAACGCCAGGTGATGGAGCCGGAAGAAGTGGCGATTGATTATCAGATTTAGTTTTTGCCCGGCGGCGCATTGTCTGCCGGGAACGGTAAGAGTGGCTCTAAGTCTTCCTGGGTGATGCGTGTACCGAGTTAAATAAAATAATGCCATCCATAAATGAATGGCATTATTATTTTATTTCTTAATGGCTAATTCCTTTTAGACATATTTAAAAAGTGTATCCGGCAGTTAAATAGTAGGCCCACCCCGTAGAGTCTATACGGGTGATCTGTCCTTTGCTATTATATGCTTTACTGCCTTCTTCAAATTGCCCACCATGATAGAAATAACGAAGGGTCGCGCCATAGCTCCAGTGAGAGTAAACTAAGCTGAGGATATGGGTAGAAACTATTGAATCATTAGTACGGGAGTAAAAGGGTTGCTCGCCACCTGATTCGTCTTTTAAGTCTGAGCCAAAATCAAAATTGGTGAAACCGACGTAATTTAGCTTCCCGCCAAACAGTGTAGTTAAAGGAATAGCATATTTTAATTTAAAGCGATATCCATCCCATTCGTTTTCGTTGGCGGCGTTATAATTATTCCCCTGGTATTTAGCGTAGATGTTTGCAGATAAAGTTATCGGTAATCCCGTATCAATATCCGTCCCAATTCCCATATACCAGGTACTTTGGCGCTGTCCTTCGTTAGTACCTGCATCATAGATATAGTTGTGAGCAAAATACCATTCTTTAAAAGGACCAACGCTCAGATCGAGTCCCGTTAATTTATCGATGCTAAAACGTGGTTCTATTTCTGTAAAGAATGGCGAGCCATTGTCCCAAATACCAATGTCGTTGTCATTTCCCAAACCAAAAAATTTAGGTAAATCCGCATAGCCGTAAAAATCAAACCAATCCACATGTGCCCACGCACGGTATTCTGGATAGAGATCCGATCTTTTTTGTGGCCCAAAGCGAGTAGAGTTGCTGCCGACTATGTTAACGCTTTGATGCCACCAGTCTGATAGATATTCATTATTACCAGAGTCCGCAAACGCAATCAAGGGGAGCATTATCAATGCGCCTGGTAAAAGATATTTCATTTTTTTCATGCGTGTATTTCCTTTAATGGGAGTATGTTGAAAAGCGAGTGGTATTTAAAATACATGTCAGTATTTAATCACTTCTTGTTTAATTCATTTTGCTGCGCTTACATCAGTCACCCTCATTTCATGATCGGGTTTAACTGGGCTATGCGCCTTCACATAATCAATAATTGAATCGGCAGAGGTAGTGCTGTTAATAGTTTTAATATTTTTCCCTTTTAAAAATGCTTCAAATCCATCGCCACCTGTCGCACAAAATGAGTGTGTAGCAACCCGATATATCCTGGTCGGATCTATGGGTTGATTATTGACAGTGAATTTAATGAGACGTTTGCCCAGCGGTTTTGTACTGTCATAGACAACATGAACGCTTTTTGATACTTGCAAAATACCATTGGTGAGATTAGTCGCATGGATCATTAAATCGGTGAGATCTTTTCCGGTAAGATCCATTTCAACCAGGTCATTATTAAACGGGAAGGTGGTAATAACATCGCCGTAGGTTAAATTTCCCTGTGGGAAATCAGCACGTATCCCTCCGCTGTTTTGTAATCCAACGACGGCATCCGGCACTTTTGCCATCATGGCATCAATTATCAAATTACCGACGGGTGATGATTCCCCATATGAACGCGTAAAGTGCGCCGTTGTCGAACCAATAACCTGGCCAGTGATTTTTTTCAGACTGGCATTCCACTCATCAATTTTAAGCTGTACTTTTGGATCAGGTTTATATTCATCAGAAAATACAGTGATTAATTCACCTTTGTAACGCTCAATTTTCTTCGTCTGAGGGTTAAAATCCAATACTAATTTACCAATG
Source organism: Enterobacter cloacae complex sp. HYC033_NIDB (assembly GCF_056673335.1). Taxonomy (NCBI): domain Bacteria; kingdom Pseudomonadati; phylum Pseudomonadota; class Gammaproteobacteria; order Enterobacterales; family Enterobacteriaceae; genus Enterobacter; species Enterobacter cloacae complex sp. HYC033_NIDB. The sequence goes on along the minus strand of NZ_CP115123.1, from coordinate 3,788,258 downwards.
TCAGTACCATAGGCATCCGTTGAAACAATGAGAGTGTCATTAACTTTAATCGGTTCTGGCGTCCCTACATGGGCATGGCCTGTGATTAATACATCAATACCCTTAAATTTCTTCGCGGTATCGATATCAGCTTGTAGCATTCTGGCTACGTCTTTGTTTCCATAGCTTGACTGGCGCGCTGGCGTACCTTCATGAATAAGCAGCACGATGATATCCACTTTACCTTTTAAGGCATCAAGCCCTTTTTGAATATAAGGCTCTTCATCACGCGCCTCTGAACCAGCGTAAGCCTTAGCTGCAATCGTGTCATAAAATGCAAATTTCTGATGTACCCCGATTACGCCAATTTTGATGCCATCTTTTTCGACAACCGTCCAGGGGGTATTCCAGACGGGCTTTTCACTGTTGGTATAAAAAACATTACCTAACAAAATGGGGAAGTGTGCTCTTGATAACTGCTTAACCATGTTATCAACGCCATAGTCAAATTCGTGGTTTCCCACTGACACAGCATCAAAGGGCATGGTGTTCATGATATCAATAATGGCTTCGCCTTTGGTCAGGGTACTTATATAGGGCCCGGTAAAGTAATCACCTGCATCAAAGAAAAAAACATCTTTACTTATTTTCTTAGCATCATTGACGATGGTCGCTATATTCGCAAAACCTCCTACCAGACGTTCTTTGTCAACGGTGGGTAGTTTCCCAGGAGATACATGAGCATGCAGATCGTTGGTATAGTAAATTGTTACATCTTTTGCATGAACTGAGGCGGTTAACGTTGCGAACCAACATAACGTAATCAGGCTCAGCTTTATATTTTTCTTCATAATCAATTCCCTTGAAAAAAATAATAGCTTGAAAAGGGTCCATGTAGAGGTATGAACCCTTAAACGTTTATTTTATTTCAATGCATTCATCACCAATGCGGCGCCAAAAGCCTGTATGGTAAGAACCTTTACTTTTTCACATCAGCAACGCGCATGCCGTTGAGCTGCTCATCCGTAATAGTGTTGCCCGCTTTGAAGTAATCGATCACGGCATTAGAAACGTAGTAACCGCCTGTTGTATTACGCGCTTTACCCTCGGTAAAGGTGGTAAAACCATCGCCGCCGTCAGCAAGGAAGCTCTGAGTGGCAATGTGGTAGACTGTCGCATCCTCAATCGGCTTGCCATTAAGGGTAAATACGACGACCCGCTGACCGATTGGTTTACTGCTGTCATACTTCACCTCCAGGCCTTTTGAAACCTGCAAGACGCCATTACTTAAACTTGCGGCATGTTCCATCAACGTGCGTAATTGTTTACCCGTAAGATCCATCGTGGCCAGCTCGTTAGGGAAGGGGAACGTACTGATGACGTCACCCATCGTAATCGCGCCCGACGGGATCTCATTGCGAATGCCGCCCGAGTTGGTCAAGGCTAGCTGAGTATTTTTACCCGCAGCCACCAGTAGAGCGTCCGCAGCCAGATTACCCAGCGGGGCTGATTCACCATACGCGCGCGTCAACTCAACCGGCGACTGCGCCACCGTTTGTTGAACTACTTTATCCAGTTTCTTATTCCAGCCGTCTATAACCTGTTTCGTTTGCGGATCGGGCTTCCACTCATCGGCGTAAATGGTTTTAAGCTCAAAATTTTTCATCGTAAACTGATGCGGCTTCGTGTAGTCCAGTACCAGTTTCCCCACATCAATGCCGCCGCTGTCGGTCGAGAGGATCAGCGTATTGCCAACTTTAATCGGTTCCGGCGTACCGACATGCGCATGTCCCGTAATCAGAATATCCAGACCTTTCACCTGGCTTGCAGTTTGAATATCTTTATCCAGTGCACGTCGTACGTCGGTCCCTCCCATACTGGACTGACGCGCCGGTGTACCTTCATGGACCAGCAATACGGTCAGGTCGACTTTGCCTTTCAGTTCATCCAGATAGCGCTGTAACCACTTAATTTCATCCCGCGCTTCAATGCCTACGCGCGTTGCCGCGGAGACGGTATCATTGAAGGCAAACACGCCGTGCAAACCAATGACGCCAATTTTCACGCCATCTTTTTCGACGATGGTATAAGGTTTATCCCAGAATAATTTGCTGCTGTTCTCATAGAATATGTTGCCCTGTACGACAGGGAATTTCGCCTGGCTTAGCTGTAATAATGTATTATCCCAGCCATGATCAAATTCATGATTACCTATCGTTACAACATCAAACGACATGGTATTCATAATATCAATAATTGCTTTTCCCTTCGTTAAGCTACTAATATAAGGGCCAGTGAAATAGTCACCTGCATCAAAAAACCATGTCGCTTTACTTTTTGATTTTTCCTCTTTTACCAGAGTAGTGATATTCGCCCAGCCACCAATATCCCGTTTGCCGTCAGCAATCCATGGCACTTTATAAGGTTCTACATGAGCATGGAGATCATTGGTATAAAGGATGGTGACATCCTTAGCGCAGGCCCAAAATGGTAACGTCGTCAGAATACCCGCAGCGATTAACTTTATCTTCATAAGTCGTTCCTTTCAGTCATATAAAGATTCGCTACTTTACGTTCTGAAAGGATTTTTTATGCGAACCTGCTCACACACTTATGCAAGAGTTATGCGGCAAAATCACCGACCCATTCAAATCGTTGGTGATTAATATTGATTCTGTTTACGATTAATACCTGTAAATCGTTTGGTTGCCGTAATTTAGGGCTGCCAGTCTCAGCATCTGAAGATTACAGTTGGCCAGACTACAGGCTGGGATATCCAGCATTGCACTGCCGGGCATGTGGGAGTTATCCCCCTCTGTTTAATGAACAACAATTTAATGAATGGCTTTTTTCTTGCTTAAGCGCCTATGCCTTAGAAAACGGTTATTTTTGCCCTGAATGTTATTGCCCGAAAACTATTTGTTATGGTTATAACCCACGGGGGACACAGCGCGTTCAGTGCCGCGCCTGCAAAAAAGTCTGGACACCCAAACAGCAAAAGCAAAGAAAAATAGTGTATCCAGAACGTATTGAAACTGTGTCACTGGTTGTACCGTTCCAGGGGAGAATTGCAGAACAGAAATTGTATGTCCTGATCAGTTTTGATGCGATTCGCGGTAATATTATTCATCTCTCCACTAATTTTACTGAGCATCAAAGTGGGGAAACATTACGTTATCACTGGAAGGGAAATATCGAGCCTGATTTGCATCACGCTGATATTGTAAAACGCGTTGATATGCGAGAGACACAGTTTCTGCGTCGGAGCCAGTTCGATGAAATACAGTATGGAAGCGCGGCTCTGAAATGTAACGCCAGAGGTTCGATTGTGCGCCCGGTGATAGCGGCTCACGGGCATTTTCGAATACTGAATCTCCTCTTTCCTGAGGTAAAGATGCATGTTATTTCACACGAATGCTTTCTTCGGGGAGCAGTCATTACCGCCTGGGCAAATTTGTTTCGCCTGGGGCAAGGTGAAATGTGGTTTATAGAAGAAGAAATCAACGATAATGATAGTGATATACCCTGGAATTTTCAGAGAACGTCACAGCATGGCTGGTGGCAAAGTCAGTGGCAGCTTTGGGAGCAGGGAAGAAACCGTAAGATGGTTTGCCCATTAACAGGGGGGGATAGCAGTAACGCTAAAAGGCTCTCTTTAACGGCCAGCAGGTGCTTTATCAACTGGCTATATAAACAAACGCATTTTAGTCGCAGCGCGCAACTATCCGCAGGGCGGGTGACGCAAATACTACTTTCCCTGGCGCAAGACTATAACGATAAATTTACATTAGCGCCTTCAGGTATGAATAATGGCTCAATCTTTTCGGCGATGAAGTCATGACCTGTGCGCTTCGTATATAGCATCAAGGGGTCATGGCTCGACATGACCCCCTATTAACATATGCAGTGATCAATTGCATCTGTTCCAGATTGTTACATCATTTGATTAATTTGCATAAATAGATGCCGCAGTGATGACGTCAGTAAGCTCCGTTTCATTAAATAATCTTGCACGGTAGGCCTCCCCAGGGTATTGAGGAGCGCCATCAGATAAAGAAATTACATCATAGATAGAGGCAACCATATTACCGTCTACGTCACTGATAAAGAATGAGCGCGCATGGCAGGTAAAAATAGTGAAATAATCACCATGATCAAACACGCCTCCCATAAAGTCGGTCCATTGGAGGATAGGCGTCGTTGGGAGTTCAACAGGCGCATGAATCTCAACAGCGGTGCCTGCTGCTAAGTCGACCGCATAGAACAGAATGCGGGCTGGATCTGTTTGATAGGGGTCCGACGTCGCTGCGTCATTTATCGGACGAATAACGGGGTTGCCATTTTCATCTACGCAAGATCGGTTATCGAACACTGATAAGACAAATTTTCCTGCGGTAGGATCGATACTGGCAGAAAAAGCACTATTATTCGTAATGCACACCGTATGGGCACCATTTTCAAAATGAGTAATACCCGAATTATCAATATGAATAGTCGCTTGTTTTGCCGGGAACTGAGGGTTGAAATTACCTGTGTCGATTGCCCACAAGATACTGCCATCAACGATAGAGATACCAAAAGTTGTACTCGTTGTGCGAGAATGGACAATAATGGCTTCTTCGTTATTTGGGCTGCTTGCAATCCATGTAAGAGAGTTAAAATGGACATCATTAGGCGTATTGTTATTCAGAATTTGAGAACCACTATATTCGCTGGTATAGTTTTTCGCCCAAATCATTTTCCCTGTCTGATCGTTAAATTTCAGAACCAGCGCATCTTGCGCCATCGTGTTGGTTAGTCGGTTAGGGCTATCGGTGCCAAACATATAAATGTCGCCCGCGGAGTCCCAGACTACATCATGAGTATTTGCATAGTGATTGCCATCAGCATCACGCATGTCGAATTCAAGGACGACATTGCCCATGATATCAATTTTGAAAAAGCGACGGCCGTACCACGCCATATCTTCGTCGCTGCCGGTATAGAGGTAGCCATTGTGGATCCGCAGCGGCTGGAGATGATAAACCGATAAGAAGTTAAAACGCAGGTCACCATTTTGGTCATAACCTCGGCCAGTGGATTCCATTAACCAACTGTTTCCCCATACAGAGGTAAATAGTGCAGGATCGGTTTGCTCAATATCGAGGTGGAAGATGACAGATGTATCATATTCCTGATCTTCTGTACTGATGATAAATGGCTGATTGAAAACTTCAGTACCCGTGTCATCCTTAAATACGACCTGCACACTGTTTGCATATTGCGCATAAAGACCAATAACAGGGATTTTAATGGTTTGCGTAACACCATAAATGAGATCCGATGTATAGGTAAAATCTACGCTGGTTGGACTGGTCGTCCTTTTTGTAACAGTGTAAGAATAACTTACCGGGGTATCTGAGGTAGAATAAAGGTATGCAGCGAGCTGGTTGTCGGCTGGTGCAAGTTCAGTTTTAATATAAGTAATTGTCATGATGGTATTCCTTTTATTTCATTCAATAAGATATATGGTTTTTTTTCAGCGCAATTAAGCATCGCCTGTATAAATAACGAGTAAATAAACGCCTGACGGATAATTTTGTGCTGTGATAATTAAAAGCGATTTTGTATTCTCATTCTCCTATTATAAACTTTATGTAAAAAGAACATGGTTAATCATCCGGAAAATAACGATGTGCTGCATTCTCTGCGGAAATATACATATCAAATGTGTTAGGTTCTATTCAGGATACATCTTTCGTGATAGCTGAAAATGAACGCCATCCTTTATTTCCGTCCAGTTGCCACCCCACTCAACATCAACAGATAGCTCCTTAGCGGCCTGAAAAACAGCCGTTGCAATTGTCTGATAATGTTTAAAATCCCATGAAACGGTACCGTTGATGACCGCGAATACATCGACGGCGTGCCCCGTTAAATGCCTGCTTTTAGACGTTAATGATTTTCCTAATGCTAATAGCTCAAGCTGTCGTTTTTGGTTTCTTACCCCTTCAGAAATACCGAAGTCAACAGGCGATAATTTCAATGCTTTTCTCATCACCTCCGAAAGATCTTTATGTACTCCTTTAAGGTTCTTTTCAGTCTTTCTACTAAATTCATGATTTATCATTACTATCTCCAGAGATTTTCTTCCAGTAATAATTAAGAGCAACAACACCCATTGCACCTGATATACCGCTGACTGCAAGTGAAGTATGAAATACTGAACCAAGGCTTTGTGACATCAACCCAGCAAGTACACCGGTAAATCCTGATACAATAATTTGTGCTAACGCAGAAAATAAACTTCTTCCCGACTGGCCTGACTTAACGTCAAGGAGATATCTGACAAGTCCTCCCCACGCGCCAAATAATATTATGTAAAGCCAGCTAAAAAATGCATTTGATGATGGGTCTTTCCATGGCAAAGCAATTACCTCCATAGGGTATATAAGTAAAAAACTTTAACTCTTGATGAGATTATTTTTCTTGGTCTAACGATTTGCTTTTGCTATGCGGTAAATAATAAACGTTGAGCAATCCCGTTTTGTGATGAATATCACACGGAATGTAATTAATAGTTTTTGCCGATCGATATTTGATGAATGATAGTTATGTGTTATTAATATTAATGATTCTATTTATTAGTGGAATATATAACAGGGACAGGTGAGGAGGTGGGGGTAAACACTAAAACGGCAACGGGCGCCGTCCTGCATTTCTCATGCGCTGAAAAGCAAAAAGCCTGCTTTAAAAGCAGGCTTTTCAAATTTGGCTCCTCTGACTGGACTCGAACCAGTGACATACGGATTAACAGTCCGCCGTTCTACCGACTGAACTACAGAGGAATCGTGTGAACGAGGCGCATATTATCGACCTGCGTGCGCCTTGTCAAAGGGGAAAACACCGTTTTTGTTCGTTTGCCGACAATTTCAGCAAACCGATGATTTAATAGCAAATTTGCTTTCAAATTGCACAGCAAATCGCGCCGCCCGCAGGCGGCGCGCAGGATCAGAACAGTACGGAGTAGTTCAGGCCAAAGGTACGTCCACGGCCTTTATAAGTATAAAGACCCGGTGCGCCGTAGGTTGGGCTATACAGCCCCGGTGCGCGCTGGCCCCAGGCGGTGGTGTAGTCTTTGTCCAGCAGGTTCTCCACGCTGAAGCTGACTTTGCCCACCGGCAGGGCGTAGCTGCCCAGGAAATCAACGGTGTTATAGCCATCAATCTTCTTACCGTCGGCGTCAGACACGTCGAAGGTTTGTGTGCTCTGCACGCGCAGGGCCCAGTCGCCCGGCGCCCAGTTAACCCATGCGCTGGCTTTAGACGGGCTGGCGCTATCGACCGTCAGCTTCTCCCATTTCCCGTTTTCACGCGTTTCGGACTTGATGGCGTTAAAGTTCGCCCCGGTGCTCCAGTCGCTGTCGGTGAAGAAATAGTCCACCTGGCCTTCAACCCCATAGATACGACGTTTGTCGTCCTCCAGGTTGATGGTCATGTCGCTCTTGTTGATGGTGATGGTTTTATCCGAGAGCGAGTAGTAGGCCGCCACCTGGGTACGCAGGTTATCGCCGGTGAAGCGCCAGCCCAGCTCGTAAGCATTGACCTTAATACCGTCCAGCGTTGAGTCGTTCACGTTGACGCTGTTTTGCAGGCGATAGTGACCATCGACCAGCTGATAGGTGCCGGAGCCGTAGTACTTCGCCAGGTCCGGGATCTCGAAGCCCTGGGAGAAGTTAAACCACAGCTGCTGCTGTTCGGTAAGACGTCCAAGGATCCCGGCGTTAAACAGGAAGTTGTTGTAGTCGGTTTTCCCGCCCGGCACCGCGTCAGCGGAGGTCGCTTTGCCCGTGGCGATTGCCTGCTGCTGGGCGTAGCCGACAAAATCGTCCACCTTGTTTTCGGTGTACTGGTAACGCACGCCGCCGCTCAGGGTGATGGCGTCAATGTCATAGCTGGCTTGCAGGAACGGCGCGAGGTTGGTAATGCTGTAACCCGGATAACGGCCCACGTTGTAGGCATTGTCCAGCTCCATGCCGCCGCTCGCCGCCGCTTTGCTTAAGTCGAAGAACTGCTGGTTGGCATCGAACGTTTCATGGTCGGCGTCTACACCCCAGGTGAGGGTCAGGTCGTCCATCGGCTTGCTGTTCAGCGTCAGCTTGCCGCCGTAAAAATCGGTTTTCTGCTGGGAAGCGCCAATGCTGGTCACCGCGCCTTTGCTCAGCGTCGGGAACGGATAGTAGGTCAGGCTCTCGTCACGGTAGTAAATCTGCGCAACCAGATCCTGACCCCAGAAGTCGGTGTTCGAGTATTGCAGGTTAATCAGGTGACGCTCTGTGCCCGGGATACGGTCAGAGTTCAGGTTATCTTTGTTGTAGGCTTTGGCATCGCCCGTGACCGCAGCGAAATTCTCCCCAAGGAACAGGCCGTGCTTGCCGTCGGATTCGCTCTTGTAGTACTGCGTGGTTAACTGGAGCTGCTGATGATCGTCGATGTTAATGGTGCCTGTCCCCATCACGTCGATACGGTCGGAATACTGCAAGCCGGTCTGGGTGTTATCGATAATCACCTCGTCGCCGTTGCCGTCATACCAGCCGCCGTAGCGCTGATAGGAGACCGACAGACGACCAGAGGCGTTGTCATTGCCGCCGCTGACCGCTGCCGATACGTTCTCATCATGGTCGTTATGGCTGTTAAACCCGCTTTTTGCCCCGGTCTGGAACTCCACTTCGGTCTCCGGCTGGCCTTTTTTGGTGACGATGTTCACCAGACCGCCGGTACTGCCGCCGCCGTACAGCGAGGTGGCTCCGGAGATCACTTCGATGCGGTCAATGTTGAACGGATCGATTGAGTCGAGCTGGCGGCTGTCGCTGCGGGACGAGTTCAGACGTACGCCGTCCACCATCACCATCATGGAGCGACCGCGCAGGTTCATGCCGTAGTTGGTACGTCCCTGGCTGCTGACGTCCATGCCGGGGATCAGCTGGGCCAGCACGTCTTTAATCTCTTTCCCGCCCTGAACCTGCTGCTCAATTTCCGCCCGCTCAATAACCCAGGTGGTTTGCGCCATCTCTGCCACGCTGCGATGTGCCCGGCTGGCGGAGACCACAATATCTTCTTCCTTTTGTTCTTCCGCCCACGCAGAGGTAGAAAGCATGGCAAGCAAGCACGGATTTAAAACCCAAAGATGAGAACGTTTCATTGTTATGTTGATCCTGAATGTGTGTGTCAGTACTCGGTGGTCTTTATTAATGATTTAAAAACCTGGCTGCTCTCCGGGCTGGTGGTGCTCCGCCAGTGGATCACGCCGGGGGTGGTTGCCAGCTCAAACGGCTCGGCATCGTGGGCGCGATTCAGAATTCGCGCCGCGCGCCAGGCCATCAGGCTGAGCTGGGGTTCGGCAATACCGAGACGGTGCATCCCGGCATTGACGGCAAACAGGCGGTTGCTCTGCGGGCCGTCCCATTCAAGGGTAAAATCGTTGTTGATGCAGAAGGCTTCATCCTCATCCAGACGCAGTCGGGAAGAGAGCGGGGCGAGAAACGCGGGCTGTACGGCGCGGTAGCCGGTGGCGAAAATCACCACGTCGCTCTCCAGCTGTTCGCGCCCGCCGTCCAGGTGATGCTGGATGCTGAGGCGATGTCCGGTTTCCTGGCGCGTCAGCGACGTCACCGAGCGGGACGGCATCAGGTGCGCCCAGGGTTTTTCGCGCAGCACTTCGAAGCGGTGATACATGGCGCGATAGATGGCCAGCAGCGACTCCGTGGTGATCCCGTCGGAGGTCATCTTCTGCTCCTGCAACATCTGACGTCGGGCGTCGTCACCAAGGGTGGAAAAGCTATCCACATACTCCGGCGTGAAATACTCATTGGCAAACGCGGCTTCATCCAGCGCGTTGTAGTTGTTGCGGCGCGACACCCAGTTGAGGCTCAGCGGCTGCCCCCATTCCCCACGGAAGATATTTAAAAACAGATCCGCACCGCTCTGGCCGCCGCCGACGACGGTGACGCGCTTGCCCGCTAAATCCGGCGTGCGCAGCATCATTTCGCTGGCGTGGAAGCAGGTGTCGTCCTGCGCGGTGACGCAGTCTGGGAGATTGATCTGCTTCCCAATCCCCACGCAGACGTGGCGCGCCAGGAAGCGATCCCGCTGGGTCACGACCTCAAACAGGCCGTTTTGCTCATCAAAGCTGACCTGCTGTACCTGCTGGCTGAAGGCCAGGTTAGTTAGGTTATCCGCCGCCCAGCACAGGTAGTCGGCAAACTCCTCGCGCGACACGGTGCGCTGCTCGGTGGTGAGGAAACGGTAGAACTTTTTGCGCTGTACCAGATAGTTCAGAAAGCTGTGGCGGTTGGTAGGCTCCACGGCGCTCACCAGATCCTTCAGGAAGCTGGTCTGCATATGGCAGTCCGGCACCATCATCCCCGGGTGCCAGGAGAAGTGCGGCTTGCGTTCAAGAAACAGCGAGCTAAAACCGTCCAGCCCCTCTGCCAGCGCGGCAATACTGAGGTTGAACGGACCGATACCAATGCCGATGAAATCATAGGTTTTCATTGCGCTGACTCCCGGGAGACCAGAAAAAGAGGGTTATCAAGATCGCAGACGTAGTTCGGCAGCATGCGGCTGCCGCCGTCGTGTTCAGAGAAGGTAAGTTTGACTGGGTTGAGGATCACGCGAATAATCTGCGGCTTAAACAGGTCGAATTTGGCGAAGCGCGCCGCAAGATCCGGATGGGCGGCCATATAGCGACGTAACACCAGCGCCAGGATCTGATAGAAGCGGGTTTCGCTCACGCCGCATTGCAGGGTGAGGCGGGATATAAAGCGCAGCACCGTGACAAAGTTGCCGGTTTGCAGGTCGTGGATGATGTAATCCGCGCTGAGGCGCGCCGTCACCGCTTTTACCTGCTCCGGCAGGCTCTGCGCCTGCGGGAAATCTTCATCCACCAGGCGCATATCGCCCTGAAAATCCTTCAGGAAAATGCGCTGCGGAACGTAATCTTTCATCACCAGCGTGACGTTCTGGCCGTGGGCGATGAGCGCCACCCCGTAGCGACAGAGCAGGTGATAGAAGGGGATCACCGTCGCCTCAAACAGCTTTTCCAGCCATGCGTCAGCGGTTAACCCCGAGCGTTTGATCCACGCGTCAATCAGCGGGCGCCCCTGGTTATCGGTTTCCATCAGAGCCGCCATCAGCACCGCCTGTTCGCCATCCTGTAAATAGCAGGATGGGTTCTCGCGCCAGATCACCCCCAGCATCTCCTGATAGCGGTACGGCGCCTCAGGCAATGCGGTATAACCCGGATGCGACAGATATCCGGCTGCGGGTTCGCCAAGCACCTGCGCCCCGGAGTGAATCAGCGTGGCATCGCTGGCGAACTGCTGCTGTAGCCAGCGCGAGGCCAGCGGACCGGCGGCGATATACTTGCCCGGAATACCGCGATAGCAGGAGGTGTTGTAGATAGTCAGCGGCAGCTTGATGTCATACGGCGCGCGACGGCTGGCGTTGGTCAGCGTGCGCAGGGACTGCTGCGCCAGATACTCATCGCCGAACTCACCCAGCTCTACCATCTCACCGCGCGCGAGCTGCGCCAGGAAATGAATGGCAATTTTTTGCTGCCACTGCCACGGGTGCAGCGGCACCGGCAGCCAGCTGTCGTCCAGATCCAGCTCCTGCCAGCGGGCGTCGAACCGCTCGCGCTCGGCATCGTCCATGGCGCTGGAGAGCAGGGCGTTAATATCGCAATCGGCGTCGCTGCTCCAGACCAGACGCTCGCGCTGCACGGCGACCCAGTGCAGGCGGAAACGCCCGCGATATTCCGGCGCGTACAGGCGCAGGGCATCCAGCCCCCAGCCGCGGCGTCCCTTGTTGAAAATAAACTTCGGGTGACCGCGCATCAGGCACTGTAGTTCGTCCGGGTCGAGGTGGATCAGCGCATCGGCATCCAGCGTTTCACGCGCCTGCAACAGCTGCATGTCACCCCGCAGCGTGGCGTAGAGATCTTCCATGTGCTCCGCCGTTTGCGCGTCGCTCATCTCCAGCACGGTGGCCAGTTGCAGCAGCGCGTTTTCCGCTTCGACCGCCGCGCCGCTGGTGGTGGTCAGGGTATCAGGGTCAATATGCAGCCAGCCCCATATCCCACGCGTGGCGCGAAACTGCCAGCACGCGTTGCCCATACTGATGCGCCAGTTGTCCGCCGAAACCGGCTCGGCGCGCAGGGTGCGTTCATATTCCAGTTCGGCGAGGATCTTCGCCACCATCTCGCGGTTCACTTTCTGCCAGAGTGCGTTCACAGTTCCACCTCGTGGAAGAAGCGGTGACGCTCGCTCATGATCAGACGGGAGCGTTTGTGCGGGAAGTCGAACTCTTTCACCGTGTCGAAACCGGCGGACGCCAGATGGCGGAACAGACGCTGGTTGTCGAAGCGCGGTTCCGCCACAATGCGCGCCGTGCGCGGTTCATCGAGATACAGATAGTGGCTGAGGCCGCGCAGCCAGCTGCGGATGTATTGCGCGCCGCGCCAGTTTTCTTCACCCACCAGCATGTGCAGCCCGCGGTCAAACGGCTGCCAGCGATAGTGGCGGCCAATGCGATCTTCTGCCGCCCAGTAGAGTTCAAAATAGCCGAACGGCTGGTCATCGAAGCAGCCGATAACCGGGTAGCAGTACGTCGAATCAAGCTGGCGGCGCAGGTAGTTCTCCTGCTCGGCCTGCGGTCCCGCCATCTCCCAGAAAGCGTTCACGCGCGGGTTATTCATCCAGCGGGTAAAGCGCTCGCCGTCCTGGGCCACATCGGCCACGCGGAAGCTCAGGGTGCGTTTAATTTGCGGATCGTAACGGCGATACACCTCACCCTGCGGGCGGTGAGGGCGCAGCGGGAAGTACAGCTGACGGCTTTCGTCAAACTGCATTCCGCCGCTCGCCTGCGGACGTTCGCCTTTCAGCCACAGCGGCAGCTGCCAGAAAATTTCACGCGCCAGATAATCCCCGTGAACGAGGCTAAACAGCGCCTGCGCCTGAGGTTCATCCTGCCAGGCTGCCCACGGCAGGGTAATGCCGGTCAGGGCGGGCGCGGCAACAAACAGCTGGTCGAGGGCGTCCACCAGCCAGCCGTCCGGGAGCCCGGTCAGCCGCTCCAGCACCGCGCTGCCGTCGAGACCCAGCGTCAGCGGCAGGTTTTGTTCCGTGACCGTGCAGCGAAAGCCGTAGCCGGAATGGACGATATTCGCGTTTGCCATCACGCCTTCTCCTTATAAAACGGGTTGCTAAAGTCGAAATAGATCACCGCCGGATCGACGATGGTGTTTTCGTTGCGATCGTGCAGATAGCAGAAGAAGTTGCCTTTGCAGTTCCAGGTCGGGCTGTCGAGCACGTAATCGAGGCAGCGGGTCTGCTTCGCCGTCGTGCGCAGTTCGGCCAGCGCGTCACGCACGCGGGACATCAGGTTCTCTTCGCTGTCGAAGCCGGCGGCGGCGAGCGCGGCGGTGACGGCAAGGGTAGAGTTCAGCAGCAGGTAATAAGGGAAGTAGCGCAGCAGCTGGCTCTCACCGAAGCGGTTTTCCACCTCGGTTTCACCTGCCTCTTTCAGCCACGCGTCGGCCCCTTCGGTCCAGGCGCTGCCCTGGCAGTCGCGGTAGATCAGCCCAACGGGGAAATCCTGCTGCATCTCAACGAGGATATTTTGCTGGTGCGCCAGCAGGACCAGACCGTAGTCCGCCTCGGCGCTGAACAGCGGAAGCAATACCCGGTCGCAGTAAGCGTCCAGCCAGCAGCGCGCGGCCTGGGCGAGCGGGAGATCCAGACGCTGGCTCAGACGACGCACCGCCGCGGCGAGCAGGCTGTCGCCGCCGTCCGGCGCGGCCTGGGTCAGGCTCACCAGCACGTTGGTTTGCGTTTCAGGGGTATCGAACAGCAGGTTGACGCGCAGGGCCATCAGGCTCTCTTCCTGGACGACGCCGTGCTCATCGCACAGCCCCGCCCAGCCGTCCTCCTGCATCACGCGCATGGTCGGGTAGCGCGCCTGAAGTTCCTGCCAGCGTGCCGTTTTCGCCAGTCGCGCCAGGCGCATGCCGCGCTTAACCTCTTTCACCGACAGCGTGCGCACGGAGTTGGTCAGCCGCACGCTCAGGGAAAACTTAATCATGTCGCTGTTGGTTTCACTGTACAGCGAGCGGGAAGAGCTGGTGGGCAGCCATTGCGCACCGGCTTCGCCCAGATCGCGCAGGGCGCCTTTTTCTACCAGACGCTGGCACCAGTCCTGCTCCAGCAGATAGTCGGCCTGCCACGGGTGCATCGGCAGCATCCAGCAGGTGTCGGTGAAGTGACCGAGAAGGGCCGGCGCGCTCTGCGCTGCAAAGCGCAGCAGACGTTCCCGCAGGGAGACATTCAGGCTGTCGCCGGTAATCAGCTCATGCTCAACCGCAAACCAGCGCAGCGGGAAGCGGGAGGCGAAATCCGGCAGATAGCGACGCGCCTCGGCCTCGTTGAACGGCTCGTGCGACTTTGGGGCAGGATGAAAAGCATGGCCGACCAGCAGCGCCTGTTCCGCTTCGGCAAACGTCAGCGGCTTATCGCGCAGGTTTGCCCAGTTGTGGCGTAAATCAATGGCCTGCCAGGTGTGCGTATGGCTTTCCAGGACGCGCTGCTTAAAGCGAGCCAGCGTATCGGCATCCAGCTCGCCTTTTACCGTCTCTTTTTGAAGAATGAAATCAATCAGTTGATGAAATGTGACCGTGTCACCGCCGTCGCTGTCGGCCTGAATCAGCGTTGCCGGAAAACGATACTGGTGATGCTGCGTGGGGGAGAAATAGCGTACCGGAACCCGAATGGCCTGGGTTGGGGAGAGCGGGATATGAATCTGTGATAACTCATCCGCACGGGTTGCGGGAAGATAATGCCAGTCCTTCGTTTCGCGCAGCAGCGCGTTCAAAAAACACTGGGCCGCAACATCTGTACCGGCGGAGCGGGGCAGAGTACGCATAGTTGTACCTCATTCCATGACTGATAATAATTCTCGTTATGATATTCATTCTGTTTACAGTGGCAACTATTTTTGCAATATTTGTTTTCATAAACTTCATAATTTCCACACATTTATTGACATTATCTTCACAATTTTATGCGCACCCGTACTGAGAATCTCACTGACGTTGTGACCCCTAAAGCTAACTGGCCCCTGGCACTGGGCGCCGGTTTATTAGGTATTGGGCAAAACGGTTTGCTGGTTATGCTGCCGCAGCTGGTCTCCCTGACCGGACTGTCGCTCTCCGTCTGGGCCGGGCTGCTGATGTTCGGCTCGATGCTCTTTTTACCCGCATCGCCCTGGTGGGGACGCCAGAGCGAGCGGCACGGCTGTAAGATCGTTATGCTGGCCTCGCTGGGAGGCTATCTGGCGAGCTTTGTCGTGATGGCGCTGGTGGTGTGGGCGATGGCGAACGGCGCGCTGAATGCTCTCTGGGGAATGGCAGGCCTGGTGCTGTCGCGCATGCTGTACGGCCTGACGGTATCAGGGCTGGTGCCTGCGGCCCAGACGTGGGCCATTCAACGCGCGGGGCTGGATAAAAGGATGGCGGCGCTGGCGACGATAAGCTCTGGCCTTAGCTGCGGGCGTCTGCTGGGACCGCCTCTGGCCGCGCTGATGCTCAGCGTCAGCCCGGTCGCACCGCTCTGGCTGATGGCGGTGGCGCCGTTTATCGCGCTGCTGCTGGTGCTGCGCGAAGCCGCCGATCCCCCGTTGCCGCCGGTGGCGCACCAGTCGACGCGGTTACAGGCCTCCATGCTGCCTTTCCTGGTGCTGGCACTGCTGCTGGCGGCGCTGGTCAGCCTGATGCAGCTTGGTTTATCGCCGCATCTTCACCCGTTATTTAATGGCGATGCCGTGCAAATCAGCCATCATGTCGCGCTGCTGCTGAGCCTGGCCGCGCTGGCGACCCTGGCGGCGCAGTTTCTGGTGGTACGCCCGCAGCATTTTACCCCGAGAGTTTTACTCTTAATTGCCGCGGTCTTGATGGTGGCGGGTCTTGGGCTGATGTGTCTCGCCAGTTTAGCCCTGTTCTACGTGGGAATTGTCATCACTTCGCTGGGGGCCGCCATGGCAACGCCGGGATACCAGCTTTTGCTCAACGATCGGCTGACGACGGGCAAAGGCGCAGGGGTGATCGCCACCAGCCATACGCTGGGATACGGGGCCAGCGCGCTGCTGGTACCCGTGGTGACGCGCTTTTACGGTGAGCAGTTTTTGATTACTGCCGCATGGGGAATGGCGCTGCTGTTTCTCGCGGTGAGCGTGTGGGTACGATCGACCGATCGTACCCCTTAAACATTAGTGGAACGGATGAGGGGAGGTGCTGGCTGCGTCCTCACTTTGCCGCAGACGCTGGAGCGGATCCTGCTGATAAAACTGGCAAAAACGCTGCCACAGCGCCGGGAAGCGCGGAGCGAAAAGCTCAGGTGCGCTAAAGAAATACTCGGACAATACCGCAAAACACTCGGCGGGATCGGTCGCGGCATAGGCATCAATGCTGGCCGCGCTTTCACCCACCAGGTCTATCTCATCCTGAATGTTTTCCATCGCCGCGTGCAGGTCGTGCTCCCATCCCGCGACTTCACGCAGCGGGATCAGCGGCACGCCGCTGGCGCGATCGCCGTTGCGGGTATCCAGCTTATGCGCCACTTCGTGAATGATCAGGTTGAAGCCCGAGGCATCGAACGAGTCCTGAATATCCAGCCAGTTGAGGATGATTGGCCCTTGCTGCCAGCTTTGCCCGGACTGCACCATACGCTGGTTGTGCACCAGCCCGATGTCATCCTCCCACTCATCATCGACGATAAACGGCGCCGGGTAGATCAGCACTTCGTGGAAGCCATCCAGCCATTCGATACCCAGCTCCAGCACCGGCAAGCAGAAGAGCAGGGCGATGCGGGAATTTTTAAGCGGATCCAGTTCGAAGCCCTGTAGCGGTACCAGCCGTTTTTGCTGTAAAAAACGCTCGGCTAGCTGAATCAGCTTTGATTGCTCTTCAGGCAAGAGATTCGCCAGCACGGGGATCGCCAGAGCCTCATCCCAGGGCAGCGCCATATTTCGACCAGCGTCGTTCGTTTTCCAGGGCCACTTAATCATCGCTTTGCTCGTTACTCGCACGTGAACAAAATGGAAAGGTCAGGGGCTGTTAGCATGCCAACATACTCTGTTAAGCAGTATGACACTCCTCTTCGGCTGCATGCAGACTGGCAGCCTGTTTAAGAGGAATCCAGCCCGCATAAACTATCACTATGTGCCGTCAGGTTGATAGCGCTTTAGGGGTATCCCCTTCATTTTGTGAAGTATGTCGTGCACGACTATGATAAATCTCTTCTTACCCTACCGTGCTTAAGGATCCCGTCAGTATGCCCGTCAATTTTGACCTCAACGATCTCTATGCCTTCCGCGCTTTACTGGAATATGGCAATTTCCGTCTTGCGGCGGAGTCTATCTGCCTTTCCCAGTCGGCGTTGAGTCGCAGAATTGAAAAGCTGGAGGCGGCACTGGGGACAAAACTGTTCGACAGAACCACCCGGCGCGTCACGCTGACCCTGTATGGACAGACCTTTGCCGACCGATGCGGACAGCTGCTTGCTGATGTGGAGTCCATGCTTTCGGATATCGATAAGGCCAGCGAGGAGCGTACGGGGCTAATCACCGTGGCGACGGTGCCGTCCGCCGCCTGTTACTTTATGCCGGATGTTATCCGCCGCTTTCAGTCCCGTTACCCCCGCGTGCGCATAAAACTGATCGACAGCAGCGCCGGAAATGTTATCGAGGCCGTCACCCGCGGACAGGCGGATTTTGGTATCTGCTTTGCCCGGAGTTTGCAGCCCGACATCGAGTTTGTCCCGCTGGTGGAGGATGTCTACGTGGCTGCCTGCCGGCGCGACAGCCCGCTTGCAAAAAGAAAAAGCCTGACGTGGCAGGCTTTTTATCAGCAGGATTATATCGGTCTGGATAAGACCTCCGGCAACCGCAATCTTCTCGACCAGCGGGTCGGGCATATTCGGCCTGAGCGCCCCAGCATCTGCGAAACGCGGCACGTGACGACCATGCTGGGGATGGTTGAAGCCGGGATCGGCATTGCGGCCGTTCCCGCCATGTCAATGCCCCGCGCAGAGCATTCGCTGCTGACGTCGGTACCTTTAACCGAGCCTGAGGTCAGGCGAACCGTGGGGCTGATCCGCCGCCGCGGGCGGATCCAGTCCTATATTGCTGCCGAACTCGAAACGCTGATTACCGAGCAGTATCGCGAGGTGCACTGACGGGCGTTAAGCCCGTTGCCGTAATGACGCTGGCGGCCTGTGGCGAGGCGAGAAAAGTCAGCAGCGCTTTTCCCTGTTCGGGATGGTCAGCCTTCTGCGTTACGGCTCCGGCGAAACGGGTAATGTACTGCATGTCGTCAGGCAACTTACCCACAAACGTCACCCCCGGGACCGGCAGAAGCTCGCTCACCTGCTGAAAGCCGAGATCGTATTTCCCTTTTGCCACTTCAGACGCCACCGGGATGCGCTCAACCCGGTGCTCTTTATCGTGAACCTGGCCGTCGATGCCCAGCTTACGGAACAGCTGACTCTCTACATACCGGCCGCTGGCGCTGTCGGAATAAGCTATGGAATGCGCCTTCAGCAGCGTTTGCCGCAGGGCAGGCACCGTACTGATATCCGGCACCGGCGCGCCCGCTTTGACGACCATCCCGACGGGCGAATCCGCCAGCTCCACGCGAGAGCCCGCCGCCGTCCTGCGATCCTGTTCCAGTTTCGCCAGCGCATCGCCCACCATAATCACCACGTCCGCTTTTTCGCCCCGGGCGAGCCGGGCCGGAATGGCCTGCGGCGTTTTGCCCATCGACGGGCCGGAGATCACAATGAGCCTGTCACCGCTTTGCGCTTCGTACTGCGGCGTCAGCTTCTCCAGCGCCGCTTTGAAGCCGCCAGAAATCATCACCGTCACATCCTGCGCAAGCGCGCCCGCGCTGAGGGTGGCGAAGGTCAGGGCGGCAATCACCGTTCTGAATGTAAGCATGAGGGATCACTCCTTAACGGCAGTTTGCAGGATTAACGTGCTACGACGATAGAGATAAAGCGTTGCCAGCAGGGCGCAAACGGCGGCAAAGCTCATCCAGTAGCCCGGGGAGGCTTTGTCGCCGGTGTACTCAATTAAGGCAGTCGAAATCACCGGCGTGAAACCGCCAAAGACCGCCGTTGCCAGGCTGTAAGCCAGTGAGAAGCCCGCCACGCGCACCTCTGCTGGCATGATCTCCGTCAGGGCCGGGATCATCGCGCCGTTATACAGGCCGTAGAGGAAAGAGAGCCACAGCAGCACGGTCAGCATCATTGAGAAGCTCGGGGCTGCGGCCAGCATCGTCAGCGCCGGATAGCTGGTCGCCAGCGCCAGCAGCGTCATGGCGATCAGCACTGGTTTACGCCCGAAGCGATCCGACAGCGCGCCGCCCACCGGAAGCCAGATGAAGTTGGACACCGCCACCAGCAGCGTGACCAGAAGACTGTCCGACGCGCTGAGCATCAGGACTTTTTTACCGAAGGTCGGGGCGTAAACGGTGATCAGGTAAAACGCGGTGGTGGTCATCGCCACCATCAGCATGCCCGCGACGACTACCGGCCAGTTGGCGAGCAGCGTTGTGAAGACCTGACGCATCGCCAGATGGTGGCGACGGGCGCTGAATTCCTCGGTCTCTTCGAGCTTGCGGCGCAGGAAAAAGATAAACGGCACAATCAGACAGCCAAACAGGAACGGAATACGCCACCCCCATTCGCGAATGGCACTCTCTTCCAGCACCACATTCAGCGCAAAGCCCATCGCCGCCGCGATCATAATGGCGACCTGCTGGCTACCTGACTGCCAGCTGGTGTAGAAACCCTTGCGGCCCGGCGTGGCGATCTCCGCCAGATAAACCGAAACCCCGCCCAGCTCGGCGCCTGCCGAAAAACCCTGCAACAGGCGGCCGGTCAGCACCAGCAGCGGCGCCCACAGGCCAATGCTCTGGTAAGAAGGGATCAGCACGATCAGGAAGGTTCCGGCGGCCATAATTGACAGGGTGACGATCAGCCCTTTACGGCGACCCACTTTATCAATGTAAGCCCCCAGCACAATGGCCCCGATCGGACGCATCAGGAAGCCCGCGCCAAAGACGGCGAAGGTCATCATCAGGGACGCAAATTCACTGCTTGCCGGAAAAAAAGTATGGGCGATGTAGGTGGCATAAAAGCCGAACAGAAAGAAGTCGAATTGCTCAAGAAAGTTGCCCGACGTGACGCGGAAAATCGCGCCCGCTTTGGCACGAAGCGTTGCAGGTGAGGTTGAGGAAACCATGATTATCTCCAGTTTTATAGTGACGTTATGCTCGTCTGTTTCTGAAAACTGGATCAGGAAGTGGAAATTAATAAGCGCAAATAGCGCATGGACTGATGCGTGTGGTGCATTAATGACAAAGCGTTGACCAGTATTTACATATTCAACAATAACTTAACATTTCGGTGATCTTTTATTTACTCGATTTCGCTAAGTTGCTGATATATCGGTTTTGTGACATCGCGCAGGTGAGAAGCCAGGCGGGGCCTGGCTTGGGATTATCAGCGCAGCGCGTTCGCAATCGCGCTAAACATCAGCGACGCTTCCAGCGGCTGCGCGCTGAATGACGGCTCTGCCTGCGGCCAGGTGGACCACTGGACGATAACCAGATTTTCTTTCTGATTAACCATGATCATCTGACCAAATATACCCAGCGCCCACAGGGAATCCTTCAGCGAATTTTCGACTTTCGGCTCCACGTGTGTGGCGGTGGCTGGTACTTCGTTGTTCCACCACTGGTAGCCGTATAACCCCTTCGGATGCGCGTCGGACACCGATCCTTTGGCCTGTGTCCAGGCTGAGGACTGTTTCACCCAGCCCTCGGGGAGGATCTGCTTCCCGTCCGGCAGCGTACCGTTATGCAGGATAAACTCCCCGAAACGCCCCCAGTCTTCCAGCGTGGCGTTGAACCCATGCGCACCCACGTCGTGCTGGCCTTTGCTGTAGGCATGCCACACGCCGTCGCTCGCCATGCCGTACGGCTGCCAGATGGTCTTCTCCAGATACGCCGCGAGCGTCATGCCGGTGGCGCGCTCAAGCACATCGCCTAACAGCCAGGCTCCACCCGAGGAATAGGACCAGTTTTCGCCCGCCGGGTGTTCACGGTGTAACCCCTTCACCAGGGTGCGCACGCAGTTGTAGGTGCCCGGCTTCGCTTCGCATTCGGTAAGCCGGGCGAAGTCAGATTGCGGGTTGGTGTAATCTTCGTTCCACGCCACGCCAGAGGTGTGGGTGATGAGCTGTTTTAGCGTTACGCCCTCCCAGGCGGTGCCTTTTAAATCAGGTTCGTATTGGGTGACAAGGTCGTCCAGCGAGTGGATTTTCCCTTCTTTAATTGCAACACCCACCAGCGCGGAGACTACGGATTTGCCCACGGAACGCGACGTCCAGAGCGTTGAGTCGGTATTGTCTTCTCCCAGGTATTTATAGGCTACTTTGCCATTTTTCAGCACCAGCATGCCGCTGACGTTCTGGCGTTTCAGGTAATCCTGAAGAGTGTAACTCTTACCCTTCACCTGATAGAGGGCATCGGTGAGCGGTTTTTCTGCGGGCAGTAGCGGCGTAGCGTTGCCGTGGCGGAACACATCCCCTGCGTAGTTGCGGTAGTCATTGCGAAAGCCCACCACGCGATCGGCCTGGTTCCAGGTGAGCATGGTATGCGCGTCCGGGAGTCTGGCATCGAAAGGCGCCGGACAGGTGGTGAGGTCGGTACCGTTGCAGGCCGCCATAACGGCGGGCGAGAGCAGGCTGCTGACAACCAGCGCCGCGAGCAGCGTGCGGTTTGTTTTGATTTTCATATTTATCTCGTTTGGCTCAGGAAGGACTTCAGTTTAAGAACCTGCGGCCTATAATAAAAAACGCGTTATGGGGGAAAATCCCCCGTAAAAATTGCGTGGAGAATGGCGTGGCATCACTGATCTATTCCTTTGCCCAGCTTGAGGCGTTCACTGCCGT
Source organism: Enterobacter cloacae complex sp. HYC033_NIDB (assembly GCF_056673335.1). Taxonomy (NCBI): domain Bacteria; kingdom Pseudomonadati; phylum Pseudomonadota; class Gammaproteobacteria; order Enterobacterales; family Enterobacteriaceae; genus Enterobacter; species Enterobacter cloacae complex sp. HYC033_NIDB. The sequence goes on along the minus strand of NZ_CP115123.1, from coordinate 3,766,233 downwards.
CGCTGAACACGGCAGCCTGATGAAGGCGGCCAGTAAACTCGGCAAAGATCGTACTACCCTGCGGGATCTGATCGATTTCCTTGAGGATGGGCTGGGCTATGCTCTGTTCCTGCGGGAGGGGCGCAGCCTGCGCCTGACGCCGGAGGGGGAGCAGCTTCAGCGGCAGGCGCACCTGCTGATGCGCCAGGTCAAAGCGTTTGAGGCGTTTGCCAGATCGGTACCGGACAGCGCGACGCAGGACATTGCCCTCGCTTACGATCCGTTCACCCCCAGAGCTTTTTTACAGGCGCTGATTGCCACGCTGGCGACGAAAAAGATCCGCCTGAGCCTGACCAGCGCATCGCGCGATGAGGCGGAAGCGATGCTGGCAAACGGTCAGGCCGATCTGGGGATCTGCCAGGCGCGCAACCGCAGCGTGGGCAATGAGATGGAGTGGCGGGCGCTGGGGGCGATCGAAATGGATTTTTACGCCGCAACGGCGCTTTTTGCGGAGGTTGCGTCGCCGGTGTCGCTGCTCAATCTCTCTCTGGTGCCACAGGTGATTATGCATCCCGCGTCAGACGAGCCGGTTGCCCGTCGCCTGCAAATTTCAGGGCACACGCTTTTCACTAACGAACTGGAGATGCTGCGCGGCCTGCTGGAGCAGGGCTGCGGCTGGGGGTTTTTGCCGACCCATCTTCAGGCAACGCAGTGGAAAAATGTAAAAAGGCTGCCCACCGAAGTGGGCAGCCAGGGGATAAGCCAGACGATGGTCACTATCTGGAAGCCGGGCAGCGACAAGCGCGGGTTGATCAACGATACGCTGTCGCTGCTTCCGGCGTTATGGAAACGTTCAGCGCTGTGAGCACCCTTTGCACTGTTTATTCTGGATCTGCTGGAAGAAGTCGTTGCCTTTGTCATCTACCAGGATAAACGCCGGGAAGTTCTCCACTTCAATTTTCCAGATGGCTTCCATTCCCAGTTCAGGATACGCCACGCACTCCAGGCTCTTGATGCTGTTTTGCGCCAGCACCGCCGCCGGGCCGCCGATGCTGCCGAGGTAGAAGCCGCCGTGCTTATGGCAGGCGTCGGTGACCTGCTGGCTGCGGTTACCTTTGGCCAGCATGATCATGCTCGCACCGTGGGATTGCAGTAAGTCTACGTAGGAGTCCATACGCCCGGCGGTGGTTGGGCCTAAGGAGCCAGACGCGTAACCTTCTGGCGTTTTCGCCGGGCCTGCGTAGTAAATCGGGTGATCTTTAACGTACTGCGGCAGTTCTTCCCCGTTGTCGAGCAGCTCTTTCAGCTTCGCGTGGGCGATATCGCGCGCCACGATGATGGTGCCGCTCAGCGACAGGCGGGTGGATACCGGGTGCGAGGAAAGCTGCGCCAGAATGTCGGGCATCGGCTTGTTCAGATCAATGCTTACCACGTCGCCTTCTCCCTGCTGGCGCAGGGATTCAGGAATATACTGGCCCGGATTGTGCTCCAGCTTCTCAATCCAGATCCCCTCGCGGTTAATCTTCGCCTTGATGTTGCGGTCAGCGGAGCAGGAGACCCCCATGCCGATCGGGCAGGAGGCGCCGTGGCGCGGCAGACGGATCACGCGAATATCGTGCGCGAAGTATTTCCCGCCGAACTGCGCGCCAAGGCCGAGGTTTTGCGCTTCCTGAAGCAGTTCCTGCTCAAGCTGGACGTCGCGGAACGCCTGGCCGTGCGCATTGCCTTCGGTTGGCAGGCCATCGTAGTAGCGCGCAGAGGCGAGCTTGACGGTTTTCAGCGTGGCTTCCGCTGAGGTGCCGCCGATAACGAAGGCGATATGGTAAGGCGGGCAGGCCGCGGTACCCAGAGTTCGCATCTTCTCAACCAGATAATTTTTCAGCTTCGCCGGGGTGATCAGCGCTTTGGTTTCCTGATACAGATAAGTTTTATTGGCGGAACCGCCGCCTTTCGCCATGCACAGGAATTTATACTCGTCACCATCAACGCTGTAGAGGTCGATCTGCGCGGGCAGGTTGGTGCCGGTGTTCACCTCTTTATACATATCCAGCGCCGCATTCTGCGAGTAGCGCAGGTTGTCTTCAATATAGGTGTTATATACGCCCTGACTCAGCGCCGCTTCGTCACCGCCGCCGGTCCAGACGCGCTGGCCTTTCTTACCCATAATGATTGCCGTACCGGTATCCTGACAGGTGGGCAGCACGCCTTTCGCCGCAATTTCGGAGTTGCGCAGGAATTGCAGGGCAACGTACTTATCGTTCTCGCTGGCTTCCGGGTCGCTCAGAATAGCCGCAACCTGCTTCTGGTGAGAGGTGCGCAGCATAAATGCCGCGTCGTGGAAGGCCTGCTGTGCCAGCAGGGTCAGGGCTTCAGGCTCCACTTTCAGGACTTCCTGACCGTCGAACTCGGCAACGGAGACGTGCTCTTTGGTCAGCAGATAATATTCGGTGTCGTCATGCGCGAGGGGGAAGGGGTTCTGGTAGAAAAAGGGTTTGTTCGACATAGCGTATTGCTCCATAAAAATAAAACCGCCGGAGAGTTAGCCCGGCGGTCAGGAATCAGAACATCATGGACATCCACGGGTAGCCAATCAGCAGCAGAGCTGCCAGGAAGATGGCGCCGAAGATGGTGCCGAGGCGCCAGTAGTCTTTGGTTGGCAGGTAGCCGCTACCGTAGTAAATCGGGCTTGGACCCGTACCGTAGGGGGTAATGATCCCCATCACGCCCAGCGAGGTCACCATCAGCAGAACGAACACTTCCATATTCATGCCCGGAATGGTGGAGGCGATGGTCAGCATCGCAGGCAGCAGCGCCGTGGTGTGCGCGGTGGTGCTGGCGAACAGGTAGTGCAGCAGGTAGAACGCCAGCAGCAGCACGATGGTGGCGACACCCGGAGAAATACCGCTCATCAGCAGGCCGCCTTCTTTACCCAGCCAGCTGATAAAACCGGTGGAGGAGAGGCCATCCGCCAGCGCCACCAGGGTGGCGAACCAGACGAAGGTATTCCACGCGGCTTTGTTACCGGTGATATCGTTCCACTCCAGCACGCCGGTCCACAGCATCAGGCCAACGATCAGCAGGGCAGCCATGGCCGGTTCAATCCACGCCGCGGCGAAGATCCACATCAGCAGCGCACAGCACACGAACACCAGCAGCAGGATCTCATTGCGCGACAGTTTGCCCAGTTTTTCCAGTTCACGGGTCGCCCACAGCGGTACTTCGTTGTTTACCTTCACTTCCGGCGGGTAGAACCAGTAAGCCAGTAGCGGCATGGTCAGGATCAGCAGGATGCCCAGCGGCAGGAAGGCGAGGAACCAGGTCCCCCAGGAGATATCAATTCCAACCGTGCTTTTTACCAGCGCCAGCGCCAGCAGGTTAGGTGCCAGAGCGGAAAGGAACATCGAGCTGGTGATACAGGCCGCGGTGATGGCTACCCACATCAGATACGAACCGATTTTGCGCGCGCTTGGGTCATTGGGTTTTGAACCGTACAGCGGCGGCAGGTTGGCGATGATCGGGTAGATGGTTCCGCCGCTGCGCGCGGTGTTGGACGGGGTGAACGGGGCCAGCAGCAGGTCCGCAAACGTAATGGCGTAACCGAGCGTGAGGCTGCGACGGCCCAGGTACTTCACCAGAATCAGCGCCAGACGGCGGCCGAAGCGGGTTTTGTCGTAGCCTGCGGCGAACATAAAGGCACCGAAAATCAGCCAGACGGTGGAGTTACCAAACCCGCTGACCGCCCATTTAAAGGAGGCGCCCGCCAGCTTGAATTTTGGGTCAGCCAGCTGTTCCGGGCTAAAGAGTACCCACTGGCTGCACAGCGCAATCGCCACGACGCCGGTAAGACCGATCACGGCGCCCGGCAGCGGTTCGAAAATTAAGCCGACGATGACGCCGACAAAGATGGCGAAGTAGTGCCACGCATAAGGCGGCAGCCCTTCCGGAACGGGGACAAACAACAGCAGGACGGCAACAATGACGGGCAAAGCCATCATCAGCAGTCGTTTTGCTGTTCCATTTGATGCCAGATTCGCCGCAGGAGGCGTTACAGCAGTTTTTGTATTCATAGTTTCACGTCTTAAGTTGTCAAAAATTCGTCGCCCGGCGAAAACACAAATTCGATTGAAATATCCTTTTTGCTTTTTTTAGTTATTTAAGGTGCGGTTTTGTGTTTTCACTAATAGCGATTTAACGCATTTTGGTTTGCGCTAAATAAAAAATGATGATGTTTTTATATTGCTCTTTTGAATGCCATAACTATTGATCGCGATCAAGAAAACGGAACTGAATGGCTATTTTTATATTTTTTATAATAACCACTCTGAGTAGTGTGGTTATTCGCTGATTTTACGTATGTTATGTATCAAAACTATAACATTTAAATTCTGGTGCTTTTGTTTATCGTTGTTTTATAAGGTTTTTTGATAGATTTGGTGTATTGGTTTGACCTTTTATAATTTAACTTTTTTTAAATTCTTGTGAACGAGTGAAACATTCCCGCTAACACCAATGTGTTATTAATGTTATCGAAGGGATTAAATAGTTTATTAACTAACGTAATGACTTTAGAAACTAAAAAAAGCTTTATATTACTATCATGACATCGGCAAAAAACACGAAATAAAAAATCATCCCGATAACGAATTATTAATTTTTAAAGTTTGGAGTTTCTATTATGAGCACTAACGAACGTATTTTAAGCCCCTTCACATTACCGAATGGTACTGAACTGAAAAACCGTTTGTTAATGGCCCCGATGACAACCTGTACCGGTTATTACGATGGCACCGTGACCAGCGAGCTGGTGGAGTACTACCGCGCCCGCGCGGGCAGCATCGGCACCATCATCGTTGAGTGCTGTTTTGTTGACGATCTCGGCCTGGCGTTCCCGGGCGCAATTGGTATTGATAACGACGAGAAAATCGCCGGGCTGGCAAAAATCGCTGACGCCATCAAGTCCAAAGGCTCTAAAGCCCTGCTGCAAATCTACCACGGCGGCCGTATGGTCGACCCAAAACTGATTGGGGGCCGCACGCCGGTTGGCCCAAGCGCCGTTGCCGCGCCGCGTGACGGTGCCGCCACGCCGGTTGCCCTGACCGCGGAAGAGGTGGAAGGCATGATCGGCAAGTTCGGCGAAGCCGTGCGCCGCGCAATTCAGGCCGGGTTCGACGGCGTCGAAATCCACGGGGCGAATACCTATCTGATCCAGCAGTTCTTCTCCCCGAACTCTAACCAGCGCGACGACGAGTGGGGCGGCAGCCGCGAAAACCGCGCGAAATTCCCGCTGGCGGTGCTGGACATTACCCACAAGATGGTGCGCCAGTACGCGGACGACGCGTTTATCATTGGCTACCGTTTCTCTCCGGAAGAGCTTGAAGTCCCGGGCATTCGCTTCGAAGACACCCTGTATCTGCTGGAAAAACTGGCCGCGCGCGGGGTAGATTATCTCCACTTCTCCCTTGGCGCCGCCCTGCGTCCTTCTATCGTCGATACTCAGGACCCGACGCCACTTATCGAAAAATACTGCGCCATGCGCTCTGACACGCTGGCGCAGGTACCGGTAATGGGCGTTGGCGGCGTGGTGAATGCCACGGATGTGAATGAAGCGCTGGATCACGGTTACGACCTGATTGCCGTTGGCCGCGCCACCATCGCCTATCCGGACTGGACCGATCGCATCGCGGCGGGCGAAAGCCTGGAGCTGTTTATGGACAGCTCCCGACGCGAAGAACTGAGCATCCCGGAACCGCTGTGGCGCTTCTCGCTGGTGGAAGCGATGATCCGCGACATGAGCATGGGCGAATCTAAATTCAAACCGGGCACCTTTATTGAAAAAGTGCAGGACGATGCTAACGAGCTTGTGATTAACGTCAGCCTCGAAACCGACCGCATCGCCGATATCGAACTGGCCTCCGGCCCGAGTGAAGACGTCGAGTTTGTCACCAGCTTCGAAGAGATCCGTACCCGTATTCTGGATGCCAACACCCCGCACGTGGACGCGATTACGGGCGCGACCAGCCAGAGCGAGGCGGTGAAAAAAGCGGTCTCGAAGGCGATGCTGAAATCCAGCAAAGCGCTGGCGGCGGAAGAGGGCGCTGACCCGAATGAGACTAAAAGCGTGGATGTGGTGGTGGTCGGCAGCGGCGGCGCCGGTCTGGCGGCGGCGATTCAGGCGCATGACGAAGGCGCGAGCGTGCTGATCGTCGAGAAAATGCCCACCATCGGCGGGAACACCATTAAAGCCTCGGCCGGGATGAACGCGGCGGAGACCCGCTTCCAGCGCGTGAAAGGTATTCAGGACAGCAAAGAGCTGTTCTACCAGGAAAGTCTGAAAGGCGGTGGCAACAAGAACGACCCTGAACTGCTGCGTCGCTTTGTCGAGAACGCGCCGCAGGCTATCGAATGGCTGGCCACGCGCGGCATTATGCTGAACGACATTACCACCACCGGCGGGATGAGCATCGACCGTACGCACCGTCCGAAAGACGGTTCCGCAGTGGGCGGGTATCTGATCAGCGGCCTGGTGCGTAACGTCAACAAGCGCAACATCGAGGTGATGCTGGATACCTCCGTGAGCGACATCATTTTCGAAAATGGCGAAGTGACCGGCGTGCGTCTGACCACCGAAGAGAACGAAACCCTCACCGTGGCAACCAAAAGCGTGATTGTGGCAACGGGCGGCTTCAGCGCCAACAGCCAGATGGTGGTGAAATACCGTCCGGATCTGGCAGGGTTCGTTACCACCAACCACAAAGGGGCGACCGGAGGCGGTATCGCGCTGCTGGAGCGTATCGGTGCGGGCACCGTGGATATGGGCGAAATTCAGATCCACCCAACCGTTGAGCAGAAAACGTCGTATCTGATTTCCGAATCCATCCGCGGCGGCGGGGCGATTCTGGTAAACCAGCAGGGCAACCGCTTCTATAACGAAATGTCGACCCGCGACAAAGTCTCGGCGCAGATCATCGCGCTGCCGGAGAAATACGCTTACATCGTCTTTGACGAGCATGTTCGCGCCAAAAACAAAGCCGCGGATGAGTACATCGCAAAAGGGTTTGTTACCAGCGCCAGCTCGCCAAAAGCCCTGGCGGAAGCGCTGGGGATGGATCACCACCAGTTCCTGGCAACGCTGGAACGCTACAACGGCTTTGTGGAGAAACAGCACGACGATGATTTCGGCCGCACCACCGCGCTGCGTGCGCCAATCAACGAAGGGCCGTTCTACGCCATTCAGATTGCACCGGGCGTTCACCACACCATGGGCGGCGTGACCATTAACACAGAAACCTGCGTGCTGGACAGCAACCACAACGTATTGCCGGGAGCGTTTGCTGCGGGTGAGGTTGTCGGGGGCATCCATGGCGGTAACCGCATCGGCGGTAACGCGGTGGCAGATATCATTATTTTTGGTACGCTTGCAGGACATCAGGCGGCTATGCGTTCGAAAACACGGTAAGGCTCCTGTTTCCCCGGCGGCGCGGTGCCTGCCGGGGCTACATCTGAGGACTCATGAAATGCCTGATAGCCATCGCGTTTACAGCTACTCCGCCGTTCTGATGGGATCGCCCATCCTCCTGAAACTCTTTTCCCATGACGAAGCGCTTGCCTCTCGCGTGTTTCGCCTGATCAAACAGTACGAAGATCTGCTCACCGTTAACCGAGCGCACTCTCAGGTAATGGACATCAACCATGCGGCCGGTCAGCATCCGGTTGCCGTCAGTCGCCCGGTGTTCGAGCTGATCCGCTGCGCGAAAGCGGCCAGCCTGCTTAAAGACAGCGCCTTTAACCTGGCGATCGGCCCGCTGGTGAAGCGCTGGAAAATTGGCTTTAAGGGGGACGCTGTACCGCCCGCGGACGAGATCGCCGCCTTGCTGGGCATCACGCATCCTGCGGACGTGGTGCTGGATGAAGCCAACAGCAGCGTGTTCCTTACTCGCCAGGGAATGGAGATCGATCTGGGGGCCATTGCTAAAGGCTATATCGCCGACAGGGTGCGGGATTACCTGCATAAAGAGGGCGTTGAACTTGGGCTGATCAACCTTGGCGGCAACGTCCAGACGTTAGGCTCGCCGGAGGGCGGCTGGCGCGTCGGCCTGAAAAAACCGTTCGCCGTTGACGCGCTGATTGGTGCCATGACGGTCGAAAACCGGTCGGTGGTGACGTCAGGCACCTATGAGCGCTACTTCGAGCTGAACGGCAAACGTTATCACCACATACTTGACCCACGCACCGGCTACCCGCTGGATAACGAACTGGACAGCGTGACGATTATTTCGCCAGACTCCCTCGACGGCGATATCTGGACCACGCTGATCTACGGCATGGGCGTGGAAAAGGGCTGCGCCGCGCTGCGTTCGCGCCCCGATATTGAAGCCATCTTTGTCACCAAAACAAAAGAAGTGGTGATCTCCTCGATGCACCACTTCCGTTTTACCCTTCTGGACGACAGCTACCGAATTACTGGCAGTACTGTTTGAGTAGGCCGACCTGTTCCGGCTGCAAACGGTAGCGATATACCGGCCGGCCGGTAGCGCCGTAGTGAATGCTGGTGAACAGGATATTAATTTGCGCCAGCCAGATCAGGTATTTGCGGCAGGAGACGCGGGAAATGTTGACCGCATTCGCCAGATCGTCGGTGGAAAATTCTATCTCCGGATGGCTGTCGATCCACTGGCAAATGGTGCGCAGCGTCTGCGGCGTTAGGCCTTTCGGTAATTTTTTGCTGTCGGCCAGCTCCGGCGCGCCGCCGTGGATCAGCCTGTCGACGTCGGCCTGTTCATAATACTGATGCGATCCCATCAGGCTGCGCTTTGCCTTCCAGCCGTTCAGCGCCTCTTCAAAACGCGGGAACTGGAACGGTTTAATCAGGTAATCCACCACGCCATAGTGCATTGAGGTCTGGATCGTTGCGGCGTCGGAGGCCGACGAGATCATGATGACATCAATCGGGCGGCCCGACGCGCGGATGATGGGCAGCAGATCCAGCCCGTTATCCTGCTGCATATAGACATCCAGCAGCACCAGATCGATCGGCTGGCCTGGGTTGGCGATCAACGCCTCGGCCTGGTTGAGCGTGGAAGCGACGCCGCAGCAGCTAAAACCCTCAACGCGGTTAACATACAGACGGTTGAGGTCGGCTACCATGGCGTCATCATCGACAATTAACACATTTATCACGCGATATTCCTCTCGCTATCCCAGGGGATCTGAACAAAAAATTGGGTAAATACGCCAGGCTCCGACTCGACGGTAATATCTCCGCCCAGATTCTGGATCTGCTGACGCGCAAGGAACAGCCCAACGCCGCGGTTTTCACCTTTTGTTGAGTAGCCCTTTGTAAAAATAGCCTCCAGCCGCTCGGGATCAATGCCGGGACCGTCATCGCTGACCTCACCGCTTAGCCAGCCGTTCTGATAATGCAGCAGCAGGCCGATCTCGCCTTCCGGCTGGCCTTCCATCGCATCCAGGGCATTTTCGATTAAATTGCCCAGCACGGTGATCAGCACCGCAACCTGCTCTTCATTGGCGGTGTCAGGAAGCTGACTTTCCTCCGCCAGCGTCAGGGTCACTCCGGCCTCTTTAGCGCGGTTAATTTTACCCAGCAGGAAGCCCGCAATGACCGGCGATTTAACTTTGCGCTGTATCGCGCCGATATCCGTCTGATAATTCTGCGCGGTCTGGATGATGTACTCCTCCAGCTTATCGTAGCGCTTCATGTGCAGCAGGCCGAGGATCACGTGCAGCTTGTTCATAAACTCATGCGTATGGGAGCGCAGGGCATCAACGTAGCTGACCATGCCATCAATACGCTGCATTAACTGGCTGATTTCAGTTTTGTCGCGGAACGTGCTGATCGCCCCGATCACCTGATTCTGGCTTTTCACGGGGACCATGTTGCACAGCAGCAGCCGCCCGTTACAGCCGATCTCCTGATCCTGGCGGGCAATGCCCGTCCTGGATACTTCGCGCAGGCTGGCCAGCAGCGGTTCACTGCTGCTTTCGGAGTGCTGGCCCGAGGTCAGGAGTAATATTTCTCTGGCGGTGTGGTTAATCATCGTCACGCGCCCGTGCATATCCACGGCCATCACGCCTTCGCGCAGGGACTGCAACATGGCCTGGCGCTGCTCAAAGAGGGCTGAGATTTCGTAAGGCTCCAGCCCAAAGAGGATACGTTTCAGAACCCGGACCAGACCCCATATCGCCACTGAGCTCATCAGAACGCTGAATAAGATGGTCCACACGGCGTTGAGCCGCCCGCGGGCAATCTGATCTTCAACTTTATTCAGCGAAATACCCACCACCACCACGCCGATCTGGTCGTGCTGGTCGTCATACACGGGCGTAAAGACGCGCAACGCTTCTGCGAGCGCGCCGCGGTTAACGGAGACATTCTCTTTCCCTTCCAGGGCGGGCGTCAGATCGTCGCCAATAAAATGCAAACCTAACAGCGCTTCGTTTGGATGGGAATAGCGGATCCCACGCAGGTCGGTGACCACGGTAAACAGCAGGTCGTTGCGCTTCGTCACCGCCTCGGCAATCGGCTGGATGATGCCAGCCTGCGGCGATTCCATCAGGCCACGCTTGATCTCCGGGCTGTCGGCCAGCGTCCTGGCGATACCCAGCGCGGTATCTTTCACGTCATCGCGCGTGGCGCGGGTGATCTGCACAGAGTACAGCGCGAAGACCACCAGCAGCACCGAGCCGATAATCGCGCACACCATCAGCGTAACCAGCGTATTCAGCTTCATAGGGCGCTTGCGCGTCGGGGGGAAGGGCTGCAAATCGCTCATTAACACTCCGCGATGAATAAGAAAGGGCTAATTATCGCTGATGACGGGCGTTTCATAAAGCCATGTAAAGAGAGGCGTTTCGTGAGCCTCCTCTCAGGTGACCTATATAAAACACTTTATAGTGTGAGGGTACTCATAATAAGGAGGCAGTTTATGAGCATTATGCTTACCGGTACGGCCAGGGAAAGACGGCACGCCAGCACCACGAACATCGACAGATTATCGACGCTGGATATGCTTAACGTCATACACCAGCATGACGCGCAAATCTCTTCTGCACTTACCCCTCACTTAAGTATGCTGGCCCGCGTGGTGGATAACGCGGCGGCGACGCTTAGCCACGGCGGACGTCTGGTACTGACCGGCGCGGGCGCGTCCGGACGCGTGGCTGAACAGGCGGCAGAAGCGTTTGCGCCGGGAAAACATCCCGTCATTGCGATGACAGCAGGCGATCACGCCGGTAGCTACGCGCGCGGCGTTGCCGACCTTCAGACGATAGAATTTGGCGAGCATGACATGATGCTGGCGCTGTCCGTCAGCGGCAAAACCCCATGGGTATGGGGCGCGATGCGTCATGCGTGGTCTCTGGGCTCAACGGTTGCGATCATTACGGAGGATGCGCAAAGTGAAGCGGCGCAGCTGGCGAGCATGGTCATTGCCCCCGAACTGGGCGCGGACGTGGTGGCCGGGTATACCAACGCTAAAGCAGGCATTGCGCAAAGCATGATCCTGCATATGATCACCACCGGTCTGGCGGTACGTTCCGGACGGGTGTACAGCAACCTGCGCGTTGATCTGGAGGCAAGCAACACCAGATGGGCCGAACGACAAATTGCCATTGTGATGGAAGCGGGGGGATGTAGCCGTGCTCAGGCGAAGGCCGCGCTGGAAAGCTGCAACCACCAGTGCAAAACGGCGGTACTGATGGTGCTGACGGGGCTGGATGCCTGGAAAGCGCACGAATTGCTGGCGCAGAATAACGGGTTTGTTCGCCTGGCCTTGCAGGAAGCGCCGTAATATTTCAGCGTCAAATAAAAAAAGCCCGCATCGCGGGCTTTAATATTGATGGGGATTAGAACTGGTAGGTCATGCCTACGCCAACGATGTCATCGGTAGAAATACCGTTTGCTTCGTAGAAGCGTTCATCGTTGTCCAGCATGTTGATTTTGTAGTCAACATAGGTAGAGAAGTTCTTGTTGAAGCTGTACGTCATGCCCACGTCGATGTAGTTAACCAGATCCATATCGCCTTTCTGACCCTGCGGGTTGCCGGCGTAGCCTGGATAAGTCATGTCCTTACCTTTAGAGTAAACCCATGCCAGGGATGGACGCAGACCGAAGTCGAACTGATATTGTGCCACTGCTTCGAAGTTCTGAGTCTTATCCGCAATACCATCATCGCCGTATGGGGTCATGTTGCGGGTTTCAGCGTACATCATTGCCAGATAGACGTTATTGGCATCGTATTTCGCGCCAATGGTCCATGCTTCGGCTGTTTCACCGCCAGCAAAGTGGGCGTTATTTCTACCCGCACCGACTTGTTCGTTAGTACGGTCAGAAGAAGAGTATGCAGCACCCAGGCTCAGACCAGACAGATCGCCAGAGAAGTCATAAGAGGTGGACATACCGAAGCCGTCGCCGTTCTGGAAACGAACATCATCATGGCCGTTTTTGGTGCCTTCCTGATTTTCGTTTGCGTTGCCACCTTCATTATTACCCTGGTATTGCAGCGCAAAGTTCAGGCCGTCGACCAGACCGAAGAAATCGTTATTACGATAGGTCGCCAGACCGTTAGCACGACCGTTCATGAAGTTATCGGTCCAGGTGTAAGAATCTCCACCAAATACCGGCAGCATATCGGTCCAGGCTTCAACGTCATACACGACGCCGTAATTACGGCCGTAATCAAATGAGCCGTAGTCGCCATATTTCAGACCAGCGAATGCCAGACGGTTGAAAGATTTATCCCCTGCGCCTTCGGTGTCGTTAGCGTAGGTTTTATATTCCCACTGGCCATAGCCTGTCAGGTCGTTCGTGATCTGCGTTTCGCCTTTGAAACCCACCTGTACATAGGTTTCATCGCCGTCGTCGCCTGGGTTGTCGGAGAAGGTATGACGCGCATCAACCTTACCGTACAGGTCAACTTTGTTGCCATTCTTGTTATACATTTCCGCCGCATTTACTGCGCCAGCCATTAATAACGCGGGTACGAGAATTGCCAGAACTTTTCTTTTCATTATATATTCCCTTTAAATATAAATTGTCTGAATATATGTAATTACCCTCCGTAACTACATGGCTGATACTATTCTATGGATTATTATTTAGGTTCAAAAATAAATGTAATTAAAGTGGTAAAAATATTACAAAATATTTCTTTTTATCTCTTTATTTTTCATATGAATTAATTCATTGAAAATATAGCGGGTAATTATTATTAAGTATTTCGTAATTCTATTTATAAAGGATTTTAATTCGGGTGTATTATAATTCACTCACTTTTGAGCAACAGGACAGGATGATGGAACTTGCGCAGTGGCAACACCGTTTTGAGCGCTGGCTCGACGAAAATCATTTTACTGATGATGCGGCGCACGATATCGCCCATTTTCACCGCGTCTGGATGACGGCGCAGGGTATTATGGCTGACGAGGATAGCGATCCGCTGGTTGTGCTGACCGCATGCTACTTCCATGACATTGTCAGCCTGCCGAAAAATCACCCGGAACGTAGCCACTCCTCGCGGCTGGCAGCGGGAAAAACGCGCGAGATCCTGAGTCGCGATTTTCCTGATTTTCCGCCGGATCGTTATGCAGCCGTTGAGCATGCTATTGAAGCGCACAGCTTCAGTGCCGGTATCGCGCCGCAAAGCCTGGAGGCCAAAATTGTGCAGGATGCCGACCGGCTGGAGGCGTTAGGCGCTATCGGCCTGGCGCGCGTCTTTGCCGTCTCCGGTGCGCTGGGCGCCGCGCTGTTTGATGCCGACGACCCGTTCGCCGGAACACGAGCGCTGGATGATAAAGCCTTCGCGCTCGACCACTTTCAGACCAAACTCCTGCGCCTGCCTGACACCATGCAAACCGCGCGGGGGCGCGAACTTGCGCGTCACAATGCCGATTTTCTGATCCAGTTTATGGCGAAGCTGAGTGCCGAATTACAGGGCGATTACCTCGGAACCGACAGCCAGATATTGACCCATTTCCGTCGCAGTGTGCGATCCTGAACTGTGGTACTCTGTTTTCTGTCTTTATTGTCCGGTTAAGAGAATGCAGGAAAATCGATCAGTGACTGTGCCCGCGCCTGAGCGGGTTGAGAAATCAACGGCAGCCGTGCAGGCACTCCTGCGTCAGCTGCTGGAAATGTATGATGCTAAAACGCTGGCAAACCAGCTGGTGGCCCATGGCGAGAGCCACTGGAGCCCGGCGATACTCAAGCGGCTGCTGATAAGCGACAGGGCAGGTCACCGCCTGAGCGATGGTGAGTTCCGCTATCTGCAAAATTTGCTGCCGCGTCCGCCTGCTGCGCATCCAAATTATGCCTTTCGCTTTATCGATCTCTTTGCCGGTATCGGCGGCATTCGCCATGGCTTTGAAGCTATTGGCGGGCAGTGTGTATTCACCAGTGAATGGAACAAACATGCCGTCCGTACCTATAAAGCCAACTGGTATTGCGATCCCGACGCGCACCAGTTCAACGCGGATATTCGGGATGTCACGCTGAGCCACAAAACCGGCGTCAGCGATGAAGAGGCCGCCGAACACATTCGCAATACCATTCCGGCGCACGATGTGCTGCTGGCGGGCTTTCCGTGTCAGCCGTTCTCGCTGGCTGGCGTGTCGAAGAAGAACGCGCTGGGACGCGCACACGGCTTTGCCTGCGATACGCAGGGCACACTGTTCTTTGATGTTGCCCGGATCATTGATGCCCGCCGCCCGGCAATTTTTGTGCTGGAGAACGTCAAGAATTTAAAGAGTCATGACGGCGGCAAAACCTTCCGCATTATCATGCAAACGCTGGATGAACTGGATTATGACGTGGCGGATGCAGAGGACATGGGGCCGGACGATCCGAAAATTATCGACGGCAAACACTTCCTGCCGCAGCACCGCGAACGCATCGTGCTGGTGGGCTTCCGCCGCGATCTCAATCTGAAAGGCGATTTTACGCTGCGTGATTTGCCCTCGCTGTATCCGGCGCGCCGCCCGACGGTGGCCGATCTGCTGGAGCCCGCCGTCGATGCGAAATTCATTCTGACCCCGGTGCTGTGGAAATACCTCTATCGCTATGCCAAAAAGCATCAGGCCAAAGGCAATGGCTTTGGGTTTGGCATGGTCAATCCGCTTAATCCTGACAGCGTGACGCGTACGCTGTCGGCGCGCTATTACAAAGATGGTGCGGAAATTCTTATCGATCGCGGCTGGGATAAGGCGCTGGGCGAAAAAGATTTTGACGATCCCCAGAACCAACAGCACCGACCGCGGCGCTTAACGCCGCGCGAGTGCGCCCGCTTAATGGGCTTTGAGACGCCGCAGGGCTACAGTTTTCGCATCCCGGTATCAGATACCCAGGCCTATCGTCAGTTTGGCAACTCGGTGGTGGTGCCAGCCTTTGCCGCGGTAGCTAAACTGCTGGCCTCACGCATCAGCAAGGCCGTTCAGCTTCGTCAGAGCGAGGCCGTCGATGGCGGACGTTCACAACAAGGCCACGCGCAGTAAAAACATGCGTGCCATCGGCACGCGTGATACCGCGATTGAAAAACGGATCGCGGGCCTTCTGACCGCCGCCGGGTTTGAATTCAGGGTTCAGGATGCCACGCTTGCCGGGCGTCCTGATTTCGTCATCGACGCGTACCAGTGCATCATCTTTACCCACGGCTGTTTCTGGCATCATCACGACTGCTATCTGTTTAAAGTCCCGGCGACACGCACCGACTTCTGGCTGGAGAAGATTGGCAGAAACGTCGAGCGTGATAAACGCGATGTTTCTCAGCTTTACGCTCAGGGCTGGCGGGTGCTGATTGTCTGGGAGTGCGCGCTGCGTGGAAGAATGAAGCTGAATGACTTGGAACTGACGGAGCGGCTGGAAGAGTGGATCTGCGGCGGCGGTCAGGCCGCGCAGATCGATACCCAGGGCATTCACCCGATCACGGTTTCTCCACCTCACACCTCGTGACAATCGGTTTCGCGGGCAGCAAATATTTACCCAGCGTGACCAGTACCACGGCAAAGACAATCACACCCAGCGCCAGCCATTCAATCGTCGACAGCACTTCGCCCGCAAAACCGGTACCCAGCAGCACGGCAACCACCGGGTTAACGTAGGCGTAGCTGGTGGCAACCGCCGGTGAGACGTTGCGAATCAGGTACATATAGGCGTTGATGGCGATAATCGAGCCAA
Source organism: Enterobacter cloacae complex sp. HYC033_NIDB (assembly GCF_056673335.1). Classification (NCBI taxonomy): domain Bacteria; kingdom Pseudomonadati; phylum Pseudomonadota; class Gammaproteobacteria; order Enterobacterales; family Enterobacteriaceae; genus Enterobacter; species Enterobacter cloacae complex sp. HYC033_NIDB. The sequence goes on along the minus strand of NZ_CP115123.1, from coordinate 3,750,068 downwards.
ACAGCGCCAGATACCCGACGGCCAGGAAACCTGAAAGGTCTGGCATCGCCGTCAGTTTTTCACCCGTCAACGCGGAGGCCATCAGCAGCACAATGCCCGCCGCGAGCATCTCAATCGCACCTGCCATCATCCCGGAGGGCAGCTCGATGCGTGAACCGTAGACCGAGCCGAAGGCCCAGCTCATGGAGCCGATCATGATCAGAACGGCAGCCCAGGGGTTCCCGCTCAGGTTACCGCCGCTGTTCAGCAGGATGATACCCACAAGCCCAATCGCGATGCCCAGCCATTCGAGCTTACGGGTGCGGATCCCGAAGAGGCGACTAAAGCAGAGCGTAAACAGCGGCACGGTTGCGACGACCACTGCGGCGATGCCCGACGGCACGTTCTGGTGTTCGGCGACGGTTACCGCGCCATTGCCCACCGCCAGCAGCAGCAGGCCAATCAGGGCGGCGTTAAGCAGGGGACGCCGCGGCGGTAGTCTGTGGCCGCGCAGCAATAAAAACGCCATCAGCAGCACGCCGGCCGTAAGGAAACGAATACCGGCCATCATCAGCGGGGGCCAGCTTTCCACGCCTATACGAATGACAAAATAGGTGGACCCCCAGATGATATACAGGGAAAAGAGTGCTCCAATGAGCGGTAATAAATGCCGGAAACGCATAGTCCCTCACGACGAAATAAAAAGTTCGCTCATAGTTAACGCCAAAACTATCAGCCTGGCGAGTGCTTTAATTGTGTTGTTGATGTGAAATTTTTGTTGACGCGAGGTGCCAGTTTCCGGGCGGTGAGTTTTGTTCCATACTATTCACTTAATTAGCAAAAAAAGAAGGAAAGAGATTTTGGCAGGAAGTAGCTTATTAACATTACTGGACGACATCGCCACCTTGCTGGATGACATTTCGGTTATGGGAAAACTGGCGGCGAAAAAGACCGCCGGGGTACTGGGAGATGATTTGTCGCTTAACGCGCAGCAGGTCAGCGGCGTGCGGGCGAACCGTGAGTTGCCGGTGGTGTGGGGCGTTGCGAAAGGGTCCTTTATTAACAAGGTGATCCTCGTTCCGCTGGCGCTACTGATTAGCGCCTTTATACCCTGGGCCATTACGCCCCTGCTGATGATTGGCGGGGCGTTCCTGTGCTTCGAGGGTGCCGAAAAAGTGTTGCATATGTTCGCTGCACGCAAAGAGAAAGACACCCCGGAAATGCGCCAGCAGCGTCTGGAAGCGCTGGCCGCGCAGGATCCAAAAACGTTTGAACGCGATAAGGTCAAAGGCGCGATCCGCACGGACTTTATCCTCTCGGCCGAGATAGTGGCGATTACGCTGGGTATCGTCTCAGATGCCCCTCTGATGAACCAGGTGCTGATCCTGTCCGGCATTGCGATCCTCGTGACGATAGGGGTTTATGGCCTGGTCGGGCTGATCGTCAAGCTGGACGATATCGGCTTCTGGCTGGAAAAAAAATCCAGCGCAATTGCGCGCGGCATTGGGAAAAGCCTGCTGGTGCTGGCGCCGTGGCTGATGAAAACCTTGTCGGTGGTGGGAACCCTGGCGATGTTCCTGGTCGGTGGCGGAATTATCGTGCACGGTGTTGCTTCGCTGCATCACATGATTGAACATTTTGCGTCAGGCCAGGGAGCGGTAGTTGCTGCAATTCTGCCCACACTGCTTAACCTCGTACTGGGCTTTATCGTCGGTCTGATTGTGGTAGCCGTTGTTAAGCTGGTTGAAAAAGTACGCGGGAAATCGCATTAATTATTGCTGACCCCGGATGCAAAAAGACCATTCCTCGTCTAAATTGAAAACGTTTCACCCTGATACAGGAGGCAGGTATGGTCTTTTTGATCAGTGATGAAGTTAAGCCCAAAAATGGTGGTCCAGGTATGATCGTCACCGGGTATTCCAGCGGAATGGTGGAGTGTCGGTGGCATGATGGATACGGCATTAAGCGGGAGGCTTTTCGCGAAGACGAGCTTCAGCCTGCTAATAAAAGGCAAAAACGCGACAAGGCTTAATCACACAACGCCCGGCCTTGCCGGGCGTTTTTACTGGCAGAAGACTTATCATATCAGATGGTGAGCGACAATCAGGGAGTGTGTGTGCAGCACGATACCTTTGTTGTAAAACAATCTTTTTTGCAGTGGCTGCATAAGCGTAGCAATCCCCGTTTGATTGTTAACTTCTGTTTTATCGTTGTCCTGATCTTTTCCACCCTCCTGACCTGGCGCGAAGTTGTGGTACTGGAAGATGCTTATATCTCCAGCCAGCGTAACCATCTGGAAACGGTTGCCAGTGCGCTGGACAGACAGCTTCAGTTCAGCGTCGATAAGTTATTGTTTTTTTCGCCACAGCATGCGTGATGCGCTGGAAACGCCGCTGGCGTTTGGCGTGCTGCATGATGCGGTAAAGCGTTTTGCGCATTTGCGCACGTCCCCCAGCTGGCAAATTGCGGTTGATAAACAGCGCACGTTACCGATCAACGGTGTTTCGGATGCCTTCGTTGAAAAGACGACCCTTCTGAACCGTGATGATGAGTACCTTGATAATGAACTGTCCGCCGCGCTTGAAGTGGGGTATTTGCTGCGTCTGGCATCCAGCCCTTCCCGCAACGAAGAGCGCGTGATTTATGTCTCTCGCGCCGGATTCTTTCTGGAAACGGATACGCCGGGAAATTCCAGCGATATCGTGCAGCGCTATTACCATCTGGTCACTCAGCCCTGGTTTACCCAACAGTCCGAGCGTGAAAACCGTGCGCGTGCCGTGCGCTGGTTTATCTCGCCGCCTTCCACCTTTGTCGGCAAAAAGCCGCTGATCACCGCCAGCGTGCCGGTTTATTACAATCACGTCTGGTATGGCGTGGTGGCGATGGATTTCACCTTTGCCACCCTGCGTCGCCTGCTGGTGGAAGCCGTGGGCGATAACCCGGAAGGGGAATACCAACTGTATGACAGTCGGCTTACTCAGCTTGCAACGTCTGAATCACCTGCTGCGGACGTTAATCATTTTGACGCGCGCGAATTAGCGCAGATAGCGCACGCGATAGAATCGGATTCCGAAGGTGGCATTCGCCTGGGGAGTCGTTTTGTGAGCTGGGAGCGTCTCGACCATTTTGATGGCATCGTCCTGCGCGTGCACACCCTGGATGAAGGGGTGCGCGGTGATTTCGGCAGCATCAGCATTGTGCTGGCATTGCTTTGGGCGCTGTTCACCGCGATGCTGCTCATCTCATGGCTGGTGATCCGGCGCATGGTCAGTAATATGTATTCGATGCAGAACTCGCTGCAATGGCAGGCCTGGCACGACCCTCTGACCCGGCTGAATAATCGTGGGTCGCTGTTCGAGCAGGCGAAAATGCTGGCGAAGCAGTGTGAACAGCAGTCGCTGCCTTTCTCGGTCATTCAGATCGATCTTGATTGCTTCAAGAGCATCAATGATCGGTTCGGGCATCAGGCGGGTGATAAGGTGTTGTCCCATGCCGCGGGTCTGATTGCCAGCACCCTCCGGACTAAAGATATTGCCGGACGCGTCGGGGGCGAAGAGTTCTGTGTGGTGCTGCCGGGCATGACGCTTGAAGAGGCGGCGGAAGTCGCAGAGCAGATCCGCGAGCGTATCGACAGCAAAGAGATCCTGATTAAGAAAAGTACCACCCTGCGCGTAAGTGCGTCGTTTGGCGTCTCTGGCGCGCAGGAGAAGGGCAATTATCACTTCGAAAATCTGCAATCCATCGCCGATGCGCGTCTGTATGAGGCGAAACAGCGCGGGCGTAACCGGGTCATCTGGCAGGATCACGTCAAAAAGTAATCAAGCCCCTCGCACCAGCCAGTCGGCCCGGTGTGCTGAGTGTGATAAACCCGGGCGGGATCGTTGTTCTTAAGGCTGACGCCCTCCCGGTTGAAGCCTTTCACCACGACGGCAAAGCCTACGCTGTCCAGCAGCGGGGCATCATTCGGGCCGTCGCCCAGGCCCAGCGTCATCGGTTCGGAACCCTCGTGCAGGCGATACTGGTCCACAAGCCAGTGAACCGCCGCGTCTTTGCCGCAGCAGGTGTCCAGGATATGCCAGAAGCGTGCTCCCTGGACGATCTTCAGCCCCTGCCGGGCGAGTTCGGCGGCAAAGCGTTCCATTTGTTCATCACTGTCACGCCAGATCAGCGTCACGGAAGCCTCGTGTTTACGCGCAAGCACTGAGCGGGGACGACTCAGCCCAGTCCATCCGGCGACCACGCGCTCATCCACGTCATCGAAGGTGGTGAATTTAAGATGCATTTCCTGACGTACCCGGGCAATACACTGCCGGATATCGTCATGCTTCTTTTCTGAGATGAACCGTGCGGCGTTTTCCCACCGTACGTCAGGCTGGATCACCGCGCCGTTTTCCGCAATATAGGGCAACCCGCCAAGCCCCAGCTCCTGCTGGATGTCATCCATCTCGGACGCGGTTTTGCTGCTGCACAGAATGACCGGTACCTGTTCATCCATTAACTTTTCCAGCCAGGGGGCCGCAGGCTGCCAGTCGAGTGTGTGAAAATCCAACAGCGTGCCGTCGAGGTCGGTAAAAACAAGCAGAGTCTCCTCAAACGAAGGCATAACGTCTCCCGGGTGATGATTTCACCTAAGATAAATCTTAAAAAAACAGGCATTGACGCGCCGTTGAAGTGGAAACGATCCCGACAAACCCACACGCGGCGCATGTTTATACTCATAACCAAAATTCACATGTATAAAATATAATATTCGCTAAGAGAATATATGCTTGTAAGACTATTCCGTTGGGGATAATGTCTTACCTGCATCAGATTTCCTGGTGTAACGAATTTACAAGTGCTTCTTGCATAAGCAAGTTTGATCCCGGTCATCCCCATGACCGGGATTTTTTTCGCCTTAGCGGTTCGTCTCCGAGACGCTAAAGTCATGGATATCCAGCTCGAATGCTTCAGCCAGTTCACGGTAGGTATGGTAATCCCTACCATTGACCACGACACGGTCGGAATTATCCTCCGCGCGATGAACTTCGGACTCACTGATTTCATTGATGGCGGCAAGCAGGGCATCGACATCCACTTCAACCTCACGCTTAATGGTGTCGCTGTACTCTTTGTCGGTCTTCATGGCGGGTTCCTCATTTAATCGTCTCAACAGTTAAGTATAGACCGCACACAAAAACGCCATTCGCGCCAGGTGGCGATGCCAGGCAATGCAATTTGTTCTACACTGGCTCAAAACCACAGGAGGAATGTATGAAGGTCAACGATCGGGTAACCGTCAAAACGGACGGTGGGCCGCGCCGCCCGGGCGTGGTGCTGGCTATAGAAGAGTTTAATGAAGGCACAATGTATCTGGTGTCGCTGGAAGATTACCCGCTCGGCATCTGGTTCTTCAACGAACTGGGGCACCCGGATGGGATCTTTGTGGAAACGGCGGAATAGGGCGGCGTCGGGGGCATCTTCTCCCCGGCTCCGGCTACTGAAAAGCAAAATCTCTGGCCAGGCCAGAGATCAAGGTAGGGTACAACATGGCCGTGCAAATTAGCGCATATTAACGAAAATCCCATTCGTCACATTATCTGTCAGGCGTACGACATGGTATATGACTTGCTTATTATGCGTTTTAATTTTCCTTTTAATATTTCCTTTGTGTGACGATACTGTTTTTGCCTTGATATTCATCTGGTCTGAGATCTGAATTGTCCCTTGTCCAGCCATCCACATTCTTAGCATACTTGATTCAGTTCTGCTTAATGATAGGGTGGGTAAGTTAACCGCCCCTACATTCTTAACTTCTTTATTCAAATAATCGCCCAGGATATCATCAAGCGACTCTGGTTTAATCGATTTCGAACTGATTAATAAGTTTTTACGCACCAACAAATACTCATCGAAATGAATATTGGCGATCGCCATAAAAACAATAAACAGGGTCTTAGGATGCTGATTAATGATCTGCTTAATGTGCTGACTGTTAGCGGGGTCGTGAATGAAACAGTCCTCATTAATAAACACCACGCCGGGCTTGTGGGCGTCACAAGCGGCTGCGAGTTCTTCAACGGTGTGTGCATCGTTGATGTCTCTCTTTCTTACCCCTCTGCTTGCTAAGTACCCGGTTAACCCTAGCCGGGTGTAGCTGCATAAATCCATAATGATCGTTGACATGGCATACCCTCACTCAATGCGTAACGATAATTCACCACCTGCCTGAGAGCTCATAAACAGCCATACGGGATGGAAAAAATCTAATAAAACCTGTGAGCATGACAAAGACTTTCAGGCGAACTCACTATCCCGTAAAGTTACGTATAATTTGCCAGGAATCATCTTAAAGTAAAGTAAATATTAAGTATTGTGAGGTGGTTAGAAACATTTAAACCGCGTCAGATATATCCTGGTAGATGTTTTTCGAGATTATTTTTAGGAATATCCTCAGAAAGACATTGCAAACACTGCGGGTTATTATTTGCGTGGAAGTTCGCTGACAATATCCGCTAACAGATTGAATATCTCACTGAATAAATGCTCGCAGAAGGGGGCGATAAGTGGCATCAATAATGACATTAATAAAAGGCCAACCGTCAAAGTCACCGGAAAGCCGATGACGAATACCGACAGCTGCGGAGCCATTCGGTTGAGTAAACCTAATGCGAAGTTAACGGTGAGCAGCAGGGTAATGATCGGCAGCGCCAGCATCAGCCCGTTGAGGAAGATCAGCCCGGCAGCCCGCACCAGCGCCAGAAACGCGTTGCTGTTTACCGGGTTGTCGCCAATCGGCAGCGTGTGGAAGGTGTCCACCAGCATCGAGATGAGCCACAGGTGGCCGTTGAACGAGAGAAACAACAGCATCGCCAGCAGGTCGATAATACGCGCCAGCACGGGCATATTCAGATGGCTGCCCGGGTCAACGAACGTCGCGAAAGACAGACCCATCTGCAAACCGATAAGTTCACCCGCCGTTCGTACCGCGGCGAAGGCGAGCTGCATCGTAAACCCGACCGCCACGCCAATCATCACCTGTTGCAGGGCAATCCAGATCGCATTCGGGGAAAAGATCGGGATATCCACCGCTGGCAGGGTAGGGGCAACGATAATCGTGATAACGATGCCCAGCCCAATTTTGACGCGTTTAGGCACCGACTTTTCACTGAGTATGGGGGCGGTGGAGATCAGCGCCATGATGCGCAGCATCGGCCAGAAATAGATCCCGAGCCACTGAACAAACTGATCGCTGGTGAAATGCAGCATCGTCCGTCAGCCGATGATGTAAGGCAGATTGGTGAACAGGTTGCGCATATAGTCCAGCAGCAAATTGAGCATCCATGGCCCGGCAACGATAATCGCCACGAAGACGGCAATGATCTTCGGGATGAACGACAGGGTCATTTCGTTAATCTGCGTGGCGGCCTGGAGAATACTGATAATCAGACCGGTGACCAGCGCAACCAGCAGCAGGGGCGCGGCGACAGCAATCGCGACTTTCATCGCCTCCGTGCCCATCATCATGACCGACTCAGGCGTCATTGCGCGCTCCTCAACTGTAGAAACTCTGCGCCAGCGAGCTGACCAGCAGCTGCCAGCCGTCGACCAGCACGAACAGCATGATCTTAAAGGGCAGGGCAATGGTTGCGGGCGGGACCATCATCATCCCGAGCGCCATCAGGACGCTGGCGATCACCAGGTCAATAATCAGGAACGGAATGAAAATGGTGAAGCCAATCTGGAACGCCGTTTTCAGCTCACTGGTCACATACGCCGGGAGCAGAATACGCATCGGCACCGCTTCCGGCCCCTGTAACTCACCGGTGTTAGCGAGACGGGCAAACAGGGCCAGATCCGCTTCGCGCGTCTGGCGAAGCATAAATTCACGTAATGGCTGCGCGCCCTTTTCCAGGGCAACATGCATGGAAATTTTATCTTCGCTGAACGGCTGGTAGGCCTCGGTGTAAATCTTGTCGATCACCGGCGACATAATGAAAAAGGTCAGGAACAGGGCTAAACCCAGCAGTACCTGATTGGGCGGCGCGGACGGCGTGCCGAGCGCGTTGCGCAGCAGGCCAAACACAATGATGATGCGGGTGAAGCTGGTCATCATTAGCAGGATCGCCGGGATAAAGGTCAGCGAGGTGATGAATACCAGCGTCTGCACGGACAGGGACCAGCTTTGTCCACCGTTCGCCAGCGGCGTGGAAACCAGCCCCGGCAGTTGCGCATACACAGAGGGCGCGAACAGGCCCAGGCCTGTCAGCGTAAGGAATAACAAACGGCGCATCAGGATCTCCCGGGACGCTTGAGCAAACTCTTCATTACGGACTGGAAATCCGCAGGGGCCTGGGCGTTAGCCTCCACCGTGACAGGCGCAGGGGGGAGCGTGTGAAGGACGTTAATGCTGGAGGCGGTCACGCCCAGCACCAGTCGTGCATCTTCCACCTCCACAATGACCACGCGCTCGCGCGGTCCTAGCGGGGTGCTGGCGCTGACCTTCAACCCGCGGGTACCGGCCGTTTTCCCCGCCAGACCGAAACGCTTTGCCAGCCAGGCGGCGATAAGGATAAAGGCAATAATACCGAACAGCGCGCCGCTCACCTGGAGCAGCGGTGAGCCGGGTACGGCGGAGGGCGCGGACAGTGTTGCCTGGGTTTTCATACTTAACGACTCAGACGACGCATGCGTTCGGAAGGGGTAATGATGTCGGTGATACGTACGCCGTATTTATCGGCCACCACCACTACTTCGCCCTGTGCAATCAGGTAGCCGTTGATCAGAATATCCAGCGGCTCACCCGCTAAACCGTCAAGCGCCACCACGGAACCCTGCGTCAGGCGCAGCAGCTCTTTAATGGTCATGCGGGTGCGACCCAGCTCAACGGTCAGCTTGACCGGAATGTCCATAATCAGGTCGATGTCCTGCAACGTGCCGCTGACGTCGCCGCCGCCTAACTGCTGAAAGACCGCGTCTGCCGCGCTTTTCGTCGGCGTCGTTTTCTGCTCGTTTAACGCGTCAGCCCACAGATCGTCCAGTGCTCCGCTGTTTTCATCGGACGGATTGTTCATGTCACTCATTTGGGCTGTTCCTCATTCAGCGAATTCAAAATCGGGTTGATCAAGTGCTCAACGCGTAACGCATACTGGCCGTTAATCGTGCCGTACTGGCTTGTCAGCACGGGTACGCCATCCACATGGGCAATAATGCGGTCAGGTTTATCTATCGGCAAAACGTCGCCGGGTTGTAATTTCAGGATCTGCGATAACCGCATGGAGATGTCGGCGAAGTTGGCCACCAGCTCCAGCTGCGAATGCTGCACCTGACGCACCAGGTTTTCACGCCAGTTCTGATCTTCGTGACGTGAGTTCTCCAGCGGCGGGTTCACCAGCAGTTCGCGCAGCGGTTCAATCATGCTGAACGGCAGGCAGATGTTGAACTCGCCCGTCAGGTTGCCGATCTCGACGTGGAACGGGGTGTTCACGACGATGTCATTCGGGGAGGTGGTGATGTTGGTAAACTTCACCTGCATCTCGGAACGCACGTACTCCACTTCCAGCGGGTTAATCGCTTTCCACGCGTCGCTGTAGGATTCCAGCGCCAGCTTCAGCATGCGGTTAATCACGCGCTGTTCGGTATGGGTAAACTCGCGGCCTTCCACTTTGGTCGGGAAACGGCCATCGCCACCGAACAGGTTATCCACCGCGATGAACACCAGGCTTGGCGAGAACACAACCAGGCCGGTACCGCGCAGCGGTTTCAGATGGATCAGGTTAAGGTTGGTTGGCACCGGCAGGTTGCGGGCAAACTCATGATACGGCTGAATGCGGATCGCACCGACGGTGATATCCGGGCTACGACGCAGCAGATTAAACAACCCCATACGGAACTGACGTGCGAAACGTTCGTTGATGATCTCCAGCGCCTGTAAACGCTCGCGCACCACGCGACGCTGGGTATTGGGATCGTAGGGACGAATATTATCATCGCCGGTCAGACCCGGCTTCGGTTCGTCACTTTTATCGCTGTCGCCGTTGAGCAGCGCATCGATTTCTGCCTGAGAAAGAATACTGTCGCCCATGTCGTTACCGCAGAATGAAGGCTGTATACAGAACGTCAGTGACTTCCTGCTTAGGTTGGCCGTTTACCAGCGGGGTCGCCAGCGTCTGTTTAATGGCATCGACCAGCTTTTGCTTGCCCACATCGGTGGCGAGCGCGGAGGCATCCTGACGAGAAAACAGCAGCAGCAGACGGCTACGCACTTCTGGCAGGTAGTCGTTCAGACGTGCACGGGTCGCTTCATCTTTCAGACGCAGCGTAATACCCACGTAAAGCACGCGATCCGCATCGCCCAGGTTCACGGTGAACGTATCCAGCGGGTAGAAGACCGGCGCCGGTGGAGGCGGCGCTTCAGCTTTGGCGGCCGCGCTGGAGGGTTCCTGCTGCATACGCCAGTAACTGTAGCCTGCGGTGGCGCAGGCCGCGAGGGTAATCAACACCAGCAGCGGGATCCAGATGGAACGCTTGCTTTTTTTGGTGATAGCGGAGTCTGTCATCTGATACGAGCTTCCTGTTTCGGTACAGCTTAATACGGTGATTATCCCGTGTCCGGCTTAGGTCAAAGCGTGGAAAAGACGGGGATAATCACGTTACCTCTGGCGTTTAGGCAAAGATGTCTACGGCACGGCTGCCGCGCGCGGCGGATTGCAGGGCGGCAGGGGCAGGCAATAACTCTTCACTCTCATCGTTAAACCCGCCATGCTGGCCGGAACGCGAAGTGTGCTGTTGCTGCCCGGATGAGGACTGCTGTTGCCCGGCAAAGCCCTCGCTGCTGACGCTGCTTTGGGAAAGCTGAATGCCGTTTTCCGCAAGCTGCGTGCGCAGGATCGGCAGGGCCGCTTCCAGCGCCGCGCGGACGTGGCTGTGGGGCGAAACCATCTGCAACTGCGCCTGGTTGTCATCCAGCTTAAGCGAAATTTGCACCTGACCCAGATCCTCCGGGTGCAGACGCAGCTCTGCGGTCTGCTGTCCCTGCTTTGTGAACAGGGTGATGTGCTGGCTCAGATTCTGCTGCCATTCGTGCGTGCCCAGCGGCTGGCTTAACACCGGCGCTGTCGCAACGGTAGCGGCAGGCTGTGAAGGCGCCAGGTGACTGACGATCGGCGCCAGCGTCGCGGTTGGGCTGGCGGCAGACGACGCCGCGCTCGCTACGTCCTGCCTCTCCGCGACGGCGGCGACGGCTGGCGTAACGGCTGCCGTGGCGGGCAGCGATGTGTCGCTGTCCTGAACCGGCATTTTTTCCTGACCCGTTAACGCATGGCTAAGCGGCTGATGCTGGCCGTTGTCCGTCTGGGCTAGCGCAGAGGGGAGGGCGGCACGGGGGGCGATCTCCCCGGTGCTCGCAGGCTGCGTCGCTACCGGGGTGGTGGTCTGCTGGTGCGCTAACATCGCCATCAGCGCGCTTAACCCGGCCAGCTCCTCTTCTTCAGTCGTGGTCTCGCTGTTTGTTTTCGCCTCCGGCTGGGTCAGCGTCTTCAGCGCATCCGTATTCGCTGCGGGTTTCAGGCCGGAGACGAGGCTTTGCAGGGAGACGGCGGTATCTTCACCAGTCAGGGTCTCCTGACGGGAGAGCAGCTCGGCAATTTTGGCCTGGAGCGTGGTATCACCGTTTTTTTCCTTTGCCGCTGTCGACAGCTTGCTGCCCGCCGCTTTCAGGTCCGCCAGCGTCAGCGGGGCATCTTTGCCTTTGCCGGTGGTCTCGGTCAGCGCGCCCGCCAGCAGAGAGAGAAAATCTTGCGCGCCCTCAGCGCCTTTCCCGGTCAGCGTGCCGCCGGACGGGTCGCTGTCGGTCATCAGCAGTTGTTGCAGTGTGATCATTCTGGTTTCCTCATTGATGCGCGCTGGGCAAACTCATCCATTTTTTTCTGATCCAGACGGTTTTCCGCCAGGGTCGAGGCTGCAATCTGCCGGTCCTGTAAGGTTTGCCAGGCCTGCAACCGCTGTTTTTTCTCGCGCCAGAAATTCAGTGCGGTATCGACTTTTTGCGTCCACTGGTTGAGCTGCTGGCGATGCTGCTCAATCGCCTTTTCCAGCGTCTGGATAAACTGCTGATAGTTAATCCAGCGCTGGCTACCAATGCCCTGCGCCATGTCGGTGTTAAGGTTGGTGCGATATTCATGCTGATAGTCGATTAACATCTTCAACTGTTCTTCAGCCTGCTGGCACCCGCGTCGCATTGCGCCAAGCTGCAATGCGGCATCATCAACTTCTTTTTCAGCCAGATCTTTCAGCGTTGATAACGCGCTGTTCTGCGCCATGACCTTCGCCCTCCACCTGTGTTACACCTGCGGGAAAATCAGCTCCAGTGCCTGGAGGGAATCTTCCCAGTCGGCGCGTTCAAAAATACCCTGTTGCAGAAATGCCTCCAGCTGCGGCCACAGGGCAATCGCTTTATCGAGCATCGGGTCGCTGCCTTTGGCGTACGCCCCGACGCTTACCAGATCGCGGTTGCGCTGGAAGCTGGAGAGCAGTTGTTTGAAGTTACGCACGCGGGCGTAGTGTTGCTCGGTGATCAAGGCCGTCATCGCACGGCTGATCGAGGCTTCAATATCAATTGCCGGGTAGTGCCCGGCTTCGGCCAGACGGCGCGACAGCACGATATGGCCGTCGAGGATCGCTCGCGCGGAGTCGGCAATCGGGTCCTGCTGGTCATCGCCTTCGGTCAGTACCGTATAGAACGCGGTGATGGAGCCGCCGCCGCTGATGCCGTTCCCCGCGCGCTCAACCAACGCCGGGAGCTTGGCGAAGACCGACGGCGGGTAGCCTTTGGTCGCGGGCGGCTCGCCGATGGCCAGCGCAATCTCACGCTGCGCCATCGCGTAGCGGGTCAGGGAGTCCATAATCAGCAGCACGTGCTGGCCCCGGTCGCGGAAATCTTCCGCAATACGCGTGGCGTAGGCGGCACCCTGCATACGCAGCAGCGGCGACACGTCCGCAGGCGCGGCGATCACCACCGAGCGGGCGCGGCCCTCCGCACCCAGAATGTTTTCGATGAAATCTTTGACTTCGCGACCACGCTCACCAATCAGGCCAACCACGATAACGTCCGCCTGGGTATAACGCGCCATCATGCCGAGCAGGACCGATTTACCCACGCCGGAGCCGGCAAACAGCCCCATACGCTGGCCGCGTCCCACGGTGAGCAGGGCGTTAATCGGCCGCACGCCGGTATCCAGTACGTGCTCGATTGGCGTGCGTTGCAGCGGGTTGAAGGGTTGGGTGATCAGCGCGCCGGTTTCGGTGGTATCAGGGGAGGGCAGGCCATCGAGCGGTTTGCCGCTTCCGTCCAGCACGCGGCCCAGCAGCGCCGGACCGAGCGGGAGCTGTTTGCCGCTTTGCAGGCCGTCACCGCTGATGTTTTTCGCGTAGACGCGGGCGCCGGGCAAAATCCCTTCCACTTCTTCAAGGGGCATCAGAAACAGGCGCTGACCGTTGAACCCGACCACTTCGCTTTCCACTTCACGCGTCTCCCCCCCGTCCTGACGCTCAATCACGCAGGTGGCGCCGAGCGGAAGTTGCAGCCCAGTGGCTTCCAGGACCAGACCGGTGGCGCGCGTCAGGCGTCCATAACGACGAACGGATGGCAGCTGCGCCATCTTCGTTTCAAAATTATCGAGCGTGTTAAGCCAGCGCGTAAGGCGAGCGGTCATCAGATGACTCCCGGTGCCGCCAGGCGGCACAGTTCCTGCCAGCGGGTCGCGACGCTGGCATCCAGATCGCCCTCATCCGCCGAGACCTTACAGCCTCCGTGATGGAGCGACGGATCGCCGCGCAGCCGCCAGCCGTGCAGGCTCAGCGTCGCGCCGAGGCTCTCTTCCACGCGCTGCAAATCATCAGGATGAACGCGCAGCTGCGGTTTGCCGCTGAACAGCGGCTCCTGCTGGAGCAGGGCCTGGATCTGCTTAATCAGCGCGGCGTTATCCACTACCGGCGTCTGGCCGATCACCTGACGGGCCGCCTCCAGCGCCATCTGCATCAGGCGCGAGGCAATCACGCTGTCGAGCGCATCCAGCGTGTGCTGAAACTCGCTCACCAGCTGCTGCATGCGGGCATGCAGCGGCGCCTGCTGCTGGCGCGCCTGCTCGATGCCCTGCTCTAAACCTTTCGCCAGCCCTTCCTGATAACCCTGTGCGTGCCCGGTCTGACGGCCTTCGTTCATCCCGGCGTTGAAGCCCTGCTCGTGCGCCTGCATTTGCATCTGGGCCAGCATCTGGGCGCGCTGTTCCTCTTCACTCAGCTCGGGGATGCCCGCCCCGGCGTCGCCCTCGTCGGACGACACAACGGCAGGGGTGAACTCTGCGGTGGGAGGGGAGAGGTCGTCAGGCGTCCAGCGCTTCCACGACAGTTCATCAGACATAGGTGTCGTCTCCGCTGCCAATCACCATCTCGCCGGTTTCTGCCAGACGACGAACAATAAGCAGGATCGCTTTCTGTTCGTTTTCCACCTGAGACAAACGCACCGGGCCACGGTTGGCCAGGTCGTCGCGCAGGATATCGGCCGCACGCTGGGACATGTTGCGCAGGAATTTCTCGCGCAGCGGCTGCTCGGCGCCTTTGAGGGCGATAAGCAGCGATTCGGAGTCCACCTCCTGAAGCAGGCGCTGGATACTGCGGTCGTCCACTTCGACCAGGTTTTCGAACAGGAACATCTCGTCGATAATTTTCTGCGCCAGCTCGCCGTCGAACTCGCGTACCGCCGTAATAACCGCCTCTTCCTGCTGCGTTTTCATTAGGTTGATGATTTCCGCTGCCGTTCTCACGCCGCCCATTTTGCTGCGCTTGAGGTTCTGGCCGTCGAGCAGGTTGTTCAGCACTTCGGTCAGCTCCGCCAGCGCGGCTGGCTGGACGCCGCCGAAGGTGGCGATACGCAGCATTACGTCGTGGCGCAGACGCTCGTCGAACAGCGCCAGAATATCGGCCGCCTGGCCCCGTTTGAGGTGGACCAGAATGGTGGCGATAATCTGCGGGTGCTCGTCGCGAATAAGATCGGCGGCGCTTTGCGGCTCCATAAAGTTGAGCGTTTCGATCCCGCTGGCGGTGTCGCGCGTTTCGAGAATATCTTCCAGCAGGCTGGCGGCGCGCTCTTCGCCCAGCGCCTTAACCAGCACGGAGCGCAGGTATTCGTTGGCGTTGACGTTGAGCGCGGCAAACTGCTCGGCTTCCTGCTCAAACTCCGCCAGCACTTCTGTCAGCTGCTTGTTGGAGATCTGGCGCACGTTGGCCATCGCCGCGCTGAGGATCTGCACTTCTCGCTGGGAGAGGTGTTTAAACACCTCCGCCGCACGATCTTCGCCAATGGTCATCAGCAGGATGACGCTCTTATCGGTGCCTGTAAGCGTATTACTCATGTTCGTTACCCATCCAACCGCGGATGACCAGCGCGACGACGCGCGGATCGTTATCTGACATTTCGCGAATGCGCTGGCTCATCACCTCTGCGCCCATACGCTGGTTAGCACGGCGCTGCTGCATCTGTTCATCTTTGCTGAGACGAACTTCAACCGCTTCTTCCTCGTCCGGACGCGCGTTCTTCTGTTCCAGCGCGGCTTTCTCGGCTTCAGCACGGCGCTGTAGCTGAGGACGAACGCCCTTACGCCACAGCAGCCACGCGACAATCAGCACCAGCAGCCAGCGACCTGCGGACATCAGCTGATCGAAGAACGCCTGCTGTTGCCAGAACGGCAGTTCGCCACCGGTCTCATCCACCGGGTTGAACGGTGAGTTCACAACGTTGAGGGTATCGCCACGTTTTTCAGAGAAGCCCATCGCTTCGCGGGTCAAATCTTCGATCTGCTTCATCTGCTCCGCCGTGAGCGGCAGCGGTTTACCGTCCGGCAGCGTTTTGTAGTTCACCACCACGGCAACAGAGAGACGCTGAATATCGCCCGTGTTCAGTTTGGTATGGCGGATAGTCCGGTCGACTTCGTAGTTGGTCGTTTCGTTACGGCTGCTGTTACGCGGGCCGGTACTGTTCGCGGTCGAGGTCGTCTGCTGATTCGTTTGCTGACCGTTCTGCGGGTTTGCCGGCGGGGTGGAGATTGGCGCGGCGTTGGCAGGCGCAGGCTGGTTAGAGAGCGCGCCCGGCACACCGCCAGGATACTGGCCGCCGACCTGTTCCGTCTCATTGATCTGACGCGAGCGTAACACGGCGCGGGAGGCATCCCCGTTCGGAGCGTACTGCTCTTCGGTCTGTTCTTTATTCGAGAAATCAATCTGCGCGGTGACCTGCGCGTGTACGTTGCTGCTGCCGACCACCGGGCCCAGAATCGCTTCGATGCGACGCTGGAGACGGCCTTCCACATCCGCGGCGTATTTCAGCTGAGCGTCGTTGAGATCGCGCCCGGCGGTGTTGGACTGCGTCAGCAGATGACCACTCTGATCGACAAGCGTAACGTTACCCGGCGGCAGACCGGCCACCGCACTGGAGACCAGGTGCGTGACGGCGCTGATCTGCCCTTCATCCAGCGCACGGCCAGGTTCGAGGTTAACGGTCACAGAGGCCGAAGGGGACTTTTGTTCACGGACAAACAGGGACGGCTTAGGCATCGCCAGGTGCACGCGGGCACTTTTCACCGGGCCTAAGGTTTCAATCGTACGGGCCAGCTCACCTTCCAGTGCGCGCTGATAGTTAACCTGCTCGCTGAACTGACTGATGCCGAATTTTTCCTGATCCAGCAGCTCAAACCCAACCGCGCCGCCTTTTGGCAGCCCCTGCTGGGCGAGACGCAGGCGAAGCTCGTGCACTTTATCTGCCGGTACTTCAAGCGCACCACCGTTATCGGCAAAGCGATACGGGATGTTCATCTGGGTTAACTGGGTGACGATGGCACCGCCATCCTGGTCGGAAAGGTTGCTGTAGAGCGTGCGGTAATCCGGGCTTTTTGCCCATAAGACCATCGCGACAACGATCGCAATGGCGGCAGCGCCTGCCACAATCAACGGGATCTTAGGGTTGGCGCGAAGGCGGTTCATCCACTCGAGTGATTTATTCTGTGGCGCTGTCGATGCTGCTGTCGCACTCATTGCGCACCTCTTAAATCCTGGTGGTTTACGTTATTCGTGTAGAGAAACAAAACTGACTCCCGGGTCGGCAAACACGACAAAAGTTCCATACTGATGGCCCTGCCATTATTTGATGATTCGGGATTTTCTATGCGTCAAATAACCTGGTTTTTTAACGCTATTTACCGCCATTATCTTATTGACAAGCTGTTAGTCTTGACCTCGTAAAAAACCATCCAGGGGAGAGTCATGGCTATACAGGGCATTGAAGGGGTACTCAGTCAGTTACAGGCAACGGCGATGACCGCCCGTAATCAGAGCGTGGCTGACCAGCCGCCGGGCGTTAGCTTCGCCGGTCAACTGCATGCGGCGCTGGACCTGATCAGCGACAAGCAAAACGCGGCCCGTACCCAGGCTGAGAGATTTACCCTTGGCGAACCCGGCGTGGCGCTCAACGATGTGATGGCCGATCTGCAAAAAGCGTCGGTGTCATTGCAGATGGGGTTGCAGGTGCGTAACAAGCTGGTGTCGGCATACCAGGAAGTGATGGGGATGCAGGTTTAATCAATACCTATCTTACGCTGGCAGCCTGATGGCTTTAATGCCACAATATTTTTTTCTTCGCATGCAGGAAAGATGATGAAAAAAGTAGCAATTGTGGCTGCGATGCTGACGTTAGCGGGATGTGTTCAGGTAGATAACTATCAGGAAGTGATTAAGCACCCGGTACCTTCGCAACTGGCAGGTTACTGGCAGTCGAAAGGGCCGCAGAGCGCGATGGTGAGCCCGGAAGCGATCGCCACGCTGGTGGTGACGCCAGAGGGGGATACGCTGGATTGCCGTCAGTGGCAGCGCGTTATCGCGGTGCCGGGTAAGATCATGCTGCGTTCAGATGATTATTACAACGTGACCCGTAAGCTGGATGTCTATCCGCTGGAGCGTGATGGGGCGGCGCTGGAGTATGACGGTATGGAACTGTACAAGGTTGACCGTCCAACGGTGGAATGCGCAGATTACCTGAGCAAGAATCCGCTGGAGAGTAAGCTTCCGTAGCGGTAAAAGCAAAACGGCAATCATATTGCCGTTTTTAGGGTTTGCTCCCTCTCCCGGTGGGAGAGGGTCGGGGTGAGGGCATCAGGCCGCACTTTCCCAGCACTACAGCGCGTCCTCAATCACCCAGACGCTGACGCTTCCCCCGTTACAGAAGAACGTCCCTTCGCCATCCGCCGCCGTGGTCACGGTTTCCTCGCGGTTGCCTAAAAAATCACGCCAGGTCTTATTGCCGTAATTTTCCCCGAGGCAGATGGTCTTCTCGCCGTCATCACCATTTGACAGCACCACCACACAGCCCGGGTGCTCCTCAGTCCCGCTGCGGCTGAACGCAATGCAGTTTGGATGGTCGAAAAAGAGCGTCTGCACGCCGTGGGCAAAACGCTGCCGGGCGAGGATCAGCTCGTGGAGCTGTTCAATCACCGGCATATCGATGTGATACGTCTCGCCATCCCCGCCGGTGTCGTCATAGCTGGCGCCAAAAAGATCCGGGTAGAATACGCTCGGCACGCCGTTTTCACGCAGCAGGATGAGCGCGTAGGCCAGCGGTTTGAACCAGGCTTCAACCGGGGCTTCCAGCGCCTGCAAGGGTTGGGTATCGTGGTTGGCTACCAGGGTCACGGCATGGAACGGATCGGCTTCCACCAGCGTACCGGTGAAAATCTGGCTCATATCGTAGTCGCGTCCCTGGCGTGAGGCTTCGTGAAATTTCATTTGCAGTGGCGCATCAAACAGCATGGTTTTACCGTCCACCTGATTGATGTAGTGCTGCAATTTATCCACTTCGTGAGACCAGTATTCCGCCACGATAAACAGCGGCTGCGGGGCCACCTCCTGGACGTGCTCAATCCACTCTTTATAGAACCAGGCCGGGATGTGTTTTACCGCGTCCAGGCGGAAGCCGTCGCAGTGGGTTTGCTCCATCACCCAGCGCGCCCAGTATTTGATCTCCTCCGTCACCGCATGGTTGCGAAAATCGATATTTTCACCCATCAGGTAATCGAAATTGCCCATCTCGTCGTCGACCTGATCGTTCCAGCCTTCGCCGGTGTAGTCGTTCACGATTTTGAAGATACCGTCCTCATTGGGGTTTTCAATGTGGTCGATACCGCTGAAGCATTTGTAATCCCAGATGAACTGCGAATACTGCCCGGCCCGAACGGGGAAGGTGTAGCGCGTCCAGGCTTCGCATTCGATGATCTCATCGCTGATTTGGGTGCGATCCTGAGCATCCACGCGCTGCACGCGGACGGGTTCCTTTTCATCGGCCCCCATTTTATGGTTGACCACCACGTCCAGAAGCACCGCAATCTGGTTGCTTTTTAAGGCGTTGATGGCCTCCAGCAGCTGGGCTTTATCGCCGTATTTGGTGGCGACGCTGCCTTTCTGGTCAAACTCACCGAGGTCGAAAAGGTCATAAGAGTCATACCCGACGGAATAGCCGCCGGATGCCCCCTTATATGCCGGCGGTAACCAGACCATATTGATGCCGATTTCGTTCAGGTTGGGGGCTAATGCCGTGACTTCTCGCCACAGTTCACCGCCGGTGGGGTAGTACCAGTGAAAACATTGTAAAAGTGTTGGGTTGCGCATGCACCATCTCCATGAGGTCGCGAAACTCAAGTATGGAGCAGGTTTGGCAGAAATGCCTGGCGAACGAAACGGTTAACGCTCGAACGCCAGTTAAATGGCTAATTAATATCGCTATTACTTTGCGGAACCAGGACATGACCGCCCTGGTTACCGTAGGTGGAGAGAACGGTTTTCTGGATGGAGGATTGCCCAACCAGCTTCGCCAGTTCATCCATTCTGGCTTGCAGCAACGTTTTTACCTGGCCTTCGTTGTCCAGGATCACCCGCAGCGTCGGGCGAAGCTGCTCCTGAATCTGCATCGAAGGCTCACTTTCCTGAGTGAGACGAGCCAGTGAGTGCACCGCATTAACATAGTCGGTTTCACAGATGATCAGATCATCCCATAGTCCCTGCCGGGCCAGTCGCAACATCAACTGGCTCTGCTCAAGGAGTTGCTGATAAAGGGCATAAAGTTGCGGTGCGTTACTCATTAGACGGCGTCCTGCATCAGTTGTGGCGTACCGGCAACCTCCTTCCACCCGTCAGCGATATTGCGCAGCAAGTTTTCCACCTCTTCGATGGCGCTGGCGTCGTTATTCACGTTGGCGTGCAGGAGGCGACGTACCATATAGGCATAAAGGGCAATCAGGTTTTGCGTAAGCTCATCACCGTTATTTTCCACCAGGCCAACCTTCAGCCCGTTTTCGATAATGTTGATGGCTTTTGAGAGCGCCAGCCCTTTTGCCGGGATATTACCGTCTGCCAGGAACAGACGCGCGCGTACCAGCGCGCTGAGGGCTCCATCAAATAGCATGATAACCAGCTGCTGCTGGCTGGCGCTCATCACCGCGCTTTCAACTTCTATCTTTGCGTAGGCTTGCGTGCCTTTTGCGCCGTACATGTTATCCCCCTCGGGTCTGATTAGCGTTTACTACTTGTTGCTGGACGTATTTTCGAACTGCTGCGTCAGGTAGCTGCTGGTGTTGTTCAGCGAGGTCATCAGTACGTCCAGCTGGGTAAACTGGGCTTTGTACTGCGCCACTCTCGCGTCAATACGTTCGCTCACGGCGTTATATTGATCCGTTAACTTGTTCAGCGTTTTGCTGACGCCATCTTTGGCCGCCTGGATAATGCCTTTACTGGAAAGCCAGTCAGTCAGATGGGTGGCCATGGTGGTAGTGATCCCGGTGGTTTTACCGTCACCCACAACCAAATCTTTCACGGCAGACGGGTTATCCGTCAGCGCTTTTTTCAGCTTGTCGCTGTCCAGCTCCAGCTTACCCGTACTTGGATCGGAGGTAATGCCGACCTGAGACAGCGTTTTATAGGCGGTTCCGCCGACGGAGTTGCCCAGCATGGTTTTCAGCTGCGTCTGGATAGTACGCAGCGTACTGTCTCCGAGCAGGGCACCGTTGCTGGAATCCTGCGCATCTGTACCCGCATCAACCGCCGTATATTTGGTTAATGATGCAAAGCTGTCCTGAAGGGTGTTGTAGGCATCCACCCAGGCTTTCATCGCCGTTTCCGCTTTCGATGTATCTTTAGCGATCGTCAGCGTCTGGTTACCGGTGGTGACATCGTTCAGGTTCAGGGTGATATCTTCCAGCGCATCGCTGATGGTGTTGCTGCTGTTTTCGATATCGACGTTATTCACCTTCAGCTTGGCGTTCTGCGCGGTGACGCTTTCTGTCATGCCGTTGCTGGCGTCGGTGCTGGTGCCGTTGTAACCCATAAAGGATTGCAGGGCGCTGTCGCCGCTCACGCTGATGCTGACCGCGTTGTCCGCCCCGGTTTCGGTGGAGGTGATGGACAGACGGTACTGACCATTACCGACGTTAATAATACTGGCGGTCACGCCGGCGTCAGCTTTGTTAATCGCATCGCGAATGCCGGTCAGCGAGGAGTTTGCCGCGCTGATATCGACGGTCACCGGATCTTTACCGTTACCGGCGGTAAAGGTGATCTTGCTGTCAGCCGTGGCAATGGCCGTTTTGGTATCCGGCTGCGCGTTTTTGGTCGTCAGGGTTTGCGCCTGCGCCAGCTGCGACACGCTGATGGTGTATTTACCGGCAATCGCGCTGCCGGTGGTGGTGGCGCTGAATGCCGTGGTACTGCTCGACGTGCTGGTCGCTGTAAACAGATCGGCTTTATTCAGCGCGGTGTTGGCGGTCTGAAACGCTTCCAGTGAACTTTTCAACGTGCCGTAAGCGCTCAGCTTGGCGGTATACGATGTCTGTTGTTTGGAAATTGGCGTCAGCTGTGCTTTTTCGGCCGTGGTCAGACTATCCAGAATGTCTGCTAACTTAAGACCCGAACCAATCCCCAATGATGAAATACTTGCCATATTTATTCCTTAATCTATCGACACGTAGAACGAATAGTGGGGTTATCGGCCTTAATGGGGGAAAGTTTACGGTTAATTTCTTTTTTTTAATGGCGGGAATAACGGTAATAGAGAAGAGCTTTTCCGTGGCTAAAAAAATTAACGCGATCCTGAAAAAATATCTAAAGGTTGGTTTGGACCAGACGATAACACCTTTGACGGCGATGAAGCCGAAGGGTGGAAACCCAAATCTAACCAAACAGATTTGATGAACAACAGGAATCGAAATCATGGCACAAGTCATTAATACCAACAGCCTCTCGCTGATCACTCAGAACAACATCAACAAGAACCAGTCCGCTCTGTCTTCTTCTATCGAGCGTCTGTCTTCTGGTCTGCGTATCAACAGCGCGAAAGATGACGCTGCGGGCCAGGCTATCGCTAACCGCTTCACCTCTAACATCAAAGGTCTGACTCAGGCTGCACGTAACGCTAACGACGGTATCTCTCTGGCGCAGACCACTGAAGGCGCGCTGTCTGAAATCAACAACAACCTTCAGCGTGTTCGTGAACTGACCGTTCAGGCCTCTACTGGTACGAACTCTAAAACTGATTTGTCTTCAATCCAGGATGAAATTCAATCTCGACTGGATGAAATCGACCGTGTTTCAGGACAGACCCAATTTAACGGTGTCAATGTCTTGGCTAAAGACGGTTCTATGCAAATTCAGGTTGGTGCCAATGATGGGCAAAACATTACCATTGATCTGAAAAAAATCACAGCCTCAACTTTGGGTCTGACTGGTTTCGATGCCACCAAACTTGCTACAACCGTCAGTAATGGTACTAAGTTAAATGCTACTGTAGATTTTGCTTCCGCCACAGTTAGCAATACAGGGACTACGAATACTACAGCAACTGGTGATTCTTTAGTTCAAGATGATGCAGGTAATTATTTTGTTAAAGGCAGTGATGATAAGTATTACGCAGCAACGGTCGATTATACAGCAAATACCATCAAATTTAATGCAGATACAGCTGGCACGGTATCTGGTTCCGTATCTTCTGTTGCAGCAGCAACAGACACTGTAAGCGCAAAAATTGCTGTTGATACAACTACTTTAGGTGCAACTGAGTCACTGGTTTCATATAAAGATACGAGCGGCAATAACGCATATGCAGTTTATGATTCTGCTGCTAATACCTTTACTTCAGCGACCATTGACAGCACTGGTAAAGTGACTGCGGCTGCGGCTGCAAATACTGCGCTGAGCGATCTGAATTTGGATCCTTTAGATAAACTGGATGCTGCTATCTCTGATGTTGATAAATTCCGTTCTTCACTGGGTGCGGTACAGAACCGTCTGAGCTCTGCCGTAACCAACCTGAACAACACCACCACCAACCTGTCTGAAGCGCAGTCCCGTATTCAGGACGCCGACTATGCGACCGAAGTGTCCAACATGTCTAAAGCGCAGATCGTTCAGCAGGCCGGTAACTCCGTGCTGTCCAAAGCTAACCAGGTTCCTCAGCAGGTTCTGTCTCTGCTGCAAGGCTAATCGCCTGATGACGCTTAAACCCCGCTTCGGCGGGGTTTTTTCTGTCCGCATTTACGCGTAACCCCCCAAATAACCCCTCATTTCACCCACTATTCACCCGATTAAAACCCCTCCAGAATCGGATAATCATGCCGATAACTCAACTAACGCAGGGCTGTTTATCGTGAATTCACTCTATACCGCTGAAGGTGTAATGGATAAACACTCGCTGTGGCAGCGTTATGTTCCGCTGGTGCGTCACGAAGCATTGCGCCTCCAGGTGCGTTTGCCGGCGAGCGTGGAACTGGACGATCTGCTACAGGCGGGCGGTATCGGGTTATTGAATGCAGTTGACCGGTACGACGCTCTGCAAGGAACGGCATTTACGACTTACGCAGTGCAGCGTATTCGTGGTGCGATGCTGGACGAGCTGCGCAGCCGCGACTGGGTGCCGCGCAGCGTTCGCCGCAACGCGCGCGAAGTGGCGCATGCGATGGGGCAGCTGGAACAGGAGCTGGGGCGCAACGCGACGGAAACCGAAGTAGCGGAGCGTCTGGGCATTCCTGTTGAAGAGTATCGCCAGATGTTGCTCGATACCAATAACAGCCAACTCTTCTCTTATGATGAGTGGCGCGAAGAGCATGGCGATAGCATCGAGCTGGTGACCGATGAACATCAGCAAGAAAACCCGTTACACCATTTACTGGAAGGGAATTTACGCCAGCGCGTGATGGAAGCGATCGAAGCTTTACCGGAACGTGAGCAACTGGTGTTAACCCTCTATTACCAGGAAGAGCTCAATCTCAAAGAGATTGGCGCCGTGCTGGAGGTGGGCGAGTCTCGGGTGAGCCAGCTGCACAGCCAGGCCATTAAACGCCTGCGCACAAAACTGGGTAAGTTATAGGTGAGTTATTCGCCTTGGAAATGCCGCACAACGTATTGACAACCAGGAGTTATCATGACGGTGCAGCAATCTAAAAGACGGCCTTTAAGCCGCTACCTGAAAGACTTTAAACACAGCCAGACGCATTGCGCCCACTGTAAAAAATTACTCGACCGCATCACGCTGGTTCGTCGCGGTGAAATCGTGAATAAGATTGCGATTTCCCGCCTCGACACGCTGATGGATGAAGCCGCCTGGCTTGAAGAGCAAAAAGAGTGGGTAGCGCTTTGCCGTTTCTGTGGCGATCTCCATTGCAAAGAGCAAAGCGACTTCTTCGATATTATCGGCTTCAAGCAATTCCTGTTTGAACAAACGGAGATGAGTCACGGCACCGTGCGTGAATACGTGGTTCGCCTGCGCCGCCTGGGTCAGCATTTGACCATGCAAAATATCTCCCGCGATCTGCTGACGACCGGATACCTGGATGAAAATCTGGAACCCTGGTTGCCCGCCACCAGTACCAATAATTACCGCATCGCGCTGCGAAAGTACGCGCAATATAAAGTCCAGATGCCGGGCGTCATAAAGCAGAAAGTCCGCGCCGGAACAACTTCTGATATATATTAAAAAAGAATAAGATGTAGCGCAGCCGCCTTTGACGTTGCAGGCGATTTCTCTACACTACTCAAAAATTCCACTGTATCGGGGTACTTATGAAATTAGCACTTCTGGGTCGTCAGGCGCTGATGGGGATGATGGCCGTTGCGCTGGTCGCGGGGATGAGCGTGAAAACGTTCGCGGCAGAGAATCTGCTCAACAAAGTTAAAGAGCGCGGCACGCTGCTGGTTGGGCTGGAAGGAACCTATCCTCCGTTCAGCTTCCAGGGCGACGACGGTAAACTGACCGGTTTTGAAGTGGAGTTTGCGCAGGAGCTGGCAAAACACCTCGGCGTTAAAGCCTCCCTGAAACCCACCAAATGGGACGGGATGCTGGCGTCACTGGATTCCAAACGTATTGACGTGGTGATTAACCAGGTAACCATTTCTGACGAGCGTAAGAAGAAGTATGACTTCTCCACGCCGTACACCGTGTCCGGTATTCAGGCGCTGGTGAAGAAAGGTAACGAAGGCAGTATCAAATCCGCAGCGGATCTGAAAGGTAAGAAAGTCGGCGTCGGTCTGGGCACCAACTACGAGGAGTGGCTGCGCCAGAATGTGCAGGGCGTGGACATCCGTACCTACGATGATGACCCGACGAAATACCAGGATCTGCGCGTAGGCCGTATTGACGCCATTCTGGTTGACCGCCTGGCAGCGCTGGATCTGGTGAAGAAAACCAACAATACCCTGGCTGTCGCGGGTGATGCGTTCTCCCGTCAGGAATCCGGCGTGGCGGTGCGTAAAGGTAACGAGGATCTGCTGAAAGCCATCGACGGCGCCATTGCTGAGATGCAGAAAGACGGTAGCCTGAAGGCGCTTTCTGAGAAGTGGTTTGGTGCAGACGTGACGAAATAAGTCTCTGACTGACAAAAAAAGGCGCTTTTAAAAGCGCCTTTTTTATTTCTCGCGCGTCTGCGTGCATAATGAAATAACAATTGTTTGCGTGACCGGAGGAACCATGTCACTACAGAATTTAACGCGCTTTCCCCGTCTGGAATTTATCGGCGCACCCACGCCGCTGGAGTATCTGCCGCGATTTTCTGACTACCTGGGGCGCGATATATTCATTAAGCGTGACGATGTGACGCCCATGGCGATGGGCGGAAATAAGCTGCGCAAGCTGGAATTTCTCGCCGCCGATGCCCTGCGCGAAGGCGCGGACACGCTGATCACCGCCGGGGCAATTCAGTCTAACCACGTTCGCCAGACGGCGGCAGTGGCGGCGAAGCTGGGACTCCACTGCGTAGCCCTGCTGGAGAATCCGATCGGCACGCAGGCAGAGAATTACCTGACTAACGGTAACCGTCTGCTGCTGGATCTGTTCAACGTGCAGGTTGAAATGGTCGACGCGTTGACCGACCCGGCTGCACAGCTCGACGAGCTGGCGACGCGTCTGGAAGCGCAGGGTTTTCGTCCGTACGTGATCCCGGTTGGCGGCTCGAATGCGCTGGGTGCCCTCGGCTATGTTGAGAGCGCGCTGGAATTCGCTCAGCAGTGCGAAGGCGCGGTAAGTTTATCCTCGGTGGTGGTGGCGTCCGGCAGTGCGGGAACCCATGCCGGTTTAGCGGTCGGGCTTGAGCAGCTGATGCCAGACGTCGAGCTGATTGGCGTGACCGTTTCCAGAAGCGTTGCGGACCAGAAGCCGAAAGTCGTCACCCTGCAACAGGCGGTGGCTGAACAGCTTGCGCTTCAGGCGAAGGCGGAAATAGTGCTGTGGGATGACTATTTCGCGCCGGGCTATGGCACCCCCAATGATGAAGGGATGGAGGCGGTTAAGCTGCTGGCCCGTCTCGAAGGTATTCTGCTCGACCCGGTCTATACCGGCAAGGCAATGGCGGGCCTGATCGACGGCATCGCCCGCAAGCGCTTTAAGGATGAAGGACCCATTTTGTTTGTTCATACTGGCGGAGCGCCTGCGCTGTTTGCCTATCATCCTCATGTCTAAAAATCAGGTAGAAAAATAATAATGCAAGAAAGTATTCAACTGGTTATTGATTCGCTGCCGTTCTTGCTTAAGGGCGCGGTGTTTACTTTACAGCTCAGTATCGGCGGGATGTTCTTCGGGCTGGTGCTCGGGTTTGTGCTGGCACTGATGCGCATGTCGAACATCTGGCCGGTGCGGTGGCTGGCGCGGTTTTACATCTCCGTGTTCCGCGGAACGCCGCTTATCGCCCAGCTGTTTATGATTTACTACGGTCTGCCACAGTTCGGTATTGAGCTGGATCCGATCCCGGCGGCGATGATAGGCCTGTCGCTGAATACCGCGGCGTACACCTCTGAAACGCTGCGTGCGGCGATCTCCTCCATCGATAAAGGACAGTGGGAAGCGGCGGCCAGTATCGGGATGACCCCGTGGCAGACGCTGCGCCGGGCGATCCTGCCCCAGGCGGCGCGCGTGGCGCTGCCGCCGCTGAGCAACAGCTTTATCAGCCTGGTGAAAGACACCTCGCTTGCGGCGACCATTCAGGTGCCGGAGCTGTTCCGTCAGGCGCAGCTGATCACCTCGCGCACGCTGGAAGTGTTTACCATGTATCTGGCGGCCTCTCTGATTTACTGGGTGATGGCGACGGTGCTGTCCGCTCTGCAAAACTATTTTGAAAACCAGCTTAACCGCCAGGAGCGTGATCCAAAATGAGTGCAATTGACGTTAAAAACCTGGTGAAAAAATTCCATGGACAAACGGTGCTGCATGGCATTGACCTTGAAGTTGAGCAGGGCGAAGTGGTGGCCATTATCGGCCCGAGCGGATCAGGCAAAACCACGCTGCTGCGCAGCATCAATTTACTGGAGCAGCCCGAAGGCGGGACGATCCGCGTGGGTGATATCACCATTGATACCGGGAAACCCATCAGCCAGCAAAAAGGGCTGATTCGCCGCCTGCGCCAGCATGTCGGCTTCGTGTTCCAGAGCTTTAATCTCTTTCCGCACCGCACGGTGCTGGAAAACATTATTGAAGGGCCGGTCATCGTCAAGGGGGAACCTAAGGAAGACGCGACGGTCCGCGCCCGCGAGCTGCTGGCGAAGGTTGGGCTGGCAGGGAAGGAGACGAGCTATCCGCGTCGCTTATCTGGCGGGCAGCAGCAGCGTGTCGCCATTGCGCGCGCGCTGGCGATGCGCCCGGATGTGATCCTGTTTGACGAACCCACATCCGCGCTCGATCCTGAGCTGGTCGGGGAAGTACTGAACACGATCCGACAGCTGGCGCAGGAGAAACGCACGATGGTGATTGTGACGCATGAAATGAGCTTCGCTCGCGACGTTGCCGATCGGGCTATTTTCATGGATCAGGGGAGAATAGTTGAGCAGGGGCCGGCTAAAGCGCTGTTTGCCAATCCGCAGCAGCCCCGAACCCGTCAGTTCCTTGAAAAATTCTTAATGCAGTAGCATTTTAGCGTTCAATTTGCTCCAGATGCCGCTTCTGGAGCAAATTATCCTCCCTTAAACTCCGTTCTGTTGCTTTTTTATTCCGCCTGATGTGGATAAGCCATCGCCAAATTAAAGATAATCTGCCTGTGGCCGATATTTTATATAAATAATCATGCTTTATGTGTTAGGTTATATTCACCATAATAATGATTATCTTTATCAGAGGCTTCATTCAGTAAGTATGAGGGATATAGACTTTTTCACCTGGCGACGGGAATGCTTCCTCCGGTTTCAGGAAATGACCTGTGCCGAAGAGGTATATCAGGAACTTCAGCGACAAACGCAGGCGCTTGAATTCGATTATTATGCGCTTTGTGTTCGACACCCTGTGCCATTTACCCGCCCGCGAACCTCCGTCCATTCCAGTTATCCGCAACAATGGATGGCGCAATATCAGTCCGAGAATTATTTCGCCATTGACCCGGTGCTGAAGCCCGAGAATTTCATTCAGGGACATTTGCCCTGGACGGATGAATTATTCACGGATGCCCAGCAATTATGGGACGGCGCGCGGGACCACGGATTACGCAAGGGAATAACGCAGTGTCTGATGATGCCAAATCATGCGCTCGGTTTCCTCTCCGTGTCATGTACCAGCTTACAGGCACACTCGATATCCAGTGAAGAAGTTGAGCTGCGTTTACAAATGCTCGTCCAGATGGCGCTCACCACACTGTTACGCTTTGAACATGAGACGGTGATGCCGCCTGAAATGAAATTCAGCAAGCGTGAGCGGGAAATTCTGAAGTGGACCGCAGAAGGGAAGACGTCGGCAGAAATCGCCATCATTCTCTCCATCTCGGAAAATACCGTCAATTTCCATCAAAAGAATATGCAGAAGAAATTCAACGCACCGAATAAGATCCAGATAGCGTGTTATGCCGCGGCGACGGGGCTTATCTGACTGATATCACGTTCTGCGTGTCAGACGAGAAAACGGCTGAATGCTTTGCATCCAGCCGTTTTTGTTACTGGCGGTAGGCTTGTTTAATTTGCTTAACCGTATTGGCAAAAACAGCGGATTCCGCCTGGTCTTCCATCTGCGCGATCTGTTTTTCCATTTTAATGATCACACGACCAGCATCAGCCTGGCCCATCGCTTGTAGCATTAGCGTCAGCAGCGACTTCAGGCAGTTTACTTCCTGTGCCAGTTCCTGGTTATTCTCGGCAGTGGCAAATTCAGGTGTGCTCATTTATTTTCCTCATTATAAAACAGCGCATGAGCGCGACGATGAAAGTTAAGGCGGCGGAGTATACCACAAGCTACGGCAAAAAATGCAGTGGTTGTTTTTTATACTTATCGCGCAGTGATTATTGGGCGGCGCGGATTATGAAGGTACTCTGTCCAATATGTTAGCGACAATTAAATGTTTATCCCCGGTTCGCCATTCGTTAATTGTTGTTACAAAAAATCGCGCGCTCTTTTTCGTTTGAGTTAACAACTGTTTTAGTAACTTTTCGAATGTCGATGCTATAAAATAGAGGTAAAAGCCCAGCGGGCAAGGGTTTTCTTTCCACTTACTGTACAGCTTAATTTCCAAAAACGAGACAAGAATCGAATAGCCGATTTTTTAGCGTTTTAATCTTGCATGGAAAACCGTTAATATAAACCCAATTAGCAGTCAGTAGCGTTATCCCTATTCTGGAGACATTTCCTTTGATCAACGTCCTTCTTGTTGATGACCACGAACTGGTGCGCGCAGGGATACGACGCATTCTTGAAGATATAAAGGGTATTAAAGTTGCCGGCGAGGCGTGCTGTGGCGAAGATGCCGTTAAATGGTGTCGCGCTAACTCCGCAGACGTGGTGCTGATGGATATGAACATGCCCGGTATTGGCGGGCTTGAAGCCACGCGCAAAATCGCGCGCATGTTAGTTGATACCAAAGTTATCATGCTGACCGTCCATACCGAAAATCCGCTGCCTGCCAGGGTTATGCAGGCGGGTGCTGCCGGGTATCTCAGTAAAGGCGCCGCGCCGCAGGAAGTCGTCAATGCGATCCGCACCGTACACGCCGGGCAGCGCTACATCGCTTCTGATATTGCTCAACAGATGGCTCTGAGTCAGATTGAACCGGAAAAAACGGAATCTCCGTTTGCCAGTTTGTCTGAGCGCGAATTGCAGATTATGCTGATGATCACTAAAGGTCAGAAGGTGAATGAGATCTCAGAGCAACTGAATCTCAGCCCGAAAACGGTCAACAGCTATCGCTATCGAATGTTCAGTAAACTGAACATTCACGGTGATGTCGAACTGACTCACCTGGCCATTCGCCATGGTTTGTGCAATGCGGAGTCGTTAATAAGTCAGTGAGTGAAGCGTTCGATTCAAAAGCATTTCTGAAAACCGTCACCAGCCAGCCAGGCGTCTACCGTATGTACGATGCTGGCGGTACGGTTATCTATGTCGGTAAGGCGAAAGATCTGAAGAAACGCCTTTCCAGCTATTTCCGCAGCAACCTTGCTTCCCGTAAAACCGAAGCGCTGGTCGCACTTATACATAACATTGATGTCACCGTAACGCATACGGAAACGGAAGCGCTGCTCCTTGAGCACAACTATATTAAGTTGTATCAGCCGCGCTACAACGTTCTGCTGCGCGATGACAAATCCTATCCGTTTATCTTCCTGAGCGGCGACACGCACCCGCGGCTGGCGATGCATCGTGGCGCTAAGCATGCGAAAGGTGAATATTTCGGCCCGTTCCCGAACGGTTATGCCGTGCGGGAAACGCTGGCGCTTTTGCAAAAAATCTTTCCTGTTCGCCAGTGCGAAAATAGCGTTTATCGCAACCGCTCCCGGCCATGCCTGCAATATCAGATTGGCCGCTGCCTGGGGCCGTGCGTTGAAGGGCTGGTGAGCGAAGAAGAGTACGCGCAGCAGGTGGAATATGTCCGCCTGTTTTTAGCCGGGAAAGACGATCAGGTGCTGACGCAACTGATTGCCCGTATGGAAAAAGCCAGCGCGGCGCTGGAATTTGAGGAGGCCGCACGCATCCGCGACCAGATTCAGGCGGTGCGCAGGGTGACCGAGAAGCAGTTTGTTTCCAATACGGGCGACGACCTCGATGTTATCGGCGTAGCCTTTGACGCCGGTCTGGCCTGCGTTCATGTGCTTTTTATTCGTCAGGGCAAAGTGCTCGGCAGCCGCAGCTACTTCCCGAAAGTGCCGGGCGGCACTGAGCTGGGTGAAGTGGTGGAGACCTTCGTCGGCCAGTTTTATTTGCAGGGCAGCCAGATGCGTACGCTGCCCTCGGAGATCCTGCTCGACTTCACGCTCGATGATAAAACCCTGCTGGCGGAGTCGCTTTCAGAGCTGGCAGGCCGCCGGGTGAATGTTCAGACGAAACCGCGCGGCGATCGCGCGCGTTATCTGAAGCTGGCGCGAACCAATGCCGCCACGGCGCTGACCACCAAACTGTCCCAGCAGTCGACCGTCAGCCAGCGTTTAACCGCGCTTGCTACGCTGCTTAAGCTGCCGGAAGTGAAACGCATGGAATGCTTCGACATCAGCCATACGATGGGTGAGCAGACCGTGGCGTCGTGTGTGGTCTTTGATGCCAACGGTCCGCTGCGGGCAGAGTATCGTCGCTATAACATCACCGGCATTACGCCCGGTGACGATTATGCTGCCATGAACCAGGTGCTGCGCCGTCGCTATGGCAAAGCGATTGAAGAGAGCAAAATCCCGGACGTTATCCTTATCGACGGCGGGAAAGGGCAGTTGGGGCAGGCGAAGGCGGTATTTGAATCACTCGACGTGGAGTGGGATAAGAACCATCCGCTGCTGCTAGGGGTAGCGAAAGGGGCAGATCGTAAGGCTGGCCTGGAAACGCTGTTCTTTGAGCCGGAAGGCGAGGGCTTTAGCCTGCCGCCGGATTCCCCTGCGCTGCACGTGATCCAGCATATCCGCGATGAGTCGCACGATCACGCCATCAGTGGGCACCGTAAAAAACGGGCAAAAGTGAAAAATACCAGTACCCTTGAGACGATTGAAGGCGTCGGGCCAAAACGTCGCCAGATGCTGTTGAAGTATATGGGCGGATTGCAAGGATTACTCAACGCCAGTATGGAAGAAATTGCAAAAGTGCCGGGTATTTCGCAAGGGCTGGCAGAAAAGATCTACTACTCGTTGAAACATTGAGGGCTCTGTAGCAACATAGAGCTAAATTTTACTGACAACAGACAGTTACCGTCATCATGCGATTTAATATCCCTACGTTGCTCACTCTCTTTCGCGTTGTGCTCATTCCGTTCTTCGTCCTGGCATTTTACCTGCCGGTCGTCTGGGCGCCTTTTGCCTGTGCGCTTATTTTCCTGATCGCTGCCGTGACGGACTGGTTTGACGGTTATCTGGCGCGTCGCTGGAACCAGAGTACCCGCTTTGGCGCGTTCCTCGATCCGGTTGCGGATAAGGTGATGGTGGCAATCGCGATGGTGCTGGTGGCGGAACATTATCATACCTGGTGGGTAACGCTGCCTGCCGCGACCATGATTGGCCGTGAGATTATTATCTCTGCCCTGCGCGAGTGGATGGCGGAGCTGGGTAAACGCAGCAGCGTGGCGGTGTCCTGGATCGGTAAAGTTAAAACCACCGCACAGATGGCGGCGCTGGTATGGATGCTGTGGCGTCCGAATGCCTGGGTAGAGTGGGCCGGCATTGGTCTGCTGTGGGTTGCGGCGGTGCTGACGCTGTGGTCAATGCTGCAATATTTGAACGCTGCGCGCGGTGATTTGCTTGAACAGTGATCGTTTCGGCTTAATTTTCAGCAAACGATCCTGAGATGCAAAAAATAACGTTGACTCAAAACGTCATATCAGTAGAATGCAACGCATCGAACGGCGGCACAGTTAGCCGGACGACAATGAAATCAAGTGGTTAGGAAGTAGTTAAATAGTTACTTGATGACATGCGGGAATAGCTCAGTTGGTAGAGCACGACCTTGCCAAGGTCGGGGTCGCGAGTTCGAGTCTCGTTTCCCGCTCCAGATTAATGCATCGGCAGCTTGCGGGTGCAGGTCGAAAGACAACAGATTTAAGGCGCGTTAGCAAAGCGGTTATGTAGCGGATTGCAAATCCGTCTAGTCCGGTTCGACTCCGGAACGCGCCTCCACTTTCTTCCCTGGCCGGATGGTGGAATCGGTAGACACAAGGGATTTAAAATCCCTCGGCGTTCGCGCTGTGTGGGTTCAAGTCCCACTCCGGCTACCATGGGAAAAAGCAGAATAATCAAAGCAATAAGCAGTGTCGTGAAACCACCGAAAGGTGGTTTTTTTGTGCCTGCCATTCTGCTAATCAACAACCT
Organism: Enterobacter cloacae complex sp. HYC033_NIDB; assembly: GCF_056673335.1. Classification (NCBI taxonomy): domain Bacteria; kingdom Pseudomonadati; phylum Pseudomonadota; class Gammaproteobacteria; order Enterobacterales; family Enterobacteriaceae; genus Enterobacter; species Enterobacter cloacae complex sp. HYC033_NIDB. Next base: position 3,716,291 of record NZ_CP115123.1, on the reverse strand, counting down.
TCATTTCTGACCCTCACGTAATAAAACAACGATCCTTTTCAACGGAATTAAACAGATACCCATTATGCTATCGTGTAGCGGGCGCGATTTGCAGTGTGAAGATTTGCAGGTTTGCGATCCTGATTCCCCATGCCATCACCTCATTTAAGGGACGCTATGTCTTTACCGCCATTGTATGCACTGCGTGCGTTTGAAGTTGCTGCGCGGTTGAATTCCTTCAGTAAAGCCGCTGAAACGCTCAATATTACACCGGGCGCGGTCAGCAGACATGTTCGTACCCTTGAACTGTGGTTCGACTGCGAGCTTTTCAAAAGGCAAGGTCCTCGGGTGGAGGTCACTGAAGCCGGGCGAGTGCTTGCCGGGCAGCTGAACGAAAGCTTCACGAGCATTGAATGGGCCTGCCGGGTATTTCGTAGTGAAAACCACCTGCTGCGGCTTAAAGCACCCAGTACCCTGACCATGAGATGGCTTCTCGACGTGCTGCGATCTTTTCGCAACAACCATGCAAAACCACAGGTTGAGATTGCCAGCGTCTGGATGGACATTGACACCGTTGATTTCAATCTTGAGCCCTACGATTGCGCCATTCTTCTCGGCAATGGGCGTTTTGGTGACACAACGGAAAGCCAACTGCTATTTCATGAATGGCTTATCCCGGTTTGTACTCCATCGCTTATCGAACCGGCCCGGCAGCGGCTTCCGCAATGCGATCTGATCCATCCTTCACCGGACAGACGTGACTGGCGGCGCTGGCTGCGAAGAACAGGATTGTTCCCGGGGCTCGATATGAGCAGCGGTATGGTGTTCGATACCCTTGAACAGGGAAGTATTGCCGCGATGAACGGGCACGGCATCGCTATCGCCGACCTGCATCTCACGCTTGATGCCCTGAAAAGTGGCCTGCTGGGCCTGCCTTTCAGGAAAGCTATCGCGACGGGGGATGGCTACTACCTCGTCTGGCCAAAAAATTCACTCAAAAGAGAGAGCATTCAGCATCTTCTGGCCTGGCTGCAAAACCATACCCCGGTCGTTCCGGCGCTGGATATCGATTATCTGGCATACGATGACAGTCGGATTTATTAATACCGTTATGAATAAGATATATTTGCCATCTTTTTATAACGTTCTGGCAAAGCGCTGTTCAGGTTGAGCACCTTATCCAGAATATAAAATGCTGGCGTGTTTTTCTGTTGCTCAGCGTCAATAATTGCCGCACGTAATAGCGTGGCGGCAGACGAAATCTTGTGAAAATAGTCCTCAGACTCGGGCGTCTGTAATTCACCAGAAGTGGCGTAACGCACGTCCGGCCAGCCAGAGAAGTTGAGCAGCGGGAGAGGGTTGCCTGCTTCGGGCTGACAGGATGAAAGCAACGCAGCTGCTTTTTGGGGATCGCGATAGGCAACTGAAAGCATATACGCGCGCTGCGAAAACGGTAACAGGGCGTCAGAATGATTTTTGGTGGAGATAAGCAGGGTCATAAAATTCGCTAAATCGCCATCTGATGGAGTTTCAGATGGCGATATAATTTTTATTAATTGAAATAAAGCATCAAGTGTCATGTTTGCCCCGGTTCCTCTCATTATGACTATTCAGTTTGCGCCTGAATGTTTTAATTGGCCCACCGTCAGGGTAGGTCGAGAGGATAATATTGGAAGGCGTGCGTTTTTGAAAAACGATTAATAATGGCAATCACTGTGAGTTTTTCTCACTATAGCCTTTTCATTTCACACTCCACCCAGATACGCCTTCCTCACCTCCGGATCCTTCAGCAACGCCTCGCCGCTGCCGCTTAACCGAATCTGCCCGTTAACCATCACATAGCCGCGGTCGGACAACTTCAGCGCGTGGTGCGCATTCTGCTCGACCAGAAAAATCGTCATTCCGTTACGGGCCAGTTCGCGCAGCGTCTGGAAAATCTGTTTAACCACGATTGGCGCGAGGCCGAGGCTGGGTTCATCCAGCAGCAGAAGTTTAGGACGGCTCATCAGCGCGCGGGCGATAGCCAGCATCTGCTGTTCACCGCCGGAGAGCGTCATCGCCCGCTGGTTACGTCGCTCCTTGAGGCGGGGGAAGAGGTCGAACATGCTTTGCATATCTTCCGCTGCATGCTGATTGCCGACGGGGATTGTCCCCATCAGCAGGTTCTCTTCTACAGACATATCCGGGAAAATGCGTCGTCCCTCAGGTGCCTGCGCGATGCCACCGGTGGCAACATAGTGGGTGGATTTGTGGCTGATATCCTCGCCGCAGAAGAGGATCTGCCCGTTGCGGATCCGGGGCTGACCAAAGACAGACATCAGTAATGTTGACTTCCCCGCGCCGTTAGCGCCAATCAGGGCCACGGTTTCCCCTTTGTTAACCTCAAGCGAAACCTGCTTCAACGCCTGGATCACCCCGTAGAAAACATCCACATCCTGAAACTGAAGCATCGGTTCGCTCACAGATTTACCTCGCTTTCGTCGGTGCCCAGATACGCGGCAATCACTTTTTCATTGTGCTGGATTTCAGCCGGTTTACCTCTGGCAATCACATCGCCATGATCGAGCACAATGATGTCATCCGAAATGCCCATCACCATCCCCATATCATGCTCGATCAGCAAAACCGTAATGTCATGGTGGTCGCGCAGGAACCGGATGATCTCACTCAGCTTGTGCGTTTCCACCGGGTTCAGGCCGGCAGCAGGTTCATCGAGACAAATCATCTCCGGGCCGGTACACATGGCGCGGGCGATTTCGAGGCGTCGTTGCTGGCCATAGGACATTTCCCCGGCCAGACGGTTCGCGCAATCCACCAGATCCACCACCTCCAGCCAGTAAAACGCCCGGTCCAGCGCATCGTTCTCTGAGCGACGATACGCAGGGGTGTTCAGCACCCCCGCCAGCAGATTGCGGTTGACGCGCATGTGCTGTGCCACCAGCAGGTTTTCCACAACGGACATCTCGCGGAACAGGCGGATGTTCTGAAACGTGCGCGCAAGACCCGCGCGGTTCACCAGATGCGTGCCGCCAAACATCTTATAGAACAGGCGTTGACCAAGCTGCGCCGGGTTGAGCCAGTCGCCCGGCTGGAATTTCTGGCCGAGCACCTGAATGACATTGGTGGTTTTATTTCGTGCATTGAACAGAATGTTGCCGCCGGAGGCCCGGTAGAAACCGGTCAGGCAGTTAAAGACGGTCGTTTTTCCCGCGCCGTTAGGCCCAATGAGTGCGGTAATGGAGCCGCGCTGCACCTCAAGATTGACGTCGTTTAAGGCCTTGATCCCGCCGAAGTGCATCATCAGATGTTCTACACGTAAAATCGTTGCGTTCATGGCGCCACTCCTTTACGCACGGCAAATCCGCTGCGGTTGATGCGGATCAGACCGCGAGGACGCCAGATCATCATCACCACCATCAGCATGCCAAACAGCAGCACGCGATATTCCGCAAAGCTGCGCAGCAGTTCCGGCGTGACGGTCAGCACAAAGGCGGCCAGTACGACGCCGACGGTAGAGCCCATCCCGCCCAGGACCACAATGGCGAGGATCAGGGCCGATTCAAAAAAGGTGAAAGAGGTCGGGTTAACAAACCCCTGGTAGGTGGCAAAAAACACTCCGGCGATACCTGCCGTCGATGCGCCCAGGGTGAAGGCCGAGAGTTTGACCAGAACGTGATTTAGCCCCATTGAACGGCAGGCAATCTCATCCTCACGGAGCGCTTCCCACGCCCGTCCAATGGGCATTCGGGTCAGCCGGTGTTTAATGTACAGCACCAGCATGACTACCAGGAACAGCACCGCATAGATGAAGATAAACTTCAAGTTGGGGTTATAGGTCAGGCCGAAGAACTCGTGGAAGGGGACGCCGCCTTCTTTGGCGCGTCGGCCAAACTCCAGGCCAAAAAAGGTCGGGGCAGGGGCTGAAACGCCGTTAGGCCCGCCGGTGAAGGTGAGCCAGTTGTTCAGCACCAGGCGGATGATCTCGCCAAACCCGAGCGTGACGATGGCGAGATAATCCCCGTGCATGCGCAGCACCGGAAAGCCGAGCAGGGCGCCCGCGCCCGCGGCCATTAGCGCCGCCAGCGGCAGCATGCTCCAGAACCCAAGCCCCAGATACTGATACCCGAGCGCTAGCCCGTAAGCGCCGATGGCATAGAAGGCGACATAACCCAGATCCAGCAGCCCTGCCAGGCCAACAACAATGTTCAGCCCAAGACCGAGCAGGACGTAGATCAGTCCGAGAATGGCAACCGTCAGAACGTATTTAGTGGCCACAAACGGGAAGCAGATCGCCAGCGTGACAATTAGCGGAATGATCCAGCGCATGCGGCTTTTATACGCCGGCGGCCGGACATACACCCCCGCATTGTCGGATTCAAACCGTGCCTGTAAACGTCTTCCGGCCGCCGTAGCTGAAAAGGCGCTCAGTAAAAAGCGTCCCACCATCACCGTGCCTACAATCCACGCCAGCCGCTGGCCGTCAAAGATAAAGCTGTAACCATCCAGTATCACGCCCGCAATCGGGCCGAAAATAATCAGGGCGATCATTCCGGAAAAAATCGAGTCCAGAATGCAGCGCTTCAGGGAAAAACCGTCAGAGGTCATCGCGTTGTTCCTTACACTTTAGCCACGACGGGGCGGCCCAGCAGCCCCTGAGGACGAAAGATCAGAATTAAGACCAGCAATCCAAACGAGAACACGTCTTTATAATCCGAGTTCACCATCCCGGAGAATTGCGCTTCTGCGACGCCCAGAATCAGCCCGCCAAGCATCGCACCGGGCAGAGAGCCGATGCCGCCCAGCACCGCCGCCGTAAAGGCCTTGATGCCGATAACAAACCCGACGTAAAAATCAAAGGTGCCGTAATTCATGGTGATTAGCACGCCCGCCAGCCCGGCCATGGCTGCGCCGATAACAAACACCAGCGAAATAATTCTGTCGGTGTTGATACCCAGGATGGAGGCCATCTTACGATCCTGCTGTACCGCACGGCACATGCGTCCTAAGCGGGTACGGTTGATAATCCAGGTCAGCACCAGCATGCCCGCGAACGAGGCGATGAGAATAAAGACTTTGGTATAGGTTATCTGGACAAACCCTTCGCCGAGGTGAAAACGCAGCACGCCATCAAGCATGGTGGGCACGCCCTGCTGGCGCGGGCCCTGGCTGAGCTGGACGTAGTTTTGCAGTATCAACGACATCCCGATGGCCGAAATCAGCGGTGCCAGACGCGTCGAGTTGCGTAGCGGCTTATAGGCGATGCGCTCAATCGTCCAGCCATAAACGCCGGTGACCACGATGGTGAAAACCAGCGTCCCCAGGATCAGCAGCGGAAAGGAGTGGAGTCCAAAAAACGCCAGCAGGGCCAGGCCAATGGCCGAGAGATAGGCGGAGATCATATACACTTCGCCGTGGGCGAAATTGATCATACCGATGATGCCGTACACCATGGTGTAGCCGATGGCGATAAGACCGTAGACCGAACCCAGCGTTAAGCCATTAATTAATTGTTGCAGGAAGAATGTACTCATGGTCGCGCACCTGAATAAAGGGTTACGCCGACAGTCAGACCTGCCGGCGCTGAGCAGATTCCGTCCCGTTATGGCACTTCTTTATATTTGCCTTTGTCATCCCACTGATAGACCACGTAGTCAGAGACTTTGAGGTCACCTTTGCTGTCCCAGGCTTTTTTACCCATCACCGTGTCGACAGGGTTGGCCTTCAGCCACTCGCTGGCTTTTGCGGAATCCGTCCCTTTTGTGGCCTTGAATGCCGCCGCGATAGCCTGCACAGACGCGTAGGCGTAGAGGGTGTATCCTTCAGGTTCAAATTTACCGGTGCGGAATTTCTCGATGACGGCTTTTCCGTCCGGGATCAGGCGCGGATCTTTACCGAAGGTCATGTAAATACCGTTGGTGTATTGCGCCCCACCGGCGGCGGTGACCATCTCTTCATTGACGATACAGTCTCCCGAGAAGAACTTCGCCTGCACGCCCTGTTCACGCATCTGGCGAACCAGCGGGCCCGCTTCCGGGTGACAGCCCCCGAAGAACACCACGTCCGGTTTTTGTGCGCCGATTTTGGTCACCAGCGCGTTAAAGTCTTTCTCCCCGCGGGATAACCCTTCGTACATCACCTCCTTCACGCCGCGTTTAGCCAGCGCCGCCTTAGTGGCGTCCGCCAGCCCCTGGCCGTAGGTGTCTTTATCGTGGATGATGACCACCCGTTTGGCTTTCAGCTTATCAAGAATGAAATCGCTGGCGACCTGGCCCTGCTGGTCGTCACGTCCGCACATGCGAAATATATCGCTCATGCCACGTTCGGTAATAAGCGGGTTCGTTGAGCCGGGGGTGATGGAGAGGATCCCGGCATCGCTGTAGACCTCGGAGGCGGGCATGGTCGACGAGGAGCAGAAGTGGCCGACGACCGCTTTCACCTTATCCTGATCGACTAAGCGGTTGGCAACGGCGACGGCCTGTTTGGGCTCGCAGGCGTCGTCGCCCTGAACCAGTTTGATTTTCTCACCGTTGATCCCGCCGGCGGCGTTAATGTCTTCCGCCGCCTGCGTAGCGCCATGCCAGTATTGATCGCCGTAGGTTGCGTTCGGGCCTGTGAACGGCCCGGCCACGCCGATGACGATATCGGCCTGCGCGGAAAAGGCCGTCACCAGACAACCGGCCAGCACCAGGGAGAGGGGAGTTTTGGTAAATTTCAGCGACATTATTATGTTCCTTAGCAAAGAGGTTTTTGCACCAGGTATAAACCCGAACGCCTGATGGCATCGTAAATCCAAAAACAAGAGCGAGAACAAAATGCACTTTAGAAGCAATCTCATGCTTAATACGGCGAGGATCCCACGCACCGCGAAGCGCGCAGAACATTAAGCAAAAAGGTTGCCAGAATGGTTAATCCCTTGACCGGGTCACAACACGTTGAGTATAGAGCGCCGTTTTATGCGCCTTTGCGGGAGGAGATGAATTTACAGCGGAGATCACATCTCCTTAACAACAAAGCCCATAAGTTGTGCAACGGTCACGATTTGCACGTTTTTGCAGCAATAAAGACCTAAACTTCAGATAGGCACGCGCGGCGATATATGTCAGGATCGTTTTTTTTATCAGGAGTATCAGCAATGGCTGAAGGCCCATTAAATGAAAGCGAGATGGCGTGGCTGGAAGAGACATTAATCTCTTACGGTCACGACGATGCATCCGTGATTGACGTGTCCGAACTGGACGGCATGCTTACCGCAGTACTTTCCGGTCCCGTTGTGGTGGAGCCCGACACCTGGCTGGTGGCGGTCTGGGGTGGTGAGAAATATATTCCGCGCTGGAAAAACGATCGTGAGATGAACCGTTTTATCGATCTCTGCTTTAAGCACATGAACGATATTGCCGAGCGTTTGAGCGAATACCCGGATCAGTTTGAACCGCTGTTTGGCTATAACGACGTTGACGGTCAGAGCTATACCGTGGTGGAAGAGTGGTGCTATGGCTACATGCGCGGCGTGGCGCTGACGGACTGGTCATCCCTGCCGGAAGCGCTGGAAGCGGACCTGGCGGTGATTGCCCTGCACGGGACGGAAGAGAACAGCGAGAAGCTGGATGCGCTGACCGAAGAGGAGTACATGGCCAGCATCGAAAGCATTCAGCCTGCGGCGCTGCGTTTGTATAACTACTGGGTGGCTAACCCGCAGCAGCCGGAAGCGAAAAAGCCGATCGTGAACGGGTCGAAGGTGGGGCGTAACGATCCGTGCCCGTGCGGGAGTGGGAAGAAGTTTAAAAGCTGCTGCCTGCATTAAATCATTAATTACTGTGGCCTGAATGGGGCACGGGTGTTGAGTCCCCGCTAAAATCGGCGAACCGGAGACCAGATGACAAGGGCTGGACGCCATGGATGGCGGCCAGAGGCGAATCGAGACAGGATGTCGAGTTGAGCCGACCGCAGGCAGATGGTCGGGAGGTGAGCGCAGTGCGAAGCACCGATTTTCCGCGGGGCCGCGGGGATTGATAAGGGGGCCGCGGCGGCCCCCTTATCCCGTTCACATGCTGTGAAAAAATTATATTCTGTTGATCTTAAGGTGAACGGAACAGTACCTCAGGACCTGTATAAATAAGTTATCCCACTTCCGGCAGCATCCCCGCTGCAATCAAAATCTGCACCAGAATAATCACCACCCCACAACCAAACACCGCGCAAAGCATTGGCGTACCGCCCGCTACGCGATACCCCTGCTGCGGATGTTGCTGGCGGCTCTTCCACGCCAGCAGGGAAGGCAGCAGCAGGGCCAGTACCGATAACGCCACGCCAGCATACCCCAGCGCCATCACAAACCCGCGCGGGTAAAAGAGCGCGAAGGCCAGCGGCGGCAGGAAGGTCATCGCCCCCGTCTGTAAGCGTCCGGCAACGGTATTGCGACGCTGGAACAGATCCGCCATATAGTCAAACAGGCCAAGCGCTACGCCGAGGAAGGAGGTTGCCAGCGCCAGGTCTGCAAACAGATGTACCGCCAGCTCCACGTGTGAAGAGGCCACCACGTTACGCAGGGCAACCAGGAATCCATTCAGACCAGAATGCTCTGCCATCAGGCCGATAAAGGTATTGGAATCAATACTGCCCAGCGTCACCAGCTGCCAGAACAGGTAAGCAATCAACGGAATGGCGCTGCCGATAACAAAGACGCGGCGCAGCTTGCGAATATCACCGTTCATATAGCTCACGATGCTCGGCACGCTGCCGTGAAAACCGAAGGAGGTGAAAATAACCGGGATGGCCGAAAGCGCCAGACCTTTCTCCAGCGGGAGGGAGAGCAGGTTAATCTTGTGAACATGCGGTGCCAGCAGCACCAGCATCACAATCAGGAAGAGAATTTTGGCGCTGAACAAAAAACGGTTAAACAGATCGACCAGCGATGTGCCCGCACAAACCACGCCGCCACCGATCAGCGTAAAGACAATGGCGCCTGTTTCCGGTGAAAGTGACGCACCGAAGCCGTCATTGATACTTGACGCAATCAGCTCCCCGGCGCCGCTGATGTAAGCGGCAGTCAGGGCGTACATCAGGAATATCATGCTGAAACCGGTGATCCACTGCCCGTAGCGTCCAAGATAGCGTGCAGCCAGGGAGCCTAAGCCAGTATCGGCAGGGACATGCTGATAAACCTCCAGCAATAATAGCGCGGTGTAACACATCAGGGCCCACAGACCGCCCAGCAGCACTACGGTAACCCCAAACCCGACGCCGGCGGCAGCCAACGGCATGGCCAACATTCCTGCGCCAATTGTCGTTCCGGCGACGATAAAAATACTTCCCAGAGTTCTGTTCTTCACGCTTTCCTCTACAACGCTTCCATACCGCGACTCATTCTGCGGCGCAGAGTAAGGGAAAAGCACCATCTCGTCAAATCACCGTTACATAGGGTGTAATAATTAATTTACAAAAAGAAAAGGGTAACCTGCGCCAGCGCAAAGCGTGCCGTAGAGGGAACGTTTAGTCTGCTTTTTATTTGCGAGAGGTAACCATGTCAATTCACGGACACGACGTGCTGAATATGATGATTGAGTCAGGTGAGCGCTATACGGAGGAGAGTCTGGTTGAGGCGATACATGCCCGCTTTGGCGAAGCGGCGCGTTTCCATACCTGTTCAGCTTCGGAGATGACGGCCGCGGAGCTGGTGGCGTTTCTGGCGGCGCGCGGAAAATTCATTCCAGCAGCAGACGGATTTTCCACTCACGAAAGTAAAATCTGCCGCCATTAAATAATGCGGTGCTGAAAACTCAGCACCGCTTTTCTGTTAATTCTGGGTATCGAGCGTCGACAGCTCTTTATCAATGAAGTACAGACCTTCCCCGGATTTACCTGCCAGAGATAATTTATCCAGCACGGATTTAAACAGCTTCTCTTCTTCGTGCTGTTCAGCCACATACCACTGAAGGAAATTAAAGGTTGGATAATCCTGGCTGGTCATGGCGGCATGAGCCAGTTCATTAATTTTCTGGGTGATCAGCTGTTCATGCTCATAGGTGGCGCGGAACAGTTCATCAAGAGAGCCGTATTCGGCAAAAGGCGATGCCACGTTATCAATGCGCGGCAGGCTGCCGGTGTCCGTCAGGTAATCAAACAGACGCTGCATGTGCGTCATCTCTTCCTGGGCATGGCGACGCAGGAAGGCGGCCGCCCCTTCAAAGCTGTGATAGCTGCACCAGGCGCTCATCTGCTGATAGAGCAGGGAAGAAAAAAGCTCAAGATTCATTTGCGCATTGAGCTTGTCGATCATTTCAGTTTTTAACATGGTGCAGCTCCGGTTTATTAATTCTGGTTCACGATGAGCGACACTATAATTTGTTATTTAATTATTTGCAAAAAGTAAAATAAGTATTTCTTTATTAAAAATACGAATGGGAATAAAACGCATTGCCGCCTTTTATATTTATTAATGAGAATTATTTTAGTTCTTATTAAATAAACTGCCAGCATGACTGGCAGTAGCGGTTAATACCACGGATTCTGGCTGGAAGAGGTAACGGCATATCCCTGACATTTATACTGAATGGTCACACTTTCGTTCAGACAGAGTGAACCGCTGATCAGGGTGCAGGTTTTAATTGGCTGCCCGTAGGCTGAGGCGGTGGCGTAGCCCATATGTTGACAGGCTTTGGTTGCCGTACCGTTATTAACATAGTCATCAGACCAGGCGTTTTGCAGCATGGCCTGGCCATAGTCGAGGCGCACAATTCCGTTTGGGGCATCCGTACTGCTGACTTCTGCCTGCCGGTTGATACTGCACCCGGCGAGCAACAGGATCGTTCCGGCTATGATTACACGTTTCATGGTTCACTCTGCGTGACGGGAAATACGCCATTGTAACCAACGCGATGGTACGCAATGGCTGGAATAGCCGGAGGATCTGCCCTCTCACTGTGCAACGAGCCGGGCCACCGCGCGAAATTGTGAGCGCATCTTTGTTTTTTAAAACAAGTTTTCACTTAATTTGAAAGTGCGTTTGTTTGATAGTAAGGTTAAGTTGAAAAGGTATCCACAGCGGGATCGCCCGCCATGCATTCAGGAGAGACAAGATGAAAATTGCACTGATGATGGAAAACAGCCAGGCCGCTAAGAATCCCATCATCCTTAATGAGCTGAAAGCCGTTGCTGATGAGAAAGGTTTTCCGGTCTATAACGTCGGTATGAGTGATGAGAACGATCATCATCTCACCTATATTCACCTGGGCATCATGGCGAGCATTCTGCTTAACGCTAAAGCCGTTGATTTTGTTGTTACCGGCTGCGGTACCGGGCAGGGCGCGCTGATGTCCCTGAACATCCATCCGGGTGTGATTTGCGGTTACTGCATCGATCCTGCGGATGCTTTCCTGTTTGCGCAAATCAACAACGGTAACGCGCTTTCTCTGCCGTTTGCGAAGGGCTTCGGCTGGGGGGCAGAACTGAACGTACGCTTTATCTTTGAGAAAGCCTTTACCGGACGCAATGGCGAAGGCTATCCACCAGAGCGTAAAGAGCCGCAGGTGCGTAACGCCGGGATCCTGAACCAGGTGAAAGCGGCGGTGGTGAAAGAAAACTATCTGGATACCCTGCGAGCAATCGATCCTGAGCTGGTTAAAACCGCCGTATCAGGCCAGCGCTTCCAGCAGTGCTTCTTCGAGAACTGCCAGGACAAAGAGATTGAAGCCTTCGTGCGCGGTATTGTTGGCTGATTAACTTTGCCGGGCGGTGCGTTGCCTGCCCGGCAGATAGCGTTACTTTTTCGATGAGACCGCGCTGCCCACATCTTTAGTCAGACGCAGCGTGTCAACCATTCCCACCAGGCAGATCAGCGCGATTGCCACAAATGCCAGCCGGAAGCTCATTCCCGGCATACCGGCAATCCCCATCGCCTCACTGACTTTTTCCCCGATACGAATACCAATCGCCCCGAGCGTGATCCCAAGCCCCACGGCAAGCTGCGTTGCGGTTGAAAACAGAGTATTGGCATAGCTCATCTGCGCCGATGGCACATCCGCAAAAGCCAGCGTACTGATGGCTGTAAACTGAATCGAACGGAAAACGCCGCCCAGATAAAGGATCAGCATGATGAGCCACGCGGGCGTCTGCGGCGTAAGAAACGCGCAGGCCAGCAACGCCAGGACATTCAACGCACCGTTAATCAGCAACAGCCGCTTAAACCCCAGGCTGCGGATCAGCGGCGTCGTCGCCGGTTTAATGGTGAGATTGCCAACGAAAACCGCCAGCACCAGCAGGCCAGAATGGAACGCGTCCATGCCAAAGCCGACCTGGAACATCAGCGGTAACAGGAACGGAACCGCGCTGATGGAGGCGCGAAACAGCGATCCGCCGTACAGGGTGACGCGAAACGTCGGCACCTGCATCGCATCGAGCCTGATCATCGGCCAGGTTGCCCGCTTAAAGTGACGCAGCGCCAGGCTTAAGGCGACGACACCGACGATAAACAGCGTGGCGGTTAAACCTGTTTGCAGAGGCTCTGCGCCCATCAACTCCATCGCATAAACCAGGCTCACCATGGCAAGGGTGGTGACAACAAAACCCGGTAAATCAAACGGTCGGCGCGTATCTTCATGCAGGTCTGGAATGATGCGCAGTGCCAGCAAAATGGCGATTATCCCCAGCGGCACGTTAATAAAGAAGATCCAGCGCCAGTCGGCATAACTGGTAATGAACCCACCCAGCGGCGGGCCGATGATCGGCGCGACCAGCGCAGGCCAAGTCAGGGTGGCGATTGCCGTGATGAGCTGATGTTTTGGCGTGGTGCGTAGCACGGCCAGGCGACCTACGGGCACCATCAGCGCGCCACCCATGCCCTGGAGGACGCGCATCGCAACGAACTGATCGAGCGTGGTGGACAGGCCGCAAAATACCGAGGCCAGCGTGAAGATCGCCAGCGCGAGGGCAAACACTTTTCGCGCGCCGAAGCGGTCGGCGATCCAGCCGCTGGCGGGGATCAGCACGGCCAGGGTGATCAGATAGGCGCTGATGCCGATATTCAGATCCACCGCCTGGTCGCCGAAGCTTTTTGCCATATCCGGCAACGCGGTGGCGATCACCGTCCCGTCCAGAAACTCCATAAAGAAAGCACCGGCCACCAGCAGCGCCGCAGGCGATAATCCACGGCTCTCTTTGCCGGATACGTTTTCACTCATTCTCTTCCTGCCCGCTCAAAAAATTTTATAAACATTTACTGGAATTTCTAAGCCTGTAACGTGCGGATTTATCATGGCTTTTTTTAACAAACCAGCAGCACTGAGGGTTTAATAACCGTGATGCAGGTCACAAAATGGTTGATTTTTGTGATGGTGGTCATATTATAAGCGTATTGACAATAACACCTGCATAACACGTTACTGGAGCAACATAATGAAACTGCGCAAAATCCTGAAAAGCATGTGGGCAAACTACTGCACAACGTTTAAAGACGTCCCACCGGGTGCGATGTTCTGATAAAAAAACCTGCTTCGGCAGGTTTTTTTATATCTGCGGACGACGAGAGGGAGATGGAAGGGCGTCTGTTTTGCTACTATGGCGGCCTTTGAATAAGGAGAACCCCATGTCACAAAACCTGAGCGCCGATCAGGAACTGGTATCTGACGTCGTCGCCTGCCAGCTGGTTATCAAACAAATCCTTGATGTGATTGACGTTATCGCGCCGGTTGAGGTACGCGAAAAGATGTCGACCCAGCTGAAAAACATCGATTTCACCAACCATCCTGCTGCGGCGGACCCGGTTACGCTCCGCGCGATCCAGAAAGCGATTGCGCTGATTGAACTCCGCTTCACACCGCAGGGTGAGTCACACTAAAATAAACCGATGTTTTAAAATTAGAAACTCTTTTCTGCTTTTACGTCGAAGGGCGACAGAGCCTGTCGCCCGCAGAAGGATCAGAAGAACGTCTGCACCAGCAGATAGCTCACCACGCAGGCACAGCTGACGCCAATCAGCCCCGGCAGAATAAAGCTGTGGTTGATGATGAATTTACCGATGCGGGTGGTGCCGGAGCGATCGAACCCGATACAGGCCAGATCGCTCGGATAGGTGGGCAGCACAAAGTAGCCGTAGGATGCCGGGAAGAAGGCCACCAGCATTTTCGGATCGATGCCCAGCATCAACCCCATCGGGGCGACCGCGGTCAAGGCCGCAGCCTGGCTGTTGACCAGTTTTGATACCAGGAACAGCACGATGGCATACGTCCAGGGATGACTTTTCACCACCCCCTCCAGCGCCATTTTCAGCTCGTCGAGATGCGCCTGAAAAAAGGTATCGCTCATCCACGCCACGCCAAACACCGAGAAAATCGCGACCATCCCCGCCTTAAATACCGCCCCGTTTGAAATGGCCGACGCATTCACCTTGCAGGTCATCAGCATGATGGCCCCGGCGATCAGCATCATCATTTGAATGACAAGGTTCATCGACAGGGCCGTCATTTTCCCTTTGATCTCAAACGCCGGACGCAGCTCGGGCAGCGCACCCAGCAGGACCACTACGGCAATTCCGGCGAAGAAGATCCACGTGGACCAGTAGGCCTGTTTCGGGAAACGTTGATCCATCAACGTCTCCGTTCCTCCATAGATAAACTCCCGCTGTTTCGGATCTTTCAGCTTTTCCTGAAATTCAGGATCGTCTGCGAGGTTTTTCCCGCGACGCAAGCTCCACAGTGCCGCAATGGCGACGCCAGACAGTGAGGCCGGTACGGAGACCGCAAGAATTTCAAGGATCCCCCACGCGTGGCCGATACCGTGCTGCGCACCCAGAATCGAGACCAGCGAAACGACGGCCACGGAAACGGGGGAGGCGGTGATCGCCATCTGAGATGCCACCGAGGCCACCGCCATCGGCCGTTCCGGGCGTATGCCTTTTTTCAGGGCGATATCCGCGATAATGGGAAACATGGTGTAGACGACGTGCCCGGTCCCGCACAGGAAGGTCAACATCCAGGTGGTAAACGGTGCGAGAAGGGTGATGTGCTGGGGATGTTTACGCAGCAGGCGCTCTGCAAACTGCATCATTACATTCAGGCCACCGGCGGTCTGTAGCGTGGCCGCACAGCCGATGACGGCGAGGATCGTGAGCATCACGTCAACCGGCGGTTTACCGGGTTGCAGACCAAAGACAAAACTCAAAACAAACAGGCCGATGCCGCTTATCAGCCCCAGGCCCATCCCGCCGAAGCGGGTGCCTATCAGCAGGCAGAGGATAATGACAATAAACTCAATGGTGATCATGATGCTCCCTCGTTAATGAATGTAATTAAACAAATCATTACACGATGTATGGTTATTCATTGGGAGCAAGATCTGATTTGTTAAATGTCAGCAAAAGCAGGGAGTTGGTACCCACTCCCTGACGGGCTGATGGATCCCCAGTAATTTGAAAGCAAAAGCGATAACGTTGCCTTCAGAATAACTGAAGGCTTTCAGCGATGCCTCGGTCCGGCTGTAAATCGCTGAGGCGTTTCCTGTAGGCCGGGGCGAGGCGCAGGGATGCGCCGAGAGGGCGGGCTTTACAGGGATGTTACCTCCGCCCGTCCCCGATAAGCCGGAAGGAATAAGCTGAAGGTACCGCGAAGCGGCGATTTTCCGCCGGAAGCCCGGGTCGCCAGGGTGGTGGCGACTGAGCCACCCTGGCACGTTCACCGGTTATGCCGTGACAGAGTAGCAAGGAACATAAAGTGAACGGAATGACCACCAGAGCCGTATGTTCCCCCTCACCCCAGCCCTCTCCCTCAAGGGAGAGGGGGCCGTCTGTGCAGGCATTATTTTGTGGGGAACTCTCAGCCCTGATGGGAGCGGGTGAAGGACTTAGTGGTGTTGCACGGTAGCAATGTCGAGAAGATGGCGGTCCGTCTGCTCCAGACAAATCCCCGCGCGTTTCGCGTTGCGGATTTCATCTGCGAGCGTCTTCAGCAGCATGCCATCCTGCTGCTGCTCTCTGTCCATATCACGTAAAAACTTGAGGGTAATGATGTCCCGTTGCGCTTTGGCTTCATCAGCCAGTTTGCTCAGCTTCGCACAGCGTTGCTCATACTCTTCGAGCGTTTTCTGAAACAGTTCTTCCAGAGAAGTGTAATTATCTTCAATCGTTTCAAGCTCTTTGACGGTAGGGTTTGCCCCGACAGCTTTCAAAAAATTAAAGACGCGCATCATGTGCGTGACGTTACTTTGCGCCTGAGTACGAAAGAAGGTGGCAGTGCCGTTGAGGCTTTTTCTGGAACACCACGCGCTCAAATGCAGATGCAGATTTGAAGCATAAAACTCCAGGTTCATCTGGGCATTCAGTTTTTGCATCATCGTTTGGGTAGTCATTCTCATATCCTTATTGACTGTGGGACTTGATGTCCGCTACTTAACCTGACCCGGCAGGTATTGACGATTGAATGGCAGAAATAGATTTCTGCAAGGTAAAAAACTCGAAAATTCACTTCCTGTGTTCGATTTAAATAAGCATACGCTTCTCTTTGACTTAAGAAAACTCTTAATAAGGCTGTGTTTACCATACATTACAAATTTAAATATAGGCCAGAATAGAAAGAGGGTTAAGAGATTGTATTTAATATAACTTGTTGATTTTAATGGGTGTGAAATTAATATCGCTCATTTTTATCGTTTCGGGAAACGTTCTTTGGCGGGAAATTCTGTAAAAGTGTTAAATCAGAAATAATATCTGCAAATATATCCTGTCGTATCAAATTTGAGCTAAATCAATTTTCACTCAATATACGGTTCTGTGATCGCGTCGCAAGATTGTGATCTGATAAAGAGTGAAAATGAAACACTGTTTTACAACGTTTCATTCGTTGAGGTTTATGATGGCTAACGTTGCGGTGCTGCTGGCACCCGGTTTTGAAGAAGCAGAAGCGATTATCACGATTGATATTCTGCGGCGTTTACAGATTGAGGTGGAGACGCTGGCCTGTGCGGAGTCCCGTGCGGTAGTGAGTTACCACAATATCCCCATGGTGGCTGACAGTACGTTAACGGAGCGCATTAATACGCTGTATGACGCAGTCGTGTTGCCCGGTGGGCCGCAGGGGAGCGTCAATCTTGCGGCTAGCAAGCAGGTGATCCGCTTTGTTTCCGCGCATGACGAGCAGGGCAAACTCATCTGCCCAATCTGCTCTGCGGCCGCGCGGGTGCTGGGCGGTAACGGGCTACTGAAGGGGCGCCGCTACGTCTGTTCCGGCGATCTCTGGCAGAGCGTTGATGAGGGAGTATATGTGGATGCGCCGGTCGTGGTGGATAATAACCTCATCAGCGGCAAGGGGCTGGGGCACGCTTTTGACTTTGCGCTGGCGCTCTCTGCTCGTCTGTTGGGTGACGACGCCCCCGTGCGCGATCATGCTGAACACATCTATTACCGCTGGTAATTTTTTCTGCCGGGCGCTAAGGCGTCCGGGTTACAGGGATTTCTTAGCTGACCTTATGGATAATCCTGCTTAACTCCTTTCCATTTGTAGGACAATTACGTCCTTTTTTATGTCATTTTTCGCTGAATTTATGTACGCAATTACTGTAATTCTGCGGTGTGATGTCGCTCTCTTATGGATGATTAATTTCCCGCTAAAACTATCTCCAGCAATAACGCTTATGACGAGGTAAGCGCTAATGCCTTGTTTTAAGTCCGATTAAATAAGTTGTTCGCCATTATTCCCTACAGATAAGAATGCTAAAGCTGGAGTTTACCATGCACAAATTTACTAAAGCGCTGGCGGCCATCGGCCTGGCTGCCGTTATGTCACAATCCGCTATCGCTGAAAATTTAAAGCTCGGTTTTCTGGTTAAACAGCCGGAAGAGCCGTGGTTCCAGACCGAATGGAAATTTGCTGATAAAGCCGGAAAAGATTTGGGATTTGAGGTAATTAAAATCGCCGTACCTGACGGTGAGAAAACGCTGAACGCCATTGATAGCCTGGCGGCCAGCGGCGCGAAAGGTTTCGTTATCTGTACGCCGGATCCAAAACTGGGGTCAGCGATTGCCGCGAAAGCGCGCGGTTACGACATGAAAGTGATTGCGGTGGACGATCAGTTCGTAAATGCCAAAGGCAAACCGATGGATACCGTTCCGCTGGTAATGATGGCGGCCACTAAAATCGGTGAGCGTCAGGGCCAGGAGCTCTACAAAGAGATGCAAAAACGCGGCTGGGATGTCAAAGAGACCGCCGTGATGGCCATTACCGCTGACGAGCTGGACACCGCCCGTCGTCGTACTACCGGGTCCATGGACGCCCTGAAAGCGGCTGGCTTCCCGGAAAAACAGATCTACAAAGTTCCGACCAAATCCAACGATATTCCGGGCGCCTTTGATGCGGCGAACTCCATGCTCGTCCAGCATCCGGAAGTGAAGCACTGGCTGGTGGTGGGGATGAACGACAACACCGTACTGGGCGGCGTGCGTGCAACGGAAGGCCAGGGCTTTAAAGCACCGGACGTGATCGGGATCGGCATCAACGGCGTTGACGCCGTGAGCGAACTGTCTAAAGCGCAGGCGACCGGCTTCTATGGCTCTCTGCTGCCAAGCCCGGATGTCCACGGTTATAAATCCAGCGAAATGCTCTACAACTGGGTGACTAAAGGGGTTGAGCCGCCGAAATTCACCGAAGTGACCGATGTGGTGCTGATCACCCGCGATAACTTCAAAGAGGAGCTGGCGAAAAAAGGACTGGGCGGTAAGTAATACGCTGTGATTGCGCCCCTCACTCACCGTGAGGGGCCAGACGTACACACTACAGGAATCACGGAGTCGTTATGCAACAGTCTGATCCGTATCTCTCTTTCCGCGGCATCGGTAAAACGTT
Organism: Enterobacter cloacae complex sp. HYC033_NIDB; assembly: GCF_056673335.1. Lineage (NCBI taxonomy): Bacteria > Pseudomonadati > Pseudomonadota > Gammaproteobacteria > Enterobacterales > Enterobacteriaceae > Enterobacter > Enterobacter cloacae complex sp. HYC033_NIDB. The sequence goes on along the minus strand of NZ_CP115123.1, from coordinate 3,697,488 downwards.
CCCCGGTGTAAACGCGCTGACCGATATCAGCTTCGACTGCTATGCCGGCCAGGTTCACGCCCTGATGGGGGAGAATGGCGCGGGAAAATCCACGCTGCTAAAAATTCTCAGCGGCAACTACACACCCACCACCGGCACGCTGGCTATTCGCGGCGAAGAGGTGGCCTTTGCCGACACCACGGCAGCGTTAAATGCGGGCGTCGCTATCATCTATCAGGAGCTGCATCTCATTCCTGAAATGACCGTGGCGGAGAACATCTATCTGGGCCAGCTTCCGCATAAAAGCGGCGTGGTCAACCGCTCGCTGCTCAACTATGAAGCGGGCTTGCAGCTCAAGCACCTTGGGCTGGATGTCGATCCGCAAACGCCCCTTAAGTATCTCTCCATCGGCCAGTGGCAGATGGTGGAAATTGCCAAAGCGCTGGCGCGTAACGCCAAAATTATCGCTTTTGACGAGCCAACCAGCTCGCTCTCGGCGCGTGAAATAGAAAATCTCTTTCGCGTGATCCGCGAGCTGCGCAAAGAGGGCCGCATCATTCTGTACGTTTCTCACCGAATGGAAGAGATTTTTGCCTTAAGCGATGCCATCACCGTGTTTAAAGATGGCCGCTACGTGCGCACCTTCACCGATATGCAGCAGGTCAATCATGACCAACTGGTGCAGGCGATGGTCGGACGCGATCTGGGGGATATTTACCACTGGAAACCGCGCGAGTATGGCCCGGAGCGTCTGCGTCTGGATAACGTCAAAGCCCCGGGCGTGCGCACGCCCATTTCACTCTCGGTGCGCAGCGGCGAAATCGTCGGGCTGTTTGGCCTTGTGGGGGCAGGGCGCAGCGAGCTGATGAAAGGGCTGTTTGGCGGCACCCGAATAACCCAGGGCCAGGTTTTCGTCGACGGGAAAAAGGTCGATATTCAGAAGCCTGCGCAGGCGATTAACGCGGGGATTATGCTCTGCCCGGAGGATCGAAAGGCCGAGGGCATTATTCCGGTGCACTCGGTGCGCGACAACATCAACATCTCTGCCCGGCGCAAGTTCATCCGCGCGGGATGTCTGATTAACGACGGCTGGGAGGCGAGCAACGCGGATCACCATATCCGTTCGCTGAACATCAAAACCCCCGGGGCTGAACAGCTGATCATGAACCTGTCCGGCGGCAATCAGCAAAAAGCCATTCTGGGGCGCTGGCTGTCGGAAGATATGAAGGTCATTTTGCTGGATGAGCCAACGCGCGGTATCGACGTGGGGGCGAAACACGAAATCTATAACGTCATCTATGAACTGGCAAAACGCGGTGTGGCGGTCCTGTTCGCCTCCAGCGATCTGCCTGAGGTGCTGGGCGTCGCCGACCGCATTGTTGTGATGCGTGAAGGTGAAATTGCCGGTGAATTGCTGCATGAACAGGCGAATGAACAACAGGCGTTGAGTCTCGCCATGCCTAAAGTTAGCCAGGCTGTCGCCTGAGTAAGGAGTCAATGATGTCCTCTGTTACTACATCCGGAGCGCCGAAGTCGGCTTTCAGTTTTGGCCGCATCTGGGACCAGTACGGCATGCTGGTGGTCTTTGCTGCCCTGTTCGTCGCCTGCGCGATTTTTGTGCCGAATTTCGCCACGTTCATCAATATGAAGGGGCTGGGGCTGGCTATCTCCATGTCCGGCATGGTGGCCTGCGGAATGCTGTTCTGCCTGGCCTCCGGTGATTTTGACCTGTCGGTTGCCTCGGTGATTGCCTGTGCAGGCGTCACCACTGCCGTGGTGATCAACATGACCGAAAGCCTGTGGATCGGCGTGCTGGCCGGGCTGCTGCTCGGCGTGCTGAGCGGCCTGGTGAACGGGTTTGTCATTGCGCGCCTGAAGATTAACGCCCTGATCACGACGCTGGCGACCATGCAAATCGTGCGCGGTCTGGCCTATATCATCTCCGACGGGAAAGCCGTGGGGATTGAAGACGAGCGTTTCTTCACGCTGGGCTATGCCAACTGGCTGGGGCTGCCTGCGCCAATCTGGCTGACGGTAGGCTGTTTGATCCTGTTCGGTTTCCTGCTTAACCGCACCACGTTTGGCCGTAACACGCTGGCGATTGGCGGCAATGAAGAGGCGGCGCGTCTGGCGGGTGTCCCGGTCGTACGGACCAAGATCATTATCTTCGTGCTTTCCGGGCTGGTATCGGCGGCGGCGGGGATTATTCTGGCGTCGCGTATGACCAGCGGCCAGCCAATGACCTCCATTGGTTATGAGCTAATCGTCATCTCAGCCTGCGTTTTAGGGGGCGTTTCCCTCAAGGGCGGCATCGGAAAAATCTCATATGTGGTGGCGGGGATCCTGATTCTGGGGACCGTGGAGAACGCCATGAACCTGCTTAATATTTCTCCGTTCTCTCAGTACGTCGTACGCGGCCTGATCCTGCTGGCAGCGGTGATCTTCGACCGTTACAAGCAAAAAGCGAAGCGTACCGTCTGATTTATTTTTAGCCATCAATATGCTCAACTATTAACCATAGTTGACCCCCTGACCGGCCCGCCAGTTTTGCTGACGGGCCGGTTGCCAAATGGCGAGCACCGTCACACTGTCTATACTTACATGGCTGTTTTGTTCACTGTAAGGAGGATTAGGGTGGCTGACTTGTTAACCGCACCGCCTGTACTGCCCGGAAAATTTGCTTTCTTTTTTGACCTCGACGGGACGCTCGCCGGGATTGAACCGCATCCGGATGACGTCGTTGTACCGGACACGGTGTTAGAGAATTTGCAGCAGCTCTCCCGACAGAACGAGGGGGCACTGGCATTGATTTCAGGGCGCTCAATGGCCGAGCTGGACGTGCTCGCCAGTCCTTATCACTTTCCGCTGGCCGGTGTGCACGGAGCGGAGCGCCGCGATATCCATGATCAACTGCATATAGTTTCACTCCCCGACACGCTGATTCAGGCGCTGCGTACGCAACTCTCTTCGGCTCTGGAAATGCTTCCCGGTACGGAACTGGAAGCCAAAGGCATGGCCTTTGCGCTGCACTACCGTCAGGCGCCCCATCATGAGGCGGCGATATTTGCGGTGGCAAGAAGCGTGGCGGAAGCCCATCCGGAGCTGGCGTTACAGCCGGGTAAATGTGTGGTCGAGATTAAACCGGCAGGAATTAATAAAGGCGCTGCCATTGCAGCGTTTATGGCGGAAGCGCCGTTCAAAGGGCGTACGCCAGTCTTTTTTGGGGATGACCTGACCGACGAGGCCGGGTTCAGGGTGGTAAACCAGGCCCAGGGCATGTCTGTCAAGGTGGGATCTGGTGAAACCATTGCCGGATGGCGGCTGGAAAATGTCGCCAGCGTCTGGCAGTGGATATCTGACGTCGCTAACCAGCAACAACAACAAATAGCGCAAAACAACGGGAGAAATCATTATGGGTCGCTTAGTCGTCGTCTCTAATCGCATCGCACCGCCGGATGATAAAAAAGCCAGTGCCGGTGGCCTGGCGGTCGGGGTATTAGGTGCCCTCAAAGCCGCGGGTGGTCTCTGGTTTGGCTGGAGCGGGGAAATCAGTAATGATGAGAAACCGCTAAAAAAGGTGTCACGGGGCAATATCACGTGGGCCTCCTTCGCACTTAGTGAGAAGGACTACGATGAATATTATTCCGAGTTCTCAAACGCCGTGCTGTGGCCAGCGTTTCACTATCGTCTGGATCTGGTGAAATTCCAGCGTGAAGCCTATGAAGGCTACATGCGCGTTAACGCGCTGCTGGCAGATAAACTGCTGCCGCTAATCGAAGAAGACGATATTTTATGGATCCACGATTACCATCTGCTGCCCTTCGCCAGGGAGCTGCGTAAACGGGGTGTGAAGAACCGGATCGGCTTCTTCCTGCATATTCCGTTCCCGACCCCGGAGATCTTTACGGCGCTGCCGCAGCATGATGAAATTCTTGAAGCATTGTCTGATTACGACCTGCTCGGTTTCCAGACGGAAAATGACAGGCTGGCGTTCCTCGACAGCGTGTCGGGTAAAACCCGGCTGGTCACTCACGGCGGCAAATCTCACACCGCGTGGGGACGAAATTTCCATACCGAAGTCTACCCGATTGGTATTGAGCCAGACGAAATCGCCGAGCAGGCCTCTGGTCCGCTGCCGCCGAAGCTTGCCCAGCTCAAGGACGAACTCAAGCACGTTAAGAATATCTTTTCGGTTGAACGACTGGATTATTCCAAAGGGTTGCCGGAGCGATTCCTCGCTTATGAAACCCTGCTGGATAAATTCCCGCAGCATCACGGCAAGATCCGCTATACCCAGATAGCGCCGACCTCGCGCGGTGAGGTTCAGGCTTACCAGGATATTCGTCACCAGCTGGAGACCGAAGCAGGGCGCATCAACGGGCGCTATGGTCAGCTCGGCTGGACTCCACTTTTCTATCTGAATCAGCACTTTGAGCGCAAAATCCTGATGAAAGTGTTCCGCTATGCGGACGTCGGGCTGGTCACCCCGCTGCGCGACGGGATGAATCTGGTGGCAAAAGAGTATGTAGCAGCACAAGATCCTGCTGACCCGGGCGTGCTGGTGCTGTCCCAATTTGCTGGTGCGGCAAACGAGTTAACCTCGGCGCTGATTGTGAACCCTTACGATCGCGATGACGTGGCAAATGCCCTGAACCGCGCGTTAACCATGCCGCTTGCGGAACGTATTTCACGTCATTCAGAAATGATGGAGACCATCGTTAAGAATGATATCAACCGCTGGCAGGCGCGTTTTATTGACGATTTGCGCGCGATCCAGCCGCAAACTCAGGAAGGTGATCTGCAAAAAAAGATCGCGACCTTCCCTAAACTCGCCTGATTTTCTCCGGGGGCATTAATTGCCCCCGAGAGGCACCAGCAGGACATCCACCTGGCTTGACGAAACGATGGATTTTGCCGAGCATGCCGCCCGGGAAAAAAAGCTCTGGTTATGATTTCCGCAAATGACGAGGTCAACATTCTGTTTCTGACAAATGTCGAGAATATGTCCACTTAACTCGCCGGTGGCAATCACCGTCTGGTGGACAGGATATTTTGCCCGCTCAACCAGCTCGCGCAGAAATTGCTGCGTTTCCTCCTGAAGAACCTCACGAATATCTTCCAGCATTGGCGCTGCCAGTTGATTATACATTTCGGGTTCAGCTGCCAGGGTGATCAGACTTATGCGGGCATTATTCGGGCGGGCAATGGAAACGGCACGGGCGACGAGTTGATGACTTTCGGGGGAAACCGCAACAGAAACAAGAAGATGGGAGTAACTCATCACACACTCCTTTTATGTCAGAATGACACGTTTCTCAAGCTTTACCGCGAATCTGCCGCTTCTGCAAGAGGCACATGCGACAATAGTGTGAAGCTTATCATAATTATTCATTAATTATTCTTATAAGAAGAATAACGAAATGGGGACGCTAAATGAAAGTAATTAACAACTTAACGTAAATCACACATTTAGCCTTCCGTGCTGTTAAATCGCGTTAACCGATCGTCAACGCAAGCGTGATGGTTACCCATGGAAACTTTTTTCTCGAAAGGAAAACTTAAGCTGCTGTTTTTACTTAATTAACTCCGCCTCTTCTCTGGCGTTCGCGCCCGCTGTGACGCGAAAGGGCAGTGCTTCTTCGACGTAGCAATTTTCATACCCGATCCCCTCATCCCTCTGCATGAGTATTCGTTCCATAAGAATATAAACAAGCTTCAGTTGCTCAATAAATAGTCAAATTACAAGTCACGCTGATGGATTTATGGGTTACATTCGCGTAAATTATGTGACGGAGATCACATTTTTTTTAAATTCCAGGGGGGGCTGCATTGTATGTGTCAAAACTGACGAGTAGAGTTTGCGTCGAATTAGGAAAAATCTTAGTTATTTGTAAGAAAAGATAAAATGTGTAACCGACATTTTGGCCATGTTAACCGGTCACGCGCTTTACGACGTACAAACCTAAATTCAACTATGCATTTGGCCTTTTCTTTTTATACCGGGTGATTTCCCGGCGACATCACGGGGTGCGGTCTTTCCGCATAAAAATAATAGTTGGTTATTCGGGATGGGAAAAATGCATACATCCGAGTTGCTAAAACATATTTATGACATCAATTTGTCGTATTTATTGCTCGCGCAGCGTTTGATTAGTCAGGACAAACCGTCAGCGATGTTTCGTCTGGGTGTTAACGAAGAGATGGCAACCATGCTGGGTGGATTAACCCTCCCGCAAATGGTCAAGCTGGCTGAAACCAATCAACTTGTCTGCCAGTTCCGTTTTGATAACCCGCAGACCATTACGCGTCTGACTCAGGAATCCCGCGTGGACGATCTGCAACAGATCCACACCGGTATTCTTCTCTCCACCCGCCTGCTCAACGAAATCAGCCAGCCTGATGACGTAGCCCGGAAGAAAAGGGCTTAACAATGAGCGAAAAAAGCATTGTTCAGGAAGCCCGTGATATCCAGCTGGCGATGGAACTCATCACGCTCGGTGCGCGTTTACAAATGCTGGAAAGCGAGACGCAGCTGAGCCGTGGTCGTCTGATCAAGCTGTACAAAGAATTGCGTGGTAGCCCGCCGCCAAAAGGCATGCTGCCGTTTTCGACTGACTGGTTCATGACCTGGGAGCAGAACATCCATGCTTCCATGTTCTGTAACGCCTGGCAGTACCTGCTTAAAACGGGCTTATGCAGCGGCGTTGATGCCGTGATCAAAGCCTACAAACTTTACCTTGAGCAATGCCCGCAGCAGGAAGAGGGACCCCTGCTGGCGCTGACCCGCGCCTGGACGCTGGTGCGTTTTGTTGAAAGCGGAATGCTTGAATTGTCCCGCTGCAACTGCTGTGACGGCAATTTCATTACCCACGCGCACCAGCCTGCGGGCAGCTTCGCCTGTAGTTTGTGCCAGCCTCCATCCCGAGCCGTAAAAAGACGTAAACTTTCCCGGGATGCTGCCGATATTATTCCACAACTGCTGGATGAACAGATCGAACACGCTGTTTAACCCGAACCTGTGGGCAAGATTCCAGCAGCGGTAAGCGATTACCGCTGCTTTTTTTTACCCTGCGTTCAGGTCATGCGCTCGAAATGAACGTCCTGCCATAGTCACTAGCGGAAGGATGATGTCGTGCTTATCTTATTAGGTTACCTGGTAGTTCTCGGTACAGTTTTCGGCGGTTACATGATGACCGGCGGGCACCTTGGAGCACTCTATCAACCGGCTGAACTTGTCATCATCGGCGGTGCAGGGGTAGGGGCTTTTATCGTTGGTAACAACGGCAAATCGATCAAGGGCACGCTGAAGGCGATTCCGCTGCTGTTTCGTCGCTCGAAATACACCAAAAGCATGTATATGGATCTGCTGGCGCTGCTCTATCGCCTGATGGCGAAGTCACGTCAGCAGGGGATGTTCTCGCTGGAGCGGGACATCGAAAACCCGAAAGAGAGCGAAATTTTCGCCAGCTACCCGCGTATTCTGGCCGACGCGATGATGCTCGATTTTATCGTCGATTACCTGCGACTGATCATCAGCGGCAACATGAACACCTTCGAAATTGAAGCCCTGATGGACGAAGAGATCGAAACCCACGAGAGCGAATCCGAAGTACCGGCCAACAGCCTGGCGCTGGTGGGCGACTCGCTTCCGGCGTTCGGCATCGTGGCGGCGGTCATGGGCGTCGTTCATGCCCTGGCCTCGGCGGATCGCCCGGCGGCTGAACTGGGGGCGCTGATTGCCCACGCGATGGTGGGGACGTTCCTCGGTATTTTACTGGCCTACGGCTTTATCTCCCCGCTGGCGAGCGTGCTGCGCCAGAAGAGCGCCGAAACCACCAAAATGATGCAGTGCGTGAAAATTACGCTGCTCTCAAACCTCAACGGCTATGCGCCACCGATTGCCGTCGAATTTGGTCGTAAGACGCTTTACTCCAGCGAACGTCCGTCGTTTATCGAACTGGAAGAGCACGTGCGCGCGGTGAAAAACCCTAACCAACAGACGACAACTGAGGACGCATGAAAAACCAGTCCCATCCGATCGTCATCGTAAAAAAGCGCAAGCATAAGGGGCACGGGCACGGTTCTCACGGCTCCTGGAAGATCGCGTACGCCGACTTTATGACCGCCATGATGGCCTTCTTTCTGGTGATGTGGCTAATCTCCATCTCCAGCCCGAAAGAGCTTATTCAGATTGCGGAATATTTCAGAACGCCGCTGGCGACGGCGGTTACCGGCGGGCCGCGCATTTCTAACAGCGACAGCCCGATCCCCGGCGGCGGTGACGATTACACCCAGCAGCAGGGTGAAGTGAAAAAACAGCCTAACATCGACGAGCTGAAAAAAAAGATGGAGCAGGCGCGTCTGAAAAAACTGCGCGGTGACCTGGATCAGCTGATTGAAGCAGACCCTAAGCTGCGCGCGCTGCGTCCGCATCTGAAAATTGACCTGGTACAGGAAGGGCTGCGTATTCAGATCATCGACAGCCAGAACCGGCCGATGTTTAAAACCGGCAGCGCCGACGTGGAGCCCTACATGCGCGATATTCTGCGTGCGATTGCACCGGTGCTGAACGGTATTCCAAACCGCATTAGCCTGTCCGGACACACGGATGATTTCCCGTACGCCACGGGAGAGAAAGGATACAGCAACTGGGAGCTTTCTGCCGATCGCGCCAACGCCTCGCGTCGCGAGCTGGTGGCGGGTGGGCTTGATGATGGCAAGGTCCTGCGCGTGGTCGGCATGGCTGCAACCATGCGCCTTACCGACCGCGGACCGGATGACGCCATCAACCGTCGTATCAGTCTTTTAGTGCTGAACCAGCAGGCGGAGCAGGCCATCCTGCATGAAAACGCCGAAAGTCAGAATGAGTCACTGGACGATTTAAAACAGCCTGGGGCCGTCCCTTCGGCTGCCGTTCCAACATCGCCACCAGCCAATCCGAGGTGATAGCGTGAGCATGGATATTACCGATTTTTACCAGACATTTTTTGATGAAGCCGACGAATTGTTGGCCGATATGGAGCAACATTTGCTGGATCTGGTGCCCGAGGCACCGGACTCAGAACAGCTCAATGCCATCTTCCGTGCGGCGCATTCCATTAAAGGCGGTGCCGGAACGTTTGGATTTACCATTTTGCAGGAAACCACCCATTTAATGGAAAACCTGCTGGATGAAGCACGACGCGGTGAGATGCAGCTCAATACCGACATTATCAACCTGTTTTTGGAAACGAAAGATATTATGCAGGAACAGCTCGACGCCTATAAAAGTTCGGCAGAGCCTGATGCCGCCAGCTTTGAATACATCTGCAACGCGCTGCGTCAGTTAGCGCTGGAAGCCAAAGGTGAGGCGTCTGCGCCCGCTGTCCCTGCGGCAAAACTGAGCGTTGTTGACGCCGTGGCCGAACCCGATACGGCGCCTGACGCGCCCGCAGGAAAACTGCGCGTGGTGCTGTCACGTCTGAAGGAGAACGAGGTCAACCTGCTGGAAGAGGAGCTGGGGAACCTGGCGACGCTCAGCAACGTGGTGAAGGGCAAAGACAGCCTGGCCGCGACGCTCGACGGCGGGATCGGCCAGGATGACATCGTGGCGGTGCTCTGCTTCGTGATTGAAGCGGATCAGATTGCGTTTGAAACCGAGGCGGCGGCCGTTGAAGCGCCTGCTCCGGCAGAGAATACCCCTGCGGTAGTTGCCGCTGCCCCGGCCCTGAAAGCCGTGCCAAAAGAGACGGCCGCTCCGGCCCGCGGTGAAAAACCAGCGGCGCGTTCCAGCGAGTCCACGAGCATTCGCGTGGCGGTGGAGAAAGTGGATCAGCTGATCAACCTGGTGGGTGAACTGGTCATCACCCAGTCGATGCTGGCCCAGCGCTCCAACGAGCTGGACCCGGTGACCCATGGCGATCTCATCACCAGCATGGGCCAGTTACAACGTAACGCCCGCGATTTGCAGGAATCGGTGATGTCCATCCGCATGATGCCGATGGAATATGTCTTCAGCCGCTTCCCGCGCCTGGTGCGCGACCTGGCCGGCAAGCTCAACAAACAGATCGAACTCACGCTGATGGGCAGCTCCACCGAGCTGGACAAGAGCCTGATTGAACGCATTATCGATCCGTTAACGCACCTGGTGCGTAACAGCCTCGACCACGGCATCGAGCTGCCGGAAAACCGCGTAGCAGCTGGAAAATCGCCCGTGGGCAACCTGATCCTGTCAGCGGAACATCAGGGCGGCAACATCTGCATCGAAGTGACCGATGATGGCGCCGGCCTGAACCGCGAGCGCATTCTGGCGAAGGCGATTTCGCAGGGAATGGCGGTTAACGAAAACATGACCGACGAAGAGGTGGGCATGCTGATTTTTGCCCCGGGCTTCTCAACCGCAGAGCAGGTCACCGACGTTTCCGGCCGCGGCGTGGGCATGGACGTGGTGAAACGTAACATTCAGGAGATGGGCGGTCACGTTGAGATCCAGTCTAAGCAGGGCGCGGGCACCACGATTCGTATCCTGTTGCCGCTGACGCTGGCCATTCTTGACGGCATGTCCGTTAAAGTGGCGGACGAAGTCTTTATTCTGCCGCTGAACGCGGTGATGGAGTCCCTCCAGCCGCGTGAAGAAGATCTGCATCCGCTGGCGGGCGGCGAGCGCGTGCTCGAAGTGCGCGGCGAGTACCTGCCGCTGGTGGAACTGTGGAAAGTGTTTGAAGTGGACGGGGCAAAAACCGAGGCCACGCAGGGTATCGTTGTGATCCTGCAAAGCGCCGGACGCCGCTACGCGCTGCTGGTCGATCAGCTGATTGGTCAGCATCAGGTGGTGGTTAAGAACCTGGAAAGTAACTACCGCAAAGTGCCGGGGATCTCTGCTGCCACCATCCTGGGGGATGGTAGCGTCGCGCTGATCGTCGATGTATCGGCACTTCAGGGATTAAATCGTGAACAACGTGTGGCGAACACAGCCGCCTGATTAAGTAAAAGGTAATAACATGACCGGTATGAGTAACGTAACGAAACTGGCGGGCGAGCCATCTGGACAGGAATTCCTGGTTTTCACTTTAGGGGATGAAGAGTACGGTATCGACATCCTGAAAGTGCAGGAAATTCGCGGTTACGACCAGGTAACGCGCATTGCGAACACGCCAGCGTTTATCAAGGGTGTGACCAACCTGCGCGGTGTGATTGTGCCTATCGTGGACCTGCGCGTGAAGTTTAGCCAGGGCGATGTGGAGTACAACGATAACACGGTGGTGATCGTCCTGAATCTGGGGCAGCGCGTGGTGGGGATCGTGGTGGATGGCGTGTCTGATGTGCTGTCGCTGACCGCCGATCAAATCCGTCCTGCGCCGGAGTTTGCGGTCACGCTGTCGACGGAATACCTGACGGGGCTGGGTGCGCTCGGCGAGCGTATGCTGATTCTGGTGAATATTGAGAAGCTGCTGAACAGCGAAGAGATGGCGCTGCTGGATATTGCGGCGAATCACGTGGCATAAAATAAAGCCGGGTGGCGGCTTCGCCTTACCCGGCCTACAAATGGCTCGAACACGTAGGCCGGGTAAGCGTCAGCGCCACCCGGCTCTTTTGTAACCTTACGCCTCCTGCTCCACCAGCGCTGATTCCGCTTCCCGCGCCCCTTCATTCTGCGACAGCATCGCCGTCGCAATCCCGTTCCCCAGCACGTTAATGGCCGATCGTCCCATATCCAGGAAATGGTCAATCCCCATCAGCAGCAGGATCCCGGCCACCGGAATGTTAAAGCTCGGAATAGTTGCCGCCAGCACCACCAGCGACGAGCGCGGTACGCCCGCAATCCCTTTCGAGGCCAGCATCAACGTTAACATTAGCACCGTCACCTCGGTGAAACTCAGGTGAATGTTGTATGCCTGGGCGATAAACATCGAGGCGAACGAGCAGTATACCATGGAGCCGACCAGATTAAACGAGTAGCCGATCGGCAGGACGAAAGAGGCGATATTACGTGAACAGCCGAAGCGCGCTAACTGCTCCAGCGTTTTCGGGTATGCCGCTTCTGAGCTGCTGGTGGTAAACGCGACCAGCACCGGATCTTTCAGCATCGCCACCAGACGGAAAATCTCTTTTTTCAGTACCATGTAACCTACCGCCAGCAATACCAGACAGGTCAGAAGGATCGCCACATAGTAACCGCCAATGAACGAGGCATAGTTCAGCAAAATGCCCAGACCCTGAGTGGCAATCACGGACGAAATCGCGGCAAAAATGGCCAGCGGCGCAACGTACATCACATAGCCCGTCACTTTCAGCATAATGTGGGAGACCACATCCAGCGCCGCCACCAGCGGGGCGTTGAATTTTTGACCTAATGACGCGCCGCCGATGCCGAAGAACATCGAGAAGACCACAATTTGCAGGATCTCATTGTTCGCCATCGCGCCGGCAATGCTGGTTGGAATAGTGTGTGACAGGAAGGCTTTCAGCGACATCCCGCTAACGGCCAGGCCGGTATCAACCGTCTCTGTCGGAATGCTCAAGTTCAGACCGCTGCCGGGTTGTTCAAGGGTAACAATAAACAGCCCCACCAGAATGGAAAGCACGGATGAGCTGATAAACCACACCATCGCTTTACCCCCGACGCGCCCAATCGTCGACGTTTCACCCAGCTTCATAATGCCCACCGTCAGGGTGCTGAACACCAGCGGGGCAATCACCATCTTAATCAGCCGCAGGAAAATATCGGTCAGCAGGGTGATGTTCTCCGACCAGGCCTGTATCGCGTCGGGCGAAGCATACTCATGGATTGCCGCACCTGAAAGAATGCCCGCCAGCATGAAAATCACGATGAAGAGCGTGAGTTTGTTTGCACTTGCCACAAAAAGATCCTCTATGCGCTAAAAGAGTTCCTGCGTCAATGCATACAAAATTTTTATTTAAGCGCAGGAAAATATTCGGGGCATAAATTGAAGTAAAGCTGCGTGAGTTACAACTTGTTTTTAATTTTTATGAAATTCGTTGTTTTTACGATGACGATATATTGTGACGAGGATCACATTACAGGCGATATATCCTCAAATTAAGCAAGAATAATGCCCGTTTTATTTTGCTAACTCTTTGTAATGTTTGTTAATAGTCTGTTAATTGGAGGGCGGGTGTCTCACCTTCGCTGAAAGTGGTTGAAGCGTGAACCATAAACTAAATTCTCAGTAACCGCGCCGGGGAATGTTTAAGCGGGGCTAACGTACTGAACAGTATGAATAAAATAGGGTAAGCGGACCATTATTTCTTCTGGAGGGTGGTAAATGAAAAGAACACATCTTTTTATCTGCGCGGGTACACTGCTGACGGCGGCGACTGTCGGTCAGGCGCTGGCAGTCACCAGTAGCGGTACTATCGGGGCGACGCTGACGCTGACGAACGGTTGTTTGATCAACGGCTCGCCAACGCAAAACGGCATTAACTTCGGGACACTCGATTTCGGGACCCATCCTGCGACATTCTCCACCCTGACAACCCAGTTAACCGGGGCCAGCGGCGGAAACACCTTTACCATTCAATGTACCACTGCCAGTTACACGGTGGCGATCACCGGCAACACCAACGCGACCGCACCCGGAACCGTTGTCGGCACCCCCGGCACACCCGCCCGCTATCTGGTGAACACCGCCAATGCGGCACAGGGCGTGGCATACAGCCTCTATAGCGACAGCGGGTACAACAACGTGATCGCTAACAACGCCGCGTTGCCCGTTGCCTCCACGGCGGGCGGGGTGGACAGCTATACCCTCTACGGACGCATAACGGGCGGTGGCAATAGCGTAACGGTTGTACCGGGAACCTATACCGACACGATTAACGTCAGCGTCACCTACTGATTCAGCCATGAAGGCATTGTGTTTATGTCTGCGCGAAAGCGCAGAGGGCGTCGTGCACCCTTTTTTGGCCCTGATCGTCGGGCTGATGATGAACTGCGACGCCGGGGCGGTGACCTCCCAGTCCTTCAGGGTGAGCGCGACGGTAGTACCAGGGTGCTCGGTGAGTACCGGCACGGGCGGGCGCTTTGGGACGCTGGATTTTGGAACCCGTAACGGCGTGGACAACACGCCGGTCAGCACCAGCTTTGTCGCCGACGGCGCGTTGTCCATCGCCTGCACGCCGGGCGTGGCGCTGAGCATGAGCATTGACGGCGGCCAGAATTACAGCTCGGTGCGACGGATGACGCGTTCAGGTGGGACCGAAGTTGTTGGTTACCGGCTCTACAGCAGCAGCTCTCTGGCGGCGAACAGCGAAATTGGGGTTAACCAGGCCATACCGATTACCTATACCAACAGCAATAACATCGCGCTGCCTCTTTTTGGCGTCGCGCTCCTGACGGGGTTTAGCCTGCCGGGAACATATTCAGATCAACTCACCGTGACCTTGTCATGGTAGGAAAGGGAGAACATCGATGAAGCCATTTTTCAGACGATCAGGCCTGGTGGGTCTGTTGGGGGCAACGGCTCTGGCAGCGGGCCAGGCGCAGGCAGCGGCAACCATTCTTTTGTGGCCCATCGATCCGTGGCTTTCGGCAGAGGCCAGAGCAACTGAATTGTGGATCCAGAATCAGGGCAACAGCGCCACGACAATGCAGGTGCGTATTGTGCGCTGGAAGCAGGAGGGCGGATATGAGCGTTACACCGCCCAGCAGGATGTGGTTGCCAGCCCGCCGATCGTGACCATCGCCAAAGGCAGTAAACAGCTTATTCGCCTGATCAAGCAGGGGACGATCCCGTCGGGGGTTGAGCAGGCCTACCGCATTATTGTGGATGAAATTCCCCAGCCGGATGCCAAAGCGGAACCGTCCATGGGCCTCAAACTGCAAATGCGCTATTCCATTCCCTTATTTGTTTATGGGCAGGGGATCCCCACCCTCAACGAAGGGGCGCACCACGCGCTGGCGAATACTCAACAGCTGAGCTGGCGGGTCGTTCAGGAAGGGGGGAAACCCGCGCTTCAGGTCCGTAATCAGGGGGATGTGCACGTCCGGCTCAGCCAGGTTGCGGTTGAGCAGGGCGGGCAAAAACGCACGGTTGCCGAGGGGCTGCTGGGTTATGTGCTGCCAGGCAGCACCCGAAGCTGGCCGCTTCCGGCTGGGATTTATCAGCCGAACCGGATGAGCGCGCAAATTAATGCCAGGGATACGCAATGGCAATCGACGCCCGTCAACTGAAACCGGCGATGATGATCCTGCTTTGCGTCAGTACCAGCGCCTTTGCCGAAACCGGCGACGACAGTTTACCGCCGCCGCCGGATGCACGGACGATAAACGGCGAAGCAGTATTCCAGCTCGCCCTGGTGCTGAACCACTATGACACGGGTCTGGTGGTGCCGGTGACGCAGCGTGAGGGCGCCTGGTTTATTTCGGGCGCGGATTTGCTCCGCGCCGGGCTGCCGCCCGCGCATGTGCCAGCCGGAGAGGTGAATCTCTCGACGCTTACGTCGGTACGCGCAGAGTACGACAGTACGGCCCAGCGCCTGTTGCTGACGGTCCCCCGGGACTGGGTCGCGGCGCGGATCACGCCGTTCAGCGAACAGAGCATGCAAAGCAAACCGCACTATGGCCGCGGCGCGCTGCTCAATTACGACGTTTATACCAACCATTCCGAACACACGGGCGGCCAGGCGTCGGTCTGGCACGAGTTTCGCTATTTCAATGAGGATTATTCATTTTCATCGACGGGTTACGCCCGGCAGAATTTCACCGGTAACAGCGGACAGCAGGAAGGGTACGTGCGTTATGACTCTACGTTACTGATCACCAACGAAGAGGATGCCACCACCTGGTCCGCCGGGGACGTCATCAGCGATGCGCTGAGCTGGAGCACCAGCGTGCGCATGGCCGGGATCAGCTACGGGCGCGACTTCTCCCTGCGTCCGGATCTGGTGACCTGGCCACTGCCCGCGTTTTCCGGCGAGGCGGCCGTCCCGACCTCGGTCGATCTCTTTATTAATGGCTACCGTTCCGGCTCCACCCGCCTTCAGCCGGGGCCGTTTACCCTCACCAATCTGCCGTATATCAACGGTGCCGGGGATGCGGTACTGGTTACCACGGATGCGCTGGGACGTCAGGTGAGTACCACGTTGCCGTTTTATGTCAGCAGCGATCTGCTTAAGCAGGGGTTAAGCGACGGCGCCGTGACGCTGGGCAGCCTGCGGCGTAACTACGGTATTGAGAATTTTGACTATGGCCCGGCGGCGGGCAGCGGATCGTACCGCTACGGGGTGACCGACTGGCTGACGCTGGAGGGGCATGCGGAAGGGGCGGAGTCGCTGGCGCTTGGCGGCGCGGGCACGGTGCTGAAGCTTGGGCGTTTTGGCGTGGTCAATACCTCGTGGACCCAAAGCCGCATGCGCGGCGATAGCGGCGGCCAGATAAACTGGGGCTATCAGTACAACACCAGCGAGTTTAGCGTAGCGACCCAGCATACCCGGCGCGACCGTGGCTTCGGCAACCTCGCTCTGTACGATCAGCCCACCGTTTATGATGAAAATGATAACCCCGTTGCCAGCCTGAGCCGCAATACCGACCAGTATTCCTTAACCTTTAACCTCGGCGGATACGGCAATATCGGCGCGGCGTGGATCGGCGTTGAGAGTTTTGACAGCCAGAAAACTGAACTGCTCAACCTCTCCTGGAGCCGTAATCTGTGGGGCTCAAGCAGTATTTATCTGGCTGCCAGCCGTGACCAGCAGCGAGGCGACTGGACGGTTGCGCTGTCGTTGCAGGTTCCCCTCGGCGAACGTGACAGCGCCGCCGTCACCTTTGAAAACACCCCTGACGCAGGCAGCACTCAACGCATTAACTACAACCACTCGATGCCTTCAGACGGCGGCTTTAGCTGGAACATGGCCTGGGCCAACCAGTCGCGGTCGAGTAACTATCAGCAGGCCACGCTCGGCTGGCGGAATAACAACGTGGAGCTACAGGGCGGCGGCTACGGTGAGAAGGGCATGATGACCTGGTGGGGCGAGGCGATGGGCTCTGTCGTGCTGATGGACGGTGAGCTGTTTGCGGCGAACAAAATCAACGATGCGTTTGTGGTGATCAGCACCGATGGACATCCGGATGTTCCCGTCAGCTACGAAAACCAGCCGGTCGGAAAAACCAATAACAAAGGCTATCTGCTGGTGAGCGGCGTTTCCGCCTATTACCCGGCAAGTTACCGCATTGATACCCTGAACTTACCTGCGGATACCCGGCTGAAAGAGACCGAGCGTCGGGTGGCGATTCGTCGGCATAACGGTTATCTGGTGGATTTCCCGATGGAGCAGGAGCGGGTTGCCAGCGTGATCCTGCACGATGCGCAGGGCAATGCGATCCCGGTAGGAAGCCAGGTCAGACGCGCGTCCCGCAGCAGCGCGGTTGTCGGCTACGACGGCCTCGCCTGGCTGGAAAACCTCAACGACGTGAATCCGCTCGAGGTTACCACCCCGGAGGGTAAACGCTGTACGGCAACGCTGACCGTTGGCGCAAACCCTGAACATAAGCTGCAAACCTACGGTCCGCTGACCTGTCGGGAGGCGCCGTGAGACGCCTGTTAATCGCGCTCCTGCTGCTGTGCTCCGGCGGCAGCTGGGCGGCCTGTACCGTCAGTACGGTGAATGCCTCGTTTGGCAGCGTCACCTCGTTCGCACTCAGCGGCACCGGGGAAGTGGAAACGACGGGCACGCTGGTGGTGACCTGCGATACCGTTCTCAACCTGTTAACCAACGACTCGGTGACGCTGAATTACACCTCGGCATCCGTCTTCGCGAATAGCCGGGCGACCATGAAGCGTACGGACAACGCGGCTATTACCGATGTCATCCCTGCGCGGCTGTGCGGGGCGTCCGGCTGCGGCGGAAACAGTGAAATACAAATCAGCAAAGCCTATACCTGGAGCGGAAACACGCTGCTCGGGCTGCTGGGTTCAAGGCGCTACAACATTCCCCTTTATTTCCGGACCGTAATGGGGCAGAACGTCACCGCCGGGCCGTATCAGGTGTTGTTAACGTTCAGCATTAACTACAATGTGTGCGCCGTTGGCGCGGTCGGGGCGTGCCTGACCCCGCAAACCGGCACGGCAACCACCTCGATCCTCCTCAACATGACCGTCACCAACGATTGCAGCACCATGACCACGCCGGACGTGAATTTTAACAGCGCGCCGCTGGTGCAAAATTTTCCCACTGTTTCACAGTCGGTCGCCGTCACCTGCACCAAGGGCAGCACCTACACCATAGGCATTAATAATGGGGCAAACGCCCTGAACAACGTGCGTCGTATGGTCAGCGGCAGCAACTTCATGAGTTACGACATCTATAAAGAGGCGACCAGCAACCGCTGGGGCGGCAGCGGCAGCGAGCGCTGGGCCAGCGCCAGCTCATCGCAGGTCAGTACGGACGGGCTTTTACGTACCTACAACTATACCGCCAAAGTTCTGACCAGCCAGGCCACGCCGCCTGCCGGAACCTACACCGACACGCTGATTGTCGACGTCGCATTCTGACTCCCGCGCTTTTCCCTTTCGCAAATGTAAAGTTCCTGTGGCCTGTGCCGATAACACCGTTAATAAATCTATGAGAAGGTGTTGTATGTTGAACCGTATCCGCGTTGTCACAATGCTTATGATGGTGCTGGTCATTTTCGCACTTCTTCAGCTTATTTCTGGCGGCCTCTTTTTCTCGTCGTTAAAACAGAACCAGGACAGCTTCGCGGCCTCGAACGATTTGCGAATGCAGCAAAGCGAACTGACCACGACCTGGGATCTGATGTTGCAGACGCGTATCAACCTGAGCCGCTCGTCTGCCCGCATGATGATGGACCCGAATAACCAACAGAGCAGCGCAAAAACGGAACTGCTGAAGAATGCGCGCGCCACGCTGGCAGACGCGGCGAAACATTACGACGCCTTCAAAAAAATCGCCCCTCAGCCAGCAATGGCGCAGGCGAGCGCGAACATAGATGAAAAATATCAGGCCTACTTCGCCGGCCTCACGGAGCTGGTACAGTTCCTGGAGCAGGGCAATATGGACGCCTATTTCGCGCAGCCGACCCAGGGAATGCAGAACGCCCTCGGCGCGGCGCTCGGCGAGTACGCCAAAGCCAGCGGCGAACTTTATCACTCCGCCTTTACGCAAAGCCAGAACGACTACCGTTTCGCGAAATGGCAGATGGCGGTTCTCGCCCTCGCGCTGGTCATCGTGCTGGTGGCCGTGTGGTACGGCATTCGTCATATCCTGCTTAACCCGCTTGGCCGCGTCATTGCCCATATCCGTGATATTGGCCGGGGCGATCTCACGAAAACGCTGACCGTTTCTGGCCGCAATGAGATCACCGAGCTGGCAACTAGCGTCGACCATATGCAGCGTTCGCTGATTGATACCGTCGCCAACGTGCGCGAGGGGGCGGATGCCATCTATACCGGCACGAGTGAAATCGCGATGGGCAACAACGATCTCTCGTCCCGTACCGAACAGCAGGCATCCGCACTGGAAGAGACGGCGGCCAGCATGGAGCAGCTCACCGCGACCGTGAAGCAGAATGCCGACAATGCCCGCCAGGCGTCGCAGCTTGCAGAAAGCGCGTCCGACACCGCCCAGCGCGGCGGTCGGGTGGTCGACGGCGTGGTGAAAACCATGCATGACATTGCCGACAGCTCGAAGAAAATTGCCGACATCATCAGCGTAATCGACGGCATCGCCTTCCAGACCAATATCCTGGCGCTGAACGCGGCCGTTGAAGCGGCGCGTGCGGGCGAGCAGGGGCGCGGGTTTGCCGTGGTCGCCGGCGAAGTGCGTAACCTCGCCAGCCGCAGCGCCAATGCGGCGAAAGAGATCAAAGCCCTGATTGAAGACTCTGTTTCACGCGTGGATACCGGCTCGGTGCTGGTGGAAAGTGCGGGTGAAACCATGAATGACATCGTGAATGCCGTGACGCGCGTGACGGACATCATGGGTGAAATCGCCTCTGCATCGGATGAGCAGAGTCGTGGTATTGACCAGGTCGCCCTGGCGGTATCGGAAATGGATCGTGTGACGCAGCAAAACGCCGCCCTGGTGCAGGAGTCCGCTGCCGCGGCCGCTGCGCTGGAGGACCAGGCGAGCCGCCTGAAAATGGCCGTCTCGGCGTTCCGTCTTACTTCAAAAACGACAAATACGGTCAGCTCGCGGTCGGCGTACAGCGAAGCAACCCCGGCACCCGTGACAACACGTACGCGCGCAGCGGTGACCGGACAAGATGAAAACTGGGAAACATTTTGACTGACAATTAAACCGCGGCTGCTTGCCGCTTGATGGGAGCGTGGATGTTAAATCGTATTCGTATCTCGACCACACTGTTTTTGATTCTGATCCTGTGTGGGGTTTTGCAGGTTGGCAGTAACGGGTTGTCTTTCTGGGCGTTTCGCGATGGCTATCAGAATTTGCAGGAAGTTGAGACGAGTAATCAGCAGCGCTCCGCACTGGCACAAACGCGTGCCGTGCTGTTGCAGGCAAGCACGGCGCTGAACAAAGCAGGGACGTTAACCGCGCTGAGCTATCCGCCGGAGGATATTAAGGCGCTGATGGTCGTGGCCCGCAGCAGCCTGAAGCAGGCCGACGCGCAGTTTAAGGCCTTTACGGCGCAGGAGGCGGTCAGTGAGAAAGAGAAAGCGCTGAAAGTCGCCATGAAAAAGACCTTTGATGTGTGGTACGGCGATCTCGACCATCAGGCGACGTGGCTGGAAAACAACCAGCTTTCTGACTTCCTGACCGCGCCGGTGCAGGCGTCTCAGGCGGCGTTCGACGGCAGCTTTAACGCCTGGCAGCAGGATATTAACCAGTTTGTGGCGCGTGCCGGTGCGGACAGCCGTACCAGCTACCGCATGTCAGGGGCGATTTTCCTGACCATGGTGATCCTGGCCGCCCTGCTGACCGGCGGCTCGCTGTGGTGGTCGCGCAAAATGATCGTCCAGCCGCTGGCCATCGTCAGCAGCCACTTCGACAGTATGGCGAAGGGCGATCTGGCGCGTCCGGTGGCCGTGTATGGCAGGAATGAAATATCAGCGATTTTCGCCAGCCTGAAGGCGATGCAGGGGTCGCTGCGGGAAACGGTAAGCAACGTTCGCCAGGGCAGTTACGCCATGCATACCGGGATCTCCGAGATTGCGGCAGGCAATAACGATCTCTCATCCCGCACCGAACAGCAGGCGGCATCGCTGGCGCAGACGGCGGCCAGCATGGAGGAGCTGACCGCGACGGTGAGTCAGAACGCCGATAACGCGCGTCAGGCGTCCGACTTGTCAAAACAGGCGGCGATGACGGCGAAACGTGGGGGCGATCAGGCCTCTCACGTCGCCAGCACGATGCAGGAGATTGCCGCCAGCTCGAAGAAAATTGGCGACATTATCAGCGTCATCGACGGTATCGCGTTCCAGACCAATATTCTGGCGCTGAACGCGGCCGTTGAAGCGGCGCGTGCCGGGGAGCAGGGGCGCGGGTTCGCGGTGGTTGCCGGTGAAGTCCGAAACCTCGCCAGCCGCAGCGCCAATGCGGCGAAAGAGATCAAAGGGCTGATAGAAGAGTCGGTCTCCCGCGTTCAGCAGGGCTCCGCGCTTGTGGATACCGCCGCGCAGACCATGCACGAGATTGTCACCTCCGTGACGCGGGTTAACGACATTATGGGCGAGATTGCCTCGGCGTCTGATGAACAACGCCGTGGTATTGAGCAGGTGGCGCAGGCCGTTACACAGATGGATCAGGTTACGCAGCAGAACGCCTCACTGGTGGAAGAGGCGGCGGCGGCTACCGATCAGCTGGCAAACCAGGCGGATCACCTTACCGGGTTGGTCGCCGTATTTAATGTGAAAGAGCACGTTGAAGCAGTAACAGAAGTCGGACGGTCACAGGCCGTGCCCGTTGTATCCTGAATGTGATTAAGAAGGCGCTATGACATCACCCATGCCCTCAGGGCAAACGTCATTATTGTTGCAGATGACACAGCGCCTCGCGCTGTCCGACGCGCATTTTCGTCGGATATGTCAGTTAATCTACCAGCGTGCGGGGATCGTGCTTGCGGACCATAAGCGAGACATGGTCTACAACCGGCTGGTGCGGCGCTTGCGTACGCTGGGGCTGGATGATTTTGGCCGCTATCTGAGCATGCTCGAAGCGAACCAGAACAGCGCCGAATGGCAGGCATTTATCAACTCATTAACCACCAACCTGACCGCGTTTTTCCGCGAGGCGCATCACTTCCCGGTGCTGGCGGAACACGCCCGTCGCCGTAGCGGAGAGTATCGCGTCTGGAGCGCGGCGGCCTCTACCGGGGAAGAGCCGTACTCGCTGGCCATCACCCTGGCGGACACCCTGGGCATGGCGCCGGGCCGCTGGAAAGTGTACGCCAGCGACATCGATACCGAAGTGCTGGAAAAAGCCCGTAACGGCGTTTATCGCCAGGATGAGCTGAAAACGCTGTCTCCCCAGCAGCTACAGCGTTACTTCATGCGCGGTACCGGCCCGCATGAAGGACTGGTGCGCGTACGCCAGGAGCTGGCGAACTGCGTGGAATTTGCTCCCGTTAATTTACTGGATAAGCAGTACAACGTGCCGGGGCCATTCGACGCCATTTTTTGCCGTAACGTGATGATCTATTTTGATAAAACGACGCAACAGGACATCCTGCGTCGCTTTGTTCCGTTGCTCAAGCCTGACGGTTTACTGTTTGCCGGGCACTCGGAAAACTTCAGCAACCTCGTGCGTGAGTTTAGCCTGCGTGGGCAAACGGTTTATGCGCTGAGTAAGGAAAAAGCATGAGTAAAATCAGGGTATTGTCTGTCGATGATTCGGCGCTGATGCGTCAGATCATGACCGAAATCATCAATAGCCACAGCGATATGGAGATGGTGGCGACAGCGCCCGATCCGCTGGTCGCGCGGGATTTAATCAAAAAATATAACCCCGACGTGCTGACGCTGGATGTCGAAATGCCGCGCATGGATGGCATCGATTTTCTGGAAAAATTAATGCGTCTGCGCCCGATGCCGGTGGTGATGGTGTCATCTCTGACCGGTAAAGGTTCAGAAATCACCCTGCGCGCGCTGGAGCTGGGGGCGGTGGATTTTGTCACCAAGCCGCAGCTCGGCATTCGCGAGGGGATGCTGGCGTACAGCGAGATGATCGCCGAGAAGATCCGCACCGCGTCCCGGGCGAAGCTTGCCGCGCATAAACCGACGGCAGCCCCGGCAACCCTGAAGGCGGGGCCGTTACTCAGCTCGGAAAAGTTGCTGGTGATTGGCGCGTCAACCGGAGGAACAGAGGCAATTCGCCATGTACTCCAGCCATTGCCGCTCTCAAGCCCGGGTATCCTGATTACGCAACATATGCCGCCGGGCTTTACCCGCTCGTTCGCGGAGCGCCTGAATAAGCTGTGCCAGATCAGCGTGAAAGAGGCGGAAGACGGCGAGCGCGTGCTGCCGGGTCACGCCTATATCGCCCCGGGTGACAAGCACATGGAGCTGGCGCGCAGCGGGGCGAACTATCAAATCAAAATTCATGACGGGCCGCCGGTTAACCGGCACCGTCCGTCGGTGGATGTGCTGTTTCATTCGGTGGCGAAACATGCGGGGCGCAACGCCGTAGGGGTGATCCTGACGGGGATGGGCAACGACGGCGCCGCCGGAATGCTTGCGATGCACCAGGCTGGCGCCTGGACGATTGCGCAGAATGAAGCAAGTTGTGTGGTGTTCGGCATGCCGCGCGAGGCCATCAATATGGGTGGCGTAAGCGAAGTGGTCGATCTTAGCCAGGTAAGCCAGCAGATGCTGGCGAAAATCAGTGCCGGACAGGCAATACGTATTTGACTCAGGAGTATTATTTTATGGCGGATAAAGAACTTAAGTTTTTGGTTGTGGATGACTTTTCCACCATGCGTCGCATTGTGCGCAACCTGCTGAAAGAGCTGGGCTTCAACAATGTTGAAGAAGCAGAAGACGGGGTGGATGCGCTGAACAAACTCCAGGCTGGCGGGTTTGGTTTTGTGATTTCCGACTGGAACATGCCGAACATGGACGGTCTCGAACTGCTGAAAACCATCCGCGCGGATGCGGGCATGGCCTCTTTGCCGGTGCTGATGGTGACCGCAGAAGCGAAGAAAGAGAACATTATTGCCGCTGCACAGGCGGGCGCAAGCGGCTACGTGGTGAAGCCATTCACCGCGGCGACTCTGGAAGAGAAGCTCGGGAAGATCTTCGAGAAACTCGGCATGTGAGGTGATGGATATGTTGCAACCTGCTATGAAACCCGTTGAAGAACATTCGCCGAGCGACATTATTGCCCGCATTGGTAGCCTGACCCGCATGCTGCGTGACAGCCTGCGTGAGCTGGGGCTGGACCAGGCTATCGCCGAAGCGGCGGAAGCCATCCCTGACGCGCGCGACCGTCTGGACTACGTCGTACAGATGACCGCGCAGGCGGCCGAGCGTGCGCTGAACAGCGTTGAAGCCTCGCAGCCGCACCAGGATGCGATCGAGAAGGGGGCGAAAGCGCTGAGCAAACGCTGGGATGAATGGTTTGAGAACCCTATTGAGCTGGCGGATGCCCGCGAACTGGTAACGGATACCCGTCAGTACCTGGGTGACGTGCCGGGGCACACCAGCTTCACCAATGCCCAGCTGCTGGACATCATGATGGCGCAGGATTTCCAGGACCTCACCGGCCAGGTGATCAAGCGCATGATGGATGTGATTCAGGAGATTGAACGTCAGCTGCTGATGGTACTGCTGGAGAACATACCGGAACCGGCTGCCCGTCCGAAACGCGAGAACGAAAGCCTGCTCAATGGTCCACAGCTTGACACCAGCAAAGCGGGCGTGGTGGCAAGCCAGGATCAGGTGGACGATCTGCTGGACAGTCTTGGTTTCTGATTGCGCGTTCTGCCTCAGGTCGTTAACGCGGCCTGAGGCAGCTCAGAATAAAAACAGCGAAAAGAGCCCGAATAAACGGGCTTTTCCCGCCATTGGATTTTCTCTGCGCTGGCATGATACCCGTGAATTAATGGGCTGCGAGCAGGCACAGTGGCAGAAGAGAACGACGACAAAACAGAAGCCCCCACACCCCACCGACTTGAAAAAGCCCGTGAGGATGGGCAGATCCCCCGATCCCGAGAGCTGACATCCCTGCTGATCCTGGTGGTGGGCGTCTGCATAATCTGGTGGGGCGGGGAGATGCTCGCCCGCAGACTGGCGGGAATGCTCTCGGCTGGCTTACGTTTTGATCACAGCATGGTCAATGACCCCAATCTGATCCTCATTCAGATCATCAACCTTGTGAAAAGCGCGATGATCGCCTTGCTGCCGCTGATCGCGGGCGTGGTCATCGTGGCCCTTGTTTCGCCGGTCATGCTCGGTGGCCTGGTGTTTAGCGGTAAATCGCTGCAACCGAAATTTTCCAAGCTCAATCCGTTCCCCGGCATTGCGAAAATGTTTTCCGCGCAAACCGGGGCAGAGCTTCTTAAAGCGATCCTGAAATCGCTTCTTATGGGCAGTACCGCCGGGTTTTTTCTGTGGCACCACTGGCCGGAGATGATGCGCCTGATCAGCGAATCCCCGATGACGGCGATGAAAAATGCCCTGAACCTGGTCGGGTTATGCTCGCTGCTGGTGGTACTCAGCATTATTCCGATGGTGGCGTTCGACGTTATCTTCCAGATCTATTCCCATATCAAAAAGCTGCGAATGTCGCGTCAGGACATCCGCGATGAATATAAGCAGATGGAAGGCGACCCGCACGTTAAGGGCCGTATCCGCCAGATGCAGCGCGCCGCCGCGCGTCGGCGCATGATGGAAGATGTGCCGAAAGCCGACGTCATCGTCACCAACCCGACTCACTACTCCGTGGCGCTTCAGTACGACGAAAACAAAATGAGCGCGCCGAAAGTGGTGGCGAAAGGGGCCGGGCTGATTGCGCTGCGCATTCGTGAAATCGCCACGGAAAACCGTGTGCCGATCCTGGAAGCACCGCCGCTGGCTCGCGCGCTGTATCGCCACGCGGAAATTGGACAACAAATCCCGGGCCAGCTCTACGCCGCTGTCGCAGAGGTGCTGGCCTGGGTGTGGCAACTGAAACGCTGGCGTTTAGCGGGCGGTCAACGACCTGTAAAACCTGAGAACCTGCCGGTGCCTGAAGCACTGGATTTTTTGAACGAGAAGGACACTGATGGCTAATCTGGTGGCAATGTTGCGCCTGCCCGGCAACCTGAAATCGACGCAATGGCAGATCCTTGCCGGACCGATTCTGATCCTGCTAATTCTGTCGATGATGGTGCTGCCGTTACCGGCATTTATCCTCGACCTGCTTTTCACCTTCAACATTGCGTTGTCCATCATGGTGTTGCTGGTGGCGATGTTCACCCAGCGCACGCTGGAGTTCGCCGCGTTTCCAACGATCCTGCTGTTCACCACGCTGCTGCGCCTGGCGCTGAACGTTGCCTCCACGCGTATCATCCTGATGGAAGGGCACACCGGCGCGGCGGCGGCGGGCAAGGTGGCCGAAGCCTTCGGTCACTTCCTGGTGGGCGGCAACTTCGCCATCGGTATCGTGGTGTTCGTCATTCTGGTGATTATCAACTTCATGGTTATCACTAAAGGGGCGGGGCGTATCGCTGAAGTGGGCGCGCGCTTCGTGCTCGACGGGATGCCGGGCAAGCAGATGGCCATCGACGCCGACCTGAATGCCGGGCTGATCGCGGAAGATGAAGCGAAAAAACGCCGTGCCGAAGTGACCCAGGAGGCAGATTTCTATGGCTCCATGGACGGTGCGAGTAAGTTTGTGCGCGGTGACGCCATCGCGGGCATTCTGATCATGGTGATTAACGTCGTCGGCGGCCTGCTCGTCGGCGTGCTGCAACACGGCATGGACATGGGCCACGCGGCGGAAAGCTATACGCTGCTGACCATTGGTGACGGTCTGGTGGCGCAGATCCCGGCGCTGGTGATCTCCACCGCGGCGGGCGTGATTGTGACTCGCGTCAGCACCGATCAGGACGTGGGCGAGCAGATGGTGGGGCAGTTGTTCAGCAACCCGCGCGTTATGCTGCTCTCCGCGGCGGTGCTGGGCCTGCTCGGTATGGTGCCAGGCATGCCAAACCTGGTATTCCTGCTGTTCACCGCTGCGCTGCTGGGGCTTGCCTGGTGGATGCGTGGCCGTGAAACGCAGCCTAAAGCAGAGCCAGCGCCGGTCAAAATGCCTGAGAACACCCAGGCGGTGGAGGCCACCTGGAACGACGTACAGCTCGAAGATTCGCTGGGGATGGAAGTGGGGTACCGCCTGATCCCGATGGTGGATTTCCAGCAGGATGGTGAGCTGCTTGGCCGTATCCGCAGCATTCGTAAAAAATTCGCCCAGGATATGGGCTTCCTGCCGCCGGTGGTCCACATCCGGGACAATATGGATCTCCCGCCCGCGCGCTACCGCATCCTGATGAAAGGGGTGGAAATCGGCAGCGGTGATGCGTACCCCGGCCGCTGGCTGGCGATTAACCCGGGCACCGCCGCAGGCACGTTGCCGGGTGAGCAGACGACCGACCCGGCCTTTGGTCTGGCGGCAATCTGGATTGAGAGCGCCCTGAAAGAGCAGGCCCAGATTCAGGGTTACACGGTCGTTGAGGCCAGTACCGTGGTGGCAACGCACCTCAACCACCTGATTGGCCAGTTCTCCGCGGAACTGTTTGGACGTCAGGAGGCGCAGCAGCTGCTCGACCGCGTAACGCAGGAGATGCCGAAGCTGACCGAAGATTTGGTGCCGGGCGTACTGACCTTAACCACCCTGCACAAAGTGCTGCAAAATCTGCTCGATGAGAAGGTGCCCATTCGCGATATGCGTACCATCCTTGAGACGCTGGCCGAACATGCGCCGCTGCAAAGCGATCCGCACGAACTGACGGCGGTGGTGCGCGTGGCGCTTGGACGCGCCATTACCCAGCAATGGTTCCCGGGAACCGGCGAAGTGCAGGTCATTGGCCTGGACACGCCGCTGGAACGTCTGCTGCTTCAGGCGTTGCAGGGCGGTGGCGGGCTGGAGCCGGGTCTGGCGGACAGGTTACTGGCGCAAACCCAGGAGGCGCTGGCGCGTCAGGAGATGCTGGGCGCGCCGCCGGTGCTGCTGGTGAATCACGCGCTGCGTCCGTTGCTGTCGCGCTTCCTGCGCCGGAGCCTGAACCAGCTGGTAGTGCTGTCGAATATGGAGCTGTCCGATAACCGCAATATTCGCATGACGGCGACCATAGGAGGGAAATAATGCGTAAGTGGCTGTGGATCTTACTTTTCCCGCTGGCGGCGCAGGCCGCAGGCGAGGGGGCATGGCAGGCCAGCAGTATCGGCTTGACGCTCAACCATCGGGGGGAGTCGATCTCCTCCCGTCCGCTGTCCGCCTCTGAGCCCGTGTCCGGGCAGATGACGCTGGTGGCCTGGAATTACACCCTGACGGGACCCACACCGGCCGGGTTGCGGGTGCGGCTGTGCTCGCTGACCCGCTGCGCGGAAATCGAGGGTCAACGTGGCACTACCCAGGCCTTCAACGGGGTGTCTGCTCAGGAGCCTTTACGCTTTATCTGGGAAGTGCCAGGCGGTGGACGTCTCATCCCGGCGCTGAAGGTTCAGCGCAACGAGGTGCTCGTCAACTACCGCTAACTGCCCGCCTTTTCGCCAGTCTCCAGGCATTTCTGAAGGCTGGCTCGCAAAAATGACCTTCCCTTTTGATACAAAAGAAACGCTGTTTTATAAATCAGTGACACGCGTATTGACACTCTTTGCGTTTTTGCCATTCACCACTTTGTGATGGCAGAAACAGAAAGGTATCAACAGGTCGATACTTTTACTGTAGCCGTGTAAAAACTCCCGGACGAGGTTGCTTACAGGGAGTCTCCCAAAACTGATTAGGGTTGACGGCAATGAAAACACGTAAAATTGGACTCGCAAATTATTTTGCTTACGGGTCAGGGGACTTCCTCGGGGCGGGGACTACCGCCCTGACGGCCGCCTGGCTTTTGTATTTTTATACCACCTTCTGTGGACTCACACCGATTGAAGCAACCTTTATCTTCGCTGCCGCAAGGGTGCTGGATGCGGTTGTCAGCCCGTTAATGGGCTTTTTAACCGATAACTTTGGCACCACCTGGCTGGGCAAGCGCTTTGGCCGTCGTAAGTTCTTCATCCTGCTCGGTATTCCCTGCGTTTTCAGCTACTCGCTGATGTGGGTAGGGGACATGAGTTTCTGGTACTACCTGCTGACCTATCTGATCTTTGATATCGTCTACACCATGATCCTGGTGCCATACGAAACGCTGGTGCCGGAGATGACGGACGATTTCAAACAGAAAACCAAATTCTCCGGGGCGCGAATCTCTATGGCGCAGATGTCCGCCATTCTGGCCTCCTTCCTGCCGGGGATCCTGCTCACGCATTTCGGCAAAGACAACGCGATCTCCTTCTTCTATGCAAGCCTGGTCTTCTCCGTACTCTGCGCGCTGATGCTTACTTTCGTCTGGTTCTTCACCTGGGAGCGTCCGCGCGAAGAGTGGTCTGAAGCGGCTCTGCGTGCCGAGGAAGAGAAGAAAAAGCTGACCCTGGGCCAGAGCCTGAACCGTCTTTTTGTCGAATTAAGTTCGACGCTGCGCATCAAGATTTTCCGCCAGCATCTGGGGATGTACCTTGGCGGCTACATCGCCCAGGACGTCTTTAATGCGGTGTTCACCTATTACGTGGTATTTGTGCTGATGCAGGAGGCGTCAATGGCGTCCAACCTGCTGGGCACGATGGCCATCTTCCAGTTCCTCGCCGTGATCGGCATGATCCCGCTGTGCATTCGCTTCGGACCTGCGCCGTCTTACCGCATGGTGGTCGTGCTGTTTGGTCTGGCCTCGCTCTCTTACGCGGTGCTTTATTACGCGGGCCTGAGCGACGTTTACGCTCTGCTGCTGCTGATCTCTGCGGTTGCCGGTCTTGGCCGCGGGGGTATCAACTACGTACCGTGGAATACCTACACCTACATTGCTGACGTGGACGAAGTGATCACCGGTCAGCGTCGCGAAGGGATCTTCGCGGGCATCATGACGCTGACCCGTAAAGCGTCTCAGGCCGGTGCGGTGATGCTGGTGGGGATCGTGATGCAGATGTCGGGCTTTGTCAGCGGGCAAAAAGTGCAACCTGCGGAAGTGAGCCACACCATTCTGATGATCCTGAGCGTTGGCACTATTCTGGTGCTGTTCTGCGGCTTCCTTGTCTCCCTGCGCTTCAAACTCAATTTGCAGACTCACAGCACCCTGCGTGAAGAGACCGCGAAAATGCGCGAGTCCGGCCATGCGATGCCAGAGGCGGTGACCCCGCAGGCCCGCGCTACCGTGGAGATGCTGGCGGGAATGCCGTATGAATCCCTGTGGGGCAACAACAACATCGGTTATCTGAATCGCAATAAGCCGGTGGCCCCTTCGCTGAAGGATCGCGCGGTACTGAATTCGACATACAACAGAGGTTAAGATGATGACAGTTTGGCCTGTCAAACATAGCCCGTTACTGCGTCAGCCTGAGCGCTTTATCGCCAGGGATGAGCTGAAATCGCTGATTCAAAAGGTGACGCATAACCTGGTCAATATCCACGACAAAACGGGTGAGTTTTTGCTGCGGCTGGACGACGGGCGCGTGATCGACACCAAAGGCTGGGCCGGATGGGAATGGACCCACGGCGTCGGTTTATACGGTATCTGGCAGTATTACTGCCAGACCGGTGACGAAGGCATGCGCGAGATTATCGACAGCTGGTTTGCTGACCGTTTCGCTGAAGGCGCAACCACCAAAAACGTGAATACCATGTCGCCGTTCCTGACGCTGGCGTATCGCTACGAAGAGACCAAAAACCCTGCCTGGCTGCCGTGGCTGGAAAGCTGGGCGGAATGGGCGATGAATGAGATGCCGCGCACCGAACATGGCGGCATGCAGCACATCACCCTGGCGGAAGAGAACCATCAGCAGATGTGGGATGACACGCTGATGATGACGGTGCTGCCGCTGGCGAAAATCGGCAAGCTGCTGAACAAGCCGGAGTACGTCGAGGAGGCGATCTATCAGTTCCTGCTCCACGTACAGAACCTGATGGATCGGGAGACCGGACTGTGGTTCCACGGCTGGAATTACGACGGCAATCACAACTTTGCCCGGGCTCGCTGGGCGCGCGGCAACAGCTGGCTGACCATCGTGATCCCGGATTTCCTCGAGCTGGTGGATCTGCCGGAAAACAACGCCGTTCGTCGCTATCTGGTGCAGGTACTGAACGCGCAGATCGCCGCACTGGCAAAATGTCAGGACGAGAGCGGATTGTGGCATACGCTGCTGGACGATCCTGATTCTTATCTGGAGGCGTCGGCCACGGCAGGGTTTGCTTACGGCATTCTGAAAGCCGTGCGCAAGCGTTATGTCGGCGCAGAGTACGCAGAGGTGGCGGAGAAAGCGATTCGCGGCATCGTGCAAAACATCTCGCCGGAAGGGGAGCTGCTGCAAACGTCCTTCGGGACGGGGATGGGCAGCGATCTGGCGTTTTACCGCCAGATACCGCTGACCTCAATGCCGTATGGACAGGCCATGGCGATTCTGTGTCTGACGGAATATTTGCGGAAATATTTCTGATAATAAAAAACCCGGCGCTCGCCGGGTTTCTTTTTTACATACGTTCTACGGTTTCGATACCCAGGGTATCCAGACCCAGCTTCAGGGTCTTCGCCGTCAGCTGCGCCAGCTTCAGGCGGCTGTGGCGCACCGCTTCGCTCTCGGCAGAGAGGATAGGGCAGTGTTCGTAGAAGCCAGAGAACAGACCGGCCAGATCGTACAGGTATGCACACATAACGTGCGGCGTACCGTCGCGCGCGACCACGGAGAGCGTCTCTTCGAACTGAAGCAGGCGGGCAGCCAGCTGTGCTTCACGATCTTCGGTAATAGACACCGTGGCGTTTGCCAGCACGCTTTCGTCGATATTGGCTTTACGGAAGACGGAGAGTACGCGGGTGTAAGCGTACTGCATGTATGGCGCCGTGTTGCCTTCAAACGCCAGCATGTTGTCCCAGTCGAAGATATAGTCGGTGGTACGGTTCTTGGAGAGATCCGCGTATTTCACCGCGCCGATCCCCACCGCGTTAGCCAGTTTTTCCAGCTCGTCTGCTGGCATATCCGGGTTCTTCTCGGCCACCAGGCGACGGGCGCGTTCCAGCGCTTCATCCAGCAGATCGGAAAGCTTCACGGTGCCGCCCGCACGGGTTTTGAACGGCTTACCGTCTTTACCCAGCATCATGCCGAACATGTGGTGTTCCAGCGGCACGGAATCCGGCACATAACCCGCTTTACGCACGATAGTCCACGCCTGCATCAGGTGCTGGTGCTGGCGGGAGTCGATGTAGTACAGCACGCGGTCCGCATGCAGGGTTTCGTAACGGTATTTCGCACAGGCGATGTCGGTGGTGGTGTAGAGATAGCCGCCATCCTTTTTCTGGACGATCACGCCCATCGGTTCGCCTTCCTTATTTTTATACTCATCAAGGAACACTACCGTTGCGCCTTCGCTTTCCACCGCCAGATGTTTAGCTTTCAGATCTGCCACAATGCCTGGCAGCATCGGGTTATACAGGCTTTCACCCATCACGTCGTCACGGGTCAGGGTCACGTTCAGACGGTTATAGGTAAGCTGGTTCTGGGACATGGTAATGTCCACCAGCTTGCGCCACATCTCGAGGAAGTACGGGTCGCCACCTTGAAGTTTTACTACGTAGCTGCGCGCGCGCTCGGCGAAGGCTTCATCTTCGTCATAGTGCTTTTTGGCTTCACGGTAGAAACCTTCCAGGTCCGCCAGCGCCATTTCGCCTGCGTTTTCCTGCTGCTGCTTTTCCAGATACGCGATCAGCATGCCGAACTGCGTGCCCCAGTCGCCTACGTGGTTAGCGCGGATCACCTTGTGACCAAGGAACTCCAGGGTACGTACCGCCGCGTCACCGATGATGGTGGAGCGCAGGTGACCGACGTGCATCTCTTTCGCCACGTTTGGCGCGGAGTAGTCAACCACCACGGTCTGGGCTTCTGGCTGAGCCACGCCCAGACGGTCAGACTTCAGCGCCGCGTCAACGTGGCTTGCCAGGAACGCAGGCTCAAGGAAAATGTTGATAAAGCCTGGACCGGCGATTTCGGTTTTGCTGGCGATGCCGGTGAGATCCAGATGCGTCAGTACCTGCTCAGCGAGCTGTCGCGGCGGCATGCCCAGTTTTTTAGCCACTGCCATCACGCCATTAGCCTGATAGTCGCCAAACTGTACTTTCGCTGACTGACGAACCTGTGGTTCGCAATCCGCAGGCGCACCTGCGGCAATCAGTGCCTGACTGACTTTTTCTGAGAGAAGAGCCTGAATATTCACCTGGATACCTTACGTTTTTGATGCGGGTAAAAAACACCCACGCCAGTTTAAGAATTTAGGGCGGGAGTATACTGCAAATGCCTGCGGGCGTCAGCCCTGCGGGGGGCGAAGATCGCTCAGAATCCAGGCGAAGACGGTATGCATAATCATGCAGTCGAAAAAACCGTGATTCTGCGGTTGGTCGACAGAGGGCAACAGAGTAAATTAGCGGCTTTGCGACACGAAACGAGACTGACCTATGGCGAACTGGCACACCATTGACGAACTGCATGATATTTCCGCAGATTTACCGCGCTTCACTCAGGCGTTCACAGAACTTGCCACCCGTCTCGGGCTGGATATCGCGCCGCTTGAGGCCGATCACATCTCTTTGCGCTGCCACCAGAATGCCACCGCCGAACGCTGGCGGCGTGGCTTTGAGCAGTGTGGAGAACTGCTGTCGGAGAATATCATTAACGGTCGCCCGATCTGCCTGTTCAAACTTCACGCGCCGGTAACGGTGGCGCACTGGCAATTCACCGTTGTGGAACTGCCCTGGCCAGGAGAGAAGCGTTATCCGCACGAAGGCTGGGAGCATATCGAAATTGTTCTGCCTGGGGAGCCCGAGACGCTGAACGCCCGTTCGCTGGCGCTGCTTTCCGACGAGGGGTTAAGCCAGCCGGGTATTTTCGTCAAGACCAGCTCGCCAAAAGGGGAGCGCGAACGCTTACCGAACCCTACGCTTGCCGTAACGGACGGCAACGTGACGGTGAAATTCCATCCCTGGACTATCGAGCAGATCGTCGCCAGCGAAGCGTAAGCATTGTGAGCGTCGATCCAGACACCAGTCGGGCAACGTGCCACGATGGTACGTTGAGTGAAATTTAAGGAGGATGACATGGCGCTGCTGGAAATTTGTTGTTACAGCGTGGAGTGTGCCGTCACTGCGCAACGGCAGGGGGCCGATCGCATCGAGCTTTGCGCGGCACCGAAAGAAGGAGGATTAACCCCGTCCTTTGGCGTGCTGAAATCAGCCCGTCAGGCCATCACTATTCCGGTGCACCCGATTATTCGCCCGCGCGGCGGTGATTTTTGTTATACGGCGGGTGAGTTCAGTGCCATGCTTGAGGATATCGCCCTCGTCCGTGATTCCGGTTTTCCGGGGCTGGTGATCGGTGTGCTGGACGTAGACGGCAACATCGATCTTCCGCGTATGCGTCAGGTCATGCGCGCCGCCCGGGGGATGGCGGTCACTTTTCATCGTGCGTTCGATATGTGTCAGGATCCGATACAAGCCTTTGATACGCTGGCAGAACTGGGCGTGGCGCGCGTTCTGACGTCGGGCCAGCAGTCCTCGGCTGAAAAAGGACTGAAATTAATTACGGAACTAAAAGCACATTCCGGTGTTCCAATAATCATGGCGGGCGCAGGAGTACGCGCCAGCAATCTGGAACTGTTTTTAAACGCAGGGGTGGAAGAGCTGCACAGCTCGGCGGGTAAATGGATACCTTCACCCATGCGTTATCGCAATACAGGGTTGTCAATGTCGACGGATGCTGAAGCGGATGAGTACTCGCGCTACGGTGTGGATGGAGAGTCGGTTGCGGTAATGAAATCGTTGATTGAACGTCATCACGTGTAGCAACGTACCGATTTTTACCGCGCATCATGTCGCCCAATATGATGCTTGCTTGTACCAGGCCCCTGCAAATTACACAGGGGCCTTTTTTTCTTTTTTGCCCGGTGGCGCTGCGCTTACCGGGCCTACGAAATCACGCGTAGGCCGGGTAAGGCGCAGCCGCCACCCGGCTAAAGGCTACGGCTTGGTCGCAATCAATACCGCACGCATCGGGGCCGGATAGCCTTCGACGGTTTTACTGTGATCGTCCGGGTCGAGGAATTGCTCCAGCGATTCGGTGATCATCCAGTCGGTGCGGCGCTGTTCCTCAACCGACGTCACGCACACATCGGCGATGCGTACATCGACAAACCCACATTTCTCCAGCCAGTTCTTCAGCGCCAGCGCGGAAGGGATGAAGTAAACGTTGCGCATCTGCGCATAGCGATCGCCCGGCACCAGAACGGCATGTTCATCGCCTTCGATGACCAGCGTTTCCAGCACCAGTTCGCCGCCGCTGACCAGCTGATCTTTCAACTGCCAGAGATGCTCCAGCGGGGAACGACGGTGGTACAGCACGCCCATCGAGAAAACGGTATCAAACGCTTTCAGGGCAGGGAGTTGCTCGATACCCAGCGGCAGCAGGTGCGCACGCTGGTCGTTACCCAGCAGCTTACGCACCGCTTCAAACTGGCACAGGAACAGCTGCATCGGATCGATACCGACGGCCAGATGCGCGCCTGCGCCGATCATGCGCCACATGTGATAGCCGCTACCGCAGCCCACGTCCAGAATGGTGCGCCCGGTCAGGTCGGATAAATGCGGCAGAACGCGATCCCACTTCCAGTCAGAGCGCCACTCGGTGTTGATATTTACACCGTACAGCGAGAACGGCCCTTTGCGCCACGGCATCAGGTTACGCATCAGCGTTTCGATGCGGTTGATCTGCCCGGCCGGGAGCGGCTCTTCGCTCTCCGCCGTCACGCTGTGCAGTAAATCCAGACGATGAGGCGTCAGTTCAGGCAGAAACTCCACGGCGTTGGACCACTGCTTCAACAGACCATGCTGCTGATCGCGCTGCCAGGTGGCAATTTGCGCAGGCAGGGTTTCCAGCCAGTGGGAAAGGTGGTTTTTGGCAATCAGCTGATAGAAATTACCGAACTCGATCATGCTGCGTCTCCGGCTTTAAGCGCCACCAGAGAACCAAAGTTAAAGCACTGGAACCACAGTTCGCTGTGTTCAAATCCGGCTTTGCGCAGGCGCGCTTTATGGGTTTCTACGGAATCCGTCAGCATGACGTTTTCAAGCATGCTGCGCTTCTGGCTGATCTCCAGCTCGCTGTAGCCATTTGCACGCTTGAAATCATGGTGCATGTTGAACAGCAGTTCGCCCACGCTGGCGTCTTCAAAGCTGAATTTCTCAGACAACACCAGCGCGCCGCCCGGGTTCAGGCCCTGATAAATTTTATCCAGCAACCGCTGACGATCGTCCGGTACCAGGAACTGAAGGGTAAAGTTCAGTACCACCATCGAGGCGTTCTGGATGTCGATATCGCGGATATCGCCTTCTACCACCTCCACAGGCGTAGGGGCTTTATACGCATCAATGTGGCGACGGCAGCGTTCAACCATAGCCGGTGAGTTATCGACAGCCACAATCTTGCAGCCTTCGTGATGAACGTTACGACGAATGGACAGCGTTGCCGCTCCCAGCGAACAGCCCAGGTCATAGACCTGCGTGCCGGGTTGAACAAAACGCTCCGCCAGCATGCCGATCATGGAGATAATATTGGAATAACCGGGAACAGAGCGCTGGATCATATCCGGGAAGACTTCGGCTACCCGTTCATCAAAGGTCCAGTCGCCCAGGCTGGCGATAGGCGCGGAAAAAAGCGTGTCGCGATCTGACATAACGTAAAAATCCGGGAAAAATAAAGGGGCATATTGTGCGCTAATGGAAGGAGAAAACCAACTCCCACGGCATATACCAAAGGTTAGCCAGCACCATCAGCAAAAGCGAGCACCAGGTCGCGCTCATGCCGGAACGACGCCAGCGGATCAGGCGGTGGTGAAAACCATAATAATGCATCAAACGCCCTGCTATCAGCAGTAGCCCACAGACGTGCACCATCCAGGTTTCTGCGCCATCCATCTCCATTAACAGCAGCAAAATTAACGCGACGGGAATGTACTCGACCGCGTTGCCGTGAATGCGGATTGCGCTTTGTAGCTCAGAAAATCCCCCGTCACCGTACGAGACGCGGTACTGCATTCTCAGGCGCACAACATCAAATGAAAACTTAATCAGCAGTAATGCACCTAACACCGCA
Source organism: Enterobacter cloacae complex sp. HYC033_NIDB (assembly GCF_056673335.1). Taxonomy (NCBI): domain Bacteria; kingdom Pseudomonadati; phylum Pseudomonadota; class Gammaproteobacteria; order Enterobacterales; family Enterobacteriaceae; genus Enterobacter; species Enterobacter cloacae complex sp. HYC033_NIDB. The sequence continues at coordinate 3,660,181 of NZ_CP115123.1, read as the reverse complement.
TACAGCGCGCTGACCATACTAACTCCCTGTTTTTGGCAGATGGCACGTCTCTATGATAGGGGGTGATTTCAGAAAAGAGAAGATTGTTGTGGGATGGACGGCGCGGGGCCAACCGACGGAACTGCCTGCTGCAAGGCCTGCCAGAGAGCATCGACCAGTTCAGGCGCCTGTGCGATATCCGGCGTATGTAAAAAAAGGTACGGCGTGGTGGTGTGCTCCCATTTCGCCAGCGTTTGCAGCCAGACGGCGAACATCTCCTCATTTTGCTGCATGTTATCGCTGCCGATAAACCGGACCATCGGGTTCTGTGCCGTTACGATCGCGTGGACGGACACTTTAGGTTTTTTGCGCTGGGCATCAACAACGGCTTCGCTGTGCGGGATTGCGCTATGTACGGGGCGGCTGTCGAGGATCACGCGGTTGACCGATCGTTCATGCAGGCCGCGATTGAGCGCTTTCTCCGCGTCGCCCTTGGCAAAGAATTCCGGATGCCTTACTTCTACGCCGTAGGTGAAGCCATGCGGCAGGGCGTCGAGAAACTGCCAGAGGGCAGGCAGGTCGCGCGGGCCAAACGTGGCGGGAAGCTGGAGCCAGTACTGGCCAATACGGTTGGCCAGAGGCGACATCCGGGTGAAAAACTCGTGGGTTAAATCATCGCAGTTGCGCAGCGCGGCGTTGTGGGAGATGGTCGCCGGGAATTTAAAGCAAAAGCGGAAGTCGTCGCTGGTTTGCTCGCGCCAGCGTTCGACGATCTCCGCGCGGGGCAGAGCGTACAGCGTGGTATTGCCCTCCACGCAGTTAAAGTGTCGGGCATACTCTTCAAGGCTGGTAATACCCAGGCGCACCCATTTCGGGTGCGACCACTGGGGCAGGCCCACGTACATCATAGCGCGCTGAGGATCTCATCCGTGCTGCGCACGCGACCGATACGCGGGAAGATATGGGTCATGCTGCCCTGGTGCTGATCCGCAGAGGCTGCGCTGCACGCATCTTCCGCGATCACCAGGTTAAAGCCCAGCTCCCAGGCGTTACGGGCGGTGGATTCCACACCGATGTTGGTGGAGATCCCGCACAGAATAATCGTGTCGATCCCGCGACGGCGCAGCTGGAGCTCCAGGTCGGTGCCGTAGAATGCGCCCCACTGGCGTTTGGTGACTTCTATATCGCTGTCGCGTTTACCGAGCGAGACAGGATATGTCCACCAGTTGTCCGGCAGCGCCTGCGCCGGGGCCTTGGCATCAACCGGCTGCTTTAACGCTTCGGCGAAATCAGCGGACCAGCCGACGCGCACCATAACAACAGGCGAGCCGCTGGCGCGGCATTTTTCTGCCAGGCGCGCAGCGCGGCTGACCACATCGTCAGCGGTGTGCGGACCACCGGCAAAAGGCAGAATGCCTTCCTGTAAATCAATGACCACAAGGGCGGTTTTGGTGGCATAAAGTGTAAACATCGTCACTCCCGTCAAATGATTGCTTTTCTACACCTTACGACGTGATGGCCTGTTATCGGTCGGATAATTTTGTTAATTTTTGTGAGAATAGGCAATAAGAGTTCAGCAAACGCGCGTCAGGCCGTGCTTCGCTCTTATCGTGCGGCAGAATTTCCAGTATAATAGCCGCCTTTTTTCATCCAGTTGTGACATACAGAAAGCTGCGACATCGTAGCCTGCGAGACAGGCGACAATCAGCCTGCGGCTAATTAAGGGATATCTCATGCGTACAGAATATTGCGGGCAGCTGCGTCAGTCCCACGTCGGGCAGCAGGTCACCCTGTGTGGTTGGGTCAATCGTCGTCGCGATCTTGGTAGCCTTATCTTTATTGATATGCGTGACCGCGAAGGTATCGTTCAGGTGTTCTTCGATCCGGATCGCGCTGATGCGTTGAAGCTGGCTTCTGAGCTGCGCAATGAGTTCTGCATTCAGGTGACGGGCACCGTGCGTGCGCGTGACGAGAAAAACGTCAACGCCGACATGGCGACCGGCGCTATCGAAGTGCTGGCGTCCGATCTGACGATCATCAACCGCGCGGAAGCGTTGCCGCTGGACTCCAACCACGTCAACACCGAAGAAGCGCGTCTGAAATACCGCTACCTGGATCTGCGTCGTCCGGAAATGGCTCAGCGCCTGAAAACCCGTGCGAAAATCACCAGCCTGGTGCGCCGTTTTATGGATGACCACGGTTTCCTTGATATCGAAACCCCGATGCTGACCAAAGCCACGCCGGAAGGCGCGCGCGACTACCTGGTGCCATCCCGCGTCCATAAAGGCAAATTCTACGCGCTGCCGCAGTCACCACAGCTTTTCAAACAGCTGCTGATGATGTCCGGCTTCGATCGCTACTATCAGATCGTGAAATGCTTCCGCGACGAAGACCTGCGCGCTGACCGTCAGCCAGAATTTACCCAGATCGATGTGGAAACCTCCTTCATGACCGCTGAGCAGGTGCGTGAGGTGATGGAAGCCCTGGTGCGTAGCCTGTGGAACGACGTGAAAGGCGTTGAGCTGGGCGATTTCCCTGTCATGACCTTCGCGGAAGCCGAGCGTCGCTACGGTTCCGACAAACCAGACCTGCGTAACCCGATGGAGCTGGTGGACGTGGCAGACCTGGTGAAAGCCGTTGAGTTCGCGGTCTTTGCTGGCCCGGCTAACGATCCGAAAGGCCGCGTGGCTGCCCTGCGCGTTCCGGGCGGTGCTGCCCTTAGCCGTAAGCAGATTGACGACTACGGCAACTTCATCAAGATCTACGGCGCGAAAGGTCTGGCCTATATTAAAGTGACCGAGCGTGCAAAAGGTCTGGAAGGCATCACCAGCCCGGTGGCGAAATTCCTGAATGCGGACATCGTGGAAGCGATCCTTGAGCGCACCGGCGCGCAGGACGGCGACATGATCTTCTTCGGCGCAGACAACAAGAAAGTGGTTGCGGATGCGATGGGCGCGCTGCGTCTGAAGCTTGGCAAAGACCTGAACCTGACCGACGAAAGCAAATGGGCGCCGCTGTGGGTAATCGACTTCCCGATGTTTGAAGACGACGGTGAAGGCGGCCTGACCGCGATGCACCACCCGTTCACCTCGCCAAAAGAGATGACGGCGGCAGAGCTGAAAGCGGCGCCGGAAGACGCGGTGGCAAACGCCTACGATATGGTCATCAACGGCTACGAAGTGGGCGGCGGTTCCGTGCGTATTCACAGCGGTGAAATGCAGCAGACCGTGTTCGGCATTCTGGGCATTAACGAGCAGGAGCAGCGCGAGAAGTTTGGCTTCCTGCTGGACGCCCTGAAGTACGGTACCCCTCCGCACGCGGGTCTGGCCTTCGGTCTTGACCGTCTGACCATGCTGCTGACCGGCACCGACAACATCCGTGATGTGATCGCCTTCCCGAAAACCACCGCAGCGGCGTGTCTGATGACTGAAGCGCCAAGCTTTGCCAACCCGGCCGCGCTGGCTGAGCTGGGCATTGAGGTGGTGAAGAAGGAAGAGAAAAACTGATATGGCATATAAGCGTCCCGTTTCGGTTCTGGTGGTCATTTATGCAGAAGACACGAAGCGGGTGCTGATGTTGCAGCGGCGCGACGATCCGGATTTCTGGCAGTCGGTTACCGGCAGCCTGGAAGAGGGAGAGACCGCGCCGCAGGCCGCCGCGCGTGAAGTAAAGGAAGAGGTCGCCATTGACGTTGCTTACGAGCAACTGACCCTGAAGGACTGTCAGCGCACGGTGGAGTTTGAAATTTTTAGCCATTTACGTCATCGCTATGCACCGGGCATTGAGCGCAATACGGAATCGTGGTTCTGCCTTGCGCTTCCCCATGAGCGGGAGATCGTGTTCACGGAACACCTGACCTACCGCTGGGTGGATGCGGCGGATGCCGCCGCACTGACCAAGTCGTGGAGCAACCGGCAGGCGATTGAAGAATTTGTAATTAACGCTGCCTGAGAAGGCGCGATTTTTGGAGAACTTTTTATGGCAGGTCATAGTAAGTGGGCCAACACCAAACACCGCAAAGCGGCACAGGATGCCAAACGCGGTAAAATATTTACCAAAATCATTCGTGAGCTGGTGACAGCGGCGCGTCTAGGCGGCGGCGATCCGGCCTCTAACCCACGTCTGCGCGCAGCGGTGGATAAAGCCCTGTCCAACAACATGACGCGTGACACCCTGAACCGTGCCATCGCACGTGGCGTGGGCGGTGATGAAGACGCGAACATGGAAACCATCATTTATGAAGGTTACGGTCCTGGCGGTACGGCGGTGATGGTTGAGTGTCTGTCCGACAACCGTAATCGTACCGTTGCGGAAGTGCGTCACGCGTTCACCAAAACCGGCGGCAACCTGGGCACTGACGGTTCTGTAGCGTACCTGTTCAGCAAAAAAGGCGTCATCTCCTTCGAGAAAGGCGACGAAGATGCGATCATGGAAGCGGCGCTGGAAGCCGGTGCGGAAGACGTGGTGACCTATGACGACGGTGCTATTGATGTTTACACCGCATGGGAAGAGATGGGTGCCGTGCGCGATGCGCTGGAAGCGGCTGGCCTGAAGGCGGATAACGCTGAAGTCTCCATGATCCCGTCTACCAAAGCGGACATGGATGCGGAAACCGCACCGAAACTGCTGCGTCTGATCGACATGCTCGAAGACTGCGACGACGTGCAGGAAGTGTATCACAACGGTGAAATCTCTGATGAGGTTGCAGCGACTCTCTGATGAGAGCCTGTAAACCGTTTACGGGAGACGCGTGATGTCGATTATTCTCGGGATTGACCCCGGCTCACGCGTCACCGGCTATGGCGTTATCCGTCAGGTGGGACGCCAGCTAACCTACCTCGGCAGCGGCTGTATTCGCACCAAAGTGGACGATCTGCCGTCGCGCCTGAAGCTCATCTATGCGGGCGTGTCGGAGATCATCACCCAGTTCCAGCCGGACTATTTCGCCATCGAGCAGGTCTTTATGGCGAAAAACGCTGACTCGGCGTTAAAGCTCGGTCAGGCGCGCGGCGTGGCGATTGTTGCCGCCGTGAACCAGGATCTGCCGGTGTTTGAGTACGCGGCCCGTCAGGTTAAGCAGACGGTGGTGGGCATTGGTAGCGCGGAGAAAAGCCAGGTGCAGCACATGGTGCGTACCCTGCTGAAGCTCCCTGCGAACCCGCAGGCCGACGCCGCGGATGCGCTGGCCATTGCGATTACCCACTGTCACGTCAGCCAGAATGCGATGCAAATGAGCGAGTCGCGGCTCAATCTGGCGCGAGGCAGGTTACGATAATGACAAATCAGGCTGGATGTTTATCCAGCCTTTTTTTATTATGTCGGCAGTTAATTTCTTCCAGAACGCAGGAGCGTCACGTGATAGGCAGACTCAGAGGCATCATCATTGAAAAACAACCCCCGTTAGTACTGCTGGAAGTGGGTGGCGTGGGCTATGAAGTCCATATGCCAATGACCTGCTTCTATGAGCTGCCGGAGGCGGGCAAAGAGGCGGTTGTCTTTACCCAGTTTGTGGTGCGTGAAGACGCTCAGCTGCTGTACGGCTTCAATAACAAACAGGAACGCACCCTGTTCCGCGAATTGATTAAAACCAACGGCGTCGGGCCGAAGCTGGCCCTGGCGATTCTGTCCGGTATGTCAGCGCCACAGTTTGTGAACGCCGTTGAGCGTGAAGATCCGGCTGCGTTAATTAAACTTCCTGGCATCGGGAAGAAAACCGCCGAGCGCCTGATTGTCGAGATGAAGGACCGCTTCAAAGGTCTGCATGGCGATCTGTTCACGCCGGCAGCCGATCTGGTGCTGACTTCCCCGGGCGCGCCTGCATCTGATGATGATGCCGAGCAGGAAGCGGTTGCCGCGCTGGTGGCGCTGGGCTATAAACCTCAGGAGGCCAGCCGGATGGTGAGCAAAATTGCTAAACCGGATGCCAGCAGTGAAACTCTGATTCGTGAAGCGCTGCGCGCTGCATTGTGAGGTAAAGGATGATTGAAGCAGACCGCCTGGTATCGGCAGGCACCATTCAGCCAGATGACGTGGTGGATCGCGCGATCCGTCCCAAACTGCTGGATGAGTACATCGGCCAGCCGCAGGTTCGTTCTCAGATGGAGATTTTCATCCAGGCGGCAAAGCTGCGCGGCGATGCGCTCGATCACCTGCTGATTTTTGGTCCGCCGGGGTTAGGTAAAACCACCCTGGCGAATATCGTCGCCAATGAAATGGGCGTTAACCTGCGTACCACCTCCGGCCCGGTACTGGAGAAAGCAGGGGACCTGGCGGCGATGCTGACCAACCTCGAACCGCATGACGTGCTGTTTATCGATGAGATCCACCGTCTTTCACCGGTGGTGGAGGAAGTGCTCTATCCGGCAATGGAGGATTACCAGCTGGATATCATGATCGGTGAAGGTCCGGCCGCGCGCTCGATCAAAATCGATCTGCCACCGTTTACCCTGATTGGCGCCACGACCCGCGCCGGCTCGCTGACCTCTCCACTACGCGACCGTTTTGGTATCGTGCAGCGTCTGGAGTTTTATCAGGTGCCCGACCTTCAGCATATTGTAGGGCGCAGCGCGCGCTACATGGGGCTGGATATGAGCGAAGAGGGGGCGTTTGAAGTGGCGAAGCGCTCCCGCGGTACGCCGCGTATCGCCAACCGCCTGCTGCGCCGGGTGCGTGACTTTGCCGAGGTGAAGCACGACGGCACCATATCGGCCGAGATCGCCGCCCAGGCGCTGGATATGCTGAATGTCGATGCCGAAGGTTTTGACTACATGGACCGTAAGCTGCTGCTGGCGGTGCTGGATAAGTTCTTTGGCGGGCCAGTAGGGCTGGATAACCTGGCGGCGGCAATTGGCGAAGAGCGTGAGACTATCGAGGACGTGCTGGAGCCGTATCTGATCCAGCAGGGCTTCTTGCAGCGTACCCCGCGTGGTCGTATGGCAACGGTGCGGGCGTGGAATCATTTCGGCATTACGCCGCCCGCGATGCCGTAAGCAGCGATAAATTGTAGCCCCGGTAAGCGAAGCGCCACCGGGGACATGCTGACTACTGCGCGGTCTTTTTCATCATACTGAAAATAAACAACACCGCCGCGCACAGTACCACCGACGGCCCCGCTGGCGTGTCATAAAACGCCGAGAAGGTTAACCCGCCCGTCACCGCAATCATTCCGATAATCACCGCGATACCGGCCATTTGCTCCGGCGTTCGCGCAAAACGGCGCGCAGTGGCGGCAGGAATTATCAGCAGCGACGTGATGATCAGCGCGCCAACAAATTTCATCGCCACGCCGATGGTTAACGCCGTCACCAGCATCAACAGCAGCTTCACGCGCTGAAGCTTCACGCCATCAACAAAGGCCAGATCCGGACTGACGGTCATAGCCAGTAAATTCCGCCACTGCCACAGCAGGATCCCGAGCACCACTGCCACGCCAATGGCAATAGAAATCAGATCTTCGGGCGTGACGGCCAGCAGATCGCCAAACAGGTAGGCCATCAGGTCCACGCGGATGTTTGACATCAGGCTCACCACCACCAGGCCCAGCGACAGGGCGCTGTGCGCCATAATGCCGAGCAGGGTATCAATTGCCAGATGAGGACGTTTTTCCAGCCAGACCAGACCGGCAGCCAGCAGCAGCGTGACGACAATCACCGCATAAAACGGGTTCACGTCCAGTAACAAACCAAACGCCACACCCAGCAATGAAGCATGGGCCAGCGTATCGCCGAAATAGGACATTCTGCGCCAGACGACAAACGAGCCGAGTGGACCCGCGGCGCAGGCAAGCATAATCCCGGCCAGCCAGCCGGGCAGTAACAGTTCAATCATGAGTGTCCATTTCCCCGACGCAGGACAATTCGTCCCTGTAAATCATGGCGGTGATTGTGATTATGACGATAGATGCCCAGCTGTTCGGCGCCGCGATGGCCAAACATAGAGATAAATTCCGGATGCATTGACACCACTTCCGGCGTGCCGGAACAACAAATGTGATGGTTCAGGCACAGCACTTCGTCGGTTTTGGCCATCACCAGGTGCAGATCATGGGACACCATCAGCACCGCGCAGTTTAGCTCCCGACGGAGCTGGTCAATCAGATCGTACAGCGCAACCTGACCGTTGACGTCAACACCCTGCGTCGGCTCGTCCAGGACCAGCAGCTGAGGGCTGCTGAGCAGGGCGCGGGCAAGTAATACGCGCTGGGTTTCACCGCCCGACAGCTTTTGCAAGGGCGCCTCAACAAGATGTCCCGCCTGAACGCGTTTCAGCGCCGGGAGGATATCCGCTTTACGCGTACCGGGACGGAGGCGCAGGAAGCGGCTCACCGTCAGGGGCAGGGTGGCATCGAGGTGTAATTTTTGCGGCACATAGCCGATACGCAACTTGTCTTGGCGGACGATAACACCTGCGTCAGGGGCTACCAGGCCTAATACGACGCGTACCAGCGTCGACTTGCCTGCACCGTTAGGGCCGAGCAGCGTGAGTATTTTGCCGGGCTTCAGATTCAGCGACACCTCAGAAAGGACGCGGCGCTGGCCGAATGAGACCGAAACATTTTCAAGAGAAACTAAAGTCGTCATGTCAATTTAAGCTTGCAGAAGTCATCGAATGTTATAATATCACATTCCACGCATTCATTACGATGATTAGTCGCATTATGTTACAGAAAAATACGCTTCTTTTCGCAGCTTTATCCGCTGCTCTTTGGGGTACAACAGCACAAGATGTTAACGCCGCCGTTGTCGCTTCGCTTAAACCGCTTGGATTTATCGCCTCTGCCATCGCGGATGGGGTCACTGAGACCCAGGTTCTGCTGCCTGATGGTGCTTCCGAGCATGATTATTCCCTGCGTCCATCTGATGTAAAACGCTTACAGAACGCGGACTTAGTCGTCTGGATTGGTCCTGAGATGGAAGCGTTCATGCAGAAGTCAGCCAGTCAGCTTCCCGCTGAGAAACAGGTGACGATTGCCGGGCTGTCCGGCGTGAAACCGTTACTCATGAAAGGAGCTGAGGACGAGGGTGACGAACACGACCACGACCATGCTCACGGTGAAAAAGGTGACGACCATCACCATCACGGCGAATACAACATGCATCTCTGGCTCTCCCCAGAGATAGCGCGGCTTACAGCGGTTGCAATCCACGACAAATTAGTGGAACTTATGCCGCAAAGTCGAATCAAACTCGACGCCAACCTGAAGGATTTTGAGGCTCAATTAGCCGCAACCGACAAACAGGTGGGTAACGAGCTCGCACCGCTTAAAGGAAAAGGGTACTTCGTTTTTCATGATGCCTACGGGTATTACGAGAAACATTACGGTCTGACCCCGCTGGGGCATTTTACCGTCAACCCTGAAATTCAGCCTGGTGCGCAGCGTTTACATGAAATCAGAACACAGTTGGTTGAGCAAAAAGCGACATGCGTTTTTGCTGAGCCACAGTTCAGGCCAGCGGTCGTAGAAGCCGTGGCCAGGGGAACATCCGTGCGCATGGGAACCCTTGACCCGCTAGGTACGAACATCCAGTTGAGCAAGGCGAGCTATTCGCAGTTCCTCAGCCAACTGGCGAATCAGTATGCGACCTGCCTGAAAGGAGATTAACGAGGAAGTGAATACGTGCAACAGATAGCCCGCTCTGTCGCCCTGGCATTTAACAATCTGCCTCGACCCCACCGCGTTATGCTGGGGTCGCTTACAGTTCTCACATTAGCGGTCGCCGTCTGGCGGCCCTATGTTTACCACCCGAGTTCCGCCCCAATCATTAAAACCATCGAACTAGAGAAGAGCGAGATCCGCTCTCTGCTGCCTGAGGCCAGCGAGCCTATCGATCAGGCCGCTCAGGAAGATGAAGCGATTCCCCAGGATGAGCTGGATGACAAGATCCAGAATGAAGCCGGCATTCATGAATATGTTGTTTCTACTGGCGATACGCTGAGCAGCGTCCTGAACCAGTACGGTATCGACATGGGCAACATCAGCCAGCTCGCCGCATCCGATAAAGAGCTGCGTAACCTGAAAATTGGTCAGCAGCTTTCCTGGACCCTAACGCCCGACGGCGATCTGCAACGTCTGACCTGGGAGATGTCCCGTCGCGAAACCCGCACCTACGATCGCACTGCAAACGGTTTCAAAATGACCAGCGAATTGCAGCAGGGCGACTGGGTTAACAGCGTCATGAAAGGAACCGTCGGCGGCAGCTTTGTTTCCAGCGCACGCGATGCCGGCCTGACCAGCGCTGAAATCAGCTCGGTGATCAAAGCCATGCAGTGGCAGATGGATTTCCGCAAACTGAAAAAAGGCGATCAGTTCTCTGTCCTGATGTCCCGCGAAATGCTGGATGGTAAGCGCGAGCAGAGCCAGCTGGTGGGTGTTCGTCTGCGTTCAGACGGCAAAGACTACTACGCTATTCGCGCGGAAGACGGTAAGTTCTATGACCGCAGCGGTACGGGTCTGGCAAAAGGCTTCCTGCGTTTCCCAACGGCGAAACAGTTCCGCGTCTCCTCCAACTTTAACCCGCGTCGTCTGAACCCGGTAACTGGCCGCGTAGCGCCGCACCGTGGCGTTGACTTCGCCATGCCGCAGGGCACGCCAGTGCTGGCGGTAGGGGATGGTGAAGTGGTCATGGCGAAACGCAGCGGTGCTGCTGGCTACTACGTTGCTATTCGTCACGGTCGTACGTACACCACCCGCTACATGCACCTGCGTAAACTGCTGGTCAAACCGGGCCAGAAAGTGAAACGTGGCGATCGCATCGCGCTGTCCGGTAACACCGGCCGGTCGACGGGTCCGCACCTGCACTACGAAGTGTGGATCAACCAGCAGGCAGTTAACCCGCTGACGGCGAAACTGCCGCGCACCGAAGGGCTGACCGGCAAAGATCGCAAAGATTACCTGGCGCAGGTGAAAGAGGTGATGCCGCAGCTGCGCTTCGACTAAGCTCTCCTGATTTAAAAAGCCGGCGTCAGTATGCGCCGGCTTTTTCTTTTGTGCGCGGGCGGCAGCCTCGCTACACTATCCGAATATATTTTTGCGTCACCAGACCCTGGAACCCGCATGGAAACCAAAAAAAACAATATTGAGTACATTCCCGAGTTTGAAAAATCTTTTCGCCACCCGCGTAACTGGGGCGCCTGGCTTGGCGTATACGCGTTTGCTGGCATGGCGTTGCTACCTGCTTCCCTCCGCGATCCGGTGCTCGGCAAAGTGGGGCGCCTGGCAGGGCGCTTAGGTAAAAGCGCACGCCGCCGCGCGCAAATAAATCTGTTGTACTGTTTTCCGGATAAAAGCGACGCCGAACGCGAAGCAATCATTGATGACATGTATACCACCGCGCCACAGGCCATGGCGATGATGGCGGAACTGGCGCTGAAAGGGCCGGAGAAGATCGTCGAACGCGTTGACTGGAAAGGGCTGGAGATCATCGACGAGATGCGTCGCAATGATGAAAAGGTGATTTTCCTGGTGCCGCACGGCTGGGGGGTAGACATTCCGGCGATGTTAATGGCGTCGCAGGGCCAGAAAATGGCGGCGATGTTCCATAATCAGGGAAACAAAATCTACGACTTCGTCTGGAATACCGTGCGCCGTCGCTTTGGCGGGCGTTTGCACGCTCGAAACGATGGCATTAAGCCTTTCATTCAGTCGGTACGTCAGGGTTACTGGGGCTACTATCTGCCCGATCAGGACCACGGCCCGGAACACAGCGAGTTTGTCGATTTCTTCGCAACCTATAAAGCCACGCTACCCGCGATTGGTCGCCTGATGAAAGTCTGCCGCGCCCGCGTGATCCCACTGTTCCCGGTTTATGACGGTAAAACGCATCGCCTGAGCATTGAGGTACGTCCGCCGATGGACGATCTGCTGACCGCAGACGATCACACCATCGCACGCCGCATGAATGAAGAGGTGGAAGTGCTGGTGGGGCCGCATAAGGAGCAATATACGTGGATCCTGAAGCTGCTCAAAACGCGTAAACCTGGCGAAACAGAGCCGTACAAGCGTAAAGAGCTTTTCCCGAAGAAATAGGAAACCTTCACCCCTCTCCCCTTAGGGGAGAGGGGATCGGAGCTTACTCTACGGTCAGTACGCGGGTGGTATTGGTTGAGCCGATGGTGCTCATCACATCACCCTGCGTCACGATAACGATATCACCGGATACCAGATAACCTTTGTCGCGCAGCAGGTTCACGGCATCGTGCGCGGCGGCCACGCCGTCGTTGGTGCTGTCGAAGTATACTGGCGTCACGCCGCGATACAGCGCCGTCAGGTTCAGCGTACGCTCGTGACGGGACATGGCGAAGATCGGCAGACCGGAGCTGATACGGGACGTCATTAACGCGGTACGGCCAGATTCGGTCATGGTGATGATCGCCGTGACCCCTTTCAGGTGGTTGGCTGCGTACATCGCGGACATCGCAATCGCTTCTTCCACATTGTCGAACTGGATATCCAGGCGGTGCTTGGAGACGTTAATGCTTGGGATCTTCTCCGCACCCAGGCAGACGCGCGCCATGGCGGCCACGGTTTCCGCCGGATACTGGCCCGCTGCGGTTTCCGCTGACAGCATCACCGCATCGGTACCATCCAGCACGGCGTTCGCCACGTCCATGACTTCCGCACGGGTTGGCATTGGGTTGGTGATCATGGATTCCATCATCTGGGTGGCGGTGATCACCGCGCGGTTCAGCTGACGCGCGCGACGGATCAGCGCTTTCTGGATACCGACCAGTTCAGGGTCGCCAATTTCCACGCCCAGGTCACCACGGGCAACCATCACCACGTCAGACGCCAGGATCACGTCGTCCATCGCGTCCTGATCGCAGACCGCTTCAGCGCGTTCCACTTTCGCAACGATTTTCGCATCGCAGCCTGCATCGCGCGCCAGGCGGCGAGCATAGTTCAGATCTTCGCCGCAGCGCGGGAAGGAGACGGCCAGGTAATCCACGCCGATCTGCGCTGCGGTCACGATATCCGCTTTGTCTTTATCGGTCAGCGCTTCGGCAGACAGTCCACCGCCGAGTTTGTTGATGCCTTTGTTGTTGGAGAGCGGGCCGCCGACGGTCACTTCGGTGAATACCTTCATACCCTGAACTTCCAGCACTTTCAGCTGTACGCGTCCGTCGTCCAGCAGCAGGATGTCGCCAGGCACAACGTCAGCAGGCAGACCTTTGTAGTCGATACCCACTTTTTCCTTATCGCCTTCGCCTTTACTCAGGTTGGCATCCAGCAGGAATTTATCGCCGATGTTGAGGAAGACTTTGCCTTCTTTAAAGGTCGATACGCGGATTTTTGGACCTTGCAGGTCACCGAGGATAGCAACATGGCGGCCCAGTTTAGCTGCGATTTCACGCACTTTGTCGGCACGTAATTTATGGTCTTCTGGCGTACCGTGAGAGAAGTTCATGCGCACCACGTTGGCACCCGCGGCGATAATCTTTTCGAGGTTATTATCGCGGTCGGTGGCCGGGCCTAAGGTGGTGACGATCTTGGTTCTGCGAAGCCTTCTGGACATGTAATACTCCGTTGACTGAAACAACTTTGGTGTTGCGTGAACATAGAATCGGCCTTCATCTATCGCAAGGCAGTAGCGAGGGGACCGAATGCCGTAAATCGTACATCGTAGTTATTAGGGAACATCGCTCTTTATAAGCAATTCTTTATCAAAACGCGATTCTTTCAGGGCTTCCTTGACCCGCTTCAAGTTATCCCGGAATTTTGCGCCCCGGCGTAAGGTAAAACCGGTCGCCAGCACGTCGATGACCGTCAACTGCGCCAGGCGGGAGACCATCGGCATGTACATGTCGGTGTCCTCCGGTACGTCCAGGGTAATGGCGAGCGTCGCTTCCCGGGCCAGCGGCGTACCTGCCGTCGTCAGGGCGATGACCATCGCATCGTTGTCACGCGCGAGCTGCGCCAGCTCCACCTGGCTCTTGGTGCGGCCCGTATGGGAGATGAGTACCACGACATCATCTTCACTACAATTCATACAGCTCATGCGTTGCAGCACAATGTCATCGGAGTAAATCACCGGCACGTTAAAGCGAAAGAACTTATTCATGGCGTCATGCGCCACGGCGGCGGACGAGCCAAGGCCAAAGAAGGCAATCCGTTTGGCCTGCGTGAGAAGATCGACCGCGCGATTCACTGAACTCATGTCCAGAGACTGGCGAACGTGGTCGAGCGTGGCCATAGCCGATTCAAATATTTTTGCGGTGTAAGCATCAACGCTGTCGTCTTCATCTACATTGCGATTAACATACGGGGTGCCGTTTGCCAGACTTTGGGCCAGATGCAGTTTAAAATCAGGAAAGCCGCGCGTGTCCAGACTACGACAGAATCGATTGACCGTCGGTTCGCTGACGCCCGATTCCTGTGCCAGAGCGGCGATGCTTGAATGAATCGCCTGAGCGGGCGCGGCGAGAATAACTTCAGCCACTTTGCGCTCGGATTTGCTAAGGTGTTCCAGTTGAAACTGGATTTTTTCCAGCATGTTCATTGTTAACAAGACGCTCATGAGGGCATAAACGATTTCATAAAGAGATGAAATCTTGATTCGATTTAGCCGATATTACCCCCGGGACTCCCGAAAGGGTAATCGTCGACAAGAAATGTTGTTGTTTTTTTTCATTACTTGATCGACGTCGGGTTTTGCTCTGACCCTGTTGCGCAAAGAATCGACGTTTGTTGCGTCATCAGACGGGCGTTATGGCCCGGGTGACGAAAAATTACCGTATCGCACGCGACGTTAAGCGCTAATAGTTTCAGGAAACGCGTAAAAGCAGTACAGTGCATTGTAATAAAATTACAACGATACCTGGCAGAGTACCAGGCGATCTAACTGAGGAGAATGACATGGCGGTAACGCAAACAGCCCAGGCATGTGACCTGGTCATTTTCGGCGCTAAAGGCGATCTTGCACGCCGAAAATTGCTGCCTTCCCTGTATCAGCTCGAAAAAGCGGGCCAGATCCATCCCGATACCCGGATCCTTGGGGTAGGACGCGCAGACTGGGATAAGGAGGCTTATACCAAAGTCGTGCGCGAGGCGCTCGAAACGTTCATGAAAGAGAAAATCGATGAAAGCCTTTGGGATAAGCTGAGCGGGCGTCTCGATTTCTGCAACCTGGACGTCAACGATGTAGGCGCCTTTACCCGTCTGGGTGAAATGCTTGACCAGGAAAATCGTGTCACTATTAACTATTTCGCCATGCCGCCAAGCACCTTCGGCGCCATCTGCAAAGGTCTGGGCGAGGCGAAGCTGAACGCCAAACCGGCGCGCGTGGTGATGGAGAAACCGCTGGGTACGTCGCTGGCGACCTCGCGTGAAATCAACGACCAGGTGGGCGAGTTCTTTGAGGAGTGTCAGGTTTACCGTATTGACCACTATCTGGGCAAAGAGACGGTACTGAACCTGCTGGCGCTGCGTTTTGCCAACTCCCTGTTCGTGAACAACTGGGACAACCGCACTATCGACCACGTGGAAATTACCGTGGCGGAAGAGGTGGGCATCGAAGGCCGTTGGGGCTACTTCGACCAGGCCGGCCAGATGCGGGACATGATCCAGAACCACCTGCTGCAAATTCTGTGCATGATTGCCATGTCTCCACCGTCAGATCTGACGGCCGACAGCATTCGTGATGCCAAAGTGAAAGTGCTGAAATCACTGCGCCGTATTGACCGCTCCAACGTGCGTGAGAAAACCGTGCGCGGCCAGTACACCGCAGGTTTTGCCCAGGGGAAAAAAGTTCCTGGCTATCTGGAAGAAGAGGGCGCGAACAAGTCCAGCAACACCGAGACGTTTGTGGCGATCCGCGTGGATATCGACGACTGGCGCTGGGCCGGTGTGCCGTTCTACCTGCGTACCGGTAAACGTCTGCCAGCAAAATGCTCCGAAGTGGTGGTCTACTTCAAAAATCCGGAACTGAACCTGTTCAAAGAATCCTGGCAGGAACTGCCGCAGAACAAACTGACCATCCGTCTGCAACCGGACGAGGGTGTGGATATTCAGATCCTCAACAAAGTGCCGGGCCTTGATCACAAACACAACCTGCAAACTACTAAGCTGGACCTGAGCTACTCTGAAACCTTCAACCAGACGCATCTCGCCGATGCTTACGAGCGTCTGCTGCTGGAAACCATGCGTGGTATCCAGGCGCTGTTCGTCCGCCGCGATGAAGTGGAAGAGGCGTGGAAGTGGGTCGACTCCATCACTGAAGCGTGGGCAGCCGATCAGGACGCGCCAAAACCGTATCAGGCGGGAACCTGGGGACCTGTCGCCTCCGTTGCGATGATCACCCGTGATGGCCGCTCCTGGAACGAGTTTGAATAACCACCTTCTCTAGCCCAAAGGTGTTATTTTACCGGTAACATGATCTAACACAGCAAGTGGCATAATTTTTATCTTTTAAGCTCCGCGTGGATTCACCCGCGGAGCTTTTTTTATTACACTCCCTTCAGACATTTTGCCCCTGTGCTCCGGATATCAGGCGTTTCAGCGTTGTTAACAACCGTCAGAAACTGTGTAAACTCCCGAGCCTGGACAGATAAATTAGAGGAGCTTTTATGAATCCGACATTGTTACGCGTAACACAACGCATCGTTGAACGCTCGAAAGAGACCCGTGCTGCCTACCTTGCCCGCATCGAACAGGCGAAGAGTGAAACTGTCCATCGCTCTCAGCTGGCCTGCGGGAATCTGGCCCACGGCTTTGCGGCCTGCCAGCCTGG
The DNA here is from genome assembly GCF_056673335.1 of Enterobacter cloacae complex sp. HYC033_NIDB. Taxonomy (NCBI): domain Bacteria; kingdom Pseudomonadati; phylum Pseudomonadota; class Gammaproteobacteria; order Enterobacterales; family Enterobacteriaceae; genus Enterobacter; species Enterobacter cloacae complex sp. HYC033_NIDB. Next base: position 3,643,478 of record NZ_CP115123.1, on the reverse strand, counting down.
TGATAAAGACGCGCTGAAAAGCATGTTGCGTAACAATATCGCCATCATTACCTCCTATAACGACATGCTTTCAGCCCACCAGCCGTATGAGGCCTACCCGGCTATCATCCGCAATGCGCTGCACAGCGTGAACGCGGTGGGCCAGGTTGCAGGCGGCGTGCCGGCCATGTGTGATGGCGTAACCCAAGGCCAGGACGGTATGGAGCTGTCCTTGCTGAGCCGCGAAGTGATCGCCATGTCGGCGGCAGTGGGCCTCTCTCACAACATGTTTGATGGCGCGCTCTATCTGGGCGTGTGCGACAAAATCGTCCCGGGGCTGGTGATGGCCGCGCTGTCGTTTGGCCATCTGCCAGCGATTTTTGTGCCGTCAGGCCCGATGGCTAGCGGTCTGCCAAACAAGGAAAAAGTCCGTATCCGCCAGCTGTATGCCGAAGGAAAAGCGGACCGTCAGGCACTGCTGGAAGCGGAAGCCGCGTCCTATCATGCGCCGGGCACCTGTACGTTCTACGGTACGGCCAACACCAACCAGATGGTGGTGGAGTTTATGGGTATGCAGCTGCCGGGCTCGTCGTTCATCCAGCCGGATGCGCCACTGCGTAAAGCGCTGACCGAAGCCGCAGCCCGTCAGGTGACGCGCCTGACCGGTAACGGCAACGAGTGGATGCCAATGGGCAAAATGGTGGATGAAAAAGTCATCGTAAACGGGATTGTCGCCCTGCTGGCGACCGGCGGTTCAACCAACCATACCATGCACCTTGTCGCGATGGCGCGCGCGGCGGGCATTCTGATCAACTGGGATGACTTCTCCGATATCTCCTCCGTGGTACCGCTGATGGCGCGTCTGTACCCGAACGGTCCGGCGGACATCAACCACTTCCAGGCCGCGGGCGGCGTGCCGGTGCTGATGCGCGAGCTGCTGAAAGGCGGCCTGCTGCATGAGGATGTCAACACGGTGGCGGGCTTTGGTCTGCATCGCTATACCCTTGAACCCTGGCTGAACAACGGTGAGCTGGACTGGCGCGAAGGGGCGAGCGACTCGCTCGATCCTCAGGTTATCGCAACCTTCGAACAGCCGTTCTCTCCTCACGGCGGCACCAAAGTGCTGAGCGGTAACCTTGGACGTGCCGTGATGAAAACCTCTGCCGTGCCGGAAGAGAATCAGGTTATCGAAGCCCCGGCGGTGGTGTTTGAAAGCCAGCACGACGTTTTACCTGCCTTTGACGCGGGTCTGCTTGATAAAGACTGCGTGGTCGTGGTGCGTCATCAGGGACCAAAAGCGAACGGGATGCCAGAATTACATAAACTTATGCCGCCGCTTGGTGTATTATTGGACCGCCGTTTCAAAATTGCGCTGGTAACCGATGGACGCCTCTCGGGGGCATCCGGTAAAGTGCCTTCAGCGATTCATGTCACCCCGGAAGCCTACGACGGCGGCCTGCTGGCGAAAGTGCGTGATGGTGACATGATCCGCGTTAACGGTCAGACAGGCGAGTTAACCCTGCTGGTGGATGAAGCAGAGCTGGCGGCGCGTCAGCCACATATTCCTGACCTGAGCGCGTCACGCGTGGGTACCGGACGCGAAATGTTTGGTGCGTTGCGTGAGAAACTCTCCGGTGCGGAGCAGGGCGCAACCTGTATTACGTTTTAAGACGACTTGATTTTAACGATCTGGCGAGAGAAAACTCTGATGAAAAACTGGAAAACAAGTGCAGAAGCAATCCTGACCACTGGCCCTGTCGTGCCGGTTATTGTGGTAAACAAACTGGAGCACGCTGTCCCAATGGCGAAGGCGCTGGTTGCGGGTGGCGTTCGTGTTCTGGAAGTGACCCTGCGTACCGCCTGTGCGATGGATGCGATCCGTGCTATCGCCAAAGAAGTGCCGGAAGCGATCATTGGTGCCGGTACGGTTCTGAATGCGCAGCAGCTGGCGGAAGTGACCGAAGCGGGCGCACAGTTTGCCATCAGCCCGGGGCTGACTGAGCCGCTACTGAAAGCCGCAACCGAAGGTTCTATTCCGCTGATCCCGGGTATCAGCACCGTTTCTGAACTGATGCTGGGCATGGACTACGGCCTGAAAGAGTTCAAATTCTTCCCGGCTGAAGCGAACGGCGGCACCAAAGCGTTGCAGGCCATTGCGGGCCCATTCTCCCAGGTGCGTTTCTGCCCAACGGGCGGCATCTCTCCGGCCAACTACCGTGACTATCTGGCGCTGAAAAGCGTGCTGTGCATCGGCGGCTCCTGGCTGGTTCCGGCGGATGCGCTGGAAGCAGGCGACTGGGATCGCATCACTAAACTGGCTCGCGAAGCGGTAGAAGGCGCGAAACAGTAAGTTTGTTTGCCGGGTGTCGGCTGCGCCTAACCCGGCCAGCCAGACAGTTAAAACGGGCCTTTCGGCCCGTTTTTTTATCCTGCTACGCTGACGTTCGCAGCCGCTCTTTTTGCTCTCGCGACGGCTTCGTCCACATTTTTCCCGGTCGCTAATGCCACGCCCAGACGACGGCTTCCGTCGATCTCCGGTTTGCCGAACAGCCGGACCTGCAAGCCTGCGCCAACCGCACCTTCGACGTTATCAAAGGTGACATTCTGGCTGGTCAGCTGCGGCAGGATCACCGCCGAGGCTGCCGGGCCGTACTGACGGATGCCGCCAACCGGCAGACCGAGGAAAGCGCGTACATGCAGCGCGAACTCAGAGAGATCCTGTGAAATCAGCGTAACCATCCCGGTATCGTGCGGACGAGGGGAGACTTCGCTGAAGATCACCTCGTCGCCGCAAACAAACAATTCCACGCCGAACAGGCCGTAGCCGCCCAGCGCCAGCACCGTCTTGCGGGCGATCTCCTGTGCGCGTGCCAGCGCCAGCGCGCTCATCTGCTGCGGCTGCCAGGATTCGCGATAATCGCCGTCTTCCTGCCGATGACCAATCGGGTCGCAGAAATAAACGCCATCCACGGCGCTGACGGTGAGCAGGGTAATTTCAAAATCAAACTTCACCACGCCTTCCACGATGACGCGCCCGGCCCCGGCTCGGCCGCCCTGCTGGGCATAGTCCCAGGCGTTGTCCAGCGTGCTGCTGTCGCGGATAAAGCTCTGCCCTTTGCCGGAGGAGCTCATTACCGGCTTAATGATGCACGGGTAGCCAATCTCCTCTACGGCCTGGAGAAACGCAGCTTTATCCCCGGCAAAACGGTAGCTGGAGGTCGGGAGCTGTAATTCTTCTGCCGCCAGGCGACGAATGCCTTCCCGGTTCATGGTCAGTTTTGCCGCAGTGGCGCAGGGCACCACGCGCTGGCCTTCCTGTTCAAGGGCAATCAACATCTCAGTGGCAATGGCCTCAATTTCAGGTACCACGAAATCCGGTTTTTCGTCGGCAATTAACCCCCGCAGCGCATTACCGTCAAGCATATCGATGACGTGCGAGCGATGCGCGACGTGCATGGCGGGCGCATTCGCGTAACGGTCCACCGCAATCACTTCCACACCTAAACGCTGGCATTCAATGGCCACTTCTTTACCCAGTTCACCCGATCCCAACAGCATGACGCGCGTCGCGGCGGGACGCAGCGCGGTTCCTAAACGAGTCATAAAAATCCCCCTGAAAAAGATGCGGGCAGTATAAACGAAAACGTTTGCGTCTGTCTTGTATGGGGATAACCGGACAGCAGGGAAATTTGCGCTTCTTTAGTACTGACAGACATTTCCTGACACCCGCTCGCTTAGGCTGTGAAGGTTACGCACTGTTACGTGAGGAAAAATATGTCAGGCTGGATGAATCAACTGCAATCCCTGTTGGGACAAAAAGGCTCGTCGTCCGGCGAGCAGGGTCTGAGCAAGCTGCTGGTGCCGGGTGCGCTCGGCGGGCTGGCCGGTTTGCTGGTTGCCAATAAATCATCGCGGAAACTGCTTACCAAATATGGTACCGGCGCGCTGCTGGCGGGCGGAGGGGCTATTGCAGGCTCCGTCTTATGGAACAAATACAAAGACAAGGTGCGCAGCGCGCATCAGGATGAACCGCAGTACGGGAAGCAGGTATCGCCGTTAGATTTACGCACCGAGCGGTTGATCCTCGCCCTGGTCTTTGCGGCCAAGAGCGACGGGCATATTGATGCCAGTGAACGTGCCGCAATTGAACAGCAGATGCGGGAAGCGGGCGTTGAGGAACAGGGCAGGGCGCTGGTGGCGCAGGCCATCGAACAGCCGCTTGATCCGCAGCGTCTGGCGCAAAGCGTGAAAAACGAAGAAGAGGCGCTGGAACTCTATTTTCTGAGCTGTGCCGCCATCGATATCGATCACTTTATGGAGCGCAGCTACCTGAACGCCCTGGGCGATGCGCTGAAGATCCCACAGGACGTTCGTGAGGGAATTGAGCAGGATATTCAGCAGCAGAAGCAGACCCTCGTGGGCTAGAAGGCCATGTTTCGCTTGCATCATACGCGTGTTTTGCCAACCTTATAGGATGTAAAACGAAAAAGTAAGAATGCCATGCCTCCAAAAGCCCGACGTACTCCTTATGCGATCACCACGCATGGCGATACGCGTATAGATAACTACTACTGGCTGCGGGACGATTCTCGTTCCCGGCCAGAGGTGCTGGACTATCTGCACGAGGAAAACGACTATGGCCGCCAGGTCATGGCCAGCCAGCAGGCGCTTCAGGATCAACTTCTGAAGGAAATGGTGCAGCGTATCCCCCAGCGTGATGTCTCTGCCCCGTGGTGCAAGAACGGTTATCGCTATCGCCATATTTATGAGCCGGGAAACGAATATCCCATCTACCAGCGCCAGTCTGTGCTGAGCGCCGAGTGGGATGAATGGGAGATCCTGCTGGATGCCAACAAACGTGCTGCCCACAGTGAGTTTTATACGCTGGGCGGCATGTCCATTTCCCCCGATAACGCCATTATGGCGCTGGCTGAGGATTACCTTTCCCGCCGCCAGTACGGTTTGCGTTTCCGCAATCTTGAAACGGGAAACTGGTATCCCGAAATGCTGGATAATGTCTCCCCCGATTTCGTCTGGGGTAACGATTCAGAAACGGTCTACTACGTTAAAAAGCATGTCTCAACGCTGCTGCCTTATCAGGTCTGGCGTCATACGGTGGGGACCGATTCCGCCGACGATGAACTGGTGTATGAGGAAAAAGACGAGACGTTCTATGTCAGCCTGCACAAAACGTCGTCTCGCCACTACGTGATCATTTTCCTCTCCAGCGCCACCACCTCAGAAGTGCTGCTGCTGGATGCAGAGCTGCCGGATGCGCAGCCTCTGTGCTTCCTGCCGCGCCGTAAAGATCATGAGTACAGCCTGGATCACTTCCAGCACAGCTTTTACCTGCGTTCGAACCGCGAGGGCAAAAACTTTGGCCTTTATAAAACCAAAGTGCGCGATGAACGCAAATGGGAAGTGTTAATTCCCGCGCGCGATCAGGTGATGCTGGAGGGGTTCACCCTGTTTACCGACTGGCTGGTGGTGGAAGAGCGTCAGCGCGGACTGACCAGTATCCGCCAAATCAACCGCAAAACCCGCGAAGTGGTGGGCATTGCGTTCGATGACCCGGCTTACGTAACGTGGATCGGCTTTAACCCGGAACCGGAATCGTCCCGCCTGCGGTACGGCTATTCGTCGATGACCACCCCGGATACGTTGTTTGAACTGGATATGGACACCGGGCAGCGTCAGGTGATTAAACAGGCTGAGGTCCGGGGTTTTGAGTCGGAAAATTATCGCAGTGAGCGCCTGTGGGTGACCGCACGCGACGGCGTTGAAGTCCCAGTGTCGCTCGTCTATCACAAGGCGCACTTCAACAAAGGTAAAAAACCCATCCTCGTCTATGGCTATGGCTCCTATGGATCCAGCATGGACGCCGATTTCAGCAGCAGCAGGCTGAGCCTGCTCGACCGCGGTTTTGTTTATGCGATTGCCCATATTCGCGGCGGCGGCGAGCTGGGTCAGCACTGGTATGAAGACGGAAAATTTCTCAAAAAGAAAAATACCTTTAATGACTACCTTGATGTTTGCGATGCGCTGATCGCGCAGGGTTATGGCGATCCGCAGCTCTGCTTTGGCATGGGGGGCAGCGCCGGGGGCATGCTTATGGGCGCCGTGATCAACCAGCGGCCTGAACTGTTTAAAGGCGTTATCGCCCAGGTGCCGTTTGTGGACGTGGTGACGACCATGCTGGATGAGTCCATTCCGCTGACCACCGGGGAGTTTGAGGAGTGGGGGAACCCGCAGGATGAAACCTATTATCGCTACATGAAAGAGTACAGCCCGTACGATAACGTCGAGGCGAAAGCCTATCCGCATATGCTGGTGACCACCGGCCTGCACGATTCCCAGGTACAGTACTGGGAGCCCGCGAAATGGGTGGCGAAGTTGCGTGAGCTGAAAACTGACGATAATTTGCTGCTGCTGTGTACCGATATGGACTCGGGGCACGGAGGGAAATCAGGGCGATTTAAATCCTATGAAGGGGTGGCGCTGGAGTACGCCTTTTTGATTGGCCTGGCGCAGGATACGCTGCCAGGCCGGGCGGGGACTCAGGCTTCGCCTAAATAATGCTTCAGCGTCAGGCGCAGTTCCGGGCTCATTCTGTCGAGGTTGTTGTACAGCCAGCGCAGATAGCCCGGATCTTTGTCCGCCACTTCCGATACTGGCTTCCCGCGATATTTTCCGAACGTAAAGGTGGTCAGTAGCGCGGGGCGCCCGGTAATGGTCGCCATATCGTCTGGCGTCCAGCCGGAAGTATTCATGATATCAATCAGGAGCGCTGCGGTGATGTAGCAGTCGTAAAGAGCGCGGTGATGATGCAGCCCTTCCGGCGTCCGCACGCTGAGTTTACGCGACTTATACAGCGCCATATTGCTGTATTTGATCCCCGGCCACAGACGGCGTGCCAGCTTCATAGTGCAAATCCATTCGCCGGGCATCTCCGGCAGCACGCGGCGGTCAAAGCTGGCGTTATGGGCCACATACCACTGGCTACCGTGGTAAAGAGGGATGATCTCTTCAATCCACGGCTTATCCGCCACCATCGATTCCGTAATACGATGTATCGCCATCGCCTGCGCACTGATGGGACGATCCGGGCGCACCAGATGGCTCATGGGGTTGACTATCTTTCCGTCAATCACGTCGACAGAAGCGACTTCCACAATTCCACCCTGCAAATCACAGGTTTCGGTATCGATAACGCGCAGCATTGATCGCTCCTGATCCAAAAATGCCTAGCCTAATGGAATGATATCGCCTTGCCAACCCTGTTGGCCTAAAGAACCGGTTAGCAGCAGTTCTCCCTTATCGGCACGTACGATCAGCTGACCTTTTTCATCCCATAACGCGCTACCGCCGCGCGCGTTCGCCATTAATACCGCGATGGCGTACTTGTGCGCGAAGCGTTGTAACGAACCGATGGATTGCCGCCAGCGATGCTCGCCCACGGCCAGGCTGCTGGTGAACAGCGTTGCCTCCGGGTCCAGTTCCGGGGCGTCAGCCTGGTTATCCACGATGGTTAACCGTTTATCGCCAGGAATAACACCCGCACCGTTGCCCTGCGGATAACGCCGAATGGTCGACAGGTTAGGGGTGAAAAGCGCGAGTCCTTTCTGGGGCTGGCCGTGTTGCTGGAGCGTAATACCAGCAATCACCGTGATGAAACGTGACTGGGCGGCGTGAAGGAGGGGGGCAAGCTGCAAATCGTCAGGGGGTGGGGGTAAGGATGTTCCGCCTGGACCGGTAAGCGAAAGCTCCGGAAAGACGATCAAATCGCACCCATGCCAGGCAGCCTCGGCAATAAAGTGCAGGTGATGTTTTACGTGCTCATCAACACAGTTGTGCCGCGGGGCATACTGAGCCGCGGCAATATTCCATCGTGACATCGTGACTTCCTTATACACTAAGTCGCTGGGATTTTAAGATTACACCTAAATTTATCAGGGTTTTCTTATCCTGCCACATAACGCGTAAGGAAGTGTAACGAGACGTTAAGCTTATTTAACTTTAGGTTCGTACGGCAGGCGCGAGAGATTGACGGAGGCGAGGCGATGCGCAATGAGACGTTCGCGAAACCAGTCGCGCAGATGCGCGGGTTGTTCACGCTCTACCACTTCAGCCACGACGGGCATGTTGTAACGCTCTTTGAATGCGACCCCCGCGGCGGCGAGATCGACATTCACTTTGTCCATCTCGTCCTGAGGAAGGGCGGCCAGATTAACGTTCATTTCCTTCTCCTTTTTCTGCGGCGGCAACGTTACCGCGATTGTTCAACGATGACAAGGGAGCAAAGGATGTTCCTCGACTCGTTAATTATACAGAGTTATTCTTTAGCATTCAGGCATAACGAAAAGGAATGATTGTGATGCATTTTACCCCTTCCCGTGTCGCGTGCGCGCTGGCATTTCTGCTCTCTTCAGCCATCACGCCCTCAGTTCTGGCCCATGCGCATCTTAAGCAGCAATCCCCGCAGGAAAATACCGTTGCGGTGGCACCAGAGGTCATTACCCTGAACTTCTCGGAAGGCATTGAGCCTGCCTTCAGCGGCGTGGTGGTGACGGACGCACAGCAGCACAAGATCCAGACCGGCGCGTTGAAGCGTGACGAGAAGGATAACGCAAAGCTGATTGTTCCTCTTGAGAAACCGTTGACGTCCGGCACCTACACGGTGGACTGGCATGTGGTCTCCGTGGATGGCCACAAAACCAAAGGCAGCTATCACTTTAGCGTGAAATAGCATGCTGACCCTGAGCTACGTCGCGTTACGCTTTATCCATTTTGCTGCGCTGATGCTGCTTTTCGGCAACGCGCTTTACAGCGTCTGGTTTGCGCCGTCTTCGTTGCAGCGCCTCATGACCCGGCGTTTCCAGCGGCAGCAGAAACTCGCGGCCTTAATCAGCCTGATAGCGGCTCTGCTGATGTTTGGCCTGCAAAGTGGGTTGATGGGCAACGGCTGGGGCGATGTCATTCGTCCGGCGGTCTGGCGCAGCGTGCTGGGAACGCAATTTGGCGGCGTCTGGTTGTGGCAAATGGTGCTGGCCGCTGTGACGGCGGGCGCTGCATGGCTTACCCCGCAAAAAGGCTCACGGCTGTTACTGCTCGCGATGGGGCAGCTGGTGCTGCTGGCGGGCGTGGGACATGCCGCGATGAACGGTGGCGCACCGGGAGCGTTGCATCGTCTCAACCATGCGCTTCACCTGCTCTGCGCCGCGACCTGGGTGGGTGGTTTACTGCCGCTGCTGTTTTGTATGCGTCTGGCGAAAGGCCGCTGGCAGCCAGCCGCTATCTTTACCATGATGCGCTTCTCCCGCGTGGGGCATTACGCCGTGGCAGGCGTGCTGCTGACCGGGATAATCAATACGCTCTTTATTGTTGGCATAAACGTGCCGTGGCAGGCGCCTTATGTCCAGCTGTTGTTGTTCAAATGTGCGCTGGTCATGATGATGGTGGCAATTGCGCTGGCGAATCGGTATTTTCTTGTGCCACGCTTTCGCCCGGAGGCCGGGCGGGAACAACAGATTTTTATCAGGATGACACAGGCAGAGGTGGTGCTGGGCGCGCTGGTACTGGCCGCCGTCAGCCTGTTCGCGACCTGGGAACCCTTCTGACAAGGTTAAATAACATATGAAAAAGACACTGCTTTCTCTTTTACTTCTCACCTGTGCCAGCAGTGCGTTAGCCGCGCCGCAGGTCATCACTGTCAGCCGGTTTGAAGTGGGTAAGGACAACTGGGCATTTAATCGTGAAGAAGTCATGCTTACCTGCCGTCCCGGTAACGCGCTGTATGTCATCAATCCCAGTACGCTCGTGCAGTATCCGTTAAATGACGTGGCGGAGCAGCAGGTTGCCAGCGGGAAAAGTAACGGACAGCCTGTCAGCGTGATCCAGGTAGATGACCCGGCAAACCCCGGGCAGAAGAAGAGTCTGGCACCGTTTATTGAGCGCGCTGAAAAGCTCTGCTAGCCGTCAGGTTTCCAGTAAAAAAAAACCGCAGGTGCTTGTAAAAGCTCTGCGGTTTTTCACATTTAGTGATGTTCTGACGCTTTTTTTCAGACCACTTTTACTGTGGACTGGAAAACCTGACGTCGTCATCTATTCTTAAAGGGCAAGGCGATTGAGCCTGCATTAATGCCAACTTTTAGCGCACGGCTCTCTCCCAAGAGCCATTTCCCTGGACCGAATACAGGAATCGTATTCGGTCTCTTTTTATCTATTTGTTTTTCAAGGTTTTTTTCGGTATTAACACGAAATCCCCCGAAAATTACTCGAATATTCCATATCCTGTCTAAACCATAACATACTCTGCACCACGTGCGTCCAGGTATTTTTTGGTCATTGTTAAATTTTTGTGGCCGAGTAAGCGCTGAGCAAATTCCTCCCCACGCTCCTTTTCATATAGCCTGCTCGCAAGGCTTCTGATCTCATGGAAAGGCGGTGGGTTAGGTCCGAATTTTAACCCGGTCGAATCCCTTATCTCCGCGAACGCCTGGGTGAGACCGTCAGGAGTTAGCGGGCCCGGCTTTCTTCCCCCGCGGCGAACCGGCGAGTAGAGCATGAAGTCGGAAGGGTTGTTCACCCGGCATCGATCAATGACATCCTGCAACACAAGCCCGGCGACGTCCAGCCTCAAATCAAGGGGAAGTGCCAGTTTGTGACCTGTTTTCTCCTGCGTAACGAAAAGCCTACCATCTTTAATATCACTGAACCTGAACAGTGAGATATCCTCCCGCCGCTGGCCGGTGACCAATGCCAGATCGCATGCGTTTGGCGCCCATTCAGAATGAGTTAACGCAGCCTGGCGGATGACGGTAAATTGTTCGAGCAGCAAGCGTTCTCGCTTAACTTTCGGTGTCGGCGTTCGCGTCGGCTCGGCCGGGTTCCTGTCGACATGTCCTTCTACGATAGCCTCCCTGAAGATGTCCATCAGCACAGACCTGAGCCCGGAAGCCATGCTCTTTTTATCACAGAGAATGTACGCTTCAAGGAATGAGGCGATGTCCTTTGTCGTGACAGAAGCGAGGGGAATTTTGCCGAACTCTTCCTTAATGGTGGCGATCTGGTTTCGCCTGACCTTCATCGTGTTTGGTTTCAGCTCGCGCCGCTCGAGAATTACCTCGTAACGCTCAAGCCATGCAGCCACTGTGAAAGTGGGCACGTCTTTTATGCGATCCAGGAGAGAAGAGGGAAGATAATTCTGGTCGATGTAGTTGTTGGCCTCAATGGCCTGGGCTACAGCATCCTTGCGATCAATCCGGCCAAGAGAAATCTCCTGCCCGGTCACCGGATTGCGCCAGCTGTAAAGTCTGTCTCTTTTACGATAGGTCAGGTTACGGGGCAGGTTAGCGTCGTAACGTACTGGCCTTTTCGCCATGAGTCAGTCTCTCCAGTAAGGTGCCGCCGGACGGCAGTTTGGTGTGTTTCGGTTTAGCGCGCAGATTCTTCTTGCGCGGATCCACGTAGATAGCGTCAGGCTGAACTTTATATTCCTTTCCGTGCAGCTCAGGCGCGGGATAAATTCGCCCCTCCCGCGTCCATCTACGCAGAGTAGAAAGGGAGGGCGGAGTCGTGTAGACCTCAGCAGCCCATTCCTGCAAATTGAGAAGCTTAGCCATGAGAACTCCTTAGCCACCTGGCATTATATGCGAGGCCGCGTTGACGTGTTGATTAATCGAAATCAGGTAAAAAGAAGCTCGGCGCGGGGCCGGGCAAAAGGGATCACGAGGTGGCGCTTTCGCACCCAATAGCCAGCTCATAACTGGCTATCAGTTGCGTCAGCCTGGAATGACCACGATGACGGTATTCACCATTGTTCCAGATGATTTAAATGCACCTTCAGGCAGTTCTTCGATGTGGCCGCCGCGATCCACGATGAGCTGGCGGAAATCGGTTGTCAGCTTGTTGCTGCGAAACGTCACAGATGAAGCCATTACCGATACCAGCAGGCCGCCCGGCTTAAGGAATTTCAGTGCATGAGAAACGTGCTTGATGTCCGCCTGTCGTCCGAAAGGAGGATTCATAACAATGCGATCGAAAGATGCCATGGGCTCAACAGAAAGGAAGTCTATGGGGTCACCAATTTTCGCGTTTTTGATATTCATACTGTGAAGGTGAGCATTATTTTCTGGCATCAGTTCGAACATATCGACTTTAACGTCCAAAGCTGATTGTTGAGCGGCCAGCGCTAAGGCTCCCTTACCAGCACTTGGCTCAAGAACCCGCATGCCGTTTTGAATATCTGCCAATTCTATTACTCGTTCGGCTACAGCTGGCGGGGTCGGGAAGAACTCAAAATCATCCTTTGGTACAACGACGTCACCGGTGAGAATAATTTGCTCGATGCGATCTGAGGCATCGGTATCAAAAATGTGCGCTTTGGCTTTGCGGTTCCATTTTCCTCCAGCCGCCTCCAGCACTTTGTTTGTTCTGGTGTAGAGGTTGCGATCAAGCTGACCGGTAAGGAAGAGTTGCGGGCCATTACACTCTGCCGCGCTCAGTACGTTCAGAACTTCATTATCTACTCGCATTCGTTAATCTCCGGGCGTAAAAAAAGCCCTGATGGGCCTATGTCGATGTTCACGCAGCACGCTGGGCGCGCAGCAATTTAATATGCTCGCTCGTCTCCAGTTCGGCGCGTATCTGTGCCGACTCACGGTGATCGAGATGCTCAAAATCATTGTTAAAACGGTCGATTGAAGCGGTGTTGATCCGGCCCTGTCGCCAGTATCGGACTATCTGTGGTGTGCAACTGTGGATGATGACGGGCCAACCGTGCTGGTCAGCGTAAATCTGACCTCATTGAATGAGTGCAAACATCACGCACCTCGCTGCTTCTTCCTCAATTCGATAACACCCTGGCAGTCCGCGCACGTCTGGCAGCCGGGTACGGCAGCGCGCCGCGGTTCGGGAATTGGTTCGTCGCATTCTTCACAACGTTCAGCTGATACGGCGTTACGGTCGATGCGGTGAGCGGAAAGGGCAGCGTTACGCTGAAGCTCTTCAATCTCTGCTGCTGTGTCGATGATGTCCATGGTCAATGCTCCCGGAACTGTCGGTTAATTCGGTTGAAGGTGAACGCCAGCAATAAAAAGGGAGCCTTAAGCTCCCGGGTAATTAGTGCTTTCATGCTGCACCACCATCCCAACCGACCAGAAATGCACAGTTCTTCTTGTGCTCGTTATAAGACCAAACAACTTCGTCATCGCCACGGAAAACATTCACCTCCACGGTAGTTTTATACTTCGCCACTGCACCGCATTTGCATTTAGCAGAGGTGTTTTTGCTTTTGGCTGACACGCCACCCACCCTTGGGTACTTGCTCATAATCCTACCGCCTTACCCAGCCTTTCGCTGAGTTGCTGAATGTGGTCACGCAGTTCTGTCAGCGTCTGCGCTTCAGAATCCAGAATTTCCTTGTGCATTAATTCCCGCACCAGATGCTCGAACTTGCTGAAATAACCCAGCCGCGAAAGCACTTCCTGCCCGGCTGATTTACCTTCCTTGGCAATCTTCTTCTCATTCAAGATCAGGTCATGTGCCGAGCCGGTGACGACATATTTGTCGCCTAATTCAATGCGTAGTGATTTGGTCACGATTCAACTCCGAAGCGGCGATTAAGCCGCCCTGTGTATACGACGAACTCCAGGAGGCTAACTCCCAGAGCTTCAATTTTCTTGTGATGCTTGTTGATGATGGGAGGCACTGTTTCGTTCCAGTTAGGCTTTGGCTTCTTGCGCATGGCCTGCTGGATTTCTTCTGTGCAGCGTCGGCAGGCCGCGCGGATGGCGTTGTCTGTTTCTGGTGTCATGCGGCCTCCCGGCGGGAGAGAAGTTTCGCCCCGAAAGCCATAAGCTCGTCCCGGTCTACAGTTGCGAAGTGGCAGTGTGTACGCGGATACGGTCGCCAGATGATGAGCATCGACCCTTTGTTATTTCCCGATACCGGCTTACCGGTGACCGGGTTGATAAATGCCAGCCGCCCCGCGGTGATGAAGCGAACCTCGCTGGCGGTCTGGATCGCTTCTTTGAACCAGCCAACCGAAGTGTCTGCCGGAACCAGCATGACCGTCCCAATCTGATTGGCGCTCTCGGCGGCGGCCTTTTTAACGAACGGTGTGATGTCGCTGTATGGTGGGTTCAGCCAGACGTAGCCGGTAACATTCAGGTAATCAGCCCATGGCGTTTCCAGCGTGTTCTGCTCGGCGGTGATGAACTTCCTGCTCAGCGCGTTATGCGGCGCTGCGGCGGCATCCAACTGGAAACAGAACTCAGCATCAAGGGAAGCGAAAAGGGCTGGTGGAGTGCGCCAGAGGTCTCGCTGATCCGCTGGCGTGTTGCTGCCGGTGTAATCGGTCATGATTCCTCCCGCTCCGGATCGTTTACATCCCAGCCATTACGCTCAATATTGGTTTGCAGCCGCTTATCTCCGACCTCTTCAATGCAGCGGCCGGTAATCTCAGCGACTTCAGCGTTTGAGTGTCGCCACAGCAGCTCCAGCTCTTCGAGAGACCACGCTTTCATAGCACTGACTCCATTTCGTCGATGTACAGGCCCTGAGCAATCAGTCGGCGACGTTACCGGACGGCCCCGCGTCTGAATCATCCAGATAACACGCTCACGTAGTCCAGAGAATTGCCCGGTTCGCCCGGGCCTGCGGTAGAAGGGAGTGCGTTTCATTTCCACTGCTCCCCGAACGCGAAGCCTATTACCGCCAGTGCCTCGTCCATCTTCTCGATAAACTCCGGCACCATTTCGTTGAAGTCGGTCATGTACTGCGGATCCCGTTCAACGACGACATGGTGAATGCCTTCTCGCTTCATTCGTGGGTCGTAATTGGCAAAGAACCAGGCGTCTTTCCCGGTAACCCACATGCTGTACTGCACCTGGGTCATGTAGGCAGACTTGATGGCTTCGAAACCGCCAAGGCGGAATTTCATGAAATCGCGGGAGGTGAACGGGCATTTCAATTCGAGGCCGAAATCGTTACTGCAAAGGCCGTCAGGGGAGCACGCGGTGCGCATGCTCTCGTCACGGAACAAGATCGGAGACTCCGTGACTTTCACGTCGGTGGTGAACTCGAAGAGGGTGCGGGCGTCTTCTTCATACTGCTTCCCCCAGGCCAGCGCCTTGGCGTTAACCTCTGGCGCCACGCCGGTGCATACCTCGGCGAGTAGGGTGTGGAAGTAGGACATCTTCATGCCCGTCCATTTGGTGCCAGAGCGCGGCTTGGAAATGACGTTATGCACTTCAGAGGCGGTTATGACGCCGAGGCGCAGCCGGTGCCACGCCTCATCGCCCTGCTGGATAGTGGTTACGTCAATGCCGGTCCGGGCCAGGATAATTTCTGGTGTCATGCTGCCGCCTTAGCTCTTTTCTGAAGGAAGCCAAACCCTTTCTGTGCCTCTTCTTCAGTGAGCTCTGACGCCTCAAGAATTTGCCGTTTGAAGATGTCGCTGCACAGTGGAAGGAAGTCTTTCTCCCAGTCTTTATCCAGGGTCGTCAAGAGATCGGTTATCGCCTGAAGCGTTTCTTCGCTTGCTGCTGGTGGAAGCGCTTCTGTGGTGCTGCGCGGCGTGACGTCACGGATATCTACGTCCAGTGATTTGCCTTCCATTTCTTCTGCGGTAGGCTGCTGTCCAATCTCAGGCCAGGCCTTACGCAACGCCTGGGCTTCTGCGCATTTCGCCAGCTGTCCATACGGGCGCTTTTTCCACATCGCATTCGGCGCCGTGGTGTCGCGGCCGCCGGTGGCGTAGTTTTCAATCCAGTATTCTTTGGCGCTGAACTCGACGATCTCGCCGCTGGGCATGCGCTTGTAGACGGTGTATTTGCACCACTGAGGGAAGGTCACCTCGACACCAGTAAGAGTCTGAGTTACATCGGGTCCGAACTCAGGCTCCCGGGCCCCGGCATAATCGCCAGAACGGTCTGCCTGAATGCGGTAAAGCCCGATTCCTGGCATGACCACGTCGCGCCATTCGCTTTTACCCGTTCTTGAGTCTTTGACGCTCATCGGCACGAGGTGAACAGGCTTCAGCAACGGATCCAACTGGCGGGCACGGCAGTAATCGAGCGCCATCATTACCGATTCGTCTTTGGCGCCAGGGTAGATACTGTTCTTCAGCGCGCTCCAGGTAGCGACGTCGATACCTTTTTCCGCCAGCGCACTCGCCGTGATTGTTAATTCGTTTGCCATCGTTAATCCCCTCAAAAATTAAAACGGGCAGCCGGTACGGTGTTCCCAGTCGTATTCCGCCTGGGCGTAAGCAACTGCCGAAATGAAATCGTTGTAGGCCTCACCAGCTTTATCGCTGCGAAGTCCTTCGTATGGGCTGAAGTCAATCGGGACTGAGAAGTGGAAGAGGCCGGACGGCTCTTTTGGCATCATGTCGATAATTTGCTGCGCCCGGTCGTCGATCCACTTCTCCTTCTCGTCGTCGAGCTGTTGCTCAACCCAGCGCCGTTCTTCGATGCGGTCGTAAGTGAGATACGCGTTCATGGCTGAACTCCTGAAATTTGGATGTGCAGATCCCGCCCGCATTGAGCCAGGCCGATCGGTTGAATAGGGTGATTAGTGCTGGATAGGGTTGCCGTGACCGTCCAGAAGAACGTCAATCACGCAGTCACTGAGGCGTATGATTTCTGCATCAGTGTGCAGGTAGACCCATTTACGCTCCTGAATGACTGCTGAGACGCGATAGGTGCGGCCTTCATGCATTGCCATCATGCCGGGCGTGACGCACTGGCGTATGAGCGGGGTGGTGCCGTAGTGATTGATCATACCTTCACCTCAACCTGTTCCAGGAGGCCAGCGATATGCATCTGCCAGCGGTTCAGCACCAGTTTTTCCCGCGGTGCCGATAGCGACGTCAGTTGCCACTCGTTATCGTTGAGCTTTTTGGCGGTGTACTGCTTGCCGTTGTGGGTGACTGTCATGATGCCCCCCGGGCGCGAAGCATTGCGTCAGCTATCTGGTACGCTTCGGTTGCTGTGCGGTCATCGCTACACAACCAGTCAGGATTCGCTAATCGACCCTGCATAGCCTTGGCCGCGAAGTAGTCGCGCAAGGTTAAGCCTCGACCTCCAAAATCTTCGCTATCCCATGAGTTAATTTCAGGAGTGCATACGCCTGATTGTGGAAACGCTGGACCGCCTGTTTTGTTGCTCATAAATCCTCTTGGCCTTATCGCGGCGAACGGAACGGTTAATACAAGACTTCTGCGCTAATTGGCGGTGGATGGCCGCCGGTTGTCATAACTCAAGCTCACTCGTTGGAATGAGCTGAGGTATGGCCGATAAAAAACCCGCCGGAGCGGGTCATGACATCTTCTGTAGTGCTGATGTGCGTGGGTAGTAAAACTTCGGTTTCGCCGTCGACCCTTCCTTCGGATCAACTTTTACGGTGTAACGCGTTTGTTTTTTGTATTCCCACACTTCCGTAATCACTCCAGTTTTCGTCTTCCAGCTGCCCGCGGCCTGGCTTGACCACGTAACAACATCTCCTTTCTTAAACTCCATCGCCTTACCCTCTGTAGTTACCCGCTGACGGGCGTAAAAAAGGCCGCCACTGGCAGCCTTAATCAATTTCTTCAACCGTGATTTTGCAAACGATGGCGTACCGCTTAACCGGGTCACCATCTGCGTCCTCTGGGCGTGCATATGAATCGCGTGTCATCAGATAACTGATGATGTCGCCAACCTCTGACATGTCAGGACGCTTCGTAAACAGAGCATCAGCACCAATAATTGCTATTGTCTCTTTCATACTTCACATCATATGATTTGCCCGCTGATGCGGGAGAAATGCTTTGGTGGTGTAGTGCCTGTCGCACAGGTAGAGCGTTTGCCGCGTGCTAATAGCAGCCTTCACCACACCCCAAAAAATTCCCTGTATTGGTCAGCGCCAACTTCCTGCCAGTGTTGCCCGTTCTCACGCCGTTCTCGCTCTCGCGCGGGGATACTCTCTCACCGACCGGATCGCACCCGGTGATACAGCACGTTTACGTGTAGGGGTCTTAACAGATCATTGACGCTGTAAATCTGCATGTTGTTAAAAAGCAGGCGACTTGCTGTCCGCCGCTGGCTAACTTCGCTCAGCTGTCGATGTTTCGTTTCGATGGGTTGATAATGTACTAATAGTTCATTTATGAAAAGTACCAAAAGTACATTTTATGTGAATGGAAAGTTCATATGAGATTATCTTTATGAACTTTAAGGAGAAATATTTCTGAGTTTTTTAATAATAGAGGTGGGTAGTATTGGAGGTGGTTAGATTTATTAGAGGTTCGTCACATCAACAAGTCTTGTGCGACCATTGAAAGTTGCGAAAAGACCGCCGTCTGGCTCAACAACTGAAAGTTCAGCGTATCGAAGGAAATCAGTTTTGATCACAGACATCAGCACCTCTCCAGTATCGATGTTTATTACCTCAATCCGGTTCGCGTAAAAATCATCTTTGTTTTTGCTGCCAGCAAACGATAGAGCTATGTAGCGGCCAAATTCAGATATGGCTGAACTAATGAGGTGAGTGGAAGTTTCTATCTTGAATAGCTCCTTTCCGGCGTTATCCATGACTATGGCTGCTGCCATGTTGTTGTCTTTGCCAGTATGGACAGAAAATAAGAAGCGTCCGTTAACAGCTATGCATTGAGGTTTGGGAGAGAGCTTCCCGCCAAGCTTAACCATAAACATGAATTTTTCATTCTTCATAACCGCCAGCGTGTCATCTCTGAGGTTACTCTCATCACGTTTAAAAGCCCCAAGTTGCCAGCGTTTATCGTGGCTTAATTTGCATGTGATAAGGTGATCGCCAAGCTCGTACAAGACGCTGCCATCACTCAGATCTGTAACCTTATTTGCTTCCATGCTTATCTTCCTCAGCTATGAAATCTGTATGCCCTTGACTGGCTTACCAGCACCTTCGCACAGATGCGGAGAGAAGAAAATTCACCATCTTCGATGTACCAGGTTTCATATTTTTTATTGTCTGAAATCACGGCTAATTTTTTGTGCTGCTTTTGAAGGCGCTTTATATAGAGATCATTGTCCAGAACGAAGATGTATATGCCGTCACCGTCAAAGCAGTCGATGCTGACGTCAACGAATATCTGGTCTCGCGGCTCGAACGTGCCAGACATCGAATCGCCATTAACGGCAATCATTTTTATGTGGTCAGCTGGGCGACCGCCAAAGACGGATCGAGCCTCTTCGGTTGAATACTCAATGGATCTGATGGTTTCAATGAATTCATCTCGCACGAGAACTCCCTGCCCAGCACTAGCCTGAATGTCAAAAACGTCTACACGGAAAGAATCGTCCCTCATCACCATATGCCCTTCAGATATGCCATCTGCTGCACTGTCGCCTAACAGGTAAGACGAGGATGTGCCAATTATAGCCGCCAGCTCCTGCAGCTTCCCTCGTCTTGGAATAGATTCCCCATTGAACCACTTGCTTACTGCCTTTGGAGTTAGCTTCATTCGCTTTGAAATTTCAGCCTGACGTCCATGAGCAGGTAAACCAGCTTTATCACAGGCCAGCGCTAGCCGTTGGGAAAACTCTATACGCGCTTTCTCTTCTTGAACCATAGGTTCAATCATAATATCACTTGCGTGAACTATCAGTTCCGACATAATATGTACTTACAGTTCAATTTGAGGGTTAACAAATGCAACCTAAAAACCTTGGCGACATCATCAAGCAAATCCGTGTACCGGTGGTGGCGAAGGCTTGCGGGCGAACGCCACGCGCGATTTACAAATGGATTAATAGCGGTTGCCTGCCACGCACCGATTACACCGGCGAAACAGGCTATGCCTCCAAAATCGCAGCTGCATCTGGTGGTCAGTATACAGAGAACCAGATCCTTGAAATCAGTAAACCAAAAGCCGCTTAACGGCGGCCCTAACCACGAAAGGGAAAGCAATGCATTCACTTGCGTATCAACACAATACCGGAATACACCCGGGAGCGATGATAAACCGCGCTCAACCTAAGGCGGCGCCAGACCACGAAAAGATCCGCGATGCGGTCCGCGCATGGTCGTCGGCGCTGGACAATCAGGACGTGGTGTCAGCGCTGATCATCAACGAATACCGGGAGCAGGGCGGGACCGCCATAAGCTTTCCGGAAGACATCAGCCGGGCGCGGCAGAAGCTATTTCGCTTTCTGGATAACCGCTTCGACTCTGAGCAGTACCGCGAGAACGTGCGCCAGCTGACGCCAGCAATCATGGCCGTCCTGCCTCTGGAGTATCGCCATCGACTTCTTCCCGAGGACAGTTTCATGTCCCGCTTAGCTCGACTTGAGAAGGAAACGAGCGAGGCGAAAGTGGCCGTTGCGATGAACGCCCCGCGTCACCAGAAGCTCAAGGAACTCAGTGAGGGGATTGTAGAGATGTTCCGTGTCGACCCGGACCTGACCGCGCCGCTGATGGCCATGGTCACTTCAATGCTGGGGGTTATGTGAGAACTACAGAAATGGCGAAAGCCGGTCTGCGCGAACAGAACCGACTTTCTGGTGCAAATCGTTTGGACTCTTTGCAGGAGTAAGTATGTCAAACACCGCTGAAATTATCAATTTCCCAAACAAAACCGAACAACCGGGAGGTCGTATGGCCGACCTGTCGAACGGGTATACCAAGGTCGCTAACGAGATCCAACAGCTTAAGCCTCGCCTGAGACTGTCAGGCCGGGAATGGCAATGTTTTGAGGCGGTGATCTGGCTTACCTACGGCTGGAACAAGAAACAGGACCGAGTGACAAATACGGTTATTGCCGAGCTTACGGGCCTGAGCGATACCCATGTATCGGACGCGCTTAAGTCTCTCGCAGAACGCAAAATCATCTTTTCACAGAAGCAGGGCATGATGAAAATCGTCGGTGTAAACACTGACCTTTCAGCCTGGATTTTAGACAAACCGGAAACGGGAAGAAAATTCCCGAAAACGGGAAAATCCTTCCCGAAATCAGGAATAACCTTCCCGAAAACGGTAGACACCCAATACAAGAACAAGAACAGTATTAAAAGATCTTCGTCCGAGAATTCTGACGAATCCTCTGACGCACGTCTGAAGAAATTTTTGTCAACTCATCCTGAAGCTGCGGTCTACACACCATCCGGTGCGAAGTGGGGCTCTGCTGAAGACCTCGAGACAGCTAAGTGGATTTCCTCCAGGGTGAAGCTGATTAACCCAACCTGCAAAGCCCCGGACATGACCTCCTGGTCTAACACCGTTCGCCTGATGCGCCAGATAGACAACCGGTCGCACCAGGACATCTGCGCGCTGTATGACTGGGCAAGCAAACACCACTTCTGGCAGACCAACATCCTGAGCCCGGAAAGCCTGCGTAAGCAGTGGGACAAGCTGACAATGCAGCGCAACGCCGGAAGTGAACAGCGTGCCGCCAAGCCGGATCTGGACTTCAACAACACTGACTGGGCTTATGGGGTGATCCGATGAAATCTCTTGCAGAGCAGATGCGTAACCACGACCGCGAGCAGATGAGCCGCATGGCCCATAACCTGCCAGAGCAGTACCAGGAGCGTGCGCCGGTCGAGCAGGTGGCTCAGGTATTCAACGGGCTGTTCAACCAACTGCGTGCCGCGTTCCCGGCCAGCATGGCGAACTTCCGCACCCAGGACGACCTGAACGAATTCCGCCGTCAGTGGCTGCTGGCGTTTCAGGAGAACGGGATCCACTCAATGGCTCAGGTCGATGCCGGTATGCGAATTGCCCGCCGCCAGGAACGCCCATTCCTGCCATCGCCGGGTCAGTTCGTCGCATGGTGCAAACAGAGTGGCGGGGTGCTGGGCGTCACCGTTGACCAGGTGATCGCCGAATACTGGGACTGGCGTAACCGTTCGTTCGAGTTCACTTCCAGTGAGCAATTCCCCTGGTCGCAGCCGGTCATGTACCACATCTGCGTTGAACTGCGCCACCGCAGCACAGAGCGCCAGTTAACTCATGGTGAGCTGGCGCGCGACGCAGGTGATCTGCTGGACATGTGGGAGAAGCGCGTCACCGAGGGTAAGCCTGTGCCGCCGGTACGCAGGGCAATAGCAGCACCGGCGGCCCAGCACGGTCCGACGCCTATCCAACTGCTTCAGGCGAAGTACAACCGCAACAAGTCGAACGGGATGGTGTGACATGAGCGCCACTATCCGAAGTCAGTGGAGATAGTTATGACTTTTTCACGGAGATAGTTCACTTGCATGCTGAGAAAAGACGTTATACTCTTCAATCTAATTTTAGAGCTATGTAATGTAACAATTAGCGAATGCCACTGTGAACGTCAAGGAACATATTACTTTCGGAGAATACATTAATTTAGAATGTTTTTTTCCGTTTTATAACTATTGATATTACATACACTTTATATTTTGTTGGAGGATTTCTTGGAATTTCATTTTGCATTTTGGAATTGTGCAATTTCACCTCCAGGTGTAAAAAATAAGTGCGCGATTGATGATGTTTCTGAGGCTGTGGAAATCATTTCAGCCCTTTTTAAAACAAATAAAATATCTCTTTTAGCTTTGTGCGAAGTGAATAATGAATCATTTTCATGTATAAAAAAATCCCTTGACTCTATGGGCTTATGCTTAGCAGCTGAATTTATGCCTGACAAAACAGATAATGGTGCAGAGTTTGACATCGGGTACTTTTTTGATCCACAAAAAGTATTTGTCGAAAAAGGTGTGGCTCATACTGCAAGGCTAGGAACTTCCAGTGTAAAGGTAGCGCAACAGTTATTGCTAGTTATTAATGAAGATTTATCTAACGTTATCAATATTTTTATATCACATTGGCCTAGCCGGCTTAGGAAAATAGCTGACGATTTTAGGGAGGAATGTTCGAAAGGATTGCGGTTAAATATTGAAAATTACATTAATAATGGAAGGCAAGTGATATTGATGGGAGATTATAATGATGAGCCTTACTCCCAAAGTTTATTTAAAAATATCCATGCAACAAACGATCGGGCTTTGGTGCTTTCGGATCCCACATACTGGTTATACAATCCTTTTTGGAAAGCCCTATCAGCAAGAACACCTTTTACATTTGATGAAGATCAACATGATTTAGGAACTTGTTACAGTAAAGCAGGCAACCGCAACAATTGGTCAACGTTCGACCAAATTATCTTTTCTGGACATTTTTTACATACAGGGCCGTGGTATCTCAAGGAGTCAGAAACCGGAGTTGTTTTGACCGACAAACTCCGTGCTGCCATAATGGATAATAAGAATTTCATCGACCACATGCCAGTGATTGGATGTATTTCTAAGAGAGGGGTCTAAATGTTTCATTTTAAAGAACTTATAAAAACAGGCATGGATCATGCAAGCCAAGTTGAGGCAAACCGTCAAAGTGTCGAGAGTGTTTTTGCTTCACTAAATAGTGAGCTATCAGCAGAGACGAATGGTCTTTTCACTATCGTAAGGCATGAAAATAAAATTAGCCCTCTTATGGAATTAGCCAGGAGTTACACCATGATGGATCAAGGTGGAGAACTAGCTCTTGAAAATAAAGGCCGTTCCGGTACATTAAATGTCCTTCTTAAAAGCGGCTTGAATGCCTCAATAGCACGTTGGGAGCAAGATCCTGACGGATACCCCTTTACTATTGAGTTCCTTGGAGAGAGAACTGATTGCTGGGATCAAGAGGCATTAGTTAAGGCTTTGGGGAAAATAATTGTTTCAGGGCAGTTATGGCTTAAGGTCAAGGAATTGCAGAAAAAAAATACACGAAAATCGCAAGACTCTTCACCCGGGATTGGGTTGGAATAAGATGATGCCGAAAAATAGACTAGTTCAGTTGAGTGTCTATTTAATACTGTTGAGATATCAAATAGCACTCTAACTGTTTGCAAGCGCAGTTTTGCAAAATTTGTTTACAGGGGTAGGGTAAGTGACTGACGCATACGCATATTACGTCAAAATTGAGCATGACTTTGGTTACTTCTTGGATCCAAAACATTATGCTCCTTTGTTGAGCGTAAATGATGAGTCGGCAAGATTAATTTTGATTTTCGAAAATCATCCCGCCATAATTAAGCTATCGGAGCCTGAACAACTTCGATGACTTCTGCGCATTTAAGGGGACTTAAATGCGACCACAATCTGAACTCCTCACCTTGTCACAGATGCAGAAATGCACCTGCGATTTTCTGCATTCTGCGGTTTCCATGAAGGAGGCCGTATGACCCTGCCAGTAGACGGCATCAAACTCCATCGCGGCAACTTCGCGGCCATAGGTCAGCAGATTCAGCCATTGCTGGATGCCGGGCAATGCTTCCGCCTTCAGGTTAAGCCGTGGCGAGAGAAACGCAGTCTGTCGCAGAACGCGCTCAGCCACATGTGGTACAAGGAAATCAGCGATTACCTCATCGCCCGCGGCAAGACCTTCGCTACGCCTGAGTGGGTCAAAGACGCGATGAAGCACACCTATCTCGGCTATGAGAGCAAAGACCGGGTAGACGTCGTGTCAGGAGAGGTGACCACGGTTCAATCTCTCCGCCATACGTCAGAACTGGAAACCGGCGAGATGTACATCTTTCTGTGCAAAGTCGAAGCCTGGGCGATGAACATCGGCTGTCACCTAACCATTCCGCAGAGCTGTGAATACCAACAGCTGCGCGATAAGCAGGAGGCCTGATGTCAACTCCACTTTCCCGCGTCATCACGAACGAAATCTTCCGCGTTCCGGCGCGCCGCAAACGTAAGGCCGCGGTTAAGCCGTCCGACATCCCGATACTGAAAGACTACACCGCCCGCCTGGTGGATCAGAAATGGCTGCGTCTCGCGGCAAGGAGGGCGCATGGCTAATTTATGCAAAGCGGCACGCGGCCGAGAATGTCAGGTGCGGATCCCCGGCGTATGCAATGGAGATCCTGAAACCTCAGTACTGGCTCACATACGTCTTGCTGGCCTTTGCGGGACCGGAATCAAGCCGCCTGACCTGATCGCCACCATCGCATGCAGCAGTTGCCACGACGAGATTGATCGCCGTACCCGCCTGGTCGATGCGGAATATGCAAAGGAGTGCGCGCTGGAAGGCATGGCTCGCACGCAGGTCATCTGGCTTAAAGAGGGACTCGTAAAAGCATGAATGAATATCGCATCAGCCTCCCATGGCCGCCGAGCAACAACTGCTACTACCGGCATAACCGCGGGCGCACGCACATCAGCACAGAAGGGCAGGCGTACCGAGACAGTGTCGCCAGAATCATCAAAGACTCAATGCTGGATATCGGCCTGGCTACACCCGTGAAAATACGCATTGAGTGCCATATGCCGGATCGCCGCCGCCGCGACCTGGACAATCTACAAAAGGCCGCGTTCGACGCCCTGACGAAATCCGGGTTCTGGCTCGATGACCAGCAGGTCGACTACTACAGCGTGAAGAGGATGCCAATCGTCAAAGGCGGCAGGCTTGAACTGACCATCACCGAACTGGAGGTCGAATGAACCACACAGACTTCCTGCGGTACCAGGCAGAAAGCGTTAAGCGCGCCAGCATGCCGCCAGTAGCAAAGCACAGCCGGACCAAAACCAATCAGGCACAGAAGGAAGCCGCATGAACAGTCAGCAACTGGAATACGTACGTCAGCAGCTCATTGTGGCGACCGCAGATCTGAGTGGGGCGACAAAAGGGCAGCTGGTAGCTTTCGCCGAGAATGCGCAATTCACCGCGACGGCGCGCAGCCGGGCCAGGAAGAAAATCACTGACCCGGTAACCGGCCGGAAAGTTAACCCTGACGGCCCGGCGATGAGCGGCAGCCAGTCTCGCGCTAAGGGATCATCAATCGCGCTGGTGGGCCCGGTTGAGTTCGTGACCGCATCATGGCGCCGCGCTGTCCTGTCGCTGGAAGACCACCAGAAAGCTTGGCTGCTGTGGAACTACAGCGAGAATATCCGCATCGAATACCAGGTGGCGATCACCCAGTGGGCATGGGCTGAGTTCCGAGAGCAGCTCGGCGCGAAGAAGGTGGCCGGCAAGACGCTGGAGCGTCTGAAGAAACTTATCTGGCTGGCGGCGCAGGACGTCAAAGCGGAGCTGGCGGGAAAGGATGTGTATCAGCACCAGGACCTGGCGGCTCTGTGCGGTGTTAAACCTGATAACTGGTGCCATAACTACGCCGACTACTGGCGGGCCATGTGCGCCATCTTTAAACGACTTGATGACGACTCTCTTCGTTGCACTGTGAGAACACGATCACAACAAAAGGCGACTTTTTCGAAGCAGGGTATTGCAAAAGTCAATTAAATAGCATACATTTCATGTAAATCTGATATCGTCGCCATAGCTTTGATTGTCGACAAAGAATTAAGAGCCTCGCCATCGTGCGGGGCTTTTTATTTGAACAAAAGAGATATCCCAAGTTTTACCAAGAAGACGAAAATAGCGATATCGATAATCATGTGAATAATTCGATCCGCTAAGTCCGGATTCTTGTTGATTCTGTACCTACCACGTCTACGTCTGCCCATTTTTCTCTCCTTTAGGGGATGTATCGGCAGTGATGTAAAGAAACTTTATTCAAAGGCTCCCTCATGTGGGCCGTTTTTATTTCAGGCTCCGGGAACCATCATCGACACGCCTACTTGTTAAATCGTCCCGAGGGTCTGATCCCTTACTACAAACAGCACCCCGTTTTTCGGAGGTGATATGGCTAAACGTATGCAAGATAAAGAAAGCATTGCCGGAGTGTCATGGCTGATTGTCCTTGCTCTGTCATGCTGGGGCGGTCTGGTCCGATACCTTATTGACGTTAAGCAGAACAAAGCCACCTGGAGTTGGATCAACGCGCTGGCGCAAATTGCAGTGTCCGGCTTTACCGGTCTTATTGGCGGCCTAATTAGCGTTGAAAGCGGGCTGAGCCTTTACATGATTCTGGTTACGTCAGGTATTAGCGGAGCAATGGGCTCCGTGGCACTGACGTATTTCTGGGAACGCCTGACGGGAATGAAGAATGCAAACCAGTGATAAAGGCATTGCCCTGATCAAAGAGTTCGAAGGCTGCAAGCTTACCGCGTACCAGGACAGCGTTGGCGTCTGGACGATCGGTTATGGCTGGACTCAGCCTGTCGACGGGAAACCAATTCGCGCCGGGATGACGATTAAGCAGGAAACGGCAGAGCGTCTGCTGAAGACCGGGCTGATCAGTTATGAAAGCGATGTGTCTCGCCTGGTTAAAGTCGGCCTGACTCAGGGGCAATTCGACGCCCTGGTGTCGTTCACGTACAACCTCGGCGCCAGGTCGCTGTCGACATCGACTCTTCTGCGAAAACTCAACGCCGGTGATTACGCTGGCGCTGCCGATGAGTTTCTGCGCTGGAATAAAGCAGGCGGTAAAGTCCTGAGCGGCCTGACCCGTCGGCGTGAGGCGGAGCGCGCTCTGTTCCTGTCGTGATTGGCGTGCTGTTAAGGCGTTACTGGTTGCAGTTGCTGGTGATGGCGTTAATCGGTGTGCTGGCGTTCTTGGTGAACCACTACCGCGACACCGCCATCACCTACAAAGACCAGCGCGATAAAGCCACTGAACAGCTCAGCCTGGCGAACGCCACCATTAAAGACATGCAGACCCGCCAGCGCGATGTCGCTGCGCTGGATGCCAAATACACGAAGGAATTGTCCGATGCGAAAAAAACCATTGAGCGTCTGCATAGCGATGTCATTGCTGGCCGTAAGCGGCTGCTGCTCAATGCAAAATGTCCCGCGAACGGACCGACCAGCACCGGCGGCATGGGCGATGCTTCCGGCCCCAGACTTACTGACTCCGCTGAACGGGATTATTTCATCCTCAGAGAGCGAATCGTCGCAGTGACGAAGCAGGTCGGGTATCTGCAGGACTATCTCAAGACGCAATGTATTACATATCCATTAAATTGATATGAACGCCACAAAATATTCTCAAAGTTTGGTACATTATTATTTTTGGATAAGGAGATAATAATGCGAACAGATCTTGAATACTTAAAGGGAATGCTCTCTGTATTCCTCAACTCAGATAGCACATTCATTACCACAATTCAGCTTAGCGAAGCTGGATATGACATTGGATCTGAGAAGGGGATGTTTCACTACATGCAATTGATTGAGCAAGGTTTTATAAGTAATAGGAATATGGAAACTCGTGACCCCAGACGTTTGGGGTACATGTATCACTTAGGTGGTATGGCAACAATTGACGTGGACATCAGACTAACTACAGACGGTCAAGATTTTGCTACAGCGCTTGACAGTAAAGATGTTTTTGCACGATTGAAAGAGATAAGTAACGAACCGCTTGCTGTCATGAAGGATGTAGGTGTAGAGCTTTTAAAATCCTACGCAAAAAAGAAATTCGGTCTTTCAGATTAACCGCCTCAGGGCTGTTTTTTATTGCCATCGCAATGGGCAGCCCCACCGTAGTGTCATAATCATAAGCACAAATGAAGACTAGTGA
This sequence comes from Enterobacter cloacae complex sp. HYC033_NIDB, assembly GCF_056673335.1. Taxonomy (NCBI): domain Bacteria; kingdom Pseudomonadati; phylum Pseudomonadota; class Gammaproteobacteria; order Enterobacterales; family Enterobacteriaceae; genus Enterobacter; species Enterobacter cloacae complex sp. HYC033_NIDB. Next base: position 3,615,046 of record NZ_CP115123.1, on the reverse strand, counting down.
ACTAGAGGGGGCACAAAGTTAACTTACTCGCCTTCCAACCGTTACTGGCAGCGGTAAAACATATTCCCAAAGCGGATCATCCCTAAAGGTGGAACTACTCCAGTACAATCTAAGGATATCCGTATAAACAAGGTTGGTCGTGTTATTAGCTAAGATAGACATGTCGCCGCGGTGGATGTTATCGCTTGCGGTTGAAACTTCGTTAATCACACAATTAGGGAACTCAGGTAATAACTTCTCCCTGAAGGCTTGAGCATCTTCGAGATTGTCCCATGCAAAAACAGATTGATACCTTGACGGTTTGGAGGCGAAAAACGAACGTCTGAAGAGCTCAAGAGAAAGGTCTATAGCTACACTTTTATCAGCCGCTAATGCCGATGGGTTGGTGCAATACACCAAGCCATGTGGAGACAACCCGCCTGGCGCCAGCATATTAAGAACCTGAATGAAATCACTGGGGATATCTTCAGGGGATGTTAAGGTAATGGTATCGCCTTCCGAATACGCATTTATTCGATCTACACGAAAATAAGTGGTCATCTTTCGTCCCAAGGAAAAGCAATGGCACTCACAGACAAACAAGAAATGTTCTGTCGCGAGTACCTCATCGATTTAAACGCCACGCAAGCGGCTATTCGGGCGGGGTACAGCGCAAAGACAGCTAACCGTACTGCATCCGAAAACATGTCAAAACCTGACGTCCAGTCCAGAATCGCCGAACTTAAAGCGAAGCGCAACGAGGATGTATCTATCAATGCCCAGTATGTCCTCAATCGCCTTGTGGAAATAGACCAGATGGACGTGCTGGACATCCTGACCTCGACCGGAGAGTTGAAGCCGGTTTCTCAGTGGCCGAAGGTCTGGAGGACAACGCTATCTGGGCTGGATGTCGTCGAGATGTCAGCCGAGGGGAACACAGCCGCGCTTCTTAAAAAGATTAAGTGGCCTGATAAGGTGAAGAACCTTGAGCTTCTCGGGAAGCATATCGATGTGATGGCTTTCAAAGAGCAGGCCACTCATGAACACACAGGTAAGAACGGCGGGCCTATCGAAATGGCGACGCTGACGAAAGAAGAATATAAGTCTGCCCGGCGGGAGATGTTGGAGGATGACGACTGCTGAGCAAAAGGCTTACGCCCGTAAGGTTGAATGCGAAGAGGACGGGCTTTACTACGCTCGCTACTTCTTCAAGCTGCGCACCGGCGGGAAGATGATTGTCGCGCCGCACCACAAGGTGATTCAGCAGACGCTGGACCGCGTCATTGATGGTGAGATTCAGCGCCTGATCATCAACGTCCCGCCTGGATACACGAAAACGGAACTGGCGACCATCAATATGATGGGCCGAGGGCTGGCGCTGAACTGCCGTGCCCGTTTCATGCACCTGTCCTATTCTCATAACCTGGCGCTGCTGAACTCATCCACTGCGCGCGGCATGATTAAGTCGCAAGCATATCAGTCAATGTGGCCGATGGCGCTGCGCGATGATGCTGACAGCAAGGCGATGTGGTGGACTGAGTACGGCGGCGGCGTTTATGCGTCGTCAGCTGCCGGGCAGGTTACCGGCTTTCGTGCCGGACACATGGAACCGGGCTGGCAGGGCGCGCTGATTATCGATGACCCGGTTAAGCCAGATGACGCTTACTCAGAGATCGTCCGCGACGGGGTAAACAACCGCTTTAACGAGACAATCAAATCACGACTGGCGATCGAGACGACGCCGATGATTGTCATCATGCAGCGCATTCACTACCACGACCTGAGCGGCTATCTGCTGCGTGGCGGGAGTGGTGAGAAATGGCATCACCTGAATCTGCCGGTGATTATCGATAGCAGCCGCAGTTACGAAGAAACTTACCCGGAAAACACCCACGCTATCCCGATTGACCACGGCTTGCCTGATGGCTGGCTGTGGCCTTTTAAGCATAACGAATCGCACCGTGTATCGCTGTTTTCTCACCGGCGCACCGCCGAAGCCCAGTACATGCAGAACCCGAAACGCTTCAACGCGGAGGGGGCGCTGTGGAACGAGGAAATGATCAGCGCCGCACACGCGATGCGGATCACTCAGGAATTGGCCCGTACGGTCGTAGCAATCGACCCGCAGGCGACAAACAGCGAAGAGAGCGATGAATCCGGTATCGCTGTTGCGAGTGTTTACGGCAGCGGTGATGAGCGGCAATACAGCCTTGATGCTGATTACAGCGGCAAATACTCGCCTAATGGTTGGGCTACGAAAGCTATCGATGCCTATATACAGCATGAAGCTGATGCGATCGTCATTGAAACCAACCAGGGCGGCGATATGGCAGAGGACACTCTCCGCAACGCCGGGTTTACCGGTCGCGTTATCCGTATGCATGCCAGTAAAGGCAAGTATGCACGCGCAGAACCGATATCTGCTCTGTATGCCCAGGGGCGTGTAGCTCACCGAGGCAGTCTGTACGAGGTCGAAAACCAGTTCATGGAATACGTGCCATCCACTGCGAAAAAATCACCTGATCGCCTCGACGCTGCGGTTTACGCATTGACCGAACTATCAGAACCACAATCACTCGGCATGTTGGTGCGCTCGCGCTGACGGAGGAAACCGTGAACGAAAGCGAAATGAACAAACAATTTGCCGCAAATGCCAGCCTCGATCGTGATCGTATGCGCTACGTTAACGCTCTGTTCAATGGCACCAGTAATACGAAACGCCAGCGACTTTACCAGGAGTTTGGCTATCCACTGAACCTGACGTTCGACGACTTTTTCCGGGCCTACAGCCGTAATGCAATTGCCAATGCTGCGGTCAACCGGATGGTTGATGGTTGCTGGGAGGACTTTCCGGATGTCTACGAAGGTGACCAGACGAAGGATGCCACTAGGCAAACGGAATGGGATAAGCGCGTAAACAAACTGCTCAAGCGTTGCTGGAAACAAATTAAAGGCGCTGACAAGCGCAACCTCGTGGGGCGCTACTCTGCGCTGCTGATCCAGATTAAGGATAACCGGACCTGGGATAAGCCAGTTGATAAAGTCATTACTGCAAGGCAGAAGGAAAAGGCGTTAGTTAAGTTGATCCCGGTGTGGGAGGCACAGATTGAGCCTGTCACTTACAACGAAGATCAGAGCAGCGAGAACTATGGTGACATCACCATGTACTCGTTTACTGAAATTCCGGTACAACAGCAAGCTGGTGGGCAGCCCGGGCGCATCATCAACGTCCATCCTGACCGCGTAATTATCCTTGCTGAAGGTTCAGATGATGGCCGTCTCTACTCTGGCGAATCAATGCTTGCTGCCGGTTTCCATAAAATTATGGACAGCGAGAAGGTCTCCGGCGGTGCCGCCGAGGGGTTCTTCAAAAACGCCAGCCGCCAGCTCAACTTCAACTTCAGCGCCAAAACAAACTTCTCAGCACTGGCTAAGGCTCTCGGGGTTTCTGAATCTCAACTTTCCGAAGCGCTTGATGGGCAGGTGAGACGCCTTAACGACAGTTCAGATAGCGCGGTGATGATGCAGGAGGGCGACGTCAGTGTACTATCGGTTGCAGCGGCGGACCCAGAACCAACGTGGCGAACCATTCTGAATGAGTTTTGCGCCACCGTGCCGATCCCTGTCAAAGTACTGGTCGGCATGCAGACGGGCGAGCGGGCCAGCACCGAGGATGCGAAGGACTGGGCCAAAACCCGCATGAGTCGTCGAACTGGTTTCCTGACAGACCTGATAACGGACATCGTTACCCGATTCTGGGAGTTTGGCTTTATTCCTCCAGCAGCAGGCGAGGAAATCACCGTCGGATGGTCCGATCTACTGGCACCGAGCCAGGCAGAGAAGATTGCCAACATGGATAAACTCGCCGACGTGGCCGTGAAATCCACAAACGCGTTTGGTCGCTCTGCTATCACAGAAAATGAGATACGCGCGGCGGGCGAACTGCAAGCCCTGCCTGAACTTGATGACGAGGTGCCGCCAGATGGCAACAAGCCAAAGCCTGACCCACTGGCCGACCCAGAATCAGAAGCCGAAAAGTCCGGTGATACCGCGGTCGAAAGTTGACCCAACAATGTCGCGCAAGTCCGTCAGCAAGATGGAGCGCGACATTGAGGATCGGTATTACGCGATAAAGGTGGCGCTGAAAGCCCTGTTAGACCAGCGCCTGACCGGGCGAGAGCGTGAGGTAAATAGCCATAACTGGCACTTCCTGTGCCACGACCACGGCGAGGATATGCGGCTCTACCAGGTCAACGCTGGTAAGTTCATCTACGACATGTTGGCGCAGGAACTGGCTGACCTCCTCGAAGCAGTGCAGTCGATTCTCGACGATTACCTTCTGGAGGGGGGCGAGCAAAACTTGTGGGCGATGGATTACGTCGTCGCAGAAGCGCAGCGCGGCACGCTGGAGGCCTTCAATAACCTATCACAGCAGTCGCAGGTATATGCCAGCCATACGACGCTACAGCAGCTTTTAAGCAGTCCCGGTTATCTGAACCAGATATCTGCGGCCAGGCTGACAGCGTTCAGCGACTGGAAGGTTATCAGCGACACTGCCCGCGGCGACCTGACCAACATAATCACCGATACGGTAGCGCGCGGGGTGAATCCACGCGAGACGGCCAGCGTCATCAGTAAGCGCCTCGATGTGTCTATGTCGAAGGCGAAGACCATCGCTCAGACTGAGCAGGTCGGCGCGCTGCGGCAGGCGCAATGGAACGAAACGGATTGGGCCGCCGACCGGCTGGGGCTGAATACCGGACTGCTGTGGCTGTCAGCGCTCAAGTCGACGACGCGCACCTGGCACGCCAGCCGTCACGGCAAGGTCTACACCACCGAAGAGGTGCGGGACTTCTACGCCGAGAACGGTAACCGGTACAACTGCTATTGCAGCCAGATACCGGTGCTGCTCAATGACGACGGCAGCATCTTCAACGAGGGGCTGGCGGATAAGCTGGCGATAGAAAGAAAGCAGTGGAAAGAAGTTTAAATTCCGTGCATAGAAATTAGGATGTCAGTGTTATAAATTACATCCAAACAACTCGTTTGGGTGAGCTATGCGAAGTAAACGAATAGACAGTTCCGGGTATCTTTATCATTGGGTTAGAGCAAATCCCTATATAAAAGGCGAGAAGGAGATCAATTACGATGTTGCATATAAAACATTTCTAAAAATTCTTCGTGATGGATTTCTCAAGCCGGGAAGTGCGAAGATGACAGCTGACGTTGAATCTATCTGTTTTACTGAATCTCCAGAGTATTTTAGTGAGTGGGATCAATCTAGATATCAGCCGTTTGGTTTCAAATTCGTAAAAAAAAGAATTTATGAGTATGGAGGTCGACCGGTAATCTACGGGTCATATGAAGATAAGAAGGAATTACCGCCAAGTTTAAAATGGCGCTTCGCTCCGCATTTACCCATGGATATTAAACCTGGCTGGCCGTTTGGCTTGGACTACACATGGGAGAGAGAATGGCGTTTGCGCACGGGGGCTCTAGACCTTATAGATGCCATCAATGTTATAGTCCCAGACGAGTCCTTTGCTTCAAAACTTGAAACTGATGTGATTAACATCATAAGTGAAAACTCAGCCTACTACTGGGGCGGTAGTGGTGATGCTCGTGATGACGAAGAGTATCGAGATTACTTTTCATCCATATGGGAGCGAGTTGAATATCCCAGTAAATTCCAAGAAATACTTTAAACAAGGTCGCCACGGCGGCCTTTTTTATTGCCTCAAATCCACCAATGAGGACTCAGCATGTCAGTCTATTGGTGCTGCGGGTGCGGTCGAATCGTGCGCTATCAGTGCGTAACTGCGCTGGACTATTTCCCATGGTGCTGTAGAGCGCCTATGTTACGAAAAATCTAAACGAAGGCGCTTGTCGGAACTATTTCTTACAAGGGAACGCCTCACTAAGAGCGTCAACTGCTAAATCAGAAGCGTTTTCAGCCCGGCGTTTAGGGTTTTGCTTCAAGTATTGATATACGACATCAGAAATCTGGTTCAGATTAAGTTGATTGCTAGCACAAAAAAGTACACCGCTACCTAGATCGTAAACTCCTGATACGTATCCATAATACATATTTGCGTCGCTGATATCAGAACCCATTATTCTGTTTTCTCTGACTCTCATCAAGGATTCGCCCCAGGCAAAAAGCTGATTCCCTGTATAAAAATTTGCCTGCGCTTCCTGCGCACCGAACAAACCAATGGCGCCAATTAGCATGGCCTTTTTAATCATCATCTCACCCCTTTTGTTTGAATAAACATAACTTAACGAGGATCCAGCATGAAACGCAACCGCGTTAATGTGCTGACCGTCGTCAACTCCGCTTCAAACATCACCACTGAAACCATTGACGGCAAGCCACATATCGTGGTTCGCGGCATCACGCCTGTCGTGGACGATATCGTGATGAACCGGAAGTTGTACCCGGCAGCAGAAATCGAAAAGGCCTACAACACGCTCGAGCGTAACCCGATGCCGCTGGGCCACCCGAAAGTGGACGGCAAGCATGTGTCTGCGCGCGATGTCCGGGCGGTGAACGAGTACCACGTCGGTGCATGGCTACAGAACGTCAGCCACAAAGACGGCAAAGTGACGGGTGATATGTACGTTAACCGCCAGTACGCCGAATCCAGCGAGAAAGGTAAGCGTCTGATTAACCGCCTGGATGAGATGCTGGCCGGTATCAACTCCGACCCTATCCACATCTCCACAGGCCTGCTCTATTCCGGCATCGCTGCTAATGGTGAATCGAAAGGCAAGAAGTACAACGAGATCGCCACAAACATGATGTTTGACCATGTGGCGGTGTTGCTTGATGAGCCCGGCGCCGGTACGCCGGAGGAGGGTGTGGGCATCTTCGTTAACTCAGAAGGTGATGAGCAGCAGATCGAAGTTGCCCGCCTGGCTGACGGAATCGACTGCACCCGCGATGGCCTGATCAACAAAACCAAATTCTTCTTTACCAATGCCTCCAACTTTTCCTTCGACGACATCCAGCGCGCAATCAGTGAAAAGCTGCGAGAGGGTCGATCTGATGACAACTGGCTTTGGCCAGAGTCGGTATGGCCTGACACCTTCGTATACCGGGATGATTCCCGTTATTTCAAACAGAAGTACATCATCGACGATGACGGCAAGGCCCAATTCGTCGGCGAACCTGTAGAAGTCGTGCGCAAACAACCTGAGTACGAGATTAAAACCAACGGAGAGAATGATCCGATGAAAGAACTGATTATCAATGCGCTGCAAGCCGCTGGTAAGCCGACCGAAGGCAAGTCCGACGCCGAGCTGATGGACGCATACAACCAGATGAAGGCCGACGAAGCCGCCGCCAAGAAAAATGGCGACGGAGAAATCGACCCGGCAACCGGCAAGCCCAAGAAAAAAGAGCAGGCTACCAATAACGAAGAGATGCCAGCCTGGGCCAAGGTGCTTACCGAGCAGGTCACCGCGCTTAACAGCCAGATCAATGCCAACTCTGACAAAGAGAAGGGCGAAAAGCGCGCGGCTGTGAAGCTGGCGATGAACATGAGCGATGAAGAAGTCGCAGATCTGGACGGTAAGGCACTCGACGCCATGTATGCCAAGTGCCAGACATCTTTTGGCCTGAACGGTGCATTCCGCCATCAGGCTACTAACACCCAATCAGTCAGCGAAATGCCGGAGTAAAAAATGGCTAAAGACGGAAAGCATATCATCCACGCCGGCGGCGTGTTCCCTAATCCGCTGCTTAACCGTGAAGGCGCGGCCGCGGCATCTACTCCGCCGGGTACCATTGGCTTCTTCAGTGCAGCGGACAAGTTCACTGCCTCTGTGGATGGCAATGAGGCTGCAATTCTGTATGTGGCCAACAAAGACTATCTGCGCTGCCTGTCAGTGGACGACGCTATCCCTGCTGGCGAGCTTGTCGTAGGTATTCAGCCTCTGCCGGGCATGTTCCTCAACGTTCGTGCCGCAGCCGGCACCTACACCAAGGGACAGGCGCTCTCTATTGCAAACGGTCGAGTCAAGGTGGCTGCTGGCGATGAGTCAGTGCGCTGCTACGTCGAGGAAGACAAATCATACACAGCGGCGGCAGGCGATCTGCTTCGTGTCGTAATCAAATAAGGAGCGGATATGTTTGTATTCTCCAAGTCTATCGGTGAAAAGACCGGTAACCTCGCGGTAAATCAGGCGCAATGGCGCGCTCTTGAAATTGAGCGAAACGCCAGTGCTCAGGCAGCAGCGGATTTCTTGGCGCGCACTCAGTTCCGTGGCGATGCAGAAAACGCTCCTTATCTCGATGCGGTGAACGCAGTTGACGATATTCGTCGCCTGTATCGCGCTTTCGACACAACTGTTCTTCAGCAGTTCGAGCCGAATACCGAGTTCACTCTGCTGAACGATCTAATGCCGCTTTCTCGCTCCGTTCGAATCGAACAGTCTCGTTACGACTACGCTCGTACCGGTGGCCGCGGCTGGGCTCACACTTCCATGTCCGGACAGGTCGGCGCGGCACTCGATGCTCGTAGCTATTCCTTCGATGGCACCATGGTGCCTATCCACGACTCGGGCTTTAAGTTCGAATGGCGTGATCCAATCTTCAACAGCCCGCAGGCATTGCAGTCGCAGGCTGATGCGCAGCGTGGTTCGGTTGAAGACGTTCAGCGTCGTTACGTTGACTACATCTTCAACGGCTTCCGCGACAAAGCTGGCAACTTCGCAGTGTTTGACGGTCTGACCTGGAAAGGGTTGCGTGACGATGAGCGCGTAGCGCAGATCGACCTTGGCGCTTCAGGCCTGAACATCGATTTTACCTCTGGCACAGCAACGTCTCAGGACATCCGCGCTGGCGCAATCGCACTGCGTGATCAGATGCGCCGCGTGAACAACCAGTATGCAGAGCAGACCTGGTACGTATCCGGTGAAATCATCTCCAACCTGGAACGCTATTTCTCCGACAACTTCCAGTCCGGAACGATCATGGATGAAATCCTGAAACTGACCGGTGTAGCGGCGATTAAAGAAGACAGCCAGCTCACAGGTAACGAAATCGTCATCGTTCCACTGAGTGCAGGCGTCATCGCTCCAATCGTCGGCCAGGCTATCGGTACCGTCGCATCTCCGCGTCCGGAGTACAACAGCGACTACATCTGGCGCACCTGGGGTGCAATGGGGTTGATGGTCAAGCAGGACATCAACAACAAATACTCCGTAATTCACGCATCAAGCTAAGGATAAATCATGGCACTGGTAGAAATCGTGGCAAGTAACCTGCACGCCGGTGCCAACCTCCGCAAACTGGAGGTTGGTTCCGTGGTAGAGGTAGACGATGAAACGGCAAAGCGCTGGATCAGCACTGGCAAGGCGAAGGACACTGACAAGAAGAAAGGCGAAAAGTTGGTGTTTGAGGTGGCAACGCCGTCAGCACCCACAGGTGATTTGTCTGACCTGCAAAAGCAACTCGCCGACGCACTGGAGCAGAACCAAAAGCTAATCGCCGATGGTGAAGCTAAAGACAAGGCTCATGCCGACGCGCTGGCAGCAGAAACAAAACGCGCTGACGAAGCCGAAGCAGCACTGGCGGAAGCAATCAAGAAGGCGAAATAACCATGGCTGACCCAATCACAGCGGCAGACGTGCAGGCGTTCCTCGGTGAATTGGGTTACTCCATCCCGGGCGCGCTGCTGGATCCGATCCTCTGCGTGGTGAACAAGATTATTCCGTGCCTCGATGGTGCTGGGTATGACGAGTGCACCGCGAAGCTGATCCTGATGTATGCCGCAGCGCTTATGGCTACGTCCTCCGGCGCGCGCCGTATCAAATCGCAGGGGGCACCGTCTGGCGCGTCCCGTTCTTTTGAATATGGCGACGACAGCATCACATGGCTGCGCGACTCGCTGGCCCGTCTCGATACCAGTGGATGTACCGGTGAGCTACCAATCAGCGCAGGTAACAGCGTCGGCCTGTTCATGGTGGTAGGAGGCTGCTGATGACGTACAAATCAGTTAAGCACGGGCTGCCGCGCTCGTTCACCCGCGTCTGGGTGATGACCGACACCGGGCGGGAGACTACCGGCTACGTGAAATCGGACGGCGAGTGGCATATCAACTGTGAGCGCATCCGGGCGACCGGCGCGAAGGTGCTGCGCTGGAAGGAGGGCTGATGTCGTCTACTGCTTCATGGTCATACAACAAGCCATGCACGATATGGCGTAAGGGTGCTGGTGGAAATGACGAGTGGGGCGATCCTGTCGACCCATATGAACCGCCTGAAACCATCATGTGCGACTACATCGGCGGCCTGTCTGCAAAGCTCGGCTCCATTGGTAAAGAGGTTGTCGTAAAAAACACCTTCTTTACTGCGTATGCGTTAGCTGATGAGGGCGACTACATCCTGATTGGTGTTAGCGCTGAGCCGGACCCGGTCGTGGCAGGTGCCGATGAGGTTCGTCACGTGACGCGCTGGAACGATACTCTCGACGGCTTGGAAGATGACTGGTCGATAATTACGGGAGTGTAGCCATGGGCATCAAAGTGAAGGGCATCAGCCAGGCGAAGAAGCACCTGAACGATGTCATCAACGACGTTAAGGGGCGCAAGGTAATCCGCGCCCTCCAGTCAGCGATGATTCTCATCGGTGTCCGGGCAGCCTATTACACCCCGATCGACAGCTCAACGCTGATTAACAGCCAATTTCGTGAAATCGACGCTGGCGGCGTGCTCATCACCGGGCGCATCGGTTACTCAGCCAACTATGCCGCGTACGTTCACGAAGCGTCCGGAAAGCTGAAAGGCCAGCCGCGCGCGCACTTCGGGGTGACCAGCAACCGGTCTGAGTTCGGCCCGCAGAAACCGAAAGAATTCGGTGGCGGGACAGGAAAGGGCAACTACTGGGATCCGCATGGTGAGCCGCAATTCCTGACCAAAGGCGCAAATGACGAGCGCGATAACGTTGATGCGGTGATGCGCAAGGAGCTTTCGCTATGACACCCATGATGCACGAGCGGGTGCGCAACATGTTCGGCGACGCCGGGCTAACTGCCGGCTTCACGGTGCAGCAGTTGATGTACGACGACCCGGGCGACCTGTCGAAGGCGATCATGGTGTTCAGGCCAAACGGCGGGTCGAACATCCGCACTGACCTCGGTTCTGAGTATCACGTCCTGGTCGACGTTGTCGGCGCAAAGGACAAGCGCAAAGACGCGCTCAACGCCGTGCAGCGCATCGTCGATTACGTCCAGGCCAACCCCATGGCTGACGAGTGCGTCGGCTACATCCAGAACATGGGCGCAATTCCCGCGCCGGTGCTCACAGAAGAAGGGCGAATAGTCTTCCGACTCCAGTTCGCCTGCACTTACGGCGAATAGCCATTCCCAACCAAATAACCCGCCTCGGCGGGTTTTCTTTTATACGTCAAAGAGGAGTTTCACATGGGTAACTGCCCGAACTCGAACGAGCGCCTTTTCGGCGGTGCGGTCGTGCTGGAAGTCGCCGATGGCTGCCCGGACGTCAAGCCACTCGAAGGGGAGTGGATGGCGCTGGCCGCTGGTACGTCGAAAGGCTTCGACTTCAACCCGAACTCGGTTACCTCTGATGCGGATGACGGCGGCGGCTATGTCGAGACCATCATCACCAACAGTGATTTCACCCTGAGCTTTGAAGGTGAAGTGCGCAAGAAGGACAAGTTGGATCAGTACGGTGTCGGCAAATTCATCAAGTATTTCGCTGATGAACTAAAGGCCAAGCGCCAGCCTGGTATCTGGGTGCGCATGGATTACGGTCCGGTCGAATTCGTCGGCTACATGAACATCACGGCGTTGAGCTCTGACGGCGGCACCAACGACATCGTCACGTTCTCTACCGAGTTCAAAGTCGGCGATGCAACTACCATCGAAGTGAACGAACTGACTGCTGTAGCGGTGACTGGCGTAACGGTAACTCCGGCAACCAGCACCGGCACGGCGGGCGGTACCAGCACCTTCACGGTTAACGTCGCACCAACCGGCGCAACCAACAAAGATTTCACTGTAGCGACTACCGATGCGACTAAAGCAACGGCCACCGCCTCCGGCAACACCGTTACCGTGACGCGTGTCGCCACCGGCAGCGCGCAGATCATCATCAACACCGAAGACGGCAACTTTGTGGCCGTGCATACAGTTACCGTTACCTAACGTACATTCCAAAGGGCGGCGTGCTGCCCTTGATAATGACCGTTTACTGGAAGGCCTATGACCGCTTTAACCGATATTGGCGAACTCTCTATCAGCGACAGCCGCGAAGGCGGGAAAGATTACCTGCTGCGACCTTCATTCGAGGCCATGACCAGGATCGGCACTCCGGAAGAGATTGTGCAGGCGTACGCCACCATCCACGGCAATGATGTCGCTCAGCTGATTGAGGTATGCGCTGGCACGCTGGGACGCTTTCCTGAATGGCTATCTCCATCATTCAATCGCTTTGCTGAGAAGCTTTTATCAACGTGCATGCTGGTACTTCAGGCGTGCTGCGATGACGACCTGACACCAATGATCGGCGAGTGGAAGGGGTGGCGGCACTGCGTCGTCTACCGACCGGGAAGATTGCCAAAGAACGACATCATCGTCCTGGCGCAACACCTCATGCAGCACGGCGTTGTCGGTAAGGCCAAGGTGCGAAAGTTGCAGCGCCACGAATCAGGTGAGCGCACGAATGAGTTTAAGGCCTTCGATTACATCAGTTCGGCACGCAGCCACTTCGGCATGAACCGCGTCGAAGCCTCTCAGTTAACGATGACCGAATTTCAGATGCTGCTGGCGGCGAAATACCCTGACCAGAAAGGCTTCACTCGCGAAGAGTACGACAGCATCGCGGATGCTTACATAGCTAAACAAAAGGCCAGAAGATCCCCTGACATTCTCAAGAGTAGTAAGTCTACTACTTAGGATGGTAATATCATCGTAAATGTCATTTAGCTTATCAGTAGGTTAAAATGTTAGTAAAAGCCAGTGCAAATGGGAAAACTCTATTAGAGTCAGGTTGCTTTCATAACATTATCAATCCATTGGGGGCTTCTGAGCCTCTAAAACTTGTTTATGACGGGTTATCCATTTCAATTGAAACGGAAATTTTGCCCGAAAGTGAGTCTAATAAACAGGGGGTTAATGCATACGTTAGGAATGGAGAAGTCTTTTTCGTTCATAAGGTAATTGTACCTATTATGAATGAAGCTGTAGGTCTTGTTATCCCTGCGGAGATTGGTAAAAAATCTAATGGATTGAAATTATTTTTAGCTTGGCATTCTTTAATCAGAAAAATCGGTGATAATCAAATTTCTGTCATTACTAACTTTTCTCTTTATGAGGGGGCGTGATGTCGGAGCCTTTTGTTGCATCTCAACCGGATATACCCAACAACAATACCGAAACTACAACTCCTTCTGTACATCAAGGTGGACTAGGCGGCGTTAGTGTTGCAGGAACGATTGCCAAAGAGATCGGAACTGGTGAGCACGCAAAAGACTCATTCATTTGGACAACTCTAAAATACTGTTTCTATCTAGGTGGGCTGTTTAGTATTTGTTTATTGCTTGTTTTTTTTCATTTTTCATTCGATCTTGATTCGCCTGAAAAATTTGACATTGTGAGCGCCCTTAAAGATGTCTGGTCAATATTTACTCCAATACTTACTTTGGCCTTGGGATATGCATTCGGTAAAAGAGAGGCTTAAATAATTTAGCTTAACAACCCGCTCCGGCGGGTTTTTTTATGCCCGGAGAAAGTTATGGCAAGTGAAAAAAACGCCGGTAGCATCGTTTATGAAATCAGTGCCGACGTCGAGCCGCTGCTGCAGGGCGGTAAACAGGCCATTGATGTTCTGGATAAGCTGGATGCAGCCGCTCAGCAATCTGGCAAGGGAATGGATAACCTCGACGAGAGCACCTCACAAACCGGGGCCGCGTTTACAGAACTGGCTGGATATGCCAACTCCATGGACAACCAGCTGCGCAAGCTGAACACCAACGTGAGTGGCATTGCCCGTGCAATGGAAGAAGCTCGCAGCGGAACTGGTGGTGCTAACAGCGAATTTAATCGCGCTGAATCAATTATCGAGGCTCTTGGTAACCAACTCGCTGTGCTGGACGAAGCACAGGAGAATGGCGCGCGTAGTGCTGCTGTGCTGGCGGCTCAATTACGCGCCGGGTCGAAAGCGACCGATGAAGAGAAGCAGAAGATCGGTGAGCTTACCAGTCGACTCTACGACATGAAAACAGGTGTCGAGAATGGGGCTAAGGGCACTGGTAAGTGGAAGACCAGCATGCAGCAAGCTGGTTATCAGGTTCAGGACTTCATCGTACAGGTGCAGGGTGGGCAGTCTGCGCTGGTGGCTTTCTCTCAGCAGGGTTCGCAACTTGCCGGGGCATTTGGCCCAGGCGGCGCTGTTGCTGGCGCTATAATCGCGCTTGGCTCGGTCCTGGCTGGCGTGCTGATTACTTCGCTGAATGGCGGCAAGAACGCCATGGATGCGCTGAAAGATGCAGCCGAAGCGATGGACAAGGTTATCAACGTCTCTATCAATGGCGTGGCCGCGCTGTCTGACAAATATGCGTACCTGGCGAAGACCAACGCTGAGGTCGCAACGCTGATGCGTAACCAGGCGCTCCTGGAGTACAACGAGGCGATCAACAAAATACCGAAAGCCATCAGTGACGCATCAAGTTCTCTACTGTCTTTCGGTGATAAAGCATTGTCGGCGTTCTCTGGCGGCTATGCATCGGTAGATGGATTTAATGACCGTCTGGCTACTCTGGAAATTACCACCGATAACTATGCCGAGGCAGTTAAGCAGGCATACGGCGCAGGTCAGGCGTTCCAGGCTACTGCGAACAGCATCGGCAATACTGTTGGAGCCGTAGCGGACAAGTTCGGCATCACCGAGCAGAAAGCATTTGAGCTGAGCAAGCAGCTTTCAGATATTGCCAAAAACCCATCGCCAGAGGCTTTACAGCGTTTGGCTACAGAGTTGCAGAACACGCAGAGCTCTACTGAAAAGGGGCAAACTGCGCTCACAGCGTTCGTTGGTAAGTTGGTAGAACTTTCGCGTGAGGCGGTAATCGCCAAAGGCAACGTCGCGGCGCTCAAGCAAGAGACAGACAATCTAACCAGCGGCCAGAAGAACCTTATCAAGCAGTCAGAACGTAATCTGGCACTTTCTAAGCTCCAGGGGGAGGCCCGCGCGCGGTTGCAGGCTAAATACGCTGCCGAAGATGCCGGATTTGCGAAGGATGATCCGCATGCCAAGCAGATGGAGGATGACGCTGCCGCCACTTACAAAAATACAGAGGCGCAGAAGGCCCTCAAATCCGAACAGAAGAAAGGAGCGTCTCAGGCGGAGTCTATCGCTCAGAAGTTGGCTAATCTCAAGCAGCAATCGGAGCTTGCCGCTGACTCAACAAATAAGCTGAGTCGCGAGCAGGCGATTCTGAATGCGCAGCAGTCTCTCGGAAAAGGAGCCACAAAAGACCAGATCGCGCTGGCGGGGCAGTACGCGGCGGCAAAATGGGATACGGCCAATGCGCTCAAAGCACAGGCCGCAGCCGAGAAGCTCCTACCAGAAGCGCGCGAAAACGCAAGCTATAAGCAGGATGTTCAGGATCTGAATACCGCTCTGGCTGCTAAGAAAATAAGCCAGGAGCAGTTCAATCAGACATCTGAGAGACTCGAGGCCACACACCAGGCAAACCTCGCAAAAATCCGCGCGCAGCAGGCGGTGACACCACAGCAAGATGCTGTAGGTGGCATTGATCCGGTTCAGCAACTGGCGAATGAAAACGCCCGAAAACTCGCGCTTATTCAGGCATACGAGCAGCAGGGGCTGATTACTCACCAGAACGCACTTATGCTGCGTGCTAACGCTGACAAGGAGTACGAGCAGGCACGTGTTGCGGCGCAGTGGGAGATATTCCGTAATCAGAGCGCCGGGAACGCAGCGATCGCTGCATCTGTAGACTCACTGGCTGGGAATGCTTCTAACGCCTTTACTGGACTTATCACCAAAAGTATGGACGCCGAAGAGGCGGCTAAATCATTAGGCAGGACTGTATTAAATAGCCTTGTTAATACGTTTGTGCAGATGGGGTCTGAGTGGGTTAAGTCGGCCATAATGGGTTCCACAACCCAGCAGGCTGCAATTGCAGCGACAACGTCAGCTCAGGTTGCTGGCATTGGCGTGCAATCCGCTGCCAGTACCACAGCCGCCGCTGCTTCGACTGCCGCATGGACTCCGGCGGCCATCATGTCCTCCGTGGCTTCATTCGGTGGCGCTGTTGCTATTGGTCTTGGCGCGATGGCTGGCATCCTGGCACTGTCAGGAAAGCGTAAAAACGGCGGCCCTGTATCGGCTGGAGGGATGTATCAGGTCGGCGAAGGCGGTATGCCTGAGATTTACCAGGCCAGTACCGGTAAGCAGTACATGATACCGGGCGATAATGGCAGGGTGATCAGCAACAAGGAGATGACTGCCAGCGGAGGTGGCGGGGTGGTAATCAACATCCAGAACTACACGTCATCCTCGGTCGATGCGCAGGCCGGTACGGATGCTAATGGCGGAGTGACTGTGGATGTAATAGTCGCGGACCTGAACAACGGTGGCCCAATAAGTAACGCCATAACCAGCAACATGAACGTTAAACGCACGCCGAGAGGGCAGGGCTGATGCCAATTATCGACTATCCCGACTGGCTGCCGCTGGCGCAGAAGGCCAGCAAAAACATGACTCTCGATACCGGGTTCCAGACCGATCAGCCAGCGGTCGGCCCGGCTATCTTCGAGAATCAGACCGACGACCTGAAAGTGACCTGGTCGCTGACGTGGATCTTCACTCTGGCGCAGGAGCGCGCTTTCCAGCAGTGGCTACGCAGCCCGAACTATCTCAACCGAGGCCTGAACTGGTTCCGGATGAATATCAATCTGGGCGGTAGCGGCCTGCAATTGCAGGAGCTTCACTTCACGCAGATGCCGGTGCAAACCAGTATCGACGGCGGAGTGGTGACCTGGACGGGAACCGTTATCGCCAATCATCTGTACAACTCTGACGACGAGTTTGACGACATAATTGTTGAACTGCCGCCGCCGTGGGATTCGTGGCTGGATATCGTTGTCACGGGTTATCCGGACGGTCGCGATCCGGAATCACTACCGAGGGTGCCGTAATGCCGAGCTTCAGGGAGTATAAGCAGCAACGCCCGACGCGCGGACTGTACGACACCATTACGTTCTACCATCCATCATTTGGCTATGTCCGCCTTGTCGACAAGCAGTTCTTCCCGAAGACGCTCGGCGGCCAGACGTACACGCCAGCGCGCTTTGAAATCGAAGAGAGCCAGCAGAGCGGTACGCCGGTGATCGACGCTACGGTGAAGTTAGGGCGTCTGTCGTCTGACATTAAAGCTCTCATGAAGCAGTGGAAAGGGGCGGCTCGGCTAACAGCTATTACGGCAACGCGGCAGATCTTCGACAGCGGCGATGTGTCGGTACCGATAAAGTCGTGGCAGCTTTACGTCAAGACGGTGGATATCGATGCCGACGCCGCATCGGTCACTCTGTCCGTCACCAACCCGCTCAATAATAATATTGGAAAATTATACGATCCCCGCGAATACACTGGACTCCAGTACCTATAAGGAATCCGCATGACTAAAGATGAATTTATCCGGCGGGTTATCGGAGTACCGTGGGCTAACCGGGCCTGCTCGTTCGAGAAAGTCGATTGCTGGGGGCTGGTGGTCCTGTATTACCGTCACGTCCTCGGCATTGAGTTGCATCAGACGCCGGATTACGAAGCCGGGGCCGACTTCTTCACCTGCTATCAGGGCGACGTCGTCTTCTGGCGCCAGGTCGATAAACCGATCGAAGGCGGGATATTCGTCGGGTACCGAGGCGCGCAACCGGCGCATGTTGGCCTGGTGCTGAACCGAAAAGCCATTCATGCGCGCGGGGAAAACGGAAGCGTGAAAGAGGATTCATTGCTGGTAATTCAGCGGGCATTCACCAAAGTGGAGTATTTTTCTTATGGCGCTGGTTGAGATATCGAATTTTCCAGGAACGCCTAAGCTGCGTTGCAGGGTGCCAAACGGCACCCTTTTTTATGACTGGCTGGCGGCCAATGACGCTACCTTTCACCGAGATCTGCTGATCGTCCGCAACGGCGTAAAGCTGGGCGACGATGATGAGCTGGCGTTTGAACTGAGTGAGCTGGACCACATCCAGATATTCGACCAGCCAAAGGGGATTGTCGGCGACATCCTCAGCCCGATCTTTAAAGTGGTGGGCCAGGTGTTTTCGTTCCTGGCGCCGAAGCCAGCTATCGCAAACAACGGCGGTAACACGGTCGACTCGCCCAACAATAGCCTGACCGGGCAGACAAACACCGCGCGCGTTTACAAAGCCAAACCGGACATCTACGGTCAGATTCGCTCTTTCCCGGATCTGATTCAAGAATCAGTATTCGAATACGTGCACCAGACGTCCACAGACGGCGGCCTTAAGTACGTCACTGAATGGATGTGTATCGGGATTGGCAAATACGATTACGAGTCTGTGCGCTACTCAGAATCAAGCCTGGGTTCTCTGGCTGGTGCTGAATTCCAGTTCTTCCAGCCTGGCGAAGTTATCCCGCAGATCGTCGAGGGATACGGGTTCGATGACGTCGACGGGCAGGAGGTGCCGGGGCAGAACGAAGCCAGCGATTTCCCGGTAGAGAGCGCCACTGCTACCTCCGTAGTCAGCGGTACCTACTCCGGCGGCCAGATAGCGATGAAAATCGTGAAGCAGGCCGAGTTCGATTACTTCATGGGCCTGGTTCTGCCGCACGCGGTTACCTTCACCATCAACGTCACGTACAACACAGCTTCCGGCAGCGTCACTACTGACGCGACATTCTCCGGTACGCTGATTTCCGCCGTTGAAACAAACGACGGCGCTGTGGTTAACCCGGTGCGCTGGTACACGTTCACGATGAACCAGCTGGAGGGACCGCAGGACATCCCGGTTAACGCCACGATCAACACAACGAAGTTCATCCTGAACGATAACGAGGCGCTGGTGGTCGGCCCGTTCTTCTCCCCGGTAGAGTCGACGCAGCTGTGGCTGCACACGCAATCCAGTCTGGGCGGGAAGAAAGAGACGAACTGGAAGGTTGTCATCTGGAAAATCGACGACGACTACAACCAAGTTCCTGGCACGCAGCAAACCTTCACGTACCGGCAGACGACACCGCACCAGTCGACGAGTGAGGTTTTCTACCGCACCGACAAAATCACGCCGACCGGCGGCTTCGGGAAATACGCGGTCAGCTTCCAGCGCACGGATAACTCCGGCGACGCTTCCCTGCTGAAGGTCGAAGAGATCCACAGCATCAACATCAGGACAAACGTCGTTCACCCGACCGACACGCTGGTGCGCGTAAAAGTTCGGGCGACTGAGAATGCCCTGGGCAGCCGTGAGCGCAAATATAACGCCCTGGTGACGCGTCATACCATCACGTACGACCTCGACACGCAGGCTGTGGATTATACGCTGCGGCCGTCGCGCTCGTTCGCTGATGCGGTTGCGCATACCTGGTTGATTATGGGCGAACAGCCGGTAAGCAGCATTGACCTGTACGGTCTGTACTCTATTGCTGAAAGCCTGCCTGACGAGCGTCTGGGCTACTTCGATTACACGTTTGACGACGAGAACGACTCACTGGGCGACCGTGTGCAGGCGATCTGCAATGCGGCGTCGGTTGTGGCGTACTGGGATGACGGTGTGCTGACATTTACCCGCGATCAGAAGGTTGACTACCCGGCTGCGGTATTCAACCGGGCGAACATGAAGACGGACGAGTACAAAATGACGTACGAAGCTACTCTTCCTGGCGGTTATGACGGCGTCCAAGTGTCCTATGTTCATCCGACCACGAACAATAAGACGTACATCAACTACCGCGTGCTGAACGGCGCCATCGTCGAGCAGGAAGCGGAGAATCCGAACAAGCTTGAAATAGTCGGTTTCCGTAATGAGTATCAGGCACGAGAACGCGCGCTGCGCGAAACGAAACGCCTGATCTACTCCCGGGTGAAGATGAACGCCAAGGTGTTCGAAGACGGGATAATTCAGGTTGGCAGCGTCATTCAGATGCCTGACATCTACGACAGCAACCAGCAGCAGGGTTACATCACCGGCCGCGCCGGGAATGATTTCGATACCAGCGAGCCGATCACGTTTACCGGATCGATGTATGTGCTGGTTACCGACAGCATGGGTAACCCGACACTGCGCTATCCGGCTACGTCCCGCAGCGATACAAAGTACGGATTCACCGCGGCAATACCAGACATTCAGCTCAACATATGGAACGGAGACACTGTGCAGCTTCCATCGCGCTATCTCATAGCGACAGTAGATGAACTGGACAGTCAGCTATGGACAGTCAACAGCATCAAACCGAACACAGATAACACGGTATCTCTGACTGTCGCGGAATACAGCGACGCTATCTACCAATAGGAACCGTCCCCGACCAACCAGACCCGGCCACCGCGCCGGGTCTTTTTATGGAATCAATATGGCTACGACACCAACAAACCTGCCCGTCCCAAGTGAATCACCGCGCGACCTGAAGTTTAACGCTGGGAAAATCGACGAGTTCGTTACCTCTATGGGATGGACTTATACCGATCGCTTCGGCAATCAACACTACACCGTTGAAGGTATCAATTATCTTTCTCAGCAGGCTATGGCAGCCTTCGGTTACGTTATCCTTGCAGGGAAAACATTCACCACCGGTGCGACTATAAACAACCCGAATGAGGTGCTGCTGAATACCGCCGACGGCGAGTATTACAAGTGGACAGGGTCGTTCGCATCAGGGCCTAAAGTGGTTCCTGAAAACTCGACACCGGCCGGCACTGGGGGCATTGCGCCTGGGGCGTGGCTTGGAGTGGGTGATGCCTCCTTGATATCTGCACTATCTGCTTCAGATGGCGAGAAGTTAATTGGTGAGTGTCCAGACATTGCTACGCTTCGAACTATAGAGCCATCCTATGACAAGCAGCGCATCACCGTACGGGAGCACACCGCAAATACCGGCTATGGTGGAGGAAAGTTTAGGGCGGTGCTTAATGGCATAGGGTATACAGACAACAACGGTACGGTTATCAAAACATCGGGCGGATCGGCCTGGATTAGAATTAACTCAGAAGTCATCAACCCTCTTATGTTTGGCGCAGTTCCAAGGGCGGATGACACTACACCCTCATACCATTCAAATATTAACGCTGCCATCGCTGCGGCATCTGGTAAGTCATTTGACGGCCTTTGCATGGATTTCAACATCTCAGGTGAAATCCTTTACAACAATGCATTGGCAACAAAAGGGCGAAATCTCTACCTGAATGTTATTAAAGCTGCTGCAATAGCAAACATAGTTCGTGTAAATGGAGCCGCGCATAGTATTAATGGATTTAAGATTAAAGGAAATAGTACAGATGCCGCAGCAGGAATAGTTCAAAGTAATACCGCAGCCGGTACAGTGATTGAAAATTGTATCATTGTTGATGTTGGACGAAATGGAATTATCACAGCAGGAAAAGAGTGCATTGTAAGAAACAATAAAACCGATAATTGTGGGTACGCTGGTTCAGGTAACTTTCGATGCTCCATTCAGATGAATGAGGGAGAGCATTGCGTGATGGAGGGTAATACCTGCCTTCACGCAAATTGGGGAATCCTTATGCGTAATGAGATAGGGGTAAGCCAAGGATTCTATAACACAATCAGGAACAATATCGTTGTTGCTTCTTCATCGGCTGCAAGTGATAGTCAGGGCATCTCTGCGGCAGCTCAATTTCATCTTACAACTACTGGTAATATTGTAAGAAACTTTGTTGATAACGGGATAGACCATCAAAACTGCTTTGGACTTCTGATAACAAATAATCAGATCGCAGGCTGCAAAGATGCTGTATTCATCGGTGATAGATCTTGCGGAAGGATTGTTATCTCACACAATAATATAGAGGGTTGCCAACAAGGTGTAAGATATTATAACCCATCATCAAATCCTTTTACTGGGCAAACTTTCTCTGATGTTGTTATATCCAATAACTCAATCCTTGGCTCTCTCAATTACGGAATATGGGTTATTATGGCTGGCACATCAAGCGCCAACTACAATACAAATATTGTCAATAATATTGTAGATGGGAATGGTTCAGGCGGTCTCGGTATTGTCCTTGACAATGTGCAACAGGGAACATGTAGCCAAAACACAGTAAGAAGAGTTAACGGTCACGGAATTTCAGTTACAACATGTGAAAGCATAAAAATAATGGGTAATACCATTACTGATGCTGGATTTGGTACGACCGGGACATATAATGGAATCAACATATCAAGCAGTAATAGGTGTCAGGCGATAGGCAATAGCGCAACAGGCGCAACAATGCTTTACGCAATCGTACTTGGTGCTGGTTCATTCAATATGGCACATATTAATGAAGCGAGATCTACAACAGGAGCTACAGCGGTCAACATATCAGGTGGCACAGGAAACGTGGAGTCACTTAATATCAAGTCATAGTAAATGCGCCCCATTAGGGGCGCAGTAATTCAGATTGGCATGCCATACTTCGCATTCATTTCTCTGTCCGGCTGGATTTTTATCTCAATGTTACGAGGTATTAATCCATTTGATTTAAGAGTTTCTGATATGGCCTTTCCTCTTGTCACCGGGAATGGCCAGTTATCATTATTGTCACCCTTAGGGACATGCAATATCATGGTCCTCTGATTGCTTTCTACAGCTCTCTGAACCTGATCTATCATGTCTTGTCCTACCGCATTTGCCACGGAGAAAGTAACGTTTCCATTGTGAGACTCGCGCAAAGAATGTGATTGATCTGTAGCTTTGTTAACTAGGCATAGTAAAACTATTGGGGTAATGTATTGAGAAGCCTTAAAGCGCTCGATGAAGTAACCAAGTCCTATACTGGCCGCCACTATCAGGTACATAAACGAACCCCACATTGCTACAGGTCGAGTCGCATAGTTAGCGCTAGCCTTTGCGCATACCAGAATAAGGGCTAATGTGGTAATGGCTCCAGAAGTCACTGATACCCAGAAAGCGTATCTTTTCCCTTCAGTTGTCTCATCTGATTTTCCTCTTAGCAAGAACACCACGCCGCAAACCAATCCAACAGCCAGCACAACGAAGAAGGTGCGATCTGTTAATTTAAGCAGTGAGTAAAATGCATTGACTGTACCTGAAATATCAAGATGATCTTTTGCCATTCGGTCCGCTCTTCCTCCGTTCATTTCAAAGAGAGCAGAAATAACCCACATCGCCAGAGTAATGCAGTGGAAAGGGTAAGCCTTAATCGTCTCAACAATTTTAAATCTGTTGCTAATGAGGTTCAGAAGAAGTACCACACCGCATATTACTGCAAGCACAACACTGGCAAAAATGTTCGAAAATACACATAGGTAAATGGCGAATATCAGCACGCCAGAAAAGATCGCTCTTTCGTAAAAGAAGGGTTTTAATGTTGCCGACATTCTTAAAACGTAAAGTGCCAGGGTGCCGTTTATGAGGGCTGGAACAATATAGTGATAATAACAAGTAAGATTTTGCTCCCATAACAGATATGGACTGTTGTTATTATTGAGAGTTCTGAACAGGCCAAACATGCAAAGTAGGTATAAGATAACCATGACTGAGCTAGTGTATGTTGACAACCCTGCGGTTTCTCTCATCAAAACATAGAATTGATAAAGAAACGCCACAACAAGAATCGCAACTAAAACCGCTGTCAAATAGGCGATAGCTTCAAGGAAAGTAAATCCAAGTGGCATTACGACCGATGAGGCAATGTTACCAAAGAGTGGGAAAGCAACCTCAGGCACAACCTTAATTGGATTAAAACCTCCCCACTGTGGATATGCCTGCCTTCCGGAAGAAAGATTGATCCACTCATCACCAGAGATAATTGTCACCGGATGGATAGCAGTAAAAAACACAGCCACTACAGCAAAAACAAAAGTGAATAACACCCACTTTAAATGAGTTTCTTTTTCCAAAGCCTGACTAATCATTTCTCTTCCTTCCGATTATCCTTGAGATCGTTTTTGATGATATAACGAGGTCTTCCCTTGACTTCAACATAAATCCTGCCGATATATTCCCCAAGCACACCGATGCCTATCAATTGAATCCCGCCCAAGAAAAGTATTGAAACCAGCAGTGATGGATAGCCGCGAACCGGATTGCCGAATGCTAACGTGTCGACGATCATCCATGCGCCATAGATGAAGGCCAGGCCAGCTACAAATAAACCGATATACGTCCACATGCGCAGCGGAAAAGTTGAGAAACTGGTAATGCCCTCTAATGCAAGATTCCACAGCTTCCATCCATTGAACTTAGAATCCCCGGCAACACGTTCTGCGCGGGCATATTCAACAACATCAGTGCGGCCGCCAACCCAACTCAAAACGCCTTTCATGAAAAGGTTGCGTTCTGGCATTAGCTTGATGTTTTCAACCACATCTCGAGACATCAGGCGGAAGTCACCCACGTTCTCCTCGATCTGCGGGTTACTGATTTTGTTATGCAGCTTATAGAACCACTCAGCTGTCTTGCGCTTCAGTCGGCCATCTGTTGAGCGATCAGAGCGTTTAGCCAGAACCATATCAGCCCCGGCCTGCCATTTCTCTATCAGATGAGGAATGACTTCGATAGGGTCCTGCAAGTCTACATCGATCGGGATAATCGCTTCACCGGTCGCGTGGTCAAGGCCGGCGAACAGAGCGGGCTCTTTACCGAAGTTTCTTGTGAATGACAGCGGAACCACAAGTGGGTCTGCAACAGCAATCGCATTAATTATCGACTCTGTAGCATCTTTGCTGCCGTCATTGATGAAGACTATCTCTACTTCATGCTGCTGAAGCCCTTCAAATTCCCGAACCGTTTTATAAAAAATAGGTATCGCATCTTCTTCGTTGAAGACGGGAACGACTAGAGAAATTTTCATTTCGCATCCCTAAAGACAATGAACTTTGAATAAATAAAACCGCACACCAGACTGATTGCGGAGAAGAGAATGAGAGTCACAATTGGAGCCATACCGGACTTATCGGCAGCCCAACCAACAGCTGCGCTCAAGGATCCCATAAACCCTACATACAGCATGTAGCGCATCGTGGTTGTCGA
This sequence comes from Enterobacter cloacae complex sp. HYC033_NIDB, assembly GCF_056673335.1. Lineage (NCBI taxonomy): Bacteria > Pseudomonadati > Pseudomonadota > Gammaproteobacteria > Enterobacterales > Enterobacteriaceae > Enterobacter > Enterobacter cloacae complex sp. HYC033_NIDB. The sequence continues at coordinate 3,589,844 of NZ_CP115123.1, read as the reverse complement.
AGACTTAAACGTGAACCTGGCGTTTGCAAAGAAGCTGAATGACACCGCTACAACGAACCCGGCGAAGTTGCCAAGTGCCTGGCCTGTGTGAAACGCATAAATGCAAATAGCGAACACAACCCAATGAATGAGCGTGTTGATAACACCTATTGATGTGTACTTGGCGAATAACTTTAACATTATAGAAATCAGTGAATTCGGAAAGGTCTGAAGTTTAGCATCACTGTCCAACTTGATCGACTCTCATATTTGACGATACTGTATATAAACACAGTTGTTTTGGGAGGTGGCCATGGAGGCAAAAGCTCAGCGATACAGGCTTGAACAGTTATGTAGCGTTAACCGCTACTCGTGCCTGGTTGAAACGTCAGGTGGTTATGCGCTTTTTCAGCCTGATCTTGTGCCCGACAACGGAACGCGCGTGCTGGTGCATGCGTTCGGACAACTACAATTCGCGGTCGTTATGGGCGGGGCGCTCATCACCGAAGACGGTGAAAGCATAGAAGGCGATGGTTTAGATGAAGTTGAAGTCATGGGAGTGGTAACCTTCTTTATAAATGGCGTTGCGGCGTTCACAGACGACAATCCGGTGATGTGATGTTTGCCCTGGTCGATGTGAACTCATTTTATGCCAGCTGTGAAACAGTATTCAGACCCGACCTGCGCGGGCGGCCAATTGTCGTTCTGTCGAATAATGACGGCTGCGTAATAGCACGTAGCGCCGAGGCAAAGGCAGCCGGGATAGCGATGGGTGAGCCGTTCTTCAAGCAGAAGGAGTTGTTCCGGCGAGCTGGGGTTGTTTGCTTCAGCAGCAACTACGAGCTCTATGCAGACATGTCCAGCCGGGTAATGACCACGCTGGAAGAAATGAGCCCGCGCGTGGAAATTTACAGCATAGACGAAGCCTTTTGCGATCTGACCGGCGTAAGAAACTGCCGGGACCTGACTGAATTTGGGAAAGAGATCCGCGCGACCGTTTTACAGCGGACGCATCTTACAGTCGGCGTCGGCATAGCGCAGACCAAGACACTCGCGAAGCTGGCCAATCATGCTGCGAAAAAATGGCAGCGGCAGACTGGAGGCGTGGTCGATCTCTCAAACGTCGACCGGCAGCGCAGGTTAATGGCACTGGTGCCGGTAGAGGATGTCTGGGGCGTTGGCCGGCGCATCAGCAAGAAGCTGAACGCTATGGGCATAAAAACCGCACTGGACCTCTCAGAACAAAGCACGTGGATTATCCGTAAACACTTTAACGTTGTGCTGGAGCGAACCGTCCGGGAGCTGCGCGGCGAGCCATGCCTGGATCTGGAGGAGTTCGCCCCGGTAAAGCAGGAAATTGTATGCAGCCGATCGTTTGGCGAACGTATTACTGACTATGAACACATGCGGCAGGCGATTTGCAGTTATGCGGCCCGTGGAGCTGAAAAGCTACGTGGTGAGCACCAGTACTGCCGTTTTATCTCCGCTTTCGTCAAGACATCACCTTTTGCCCTTAATGAGCCGTATTACGGAAACAGCGCATCGGTAAGGCTTCTCACGCCAACTCAGGACAGCAGAGACATCATCAACGCCGCGATAAAGTGTCTGGACAAAATATGGAAGGACGGCCACCGGTACCAGAAAGCGGGTGTGATGCTGGGTGACTTCTTCAGCCAGGGCGTGGCCCAACTCAACCTGTTCGACGACAGCGCTCCGCGTGCCGGAAGTGAAAAGTTGATGGAAGTGCTGGATCACCTGAATGCAAAGGACGGAAAGGGCACGCTCTATTTTGCCGGGCAGGGTATACAGCAGCAGTGGCAGATGAAGCGTGAAATGCTGTCGCCTCGATACACTACGAGATTTGCAGATTTGCTTGTTGTCCGATAAAAGAGGTGCGCACCTGATAAATCTTACAATCGGATCGGTGGTGATTATGCTGATGAAGGCATTGGGCGTAAAGTGGCAAGTTGCGAAACTGGAAGGAGCTACGCAAAGTTGGGGAGATTTCGGATCGAAGCGATCCCGAAGTTCACTCGTCGCCCACTCGAAAAAGATGGCAACGGTTTGATCTTGAATGGATGTATTGGTAAGCATTGAAACCCGTTTTTAACGGGTTTCTGATGTGTAAGTGTTTGAATAAATTCAAAAAGGACTGGTTGAAGCGGAAACAGGAATCGTATTCGGTCTCTTTTTATCTGCTTGAAAATAAACGATAAAATCCGGTTATCGTCTCAGCAGAAGGTTCACTTCCTGTGGGCCTGCCTCAAACATACCACAACCCGGCAGGCGTAAGTCCAGTCCTTTTTGGCTGTTTTGTTAAATTTTTGTTTGTTTTTTGCCTGAGGCGGCTGCGGGATCAATGCGCGCATGTACGGAAGCCGCAATATCATCAAGTAACGCAAAGCGGCGACGGTATTCGGCGCGTTTTTTGCTGGCAATCTCCTCCAGTGCTTTACGCTCCATCTGGAGCGGCAACTGCCAGCAGAAGGGGGAGAGTTTCTTTCCGTTCAGGCCTTCCCAGAACTCGTCGTAGCTGGCGTGAAAATGACGGCCTTTGCTCAGACGGTAGCGCAGCGCGCGGAAAACATGGCCTTCATCGCTGACGGCAAAAATCGCGCTAATGTTCGAGCGTGAGGCAAGCTGGAAGATCACCTCCATCAGCACGCGTTTCGGGAAAAGCCCATGGCAGGCACGGGTAGCCTGCTTAATCACCTCCCGTGAAACATGACGACGTGGACCCTGAAGGCCGCCGATCACCAGCACCGTACGGCCGTTACTGCGTGCGACACAGAACGTCAGGCTGGCAAGCAGCGTATTGTCATTGTCGTGCAGCCAAAGCGTGCTTTCGCCTTCGCGTTCGGCCTTACCTGCGGACGAGGCGTGGACGGTATAGATTTCGCCGTTTTTTGCCTCGAACCGGACAACCGGCACCTCTTGCGGGCTGGTCAGCGCGTGGGCGAGGGCGATGTTTTTCAGACTATCAATCCACTGATAGTGGCTGATGATAGCATCGGCCCGATCGTTTGAGTTCAGGCCGCGCATCAGATACTGGCGGTGAGTTTTGCTCGGCAAGGTAATTTGAGAGGTGAGCAGCCTGTCGAAATCATCGCGCCCGGACAGCGCCTCCAGCATGCGATGGGTGGAGGACCAGAATAAAAGCGAGCGTAGAAGGAACTTTAACCGGTAATCACGTTTGTGCCAGATTGGGCCGGGAACGCGTTTTCCTCTCACCAGTTCAGAAATAATATTTGTGCGATGCGGATAAAAAACATCGTTTTGCAGGTGTATGTTTGACACGTGAAAATCCCTCTTTTTATTCCGCTCTATTTTAAAGGCCAGGGAATAAGGGATTAATAGCGCAGCGATCTTTATTTCCGGCTGGTTTATGGTTTGTTTGGATTCGCAAAATCCAACGCCAGCTCATGACATTTTCTGTGGCAGCTATACTTCTTACAGGAGGCGTTATGTATCAGAAAATAGAGGGAGAACACTGGCGTCATGTCTGGGTTGTCAGCGATATTCATGGTTGCTATCAGTGGCTTATAGATGAGCTGAAACGACGGCATTTTAATCCTGATACGGATCTGCTGATCTCGGTGGGGGATATTATCGATCGCGGGCCTGACAGCGTAAAATGTTTACAGCTGATGCAGGAAAACTGGTTTTATGCGGTACGCGGTAATCACGAGCAAATGGCGTTAGATGCGCTTGAAAATAATGATTTTAGTCTCTGGTCGATAAATGGCGGTAACTGGTTTACCGGGCTTAAGGACGCTCAACAAAAACAGGCGAAGGGTTTACTCGATGCGTGTCGGGACTTACCGCACATTATTGAAATAACCTGCAAAAACGGTCTGAACGTGATTGCTCATGCGGATTATCCCTCCGCCGAATATGGCTGGCATAAGCCGGTGGATGCCCAGCGCGTGCTGTGGGATCGCGACCGGCTAATGGGCTTTATGGTGGGCAAAGGGCAGGGCATTAGCGGTGCGGATCACTTCTGGTTTGGACATACGCCTGTGGACAAACGCTACGATTTTAACAATCTGCACTACATTGATACGGGGGCAGTAATCGGGGGCTTTCTGACGCTGGCGCAGCTTCAGTAATAAATAACCCGCCTTCGGGCGGGTTCTCTTTGGGTCAGGCAAGACGCAAGACCCAGGCATCGGTTTTACTGTCGTAATGCTCACGGTACAGAACGGAATGTTCCCCATCAAGGATCGCCGGGACGCTGGTATCTGCATCCCAGGCGTCCAGCTGCATGCACAAATCCGGATCGGATTTGCAGGGAATACTTAACGTTCGTTCGCCTTGTGATTCGCCGCGCAATTCAGCGTCGTCGATTTCAAAAGCGCCAATGCGTACGCTGGTTTTCGTCATAATGCTCTCCGGTTTGTTGCCCAAAATCTGGTATGACCAGTGCAGTCACCCATTTTTGATCCTAGACAAGGAGAGCGAAATCGCCAGTAAAAAAATGCGCTTTTTTTCAGGCGCTGCGGTTGTTACCGGTAAACAGGCGGCCATCGCGTACCAGTTCGCGCGGATAGCTGTTTTTCAGCCGCGAGCCGACTTTTTTCGCCAGCCCCAGCGGATAGCCCTGATACGTCACGATGACTTCATCCTGTGAAGGGCCGTCTTCCGGGTAAACGTCACGACCGCGATACCACTCTTCCGCTTCCTGATGCGTCAGGGCAAAGGTGTTCTCACTGCCGGCCAGCGCAATGACCGCTTCGTGCTGCCAGCGATAGCCTTTGTTGTGGATCTCCGCCAGGCGAATACCGAGGCGGGAGAAACGCACCTTACCAATCAGCGGTTCGATGTTGACCGGGAACAGCCACAGCTCTTTGTCACGCATCCAGAGGCGCAGGCTCTCATCCCAGTGCAGGCCGACTTTGCTCGCAGCCGCTTGCGCCTGTGCCGCCTCACGGCCTTTGACCGGCGTGAACGGGAAGTTGCCGACCTTAAACTTAGGGGCAGGCAAGGGATCGACGGCGCGGGTTTTACGCAGACGGGCAACAAAGAAGCCTTCGCAATCGTAAATCTGCGGGAAGACATGCAGGAAGCCTTCAGGGGTGGCCGCATGACTGGCCGAGTCGAAGAGGGTGTCCAGCGGCAGAAACTCGACGGCATCCGCATAGCGTTGCTTGAGCCACAGGCAGACGTCCTCGTTTTCATCGCGATTCAGCGTGCAGGTAGAGTAAACCAGCGTCCCGCCTGGGCGCAGGGCATGAAACGCGCTGTCGATCAGTTCGCGCTGCGTGGCGGCGATCTCCAGGTTGCTTTCAACGGACCAGTTTTTTAACGCATCAGGATCTTTACGCACCACGCCTTCGCCGGAGCAGGGCGCGTCGAGCAGGATGGCATCAAAGGCTTCCGGCAGGGCAGCGCCAAACACGCGACCATCGAAGTGCGTTAACGCGACGTTGTGGATCCCGCAGCGGCTGATATTGGCATGCAGGACTTTAACGCGGCTGGCGGAAAATTCGTTGGCGAGGATCGCGCCGCGGTTGTTCATCCGGGCGGCAATCTGCGTGGTTTTAGAGCCCGGCGCCGCCGCGACATCCATAACCCGCTCAGGCTGGTTCCCGTCGGCAAACAGCGCAGCAACCGGCAGCATGGAGCTGGCTTCCTGAATATAAAACAGCCCGCTCAGATGCTCGGCGGTGCTGCCGAGCGGCAGGCTCTCCTCGTCATCCCGTTCGATCCAGAACCCCTCTTCACACCACGGCACCGGCGTTAATTGCCAGCCGTAGGGGGAGACGAGATCCAGAAACGCCCCGACGCTGATTTTCAGCGTATTGACGCGAATACTCCGGCGCAAAGGGCGCTGGCATGCGGCAACGAAATCGTCGAAAGAGAGATGAGCTGGAAGCGCCTCGCGCATCTGTGCGAGGAATTGTTCGGGAAGAAATACGGAGTTTTGAGCCACGGGCACACCACAGGGAAACATTCAGGTGCGCAGTGTAACATAAAGGCTCCGGCGCGTTGACACCGGAGCCTGCGAGATTAACGCGGCAGCGCCGTTCCCCATTCGCGCCACTCTTTCGGTTCACTTTCCAGCAGCAGGAAGTGTTTACCTGCCTGCGCCTTAGGCGCCAGAGGCGTGCCAGGCGGCGTCGCGAAGGCAATGCCGCCGCGAATGAACTGATTAAAGGTCCCCGTTTTGACCACGCCACCGGTCAGGCCGAAGTCCAGCGAGTAGCCTGAAGCGAGCCAGAACACCGAGTTGTTGCGCACCAGATGCTGATAACGCTGGCTGATGCGCAGGCCGACCATCACGCGATCGGACAGATTACCCAGCGTCAGGCTTGTTACTGTCCCTACTTCAATGCCGCGGAACAGGACCGGCGTACCGATGCCCAGCGAACCGGCTTCCGGCACTTCAACCACAATGCTCAAACCGTCCAGATAACGGGAGTCGGTGATGGTGGCCTCCTGCAACTCAAATTCACGACGCGCGTTGCCGCGACCCGGTTCAACGTTAATGTACGGCTGAAGTATGGTGTCGAGATGCTCAACCCCTGCGGCAGAAATTTGCGGCGTAACCACCGAGAAGCGCGAGCCTGCCCGGGCAAACGTCTGCACATATTCCGGATAAAGCACGGCGGTCGCCTGCACTTCGTTGCGTGCGGTGATCAGCGTCAGCTTCTGGACCTGCCCGATATCAATGCCGAGATAGCGGATGGGCATGCCTTCAGCCAGTTTACCGGCATCAAAGGTGTGCAGGGTAATTTGCCCCCCGACCGCGCGCGCCGCGGTTTCGGACGGGAAGAGGATCCGCTTGTCACCTTTACGCATGTTGCCGCCGGCGCCGCTCAGGTTATCGAAGCTGATCGCACCGCGCAGGGCACGGGAGAGAGGCGATGCCTGTACGGTCAGCCCGCTGCCGTTGAGCTGCACTTTCGCGCCACCCTCAGCCCAGAACACGCTGTTTGGCGTGAGCAGCTTGCGGTACTCCGGCTTGATATGCAGTTCGATATCAAACGCGTCCGCACGAGGACGAACGGTGATCACTTCCCCCACCTCAAACTTACGGTAAAGCACGACGGAGCCTGCCTGGACATCCGGCAGCGTTTCAGCGCTTAAGGTCAGCGTGGTGGTTGGCAGGTCGCCGAGGCTATTTTCAATGGCTTTGTCCAGATTGGCGAACAGCGGATAGCTTTCGCGCAGCGCACCTTTGCTGCCCGGCAGAATGCGGATCCCGCCGTTAACCCACTCACTGGCGCTGGCGCCGAGGAACTCAACCCCGTCCAGACCCACCTTCACGTCGACCCGACTGTTAACCACAAATTTACTGTCGCCGTGGACCAGGTTGCCGTACTGCGGATCGATGGCGGCGGAGAAGGAGACCCCTTTTTCCGACAGCTTACGTTCGAGGACCTGGCCCACCTGCACACCGTGCAGGATCAGCGGTTGCCCGGCTTCAATACCGTAGCTTTCCGGCGCATTCAGCGTAACCGTCAACACGCCCGGTTTTTGCAGCAGGGCTTTATCCGCCGGCGCGATAACAAAGTTTTTGTTCGGCGCACCTTCGCCGGGGATCAGCTCAAAGGTGCTTCCCGTCAGCAGAGAACTGATGCTGGCGTCGCTGAGGGAGAGCTTCGGATTACGCAGTTCAATGCGCGTTTTTTCCCGCAGGAGATCCACCACACTCGGATCCACCGTCATTTCGCCGGTAACGGAGCCGCCCGCATTGAGGGTTAATTTTGTCAGTTGCCCGACCTCTAAACCCTGGTACATCAGCGGGGTCGAACCGGCTTTCAGGCCTTTGGCATCCGGCAGGGTCAGCTTGACGATGACACCGCGCTGGCTGTGCGCCAGGTCGGCGTACAGGCCAAAGGTATCTTCTGCGGCGGCAGGGCTGGAGTTAGCAGGTGAGTCGAAGGCGATAGCGCCATTCACCAGCGCCGCCAGGCTCTCAAGCTTCACTTTCGCACCGCTTAAGCTCAGGTCGGCATCGACGCCTGAGACGTTCCAGAAGCGGCTGCCTTTTTTCACCAGGTTGGTAAAACGGCGCTCGATGAGTACATCAATGGTCACGCCATCTTTGTTCGGGTTAATGGCGTAGTCGTAAACGCGGCCTACCGGAATTTTGCGGAAATAGACCAGAGAACCACTGTTCAGCGAGCCCAAATCCGGCGCGCGGAGATGGATCATCAAATCGCCGTTATTCAGCCGATATTTCGGCTGGGTATCCAGCGCAACAAAGTGATCCTGTGGCTCACCTTTGCCGGGCATCATGCCGATATAGTTACCGCCCACAAGCGCATCCAGCCCGGAAACGCCGGCCAGGGAGGCTTTAGGCGTGACCAGCCAGAACTGCGTTTCGGCACGCAGGGCATCCTGCATATCAGACTTAATGCTCGCCCGGACCTGGATTTTGTTCAGCCCTTTGCCAAGGGAAATATCCTGCACGGTACCCACTTCCACCCCCTGGAAGCGAACGGGGGTACGTCCGGCGACAATGCCGTCCGCAGACTGGAAATCAATCGTGATGGTACTTCCGCGATCTTCATAGCTCGTCCAGATAAGCCAGCCTGCGATCATCAGCGCGATAACAGGCAGCAACCAGAATGGCGAAATGCGGCGTTTTGTTTTAATTCTCGCTTCAGTCGGCGAAGCGGGCGTTTCCTGACTCATGTGCGTCCCAAAGTAAGCGGCTGTCCAGCCATTCCACTGCAAGAATAGTCAATATCACCGCAGAGCCGAAATAAAAAGCTGCGGGTCCCATGGTAAAAGCAAGTAACTGATCGCGATTGATGAGCGACATCATCAGCGAAATCACGAACAGATCCAACATCGACCAGCGACCAATCCAGGTCACGAATCGCAGAAGCAGGATGCGGGTGCGTAGTCCTTGTTCGCATTTAAAGTGAATGCTAATAAGCAGCGTAAACATCACCACCACTTTGGTAAAGGGCACCAGAATACTGGCGATGAAAACAATGGCGGCGACCCCCACGTTACTGTGCGCCAGAGAGATAATCCCCGAAAGGATAGTATCTTCCTGACGGGCGCCGTTCACATAAATTACGGAGATCGGCAGCATGTTGGCCGGGAACAAAAATACCAGGGAGGCGATTAGCGCCGCCCAGCACTTTTGCAGGCTGTTGTTGCGTCGCAATCTTAACGGAATGTGGCAGCGTGGGCACCTCCCGCGTTTATCCGGAAAACCGGTGTAATGGCAGCCCAGGCAGACGCGCAGGTTTTCATCAGGCCGGGTCGCGGGGCGCTGCGGGTAAAATCGCTCCCAAAGCTGTTCAACATTGAGATGAATCAGGGTCAAAATACTCAGCAGGACCAGTGAAATAAACGCGAAAAGGCCAATGCCGGGTTGTAAAAACGCATAATCCTGCACCTTGATGGAGGCCACGCCAATGCCTACCAGATAGATGTCCAGCATCACCCACTCCTTGAGCTTTTCCAGCATGAGCAGGACAGGGCGCAGGTTCATCCCCAGAATGTTGCCAAACCACAGGTAGGCAATTGCCGCGACCAGCACCAACGGCGCGCCGACGACGCAGAACAGCACCATGGCGGCCGTAAGCGGATCGCCCTGGCGCGTCATCTGCCAGATCCCCTGCAACACGTTAGCGTCAATACGCACGCCAAGCAGGTAGAGCTTTAACAGCGGCTCGGTCCAGGCGAAGGGCATCAGCAGCAGCATGGTGACCGCCATTGCCGCCAGACGCGTCAATGACCAGTCCCGGCCATCGCGGATTTTGGCATCGCAGCATGGACAAAAAGCACTTTGGTGCGATTTCATCTTCGGCAACATAAAAAGCGTATCGCACTGGGGACAACGCTGATAATGTGCACGGGGCAGAGCCTGGCTTACCGTACGGACAACGATCTTTCGTGTCGGCGTAATTTGGGGTGTTTTTAGGGCCATCAGTCGCACACAGATTAGTATTGTTGAAAGTTATAATAACTCATGAACGGATTCATCTTGAGCATGAGCGCATTTAATGCTTATTTTAATAGGCTATGCGGTAACTATGTAAGATAACTAAGTGATTGAATAATGAACAAAACAGAATTCTACGCGGATCTGAATCGCGATTTTAAGGCATTAATGGCAGGGGAAACCAGTTTCTTAGCCACTCTGGCAAATACCAGTGCGTTACTGTTCGAACGCCTTTCTGACGTGAACTGGGCGGGCTTTTATCTGCTGGAAGGTGACACGCTGGTGCTGGGGCCTTTCCAGGGTAAACTCGCCTGCGTACGCATCCCGGTAGGTCGTGGCGTGTGCGGTACCGCAGTGGCGACCCGTCAGGTTCAGCGTGTCGAAGATGTTCATGCGTTTGACGGCCACATTGCCTGCGATGCCAGCAGCAATTCTGAAATCGTACTGCCGCTGGTGGTTAAAAATCAGATTATTGGCGTTCTGGATATCGACAGCACGGTCTTCAGCCGCTTTACTGCCGAGGATGAGCAGGGGCTGCGCGCGCTGGCCGCAAACCTGGAAAATGTTCTGGCAGAGACCGATTATCATAAATTCTTTGCGAGCGTCGCAGGATAATCAACGGATAACGTAGCATTTACTGATAGCGTCATTATAATGTCGCCTGTTCATGCCTGCGCTTGTTGGCAACGTCCGTTGTAATCAGGAAATTTCATGGAAAATCAACCTAAGTTGAATAGCAGTAAAGAAGTTATCGCATTTCTGGCCGAGCGTTTCCCGCAGTGCTTCAGCGCTGAAGGTGAAGCGCGTCCTCTGAAAGTCGGTATCTTTCAGGATCTGGTCGCGCGCGTTGAGGGGGAGATGAACCTCAGCAAAACGCAGCTTCGTTCTGCCTTGCGCCTTTATACCTCGAGCTGGCGTTACCTGTACGGTATCAAGCCGGGTGCGACCCGTGTCGACCTTGACGGCAACCCGTGCGGTGAGCTGGACGAGCAGCACGTAGAACATGCGCGTAAGCAGCTTGAAGAAGCCAAAGCTCGCGTGCAGGCACAGCGTGCGGAACAGCAGGCGAAAAAACGCGAAGCCGCAGCGGCAAACGGTCAGGAAGACGCCCCTCGTCGCGAGCGTAAACCGCGCCCGGCACCGCGTCGTACTGAAAATAACGATCGCAAACCGCGTGCTGACAAACCCGCAGCTAAAGCCCCACGTGCGCCGCGCGAAGAGCCGCGCCACACCCCAGTTTCTGACATCAATGCGCTGAGCGTAGGTCAGTCTCTGAAGGTGAAAGCGGGTAACAACGCGATGGACGCCACCGTACTGGAAATCACCAAAGATGGCGTTCGTGTACAGCTGACTTCTGGTATGTCAATGATTGTACGCGCAGAACACTTGTTGTTCTGAAACGGAGGCCGAGCCTGGCATGAACACTTTTTTTAAGCTCACCGCGCTGGCTGGCCTGTTTGCTATAACAGGCCATGCTTTCGCTGTGGACGATATTACGCGTGTTGATCAAATTCCGGTTCTCAAGGAAGAGACTCAGCACGCGACGGTGAGTGAGCGCGTGACGTCGCGCTTTACTCGTTCGCACTATCGTCAGTTCGATCTCGATCAGGCCTTTTCGGCCAAAATCTTTGACCGTTATCTGAACTTGCTGGATTACAGCCATAACGTACTGCTGGCCAGCGATGTCGAACAGTTCGCTAAACGCAAATCCGAAGTGGGTGATGAGCTGCGCTCCGGAAAGCTCGATCTGTTCTACGATCTGTACAACTTATCGCAAAAGCGCCGTTTTGAGCGTTATCAATACGCGCTGAAAGTGCTGGAACGTCCGATGGACTTCACCGGCAACGACACCTTTAATCTGGACCGCAGCAAAGCGCCATGGCCGAAAGACGAGGCTGAACTGAATGCGCTGTGGGACGGAAAAGTCAAATATGACGAACTGAGCCTCAAGCTTACAGGCAAAGACGAGAAAGAGATCCGTGAGACGTTAAATCGTCGATACAAATTCGCTATTCGTCGTCTGGCGCAGACCAACAGTGAAGATGTTTTCTCGCTGGCGATGACCGCGTTTGCGCATGAAATTGATCCGCACACTAATTATCTCTCTCCACGTAACACCGAACAGTTCAATACCGAAATGAGCCTGTCTCTGGAAGGTATCGGTGCTGTGCTTCAGATGGACGATGACTACACCGTAATCAACTCCATGGTGGCTGGTGGCCCTGCGTCGAAAAGCAAAGCGATCAGCGTAGGCGACCGTATTGTCGGTGTGGGTCAAACCGGAAAGAGCATGGTGGACGTGATTGGCTGGCGTCTTGATGATGTTGTTGCGCTGATCAAAGGGCCGAAGGGCAGCAAAGTTCGCCTGGAGATCCTGCCAGCCGGTAAGGGGACTAAAACCCGTATCGTTACTCTCACCCGTGAGCGTATCCGTCTGGAAGATCGCGCGGTGAAAATGTCGGTGAAAACCGTGGGTAAAGAGAAGGTTGGCGTTCTGGATATCCCAGGTTTCTACGTCGGCCTGACCGATGATGTGAAAGTGCAGCTCCAGAAGCTTGAAAAGCAGAATGTCAGCAGCGTGATCATTGACCTGCGCAGCAACGGCGGCGGGGCATTGACCGAGGCCGTCTCGCTTTCCGGGCTGTTTATCCCGTCTGGCCCGGTGGTACAGGTGCGCGATAACAACGGTAAAGTGCGTGAAGATGCCGATACCGATGGTGTGGTCTACTATAAGGGGCCGCTGGTGGTGCTGGTCGATCGCTTCAGCGCCTCTGCATCGGAAATCTTCGCTGCTGCCATGCAGGATTACGGCCGGGCATTAATCGTCGGCGAACCGACGTTTGGCAAGGGCACCGTTCAGCAGTACCGCTCTCTGAACCGTATTTACGACCAGATGCTGCGCCCTGAGTGGCCTGCGCTGGGCTCAGTACAGTACACTATTCAGAAGTTTTACCGCGTCAACGGCGGCAGTACGCAGCGCAAAGGCGTGACGCCGGATATCATGATGCCGACAGGTACCGAAGAGACGGAAACGGGCGAGAAGTTTGAAGATAACGCGCTGCCGTGGGATAGCATTGATGCCGCGACATTCGTGAAATCGGGTGATATGAAACAGTTCGGACCGGAACTGCTGAAAAATCACAACGATCGCATCGGGAAGGATCCGGAATTCCAGTACATCATGAAGGACATCGCGCGTTTCAATGCTTTGAAAGCGAAACGGAACATTGTGTCTCTGAACTACGCCCAGCGTGAGAAAGAGAACAATGAAGATGACGCGACACGTCTGGCGCGTATCAACGATCGCTTCAAACGTGAGGGCAAGCCTCTGCTCAAAAAACTGGACGATCTGCCTAAGGATTACCAGGAGCCCGATCCGTATCTGGACGAGACGGTGCATATCGCGCTTGATCTCGCGAAGCTGGAAAAAGAGAAACCCGCCCTGCAACCTGCTCCGACAAAATAATCCCCCAACAGGCACAAGAAATTGTGCCTGTTTCTTTATGTACCTCCTCCTTCCGTCAGGCGGATTTCCAATTGTGTAAAGTTGTGTCTTTCTGGTGACTTACGCCGTCTGGATGCTTGAAAATAGCCGTAATACCCATACGATGTGGGTAATCGCATAGTGCGTTTTGTTAAACTGAGGTTAAAAGAATATTATGATGCGAATCGCGCTCTTCCTGCTCACCAACCTGGCGGTGATGGTGGTATTCGGGCTGGTGCTAAGCCTGACGGGAATTCAGTCGAGCAGCGTTCAGGGTCTGTTGATTATGGCGCTGCTGTTTGGTTTCGGTGGCTCTTTCATTTCACTGCTGATGTCGAAGTGGATGGCACTGAAATCCGTGGGCGGTGAAGTTATTGAGCAACCGCGTAACGATATGGAGCAGTGGCTGATGAGCACGGTTGCTCAGCAGTCAAAGCAGGCGGGCATTGCCATGCCGCAGGTAGCCATCTACCACGCGCCGGATATCAACGCGTTTGCTACCGGTGCGCGTCGTGACGCGTCCCTGGTGGCCGTCAGTACCGGCCTGCTGCAAAACATGAGCCGTGACGAAGCGGAAGCGGTTATTGCTCACGAGATCAGCCATATCGCCAATGGCGATATGGTCACCATGACCCTGATCCAGGGCGTGGTGAACACCTTCGTTATCTTTATTTCTCGTATTCTGGCACAGATTGCTGCCGGGTTTATGGGTGGCAACCGTGATGAGGGTGAAGAGAGCAACGGCAACCCGCTGATCTATTTTGCTGTTTCAATGGTGCTGGAGCTGGTGTTCGGTATCCTGGCAAGCATCATTACCATGTGGTTCTCCCGTCATCGTGAGTTCCACGCGGATGCCGGTTCCGCGAAACTGGTGGGTCGTGAAAAGATGATTGCTGCGCTGCAACGACTGAAAACCAGCTACGAGCCGCAGGAAGCAAACAGCATGATGGCCTTCTGCATCAACGGCAAATCAAAGTCGCTGAGCGAGCTGTTTATGTCTCACCCGCCGCTGGATAAACGTATTGAAGCGCTGCGTAGCGGCGAATACCTGAAGTAACGTAATCGGGTTGAAAAGAACCGGGCTGGAGCCATTCTCCGCCCGGTTTTTTTATGCCTGCGCCTTTGGCTGGGTGACGCGAAGGCCGCTAATGACAGCCGCGAGGGTCGCCAGGGTCCCTGCGGTAATCAGCGCAACCTGTGTCGCATTCTGCCCGGCAAGGTTAAACATCAACGCCACCAGTGCGGCCCCGGTGCTTTGCCCTAACAGTCTTGCCGTGCCCAGCATCCCGCTGGCGCCACCGCTGCGATGACGTGGGGCAGAGGTGATAATCGTGTGGTTATTAGGGGACTGGAACAGACCAAAACCGGCCCCGCACAGGATCATGCGCCAGATAATATCCAGATCCCCCGGCGAGGCGGGCAGGAGCGCCAGCGAAAACAGTCCCACCGCCATGACAACCAGCCCAATCGCCCCCAGAAGCCCGGCATGGACGCGCTCAATAAGGTAACCGGCCAGCGGGGCCATCACCATGGTTGCCAGCGGCCAGGGCGTGAGCAGCAAGCCTGTCTCCACTTCTGAACGGCCAATCACGCTCTGCAAAAAGAACGGCAGCGCAACCAGCGCCAGCATCTGGGCGCAGAACGAGCAAATGGAGGTACAAATGGATAGCGAAAACAGCGGAATACGTAGCAAATCCACCGGAAGTAGCGGCACGGGCAGCGCCAGCTGACGTCGTACAAAGAAAAAGCCGATGATAAGCATGGCAACGATTTCTGCGGCAATGAGCGACAGAGACTGTCCCTGCGCAAATCCGCTCAGCGCGGTAATCAGCAGGCCAAAAGTCAGCGCGTTCATCACGGCGCTGGGCAGATCGAAACGTGGCATGGTACTTTTCGGACCATTTTCCGGAAGATAGCGCAGGGCGAAGAAGATCGCCACAATGCCCAGCGGCACGTTAATGGCAAACAGCCACTGCCACGAGGCAACGGACAGGATGGCGGCGGCAATCGTTGGGCCGGCGGCGGACGACACGGCCACAATAAAGGAGTTAATGCCCATGCCGCGCCCCAGGTGGCGTTGAGGATAAATAAGCCGTATCAGGGCCGTGTTCACGCTCATTAGCGCCGCGCCGCCAAAGCCCTGCGCGATACGCGCCAGCGTAAGGGTGTGCAGTGAATCTGAAAGGGCACAGAAGAGCGAGGTGAGGGTAAACACCACCAGCCCGCACTGGTAAACCCGGCGATAACCAAACATATCGCCCAGGAAAGAGAGTGACAGAAGGGAAATCACAATCGCTATCTGGTACGCGTTCACAATCCAGATGGAGCTTGCCGGCGAAGCATTAAGGTCTTTGGCAATCGTAGGAAGAGCCACGTTGGCAATCGCACCGTCAAGGACAGCCATCGAAATACCGATGACAATAGTGGCAATTGCCCCGTACCGCTGCGGTAAGGGCAGGCCATCAGAAACGTTTTTTTGCATGGGAAAAGAATGGCTCAACGTGAAATTATTTTCAGAGTAACTATTTTAGCATCGTTATTTCGGTTTTATGTCGCAGATTTGTAACGAAGTAAACCCAGATAGATTGCAGCACGCATCACACGAATTTATAATAAAAACCGGTTCTGATTTTTATAAAACACTCTCCATGAGGTGATAAATGGCAATCGCAGATTTGGATAAGCAGCCAGATTCTGTTTCTTCCGTGCTGAAGGTGTTTGGCATCTTGCAGGCGCTCGGAGAAGAGCGTGAAATTGGTATTACAGAGTTGTCGCAGCGTGTGATGATGTCGAAAAGCACCGTTTATCGCTTTTTGCAGACGATGAAATCATTGGGTTATGTCGCGCAGGAAGGAGAATCAGAAAAATATTCTCTGACCCTGAAACTGTTTGAACTGGGCGCCCGTGCCTTGCAGAACGTGGATCTGATCCGCAGCGCTGACATTCAGATGCGTGAACTTTCACGACTGACGAAAGAGACAATTCACCTCGGTGCGCTGGATGAAGACAGCATTGTTTACATCCACAAAATTGACTCCATGTACAACCTGCGCATGTATTCACGCATTGGTCGTCGTAACCCGCTGTACAGCACCGCAATTGGTAAAGTACTGCTGGCCTGGCGCGATCGCGAAGAGGTGAAGCAAATCCTTGACGGGGTGGAGTACAAACGCAGCACCGACCGCACGATTACCAGTACGGAAGAACTGCTGAGCGTGCTGGATAAAGTGCGTGAGCAGGGTTACGGGGAAGATAACGAAGAGCAGGAAGAGGGGCTGCGTTGCATCGGTGTGCCGGTGTTTGACCGCTTCGGCGTTGTCATTGCGGGCCTGAGCATTTCGTTCCCAACGCTGCGTTTCTCTGAAGAGCGTCTTCATGAATATGTGGCGATTCTGCATACCGCAGCGCGCAAAATTTCAGAGCAGATGGGCTATAACGATTATCCGTTCTGATCGACGCCACCAATAAAAACGCCGCACTTTTGCGGCGTTTCTGTAAGCGAAGTTCAGCGCTGATTAACCGTTATCAACCACAACAGATGATTTACGCAGCACAGGACAGTTGGTTAACCCGATGATCCCGCTGTCGGAATGGATGTACTGAGCCGTGCTTATCCCCTGGGCGGTAAGATATTTACACTGGATACCCAGACCCGCGGCATTTTCTTTGCTCCCCATTAATACGCCGTACCCACTTAATAACAGGCCGATCCAGACAATGGCCAGTACAATTACTGTACGAATAAGTAAACGCATCGTTGCCTCTTTTTTCTTTGTTGTCATAGAGTAAGCGTAACGGCTTTACGCAGTGAAACAAGTGCACGATTCCGAAAAGCGTCTGTTGAAGGTACAGTTAGCCCCTGTTTAAGATAACCGTGATAACCTGGCTGTATCAGGTCATAAGACGGAGTGTGGAGTGAAAAAAATACGCTGGGTAATTCTGATTATAGTGTTGATAGCATGCGTGGTGCTGTGGACGCAGACTATCAATGTGATGTGCGATCAGGATGTACAGTTCTTTAGCGGCATTTGTTCAATCAATAAGTTTATCCCCTGGTAGAGACCATTTTTACGCTGAGTGATGTCCTTACGCGGCGGCAGTGGTAAAATGGCGGTTTTTACTGAGGTGGTGAAATGGGTGAGTTACTGAATTCGGGGCTGCTGAGCATTGCATCCCTGGTAATGTCTTTGTTGGTGCTGGTCGTTGGGCTGGTGCTGTGGTTTTTCGTTAACCGCGCCAGCTCCCGCACAAACGAGCAGATTGAGCTGCTGGAAGCATTGCTCGATCAGCAGAAACGGCAGACTGCGCTGCTGCGTCGTTTGTGCGAAGCCAACGAGCCGGAGGAGAAAGCGGTACCGAAGGACGCTGTTGCTCAACAACAAGACGAGGAAGACTTCATTCGCCTGGTAGCTGAACGATAGTCTGCCCGGAGCGGGGAGGTGGCCTGACGTACGGCGTAAATCCCCTCCCTTATCAAATGCATCCCACAACTTCCCGGCATTTAATTAAGCAGCAGTTAACTCATGTTTTAGCACACTGAAAACTGGCGAATATTTATCCTTATTTAACAAATTCAGTTTCGTTGAATAAATAGTGTGCTTTATCTTTCCTGAAGTGTTTTATTTTTATCGAAACGTTTTGCTTGCCTTGTTTTGAGGCAGAGTCATAAAAATTTCATTATTTTGGTGCAGAATAACACTTATTAAATGGTGGTTTTTAATACAGTTAGCAAAATGTAATTAACATCGTATATTCCCTGACACATGTTGGTGCGTTGCAATGTTTTCAGCATAACTTTTCACAAAATGTTCTAACTCAGTCATTCCTTTAAAGAAATTCTGGGATTGGGATGGACGCTTTGAAATGATTGAGCTATGTTTAAAAAGTCTTTGATTACAGGGCGCGTCAACGCACCCTGCGGGCAGTGAGGTCAGGTGGCGCTTCATTTGACAATTCGCATAACTGTGCAGATTGTTATGGAGTAACGTCTGAATTTGTGCGGCGGATCGAGACACGTTTAAAAATGGCTTGCCATATTAAACGTTGTGTGTGATAACACGTTTTGGGTCAAACGAGGTACAGTTCTGTTTATGTGTGGCATTTTCAGTAAAGAAGTCCTGAGTAAACACGTTGTCGTTGAATACCGCTTCTCTGCCGAACCTTATATTAGTGCCTCAAGCAGTAATGTCTCAGTTTTATCTATGTCAAAGCCCGCGGGCTAAGAAAACACTCTAAGGAATTTTGCAAATGGCAAAGATTAAAGGTCAAGTTAAGTGGTTCAACGAGTCTAAAGGTTTTGGTTTCATTACTCCTGCTGACGGCAGCAAAGACGTGTTCGTACACTTCTCTGCAATCCAGGGTAACGGCTTCAAAACTCTGGCTGAAGGCCAGAACGTTGAGTTCGAAATTCAGGATGGCCAGAAAGGCCCAGCTGCGGTTAACGTAACTGCTATCTGATCGAATCACTGCTGACTGAAGCGCTCAGCGCTTCGATCTCAGACATAAGCCTCGCCGATGCGGGGCTTTTTTTATACGCTTATTTTTCAAAATATTACGTAATCCTCCTCTGTTATTATCTTGTTGCAAACCCGCGAGATTATTAGCATTGTTTTCCCGCCTTATTATCCGCTTTTCTCGTTAAATCAGGGCGTTGATTAACAGCCCTGGGGTTAAGGTGAAAAAAAAGACAATAACCACCACCGGAAATTTTACTCCGGCACGTTTTGCACTTCTGTGTCTCGCCATCTTTTGTAGCCTTGCGTTTCTGCTGGGCCGCGTAGCGTGGCTACAAATTATCAAACCGGATAATCTGGTGAAGCAGGAGGATATGCGCTCCCTGCGAGAAGTGGCGATAGACGCCCCGCGTGGGATGATTGTTGACCGTGAAGGGCGACCCCTTGCGGTGAGCGTACCCGTCCAGGCCGTCTGGGCCGATCCTAAAACAGTGCTGGAAAAAGGGGGGATCGGTTTTGACTCGCGCTGGCAGGCCCTGGCAAATGCCTTACACCTTTCTCTGAGCACGCTCGCATCGCGAATTAACAGTAACCCGCACGGGCGATTTATTTACCTTGCCCGTCAGGTTGATCCCGCCCAGGCAAAGTGGATCGATAAGCTGCGTCTCCCCGGCATCAACCTTCGCGATGAGTCCCGCCGCTTTTATCCTGCCGGGCACGTGGCGGCGAACCTGATTGGCTTCACCAATATTGATGGTCAGGGCATTGAGGGCGTCGAGAAAAGCTTTAACACGCAGCTTACCGGGAAGGCAGGCGTGCGGCTGGTCAGGAAAGATCGCTACGGACATGTGGTGGAGAACCTTACGGAGGTGGCTCCCGTACCTGCACATAATATTCAGCTTAGTATCGATGAACGCCTGCAAACTATCACCGAAGACGCGCTGGATAATGCCGTGGCGTGGAACAAAGCCGAGTCAGGCGCGTCGGTGCTGATTAATATCCGAACGGGCGAAATTCTGGCGATGGCGAGCTTCCCCGACTTCAACCCCAACAACCGGGAAGGGGCAACGCTGGATGATTTTCGCAATCGCGCGATCAGCGACACCTTTGAACCTGGCTCGACCGTTAAGCCTCTGGTGCTGATGACGGCGCTACAGCAGGGGCTGGTACAGCCTGACAGCGTGATAGACACGCATCCCTACACCATTGATGGTCATCGTATTCGTGATGTGGGCTACTACCCCGAGCTGACGATGACCGGGATTTTGCAAAAATCCAGCGACACAGGCGTATCCCGTCTTTCGCTGGCGATGCCCGTGCAACGGTTACTGGATACCTATAAAAACTTTGGTTTTGGCGAGAGTACCGGGCTTGGTTTAACGGGAGAAAGCGCAGGTTTACTGCCGCAGCGAAAATTCTGGAGTCAGTTAGATCGGGCAACCTTTGCCTTTGGGTATGGCCTGATGGTAACCCCCCTCCAGCTGGCGCATGTGTATGCCACCATCGGCAGCTACGGCATTGAACGGCCTCTGTCCATCACCCGTATTGACCCGCCGGTGATTGGCAAGCGGGTGATGCCCGAGGAAATTGTTCACGAGGTGGAACATATGATGGAGAGCGTTGCGTTACCCGGCGGTGGCGGGGTCAAAGCGGCGGTGCGTAACTATCGCGTGGCGATAAAAACCGGGACGGCCAAAAAAATCGATGAACATGGTAAGTATGTGGATAAATACGTCGCCTATACCGCAGGCGTTGCGCCTGCCAGCGATCCCCGTTTCGCGCTGGTGGTGGTGATCAACGATCCGCAAAACGGTGCCTACTATGGCGGGGCCGTTTCTGCGCCCGTGTTCAGCGAAATTATGGGTAACGTCCTGCGCCTGGAAAACGTGAAGCCAGACGGGCTGCCGGCAGATTCTGACCATCTGATCGTGATGCGTCACCCAGCCGTTTATAACCCTGGCGAATAGCGGTACACTTCGCCTTTTGGTTTACGCTTGGAGCTGTCATGTCTTTCAGTTGTCCCCTTTGCCACGCGCCGCTGACGCGAGCGGAGAAAACGTTTATCTGTCCACAGGGACATCAGTTTGACCGGGCGAAAGAGGGCTATGTAAATCTTCTGCCGGTACAACACAAGCGCTCCCGGGACCCGGGTGACAGCGCGGAGATGATGCAGGCGCGCCGGGCGTTTCTCGATGCCGGGCACTATCAACCGCTCAGGGATGCCGTTGTCGCCTTACTCCGTCAATATCTGACAGAAGGCGCATCCGCCATGCTGGATATCGGCTGCGGCGAAGGTTACTACACCGCCACGTTTGCTGACGTGGCGGCTGAGAAGGGTGCCGAAACTTTCGGGCTGGACGTGTCGAAAGTGGCTATCCGTGCGGCAGCCAAACGCTATTCAGCGGTAACGTTCTGCGTGGCCTCCAGCCACCGCCTGCCGTTTGAGGAAGCGAGTATGGACGCCGTGGTGCGTATCTATGCGCCGTGCAAGGCAGAGGAGCTGGCGCGCGTCGTTAAGCCCGGCGGCTGGGTTATTACCGTCACGCCAGGGCCGCGTCATCTGCTGGAGCTAAAAGGGCTGATCTATGATGAAGTTCACCTGCATGCGCCGCACTCTGAACAGCTGGCGGGCTTTGCGTTAAAGCAGGCGCAGTCGGTAGCGTATGAAATGACGTTGCAGGGAAGTGAAGCGGTGGCGTTACTGCAAATGACGCCGTTTGCATGGCGGGCAAAACCAGAGGTGTGGGAAACGCTGGCAGCGCAGACAGAATTTCGCTGCCAGACGGATTTCAGCATTCATTGCTGGCAGCGCGAAGGTTAACCCGCGAAGTGTGCCCAAAGGATTTGGGCACCAATCCCGATCAACACGATACCGCCCAGAATTTCGGCTCGTTTGCCTAACAGCGGGCCAATGAACCGACCCACCATCATCCCCAGCGTTGACATGATCAGCGTGGCGCAGCCAATCGCCAGCGCGGTGGCGATAATATTGACCTGCAAAAACGCCAGACCGACACCCACGGCCATTGCATCCAGGCTGGTTGCGATGGCGGTTGTCACCAGAAGCCAGAAGCCGTGGCGTTGCAGCGGCGCATCATCTTCATCGCCGTTACCACGAAAGCCTTCAATCACCATGCGTCCGCCGAGGAACACCAGCAGCACGAAAGCAATCCAGTGATTCCACTCCAGCACGAACTGGCTGGCGAGCATCCCCAGACCCCAGCCGATAAGCGGCGTCAGCGTTTCGATAGCACCAAAGATGAGACCGGTACGCAGGGCGTCGGAAAATTTAGGTTTATGGAGGGTGGCACCTTTACCAATAGAGGCGGCAAATGCGTCCATGGACATGCCAAAAGCCAGAAGGATCGTAGCGGAGATATTCATAAGAGCGTCCAGACCGGGGATATCCATATGACACATCACTGCCCCCAGTAAACAGCAGTTGATGTATCTATGGTCTCGCCTGATCGCTTTTGGCACAGTCAGTGTGCTGAAAACGATCCGTACGCGCCACGTTTTTCAACGAGTATGTTGACACGTACATTTCCCGCAGGCAGGAAATCGGCTACTCCCCAACGACGGGCGCAACCTTAACATATTTTGAGAATATAAAACAACAACGAAGATGGCTTTATATAGCCACTATATTGATAACGATTTTCATTTAGATTTATGCGTGAAAATATCGTTAACAAATATAAGGCAATTAACAGAGGAGATATAGCACCGGCTATATTGCTGGTTTAAGAATAATGCAATATATAGCCGATGCTATAATATTAACTCATTGAGTTTTAACGAGTAATTTGTAGATCTTTTCCAGGTCATCAATATTTTTGACCCGGATGAGCAGGCGGCGTTGTTCTAATTGCATCACCAGAACCCCGTCTTCGGATAAATTCATCTCTTTAATACGGTTATATTCTATCCAGACATTAGCGAAGAAGAATCCGTGTTTTTTAAAAATGAGTTTTGGCGAGCGGATCCAGAACAGGTAAATCGCCATTAATGCCAGCGCACATAATAACCATGTGGTTAATATTGCGCCGTGGCTGGTCACATTATTGTAAATCAGGATGACTACCAGACCGGCGAAGATAAACGCATCAATGCGTCCACGGCGTAAGAGGGGAAGGGTCAGCAGCGTCTCGCCGTGGCGGCGAGGCATAATGAACTCGTCATAGATCGCGTAAGCCAGAAGGGCAACAATAAATAAAACCAGTACGGTGTCCGTGACAGTCATTCATCCTCCAGATAAAAAGACCGGGGGCAAGCCCCCGGTCGGTAACGCATTTTATTACAGACCCAGCAGGCCGACGGCGTAGCCCGCGATACCGATGACGAAGAAGCCAACGATGATCCACAGCGGGTTCACTTTCTTACGCAGCAGCCACATACAGGCGAAGGTTAGCAGCAGCGGTACCAGGCCCGGCATCAGCTGGTCCAGAATCGTCTGCACGGTGGTAACGCGCGTCTGACCATCCTGACCAGTGATCGTCGATACCACCAGCGGGATGTTCACGTGCGTCCACTTGTTAACCAGCGCCCCCATTACAAACAGGCCGAGGATTGACGCCCCCTCAGTCAGTTTTTGCAGGAAGCCGCCGCCCATATCCTTAACGATATCCACCCCTTTACGATAGCCGTACGCCACGCCGTAGTAACGGGTCAGCAGACGCACCGCGTTGAACAGGATGAAGAACAGCAGAGGACCGAGCAGGCTGCCGCTCATGGCGATCCCGGCGCCCAGCGCCGCAAAGACCGGACGCACGGTACCCCAGAAGATCGGGTCGCCCACGCCTGCCAGCGGCCCCATCAGACCAACTTTGATACCGTTGATGGCACCATCGTCGATTTCAGCCCCGTTCGCACGCTGCTCTTCCATTGCCAGCGTCACGCCCAGAACCGGCGCCGCAACATAAGGATGGGTGTTGAAGAATTCCAGGTGACGCTTAATTGCCTGACGGCGTGCTTCGTTGTTTTCCGGATACAGGCGTTTGATGGCCGGCACCATGGAGAAGCAGAAGCCGAGCGCCTGCATACGTTCGAAGTTCCATGAACCCTGAAACAGGTTAGAACGGATGAACACGCCACGAATATCACCCGGAGTGAGTTTTTTCTCAGTGGTAGTTTTTGTCATATCAACCATTTCGCTCACCTGTTAGTCCAGTTCGTTATCGAGATCGTTGTTACCAGCAGCCTGCGCAGGGGCACCCGCGACACGGTTGTATTTCGGGCTGAGCTGGATATAAAGAATCGCCATCACCGCACCAATCACACCCAGCGCAACCAGGTTGAAGTTGGTGAACGCAGCGGTAACGAAGCCGAGGTAGAAGAATGGCATCAGGTAGCCCGCGCGCATCATGTTGATGACCATCGCATAACCGACCACCACGATCATACCCCCGGCGATATTCAGACCGCTGGTAACCACTTCAGGGATCGCATTCAGCATGCCCTGAACTTCGCTGGTACCGACAGAAATCGCCACGATAACCGCAGGGATTGCGATACGCATCGCTTGCAGGAACAGGGAAGAAACGTGGATCCAGGAGAGCGCGGTGAGGTTGCCGTTTTCGGCCGCCTTATCCGCCGCGTGCTGGAAGGCAACGGTAATAGTACGGACGATAATGGTCAGCACCTGACCCGCTGCGGCCAGCGGGATGGCCAGCGCGATACCGGCACCAATACTCTGATGACCAGCGATAACCAGAACGGTTGAAATAATGGACGCCAGCGCGGCATCTGGCGCAACTGCCGCACCGATGTTCATCCAGCCGAGGGCGATCATTTCCAGGGTACCACCGATGATGATACCGGTTTTCATGTCACCGAGAACGGCGCCAATCAACGTACAGGCCACCAGAGGGCGGTGGAACTGAAATTCATCAAGTACAGACTCCATACCCGCAATACATGCGACGATGAACACCAGCACAATCTGAAGAGTAGTAATCTCCATTGCACTTCTCCTATTACATAAGCTCTATATGAAAAACCGGCCCGGGCTTATTTCCCCACTTTGCCGATCAAATCCATCATTTTCAGTTTCTGGTCCGTGGAAACCTTACGGGCTTCCAGTTCAATACCGCGTGCATTCAGTTTGTTGAAGGCCTCGATATCTTTCGCATCCACTGAAATCGCGTTGTTGACCTGCGTTTTGCCCTGACGGAATGCCATACCGCCAATGTTAACGGAGGTGATTTTCACGCCGCCTTCAACAATGCGTTCGACGTCTGTCGGGTTGGTGAAGAGAAGCATCACGCGCTCACCCGCATATTTCGGGTTGTTGTAAACGCGGATCATTTTGGCGACATCCACGACGTGCGCGGTGACGCCCGGCGGTGCAACCTGGGTAAGAAGGGTTTTACGGACAGTGTCGGCGGCCACTTCGTCACTGACCACGATGATGCGTTGTACGTTGGTCTCTTTGGTCCAGCGTGTTGCCACCTGGCCGTGGATCAGACGGTCATCAATACGCGCAAGGCCGATAACCATGTAATCGTTCGGACCCATTGGCTTCGCCGGTGCTGCCGCCCTTGGTGCAGCAGGGGCAGGGGCCGGTTTTTCAACCGGCTGCGCTTTCAGCGCCTTCACGCCTTCGCGACCGGTTTCCACCGCCAGTGCCACCAGTTCATCAAAACTTGGGTTGTCGTCACGCGCCATGAAGGTTTCCACCAACATCGGGATATTCACCCCGGCGACGACTTCATAATGCTCTTTATCGACGACAATGCGGCTGGCAGCGTTGAACGGGCTGCCGCCCCATGTATCCACGAGAAACAGCACGCCTTTGCTGGTATCCAGCTTCTCAAGCTGAGCAGTGTATTTTTCAATCAGCGTCTCGGCATTTTCACCGGGAACGAAATCGATCCAGCCGACGTTTTCCTGCTCGCCCAACAGCATTTCTGCCGTTTTGAGTAACTGCTCCGCAGCCCAACCATGTGTGCCTATGACAATAGCAATGGTCACTTGCTACCTCCTTTTATTATCATGTATACGTCTGCCAGGCAGGCGTACTGAGAATCGTATTGGCGAACCGAATCGATTCAGATAAGGGTTAGAGTTCAAAAAACTAAGACTTCCGCGAATTATTTTAGATAGTGAAAAAATAATTTATGTGATGAAGATCCGTAATTTAGCTACGCCTTACAGATTTTTCTTTAAGTTAATCCGCGTGTGTTACAGAAGTTTGCAAAGGAACGTAAATCTTTGCTAAAAACCAATTGTCTCTGATATGTTTAGCGTCCGTTTAATTATTCAGGAGTATAGGGCTACAGCCCACTATATGGACCGTCACCGACGTCAGTCATCTTCCAGGCCATTCCGCGCCTTATTCATCGGCGATCTTCGCCACGCATCGACTCTCATTCCCTTTGAAATGCCCGACATTAGCGGGGCACCGTTTTGTCATTCCTTTAGCAGGAGCGTGTCATGGAATTCTTAATGGACCCGTCAATCTGGGTAGGCTTGCTTACGCTGGTCGTGCTGGAGATCGTTCTCGGTATTGATAACCTGGTGTTTATCGCCATCCTCGCGGATAAGCTGCCGCCGAAACAGCGTGATAAAGCCCGTCTGATCGGCCTCTCGCTGGCGCTGATCATGCGTCTGGGCTTGCTGTCTGTGATCTCGTGGATGGTTACCCTGACGAAGCCGCTGTTCACCGTCATGGATTTCACCTTCTCCGGCCGCGATTTAATCATGCTGGTGGGGGGACTGTTCCTGCTGTTCAAAGCCACAACAGAGCTGCATGAACGGCTGGAGAACCGGCAGCACGATGATGGCCACGGTAAGGGTTACGCCAGCTTCTGGGTGGTTGTTCTCCAGATTGTGGTGCTTGATGCGGTCTTCTCACTGGATGCGGTGATTACGGCGGTCGGCATGGTGAACCATCTGCCGGTGATGATGGCGGCGGTGGTGATTGCGATGGCGGTAATGCTGCTGGCGTCAAAACCGCTGACGCGTTTCGTCAACCAGCATCCGACGGTCGTTGTGCTGTGTCTGAGCTTCCTGCTGATGATTGGTCTGAGCCTGGTGGCAGAAGGGTTTGGCTTCCATATTCCGAAAGGCTACCTGTACGCCGCGATTGGCTTCTCGATTCTGATCGAGCTGTTTAACCAGATTGCGCGCCGTAACTTTATTAAGCAGCAGTCGAATCAGCCGCTGCGAGCCCGTACCGCAGATGCGATTCTGCGGCTGATGGGCGGACGTCGTCAGGTCAACGTGCAGGCTGATAACGAGAACCGTAACCCGGTTCCGGTGCCGGAAGGCGCGTTTGTGGAAGAAGAACGCTACATGATCAACGGCGTGCTTTCGCTGGCTTCCCGCTCCCTGCGCGGCATTATGACGCCGCGCGGTGAGATCAGCTGGGTGGACGCCAACCTGAGCGTCGACGAAATTCGTCAGCAGCTGCTCTCCTCGCCACACAGCCTGTTCCCGGTCTGCCGGGGTGAGCTGGATGAGATTATCGGTGTGGTACGCGCGAAAGAGATGCTGGTGGCGCTGGAAGAGGGCGTTAACGTCGAGGCCGTAGCGGCCGCGTCGCCCGCCATCGTGGTACCGGAGACGCTGGATCCGATCAACCTGCTGGGCGTATTACGTCGTGCCCGCGGGAGCTTTGTTATCGTCACCAATGAATTTGGTGTGGTACAGGGCCTGGTGACGCCGCTGGACGTGCTGGAAGCCATTGCCGGTGAATTCCCTGATGCGGATGAAACCCCGGAAATCGTTGCCGACGGTGACGGCTGGCTGGTGAAAGGCACCACCGACCTGCACGCGCTCTCGCACACGCTGGGCGTCGAAAACGTGGTCAATGATGATGAAGACATTGCCACCGTCGCGGGGCTGGTGATTGCCGTTAACGGGCAGATCCCGCGTATTGGTGATGTGCTGGAGCTGCCGCCGCTGCAAATTACCATCGTCGAAGCCAACGACTATCGCGTTGATATGGTGCGTATTGTTAAAGAGCACTCTGCACACGACGAAGAAGAGTAACGCTATCTAGCGTAACGGCAGTAAGGGCACGATGTGTCCGTTGTGGCGGGCTGGCGGAGAGTGACTTTCCGCCAGCCATTTCGGAAACTCGCGCAGCGGCATTGGCCGCGCATACAAGTACCCCTGCAAAATATGTACGCTGTGACGGCGCAGGTAGCGTGACTGCTCCTCGGTTTCCACCCCTTCCGCAACCAGTTCAATATTCAGCCGCTGACCCAGCGCAATAATAATATCCGTTACCGTTGAGTTCACGGCGTCGGTGCCGATCGCGGTGGTGAAGGATTTATCAATTTTCAGCACATCCGGATGCAGTTTTTCTAGCCATGAAAGTGAGCTGTTGCCGGTACCAAAGTCATCAATCGCAAGTTTCACCCCTTTGCGGTGCAGCTCCCGCACGATGCGGTAATCCACATCCAGCAACGCATCGCGTTCGGTTAACTCCACGATCAACTGTTGAACAGGGCTGGCGTTAAACCAGATGCGGTTGAGATCCTGGATCAGCGCAGCGCGGCGAAAATGGCTGGCGGCCACGTTAATGCCGATATGGAAATCGCGCGAGGCCGGGAAATAGCCTATCTGCCGCACCGTTTCGCTGATGACGTAGCGGGTAAGCGGAACAATCAGGTTATGTTCTTCGGCCAGAGGGATAAAGACATCGGGCGAAATCCATCCCTGACGCGGGTTGTTCCAGCGCAGGAGGATCTCGACGCCGACGCATTCCCGGGTGCGGGCATTCACCAGCGGCTGGCAGAAGAGCTCAAACTCCCTGGCCGCAATTCCCATATTGATTTCCCAGGTGAAACTGATGCGCCGCGCGGTGGCGAGCCAGGCGATATAGCCCATCAGTAAGCTGAGCATCAACGCCAGCGGCAGCTGGGTGGGCAGATTTTTCAACGCCATTTCGCCAGGCCCGGGGCCGCTCACCGTGACGCTGAAAGGGTAATGCTGTGACGATTGTTCCAGCAGGGAGGCGTTTTCATCGAAGGTCGGCGTAGTCGTCACCTGTTGCCCATCGCGGAGGAAGTTATCTCCTACTCTCAGGAC
Organism: Enterobacter cloacae complex sp. HYC033_NIDB; assembly: GCF_056673335.1. NCBI lineage: Bacteria > Pseudomonadati > Pseudomonadota > Gammaproteobacteria > Enterobacterales > Enterobacteriaceae > Enterobacter > Enterobacter cloacae complex sp. HYC033_NIDB. The sequence continues at coordinate 3,560,980 of NZ_CP115123.1, read as the reverse complement.
AACGTCGGTGATCTGCGGCCGCTGCGGCTCGAGAATCATTTTAGTGATGAGATCGATATTCACCACCTCCATCACCCCGTCGTTGCCGTCGCTCGCGAGGGGAGACCACTGAATCAGTACCGGGCTGCCTTTTACCAGCCACCGATCGGTCAGCAGCAACAGCCTGGATTCACTGACCGGCAGCTCCGGCACAAACTCACTGACGGGCACATTACGGCTGCCAAAGACGCTTGAGCAATACAGTATTCCGTCTTGAATGAGGGCGATGGAGCGTACGGTCTGGAGGATCGCCGCCTGTTTTCGCAGGATCAGATTTGCTTCGGAACAGGGTATGCCAACCAGTGAAAGTAGCGTTTCCCGCTGGGCCTCTAACGAAAGAAGCACCTTATCAAGCGCACGCACGGTGTGGTGGGTAAAGTCGTGGATCCGATCCTGATTTATGTTGCGCTGTGAAATAAAGCGAATACCCAGCGTCAGGACGAGCGTAACGAGCGCAACCGTGACACAGACGATAACGCGTTTTCGGCGATAGTCTTTAATGATCGTTTGTGCAGTTTGCATGAACGGTCGCCTGTTAAGCACCGGCCGGAAAAGCCAGACGCAACAGTGACAGTGTAGTGGGGAATACGTGAAGCGACGAGACGAGAGGGGAAAATTCGCCCATCCGTTGCAGATGGGCGAAAGGAAGGCTTAGTCGCACTGCACCTTAATGGCCAGACCGCCGCGCGAGGTCTCACGGTACTTCGCGTTCATGTCCTTGCCGGTTTCGTACATAGTTTCAATAACCTTATCCAGCGACACGCGTGGCTCGCTGGTACGGCGCATCGCCATACGTGAGGCGTTGATCGCTTTGACGGAGGCGATGGCGTTACGCTCAATGCACGGCACCTGCACCTGGCCGGCAACCGGGTCACAGGTCAGACCGAGGTTGTGCTCCATGCCGATTTCCGCCGCTACGCACACCTGTTCAGGGCTGGCGCCCAGCAGCTCCGCCAGACCCGCTGCTGCCATAGAGCAGGCCACGCCCACTTCACCCTGACAGCCCACTTCAGCACCGGAGATGGACGCATTCATCTTGTACAGCGCGCCGATAGCACCTGCCGCGAGGAAATAACGGATATAGATGTCCGGCGTCACGGGCTCAATAAAGTGATCGTAATAGGCCAGCACCGCCGGAACGATACCGCACGCGCCGTTTGTCGGCGCCGTCACGACGCGACCACCCGCTGCGTTCTCTTCGTTAACCGCGAGGGCAAACATGTTCACCCAGTCGACCACGTTCATTGGGTCATTGGAGAACTTGTCGGTAGTGACCAGCATGCGGCGCAGAGCAGATGCACGACGCGGTACGCGCAGTGGCCCAGGCAGAACACCCTCGGTGTTCATCCCGCGGTCAATACAGGCGCGCATGGTTTGCCACACGTTAGCAAAATAGTCTTCAATCTCTTTCTTGCTGTGCAGCGCCAGTTCGTTCTGCATCACCATGCCTGACAGGGACAGACCGGTCTCTTTGCAGTAGCCCAGCATCTCGGTGGCCGATTTAAACGGATAGGGCACATTGACGTCGCCCGCGCTCTCTTTACCAAAGTGTTCTTCGTCAACGATAAAGCCGCCGCCGATGGAGTAGTAAGTTTTGCTGTAGATCTCTTTTTCGCCACTCCAGGCGTGGATGGTCATGCCGTTTTCATGCAGCGGCAGGTTGTCGCTACGAAAACGCATCCCGTCATCCTGCGGGAAGTCCACTTCGTGCTGGCCGTTAGCCAGCAGCAAACGACCGCGCGTTTCCACGTCGCGGATAAATGCCGGAATGGCATCAATATCAACTGTGTCCGGCATATTGCCCGCCAGACCCATAATAATGGCGATATCGGTGTGGTGGCCTTTACCCGTTAATGACAGTGAACCGTAAACGTCTACGGCGACACGGGTAACGCTTTCCAGTAATCCTTTTTCGACCAGATCATCGACGAACTGTTTACCGGCCTTCATCGGCCCTACAGTGTGGGAAGAAGATGGACCAATCCCCACTTTGAACATGTCGAATATACTAATCACTTTCACACTCCTGACAGGGTTACTGGGGTTCCAGTAACGATGTTATAACTGCGCATAGTGTAAGAGGGAACACCAACCTCGGCTTAACTATTCACATGAATTAAACTAATGGTTAACGATGGTTTTGCTAATAGCGCGACGCCGATCGCAAACCTGCCAGAAAAGGGTGGAATGTAAAGTATAGTCAAGGCTTCAGGCCGATTTGCAGGGCCAGCTCACGAATGATGCCTGCCGTCATGCCCCAGACAAAATAATGCTGATACCACGACAGCCAGACCCGATGATCGTGTCCGCGGCGGTGAATATCCAGCGGGTGATAGCGACCCAGACGAAGGGCCTCTTCCAGCGGCATTTCGAATACCGCTGAAACTTCATCGACGCTGGCGTGATACTGAAGATCGGGCGGAATAATGCCAACGACCGGCGTGACCTGAAAACCGGTTACGCTGTCCACTGGCGGCAGCACGCCGATCACCTCGACCGCCTCCGGGGGGATCGCCACTTCCTCATGCGCTTCGCGCAGTGCGGCGGCAATCAGGGATGCATCGGTGCTGTCCACCGCGCCGCCCGGGAACGCAACCTGACCGGCGTGTTTTCGCATATGCGGTGAGCGCTGGGTAAGCAACAGACCCGGCTGCTCACGACGCACGACCGGGATCAGCACCGCCGCCTGACGTTGATTCAGCGTGGCGCGGTTAACCTGGGGCCGCAGAAGCTGAAAGCGCGACAGAAAATCATCCAGCGTCAGGTTGTCTTTCTTCACCGTGAGTTCTCCAGTTGTTTCAGGATACGATTCACTTTATCAAAGGTTTCCTGATATTCCGCCTCCGCCTGGCTGTCGGCCACAATGCCACCGCCTGCGGAACAGTACAGGTTACCGTCGCAGGCCGTCAGGGTGCGAATAGTGATGCTGGTATCCATGGTGCCGCACAGACTCACATAGCCGATGCTGCCGCACCAGGCGTTGCGGCGATGCGGTTCCAGTTCGTCGATGATCTCCATCGCCCGGACCTTCGGCGCGCCGGTAATGGAGCCGCCCGGAAACGCGGCGCGGAGCAGATCGCAGGCGGTTCGCGAGGCCGACAGACGTGCGGTGATGGTGCTGACCAGATGATGCACCGCCGGGAATGGCTCCACGACGAACAGCTCCGGCACGCGCACGCTGCCCGGCTCGGCGACGCGGCCAATATCATTGCGCATCAGATCGACAATCATCAGGTTTTCAGCGCGATCTTTCGGCGAGGCCGCCAGCGTCTCCGCCTGCTGACGGTCGGCGTCGGCATCGGCAAGGCGCGGCAGGGTGCCCTTTATCGGGCGGGTCTGAATCATACCGTCAGCCAGGTGAATAAAACGCTCAGGTGAAAGGCTGAGGATGGCGCCGTGTTCAAGGCGTAAAAATGCGCTGAACGGGGCCTTATTGCTGGCATTGAGGCGGGTAAACGCCTGCCATTCGTCTCCCTCGTATGCCGCCTGGAAACGCTGGGCGAGGTTGACCTGATAACAGTCGCCGCTGTGAAGATACGCCTGCACGCGGGAGAATTTTTCCGCGTATTCCTCCGCGCTCATGTTCGAGCGCCAGCCGGAGGTTAGCATAAAGCGTTCCGGGGCGGCGGGCCGTTGCGCCTCAAGCCAGGCCAGACGCGCCTGCACGTCCCGGTGGCTTAGCAGAGAAACCGTCTGCTTACGGTGATCCACGATCAGCGCCCAGTCATACAGCCCCACCGCCATATCCGGCAGGGAAATATCCGCCTGCGCATGCTCGGGCAGCTTTTCGAAACGGCGACCCAGATCGTAACCAAACAGGCCCAGCGCGCCCCCCTGGAAAGGCAGATCCGGATCCGGTGTGGCAGAAAAGCCCAGAGCATGGATCTCGTTCTGGAGCCGCATCAGCGGATCGTCCGTTGGCGACAGCGCATCGGTCGTCAGCGTTTTAACCGGGTCGGCCACCAGAATGTCAAAGCGGCTGTAGGGGTGATCCGCATGCCCGGAGTGCAGGAGCATCGCAAAAGGAAGGTGGCTCAGACGGGCAAACCAGAACTCGGCGGCGTCTGCACGCCAGGGCAAGGTCATAACAGTGGGGAAGCGCATGTTCATGTATGGCATACTACCGGGCAGCGTGAAATAATTAGCGCGAATAATTTAGCAGGAGTTAACGATGTTTGCAGGTTTACCTTCTCTCAGCCATGACCAACAGCAGAAAGCCGTTGAACGTATTCAGGAGCTGATGTCCCAGGGGATGAGCAGCGGACAGGCAATTTCCCAGGTTGCGGAAGAACTGCGCGCCACCCATACCGGCGAGCGGATCGTGGCGCGCTTTGAGGATGAAGATGAAGAATAACCGGCTTACACTGCCGCGATAATCTTGATCTCAACCTTATATTCCGGTTTCATCAGCGTGGCCTGTACGGTGCAGCGTACAGGCGCGTGACCCGCCACCACCCACGCATCCCAGGCTTTATTCATCGCCGCGAAATCGTCTTTATTCGCCAGAAAAATCGTCGCATCCAGAATGCGGGATTTATCGCTGCCCTGTTTTTCCAGTACGGCGTCGATCTGCGCCAGGGTGTTGGCGGTCTGCTCGAAGGCGTCAGCGTCCAGATTGGCAGGGACGCCGGTGTAGTACAGCGTCTGGTTGTGGATCACCACATCAGACCAGCGGGCTTCGGCATCAATGCGCGTAATTGTCATAAACGTATCCTCGTTATCTTTCGTCGTCAGGCGGCAAGACTGCCATAATGTTCCGCCGTCGTCACTATTTGGGGTGGCACCGGAGAGAAGGGGCTGACATAATCCCTGTGCAAAAATACAGTGAGAGAACACCGTGGCAGACGATTTTTCCCCAGAAGGTCAGTTAGCACAGGCTATTCCCGGCTTTAAACCGCGCGAACCCCAACGTCAGATGGCGCATGCCGTCGCGCACGCCATCGACAAGGCGCAGCCGCTGGTCGTGGAGGCCGGCACCGGTACGGGGAAAACGTATGCTTACCTCGCTCCTGCGCTGCGGGCGAAAAAAAAGGTGATCATCTCTACGGGATCAAAAGCGCTCCAGGATCAGCTCTACAGCCGCGATTTACCCACGGTGGCGAAAGCGCTGAAATATAAAGGGCGTCTGGCCTTGCTGAAAGGGCGTTCTAACTACCTGTGTCTGGAGCGTCTTGAACAGCAGGCGCTGGCGGGCGGCGACCTGCCGGTACAAACCCTGAGCGATGTGATCGTCCTGCGCGCCTGGGCCAACCAGACGGAGGAGGGGGACATCAGCACCTGCGCGAGCGTGCCGGAAGACTCCCCGGCCTGGCCGCTGGTGACCAGCACCAATGACAACTGCCTCGGCAGCGACTGCCCGCTGTATAAGGACTGTTTTGTGGTGAAAGCGCGTAAAACCGCGATGGACGCCGACGTGGTGGTGGTGAACCATCACCTGTTTCTTGCGGATATGGTGGTCAAGGACAATGGTTTCGGCGAGCTGATCCCGGAGGCGGAGGTGATGATCTTCGATGAAGCCCATCAGCTACCGGACATCGCCAGCCAGTATTTTGGTCAGTCGCTCTCCAGCCGTCAGCTTCAGGATCTGGCGAAAGATATTACCATTGCCTATCGCACCGAACTCAAAGATACCCAGCAGTTGCAGAAGTGCGCGGACCGCCTGGCGCAATGCGCACAGGATTTCCGCTTACAGCTTGGCGAGCCGGGCTATCGCGGCAACCTGCGCGAACTGCTCGCAGACAAAAATATCCAGCGCGCGCTGCTGCTGCTCGATGATGCCCTTGAACTCTGTTACGACGTGGCGAAGCTGTCCCTCGGACGTTCAGCGCTGCTGGACGCCGCTTTCGAGCGCGCCACGCTCTACCGTGGGCGGCTGAAGCGGCTGAAAGAGATCAACCAGCCGGGCTATAGCTACTGGTACGAATGTACCTCGCGCCACTTCACCCTGGCGCTCACGCCGCTGACCGTTGCTGATAAATTCAAAGAGGTGATGGCGCAAAAGCCCGGCACCTGGGTCTTTACCTCGGCCACGCTGTCGGTCAATGACGATCTGCACCACTTTACCGAGCGCCTCGGCATTGAGCAGGCGGAATCCCTGCTTCTGCCGAGCCCGTTCGACTATGAGAAACAGGCGCTGCTGTGCGTGCCGCGCAATCTGCCGCTGCCTAACCAGCCGGGCGCGGCGCGCCATCTGGCGGCCATGCTGAAGCCGATGATTGAGGCCAACAACGGGCGCTGCTTTATGCTCTGCACCTCACACGCCATGATGCGCGATCTGGCCGAGCAGTTCCGCGCCACCATGACGCTACCGGTGCTGTTGCAGGGGGAAACCAGCAAAGGCCAGCTGCTCCAGCAGTTTGTCAGCGCCGGTAATGCCCTGCTGGTGGCGACCAGCAGCTTCTGGGAAGGGGTGGACGTGCGCGGCGATACGCTCTCGCTGGTGATTATCGATAAGCTGCCGTTCACATCGCCGGACGATCCGCTCCTGAAAGCGCGCATGGAGGATTGCCGTCTGCGCGGGGGCGATCCGTTCGACGACGTCCAGCTGCCGGACGCGGTCATCACGCTTAAACAGGGGGTAGGGCGACTGATCCGCGACGTCACCGACCGCGGGGTGCTGGTGATCTGCGACAACCGCCTGGTGATGCGTCCCTACGGCGCCACCTTCCTCGCCAGCCTGCCGCCCGCGCCGCGCACGCGGGATATTAAACGCGCGGTCCGCTTCCTGGCGAACCCGACGGCGGAGTAATTCTTCCCGGAGTGTGTTAAGATGCGCGCCATTTTGTGACTGACCATTGCGAGAGCGCGACGACTGATGCGAATTCTGGCTATTGATACCGCGACAGAGGCCTGTTCCGTTGCCCTGTGGAACGACGGTACGACTTTTGCTCATTTTGAAGAGTGCCCACGGGAACACACCCAACGTATTCTGCCCCTGGTAAAAACCATTTTAACCGAGGGCAACACCGCCCTGACTGACCTCGACGCGCTGGCCTACGGCCGTGGTCCGGGCAGCTTTACGGGCGTACGTATCGGGATTGGCATTGCGCAGGGGCTGGCGCTGGGCGCTGACCTGCCGATGATCGGCGTCTCAACGCTTGCGACCATGGCTCAGGGCGCCTGGCGCATGACCGGCGCCACCCGCGTGCTGGCTGCGATTGATGCCCGCATGGGGGAAGTCTACTGGGCGGAGTACACCCGTGACGAAAACGGCGTCTGGCACGGCGAAGAGACGGAAGCGGTGCTTAAACCTGAAGCCGTCACCGGGCGCCTGAAGCAGCTCTCCGGTGAGTGGGCGACGGTCGGAACCGGCTGGCCGGCATGGCCTGAGATGGCGAAGGACACCGGCCTTACGCTGGTGGACGGTAACATGCTCCTGCCTGCCGCCGAAGATATGCTGCCGATTGCCTGTCAGCTGCTTGCCGCAGGAAAAACCGTGGCGGTTGAACATGCTGAACCGGTTTATTTACGAAACACCGTCGCGTGGAAGAAACTTCCTGGCCGCGAGTGAATCTCAGTAACAGGAACTGAGAAAAAGGAGTCGCATCATGGCGGTTCAGACTAAAGTTGTACGCTTTCTTATGGCAGGCGCGGTTGCCATAGCACTGAGCGGGTGCGTCACCGTTCCTGATGCGATCAAGGGCACCAGCCCGACGCCACAGCAGGATCTGGTACGCGTGATGAATGCCCCGGAGCTGTATGTCGGGCAGGAAGCGCGGTTTGGCGGCAAGGTGGTTGAAGTGATAAACCAGCAGGGTAAAACCCGACTGGAGATTGCCACTGTCCCGCTGGACGACGGCGCGCGGCCTGTTCTGGGTGAAGCCTCGCGCGGGCGGATCTACGCTGACGTCAGCGGCTTCCTCGATCCGGTAGATTTCCGCGGGCAGCTGGTAACCGTCGTCGGGCCGATTACCGGTTCGGTGGCGGGGAAAATCGGCAATACGCCATACAAATTTATGACCATGCAGGTGAACGGCTACAAACGCTGGCGTATCGCCCAGCAGGTGGTGATGCCGCCACAGCCAATCGATCCGTGGATGTGGGGACCGCATCCGTATCGATACGGCTACGGTGGCTGGGGTTGGTACAATCCAGGCCCTGCACAGGTTCAAACAATCGTAACTGAGTAACTTACTGTTATTGTTAGGAAAGAGACAGCGGCTCAGCCGCTGTCTCTGTTTTTTTACGGATAAAACGAAAAAAAAGAGTGACGCGCTTCGCAACCTGCAATCTGAACAATTAATAAACTGGTACGCTGAGTTAATATAATGTTAATAAACTGTTTATTGTCGGGGCTGTGATGACGACGAACACTCATTTCAGAGGTGATGCATTGAAAAAGGTTTGGCTTAACCGTTATCCCGCGGATGTCCCTGCGGAGATCAATCCTGACCGTTATCAATCCCTGATTGAATTATTTGAACACTCGGTACGGCGTTACGCTGACCAGCCTGCATTTGTGAATATGGGCGAAGTGATGACCTTCCGTAAGCTGGAAGAGCGCAGCCGGGCGTTTGCAGCCTATTTACAGGAAGGGTTGGGCTTGCAGAAAGGGGATCGCGTCGCGCTGATGATGCCAAACCTGCTGCAATACCCGGTGGCGCTGTTCGGGATCCTCAGGGCAGGGATGATCGTGGTTAACGTTAACCCGCTCTATACCCCGCGCGAGCTGGAACATCAGTTGAATGACAGCGGCGCGGCGGCGATTGTGATTGTCTCCAACTTTGCCCACACGCTGGAAAAAGTCGTTGAAAGAACCCAGGTTAAACACGTCATCCTGACGCGCATGGGCGACCAGCTCTCTACCGCGAAAGGTACGCTGGTCAACTTTGTCGTTAAATACGTTAAGCGGCTGGTGCCGAAATACCACCTGCCGGATGCCATCTCTTTCCGCCGCGCCCTGCATGCGGGCTACCGGATGCAGTACGTGAAGCCGGAGATCGTGTCCGAGGATCTGGCATTTCTGCAATACACGGGCGGTACCACCGGCGTGGCGAAAGGGGCGATGCTGACCCATCGAAATATGCTGGCGAACCTTGAGCAGGTTAATGCCACCTACGGGCCGCTGCTGCACCCGGGCAAGGAGCTGGTGATCACCGCGCTTCCGCTGTATCACATTTTTGCGCTGACCATGAACTGCCTGCTGTTTATTGAGCTTGGCGGTCAAAACGTATTGATCACCAACCCGCGCGACATTCCGGGGCTGGTCAAAGAGCTGGCGAAATACCCGTTCACCGCCATGACTGGCGTGAACACCCTGTTTAACGCGCTGCTTAACAATAAAGAGTTCCAGCAGCTCGATTTCTCCACGCTGCACCTCTCTGCGGGTGGCGGGATGCCAGTTCAGCAGGCGGTTGCCGAGCGCTGGGTGAAACTCACCGGGCAATATCTGCTGGAAGGCTATGGCCTGACGGAGTGCGCCCCGCTGGTCAGCGTTAACCCGCATGATATCGACTATCACAGCGGCAGTATCGGTCTGCCGGTCCCGTCGACGGAAGCAAAACTGGTGGATGATGAGGATAACGAAGTGCCTCACGGTGAGCCAGGGGAGCTGTGCGTCAGAGGGCCGCAGGTGATGCTGGGCTACTGGCAACGTCCGGATGCCACGGATGAGATCATCAAAGACGGCTGGCTGCACACGGGCGACATCGCGGTGATGGATGACGAAGGCTTCCTGCGCATCGTCGATCGCAAGAAAGATATGATCCTGGTGTCAGGGTTCAACGTCTATCCGAACGAAATCGAAGACGTGGTGATGCAGCACAGCGGCGTGCTGGAAGTGGCGGCGGTGGGCGTTCCTTCCGGCAGCAGCGGTGAAGCGGTGAAGATATTTGTGGTCAAGAAAGATCCTTCTCTTACCGAGGATGCGCTGATAACGTTTTGTCGCCGTCAGCTGACGGGCTATAAAGTGCCGAAGCTGGTGGAATTCCGGGATGAGCTGCCGAAATCCAACGTCGGGAAGATATTACGACGAGAATTACGTGACGAAGCCCGTGCCAAAGTGGACAATAAGGCCTGAGCTTCACGTTAATCGCCCAGACGCCGGTTAAGCCGGCGTTTTTTATGGGCGCAAACAAAAGAGAGTCCGATTTGAATTACCAGATGATCACTACCAACGACGAGCTGGCTTCGCTGTGCGAGGTGACGCGTGAATTTCCCGCTATCGCCCTGGATACGGAATTTGTCCGCACCCGAACGTACTATCCGCAGCTGGGTCTGATTCAGATGTATGACGGCAAACACGTGTCGTTGATTGACCCCCTCGGCATTACCGACTGGGCGCCAATGCGCGAGCTGTTGCTGGATACCGCCGTGACCAAATATCTGCACGCGGGCAGTGAAGATCTGGAAGTCTTTCTCAACACCTTTGGCATCATGCCGCAGCCGCTGATTGATACCCAGATCCTCGCGGCGTTCAGCGGTCGTCCGCTCTCCTGGGGCTTCGCCGCGATGGTGGAAGAGTACACCGGTCTGACGCTGGATAAGAGCGAATCGCGTACCGACTGGCTCGCGCGTCCGCTGACGGCGCGTCAGCTTGAATACGCCGCGGCAGACGTCTTTTACCTGCTACCGATTGCCGGCCAGCTCATGAAAGAGGCTGAGGCGTCCGGTTGGCTGTCTGCCGCACTGGACGAGTGCCGCATGACGCAGCAGCGTCGTCAGGAAGTGGTTGATCCGAAAGAAGCCTGGCGTGACATCACCAACGCCTGGCAGCTGCGCACCCGTCAACTGGCCTGTCTGCAATTGCTGGCTGACTGGCGTCTGCGTAAAGCGCGTGAGCGCGATCTGGCGGTTAACTTCGTGGTGCGTGAAGAACACCTGTGGGCGGTGGCGCGCTATATGCCGGGTAGCCTTGGTGAACTGAACAGCATTGGCCTTTCCGGAAGTGAGATCCGTTTCCACGGTAAAACGCTGCTCGCGCTGGTAGAGAAAGCTCAGCAGCTGCCGGAGGACGCACTGCCAGAACCGCTGCTTAACCTGATGGATATGCCGGGCTACCGCAAGGCGTTCAAAGATATCAAAGCGCTCGTGCAGACGGTGGCGGGGGAAAGCAAACTGAGTGCCGAACTGCTGGCTTCACGTCGTCAGATTAACCAGCTGCTGAACTGGCACTGGAAGTTGAAACCGCAAAATGGTTTACCGGAACTGGTCGCCGGATGGCGGGGGGAACTGATGGCCGAACGCCTGAATACCCTGCTGGAAGGGTATCCGCGCTAAAGAATTGTAGCCCCGGTAAGCGCAGCGCCACCGGGGAAATTGCCGGGCGGCGCGATGCTTACCCGGCCTACAAAACCACAAACGGATTAACGCGACTCTTCCGCTTCCGGAAGCGTCACGTTCAGCTCCAGAATCGAAATATCCCCGTCTTTTTGCTCCAGCTGAACGGTGACCATTTCCGGGTCAATCTGCACGTATTTGCAGATCACTTCCAGAATGTCTTTGCGCAGCTGCGGCAGGTAGTGCGGTTCGGCGTCGCTACGACGACGTTCCGCCACAATGATTTGCAGACGTTCTTTTGCGATGTTGGCGGTGCTTTTTTTCCGCGAGAGAAAAAAGTCCAGTAATGCCATAACTTATCCTCCGAACAGGCGTTTGAGGAAACCTTTCTTCTCTTCTTCAATGAAGCGGAAAGGACGTTCTTCTCCCAGCAGACGGTCAACGGTATCCGCATACGCTTTACCTGCGTCTGCCTGTGTATCCAGGATCACGGGCTCGCCCTGGTTAGAGGCGCGCAACACGGACTGATCTTCCGGGATCACGCCAACCAGTTTGATGCGCAGGATCTCCAGCACGTCTTCCATGCTCAGCATGTCACCTTTGTTCACCCGGCCAGGGTTGTAGCGGGTCAGCAGCAGGTGCTCTTTGATTGGCTCCTGGCCATTTTCCGCGCGACGGGATTTCGAGGCCAGAATGCCGAGAATACGGTCGGAGTCACGTACTGACGAGACTTCCGGGTTGGTGGTGATGATGGCTTCATCCGCGAAGTAGAGCGCCATCAAAGCCCCGGTTTCGATACCGGCCGGGGAGTCGCAGACCACGAAGTCGAACTCCATCTTTTTCAGATCGTCGAGCACCTTTTCCACGCCTTCGCGGGTCAGGGCGTCTTTATCACGGGTCTGGGACGCCGGAAGAATGTAGAGGTTCTCGGTACGCTTATCTTTAATCAGCGCCTGGTTAAGGGTGGCATCGCCCTGAATGACGTTCACGAAGTCATACACCACGCGACGCTCGCAACCCATGATCAGGTCCAGGTTACGCAGACCGATATCGAAGTCGATTACGACGGTTTTCTTTCCCTTCTGGGCCAAACCAGTAGCGATGGCCGCGCTGGAGGTGGTCTTGCCAACGCCTCCTTTACCCGAAGTCACAACAATAATGCGTGCCATAGAAATTCCTTGTTAAAAGGGATCAATTTAACGGTTGAACGGTCAAAGCGTTATCTGCCAGTTGCAGACGGGCCGCTTTGCCATAAAATTCGGCTGGGATTTTATCGCTCAGCCAATATTCACCTGCGATAGACACCAGTTCTGCCGTCAGGTGAGTACAAAAAATTTGTGCTTCTCGATCGCCGCTGGCGCCCGCAAGCGCACGCCCACGCATCATACCGTAAACGTGAATATTGCCATCTGCAATCAGTTCTGCGCCCGCACTGACGTGGCTTGTAACAATCAGATCACAGTTTGGCGCATAAATGCGCTGACCGGAACGAACCGGCAGATCAATCAATCGCGTTTTTGTGACTGGGGCTACATTTTGCGCCGGAGGCGGGGGAGCGGGAACGGTTGCAGGCGTTGCACGCGGGGCTTTTTCTTTGCCCTCGTTTAACAAGGGCAAACCCGCGCGTTCAATTTCGGCTTTTAACTCTGCGTCTTTGCAGCCGCTAATACCCACGATGCGCAACCCCGTGGAGACGACGGCCTGCTGGAGTCGCTTCCAGTTAACCGGCCCCTCAAGGTCGCTTACATTGACGACGACAGGAGCATGCTTAAGAAAAGCGGGAGCCTGCGCGATTTTGTCTTCTAACGCCTGACGAATAACCTCGGGTTTTGCATCATGCAAATGAACCACTGATAAGGTGAAGCTACTGCCTTTAAGCTCGATGGGCGTATTTGACATCCTGGCCTTACTCAATTTGCTATTAACCGCAACACATCGCCGCGATATTCCGAAGAGTATCAGGCATGTTATAGTCAGGAGTATATTGAGGCAAGCAACCACCCATTAATTCAGAGTAAAAACATGTTTTGTGTGATCTACAGAAGTACCAGCCGCGACCAGACCTACCTTTATGTCGAAAAGAAAGAAGATTTTTCCCGCGTGCCTGAAGAATTAATGAAAAGCTTTGGCCGACCGCAGCTGGCGATGCTGCTGCCGCTGGACGGCCGTAAGAAGCTGGTGAACGCCGATCTTGAGAAAGTCAAAAAGGCGTTAATCGAGCAGGGCTATTATTTACAGCTTCCGCCGCCACCGGAGAATTTATTAAAACAGCACCTTGAGCTGAGCGGAAAGAAATAAGCCCGGGTCCTTCCGGGAACAACTCATCAACCGATTAGGGGTCGACCATGTATCAACATCATAACTGGCAAGGTGCATTACTGGATTATCCCGTCAGCAAAGTGGTCTGCGTGGGCAGCAACTATGCAAAACATATTCAGGAGATGGGCAGCGCCGTGCCGGAAGAGCCGGTTCTGTTTATTAAGCCAGAAACCGCACTGTGCGATATTCGCCAGCCGCTGGTTCTGCCGCAGGGACTGGGTTCGGTGCATCATGAAGTGGAACTGGCGGTGCTGATCGGCGCGACGCTGCGCCAGGCAACTGAAGAGCATGTAGAGAAGGCGATTGCGGGTTACGGTGTCGCGCTCGACCTGACGCTGCGTGACGTACAGGGCAAAATGAAGAAAGCGGGGCAGCCGTGGGAAAAAGCCAAGGGTTTTGATAATTCATGCCCGATTTCCGGTTTCGTTCCGGTGAGTGAATTTACCGACGATCCGCAGAACACGCAGCTCAGCCTGAAGGTCAACGGCGAGATCCGCCAGCAGGGAACAACCGCTGACATGATCCATAAGATCGTTCCGCTGATTGCCTACATGAGCCGCTTCTTCACCCTGAAACCTGGCGACGTGATCCTCACCGGCACTCCGGAAGGTGTGGGGCCGCTGCTTGGCGGCGAAGAACTGGACGTCAGTTTTAACGGCCTGTCGCTGAAAACCCGCGTGCTGTAAAAGCACCTTGCCGCCTGAAAAGGGCGGCAAAACTTGCATCAACGTGCCAGACTCGTTATAAGGTGCGCTCTATTTTGACGTGTGGACATCCCGATGAACGACATTCCTTTCTGGCAAAGCAAAACTCTCGACGACATGACCGACGCGGAGTGGGAATCGTTGTGTGACGGCTGCGGGCAGTGCTGCCTGCATAAGCTGATGGATGAAGATTCGGACGAGATCTATTTCACCAACGTAGCCTGCAAGCAGTTAAACATCAAAACCTGCCAGTGCCGCAACTATGAGCGCCGTTTCGAATATGAGCCGGACTGCATCAAGTTAACCCGTGAAAATCTGCCGACCTTTGAGTGGCTGCCGCATACCTGCGCGTATCGCCTGCTGGCGGAAGGAAAGGATCTGCCCACATGGCATCCGCTGTTGACGGGGTCGAAAGCAGCGATGCACGGTGAACGTATTTCCGTGCGCCACATTGCGGTGAAAGAGTCCGAGGTGCGCGACTGGGAAGACCACATTATGAATCACCCTAATCGGTGATAATAAAAAACCCGCCGAGGCGGGTTTTTTATTGTGCGCAATTTTGTCGGGTGGCGCTGCGCTTACCCGACCAACAAAACTGACGTTGCCGTTTTGCTTTTACCTTCCAAAAAGATCGCGTTTCTTTGGTTTGAACGGCTGGGCAATCAGCACCAGCAGCGCCACCACAAAGTAGGCGACAAAAATGCCCACCAGCCACTGCGGCATCTCCAGCGTCAGGAACTCCCACTGGCGTACAGAGCAGTCACCGGAGGCCACAAACACCTGCGGCAGCCATTTATCCAGCGGCAGCCAGCTCGGGAAGCGGGCGGCAAAATCACAGGTCATAAACGGCGACGGGTGAAGCTGCATCTGGGTGTGCTCCCAGGCAAGCGCAATCCCTTTCCCGGCGCTGTACAGCCAGATGGCAATTGCCGCATAGCGTAACGGTGATTTGGGTGCAATCGCACCTACCAGACCCGCGCCCATAATGCCGAACAGCGCACAACGCTCATAAATACACAGTACGCAAGGTTTCAGCCCCATGACATGCTGAAACCACAGCGCGACCATTTCCAGCGCAAAGGCGGTCAGGGCCATCAACAACCACGCTCCGCGACCGCGTGAGCACTGGTTCAAAAATCGCAACATAATCATTTCCCTGGAACATGCTTAGACAGCGCAGTGTAAACGAATTTTAATGCGCCGCAAGTATACCTGCTTGCAATAACCATTGCGTACAGGGAACGAGAGTAATTTTGATGCACAGCAAACCAACCAGGGTAAGCACCAGCGTATACGGCAGCGCCATCCAGACCATTCTTCCATAAGAAAGTCGTATGAGTGGTGCCAGCGCCGAGGTCAGCAGGAAGAGGAATGCCGCCTGACCGTTCGGGGTTGCCACGGAGGGGAGGTTGGTTCCGGTGTTGATCGCCACCGCCAGCAGCTCGAACTGTTCACTGCTGACAATCCCTTGCTCCATCGCGGCTTTGGCCTCATTGATGTATACCGTCCCGACAAAGACGTTATCGGATATAGAGGACAACAGACCGTTAAACAAATAGAACAGCGTTAGCTGCGAATCTGGCGTAGCCTGAAGCACAAACGCGATGATCGGCGCGAACAGATGTTGGTCAATAATCACCGCCACGACCGCGAAAAACACCGCCAGCAGGGCGGTAAACGGCAGCGCTTCGGTAAAGGCTTTTCCGATAGCATGTTCGTCCGTAACGCCGCCCAGGCTGGTTGCAAGGATAATTACCGACAGGCCAATCAGCCCCACCTCGGCAAGGTGGAAGGCCAGCGCAGCGATAAGCCACACGCCGATGAAACCCTGTGCAATCAGGCGCAGCGTCTCCTGGCGCGTGCGTTGTTTGCGGCTCTGCTCGTCAAACTTATGCAGCTCCTGGCGGACCTGATCGGGCAACTTAGCGCCATACCCAAAGAGGTTGAATTTTTCGACCAGCACACAGGTGGCTAACCCGCAGACCAGCACGGGCACGCTGACGGGCGCCATGCGCAGGAAAAATTCGCCAAAATGCCACTCAGCCGCTTTGGCGATAATCAGGTTTTGCGGCTCCCCGACCATTGTCATCACGCCGCCCAGCGCCGTCCCCACGCCCGCATGCATCATCAGGCTGCGCAGAAACGCGCGGAACTGTTCCAGCACATCGCGGTTGTGCGCCTCAACGTGGCTGTCGTCCTGCAAGTTATCGCCAGGACGCGACGAGGCCACCCGGTGGTAAATCCCGTAAAAGCCGACGGCGACGCTGATCACCACCGCCACGACCGTCAGCGCATCCAGGAAGGCAGAGAGGAAGGCCGCGGCGAGGCAAAACGCCAGCGAGAGCAGCGTTTTCGACGGAATGCTCAGCAGCAAACGGGTGAAGATAAACAGCAGAAGCTGCTTCATAAAGTAGATCCCCGCCACCATGAAGATCAGCAGCAGCAGGACTTCAAGATTCGACGCAATCTCGTTTTTAACATGCTCCGCGCTGGTCATGCCGATGACCACGGCTTCCAGCGCCAGCAGCCCGCCGGGCAACAGCGGATAGCACTTCAGCGCCATCGCCAGGGTAAAGATAAACTCGGCGACCAACATCCACCCGGCAACGAAGGGATCCAGCAAAAAGATAACGGGATTAACGACCAGGAATACCAGTAAAGTAAGTTTGTACCAGTCAGGTGACTGACCTAAAAAGTTGCGCCACAGCGCGCGCCCAAATGAAATTTCCACGACAGACGTCCTTTACCCGTCAAATAAGACAAGACATCAGTATACGCAAAAATGGCGGCAGAGCGGGGGATTAAGCCATTTGTAAATTTCATAAAAATGAAACGGCGATCCCTCTTTTCTGTCTCTGCTGCGCTATCTGCCTCTGCGCGCCTCTGGTATGATGAGTGCAATTTGCTAAAGCTGTGTAATGGAAATCTCACTATGGTCATTAAGGCGCAGAGCCCGGCGGGTTTCGCGGAAGAGTACATCATTGAAAGCATCTGGAATAATCGTTTCCCTGCGGGATCAATTCTACCTGCTGAACGCGAACTCTCTGAACTGATTGGCGTCACCCGTACCACGCTGCGAGAAGTGCTCCAGCGTCTGGCGCGCGATGGCTGGTTGACGATACAGCATGGCAAACCCACTAAGGTGAACAACTTCTGGGAAACGTCCGGGCTGAACATTCTGGAAACGCTGGCGCGTCTCGACCACGAAAGCGTACCACAGCTGATTGATAATCTGCTTTCCGTGCGCACCAACATCGCCACCATTTTCATCCGCACCGCGTTTCGTCAGCATCCTGAAGATGCGCTGAAAGTGCTTGCCACCGCTAATGAGGTGGAAGACCACGCGGATGCCTTTGCGACCCTGGATTACAACGTGTTCCGCGGTCTGGCGTTTGCTTCCGGCAATCCGGTTTACGGTCTGATCCTGAATGGAATGAAAGGGTTATATACGCGCATTGGTCGTCACTACTTTGCTAACCCTGAAGCCCGCAGCCTGGCGCTCGGCTTCTACCATAAACTGAGCAAACTCTGCACCGAAGGGCTGCACGATCAGGTCTATGAAACGGTGCGTCGTTACGGCCACGACTCCGGTGAAATCTGGCACCGGATGCAGAAAACGCTGCCGGGTGATTTAGCGATTCAGAGTCGCTAAAATAAAAATCCTCTCGATTGAGAGGTTTTTTTTCGCCCGGTGGCGCTTTGCTTACCGGGCCTACAAAACCCGTAGGCCGGGTAAGGCGTAGCCGCCACCCGGCAACAAACTACAGCGTATTCAACCGCGCCGGACACCGCTCCAGCAGCTCCACGCTGCCATCTTCGTTCTGCTGCTCCAGCAACACGTCAAATCCCCACAGGCGATGCACATGCTTCAGCACTTCCTTACGCCCCTTATCCAGCGGCGCGCGGTTGTGCGGAATATAGCGCAACGTCAGGGAGCGGTCGCCGCGCAGATCCACGTTCCAGACCTGAATGTTCGGTTCAAGATTACTCAGGTTGTACTGGGATGACAGGCGCGAGCGGATCTCGCGATAACCCTCTTCGTTGTGGATCGCGGAGATCTCCAGGTAGTTGTTGCGGTCATCATCCAGTACGGTGAAGAAGCGGAAATCACGCATGATCTTCGGCGACATGAACTGGCTGATAAAGCTCTCATCCTTAAAATCACGCATCGCGAAGTGCAGCGTTTCCAGCCAGTCGGAACCGGCAATATCCGGGAACCAGTATTTGTCCTCTTCGGTGGGCGACTGACAAATACGCTTGATATCCTGGAACATGGCAAAGCCGAGCGCGTACGGGTTAATGCCGCTGTACCACGGGCTGTTATATGCCGGCTGGAATACCACGTTGGTGTGGCTGTGCAGAAACTCCATCATAAACCGCTCGGTGACTTTTCCTTCGTCGTACAGGTGGTTAAGAATGGTGTAGTGCCAGAAGGTCGCCCAGCCTTCGTTCATCACCTGGGTCTGCTTCTGCGGATAGAAATACTGGCTCACCTTGCGCACGATGCGCAGGATCTCACGCTGCCACGGCTCCAGCAGTGGGGCGTTTTTCTCCATAAAGTAGAGCAGGTTTTCCTGCGGCTCGGAAGGGTAGCGACGCGCCTCGGCGACGGTTTTCTCCTCTTCACGTTTCGGCAGGGTGCGCCACAGCATATTCACCTGGCTTTGCAGATACTCCTCGCGGCTCTTCTGCCGGGCTTTCTCTTCCTGCAATGAGATCTTCTGCGGGCGCTTATAGCGGTCAACGCCGTAGTTCATCAGCGCGTGGCAGGAGTCCAGCAGCTTCTCCACCTCGTCCACGCCGTAGCGCTCTTCGCAGTCGGTAATGTATTTGCGGGCGAAGATCAGGTAATCGACGATGGAGCTGGCGTCCGTCCAGCTGCGGAACAGATAGTTATTTTTGAAGAACGAGTTATGTCCATAGCAGGCGTGCGCCATCACCAGCGCCTGCATGGTAATGGTGTTCTCCTCCATCAGATAGGCAATACACGGGTTAGAGTTAATGACGATTTCATACGCCAGTCCCTGCTGCCCGTGCTTATACAGCCGCTCTGTTTCAATGAATTTTTTGCCAAACGACCAGTGCGGATAGTTAATTGGCATCCCGACGCTGGAGTAAGCGTCCATCATCTGTTCCGAGGTGATGACTTCAATCTGATGGGGATAGGTATCCAGACGATAGAGTTTGGCCACCCGGTCGATCTCCGCCAGGTAGACATCCAGCAACTCGAAGGTCCAGTCGGGTCCATCGCTCAGACGGGTGCTGTCCCTGGACATGGAATCTAGTGTAGCCATTAGCGCGCCCTCGTTGTTGGTCGCTCTCTCTGACTGGAGAGCCTCCTTTCAAGCATAGATCACCCCATTCAAATACGCGGGGCGCAGAAATTTTTTCTTTGCGATTTCGCGTTTTCGATACGGCAAATAAAGCGGTGCTCACAGAATTTTCTACTGGTTAAAAATAACGCGCAGCAGGAGATCCCAAATAAGCGCCATCCCCTGATACAGCGGGATATGTGAGTTGAGTCACCATAAAAAAGTCATATGTTGAATAATATTTTCAACTAGGTTATCAATCTGTAATTAGATGATTGTTCTTTTGCTCATAATGGAGTGGCTATGCGTGTTGTCATACTGGGAAGTGGTGTCGTTGGCGTAACCAGCGCCTGGTATTTAAGTCAGGCGGGACATGAGGTTACCGTTATCGATCGCGAATCCGGTCCGGCGCTGGAAACCAGTGCGGCGAATGCGGGGCAAATCTCTCCGGGCTACGCTGCGCCGTGGGCGGCCCCGGGCGTTCCGCTGAAGGCGATCAAATGGATGTTTCAGCGACATGCGCCCCTGGCGATCAGCCTTGACGGCACGCAGTTCCAGCTTAAGTGGATGTGGCAGATGCTGCGCAACTGCGACACCCGCCACTATATGGAAAACAAGGGGCGTATGGTGCGGCTGGCGGAATACAGCCGCGACTGCCTGAAGGCGCTGCGTGCCTCAACGGGCATTGAATATGAAGGGCGTCAGGGCGGCACGCTTCAGCTGTTCCGTACCCCGCAACAGTACGAAAACGCGACCCGCGATATCGCCGTGCTTGAAGATGCGGGCGTACCGTATCAGCTGCTGGAAGCCAGCCAGCTGGCGCAGGTGGAGCCAGCGCTTGCCGAGGTCGCGCACAAGCTGACGGGCGGTCTGCGTTTACCGAACGATGAAACCGGCGACTGCCAGCTATTCACCCAGCGTCTGGCGCGCATGTGTGAGCAGGCCGGGGTGAAATTCCGCTTCAATACTTCTGTCGACAAACTGCTGTCGGAAGGTGAGAAGATTTACGGCGTGAAGTGTGGGGAAGAGGTAATTAAAGCCGATGCCTACGTGATGGCGTTTGGCTCCTACTCAACCGCGATGCTGAAAGGGATCCTGGATATCCCGGTCTATCCGCTGAAAGGCTACTCCCTGACCATTCCTGTGAAAGAGGACAGCGGCGCGCCGGTCTCGACCATTCTTGATGAAACCTACAAAATCGCCATCACCCGCTTCGATAACCGGATCCGCGTCGGCGGCATGGCGGAAATCGTGGGCTTCAATACCGAGCTGCTCAAACCGCGTCGTGAAACGCTGGAGATGGTCGTGGGCGATCTCTTCCCGCGCGGCGGCTTCATTGAGCAGGCGACGTTCTGGACCGGCCTGCGCCCAATGACCCCGGACGGCACGCCGATTGTGGGCCGTACACCATACAAAAATCTGTGGACTAACACCGGCCACGGCACGCTTGGCTGGACCATGGCCTGCGGTTCGGGCCAGCTGCTGAGCGACCTGATCTCCGGACGGACGCCGGCAATTCCGTTTGACGATTTGAGCGCCGCACGCTATCAATCAGGGTTTACCCCATCGCGTCCACAACACCTGCACGGCGCGCATAATTAAGGAGTCGTCATGTCCCGTCCCATTCTGGCCCAGCTGGATTTGCAGGCGCTGAAGGATAACCTGCAAATTGTTCGCCGTGCTGCGCCGGGTTCTCGTGTCTGGTCGGTGGTGAAAGCCAACGCCTACGGTCATGGTATCGACCGTATCTGGAGTGCGCTCGGCGGCACCGATGGTTTTGCCTTGCTGAATCTGGAAGAGGCCATCCTGCTGCGCGAGCGCGGCTGGAAAGGACCGATCCTGCTGCTGGAAGGATTCTTTCATGCGCAGGATCTGCCTCTGCTGGATAAGTACCGCCTGACGACCAGCGTTCACAGTAACTGGCAGATCAAGGCCATCCAGGACGCGAAGCTGCATGCCCCGCTGGATATCTATCTCAAAGTGAACAGCGGGATGAACCGTCTGGGCTTCCAGCCTGAACGGGTGCATACGGTCTGGCAGCAGCTTCGTGCGCTGAAAAACGTCGGTGAGATGACGCTGATGGCGCACTTCGCCGATGCGGAAAAGCCGGACGGCATTGCCGATGCCATGGTCCGCATTGAGCAGGCGGCAGAAGGTCTGGACTGTCCGCGCTCGCTGTCGAACTCAGCGGCAACGCTCTGGCATCCCGAGGCGCACTACAACTGGGTACGTCCGGGGATCGTACTGTACGGCGCGTCACCCTCAGGTCAGTGGCAGGATATTGCCAACAGCGGCCTGAAGCCGGTGATGACGTTACGAAGCGAGATTATCGGCGTGCAAACCCTGAAAGCGGGCGATACGGTGGGCTATGGCAGCCGCTATCGGGCAGCAGGTGAACAGCGCATCGGTATCGTGGCGGGGGGCTATGCAGATGGTTATCCGCGCATCGCCCCGAGCGGCACGCCGGTGTGGGTCGATGGCGTGCGCACCGGCACGGTAGGTACCGTCTCCATGGACATGCTGGCCATCGATTTGACGCCGTGTCCCCAGGCGGGGATCGGCTCACCGGTTGAGCTGTGGGGCAACGAGGTTAAAATTGATGATGTGGCCGCTGCGGCGGGCACCGTCGGGTATGAGCTGATGTGCGCGCTGGCGTCAAGAGTGCCTGTTGTGACGGTGTAACTTGTGTGTGCCGGGTGGCGCTAACGCTTACCCGGCCTACGTTCGGGGTTTTGTAGGCCGGGTAAGCGTTAGCGCCACCCGGCAAAAAAGCAGCTACTCCGCCTCCTCCTCCATCGGCCTTACGCCGACTTTGCGCACCGCGTTATCTTCTTTCTCCGCTACCGTCCAGATCATCCCGGCAAACTCCACCTGGTCACCGACGACCGGCGCAGCCCCTAATAATTGCTGAATAATCTCACCCAGGGTTTGCTGGTTATCGCGATTCTCCAGTCCACCTTCCAAGCCATAAATCAGCGCCACATCCGCAAAGCGGGCGCTGGCTTCGAGGATAAAATCGCCGAAGAAACGCTGATCCAGCGCCACCGGGGGCGACTGGCTGAAGAGCTTGCCTAGGGCAGGTAGGTCGCGCTCGCGGCCAATCACGCAGAGGATATCGTTCTCACGCAGCCGCGTGCTGCCGGTCGGGTGAAGCAGGGCGTTATCCCGGAACAGGGCGGCAATGCGCGTTTCAGCGGGCATATGCAGATCGCGCAGGGATGCGCCCACGCACCACTTATCGGCGCTTAGCTGGTAGACAAACTGTTCCCAGGGATTCTCAGGGTGAATATCCAGCCCCACGCGGGAGACCGGCCAGCCAATGGGCGGTACCACCACTTTGGCTTTTTTCGCCGCCCAGCCCAGCGACGTCCCCTGGAATAGCAGCGACACCAGCACTACGAAGAAGGCGACGTTGAAGAACAGACGGGCGTTGTCCAGCCCGGCCATCATAGGGAACACTGCCAGAATAATCGGCACCGCGCCGCGCAGCCCCACCCAACTGATAAATATCCGCTCACGCAGGTTAAACCCGCGGAACGGCAGCAGCCCGGCAAACACCGACAGCGGACGGGCGAAGAAGATCATCCAGGCCGACAAAAGCAGCGCCGGCACGGCGATAGGCAGCAGGTCCGACGGCGTCACCAGCAGGCCCAGCACCAGGAACATGGCGATCTGCGCCAGCCAGGCCAGACCGTCGAAGTTCTGCAAGATGGCGTGACGGTTGCGAATCGGTCGGTTGCCCAACAGGAAACCGCAAAGGTAAACCGCCAGAATACCGCTGCCGTCCAGCGCGGTGGTGACGGCAAAGATCAGGATCCCGCCGCTCAGGGCCAGCAGCGGATAAAGGCCGGAAGGCAGCGTAATACGGTTAATCGTATGCTGTAACAGGTAACCGCCGCCGAGACCAATGATAATCCCGAGGCCAAACTGCTGGAGGATGTGCCAGGCGAACATCCAGCTCAGGCCGGTTTCGTGCTGCTGGATCATCTCAATCAGGGTAATGGTCAGGAACACCGCCATCGGATCGTTACTGCCGGATTCAATCTCAAGCGTGGAGCCAACGCGTTCGTTCAGCCCCTTGCCGCCGAGCAGTGAGAAAACCGCCGCCGCATCGGTAGAGCCGACAATCGCGCCAATCAGCAGGCCTTCCATTATATCGAGGTTAAACAGCCAGGCCGCCATCATGCCGGTCAGGCCGGAGGTGATCAGCACGCCGACGGTCGCCAGAGACAGCGCCGGGCCTAAGGCAACGCGAAACGAACTTGCCTGGGTGCGCATTCCGCCGTCCAGCAGAATCACCGCCAGCGCGAGGTTACTCACCATATAGGCGAAAGGGTAATTATCGAAGGGGATACCGCCGATACCGTCGATCCCGGCAAGCATGCCGATAGCCAGGAAAATGACAAGAATAGGTATGCCAAGACGCGATGAAAATGAACTTAATAAAATGCTAAAGGTTACCAGGATGGAACCCAGAATGAAAAGACTGATTATCGCTGTGGCACCCAATGTCGTCTTACTCCCACCTCAATGTGAACGCTGTTATTAAAACCCTAACATAATAACAACGTTAACTGCGTTTTATTGAGGGGGAATAACGGCTTTTTTATGCCTTTAAGACCGGATGACCGCTGATTGTTAACCGACTGCCTGAATTATCGTGTACAAGGTGCGCCTGGGCACCCAGCGGCAGCGTAACGGTTTGCTGCTCATGGCCGAAATCCAGACCGGCGATCACCGGGATATCCAGCCGGGAACGAATGAAATCAATCATCGTCTCCAGGGAATAGCCCGCATCGTAATCGTTGGGGGCTGAACCACTAAAACTGCCCAGCACAATGGCCGACTGCCGATCCAGGATCCCGGCGTGATACAGCTGCAACAGCATACGTTCGACGCGGAACGGGTGTTCGTTGATATCTTCCAGCACCAGTATGCCGTCCGTGATCTGCGGCAGCCACGGCGTTCCAATCAGCGACACCAGCATCGCGAGGTTGCCGCCCCACAGCTGTCCTTCACATTCCCAGTGCGGTCCATTGCCTTGCCACTCGACGGTGAACGTCGGGTTTTGCAGGGCGCGCCAGAAATGGTCCTGCGTAAATGCATCCAGCTCCGGCGCACCAAAGTTGCCGGCCAGCATCGGGCCGCTAAAGGTAATGACGTTATGCAACGCAAGCAGGCCGAGCTGGATCGCCGTGAAATCGCTGTGTCCGCAGATTAACAGCGGATCCTGCTGCTGGCGCGCGGCCAGCCCGGCCCAGTCGATGCTCTCCAGCAGCCGGCTTGCGCCATAGCCGCCGCGCACGGCCAGCACAATAGTGTTTTCACCTTCCAGCGTCGCCAGGCTGTTGATATCGCTCAGTCTCTGCGCCTCCGTACCGGCAAAACGCTGCATACGGCGGGGGATAATAGTCTGATTTTCTACCTGATGGCCCATTTCCAGCAGGCGCTGAACGCCCCGCTGTGCCGCCTCCTGGTTGATGCAGTAGCCTGACGGTGCGATGAGATGAAACTGAGGCATGGCAATTCCTTGCTGAATGAGAATCTAATTGTCTATATCATGCCGCTTATACGCCGCCTGCTTCAAGGGGCGACGTACCGCGATGACCGGCTATAAGGATAGATGACGTGAAATTGAGATGGTTTGCTTTTTTGATTGTGCTGCTCGCTGGCTGTAGTTCAAAACATGATTATCAAAATCCCCCCTGGAACCCTGAAGTGCCGGTAAAGCGGGCCATGCAGTGGATGCCGATCAGCGAACAAGCCGGGAAGGCCTGGGGCGTGAGCCCGCGTCTGATCACGGCGATCATTGCCGTGGAGTCCGGCGGCAACCCGACGCTGGTGAGTAAATCGAATGCGGTGGGGCTGATGCAGTTAAAAGCCTCGACGGCGGGAAGAGAGGTCTATCGCTACATGGGCTGGAAGGGACAGCCATCCACCAGCGAGCTGAAAAACCCGGAACGTAATATCTCTATGGGAACCGCTTACCTGAGCATTCTCGAGCATGGCATTCTGAAGGGGATTGACGATCCGGAAGTGATGCAATATGCGCTGGTGGTGTCGTACGTTAACGGAGCCGGCGCGCTGCTCCGAACCTTCTCATCCGATCGCAAAGAGGCGATAGAAGAGATTAACGATATGGATAAAGATGAATTCTTCGAGCACGTGGTGAAGAATCATCCGTCAGTACAGGCTCCACGTTATATCTGGAAAGTACAGAAAGCGATGGACGCCATGTAACGCCTTTGTCGGGCGGCTGCATGCTGCCCGACGCCTTTCAGCGCACTTTGTTCGCGCGTTCCCGCGCTTCACGCTCCAGTGAGAAGATGATGCGCTGTAGTTCGCGTTCGGCGCCTGGCCCGACATTCAGAAAGCGAAAGCTCAGTCGCGGCGTGGTAATGGTTTCGTTTTTGCTGTCCACCACCTTACGCTCGCTGATGGCAATCAGCTGGGCGTCAAACCAGAAGCGTCCCCATCCGCCCATATCCAGCTCAATCTGACTAAAACGCATGCCTTCCACCAGTCCTTCCGGCTTCGGCGTATCCATTAACGCGCCCATCCCGCCCAGTGACAGGTCGAAGAGACGAAAGCGGATCTCTTTTTTGTCCGGCATTTTTGCCTTACAGAAATAGGCCGGGTGAAGCGGGGCGCTGATGCGAAAAAACTCGCGGCGTTGCACGAACCAGAGGTTAGCGGGCAGGGGAGCGATAAACGCAGGCAAACCCTGGTACGCGATCGTGGTCAGGCGGGGCAGTATAAACTCGACTTTAGCCCCCTGCGTTTCGGCCATCACCGAGAGGTTTTCTGCCTGGAGCGCGGCACGGTTTTCTTCGCTCTGGCTACCCAGATCCACGATCAGGTGTTCTGCCGTCACGTCCAGGATCTTGCTGATAAACTGGCTGGTTGACCAGTTGATGCGCAGCGGCACCTCGCCCTTTTTCAGGTCGCGTAACACCCCTAATACAGCCAGCGGATTTTGTTTCAGGAACTGCTCACTGTAGCTACTCACGCCAGATGGCTCCTCGATAGATGACAGACTGTCTCTGGGTTATCGGCACGCTGGCATGAAACTTAATACAAACGATCTGTTTTTCTCCGCCGATATTGATTTGCTAATGGAAATGATAATAATTGGCGTTCCCAATACCATCTAATAACAAGACGACACTATGAGCACCTCACGTTTTGCGTTATGCGCGTTGGCAGGCGCCGTCACGCTGGCATTGCAAACACAGGCTTTTGCAGAAGAACCCACCATCGTGGTGACCGGTACAGAGCAGGGCAGCGCGCTCCCTGCCTGGACCAACAGCGCCACGAAATCAGCCGTCGCGGAAAGTAAAACGCCGCAGGTGATCAACACCATTGCCGCTAAAGAGATTGAGCAGCGGCACGCCAGTTCGGTAAACGAGATCCTGCGCTATGCGCCGGGCGTTTCCACGGAGGTGCGCGGGAGCACCTCTTACATGAGCGAGTACAAAATCCGCGGGTTCAACGTCGAGCAGGAGTTCTACAACGGCCTGCAACTTCCCTATAACGTCACCGGGAACACTAAAGCGCGAATCGATCCGCTGCTGATTGAGAGCGTCGATATCCTGAAGGGGCCGTCATCCGTGCTGTATGGCGGTGGCTCCCCGGGCGGGCTGGTCAATATTCAGAGTAAAAAGCCGCAGAAAGAGGCGAAAACAGAACTGGGCTTTAACACCGGAAACCGCAATCTTAAAGAGGGGTACCTGGATTCCACGGGGCAGATTGCGACCAGCGACTGGAACTATCGCCTGCTGGGTAAAGCGACAGAGAGTGACGAACAGGCGCACACTACGCGCTATGAAAACTATCTGGTGGCCCCCTCCGTGACCTGGCAGCCGGATGACAAAACGCGCCTGACCATTGACGCGCTGGCGCAAAATACGCCGAGCCTGACGCCGTCTGATCCGATGCCGCTAAGCTATCTACGGTCTAAATACGCCGATCGTCGTGACTATGCCGGGGATGAGTGGAGCGGCTTTAAGCAGCGTCAGTGGATGCTGGGCTACAGCTTTGAACATGAGTTTGACAGTGGCTGGGGCTTTAGCCAGAAAGCGCGCTACTTTGACGTGGACACCCACCAGCGCAGCGCCTATTCAACCGGGACGGGCAGCGAGGTCTACCAGCTTAACCGCTTCGCCTATACCACGGATGAAGATTTACAGAGCTTCAACATTGATAACCAGGTCACCCGAACCGTCGCGCTGGGGGACTGGAAACATCATCTGCTGGCGGGCTTTGACTACCAGAAGCTGAACTCTCACTTCCATTATCGTTACGCCTCGTCCACACCGGGTATCGATATGCGTAATCCGGATCACTCGCAGATCGATAACGATGCGCTGGGGCTTGAAACCGCGCAGAAAAACCGTCTCAGCTATCAGCAGAATGGCTATTACCTCCAGGATCAGATTGCGTTTGGCGGGCTGAACGTGTTGGCCAGCCTGCGCTATGACGACTACCGTTCCGTCACCACCAACTATCTGCAAAACGGTGACAAAGCATGGGTATCGCAGGATCGCCTCACTAAGCGACTGGGCGCGCTTTATGCCTTTGACAATGGTCTCTCGCCGTTTATCAGCTATTCGGAAGGGTTCGCCCCGGTATCGCCGCAGGGCACTCTGACCGCGAAAGACGTTAAGCCCACCACCAGCAAGCAGGTGGAGGGTGGGGTGAAATACCTGCTGGCGGAATACGCAACCACCTTCACCGCCTCGGTGTTTAACATTCGTCAGAAAAATGTGGTGACCAGCGATCCGGGCTTCCTCAACTATCGCCAGACCGGGGAAGTGGAATCGAAAGGCGCGGAGCTTTCCGCTATGAGTCGTCCAACGGATAACCTGACGCTGATTGCCAACTATGCCTACACCCACGCCATCAATACCGAAGATGACAAGTACCAGGGCAAACGACCGACGCAGGTCCCTGAGAACGCCTTTAATCTGTGGGGGGATTACACCTTTGACAGCACGCCGCTGAGAGGGTTAACGCTGGGGGCAGGGGCACGCTACACCGGGCCGATGGAGATCTCGCCAGCCAACGACGCAGGCAAGCTGGGCGGTACGACGCAATACGATCTGGCGGCATCTTACCGCATGGGCGAGCTGGCGCCATCGCTGGAGGGACTGACGCTGAAAGCGAGCGCGCAGAACATCACCAACAAAGAGACGCTCACCTGTTATGACGCGACCAACTGCTGGATAGGCCGTGACCGCACGTTCCAGGTCGGGGCGAGTTACAGCTTCTGAAAAAAGCCCGGTGGCGCTTCGCTACCGGGCCAATCTATTGCACGGAACCATCCCCTCGCCCCACCGGGGAGAGGGGCAGGGTGAGGGGCGCTACTGCGCCGCCTGTTTCGCAGGTGCAACATCATCGTTTGCCGCAGGCTGATTCTCCGGTACGCTGTCGCACGGCTTCTCTTTCGGGCAGACCATGTCCAGCATCCTGAGCGTCACGCCGTTACTCCAGCCGAAACCGTCCTGCAACGGATACTCACCGCCGCCACCGCCGGTACCGGTCGAAGAGACATCGTACTTCTCAACCAGTTTCTTCTCGCGATCGTAGGTATGCTGAACGTTTTTCAGGAAACGCCAGGTTACGTCCATCGCCACTTTCTGCTGACCATAGTTCTGCAACCCTTCCACCGCTACCCACTGCAACGGCGCCCAGCCGTTCGGCGCATCCCACTGCTGCCCGCTGTTGATGGTGGTGGTAGAAATACCGCCCGGTTTCAGCAGGCGTGACGACGCGGCTGCGGCCACTTTATCGGCGCGATCCTGTGATGCGGCCTTCACATACAGCGGGAAGAGGGCTGCGGCCGTCAGCTGATTACGCACCTTCCCGGTTTTCAGATCGTAATCCGCATACCAGCCCTCTTTATCGTTCCACAGGTGGCTTTCCATGGCTTTCTGACGTGCGGAGGCCAGCGCGTCATATTTACTTGCACTGGCGTTATCGCCGTCTTCCTGACTGGCGCGGGCCAGCAGTTTTTCCATCTTAAACATCAGCGCATTCAGATCCACCGGCACGATGCTGGTGGTGCGGATGGTACCCAGCTTCTGTGGATCGTCCATCCAGCGGGAGCTGAAATCCCAGCCCGAGGCCGCGGCAGAGCGCAGATCGCGGTAAATCTCGGTGGCCGGACGGTTAGGGTTATTTTTGGCGGTGGTCACGTCATCCAGCCACGACTCAGGGCGCGGCGTGTCCCGATCGTCCCAGTAGCGGTTGAGGATCGAGCCGTCATCCAGTTTCACCACGCGTTTGTTCGCCTGACCAGCCTGGAGCCCATCAGCCCCCTCCATCCAGTAAGCGTACTCTTTCTCCATATGCGGACGGTATTTCTTCAACGCGTCGCTGTCATGCGTGGCCAGCAATTCCACCATCAGCGAGAAGAACGGCGGCTGAGAGCGGCTCAGGTAGTAGCTGCGGTTACCGTTAGGGATATGGCCCCAGGTATCAAGCTCGTAAGCGAAGTTGTCCACCATGTCGCCGATCTTATCCCAGTGGCCGCTCTCGGCCAGGCCCAGCATGGTGAAATAGCTGTCCCAGTAATAGACTTCGCGGAAGCGTCCTCCCGGCACGACATAGGGCTTTGGCAGGGGCAGGAGGGAGTCCCATTTGTTCGCTTTGTCAGTGGTGCGGGTCAGTACAGGCCACAGATCGTCTATGTGTTCGCGCAGGCTCTGGCCCTCAGGGGGAACGTATTTCTCACCTTCCTTCGGCAGGATAAAGTTCATCTCCACGAAGTGGCGCAGGTCAAAACCGGACTGGGTATGCTGCATCCGGTAATCCGCCAGGATGGTTAGCGGGTCGCTTTTGGGAACGGCATCCGCGAAGGTTTTCTGATCCGGGAACAGTTTGGCACTCTGTACTTCATTAAAGAGGGGGCCAAGGAGAATATCAGGTGAGCTTTGCTGGCTCGTTGGCTGGTCTTCAGCATAACCAAATGCGGTAACACCGAGTAGGGCGCCTGCCAACGTAAGGTGTAACAAGCCAGGGCGTAGCATTCGAGTTTTTATCATCGGTTCATCTCCATTCGTCGCTGGGCAGCGTCACCGCTGTCGTCAATCACCTGAAAACCTTAGACGAATATTGCCCGCTTCGCGTGTTAGATATCCCATTTTGCGCATTACCAGACAATTTACCGCCGCGCCCGGACGTGAGAAGCGCGCCGAAAACTATTTACTCGGGGAATGTTTTTTGGGGAATGATTTTAATTAAATATCCTGTCAGGGCACGCCATGAATATTGACCAGGCTTATGGGTTGCAACCTTTTTTAATTCTGTGAGCGGGATTGTGTTTCTTTATTACATTCCGCGAATAACTTTCCGTGAAGGTCACACAAAGTAAAAAACATAACCGACATAACAAAAAACATAATAGCCTGCCGAAAAGCATTTAGACGAAATAGAGTGGCCCATCACTTTGGGTATTCACTTTTATTTCAGGATGGATTCTATGCAATTTAAAAAAATGGTTGTCCTCGTGGGGGCACTCTGTTCTGGCTCTCTTTTTGCGGCACAAAGCGCGACGAGCGTAGATGAAAAACTGGCGCAACTGGAGGCGCAAATCGAGGCGTTGAAACAACAGCAGGCGGCCAGTCAGCAGGCTGCTCCCGTGGTCGTCCAGTCAGAAGAGCCCGTCAATAAAGACGCACCACCGAAGCTGACGCTTTCGGGCTTTGGAGATATAAAATTTTATGGCGATGTGGAATTTAATATGGATGCTGCCAGCAAAACCGGCAGTCTGACTTCTGTTAAGCAAAGTGCTAATAGCGACTGGGCACCGGGAGATAAAGAACGGTGGGATATTAATGGTCGTATTTTGCTGGGGTTTGATGGTTATCGAAAAATGGATAACGGCCATTTTTCCGGATTTTCTGTACAACCACTGGGCGATTTGGCAGGGCAAATGTACCTTGATGATGCGGTATTTTTCTTTGGCGCAGAAAACGACTGGGAAATTAAAGTTGGACGTTTTGAAGCCTACGATATGTTCCCGCTCAACCAGGATACCTTTGTTGAATACTCGGGCAATACAGCGGACGATCTTTATAGCGACGGCTATGGTTACATTTATATGCTGAAAGAGGGGCGTGGCCGTACCGACAGCGGCGGTAACTTCCTGATGAGTAAAACGCTGGATAACTGGTATTTCGAGCTGAATACGCTGTTCAAAGACGGCAGCGATCTGTACGTCGACCAGCGCTACCATGGCGCGGAACTGGAAAATGATAAGAACGTCGCCTATGTCCGGCCAGTTATTTCGTGGCAGGACGGCCCGTTCTCAACGGCCGTCGCCATGGAAACCAATCTGGTCAACAATGCTTATGGCTATCGGGATGACGCGGGTCGTTGGGTCGATCAGTCTGACCGCACCGGTTACGGATTCACCATGACCTGGGATGGTCTGAAAGCCGATCCTGAGGATGGCATAGTCGTGAATCTCAACACAGCGTATCTTGACGCCGCAGACGAAACGGACTTCACCTCCGGCGTCAATGCCCTGTGGCGTAACGCTGAGCTGGGCTATATTTATGCGCATAACGAAATCGACGAATTTAACACTTCAACCTTTGACGCAGAGTGTGAGAATGATTGCTGGATCACCGATCCGGGTGAGTATGATATTCACACTGTCCATGCGTCGTACCTTATTCCCAACGTAATGAAGATGAAGAACTTTAACATTTACCTGGGCGCCTACGCTTCGTGGGTGAACGCGTCGCCGAAAAAGGGAAGCGATAAGAACGACGATCGTTATGGCGGTCGTGTGCGGTTTAAATATTATTTCTGAAGAGTGTCATGATGCCCCTCTGTTAGCAGGCAGAGGGGCCATTTTGCAGGCCGGGTATGCGCAAGCGTCACCCGGCAATACGATCGGCTACAACCCTTTCTTATCCATCAGCACCGCCAGATCCACCAGACGGTTCGAGAAGCCCCACTCGTTGTCATACCACGACAGGATCTTCACCATATTCCCGCCAATCACCAGCGTTGAAAGCCCGTCGATGATGGATGAGCGCGGGTCGCCCTGATAATCACGGGAGACCAGCGGTTCATCGCTGTAGCCCAGGATGCCTTTCAGCGGCCCGCTGGCGGCAGCCTGACGGAACGCGTCATTCACCTCTTCGGCGGTCACGTTGCGGCTCAGCGTCACCGTCAGATCGACAATCGACACCACCGGAACCGGCACGCGCAGGGAATACCCGGTGAGTTTACCGTCAAGCTCTGGGATCACTTTCCCGAGCGCTTTTGCCGCGCCGCTGGAGTAAGGCACAATGGATAATGCTGCCGCGCGCGCGCCGCGCAGATCTTTTTCCGGCTGGTCATGCAGCGCCTGGCTGTTGGTGTAGGCATGCGTGGTGTTCATCAGCCCGTGCTCAATGCCAAACTGCTGGTGCAGCACCTGCGCCGCTGGCGCCAGACCATTAGTGGTGCAACTCCCGTTGCTGACCACAAAATGCTGGGCCGGATCGTACAGCGTGTGGTTGACGCCCATCACCACCGTCAGATCATCATTTTTAGCCGGGGCGGAAATAATGACGCGTTTTGCGCCGCCGCTCGTGATATGCACCGCCGCTTTTTCACGTTCGGTGAAGAAGCCGGTAGCTTCGATTACCACCTCAACGCCTGCGTCTTTCCACGCAATGTTTGCCGGGTCGCGTTCACTGAATACGGTGATGCGTTGCCCGTCAACCTGTAGCGCGCCGTCTGCCGCTTCAACGGGCACTGGCAGCGTGCCGAGCAGAGAGTCATATTTCAGCAGATGGGCGAGGGTTTTACTGTCCGTCAGATCGTTAATGGCCACAATCTGGAGATCCGGGTTGCCCAGCGCCGCGCGCAGGACATTACGTCCGATACGGCCGAAACCGTTAATACCGACCTTAACCATGATGCACTCCTTATCTGTGTTGTCTGGAGTTACTGTAGGCGTCAGGTCGGATGGCGTAAATGACAAAAAAGGATCAGATTACGCCATTCTGCGGCAGTGGAAGCGCTGGCGATATTCGCCCGGCGTGAGATGAAGCTGCTTTTCAAAAACGCGGCGCAGGTTGATGCTGGTACCAAACCCGCTTTTTTCGGCAATGACCTCAAGCGGATCCTGGGTCTGCTCCAGAAGCTGTCGGGCGGCGGCCAGGCGCGCTTCGGTGACATAACGGGCCGGAGGCACGCCCACGTCACGCGTAAACACGCGGGTAAAATTGCGCGGGCTCATGGCGACCCGTTCGGCCAGCCTTTCGACGCACAAATCTGCGGTGAGGTTTTGCAGGATCCAGCTTTGCAGTTCGCTGACCGGTCCGCTCGCGCCGGACTGCTCCAGATTATAGCGGCTGAACTGTAGCTGGCCGCCAGGCCGACGCAGGTACATCACCATATCCTGCGCCACGTTGCGGGCGAGGGTGAAGCCGTAATCATCCTCCACCAGCGCCAGCGTCAGGTCAAACCCGGAGCTGACGCCGCCGGACGTCCAGACGGGGCCATCCTGAACATAGAGCGGGCCGCCCTCAACGTTGACCGCAGGATAGCGGGTTTTCAGGGTTTCCAGCAGCCGCCAGTGGGTCGTTGCCCGGCGCCCGTCGAGCAGTCCGGCCTGTGCCAGCAGCAGGGCCCCGCCGCAGACAGAGGCGACGCGGCGCGCATGCGGCGCGGCCAGGTGCAGCCAGTCCACCACGGCGGTGCTCTCCTGCTCATTCATGCCGCGACCGGTAATGATGATCGTGTCCAGCGGCTCGCGCGGATCCAGCTCCGGCAGGCGATAGTCCGCCAGCAGGTTTAAGCCGGACTGGCCGTGGATCACCAGGTGAGGCTGGGTGGTGGCGATAATGATGCGGTAGCGGGGCTGCTCAAGGCCGTCCGGGTGCAGCCGGTTGGCCTGCATCAGAATGTCGGCGATACCGGCGGCCTCAAACAACATGCCACCATCGGGAACGATAATCAGGATCTTCTTCATGTCCTGAAAAGTACCTTTATCACAAAATAAGTCAAGCGGCAGGCGAACATTGTAGAAGAGACAAATGAGGCGTGCCGGGTGAAAGAGTAGAACGGCAGATGTTGGGAAGAAGTAAAATAAATATGTAGTAACGGTAAAACTTCTTGCGTGAGGTTCACTGTCAGCGCCGCTGAACCCCCCCAGTTTATGGGCTGCAAGGGAGCGCGCTGAACGATGAGAGAGCAAAAAGATGTAGCCGGGCTTAATTGTTTAGGTGCAAAAAATAACCCCAAAGGGGAATTTTGCTCAGGTTAT
The DNA here is from genome assembly GCF_056673335.1 of Enterobacter cloacae complex sp. HYC033_NIDB. Taxonomy (NCBI): domain Bacteria; kingdom Pseudomonadati; phylum Pseudomonadota; class Gammaproteobacteria; order Enterobacterales; family Enterobacteriaceae; genus Enterobacter; species Enterobacter cloacae complex sp. HYC033_NIDB. The sequence goes on along the minus strand of NZ_CP115123.1, from coordinate 3,526,118 downwards.
TTCGGATCGCGAAATTAAATTTCTGCCATTTTCTTAGCCGCCATTTGTTTATGCGGGACGCTCGTGCACAATAAAAGTTATCTTCTGAATGCAACAATGAAAATATCCCAGATATATCCCGCAGCGCACAGAAAAAATGAAATTCTACTAATTATGGTAGTGGAGATAATAAGGGGTTACGTTAATGATAGTGGTTCTCTTTTTCCTGTTTAGCCATTAATTTTCATAGAGTTATGCTCGAAATCTGTCTAAGAAAAAGACGATTTTACCTAAGTGCGCATTTTTTATGAGATTAATCCTATAATGCATTGGGCGTATCATTAAACGCCATTAAGCAGGTGGGAAATATTGAATTGATGACAAGCTCATGTAAACTTGTCTACCGTTTGTCAAAATATGTCAGGAGCATGCTGGGCCCATTTCTGTCGGGTTCGTGCGGTAGCTATGCCTTAAAATAGTTACCTGCTGAAAATATTCCGACTATTTTAACAATAGCACCTAAGTCAAATTTTATCCCCTCTCTTCATCCTCTAAATATCGCTACGGAAAAGCATATGAAACTGCGCGTATTGTTATCACTTCTGTTTGTTATGGCGGTGGCGGGCTGTAAGGCGCCGCAGAAACCAGCGATCACCGATGATACGATTGTGACCAGCCAGGTGAATGGCATCACGCTGACGCACCGTCACGCTGTTACCCCTCCGGCGGAGTTCACTCAGGTGAATGAACCGTACCGTGCCATGTACCCGGCATCCCTGATGAGCCGTCCTGACTACGGCGGAAAAGTGATCCGTACGCTTGAGACCGGCAAAACTTACGTTGTGCTGGGGCAGGTTGAACATTTCTGGATGGCGCTGGCCGATGAAGGGAGTGAACAGCTGATTGGTTACGTGCCGATGCGTGCAGTGATCAAGGCTGACCAGTACGAAGCCACCGTGCGTAAACAGGCACTGCGCCCGAAAGCGCGTAAGAAAACCACCTGTGTTGATGTCGATGGCAACAGCAAAGCCTGCAAAGACAGCGCGAACGGTACCTGGATCCTGAACTAAACGGGTTTCACGAGCATATTTTTATGAATAATAAAAATTTTCATCGGATGTGGTTCCCTTTTTTTGCGTTGATTCTCGCGCTGATCGGTGGTTGTACGTCGTCTTCACACAGCGACCCCTCCCGCTACAATCTTCAGTTTCAGGCTCATCCTCAAATCAATGATTCTGCACCGCTTAAGGTCAGAGTGTTGCTGCTGAAATCCGATGCGGATTTCATGTCCAGTGACTTCTACTCCTTACAGAACAACGCGTCAGCCACGCTTGGCGCGAATCTGCTGAACAGCGATGTGTTCTTCCTGATGCCGGGCCAGCTTTCGAAAACCCTGAGCGGACAAAGCTCACCGGAAGCGCGCTATATCGGCGTGATGGCGGAATACCAGGCGCTGGACGGCAAAAAATGGCGCGTCTCACTTCCTTTGCCTGTTCCCGGCGAAAACGCGATTTACCAGTTCTGGAAATGGTCCGCAGATGAACTCCAGGCCAGCGTCTTTCTTGACGTAAATGGTATCCGGGTCATCAGCCAGTAACGCCCTTCATAACAGGAAAGAGATCATCATGACGAAAGCAGAAAAGGTCGTCTGGACCGAGGGCATGTTCCTGCGTCCCCACCATTTTCAGCGGACAGAAAGTTACCTCCTCAACCACGTTCGTGAGTGGGGGGCCTTGCAGCGATCGTATCTCTGGGGCTTTCTCGACCTTGAGCTGGATGAAGCGATGCTACGCCAGGGCTGTATTGCCCTGAGCTACTGTAGCGGTTTGCTGCCTGACGGCACCTTTTTCCAGGTTCGCAGCGACCGCAACGGTCCGGCTCCGCTAAAAATCCCCGATAATCTCACCAATGAAAAGGTGGTGCTTGCGCTGCCGGTTCGTCGCGGTGGCCGTGAAGAGGTGATTTTCAGCGAGGAGCAGTCTTCTCTGGCGCGTTTTATTACCTTTGAACAAGAGGTGGAAGACGACAACGCCATGTCGGTTGGGGAGGCGACGGTCCAGTTTGGCCGCCTGCGTCTGACCCTGATGCTGGAGAAAGATCTGACGGCAGAATGGACCGCCATCGGCGTGGCGTACGTCACCGAAAAGCGCAACGACAACCACGTGCGGCTGGATAACAGCTACATTCCGCCAATGCTGAACGCCAATAACAGCCCGCAGCTGTACGGTATGATCAATGACCTGCACGGCTTGCTGGTGCAGCGTAGCCAGCAGATCGGCGGTCGACTGCGCCAGCCGGGGCGTTTCAATACGTCCGAGATGGTTGAGTTCACGCTTCTCTCGCTGATCAACCGCCACCTTGGCGACGTCTCACATTTAAAAACGCTGCCGTTGCTTCACCCTGAAGCGCTCTGGCGCAGCTGGCTGCCGTTTGCCACGGAGCTCGCCACCTGGACGCCGCAGCGTACCGCAGAGAGCATACTGCCGGTATACGACCATGACGATCTCGCCGTTTGCTTCAGCAAACTGATGCTGATGCTGCGTCAGGGGCTGTCGCTGGTCATGGAAGATCATGCCATCCAGCTGCCGTTGCACGAACGCTCCCACGGGCTGAACATCGCCACCGTGCCGGAGACCAGCATGGTCCGCGAATTTGGCTTCGTGCTGGCGGTAAAAGCCAATGTCCCCGGCGAACACCTGCAAACCCATTTCCCTGCCCAGATGAAGGTTGCGCCAGTGTCGAAAATTCGCGATCTGGTCCAGCTCCAGCTGCCGGGCATCATGCTTCGGGCAATGCCCGTCGCGCCGCCGCAGATCCCGTGGCATGCAGGCTACAGCTATTTCGAGCTCGAGAGGGGCAGCGAACTGTGGCACGAGATGGACAAGTCCGGGGCATTCGCGCTGCATCTCGCAGGGGAATTCCCGGGTCTCGATATGGAGTTCTGGGCCATCCGTAGCCCGACAGAATAATAAAGCGAGCGCTTAATATGCAGGAACGACAGGATACCGGCAGTGATGCCGTGTTTACCGGAGCCAGTGGGAACAATCAGCTGGTGGCGGCCGCCAATCCGCTGCTCAATGCGATTCCGCAAATCCGTCATTCGGTTTCCCACGACGATCAGGTCGGGCTGCGCCAGCGCCTGATTGACGAAATTCGCCGTTTCGAAGTGCGATGCCAGCAGGCGGGCTTACCGTATGAAGTGATTGTCGGCGCGCGCTACTGCCTCTGCACGGCGCTGGACGAAGCCGCCGCGCTGACCCCGTGGGGAAGCAGCGGCGTCTGGTCAAGCAATGGTCTGTTGGTGACGTTTCATAACGAAACCTGGGGCGGTGAGAAGTTTTTCCAGCTGCTGGCGCGTCTGTCGCAGAATCCGCGCGAACACATTCTGCTGCTGGAGATGATCAACTACTGTCTGCTGCTCGGCTTTGAAGGCCGCTACCGCGTGCTGGACAATGGCCGGACCCAGCTTGAAACCATTAAACAGCGCCTGTGGCAGATGATCCGTGGCGTGCGCGGCAGCTACCCGCCGCCGCTCTCGCCGCACCCGGAAGATCGCCCCGTTCTGCGCAAGCTCTGGCGGCCGATGATCCCTCTTTGGGCGTGCGTGGCGCTGGTCGGCTTTATCGCCTGCCTGTTCTATATCGTGCTGAACTGGCGTCTGGGTGATAACACCAGCCCGGTGCTGGCGAAAATTTACCAGTCCCAACTGCCGGAAACCACGATCCAGCAGCCTGCGCGTCAGCTGCCGGCGGTGCTGAACCTGCGCGGCTTCCTGAAACCAGAAATTGATGCCGGTCTGGTGGCCGTTAAGGATGAGGCGGATCGCAGCGTGGTGATCCTGAAAGGGGACGGACTCTTTGCCTCGGCCTCAACGGTGGTGCGCGATCGCTATGAGCCGGTCATCGACCGCATCGCCCAGGCGATGAATAACGTCAGCGGCAAAATTCTGGTGGTGGGGTACAGCGACAATGTGCCGATCCGCAGCGCACGCTTCGCTTCTAACTATGAACTCTCGCTTGAGCGCGCCCGTTCGGTGCAAAAACAGCTCCAGGGTAGCCTCTCACAGCCTGAGCGCGTCAAAGCCGAAGGGCGGGGTGAGATCAACCCGGTAGCGCCTAACACCACGCCTGAAAATCGCGCCCGTAACCGCCGCGTAGAGATTACGCTGCTGGTATCGCCTGACAATACCCAGGCCGAGCTGAACGGATTGCCGCAAGGAAACTAAGGATGCTGACAACTCTACTTTCTATACTGACCAATCGCATTCTGTGGAGCTTCCTGGGCGTAACGGCGCTCGCGGCGGTCATCTGGATGATTGGCCCGCTGTTGTCCATCGTGGATACCCGGCCCCTTGAATCAGAGCAGAACCGCGTCATCAGCATTGCGGTGGTCTACCTGATTTGGGCCCAGAGCCACATTCTGCCGCGGCTGTATAACGCCTGGCTGAACCGTAAGCTGATGGACAAGCTCAACGAAAATACCACCAGCCCGGAGGCGGCCGATCCGCAGAAACGTCTGAACAGCGAGGAGCAGATCCTTGCCGGGCGTTTCGATGAAGCCGCCCAGATGCTGAAAAAAGCCCACTTCAGCAAAGCGGGACATGGCGCGCAGTGGACGCAGCGCTTCAGCACACAGTACCTCTATCAGCTGCCGTGGTACGTCATTATTGGCGCGCCGGGTTCAGGTAAAACCACCGCGCTGGCCAACTCCGGGCTGCAATTCCCGCTGGCGGATCGCTTCGGTAAAACCGCGCTGCGCGGCATTGGCGGCACGCGCAACTGTGACTGGTGGTTTACCAACGAGGCGGTTCTGCTGGATACCGCGGGGCGCTACACCACTCAGGAAAGCGAGCAGGTTCAGGACGCCGGGGAGTGGCTGGAATTTATCAACCTGCTGCGTAAATACCGCCGTCGCCAGCCCATTAACGGCGTGATTATCACCATCAGCATTTCCGACCTGCTTTCGCAGTCCGCTGAGGCCTCGCGCCAGCAGGCGGTCAACCTGCGCCAGCGTCTCTCCGAGCTGCATGAACAGCTGGGTATTCGCTTCCCGGTGTATGTGATGGTGACCAAAGCGGACCTGCTTAAAGGCTTCCGCGCCTGGTTTGCGGATTACGACAAAGCCCAGCGCGACCAGATCTGGGGCTTTACGCTGCCGTGGGAGCAGACCAAACACGCTGATTACGACCTGATGGGCAACTTCCAGCAGGAATTTTCCCTGCTGCAACAGCGTCTGGATGCTGGCCTTCCGGAAACCATGCTCAAAGAGCATGACGCCAAAACCCGTGCGGAAGCCTATCTCTTCCCGCAGGAGTTCGCCGCGCTGCGTCCGCTGCTGGCAGACTACCTGAGCACGGTCTTTGCCCGTTCAAACTTCGAAACCGAATTTTCGCCGCGCGGCATCTACTTTGCCAGTGGCACTCAGGAAGGGATGCCGTTTGACCGCGTGATGGGCGAGCTGAACCGCGCGCTCTCCTTACCTGAAGGGGGGGAAAGCACGCGCTGGGATTCGGTGAGCAAAGAGGCGCCGATCCCGGGCGCGAAGGGCCAAAGCTTCTTCATTAAAAACCTGCTGCAAAACGTCATTTTCCAGGAAGCGGGCATCGCCGGGGAAAACCGCTGGTGGGAGCTACGCAACCGCGCGGTGATGTGGTCCGGCTACGCGGCGCTGCTCGCTCTGCTGGTGATCCTGGGTGGCCTGTGGCTGACCAGCTACGCCAAGAATAAAGCCTATCTGGAAGAGGTGGATGCAAAAGTGCCGATGCTGGAGCAGCAGAGCAAGGCGCTGCAAAACCAGCCCCAGCGCGATCTGTTTGTGCTTCTGCCGCTGCTTAACAGCCTGGTGGATCTGCCGAAAAGCAATGCCTTCGACGTTAACGACCCGCCGGTTTCCCGCCGTATGGGGCTTTATCGCGGGGATGACGTCAGCGATGCCTCGCAGTCTTTGTATCAGAAGGCGCTGGATCAGATGCTGCTGCCCGCCGTGGCAATGCACATTACCACCTGGCTGCGCAACGACAACGGCAGCGACGTGGAGTACAGCTATGAGGCGCTGAAAGCCTATCAGATGCTCTACCAGCCGAAGCACTATGACGGCAAATTCCTGCACTCGTGGGTGATGCTCAACCTGCAACGCAACCTGCCGCAGAACGTGACGCAGGCGCAGCTTCAGGAGCTGGAATGGCACCTGACCCAGCTGCTGGAGCCAAAAATTCAGGCTTCACCGTATGCGCAGGATGAGGATCTGGTGGCACGTGAAAGGGCGCTTATCAACCAGCAGCCGCTCTCAACACGCGTATATGGCCGCCTGAAACGTCTGCTGGAGCATGATGAGAACCTGAAGCCGGTTTCGCTTTCAGATCTCGGCGGCCCGCAGAGCGAGCTGGTGTTTTCCCGTAAAAGCGGCAAGCCGGTGAGTGAGGGCGTACCGGGCCTCTATACGCCGGACGGCTACTGGAAGAGCTTCAACGACCAGATCGACAGCGTGACCACCGCCCTGCACGAGGACGACGCCTGGGTACTGGGAGCAACCACCGCCCAGGAAGATAAACAGCAGATCGATAACGCCGTGCGCCAGCTCTACATGCGCGACTTTATCGTCAACTGGGATCGCTTTCTCGCTGACATTCAGCTCAACAACAGCGCCGATCTTTCCCAGCGCATTAACACCGCGCGCCTGCTTTCAGGCACCAACTCGCCGCTGCGCCGTCTGGTGCTTAACCTGAGCAAGGTGCTGACCCTGTCGCGCACTGCGCCAGCGCCGGAAGATGCGCAGAAAGCGGAAGACCAAAGCAACCGCGCCACCCGCACGCTGGAAGCGCTGTTCAGCAACGGTGACAACGCCCCGACGCAGGGCGCGGTTGTGACGCAGGCGCCTGAACAACTGGTGACTGACCACTATGCGCCGATGATTGAGCTGGCGCAGCCGCTGGAGAAGGGTGGCAAGACCATCGTCTTTGACGATTTTCTTAAGCAGGTTGACGAGCTTTATCGCTACCTGACCGCCGTTCAGGATGCGGCAAACAGCGGTATGCCCGCGCCGGGCGGCGATGCAATCAGCCGCCTGCAAGCCAGCGCGGGACGTCTGCCGGGCGGGCTGCAAACCATGTTCAGCAATATGGCCGTCGGCGCCAGCAGCGACACCCAGCGTCGCGATCTGGAGAACGTGCGTAAGCGCATTAACGTGGAAGTGGGTGGGTTCTGCCGTCAGGCGATTGCCGGGCGTTATCCACTGGTGCGCAGCGCCAGCACCGAGGTGACGCCGGACGATCTCGCCCGCATGTTCGCGCCGGGCACCGGACTGATGGACACCTTTTTCCGCGACAACCTGACCAACAAGGTGGACACCACCCAGGCGAACTGGCGCTTTATGCCGGGCATCGACGGTAAAACGCTGCCGGGCAGCGAAGGGCTGTTGCGTCCGTTCCAGCAGGCGCAGTCTGTCCGCGATGCCTTCTTCGCCAACGGCGCGACCACGCCATCCTTCAGGGTGACGGTGCGCACCGTGCGGATGGACAACACCATTCTGAACCTGACGCTGGACGTGGACGGCCAGCTGCTGCGCTACAGCCACGGTCCGCAGGCGGTGCAGATCATGACCTGGCCGGGGCCGGGCGGGACGAACCAGGTGCGTATGCAGCTCGGTCTGGCCAATGGCAGCACCGCAACGCTGGTAACTAACGGTTCCTGGGCGCTCAACCGCTTTTTCGACAAGGCGCGCACCAGCCCTGGCGCGGGTAGCCTGAGCCGTCAGGCGACCTTCAACGTCGACGGACATCAGGTCACGCTGGAGTTTGCCCCGAACAGCATCCGCAACCCGTTCCAGCTTCCCCGTTTCACATGCCCATAACCGCAAGGACAGCCGTATGACGAATACCCCTGCGATGAACCGTTATAGCTGGTATGGCAAATTACCCAGCGCCGGAGATTTTTTGCAGCGTCGCTTTCCGGATACCCTGCAACGCCAGTGGTCGCACTGGTTCCAGGTCGGCCTGCTGGCCTGGCAACAGGAAGAGCAGCGCAGCGGCGAGCGCCCGTTTTCAAAAGCCCCGGTGTGGAACTTTGTCGTCCCGCCGATGCTCGGTAGCCAGATGATTCAGATGGGCTGCCTGCTGCCGGGCCGTGACAGCGTAGGCCGCCACTATCCGGTATGCCTGCAACTGAGCTTCACCCCCGCCGAGTGGTCATCCCGCCTGCTCGGGCAGGCTGAAAGCTGGTACCAGCAGCTTGGCCGTCTGGGGCTGCACGCGGTGCGTAACAGCTATTCTGCCTCCCAGCTGGATGAAATGCTGATGACCATCCCGGCGCCCCAGCCGGTTGAGCCGCAAAAGCGTTCCGACATTCTCGACGTGATTGGCTATGACGACGATGGTCAGAGCACGCTGGGCTGGCCGCAGGCGGCGGAGTGTTTTGATCCGCTGCGCCAGACCAGCTACTGGTGGACAAACCGCTGCGACGGCTATCCGCTGTACACACACGTCCACAGTGGAAACTTCACCGGGCAGCTCTTTACGCTGCTGTTCGATCCGGCAGGCGGCGCCCGTCCGGGCCGCCACGGTCTTTACCCGCCTATGTTTGAATAAGCAGGGATCTTATGAATATCGATGAATTTCTCGCGCCGATAAGCCCCGATAACCCCTGCGGTGAAAACCTGGAGTACGACGCTGATTTCCAGGCCATGGGTCAGGCCAGTCAGGGTAAAGCCGAGCAGCAGTTTGGCGACACCATCATTCCGGCAGAGCCTGCCGACTGGAACACGGTGGAAAAACTCGCCACCAGCCTGCTGGGTCGCACCAAAGATCTTCGCGTCATGCTGGCGTTAACCCATGCCTGGACGCGTCGTCGCGGGCTGGCAGGTTACGCCGACGGGCTACTGCTGGTGCAGGAAGCCCTGTCCCGTTACTGGGAGCAACTTTACCCGCTGCTGGAAGAGTATGGCGAAACCGATCCGTTCTACCGCATCAACGCCCTCGCCGGGCTGAGTGATAAATCTGACCTGACGGTCGCGGTGCGTAACGCCTCACTGCTCCGCTCAAACGGCGATGAGATTTCGCTCCGTGACGCCCAGGCGCTGCTTGACGGCAGTAAAACCGAGTGTCCGGATTATCCGGGCGGTCGTCCACGACTGATCGATGAGCTGGCCCGGGGCGATCAGCCCGGCACCGAAGCGGTAATCGTGATCAACGAACGCCTGCTGGCCATCCGCGAACTGCTTACCGGCTATCTCGGGGAAAGTGGCGTCCCGGAGATGGAACAGCTGTTGAAAACCGTCGGACTGGTTTCCAGCGCCTGTCAGGTGACCGATATCAGCAAGCTGCTGCCGAACCGTGACGCGCAGGCTGAACAGCACGCCGAGCCGCAGCCGGTGGCCGCGTCGCCCGTTCAGCAGGTGACGGACTGGCGCAGCGTGCAGGTGACCAGCCGCGCCGACGCCCAGCTGATGCTGGAAAAAGCGAAACAGTATTTTGCGCAGTACGAACCCAGCCATCCCGCACCGCTGATGATTGAACGGGTGCAGCGGCTGTCTGAACTCAACTTTATGGACATTATTCGCGACCTGGCGCCAGACGGCGTTAACCAACTGGAAAACATCTTTGGACGCCGCGAATGACGCGTCCTGGCATTATGACGACAGGCATGGAGTCTGCCGTTTCACCTTCACCGCGCATCTTTGATGGAGAACATCATGGCAATGAGTAACAGTGGACAGAAATTCATCGCACGCAACCGTGCTCCCCGCGTGCAGATCGAGTACGACGTAGAGATCTACGGCGCAGAACGCAAAATTCAGCTGCCGTTTGTGATGGGCGTTATGGCCGATCTGGTTGGCAAGCCGGTGGAAAATCTGCCAGCCGTCGACGAGCGTAAGTTCCTGGAAATCGACATCGACAACTTCGACGAACGCATGAAGGCGCTGAAGCCGCGCGTGGCGTTCCAGGTGGATAACACCCTGACCGGCGAAGGTAAGCTCAATGTCGATCTGACCTTCGACAGCATGGACGACTTCCTGCCGGACGCGGTGGCCCGCAAAGTAGAGCCGCTGAACAAGCTGCTGGAAGCCCGTACCCAGCTCTCCAACCTGCTGACCTACATGGACGGTAAAAACGGTGCGGAAGAGCTGATCGCGAAAATTCTCCAGGATCCGACGCTGCTCAAATCCCTGAGCCAGTTGCCAAAAAATGACGAAAGTGCGAAAGGTAGCGAGGAATAATCGATGAGCAACCAGACTCAACAACACGATCAGCAGGCGGGCCAGGCGTTCAGCCAGGACGAGTTCAGCGCGCTGCTGAATAAAGAGTTCCGCCCGAAAACCGATCAGGCGCGCTCTGCCGTAGAAAGCGCGGTTAAAACCCTGGCGCAGCAGGCGCTGGAAAACACCGTGACCTTCTCAAACGATACCTACCGCACCATTCAGAACCTGATTGCCGGTATTGACGAGCAGCTTTCACAGCAGGTGAACCAGATTATTCACCACGAGGAGTTCCAGAAGCTGGAGAGCGCCTGGCGCGGGCTGAGCTACCTGGTGAACAATACCGAAACCGACGAGATGCTGAAGATCCGTTTTATGAGCATCTCCAAGCAGGAGCTGGGCCGCACCCTGAAGCGCTACAAGGGCGTGGGCTGGGACCAGAGCCCGATCTTCAAGAAAATCTACGAGCAGGAGTACGGCCAGTTCGGTGGCGAGCCGTTTGGCTGCATCGTGGGCGACTACTACTTCGACCACAGCCCGCAGGACGTTGAGCTGCTGGGCGAGATGGCACGCATCGGCTCTGCGGCCCACTGTCCGTTCATCACCGGCACCGCGCCGGGCGTGATGCAGATGGAGTCCTGGCAGGAGCTGGCTAACCCGCGCGACCTGACCAAAATCTTCCAGAACACCGAATACGCTGCCTGGCGTTCACTGCGTGAATCAGAAGATGCCCGTTATCTGGGCCTGGTGATGCCGCGCTTCCTGTCGCGTCTGCCGTACGGCATTCGCACCAACCCGGTCGACAGCTTTGATTTTGAAGAGCAGACCGACGGCGCGAACCACAACAGCTACTCGTGGGCAAACGCTGCCTATGCGATGGCGGCCAACATCAACCGCTCCTTTAAAGAGTACGGCTGGTGCACCTCGATTCGCGGCGTGGAATCCGGCGGGGCGGTGGAAAACCTGCCGTGCCACACCTTCCCGAGCGATGACGGCGGCGTGGACATGAAGTGCCCGACCGAGATCGCCATCAGCGACCGTCGTGAAGCGGAACTGGCGAAAAACGGCTTTATGCCGCTGGTTCACCGCAAAAACTCCGACTTCGCCGCCTTCATCGGCGCGCAGTCCCTGCAAAAACCGGCCGAGTACCACGACCCGGATGCCACCGCTAACGCGCGCCTGGCCTCCCGTCTGCCGTACCTGTTCGCCTGCTGCCGTTTTGCTCACTACCTGAAGTGCATCGTGCGCGACAAAATCGGCTCCTTCCGCGAGCGCGAAGAGATGGAACGCTGGCTGAACGACTGGGTGATGAACTACGTGGACGGCGACCCGGCGAACTCCTCCCAGGAAACCAAGTCCCGCAAACCGCTGGCGGCTGCGGAAGTGCAGGTGCAGGAAATCGAAGACAACCCGGGCTACTACGCCGCGAAGTTCTTCCTGCGTCCACACTACCAGCTGGAAGGTCTGACCGTTTCCCTGCGTCTGGTATCTAAACTGCCGTCGCTGAAGACGAAGGACGCGTAATGATAATTGCCGCCGGGGGGCCATGCCCGGCGTTAGCTTTATAGTATGGAAATTTGAGAGGAAATATGACCGCGAGACCTTCGTTTGTTGCTGCCTGGGCGGCGGCAACACGTATTTACGATGCAAATGATTCTATCGGCAAAGTTAAGCAAGTTATCGGCGGCAAAGTTAAGCACAATTTCGAAATAGCGCCAGATGAGGGCGGGTGGTCAAATAGTTGTGCCGTACGGATGAGTTATGTTCTTAACTATACCGGGCATCCCGTTCCGCGTATTGCAAATCTCACGGTATCCGGTGCTGATAATAAATGGTACTTCTACCGCGTAAAGGATGTCATTGCCTGGTTGACGCGTCAGTGGGGTAAACCTGACATGATCGTGAGTTATCCTTCCTTACCCGTTGAGCAATTAGCCAACAAAAAGGGCGTCATTCTGTTTGAGGTACAGGGCTGGAGTGACGCCGCAGGTCATGCAACATTCTGGAATGGTTTAACCTGTTCGGATCACTGTTATTTCAATGCGCCGGAGACGAATTACACGACGACCAAAGCTAATTTTTGGGAGTTGCCATGAAAAAAATGATTGCTAGTCTACTGTTGCTCACCAGTTCCGCCTCTGTGTATGCAACTGACGATCCGGTGTCGTTTGTCAAAAAAATGCCTTATAAGCAAGTTGTTAAAGACGTTGTTTTTTCTCGCTGCCTGGCACAAGTTGCAGATGATAAAAGCCAGTTTTCTCTGGATGCAGCCCGTAGCAGTAGCGCATTACTGGAATGGGTGCCTTTCGATATTGAAAATGGCAATGACAAAATTAATGCCCTTATTAATAAATATAAAGGCGCAACCAATGCCTTTCATTCTGAGAGAAAACCCGATGTAAAAGGCGTAACCTTAAACTGCCTGCGTCTTTATCATAGTGACGAACTTAATCAACTTGCTCCTCAATTAATCATCGGAAATCCTGACCGCACCTGGATTCAGGATAATCCACAATAGTATAAGACTTCACATTCTTTCCTTTCGTTCAGGGGGAATGTAAGACTGTCAAATGACACGGGTCGTTTGATATGAGGCAGAGGTAAAATATGGACGGTTTTATTCAGCCCCATGCTTTCCTGTTTGCCATATAAGGGCTTTTTCGAAAGCAATATTGTTCATCCACGAAGAGTAGATATTATGGCTATTGATATGTTTCTGAAGGTCGAGGGTGTTACGGGCGAATCTAAAGATTCTAACCACACCGGCTGGACTGATATTACCTCCTTCTCCTGGGGCGCGTCCCAGCCAGGTAATATGAGCGTTGGCGGTGGCGGCGGTGCCGGTAAAGTGAACTTTAACGATCTGCACGTTAACGCTCTGATCGACAAATCCACTACAGCAATCCTGAAACACTGCGCAAGCGGTAAACACCTGACCAAAGTTGAACTGTCCGTCTGCAAAGCGGGTGGTCAGCAGGTTGAATACACCCGCATCACCCTGGAAGACGTTCTCGTGACTTCCGTTCAGTACACGGGTGCAGACAACGGCGATACCGTTGGCGTGACCTATGCATTCCAGGCTGCGAAAGTGAAACAGCAGTACTGGGAGCAGACCACTGCCGGTGGTAAAGGTGCTGAAAGCAGCGCTGGCTGGAACATCAAAGAAAACAAAGAAGCGTAATTGCGCGCGTGACCGGGGAGTTTTCCCCGGTCATTATTTACAGAGACTTAATTTCGTTTGCAAAGGGATGTCAATATGAGCGTAAAATCAACGGTTGCTCCTGGTTATTGTGTTGTTCAGCAGGCTGGTACGTTAGATTTCCAGGCAAGACTACTGTTCAATAAACCAGACAGTGAAGCGGCACGTTATTTTATGCAAGTGAACAGGGACACACGGTGGTTAAAACCCGGGCAAATATTGATCCTTAATGCTCCGGGTGCTGAAAATGCGGTTCAGCTAAAACAATTACAAAATGCAAAGCAAAAGGTTAATGGAGCATTGGCAGAACTGAATACAGATGAAGCTAATTTCTTTAACAAGCATTTTAGTACCATCGCAGCATTAACTAATTTTATGGATAAATCTCTCGGGGTGGTTGCTGATGCAGGTGAAAGGTACTTTAGCGAAATAGAAAAGAAATTAAAAGCTATCGAACTGGCTTATCAAAATCAATACAGAACGCAAGGCACATTGATCGGGCAGCAGTTTTTTGTTGAAAGGCAAAAACTTTTTTCTGAGCTGGACGTTTTATTAAATAAGCTGTCCAGACTAACGCTGAAACTGAAACCTTATGAAGAAATCAAGCACGCTTTAGGTTTATCAAGCAGGTCAATTGTCCACGAATGGAGTACTGCGGGTGTTGCCTCGATACGAGGGTATTCAACATATGTAGACAATGCTTCAAAAGCTGCCCGTTTTCTGAAAATGGGAGGATGGCTTGCTATCGGCTTCGCTGGTGCAAACACAACCAATGAAGTTTACGATGCCTGTACAGTAGGTAGAGAGCAGAGTTGTTCCAAAGTCGCCGTTAAGAAGTACAGTCAATTTGGCGCCAGTCTTGCGGGCGGGATTTATGGCGGAAAATATGGCGCCATGGCTGGGGCTGGCGTATGTGTTGCATTGGGCGTGGCAACAGGTGGTGTAGGGTTGCTCGCGTGTTCTGTGGTAGGCGCCGCTGCGGGTGGATACATTGGTGGCGAAGTTGCCGGTGGAGCAACTGAATATGTCATGGATAAGCTATGGTGAATTTAGAAAATATTCTTTTATTTCTGATTGTTGTTTTATTTTTACTTGTCGTAATTATGGACTTCATCAGTTCCCGTTATTTTAAAAAACACGAGGCCGAATATAATCAGCTTCTTTCAGAATATAGGCAAAAAGGCTACGATCTCGATCTGGTGACAAATTACGCATCATTTTTTGGTTCGCTGGCGAACTATCAAAAAATAATCTGGTTTGTTCGTCTTCGCAAAGGCGTGAAGATGAAATTTACCAAAGACAGAAATGTTCAGGACGATGCCTATAAATTCGTTCAGGCTTTACCGGAAGAGAGAATCGGCTGGATATTAAAACTGCATCGACGCTATAAAGCTCAGGCCTTACTTTTTACGCTATGGCTGCTTATCGGCATTATTTTCCTGAATGTAGTCAAATAGCTTTAATCAGCCCTTAACCCCCAAACCCCGCCGTTCTCACCCCCGAGAGCGGCAGCGTTTGAGCGCTAATCATACCAGCAGGAATACGCCATGCGATTCACGATTATTTCTACGAAACCCGGTCATCAGCCGCCGCAAAGCAGCTGTGATTTTTATGCCCCGGGCGGCACCATTGGGCGCGGTACGGATAACAATCTGGTGCTGCCGGACAATGACCGCACCATCTCGCGTTTGCAGGCCATCGTTCACGTCGACGCCAGTGGCGAATGCCGCGTCACGAACCGCGGCAGCGTTACCCGCGTGGTACTGAATGATATCCCGCTGGAGCGTGGGCGTCAGGTTGAGCTTCAGGATGGGGATATTCTCGGTATTGATGATTATCGCATTGAAGTCAGCGAACTCATTCATGACACCCAGCCCGTAAGCCGCATGGCGGCCAGCATGCAGCAGGCGCGCCCAGTGGCGACACCTGCACCAGCGCCGCAACCGAAACCGGCCAGCGCCGCGCCTCGTGGAAAAGCTGAACCTACGGCCGTGCCGTCGGAAATCTGGGACAGCCTGATGCAGGAGTTTTCCATCTCCGACAGCATCTCCAGCAACCGGGCAAAACCACAGCCCGCGGCCTCCCACGACCCGTTCTCCCAGCCTGCGGCCCCGGAGCGGAATGCCGAAGATCCGCTGGCAATGTTTAACGACGCCGAACCGTCGCTTGAACGTAAAAACGTTGACCCGGACACGCTGTTCAGTGATGAAGCGTTGTTTAAAAAAGAGAGCATCTTTGACGATGTCACCCCTTCAACGCTGGTACAGCCGGACGAAAGCAAACCTGCCCAGCCAAAGGAAGAGGCGTCTGACGAACTCGATCCGTTAGCCCTGTTTGGCGGGTCGGCGAGCGCACCTGCCGCGCGTCACGATGACCCTCTCGGCCTGATGGGCGGCGCGCCGTTAACCCATCCGGATGAAATCGTGGCCGATAAGCCGGAGCCAAAGCCTGAAGCGCAAGCCGCACAGGAAGAGGATGCGCTGGCCAGCTCACCGCTGTTCGATCCGGAACCGACTGAACCACAGGATGCGCCGCGCGCGGAAGAAGAGCCCGCGCGTCCCGATTACGCTGGCTTCACCATGCCAACGCCGCAGGCCGTCGCACGCAGTAGCGCACAGACGCCGAAGGGACGTCTGCGTATCGACCCGGTTAAAAACGCTGCATCGCCTGCTGCCTCCGCGCAGACCGGCGAGCGGGGCGAGGTGCTTCAGGGCGAACTGCTGGAGGCGCTGCTGGAGGGCATGGGCCTGAGCGAAATGCAGCCGGTGCCGCAGTTTGACCGGGAAAATATGCGTCAGCTGGGGCAGATCCTGGGCATGTTCTCGCAGGGGACCGTGGCGCTGCTCTCCTCGCGCTCCATCCTCAAGCGTGGGGTGAAAGCCGATATGACCATGGTGCTCGACGATGCGAACAACCCGTTCAAACTGTTGCCGACCGGGAAAACGGTGCTGATCCAGATGTTCGGCACGCCGATGCCGGGCTTTATGCCGCCGACCAAATCGGTGCGTGATGCGCTGATCGATCTCCAGGCACACCAGCTAGGGATGATCTCCGGTATCCGCGCCATTATCGCCGCTATGCTGCAATCCTTTAACCCGGAACAGCTGGAAGAGCAGGCGAAGCAGAACGGGATGACGTCACGCCTGGCGCTGCCGGGCAGCCGTAAAGCCGCGCTGTGGGATTATTTCGTGCGTAGCTATGGCGAGACGGCGGGCGAGATCGAGGACGACTTCCATACCCTGTTTGGCGAAGCCTTCCTCCATGCCTATGACATGGAGGTCAATCAGTACAAAGACTCACAAAGCGGATCGGAAGAAAAATGAATATCGCAACGGCTTCTCTCTCCCGCCAGGGGACGCGCGCCAGCAACCAGGATCAGACGGGAGAAACCATCGGGGAACGTTCAGCCTGCTTTGTCGTCTGTGACGGCATCGCGGGCCTGCCGGGCGGCGAGGTGGCCGCTGAGCTGGCCCGCAACAGCATTATTTCCCGCTTTGATGGCGACAAGCACCTGAATGCGCAGCATATTCGTGACTACGTCCAAACGGCGAACCGCACCATTCTCAGCGAACAACAGGCCGTGCAGGACTATCGCCGGATGGGCACCACGCTGGTCAGCCTGTTTATCGACAGGGATTACCGTCTGGCTTACTGGGCGCACGCCGGAGACAGCCGCCTGTACCTGTTTCGCCGCGGCTGGCTGTGGCATGTCACCACCGATCACAGCCTCGTCCAGCAGATGAAAGATGCCGGGCATCAGACCGACGATCTCAACAGCAACCTGCTGTATCTGGCGCTGGGTATTGAGAATGGCGGACCGGAAGCGAGCTACAGCGATGTCGTGCAGGTTGAGGACGGTGATGCCTTCCTGCTCTGCACCGACGGTTTCTGGCACGGCGTCAGCGAAGAGCAGATGAAGCAGTCGCTGCACATGGTCAATACGCCACAGGAGTGGCTGACCCTAATGAACCAAATCATTCAAAAGAATGCCGAACAGGAGGGCAATGCTCAGGATAACTATACCGCCGTGGCGGTGTGGATGGGCAACCCTCAGGACACCACTTTGCTGCATACGCTCTCTGACGCAGCACAATTTCTTCCCTGCGGAACTGATTAGACACACAAGGATTGATATGAAACTTTGGCTATCGGGTTTGGCTCTTCTGACGGTGGCGACCACCGCACAGGCTGAAAACTTCCGCATCGTGCAGTCTCCTGCGCAGAAGCTGGATATCTGGATCGACAACATTAAAGACAATACGCCGCAAAGCTGGTGTAAGGCGGACGTGGCGCTGCGTATCGTGGCGAACGGCAAGAAAGAGGTTTCGGTGCTGGAAAACTTCGTGCCGCGCCTTGGCTCGCTGCTGGAGCACCAGTGCAGCAAGCTGAATACCCTGAACTGGACGCTTAACGATCCGGAAGGCACGACGCTTGCCCGGGGCACAGCGGCTAAAGCGCAGGACTGGGCGCTGGTGGTGAAGCAGCAGGAAACGGCGGCGGCAACGACCCCCACCTCAGGCGCGCTGCTGCCACCTGACCAGAATCCGGAGACGCACACCGTGGCGGCAGATCGTACGCCATGGCAGGAGTTCACCCTTCAGGACGGTTGCCACCTGCGCACCTTCTGGGAGGGCGGTTCCTCCGCGCCAGCGCTGTTTATTCCGGATTCCGACACCACCCGCTGCGGCAACGGCAGCTGGCTCAGCGGCCACACCGTGGTGACGCAGAACCGTAACGGGACGCAGAAAGCGATTCCGGTCACCTACATTCACGGCTTCCCGGTGATGGGGCTGAACAACACGGTCGATCCTGAAAAGGCGCTGATCACCTCCGTCAACAAAGAGCGCATGGTCTTCAGCACCCAGAACAGCGACCAGAGCTGGATGATCCTGCCGTACGACAGCACCCTGAACGGCTGGAAGAGCAACGGCACGGTGGCGGTGGAAATCACCCGTGAGATCGCCAGCGACGACGCCAGACTCCAGGCGCGTATCGCAGAGGTGAAGAAGATCTGGAGCGCATGGGTTGCACCGGGCGCGGAGCTGAACGTTGTTCTGATTGACACGCTGCGTCCGCAGCTGCGCGATCCGGCAGTGGGCGCCTGGCGCGCGGCGAATTAAGGAGGGGCTATGAATACGCTTTATCAACGTCTGGCGGGGGAGTCGATTAGCGACGCGCTGCTTCGCCTGGAAGCCGATATCAAAGCCCGTCCGGCGGATGCCGATCTGCGCGCCGCGTTTGTGCAGTTTCTGATCCTCAGCGGCAACTGGGCGCGCGCCCTGACGCAACTGAAGAGCTGGCTGGCGCTGAAGCCGCAGGCAAAACCGACCGTAACGCTGCTGGAGCAGGCCATTCAGGGTGAACAGCAGCGTGCGCGCGCGTTCGCGGGAGAGGTACGACCGGCAATGCCCGAGGCGCAGTGGCCGTGGCTGACGACGTTAGCCCAGGCGCTGACCGAAAGCGCAGGGCAAGCGCAAACGCTGCGCCTGGCGGCACTCGAACAGGCCCCGGCAAGCCGCGGGCAGGTCACGCTGGAGAATGAAGAGAGCCACACCTTTGAATGGCTGATGGACGGCGATGCCCGTCTGGGGCCGGTGTGTGAAACCCTGGTCAATGGCCGTTATTTCTGGGTGCCGTTTTGCGCCATCGACGCGATCCGTTTTCAGGCTCCGGCCAGCGTGACCGATCTGGTGTGGCGTCATGCGCTGGTCCGCCTCACGGACGGCACCGAGCAGGTGTGTCAGATCCCGGCGCGTTATCCGTTTGCTGACGGGGCGCCAGACAGCGTTAAGCTGGGGCGCACCACCGAATGGCTCCCGCTGGACGATGACGGCGCCCTGTATGAAGGCATGGGACAGAAAGCCTGGCTGAGCGAGCAAAGCGAAAGCCCGCTGCTTACCCTGAGCCTGGTGACATTTACCTCGGATGGTGCGGATGAGTAATCCCGCTGGCGAAGGCGATCTGCTGCGCAGCGGCTGGCAGGCCCGCAGCAGGCAGGAGAAAGTGGGGGCGCGCGACAAAATGCAGCCCTCACTGCTGGATCGCCTGACGGATAACGATCCGGAAAAAAAACGCGAGTCCGCCAACAGCAATCTGATTACCCACGCCGCGCTGCGTCGTAACGTCCTGCGGGATTTACAGTGGTTGTTTAACACCATTAACCACGATGCCTCCAGCGATCTGAGCGGGCTGACGCAGGTGAGCCGTTCCGTCGTGAATTTTGGCGTGGCGCCGCTGGCGGGGAAAAGAATGTCCGATATTGAATGGCACGACATTCAGCGCAAGCTCACCGAAGCGATTATTAACTTTGAACCGCGGATCCTGCCGCAGGGGCTTCAGGTTCGCTGCGTGTCCGATACCTCCTCGTTAGATCTGCACAACGTTCTGTCTATCGAAATCAAAGGTCGCCTGTGGTGCGTGCCGTATCCGCTGGAGTTTCTCTTTCGCACCGACGTCGATCTTGAGAACGGCCATTTTGAACTGAAGGATGCGGGGTAATTATGGAAAGCAAACTGCTCGAATATTACAACCGTGAACTGGCCTATCTGCGCGAGATGGGCGCAGAGTTCGCCGAGCGCTACCCGAAAGTGGCGGGGCGGCTCGGCATGCGCGGCATCGAAGTGGCGGACCCGTACATTGAGCGCCTGATGGAAGGTTTCGCCTTCCTGACCTCCCGCGTGCAGATGAAAATGGACGCCGAATTTCCGCGCTTTTCACAGCGTATGCTGGAGATGATTGCGCCAAATTATCTGGCGCCTACGCCGTCGATGGCGATCGCTGAAATTCAGCCCGACAGCAGCCGCGGCGACCTGAGCAAAGGCTTTATTGTGCCGCGCGGCACCATGATGGACAGCCTGGCGCTGAAAAAAACCGGCGTTACGTGCAGCTATACCACGGCGCACGAGGTGAACCTGCTGCCGTTAAAAATTGAGCGGATCGAGCTGGGCGGCGTTCCCGCCGATCTGCCGCTGGCCCAGCTCGGCCTGAGCCAGCGGGGGATCAGCAGCGCCTTACGGATCCGCATTGCCTGCGATGGCCCGCAGCATCTCGGGCACCTGGACTTTGACCGCCTGGAGTTCTTCTTAAGCGGCCCGGACATCGAGGCGCTGAAGCTGCTGGAGCTGGTGATGGAGCACCACGCGGGTATTGTCTGCCAGACGGTCAGCAAGCAGCCCCAGCGCCAGCTGCTGTCGTCTGACGCCCTGCGTCAGGAAGGCTTTAATGCGGACCAGGCGCTGCTCCCGGACGATCTGCGCAACTTCGACGGCTATCGCCTGTTGCAGGAGTACTTTGCGTTCCCGGCGCGTTTTCGTTTCATCAGCCTGAGCGGGCTGGGCAAGCTGATCCAGCGCTGCGAAGACGAAAAAGCGTTTGATATCTTCATTCTGCTCGACAAGAGCGACGATCAGCTGGAGCGCGTGGTGGATGCCAGCCACCTGGCGCTGCACTGCACGCCGGTGATCAACCTGTTCCCGAAAGTGGCGGCCCGGCAGAAGCTGAGCGAAAGCCAGCATGAATACCACCTGGTGGTGGATAACATCCGCCCGCTGGATTATGAAATTTATGCCGTGAAAAAAATTTATGCCAGCGCGGATGGTCAGCGGGACGACCAGACGTTTCGTCCGTTCTGGAGTACCTGGAGCGGAGACGCGGGCAACTACGGCGCCTATTTTTCCCTGCGCCGTGAGCAGCGCGTTCTCTCCGAACACGCGCTGCGCTATGGCACCCGCACGGGCTATATCGGCTCGGAGGTCTTCGTCTCGCTGGTGGATGCGCAGCACGCGCCGTGGCAGGAGAATTTGCGCTACATTTCCGCCGAGGTGCTGTGCACCAGCCGTGACCTGCCGCTGATGCTCCAGCAGGAGCTTGGGCAGTTTATTATGGCCGACTCCATGCCGGTGAAGGCGTTAACCCTGCGTAAAGGCCCGACGCCGCCGCGTCCGGCGCTGGCGGAAGGGTTCAGCACCTGGCGGCTCATCAGCCAGCTGCAAATGAACTACCTCAGCCTGATGGACAGCGAAAACGAAGAGGGCGCTGCCGCGCTGCGTCAGCTGTTAGGGCTGTACGCCAACCTGGCCGAGACGCCGGTTGCCCGTCAGGTGGATGGCGTTCGTCACTGCGTGCTGGAGCCGGTGCACCGCCGCGTGCCTGAACCCGGGCCGGTGGTGTTCGCCCGCGGGATCGGCATCACCCTGACGGTGGACGAACGCGCCTTTTCCGGCGCCAGCCCGTGGCTTTTCGGCAGCGTGCTGGAACGCCTTTTTGCCCGCCTGGTCTCCATCAACAGTTTTACGGAGTTCACGCTCAAGAGCCAGCAGCGTGGTGAAATCGGCTACTGGGCGCCGCGCATGGGTAAAAGGGCGCTGGTATGAGTGAAGTTGCCCCTGCAACGCTGCGCGTGCATCGCCTGACGCCGCTGCCCGATGCGTTCTGGCGCGGGGTGCGCGAGACGCCGTGGCGCTATGATCTGTTCCAGCTGTTAAGACGCATTGATGCCCAGGGCGGTGAACGTTACCCGCTGGGGCGCGCGCCGCTGCCTAAATTTGAGCCGCTGCGTATTGGTCAGCAGCCTTCAATGGGCTTTGCGCCGTCAACGGTTGCTGAGGTACGGCAGCGGGAAGAGAACGGACTGCATGACGTTTCCATACTGAGCTTCGGCCTGTTTGGTCCTAACGGCCCGCTGCCGGTGCACATGACTGAGTATGCCCGCGAGCGTATTCATCATCATCAGGATCACAGCCTCAGCGCGTTTGCCGACCTCTTTCACCACCGCCTGACGCTGCTGTTCTACCGCGCATGGGCGGACGCGCAGCCTGCCGTTTCACAGGATCGCGACGACAACAGGCGCTTCGAAGGGTATCTGGCATCGCTGATTGGCATGGGGCAGCCTGCCCAGATGTCGAAAGGCAGCCTGAGCGCGCACGCCCGCTTTACTCACGCCGGGCACCTGACCCGACACGGGCGGGACCCGGAAGGGCTGGAGAAAATCCTGCGCAACTATTTCAACGTGCCGGTCAGGCTGGTGGCCAACGTCCCGCAGTGGATGCCGCTCTCAACGCGGGAGCAGGCACAGCTGGGCGAGGGGCGGCGTATGCCGCGCATGGGAGAGTCCGCTTTTCTCGGCATTGCGGTACGCGACGTGCAGCATAAATTTCGGCTTGAGATTGGCCCGTTGAGCGCAGACGACTACAACCGTTTTCTGCCGGGCGAAGGGTGGGTGACCGAGCTGCGCGACTGGGTGCGACAGTACGCCGGGGTGGAATTTGAATGGGAAACACGGGTGATCCTGCGCGCCGATGCGGTGCAGGGCGCCACGCTCGGTAGCGCCGGGCGATTAGGGTACAACACCTGGCTCGGCCTTCAGCCTCAGCCTGTTCCGCGTGGCGATCTGGTGTATCGCGCAGAGCGATAATCCTTCCGTATACCGAATCATTGTTAATGGAAACTAACATGTCAGAAATTAGCCGTGCCGTGCTTTTCGGCAAACTGGATACGCTGTTATTTACCTCTCTGGAAAGCGCGACTGCCTTCTGTAAGCTGCGCGGCAACCCGTACGTTGAGCTGGTGCACTGGCTGCATCAGCTGATGCAGCAGCAGGATGGCGATCTGCAACAGGTCATTCGTCACTTCGCCCTTGATGAACAGCAGCTGACGCGCGATATCGTGGCGGCGCTGGATGCCCTGCCGCGTGGCGCGAGTTCCGTGTCTGATCTTTCCGAGCATATCGACAGCGCCGTCGAGCGCGCCTGGGTCTACGGCTCGCTGAAGTTTGGCGTCAGCCGCATCCGCGGCGGCCATTTGCTGATCGGCATACTGAAAACGTGGAATCTGGCTAACGTGCTGAAAAGCATTTCGGCGCAGTTCACCCGTCTTAACGTCGAGGTGCTGATCGAGCAGTTCGACGCCATTTGCGCCAGCAGCAAAGAGAGCCAGCAGGCCGCCGCCGCTGCGGACGCGCCTGCCGGGGCCGTACCGGCTGCGCAGGGCACGCTGGCGCAGTATGGTCAGGATCTGACGGCGCGCGCCCGGGAAGGGAAAATCGACCCGGTGGTGGGGCGCGATGAAGAGATCCGCCAGATGGTCGATATTCTGATGCGTCGTCGCCAGAACAACCCCCTGCTGACCGGGGAAGCCGGCGTCGGGAAAACGGCGGTGGTGGAAGGGCTGGCGCTGCGTATCGCTGACGGCGACGTGCCGGAGCCGCTGCAAAACGTTCAGCTGTGGCTGCTGGATATCGGCATGCTTCAGGCCGGCGCGGGCATGAAAGGGGAATTTGAGGCGCGCCTCCAGGCGCTGATTAACGAGGTGCAGTCCAGCGCCACGCCAATTATTCTGTTTATCGATGAGATCCACACCCTGATTGGCGCTGGCGGTCAGCAGGGCACCGGCGATGCCGCTAACCTGCTCAAACCTGCCCTGGCGCGCGGGCAACTGCGCACCATCGGCGCGACCACCTGGGCGGAATACAAAAAATACATTGAGAAAGATCCGGCGCTGACCCGCCGTTTCCAGACCGTACAGGTTCACGAGCCGGACGAAGCCAAAGCCGTGCTGATGCTGCGCAGCACCGTGTCGCCGCTGGAAACTCATCATCAGGTTTTACTCCTCGACGAAGCGGTCAGCGCGGCGGTGAAACTGTCGCATCGCTATATTCCTGCGCGTCAGCTGCCGGATAAAGCGGTGGCGCTGCTGGACACCGCCTGCGCGCGCGTGGCCGTCAGCCAGAGCGCGCCGCCTGCCCAGCTGGAAGACTGTCTGCGTCACCTGGCGGCCCTGGACGTGGAGCTGGAGATTGCTGAACGCGAAGCGCGCGTGGGGGCGGGCGATCCGGCGCGTGTGGCGGCCTTAACCGCCGAACGTGACGCGTTCGAAACCCAGCGCGAAGCCCTGGCTCGTCGCTGGGAAGAAGAGCGCACGCGGGTGCAGGAGATTATCCGTCTGCGTGCCGCGCTGTTTGCGGCGGGTGATGAGGATACGGCTGAACTGCGCGGCCAGCTGGCAGAACAGCAGCAGGCGCTGAAGACCTTACAGGGTGACGAACCGCTGCTGTTTGCCGCGGTGGATGAGAACGTGGTGGCTGCGGTGGTCTCAGACTGGACCGGGATCCCGCTGGGCCGGATGGTGAAAAATGAGATCGACGCGGTGCTGAATCTGGCCGACACGCTGAACCAGCGGGTTATTGGTCAGCGTCACGGTCTGGATCTGATTGCCCGTCGGGTAAAAACCTCGCGGGCGAAGCTTGACGATCCGAACAAACCGGTCGGCGTATTCATGCTCTGCGGGCCATCCGGCGTGGGTAAAACCGAAACCGCGCTGGCGCTGGCGGAGTCGCTTTACGGCGGCGAGCAGAACGTCATTACCATCAACATGAGTGAATTCCAGGAAGCGCACACCGTTTCGACGTTAAAAGGTGCGCCTCCGGGCTATGTGGGCTATGGTGAAGGCGGCGTCTTAACCGAGGCCGTGCGCCGCCGTCCCTACAGCGTGGTGCTGCTGGACGAAATTGAAAAAGCGCACCCGGACGTGCACGAGATCTTCTTCCAGGTCTTCGACAAGGGCTGGATGGAGGACGGCGAAGGGCGCCACATTGATTTCCGTAACACCATTATTATTCTGACCTCAAATGTCGGCACCGACCTGATCGCAGCCATGTGCGCCGACCCGGAACTGATGCCGGAGCCTGACGCGTTAAGCGGCGCCCTGCGTCAGCCGCTGCTGGAGGTGTTCCCGCCAGCGCTGCTGGGCCGCCTGCTGGTGGTGCCGTATTACCCGCTGAGCGACGAGATGCTGGGGCAGATTGTGCGTCTTCAGCTCAGGCGCATTCAGCGTCGTCTGGAAGAGAATCACAACATTATTTCTGAATTTGACGACAGCGTGGTCGAACAGATTGTTCAGCGCTGTACCGAGGTTGAGTCGGGCGGGCGTATGGTGGATGCGATTCTGACCAATACGTTGCTGCCTCAGATGAGCCAGATTTTACTTACCGCCAGCCGCAGCGACGAGCAGTACCGACGTCTGCATGTCACCTGCGAGCAGGGCGAGTTCCACTGTCAGTTTGCCGCGTAATAATCATCAAGAGAACTGTAAAAGATGACGGATAATGATAACAATCGGACTGTCCCAAACGCGCTCCCGGTCGGGTACCGTTTCAATGAGTTTGAGATAAAAGAGGTGATTGGCGGCGGCGGATTCGGCATCGTCTATCGCGCCTGGGATCACCAGCTCGAACGCACTATCGCTATCAAAGAATTTATGCCTTCCTCCCTCGCCGTGCGCGGCGAGGATATGACGCTGGTGCTGCGCAGCGAGCGCTTCGGCAAAGCGTTTTCTGCCGGTCTGAACAGCTTCATCCAGGAAGCCCGCCTGCTGGCGCGCTTTAACCACCCGAACCTGCTGCACGTACTGCGTTTCTGGGTGCAAAACGACACGGCCTATATGGGGACGCTGTTTTACAGCGGTACCACGCTGTCGCGTCTGCGCGAAGAGAAACCGGAGCTGATTAACGAGGCGTGGATCCGCCGCATGCTGCCAATGCTCTTCGGCGCCATCAAAACGATCCACGACGAGGGTTATCTGCACCGCGACATCTCGCTGGATAACATTCAGATTCAGGATAACGGCCTGCCGGTGCTGCTCGATTTCGGATCGGCGCGCCGCACCATCGGTAATCTCTCGGATGAGACGGAAACCATGCTGCGTCCGGGCTTCGCGCCTATCGAGCAGTATACCGACGACAATGAAAGCGAGCAGGGGCCGTGGACGGATATCTACGCGCTCGGCGCCGTATTGCGTACCCTCATCGTAGGCTCTCCGCCACCGGTCAGCGTGGTACGCTCGATTCAGGACACCTGCAAACCGCTGGTGGAGCTGATGCCGCAGGGCTATTCCATCCCGCTGCTACAGGCCATCGACAAGGCGCTGGCGCTGCATATGGAAGACCGTCCGCAATCCATTGAGGAGTTCGCGGCGCTGATCGAGATGCCCGTCGCCGGTATCGACGAGGTGCTTACCGCGAAGAAGACCGGCACGATGCTGGTGCCGGTGGAAGAGGAGACATCTGCTTCCGCGCTGGACTGGCGACGTTACAAGCTTCCGGGGCTGGTGGCCGCGGGCGTGCTGGTTGGGGTGGTTGCCGGGGCGATGCTGTTCGGCGGCGACAGTCAGGAAACGCCAGAGCAGACGGCGCAAACGCCTGCCGTGAGCCCTCCGGCTGAGACCTCCGCCCCGGCGGAAACCAGACCGGCAACGGCAGACGTGAGCGAGCCGGTTGCGCCACCTGCTACGGCGCAGCAGAGTGCGCCGCCTGTCGACGCCAGCCCGGTCGCGCTGGTCTATATCCGCATGCTTGATGGCGAGACGCTGAAGGTGAACGGCGAGTCTAAAGCGCTGCGTCCGGGCAATAACGGTTACGCATCGCTGAAATTGCCTGCGGGCGAGACCCGCATTGAACTGGAAGGCAATGGAAGAACGCGTACCCAGACGCTGGATATTGCGAAGCCAGGCACCTGGCTGGTGAATCCGTAGGAGTTTAAACAGGAGATACTATGGAAGTGTACGATCTTCGAAGCCAAAGGCTTCGTCCAAAGGAATTCGAAAAGATTGTCTCTCCTGTCTATGCACGGAGCGACGTAGGGCGTGAGTTTGTTGTGGTGCGAGGCGTTTCAAATCCATTTCACAGCATTGATGGTTTAACGTTACGACATCGTTTCGAATTTAATCCTAATGCCGTTTTTGATCCCCTCTATGCGCAAAATCTTAATAAAATAGAGCGGTTAATTGACTCAGGGGAGGTGGTCTTAATAGATCACCGTCAACGGACAAAAGCCCTATATCCCTTTTTCATCTCTGAGTCAGGGGAGTTGTTTTGTGTTGATGAGACGATCTACAACTCAGCTTTTGTGAATTACGTCCTCGAACGTTACCGAAATAATGTCGCTCTATTTGGAAAACCAGCCCCAACGCGTGATTCATTCGTTCCCTCTACCAATAATTACGGACCGGGTTACTGGAAAACTGTTGAAGATGATTATCATGGCACAAAAAATGTTGTGATTATGGCGATTAATCGACTGACGAGCATGGGGGATGAGGGACGAGTATTTGGGTCGGACGGTAAAGATTACATGAATACGTCGCGCGATAAAATTCAGCGCTGGACAGCGCTACCCGGAGATCTGGACGGTGAATCGCGCGTGTTTATATCTGCGAAATCGGTCATCAGACGATACGGAGAACAACGATCCATTTATCAGAAATACCTTGAGAGCGATGATGCCTGGGCAGTAAGTGGTAAATCATGGCAATGGATACCTGGAGTCAGAGAAGAGGATTATGAATTTAAAAAGTAAATTATGGTATTTCTGGGGAAGCATGGATGTACTGGCTCTTTTGCTTTATTCTGTAAACTCACTTCGCCAGGACAGGATCCCCTTCATTTCAGATTTAATCGCGTTCACAGGAACCTCAGATGTAGTTTCAGGAGGCGGTTACTACTTTATCGTAACACTCTTTTTTATATTTGATTTGCTCTTATTACTTTCACTTTTTATTTCAGCTTGGTTGTTTTTTAAGAAAAAAGACGTTGCGATTAAATTTGCCCTTATTCAGGAAGTTTTCCGTCTAATTTCGTTCAGATGTTCGGTTTCTTTTTTCCCACTTCTGGTAAGTGTGTTTGGTATTTCAAGTGTCTGGGTAAATTTAGGATTGTTCGTTATCTCGGAACTGCTAAAAGTATATTCTCTTGTTTACTTAATGGGCAAAAGAAAAAGAACTCATTCACTTTAATATATAAATGACGCTGATGCGTAGATGCGAACCTCTTTTCTGAATCGCATAAGCTAGATGGAATAAAGATTATGCTCAACCGAATTACCGTTCAGCTCCCGGTTGAGGGGCTGCTCTTCTGGAAACTCTCCGGCCGCGAGGCGATGTCCGAGTCGTTCGCGCTGACGCTGACTCTGCTCGGCACGGATGCGCGCATCGACCGCAGCAGGCTGCTGGGCCAGCCGGTCACGGTGACCATCCCCACGCAGAGCCTGCTCACTCCCCGCTACATCAACGGCAAGATTACCCGCGTGGCGGTGAGCGCCGTGGAGCTGACGGGCACCCGCTACGCGGTGTACCAGCTGACGGTGGAGCCGGACCTGTGGCCGATGAAGCGCGACCGTAACCTGCGTATCTTCCAGGGCCAGACGGTACCGCAGATTGTCAAAACCCTGCTGGGTGAGCATCAGGTTAACCTCGAAGACAAACTCACCGGCAGTTACCGGGTGTGGGACTACTGCGTGCAGTATCAGGAATCGAGCCTGGACTTCATCAGCCGCCTGATGGAGCTGGAGGGGATTGCGTACTACTTCAGCCACGAGGCGGACAAGCATACCCTGGTACTGACCGACGCCGCGACACAGCACCAGCCGTTCAGCGGCTATGAGGTCATTCCTTACCATCAGACGCCGTCCGGCGGCAGTACGGATGAAGAGGGCATCAGCCAGTGGGCGCTGGAGGACAGCGTCACGCCGGGAATTTACAGCCTCGACGACTATGACTTCCGCAAGCCGAATGCGTGGCTGTTCCAGGCGCAGCAGAACCCGGCGTCACCGAAACCGGGCAGCATCGACGTGTACGACTGGCCGGGTCGCTTTGTGGAGACAGGCCATGCGGAGTTCTACGCCCGCATCCGTCAGGAGCGCTGGCAGGTTGAGCATCAGCAGATTCAGGCCACCGCCACGGCGGCGGGCATTGCGCCGGGCCACATCTTCACCCTGACCAACGCGCCGTTCTTCAGCGACAACGGCGAGTATCTGGTGACGGCGGCGGGCTACCACTTCGAGGAGAACCGCTACGCGAGCGGCGAGGGGGAAACCATTCACCGCACCGATTTCACCGTTATCCCGGCGTCGGTGTCGTACCGTCCGGCGCAGAGCACGGCGTGGCCGCGCACCTACGGCCCGCAGACCGCGAAAGTCGTGGGACCGCAGGGGGAAAGTATCTGGACGGATAAATATGGCCGCGTGAAGGTGAAGTTCCACTGGGACCGTCTGGCGAAGGGCGATGACACCAGCTCTTGCTGGGTGCGCGTGTCAAGCGCCTGGGCGGGCCAGGGCTACGGCGGGGTGCAGATCCCGCGCGTCGGCGATGAGGTGGTGGTGGACTTTATCAACGGCGACCCGGACCGTCCGATTATCACTGGTCGTGTCTATAACGAAGCAAGCATGCCGCCGTGGGCGCTGCCGGCTGCCGCGACGCAGATGGGCTTTATGAGCCGGACGAAGGACGGCTCCGTGGACAACGCCAACGCCCTGCGCTTTGAGGACAAGGCGGGCGCAGAGCAGGTGTGGATCCAGGCCGAACGCAACATGGACACCAGCGTTAAAAATGATGAAACGCACACCGTCGGCGGCGCGCGCAGTCATTACGTGAAGAAAAATGAGCTGCATCGTGTTGAAGCGAACCAGATCCAGGCGGTGAAAGGTGGGACCGAAATCCTGACGGGCAAAGGCAAGCTGGATGCGGCGGTGGAGCAGTATGTCATTGCTTCCGGGACGAAGCTGAGGCTGGTCTCAGGTGAGAGTGCTATTGAGCTTAACGCTAACGGCAAGATTAACCTGATCGGCAAAGAGTTTAACTTCTTCGTTGAGGGCGATGGGTATATCACCACGGGCGGTAAGCTGCATCTGAATACCTCTGGCACTAAACCTGGCACAACGGCACCGGGGTCGGGACATAAAGGGGATATTGATGCAGCTGTGCAGGAGAAGTTTTCGCCTGAACAAAGAAAGAAAGGGGCAGGAGCGTCTCCTGTGCCATCAGAGTCTGCAACGAAACCAGCACCTCAAGCTACAGCAAGTAATGCCACTTCAGCACCACCGACTCAAGGTGAGGACAAGTTTTCAAAGATCTCACCTATTATTTTCCAGAATGAAGGCGGATACGTTAATGACCCTAACGACTCCGGGGGAGCTACCAATAAAGGAATTGCGTGGAAAACATGGCAGAAATATGCCAAGGAAGATCTTGGCGTTGAACCCACATTGGATAACCTAAAAAATTTAACCAATGAACAAGCTGAGACAATTTACCGTAAACGTTACTGGGAGCCGTCTGGATTTAACAATCTTAATGATCCTAAACTCGCACTAATGTCTTATGATTG
Source organism: Enterobacter cloacae complex sp. HYC033_NIDB (assembly GCF_056673335.1). Classification (NCBI taxonomy): domain Bacteria; kingdom Pseudomonadati; phylum Pseudomonadota; class Gammaproteobacteria; order Enterobacterales; family Enterobacteriaceae; genus Enterobacter; species Enterobacter cloacae complex sp. HYC033_NIDB. Next base: position 3,495,600 of record NZ_CP115123.1, on the reverse strand, counting down.
GACCATAACCTCCGGCGGAGCCGGTAAACAAATCCAAAAATTGCTGAACAATGAGTTTGGCCAGCAGTTGATTGCAGATGGGAAAATAGGGCCTAAGACAATAGAAGCAATGAACAGCGTAAGCGACTCAGCGAAACTTACGTCCAGAATAGCGGACATCCGTAAAGAGTATTATGAAAATCTTGTGGTAAATAATTCCAAAAATGCTAAGTTTTTGACAGGTTGGTTAAATCGAGTTGATCGGTGTGCACAGGTGGCTTTGTAATGAATATAAAATTAGTAATGTTATTGATGGTTGCAGGTTTTAATAGTGGTCATGCAATAGCTAAAGATATTTTTTCTGGTCAGTGGAGCGGAGAACAAAAAAATGAGTCAACACTCACTTTACGATTAACTCAAGCTGGTCAAAATGTGAATGGTAGTTATTGTTATGTTACGCAAAACGGTAACCGCATTGACTGTCCCCCAGATGATGAGAGTGATCTAAAGGGTGTTATTGCTGAAAATACAGCAAATGTGGAATTTAACTCTTCATTTGGTGGTGAAAAGGGACGTGCGAAACTGGAAGTGGTTGGTGATAAAATGATTTGGACTTTAATTACACCGCCACAGAAAGGTGAATATTCTGCTCCGCGGAATTATGAGCTAACAAGAGAGTTAAAGTCATCGGCGTCCGAAAAAAGAATTTTTGATACCGATAAATTCAATATTACTCTAGTAAATAAATGTGGTTCGTTTGAAAACGACTGCAATGATATGTTTTATCTTGGAATTAGAAAAAGTGATAATAGTACAATATCTTTAGATGGTAAGACTTTAAACGATGCGACAGGAAAAGTAATTGGTTCTTTATTTAAGAATGGCGAAATTACCTATACAGTTACCTATAACCCATTAAAATTGGTAGTCAGCAAAGGTGGTCATATTTTAGTTGATCAGCCAGGTCAATGGGTTAATAAGTAGAATCTATTACTAAAGGTCAGTATTCTCTGACCTTTATTTTTGCCTTAACTTTCCTTGATATTAATCATCCCGAGTTCACTTATGAAATACACCCTCCAGGAAGGTTCCTTTACCCTTTTTCCTGCCGCCTGGCAGGACAACAGCATGAACATCATTCGTGATGACGAGAGCGGATTATCCGTGGTAGTCAGCCGCGGCGTGATTCCCGATGGCAGCGACTACGAACAAGAGTTTCACCGCCAGTGGGACGTGCTGCGTCCTCAGATGGGTGAGATCGCCCAGAGCGAATTTCAGCACGTAAAAGCCGGGCCTGACGGAAAAATTAACGGGCTGGAAGTTGAGACCACCTTTGACCGTAACGGCCAGCGCCTGTGGCAAAAACAGCTGGCCGTGCAGACGCCAGGCAAACCGGTACTGATGATTTTTACCCTCTCGGCCTTAAAAGCCTTTACGGAAGAGGACGAGGCGCGCTGGAGCGCACTGAAGCAGAGTCTGACGCTAAACGACAACCGGAATGTGTAAGGCATGAGCGATAACAACGCGGCCCGTAAGGGCGACGAGATTATTCACTCCAGCATTTTTGCTGATATTACCAGCATTGTGGCGGAAGGCGCTGCCTATGCGGTGATTGGCGCGGCGGTGGGCGCGGCAGCGACCGTTGCGGCCCCACTGCTGGGAGCCGGGGCAGCAGCAGCAGGCGTGGCGGCAATTGGCTCCAGCTGTCTGTTGAGCGGCATTATTGGTGGGGTTCTGGCGAACGTCGCCGGGATCACCGACGATATCAGCAACGCCGCTGAAGGGCTGGGTAACGCGCTTTTCCCGCCGTCGCCCGCAGGCAAAATCACCACCGGTTCGAGCAATGTTCTGACAAATAAACTTCCCGCTGCGCGCGCCGCCGGGACGTTAACGCCTGCCGATACCCCGTCCCCTGAGCCGCAGTCGCCGGGCAGCTTTGCCGACTATGCGGGCATGCTGCTCTCCGCTGCCGGACAGTTCGGCAGCGAGATGTGGCAGCCCAGCGTCGCCTCTGCCGCCGCGGGGACCTCGCCGCTGGAAGAAGACAAGGTGGCGTGTGATAAACACTCCGGGCCGCAGTATCTGGCGGAAGGCTCGAAAAGCGTCTTCATCAACGGACAGCCTGCGGTGCGCGCAAAAGATCGCACCACCTGCGAGGGCACCGTTTCCGACGACGTCTCCCCGAACGTGATCATCGGCGGCGACACGCTCACGGTCCGCGATATCAAAAGCGGTAAAACGCCGGGTCTGGCGCTGGGGATGATTGCGCTCTCCCTGCTGCGCGGGCGGCCAGGCAAGATCCTGAAAAACATGCCCTGCGCGCTGGCTGCTGCCGGTGGCGGGATGCTGGCTGATATGGCCGTCAACGCCGTGTTCGGCTCCTCGCACCCGGTTCATGCCGCTACCGGCGTGAAGGTGCTGAATGACGACGACGAACTCGATTTCTCGCTGCCGGGGCGCTTTCCACTGCGCTGGCAGCGCAGCTACAACAGCCTGACCACCCGCGAAGGGCTGTTTGGTCTGGGCTGGGCTACCACCTTTGACAGCTATCTGACGCTGGAAGAAAACAACGCCACCTGGTTCGATGAAACCGGGCGCGAGCTGAGCTTCGAGCTGCCGCCGGTCGAACGCGCGTTTTACAGCATCAGCGAAGGCATTATCATCCGCCGCAATGAGAGCGGCGACGTGGCGATAGCCGACGATGACGGCGCGGTGTGGCGTCTGTATAAACCGACCCGCGCTAACCCCTCCATCCTGCGCCTGGTCTCCCTCAGCGACGAATACGGCAACGCGCTGCTGACTGAATGGGATGAGCACGGGCGGCTGGTCGGACTGCACGATGAGCCGCGGGCGATCGATGTCACCCTGCGCTATGACGATGAACGTTTCCCGCAGCGCGTTACCGCTGCCAGCCATTTTGACGGCAACCAGACATGGCCGCTGATGCAGTGGGGGTATGACGCGCGCGGCCAGCTGGCCAGCGCAACGGATGCCTCCGGCGTGGTTACCCGTGAATACCGTTATAACGATGATGGCCTGATGGTCTGGCACCGTCTGCCGGGCGGGCTGGAGAGCGAATACCGCTGGCAAAAATTCGACCACTGGCGCGTGGTGGAAAACCGCACCAGCACCGGCGACGGCTGTCGCTTTAGCTACGATTTAGCCGCCGGGCTGACGACCGTCGATCACTACGACGGTCAGACGCGAAAGCATTACTGGAACGCGCAAAACCTGATTGTTCGCTACGTTGACGAGCGCGGTGAGAACTGGCGCTACGAGTGGGATGACAACGAACTCCTCACGCGTCGCATCGATCCGCTGGGTAATGCCGTTACCTTCGTCTATGACGAGATGGGCAACCGGGTGCAGGAGATCGACGCCGACGGCAATACCCGCACCACCACCTGGCTGGAGCACCGTGCGCTTCCGGCGTCCATCATCGAAGCCGACGGTAGCGCCACCCGGTTCCGGTATGACGAACATCACGGGCTGAAACGCGTGGTGGATCCGATGGGGCAGACCTCGCTGCTGCGTCGGGACGAGTTTGGTCAGGTTGTGGAAGAAGTCGATGCCGCCGGGAACAGCCGTTACCAGGAGTACAACGAGGCCGGGCAGATGGTGCGTGCGACGGACTGTTCGGGCCGTGTGACACAATACCGTTATCATCCGCTGGGCTGGCTGGTGGCTGAGATAAGCGCCGACGGCGAAGAGACGCGTTACCGCTACGACGCCGCGGGGCGTCCGGTGCAGCTCGACCGACCAGAAGGCTGGACCGAGTCGCTCAAATGGAACGAACGTGGCCTGCCGGTGAAGCATGCGGGCGCCGACGGGAAAGAGAGCGAGTTCAGATACGACGAGGCAGGGCGCTTAACCGCCACCCGCAATACGCAGGGTGAAGAGGTGCGCCGCCGCTGGGACAGCCGCGGACGGCTGGTCGCCATGGAAAACGAAAACGGCGAAGCGTATCAGTTCCGCTGGGGCGCAGACTCGCTGCTGCTGGAAGAGGTGGGACTCGATGGCGTGGCCTCGCAGTATCGCTACGATGCCTGCGGGCGTACGATAGCGCGCACCTTTGCCGCCGGACATCCGGAGGCCATTACCCATGCCTTCGCCTGGAGCGCGAGCGGCCAGCTGGTCGCCCGCACCACGCCGGAAGGGCAGACCCGCTACCACTACACCCCGTCCGGACTTGTGAGCCGGATTGGGCTGCATCCCGCGCTTTCAGCCGATGCCTGGAGCGCCGAGGCCGAGCAGGAGCTTGTGTTTGAGTATGACGCGCTCGGGCGCGTCACGCGCGAAACGGACGAGCACGGGGAGCTGGCGTGGGAGTATGACGCGCTGGGTAACCGCACCTCCGTCACGCTGCCCGATGGCCGGGAGCTGAAACAGTTCTACTACGGCAGCGGACATCTGCTCAGCATCGCGCTTGATAAGCTCTCGGTCTCCGACTTTACCCGCGACGAACTTCACCGTGAAACCAGCCGTACGCAGGGGCTGCTAATCACACGCAGCGAATACGACCGCCTTGGCCGACTGCATCGCCGGGACGTCTTTACCGGCAATGCCCAGCGCCCGTCGCCGCGCCGCTGGTCCCGCCGCTGGGATTACGACTATCGCAATAACCTGGTGCGGGAAGAGCGGGACGATAACCCGTTCAGCTGGTACCGCTGGCAGTACGACAGCGCCGGACGTCTGCTGGTTCAGGACGGCACGCTGCCCGGCCAGGAGCAGTGGCGCTGGGATGCTGCCGGTAACCCGCGCGAAGGCTCTGCTGAGAAGGTCACGCACAACCGTCTGACGCACCTCAACGGCATTCGCTGGCGCTATGACATCCATGGCCGCACCGTGGAGAAGGATAACGGCCAGACCCGCTGGCACTACCGCTATGACGGCGAGCACCGCCTGACGGAGGTCATCAGCCAGCCGCGGGACCGCAACAGGCCGCAGACGCAGGTCAGCTTCCGCTACGATCCGCTCGGGCGACGCATCAGCAAAACGCGACGCCAGATGCTGTTTGGGCAGCCAACCGGTAAGCCAGTCACCACCCGGTTTGTCTGGGAAGGGTTCCGGCTGTTGCAGGAGGTGCACGGGGATGTGCCGCTCACCTACGTCTACAGCGATCAGGACAGCTACGATCCGCTGGCGCGTATTGACGGCGTTGATGCCCCGGAGATCTTCTGGTTCCACTGCCAGCCCAACGGCACGCCGGAGCGGATGACGGATATCGAAGGGCAGGTACGCTGGGAAGGGGTGAGCAGCGCCTGGGGCAAGCTGCTGCGGGAAAGCGAGACGCAGGTATCAGGATATTCCCAGAACCTGCGTATGCAGGGGCAATACCTGGACCGTGAGACAGGGCTGCACTACAATCTGTTCCGGTATTATGACCCGGACTGCGGACGATTTACGCAGCAGGACCCGATAGGGCTGGCGGGAGGGATTAACCTTTACCAGTATGCGCCGAATGCGCTGGGGTGGGCAGATCCGTGGGGGTTGACTCCTGACGATCTCATTCGTTACCGGCCACATGATTCTCTTTCTGCTCAAGGTGGAGCTAGAAGCTCTGCTATTTCTAGGGCATGGGTGCAAGAAAAAGCCTTATTGCAGGATGGTGGGGCTGGCACAAGAAATTGGACAGCGCAAGAGAGGGATTTAATTTTGAAGACTCCCAACAAGAGCCTAACCTCTGTGATGTCCCGGGCAGGCTATACCGGGCATCATATCAATTCGGTAGAAGGCAATGGTACACTTGGTTCCAAATGGCAAGGTGATCCGAGGAACATTGTATTCTTGAAAAATCATAACCATCCCGACAAGTTCAATGAGCATGTCCATGGTGATCAAGGACATAGAGGGAATACTAAGAACTCGACGCGTGGGCGCTTAATCGATAGAGAAAGAACATTAAAATCTAGACAACGATGTAAGCAATTATAGGTGGAAAGATGAACATAAAAAATGCAGTCCAAGATCTTGTGAACAAATTTAAAATGAATGAATTGAATATGGGAGAGATAGACTATACAGACGATGAAAATGAGACTTCTTTTCCCGTGAATTTAAATGGGGAGGTTGATTTTTTTTATCGTCATTTGATTTTAAATGACAGTCCAACATTTGATGGTACTTTTTATTTACAGATTATTGAACCTCAAGATCTCAACGAAATATTATCCGGTTGGCGAGTTCAAAATGATACGGCTTGGCGCGATGAATATATAATCTTTGCTGAAAGAAATGGTGACGTTCTTTTTTGTGACACCCAAAATCTAACATCTCCTGTTTATGGTAGCATTCAAAAACGAAACTTTATAATTTCTGGTTCCTTAGCTGACTTTTTGAATGCTTTTTGTTCTGCTATTGAGATGGAACAAAATAATTATGATGGTGATGCTACAGATGATGAATTTAATTTAAGAGAAGATTTTCTGGAAGATATCGATGTGATGCTTAAAACTAAACTAAAAGATGTTGAGGTTGAAGGGTTTAAGAAATTCTTTTTTGGTTAGTTTTTAAGTTTTTTAATAATAAAGATTTACTGTCTTAGATACCTCCTTGCTTCTAAAAGCATTTATTTCTTATTCCCCTTTTTATAGGTGAGGAGGTTTATTTGCTATTGCTAATGAATAAACACATGAATAATACTTACATCTCTTGTAGAAAAAGGAAACGAATTTCATGATAAAAAAATAAGCCGAGGCTTTAGAGCAATAACAAAATGTCCGGCAGGCTCTTCCTGAGCCGCAGATCGAATGGAAAATTGCCAACTGCAACTCTGCGTACATGTACAGTGCTTGCTTTGCTCTCAAGGAGAACGATGAGGCGAAAAAATGGGGGGAGAGGATACTTAGTACACGTGGATCGGATATAGAGACAGCGCCGTTAATCGACCTCGGCATGGTTTTTTATGAGTTGAATCAATTTGATGAAGCGTACAAATATTTTAATGATTCTTATAACTACGTCAAAGAACGAACGTTTCAAGACAGAGCTGAAAAATACCTTGAGTTCTATTTTCCTAAGAGTGCGCAAGTTCGTTTTTTTCATAAAAAACAAATCAAACTTTAAACAAGAAGTTCATCCCATCGCCATTTTTAACGATTTGATTTTTTGCTTTCTGCACGCAACTTCCCTTTTTCTTTACGTCATGCTCATTCTTTTAAGTGTAAAGTCTTTAGATATTAGACTCTGAGCCTTTAAAAGTCTTTTACCAGCTGTACGCAATAATGAAATTATGACAACTGCGATCGTCTGCTGGTAATCCACCTCGAACGACTTGCTGGAAAGGACACGCACAACCCCCTGACGCATGCTTAATCCGTTAAATCAAGGGGGATTGGCTCCTAAGCACGTTGATCCAACAACGCCAGGTAGATCGTATGTATTACCATCAGTATGGGCAGAATGGCTTGAAGAAGTAGCGATTCCAGGCTCCGGTAATGTAAAATAGGTTACTATATGAATATTAATAAAGATGATGATCTCCTTGTGATAGTAAAGAAAGAAGGAATATATTATTGGTTCGTGGCGTTCAAAGAAATGTGGATTTTAGATAGAATTAAATGGATAGAGGGTTTTGTGAAAAGTGGGGTGGAAATAAATCTACAGGATGTCCATAAGGAAAGATATGACATACCCGTAGTAAATGAAGAAAACGCGCAGATATTTATTGATGGGTTAATTAAAGATGGCTATTCATTCGATAAGGATGACATAGCTGATGAGTTTTTTAGTAGGCTTTCGCAAAAAACAACTTGGTGGGATATATATGATCTTATGCCGGATTTGCTTATAGATTTTGATAATAAAAGACTATATTCGGAGTATGTTGAAAGTATGCATTATCAAAAATATGTTCCTGATGGTTGGCAAGGTGAGCTTGTTGATTTCTGCGGTAATGGAACGTTACCTCAAGATGAAATGTTCTGGATAAAGAATGGAACAAATCATAGAAACGTTATCATTGCTGAAGGGTAAAAAAAATTTTCAGCATACCATTTTAGATTATGCAATTGTCTTACAACACGCGAGTTAGTTTTTGTGTTAACCGATAAAAAGCCATTATTAACCGTTGTAACCCTATTTGATGCTTAGGGCAAAAGCTTCTTTGCCTGCACTGCCACGAGGCACATTTTTCTATTACTTAAAAATCATCTGAACGAAGAAGGGGTTGTTGTCTTTAGCTATGTGGAAAACCAAAATGGCTGGCATGATTGGTTTTATTTAAATGGTATGAAGCGTAACGCGTTGTCTCGATCAGGCCCTGCTTATTATGATAAAATGCGATTCAAAACTTTTAACGATTCCCGCTCGCAAAAAAAAAGGATTTAGAAGATATATTATTGTCGACCGGCAGACCTCTCCTAAGAAACGGTGGTGTCAGCCTCGCTAAGTATTAGAGTCTGGCCTTACTTGTTGAGTGATTAATCGAGGTGCCTTTTCAGACGTTAAAGCTTGCGACTACACAAATCATTTCTTTGGAGGTGAGCAAGAAGTCAGATCTCTAAGATATTTTTTTGACTCCCTAATAAAAAATGTACGTGAAAGCGTGGATTTTTCCCGTTCATAAAAATTAAACGTAAACAAGAAGTTCATCACATCGCCATCTTCAACAATGTAGTCTTTTCCTTATGCACGCATCTTGCCTCCTTCTTTCGCGCCTGGCCCTTCCTGACCCAGCTCTTCCATAAACTCTTCACGGTCGGCATCGTCCAGTTCAGTATTATCGGATTCAACCGTGGCGCAAACTACTAACACTAACGAACCCGCAGCGAATATGACCGTCTTGGCCGCCTGCATCGCCGGGATATAGTTACCGGTAATTTTCAGTGCTTTTGGTTGCACCGCTGGGATACTACCGGTAACCCGCTCGAAGGATCTGCTGAGAAGGTCACGCACAACCGCCTGACGCAGCTGAACGGCATTCGCTGGCGCTATGACATCCATGGTCGCACCGTGGAGAAGGATAACGGCCAGACCCGCTGGCACTACCGCTACGACGGCGAGCACCGCCTGACGGAGGTCATCAGCCAGCCGCGGGACCGCAACAGGCCGCAGACGCAGGTCAGCTTCCGCTATGACCCACTCGGACGACGCATCAGCAAAACGCGTCGCCAGATGGTGGGCGGACAGCCAACCGGTAACCCAGTCACCACCCGGTTTGTCTGGGAAGGGTTCCGGCTGTTGCAGGAGGTGCACGGGGATGTGCCGCTGACCTACGTCTACAGCGATCAGGACAGCTACGATCCGCTGGCACGTATTGACGGCGTTGATGCCCCGGAAATCTTCTGGTTCCACTGTCAGCCCAACGGCACGCCGGAGCGGATGACGGATAGCGAAGGGCAGGTGCGCTGGGAAGGGGTGAACAGCGCCTGGGGCAAACTGCTGCGGGAAAGCGAGACGCAGGTATCAGGATATTCCCAGAACCTGCGCATGCAGGGACAATACCTGGACCGTGAGACAGGGCTGCACTACAATCTGTTCCGGTATTACGACCCGGACTGCGGGCGGTTTACGCAGCAGGACCCGATAGGGCTGGCGGGGGGGATAAACCTTTACCAGTATGCGCCGAGTGCGCTGGGTTGGGTGGATCCGTGGGGGTTGGCATTAAAGGGAGTCGACTTTACAGGAAGCCCAGATCTTTTCCCAATCAATGGAACAAAACAGAATATTGTATCTATTACAATGCAAGGAACTCGAGATAGAGATTTCACCGAGGCTTTCAAGGCAGCCGGTATTTCTAAAAGCGATGCAACTGGATATACATGGCATCATGTCGATGATTTTGACCCAGCCACAGGAAGGACAACAATGCAATTAGTAAAAACTTCTGCGCATGAAGCTACTTTCCCACATAAAGGCTCAGTCTCACAATTCGAGAAATATTTTGGTGTAAAATATGGTTCCCAAGAAGCCATTGCTGTTTCTCATTCTAAAGGCTGGTTGAAGGGGCGTGTCCCGAAAAAATTGCGTGCAAACTGTCATCAGTGAGGTATAACCTATGAACCATTTCAGTAACTGTGAAAAAAAGATTGGACGTGCAGATATTACTAAAACGGAAGAGAAATTATCTATTACTCTTCCGGATGATTTCGTTTCACATTATCTGCAATTTAATGGTGGCACTCCTGAGAAAAGTTGGTGGGACGGTGATGAAGATTTTGAGCCAGTAGAGGTGGCAGGGTTTAAACCGTTTGTTTATAATAGTCAGACAAATAATGACCCTAGATCTTTAATCGACGGTTGTTATATCAGCATGTTGGATAGGGAAGTGATTCCTAAAAACCTGCTTCCTTTCGCAAATGATTGGGGAGGGAATTTCTTCTGTCTAGATTTAGACAATTACTCAATAGTATATTTTGCTACAGATTCTTTTGATGAGGATTTGACTATGCAAGAGAATCACATAAAACTTCAAAGATATCTGACAAATTCATTTGCCAATTTTGTTAATGGATTAGTAGCAGAAGAAGATCTTTCTTAAAGAATATTTAAAAATTTAATCGATTTATTTACTTCGATTGCTGTTGTTTTGATATTCATATTTTTAATAAAGCTCTGTGACACAAACCATAGGGTTTTATTATAAAACAGCATGACAGGCTTGGTGGTATGAAAGCAGCTAGAATCCCATGTAGAATAAATCAGGTTAAAAAATGAAGATATCCCAGTTAGCAATACATAGGTTAAATAATATTAATTGGTTTGTTAATCTTGGTGTAGCAACGACACTCCCTGGTGTTATCCAGGCTCAGTCCCTTAGCTTATTTATAAAAGGCTTGAATAGCGATGAATGGGAAAGTGCCACCTTGGAGGCTGGTTATGAAATAACGGGCTATCTCGCAAAAAAACACACTAACAAATATCAATATTGGAACTCTTTGGTCAAAGAAGCTAAGAAAGTTGTGGAGAATGATATTATCCCAAAAATAATCTTCCCAGAGTCTGAGAAAGGATCAATGACTGAGAACTTAAAATGGGACCTTGTGAATTACTTGCTTGAAGATGCGTATAGTTCTTTACTACATGAGCCATTCGCTTTTGAAGGCTTAATTAATGTTTATGAAGCTGGGCATATGCCCTGTGGATGGTCAGGTACTTGGCCAGCGGGCAAACTAGTTATCTATTGATAGGACACGCGAAAAAAAATCCACGCCAAAGCGTGGATTTTTTTCATTCAAAACAAATCAAACGTTAAACAAAAAGTTCATCACGTCGCCATCTTTAACGATGTAATCTTTCCCTTCCGCACGCATCTTGCCTGCTTCTTTCGCGCCTTGCTCACCCTTGTAGGTGATGAAGTCTTCAAACGCGATAGTCTGCGCACGAATGAAGCCTTTCTCGAAGTCGGTGTGGATCTTACCAGCCGCCTGAGGCGCGGTCGCTCCCACAGGGATGGTCCACGCACGCACTTCTTTCACGCCAGCGGTGAAGTAGGTTTGCAGATTCAGCAGCTCATAGCCCGCGCGGATCACGCGGTTCAGGCCCGGCTCTTCCAGACCCAGCTCGGCCATGAACTCTTCACGGTCGGCGTCGTCCAGCTCAGCGATGTCGGATTCAACGGCAGCGCAAACCGCCACAACTACAGAACCTTCAGCCGCAGCGATTTCACGCACTTTGTCGAGGTACGGGTTGTTCTCGAAACCGTCTTCGTTGACGTTGGCGATGTACATGGTTGGCTTCAGGGTCAGGAAGCTCAGGTATTTGATCGCCGCTTTGTCTTCGTCAGTCAGGTTTTTCAGCGCGCGCAGCATGCCCGCGTTTTCCAGCTGTGGCAGACATTTTTCCAGCGCAGCCAGTTCCGCTTTCGCATCCTTGTCGCCGCCTTTGGCTTTCTTCTGCACGCGGTGAATGGCGCGCTCGCAGGTGTCAAGGTCAGAGAGGGCCAGCTCGGTGTTGATGACGTCGATGTCGTCAGCCGGATCCACTTTGTTGTTAACGTGGATAATGTTGTCGTTCTCGAAGCAGCGCACAACGTGGCCGATCGCTTCGGTTTCACGGATGTTGGTCAGGAACTGGTTGCCCAGGCCTTCACCTTTGGATGCGCCTTTTACCAGACCCGCGATGTCCACGAACTCCATGGTGGTTGGCAGAATGCGCTGTGGCTTCACGATTTCCGCGAGCTGGTCCAGACGCGGATCGGGCATAGGAACAACACCGGTGTTCGGCTCGATGGTACAGAACGGGAAGTTCGCCGCTTCAATACCTGCTTTGGTGAGCGCGTTGAACAGGGTGGATTTGCCAACGTTTGGCAGACCGACGATACCGCATTTGAATCCCATTTCTAAATCACCTTAATATCTTGATAATCAATCCGTTAACGATAACCGATTGAAGAAAAGTAAATAACTACGCCTATTATACACGTAACCCGCGCGACGCGCGGTAAAAAAGCCCCAGGGCGCCGTTTATTGCGCTTTGAAAGCGTGCAGTCGATTGGTGGCTTTCGTCAGGCCGTCCTGAAGCCAAATCTCGGTGCAGCGAGCCGCTTCGTCCACCGCTTCGTCAATCAACTTCTGCTCAGAAACCGGGGGTTTACCCAATACGAAACCAACAACTTTGTTTTTATCGCCCGGATGGCCGATTCCCACGCGCAAACGGTGGAAATTAGGGTTATTACCCAGTTTGCTGATGATGTCTTTCAGACCATTATGGCCGCCATGACCGCCGCCCAGTTTGAACTTCGCCACACCTGGCGGCAGGTCCATTTCGTCGTGGGCCACCAGGATCTCATCCGGATTGATGCGATAAAACGTTGCCATGGCCGCCACGGCTTTGCCGCTCAGGTTCATAAAGGTGGTTGGCACCAGCAACCGCACGTCAGCACCCGCAAGATTGATGCGTGAGGTATACCCGTAAAACTTGGGTTCTTCACGCAGGGGAGCGCGCAAACGCTCCGCCAGCAGATCAACATACCAGGCACCGGCGTTATGGCGGGTAGCGGCATACTCTGCGCCCGGATTGGCGAGGCCGACAATCAGTTTAATCGTCACGATTTACTTCCTAATGGGTTCCAGATCTGGCGCGTAGTTTACTGTCTGGCGCGCCGCTTGACAAAGTTCTGCCTGCGGTACACCGAAATGCGAATAATTTCCTCTTTGAACAATTAGAATTTCAAGCTGTTCAATGTCTTATTTGTAAATTTTTGTCCGGGAGTGATCTGTAAATGTGATCATTCACGCAACTCATATAAGAGGCGTTGTCTATACTTTACACACAAGGAGAAGGGGCTTTTCCCCTGACAACCCAAAGTTCCGGAGGTGACATATGAAACGCAAAAACGCTTCAATGCTCGGTAACGTGCTAATGGGGTTGGGACTGTTCGTGATGGTCGCCGGTGTCGGTTATTCAATCTTAAACCAATTACCGCAGCTTGACCTCCCACAATACTTTGCGCATGGCGCGGTGCTGAGTATCTTCCTAGGTGCGGTATTGTGGCTCGCCGGGGCGCGCGTGAGCGGACATGAGGAAGTCTGCGATAAATACTGGTGGGTGCGCCATTACGATAAACGATGCCGCCGCGACCAGCGCAAGCATAGCTAGTGCCCCATAAAGAACACCGAAACGACTTCATCTGAAGTCGTTTTTTTTTGCATGACGCATTGACCCTCACGTAACGTAAGGCTCCAGAGTAACGACACTGGCAGAACAAAAGGAGCCGTTATGTTGATACAGGTGGGTGAACTGGCGAAACGTGCCGGGATCACCGTGCGGACTTTGCATCACTACGAGCAAACAGGGCTGTTGTTACCTTCTGCCAGAAGCGCGGCAGGCTACCGGCTTTATAACCTGGCGGATGTGCAGCGTCTGCATATGATCCAGACGCTGGCAAAAGCCGGGCTGGAGCTTGCCGAAATCAGGGATTTTCTGGAACAGCGTTCGCTGTCATTAGCCGAATTACTCGACGGGCAAATCACTCTGCTGGACAAGCAACTGCGTAGTATCCATACGCTGCGCAACCGGCTGGTGGAGTTGCGTACCGGGCTGACCGACGATGCGACGCCGGATCTGGAATCCTGGCTACAGACTCTGGAGTTAATGAATATGTACGATCGCTGGTTTAGCAAAGAAGAGTTGCAGCAACTGCCGTTTGCGGTAGAGAAAGAGGCGCTGGCGGATATCTGGTCGGGGCTGGTGACGGAGGTTAAACACTTGCTGGAACAGAACGTCAGCGTCACGGACGCGCGGGCGACCGATTTGGCTTCACGGTGGATGGAACGCCTGGAGCAGGATACCGCAGGCAAACCGGAATTTTTGACCCGTCTGAACGAGATGCACAGCGTGGAGCCGCAGATGCAGGAGCAAACCGGCATTACGCCGGAGATAACTGATTACATCACGCGGGCGTTTGCCGAATCAAAGCTCAGCATCTGGGAGAAATATCTCACTGCCGAAGAGATGGCCTTTACCCGGTCGCACTACTTTGACCGGATGATGGAGTGGCCGCCGTTGGTGGCGAAGTTGCATCAGGCGCAGCGGGATAATCTCAGTCCCGCTTCTGACGATGCGCAAAAGCTGGCAGAAAACTGGCTGGTTTTATTCCAGTCCTATGCGGGAACAAACCCGCAGACCCAGCAAAAATTTCGTCTCGCCATGCAGCAGGAGCCGCATCTGATGAAGGGCACGTGGATGACGCCTGCCGTGCTTGAATGGCTCCAGCAGGCGATCGGGGTGATGATGCAAAGACGCGTCTCTGCATCAGATGACTCACAGATCCGCTAACGCAGCTTCACGGTTAGGGTAGAAGGACAATCGGCCAGGGATTGGCTGCACGCCCGCGCGCGCCATGGTGCGCAGGGGCTGGAATTCAAGGTTACTCACCCGCAGTTCACAGCCTTCCGGCAGACGCACAACAAAGCGCTGGAAGGCATCCAGACCGCCGGCATCCAGCACCGGGACGGCATCCCACTTCAGCACCACAATCCGTTTGCCCGCGATGCGGGATTCCAGATCGCTGAACAGACCTTCCGCCGCGGCGAAAAACAGCGGACCAATCACGCGCAGCACCAGCACATCGTCAGGCACCTCAACGTTAACCGGGGAGAGACGCGTCATCTGCGCGATGCGGCGCATAAACAGCAGCGAGGCCAGCACAATGCCGACGCTGATGGCGATAACCATATCGAACAGTACGGTCAACGACATGCAGATCAGCATCACGATAATGTCGTCTTTCGGCGCACGGCGCAGCAGGTTAACCACCTTATGCGCCTCACTCATGTTCCAGGCCACCATCAGCAGCAGCGCAGCCATGGCCGAGAGCGGAAGCCATGAAAGCAGCGGGGCAAGGATAAGCAGCGCCATGATCACCAGCAGGGAGTGAATGACCGCCGAAACCGGTGATGTCGCGCCCGCACGTACGTTCGCGGCGGAACGGGCAATCGCAGCCGTAGCGGTAATACCGCCGAAGAACGGTGCAACGATGTTCCCTAAGCCCTGGCCGACCAGCTCGCTGTTGGCTTTGTGCTTAGTGCCGGTCATGCCGTCGAGCACGACGGCGCAGAGCAGGGATTCAATCGCGCCCAGCATTGCCATGGAGAACGCGGCAGGCAGCAGAGCGCGAAGGGAATCCCAGCTTAGGGTGAAGCTTGAGCCCGGCATGTCCCACGGCAGAACCAGCTGCGGCAGCAGCTGCGGAATGCCGCTGCCCTGTGAGCCGTCCGCCAGAACATAGTGGAACTGGGAGCCAATGGTGGCGACCTGTCCACCGAGCAGGTTGACAACGCCCATCACCGCGCAGCCCAGCAGCAGAGCGGGCAGATGCCCCGGGAGACGAATGCCTAAGCGAGGCCAGACGATAAGTGTGCCGAGGGTAACGATGCCAATGGCTGCATCGCCCAGGTTGGCCGTCGGCAACGCCATAAACAGCGCGCCCACTTTCTGTAAATAGTGCTCCGGAACATGGGCCATTTGCAGGCCGAGGAAATCCTTAATCTGCATGGTCCCGATGGTAATCCCAATCCCCGAGGTGAACCCCAGCGTTACGGAAAGGGGAATATATTCAATCAGGCGACCAAAGCGGGCCAGACCAAACAGAATTAAAAAGATGCCGGACATCAGGGTGGCAACCAGCAGGCCTGCCAGACCAAACTGTTGGGAAACCGGGTAGAGGATCACCACAAAGGCGGCAGTCGGGCCGGAGACGCTGAAGCGGGACCCGCCCGTCAGCGCAATCACAATCCCCGCAACGGCCGAGGTGTACAGCCCGTACTGCGGCGCGACGCCGCTACCAATCGCCAGCGCCATCGCCAGCGGGATGGCAATAATCCCGACGGTGATCCCGGCTATCAGGTCACGAACAAAGCGTGACGATGTGTATTTCTCTTTCCAGCAGGCGTCGATGAGGGCGCGAAAGGGCAGAACATGTGAGGAGGTTACGTTTTTCACAATTATCTATCATCCGTGTGCGCATCATCTGTCATGTGAATGGCAGGTGAAGGAGGCATAAGTCATACAAATAAATACTATAAACAAAAAAACCCGCCGTAGCGGGTTTTTTGGCCGTGTTCGATCAGTGTTCGAACATTGCAGAGATGGATTCTTCGTTGCTGATACGACGAATCGCTTCGGCCAGCATCCCGGACAGAGTCAACGTACGCACGTTTGGCAGCGCTTTGATCTCGTCGCTCAGTGGAATGGTATCGCAGACCACAACTTCGTCAATGACGGAGTTACGGAGGTTGTTTACCGCATTGCCGGAGAAGATCGGGTGAGTGGCGTAAGCGAATACGCGTTTCGCACCACGCTCTTTCAGCGCTTCAGCGGCTTTACACAGCGTACCGCCGGTATCGATCATGTCGTCCACCAATACGCAGTCGCGGCCAGCCACGTCACCGATGATGTGCATCACCTGAGAAACGTTAGCGCGCGGACGGCGTTTGTCGATGATCGCCATGTCGGTATCGTTCAACAGCTTCGCGATAGCACGCGCACGTACCACGCCGCCGATGTCCGGAGAAACCACAATCGGGTTGTCCAGATTCAGTTGCAGCATGTCTTCCAGCAGGATTGGGCTGCCGAATACGTTATCAACCGGCACGTCGAAGAAGCCCTGGATCTGCTCTGCGTGCAGGTCAACCGTTAGTACGCGGTCAACGCCGACGCTGGACAGGAAGTCAGCGACAACTTTAGCGGTGATTGGCACACGCGCGGAACGGACGCGACGGTCCTGACGTGCATAGCCAAAGTAAGGAATAACAGCAGTGATACGGCCAGCAGAAGCACGACGCAGCGCGTCGACCATAACAACCAATTCCATCAGGTTGTCATTCGTTGGAGCACAGGTGGACTGGATGATGAAAATATCACCACCGCGTACATTTTCGTTAATTTGTACGCTGACTTCGCCGTCGCTAAAGCGACCTACAGCGGCGTCGCCGAGGGAAGTGTACAGGCGGTTGGCAATACGTTGTGCTAGTTCCGGGGTGGCGTTACCAGCAAAAAGCTTCATATCAGGCACGAGAAGAACCTCAGGCATGCGTCCAGTGGTGGATAGCGTTCGCCGCAAACTGCGGGGCCTAAGCAAACGCTATCCAGGCGGTGTATTAAAGAGCGCGATGCAACGTCTGGAACAGGGTGACGTTGTCACCGAAACTCAGTCTGCGCCAGAATGGCCTGCTGTAGGGGGGAGGTGTTCATCCCGCGTGCTACAAAACCATGCAGCCAAACCGGCGCTTGCTCAAGCACCTGACGGGCGGCGGTTTCGGTGTCAAATTCAGCAAAGACACAGGCCCCTGTACCGGTCAGGCGCGACGGCGCGTATTCTAACAGCCAGGAAAGCACCGCATCAACCTCGCGAAAACGTTTTCTTGCGATATCCTCGCAATCGTTGCTGAATTCACAATTTAATAACGTTTTTATTGACCGTGCCGGGGTATTTCTTTTCAGGTCAGGATCTTTAAAGATGACCGGGGTAGGAATGCTCACGCCGGGGTGAACGATCAGATACCATTTTTCCGGCGGATCGACCGGCGTGAGGATTTCACCGACACCTTCAGCGAACGCCGCGTGGCCGCGCACAAACACCGGTACATCGGCGCCCAGCGTCAACCCTAACGCTGCCAGTTCGTCCGTCGTCAGACCGCAGCCCCAGAGGTGGTTAAGCGCCACCAGTACAGTCGCGGCGTTTGATGAGCCGCCGCCAAGTCCGCCGCCCATCGGCAGGCGTTTGTCGATACGGATATCCGCACCGCTTCCCGCCGGCAGACGACCCGACGTCGACGCCGTTTTCATCAGCAGGCGGGCAGCGCGCACGATCAGGTTATCGTCATGCGCCACGCCGTCGACCGGCGTCAGCAGGCAAATCTGCCCGTCCTGACGCGGTTCGATGGAGATGGTGTCGCCGTAATCGACAAACTGAAACAGCGTTTGCAGGGTGTGATAGCCGTCAGCGCGCTGCCCGGTAATGTAGAGAAACAGGTTCAGTTTTGCGGGAGAGGGCCAGTGGGTCATCATTTAACGATCCAGTTGTCCATTTTCAGCTTGATACGCTGGCTACCCTGCGTCAGCTCCATATTGGACGGCAGCGACGGTTGCGTCTTGCTGTCATACGCGCTGTACACCACTTTCCAGGTTTTACCGCCCTGGGTGTAGTTCACCTGGCTCAGACGGTATTGATCGTCGAGCGTATAGTCGGTTGCGTCACCCGGCAGGCCGAGGATCCACTGGCGCAGACTATTGAGCGGAATCGGCATTCCGGTCAGCTTGCCAATCATCTCTTCGGCGTCGGTTGCCGTGTAGTGCTGGCCTTTGTTATCGGTGATCTGCGCTTCGCCAGGCTTCGCGTTAAGCTCCAGCTCGGTGCTGCCCAGCGGGTTCAGCAGCAGCAGGCGATAGTTGTCCTGACCCGTTTGCTGCCAGAAGAAGCGAGCGTAAACTTTTTGTTCGTCAGAGAGATAAGCAAATGCACCGCGGGTCTGGTACTGGCTTAATTTCAGCACGTCCTGCTGGTGCTGACGCCACTGCGGTGAGTCAGGGCTTTTGCCCGGGCCTTTCGGCTGATGAACGGAACAGGCGGTCAGAACCAGGGCCGCCAGAGGCAGCAGGCGAATCATTCGGGTCATAATGATGACAAATCCTTGAGATACGTTGCAGTTATAACTGTTAATGCTAGCGTTGAAGGGTGCCACCGTCTACGTTCAAATTATCTCAAAGCGTGGCGTAAGCTATTACTCCGAAAGGGGGCAGTCTCTTTTATTGATCTCGCGCATCCTGTATGATGCGTCCTGCTAACCTTATTAACGCTGGTACTACTCCCGCTCAACATGACCCTATTAGCACTCGGTATTAACCACAAAACGGCCCCGGTTTCACTGCGAGAACGCGTTACGTTTTCGCCGGATACGCTCGACCTGGCGCTGGACAGCCTGCTTGCACAGCCGATGGTGCAGGGTGGCGTGGTGCTGTCGACGTGCAACCGTACCGAGTTGTATTTGAGCGTAGAAGAGCAGGACAACCTGCACGAGGCGCTGATCCGCTGGCTGTGTGACTACCACAACCTCAACGAAGAAGAGCTGCGCAACAGCCTGTACTGGCATCAGGATAACGATGCGGTCAGCCATCTGATGCGCGTGGCCAGCGGTCTGGATTCGCTGGTGCTGGGCGAGCCGCAGATCCTCGGCCAGGTGAAAAAAGCTTTCGCGGATTCCCAGAAAGGACATCTGAAAGCCAGCGAACTGGAGCGAATGTTCCAGAAGTCATTCTCCGTGGCGAAGCGTGTGCGAACCGAAACCGACATTGGCGCCAGTGCGGTTTCGGTTGCTTTCGCGGCCTGTACCCTTGCCCGTCAAATTTTTGAATCCCTGTCGACCGTCACCGTACTGCTGGTGGGAGCGGGCGAAACCATCGAGCTGGTGGCGCGCCATCTTCGCGAACACAAGGTGAAGAAGATGATCATCGCCAACCGCACCCGCGAACGTGCGCAGGTGCTGGCAGATGAAGTGGGCGCTGAGGTGATTGCGCTGAGCGACATCGATGAACGTCTGAAAGAGGCGGACATTATTATCAGTTCTACCGCCAGCCCGCTGCCGATTATCGGGAAAGGGATGGTCGAGCGTGCGCTGAAATCCCGCCGCAATCAGCCGATGCTGCTGGTGGATATCGCCGTTCCGCGTGATGTCGAACCGGAAGTGGGCAAACTGGCGAACGCCTACCTGTACAGCGTGGATGACCTGCAAAGCATCATTTCGCACAACCTTGCCCAGCGTAAGGCGGCGGCTGTGCAGGCGGAAACCATCGTTGAACAGGAAACCAGCGAATTTATGGCCTGGCTGCGCGCGCAAAGCGTCAGCGAGACCATCCGCGAATACCGCGGTCAGGCGGAGCAGGTGCGTGATGACCTTACGGCCAAAGCGTTAGCGGCCCTTGAACAGGGCGGCGACGCGCAGGCGATTATGCAGGATTTAGCCTGGAAACTGACCAACCGCCTGATCCATGCCCCAACCAAATCTCTTCAGCAGGCTGCCCGTGACGGGGACGATGAACGCCTGACTATTCTGCGCAACAGCCTCGGGCTGGAATAGCGCCCTATACCCATTTTCTAAGACAAGGTGCATTTACGCCTATGAAGCCTTCTATCGTCGCTAAACTGGAAGCTCTGCACGAGCGCCATGAAGAAGTCCAGGCGCTGCTCGGTGATGCCGGGATCATTGCCGACCAGGAACGTTTTCGCGCGCTGTCGCGTGAATACGCGCAGTTAAGTGATGTTTCAAAATGCTTTACCGACTGGCGACAGGTCCAGGAAGATATCGAAACCGCGCAGATGATGCTCGACGATCCTGAGATGCGCGAGATGGCGCAGGAAGAGTTGCAGGACGCAAAAGCGCGTTCAGAAGAGATGGAGCAGCAGCTTCAGGTGCTTCTGCTGCCGAAAGATCCGGACGATGAGCGTAACGCCTTTGTGGAAGTCCGCGCCGGGACCGGCGGCGACGAAGCGGCGCTGTTCGCCGGGGATCTGTTCCGTATGTACAGCCGGTATGCCGAATCCCGTCGCTGGCGCGTGGAGATCATGAGCGCCAACGAAGGCGAGCATGGCGGCTACAAAGAGGTTATCGCCAAAATCAGCGGTGACGGCGTGTACGGTCGACTCAAGTTTGAATCCGGCGGTCACCGCGTGCAGCGCGTGCCTGCGACAGAATCTCAGGGACGCATTCATACGTCAGCCTGTACGGTGGCGGTGATGCCGGAGCTGCCGGAAGCGGAACTGCCGGATATCAACCCGGCGGATCTGCGCATCGACACCTTCCGCTCTTCAGGGGCAGGTGGTCAGCACGTTAACACCACCGACTCCGCTATCCGTATTACTCACCTGCCCACCGGGATTGTGGTTGAGTGTCAGGATGAACGTTCCCAGCACAAGAACAAAGCTAAAGCGTTATCCGTGCTGGGCGCCCGTATCCACGCGGCGGAAATGGCGAAACGCCAGCAGGCGGAAGCCTCTACCCGCCGTAACCTGCTGGGCAGCGGCGATCGTAGCGACCGTAACCGTACCTATAACTTCCCGCAGGGTCGCGTAACCGACCATCGCATCAACCTGACGCTCTACCGTCTGGATGAGGCGATGGAAGGCAAGCTCGATATGCTGATTGAGCCTATCGTGCAGGAATACCAGGCCGACCAGCTGGCGGCACTGTCCGAGCAGGATTAATGGATTTTCAGCGATGGTTACGCCATGCCGCCAGTGAGCTTTCTGCAAGTGAAAGCCCGAAGCGCGACGCCGAAATTCTGCTTGAGCATGTGACGGGTAAAGCCCGCACATATCTGCTGGCCTTCGGCGAAACCGCGCTGACCGCTGAACAGCAATCGCAGCTGGAGGCGCTGCTTGCCCGCCGTAAAACCGGCGAGCCGGTGGCGCATCTGGTTGGCGAGCGCGAGTTCTGGTCACTTCTGCTGTACGTTTCAGCGGCCACGCTGATCCCGCGCCCGGACACCGAGTGTCTGGTGGAGCAGGCGCTGGCGCGGTTACCGGCGCAGCCGTGTCTGATCCTAGATCTCGGTACTGGCACCGGCGCGATTGCGCTGGCGCTTGCCAGCGAGCGACCGGACTGCACCGTGACGGCGGTAGACGTGATGCCTGATGCGGTCGCCCTCGCGCGGCGCAACGTTGAACGGCTGGGGCTGAACAATGTTTCCGTTCTGCAAAGCAGCTGGTTTGCCGCGCTTGAAAGCCGTGTGTTCGAAATGATTGTCAGCAATCCGCCCTACATCGACGAAGACGATCCGCATCTCGCGCAGGGCGACGTGCGTTTTGAACCGTTGACCGCGCTGGTCGCTGCGAATCAGGGACTTGCGGATCTCGATCACATTGTGACAACGTCACGACAACATTTGCTTCCCGGTGGCTGGCTGCTGGTGGAACATGGCTGGACGCAGGGAGAGGCGGTGCGAGCGCTGTTTACGCGTGCCGGATACGCTGCCGTGGAAACCTGCCGGGATTACGGCGGCAATGAACGTCTGACGCTGGGGCAGTGGTCATGAGCCTGTTTACGCTGCTGATCTCCGTTCACCTGATTTCCGTTGCCCTGACCATCGGCTTTTTCATTGCCCGCTACTGGTGGCGCTACAGCAACAATCCGCTAATTAACGCCCGCTGGGTACGCATCGCCCCGCACTGTATCGACACGGTGCTGTTCCTTTCCGGAGCCGGGTTAATGTGGAAAACCGGCTATCTGCCATTTACTGATAAAGGCGCATGGCTGACTGAAAAGCTGTTTGGCGTTATCATCTACATCGTTTTGGGTTTTATCGCGCTTGGGCGTCATCGTCCGCGCAGCCAGCAGACAGGGTTTATCGCCTTTTTGCTGGGTCTGGTGGTGCTGTACATCATCATTAAACTCGCCACCACAAGAATACCGTTACTGGGGTAAGTCATGAGGTCCTTAGCCGATTTCGAATTTAACAAAGTGCCGCTCTGCGATGGTATGATCCTGATTTCAGAGATGATCCGCGACGATTTTACGTCACAGTACGTTTACGCTGAACTGGAGAATCTGGTCAGCCTGGCGCGCGAAGAGATCAATCAGGCACGTCCGCAGGACTGGCAATTAGAGAAGCTGATTGAGCTTTTCTACGGCGAATGGGGTTTCTGCGACACGCGAGGCGTGTACCGCCTGTCTGACGCACTGTGGCTGGACCAGGTGTTGAAAAATCGTCAGGGCAGCGCCGTCGCGCTGGGCGCCATTTTACTGTGGGTTGCGCACGAGCTGGATATTCCACTGGTGCCGGTCATTTTCCCGACGCAGATGATTTTGCGGGCGGAGTGGCTGGACGGTGAGATGTGGTTAATCAATCCGTTTAACGGCGACACGCTGGATGAGCATACGCTGGACGTCTGGCTGAAAGGCAACATCAGCCCGATAGCTGAGCTGTTCAATGAAGATCTCGATGAAGCCGATAACGCCGAAGTGATCCGCAAGCTCCTGGATACGCTGAAGTCTGCGCTGATGGAAGAGCGTCAGATGGAGCTGGCTCTGCGCGCAAGCGAAGTGCTGTTGCAGTTCAATCCGGAAGATCCGTACGAAATCCGCGACCGCGGCCTGATTTATGCGCAGCTCGACTGCGAGCACGTGGCGCTGAATGATTTGAATTATTTCGTCGAGCAATGTCCGGAAGACCCGATCAGCGAGATGATCCGCGCGCAGATTAACGCGATCGCGCATAAACACATTACACTGCATTAATCTTAATTCCGATTCACACCCGAATAAGGCGATCCTATGAAACAAAAAGTGGTTAGCATTGGTGATATCAACGTGGCAAACGATCTGCCGTTCGTGCTGTTTGGCGGTATGAACGTTCTGGAATCCCGCGATCTCGCTATGCGCATCTGCGAACACTACGTGACCGTGACCCAAAAGCTGGGCATCCCGTACGTGTTTAAAGCCTCTTTTGACAAAGCCAACCGCTCCTCCATTCACTCCTACCGTGGCCCGGGCCTGGAAGAGGGGATGAAGATTTTCCAGGAGCTGAAACAGACGTTTGGCGTGAAAGTGATCACCGACGTGCACGAAGCGTCTCAGGCACAGCCCGTGGCTGATGTGGTAGACGTGATTCAGCTTCCGGCGTTCCTTGCTCGCCAGACTGACCTGGTAGAAGCGATGGCGAAAACCGGTGCCGTGATTAACGTGAAAAAACCGCAGTTCGTGAGCCCTGGCCAGATGGGTAACATCGTCGACAAGTTTATCGAAGGCGGTAACGACCAGGTGATCCTCTGCGACCGTGGTTCAAACTTCGGTTATGACAACCTGGTTGTGGATATGCTGGGCTTCAGCGTGATGAAGAACGTCTCTAACCAGTCCCCGGTGATTTTCGACGTGACCCACTCCCTGCAATGCCGCGACCCGTTTGGCGCCGCGTCTGGCGGGCGTCGTGCGCAGGTGACCGAACTGGCGCGCGCCGGTATGGCAACCGGCCTGGCGGGTCTGTTCATTGAAGCGCACCCGGATCCGGCTAACGCGAAATGCGACGGTCCATCCGCGCTGCCGCTGGATAAGCTGGAGCCGTTCCTGAAACAGATCAAAGCGATTGACGATCTGGTGAAGAGCTTCGACGAGCTGGATACCAGCAACTAATAAAAAAACCCGCTTCGGCGGGTTTTTCTTTGCCCGGCGGCGCTACGCTTGCGCGGGCCTATGGGTTTTGTAGGCCGGGTAAGCGCAGCGCCACCCGGCAAAAAAATTACGCAAATATCGTCATCAGATACGCAATAAACAGCGCCATATGCGCCGCGCCGTTCAGCACATTGGTGCGGCCGGTGGAGAAGGATATCTGGCACAGCAGCAAGGATGCCACCATCACAATCATCTCTGGCGCACCCAGCGCAAACTGCAATTCATTTCCCGTCATAAAGGCAATCAACGTCACCACCGGAACGGTAAGGGAGATGGTCGCCAGAACGGAGCCGAAGAACAGATTCATCGCACGCTGTACCTGATTATTGAGCACCGCTTTCAGCGCTCCCAGGCCTTCTGGCGACAGGATCAACAGGGCCACCAGGAAACCGGTAAAGGCGACCGGCGCGTTCAGTTCAGTTAACAGCGCCTCCAGCGGGTTCGCATTCATCTTGGTGACAGCAATAACGGCAATCAGATGCACGATCAGCCAAACCGTATGCCACGCGCTGCTGTGCGCCGACGGCTTACCGTGATGCGGGTCATCGTCGTCTCCGTCGTCTTCATGCTCGTAAACAAACAGGCTCTGGTGCGTTTTGGTCTGGATCAGCAGGAACACGCCGTACATTGCCGCGGAAATCAGCGCCACCAGCAGCGCCTGGCCGGTGGTGAAATTTGCACCCGGCAGCGCCATCGGGAACACCAGCACAATAATCGCCAGCGGGAACAGGGCGATCAGGTACTGTTTAATGCCAAAGAGGTTCATGTACTGGGTGGCAAATTTGCGACCACCTAATAAAAGTGAAAAACCGACCAGGCCGCCGGTAACAATCATAATGATGGAGTAGAGCGTATCGCGCATTAGCGTTGGCGCGGCGTCGCCGGTGGCCATTAATGCGGAAATTAAACTGACTTCAAGAATCACAACCGAAAGGCTTAAAATTAATGACCCATACGGCTCTCCAAGACGGTGGGCTAACACATCCGCATGGCGTACCACGCTAAATGCACTGGTTAAAATACCCACCAGAGCCAGAATATTGATCCCCACAACCACTGGCAATGACTGACTGCTTCCCCAGAAGAGCAGCACAGCCAGTGCCAGAACCGGGAAAATGAGAGAGGTCTCCTTGTGGCGGGTTTTTACCGCCTCGTGTGTTGCTGTCATGTGTTTCTCCAACAATGCAGGTGCTTGTAATTATAGATAGATTTTAAAGGTATTAAATTAACAGAAATCTGTTAAATACCCTGTATTTTTTACTTAATTTTACCCTTTATTATAATTTTTATGTCTGAGGCTTATAATGCCTTATCTCTGTTAAATATTAGTTTAATAACAATGAATTGCATTTTTATATTGTTCATTTCTTTCTGTCGGGTGGCACCCTCGCGTTTCGTCGTCCACACTTATCTTTTAGCAAAAGAGAGGTTAACGATGCCATACAAATCGAAAAGCGAATTACCGGATAACGTGCAAAATGTATTGCCTGCCCACGCGCAGGATATCTACAAAGAAGCCTTTAACAGCGCCTGGGATCAGTACAAAGATAAAGAAGATCGCCGGGACGATGCCAGCCGTGAAGAGACGGCCCATAAGGTGGCTTGGGCCGCCGTGAAAAATGACTATGAGAAAGGGGACGATGATAAATGGCACAAAAAGAAATAGCCGCCAAATAACACGCTGCCTCCATTTTGACATTTCAGGCGGTTGATCTGCCGCTGTATTGCATCTGGCCCGCGAATTGCTTATCGTTGCTCAACTGCTGTTAAAATGAACAGCACAGAATGCCGGGAAGGCGAATTACAGATGTCGCAAGGAAGCATGCAGTGGCGGAGGTGGAATGTGTTAACGCGTGATTTCTTGATGAAGGCAGATTGTAAGACGGCATTTGGTGCTATTGAGGAATCGCTTCTGTGGTCGGCTGAACAACGTGCGGCGTCGCTTGCGGCAACGCTGGCCTGCCGCCCGGATGATGGCCCGGTCTGGATCTTTGGTTACGGCTCGCTGATGTGGAACCCGGCGCTCGAATTTGTTGAATCAGCAACCGGAACGCTGCCTGGGTGGCACCGCGCCTTTTGTTTGCGCCTGACCGCCGGACGCGGCAGCGCGTGCCAGCCAGGACGCATGCTTGCACTAAAAGAGGGCGGGCGCACCACGGGCGTGGCATACCGGCTGCCGGATACCACGCTGGAAGATGAGCTGACGCTGCTGTGGAAGCGCGAGATGATCACCGGCTGCTATATGCCCAGCTGGTGCAAGCTGGAACTGGATGACGGGCGCACCGTCAACGCGCTGGTGTTCATTATGGATCCGCGCCACCCGCTGTATGAAGCCGATACCCGAACCCAGGTGATTGCCCCGCTGATTGCCGCCGCCAGCGGACCGCTGGGCACTAACGCCCAGTACCTTTTCTCGCTCGATCAGGAGCTGACGCGTCTCGGCATGCAGGACGACTGTCTGAGTGAGCTGGTGGTGAAGGTAAAAGCGCTGCTGGAAGGGAACCCGCTCAGCAATACGCTGCGGCCGGGTTTTGCCTGATAATACGCCCGGCTGACCGGGCGTTTACGGTTATGCCGCCACGTAACTTACGGAATGTTCGAGCGACTGGCTGTGGCTGTCGATCAGCACATCCCAGGTGCCGGTGTAAGGCACCGTCAGCCAGGCCTTATCGTCCTGGACGGTAAGGATATCTGCCTGCGATTGCTTCTGTCCTTTTGTACTCATCAGATGGATGCGGCAACGCTCTGAGCAACGTACCACTACCGTATCCCCGCCAAACAGTTTCAGACTCGTTTTAACTCGTGCCATTTTATACCCCGTCGTTTTTGCCCATCCCGAGCGTGATGTTGTTCACAATTTACTCATTGCATAACACCAAAGGGGCAGGGGGGGGATGCTGATTTCGATCAAAAAATGGCGCAACGATTAAACAAAAATGACAAAATCCCTGAAACCTTTCAGCGGACGCGCGTTTACCCTGCTTAACGCGCGCCCGGGAAAAATTATATGCGGAAATGGCCAGCGGTCTCAGCAAGGTCGCCCGCCTGACTTTGCAGCGCGCTGGCCGCCGCAGCAGACTGTACAACAAGTTCGGCGTTCTGCTGCACCATGCGATCCAGGTGAGTCACCGCGTGGTTAATCTCATGGATCCCTTTCATCTGCTCGCGGGTGGCAATGGATATTTCACGCATAATGCCTGACACGCTCCCGACGCTGGCGCGGATCTCATCCATGCTGTCGCCCGCAAGGTGCACAAACCGGGAGCCGGTTGCAACGCTTTCGGTGGTGGAATCAATAAGGGATTTGATCTCCTTCGCCGCCTGAGCGCTGCGGCTGGCCAGGTTACGTACTTCCCCCGCAACGACCGCGAACCCACGGCCTTGCTCCCCGGCACGCGCCGCTTCCACCGAGGCGTTAAGCGCCAGAATATTGGTCTGGAAGGCGATGCCGTCAATGACGCTGGTGATATCGCCGATTTTCGCGGAAGCCAGTTCGATGGACTGCATGGTGCTGATGGCCTGAGCGACGACGTCGCCGCCGCGGGATGCGGCGGCAGAGGCCTTGATCGCCTGTTCGTTCGCTTCTGCTGCCGACTCGTTTGACTGCGTAACGGAGGCCGTGATCTCTTCCACGGCGCTGGCGGTTTCGCGAAGGCTTGATGCCGCCTGCTCGGTACGCCCGGAAAGATCCTGATTACCTGCCGCAATCTCACGCGCTGCGTTTTTCACTGAGGCGCTGGCATCACGCAGCTGGACCATCACCACAGAAAGCTTATCGCTGAAGGAGTTAAACGCCTGCGCGATTTGCGCCACTTCATCGCCCCCCTTATCCGGCAGACGCTGCGACAGATCGTTAGTACCGTTGGCAATGCTGTTCATCGCGTCACGGATACCGGACAGCCGCTTAAGCAGGCGAGCAATCAGGAGGTGCATGAGGGCTCCGCTCAGCAGGGCGAGGATCGCCAGAGACAGTGCAGATGCTTTTAGCAATGACCGCATCCCGGCGGTGGCATCGCCGTTATCGAGCGCCACAACCAGCAGCCAGTGCGTCCCCGGTACGGCGGTGGCCAGGAACGTTTTTTCGCGTCCGTTAAACGTTCCGTCAACCAGGTTGCCGCTTTTCAGGGTGGCAAAATCGGTCCCTTTGATCGTCTCCGTAAAAGGCTTAAGCGTCAGCGCAGGATCGCTGCCGGCAATAACGGTGCCGTTGCTGTCCAGAAGCAGTCCGCTGCTGGCCGGAGTCGGGTGAATACCGCGCACGTTAGCCACCACGCTGTCCATCGCCACATCGCCCGCCACCACTGCTTTCAGGGCGCCTTGCTCTTTAACCGGTACCGCGAACGTCACCACCAGTTTCCCGGTGCCCGCGTCTACATAAGGTGCAGTCACTACCGGACCATCAGCGCTGACGGCCTGCTGATACCACGGGCGAAGGGTGGGATCGTAATCAGCGGGTACCCCGGTTGGGTCAGAAAATTTAGCCGTTTTGCTGGCATAACCCACGTAGACGTTGGTGAATCCACCCGCCAGCGCAAGCTGTTTAAACACCGGAACCGGATCGTCGCTGAGCGCGACTGGTTGCGCCGAGGTGATGACGGTCATTTTGCTGTTCACCCAGTCGGCAATCGCCATGTTGTGGCTGGCGCTGGTGCTGGTCAGAATATCGCGCTGCGACTGCTGATTATCCTGGCGCGTGACCTGAAAGTTAATAATGGTATTAAGAAGAAGGGCGACGACCAGACAGCCTGTCGTCGCGGCAATGATGCGGGCGCGAATGGATCTGAACATAAGTGTAATACCTGCTGTGTTGTTTCCATGCCTATCGGCAACGGTGCAGGTAAACTTGATGCTGAAACCGCGTCCATAAGAAAATAATATTTTTTGCGGGTTATTATTAAAAAGTTAATACTTTATCGGCGGAAAGCGTCCATTCAGCCAGCTCCACCAGCGTGCCAATTTCCACGCCATCAATCAGCGGTAGCCCGGTAATGCCGCGCCCGTCGGTACAGGTTTTGCACAGTTTGACCGGAACGTTTTGCGCGGTCAGGATCTCCAGCATTTGTTGAATGTTGTAGCCCTCTGCGGGTTTCTGCCCCTTCAGCCCGGCCGTGACGGCATCGGACATCAAAAAGAGGCGCAGCTCCAGCTCACTCTCCTTATCGCGCAGCGCGATTGCCAGGCGCAGGCTGTTAAAAAGGGATTCACTGCCGTAGGCCGCACCGTTGGCGACGATCACAATCTTCTGCATGTTGACTCCTGTTCTTTGAAAAGGCACGAATATTGCTTCTCGTACCGAAGAATACGTATCGGGGAGAGAAACGATGACGATAGTGGCTGGCAGTTCCCCTGGCGCAACCGAATGGTTCCAGCGTGCGAGAATGTTGCGCGAGGAACAGCTCGGCAGACTGGCGCAGCTGGGCGCACTAGTGAACGGCATCAGTCGACTGGTGCATATGCTACAGTGCGAGCGCGGTGCGTCAAATGTCTGGCTCTGCTCGCAGGGCAAATTGTACGCGCCTGAATGCAAGGCCAGCAGGGCCCTGGTGGATGAAAACCTCGCCGCATTGCACCTTCAGTTTAACGAACCGCTGCCGGGCAGCGCCCTGTGCGAACGTATTGCCAGCGCACTGCACGGCCTTGAGACGCTAACGGCGCTGCGTGATGGCGTTACAGGTCAATGCGTCACCGCGCCGCAGGCGATGGAACATTACAGCCGCATACTGCGTCATTTGCTCAGTATCGTACCTCAACTCAGCGACAGCATTGACGATCCGCACATCGCGGGCCGATTTGTGGCCCTTTACAGCCTGATGCAGGGCAAAGAACTTGTGGGACAAGAGCGGGCGCTGGGGGCTATTGGTTTCACCCAGGGATTCTTTGACGATGAAACCCGCCAGCGGCTGGTGGATCGCATTGATGGCCAGCAGGCCTGCTTTGAGGTTTTTATCTCCCATTGCACTCCAGACGTGCAGGAGACGTTTATCCTCAACTGCCAGCCGGGTCTGGAGACTGAAAAACTCAGGCGTGAAGCGTGCACCCGCCAGCCTCCGGCAGATAACGGCGATACCGCCCTCAAATGGTTTGCCCTGCAAACCGCGCGCCTTGAGCACCTGCGCACGCTGGAGGAGGTGGCAATTGCCGATCTGATGACGGCAGTTGAGGAGCGTCGCTGTAGCGAAAACCTGCACGCAGACGATGAGCACGACGATATCCTGGCGCGATTTCCTGACAGACCGCTGCTGCCGCTGGTGCGCCAGCAGGCGCGTGAAATTGAGCAACTCTCCCGTCAGCTTGCTTCCCTGCGCGACACGCTGGAGGAGCGTAAGACCATCGACAAAGCCAAAAGCGTGCTGATGACGCACCAGAACATGAGCGAGGAGCAGGCGTGGACCGCCCTGCGCAAAATGGCGATGGATAAAAACCAACGCATGGTAGATATCGCCCGTGCGCTGCTTACGGTGAAAAATCTGTGGAAGATACCCCCTGGGGAGTAGTTGCACAGTCAGTGGGCATTTTATGCCTGATTGAGGTGCGTAAAACAGCGCTCTTCTTGCAGAAACCCCGTAACGCCGGGGATGAAAAGCTGGCATTACCTTTGCATTAACAGATTAACCATTTTCGACGATGCGCCAACGGCGGTGCATGCGTCTTCAGGATAAAGGCGTCCAGCGGTGCTTCAGCACCGTCGGGCGCTTTTTTTTGCCTTTTTTCAGGAGCAATTATGGCGGATTTGTCGAGACGGCGGTTATTGCAGGCCAGCATGCTGGCGAGTGGTGCGATGCTGTTGCCGGGTGTCATGCAGGCCGCATGGGCGGCGGGGTCAGATAAGCCGGAGCAGGATACCGTGCGTATCGGGTTTATACCTCTGACCGATTGCGCGCCCGTGGTTATCGCGGCCCTGAAGGGGTTCGATAAAAAGCATGGCATTACTATTGTGCCGACCAAAGAGGCGAGCTGGGCGGCGGTGCGCGACAAGCTGGTGGCGGGCGAACTGGACGCCGCACACATTCTTTACGGCCTGCTGTACGGTCTGGAGCTGGGGATCGCGGGCAAGCCACAGCAGATGGCGAACCTGATGACCCTCAATCAGAACGGACAGGCCATTACGCTCTCCAGCGATCTGGCGGAGAAGGGCGTTCGTGACCTCGACGGGCTGAAAAAGCTGATTGCGCAGCAGGCGCCGGGAACCTACACCTTCGCGCATACCTTCCCGACGGGAACGCACGCCATGTGGCTCTACTACTGGCTGGCCAGCGCGGGGATTAACCCATTTGACGACGTGCGCACCGTGGTGGTGCCGCCGCCGCAGATGGTGATGAACATGCGCATTGGCAACATGGTCGGGTTTTGCGTTGGCGAGCCTTGGAACGCGCGGGCGATTAACGACCGCATCGGATTTACCGCCGCCACGTCGCAGTCCATCTGGGCCGATCACCCGGAAAAGATCCTCGGCACCCGACGCGACTGGGTGGCGAAAAATCCGCACACCGCACGGGCGCTGGTGAGCGCCGTGATGGAAGCCACGCGCTGGATCGAGGCGTCAGCGGAAAACAAACGCGAAACCGCGCAGATCCTCTCGCGCCGCGCCTGGCTCAACTGCAAGGAACAGTATCTCACCGGACGTATGCTTGGCGAGTACGACAACGGGGTCGGTCAGCGCTGGCAGGATGCGCACCCGATCCGTTTCTTCAACGAGGGTGCCGTGAGCTACCCGTATCTCTCAGACGGGATGTGGTTCTTAACCCAGTTCCGCCGCTGGGGCTTGCTCAACGCCGCGCCGGATTACGCGGGCATTGCACAGCGCATTAACCAGACCGCGGTCTGGCAGGATGCAGCGACCGCCGTGGGCGGCATGTCCACTCCGTCATCACCGTATCGCAGCAGCACCCTGATGGACGGCACCGTCTGGAACGGCACCGATCCGGAAGGGTACGCCAACCGCTTCGCCATTCACCGTAAAGGGGCCTGAGTATGCAGCATCTGCAAAATACAAAACCACAAGAGACGTCAGAGAGCGGGGAAGTGATTGTCCTGCCTCCGCTACAGGTTCGCCGTCGTACGCCAGTGTTTACGCGTCGGATGAATGATTTTTTACAGAGCGTCATCCCGGCGCTGCTCGGTCTCGGCCTGCTGGTGGTGCTCTGGCAGCTGGCAGCGATAAACAGTAAAGGCTTTCCGACGCCGCTCAGCACGCTCGATTCGGCCATGACCCTGTTTGCCGATCCGTTTTATCGCGACGGGCCAAACGATATGGGCATTGGCTGGAACGTGCTGGCGTCGTTGCAGCGCGTCGCCATCGGCTTCGGTCTGGCAGCGATGGCGGGCATTCCGCTGGGCTTTTTGATTGGCCGCTTCACCTTTTTCTCGCGCATGTTCAACCCGCTGATCGCGCTCCTGCGTCCGGTCAGCCCGCTGGCCTGGCTGCCTATCGGCCTGCTGCTGTTCCAGAAAGCGGAGCCTGCATCGAGCTGGACCATTTTTATCTGCTCCATCTGGCCGATGGTGATCAACACCGCTGAAGGGGTACGCCGTATTCCGCAGGACTACCTCAACGTGGCCCGGGTGTTGCAACTCTCAGAGTGGACCATCATGCGCCGCATTCTTTTCCCCGCCGTGCTGCCTGCGGTGCTGACCGGGGTACGTCTTTCCATTGGCATTGCCTGGCTGGTGATTGTCGCCGCCGAGATGCTCACCGGAGGTTTAGGCATTGGATTCTGGATCTGGAATGAGTGGAACAACCTCAACGTCGAAAACATTCTCATCGCCATCGTCATCATTGGCGTGGTCGGGTTGCTGCTGGAGCAGGGGCTGATGCTGATCGCCCGTCGCTTTAGCTGGCAGGAAAAATAAGGAGTGAAGATGAAACCGTTAATTCAGGTCCAGGCCGTGAGCCAGCGTTTTTCCACCGCCAGCGGCGAGTTTCTGGCGCTGCACAACGTCTCTTTTGATATCCACGAGGGCGAAACCGTCAGTCTGATTGGTCACTCCGGCTGCGGCAAGTCGACGCTGTTAAACCTGATCGCCGGGATCACGCTGCCGACGGAAGGCGGGCTGATTTGCGACAACCGCGAAATCGCCGGGCCGGGGCCCGAGCGCGCGGTGGTGTTCCAGAACCATTCGCTGCTGCCGTGGCTGACCTGCTTCGACAACGTGGCGCTTGCGGTGGATCAGGTCTTCCGTCACACCATGAGTAAGGCCGAGCGCAAAGCGTGGATTGAGCACAACCTCGACCGCGTGCAGATGGGCCACGCGCTGCATAAGCGCCCCGGGGAGATCTCCGGCGGTATGAAGCAGCGCGTCGGGATTGCCCGGGCGCTGGCAATGAAGCCGAAAGTGCTGCTGATGGATGAGCCGTTTGGCGCGCTCGATGCGCTGACGCGTGCCCATCTTCAGGACTCGGTGATGCAGATCCAGCAGGCGCTGAACACCACCATCGTGCTCATCACCCACGATGTGGACGAGGCGGTACTGCTCTCTGACCGCGTACTGATGATGACCAACGGCCCGGCGGCCACCGTGGGTGAGATCCTGCGCGTCGATCTGCCGCGCCCGCGCAACAGGGTGCAGCTGGCGGATGACAGCCGCTATCACCACATGCGCCAGCAGATCCTCCATTTCCTCTACGAAAAACAGCCGAAAGCGGCGTAATGAGGGGGCACGATGCGACTGGTCATTATCGGTAATGGTATGGCGGCAACCCGGCTGATTGCGTCGCTCACCGGGCGTGTTCCCGGTCGTTTCGCTATCACCGTCATCGGTGACGAGCCTGAGCAGGCGTACAACCGCATCCAGCTTTCACCGGTGCTGGGTGGCGAAAAGCAGGCGGAGCACATCTGTCTGCACGATGAAGACTGGTACACGGCACGAGGCGTGACGGTGCTGCGAGGAGAAAAGGCGCTCGCAGTAGACGTCAACGCGCGTGAAGTGCATACCTCTGCTCGCACGCTGGGCTGGGATGCGCTGGTGTTTGCCACCGGGTCTACCCCTGTAGTGCCGCCGATCCCCGGCGGCGATGCACCGCATGTGTTCACCTTTCGCACCCTGGCAGAGACCCGCGCCATCCAGAATATCTCCGGACCGGCGGTAGTGCTGGGCGGCGGCGTACTCGGCGTGGAGGCCGCGGCAGCGCTGGCGCGCAACGGTGACAACGTCACGCTCGTGCATCGCGGTCCGTGGCTGATGGAACAGCAGCTGGATCAGCAGGCGGGACTGCTGCTTGACGAGGCGCTGGCGGCGCGGGGCGTACGCTGTGAACTCGCCTCCGGCATCACCGCCATCGCTGACGATGCCGTGACGTTGACCGACGGACGCCGCATCGCCGCCACGCGCGTGGTGCTGGCCACGGGCGTGCAGCCCAACGTCGCGCTGGCAAAAGCCAGCGGCATTCGCTGCGCGCGCGGCATCGTGGTGGATCCGCAGATGCAAACCTCCGTGCCGGATATCTACGCCATCGGCGAGTGCTGCGAAATTGACGGCCAGACGTTTGGCCTGGTCGCCCCCTGTCTGGCGCAGGCGGATATTCTTGCCGCGCGGCTGGCCGGGGAGGTCACCGCGCCGTTTACCCTGACCGACAACGGCGTGCGCCTTAAGGTGACCGGCGTGGCGCTGTTCAGCCTCGGACGCGCGACGGCGCAGGCGGACGATGTGGTCTGGAGTTCATGGGATCCGCTGACCCGTCACTATCGACGTTTACTGATCCATCAGGGGGCGCTGGCTGGCGTGCTGCTGATGGGTGACTGCCGCAGCGCGGCAACCTTTACCGATTTACTGGCAACGGCTGCGCCCGCCCACGCGGACTGGCTGTTCGATCGTTTCACAACGCAACCGCAGGTTGCAGGACAGAACGCTATGACAAAACCTACTCTGGTGGTGGTTGGGCACGGTATGGTCGGCCATCATTTCCTCGAAGACTGCGTTAACCGCAATTTGCATCAGCAGTATCAGATTATTGTTTTTGGCGAAGAGCGCTATGCCGCCTATGACCGCGTGCATCTGTCGGAATATTTTGGCGGACGCAGCGCGGACTCGCTCTCGCTGGTGGCGGGGGAGTTCTTTGCCGATAACGGCATTGAGCTGCGCCTCTCGCAGCAGATCGTCACTATCGATCGTGATGCACACGTAGTGCGTACCGCCAGTGGCCATGAGACTCACTGGGACAAGCTGGTGCTGGCGACCGGCTCGTACCCGTTCGTACCACCCGTTCCGGGCAACGATCTGCCGGGTTGTTTTGTCTACCGCACCCTCGACGATCTGGACAACATTGCGGCCCATGCGGCAGGCTCTCGCCGCGGTGTGGTGATTGGCGGCGGCCTGCTGGGGCTGGAGGCGGCGAATGCGCTTAAGCAGCTCGGGCTGGAAACTCACGTGGTGGAGTTTGCGCCGAACCTGATGGCGGTGCAGCTCGACAGCGACGGCGCGGCAATGCTGCGCAAGAAAATTGAGGCGCTGGGCGTAGGGGTGCACACCAGTAAATCGACGACGGAGATTGCCTCCGCAGACGACGGGCTGGTGCTGCGCTTTGCCGATGGCGAGCAGCTGGAAACGGACATGGTGGTCTTCTCTGCCGGTATTCGGCCGCAGGACGCGCTGGCGCGCAGCAGCGGGCTGGCTGTCGGCGAGCGCGGCGGGATCTGCATTGACGACGTCTGCCGGACTTCCGATCAGGACGTGCTTGCCATCGGGGAATGCGCGCTGTGGGAGGGGAAAATCTTTGGCCTGGTGGCCCCGGGCTACCAGATGGCGCGCGTGGCCGCCGCTGTGCTGGCGGGTGAGGAGAAGCGCTTCACCGGCGCGGATATGAGTACCAAACTCAAGTTGCTGGGGGTGGATGTGGCGTCGTTTGGCGATGCCCACGGGCGCACGCCGGGCGCGCTGAGCTACCAGTGGACGCACGGGCCGCAGCAAATCTACAAAAAAATTGTGGTCAGCCACGACAGCAAAACGCTGCTGGGCGGCGTGCTGGTGGGCGATGCCAGCGAATACGCCACGCTGGTGCAGATGATGCTCAACGGCATCAGCCTGCCAAAAGAGCCGGAAACGCTGATCTTACCCGCGTCGTCAGGCAGCGCGCCGAAAGCGCTGGGCGTGGCGGCGCTGCCGGAAAGCGCGCAGATCTGTTCGTGTCATAACGTCAGCAAAGGGGATATCTGCCAGGCGGTAAGCGCGGGTGCGACGGATATCGGCGCCATTAAGCAGTGCACCAAAGCCGCGACCGGCTGCGGAGGCTGTAGCGCGCTGGTGAAGCAGGTGATGGAGTTCCAGCTTGCGGAGCAGGGCGTGGAGGTGAAGAAAGATATCTGCGAACACTTCCCGTACTCGCGTCAGGAGATTTACCACCTGGTGCGCGTCAACCATATCCGCACCTTCGACCAGCTTATCAGCCGCTACGGTCAGGGGCACGGGTGCGAGATCTGTAAGCCGCTGGTGGGATCGGTATTGGCTTCCTGCTGGAACGAGTATCTGCTGAAACCGGCGCATCTGCCATTGCAGGACACCAACGACCGCTATTTCGCCAATATTCAGAAGGACGGAACCTACTCCATCGTCCCGCGGATGCCGGCGGGTGAAGTGACCGCCGACGGGCTGATCGCCATCGGCCAGATCGCGAAACGCTATAGCCTTTACAGCAAAATTACCGGCGGGCAGCGTATTGACCTGTTTGGCGCCACGCTCGAGCAGTTGCCGGAAATCTGGCAGGCGCTGGTGGAGGCCGGGTTTGAGACCGGACATGCTTACGGGAAATCCCTGCGCACGGTGAAATCCTGCGTCGGGTCGACCTGGTGTCGCTACGGCGTGCAGGATTCCACCGGCCTCGCGGTCAGGCTGGAGCACCGCTACAAGGGCCTGCGCGCGCCGCACAAAATCAAAATGGCGGTCTCCGGCTGTACCCGTGAGTGCGCAGAGGCGCAGAGCAAAGACGTGGGGGTGATTGCCACGGACAAAGGCTGGAACCTCTATCTGTGCGGCAACGGCGGGATGAAGCCGCGCCACGCGGATCTCTTCGCCAGCGATCTGGACGACGAAACGCTGATCCGCACCGTTGACCGTTTCCTGATGTTCTACATTCGCACGGCAGATCGTCTGCAACGCACCAGTACCTGGATGGATAACCTGGAAGGCGGCCTCGACTATCTGCGCGAGGTGATCCTCAACGACAGCCTGGGGATCGCCCACGAGCTGGAGCAGGAGATGGCCCGGGTGGTGGAGACCTACCAGTGCGAATGGCAAACCACCCTTAACGATCCTGACCGCCTGGCGCTGTTCCGCACCGCGGTGAACGTCCCCGCCGCGGAGGAGAACAAGCGCTGGCAGGAAATTTGTAATATCGACGAGATCCCGGAGCAGGCGGGCATTGGCGCGCATCTTGGGCGCAAACCGATTGCGCTGTTCCGCTTTGGCAAAACCGTTTATGCCCTCGACGATCGGGAGCCGGGCAGCCGCGCGAACGTGCTGTCACGCGGCATCCTCGGCGATGCGGCGGGGGAACCGGTGGTGATCTCGCCGCTCTACAAGCAACGTATTCGTCTGCGCGACGGGTGTCAGGCTGAGAGCGGGGCGCCTGCGGTGCGTGCCTGGCCGGTAAAAATTGAAAACGGCAAGGTGTGGGTTGGAAATGAAGAGCTGGTGATGCGCGCGGAGGCCTCATGACGGAAACCCGGACAACGTGCCCTTACTGCGGGGTGGGCTGCGGCGTGGTCGCCAGCGCAGACGGTGAAAAGGTGAGCATTCGGGGGGATGAAACTCATCCGGCGAATTTCGGTCGTCTGTGCGTAAAAGGATCTGCCCTTGGGGAAACCACGGGGCTACAGGGACGCCTGCTGCGCCCGGTTGTCGATGGCCGGGAGGTGGCATGGCCGCAGGCGCTGGGCGAAGCGGGCGAGCGGCTGCGGAACATCATCAACGAATGGGGGCCGCAGGCGGTGGCGTTTTATGCCTCCGGCCAGCTGTTGACCGAGGATTACTATGCCGCCAACAAGCTGATGAAAGGCTTTATCGGGGCGGCGAACATTGATACCAACTCGCGGCTGTGCATGTCATCGGCGGTGGTGGGCTACAAACGCGCCTTCGGTGAGGACGTGGTGCCGTGCAGCTATGAGGACGTGGAAAACAGCGATCTGGTGGTACTCGTTGGCTCGAACGCGGCCTGGACGCATCCGGTGCTGTATCAGCGGCTGGTGCTGGCAAAACACAACAATCCGCAGATGAAAGTGGTCGTGATCGATCCGCGTAAAACCGCCACCTGCGATATCGCCGATCTCCACCTCGCGCTCAGACCCGGCAGCGATGCCGGGCTCTTTGTGGGGTTGCTCAATCTGATTCAGGGGCGCGGCGAGTGGCCGATCCCTCGCGTGGCGGCGTTTTGCGATCTGCCTTCAGACGAGATTGGCACCTTCTACGACTGGTTTGTCACCGCGCCACGCGCGATCACGCTCTACACCATGGGGATCAACCAGTCCTCCAGCGGCAGCGACAAGTGCAACGCCATCATTAACGTGCATCTTGCCAGCGGAAAGTTCAACCGCCCTGGCTGCGGCCCGTTTTCGCTGACCGGACAGCCAAATGCCATGGGCGGGCGGGAAGTGGGGGGACTGGCGAACCAGCTGGCGGCGCACATGAACTTCGAGCCGGACGATCTCTCGCGCGTGGCGCGTTTCTGGGGAACGGAACGGCTGGCGCAGACCCCGGGCCTGATGGCGGTGGAACTGTTTGACGCCATTGCCCGCGGCGAGGTGAAGGCGGTGTGGATCATGGGCACCAACCCTGCCGTGTCACTTCCCGACAGCCACGCGGTGTGCCAGGCGCTGGCGGCCTGCCCGCTGGTCATGGTATCTGAGGTGATGCAGGAGACGGACACCAGCCGGTTTGCCCATATCCGTTTTCCCGCCCTGGGCTGGGGCGAGAAAAACGGCACGGTGACCAATTCAGAACGCCGTATCTCCCGCCAGCGCGCCTTTCTGCCTGCGCCGGGCGAGGCCAGACCGGACTGGTGGATCATCGCCCGGGTCGCAGACCAGCTCGGTTATGGCGATGCCTTCGCCTGGGAACACCCTCAGGAGATATTTTGTGAACATGCGGCACTGACGGCGTTTGAAAATAACGGCGAACGGGCGCTAAACCTGCGCGAACTGGCGTCGCTGTCGCGAGAGGCGTGGGACGAGCTGGCGCCGTATCAGTGGCATGCCGGTGATTTCCCGCAAAGAACGCTTGTTCCGGTTGACCCCTCCCCGCATGGGGCAGGCGTCGACGAATTGTACCCCTTGATACTGAATACCGGGCGGATCCGCGATCAGTGGCACACCATGACGCGCACGGGGTATGTTCCGCGTCTGATGCAGCATATCGATGAGCCTTTTGTTGAGATGAACGCAACCGATGCGGCGCGCGCCGGGCTGACTGACGGCCAGCTGGCGCGGGTAAGCTCCCCGCGCGGAGTGATGGTTGCCAGAGTACGTATCTCCACCGCGCAGCGTGCAGGCGAGCTGTTTGCGCCGATGCACTGGAACGCACAATTCGCCCGGCAGGGTAAGGTCAATGCGCTGGTGGAAGGGCGGGTTGATGCCGGGTCCGGCCAGCCGGAGAGTAAACAAACCGCGGTGAGGATCATGCCCTGGCTACCCGCCTGGCAGGGTGAACTGTATGCCCGCGAGCTGCCAGCGCTGCCGCCGTCGGTCTGCTGGTGGCGTAAAGCCTCACGTCTGACGGTGGCGGGGGAGCAGCCGTTGCTGTCGTGGATCATGGCGTACGCCAGCGGTCGGGGCTGGCAGTTACAGGTGGCACAGACGGGAGAACGCAGCAGCGTGCTCGCCTGGCATCACGGTAAGCTGATGCTGGGCTACTGGGAGGGCCATACGCTGCCGGCGCTGGCGCATGCGTTTATTGAAGAAGCCTTTGCTGCTGCGCCCGTCCAACTTGCTGAACGCCATGCGCTGCTGCACGGGCAACGGCCGGACGAAGATGCCGATCCCGGGCGAATTATCTGTAGCTGCTTCAGCGTGGGTGAAAATACGATACGTAAGGCAATAGCCGGAGGCTGTGATTCTGCCCCAGCGCTGGGCGTGAAGCTGCGCTGCGGCACGAACTGTGGTTCCTGCGTGCCGGAGCTGAAAGCGCTGTTGGGATAATAGTGTAAGGGCGTCGGGTGACGGCTTCGCACCGGTACGAATTTGTAGGTCGGGTAAGGCGAAGACGCCACCCGACAAATCTTTTCAGGATATTCCTGAAATTTCTGTTAAGACTGGTTTTCAGGGCTTATGGCGTTAACATAATAAGTGTTTGTTCATAAACACAGGTTCTGATTGACGACGTTGAAGGCTGTATCGTCCCGCATCCGTTTTTTGCTGTTACTCCCCCTTTTTACGGCTGGAGCCGTTCATGGTGCGCCGAAATCCTTCGTGCAGCAGGCGCAAAATCCGTTTGATAACAACGGCGATAGTCTGCCGGATCTCGGCATGGCGCAACCGACCAGCGAAGGCGAAAAGCATCTGGCTGAAATGGCTAAGGCATTCGGTGAAGCCAGTATGACCGATAACGGCCTGACGTCCGGGCAGCAGGCGCGACAGTTCGCGTTTGGCAAGGTGCGGGATGCCGTGAGCGGGGAAGTCAACGAGCAGATTGAATCCTGGCTTTCACCCTGGGGAAACGCCAACGTCAATGTGCTGGTGGATGACGACGGCAACTTTAACGGCAGCAGCGGAAGCTGGTTTATCCCCTGGAACGACAACACCCGCTATCTGAGCTGGAGCCAGCTTGGGCTGACGCAGCAGACAGACGGGCTGGTGAGTAACGTCGGGGCAGGTCAGCGCTGGGTTGCCGGAAACTGGCTGCTGGGCTACAACACTTTTTACGACAACCTGCTGGAAGACAACCTGCAACGTGCCGGGCTGGGCGCAGAGGCGTGGGGTGAAAACCTGCGCCTGTCGGCCAATTACTACCAGCCGTTCGCTGGCTGGCAGCCGCGTTCCGACATCCGCGAGCAGCGCATGGCGCGCGGATACGACGTAACGGCCAAAGCCTGGCTTCCCTGGTTTCACCACCTGAACACCAGCGTCAGCTTTGAACAGTATTTTGGCGATAACGTCGATCTGTTTAACAGCGGTACGGGGTATCACAACCCGGTTGCGGTCAACCTGGGGCTGAACTATACCCCCGTACCGCTGGTCACCCTGACGGCTGCCCATAAGCAGGGGGAGAGCGGCGTTAGCCAGAATAACCTCGGGCTGAAGCTCAACTATCGTTTTGGCGTGCCGCTGGCGAAACAGCTTTCCGCCGGGGAAGTGGCGGCGACGCGATCGCTGCGGGGGAGCCGCTATGATTCACCCGATCGCGATAATCTGCCCGTGATGGAATTCCGTCAGCGCAAAACCCTCTCGGTATATCTGGCCACGCCGCCGTGGGATCTTAAGCCAGGCGAAACGGTGATGCTGAAGCTGCAAATTCGCAGCACGCACGGTATCCGGCAGATCCACTGGCTGGGTGATACCCAGGCGCTCAGCCTGACCTCACCGGCAAACGGCAACAGCAGCGATGGCTGGAGTGTGATCATGCCTGCATGGGATGATTCGGAAGGGGCGAAAAATACATGGCGGCTTACGGCCGTGGTGGAAGATAAGGATGGGCAGCGTGTCTCCTCCAATGAGATCACGCTTTCCGTGGTGCAACCGCTCGTCGCAATGCCTGCCGACGATCCACGGTGGAAGTTGCTGCCGGATGAGTAAGTTAAAAAATGCGCTCCTGATGCACCCAGACGGCGGCTTCGACGCGGGATTTTAACTTCATTTTTTTCAGCATGTGTTTGACATGCACTTTGACCGTGCTCTCGGTGATGTCCAGACGGCGGGCGATCATTTTGTTCGGCAGCCCCTGGGCAATCAGCTTCAGAATGTCACGCTCGCGCGGGGTCAACTGGCTGACGTCACGATCAGACGTGGCGCGGTTCGCACGCAGGCTGGCGGCCAGTACCGGCGTTAACGCTTCACTCAGCACCATCTCGCCTGCGGCAGCCTGTTGCAGCGCCTTAAGCAGATCTTCCGGCTCCATATCTTTCAGCAGATAGCCGTCTGCCCCTCGCTTGAGGGCGGTGACCACGTCTTCTTCATGGTTTGAGACGCTGAAGACCACCACCCGGCCAGAGAGGGATTTCTCCCGCAGCTTGTCGAGGGTTTCCAGGCCATTCATGCCCGGCATGTTGAGATCGAGCAAGATCAAATCAGGATCGAGCGATTCGGCAAGTTCAATACCCTGTTCGCCGTTACTGGCTTCCCCGACGACGGTGATATCTGGCGCCATGCTGACAAGCTGTTTAACGCCAGTGCGCAGCATCGGATGATCGTCAATCAACAGGATAGATGCCGGTTCCTGATTAGTCATGGTTTTCTCCTTGAGCAGTTATGAGGGGCTTTTCGGGTATAAAGGTGACCACAACTTCGGTGCCACCTGACTCTCCCCGGCGAACCTGGCAATCACCGCGCAGGCTTTGCGCGCGGTCTCGCATGATAATTAAACCATAGTGGTTCGTTCGTTCGGCATTTTCCGGCACGCCGCGGCCGTTATCCTGAACCCTGAGCTTCACCTGATTATCCTGGCAGCTGACGGTGACCGTGGCGGCCGTCGCCTCGGCATGCTTGAGCACGTTGCTCAGGGCTTCGCGGGCAATTTGCAGCAAGTGGATCGCCTGGTGAGAGGGGACAAAACGCGGTGGCAGCTGGTAATCCAGCTTCACCGGGAAGCCCAGCCGGGCGCTAAACTCCTGACAGCTGGATTCCAGCGCAGGGCGCAGCCCCGGCTCGGTGAGCTGCAAACGGAAGGTGGTCAGCAGCTCGCGAAGCTGAATCCACGAGGTGTTAAGCTCGTTGCGGATCTGGCTGAGCAGCTGTTTGCTGCTCTCGGGCATGCCTTCATCCTGCATTTGCAGGCAGCTCACCTGCATCTTCATGCAGGAGAGGGACTGGGCGATGGAGTCGTGAAGCTCGCGGGCGATGGTGGCACGCTCCTCCATCACGATCAGCTGCTGCTGTTTCTCCTGGTGGCGGTCGAGCGCCAGCGTGGCCGTGAGCTGCTCAACAAGCGTATCGACCAGCTGCTGCTGGTCGTGGCTCAGGTGACGTCCGGCGGGCAGGGTGGCCAGCAAAATACCGTACTGGGTATGGCTGTCCATCAGCCGCCACTTGAGGGTCGTGCCGCTGGTGGTAAGTGGCGGCAAGCCGCGCGGGCACAGATGACACCCTTTATCGTCGCAGGAGATGTCCGACTGACAGGTAAATTCCTGATGGTTTTCCTCATCTTCAACGTCGTAAACCCGAAGCTCAAGATCGCGGAGCAGAGTCAGATTTTGCA
Organism: Enterobacter cloacae complex sp. HYC033_NIDB; assembly: GCF_056673335.1. Classification (NCBI taxonomy): domain Bacteria; kingdom Pseudomonadati; phylum Pseudomonadota; class Gammaproteobacteria; order Enterobacterales; family Enterobacteriaceae; genus Enterobacter; species Enterobacter cloacae complex sp. HYC033_NIDB. Next base: position 3,451,687 of record NZ_CP115123.1, on the reverse strand, counting down.
GGCCGTTCAGTACCGGCGAGAGACGTTCGCAAAGCGGGACCTGCATATGCAGGCGACGGTTCGCCTGCCAGAGGAAAGAGAGGATCTCGTTTTTCTGCTCAAGCCCGGCGGTTTTCTCCTGGACGCGTTGTTCCAGTACCGCGTAGCTTTCTGATAGCTCTGCCGACATGGTGTTGAGCGCCTCGCCGAGCATCGCCATTTCGTTGCGCCCGCTGATGTGCGTGCGCTGGGTAAAATCGCGCTGTGTGACGGCGCGGGCCATCGCCAGGAGCTGTTTCCAGGGGTTAAGCAACCGCGCGCGCAGCCAGATAACCGTGAAAATTAGCAGCAAACCCATAAACAGCGCCATTGCGCGGTGAACCATCACCACACGGTCAATGCGTAACTCTGTGGTGCGATCGAATGAGGAGACAAGATGATCGATGCGTGACACAAACCCGGCGACATCCCGGGCGACCGTTTCCCGGTCTTCCGCCCGCTTTAACCCAGGCTCCAGCTGGGTATGCCAGTAGCCCTGAAGCGCCTTAAGCTGAGATTGCTGACCGTCACGGATGGCGGCTCTTTCCAGTTCAGGGCTGAATGCGGTACGCTCCATTTCGTCGATAAGCGGTTGGTCAGCCTGCGTCAGCGGCACCGACGCCAGCAGCCGGTAACTCTGCATACGTAGCGAGCCTGCCTCGTTGATGGCATGCGCGTTACCCTGTACACCCTGTACCAGCCAGCCAGAAATAGCCATGCCGGTCACGCCGATAGCGGTGGACAGCAGAACAATAAGCGCCAGCTGGTTAACCAGCGTCAGCGGAGATAAACATCTTTTTAACATAGAGTTGCCGGGCTCCTGACGTGACCTGATTGCAGGAATGGCGCTATTCTGGTGCATACCCTGGAGTATACCCATACCAATAAAGGATTACCTCTAAATTGCCAGAGGGGTAACGGTTAGTGGGTGGACGAAGCAGGGATGCGTCAGCACCGTGAAAAACCACACCTTTTTTACGTTTTGCATCTACTCATTAAGAGTGATGGCTTTTTTTTCGCCGCAAAACCTCCCACTTTTCCTTTGATTTATATCAACTTACCGCCGCTCTAAAGCCCTAATGTTTGCAGCATCATTCGAGAATCAGAGGTGTCTATGAGTCACTCTTCCGCTCCCGAAAGGGAAACTGGTGCCGTTATTACAGACTGGCGTCCAGAGGATCCGGCGTTCTGGCAACAGCGCGGCCACCGTGTAGCAAGTCGTAATCTGTGGATTTCCGTTCCATGTCTGTTACTGGCGTTTTGCGTCTGGATGTTGTTTAGTGCGGTTGCGGTTAACCTGCCAAAAGTGGGCTTTACCTTTACCACCGATCAGCTGTTTATGTTGACCGCGTTGCCGTCGCTTTCAGGCGCACTGCTGCGCGTTCCTTACGCGTTTATGGTGCCGGTCTTTGGCGGTCGTCGCTGGACGGCTTTCAGTACCGGGATCATGATCGTGCCGTGCGTGTGGCTCGGTTTTGCGGTGCAGGATACCTCCACACCGTTTAGCGTATTCGTGATTATCTCTCTGCTGTGCGGTTTTGCGGGGGCGAACTTTGCGTCCAGTATGGCAAACATCAGCTTCTTCTTCCCGAAAGCGAAGCAGGGTGGTGCGCTGGGCATTAACGGCGGCCTCGGTAATATGGGCGTGAGCGTGATGCAGCTGATTGCCCCGCTGGCGATCTCTGTCTCCATCTTTGCGGCCTTTGGCGGCGGCGGTGTGACGCAGCCCGACGGTTCCGTGCTGTTCCTGCAAAACGCCTCCTGGATTTGGGTACCGTTCCTGGTGGTCTTTACCCTGGCGGCGTGGTTCTTCATGAACGATCTGTCCGCGTCCAAAGCGTCACTGAGCGAGCAGCTGCCGGTGCTGAAGCGTGGCCACCTGTGGGTGATGGCGCTGCTGTATCTGGCGACCTTCGGCTCGTTCATCGGTTTCTCAGCAGGCTTTGCCATGCTGTCTAAAACCCAGTTCCCGGACGTGCAGATCCTTCAGTTTGCCTTCTTCGGTCCGTTTATCGGCGCGCTGGCACGTTCGCTGGGCGGGATGATCTCCGACCGTCTGGGGGGAACGCGCGTTACGCTGGTGAACTTTGTTGTGATGGCCATCTTCTGTGCGCTGCTGTTCCTGACGCTGCCTGCGGGTGGTGAGGGAGGTAACTTCTTTGCCTTCTTCGGCGTATTCATGGTGCTGTTCCTGACCGCCGGGCTGGGCAGTGCGTCTACTTTCCAGATGATCTCTGTCATCTTCCGCAAACTGACCATGGACCGCGTCAAAGCGCAGGGTGGGAGCGACGAGCAGGCAATGCGTGAAGCCGCCACCGATACCGCTGCGGCGCTTGGGTTTATCTCTGCGATTGGCGCGATTGGCGGCTTCTTTATTCCAAAAGCGTTCGGCATCTCACTGGATCTGACCGGCTCTCCGGCGGGTGCGATGAAAATATTCCTCGTCTTCTATATCGCCTGCGTGGTCATCACCTGGCTGGTATATGGCCGTAATACCAAGAAAAACAAGTAAGCTTGATTATCCGTTTGCGCGGCCTGAGTGCCGCGCTTTTTTTAAACACTGAATAGTTACAACATACTATCGACGTTACCCGTGATCACCCGCAGGTAACGCTGTGATCGCCATCGCTTTACAGGTGTGTCTACCCCTTAATACCTAAGATGTTAAATTTTGCCTCGACTATTGTACGATAAATAAAATATATCTATATAAATCATAAAGTTAAAAAATATTAACGGCTACCGCTTTGGTGGTATTTGATCTAATACCCCCCTTCAGAGACCCCCTTCGTCTTGATCGTTATCAATTCTCACCATCTTTCATAGCGTTACCTTCGCTGCAAATCAGCAATGTCGATTTAGAGAGCCACAGGCTCCACACAGGAGATACCCGATGAGCAAATTTTTGGACCGGTTTCGCTACTTCAAACAGAAGGGTGAAACTTTTGCCGATGGGCACGGCCAGGTTCTGGATACCAACCGGGACTGGGAAGATGGTTACCGTCAACGCTGGCAGCATGACAAAGTTGTCCGTTCTACCCACGGCGTAAACTGCACTGGCTCATGTAGCTGGAAGATTTTCGTTAAAAACGGTCTGGTGACCTGGGAAATGCAGCAGACCGATTATCCGCGTACCCGTCCGGATATGCCGAACCACGAGCCGCGCGGCTGCCCGCGTGGGGCCAGCTACTCCTGGTATCTCTACAGCGCCAACCGTCTGAAATACCCGCTGATGCGTAAACGCCTGATGAAAATGTGGCGTGAAGCGAAAGTGCAGCACAGCGATCCGGTTGATGCCTGGGCCTCCATTATTGAAGATGCCGACAAAGCGAAAAGCTTCAAACAGGCGCGTGGTCGCGGTGGTTTCGTTCGTTCTTCCTGGAAAGAGGTGAACGAGCTGATTGCGGCTTCTAACGTCTACACCGTGAAAACCTACGGTCCTGACCGTGTGGCAGGCTTCTCGCCAATCCCGGCGATGTCGATGGTCTCTTACGCCTCCGGCGCGCGCTACCTGTCACTCATCGGCGGTACCTGCCTGAGCTTCTACGACTGGTACTGCGACCTGCCGCCAGCGTCGCCTCAGACCTGGGGCGAGCAGACCGACGTGCCGGAGTCCGCTGACTGGTACAACTCCAGCTATATCATCGCCTGGGGCTCTAACGTTCCGCAGACCCGTACCCCGGATGCGCACTTCTTTACCGAAGTACGTTACAAAGGGACCAAAACCGTCGCCGTGACCCCGGACTACGCCGAAATCGCCAAACTGTGCGACCTGTGGCTGGCGCCGAAACAGGGTACCGATGCCGCAATGGCGCTGGCGATGGGCCACGTCATGCTGCGTGAATTCCACCTCGACAAGCCAAGCCAGTATTTCACCGATTACGTGCGTCGCTATACCGACATGCCAATGCTGGTGATGCTCGAAGAGCGTGACGGCTATTACGCCGCAGGCCGTATGCTGCGTGCCGCGGATCTGGTGGATGCGCTGGGTCAGGAAAACAACCCGGAGTGGAAAACGGTCGCCTGCAACAGCAACGGCGAGCTGGTGGCGCCAAACGGTTCTATCGGCTTCCGCTGGGGCGAAAAAGGCAAATGGAACCTGGAGCAGCGTAACGGCACCACGGGTGAAGAGACGGAGCTGCGTCTCAGCATGCTGGGCAGCCAGGATGAGATCGCCGATGTCGGCTTCCCGTACTTTGGTGGTGAAGGTTCCGAGCACTTCAACAAGGTTGAGTTGCAAAACGTTCTGATGCACAAGCTGCCGGTGAAGCGCCTGCAACTGGCGGACGGTTCTACTGCTCTGGTCACTACCGTCTACGATCTGACCATGGCGAACTACGGCCTGGAGCGCGGCCTGAACGACGAAAACTGCGCGACCAGCTATGATGACGTGAAGGCTTATACCCCAGCCTGGGCGGAGCAGATCACCGGTGTGCCACGCGCCCAGATCACCCGTATCGCCCGCGAATTTGCGGAAAACGCCGACAAAACCCACGGTCGCTCCATGATCATCGTCGGTGCCGGTCTGAACCACTGGTATCACCTCGATATGAACTATCGCGGCCTGATCAACATGCTGATCTTCTGCGGCTGCGTCGGGCAGAGCGGCGGCGGCTGGGCGCACTACGTGGGCCAGGAAAAACTGCGTCCGCAGACCGGCTGGCAACCGCTGGCGTTTGCCCTTGACTGGCAGCGTCCGGCTCGTCACATGAACAGCACCTCCTACTTCTATAACCACTCCAGCCAGTGGCGCTACGAGACGGTTACCGCCCAGGAACTGCTGTCGCCGATGGCGGATAAATCCCGCTACAGCGGCCACCTGATTGACTTCAACGTGCGCGCTGAGCGTATGGGCTGGCTGCCGTCTGCGCCGCAGCTGGGTACGAACCCGCTGCGTATTGCGGAAGCGGCGAAGAAAGCGGACATGTCACCGGTGGACTACACCGTTAAATCCCTCAAAGACGGCTCAATCCGCTTCGCGGCAGAACAGCCGGAGAACGGTAAAAACCATCCGCGTAACCTGTTCATCTGGCGCTCTAACCTGCTGGGTTCTTCCGGTAAAGGCCACGAGTACATGCTGAAATACCTGCTCGGTACCGAAAACGGTATTCAGGGTAAAGATCTCGGCAAGCAGGGCGGCGTAAAGCCGGAAGAGGTGGAGTGGAAAGACAACGGTCTCGACGGCAAGTTGGATCTGGTGGTGACGCTGGACTTCCGTCTGTCCAGTACCTGCCTGTACTCCGACATCGTGCTGCCTACTGCCACCTGGTACGAAAAAGACGATATGAATACGTCGGATATGCATCCGTTTATTCATCCGCTGTCTGCGGCCGTTGACCCGGCATGGGAATCAAAAAGCGACTGGGAAATCTACAAAGACATCGCGAAGAAATTCTCTGAAGTCTGTGTAGGGCACCTGGGCAAAGAGACCGACGTGGTGACGCTGCCAATCCAGCACGACTCCGCTGCCGAACTGGCGCAGCCGCTGGACGTGAAGGACTGGAAAAAAGGCGAGTGCGACCTGATCCCGGGCGTGACCGCGCCGCACATTATTCCGGTTGAACGCGATTACCCGGCAACCTACGAGCGCTTTACCTCTATCGGCCCGCTGATGGAGAAGATCGGTAACGGCGGTAAAGGCATCGCCTGGAACACCCAGAGCGAAATGGACCTGCTGCGCAAGCTCAATTACACCAAAGCAGACGGCCCGGCGAAAGGCCAGCCGATGCTGAACACGGCAATTGATGCGGCAGAGATGATCCTGACCCTGGCCCCGGAAACCAACGGCCACGTGGCGGTGAAAGCGTGGGCGGCCCTGAGCGAGTTTACCGGTCGTGACCACACGCACCTGGCGAAGAATAAAGAGGAAGAGAAAATCCGCTTCCGCGATATTCAGGCCCAGCCGCGCAAGATTATCTCCAGCCCGACCTGGTCTGGCCTCGAAGATGAACATGTGTCCTATAACGCCGGATACACCAACGTTCACGAGCTGATCCCATGGCGCACGCTTTCTGGCCGTCAGTCTCTGTATCAGGATCACCAGTGGATGCGTGACTTCGGTGAAAGCCTGCTGGTTTACCGTCCGCCAATCGACACCCGCTCCGTGAAAGCGGTGATGGGCGCGAAATCGAACGGTAACCCTGAGAAGGCGCTGAACTTCCTGACGCCGCACCAGAAGTGGGGTATCCACTCCACCTACAGCGACAACCTGCTGATGCTGACGCTGTCGCGCGGGGGGCCAATCGTCTGGATGAGCGAAGCGGACGCCAAAGATCTGGGTATCGAAGATAACGACTGGATCGAAGTGTTCAACAGCAACGGCGCCCTGACGGCACGTGCGGTGGTGAGCCAGCGTGTACCGGCCGGGATGACCATGATGTACCACGCGCAGGAACGTATCGTTAACCTGCCGGGGTCTGAGATCACCGAGCAGCGCGGCGGTATTCACAACTCCGTGACCCGTATTACGCCGAAGCCGACCCACATGATCGGTGGTTATGCCCAGCTGGCCTACGGCTTTAACTACTACGGCACCGTAGGATCGAACCGCGATGAGTTCGTGGTGGTACGTAAGATGAAGAATATTAACTGGTTAGATGGCGAAGGTAATGACCAGGTACAGGAGAGCGTAAAATGAAAATTCGTTCACAAGTCGGCATGGTGCTGAATCTGGATAAATGCATCGGCTGTCATACCTGCTCAGTCACCTGTAAAAACGTCTGGACCAGCCGTGAAGGTATGGAGTACGCCTGGTTCAACAACGTGGAAAGTAAGCCGGGCACCGGCTTCCCGACCGACTGGGAAAACCAGGAGAAGTGGAAGGGCGGCTGGATCCGTAAAATCAACGGCAAACTGCAACCGCGCATGGGTAACCGTGCCATGCTGCTGGGTAAAATCTTCGCTAACCCGCATCTGCCGGGCATTGATGATTACTACGAGCCGTTTGATTACGACTACCAGAACCTGCACAACGCGCCGGAAAGCAAACACCAGCCGATCGCCCGTCCTCGCTCGCTGATCACCGGCCAGCGCATGGACAAAATTACCAGCGGTCCAAACTGGGAAGAGATTCTGGGCGGCGAGTTCGAAAAACGCGCCAAAGACCAGAACTTCGAGAACATGCAGAAGGCGATGTACGGCCAGTTCGAAAACACCTTCATGATGTACCTGCCGCGCCTGTGCGAACACTGCCTTAACCCGGCGTGCGTGGCGACCTGCCCAAGCGGCGCCATCTACAAGCGTGAAGAAGATGGCATTGTGCTGATCGACCAGGACAAGTGCCGCGGCTGGCGTATGTGCATCACCGGCTGCCCGTACAAAAAAATCTACTTCAACTGGAAGAGCGGTAAGTCTGAGAAGTGCATCTTCTGCTACCCGCGTATCGAAGCCGGTATGCCGACCGTCTGCTCAGAGAGCTGCGTAGGTCGTATCCGCTACCTCGGCGTGCTGCTGTACGACGCGGACGCGATTGAAAATGCCGCAAGCACCGAGAACGAGAAAGATCTGTATCAGCGTCAGCTGGACGTCTTCCTCGATCCAAACGATCCGAAGGTTATTGAGCAGGCGCTGAAAGACGGTATTCCGCAGAGCGTGATTGACGCCGCACAGCAGTCTCCGGTGTACAAAATGGCGATGGACTGGAAGCTGGCCCTGCCGCTGCACCCGGAATACCGCACGCTGCCGATGGTCTGGTACGTGCCGCCGCTGTCTCCGATTCAGTCTGCGGCGGACGCGGGTGAACTGGGTAGCAACGGCATTCTGCCGGACGTGGAAAGCCTGCGTATTCCGGTTCAGTATCTGGCCAACCTGCTCACCGCAGGGGATACCCAGCCGGTACTGCTGGCGCTGAAACGTATGCTGGCGATGCGTCACTTCAAACGTGCGGAAACCGTTGACGGCGTTAACGATACCCGCGCGCTGGAGGAGGTCGGCCTGACCGAGGCGCAGGCGCAGGAGATGTACCGCTATCTGGCAATCGCTAACTACGAAGATCGTTTCGTGGTGCCGAGCAGCCACCGTGAACTGGCTCGCGAGGCCTTCCCGGAGAAAAGTGGGTGTGGCTTTACCTTTGGCGACGGTTGCCACGGGTCAGACAGCAAATTCAACCTGTTCAACAGCCGCCGCATTGACGCGATGGATGTGACCAGCAAAACGGAGCCGCACCAATGATTGAACTCGTCATTGTTTCGCGTCTGCTCGAGTACCCTGATGCTGCGCTTGTGCAGCATCAACAGGAACTCTTTGATGCACTCGCGTCATCTGAAAACCTGGATAAAGAGGATGCCCAGAAGCTGGGCGTTTTCCTCCGCGATCTGCTGGCACGCGATCTTCTTGATGCGCAGGCGGACTACAGCCAGCTGTTTGACCGGGGCCGTGCCACGTCTCTGCTGCTGTTCGAACACGTTCACGGTGAATCCCGCGACCGTGGTCAGGCGATGGTGGATCTGATGGGCCAGTACGAGCAGCACGGTTTGCAACTCGACAGCCGCGAGCTGCCGGATCACCTGCCGCTGTATCTGGAATATCTGGCGCAGTTGCCGAAAGAGGAAGCGCTGGGCGGGTTGCAGGACATTGCTCCCATTCTGGCGTTGCTCGGCGCGCGTCTCCAGCAACGTGAGAGCAGCTATGCAGTCCTGTTCGATCTGCTGGTGAAACTGGCTAACGCCTCGGTTGACAGTCAAAAAGTGGCGGAAAAAATTGCGGATGAAGCCCGTGACGATACCCCACAAGCACTGGATGCCGTCTGGGAAGAAGAGCAGGTGAAATTCTTTGCTGACCAGAGCTGTGGCGAATCTGAAATCTCCGCGCATCAGCGTCGTTTTGCCGGAGCGGTGGCTCCGCAATATTTGAATATCTCTAACGGGGGACAGCACTAATGCACTTCCTGAATATGTTCTTCTTTGACATTTACCCGTATATCGCGGGCACCGTGTTCCTGGTGGGAAGCTGGCTGCGTTATGACTATGGCCAGTACACCTGGCGTGCTGCCTCCAGCCAGATGCTGGATCGTAAAGGGATGAACCTGGCGTCAAACCTGTTCCACATCGGGATTTTGGGAATTTTCGCCGGCCACTTCCTGGGGATGCTGACCCCGCACTGGATGTACGAAGCGTGGCTGCCGATTGAAGTGAAGCAGAAGATGGCGATGATTGCCGGCGGCGCCTGTGGCGTGATGACCCTGGTGGGTGGTCTGTTGCTGCTGAAACGACGTCTGTTCAGCCCACGCGTGCGGGCTACCACGACCGGAGCGGACATCCTGATCCTCTCCCTGCTGATGGTGCAGTGTGCGCTTGGTCTGCTGACCATTCTATTCTCTGCGCAGCATATGGACGGCAGCGAGATGATGAAGCTGGTTGGATGGGCGCAGTCTGTCGTGACCTTCCGCGGGGGCGCTTCTGAGCATCTGGACGGCGTGGCGTTTATCTTCCGCGTTCACCTGGTGCTGGGTATGACCCTGTTTGTGCTGTTCCCGTTCTCTCGCCTGGTGCACATCTGGAGTGCGCCGGTGGAGTACCTGACGCGCAAATATCAGGTTGTGCGTGCTCGTCGCTGATTCGCTGTATTAATACAACCCCGCATTTGCGGGGTTTTTTTTGTCCCCGATCCAGGGGGGCGTGCGGATGCCGGGTGGCGGCTGCGCCTTACCCGGCCTACAGACCCTATTCGTAGCCCCGGTAAGCGAAGCGCCACCGGGGAAAACAGGCAGGGAAGGATTACTCCCGGCATCGAGAAATATGGAGCATTGTGCTTGAGTGAGTGCTTAAGAATCTGGAAGTGATGGTGGTGGGGGAAGGATTCGAACCTTCGAAGTCGATGACGGCAGATTTACAGTCTGCTCCCTTTGGCCGCTCGGGAACCCCACCAGGGGTAATTCATATTTTGAGGTAAAGCTGGAGATGGTGGTGGGGGAAGGATTCGAACCTTCGAAGTCGATGACGGCAGATTTACAGTCTGCTCCCTTTGGCCGCTCGGGAACCCCACCACGGGGTAATACTTTTAACTGGCCTGCTTCCTGTTGGAAGCGGGGCGCATCATATCAAATGAGACGCCCCTGTAAAGCATTCCTTTAGGAAAATGAAGCTGTTTGCCTGCTTTTTATCCGTAAAGGCGTAAAGCTAATCAATTCATTTTCCGAGGGATTAAAGAATAATCGTTCTGTTGCCGTACACAAAGACGCGCTGAGCAAGTACCTGATACAGCGCACGGCTCAGTACGTTCTTCTCAACGTCACGGCCAGCACGCATCATATCTTCTGCCGTATAGGTGTGATCCACGTGGATCACGTCCTGCATGATGATTGGACCTTCGTCCAGATTGTCATTCACGTAGTGCGCGGTTGCGCCAATGATCTTCACCCCACGCTCGTATGCCTGGTGATACGGACGCGCGCCAATAAAGGCTGGCAGGAAGGAGTGGTGGATGTTGATAATTTTGTTCGGGAAGCGCGCCACGAAGGATGGCGTCAGCACGCGCATATATTTCGCCAGCACCACGTAGTCCGGGTTATGCGCTTCAATCGCAGCTGCCATCAGGTTGTCGTGCTCTTCACGGGTATAGCCTTCGTGACTGACCAGCTCAAACGGAATGTCAAAACGTTCAACCAGCGTACGCAGCGTCTCATGGTTGCCAATGACGGCGGCAATTTCGACGTCCAGGCCACCGTAGTTGGCTTTCATCAGCAGATCGCCCAGGCAGTGCGCCTCTTTGGTGACCAGAATGACAATGCGGCGACGGCCCGCCGGGTTAAGCTCGCGCACCGAGCCTTCCGGCAGGGCGCTGTCCAGATCGGCAAGCAGGGTTGTGTCGTTGAAAATGCCTTCCAGTTCGGTACGCATAAAGAAGCGACCGGTACGGTGGTCAACGAACTCGTTGTTCTGCACGATATTCAGTTCATGCTTGTAGCAAATGTTGGTAATTCGTGCGATCAGCCCTTTTTGATCGGGACAGATAGTGCGCAGAACTTTACGTTGTAATGATTGCATCGCCGGGAAATCCTGTTTATGTATTTGCGAAGTCTGAGTTGTCAGGCATTACTGCCGCAACACTTTTTAAATTTTTTTCCTGAACCACAGGGGCAGGGATCGTTACGACCGAATTGCGGACGTGTGCCGTCAATATAATACCATTGCCCGCTGTCCTTTAAGAACCGTGAGCGCTCAATGATGGCGCCGGGTTTGTTTTGTTCGCTAAAGCGGGCGACAAAACTGACATAGCCCTCGTTGGCATCGCGGCCGGGAGCGGCTTCAAAGACGGTGAGGCCCAGCCAGACGGTGTTGGCAAATCCGGCTTCAATCTCTTGGCGAAAATCGGCAGCATGGCAGGACGGATGCCAGGTTCTAATCAGGTAGTCTGCGTTTTTGATCACAAAAGCAGTATACCGCGAGCGCATAAGGTGTGACGGCACTGGTGCAACCTGCTCGCCAGAAAGATATCGCTGGCAACATAGGCTATACTCCAGAGCGCTACCACAGGGGCAGAGTTGAGACACGATTCTCTTCCTGGAACAAAAAATAAGGCGTTAAACGCTTAAGGTAGCAATATGTTAACTGAGCAGGTGCGTTGACGCTATGTCGGGAATCCAGGGGAAGTAAAACAGGGCTAATGAGAAAGGTAAAAATTGGACTGGCGTTGGGCTCAGGTGCAGCCCGGGGTTGGTCACATATTGGCGTTATCAATACCTTAAACCAGATGGGGATTGACGTTGATATTGTCGCAGGATGTTCTATCGGGTCGCTGGTCGGATCCGCGTACGCCTGCGGTAAGCTCCCGGAGCTTGAAAGCTGGGTGCGCTCCTTCAGTTACTGGGATGTGCTGCGCCTGATGGATCTCTCCTGGCAGCGTGGCGGCCTGCTGCGCGGCGAACGCGTGTTCAATCAGTTTCGTAAGATAATGCCCCTCGCTGACTTCAGCCACTGCCAAATGCCTTTCGGTGCCGTTGCAACCAACCTCAGTACGGGCAGGGAGTTATGGCTCACTGAAGGGGATATTCATCTTGCCGTTCGCGCATCCTGTAGCATGCCGGGGTTAATGGCGCCTGTGCCTCACAACGGCTACTGGCTCGTTGATGGGGGCGTAGTGAATCCTGTACCCATCTCTCTGACCCGCGCCATGGGGGCGGATATCGTTATTGCCGTGGATTTACAGCACGACGCACACCTTATGCAGCAAGATTTGATGCCGGTTAATCTTCAGAGCGATGATGCGGAAGAAGAGAAACTTGCCTGGCATGCGCGATTACGCGGCAGAATAGGGCGCCTGACCGCCCGTCGCGCGGTGACCGCGCCGAACGCCATTGAAATCATGACGACCTCTATTCAAATCCTTGAGAATCGCCTGAAGCGAAACCGTATGGCTGGCGATCCTCCGGATATTCTTATTCAACCCTATTGTCCACAAATCTCTACCCTTGATTTCCACCGGGCTGAGGCCGCCATAGCAGCGGGCTCGTTAGCCGTCGAAAAGAAAATAGATGAACTGTTGCCTTTTGTGCGTACAGCACGTTGAGCACTTTTTTGATTACTTCAGCAAAATCTGACAGGCGATAGTACCAATAGCATGCCACTATTGAGTAACTGTCAGCCAGGGGAGGAACCATGACACAGCCATTGGCCGGAAAACATATTTTGATAGTAGAAGACGAGCCCGTTTTCCGATCGCTACTGGATTCGTGGTTATCCTCACTGGGTGCAACCACGTCCCTTGCCGAAGATGGCGTCGAGGCACTGGAAAAAATGGCCAGCATGGCGCCTGATCTGATGATCTGCGACCTTGAGATGCCGCGCATGGACGGATTAATGCTGGTGGAAAACCTGCGTAATGAAGGTTATCAGACACCGATACTGGTGATCTCGGCAACCGAAAATATGGCGGATATTGCTAAGGCGTTGCGTTTAGGTGTGCAGGATATTCTGCTCAAACCGGTTAAAGATTTGAACCGTCTGCGTGAAACGGTGTTGGCCTGCCTGTATCCCAATATGTTTAATTCCCGGGTGGAAGAAGAAGAACGTCTTTTCCAGGACTGGGATGCTTTAGTCAGTAATCCGCTCGCGGCCGCGAAGCTGCTTCAGGAACTTCAGCCGCCGGTGCAGCAAAATATCTCTCATTGCAGAGTAAATTATCGCCAGCTGGTAGCGGCTGACCAGCCTGGACTGGTGCTGGATATTGCGCCGCTATCAGATTCTGACCTCGCTTTTTATTGCCTGGATGTTACCCGGGCGGGAGATAACGGCGTTCTGGCGGCCTTATTACTCCGTGCGCTGTTTAATGGATTGCTACAGGAACAATTATCCCATCAGGGGCAACGACTTCCTGAGTTAGGCAGTTTACTAAAACAGGTCAACCAACTTTTTCGCCAGGCCAATTTGCCGGGGCAGTTCCCGCTTCTGGTTGGCTATTATCACAGCGGGTTGAATAACCTTATTCTGGTCTCTGCGGGTTTAAATGCCACGCTGAATACTGGCGAACACCATATTCAGGTGAGCAACGGCGTGCCGTTGGGTACGCTGGGAAATACTTACCTTAATCAAATTAGCCATCGCTGCACCTCCTGGCAGTGCCAAATTTGGGGTGCCGGAGGGCGGTTACGCTTAATGTTGTCCACGGAGTAAGCAGTCAGATTTTATTTTTCAGATTGCTTTACCTGTGTTTTTGCTGGCAGTGCTACTATCGCTGCAAGTTTCATGCGTATTTGTCTTAATTGATCGGCAACGCGTTCTTTTCAGACCCGTATTAGTGGCTGAGACGGTATACTCAACGCGTTATTCAATGCATAAAAGTTCAAAACTTGAACAGTTCAGGAGAATTTCAATGGCTGCCCTTAATTCGAAAGTCAGAAAGGCCGTTATCCCGGTGGCGGGATTGGGTACCAGGATGTTGCCAGCGACGAAGGCAATCCCAAAAGAGATGCTGCCTCTGGTTGATAAGCCATTAATCCAGTATGTCGTGAATGAATGTATTGCAGCAGGTATCACCGAAATTGTGCTGGTGACGCATTCATCTAAAAACTCTATCGAAAACCATTTCGATACCAGTTTCGAACTCGAAGCAATGCTGGAAAAACGCGTTAAGCGCCAGTTGCTGGAGGAAGTGCAGTCTATTTGCCCTCCACACGTTACCATTATGCAGGTTCGTCAGGGCCTGGCGAAAGGCCTGGGGCACGCAGTATTGTGTGCACACCCGGTAGTGGGTGATGAGCCGGTCGCGGTTATTCTGCCTGACGTGATTCTTGATGAGTACGAGTCCGATCTTTCCCAGGAAAACCTGGCGGAAATGATTAAACGCTTCGACGAAACCGGCAGCAGCCAGATTATGGTTGAGCCAGTCGACGACGTGACCGCTTACGGCGTGGTTGACTGCAAAGGCGTTGACCTGCAACCTGGCGAAAGCGTACCGATGGTTGGCGTTGTTGAAAAACCTAAAGCGGACGTCGCGCCGTCTAACCTTGCTGTCGTTGGTCGTTACGTACTGAGTGCTGAAATTTGGGCTCTGTTGGCGAAAACGCCTCCGGGTGCGGGCGATGAAATCCAGCTGACGGATGCTATCGATATGCTGATCGAGAAAGAGACCGTGGAAGCCTACCATATGAAAGGTAAGAGCCATGACTGCGGGAATAAGCTCGGTTATATGCAGGCATTCGTCGAATATGGTATTCGCCATAACAGCCTGGGTGAAGAATTTAAAGCCTGGCTCAAAGGTAGCGTGGGTATTAAGTAATAAACTCACAGCCCAGTGAACAAGACCGGTGGAGCGATGCCCACCGGTTTTTTTATGCCTGTCGCTCCGTAATTGGCGGGGGATTGTCAAGGACGTTAAATAGGGAGCCTCACAATATGACAGAATGTAAGGAGATGTTCGGGCGAATATTACAGGCATAAAAAATCCCGCATTAAGCGGGATTTTTCAGAATCTTTCCAGATTAATCCTTGATCAGGAAGTCATCCAGTTGTTTACCTTGTTCGTCCATTGCTTTCTTGATTACAGCAGGAGTACGGCCCTGGCCGGTCCAGGTTTTCTCTTCGCCGTTCTCATCGATGTAGCTATATTTAGCAGGACGTGCCGCGCGTTTTGCTTTGGTACCGGTTTTAGCCGCAGCCATGCTGTTCAGCAATTCGTTTGGATCGATACCATCGGCAATCAGCATTTCACGATACTGTTGCAGTTTACGTGTACGTTCTTCGATTTCAGCCGCAGCAGCGCTTTCTTCTTCACGACGTTCGTTAACTACAACTTCTAATTTTTCGAGCATTTCTTCAAGCGTCTCAAGGGTACATTCTCTTGCCTGCGCACGAAGAGTACGGATGTTGTTCAGAATTTTAAGTGCTTCGCTCATTGTAGTAATCTCAAACTTATAATGGGGGTGGGTTTGTTGTCCTAATAATAGAGCCTTAATTTCACTTGTGCAATAGGTGGGAATGTAAGGAATTCAAAAAATACAAAATAAACGACGCTATTATTAATTACGCTAACTTAAATTTCATTGTTTGTTGGGTCTGTGAGATATCGTTTCAAACGGCAAAAGCGCGTCATTTGCGTGTATGTTTTGTGACTTTTACCTCAGGAATTATAGTTGCGATTGATAAATATCAGCCTTTTGTATTACCCCGAGTAAGCGCAGCGAAGACAAGAATAGTTAATAAATAGTGAATTTTAATGAACGAAGAAGACACTATAAAAAGAAGTGTTATCTCTGGTTGCGGACTCACCTTATTGTCAGTGTTTAATGCCTTTACTGCCTGTTTTAACGCATTATTTTGCGCCATTCGCGAAGGATTTACTGATGCATGGCAGGCTGGAGAGCGCAGCCCGCCGCTGATGACGGTACAAAATATGGTACAATGATCCATCGGGAATATTACACATTGATTAGGGTTCTTCGGCCAATGGCACAACTTTATTTCTACTATTCGGCAATGAATGCAGGGAAATCGACGGCGTTACTGCAATCCTCATACAATTATCAGGAGCGGGGGATGCGTACCGTTGTTTATACCGCCGAAATCGACGATCGCTTTGGGGCAGGGAAGGTGAGCTCAAGAATAGGGCTCTCGTCGCCTGCAAGGCTGTTTAACCCTGAAACGGACCTGCTGGAGGACATTCGTGCCGAGCATGCCTCTAAGCCTGTCCATTGCGTGCTGGTAGATGAAAGCCAGTTCCTGACCCGAGAGCAGGTCCATGCGCTTTCAGAGGTCGTTGATGAGCTGGATATTCCCGTTCTTTGCTATGGATTACGTACCGATTTTCGTGGGGAGTTATTTGCCGGCAGTCAGTATCTGCTCGCCTGGTCGGATAAGCTGGTTGAGCTGAAAACAATCTGCTTTTGTGGCCGCAAGGCAAGTATGGTTCTTCGCCTGGACCAGTCGGGTAAACCCTATGCTGATGGCGAGCAGGTGGTGATAGGAGGCAATGAACGTTATGTCTCGGTCTGCCGCAAGCATTATAAAGAGGCGCTGGCTGTAGGCTCGCTGACGGCGTTACAGGGCGACAATCGAAAATAATAAGAATGTTTTACGGATCCTCAGATATAAAAAAACCCGCCAGCGGCGGGTTTTTTTATCATACTGTCAATCAAGCATTTTTCTTCGCTTTCTTGTCAGCCTTTACAACTGCGGGGATTTCAACTTTTACGGCAGCGACATCGCTTTCAGTGAAGTTACGACCGTAATAAGTATCCAGCAGGATCTGTTTCAGTTCGGAAATCAGTGGGTAGCGCGGGTTAGCACCAGTACACTGGTCATCGAATGCATCTTCAGACAGCTTATCTACGTGAGCGAGGAAGTCAGCTTCCTGAACGCCTGCTTCGCGGATAGATTTAGGAATACCCAGTTCAGCCTTCAGGCTCTCCAGCCATGCCAGCAGTTTCTCGATCTTCGCGGCAGTACGGTCGCCCGGTGCGCTCAGACCGAGGTGATCTGCGATTTCAGCATAACGACGGCGCGCCTGTGGGCGGTCGTACTGGCTGAATGCAGTCTGCTTGGTTGGGTTGTCGTTGGCGTTATAGCGGATAACGTTGCTGATCAACAGGGCGTTCGCCAGACCGTGAGGAATGTGGAACTGTGAACCCAGCTTGTGCGCCATGGAGTGACAGACACCCAGGAAGGCGTTAGCAAACGCAATGCCCGCGATGGTTGCCGCACTGTGTACACGTTCACGCGCAACAGGGTTTTTCGAACCTTCGTTGTAAGAAGCTGGCAGGTTTTCTTTCAGCAGTTTCAGCGCCTGCAAAGCCTGACCGTCAGAGAACTCAGAAGCCAGTACGGAAACGTAAGCTTCCAGAGCGTGAGTTACCGCATCCAGACCACCGAACGCACACAGTGATTTCGGCATTTCCATGACCAGGTTGGCGTCAACGATAGCCATATCTGGCGTCAGTGCGTAGTCAGCCAGCGGGTATTTCTGACCAGTTGCGTCATCAGTCACAACGGCAAATGGCGTCACTTCTGAACCAGTACCGGAAGTGGTGGTGACGGCGATCATTTTCGCTTTCACGCCCATTTTCGGGAACTTGTAGATACGTTTACGGATATCCATAAAGCGCAGCGCCAGTTCTTCGAAGTGAGTTTCCGGATGTTCGTACATCACCCACATAATTTTCGCGGCGTCCATTGGGGAACCGCCACCCAGCGCGATGATCACATCAGGTTTGAAGGAGTTCGCCAGTTCAGCGCCTTTACGTACAACGCTCAGGGTTGGGTCAGCTTCAACTTCAAAGAAGACTTCAGTTTCGACGCCAGCCGCTTTCAGAACAGAGGTGATCTGGTCTGCATAGCCATTGTTGAACAGGAAACGGTCGGTCACGATGAGCGCACGTTTGTGGCCATCAGTAATCACTTCATCCAGCGCGATTGGCAGAGAGCCGCGGCGGAAGTAGATAGATTTCGGAAGTTTGTGCCACAACATGTTTTCAGCTCGCTTAGCAACGGTTTTCTTGTTGATCAGGTGTTTTGGACCAACGTTTTCAGAGATGGAGTTACCACCCCAGGAACCACAACCCAGAGTCAGGGAAGGTGCGAGTTTGAAGTTGTACAGGTCACCGATACCACCCTGAGAAGCAGGGGTGTTGATCAGGATACGTGCCGTCTTCATCTTCTGACCGAAGTAAGCAACACGCTCAGGCTGGTTATCCTGGTCGGTGTACAGGCAAGAGGTGTGGCCGATACCGCCCATCGCCACCAGCTTCTCTGCTTTATCTACCGCGTCATCGAAATCTTTCGCACGGTACATTGCCAGCGTCGGGGAGAGTTTCTCGTGAGCAAACGGCTCACTTTCATCAACGACTTTCACTTCACCAATCAGAATCTTGGTGGTAGCAGGGACGCTAAAGCCAGCGAGCTCAGCGATTTTATACGCAGGCTGACCTACGATAGCCGCGTTCAGCGCACCATTTTTCAGAATCACGTCCTGAACGGCTTTCAGTTCTTTACCTTGCAACAGGTAGCCGCCGTGGCTGGCGAAACGTTCACGAACGGCGTCGTATACCGAATCAACCACGACAACAGACTGTTCAGATGCACAGATAACGCCGTTATCGAAGGTTTTAGACATCAGCACAGAGGCAACAGCACGCTTGATATCAGCCGTTTCGTCGATCACCACAGGGGTATTACCTGCGCCTACGCCGATGGCTGGTTTACCGGAGCTGTACGCTGCTTTAACCATACCAGGACCACCGGTCGCCAGAATCAGGTTAATGTCAGGGTGATGCATCAGGGCGTTGGACAGTTCAACAGAAGGTTGGTCGATCCAGCCGATGAGATCTTTTGGTGCACCCGCCGCAATGGCAGCCTGAAGCACGATATCTGCTGCTTTGTTGGTGGCGTCCTTCGCACGTGGATGCGGGGAGAAAATGATTGCGTTACGTGTCTTCAGACTGATGAGAGATTTGAAGATGGCGGTAGAGGTTGGGTTAGTGGTTGGAACGATACCGCAAATGATGCCGATCGGTTCTGCGATGGTGATGGTGCCGAAAGTATCGTCTTCTGACAGCACACCGCAGGTTTTCTCATCTTTATAGGCGTTGTAGATATACTCTGAAGCAAAGTGGTTTTTGATCACTTTATCTTCAACGATACCCATGCCGGATTCGGCAACGGCCATTTTAGCGAGAGGGATTCGAGCATCAGCAGCAGCCAGAGCGGCCGCGCGGAAGATTTTATCAACCTGTTCTTGGGTGAAATTGGCATATTCACGCTGGGCTTTTTTTACGCGCTCGACGAGGGCGTTCAGTTCAGCGATATTGGTAACAGCCATAATGCTCTCCTGATAATGTTTAAACTCTTTTAGTAAACCAGCGCTCGATACGTCTGACAGTATAGTCAGAGCCGATCCCACTTGCGTAACACACAGTAAAACAAAGGATTACTCACTGCTCCAGCTCACTAATTTACTAAAAGAGCCTTACCTTAGCATCATACCTTTTTGATAGGTGATCTCCCTGGCGGCGTAACCAAGATTACTCACTTCTGAGTACGAAAATTATGATCGAGATCAATTTTGTCCTAAGCTGATACCTTTCAGCAGGGTTATTTTGTGCTAATTATTCTACTGTTAAATAATTAAGTAACTATTGGAAGCAGCGATATCATTGATTACACAAATGTTTAACATCATGAATTGATAACGTTTAAGAACAGATTTCTGGTGAAGTATGCGGCTAAAAAGCGTATCTTCAGCGCGGATTTATCATGACACGCAGTTTCTCCCTGGCCATGCTCAATTGCGGAGCTTAATGTGATTCAAACGCTCTTTGATTTCCCTACATATTTCAAGTTTTTTATCGGCTTGTTTGCTCTGGTTAACCCGGTAGGGATCATCCCTGTCTTCATTAGTATGACCAGCTATCAGACGGCTGCGGCACGAAATAAAACCAACCTGACGGCAAACCTGTCGGTGGCGATCATCCTACTTACCTCTCTTTATCTCGGAGACGCCATTCTTCAGGTCTTCGGCATCTCAATTGATTCGTTCCGTATAGCAGGCGGGATCCTGGTGGTGACGATTGCCATGTCGATGATCAGCGGCAAGCTGGGGGAGGATAAACAGAACAAGCAGGAAAAATCAGAGACAGCTATCCGCGAGAGCATCGGGGTTGTGCCACTGGCGCTGCCGCTGATGGCGGGCCCGGGGGCGATCAGTTCCACTATTGTCTGGGGAACGCGCTACCACAGCCTGATGCACCTGATTGGCTTTTCTGTTGCCATTGCGCTGTTCGCGCTGTGCTGCTGGGGCGTATTTCGTATGGCGCCATGGCTGGTTCGCTTGCTGGGACAAACGGGCATCAACGTGATTACCCGTATCATGGGTCTGTTGTTAATGGCGTTGGGCATCGAATTTATCGTTACCGGTATAAAAAGTATATTCCCCGGGTTAGTACACTGACTTTCATTTGAAAGAGCGGAGCCAGCGGCTCCGTTTTTTTTACGTGATTATCTGCAAATCATATAAATAAAGTTGAAATAGGCGCCAGTCATAATAAGTTCTACTAATAATCCTCTTTTGTTGTTTTTCAAGGGGTTGTTTATTTTCATTTCCCCTTGCCGCGCATAAATCCCTCAAACCCTCTGTTATTTTACTCACATGATACTCTGGGGCTTGCTGACAGATAACCGAAATGATATTAGTAATTTCGACGCTGGCTCAGACGAATGTGCTAAATAATAATCAATTGTTAAATTATCGTGAAAAATCGTTCAGCCAAGCTTTGTCGTCGCGTTTGTAGCAACAAAATTTCTTATCTGTATGAATTACTTCTCTTTTTGTTGATTTCGGCGTAAGCCAGGGTTGGCACCACAGTTATGCCAGCCATCGTAAAAGAGAAATGCTTAACAAATTTGCAAAATGTATTGGCGAGAGTTGGCACCATTTGGTACTTTCCGGCCTTATATTTTGCAGCATTAAACAAGTTGATGAGAACTATTTTCATATAGCCCTCACATAAGATATCCAACGCATCTCTCTGACAGGGGAGAGGTGTAAAGAATCGACGCAAGACCGCCGTACGAGCGGTCAGTAATAATGAAGTCGGTGATAGCAAGAAGTAAAAAAAGAACCTGACAGTAGCAAAAAAAACTCCTGCGCTGTACAGGCCCCAACAGGGGATTACACAACTGGCGAAGGCCGGTCATTATAATGAGTGGAGTATCAACACAATGTCCATCATCACAAAAAAAAGTCTGGTAGCGGCGGGGATTTTAACTGCGCTAATCGCGGGCAACGCTGCAATGGCTGCGGACGTTCCTGCTGGTGTTCAGCTGGCTGAGAAGCAAACGCTGGTACGTAATAACGGTGCGGAAGTGCAGTCTCTTGATCCGCACAAAATTGAAGGTGTTCCAGAGTCTAACGTTAACCGCGATCTGTTTGAAGGTCTGCTGGTGACTGACGTAGACGGCCACCCGGCTCCGGGCGTGGCGGAAAAATGGGACAACAAAGATTTTAAAGTCTGGACCTTCCATCTGCGTAAAGATGCGAAATGGTCCGACGGTACGCCGGTTACCGCCGAAGATTTCGTCTATAGCTGGCAGCGTCTGGCGGATCCGAATACCGCCTCCCCGTATGCGAGTTACCTCCAGTATGGCCATATTGCCAATATCGATGACATCATCACGGGTAAAAAGCCAGTAACCGACCTGGGCGTAAAAGCCATCGATGCCAACACCTTTGAAGTGACGTTGAGCGAACCTGTTCCGTACTTCTATAAGCTGCTGGTTCACCCGTCCGTCTCCCCGGTACCAAAATCCGCAGTAGAAAAATTTGGTGAAAAATGGACGCAGCCTGCGAATATTGTGACCAACGGTGCATATAAGCTGAAGGACTGGGTCGTTAACGAACGTATGGTGCTGGAGCGCAACCCGCAGTATTGGGATAATGCGAAGACCGTTATCAATCAGGTCACCTACCTGCCAATCTCTTCTGAAGTGACGGACGTAAACCGCTACCGCAGCGGTGAAATCGACATGACCTATAACAATATGCCGATTGAACTGTTCCAGAAGCTGAAAAAAGAGATCCCTAAAGAAGTTCACGTCGATCCGTATCTGTGCACCTACTATTACGAAATTAACAACCAGAAAGCACCGTTCACCGACGTACGTGTTCGTACCGCACTGAAGCTGGCTCTGGATCGCGACATTATCGTGAATAAAGTGAAGAATCAGGGCGACCTGCCGGCTTACAGCTACACCCCGCCTTACACCGACGGTATGAAGCTGGTTGAACCTGAATGGTTCAAATGGTCCCAGGAAAAACGTAACGAAGAAGCGAAAAAACTGCTGGCTGAAGCTGGCTATACCGCCGACAAGCCGCTGACCTTTAGCCTGCTGTACAACACCTCCGATCTGCATAAAAAACTGGCTATTGCCGTCGCGTCAATCTGGAAGAAAAACCTCGGCGTGAACGTGAAGCTGGAAAACCAGGAATGGAAAACCTTCCTCGATACGCGCCACCAGGGAACCTTTGACGTGGCACGTGCAGGATGGTGTGCGGACTATAACGAACCGACCTCATTCCTGAACACCATGCTGAGCGACAGTTCGAACAATACCGCACACTATAAGAGCCCGGCGTTTGATAAGCTGATTGGCGAAACCCTGAAGGTGGCAGATGACGCCCAGCGCGCCGATCTGTACGCGAAATCAGAACAACAGCTCGATAAAGACTCTGCGATCGTTCCGGTTTACTACTACGTTAACGCCCGCCTGGTGAAACCATGGGTAGGGGGTTATACCGGTAAAGACCCGTTGGATAATATTTCCGTTAAGAATCTTTATATTATCAAGCATTAATGGCAATACGTGGGGCGAGCGAGCTTGCCCCACTGTGTCTATTTTGTAACATTCATCAGGCACACGCCAGAAGGTACGGGCAATGTTGAAATTTATCCTGCGTCGCTGTCTTGAAGCGATTCCAACGTTATTTATTCTAATTACAATTTCCTTCTTCATGATGCGTCTTGCACCGGGCAGTCCTTTTACCGGTGAACGCACGCTTCCGCCAGAAGTTATGGCCAACATCGAAGCGAAATACCATTTAAACGATCCTATCACCACGCAGTACTTCAACTATCTGAAGCAGCTTGCACACGGTGATTTTGGTCCGTCATTTAAATATAAAGACTATTCCGTTAACGACCTGGTGGCGTCAAGCTTCCCGGTATCGGCTAAATTAGGGGCTGCTGCATTTATCCTGGCCGTTGTTCTCGGTGTCACTGCGGGCGTTATCGCTGCGCTAAAACAAAATACCCGATGGGATTACGCCGTAATGGGGGTCGCAATGACCGGGGTGGTTATCCCCAGCTTCGTTGTCGCGCCGTTGCTGGTCATGATATTCGCCATAACCCTGAAATGGCTTCCCGGGGGCGGCTGGAACGGCGGGGCGCTGAAGTTCATGATATTGCCGATGGTGGCATTATCTCTGGCCTACATCGCCAGCATCGCCCGTATTACCCGCGGTTCAATGATTGAAGTCCTGCACTCGAACTTCATCCGTACCGCCCGTGCGAAAGGGCTGCCGATGCGCCGGATTATTTTCCGTCATGCCCTCAAGCCTGCACTGTTACCGGTACTCTCCTATATGGGTCCGGCTTTTGTCGGCATTATCACGGGTTCAATGGTGATTGAAACCATTTATGGCCTGCCGGGCATCGGGCAGCTGTTTGTTAACGGGGCGCTTAACCGTGACTATTCGCTGGTGCTGAGCCTGACGATCCTCGTGGGCGCGCTGACCATTCTGTTTAATGCCGTTGTCGATGTGCTGTATGCCGTTATCGACCCGAAAATCCGTTACTAACTGGAGCACGCCATGATGTTGAGTAAGAAAAACAGCGAGGCGCTGGAAAACTTCAGTGAAAAGCTGGAGGTCGAAGGTCGTAGCCTTTGGCAGGACGCCCGCCGTCGTTTTATGCATAACCGTGCCGCCGTTGCCAGCCTGGTCGTGCTGGTGCTTATCGCGCTGTTCGTAACCCTGGCACCAATGCTCTCTCAGTTCACCTATTTCGATACGGATTGGGGCATGATGTCCAGCGCGCCGGATATGGAATCCGGGCACTATTTCGGCACCGACTCCTCCGGGCGTGATTTGCTGGTGCGTGTGGCGATTGGCGGCCGTATCTCCCTGATGGTTGGCATCGCGGCGGCGCTGGTGGCGGTGATTGTCGGCACGCTTTACGGCTCGCTTTCCGGTTACCTCGGCGGGAAAGTGGACTCCGTGATGATGCGTATGCTTGAAATTCTGAACTCCTTCCCGTTCATGTTCTTCGTCATTCTGCTGGTGACCTTCTTTGGTCAAAATATCCTGCTGATCTTCGTGGCGATCGGGATGGTGTCCTGGCTGGATATGGCGCGTATTGTGCGCGGCCAGACGCTGAGCCTCAAACGTAAGGAGTTTATCGAAGCCGCACAGGTTGGCGGCGTTTCTACCGCCAATATTGTGGTGCGTCATATCGTTCCTAACGTGCTGGGCGTGGTGGTGGTGTACGCCTCCCTGCTGGTGCCAAGTATGATCCTGTTTGAATCTTTCCTGAGCTTCCTGGGATTAGGTACGCAAGAGCCGTTGAGTAGCTGGGGCGCTCTGTTAAGTGATGGCGCAAACTCCATGGAAGTGTCACCGTGGTTACTGCTGTATCCGGCGGGCTTCCTGGTCGTCACCCTGTTCTGTTTCAACTTTATCGGCGATGGCCTGCGTGATGCCCTCGACCCGAAAGACCGTTAAGGAGCGCCGTCATGACCATTATTGAAACGGCAACCGCGCCACAGGCGCAACAGTGGACCAGCGCACTGCTGGACGTTAAAGACCTCCGCGTGACGTTTAAAACCCCTGACGGTGATGTTACTGCCGTTAACGATCTCAACTTCGACCTGCGTGCCGGTGAAACGCTGGGCATTGTGGGCGAATCCGGTTCCGGTAAATCCCAGACCGCATTCGCGCTGATGGGCCTGCTGGCGTCAAACGGCGTGATCGGCGGTTCGGCGACGTTTAACGGGAAAGAGATCCTGAATTTGCCGGAACATGAGCTGAACAAGCTGCGCGCCGAGCAGATTTCAATGATTTTCCAGGATCCGATGACGTCCCTGAACCCCTATATGCGGGTGGGTGAACAGCTGATGGAAGTGCTGATGCTCCACAAGGGGCTGGGCAAAGCCGAAGCGTTTGAAGAGTCCGTCAAAATGCTGGATGCGGTGAAAATGCCTGAAGCACGCAAGCGCATGCGCATGTATCCGCACGAGTTTTCCGGCGGTATGCGTCAGCGCGTTATGATCGCGATGGCATTGCTTTGCCGGCCAAAACTGCTGATCGCTGATGAACCGACCACCGCCCTGGACGTGACCGTTCAGGCGCAGATCATGACGTTGCTGAATGAGCTGAAGCGCGAGTTCAACACCGCCATCATCATGATTACCCACGATTTAGGCGTCGTTGCCGGGATCTGCGACAAAGTGTTAGTCATGTATGCAGGCCGCACGATGGAATACGGTAATGCTCGCGATGTGTTCTACCAGCCAGCCCATCCGTACTCTATCGGGCTGTTGAATGCCGTTCCGCGTCTTGATGCGGAAGGGGAGTCGCTGCTGACTATCCCGGGTAACCCGCCAAACCTGCTGCGTCTGCCAAAAGGCTGCCCGTTCCAGCCGCGTTGTCCGCATGCGATGGAAATCTGTAACAGCGCACCGCCGCTGGAAGCGTTTGCCCCAGGCCGTCTGCGCGCCTGCTTTAAGCCGCTGGAGGAGCTGGTATGAACGCGATCGACGAAAAAAGAAATGTGCTGCTCGAAATCGCTGACCTGAAGGTCCATTTCGATATCAAAGACGGTAAACAGTGGTTCTGGCAGCCTGCCAAAACCCTGAAAGCGGTGGATGGCGTCACGCTACGCCTGTACGAAGGCGAGACCCTGGGCGTGGTAGGCGAATCCGGCTGCGGCAAATCGACGTTTGCGCGTGCGATCATCGGCCTGGTGAAGGCCACCGACGGGAAAGTGGCCTGGCTTGGCAAAGATCTGCTGGGGATGAAGCCGGATGAATGGCGCGACGTGCGCAGCGACATCCAGATGATTTTCCAGGATCCACTTGCGTCCCTGAACCCGCGTATGACCATTGGCGAAATCATTGCCGAGCCGCTGCGCACCTATCATCCGAAGATGCCGCGCCAGGAAATTCGCGATCGGGTGAAAGCGATGATGCTCAAGGTGGGTCTGCTGCCTAACCTCATCAACCGCTACCCACACGAGTTTTCCGGCGGTCAGTGCCAGCGTATCGGTATCGCACGCGCGTTGATCCTTGAACCAAAACTGATTATCTGTGATGAGCCGGTTTCGGCGCTGGACGTTTCCATCCAGGCCCAGGTGGTTAACCTGCTACAGAAACTGCAAC
The DNA here is from genome assembly GCF_056673335.1 of Enterobacter cloacae complex sp. HYC033_NIDB. NCBI lineage: Bacteria > Pseudomonadati > Pseudomonadota > Gammaproteobacteria > Enterobacterales > Enterobacteriaceae > Enterobacter > Enterobacter cloacae complex sp. HYC033_NIDB. The sequence goes on along the minus strand of NZ_CP115123.1, from coordinate 3,425,315 downwards.
GGGAAATGGGGCTGTCGCTGATCTTCATCGCCCACGATCTGGCGGTGGTAAAACACATTTCGGACCGTGTGTTGGTCATGTATCTGGGCCACGCCGTGGAGCTGGGCACGTATGATGAGGTGTACCACAATCCTCTGCACCCTTATACCAAAGCGCTGATGTCTGCGGTTCCCGTTCCGGACCCCGATCTGGAAAAAAATAAAACCATTCAGCTTCTGGAAGGTGAACTGCCTTCGCCAATCAACCCGCCTTCAGGCTGCGTATTCCGTACGCGATGCCCAATAGCCGGGCCGGAATGTGCAAAAACACGGCCGGTTCTGGAGGGCAGTTTCCGACATGCGGTTTCCTGCCTGAAAGTAGACCCGTTATAATCGCAAGGGCTGACATGATGTCAGCCCTTATTTTTCGAGGTTAATGTGTCGCGATTATTCACGTCGGCCCGTCAGCGGCTGTATCACCTTTTATTTGATCCTGAAACGGTTTCCGGTCGCCGCTTCGAAGGTCTGTGTGGTTTATTTGCGCTGATTAGCGTCATTATTATCTTTATCGAATCCGGCGCCGGAACGCAGTACCACATGACGTATGAGGAGTGGCACGTTTTCGTCTGGCTGGAATTGATTGTCACGCTGGTGTTTACTGCGGAATATGTGCTGAGGGTCATTAGCTGGCCAAATCCGGCGAAATACGTTTTCAGCTTCTGGGGATTTATTGATTTAGCCACCATCCTGCCGCTGTATGTCATGTGGCTGTGGCCTGAGATCAGCTTGAATTATGTGTTTGCCTGGCGTGCAATGCGGGCGATTCGTGTGTTACGGATTCTCAAACTGCTGCGCTTTATGCCGTCGCTGCGGGTTTTTTGGGTTGCCATTGTCAGCGCCCGCCACCAGCTGATTCTCTTCTATTCGTTTATTGCTATCGTGATGATCGTTTTTGGCTCCCTGATGTATTTAATCGAAGGGCCGAAATACGGGTTTACCACGCTTAATGCGTCTGTTTACTGGGCTATCGTCACGGTGACCACCGTGGGCTATGGCGATATTACCCCGCATACGCCGCTCGGACGTATTGTGGCATCGGTTCTTATCCTGATCGGCTATTCGGTGATAGCGATTCCGACGGGGTTAATTACCACCCATATGAGCAGCGCCTTCCAGAACAGCAAGCAGCAACGCAAATGTCCGAATTGTCAGCAGGGGAATCATGAACCCGGCGCGCGGTTTTGTCACCGCTGTGGAAATGCCTTACCGGATTAAATAAAAAGGCTGCGCGGGCAGCCTTTTTTATTATTCGCGCCAGAGGATATGGCACAGTTTGTGATCTTTCTCGCGGCACAGCAGGACGCGGGCAAAGATGTCGTTAATTTCTCCGCCGTCTTCATCTGCAAGGCCAATCACCACCTCGGCGAAGAAGTCCGGGTTGAGATCAAAATCGACATGTTCGGCCCAGTCTTCAGCCGGATCGAACAGCTCAGCACCGCCACGCTCTTCGAATTGCAGGTTGAAAAGAATGACGTCAGCAGGGTCGAGATTATCGACCGCCAGCTCGAGAAAAATATCGTAGGCCTGTTCGAGCGTTTCGTCTTCGGTCAGGCGATTGTTCAGATCCATTTCCATGATGACTACCTGTTAAACATCGTTGGGCACGTTTTACAGCAACGGACTAAAGAAGTAAAACAGTCGTTCGGCAATTCGCTGCCACAGCGGACGTTTCGCCCACAGTCTGGCGTCCAGCAGGCGTGAGCGGGAGATATAATCGTCCTGAACCGCTGCCAGATCGCCACCGAACCCGGCGTCATCAATGACCAGCGTAATTTCAAAATTCAGCCACAGACTGCGCATATCGAGGTTGACGGTACCCACCAGGCTCAGCTCTCCGTCCACCAGCACGCTCTTGGTGTGTAACAGGCCGCCTTCGAACTGATAAATTTTAACGCCTGCGGCCAGCAGCTCACTAAAGAACGCGCGGCTTGCCCATCCCACCAGCAGCGAATCGTTCTTGCGCGGCATAATAATGCTCACATCCACTCCGCGCTGTGCCGCTGTACAGATGGCATGCAGAAGGTCGTCGCTGGGAACGAAATAGGGCGTGGTCATGATCAGATATTCCCGCGCGGAGTACGCGGCGGTCAGCAGTGCCTGATGGATCAGATCTTCCGGGAAGCCAGGACCGGAGGCGATAGTGTGGATAGTGTGCCCGCTGGCTTCCTCAAACGGCATGATATTGCCATCCGGCGGCGGGGGAAGAATGCGTTTACCGGTTTCAATTTCCCAGTCGCAGGAGTAGACGATGCCCATTGAGGTCGCGATCGGTCCCTCCATCCGCGCCATCAGATCGATCCATTGCCCCACGCCGGAATCCTGCTTGAAGAAGCGGGGGTCAACCATGTTCATGCTGCCGGTGTAGGCGATGTAGTTATCGATCAGAACCATTTTCCGGTGCTGGCGGAGATCCATGCGGCGCAGAAAGACGCGGAAAAGATTCACTTTTAGCGCCTCGACCACCTCGATACCGGCGTTGCGCATCATACCTGCCCACGGGCTACGGAAAAAGGCCACGCTGCCGGCGGAGTCCAGCATCAGGCGGCAGTGGATACCGCGACGTGCAGCGGCCATTAGCGATTCGGCGACCTGGTCCGCCATGCCGCCCGGCTGCCAGATATAAAACACCATCTCGATATTATGCCGGGCGAGCTGGATATCACGGATCAGCGCCTGCATCACATCATCAGAAGAGGTCATCAGTTGCAGCTGATTGCCTTTTACCCCAGCAATCCCCTGGCGGCGTTCGCACAGCTTGAACAGAGATGCGGCCACGCTACTGTTCTCTTCAGCGAAGATATGCTTGCAGGCTTTAAGGTCGGCAAGCCATTTCGCCGTGGAGGGCCACATGGCGCGGGCGCGTTCGGCGCGGCGTTTACCCAGATGAAGTTCACCGAAAGAGAGATAGGCGATGATGCCCACCAGCGGCAGAATGTAGATAATCAGAAGCCAGGCCATGGCGGAAGGTACCGCTCTGCGTTTCATCAGAATGCGCAACGTCACCCCGGCAATTAACAGCCAGTATCCTAAAATGACCAGCCAACTCACCACGGTGTAGAAGGTTGTCATAAATAAAAAATCCTTTTGAAAGCGTATTGTTATGAGTTTACGCATCAGGATTCATCTGGCAAATAAAAACGGCAGATAAAAGCGCTGGTTTGCCGCCTGCTTAGGCATATAATGGCATCTCTGTTAGAGAAAGAGTTGTAGACATGAAGCGCAGTAGAACTGAAGTTGGGCGCTGGCGCATGTTGCGACAGGTGAGTCGTCGTAAGGCTCGTTGGCTGGAAGCACAATCCCGCCGCAATATGCGTATCCACGCCATCAGAAAATGTGGCCTGAACAGACACCGTAACGCGCTGTTGTTCGCGGTCCAGGACATCTGAAAAGCATGAAGGGCACCGTAAAGGTGCCCATTAAACATCCAGGCTATCAATTTTTGCAGTCTCTTCCCATCTGCTTCCGCGATATACTAACTTCCCATAACGTCATGATATTAAAAGATGAATCCTTATCTCTGGATTTTTATTGTACTTTTGGCGCTGGATGCGCTCAGGGAAGATTTAGGACTTTCGTCATTTTCCTCATTGGCAGATTATGTTTTCGCATGGGGAATACATTTTTATTAAAGGAAAAAAGGATGAACGGAAAAGTAATGGCAGCACTCTTTGGGATTGCGATATTAAGCGGTTGTGCCAGCAGCAAAACCTCACCCGAACGGCACGCGTTTTATTTCGTGTCGCATCAGTCCAGCTTTACTGGCGGCAATTACACCTCCAGCGTGCAGAAAAATTATCAGCTGAACGTGGCGCAGTTCCGCGAGCTTTATGCCCGGGGCAAAGCTGACCGCGCGGAAGGGCGGACTGAGGCTGAAGCCAGTGAATACGCGCAAAGCATTCGCGATCAGCTAAAAGAAAATGCGAAGTCGCAGGAATTGTTCGCAGGCAACGCGAAGGATAAATGGTCTTCGGACATGGACAGTAAAGACGCCCTATTATTTGGTAACGAACTGGCCGCGACTTATCTTGATGGCTATAACGGCGTACAATAGCGCAACTGATTCAGGGGATACCGTAATTACCGGTATCCCCGCTGTTTTTGAGCGAAAGGAGTGAGACGTGTTTGCGGAGTTTGGTGTACTGAATTTCTGGACCTATGTTGTCGGCGCATTTTTTATCGTGCTGGTTCCAGGACCGAACACCTTGTTTGTGCTGAAAACAGGGATTGGCCACGGCGTTAAGAAAGGCTATCTGGCAGCCACCGGTGTGTTTATTGGTGATGCCGTGCTGATGTTTCTGGCCTGGGCGGGCGTCGCCGCGTTGATCCAGACCACTCCGGTTTTATTTAATATTGTCCGCTATCTGGGCGCGTTTTATCTGCTGTGGCTGGGCGGAAAAATGCTCTGGTCCGTTATGACGCGTCAAAAAAATGCGCACGAAAGTAGCGCCGAACCGGCAAGCGCAATCCTTAAGCGTTCGCTGGTGCTGAGCCTGACGAACCCGAAAGCGATTCTCTTTTACGTGTCGTTCTTCGTGCAGTTCATTGATGTCAATGCGAAGAATACCGGCACGTCGTTCCTGATCCTCGCCACAACGCTTGAGCTGATCAGCTTCATGTACATGAGCTTCCTGATTTTCTCAGGCGCGTTTGTCACGCGTTACCTCAAAACCAAAAAGAAACTGGCGAAGCTGGGGAACGGGCTGATAGGTCTGCTGTTTGTCGGATTTGCGGCGAGGCTGGCGTCGCTGCACTGAATGAAGAAAAGGCTCCCGAGGGAGCCTTTCGTTTCAGAATACTTTTTTATACGGACGAACCGTGACTTTCTCGTACACGCCGGCTGCGACGTACGGGTCTGCTTCTGCCCAGGCCTGCGCGGCTTCCAGAGATTCAAACTCGGCAATCACCGTGGAGCCGGTAAAACCCGCCGCGCCCGGATCGTTGCTGTCAACGGCAGGCATCGGGCCTGCGGTCAGCAACCGACCTTCATCCTGTAGCAACTGTAAACGCGCCAGATGAGCAGGGCGAACGGAAAGACGTTTTTCCAGAGAATCAGGTACATCTTCAGCGTAAATCACGTAAAGCACGGCAAAGCTCCTTAACCGGTAAAAGTGACAATTACGTTATGTGAAAGCACAAATGACTGCAATGTAAAGATAATAACAATGTTAAAACCCTGATCTGGATGCCCCTTTTTTGCCCTCATGTACGCTTAAATTGCGCCAGGACAAAGTGTCTTATTGAATATGATTGCTATTTGCATTTAAAATCGAGGTTCGGTTTTTTAACGTTGATGATTATGACTTCGATGACCCTTGATTTACCTCGCCGCTTTCCATGGCCGACGCTGCTTTCCGTCGTTATTCACGGTGCTGTCGTGGCGGGTCTGCTCTATACCTCGGTTCATCAGGTTATTGAAATGCCGGCGCCAGCGCAGCCAATTTCTGTGACCATGGTATCGCCTGCGGATCTTGAGCCGCCGCAGGTTGCGCCGCCGCCGCCACAGCCCGTTGTTGAACCCGAGCCGGAGCCAGAGCCCGAGCCGGTTCCTGAACCGCCGAAAGAAGCGCCGGTAGTGATCCATAAGCCGGAGCCGAAACCTAAGCCGAAGCCAAAACCCAAGCCGGTCAAAAAGGTGGAAGAGCGTCCGAAACGCGAAGTGCGTCCGGTTGAGCCACGCGCCACGCAGCCGGTTGAAAATGCCGCCCCGTCACGTCCGCTGATGAATAACACCACGACCGCGACAAAACCGACGGTAACGGCGCCCGCGGGCCCGCGCGCGCTGAGCCGTAACCAGCCGCAGTACCCGGCACGTGCCCAGGCGTTACGTATTGAAGGGCGTGTACGGGTGAAATTCGACGTTACGGCCGATGGACGTGTCGATAACGTGGAAATCCTGTCCGCACAGCCGGCGAATATGTTTGAACGCGAAGTTAAATCGGCCATGCGCAGGTGGCGCTATGAAGCCGGTAAACCCGGCAATGGGTTGATTGTGAACATTGTCTTCCGCCTGAACGGCGGGGCACAGATGGAATAAAAGAAGCCTCCGCAAGGAGGCTTTTTTTTACCTGAGGATCAGCTCCGTGGGAGCTGGCGGGGCTTACCGTCGCTATCCACCGCCACATAGATGAATAATGCCTCCGTCGCCTTATAGCGCTGACCAATCGGTTCAGAAGAGACTTTTTTCACCCATACTTCAATGTTGATGGAGACAGACGTATTGCCGCGTTTTACGCAGCGTGCGTAACAGCACACCACGTCCCCCACCGCGACAGGGCGCAGGAAGGTCATGCCATCGACCCGGATTGTCACCACGCGCCCGTGTGCAATCTCTTTTGCCAGGATTGCACCGCCCATATCCATCTGCGACATCAACCAGCCGCCAAAAATATCGCCATTGGCATTCGTATCCGCAGGCATTGCCAGTGTGCGTAAAACCAGTTCGCCCTGTGGGGCGTCATTTGTTGTCATTGTTTTTAAACTCGTAACTGAAGACTTCAGGCGGGATGCTACTATGATTTCTGGCTGGAGAGAATAGGGTTAGCGCCCGCAGAGCAGGCGCCTTAGGGTCAGAAGGACAGTGTCACGCCGGCGTAATACGCACGGCCTGGTTCGTTATAGGTCGATGCACCGTCATTTTCTCGGTAAATCTGCTTATCAAAGAGGTTGCTGATCCCGGCATTCAGGCGGAGATCTTTTGTCAGTTGATAGTTACTACCGATCCCAACGATGGAATAGGCGCCAATCTCTTTATCTGACATCGCATTCTGCTCTTTGCGGATTTCAGCATTTTCTCTTGGCTTCTGGCGACCATACATCGTCCAGCCAATGTTCGCTGAAAGTTTGCTGTTAACCTGCCAGTCGAGCATCGTGTTGACGGTATATTTTGGGATAATCGACAGAGGGTTGCCGGTGTCCTTACTTTCAGACTGAATCATATACGTCGCATTGGTGCGCCAGGTTAGCGTGTCGCGGATAACCGGGACGGTGAGGTTGCCTTCCAGCCCCTCAACAACAGCCTTTCCTCCGTTCTGCCACTGAAGGATATTTGCGCCGCTGCTTGTCTGGCCCAGCACGTCCGTTCCCGAAACAATCTTGTTTTTGTAATCGTTGCGGAACCAGGTTATGCCAGCCTCGTAGCCTTCCAGCGCAAAGGCCAGGCCAATCTCTTTGTTCACGCTGATTTCAGGATCCAGATCCGGGTTACCTAACAGGTAACAGCTTCCTTCGGAAACGTTATTCGGGCAGCCATTGCCGCGGGTGGAAAGCAGATAGCCTTCGCTGGATTGATACAGGTTTGGCGCTTTAAATACCCGAGCGATACCCGCTTTAACCTTGAACATGTCACCCAAATCCTGAGAGAGGTTCAGGCTAGGACTCCAGTTGCTGCCAAACTGATTGTGATAATCAAAGCGGAGCCCTGGGATCAGGTTGGTGCCCTGGCGCGCTTCAATATTGTCCTCAAGATAGATGCCAGTGAGGTCAGCGCTGTTTTTGCTGTTGCGCTCAGAAGCCGTACCGGGAACGCCGTTAATCACTTCTCCCGACACATTTGTCGCCTGCATTGAGGCCGGATCGTTCAGTTCATCACGGTTCCATTCTGCACCGACGGTTAGCGTCTGTTCGACCAGCCAGAAGAAAGGCATGTTCAGTTCACCCGTTGAACGGTATGACTCCAGCCGGCTGGTATCGTATTTATCGCTATTGATCATCCCCTCAACTTTGCCCGTAGAGCCTTCTTCCAGGCGGGTGTTGTTGGTCTTTTCATAATAAACACCGAACTTTGACTGACCCCAGTCCCAGATGCCGTTGTGCGTAATGCCATAAGACTGGCGGTACATTCGGTTCGTTTCGTGTCCATACAGGGACGACACCAGACCTTCAGGGCTGACGTTGCTGTTGCTGTATTGAGTATCACCCGCGTAGATATTGCCCTGGCGGCTGTAGCTGTAGTCGAAATCGATAATCTGCTGTGGCGTGAGTTTCCAGGAGAACAGGGCATTAATGTCCTTGTTGCGCACGCCTTCACGTCCGGCGGCGTAAGAACCGTTTTGCGCGGTGTTGATGTCCTGAGCATCTGCGTCAGTTTTGTTGATATTCCCGTACAGGCGCATCGTTAACGCATCGCCCGCAAGGGGGCCGCTCAGATCAAAATTAGCGCGTTTCGTCGCTCCCTCTTTATCATTTTCAGGCTGGTTAGTGTACAGGGAGAGCGAGCCGTGCCAGTCGTTGGTCGGGCGTTTGGTAATGATGTTGACGACGCCGCCGGCCGCCCCCGAACCATAGCGGGCGGCAGCAGGTCCCCGGAGCACTTCAATGCGCTCAACCATCTCTGGCGGAACCCAGTTGGTATCCCCGCGGGTGTCGCGCTCCCCGCGCCAGCTGTAGCGCACCGAGTTACGTGACGTCACCGGCACACCGTCAATCAGAATCAGCGTGTTCTCCGGCCCCATACCGCGGATGTCGATCTGGCGGTTGTTACCGCGGCTGCCTGTCGCGCTGTTTCCGGTGAGGTTAACCCCGGGCATTTTGCGAATAATTTCTGAAAGATCGTTAACCGGTGGATCCTTTTCTATGTCCTTTGCCGTGATGATGGAAACCCCCGGCTGTTGCTTCAGCGCCTCTTCAGCGGTGGCCTGAACAACCATTGTTTCACCATCGGCGAGAGGATCTTCCGCTGCGTGTGCGCTCTGATAAAGCGTTGAAAGAATGGCGAGCGTAAATGTAGCCGGGGCAAATCTTATTATGTTATTCATCAACTCATTTCCATTTGTTAAAAATGCGATGACGAATATTAATGATAGTCATTCTCATTACAATAAAGTGACAGCAATCTCCATAAAATCTTCATGATTCAGACATTTTCGCAGGGAGGATGTAGAGAAAAGAGAAGGCGGGAAAAGAGGCCAGACCGCGCGGCGATCTGGCCAGAAGGATCAGTGCTTGTCATCCTGCGGCATGTGGCGATAAATATAAACGCCGCTGAGCAGGGTGAAGATAAGAGTCAGCGCCGTCAGACCAAACACCTTGAAGTTGACCCAGATATTCTGCGGCAACCAGAATGCGATATAGATATTCGCCAGACCACACAGAATAAAAAATAGCGCCCAGGCGATATTCAGACGCCCCCACACAGCCTGCGGCAGGGTCAGTTCTTTCCCCAGCATGCGCTGGATCAGCGGCTTCTTCATCACCCACTGGCTGATGAGGAGTGCGCCCGCAAACAGGCCGTAAATCACCGTGACCTTCCATTTGATAAATTCATCATTGTGGAAGAACAACGTCAGACCTCCAAACACCGCCACCATCAGGAAGGTGATGAGCGCCATCTTTTCAACTTTGCGATAGCGAACCCAGCTGTAAATCAGCACCACAGCCGTTGCCACAATCAGCGCCAGCGTACCGGCATAAATGTCGTACAGCTTATAAAAAGCGAAAAATACGATCAGCGGTAAAAAATCAAGAAACTGCTTCATTCTGCGATCCCAGTTACTGACGAATTAACATGTACAGGCGGAACAAATAGACCAGCAGCACGGCTGAAATCAGATTGCTCAGCGTATTGGCGACAACCGCTCCGACGTTTGGCGTTAACACCGCAAAATTCGGCGCAAACAGCAACAGCAGAGTTTTGGCCAGCAGCCAGCTGATAACGGCCGGGGCGACCAGTCGCATATTGGCCCATGCGAGCCTGATGCTGCTGCGCATGGCGGTGAAAATGCCCATTTTGTCCTGCACAACCATTACTGGCGCGAATGAAAGCACGATAGCCAGCAGCACGCCCGGAACGACAACCAACATTATCCCCATCTGGACCAGCAGCGTGGTAAGGAAGATGAGGATAAACAGTTTTGGCAGCACCGGAGCGCTGGCCCCGATTGCACGTAACGCGCTGACGCGTTGGCCGGCAGACACCAGTTGGATCATCAGCAACACGCCACCCGCCAGAATGGCGTTGCCAATCAGGCCCGAGAAGGTAGATGCCGCAGATGCGCGCAGCAAGATTTGCTGTTGCTCTGGCGTCATATTCTGCACAAGGTCAAACAACCCTGCGCTGCCTGCAAGATTTTCCCCCTGGCTCAGCGTGGCAATCTGTTCATCACTGGGTGAGAACGCATGACCCAGCACCACCGTAATAAAGGCGCACAACAACGCGATCAGTAAAAAGGTAATGAACTGATTGCGGAAAAAATTTCCCGTGTCACGGTAGACAGACTTCGCCGTGATAGACATGCACTCTCCTTGAGTATTGCAGGTGTTAATTAGCCGGCAATTGTACACCGGATAACACGCTGGTGGCAGCATCAAGGCTTGTATGGAAAAGCATATCTTTGTAAAGCGGCGGTAATCCATAGCGGGCGCGGGCGCGATTGCATGCCTCATTGACCTGCCCATCCTCTCCCGACATCGCGAAAGTGCGACACGGGCTGGGGCGATCCGCGTAAATGGAACAGCGGGTGGATACCCCAGGCTCACCTTGCAGTGCCACACAGCGGCTCTGTTTTTGGTTGGTGCCGCGCATACAGCGCAGAAAAGGGGTTAAGGGTTCAGTGAGATCAACCGGAACGGTGCCGCCGCCATCGCTGGCTTCAGCCCAGTAGAAAGAGACTCGGAAATACGCACAACAGGCTCCGCACGTCATGCACGGGTTATGATCACTCATGGCACACCTGCAAAAGTAGAACGCATCAAATCACATTGTGAGAGCGATAAATTATCCAGCCGCTACAGGAAGCGCAAGAGAGGGAAAACAGAAAATTTTGTAACCATGAGATGCCAAAAATTGACGCGGTAACAACTTATTGCTTTATGAGGCGTCACCAAAAATTAACCTAGATCAATGAATGTTAACTTACTGGTTTTAATGTGATCTGTGTTAGATCACTTATTACTCATTTGTGAGTATATTCTCCTCCGCAATTAAAACCACAACGATGGAGCGGATATGAAAAAATTAGCGGTGGCAGCCCTTATCTTAAGCAGTCTCTCTGGCGGCGCGTACGCGCATGAAGCAGGCGAATTCTTTATTCGTGCCGGTTCGGCAACGGTACGTCCAACGGAAGGGTCCGATAATGTACTGGGTATGGGCGGGTTTAACGTCAGCAATAACACCCAGTTAGGCCTGACGTTTACGTATATGGCAACGGATAACGTTGGCGTCGAGCTTTTAGCCGCCACGCCATTCCGTCACCGCGTCGGTTTAGGACCGACCGGGGACATTGCCACGGTTCACCATTTGCCACCAACGCTGATGGCGCAGTGGTACTTCGGCGATTCCAGCAGCAAGGTGCGCCCTTATATTGGTGCAGGGGTTAACTACACCACCTTCTTTGATGAGAAATTTAACGATACCGGTAAAAAGGCCGGGCTCTCCGATCTCAGCCTGAAAGACTCGTGGGGTATGGCGGGGCAGGTTGGTCTGGATTATCTGATTAACCGTGACTGGCTGATCAACGCCTCGGTCTGGTATATGGACATTGATACGGACGTGCGCTTTAAAGCTGGCGGGCAGCAGCAAAGTATCAATACCCGACTGGATCCGTGGGTATTTATGTTCTCAGCAGGCTATCGTTTCTGACAGAAGATATATCCCCTGTCAGCCGGTGATTGCTGTATGGTGGTTGTTCCATACACCTGGCTGGAGGGGATATCCCCAACATCAAATTTGAGTGTCCGGTTTGTGCAGGTAAACAGTTTCAGTTCACGACGTTCAGCCCAGCACATAGCCTACCTCACGGTGCTATCTGTTCCGTTTGCGGAACACGTCTCACCATTCATTCATGCCTGCCGAAGCTCAGACGACGACGGTGGCCAAAGCCAGTAAACTAGAAAAGGCCTCTGAGAGGCCTTTTTAGATCGTGAAGTCACTTCTGAATTAAATAACGAATGGTTGGTCCGTCCTGCTGGATATCCAGCACGGTATAGCCGTGATTTTTGGCATCAAGAGGAATGTTATTGATCGACTGGGGGCAATCGCTCACCACTTCCAGAATTTCACCTTTCTTTAGCTGCGGTAGCGCTTCAAGCGTGGCGACGGCCGGGTAAGGGCAAGGTTCACCCACCATATCGAGACGATAATCAGGCACGATCTCTTTCATGCGGCATTCTCCTGAGTTTCAGTTTTGGCGGTGGCGCGTCGGAAGAAGCGCTTCTCTTGTGCAACAACCAGTAAGAAGGCGATAAGCAGCAGGGCGTAGGTCACCAGGAGTCCTCCGAGTGGACCAAAGGTTTTCAGCAGGTTGACCTTGTCCCAGTTTGTTGCCAGTACCGGAGAGACGTCATCCCAGTAGTAGGCCAGAATGGTAGCGCCAATCACGTTACCCAGACCCACCCACCAGTAATGCACCTGGCCTTCCACAGCGCGATACATCCAGCCGGTTTCACACCCGCCCGCCAGCACGATGCCAAAACCAAACAGCAGCCCGCCAATGACGGCATTTGGGCCCGCCCACATGATTTTCGGTTCCACGCCGAGCTGAACGTAGCTGAAGATGCCGATCGCGCTCACGGCCATACCGGCAATGATCGCCTTCGCCATCATGGTGCGTCCGGTGATCCACATATCGCGAAACGCGGAGGTAAAGCAGATCTGCGCGCGTTCAATCAGCAGACCAAAACCGACGCCGAACAGCATGGCCAGGCCAAGTTTTGGCTGATTCATCGCCGTGCAAATCGCCCAGGCAACCATGGCAAAAAAGACCAGCATACCGAGGCGGAAGCGACGACGCGCCTGATCGGGTTTTTGCGTTAACGGAGAGGCAGCGCTAACTTTCGTCATTTTCACCGGAATGCGGAACAGCGGCAGCAGGGTGAATTTAGCACCGAAGTAGGAGCCGATGGCGGTGGCGACGGCAAAGAACCAGGCATGCAGCGAGAACTGCGGAATACCGGTAAAGAACGCGGCCAGATTACAGCCCATCGCCAGGCGGGCGCCAAACCCGGCAATGATGCCGCCGACCACGGCCTGCATAATGCGGATGCGGCTTTTCGGCATGCGCAACTTAACGTTGTTGGCCCACAGCGCGGCCGCAAAACAGCCGCCGAACATGCCAATGATCATCATCCCGTCGATGCGGGTCAGCGGTGTGCCATCAAGATGGATCAGTTTGAAGTAGCCCCACTCTTCGGCATGGACACCTGCCAGCTGTAATAGCTGCCCACCCCAGCGGGTAAACTCGCCCGTAACAGCCCAGAAGGTGCCGGTAATACCGAAATAATAAGTAGAGAGAATGCCTGCCGCGATAACGGCCGGAACAGGTGACCAGAACTTAACCAGGTAAGTCTGTTTGAAGGAATGCCATGACATGAATAACCTCTGAACTCAGAAGGGTAACGCTAAAAAGAGCCCAGATCATACGCTTACGCGAAAGTTTGGAAAGTCATTCACACCGAAAATATCGACAGGATCAATTTTGACCTGCTTCTTTCAGGAAGAGAGAAGGGAAAACCGCCTGACGCCGGGGCCAGACGGTGTTAACGGTTACGCCTTGCGCGTGGCCGCTTTCATGGATGTGACGAATGCGTGTAACTCAGCCAGCATCTGCTCTGGCTTATCCACGTTCTTCTCGATGATTTTCACGATAGCCGAACCGGAAATGGCTCCGGCGGCTTTCGCGTCAATTGCCGCAGTAACCTGATCCGGTGAGGAAATGCCAAAGCCCTGAAGCGGCGGTGCAGCATGGTATTCTGCCAGCTTCTCCACCAGATGATGCAGCGGCAGCGCGGCTTTGTTTTCCGCACCGGTGACGCCCGCACGGGAGAGCAGGTAGGTGTAACCTCGTCCGTAAGAGGCAATCTGGCGCAACAGATCGTCATCGGCATTCGGTGGACAGATGAAAATCGGCGCGACGTTGTGGCGCATTGCCGCCTGACGGAATGGCGCAGACTCTTCAACGGGCACGTCAGCCACCAGCACGGAGTCAACGCCCACGCGGGCGCACTCTGCGTAAAACGCATCAATACCGCGGCTGAACACCAGATTGGCGTACATCAGCAGGCCGATCGGAATGGTCGGGTGCTTCTGACGGATCGCCGCCAGCATTTCAAAGCACTGGCTCGGCGTCACGCCCGCGGCAAACGCGCGTAGCGTTGCGTTCTGAATGGTCGGGCCATCCGCCAGCGGATCGGAGAACGGAATACCGAGCTCCAGCGCGTCGGCACCGGCATCAATCAGGGTGTCGATAATCTTCAGCGACTGCTCCGGGCCGGGGTCGCCCAGCGTCACGAAGGGAACGAAGGCGCCTTCCTGGCGAGCTTTCAGTTGTGCAAATGCGTTGTCGTAGCGTTCCATCAGATTTCCCCTCGTGCTTTCAGAATATCGTGAACGGTGAAGATATCTTTGTCACCGCGACCGGAAAGGTTTACCACCAGCAGCTGCTCTTTTTCCGGGTTTTCCTTCATCATTTTCAGCGCGTGCGCCAGCGCGTGGGAAGACTCCAGCGCCGGGATGATCCCTTCATTGCGGCACAGCGTTTTGAAGGCCTCCAGCGCTTCGTCATCGGTGATGGAGACATAATCCGCGCGGCCGGTGCTGTTCAGGAACGCGTGCTGCGGCCCTACGGACGGGAAATCCAGCCCGGCAGAGATCGAGTAAGACTCCTCAATCTGCCCTTCATCGGTCTGCATCATCGGGGCCTTCATGCCGAAGTAGATCCCCACGCGGCCATGCTTCAGCGGCGCACCATGCTCGCCCGTTTCAATACCGTGGCCGGCAGGCTCAACGCCAATCAGCCCAACGCTGGTTTCGTCGATAAAATCGGCAAACATGCCGATGGCGTTAGATCCGCCGCCAACGCAGGCGATCACCGCATCCGGCAGGCGACCCTCTTTTTCGAGGATCTGCGCTTTAGTCTCTTCGCCGATCATGCGCTGGAATTCACGCACGATGGTCGGGAACGGGTGCGGGCCCGCGGCGGTACCGAGCATGTAGTGGGCGGTTTCGTAGCTGCCAGACCAGTCGCGAAGCGCTTCATTACAGGCATCTTTCAGCGTGGCAGAACCGCTGTGCACCGGGATCACTTCCGCCCCCATAAGACGCATACGGAACACGTTTGGCGACTGGCGCTCAACGTCCTTCGCCCCCATGTAAATGCGGCATTTCAGACCGAGCAGGGCGCTGGCGAGCGCTGAGGCCACACCGTGCTGTCCCGCGCCGGTTTCGGCGATGATTTCGGTTTTACCCATCCGCTTCGCGAGCAGCGCCTGGCCAAGCACCTGGTTAGTTTTATGCGCGCCACCGTGCAGCAGATCTTCACGCTTAAGATACAGCGTAGTTTTAGTGCCTTCGGTCAGGTTGCGGCACTTTGTCAGCGCCGTCGGACGACCGGCGTAGTTTTTCAGCAGGTCGGTAAACTCCGCCTGAAACGCCGGATCTTTCTGTGCGCTCACGAACGCTTCTTCCAGCTGGCGCAGCGCGGGCATCAGGATTTGTGGGACATACATCCCACCGAACTCACCAAAATACGGGTTAAGTAATGTCGTCATCTTCTCTTCCTTAATATGCACGCAGAGTTTTAAATACCGATGCCAGCTTGCTGGCGTCTTTAATGCCCGGTTGGGACTCTACGCCTGAATTGAAATCGAGGCCTGCGCAGCCGGTTTTGGCCGCTTCCACACAGTTATCGGGGCTTAATCCCCCCGCCAGCAGGACATTGTCCAGCACTTCGCCACGCAGCAGTGACCAGTCAAAACGCTGCCCCGTGCCGCCCTGGCCGTTGTCGAGCACGTATTTATCAACATGCTTCAGGTTACGCGCGGGCAGGGTGGCGCCAACGCTTTGCGCTTTCCAGATCTGAACCTGAGGCGCCAGAACATGTCGCAGAGCATCGATGTACGCCTGATCTTCATCGCCGTGCAGCTGGATCGCGCTCAGGGATAACGCGTCCGCTTTTGCCGCAACTTCGTTAATATCCGCATTGCGGAACACGCCCACGTAGCTCAGTGGCGCAGCCGCCATCACCTTGCGCGCCTGTTCTTCATTTGCTGCGCGAGGAGAGGACTCAACAAAGATCAGACCACCATAGATTGCGCCCGCTTCATATGCGGCCTGCGCATCCTGTTCACGGGTCAGGCCGCAGACTTTGTTCTCACCCAACAGCACGCGGCGCACGGCCGCATTAAGGTCTTCGTGTTCCATCATTGCGGAACCTATCAGGAAACCGTTGGCAAAGTGGCTGAGTTCGCGCACCTGAGCGTAGCTGTTAATCCCGGATTCGCTGATCACCGTGACGCCCGCGCCCAGACGCGGCGCAAGCTGGCGCGTACGGTTGAGGTCAATCGACAGGTCGCGCAGGTCGCGGTTGTTAATGCCGACCACTTTGGCTTCCAGCGCGATGGCGCGCTCCAGCTCCTCTTCGTTGCTCACTTCGGTCAGTACGCCCATATTCAGGCTGTGCGCGACGGCGGAGAGCTGGCGATACTGCTCGTCATCCAGAACGGAGAGCATCAGCAGGCAGGCATCTGCCTGGTAAAAGCGCGCCAGCCAGATCTGATACGGGTCGATAATAAAGTCTTTGCACAGAATCGGCTGCGGCGCGATGCCGCTGACAACGGGCAGAAAATCGAAGCTGCCCTGGAAATATTTCTCATCCGTCAGCACAGAAATGGCAGACGCATGATGCTTGTAGATACCGGCAATACGCGCCGGGTCGAAATCGTCGCGGATCACGCCTTTGGACGGAGACGCTTTTTTACACTCCAGAATAAACGCGGTACGCGCGCCCTGGAGCGCATCATAAAAACGACGGCTGCTCGGAACGACGTCATTCTGAAAACTGGCGAGCGGCTGCTGTTGCTTACGGGCTTCCACCCAGATGGCCTTATCGGCGACGATTTTCGCTAAAACGGTCTGCATTATTTACCCTCTTGCCGCAAGTGCGGTAACGCGATCGTAAGCTGCACCGGAGCGCAGTACGTCCAGAACTTTTTGGGCGTTGGCTTTCAGATCTTCCTCGCCATGTAAACGCATCAGCATGGCTACGTTGGCCGCCACGGCGGCCTCATGGGCGGCCTCACCTTTACCTTGTAATAAGCGCGTGAGAATGTCACGGTTTTCTTCCGGCGTGCCGCCCGCCAGGGCGTCCTGATGGTACGGGGTCAACCCGAAGTCAGCGGCCTCAAGCTGATAGTTCAGCACTTCGCCGTTATTCAGTTCCGCCACCAGCGTGGGCGCATGCAGGGAAACTTCATCCATCCCGCCGCTGTGTACCACGGCGGCGCGTTGGTAACCGAGGACGCGCAGCGTCTCCGCAATCGGCAGGACCAGTTCCGGGCTGTAAACGCCAATCAGCGCCAGCGGCGGGTGCGCCGGGTTAATGAGTGGACCGAGCACGTTAAACAGCGTACGGGTTTTGAGCTGCTGGCGAACCGGCATCGCGTGGCGGAAACCGGTGTGATACTTCGGCGCGAACAGGAAACAGACGCCCAGGTCATCCAGCGCTTCACGGGAACGCTCGGCGTTCATGTCCAGGTTGATACCGAAAGCCGCCAGCAGGTCGGACGATCCTGAACGGCTGGACACGCTGCGGTTGCCGTGTTTCGCCACCTTCAGACCGCATGCCGCGGCCACAAAGGCGCTGGCGGTGGAAATATTGATACTGTTACTGCCGTCGCCACCGGTCCCGACAATATCGGCAAACGGATAGTCCGGGCGCGGGAACGGGGCGGCATTTTCCAGCAGCGCGGTTGCCGCGCCGGCGATCTCCTGCGGGCTTTCGCCACGTACCTTCATGCTCACCAGCGCAGCGGCCAGCTGCTCAGGCTTCAGCTCGCCGCGCACGACGGCGGAGAACAGCTGATGGCTCTCCTGCTGGCTCAGGGTCTGAGCCTGATACAGTTTTTCCAGAATCGGTTGCAGGGTGTTGGTCTGCTCCAGCTTTTGTAGCGCCCAGTCGAGCGTTTGCTCCAGCAGACGCGCGCCGTTGGACGTCAGGATAGATTCCGGGTGGAACTGCATCCCGCAGACGCGATCCGCATCGTGACGCACCGCCATCACCATCCCTTCAAACGAGGCGTTAATGGTCAGCCCGGCCGGAATGTTGCTGCCGACCAGCGAGTGGTAACGCGCTACCGGAAGCGGGTTCGGCAGACCGGCAAACATCGCCTGACCGTCATGTTCAATACTTGACGCTTTACCATGGAGGATCTCCCCCGCCTGACCCACGTAACCGCCGTAGGCTTCGACAATCGCCTGGTGGCCGAGGCAGATGCCGATAATCGGCAGCTTGCCGCGCATACGGGTCAACAGCTCAGGCATACAGCCTGCTTCGCTCGGTGCGCCTGGGCCCGGGGAGAGCATCAGCACCGGGTTTTGCATGGTCGCCAGACGGTCAATTAGCGTCTGGGCCGGAACGTGGTTGCGATAGATAACGACATTGTGACCATTCGCACGCAGCTGATCTGCCAGGTTGTAGGTAAAGGAGTCGATATTATCGAGCAGCAGAATGTCAGCCATCAGAAAATCTCCTGTGCATGGTGTGCGGTAGCAATGGCGCGCAGTACCGCGCGCGCTTTACTGCGGGTTTCGTCGGCTTCCGACTGCGGAACAGAATCCAGCACAATTCCGGCCCCGGCCTGGACGGTGGCAATGCCGTCCTCAACGTAGGCGGAGCGGATCACGATGCAGGTATCAAGGTCACCGTGAGCGGTGAAATAGCCCACGGCACCACCGTAGCTGCCGCGACGGCGTCCTTCCGCTTCGGCGATCAGCTGCATGGCGCGGACTTTCGGCGCGCCGCTCAGGGTGCCCATGTTCATGCAGGCGCGGTAGGCATGCAGAACGTCGAGGTCGTGGCGCAGTTCACCCACCACGCGGGATACCAGGTGCATGACGAAGGAGTAGCGGTCGACTTTGGTCAGGTCCGCCACGTAGCGGCTGCCTGAGGTGCAAATACGTGCCAGATCGTTACGCGCCAGGTCAACCAGCATCAGGTGTTCGGAGAGCTCTTTATGGTCGGTACGCATTTCCAGTTCGATGCGGCTGTCGAGATCGCGGTCCAGGGAGCCATCGGCACGACGGCCGCGTGGACGGGTTCCCGCTATCGGGTAGATCTCAATCTGGCGGCTGGTGGCGTCGTACTTGAGGGAGCTTTCCGGCGACGCGCCAAACAGGGTGAAATCATTGTCCTGCATAAAGAACATGTACGGGCTTGGGTTGCTCTTTTTCAGCACATCGTAAGCCGCCAGCGGCGACGGGCAGGGCAGTGTGAAGCGACGGGACGGCACTACCTGGAAAATCTCCCCGGCACGAATCGCTTTTTGCATCTGACGTACCACCGCGCCGTACTGATCGTCGGTCTGACTCACCTCGCAGGTCATCTTTTCAACACGCTGCACCGGGAGCGCGGGCGGTGCTTCTGACATCTGCTGTTGCAGTTGGGCGATGCGCTGCGCGAGGCGATTTTTCTCAGACTCAGACGGAGTGAAGAGGCTGGCCTGGATGCGAGTATATTTTTTCTGATGGTCGATCACCAGCAGGGTTTCGGCCAGGTAGAAACAGTAGTCCGGGCAGCGGTTTCCCTGCTCGGTTTCCGGTAAATCTTCAAAGCCAGCAACCAGGTCGTAAGCAAACAGCCCGCCAAAAAACATTGCTTCGCGCTCAACTTCCGGCACGGCCACCAGATTTTGCAGCAGGCGAAAGGCGTCAAAAACGGAGAGCGAGCAGAGGCGGGCATCCTCATCCAGCAGCTGGCTCACCGGCGGGAAATGCAGAATACGCAGGTCCGGGTGGCGTTCATTTTCAATGCCTGAAGGCAGCGCCGCATCCAGCAGCGGCAGGAGCGACGCGCCATTGTCAGACAACGCCCTGATAGTGACGGTGTCACCTAACGCGGTAATGCGCAGCGCGCTGTCAACCAGCAGCAGGCTTTTGAGGTCGTCCTTACTGTCGATATCAGCTGACTCCAGCAGCAGCGTCGCGGGACGTGCGCCGCACACCTGATGAAACAGCGCGGTAGGGTTATGGCGATAGGCCGCCTCGCAGGTCAGCAGTTCGAGGTGGGGTTTGGCTGTTTGCATGTTGTTGTTCTCATATTCTGTTCAAAAAAAAGCCCGCTTGGGAGCGGGCCGGGTATCTGTTTGCTTATCGCAGACGTGTGACACTGCCCGAAGATCAGGAAGTACGCCACCAACCGTGCAGAGCGAAATGTGCTGTCATTTTCAGATACCTTTCTCGTGTGAACTTGCGTACTAGTTAACTAGTTCGTTGGCGTGTTGTCAACCCCTGATTTCAGTATTTCACGGTTAGTCGGTATCATAGGGGCTTCGGATGTCTCCAACCTGTTATGGGAAGTGCTTTGAGCGATACCACCTACGCCGTAATTTATGATTTACATAGCCATACGCAGGCTTCAGATGGCCTGCTGACACCCGAAGCTCTGGTCCATCGCGCCGTTGAAATGCGTGTCGGCACGCTGGCAATAACCGATCACGATACCACTGACGGCATTCCCGCCGCGCGCGCCGAGATTGCCCGCAGCGGACTGGCGCTGGATCTGGTGGCCGGGGTTGAGATCTCGACGGTCTGGGAAAACCACGAAATTCATATCGTTGGCCTGAATATCGATACAGAACATCCGGCCATGCGTGCTTTTTTGCAAGAACAAAAAACACGCCGCAATCAACGCGCGGAGATGATTGGCGAACGTCTGCAAAAAGCGCATATTCCCGGTGCGCTGGAAGGCGCGCGAACGCTGGCGAACGGTGGGGCGGTGACGCGTGGCCATTTCGCCCGTTTTCTTGTGGATGCCGGTAAGGCGACGACCATGGCAAATGTCTTTAAAAAGTATCTGGCGCGCGGGAAAACCGGATACGTTCCCCCACAGTGGTGTACAATAAAACAAGCTATTGATGTGATTCATCATTCTGGCGGTAAGGCCGTGCTGGCCCATCCGGGGCGGTATAATCTTTCTGCTAAATGGCTGAAAAGACTGCTGGCACACTTTGCCGAATGCGGCGGTGAGGCGATGGAAGTTGCCCAGTGTCAGCAGGCACCCAATGAGCGTTCGCAGCTCGCGACCTACGCCCGTCAGTTTGGTCTGCTTGGGTCACAGGGTTCAGATTTCCATCAGCCCTGCGCGTGGATTGAATTGGGGCGCAAGCTCTGGTTACCCGCGGGCGTTGAGCCTGTCTGGCAGCTCTGGGAACAGCCACAGCAAATTGAAGAGAGGGAAGTATGAGTCAGTTTTTCTATATCCATCCGGATAACCCCCAGCCACGTCTGATTAATCAGGCCGTGGAGATCGTCCGCAAAGGCGGCGTTATTGTCTACCCAACCGATTCTGGCTACGCGCTGGGCTGTAAAATTGAGGATAAAGGGGCGATGGAGCGCATCTGTCGCATCCGCCAGCTGCCGGATGGCCACAACTTCACCCTGATGTGTCGCGATCTCTCTGAGCTGTCGACCTATGCTTATGTTGATAACGTGGCCTTTCGTCTGATTAAAAACAACACGCCGGGTAACTACACCTTCATTCTGAAGGGGACAAAAGAGGTGCCGCGTCGTCTGTTGCAGGAAAAACGTAAAACCATCGGCATGCGCGTGCCGTCGAACCCGATTGCCCAGGCGCTACTGGAAACCCTCGGCGAGCCGATGCTCTCCACATCGCTGATGCTGCCGGGCAGTGAGTTTACCGAGTCCGACCCGGAAGAGATCAAAGATCGTCTGGAGAAGGTGGTGGAGCTGATTATTCATGGCGGCTATCTTGGCCAGCAGCCGACCACCGTGGTGGATCTCACCGAAGACGCGCCAGAAGTGATTCGTGAAGGCGTGGGCGATGTTAAGCCTTTCTTGTAAGGGTGTAAGCAGATATACTACGCGGCCATCAAAGCAGGGCGCCGCCCTGTTTTTGACCTGATTCGACGCCTGTGAAGGCGACACCTGAGGAAGCTCAATGAGCGAGAAGTTACAGAAAGTGCTGGCGCGCGCCGGCCACGGTTCGCGCCGTGAAATCGAAGCCATTATTGAAGCAGGCCGCGTGAGTGTGGACGGTAAAATCGCCACGCTCGGTGACCGCGTTGAAATCGTACCGGGGCTGAAGATCCGCATTGACGGCCATCTTATCTCCGTGAAAGAGTCTGCTGAACAGATCTGCCGCGTACTGGCTTACTACAAGCCGGAAGGCGAACTGTGTACCCGCAACGACCCGGAAGGTCGCCCGACGGTGTTTGACCGTCTGCCAAAATTGCGTGGCGCCCGCTGGATTGCCGTAGGGCGTCTGGATGTGAACACCTGCGGCCTGCTGCTGTTCACCACCGATGGTGAACTGGCAAACCGTCTGATGCACCCGAGTCGTGAAGTGGAACGTGAATACGCCGTTCGTGTTTTCGGCCAGGTTGATGAGAACAAACTGCGCGATCTGTCGCGTGGTGTTCAGCTGGAGGACGGCCCTGCGGCGTTCAAAACCATCAAGTTTACCGGTGGTGAAGGCATTAACCAGTGGTACAACGTTACCCTGACAGAGGGACGTAACCGCGAGGTGCGTCGACTGTGGGAAGCGGTCGGTGTCCAGGTGAGTCGCTTGATTCGCGTCCGCTATGGCGACATTCTGCTGCCGAAAGGCCTGCCACGTGGCGGCTATACCGAACTGGATCTGACGCAAACCAACTACCTGCGCGATCTGGTTGGCCTGACGCCAGAAACCACGTCGAAAGTGGCGGTAGAGAAAGATCGTCGTCGCATGAAGGCGAATCAAATCCGCCGTGCGGTGAAACGTCATAGCCAGGTCAGCAGCAATCGCCGCTCTGGCAGCCGTAATAACAACGGTTAATTGAAAAGCCCGGTGAATATACCGGGCTTTTTTTTCAGTAATCAATCCCAATTTGCGCTTTGATACCCGCATCGAACGCATGCTTAACCGGACGCAGCTCGCTGACGGTATCGGCTAGCTCCAGAATGTCCCGATGACACCCGCGCCCCGTGACGATCGCCGTCTGGTGTGCAGGGCGGTTCCTGAGGGCCTCCAGCACGGCTTCCAGCGGCAGGTAGTCATACGCCACCATATAGGTGATCTCATCCAGCAACACCATGTTCAGCGACGGGTCTGAAAGCATTCTTTTGGCATGCTCCCAGACGGCGAGGCAGGCTGCGGTATCGGTTTCCCGGTTCTGGGTATCCCAGGTAAAACCGGTTGCCATTACCTGAAACTCAACGCCATGCGGCTCGAGCAGATTACGCTCGCCGTTGGGCCATTCACCCTTGATAAACTGGATCACGCCCACTTTCTGCCCATGCCCGACTGCGCGGGTGGCGGTCCCAAATGCGGCGGTGGTTTTACCTTTGCCGTTGCCGGTGAACACGATTAGGATACCGCGCTCGTCCTGAGCGGCCGCCACGCGTGCATCAACCTGTTCTTTCAGACGCTGCTGGCGCTGCTGATGACGATCATCACTCATTGCGATATCCCCGGTTTGCGGCCTGGCTGGGCATCGAAGGTCATTCCGGTTTTGCGACGGCTGTCGTCACCCATCAGCCACAGGTAAAGGGGCATGATATCGGCCGGGGTTTTAAGCTTCTGCGGATCTTCTGTCGGGAAGGCGCTGGCGCGCATTTTGGTGCGCGTACCGCCTGGATTAATACAGTTAACCCGCAGGTGGCGGCTTTGGTACTCTTCGGCCAGCACCTGCATCATTCCTTCGGTGGCAAATTTTGAGACGGCGTAAGCCCCCCAGTTCGCACGCCCCTGACGCCCCACGCTGGAGGAGGTAAATACCAGCGAGCCGGAATCGGAGTTGAGTAATAAAGGAAGCAAGGCCTGGGTCAGGAAAAACGTCCCGTTGACGTTAACCTGCATCACCTGCTGCCAAATTTCCGGATCCTGTTCATCCATCGGGCGCACTTCGCCCAGTAACCCCGCGTTGTGCAGTACGCCGTCCAGACGCGGATAATGTGTGCTGATCCGCTGGGCAAGGGCCTGACATGACGCTGGCGTGCAGGTCAGCAGATCGAGCGTATACCAGGGCGTGGGGGTACCGCCGGCGTTTTCGATTTCACGGGCGACGGCCTTGAGCTTTTCTTCATTACGTCCCAGCAGAATAAGGCTCGCACCGTATTCAGAATAGGTCAGCGCCGCTTCGCGACCAATCCCGTCGCTGGCACCGGTAACCAGAATGATGCGGTTCTGTAGAAGGTTTTTTTGTGGCTGATAATGCACGGTGGCTCCTCAGGCGCATTGGGCGTGACTTGCACCTTTATTTATGACTTTTCGGCTTTATGCCCGAAACAGCGTCAGAATTCAATCAGTCTACAGGACAGAACGCTGGGAAATTAACAATTTGCAAAGATTTAAACCAGAAGCGGGGGATTCCTGAAGCCGCCTCGCAGAGGTAATGTCCAGAGCGAGACGCCTGCGCAGGGCTGTTGTACACTGGCGTGAAAGATTCGTGGTTAAATCAAGGTGGAACGCGTGGAATTACTTTCTCAGTATGGGTTGTTTTTGGCCAAAATCGCGACGGTGGTTATTGCTGTCGCGGTGATTGCCGTCCTGATTGTCAACCTGACGCAGCGTAAGCGTCAGCGTGGTGAGTTACGCATTACCCGCCTGAGCGAGCAGTATAAAGAGATGCAGGAGGAGATGTCTCTGGCGCTGCTTGACGATCATCAACAGAAGCTGTGGCTAAAAGCCCAGAAGAAAAAACATAAGCAGGACGCCAAAGCCGCGAAGGCGAAAGCTAAGCTCGCCACGCCACAGGCTGACGCAAAACCGCGCGTCTATGTGCTCGATTTTAAAGGTAGCATGGATGCGCATGAAGTCTCCTCTCTGCGTGAAGAAGTGACGGCGGTGCTGGCCGTGGCGACAGCCCAGGATCAGGTGGTGGTACGCCTTGAAAGCCCGGGCGGCGTAGTGCATGGGTATGGACTGGCGGCTTCGCAGTTACAACGTCTGCGGGATAAACAGATCCCACTCACCGTTGCGGTAGATAAGGTCGCGGCGAGTGGCGGCTATATGATGGCGTGCGTGGCGGATAAAATCGTCGCGGCACCGTTCTCCATTATCGGCTCGATTGGGGTGGTCGCGCAGATCCCTAACTTCAATCGTTTCCTGAAAAATAAAGAGATCGACATCGAACTGCATACGGCGGGTCAGTACAAACGTACGCTGACGCTGCTCGGCGAAAATACCGAAGAGGGACGGCAGAAATTCCGGGAAGATCTGAACGAAACCCACCATCTGTTCAAAGATTTCGTGCACCGCATGCGCCCAACGCTGGACATTGAGCAGGTGGCTACGGGCGAACACTGGTACGGCACGCAGGCGCAGGAGAAAGGGCTGGTGGATGAAGTGGGTACCAGCGATGACCTCCTGCTCAACCTGATGGAAGGCCGTGAGCTGGTGGGGGTGCGCTTCACCCGACGCAAGCGCCTGCTCGACCGTTTTACCAATAGCGCGGCAGAAAGCGCGGATCGCCTGCTGCTACGCTGGTTGCAGCGCGGACAAAAGCCGCTGCTGTAAAGAAAAACGCGAGGCAGATGCCTCGCGTTTTCGTTTTAATCGACCAGGTGGTACTTCTCTGAGAGGGTATGCGCCAGGTATTTAAACATGTTAAACACGGCGGTGCTTTTCGGGGTGGGTAGCCCTTGTTCATCAAGGAAGTATTCACCGCTGAACACCAGCACGCCATTACGTTGTTCCACGCCAGTCGCTTCAATTCCCGCCAGGGTGTCTTCATGGTCGCGAATGAGTTTGTTTGCTTCGATAAGCAATGAAGCTCGGTCAATGGGTTGGGTCGTATTCTGCATATTCCACTCCTTAAACAGTGACAATAGTCTACGCCTGGGTCGCTTCGGGGGCAAATTTTCCCTGTTATCCGAGGGGATAAGAAACAGGGGCTGGCTGGCGGGATTTGCTTTTGCATGCTAATAAAGTTGCGTAACGAATTTTATCAGGTACAGTGTGCGCTTTCGTCATTCTGGCAACAGAATTGCTTGACATTCGACCGGGAATTCGTCACGAATGAACTTTGATGTGAGAAAAATACCCGAAAACTCAATGACCTGGATGTCGCCATTCTGACGTTCGGTAACACATAGGGGTTGATATCCCCTGACGATGTCGCAATATCAATGGCTCGTCGTCAGCGGAAGGGAAATCAACGTGCGGCGTATTCCTGGAAGAATTAAATTAGGTAAAGGTGAATATGGGTAAAGCTCTCGTCATCGTTGAGTCCCCGGCAAAAGCCAAAACGATCAATAAATATCTGGGCAATGACTACGTGGTTAAGTCCAGCGTTGGTCACATTCGCGATTTGCCGACCAGTGGCTCAGCCAGCAAAAAGAGCGCAGACTCTACCTCCACCAAAGGGGCTAAAAAGCCTAAAAAGGATGAACGTAGCGCGCTTGTCAACCGCATGGGTGTTAACCCATGGCACAACTGGGATGCACATTACGAAGTGCTGCCAGGCAAAGAAAAAGTCGTTAACGAGCTGAAACAGCTTGCTGAAAAAGCAGACCACATTTATCTCGCAACCGACCTTGACCGCGAAGGGGAGGCCATCGCATGGCACCTGCGGGAAGTGATCGGGGGTGATGACAAACGCTACAGCCGTGTAGTGTTCAACGAAATTACAAAGAATGCGATTCGTCAGGCGTTTGAAAAGCCGGGTGAACTGAATATCGACCGTGTTAACGCTCAGCAGGCGCGTCGCTTTATGGACCGCGTTGTAGGCTACATGGTCTCGCCGTTGCTGTGGAAAAAGGTCGCTCGCGGCCTGTCTGCGGGGCGTGTGCAGTCTGTGGCTGTTCGTCTTGTTGTTGAGCGTGAACGCGAGATCAAAGCGTTCGTCCCGGAAGAGTTCTGGGAAGTGGATGCGAATGTCACCACGCCGGGCGGCGATGCGCTGCCGTTGCAGGTGAGCCATCACAACGACAAACCGTTCCGTCCTGAAAATCGCGATCAGACCATGGCCGCCGTGGCGCTGCTGGAAAAAGCGCGTTATCAGGTTCTGGATCGTGAAGATAAACCAACCAGCAGCAAGCCTGGCGCACCGTTTATCACGTCAACTCTCCAGCAGGCGGCAAGTACCCGTCTGGGTTACGGCGTGAAGAAAACCATGATGATGGCCCAGCGCTTGTATGAAGCGGGTTACATCACCTACATGCGTACTGACTCCACCAACCTGAGCCAGGACGCTGTCAACATGGTGCGTGGCTATATCGAGGACAACTTCGGTAAGAAATACCTGCCGGACGGGCCTAATCAGTACGCCAGCAAAGAGAATTCTCAGGAAGCGCACGAAGCGATTCGTCCTTCTGACGTTTCTGTTCTGGCTGAATCGCTGAAAGATATGGAAGCGGACGCCCAGAAGCTGTATCAGCTGATCTGGCGCCAGTTCGTAGCTTGCCAGATGACGCCAGCGAAATACGACTCCACCACGCTGACGGTCGGCGCGGGTGATTTCCGCCTGAAAGCGCGCGGCCGCATTCTGCGCTTCGACGGCTGGACAAAAGTGATGCCAGCGCTGCGTAAAGGCGATGAAGACAGAACGCTGCCTTCAGTCAACAAAGGTGACGAGCTGTCGCTGGTTGATCTGGTCCCGGCTCAGCACTTCACCAAGCCACCTGCGCGCTTCAGCGAAGCATCGCTGGTGAAAGAGCTGGAAAAACGCGGCATCGGTCGCCCGTCCACCTATGCGTCAATCATTTCGACCATTCAGGATCGTGGATACGTTCGCGTCGAGAACCGTCGTTTCTATGCTGAAAAAATGGGTGAGATTGTCACCGACCGTCTGGAAGCGAACTTCCGCGAGTTGATGAACTATGACTTCACCGCGCAGATGGAAGACAGCCTCGATGAGGTTGCCAGCCATAAGGCAGAGTGGAAGAAAGTTCTCGACAGCTTCTTCAGCGATTTTACCAATCAGCTTGAGAAAGCCGAGAAAGATCCTGAAGAGGGCGGCATGCTGCCTAACCAGATGGTACTGACGAGCATCGACTGCCCAACCTGCGGCCGTAAAATGGGGATCCGTACCGCGACCACGGGCGTGTTCCTCGGTTGCTCTGGCTATGCGCTGTCGCCGAAAGAGCGTTGCAAAACCACCATCAACCTCGTGCCGGAGAACGAAGTTCTCAACGTGCTGGAAGGTGACGATGCGGAGACCAACGCACTGCGCGCCAAACGCCGCTGTAAGAAATGCGGCACGGCGATGGACAGCTACCTGATCGATCCCAAACGCAAATTGCACGTTTGTGGCAATAACCCGACCTGCGATGGTTATGAGATCGAAGAAGGTGAGTTCCGCATTAAGGGCTATGACGGTCCAATCGTTGAGTGTGAGAAATGTGGTTCCGAAATGCACCTGAAAATGGGACGCTTCGGTAAGTACATGGCATGCACCAACGACGACTGTAAAAACACGCGTAAGATCCTGCGTAACGGTGAAGTTGCGCCGCCAAAGGAAGATCCGGTTCCGCTTCCTGAGCTGCCGTGCGAGAAGTCAGACGCGTATTTCGTGCTGCGTGACGGCGCTGCCGGGGTATTCCTGGCGGCCAACACCTTCCCGAAATCGCGCGAAACCCGTGCGCCGCTGGTAGAAGAACTGTACCGCTTCCGCGACCGTCTGCCGGAGAAACTGCGTTACCTGGCCGATGCGCCACAGCAGGATCCGGAAGGCAACAAAACCGTGGTGCGCTTCAGCCGTAAAACGAAGCAGCAGTACGTGGCGGCAGAGAAAGAGGGCAAAGCGACCGGATGGTCAGCCTTCTTTGTCGACGGGAAATGGGTTGAAGGCAAGAAATAATCTTCCCTTACCGTAACTTACCTGTAAAAGGGCCGGACTTCCGGCCCTTTTTTATTACGTAGTTATTATTTTTTGTTCCGTACTATACAGCCTGGCTATAAATGATATAGTGGTTATAGTTAACCCGTTTCTTATTATCAAATCGTCTTAAGCGATTGACGCATGCGCTAAATCGGATGGTCTGGCATGAAATTACAGCAGCTTCGCTATATCGTTGAGGTCGTCAATCATAACCTCAATGTCTCTTCCACCGCAGAAGGTCTTTATACCTCTCAGCCCGGCATCAGTAAGCAGGTGCGTATGCTGGAGGATGAGTTAGGTATACAGATATTTGCCCGCAGCGGTAAGCACCTGACTCAGGTCACCCCGGCAGGACAGGAAATCATACGCATCGCACGGGAAGTGCTCTCCAAAGTCGACGCCATTAAATCCGTCGCCGGGGAACATACCTGGCCGGATAAAGGCTCTCTGTATATTGCCACCACGCATACACAGGCGCGTTATGCGCTTCCCGGGGTGATCAAAGGCTTCATAGAACGCTATCCCCGCGTTTCCCTGCATATGCATCAGGGCTCACCGACGCAAATCGCAGAGGCCGTGTCTAAAGGCAATGCAGACTTCGCTATCGCGACGGAAGCGCTCCATCTGTACGATGATTTGGTCATGCTCCCGTGCTACCACTGGAACCGCTCTATTGTCGTGACCCCGGATCACCCGCTGGCGGGGAAGGGCGAAGTGACAATCGAAGAACTGGCGCAATACCCGCTGGTGACCTATACGTTCGGCTTTACGGGCCGGTCTGAACTGGACACCGCGTTTAACCGCGCCGGATTAACGCCACGGATTGTCTTTACGGCGACGGATGCGGACGTCATAAAAACGTATGTGCGTCTGGGCCTGGGCGTTGGGGTTATTGCCAGCATGGCGGTGGATCCTGTCTCAGACCCGGATCTGGTGCGTCTGGATGCGCATGATATTTTCAGTCACAGCACCACCAAGATAGGTTTTCGTCGCAGCACGTTCCTGCGCAGCTATATGTATGATTTTATTCAACGCTTTGCGCCACATTTAACGCGCGATGTGGTGGATACAGCTGTGGCGTTACGCTCCAATGAAGACATCGAAGAGATGTTTAAAGACATTAAACTTCCCGCCAAATAATCACTCCCGGTATCTTTCTCTTGCGGAAAGATACCGTCATTCCGCTTTAAACCTGAATTAGAATTATCATCATCTACGCCCACTGTCATATATCGTCATAACCCATTTGATGACTATGGTTTTACTGTCGCAAATTTGCGACAAAAGTAGAAACTAATTTACAGCTGTGCAAATTATTCTTTTCAATTATTTATTTCGGGTCAAAAGATTGAATTTTCCCGGGCTCGGATACGTAAATTCACTGGCTTTTCGGCTAAAGTTTCTTTAGGATTTATCTCATCAGATGATTACTTGTGCCAATTGTTTGGTCTCTAAATGATAAGCGATATCGATTGTATGAGGTTAGCAATGCCGTCAGGAAGTGAAGAACCGCAAAGGGATCCCGCGCTTAAGCGTAAAGCCTGGCTGGCGGTCTTTCTTGGCTCTGCCCTGTTCTGGGTGGTGGTTGCTCTTCTTGTCTGGAATTACTGGGGTTGATTATGGTCATGACGGTGCGTACAGAAGCGAGAAAAGAGATGTGTCAGCTTCGTGACAATGCTCACAAAGCCCGTAAGGCGCCAGCAACCAGCGTGCCAGCTTCCTGGAAACTGACGCCGCAGCAGCAGGCCTTTATTGATGTGTTCGCGGAAGACGAACCCAAAAAACAATAATTTTGATTTTTGCGTAATGATGCAAATAGTCTGAATATAGACCGTGCACTTTTGTACTCCTTAATAAATACACATCAGCAATATAGAACGAGGGCAGACCTCGCAACCTTAAATAATTAAAGTCTGGTGTCCCTATGATGAATAACATGACAACCGTAAAATACTGGTCATGGCTCGGCGTATTCTCAGCGTCGATCCTCTTCTGGTGTCAGCTCCTCTGGCTGGCCTTGCACTAAATCGTAAAACCTCGCCACGGCGGGGTTTTTTGTTTTATCCCTCGCGTTAGACCATTCCTAAATTTATCAATTTGGGTTGTTATCAAAACGTTACGACATCTTTGTGTTATCTTTAATTACAGCCCTGATGATTGTCAGGACATCCCTGTTTTTAAGGAGGAGCTTATGTCGTTAACCCTACGCGAAGCCAGTAAGGACACATTACAGGCGGAAAATAAAACCTGGCGCTACTACAGCTTACCGCTGGCTGCCAGAACGCTTGGGGACATTTCGCGGTTACCCAAGTCGTTGAAAGTCTTACTGGAAAACCTCTTGCGCTGGCAGGATGGCGACTCGGTTACCGAGGAGGATATCCAGGCTCTGGCAGGGTGGCTGAAAAATGCTCATGCAGACAGAGAAATTGCCTATCGCCCGGCCAGAGTGCTGATGCAGGATTTCACCGGCGTGCCAGCGGTGGTGGATTTAGCTGCCATGCGTGAAGCCGTTAAGCGTCTTGGGGGCGATACTGCTAAGGTTAACCCCTTGTCCCCGGTAGACCTCGTCATTGACCACTCCGTCACCGTCGATCACTTTGGTGACGACGATGCTTTCGGCGAAAACGTCCGTCTGGAGATGGAACGTAACCATGAACGCTACGTTTTTCTGAAATGGGGTCAGCAGGCGTTCAGCCGCTTCAGCGTTGTTCCACCGGGCACCGGCATTTGTCACCAGGTCAACCTGGAATATCTCGGCAAAGCCGTCTGGAGTGAATTGCAGGATAAAGAGTGGGTGGCTTACCCTGATACGCTGGTGGGCACAGATTCACACACCACCATGATTAACGGCCTTGGCGTTCTGGGCTGGGGCGTCGGTGGTATTGAAGCGGAAGCGGCCATGCTCGGCCAGCCGGTATCAATGCTCATTCCCGATGTGGTGGGCTTTAAGCTGACCGGTAAGTTATCCGAAGGCATTACCGCCACGGATCT
Source organism: Enterobacter cloacae complex sp. HYC033_NIDB (assembly GCF_056673335.1). NCBI lineage: Bacteria > Pseudomonadati > Pseudomonadota > Gammaproteobacteria > Enterobacterales > Enterobacteriaceae > Enterobacter > Enterobacter cloacae complex sp. HYC033_NIDB. The sequence goes on along the minus strand of NZ_CP115123.1, from coordinate 3,393,540 downwards.
GGTTCTGACGGTCACCCAGATGCTGCGTAAGCATGGCGTGGTGGGTAAATTCGTTGAATTTTATGGCGATGGTCTGGATTCACTGCCGCTGGCGGACCGGGCCACCATCGCCAACATGGCGCCGGAATATGGCGCGACCTGCGGCTTTTTCCCGATTGATAGCGTTACGCTGGAGTATATGCGCCTCAGTGGTCGCAGCGAGGAGCAGGTGGCTCTCGTTGAGGCCTACACCAAAGCGCAGGGCATGTGGCGTAACCCGGGTGACGAGCCGGTATTTACCAGTACGCTGGAGCTGGATATGGGCACCGTTGAGGCAAGCCTCGCAGGGCCAAAACGTCCGCAGGACCGCGTCGCCCTGAGCAACGTTCCGAAAGCCTTTGCTGCCAGCAATGAGCTGGAAGTTAACGCCGCACAAAAAGATCACCGTCCGGTGGACTATGTTCTGAACGGGCATCAGTATCAGCTCCCTGACGGCGCCGTGGTGATCGCCGCTATCACTTCCTGTACCAACACGTCCAACCCGAGTGTGTTAATGGCTGCCGGGCTGCTGGCAAAAAAAGCGGTAGAGCTGGGGCTCAAGCCACAGCCTTGGGTTAAAGCCTCCCTGGCGCCTGGTTCGAAAGTGGTATCCGATTACCTGGCACAGGCCAGACTCACGCCTTACCTCGACGAGCTGGGCTTTAACCTGGTGGGCTACGGCTGTACGACCTGCATCGGTAACTCTGGTCCACTGCCTGAACCTATTGAAATGGCGATCAAGCAGGGGGATTTGACCGTTGGCGCGGTACTTTCCGGTAACCGAAACTTTGAAGGGCGTATTCATCCGCTGGTGAAAACCAACTGGCTGGCCTCGCCGCCGCTGGTTGTAGCCTATGCGCTGGCCGGAAACATGAACATTAACCTGGCGACCGATCCGATTGGTCACGATCGCAAAAATGAACCGGTCTATCTGAAAGACATCTGGCCATCATCGCGCGAAATTGCGCGCGCGGTAGAGAAAGTTTCCACCGAGATGTTCCGCAAAGAGTATGCGGAAGTGTTCGAAGGCACAGCGGAGTGGAAAGCGATCGACGTAGTGGGTTCCGATACCTATGACTGGCAGGATGATTCCACCTATATTCGCCTGTCGCCATTCTTCGACGAAATGCTGGCGGAGCCTGCACCGCTGAAAGATATTCACGGCGCGCGCATTCTGGCGATGCTGGGCGATTCCGTCACCACCGACCATATCTCCCCTGCGGGTAGCATCAAGGCGGACAGTCCGGCAGGTCGGTATCTGCAAAGTCGTGGCGTGGAACGTCGCGATTTCAACTCCTACGGTTCGCGCCGCGGTAACCACGAAGTGATGATGCGCGGGACCTTTGCCAACATCCGCATTCGCAATGAAATGGTCCCAGGCGTGGAAGGGGGTATGACGCGCCACCTGCCGGATACAGAGGTCATTTCAATTTATGACGCAGCCATGAAGTATCAGCAGCAGGGTACGCCGCTGGCCGTTATTGCCGGTAAAGAGTACGGCTCCGGTTCCAGTCGCGACTGGGCGGCAAAAGGTCCGCGTCTGCTCGGGGTTCGCGTGGTGATTGCCGAATCCTTTGAACGTATCCACCGCTCAAACCTGATCGGGATGGGGATCCTGCCGCTGGAGTTCCCGCAGGGCGTAACGCGTAAAACGCTGGGTTTGACCGGGGAAGAGCAGATTGATATCAGCGGTCTGCAAAATCTGCAACCGGGTAAAACCGTTCCGGTGAAGTTAACGCGCGCAGATGGAACGACAGAAGTGCTGGATTGCCGGTGTCGTATTGATACGGCAACAGAGCTGACCTATTACCAGAACGACGGCATTTTACATTATGTGATTCGTAAGATGCTGGACTGATCAAACTCGCCCGGCACATGTGCCGGGCGTTTTGCATTTACTCGCTCAGCAGATGCCCCATTTTGGAAGCTTTGGTATCGAGGTAGTGCGCGTTTTTCGGGTTGCGGCCGACAATCAGCGGTACGCGTTCCACAATATTGATGCCCGCTTCAGTGAGGATTTCCACTTTTTTCGGGTTATTGGTCAACAGACGCACTTCGTCCACGCCCAGCAGCTTGAACATATCCGCGCACAGGGTGAAATCTCGCTCGTCAGCAGCAAAGCCGAGCTGATGGTTCGCTTCGACGGTATCGTAGCCCTGATCCTGCAACGCGTAGGCGCGGATTTTATTCAGCAGGCCGATATTGCGTCCTTCCTGACGGTGATACAGCAGAACGCCACGTCCTTCCTCTGCGATATGAGAAAGGGCGGCTTCAAGCTGAAAACCGCAGTCGCACCGCAGACTGAACAGCGCGTCACCGGTCAGACACTCTGAATGAACGCGGGACAGCACCGGCGTTTGCCCCGAAATGTCGCCGAATACCAGGGCGACGTGATCTTGCCCGGTTGCCAGTTCTTCAAAACCCACCATCAGGAAATCGCCCCATGGGGTTGGCAGTTTGGCTTCTGCCACACGTTTAAGCTGCATGTGATTCTCCAGACCAGGCTGACACGTTTCGTGCCTTTGCCCCATTATGCTTTCTGTATTGGACTATTTTGCCACAAGCCCGGCAACTTCACCTAATCACCACCACGCTTTACAAACGTTAAACGCACAATCCGACATATCCACCTGAATGATGAAATTCAGTTATGATTGTGGTGCTTAGTGAAAAAGGAGAGGACATGCTTTCAATTGCCAGACGAACGGCCGCAGGCGCCGCCGTATTGCTCGTTATCCCCCTGGTCGTTTGGTTCTCCGGCTGGATGTGGCAGCCCGGACAAAACGAGACGTGGCTGAAAGCCTTATACTGGATAACCGAGACGGTCACCCAGCCGTGGGGGATTATTACGCACGTGCTGCTCTGTGGCTGGTTCCTGTGGTGCCTGCGCTTTCGCCTTCGCGCGGCGCTGGTACTGTTTGCCATTCTCGGCGGGGCCATACTTATCGGGCAGGGGGTGAAGTCGTGGGTGAAAGATCGCGTGCAGGAACCCCGTCCTTTCGTCGTCTGGCTGGAAAAAACGCACCATGTTCCGGTGGATGAGTTCTACAATTTAAAGCGTAAAGATCGCGGTGCGCTGGTAAAGGAGCAGCTTGCGGAACAGCAGGATATCCCGACCTTTTTACGCAAACACTGGCAAAAAGAGACCGGCTTTGCGTTTCCTTCCGGGCATACGATGTTTGCTGCCAGCTGGGCGCTACTTGGCGTGGGACTGCTGTGGCCGCGTCGGCGTACCCTCACGATTGCGATTTTGCTGGTCTGGGCGACAGGCGTAATGGGCAGCCGGATGCTGCTGGGGATGCACTGGCCGCGTGATTTGGTGGTGGCAACGCTGATCTCGTGGGTACTGGTGACGCTGGCGACCTGGCTTGCACAACGTTTTTGTGGACCATTGACGCCGCCGCCGGAAGAGAAGGAAGAAATAGCCGAAAGGGAGTCTGGCGGAACCTGAAGGTTGATATTCCGCATTTTGACCATAAATCCATGTAGGGCGCGTTACTTTTTCCATTTCGCGCCCGCCACTAAAATGGTAGCTTATAAGGCTGATTGCAGTGAGTTGAACACGCTTTATACGCTCGAACCACATAACGGGAAGTCATGTGAAATATTTACTCATTTTCTTACTGGTGTTGGCGATTTTTGTCATTTCAGTCACATTGGGCGCGCAAAACGATCAACAGGTAAGTTTTAACTATCTGCTGGCGCAGGGCGAGTACCGGGTGTCGAGCCTGCTGGCGGTGTTATTCGCGGCGGGTTTTGTCATCGGCTGGCTTGTATGCGGCCTGTTCTGGCTTAAGGTTCGTGTTTCTCTTGTTCGCGCTGAACGTAAAATTAAACGACTTGAACATCAACTTACGCCTGCGTCTGACATTCCGGCGAGCTCTGGTGTGCCGGTAGTCAAGGAATAATCGAATATGCTGGAGTTGTTGTTTCTGCTTTTGCCTGTCGCCGCAGCCTATGGCTGGTATATGGGCCGCAGAAGCGCGCAACAAACAAAACAGGATGAAGCAAACCGACTCTCCCGTGACTACGTTGCGGGGGTGAACTTCCTGCTGAGCAATCAGCAGGATAAAGCGGTGGATCTGTTCCTCGACATGCTTAAAGAGGATACCGGCACCGTAGAGGCGCATCTCACCCTGGGAAACCTGTTCCGCTCGCGCGGAGAGGTTGACCGTGCCATTCGTATCCACCAGACCCTGATGGAAAGCGCTTCGTTGACCTATGAGCAACGGTTGCTGGCCGTGCAGCAGCTTGGGCGGGATTACATGGCCGCGGGGCTTTACGATCGCGCCGAGGATATGTTCTCTCAGCTGGTGGATGAGACGGACTTCCGTATCGGTGCGCTTCAGCAGCTTCTGCAAATCTATCAGGCCACCAGCGACTGGCAAAAAGCGATTGATACCGCTGAACGGCTGGTCAAACTCGGCAAAGACAAACAGCGCGTCGAAATTGCCCACTTCTATTGCGAGCTGGCTCTCCAGCAGATGGGTAGCGATGACATGGATAAAGCCATGGCATTGTTAAAGAAAGGCGCTGCGGCCGATCGCAACAGCGCGCGCATCTCGATCATGATGGGGCGGGTCTTTATGGCTAACGGTGATTATGCCAAAGCCGTGGAGAGCCTGCTTCGCGTTATCGATCAGGACAAAGAGCTGGTCAGCGAAACGCTGGAAATGCTGCAAACCTGCTATCAGCAGTTAGGTAAGCAGGACGAGTGGGTTGCGTTTCTGCGTCGCTGCGTTGAAGAAAACACCGGTGCCACAGCCGAGCTGATGCTGTCCGACGTCGTTGAAGAGCACGAAGGGAGTGATACCGCCCAGGTATACATTACCCGTCAGTTGCAGCGTCATCCTACCATGCGGGTATTCCATAAGCTGATGGATTACCACCTTAATGACGCAGAAGAAGGGCGCGCTAAAGAGAGCCTGATGGTGCTGCGAGACATGGTGGGTGAACAGGTGCGGAGCAAACCGCGCTATCGCTGCCAGAAATGCGGCTTCACCGCCTATTCGCTTTACTGGCATTGCCCTTCCTGCCGGGCGTGGTCCACCATTAAGCCAATCCGAGGTCTGGACGGGCAGTGATTTTTTAAAACTCCGCATTTTAGTTACAACATACTAATGGTTACAGTGATTTCGTCAGCACCGTGCGGTCTGGGGTTCGGCAGGAAAATCATTCGATTCTGTTCATTTACCCCGAGGGCAGGTAGAATGCACGCCGTTTATCTGTTCCGCGCCGCTGCGCGCCCATAGACGAAAAGGGCTGGTCATGACGTCTGTTACATCCTCCACTTCCCGCGTAGTTACCGATTCTCCCGTAGTTGTTGCTCTGGATTACAATAACCGTGACGCCGCACTGGCCTTTGTTGATGGCATTGATCCCCGCGATTGCCGTCTGAAAGTAGGCAAAGAGATGTTTACGCTGTTCGGCCCACAAATCGTCCGCGATCTGCACCAGCGTGGCTTCGACGTTTTCCTCGACCTGAAATTCCATGATATTCCAAATACCACTGCGCACGCCGTAGCTGCGGCGGCTGAACTGGGCGTGTGGATGGTTAACGTTCATGCATCCGGCGGGGCACGCATGATGACGGCTGCGCGCGAAGCGCTGGTGCCGTTTGGTAATGACGCTCCGCTTCTGATCGCCGTCACCGTGCTGACCAGTATGGATGAATCCGACCTGCGCGATCTGGGTGTGACGTTGTCACCTGCCGAACACGCGGAGCGTCTGGCGCGCCTCACGCAACAGTGTGGTCTCGATGGCGTGGTCTGTTCGGCTCAGGAGGCGGTTCGCTTCAAATCTGTGCTAGGCCGCGACTTTAAACTGGTAACGCCAGGTATCCGTCCGGCAGGCACCGAGTCTGGGGATCAGCGACGCATCATGACGCCAGAGCAGGCGCTGAGCGCGGGTGTAGACTATATGGTGATTGGTCGCCCGGTGACGCAATCCGCTCATCCGGCAGAGACCCTGAAAGCGATTAATGCATCACTGAAAAAGGGGGCATAATGCGTGACGCCAACAGTCGTCTGGTCTATTCAACGGATACCGGGCGCATTGAAGAGCCAAAAGAGAAAGCTGAACGTCCAAAAGGCGATGGCATCGTGCGAATTCAGCGCCAGACCAGCGGCAGGAAAGGTAAAGGGGTTTGCCTTGTCACTGGCATTGATCTGGATGATGCAGACCTGGTAAAGCTCGCCGCTGAACTTAAAAAGAAGTGCGGATGCGGTGGGGCAGTAAAAGACGGCATTATTGAGATTCAGGGTGATAAACGGGATTTAATTAAAGCGCTGCTGGAAGCCAAAGGAATGAAAGTCAAACTGGCGGGCGGCTAAAATAAATGAGCCACGGACATTGCCGTGGCTCTTTTTTTTACGTGCGTAAGTCAGACCTGAAAATACAAAATATATTATTATACCGGTGAGAGCCGTTATGGTGATTATTTGCCCACCTGGTGACCGATAACACCACCTACGGCAGCACCACCCAATGTACCCAGCGTACTACCATCCGTTAATACTGCACCACCAAGCGCACCAGCACCGGCACCAATCGCGGTGTTACGGTCACGTTTAGACCAGTTAGAGCAAGCGCTCAGGGACATTGCTACAGTGATTGCCAGAACAGCGGCGGCTAATTTTTTGCTGGTAAAGGTCATAATACTTTCTCCTGAATTATCGATTCACGGAAAGGAATGCACTTTAAGTATAGACAATATCCATACTTAAATTCTGTTCCCGTGAAAGCTGGTCGCGCAGGCGTTTCATCATCACGCAGGTGATAGTCACTTCCTGTTATATCGCTAATATTAATTTTACGTGTTTAGAACGGTTTCAACAGGTAAAAACTCTTAAAGGCAGGGTCGGAATACTCTCAGAGAAAGGTTTAAGTGCGCCCATTATTCGGGCGCAGCAGGATAATCAGGCCGTTTTTTTCACAATATCGACAGTCAGGCCGTCTTGTTCTAATTGCTGGCGATATTCATCGCGCAAACGCTCATCCGTAATCACACGGCTGAAGCGTGAAGCCGGACCCATCGTATAAGGGTGTACGGCGCCAAACTTAGAGCTGTCGGTCAGCACAATCGCTTCACACTCTTTGGCGAGTACGGCGTTAACCACGTCTGAACGCATCATGTCGCGACCAGTAAAGCCGGTGTCGGGCTGCCAGCCGTCAATACCAATGAATGCCTTACTGAAGTGAACCTGCTGAACATATTGACGCGTTAATGGCCCCACCATGCTTTCGCTTTTCTTCTGGTAAATGCCGCCCAGCAGTATCACCTCGCACTGAGTTTCCTTCAACAGATGGGCGATATAGCTGCTTACGGTGATGATGGTAACGTCTTTTTGATCGGCGAGCGTGCGCGCCAGAAGAGCGTTACTGCTGCCATTTTCAATAAAGACGGTCTCACCGTTATTCACTAAGGATGCAGCAAACTCCGCCAGCTCCCGCTTGAGCGCATAATTGTTCATCATGCGGGTTTCGACGTCGTCGCTGTCCAGTGGAACGGCATATCCGTGCGCACGCCGCAGGTAGCTCTGTTTTTCCAGCAGATTCAGATCCTGACGAATGGTGACTTCAGAAACGCCGGTGGCTTTAGCGAGATCGACCACGCTTACGCGTCCCTGATCGATCACCATCTGCAAAATGATTTGTTGTCGGGAATTCATAGCATCCATTTAAAAGGCAAGGGCGGAAACGACGTGGCTACACTTCCCACGGGGCTTTAGGTTGAGTGGATTCTGGAGCGTTATCAGCGCCGTTCTCAGCCAGCAGTTCAGACTTGAGGATTTCAAGGTTACGGATAGCAGAGTGATAATCGCCTGCGACAAGAATATCCAGCACAGTATCAATACGCTGTGCCACGGCTGTTGCATCAATGTTAGACATAAGCTCACCCTGAAGCGAAAAGTTAATATTATCAATGATGCAGAAAATTGATTCAAAAGAGAAGGTAAAAAATGCAATAACCAAAGTTCATAAATGAAAGTGATAAATTTGGCCCCCGTATGCTGCGGGTTGTAGGGGTGGATTAGTCTAAAACTGCGCGCAACGCGCTTTTTTATAAGAGGAATTCGACTATGACAGTTATCAACCAGACAACCTGCACATTGTTTACTGATGCTGAACGATTCACTCAACTGGCGGCTTATTATGAGGCCGAACGGCGTACGGTGTGGATGATGTTACGTGCCACGCCACGGCCTTGCTTCAATCATGCGCTGATCGAGGAGATCATGAATCTCTCCTGGCTGGTTCGACAGTCCGGATTTGTCGTTGATTTTTGGGTCACCGGATCGCTGGTCCCCGACATCTACAATACCGGCGGTGATTTACAGTTCTTCGTTGAGTGCATCAAAAACAACCGACGCGAAGCGTTACGCGCCTATGCCCGGGCTTGTGTGGACTGCGTTCATGCCGCCTCGCGAGGGTTTGATACCGGTGCTGTCACGCTGGCTATGGTGGAAGGAAGCGCGTTAGGGGGCGGGTTTGAAGCCGCGCTGGCGCATCATTTCATTCTGGCCCAGCGCGATGCCCGATTAGGCTTTCCGGAAATCGCGTTCAATCTGTTCCCGGGCATGGGCGGCTATTCACTGGTGGCGCGTCGCGCCGGCATGAAAATGGCGGAGGCGCTGATCTACAAAGGTGAGACGCATACGGCGGAATGGTATGAGCAGTATGGTCTTGTGGATCTCTTATTCGAGCCGTTACAGAGCTATGTTTCGGTGCGGACGTTTATCGACACGCTACAGCCGAAGCTCAACGGCGTAAGGGCCATGCTGCGTGCGCGTACGCGCGTGCTGCCACTTCCGCGAAGCGAGCTGATGGACATTACTGAGGATTGGGTTGATGCCGCCTTCTGCCTTGAACCGAAGGATATCGCCTACATGGAGCGGCTGGTTATGCTGCAAAATCGCCATCAGGCGACGGGCTTACGCAAAGCCAGCTAACGGACATTTCTGGCCTGATAGCGCTTTAGCCATCGCTCGAATGCGGCAGCGGGCATGGGCTTAGCAAAAAGATAACCCTGCCGTTCGTTGACGCCATTCTTCGTCAGAAAGGCGTCTTCTTTTGCACTTTCCACCCCTTCAGCAATGACCTGCAAATTTAACGCCTGCGCCACGGCGACTATCGCACGCACCAGCGACTGTGAAATGGACTGCTTATGGATGTCCCGCACGAAAGCCTGGTCAAGCTTAATGGCATCGATAGGGAAGCGCGCCAGCTGCGACAGGGAAGAGTACCCCGTACCAAAGTCATCCAGGTGAATTTGCGCTCCCAGGCGGCTAAACTGCTGGATCACTGACAGGGCCAGCTCTTCATTTTCAATGAGACAGCTTTCGGTCAATTCCACGTCAATCGGGCAGTATTCAAAACTCAGGTCTTTCAGCGCCTGCTTCAGGTCGCTGAAGATGGTCTGGTCCGCCAGCTGACGGGCGGAGACGTTGACCGCGACGCGAAGGTTGATCCCCTTGTCGCGCCATTTCGCCACCTGGCGCACCACATCAAGCATAACCCAGCGGCCCAGGGGCACAATCAGCCCTGACTCCTCAGCATAGGAGATAAATTCCATCGGCGGGATCAGGCCACGCTCTGGCGACTGCCAGCGCACCAGCGCCTCCAGACTTCTGACTTCGCCGCGCCAGGTTATTTTGGGCTGGTAGTGGATTAACAGCTGATCGTTATCCAGCGCTTTACGCAGGTTGGTATCCAGCCACAGGTATTCAAATACGCGCTGGTTCATCTCTGGCGAGAAGACGCAGAATTTGCCCCGGCCATTTTCTTTGGCGGTGTACATGGCGGTGTCGGCATTACGAATGACGCTTTCGCGATCGTTACCGTGCTGGGGCGCAAGCGCGATGCCCAGCGAGCAGCCGGTGTAAACCTCTATCAGCCCGATGCGGAAAGGCTGACGAAGTCGGGTCAGTATGCGCGATGCCATGGCTTCCAGCGCGCCCTGCGAGGTATCGGTGGCCAGCACGATAAACTCATCCCCACCCAGGCGCGCCAGGGTTTGTCCTTCGTCCAGGCAGCTCAGGATCGCCAGCGCAACGGCCTGTAGCAGCTGGTCGCCAAACATATGCCCATAGGCATCGTTCACTTTTTTAAAGTTATCCAGATCGAGATAAACCACGCCTACCTGGGTGTCACCCCGAGCGGTGATGGCATCAGAGATCAGCTCATGGATGGCGTTTCGGTTAGGCAAACCGGTAATCGTATCCGTATTGGCGAGTACGCGCAGGCGCTCCTGGGCCCGACGCTCTTCGGTTATATCGGTACCTGAACAGATGAGGAAGATTTCATTTTTCCCGCTGCCGCTGTGAACAAATTTATTTCTGAAGAGAAACAGGCGCTGCCCTTTGCGGGTCTTGATCCAGCGTTCAACTTCGTACGAGCTGCCGTTACGAAAAAAACCGGTGATGTTGCGTTTGGAGGCCGCGGCTTCGCTACGACTCATAAACAGTTTGAACACGTTTTGCCCGATAACTTCCTGTTCCTTCAGGCCCGTATATTCTTCACTTAAACGGTTGAAGCGCTGAATATTCCCGTTCTGGTCGAGGATCACAATCACGGAGTTAGCCTCGGACACTACCTGTTCGGCGAAGGAGAGCCCCTGCGCCAGGTCCCGCGCCACGGAAGGAGTATCGTTCCAGGCTGATGCCGTTCCTGCCCACTCATTTTTGTTAATTTTACGGCCGACAAGATGAACGGGAACGTCCACACCGTACAAGGGCAGGGTCATGGCAATGCTGGAGGTTATCACGGTGAGCTGGCGGATCAGCGCGGCCTGCTCATCATCCAGCGCAACCACCTGAATGATGTCAGCGCTTTCACTGGCAGCAAGATGCAGAGCATTGCTGTCTGCTGTCAGTCGCCACCAGGGGCTATGCGTACCCATGTAACGAAACAGCAAATTCTGCTCCAGATCGTCCATCACGTTTTCTCCCGCGGCTGCTGAGTAGCGCACAAATTATTCATTTGCAGTCGACAATGACGGCTCTCTTTTACTGTAGATAATTCTGGCGAAATGTGGCGATGGGAAACAGAAAAGTGTGAGAAAAAACGATGATTTTGCGGGAGATAATTCAGGTGAGAACTCCCGGCCACCCCTTAACGGAACGGCCGGAAGTTTACGCGGTTATCAGGCGGCAGGGCGCGCGATAATACTGCGGGTTTCCATGCGCACTTCAGCGATGGTGACATCAATCACGTCAGTGACCTTGTAAACCGTTTCGCCTTTAATTTGCACGGTCCCGTTTTCCTGGCTACAAACCAGTTCGTCGCGAACGGCATGCAGGAACGGGGCAGGAATAAAGGCAACGGCGCCATTATCCACCAGACGAACGCGCATACCGCCGCGGCTGATGTCAATGATTTCAGCCGGGAAACGGGTGTCAGTCCCTGCCTTATCATTCAGGAAGCGCGCGTACAACCAGTCGCCGACATCACGCTCCGCCATACGGTTGAGACGGCGACGTTCTGCCATCTGCAATGTCGTATCATCCTGTGGGCGGGCAACTGATTCCCCTTTGATGATCGCTTTCAGCAGACGATGGTTAACCATGTCGCCGTACTTACGGATCGGGGAGGTCCAGGTCGCGTAAGCCTCGAGGCCAAGGCCGAAGTGCGGGCCTGGCTCGGTGCTGATTTCCGCAAAGGACTGGAAGCGGCGAATACGGCTGTCGAGGAACCCTGACGGCTGTGCGTCCAGCTCGCGGCGCAGTTTGCAGAAACCTTGCAGGGTCAGCACTTCCTCAGGATCGACGTGTACGTCATGGGTTTTCAGCAGGGCAGCCAGCGCTTCAGTGTTCGCCGGATCAAACCCGGTGTGCACGTTGTAAATGCCAAAGCCTAATTTGTCGCGCAGCACGCGTGCAGCACAAATGTTGGCGGAAATCATCGCTTCTTCAACGATGCGGTTGGCAATACGGCGCGGCTCAGCGACGATATTCACTACTTCACCTTTTTCACCCAGCACAAAACGGTAGTCCGGACGATCTTTGAAGACCAGCGCGTGAGTTTGACGCCATTCGCTGCGGCTCAGGCAGACGCGGTGCAGCAGACGAATTTGTGCGGCAATGTTGTCGGACTCGGGTTTCCAGCTGCCCGTGTTCTCCAGCCAGTCGGACACGTCGTCATAGGCCAGCTTGGCTTTGGATTCGATGGTGGCGGCGAAGAATTCAATATCTTCTTCAATGGTACCGTCAGCCGCAATGGTCATCCGACAGGCTAGCACCGGACGCACTTCATGCGCACGCAGCGAGCAAAGATCGTCGGAGAGTTCACGCGGCAGCATCGGAATGTTAAAGCCCGGCAGGTAGTTGGTGAACGAACGCACTTTGGCCATCTCGTCCAGCTTGCTGCCTTCGACAATCCATGCGGTAGGGTCGGCAATGGCGACGGTCAGATGCAGTTTGCCATCGGCTGTCTCTTCGGCATACAGCGCATCGTCCATATCCTCGGTGCTGGCGCTGTCAATGGTGACAAAGTCCAGCGCCGTCAGATCGCGACGTTCCAGACCTTCGTCCTGCATTTCAGTCGCCACGCCCTCAGGCGCTTCTTTTTCGAGGTTGTGGCGCGCCAGCGTCACCCACCATGGGACGAAATGGTCGTCGCCGAAGGTAATGTATTGGGTAAGCTCGGCGTAAAAACCGCGATCGCCTTTTAAAGGATGACGGCGCATCTCAGCAACCGCCCAGTCACCCTCAACAAAATCATGCTCAACGCCACGCGCGGCGCGGCACGGAATAGCATCTTTCAGGAGAGGATGGTCCGGCACGACAGAAAGACGATCGTCTTTTTTATGCACTTTCCCGACAAAGCGGGTCAGGAAAGGTTCGATCAGTGCTTCCGGCTCGGCAGATTCTCGTTCCTTTTCGGTATGAATAACGGCCGAAATGCGGTCGCCATGCATCACTTTCTTCATCTGAGGAGGCGGAATGAAGTAGCTCTTCTGCCCGTCAACTTCAAGAAAGCCAAAGCCCTTTTCCGTGGCTTTTACGACCCCTTCTGCACGCGGCGTCTGGGAATGCAGTTGCTGTTTAAGCTGCGCTAGCAGCGGGTTGTCCTGAAACATAATGTTCTATTTTCGTAGCCATTGAGCGGCTGACAGTTTTACGCGAATCTCACTGCTACAGCAAGCGCTCTTTAGGTAAAGAGTATGGTTATTCCTCTTTGCCGAGCGCCACGCGCAGACGGTCCAGCCAGCCATAAAATGCATCTCGGGTAAGCAGGTTGATGGCCTTCTCTGGCGAGAGACCTGACCCGGTCAGGGGCGTTAACTGGGCGGCGCTAAAGCGATCCGGAGAGGCGACAAGCAGCGCACGAGCGGCTGAGAGCATCGAAGACGCGGGACCTTCACTTCGCGGATGGTTAAGCAGAATTTCGCCCGTCAGATCAAGCAGCATCGGCTCATGGCACAGTACAGGGGTGAGCGCTTCAAGCGCCGGTTCCGCCTGCCAGCGTGAGAGCGCCTCAAGCTGAAGCGCACTGGCATATTTTAGCTCAACCACGGGTAGCGTGGCGGTCCATCTGCTGAAGCTGAGCGGCAGCGTATGGGGCTGAATGTGGTGCCCGGGCAGCCAGCGTACCGGATGGCCAAGCAATGCCTGAAATACCGCGACCACTCGCGCCTGAAAACCGACAAAGCCGATGATCTGGTTGATGAGCACAATGTCATACGTTGTGAGTCCAACCTCATCAAGCTGGTTTTGGGCTTTATCATCGATGACATCGGGTGAGCTGGCTAACTGGCGGGCATACTGGGTAATTTCTGCAAGGCGTCGATTGCTTTCCCGGGAGGAGTCCGGCCCTGGAAGAGGGGCGAGCAGAGCAGCGTAGTGGTTACAGAGCCGCTGAACGCCACACGCCTGGGCAACCGTTAATGCCGTGCTCAGCCTGTCGTAGGCGCTGAGCGTATGCAGACGGTTCACGGGAGTATCAAGTGGGAACAAAAGATGACAGAGGGTTCGGGCATGCGTAAGCCAACCAGCACAGCTTGCGAGAATGTCATCGGGCAGGGCTAGATCGAGCAAAAAACGGTCGTCGACGTTAGCGGCTTCGGGCACCAGCGGCAGAACGTCCGTCTGCGAATGATTCGACTGGGTTTCATGATACCAGTGGCCTTTGCCGGAAAAACGGCGTTGTTCCATGGGCGTTCCTTGATCTCAAAATGGCGATCAATATCCTGGCGTAAGGCGGATGAGGGGAAAAATATTGTTAGGTGATAACAAATAGCTGAACGGAATAACGAGGGGCGGGGCGGGAGGAAACTCTCTTCCCTGGCGGGAAGAGAGTGACAAGCTTATTTGATTTCCAGCTCGTTCATTGCAGCGATGTTGAAGCCGCCGTCAACGTGAACCACTTCGCCGGAGATGCCCGCGGAAAGGTCAGAGCACAGGAATGCCGCAGAGTTACCCACATCTTCGATGGTAACGGTACGACGAATCGGGGTAACCGCTTCGCAGTGTGCCAGCATTTTACGGAAATCTTTGATACCGGAAGCGGCCAGGGTACGGATTGGACCCGCAGAAATAGCGTTAACACGCACGCCTTCAGGACCCATCGCGTTCGCCATGTAGCGCACGTTGGCTTCCAGAGACGCTTTCGCCAGACCCATAACGTTGTAGTTAGGGATAGCACGTTCTGCGCCGAGGTAGGACAGTGTCAGCAGGGCTGCGCCCGGGTTCAGCATCGCGCGGCAGGATTTTGCCATTGCAACGAAGCTGTAGGAGCTGATGTCGTGGGCGATTTTGAAGCCATCACGGGTAACCGCGTTCACGTAGTCGCCGTCCAGCTGGTCGCCAGGAGCGAAGCCGATGGAGTGAACAAAACCGTCGAATTTCGGCCATGCTTTTGCCAGTTCAGCAAACATGCCATCAATGCTTTCGTCTTGTGCAACGTCACATTCCAGAACAATGCTGGAACCCAGCTGCGCGGCAAATTCTTCAACACGGCCTTTCAGCTTGTCGTTCTGGTAGGTGAACGCCAGCTCAGCGCCTTCGCGATGCATTGCCTGTGCGATGCCGTATGCGATGGACAGTTTGCTGGCAACGCCAGTCACCAGAATGCGCTTACCGGAAAGAAAACCCATAGCTTTAATCCTTATATTCATTGCTTATTTTGCCTTGTAATTCATAGCGTTACAGGCAGTATTTCAAAATCATTCGAAATTAGCTCGAAATTATAGCCCACTCACAGCCCCTTGTGTCACGATATTTCTCGCTCCTGCGCCGTGAATGGGCTCACGGAAGAGGTCGAACTGTCTCTTCATCAGGCTGTTTCGTGTGTATCCCAGCAGTATATCACCGCACGCGGGGTTCGCCTCATCCAACCAGCGGGCACCGTGACGCCGCCCTCATGCTGATGTGTCCAGCGCCTTTTGCGCAAAATGATCCGTTTAGCCCTTTAAACGCTTTAAAATTGCGCGAGGGTTGATAACGGCTATGCCATTTTGCGTCTTTATCTGTGTGCGGTAAGAAGGAAGATGAAAAATATTACGTTGGCCGAAAAACTGATCATGCTGTCAGGTGCGGTGCTTTTCGCACTAATGATCGCGGTGAACTCCTTTTGCGTGAATGATAATCCTGGTTTCAGGGTGCCTATGACCACCTATTTGATCGTCATGATTGCGCTGTTCTTTCTGGATACCATTATCTTTATTTTTATCCAGATGCTGTATGCCTCCGACCGAACGCGTTTTTCATTATTCATTCTGAGCCTGGCATTTCTTAGTGGGCTGGTTTATTTTATTGAGACGATCATTGTTATTCAGCTTCCGGAGCATGCTGGTTTTACCCAGGCGGCAAAAACCAACGATACGGCGGTATTCTATTTTTTCCGGCAGCTGAGCTTTATCGTATTACTGGCGCTGGCGGTCCGTGTGGAGAAAATCACGATACGATCTACGCTCAGATTCCGAAATAAGATCAGCATGACGTTAGCATTAATGATGTCACTGGTTATGTTTCCGATGCTGGCCCATTATCTCAGCAGCTACCATCCGGCCTGGACATTAACGATTGCAGCATACGAAGATGAACATCATCATCCTGTCTGGGATATCAGGTACGTAAACGTTCTGATCCTGCTCTGGTCGGCTTTACTTTGTTATATGATTTCAGTGACACGCCTGGCGTCCGGGATCTGGAACAGTATTATTGTGGTCTGCCTTTCCGCCATCGTTTACAATTTTTTCCTCTTACTGCTTGATACCTACAATCTGTCGCTCTGGTATATCAGCCGGGCAGTAGAGGTCCTCAGTAAATTATTTGTGATTTGTACCTTAATGTTCCATGTCTTTAACCTGTTGAAAATTTTCGGCGATCGGGTTGATCGCGATCCGCTTACTCAGATCTACAACCGTAAATATTTTTACGAGGCACTTCCGCGGATCCGCTCGCTCAGGACAGAAAAGGGGGCCAGCATCATGATGCTGGACATCGACAACTTTAAGTCGATTAACGATAACTGGGGCCATCTTGTGGGGGATCGCGTGATTCTGGCGGTCGTGGATATTATCAAAGACAGCATTCGCGATAACGACATCTTTGCCCGACTGGGAGGCGAGGAATTTGGTCTTCTGCTGCCGGATACCGATGGTAAGCAGGCTATTGCCGTCGCGGAACGTATTCGCCAGAACGTTCAACAGCGCACCGGGCCGGGCTACCATTATGCTCTCCCTGTAAAGGTCACATTAAGTATCGGCGTGTGCTCAGCCATTCAGAATAACGTCAACAGCAATGATATTATGCGTGACGTGGACGAGGCGTTGTATGAGGCTAAGCACAACGGTAAAAACAGAATCGTTACCAGACAGGCGGAATGCAGCTGAGGTTACAGGATGGGGATGAAAACATCAAAATCGACACGCTCATCGCTGTACGCATTAATTTTCATCAGGTAAATACCGTCGCGCAACGTCAGGCGTTTATTTACCATCGCCTTAACGAAGCCAATCTTGTTAAACGCGCTGTAGCTTTCCCAGCTACCACTAAAGGGCATTCTTGCGTATCTCCCACGCACAACGCGGGATTTTTTATTTGTCACCGTGTCGCTTTGTAAAGCGTACGATATTAATACCTCGACCAGATACGATCGGCTTTTGCCTAACTCGGGGCGGCGGGGCATCAGAATAATTTTATCGATATCATGGCGGTTTTCTGTCAGGAGCTTTTTGATTTTTTTAGTAATATCATGCACCGAGGTATCAAAAAGATGATCGTGCTCGATAATTTCATGCGTATAGACAAACGTTTCATCTAGAAAGCAGACCTCGAGCTCAGGCGTTTCCAGTTCGCTTAATAAAAAAGAGGGCTGTAAGATGTCAAAATTCCACCCTCTGGCACATCTGTACTCAGAGGGTGTCAGCCCCATCATTTTTTTAAAGGCTCTGGAGAATCCCTGGCTGCTCTGGTAATGGAATAAATACGCAATATCCGTCACCGGAATCGACGTCATTCTCAACATAATGGCGGCACGGCTTAACCTCCGTCGGAGAATATACTCACCTAGAGAGAGCCGATACTTCTCTTTAAACCATGTTTCGATGGTTCTTCTGCTGTATCCAATATCTGCAACCAAAGCATCAATGTGTAAAATAGTAAAGTTATTTTCTTCTACCCAGGAGAGAATATAGTTACTGATGCTGTCTTTCATTTGTGCGTCAGTGATAGTTTAACGGTAAATCAGTTTGCTGCCTGATATTGATTCGCGGGCGTAGGGATCCTGGCAATAACCTTAATTTCGAAATCAAAACCCGCAAGCCAGTTAACGCCTATTGCTGTCCAGTTTGGGTAAGGAGCGTGCGGAAATGCCAGTTTTTTCGCCGCCATGATAACGGGGAACTGGTTTTCAGGATCGGTATGAAACGTCGTGACATCAATCAGATCGTCAAAAGTACATCCCGCGGCTGCCAGGATCGCCCGTAAATTATCGAACGCCAGCTGCACCTGAGCGGGAAAGTCGGGTTCAGGTGTGCCATCGCTGCGGCTGCCAACCTGACCGGAAACAAATAACAGATCGCCAGAGCGGATTGCAGCTGAATAGCCATGCTCTTCATAGAGGGCATGTCGGTTAGCCGGGAAGACGGGATCACGTGAAGGCATGGCTTTTCCTTTTCTGTCAGGGGTATTGTTGTGGTTGCGCAGTAGAAGTAACATACGCGATGTATGTCAAAAATGTAATCCACATACGCAGCGTATGTCAAATAATAATTACCGCTTAATGAAGGAAGTCCCATGGCTACAAAACGTCGCGCTGAAACGGCCCAGGAAAATCGCGAGAAAATGATTCAGGCGGCGCGAAAGGCGTTTGCTGAAAAAGGCTATGCCGCAGCGTCGATGGATGAACTCACGGCAAGCGTGGGGTTAACACGCGGCGCGCTATATCATAATTTCAACGATAAGAAGGGATTACTGGCGGCGGTGGTCGCGCAGATAGACAGCGAAATGGCAGCAAACGCAAAAGCGATTGCCGCCGCCGCCGAAGATGACTGGGAGCGACTGCTGGCGGAGGGCATCGCCTATATCAAAATGGCGCTCGTTCCGGAAGTTCAGCGTATCGTCCTCCTTGACGGCCCGGCTGTTCTGGGCGACCCGGCGCAATGGCCCAGCCAGAACAGCTGCCTTGAGTCGACCCGTCAGACCATCGAAAAAATGATGGAGTGCAACGTAATCAAAAAGATGGATGCCAGAGTCGCAGCCCATCTGCTGAATGGCGCTGCTCTGAATGCGGCTCTGCTGATTGCCGCGAGTGAAGAACCGCAGAAGACCCTCCCGCATGCCATAGAGGTGTTTACTCTGCTGGCAAGCGGGTTACGCAGCGGCTAACGATCTTTACGCCACGCGTCCGCCGTCAACGCTTCACCAAAGTGTCCGGCAATCAGGCGTTTCGTCAGGTCATGGAGCGGGGAGGCCAGTACGTCAGCGGTACTGCCGCGCTCGACAACTTCTCCCTGGTGCATCACCAGCACCTGGTCGCTGATGTGCTTCATCATGCCCAGGTGCTGAGTCACGTAAATATACGAGATCCCCTGCTTTTCCTGTAATTCCAGCATCAGGTTAATGAGCTGCGAACGCATCGACATATCCAGCGACGCCAGCGCTTCGTCGGCGATGATGACCTTCGGGCGCAGGATCAGCGCGCGGGCCAGACCGAGACGCTGTTTTTGGCCAGGGGCCAGCATGTGCGGGTAATAGCTGACATGGTCGGGCAGGAGGCCTACCAGACGCAGGGTTTCGACAATCCGTTTGCGACGCGCTTCCGGCTCCAGGTCGGTATTCAACCGCAGCGGGAAATCCAGGATCTGGGAAATACGCTGGCGCGGGTTCAGGGACGTCGACGGATCCTGAAAAATCATCCGGATGCGCTGACTGCGAAAAGAGTAGTCCCCAAATTCCAGAGGATGATCGTCAATCAGTATTTCACCGCCGCTCGGCTCGACCATACCCGCGAGCATTTTTGCCAGGGTCGATTTGCCCGAGCCGTTTTCACCGATAATCGCCAGCGTCTGCTTTTCGCGCAGCGTAAAGCTCAGCGGTTTAACAGCCTCGACGGTCTGACGGTGAAACAGGCCGGTGCGATAGCGAAAGGTCTTACTCAGGTTACGTACTTCCAGTAAGGTTTCGACCATTTCACTCTCTCTCCATGTTCAGCGGGAAATGACAGGCAAACAGATGATTTTTCGGCCCTGTCAGGCGCGGTGTTTCGATGCATTTGCGCTGAGCATACGGGCAACGCGGACCCAGACGGCAGCCAATGGGCAGCGATTCCAGCAGCGGTATCGCGCCAGGCAGCGTATTCAGACGGCTTTTGTGCGGCATCGCGCTGCCAAAGTCCGGGATCGCCCTGATCAGCGCCTGCGTGTAGGGATGATGCGGCGTCGTCACCAGGTCTTCGCTTGGCGCGGTTTCTACCGTCTGGCCGCAATACATTACGTCAATTTTATCCGCCCACTTGCTCAGCATTTGCAGGTCGTGGCTGATCAGCAAAATGGTGGTGTTGTTATTCTGGTTCAGACGCGTGAGCAGGCGGAAAATCTGGGCCTGGGTGGTTGGCTCCATCGCGTTCGTTGGTTCGTCCGCAATCAGCAGACGCGGCTGATTCGCCAGGGCGATGGCAATCATCACTTTCTGGCATTCACCGTCGGTCAGTTCGTAGGGGAAACTGCGCATCGCGTCTTTATGGTCTTTGATCCCGACACGGTGCAACAGCTCAATGGCACGGCGTTTACGCCAGCCGAAACGCTGCCACCAGCGGCCTTTATAGGTCCACCCGGGGATGTTCTGCATCAGCTGTTTCCCGACGCGCTCGGACGGATCGAGACAGGATTGCGGCTCCTGGAAAATCATCGAGACGTTATGGCCCACCAGTTTACGGCGTTCGCGCGGGGAGAGACGCAACAGATCGATGTCGTCGAAGCGCATACGATCGGCGGTCACCCGCCAGTTGTCCTTCGCCACGCCGCAAATGGCCTTGGCGATCAGACTTTTCCCCGAACCCGATTCGCCCACCAGCCCGCGGATTTCGCCCTCTGCGAGCGTAATACTGATGCGATCCACGGCCTTGACCCAGCCTTCGCCCGTTTTAATTTCGATCGTGAGGTTGCGGATATCGAGTAACGGCATTATTGCACCCCCGCATTGATTGCGCGGCGGATCCCGTCGCCCAGCAGGTTAACGAGCAGCACGCTCACCATGATGGCCGCGCCCGGCAGCATGACCGTCCACGGCGCAACGTAAATCAGCTCCAGCGCATCGCCAAGCATGGCGCCCCATTCCGGGGAGGGGAGCTGCGCGCCAAGGTCCAGGAAGCCCAGCGCTGCGATATCCAGAATCGCCATCGACAGGGCGCGGGTGATCTCCGTCACCAGCCCGGCGGCAATGTTAGGCAGCACGGCAAACCACAAAATATTAAACGTGGTGGCGCCATCCAGACGGGCGGCGACGACATACTCTTTCTCCAGCTCGTCGTGAACCAGGCTGTAAACCGAGCGCACCATGCGCGGCAGAATGGCCAGCCAGACGGCGAACATCGCATGGGTGAGGTGCGGCCCCGCGAAAGCCACGACGATAATCGCCAGCAGCAGCGAAGGAATAGAGAGCAGGGTATCAAGAATATGGTTAAGCACGGCCGACCGCAGCCCGTGGGTTGAGCCGGCAAAAATGCCCAGCGCCAGGCCGCAGATTGCGGCAGCCAGGGTGACCACGAACGCGCCGCCTACCGTCGGTGCGGCGCCGCTCAGCAAACGACTTAACACGTCGCGTCCGAGATCGTCAGTCCCCAGGAAGAACGAAACCTCCCCGTAACGCGACCACGACGGCGGTAAAAGCTGATAGCCAAGGAACTGCTGATCGATGCCATACGGTGCAAACCACGAACCCAAAACGCACAGCAACACGAGGCCAATGCAGCCGTAAAAGCCGATCATCGCCGTGGTGTCGCCGTAAAAATTACGCCACACGGTGCGTAGCGCACCGGGCGTGCGCTTTTCGCTGTAGACGTTATCGTAAGGCATACCATTCCTTATGCTTCAATGGGTTGGCCATGGCACCCAAAATATCGGAAACAACGTTAACAATAATGACCAGGGAGCCAATCACCATCACGCCGGCGGAGATCGCCGCGTAATCCTGCTGGCGAATGGCGTTGATCATCCAGCGCCCAAGGCCCGGCCAGCTGAAAACCATCTCGGTGATCATTGCCAGCGTCAGCATGGTTGAGAATTGCAGCCCAAGACGTGGGATTACGGGGGGCAACGCATTGTGCAGCACATGGCGACGTAAAATCGTCAGGCGAGACAGTCCGCGCGTGGCGGCGGCTTTCACATAGTTTTGATCGAAGACGTCGATAGTGCTGATGCGCATCAGGCGGATCACTTCGGTCGTCGGCGCGACGGCCAGCGTAAGCACCGGCAGCACCATGTGGCGCAGCGCACTCACGATCATTTCGTCGCGCCAGACTGAATCAGAAAGCCAGGCGTCAACGATGGCGAAGCCGCTCACCGTTTGCACGTTATACAGCAGGTCAAAACGGCCAGATACCGGCAGCCAGCCTAACGTCAGTGAGAAGAAGAGGGTAAGCAGCAGCGCCAGCCAGAAAACAGGGATGGAAAAGCCAATTAAGGCAAGCGCACTAATAAATTTATCCTGCCATTTATTACGATAAATTCCCGCCAGCATTCCCACCGGGATCCCCACCATGAGGGCAAAGCCAAAGGCGAGTATACACAGCTCCATGGTGGCCGGGAAAACCACTTTCAGCTGTTCGGAGATGAGCTGTCCGTTGATGCTGGACACGCCAAAATCCCAGTGCAGCAGGCCATTAAACCAGAACAGCCAGGCGTCCCAGAGAGATGAGCCCTGAAGCGGGGCGTGCGGCGTAAAGTAGCTCAGGCTAAAGCCGACAAAGGTCAGGAAGAACAGGGTCACCAGCAGTAACAGCAGCCGACGCAAGGTAAATATAATCATGGTTTTTTCACCTCTTGTTCTTTCTCACGGGTCACGCCCGCGAAGGAGGCGTTACCAAACGGGCTGAGTACCAGCCCTTTAATATCGTAACGGTAGGCCTGGAGGCGCAGGGAAGAGGCAAGCGGCAACACGGGAAGTTCTCTGGCCAGAATATTTTGCGCTTCATCGTAGGCCTCAATGCGTGAGGCAAGCTGTTGAGACGCGAGCGCTTTTTGCAGCACGGCATCAAATTCCCGGTTACACCAGTGGGCGTAGTTGGTCTGGGAGTTGATTGCCGCACAGCTCAGCAGCGGACGGAAAAAGCTGTCCGGGTCGTTACTGTCGGTGGACCAGCCAGCCAGCGTTAAGTCGTGATTCATGTCCATCAGACGCGCCTCCTGGAAACGGCCTTCGACAGGCACGATGATCACCTTAACGCCCACCTGCGCCATATCAGCCTGCAACAGCTCAGCCGTTTTCAGCGGGCTGGGGTTCCACGCCTGAGAGCTGGTGGGCACCCACAGCTGTAGCGTCAGGTTTTCTGCCCCCAGCGCTTTAAGCTGTTCGCGCGCTTTCGCCGGATTATATTCCGTAATCTTCGCCTCGCCGTCATAGGCCCAGGAGGCGCGCGGAAGAATAGAGGCGGCGGTTTCCGCGGTACCGTAGTAAATCGACTGCATCAGACGCTGGTTGTTGATCGCTAACGCCAGCGCATGGCGCACGGCCGGATTATTCAGCGGCGGCTTATCGGTGTTAAACGCCAGATAAGCGATGTTCATGCCCGGGCGCAGGGTCAGGCGCAGGCGTGGGTCGTCGCGCAAAATGGTCAACTGGCTGGCCGCAGGCCAGGCAAGCACGTCGCACTCGCCGGTCAGCAGTTTGGAGAGTCGGCCTGTTCCACCTGAACCCAGATCAACAATAACCTGCGGCATCAGCGGCTTGCCGCGCCAGAAACGATCGTGTCGTTGCAGGCGAATGTATTGTCCGGCGCGGTACTCTGCTAACTGGAACGGACCGGTGCCTACAGGCTCACGATCGAGACGTTCCTGACGATCCTTTTTCGTCAGCTGATCCGCGTATTCGGCTGACATGACCGAGGCGTAGTGCGTCGCCAGATGCCAGAGGAAGGAGGCATCCGGGCGATTCAGACGAAACTCAACCGTACGGTTATCCAGTTTGCGAACGCTTTTGACCGAGTCCGCGAATTGCAGACTGTCGAAATAGGGGAAGTTCCCGCCATTAACGTTATGCCACGGATGATTGCGGTTGAATATGCGCTGGAAGGTGAAAACCACGTCATCCGCGTTGAGCTTACGGGTTGGGGTAAACCACGGGGTGTGCTGAAATGCGACATCATCGCGTAGACGAAAGCGGTATGTGGCGCCGTTATCAAGCACTTCCCAACTTTCAGCAAGCTCCGGAACCAGCCGATAGGTATAAGGATCGACGTCGAGCAGGCGATCGTAGAGCTGTGCGGCCAGCGTATCGACAATCAGGCCGCTCCCCGCTTTTTGCGGATTAAAAATATCAACTTGACCGCTGACGCAGTAGACGAAACCACTATCACGGATATCAGGAGGCACAGCGCGATCGGGCGCAGCAAAGGCCAGATTGCTGAACAAACCGAGTGCAAACAGGGACGATAAAACCAGGCGCATAGTTTTTAAGGTTTTTAGATTCGATCTGCAAAGTGTATCGCACTTACGCCTGCTTCGTAAAAATGTCTGGGGGTAAGTGCTGATAATGTCAGCGCATTTGATGTTTTTTGAGCAATGCCCTTAACTGATGGTAGGTCAGGCCCAGCAGTTCAGCCGCCCGTTTCTGATTATATTTCGCCTCTTTCAGGCTCTGCTCAAGCAGCTGTTGCTCCTGCTGATGCTGGAACTGGCGTAAATCGAGCGGCAACGCCGGAGCCTGCTGGCGCGTCGCCGGAGCCGGGGGCTGTTTATCCTCACGCCGAAACGGATCGAGAATAATGTTGTCCAGTTCGGTCTCGCTGCTGCCATGCCGGTAAACGGACCGTTCCACCACGTTTTTCAGTTCACGAATATTGCCCGGCCAGTGGTAACCGAGCAGGGTCCCGGTGGCCCGTTCGCTGAAGCCCGGAAAGAGAGGCAGACCCAGTTCCCGGCACATCTGAATGGCAAATTGATCGGCCAGCAGCATGATATCGCTGCGCCGCTCCCGCAGCGGCGGCAGCTGAACGACATCGAAAGCCAGCCTGTCCAGCAGGTCGGCGCGGAATTTGTCCTCAGCCACCATCGCGGGCAGGTCGGCGTTGGTGGCGCACACCAGGCGAACGTTGACCTGGAGCGGCTGACTGCCGCCAACGCGTTCCAGTTCACCGTACTCAATGACGCGCAGCAGCTTTTCCTGCACCAGCATCGGCGCGGTCGCCAGCTCGTCGAGAAAGAGCGTTCCGCCATCGGCGCGCTCAAAGCGTCCGGGATGCCGTTTTTGTGCGCCGGTAAAGGCGCCAGCTTCATGACCAAACAGCTCGGTGTCGAGCAGGTTTTCATTCAGCGCCGCGCAGTTAAGCGAAATAAAAGGGCCGTCCCAGCGGCCAGAAAGAAAGTGCAGGCGGTTAGCGATAAGTTCTTTACCTGTTCCGCGCTCACCGATAATCAGCACCGGTTTATTCAGTGGCGCGAGGCGCGATACCTGTTCAAGCACTTCCAGGAAGCTGTTGGCCTCGCCAAGCAAATTATCTTTATATTCAGCCATGATGAAATTAACCACTCCTTAGTGATATTCACCAGGTGAGAATAGCCGCTGGCTGGATAAATATCAATCACACTCAGTAAAATCAATAAGATAAAAAGTTGGCATGGGATTTGTATTAACTACTCAGCAGGGCATCGCCCGATAACCGAACTATGAGGATTGAATTATGGGTATTTTTTCTCGTTTTGCCGACATCGTGAACGCCAACATCAACTCGCTGCTAGAGAAAGCGGAAGATCCGCAGAAGCTGGTGCGCCTGATGATTCAGGAGATGGAAGACACGCTGGTTGAAGTACGCTCCACCTCCGCCCGCGCGCTGGCAGAGAAAAAGCAGTTAACGCGTCGTATCGAGCAGGCAACTGCCCAGCTTAACGAGTGGCAGGAAAAAGCGGAACTGGCGCTGCGTAAAGATAAAGAAGATCTGGCTCGCGCTGCGCTGATTGAGAAGCAGAAGCTGACCGACATGGTGGCCACGCTGGAACACGAAGTGACGCTGGTGGATGATACTCTGGCGCGTATGAAGAAAGAGATTGGTGAGCTTGAAAACAAACTCAGCGAAACCCGTGCACGTCAACAGGCGCTGGCGCTGCGCCACCAGGCTGCAAGCTCGTCCCGCGACGTGCGTCGCCAGCTGGACAGCGGCAAGCTGGATGAAGCGATGGCCCGTTTCGAATCGTTTGAACGTCGTATCGACCACATGGAAGCGGAAGCCGAAAGCCACAGCATCGGTAAGCAGAAAACCCTCGATCAGCAGTTTGCTGACCTGAAGGCCGATGATGAAATTAGCGAGCAACTGGCTGCGCTGAAAGCCAAAATGAAACAAGACAACCAATAATAATTCCTGCGGCACCTGAGCGTGCCGCATCGTAAGACAAGGAGTACACATGAGCGCGCTTTTTCTGGCTATACCCCTGACCATTTTCGTGCTGTTTGTTCTGCCCATCTGGTTATGGCTGCACTACAGCAACCGCTCTTCACGCGGTGAGCTGTCGCAGAGTGAACAACAGCGGCTGGCGCAGCTCTCTGCCGAGGCAAATAAAATGCGCGAACGTATTCAGGCGCTGGAAGCGATCCTGGACGCGGAACACCCGAACTGGAGGGAACGGTAATGGCTGGACTGAATCTGAATAAAAAACTGTGGCGGATCCCACAGCAGGGCATGGTTCGGGGCGTTTGCGCCGGGCTGGCGCACTATCTGGATGTTCCGGTAAAACTGGTGCGTGTGGTCACTGTATTGTCGATTTTCTTCGGCCTGGCCTTTATTACACTGGTGGCATACATCATTCTGTCGTTTGTACTCGATCCTATGCCGGAAGGTGAGCTGGATGCGGAGAACACGCCAACCAGCAGCGATCTCCTGAACGCGGTGGATGAACAGCTGAGCGCAGGGGAGAAGCGATTGCGCGAGATGGAACGTTATGTCACCTCCGATACCTTTACGCTGAGAAGTCGTTTTCGTCAGCTTTAAGAGAGAACTTACATGAAACAAAACTGGCAACAGGCCGGTCAAAAGGTAAAACCCGGCCTGAAAATCGCAGGTAAACTGGTTCTGATGACGGCGTTACGTTATGGTCCGGCCGGTGTGGCGGGTTGGGCGATCAAGTCTGTTGCCCGCAAGCCGGTCAGAATGATGCTGGCGGTCGCTCTGGAGCCGCTGTTACAGAAGCTGGCAAAACGCGTTTCCCGGCGCTACCTGTCACGCTAGTTCCTCCCGCATAAGCCCTTTCTCGCCCAGAGAAGGGGCATGACTTTCCCTTCTGCGTTTCTTCTGCTTTTCTGCTTTCTTTGCGGCAGCTCACAATAATGCGTTGCGCTGCGCTGAGATTGCCGCTTTCTGCCCCCGGGTCCGTTGACAGATATTTTACATGGGAGTAGATTGCCAATCCGTGGGACCGCTACCATGGAAAATAATGTGAACGCAAAAATTAAAAAACTTATCAATCATATTTACGGTGAATCATTTTCAGATGCACACCTTAACGTGTTATTAACTAAGCTTGAAAAGGCGGCGGTTAATATTACGGAAAAGCGTAAGTCAGGCTGGGATGAAAAAGACGTTGTGCTGATTACCTATGCCGATCAGTTTTCCGCGAAAGGGGAGAAAGCGTTGCCGGTATTTACCCGTTTCTATAATGAATGGCTTTCTCGCACGTTTTCTCATGTCCATCTGTTACCGTTTTATCCGTGGTCGTCGGATGATGGATTTTCCGTTATTGATTATCACGAAGTTGCACCTGAAACCGGAACCTGGCGAGATGTCGCGGAATTAAAACAGTCTGCCAGCTTAATGTTTGACTTCGTTTGCAACCATATGTCAGCGAAAAGCGAATGGTTTGCTAATTATCTGGCGCAGAAGCCGGGCTACGAAGATTTCTTTATTTCTGTCGATCCCGAAACCGATTTATCGGCGGTGACGCGTCCCCGCGCATTACCGCTGCTGACGCCGTTCACGCTTAATGATGGCAGCGTTCGTCATCTGTGGACCACATTCAGCGATGACCAGATCGATCTCAATTTCGCCTCGCCGCAGGTGCTGATTGCCATGGTTGACGTTCTGCTCCATTACCTCATGGAAGGGGCGCGTTATATCCGTCTGGATGCGGTCGGGTTTATGTGGAAGATCCCGGGAACCACCTGTATCCATCTGGAACAAACCCATTGCCTTATCCAGCTGTTCCGCGCCATTACGGACGCCGTGGCGCCTGGAACGGTGATCATCACTGAGACAAATGTTCCCCACAAAGACAATATCTCTTACTTCGGTGATGGTGAAAATGAAGCCCAGATGGTCTATCAGTTTTCCTTACCACCGCTGGTGCTGCACGCCGTTCATCGTCAGGATGTTAAAGCCCTGTGCCGGTGGGCGGGCTCGCTGGCGCTGCCTTCAACTCATACCACCTGGTTTAATTTCCTGGCTTCACATGATGGTATCGGATTGAACCCATTACGCGGCATCCTTCCGGAATCAGAGATCCTTTCGCTGGTCGAAAAGCTTCAGCAGGAAGGCGCGCTGGTCAACTGGAAAAATAATCCTGACGGAACGCGAAGCCCCTATGAAATTAATGTCACCTATCTTGATGCGTTGAGTTTACGAGACAGCTCAGATGATGAGCGCATTGCGCGGTTCATCCTGGCGCATGCTGTGTTGTTAAGTTTTCCTGGCGTACCGGCTGTATATATTCAAAGCATTCTTGGTTCGCGTAACGATTATGAAGGTGTCGAACGTCTCGGATATAATCGCGCGATAAACAGGAAGAAATACACCGCAGGTCAGGTTGATCGGGAGCTTAATAATAATAAGAGTATACGTTATCAGATTTATTCTCGTTTGAGTGAGCTTATTGCTATTCGTCGCGGCGAGCGTGCGTTCCATCCGGATAGTCAGGCTATTTTTGACGCAATCGGTGAACATATTCTTAAAATTGTTCGTGTTGCTGAAAATGGCGAGCGAATGACAGCATTATTTAATTTTAGCAATAAAATGCAGACCGTTTATGGACAAACGCTCTTTGGTAGGGAATTACTCTCAGGACAAGATATTAGCGGTACGGAACTGACCCTCAATCCATGGCAGGTAATGTGGATTAAAGAAAACTAAAAAGGACCCTAAAATGAAAATGCCCAAAATTGTGCTGTTATCAGCACTGGTTTCGTGCGCCCTGTTATCAGGCTGTAAGGACGATAAAGCATCTCAGGTCACCATTGAGTTTATGCACTCGTCGGTAGAACAGGAGCGTCAGGCAGTTATTACGAAACTGATCGAAAAATTCGAGAAAGAAAACCCGACTATTACGGTGAAACAGGTCCCCGTTGAGGAAGATGCCTATAACACCAAGGTCATTACGTTGGCCCGTACCGGCGCGCTGCCGGAAGTGATTGAAGTCAGCCATGACTACGCCAAAGTCATGGATAAAGAGCAACTGCTGGACCGTGACGCGATCGGCAACGCTATTAACGCCGCCGGTGAAGATACCTTTTACGACGGTATTTTACGCGTTGTTCGCACCGAAGACGGCAAGGCATGGACGGGGGTGCCGGTTAGCGCGTGGCTGTCCGGCGTCTGGTATCACAAAGATGCGCTCGCGTCAGCGGGAATCGAAGAACCGCACAACTGGGAGCAACTGCTGAAAGCCAGTCAGGCGCTCAACGATCCGGCGAAAAAACATTACGGTATCGCGCTTCCAACCGCAGAAAGCGTCATGACGGAGCAGGCCTTCTCGCAGTTTGCTTTGTCAGGCGGAGCCAACGTCTTTGATGCAAACGGCAACGTGAAAATCGATACCCCTGAAATGTCGAAAGCGCTGGCGTTTTATCGGGCACTGGCCGCGAACACCATGCCGGGCTCCAATGATGTCATGGAGATCAAAGACGCCTTCATGAACGGCTCTGCGCCTATGGCCGTTTACTCCACCTATATCCTGCCCGCGGTCTACAAAGATGGCAATCCGGCCAACCTGGGGTTCGTAGTCCCGACGGAAAAATCATCAGCCGTGTACGGCATGATCACCTCGTTGACGATCACGACCGGCCAGACCGAAGAGGAAACGCAGGCGGCAGAAAAATTTGTGACCTGGATGGAGCAGGCTCAAAACGCGTCTGACTGGGTGATGATGTCCCCTGGCGCGGCGCTGCCGGTGAACAAACTCGTGGTGGGCACTGAGAGCTGGAAAAACAACGACGTGATCAAAGCCTTTGGTCAGCTGCCTTACGAGCTGATTGCGCAGTTCCCGAACGTCCAGGTATTTGGCGCCGTAGGCGACAAAAACTTTACCCGCATGGGAGATGTTACCGGGTCCGGCATTATCAGTTCCATGGTGCATAACGTGACGGTGGGACGAAAAGATCTCAATGCGACGTTAAGCAACAGCCAGAAGAAACTGACTGACCTGATATCACAACGATAGGAGCGCTTTGCGAAGGGAATTATGAAGACGTTGTTTTCTGGTCGTTCAGATATGCCTTTCGCCATGCTGCTGTTGGCCCCCAGCCTAATTTTGCTGGGGGGCCTGGTGGCCTGGCCAATGATTTCCAACATTGAAATCAGTTTTTTACGTTTACCGCTGAACCCGCGTATTGATGCGGTGTTCGTCGGCCTGGATAACTACATTCGCATTCTGGGCGATGCTGCGTTCTGGCACTCCCTGTGGATGACGTTCTGGTATACGGCGCTGGTCGTGCTCGGCAGCACCGGGCTGGGACTGGCCGTAGCGATCTTCTTTAACCGTGAATTCCGCATGCGGAAAACGGCACGTTCACTGGTGATTCTGTCCTACGTGACGCCGTCTATTTCACTGGTATTTGCCTGGAAATACATGTTCAACAACGGCTACGGGATTGTGAACTATCTGGGCGTTGATCTGCTGCATCTCTACGATCAGGCGCCGCTGTGGTTCGATAATCCTGGCAGCAGTTTTGTGCTGGTTGTGCTGTTCGCCATCTGGCGTTACTTCCCGTACGCCTTTATCTCGTTCCTCGCGATTTTACAGACCATTGATAAATCATTGTACGAAGCGGCAGAGATGGACGGAGCAAATGCCTGGCAGCGTTTTCGTATCGTGACGTTGCCCGCCATCATGCCGGTGCTGGCCACGGTGGTCACGTTGCGAACCATCTGGATGTTCTACATGTTTGCGGATGTGTATCTGCTCACCACCAAGGTCGACATTCTGGGCGTATATCTCTACAAAACCGCCTTTGCGTTCAATGACCTGGGTAAAGCAGCCGCCATTTCCGTTGTGCTGTTTGTGATCATCTTCGCTGTCATTCTGCTGACCAGAAAAAGGGTAAACCTCAATGGCAACAAATAAACGCGTTCTGGGCCGTATCGGTTTTTATCTGGGACTGGCGCTATTTCTGATTATCACGCTGTTTCCATTTTTTGTGATGTTGATGACGTCGTTCAAAAGCGCGAAAGAGGCGATCTCGCTGCACCCGACCATTCTGCCGCAGGAGTGGACGCTACAGCACTACATCGACATCTTTAACCCGCTGATTTTCCCGTTTGTGGATTACTTTCGTAACAGCATGGTGGTGTCGCTGACCTCCTCGGTCATTGCGGTGTTTCTCGGCACGCTGGGCGCGTATGCGTTATCCAAACTGCGCTTTAAAGGGCGCACGACGATCAATGCGAGCTTCTACACCGTCTATATGTTCTCCGGGATCCTGCTGGTGGTGCCGCTGTTCAAAATCATCACCGCGCTCGGCATTTATGACACCGAACTGGCGCTGATCATCACCATGGTGACGCAGACATTGCCTACCGCGGTCTTTATGCTGCGCAGCTATTTCGACACGATCCCGGACGAAATCGAAGAAGCCGCGATGATGGACGGCCTGAACCGCCTGCAAATCATCTTCCGCATCACCGTGCCGCTGGCGATCTCGGGTCTGGTGTCGGTCTTTGTCTACTGCTTCATGGTGGCGTGGAATGACTATCTGTTCGCCTCCATTTTCCTGTCCAGCGCCAGCAACTTCACGTTGCCGGTCGGGCTGAACACGCTCTTCAGTACGCCAGATTACATCTGGGGTCGCATGATGGCTGCATCGCTGGTAACGGCACTTCCGGTCGTCATTATGTATGCCCTGTCTGAACGTTTCATTAAAAGTGGTTTGACCGCCGGCGGCGTGAAGGGCTGAGGCGGCCGATTTTAACAAGGAGTCAGTCATGAAAAAATTAGTTGCGACAGCGCCCCGTGTAGCGGCGCTGGTGGAATACGAAGATCGTCCTGTTGCAGCACATGAGGTGAAGATTCGTGCCCGTTATGGCGCCCCGAAACACGGTACTGAAGTCGTGGATTTCCGCGCGGCAAGCCCGTTCATCAATGAAGAGTTCAACGCGGAGTGGCAGATGTTTACCCCGCGTGAAGAAGGTGCAGCGCGCGGTATCGAATTTGGTAAATTCCAGCTGGGGAACATGATCGTCGGCGACATCATCGAATGTGGTGCGGACGTGACCGAATACCAGATCGGCGACAGCGTCTGCTGCTACGGCCCGTTGCAGGAAACGGTCATTGTAAACGCGGTGAACAACTATAAGCTGCGCAAAATGCCGCAGGGCGCATCCTGGAAAAATGCCGTTTGTTACGATCCGGCGCAGTTCGCCATGAGCGGCGTGCGTGATGCTAACGTCCGCGTAGGGGATTTCGTCGTGGTTGTGGGGCTGGGCGCGATTGGCCAGATTGCGATTCAGCTGGCGAAAAAAGCCGGCGCGTCAGTGGTTATTGGTGTCGATCCTATCGAACATCGCTGTGAGATCGCCCGCCGTCACGGTGCAGACCACTGCCTGAACCCAATCGGTACCGATGTCGGTCTGGAAATTAAGAAACTGACCGGCAAGCAGGGCGCGGATGTGATCATCGAAACCAGCGGATTTGCAGATGCGCTGCAATCTGCGCTGCGCGGTCTCGCCTACGGAGGAACAATCTCCTACGTGGCCTTCGCCAAGCCGTTTGCGGCGGGCTTCAACCTTGGTCGCGAGGCACACTTCAACAACGCCAAAATTGTCTTCTCCCGCGCATGCAGTGAACCCAACCCGGATTATCCGCGCTGGAGCCGCAAGCGTATTGAAGAGACCTGCTGGGAATTGCTGATGAACGGTTATCTCAATTGCGAAGATCTGATCGACCCGGTCGTCACCTTCACCACCAGCCCGGAAAGCTATATGAAGTATGTCGATCAGCACCCGGAACTCAGTATCAAAATGGGCGTCACTTTTTAAGCTAAGGACAGTAAATCATGAAAATCGCAACACAAAACCAGGCCTTTTTCCCGACCGCTATCATGGAAAAATTCGAATACATCAAAGCGATGGGATTTGATGGCTACGAAATTGATGGCCGGCTGCTGGTGGAAAACCTCGACGAAGTAAAAGCGGCTATCAAAGCCACCGGCCTGCCGGTCACGACGGCCTGTGGCGGATACGATGGCTGGATCGGGGATTTTATCGAAGAACGCCGCCTGAACGGTCTACAGCAGATTGAACGCATTCTTGAAGCGCTGGCAGAAGTGGGCGGCAAGGGGATTATCGTTCCGGCTGCCTGGGGGATGTTTACCTTCCGTCTGCCGCCAATGACTTCGCCACGTAGCCTGGACGGCGATCGCAAAGCGGTCAGCGCTTCCCTGCGCTGGCTGGATGAGGTGGCAGCGCGCACCGGTACTACCGTCTACCTGGAGCCGCTGAACCGCTATCAGGATCATATGATCAACACCCTGGCCGACGCGCGTCGTTATATCGAAGAGAACGGCCTGAAGCACGTGCTGCCGGATGTCACCGGGATTGAAGTTGAGCTGGACGGCGTCAATTTCACGCTCCTTTCAGGCGAAATTCTTGAGTGGCAACGCGAGCTGGCCTTTGCTAACGGCGAACTGCATCGTAACGTTGTCTGGCGTTCGCCGGACGGAAAACGCTATCGCCTCGAGAGCCGTCGTTTTGTTTCGCTGGACCAGTTGCCCTTAGTGGCAATGCAGCTCTCGATCACACCGCTTGACGGCGCCGCTCAGGCCGTGCTGAAAACCGGCATAGATGCGACACAAACGAACAGCGGCAGGCAGCATCTGGATGAAATCTCGGTCAGGGTCTTTGACCAGAACTACATGCAGGGTGTGTATGAAACGCAGGACCGGGCGTCTGAAGTTGTTGTTTCGGCGTTTTGTCAGCTCTCCGCTAAGAGCGACAGTTGTTTCACCGCCAAAAATCGTCGCCTCAGCGTTCATCATTCTCTGACCATTACGCAAGGTGACACTGTCACACTTGAGAAGATCGTCTGGCTGACGCATCGCAGCGATAAAGCGCTCTCGCAGGAGTCTTTCGCCCGCAACGCGCTGGCCGATCTCAAAGTCTGCGCGGCAAGAGGCTACGATACGTTGCTTGAGAGCTCAGCGTTCGCCTGGGAAGCGGTCTGGCGTGATGCTCGGGTGGAAGTGACTTGTGCAGAACAGCAGGATCAGCTGGCGCTGGATTACGCCGTCTGGCATCTGACGACAATGACGCCTGCTCATGATGAGCGAAGCAGTATTGCGGCGAAAGGGCTGACGGGTGAGGGGTATAAGGGACACGTCTTCTGGGATACCGAAATTTTCCTGCTGCCGTTCCATCTGTTTACCCGTCCACAGATTGCCCGCAGTCTGCTGCGCTATCGCTGGCTCAATCTTTCGGGCGCGCGTGAAAAAGCACGCCGTAACGGTTGGCCGGGCGCGTTGTTCCCGTGGGAAAGCGCCGCCAGCGGACAGGAAGAGACGCCAGAATTCGCAGCCATTAACATCCGCACCGGGGTTCGCCAGAAGGTTGCTTCCGCACTCGCTGAACATCACATCGTGGCAGATATTGCCTGGGCCGTAGTCGCTTACTGGCAGGCAACACACGACGATGCCTTTATGCGCAATGAAGGCCTGACGCTGCTGATGGAAACCGCTTCGTTCTGGATGGGACGCGCGACGGAAATTAATGGTCGTCTTGAGATCCTTGACGTGATCGGACCGGATGAATACACCGAGCATGTCAACAACAACGCCTACACCAACTATCTGGCCTGGCACAACGTTGCCTGCGCGCGTCAGTTTATGGCGATGTTTGGGCGTGAAGATGCGCGTTTTACGGAGAATGCCGGGAAGTTCCTGGCGCGCCTGTGGCTGCCAGAGGCCGACGCAGACGGTGTGATCCCGCAGGACGATACCTTCATGGCGAAACCTGCCATCGATCTGAGCCGCTATAAAGCCAAAGCGGGTAAGCAAACCATTCTGCTTGATTACTCTCGCGCGGAAGTGAACGAGATGCAGATCCTGAAGCAGGCCGACGTGGTGATGCTTAACTACCTGCTGCCGGAACGGTTTACGCCGCAGCAATGTGCCGCCAATCTGGCGTTCTACGAACCACGCACGATCCATGATTCCTCCCTGAGTAAAGCCATTCACGGCATTGTGCTCGCACGCTGCGGTGACACCGACGGGGCGTATGCCTTCTGGCGTGATGGGATTGCCATCGACCTGGGGGACGACCCGCACAGCAGTGATGACGGTATTCATGCCGCCGCCACCGGTGCGATCTGGTTGGGCGCCATTCAGGGATTTGCTGGCCTGCACATTAGCGAAGGGGAGCTGCATCTTGCGCCGAAGCTGCCTGCTCACTGGCAGAAACTCGCCTTTCCGCTGCGGTGGCGGGACGCAACGATGCACATTACCTGTGAAGATGACCAGTTAACCATTGAAACCACCGCACCTGTCACGTTGACGCTGTGGGGTAAAACGCTGCACGTATCAGGGCGAAAGGTCTGCGCGCGTAAGGACTTTCTTGCATCTGTTAATGGGACCGCTACCACGGAGGGGCGCCATGACGCTTAACGCTGTTGTATTCGATCTGGACGGGGTGATCACCGATACCGCGCATCTTCACTTTCTGGCCTGGCGCGCCGTGGCGGAGGAGATTGGTATCACCTTCGACGAAGTATTTAACGAACAGCTGAAGGGAATAAGCCGTATGGACTCCCTACAGCGCATTCTGATACATGGCGGAAAAGAAGGGATGTTCAGTGACGAGCAGCGCCTGGCGCTGGCGACGAAAAAAAACGCGCTTTACGTCCAGTCGCTGGCATCACTGACGCAGGATTCGCTGCTGCCGGGTATTCGCGACGTGCTGGCGGATATTCGCGCCGCGAAGGTCAAAATTGGCCTGGCATCCGTATCGCTTAATGCCCCTGGAATTTTGCACGCGTTGGGTATTCATCAGGCTTTCGATTTTTGCGCCGATGCGTCGCGCATTTGCCGCTCAAAGCCGGACCCGGAAATCTTCCTTGCGGCCTGTAAAGGACTGAACGTACGTCCTGAAGAGGCCATTGGTATCGAAGATGCCGCCGCAGGGGTAGATGCGATCAACGCCGCAGGAATGCTGTCGGTCGGGATTGGGCCTGGCCTGAACCATGCGGGATTACAACTTCATTCAACGCAGGAACTGACCTGGGAACGCCTGACGGCGTTCTGGGCATCCCGGGCGTATTGATAAGGAATTAATAATGGCTCAACTGTCTCTGAAACACATTCAGAAAATCTATGATAACCAGGTCCACGTGGTTAAAGATTTCAACCTCGAAATTGAAGACAAAGAATTTATCGTCTTCGTCGGTCCATCGGGCTGTGGGAAATCCACGACGCTGCGAATGATTGCCGGCCTCGAGGAGATCAGCGCGGGTGAACTGATTATTGACGGGGTTTGCATGAATGATGTTCCCGCCAAGTCCCGTGATATTGCGATGGTCTTCCAGAACTATGCGCTCTATCCGCATATGACGGTCTACGACAACATGGCGTTTGGCCTGAAAATGCAAAAAATTGCGCCCTCCGTCATTGAAGAACGCGTTAGCTGGGCGGCACAGATCCTGGGCTTGCGCGACTATCTCCAGCGTAAACCTGGTGCGTTGTCCGGCGGTCAGCGCCAGCGCGTGGCGTTAGGCAGGGCGATAGTGCGCGAAGCGGGGGTCTTCCTGATGGATGAGCCTTTATCCAACCTTGATGCCAAACTTCGTGTGCAGATGCGCGCTGAAATCAGCAAGCTGCACCAGAAGCTTAACACCACCATGATTTACGTGACGCACGATCAGACGGAAGCCATGACGATGGCGACACGCATCGTGATTTTAAAGGACGGCATCATTCAGCAGGTGGGCGCGCCGAAGCAGGTATACAACGAGCCGGCGAATATGTTCGTTGCAGGGTTTATTGGCTCACCGGCGATGAACTTCATTCGTGGCGCGATCGACGGCCGCTACTTTGTGACCGAAACGCTGCATCTGGAGATCCCGGAGGACAAGCTGGCCGTGCTGAATGCGCAAGGTTACCAGCGTAAAGCGGTTGTCTTTGGGATCCGTCCGGAAGACATTCTCACCGTACAGCGAAGCGGTGAAAACATCACGGCGAAGATCAGCGTTGCTGAGCTGACCGGGGCTGAATTTATGCTTTATGCCTCCGTGGGTGGGCATGAACTGGTTGTCCGTGCGGGAGCGGCGGATGATTACGTTGCCGGAGAGAATATCGGCATCCAGTTCGATATGAATAAGTGCCATTTCTTCGATGCTGATACTGAAACAGCTATTAGATAAGAAAGGTGTTCGCCGGAAATGAAAGTTTCCGGTTTTTTGTGTGTTAATTATAAAGGAATATTTTAATGAGTACTCTACTAAGAAGTGCTGCGCTCGTCCTGTGCGCAGGGGTGAGCTGCGCGCAAGCAACAGAATCAGCCAAACAGTGGGAATTTAATATTGGCGCCATGTATGAAATTGAAAACGTCGAAGGTCAGGCCGACGATAAAGATGGATTATATGAACCCTCCGTGTGGTTTAATGCCACATGGGATGCCTGGACCATTTCGCTGGCTATGTATCAGGAAGGGCCGGTCGATTACAGTAGCATGACGCGCGGCACCTATTTCGATCGTCCTGAAGTAGAATTACGCTATCGTTTTATCGGCACCGATGATTTTACGTTCGGCCTGACCGGTGGCTTCCGTAATTATGGCTATCACTTTAAGGATGAGCATGGTGCTAAAGACGGTAGTGCTAATATGCAGCGCTATAAAGTTCAGCCTGACTGGGATATTAAACTAACCGACGACTGGCGTTTTGGCGGCTGGTTTGCCATGTATCAGTTTGCCAACGATCTGGAAAAAACCGGCTATTCTGACAGCCGCGTCGAGACCGAAACCGGTTTTACCTGGACAATTAACGAAACGGTCTCGGCAAAAGTCAATTACTATTTAGAGCGCGGTTTTAATATGGACGGCTCACGAAATAACGGTGAATTCTCCACTCAGGAAATTCGCGCCTATCTGCCGATTTCATTGGGTCAGACGACGCTAACGCCTTATACCCGTCTGGGACTCGATCGCTGGTCAAACTGGGACTGGCAAGACGATCCTGAGCGTGAAGGACATGATTTCAACCGTTTGGGTATGCTGTACGCCTATGATTTTAACAATGGTTTATCCATGACGCTGGAATATGCCTACGAATGGGAAAACCATGACGAAGGGGAAAGTGACCGCTTCCACTATGCCGGTATCGGCGTGAATTACGCGTTTTGATAACACTTCACCAGGGGCGTTTGCCCCTGGTTTTTAGCGTAATGAAGCCGCATCTGAAAAATGCGTTTCAACCAATATCTTATGCGGGGCAGGTTTACCCGCTATGCACCTGAACAACACATCGCAGCTCTCTTCGCCCAGCTTTCTGGTGGGGATATCAAAGCCGCCAGGCGCAGGGGTTAAAATGAGAGATAGCATTGGGTCGCTGTATCCTGCCATTGCGACCTGTTCCGGGATCGTCAGGTTTAGCGCATCCGCGGCACGATAAAGACTCAGCAATTTCATACTGTCTGTCGCAAAAACCGCATCGGGCGGGTTGTCTGAAGAGAGTAGCTGACAGGCCGCCTGAAGCGCGCTTTCATGGGTATACCCGCCATCAATAACCCAGTCCGGGTTAATCGCAATACCCTGCTTCTCAAGGCTCGATTTATAGCCCGCCAGGCGATCGATAGAAACGTGATAATCGAGCGGGGCATGCAGGCAGGCAATTTTAGTTCGACCATGTTTGATAAATGAGTCGGTTAATATGGCGCTGTCGCGGAAATTATCCGTGTCGACAGAATAGATATTCTGGTAATTACCTTCCACTTTACCAATAACGACCACGGGCACGCCATATTCGTCCAGCGTCGCGAAAAAAGACTCGTTCGCCGGCGAGCTTAGCATGATGATCCCCTTGATCATCTTCTGCTTTATTTTACCCACGCATTTTTGCAGATCATCTTCGCTGCTTTTGGACGTTTGTAAAATAACATCAAAACCCTCTTCTTCTGCTTTTGCCGTAATGGCATGTAGTACATCAGAGAAAAACGGATTGCCTGCGGTGGTTTTGGTTGAACGGGTCGAAATAACCATAATGGCGTCGAAGCCAGAAGAGGTGAGTGCGCGGGCAAGTTTATTCGGTTGATAATTTAATTCTTCTATCGCCTTCAACACCTTTTCGCGCGCTTCAGGAGAAATATTCGTTTGTTTATTCAGAACGCGCGACACGGTTGATTTCGAAACGCCAGCAACGCGGGCAATATCATAGATGGTGGGTGACATACACCTTACTCACTCCAGACGGACAGCAATTGCGCCCATCTTACTGGAGAGAAAACGGCAATAGCAATAATTAAGAATTGATAATCAACGATCTGCCCCAATTTACTGTATTCTGAAGTGACTTTTTTCAGGGTTCCAGGCAATGAAGGACGGCGATGAAGCGACTTAAAAACGAATTCAATTCTCTGGTGAACCGTGGCGTTGATCGCCATCTGCGTCTTGCCGTGACGGGGCTGAGCCGCAGCGGTAAGACAGCATTCATTACGGCGATGGTCAATCAGCTGTTGAACCTGCATGCAGGGGCGCGCCTGCCACTGCTTAGCGCAGTGCGCGAGGAGCGGTTGCTTGGGGTGAAACGTGTACCGCAACGTGATTTTGGCATACCCCGTTTCACCTATGATGAAGGTCTGGCGCAGTTATACGGGGAGCCTCCCGCCTGGCCCACCCCGACGCGTGGCGTGAGCGAAATCCGTCTTGCGCTTCGTTTCCGCTCGAATGAATCCCTGATGCGTCACTTCAAAGAAACGTCCACGCTCTATCTCGAAATTGTGGATTACCCGGGAGAATGGCTGCTCGATTTACCGATGCTGGCGCAGGATTACCTGAGCTGGTCCCGACAGATGACCGGTCTGTTGCAGGGGCAGCGGGCAGAGTGGTCGACCAAATGGCGCCAGCTTTGCGAAGGACTGGATCCGCTGGCACCGGCGGATGAAAACCGTCTGGCCGTCATAGCCGAAGCCTGGACGGATTACCTGCATCAGTGCAAGCAGGAGGGGTTGCATTTTATTCAGCCGGGCCGCTTTGTTCTGCCGGGTGATTTAGCCGGTGCTCCCGCGCTACAGTTTTTCCCGTGGCCGGACGTTGACAGCATCGGTGAATCGAAACTGGCGCAGGCGGACAAGACCACCAACGCCGGTATGCTCCGCGAGCGATACAATTATTACTGTGAGAAGGTGGTTAAGGGCTTTTATAAAAATCACTTTTTACGCTTTGACCGCCAGATCGTACTGGTGGACTGCCTGCAACCGCTCAACAGCGGGCCGCAGGCGTTCAATGATATGCGGCTGGCGCTGACGCAGCTGATGCAAAGCTTTCATTATGGCCAGCGTACGCTGTTTCGCCGTTTGTTCTCGCCGGTCATCGACAAGCTGCTGTTTGCCGCCACAAAAGCTGACCATATGACGGTCGATCAGCACGCCAACATGGTATCCCTGCTGCAACAGCTGGTGCAGGATGCCTGGCAGAATGCGGCCTTCGAAGGGATCAGCATGGATTGTCTGGGGCTGGCGTCCGTACAGGCTACGCAGAGTGGGTTGATTGATCTGAATGGCGAGAAAATTCCGGCCCTGCGGGGCAACCGTCTCAGCGACGGTGAGCCGCTCACGGTCTATCCGGGGGAAGTTCCGGCGCGTCTGCCGGGCCAGGTTTTCTGGCAAAGCCAGGGTTTTCAGTTCGAAGCCTTCCGTCCGCAGAGTATGAACGTTGACCAGCCATTGCCGCATATCCGTCTGGATGCCGCGCTGGAGTTTTTAATTGGAGATAAATTGC
This sequence comes from Enterobacter cloacae complex sp. HYC033_NIDB, assembly GCF_056673335.1. Lineage (NCBI taxonomy): Bacteria > Pseudomonadati > Pseudomonadota > Gammaproteobacteria > Enterobacterales > Enterobacteriaceae > Enterobacter > Enterobacter cloacae complex sp. HYC033_NIDB. Next base: position 3,352,692 of record NZ_CP115123.1, on the reverse strand, counting down.
GATGACGGAACCGTTAAAACCACGCATTGATTTTACCGGCCAGCTTGAGCAGTCCCCGCATGAGGCGTTTAAAACGGCGCAAACCTTCAGCGGCCCGCAGGCCGACAACTTTGCTCCCGTGCTGGCAGACGAGCCGTTGGCTGAAGAGGGGCAGGCGGAAGCGGTGGTTGATGCGGCACTGCGACCGAAACGCAGCCTGTGGCGCAAGATGGTGACCGCCGGGTTAGCCCTTTTTGGTGTGAGCGTAATCGGCCAGGGCGTGCAGTGGGGCGTCAATGCCTGGCAAACGCAGGACTGGGTGGCGCTGGGGGGATGCGCCGCCGGGGCGTTGATTGTTGGTGCGGGCGTTGGCTCGGTCGTTACCGAGTGGCGTCGCCTATGGCGTTTGCGTCAGCGTGCCCACGAACGCGATGAAGCGCGGGATCTGCTGCACAGTCACGGCACAGGAAAAGGGCGTGCTTTTTGTGAAAAGCTTGCGGCTCAGGCCGGGATTGATCACTCTCACCCGGCGCTTCAGCGCTGGTATGCGGCGATCCACGAAACCCAGAATGACCAGGAAGTGGTCACGCTCTATGCCCACATTGTTCAGCCAGTGCTGGATGCGCAGGCTCGTCGTGAGATCAGCCGCTCGGCGGCGGAATCTACCCTGATGATCGCCGTCAGTCCGCTGGCGATGGTGGACATGGCCTTTATCGCCTGGCGCAACCTGCGCCTGATCAACCGCATCGCCAGACTGTATGGCATTGAGCTTGGCTATTACAGTCGGCTGCGCCTGTTCAAACTGGTATTGCTGAATATCGCCTTCGCCGGGGCAAGCGAACTGGTGCGGGAGGTCGGGATGGACTGGATGTCGCAGGATCTTGCGGCCCGTCTCTCTGCCCGGGCGGCGCAGGGGATTGGTGCCGGTCTGCTTACGGCACGCCTGGGCATCAAAGCGATGGAGGTTTGTCGTCCACTCCCCTGGATCGATGGCGATAAGCCGCAGCTGGGGGATTTCCGTCGCGAATTGATTGGCCAGCTTAAAGAGACGCTCAATAAAAAACCTGCTCAGTGAGGTTTTGTTTACTAATCGTGCGGGCTGTCAATATTTGTTGACAGCCACCTTCCCGAATACCGTGATCTGACATATCATTTTACTGTTATTGGCTTAAACGGTGAATTTCCCATGCGTCTGGAAGTCTTTTGTGAGGACCGTCTCGGTCTGACCCGCGAGTTACTCGATCTTCTTGTTTTACGTAGCATTGATTTACGTGGCATAGAGATCGACCCTGTCGGGCGAATTTACCTCAATTTTGCCGAAATTGAATTTAATACCTTCAGTAGCCTGATGGCGGAAATCCGCCGTATCGCTGGCGTTACGGATGTACGCACCATCCCCTGGATGCCGTCCGAGCGGGAACATCTTGCGCTGAGCGCGCTGCTGGAAGCAATGCCGGAGCCGTTTCTCTCTCTCGATCTGAAAAATAAAGTCGAGCGCGTTAACCAGGCCAGCTGCCAGCTGTTTGCGCAGACTCAGGAAAAACTTATCGGGCACCACGCCACGCAACTGATTACCGGTTTTAATTTCCAGCGCTGGCTGGACAGCAACCCGCAAAATACCCATAGCGAGCATGTCGTTATCAACGGACAGAATTTCCTGATGGAGATCACGCCGGTCTACCTGAAAGGGGAAAATGCCGCGCGGGTGCTCACCGGCGCGGTGATCATGCTGCGCTCCACGGTGCGCATGGGACGCCAGTTACAGAATCTTTCCAGCCAGGACGTCGGCGCATTCAGCCAGATTATTGCGGTGAGCCCGAAGATGCGTCATGTAATCGACCAGGCGCGCAAGCTGGCAAATCTTACGGCGCCGCTGCTGATTACCGGGGATACCGGTACGGGGAAAGATCTGCTGGCGCATGCTGTGCACATGGCCAGCCCGCGTGCGGCAAAACCGTATCTGGCGCTGAACTGCGCCTCTATTCCTGAAGATGCGGTGGAAAGTGAGCTGTTCGGGCATGCGCCGGAAGGCAAAAAAGGCTTCTTTGAGCAGGCGAACGGCGGCTCGGTGCTGCTGGACGAGATTGGCGAAATGTCGCCACGCATGCAGGCGAAACTGCTGCGTTTTCTCAATGACGGCACGTTCCGCCGTGTAGGGGAAGATCATGAAGTGCACGTGGACGTGCGCGTCATCTGCGCCACCCAGAAAAACCTGGTGGAGCTGGTGCAGAAAGGGGTATTCCGCGAAGATCTCTACTATCGTCTCAACGTTCTGACGCTTAATATACCGCCGCTGCGTGATTGCCCGCAGGACATCATGCCGTTGACAGAACTGTTCGTGGCCCGTTTTGCCGACGAGCAGGGCGTGCCGCGTCCGAAGCTCGCTGCCGACCTGGGCACCGTGCTGACGCGTTACGGCTGGCCGGGCAATATTCGTCAGCTTAAAAATGCGGTCTATCGCGCATTAACTCAGCTTGAAGGGTATGAACTGCGCCCTCAGGATATTCTGTTGCCGGATTACGATGCCGGGACGGTCTCGGTAGGCGAAGAGGCAATGGAAGGCTCGCTGGATGACATCACCAGCCGTTTCGAGCGTTCGGTGTTAACGCAGCTTTATCGCAGCTATCCGAGCACGCGCAAGCTGGCTAAACGTCTTGGGGTGTCACATACCGCAATTGCGAATAAGCTGCGCGAGTATGGGTTAAATCAGAAGAAGGGTGACGAATAAATAAAAAAGCCTCTTTGCAGAGGCTTTTTTACGTTTAGGCTTTAAGCGCCTCAAGTGCAGCGGTGTAATCCGGTTCGGTAGTGATTTCGTTAACCAGCTCACTGAAAACAACGTTGTCGTTTTCGTCGATCACCAGCACCGCACGAGCAGCCAGACCTTTCAGCGCGCCTTCGGAAATGGCAACACCGTATTTTTCCAGGAAATCCGGGCTGCGCAGAGTGGAAAGGGTGATGACGTTGCTCAGGCCTTCAGCGCCGCAGAAGCGGGACTGGGCAAACGGCAGGTCAGCAGAAATGCACAGCACTACGGTGTTGTCCATTTCGGTCGCCAGCTGGTTGAATTTACGCACTGATGCAGCACAAACGCCAGTATCGATGCTTGGGAAAATGTTCAGGACTTTACGTTTGCCAGCAAACTGGCTCAGCGTGACGTCAGACAGATCTTTAGCCACCAGAGTAAAAGGCTGTGCTTTGCTGCCAGACTGTGGGATGGAACCTGCAACAGCAACCGGGTTGCCCTGGAAATGAACGAGTTGTGACATAGATATCTTCCTGTTTACAAATAGTTAACGTCGTGGCTAGTGTATGTCATCCGCAGTTAGCACGGCAAACCAATTTTCTGCCTTTCCGGCCTGCAAGGAGTCAGTGATGAGAAGCGTTAAGGTCTATGAAGAAGCCTGGCCATTGCACACCCCGTTTGTGATCTCGCGTGGCAGCCGTAATGAGGCCTGTGTGGTCGTGGTTGAATGTGAAGAGGACGGCGTAAAAGGCGTCGGGGAATGTACCCCTTATCCTCGCTACGGAGAAAGCCTGGCGTCAGTCATGGCGCAAATTATGACGGTGGTGCCCGAGTTGCAGGCGGGTCTGACGCGCGAGGCTCTTCAGCTTCGGTTGCCGGCCGGCGCGGCACGCAACGCGATTGACTGCGCACTCTGGAGTCTGGAAGCGGCGAAACAACAAAAACCGCTGCCTGCGCTGCTGGACGTTACGCTGCCGCAATCGATCGTCACCGCGCAAACGGTGGTCATCGGTGAACCAGAGCAAATGGCCGCCAGCGCTCAGGCGTTGTATGCCACCGGTGCAACATTATTAAAGGTGAAGCTCGACGATCGTCTGATTAGCGAACGCATGGTCGCCATTCGTGCGGCGGTGCCTGATGCCACTCTTATCGTCGATGCGAACGAATCATGGCATAGCGAAGGGCTCGCAGCCCGTTGTCAGCTGCTTGCCGATCTGGGCGTCGCCATGCTGGAGCAACCCCTCCCGGCAGAAGACGATGCCGCGCTGGCGAATTTTATTCATCCGCTTCCCGTCTGTGCAGACGAAAGCTGTCATACCCGTGAGAGCCTGTCAGCTCTCGAGGGACGCTACGAAATGGTGAACATTAAGCTGGATAAAACAGGTGGATTAACCGAGGCCCTGGCACTGGCACAAGATGCGCAGGCGCAAGGCTTTGCTCTGATGCTGGGCTGCATGTTGTGCACGTCCAGAGCGATCGGCGCTGCGCTCCCGCTGGTGAACAGCGTGCGTTTTGCCGATCTTGACGGCCCAACCTGGCTGGCGGTTGACGTATCACCCGCCCTGAATTTTACCTCCGGTGTGCTTCATCTTTAAGGCTGCCAGCGCAGGAGATCTGTCATCGCCCGCAGGTATTTTTCGCTCGCTTCATCCGAGGAGATTGGCGGAAACTCTGCGGTGATACAGTGAAGGCTAAGGTCCGCGCACCAGCTGCCAAACGACCCGGGTGTTTCATAGCCAACGCTGCTCACCAGAGGTAGAGCAAACGCATCCGCCAGCCACTGCCCGAGCGCCGTATTACGAGGATCTTCAATACAGGCGAGGGGATCGTGGAAAGAGACAACCCAGGCCGGGTGGATCTTATGAATAAGCTGGCACAAGGCCTGAGTCTCCGGTTCGGAACCGGGTTTTTCTCCCGTGAGCAGGACAACATCTCGCTCCTGCGCCGAACTGTTCCAGCGATACACCGTTTCACCGGCGCGCCAGTTTGCCGCCGGGAAGTTCCTGTTCAGGTCAACGCCGCGTGCATTCGCCCGTAATCCAAGCTGACAACCGTCCGGGTTGACGGTCAAAATCACATGATGACGTCGTAAATCGGGGGCCAGCGTACGTAGCGCGCACGAGAGCGTCACGACAGACGAGTTTTCATCGCCATGCGTGCCCGCAATGATTAAGCCGCTATTGCGATCGGCCTCGGGTGCCGGAAACCAGATCAGCGGCGCGCCTAAAAACGAGCGTCCATAATGTTCAGTCCCGGGCGGGAAGGCGCCGCGTTCCGTTCTTGGTCGGGTAGTTGCCATAGTAAACCCTGATCATAAAGTCACTTCTGGCAGTGTTGTGCAAAAGCCGCGCTTAATCAAATAGTTTCCGTGTGTGTGGAAAATTGCCTGACATCAACTTTCCGGAGGAAGCATTTGCATTTCTCCGTTTCGAAACAAATAATTACGCATCTGCCTGTTACCTGACATCATTAAGGGGATCGTATGAAGCATCCTGTTTCGCTTCTTTGTACTGCGCTGTGGCTGTGCGGGCTTTCTTCACTTTCATATGCCGCGGAGGTTCCCGAAGGAACGGTTCTGGCGCAAAAGCAGGAGCTGGTTCGACATATCAAAGATGAGCCCGCTTCGCTCGATCCGGCAAAAGCGGTGGGATTGCCCGAGATACAGGTGATCCGCGACCTCTATGAAGGGCTGGTGAATCAGAACGAAAAAGGGGAGTTAGTTCCCGGCGTGGCGACGCGCTGGCAGAGCAATGATAACCGCGTCTGGACATTCACGCTGCGGGATAACGCTAAGTGGTCCGACGGTACTCCGGTAACGGCACACGATTTTGTCTATAGCTGGCGTCGTCTGGTTGATCCTAAAACAACGTCACCTTTCGCCTGGTTTGCGGCGCTGGCGGGCATTAACAATGCCCAGTCCATCATCGACGGCAAAGCTGCTCCGGATACGCTCGGCGTGACGGCGGTCGATGCTAAAACGCTGCGCGTGCAGCTGGACAAACCGCTACCCTGGTTCAGTAATCTGACGGCTAACTTCGCGTTTTATCCTGTTCAAAAGGCCAATGTGGAGAGCGGTAAGGAATGGACGCGCCCTGGCGCGCTCATTGGCAACGGTGCTTATGTGCTGAAAGATCGCGTGGTGAATGAAAAACTGGTGGTTGAGCCGAACTCTCATTACTGGGATAACGCCAGGACGGTGCTTAAAAAAGTCACCTTTGTGCCGATCAACCAGGAGTCCTCAGCGACCAAACGCTATCTGGCGGGCGATATCGATATTACAGAATCGTTTCCGAAAAACATGTACCAGAAGCTGCTTAAAGATATTCCGGGACAGGTATACACACCGCCACAGCTTGGGACCTATTACTACGCGTTTAATACGCAAAAAGGCCCAACCGCGGATGCCCGCGTACGTCTCGCGCTCAGCATGACTATCGACAGACGTATTATGGCGGAAAAAGTCCTGGGGACCGGCGAGAAACCGGCCTGGCATTTTACTCCCGATGTCACTGCGGGTTTTACGCCGGAAACCTCGCCATTTGAGCAGATGTCGCAACAGGAGCTAAATGCGCAGGCGAAAACGTTGTTGCAGGCGGCAGGCTATGGCCCTCAGCGCCCGCTTAAATTAACGCTGCTGTACAACACGTCTGAAAACCATCAGAAAATTGCGATTGCCGTTGCATCCATGTGGAAGAAAAATCTGGGTGTTGACGTTAAGTTGCAGAATCAGGAGTGGAAAACCTACATCGACAGCCGCAATACCGGGAATTTTGACGTCATCCGTGCATCGTGGGTAGGGGACTACAATGAGCCGTCAACATTCCTGTCGCTGCTGACATCCTCCCATAGCGGGAATATCTCACGATTCAACGATCCTGCTTACGATAAGATTATTCATCAGGCGACGCTCGAAACTACTGAAAAAGCGCGTAATGCCGACTACAACATGGCCGAGAAGATCCTCACCGAGAAAGCACCGATTGCCCCTATTTATCAGTACACCAATGGCCGTCTCATCAAGCCATGGGTTAAAGGTTATCCGATAAATAACCCAGAGGATGTTGCGTACAGCCGTACAATGTATATTGAAAAGCACTAAAAAGAGCTCAGGGCGCTACGTGATTATGGTTAACATCCATTAACCGCATAAGCGCCCGCTCTCAGGGTTGATTGTTTTACAGCCTGGTTATTTCCGAATATTCCCTTCATATCAGCCCATCACTCATTGTCATGATGAATATCTTCAGAGAGATTCTTCCTCCCGTTTATCGAAAAACGCGTAGTCATTTATTCGCCATTCCAGTAGCAGTGTAGTCATTACTTTTTTTAAGATTAAATTTGTCCGATACAGGATTTTTCATATTCAGGCCATTTATTGAATTAAAACCTTATTTCTCTGCACTGTTAAGGGACGCGTTAATAAATGCATTGATGTAAATCAATTATTCAACCTCATGGAGCAATAAGTTCAATATTTCCAATCAAAGCAGTCATTTCTGCCAAATTAATGTGAATAAATAGTTAATTTTTACTGTGTGTCATGTATCTATGGCATTTATGAGTACAATAATTTAGTGGAATATTCTTAAGAAAAGTCTAATGGTAGATCTTTGATTTGAGAAGTTGATTTTAAATGGGCTTTTGCTCTAATATGGTTTTGTAAAGAAACGTCACTCACTTAACATTTATTTCTTTTAAAGAAAGGGACTGCTATGGCCGATTCATTCCAGAATGAGGTGCCCAAGGCACGCATAAACTTAAAGCTGGCTCTGCATACAGGTGGCGCGCAGAAGAAAATCGAACTGCCGCTTAAACTCCTCACCGTCGGTGATTTCAGTAATGGAAAAGAGAATCGCCCATTATCGGAAAGGGAGAAAATTAACGTCAATAAAAATAACTTCAACAGCGTACTTTCGGAATTTAACCCGGAAGTGAATCTGACGGTTCCTAACACAATGGCCGGGGATGGTTCGGAGGAAAGCATAAAACTGAATTTCTCCGATATTAAGGATTTCGAACCTGAACAGGTTGCCCGCCAGATCCCCCAGCTCCGCGCCATGCTGGCCATGCGTAATTTATTACGCGACCTCAAATCCAATCTCCTTGATAACGCCACTTTCAGAAAAGAACTCGAGAAAATTCTTAAAGACCCGGCGCTGTCTCAGGAATTACGCGACGAAATGAGTGCACTGGCCCCGAAATAAGCGGCATGTGTAATTTAATGGATTAACCGGGAATATGCTGATGTCTGTGAATACTGAAACCGCCTCCGCGCAGGGGCAGACCACCGTACTGGAAAAAGAGGGCGTTTACGCCTCCCTGTTTGAAAAAATCAACCTGACCCCGGCCTCCAGCCTGGGGGATATCAATGCGTTTCTGGATGACGCCGCGCTTTCTGACGCTCCGGCGGGTGAACGCCTGACGGCGGCGATGCAGGTGTTTATGGACTGCATCCGCAAATCCGGTCAGCCGGTGGAGAAGCTCGACAAAACGCTGATTGACCACCATATCGCTGAGCTGGATTTCCAGATTAGCCGTCAGCTGGATGCCGTAATGCATCACCAGGAGTTCCAGAAGGTGGAGTCCCTGTGGCGCGGCCTGAAGCAGCTGGTGGACAGCACCGACTACCGCCAGAACGTGAAAACCGAAATTCTGGATGTGTCGAAAGAAGATCTGCGTCAGGACTTTGAAGACGCGCCGGAACTTATCCAGAGCGGCCTCTACTGGCACACCTATACCGCCGAATACGACACCCCGGGCGGAGAGCCGATTGGCTCCGTGATTTCATCCTATGAATTTGACGCCAGCCCGCAGGATGTGGCGCTGCTGCGCAACATCTCTAAAGTGTCAGCTGCCGCACATATGCCGTTTATTGGCTCTGTCGGTCCGAAATTCTTCCTGAAAGACTCCATGGAAGAGGTCGCTGCAATTAAGGATATCGGCAACTACTTCGACCGCGCCGAGTACATTAAGTGGAAATCCTTCCGCGACACCGACGACGCCCGCTACATCGGCCTCGTGATGCCGCGCGTGCTGGGGCGTCTGCCGTATGGCCCGGACACCGTACCTGTACGCAGCTTTAACTACGTTGAGCAGGTGAAAGGCCCGGATCACGAGAAATACCTGTGGACCAGCGCGTCGTTCTCCTTTGCGTCAAACATGGTGAAGAGCTTCATCAATAACGGCTGGTGCGTGCAGATCCGTGGCCCGCAGGCGGGCGGGGCGGTGAAAGACCTGCCTATTCATCTGTACGATCTGGGTACCGGCAACCAGGTGAAAATCCCGTCTGAGGTGATGATCCCGGAGACCCGCGAGTTTGAGTTCGCCAACCTCGGCTTTATCCCGCTCTCGTATTACAAAAACCGCGACTATGCCTGCTTCTTTTCGGCGAACTCCGCGCAGAAACCGGCGCTGTACGACACCGCAGATGCCACGGCCAACAGCCGCATCAACGCACGTCTGCCGTACATCTTCCTGCTGTCGCGTATTGCGCACTACCTGAAGCTCATCCAGCGCGAGAACATCGGCACCACCAAGGACCGCCGCCTGCTGGAACTGGAGCTGAATACCTGGGTGCGTAGTCTGGTGACGGAAATGACCGATCCGGGCGATGAGTTGCAGGCTTCTCATCCGCTGCGTGACGCGAAGGTGGTGGTGGAAGATATCGAAGACAACCCGGGTTTCTTCCGCGTGAAGCTGTTTGCGGTGCCGCACTTCCAGGTGGAAGGCATGGATGTGAACCTGTCTCTGGTGAGCCAGATGCCGAAAGCGAAAGCGTAACGTAAGGCAGGAAGCATGAAAACGGAACAACCGTTATGGGGCAGGGGCCAGATGGTCTCTCCCCAGCACTTCCAGCAACAGGCCGCCTATGCGGCCTGGTCTGCGGAATGTATCGCCCGACTGGGTCTCTCCCATCCCTGGGGGGTGATTAATGCCACTTTCGAACCGGATGTACTGAAGTTGGGCCGTCTACAGGCCCGTCATCTGCACCTCCGGTTCCCTGACGGGACATTAATCGATACGGATAATGCTGACGACCTGCCACCGGTGCTGGCGCTTGAGAGTGAAACACAGGACGTGGTGGTGGTTCTGGCTCTTCCGCTCCTGCGCGCGAATGGTGGCAACTGCCTTAAGCCCGATGAGGTGGCCGCGCGTCCTGTTCGCTATCGCCAGCGCTGGCGGGATGTCCGCAACCTTTTTGGCGATGACACCCGCCAGATTGCAGTGATGCGGCCAGAGCTGACGTTGCGATTTGCCCATCAGAACAACAGCGATTACCTGACCTGTCCGGTTGCCCGCCTGCAACAAGATTCGCAGGGGAACTGGGCACTTGATGAGACATACCTTCCGCCGCTGCTGGCGTTGCTGGGCAGCCGCTGGCTGATGACCCAGCTGGGGCAACTGTTGACGCAACTGCGCGCCCGTCTGGGCCGCCTGATGGACATGCGCCGGGAAAGTAATGAGCGCATGGCGGATTTTGCCGTAGCCGATGTTTCATTGTTCTGGCTGCTCAATGCCCTGAACAGTGCTGAGCCCGTGCTGGGTCAGTTTCAGCGCCACCCGCAAAGCCCGCCTGAGCGTCTCTATCCGGAGCTGGCAAGGCTTGCAGGCAGCCTGTTGACATTCTCGCTGGAGCATCAGGTCAGTGCGATCCCGGCATGGCAGCATGAGCAACTGAATAACGTCTTCCCGCCGCTGTTTGATTTACTTGGCGATCTTCTGGAAGCCAGCCTGCCATCGCGGGTGGTGGCGATTGAGCTTGAGCATGATGACCGGCTTCACTTCTGGCAGGCCCGTCTGCATGATCCACGTCTGCGCGAAGGCGCTGATTATTACCTCTCCGTGCGTTCACCGATGCCGGTGGCACAATTGCAGGAGCAGTTCCCGCGCCAGTGCAAGGTCGGCAGTCCCGATCATGTCAGGAGTATCGTCAATTCATCGCGGGTGGGCGTCCCTCTGATGCCGCTGCGCCATGTGCCGGCAGCCATTCCACTACGTCTGGAAAATCAGTATTTCAGCCTTGATGTCTCTCATCCCCTGGCCATCGAAATGTTCCAGAGCGGCACCTGTATGTTTTACGTTCCGGGAATGCTCGCCGAGCCTGAACTTGAACTCTTTGCGGTACTGAGAACATGAATGATCGTAAACGCGCTACTGCCGCGTTCATTGATATTGATGCCCTGTTACAGGACACCTGGCTACAGGTGATCAGTCTGCGTCACGGCCCGACATTCCAGGACGGGGAAGGTCGTACGCTTTGGGAGCGCTGCATTGATGATGTCGGGCGTGTGCAGCGAAAACTGAAAGCGAGCGAACTCGATGAAGCCAGCTGCCAGCATATTCTTACGGCACAGTGTGCGCTGCTTGATGAGGCGGTCAAAGGTCGCGGTGTGGAGGATGATGCCTGTATACAGTGGTATGACATTCCCTTACAGGGATACTTCCTTGGCACCATGGACGCCGGTGACACGTTATGCGATCGGATGCGTGATGTGCTGCGTGAACCGGCTCCTGACCACGCCGTTGTGACCTGCTTCCAGCGAGTCATGATGCTCGGATTCCTCGGCAACTTCCGCTCCCTGAACGATCCTGAGCGGCAGAAACTCATGAATGCACTGAATGAATATGTTGCGCCGTTCAGCTATTCACAACCCCATCCCGTTCTGGCGGAAAGCCATGCCGGACGGGGGATAGGGGGGTGGCTGGCATCATGGCCTATGCGCATTGGCCTGAGTGTGGTGGTGGTCACCGCATTATGGTGGGGACTGGATTGCTGGCTGGATCAGACACTGCTTACCCTGCTGCCGGGAGCCGTGAAATGAGCCCTGCACAACAGCGCGGGCTTGCGCTCTGGGCTGCCCTGCTGAGTGCAGTGGTCTGCCTGTGGTTTCTGCCAGCATCCCGTCTGGTTTCCATTCTCGTCCTGCTGGTGGTACTGGGACTCATCATAGCGTTCTGGGCTGTCGCCTGCCGTCGCGTGCAGCACGATTTCACCCTGTGTCTGGAGGACCTGCCTGAAGCCAATTATTGTCAGCCCGTGGTACTGGTCTGTGGCGATCTGCCGCTTGCCTGGCCGCATCAGTCACCTGTGCTTACTGTCACGCAGGGCTGCTGGATCCGTGTGGAGGATCATCTGGAACTGGAGCAGGCCGCCCGTCAGGTACTGTGGTTGCGCCCCGACTGGGGACGTCAGCTGTCAGTGATGGTCAGTGTTTGTCCGCAGCAGCACCCTGACAGTGAGCGCCTTACCAGTCGTTTGCTTGCCCTGCGCTGGCAGATTAGCCGGTTGCGTAAAGCAACCGGCCATTCTGTGCCACTGGTTCTGAATGGACAGGTCGGCAGTGCGATGATGAATGACATGCTCTGGCAGACGGCGATCCTGGGGGAAGGGGTAAAGGTCTGGAGTGGGACTTCAGCGCCTGGCTCAGTTGCTGAATGGGTTAATACTGGCGGAACGCCTGCGATGCAGCAACAGGTGCTGATGAACAGCCTGATGAGCTGGTTCCAACAGCACGTCCAGGCTGTCCTTATGGATGAAAACCCCGATATTCCTGTCATTGAACCTGTTGCGGTTCTGTGGGGATTGGGTCCGATCCTGACCGGAAGCATGGCCACCTCTGTCTGGACAGCGTGGTTGTCCCGCCATACTGCGATGCAGCAGGTGTCTGGCTGGCAGCCGGCGGGAACGGACAGTACGGTTATTTCCCTGTTCCCGAATTTTGTCCTCCCTTTACTGCCAGAAGGACGAGGCCTGACACCGCATGGTCGAACCTGGCGCGGTGCGCTCGGAATCTTCACGCTGGCGACCATTGCTGCGCTACTCAGCAGTGGCTGGAATAATCGCCAGCTGTTGCAACGCGTGAGCTTCGATATTGCACGCTATGAACGTATACCGATGAATGACTTCGGGCCGAAAGCTGACGCCGTTGCCGTGCTGCGCGAGGATGCGGCATTGCTGGACGACCATGCACGTAACGGTGTACCGGCCCGGCTGAGTCTGGGTCTGTATCAGGGCGGACGTCTGCGTATGCCAGTGCTGAATGCGATTCGCTCTTATGTGCCTCCGCCTCCGCCGCCTGAACCGGAACTCAAACCGGCACCGAAAATCATCCGCCTCGACAGCATGTCGCTGTTCCATACCGGAAAGTGGGCGCTTAAACCCGCCTCAACAAAGCTGCTGGTGAACTCACTGGTGGGGATCAAGGCGAAGCCCGGCTGGCTGATTGTGGTGGCGGGCCATACCGACAGCACCGGGGATGACCAGTCCAACCAGGTGCTGTCGCTTAAGCGCGCGGAGTCGGTGCGCGACTGGATGCGGGATACCGGCGACGTGCCGGAGAGCTGTTTTGCGGTGCAGGGCTATGGTGAAAGCCGTCCTGTCGCCACCAACGACACGGCTGAAGGCCGGGCGCTGAACCGCCGTGTCGAAATCAGTCTGGTACCGCAGGCGAATGCCTGTCAGGCGCCGGGCAAGACCCATGCGTCATCGCAGGATGATGGCGCTGATAACAATGTAACGGAGTAATTAACATGGCAATTCCAGTCTATCTGTGGCTGAAGGACGACGGCGGCGCGGACATCAAAGGGTCTGTGGACGTTCAGGATCGTGAAGGCAGTATCGAAGTGGTGGCCCAGGAGCACAACCTGTACATCCCGACCGATAACAATACCGGCAAGCTGACCGGTACCCGTATCCACACCCCGTTCCTGTTCACCAAGGAAATCGACTCCTCCAGCCCGTACCTGTACAAGGCGGTGACGACCGGCCAGACCCTGAAATCGGCCGAGTTCAAATGGTACAGAATCAATGACGCAGGCCAGGAAGTGGAGTACTTCAACACGAAGCTTGAGAACGTGAAGCTGGTGAAAGTGAATCCGAAGATGCATGACATCAAGGATCCTGCTTTCGAGAAGCACAACCACCTCGAGCAGATTGAACTGCGCTACGAAAAAATCACCTGGACCTACAAGGACGGCAACATCATTCATTCCGATTCCTGGAACGAACGCGCCACTGCGTAAGAGCCCTGAGCAGACGGTCAGCCGTCTGCTTTTTTTGCTGAGCGCCTGTACTGACGGGTGGTCAGCAAAGAAAAACACAATCTGCCTGCCCGACCTGATGCGCTTTGGGTTCCTGAATAACAGGGAACAGCGACGGGCGGTAGCGTGTCCGGAACTGATAAAGAGAGAGTCTCATGGAAAATCCAGCCATCCTGTTACGCCGTCTTAACCCTTACTGTGCCCGCGCGATGGAAGGGGCCGCTTCCCTGTGCCAGACCCGCGCCCATGCGGAAATCCTGCCTGAGCACTGGCTGCTGAAACTGCTGGAACAGGGTGAGGGCGACCTGACGGTGCTGGCGCGGCGCTACGAATGGGATATGGATACGATATGGCAGGATATGCTGGGTTTTCTGGACAGCCTGCCACGGTCAGTGCGCAGCCGTCCGCAGCTTTCGGAGGGCGTGCAGTCACTGATGCAGGACGCCTGGCTGCACGCCTCGCTGGCGGGGGAAGAGCATATCCGCAGCATTCACCTCCTGATGGCTCTGGTGGAAAAACCGAAACTGCTGCGCTGCGACGGCCTGTGGCCGCTGCTGACGCTGGCGCAGAGCCAGCTTGAGCGCCTGCGTGCACTTCTGGATGCGCAGTCGGATGAACGCCCGGAGGTGCAGCAGGAAGCGGAGCTTACGCAGAGGGATGAGGTGGAGTTTGTCGGCCGTCCGGTGAATGCGGATATAAAAGGAGAGCTGAATCCGGCGTTGCAGAATGCGCTGGACAGGTTCACCCTCGACGTCACCGCCCGCGCCCGTGAGGGCAGAATCGACCCGGTCTATGGCCGCGACAATGAAATCCGCCAGATGGTGGACATTCTTTCCCGGCGCCGCAAGAACAACCCGATTCTGGTCGGCGAACCGGGAGTCGGCAAGACCGCGCTCGTGGAGGGACTGGCGCTGCGCATTCATGAGGGCAATGTGCCGGACGCGCTGAAGCCGGTCTCGGTACGCACCCTTGACCTCGGCCTGTTACAGGCAGGGGCGGGTGTGAAGGGGGAATTCGAGCAGCGCCTGAAAAACATCATCGACGCGGTGCAGCAGTCACCCCAGCCGGTTCTGCTCTTCATTGACGAGGCGCACACCATTATCGGCGCGGGCAACCAGGCGGGCGGCGCCGATGCGGCCAACCTGCTGAAACCGGCGCTCGCCCGCGGTGAGCTCAGAACCATCGCCGCCACCACCTGGAGTGAGTACAAACAGTACTTTGAGCGCGACGCCGCGCTGGAGCGTCGTTTCCAGATGGTTAAAGTTGATGAGCCGGACGACGACACCGCCTGCCTGATGCTGCGCGGACTCAAGTCACGCTACGCGGAGCACCATGGCGTACACATTACGGATGAGGCGGTTAAAGCTGCCGTCACGTTGTCCAGACGCTATCTGACCGGACGCCAGCTTCCTGACAAGGCGGTGGATTTGCTGGATACTGCCTCTGCCCGTGTCCGTATGAGCCTGGATACGGTGCCGGAGCCGCTGACCCGCATGAAGGCGCAGCTCACGGCCCTTGCTATGGAGAAGCAGGCGCTGCTGGAGGATATCGTGGTGGGTAATACCGCTCACGGCGAACGTCTGGCCGCCATCGGAGAGGAAGAGGTCGCCATCATTTTGCAGCTCGACGAACGGGAAGCCCAGTACGGCCAGGAGCTGAAACTGACGGAAGAACTGCTTGCCTGCCGCACGGATATCTCCCGTCAGGGGGAGATTGCGGACCTTCAGATGCAGCTTACTGCCGTGCAGCAGAATACCCCGCTGCTGGGGCTGGATGTGGACGCGCGTACCGTCGCCACCGTTATCGCCGACTGGACGGGCGTACCGCTCTCTTCCCTGATGAAGGACGAGCAGACGGAACTGCTGAGCCTTGAGCACAGTCTGGCGAAACGCGTTGTCGGTCAGGACAGTGCACTGAATGCCATTGCGCAGCGCCTGCGCGCCAGCAAAACCGGTCTGGCGCCGGAGAACGGCCCGCAGGGCGTGTTCCTGCTTGTGGGGCCGAGCGGCACCGGCAAGACCGAAACCGCCCTGGCGCTGGCCGATGAACTGTTCGGCGGCGAGAAGTCCCTTATCACCATCAACCTTTCGGAATACCAGGAGCCACACACCGTTTCGCAGCTCAAGGGCTCACCTCCGGGCTACGTGGGTTACGGTCAGGGCGGCATTCTGACCGAAGCCGTCCGTAAGCGCCCGTACAGCGTGGTGCTGCTGGATGAAGTGGAAAAGGCGCACCGGGACGTGATGAACCTGTTCTACCAGGTGTTTGACCGGGGCGTCATGCGCGACGGCGAGGGGCGGGAAATTGACTTCCGCAACACGGTGATTCTGATGACCTCCAATCTCGGCAGCGACCTTATCATGCAGCTGCTGGATGAACAGCCGGAGGCGACAGAGCCGGACCTGCATGAACTGCTGCGTCCTGTCCTGCGGGACCACTTCCAGCCCGCGCTGCTGGCGCGCTTCCAGACGGTGATTTACCGTCCGTTGGCAAAGGCAGCGATGCGTACCATTGTGGAGATGAAGCTGGCGCAGGTCAGTAAACGCCTCAACCGTCACTACGGTATGACTACCCATATCAGCGAAAGCCTGTACGACGCACTGACTGCCGCCTGCCTGCTGCCGGATACCGGTGCGCGCAATATCGACAGCCTGCTGAACCAGCAGATTCTGCCGGTGCTGAGCCAGCAGTTGCTGAGCCATATGGCAGCGGGGCAGAAGCCGCATACCCTGACGCTGGGCTGGGATGAGGAAGAGGGCATAGTGCTCGAGTTTGACCGGACAGAAGGTGAGCATGCATGAGCAGTAATCTTCCCTTACGATTCAGCCACAGCCATCACCTGCTGTCGGTGAAGGGCTGCGATGCAGAGCTTGATGTACTGGCGTTTGAGGGTGATGAAGCCCTGAGCACACCGTTCAGCTACCGTACTGAATTCACCAGCGCGGACCATGCCATCAGCAAAGAGATGATGCTGATGAAAGCGGCTTCCCTGACGCTTCAGGCCCCGGTTGACCAGGGTTACGGCATCAAAATACAGCAGCCGGTGCGGGTGATTCAGGGCGTGGTCACGGGTTTTGAACGTCTGGGTACCTCAAAGGATGAAACCCGTTACGCAGTGACGCTTGAGCCGCGTCTGGCCCTGCTCAGCCGCTCGCACCAGAACGCCATCTACCAGGACATGTCCGTCCCGCAGATTGTGGAGAAAATCCTGCGCGAGCGCCACGGCATGCGCGGCCAGGACTTCCTGTTCTCACTGAGTAAAGAGTATCCACGCCGTGAGCAGGTGATGCAGTACGCTGAGGACGACCTGCACTTTATCACCCGCCTGCTGGGTGAGGTCGGTATCTGGTTCCGCTTCACCACCGACACGCGCCTCAACATCGACGTGGTGGAGTTTTACGACAGCCGGCAGGGGTATGAGAAAGGCCTGACGCTGCCGTCGGTGCCGCCGTCCGGGCAGCACTCACAGGGGGTGGACTCGGTGTGGGATATGGAGAGCCGTCATAAGGTGGTCCAGAAGGCGGTCAGCACCCGCGACTACAACTACCGTCAGGCCACGCAGGACATGAACACCCGGGTTGACGCAACCGGCGGGGATACCACCACCTACGGTGAGGCCTATCACTGGGCGGATAACTACCTGACGCCGGGCAGCGCGTATGACCGCAACCCGGCAGCGGAGTCCGGGGCGTTTTACGCCCGCATCCGTCACGAACGCTACCTGAATGACCAGACGCAGACCGTTGCCTTCACCAGTTGTCCGGAGCTCTCTCCGAGTATGCTGCTGAAAGTCACCGGCGGGTACGAAGTGGCAGACGTGTTTGCGCAGGGCGTGGTTGTCACGGCGATGCACAGCCATGCGCAGCGTGATGCGGACTTTTGCGTCAGGTTTGACGGTATCCCGGACAGCACTGATTTCAGTTTTCGCCCGGAACCTGGTTCACGTCCGGTGATGGCCGGTACCTTACCGGCCCGCGTCACGAGCACCACCGAAAATGACACCTACGGGCATATCGATAAGGACGGCCGCTACCGCGTCAACATGCTGTTTGACCGTGAGAACTGGGAGACCGGGTTCGAGAGCCTGTGGGTCCGTCAGTCCCGCCCGTATGCGGGTGACACCTACGGCCTGCACCTGCCGCTGCTGGCGGGTACCGAGGTGGCGATTGGTTTTGAGGACGGCAACCCGGACCGGCCGTACATTGCCGGTGTGCTGCACGACTCGGCCCACGGCGACCACGTCACCATCCGCAACTACAGACGTAACGTGCTGCGCACGCCGGCGAACAATAAAATCCGCCTCGACGACGAGCGCGGGAAAGAGCATATCAAGGTCAGTACGGAGTACGGCGGCAAGAGCCAGCTCAATCTCGGCCACCTGGTCGACAGCGAGAAACAGCAGCGCGGTGAGGGGTTTGAGCTCAGGACGGACAGCTGGGGCGCCATCCGGGCGCAGAAAGGGATTTTTATCAGTGCTGACGGCCAGGCGAAGGCGCAGGGCCAGGTCCTTGATATGGAGCCTGCACTCGCACGGCTTTCAGCAGCATTAGTGGCAATGGAATCCCTTGCTGCCTGCGCACAGCAGGCTCAGGCTCTGGCTGCCGATGTTGGCCGTCAGCAAAAACTCCTGAAGCAGAAAATTGAACAACTGCATGAAGAGGTGATTCTGGGCAGTGCGCCAAAAGGCATGGCACTGGTGAGCGGCGAAGATATGCAGCTATCAGCCAGTGATAATATGACACTGACAGCGGGTAAACAGCTGGATGTTGGTGCGCAGAAGGACTTTACGCTGGCGGCCGGTAAGCAACTCAGCCTGTACAGCCGTGAAGGGGCAAAACTGTTCAGCTCGCAAAACGACATTGATATTCAGGCGCAGGGCGGAAACATCACCACGTGGTCCACGCAGGATACGCATGTTTCAAGCGGCAGGAAAATGGTCATTACAGCACAGGACGAGCTGACGCTGATTTGTGGTGGTGGCTATATCAAAATCAACGGCGGAAATGTTGAGATTGGTGGTCCGGGTAAACTGCTGATTAAGAACACGGGCATCAGGAAAGCGGGCACGGGCAGTATGCAGGGGGTGATGAAGTCGTTTGAACCATCTACGTTTGATGAGAAATTTGTTATCAGAAATGCATTAACCCAAGAGCCGCTTCCAGGAAAAGCCTATAAAATAACTATGCCAAACGGGTCAGTTGTCACTGGTATAACAGACGCGCAGGGGGCAACGACGCTTAATTCTTCGGATTTGATAGATGATATGATAATAACACTTACTGGTCGTTAAATAATATTAATGGAATACATATGTTAGGATTAATACTCTTTATAATGTGTTTATATTCTCTTGTAATTGGTAGCATCTTATATATTTTTATTGGCTTTTTGCATAAACCTATTGATGGTGGGTGGAAAAAAGCAGGCAAGTGGTGTATGTGTGTGGTTTTATCATATTTAATTATATATATCCTCCAATCACATGGTGTCCCAGTAATAAGATAAGTGGCGGCTTGTCTAATAGATAAAAAAGGATGCTTCTAATGAGTGAAAAAACAGATACAACCAGGACTTTAGAGTTAAAGTATGACGACAATGGAAAACCTTCATGGCGTTCATGCCCTTCTCATAAAAATATAAAGGTCCGCGGAGGATGTGATTTACCTCCTCATCTCCCTGGTTTGATAATACTCGTCCATGGGGTTAACTCAACAGGTGAATGGTATCAAAATGCGGAAGAGTCTCTCTGCAACGGATTAAATGACAGGTTAGGGCTCAATGGTTCTCAATTTGAATTGAAGCCGAACAAATATAGTACAGATTGTGAGAAGGAGGAAGGGAAAAGTAACTCGTCACCTTCACCTTTAGCTCGTAGAAAACTTATTGAAAATTCTGAGCGCTCTCCAATCATTCGATTCTATTGGGGGTATTCTTCTGTGAGGGGGGAAGAGGATAAATATGTTATCCCGTTAGCTAATGCGGATGGTGAAGATTATCATGAAATGAAAAGAACAGGTATAAAACAAGATGACATTCAAAAAAAAGGGCCATATATATGGGGAGGTGGCCCATTCCAAAATGGCACGAATAACTTACACTCGCTTTGGAGTGACTATGGATTCGATGAGAATCTGGCGGGAATCTCTGGAGCAAAACTTCAGTATCTCAATGAAGATAAAGATAGACTTTTAACAAATGCTCCACCAAGAAAATACTATTCACATGCAGCTAAGAGATTAGCAGATCTTTTAGACCTTATCCGGGATAAATATCCAAATGATACGGTTAGTATTATCTCTCATAGCCAAGGGACAATGATTTCGCTAGCCGCAGTCGCATTAGCAAAAAAAGGGCCAGATGCTCTTTTTATATTAAACTCCCCTTATGCAATGCATAATAGCCAGCTTAATGAGCTTTCAATTCCTCAGAAAGAGAGAATTTCTCCAAGCGGACGCGAAAATACATTATCATCAATAATTGAAAAAATTGCAAAGCAATCCACGCATCTGTCCTCTGTGGGTTATAAAGGGTTATGTGTAGGCAAGTTTACTGATAAAACGAATTGGAAGCCTGAAGGTGAGAATGTAATACGGGCTGGAAAAATACAAGAGCGTGATAATCATGGCAGAACGTATATTTATTTTTGCCCTCATGACCGAGTTATGGGGTCATTACCGCTTCGCTCGATAGGGTGGCAAGGGCTACCTAATGATAAAAATGGTAATCCACATCCATTAATTGTGAAATTTAAAAATAATTTGTACCAGAGGATGTTGGCCAGGAATACGCCATGCGGTTCTTATCCTGATAAGCAGACACCATTTGGTACTTTACCTGATGGAAAACCATTTTGGGATGATGATGGTGATAAATATCAAAGTAGTAGCATTACATATCCTGACCCTCCAAAATGGCAAACAGTGTTTGTAAATGCAGAGAAAGTCCCTGAGCCTATTAATCCCAGTGAGCTGGCCGAATTTGACGAAACCAGAGTAGGTAAAGAGCATGGCTCAAAACAACAGGATGGGTGGGGTGAGATAGCCCCTAAAACTGGAAAGAAAAATGACAATACATATGATAACTATGTCAATTTATATCCAAACCAAGATGTTGTAATCGGCTATAAGGAACTTCCAAGTGGTTATGTGCAAGAGATAACAAGGAAGGAAACTTTCGAAGAAAAAGATAAAAGGTTACGAACTTATGTTTCTCAACCAACAGATCACAGCACACTGCCCGGAAACAAGGAATTTATGACCAGAGTAGTAGCTTATGATTTACCGATAGGTTACTGCGATGCTACATGGGATAAAGAATTTCTTTCAACGCTCCGATATCTTGCTGATTGGACCACTGGCGCAGACCCTTATATGAACACTGGGGTTGTTGAAAGAATTAATGAACCTTCAATGATAAGTCGGGAAACGGGTATCGAGGAAATTATTCGAGAAAAGGCAAAGGAGTATGGTTATTAAATGAGTAGATACGTCGTTGTTTTAGGGGATGCCACTACGCATGATGGTAAAGTTACATCAGCCTCATCCAGTTTCGATATAGCCGGTAAAAATGCCGCACTTTTGAATGATACCGTCAGTTGCCCGGAACACGGTATGAATAAAATTATTGAATGCGATGTTTCTGCGTATGAAGAAAACGGGCGTGGAATTATATTGCATGGCTGCAAGACGCAGTGTGGTGCGAGTGTCATTGCAAGTTATGCAGCTATCAGTCAGTGATAATCTTACGCTGACAGCGGGTAAACAGCTGGATGTTGGTGCGCAGAAGGACTTTACGCTGGCGGCCGGTAAACAACTCAGCCTGTACAGCCGTGAAGGGGCAAAACTGTTCAGCTCGCAAAACGATATTGATATTCAGGCGCAGGGCGGAAACATCACCACATGGTCCACGCAGGATACGCATGTTTCAAGCGGCAGGAAAATGGTTGTCACGGCACAGGACGAGCTGACGCTGATTTGTGGTGGTGGCTACATCAAAATCAACGGCGGAAATGTTGAGATTGGTGGTCCGGGTAAACTGCTGATTAAGAACACGGGCATCAGGAAAGCGGGCACGGGCAGTATGCAGGGGGTGATGAAGTCGTTTGAACCTTCTACGTTTGATGAGAAATTTGTCATCAGAAATGCGCTGACAAAAGAACCTATACCAGGTAAAGCGTACAAAATCACCATGCCAGATGGTTCTGTTGTTTCCGGTATTACAGATGCTTCTGGAGCAACGTCACTCAATTCTTCTGATGTTATCGACAATATGATTATCAGCTTAGTTAAGGCGAATTAAGATGAGATGGAATCAGTCAGACAGGAAAGTCCTCACAATTATAGCCATTATTGGTGTACTCCTGTATGCCATTTATAAAGGCTTACAGTTCCTGGCAGGAGCCAGTATGGGAGCCAGTTTTGGGGTGGGTCTGGGAGGAATGAGCGGTTCTCAGAAGGTAGAAGAGTCACGAAAAGTTGAAACAAATGCTCCGGCTCAAATTATTTATCGCATAGATAAAAATCGATACCTGACGCTGGAAAACTACATATCCTGTGATAAGGGTGGACAGGTTTATTACAATGACTCTCTGCGGGGAATAAAAACACACCTGGGATGGGATAACGATTTTTATGATTTCTCATATCGCCGGGGAAATAATATTGCGGCTTATCAAGGCTCTATTATTAATGGGGCGGATAATGGTTATCTGGCATTCCCTGGCGCATCTACCAGACAATATTGTGGTAGTGGAAGGTCAGAAACAGGTTGCCCTGTGTTTTTCTTCTTTTCAGCAGATCATGGGAACACATTTATATATAAAATTGTAGCTATGGAATACAGCACCCCAGAACGTTTTAGTCAGCTTAAAGTAGTAGTGGCTAATGATGGTGTTTATCTAAGGGATGAGTCTAAAACGGAGGATAGCTATTCTCGCCCTACAGGTCTCAATGACCTTAGCTCAGTGAATAAATTAAGGTTTTCTGACGGCAATTTAATCAGTGTTTATGATGACTGGCAGAAAAAAATTGATGAGTTAGTGAAAGAAGAACTGATAAGAAAAAAAATGCCCTATGCAAACGAGTATGGACCTAGATTTCATATATTCGACTATCTCAGAACATTAACGCCACCGAAAACACATGAGGAAAGGAATTTAATGGCAAACGAATTGTCTGAAATCCAGATTAGGATTGAAGATGAAGTTTATAAAGATGGAATTAAATTTCCGAAGCTTTCAACGTCAAGTATTGATGTTAAATATCAATGTAATAAAAATATTAAAGCTAAAGCCATCACATATACTAATGAGTCAAATGGGAAAAAGGAGGTGGTGAAAAATGAACAATAATTATGAACCTGTTCGGGAACTTGAATGTAAGTTTGATGATAATGGGCATCCTTCCTGGCGTTCATTTCCCTCTCATAAAAATTGCCAAATCAGAGGTGGGTGTGATTTACCTCCACATTTGCCTGGAATTATTATTCTTGTACATGGTGTTAACTCGACAGGAGAATGGTTTTCAATTGCTGAGGACAAAATTTGTGAAGGCCTGAATAAGAGACTTGGATTAAAAGGGACTGATTATAAACTGGTGGCTAATAAATATTTTTCTGATGAAAAAATAGAGATTGAACCTCTTATAGAAAGAGATTTGCCTGCGCCTAAGAAGGAAACCTCTCCAGTCATTCGCTTTTACTGGGGGTATGCTTCACCTAAAGGTAATGAAGATAAATATGTTATACCGTTAGCCAATAGGAAAGGCGTTGATTACCATCACTTAAAAAGGCAAGGCATGCCTCATGAAAATATTATTGCTCAGGGGCCATTTTTCTGGGGCGGCGGGCCATTCCAGAACGGTACAAATAATCTGCACTCTTTATGGAGTGAGACAGGGTTTAAAGAGAGAGTAGCAGGTATCAAAGTCCAGTGGTTTAATGAAGACAAAGATCGCCTGTTAACCAATGCGCCACCGCGAAAATACTACGCGCATGCTGCAAAACGCCTTGCAGACCTGGTTGACAGTATTCGTAATAAATATCCCAAAGATACAGTAACCATTATTTCTCACAGCCAGGGAACCATGGTTGCAATGGCTGCGGTAGCGATAGCCAGGAATGTACCTGATGCATTATTTGTACTTAATTCTCCTTATGCACTGGATCATAACGATCTTAATGGGGCGTCACTTCCGGCAGATGAGTGCATTTCGCCAGAAGGGCGGCAGAATACGTTATCTGCCATCATTGATAAGGTGGCTTCCAGAAAAAATCATTTATCATCACTGGGCTATGAAGGGCTTTGTGTCGGACAGACGGCAGATAAAAAGAACTGGCGACCAGATGTCGCTCTTGCCAGTGAAAGTGGCAGCAGTCTTGCCGAACGAGATAACCACGGACGCACTTATATTTACTTCTGTCCTCATGATCGAGTTATGGGGTCACGTCCGCTACGCTCAATTGGCTGGCAGGGATTACCCAATAATTCTCAGGGGCAGCCTCATCCTCTGCTGAAAAAGCATCAGGGAAATTTATTTCAGCGCATGCTGGCTCGCAGTACTCCATGTGGCGAAGCGCCAAATCCCGCAACACCTTTTGCAAAATTGCCGGATGGTAAACCGTTCTGGGATGATAAAGGCGACAAGTATCAAAGCAGTAGTTTCACCTATCCAGATCCTCCGGAATGGCAAACGGTTTTTATTAATGCCGAAAAGGTACCTGAACCTATAGATGCTGCAAAATTAGCTAATTTTGATGTATCACGTGTTGGAGCTGAACACGATGACAGACAGATAGATGGCTGGGGGGAAATTAATCCGGATAAAAATCTAAAAAACGACAATACCTATGACAATTACATCAATTTATACCCCAATCAGGATATTGTGATTGGATTTAAAAATGTGGGAACTGAATCTGAGCCCCGAATGGTGCCTGTGACCCGTAAGGAGACATTTGAAGAAAAGGATCTTCGCATAAGAACCTATGTTTCTCAGCCCACGGATCATAGTACTCTTCCTATGCGTGCTGATTTCATGTCTCAGGTGGTGGCATATGATTTACCGATTGGGTATTGCGATGCAACCTGGGATAAAGAATTTATGGCAGATTTACGGCGAAAAGCGGACTGGACGCAGGGAGAGGATCCTTATCTCTCCAGTGGAGAGCCAGACAAAGTACCTGAACCTGATTTAATTAGTCAGGACACTGTTGTTGATGAATTTTATAAAGAGCAAAGTAAGCTGCCAGCATATAGAGCTGTAAATAAAGCATAAACACACTTCGGTAGGTTGTTGTTCAGTGAGTTTGCTAAAATTCAACGCTATATAGTCAGTTGTTTTCTTCGAATTAAAGGATTAGCAAATGGGGAAATTTGTCGTCGTTTTAGGGGATGCCACTACGCATGGTGGCAAAGTCACATCAGCCTCATCCAGTTTCGATATATCCGGTAAAAATGCCGCACTTTTGAATGATACCGTCAGTTGCCCGGAACACGGTATGAATAAAATTATTGAATGCGATGTTTCTGCGTATGAAGAAAACGGGCGTGGAATTGTATTGCATGGCTGCAAGACGCAGTGTGGTTCGAGTGTCATCGCAAGTATGCCGGATATGGAGGTTGGCTGATGGGATGGTCTCTTCCGGAAGTGCCTGAAAAAGAGCAGGCACCATCCTGGTCACCGTGGAACTGTCTGTTGATTATTATTCTCGGACTTTTCACCGGGCTGCTTGTTGCTGTACTGAAATCTCCGGCGACAGGGTTACTTTCATTGAGCAGTGGGGCCTGGTTGCCACTGACGGCCTGGACATTTGCGGGCATTTCGGCAGCCATCGCGGTCTACACTTTCAGGCAGGAAATGCTGGCAGTTCGTGTCTGGAACTGGAATGAGTGGTGCCGGAACATGCGTCTGAAGTGGCGCTTACGTGCACAACAGCATCTTGTCATTCTCAGCCATGTTTTCATTACTGCCGATACGGGACTGTTAGATCGTCTCGCACATACGCAGGAAGAGGAAAGTGCAGACACATCGCCTCTCACGATGTTGCCAGACGAACCGCTTACACCCGGTATTTCACGTTTTGAGCAGCTGCTTCGTCATCTCATTGCTCAGATAATGCCCTCGATTCGGCGGCGATATTCTTCCGGCCCACTCCAGATTATTGTTCAGACCAACGGTAGCGACAAAGACCGTGAATCTCAGTCATTCTATCGTATCTGGTCAGCAGGTTCCCCTCCCTGGAAAGCTGAGATTCATTTTCAGGACGCAGACTCATCCTTTGATGGCTGGAATCAGTTTGTGGCGTCAACAAAGCGGCCCGTATTGGTACTGGCAATGCACTATCGTTTGCCCAATGATGTTCTGCCGGAATTTGCCAGCGCGTTATTTTTGATGCCACCATCGATGCTGAATCCGGGTGAGCAAAAAAATGCATTACGGCTTTTCCGGGCGATGCCGCTCAACACCCGTATGCTTGCAACGGAACTCACTGAATTACGGGATATGGCCCTCACGTCTGCCAGCAAGAAACACCTTGTCTGGCACAGTGGGCTCTCAGATGCGCCAAGACAGTCAGTGAGCAGGGTGCTGAATGATCTTTCGGTTCCTTTGTACGATAGCATTGGCACTGGCGGTGTCATTGACTATGACACCGCCAGTGTCCGGTATGGCGGTCTTGCTGGCTGGGCAATGACTGGCGCTGCGGCTGAGATGGCTGCTTATGGCCCCACCAGCCAGTGGCTTCTTCTCGAAGGTGAAGACGATGCCTGGGCTGTGTCGCTCGGAAACGCCGCTCCTGCAGTCGGGCATGATCATTTCGTGATTCAGCCTCCCTTTCCCGGGGGATCTGTTCTTATGGCATTACTGCTTAATGCTGGGCTGTACAGTCTGATGATCCGCTATTTCCCTTCAACTGCATTCTCCTGGGCAGGGATCTCTCTTCTTCTGCTGTCAATGATTGTGACATTGCCTGGGCTGGCCATTTTGCTGAGACGAATTACAGCCCGTCTTCAGCGCCCGGAATTTATCAGGGTTGCACGACACTCCGGAAAGGAATAACCGGCATGAAAAAGGTTTCAAAGCCACTGGGAGCAGGACTACTTATCGTGGCAGTTCTGCTGATGATACTCTTTATTTTTGCACAGACAGCGCAGTTACCGTCCGGTAGCGGTGACGATAATTTCTGGTATGTGCTGGCAGGTTGCATCATTCTGACCGCCACATTATGCACCCTGGTGTTCTTTACGTTGTCCAGGCAACAAAATCCCTCTCCCGTTACGCCTGATGGTGAAAACAATCCCAACGAAGAAAGCGCGTCGGATCAATATGATTTTTCAGCACTGAGCAGGAATCGCAGAAGGCGGCACTCGTTCTTCTGGCGGCGTAAAGTCCGCCTGCTGCTGATCACCGGCGATGAAGCCGCGATTGAGCAACTGGTACCCGGCCTGCAACAGCAGCAGTGGCTTGAAGGCAACCGCACCGTGCTGATTTATGGCGGCAGCCTGGCATCGGAGCCTGACCGCGAAAAATACACAGCGCTGCGTAAACTACGCCGCGGGTGCCCGCTGGACGGGATTATCCGTGTACTGCCCGAGTCGCTTAAGCTGACCCCACATATCAGCGACAGCGATTTACGCGGCCTGGAAAAAATCAGCGAACTGCTGCGTTATTCCGCTCCGGTCTGGCTGTGGCAACTGTGCAGCAGTCACTGGTCGCAGGGTACGCGTCCTGAGCAGGCGGTAGGCGCAAGCTTTCCACCACGCGCAAAAGAAGACGATGTGATCCGCCAGCTGGAACTGATGCTGCCGGCCCTGCGGACGCAGGGGATGAGTCAGGTCGCGGAAAACAGCAGCCACGACTTCCTGCTGCGCCTGAGCCAGCACCTGAACGACGGTGCTATTGCCCGCTGGGCTCAGCAGTTGCAGCCATGGCTCTTTGTTTCTCAGCAGCGCGTCCCGCTGCGTGGTCTGATGTTCAGCCTGTCGGAGAAGAAACCTGCCGGAATGTCAGCGGGAACAGCCGACGCTGAGAATTATGGATCACAGCGTCATGCCCTGACTCTGCCAGCAACCTGGCAGGGGATTGTCGACGACTGCACCCGCGTACATGGCCGTCGTGTCGGTATGCGGTGGGAACGGGCGATGGCCTGGACACTGATGGCCATCATCAGTGTCTGGGGGGGAGGGACGCTGCTGTCGTTTGCGGTCAACCGGTCACAAATAGTTTCTGTTGCACAGCAGGCTCATGCTCTGGTGGAGCACCCTTCTGTATCGGATTACCAGCTGACGGCCCTGCATGCTTTGCGTAATGATGCCGGTCGCCTGCTGCACCATATTCAGGACGGCGCGCCATGGTATCAGCGCTTTGGTCTGGACCATGATCAGCAGTTGCTTGACGCAATGCTGCCCTGGTACGGGGTGGCGAACAACCGTCTGATACGTGACCCGGCAAATGAAGCGCTTAAGCAGAAGCTCATTGCGCTGGTCAATTCGGCACCCAACAGCGACCAGCGGACACAGATGGCGAAACCGGGTTATGATCAGCTGAAAGCCTGGCTGATGATGTCCCGTCCGGATAAAGCTGATGGTGCATTCTACGCGCAAACCATGAAAACCGTGCAGCCGACGCGTTTAGGCATCTCAGCTGGCCTGTGGCAAAGCCTGTCACCAGATTTGTGGGCTTTCTACATCACCGAACTGCCAGCGCAGCCACAGTGGAAAACCACACCGGATGCGCAACTGGTCAGCCAGAGCCGCCAGGTGCTGTTGCAGCAAATTGGACGGCGCAACGCGGAAAGTACGCTGTACGAGAACATGCTCAAATCCGTGCGTCGTAACTTCGCCGATGTGTCTCTGGAGGACATGACCGGCGGTACCGATGCCCGTCGCCTGTTTACCACCGATGAGGTGGTGCCGGGCATGTTCACCCGTCAGGCCTGGGAGGGAGGTATTCAGCAGGCCATTGAGAAAGCGGCGAACTCCCGCCGCGATGAAATTGACTGGGTGCTGAGCGACAGCCGGAAAGCCGTCTCCTCAGACCTGTCGCCGGAAGCACTGAAAGCACGTCTGACGGAACGCTACTTCACCGACTTTGCCGGTAGCTGGCTGAGCTTCCTCAACAGCCTGCAACTTAATCCGGCAAACAATATTGCAGACGTCACCGACCAGCTGACGCTGATGAGTGATGTTCGCCAGTCACCGCTGATTGCCCTGATGAACACCCTCGCCTGGCAGGGGCAGACCGGCCAGAAGAGTGAAGGCCTGTCGGACTCCATCATCAAATCGGCTAAAGACCTGGTAGGCGGGAAGGACAAACCGGTAATTGACCAGTCAGCCTCAGGCCCGCAGGGCCCACTGGATGAAACCTTTGGACCGTTGCTGGCACTTATGGGTAAAAACAAAGGCAGCAACGTTATGTCGGCTGACAACTCACTGAGCCTGCAAACGTATCTTACCCGTATCACCCGTGTGCGTCTGCGTCTGCAACAGGTCGCCAGCGCCTCTGACCCTCAGGAAATGATGCAGAGCCTGGCGCAGACCGTGTTCCAGGGCAAAAGCGTGGACCTGACCGACACCCAGCAGTACGGCAGCCTGATTGCTGCAAGCCTGGGCGAAGAGTGGAGTGGTTTTGGCAGCACCATGTTTGTGCAGCCACTGACCCAGGCCTGGGAAACTGTGCTTCAGCCATCGGCAGCGAGCCTGAATGACAAATGGAGTCGCTCCGTGGTGGCGAACTGGCACACGGCATTTGACGGACGTTTCCCATTCGCTATCAGCAAGAGTGATTCCTCTCTGCCAATGCTGGCTGAGTTTGTGCGTAAGGACAGCGGACGCATTGAGCGCTTCCTGACCACGGAACTCGGCGGTGTGCTGCATAAGGAGGGCAGCCAGTGGGTGCCGGATAAGGTTAATAGCCAGGGGCTGAGCTTTAATCCAGCCTTCCTGCGGGCGATTAATCAGCTCAGCCAGCTATCGGATATCTTATTTACCGACGGCAGTCAGGGCATCAGCTTTGAGCTACAGGCGCGTCCGGTACCGCAGGTGGTAGAAACGCAACTGACTATTGATGGACAAAAGCTGCACTACTTCAACCAGATGGCAGACTGGCAGAGCTTCCGTTGGCCTGGTGACACCTACAAGCCCGGAACCATGCTGACATGGACCACCGTCAATGCGGGCGCACGTCTGTTTGGTGATTACAGCGGAACCTGGGGCTTTATTCGCTGGCTGGATGAAAGTAAGAGAGAGCAGCTAGACCGCAGTCAGTGGATGATGAGTTTTACCGCCCCGGATGGTCGGACCCTACAGTGGGTACTGCGTTCACAACTGGGCAGTGGGCCGCTGGCGTTACTGGCACTCCGGGGTTTTACGCTGCCAGATCAAATATTCAGCGTCGACAGCGCGGCTATGGCGCAGGCGCTGATGACCAACACAGAAAACAGTGACATGGACGGAGTCGAATAATGGACGCTTTGCAGAATCTGGTTGTTGCCTGCCAGGCGGATGAAACCTTGCTGCGACAGCAGGCGCAGTCACGTATGGAAAGCTGGCAGCGCTGGCTTACCCCTATCAGTGAGATCAATCCTACAGGAGAAGACCCGGGTTATGACGATGATTTCCAGCGTATCCGGGAGGAGGTCAATAAACTTTCCGGCATTGATACCGGGCTGATTTGCCAGCTGGCTGAAAAGGTGCTGACCACAGAGGCCAAAGATGTCCGGGTTGCTACTTACTATTGTTGGGCGCGCTTGCACCAGGACGGTGAAACCGGGTTTGCTGAAGGGCTTGAGTTACTGGCGGGATTACTAACCCAGTATGGAACACAGCTCCATCCTCAGCGCGAGCGAAGCCGTAAACCGGCGCTGGAGTGGCTCGCAGGCTCTCGTCTACTTGACAGCCTGTTACTCTGGCCAGAAGTGGTACGCGACGATGCCCAGCGTACGACCGGTGCGTTGCTGCTCATCCGAGACAGTCTTGAAACTGAGCCTGAAGCGTCACGTCCAGATCTGAGTGCCCTGTACAGCGCGCTGGGAGCCCGCCTGATGAAAGCCGGTGGCGTGGATGCGGTAATACCCCAGAACGCCAGCAGTAAAACACGCGAGCATCCAGCATTTCATACGGCAGAACAGGACGCGCCAGTGCTGAGCCGCATCACATCCGGTCAGGATTTGCTGGCTCAGGCCCGAACCCTGACGGGATATTTGCGTGAGCAACCTGATGGCTGGCTTGCCGCACACCGGCTGATGAAAAGTCTGCGTCACGACACGCTGAGAGCGATCCCGGCACCGGATGGCGAAGGGAAAACGCGCATCGAACCGCCGCGGGCTGACCAGCGTGCAATGCTTAAACGGCTGTATTTGCAACAGAGCTGGCTGGAGATACTGGAACAAGCGGACAGCACTTTCTCGCGTGGCGCCAATCATCTCTGGCTGGATTTGCAGTGGTACATCCATCAGGCCCTGATTAAATCAGGCCAGGATGTGCTGGCCGATATCATTACCGCTGACCTGAAAGGGCTGCTGCGGCGCCTTCCTGGACTTGAAACGCTGGCCTTCAATGACGGCACACCCTTTGCTGATGAGGTCACGCTGAACTGGATAAACCAGAGCGTGCTCGACGAGATGTCCAACTGGCGGGATGAACCTGTCAATGCCGTGAGTGAAACTGGCAACGATATTCTGGCCCTTGAACCGGAAGCACTGGAGAAAGCTGACACGGATGGTCTGGATGCCACACTCCACTGGCTGCAAACGCGCCCGGGCACCGACACCACAAAAGACAAATGGTTGGTGCGCCTGCTGATGGCACGTGTGGCGGAGCAGAAGGGTAGGAATGAACTGGCCCTGCATCTGCTGGGTGAACTTGACGGTGCAGCACAGGCCATCACCCTCACTCAGTGGACACCGGCGCTGTTGTTTGAAGTGAAATCGCGCCGCCTCAGGCTGCTGCGCATGAAAGCCGCCCGCAGTGAAACCGACAAGTCACGGCTTCAGCCAGAGATGGACCAGCTTCTGGCGGGTCTGATTGCGCTTGACCCGGCAGGCAGTGCGGTGCTTTGCGGGTAAAGCGACTGACATACCTTTAAAACACACTTATTCAGGTTCTTATGGACGACTTAACCCTGCGTTACTACGACGCTGAAATGCGCTATCTGCTGGAAGCCGGCGAAGAATTTGCCCGCGCTCACCCGGAGCAGGCAGCAATGCTCAATCTCGATAAAGCGGGCGCGCGCGACCCATACGTGGAGCGCCTGTTCGAGGGCTTTGCCTTCCTGATGGGCCGCCTGCGTGAGAAGCTTGATGACGACCTGCCTGAACTGACTGAAGGGCTGGTCAGTCTGCTGTGGCCGCATTACCTGCGCACCATTCCCTCGATGTCGGTGGTGGAGTTCACTCCTGTC
Organism: Enterobacter cloacae complex sp. HYC033_NIDB; assembly: GCF_056673335.1. Classification (NCBI taxonomy): domain Bacteria; kingdom Pseudomonadati; phylum Pseudomonadota; class Gammaproteobacteria; order Enterobacterales; family Enterobacteriaceae; genus Enterobacter; species Enterobacter cloacae complex sp. HYC033_NIDB. The sequence goes on along the minus strand of NZ_CP115123.1, from coordinate 3,320,532 downwards.
TGGCGTGAGATGAAAGAACCGATGCGTATTGCCAGAGGTTTCGAGGTCAATTCGCGGCCGATCGGTGAAAAAGGCACGCGTTGTCGCTACACCACAACTAAAGAGATAACCCTTCAGCCACTGGCGTTGGATCATGCCCGCCTGTCGACTGATCCTGACGGGCGCTCTGTCATCAGCCTGCGCTTCAGTTGTAGCCATCTTGCTGACTGGAGCCGTGTCGATCTCAGCCAGATCCCGTTCTATTTCAACGCTGACGCGCCGCTGGCCTGCGCCATGCATGAAGCCTTTACCATGAATACTGCGCGCCTGTGGCTACGTATGCCGGGTGACACGGACAGAAGGCCGATGGACGGGTATTTCACCGCACTGGGGTTTGGTGATGATGACAGACTGTGGCCGAAGGGGGACAGTAGTTTCAGCGGTTACCAGTTGCTGCTGGAGTACTTCACCTTTCGCGAGAAATTCATGTTTACGGGGCTGCGCGGGCTGGAGAGCGTGGTCTTTCCGGCTGAGATCCCGTGGTTTGAAATCGACGTGGTGCTGGCGGAACGCTGGGAGCATGACTTCAGCTTTACCGAAAAGCACCTGCGCCTGAATTGTGTGCCGGTCATTAACCTGTTCCCGCTGGAATCCGATCCGCTGACGCTCAATTCTCTGCAAACCGAATACATGCTGCGCCCGATGCGCGTGCAGGATGGCCATACCGAGATCTATACCGTGGATTCGGTGATGTCATCGAGCCAGCATACCTACGTGCCGTTTTCGAGCTTCCGTCATAAGGGAGGAATGATGCGTCATGAAGCACCAGAATATTACTACCACACCCGCGTGCGCCGCGGTCCGTCCGGCCTGCATAACACCTGGCTCATCCTTGGCGGCGAAGCATTTGATAATCATACCGTCCCGGAAGACGAAAGCCTGTCGCTGACGCTCACCGGCACCAATGGTCAACTGCCACGACGTGCGCTGCAAAGCACCGTGCTTGATACGGTGATGAAAACCACTTCGGTCAGCATTGCCGTGCGCAACCTGTGTGCGCCGACGCTGCCTTGTTACCCACCGGCGCAGGACCGTTTCCACTGGCGCGTGCTGAGTCACCTTGGCAGCGGATTTCTGTCGATGATGGATAATGCCGACGTGCTGCGCGGTACCCTGGCGCTGTATGAATGGACCGACAGCGAGATGAACCGTCGCCGCCTGGAAGCCATCCTCGAGGTGAAGCACAGTGAAACGGAGCGCTTTGAACAGGGCTACCTGGTCCGTGGCGTGCAGATTGAAGTCACGCTGGACAGCAATGGCTTTGCCGGACGCGGCGACATCTGCCTGTTTGGCGAGATGCTGAGCCGATTCTTTGCGCTATACACTGACATCTATTTGTTTAACCGCCTGATTATCATTCTGCAACCGACCGGAGAACGCCTGGAATGGGAAGAGAAGCACAACCGCCGCATTCCCGGCTGAGCCCACGGCTGGAAGCCGATCTGCATCGTATTAACTTTTACCGTTTATGCCAGTTGCTGGAGAAGCGTAACCCGGACAGGCCGCTGATGGGCTCGACCAGTCACCCGGGCGATGACCCGGTACGCTTTGCCCCACATCCAGGGATGGGATTTCCGGCCAGTGAGCTGAAGGCCGTGGAGTATGATGAGGATGATGACAGCCGGCCACCACTCATCCGCACGACCTTTATGGGAATGTACGGTGTCGACTCACCCTTGCCGATGGCGTATCTCGATGACATCGCTCAGCGTCGGGAAGGGCATGACGCACTACAGGGTTTTCTGGATATCTTCAGCCATCGCATTCTGACGCAGTTTTACCGTATCTGGCGTAAATACTCTTATCCGGCAACCTTTGAACCCGGTGGTACGGACAGCATCTCGCAGTCACTGCTGGGCCTGGTGGGATTGGGTATTCCCGGCACAGCAGACCACATCGCCACACCGGTATCCCGTTTTCTGGCTCTGCTGGGTGTTCTACAGCAACCAGGCAAAACTCAGGAGGGAATGCAGGCGCTGGTGACGTTGCTGGCCCCGGATACCACCGTGAGGGTCAGTCCATACTGCCTGCGGCCGGTGGAAATTGGTCAGCCGCTGGGCTTTTACGGTGATGACGATTTTCTGCTGGACGGCAACACGCCACTGGGTGACGAAGCGATGGATGCGGGTAGCCAACTGCTGGTTGCGCTTACAACGGATAATGAACAGGAGGCACAGGGCTGGAAGCCGGACGGTCTGCTGTATCAGGATTTTCTGGTCATGCTGCGGGTATATCTTGGCTGGCGTTTTAAGGCGAAGATCACCCTGACCACCCGGACCCGACTGCTGGCTGTTCCGCCACTTGGCGAAGGCCCTCTCTGGCTCGGGATGAACGGCGTGCTGGGGGCTGATGAGGGGGAACTTAAAGACGATATCCCACCGACCTTTACGACGGAACTGGGCTATTACACCGGCCTGAAGCTGGCAATACCACAACAAGGAAACCGACGTGTTACGTACAAGTTTGATTAAATCCGCAGGCTGGTTGCCTGCACTGCTGGTGTTCAGCCTGACGGGGTGCGGGATGACGCAGGGTATCACCGATGGCACCAAATCGGCATTTAACGCCGTGTTCTACAAAAAAATTAAGATGCTGCACCTGGATTTCACGGCGCGTGAAGCGCTAAACACCGATTCCCGCGAAAGTAACTCACTCTCCGAGCCGGTGGTAGTTCGTGTCTATCAGCTGAAAGACCGTAAAATCTTCGATAAAACGGTTTACCAGCAACTACTGAACGATGGCGAAACTATTCTGAAAACCGACCTGATGGCGACCCGCGATGTGGTCGTAAAACCGGGCGGTGATACAAATCTTGATATGCCAATGGAAGAAGAAACGCAGTTTGTCGCGGTAGTCGGCCTGTTTCGTCACCCGGACCTGGTAAACAATACCTGGAAGCAGGTTCTAAAACGTGAAGATCTCGATCCGGATAAGCCGCGCATTCTGGAGGCCGGGAATAACCACCTGACGTTACAGCCATTGAAGGATGACTGATGCCTAAGGGACATAATACGCCATCGCTGTATGAAATGCTGAGCGGCAATTTCTCAGGTGGCCTGAGCCTCAACCAGGTCAGCGAACAGAATCAGGTGATTTTATCAGTACTCGATAACATGCAGCGCATCCTCAACTGCCGCGCCGGTACGCTGGCTCACTTGCCGGACTACGGCCTGCCGGATATGACAAAAATCCTCCAGGGAATGCCCGGTACCGCCCATCAGCTGATTACCACACTGTCGGCCATATTGCTGAAATATGAGCCGCGCCTGAGCCGGATTAACGTGGTGATGCAGGAACAGATTCAGCCCGGTGAACTCCGCTACGCCATTGATGCGGAGCTGAAGGGGGTCGGGCTGGTGCGCTACGGCACGGAATTTATGCCCGAGGGCAGGGTATTAATCCGTCATCTGAAACAACAGCAATACCTCGATGCACGAGCCGCCATCTAGTTATTACTCAGGTTAAAACAGTTATGACAATAAATTCTGAACGCCAACTTAAAACCGGCGGGGATCCGCGCACGCTTGCGGATTACGCTGCCTTGCGCGAAGAAATGAACAAGCTCACCCATCCGGCACGCCCGGATGTTAACTGGCAACACGCGGAAACGCTCTGTCTGTCACTGTTCGAGCATAACGGTGTGGAGCTACAAACGGCTGCCTGGTATACGCTCGCCCGCACGCATCTCGCCGGACTCTACGGCATGAATGAAGGGCTGGGGCTACTGGCTGCACTGGTCGTCCGTCAGTGGGGTAGCCTCTGGCCACAGCCTGTCCATGCGCGAGTTGAAATCCTCAGCGCACTGAGCAAACGCCTGCGACAGGTGGTGAGAACGCTGACGTTGACGTATGCCGATTTAGGGCAGCTTTATCAGGCTGAGGAGAATCTGAACGCTCTGAGTGACATGTTGCAGCGCCTCGAACTTAAGCATGCTGCTCAGCTTGATGCCCTGCGCACGATGATGCAGAACGCAGCAGTGCGTCTGGAAAACAGTGATAATACGGGCGTGAGTCTGCCGGGTAACACGATGGGGGCCGCGGAACTTGATCTCACCGAACCGACAGAGCGTTGTAAATGGGTTTATGTGGTTCAGCCCGAGCCGTTGCCGAATAAAGAGCCTCCTGTACCCGTGAAACAGTGGAAGCCATTTGCTGCGGGTATGTTGTCCATGCTGATGGCTGCCAGTGTTGTCGTAGTGGGATGGCAGATGATGCATGCGCAAGATTCGGCGCAAATGCAGCTGGCTGCGACTCTGGCTCCTTTACCTGAAGGACTCTCTACAGCACAGTTGCAGGCGCTGCAACAAACGTCACCGCTACCTGAACCGGGGATCAGCAAGACACAGCAGCTGTTAGCGCAGCTTTTACAGCTGAAACCAGACTGGGCAGTAAGCTACGGCGGCCGTCTGGTGCAGCAGGCGCTGACGCTGTGGCCAGAAGAGGCCAAACCCCTGGCACAACAGTGGCACAAGCAAATTAGCGTTGCCGGACTTGCAGAGTCAGATCTGAATGGCTGGCATCAGGGGATGACGCAGTTACAGCAGTTGACGAACAGGCTAAACGCGCTGGATGAACAGAAGGGGAAGTACATGACGGTGAGTGAACTGAAATCAGCCGTGTTTGCCATGTCGCAGTCCTTCAGCCATACCGTTCCGCTTGAGGAGCGGCTTCGTCTGCTTTCCATTTTACCTGCCGGGCAACCCCTGTCAGCAGCGCAGCTAAACCAGACCGAACAGCATCTTCAGCAGTTGATTGCCAGCTATGCTCTGCTGAAGCACCAAAAAGAATAATGAGACTGGCGAAAAACACGGAGTTGACATGTCAGCAAGAGAGCGTTTTTTTAAGAAAGTGCAACAGAGCATCGGGGACAAACCGATCTATGTTAATACGGCTGAGGCCGAAGTTAGGGCGTTTTGTGAGCGGATGGAGGATCTTGCGCAGCAAATCATTACATGGTTTGAAGGTTCTGGTATTGAAATATTTTTATCTAAAAAACATATCACCGATTTAAGTACGGTTGGCTACAGCCTCAGTAGCGGTATATGTCGTTATGCCATTACGACGATCATTTTGCAAAATGGGGATCGCAGCGTCACCATTATGCCAGAACAGGTGATCAGGGGGCCGGAGAAGGGGTGTGTGACGATGAGTATTAATGTCCCCGATAGTCTGTCGGGGGCGAGGATATTCCATTTAAGCATGGCGCCTGAAACAGGCTGGTATATTCGTCGCGGGCATCAAAGTGCAAAAGAGAATATCCTCATGACTGAGGACTGTTTTTTCCAGGCTATCGACTGTCTGGCCTGAACGTAAGTCACCCTAAAGGAAGGAGCGCGCATTAACGTAGTTAATATATATTAACTACGTTAACTTATTAAGCACCACTACACACCGGCGGCCTACAGTACCCCTCCTTAAATATATAATTGCCATTTTTGAAGGGGTATCAGTAACCCAACGACAAGCCAAATATTTAGCGTAAAACATGCTTTTTATCCGCCTTAAGTAAAACTGCGCAAATCAAACTGCAAAACAATAAACCAGCGACGAACGTGAGGACAAATTCGTATGGCAATGCTATAACCCTTAATGCCAACCAAAATATAATGTCCCAGGAAAACGTATGCTAAGAAATATTAGTGTCAGAACGTTCATTGTCTATTTCCTTTTATGTGTATTTTTGGTAAGTGATGGAGTTATAGCGCTATTTTCACGGAATTCTTCGCTTTTTATTGCAGTCATAATTGTACAATTCATCGCCTTATTTTTACTCTGGGCGTACATGACCAAATATCTTGTGACGCCGATCAATACTGTGAAAAAAAGTATTGAAGAAGTAACGTCAGGCAAACTTGGCGTGTTGATACCTGAATTTGGCAACAACTGTGCGGGACGACTGATCCCCGGGATTAATAGTCTCTCCAGCAACATTGCAACGCTGGTCCGTGAGATCCGCGCCTCCTCGCAAACCGCGATGACCCTGTCAGATCAACTCTCTTCACGCAGCGCGCAGCTTTCCGTCAAAACAGAACAGCAGTCAGCTTCGCTGGTGCAAACGGCAGCCAGCATGGAAGAGATGGCTGCAAGTACAAAAAATAATGCCGACAATACCCGTTTAGCCAGCGAACAGGCGAATCTCGCGACGTTGCAGGCGCGTAAAGGCGGAGAGTTAATGGGGCAGGTCGCGAACAATATGCAGTCGATTACCGACTGCGCCCAGCAAATGACAGAGATTATCTCGCTGATTGACGGTATCGCTTTTCAGACCAATATTCTGGCGCTTAACGCCGCCGTTGAAGCGGCAAGAGCGGGCGACCATGGTAAAGGGTTTTCTGTGGTCGCGGGTGAGGTGAGAAGCCTGGCGCATCGTAGCGCCGAAGCGGCAAAAAATATTAAGTCACTGATTGAAGTTACCAGCCATAACGTGACGCAGGGCGTTAACGTGGTCTCTGAAGCCGAAAAAAACATGCATGACATTGTTACCGGTTCGGGCAATGTGAGCAGACTGATGGATGAAATCTCCGCCTCAACATCAGAACAGGAAAAAGGTATTTCACAAATTACGCAGGCATTGTCAGAGCTTGAACGCGTAACGCAGAGCAACGTGTCGATGGTTGAAGAACTCAATGGATCGTCAGATGTGCTGCGCAATCAGGTGATTGAGCTCCAGACACGAACACGCAATTTCCGTCTGGAAAATGAGTTCCAGGCTGATAATGCGTTAAAAAGCCGCGAATGGGCGGTGAATTCCTGAACGTATTCAGGACGATGCCTCACATAATTATTGCTTAACCCTCGGCGAAAGCTAGACTGACACCGAAAGAGATAAAACGGTGGAGGCGCTGTGGAGAGCATTAAAGGGTCTGAGGTTAACGTACCTGACGCAGTTTTTGCATGGGTGTTTGATGGACGTGGCGGCGCAAGGCCGCTTGAAGATCAGGATCACATCGACAGCGAACATCCATGCTGGCTGCACCTCAACTACACGCACCCGGACAGCGCCGAGTGGCTCGCGTCCACGCCGCTATTGCCCAACAACGTTCGGGATGCGCTGGCGGGAGAAAGTCTCAGACCCCGCGTCAGCCGGATGGGTGAGGGGACGTTAATTACGCTGCGTTGTATAAACGGCAGTACGGATGAGCGTCCGGATCAGTTGGTGGCAATGCGTGTTTATATGGATGAACGGCTGATTGTTTCCACCCGCCAGAGAAAAGTGCTGGCGCTGGATGACGTCATTAACGATCTGAAAGAGGGCACCGGACCTACGGATTGCGGCAGCTGGCTGGTGGATGTGTGTGATGCGCTGACCGATCATGCCAGCGAGTTTATAGAAGAACTTCACGATAAAATCATCGATCTGGAAGATAACCTGCTCGATCAGCAAATCCCCCCACGTGGTTTTCTGGCGCTGCTGCGTAAGCAGCTCATCGTGATGCGCCGCTATATGACCCCTCAGCGCGACGTTTATGCGCGGCTGGCCAGCGAACGCATGAGCTGGATGAACGACGATCAACGCCGCAGAATGCAGGATATCGCTGACCGGCTCGGACGTGGACTGGACGAGATTGACTCATGTATTGCCAGAACGGCAGTCATGGCGGATGAGATAGCCCAGGTGATGCAGGAGTCGTTAGCCAGGAGAACGTACACCATGTCGCTGATGGCGATGGTCTTTTTACCGAGTACCTTCCTGACGGGGTTGTTTGGCGTAAACCTCGGAGGGATCCCCGGCGGTGAATATCACTATGGCTTCACCACGTTTTGCGTCATGTTAGTGGTTTTGATTGGGGGTGTTGCATGGTGGTTGCATCGTAGTAAATGGCTGTAAATTTACGCTTTTCTGAGGCAGAGTCGGCTTCAAAACGACATTTTAATTGAGCGAAGTCAATAAACTCCGACCATGTTCGGTGCAATATTACTCCCGCAGGTGAATGCAACGTCAAGCGATGGGCGTTGCGCTCCATATTGTCTTACTTCCTTTTTTTGAATTACTGCATAGCACAATTGATTCGTACGACGCCGACTTCATAGTCGGCTTTTTTTTTGCCTCCTGTTTATCTGCGTCTACCCTTTAGGGGTCAGCACCCTAATCTGGAGGAAAGATGACTATGCTACTTGCCCTGCAACGCCTCAACACCTGGCAGTCCGATCCGGTGCCCACCGATCCGACGCCGATACCCGATCCTGTCCCACGTCCGCAGCCGATGCCGGATCCGCCGCCCGATGAAGAACCGATTAAATTGTCGCATCGTTAGCGCAGATCTGCGAGGATACGCGCCATCTGACTGCAATCATTACCACGAGAGTATATTGTGACCGCTTTTTCCACGCTGAACGTTCTGCCTGAAGCCCAACTGACTAACCTGAATGAGTTGGGCTACCTCACTATGACCCCTGTCCAGGCCGCCGCGCTGCCGGCTATCCTTGAAGGCCGTGACGTGCGCGTGCAGGCGAAAACCGGCAGTGGAAAAACGGCTGCATTCGGGCTAGGCCTGTTACAACACATTGATGCAACCTTGTTTCAGACCCAGTCCCTGATACTCTGCCCGACGCGCGAGCTGGCCGACCAGGTCGCGGGCGAGCTGCGTCGTCTGGCGCGTTTTTTGCCTAACACTAAAATTTTAACGCTCTGCGGGGGGCAACCGTTCGGTGCGCAGCGCGATTCCCTTCAGCACGCGCCGCATATCATTGTGGCTACGCCGGGCCGTCTGCTCGATCACCTGCAAAAAGGCACCGTTTCACTCGATGCACTGCAAACGCTGGTGATGGATGAAGCTGACCGCATGCTGGATATGGGCTTCAGCGATGCGATTGACGAAGTGATCCGCTTTGCCCCAGCCACACGCCAGACGCTGCTCTTTTCTGCCACCTGGCCCGAGGCGATTGCAGCGATCAGCGGGCGCGTGCAGAAGAACCCGCTGACCATTGAAATCGATACTGTCGATGCGTTACCGGCGATTGAGCAGCAGTTCTTCGAGACATCGCAGCACGGCAAAATTCCACTGCTACAAAAATTGCTGAGCCAACACCAGCCAGCGTCCTGCGTGGTGTTCTGTAATACCAAAAAAGATTGTCAGGCGGTGTGCGATGCTCTGAATGATGCCGAACAGAGCGCATTATCGCTGCATGGCGATCTGGAACAGCGCGATCGCGATCAGACTCTGGTGCGTTTCGCTAACGGCAGCGCACGCGTGCTGGTTGCAACGGATGTTGCGGCCCGTGGCCTGGATATTAAATCGCTTGAGCTGGTGGTGAATTTCGAACTGGCATGGGATCCGGAAGTGCATGTCCACCGCATCGGGCGTACCGCGCGCGCAGGTAACAGTGGTCTCGCCATCAGCTTCTGCGCACCTGAAGAGGCGCAGCGCGCCAATATTCTTGCGGAAATGCTGCAACTGAAACTCAACTGGGTGAATACCCCTGGTAATATCAGCATCGCTCCGCTGGCGGCGGAAATGGCCACCTTGTGCATCGACGGCGGTAAAAAGGCCAAAATGCGTCCCGGTGACGTTCTGGGGGCGTTAACTGGGGATATCGGTCTCGACGGGGCAGATATTGGCAAGATCACGGTCCATCCTGCGCATGTCTACGTAGCGGTTCGCCAGTCGGTTGCGCATAAGGCCTGGAAACAGTTGCAGGGCGGGAAGATTAAAGGGAAGACCTGCCGCGTTCGACTGCTGAAATAAGCTTAAAACGCGTCTCAGAAATGATATCTGAGACGCTGCCAGGTTACTTGACTTCTACCACGTTCAGGCGCAGTTCATCGAATTGCGCATCCTCTTCCTCTGGCTGCCAGCCAGCAGGCTGCATCGGGATCTCTTCGCGGTCAAACGCCAGATCCCCGCCATTCACCACCTCTGAACCGTGGTTAATCCCTTTGAAATCGAACAGTTCAACGTCGGCCAGGTGCGAAGGCACCACGTTCTGCATGGCGCTGAACATGGTTTCGATGCGGCCCGGATAGCGTTTATCCCAGTCACGCAGCATGTCGCCAATGACCTGACGTTGCAGGTTCGGCTGTGAGCCGCACAGATTGCACGGAATGATAGGGAAGGCTTTGGCCTGGGAGAAACGCTCAATGTCTTTCTCGCGGCAGTAGGCGAGTGGGCGGATCACGATGTGTTTGCCGTCGTCGCTCATCAGCTTCGGTGGCATTCCCTTCATTTTGCCGCCATAGAACATATTCAGAAACAGCGTTTGCAGAATGTCGTCCCGGTGATGACCAAGCGCAATCTTGGTGGCGCCCAGTTCGGTTGCGGTGCGGTACAGAATGCCGCGACGCAAACGTGAGCAGAGCGAGCAGGTCGTTTTGCCCTCTGGGATCTTCTCTTTAACAATGCCGTAGGTATTCTCTTCTACGATTTTGTACTCAACGCCCAGGTTCTCAAGGTACTCCGGCAGGATATGTTCCGGGAAGCCGGGCTGTTTCTGATCGAGGTTAACCGCGACCAGGGAAAAGTTCACCGGTGCGCTTTGCTGTAGATTGCGCAGGATCTCCAGCATGGTGTAGCTGTCTTTACCGCCCGACAGGCAGACCATGATGCGATCGCCTTCTTCAATCATGTTGAAGTCTGCAATGGCTTCGCCCACGTTACGGCGCAGTCGCTTTTGCAGTTTATTCAGGTTGTACTGTTCTTTCTTGTTAATTTCTTGATTTTGTTGCATCTATTCGTTACTCAGATCTCAAATGGGGCACAGGGTGAGGAAAACGATTTCAAAGCGTCAGCTTCGTGTTCATCTCTTCTATCCATGTAGCATAGATTTCATACACCATCTGCGCATGTACGTGCCCCATCTGGTTAGCGATAAAAGACGGGTTTGCGGCTACCGGTAAAAACCAGCATGCGAAAGTGTGTCGTGTATGGTACGGATTGCAGCGCCGAATGCCAGCACGATTTACAAATGAGCTCCACAGGAGAAGTTTGGTTAAGACTGAAGGGTTGTCTACACTTACAGCTTACGCAGTAAAAACGGAGGTGAAAATGACTGACCGTCCCGTTCATGGTGACCATCCTGATTATAATCCCAGCCCGGATAACCCGGAAAAGGATGGAGGAAAACCGAAAGATGATCCTGGCTCAGCGCCTGAATCAGGCGATAAAGATCCAGAGTGATGACCAGCCGCCTTTACGAAGGCGGTTTTAACATCCATTACGGCCTCTCTACGCGCACCGCTGTCCACGTTATCCTCATCAACGTTGTCTGATAACCGCTCAGAATCCCTCCTGTTTTGCCGGACGAACAGCTGAGATAAAGCACGGATCTCATTCCCGCGTACCAGCGCGTTTTACAGTTCTCCTGCTACGCTTTTGAGGGGGACAAGGGAGCGCTTCTATGAAAAATAAAGACGAACAGACAGGATTAGTTGGGCTGGCGATTGGTGCCGCCGTTATTGGGCTGGTTTCATCCCAGAAGATCATCAACCGTGAAAGTATTGTCGATGAGCTGGTAAGGCTCGGCAGGCAGAAGGGGGATGGTGTTGAAGATGAGGTCTTTTTAAAAGCGGCTGAGTTAGTGAGAAAAGGGGTATAAGCGATGGCTGACATTCGTCATGCACAGTGTCATTGTGGGGCGGTGAAATTTACGGTTGAGCTGACGGACGGCCTGAATACCGCGCGTCGATGTAGCTGCTCGTTTTGCAGGATGCGTGGGGCGGTCGTGGTTTCCGCACCTTTGACGGGCATTAAGGTGACGCAGGGCGCGGACACGCTCACAGAGTACCGTTTCAACACCGGCACGGCGCGCCATTTCTTCTGTTCTATTTGCGGTATTTACACGTTCCACCAACGACGTTCCAATCCCAATGAATATGGTGTGAATGTCGCTTGTCTGGAAAATGTCACGCCATTCGACTTCCCGGAAGTGGTGGTAATGGATGGAGTAAATCATCCTATGGATGGCGACAGCGGGGTATTTGGTTATCTCTCTTTCCGTAAAGAACAGGCGAAACAGCGGTAAAAATTAGCCCGCAGATCGTTGCGGGCTAACGGGATTAGAACTGGTAAACCAGACCTAACGCTACGATGTCATCCGTACCGATGCCATTGTTTTTGTAGAATGAATCATCTTCATCCAGCAGGTTGATTTTATAATCAACATAGGTGGACATATTTTTGTTGAAATAATAGGTAGCACCGACGTCAGCATATTTCACCAGGTCTTTATCGTCCTGGCCATTGCCCAGGTCTTTACCTTTAGACTGCAAATAGGAAATAGCTGGACGCAGACCGAAATCGAACTGATATTGTGCGGTCACTTCGAAGTTTTGGGTTTTGTTTGCCACGGTGTTTTCGTCATGAGCATCACCGTATGGCGTCATATTACGTGTTTCGGAATACATCGCCGCCAGATAGATGTTGTTTGCATCGTATTTCAGGCCAGCAGTCCATGCATCCGCTTTATCACCACCCGCAGTGGTATGCATTTCCTGATCGTTGGTACGGTCAGATGACGCATATGCCGCGCCCGCGCTGAAGCCCATGCCGAAATCATAAGTCGCGGAGAGACCATAACCGTCGCCATTCTCATGACGTACATCGCGGCCGTTGTTAGTGCCTTCCTGATTGTTGCTGGCATCTTCATTATTACCCTGATACTGCACCGCGAAGTTCAGACCCTGCACCAGACCAAAGAAGTCGGTGTTACGGTAGGTCGCCACGCCGTTTGCACGACCAGTCATAAAGTTATCGGCATTAGTATAAGAGTCGCCACCAAATTCTGGCAGCATATCGGTCCAGCCTTCCACGTCGTACAGGACGCCATAGTTACGGCCGTAATCGAAGGAGCCGTAGTCGCCTACCTTCACACCCGCGAAGGCCAGACGCGTCCAGGACTGGTTGGCGTCAGACCCTTCGGTGTTGTTTGCCTGAATGTTGTATTCCCACTGCGCGTAACCGGTCATCATGTCGTTGATTTGGGTTTCACCTTTAAAACCCAGTCGCATATAGGTTTGATCGCCATCTTTAGACGCGTCGTCAGAGAAATAATGCAGACCATCTACTTTGCCATACAGATCCAGTTTATTGCCGTCTTTATTATAAATTTCAGCTGCGTGTGCGGCGCCAGCCATTAACAAAGCGGGGATCATCAGTGCCAGTACTTTTCTTTGCATTTTGATTATTCCTTTGCAGTTATTTTTTTATTACTTCGTGAACTTTCCGGGCTGGAAAGCTGTCCCATGCTAAATCACTCTGGCGGCGGATGAATAAAATATAATTGTTACGGGTTAAGTAAAATCTAAACTAAATGATGCGGTTGAAATAACGATAGATGTCATGAATGAATTATTGCTATTAATACAAAATAAAAATTATTAATTACGTGGAAAACAAGGTAATCTCCACGCCGTTATATGCCTTTAAGATTTTTTCATCCATAATTCACGTGAATATTGTTCAGAACGTTGAGACAATTTTCACCGATCTTCTGGATTCGCCCGGTGCACATGCATCGGGCTTTTTTATGGCAAAAAAATGCCCGGACAAGCCGGGCATACAGGTTATTCACTGGTCGACTTTTCGGCTTTCCCTGCCAGTTGCGCCAGGAAGTCATAACGCTTCTGAAGATCCGCTGCCGCATCCTTCCATAGCTGCCCTGCTACTTCAGGCTGTTGGGCGTTCAGCCTGCGGAAACGCTGCTCCTGAAGTAAGGTTTCGGCAAGGGCGTCTGACGGCGGACGCGAATCCAGCGCCAGCGGCAATTTCCCTTCATCGGCACGGCGCGGGTCAAAGCGGTACAGTGGCCAGAAGCCGGTTGCGGTGAGCTGACGCATCTGGTCGTGGCTGAGCGCCAGATCGTAGCCATGCTCCTCACACGGACTGTAGGCGATGATCAGCGACGGCCCTGGATACGCTTCCGCTTCCTGGATGGCTTTCACCGTCTGGTTGAGCTGTGCGCCCAGCGAAATCTGCGCGACGTAGACGTGTCCATACATCATCATGCTGACGCCCAAATCTTTACGCGCCTTGCGCTTGCCGTGCTCACCAAATTTGGTGACCGCCCCCAATGGCGTTGCTTTCGAGGCCTGTCCGCCGGTGTTGGAATAGCACTGAGTATCAAGCACCAGAATATTGACGTTTTCGGTCAGGCTCAGGACATGATCAAGACCGCCGAAACCAATATCGTAGGCCCACCCGTCGCCGCCGATCAGCCAGACAGATTTTTCAACCAGCGCGTCAGCATCAGTCAGGAGTTGTTCAGCCCCTTCAACACCCTGAAGCGCGTTGCGCAGTTCAGCAACCTGCGCGCGACGAACGTCAGGTGTGGCCTCCGCATGCAGGGCATCATTCAGTTCTGCCGGGATCTTATCGGCAAACTGTGCCAGCAGACGCATTACGCGGGCGCGGTGCTGATCGACCGTCAGACGGAATCCCAGACCAAATTCTGCGTTGTCCTCGAAAAGCGAGTTTGCCCACGCCGGGCCGCGACCGTTCGCGTCGGTGGTGTATGGCGTAGACGGCAGGTTACCCCCATAGATTGACGAGCAGCCCGTCGCGTTGGCAATCAGCATTCGGTCACCGTAAAGCTGAGTGAGCAGTTTGATATACGGTGTTTCGCCGCAGCCGGAGCACGCCCCGGAGTACTCGAAGAGTGGGGTGATGAGCTGCGAGGTACGAATGTCAATGCGTTCCAGCTTGTTGCGATCGATTTCAGGCAGGTCGAGGAAGAAATCATAATTCACTTTCTCTTCTTCAACATGTTCAAGACGCGACATCATATTGATGGCTTTGATTGACGGGTCCTGACGATCTTTCGCCGGGCACACCTCGACGCACAGGTTACAGCCGGTACAGTCTTCCGGCGCCACCTGTAGGACATATTTCTGACCACGCATATCGCGGGATTTTACATCCAGCGAGTGCAAACTTTCCGGCGCGCCATCTAACGCTTCTGGCGACACCACTTTGGCGCGAATGGCCGAGTGAGGGCAGGCCGCCACGCAGTGGTTGCATTGGGTGCACAGCTCTTCTTTCCAGATAGGGATCGCTTCGGCAATGTTGCGTTTTTCCCAGCGGGTCGTGCCCATCGGCCAGGTTCCGTCAGGCGGAAGCGCAGAGACGGGAAGGGTGTCGCCCAGTCCGGCAAGCATCGCCGCCGTGACGGTTTTGACGAAATCCGGGGCGGCGTCAGACACCACTGACGGCCGGTTCGGACTGCTGGCATTGACCGGCTGCAACGGCACCGCGAACAGCGATTCGCGGGCCAGCGCCAGCGCCTGCCAGTTGCGTTCAACCAGCTCCTGACCTTTGCTGCTGTAGCTTTTGGCGATCGCCCCCTGGAGTTCCATCAGCGCGCTGTCGCCCGGCAGAATATTAGTCAGGTGGAAGAACGCCATCTGCATAACCGTATTGATACGCGCCGCCAGGCCGCATTCGCGGGCGATCTTCGCGGCGTTAATGACATACAGGCGCGCCTGTTTCTGGTTAAGCACTGCCTGGACTTCCTGGGGCAGGCGTGCCCAGACCTCGTCGGCGCTGTAAGGGGTGTTGATCAGGAAAATACCGCCGGGCTTCAGGCGCTCGGCCATCTGATATTTATCAATGAACTGGAGCTGGTGACAGCCAACAAAATCCGCCTGAGAAATCAGGTATGCCGAGCGGATCGGGTGTTCGCTGACGCGCAGATGGGAAACGGTCAGTCCGCCCGCTTTTTTGGAGTCGTAGACGAAATACCCTTGCGCATACCACGGCGTAGAGTTGCCGATAATTTTGATGTTGTTCTTGGTTGCCGAGACGCTGCCGTCGCTACCCAGACCGTAGAACAGCGCTTCCAGTTTCGCAGTCGAGGGCAGGGTTTTTTCCGGCAAGGGCAGAGAAAGGTTAGTCACGTCATCATAAATGCCGACCGTAAAGCGCGGCTTCGGTTTTGCCTCGCGGAGTTCAGCAAATACCGCCAGGACGCACTCCGGTCCGAACTCTTTGGAAGACAATCCATAACGCCCGCCAATGACGCGCGGCAGCGTTTCGCGCTCACCGCGGTTAAACGCCTCAGCCAGAGCGGTCATCACATCCAGATAAAGTGGCTCAGCCTGTGCGCCAGGCTCTTTGGTGCGGTCCAGTACCGCCACTGCACGCGCGCTATCCGGCAGGGCTGCGAGCAGGTGTTTCGCTGAGAAGGGACGGTAGAGGCGAACTTTGAGCACGCCAACTTTTTCACCACGCGTCAATAGCTCATCAACCACCTCTTCACAGGTGCCAATGGCGGAGCCCATCAGGACGATCACGCGCTCGGCCTGCGGATGACCGTAATATTCAAACGGCTTATATTCGCGGCCCGTCGCAGCGGAAAAATCGTCCATCGCCTGTTCAACGTGCTCATAGACCGCGTTGTACCACGGGTTTGTCGCCTCGCGGGACTGGAAATAGGTATCCGGGTTCGCAGAGGTACCCCGGATCACCGGATGTTCCGGATTGAGGGCGCGAGCGCGATGCGCATCGATGTCAGCCTGCGGCAGCAGATTAAGAATAGTGTCGTCCGGTAGCGGAACGATTTTATTGATCTCGTGGGACGTACGGAAACCATCGAAGAAATGAATAAATGGCACTCGGCTTTTCAGCGTGGCGATATGCGAAATCAGCGCGAAGTCCTGCGCTTCCTGCACGCTGCTGGCGCAGAGCATAGCGCAGCCGGTCTGACGCACGGCCATCACATCTGAGTGGTCGCCAAAAATAGAGAGAGCGTGAGTGGCTACGGTGCGTGCGGCAACGTGCAACACAAACGGCGTTAATTGCCCTGCCAGCTTGTAAAGCGTGGGGATCATCAACAGCAGCCCCTGAGACGACGTGAACGAGGTCGACAGGGCACCGGTCTGCAACGCACCATGCACGGTGGCAATGGCACCGGCTTCGGACTGCATCTCTACAACTCGCGGGACATCGCCCCAGACGTTTTTTATCCCATTACCAGCCCAGGCGTCAGCCTGTTCAGCCATCGTGGAGCTGGGAGTGATGGGGTAGATGGCGATCACTTCGCTGGTACGAAACGCAACAGACGCGACTGCACCATTGCCGTCAATAGTTTGCATAGGACAACACCCTTACATTGCGCAAAAAGAGGGGCCTGAAAAACGACGACAGACCCTGAATATTATCTGTGTATTTTAGCAAAGCTCAGGTTTTACGATTTTCGCTTTTGTGTCCTTGGTATGCGCTGTATCAATGACTCGATGGCTACTCGCGTTAAAAAATTGCGAGAAATTGTTACCAGGGCGCATAAATACGCACATCCGCTCTCGACGATGCGGCGCGTGATGCCTATTATGCATAGGTTTCGCGTTAATTATGGGGAGGAAGGTATGCGTTCAGCATTTTGGGTCGGATGTGCCGCGTTACTGTTGTCGGCATGCAGCAATGAACCTGTACAGCAGGCGACAGCGGCACACGTTACGCCAGGTATGCGGGCGGCGATGTCCAGTTCAGGTCAGGCCAACTGCGCAATGATCGGCGGTTCACTCTCCGTTGCCCGTCAGCTCGATGGCTCCGCCATCGGCATGTGCGCATTGCCAAATGGCAAACGCTGTAGTGAGCAGTCGCTTGCCGTAGGTTCGTGCGGAAGCTACTGAGTTATTCAACTCGCTTAAACATCAATGTTTTATTGGCTGTCGCCAGGGTTAACTGGTCTTCGGTCAGGTCTACCTGTGCGCCTGTGCGTAGCATATCGGCGATGGTCTGATCCAGTTCATTTAGCTGCGGCTCGGTGCAGAGTTTCCGCGTCATTGCCAGCGTTTTGACCGTCAACTCTCCTTCGGACAGTTTCCCCTGGCCGTTGAAGCCGTTGCACATTGTGCCGGAGACGACAATGTTGTTAATCAGGCTGATATTGGGTTGCGCACTGAAGCGAATTTCAGGCTGGGTTTTCCCGCCTTTAACCGCTTTGCCATCCACATTTTCCAGAACGAAACGATGATTCTCTAGCTGTTCGGTCTGAACGGAGGCTTTACCAGGATTAACGCATCCAGCCAGTGCGAGGCTGATTAAACTTACTGCCGCGAGCTTTTTCATTTTTTTTCTCAAACTATCAATACCGTAAATATTTTTTCAGTGTAACCATACCCTCCTGGGTGTTAATGGGGTTTATCTGAAAGTGCGGGAAGGGACCGGGCGGCGGCGCACCCGGTCAGTGAGTTAGTGCGATTTAAATCCGGCTGCGGCCATCAGCATTTTAAAGAGCATACTTACGCAGGCCAGCGCCAGAACGCTGCCGCCCCAGATGATGGCAAGCCACATCAAACGTTTCCATACAGGTTGTTGCATCAGTGATAACCCTCCCCATGCTGTACTTTTCCGCGAAAAACGTAATAACTCCAGAAGGTGTAGACCAGAATCACGGGAATGATCAACAGTGCACCCACTAACATAAAGCCCTGGCTTTGGACTGGCGCAGCGGCCTGCCACAGGGTAATGTCCGGCGGGATAATATGCGGCCAGATGCTGATCCCAAGCCCGCTAAAGCCAAGAAAAACCAGCCCTAATGTCATAATAAACGGCAGAGTATGGCTCGCAGGATCATTCAGGCAGCGCCACTGGCACAGACTCAGGATCGCAACCAGCGCAGGCACGGGCAGCAGATAAAACAGATTCGGCAGCGTAAACCAGCGCGCAGCAATAGCTGGTTGGGCGAGAGGGGTCCAGATACTGATTACTGCAATGAATACCAGAAGCAGGAGCAGAAGCACTTTCGATACCTGACGCATCCGCTGTTGCAGGGCATTTTCGCTTTTCATTACCAGCCACGTTGAACCTAGCAGCGCGTAAGCCACTACAAGACCCGCACCGCAGAAAAAATTGAACGCGGTAAACCAGTCAAACGGACCACCGCTGTAAGCGCGACCAGTGACGCTGAACCCATGGATGACCGCGCCGACGGTGATGCCCTGGCTGAAGGTCGCCACAATTGATCCGCCAATAAAGGCCTTATCCCAGAACGGGCGGTGCGCCGGAGTGGCCTTGAAGCGAAATTCGAAGGCGACGCCACGAAATATAAGCCCGATCAGCATTATTGTCAGTGGAATGGTTAGCGCGTCGATGATAACCGCATAGGCGAGAGGAAAGGCGCCAAACAGGGCCGCACCGCCAAGCACCAGCCAGGTTTCGTTGCCATCCCAGACGGGAGCCACGCTATTGACCATCACGTCGCGGTCGTCCGCATTCGGCGTTGCCGGAAACAGGATGCCTATCCCCAGATCAAAACCGTCCATCACGATATACATCAACGTGGCGAAAACGATAATCACGAACCAGATAATGGAAAGATCGATACCCATTACGGTTACTCCTTAAATTCAGTGGTGACGGCAGAAAGCGGACGAGCAGGGCGGCCATCGGATTCAGTCGCGAAGGATTCATGGGGCTGCGGCCCTTTTTTAATCAGACGCACCATATAGCTGTAACCCACGCCGAATACAGCGGTATAAACCACGAAGAAGGCCAGCAAACTGACGCTCATGTGCAGATCGCCATGCGCGGAAACCGCATCCTTTGTACGCTGTAGACCATAGACGACCCAGGGCTGGCGGCCGACCTCCGTTGTTACCCATCCGGCGAGGATCGCGATCAGCCCGGACGGCCCCATCAGCAGGGCAAACCACAGGAAGGAACGTGAGGTATAAAGGCGCTGTTTATAACGCAGCCAGATTGCCGTCACGCCCAGGAGCAGCATCAACATTCCCAGGCCGGCCATGATGCGGAAAGACCAGAAGACAATGGTGGCGTTCGGGCGATCTTCTTTTGGGAACTCCTTCAATGCCGGAACCTGTTTATCGAGACTGTGGGTCAGGATCAGGCTGCCGAGAGCGGGAATTTCCAGGCCAAAACGGGTCCGTTCCTGCTCCATATCCGGCCAGCCAAATAGCAGCAGTGGGGTAGGCTCACCCGGCGGATTCTCCCAGTGGCCTTCTATGGCGGCTATTTTCGCTGGCTGGTGTTTTAAGGTGTTAAGCCCGTGCATATCCCCCACCAGCGCCTGGACTGGGGCCACGATCAACGTCATCCACAACGCCATGGAAAACATGGTGCGAATAGCGGGCGTATTGTTTCCGCGCAGCAAATGCCAGGCCGCGGAAGCACCGACAAACAGCGCGCTGCTGAGAAATGCCGCTATCGACATGTGCAGCAGGCGGTAAGGGAAGGAGGGGTTAAACACCACGGCAAACCAGTCCACCGGAACGACCTGACCGTTGATGATTTCATACCCTTGCGGTGTCTGCATCCAGCTGTTTGACGAGAGGATCCAGAACGTAGACATGAGGGTCCCCAGTGCGACCATGCAGGTCGAAAAGAAGTGCAGCCCCGGCCCGACCTTATTCCAGCCAAACAACATTACTCCGAGAAACCCCGCCTCAAGGAAGAACGCGGTAAGCACTTCATAGGTCAACAGGGGGCCGGTAATACTGCCCGCGAACTGGGAAAACCCACTCCAGTTAGTGCCAAACTGATAAGCCATCACCAGGCCAGAGACCACGCCCATCCCAAAGTTGACGGCGAAGATCTTCGACCAGAAATGGTACAGCGAGCGCCAGACGGGATTTTTTGTTTTCAGCCACAGCCCTTCCAGCACGGCGAGATAGCTCGCCAGGCCAATGGTTATCGCCGGAAAAATAATATGAAAGGATACGGTAAAGGCGAACTGTATTCGCGCAAGATGAAACGCATCTAAACCAAACATGCACTGCCTCAATGTTAAACGGTGTACTGTTATGATAGAGAGGCGGCAAATGAGATATCAGAAGCAGAATTTGATAAATTTTCTATAACAGTTGTGGGAAAAGCTGAATTTTATCTGGCTGATATAGTTAACAAGGAAGAATAAAAAATTTCTTTTTATGATTTTTACGCATTAAACAGCTTGCTTTGTCGCCAGCAACATGCGTTAATGGATTTCTGGTTTTGAATCCAAATAAATATCTGACGTAGTTTTATAAAGCAGTTCTCATCACGTTGTGCCTCTCCGCAGCCTCTCTTGGGTCTTTATCTACATTCCGATTAGTTTTGTATCGAACCATTTTTTGCCTGATCGGCTCATGAGTAATTTACGTTTTTACGTTCAAAGGAGAATCCTATGACTTCTTATATCCATTTCCGCTGCCCATGCTGTCATGGCTCGCAGTACCGCACCTCAGCTTTTGATGTGTCTGACAAAAATCCGTTCGGCGCGAAATGCATTTTCTGCAAATCGTCGATGATCACGCTCGACCACCTGGCCGCAGCGCGTTCTGCTCAGAATCACATTACAGAGTACCGCAAGTAATCTGCCGCGTTTCCTATAACAGTTAGCAAAATCTTCTCTTTTTCTCCTGCTGATATACACTGTCAGCAATAAGGAGAATCTGATGAAAAAATACCAGCGTCTGGCGCAACAAATTATCTCGCAGATTGAGCTTGGCGTATGGTTGCCGGGCGATAAGCTGCCTTCTCTGCGAGAGCAGGTGGCAAGCAGCGGCATGAGTTTTATGACCGTGGGCCACGCGTATCAGATGCTGGAAAGTCAGGGGCGCATTGTTGCCAGACCGCAGTCAGGCTATTACGTTGCCGCCCGCCCGATCACACACCAGCCTGCACCGCCCGCGCAGGTGATGCGCGATGAAGTGGTCGACATCAACACCTATATTTTCGACGTGCTACAGGCCAGCCGCGACCCCTCCGTTGTCCCTTTTGCCTCGGCGTTTCCCGATCCGCGCCTTTTCCCGCTTCAGCAACTCAACCGATCGCTGGCTAACGTCAGCAAAACGGCTACCGCCATGAGCGTGATCGAAAACCTGCCGCCGGGTAACGTCGACTTACGTCATGCCATTGCCCGTCGCTACGCTCAGCAGGGAATGAATATCTCCCCGGATGAAATTGTGATCACCGCGGGCGCGCTTGAGGCGCTTAACCTCAGTTTGCAGGCTGTGACTGAACCAGGGGACTGGGTTATCGTTGAAAACCCCTGTTTTTATGGCGCACTCCAGGCGCTTGAACGTCTGAAACTGAAAGCGCTGTCGGTTGCCACTGATGTGCGTGAGGGCATCGATCTCAGTGCCCTTGAGCAGGCGTTAAATGATTATCCGGTGAAAGCCTGCTGGCTGATGACCAACAGTCAGAACCCGCTCGGCTTCACGCTGAGTGCAGAGAAGAAAGCTCAGCTGGTTGCCTTACTCACCCGGCATAACGTCACGCTGATTGAAGACGATGTTTACAGCGAACTCTACTTTGGCCGTGAAAAGCCGCTTCCGGCAAAGGCCTGGGATAAGCAGGATATGACGTTGCACTGCTCCTCATTCTCCAAGTGTCTGGTGGCCGGTTTCCGTATTGGCTGGGTGGCGGCGGGAAAACATGCGCGCCGTATTCAGCAGTTGCAGCTGATGAGTACGTTATCCACCAGCTCTCCCATGCAGCTGGCGCTGGTGGATTACCTGGCGACCAAACGTTACGACGCCCACCTTCGTCGCCTGCGACGCACGCTTGCTGAACGCAAACAGCAGGCCTGGCAATCGCTTTTGCGTCATATGCCTGCCGGCGTCAAAATCCATCATAACGACAGCGGCTACTTTTTATGGCTGGAACTGCCTGAACAGCTGGATGCGGGGCGGTTGAGTGAGAAGGCGTTAACCCATCAAATCAGCATTGCGCCCGGCAAGATGTTTTCCACCTCCAATATCTGGACACCGTTTTTCCGTTTCAATACCTCATGGGGCTGGGGCGAGCGGGAGGAGCAGGCGGTCGTCCAGCTGGCGGGGTTAATCCGCGAAATGATGCTGCACCCAGTCACACCTTGATGAAAATTCCTGAAGCGACATGACGCGCGGTCTACCTTTAGTAAGGGAGCGCGGATTGGTAACGTGACGTTGTCACGTTTCTGCCCGCCAGAACGTGTGCTGACAGCGAAAACAATGTCGATTTCAACAGGACGATGCTATGCAAAATCTATTGCTGATTAATGGTGAACTGGTGACCGGCGAAGGTGAGAAGCAGGCGGTTTATAATCCTGCCACGGGTGAAGTGCTGCTGGAGATTGCTGAAGCGTCGGCAGCACAGGTGGACGCTGCCGTCCAGGCTGCCGATCGCGCGTTCACAGAGTGGGGACAAACGACGCCGAAAACGCGCGCCGAATGTCTGTTGAAACTGGCTGATGTGATAGAAGCCAACGCTGACGCGTTCGCAAAAGTGGAGTCCCTTAACTGCGGGAAACCGCTGCACTGTGTTCAGGGAGATGAGATCCCGGCCGTGGTCGATGTGTTTCGCTTCTTTGCCGGGGCCGCCCGCTGCCTGAACGGGCTGGCTGCCGGAGAATACCTCGAAGGACATACCTCAATGATCCGCCGCGACCCGGTTGGCGTTGTCGCCTCGATTGCGCCCTGGAACTACCCTCTGATGATGGCGGCGTGGAAGCTGGCGCCCGCGCTGGCGGCGGGAAACTGTGTCGTCATCAAGCCGTCTGAAATTACCCCGTTGACGGCGATGAAGCTGGCGGAACTGGCGAAAGATATCTTCCCGCCAGGCGTGCTGAACGTGCTGTTTGGTCGCGGAAAAACCGTAGGAGATCCGCTGACCGGCCACGAAAAAGTCCGTATGGTTTCTCTCACCGGCTCTATTGCTACCGGAGAACATATTATCGGGCATACCGCATCTTCAGTTAAACGTACCCATATGGAATTGGGCGGAAAAGCCCCGGTCATTGTCTTTGACGATGCAGATTTGGATGCCGTGGTTGAAGGCGTGCGTACGTTTGGTTTCTACAATGCTGGTCAGGATTGTACCGCAGCCTGTCGTATCTATGCCCAGAGGGGGATTTACCCCGCGCTGGTCGAAAAGCTGGGCGCAGCCGTTGCCAGCCTGAAAATGGGCGCGCCGGACGATGCGTCAACCGAGCTGGGACCGCTCAGCTCCGCAGCGCATCTTTCCCGCGTTTGTGCTGCCGTGGACGAAGCCAAAACCCTTGGACATATCCGCGTCGTCACCGGTGGCAGTAAAAGAGAGGGGGCAGGATATTACTTCCAGCCAACGCTGCTGGCCGGGGCGAAGCAGGAAGATGCGATCGTCCAGCGAGAAGTGTTTGGCCCGGTGGTCAGTGTGACAGAATTTGAGGATGAAGCGCAGGTGCTGAACTGGGCCAACGATTCGCAATACGGCCTGGCCTCGTCCGTCTGGACAAAAGACGTCGGACGCGCCCATCGCCTCAGCGCACGGTTGCAGTATGGCTGCACCTGGGTCAATACCCATTTTATGCTGGTGAGCGAAATGCCGCACGGCGGGATGAAGTTATCCGGTTATGGCAAAGATATGTCGGTCTACGGACTTGAGGATTACACGGTAGTCCGGCATGTAATGATCAAACACTAAACCCTCATGCCCGGCGCAGTGCCGGGCGATTCAGCTTACCAGCCACAGACCTCGTGTTCATTTTCCGTATCGTAGGCGCGAACGGTGTTCACCAGATCCTTCACGACATCTGCCGCGACGTCCGGGATCAACAGCTCCATTGGCGCTTCTGTTTCATAATCCACCGACACGCCGTTGCTGTTGTTGGTGACGGTCACGGTATAGGTAGCCTTACCCATTATTTACTCCTTATGCGTGTTGACCACTTTACCGATGCCCGCACCGCTGAGCGTGACGGCAGGATCCGCGAAAAAGTCGATATTAAAATAGGTGTCGTCGGTCAGTAGCTCAATGCGGTGCCATTTTTGGGGTGGGGAGATGCCAAAAGAACCGGCCTCAATGACCACTTCCAGATCGGGTTCGGTGGCGTCGCCATCGGCAAAGCCAAAGTAACGCACTGCACCCTGCATGACGGATAACCGACCGTACACGCCGGCTTTGGTGTTGTGATGGGTAAAAAGCGCTTTTGGGGCGGTCTCTTTATTCCAGAACGGCGTCGAGCGGGTATGAACAAAGTTTTCAGGAATACGTAACATCATAGTTTCCTTCATGTTGGCGGGCGCTTAAAGGGATTTAAGCACCTCAGGTTCAACAAAGAATTCAATATTGAACAGGGTGTCGTCGGTCATCACCTCAATGTGGTGCCATCTCTCTGGCGGGAAAACGCCGAAACGACCCGCTTCAATGACGAGCTCGCTGTCAGGCTCAGGTGTAAATTCATCAGCATAGCCCAGATAACGCACTGCGCCACGCATCACCGACAGGCGAGGGTAAACGCCCGGGCGCGTGCCCGTATCAAGGTGACGTTTAAAAATGCCGGCGGGGGCCGTTTCTTTGTTCCAGAAAGGCGTGGAACGGGTGTGAATGCAACTCTGCGGAATGCGTAGCATGTTTCCTCCCTTAAAAGCCTGCTGTTATTAAACTGCTTTCTGCGGGGATGAATTTATCAATAAGTGCATTTAATATGCATCTTATCAATAATAACCGTTTTGCTTTACCCGGCGTTGTTACACAAGGTACTCAGTTGTTATTATCCTTATTATTTAAGTGGTTATGATGTAACGAAAAAACTTGATCTGTGTCAACATATGACGCATATTGCGTGCGGTTATTTTTCGGCTCAGGTAAACAGAATGACGTTGTATCAAAAGATGTTGGTGTTCTACGCAATCATGGCCTCCATCTGCGCATTAATCACCTGGTTCCTTTCTAAAGATCGTAAACGTATTCGCCTGTTGAGCGCATTCCTGGTGGGTTCCACCTGGCCGATGAGCTTTCCTGTTGCCCTGTTGATCTCTCTTTTCTGAAGCACGCTTCCAGAATCGGCATCCAGCCATAGCATTCCGTACATTTAGGCTGTATAAATATACAGTCCGTCATACATGGAGTGCTTATGAACAGTTTCTATTCGCAGCAAGCAGGCTGCACTGTGCGCTGGCAGGATCTTCCCGGTTTCGGTGACCCGGTTGTGTTTATCCACGGGTTGGGCTGTGCATCGTCGTATGAATATCCTCGTATTGTCTGTGATACCCGTTTCGGGGGGCGCAGAGCCATTCTGATCGATCTTCCCGGTAGCGGTTACAGTGACAAACCTGACAACTACCGTTATCGCACGAGCGAACAGGCGCAGGTGGTGGTTGAACTGTTAAACCATCTCGGCCTGGATAGTCTATGGCTGTATGGTCATAGCATGGGGGGGAGTATCGCGATCGAAACGGCAGCACTGTTAACGTCGAGCGTTAAGGGCCTGATAGTATCTGAACCCAATTTTCATGCGGGTGGCGGGATGTTCAGCCGAGCAATTGCGGCCCAAACGGAACAACATTTTCTGGAACAGGGCTATGATGACATGCTGCGGGCGGAAACGTCGCCGTGGGCTGGAAGCCTTCAAAGCAATGCCCCCTGGGCCATCTGGCGCGGCGCAACAAGCATGGTCGAGGGCGTTAAACCTGACTGGGCACACCTGTTCTTGTCATTGAGCTGCCCGGTAATGTTAGTTTTTGGTGAGCGATCCCTGCCTGATGACGATTTTAATCGCCTGCAACAAAACGGTGTTGCTGTAAAAATTATCCCTGATGCGGGCCATTCAATGTCTTGGGAAAACCCGTCAGCGTTGGCTCAGGCTTTATCTGGCTTCATAAACGGCTCATGAAGGGGTAGCCCGCATTGCTGCGGGCTGCAATGATTAAGACAGCAGGGCAGACAAGGCTTTCCGCGCAGCAGGCTGAACGTCATACGGGCACTGATAATCCACGTTTTCAATCGCGCGGGTGTAGAGCGCAACCAGCCAGTCATAAACATAGGCTGTCGCCGCATGGACAGGCTGCTCGCCAAGTCGGGTAAGACGGAGTGAAGCGCTGCTCACAACTGGCGTCACAAAAATTGGCTGACCTTTGCGGATCCGGCTTGCAGGCCGTTCAGAAACGGGCGTCATTTCATAGCCAAGCCAGCTAATGAAATTGCCTGTCGCGGCATGCAGCTGCGCGGCGCTGCTTTTATCTTTTTCTGCAATGCGTTGCAGTTGCAGCGGCAGATCCAGCCGGTAGCTGGTAACGATCAGCACATCCGCAATCTGCTGTAATACCTCTGCGTCCAGGCCCAGACGGGCAGCCGCCGCGTCGTTGCGACTCCACTGACGAAGATGGTTAACCCACACGTTATGGGCCAGCCGCGCCTTATCCTTGGTCTGCAACGCGCCTGGATTTTCCTGCGTCTCTTCCGCAAACAGATCGATAACATCGTTAAACAGGCCGTTGACCTGTTCCTCACGAGGCTGGTGAACGGTCAGCAGCGTCTCAAACGCGTTTAACGGCGGCAGAAGCCCCTCAAGCAATTCACCATGACGAGCGGCACTGCCTTGCAGCGTTCGGACCATTTTTTCGGCCTGTGCCCGCCCTGCGCCTGGTTCCTGGGTGAGAGGGGCGACATATGGGCGCATCAGCGTCGACAGTGACTCTTGTAACAGCCTTTTCAGCGCGCGAAGACGCTTCTGGCGCTGTGCCGGCAGGGTAGCCTGCGACAGCCACTCAATCACCCGCTGCATGCTGTGGGTATCGAGCGCCTGAAGCGTGCCCCAGCGCAGACCCGGCTGGCCCAGCAATTGCTGCACCGCTTCGTCCAGATTCTGCTTTGTGGTAAACCGCGCATCATGAGGGGTAATGGCCCAGACCAGCCCCGGCAATGCGGATTCTTCAACCGGCTGAGTCTCTTTGATCCAGTTTTGCAGGAGCCTGGCCGTTTTTGCGGTCTGCTGGTGGTGCGCCGTCGCATTACAGATAACCAGGACATCCGGCTGAATGTGCTGCCGATAATGCTCCAGCAACCACAGACATTTTGCCTGCATCATCAGCGGCGTGTTTTCCTCAGAAATGGCAGGAATATCAATGACGTCAACGTTATCCAGCACGCAGTTCTCAACGGGCAGCACCACTTCGCGGGTCAGAGATGCCAGTACATCGACCGGCAGGCTAATGGCGTTAAGCAGCTCGCCGTTTTTTACCGGATGAAGCAGTGTTTCCTGTGCTTCCGGCACGGTAAACGCCCCGTGAGTAAGGAAGCCTTCGCAGGGCAGACCAAAGCTGTCAACCAGCAGACTCAACGGCGCCGCAAGCGCGCTGGCATGGCTGGTTTGATGCAGCACCTGGGCGAATTTAAGCCACTGCTGGGTTAACTCCTGCTGCTCACCCCACAGCAGAGACCAGACGCTGGCGCGGGTGCTGAGATCAAGTGACGGAACCAGCAGGGCAAACTGGTGCCACAGGGCATCATCAATATGCTGCTTAGCGCCGGGTACTACGCTTTGCCAGAACCGGGCAATGGTCGCGACTTCCCGTGCCGTCATTCCCGGCACGCTCTGCGGTTGACGCAGTGCCCGCCACTTCTCAAGCCGGGCTTCAATCACCAATTTATCCACCGCGCGGATCTGCGGATCCAGCGTGGTGCGCGCGATGAACAGCTGCACCAGCTCGGCCTCCGTTACCAGGCGCAGGCGTAAGGGAAACGCGTCGTCTGCGACCTCGCGGGACGCTCTGCTGAAACGCACGGCCATGTTGGTCGGTGCATGCCCGGGGTTAATATGCGAGAAGTAATCAAACGTGCGTTGACCCGGCGTAACGTTCAGCCGTTCGTCCCCGCTGCCGCAAAGAGCAGCCAGCAGGTGCGCTTTCGCGGCCTGCGAGTGGCCATATAAGCCGATACTGCCCTGGCTGACAAGGGCGCGATCGAGCGCCTCTTCACGCGCACTTACTGCGTTAAGGCGGGCAAGCAGGGCGTCGGCTTCGTTATCCAGCATCGGGGCGTGCTGTCGCGTCTCGTTGATCCACCCGATTAAGGCCTGAGTGGTGGCAGTCGTCGCAGTCATTTGAGGTATACGCTCCCGCTGTCGATCCAGTAGTGGCTGCCGCTGTGTCGGCGATCGGCCAGAGTATTCAGTTTAAAGGTCAGGGCATCCGGCGGCACTGGCGTGCCGTCCTGTAGCCAGGCATCACTCAGCTCGAAAGATTCCGGGCCTTCCTGCTTAGTGCCGCCACGCAGCTTCAGGCGCACGTTCAGTACGCCGTCGCCCGCAATGGCTTTCGCCAGCTCGGCTGAGTTGATGCTCAGGGTATAGAGCGGCGTAGCGGGCCAGCGGGCATTGGCCAACTGCCGGAAGCCGAGCGTAACGTTGCCGCGCAGCGGGAAGTGCAGACGGGCGTCCAGTTTCGCGCCGGGTTTATCGAGGTCGATATCGTGATACCAGACGTTCTCGTCCCGCAGGGTATTGATCGTGTTATCCAGCACGCCCAGATAGCGCACCGTAGAGTACGCGCCGATATCCGCTGCTTTAAAGTTAAATCGCGGCAGACGAAGATCCAGCGCCAGGCTACAGAGCATCGCTCCCACCGCAGCGGTGGATTTCGGGTTGCCGATCCGTCCCTGCTGGCTGAACGGATACCATTCATGAACCTGGTATTTATCCAGCCAGACGATGCGGTTGACGGGCACCGGTTGCAGGTGGCGAATCAAGGCCTGAACGCCCGGCAGACAGCCCGGCCGTCCCGTGATAAGCAGGATATCGCAGCTGTAATGAGAGATCGCCTCACATACCGCATGAAGCGGGGCGGCAAGCGTGAACTGACCCGCCAGCATGGCGTCCCGCATCTCCCGGAAGCTGACGTGCAGCGGTACGCTGAACAGATCAAAGTGTTCTGAGCCGGCAGGCAACGCATGGTCGATCGCCTGCTGGAGATAATTCATCACGTTGCGCGTCGGTTTTTGCGCAAGCAGATCGCCAAAGGTGGCATGCAGCCCGGCCAGCGGATCGTCAACATCGCTCGATTCCCACGCCGCCAGGATCGCGTGACCGATCGGCATAAAAAGCTGAAGCGCCGTCTGCTGGCGCAGGACCGCCTGGGTATCGATCCGCCCGGAGTCACCGAACAGGGATGCCATCAGCTGGGAGGCATCGGCTATGCCGGATTTCTGAAGCTGGGTTTGCAGGGCGGGCAGAACGTAGCGCTGGATCACGTCCAGCAGCGTGTCGTCGCCAGCGACCTTGAACCCTTCGCGGAACAGCAGCTGCGGGGTGATTTTGACGTTATTCCCGGAACCATCATCTAACTGATAGTGCGTGATGGCCATATCCGTCGTGCCGCCGCCGATATCAATCGAGGCCACGCGCAGCGCACGCCCCGGCTGGACGCCAGGCTCAGGCGCGCGATCCGGACGGGCGAGGGAGGCGAAAAAGGCCTCGGTCTGGCCACCAAAATGGGAAATGGCTTCGTTATACAGCCACACCAGCTGGCCGCAGCTGGCCTCGTCCCACTCCATCTGGATTTCAGGAACCGGCACCACGCTTTTTTCCTGCTGCTTGCGGCTGGCAAAATCTTCATCCTGCGGGTGCCAGCCCATCGCCTTCCAGACGATGGCGATGGCTTCGAACATGCGGCGACGGAAAATCTCGCGCTCCTGTTTCGGCATTGCCGAAGGCAGGGTGAGGATCAGCGTCCGCAGCTGGCGGGGAGAGGCCGGGAAGCCGAGCCGCAGGCGGGTGGCCACGCTGTTAATCTGGCCAAGCGCCTGAGCCAGCAGCTCGCAGAGCATGTGCGTCATCAGGGTGCTGCGGCTGTACTGCGGAGAGAACACCGGCAGGCGCTCATCCTGCGGCAGCGTAAAGAGCGGTTCCCCGTCGTCGTTCATCAGGTTCATCAGCGGAAACGCAGTTGCCAGCGGTTCGCGCTGGGTTTTGCTGTTCATCTGGCTAAAGCGCCAGTCCTGCACCACCGGCGTCTCGTCCCACAGATAGCGACGCGGGCTGGAGATGCCGCTGTTGCCTTCCGTGCCCAGACGCTGCATCGCCAGCTTACGCGCTTCATCACCCACGCGGACAATCGACGGCCAGACGAACGCATCCTCCCGGCCGCTTTCCACGGAGAAGTGCTGTTTGCCAAAACGCGCTTCAGAAAACTCAAGTCGGCTGGTAAACAGCGGCTCATTCAGGAACTGCGGCTCACTCAGAGATCGTACCTGAAGTTCAGCCGTCTGGCGCAGGCCGTCGTTGGCATCACCATGATCTTCAATAATCACGCCGCAGGTATGGGTGTTGCCTACGTCAAGGATCAAATCGACAGGAATAGCAGGGGTGCTCAGGGTATGGGTGACAAACTTCACTTCCGGCACGGTGAGTTGTTCACCGAGCATGGAGAGCAGGTTGAGCCAGTGCGCCTGATATTCAAAGCTGCGCATGGCCTGATGCAGCTCGCGCTCGGAGCGTTTTTCAACCCCGTCGGCAAACTGCGTGAAGGCTTCGCGCAGCCAGCCGTCAATCCAGGTCTGGTCGAGGAAACTCTCAACCTCACTGTCGCGCCAGGCGAGCGCGAAACGCGTGCCGTTCAGGATATCGTTTTCAACCGGCGACAGGGCAGACGTCGCATGCTCTGCAATCTGGCTGTCGAGCGCGACGGTGACCCGGTGCGTATTGCCAGCTGCGTCGGGCGTGGAAAGCTTTCGTACCTGGACGCGCGCCCAGTTATCCGGGCCTTCAACAAACGTCCGCGGCGGGTTAAAGCGCAGGAAAGGGATCGGCAGCCAGACGCCGTCCAGCACGGTCAGGGAGTCATGCAGTGGAATGGTGCTTTCAGGCTTGACCACTTCCGGCTGCCCGCCATCGGTGGCAGGGAGCGTGTACCGGCCGTTAACCAGGTCAAAATCCAGACGCAGCAGCGGGCCATTTGCTGTTTTACGCACGAAACGCCCGTTGCTGGCGGTGTCCTGCGGAGTCAGGCCAAAATCGAGAAACTGCACGCCGCTGTTAGCAATCAGCGTCACGCTCTGTTTATAGTCGCAAAGATTAACCAGCATAGGATCAGACACCTGCTTTCTTGAACGTCAGAGGAACGACGGTGTTGGCATCGTAACGTGCGGTGCATTCCGCCACATCGCTGGCACCTGCCTTACAGGTTACTTCCGGCATCGGATAGCGTGAACCGTCGGTGCAACGCGCGTTTCCGCGCGTTTTGATCAACAGCTCGCCGTTGCTGTGTAATCCGGAAAAGACGTCTACCCGGCAGACAATGTTGTCGCCATGCACGACCCGGGCGAAACCTTTATTGTTCTGGATCTGGTAGCGCAGCGACGGCGGTTTGCCGGTGAGCGGATCCTGCACATCGAGAAACGCGCGCCAGGTGCCGTTCAGGAAGCGCGTTAACCCCGCTTTGACCTGGTTTGCCTCCATCACCATCGCATCTTTCGGTATCGCGGTAATGACCACCGGTTCGGCTGCCGGGGCAGGCGTTTTCACCTTCGGCTCTACCACTTCGGCCTGGTGCAGCGGGAGTTTCAGTTCAAGCGGCTCAACCGTCTTTATGGGGGCCGGAGCAATGGCGACGGGTACTGGCGCTGGTGTGGCAACAGGCGCTGCGATCGGGGCCTGTTTTGGCCAGAGCAGCGGGGTGGCGATGGCTGCAATAATGACGGCGGCAACCGGCAGTAACCACAGGGGGGAGCGACGTTTTTTCTGTAAGGCCGCCGGTGCGGGCTCTGGCGGCGCGGCGTTCATGCGCACCGGCTCTGGCGTATACAGCTCATCGTCGGTGATACGGACGGTAGCCGCAGGCGTAATAAGCGGCGCGTCGGCCTGCTCAAAAGTCACCACCGGGGCCGGTTCTGGCTCCGGTTCAGGTTCAGGTTCGTTAATCATCTCGGGTGCAGGTTCAGGGATCAACGATTCACGCAGGCAGTCCAGCACGTCGTCGCGCGCGTTTTCGTTAAGGTTGACGAAGCCCCAGAAGCAGATCACCGGCTTGCCATCCACGAGGAAAACAAAGTTTTCACCGGGAAACTGAAAGGCTTTTGAGAGCAGAGAGCCAAACAGTTGCTGCGCCGTTTTCGGTGACTGAAGGCATTTTTTACTCAGCGACTCCACGCTGGCGAGCGTGTTTTCCAGATAGCGCAGGGCGCGATAACGATCATCTTCATCCGCCGCCTTCCAGCTGGAGACGGTTCCCTCAACCGGGGAGTACCAGTCAACGCGATCGCCGCCGTCGTTGACCTGAGGAATGGCCAGGCAATCAACAATAGCCTGCTGTTTGCGCAACCGAAGCGCTTCGCGGATTTGCAGCGCTGATTCAAAAACGGCCTGTCCGCCGCCGCCAACGGCCTGAAAATCATCCAGATTACCGCTGCGTAAAAGTGTTTTTGCCACGATTTGGTCCTGTAGACTTCTTCACGCCATTACTGTAACGAAACAGGTAAGCAAGCAAACGGCGGAGGAGACGACAAAAGGGACGATTTCTTGCGGCATTGATCGTGACGGTTGTGCTTGACGAATAATGAACCTTAAGGCAAATCGGTTTCTGCGGGCTGATGCTAAAACCAGCGAAATGTACGGCTTTAGAATAACCTGATAGTGATTCGTTATTTGTCAGGCCAAAACGTCTGTGCTGTTATTACTGTTCACTATAATAAAACCGAAAGGGTAATAACCATGTCTACAGGGAAAACCGTGCTCGCCCTCGCGCTGAGCGCGCTGCTACCGGCAAGCGCCGCATGGGCGGCAAACAAAGACACCATTATCTACTGCTCCGAGGCATCGCCGGAGTCGTTTAACCCGCAGATCGCCAGCTCTGGCCCCTCGTTTGTCGCCAGCTCGCAAACGCTGTATAACCGTCTGATTAACTTCGACCCGGTAAAAAACACGCCGGTGCCTTCTCTGGCCGAGTCGTGGACCATTTCGCCAGACGGCAAAACATACACGTTTACCCTGCGTAAAGGGGTAAAATTCAACAGCAATAAATACTTCAAACCGACCCGTGATTTTAACGCTGATGACGTTATTTTCTCCGTTATGCGTCAGAAAGACCCTAAGCATCCCTATCACAATGTTTCCCAGGGCAATTACGAATACTTTAATGACGTGGGCCTCGACAAGCTCATTCAGGATGTGAAAAAAATCGACGATTATCACGTCCAGTTCACGCTGAGCGAACCCAACGCGGCGTTCCTGGCCGACTGGGGAATGGACTTCGCCTCGATCCTCTCTGCCGAGTACGCGGACGCGATGCTGAAAAAGGGGACACCTGAAAATGTGGATACCTGGCCAATCGGCACCGGGCCGTATGTGCTTCAGCAGTACAAGGTGGATTCGCTGATCCGCTACGTCGCCAACCCGAACTACTGGGAGGGAGAGGTGCCGACCAAACACCTGATCTTCTCCATCACGCCAAATGTTGAGACGCGTCTGGCTAAGCTGCAAACGAACGAGTGTCAGATCATTCCTGCGCCGTCGCCGGTGCAGTTTGAAGCGATCAAGAAAAACAAAGACCTGACCCTGCACTCGGTGGATGCGCTGAACGTGGGGTACCTGGCGTTCAACACGGAGAAAAAACCGTTTGATAACGTGCTGGTGCGCCAGGCTCTGAATTACGCAACGGACAAAAAGGCCATTGTTAACGCGGTCTTTATGGGGTCTGGTACGGTCGCTAAATCACCGATCCCGCCGAACATGCTCGGCTTTAACAAAGACCTGAAGGATTACGGCTACGATCCGGAAAAAGCAAAAGCGCTGCTGAAGCAGGCGGGTCTGGATAAGGGCGCGGAAGTGACCCTCTGGTCCATGCCGGTTCAGCGTCCGTACAACCCGAACTCGCGACGCATTGCGGAGATGATCCAGGCTGACTGGGCGAAAGTGGGCGTGAAGGCGAAAATCGTCTCATACGAGTGGGGGGAATATCTCTCCGGCATGCGTAAAGGCGAGCATGATTCCGCGCTGTTCGGCTGGATGTCTGATAACGGCGATCCGGACAACTTCGCCGATGTGCTGCTGGGTTGTAACAGCATCAAAACCGGATCTAACGCCGCGCGCTGGTGTGATAAGGGGTATGATGAGCTGGTGCAAAAGGCCAAACTGACCAGCAACCCGGACGAACGTGCGAAGCTGTATGGCCAGGCACAGGAGATTTTCTACCAGCAGGCACCGTGGATTGCGTTAGCTAACGGCAAAACGTTCTACGCGACCCGCAGCAACGTGACCGGGTACAGCGTGAGTCTGATGGGCAGTGACTTCTCGAAAGCGAAGCTGAACTGATCGTATTCTTGCCGGGTGGCGGCTATGCCTTACCCGGCCTACAGTTACCACCCGTAGGCCCGGTAAGCGTAGCGCCACCGGGCATTTGGAAAGGAGTGACAATGTCACATTTAAACGATGTTATCGCCCGCGTCGATGCCGCCATCGAAGAGAGCATAATTACCCACATGAACGAACTGCTGATCGAATTAAGCGACGATGCAGAGCTCAGCCGTGAAGATCGCTATACCCAGCAGCAGCGCCTGCGTACCGCGATTGCGCATCATGGTAAGCAGCATAAAGAAGAGGCGGAGGCGCGCCATGCCCACCTCACGCAGGGTGGGACTATCCTGTAAGGGTTAAAACTGGCGCCGTGCCACCAGCCAGGCGCCGACCACCAGCATCGCTGCGCCGCAGACCGGGCCAACCAGCGCCCTCAGGGGGACACCGTTGCTCTTGAGGATGTCCATCACCAGGCCGCCAATCAGCTGGCTTGCTACCAGCACGGCAATGGTCGTTGCCGCGCCCACATTCTGATACCCGCTAATACTGGCAAAGACAAAAAATGACCCCAGCAGGCCAGGGATCAACGTCCACCAGCGCACCGTTGACGCCAGTTCGCTAAACCCCGCCAGGCCATTTTTCACCAGCAAAATGCTGACAAACAGCACAATTCCCACCAGCGAGTTCAGCAGCATGGCGATAAGAATAGTGGAAGAGGATTGCGTAATGCGCACCATCAGGGTGTTTTGCACCACCAGCCCAATCCCGGCGGCCACCAGAAACGCTAACGTCAACGATTGATTCATGGCAGAGCATCCGGATCGCTGCGCTCATCGAGCTGGAGTTGCATAAAGGTTAAATCCAGCCAGCGACCGAATTTGGTTCCCACCTGCGGCATATTACCGGTGGTAACAAAGCCCAGGGTTTCGTGCAGATGAATCGACGCCTGATTCTGCGCCTCGATACCGGCAACCATCACATGTTTACCAATCTGGCGGGCTTCCTTGATTAATTCCGTCATCAGCAGCCGACCGATGCCTTTGCCCTGATGATCGGGATGAACGTAAACCGAGTGCTCCACCGTATGGCGAAAACCGTCGAACGCTCGCCAGTCGCCAAATGAGGCGTATCCCGTCACAACACCTTCTTCTTCACTGACCAGCACCGGATAACCCAACAGCGTGCGCGCCTCAAACCATGCAATACGGTTATCGGTGTCGACAGTTGTATCGTTCCAGATGGCGGCGGTGTGCAGCACCGCATGGTTATAAATTTCACCGATAGCGGCACAATCTTCTTTGCAGGCATGACGAACGATCATGGTAAACCTCTGGCTGTGTTGTTTACTATAGTAGTACGATTCACTCACAATATTACACAGTTCTTGTGTTGCATCGCTACGACAAAATCCCTATTTTTTTGTCACCAAACTGCCCCGAAAAACCATCCGTACACTATAGTATGACGTCATGAACACAATGACAGACAATATGAATCAACGCATTAGCGCCCGCATACGCCTTGAACGCGAGTCGCGGGGCTGGTCATTAAGCGAACTGGCCGAACGGGCAGGTATTTCACGCGCCATGATCCATAAGATTGAACGGGGGGACAGTAGTCCAACGGCGACGCTGCTTGCCCGGTTATCCGGTGCCTTCGGTATTAGCATGTCTACGCTCATTGCGCGCGCGGAAATGCAGGAGGGCAAACTGTTACGTCTGGCGAACCAGCCCGTCTGGCGCGATCCGCAAACCCACTATTTACGTCGTCATGTGTCGCCGCGCAGCGATATGCCTATTGACCTCGTCCAGGTGGAACTGCCCGCGGGCAGCGATGTGCCGATGCCCGCCTCCTCTTATGCGCTGGCGCGACAGCTGATTTGGTTGCAGGCAGGTGAACTGGTCTTTCTGGAGGGGGACACCCGCCATGAAATGAAGGCCGGAGATTGTCTGGAACTCGGGCCGCCGAACGACTGCCGGTTTATTAACGAAACGGATGAATCGTGCCTTTATCTGGTCGTGCGGCTTAATCAGTCCGGCTCATAATGCAAAGGCGATCCGCTGGATAACGTGCCAGACTTGAATGACATTTTCAGCTGTAAGGAGCGATGAATGAGTCAATCAACTACGCAAAACCGACGCTGGGTACTGGCTTCCCGTCCACACGGCGCACCGGTTGCCGAAAATTTCCGCCTGGAAGAGCAGCCGATCCCCACGCCCGCAGAGGGGCAGGTGTTATTACGCACCGTATGGCTCTCGCTTGATCCGTACATGCGGGGCCGTATGAGCGATGCCCCATCCTATTCACCTCCTGTCGAGATTGGCGCGGTGATGGTGGGCGGCACGGTAAGCCGCGTCGAGACCTCCCGCCATCCGGATTATAAAGAGGGCGAGTGGGTTCTGGGCTACAGCGGCTGGCAGGAGTATGAACTTTCCGACGGGAAAGGACTGGTCAGGCTGGGCGAAAACCCGTCGCACCCTTCATGGGCACTCGGCGTGCTGGGAATGCCGGGCTTCACCGCGTATATGGGGCTGCTTGATATCGGCCAGCCTCAGGCGGGGGAAACGCTTGTCGTGGCGGCAGCCACGGGGCCGGTCGGCGCAACGGTGGGGCAGATCGGTAAAATCAAGGGGTGCCGGGTTATCGGCGTGGCCGGCGGGGAGGAGAAATGCCGCCATGCGGTCGACGTGCTCGGTTTCGACGCCTGTCTGGATCACCATGCGGATGATTTTTCCGAACAGCTGGCGAAAGCCTGCCCGCAGGGCATTGACGTGTATTATGAAAACGTCGGCGGTAAAGTCTTTGACGCCGTACTGCCGCTCCTGAATACCTCCGCGCGCGTACCTGTTTGCGGACTGGTCAGCGGCTACAACGCGACCAACCTGCCGGATGGTCCGGATCGCTTGCCGCTGCTGATGGGGACCATCCTCAAAAAACGCATCCGCATGCAGGGCTTTATCATCGCTCAGGACTATGGTCATCGTATCGACGAGTTCCAGCAGGAAATGGGACGTTGGGTGAAGGAAGGCAAAATTCACTATCGCGAGCAGGTCACCGAAGGGCTGGACGCGGCGCCGGAGGCGCTGATTGGGCTGCTGGAAGGGAAAAACTTCGGCAAGGTCGTGATCCGCGTGGCGGCGGACTAAACAGAGCATCGGTTATGGCGGGCAAAGTCCGCCATAATTATTTGTGAAGATACGATATATTGTCTTTAATTAATCCATAAGCATTGCGCGCCATCGGCCCAGCTGAGCCAGAAGTGGTAAACGTAATATTAATTGAACAATTTTTATTTTAACGCGCGCCCTTCATACCAGGCATGACGATACAGGATATATCAAACCGGCGATGTTTTTTTAAACAGTCGCTGAAAATGGCATTTTGTTTTGGCTACGGGAATTAAACATGCTTGATTTGGAAAACCTGGAAAAAGCACAAAGAATCAGTCTGACGATGCAAGTTGAGAACAGTTTAAAGGGAGCGTTAATTACGGGCTCATTAAAACCTGGGGCTCGACTCATCACGAAAGAGATTGCGGATAAATTAGGCACCAGCATCACACCGGTGCGCGAAGCCCTGCTGCGCCTGGTGTCGGCAGGCGCATTACAGGCCACGCCTGCTCAGGCGTTTTTGGTGCCAGAGGTTACGCTGGAGCGTTATAACGAAATTAACGCCATTCGAAAACAGCTTGAGCCGATGGCCGTTGCGGCGGCGTGTCAGAATATGACCGAGACCAAACTGGATGCATTACGCGCGCTGTCAGATAACTTCAGCACCGCCATGCATCAGGGCGACGTGCAGAAGGCGATCCATGCCAACCGCGTGTTCCGGTTTACGCTTTATCAGTATGCCGAAATGCCGACCCTGAACTCGCTGATTGAGCAGCTCTGGGTACGGATTGGTCCGTGTATCAACTACCTGCACGAAGAGATGAAAGATATCCCTGCAACGACTTACCATTATGCCGATCTGCTTTCTGCGCTTGAGCAAAGGGACGTGACGGCCAGTCGGGAAGCGATCGACCGAGCCATTGATGAAGCTAATATCCTCCTGCAACGGCAATACTACAGTTAAGGATCGCACTGGCGCACTTATTTTTTTATTCGTTTTAAACTTCCCTGAGTATATTCCCGGCGCTTAAGGCTACCGGGAATGATGTTATTTTTTACCGGCAACGTGCGCTGCCGGAAAATGTTTTACTCAAAGCGATAAGAGACCGACAGGCCCACGCCATAGTTACGGCCAGGGGCGGGTTCGTAATAGCGATTGTAGCCGGCGTTTACAATCTCTGAACCGACGTACTCTTTATCAAACAGGTTATCGACGCGACCAAAGATGTCCATTCCCCATTTGCCGTAATTGAGTTTATACCCGGTATTCAGACCGACCACGGTATAAGAGGGCGCTTTGGCGGTATTGGTGTCGTTTGCCATCACGTCGCTCATGTAGCGGGCATCTGCCCCCGCGTACCAGCCTTCCTCAGGCTCCCAGCCAAACGACGCATACCCCATGTTACGGGCAATCCCCGGCATCCGGTTGCCGCTACAGTCTGCATTGCTACAGACGTTGGTACGGTAGGTCGCATCGAGATAGGTCCACGCCATTTTCAGCTTCCAGTTTTCGGCAAACTGCTGGTCGAGCGCAATTTCCACACCCTGACGGCGCGTTTTCCCCGCATTTTTGTAGGTAGTGCGACCATTTTTGTTTTCGTCCACCACGATCTCGTTGTCGGTATCCGTGCGGAACAGCGCCGCCGTCAGGATGCCATTGCCGATGCGGGTTTTGCTGCCAATCTCATAGGTGTTGTTGGTTGACGGTTGCAGATTAATATTGAGGCCGCCTTTGCCATCAGAACGGTAGGAGAGTTCGTTGATGGTCGGGGTCTCAAATCCACGTCCCGCCGCGGCATAAAGGTTCCAGGCGTCGGTCACGGCGTATTTCACCGCACCAGCCGGGAGCCATTTATGGTAGCTGGCGTCACCGCTGTCATCGCCGTTTTGCGGGGTAATGTAATGATCGTTGGAGTCAAACCAGACGGAGCTGTAACGCACGCCCGCCTCAACGGACAGCTTTTGCGTGAGCTGCCACTGGGTTTGCAGGTAGGGATCAAGGTTCCACATCAGGTTACGTTCGTCACGGCGTTTGTTACCCTTCACGCCAAAATCCGGCACGCCGTTGTTCATCACGAAGTTTTCATAACCGCGGCGATTTTCACTCATATTTTCGTAGTTAAGGCCGGTGGTAAACGTTACCGGCACCAGCAGCTCGCCGCGGTGGGTCCAGCGGGTATCAATACCCTGATAGTGGCGCTGCATATCAATTACGCCGCCCGAATGCGCTGGATTTTCAGTCTGCGTGGTATCCGGAATGGACTGGTACTGGGTCATTTCACGCTCACCGGCGTACATCATCACGCTGAGGTCGTCCTGTTCGCTCAGCTGACGGTCGTAGCGGATCCCAGCCTGGGTCTGCTTAATGGTTTTACGCGTATTGTACTGATCGCCACGGGGTGACTGGCGCGGGTTGTTCTGCCACTCCTGATAACTCAGTCCGCCCGGATCGTTGGCTTTCATGTCCACGCTGTTAAAAATCAGCGTTAGCTTGCTGACATCATCAATGCGCACGCCCAGTTTCGCGTTGGCGAGGTTTTTCCGTGCGCCGCTGTGGTCACGATAGCCATGTGTGGTGAAACGGGTGGTGGATACCGCATAGTCCACATCCCCCGCCTGAGTCCCGTCGCCCACCGCACCGGTGGCCTTCATGCCGTAACGCCAGGTGCCGTAGCTGCCGTAATAGCTGCTGGCTTCAATTGTGGCTGGCTGTTGTCCGGTCTGGGTGTTGATGTTGATCACGCCGCCGGAGGCATTGCCGTACAGGGCAGAGAAGGGGCCGCGCAGCACGTCGACGCTCTCAATGCTGTTGAGGTCAATGTTTGACGTCTGCCCCTGGCCGTCGGGCATGGTTGCCGGAATGCCGTCCACGTACATGCGGATCCCGCGTACGCCGAAGGTCGAACGCGCGCCGAATCCGCGAACGGAAAGTTGCAGATCCTGAGCATAGTTCTGGCGGTTCTGGATTTGCAGGCCTGGTACGCTCCCAAGGGATTCAGAAAGGTTGATGCGCGGTGTGGCATGTCGCATATCCTCGCCGCTCACCACGCTGACTGCGGCCGGGGTGTCCAGTTCGGAGACGGTTTGCGGCGTGGCGCTGACGATTAGGGTCTGTTCATCCGCGGCCATCGCACTCAGCGGGCCAAAAATGACGGGAACGAAGAGCAGTGGTAGTGATGCCTTACGGGCAGTAATAATTTTCATGGAGTAAACCGGTTAAGAAAAATTCGAACCAAATCAACTGGAACCTGTGTATATATGTTAAATCCTTTGTAAATGTTATGAAAACTATAACCGCACATTTCGTGAATGTAAGGTTTTGAAGGAAAGAAATACTCCACATTCAACTCATTAATGATTACTATTCTCATTAAAATAACGGCAAAGCGATGACTTTGCCCACCGGAAGTGATGTCAGCGGTAAATCTCCTCATTTAAAAAGGAATTGTTATGTCTTTACGTCATCTGTGCTCGCCGCGCCTGCGTGGGTCTCTGCTGTTGGGCTCTTTACTGTTTGCCGGTACGTT
Source organism: Enterobacter cloacae complex sp. HYC033_NIDB (assembly GCF_056673335.1). Classification (NCBI taxonomy): domain Bacteria; kingdom Pseudomonadati; phylum Pseudomonadota; class Gammaproteobacteria; order Enterobacterales; family Enterobacteriaceae; genus Enterobacter; species Enterobacter cloacae complex sp. HYC033_NIDB. The sequence continues at coordinate 3,278,961 of NZ_CP115123.1, read as the reverse complement.
CCAGGTTCATGCCGCTGAAGAGATGCTGCGCAAAGCGGTCGGCAAGGGCGCGTATGAAATGGCCGTCAGCCAGCAGGAAAACGCGCTGTGGGTTGCGACGTCACAAAGCCGCAAAACCGATAAGGGCGGCGTGGTCTATCGTCTGGATCCGGTCACGCTGGAAGTGACGCAGGCGATTCATAACGATCTCAAGCCGTTTGGCGCCACGATCGATAACGCCACCCAGACGCTGTGGTTCGGTAACACCGTCAACAGCACCGTGACGGCGATTGACGCCAAAACGAGCGAGGTGAAAGGGCGCCTGGTGCTGGACGATCGCAAGCGTAGCGACACGGTGAAGCCGCTTCAGCCGCGCCAGCTGGTGGCCGATGACACGACCAATACGGTGTACATTACCGGTATCGGCAAGGAGAGCGTGATCTGGGTTGTTGATGGCGCAACGCTGAAGCTGAAGGACACCATCACCAACACCGGCACGTTCAGCACCGGTCTGGCCCTGGATGCGAAGGCAAAACGCCTGTATACCACCAATGCGGACGGCGAGCTGGTGACCATTGATACGGCAACCAACAAAATCCTCAGTCGTAAAAAAGTGCAGGATGACGGAAAAGAGCACTTCTACCTGAACCTGAGCCTGGACACTGCCGGCCAGCGTGCGTTTGTGACGGATTCAAAACAGCCAGAAGTGCTGGTGGTGAATCTGAAAGATGGCAGCGTGATGCAGAAAATCGCCGCGCCAGCATCGCTGGCCGTACTGTTTAACCCGGCGCGTAACGAAGCCTATGTGACGCACCGCGAGGCGGGCAAGGTGAGCGTGATTGACGCCAAAACCTACAAAGTGACCAGGACCTACGATACCCCGGTTTACCCGAACAGCCTGGCGCTGTCTGCGGACGGTAAAACGCTGTACGTAACGGTGAAACAGAAATCAACCCGTCAGCAGGAAGCGACCCAGCCTGACGATGTGATTCGTATCGCGCTGTGATGGTGGAATTGCCCGGTGGCGCTGCGCTTACCGGGCCTACAAAACCATGAGATGTAGGCCGGGTAAGGCGAAGCCGCCACCCGGCTTTTTTATTAACGCGAGGTTTCTTCTACCAGCGGTGCGTCGTGCTTTTCATCGTCGTGATGAAGCGGCGCGGTGCTGTGGATCTCGTGAACGCGCTTACGCACGCCGAACCAGCCAGCAATCAGCAGAACCGCCAGCAGCGGGATCGTCGCGATGGTGTAGGTACCGTTCGGGTAGTCGAAGGCCATCAGCACCAGCACGCTGAACAGGAACAGCAGGGTGAGCCAGGAGGTCACCGGTGCGCCCGGCATCTTGAAGCACACATCAGCCGCTTTGCCTTCTTTGATCGCTTTGCGCAGACGCATCTGGCAGACCACAATAAAGGCCCAGGAGGCGATAATCCCCAGTGCAGCCACGTTCAGAACGATCTCAAATACGCGGGACGGCACCAGATAGTTCAGGAACACGCCAAAGACGTAAACCACCAGCGTGGCCAGAATCCCAGCATAAGGAACCTGCTGCCTGCTCATCTTCGACATAAACTTCGGCGCAGAGCCTCCCATCGACATGGAGCGCAGGATACGGCCCGTCGAATAGAGCCCGGAGTTCAGGCTGGAGAGCGCGGCGGTCAGTACCACTATGTTCATGATGCTGCCCACGTACGGCACGCCCAGCTTAGAGAAGAAGGTTACAAACGGGCTTTGCCCCGCCTGGTATGCATTCCACGGCAGCAGCAGCACCAGCAGCACCACGGAACCCACATAGAACAGACCGATACGCCAGATCACGCTGTTGATGGCTTTTGGCACCATCGTCTGCGGATCTTTACATTCGCCTGCCGCCGTACCGACCAGTTCGATGGAAGCAAAGGCGAACACCACCCCCTGCACCAGCACCAGCGCAGGCAGCAGGCCGTGCGGGAAGAAACCACCGTTATCGGTAATCAGGTGGAAGCCGGTTGCGTTACCGTCCAGTGGTTTACCAGTACCGAGGAATACGGTTCCGACCACCAGGAAGATCACAATGGCCAGCACCTTCACCAGTGCGAACCAGAACTCCATCTCGGCGAACCATTTCACGCCTATCATGTTCATGGTCCCGACAATTGCCAGCGCCCCAAGGGCGAACACCCACTGCGGCACATCGCCAAACGCGCCCCAGTAGTGCATGTACAGCGCAACGGCGGTGATATCGACGATACCGGTCATCGCCCAGTTAACGAAGTACATCCAGCCCGCGACATACGCGGCTTTTTCACCAAGAAACTCGCGGGCGTAAGAGACAAAGCTGCCGCTGGAAGGGCGGTGGAGTACCAGTTCGCCGAGGGCGCGAAGGATGAAGAAAGAGAAGATCCCGCACACCAGATAGACCAGGGCGAGAGCGGGGCCAGCCATTTGCAGACGTGCGCCTGCACCTAAAAACAGACCTGTACCGATAGCGCCGCCGATGGCGATCATCTGCACCTGACGGTTGCCCATCGCCTTGTGATAGCCCTCTTCATGAGAGTTCAACCAGCGACGTTTCGCAGCATGATGATCGGCTGCGCTTTTATTGCTTGTTTTCATTGAGTTACCTGTTTGCCTGTCTGAACCATTAACGTGATAGTCCTGCCTGGCAGAAGCCGAAACAAACGATTGCTTCTGCGCAGACACATGCCGCCTTTCCAGTCATTCTGTGTATGGATAAGGCAAAACATGGCGAGGCATCCTACCCGCAATTGTTAAGTGACGCAAAATATAACCGTGTCGAAAGTGATGCTCGTCGAAGGAAATCGTGTGGTCAGAGCAGACGGCGATCACAACGCGCTGAATCGTGACGTTTTTTTAGGCAAAAAGGTCTGCGAATGCTGATTTAATCATCAGGTTTACTTAATAGTTACTTATAGGTAGAGCTTATGAATGCCGCAGGGCTGCAATAAGTAATGCAAACGCGGTAGTGTGCTGGCGGCGGCTCGGATAGTACAGATGGTATCCCGTAAAAGCCGGGCACCAGGCTTCAAGCACACGCACTAACCGGCTCTCAGCAAGGGCGTCCTGAACCGCTTCTTCCGGGACGTACGCCAGCCCCAGACCGTTTTCGGCGGCATCGATGCGTTGCGGCAGGCTGTTGAGGATCAGCTGGCCGTCAACCCGCACGCGCAGCTCACGTCCGTCCCGTTCAAATTCCCAGGCATATAATCCGCCGCGTGTGGGCAGGCGCATATTAATGCAGCGGTGCTGATCAAGCTGCTCCGGCGTTTCCGGTACGCCGAAACGTTGCAAATACTCTGCCGACCCGACGACCGCCATGCGCATGTCCGGCGCAATACGAACGGCAATCATATCTTTCGCCACCTGCTCACCCAGACGCACCCCCGCGTCAAAGCGGCCATCGACAATATCAGTCAGCCCATTGTCCACCGTGACTTCAACGTTGATATCAGGATACTGCGCCATAAAGGGTTTAAGCACAGGCCACAGCACCGCAGACATGGCGTGCTCCCCGGCGGTAAGGCGAATATTCCCGGCAGGTCTGTCGCGGGTATCACGCAGCGCGGTGAGTTCCTGCTCGATCTCCAGCAGATGGGGGCTTAAGCGCATGAAGAGTTGCTCGCCGGCCTCGGTAGGGGCCACGCTACGGGTGGTGCGGGTTAACAGACGGACTTCCAGCCTCGTTTCCAGATTGCGCATTGCGTGGCTGAGCGCCGACTGAGATACCCCAAGCTGCGCCGCGGCGCGGGTAAAGCTGCGCTCCCGGGCGACGACCATAAAGGAAAGCAGATCGTTGAAGTTGTCTTTTAACATGGCGGTTTACTCGATTTATGAAATGAATTCATGGTTCCTTTCTGATTATGCACTCTAATGCTCCCCATGGCTTTACGCTACTGTTAACGCAACAGCAAACGAGGAGTTAATCATGAAAATTATCCGTAGCGGTTCGTTACCTTCCGTTCAGGGGCCAGAGGTCTGGTTTACCGGCTGCGTGCGCATTGACGCGCCTTTCCAGGCGACTGAACCGGCAAAAGTCGGCGGCGCGACCGTCACCTTTGAACCCGGCGCACGTACCGCCTGGCATACGCATCCTCTTGGACAAACGCTGATCGTGACGCAGGGGCGCGGCTGGTTACAGGAGTGGGGGAAAGAGGCGGAACCGCTGAATCAGGGTGATATCGCCTGGATCCCACCCGGCGTGAAGCACTGGCACGGCGCAAGCGCGCAGACGGCCATGACCCATATCGCCATCGCAGAAACTGTCGACGGGAGCCCGGTGGCATGGCTGGAGAAGGTCACCGACGAGCAGTATCCGAACGAGTAGTCTGGCGTTTCGTAAACAAATTATTAACGTTATGATTCGATCCGTTTTCTTCAGCATGTGCAGGCGGAACGGTGAAAATCAATATCATTGGCACCAGCGGAAGTGGGAAAAGCACGTTTGGCAGGCGAATCGCGGAGGCGCTGGCTATCCCTTACATTGAGATGGACAGGCTTTACTGGCGAGCGAACTGGCAGGGAACACCGGATGATGAGTTTCTTGCAACCCTGGAAAAAGCGCTCGCCGCCTCGCCTGACTGGGTCCTGGACGGGAATTACAACCGCACACGCGACGTTAAGTGGCGCGACGTCGATCTGGTGGTGTGGATAGATCGTGGGTTTATCCGCACGCTCTGGCAGGCGGTGACGCGGGCCTCCAGACGCGCCTGGCACAAACAGGAGCTCTGGCCCGGCACGGGGAACCGCGAAAGCTTTCGTCGGTCGTTCCTTAGCAAGGACTCTATTATCATCTGGACGATCAAAACCTGGCGCAGCAACCGCAAACGATATGAGGCGGATATGCAAAACCCGCAGTACGCACACATTCGCTTTCTCCGCATTACCCGACGGCAGGATGCGGAAAGACTCATTACATCGCTCAAATCACGCCGATGACAGACTCTCTATTGCCGTTTTCCGGCAATCCAAATGTAAATTAATTGTTTCTCAGAGGTGAAATCCACCTTTAATAATGACGACATGTTAAGTCAAACGAGAACGCAACATGTCATGGCGAATCAGCATTCTGGATAAAAGCCCCGTCGCAGAACACGAAACAGCCGCCGATGCGCTGGCGCGAACCTTAGCACTGGCGCAACAGGCAGAAACGCTGGGTTATCACCGCTTCTGGATTGCCGAACACCACAATACCCCGCAGCTTGCCAGCCCCTCGCCGGAGCTGCTGATTGCCTGGATCCTCGGGCAAACAAAACGTATTCGCGTGGGCTCAGGCGGCGTCATGCTGCAACATTACAGCCCCTATAAAGTCGCCGAAAATTTTAACGTACTGGCCGCCATTGCGCCGGGCCGGGTTGATCTGGGCGTTGGCAAAGCGCCCGGCGGTCTGCCGCTCTCTACCCGCGCCTTGCAGCACGGCCTTAATCCGCAGGAAAAAGGCAGCTTTGCTGAACAACTGACGCAGCTCGATCGCTGGATCCGCCCTGAAAATCAGTCAGCGGAGGAGGACGTTCGCGCCACGCCGCTGCCGCCGGTGCCTGCCCGGGGGTTTCTGCTGGGCGCCAGCACAGAAAGCGCGCTGCTGGCGGCCTCCCTCGACTGGCATTTTGTCTTTGCCGCCCATCTGAACGGTGATCCTGAGCTGCTGCGCGAGGTCGTCACAGCCTGGCGTCAACACAGCGTCCGGGAGGTGATTGTGGCCGTGCAGACCATTGTTGCCCCAACCCAGGCTGAGGCCGATGCGCTGGCGCAGAAGGTTGAAGTGTGGGGCGTGGAGCTGGCAAACGGACAGCGCGTCACCGTCGCCAGCGAAGAACAGGCCTACGCCTTTGCGCGGCAGGCGGGGAGTGAACCGGTGCGCATCGCGCGTCGGGCGCAGTCTCTGCTGGCCGGAACGGCGGCGTCGGTGCTTGAACAGCTCAACGCGCTGCATCAGCAGTGGGGGATTGACGAATTTATCATCGACACGCCAGTTGCTGATGGCGCAACGCGCGTGCAGTCCCTGCGATTGCTGGCCGAGGCGCGTCTTAACAGGGAGGTGACCGTATGAGCTTTAGCGAACAACTGATTGCCTGGCGCCGTGAGCTGCACCAGAACCCTGAACTCTCCGGTCAGGAGGTCGAAACAACGGCGCGCCTGCGCGAGTGGCTGACGGCCGCCGGGATTGCCCCGCTGGATTACGATCTCCAGACCGGGCTGGTTGCGGAGATCGGCACGGGCAACGCACTGGTTGCGCTGCGCGCCGATATCGACGCGTTACCCATCGACGAGCGCAGCGGGGTGCCGTTTAGCTCCCGGCGTGCCGGGGTGATGCATGCCTGCGGACACGACATCCACACCAGCGTGATCCTCGGCGCCGCGTTAAAGCTGAAGGAGCGGGAAGCCTCGCTCAACGGTCGCGTGCGGCTCCTGTTCCAGCCTGCGGAAGAGAATTTCGGCGGAGCAAAAAGCATGGTGCGGGCCGGGGCGTTACGCGACGTACGCGCGATTTTCGGAATGCATAACGAGCCGTCACTGCCGGTCGGCGAGTTTGCCACGCGCGGCGGCCCGTTCTATGCCAACGTCGATCGCTTCGTTATTCACGTGACCGGCAAAGGCGCGCATGCCGCACGTCCCCATGAAGGCAACGACGCCATCGTGCTGGCAAGCCAGCTGGTAACCGCGCTGCAAAGCGTAGCCAGCCGTAACGTCAACACGCTGGATTCGGTTGTTCTGAGCGTGACGCGCATCGCCGGGGGGAATACCTGGAACGTGCTGCCGGAAAGCGTTGAGCTGGAGGGCACGCTGCGCACGCACCGCACGGAAGTGCAGCAGAACGTGAAAGCGCGCGTCGGTGAAATCGCCGCCGGATTTGCCAGCGCCTTTAGCGCGCAAATCAACATCACCTGGTACGCCGGGCCCACCGCGCTGGTGAACGATGAGCACTGGGCCGGGTTTGCCACCTCGGTCGCGCGCGAAGCGGGATATGAAACCCGGCATGCGGAACTGCACATGGGCGGGGAGGATTTCGCGGTCTATCTGCAAAACATACCCGGCGCATTTGTCAGCATTGGCAGCAACAGTCCGTTTGGGTTACATCACCCGGCATTTAACCCGGACGAAGCATTAATCGAACCCGCTGCCCGCTATTTTGCTCAGCTCGCGGAAAAAGCCCTGCAACACGTTTAATTAATTTGAGGTGAATATGTCTGCACATCGTCAATTGCGGCTGGGGACCATTTTGCATGGTGCATCCGGAAATATGTCTGCCTGGCGCCATCCGGCGGCGGTCGCGGATGCCAGCATTAATTTTGATTTCGTTAAAGAAACGGCTTTAAAAGCAGAAGAGGGCAAGCTCGACTTTATATTTGTGGCCGACGGCCTTTATATTAACGAGAAATCCATTCCGCATTTTTTAAACCGCTTTGAGCCGCTGACGGTGTTGTCCGCGCTGGCGAGTATCACCTCGCGCCTGGGGCTGGTCGGCACGTTATCCACCTCGTACAGCGAGCCTTTCACCGTTGCACGCCAGTTCGCCAGCCTCGATCACCTGAGCAACGGACGCGCGGGCTGGAACGTGGTGACGTCACCGCTGGAAGGGTCAGCCAGGAACTTCTCCCGCGAAAAACACCCGGAGCATGCGCTGCGCTACCGCATTGCCGATGAGTATCTCGACGTGGTGAAGGGGCTGTGGGATTCCTGGGAAGGGGATGCCTTTATCCGCAATAAAGAGAGCGGACAGTTCTTTGATGCGTCGAAACTGCATACTCTTGATCACCACGGTGATTTCTTCCAGGTTTCCGGCCCGCTGAATATTGGCCGCACGCCGCAGGGACGTCCGATTGTCTTTCAGGCTGGCGCGTCCGACGACGGTAAAAAGCTGGCGGCAAAACACGCTGACGCCATCTTTACCCACCATGACACGCGGGAAGAAGCCCTGGCTTTTTACCGCGATGTTAAACAGCAGCTGGAAAGTCACGGCCGCCGCGCAGAGGATTTACATATATTCCAGGGCGTCAGCGTGATTATTGGAAACGACGCCGATGACGTAGAAAACCAGTATCAAACTACGGCGGCACTGGTCTCCATTAATGATGCGCTGAATTACCTCGGACGATATTTCGAGCATCACGACTTCAGCCAGTATCCCCTCGACGCGCCGTTCCCGGATATTGGCGATTTGGGCAAAAACAGCTTCCGCAGCACCACCGATGAAATCAAGCGTAACGCCCGTGAGCGCAACTTAACTCTGCGTCAGGTCGCGCTGGAAGCCGCATCGCCGCGCCCGCGTTTTTCCGGCACACCGGAGCAGGTGGCCGATGGTTTACAGGCCTGGTTCGAAGAGAAGGCGGCGGATGGCTTCATCATTCAGGGCGGCACGCCGGACACCTTCCCGCGCTTTGTTGACCAGGTGGTGCCCGTTTTACAGGCGCGCGGCCTGTTCCGCACCGACTATCCCGGCACCACGCTGCGCGAAAGTCTGGGCTTAGACGAGCCCAAAAATCAGTTCACACAACAATAAAAGAGAAAAACGCTATGCAGAAATCATCGCTTATTCTGGCGCTTGCGCTGGCCTTTACCCCTGCCGTCTGGGCAGAGAACGTCAATATTAACGGCACCGGCGTGAGCATTGAGGCCAATAAAACGCCGATCAATACCGCCAAAAACAGCGATGCGATCGCGCAACTGCCGAAAGACTATCGTTTTGCCGTGCCGGGGAAATTTACCGTGGCGGTGGCGGGACTGAATCAACCGCCACTGACGGTCTTTTCCGACGACAACAAAACTCTGCTGGGAAGTGAGGTCGACATCGCGCGTCTGGTAGCGGACAGCCTCGGACTGGAGCTGAACGTGGTGCCCACCTCCTGGGAGGATTGGCCGCTGGGGGTTGCCTCCGGGAAATACGACGCGGCTATCAGCAACATCACCGTCACTAAAGCGCGCAAAGAGAAGTTCGACTTCGCCACCTACCGCAAGGATTCACTTGGCTTCTACGTGAAATCCACCAGTCCGATCAACTCGCTTGTGAAGGCAGAGGATATCGCCGGGCTGCGCATCATCGTGGGTTCCGGCACCAACCAGGAGGCCATTCTGCTGGCATGGAACGAAGAGAATATCAAAAAAGGGCTTAAACCCTTTACGCCGATCTACACCAAAGACGACGCGGCCCAAACGCTGGCGCTTCAGTCCGGACGCGCGGACGCCTACTTTGGTCCGAACGTGATCGGCGCCTGGAAAGCGGCGCTTAACGGTAAAACCAAACTGGTCGGCAGCGTCGACGGCGGCTGGCCGAAGGCGGCGCATATCGCGGTGACGCTGAAAAAAGGCAGCGGCCTGGTCGAGCCGGTTCAAACCGCGCTGAACGGCGCGATCAAGAACGGAGATTACGACAAAGTGCTGAACCGCTGGGGGGAAGGCGTGGAGCGTATCCCCAGTTCCGAAGTTAACCCGGCGGGTCTGGGCGATTAAGGAGGCGCTATGCGCGAACAATTTCGTGACGTTTCGCCGGAAGATGCCGATCTTCAGCCCATTATCGAGGGGCTTTTCGGTGAGTACGCCGCTCGTTACGGCGACTACTTTTCAAAGGATGCGGAAGTCGAGCTGACAGAGTGGTACCTGGCGCCGCAGGGGCTGTTTATCGTCCTGGAGCGCGATGGCGAGATCATCGCCACCGGTGCGTACAAGCCCTTCGACGAACATACCGCAGAGATCAAACGCATCTGGACGAATAAAACGCTGCGCCAGCAGGGGCTGGCCGCGCGCGTGGTACAGGAGCTGGAGCGCCGGGCGGTGCTGGCGGGCTACAGCCGCATCTACCTGACCACGGGGTTTCGCCAGCCGGAGGCGGTGCGGCTCTATCTCAGTCAGGGGTATCAGCCGCAGTTCGATCTTAACCGCGATCCGGAAGAGTATAGCCAGCCGCCGTTCGACGGTCGGCTGCGTTTCACCAAGACGCTGATCCGCGAAGCGCTCAGCAAAACCGCATAAGGAGCGACGATGAGCAACGTTGAAACCATAAAAGTGGTCCCGGCACGTTATCCGCTGCGCGCTGCTGGCGCCGTGGTGGCGCTGTTTGTACTGGCGGTCGTGATCCAGTCCGTGGCCTTTAATCCGCGCTGGGAATGGGCGGTATTTGCCCGCTGGTTCTTCGACCCGGTGATCCTCGAAGGCGTCGGCCAGACGCTGCTGCTGACGTTAATAAGCACCGTACTGAGCGTGGTTATTGGCGGCATGCTGGCGCTGGCGCGGCTCTCGTCATCATGGCTGTTGAGCAGCCTGGCGTGGGGTTACATCTGGCTGTTCCGTTCCCTGCCGCTGATCGTGGTGCTGATTATCCTCTATAACTTCTCTTATCTCTACGACACGCTCTCTCTCGGCGTGCCTTTTACCGGCATTACCTGGGGCAGCTTTGAAACCATCAACGTTCTCGGGCAATTTTCTACCGCCATCGTGGGGCTGACGCTGGTGCAGAGCGCCTATACTGCGGAGATCATTCGCGGGGGCTTCCTTGGGGTCGACCACGGTCAGTATGAGGCGGCCGCTGCGCTGGGTCTGCCGGCGTGGCGTCGCACGGTGCGCATAATTCTCCCGCAGGCGCTGCGCACCATCCTGCCGTCCGGGTTTAACGAAATCATCAGTCTCGCCAAAGGGACGGCGATGGTTTACGTGCTGGCGATGCCGGAACTGTTCTACACGATCCAGATGATCTACAACCGCACCCAGGAGGTGATCCCGCTGTTGATGGTGGGGGCCGTCTGGTATCTGGTGATCACCACCGTACTGTCTGCCATCCAGCATGTTATTGAGCGTGGACTCGCCCGCAGCGAGCGCCGCTCCGCCGTAAACCAGAACCGGGCGACCAGTCGCGCGCGTTCCGTCACCACTTCGCCAGCACAGGAGCCTGTTCATGCAAGCCTCTCCTGAAGGACACATTTCCATTACCGGCGTCAGTAAGTTTTTTGGCCGACATAAAGCGCTCGATAACGTCACGCTTGAGATCCCGCCGGGCTCCGTGACGGTGATCCTTGGCCCCTCTGGATCGGGAAAATCGACGCTGCTGCGCACCATTAACCATCTGGAGCGCGTAGACGAAGGCTTTATTCAGATTGACGGGGATTACATCGGCTATCGCCGTCAGGGTGACAAACTCTACGAGCTAAAAGAGAAAGAGATCCTCAAACAGCGCGTCAACGTTGGGTACGTGTTTCAGAACTTCAATCTTTTTCCGCATCTCACGGTGCTGGAAAACCTGATTGAAGCACCCATCGCGCATAAAAAGTTCAGTAAAAAAGAGGCTGTTGAAAACGCCTACAGCCTTCTGGATGTGGTAGGTCTGCGCGATAAAGCCGATGCCTGGTCGCGTCACCTCTCCGGCGGCCAACAGCAGCGTATCGCCATTGCCCGCGCGCTGGCGCTGCGCCCGCGCGTGATGCTGTTTGATGAACCCACCTCGGCGCTGGATCCGGAACTGGTTGGCGAAGTGCTGGACGTGATTAAAAAGCTCGCCCGTTCCGGCACGACGCTGGTGGTGGTCACCCATGAGATCGGCTTTGCCCGGGAAGTGGCGGACCAGGTGGTATTTATGGTCGACGGTAAAATTGTGGAGCAGGGCAGCAGCGACGACGTGTTAAACCGACCGTCGCATCCGCGAACGCGCCAGTTCCTCTCAAAAGTGCTGTAAGGAGCGCAGATGAAATATGGACTCCTGGCGGGGCTGGTCTTCACGACGGCGAGCCACGCCAGCATTGATTTAAAGGCCAACGAACAGCCGCTGCCGGTGACGGTTGATCAACAGGCAGTGGCGAAAATCCCGGCGAACTATAAATTTGTTGAGCCGGGTACCCTCACGGTGGCGATTTCAGCCCTGAATTCTCCGCCGCTGGCGCTGCTGGCCAGTGATAACCGCACCCGTATTGGCAGCGACCCGGATATCGCCCGGTTGCTGGCGGGCAGTCTGGGGCTGAAGCTGAAGCTGGTGCCAACGGCGTGGGAAGACTGGCCGCTGGGGATCACTTCCGGGCGTTATGACGTGGCGTTGGTGAATATCGCCGTCACCGAGCAACGTAAGGCGAAGTTCGATTTTGCGACCTATCGCGTCGATTCCCTCGCCTTCTCGGTGAAATCCACCAGCAACGTACAGTCGATCACCCGTGCGAAAGATCTGGCCGGTAAAAAGGTGATTGTCGGGTCAGGCACCAATCAGGAACGTATTCTGCTGGGCTGGAACGAAGAGAATAAAAAGGCCGGGCGCGAGCCTGCGTTGCCGGTTTATCTGACCGACGACGCCTCAGGCAATCTTTATATTCAGTCCGGCAGGGCGGATGTCTTCTTTGGACCGCAGTCCGTTTCTGCCTATAAAGCCGCGTTAACCGGCAAAACCCGCGTCGTGGGATTAGGACCGAAGAAAGCCTATGTCGCCACCACAACCAAAAAAGGCAATGGGCTGGTGTATGCGTTGCAGGCTGCGCTGGACGGTGCGATTAAGCGCGGGGAGTATCAAAAGGTGCTGGCGCGCTGGGGGGAGGCGGGCGAAGCGGTGACGTCTTCAGATGTTAATCCGCCCGGGATAACCTACTAATGGTGCTCTACACTTAGGGTTTTCATCCCTGAGGGGGCAACATGATCAAACTCTATGGCGTACCCGGCTGGGGATCGGCAATCAGTGAAGTGATGCTGACTCTGGCAGACATCCCGTATCAGTTCGTCAACGTGGACGGGTTTGACCAGCCCGGCCCGCAACGCGAATTGCTGTTAAAACTGAACCCGCTGTGCCAGGTGCCGACGCTGGAACTGGAAAACGGGGCGATCGTGACGGAAACCGCGGCGATCGCCCTGATGGTGCTCGACAGACGTCCCGACCTCGCGCCGCCCGTAGGGCAGGCCGAGCGCCAGCAGTTTCAGCGCCTGCTCATCTGGTTTGTGGCGAACGTCTATCCCACCTTTACGTATGCAGATTACCCGGAACGCTGGGTTCCTGATGCCCCGGAACAGCTGAAGAAAAATTGCATTGAGTACCGAAAATCGCTCTATCTGTGGTTCGACAGCCAGCTCAGCGCCTCGCCGTTTGCGTTTGGCAAACAGCTGACGCTGCTTGACGTCTATATTGCCGTTGCGCGTACCTGGGGGCCACGTCATGAGTGGTTTGCCACTAACACGCCTAATATTACCGTCGTCGCGGATGCCGTCTGCGCGCTGCCGGAACTGCACAAGGTGCTAAAAGCTAACGATATAATCTGATAACGTGGAACGCTCACCTATAAAAGGAGCCCTGCCCATGCCACACGTTGATATCAAATGTTTTCCACGCGATCTGACTGACGAACAAAAAACGGCCCTGGCGGCGGATATCGCCGAAGCGATCGCCCGTCATCTGAACAGCAAAGATCGCTCAATCTCCGTGGCGCTTCAGGAGGTTCAGGAAGCTGACTGGAAGGCGCAGGTCTGGGATACCGAGATCGGCCCGAAACTGGATGAACTGATTAAGAAGCCCGGTTATTCGATGTAACTTGCCTGCCGGGTGGTGCAATATCACCCGGCGCTCCTCGCTTTTATTCCCTTTCGCAAAAATCGATAATAAAAACCATAACGATTCCGCTACAATTCATCCTTCCGAACAATATTCGTTAAAGCAGCAGGTAAGCACTGCAACTGCACCAGATTAAGTACAAATTAGTAAAAGGATAATTTTTCCATGACAAAATTACCTCAGTTTTCACTCGCCTTTATTCATCCTCGTTACTGGCTCAGCTGGGCAGGCATTGCCGCGCTCTGGTGCACGGTTCAGCTTCCGTACCCGCTGCTGTTGAAAACAGGTCACGGGCTTGGGCGTCTGGCTATGCGCCTGCTTCCACGCCGCGTGGAGATCGCCAGACGAAATCTTGAGCTTTGCTTTCCTGATATGAAAGAGGACGAGCGCGAGCGTTTACTTGAGCGTAATTTTGAATCGGTTGGAATGGGCGTCATCGAAACGGGGATAGCGTGGTTCTGGCCAGACTGGCGCGTACGGAAACACTTCAGCGTGACCGGCTACGAACATATGGAACAGGCGCGGGCGCAAGGAAGGGGCGTGGTGCTCATTGGCATGCATTTTCTCACGCTGGAATTAGGCGCACGCATCTTTGGCATGCTCAACGCGGGTATTGGTGTGTATCGTCCCAACAATAATGCGTTGCTCGACTGGCTGCAAACGCGCGGTCGTCTGCGTTCCAATAAAACCATGCTTGACCGCTATGACCTGAAGGGCATGATCCGCGCGCTGAAGCAAAACGAGATCCTGTGGTATGCCCCGGACCACGATTATGGCAAAACGAATAGCGTGTTTGTGCCGTTTTTTGCCGTCCCGGACGCCGCGACAACTGCCGGGAGCTACATGCTGGTGAAAAGTGCCAGACCGGCCGTGATCCCGTTTGTACCGCGCAGAAAAGCAGATGGCACAGGGTATGAGCTGATTATTCTGGAAGATATTAGCGATACCTTGCAGGGAGGCGACAAAGCGTCGGTGGCCACGCAAATGAACAGAGCGATTGAGCGCGCCGTGATGATGGCGCCTGAGCAATATATGTGGCTGCATCGCCGGTTCAAAACCCGCCCTGAAGGCCAGCCGGACCGGTATAAACGCAAAAAACAGGTCGCGTCTACTGCAAGAACCTTTTCTGCCAGCGATATTTCGGACCGGTCGAGTATCCAGCAGTAGCCCGGCAGGGCGGATGCCGGTGCGCTCCGCCCTTTATAAATCCTGCCGCGCTGGATAGAATTACCGCATCCATATTGACGGGATGCCCCACATGACCGGAAGAGTCGATTATCATCTAGAAAAATACCTCCTCACCGAAGCCGGCGAGCCGGAACGTCTGACGCGCCAGTGGGCCGAGGTGATGCGCGAATGTCATGACCAGAAATCCGGGGCAGAAGAGCGGCTGCGTCTCGCGCTGCTGAATGTGGATTATGTGACCAGCTTTGAGCTTCCCTTCCGGTTACTTCTTACCCGTGCACCGCAGCTGATTGATAGCATCAGAAATGAGTTTCAGCTCAGTCAAAAAAATGTCCTGTTCAATGGGAAGCGGTTTGGCTGCGTCTACAGCCTTAAACGGGATTTGAACGGCATTCCCGATGAATTTACCTACCACCTGAAGACCCGTATTCAGCGGATCGATGCGTCCGGCGGTTCGGAAGTGCCTTACCGGCAAATCGCTCAGCAGGTGAAAGCCCCCCGCGAGCGCCTCCAGCTGGCGCTGGAACAGGGGCTTGCGGTCACCGCGCTTGACGGGCTTTTCTGGTTTGGCCTCCAGCGCATAGCCGCCGAGGTGCAGCGGTTAAGGAAGACCGGGATGAGAATAGTGACGTCCGATACGGAGGTGTTCGACACCCTTACCGGAACAACACGGCGCATTCCGGTTTATCGTCTTGAGGACGCTGCCGCTACTTAGCCTGGAGCAGGATCGCCAGCAGCCCAGGAAAGCGGGCGTCCAGATCCTCTCTTCTCAGTGAGATCATATTCTCGCGCCCCTGCGGGCGCTGCCAGATCACGCCGCTGTCGCGCAGCACGCGCCAGTGGTGAGTCATAGTGGATTTCACCACCTCTTCCGGGCGCAGCGCGTTACAGCTCAGTTCGCTGCCGTCGGCCAGCCTGCGGATAATCGCTAATCGCAGCGGGTTGCCGAGGGCGAACAGCACATTTTCCAACACTATTTGTTCAGGTTCCGGGTGGTTTGGGATCATCGTTTTCCTGCGTCTCGCGTGAGATTGAGCTATATCAACAATAGGTCAACCGTTAAAAAATAGTTCGATAATACTCGTACAATAGGACTATTATAACAAACGAACGAACACGCGACCATCCCGGTCGTCACAAACCATTCATGAAGACTTAAGGAAATATCATGCCCCGACCCATTCCACTCGAACGTTATCGCAACATCGGTATCTCCGCGCATATCGATGCGGGCAAAACAACCACCACTGAGCGCATCCTGTTTTACACCGGGATGAGCCACAAGCTGGGTGAAGTACACGATGGCGCGGCAACCACCGACTGGATGGCGCAGGAGCAGGAGCGCGGGATCACCATTACGTCGGCGGCGGTAAGCTGTTTCTGGCCCGGTATGGACAGAGGCTTTGAACCGCACCGCATCAATATTATCGACACCCCCGGGCACGTGGATTTCACCATTGAGGTGGAACGTTCCATGCGTGTGCTCGACGGCGCGGTAATGGTCTATGACTCCGTCGGCGGCGTGCAGCCGCAGTCGGAGACTGTCTGGCGTCAGGCGAATAAATATCACGTTCCGCGTCTGGCGTTCGTCAATAAAATGGACCGCCCGGGTGCGGATTTCTTCCGCGTGGTGCGGATGATGCAGGAGCGGCTGAAAGCCAATCCGGTCCCGATTGTGATCCCCGTGGGGGCAGAAGAACACTTCACCGGCGTGGTGGATCTCATCAGGATGCGCACTATTCTTTGGGATGATGCGACGCAGGGCATGGCGTTTAGCTATGCGCCAGTGCCTGACGATCTGCTGAGCACCGCCCAGGC
The DNA here is from genome assembly GCF_056673335.1 of Enterobacter cloacae complex sp. HYC033_NIDB. Classification (NCBI taxonomy): domain Bacteria; kingdom Pseudomonadati; phylum Pseudomonadota; class Gammaproteobacteria; order Enterobacterales; family Enterobacteriaceae; genus Enterobacter; species Enterobacter cloacae complex sp. HYC033_NIDB. Next base: position 3,262,478 of record NZ_CP115123.1, on the reverse strand, counting down.
GTGGCGAGAAAAAATGGTTTCGGCTGCGGCAGAAGCCAGCGATGAGCTTATGGATAAGTACCTTGAGACGGGCGAACTGGATGAAGCGGAAATCATCAAAGGGCTGCGGATCCGGACTATCTCCGGCGAAATACAGCCCATGCTGTGCGGCAGCGCCTTCAAGAACAAGGGCGTGCAGCGCATGCTCGACGCGGTGATTGAATTGATGCCGTCTCCACTGGACGTGCCCGCTATTGATGGGGTAGACGAATACGGACAGCATGCTGAGCGCCACCCAAGCGATGATGAACCGTTCTCGGCGCTGGCCTTCAAGCTGATGAGCGATCCGTACGTTGGCCAGCTGACCTTTATCCGCGTCTATTCCGGCATACTGCGCAAAGGCGACGCGGTGTACAACCCGGTGAAGGGCAAGAAAGAGCGTATCGGGCGCATCGTACTGATGCATGCCAACGATCGCCATGAGGTGGACGAGCTGCGCGCAGGGGATATCGCAGCCTGTGTCGGGCTGAAAGACGTTACCACCGGTGACACGCTGACCGACCCGAATGCGGTGATCACCCTTGAACGGATGGAGTTCCCGGATCCGGTTATTTCGCTGGCGATTGAGCCGAAAACCAAGGCCGATCAGGAGAAAATGGGGATCGCCCTACAGCGCCTGGCGGCGGAAGATCCGTCGTTCCGCCTGCACACGGACGAAGAGTCCGGTCAGACGATTATCTCCGGGATGGGCGAGCTGCATCTGGAGATCATCGTTGACCGCATGAAGCGCGAGTTTGGCGTTGAGGCGAACATTGGTCGTCCGCAGGTCACCTACCGTGAAACCCTGCGTAAAGCGGTGAAGGATATTGAAGGTAAATTTGTCCGACAGTCCGGCGGGAAAGGGCAGTACGGTCATGTGGTCCTGAGCCTTGAGCCGTTAGCCGCCGGGAGTGGTTTTGTGTTTGAAGATGCCACCAAAGGCGGGGTGGTGCCGCGGGAGTACATCCCGTCGGTGGAAAAAGGCTTGCGAGAAGCCATGAATACGGGAGTGCTGGCGGGCTATCCGGTGGTGGATGTGAAAGCGACCCTGACGTTTGGTTCCTACCATGACGTTGACTCCTCGGAGATGGCCTTCCGCATGGCGGCGATCCTCGGCTTCAAAGAGGGCGCACGGCGGGCGGATCCGGTTATTCTTGAGCCGGTGATGCACGTTGAGGTGGAAACGCCGGAAGAGTACGCCGGGAACATTATGGGCGATCTCTCCTCCCGTCGCGGCCTGGTGCAGGGGATGGCAGAGCAGTACGGCAGTCAGATTATTCGCGCTGACGTCCCGCTGGCTGAGATGTTTGGCTACGCCACCACGCTGCGCTCGATGTCCCAGGGGCGCGCGACGTATACGATGGAGTTCCATCATTTTGCGGAAGCTCCACGGAATGTGGCGGATGAGATTATTGCGAAGCGTGTGAAGTAATAAAAAGCCCTCTTCCTCAGGAAGAGGGCTTTTCTTTTTTGAGGTGCGTTAATCCAGCGCCTTCACCATTTTCCCGCTCGCGACAAACGTGCCCGCTCCCAGATGATGCAGCGTATTCAGTTTATCCCCGTCAAACTGCCAGCGTCCGGCGACAAAGGCGCGTTCATCCGCCGCGGCGGAAACCACTTCGCCAAACAGAGTGTCATATTTCTCTGCCGCAGAGGTTACAGGTAATAACCGGCACTCCATCCACGCCAGACATTTCTCTTCTATAACCGGCAGGCCAAGCTCAGGGCCATAAATAACCGGGATCCCGTAGCAGTTAAATTTATCCTCGTCGCGCCCGCTGACGCTGCCGACCGCCCAGGTCCAGTTGGCTGCCGCCACGCCGGGGATCACAATGCCGAATTTCCCGCTGCGTTCGATCAACTCCCGTGACCACGCGCTTTTGTCTACCACAATCGCGATACGTGGGGGGTCAAATTCCACCGGCATAGACCATGCGGCGGCCATGACATTGCGACGATCGATGGTCTCATCCCGGCTGGTGATGAGCACGGTTGGACCGTGATTCAGAAGGCGGCTGGCGTGACGTAATTCAACAGGGCGAAAGTGGCTCATAGGATCTCCTCATGTACACGATGAGTATGACGAAAAAGCACTTTTACGCATATGCATAAGTGAAAATAGTTTATAAACAGGGGATATCACATCCTGGAGCAAATCATGTCCCCATTTCTGAGTGCTTATTTCGCCCGCACGGGCTGGCAGCAGCCCGTACAGGTTGATATCGATACCCTGCGGGGGCTGCATTTACACCATAACTGCGCGATCCCTTTCGAAAATATTGATGTCGTTTTGCCGCGTGAAATCCATCTGGACGACGGGTGTCTGGTGGATAAACTGGTCACCGCACGTCGGGGGGGGTATTGCTTCGAGCAAAACGGCCTGTTTGAGCGGGTGTTGCGCGAAGTCGGTTTTACGGTGCGCAGCGTGCTGGGGCGGGTTGTGCTGGCTAATCCGTCGCAGATGCCGCCGCGTACGCACCGGTTGCTGCTGGTTGAGCTGAACGGCGAGCGCTGGATCGCCGATGTGGGATTTGGCGGACAAACGCTGACGGCGCCGATTCGTTTGATCGCCAACGAGGAACAGGAAACCCCGCACGGGCGTTATCGTTTGCTGAGCGAGGGTAACGACTGGGTACTGCAATTCCGCCATCACGAGCACTGGCAGTCAATGTACCACTTCGACCTGGCGACCCAGTACTTCAACGATTACGTGATGGGAAACTTCTGGTCGGCGCACTGGCCGCAGTCCCATTTCCGTCATCACCTGCTGATGTGTCGCCACCTGCCGGACGGGGGCAAGCTGACGCTGACCAACTTTAATTTTACCCACTGGCAGAACGGGCATGTGGAGGAGCAGATCCATTTGCCGGATGCGGAGGCGCTGTATAAGCTGATGCAGGCGCGGTTTGGCCTGGGCGTTGATGACCCGAAGCACGGCTTTACCCTGGCCGAGCTGACGGCCGTGATGGCGGGGTTTGATACGCATCCACAGGCAGGGAAATAGCCCGGTGGCGGCTACGCCTTACCGGGCCTACAGCGGCTTGAAACGTAGGTCGGGTAAGGCGAAGCCGCCACCCGACAAAATCAACGGCGCGATCTCACTACCTGATAGCGACGGGTGAAGTACTCAAACGGCGCACTCCACACGTGCACCAGACGGGTGAACGGGAAGATAAGGAAGATCGTCATCCCCAGCACCAGATGCACGCGGAAGATCGGTGCGACGCCGCTCAGCATTTCTGACGAGCCTCCCTTAAACGTCACGATCCCCTGCGCCCAGCCGACCAGCTTCATCATCTCGCTTCCGTCAGGATACTGGGCGGAGAAAGGAATGGTCGACAGCCCAAGGATGCACTGAAGCAGCAGGATACTCATGATGATAATATCCGGCGTGGTGGACGTGGCACGCACCCGCTGGTTGAACAGGCGGCGGATCAGCAGCATCGACCCGCCAATCAGCGTCAGCACCCCGCAAATCCCCCCCGCAATCATGGCTAACTGCTGTTTAACCGCGACGGGTAAAAACCAGGCGTACATCCAGTGCGGGGTTAACATGCCGAACAAATGCCCGAAGAAGATCCCCAGAATGCCAATATGAAACAGGTTAGAGCCCCAGTTCATCCCGCGCTTGCTGAGCATCTGGCTTGACGAGGCGCGCCAGGTGTACTGCCCGTAGTCGTAGCGCAACCAGCTACCGAGGAAAAAGACGGTGGCGCAGATGTACGGATAAATGTCATAGAAAAACACGTTCAGGTAATGTGTCATTTTGGGCCTCCGGCGCTGACGTCCACGTACTGCGGCGCGACGTCCTGGCTAAAGCGTCGTTGATATTGCTGCATCGGCGAGCTGTCGCACGATGTGGCGTTGTCTTCAATAAACTTCACCTGTTCCTCTTCCCACACCGCGTCCAGCGCCTGACGGGTATCATCCCGTTTTTCACCGGACACCTGTTTCGCCACGCTGTCGCTGGAAAGCCGCGTTTCCGCCAGCGTCAGCAGGGCGTCAAACAGCTGGTAATGCGCCACGCCGCGCTGTTTCAGGCGGCCGCCAATCAGCGCCAGGATCGGCGCGACGTTTTGCAGCCCTTCGCGCGCTTCGTCGTCGGTAACGATGCTAAGGTACTCCAGATAGAGCGGCAGATAGTCCGGCAGCTCGCGGCAGTCAAGCTGAAGGCCGGCTTTCTCATACTGGCTCATCAGGTCGACCATCGCCTGACCGCGATCGCGGGACTCGGCGTGAACGTGTTCGAACAGCAGTAGCGAGGTTGCGCGCCCGCGTTCAAACACTTCGCACCATTCGGCCTGCTTATCCAGCAGCGGGGCGCTCAGGTGCTGCTGCGCAAACGGCAGCAGCATGGGCGCGTCCTGTTCCACCAGGGAAAGCGCTTCGTCACGGTTTTCCCACAGCAACTCATCGGGATACTCAATGAGCAGCGCGATGATTTTGAGGATCTGCATTATTCTCCCTCCCCGTGTTCACGCACCTCGGTGATGTTGATCGCGTCAATGCGGCTGCTGTTGAAGAGGTTGAATTTGGTGTCGGAACCGTGGCAGCCGTCGCCAAAGGTGAAGCCGCAGCCGTTTTTCTCCGGGAAGGCGTCGCGCGCCATTTCGCGGTGGCTGGTCGGGATCACGAAGCGGTCTTCGTAGTTGGCAATCGCCAGGTAGCGATACATCTCTTCTACCTGTTCTTCCGTCAGGCCGACCTCTTCGATGGCGCGGGTGTCGGTCACGCCTTCCACGGTCTGGGAACGCTTGTAGTGACGCATTGCCATCATGCGCTTCAGGGCGCGCAGCACCGGCCCGGTATCGCCCGCGCTGAGCATGTTTGCCAGGTACTGGACCGGGATGCGCAGGCTTTCGACCGCAGGCAGCACGCCGTCGCTCTGCGGCAGACCACCCGCGTCCGCGTAGGACTGAATCGGTGACAGCGGCGGCACATACCAGACCATCGGCAGGGTGCGGTATTCCGGATGCAGCGGCAGGGCAAGCTTCCAGTCCATCGCCATTTTGTAAACCGGGGAACGCTGTGCCGCGTCGATGACGTTCTGCGGAATACCCTGTTTCAGCGCTTCCTCAATCACCGCCGGATCGTTCGGGTTCAGGAACACGTCGCACTGACGCTCGTACAGGTCGGTCTCATGCTCGGTGCTCGCCGCCTCTTCAATGCGGTCCGCGTCATACAGCAGCACGCCAAGGTAGCGGATGCGCCCGACGCAGGTTTCCGAGCAGACGGTCGGCTGACCGGACTCAATGCGCGGATAGCAGAAGATGCACTTCTCTGACTTGCCGCTCTTCCAGTTGAAATAGATTTTCTTGTACGGGCAGCCGCTGATGCACAGACGCCAGCCGCGGCATTTGTCCTGGTCGATCAGCACAATGCCGTCCTCTTCGCGCTTGTAAATCGCACCGCTCGGGCAGGTGGCGACGCAACTGGGGTTCAGACAGTGCTCGCACAGGCGCGGCAGGTACATCATGAAGGTGTTTTCAAACTGGCCGTACATCTCCTTCTGGATCTTCTGGAAATTGCGGTCGCGGGCACGTTTTTCGAACTCGCCGCCCAGCAGCTCTTCCCAGTTGGGCCCCCATTTGATTTTATCCATTCGCTTGCCGTCAATCAGCGAGCGCGGGCGGGCGGTAGGGAGGTGATCGCCCTCTGGCGCGCGGTGCAGATCCTGGTAATCGAAGGTGAAGGGTTCATAGTAATCGTCAATCTGCGGCAGGACGGGGTTAGCGAAAATCTTCGACAGCACGCCCATTTTGCCGCCGAGGCGCGGGGTCAGCTTGCCGTGAATACCGCGGATCCAGCCGCCTTGCCACTCATCCTGATCTTCCCAGTTTTTCGGATAGCCGATACCCGGTTTGGTTTCGACGTTATTAAACCACGCGTACTCCATCCCTTCGCGCCCGGTCCAGACGTTCTTACAGGTGACCGAGCAGGTGTGGCAGCCAATGCATTTATCGAGATTCAGAACCATGCCAACCTGTGAGCGTATTTTCATTTTTTCGCCTCCTGTACCTGATCCCGACCTTCGCCGTCCAGCCAGTTAATGTTTTTCATTTTACGGATCATGATGAACTCGTCGCGGTTCGAGCCGACGGTGCCGTAATAGTTGAAGCTGTACGCCAGCTGCGCGTAGCCGCCGATCATGTGGGTCGGTTTCGGGCAGACGCGGGTGACCGAGTTGTGGATCCCGCCGCGCCGTCCGGTTACTTCTGACCCCGGAATGTTCAGGATGCGCTCCTGAGCGTGGTACATCATGGTCATGCCCGGCGGCACGCGCTGGCTGACCACCGCGCGGGCGGTGAGGGCGCCGTTGGCGTTAAAGGCTTCGATCCAGTCGTTGTCCTCAATGCCCAGCTCGCGCGCGTCGGTTTCGCTGATCCAGACGATTGGCCCCCCGCGCGACAGGGTTTGCATCAGCAGGTTTTCGCTGTAGGTGGAGTGAATGCCCCATTTCTGGTGCGGCGTCAGGAAGTTAAGCGCTTTTTCCGGGAATCCGTTCGGCGGGATTTCGCGCATATGGGTAACGCTGCGGGTGTCAATCGGTGGACGATAGGCCACCAGACTCTCCCCGAAGGCGCGCATCCAGGCATGATCCTGATACAGCTGCTGGCGGCCCGAAATCGTGCGCCACGGGATCAGCTCGTGAACGTTGGTATAGCCTGCGTTATAGGAGACGTGCTCGCTCTCAAGGCCGGACCACGTCGGGCTGGAGATGATTTTGCGCGGCTGCGCCTGAATATCGCGGAAGCGGATTTTCTCATCTTCTTTGTTCAGCGCCAGATGAGTGTGATCGCGTCCGGTCAGTTCGCCGAGGGCTTCCCAGGCTTTGACCGCGACCTGACCGTTAGTTTCCGGCGCAAGGGCGAGGATCACCTCTGAAGCGTCAATGGCGGTCTCGATGCGCGGACGACCTTTCGCCGGGCCGACAGGCTTGACGTAGTTGAGCTTGCCGAGGAAATCGACCTCATTCTGGGTGTTCCACGATATGCCTTTTCCGCCGTTGCCGAGCTTGTCCAGCAGCGGCCCAAGGGCCGTGAAGCGCTCGTAGGTTTCCGGATAGTTGCGCTCGACGACTGCAATGTTTGGCGCGGTTTTGCCGGGGATTAGATCGCACTCGCCTTTGCGCCAGTCCAGAATATCAAAAGGCTGCGACAGCTCCCCCGGGGAGTCATGCTGAAGCGGCTGTAGCACCACGTCAGTTTCGGTGCCGAGATGTCCGACGCACACCTCAGAGAAGACTTTGGCGATGCCCTTGTAAATCTCCCAGTCGCTGCGGGACTCCCACGCCGGGTCAACGGCTGCGGAAAGCGGGTGAATAAACGGATGCATGTCCGAGGTATTCATGTCGTCTTTTTCATACCAGGTGGCGGTGGGCAGGACGATATCCGAGAACAGGCAGGTGCTGGACATACGGAAATCGAGCGTCACCAGCAGATCCAGCTTGCCCTCAATGGCGGCGGTTTGCCATTCCACCTCTTCAGGTTTCACGTCGTCCGTTGAGCCTAAATCCTCACCCTGGATACCGCTCTCGGTGCCAAGCAGATATTTCAGCATGTATTCATGGCCTTTCCCGGACGAGCCAAGCAGGTTAGAACGCCAGACAAACAGGTTGCGCGGGTGGTTCTTACCGTTATCCGGCTGTTCGCATGCGAAGCGAATATCACCCGATTTTAACGCCTGCACGGTGTAATCCTGCGGCGACATCCCGGCGGCGTCGGCGCGAGCTTTCACGTGCAGCGGGTTGAGGTTGAGCTGCGGCGCGGAAGGGAGCCAGCCCATGCGCTCGGCGCGGACGTTGAAATCAATCAGGTGACCGGTAAACTTCGATGCGTCTGCAAGGGGAGAAAGCAACTCCTGGGCGGTGAGCTTCTCATAGCGCCACTGGCTGGCGTGGTTGTAGAAGTACGATGTGCTGTTCATCTGGCGCGGCGGACGGTTCCAGTCCAGCGCGAAGGCCAGCGGCAGCCAGCCGGTTTGCGGGCGCAGCTTCTCCTGGCCCACGTAGTGCGACCAGCCGCCGCCGCTCTGCCCGACGCAGCCGCAGAAGACCAGCATGTTGATCATCCCGCGGTAGTTCATGTCCATGTGGTACCAGTGGTTCACACCGGCCCCGAGAATGATCATCGAACGACCGTGAGTTTTGTGCGCCGTGTCGGCAAATTCACGGGCGATTTTTTCTATCAGATAAGCGGGGACGCCGGTAATTTGTTCGCCCCAGGCCGGGGTGTAGGCTTTTATCTCGGCGTAGTTTGTCGCCGCGTTACTGTCTTCCAGACCGCGATCGAGGCCGTAGTTTGCCAGCACCAGATCGTACACGCTAACCACGCGTCTCTGGCTGCCGTCGGCCAGCGTCAGGGTTTTACTCGGTACGCGGCGCGTCAGCACCGGCTCCTGCTTCACGCTGCGGAAATGCGGATTCTCGTTGCCCCCGAAGTAAGGGAAGGCCACGTCTGCCACGCTGTCGTGGGTGATGAGCAGGGAAAGCGTCAGCTCGGTTTCCTGTCCCGCAGCCAGCGACGCCAGGTTCCATTTGCCTTTTTCACCCCAGCGGAAGCCGATGGAACCATTCGGCGCCACCAGATTTCCGGCCACGTCAAAGGCGATGGTTTTCCACTCCGGATTATTGGTTTCACCCAGCCCGTCGGCCAGATCCGACGCGCGCAGCATGCGGCCCGGCACCACGCGACCGTCAGCCTGTTCATCCAGCAGGACCAGCATCGGCATGTCGGTGTAGCGGCGGCAATAGTTGAGGAAGTACTCGCTCGGGTTATCGAGGTGGAACTCTTTAAGGATCACATGGCCCATCGCCATGGCAAGGGCGCTGTCGGTACCCTGTTTGGGGGCCAGCCACTGGTCGCTGAGCTTCGCCACCTCCGAGAAGTCCGGCGTAATGGCGACGGTCTTGGTGCCCTTGTAACGCACTTCGGTAAAGAAGTGGGCGTCCGGGGTGCGCGTCTGCGGCACGTTCGAGCCCCAGGCAATGATATAGCTGGAGTTGTACCAGTCCGCCGATTCCGGCACGTCAGTCTGTTCGCCCCAGGTCATCGGCGACGCCGGAGGCAGATCGCAATACCAGTCATAGAAGCTCAGGCAGGTGCCGCCGAGCAGGGAGAGATAGCGCGTACCGGCGGCATAAGAGACCATCGACATGGCCGGGATGGGGGAAAAACCGGCTACCCGATCCGGGCCGTAGTTTTTGATGGTCCAGACGTTGGCGGCAGCAATCAGCTGGTTAAGCTCTTTCCAGTTTGAGCGGATAAAACCGCCTTTTCCGCGCGCTTTCCTGTAGCTCTGCGCTTTCTGCGGATCGTTTTGAATGGCATCCCAGGCCAGCACCGGATCGGTATGCTGCGCCAGCGCCTCGCGCCAGAGTTCGATCAGCCTGCGGCGTACCAGCGGGTACTTGAGACGGTTGGCGCTGTAGAGATACCAGGAGTAGCTTGCGCCACGCGGGCAGCCGCGCGGTTCGTGGTTAGGCAGGTCAGGGCGGGTGCGCGGATAGTCGGTCTGCTGGGTTTCCCAGGTCACCAGGCCATTTTTGACATAAATCTTCCAGCTACAGGAGCCGGTGCAGTTAACGCCGTGGGTGGATCGCACAATCTTGTCGAACTGCCAGCGCTGACGGTAGCTGTCCTCCCAGTCGCGGTTGGTGTGGTACACCTGACCGTGCCCATCGGCGAAACTGTCGCCTTTTGTTTTGAAGTAACGGAAGCGGTCCAACAGTTTGCTCATGACATTTCTCCTGCTTCGATAGCATGGCCGGAGGGTGAGACATCACGCTCCGGCGAAGAGGTAGTTATTATTTTTGTGAGGATTTGCGGCCGTACACCAGCCAGGTGACGAGCACGCAGACGATGTAAAACACGAGGAAGACTTTCATGGCGCCCACCGGGGAACCGGTCATCGCCAGGGATGTGCCAAAGGCTTTGGGAATAAAGAACCCGCCTACCGCACCGATGGCAGAGATAAAGCCCAGCGCGGCAGCCGTTTCGGTCACCGCTTCATGCTGTGCCTGTTCGTCGCTCCCGCCCTGTTTTTTCACGCGGTCGAGGGTGATTTGGCGAAAGATAATCGCGATCATCTGGAAGGTCGAGCCGCTGCCCAGGCCTGCGGTGAGGAACAGGCCCATAAAGACCAGATAGAAGGCGATAAAACTGCCTGAACCAGACCCGGGGAGCGTCAGGAAAATCAGGGCGCTAAAGATGGCCATAAAGACGAAGTTGATCAGCGTCACCCGTACGCCGCCCAGCCTGTCTGAAATCATTCCGCCAGCCGAACGCGCCAGAGCGCCGATCAGCGGGCCAAAGAAGGCGAGGTGGAGGATATTTACGTCCGGAAACTGGGTTTTCGACAGCATAGCAAAGCCTGCCGAGAAACCGATAAACGAGCCGAAGGTGGCCAGATAAAGCAGGCTCAGCAGCCAGAGGTGAAAGCGCTTAAGCACCGGAAGCTGGCTGGCAATGGACGCTTTCGAGCTGGCGATGTCGTTCATGCCAAAAAACGCCGCAAGGGTAGCAAGAATCAGCAGCGGCGCCCAGATCCACGCCGCGTTCGCCAGCCACATCGTCGAGCCATCCTCCTGGGGGACGCCGTGAACGCCGAGGAAGGTAAACATCGGCAGGAAAATCACCAGCGGCGCAACCAGCTGCATCACGCTCACGCCCAGGTTACCCAGCCCGCCGTTAATGCCCAGCGCGCTGCCCTGTCTGGCTTTCGGGAAGAAGAAGCTGATGTTTCCCATGCTGGAAGCGAAGTTGGCGCCGGCAAAACCGCACAGCAGTGCGATGATGATAAAGACCCAGTAAGGCGTGGCGGTATTCTGGATGGCGATCCCAAGCCAGACACAGGGTACGACCAGGATAACGGTACTTAACACGGTCCAGTAACGTCCGCCAAATATCGGCACCATAAAAGAGTAGGGGACACGCAATATCGCGCCGGAAAGAGAAGGTAATGCCGTTAGCATAAAAAGCTGATCGGTGCTGAAATTAAATCCGACCTTATTAAGATTTACCGCAATAGCGCTAAACAACATCCATACACAAAACGCGAGAAGCAAACACGCCACGGAAATCCACAGGTTTCTACGTGCGATATGTTTCCCTTTATTCTCCCAAAATTGCGCGTTTTCCGGTTTCCAGTTACTCAACAGATGCTGATTACTCTTCTCGCTTTGATGTGACATATCACCCTCTTGCTTACCCAAATGGAGAGAAAAAAGAAGTGAAAACAGAAAGATACCTTTCGGCAGTTTGTAGAAATTTTTGGATGTTATGGGATACATCTGAAAGGATAGATAAAAAAGCGAATCCCTGAGTTTGGAATGGGAATCAGGGTTCGCTTTATGTGTTACTAATTGTAACTATTTGCGGAAATTAATACCCCGATGGGAGTATTAAAACAATTCGAGGGAAATAAGCTTATCCAGATGCTTATTAAATGCCGCGTCGTCCATTTCAGGCATATTTAATACGTATATGCCATCCAGGCCACATACCAGACCAATTAAACGCCAGGCGATATTTTCCGGCTGGTCAGCAAGCGTAAAGGCGTTGGCCTCCGCCCCGGCGCGGATAATCGCGACCGTTTCCTGGTGCCACATCTCCATGGTCAAAACGTAGGCGCCTTTGATATCGCTATCCCGGCTGGCGAGAATTTGCGCCTCCCGCCACAGTCGAATGTAGGGCTCAAACCCGCCGTCATCGCTGCCGAGCATGGCATGCAGGCGCTCACGCCAGCCGGCGTTTTCGCCAACGATTTCAGCATCCAGCAAATCGCGGATCAGCCGGACAAACGCCAGCGACTTAAGCTCGCCCGCCGACGCAAAGTGGTGATGCACCTGCCCGGTGGCGACGCCCGCTTCGGTGGCGATGCGGCGCACGGTCATCGCAGCGAATCCTTCGGTCAGCGCCACGCGCATCGCGGCCTGGAGGATCTCTTCCCGCCGCTCGTCCTTGCTCAGATAACGCATAATTTCTCACTCTCAATGGCAACGAAACGAGTGTAACAAAGAGCTGGACAAGTGTTCAACTTTACGTAGGATCGCATTCTGGACATGTGTCCAGTTTTTAACTGAAAAGGAAATTTATGTTTCGTCAGTGGTTAGCGTTAGTGATTATCGTGCTGGTGTATATCCCGGTGGCGATTGACGCGACGGTGCTGCACGTAGCGGCGCCAACATTGAGCATGACGCTGGGTGCCAGCGGCAACGAATTGCTGTGGATTATTGATATTTACTCGCTGGTGATGGCGGGAATGGTGCTGCCGATGGGCGCGCTGGGCGATCGCATAGGTTTTAAGCGCCTGCTGATGATCGGCAGCGTGCTGTTTGGCCTGTCATCGTTAGCGGCGGCTTTTGCGCCGTCCGCGGGCTGGCTGATTGCCGCCCGCGCGTCGCTGGCGATTGGCGCGGCGATGATCATTCCGGCTACGCTTGCAGGGATCCGCACCCTGTTTATTGACGTGCGGCACCGTAATATCGCCCTCGGCGTCTGGGCTGCCGTTGGGTCGGGCGGCGCGGCGTTTGGCCCGCTGATTGGCGGCATGCTGCTGGAGCACTTTTACTGGGGGTCGGTGTTCCTGATTAACGTGCCGATCGTGCTGATCGTGGTTTCGCTTGCTGCGCGCCTGGTGCCTGCTCAGCAGGGGCGGCCCGAACAGCCGCTCAATATCAGCCATGCCATTATGCTGATTGTGGCGATTTTACTGCTGGTCTATAGTGCCAAAACCGCCCTGAAAGGGGTGCTGTCGCCGTGGATGGTGGCCTGTACGCTGCTTACCGGAGCGGTAATGCTGTTTATCTTCGTCCGTATCCAGCTACGCGCGCGCGTGCCGATGATCGACATGCGCCTGTTTTGCCATCGCATTATTTTAAGCGGCGTGGTCATGGCGATGACCGCCATGATTGCGCTGGTGGGCTTTGAACTGCTGATGGCGCAGGAGTTGCAGTTCGTGCATGGTTTTACGCCGTTTGAAGCAGGGATATTTATGCTGCCGGTGATGGTGGCGAGCGGATTTAGCGGGCCGATCGCGGGTGTGCTGGTTGGGCGTCTGGGGCTGCGCATTGTCGCGGCCGGAGGCATGGGGCTTAGCGCGGTCAGTTTTATCGGCCTGTCGACGCTCGATTTCAGCACCCAACAGTGGCAGGCGTGGAGCCTGATGGTGCTGCTGGGCTTCAGTGCCGCCAGCGCACTGCTGGCATCGACGTCAGCGATCATGGCTGCGGCGCCGAAAGAGAAAGCGGCCGCCGCAGGCGCGATCGAAACCATGTCCTACGAGCTGGGTGCTGGTCTGGGGATCGCCATTTTCGGTCTGCTGTTAACCCGCAGCTTTTCGGCGTCTATTGTACTGCCGCAGGGGCTGAGCGCGTCGCTGACCGATAAAGCCTCGTCGTCCATCGGTGAAGCGATGAAGGTGGCGCAGGAGCTGACGCCGTCGCTGGCCGAGCCGGTGATGACGGCGGCGAAAACTGCGTTCATCACCTCGCACAGCGTGGCCCTGGGCAGTGCGGGAGGCATGCTGCTGATTCTGGCGGTCGGGATCTGGTTTAGTCTGGCGAAGGTCGGAGGGCAGCAGTAATAAAAAAGGCCAGCCGCGAGGGCTGGCCTTTTGAACTAACAGATCTTAGAACTGGTAGGTCAGACCTACAGCTACGATGTTGTCGGTAGCCACTTTGGCATCTTTGGTGAACTGGCTGTCATCCACGAGGTTGATTTTGTAATCAACATAGGTGGACATGTTTTTGTTGAAGTAGTAGCTCGCGCCAACGTCAACGTATTCAACCAGGTCCTGGTCGCCATAAGAACCGATGTCTTTACCTTTGGATTTCAGGTAAGCGATGGACGGACGCAGACCGAAGTCGAACTGGTACTGAGCCACAACTTCGAAGTTCTGCGCTTTGTTGGCAACGTGACCGTTACCGAACGCCGTCATGTTGCGGGTTTCAGAGTAGGTGGTTGCCAGGTAGATGTTGTTCGCATCGTACTTCAGGCCAGCAGCCCAGACTTCTGCGTTTTCGCCACCGGCGTTCAGGTTGCTTGCAGCACGAACCTGACGGTCGGTACGGTCAGATTTCGCGTAGGTCGCACCCACACCGAAGCCGTCGAATTCATAGGTAGAAGAGAGACCCCAGCCGTCACCGTTGGATTCGGTGATCTCTGAACGGTCGTTTTTACCCTGGTACTGAGCAGCCACGTTCAGGCCGTCAACCAGACCAAAGAAGTCGGTGTTACGGTAGGTTGCAACGCCAGTGGTACGGCCGGTCATGAAGCCGTCAGTCTGCGTCCAGGTATCGCCACCGAACTCTGGCAGAACGTCAGTCCACGCGCCGATGTCATAAGCCACACCGTAGTTACGACCGTAGTCGAAGGAACCGAATTCATCGAATTTCAGACCAGCGTACGCCAGACGGGTTTTGTTGCCGTCGGAACCTTGAGCTTCAGAGCGATTGCCCTTGAACTCATATTCCCACTGGCCGTATCCGGTCAGCTGATCGTTGATCTGAGTTTCACCTTTGAAGCCCAGACGAACATACGTTTTGTCGCCGTCGCTACCAGCATCATCAGAAAAATAGTGCAGACCAGTAACTTTGCCGTACAGATCCAGTTTGTTACCGTCTTTGTTAAAAACTTCAGCCGCGTTAACAACGCCAGCTGCCAACATGGAAGTCACTGCCACTGCAACTAATTTAAGTTTCATCTTAAATAATCCTTATAATTTTATTTAGGTATTTCCTAAGCCACCTGAGCGATTTTTAAACGAGGCTTATCGTCAATGGCAGACTATTTTTAAAATTCCGTAGACTGCTTTCAATAATAAGTTTCAAAATATTAAAGATAATTTCAATTAGTGTGATCCTGATCGGATAAATTGCCCTTAAATCGGCCAGTCAGGTTAATATATAGACATAAAGTGATTATTAACCAATCAAGATAATATGGCTGTGAATAGTTGCCGGACGTTTTAGTTTTTTGGTGGGATTAAAAGGGTTTGGCAGGGAATGTCAAAGCATGTGTCAGGATAACCTTTTTTAAAACAGTTGATTATAAATTTCTCGGGAAACCAGAACCTGTTTTTTAAGAGAAATATTCAGAAATAAACTATTGCACTTTGTGCTATATAGCGCGGGAATATTGGCGCTGAATTAATTACCTGCGTTGTCAGTTTATGTCAATTTCCACAACAACTCTGGCTTTCTGACAGCACTCTATACAGAAATTTAATTACTCTCTAATGTTACGAATTATATTCGAGGGTGTGATCACATATTAAAATATTGTTAATATTTTGCCGGGCATATTCGGTACCCGGCAAAAATAAAAATGCTATTTGCGGGTGGCATACCAGCACAGTAACGATCCGGCGCACACCATCAATGCCCCTTGCCAGAATGAGAGTGAAAGCGGAGAACTCAGCAGAATAGCCGCCAGTGCGGCGGAAAGAACTGGCGTGAAATAAGAGACAGCCGCAAGCACCGTGACGTTACCGTGAAGAATACCGATATTCCAGGCGGCGTAGCCAAAGCCAAGCGCAACCCCACACATCAATAGCTTTACCACAATCGGGACGCTGAACACCATTT
This sequence comes from Enterobacter cloacae complex sp. HYC033_NIDB, assembly GCF_056673335.1. Classification (NCBI taxonomy): domain Bacteria; kingdom Pseudomonadati; phylum Pseudomonadota; class Gammaproteobacteria; order Enterobacterales; family Enterobacteriaceae; genus Enterobacter; species Enterobacter cloacae complex sp. HYC033_NIDB. Next base: position 3,246,874 of record NZ_CP115123.1, on the reverse strand, counting down.
CGGGCTGATCGCTGACGGCATATTTGACCCACAGGCTCAGGGCGGTCAGCAGGACGAAAAGGGTAATGCCATTTTGCCCTTTGGCATACTTGCTGGTGACGGTGCAGTAGGCGGCCCAGATAAAAGCGCCAGCAAACGCCAGCCCATAACTTAGCGGACTGGAAACGACGTTCTGCATGATGTCATTCAGTTGCAGACCGTTTTCGCCACCTAAAACCCAGCACACACCCAACAGCGAGATGAGAAGCCCAGGGATCACCCACAGGGTGGTTTTTTGCCCGTTGAACAAAATCGCGAACGCAATCGTCAGGCTTGGCCACAGATAATTGACCATACCGACTTCAATCGCCTGTGAGCGCGTCGCGGCATACCCCAGCGACAGGGCCAGGCACATCTCATAGCTGACAAACAGGATGCTGCCCGCAATGAGATAGCGCATGGAAAAACGCCGAAGATCGGGAAAACCCACCGTCACCAGACACAACAGCCCGCTGACGGTGTAAATCATCGCCGCGCCGCCCACCGGGCCCAGTCCTTCACTGACGCTGCGGATGAGACCCACCATGGTGCTCCACAACAATATGGCCGCCAGGCCTGTCAGCGTTGCTCTTTTTCTGTCCATTACCCTGCCAGTCTTCTAAAAATCAAAGGGAAAACTTATAGCATCTATTTGCTACACCTGGCGAATTTTCAAAGAGCCTGTTAACCCGAAAGGATTAGCAAATCGTACCGGCAGTGACTATTAAGGGGGCGAAGTCTGACGACCTTGATTTGACGCAAAAAAAACAGGGGCTTTGCTGTTAGTTTGCGGCGCGAAGTCTTATCAGATAACGAGGACAGCAATGGACGTCAGCCGCAGACAATTTTTTAAAATCTGCGCGGGCGGTATGGCCGGAACAACAGCCGCAATGCTGGGATTCGCTCCCAAAATGGCGCTGGCTCAGGCACGCAACTATAAACTGCTGCGCGCGAAAGAGATCCGTAACACCTGCACATACTGCTCCGTGGGTTGTGGGCTATTAATGTATAGCCTGGGTGATGGCGCAAAGAACGCCAAAGAAGCGATTTATCATATTGAAGGGGACCCGGACCATCCGGTGAGCCGCGGGGCGCTTTGCCCGAAAGGGGCGGGGCTGCTGGACTACGTCCACAGTGAAAACCGTCTGCGCTACCCGGAATATCGTGCGCCGGGCTCTGACAAATGGCAGCGTATCTCCTGGGACGAAGCCTTCTCCCGAATTGCAAAACTGATGAAAGCGGATCGCGACGCCAACTTTATTGAGAAGAACGAGCAGGGTATCACGGTAAACCGCTGGACCTCCACCGGGATGCTGTGTGCCTCTGCGGCAAGTAATGAGACCGGCATGCTGACGCAAAAATTTGTGCGCTCCCTCGGCATGCTGGCGGTTGATAACCAGGCGCGCGTCTGACACGGACCAACGGTAGCAAGTCTTGCTCCAACATTTGGTCGCGGTGCGATGACCAACCACTGGGTTGATATCAAAAACGCTAACGTCGTGGTGGTAATGGGCGGTAACGCCGCTGAGGCCCATCCGGTGGGATTCCGCTGGGCGATGGAAGCGAAAAACAACAACGATGCGACGCTGATCGTCGTCGATCCACGCTTTACGCGTACGGCATCGGTGGCTGATATCTATGCGCCGATCCGCTCCGGTACGGACATCACGTTCCTTTCCGGCGTGCTGTTGTACCTGATCGAAAATAACAAAATTAACGCGGAATACGTTAAGCATTACACCAATGCCGGCCTGCTGGTACGGGAAGATTTCGCCTTCGAAGATGGCCTCTTCAGCGGCTATGACGCCGGGAAACGTCAGTACGATAAATCGTCCTGGAACTATCAGTTCGACGAAAACGGCTACGCGAAACGCGATGAGACCCTGAGCGATCCGCGCTGCGTGTGGAACTTGCTGAAACAGCACGTTTCCCGCTATACGCCGGACGTGGTGGAAAACATCTGCGGTACGCCGAAAGCGGACTTCCTGAAAGTATGTGAAGTGCTGGCTTCCACCAGTGCCGCCGACAGAACCACTACATTCCTGTACGCGCTGGGCTGGACGCAGCATACCGTGGGCGCGCAGAACATCCGTACCATGGCGATGATCCAGCTGCTGCTCGGCAACATGGGGATGGCCGGTGGCGGCGTGAACGCCCTGCGCGGGCACTCTAACATTCAGGGCTTAACCGACCTCGGCCTGCTGTCGACCAGCCTGCCGGGTTACCTGACCCTGCCGTCCGAGAAGCAGACCGACTGGCAAAGCTGGCTTGACGCCAACACGCCAAAAGCGACGCGTCCGGACCAGGTGAACTACTGGAGTAACTATCCGAAGTTTGCCGTCAGTCTGATGAAATCGTTCTACGGCGACGCGGCGCAGAAAGAGAATGACTGGGGCTTTGAGTGGTTGCCGAAATGGGACCAGGCTTACGATGTCATCAAGTATTTCAATATGATGGATAAGGGTGACGTCACGGGGTATATCTGCCAGGGCTTTAACCCGGTAGCGTCATTCCCGGATAAAAACAAAGTCGTTCGCAGCCTGAGCAAGCTGAAGTACATGGTGGTTATCGATCCGCTGGTCACCGAAACGTCTACGTTCTGGCAGAACCACGGTGAATCAAACGATGTCGATCCGGCAGCGATTCAGACCGAGGTGTTCCGCCTGCCGTCGACCTGCTTTGCGGAAGAGGACGGTTCTATTGCCAACTCTGGCCGCTGGCTACAGTGGCACTGGAAAGGTCAGGATGCGCCCGGCGAAGCGCGTAATGACGGCGAAATTCTGGCCGGGATTTACCATCGTCTGCGCGAGATGTACCGCGCCGAAGGCGGCAAAGGCGCTGAGCCGCTGCTGAAGATGAGCTGGAACTACAAGCAGCCGGATCATCCTGAGTCCGAAGAGGTGGCAAAAGAGAACAACGGCGTGGCGCTGGCCGACCTGTACGATGCCAACGGCAATCTGGTGGCGAAGAAAGGCGAGTTGCTCAATAGCTTCGCGCTGTTGCGTGACGACGGTACCACGGCTTCGTCCTGCTGGATCTACACCGGCAGCTGGACGGAGCAGGGTAACCAGATGGCCAATCGCGATAACGCCGATCCGTCAGGCCTGGGCAATACCCTGGGCTGGGCATGGGCGTGGCCGTTGAACCGCCGCGTACTGTACAACCGTGCCTCCGCAGACGTGAACGGTAAGCCGTGGGATCCGAAACGCATGCTGATCGAGTGGAACGGCACGAACTGGACGGGGAACGATATCCCGGACTTCAACACCGCCGCGCCGGGCAGCAACACCGGGCCGTTTATCATGCAGCCGGAAGGGCTGGGACGTCTGTTTGCTATCGACAAACTGGCGGAAGGGCCGTTCCCGGAACACTACGAGCCGATGGAAACGCCGCTCGGCACTAACCCGCTGCACCCGAATGTGGTCTCCAGTCCGGTGGTACGCATCTATGAAGACGACGTGCTGCGTTTAGGTAAAAAGGACAAGTTCCCTTATGTCGGCACCACCTACCGCCTGACCGAGCATTTCCATACCTGGACCAAGCACGCGCGGCTTAACGCCATCGCGCAGCCGGAACAGTTTGTGGAGATAAGCGAAACGCTGGCGCAGGCGAAAGGCATTGCCAACGGCGATCGCGTGAAGGTCAGCAGCAAGCGCGGCTTTATTCGCGCGGTGGCGGTGGTCACCCGTCGTCTGCAAACGCTGAACGTGCATGGCCAGCAGGTGGAAACCGTCGGTATACCACTGCACTGGGGCTTTGAAGGGGTAGCGCAGAAAGGCTACATCGCCAATACCCTGACGCCAAACGTCGGCGATTCCAACTCGCAAACGCCGGAGTATAAAGCGTTTCTGGTCAACATCGAGAAAGCGTAAGGAGCGATTAAATGGCGATGGAAACACAAGACATTATTAAACGCTCCGCGACCAACCCGATAACGCCCGCGCCTCGTGCGCGGGATTACAAGGCAGAAGTCGCCAAGCTGATCGATGTCTCCTCCTGCGTGGGCTGTAAGGCCTGCCAGGTGGCCTGCTCGGAGTGGAACGATATTCGCGACGAGGTGGGGCACTGCGTTGGGGTCTATGACAATCCTGCTGATCTGAGCGCCAAGTCCTGGACGGTGATGCGCTTTAGCGAAACCGACCAGAACGGCAAGCTGGAGTGGCTGATCCGTAAAGACGGCTGTATGCACTGTGAAGATCCCGGCTGCCTGAAGGCATGCCCGTCTGCCGGGGCAATCATTCAGTACGCCAACGGGATCGTCGACTTCCAGCAGGATAACTGCATCGGCTGCGGTTACTGTATTGCGGGCTGTCCGTTTAATATCCCGCGCCTCAATAAAGAGGATAACCGGGTCTATAAATGCACGCTGTGCGTCGATCGCGTCAGCGTCGGCCAGGAGCCTGCCTGCGTGAAGACCTGTCCTACCGGGGCGATCCACTTCGGTACCAAAAAAGAGATGCTGGACGTGGCACAGCAGCGGGTGGATAAGCTCAAAGCGCGCGGCTATGACAAGGCCGGGATTTATAACCCGCAGGGTGTCGGCGGTACGCACGTCATGTATGTTCTGCACCACAATGACCAGCCGGAGCTGTATCACAATCTGCCGAAAGATCCGGCGATAGATACCTCGATCAATCTCTGGAAAGGGGCGCTTAAGCCGCTCTCAGCGGCGGGCTTTATCGCCACCTTTGCCGGGCTGATTTATCACTACATCGGTATCGGGCCGAATAAAGAGGTGGATGACGACGAGGAGGAGCATCATGAATAAGTCGAAAATGATAGTGCGCACAAAATTTGTCGATCGCGCCTGTCACTGGACGGTGGTCATCTGCTTCTTCCTGGTGGCGGTATCCGGCATTTCGTTCTTTTTCCCGACGCTACAGTGGCTCACGGAAACCTTCGGGACACCGCAGATGGGGCGCATTCTGCATCCGTTCTTCGGCGTGCTGATTTTCGTGGTGCTGATGTTTATGTTCGTGCGTTTCGTTCATCACAACATCCCTGACAAGCAGGATATTCCCTGGATTAAAGGGATTGTTGAGGTTCTGAAAGGCAACGAGCATAAAGTCGCGAAGGTGGGCAAATACAACGCCGGGCAGAAGATGATGTTCTGGACCATCATGAGCATGATTTTCGTGCTGCTGGTAACCGGAGTGATTATCTGGCGTCCGTATTTTGCCCAATATTTCCCGATCCAGGTGGTGCGCTACGCACTGCTGATCCACGCGACCTCGGCCATTATTCTGATCCACGCCATCCTGATCCATATGTATATGGCCTTCTGGGTGAAAGGATCGATTAAAGGCATGATTGAAGGGAAGGTGAGCCGCCGCTGGGCGCTAAAACACCATCCGCGCTGGTATCGGGACGTCGAGCGTCTTGAAGCGCAAAAAGAGAGTTCGGAAGGGTTGAAGTAAACCTTGCGCCGTCGGCATTGTCCGGCGGCGCTGCACTTGCGCGGGCAGGAATAACTGACTGGCAGGCTGGCGTCATGTGTTAGTCAATAAGCGATCAATTGCTGCTATAACATCCTGACGAGCGTTACGTAAATTACAAACAAAGTCTTTTGGATTAATTTTCTGGTTATTAATATTGGTTATCATTGGCGAATAAATCAGAAAGGTTTCAAATTCAATATTTACTCCTGGAGCCAGCTGGCTCTGCCATAGCGGTAGCCTGTTATTTCTCGCGAGGGGTACAATGACGCGAGTGGGGAGATCGTCATAATAATCATCCTGGATAAGCATATAATAAGGAAGCTGGTCCCGCGTTGCCGCAGACGTATTACGATAAACATTAAATTGTCTCAGCATTAAAGCACCCTGAAAAACTCATCATCAGTGATAGTTCCATGTTTCTCCACAAACTCATTCATTGCTCGTATAAATGCACGATCCGCTGCTGATAGCTGATGTGATGGTGTCGAGCCTGGCTTAGCATGGGTTGTAGGCTTTGTTGCTGCTTTAGGTCTGGAAGGGGTCGATTCTGCCGTGCGTTTCATCGGTTTCTCCTTTGTTGGTGCGGTCATTATCAACCGCAGCCAACAAAAAACAATACTGTTTCCCCTGGTAATCTACATTATGCGAGCCGTCTTCCAGTAATATCAAAATTGCTCTGCAATATACCGGAAGGGATATTTTGTAGGCTTCACTTTGCCGATCTTGCGTTTCGGTAAATCCACCTTGTCTACGTGAATTTCTTTATAGGGGATCTGGGAAAGCAGATGCGAAATAATATTCAGCCGCACCCGTTTTTTATCTTCTGAGCGCGCCACAAACCACGGCGCCCAGGCGGTGTCTGTCGCTTTAAACATCGCGTCGCGGGCGAGGGTATATTCATCCCACAGATTGAAAGATTTAATGTCCATTGGAGACAGCTTCCAGATCTTGCGACCATCATTAATGCGATCGCGCAGGCGGCGCTCCTGCTCTTTTGGCGTTACTTCAAGCCAGTATTTCAACAATATGATCCCGGCATCGACCATCGCTTTTTCCATTACCGGCGTTCCATCAAGAAATTTTTCGGCCTGCTCTTCGGTACAGAAACCCATGACTCTTTCCACGCCCGCACGGTTGTACCAGCTGCGGTCAAAAATAACGATTTCCCCGGCAGAGGGCAGATGGGGAACGTAACGCTGAAAATAGAGCTGACTTTTCTCTTTATCGGTGGGGGCCGGTAACGCAACAACGCGAAACACCCGGGGACTGACGCGTTCGGTGATGGCTTTGATGACGCCGCCTTTACCGGCGCCGTCTCGCCCTTCAAAAACAATACAGACCTTTAACCCTTTGGCGACCACCCATTGCTGGAGCTTAACCAGTTCAACATGGAGGCGGCGAAGCTCTTGCTCGTACGCTTTAGTTTTGAGCGGCGCGTTTTTAACGACATCATCAACAACATGGGTTTTCTTCTTACTGACCATGGTGGGTCTCCCTTTGTATCCGGTCGCGGGATCGAGGCCGTACTAAGAGTGTAATCGGCCTGAATGAATGGATTAATGTGTCAGAAATCTGATTTGAACTGGTTCACCATACAAGTTTAATCAATAATGCACGCTGCATTTTTTTAACAGTGGTCGCGGTATGAAAAAGACAATTTTTTCGTTAGCACTGGGTACCTTTGGCCTGGGGATGGCTGAGTTTGGCATTATGGGCGTGCTGACCGAGCTGGCTCATGATACGGGCATTTCGATTCCCTCCGCCGGAAATATGATTTCGTTTTACGCTTTTGGCGTGGTGATCGGCGCGCCGATTGTGGCGCTGTTCTCCAGCAAATTTTCGCTGAAAACAACGCTGCTGTTTCTGGTGGCGATGTGCGTCGTCGGTAACGCGCTCTTTACCTTCTCTGACTCCTACGTGGGACTGGCGGCGGGGCGCTTAATCTCTGGTTTCCCGCATGGCGCGATTTTCGGAGTGGGGGCGATAATCCTGTCAAAAATCGCGCCGCCGGGTAAAGTGACGGTCGCTGTGGCCGGGATGATTGCCGGGATGACCGTTGCCAACCTGCTTGGCGTGCCGCTCGGGACGTGGCTGGGACATGAATTTAACTGGCGTTACACCTTCTTTTTGATTGCGGTCTTTGACGCGCTGGTGATCCTGTCTGTTCTGCTGTGGGTGCCTGACATTCACGACACGACAACCACCCGGCTGGCAGAACAATTCCACTTCCTGAAGAAACCGGAACCGTGGCTGATTTTTGCCGCTACGATGTTTGGCAATGCCGGGGTGTTTGCCTGGTTTAGCTTCGTGAAGCCGTTTATGGTCAACGTGTCAGGCTTTTCTGAGGGCGTCATGACCGTGATCATGATGCTGATGGGGCTGGGCATGGTGCTGGGAAATGTCTTCAGCGGCAAGCTGTCGTCACGCTTTAGCCCGCTGCGCATTGCTGCCACCACCGACCTGGTGATTGTGGCTTCGCTGCTGGCGTTGTTTGCCTTTGGCGAGCTTAAAACAGCTTCACTGGTCATGGGATTTGTCTGCTGCGCCGGGCTGTTTGCGCTCTCTGCGCCGCTGCAAATTCTGCTGCTGCAAAATGCGAAAGGCGGCGAGATGCTGGGGGCCGCAGGCGGGCAAATGGCGTTTAACCTCGGCAGCGCAATTGGCGCCTATTTCGGTGGATTGATGATTACGCTCGGCTTTAGCTGGAGCTATGTCACGCTGCCGGCCGCGATTTTATCCTTCTCTGCGATGACCTCTCTGCTGATGTATGGTTATTTATGTGCCAAAAAGCGTCAGGCCAACGCAGGTGCGCTGGCCTGATTACACACTTTGCCCGCTGGTCGCGGGCGCAGAAGGGGACTAAACGAATTTCGCCAGCGGGTCAGCGGCGGCAAAAGCGACCGCTTTGTCTGCTGCTGGCGGGTAAATCAGTTCGTTGGTGATGGCGACTTTGATCTTTTTGCCTTCCTCGCGCACGGATTTAACGCGCTGTTCCCAGCCCTCGGTGTATACCGCGCCCCAGCCACCCAAATCCAGACAGGTGACGTAGTTCACCTGACGGTAAGGGTACGGCTCCAGATTTAACAGGCTGGCCGCCGCGTTGTGTCCGGCGAATTTCCCCAGCTGGATCGCGTGCTGGCAGGTCATCAGCGCCGTGTTGCCCGCATCGTCCGTTTTGGCGTGCGCCATATCACCCGTCGCGTAAACCTCCGGATGCGCAGGAACCTGCAACGTGTCGTTGACGATCAGCCGTCCCTGAGTATCGCGTTCCCCGTCAATTTGCAGGCTGAGGAGGTTAGCTTCTACCCCTGCCGTCCACACTACAGTGGCGCTGGCAATGCGCTCTCCGTTTTTCAGCGTTACGCCGCTGGCATCGATGGCTTCAATTTCACTGTTTAAACGCCATTCAACGCCGAGCGCGTTGCTTGCTTCTTCAATTGTGTTACGCAGCGCCTCGCTATAACGCCCGCCGATGGTTGCACCTCTTTCAACTACGATTACTTTAGTCTTTGTATCAGCGCCGAAGCGAGTACGGAGTCGGGCAGGGAGTTCCGTTGCCAGTTCGATGCCGGTAAAGCCGCCGCCACACACGACCACGGTATTACGCTCCGGGGTGGAGGGGCGCGAAACCAGCGAATCAAGATGCTGCTCGAATAATCTGGCGGAGTCGAGTTGGTCGATATCAAAGGCGTATTCAGCCAGACCGGCAACAGGAGGACGTTTAGTCTGGCTACCGGTTGCGAGGATCAGACGTTCCCAGGCGACGTCAGCAATCGCGCCGTTTGAATCGCGATACAAAACGGTTTTAGACGAGGTATCAATACGTTGTGCTTCGCCCGCAATAAAGGCGATACCCAGCTCAGCAAACAGTTCGGTCAGCGGCGCGACCATCGTCGACACGTTCTCTTCATAAAAGCGTGGGCGAACGCGCAGCTCCGCAACAGGGGCCAGCACGGCAATGCTGAGGCTATTGTTACCCGCCAGAGCAGAAAGGCGCGCGGCGCTGACCGCAGCCCACATACCGGAAAACCCACTACCCACAATTAAAATCTGCTTTTTCATACTCGATCCTTTAGTGCGTCAGGCTGTATGTCTGACATAACTGCCACTATACTTGTCGGAGTTAACTGCGACAACTTCTTTCTGAGTTAAAAATCGTTATAATGCAGCGAACAATGACCCGGAGTGAGCCATGGCATTTTACAGTTCTGGTGTGGAATATGGCATTCATAGCCTGATGTGTATGGTGGATGCAAAAGGCAATGAACGTGAGATGAGCGTCCGGGAGATGGCGGCCTTGCAGGGCGTGCCGTACGACTATCTTGGAAAAATCTTCACCCGTTTATCACGCGCGGGGCTGGTCATCAGCACCGAAGGCAAAGGGGGAGGCTTCCGGCTGGCGCGTCCGGCCGAGCTGATCAGCGTGCTGGACGTGGCGCATGCCATTGACGGCGAGAAGAATATGTTTGAGTGTCGGGAAGTGCGTCAGCGCCTGGCGGTGTTTGATGAAACGCCACCTGCCTGGGTCTGTGACGGCCCGTGTGGGGTGCGCTCGGTCATGGACAGCGCGCAGCAGCGGATGGAAGAGGAGTTAGGACGCCATACCATCCTGGATCTGGCGCGGAAGATGTATCGAAAAGCGCCGGACACGTTCCAGATCGAGGTTCAGGAATGGATTTCCGATCGCCGTTCGTCCACGTGAAAAGCCGGGCAGGGCAGAGCCGCTACCCGGCCACCGCGGTTAAGAACGTAAATCAATCACCATACGGCCACGGATCTGGCCCTGTTCCATTTCTTTGAAGATGGCGTTGATATCTTCCAGTGGGCGCATTGTAACTTTCGGTTTCACCTTACCTTCAGCCGCAAACTGGAAGGCTTCGAGCAGATCCTGACGGGTACCCACCAGGGAACCCACTACCTGAATCCCATCGAGGACCAGACGTGGAATATCCAGGCTCATCGCTTCCGGCGGCAGGCCAACAGCCACCACGCGGCCACCGGCGCGAACTGCGTCAACGGCAGAGTTGAAGGCCGCTTTCGCCACCGCCGTCACCACCGCCGCATGCGCACCGCCGGTTTTCTCCTGAATCACTTTTGCCGCATCTTCACTGCGGGAGTTCACGGTTAAGTCTGCGCCCATGCTGGCAGCGAGCTTCAGCTGCTCGTCATTCACGTCAATGGCGATAACTTTCGCATTGAAGACATTTTTGGCGTATTGCAGCGCGAGGTTGCCCAGACCGCCCAGGCCATAGATCGCAATCCACTGGCCGGGTTTGATGTCAGAGACTTTTACCGCTTTGTAGGTGGTGACCCCGGCGCAGGTGATGCTGCTGGCCGCCGCAGAGTCCAGTCCGTCCGGAACTTTAACCGCGTAATCCGCGGTGACGATGCACTCTTCCGCCATGCCGCCGTCAACGGAGTAACCCGCGTTTTTCACGTCACGGCACAGCGTTTCGTTGCCGGTATTACAATATTCACAGTGGCCACAGCCTTCGAAGAACCACGCCACGCTTGCACGATCGCCTACTTTTAGCGACGTGACGCCAGGACCAATCTCTTTGACGATACCAATCCCTTCGTGGCCGAGGATCACCCCGGTTTTGTCGCCAAAATCGCCATTCTTAACATGGAGATCGGTATGGCAAACGCCACAGCACTCCATCTTCAGCAGCGCTTCACCATGTTTGAGCGCGCGTAAGGTTTTTTCTGTGACATTAACCTGATGATCCTGAGTGACAACAGCAGCCTTCATGTGTTTCTCCTTTCATGACGAGTATCTGCATAGCAGGTCTGATTACCCATTAAGGATTAATACTTTGGCGCTGTAATGCAAGGCAACCGCAACATAATGTCATTATTTGATGCATTTTCGGATTAAGAAAAGGCTGTACCCCTCATAAATTGGGGTGAAAAACACTGGCCCGGCGACGCCACCGCCGGGCTAAGATTTACAGTTGCGCTTCTATTACCTCAATCTCTTTTCGCCATTGCGCCTGTAACTGCGGTTTTTGATGTTTTGGCTTACGCGCCAAATCCTCTTCCAGCAGCGTTTCCAGGGCAACCAGGCGTTCGAGCAGATCGTCAGACGCTGAAGAGGGTGCCTTCGATGCGGCCTTCGACGCTTCAGGTACAACCGGACCGGTGTCCTCACGCAGACGCTCAAACACCGCCTCCGCATCGTGCCATTCGCTCAGCCTGCCGTCCTCAATCAGCCAGAAGCGGTTACAGCTCTGGCTAATTAACTGACGATCGTGGCTCACCAGCAGCACTCCGCCTTCAAACTGTTGCAGCGTTTCCGCCAGCGCCTCTTTGCCTTCCATGTCCAGGTGGTTGGTCGGTTCATCCAGCATCAGCAGGCTATAACGGGCAAGCGTCAGGCCGACGAACAGCAGGCGCGAACGTTCCCCGCCGCTCAGCGTACTGACTTTTTGCCCGTGACGCGCCCACGGGAACCCGGCACTGATGAGCGCCATTTTACGGGTCTGCGGATCTGGCGCGAAAGGCTCCAGCGCATCAAGCAGCGTCGCATCATCTGGCAACTGGTGCAGCGTCTGGTCGTAGTAGCCGGGTGAGACGCGCGGATGACGCTTAAGCCGCTCGTCCGCGATCTCGTCGCGAAAATGTCGCCAGATAAGCTTCAGCAGCGACGATTTTCCGCAGCCGTTACGACCCACAATCGCCACGCGATCGCCGCTCTTCAGCCGCGCGCTGTCGAGAGTAAACAGGTCTGGCAGACCCGGCGCCGGGGGGACGCCGAGGTGAGTCATTTCCAGCAGGCGGTCGGCCCGAAGCGCGTCCCCGCGCAGGGTTAAGGTCCACGGGCTTCCCGCCGTCAGTTCCGTCTGGGTCTCTTTCAGGCGTTCGACCTGTTTTTCCATCTGCTTAGCCTTACGGGAGAGATCTTCGTTGTCATAGACCTTGCCCCAGTTCGCGAGACGCCGTGCGCTGGCCGTGACGCGGTCGATCTCTTTTTGCTCTGCCTTATGGCGCAACGCATCGCTTTCGTCTTTTGCGTCGAGCGCCAGACGGGCGGCAGTGCAGGGAAGGGCAAAGGCGTGCAGCGTTTTATCGCGCAGGATCCAGCTGCCGTTGGTTACCGCGTCCAGCAGTTGCCTGTCGTGTGAGACCAGCACAAAGCTGCCGGACCAGTTTTGTAGAAACTGCTCCAGCCACAGCAGGGTCGGCAGGTCAAGGTGGTTGCTCGGTTCGTCCAGAAGCAGCAGATCCGGATCGCTTATCAACGCTCGTGCCAGCAGCAACCGCGTATGCTGGCCGCCGCTCAGCGTGGCGGAGGTTAACGCCGTTTCCTGCGTCGTGAAGCCCATTCCGGCCAGCAGCGACTCGGCTTTCCAGCGCAAACTGTCGCGCTCACCGATCGGCAGCTGCGCCAGCACCGCATCCAGCATGGTCAGGGGATCAAGAGTCTCCGGCAGATGTTGTTCCACGCGCGCCAGCAGGCAATGCCCCGCCAGTGAAACGGTTCCGGCAGCAGGGGACTGCGTTCCGTCGAGGATTTTCAGCAGCGTACTTTTTCCGCAGCCGTTATCACCCAGCAGGCCGATGCGATCGCCTTTTTTCAACGTAAAGGAGAGAGAGTCGAAGAGCGTGCCGAACGCCGTATCAACGCGTAAAGAATGTGCAGTGAGTAAAGTGCTCATTGTTGCTTACCCAGGAGTTACAGGCATGTTTATGCCTCGTCAAACATCGCTGACGATAACTCAGTAAGCCCGAGAGAAGGGATTTCAGGGGTTGGTGTCTTCGCTCAAGCGGAAGTTATCGCAGCACGATACCGATAACGCTTGAGCTGGTGCGATCACCAAATGTATGTGAAACATTGAAAATTTCACAGTACAGCATAATTGGCCTCCTTATATATTCAGTAGGTTAATGGATGAAGGGAGTGTAGCGGGGGAAAATGGGTTTGGCTAGTGGGAGGTGCCGTATATTCCCCTCACCCTAACCCTCCTCCCCTTTGGGGAGAGGGCTGGGTGAGGGGCAATGCTTAAATAGAAGTACGACGATAGCTACGGTATTCCGGCATCCAGAAGTTATCGTCAATCGCTTGCTGCAACGCATCGGCAGAGGTTTTCACCGCGACGCCTTGCTGCTGCGCCATTTTGCCTACCGCGAAGGCAATTGCGCGGGACACTTTATGAATGTCTTTCAGCTCCGGCAGTACCAGGCCTTCACCGTTATTCACCAGCGGTGAGTGACCTGCCAGCGTTTCGCTCGCGGACATCAGCATTTCGTCGGTGATGCGTGACGCGCCGGAGGCGATAACCCCCAGACCAATACCCGGGAAGATATAGGAGTTATTGCACTGTGCGATGGGATAGAGTTTGTCCTTCCACAGCACCGGATCAAACGGGCTGCCGGTCGCGACCAGTGCCTTACCTTCTGTCCAGGCGATGATATCCTGCGGCGTTGCCTCCACGCGTGAAGTCGGGTTAGACAGCGGCATCACGATAGGGCGTTCGCAGTGCTTGTGCATCTCGCGAATAATCTCTTCCGTGAAGAGGCCGGTCTGCCCGGATACGCCGATCAGAATGTCCGGCTTCACGTTGCGCACCACGTCAAGAAGCGAGAGCACTTCGTTATCCGTATCCCAGTTTTTCAGGTTTTCACGCTTCTGCACCAGTTTGGTCTGGAACGGGAGCAGGTTTGGCATACCGTCGGTCAGCAGGCCAAAACGGTCCACCATAAAGACGCGGGAGCGAGCCAGCTCTTCGCTTAAGCCTTCGCGCTGGGTCTGGGCAATAATTTGCTCGGCGATGCCGCAGCCCGCGGAGCCTGCACCCAGGAAGACAATTTTCTGATAGCTGAGCTGGCTGCCTGCCGCACGGCTCGCGGCAATCAGCGTCCCCACGGTCACTGCCGCAGTGCCCTGAATGTCGTCGTTGAACGAGCAGATCTCATCGCGGTAGCGGTTCAGCAGCGGCATGGCGTTTTTCTGCGCGAAGTCTTCGAACTGCAACAGCACGTCCGGCCAGCGGTGCTTCACGGCCTGGATGAAATCATCAACAAACTGATAGTACTCGTCGTCGGTAATGCGCGGATGACGCCAGCCCATGTACAGCGGATCGTTCAACAGCTGTTGGTTGTTGGTCCCTACGTCCAGCACCACCGGCAGGGTGTAGGCCGGACTGATCCCGCCGCAGGCGGTATACAGCGAGAGCTTACCGATGGGGATCCCCATCCCGCCAATGCCCTGGTCGCCAAGGCCCAGAATACGTTCGCCATCGGTTACCACGATCACCTTGATGTTGTGATTAGGCACGTTTTGCAGAATGTCGTCCATGTTGTGACGGTTCTGATAGGAGATGAACACGCCGCGGGAACGTCGGTAGATCTCTGAGAAGCGTTCACACGCCGCGCCGACGGTTGGGGTGTAAATGACGGGCATCATCTCTTCGAGATGGTTCTGCACCAGGCGGTAGAAGAGGGTTTCGTTGGTGTCCTGGATATTACGCAGGTAGATGTGCTTATCGATTTCGGTTTTAAAGCCCTGATACTGGATCCAGGCGCGTTCCGCCTGTTCTTCAATGGTTTCAACCACTTCAGGCAGCAGGCCCAGCAGGTTAAAGCTGCTGCGCTCTTCCATGCTAAAGGCGCTGCCTTTGTTCAGAAGGGGAAACTCCAGTAAAACCGGACCGGCGTAAGGAATATAAAGGGAACGATGTTTTTTCAGTTTGTTGTCCATGTCACTCACTCTTTTTAAGAAGATCCGTCCCTGACACTGCTGTTTGTCATCTTTCTGGCCTGTGCTACGGGGTGCGGTCGGGCGGTATTATAAAGGAGCTAAATATTAATTACCGCAACACATAAACAAAAACACCACCGGGGTGACCGATGGTGTTGTGGATTTCGTACTGGAACTTACTTGCCTGCCTGACGTTTCCTGCCGGTGGCGTGGGTCACTTGCGTTTCGCTCCCCTCTTCAATAACCACTTTGCGCTGGTTTGAGAGCTTGTAGTTCAGTCCCAGAATGTGGCGTGCCTGACGGTTCGATTTCATATTAACTCCTCAATCCCGTTGATAGTTTTAAGGACAAGTTTGCTCACGCAAACGAAATGTAACCCCTTAGGTTGCAGATCCAGCTTAGCAGGTTTTTACAAAGGTGCATTTTGCCCGCTGACCACATAGTTGATGGTTTGCTGGTAGATGTCACTGAGGATGTCATTGTCTGTGGCTTCCACCCACCTGGTCAGTTCCATCAAAATGTCATCTTCGGTAACAACACCGTGCTCCGCCTGAAGACCCTGCGCAATCGCGTTAACGAGTTCGGGTTGTGCTGCTGTGGTATGTGCCGGGTAATAAGTAAACATGCTGCCTCCGTGTCGTTGTCTGTTTAATGTTACGGCGTGCAAAATCGTAATTCGCATTCAGATTGGCAAATATTTTTGCCGTTGTGGTTCAGATTCGTCCTGGAAATAAAAATATCATCTCCCGTAGCACAGAAATAAAATTCAGGGTTTCCAGCGGCGTAAATTTGTCGTTTTTTCATAAGGCATGGGCGTCGGCCAGCAGATCAATTCCACAATGCTGCCCCAGGGTGTTTGCCCATAGCAGAAAGCATTCCCTTCACCTTTTTCATCCGGAAATGTAAGCGGCTTTGGCGCGGTAAACATCTCCCCGCCAGCAGCGGTGAAAGCGGCTATCGCCTTATCAAAATCATCAACATAGACAGCAAAATGCTGGAGGCCAAAGTCGCTGGCGCGGGCGGGCATTCCCTGTTCAGGACCATGCATTTCGAAAAGTTCTATGCCGGGTCCATGGGGCATAACAAGCATGCGGATGGCGTGAATTTTTGTGCCGGGAAATAATTTTAAGGTGTGCTGCTGGGCGGGCTGATCAATATTATCGGTTTGCGCATCGACAGAATGATATAAAACCTGGGCGTCGAAAGCGCGTTCAAAAAATAGGGTGGCTTTTTCAATGTCGGGCACCGTAATACCGATATGGTCGATGCCCCTTACTGAAGATGGCATAGTTAACTCCTGCTATAAAAAATTTAAATATAGCAGGAGATAATCAGGCTATTACCACTTCATTTCGCCGGTATTCACTTTGGCACTCAGTTCCAGCGAACTGGCTTCCGCCAGATTCGGCCACTGTTTTTTCATTGTGTTGATGACGCCGGTTGACGCTTTATCTGCCGTGAGGGCCTGTTCAAACTGCTGTAGATAGCGACGGGTAAAGTCGATAGCGCCGGTACCTGCTGGCGGTGTCCCCAGGTAGTGGCCCGGAATAACGTGTTCGGGCTTAAGGGCTGCCATGCTATCCAGCGTCTGCTGCCACTGTTTGCGGCTTTCCGGCGTTTGGGTATCTGCCGTCCAGACGTGAATGCCCCATGAGACGCCCGTGCCGCCGAGGATGGTTTTTGCGGATGGGATCCAGACATACGCCGCATAGCTCTCAGGCTCTTCAATATTCACTCTCTCACCGTCAATCATAAAGGTGGTTGAGGCAAGCACTTGCGGCACGTAGAGCTGCGTCGGCGCGCCGTCTTTCATCTGTGGCCCCCAGAAGGCGAGCTTCGCGTCTTTTGTGGCCTTGATATGGTCCACCACCTGTTGCGTGGCGACAACTTTGGCATTAGGGAAGGCTTTCACCAGCGGTTGCAGGCCGAAATAGAAATCCGGATCGCCGGAAGTGATCACGATTTTGTTCAGCGTTTTACCGCTGTGGCGAATTTTTTCTACCAGCGCTTCGCCATCTTTCACGCTGAACTGGGCGTCAAACAGTACCGCCTCTTTCGGGCCAGACACCAGGGTGGAAGAAACGGCAAAAATGCCTTTTTCCTGCGGGTTGTACGTATCAACGGTCAACGGCGCGGCAAAGACGGCCGGAGTGAAAAGGGTTGTCAGCAAAGCAAGGCGGGCGATGGTCATGGTCATCTCTCTGTTCTTCAGGAAAGTCTCTATTGTACGGATCTCTTCATTTGCCAGAATTCCTGAAACAGGAGATGCTTAGTTTCATAAATCGAGCAAATGGAGGTCAAAATGGATCGCGTTATTGCCGCCCAGGTGTACAACCGCATCTGTGAGCTGGGGAGTTTAAGCGCGGCGGCGCGGGCGCTGGGGATCTCCCGTCCGATGGTGAGCCGTTATCTGGAGCAGATGGAGAAGTGGGCCGGGGCGCGGCTGGTGAACCGCTCCACCCGCAAGCTGACGCTGACGGCGGCGGGAGAGAAGGTCCTGCAAAAGACGCGTACGCTCTCGCAAATTTCTCAGGAAATTGAAGATCAGTCAGTGAAGGATTTACCCTCAGGCACGCTTCGCGTCGCCTGCGCGCATTTCACTGCGATGCAGATTATCGCTCCGGTGCTGCCCGATCTGTTGCAGCGTTACCCTCAGCTGCGCATTGAGCTGGATGTTAATAACCATCCGGTAAGCCTGGTGGGCGAGCGAATTGACGTGGCGATCCGCATCACCGATAACCCCGAACCGGGCATGATCGCCCGCCGACTGGGAGAGTGTCGGTCCGTACTTTGCGCTTCGCCGCACTACCTTGCCAGCCGGGGCGTTCCAGAGCAGCTGGAGGACTTAGCACGGCACAACTGCCTGCATTACAGCTTTTTTGCCGGTCAGTCGTGGCGTTTTTTGACGCCCGAAGGGGAGCCGATCACGACGGCGGTCAGCGGCAATCTCAGCGCCAGCATCTCGTCACTGCTGATGGAGGCGGCGATAAACCACTGTGGTATTGCCATGCTGCCCGAGCGCGAGGCCGACGCGGCGCTAAGGCAGGGCAGCCTGGTGCCGGTGCTCAGCGCCTTTACGCCAAAACCAATCGGTATTTTTGGTATTTATCAGTCGCGAGACTATCAGCCTGCGGCGCAGCGTGTGTTCCTCGACGCGCTGGCAAACCACCTTGCCACGCGCTCGGACTAATCTGTCTTCCCTGCAAAATGGATTATGCGTCCTATACTTATCCCTTTGTAAGCCAAAAGGAGAGCAAGAATGACGATTCATAAGCACGGTTCAGCACACTGGTCTGGCGACATCAAACGCGGCAAAGGGACGGTCTCAACAGAAAGTGGCGTCCTTAACCAGCAACCTTACGGCTTTAACACCCGCTTCGAGGGCGAAAAAGGGACCAACCCGGAAGAGCTGATTGGCGCAGCGCACGCGGCCTGTTTCTCTATGGCCCTGTCGCTAATGTTGGGCGAAGCGGGTTATACCGCCGACTCCATCGATACCACGGCGGATGTCTCGCTGGATAAAACCGACAGTGGTTTTGCCATCAGCAAAGTGGCGCTGCAAAGCAAGGTGACGGTACCGGGTATCGATCCGCAGCAGTTCGACGGCATTATTCAGAAAGCGAAGGCGGGTTGTCCGGTGTCGCAGCTGTTGAAAGCCGAAATCACGCTGGATTACAAACTGAACTGATATCTGGCCGGGCAAATGCCCGGCTAACCTTTCACCGCCGCAGGGAAGACCTCGGCAAGCCACGCAATAAACACTCTCAGGCGATGTGTTAAATGCCGACTCTGTGGATAGACCACGTGAAAAGGATACGCCTTAGGACGCCAGTCGCTCAGGATCTCTACCAGCGCGCCCGTTTCCAGATGCGCTCTCGCAGCATAGCCAAACGTCTGAATAATCCCTAAACCCGCCAGCGCCGCGGCCAGGTGTGCGTTGCTTTCATTGACTCCAAGATGGTGCGGAACGCTGATCTCCAGCGGTTCATCCCGATCGAGAAACCGAAACGGGAATGCGCGTCCGGTAACGGGGGAAAGGTAGCTAATCAGCTTATGGCCGTTGCGCAGCTCCTGCGGATAGGCAGGGATGCCGTGAGTCTTAAGATAGCCCGGCGTCGCGCAGGCTATCATCCGGGCGTCACCGATATGCCGGGCGATAAGCGAAGAGTCATCCAGCGGGCCGCCGCGGATCACGCAGTCTACGTTTCCACTGATTAAGTCTACCGGACGGTCGGCTACCCCCAGGTTGATGCGCAGGTCCGGGTAGCGCTGAAAAAAATCCGGCAGCAGGGGGATCAACACGTCCCGGGCGGTTGACCCCCCCACGTCGATACGCAAATGGCCTTTAGGCGTGCAGCACGATGCGCGAAAGGCGGTATCAATGTCCTCTATATCAATTAATACCCGCAGCGCTTTCTCGTAGTATTCCATGCCTTCTGCCGTCGTGACCACCCGGCGCGTAGTACGATGCAGCAGCCGTGTTTCCAGGTGCGCTTCAAGTGATTTTACCAGCTTACTCAGCGTAGCTATCGGCATGTTCAGGGAGTCTGCCGCTCGGGTAAAGCTTCTGGATTCAACCACCCGCGTAAAGGCGCGCATTGCCATTAGCTGATCCACACAGATCTCCTCTGATTATTTCCTGCTGTGAAAATTCATTTTCATTTTTGCCCGTTTATCACGAATCCTGCAAGATCTAAAGTCTGCCTGACGCGGGCAAACGCTCCTCTTTTACATCACAACAGAAGGTTATGAGTATGAATACAACGCTTGCAGGAAAAATCGCTCTGGTGACCGGCGGCAGCACCGGTATTGGTCTCGCAACGGCACAGGAGCTGGCGGCGCAGGGAGCGAAGGTCTATATCACCGGACGTCGTCAGGCCGAACTGGATGCTGCGCGGGCAGACATTGGCGCCGCGGCGGTAGCTATCCGCGCGGACGTCTCCAGAATGGCCGATCTGGATGAGGTTTACGCGCAGATTGCTAAAGAAGAGGGACGACTCGATATTCTGTTCGCCAACGCCGGGGGCGGCGACATGCTGCCGCTGGGCGCCATCACCGAGGAGCAGTTTGACCGGATTTTTGCCACCAACGTGCGCGGCGTGCTGTTTACCGTCCAGAAAGCGCTGCCGCTGCTCTCCTCTGGTTCATCCATTATCCTCACCGGATCGACGGTTTCAATTAAGGGGACGGCGAATTTTAGCGTCTACAGCGCCAGTAAAGCCGCCGTGCGTAACTTTGCCCGCTCCTGGGCGCTGGACTTACAGGGCCGCGGGATACGCGTCAACGTCGTCAGCCCTGGCCCCGTGAAAACGCCCGGTCTTGGCGATCTGGTTCCCGAAGAACAGCGTCAGGGATTATACGATGCGCTGGCGGCCCAGGTGCCGCTGGGTCGCCTGGGCGCGCCGGGCGAAGTCGGAAAAGCCGTGGCGTTTCTGGCGTCCGATGCCGCCAGCTTTATAAACGCCACGGAGCTGTTTGTCGATGGCGGGATGGCGCAAATCTAGCGGTTACGCCAGCAGCGTACGCTTCGGTCTCCGGCTGCGGGCTGAAGCGGCTGCGGCCGTTCGCATCCTTCAGCTGCCAGCGGGCAGCGGTCGCGGAAGTAGCAGCCATCGGGCAGGCGGCGATTACCGGGGAGATCGGTTTTGCGTAATGCCAGATCTTCGTCCAGCGGTTCTCCGGTACGGGGAACGGAGTCAAGCAGCAGCTGCGTATACGGATGCCGTGGCTTGCCCAACACCTGGTCCGCCGGACCCAGCTCCACGATCTGCCCCAGATACATTACCGCCACCCGGTCGCTCATGTGCCGGACCACCGAGACGTTGTGCGAGATCAGCACGTAGGTCAGATTTCGCTGCTGTTGCAGGGCAACCAGCAAATTGAGGATCTGCGCCTGGACGGAAATATCCAGCGCGCTGGTGGGTTCATCCAGCACGATTATGTCCGGATCCGAAGAGAGCGCCCGGGCAATAGCGATGCGCTGGCGCTGTCCACCCGAAAACGCATGCGGCAGGCGGTCAAGATATTCCGCCCGAATGCCCACCTGCTGCGCCAGCGTCTCAGCCAGCTGACGACGCTCCCGTTCGCTGCGGCGTTGCTGTATCCACACCGGCTCGGTAATGATGCGCCAGACGGGTAAACGCGGGTCGAGGGACGAGAGCGGGTCCTGAAATACCATCTGCATACCGCCTGCCGCATTCGCGCGCTGACAGGCACCGGTACTCGGTTTGAGCATGCCCATCAGCAGCTGCGCCAGCGTGCTCTTTCCGCAACCAGATTCCCCCACAACGCCCAGCGTTTCGCCGCGATGGATCCGGAGATCCATGCCGTTGAGGGCGTGTACCTGCTCCGTCACGCGCCCCAGCCAGTTTTTGCGCGCAGGAAAATTCACATGCACGCTATCCAGTTCCAGCAGTACCTCAGACATGGCGTGTCTCCTGTTGTGGGTACCAGCAGGCAGCCTGCTGGCCTTCTGCGCCCGTGGAAATTAAGCGCGGCGTTTCGCTGCATTTCGCTCCGGCAGCAAAACAGCGCTCGCGAAAAGCACATCCGCGCGGGAGGTGGCTGAGGTTAGGCACCGTGCCGGGAATGGCCGGAAGGATCTCGCGCGGTTCACCATTTTCCGGGGCACACCGCAGCAGGCCAATCGAATAGGGGTGTACAGGATGGTGGATCAAAGTCTGCGTGCTGCCGCTTTCGATCACGCTGCCCGCGTACATAACGTACATCCGGTCACAAAGCTGCGATACCACCGCCATATCGTGACTGATAAACAGCACCGACGTCCCGCTGGCGCGCGCTTTGTGTTTCAGCAGACGCAGCACCTGACGCTGAACGGTCACGTCCAGCGCGGTGGTCGGCTCATCGGCAATGATCAGCTCCGGCTCGCAGGAGAAGGCAAGGGCGATCATCACCCGCTGGCGCATGCCGCCGGAAAGCTCAAACGGATAGCGATCCATCACCTGTGCCGCATCCGGGATTTGCATCTCGCCCAGCAGGGCGATCGCCTTCTGCTGCGCGTCGCGGCGGGAAAGCGACTGATGCTGGCGGATCACCTCCACCATCTGCCTGCCAATCCGGCGCGTGGGGTTGAGCGCCGTCATCGGCTCCTGAAAAATCATCGCCACCCTGGCGCCGCGCCACTGACGAAGCTGTTTTTCCGACGCGTTCAGGACATCTTCACCGAGCAGCGTGACCCGTCCATGGTGAATATGGTAACTGCCTTCCGGCAGCAGGCGCATCGCCAGCATCGCGGTAACCGATTTTCCCGAGCCGGATTCGCCCACCACGCCGACAATTTCACCCCGGCCAATCTCCAGCGAGACGTGGTTGAGCGCGTGGACGTCACCGCGAAAAATGGGGAAGCTCAGGTGCAAATCTTCAATTGATAATACGGAATCACTCATGACTGCTTCCCTCCTGATTTGGGATCCAGCAGGTCGCGAAGACCATCGCCAAACAGATTAAACCCAACTGCCGTGATCAGAATTGCCGCCCCCGGAAACGCGCAGTACCACCACTGGTCAAGCACGTAGTTACGCCCCACGGCCACCATCGCGCCCCATTCGGCGGTGGGTTGCTGCGCGCCTAATCCAATAAAGCCCAGCGTGGCGGCCATCAGAATGGCGCTGCCGATATCCAGCGATGCCTGAACGATCAGCGGCGGCAGGGCGTTACGCAGGATATGCCAGCTGATCAGGTGCCAGCGCGATGCGCCAAAGGTGCGGGCGGCCTGTACGTAGGTAAACTGGCGCACCACCAGCGTTTGCCCGCGTGCCAGCCGCACGTAAAACGGAATGCGTACAATCGCAATCGCCAGCATTGCGTTAAACAGGCTTGGGCCGAGCGCGGCGGCTAGCGCCATCGTCAGCACCAGCGAGGGGATGGAGAGCATAATGTCCATGATACGCATAATGATGGCGTCGCCGCGCCCGCCGAGTACGCCGGACAAACAGCCGAGCAGAGAACCGATGCCGCCCGCAATCACCACCACCGCCAGCCCCGCCGTGATGGACTGCTGGCTGCCTACCAGCACGCGACTGAACAGATCCCGGCCTACCTCATCGGTGCCAAACCAGTGCTGGGCTGAAGGCGCCTGCAATCGCGCGGTCAGATCCAGCGCGTTCGGATCGTGCGGGACTATCCACGGCGAGACCACCATCATCAGCAGCATCACGATCATAATCACCCCGCCGATCAGCGTGAGCGGGCTTTTGCGTAACATCCAGAACAGCTTTGCCCAGTTGATGCGCTGTTTGGCGGTGCTGACGGAGACGGGCGTTTCCTGAGTTAACATCATTCGGCACCTCCGCGCCCGATTCGCGGGTCG
Organism: Enterobacter cloacae complex sp. HYC033_NIDB; assembly: GCF_056673335.1. Taxonomy (NCBI): domain Bacteria; kingdom Pseudomonadati; phylum Pseudomonadota; class Gammaproteobacteria; order Enterobacterales; family Enterobacteriaceae; genus Enterobacter; species Enterobacter cloacae complex sp. HYC033_NIDB. The sequence goes on along the minus strand of NZ_CP115123.1, from coordinate 3,223,389 downwards.
ATCCACAGATACAGCAGATCCACCACCAGATTGACGAAGACATAGGCCAGCGATACCACGACCGCGAAGCCCATGACGGCAGGGAAGTCCAGCGCCTGAATGGAGGTCACCACCCAGGCACCCATTCCCGGCCAGGCAAACACGGTTTCGGTAAGGACTGCCCCATACAGCAGATCGCCCAGCGCCAGCCCGAGCACGGTAATGGAGGGGATCATGGCGTTGGGTAAGGCGTAGCGCAGCACGATGTACCAGCCCGGCAACCCGCTCGCGCGGGCGGTACGAATATAATCCTCGCTCAGTTGCTCCAGCATCGCGGAACGCACCTGACGCGCCACAATACCCAGATGCACAAAGGCCAGGGTCAGGGAGGGTAGAATCAGGTGCTGTAGGGCGTTGAAAAACACCTCGCCGTTGCCTTCCAGCAGGGCGTCCAGCAGATAAAAGCCGGTAACGTGGGCAGGCGGATCGAGCCAGTCGTCCAGCCTGCCGCCGCCGGGCAGAATTTGCAGTTGCCCGTAGAACAGAACGATTACCCCCAGTCCCAGCCAGAAGGCAGGCGTCGAGATGCCCGTCATCGCCATCAGTCGCACCAGGTGATCCAGCCAGCGGTTACGGTACACCGCCGATAAAATGCCCAGCGGTACGCCAATCACCAGAGCCAGCAGCAAAGAGCAGAAGGCCAGTTCCAGCGTGGCGGGGAAAAAGGCTTTCAAATCTTCCGCAACGGGGCGACCGGTGCGAATGGAGGTGCCCAGATCGCCGTGCGCCAGCGCCTCTACATAGCGGCCAAACTGAATATAGAGCGGTTGATCCAGCCCCAACTGCTGGCGGATGCCGTGCACGATTTCATCGCTGGCGCGGTCACCGGCCAGCAGGCGGGCCGGATCGCCGGGGATCAGGTGTGAAATAATAAAAGTAATAATACAGACACCGGCCACCACCAGGATTAACCCCCAGCAGCGCTGGCGCACGATGCTCCAGAACGTCATACACTTCCCCCCGGCGTGGGCCGTTACTTACTCATGGTGGCGATGTTAAAGACCTGCTCAAGCATCGGATTAAAGGTGAAGCCTTTGACCTCTTTGTTCATCGCCAGCTGGTAGTTCTTCTGGAACAGATAAACGTAAGCCGCCTCGTCAATCACCACTTTCTGCGCCTGCTGGTAATCTTTGGTGCGTTCCGCCTGATCGGTGGTTTTCAGTGCCGCCTGCAACAATGCATCGACCTCTTTGTTCTCATAGAATGAGCGGTTACCCGGCAGCCCTTTTTTGTCCGATTCGAACCAGTAGTTCATGAACATGTACGGGTCAGCGAAGTCCGGGCTCCAGTTACCAATCGCAATGTCATAATCACCTTTGCCGACGCGGTCGCGCATGGTGGCGTTCGCCAGTTTCTCGAGCTTGACGTTAATCCCCAGCTTGCCCAGGCTCGCCTGCGTGGAGAGGGCGATAGGCTCCCAGTTCGGGTCGTTATCGGAGTAGAGGAACGTCAGGCTGGCCGGTTTATCGTTGACTTTCTCCAGCGCCGCTTTGGCCTTAGCCTCGTCAAAGCTGTACTGCATGGCGTTCGCATCGAAGCCCCACATGCCCTCCGGGATCGGGCCGCGCATCTGCTTGCCGTTCCCGCTGAGAATGCCTTTCACCATCCCCTGATAATCGGTGGCCCAGGAGACCGCGCGGCGCAAATCCACCTGATTCATCGGAGGCTTACTGTTGTTCAGATAGAGGTAGGTCACCCGCAGGGACGGGTATTCCGCCACGGCCACTTTGCCTTCCTGCTTCAGAGCGGCAAGCTGATCCACCGGCAGGGCATCGGCGATATCCAGATCGCCACGGGAAAGTTGCAGGCGACGCGAGGCGCTTTCACCGATAATCTTCACCGAGACGCGCTTGAAGTACGGCTTTTCACCCGGCCAGTGTGGGTTGGGCACCATCACCAGCTGCTGACCTTTCCGCCAGCTTTTCAGCATAAACGGTCCGGAACCCGCGGTGTTTTGCGCCAGGAAACCGCGCGCGTCGTCGGCGGCATTGGCTTTCAGCACCACCGGGTTGACGATCGACGCGCCGTCATTGGCCAGCGTGTAGAGGAACGGGGCGAACGGCTGGCTGAGGGTGAATTTCACCGTATGTTCATCCACCGCGTCCACTTTCAAATCTTTCGGGAACGCTTCGGAAGGTCCCTGATTAATTTTCAGCAGACGTTCAAACGACAGCTTGACCGCTTCGGCGGTCACCGGCGTGCCGTCGGAGAATTTTGCATTATCTGCCAGGGTGAACGTCCACTCTTTCTGGTCGTCAGACGCCTTCCAGCCCGTCGACAGATCGCCTTCCACCTCCGTGGTGCCAGGCTTGTATTTCACCAGACGCTGGTACGAGGGGTAGGTCACCGTCCAGTCGTTGTTATCGATAGTGACCGCCGGATCCAGCGTTTGCGGATCGGCAGCTTTCCCAATCACCAGCATATCTTTTGGCACCGCCGCCAGCGCGAGAGGGGCGCTCAGGGCGAGCGTAGCGGCAATCAGGGTTGTAAGCAGCGTAGTTTTCATGGCCGGGCTCCAGAATTAGAGTGAGTGTGTGGTCGGATAACAGGCGAACTGGTCATCTAACAGCGGGTAGCTGGCGGCGTTCGGCAGTTCGAAATGCCACCACTCGCTGCTGATGCCCACAAAACCTCCGCCGTACATCACGGCGTTCAGGAGCAGACGATTTCGCTGCGCCTCGGGCGGAACGGAAGGGTGCCAGGCATGAGAACGGTCGTGCATTTCGTCAAACCCGGCGCCCATATCCAGCACGTTGTCGTGTTCATCCATCAGCGTGACGTCAATGGCGGTGCCCCGGCTGTGGTTAGAGCCAATTGCGACATCCACCACGTATTCCGGATTGGGGCAGGCATCCCAGAGTTGCGCCTGCGCCTGCTGGGGGCGGTAGGCGTCGTAAACCACCAGCTTCAGACCGGCCAGCGCGGCGATGCTGATCGCTTTCGCCAGCGCGGTGGCGGCATCCGTATGCAGCAGGCACGCGGCGTGCTGGTAGATCGGGCGGCCGGTGATGTTATCGGCGGTCGCGTATTTCAGATCGATATGCAGCGTGGGAAAGGTTTTCGCCACATCAATCAGTTGACTCTCTTCAGGCATAGCTCCGCTCCTTTAGCGTTCAAATTGACCAAACTCTTGTTGTAGTTGTCGGTTGATTGCCAGACGTTCCGGCAGCGCATCGCCCAGCGCCTCCACAACGCCCGACAGCAGCAGGTTGAAGAGACAGCTCACCGGCGCCAGCGAATCCCAGAAATGGCCGGTATCGGTCTTCACCTGGAGTAAATCAATCGGATAATCCCGCGCCCACGGGCACCAGATATCGGTGATCAGCGCCATCGCCAGGCCTTTTTCGCTCGCCACGCGGCAGTACTGGCGGGCAATGGCGGAGTAGGCGCGGGTATCCGTCAGCACGATATACGGGTTCGCAAAGCCGGAGTTAAGAGACTCCACCCAGCTACCGGAGAGCCCTTCGGAATAGCTCACACGCGGGCGCAGATACTCCAGATGGCTGAAGAACGCATTGGCGATCCCGCGCGTGGACTGGATCCCCAGCACGAAGACGGCGTCGGCATGGGTAAGTTGCTGGACCACCTGCCTGAACGTTTCGCTTTGCGCCAGCTGGTAGACATGGGCAATGGCGTCCACCTCCAGCGACAGGGAGTGCTGAAGGCGACCCGACAGCGGCTGTTGCTGCTTCCAGGAGTCGAGACGCTCGTTAATGCCCCAGGGCTGGTGGGGATCGCGCAGGCTTTTTTTGGCGTCGTCCAGGTTGCGATAGCCCAGCTTGCGCAGAAAGCGTCCGACGGTGATCCCGCTGGTTGCCGTGGCCAGTGCCACGCTCTCTGCCGTTTCAAAGGGGATCTGCCCGACGTGCGCCAGCATCCAGCTTGCCACCCGCTTTTCGCTCGGGGTGAGCTGGCTAAAGGTCGCTTCGATACGGCTCAACACCTCAGGTTTGGTCGTCATACCGCCTCGCTGTTAACTGGCTGTCAAAGGCCGGGATTCTGTTACCGGATTAACAATGCAGGACGCGTGCCATGTTCACATTGCGGCGAAAACGCGCTGTGCAGCAAAGTTAATGCAATATTTGTTTAACAGGTGCTCAACATTTGTGCAGCGTAGTTCACTTTTGGTGCAGTGTCCGGCCTGAGCGGTATCTATTTGGTGAATACGTCAGCCTCTTCACATTTTTTGGTAAGATGAACGCTCTGGGAATAAGAGAGGGAGCCTAACATGGCGAATTTGCCCTGGCGGGTCAGCGTGCGCCTGATGGTTCTCGCAAAAAAAATAGCGATGGTCATCGGGATCATTGTGCTCGTGCTGCTGGCGGTGCGGGTTTATCTTTCGCAGCAGGGGCCGGCTCTGCATCACTGGCACACCTGGCGGGCTGATGAAATGTCCGTGCAGGAGATGGATAACGCGACCTTCGCAGCGTATGTCGCGCGGGAAAACGCCATCTTCACCGCTCTCGACGCTGAGGTGACGGCGAAAGTCACCCCCGCAGAGCGCACGCCGCTGAACCGTTATTACCGTCAAAGCCTGGTATGGCCAGGACACTTTTCCCCGGATGCAAACCGGTCGTTCGTGCTGATGCCTGCCGGAAAGCCACGCGGGGCGGTGGTATTGCTGCACGGTCTGACGGACTCGCCCTACAGCGTCAGGCATCTGGCAGAGAATTATCAAAAGCACGGCTTTGTGGCCGTAGTGCCTCGTTTGCCCGGACACGGCACGGCGCCGGGCGCGCTGACAGACGTTGACTGGGAGGCGTGGCTGGCGGCAACGCGCCTTGCGGTTCGTGAAGCAACACGCCTGACGGGGAACGATCTCCCCCTGCATCTGGTGGGCTACTCCAACGGTGGGGCGCTGGCGATGAAATACGCCCTCGACGCCCTTGATGCGCCTGAACTGCGTAAACCTCAGCAGATCGTGTTGCTCTCCCCGATGATTGGCGTCACGGCGTTTGCGCGCTTTGCCGGATTCGCCGGGCTACCGGCCATGTTACCGGCGTTTGCCAAAGCCGCGTGGCTCAACATTTCGCCGGAATATAATCCTTATAAATATAATTCGTTCCCGGTGAATGCAGCACGTCAGTCCTGGCTGCTTACCCAGGCGCTGCATGAGCAGATAAACCGCGATGTTCATGATCACAAACTGGCGCAGTTTCCGCCGGTACTGGCGTTTCAGTCGGTCATGGATTCAACGGTCAGTACCCGCGCCGTGGTTAGCGGGCTGTTTGACCAGCTTCCGGCAAACGGCAGCGAACTGGTAGTTTTTGATATCAACCAGGCCGGGAGTTTCCGTCCACTGTTCAGGCCATCGTCCTGGACGGCGGTGGCTGACATGCTGCCCAAGGCAAAAAGACGTTACAGCGTCACAATTGTGACCAATGCCAGCCCCGACAGGTTTGATATGGTGACAAAGACGACGCCAGCGGGTAGCACCCGGGAAACGGTGATGCCGCTGTCGGTCGCGTATCCGCAGGAGGTTTATTCCCTGTCGCATGTTGCTATTCCGTTCCCGCCTGATGACGATCTGTATGGCCGCCATCCTGAGGTGAAAAACCACTACGGTATCAGCCTGGGGACGATAGCCCTGTGGGGAGAAACATCGGTTCTGAGCGTTGGCAAAGATGCGCTGATGCGCGTGACGTCGAATCCGTTCTACGATTATATGCAGACGCGGATCGACAGCCGTATCGGGGAGAATTAAGCCCAACGTGGAATAGATTAGGTCACACCGGGGAACTGTGTTAAACAGTACCGTTCAGGCGTATACCCCATACCGGACCCCGTTTCTGTGCTGACAACTCTTATTTATCGAAGCCAGCTGAGCTTAACCTGCACCTCCGCAGCGTTAAGCGCGCTGGTTGAACAGGCCAGGATCCGTAATACGGAGCAGGGCATCTCAGGCATTCTTCTCTCCCGTGGACGTGACGTTCTGCAAATTCTCGAAGGCACGGAACAGAGCGTCATCGCGCTTTTTAACACCATCCGTGCGGATGACCGGCATACCGGCGTGGTGGAGCTGATGCGCGATTACGGCCCGCGCAGACGTTTCGAAGACGTGGGAATGCTGCTGTTTGACCTGGATGTTCAGACCCCGAAAGCGGTTCTGGCGTCGGTTCTGCATTACAGCAAGCTGGAAAGCTATCTGACTTCTGAGGATCGGGTCTTCAAATTTATTCAGACCTTTATCACCGGCAAAACCGCTATCCCACCCGCTTCGGACTATGAGCCTGATAAATGGACGCTTTCGCGAGAGCGCGCGCCGTTTGGTAAAGGGTTAGGTCTGCTGGCGGGACAGCCCTGCCAGTTTGCGCTGCAACCCATTGTCGAGCCGTCCGAAGGCAAAATCAGTTCTCTCGAAGCGCTTATACGCGGAAACGACGGCGGCAGCCCGGAGCATTTCTTCCGTAGTCTCGATCGTGAACAGATTTACGAAGTCGACCTGCAAACCAAAGCCTGGACCTTTGCGCTGGCGCAAAAGCTCGGCATCGGCAGCCACAAACTGGCGGTGAACCTGCTGCCAATGTCGCTGGTTAACGTGCCGGGCGCGGTAGAGTTCCTGGTAACGCAGATCAAAAAGCACAATCTACAGCCAGAGCAGGTGATCATTGAAGTCACTGAGAGCGAGATGATCTCTGGCTTCAACCAGTTTAACAGCGCCATTAAACAGCTGCGCGCGGAAGGGGTTGGGCTGGCGATAGATGATTTTGGTTCCGGCTATGCTGGTCTTTCACTGCTCACCCGGTTTCAACCGGATAAGCTCAAAATCGACAGAGAGATCGTCAGCGATATCCACCTGAGCGGGCCCAAGCAGGCGATTGTGAAGTCGATAATCAGCTGCTGCACCGATCTGGAGATTACGCTGGTCGCAGAAGGCATTGAGAAGATAGAAGAGTGGTGCTGGCTTGAATCCGCCGGTATTCGCCGCTTCCAGGGCTTTTTGTTCGCCCGCCCGCAGCTCAATGGCGTAGGTGATATCCACTGGCCCCATCGGGTGGGTTAAGCAAATTTTCCCTCGCCATATTTCCCCGACACCCTGCCTGTGCTTAAATAGCTAAACCGGTTTAACATGATTTAGCTAAGAAGGTGATATGGAGACGATCTGGGTACTTGGCGATGCCGTGGTGGATCTGTTGCCCGACGGAGAGGGCAAACTGCTGCAATGTCCTGGCGGCGCACCGGCCAATGTCGCGGTAGGGGTTGCGCGTCTGGGCGGCAGAAGCGCCTTTATAGGCCGGGTGGGCGACGACCCCTTCGGGCGTTTTATGCAAAAAACGCTTGCGGATGAGCAGGTTAATACAGAATGGCTGCGCCTGGACCCGCAGCATCGCACCTCCACGGTGGTGGTGGATCTCGATAACGACGGTGAACGTTCCTTTACCTTTATGGTTCGACCGAGCGCTGATTTATTCCTCGACTCTGCCGATCTCCCGCCATTCCGCGCCGGGGAGTGGCTGCACGTCTGCTCTATCGCGCTCAGCGCCGAACCCAGCCGTTCCGCGACGTTTCAGGCGATGTCCGCTATCAGACTGGCGGGGGGATTCGTCAGCTTTGACCCCAATATCCGCGCCGATCTCTGGCACGATGAAGTCGAGCTGCGTCAGTGCCTTGAGCGGGCATTAGCCTGTGCAGATGTGGTGAAAATCTCGGTGGAAGAACTGGCGTTCTTAACCGGAAATGCGCAGGTCCATGAGGGGCTGGCGGCGCTGATGCGCACCTGTCCGGCCAGGCTGGTGCTGGTGACACAGGGAAAAGAGGGCGTCACCGCCTGGCAGAAAGGCGCGTTGACGCACTATCCTGCATCACCCGTGGAATGCATTGATACCACCGGCGCGGGGGATGCTTTCGTCGCCGGGCTGCTGTTCGGTCTGGCTCGTGATGGCCAGGCCCGTCTTTCAGAGGTCATCACGCTGGCGCAGCGCTGTGGGGCGCTGGCGACAACCGCAAAAGGGGCAATGACCGCGCTGCCTTATCATCACGAACTGTAATTCACCTCTCCAGGCCTCCGGTCGGCGGCCTGAATTGTCGCCTCGATCACACTTACTAAAACGGTTTAGCAAAAAACGTTGCCGATCCAAAATTCAACGGTTTAGTATCATCAGCCTAAACCGGTTTAGCAATTTAGCACTTTCACCGATAGTTATTAGGGATGCGACAAAATGTATAAAAAACGCAGACTTGCCGTGATGATAGGCATGCTGGCCGGGAGTACCTCTGTTTTTGCCCAGACGGATATGACACGTATCGAAGCGCGCCTGGCGGCGCTGGAGCAGCGTTTGCAGGAGGCGGAAACCCGCGCGCAGGTTGCTGAAAAGCGCGCAACGGCAGCGGAACAGAAAACACAGCAGCTGGTGGCTGCGCAGCAGGAAGCGCAAACCTCCACACAGGCGGTGGCGCAACGTACCACGGTGCTGGAAGAAAAAGCCGACCGGACAGGCGGTTTTGAATTTCACGGTTACGCCCGTTCCGGCCTGCTGATGAACGACGCGGCCTCCAGCAGCAAAAGCGGCCCTTATCTGACGCCCGCCGGGGAAACGGGCGGGGCCATCGGGCGTCTGGGGAACGAAGCGGATACCTACGTTGAGCTGAATGTTGAGCACAAACAGACGCTGGAGAATGGTGCGACGACGCGCTTTAAGGCGATGCTGGCCGACGGCCAGAAAACCTATAACGACTGGTCGGCAGACAGCAGCGACCTGAACATTCGTCAGGCCTTTGCCGAGCTGGGCAATTTGCCTGACTTTACCGGTGCGCTGAAGGGCAGTACCTTCTGGGCGGGTAAGCGTTTTGACCGCGACAACTTCGACATTCACTGGCTGGATTCCGACGTGGTGTTTCTCGCCGGGACCGGCGGCGGCGTCTACGACGTGAAGTGGAACGATACGCTGCGCAGTAACTTCTCCCTTTATGGCCGTAACTTCGGCAGCGAAGAGGAGATCGACAACAACGTTCAGAACTACATCCTCAGCATGAATCACTTCGCCGGGCCGGTGCAGATGATGGTCAGCGGCTTACGGGCAAAAGATAATGACGACCGTAAGGACAGCAACGGCGATCCGATTAAAACCGACGCGGCCAATAACGGGGTACATGCGCTGGTTGGTCTGCATAACGAGAGCTTCTACGGCCTGCGGGAAGGTTCCGCCAAAACGGCGCTGCTTTACGGCCACGGTCTGGGCGCCGAGGTGAAAAGCATTGGTTCAGACGGCGCGCTGCTGTCAGAAGCCGATACCTGGCGTTTTGCAAGTTACGGTGTCACGCCGCTGGGCGGTGGCTGGCACATTGCGCCCGCCGTGCTGGCGCAAAGCAGTAAGGACCGCTACGTGAAGGGCGACAGCTATGAGTGGGTCACGCTCAATACGCGTCTGATCAAAGAGGTGACCCAGAATTTCGCCCTCGCGTTCGAAGGCAGCTATCAGTACATGGATTTAAGCCCGGAAGGCTACAAGGATCGCAATGCGGTTAACGGTAGCTTCTACAAGCTGACCTTCGCCCCGACGTTAAAGGCGGGCAAAATTGGCGATTTCTTCAGCCGTCCGGAGCTGCGCCTGTTCGCCACCTGGATGGACTGGAGCAGCAAGCTGGATAACTACGCCAGCGATGACGCCTTTGGCAGCAGCGGCTTCAACGCGGGCGGGGAATGGAACTTTGGGGTGCAGATGGAAACCTGGTTTTAACCCTTCACGCTCCCGCATCGCGGGGGCGTTTCGAACACCATAAAAAGAGGTCAGGAAGAGGTATCTATGGATTTTAATCATATTGCGCGCGAGCTTATTCCGCTGCTCGGTGGCAAAGAGAACATTGCCAGCGCGGCACATTGCGCCACGCGCCTTCGTCTGGTGCTGGTCGATGATGCGCTTGCCGACCAGCAGGCTATCGGCAAGGTTGAAGGCGTGAAAGGCTGTTTTCGAAACGCCGGGCAGATGCAGGTGATCTTCGGCACCGGGGTGGTGAATAAGGTTTACGCCGCGTTTATTCAGGCGGCAGGGATTAGCGAGTCCAGTAAATCGGAAGCGGCGGATATTGCGGCCCGCAAGCTGAACCCGTTCCAGCGTATCGCGCGTCTGCTCTCCAACATCTTCGTGCCGATTATCCCGGCGATCGTGGCCTCGGGTCTGCTGATGGGCCTGCTGGGGATGGTTAAAACCTACGGCTGGGTTAATCCGGATAACGCGCTCTATATCATGCTGGATATGTGCAGCTCGGCGGCGTTTATTATTCTGCCGATCCTGATTGGCTTCACCGCCGCGCGGGAGTTTGGCGGCAACCCGTATCTGGGGGCAACGCTCGGCGGCATCCTGACTCATCCGGCGCTGACCAACGCCTGGGGCGTAGCATCCGGCTTCCACACCATGAACTTCTTCGGTCTTGAAATCGCCATGATTGGCTATCAGGGAACCGTCTTCCCGGTGCTGCTGGCGGTGTGGTTTATGAGCATTGTGGAAAAACAGCTGCGCCGGGCGATCCCGGATGCGTTAGATCTGATCCTGACGCCGTTCCTGACCGTCATTATCTCCGGCTTCATTGCGCTATTGATTATTGGCCCGGCGGGACGCGCGCTGGGCGACGGGATCTCCTTCATTCTTAGCACCCTGATTGCCCACGCGGGCTGGCTGGCCGGGCTGCTGTTTGGTGGGCTCTATTCGGTGATTGTCATTACCGGCATTCACCACAGCTTCCACGCCATTGAGGCCGGGCTGCTGGGTAATCCGTCGATTGGCGTTAACTTCCTGCTGCCGATCTGGGCGATGGCGAACGTGGCGCAGGGCGGGGCGTGTCTGGCGGTGTGGTTCAAAACCCGCGATGCCAAAATCAAAGCCATTACCTTACCGTCGGCGTTTTCCGCGATGCTGGGCATCACCGAAGCGGCAATTTTTGGCATCAACCTGCGTTTTGTGAAGCCGTTTATCGCGGCGCTGATCGGTGGTGCGGCGGGCGGTGCCTGGGTGGTGTCGGTGCATGTCTACATGACCGCCGTTGGCCTGACGGCGCTTCCCGGCATGGCGATTGTCCAGGCCAGCTCGCTGCTCAACTATATAATCGGCATGGTGATTGCCTTTGGCGTGGCGTTCACCGTCTCTCTGCTGCTGAAATATAAAACGGACTCTGAATAATGACCTTATCTTCCCGCTGGCCTGCCGTGTTGCAGGCCGTTATGCAAGGCCAGCCGCGTGCGCTGGCGGACAGCCACTATCCGCAGTGGCATCCCGCACCGGTGACAGGGCTGATGAACGATCCGAACGGATTTATCTGGTTTGCCGGGCGCTACCATCTGTTTTATCAGTGGAACCCGCTGGGCTGCGATCATCGCTACAAGTGTTGGGGGCACTGGAGCTCAGCAGATCTGGTGCACTGGCAGCACGAGCCAATGGCGCTGATGCCTGACGAAGAGTATGACCGCAATGGCTGTTACTCCGGCAGCGCCGTGGATAACAACGGCGTGCTGACCCTGTGCTATACCGGCAACGTTAAGTTTGACGATGGCGGCCGCACCGCCTGGCAGTGTCTGGCGGTGCAAAATGACGATGGCACGTTTGCCAAACTGGGACCTGTGTTGCCCCTGCCGGACGGGTACACCGGGCACGTCCGCGATCCGAAAGTATGGTGGCATGACGGGCTGTGGTACATGGTGCTCGGCGCGCAGGATCGACAGCAGCGCGGCAAGGTGCTGCTGTTTACGTCAGCCGATTTACACATCTGGGCGTCCTGCGGCGAAATCGCCGGTCACGGCGTCAACGGACTCACGGACGCGGGCTATATGTGGGAGTGCCCGGATCTGTTTGAGCTTGATGGCACACACGTCTTGATCTGCTGCCCGCAGGGGCTGGCGCGCGAACCGCATCGCTATCTCAACACCTATCCGGCCGTCTGGATGAGTGGGGCATTTGATTATCAAACGCCTGCATTTGCGCACGGCGAGCTGCATGAGCTTGACGCCGGTTTCGAATTTTACGCGCCGCAAACCACGGTGGCAGAAGATGGCCGCCGCATCCTCATCGGCTGGATGGGCGTGCCGGACGGCGAAGAGATGCTCCAGCCTACGCGGGCGCACGGCTGGATCCACCAGATGACCTGTCCTCGCGAGCTGCGCTACCGCGACGGTAAGCTCTGGCAAACCCCCGTCCGTGAGCTGGAAACGCTGCGCGAGGATGAACATCTCTGGCAGGGACGCGCCAGCGATGCCCCGGTGCTGGCGGGAGCGCGTCTTGAGTTCGAACTGAGCGCATCGAGCGTGAACGTGGATTTTGCCGGCGCGTTGCGGCTGATTGTGGATGATGAGGGGATCCGTCTGGAACGCGCCAGTCTGAAAACCACAGACACGCTGACCCGCTACTGGCAGGGCAATGTTCATCATTTACGCGTGCTGTGCGACTGTTCCAGCGTCGAAATTTTCATCAATCACGGTGAAGGCGTCATGAGCAGCCGCTATTTTCCTGACCATCCGGCCCAGGTACGCTTCGAAGGTGCGTCCGATATCACATTACGCTACTGGTCGCTGCGCAGCTGCATGATAGAATAGAGGTTTTGGCAGCCGGATCTAAGTCGTTGTGAGAAAAACAAAACGCGTCACCATTAAAGATATCGCGGAGCTCGCGGGGGTATCAAAAGCCACCGCCAGCCTGGTTCTGAACGGCCGCAGCAAAGAGCTTCGGGTGGCGGAGGAGACACGCGAGCGTGTGCTGGCGATTGCCAAAGAACATCATTATCAGCCCAGCATTCACGCCCGTTCGCTGCGGGACAACCGCAGCCACACCATTGGTCTGGTGGTGCCGGAAATCACCAACTACGGGTTTGCCGTTTTTTCTCATGAGCTGGAGACCCTCTGCCGCGAGGCGGGTGTTCAGCTGCTGATCTCCTGTAGCGATGAAAATCCGGGCCAGGAGACGGTGGTGGTCAATAACATGGTGGCCCGCCAGGTGGACGGGCTGATTGTCGCCTCCAGCATGCTCAACGACGCGGACTATCAAAAGCTGAGCGAACAGCTGCCCGTTGTGCTTTTTGACCGTCATATGAACGACAGTTCTTTGCCGCTGGTTCTCACCGATTCAATTACCCCAACCGCCACGCTGGTGGCCGACATCGCGCGCCAGCATCCGGATGAGTTCTACTTCCTCGGCGGTCAGCCGCGGCTTTCCCCGACGCGTGACCGTCTTGAAGGGTTTAAGCAGGGGCTGCGTGACGCTGGCGTCGAGTTACGTCCGGAGTGGATCATTCATGGTAATTACCATCCGAGCTCCGGCTACGAAATGTTTGCCGAGCTTTGCGCACGCCTGGGCCGCCCGCCAAAAGCCCTTTTTACCGCCGCCTGCGGTCTGCTGGAAGGGGTGTTGCGCTATATGGGGCAACATAATCTGCTGCAAAGCGATATGCGTCTGGCCAGCTTTGACGATCACTATCTCTATGATTCTCTGACCATTCCTGTCGATACCGTTCGTCAGGATAACCGCCAGCTCGCCTGGCACTGCTTTGATCTGATTGGCAAACTGATTGAAGGGGAAACGCCGGAGCCGATCCAGCGTAAGCTGGATGCCACCCTGCAACGGCGATACAAGTCCGTGGAGTGACAGGGTAACGTCTTAGGGTGACATCAATAACTTTAATTAATTAAAGATTGGATTCAGCCGATAACCAAAGGGAAATTATATCCCTGAGGTGTGTTATGTCGTTGAAAAAATCATCCCTGATTATCCTGTTTTCCCTGCTTTTCTTCTTTGTGGCCAGCACTATCACCAGCGTTGGGCTCATCATTAAAAGTAATACTTCGCTGGATAATGTGAACAAAGAAATTCAGGTGGTTCTGTCCATTATTGATCCCATTAACCACAGCCGAACCCTGCGCGTCAGGGTTATGGAGTATGTGAAAATGGTGGAAGCGGGGGACGCCACCGATCTGTCTGCGAAACTGGCCTCGGTTAAAGAGGCGCTGACCAAAGCCGATAGTGCATTTTCGGCGTTTATGGCCTCGCCGCGTTTGCCGGACGAAGCCCCGCTGGTCACTGCCTACCAGGAGGCGTGGCAAAACTACCGTAACCAGGGACTGGCGCCTCTCATCGCCGCTGCCGCCGCTCACGATGTGTCGCGGTTCAACGCTCTTATTCCCGTGGTGTCTCAACTCGATCGCCAATATGAAATTGTGCTCGATCAGGTTCTCTCCGTTCACCAGAAGTACGCCAAAACGCTGAACGAGGATGCGAGCCATAATTTCGTGTCGGGTCTGGTTATTATCGCCTGCATTGCGGTGCTGTTCGTGGTGGTGATCTTCGCCGTCAGCCTGCTGATGAAACGCGTGGTCTTTGCGCCGGTGAACCTGGCGCGCGAGCACTGTCGCCAGATTGCGGCCGGGAAGCTGGACGTACCGGTACCGATCAAGCGTGATTCCGGGAATGAAATCGATCACCTGATGTCCTCGATGGAGCAGATGCGCCAGGCGCTGCTCTCCACCATTTCTCAGGTGCGCGACGCCAGCCACACCGTGACGCATGCGGCGCAGGAAATTGCCTCCGGCAATATCGACCTGGCCTCCCGTACCGAGCAACAGGCTTCGGCCCTGACCCAGACGGCCGCCAGCATGGAAGAGCTGAGCGCGACGGTGGCGAATAACACCGACAACGTTTTCCAGGCCGGTAAGCTGGTGCAGGATGCCGTGAAAAATGCCCATACCGGTGAAGCGGTAACCCGTGAAGTCATCGAAACGATGAATACTATCGCGTCCAATTCGAAGCGTATTGAAGACATCACCAGCGTCATCAACAGCATTGCTTTCCAGACTAATATTCTGGCGCTAAACGCGGCCGTTGAAGCGGCGCGTGCTGGCGCGCAGGGGCGAGGATTTGCCGTGGTAGCAAGTGAAGTGCGCACCCTGGCACAAAAAAGCGCGGTGGCGGCGAAAGATATCGAAAGCCTTATCGCCCAGTCTGTTTCCAGCGTGAAAAACGGTGCACAACTGGTGAATCGTTCGGGAGAGGTGATTGATTCTATTATCAGCTCTGTGAATAAAGTGCATACGCTGATGGAACAGATTTCGGTTGCCTCAGAAGAGCAGAGCCGCGGGATTGGTCAGGTTGGGCAGGCCGTAACGGAGATGGACGGTGTGACCCAGCAGAACGCGGCGCTGGTGCAGCAATCCGCCGCCGCCGCGGCCTCGCTGGAGGAGCAGGCGCAGCAGCTGTCCCAGAGTATCTCGAGCTTTAGTTTGCCTGCTACGGCGTGATGTTCAGAGAGGCTCCTGAGGGAGCCTTTTTAATGTCTGCATGTAGCCGCTGCACAATCTCCTTCAGCCATTACTGTTATCCGTACAAAGCCGCTATCACATAAATTTTATCTTTCCCCGGCAATATTTCTGTTCCTCATCCGTCTACCTCATCAGAGACCATAATCATTCAACATAAACGAGGTACACATGAGAAATTTTGATATGCACGGAAAAGGTCACGGGCGTGGTTTGGGCCGCCATCGTATGGGTAAGGGCATCGTGATTGGCGCAGTCCTGTTCGTGGTGCTTGGCCTGCTGGTCATGTCCCTGTGGAACGCGTTGCTCCCGGCCATCCTGGGGGTTAAAGCCATTGGCTTCTGGCAGGCGCTGGGGATCCTGCTGCTGAGCCGCATTCTTTTCGGTGGGCTGGGTTTCCGTCCTGGTATGTTCGGTGCGCACCGCCGTATGCACGAACAATGGATGAATATGAGCCCCGAACAACGTGAGGCCTTCATTCAGCAGCGTCGGGCGGGATTTGGGCGCCACGGTCATTGCCGGTGGCACGATGGCCGGGATGAAAAGCGAGACGATAACGGTGCGAAAGCGCCGGAAGCCGAGTGAGCGATATGAAAGCCGGTGAGGCGGGGGAATCATTACTGATCTCGGCACTCAATGCCTGCCGCGCGCGGCTAAAAGCCTTCATTCGCGGACGGACTGCGGTTCGTGATGATGTCGATGATATTCTTCAGGAAGTGACCTGGCAGTTGATGAAAGTGGAACAGCCGGTCGAGAACGTCGCCGCCTGGCTGTTTCGCGCCGCACGAAATGAAATGATCGACCGGGCGCGAAAAAAGCACGAGGTTTCACTGCCGGGGTACCTGACAGCAGATGACGAGGACTTTCCGGAGCAGGAGATTGCAGAAACCTTATTCGGCGTACCGCAAACGCCGGAGGAGGAGTATCTCAACATGCTGCTATGGGAAGAGTTGGGGCAAGCCCTGTCGGAACTGCCGCCACCTCAGCGCGAGGTGTTTGAAAAAACGGAATTTGAGGGCTACAGCATGAAGGTACTGGCAGAGGAAACAGGCGACAGTGTGCAGGCGTTATTATCCCGCAAACACAAAGCCGTGCGATTTTTGCGTAGTCGCCTCAAGGATATTTATGAAGCGTTGACAGGGCATTAAACTTCGACCACTCTGAAAAACAATATCTTAGAGGGGGCGTTATGCTTCAACGGTTAGCAAAGAAAAAGGTGCTGTTACTCTCTGCTCTGATGATTTCAGGGCTGGTCAGGGCAGAGGAGCCGCTTCCGGATGTGGTGAAGCACTTCAGTGAACAGCAGGACATCAAAATCATCAAGAAAATTGACGCCCCCGGCGGCGCGCCAGCGTGGCTGGGACAATATCAGGACATGGGCGTGACGCTCTTTCTGACCCCTGACGGAAAGCACGTCGTGTCTGGCTATCTGTATGATGAGAAGGGAACCAACCTCAGCGAAGCCTTTTTCCAGAAAGAGATCTACGCCCCGATGGGCCGCGAGATGTGGAAAAAGCTCAATGCCGCGCATCCCCTGAAAGAGGGCGCGGAGAGTGCCCCGCGCAAAGTCTTCGTCTTTGCCGACCCGTTCTGCCCGTACTGCAAGCAGTTCTGGGCTGAAGCGCAGCCGTGGGTGAAGGCCGGGAAGGTTCAGCTCAACACGCTGCTGGTTGCGTTTCTTAACCCGAACAGCGGGCGTAACGCCTCCGCGATCCTGAATGCGAAAGATCCGGTGTCGGCCTGGAAAGCGTACGAGCTGTCCGGCGGTAAAAAGCTGCCGAAACCTGAAGGAGCGGCGTCCCGGGAAACCGTTGAGATCCTGCAAAATCACCAGACGCTCATGGACAGTCTCGGCGCGAATGCCACACCGGCTATTTATTACCTGAATGAGCAAAACGAACTGCAACAGGTCGTGGGTATGCCAGACGCAAAACAGCTTGAGGCGATGTTCGGACCGAAGCCGTAAAAAGAAAGGCAGAAACAGGACGTTTCTGCCTTTTTTCAGTCAACTACCCCAGCGTCCCCGGAGGTAATTAACTGCCTCCTGCGTCTGAGGCTGGTTAAGATAGTCTTCACGGAACAGGATGGTGCCCTTAACGTCTGGCAGTGAATCGTTGAGGTCGAGCTGTTTTTTCAGCTCCGGTACGCCGCCGTTTATCGTCCAGTCCGGTTCGTTTCTGGAAGGCGCGCCCACTTTGTAGAATGCGATCCCGATATACAGGCGGGTATGGGTCGGTTTCACCACGTCAGCCCACCATTTTGTCAGCACATCGTAACGTGCCGCGTCGCGGGCGAAGGGCCAGTAGATCTGCGGCGCAATGTAATCCAGTAACCCCTGCTGTACCCATTTGCGCGTGTCAGCGTAGGACTCATCGTAGGCTGCGGCGCCGCGCGTGTCCGAGCCTGCCGGGTCGAAGGAGCGATTGCGCCAGACCCCCGCCGGGCTAACGCCAAATTCGACCTCAGGTTTAGCCTGTTTGATCGCCCTGGAGACCTGCACAATTAACTGCTGCGTATTGTGTCGACGCCAGTCCGCTTTTGACGCAAATCCCTCGCCATAGCGCCTGAAGGTCCAGGCATCATTCAGGGGGGAACCCGGCGTCTCGGTGTAAAAATAGTCATCGAACTGAACGCCGTCGACAGGGTAGTGATTCACCACTTCCATCACTACCTGGGTTATCCAGTCCCGCACCTCGGGAATGCCCGGGTCGAGAACAAAACGATCCCCCGAGGTGCGGATCCACTCCGGATGCTGGATGTACACGCTGGAAGGATGAAGCGACGAGGTGCGGTTAAGCGCGGCGATGGTCGACGGCTTCGTGTTGGTGGAAACGCGGTACGGGTTAAACCACGCGTGAACCTTCATCCCGCGCTTGTGCGCTTCATCCAGCATAAACTGGAGCGGGTCGTAACCGGGATCTTCCCCGATAGTCCCCGTCAGGGTATCTGACCACGGCAGGATTTTAGAGGCCCACAGCGCCGTACTGTCCGGTTTTACCTGAAAGAAGACGGTGTTGATCCCAAGTTTTTTCAGCTTATCGAGTTTGTCCGTCAGCGCCTTCTGTTGCTGGGCGATACGCTGGTCCGCGCTACGGCCATTCACCGATGACACGGGAGGCCAGTCGAGACGGGAGACGGTCGCCAGCCAGATCCCGCGCATGGGTTCGTTGGTCTGCTGTACAGGTTTCGCCTGCGGCAGCGGGGTAACGAGTGATTTGGGTGGTTTGGAAGTGCAACTTACCAGTAAAAGCGCGCAGCCAAGCAGCGCGCCAGTCCGTTTTACGTGTCGCATCATTTGCGTGTTAGCTCCTGGGTGTCCGGCTATCCGTCCAGGGATTAAACGCCGGTTCGTCCTGTTCCCCGTTACCGTCATCGTGAAGGGAGTCGAGGTAGAGGGCTTCAACTTCCGCCCGCGCCCATGGGGTGCGGCGCAGGAACTTCAGACTCGATTTAACACTCGGGTCCTTGCGAAAACAGTTGATTTTGATTCGGTTGCCCAGTTCATTCCAGCCATATCGCGCAACCAGCGCGTTTACCTGCATTTCGAGGGTGACGCCATGCAAAGGATCGTTGGAAATATGTGCTGTCATAGGCGTCCGGTAGTCTCATTTTTTATGGGGATGTGATAAACGCTCAAAGGTTACAAGAAAGCAGGGGACGCGGCAATTTCAGCGTGAGGTTCTTCACCCGTGAAGGGTGAAGAAGATTTTCCGGTTAACGCTATTTTTTAAACAGTTCAGGCGCCCATGGCGTCGGGTCTACCTCCATAAAGGGCGCACGCTCAAAGCGGGACTTAAGCGCCCAGGGCACCGTACAGTCGAAAATCGTTTTGCAGGTGATCCCGTTGCCACGAATGGAGGGGCTGTAGTCCGGGGCCTGAGACGGATCGAGCTGGTGTCCGCGGATCCCCGGCAGATGGGTGATGCTGACATCGCCCTGCATACGGGTGGTCATCGCCCACAGGATGTCGTCGCTGTCGAAAATATCCACATCTTCGTCGACGAGAATAATGTTTTTAAGCTCGGAATAGGTGGCTAACGCAATGAGTGCCGCCTGACCCTGACGCCCTTCGTCAGAGGGCTGGCGTTTTTTCACCTGCAATACGCCAAGAAACTTGCCGCCGCCAGCGGTATGCGCATAGACGTTTTGCAGAAAACCGGGGATGGCTTCTTCGACCGCATTACGGATACTGGCCTCCGTTGGCAAACCGGCCAGCGTGGTGTGCTCCTCGCCCGGTCCTACCAGGGTTTGCAGGATCGCCTGATGACGCATCGTGACGGCCTTCACTTTGATTACCGGTAAGGAGGGGTTAGCTTCCCCGCAGTAGCCGGGAAATTCCGGCATCGCGTGCCCGGTGTGGGTATGCTGATCTTCTTCTACACGCACGCCCGGCAGCAGTTCGCCTTCGATGATAATTTCCGCACGCGCTATCGCTTTTTCATTTACGGCCACACCCTGCACCAGCTCTACGGGGGTCTGACGTAACGCGCCGGCGACACCCAGCTCGTTGTAGCCGAAGGGCGTGGTAGGGGCTTCGAAACAGGCGCCAATATAGATAGCGGGATCGAGACCCATATTGATCGTGACCGGCAACGGTTTGCCCGCCTCCTCGGCTTTCTTACGGAACACTTCAATATGGCGGCCTGCGGCAAGGAACATGGAGAGCTCATCGCGCTCCTGCACGCAGAGACGGTGAATAGTGACATCGGTCAGTGAGGCATCTTCCGGATCGCTTGCCAGCACCAGCCCCAGACAGAAGAACGGACCGGCATCTATCGGCGTGTTGGTCGGTGCCGGAAGTAATTTACGCAGATCGAAGTCCGGATCGTCGGCATAAAATACCTGTTCCTGACACGGCGCCTGTGCCGCCGGAACCACAACGGGAGCAATCGGGTTTTTCACGGCCTGGCCGACATGTTTTGCCAGTTCAGAGGGCTCGCAGCCCAACAGGAGCGCCGCCCGCTCGCGGCTGGCGTGCATTCCGACCAGAATACGGGAGTCGGGATATCCCTTAATAGCGTTAAACATCATCGCCGGGCCAATGCGCGTCGGACGTTTTACCGTGCCGCCAGCACCAATATGCCGGTACACACCCGCCAGCTCCGCGTCAGGATCGACCGGATGGCTGGTTTCAAGGTATTGACCTTCATGGCGTTTGAGCAGTTCGATAGCACTTCTGAGATCGTTGATGTGGTTTTTCATATTTCCCTCCTCGGATGAAGGCTTCCATTCTTAACCGGACGAAGAGGGCTATCAATTGCATCATTTATGCTATTTTAATATGAATTTTATTATCAATAATAAAGGCATGGTATGCAGTTTCGACTGATGCGCAATTTCATCGTGGTGGCGGAAGAGCTTCACATGCATCGGGCGGCGGAGCGCCTTAACATGGCGCAGCCAGCGCTGAGCCAGCAGATAAAAACGCTTGAAGATCGTCTTGGGGTCTTGCTCTTTAGCCGGGCGAATCGTCGCCTGACGCTGACGCCAGCCGGTGAGGCATTTCTCAGTAAAGCCAGAGTCGCGATTTTAATGACCGATCAGGCGATTCTGGATGCCAGACAGACGG
Organism: Enterobacter cloacae complex sp. HYC033_NIDB; assembly: GCF_056673335.1. NCBI lineage: Bacteria > Pseudomonadati > Pseudomonadota > Gammaproteobacteria > Enterobacterales > Enterobacteriaceae > Enterobacter > Enterobacter cloacae complex sp. HYC033_NIDB. The sequence continues at coordinate 3,202,552 of NZ_CP115123.1, read as the reverse complement.
CCAGAGGGGAACAGGGCGTGCTGAATCTCGGATGTGTTTCAAGTGCGATATTCGACAGTAAGCTGCCCGCCGCGCTGCGGCTTTTACATGAGAAATGGCCCGCCATCAGCCTTTCCATGATGACGGGTAACGTGCAAACCCTTTATACCGGCGTGCAAAGCAACCAACTGGATGTGGCCATTATTCGTGCCCCGTTACCGCTATTGCCTGACGATCTGCAAAGCCGTCCATTTACAACGGAAAAGGCCGTGCTGGCCTTACCTCGTCAACATAGCCTGGCGGGCTCCGCCGCGCTGACGCTTGCGTCGGTGAAAGAGGAGAAGTGGATCGCCCTGCGCGACCCGGAGGGGATGGGGCTGGAGCAATATTTCTATGATGCCTGCCACAGCGCGGGCATACAGCCTGACGTTGTGCAAAATGCCACCGATGTCCCCACGGTGATAAGTCTCGTCTCGGCAGGGTTTGGCATCGCCATGCTGCCGGCTTCAGCGAAGGCGATATGCGTACAAAACGTCGTTTTTGTGGATATTCTTGACCGACTCCGGGAGAGCGAGCTGACGCTGGTTTGCCACCGGATTATTCGCTCTGAGGTCCTGAAAAAATTGATGAGCATCCTCGATCATACCTGACGTCCGGCGGCCTGAAGAAGCTGTTCTCGCAGCCAGCGGTTAGCCGGATCCTGGCTGTTTTTCGGGTGCCAGTACATACCGATGACGATCGGAGGGAGATCCAGCGGCGGCGGAAAAATATCAAGCGTTTGCGTGAACCGTAGCAACATGCGTCTGGGTAGGGTGCAGAGCAAATCGGTACCGGCAACAATCGCAGGCGCCATCGCATAGCTTTGCGTCGACATCACCACGTTACGCTGGTGGCCAAGCCCCGCCAGATGCTGATCGACAAAGCCTGCGAACGGGTCGCCCTCGGATGAAACCACCAGGTGGGAAAGGCTACAATAGCTTTCCAGATCCATCGGTCCCGTACCGCGCGGATGGCCTTTTCGCTGGGCTGTGGCATATTCATCGTCAAACAGTTTGCGTCTGACCCATGCATCGTGCGCCCCCGCATTAACGCCGACATAAATATCCACATCGTCATTTTCCATCTGCGCTGGCAGCAGCGGGGTTTCCGGGAGCGCAAAACGCAGGCGGATGCCTGGTGCTGCGCTGCTAATCTGATTCTGCAACTCTGCCCCCAGCATCAGCGCCGGGTTCTCGTGCAGGGCAATCACAAAGGTGCGGTTGCTGTTCTGCGCGTTGAACGTGGTGGGTTCAAGCATCGCCGATATACCCTGCAAAACCGTCGCGACCTGCGGCCTTAACGCCTCGGCGCGCGGCGTAGGTAACACCCCACGTCCGTGTGGGGAAGGGATAAACAGCGGCTCATCGAACAGGACGCGCAGGCGCGCAAGGCGGGCAGACATCGCCGGCTGGCTGATGCCCAGCCGCGCGGCCGCATGGGTGATATTCTGATCCCTGAGTAACGCATCCAGCGTCAGGATCAGGTCCATATCCATATCGGAGGAGGGCATCTTATTGTGCGTCATAGCTTGCTGCCGTTGTTCAACAGGGAAGGTTAGCCATTGCCAGAAAAGCAGTCACTGCATTACCTGGCTCCTGCATGCGGCTGATCATGACCAGATTTGCGGTCAGCACCTGAGCATTCAGGTTGCGGTAAATCAGTCCGGGTATTTGCACCTGTTGCAGGGGGGCGGGAACCAGCGCCAGACCGAGCCCGGCTGCGGCAAATGCCAGAACGCTTAGCGTACTGTTTGAACGATGTGCCACGCAAAAACCATCCCCGAGCTGCTGCGCCAGCAGCACAGTCAGATTTTCATTGGCGTCATGCGCGTCGTACAGGACCAGGGGATGACCGGCGAGCATTTCAACGGAGAGGTGCGGATGGATGGCTAAGGGATGATCGTCACACATTGCGATTATCATCTCCCAGTTTCCGGTTTTCTGCACCCTGATCTGCGGATCGGCTGTCGTACTGTTATCCGGTGTATAACCGACATCAATATGCCCTGCGAGGATCGCAGCTACCTGTTTCTGGGGAGCGATTTCCTGAATGGTGACTTCTGCATCCGGATGGGTTTTACGGAAGCGACGTACATCGGTAATCATTTTGCCACTAAAAATGGCGTTACCGGCAAAACCGACCCGTACACGCCCTGTCTCTCCCCGTATCGCACGCTGGACTGCCAGACGCGTGTGTTCCATTTGTTCCAGCATCAGTCTGGCTTCGCTGAGAAGAAGCGATCCGGCCTCAGTAAGTTCCACACGACGGCTGGTGCGGATAAACAGCGGACCGCCTAACTCAGTTTCAAGGGCTTTAATCTGCATGCTGAGCGCAGGCTGAACAATATGGAGTCGCTCAGCCGCGCGTCCAAAATGCTCTTCTTCAGCAACAGCCAAAAAATAGCGTAAGTGCCGGAGTTCCATTGCCACCCTGACTCATCATTAAAAATGATTGTTTAGTAAAATATATATATTTGAGTATAAACCGCTTCACGGCCAAACTGAACGCATCAACTCAAACAGGAACCAAACAATGCAAACTCACCAACTGCAAGACCGTCAGGATCTTAACGACCTCATGAATGGCTGGATGCACCGCGACCTGGGCGAATGGGAGCAGCTGCGTAATCTTTTTCATCCGGACGGCACAATCGAAATTACGTGGTTCGAAGGGCTCGCGAGCGATTTTGTCGAGGGTTCCATGCGTATGGGCGCTTCAGATTTGCGCACAAAACATATGATTGGCTCGCCCGTCGTCACTTTTAACGACCGCGGCGACAAAGCGATTCTTGAAACCAATGCGATGATCATCGCTGAAAATATAAAACTTAATATTGGATGCGAATGCCACAATCGTTTCTACGATCTGGCAGAAAAGAGAGAGGGCGTATGGAAGCTGTTCCATCGCCAGAGCATCTACGACATGGGTATTTTCACCTTTCCGCTGGGCCCGGTTGAGATTGATTCAAAAATTGCTGCCAACTATCCGCGGGAATATGCCGCGCTAGCTTATCTGCTGGAACAAAGCGGTTTTCCCCTCGGCCGCGTATTTGCCACGCGTGACAGTGAACTAGAAGCGAATATGAAAGCGAACGCAAAAAAATGGCTGGCTGTCTGACAGGTTGAGCACAGGCCGAACAGATTTCGCCGGCTGGTTAATACCCGGCCGCGGGGCCCTGGGCGTGAGATAGCGGTCCCAGGCTGAAATATTTAGCCTGGGACGCAGAGACTCTCTTATTGGGCGTCCCGGTTGGTATAGGTCACCGGAACCCACGCGTAGCCTTCCCGCTCACCTTTCTTCACATACCCGATCCCGGGGAAAGGCAGATGTGGCGCCGCAATCAGATCTTTGTTTTTCACAAACTCAGCGAACGCTGCGTTGCGTACCCGGGCGGCTCCGTCCTGATCCTCATCGTAAGCAATCGTCACGTTGGGCTGTGGGAACTGAACCGCGGCAACGTGAATGATGTCGCCGACAAAGGTAATTTTTTCACCTTTGCTCTCCAGCGTGTAGAACGCGGACCCTGGGGTGTGGCCCGGGTGAACCGTACCGCTGATGCCCGGCAGAAGCTGTTCCGTCCCGGAGAAAGTCTTCACTTTTCCGGCATCCAGATAGGGCTTTAAGGTCTTGTGCGCGACGTCGAAGTAGTTCTGGTCATAGCCAGATTTTTTCTGGTTCTCGTCGTTAAAGAAGAAATCGATATCCGGTTTGCCGACATACACCTGTGCGCGGGTAAATACGCGCTGACCGTCTTTGACCAGGCCGCCTGCATGATCGGAGTGCGCGTGGGTGATCAGGATATCGGTGATGTCCTGCGGCCTGATACCCTGCGTCGCCAGGCTTTCAATCAGCCGCCCGCCTTTGCCGGGGCCAAAGAGCTGACCGGAGCCGGTGTCCACCAGAATTTTGTGGCCGGGCATAGCGATATAGAACGCGTTAATCGATGCTTCCACCGGATTGGCCTGGAAGTTTTTGGCCAGTAACGCATCGGTATTTTCCGCCGTCGTCCGGCGCAGTAAGGCGTGCAGGTCCTGCGGCACGCTGCCGTCCGTAAAGGCGGTGACAATCGTATCGCCAACCTGAACGCTGTAGCCGCCGGCCTGCTGTTTCACCACATGCTGCGGAACGCTGGCCACCGCGTGGATCGCGGGAAAGAATAAAACCGAACCGGTCAACAGGGTTGATAACGCAAGTTTTTTCACAGTAAACATGATGGGCTCCTCAATAGTAAGTTCATCATAGTTCAACTGAGATTTTTGAGAACAACAGGGAAGTGAATGTGACCTATCCATGGAATGGATAGGTCTGAGAGGATGTTTTACAGTACGCCAGTACCGCCGTCAGAGCACCACACTTGCCCGGAGGCGTATGAGCAGGTATCGGAGGCAAACAGTACATACAGCGGTGCGATTTCAACCGGCTGGCCCGGTCTGCCCAGGGGCGTATCTTCCCCGAACTTCTGAACTTTGGACTGCGGCTGGCCGCCGCTGGACTGAAGAGGCGTCCAGTATGGGCCTGGCGCGACGGCATTCACCCGAATGCCACGCGGTCCCAGCTGCTGGGCAAGAGACTTGGTAAAGGCCACGTTACAGGCTTTGGTCTGCGCATAGTCCACCAGTATCGCGCTCGGTTTAAACGCCTGAACGGAAGTGGTGTTGATGATCACGGCGCCTTCCTGCAAATGGCGCAGCGCAGCTTTGGTGATCCAGAAGGGGGCATAGACGTTGGTCTTAAACGTCGCGTCAAAATCTGCCGTGGTGAGATCGTCGATCGATTCGCAGTACTGCTGGCGTCCGGCATTGTTCACCAGGATATCCAGGCCACCCAGTTCCGCGACGGCTTTTTCCACCAGCGTATCGCAGAACGACTCAACGCGAATGTCGCCCGGAATGGCGACCGCCTTACGGCCTTCAGCCTGAATCAGCGCAATGACCGATGCCGCATCGGACTCCTCTTCCGGCAAATAGCCAATAGCGACATCTGCACCTTCTCGGGCATAGGCGATCGCTACCGCACGACCAATTCCGGAATCACCGCCGGTAATCAGCGCTTTTTTTCCTGCCAGTTTTCCAGACCCGATATAACTTGTTTCACCATGATCCGGTATTGGCTTCATTTCCGATGCCAGCCCGGGGGCCCTTTGCGGTTGTTCAGCAAACGGTGGACGAGGGTAATGCAGCGTGTGATTATTTCCTGTAGACATACCGGCCTCCTTAATAGTGAATTCCAAGATTAGTCGTTAATTAAACGTAAGCGGGCAAAATTGACAAATTCAGACAAATCTATCTTCCGGTAGCGGATATAAAATATTTTCTCAAGCCAGCATGTAATACCAGAAAAGGGCGACCTCATCTTTTTCCGGCAGGGCGTTGTAAAGATAGCGATCGTAACCGCCCAGAATAAATCCATAGTGACGATAGAACAGACAGGCAGAAACATTAACGTTTTGCGTCTCCAGCCGTAACCCGGGCGCATTGAGGCTTCGCGCCCAGACGTGGGTGGCGGACATCAGCTTGTGCGCCGCGCCCGTACGGCGTTTTGAACGCTCCACGGCAATGTAATCCACCGAAATAAATTTATTCCAGTTGCAGGACGCGGTAATAAAACCGGCGATTTCACCGTCATCCGTTTCGGCGATAAGAAATATTGAATCCGGATTAACACAATGATTTTCCAGCGTCTGGAGATCAAGTTCATAGGTTTTTAGATAAGGTTCGGTCAGCGCCTCGATATGCAAATCACCATTGAGAAATGGCTCTCTGGCAATCTCCTCAACCGTGAAAGAAAAATCACAACATTCAAGACGGGCGAGGTCGGTACTTAATCCTTTTCGAATATGCATAGTATTCCTTAAGTGGGAGTAATAAATAGATAATAGACGAAGCGGCATACCCTGCTGGCATAACACTCTGTAGATCCTGGTCTAAGCTTGTATTTCGTTCCGCGTAGAATGTGGTCATTCGAGGACAATGAATGGAATTCAGAACATGTCGCAGGCACTGGGGTGCTGAGTTTATTTCCGATGACGTTGTACGTTTTCGCGTCTGGGCAGAAGGGCAAAAAGATCTTACGTTGCGTTTAACCGATACCGACATTCCCATGGCGGCGGTGGGCGACGGCTGGTTTCAGATTGATGTGCCCGGCGTCAGGCACGGTACGACATATCAGTTTGTTTTACAGGATGGAATGGCGGTGCCGGACCCGGCCTCGCGCGCGCAGCAGTCTGACGTCAACGGCCCGTCGGTGGTGATCGACCCGCGTCGCAGCCTGCCCACTCAGCGGGAATGGCAAGGACGACCGTGGGAAGAGACGGTGATCTACGAGCTGCATATCGGCACCTTCACCGGGGAAGGAACCTTCAGGGCGGCCATCGACAAACTGCCTTATCTGGCCGAACTGGGTATTACGCAACTGGAAGTGATGCCCGTGTCCCAGTTCGGGGGCGCGCGCGGGTGGGGGTATGACGGCGTGCTGCTGTATGCCCCGCACTCGGCTTATGGCACACCGGATGATTTTCATGCCTTCATCAATGCCGCCCACGCGCTCGGGCTTTCCGTGGTGCTGGATATCGTACTCAACCACTTTGGCCCGGAAGGGAACTACCTGCCGTTGCTCTCACCGGCGTTTTTCCATCAGGATCGTATGACCCCGTGGGGCAACGGTATTGCCTATGAGGTTGAGGCCGTCCGGCAATACATCGCTGAGGCGCCGTTATTCTGGCTCTCGGAGTATCATCTTGACGGTCTGCGCTTCGACGCCATCGACCAGATCCATGACGACGCTGAGACCCATATTCTTCCCGAGATAGCGCAACGGATCCGCGACGCATTTCCGGATCGGCATATCCATCTGACCACCGAAGACAGTCGCAACGTGATTTTTCTGCATCCGCGCGATGAACATGGTCAGACGCCGCTTTTCACCGCCGAATGGAATGATGATTTTCACAACGCCGCGCATGTCTTCGCGACCGGGGAATCACACGCCTACTATCAGGATTTTGCCTTTGAGCCGGAGAAAAAACTGGCGCGGGCGCTGGCAGAGGGCTTTGTCTACCAGGGGGAAATCTCGCTTCAGACCGGAAAATCGCGCGGGGTAGAGTGTCGCGAGCAACCTCCTCAGTTTTTTGTCGATTTTATTCAGAATCACGACCAGGTCGGCAACCGTGCCCAGGGGGAGAGGCTTATCTCTCTGGCAGGCGCGGATAAAACGCGTGTGCTGTTTGCGGCGCTGCTTCTGTCGCCCCATATTCCGCTGCTGTTTATGGGCGAGGAGTATGGCGAAACGCATCCGTTCCTCTTTTTCACCGACTTCCACGGCGACCTGGCGAAAGCCGTGCGGGAAGGGCGCGCGAAAGAGTTTACCGGCCATGCCGGGCACGATGAAACCGTACCGGACCCCAATGACGTAAATACCTTTATGCGGTCGAAGCTTGACTGGAACAAGGCAGACACGGAGGAAGGCAGGGCGTGGCTGCACGCTACGCGCGAACTGATTGCGCTGCGTCAGCGCTTTATCGTCCCGCTACTGAAACAGCGGGGCGCCGTGGAGGGTAACGTCCTGCAAACGGCGCTCGGCATGGTTGCCGTGAGCTGGCGTTTCCCGTCCGGTACGCTGTCGCTGGCGCTGAATATCGGCAAAAAGCCGCTCGCCTTACCGAACCTGCCCGGAAAAACGATCTTTAGCTGGCCGGAGGCAGTCGATAACCTGCCGCCAAACAGCATTATTGTTCGCTTAGCTGATGGAGAAGCAGCGCTATGATCCCTTCCTCTACTTACCGAATTCAGTTTCGCAACGGCATGACCTTCGATCGCGTGGTGGACCTGATTCCGTATATGAAAGACCTTGGAATTAGCCATCTTTACGCGTCGCCTGTTTTCACCGCAACCACGGATTCCACCCACGGCTATGACGTGACCGACCCCAACGAAATCGACCCGGCGATTGGCGGGCGGGAAGGGTTTGACCGCATGGCGGCAGCGCTGAAACAGGCGGGGATGGGGCTGATTCTGGATATCGTTCCTAACCATATGTCGACCTCGCTGGAAAACCGCTGGTGGCGCGATGTTATAGAACAAGGCAGGCAGAGCCGCTATGCGGCATATTTTGATATCGACTGGTCCCGACCGCTGACGTTGCCGTTTCTTGGCGACACCTTTGTAGCCGAGCTAGAGCGGGGGGCTTTCACCTTAAAACGTGACAGTGTCACCAACAGCGCAGCGCTGGTTTACTATGATACCGCCTATCCGCTTAATCCCGGCACGTATGCCGAAGGCAAGAGCATCGCTGAGATCCACGAGGCGCAAAGCTGGCGGCTGATGTCCTGGCGGGAAGCGCCGAAACAGCTTTCATGGCGGCGCTTTTTTGAAATCACCGGGCTGGTCGGCGTGCGGGTAGAGGATGAGGCGGTCTTCGCAGACACGCACCGCCTGATCCTTGAGCTTGTTCACGCCGGGGTTGTCGACGGCCTGCGCATTGACCATGTGGACGGGCTTGCCGATCCGCTGGGCTATTTGCAGCGCCTGCGTGCGGCGACCGGACCGGATTGCTACATCACGGTAGAGAAGATCCTCGCCAAAGGGGAACAGCTTCCTCCGGAGTGGCCGGTCTCGGGTACTACGGGCTATGAGTTTATTGCCTCGCTGGCGGAAGTGCTGGTGGATGATACCAACCTCTCGCGACTGGAGACGCTCTACGACGAGACGCTGGGTACGACCGTGGACAGGCAGGCGGAACTTCGCAAAGCCAAAGGGCTGATGACCGATCGTAATTTTGAAGGTGAATTTACCACGCTGCTCAAAATCGCCAGCGAGCTGGCCGGGCATAACGGCGCCGAAGTGGAGCATGAGGATATCCGCCATGCCCTGCGCGAGCTGCTTATCGCGTTTCCGGTGTATCGCACCTACGGCACCGGAGAGGGGCTGACGCCACCGGATGTGGCGCTGCTCAGTCGCGTGGTCGCCAGCGTCAACGCCTCTGAACCCGCTCTCAGCCTGATCGTGCGTATTCTTACCGGCGATCTGCCTGAGGATGACCACGCGCTGGCCTCGCTTTTCCGCACCCGTTTTCAGCAACTGACCGGGCCGCTGATGGCGAAATCGGTAGAGGATACGCTGTTCTTCCGCCATAACCTGGAGCTGGCCCTGAACGAAGTCGGCGCTGACCCGACGCCGCGCGCATTTTCACTTTCCCGTTTTCATCAGGAGATGCGCATTCGTCTTGCCCGCCAGCCCGATGCGCTGCTGGGAACCTCCACCCACGACACCAAACGCGGCGAGGATGCGCGAGCGCGACTATACACGCTGACGGAAGCGCCAGATCTGTGGGGGGAAAACCTGGCGCGCTGGCGGCAGATGAACCAGACGCAGGTCCGATTCCTCAACGACGGCACCGCGCCGAACGCCGCCGACACCTGGATGATCTTCCAGGCGCTGGCGGGCGTCTGGCCAGCCACGCTGTCGCCAGACGATCGTGATGGTCTTAAGTCACTGGAAGAGCGTTTCCTCGGCTTTATTGAGAAAGCCCTGCGCGAGGCCAAGCAGCGTACCGACTGGATCGACAGCAACGAAGGGTACGAGAGCGTGGTGCTGGACTACGTGCGCCATCTGCTCTCCCCGGATAACACCCTGTTCCTGCGTGATTTCAGTGCCGCACTCCAGCCGTTTATTCGGGCTGGGTTAATGAACAGCCTGAGCCAGACGGTGATCAAGCTGACTGCGCCAGGCGTACCGGACATCTACCAGGGCAGCGAAGGGCTTAACTTCAGCCTGGTCGACCCGGATAACCGCCGCGAACCGGATTTCACCGCGCTGGCGGAAAACCTCAGCGTAGCGGATGGAACCATTTTTAACGATGCGCAACGCTGGCGAGAGGGCAGCGTGAAGCAGTACGTCACCGCCACGCTGTTACGGCTGCGGCCGCATTACCCCGCGCTTTTCCGCTACGGCGACTGGCTGCCGCTGAAGGTGACCGGCGAGCGGGAAGAGAATCTGATCGTTTATGCCCGCATAAAAGATGACGAGGCGCTGATCGTCGCCGTGCCGCGTCTGGTGTTTGACGTCACCGACAATGCGATGCTGTGGGCCAATACTACGGTGGCCATACCCCAGGAGCTGGCCGGGAAGCACTACCGGGATCTGTTTACCGGTGAGCGCCGCCTTCTGCCAGAGACGCTGGATTTAACGTCTGAAAAGGGATGTTTGTTGGTTCTGCTTACCTGCGACTAATCGAGGAGAACAAAAATGCCAAAGGATACAACGTTTGAAATTCGGGCCGGTCATGGCCAGCAGTTGGGCGCAAATTATGACGGGAAAGGGGTGAACTTCGCTCTGTTTTCCGCCCACGCGGAGCGGGTAGAGCTGTGTCTGTTTGATCCTTCGGGAAAAACAGAAATAGCCCGCCTGGAACTGCCGGAATATACCCATGAGGTCTGGCACGGCTATGTGCCGGATCTGAAACCGGGGGCGCTGTATGGTTACCGTGTGTATGGCCCTTACGATCCGGAGAACGGTCACCGCTTCAATCCCAATAAGCTGCTTATTGACCCCTATGCCCGTGAACTGGTGGGTGACATTGAGTGGAACGATGCCCACTTCGGCTATGAGCTGGGACACGATGAGCTGGATCTCAGCTTTGATACGCGAGACAGCGCGCCGTTTACGCCCAAATGTAAGGTCATCGACCCCAATGCCGTCGACTGGCAAGACTCCCGCCGACCCGATATCCCGTGGCCGCATACCGTGGTTTATGAGAGCCACGTAAAAGGCTTTACCCAGCTTAACCCGGCTATTCCGCCTGAACTGCGCGGTACGTTTGAGGGGATGGGGCATAAAGCGTCGGTGGAGTACATCAAAAGCCTCGGGATTACCTCGGTCGAGCTGCTGCCGGTTCACTGGTTCCCTGACGATCAGCACCTGCTCGATCGCGGCCTGAAAAACTTCTGGGGCTATAACTCGCTCGGTTTCTTTGCGCCAGCGTCCCGCTATTACGGCCCGGCGGGGATCCAGGGTTTCCGCGACATGGTGCGTGCCTATCATGACGCGGGCATCGAGGTGATCCTCGACGTGGTCTATAACCACACGGCGGAGGGCAACGAGCTGGGGCCAACCCTGTCGTTTAAGGGAATTGATAACTTCTGTTATTACCGCACCATGCCGGATCAGCACCGGTATTACATCAACGACACCGGCACCGGGAACACCGTTAATACTTCACACCCGCGCGTATTGCAGATGGTCATGGACTCCCTGCGTTACTGGGCAGAATCGATGCAGATTGACGGTTTCCGCTTTGACCTCGGGACCATTCTCGGACGTGAGCCGGAGGGGTTCGATCCGCGCGGCGGCTTCTTTGATGCCGTGACCCAGGATCCGGTGCTGTCGAAGCTGAAGCTCATCGGTGAGCCGTGGGATATCGGCCCCGGCGGGTATCAGGTGGGGGGCTTCCCGCCAGGCTGGGGTGAGTGGAACGATAAATACCGCGATACGGTGCGTGAATACTGGAAGGGGGATAACGTCTCTAACGATTTTGCCGCCCGTCTGTTAGGGTCCGGTGATTTGTACGATCTGCGCGGGCGTCGTCCGTGGGCCAGCGTCAATTTTATTACCGCGCATGACGGCTTCACGCTGAACGACCTGGTGTCGTACAACGAGAAACATAACGCCGATAATGGGGAAGATAATAACGACGGACATAACGATAACCGGTCGTATAACTACGGTGAAGAAGGGCCGACGGAGAACCCGGATATCATCGCCACCCGCGAGCGGCAAAAGCGCAACTTCCTCACCACGCTCTTCTTCTCCCACGGCACGCCGATGCTGCTGGCAGGCGATGAGTTTGGCCGGACGCAAAAGGGCAATAATAACGGCTATTGTCAGGACAGCGAAATCTCCTGGGTAAACTGGGAAGGACTCACTGAGAACGACGAGAAGCTGCGCGACTTTACCCGTCGGTTGATTGCCCTGCGCGCGACGCAGCCGCTGCTGCGACGTGAGAACTGGCGCGACGGGCTGGAGATCCGCTGGTTTAACGCCGGTGGCGGACCGCAGCAGTCGGAACAATGGGACGAGGGTTCCACCCTTGGTCTTGCCATCAGCCGTCCCGATCTTGAGCAGGAAGAGGGCGTCTGGCACGACGTGCTGATGCTGTTTAACCCGTTTGAAGGTACGGTGCCATTCCAGATCCCGCAGTTTGGCGAAGGGGGTTGGGTGCTGGAGCTTTCGACGGCGGATGAGGCCCCCACAGGGGAAATCATTACGGAATCCGTCGATTATGAACTGGCCGGGCGGAGTATGACGCTTTTCCGCCGTCCTTAAAGCGAGGCCGCCGCGCGTGCGGCGGTATCATACAGGGAGGAGATCGCGCGGAGTAACTGCGCGGTCTCGCCAATTGATGCTCCCGGAATGCCGCTTTCCGCATGAATGTTGATCAGGCAGGCCTCCCGCACCTCCCGGTACTTCATGCACAGCGCTTTTCCCTCCTCCGTGGTGGAGAAAAAAAGCTCTTTTCCGGCTTTCTCGCTGGTGACATATCCCGCCTTGACCAGCTTTTTCAGCGCATACGTTACCACGTGGGTATCTTCCACGTTCAGCACAAAGCAGATGTCGGCCAGCTTTTTCTTGCGGTTGCGGTGATTCACGTGGTGCAGAAGCGAAACGTCAAAGGCCCCCATATCCGGTTCACCCGCTGCGGTCATGCAGCGCACCATCCATTTGTTAAACGCATTGCTGGTCATGATCAGCGCATATTCCAGCTCTGATAATTCAGCACACCGCTCTGAGACGAGATGACGGGAGGAGACGATTCGCCCGTCCGCAATATCGTCGTGGTTTAACGCCGTCGTCTTTTTGTTTACTGTCATAACGATCCTTCCCCCGAAATGTAAACCCGTCGATAAAATAAGAACATTTTATTGATAAATTGTTTACATGTTTTTGACGTTCAGATATAGCTTTTTAGTGCAGGTTCTGTGGAGCCTGACGCAAAACACAACATCGCGCGCCGTAATGCACCGGCTTCGCTCTGCTGCGAAGTATAAAAAATAGCCGTCGGCGCGCAACGCTCACTTTGGATAGGGTAACGTTTATGGACAGTTCTACACTGTTGCCACTTATCGGGATTCCGGTGGTGGTTATTGGTTTTGCACTGCGTTTCAACCCGCTGCTGGTTGTCGTGGTGGCGGGGCTGGCGACGGGCCTGCTGGTTGGCATGGATTTCGGTATGCTGCTGGAAACCTTTGGCGAAAAGTTCGTGAATAGCCGATCGCTTGCCACCTTCATTCTGATCCTGCCGGTGATTGGCCTGCTGGAGTATTACGGGCTGAAAGAGCGCGCCCAGGCCTGGGTCGCGAAGATCGCCAGCGCCACCTCGGCGCGTATCCTGATGCTCTACTTTGTCGCCCGCGAAGGGACGGCTGCGCTGGGCCTGATGTCCCTTGGCGGCCACGCGCAAACGGTGCGTCCGCTGCTGGCGCCGATGGCGGAAGGGGCGGCCCTGAATGAATACGGCGAACTGCCGCAGCCTATCCGCGACAAAATCAAAGCCCATGCCGCCGCGTGTGACAATATCGCGGTTTTCTTTGGGGAAGATATCTTTATCGCCTTTGGCGCGGTACTGCTGATTGATGCGTTCCTGAAAGAGAACGGGATCGAGGGGATCGAACCGCTGCATATCGGCCTGTGGGCCATTCCGACCGCTATTGCGGCACTGATCATCCATATGACGCGTCTGCTGCGCCTCGACGCCAGCATTCGTCGCGACGTGATGGCCTGGAAAGCAGAGCAGGGTACGCAGGAGATCGCACCATGATGACCCTCATCACCATTAACCGCGTGTATTACCTGATCGGCTTCGTCGTGATGCTGCTGGTTGTGATGACCCTTCGCGACCGCGCTAACCCGAAACGCTATACCACGGCGCTGTTCTGGTTTCTGTTCGGCGGGATCTTCCTGTTTGGCGATCTGATGGTGCAGGAGCTGGGTAAGTCGCTGGCGTATCGCATTATTGGCGGCGCCGTTATCGTGATTGCGCTGCTGGCCGGTTTCGGGCTGGTCGGGAAGGGGCACTATAAAATGTCCACCGAGGAGGAGCGTGTTGCCTCGTCGAACCGGCTGAAAAACTGGCTGTTTTTACCGGCACTGATGATCCCCGTGGTAACGGTCATCGGGACGCTGTTTCTGAAAGGCGTGTCGATTGGCGGCGTTTATCTGCTCGACCAGAAACAGCTTACGCTGGCGGCGCTGTGCGTGGCCTGCGTGGCGGCTATCCTTACCGGCTGGTGGCTAACAAAAGGTACGCCGCTGCATGCGGTGCGTCAGTCGCGTCGGCTGGTCGATACCATTGGCTGGGCGGTGATCCTGCCGCAGATGCTCGCCATGCTCGGCGGGGTGTTTGTGGTGGCGAATACCGGCGAATCGGTACAAAAGGTGGTCAGCCTGTTTGTGAACCCGGACAGCCGCTTCATGCTGGTGGTGATTTACTGCGTGGGGATGGCGCTGTTTACCATGATCATGGGTAATGCCTTCGCAGCCTTCCCGGTGTTAAGCGCCGGTATCGCTCTGCCATTCCTGATTAACGTCCATCACGGTAACCCGGCGCCGCTGCTGGCTATCGGTATGTATGCAGGCTATTGCGGCACGCTGATGACGCCGATGGCCGCCAACTTCAACATTGTGCCCGCCGCGCTGCTGGAGCTAAAAGACAAATATCAGGTTATCAAGATCCAGATCCCGACCGCGTTAACCCTGCTGGTGGTGAACGTGTTCTTAATGTATTTCCTCGTGTTTCGCTAAGGAGCTGCAATGGAATTAACGCAACATCAGGCTGACGCCTTCGCCAGAATGCCGTTGACCTATTTACGTCAGGAATACCCGAACCACATTATGCATCTGCTCAACGATGACGGCGACGTTCTGCCGCCTCGCGAGCTGCACCCGATCTTTTACGGCTGTTTTGACTGGCACTCTGCGGTGCACGGCTACTGGCTGCTGCTGCGCTGCCTGCGTCTCTGGCCCGAACTGCCGTGCCGGGAAGAGATCATCACTCTGTTCGAAGAACACCTGATCGACGAGAAGGTGGCGAAGGAGCTGGCCTATTTTACCGCGCCGTTCCGCGCGTCGTTTGAGCGGCCTTATGGCTACGGCTGGCTGCTGGCGCTGGCGCAGGAGCTGAAACAGTCGTCACTGCCACAGGCGGAGCGCTGGTACCAGACGCTGCAACCGTTAACGCGGGATATTCGCCAGCGGCTGGTGGATTACCTCAGCAAGCTCACCTATCCCATCCGCGTCGGAACACATTACAACACGGCGTTTGCGCTCGCGCTGGGGCTGGATTATGCCCGGGCGGTGACGGATGACGGGCTTGAACAGGCGATCCTGGACGCGGCGACGCGCTTTTATCATACGGACACGCAATATCCGGCGCATTATGAGCCGGGCGGCGACGAGTATATCTCCGGGGCGCTGACCGAGGCGTTACTGATGAGTAAGGTGGTAGAGAATTTCCCGGCCTGGTTCGATGCGTTTCTGCCTGAAGTGGGTGCCGTTTCAGCGCTGATGAACCCGGCTGAGGTAAGCGACCGCACCGACCCGAAAATCGCACATCTGGACGGGCTTAACCTCAGCCGCGCGTGGTGTATGAAGCACATTGCCCGCGCTTTGCCGGAAAACCACCCGGCGCAACAGGCGTTACAGGATGCCGTTGCGCGCCATCTCTCGGCAAGCGTGGAACATGTTGTCGGCAGTCACTACAGCGGCGGCCACTGGCTGGCGAGTTTTGCGCTGCTGGCGCTGGAGTAGCGCTTAGTTATATTTTCGTGCTCATCCTGTTTCCGCAGGATGAGTGATTTTACGCAACCGGCTCGCGCTGACGACGACCGCTACCGCAGAAGCTGCGGCGGCGACCCACAGCGCAACATGAATTGACCTTTCATCTGCGGCCAGCAGAACGGCCACGGCGGCGGCGCCAAGACACTGCCCGAACGTGCGCATAATGGATAAAACACCGGATGCATAGCTCGCATGCTCACGAATAACGTTGGAGAGCATTTCCCGGTTATTGGGACTCTGAAAGCAGCCAAACCCCACTCCGCACACCAGACTCCGCAGGCAGATATCCCACACTGAAGGGCGGTCGGGTAATGTTGCCAGCAGGATCAAACCGACGACAAAAATCATCAGCCCCAGGGTGGATATCGCCGGGGCTGAAATCGTGTCTGCCCACCGGCCTGCATGCGGCGCAATCAGTACGATCCCTAGCGGCCACGGCGTAAACAGCAGGGCAGACAACACCGGGCTGTAGCCGTATTCGCTCTGAAACAGGAAGGGCAGCGCAATAAAGGTGATCCCCTGGCTGACAAAAGCAATCATCGACGTGAAGGCCGCGAGGGTAAAACGTTCATTTTTAAACATCATCGGCGGCAGTAAGGGGTTATCCGCGCGGCGGATCTGCCAGATAAACGCCATGCCGCTCAGCGCAGCGAGCATTGTCCAGCAAAGGCTACCGGGATGATAGTCCTGGAGGCTGTTCGCCGCCATGATCGTCGACCCCAACAGCAGCGCCGACAATATCGCGCCCGGGGTGTCGAAAGGCGCTTGCTTTCGAACCGCATCCCGCGGCAGCGCTTTGACCGCCAGCTGTAAGGCGAGGGTGCCGGGAACAACGTTTATCGCAAACAGCCATTGCCAGCTCAGGGTGTGAAGGATCGTCCCGCCCAATACCGGGCCGATAGCGGAGCTGGAGGCGATGAGCAGGGCGTGCAACCCCAGAATGCGGCCAAGCAATCGCCCGGGAAATACGGACCGCAGGATTGCGGGGGCAATACTCAGCGTCGCCGCGCCGCCGATCCCCTGAAGCACGCGCATACCGATAAGCACTTCGGGTGTATTCGCCAGCGCGCAACCCAGTGATGTCAGGGTAAAGGTCGTCAGACCTGCCAGAAATACGGGGCGATAACCCAGGCGGGCCGCAAGCGCCGCGAATATCGCCAGCGTCATCGCAGCCGCCAGCAGATACCCGTTGGCGAACCAGACGGCAATACTGGCAGGTACCTGCATCTCCTGAGCCATGGAGGGCAGGGCAATGTTGATCATGGTGCCATCAAACACGCCCATTAAGGTGGTGGTCATAATTGCGGCCATCACCCGTGCGCGCGCCGGGCCGGGAAGTCCTTCGTCGCCGGGTTGACTGGAAAAGAGCGTCATTATGTTGTCCTCTGAGAAGAGTGTATGGATGACAAAACTATAAAGATGGCTTTTACAGGGCGGAAGGCGCACCATTTGCACTATATCGTTGCACGAAACGCCTTATCTGAATGTACAGGAATGAGCGCTATGACCGATCCTGATTTTAATTTACTGATTGCACTAGACATATTGCTGAGCGAAGCGAGTGTCGCAGGTGCAGCACGTCGTCTGAACCTCAGCACCTCGGCCATGAGCCGGACATTAAGCAGGTTACGCGACGTTACAGGCGACCCGATCCTGGTGCGCGCCGGGCGTAGCATGGTACTGACCCCGTGGGCCGAAGCGACCCGGGATCGCGCCAGGCGTGCAGTGCACGAGGCGAGGGCGGTATTGCAGCCCTCAACTGAAACGTTCAGCGCGCAAAGTCTGGCGCGTCTTTTTACCATCAGGGCAAACGATGGTTTTGTGGTGGCGTTTGGGCCTGCGCTCATAGCGGCTGTGGCCGACGCCGCGCCGGACGTCTGTATACGCTTCGCGCCTAAGCCGGAAAAAACGTCGCGCTATCTTCGGGAAGGGCTGGTTGATCTGGAGATTGGCGTCCAGAGCAATATGGGGCCTGAAATACGGCTGCAACGGTTGTTTGAGGATCGGTTTGTGGGCGTCGTGCGTAAGGGACACCCGCTGGCTAAGCAGGCAGAAATAGGCGTGAAGGATTATGTCGCCTGGGGCCATGTGGTAGCGTCACCCGAGGGCGCGTTGCACGGTTCCGTTGACGATGCGCTGGCCGAACTGGGGACAAAACGTAAAATCGCGAGCGTCGTACCGGGATTTCCGACGGCGCTGTCCGTGGCGCTGGAATCGGATCTTATCACCATGATACCCGCGCTCTATTTACTCAATCAGCAGGTAACGGACCAGGTACATCTGTTCGAGCTGCCGTTCAAAAGCCGTCGTATTACGGTATCGCAGATGTGGCACCCAAGAATGGAACGCGACCCTGGTCACCGCTGGCTGAGAGAGCAAATTCTTGCGATATGCGGTGTGGAGAGGTCAGACATGATTAAGGGTTCTGTATAGCGATTGCTATACACAGCGCTTATGCTATGCTTGTAAAGCAATTGCTATACAAGAGGTATACCTATGAAATCAGATGTTCAACTCAATCTCAGAGCCAAAGAATCCCAGCGGGCGCTTATCGATGCCGCCGCAGAGATCCTCCATAAATCACGCACGGACTTCATTCTGGAGATGGCCTGTCAGGCAGCCGAGAATGTGATCCTCGATCGACGTGTATTCAATTTTAACGATGAACAGTACGCAGAGTTCATTGACATGCTCGATGCCCCGGTCGCGGACGATCCTGCCATAGAAAAACTGCTGGCAAGGAAACCACAGTGGGACGTGTAACAGCACCAGAGCCCTTATCCAGCGTCCATCAACTGGCGGAGTTCGTCAGCGGAGAGGCCGTGCTTGACGAATGGCTAAAACAAAGAGGTCTGAAAAACCAGGCGCTCGGCGCAGCCCGAACGTTTGTCGTTTGTAAAACGGGCACGAAGCAGGTCGCGGGATTTTACTCTCTGGCTACCGGCAGCGTTAACCATACGCAAGCGACAGGTAATCTGCGGCGTAACATGCCGGATCCCATTCCCGTGATTATACTTGCCCGTCTGGCTGTGGATGTCTCGTTACGCGGAAACGGGTTGGGAGCCGATTTACTCCACGATGCGGTTTTACGCTGTTATCGTGTAGCAGAGAATATCGGGGTGCGGGCGATTATGGTTCATGCACTCACTGAGGAAGCCAAAGCGTTTTATATCCACCATGGTTTCAAAGCATCGCAGACTCAGGAACGGACACTGTTTCTCCGGCTTCCCCAGTAGCGATAGTCGGATCGCCGCACGTAGCGGCGGGATTTTAATGGAATGAATGTTTAGCGCGTCTGGCTGATAAGCTTGCGCCAGACTCTGTTATGCAAAGTAAATAGCAGCATCTTATAGAAAGCGGTAGAGAGGATACAGATACCGCTAAGCCCAAGCATGACAATACTTACCAGCGCCGCGGTCAGACTGACGCCCGGAGAAGAATTACCGCTCAGCGCGGCCAGCAGATAGGCTGCCGTTAATACCAGGCTTAGCACCGCCAGCGTAAGATGTAACCGCACGGCACGCATGCTACCTTTGCCAATCATAAACATCGTCACTCCGTTGATGCCAGCGAAGAGCAGGGCGATCAGCACGACCCACACGAATACGCGCTCTGCTGGCTGGCCGAGTGCGGCGAGTACGCCATACCCCAGCCACAGTTGCGGAATGGCGAAACTGACAATCACCCCGAGCGTACTGACCGCCGCCGGAATACCCATGGTATGTAGTCCCACAGGCTTAACCATATCTTCAGCCAACTGCGTCTTAAGCTGCTGCAACTGTGTCGGGGCGGCATTTTTTATACTGGCGGACACCTCGTTACAATATTGCAGGCGACGGGTTAAAACTTTAAACATTTATATACTCAGCGTTTAGTTAGGTAAAAATGACTGCAGCACACCAACTACATAACGCCCTGACTGGACGGTATTTTGTGGGTTGCGGATAGTCCCTGTGAGTGAACTCCCCACAAAGGCCGATGCGTTGTTGACCGCACTCATTAACTCGCGCTGCAGTGATTTTTGTAACGATTCGCTGGGGAAACGTTTCGGATAAACACCTGCACGGATCGCGGCCTTTACGCCAGCACTGGAGATGCCTGGATTCTGCGCTTTAATAATCTCTTCCGTGATGCGCTTACGCTCGGCACGGCTCATGCTCTGGAACCAGGCGGTAACTTTACCTGAAGATGCCGCTTTCATCAGCTTGTACGTTTCTAAAGTACCTCGTAGCGCGGTTCCTGCCGCAGTCAGCGAAATGACATCCAGAACCGTTGTGGTGGCAACGTACCAGTCCTGGCTGTCGAGCCAGGCAACATCGGAACCATGGTCGTTATGGATAGCCAGCAGACGGCCCGCGCCAATCATGCATTGTGCTCCCGTAGCCAACGAGCCGGACAGGCTAATCGCCGCAATCACGCCGGATCCGCCAGCGGTAAAAGGCACAGCCGCACCAGCACCAAACGCCATGACAAGCGTAACAATCATCGCGCCACAGGCGAAACCGGTTGAAGTGATTTCAGTCGCAAGTGACGGCGTGGTTAACGTCGCCACCACGGCTTTTTCCGCACTGGTTTCCTTAGCATCCGGAATTTTACTGATGACCACATGGCTGACGGTGCTCTGATTCACATCAGCAATGCGTCGTGACGGACGAACCAGCCAGCGTTGCTTGCCATCATCGAAAATGATGCCGACATTGTAAAAGTTACGTGTACAGTCGAGCTGCGCGGCTAGCTTTTTAAAGTCGATATCAGTACCGGCCTGTAGGCCAAGGCTTCGAGAGACATCATAAGAGGGAAGGGTGCTGTCAGGCGACTGCTGACCGGGTAGATTCATCAGAGAGCTCCTTCATCCCGTGAGGACTGTGAATTAGCAGGATAATTTATTGAAAAACTTATGATTCCAACCTTAAGACTTAGATAATAGCAGCGTTAACTCAGCGATCAAATCACAAACTCATTATCACAACAGACCTATGGAGGTTATTTAACATAATATACATTATGCGCACTAGAGATGTAATGGCTCAATAGTAATGTCCGCCTGTGGCTCAATTCAGATGTCCGCGCTATGGTAAGCTTCACTGGTCCGTTTAAACTACCGGGAGGCATATCATGAGCGCAGAAAGCTCAGGAGTGTTTACTTTGAAAGAGATCAACCGGATCAAGATTATACAGGACGTCATTGAACGTCGCATCACAACGCGCCGTGCGGCCGAGCACCTCGGTATCAGCGACAGGCAATGCCGCAGACTTCTTGCCCGTTACCGTGAAGGCGGACCGCTTGGTATGGCCAGCAGACGATGTGGCATGCGTGGTAACCGCCAGTTGCCACCCGGGCTCGCAGATCAGGCTCTGGAACTGATCAAGACGCGTTATGCTGATTTCGGTCCGACTCTGGCGCGTGAAAAGCTCGAAGAACTCCACGGACTGTTTCTTGGCAAAGAAACTGTCCGGCGCATCATGGTGCGGGCTGGCTTATGGGTTCCCCGTAAACAACGTGCCGCAAGGATCCCTCAACCACGGTACCGGCGTCCGTGTACTGGTGAGCTGATACAAATAGATGGCTGTGATCACGACTGGTTTGAAGGCCGTGGCCCGGCCTGCACCGCGCTGGTCTATGTTGATGATGCAACCAGCAAACTGATGGAACTGTTGTTTGTTAAATCGGAGTCCACGTTTTCTTACTTCGAAGCCACGCGGCGCTATATCGATAAGCATGGTAAACCGCTGGCACTGTACAGCGATAAAGCCGGTGTTTTTCGTGTTAACAATAAACACGCCACAGGCGGAGACGGGCATACTCAGTTTGGGCGAGCCATGCATGAACTGAACATCCAGACTATCTGTGCAGAAACCAGTCCCGCCAAAGGGCGTGTAGAACGAGCTCACCTCACTTTACAGGATCGTCTGGTCAAAGAGCTGCGGTTACAGGGCATTTGTTCAATGGAGGCTGCAAATGACTTCGCTGAGGCCTATATGGCTGACTATAACCGCCGTTTTGGCAAAGTACCGCGACATGATTTTGACGTACACCGTGCTGTAGAACATGATGAGGACCTGGGGCTTATTTTCACTGTTCGTGAAAAACGTAAAGTCTCAAAATCGTTGACGATACAATATGATAAAATGTTGTACCTGATTGAAGACAGCGAACTGAGTCGCCGTGCAATAGGTAAATATATCGATGTGTATCACTATCCTGATGGCAGAAAAGAGCTGCGCCTGAACGGTACGCTACTTCCCTACTCTACCTACGACCGACTGTCAGAAATCGACCAGGGCGCGATTGTCGATAACAAGCGTCTTGGCCGAACCCTGGAGTTTATCAGTCTGGTGCAGAGCAAGCGGGATAACACGCGCTCTCAGTCAATTCCCGCTGGAGATGGCCCTTCCCGACGACGGCCAAAGCAGGAAGGGAAGAAATCCCAGCGCTCACTGGATAATGATGACATGCTCGAAGCACTCAAACAGCTTCAGTCACGTTCAGAGGACATTTTTGGTAAAAGAGCCCGCTGATGGTACTCACTGGCCGGACAGTGGTTGCTCACCAGTTGATATTGTCCGGCCAGACCCATGATGTATTATTCATTTCGTTCAGCATCTTTATGTCCTGCTTTTCACGGGCATACTTACCCCATAATGAATGAAAAGAACGAACAATACTGATTAACTGCTTTTTTCTTTGCTCCGGAGATAGGCTGATAAAATAGCAGCACCTGCTGTCAATATTATCCTCAATGAAATTAAAATCAGAGTCTGATGCATATTTTACTGTTAGGGAAGGTGCGAATAAGCAGGTCATTTCTTCCCAAGCTGACTCGCTGATTAAAATTTCGCGGATCTGGGCCGATTTTTTTCCCGCAAACACATCGAATCAGCCTATTTAGGCTATTTTTTCCACCATTTCTGGCGTTATTTCCGGTTTTTACTGAGATCTCTCCCACTGACGTATCATTTGGTCCACCCGAAACAGGTTGGCCAGGGTGAATAACATCGCCAGTTGGTTATCGTTTTTCAGCAGCCCCTTGTATCTGGCTTTCACGAAGCCGAACTGCCGCTTGATGATGCGAAACGGGTGCTCCACCCTGGCACGGATGCTGGCTTTCATGTATTCGATGTTGATGGCCGTTTTGTTCTTGCGCGGATGCTGCTTCAAGGTTTTTACCTTGCCGGGACGCTCGGCGATCAGCCAGTCCACATCCACCTCGGCCAGCTCCTCGCGCTGTGGCGCTCCTTGGTAGCCGGCATCGGCTGAGACAAATTGCTCCTCTCCATGAAGCAGATTACCCAGCTGATTGAGGTCATGCTCGTTGGCCGCGGTGGTGACCAGGCTGTGGGTCAGGCCACTCTTGGCATCGACACCAATGTGGGCCTTCATGCCAAAGTGCCACTGATTGCCTTTCTTGGTCTGATGCATCTCCGGATCGCGTTGCTGCTCTTTGTTCTTGGTAGAGCTGGGTGCCTCAATGATGGTGGCATCCACCAAAGTGCCTTGGGTCATCATGACGCCTGCTTCGGCCAGCCAGCGATTGATGGTCTTGAACAATTGACGGGCCAGTTGATGCTGCTCGAGCAGGTGGCGGAAATTCATGATGGTGGTGCGATCCGGCAGGGCGCTATCCAGGGATAATCGGGCAAACAGGCGCATGGAGGCGATTTCGTACAGGGCATCTTCCATGGCACCGTCGCTCAGGTTGTACCAATGCTGCATGCAGTGAATACGCAGCATGGTCTCCAGCGGATAGGGCCGTCGGCCATTGCCCGCCTTGGGATAAAACGGCTCGATGACAGCGGTCATATTCTGCCATGGCAGAATCTGCTCCATGCGGGAGAGGAAAATCTCTTTTCGGGTCTGACGGCGCTTAGTGCTGAATTCACTATCGGCGAAGGTGAGTTGATGGCTCATGATGTCCCTCTGGGATGCGCTCCGGATGAATATGATGATCTCATATCAGGAACTTGTTCGCACCTTCCTTAGCATAATATCATTCGACGTTGTTCTCTCAGACTCTGTTAATGCTGATTCTATCAGGTATTCAAAGGCATACATGACAGACAGCTGGTTTTTGTCTGTCTGAATATAACCCATTGAGTTTCTGAGTATTGAGGACTGTACCAGGACCAGAGGCCATAAAAGCTCAACACCATAAAGCTTATATGTATCATGTTGATCATACTGATGTTGCTCAACACGACGATTACCTTCCCGTGCTTTACGAATATCATAGGCAAGGGATAACATAAATCCGTCTTTAACTTTAATCAGTGGGCTTTCATCCACGATGTAATGAATGAGTTCATGTAATTCATTCAGGGCTTCTGAATCTCCCCACAGTATAAAACCTGCATTGTTCGGCGTTAACTCGTATCGAAGCATGGGCTCAATCATCCTGTTGTTTCAGTCGGAGGAAAGTCTATCGGCTTTGTTGAATAAATCGAACTTTTGCTGAGTTGAAGGATCAGATCACGCATCTTCCCGACAACGCAGACCGTTCCGTGGCAAAGCAAAAGTTCAAAATCACCAACTGGCCCACCTACAATAAAGCCCTCATCAACCGTGGCTCCATAACTTTCTGGCTGGATGATGAAGCTATTCAGGCCTGGTATGAGTCAGCAACACCTTCTTCACGAGGCAGACCTCAGCGCTATTCTGACCTTGCCATCACGACTGTGCTGGTCATTAAACGCGTATTCAGGCTGACCCTGCGCGCTGCGCAGGGCTTTATTGATTCCATTTTTTCTCTGATGAACGTTCCGCTACGCTGCCCGGATTACAGCTGTGTCAGCAGGCGGGCAAAGTCGGTTAACGTCAGTTTCAAAACGGCTTTGTTGAATAAATCGAACTTTTGCTGAGTTGAAGGATCAGATCACGTATCTTCCCGACAACGCAGACCGTTCCGTGGCAAAGCAAAAGTTCAAAATCACCAACTGGCCCACCTACAATAAAGCCCTCATCAACCGTGGCTCCATAACTTTCTGGCTGGATGATGAAGCTATTCAGGCCTGGTATGAGTCAGCAACACCTTCTTCACGAGGCAGACCTCAGCGCTATTCT
Source organism: Enterobacter cloacae complex sp. HYC033_NIDB (assembly GCF_056673335.1). NCBI lineage: Bacteria > Pseudomonadati > Pseudomonadota > Gammaproteobacteria > Enterobacterales > Enterobacteriaceae > Enterobacter > Enterobacter cloacae complex sp. HYC033_NIDB. The sequence goes on along the minus strand of NZ_CP115123.1, from coordinate 3,177,649 downwards.
GACCTTGCCATCACGACTGTGCTGGTCATTAAACGCGTGTTCAGGCTGACCCTGCGCGCTGCGCAGGGCTTTATTGATTCCATTTTTTCTCTGATGAACGTTCCGCTACGCTGCCCGGATTACAGCTGTGTCAGCAGGCGGGCAAAGTCGGTTAATGTCAGTTTCAAAACGCCCACCCGGGGTGAAATCGCGCATCTGGTGATTGATTCCACCGGGCTGAAGGTCTTCGGTGAAGGCGAGTGGAAAGTCAAAAAGCATGGCCAGGAACGCCGCCGTATCTGGCGTAAGCTGCATCTCGCCGTTGACAGTAAAACACATGAAATCATCTGTGCAGACCTGTCGCTGAACAATGTGACGGACTCAGAAGCCTTCCCGGGTCTTATCCGGCAGACTCACAGAAAAATCAGGGCAGCATCGGCAGACGGCGCTTACGACACCCGGCTCTGTCACGATGAACTGCGGCGTAAGAAAATCAGCGCGCTTATCCCGCCCCGAAAAGGCGCGGGTTACTGGCCCGGTGAATATGCAGACCGTAACCGTGCAGTGGCTAATCAGCGAATGACCGGGAGTAATGCGCGGTGGAAATGGACAACAGATTACAACCGTCGCTCGATAGCGGAAACGGCGATGTACCGGGTAAAACAGCTGTTCGGGGGTTCACTGACGCTGCGTGACTACGATGGTCAGGTTGCGGAGGCTATGGCCCTGGTACGAGCGCTGAACAAAATGACGAAAGCAGGTATGCCTGAAAGCGTGCGTATTGCCTGAAAACACAACCCGCTACGGGGGAGACTTACCCGAAATCTGATTTATTCAACAAAGCCACGTTGTGTCTCAAAATCTCTGATGTTACATTGCACAAGATAAAAATATATCATCATGAACAATAAAACTGTCTGCTTACATAAACAGTAATACAAGGGGTGTTATGAGCCATATTCAACGGGAAACGTCTTGCTCGAGGCCGCGATTAAATTCCAACCTGGATGTTGATTTATATGGGTATAGATGGGCTCGCGATAATGTCGGGCAATCAGGTGCGACAATCTATCGATTGTATGGGAAGCCCGATGCGCCAGAGTTGTTTCTGAAACATGGCAAAGGTAGCGTTGCCAATGATGTTACAGATGAGATGGTCAGACTAAACTGGCTGACGGCATTTATGCCTCTTCCGACCATCAAGCATTTTATCCGTACTCCTGATGATGCATGGTTACTCACCACTGCGATCCCCGGGAAAACAGCATTCCAGGTATTAGAAGAATATCCTGATTCAGGTGAAAATATTGTTGATGCGCTGGCAGCGTTCCTGCGCCGGTTGCATTCGATTCCTGTTTGTAATTGTCCTTTTAACAGCGATCGCGTATTTCGTCTCGCTCAGGCGCAATCACGAATGAATAACGGTTTGGTTGATGCGAGTGATTTTGATGACGAGCGTAATGGCTGGCCTGTTGAACAAGTCTGGAAAGAAATGCATAAGCTTTTGCCATTCTCACCGGATTCAGTCGTCACTCATGGTGATTTCTCACTTGATAACCTTATTTTTGACGAGGGGAAATTAATAGGTTGTATTGATGTTGGACGAGTCGGAATCGCAGACCGATACCAGGATCTTGCCATCCTATGGAACTGCCTCGGTGAGTTTTCTCCTTCATTACAGAAACGGCTTTTTCAAAAATATGGTATTGATAATCCTGATATGAATAAATTGCAGTTTCATTTGATGCTCGATGAGTTTTTCTAATCAGAATTGGTTAATTGGTTGTAACACTGGCAGAGCATTACGCTGACTTGACGGGACGGCGCTTCCCTACCCTCATGGCCGCCTCCCAGGAATCGACCCAGGTGCTTATCGTGGACATAATCCTTTACTCATAAATTTATCTTATTCCATTATTGTACCTGTCGCGCAAAAGTTGCAGAAAAGCCATAAACGCAGGAGAATCCTGTCGGCGGTGAGGATAATAAATATGGTAGCCGTCAAAATATGGACACCACTCGGTCAGAACAGCAATCAGCTTGCCGCTTTTGATATATCCATCTGCAACATACTCGGGAATATAGGCAATCCCCAGCCCGTCTAATGCTGCATCGAGCTGATGAATCGTGCTGTTCGCAATATATTGCCCTTTGACTTTCAGACTGAATTTCTGAGCATCTTTCTCGAATTCCCAGGCGTACAATCCACTCGTATCAGAATAGCGGACGTTAATGCAGTTGTGGTTCAAAAGATCCTGCGGCTTCCTGGGCTTAGCATAACGCTTAAAATAATCTGGTGCAGCAACAACAAGCTGGCGCCAGTTCTGGCTTATTTTTGCGGCAATCATATCATTATTCAGAACATCGCCCGGACGAATCCCGGCATCAAAACGCTGATCAACAATATCTGTAAATCCATAGTCAATGCCGATTTCAATCTGAATATCTGGGTAGCGACTCAGAAAGTCCGGTAATACAGGACGGATCAAATACTGGATAACATCATCTGCCGCCGTGAGGCGTATGACGCCAGTGGGTTTTTCCCTAAGCTCACTCAACCGACTAATAGCATCATCAACCTGTTCCATTAACGGGCCAACTTCGTTAATGAGCCTTTCACCTGCTTCCGTAGTGGAGATACTGCGGGTGGTTCTGGCCAGCAGGCGGATCCCAAGCCTTTCCTCAAGAGATTTCACCGTGTGGCTGATGGCTGAGGGTGTCACACCTATTTCAGCTGCGGCTTTGGTAAAGCTTTTCAGCCTGGCCACTGTTAAAAAAACCTTTAATTCATCCACACGATTCCTCCTCCTCGGTCCCTACTGGAGACGTCAGCGTACCAGTCTGTCATTAATTATCAAATAAATTTCACAAGTAAGTGAAATTTATGTTGATTAATAAATAAAATTCAAAATGGTACTTTATATTCCACGACGTGAATATGTCCTCGTTGTAGTGACGGCTTTTAATTCTGAAAATGAGGTAATCATTATGCAAGATTTTATCTATCATAATCCGGTAAAAATTCTTTTTGGTCGCGATCAAATTTCTGCGTTAGCACAAGAAGTCCCGCAGGGTAAAAAGGTCATGATTGTCTATGGCGGGGGCAGCGTTATAAAACACGGTATATTGAAACGCGTAAAAGAGTCCCTGACAAACACCCTGGTTTATGAGTTTGGCGGTGTAGAAGCAAACCCTCATTATGAAACCCTGATGAAAGCCGTTGAGATTGTCAGAACAGAAAAAATTGATTTTCTTCTGGCCGTGGGCGGCGGTTCAGTGATCGACGGGACTAAATTTATTGCCGCCGCAGCCCTCTACGAAAATGATCCATGGGAGATCGTCAAGAGTTATGGCGGCGTGGTGAAACAAGCTCTCCCTTTTGGATGCGTGCTGACCCTGGCGGCCACGGGTTCAGAGATGAATAACACGGCGGTGATTAATCGGGTGACCACCCAGGATAAACTCTTTTTCACCTCCCCTTACGTTATGCCGAAATTTTCAGTGCTCGAACCGGAAATGACCTACACGCTGCCTGAACAACAAACCGCAAACGGGGTTGTTGATGCCTTTGTCCACGTTCTTGAGCAATACATTACTTACCCGGTTAACGCTAAGGTGCAGGATCGCCTGGCGGAAGGACTGCTGAGCACGCTGAAAGAAGAAGGCCCAGTAGCCCTTAAAAATCCACAGAACTACGACGCCAGAGCTAACATCATGTGGGCTGCGACGATGGCCCTGAATGGAATGTTGAGCGCAGGTGTCCCAACTGACTGGGCTTCTCACATGATTGGCCAGGAAATTACTGCATTATACGGAATCGACCACGCCCGTACCCTCGCTATCGTTATGCCTGCACTATGGCGCTTGTGCAAAAAGGAAAAAGCAGAAAAGCTGGCTCAGTACGGTGCGCGTGTCTGGAATATTCCTGAGTCTGATAGCGAAAAAATGGCCGATGAGGCTATCAATGCCACCGTGGAATTTTTTGAACTGATGGGCGTTAAAACCCGACTTTCTGATTATGGTCTGGGCGCGGAAGATATTTCAGCTGTTATCGGCAAGTTAAAAGAACATGGGCACATCGCATTAGGTGAACATGGAAAAATTACTGCTGAAGTGGCGGAAACAATACTGAACATGGCACTTTAATTGACTAACGATCTACTCTATTAGGCGCTAAGCCTGCGCACCTGGCAGGCTTAATTAAACATTAACGGTATTGCAAAATGCAGAAAATGAATGACACATTTCCCTATATGCCATTAATGGCTTTTGCGATGACCGGATTTATTTGCATCATGACGGAAACTATTCCAGCAGGATTATTGCCAGAAATCAGTAAGGGAATGAATATTTCGCTGGCTAGCGCAGGCCAGTGGGTCACCGTCTACGCCCTCGGGTCATTATTTGCCGCTATTCCGTTAACTATCGTTACCCGGTCGTGGAATCGGAAATATGTCTTATTAATGACCGTAGCGGGATTCTTCATTTTTAATACCATTACCGCACTTTCATCAAATGTTTACCTGACCCTGTTAGCGCGTTTGGGGGCCGGGGCGGCTGCGGGACTGGCGTGGAGCCTGCTGGCGGGGTTTTCACGCCGAATTGTTGAGCCGCTTCATCAGGGTCGGGCTATGGCGATAGCCATGGCTGGGACACCGCTGGCGCTCTCACTAGGCGTTCCGCTGGGAACCTGGCTTGGGCATTATCTTGGCTGGCGCCTGACGTTCGGTATTATGTCAGTACTTTCGCTGTTACTAATGATATGGATCCGTATCAGCGTTCCGGACTCTGCGGGGCGGCTTTGTTGAATAAATCGAACTTTTGCTGAGTTGAAGGATCAGATCACGCATCTTCCCGACAACGCAGACCGTTCCGTGGCAAAGCAAAAGTTCAAAATCACCAACTGGCCCACCTACAATAAAGCCCTCATCAACCGTGGCTCCATAACTTTCTGGCTGGATGATGAAGCTATTCAGGCCTGGTATGAGTCAGCAACACCTTCTTCACGAGGCAGACCTCAGCGCTATTCTGACCTTGCCATCACGACTGTGCTGGTCATTAAACGCGTATTCAGGCTGACCCTGCGCGCTGCGCAGGGCTTTATTGATTCCATTTTTTCTCTGATGAACGTTCCGCTACGCTGCCCGGATTACAGCTGTGTCAGCAGGCGGGCAAAGTCGGTTAACGTCAGTTTCAAAACGTTCACCCGGGGTGAAATCGCGCATCTGGTGATTGATTCCACCGGGCTGAAGGTCTTTGGTGAAGGCGAGTGGAAAGTCAAAAAGCATGGCCAGGAACGCCGTCGTATATGGCGAAAGTTGCATCTGGCAGTTGACAGCAACACACATGAAATCATCTGTGCAGACCTGTCGCTGAACAATGTGACGGACTCAGAAGCCTTCCCGGGTCTTATCCGGCAGACTCACAGAAAAATCAGGGCAGCATCGGCAGACGGCGCTTACGACACCCGGCTCTGTCACGATGAACTGCGGCGTAAGAAAATCAGCGCGCTTATCCCACCCCGAAAAGGTGCGGGTTACTGGCCCGGTGAATATGCAGACCGTAACCGTGCAGTGGCTAATCAGCGAATGACCGGGAGTAATGCGCGGTGGAAATGGACAACAGATTACAACCGTCGCTCGATAGCGGAAACGGCGATGTACCGGGTAAAACAGCTGTTCGGGGGTTCACTGACGCTGCGTGACTACGATGGTCAGGTTGCGGAGGCTATGGCCCTGGTACGAGCGCTGAACAAAATGACGAAAGCAGGTATGCCTGAAAGCGTGCGTATTGCCTGAAAACACAACCCGCTACGGGGGAGACTTACCCGAAATCTGATTTATTCAACAAAGCCAAGTCTATCAGTAAAGAGAATGAGAGATCAAAGTGGTCATTTTAATTGAGCTGGATAACGGACATTTCAATTGAGCCTTGACAAGAGACATGAGGACTCAATATTAATTTAAAACGTTATTGCCAGTCCGGGTCGCTTTAAGAATCGGAGCCCCCCGGAAACGATTAAGAGATCATATTTTTAGTTCTCGCCAGCAGGAATGCCGTAACTGAGGTGGCGTCAGTGATTTTGCCGTCACGTATTAATTGAGCAAAGGCACTAATTTTAATTTTTTTCACCTTCAGGCCGTATTCTTCCTCCTCCAGTTGCTGGCCGGTAAATGTCAGCTCCGTGGCAAGGTAAATATGATAACCCTGGGCTGAATAACCCTGTGCGAGCTTTTGATAACCGACGTACTCCATTTTCCCGGCGCTTAACCCGGTTTCTTCTTTAAGCTCGCCTCTGGCAACGTCTTCAGGTGCAGCGTCGCGAGAACATTCCCAACTTCCCTGAGGGAGTTCTGTGGTTCTCTGGCCCAGAGGGTATCGGTATTGTTCAACCAGATAGATTTCATCATTCTCAACCGGAATGATGACCACGAAATCATCTTTTTCAATGACGGAATAAAGCCCCTCGCTCCCATCGGCTCTCAGAATCCGGTCTTCCTTTAGCGACATCCAGCGGTTACGATAAATCTGTCTCGATTCCAGTGTTTTTATCTCTTTCTTCACGGTAAGCCCCTGATTTCTTTGCTTGTAGCTCTCTAACAGTAACGTTAACGCCTTCACCGTGCAATACATCAACGCTCATAACTGTCGTTACGGTCTTGCGTGTTCTCTACGGCAGTCACCTGCACATCCTTAAAGCGCAACCCATCCACACCGGAAATTTTCCCGAACTCTGACGCGTCAATCAAAATTCCGTCCAGCGTTAACCCGGTCACAGGACGCTCCGGATACCCCTCAATGAAAAATGCCCGCGAGAAATATTTGTTGTCTGAGCGACGCGCCGTCATATTTTTAATCGTCAGTCCGCTGACCGCAGTAAGACCGGCTTCGCCCTCAACACCTTCAGCCAGCTTGCGCCAGTGTTCTGGTTTATCAGATAAATTTCCCCGGTCGCCATAGCTGTACTGCGGAAACCAGTTCAGCTGGATCAGCACCGGAAAACGCACGTCCATAAGCCGTAAATTTTGGACGGTGATATCACGGATAAATCCGCCCCGGTTGCGGGCCGACTTAATGCGAAACCCGACGCCCGTACCGTTAAACGCATTATCTTCTATCAGGACGCGTTCAATGCCGCCTGAGGTTTCGCTCCCCAGCGTGATCCCGGACCCCTTATTCAGCGTACATCCGCGAACCACTATATCCCTTGCGGTACGTGCTTTTTGCGCCGCTTCGCGTCCTCGTCCTGATTTTATGCAGATATTGTCGTCATTACAGGAAACAATGCAGCGTTCAACCCGCACCTGTTCACAGGAATCGATATCAATCCCGTCGGTGCTCGGCCCCGCAGAATTGCTGATTTGCACGCCCTCAACCGTGATATGGCGCGAATAACAGAGGTGCATGTTCCAGAATCCGGACTCCCGACTGGTAAAATCACGCAGCAGAATGCTCTGGCTTTCAAAGACCAGAATATTGCGCGGGCGCTGACAGTCGTAATCAACCACCCAGCGCAATCCTCTGGCGCTGTAATCGCCGACCATGCCGCTGCGCTCGTCATCGCCCCAGAAGCGTTGCCACCAGATAACACCCTGCCCGTCTATTGTGCCTGTACCGGTAATACTGACGTTTTCACAATCGATGATATTAATAATGCCTGCCGGCCAGCGCATATCAATGCCCGCCACCCGGGTGTTTATCAGGGGATAATCAGCCAGATCCTGGCTTCCAACGAGCTGTGCGCCAGCGTCCAGGCGAAGCGAAACACCGCTTTTCAGGAACAGTGCTCCGGTCAGAAAACGGCCTTGCGGAATAACAATGACATCGTTCTGTTGAGCGGTATTTATGGCCTGCTGAATGGCAGACGTTGACAGGCGTTGCGCGGTTGGGTCCGCGCCGCACGTCAGAATGGAGACCGCTTTCATGGCTTGTCCTTAAACAGATGAAAGCCTTAGTCTAGAAATCCGCGTGAAGGATAACCTTTGTCTGTTTGACAGCCACGCGGTCAGGCTGGCAAAAAAACAGATATTTACTGGCTTGCGATCACCGCAACGCCCTTTTCTTTCAGAGCGCTCACCCAGCGTTCATCCGTTGTGTTTTCAACAACCAGCGTATTCACCAGCGACAGGTCGCCAATCACAAACGCCGAGGCCGTGTTGATCTTTTCCGGTGAGGCCAATACCACCGTTTCCGCCGCTCTGCCGGAAAATGCACGTTTGATGCACGCTTCTTCGTAATCTCCGGTGGTCAGCCCGGCCTCAGGATGGACGCCGGTGACCCCCATGAAGAACAGATCCGCATGAATATTATTGATGCCTTCAATAGCGGCCGCGCCGACCGTGACGATGGAGTGTTTATACAAACGACCACCAATCAGGATCACCTCTATGCATGGATGGTCGACCAGCCCCAAAGCGATACCCGGGCTGTGCGTCACCACGGTTATCCGTAAATCGGGTGGTAAGAACGTAATAAGTTCGGAGGTGGTCGTCCCGCCATCAATGATCACCACCTGCCCCGGTGAAATGAGCTGCGCGCCTCTCCGTGCCACGCGTTTTTTTGCATCCATTTTAACGGACTGACGCTCGGCAAAAGGCGCAATCGCTGACGATGCTGGCAGTGCGCCGCCGTGAACACGTTGCAAACGCCCTTCTGCCGCCAGTTCACGTAAATCCCGGCGGATAGTGTCCTCAGACACCGAGAAAAAGAGGCTGAGCGCAGTAGACTGGACCTGACCTTCCGCCTCCAGTTTTTCCAGAATCAACTGTTTACGCTGGCTTGTGAGCATGAATTATTCCTGTTGTTGCACGATATGCCTTGTATTTGCACGATAGTGCTGTTTATGATGCTTACTCTACGAGAGGAGAGCCAAACGTGCAATCAAAACGTGCAGATATACGCATTATCAACAGCGAAACGTTGTCCGACAACTGGTATAACCTGAAAAAATATACTTTTGACCTCCAGCGCAGCGATGGCGACTGGCAGCGACAAGAGCGTGAAGTGTATGACCGGGGGAATGGCGCGACGATCCTGCTCTATAATCGCGACAGCAAAACCGTCATTCTGACGCGTCAGTTCCGTTTCCCGGTGTTTATAAATGGTCACGAAGAGGATCTCATTGAGGCGGCCGCCGGGTTGCTCGATAACCTTGACCCGGAAAGCCGGATTAAGGCCGAAGCGGAAGAAGAAACCGGGTATAAGGTGACGCGCGTAGAGAAAATTTTTGAGGCCTATATGAGCCCGGGCTCGGTTACCGAGAAACTCTACTTCTATCTGGCGGAATATCACCCGCAGGATCGGACCAGCGCGGGCGGAGGCGTTAAAGCAGAGGGAGAAGATATCGACGTACTGGAAATGACGCTGGACGACGCGCTTCGGGGCATTGAAAATGGGCAGATTGTCGACGGAAAAACCATCATGCTGCTCTATCACCTGGCCCTCAAAGGCATTTTATAATCTCACCATTAGCCAGATACCTGCCCCGGCGCAGGTATTTGCCTGTGCTATTCTTGCTGAACACCTCAACATGGAGATGCGAAAATGGCCGACTGGGATCCCTCTCTTTATCTACAGTACAGCGCAGAACGCACACGTCCCGCCGCTGAGTTGCTCGCCCGGGTGCCGCTTGCTGACATAACCTCTGGCGTGGATTTGGGCTGCGGGCCAGGCAACAGCACCGCGCTGCTGAAACAGCGCTGGCCTTCTGCGCAGATCGCCGGCGTGGATAATTCCCCGGCCATGCTGGAGGAAGCCCGACAGGTCCTGCCAGACTGCCACTTTGTTGAGGCGGATATCCGGCACTACAAACCTGACCAGCCGCTCAGCCTGATCTACGCCAACGCCTCACTGCAATGGATCCCGGACCATTACCACCTTCTGCCACACCTGGTTTCGCTGCTCCAGTTAAACGGCGTGCTGGCGGTGCAAATGCCTGACAACTGGCTTGAGCCGACGCACGCCCTGATGCGTGAAGTTGCCTGGGAACAGGGCTACCCCGATCGTGGCCGCGAGCCATTGCCGGGTATCCATGCCTACTACGATATTCTGACGGAAGCGGGATGCGACGTGGATATCTGGCGCACCACTTACTTCCATCAGATGAGCTCTCATCAGGCGATTATTGACTGGGTCAGCGCGACAGGGTTACGCCCGTGGTTACAGGAACTCAACGAAAGCGAGCAGAAAAACTATCTGAAACGCTATCTTGAGCTGCTGGAAGAGCAGTATCCGCTCCAGGAGAACGGGCAGATACTGCTGGCTTTTCCGCGCCTGTTTTTGGTGGCTCAGCGGGTTCCGTAAGCCGGATCAGGAACGCGCTTCCTTGAGCAACTGCTGAATCACGGCCTCCTGCTTGTCATAGCTCCCCTCGCCAAACGCGGTGTAACGCAGTTGCCCTTTCGCATCGAAATAGTAATGTGCGGGCCAGTACTGATTTCCGAACGCGCTCCAGATTTTGTAGTTATTATCCGTCACTACGCGGTACGGCAGCTGCCATTTGTTGACCGCGTTTTTCACTGATGATAACGGCTTTTCCCAGGGGTATTCCGGGGTGTGGACACCAATCACCACCAGACCTTCAGACTGATATTTCTTCGCCCAGTCACGCACATGCGGAAGGGTATGCTGGCAGTTGATACAGTCCCAGGTCCAGAAATCGATAAGCACAACTTTCCCGCGCAAGACCTCAGACGTGACAGGGTCACCGTTTACCCAACCCGTACCGCCGCTTAATGACGGTAGCTGGCTGCCCGGCGTCGCGTCAGCGACCGGTTGCAGTTTCACCTGCGTGGAGGTAGGTTGCGCAAGGCTCAACAGGGCATTTTCCAGCTGGTCGGCAATACCGTTGGCGCCTTTCAGAGCTGAGGTGATCCCGCTGGCGTTGCACGCAACGGCGGCTAACATCATCACTCCCGCTCCCTGACGCAAACGTGCCATCAATGCGGATTTGGCTCTCAGAGGGGTTATCAGCTTACGGCCCCCCGCGACAAGCAGCCCCAGCATCAACGCGCACCCGCTGCCGTAAGCGGCTAACAGCGCTCCGGTTGCGATGGCCGAGTGGCCCGCAATATTAATGCTGAAGATCGCCCCGAGAATCGGTCCGGCACAGGGGGACCACAGCAGCCCAACGGCCAGCCCTGCCAGAAAAGCCGAAACCAGACCGCGTCGCTGCATGCTGTGGGTGTTGAGAACGTTTCCCGCGCTGACCGCCGGGCGGGCAATGCGCTGAGCGAACTGCGGGAAGATCAGGGCCAGGGCGGCAATGCTCAGTACCAGCAGCGCAATCCAGCGACCGATAACGGTGGCGTCAGCGATCCACTCGCTGGCAACCGTTACTACCATCGCCACCAACATGAACATCACAATCATTCCCGCCAGAAGCGCCAGAATGTGTTTGCGCTGCCCCTGAAAGCCGGCGAACAGCAGAGGAATGACGGGAAGCGTGCACGGACTGAGCAGACTAATCATGCCGCCTAAAAAAGCGATTATCATAAACATAACGACCTCACGATACGGTTGCTGCAAAGATGCAGTGAGGTCATTTCATCGTACGAATGTGTTCAGGCCGTGTTTGAAAAGCTGGATTTTGTCTGCCTGCGTATCGGCGCGGGGTGCAGATACACAGGCGTACAATTAACCGCGCGGAAGGATCACGCTTACGGCCAGCCCTCCCTCTGCCCGGTTTGCAAGATGCAATTTCCCGTCAAGCTGGGCGGTGAGCTGCGCGGCAATGGCGAGGCCTAACCCGGTGCCGCCCGTTTCCCGGTTGCGCGACGTTTCAACCCGGTAGAACGGCTGTAACACCGCCTCCAGTTCTGCCTCCGGGATGCCAGGGCCGTTATCCATAATGCGGATCGCTACCTGCCTTTCATTTTCATCAATCTCTATTACCGCGCTATCGCCAAACTTCAGCGCATTATCGAGCAGATTGGTCATTACCCTGCGCAATGCCTGGGGACGAGTGACGATCGGCAAACGCGCATTGCGTGCATGAAACTGCACGTTTTTACCAATGTCCTGATAATCACTGGCGATGCTGTTAACCCACGCATTCAGCTCCAGCTCCAGCGTGGTCTCTTCCAGAGATTCTGATGACCGGGCATAGGCAATCCCCTCCCGTACCAGGCGCGACATATTATCCAGGTCGCTCAGCAGCTTATCGCGGAGTTCGGGCTGATCCGCCATTTCGATCCGCAGCTTCATGCGCGTGATGGGCGTCTGGAGATCGTGAGAAATGGACGCCAGAATCTGCGCGCGTTCACGCAGATAGGTCTGTATCCGCGACTGCATCTCATTAAAAGCGTGCGCTGCCTGGCGCACCTCAACCGGACCTTTTTCAGTCATCGGAGAGTGGGCCGCAGGATCGAGGGAATCAACCGCGCGCGTGAATTGCAGGAAGGGCCGGACAACCTGGCGCACGGCAATCCAGGAGCAGAGCGCGACAAGTAACAGCTGAAGAACCAGCACCACGGGTAACCAGCTGGCGACAGGTGGCATGCGCGGGATCAGATCGATGGTGAGCGGTGCGCCGTCGCGGAGCGTCAGATGGGCCTGAATATGGGAAATCGGCCCTGGCACCGCCGTAAACTGAAGCTGATATTGGGCTGAAAGCGTCTCTTTCAGGGTGCGAATCGCATCCCGCGAGCGCTTGTCCGTTGGCGCGGCGCCTGCCTCGCCGGGGCCAAGGATATAGCGATAATTACCGCGACTGAGCCGTTCCAGCCACTCTGCCCGCTCTTTGGCCGGAAGCCGGTCGAGAATAGCCACGCTGGTCGCCACGTCGTTCTCAAGATTGCCCAGCATAACCGAACGCGCGCTGCGCATTCGCTCAACCATGACCAGCGTCAGGCTGAGCGCGTTAGCCAGCAAGAGTCCAAGCAGCACAATGATCAGCAGCCGGGCCAGTAAGGTGCGGGGCCACAGGGTCATTCATTGGCCTCGACGATGGTCACCGGCATGGTAAAAACGTAGCCTTCGCTGCGAACGGTTTTAATGTAGGCGGGCGTGCGGGCATCTTCATTCAGACGCTGTCGCACGCGGCTCACCAGGAGATCAATCGAACGCTCAAACAGCTCAGCATCACGTCCCTGCGTCAGGTTCAGCAGCTGGTCGCGGGTCAGCACCCGTTGAGGATGATCGAGGAATACGCGCAAAAGGCGATATTCCGCCCCGCTGAGCGCCACAACCATACCCTCGTTATCAATCAGATGACGCGCCACGGTATCCAGCTGCCATTCCCCGAACACCACCAGGCGCCCTGCCTCGGTCACCTGAAGATTAGGCGGCATAGTACGAAAACGACGCAGGATAGCTTTGATACGCGCCAGCAGTTCGCGGGCCACAAACGGTTTCACCACGTAATCATCGGCTCCCATCTCCAGCCCCAGGATCCGGTCCGTGTCCTCGTTGCGCGCGGTGAGCATCAGGATCGGCAGATCCTTATGCCTGCTGCTGCGCAGCTGTCGACACAGCGTCAGGCCATCATCGCCGGGCATCATCACGTCCAGCACCACCAGGTCGATATGCTGTTTGTCGAGCACTACGCGCATCTCTTTCCCGTTCGCCGCGCCAGAGGCGTGGTAGCCGGATTTCACGAGGTAATCGACAATCAGCTCACGAATATCCCTGTCGTCATCGACGACAAGGATGTGATCAATATGCTCCACCGCAGGCTCCCTGATTAAGAGGTAACGGATTGAAAATAGCACATATCAGAGCTTATCCGCGTCGACAACCGCGTTAACAAAGTCCTGCGGATCTTCCTGCGGCGGGTTGTGGCCAACAGTTGCGCCGAAAGTACGGTGCTCATATTTTCCGGTGAATTTCCCCGCATAGGCTGCGGGTGCACGATGTGGTGCCCCGTTGTTACCGCCCTCGATGGTGATGGTCGGCACCGTAATGTTCGGCAGCTTAGCCAGCTTTTGTTCGTAGGCGTGATATTTCTGCTCCCCCTTCTCCAGCCCCAGACGCCAGCGGTAATTACTGAGCGTGACGGCAACGTGGTCCGGGTTATCGAGGGATTTGGCGCTGGCATTGAAGGTGGCATCGCTGAATTTCCAGTCCGGCGAAGCCTGGGACCAGATCAACCGGGCAAAATCGTGCGTATTTTTAGCATAGCCTTCCGCACCGCGTGGCGTGGCGAAATAGAACTGATACCACCACTGAACCTCTGCCTTCGGCGGTAAAGGCTGTTTGCCAATCGCCTGGCTGCTGATCAGGTAGCCACTTACCGAGACCAGCGATTTCACCCGTTCCGGCCAGAGCGCCGCAACGATATCCGCCGTACGCGCCCCCCAGTCATAACCGGCAAACACCGCCTGTTTGATATTCAGAGCGTCCATCAGGTTAACGATGTCTTTTGCCATCGCCGCAGGCTGGCCGTTTCGCGGCGTTTTTTCAGAAATAAAGCGCGTGGTGCCGTACCCGCGCAGGGACGGCACAATGACACGATACCCCTTTGCGGCCAGCGCGGGGGCCACGTCTGCATAACTGTGAATGTCGTACGGCCAGCCATGCAGCAGGATCACCGGTTGCCCCTCTTTTGGCCCGATATCGACGTAACCGACGTTCAAATCGCCAGCGTTAATCTGTTTAACCTGATTAAAGGCCGACGCGTAATCCTTACCTGTCGCTTCTGCCTGACAGGACATCACGGTGCCAAGTGAAACGGTCAGGGCGACGGCTGAGTATGCGAGTTTATTAAACATGATGTTATCTCCGGGTGAGTTCAGTTGGCGGAGATATATCACCATGCGTTTGTATAAAGGATGTGTGCGGATGCGGCTTTATTGCATACCTGTGTATGTATCACAGACGCAGATACAGTGTGATACAAACCCGGTTAAGGGGTGATTCGGTACCGGACGTAATCGTCGGCTTCACCATAGTGGTCATACAGCTTACGCGCCGGATTGTGCATGCGGGTTACCCAGTAGAGTTTTGACCACCCTTCCCGCTTACCCTCATCGATCAGGGCGTCGATAAGCGCTTTACCCGCCCCTGCGCCACGTTCGGCAGCGTCAACAAATAGATCTTCCAGATAGGGGTAAGTTTGGATATCGAAAATTATGTACGTTAAGGTTAATTTTTTGCCATCACGTCATTAATATATTCACAAACAGACTCGCCATTATTGACTGTATGCTGGAGATTCAGCTCCGTTAAGTAGCCGTCTGCCAGATACAAAACCCGGTCTGCAGAGGCTATGGTTTCCGGGCGATGGGCTATCAGCAGAACAGGAAGCCCCAGTTGACGTAAGGTCTGGCTTATCCGGATTTCACTCTCAACATCAAGGTGGCTGGTCGCTTCATCCAGTAACAGGAATCCCGGTTTCTTGTACAACGCCCTTGCCAGCAGAATGCGTTGTTTTTGTCCTCCGGAAAGCCCTCCGCCGGTTTCACCAATCAGCGTCTGATACCCCATCGGCATTGCCATAACATCGCTGTCGATAAGTGCCAGTCTTGCGCACTGGATCATTCGTTCATAATTTCGGTCATCACTGAAAAAAATAATGTTATCTGCTACAGAACCTTTGAAAAGATGGTCATCCTGCAGTACGGTACCGATACGCTGACGAACCTGAAAATAATCCGGATGCGTATGCAATATGCCAAATGCCCTGATCCTGCCCTCATCAGGGATGTGGATCCCAAGGATAAGCTTCACCAGTGTCGTTTTCCCGCATCCGGATTTACCTGTAATGGCAACGACTTCTCCGGGATTGAGTGTCAGCGACACCCCGCCGATTATCGGATTTTCCCCTCCCTTGTGGCTGAAGATGATGTGCTCAAGTACTAGAGGAGCATGAGCATATTCATCCATCTCCCTGCGGGATACAGAAGGAATGTGCGAAGCGTTGTTATGCTCACGAAAAGGCTGTTGCTGAAGGCCTTCTGTCGGGGTCAGTACAATATCAGCCAGTCGTTCGTTGTAAACATCGAGCATACGCCAGGAAAAAAACTTATCAGTCAGGCTACTGATACTGGAAGAAAAACGCGTCTGATAGGATAAATAAGCAACCAGCATGCCGACGGTGAAGGTTCCATTCAATACCTCCCCGGCGCCTTTCCACAAAATGATTGCTGATACCACGCTGCCGGTAAGAGTGTGAGCAATGTCATAGCACATCAGCAGACGGCTCTGACGCAACTGCGTATTTCTGCGGGCAACGTTGAGATTCAGCCAGGCGGCCTCACGATGTGCCGTCACACCGTTAATTCTCAGGCTGAGGATCCCGTTGAGTGTTTCAAGAAAATGCCCGGACTCCTTGGCACCTGCATCCCAGGCATCTTCTGCCGACTGTCGAAGGGACGGATACCACAGTGCCCTCAACACACCATAGAAAATGGCTGCAAGTACGGCGATCAATGTCATTTCAGGACTGTACAGCAGCATCATGCAAAGCGCAGTCACCACGAGCAACACATCCAGAATACCTTCCAGCACTTGCGTAGTCAGCGCCTGCTGGATGGTATCTACCGCCTCAAAACGAGCATTAATACTCCCCTTACTGCGTGCATCAAACCAGGCCAGAGGAAGATGGACCAGATGATGGAAAACCCGTGCTGTCCACTGCATGTTAAAATTGACGGACAGTGTAATACTCGCCCACTGGCGGGCCAGTGACAGCAGCATCTGGGTCAGTGACATCAGCAGAAGCGCAATAATAATGACGGTCAACAAACTCTGGTCGGCAGCCACCAGGACTTCATCAATCACCAGCTGGTTGAGAAGCGGGCTTCCCAGTGTCAGGATTTCGAGTGCCACGGCAAAAACGATAATTCGCGACATTGCCGACAACAGACCCGGTGTTTTACCTGTCAGTTGGCGCAGATGGATTTTTTTCCTTTCATCCCGAGCGGTAAAATCACTGGCTGGCATCAGCTCCAGCGCGACGCCGGTGAAATGTTTTCCAGCATCCTGTAGGGAGAGCGTTACTTTTCCCTTTTCCGGATCATGAATAACCAGCCTGCTTCCGCGAACTTTATGTAGCACAACAAAATGATTCATGTTCCAGTGGAGAATACACGGGAGAGAAAGGGATCTTAGGTCCTCAAGCTCCAGCCGAACTGCCCGGCTGGATAATCCGATACCGGCCGCACATTCAGTCAGTCTCTGCAGGGTCATCCCTTGTGAGCTGATACTGAAACGTTCGCGCAGTGTGGGTAAGTCTGTTTGCAGACCATGCCAGCAGGCCATCATGACCAGGCATGCCAGACCACATTCCGCTGACTCTGTCTGTCGGGTGAGAGGAAGCTGTTTTCTCCCGGTCCATTTAAGTGTATCCATCACAGCTTTCCTTTCAGGCTCCAGAGCGGCTCAGTCAGCCACTCCCACAAATTGCGGGTATCCAGGCTGACATCCCCGTCAAGAACCATGCCGGGGCGCAGGGCTTCCTGTTTCCCATAAGCCAGAATAAAAGTATTTTCAGGTTCAACGATGACGCGGTAATGACCTTCATTCTCCTTCCAGGTCACAGGAGATACGGAGAGTAAATCAGAAGATGTCAGCGTTGTATGGCTTATTTCACGGATAGTCCCGTACTGCACACCAAACTTCTGATAGGGGAAGGCAGAGAACCGCAGGGCAACACGCTGCCCCGCCTGAATAAAGCCAGCATTCTGACTGGTAGCATAGAGTTCTATCTGCAAACGGGCATTGTCGGGAATGAGGGTCATGACAGGTTCAGATGCCCTGACAGACTGTCCCTGTCTGACCAGCACGGCAGCAACGGTTCCGGATACCGGTGAAGTCAGCGTGAAATTTTCCTTACCTGCCAGTTCGTCCTGCTGTTGCCTGATCACCTGCAACTGCCTGTCCATTTCAGCCTTCCGGCTTTCACCCTGAACGATGAGATGGTCAAGGTCGTCTTTAGCAGCCTCCATCGCGGTGTGCAGTTGCAGAAGCCCCTGACGCTGATCCTCAACGTTTTGCTGTGACGTTGAAACGTCAATCTGCTTCTGCTGGTATTCGATATCTGATACGTAATGCGTATCAGCAAGTTTCTTATAGCGCTCCATAACAGACACGGCCAGCGCAGCCTGATGCACGGCAAGTGACAGACGCTTTTCTGCACTTTTAACCTGAGGTTTCAGGGAAACTATTCGCTGTTGTATGGCATGCTGCTGCTGACTGTTGTCACGCAATTCCAGGGTCTGTTGAGAAGTCAGCATTGTAAACTGAGTTTGTAGGGAAAGTCTTATAGCAGCGAGTGTACCTGCCCCCTGTTCGTTGAAATGTTCACCGCTGATATGATAAAGAGTCTCACCGGCAATAATGTGTTGACCTTCTGAGGCGGTCAATTTGGTTACGTAGCCAGCATATTGAGGAGTGATTTTTACCAGCCCGGATGAGGGCATAACGATTCCGGAAAGGTGAGCCTTACGTGTATAGCTACCATAAAGAATAAAGAGTATCAGGCACAGAAATATGAATAACGTTGTGAGTGCGCTTACTGATAAACCGAATGACGCAGGTAAAACAATTTCACCATAATCAGAATCTGTTTGATGATTTAAAGCCTCTTCCCTGAAGATATTCATATCCCAAATACCCTTCAAAAATTTAACGACAAAACAAAAGCATTCATGCACGAATGAATTATAATAGGATAAAAAAGCGCTCTGCTTCTTATTCTAACTATTAATAGCAATATTGACACCAAAAAAAGAATGGATTGATCTAAAATGTTATAATACTGTCCATGCATCAGACAAAAAGACAATGAAGTCAATATACATGGGATAATATACTTTTTATTAAAAATTGAGTGGAAAACACCGAAGATACAGCCCCTGTATATAATCTCCTCATAATATGGGACTACGAAGGTGGCTATTATAAATGCTATAAAACTAATATGGGAAGGTCCATAATGATATAAATTATCCCTGTAAAGATAAACATTATACTGAACCAGCAAAATGACAAACAACACAACAATAGAAAATTTTATTGAAGTTAAATCTCTACTTGGGCGTAATTTAAAACCATCCAACTTCCTTAAGTAAAAAATATACAAGAAAAATGCAATTGAAAATTCCGCAATAAACAATAAGAAAAATGACACATCGAGAGTAAGATAGCGGAGGGTTATGGATGGCGATAACGTAATTATTATTGAGATAACAGACGCAATAAAAAGAACAATTACGTTTTTCTTACTATAAATGAATGGATAGACATGCCTAAAGATTATCATGTTCAACCTATTATTAATTCATATTTTATATAAGAATCAACAAATATGGCTATGATATCGTAATCATTTTTTGATATCATGCACTTTAACTTCAGTGAACATTTGTAATGATTCCATTCTGCAACACAACAATTTTTATCGGAGTGTACTTTATTTACTTTTAAACCTATTCATCAAGTTAACGCCCCATCGAGTTACTGCTATTAATACAATCAACGCAATAAGAAACCTTGATATAATCCCTGGCCGTGATACTTCGTCAAACTCAAGAACTTCAGCGTATTTCAAAAGGGTAAATGCGATAATGAAAAAAAATAAGTAAATTAGGAAATTTAAAAATTGTTTCATGCTTAACCCGATACTTGTGATTACATTAACTTTATCAAAAATAATAGCTCATCATGACTACTTCGAATAATCATTAAATATCGAAACACCTAGAATAACATTCAGTTATAATGAGCTTTTAAATTATTATCACACACAACTCAAATTACTTACCAACGGCATTGTCCGGGGCCGTTGTAATTATTACTTTTATCTTTACTACCACGATCTGAAAAACTATCTTTTGTGCACTGGCCAGCTATAGCTCCACCAATTACCCCAGCGGTCATACCCACTGGCCCCCCAGGAGAGCCGGCGATTAGACCACCGATGATTCCTGCGCCGCATGAGTCAACGCCCTTGTAAATAGAGCCATTGTTTCCTTTTGAATTACCAGGTTTAGAGCTGGTGTTACGACTACCGGCACCTTCATAATTACCGCTTCCATTGCCGCCACTTACTAATGCTATCTCATTAAGGCTTAATGCTCTTATATTCGACATAAATCATCTCCATTTAATTTAGTTTTGCATTTTGTGCTAAAAAAATATCTTACATTACTTAATGTAAAGAAAGTGTATTTATGTAAGCAAATGTAAATAAGCTATTGAACTTCGTAAACCGTAGCTCCATTTGGGAGCAGTTCAGCTCCTGCATGGGCAGGCCTATAACACGAAATCGACCTGGAGGTACGGTAATGTTCAGGCATCTTTTCTGACGTCCAGCGCGCAATCACTTCTGCGTCGTAACAGATTTTACAGCCATGGCGCATCGCTTCGTTACGGACGTGCCAGAGTGTTTCGGCTTCTTCGGGCCTGGCTTTTCTTGGCATTACATACTCCTTTATGGATAAATCTGAATAACAAAAGCACGACCAACTGGAATGTGATATTGATGAAATATCAGAACCCAAACAAATGATAACGCTCAAATATGGAGATCACCGGATGACGATACCCACGCTTACGACAGAACGCTTATTACTTAAACCCCTTGTTGCCGCCGATGCCGTCCAGATCCAGCAACGCTATCCGCGCTGGGAGATTGTCCGCTATATGGTGGCTTCAGTCCCCTGGCCCTACCCGGAAAACGGTGCAGAAAATTATGTCAACAACGTTGCACTGCCCGATATGGCCAAAGGGATTGCGTGGTTCTGGACGATTCGCCGTCGCGAAGCGCCTGACGAACTGATGGGGTTGATTTGCCTGTATGACGTGGAGGACAACAATCGGGGCTTCTGGCTCGCGCCGGAATTTCAGGGCCAGGGATATATGCGCGAGGCGAGTATTGCGGCCACGGATTACTGGTTCAATACGCTCAATAAACCGGTGTTACGCGCGCCGAAAGCGGCGGCCAACAGCCGCTCCCGACGTATTTCAGACAGCAGCGGCATGCGGCTCATCAGGACGGAGAAGAAAGCCTATGTCAGCGGCCTGCTGGATTCGGAGCTGTGGGAAATCACCCGCGACGAGTGGAATGCCCGTCAGGTCAGCTGATAATGCTTATCAGGCATCAGTCTTTCAGGGATATTCTCTTCATCGTTCATCTGCAACAGATCGCGCTCCATCATGTTGCAGATGGCGTCCAGCGGGAGATCGTTATCTTCTGTCCCAAACGGATCTTCCAGCTCTTCCGCCAGCGTGTCCAGCGAGATAAAGGTGTAGGAAATCAGCGCAGAGACAAAGGGCGTCATGTAATGCAGATCCACAACCAGCGCAAACGGCAGCATGATGCAGAACAGATACACCGTCCGGTGCAGGATCAGCGTATAGGCAAACGGGACTGGCGTATTGGCGATACGCTCACAGCCAGCCAGCACGATGGACATATCATTCAGGCGGTTGTTGAGGCTGTGAAACAGAATGTCTGAAAGGTGCCCGCTACGCCGCCGTACGGCCAGCCACTCCCCCATGATCAGCAGGATACGGTTCGCCGGCGAGTTGGCGTCCATCACTTTGCGTAAATCGTCTGGAGCCAGATAGCGGGACAGCTGATCGGCATTGGTTTCTCTGCGCAGGGTCATACGCAGACAGTTAGCAAACGCGATTTGCAGGCGGACAAACTCTCCAAGATGTTTATCATCCGGCAAGGTGTTTTTTACCTCGCGAAACAGCGAGCGCGCCGCTATCATCAACTGCCCCCAAAGCAGACGCGCCTCAACGTAGCGCGAATAACAGGCGTTATTGCGAAATCCCAGGAAGATGGCGATAGCCACGCCCAGAATGCTGAACGGCGCGACGGTAAACCGGATACCCAGCGAGGTGTACCACGGCAGCATGACAATCACGGCGATGGAAAGCAGGAAGTTAAGCAGCAGTCGGGTATAAATTTTGGGAAGTACCGAACCATGCCAGACAAAAATCAGTTGCAGCCAGTGCTGTTGAGGACGAACAATCATAATCAGCTTCAGAAAAGTAAAGAGCGCGGCTATTAAACGTGATCCCCCTCACGGTTGCAAGCATGTTAATAGTTCATTGCATTTTCTGACCTGTTAAGCCTCAACCGCACGGTGCTGCATGTGCTTTTTAAAAAAAGAACGTATAGTATGTTGTAACTAAAAGTAGTCTGTAAAAAACCCGGCCAACGCCGGGCATTATGATTAGCAGAGCGGTTTTACCGCATCGCGCATGCCTTTGCTTAAAATTGCATCCAGATCCAGCACAACCTTGTCTACCAGTCCGTTCACCAGAGTGAGATCCTGTTCCCAGTGCTCGCTCACGCTTAACACTGACGATACCAGTTCACGGGTAGTGACCTGTTTGTCGTGATGTTGCGTCCACAACTGCTGGTAACGTTCAAGCCAGTGCGCATCGTCCTGCACCGGATAGCGCTCACCGTTGCGCTCGGCACGGTAAAATGCAATCAGCGCCGCCAGAGCAAAGGTCAGACGTGCTGGCAGTTTGCCGGTCGCCTTCTGCCCTGCCAGCAGTTGCGGCAGAATGCGGGTGCGGTACTTGGTCATCCCGTTCAGGGCAATCGACAGCAGCTGATGCTTAATGTACGGATTTCGGAAACGCCCCGTTACGGCACTGGCGAAGGAGTGCAGCTCGTCGCGCGGCAGATCCAGGACCGGAATAATCTCCTCATAAATAGCCTTCTCTACGAACGCGCAAATTTCCGCGTCGTTCATGGCTTCCCCTACCGTATCCAGGCCGGCCTGAAAAGCGACCGGAACCAGCGCCGTGTGCGCGCCGTTGAGGATCGCCACCTTACGCTCTTTATACGGTTTGATATCGTCAACAATCAGGACGTTGAGTGGGTATTTATCCAGGCGCAGTTCAGCTGCAAGTGATTTCGGCCCCTGAATAACAAACAGATAGAAATGTTCCGCCGTGTCGAGGAAGCTGTCGTGATAGCCCAGCCCGGCTTCCAGCTCTGCCACCTCATCACGCGGATAGCCGGTAACAATGCGGTCAACCAGCGTCGAACAGAAAGTGTTAGCATCATTCAGCCACGCAATGAATGCCGCCGGCAGCGCCCACTCCTGTGCATAGCGCAGCACCAGTTCACGCAGGGCATCGCCGTTGTAGTCGATGAGTTCGCAAGGAATGATAATCCAGCCTTTATCCGCTGCCCCGTTAAAGTGGGTAAAACGCTCGAACAGCAGACGCGTCAGTTTGGCCGGATAGCTGACAGCTGGCGCATCGTCAAACTTATCCCCCGCGTGATAGCTGATCCCCGCCTCCGTGGTATTGGAGAAGACAAACCGCATGTCCGGGTTATGGGCGAGCTTCAGAAATTCATCGTACTGGCTGTAGACGCTGATTTCACGATTCACGGAACGAATAAGACGCGCATCGCTTACCGCTTCCCCCTGCTCATTCAGACCGCGAATAATCGTTGTATACAGACCATCCTGGGTGCTCAGGGACGGCGGAAAATCGCTCTGGATCGGCCGCACAATCACCACACCGGCATTGAGATTGGTATGCTCGTTTAAGAGGTCGATTTGCCAGTCAACGAACGCGCGCAGGAAGTTACCTTCGCCAAACTGGATGATACGTTCAGGATAGCGCGCACCGGGGAAATCACGACGGTTGAGTGTGTTCACAATGGAGGTCCTTTATGATTAGTCATACAGCCTGATAAGATTGGTGTGATAACTTATCAAAACTTCAGGACCATAACCCCTGTCTGGATCAACTCAGGATGCGATGGTGAAAAATAATCACAGAAATTTATAGAACACCGAGGTCGCCGTCATGTCCCCGTTCGGCATCAGGGCGTAGCGTGGGATCTCCCCCGCCTTTTGCCAGCCTGCTCTCTGGTAAAACGTCTCCGCGCCGCTGCCGGTTGAGGTATCAAGCACCAGTACCGTAAGCGCTTTTTCACGTGCAACCGCCTCCAGGGCTTCCATCAGCGCCATTGCCGCCCCTTTACGGCGCGCGTTCTCATGAACCAGCAGTTTCGCGACATCTGCACGGTGCGGCTGGTTTTCAGGCTGATCGGTGATCAGCTGGACCGTGCCAACCAGCCCCTGCTCCGCATCAAAACAGCCCAGGACTGTACGCTCGTCGCGCCCGACGCTGTCTGCGACGCCGGCCCAGAAGGTTTGGGCTTTCCCGGCAGAAAAAGGCAGCATAAAGCTGACAGAGGCGCCGCCGTTGACACAGTTGACGAGAATATCGTTCAGGGCATCGATGTGGGTGAGGATGTCCTGCCGGGAGAGAGGTTTAATCAGCATGGGAGAGTTCATTGCGCGTCCTTAGGTTGAATCTCTCCACTTTGCTATTAACATTTTTGTAACGCAATAAGCGATGACATAGGATTTCGTTATGTCATTTCTCGCCGTGGTGTTGCCGCTTCATGGCGTACATTTGCGCATCCGCGTGTTTTAGCCATGCCTGCATATCGTTGCGGTGATGATCGAACTCGCTCAGCCCCCAGGAGAACTGTAACGACCAGGGATGCAGCTGACGCGCGTTATACTTTTCCGTTTGTTCCACGAGATACTGCATGGCGATCCAGGCGCCAGGCTCATCGGTATCCGCAAACAGCACCGCGAACTCATCTCCCCCGAAACGTACCAGCAGATCGGCCTCGCGGAACGAGGAACGCATCAGGGCGGCCATAGCTTTCAGAGCTTTGTCCCCCTCCTGATGTCCGAAGCGATCGTTAATGGTTTTGAAATGGTCCAGATCCAGCCAGCCAAGGGTTAATGGTTCTGCCCGACGCTGCGAAACCGACAGTGCAAACTGCGCAAACTGGTTAAACCCGCGACGGTTAAACAGCCCCGTGAGTTCATCGGTTGTGGCCGCGCTAACGGCCGCAAATTCATCCTCTGCCAGCGCGCTGAGATCGGCCAGTACGGCGGCATCCGCCGCGGTAAACTCACGAGGCGCGTAATCAATGAGACACAACGATCCCACGCACGCCCCGTCACGTAAACGCAGCGGGAAACCGGCGTAAAAGCGCACGCCCGGATCTCCCACCACCTGCGGATTATCCGCAAAGCGTTCGTCCAGCAGCGTGTCACTCACCACCAGCGGCGCGTCACCCAGGATCGTATGACCACAAAACGAGAGATCGCGAGGCTGGGTGGCAGGTACCTGGCCGTCGGCAGACTTCACGATCGCGGCGTGGTCATCCACCAGCGTAATCATCGCCAGCGGCACCCTGAAAAAGCGTGTTGCCAGCCGCGTAAGACGATCAAACGCGGGGTAATTGTCGATCTCAAGCAGACCGGACTCGCGCAGAGCATTCATGCGCTCCGCTTCATTCACGGGAATTTGAGGTGCCTTCATAACGTCTCCTGACGCTGAGCATTAGTAAAAGCGTAGCTTAAACAGAGACATTGTCAGTTCAGGAGGCACGATTTACCTCTATGACCAGCCAATGATGGATTACGTTGACGATATACTGTTGTTGCTGCGCACTCAGCGGCACGCCCTGCGGGATAGCGTGCCACTTAGCCAGACAGCCCCGACAGCAGGTTGCCGTGGCATGCTGGGCGATAAAAACCGGATGGCCGCGCATTGGCGTCTGCTTACCGTCATTCACCGGGTGTGCAGGCGCCAGCCGCGCGGCGACAAAATCAGCAGCATGCTTATCGATAGTCTCCGCGCCCTTATCCCAGCAGTATTGCCGCTCTTTCGTCCCTAAATGAAATCGTGAACGGAACGTGGAGCGAGCCAGGCGCGCGAACAGAGGATCTAACGTGGACATCAGTATACGGACCGTCCAAGGCGTTTGGTCAGCTGTTCCAGCGCCGCCACGCCCGCCAGTGAATTTCCGGTCTCGTCCAGTTCCGGGCTCCAGACGGCAATCGCCATCTCGTGAGGGACAATCGCCACGACCCCACCGCCAACGCCGGATTTAGCCGGCAGCCCCACGCGCCAGGCAAACTCCCCGGCATTCTGATACATCCCGCTGGTTGCCATTAAGGCGTTGATCTGCCGGGCCTGCATCGGGGAGACAACGTCCTCGCCCAGATGCGGGGCATGGCCCTGATGCGCCAGAAACAGAAAAGTCTGCGCCAGTTCGACGCAGTTCATCTTCAGCGCGCAGTAATGAAAATAGTTTTGCAGCACCGTGGCGACGTCATTATGAAAGTTGCCGAAGGACTTCATCAGCCAGGCGATGGCGGCGTTACGTGCAGAGTGTTCAAACTCAGAGCGCGCTACCACCGGATCGTAGGCGATGTCCTGCACGCCGGAAAGCTGCCGCACAATCTGGAGCATCCGCTGGCGCGGCGCGCTCAGCCGGCTTTGCAGCATATCGCACACCACCAGCGCCCCGGCGTTAATAAACGGGTTACGCGGCTTACCCTGTTCGATTTCCAGTTGGAGAAGGGAGTTGAACGGCTGACCGGACGGATCTTTGCCCACCCGCTGCCAGATCTCCTGCTCGTCATACTGGCGCATGGCGGCAACGAGGCTAAGCACTTTTGAGATCGACTGAATCGAAAAGCGCTCAAGCGCGTCTCCCGCCTGAAAACGCTGACCGTCGACAGTACAAATGGCGATACCGAGCTTATTACCGCTGATCGAAGCCAGCGCGGGAATGTAATCGGCAACCTTACCCTGCCCCAGTAACGGACGAACCTGCGCCAGAATCTCGTCCAGCATCTCATTATGGATGACCGCAGCCACACTTTGCTCCTTGCCCTCAGGCTAAAACGGGCAGCGAGTATAACAGACGCTGATACGTCACGTCAGGCAGGGAGACGAAAACGCGAGACGGCCTGCAACAAAAGATCGGACTGCTGATGCAGGCGCTCAGAGGCATTTGACGCTTCGCTAACCAGCACATCTGTCCGACGCGATACCTGATTCAGCGCCTGAAGCTGACGGGTCATCTGATGAATGCTGTCCCCCTGATTCAGGGTGGCCAGCGAAATATCATTCAGCAGGCTGCTCAGATTCGCCACCAGCCCGGTGACCTGTTGCAAATTCTCTTCCAGACGGTTTACCACCTGAGAACCTTCTTCAATGCCCTGTAGCGAGTGGTTAATTAGCGCCTGGATGGTTTGCGTAGAGTGACTGCTTTTTCTGGCCAACAGCCCCACTTCCCGGGCAACCACCGCAAATCCGCGCCCCTGCTCTCCTGCATGGGCGGCTTCAATGGCAGCGTTGAGGGCGAGAATGTTGGTCTGAAACGCCACGCTGTCGATCATCGCGACGATCCCGCGCATCTCTGAGGATCGGTCGACGATCGTCTGCATCGAGCCATTCACCGCTGACATCATTTGCTCCCCACCAGCGGCAGCCTGTCGGGCTTCATCCGCGCGCGAGCGGGCGAGTTTTGCATAACCCGTGTTCCCCTCAACGTGGGTTTCGAGTTCGGCGATGTGTGCGGTCACCTCCTCCAGCTCTTTGGCCTGTCGCGTAGACTGCTGATAAAGCTTCTGATTCCCCTGCGCAAGCGATCCGATATTTTCAACCATGGAGGTAGTGGCCTCGCTGACCTGGGTCACCAGTTGCTGGAGCCCGCGCTGCATGGCGGTAATACTGCCGCTGAGCTGGCTGATTTCACGGTTAAAGCGCACAACGTCAGGCGGCGTGCCTGACAAATCCCCTGCCGCAAGCTGGTTAATCTGGATAATCAGACGGCGTAGCGGGGATATCACCCACTTCGCCATTCCGAACCAGACGGCTATGGCAATGGCCAGTAGCACCAGCGGCGCAAACAGGAACAGCCGTTGCAGACCTGAGAGTTGTTCCATGAGCGACTGACGCCCCTGTATCGTCTGCTTCTCACTCCGTTGCTGATAGCGTGCGAAATTGTCATTAAAATCGGTCTGAAACGCCTGGGCGGGTACGGCGAAAAAGAGGTCGATGCTGTTGGTTTTCACCAGCCCCTCTGCCTGCTCTCGGATGGCGTCGAAAAACAGCTGATAGCTGTTAACCAGCCCGTCGTCTTTCGGCGGATTAAGCGCGAGCCAGGCCTGCCATGCCTGCTGTGACGCCGCCAGGGATTTTTGCGCCTCGTCCATCAGGCTATGCCAGCTCCCTTCCGAGCCGGTCTCTTTATCCTGCATAAAGTACACGCCGGAGCGGTTGAGCAGATCGCTTGCGGCCAGCAGAGAAATACGGGCCTGATCCAGCCTGCTCTGCTGCTGCCAGGCCAGCTGATTGCGCTGTTCGTTACGCTGGGCTTGATTCAGGGAGGCGGTGAGCAGGAAGGAGGAAGAGAGTTGCAGGGCGGAGAAAAGGCCAATAATACAAAAGATGCCGGTCAGCAGGCCAAACTGACGAGGGATAAAGCGCGGCGCAAGACGGCGAAAAATTTGCGTTAGGTTCATAATTTTCTTCTGTAACAATACGTTAGGCGCGAGCGAGTCTACGAAACGAAAATGACAGAACCATTACGCAAAAATGACAGGAAACGTGAATTGCCGGGTAGCGGCCTGGCCTTACCCGACAACAAGACTAGACGCGATCCTTCCACACCGTCTGCACATTACAGAACTCATGCAGACCGAAATGAGAAAGCTCTCGCCCGAAGCCGCTCTTCTTCACCCCGCCAAACGCGACGCGCGCATCGCTGGCGCTGTAGCCGTTGATAAACACCCCGCCGCACTCCAGCTCACGCGCGAAGGTTTCAGCCAGCGCATCGTTAGCGGTAAAGACCGTCGCCGATAAGCCAAAATCGCTGTCGTTAGCCAGCTGCAATGCGTGCGCCGCATCGTTCGCGACGGTAATTGCGGCGACCGGGCCAAACAGTTCCTGACGGAAGGCCGTCATCTGTGGGGTGACGTCGCCGAGTACGGTTGGCGCATAATAGTTACCGCTCCCGGCAAGCTTCTCTCCGCCGAGCAGCAGGGTCGCTCCTTCCGCCAGCGTCGCCTGCACCTGCTGATGCAGTTCATCGCGAAGATCAAATCGCGCCATCGGGCCAATATAGTTATCTTCCTCATCCGGTGCGCCCATCTTCAGCGCCTTGACCGCGTCAACAAAGCGTTGGGTAAAGGCGTCCGCCACGCCCGCCTCCACAATAAAGCGTTTCGCCGCCGCGCAAACCTGCCCGGTATTCTGATAACGTCCGGCCACCGCCGCGTTGACAGCCAGATCCAGATCGGCATCGTTCAGAACGATAAACGGATCGGAACCGCCCAGCTCCAGCACGCATTTCTTCAGCGCCGCGCCCGCCTGCGCGCCTATCGCCGCTCCAGCCCGAACGCTGCCGGTTACGGTAACCGCCGCGATACGACGATCGTTAATCGCCTGGCTGACGCCGTCATTCGTCGCGTTCACCCAGCCAAAGACCCCCTCCGGGAAACCGGCATCCGCGAATACCTTCCCGATCAGCTCCGCCGAGCCCAGCACATTAGGCGCATGTTTAAGCAGATAGCTGTTCCCTGCCAGCAGGATCGGCACCGCACCGCGCAGCACCTGCCAGAGCGGGAAGTTCCACGGCATTACCGCAAGAATAGGCCCCAGCGGACGGTACTCAATCACCGCATTTTCGACCTGGGTAGATTCCGGGTGCAGCATCGCCGGGCCATGTTCAGCGTACCAGTCGCAAAGGCTGGCGGACTTAGCCACCTCCGCACGCGCCTGCACAATGGGCTTGCCCATCTCCCGGGAGATAGTCTGCGCCATCTCTTCCGCACGGCTACGCAGCGCCGTACCCAGATCGCGAAGTTTTTGCGCCCGGTGCGCCACGCTTTCGCGTCGCCACTGACGAAAACCGGTATCCGCCTGCGCAATGGCACGCTCAACGTCACCGGACGTTGCCCACGGGTAAGCAGCCAGCGTTTCGCCGGTAGCCGGGTTGACAGAGTGGGCATGGGTAGCAGATGAATAGGTCATGATGTTCTCCACGTAATAACAGTTGATTGATTGTGGCCTACTCTGCTATTTCTTAAAAATGAATAATACTCACCACCTTATTCACGAATCGAGAACGGTATGGACTTAACACAGCTTGAGATGTTTAACGCCGTCGCACTGACCGGCAGCATTACCCAGGCGGCGCAGAAGGTACACCGGGTGCCGTCAAACCTCACCACCCGCATCCGACAGCTAGAAGCGGATCTCGGCGTGGAGCTGTTTATTCGCGAGAATCAACGCCTGCGGCTTTCCCCCGCCGGGCACAATTTTTTGCGCTACAGCAAGCAGATCCTGGCGCTGGTCGACGAAGCGCGAATGGTCGTCGCCGGGGATGAACCGCAGGGATTATTCTCGCTCGGCGCGCTGGAAAGTACCGCCGCCGTGCGCATTCCGGAAAGTCTGGCGCGGTTTAACCAGCGCTACCCGCGCATTCAGTTTGCGTTGTCCACCGGACCTTCCGGTACGATGATTGACGGCGTGCTTGAGGGGACGCTCAGCGCCGCCTTTGTCGACGGGCCGCTCTCGCACCCGGAACTGGAAGGGATGCCGGTTTACCGGGAAGAGATGATGCTGGTCACCCCTGCGGGTCACGCGGAAGTGTCAAAAGCTACACAGGTGAGCGGCAGCGACGTGTATGCCTTTCGCGCCAACTGTTCTTACCGGCGTCATCTGGAGAGCTGGTTCCATGCCGACCGCGTCACGCCGGGAAGGATCCATGAGATGGAGTCCTATCACGGGATGCTCGCCTGCGTGATTGCCGGGGCAGGCATTGCGCTGATGCCCCGCTCCATGCTGGAGAGCATGCCGGGGCATCATCAGGTGGCGGCGTGGCCGCTGGCGGAAAACTGGCGCTGGCTCACTACCTGGCTGGTGTGGCGACGCGGGGCGATGACCCGCCAGCTCGAGGCTTTTATCGCGCTGCTCAACGAGCGTCAGCCACCAGCGCCCAGTTGTTAATGTTGAACGTAGTCCTGGAGTCGAAGGAAAATTTTCCCCTTCATATACAACGTGGCCTGCCCGCCAATCAGCACGCGGTCGCCTTTCAGCTCGCAGCGCAGATCCCCGCCGCGCAAGGAGACCTGGCGGGCCGACATCTGCGTTTTTCCGAGCTTTTCGCTCCAGTACGGGATCAGCATGCTGTGAGCTGATCCCGTCACCGGATCTTCCGGCACCCCTTCCCCCGGGCAGAAGAAGCGGCTGACGAAATCATACTCATCCCCCGGTGCCGTAACGCAGACCATTTTCCCGAGCGGGAGCATAGCCGCGATATCCGGCGTCAGCGCTTCCACCTGCCGCTGGCTGTCGAGCACCACCATGTAGTCACGCCCCACACGCACCTCGTCTGCTGCGTTAATGCCCAGCGCGCTGAACAGCACTGCGGGTGGAGTATCAACAACCTCGGTTGACCACGCCGGGAAATTAAGCGTCAGCCAGTCGCCGCTGCGTTGTACCGTCAGATCGCCGACAAAGCGCGTGGTGAAGGTGATTTCCGTATGCGGATAATCCAGGTATTCGAAAATAACGTGAGAAGCCGCGAGGGTTGCGTGGCCGCAGAGGTTAATTTCATCCTGCGTGGTAAACCAGCGCAGTTCAAACCCGTTATCGGTTCGGACAAAGAACGCCGTCTCTGACTGATTATGCTGCTTCGCCATCTTCAGCAGCGTCTCATCCGGCAGCCACGCTTCCAGCGGACACACCGCCGCCGCATTGCCGCCGAACGCCCTGTCGCTGAAGGCATCTACCAGATAAAAATCAATTTCCTGCATCGTTGGTTCCTCTTAGATTTGTTCAGCGCAGAAATACTGTGCCCTTCAGATACAGTGCCGCCTGCCCGCCCATCCGCACGCGGTCGCCCTTGAGTTCGCAGCGTACGTCGCCACCACGGGCAGAAACCTGGCGGGCAAACATCTGTGTTTTGCCAAGCCGTTCACTCCAGTACGGGATCAGCATGGTGTGCGCGGAGCCGGTGACAGGATCTTCCGGCACGGCCACGCCTGGCGAGAAGAAACGGCTGACAAAGTCGTATTCCCCCTCGTCCCGGGCAGTGACGGCTACTTTATGCTCGCCCGGCGTCATGGCGGAGAAATCCGGATTAAGGACTTCAACCTGCTCGCGGCTTTCCAGTACCAGCACCCAGGCGCGGCCTTTTCGCGCCTCGACGTAGTGGCTGATACCGAGTGCGGTGAGCATCTCCGGTGGCGGCGTCTGTGCCTGCGTCGGGCAGGCCGGGAAGTCCAGCGTCATCCAGTCACCTTCACGACTGACGGTCAGGCGACCAGAGGCGGTGTCAAAATGAAGGCGTGAGTCCGGATAATCCAGTTCGTGAAACAGTACATACGCCGCGGCAAGCGTCGCGTGACCACAGAGATTAACCTCGGTGAGCGTGGTGAACCAGCGCAACTCGATCCCCCCTTTGGTACACACAAAAAACGCGGTTTCTGACTGGTTATGCTGTTGTGCCATCCGCAGTAACGTCTCATCCGGTAGCCATGCGTCGAGCGGGCACACCACCGCCGGGTTGCCGCCAAAGGAGGACGCGCTGAACGCATCTACCAGATAAAAATCAATCTCCTGCATCGTGTTACCGCCTGTTTTTGTTGTGTTGTTCTTTATCTTCGATGAAAACAACCCCGTTCGCTACCGCTGCGTGAAGGTAAATTTTGTGATTCACATCACATAACGGTTGAGTTTTCGCCGTTTAAGGCTTTAAGATCGTCTCCTCATCTTTCAGGCAACGAATCCCAGATATCCCTATGACAACACACACGGTTTCCCGCAGAGTCGCGTGGCTACGCGTGGTCACGCTCGCCATCGCCGCGTTTATTTTCAACACCACGGAATTTGTTCCGGTTGGGCTGTTGTCCGACATCGCCGCCAGCTTCCATATGGAAACGGCACAGGTTGGCATTATGCTGACCATCTATGCATGGGTGGTGGCGCTGATGTCGCTGCCGTTTATGCTGCTGACCAGCCAGATGGAACGTCGTAAGCTGCTGATTGGGCTGTTTGTGGTGTTCATTGCCAGCCATGTGTTGTCATTTATGGCATGGAACTTTACCGTGCTGGTCATCAGCCGCGTCGGCATCGCGTTTGCCCATGCCGTTTTCTGGTCGATCACCGCGTCCCTCGCCATTCGTCTGGCTCCGGCGGGAAAACGCGCCCAGGCGCTGAGCCTGATTGCCACCGGAACGGCGCTGGCGATGGTGTTAGGCCTGCCGATCGGGCGCATTGTGGGACAATACTTCGGCTGGCGCACCACCTTCTTTGCCATCGGCATGGGGGCGCTGATCACCCTGGTGTGTCTGATCAAACTGCTGCCAAAACTGCCCAGCGAACACTCCGGCTCGCTGAAAAGCCTGCCGCTGCTGATGCGTCGACCGGCACTGATGAGCATCTATCTGCTGACCGTGATAGTGGTGACCGCCCATTACACGGCCTACAGCTATATTGAGCCGTTTGTTCAGGTTGTGGCGGGCTTTAGCGCTAACTTTGCCACCGTTCTGCTGCTGATCCTGGGCGGCGCGGGTATTATCGGCAGCATCCTGTTCGGGAAGCTGGGCAATAAGCACGCGTCTGCGCTGGTAAGCAGTGCGATTGGTCTGCTGCTGGCATGCCTGCTGTTACTGATGCCTGCGGCAGGCAGCGAGAGTCATCTGGCGATCCTCAGTCTGTTCTGGGGCGTGGCAATCATGATTATTGGTCTGGGAATGCAGGTCAAAGTGCTGGCCCTGGCCCCGGACGCCACGGACGTAGCGATGTCGCTCTTCTCCGGGATTTTTAATCTGGGGATTGGAGCCGGTGCGCTGGTGGGAAATCAGATCAGCCTGCATGTATCGATGTCGGCCATTGGTTATCTCGGGGCGATTCCGGCGCTGATCGCGCTGATCTGGTCGGTGCTTATCTTCCGTAAATGGCCGGTCGCGATGGAAGAACAGTCCAGCCACGGTTGACGTTTGTTATGCCGGGTGGCGGCTTCGCCTTACCCGGCCTACGAAGCATTAATATCCGTGTTCTTCATCACCGCCAAGATAACGGAATCTTTCATCTGTCATTTTGGTCTGACAATCATAGATACCGATTCTCGTTGCCAGAGGAGTGGTTGCAGAAGACGCATCGCTTTATATTCATAAGAATTATATCCATTGCGAGTAGGCCGGGTAAGGCGAAGCCGCCACCCGGCAACGTTCTCAATGATACGTCTTAACAATCTCCAGCACGCCGTTAATAATAAACTGCACGCCCATACAGACCAGCAGAAAACCCATCAGTCGGGAGATAGCTTCAATCCCCCCCTTACCCACCCAGCGCATAATCGCCCCGGAGCTGCACAATGACCCCCAGACGATAATGGCGATAAGCGCAAAAATGATCGGCGGCGCAACGGTGATAACCCAGTGCGGGAATGTCGTCCCATCACGCACCGTTGAGGCGGAACTGATGATCATCGCAATCGTCCCCGGCCCCGCCGTGCTCGGCATGGCTAACGGCACAAACGCGATGTTGGCGCTCGGTTCGCTTTCAAGCTCCTCCGATTTGCTTTTGGCTTCCGGGGATTCGTGCGCTTTATGCGCCGGGAACAGCATCCGGAAACCAATAAAGGCCACAATCAGCCCGCCAGCAATACGCAGACCGGGAATCGAAATACCAAAGGTATTCATCACCAGTTGCCCGGCATAATAAGCCACCATCATTATGGCAAAGACATAGACAGAGGCCATCATCGACTGCTGATTGCGCTCTGCGCTGTTCATGTTCCCCGCCAGCCCCAGAAAAAGCGCCACCGTCGTTAACGGGTTCGCCAGCGGCAGCAACACCACCAGTCCAAGCCCCACTGCTTTAATCAAATCCAACATAATGCACCGCAGTCCTTATCCTTATTCAACATCGCAATTATAGGGGCAAATCCTCGTCCGGAGCCATCCGACAGCGTAACCATAATTGTCTCGCGTAATTCATAACCCCAGATTATCTGTATGATTTAAAAGCGTACAGAATAAGTTCCTGAAGCGTTTTAGCATTTCGTGGCATCGGCCGATTCATTCAGTTGACTTATACTTGCCTGAGCAATAATATCTGCCGTGACTAAACTACTTGCCAGGGCAACCATTGTGAAAAGCACCAGTGACCTCTTTAACGACATAATCCCACTGGGTCGTCTTATTCATATGGTTAACCAGAAAAAAGATCGCCTGCTCAATGACTATCTGTCACCGCTGGATATCACCGCAACACAGTTCAAAGTGCTGTGTTCCATTCGCTGCGAAGTGTGTATCACGCCGGTTGAGCTGAAAAAGGTGCTCTCTGTCGATCTGGGTGCGTTAACCCGCATGCTGGATCGTCTCGTCTGTAAAGGATGGATAGAACGAAGCCCTAACCCGAATGACAAACGTGGCGTACTGGTGAAACTGACCAGCGATGGCGCGGCCATGTGTGAGCAATGTCATCAATTAGTAGGACAAACACTGCACCAGGAACTGACAAAAAACTTATCGGCAGATGAAGTGGCAACGCTTGAGCTCTTACTCAAGAAAATCCTGCCGTAAACAGAAAAAGAGGTATGACGATGTCCAGACGCAATACTGACGCTATCACCATTCATAGCATTTTGGACTGGATCGAAGATAACCTGGAATCTCCACTCTCTCTTGAGAAAGTGTCTGAGCGTTCAGGTTACTCAAAATGGCACCTGCAACGGATGTTTAAAAAAGAGACCGGCCATTCATTAGGACAATATATTCGCAGCCGCAAGCTGACGGAGATTGCCCAAAAACTGAAAGAAAGCAATGAGCCGATCCTCTATCTGGCGGAACGCTACGGATTTGAATCGCAACAGACCCTGACGCGTACGTTCAAGAACTACTTTGACGTGCCGCCTCATAAGTACCGTATTACCAGTATGCCGGGTGAATCCCGTTATCTGTATCCGCTAAAACATTGCAGTTAATCATCGCCTGTTAAGACGTAACCGAGGAAATCATGAAATTTATCGCCTCCGCCGCCCTCACCTTGCTGGTGCTGGTTTCCGGCCAGAGCTTCGCGGAGCAAACCCCCAATGCGGGGCAGCAAAATAATCGTGACACCATGATTATGCC
This sequence comes from Enterobacter cloacae complex sp. HYC033_NIDB, assembly GCF_056673335.1. Classification (NCBI taxonomy): domain Bacteria; kingdom Pseudomonadati; phylum Pseudomonadota; class Gammaproteobacteria; order Enterobacterales; family Enterobacteriaceae; genus Enterobacter; species Enterobacter cloacae complex sp. HYC033_NIDB. Next base: position 3,141,776 of record NZ_CP115123.1, on the reverse strand, counting down.
GTCCACGCAAAACCAGTCGCCCTGGGACTTCAATCACATGGGCGCTGGCAGCGACAAATCCGACGAATTAGGCGTGCCGTATTACAACCACGACCTGTAATTCGTTTTTGCCCCGCTAATGCGGGGCTTTTTTCTGCCTTAACCCCGCACCCGCGTTGCCCGACGCACCCGCAAGCCAAAGACGTTGATATACAGCCCGGCCATAATCAGCCCTGCGCCACACAGTTGCAGCGCGCTGAGCGTTTCATCCAGCAACAGTGCGGCGCTGGCAAGCCCGACCACCGGTACCAGCAGCGATAACGGCGCCACACGCCAGGTTTCATAGCGTCCGAGCAGCGATCCCCAGATACCATAGCCAATGATTGAGGCGACTAACGCCAGGTAGATCAGCGACAAAATGGTCGTCAGGTCGATCTCCACCAGGCTTTTCAACATCGCCTGCGGACCATCCAGAATAAACGACGCGGCCATAAACGGCACGATTGGGATCAATGCGCTCCAGACCACCAGCGATAAGACCGGCGGACGGGTCTCGTGCTGCATTATCAGTTTGTTAAAGATATTGCCGCACGCCCAGCTCAGCCCCGCCGCCAGGGTGAGCATAAAGCCCAGCAGCGCGACATGCTGACCGTTGAGGCTGCCTTCAATCAGCACCAGCACGCCAAAGACCGCAAGGCTAATGCCCGCCAGCTGCTTGCCCTGCAAGCGTTCGCCGAAGACAAATGCGCCGAGAATGATGGTAAAGAACGCCTGCACCTGAAGCACCAGCGAAGCCAGGCCCGCAGGCATACCGAATTTGATGGCGCAAAAAAGAAACGCAAACTGACCAAAGCTGATGGTAAGGCCGTAGCCCAGCAGCAGCTTGAGGGGAATTATCGGGCGGGCAACGAACAGCAGCGCCGGGAAGGCCACCAGCAGGAAGCGCAGCCCCGCCAGCATCAGTGGAGGCATGTTGTGCAACCCCATTTTGATGACCACAAAATTGAGTCCCCACACCACGACAACCAGCAACGCTAACAGCCCGTCTTTCCGCGTCATTTTCCGCCCCTGAATTATTAAAATTTTGTAAACACTTCAAGGTAACAGAAAAAATAGCCTCGCGAGAAGATCATTAATTCTGGTACTGGAGAGAAGCACCTGCGGATAAATTGGGTGCTATACAAGCTGCCGATCCCATGATAATCCTGTAATAACACAACAAAAAAAGCATAAGCATTTGTCGGGCAGGAAAATGAAACCATCAATCAGGCGCTCAACCGCAGCGCTGCTGGCATCGTCATTGTTATTAACAATTGGCCGCGGGGCAACGCTGCCCTTTATGACCATATATCTCACACGCGTGTACGATATGAGCGTGGAGAATATTGGCTATGCCCTTACCGTGGCGTTGACCATCGGCGTGGTGTTTAGCCTGGGGTTTGGCATCCTGGCGGATAAGTTCGACAAAAAACGCTATATGCTGATCGCCATCGTGGCCTTTATCGCCGGGTTTGTGGCGATTCCGCTGGTGAATAACGTGACGCTGGTGGTGCTGTTCTTTGCCCTGATTAACTGCGCCTATTCCGTCTTCTCAACGGTGCTGAAAGCATGGTTTGCCGACGTGCTGACCTCCAGCGAAAAGGCGCGCGTTTTCTCACTCAACTACAGTTTCCTGAACATTGGCTGGACGATCGGGCCGCCGATCGGCACCCTGCTGGTGATGTACAGCCTGCAACTGCCGTTCTGGCTGGCCGCCTTCTGCGCCGCACTGCCGCTCGGGTTTATCCATTTCTTTGTGCAGAAAAGCATAGCCTCAGACAGCCCTGAGGAGAAAATGCCGTGGCAGCCCTCGGTGCTGCTGAAAGACCGGGCGCTGTTCTGGTACACGCTCTCCGGCCTGCTGGCGTCGTATGTGGGTGGATCGTTCGCCACCTGCATTTCCCAGTATGTCCTCGCCGCACATGCGGACAGTGATTTCGCAGAAAAGGTGGTGGCCGTTGTGCTGCCCGTCAACGCGGCGGTGGTCGTCACCCTGCAATACGCGCTTGGACGTAAGATCACCGCCAGCAATATTCGTCCGTTAATGACCGCCGCGACGCTTTTTTTCATCCTCGGGCTGGGCGGGTTTATGCTTTCCGGCGAGAACCTGATTTACTGGGGGATCGCGGCGGCGATTTTCACCCTGGGTGAAATTATTTATGCACCGGGTGAATACATGCTGATCGACAATATCGCCCCGCCGGGCATGAAGGCGAGCTATTTCTCCGCCCAGGCGCTGGGCTGGCTCGGCGCGGCGGCGAACCCGATGATCACCGGGCTCATCCTGACCCATCTGCCGTACTGGTCATTATTTATCATTATGATGGCCGCCATCATTGCGGCCTGGCTGATGATATTGCGCGGGATGCGCGTGAAAAGTGAAGATAGCGTGTCGGGTGGCGCTGCGCTTACCCGACCGACAAAACCCTAATCGTAAGCCGGGTAAGGCGAAGCCGTCACCCGGCAAAACCAACACCCTAGTGGTGCAACATCTCCTCCACCACCTGCTCTTTGTACATCTCATTCGGGTAGTAGGTCGGCCAGTTATCCATCTCTTTCAGCAGCGCCTCGTGGGAGGTGTTGCCCATAAAGATATGGAAGTGTGAAGAGGCTTTCGGCCCGATGATATGGTCGCTGAACTGCACAAACTTAGGCGCCTGGCTCGCGTTATCCTTGCACTCAAACAGGTAGCGCACGCCTTTTTTTCCCGACGCATAGGTCAGAATTTTGTAGCCGCTGTAGTCGTAGCGGCAGCTGCTCACCGTTTTGCCGCGGTGGAATTCCATCACGTTGTTTTCAATGCCGATGGCGTCCACATCCGTCGCGTACCCCTTGCGGTAGTAGGCCTTCACCTCGGCAGCGGATTTTTCTCCCTTCTGCGCTTTCTTTTCGAAAACCGGATCCAGCGAACCATCAAGCAGGAACGGATAAACGGACTGCCAGGTCCCGTCCCAGTCAGACAGCTTCCTGTCCCTGACGTCTTTATCCTCAAAGACGCCGTTTGCCGCCTTCTGTTCCGCCTCTGTCATCTGATGACCGTGCGAATGGGCAAAAAGCGAGCCGCTTACCAGCAGCGTTCCCAGAGTCAGCGCAATTTTTGCAAGTTGTGCAGCCACAGCAAAATCCTCATTCCGTTTTATAAGAATGAGGATGTTATATTATAACATTTCAGATCGCAACCAGCCCGCGAACGCCCTCCTGCTCCATGTTCTCCCCGCGCCCCTGCTGGACGATGCTGCCGCGCGACATCACCAGATAGCTGTCGGCCAGCTCTGCCGCAAAATCATAAAACTGCTCCACCAGCAGGATGGCCATATCCCCCCGGTTCGCCAGGCTGCGGATCACCTGCCCAATCTCTTTAATCACCGACGGCTGAATACCTTCCGTGGGTTCATCCAGAATCAGTAACCGTGGACGGCTCGCCAGCGCGCGACCTATCGCCAGCTGCTGCTGCTGACCACCGGAAAGATCGCCTCCGCGTCGGTGCTTCATCTCCTTCAGCACCGGGAAAAGCTGCCAAATCTCCTCCGGTACGCTCCTTGCGTTTCCCGCGGAGAAGCGTGACAGCCCCATCAGCAGGTTTTCTTCTACGGTCAGACGCGGAAAAATCTCCCGCCCCTGCGGAACATAGGCCACGCCGGACTGCACCCGCTGGTGCGGTTTACTGTGAGTGATGCTCTTTCCCTGCCAGACCACCTCCCCGCCTGTCACCGGGATCAGCCCCATCAGGCACCTCAGCAGCGTGGTTTTGCCCACCCCGTTGCGCCCCAGCAGGCAGGTAACTTCCCCGACGACCGCCTCAAAGCTCACCCCGCGCAGAATATGACTTCCGCCGTAGTACTGATTCAGTTCGCTAACCTGTAACATCACCTCTCCTTAACGTCCCAGATAGACGTCAATTACCTGTTCATTGGCCTGTACCTCGCGAAGCGAACCTTCCGCCAGTACCCGCCCCTGATGCAGCACCGTGACGTGGTCGGCGATGGTCTCGACGAAACCCATATCGTGCTCAACCACCATCAGCGAATGCTTGCCTGCCAGGGTGCGGAACAGCTCGGCAGTGTATTCCGTCTCTGCGTCAGTCATACCGGCAGCGGGTTCGTCCAGCAGTAACAGGTGCGGGTCCTGCACCAGCAGCATGCCGATCTCCAGAAACTGCTTCTGTCCGTGGGAAAGCAGCCCGGCACGGCGATCGCGCTCGCTGCCAAGCCGCAGCAAAACCAGCATCTCATCAATGCGGTCGCGCTGCTCGCCGCTGAGCGTGGCCCGCAGGCTCGCCCAGACGGACCTGTCGGCTTTCATGGCGATTTCGAGGTTTTCCCCTACGGTCAGCGCTTCAAACACGGTCGGCTTCTGGAACTTACGGCCAATGCCCTGACGGGCGATGGCCGCCGGTTCCAGGGCAGTCAGATCGATGGACTGATCGTAAATAGCTTTCCCGCTTTTTGGCCGGGTTTTGCCGGTAATCACGTCCATCAGCGTGGTTTTACCGGCGCCATTAGGGCCAATGATGCAGCGCAATTCTCCGACGCCGATGTTCAGCGAGAGATCGGTCAACGCCTGAAAACCGTCGAAACTGACGTTAATGGCCTCGAGCTGCAACACCGGATCGGTCTGTTCGCGGTAACGGTCGCCCGGTAGCTGGCGGGTAAAGAGTCCTTCAGAGGGCTGCATTAATTCTCTCCCTTACGAAACAGACCGAACACGCCGCGCGGTAAAAACAGCGTCACGGCGATGAAAATCAGCCCCAGAAACAGCTGCCAGTACTCCGGCATCGCCACGGTGAAAAAGCTCTTCGCACCGTTGACCAGCGCCGCGCCAATCACCGGGCCCACCAGAGTGCCGCGTCCACCCAGCGCTACCCAGATGGCCGCTTCAATCGAGTTGGTCGGCGACATTTCACCCGGGTTGATAATGCCCACCTGCGGAACGTACAGCGCTCCCGCCAGGCCACACAGCACGGCGGAAAGCGTCCAGACCAGCAGCTTGAAACCGCGCGGATCGTAGCCGCAGAACGTGAGACGGTTTTCCGCATCGCGCACCGCCGTTAAAATGCGGCCAAATTTACTCTTCGCCAGCGCGTAGCCTGTGCCCAGGGCCAGAAGCAGCAGCACGACCGTTGCGAGAAACAGCGCGATCCGCGTGGTGGTCGCCGTGACGGAAAACCCGAGCAGCGTGGTAAAACCGGTAAAGCCGTTATTGCCGCCAAAGCCGGTTTCGTTGCGAAAGAACAGCAGCATGCCCGCGTAGGTCAGCGCCTGGGTCATGATGGAGAAATAGACCCCTTTGATCTTCGAGCGAAAAGCAAACCAGCCGAAGACCAGCGCCAGCAGGCCGGGGATCGTCACAATTAACACCAGAGCCCAGGCAAAATGCTGCGTTCCCCACCAGAACCAGGGCAGCTCGCTCCACGAGAGAAACGACATAAACGCGGGCAGCCCGTCCCCGGCCGCCTGGCGCATCAGGTACATGCCCATCGCATAGCCGCCCAGGGCGAAGAATATGCCGTGCCCCAGTGAGAGCATACCGGCATAGCCCCAGACCAGATCGAGGGCCACGGCGACAACTGCGTAGCAGAGGATCTTGCCGATGAGCGTCAACATCCACGTAGAAACGGCCAGCGGATGCGTTGCGGGCAACAGCGCGAGAAAAGGCAGCACCAGCAGCGCCGCAACCAGCAGACTGCCGAAGATTTGCGTGGAGCGCGGTGCCCTGCGCGCCAGTGTTAAGGTCAATGGCTGGCTCATCAGTCTGTCACCCTCCCTTTAAGTGCGAATAACCCCTGCGGACGTTTCTGAATAAACAGAATGATCGCCACCAGAATCAGGATTTTGCCCAGCACGGCGCCCATCTGCGGTTCAAGAATTTTATTGAAGATCCCCAGACCAAAGGCCGCCGCGACGCTACCGGCCAGCTGGCCGACGCCGCCGAGCACCACCACCAGGAACGAATCAATGATGTATCCCTGGCCCAGCTCCGGTCCCACGTTCCCCAGTTGGGACAATGCCACGCCGCCCAGCCCGGCAATGCCGGACCCGAGGCCAAACGCCAGCATATCTACCCGTCCGGTGGGGACGCCGCAGCAGGCCGCCATGCTGCGGTTTTGCGTCACCGCCCGCACGTTCAGCCCCAGACGCGTTTTATTCAGAATGAGCCAGGTGAAGAACAGCACCATCAGCACAAACCCGAGCACCACAATGCGGTTCCACGGTAGCGTCAGGTTGGCGAAAACCTGCACCCCGCCGGACAGCCAGGCCGGGTTTGCGACCTCAAGGTTCTGGGCGCCAAAGGTCATGCGCACCAGCTGGATAAGCATCAGGCTGATCCCCCAGGTAGCGAGCAGGGTTTCCAGCGGGCGGCCATACAGATGGCGGATCACCGTGCGCTCCAGCACCATCCCGATACCTGCCGTCAGGCAAAACGCCACCGGCAGCGCCACCACCGGATAAAGCGCCAGCCACTGAGGCATCCACTGCGCCATCACCTGCTGCACCATCCAGGTGGCATACGCCCCGAGCATCAGCATTTCGCCGTGGGCCATGTTAATCACCCCCAGCAGACCATAGGTGATAGCCAGCCCGAGCGCGGCCAGCAAGAGTACCGACCCCAACGACAGGCCCATGAAGGCCTGCCCCAGCAGTTCGCCCCACATCAGCCGGTGCTGAATACGGTCCAGGCTCTCAGCGGCGGCGGCACGTACCCGTGCGTCCGGCTCGGTTTGCGCCCGGGTGAACGGCGTCAGCGTGGCCTGAACGTCCGGATCGTCAGACTGTCCCAACAGTTCAACCGCGTTGAGGCGCGTTTCCGCCTGCGGACTCGCCAGCTGAAGATTTGCCAGCGCCAGCCTCAGCGACTGTCGGGTGACGTCATCCGTTTCGCGGTTAGCCCGCTGTTGCAGAAACCCGAGCATATCCGGCTGGGCGTCACGCTGAAGTTGCCGCGCGGCATGACGCCTTTCGGTGACACTGTCACTGACAAGCTGATGCGTCGCCAGCGCCGTGACGGTTAACACGCGCAGCCGGTTGGTCAGCCGCACGGCTTTGGTCGTTCCTTCGGCGCTCTTTGCCGCGCCCAGGGCAACCATTTCGCCGTCGATGCGGGTAAAAGCCTTCTTCTGGCTGTCGGTGTAGAGGTTCTCCTGTTGCAGCGCTTTAAGCAGCGGCAAACGTGCAGGTTCCGGCGTGGCTGCCCAGCGGGTCAGCATGGCGGTCTGCTGGCTGCGGCTAGCGGCAACGAAATCATCGGCATCCGATGCCTGCACCATCCCTGGCAGCAGTCCGGTAAGCCACACAATCGCAATAATTATGCGCATGGCGTTCATGACGTCTCTCCCTGGTGGTGGCTTAGTTGCTGGCGGTTTTCATCGGCTGGTCAGGTTTTTTGTCATTCCCGGCGATAAACGGGCTCCACGGCTGAGCGCGTACCGGCTGTTCGGTTTGCCAGACGACGTTGAACTGGCCGTTGCCTTCGATTTCACCAATCATGACGGGCTTATGCAGGTGGTGGTTGGTGGCATCCATGGTCAGCGTAAAGCCGGATGGCGCGTTGAACGACTGGCCCGCCATTGCCGCGCGCACTTTGTCCACGTCGGTTGTCCCCGCTTTTTCAACCGCCTGCGCCCACATATGCAGGCCGACATAGGTCGCTTCCATCGGATCGTTGGTGACGACGGTATCGGCATTCGGCAGCTTATGGGCTTTCGCGTAGGCTTTGTAGGCCGCGACAAAAGTCTGGTTGGTCGGGTTATCGACGGATTCAAAGTAGTTCCACGCCGCCAGGTTACCCACCAGCGGTTTGGTATCAATGCCGCGCAGTTCTTCCTCGCCCACCGAGAACGCCACCACCGGCACGTCCGTGGCTTTCAGCCCCTGGTTCGCCAGCTCTTTATAGAAAGGCACGTTGGAATCACCGTTGATGGTGGAGACCACCGCCGTTTTACCCCCCGCAGAGAATTTCTTGATACTGGCGACGATGGTCTGGTAATCGCTATGACCAAACGGGGTGTAGACCTCTTCAATATCTTTATCTTCCACGCCTTTCGAGTGCAGGAAGGCGCGCAGGATCTTGTTCGTGGTACGCGGGTAAACGTAGTCCGTTCCCAGCAGGAAGAAGCGTTTCGCGCTGCCGCCGTCCTCGCTCATCAGGTACTCCACCGCCGGGATCGCCTGCTGGTTAGGCGCCGCACCGGTATAAAAGACGTTTGGTGACATCTCTTCACCTTCGTACTGCACCGGATAGAACAGCAAACCGTTCAGCTCTTCAAAAACGGGCAGAACTGATTTACGCGATACGGAGGTCCAGCAGCCAAACACTACGGCGACCTTATCCTGGCTCAGAAGCTGGCGGGCCTTTTCGGCAAACAGCGGCCAGTTGGAGGCCGGGTCAACCACCACCGGCTCCAGCTTTTTCCCGAGCACGCCGCCTTTGGCGTTAATTTCATCGATGGTCATCAGGGCGACATCTTTCAGGGGCGTTTCTGAAATGGCCATCGTGCCGGAGAGTGAGTGCATGATCCCGACTTTAATAGTCTCTGCGGCCTGGACGCCAAAACTGACGCCCATGGCGACCACGGAGGCGGACAAGGCGAACGCTTTTATAAAGGTACGACGGTGCATATTTTCACTCCTGAAAAAGAAAGCTGTGCGAAGACGTCCGTTACCGCCCGGACGCAGAAAAAGTAACGTCAGTTTCAGGAGAGCAAAAAGGGTGCCAGGTTGCAGAGGCAGGATTTAAACGGGTTCGAAGAGAGGATCTACGGGAAACGACTCAGAATGGTACAGCGCTGCACTGTAATAATGCAGCGCTGTGAACGATGTTACCAGACGTCGCTGGCGATTTGCGTCACCAGGCGAACTTTATCCCACTGCTGGGCTTCGCTCAGGCTGTTACCCTCTTCCGTGGAGGCAAATCCGCACTGTGGGCTGAGGCAAATCTGCTCTTTCGCCACGTAGCGCGCGGCCTCTTCCAGACGCGCTTTCACCCCTTCCGGGTTCTCCAGTTCACCGTGCTTGGTGGTGATTAGCCCCAGAACCACCTGCTGTTTACCCGGGCGCACAAAACGCAGTGGCGCAAAGTCGCCGCTACGGTCGTTGTCGTACTCCAGGAAGAACGCGTCGACGTTCACCGTACCGAACAGCACCTCCGCCACCGGCTCATAGCCGCCTTCGGAAATCCAGGTTGAGCGGAAGTTGCCGCGGCAGACGTGTAGCCCGATGGTCAGATCGTCCGGTTTGCCCTCCAGCGCCTTATTCAGCACCCGGGCATAGGTTCGGGCAAGTTCGTCTGCATCATCACCGCGCTCGCGGATCTGCCGGCGCTGGTCTTCTGAACAAAGGTAGGCCCAGACGGTATCATCCAGTTGCAGATAGCGGCAGCCTGCATCGTAAAAGGCCCGAATGGCATCGCGCCAGGTGGTCGCCAGATCGTCAAAGTAATCTTTCAGATCCGGGTATACCGTGGCATCAATATCCTTGCGGCCACCGCGGAAGTGCAGCACGCTCGGGCTCGGAATGGTCATCTTCGGCTGTGCGTTACCGCTGATGCTTTTGAGGTAGCGGAAATCTTCCAGCATAGGATGATCGCCGAAGCCCAGTTTGCCCGTTACGCGCACGCCATGGGCTTTGGTCTGCACCCCGTTGAACTGAATGCCCTGCTGCGAATCATAACGCTCTACGCCCTGTAGCCCGTCAAAGAAGTCAAAGTGCCACCAGGCGCGGCGGAATTCACCGTCCGTTACCACATGCAGACCGCAGGCGCACTGCTGCTCGACAACATGGCGAATGGCCTCGTCCTCAACCGCGCGAAGCTGACCGGCATCGATCTCACCGCTGGCAAATTGCAGACGGGCCTGTTTAACAGAATCCGGGCGTAAAAAACTGCCGACTACATCGGCGCGGTACGGGGCATGGTGTCGCTGCATGGAAATCTCCTCTGTCTGTCGGCGTTAATTGCCCACAGTGATAATTCATCTCTTGAATATTTAGACTTCTGGATGTCTAAACGTCCTGAAAAGATGTCATACCGGCTCTCCGCCGACAAACGAGAAAATTTCATCTGTGTTGAAATAAATTCATGTTCACAGGGCGGGTGATGAAGATCCTGCAAACGCGAACCGCTCATCTTCCCAGCCGGTCATGCCTCCGAGCATAACCTTGACCGGCAGACCCAGACGCGCCAGCTTCAGCGCCGCCCTGTCCGCCCCGTTGCAGTGCGGGCCTGCACAATAGACGACAAACAGCGTGCCCTCTGGCCACGCTTTCATCCGCTCGGCGGTGATCTGGCTCCAGGGTAAATGCAGCGCGCCGGGCAGATGCCGCCGGGCAAAATGTTCAGGTTTTCCGACAACGTGCAGCAGAACAAAGTCCTGCTCACCGCTGGATACCGCGTGATGGACATCGGCGCAGTCCGTCTCGACGCTCAGACGACGCAGAAAATGCCCCACGGCTTCCTGCGGCTCAGCAGCCGGAAATTCAGTAACATAGCTCATGAATCTTCCTCATTTGTGGTGTTTGTGTTAACACTACTCTATCCCTTACTTCAGCCCATGAATGCGTCCGCCTATGCCAGAAAACAGCAAAAAGATGACAAACTTAAGACATCCCTCGCCGCGCGCGGTCGTGCTGGCATATGACGGTTTATGTACCTTTGAGTTTGGCGTGGCGGTAGAGATCTTTGGCTTGCCGCGCCCGGAGATGGGCGAGGACTGGTATCAGTTCGCCGTGGCGAGCGTGGATGACGGCGAGCTCCGGGCAACGGGCGGGATCCGTATTCTGGCCGATGGCGATCTGGGTCTGCTGGAAACGGCGGATCTGGTTGTCGTACCCGGCTGGCGAGGGCTGGACGAACCCGTACCCGACGCGCTCTGTCAGGCGCTCCGTGCGGCGCATGCCCGGGGTTGTCAGCTACTCTCAATCTGCTCTGGCGTTTTCGTTCTGGCAGCCTCAGGCCTGCTTGACGGGCGGAAGGCAACCACCCACTGGCGCTACACGCAAGCTCTGAAAGCACGCTATCCCGCTATCACCGTGGTTGAGGATGTGCTGTACCAGGACGAAGGCGATATTCTCACTTCCGCAGGCAGCGCCGCGGGGATTGATCTGTGCCTGCACGTGGTGCGCCGGAATTACGGTATTGAAGCGGCAAACTGCGTGGCGTGTCGGCTGGTGATCCCGCCCCATCGGGACGGCTCGCAAACCCAGCAGCTTAGCCGACCGGTGGCTCAGTTGCGGGAGAGCCAGCGCCTGGGCCAGCTGTTTGATTATCTTCACCAGCATCTGGCCGTTTCCCATACCGTCGAATCGCTGGCCCTGCGGGTGGGTATGAGTCAGCGCACTTTTCTGCGCCGTTTCCAGGACGCGACCGGAACAACGCCCGCGCGCTGGTTATTAACTGCACGATTGCAGCGGGCAAAAGATTACCTCGAAAACAGTCGGCTCAGCATCGACAATATTGCGGAACAAACCGGTTTTGGACAAAGCGGCACGCTGCGCCACCATTTCCGGCAGCAATTTGCGCTTTCGCCCGCGCAATATCGCAAACGATTTTCACAGCCGGTACGATAAACGGGCAAAAAAAAACCGCCATAATCTGGCGGTAAATGCTTGCATGGATAGATTTGTATTTTGGTATCTACGCTCCGGTATTCCATACCGGGATGTGGATCATCTGCAATCTACCACTGTGAGCCTCAACGAAGCATAAACGAATCGATTAACCCGCTTTGGTATTAATTTGCAGATAACGCATCAGCCCCTGCTCTGCACTCTGGCGGGCATCATCATTAATCGCTTCGAGATAAAACGCACGAGAGACCCCATACGGCGCCTGCTCGGATGGGTAAACGGCGAACTGGAAGGTTTTGCCCCTCGCCTTATTGGTACAGCCCAGCTCCCAGCGATCTTCACTTACCTGGGTGCTATTACATTCGACACGTCCGTAATCGCTGGTTAAATACGATCCGACACGGCTTTTTGCTGACTGAATATATTCTGGTTCTTCATTTGAATAGATGCTGGCCGCAGCACCCACCGCAACCACTACGCCCAGAAGTGATAGCACGATTATTTTTTTCATTTATTCGATCCAATCCTTAGCCAGAAAAATCTTATTGTAAATGATTTCCCAATAAATCTAGCTTCTCTTTGCATACCAGAAATGGGAGTTTACAACGGCGATATTGCTTTTAAGAATAGTCTTAAGTGAGTTTTATTGCGACCACAATTTTTGACAGTCTATTTTCTCAAATTTAAACAGTCGAATAATTACTCTATGAAATTATCCCTACGATGACCGTAGCGTATTTTCAGGGGATAAAGGATGTTCAGAAAAGAATTTTCGCTACTGCTGGTGATTAGCGCCCTGTTCTCAGGGCAGATTATGGCGGAGCACAAAGGGCATGAATTTGTGTATGTGAAAAACGCCGACCATCAGCTTCGTCATGAAGCTGACAGCGACGAGTTACGCAGCGCGGCTGAGGAGTCTGCGGAGGGGTTGCGCGAGCACCATGCCTGGCAGAAATCGCGCAAACCGGATACCCACTCTGCGGGTTAGCTGCCTTTACGCTTCGGCAGGGTCTTCATCAAATCGTCAGGGCTGACGGAGGCCACAATGCTTCCCGGCGGCGGCATTTTGAAGATGTGATTCTTCATCTTGCCGATAACGTGCATTTCACACGGACGGCAGTCAAACTTCAGCGTCAGCACTTCATCGCCATTCACCAGCTGCATCGGCGTCGCTTTCCAGCTTTTAATATTGCCTTTCGCCTGTTTCGGACAAAGGTTAAAGGCAAACCGCAGGCAGTGTTTGGTGATCATCACCGGCACATCGCCCTTCTCTTCATGCGCTTCATACGCGGCGTCAATCAGCTGCACGCCGTGACGATGGTAAAACGCACGCGCTTTGTGGTTGTAAACGTTCGCGAGGAACGAGAGATGCGTGTCCGGGTAGACCGGCGCAGGCACCGTTTCGGCCTTACGGCTGCCGCGCGGATAGTTTGCCAGCCGTGCTTCATCCAGCATCTCTGCCGTTTCACGGCGGAACTGGTTCAGCAGGCTGTTCGGCACGAACAGCGCGTCCGGCAGATTCACCTCAGTATTGCGCGCGTAATAAATGGTCTGCCCCAGCTTCGCCACGCCATCCTTGAGGTTGCTAAGCGCTTTCTCCGCATTGTTCGCCACCTCGAACAGGCCGTCGAGCGTATGCGTCACGCTGATACCGTCTTCGCAGGTCATGGTCAGGATCAGCTGCTCTTCCCAGCCCCCCAGCGCGATATCCACCGCAATGCGGCGCTCGCTGGAGGTCTTGAGCAAGGCCTGCTGCCAGTTGTGATCCAGGTTACGGTTAAGCGCCGCATTAGGACGGGCTTTATAGAGATCGGCAGGCATTTCGTTCGGCCAGACGCGATAGCGATTTTCGCCGGTTTTCTCCACCGTATTGGCGCGGAAACCCACTACTTCACGTTTGATCATCACGTTGAGACCATCGCCGTTCGCCAGCGGCTCTGTAACCTGAACGTCAAGATGATCTTTCGCCACTTTCAGCACTTCACCCACCGGTAAACCGATAAACTTCGGTGAATCGAACGCGCCAATATCCCCTTTACGGGCATTCACGAAATAGTCCGTGCTGCCGCGGTGGAAGGTCTTGTCCGTCGACGGAATAAAGAAATGCTCTGTACGACCGGCGGACGCGCGCGCCAGGTCACCGCGATCGTCGATGATGGCATCCAGCATCTGACGATAATGGGCGGTGATATTTTTCACGTAGCTCATGTCCTTGTAGCGCCCTTCAATTTTGAAGGAGCGTACACCGGCATCGATCAGCGCGCCGAGGTTGGCCGTCTGATCGTTATCTTTCATCGACAGCAGGTGTTTTTCGAATGCCACCACGCGGCCCTGATCGTCTTTCAGGGTATAAGGCAGACGGCAGGCCTGAGAGCAGTCGCCCCGGTTAGCGCTGCGCCCCGTCTGGGCGTGAGAGATATTACACTGCCCGGAATACGCCACACACAGCGCACCGTGGATAAAGAATTCAATGGTCGCGTCGGTCGCCTGGTGGATATCGCGGATCTGGTTCAGGTTCAGCTCGCGCGCCAGAACAATCTGCGTAAACCCGACGTCCGAAAGAAACTTCGCCTTCTCAACGGTGCGGATATCGCACTGGGTGCTGGCATGCAGCTCAATCGACGGGATATCCAGTTCCAGAACGCCCATATCCTGAACGATCAGGGCGTCAACGCCGGTCTGGTAGAGATCGGTAATAAGACGCTGCGCGGGCTCAAGCTCATCATCATGAAGAATGGTGTTCAGGGTCACGAACACCTTCGCCCCGAAACGGTGGGCGAACGGGACCAGCTCGGCAATGTCGCGCAGGCTGTTGCTGGCGTTATGACGGGCACCGAAGCCAGGGCCGCCAATGTAGACGGCATCTGCTCCGTGAAGAATGGCTTCACGGGCAATGGCGGCGTCGCGGGCCGGGCTTAGCAGTTCAAGATGATGGGAGTGCAGGCGCATACTTCGTCGTTATCCGTTATGGTCAAAATGGCGGCTATTGTAGTCAGAAGTCTGTGCCAGTGAAACCGTTTTGCGACGCTTTAGCGGGGATAATGGATCAGAGAGTGGAAATGCACCGTCCGGGCGCTGCTGTTGCGGTACGCGTGCGGTTTATCGCCGGCAAAACGTGCGCCGGAATCAGCTTGAATCGTCCGCCAGATACCGTCGGTCTGCATGTCCAGAACACCGCTTATCACCACCACGTGTTCAATCACCCCGGCTTCGTGCGGCGTGGACTCGCTCAGCGCGCCGGGCGACAGCGTGATGGAGAAATGGTCAAACTTAAGCTGGTCGTCCCAGGGGAAAAGCGGTTTCACCACCATCGCCTGCTGCTGCGGATCGAACACCGCCTGCGGTTCGCTTTCTGGAGTGATAAACGCCGAAAAAGGTACGTTCAGCCCGGTGGCGATTTTCCACAAGGTAGAGACCGTCGGGCTGGACTCATTGCGTTCGATTTGCCCAAGCATCGCTTTCGACACGCCCGTCTCTTCCGCCAGTTTCGACAGGCTCCAGCCCCGCGCCTGACGCAGCGCTTTCAGTGTGGTTGCCAGGTGTTGAGTGATATCCATAGTTCCTCCCGTTGCGGCTAAGCATACCACTTGTACGCTATAGCGCACAGTGATACCTTATCCCGGACGTTATAACGCACAACGGAGTTTCCATGCGATCGACTGCCTCTCTCTTTCCTGCCGTGCTGGCCGGTTTTGTTGCCGTGCTGGTGGGCTATGCCAGCTCTGCCGCCATTATCTGGCAGGCGGCTGCGGCGGCTGGCGCCAGTACACAGCAAATCGCCGGATGGATGACCGCGCTGGGGCTCGGGATGGGGATCAGCACGCTGGCATTGTCGTGGTGGTATAAAGCCCCGGTGCTGACCGCCTGGTCGACGCCCGGCGCGGCGCTGCTCGCCACCAGCCTGCATGGCGTGACGCTGGCGGAAACCGTCGGGGTATTTATATTCGCGAATGCGCTGATTCTGCTGTGCGGCGTCACCGGCCTGTTTGCCCGGTTGATGAAACTGATCCCGCACTCGCTTGCCGCCGCTATGCTGGCGGGCGTGCTGTTACAGTTTGGCCTGAAGGCATTCAGCAATCTTGAGGGACACATTTTTCTTTGCGGCAGTATGCTGGCCGCCTGGCTGGTGACCAAAGCCGTAGCGCCCCGGTACGCCATTGTCGCCACGCTGCTGGTGGGCGTGTTCGTGGCATGGGCCGGAGGTGACGTTGTCACGAACAGGATGACGTTATCAGTCATCATGCCGGAATTCATTGCCCCTGCGTTCACCTTCACCAGCCTGATCAGTATCGGCTTACCCTTCTTCCTGGTGACCATGGCGTCGCAGAATGCGCCCGGCTTCGCCACCATGCAGGCATCGGGCTATCCGCTGGCGGTCTCACCGCTGATCGTTGCCACCGGCGGGCTGGCACTGCTGTTATCCCCCTTCGGCGTTTATTCTATATGCATCGCCGCCATCACTGCCGCCATCTGCCAGAGCCCGGACGCCCATCCGGATGCCAGTAAACGCTGGCTGGCCGCGGCGGCGGCAGGCGGGTTTTATCTGCTGGCGGGGGTGTTCGGCGGGTCGATTTCCGGGCTGATGGCCGCCCTGCCGCTGAGCGGCATCCAGACGCTGGCCGGGCTGGCCCTGCTCGGCACTATCAGCGGGAGTTTGTATCAGGCACTGAACCATGAAGCAGAACGCGACGCGGCGATCGTTACCTTCCTGATGACCGCCAGCGGCGTCACGCTCCTGGGAATTGGCTCCGCCTTCTGGGGACTGGTGCTGGGAGGGATCTGTTACGCCGTCTTCTCACGCCTTCGCCGCGCGTAACTGTGACGGCGTAATGCCGGTCATGCTGCGAAAACGGTTACTGAAATGGCTGGCGGAGTTAAATCCGCAGGCCAGCGCGATGTCGGTGAGCGGCGTGGTCGTGTGCTGTACCAGCGCTTTGGCCTTCTCCATGCGGCGCTGCATAACGTACTGATGCGGCGCCAGCCCCATCGACTGGCGGAACATCCGCGCAAAGTGATACTCACTGAGTGCGGCCTGGCCCGCCAGTTCCGCCAGGGTTAAGGGTTGTGCAAGGTTTTCCTCGATAAAGGCCAGCACGTTGCGCAGTACAAACGGTGATAACCCGCCGGTCACTACCGGCAGCTTCCACTGTACACTGGAATAGTGCTGGACCAAATGCGTCAGCAATAAGGTCGACGCGGTGCTCAGGGTGAGCTGATTGGCGTTTTGCTGCCAGTCGCAGCCGAGCAAAAACTGGCGATAAAGGGCGGTGATTTTCGGATCGCTGCCGAAGATTTTTTCCTCCAGCGTCAGCGATAGCGGTCGTTTATCCCAGATTTTCTCCCCCACGTCCCGCAGGTGTTCATCGGTGCAGTAGAGGTGCACAAACGACAGGTCGTCACGAATATCCCACGTGGATTCGCTCTCTTCCGGCATCAGACAAAAACGGTCCGGCCCGCCGCCATTTTTCCAGCCACACGGCGTTTTTTGATAGCTTTCATAGCCATCCGCCACGTACAGGCTAAGGGTGTGATGGTTGCTTTTCACCGTGATCGTGTCGTGCTTGTTGTACCACGCCGCCAGTTGAATGCCAGTATTGAGCGCGACGGTTTCCCGCAGCACTGCATTTTGTTGGCGTAACGTTTCAAAGGTGTCGTAAACGAGAGACATGGCCGTAAACAGGTGATTAATCAGACTGTCAGTCTAAGAAGTGTTGCAGCCTGTTACCAGCCATTGTGCGAGAAAAAAGCGCAAGAATTTGCAAGTCCGGCGCAAGACGATGAAAGCCGGCCCCCCCTTCTTTCGCCACACTGTTGTTTTTCGCGGTATGAGAAGAGAGACACCATGAACGCATTACTCTATGGGCTGGTCGTTGTGATCTGGGGCACGACCTGGATCGCCATTTTTTTACAACAGGGGCCGGTTGCAGCGCCGGTCTCCATTTTCTGGCGCTTCGCCGTGGCCAGCGCCACGATGATGATCGTCCTGGTCGCCCTTCGCCGTCTGCGCAGGCTGGCGCTGCGGGATCATCTCTACTGCATGCTTCAGGGCTGCTGCGTTTTCTGTTTCAACTTCTGGTGCTTTTACACCGCCGCCGCCCATATCAATACCGGCCTTGAGTCGGTGATTTTCTCGATGGCCGTGCTGTATAACGCCATCAACAGCTTTATCTTCTTCGGCCAGCGCCCACCCGCACGCTTCTGGACGGCGGCAGCGCTGGGGCTTATCGGGATCATTACCCTTTTCTGGAACGATCTGCTCGCCAGCGGCTGGAGCGCGTCGTTGCTTACGGGCATCGGGCTTTCCGCCCTCGGCACCTACGGCTTCTCGCTGGGGAATATGATCAGCATGCGTCATCAGCGAAACGGGCTGGAAACTATGACCACCAACGCCTGGGCGATGCTGTACGGCACCGTCGTGATGGGCCTTATCGCGCTCTTCAGGGGCGATAGCTTTATGCCGGAATGGACGGTGAGCTATATGGGGGCGCTGCTCTATCTTGCGCTGTTTGGCTCGGTGATTGCCTTCGGCGCCTACTTTACGCTGGTAGGCCGCATTGGTCCCGGTAAAGCCGCGTACAGCACCCTGCTGTTCCCGCTGGTGGCGCTGTCGATTTCAACGGTGTACGAGGGTTACGTGTGGCATCTCAACGGGATCGTCGGCCTGCTGTTGATACTGGGCGGGAATATGGTGATGTTTACGAAGCCGGAAACCTGGTTCCGCCGCCTGCGGACGGCATAAAAAAACGGCCTGCGAAAATGCAGGCCATTTTTTATTAATTTGCTGTCTGATGAACATCAAACATGGTGGCATCCGTCGCCATGTCATCCACAACCTGCTTCAGGGTGCCGAAGCCCATTGGCGTATTCTCGTTCGCCAGCTCTTTCCCTTCACCCTTACGAACAACCTTAATCACTGGTTTGTTCGTGGCCGCATCGATTAACTCACCTTCGAAGAACAGATGCGTATCCATGGTACGATGGCCCGTTGCCATCTGCGTACCCGCAACCAGCAGCGCCACAGGCACCACTTCATAGAACTGCAAACCTTCTTTGTCTGAGCTCACACCCGTGATGGCGCCGCGGAAGATCAGGCTATGTTTGCCCGGCGTCGTCACAATCGGCTTTCGCTGGCCAATCGCGGTTTTCAGTTTGGTATTGGTATAATTCAACAGCTCATCAAGCGTTTTTTGCCCAAGCTGAGTGGTCGGTTTTGGCGTCGGATAATAGGTTATCGGCGTCCAGATAATGCTGTCGTAATTCGCCTCATTATAGGACGGGTCAACCCAACGCAGGGTTGGCTTCCCGGTTGCAGATTTCATCTCCTGCAAGCCGGAGTAATCTTTTAAAAAGCCTGAATATTGATCGGGGGCTGCGACTTTTGACGCACAGCCGGAAAGGGCCAACAGACCAGAAAGCACTGCAACTTTAAAAAAAGTGTGAGTACGCATGATGGTATTCCATGTTATCTGCAAGTATGCACTTGAAGTTATAACAAAAAACCGGGCGATGTGTTGTGGCAAAAAATGACGAAGACAGCACAAATAGCGAAAAAACTGCCCGACCGAAACCGGGCAGTGAAAAATTACTCCTTCAGGTCCACTTGCCAGAACAGGTGCTTGCCGAAGGGATCGATTTCATAGCCCGTGACCTCTTTACGGACTGGCTCAAAAATCGTCGAGTGGGCAATCATTACCGCCGGCATTTGATCGTGCATCATCTGCTGCGCCTGCTTGTACAGCGCCACGCGTTTTTCGCGATCGGTTATCGATTTAGCTTCGGCAATCAGGTTATCAAACGGCTTATAGCACCATTTGGCCGAGTTCGACCCGCCGTTGGCGGACGTACAGGTAAACAGCGGGCCGAAGAAGTTATCCGGATCGCCCGTCGCCGTTGTCCAGCCCATCAGTGCGGCCTGATGCTCCCCGCCCTTCACGCGCTTCAGGTATTCGCCCCATTCGTAGGTCACGATTTTGGTCTGCACGCCCACTTTCGCCCAGTCCGCCTGGATCATCTCCGCCATACGCTTCGCGTTCGGGTTATACGGCCGCTGCACGGGCATGGCCCACAGATCGATGCTTACGCCGTTGGCAAATCCCGCCTCCTTTAGCAGCGCTGTCGCTTTTTCTGGATCGTAATCATAGTCTTTCAGCTCGCTGTCGGCACTCCAGACGCCAGGCGGCAGCAGGTTTTTCGCCGCCGTGCCGGTGCCGTGGAAGACCGCCTCAATGATGGCGGGTTTGTTAATCGCCATCGCCAGCGCCTGGCGCACTTTTACGTTATCCAGCGGCGGCTTTTGCGTGTTAAACGCCAGGAAACCGGTATTCAGACCGGCCTTGCTCATCAGGTTGATGTCTTTGTTAGCCCTCATACGCGGCAGGTCCGCCGGGTTCGGGAACGGCATCACCTGGCACTCATTCTTCTCGACTTTGGCAAAACGCACCGAGGCGTCCGGCGTGATGGTGAACACCAGACGATCCAGCTTCGATTTTCCCTACCAGTAGTCAGGGAAAGCGGTAAAGAGGATGCGGGAATCCTTCTGGTATTGCGCCAGCTTAAACGGCCCGGTGCCAATCGGCTGCATATCAACCTTTTCTGGCGTGCCCGCTTTCAGCATGGCATCCGCATACTCCGCCGACAGAATGGAGGCAAAATACCACGCCAGATCAGCGACAAACGGCGCTTCCGGGTGCGCCAGGGTGAAGCGCACGGTGTGGTCGTCAACTTTATCAATAGCGGTAATCAGGCTGCCGAACTCCAGACTTTCGAAGTTGGAATAACTGCCGTTGGAGACGTTATGGTAGGGATGATTCACATCCTTCTGGCGCATAAACGAGAAAATCACGTCATCCGCGTTGAAGTCGCGCGTCGGCGTGAACAGCTTATTACTGTGGAATTTCACCCCTTTGCGCAGGTGGAAGGTGTAGATCTTGCCATCCTCACTGACCTCCCAGCTTTCCGCCAGGCTCGGCACCAGTTCGGTAGTGCCCGGTTTGAAATCGACCAGACGGTTATAAACCGGTACGGCGCTGGCGTCCACGCTGGTCCCCGACGTATAGAGCTGAGGATTGAAATTTTCCGGCGATCCTTCGGAGCAATACACCAGCGTTTTTGCCGCGACGGTGGAACTGACCGTCAGCGCAGCAAGCGCCAGCGTTATCATTGTGAATGTGCTTTTCATCATTTATTCCTGTCTTTTTAATTCGACGGCTAATTACTTCTTTTGCCATTTCATAAATAACATTAAAGTGATGGCGCAAACACATGAAAAATAAATACAGAAGGAAACACTATGGGCTCAGAACTCTCCAGACAATTAACCCAACGCTTTTTCCGCTATCTCGCCATCACCAGCCAGAGCGACCCGAAAGTCAAAACCCTGCCCTCCACCCCGGGCCAGCACGACATGGCGCGGGAGCTGGCGAAGGAGCTGGAAACGCTGGGGTTAGACGATATTGTGATTGATGAGTTCGCCACCGTTACCGCCGTGAAAAAAGGCAATGTTCCCGGCGCGCCGCGGATTGGTTTTATTACCCATATCGACACCGTCGACGTCGGTTTATCCCCGGATATTCATCCACAAATATTAACGTTTACGGGGGATGATCTCTGCCTGAATAAAGAGAAAGATATTTGGCTGCGCGTAAATGAGCACCCGGAAATTCTGGCTTATCCTGATGAGGAGATTATTTTCAGCGACGGAACCAGCGTATTAGGCGCAGATAATAAAGCGGCCGTCACCGTGGTCATGACGGTGCTGGAAAACCTCACCGCTGAACATAAGCATGGCGATATTGTGGTGGCGTTTGTGCCCGATGAAGAGATTGGCCTGTGTGGCGCGAAAGCGCTGGATTTGAAGCGCTTCGACGTCGATTTTGCCTGGACCATCGACTGCTGCGAGCTGGGGGAGATTGTTTACGAGAACTTTAACGCGGCGGCGGCTGAAATTCGCTTTACCGGCGTCACGGCTCACCCGATGTCCGCCAAAGGGGTGCTGGTCAATCCGCTGCTGATGGCAACGGATTTCATCAGCCATTTCGATCGCCGGCAAACCCCGGAATGCACCGAGGGGCGCGAAGGTTATATCTGGTTTAACGGCATCCAGGCCGGGCAGAACGAAGCGATACTGAAAGCCAATATTCGTGATTTTGACAAAGATGGTTTCGCCGCCCGCAAGCAGCACATTGCCGATGTGGCGGCGCAAATAGCCGCGCAGCATCCCACGGCAAACGTGGAATACCGCATTGAGGATACCTACAGCAATATCAGCAATGCGATTGGCGAAGACCGCCGCGCGATCGACCTGATGTTCGAGGCGATGGAATCGCTCGGCATCACCCCAAAACCGATCCCCATGCGCGGTGGCACGGATGGAGCGGCCCTGTCAGCCAAAGGCCTGCTCACCCCGAACTTCTTCACCGGCGCCCATAACTTCCACTCGAAGTTTGAGTTTTTACCGCTGTCGTCGTTCGAGGCCTCCTGTCGCACGGCCCTGCAACTCTGTCTGCTGGCCGCGCGTTAAGCGGGCTTGCGTGCGAGCATGGTAGCGAAGCGCAGCTTGATACGGTTCCCGTTGGCATCGGTACGGTGGAGTTCCCCTACCTCTTCGTTGTACTTGATCAGCTCCCAGCCTTCGTAGTAGTTGCTCAGTTCACCGGTTTTGAAGGCAAACGGGAAGCCGACTGTGCACGGATAATCCTCCGTATCCATGGCAGCAACGATCAGGTTATAGCCGCCTGGTCTGGTGCAACGCTGCATATTGGCGATAAGACCAGGGATGGTATTCGCTTCGAGGAACATCAACACGACGGTGGAAAGAATAAAGTCGTATTCGCCGTCAAAGGTCAGGTTGTTCAGATCCTTAATCGCCGTTTCCAGATTCGCGATCCCTTCCGCCGCCTTAATGCGCTCGATGTTATCGATGCTCATCGGGTTTTTATCCCACGCCGTCACGTCATAGCCGTTGGCCGCGAGGTAGAGGCTGTTGCGGCCATTTCCGCAACCGAGATCGAGCGTTTTACCCGGCTTAACAATGTCCGCGCTGAGCAGCACCTCTGAGTGCGTGCGGGTCAGCCCATATTTCTCAGTAAAGTAGTTTTCATCGACAGTCATTATTTTTCCTCAGATTGCATAAGCAGTGCCTTATCAGCGCGCACCAGAAGTTTGCCCTGCATCAGCAAGATAAAAGTACGGACCAGCAGCATCGCGATGATGACGTTGGTGAAAATAAACAGGGGAACCGCGAGGGCATGAAAGAACCCTGACGGACTGCTCTGTCCAAGATGTAAACCGGTGGTCGCCAGCGCCGACACCCCGAACGAGAAGCTCCAGAACGACGCGTTAAACGGCTGCGACAGATACCACGGCATCAGACGCAGCATAAACAGGAGTTGCAACAGGCCATAGCCGAATAGCATTTTGGCGAAGGTGTCCGCTTCGCCGCCGTTGACGCTAAACCAGGCGCTACAGGCCACCAGGGCAGGCGCAAGCTGGATACCGAGCGAGGTACGAAGGGCAGCGGGCAGTTCGCCCGCGCTGCGCAGGCGTTGCAAAATGACCGGCTCCAGGCTCAGCCAGGAAAAGACCCCGGCGCCAAGGAACACCAGCCCCGCATCGTGGAAACCCAGCGCACCGCAGGCCATCGCGCTGATAAAATTGTTCGCTACCGTCGGCAGATACAGTCCCGGCGTCGTGGCCTCTTCCGGATGCTTGCCGCGCCACAGCCCGGCGCTTTGCCAGGCGGCATACGCAAGCTGGATCACCACGCCCACGCTAAACAACCCCAGCGCCACCGGGCGATACCACGGCACAAAGCCGATGGCCACCAGCAGCGTGGTGGCAGGAAACAGGCTGACAAAACTGCTCATTACCGGATGCCGCATCTCGGCCAGCACGCTATGTGGAAACCGTACCGCACGGGTAAGAAACGCCACGCTCAGAAGGAACCAGATCGTCACCGCCAGCGCCACCAGGATCTCGCCCGGCCAGCGCGTCACTGGCCAGATGGTGCTGGCATAACGCCAGGCGAACCCCATGCCTATGGTACCGAGGACCATACCGAAATACCTGGCGGGCAAGTTAAGAACGCGTTGGTTTTGGTTATGCATTTTTTTTAAACTTTAAAATGTATTTTAAATGCCATTTTAAGGGGTTTCCTGAGCGGACGCCAGCACTTCGAAAAACCAAAAGTTTGCTACGTTTATTGAAAGGCTTTTCAGGGATAACACGATGACAAAATATCGGCTCAGCAATGAAACGCGTCTCTGGCGCTGGCAGGACGGATCAACGCCGTGCACAACGCCTCTCAGACAAATTATTGCCGTGAAGGATTTTAACGATGTGACCAGCGGGACTAAAGGCGGTTGGGTTGAGGATGAACACGCGCTCGCCCAGGACGGGGATTGCTGGGTTTACGATGAAAACAGCGTGGTGTTTGCCGGGGCCAGGATATCCGGTAACGCCCGCCTCACCCAACCCTGCATCGTAAGCCACCGCGCACACGTTGGCGGCAACGGCTGGCTTGACGCGGCAGAGGTGAGTCACGGGTCGGTAATAAGTGACAACGTCACCATTCAGCACTCCACCGTACGCGGGGAATGCCGTATCGCGGGTGACGCGCGGGTGCTGCATAACAGCCTGGTGATTGCAGCCAAAGGGCTGACACCCGACCGTGAGCAGATCCTGCAAATCTATGACCGAGCCACGGTCAGCCAGTCGCGTATTGTGCATCAGGCGCAAATCTACGGCGATGCCATGGTGACCTGGGCCTTTGTTGAGCACCGCGCCGAGGTGTTCGATCGCGCCATTATTGAGGGCAACGCGCTGAATAACGTCTGGGTGTGCGACTGCGCCAAAGTGTACGGCAACGCCCGTCTGCTGGCCGGTCTGGAGGATGATGCCATCCCGACCGTGCGGTACAGTTCACAGGTCGCGGAAAACGCCCTCGTCGAAGGCAACTGCGTCATTAAACACCACGTATTAATAGGCGGCGAGGCGTGGTTACGCGGCGGGCCGATCCTGATTGATGACAAAGTGGTCATTCAGGGGCGGGCGCGTATCAGCGGCGATGTCCTGATTGAGCATCAGGTGGAAATAACGGACGATGCGGTTATCGAGGCGCTGGAGGGTGAAAGCATTCACGTCTGGGGAGCCAAAGTGATCAACGGCGACACGCGGATCACCCGGACGCCGCTGCTGGGGGCGCTATAGCGGGAAGATTCTGGCGTACAGGTTCACGTCATCGTAGCGACCGTTGAGCATTTCCGCTTCCCGCAAACAACCTTCCAGCGTGAAACCGTTGCGCTGCGCCACCCGGTTACTGCTCTGGTTATCCACGCGACACTTGATCACAAAACGGCGGATCTCGCCGCGCTCAACGTAATAGCGCATAAACGCCTGGAGCGCCTGAGAAAGAATACCCTGCCCCTGATGCGCCTCGTCAAGCCAGTAGCCGATATACCCGGCCTTATTCGCAGGCTCGATCGCGTTGAAGGACAGCACGCCCACCAATTCGTCATTCATAAAAATCAGGAACATTTTGGCGTAACCGCGCTGGTGCAACATCTGGTTGCTCTGCACGTTGCGGCGCGTGTCCTCTTCGCTGCCGACATGCTGCGCCCAGTCGAAGGCGGATTGCAGCCAGGTTTTGTTTTTGATTACGAGGTTATGCAGATCGGTGGTATAGCGCTCTTCGACGGCGCGAAGCTCGATTTCCTGGTTAACGGGGATGATTTCTGAAGACATGGTGCCTCTTAATTGCCGGGTGGCGCTAACGCTTACCCGGCCTACAAATGCGTCCAGAGCAGGCCGGGTCGCCGCCCGGCACAAACCCATAAGGACTAGCGCATGATCCGGTCGTCAACGTAGTTACGTTTGTCCGGCGCGGGCGGGAAGTACTGATACAGCCAGGTCTCGCTGATGGCATCGCCCTGACAGCGCAGGAACAGGCGCATATCCACCGGCTCGGTGGAGTCAGAGGTTGGATACCAGTCAAACAGAATGCGATACCCGTCGAACGGCTCGACGTAGAGGATCTCCACCTGCTTCGCTTCACCGCTGGACAGGGTGATCACCGGCTCAATGCCCTTCGGTGCGGCGGCCTTCAGATCGCCCCCGACGAAATCAATGGCAAAGCGACGGGCCCACACTTTCGGGTAATTTTCACCCGGCGCCCAGCCCTCCGGGAAGCCTCCCATACCGGTACGGGTGGCGTAGACGTTTGCCAGCGGGGAACGCACCGGCGGCTGCGCGCTCCAGTAGAGACGGTATTTGAAGTCCAGCTCATCACCCGCCTGCACCGGTTTCTCTGGCTGCCAGAAGCAGACCACGTTATCGAGCGTCTCGCCGGTTGTCGGGATCTCCATCAGGGCAATGGAACCTTTCCCCCAGTTGTTGCGCGGCTCGACCCACAGGCTTGGTCGCTTGTTATACCAGCCCATGACGTCCTGGTAATGGGAGAAGTCACGGTCAAGCTGCAACAAACCAAAGCCCTTCGGGTTTTTATCCAGGTAGGCGTTAAATTGCAGCTTTTGCGGGTTGTTCAGCGGCCGGCAGATCCACTCCCCGTTACCGCGCCACATCGCCAGGCGGTCTGAATCGTGGATCTGCGGATGAATGGTGTCGCACATGCGGCGTTCGTTGTTGCCGCAGCTAAACATGCTGGTCATTGGCGAGATGCCGAGCTGCTTGATGTCTTTGCGCGCATAGAGATGGTTTTCGACGTCCATGATCACCTGGCTCTTCTCACAGTGGATCACAAACTTATAGGCACCAGTAATGCTCGGGCTGTCCAGCAGCGCATAGACGGTAAAGGTGGTATCACCCGGCTTCACGGTTTCAAACCAGAAGGAGGTGAAATCCGGGAACTCTTCCGGGGTGTCGGTAAAGGTATCCACCGCCAGACCACGCGCGGAGAGGCCGTACTGGTAGGTATCATCCACCGCGCGGAAGTAGCTCGCGCCCAGGAACGAAACGATATCGCGTCGCGCCAGCTCCGGCGCTTTAAAGACGCGGAATCCGGCGAAGCCGAGGTCGCTCTGCCCTTCAAGCTGGCGGGTATCCACGCCCGTATCGCCGTAGCTGAACAGCTCAGGCCGGAAGTGGATCTCACGCGCCTGAGAGGTGGTTTGATCCAGCGAGAACATGCGCACGCGGCGGCGGAACCCCATCCCCATATGGAAGAACTGGGCGTCCAGCTGACGGCCTTCAATGTTGTTCCACAACGACTGTTTCTCATCGTAACGGATGGCGTTGTACGCCTGCGGCGTCATGGTGGCCAGCGTTTCCGGCAGTGGACGCGGCGCACCGCCCCACGCGGTTTTCGCCAGATCGTGCGCCATGGATTGCAGAACAGAGAAGTCAAAGCGACGGCTCTGACCGTCGGCAATGTCGGAGTCAGCAGCATACGCCGCCTGGGAAAACAGAGAAGCAAGGCCAGAAGTGCCGCTCAGGGCAGCCATTGCCAGGGAACCTTTGAGAAAACGTCTGCGATTCATGCCTGAGAAAACGTCCTTATGGTCGTGTGAATGAGTTTCGCGCGCAGCGAAATGACGGCAAGAAAGAACGCACAGCCTAAACAAAAACGGTTAAGAATCCAATTGTTGGCGGGTGATTATCTGAACAAACCGAGAAATATTTTCTGTCGACCAGAACGGCCTGAAAAAGGGGTAAAGTTATGTATAAAAGAGTCCCGGCTGGACATCAACAGCCGGGACCAACGAGGCGGTTATTTTACGCTGACATCGATACCCGGGAAGTACTTATCAGCCAGTTTAGCGATCGTGCCATCGGCACGTACTTTATCAATTGCGGCATCAAGCTGCTTTTTGGTGGCCTCATCCCCCTTACGCAGCCCAAAGCCGATCCCACTGCCGAGGATGGTGTCGTCCGACACCGGTTTGCCGATAAAGCCAAACCCTTTACCCTGCGGCTTACTGAGGAAACCTGCCTGCCCGGCCGCTGACATGACCAGCGAGGCATCGATGCGACCATTCAGCAGATCTCCCCAGGCCATATTCTGATCTTTATAAGACACCACGGTGACACCGTGCTTTTCCCAGTGCTCTTTGGCGTAAGTTTCCTGAATTGAACCCTGAAGAACGCCGATGGTTTTGCCCTTCAGCCCTTCGGGGGTAGCCTCTACCGCAGAACCGGCTTTGCCCACCAGCTGGGAGGGAATGCGATAGATGGGCTGGGTGAAATCAATGCTTTTGCGACGCTGTTCGGTGATGTTCATCGCCGAGTTTATGGCGTCGAACTTTTTCGCCACCAGACCGGGGATCAACGCATCAAACGAGGTTTCAACCCAGCTGCACTTCAGCGCGGCGGCTTTACAGATGGCATTTCCCAGCTCTACGTCAAACCCTTCCAGCTCCCCTGACGCATTGCGGCTTTCAAACGGCGGATATTCCGCTTCCAGCCCGTATCGCAACTCGGTAGCGGCAAACGACGAGAATGAACACAACAGTCCCATGCCGACAACTAACGCGCGTAATTTCATCTCAAATTCCTTAACGTGGTGTAACCCGACAAAGGGCCTGGGCACCTGCCCGTAACGTCGCCTCATCTTTCGCAAAAGAGAGACGGATTAACTTATTGTCCGTGCCATCGGCATAAAACGCCGACAGCGGAATGGTGGCAACCCCGTACTCGACAATCAGCCTTTTCACCATCTCGCTGTCGCGCTCGTCGCTAAAGCCGCTGTAATCCGCCAGCAGGAAGAACGAACCGGCACTTGGTAGCAGCCTGAACGGTGAGTCGGCGAGCAAACTTTGCAGCAGATCGCGCTTGCGCTGATAAAACGCCGCCAGCGACAGCCAGGTTTGCGGATCGGTCATGTGTTCGGCAAACGCGTACTGCATCGGCGTATCGGCCGAGAACATTAAAAATTGATGGACTTTACATATCTCATCCATCAGCTCCGCGGGTGCCACACAATAACCCACGCGCCAGCCGGTGACGTGATAGGTTTTTCCGAAAGAAGAAATAATCACGCTGCGCTCCGCCAGCTGCGGGTGCGTCGCCATTCCGTGGTGCGGTTCGCCATCAAAAACGACGTGCTCGTACACTTCGTCAGACAAAATGATGATGTCGGTGTGGCGCGTCAGCGCTGCCAGCTGGTGCAGATCGGCGGCTGAAAACACCTGTCCGCTCGGGTTGTGCGGCGTATTGACGATGATCATCCGCGTGCGCGGGGTAATAGCCGCCCGTACTTCATCCCAGTTCACGGCAAAATCCGGTACCGTCAGCTTAATGGCAATCGGCGTCGCCCCTTGTAGACGCACAATCGGCGCATAGCTGTCAAAGGAGGGCTCGAAATAGATCACCTCATCCCCAGGATGAACCAGCCCGCTGATGGCTGAGTAAAGCCCTTCGCTGGCGCTGGCGGTCACCAGCACCTCACTCGCCGGGTCATAGCGTGTGCCATAGAGCGTGGCAATTTTGTCCGCAATGCGCTCCCTGAGCGGTTGCAGCCCGGTCATGGAGGCGTACTGGTTATGCCCTGCCTCCATGGCGCGGGTCACGCCGGTGATAAGTTTTGGGTCGCAGGAAAAATTCGGCGCACCCTGAGAAAGGTTGATGGCGTTATGCCGGGCTGAAAGCTGGCCGATAACGGTAAAAATGGTGGTTCCCACATCGGGCAATTTGGATCGTGTCTGCACCGGCGTTTTCAAAGTCATCCTCTGTCCCTTCTCGTGGTGAATGCATAACTATTCAAACAACAACTTCATTGCCGGGACAATCGAATTGTTGTCATAATAGCCATGACAAAAACGCATAGCTAAGGTGAGATATGTCGCGTCGATCATTTCCGCTCAATGCCGTAGAGACGTTCATCGTGACCGCGCGTCACCTGAATCTAACCCATGCCGCCAGGGAGCTTTGTCTGACGCAGGGGGCGGTAAGCCGCAAAATCGCTTCGCTGGAAAGCTGGTTCGGCTTCCCGCTGTTCGAGCGCCATGCGCGCGGCCTGCGTCTCTCCTCTCAGGGAAGCGCCCTGCTGCCTGAGCTGCAATCTGCGTTTGAGCACCTGCTGAACGTTGCTGAACAGGCACGAACGCACCAGACCGTTATTCGTCTGAAAGCGCCTACCTGCGCGATGCGCTGGCTGGTGCCGCGGCTGCTACAGGTGGAGCGCGAACAGCCGGAACTCCAGATTGCGCTGACCACCACCACCGATCATAACGTCAATTTCAAAACCGAATCCTGTGACGCGGCGATTGTGTTTGGGACACACATGAGCGCCGGCGATCTGCTGTTCGAAGAGGCCTTAACCCCGGTGATGAGCCCGGTACGGGCCGGTTCTGCGCTGGAAACTCTCACCTTCCTTCACCCCACGCGGGACAAAACGGACTGGACGCTGTGGCTGGCGAAACAGCCGGGTCCGCCGCCAGCTATGCTCAAAAATCAACACTTCGAAACCATGGATCTGGCCATTACCGCCGCCATTCAGGGGCTGGGCATCGCCATCGCGGATGAAACGCTGGTGGAGGAGGACGTGCGCGCCGGACGGCTGATGCGGCCTTTTGACACAAGCATAAAGACGGGGGCGAGCTACCGGCTGGTATTACGCGACGCACCCTGCCCGGAAAACGGACTGGATGCGTTTCGCGCCTGTCTGCTCAGTCGAGGCTGACGTGGTGTTTCATCACCCGTTTGAAGAGGCTCATACGGGCACGCATGAAGCGGTTTTCAAGCCGAAAACCTGCATGTTTATTCACACCGATACGTAACAGCACGTCTCGCCCTTTCCGGCAGGCGGGCCAGCGCGTGGGCCCTGTCAGGCTATCGCGTGCCCCCGCATCCCGGGCGAAGCTCACCCAGTAGTCCGCCACCTGAGCGGCGAAGGCCAGATCGCGTTCATTTACATACTGCCGCGAGGGTTCCACCTGTCCAAGGGTATCGAACACGTAGGGCACTTCGTTGCCGTGCCAGGCGCCATTGATGTACGTCGCGTGCTCCGCTTCGGCCACATAATCAAACCAGTATCGCCAGCACAGGCCGCCCACCCGCTGCTGCGCCTGCATCACTACGTATCCCATGGTGGTGAAGGCCATGTCGCGGCATACCTGCCTGCCAAGTTCCTCATCGCCCTTCACGCCAGGATAAAGCAGCTTAATCAGCCCCAGGCCAAAGCGCCGCTCGCGGCGAAGCTTCTGGATCTGCCCGGCCAGATCGACCCCGAACACCGACATCACGCTGGCTTCGTCGCTGTTTGACCCAATCATCACCGGTACAGGATGCTGGCGGGCCGCGAAAAAGACGTCGAGCATGGCCTCAGGCAAAACGCAATCCCCCACGATGGGCGCAGGGGCGATATTCAGCGGCGAGGTCAGCGGCCAGAACGCCTCAGGCGGGAGCGCGCGAAGCTGTTCCGCGGTGGCATTGTGCAGGCCGAAATGGGCGGCAATCGCTTCGCCTTTATGCATGGCCTGCCCGCGTGGGGTGTCGGGCAGCGTGTACCCGCTTTGCACAATGGCTTTATGGAACAGTCCTCGCGCAAGCGGAGAGGCCATCAGCGACAGCACGCTGCGCGCGCCGGCCGACTCGCCAAATACGGTGATGTTCTCAGGATCGCCGCCGAACGCGGCGATGTTATCGCGCACCCATTCCAGGGCCTGGATCTGATCGAGCAGCGCAAAGTTATGCACCACGCGCTCTTCTTCCCCCTCCAGCGCCGGATGGGCAAAAAAGCCGAGGTGTCCGAGACGGTAATTGATCGTCACCACCACCGTGCCGCGCTTCGCCAGCGCCCTGCCGTTATACGGAGGCAGCCCGCCAGCGCCGAGGGTAAATCCTCCGCCGTGCAGCCAGACCATCACCGGAAGCGGATCGGCGCGTGCGACTGGCGACCAGACGTTAAGGTACAGGCAGTCTTCAGAGAACTGGCCGGGATCGCCGCCGCCCAGCTCCTGACAGCTTTCGCTGCTCTGCCAGCTGGAGGCGGAGAACGCCGTCGCCGGACGCACGCCATCCCAGCGCGCGGGGGGACGCGGGGAGCGCCAGCGCCACTGGCCTACGGGCGGTGCTGCATAGGGGATGCCGCACCACACGTGGGTATCGCCTTCAGTAAAACCAATCAGTGCGCCCTGGCGCGTTTCAACCACAGGGGCGGAGGGATTTTCCATACCAACCTTCTTTTTCCATCACACCCTTGCAGAGTAACGGTTTCAGAGCAAACCGCAACGCTGTTTGCTGCGCGCTTCCGCCTCCTCGTAAAGCGAAAACTCGTCGTACACCGCACAGCCGAGCGCTGCTTCGAAGGCATTGCGGCTGGCATTGCCGTGGCTGCGCGCCTGCGTTTCATTGCCAAGATTCGACTGGAAGATCCCCGCCGCACTGACGGGCAGAAAATCCTCGTAGGTGATGGGCTGTGCTACAACCCAGCCGCGTTCGATCAGCGGCTGCGGATCGTCGCCGGGACGAAACGCGTGGCGATGCGCCTCACCTGTCGGGGTCAGACGGTAGCGGAAATAAGCCAGCCGCTGACGGCGCAGGAACATTTCGCTGTCCGGGAAGGCGCTGAATATCTCGCGCAGGTGAAGCTGGTGGGTCAGGTTGTCTTTGCCGGTCCCGGCCTGGTTTAACAAGCTGTCGTACAGCTCGCGTCCTTTCGGCGTAAGCGCCACGCCGCGCTGCTCAATCTCACCGAAACGCGCGGTATGGGTGCCCCTGTGTTCTCCTGCGAAAAGCACCGGCTCCTCCAGCGCCTTAAAGCTGGTCTGGCGCAGGAGGATCGGCACCTCGCGGCGCGGCGGGCCTTCAATCAGGATTTTCGGCTCAATGCCGTACTTCGGCATCAGCTCCTGCACCCGGTCGATATCCAGCGTGCGCGGCGTGAGATGGTTGATATGGCACCCCGGGAAACAGACCACGTCGGCAATCAGGCGATGTTCGTTGCTCAGCGCCAGATAGGTTTCCTGATCGACCGTCGCATGGCGATGCCAGCGGAAGGTTTCCAGGGCTTCCTGAACAAATTCGCGCGCCTGTGCCTCGGTAAAGTGTCCCTGCGCATCATGCAGGTCGATCAGTTCCAGGCAGCGCGGCGTAAAGATGTTGCGCCGGGAGAGGATCTCCGCCGCCCTTTCGCGCAGCGCAACGTTTTCAATCAGCTCCAGGCGCAGCAGCGAGGTAAAAATGCGAAACGGATTACGGCAGAGCGCCGCATCGTCTGTCGGACGAAACGCCGTCGAGTGGACGGGCACGCCCGCCTGGGAGAGATCGTAATAGCTGACCGGATACATGCCCATAATGGCGAAGATCCGGCGCAGGGTGGAAAGCTCCTGCGCGGTGCCAACGCGGATCGCACCGTGACGTTCAACATTCAGGCGCGCCAGTTCGTCTGCGTTTGCCAGTTGTTCATGTAAAAGTGGGTTATTTTCCAGAACCGCCAGGTTAACGTCCGCCACCAGTTCCAGCAAGGTGCCGTACTGCGGAACTTCCTGCTGGTACATCGCCGACATAGCCTGCGAAAAGTGTTCCCGAATATCATCAGCCGTGATGGTGTTCGCCATGATGTCATGCCTCCAGTGAATACTACCTGGAGTGTAGAGAAGCCCGTTCCTTTCGTTGGGAAGAATTTACGAATTGTGATCCAGGCAGACGAGTGGTCAAAGCGTGGGCATTTTCGAAAAACGGTTGTAACTCAAACAGATCAAATGTTAAAAATATTTTGCTATCAGGTTATCAAATTCAAACATCTTAACTTGTCACCCGCGTCGCTCTGTTTTTAACATCGCCTATGGAAAAAAATGGTCTGTTCAGTCAGCGCATACGCTTGCGCCATTTGCATACTTTTGTGGCCGTCGCTCAACAGGGAACGCTGGGGCGAGCGGCTGAAACCCTTAACCTCAGTCAGCCTGCACTATCCAAAACGCTGAACGAACTGGAACAGCTTACCGGAACCCGCCTGTTCGATCGTGGCCGTCTGGGCGCTCAGCTTACTCTCGTGGGTGAACAGTTCCTGACGCATGCCGTTAAAGTTCTCGATGCCCTCAATACCGCCGGTCAGGCGCTCAACCGTAAAGAGGAGTCGGCCAGCGACATCGTGCGCGTGGGCGCGCTGCCAACGGCGGCGCTGGGTATACTGCCTGCGGCGATCGGCCAGTTCCACCGTCAGCAAAAGCACGCCACGCTTCAGGTCGCGACCATGAATAATACCATGCTGCTGGCGGGCCTGAAGTCAGGCGAGCTGGATCTGGGCATTGGGCGGATGTCCGATCCGGAACTGATGAGCGGCCTGAATTACGAGCTGCTGTTCCTGGAATCGCTGAAGCTGGTCGTGCGTCCGAATCATCCCCTGTTGCAGGACACCGTGACCCTGAGCCGCGTGATGGAGTGGCCGGTGGTGGTCTCACCAAAAGGAACCGTTCCGCGTCAGAATGCGGAAGCGTTGCTGCAAATGCAGGGCTGCACGCTGCCTTCCGGATGTATTGAAACGCTCTCGGCGTCGCTGTCGCGCCAGCTTACGGTGGATTACGACTACGTGTGGTTTGTGCCGTCCGGCGCGGTGAAGGACGATCTGCGACGCGGCGTGCTTACGGCGCTGCCGGTAACATCGCCCGGCGCGGGAGAACCGATTGGGATCCTGACGCGGGTAGATGCCCCGCTCTCTGAAGGTGCCCAAACGCTGTTAAGCGCCATTCGTAAATCAATGCCTCTCTGACCCTAAACGCAGAACCCGCCGCGAGGGCGGGTCTGTCTTACTCAGAACGTTTCCCAGTTATCACCTGAGACGGCCGCCGCCGGTGTTAAAGGCGCGGATTTCGCTGCGGTTGCAGGGGCTGTAGTCCGTCCAGCCCCTGCCCCGATGAGACGAAACGCGCCAACGGCCTCCGTCAGACGTGCGCCCTGCTCTTCCAGCGAGGCCGCCGCCGCAGAAGCTTCTTCCACCAGCGAGGCATTCTGCTGCGTCACCTTGTCCATCTCGGAAATCGCCTGGCTCACCTGAACAATGCCGCGGCTCTGCTCATCGGACGCCGCTGCAATCTCCAGCATAATATCGGTGACGCGTTTAACCGCCTCGACGATCTCATTCATGGTATTGCCCGCCGCAACCACTTCCCCGGAACCCTGATCGATAAGCGACACAGATTCATTAATCAGGCTTTCAATCTCTTTCGCCGCATTCGCGCTGCGGCTTGCCAGGGTGCGGACTTCACTCGCCACGACCGCAAAGCCGCGTCCCTGTTCACCCGCACGCGCCGCCTCGACCGCCGCGTTGAGCGCCAGAATATTGGTCTGGAACGCGATACTGTTAATCACGGCGGTAATTTCAGAGATCTTCTTCGAGCTGGTGGAAATATTACCCATGGTTTTCACCACGCCGGAGACCATCTGCCCCCCGCGGCTGGCCTTACCGGAGGCATCTTCTGCCAGTTTACTCGCATGATGCGCGTTATCGGCGTTCTGTTTCACCGTCGCGGTGAGCTGCTCCATGCTGGCCGCCGTCTGTTCAATCGCCGCCGCCTGCTGCTCGGTACGGGAAGAGAGATCGGTGTTACCCGCGGAGATCTCGCTGGTTCCACGATAGATCTCCTCCGCCCCTTGCCGCACGGTGCCCACGGTTGTCACCAGCGCGTGCTGCATCGTTTGCAGATCGCGCGTCAGGCGGCCAATTTCGCTGCGTCCGGTCGGTTCGTCCGGCATGGTCAAATCGCCTTTTGCGATATTTTCGATACGCGTAGCGGCTCGCTGGAGCGGGTTTATCACCGTACGGCGCAGCACCACAAAGGTGATCACCGCCAGCGCCAGCGCCAGGCCAAACGCGCCGAACATAAACATCAGCCCCAGCCGGGTGCGGGTGTGAGCCTGTGCCGTCAGCGCGTTGGCGCGTTCGGTGCGGATTTTTATCGCCTTCAGCAGCACCGCGTTATAGGCATCGTCCAGCGGACGCGCGGTCTCATTTTCGTGGTTAATAATGGCTTCAAACATGCCATTTTTGGCATATTTCAGCATCGGCTGCATACCGGCGATGTAGGCGTCATAGCGGGCTTTCAGATCGCCATCCAGCGCTTCATCAGCCGGGGTACGAACGGTGCGCTTCATATAAGCGGCAAATCCATCCTGCGACTGCCTGATGCGGATCTCAGCCTCAGCGATGTTTTGTTTCATCGCCTCCATCTCCGCGATACGGCTGGCCGCACCCGCGTGGATCATGTTGATACGGGCGGTGCGTAAATGGTTGGAACTGTTTGACAGACCGGTGCGCACCTGGATTTCTGCCGTGACATCCTGCTGATCGTTATCGGCCTGGAGCAGGAAATAGCCTGCCAGACCTGAGCTCAATGCAAACAGGAGAATAATGCCACCGAGAATGGAGGAAAACAGCGGAACCAGCCGGATGTGATGCAAGAAACTCAGCTTAGGCTGCGCCTGCATCGATGTTGTGTTGTCCATGACCGTCGACTCTCTTATAGGTAAGATGCGTAATAACACGCCTGTAAAAGAGTCATCGGCACGCCAGGGAATTAAATTACGTCTAAAAGCGCCGGACAGGTCACACTTTAGAGAAGATCAGGGAAGAAATGCCAGCGGAAAAAACCGCTGGCAGAATAATCAGTTGTCGCCGAAATGGATAACGGTGCGAATGGATTTTCCTTCGTGCATCAGATCGAAGGCTTCGTTGATCTGCTCCAGCGGCAGGCGGTGCGTAATGAACGGATCAAGCTGAATTTTACCGACCATCGCATCTTCAACCATGCCCGGCAGCTGAGTACGGCCTTTCACGCCGCCAAATGCTGACCCGCGCCATACGCGCCCTGTCACCAGCTGGAAGGGACGGGTTTTGATCTCCTGACCCGCGCCGGCCACACCGATAATGATGCTCTCGCCCCAGCCTTTGTGGCAGCACTCCAGCGCTGAGCGCATTACGTTGACGTTGCCGATACATTCGAAGCTAAAGTCCACGCCGCCGTCGGTCAGCTCAACGATCACGTCCTGAACCGGTTTGTCGTAGTCTTTCGGGTTGATAAAGTCGGTCGCCCCCATCTCACCTGCGAGCTTAAATTTCTCCGGGTTGGTGTCCACAGCAATGATACGCCCAGCTTTCGCCTGTACCGCGCCCTGGATAACCGCCAGACCGATCCCGCCCAGGCCGAACACCGCCACGGTGTCCCCCTCTTTCACTTTCGCCGTGTTATGCACCGCGCCGATACCGGTGGTGACACCGCAGCCGAGCAGACAGACTTTATCCAGCGGGGCCTGCGGATTCACTTTCGCCAGTGAGATCTCGGCGCACACCGTGTATTCGCTGAAGGTGCTGGTACCCATGTAGTGATAAATGGGCTCGCCGTTATAGGAGAAACGGGTGGTGCCGTCCGGCATAAGTCCTTTGCCCTGCGTGGCGCGCACGGCCTGGCAGAGGTTAGTTTTGCCGGATTTGCAGAACTTACACTCGCCGCACTCTGCGGTGTAGAGCGGGATCACATGGTCGCCGGGCTTCAGGCTGGTGACGCCTTCACCCACTTCCACCACCACACCGCCCCCTTCGTGGCCGAGCACCGCCGGGAATACGCCTTCCGGATCGTCACCAGACAGGGTAAACGCATCGGTATGGCAAACGCCGGTGTGGGTAATTTTGATCAGCACTTCGCCTTTCTTCGGCGGAGCAACATCAATTTCAACGATTTTCAGCGGCTGGCCTGGGCCGAACGCGACAGCTGCGCGAGATTTCATGATGTCTTTCCCTTGTTGTGAGGTGTGTGGGTTTATTTTAGATAAGAGCGCAGCAAATGGCCGACTTCCGCCATCCGCACAGCCCGCTGATCCGGGGTGGTCTCCCCCGTCACCAGCTCATCTTTGAGGTGAATTTCGACCATTTCCCCCATCAGACCATTGGCAGCGCCGCGCACGGCGGCAATTTGCTGCAAAATGGCGAGACAGGGATCGCCCGATTCCAGGGCGCGTTCAAGGGCATCAACCTGGCCCCGAATGCGGCGGACGCGGGTCAGAATACGTTTTTTATCTTCGGGTGAATGCGGCATACGCCCTCCTGATACTATAGGGGGGTATTGTATCTGTTAATACGATTTTATGTAAACATGAAGTTTAGTGTGGGTTTTAAGTAGAGCCGTAGGTAATGTGAAAAATCAGCGTCTGGAGTTAATATTGGTGACTCGCTGATATACCAGAAGTGGGCAATCAGGTGCGTCAGGAGCGAAAAGTAGATGGATAAATCCATTGCAGCCATGCACTGTCCCTTTAAAATTAACGTGTTGGTTGTTCTTGTTATTGAGTGTAATGCAAGTGTGGTACAGATGAAGTCATACAACGTCATTCTTTCTTAAAAATCCTACTTTAAAAGACTTGTGCAATCACACTAACCCCCACTAAAGAACGTAGGTATCATAAGAATACGAAAAAGAATAGACTAATACTGTTGGATATATTTATCTTTGATAACATGTAGCCTGTAGTAAACAAAATAAGTCGAGTGCAGCATGTTCGGACAGAAAACATTGCTGAAACTGGTCCTGATCCGGTTTATCCAAAAGAATTTTTATACACTCTGATAAATATTACTATCACAATTGGGTTTTACATATTGAATTCGGATCACAACGCTTCATCATTAAGGAATGACTAAGTATGAAAAGAATTGTTCTCGCCTCTTTGGTTTTATCTTTTTCGTTATCAGCTATCGCTAATCAATTAAGCATTGATGACCAAATTAATAATGCTTGTGCTAAGGCCTTAAGCGGTGACAAAGAACCTTTGGGTAACTTCCCACCAGATAGTTTTGCTGCAACAGTCAGTCCGAAAGTTAAAGAAGCTTACAACGAAGTTTTAAAATCTCGATCTTCTATTGTAAACGACCTGAGTTTACAGAATGCAACCAGTTGCGCCAACCTGGTTAGAGATAAACTGAAATCAAAAGGTGAGTACACAGAAGAAAAATAATTCCCAGGGTGGAGAAACAGCATTTTTTGTGGAACTGAACGCTTTCTCAATCAGAGTACGTTCTTAAGAAAACATCGACAAGATAGTTCCTCAGCTGTGTTTTCCACCTCTCGCTGGTCCCTCAATACCCTGACATCCCGTTGCCTGATGGCACCCTCCGCAATGACAGCGCCCGCCTAAACAGCACAGACGTTGTTGACGATATTTACGCTTTCGTCTCGTCGTGACCAACCCTATTTAGCTCGAAATGTTAAAAATCCGCACTTATATGGCACAATGTGAACAGAAATAACATTCTCGTCACCTAACATACTCGCTACAAACAAAATGGTGGTGTTAATGATTGTACTAAAGAGCTTTTTATTCTTCGTTGGCGCGGCGGCCGCTTGCGCACTTATTGTACTTTGTCTTTGGGTTGATATGCGGTTTGTCGGCCATGATATTCCGGAATTATCACTGACCGAAATTATGCAGGAAACGGTATTAGCGACTATTGTCTTTCTCCATTTTCGTCTGGCGAAAATGTACGAATCCATGCGTTACTGTAATATTCTGGTGGGCGGATTTTTCCTGACAATGCTAATTCGTGAACTGGACGCGCTTTTTGATCTCATTTCTCATGGGAGTTGGGTGTGGTTCGCGCTGATTACCGCTCTGCTGGCGCTAATTCGCCCCGTTATGCATTTTCGCGCTACCCTGGAACAGCTGGCAAAATATACCCAATCCCCCTGGTACGGTATTCTTTTAAGCGGCCTGCTGGCTGTACTGGTCTTCTCCCGCCTCTTTGGCATGCAGGTGCTGTGGCACGCCATCCTGGAGCATGGCTATATGCGTGTCGTGAAAAACGCCGTGGAGGAAGGTTCGGAATCGTTCGGCTATATGCTGTGCCTGGCTGCATCCCTTGGCTATTACGTTACCTTTCCCGCTCACGCACGACAAAAATAATCTCCTGGTGCTGCGTAGAGAGATGGCGAGGGAAATATTGATCAACGACATTCTTAGGACGTTAGGGTGGCCATGTAAGAAAGACATATCCTAAAAAGGGGCAATCAGGCGTCGATTTCAGCGAAATCTCTCTCACGCCTGAAATCAGCGTCTATCCTTAGACTATCAACAAAAGGAGGCTGGAATGTCTGATTTCGACACTGATAAAAATGCACAATACGCTGGCGATAAAGCCAAAAACAAACTTGATGAATTATCCGGCTCTGCGCAGCAGCAGTTTGGTGAATTCGTTGACTCCCCTAAACACCAGGTGAAAGGTGCAGCGAAAAAATATGCTGCCCAGGCCAGTGATGCCGTTTCGGATGTTACTGAAGCCGTCAGAAATAACCCGTTAACGGGCTTAATCGCTGCGGGTGCGGTAGGTATCGTTCTGGGACTTCTGCTGGGACGTAAATAATTTCAGGCCCTTCGGGGCCTTTCCTTTTCCCCTCTTTCCTGCTCTTTCCCCCCCTATAGTTGATAGTTTTCCTGACAAAAACACGATCCACGTGAAAAGTTGTACAATTTTAATGTACAGATTTGATCGAATAGTATAAATTCAATGCCACTGATGTTACAAAATTGTTTGTTAACGGTGGAAAATTATGCGTCGCAACCATGCTCCCTCTACAGCAGAAAGCGCTATCACCTTGTATTTTAACAAGGATAACGTCCCGACACAGCAGGAAACCCTTGGTGCCATCGTCAGTGAGATCATCAAAGAAAATGTACAACTGAGCAGAATGACAATTTGTACAAAGCTGTTGCGCAGAATTGAAGAATCAACGTTAGACGTTGAGAAAGCGCACTACAACGGTCTGATAGCCCTCTTCTTCGAGCGTTAACCTGAACACTGTTTTTTAACTTACTAAGTTAGTCATGCTGAGTGAGAATAGAGTTCCTGAATGCGATGACTAACCCCATGCTACAGCCTGCCGCGTGTAGCAGAGTGAGATTGAAGCTATGCATAGAACTAAATTTGAACGACTTAAGGATGACCTTATCGGTGAGGCCGTATTATCCATACTGAAAGAGAACGGACCTATTACCTTTGTGTCTCTTGCTAATCGCCTGCGGGCGATGGCTAACGTTGAATCAAATGATGAACGTAAAAATGCATTGATTGCCGCTGAAGATGAAGTGCGCCAGCGTGTAACCGGAGTCTCGCACGATCGGGGAAGAGTGATGGGCGATTATGACATTGGTCGCATGCGATCTCTCTTTACTCACAACACGCTTCTGACCCCAGACAAGAAACACTAATTTTAACCGAAACGGTGACCACCATGAGTAAAGCGATTATGCAGCAGACGTATAATTTTGAAGCCCTGCACGATAAAGGACTGGCGGAACATTTTCTTAATGCAGGAAAGCATCTCAGTGGTGAGGTTGAAGTGTTGGGCTCGGCAATACGCTGTATTATGCTGACCGGTGACAATCTCTCTAATAAAGAGATTATCCTGCAACTGATTCACGCCCTCGAAATTACCGAGGAGCCCGAAGCCTGCGATGTCATTCGAAATACGCTTGAAATTGTTGTCGGTTTTACGCGCGATGATATCTGATAACAGATTACTGCGCTGGTGAGTGACTGTTTTTGCTGGTGGTCGAAG
Source organism: Enterobacter cloacae complex sp. HYC033_NIDB (assembly GCF_056673335.1). Lineage (NCBI taxonomy): Bacteria > Pseudomonadati > Pseudomonadota > Gammaproteobacteria > Enterobacterales > Enterobacteriaceae > Enterobacter > Enterobacter cloacae complex sp. HYC033_NIDB. The sequence goes on along the minus strand of NZ_CP115123.1, from coordinate 3,100,708 downwards.
AGTTTCTCTGTCGTACCACCAGCACAGTGACCCCATTAACTAAATAGCCGTACCATTCGATCCAGCTCTTCTTCTTTAACCGCCCGGGAAAGATAATATCCCTGGAAGCGTTTAACCCCTAACGCGACAAGTTTTTCAAATTTTTCTTCGCTATCGACGCCTTCCGCAACGCATTCCCTTCCTGTCATGTCGCTGTATATCTGTATCGCTTTAATAATGCTATAGTCATTGTCGTTAGCAACAAAGTGCTCAACTATATCGCGGTCAAGCTTCAGTCCATCAACATTAATCTGTCGGATGGGTAACATAGCGTAATCTCTGGAAAAGCAATCATCCAGAAACAGCCGACACCCCTCGGCGCGTAAACGCTGGAGAGTGACAGGAATATTTGGGTCCTTTGTTACGTCAATCGTTTCCGCTAATTCAAAGACAAGTTTTCCGGCCCACTGCGGCTTCAGTAACATCTCAACGGCTTTTTTCGCCATTCCCGGCAGCGCGTTCCCGGTAGCCAGCGGAGGCGGAATATTAATCGAGAAATAATATTTCCCATTATATCTGTTGATACCTGATACGGCCGCGTGGATGACTAACGCCGTCAGTTTGAGCCAGATTTCGCCATTTTTTACCCCGTCCAGAAATTGGGCTGCCTTCAGAACCTGACCGTTTTTATGCCAGCGCAGCAGAATTTCAAAGCCTACTCCTTTTTTATTACCATCGGTAATAATTTGATAAGCCGCAAAGATTTCCCGCTTATGTAACGCCTGCAAAATATCTATTTCCGCATCCGAAAATCCCTGCACCTTATTTTTTACTCTACAGACTTCTTCCCTGAAGACACGTGCATCGCTAAACCACACTCTGATAAGATATAATTTACCCAACCCCACTTTTCGATGGGTATAAATGGTTTTATCTGACAACCCTAACCTCGCAGACTGCTCTTTTATCGAAATACCCCGATAAAAATTCAGTAATACGGTTAATTCGCGCTTTGTTAAACCATGCAGGCTTTCCTTACCTTCTTTCTCAGGCCCATCACGCAATAAGCGTGACGAATCGGTATGCACGTCATAAATGTTGTCTGCACAGTCCATTACGTCTGAAATATTCGCTATCCTGATCATCGATAACGATTTGGTATTATTAACGAGACTTCTCAACGTGGCATAAAGCCATCTCTCTGGTATTGCGCCATACAGCGTCACGCTACAAATAACCGGCAGTGCATTCAGCACCGATACCAACCGCTTCAGGCTTTCAAGAAAGGCAGCGACGTCGCGACCAGGAAAAACAGAAATCTCAGGGTGTTGATTTTGCATCATTTTTTGAACATCACCTGAGCAAACTTCATCCTCTTCAAAATGGAGCCGCGTGGTGTTTACGCCACGAGACTTCAGAAGCAGGCTATACCCCTCGAAGGTGAAACCGCAGGCTGAAATAACAAACCGTTGCTTGTAGCACGTACCTTGTATAAAAGGTAAATTTTGAGACATAACCTGCTCCTGAGAATGCCAATAGTATTCTCACCTGTAATTAAAACCAATATTCCCTGTCGCGTTGAATAATTTTATCGCACCCTGCTTGGTTAAGAAACCGTTATCAATGTTATGCACATGAACATCTTTGCGTTAATCAACCGACTCATCCATATGCAGCATAAATATTACTTTCTTTTCATATAACGACAGTAAATATGCACTTCTCAAGGTATAATGAAAATTCCGAAAAAGAAGACCGGACACTTCATCTTATCGGCCCAGACAAAAAGAGAAAATGCTATGGATAATCACATCTCATCCAGGGCTTTGCTACATCGAAGGGATGTCATTAAAAACAACCCGCGATTTGGTGAAGCTATAACAGAACACTACAGAATTAATGATGCCATTTATAAAAAACAACCCTTGTTCTACAAAACGATGCTTCAGGAATCACGCTTCAACATAATACTGTCCATGTGTTGTTTTGTTTTTGGCAATCAGGCTGAGTCAGTTTCAGAGATTAAGGCGCTATGCACCCGCTATAATATCGCCAGCCCTAACAGCGTTATCGCGATCATCACCATACTTAAAACCACCGGGCGAATTAAGACCTGGCGCTGTACTGAAGATCGCCGCAAAACAAAAATCGCGCCGACGGAAAAAGGACTCGATGAGCTTAAACGCTATATGTCCGGGGCGTTTACGCCTGTCAGCATTCTTTATCCGGCATTCAACATTAATGTTAATCTTCTGGACAATGACATTCTGAGGCACAACTTTTTCCGGCGCGCCGCAGAGTACCTTTTCCGCGGATTAACATTCAGGAAAGTGCTTCCGGAGGTGGGTTTATTTATTGATAAGGATGGTGGCCGAATGATTATGCTCTATCTCTATTTGCAGGCCATTAAAAACAAAACAGCACACGGTGCCATAATAGCGTATTCAGCCAGCACGCTGGCAAAAGAATTTTTCGTCTCGCGTATTCACGTCAACCGCATTATCAAATCGGCGCAGGAGGCAGGTTATCTTAAAGATCGCGGCGATGGCCGGATGTCAATTTACCCGGCCTTTATCGAGCTGGTCGAAAATTATGCCGGATTATATTTTGCCTATGTTACACATTACATCAACGTGGTGCCAAAAGAACGACGCCATGCTGTCAACATGACGTCTACACTCTGATCTGACGGGCGTTCGGTTTGCTGAACGCCTTTTTTATCGCTCGCGCAGCGCCTCTTTCGCCTTATTCAACGGTTTCAGCAGATAATCAATGACGGATTTACTGCCGGTTTTGATATCAACCGTGGCTATCATGCCCGGGAACACCGGAAATTCCTTGCCCTGCCTGTTGGTCAGATGGTTACTGTCTGTCCGAATATAAACGCGATAATAATAAACATCCCGTTTCACCTCGTCCTGAAGGGTATCCGGGGAAATCATCGTCACCTCCCCTTCCAGCCCGCCGTAGATCGAGTAGTCATAGGCGGTGATTTTCACCAGCGCTTTTTGCCCGGGATGGATAAACGCGACATCGCGCGGCGAGATTTTCGCTTCTATCACCATCTGGTCATCAAGCGGTACCAGGCTCATCAGTTTGCCGTTCGGCGGGATCACCCCGCCCACCGTCGTCACGTCAATGTCCTTCACGATGCCACGCACCGGTGCATTAAACGTTAAGCGGGTGAGTGAATCTTCGCGCCCTTTCATGACCGAACGCTGCGCTTCCATTTCTGCGTTCGCTTTCGCCAGTTCTTCGCGGGCGCGAACGTAGTACTGGTTTTTCATCTCGGTGATTTTGCTCTCCAGCTCATTTTTTTGACGTTCAAGTCGTAAGACTTCGACCTTACTGGCTGCCCCCTGCGTCACCAGCGGGCGCGTTAATGCCAGTTCACGCTGCACGAGATCCGCTCCCTGGCGTAAACCCGCCAGCCCTTTTTCCAGGCTTTCGCGACGTGACTGATAAAGCGCCGTTTCCTGTTTGACCAGCTCAACGTCGTCATCCAGCTCTGCCGGGAAGACCAGCGCGGTGTCGTTCACCTCGGCATTCAGACGCGCGGCCGTCGCCATCGCAGCGTTTAATCGAGACTCGCTCTCCAGCACGCTGGACTCGGTTTTCGTCCGGTCCAGCTGGGCAAGCTGTTGACCACGCTCGACGATATCGCCTTCACGCACCATCAGACTGTGGATAATCCCCCCTTCCAGGGACTGGATCACCTGCTCGTGGGAGGACGGGATCACCTTGCCGCTGCCCGTCGTGACCTCATCCAGCTGGAACAGGCTGGCCCAGGTAATAAACACCACCAGCAGGGCAAACAGCGACCATGCCACCAGCGACGAACGCGGCAGGCGGGGCTCCTTCAACCGGCTGTTAAAGCGGGAGAAATCATTCATGCCACGCCCTCCGTTTTCAGTTTAACCGTGCGCTGCGGCGCCTGCTGCGGGGCCATTCCGTGCTGGCGTAAAATGGCATCACGAGGGCCATCCATCACCACTTTGCCGTTTTCCAGGACGATGATGCGGTCAACCAGGTCCAGAATCGGCAGGCGATGCGTCGCCACCACCAGCGTCCGGCGCTTACCGAGCCACTGGTGAAGATGCTGGATAAACTGCTTCTCGCTGACCTCATCCAGCCAGGCGGTGGGTTCATCCAGCAGCAGAATATTCGGCGAGGTGATCAGCGCGCGCGCCAGCAGCAGCGCCTGACGTTGCCCGCCGGAAAGCCCCGTTCCGCCCTCATTGATGATGGTATTCAGCCCCATTTTCTGCTTGCGCACAAACTCCAGCGCGCCGCTGTTGACCAGCGCCTGATGGATTTCCTCGTCTGTCGCCAGCGGATTACCCATCAGGATGTTGTCCCGTACGGAGCCGAAGAACAGCCGCGCCTGCTGGCTGAGCAGCTGCATGTCGCGGCGCACGTCGGCCGGGTCAAGATGATTGAGAGCAATATCGTCCAGCAAAATGCTGCCCTGCTGCGGCTCCTGCATTCCCGCCAGCAGATGCAGCAAGGTGCTTTTCCCCGAACCATTCCGCCCGAGCACCGCCACGCGCTCCCCGGCGCGAATGCGCAGTTTGCTGATATTCAGCACGGTGAGCTTCTCTTCTTCGTCGTAATAAAACCCGACGTCGTCCAGCCGGTAATCACCGCGCAGGTGGGCTTTATGCACTTTTTTGCCGTGCTGGGGATCGTCAATCGGGCGCTGCATCAGGTCATCCAGTCCCTTGCGGGCCACCTTTGCCGACTGCCAGCGGGAGAGCACGCCGGAAATCTGCGACAGCGGCGCAATGGTCCGGGACGCCAGAATCGAGGTGCCCACCAGCGCACCGGTGGTCATGTCGCCGCTGATAACCAGATAACACCCCACCAGCAGCACCACGGCGTAGACGATAGACTGCACCTCCTGGGTCCAGGTCAGCAGCAGCCCCGTCAGCCAGCGCTGCTTCATGCCGACGCTCGCGGCAACGTCATTGGTGTTATTCCACTGGTTCTGAAACCGCTGCTCGGCGCGCATCAGCTTGATGTCCTCAAGCCCCTGCACCGCTTCCACCAGCGTGGCGTTACGAATTGCCGATTCACGCATCCCTTCGCTGGAGAGTTTTCCCAGCGGGCGCTGCACCAGCAGGCCGGGAATGAGCAGCAGCGGTACGGCCAGCAGCACGACCAGCACCAGCGGGCCGCCAATCATCCACAGAATGAAGACGAACAGCAGGAAGAACGGCAGATCGGAGATAGCGGCAATGGTGGTGGAAGTGATCAGCTCCCGCACCGACTCCAGCTCGCGGATCTGGGCGATAAACGACCCGGTCGATTTCGACCGTGCGCCGTTTTTGATCCTCAGGGCGTGGGCAAACACGCGCTCGGAAATACGCAGGTCGGCGCGTTTCCCTACCACGTCCGAAATATGCACCCGCAGCATGCGCATGATGAATTCAAACACGATGGCGATCATCACGCCGCCAAACAGCACCCACAGCGTGGCCTCCGACTGGGACGGCACCACCCTGTCGTACACCTGCATGGAAAAGACCATGCCGGAGAGCGCCAGCACGTTGGCGACCAGCGCCACCAGCATTATGTCACTGTAACGACGCCAGTCTTTCAGCGCCAGCTGCCAGAACCAGTTTTTCTCATAGGGTTTGATGTAATCATCCACGCGCGCATCCGGCGTGGACTCCAGGGGACGCAGCACCATCAGCCCCTTTAACCGCGTACCGAGTTCGTCGCGCGTCAGCGTTGTCTCCAGCCCCCCGTCGCCGCTAAACTGCACGCTGACGTTCCCGTCGTTGTCCATACGGTTGATGACCGCAATTTGCCCGCCGGTAAACTCCGCCAGCAGCGGTAAGCGCCAGGGATCGAGCGATACGGCTTCCGCCGCCACCCAACGCATCCCCAGCCCAAGCTGGCGCGCCATCTCCTCCAGCACCAGCTGGCGTGGCGACTGGCTTTCATGGTTAATCGTGACCCGAACATGCTCCGCCGAAAAATCCAGCCGATAATATTTCGCGATGATGAGCATGCCCTGCAACCAGGGTTCGTACTGTGGATGTGTCTTCATAATCTCCGGGTTAACGCAATTCGTTAAAGAAACGCCAAAAGGCCGCGAGGATCCCTCCCCGCGGCGGTGTTTTACGCAATTAACAATTGATGATTCGCCAGCAGCGTCGCCAGATCCGTCTGCACCCCGTTCAGCGTCACCAGCGTGGTCGGCGTGAACTGACCGCCGGTGCCGTCCAGGTCAACCTGGATCTCGGTGTTGCTGCCGTTCTGCACCACGCGGATATAGTCGGCGATGTTGCCTGCGCTGCTGTCCAGCGTCGCCACGCCGTTGACGTAGCTCGCCGAACCGGTGCCGGTATAGCCGCTGTCGGAAAGCAGATCGCGCAGATCGATACGGTCCGTATCCGCCGTCCCTTCCCAGGTGCCGACGGTAAAGCCGTTCACCACATCGCTACCGTTGCCGCCCGTCGCGTCAGACGCGTTGATCAGCTTATAGAGCAACGTATCGTGACCGCCGCTGCCGATGTTGAAGGTGTCGTTCCCGCCCCGGCCTTCGAACTGGTTATCACCGCTGTTGCCGGTGATCACGTCGTCGTAGTCGGAGCCGTTGATGCCTTCAATATTCAACAACCGCGTGGTACCGAATCCGGTGTCCTGCGCCGTTGAGAGGCGCAAATCAACGGTTATCCCAGAGGTGGCATTACGGTAATCCACCACGTCCATGCCGCCGGTATTGCTCCAGGTGTCGTAGTCGGAATGGGTATTCCAGCCGCCGGAGCCGTTATAGGTATAGGTCCCATCCTCTGCGATAAAGGTGTCGTTATACCCGGTACCGGTAAGGGTTCCGCTGTGGCCGCCGGTGGCCGCTTCAGCGGTGAGAACATAACCCTCTTTGCCGTTGCCCGCGTCCAGGCCGGTCCAGGTGACGTTATCCGACACGCCGTTGGTGATCTTCACGATCTCCGCCGAGTAGGTTTCGTTCGGATCCAGCCCGTAGAAACTCACCAGCGCAGAGGTATCGTTCGAGCCAATGCCGGACTGGGCGTTGATGATCTGCGAGGCCACCAGCACGCCCGCAGCGTTATACAGATTGACCGTGTTGCCGTAGAAAGCGTTGATGCCCTCGCTATCGACAATGTGCAGATGCATCGCGGTACCGTCAGCGATCTCCGCATTGTTCTGCACCAGCACCACCTTGCCGTTCTGCTGAGACACCAGCAGATCCTGCGCGCCGTCCCAGTTGTAGTCCACCGCGGCCACACCGGTAACGTTCGCCAGGCCGGAAGCCAGCTGGCTTGAGGTCCAGGTTGAGCCGTAGCCGTTGTTGGTGAACAGGGTCGCCGTCTGTGAGCTGCCGTAGGTGCTGAGCTTGATGATGTCCATCTGCCCGTCACCGTTCCAGTCTACCGCCACCGACAGATAGCCCGCCGAGGCGTTAGAGGCTTCTACCGCGCTCTTGGTCGTAGAAAGCTGTCCTGCACCGTTGTTGTAGTAAATCACCCCGCCGGTGTTGTTGTAGCTGCTGCCCAGGTACAGATCCATGTAGCCATCGCCGTTGAAGTCCGCCCACGTCATGGAGGCCGCCGTGGTGGTATTCGCCGCGTTGGCCACAAACACGTTGGTCAGGTTCTGGCCAATGGAAAGCGTACCGTTCCCGTTGTTGGTAATCACGGTGAGCGAGTACGCCCCGCTGCGGTTGGTGTGCTGCACGATGTCCACGGTACCGTCGTTGTTCAGGTCGACGCCGGAGATTTCACGCCCGGAATCGAACTGGCCGTAGAATCCACCTTCCCCGCCGGTGCCGTCCGGCGACAGAACGCCGTTGGTGTTCACCAGGTAGGTCAGGGAGTCCATACCGGCATCGCCGTACGCCAGATCAAGATAGCCATCGCCGGTTTTGTCGTAGGCAATTACGCCGCCGTACCAGATGGTGGTTCCCATCGCCAGCTGGCTGGCGGTGTAGCTGCTGCCATCGTAGGTCCACATCACCTGCGTAGAGCCCGCGTAGGTGTTCTCCGTCGCAAAGATATCCTGCGTGCCGTTACGGTCAAAGTCAGCTGCCGTCTGGCTCACCACATAGTAGCTACGGGTGTTAGTTAACGTATTCCCGGCATAGGTTGAATCATCGCTGCTGGAATAAGACTGTCCATTAGCGATGATATTCCACAGCCCGCTGCTGTTCATGCCGAGAGTCATGGTTGAGTTGTTGCTGTTCCCCGCAGTGGTCGCCCAGTCGGTATTCACCGAGGTGGTATCGATCACCAGGCTACCGGTTGCCGTACCGGTGGTGTTACCGTTGCCCGCGCTACTCTTCACCTGCGCGGTTACGTCGTAACTCGCCACACTCAGGGCATCGCTGTCCGGGATCTGTAGATACCAGGTATTGTGATCCGGGTCGATTACCACCGCGCCGCCGGTCTGCGACGTATAGGTTTTCCCGTTCACCATCACCACCAGGTATTCCCCGTTCACCAGGTCCGCAGACACCGTGCCATTAATAATTGGCGTGGTATCCGAGGTGGTCTGGGCAGTAATCGCCGCCGTGGTGGTCGGGATGCTGGTATCGACGTTCAGCACAAAGCCATCCGATTCCGTGTAGTTACCGGCTTTGTCGGTGACGCGCAGAATGTAGGTGTGATTCCCGTCGAGCAGGCCGTTGTCCTGATAGGACCAGCTTGCGCTGCCGTTCATCGTCACCTGACCCAGCAAGATCCCGTCCCGGTAAAGCTGCACGATCTCGCCGTCTTCCGGAGCGCGGTTAAGCGTACCGTTGATCAGCGGCGAGGTATCGTCCGTCGCGACTGATGCGCCGTACGTGCCTGTACGTTCACCTTCCCCGTCGGTATAGCTGACCACCGTTCCCACCGTGTCAGGCGGCGTGGTATCAACCGTTACCACCTGCGAAGAGGTTGAGCCGACGTTGCCCGCCTGGTCGATGATCCGCACCTGGTAGGTGTAATCCCCATCTGCCAGATCGCGGGTATCCGTATAGCTCCAGCGCTGGTTAGTGACGGTAGTGTCAATCCAGGTATTACCGCCGTCGAGGCTGATCTGTACGCGCTCGTCGCTGGCCAGCGCGCTGCCCAACGAGCCGTTGATCGTCAGCGAGGTGTCCATGGTGATGAAATCACTCCCGGACTGCCCGGTATCTTCGCTGATGCTGTCAATGGTGATGCCGTACTGCGGCGCCTGGGTATCCACCGTCACGTCCTGCGTGGTGGTGGCCCCAACGTTGCCCGCCTGATCGACAACCCGCACCTGATAGCGGTAGTCGCCGTCGGCCAGGGTGCGGGTGTCGTTATAACTCCACCGGGTGCCGCTTACCGTGGCGTAAACCCAGGTGGTGCCGCCATCCATGCTCACCTGCACATACTCACCCGCCCCGAGTTCGGCCCCGAGCGTCCCGTTGAGCGTGTACGAGGTCGAACTGGTCAGGAAGTCGTTATTGTCGAAGCCGGTATCGACGGTGATGTTATCCACGGTCACCGTAATCGCCGCATCCGGCGCGACCGTATCGACCGTCACCTGCTGATGAGCGCTGGCACCCACGTTGCCCGCCGCATCCACTACGCGAACGTAGTAGTCATAGGTCTGGTTACCCAGCGTGCGGCCGTCCACGTAGTACCAGCTGTTGCCAGTGACGATCACGTTCTGCCAGGTGACCCCGCCGTCGATGCTGATCTGGGCATATTCGCCGTCGGCCAGCGTTGCGCCGAGCGAGCCGTGCAGCGTCAGGGAGGTGTCATTGGTGATAAAGTCGCTGCTGCTCAGGCCGGTATCGTCGCTGATGCTGTCGATAGCGATCGTTTTGCTGGCGTCCGGCGCGACGGTATCAATGGTCACCACCTGGCTGGTAGTGGCGCTGATATTCCCCGCGTCGTCAATCACCCGCAGCTGATAGTTGTAGTCTCCGTCGGCCAGCGTGCGGCCGTCAACGTAGGTCCAGCTCAGGCCGCTGACGCTCACGTCAGTCCAGGTTGCGCCACCGTCGAGGCTGATCTGAGCGTGGTCACCGCTGCCCAGGGCCGCGCCGAGCGTCCCTTTCAGGCTGATCTGGTTGTCGCTGGTAATAAAGTCGCTGTCGGACAGGCCGGTATCCTGCGAGACGGAATCCACGGTAATAGTCGCCGCCGCAGGCTTCGTCAGATCGATTACCACGTCCTGGCTGTCCGTTGCCCCAACGTTGCCTGCATTGTCGATCACACGCACCTGGTACTGGTACGTACCGTCGGTCAGGGTGCGACCATCGGTGTAGCGCCAGGTGGTGCCGGTGACGGTCAGGTCAATCCAGGTGGTACCGCCGTCAAGGCTGATCTGCGCCTTCTCGTTATTGCCGAGCTGCGCGGTCAGGGAACCATTCACCACCACCTGGCTGTCGCTGGTGATGAAGTCATTCGCGCTGAGGCCGGTATCGTTTTGCAGGGAATCAATGCTGATCCCCATCGACGGTGCGGTGAGATCCACGGTAACGGTATGGTTATCGCTGGCGCTGTTGCCGATGGCGTTGCTCACCTGCGCGTTAAACACGTACGAACCGCCGTCCGCCAGCGCGGACACGTCTGCGCTGCCGACCGTATAGCTCCAGGTGCCGTCATTTTGAACGGTAGCCGTGTAGGTTTTACCGTTAAGCATAATGGTCACCGTCTGGCCCGTTGGCGCATCGGTGGTGCCGCTGATAACCAGCGGCGTGCCGTGCTCGGCGGCGTTGACGATATCATCCTGCGCAAAGGTGTTAATGGCGATGGTCGGCACGTCGCCGTTCAGCGTCACGTCGTGCGTTGCGCTGCCCGGGTTACCTGCCTTATCGCTCACCGTAGCCGTAATGGTGTAATCCCCGTCGCTCAGTCCGAGGAAGTCGCGTCCCGGCACGAAGACGGACCAGGAGCCATTCGCCGCCACGGTCGCCTGATAGCTGTGGCCGTTGAAGGAAACGGTCACCGTCTGGCCCTGCTCCGCGGTGGTGGTCCCGCTGATGGTCTGTCCCGCCAGCTGCTCGGCGTTGTTGACGATATCGTCATCGGCCACGGTGCTGATGGTCACGGCTGGCGCGACGGTATCGACCGTTAAGGTATGCGTCGTCTGGCCGTTATTACCCGCCTTGTCGTTCACCGACGCGGTGACCGTCAGCGCGCCTTCGCTCAGGTTGGCAAGATCGGCGGCCGGGACGTCGAGCGTCCAGGTGCCGTCGTTTGCCACAAGCGCAGTGTAGGTTTTCCCGCCCAGCGTGACGGTCACCGTCTGGCCGGCTTCCGCGCTGGAAGAGCCGTGTACGGTGAGCGGCTGCTGGGCTTCCGCCGCATTCAGCACATCGTCGCCCGACAACGTGTTCACGCTAATCACCGGCGCGGTGGTGTCCACGCTGATGGTGTGCGTCGCCGAGGCGCTGTTCCCGGCGCTGTCCTGCGCCGAAACAGAAACCTGGTAGCTCGCGCCGTCGGCCAGGGTGCCCACGTCGGCGGCCGGTACGGTGGTTGTCCAGGAGCCATCGCTCTGGATAGTGGCCGTATAGCTCTTACCATTCAGGGTGATAGTGACCTGCGTGCCGTTAGCAAACTGCGCGCTGGAGCCGTTGATGACCAGCGACGCCCCCGCTTCTGCCGCATTGATCACGTCATCGCCGCTGAGGGTGTTGACGGTCAGCGCGACCGATGCGGTATTTACCACCACGTCATGGGTCTGGGTGCTGCTGTTTCCCGCGCTGTCGGTGATTGTCGCGCTGAGGGTCACGGTGCCGTCGGTCAGGGCAGAAATGTCGCTGGCAGGAACGCCCACGCTCCATTTGCCACTGGCGTCAACGGTGGTGGTGTACTGGTTCGAACCTATCGTGATGACCAGCTTATCGCCGACGCTGGCGCCGGTTGCGGTGCCGCTGACGACCTGCGCCTGCCCGTGCTCAACGCTGTTGATGACGTCATCGCCCGCCACGACGTTAAAGCTGACGGTCGGCGGCGTGGTATCGAGCGTAATCGCTTTGCCCGCGCTGCCCGGGTTACCCGCGGCGTCACTCACGCTCACCTGCACGGTGTAGCCGTTATCCGCCAGAGTGGACAGATCGGCGGCCGGCACGTTAATGCTCCAGACGCCGCCCTGCTGAACCTGTGCGGTATAGCTGTTTCCACCGAGGTTAACGGTTACCGTCTGACCGACTTCAGCCGTGGTGGTGCCGGAAATGGCCACGCCCGCAGCTGCTTCGCTGCCGTTGATCACGTTGTCGCCGGCTACCGTGTCAATGGTCACGGTTGGCGCCGTGGCATCCACGCTGTACTCCCGGCCCGCAGACGCGCTGTTGCCGTTCACATTGGTCACGCTCACCTGCACGCTGGCGTCGCCGTCTTTCAGACCCGCAAGATCCGAGGAAGGCACGGTGGCCGTCCAGTTGCCGTCGGCATCGACTTTGGCGGTGTAAGACTTGCCGCCAAAGGTGATGGTCACGGTCTGGTTCTCTTCCACATTGGAGGTGCTGCCGGACAGCACCAGATCCGCACCTTTCTCCGCCGCGTTAATCACGTCGTCGGTGGCGATGGCATCAATGCTGATCGCCACGGCTGCCAGATCGACGGTGACGTCGTGGCTGATAGAGACCGGATTGCCCGCCGCGCTCTGGCCTGCAACGGTCACGGTAACCGTGCCCGCAGCCAGGGCCCCGACGTCTGCTGCCGGGATCGCCGCGCTCCAGGTACCGTCTGCCAGCACGGAGGCCGCATAGGTTTTGCCATTGACGGTCACGGTGAGCGTAGTGCCTGCCGCCAGTCCGTCGCTGGAGCCGGTGACAATCAGGTTCTGTCCATGCTCGATGCTGTTAATCACATCGTCGCCCGCGACGGTATCCACGCGCAGGCCCGGCAGGCTGGCGTCGATAGTGATATCGCGCTCGCCCGTTCCCGTATTGCCATGGTCATTAGTGACGGTTGCTGACACCGTTAAATCGCCATTGCCCAGCGCGGTCAGGACGGATTCCGGCACGTTAACGGACCAGGTCAGATCGCTCTGCACCGTCGCGGTATAGGTGTTGCCGCCGATGTTCACCGTCACGGTGTTACCGATGTCCGCGTTCGCCACCTTACCGGTAATGGTCTGGCCTGCGGCCACTTCCGCCGCGTTGATGACGTTGTCCCCCGCCACGGTGTTGATGGTGACGGTTGGCAGCGCGGTATCGACAAGCAGGTTCGCCGTAGTGCTGATGCTGTTGCCCACGCCGTTGGTGGCCGTCGCGCTCAGGGTGTAGCTGGCTTCACCGAGGCCTGACAGATCCGCAGCCGGAACCGTCAGGCTCCAGGTGCCGTCTGCCGCAGTCGTCGCCGTGTAGTTTTTACCGTTCAGGGTCACGGTGACCACGGTGCCTTCCGCCAGGTTGGCGCTGGTGCCGCTGACGCTCAGATCCTGGCCTTTTTCAACGGCGTTCAGGACGTTGTCATCGCTGATGGCGTTGAAGCTGACCGACGGCAGACCGGTATCGACGGTCACATTATGCGTGCCGCTGCCGGTATTGCCCGCCGCGTCGGTGACTGACGCAGTGACGGTCACGCTGCCGTCGCTGAGGCCTGAAATCACATTCGCCGGAACGCCCACGCTCCAGTTACCCGCCGCATCCAGCACGGTGGTGTACGACTGGCCGCCGATGGTGACGGTGACAGTGTCGCCCGCCGCCGCGCCGGTGGCGGAGCCGCTGATAATTTGCGCCTGATTGTGTTCAGCCACGTTAATCACATCGTCACCTGCAACGGTGTGGATGGTCACCGCAGGTACGGTGACGTCCACCGTCAGGGTGTGGTCAACCGACGCCGGGTTACCCGCCTTGTCGCTGACTGAGGCGGTGACCGTCACGCTGCCGTCGGTTAATCCTGCCAGATCCGCCGCCGGAACGTTCAGCGTCCAGCTGCCGTTCGCGCTGACGGTTGTGGTGTAATCTTTGCCGTTCAGCGATACGGTCAGCGTCTGGCCTGCTTCGGCGGTACTGGTGCCGGAGATTGCCAGGTCTGACTGAGCTTCCGTGGCGTTCAGGATATCGTCGGTGGCAATCGTGTTGATGGTCACGGACGGCGCGGTAGCATCCACGCTGTACTCACGGCCCGCCGAGGCGCTGTTGCCGTTCACGTTGGTGACGCTCACCTGCACGCTGGCGTCGCCATCCTTCAGGCCAGCCAGATCCGCTGACGGCACGGTGTAAGTCCAGTTGCCGCTGTCGTCCACGGTGGTGGTGTAGATCCTGCCGTTCAGACTGATGGTCACGGTCTGCCCGGCTTCCACGTTGGTGGTCGCACCGGACAGCACCAGATCCGCGCCCTTCTCCGCCGCGTTAATCACGTCGTCGGTGGCAAGCGCATTGATGCTGATGGCAACGGTAGCCAGATCCACGGTCACGTCGTGGCTGATGGTGATCGGATTACCCGCCGCGCTGTCACCGGTAACGCTGATTTTTACGGTGCCTTCCGGCCACGCGCTCACGTCGGCGGACGGGATCGCCGCGCTCCAGGTGCCGTCTGCCAGTACCGTTGCCGCGTAATCTTTACCGTTGACGGTAACCGTCATCGCCGTGCCCGGCGCCAGCCCGTCGCTGGAGCCTGAAACAATCAGGTTCTGCGCGTGCTCGATGGTGTTGACCACGTCGTCACCCGCCACGGTATTCACGCGCAGGCCCGGCAGGTTAGCGTCGATAGCGATCTCGCGTTCGCCGGTGCCGGTGTTGCCGTGGCCGTTGGTGACGGTCGCCGTCACGCTCAGGCTGCCGTTGCCGAGTGCGGTCAGCACGTCAGACGGCACGTTGACGGACCAGGACAGATTATTCTGCACCGTTGCGGTGTAGCTGTGGCCGCCGATAGTCACGGTCACGGTGTTGCCCGCTTCGGCATTCGCCACGGTGCCGCTCAGTGTCTGACCTGCCGCCACTTCCGCCGCGTTGATGACGTTGTCCCCCGCCACGGTGTTGATGGTAACGGTTGGCAGCGCGGTATCGACAAGCAGGTTCGCAGAACTGCTCACGCTGTTGCCAACGCCGTTGGTGGCCGTCGCGTTCAGGGTGTAACTGGCCTGACCGAGACCGGCCAGATCCGCAGCCGGAACTGTCAGGCTCCAGGTGCCGTCTGCCGCAGTTGTCGCCGTGTAGTTTTTACCGTTCAGGGTCACGGTGACCACGGTGCCTTCCGTCAGGTTGGCGCTGGTGCCGCTGACGCTCAGATCCTGGCCTTTTTCAACGGCGTTCAGGACGTTGTCATCGCTGATGGCGTTGAAGCTGACCGACGGCAGACCGGTATCGACGGTCACATTATGCGTGCCGCTGCCAGTATTGCCCGCCGCGTCGGTGACTGACGCAGTGACGGTCACGCTGCCGTCGCTGAGGCCGGAAATGACGCTGGCCGGAACGCCCACGCTCCAGTTACCCGCCGCATCCAGCACGGTGGTATAAGTCTGGCCGCCGATCGTGACGGTGACCTTATCGCCCGCCGCCGCGCCGGTGGCGGAGCCGCTGATAATCTGCGCCTGATTGTGTTCAACCACGTTAATCACGTCGTCGCCTGCCACGGTGTGGATGGTCACTGCCGGAACGGTGACGTCCACCGTCAGGGTGTGGTCCACCGACGCCGGGTTACCCGCCTTGTCGCTGACGGCCGCGGTCACGGTGACGCTGCCGTCGGTTAATCCTGCAAGGTCAGCTGCCGGCACGTTCAGCGTCCAGCTGCCGTTCGCGCTGACGGTTGTGGTGTAATCTTTGCCGTTCAGCGATACGGTCACCGTCTGGCCTGCTTCGGCGGTGCTGGTGCCGGAGATTGCCAGGTCGGACTGCGCTTCTGAGGCGTTCAGGATATCGTCGGTGGCAATCGTGTTGATGGTCACGGACGGCGTGGTAGCATCCACGCTGTACTCGCGTCCCGCAGACGCGCTGTTGCCGTTCACGTTGGTGACGCTGACCTGCACGCTGGCGTCGCCGTCTTTCAGACCGGTCAGATCCGCAGACGGCACCGTGGCGGTCCATTTACCCTCAGCGTCCACCGTGGCGGTGTAGTTCTTGCCGCCGAAGGTGATGGTGACGATCTGGTTTTCTTCGACGTTCGAGGTGGTGCCGGAGAGCACCAGATCCGCACCCCTCTCGGCGGCGTTGATCACGTCGTCGGAAGCGATGGCGTCAATGCTGATGGAGACGTTTGCCAGATCCACCGTCACATCATGGTTGATAGTCACCGGATTGCCCGCGCTGCTCTGGCCTTCAACGTTCACGGTGACCGTGCCTGCGGCAAGGGCACTCACGTCCGCAGAAGGGATCGCCGCGCTCCAGGTGCCGTCTGCCAGCACGGTAGCCGGATAGGTTTTACCGTTTACGGTGACGGTCAGCGCCGTACCCGCCGTCAGGCCGTCGCTTGAACCCGTGATAATCAGATTCTGCCCGTGTTCGATGCTGTTAATCACGTCATCGCCCGCTACGGTGTCCACGCGCAGGCCCGGCAGATTCGCGTCGATAGTGATATCGCGCTCGCCGCTGCCGCTGTTGCCCACGCCGTTCGTGACGCTGGCGGTCACGGTCAGATCGCCATTGCCCAGCGCGGTGAGCACAGACTCCGGTACGCTGACGGACCAGGTGAGATTGTCCTGTACCGTTGCGGTGTAGCTGTGGCCGCCAACAGACACAGTCACGGTGTTGCCCGCTTCGGCATTCACCACTGTGCCGCTAATGGTCTGGCCGGTTGCCAGCTCCGCTGCGTTGATCACGTCGTCGCCCGCCACGGTGTTGATGATGACGCCAGGCAGCACGGATTCCACGTTCACGGTGTGCGAGGTGCTGGAGCTGTTGCCGACGCTGTCCGTCGCGGAGGCCGACACGGTGTAAAGCGCTTCACCCAGTTGCCCCACCTCGCTCGCCGGAACGGTTGTAGTCCATTGGCCATTGGTGTCCACCGTGGCGCTGTACGCTTTGCCGTTGAGCATCACGGTGACCACCGCGCCCGCTGCCAGCCCGGAAGCCGTACCTGTGATGGTCAGATCCTGCGTTTTCTCGCTGCTGTTGATCACATCGTCACCGGACACGGTGTCAATGGTCAGCACCGGCGCGGTGAGGTTGACTTCAACCTCGTGCGTTGTGCTGTTGCTGTTTCCGGCTTTATCGGTCAGCGCCGCGGTGATGGTGTAATCCCCGGCGGCCAGGGCACTCACGTCCGCCGCAGGCACGCCCACGCTCCACCTGCCGGAAGTGTCCAGGGTCGCGGTGTAATCTTTGTTATTGATGGTGACGGTCACCACGTCGCCCGCCGCCGCACCGGTCACGGAACCGGTGACAATCAGCGCCTGCGCATGCTCGGCGCTGTTGATCACGTCGTCGTCGGAAACGGTGTTAATGGTCAGCTGTGGCACCGTGGTATCCACCAGCACATCGCGGTCCGCCGAGGCCGGGTTACCCGCCTTATCCGCGACGGCTGCCGTGATGGTGTAATCGCCGTCGGTAATCGCGCCGATATCCGCAGACGGTACGGTGACGCTCCAGCTGCCGTTCGCCTGTACGGTGGTGGTGTAGTCCACGCCGTTCAGCGTCACGGTCACGGTCTGACCCGCTTCGGCGTTGGAGACACCGTTAACGACCAGATCCTGCTGCGCTTCGGCCGCGTTGATGATGTTGTTGTCGCTGACGATCTCGATGGACACCGTCGGCGCGGTGGCGTCCACGCTGTATTCGCGGCCCGCCGAGGCGCTGTTGCCGTTCACGTTGGTGACGCTGACCTGCACGCTGGCGTCGCCGTCTTTCAGTCCGCCCAAATCGGCAGACGGTACGGTCGCCGTCCAGTTGCCACTGGCATCCACCGTCGCAGTGTACAACTTGCCGCCGAAGGTGATGGTAACGGTCTGGTTTTCTTCCACGTTGGTGGTCGAGCCAGACAGCACCAGGTCCGCGCCTTTCTCAGCCGCGTTGATTACGTCGTCCGAGGCAATCGGATTAATGCTGATGGCGACTGCCGCCAGATCCACTTTCACGTCGTGGCTGATGGAAACCGGGTTACCCGCCGCGCTCTGGCCGTCAACGGTCACAGTGATTGTGCCTGCGCTCAGCGCGCCGACGTCCGCCGCCGGAATAGCCGCCGTCCAGGTGCCGTCCGCCAGCACGGTTGCCGCGTAGGTTTTGCCGTTGACGGTGACCGTCAGCGCCGATCCGCTCGCCAGCCCGTCGCTGGAGCCGGTGATAATCAGGTTTTGACCATGTTCGATGCTGTTGATCACATCGTCGCCTGCCACGGTATCCACGCGCAGGCCCGGCAGGCTGGCATCAATCGTGATGTCGCGTTCGCCGGTGCCGGTGTTGCCGTGGCCGTTGGTCACGCTCGCTGTTACGGTGAGATCGCCGTTACCGATAGCGGTTAAGACGTCAGACGCCACGTTAACCGACCAGCTCAGGTCGTCCTGAACCGTCGCGGTATAGATGTTGCCCCCGACACCGATCGTGACAGTGTCACCGCTCGCCGCGCCGCTCACTTTCCCGCTCAGGGTTTGTCCGGAAGCCACTTCCGCCGCGTTAATCACGTCGTCGGTGGCAACCGCATTAATGGTGACCTGCGGCAGCGCGCTGTCGACCAGCACGCTATGGCTGGTATTCGCGCTATTACCCGCGGTATCGGTCACGCTGGCCGTCACGCTGTAGCTCGCTTCGCCCAGTACCGAGACGTTTGCCGCCGGAACGGTGACGCTCCAGTTACCGCTGGCATCGGTGGTGGCGGCGTAACTGACACCGTTCAGGGTTACGGTGATGCGGGTCCCGTCCGGCTGGTTGCTGGTGCTGGAGATCAACAGGTCCTGGCCTTTTTCGGTCGCGTTGATCACGTCGTCAACCGCCAGGGTATTGATGGCAATCACCGGCGCGGTCAGGGAGACGTCAAACGCGTGCGTCGCGCTGGTGCTGTTGCCCGCTTTATCGGTGAGTGTGGCGGAGATCGTCTGATCGCCGTTAGCCAGCGCGCCCACGTCCGTCGCCGGAACGCCCACGCTCCAGTTGCCGGACGCATCCAGCATCGCGGTGTAGTCTTTGCCGTTCAGGGTCAGGGTAATCACATCGCCCGCCTGCGCGCCCGTCACCTTGCCGGTGACAATCAGCGCCTGGCCGTGCTCGGCAATATTAACAATGTCGTCGCCCGCCACAATGTTGAAGGTAATCTGCGGCACGGTAGTGTCGACCAGCACGGACGCCCCCGCGCTGGCCGGGTTGCCCGCTTTATCGGACACGGTCACCGTGACCGCCGCGCTGCCGTCGGCGATCCCCGCCAGATCCGCCGCCGGAACGTCCAGCGTCCAGCTGCCGTTCGCCTGCACCTGGGCGGTGTACTGATTGCCGTTGAAGGTCACGGTGACCGTCTGGCCTGCTTCGGCAGTAGACGTCCCGCTCAGGGTCAGATCCTGCGCCGCCTCTGCCGCATTCAGCATGTTGTCGCCGCTGATGGTGTTGATGGTGACCGCTGGCGCGGCGGTATCGACGCTGAATGCCTGCGAGGAAGAGGCCGCGTTGCCGTTCACGTTGGTGACGCTGACCTGTACGCTGGCGTCGCCGTCCTTCAGGCCGCTCAGATCGGCAGCCGGTACGGTGCAGGTCCAGTCGCCGTTGGCATCGACCATCGTGGTCCAGGTTTTACCCGCAAAGATAATGGTAACGGTCTGGCCCGCTTCAACGTTCGAGGAGGAGCCGGACAGCACCAGATCCTGGCCTTTTTCTGCCGCGTTAAGCACGTTGTCGTCCGTCACGCTGTTGATGCTTATCGCCACCGGGGCGAGATCGACATCCACAACGGTACCGATATTCACCGGGTTGCCGGAGGTATCCTGCGCGCTGGCGCTGATGGTGAGCGACCCGTCCGCCCACCGGGAGACGTCGGCAGCCGGAACCGCAGCCTGCCAGGTGCCATCCGCCAGTACCGAGGCGGAATAACTCTTGCCGTTGATGGTCACGGTGACGGTGCTACCCGCCGCCAGGTCGGTGCTGGTGCCGGAGATAACCAGGTTCTGCGCGTGTTCAATAACGTTAATAACGTCGTCACCGGCGACGGTATCAATGCGCAGGCCGGGCAGCTGGGCGTCAATGGTGACATCCAGGGAAGACGATCCGGTATTGCCGTGCGCGTTTGTCACGCTGGCCGATACGGTCAGGTCGCCGTTACCGAGCGCGGTTAACTGACTCTGGGTTAACGGCAGGCTCCAGGTGAGATCGTCCTGTACGGTGGCCGTGTATGTCTGCCCGCCGAGGATAATCGTGACGGTATCGCCCGATGCCGCGTTAGAAACCTTTCCGGTCAGGGTTTGCCCTGCGGCCACTTCCGCCGCGTTGACGATATTGTCGCCCGCGAAGTTGTTGAGGGTAACAACCGGCAGCGAGCTGTCCACCAGCACATCGTGCGTGGTAGCGGCGCTGTTGCCCACATTATCGGTGACGCTCGCCATCACGGTGTAATTGGCTTCACCCAGCGCGCTCACCGCAGAAGCGGGGACGGTAACGCTCCAGTTGCCGCTGGCGTCGGTGGTGGCGGTGTAGTTGATACCGTTCAGATTAACGGTGATGGTGGTTCCTTCCGGCTGGTTGCTGGTACCGGAAAGCAGCAGATCTTCGCCCTTCTCTGCCGCATTGATCACGTCATCCACGGCCAGCGTGTTAATACCGATAACGGGCGTCACAGTATTGACCACCACATCCACTGAACTGCTGCCGGTGTTGCCGGATTGGTCGGTCACGGAGACGTTAATGGTCCAGGTGCCGTCCGTCAGCCCCTGAACGACGGACGCAGGCAGGCCGAGGCTCCAGTTGCCTGCCGCATCCACCACGGTGGTGTAGTCCACGTTACTGATGGTGATGGTGACCAAATCGCCCGCCGCCGCGCCGGTGACGGAGCCGCTCAGGATCTGCGCCTGAGCATGGGCCAGCTGGTTAACGGTGTTGGTGTCGGTGACGAAATCGTTGATGGTCACCTGCGGCACGGTGGCATCCACCAGCCCAACGCGGTCCGCGCTGCTGCTGTTGCCCGCCACGTCACTGACGGTGGCCGTCACGGTGACATTGCCATCGGTCAGCGCGCCTACGTCGGCGGCAGGCACGTTCAGCTGCCAGCGACCGTCCGCCTGTACCGTGGTCTGGTAAGATTTACCGTTCAGCGTGACGGTGACCGTCTGGCCCGCTTCAGCGGTTGTGCTGCCGCTGAGCACCAGATCCTGCTGCGCTTCTGCCGCATTAATGATGTTGTCGTCGGTCAGGTTATCAAGCGTAATGGCTGGCGGCTGCGTATCGACGATCACCACGCGTGAGGCGTCCGCGCTGTTGCCGTTGACGTTAGTCACGCTGACGCTCACCTGCGCACGCCCGTCGATCAGCGTTTCCATCGCGCTCGCCGGAACGGTCAGGTGCCAGGAGCCGTCCTGCTGCACCTGTGCAGTAAAGGTTTGATCCGCGAATTTCACCACCACGGTCTGCCCGGCCTCCACGCCCTGCGTCTGACCAGAAAGCGTGACATCCGCACCTTTTTCCGCCGCGTTGAGCATATCGTCAGTGGTTACGGTATCGATGGTGACGGCCACCGCATTCAGGTCAAGCTCGATCGGGTGTTCAGCCGCCACGGTGTTGCCCCAGGCATCTTCCGCGCTGACGCTGACGGTCATGCCTCCCGCCGTCCATGCCTGAAGATCCGCCGCCGGCACGCCAATCTGCCAGTTGCCGCTTGCGTTAACCGTGGTGACGTATTCGACATTATTGATGGTAACGGTGATCTGTGTGCCTTCGGCCAGATGAGTGCTGGAGCCGGTTACGGCCAGATCCTGCTGCTGCTCGATGGCGTTAATCACGTCATCGCCAGAGATCGTGTTCACGCGCAGGCCCGGCAGTTCGGCGTTGATGTTGATATCACGTTCGCCGGTGCCGGTATTGCCGTGCGCATTGGTGACAGAGGCGCTGAAGGTTAAATCGCCGTCGCCAAACGCCTGGAGGTCGGCCGATGGGATCGTCACGCTCCATTTGAGGTCGCTGCCAACCGTTGCGGTGTAGCTCTTGCCGCCCACGGTGACAGAGACGGTATCGCCCGCCGCCGCGCCGGTGACGCGTCCACTGAGGGTTTGGTCAACCGCCGCTTCGGCGTTATTGACCAGGTTATCCCCGGCAAAGGTGTTGACGATCACCTGCGGCAGCACGGTGTCTACCAGCAGATTCGCCTCGGCGGAGCCGCTGTTACCCACGCTGTCGGTGCCGCTGACGCTGACGGTGTAAAGGGTATTCGCCAGATCCAGCACGTCGGAAACCGGCACCTGAACGGACCAGCGACCGTTCTCAACGGTGGCCTGATAGTTAACGTTGTTCAGCGTCACGGTGACAGCGCTGCCGTTCGGCAGATTACTGGTCCCGCTCAGGCTCAGGGGCTGCATGGCCTCCTGCGCATTCAGGACGTTATCCTGGCTGATGGGGTCAAGGGTAAATTCCGGCGGGTTGCCGCTCAGCGTAATGCCGTGCGTCGCGCTGCCGGTGTTGCCCGCCGCATCGGTCACGGAGACCGAAATGCTGTGGCTACCTTCCCCCAGCGCGCCAATGACGGAGGCAGGCACGCCGACGCTCCAGCTGCCGTCCGCCTGGACGGCACCGGTAAAGGTCTTGCCGCCAACGGTCACGGTGACAATGTCGCCCTCCGCCGCGCCGTTCGCCTGGCCGGAAATAATCTGCGCCTGCCCCTGCTCGCTGGTGTTCAGAATGTCGTCGCCCGCGACGGTGTTGATAGTGACCACTGGCGCTGCGGTATCGACCGTGAAATCGGCGGTGGTGGATGACCCGTTACCCGCTTTGTCGCTGACGTTTACCGTCAGGGTGTGCTCGCCGTTAGCCAGCGCCTGTACTTCACTGGCCGGAAGCGTAACGGACCAGCTGCCGTCGCTGCCCACGGTCGCCGTGTGATTTTTGCCGTTCAGCGTGACCGTCACAATCTGGCCCGCTTCCGCATCGGTTTTCCCGGTCAGCGTCAGCGGCTGATTATGTTCAGCCGCGTTGATGATGTTGTCCTGGGCGATCGTGTCGACAGAGATCACTGGCGAGGCGGTATCCACGCCAATCGTCTGGCTGCCGGACACGGTGTTGCCCGCCGCGTCTTTTCCGCTGACGTTGACCGTCCAGGTACCATCGCCCAGCGCCTGTGCGTCGGCAGCAGGCACCTTCACGCTCCATGCGCCGTTTGCCCCCACTTCTGCGGTATAGGTTTTACCGTTGAGCGTGACGGTAAGCGCCGTTCCCTGGGCCAGGTTTTTGCTGGTGCCGGACAGCGTAAAGCCAGCGGCCTGCTCGCTGGCGTTGATCACGTTATCGCCCGCCGTGGTGGCGAGCGTCACGCTGGTATCCGCTGTAGAAACGGTTACGGTAATACTGCCCGCAGAGGTCGATTTACTGCCGTCGATCTGTACGACGGACCAGGTATGTTCCCCGTCGGCCTGGGTCGGGAGTGTTACCGTCCAGGTGCCGTCCTTCGCGACCATGGTGCTGGCGATGGTGCTGCCGCTGCCGTCTTTAACCTGAATGGTCGCGCCCGGCTGCCCGGTACCGCTGAAGGTTGGGGTGTTGTCATCCGTGACCTCTTTTGCACTCAGCACGCCCTGCTTGTCACCCGCGTTGTCCGTCAGCAAAAATGTCGGCGTGGCGCTTTCGACTTCTTTTGTATTATCAATAACCCTGGTTTTGGTTTCGCCATCGCCGCCGTGAGCCAGCAGTGCGCCGATCGCACCGCCCCCTAACGCCGCACCGGCAATCCAGCCCCACGGCGCATCGCTTAAGACGCTTCCCTGCTCCAGGAAAGGTTCAATGCTGCTAATGGGTGCAGCCTGGGCGGTTAATTCGGTGGCGGCAACGCCTGATGCTTCCCCGGCATCGGCAAATGAAATATGCGTCAACGCCTGGTTATCGTTAAATACCAGCTCGGAATGATTATGGGTTTCCGTGTCTTCGACAAAATAATTATTGCAGCGGATCACGCTGCCATCTTTCATATAAATGAGGAGGTCATTCCCCTGGCGGACATAACGCACCACGTCCTGAGCAGAACCCTGAATTTCAATCACGCTCGGTGAGGAAATAGAGACCGAGAGATTCCCCTCTCCGGTTAATTTCGTCTTCTCTGCCGTTTTGCGAATGATGACATCAACAACTTTTGCGGTACTCATATTCTTCTCCTTGCAGGTGCGCGTATTCCTGTGGATATGTCCACCAGAGGGATGTAGCTATCCTTGGGAAAAATCACCCATTATTGTCTGACTTATTTCGCGCAGAAAGGCGCGCCTTTTTTTAACTTAAATCAGGTAATTTCGCGGCAGCGTTTTTCTCTATTCCGATAAGCGGCATGAGATTATCCACCGCAGAGGCGTAATTAATCGCCGCACTCCAGCCATCGTATTCAGCCATTATTTTCGCTGAGGTGGCAGACCAGACATCCTGCTCCACGCTGAGCAGATCGTTAATGCTGCGCTTGCTCAGGGTATATTCATTTTTGTAGACATCGCGGGCGCGCAACGCATTTTCCAGCTGACGTTTCCCGGCTTCCATTCGTCCTCGCGCCCCGGTCCAGTCGGCCTGTGCGACGGAGGCTTTTTGCAGGACATCAAAACGGGCCTGATCAACCTGGGACGATGCCATTGCCCTTGCGCCCTCGGCCTGACGGACGCGCGCCGAGACCGCGCCGCCCTGATAAAGCGGTGCGTCAATATTGAGCTGGATCTGATCATCCCAGTAGGCGCGATTATCAGACTCATAGCGGGTGCGGCCCCCTTTCAGGCTTAAGGTCGGCCAGTGCTGAGACCTGGCGGTTTCTACTCCGTACTGGGCTGAACGCTCCATGTTCTGCGCGGCCATCACCGTTGGGATCAGTGAATAATCAATCCGATTGAGAGAATCCGGCTCCACGGCCAGACCTCCCGGAACCGGTGAATAGCGTTCAGCCTGTATGCCAGTTAATACCGCCAGCCGCGCGCGGGCGCTGTTCAGAGACGCATTATACTGCTCTACCGTCGCCTGCATCCCGGCGATACGGGTGCGGGTCTGAAGCTCATCAGAGGTGGAGCTTACGCCAGCATCGGCGCGGAGTTTTGCCAGCTGCTCAACGTTTTTAAGCGCCTGCACGTTCTCTTTTGCCGCCTGCAACAGATCGCTGTAGCGTTTTACTTCCACATAGCTGAGGGCCGTTTTTTCCGCGACGGCAGACATCGTGCTCATCAGCTGGTAGCGATAGCTGTCACGCTGAGCTGAAGACTGGCTGATGCTGTTATTGGTCTTGCCAAAATCGTACACCAGCTGCGTCAGGCTCACGCCCCAGGCTGCGGAATTTCGCAACGAGCCGCTTGAATCGGTGGTCTGGCTGTGACCCGTACTCCCGTTCAGGGCTATTTGTGGCATCCAGCCACTGCGCGCTTCGTCTATTTGTGCCTGGCCGATCCCCAGTTGCGCTGCCTGCTGGCTCACCGAGGGGTCGCGATCGAGAGCGAAAAGAATACTTTCTTTCATCGTCATTGCCGCAACGGGAGATATCCCCGCCTGGCCGTTATTTGCATTAGCCGCAGTCACCACCAGCGAAATTAAGGTCAGGGAGACAGATAATCTGAGCAACCTGTTATTGCATTTCATCTTCATAATATCCCCCGACTCCAGGTGATAGCCAAATAAATACCCAGGAAGAGGTACAAATAATTCTTCAGAAATCCCTCACCTCTTCTCGATTAATTTGGGCAATAGTTCCCCAAGCCCATTTCAATTGAGATGAGAGCCGTTCAATCTCTTTTTTTCTTTTAAGAATTTACTTAAATATTTATTGATTCGCAGCATAACAAAATGTGATATGAGCAACCACACCCGCAATGTTAATGCGGTGTTACAAATAAGAAAAAAGATGGGGTTTCTGGACAAAACGTTATAAAAGGCCTTTCAGATGAAACAAATAAACCCCCTGTAATATAAAGAAAATTCTAAAATGCCCCGGTGTACATTTTTGCGTTAATTTCACCCCGAATCAGACACAAAGATTTTCAAAGAAATGTCAACTTAAGTAATACACCGAATAAAATTGAATTATTTTACTTTAAAAATAGAAACTAATAGATATATTCACTAATTTATAATTACAAATTAGCTAAACATTCTGGTTAGAGCCAATAATCCGACAGCTTAAGCCAAATTTTCAAGTAAAACATAGCGATAACAACATACCTAAAAGATACATACATGTTTTTGATGACTGATTAATGCGATATCAATAATCACATCATTAAACTGTTTTTGGATAACATCCCGCACCTGTCGCGATTCCCTTTCCTGCAAAATGCTGTAAACTGCGATTTATTGCGACATTTTGCAGGATACTGCCCCATGCATAAAACCGCCAGACAGAAATATGTGCTTGATATCATTACTGAGCAAGGCCAGGCCAGCATTACCGAGCTGGCAGAGCGATTGCAGGTTTCGGCGGACACCATCCGTCGCGATCTGACCGACCTGGAAAAACAGGGACTGGCACAAAAAAACCATGGCGGCGCCATCGCGCTGAATCTCTCGACGATGACCCGAGTAAGCAGGAATAGCTTGCTCCCTGAAATTAAGCAGCGGCTGGGTAAACAGGTTGCGCAATGCGTGCCTGCGGGCTCGACGCTTTTTCTGGACGCCGGAAGCACACTGCTGGCCGTTGCCTCTTTCCTTCAGGGGCCGCTGACCATCATCACCCCTTCTCTTGATATCGCCCAGCAGGTTAGCGATCGGGAAGATATTGACCTGATCCTGCTCGGTGGAAAGTGGGATCAGAAACAACGCCTGTTTGCCGGAAGCGCCACCCTTTCCCTGCTCTCTCGCTACCGGGCGGATATTGCCATCCTTGGCGCATGCGCCATCCATGCCGAACTCGGATTGAGCGCCAGTCAGGAGGCGGATGCCGAAGTGAAGCGTGCCATGCTGGCCGCAAGCCAGGCGCACTGGGTAGTCGCCGACCATCTAAAACTCAACCAGTGCGAACCGTATCTGGTGTCAGGGTTATCCGAGATTCATCAACTGTTTTTAGATCGTCCCTGGGCAGAGCTCGGGGACCATAGCGCCTTGCAGGTTACCGTTGGCGCGCATTAACGTGGAGAAGGTCATGAATAAAGTGAAGACAATGAATATTGCGCTGATCGGGTATGGTTTTGTAGGTAAGACGTTCCATGCCCCGCTGATCCAGTCCGTCGAAGGCCTGAAGCTGGCGGTGGTCTCATCCCGGGATGAAGAGAAAGTGAAACGCGACCTGCCGGACGTCCTCGTTGTCGCCACGCCGGAAGAGGCCATTCAGCATCCGGATATCGACCTGGTGGTTATCGCCTCCCCTAACGCGACCCATGCGCCGCTGGCCACCCTGGCGCTCAATGCCGGCAAGCATGTGGTAGTGGATAAGCCGTTTACGCTGGATATGCAGGAAGCGCGAGATCTGATTGCGCTTGCGCAAGAAAAACAGCGCCTGCTCTCGGTCTTCCATAACCGCCGCTGGGATAGCGATTTTCTCGGCATTAAGCAGGTGATTGAGCAAGGCCGTATCGGCAAGGTGAAACATTTTGAGTCGCATATCGATCGTTTCCGTCCGGAGGTTCGCGTGCGCTGGAGAGAGCAAAACGTGCCCGGCAGCGGCCTGTGGTTCGACTTAGGCCCGCACATGATTGACCAGACGCTACAGCTTTTTGGTCTGCCGCAGTCGGTACAGGGCAACATCGCCACCCTGCGTGACGGCGCGGAGATTAACGACTGGGCGCACGTGGTGCTGAATTATCCGGAACACAAAGTGGTCCTCCATTGCAGCATGCTGGTGGCGGGTGGCGTTGCCCGCTTTACCGTCCACGGCGATAAGGCCAGCGTGGTGAAAGCGCGCATCGATCAGCAGGAAGCCCAGCTGCTGGCAGGCGTCGTTCCGGGTAGCGAAAGCTGGGGTGAAGACAGCGACGCTATGGTGCTGTTTAATGCCCAGGGTGAAGCCAGCGCTATCCCTGCGCCAAAAGGCGACCAGCGGCAGTACTATATAAACGTGCGCGATGCCCTGAACGGCAAGATTGACAACCCGGTCCATCCGGTGGAAGCCCTGGCGGTGATGGCGGTGCTGGAAGCGGCGGTAAAATCTTCGGAAACGGGTTCAACTCTGGAACTTGACTTAACGGCGCAGGAGCGCGCGCAACTGCAATAAGCCGCAAAAAAATGCCCTGCGGGTTAGCAGGGCATTATCGGTTACTGACGCTTTTTCGGCATCATGCGCAGCAGCGTGTTGTCCTTCCAGAAGTAGTGATGCATCAGCGCGGCAAAGGCGTGCAAACCAATCACGAAGTACCCCAGATTCGCCAGCGTTACGTGCCACTCCTTTAGGGTATCCACCAGGTCAAAATTCCCCTCCGCCGCATGCGGCATCGTCAGGCCAAACGCAAACCAGTCATTTCCCCGGTTATACATCATCACCATACCGATCAGCGGCAGCGCAATGAACAGCAGGTAGATTACCAGATGCCCGAGATGGGACAGCCCGGTGATCATCGCTTTTGGTTTCGGTTGAATAGGCGGAGCCGGGAATTTGAGGCGGATAAGCAGGCGCGCCACCATCAGCACCAGGATGCTGATCCCGCAGGAAACGTGGATCATATTAATAAGCGGACGATCGGTTCTTGGGAACCATCCTCTGAACTCCATGGCGCAATAGGCCATAATGACTAACAGAAAAACCAGCCAGTGAATGCTGATTTGCAGACCCGTATATTTTGTGCGCATGTTGTTTCCCGATAAAGAATCATTATCGCGCCAACATAACCACCTTTCCTGAAAATGTGAACCCCCTCGCATGGAGGGGGCTCCTGATTACGACTGCAAATAGACAACCTGCGTCTGCAAATACTCATTCAGACCGTGTTTGCCATCCGCCCCGCCGATACCGGATTTACGCCAGCCTGCATGGAAGCCCTGCATCGCTTCAAAGTTTTCACGGTTAATGTAGGTCTCGCCGAACTTAAGCCCCTTAATGGCTTTCATCGCGACGTTCAGGTCCTGCGTATAAACAGACGAGGTTAAACCGTAATCGCTGTCGTTAGCCATGTTCAGCGCCTCTTCCAGGGTGTCGAAAGCCACCACCGGCAGCACCGGGCCAAAGGTCTCTTCGTGCATGATCGCCATATCCTGACGCACGTCCAGCAACAGCGTTGGGGGGTAAAAATACCCTTTGCCTTCTGCCGCTTTACCGCCAAGGACCACCTTAGCCCCCTCCTGCACCGCGCGGGCCACCTTCTGCTCCACGCGCTCCAGCGCGGCGGCGTTGATCAGCGGCCCCATGGCAATATCCGTTCGCTCAGCCGGATTGCCAAACTGGACGGCTTTCATTGCCTCGCCCAGACGATTCACAAAACGGTCGTAGATCCCCTTCTGGACATAGACACGTTCCGCGCAGTTACACACCTGCCCGGTATTGATGACGCGTGAATCCACAATGGCCTTCACGGCCAGCTCGAGGTCAGCATCCTCCATCACGATGGCCGGGGCTTTACCGCCCAGCTCCAGCCCCACTTTGGTGATGTTTTTCGCCGCCGCAGCCATGATCTTCTCGCCTGCCCCGACGCTGCCGGTCATGCTGACCATCGCCACTTTCGGGTTCCCGGCCAGCTCCTGTCCGACGGTTTCACCCCGGCCCAGCACCAGGTTAAAGACGCCTTTCGGCAGGCCAATCTCATCGACGATTTTGGCAAACGCAATGGCGTTGTTTGGGGTAAATTCGCTCGGTTTGATAACGATGGTGTTGCCGGTGATCAGCGCGGGAGCGAGCTTACGGGCAATCAGGAAGAAGGGGAAGTTCCACGGCAGAATGCCGGTGGTGACGCCCAGGGCACGCTTAAACACCAGAATATTCTCGCCCGGACGGTCACTCTGAATGATTTCCCCTTCATAGCGGCGCGCCCACTCGGCCATATAGTCGATATAGTCAGCGGTAAAGTTCACTTCCACTTCCGCCAGCTGCTGGATCTTGCCGCCTTCGGCCACAATCAGCGCGCTGATTTCACTGACGCGCTCGCGGATCCCGGCGGAAATTTTGCGTAGCCAGCTGGCGCGTTCAATAGCAGGCAGCGCCTCCCAGCCAGCCTGCGCGCGATCTGCCGCGTCAATGGCCTTGCGGGCGTCCTCGGCGCTGCCGTCGGGGATACGGGAAATGACCTCTTCCGTGGCCGGATTGATCACGTCAATCCATGCATCACCCTGCCAGGCAACAAACTGTCCATCAATATACATAGGATGTTGTACGGGTACTGTCATAACCTGCTCCTGTAATCACACTGTTTTTAACAAGTAAACTTAATGTTAAAAACTATAATTACCGGGGCAATTGCCTACTCTATGAGTCTGTTTTTATGAGATATCTCATAAAAGAAACGGGTCAGCCCGTTTCCAAAATCACAAATCGGCAACACAGGATGCCCGTTTGCGTAAAAGATGGCGCAAACGGGCAGAGCATCACAGCAGGGAACGGCTCACCAGCGCGTCGGTGAGAATGACGTCGTTTCGCAAGATCTGCCACGCGGCGTCCACATCGGCAGGGATATCGACATGGGCAATGAAATCACGTCCCGCCGGACCATAGCCGTTGATGTCGTCCCTGAGTCGCGGAAATTCACCCAGCACCAGCGACAAGTAGCGCTCTACCGGCCATAACCCCTCGACCGGGCCGCTAAACACCAGACCGTCGTCGCTGTTTTGCAGCACGGGCGTCAGGCCGGGATGACTCACCCATGCGGGCGATGCGGCCTCGTCGCGGCAAACGCGGGCAAACGTAGCCATTGTGCGACGCTGCATTGTCGGGTCCTGCACCACCAGCACCCGGGCGGCGTTCAGTCCGGATTGTTTCATCAACGCCCGGCTGAAGCGGGCGTTTTCGCCACAGTTGGTCGACTGATCCTCAACGTGAAGATGCTCGGCCGGAATGTTCCAGAATTCACGGGCGATGTCGGCCAGAATAGCCGCCTCAGCACGCCCGGTGGTGGGTATCCTGTTATAGCGGGGGTGTTTCGCAATCGCGGCGTAGAGGAAGGTCGTCGAGTGACCGATCCCGCCGCTGATGATCAGAGGAACACCCTGTTCAGCCGCGATTTTACAGGCAGCATCAATCGCGGGGATCACCGCATTACCCGCCAGAATCACCAGATCAACGGGCTGGTTGTCCTGATAGTCGTCCTGAGCAAGCCACGCCCCAACGGTATTCACGGCGTCGAGGGTTGTGCCAGGCAGACAGGGGAAAAGTGCCATTGTCATCGTTACCTCCTTACAGCATACAGAGCCTTCGATTATCCCCCTTTCTTCGCGTCATGCTATGGCATGAATGCTGAAAAAAAGGGGCCGGGATGTGCTCAAAAAGCACTCACATTTGATTAACATGAGAAAATCGTATTCACTTGAATTATGATTTGCGTCAGCCTTAGAATCATTAGCCCGCTCACAATTCAACTTTTTGAAAGGTAAACCCCGTTATGCGCCTGCCCCAACGCGACCCTTATGCTCCTCGCGAGTGGCAGCCACACGAGAAACCCGCCCTGCTGGGTTCCCCTTCCACCCCGGAACATCCAACGTCGAAACGAATCGCCTATGGCGTGGTCGGCCTGCTGGTGTGTCTGACCGGGGCGCTGGGTAACGCGGTCGTCACCGCCAATCTGCAAAATCTGCAAGGCACCTTTGGCGCCTGGTCGACTGAAATCGCCTGGTTGCCTGCCGTCTATGTCATGACCAACGTCTCCATCAACCTGCTGCTGGTAAAGTTTCGCCAGCAGTACGGTTTGCGCGCCTTTACGGAAGGCTTCCTGGTGCTGTATGTGCTGGTCACCTTTTTCCACCTGTTTGTGAACGATCTCAGCTCGGCGCTGATGGTACGTGCGGCACATGGGATGGTCGCCGCCGCGCTCAGCTCGCTCGGCATTTATTACCAGATCCAGGCCTGGCCCGCGAAGCACCGACTGAAGGCGCTGACCATCGGCATAACCGGGTCGTCGCTGGCGATCCCGCTGGCGCGGCTGTTCTCCACCGAGCTGTTACAGCTTGATGAGTGGCGCGGGCTGTACTTCTTCGAGCTGGGTCTGGCCCTGATCTCCCTGGCCTGCGTGATGGCGCTCAAGCTGCCGCCGGGCGATCGACGCAAGGTCTTCGAGAAGAAAGATTTCATCACCTTCTTTTTGCTTGCGCCCGGCATGGCGCTGCTGTGCGCGGTTCTGTCGTTAGGGCGTCTGGACTGGTGGTTTGAAGCGCCGTGGATCGGCTGGGCGCTGGCTCTCTCGCTGGTGCTGATTGTCTCCGCGATCGTGTTTGAACATAACCGCAACAACCCGCTGCTTAATACCCGTTGGCTCTCCAGCGGCAGCATCGTACGCCTGGGGCTGATCATGCTGCTGATCCGCATCGTACTGGCGGAGCAGAACACGGGCGTCATCGGCTGGCTGCAATATGTAGGCTTACAGAATGAACAGATGACCCATCTGGCGTGGGCTATTTTCGCCGGGATCGTCTGCGGTATCGTCACCAGCTGTCTGACGATTAAGCCCACTAAACTGGCCTGGCCGATTATCACCTCGCTGGCGCTGATGATCGTTGCCTCGCTGCTGGACAGCCAGTCCAACAACCTGACCCGGCCGGATCAGCTTATATTCAGCCAGTTCCTGCTGGGCTTCGGCAGCGCGTTCTTCCTTGCGCCTGCGATGCTGGCCGCCATTGGCGGGGTGATCGCCGATCCGCGCAATCTGGTGAGCTTTTCCGTGATGTTTGGCATGAGTCAGAACCTTGGGGGCCTGCTGGGTTCCGCGATCCTCGGCACCTTCCAGACCTGGCGCGAGAAGTACCATTCCAGCCTGCTGGCTGACCAGCTCACCACCCTTAACCCGCTGGTGAACGAACGGATTCAGCTTTACACCCAGATGTACAAAAGCCTGATTGGCGACAGTTCCCTGCTGGGAACTCAGGCCATTACCCAGCTCCAGACGGTGACGGCGCTTGAGGCAAACATCCTGGCTTACAACGATACTTATCTCCTGACGGCGAGCATTGCCACTGCCACGCTGGTCTGGATTTTATGGCGCTTGCTACGCCTGCGCATCACCGCCCGTATGGCCCTTAAGAACGCCACTGGCAACAAGTAATGACTATTTTTCAGGAGAAGTTATGAGTCAGCAGGATGCCGCCAAAGAGCAGGCCAACACCCGCAAAAATGTGCGCGTCGTTTCCATTTTCACCGCCGCGGCTATCGGCATTGTCGGGGTACTGGTGATCCTTTATGCCTGGCAGCTGCCCCCGTTTACGCGTCATGCCCAGTTTACCGATAACGCCTACGTGCGCGGCCAGACCACGTTCATCAGTCCGCAGGTAAACGGCTACATTACCGAGGTCCATGTTCAGGATTTCGCGCAGGTTAAAAAAGGCGAGCTGCTGTTGCAGATAGATGACCGCATCTATCGCCAGCGCGTCCATCAGGCCGAGGCGCAGCTGGCAATGAAAATTGCAGCCCTGAATAACAACCTGCAACAGCGCAAAAGCGCGGAAGCGGTGATTGCCAAAAACGAGGCGGCGCTGAAAAACGCCCGTGCCCAAAGTCTGAAAACCCAGGCGGATTTGAAACGCGTGAAAGAGCTGACCGCGGACGGCTCCCTCTCCATTCGCGAGCGCGATTCGGCACTGGCCAGCGCCGCCCAGGGGAGCGCCGATATCGACCAGGCGAAAGCAACGCTTGAGATGTCGCGTCAGGATCTACAAACGGTCATCGTCAATCGCGGTTCGCTGGAAGCGGACGTTGAGAATGCGAAAGCCGCGCTGGAGCTGGCGCAGATCGATCTGCAAAACACCCGCATTGTCGCGCCGCGTGACGGTCAGCTCGGGCAGATTGCAGTGCGTCTGGGGGCGTACGTCACCGCCGGGACGCACCTTACCACGCTGGTCCCGCCGCAGCACTGGGTGATCGCCAATATCAAAGAGACGCAGCTGGCGAATTTACGCGTCGGACAGCCGGTGAAATTTACCGTCGATGCCTTAAACGATAAAGCCTATCAGGGCCGCGTGGAGAGCATATCCCCGGCCACAGGGGTCGAGTTCAGCGCTATCACCCCGGACAACGCCACGGGCAACTTTGTTAAAATCGCCCAGCGCATCCCGGTACGCATTGAGGTACTCGGTGAGCCGGAGGCGTACCGGCTGCTGCGTCCTGGCATGTCGGTGCAGGTGACCATCGACACGCGGGAGGCGAAACAATGACGCTTCGCCCGATAGCCGGCCTGCTGATAATGACTATCCTGGCGGGATGCCAGTCGGTAGACGTTGAGCCCGCCAAATCGTCCCTGCACATACCGGCCCAGTGGCGCGCGACGTCGGGGCCAGCCAGCCCGACAGAGCAGCTCTGGTGGCGAAATTTTCACGACAGCAATCTGAATCGCTATGTGGATCAGGCGCTGAAGAATAACAGCGACGTGCTGATTGCCCGCGAGCGGATTAACGAGTACCAGGCCCGGGTGTACGCCGCTGACGGCAGCCTGTTCCCGTCGCTTGACGCGGGCGTGACCGGGACGCGCGCGCGCTCGCAGTCCGCCGCCACGGGGCTTCCGGTATACAGTACGTTGTACAAAGGCAGCCTGACCGCCAGCTATGACGTGGATATCTGGGGCGTAAACCGCAGCACCTCCCGTGCCGCTGAAGCGTCGCTGGAGGCACAAAAGGCGGCGGCTGCGGCGGCTGATCTGACCGTCGCATCCTCGGTGGCCTCCGGGTACGTCACCCTGCTGTCGCTGGACGAACAGCTGCGCGTAACCCAGTCCACACTGAAGTCGCGTGAAGAGGCGTTCAACCTCGCCAAGCGACAGTTTGAGACGGGATACAGCTCTCGCCTTGAGCTGATGCAATCGGATTCTGAGCTGCGCGCCACCCGCGCCCAGGTTCCACTGCTTCAGCACCAGATTGCGCAGCAGGAAAATGCGCTTAGCCTGCTGCTGGGCAGCAACCCGGGTGACGTTGCGCGCGGTGAAAGCTTTGATGCCCTGACGCCGCTGAAACTGCCCTCCCAGCTGCCGTCGACGCTACTGAACCGGCGCCCGGATATCGTCCAGGCTGAACGTCAGCTGATTGCGACGGACGCGACGCTGGCGGCATCGCGCGCCAGCCTGCTGCCGTCGATCAACCTCACGGCCACGGGATCGGTGCAGGATCGCACGCTGTCGGGATTGCTGGATAACCCGCTACAGCTCTGGAGCGTGGGCGGCAGTATTCTTGCGCCGCTGCTGAACCGTCAGGCGCTGAATGCGCAGGTAGATATCTCTCTGTCCCAGCGGAATCAGGCGCTGTATAGCTACGAAAAAACCGTGCGTAACGCGTTTGCTGAGGTGAATGACAGCCTTGATGCCATCACCCGCTATCAGGAACAGCTTACCGAGCTGCTGGCACAGCAGACGGTCGCGCAGGAGACGCTGAGGATTGCGCAAAACCGCTACCGCAACGGATACTCTTCTTATCTGGATGAGCTCGATGCGCAGCGCACGCTGTTCTCGGTGCAGACCAGCGTGGTACAGGTGAAAAACAACCTGCTGCTGGCGCAAATTGATTTGTATAAAGCGCTGGGCGGCGGCTGGAGCAGTGCCTGAAGACATGCCCGGAGGCGCTGCGCTTACCGGGCCTACATTTCGCACCCGACGATACCCTCCAGGGAGTCAATCTATGCAACAACAGTGGTGTTCAGTAGATACTTACATGATTTCTTCGCTTATTCCTGAGGATGAGGTTCTCCAGAGCGTGCTTGAAAACAACAAACGCGCCGGTTTGCCCGAGCACGATGTTGCCGCTAATCAGGGGCAACTGCTGGCGCTGTTTGTCCGCATGACACAGGCGCGTCGAATACTGGAAATCGGTACGCTGGGTGCGTATAGCTCAATCTGGATGGCGCGCGCCCTGCCGCCGGATGGAAAGCTGATTACGCTTGAAGCGGACCCGAAACATGCCGCTGTTGCACGCCAGAACATTCACCTTGCGGGACTCAGCGATCGTATCGAATTGATTGAAGGCCCGGCGCTAAAGTCGCTCGAGAATTTCGGTGACGTCCCTCCCTTCGACCTGATCTTTATTGATGCCGATAAGCCTAACAACCCCGGTTACCTGGAGTGGTCGCTGCACTACTCCCGCCCCGGCACGGTCATTATCGGTGACAACGTGGTACGTGACGGCGAGGTGATTAACGGGCAAAGCGACGATGCACGCGTGCAGGGAGTACGGAAGTTTATCGAGATGACTGGAGATAACCCGCGCTTAACCGCCACTGCGCTGCAAACGGTGGGCATTAAGGGATGGGATGGGTTTACGCTGGCGATGGTGAACGGGTGAACAAAAGCCGGGTGGCGGCTACGCCTTACCCGGCCTACATGTTTTACCGTAGGCCCGGTAAGCGCAGCGCCACCGGGCAACGGTTTTAGCCGGAAATCTGCTCCATCGCCTGCAAGATACGCTTATCCGAAATGGGATACGGCGTTCCCAGCTGCTGAGCGAAGAAGCTGACGCGCAGCTCCTCGATCATCCAGCGGATCTCCCGCACGTCGTCGTCATCGCGACGCGCCGGCGGCAGTTTGTTGAGCCACTGCTGCCACGCCTGCTGCACGTTTTCGACTTTCAGCATCTGCGCACGATCGCGATGCGGATCGACCGCCATTTTCTCCAGACGCTTCTCTATCGCCTGCAAATAACGCAGCGTATCGCCCAGACGCTTAAAGCCATTGCCGGTGACAAAGCCGCGATACACCAGCCCCGCCATCTGCGCCTTGACGTCCGACAGCCCCAGGGCCATGGTCATATCCACCCGCCCCTTCAGGCGCTTATTGATATTGAACACGGCGGTAAGGATCTGCTCGACCTGTTTGGCAATCTCGACCACGGTGTCGTTCAGCTCCGCGCGCACCTTTTCATGAAGCTGAGCAAAGCCCTCTTCCGTCCAGACCGGACCGCCCGCCTCGTGGATCAGCTTATCCACACCGCAGGAGATGCAGTCGTCGATCAGGTCCAGCACCTTACCGTACGGGTTAAAGTAGAGTCCCAGCTTGGCTTTGTTCGGCAGCTTCTCGTGCAGATACTTAATCGGCGACGGGATGTTAAGCAGAAGCAGTCGACGCAGCCCGCGCCACATCATCTGCTGTTGCTCCTGCGGATTGTCAAAGAGCTTAATCGCCACGCTGTCGCGCTCATCCACCAGCGCGGGCCAGGCTTTCACCTTGTAGTTCCCGCGCTTCTGCTCGTAGCTTTCCGGAAGCTGACCAAAGCTCCAGATGTGCAGCCCGCTCTGCTCAATGCCGTCATCGGCCACCGCAGAGAGCGTCTCCTGGACTTTACCTTTCAGCGCCTCTTTCAGCTCCGTCAGAGAACGGCCTTCGAGCAGCTTTTTGTTTTTATCGTCCACCACGCGGAATGTGATTTTCAGGTGATCGGGCACCTGATCCCAGTTCCAGTCGTCGCGGTCGATGGTGGTCCCGGTCATGCGGCGGAACTCACGCTCCAGGGCGTCCAGCAGCGGCAGCTCCAGCGGCGTGACGCGGCCTAAAAACGCTTCGGCGTAGTTCGGCGCCGGCACAAAGTTACGCCGCACCGGTTTAGGCAGGGATTTGATTAACGCAATGACCAGCTCGCGGCGCAGACCGGGGATCTGCCACTCAAACCCGCTCTCTTCCACCTGGTTTAACAGCGGCAGCGGAATGTGCACCGTCACACCATCGGCATCCGCGCCCGGCTCAAACTGATAGGTCAGACGCAGCTTGAGGTTGCCCTGATGCCAGAAGTTCGGGTAATCGAGCTTGCTGACCGACTCCGCGCCCTCTTTGATCAGCATGCTCTTTTCGAAGTTGAGCAGGTCCGGGGCCTCTTTGCTGGCTTTCTTCCACCAGCTGTCGAAATGGCGCGCCGAGATCACATCGTGACTGATGCGCTGATCGTAAAACTCAAACAGCGTCTCGTCGTCCACCAGAATGTCGCGACGGCGGGACTTGTGCTCAAGCTCTTCCACCTCGGCGCGCAGCTTCAGGTTTTCGCGGAAGAAGGCATGACGCGTCTGCCAGTCGCCTTCCACCAGCGCGTGGCGGATAAACAGCTCGCGACTCAACGCCGGATCGATCTGGCTGTAGTTAACCTTACGCGCGGCCACCACCGGCAGGCCGTAGACGGTGACTTTTTCCGTCGCCATCACCGCGCCCTGCCCGCGCTCCCAGTGCGGCTCGCTGTATGAGCGTTTCAGCAGGTGCTGCGCCACTGGTTCAACCCACTCCGGATCGATACGCGCGGCGATACGCCCCCACAGACGGCTGGTTTCCACCAGCTCGGCGACCATGGTCCACTTCGGCGGCTTCTTAAACAAACCGGAGCCCGGGAAGATGGAGAAACGCGCGTTGCGTGCGCCGGTATATTCCTGCTTATCCGCATCCTTCATCCCGATATGAGACAGCAGGCCAGTCAACAGGGCGATATGAATTTCGCGGTACTCCGCCGGTTCACTGTTCACCGGGATACCCAGCTCTTTCACCACCTGGCGCAGCTGGGTGTAGATATCCTGCCACTCGCGTACGCGCAGATAATTGAGGAAATCCACCCGGCACTGACGGCGGAACTGGTTCGAGGAGAGCGCTTTTTGCTGCTCGCCAAGGTAGTTCCACAGGTTCACAAAGCCGAGGAAATCGGACTCTTTATCGTGGAAGCGACGGTGTTTTTCATCCGACGCCTGCTGCTTATCCATCGGACGCTCGCGCGGATCCTGAATGGAGAGCGCCGAGGTGATGATCATCGCCTCGCGCACGCAGCCGTGTTTTTGCGCCTCCAGCACCATGCGCGCCAGACGCGGGTCGACCGGCAACTGGCTAAGCTGGCGGCCCAATGGCGTTAGCTTGTAGGCCGTCGCCTGTTCGTCGGTGGTGATGGCCCCCAGCTCTTCCAGCAGCCGCACCCCGTCCTGAATATTGCGCTTATCCGGCGCTTCCACAAACGGGAAGGCGGCGATATCGCCCAGCCCCAGCGCGGTCATTTGCAGAATAACGGATGCCAGGTTGGTCCGCAGGATCTCCGGATCGGTAAACTCAGGGCGCGACAGGAAATCGTCTTCCGAATAGAGACGAATACAGATCCCTTCCGACACGCGGCCGCAGCGGCCCTTACGCTGATTAGCCGACGCCTGCGAAACCGGCTCAATCGGCAGGCGCTGAACTTTGGTGCGGTAGCTGTAGCGGCTGATGCGCGCCGTACCCGGGTCGATCACGTATTTAATGCCCGGTACGGTCAGCGAAGTTTCGGCCACGTTGGTCGCCAGCACGATGCGGCGCCCGCTGTGCGGCTGGAACACGCGGTTCTGCTCGCTGTTCGACAGGCGCGCGTACAGCGGCAGGATCTCAGTATGGCGCAGATCGCGCTTGCTGAGCGCATCGGCGGTATCGCGGATCTCGCGCTCGCCGCTCATGAAGATCAGAATGTCGCCAGAACTCTCGTTGCCCAGCTCGTCGACGGCATCAAAGATGGCCTGAAGCTGGTCGCGCTCGGTATCGTCCGCCTCTTCCACAATCGGGCGATAGCGCACTTCCACCGGATATGTGCGTCCTGACACCTCGATAATCGGCGCATTGTTGAAATGTTTTGAGAAGCGCTCCGGGTCGATGGTCGCGGAGGTGATGATGATTTTCAGATCGGGACGCCGGGGCAGCAGCTCTTTCAGGTAGCCGAGCAGGAAGTCGATGTTCAGGCTGCGCTCGTGCGCTTCATCGATGATGATGGTGTCGTACTGCATCAGCAGACGATCCTGCTGGATTTCCGCCAGCAGGATACCGTCGGTCATCAGCTTAACCATGGTGTTATCGCTGACGTGGTCGCTGAATCGCACCTTGTAGCCGATGCAGCCGCCCGGCTCCGTTTGCAGCTCTTCCGCAATACGGTTCGCCACGGTGCGCGCCGCC
Source organism: Enterobacter cloacae complex sp. HYC033_NIDB (assembly GCF_056673335.1). Lineage (NCBI taxonomy): Bacteria > Pseudomonadati > Pseudomonadota > Gammaproteobacteria > Enterobacterales > Enterobacteriaceae > Enterobacter > Enterobacter cloacae complex sp. HYC033_NIDB. The sequence goes on along the minus strand of NZ_CP115123.1, from coordinate 3,060,817 downwards.
AGACGACGCGGCTGGGTGTGACCGATCAGCCCTTTCACCCCGCGGCCCAGCTCCATGCAGATTTTCGGCAGCTGAGTGGTTTTACCTGAACCGGTTTCCCCCGCGACGATCACCACCTGGTGGTCGCGTACGGCCTCAAGAATGTCCTGTTTCTTCTGGCTGACGGGCAGATTTTCCGGATAGGTAATCTCCGGACGTGCGGCTTCACGCAGCACAACTTTCCCTGCCGCCTGTTCAATCTCGTTGGCCATCTCCTGGTAAATGGCCTGTTGTGCATCAGGATTTTTAACCTTCTTAACGCCGTGCAGACGGCGCGCAAACCGCTGTTTATCGCGCAGCATCAGCGAATCAAGCTTTTGCATCAGCATCGGGAAGGTCAATTTTTGGTGTTCTGTCATAGCGTTAACGGGCAGTGCACTGCCGGATAAAATCTCTTTTTAATGATTGGTATAGAGTACCACATCAGCGCTTTTCGCGCCTTATTCAAAAAATTCGAACATAGGCTTCGATATATTGCGCTATCCCTGTGGCAGGATTGTGAATAAAGTGTCAACAAGCAACGGGGCAACCCCCTCAATCAAATACAAAACAGGAATTTCCCATGAGCAAAGTATTAGTGTTGAAATCCAGTATTCTGGCAGGGTATTCACAGTCTGGTCAGCTGTCTGACTATTTCGTTGAACAGTGGCGTGAACAGCACAGCGCGGATGAAATCACCGTGCGTGACCTGGCGGCAAACCCAATTCCTGTGCTGGACGGCGAGCTGGTTGGCGCGCTGCGTCCGAGCGATGCGCCTCTTACGCCGCGTCAGCAGGAAGCCCTGGCGCTCTCCGACGAGCTGATTGCTGAGTTGCAGGCGCACGACGTTATCGTGATCAACGCCCCAATGTACAACTTCAACATTCCTACCCAGCTGAAGAACTACTTCGACCTGGTGGCACGCGCTGGCGTAACCTTCCGTTACACCGAGAACGGCCCGGAAGGTCTGGTGAAAGGTAAACGCGCTATCGTCCTGACCAGCCGCGGCGGTATTCACAAAGATACCCCTACCGACCTGGTCGCACCGTACCTGACGCTGTTCCTGGGCTTCATCGGCATTACCGACGTGAACTTCGTGTTCGCTGAAGGTATCGCTTACGGCCCGGAAGTGGCCACCAAAGCGCAGACCGACGCGAAAGCCGCTATCGACAGCCTGGTCGCTGCCTAAGTTTTCCCCCTCTCACCGCCCGGTGGGAGGGTTTTTCTTTTCCCCCGTATTTCGTTATCATCCGCACCCACTCTCCAGCCCGGCGGCCTGATGTCTGTCATTATAGATACGTTTATTGCACCACCCTGTCACGACAACATTGAGATCCTCTGGCAGGACGAGCATCTGCTGCTGATCAATAAACCTTCCGGTCTGCTCAGCCTGTCGGGGAAAAATCCGCAAAACCTCGATTCCGTCCACCACCGTCTTGTTCAAACCTTTCCCGGCTGCACGCTGGTGCATCGTCTTGATTTTGGCACTTCGGGTCTGATGGTCATTGCGCGTAACAAAGCGATCAACGCCGCGCTTTGCCACCAGTTCAGTCAGCGCGCCGTGAACAAGGTTTACACCGCCCTGCTGTGCGGACATGTGGAACAGGACGAAGGGACCGTGGATGCGCCGATTGCCAAAGATCCGGCGCTGTTTCCGCTGATGACGATCTGTGCCCGCACCGGTAAGCCCGCTCGCTCCCGCTATCGGGTGGTGGAACGTATTTACCAGGATACGACAATGCCGCTGACGCGGGTTGAGCTTACCCCGGAGACCGGGCGCACCCACCAGCTGCGCATTCACTGCCAGCAGTTAGGCCACCCTATTCTGGGGTGCGATCTGTATGGTGGTCTGGAATGGCCGGGGGCGGAAGAAACGCCCCGGCTGATGCTGCATGCAAGCGCTCTGAATTTTATTCATCCGCTGAGCGGCGAGACGATAAACGCCCGTCACGCCGCGCCGTTCTGAGCGGGGATTACCACATTAAATCGTCAGGGATTTTGAAGTCTGCGTACGGATCGTCTTCGTCCTGCTCTTCCTGACTCAGGGCGCTGTTTAGCACAATGCTGTCCGCATCGCGCTGGGCAATTTTATCCGCCACTACCGCCGGGATAATCGCGTAATCACAGTCGCCATTCGCGTTAATCACCAGTCGGGCAATCGCCAGACGGCCGTTGATCAGCTGGGTTTGCGTCTGCTTATCGACCTCGATTTTTTTGATAAGGTTGCCGTCGGTAAAGTTAAAGGTAATGTTGCCCTTCGCCACGGTGATGCGGTTCATCTCAATCAGCTGCTTCACCTGCGCCCTGAACTCTTTTGCCAGCACCGCCTGTTTTTGCTGTTCGCTCAGCTGCTTATCACGCTCCAGCTGGGCTTTCTTGTTCTCTTCAACAGCCTCTCTCGCCTCGCGAGCCTGGACGCGGGATTTTTTCGCCGTGCGCTGGACCTTCGCCATCTTTTTACTGCTGACTAAGCCCGCTTTCAGCATCTGCTCTTGTAGGGTGAGTTTTGTCATGTTCGTTTAAACCGGTTGGAAATGTCGGGGGATTATACCTGAATCGCGCAGTTCATGAAGAACCCTCATGTTGCAGTGAAATTAAGTCACTTCCCCTGCGCCAGTGGCTCAGGCATAAATTATGCATTGATAACGTTCCGGCAACATGAACTTAGGATGCATAACCAAATGAGTCAGGCTTTCACATTTACCCTTAAGCGCAGTTGCTTTGATGAAAATTATAACCCGTCAGAAAACACGCGTACCACCACCAACTTCGCCAACCTGGCGCGTGGCGAGAAGCGTCAGGAGAACCTGCGCAATACGCTGGTGATGATCAACAACCGCTTTAACGCGCTGGCGAGCTGGGATAACCCGAAAGCTGACCGCTATGCCGTCGAGCTGGAGATTATTTCAGTCGATATGAATATCGGCGGCGATTTTACTTTCCCGGCCATCGAAATTCTGCAAACGACGATCGTGGATAAAAAAACCCACGAGCGCATCGAAGGCATCGTCGGAAATAACTTCTCATCGTATGTTCGTGACTATGATTTCAGCGTCCTGCTGCTGGAGCATAATAAAGACCGGGCCCGTTTCTCCCTCCCCGAGAATTTTGGCGAGCTGCACGGCAATATTTTTAAAAGCTTCGTTCATTCTGCGGAATATCAGGCGAACTTTAAAAAAGCGCCGGTGATCTGCCTGAGCGTCTCCAGCAAAGACACCTATCGTCGTACCGGTAACCACCACCCGGTGCTGGGCTATGAGTACCAGCCGGACGGCGAGTCGCTAACGGAACAGTACTTCGCGAAGATGGGCCTGAAGGTTCGCTATTTCATGCCGGAAAACAGCGTCGCGCCATTCGCCTTCTTCTTCACCGGCGATTTACTGCGTGATTACACCAATCTGGAACTGATCGGCACCATCAGCACCATGGAGACGTTCCAGAAGATCTATCGACCAGAAATTTACAATGCCAATTCCGCTGCGGGACAGTGCTATCAGCCCGACCTGAATCAGCAGGATCACTCATTAACCAAAATCGTCTATGACCGTGAAGAGCGCAGCCGGCTGGCCATTGAACAGGGTAAATATACCGAAGAGCGGTTTATCAAACCCTATAAAACCCTTCTTGAGCAGTGGTCTCAACACTTCACGCTTTAATTTAATACGGATAAAAGGTTCTTTTATGAAAACATTGCTCCCGACATCAACGGCTGGCAGCCTGCCGAAACCCACCTGGCTTGCGCAGCCGGAAACGCTCTGGTCGCCGTGGAAACTCCAGGACGAGGAATTACTGGCAGGGAAACAGGATGCGCTGCGTTTGTCTCTGGATGAACAGATTCGCGCCGGGATTGATATCGTCAGCGACGGGGAACAAACCCGCCAGCATTTTGTCACCACCTTTATTGAACATCTCAGCGGCGTGGATTTTGAGAACCGTCAGACGGTACGCATCCGTAACCGTTACGATGCGAGCGTGCCGACCGTGGTAGACGCGGTGGCGCGCCAGAAGCCGGTGTTTGTTGACGACGCTAAATACCTGCGCCAGCTGACTGACAAGCCGATCAAGTGGGCGCTGCCCGGCCCGATGACCATGATCGACACGCTATACGATGCCCACTATAAAAGCCGCGAAAAGCTGGCCTGGGAGTTCGCTAAAATTCTCAATCAGGAGGCCCGCGAGCTGGAAGCGGCCGGCGTCGACATTATTCAGTTCGACGAACCTGCCTTTAACGTCTTTTTCGACGAGGTGAATGACTGGGGTATCGCCGCGCTGGAGCGCGCCATTGAAGGGCTGAAATGCGAAACCGCGGTACATATCTGTTACGGGTACGGCATCAAAGCCAATACGGACTGGAAAAAGACGCTCGGCTCCGAGTGGCGCCAGTATGAAGAGGCATTTCCAAAGTTACAGACCTCGAAGATCGATATCATCTCGCTGGAGTGCCACAACTCGCGCGTGCCGATGGATCTGCTGGAGCTTATCCGCGGTAAAAAAGTGATGGTCGGGGCAATTGACGTGGCCACCCAGACCATCGAAACGCCGGAAGAAGTGGCCGATACGCTGCGCAAGGCGTTGCAGTTTGTTGATGCAGACAAGCTCTATCCGTCCACCAACTGCGGTATGGCCCCCCTTTCCCGCCAGGTCGCCAACGGTAAGCTGAAGGCGTTAAGCGCCGGGGCTGACATTATCCGTCGCGAGCTTGCCCGCTAACCTTCAGGTTTGCCAGTACAGTGGCGTACCGAATCGCTCAATATAGTAATCAATCACCGCCCTGACGTTCAGGGGCGGATGACGCGCGTTCGGGTAAATCGCCGCAATCGTCAGTGGCTCCGTATTAATTGAACACTCCATTTCCGGCAGCAGTGCCACCAGCTCACCGCTTTTGAGCCGTTCGCTCACCATCCAGTCCGGGAAAAGCACAACGCCCATGCCGCCCAGCGCCGCAATCAGGAGCGTTTCCGCGTTATTGGAAGTCATCAGCGGTACAATGGGATAGTGAACCCACGCCTCGCCCGGCCGCCGGATCAGCCAGCGGTTAGGCCCGGACGAGCCGCGGTAAACCAGACAGTGGTGACGGCTGAGATCGTCCGGCCCCTCGGGCGCGCCATGTTTTTGCAGATAGTCCGGCGAGGCCGCCAGATGATAGAACTGCTGCCCGAACACCCGGGCGTGAAACGAGGAGTCCGTCAGCGCGCCGATGCGGAAGATAACGTCCGCGGCATCACGGTGCGGATCGATAAAATCGTCGGTGAGGGTCAGTTCAATGGAGAGACGAGGGTAACGCGCCAGAAGCCCCGGCAGGCCCGGCGCGATGTGCCTTTGTCCGAAAAAGACCGGGCCATTGATACGCAGCGTGCCCGACGGCTCGCGGGCGCGTTCATCCAGCTCGCGTCGCGCGTCCTCCATATTCACGGCCATCGCACGGGCATAGCGCACAAAAAGATGCCCGCTCTCTGTGGGCATAATCGCCCGCGTGTTGCGGTAGAAAAGCTGTTGCCCGAGGGCGTCCTCAAGCTGGTGGATCACGCGTGAGACCTGCGACGCAGAAATCCCTTCCCGCCTCGCCACCACGGAAAAATTCTGCGTTTCATAAACGTCGATGAAGATCAGCAGCGCGCGAATGCTGATATGTCCGGCATCCATCATTAATGCATTTCCTGCAAAGGTGTTTCCTGCATTATGGCATTTTTCTCAATGATGTTCAGACGTAATCTTCTCCGCCTGGAAAAAGGAGAAAAAGCGTTATGCACATTATTTTAATTTTACTGGTGATTGCTGGTGGCATGGGGCTGTCCGTGGAAGCCGGGCTGCTGGGGCCGCTGGGCGCAGAGGTGGGCGACCTGTGGGCGGCGTTCAGCATATTCAGCGTGGGAACGGGGCTGACGTTTCTGCTGATGCTGTTTTTCAGCCCGCGCAACAGTCCCTCATTTTTTGCGCAGCCTTCATGGCACCTGTTGGGCGGCGTGCTCGGCCCGGTTTACGTCATCATTCTCACCATTGCCACGCCTGCGATCGGCATTGCCATGACGATGATCGGCATTCTGGCAGGCCAGGTTTTTAAAAGCCTGATTATTGACCACTATGGCCTGCTGGGTACGCCGCACCGCAGGATCGATACAAAACGCATTATTGCGCTGGGATTTATAATCGCCGCGCTCATTCTCGTGGCGCAGGGGTAACGTTATGACAGTGATTATGATTATTCTGGCGGTGATTGGCGGCGCAACGCTGAGCATTCAGGCTGCCATTAACGGGCAATTAGGCAGCAGCGTGGGGGTATTTAAAAGCGCGTTTCTGACGTTTTCCGTCGGCGCGCTGGTGACCGCCATGCTGATCTTCTTTTTTGAGCCGAAACAGGCGGTCAGCCTGATGGATGTGCCCAAATGGCAGCTTCTGGGGGCCCTGTGCGGCGTGCCCTATATCGTGATTATGGTGCTCGCAGTGCAGCGCATCGGGACCGCCGTTGCCACGGTAGCGGTTATCCTGGGCCAGCTGGCCATGAGCATGCTGATTGATAACTTTGGCTGGCTGAACAATGAAGCCATTCCGTTTTCAGTGAGCCGTTTCGGGGCCGTCGTCTGCCTGAGTATTGCGCTCTTCTTCATCTACTCAAGCAGTAAACCTCAGCCCGAAGAGGATTAACCGCCCTCTTTGCGGGTAAAGAACAGCGTCACCGTGGCGAAGGTGACGCCAAATTTCTTCATCTCGGTTTTATTAAACAGACGGGTGCTGTCCTGCAAATACATCCAGTCATCAAAGTGCAGCAGCCAGGTTTTACCGTCCGCCTTCACGTTCATGCTGTAGCGCCAGTTAAGGGCATTGCCCGCCGCCTGGCCTGTCGCGACACCTTCTATGTCACCCGCCGTGCCTTCATAGCGATTCTGCCCAACGCGGCGGATATGCCAGACGCGCTGCTGCTTCTCGCCGTCATCGTAGACAAAATGTTCATTCAGGGTCAGCGTATCGCCGATAACATCCCCGGCGATCTCGACGTGAAAACGACGGATCTGCTTACCGCTGCGATCCTGCACCATCCCCCACGCCTCGGTTTTCCCCTGGAAGTAAGTAAAAATATCAAGCCGTGGCTGCTGCTGACGATACTCTGTCACCTCGGTGCTACATCCGGCCACCAGCATCGTCAGGGCAAGCGCCATTAACAGGAAACGTTTCATTGTGGTCCTCCGATTAACTGCTGACGCAGTTCAGGATACTCGCTCAGCCATGCTTCACTCTGCGGCTCCTGCTGCAAAATGCCCTGCGCCTGCCACTGGTCGCGGGTCGCCTCAACCAGGTCGTCACCATCGATGTCCCGGGCATAGGTGATAATCAGCGCATTATCGCCGTCTAACCCTGTATAGCTGCCGTCGGGCGTCAGAAGCTGAGAGGTATAAACGGTAAACGGCCCCCAGACGCTCGCCGATCAGGTAGGCCACCGGCCCGCCCAGGGTCGCCAGTACCGTCAGCAACCAGCCCGGCAAGGTGGTCGTGCGGGTCAGTTGCGTCCAGACGGTGGCAAACATTAGCCACAGCGCCACCATCCATAGCGGCATCAGGGACGCGCCCGTGAACGCAATCAGCCCCGTCAGCGCCCAGAGCGCGTCCAGTAGAGATCAAACCCGATGGCCAGCAGAAATACCTGCCCGTAGCGCTTCACACGCGTTCCGCAGTCAGCTGCACCACGCTGATGGTGCGGGCATTAAACCCGGCTTCACAGTAGCCGAGGTAGTACAGCCACATCCGGCGGAAACGGTCATCAAACCCGAGCTTTTCAATCTCCTGCCAGGCGTGAACGAACCGCTGACGCCAGTGCGCCAGCGTGCGGGCGTAGTCCGGCCCCATATCGAAGAGGTTACGCACCACAAAATCGGTATGGCGGGTCATGAGTTCATTCATGGCGGTGATGCTGGGCAAAAAGCCGCCGGGGAAGATGTAGCGCTGAATAAAATCGACGCTTTTGCTGTAGTCGCGATAGCGTTGATCCTGAATGGTGATGGCCTGAATCGCCATCCGCCCGCCTGGACGCAGACGCGCCTGGCAGGTGCGGAAAAATGTTGGCAGGTAGCGTTGACCGACGGCCTCAATCATCTCAACCGACACCAGCTTGTCGTAGACCCCGGTCAGATCGCGGTAGTCGCAGAGCAGCACCTCAACGCGATCCTGCAACCCTGCCCGGGCGATGCGCGCGGTGGCCCAGTGGTACTGCTCCTGCGACAGCGTGGTGGTGGTCACCCGGCAGCCGTAATGACGGGCGGCATATTCCGCCATCGCCCCCCAGCCAGTGCCAATCTCCAGCAGATGATCGTTTGCCGTGAGCGCCAGCTGGTCGCACAGCCTCCCCATTTTCGCCTGCTGAGCCGCGGTCAGATCCTGCTCGTCCCCGCTAAACAGCGCGCTGGAGTACAGGAGATGTTCATCAAGGAAATGGGCGTAAAAGGCGTTGCCCAGATCGTAATGGGCGGCAATATTTTCCCGCGCCTGCGCGCGGGAGTTGCGCCGCATCCAGTGCCGCAGCCGCTCCACCGGTTTCCCGAGCAGGCGAAACCCTTTTTCCAGCTTTCCGAGGATTTGGCTATTGCGCGCAATCAACTCCAGCAGCGGCGTCAGGTGGGGCGTCTCCCAGTCGCCATCCATCCACGCTTGTGCCGCGGCGAGGCTGCCCCCGGTTAAAATGCGCCAGTAGACGCCTGGAGCAAGTACCTGCACCTCAGCGTGAAGCGCGGCGGAGGCGTCGCCGAACTGGAACGTCTGCGCGCCTTCACGCAGCGTCAGCGAGCCACCGCGCAGGCCATTCAGCAGGCGGAAGAGCAACCATCGCGCGACGCGGACGTTGCGCGGGATATCGGGTTCAAGCGCAAAGACGGGATTGGTCATGAGTGTTCACTCCTGCTGAGGGGATGGTTATGCAGCGGCACGCGCTTCAGCCACAGCCTGAGCGCCTGCCAGTAAATGGCGAAAACGGTTTTGAGGGTCATCAACGGGATCCGCACCAGCAGCGCACGCAGCGCCGTGCGCGTCAGCGGCGCCCGGCGCAGCGTCAGGGTGGCATCAAACACCTTCGTCTCCTGATGGTTTTCGATATGCATGCGCAGCGTGCTGTCCGGGCTGTTGAAGCGCCAGTGGTAGATCATATCCATCGGATTAAAAGGCGAGACGTGAAACGCTTTCTCCGTCGGCGGGGCGTCCCGCCCCGCTACCGCGTAGTAATGTCGTTCATTCCACGGCGTGTTACGGACTTCGGCGAGAACCCAGCGCAGGGTGTCTTCCCCGTCATAGCAGTAGTAAAAATTGACCGGGTTGAAATGAAAACCGAAATAGCGCAGCTGAGTCAGAAGCATGACCCGCCCCGCCGGACGTTCGCCGGTCAGATTTTCCAGACGCTCAAGGACACGCGCTTTGAGCGGCGTGCCCAGCGGGTAATCCGCATCATAAAATGCCGCGGGCGCAACACGGTTACGACGCACGCCGACAGAGGGCAGCGCGTCCAGCTCATCCAGATCGAGCCAGGCCATAAACACGCTGTAGGTAAAGTGGTGCGCTTTCGGCGCAAGCCGACGATGGCGCAATGTACCGTGGTAAAGGCAGCTGTTCATCTTAGTTGCCCTCCCCGGTCGCGATAGCGTTGACCACGTCCAGCGCACTGCGTACGCCATCTTCGTGGAAGCCGTTGTACCAGTACGCGCCGCAGAACCAGCTCCGCTGGCGACCGTTTATTTCGCCGCGCCGGGCCTGTGCTTGCCAGCTTTGCGGGTTAAAAAGCGGATGCTCATAGACAAAGCGGCGCAGCACAAACCGTTCCTCCACCGGCGTTTCCGGGTTGAGGGTGACGCAAAACAGCGGGCTACCCGGCGGCAGTCCCTGCAAGATATTCATGTTGTAGGTGACGCAGGCGCTGGCCTGATCCTGCTCGCTGAGGCGGTAGTTCCAGCTCGCCCACGCGCGTTCGCGCACCGGCAGCCAGCGCGGATCGCGGTGAAGCACCACCTCGTTACGCTGCCAGCCGATATCCCCCAGCACCTCGCGTTCAGCCTGCGTTGGGCTGGCGAGCATCGCCAGCGCCTGAGCGGAGTGGCAGGCGAAGATCACCTGATCAAAAGTGTCTGTTACGCCCTCACGCGCAATATCAACCCCACGATCGTGGCGAATAACCTGCTGCACCGGCGCGTTAAGGTGCAGCGTCAGGCGATCGCCGAGCGTATCCAGCATCGCGCGGATATACTCCCTGGAGCCGCCTGGCACCACGTACCACTGCGGACGATGGGTAATGTCCAGCAGACCGTGGTTTTCAAAAAAGCGTAAAAAGAGCGGCAGCGGAAAGCGTTTCATCTCCTGTAGCGACGACGACCAGATAGCCGCCCCCATGGGCAGGATGTAGTGGCGCGCAAAAAAGGGCGTAAAACGGTGCTGGCGCAGGAACGTTTCCAGCGTGGCGGAACCATCGACTTCGCCCCGGAGCGTCTGTTTCGCCAGCCGGTTAAAGCGCACGATCTCCTTCAGCAGCGTCCAGAAAGCCGGGTTGAGCAGATTACGTCGCTGGGCGAACAGCGACGTCAGCGTGTGCCCGTTGTACTCCAGCCCGCTCTGCGGGTTGTGCACCGAAAAGCTCATCTGCGTTTTTTGCCCGCAGATGCCCAGTTCGCTGAGCAACCCCATGAAGCGCGGATAGGTGCGGTCGTTGTAGACGATAAAACCGGTATCGATGGCAAAGCTGCCCTGCGGCGTGTCGACATCCACCGTTGCGGTATGGCCGCCCGGCGTGGCCTGCGCCTCAAACAGCGTAACCTGATGATGTCCGGCGAGCCGCCAGGCACAGGTTAACCCGGCGATGCCGCTGCCGATAATTGCGATTTTCATGGTCGCACCATCCTGCGCAGCAGTGCGCGCTGAAGTACATCGGGCAGGCCGGAAAGCAGGCGCAGCGCCAGGCTGAACCCGGCGGGAAACGCGATGTGATCCTTCCCTTTTGCCAGACCGCGACGAATGGCGTGGACGGCGTCCACCACGCTGACCCGGCCCGGCATCGGGAAATCGTTTTTGCGGGTCAGCGGCGTGTCGACAAAACCGGGTGAAACGACCGTGACGGCAATCCCTTTCGGTTCCCAGTCGAGGCGCAGCGTATCGGCGAACCAGGTTAACGCCGCCTTGGAGGCGCCATACGCTTCGGCTCGCGGGAAGTGAAGCCAGTGCGCCATTGAACTGACCAGCACCACGCGGTTGCCGGATACCAGCTGCGGCTGCAACGCCGCAAGGCAGTTTACCGGCCCGATGAAATTGGTGGTCATGACCCGCGCCACCAGTTCGGCATCCACCTCGCCGCGGTCGAGATACTCGCAGGTTCCGGCGCAGAGAATCACCGTGTCGGCAGTACAGTCCGCCAGCGCCTGGCGACAGGCGTCCCTGTCTGTCATATCGAACAGGCGCACCGTAATGTTGGGGCTGTGCTGATGCACGGCTGCCAGACGTTGCGCATCGCGCCCGCAGGCAATCACCCGGTAACCATCGTCGGCAAAAGATTTCGCCAGCCCCGCCCCGATGCCCGAGCTTGCGCCGGTGATCAGAACCGTTTTCATGATTTCACTCTTCGCTTCACGCCGCGCACGGCCCAGCCGAGTATCGGGAGATGTTCGTAAATCATCTCTCCGGCATCGTAGTAATCCCGCTGGCGAACAATGCGATCGTCGCGCATGTCTACCACGGAGCAGCCCGGCAGCTGGCGCATTGCCCCCCCGGCGATACGCGGGTGCGACCAGTGCATCATCCAGGTGACCACAAAGCGATCGCCCTGCTGCAACGGTGCATCGACGGTAAAGCGACAGTGCTGGACGTTAGCCAGCAGATGGGTGAAATAGCGCTGAATCGCGAACACCCCGCTGTGTTCGCCAAAGGGATCGATAAGCGTGGCATCGGCGCGATAAATCCCCGCCAGCGCCGAAGGTGGCTGGGTATCCAGCGTGGCGTAGTAATCAACGAACCGACTTATGACGGACGGCAACGTGCTCATGGGTCACATCCTGGGTGTAAACAACGTAGCGGAATCGCATAATTTAAACTTACACAATTAACTTTATTTGTCCAAGTTTGCGCAGATATATTTTTTATTCTTATTATTTTTCAGTTACATGGAATATCACCACGCACAACCATTTTGTGAAAAATATGAATTTCGCCGCCAGGCTGCCGTTTTTTTAGGGATAACCTTAAGGCAAAGGTGCCATTTATCTTCCAGACTTATCCTTTTAATTCATAAGGATGTCACGCGATGAAACATTTACTGATGACGCTCTTTTCCAGCCCGGAATCCTTGTTGCAGGTCATGAGTCACCAGGAAATTATCGAAGCCGTAGAAGATGGCGACCGCATCATCATCGATCAGGATGGAAACGCCTCGGTTAACTACAAAAGCCACGAAGTACGGCAGGACTTTCTGCGCCATGTCAACGCGCTGAAGAGGGCCTGAAATGGGAACGGCAATATTCATGGTATTGATGGTATGCGGGTACTGGTACACCAGCCGCGACCTCTCAACACGGTTTAAAATCAAGCGATCCTTTGGCTGGGACGTCTATTTTCTTGTTGCACTGTATGGCTGTATTTTTGTTCTTCAGGGGGTGATCGCCACCGGCCTGCTGTGGCTGCTGTTGTTCGCCCTCTCCGCCGCCGATAACACGTTCCATTTCACGTCAGCAAAATATGCCGACTGGCAAATTGATTTTATGAACTGGAGCTTCCTGGGGATTCAGGCCCCGGTGGTGGTGATGCTGACCTTCGCGATCCTGTTTTGTCTCTACCGATCGAACTGGGCCGGAAGCGCGCGGCTGGACGGCGATGGCCGGAAAAAATTGTACAAGCGGCTGGCGCAGTCGAGCGGGATTGAACAGCTGCTCTATCAGTGCATGGAGGAAGGTGAACTGGCGCACGTCACGCTGAAATCGCGGCGGATCTATATTGGCATGATCCATACCGCCACGCTGGAGTATGAAAAAACGGCCAATATCGTGCTTATTCCGATGCTGAGCGGCTACCGTGACGGGAAGAACATGCAGCTCTGTATCGAACATAACTACAGCAAATGGTATGCCGAGCATGACATTACGCTCGATTCAGAGCCCAAAAGCGCCATGGATTTTCGCAAAGTGATCATGCTGGATCAGATCGAGAGTATTTCGCTGTTCGATCCGGCAAGCGCCAGCGCGCTGGCGATGCGTGAATAAAAAAATGGCGCCTTATCGCAATAAGGCGCCAGGATTAACCAGGATGAACGCTAAACTTATGGCGTCACAATATTGAACCAGAAGTCAAACTTATCCATGTAACTCAGCATCTCTTCCAGCTTCGCTCCGTCTCCGCTCACCTTCACGTCACCCTTATCCATCGCCTGCTTCAGCGTCTCTTTCTTAAGGATGATGTTGTTCAGCGTGGTGCGGTCCAGCGTGATGGTTGCGTCGGCATCCTTCGCCTGCGCGTTGGCGGTATGGTTCAGCACGCCGTTTTCCAGCTCCAGCTTGTATTTGCCGCCATCCTTACCCAGATCGATGTTAAAGACCGCTTTCGCGTTACCGGCCCGTACCCCGTTGATGTGCACGCCCAGGTAGTCGAAGAACATTTCCGGGGTCATCGCCCGCACGGTATCCGGGCTGGCGGTGTTCGGCGTCGGCAGCTTCTTCACGCCATTACGCAGTTCCTGCGCGCCGGTCAGGTAGAAGTTACGCCAGGTGCCCGCTTCCGCCTGGTAACCTAACTGCTCCAGCGCGTCGGCTTCCAGATTACGTGCCGTAGCGTTCTGCGGATCGGCGAAGACAATTTTGCTGGTCACCTGCGCCACCCAGCGGTAGTTGCCCTGCTGATAGTCAGCTTTGGCTTTCTGCATGATGGCATCGGCCCCTCCCATGTATTCCACAAACTTCTTCGCAGCCTGTTCAGGCGGCAGTTCGTCGAGGGTAGCCGGGTTGCCGTCGAACCAGCCGAGATAAAACACGTAGGTGGCTTTGACGTCGTGGCTGACGGAACCGTAATAGCCGCGGCTCGCCCACTGTTTTTCCAGCGATTCCGGCAGTGTAAATTCAGCGGCGATCTCGTCGCGGGTCAGCCCCTTGTTTGCCATACGCAGGGTCTGGTCGTTGATGTAGCGATACATATCGCGCTGGCCTTTCATCAGCTTGACGATATTCTCGTTGCCCCAGGTCGGCCAGTGGTGCTGCGCAATAATCACTTCCGCGTCCGCGCCCCAGCGCTCAATGGCGGCGTTGATGTACTTAGACCAGGCCAGCGGATCGCGGATTTTCGCGCCGCGCAGGGAGTATGTGTTGTGCAGGGTATGGGTCACGTCCTCTGCGGCTTCGATCATTTTCTTCTCTTTGACATACCACAGCATTTCGGACGGGGCTTCTGAGCCCGGCGCCATCATAAAGTCGTAGGTCAGCCCGTCAATCACTTCCTGCTGGCCGGTATGGGTAATGTAGTTGGTCGGCGGGATCAGGGTCACCGTACCCGCAGAGGTGGTGGTGCCAAGACCCGCCCCCACCTGGCCTTTTGCATCCGGCTTCAGCAGGTTGCCGTACATATAGCTCGCACGGCGGCTCATCGCATTCCCGGCCATAATGTTTTCGGAAACCGCTTCTTTCATAAAGCCTTCCGGGGCGTAGATCTTCACTTTGCCGGACTTCACGTCGGCTTCGTCAACCACACCGCGCAGGCCGCCGTAGTGGTCGACGTGACTGTGGGTGATCACCACAGCGACGACTGGTTTCTTGCCGCGGTTTGCATAGTAGAGATCCAGCGCTTCTTTCGCCGGTTCAGCGCTTAGCAGCGGGTCGATAACGGTGATGCCCTTCTCGCCTTCAATGATGGTCATGTTGGAGAGATCGAGATTGCGGATCTGATACACGCCGTCGGTGACCTTAAACAGCCCGCCAATGTTGATCAGCTGTGACTGACGCCACAGGCTCGGGTTTACCGTATCTGGGGCTTTTTCACCCTCTTTCACGAAATCATATTTCGCCGGGTTCCAGATAACGTTCCCCTGCTCGCCTTTAATCATGTTTTGTGGCAGCGGGGCGATAAAACCTTTATGGGCGTTCTCAAAGTCGGTTTTATCGGCAAACGGTAATTTGTTATACAGGGCGTTATTTGCCTGCCGGGTTGTGGCAGTGGCATCCTGCGGCTGCGCTTCCGCAAACGCGGAAAGCGACAGCGACGTTAACACACCGGCAAGCGCCAGATGTTTAGCAATTAGGGTTAATTTCATTGAATGGCCTCGTAGATTAATTGCGCCGCCTGGATATTTACTGTTGGCGGATAATTTTAATGCGAACTCATTGACGACCATTCTAATCAGAATACTTTCTCATCATAGTCCCATATGGGACTGGTTATTTATCGGTTCGTAATCCGGGGGCTATTGCTGCTATACTCGCTACCACGGCAGACGTTGCGGGGAGAGGCTTAGCGTGAATTTTCAGGATATCCATACCTATTATCAGCAACTCAATATTGGGCAATTCTTTCCGCACATGCTTTGTAAAGGCGAGGCCTTAACCGTTGCCGCAAATAAAAAATTCACCGTCGAGCCTGGCTATATCTATTTTTGCACTGAAGGGTCGCTGACAATATTAATGCCTGATGATGGCCTAAATATTGGCAATACTATCGAGTATATGCCGATAGGGTTAATGGAAAGGTATTGTCCACTGGCGAAGTATGAATATCGCAGCAGTGCGAAGGTGAAGCTGGTGAGAATAGCCTGGGCCGACTTCGACCAGCTATTTTTCGAGGGCGGGTCTGAGCGCATGCAGGCGCTGGCCACCATACTGACCTACATGTCCATTTTCACCATCGATCTGCACAATGAACGCAGGCAGGTCACCAGCTACCAGACCATCAAACCGATGCTCTATCGCTATCTCTATCGGCAGGAGACCCACACGGGAGAGAATGAGGGCCTGGCGCTTTTTATCATCAAGCGCACTAACCTGTCACGCACGCATGTCTTTCGCGTGCTGGCAGATCTTAAAGCCGGGGGCTATATCACCATGAAGCGCGGAAAGCTGGTGTCGATTGACCGCCCCCTGCCGGAAGCGTATTGAGCTCATCTTCACGCCTTGAGCAACGTGCGGGAACGAACGGCCTTATTTATCCCGGCCAGCCGACTTGGGCCGTAAATTCTCATCGAAGACCAGCCGTTTGCGTCCGGGCTCTTCTTCCCGCAGCGGCTCCACCTGATGCAGCGTCTGCTTACAGCGATCCACCAGTACCTGATACTCCCGCGTGCCCTGCTTTTTCCACTCTATTTCCTGCGCGCTTAACTCACGAATCGCTTTCGCCGGACTGCCAAGAATTAAGTGATTCGCAGGCATCTCCGCTTTGGCCTTCACAAACGCCGCCGCCCCGACGATGCTGTTTTCGCCGATCGTCGCCCCGTCCATCACGACCGCATTCATCCCCACCAGCGCATTACGGCGGATAATGCAGCCGTGCAGGATCGCGCTGTGGCCGATATGCCCGTCCTCTTCCACCACCGTGTCCTGCTCCGGAAAACCGTGCATCACGCAGTTATCCTGGATGTTCGCGCCGTCTTTCACCACGATCCGGCCAAAATCACCGCGTAGGCTGGCGTTAGGTCCCACGTAAACACCTTTTCCGAGGATCACGTCGCCAATCAGCACCGCGGTCGGGTGAACATAGCTCTCTTCAGGCACGACCGGCGTCAGACCATCAATTTGATAAACAGGCATACCCTCTCCTTATGTGATATTCAGACCACCAAAACGCTGGTGATAAAGCGTGCCGGGAGCGGGCAGCTCGCCCACGGAGGTTTCCCCCTTCTCACTGACAAACGCCAGGGCTCCCGCCGCCACGCGCTGGTAGATGTTAATACACAGCTGTCGCGCGCTCTGTCCCGCCCAGTGCGCAGGAAGTAACTCCTCCGGCAACAGCGGATCTTTCAGCACCACGCGACGATAAAAATGAATGAGTAACAGCTGGATCTGGAAGCAGCGTTCCGGAGTCAAATCCTCAGGCGGCGCCTCTTTCAGCAGCGGCAGCAGCGGACGGAACGAGTTGATAAACGTTTCGTACATCGCGTTTTGTTCGGTCAGCTGCCAGCACTCTTCCACGCGGGATCGTAACGCCGCGCGTGACAAGGCCAGCGGCGAATGGGCTTCAAAGAAAATGACGTTTTCCGCCACGCCCGCGTCATGCAGCAGAGACTGCACGTCCGCCAGGTTCTGCGACGGCGAGGCCATCAGGCTCGGCGCCAGCGTGCCGAACCCTTGCCAGATGAGCTGTTTTTTCACGTCCGCGAGCGTGGTTTTATCCAGCCCCTCGGAAAGCAGCAGCAGCCATTTACCATCCCACGCCGGCAGTTCCGCACGGTAGATTTTATTTTCCGCGCGGCGGGTCAAACGCAGACCCTTGTCGCTGAGACGGTAAAAGCTGCGACGGCCAATGCGGGAAACGTCCAGCCAGCCCTCTTTGTTGAGGCGAAACAGCGCGGTGCGCACAAAGCGCTCCCCGAAACCCATCCCTTCCAGCAGGGCCGCCAGGCTGCCGAGCCAGATCTCTCCGCCGCGATGGGAAAGCGCATCGCCATACAGCGAGGAGATAAGCGACGTTCCGCTGACGGGAACAGAGCTGACTGCGTGCTGGATAAAGGCATCAAGTTTATTCATGCGATTCATTCTGTTGTTATTTTTTTCCTGGATGAATCATAGCATACGAATCTGGGGTGTACCCTCACCCTAAACCTCTCTCAAAGGGAAAGGGAACTTCATACACCCTCTCCCTTTGGGAGAGGGCTGGGGTGAGGGAAATTCAACCGTTGGCTGCCACTTTACGCAAATCAAACACCCGGCAGGCTTTACCCTCGGAGCGCGGTATACTGCCGCAGTTCACGATCATCACGTCGGTCGAGATCCCCACCATCGATTTAATCCGATGACGCAGCTGATGGCAGACCTGACAGCGCTGTTCATGGGTCAGCGTTAAGCTGCTCTGTTTCAGCTCGACCTTCACCGAAAGTGAATCAAGATGCCCGCGGCGGTTCACCTCCAGCTGATAGTGCGGCGAAAGGTGTTCGAACTTAACGATCTCCTCTTCCAGCTGTGACGGGAAGACGTTAACCCCGCGAATGATGAGCATGTCGTCGCTGCGCCCGCTGATGCGATCCATCCGGCGCATGGTGCGTGCGGTGCCCGGCAGCAGGCGCGTCAGGTCGCGGGTGCGGTAGCGGATCACCGGCAGCGCCTCTTTGGTCAGCGTGGTGAACAGCAGCTCACCCTGCTCGCCGTCGGCCAGCGGCGTGCCGTCATTCGGGTTGACGATCTCCGGGTAGAAGTGATCTTCCCAGATGGTCGGGCCGTCAGCGGTTTCAAGACACTCCATCGCCACGCCCGGCCCCATCACTTCGGAGAGACCATAGATATCCAGCGCGGTAATGCCCAGCCGTTTTTCAATTTCGCGGCGCATCGCCTGCGTCCACGGCTCGGCGCCAAACACGCCGACGCGCAGGGAACAGGCGCTGGCATCGCCGCCCATCTGACGCTCCAGCTCTTCAATCAGGTTCAGGCAGTAAGACGGCGTCACCATGATCATATCCGGCTGGAAATCGCGGATCAGCTGCGCCTGCTTCTCCGTCTGGCCGCCGGACATCGGGATCACCGTCGCTCCCAGACGCTCGGCACCGTAGTGCGCCCCCAGCCCGCCGGTGAAGAGCCCGTAACCGTAGGCGACGTGAATTTTATCCTTCGCGCTGCCCCCGGCGGCGCGCAGGGAACGGGCGACGATATTGGCCCAGTTGTCGATATCATTCTGGGTATACCCCACCACGGTCGGCTTTCCGGTGGTGCCCGACGAGGCATGGATGCGTACCACCTGTTCCATCGGCACCGCAAAGGTATCAAACGGGTAGTTGTCGCGCAGATCCTGCTTGGTGGTGCACGGGAATTTTTGCAGGTCCGCCAGCTCGTTGAAGTCGTCAGGGTGAACGCCCGCGGCATCAAACTTGCGTTTGTACATCGGAACGTTGTTGTAGGCGTGGTGCAGCGTCCACTTCAGGCGCGCGGTCTGCAACGCCTGCAATTCATCAATGGACGCGGTTTCGATCGGATCAAGCTTTGTTGTATTTATCATCGCAGGGTACTCACATTATTGTTCGCTCAAACACGCTCAAGGATCATGGCAATGCCCTGACCCACACCGATGCACATCGTACACAGCGCGTAGCGCCCGCCGCGTCGGTGCAATTCATTGCTTGCGGCCAGCGCCAGTCTGGCACCGCTCATTCCCAGCGGATGACCTAGCGCGATCGCCCCGCCGTTCGGGTTGACATGCTCCGCGTCATCCGGCAAGCCCAGCTGACGCAGCACGCCCAGCGCCTGTGCGGCGAAGGCTTCGTTAAGCTCAATGACGTCCATATCGGTGATACTGAGTCCGGCACGCTCCAGCACCTTGCGGGTGGCGGGCACCGGGCCTAATCCCATCAGGCGCGGCTCGACGCCCGCGGTCGCCATAGCCACAATGCGGGTGCGCGGGGTTAACCCCTGGGCAAGTGCCATCGGCTCGCTGGCGATAATCAGCGCCGCCGCGCCGTCGTTAACGCCAGAGGCGTTCCCCGCCGTCACCACACCGTTCTTACGGAACGGGGCTTTCAGCGCGGCAAGCTGTTCCAGGGTGGTTCCGGCGCGCGGATGCTCGTCCACGCTCACTTCCGTTACCGCACCTTTTTTCCCGGCCACCTGTACCGGGATAATCTCCTGCGCCAGAACGCCATTCTGCTGCGCCCGCGCGGTGCGCTGCTGACTGCGCAGGGCAAATGCGTCCTGATCGGCACGGCTTATATTTAACAATTCCGCTACATTCTCTGCCGTTTCCGGCATGCTGTCAGTTCCGTATTGCTGATGCATGAGCGGATTCACAAATCGCCAGCCGATGGTGGTGTCGAAGATCTCCGCCTGACGCTGAAACGCCGCCGTGGCTTTGCCCATCACGAATGGCGCACGGGACATGGATTCGACGCCACCGGCGATCAGCAGATCGCCATCCCCGGCCCTGATGGCGCGCGCCGCAAAGCCAATGGCATCCAGACCGGAGCCGCACAGGCGGTTAATGGTGGAGCCGGATACCGTCTGCGGCAGCCCGGCCAGCAGCGCCGACATGCGCGCCACGTTGCGGTTATCCTCCCCGGCCTGATTCGCGCAGCCGAAGATCACGTCATCTATGCGCTCCAGATCGAGCTGCGGGTAACGCGACAGCAGCGCACGCAGCGGCACGGCACCTAAGTCATCGGCGCGCACGCTGGATAATCCTCCGCCGTAGCGACCAACCGGGGTACGCACACCCTCACAAATAAATGCGTTACGCATCAGGCTTCTCCTGTCACACTGCCGCCAGTGCGGTGCGATTTCCCGCGAAAAAGAGCGACGGTTTTCTGTTGTTGGTTCTGAATTTCAATGTCGTAGACGCCGGTCAGTTTGCCCTGATGCTTCACCCGCGCGGTGGCGGTGAGCTTATCTCCGGCAAAGCCCGGACGCAGAAAATCGATGGCGCAGCCTGAGGCCACCGCCGCCAGCCCCTGACTGTTGCAGGCGTAGGCAAAGGCGGTATCGGCCAGCGAGAACAGCTGTCCGCCGTGGCAGGTTTTATGCCCGTTGAGCATCTGCGGGGTGATGGTCATGGTCACCACCGCGTAGCCCTCGCCCATGTCGATAATGTCCATCCCCATCGCCTGCGCGCAGGCGTCCCGTTCATACATCGCGCGGGCGTTATGCCAGGCGTTATGACTCATAGCTACTCTCCAGAAGCGCACGCTGGCGCAGCAGTGAACAGGGGCGATAGCGTTCCTCGCCGTAGTGACGTTGCAGATTCTCCAGCAGCGTTAACAGACGCTGCCAGCCAAGGCGCTCGCCCCAGGCGATGGGCCCGCAGGGATAGTTGACCCCTAAGCGCATGGCGGTATCGATGTCTTGCTCGCTGGCGACCCCTTTTTGCAAAGCGTCCAGCGCTTCGTTGGCAATCATCGCTACCGTGCGCCAGACCAGCAGGCCGGGGTAATCGGCAATCTGTACCACCCGTTTCTCCTGATGCTGCAACCAGTAAATGGCTTTCTGCGTGGCGGCGTGCGGGTTGCCCGGTGCGGCGGCTATCACGGCCACATCCCGCTCGATGCGGTCGACCACCACTACCGGGCAGCCGTGGCGCAGCGCCAGCGACTGCGCGGTTTCACCCTGCGTTTCGATCAGCAACAGATCGTCAATTTCCGTGACACCGTCACTTCTTCGCTGTACGCGCATCGGGCTGAAGCTGTCGCTGACCGGGGCGAGCCAGCTGACGGCGGGTTTCTCCTCCAGCCAGCGGTAAACGCCCTGCCCGCTTTTCTTACCCAGACGCCCCGCCAGCACTAGCTCCTGCTGCACCAGCGACGGCAGAAAACGACGCTCCTGCCAGAAGGCGTTAAACACGGAGCAGGTCACGGCAAAGTTGACGTCCTGACCAATCATGTCCGTCAGCTCAAGCGGCCCCATCGGGAAGCCTCCGCCGTCTCGCAGGGCGGCGTCGATCACCTCGGGCGTTGCCACCTGCTCTTCCAGCGCGCGCCAGGCTTCCGAGTAGAACGGGCGCGCCACGCGGTTGACGATAAACCCCGGCGTGGACTGGCAGCGTACCGGCTGCTTTCCCCAGCTCAACGCCAGCTCGCACAGTGCATCGGCCACTTCGGGAGAGGTCGCCAGCCCGCTGACCACTTCCACCAGCTTCATCACCGGGGCAGGATTGAAGAAGTGCAGCCCGGCGACGCGTTCAGGGTGGTTTATCTCCGCCGCAATCGCGGTAACGGAAATGGACGAGGTATTGCTGGCAAGCAGCGTCTGCGG
This sequence comes from Enterobacter cloacae complex sp. HYC033_NIDB, assembly GCF_056673335.1. NCBI lineage: Bacteria > Pseudomonadati > Pseudomonadota > Gammaproteobacteria > Enterobacterales > Enterobacteriaceae > Enterobacter > Enterobacter cloacae complex sp. HYC033_NIDB. The sequence goes on along the minus strand of NZ_CP115123.1, from coordinate 3,038,939 downwards.
CGGGCAGATCTCTGCCAGCTGGGTAAACAGCGCTTTTTTTACCTCAAACCGCTCGGAGGCCGCCTCGATCACCAGATCGGCTTTCGCCAGAGCACTGATAGTCGTCACCGGCGTAAGGCGGGCGAGGATCTGTTCCCCGGCGTCGGCAGAGAGTTTTCCGCGCGCAACGCGAGAGGAGAGCCGCTGATGAATGCCGTCGATGGCGCGGGAAATCGCCGCTGCATCAATGTCGTACACCAGAACCGGATGACCGTGGCTGGCTGCCACTTCGGCAATACCGGCGCCCATGGTGCCGCTGCCAATGACGGCGACCGTATGGATATTCACCATCTTATTTCCCCGTAAAGTTCGGCGCGCGTTTTGCCAGGAACGCGCTGACGCCTTCCCGGTAGTCGTCGCTGCGTCCGGCCAGACGTTGATAGTCGCGCTCCAGATCAAGCTGGGCGTCGAGGGTATTGGTTTCGGCGGCGTTGATCGCCTGCTTGATCAAGCCCAGGCCAAAGGTCGGCTGCGAGGCAAAATGCAGCGCCATCTGCTGTGCGGTGGCGGAGAGCTGGTCGTCGTCCACCACCTGCCAGATCATTCCCCAGGCCTGTGCCTGCTCGGCGCTGAGCTTATCGCCCAGCAATGCCAGCCCCATGGCGCGGGCGCGTCCGGTCACGCGCGGCAGCAGCCAGGTTCCGCCGCAGTCCGGTACCAGCCCGAGCTTGCTGAAGGCCATCACAAAGCTGGCTGAACGGGCCGCAATCACCATGTCGCAGCCGAGGGCCAGCGTGGCCCCCGCGCCCGCCGCCACGCCGTTAACCGCGCAAATCACCGGCTTCGGCAGTTTTGCCAGGCGGCGCACCAGCGGGTTGTAAAAAGTCTCAACGGACATGCCCAGATCGGGCGCGGGGCCGTTCGGGTCGACGCTACGGTCGTTAAGATCCTGCCCGGCGCAGAAACCACGTCCTGCCCCGGTGATCAGCAGGCAGCGGATGGCGTCATCGCGCTCGGCCTGCTTCAGGCATTCGGAAAGCTGCTGGTGCATGACGTCGTTAAAGCTGTTCAGGCGCTCCGGGCGGTTCAGCGTAATGGTCATTACGCCCTGCTCAACATGGCTCAGAATAGATTCCACAATTAGCGTCCTTTAAAGTCTGGGGTGCGTTTTTGTAAAAAGGCGTTGATACCTTCCCGGCGATCGTCGGTGGCCGCGAGCAACGCAAACAGCTGACGCTCCTGCGCCAGCCCGGCCTGAAGCGGGACTTCCTGCGACTGGCGAAGCGCCTGCTTCGCCGCCTGTAGCGCCAGCGGCGAGTGGCGCGCCATCCGCGCCGCCTGCTTCAGGGCGTACTCCAGCGTCAGCGAGGCCGGATAGACGTCGCTGACCAGCCCGGCGCTGTGCGCCTGAACCGCCGTGATGCTTTCGCCCGTCAGCACCATTTTGCTGGCCAGCGATTTACCCACGCTGCGGATCAGCCGCTGGGTGCCGCCTGCGCCCGGCATGATCCCGAGGGTGATTTCCGGCAGGCCAAAACGGGCGTTATCGCCAGCAATCACGACATCGCAGAGCAGCGCCAGCTCACAGCCTGCCCCCAGCGCGAAGCCGTTCACGGCGGCAATCAGCGGTTTGGTGAAGGCGTTGATCCGCGCCCACAGCTGCGGGCGGATATCGTTCAGGGTGGCGGGCAGGTCTTTCTCCGCCATTTCGTTGAGATCGGCCCCGGCGGCAAAGCAGCGTTCGTTGCCGTACACCACGCAGACGGCGATCTCAGCATCCGCGGCGGCGGCCTCAAGCTGCTCCGCGATTTGCAGGAGCAGCGCATTGTTGAGCGCGTTGCGCGCCGCCGGACGGTTAAGCGTCAGCTGCAACACGCGGCCATGACGGGTGACAATCAGTTCGCTCATGCCATCCCCTTCGCATCAAAATCGACGATAACATCGGCGGTTAACGGCAGCGCCTGACAGCTCAGCACATAGCCTGCGGCCAGCTCGTCCGGCTCCAGGCTGTAGTTGGTCGCCATATCAACTTTTCCGCGCAGCACTTTGCATTTGCAGGTGGCGCATACGCCGCCCTTGCAGGCATAAGGCAGATCCGCCCCCTGACGCAGGGCCGCATCAAGAATGCTCTCGTCGTCCGCCGTCAGGGTGATCTCCCTGTCGCGCCCGTCCTGACGGACGGTGACCTTCTGCCCGTCGGCCTGCACGCTGGCTGTCCGTTTAAAGGCGGTACCCGGCGTGTTAAAGCGCTCAAGATGGATCGCTTTTTCCGGCATACCCAGCGCTTGCAGCGCCGCTTCGGCCTCATCCATCATCGCCGACGGGCCGCAGATGAAGGCTTCATCGTACTGGCGGAAATTCACCAGCGTTTTTGCCAGCGCCTGGAGTTTTTCCCCGTCAATGCGGCCATGGAGCAGATCGCTGTCGAGCGTCTCCTGGCTGAAGATGGCGATCAGCTGCAAACGCTGCGGGTATTTGTCTTTCAGGTCTGCCAGCGCCCGGCGGAACATCATGCTCTGGCTGCTGCGGTTGCCGTAAATCAGGGTGAAGTGGCTGTGGGCTTCAGTGGCCAGCGTAGCGGACATAATCGCCAGCATCGGGGTGATCCCGGACCCGGCGGCAATCGCCAGATAGTGGCCTTCGCGTTCGGCCTGCGGCTGGTAGCCAAAATGCCCCTGGGGCACCATCACCTCCAGCGCCATGCCCGGTTTGATCTCGTCCCGGGCATAGCGGGAAAAACGTCCGCCCTCGATGGCTTTGACCGCCACGCTGAGCTCACCGCACGCGGTGCTCCGGCAGATGGAGTAGCAGCGGCGCAGTTCATCCCCGCCAGGACTGGCTTTCAGGGTCAGATGCTGACCGGGACGGAAGCGGTACGCCTCCTGCAACGCCTGCGGCACCGCGAAGGTAATGGTCACCGCGTCGCGGGTTTCGGGTTCTACTTTTGCCACTGTTAATGAATGAAACGTTGTCATGGCAGCCTCAAATACATTTGAAATAGTCGAAGGGCTCACGGCAGGTATTGCAGCGATAGAGCGCTTTGCAGGCCGTAGAACCAAATTCACTGATAAGCGAGGTATCGGTGCTCGCACAGCGCGGGCAGCTCACCTCAGCGGGAACGTGGGCATGGCAGCTATGGCCGACAGGCGGGCTGATGCCATATTCACGCAGGCGCCTGCGGGCATCGTCGTTCATCCAGTCGGTGGTCCAGGCGGGCTCCAGTTGCAGCACAATATGTACCGGGCTAAAGCCGTTTTCGGTCAGGGTTTCGCGGATCGCCCCCAGCAGATGCTCCGTTGCCGGACAGCCCGAATAGGTTGGCGTGAAGCCGATGACCCAGCCTTCCCCCTGCGCCTTCACGCTGCGCACCATGCCTAAGTCGGTGATGGTCAGCACCGGCACTTCCGGGTCGGGGATCTGGCTTAACAGCGCCCAAATCTGCGGGATTTGTGCAGGCGCGATGTCGACGAGGCGTTGCATGGCGTCCTCCATTACCACTGCTGGCCGGGGTAAACGCGCTGGAGATACTGCATCTCTGCCAGCATCGGCCCGAGGTGTTCAGTATGTAGCCCCTTCTTGCCGCCCGTGCGATACGCCACCTCTTCGGGCACGCGGAGGGTGGCTTCCGCCAGGCCAGCAAACACTTCGCGCTCCCACGGGTCCCGCAGGTCGCGCGGATCAACCGCCACGCCGTCATCAATTAGCGCCAGCTCGACGTCGTCGGCGTCGAACAGTTCAGCCGTAAAGCGCCACAGGCTATCCACCGCCTGCTGCATTTTTTGTGCGGAGGTTTCTGTTCCGTCCCCCAGCCGCACCAGCCAGCCGCGGCTAAAGCGCAGGTGATAGCGCGCCTCCTTAATGGCTTTTGCCGCGATGGCGGCAAGCTGACTGTCGCTGCTATGGATCAGCCGCTCGTAGAGCGCCACGTTCCACGCATCCATCAGATACTGACGGGCAATGGTGTCAGCGAAGCTGCCGTTTGGTTGTTCCACCAGCAGCAGATTGCGGAACTGACGCTCATCGCGGCCATAGGCCAGGGTGTCTTCATCGCCCTTACCCTCCCGTTCAGCGGCGTAGGTCAGGAAATTGCGCGCCTGCCCGAGCAGATCAAGGCCGATATTGGCGAGCGCCAGGTCAATTTCCAGCTCTGGCGCGTGGCCGCACCAGGCGCCCAGACGCTGTGAGAGCACCAGACCGTTGTCGCCCAGACGCAGGGCATAAGCAGATACGTTGTTCATCCCCAACCTCACATATGCTCGATGCCATCAGGGATGGTGTAAAACGTCGGATGGCGGTAGACCTTGCTTTCCGCCGGATCGAAAAACTCCCCGCTCTCTTCCGGCTGGGAAGCGACGATTTCACTCGCCTTCACCACCCAGATGGAACAGCCTTCGCTGCGGCGGGTATAGGCATCGCGCGCGTTTTCCAGCGCCATGCGGTCGTCGGCAGCGTGAAGGCTGCCCACATGCCGGTGCGACAGCCCCTGCTTCGAACGGACAAAAACTTCGTATAACGGCCAGTAAACATTGCTCATGGTTGATTCCTCTTATGCGGCCTGGCGGGCGCGTTGTTTTTCCGCGTGGGCCAGAGCGGCTTCACGCACCCATGCGCCGTCGTCCCAGGCTTTACGTTTTGCGGCCAGACGTTCGTGGTTGCAGATCCCGCGCCCGGTGATCACCTCGTCAAATTCCTGCCAGTCGATTTCGCCGAAGCGGTAGTGGCCGCTCGCTTCATCGAAACGCAGGTCGGGGTCCGGCACGGTCATACCGAGCATCTCCACCTGAGGCACCGTGTTGTCCACGAAGCGCTGGCGAAGCTCATCGTTGCCAAAGCGTTTGATCTTCCAGGCCAGACTGCGGGCGCTGTTTGGGGAGTTGTCGTCGTTGGGTCCAAACATCATCAGCGCGGGCCACCAGAAACGGTTGATGGCGTCCTGCAACATCTGCCGCTGGGCTTCGCTGCCCTGCGCCAGCGCCATGCAGGCCTCAAAACCCTGACGCTGGTGGAAGCTCTCTTCTTTACAGATTTTCACCATCGCCCGGGCATACGGACCGTAAGACGTACGACACAGCGCCACCTGGTTCACAATGGCCGCCCCGTCCACCAGCCAGCCAATGACGCCGATATCGGCCCAGCTCAGGGTCGGATAGTTGAAGATGGAGGAGTATTTCATCTTGCCGTCGAGCATCTTTTGATAGATGTCCTCCCGGGCGCAGCCCAGCGTTTCCGCCGCGCTGTAGAGGTACAGGCCGTGTCCGGCTTCGTCCTGCACCTTCGCCAGCAGAATGGCTTTCCGGCGCAGCGTCGGCGCGCGGGTGATCCAGTTTCCTTCCGGCAGCATGCCGACAATCTCAGAATGGGCGTGCTGTCCAATCTGGCGGATCAGCGTCTTGCGGTAGGCATCCGGCATCCAGTCCTGCGGCTCGATGGCCGTCTCCTGTGCGATGCGTTGCTCAAAGCGTTGTTCTTGCGTCACATAACCACCTTTGTGATTCGTTAAATCACCACAAATAGCAAAATGGTGAATCATTTGGTTTCTTAAAAGTTACACAAAGGTTAAATATAACCCCAAGAAGCGTTTGTTTATTTTGTGACGACGCTCGCAAGCCTTTTGATGAAAGGCCGATAACGCAAGACTTTCGGGTGGTCAGGCTAAGCAATACAGATCACAACGTTAACAATTCATTAAAACTCAGCTTGATTTTTATGATTCACGATCAAACTATTGATAGTGAAATCACGAAACATCTGGAGAGAAGAAATGCAGCAGTTAGCCAGCTTCTTGTCCGGCACCTGGCAATCGGGCCGGGGCCGCGAGCGCAACATCACCCACGCCATCAGCGGGGAAACGCTATATGAAGTGACCAGCGAAGGGCTGGATATGGCGGCCGCGCGCCGTTACGCCATTGAACACGGCGGAGAAGCGCTCCGTGCAATGAGCTTTATCGAGCGCGCCGCCATGCTGAAGGCGGTGGCCAAACATCTGCTGAGCCAGAAGGATCGCTTTTATGCCCTGTCAGCCCAGACCGGCGCGACGAAGGCCGACAGCTGGGTGGATATTGAAGGCGGTATCGGCACCCTCTTCACCTACGCAAGCCTCGGCAGCCGTGAGCTGCCGGACGATACCCTGTGGCCGGAGGATGAACTGATCCCGCTGTCGAAGGAAGGCGGCTTTGCGGCACGTCACGTGTTAACGTCGAAATTCGGCGTGGCGGTGCATATCAACGCGTTCAACTTCCCGTGCTGGGGGATGCTGGAAAAGCTCGCGCCCACCTGGCTTGCCGGGATGCCCGCCATCATCAAGCCCGCCACCGCCACCGCGCAGGTGACTCAGGCGATGGTGAAAGCGATCGTCGAGAGCGGGCTGGTGCCGGACGGCGCCATCAGCCTGATCTGCGGTGGCGCGGGCGATCTGCTGAACCAGCTCGACAGCCAGGACGTGGTGACGTTTACCGGATCGGCCAGCACCGGGCAGAGTCTGCGCGTCCACCCGAATATCGTCGCGCATTCCATTCCGTTTACCATGGAAGCAGATTCTCTCAACTGCTGCGTGCTGGGTGAGGACGTGACGCCGGAACACCCGGAGTTTGCGCTGTTTATCCGAGAAGTGGTGCGCGAGATGACCGCCAAAGCCGGACAAAAATGTACCGCCATCCGCCGCATCATCGTGCCGGAAGCGCAGGTTGACGCCGTCAGCCAGGCGCTGATTGCGCGGCTGGAGAAAGTGGTCGTCGGCGATCCGGCCCAGGAAGGGGTGAAGATGGGGGCCCTCGTCAACGGTGAGCAACGTGCTGACGTGCAGGAAAAAGTCGATCATCTCCTTGCCGCGGGCTGTCAGATCCGTCTGGGTGGTAAAGCTGATTTGCAGGAAAAAGTCGATCATCTCCTTGCCGCGGGCTGTCAGATCCGTCTGGGTGGTAAAGCTGATTTGCAGGCGGCTGGCGCATTCTTCCCGCCCACCCTGCTGTTCTGCCCGCAGCCGGACGAAACCCCGGCCGTCCACGCCATCGAAGCCTTTGGCCCCGTTGCAACCCTGATGCCCTGCCGTAACACCGAACACGCCATGCAGCTGGCGCGGGCGGGCGGCGGCAGCCTGGCGGGAACGCTGGTTACGGCAGATACCCGCGTGGCGCGGCAGTTTATTGCCGGGGCAGCGCGCGCCCACGGACGTATTCAGATCCTCAACCAGGAATCCTCGAAAGAATCCACCGGCCACGGTTCACCGCTGCCGCAGCTGGTGCACGGTGGTCCGGGACGTGCGGGCGGCGGCGAAGAGCTGGGCGGCCTGCGCGCGGTGAAGCACTATCTTCAGCGCACGGCCATTCAGGGCAGCCCGTCCATGCTCGCCGCGATCGGTAAACAGTGGGTCCGTGGCGCGGAGGTGCAGGAAGATCGCGTTCATCCCTTCCGTAAATACTTCGAGGAGTTACAGCCGGGCGACAGCCTGCTGACCCCGCGTCGTACCCTGACGGAAGCGGATATCGTGAATTTTGCCTGCCTGAGCGGGGATCATTTCTACGCCCATATGGACAAAATTGGCGCGGCGGAGTCGATTTTTGGTGAGCGCGTGGTACACGGTTATTTCCTGATTTCCGCCGCGGCGGGGCTGTTTGTCGATGCCGGGGTTGGGCCGGTTATTGCCAACTACGGCATGGAAAACCTGCGCTTTATTGAGCCGGTCAAGCCGGGTGATACCATTCAGGTGCGCCTGACCTGTAAACGTAAAACGCTGAAGAAACAGCGCAATGCCGAGGAAAAACCCACCGGCGTGGTGGAATGGGCGGTGGAGATCTTCAACCAGCACCAGCAGGCCGTGGCGCTCTACTCCATCCTGACGCTGGTGGCGCGCCAGCAGGGTGACTTCTGACCCACCTCTTTCTTGCCGGGTGTCGCTCCGCTTACCCGGCCTACAACTACCTGACCGGGGTGTGATATCCCCCGGTCTTTTTTTAACCTGGCAAGACTGACAAACAACCTGGCAGATGCAGGCAAACGCTTTTCGTGCGCGCCTGTCAGGATAAGGCTGACACAACACAATAAACACAACAAGATGAGGTCTGCGATGGGAAGCAATTCTTCTTTTTCTGCCCGTAGAACGGCACTGGCCATGGCCGTTGCGCTCTGTTGCGCCTGGCAATCCCCTGTTTACGCTCACGGCAGCGAGGCGCATATGGTCCCGATGGACAAAACGCTTCAGGCGTTTGGCGCGGACGTGCAGTGGGATGATTACGCCCAGATGTTCACCATCGTCAAAGACGGTGCCTTTGTGAAGGTCAAACCCGGCGCAAATACCGCCATCGTTAACGGCAAACCGCTGACGCTCCAGGTGCCCGTGGTGATGAAGAACAATAAGGCGTTTATCCCGGAGACCTTTATCAACGATGTTTTTCAGTCCGGTCTTGATCAGACATTCCAGGTTGAAAAAAGCCCCCACCCGTTAAACGCGCTGACGGCTGATGAAATCAACCAGGCCGTAGCCATTGTGAAAGCCTCTGCGGATTTTAAACCCAATACCCGCTTTACCCAGATTGCGCTGGCTGAGCCAGAAAAGGCCAAAGTCTGGGACTTTGTGCTTAACGGCACGGCGGTGGATGCGCCCCGCCAGGCCAATATCATCATGCTTGATGGTAAACACATCATCGAAAGCCGGGTGGATCTGAAGGACAAAAAGATCCTCCGCTGGGAGCCGATCAAAGACGCGCACGGCATGGTGCTGCTGGATGACTTCAATACCGTGCAGCAGATCATCAATGAAAGCCCGGAGTTTGCCGCCGTGCTGAAAAAGCGCGGCATTACCGACCCGAAGAAAGTGATCACCACTCCGCTTACCGTCGGCTTTTTTGACGGCAAGGATGGGCTGAAACAGGAAGACCGCCTGCTGAAAGTGATCAGCTATCTCGACGTGGGCGACGGTAACTACTGGGCGCACCCGATCGAAAACCTGGTTGCGGTGGTGGATCTCGAGCAGAAGAAAATCCAGAAGATTGAGGAAGGCCCGGTCGTGCCGGTTCCGCTCACGCCGCGCCCTTATGATGGCCGCGACCGCGTTGAAACGGTGAAAAAACCGCTGGAAATTATCGAGCCGGAAGGCAAGAACTACACCATCACCGGGGATAGGGTGCACTGGCAGAACTGGGATTTTCATCTGAGCCTGGACTCACGCGTCGGCCCGATAATCTCCACCGTGACCTATAACGACAACGGCAAAAAGCGACAGGTGATGTATCAGGGATCGCTCGGCGGCATGATTGTGCCGTACGGCGACCCGGATATCGGCTGGTACTTTAAAGCCTATCTGGACTCCGGCGACTACGGCATGGGGACCCTGACCTCCCCGCTGGTGCGCGGCAAGGATGTTCCGTCTAACGCCGTGATGCTCAACGAAACCATCCCGGATTACACCGGCGCGCCAATGGAGATCCCCAGGGCGATCGCCATTTTCGAGCGTTACGCCGGGCCGGAATATAAGCATCAGGAATTAGGTAAACCCAACGTCAGCACCGAACGCCGCGAGCTGGTGGTGCGCTGGGTCAGCACCGTGGGTAACTACGATTACATCTTCGACTGGGTATTCCACGAAAACGGCACTATCGGCATTGATGCAGGGGCTACGGGCATTGAAGCGGTGAAAGGCGTGCAGACGAAAACCATGCATGATGCCACCGCGAAGGATGACACCCGATACGGAACGCTGATCGACCATAATATTGTCGGTACCACCCACCAGCACATCTACAACTTCCGTCTGGATATGGACGTGGACGGCATCAACAATAAGCTGGTGGCCATGGATCCGGACGTCAAACCGAACACCGCTGGCGGACCGCGCACCAGCACCATGCAGGTTAATCAGTATGATATTGATACCGAACAGCAGGCGGCGCAGAAGTTTGACCCGGGCACCATCCGCCTGCTGAGCAATACCAGCAAAGAGAACCGCATGGGCAACCCGGTCTCGTATCAGATCATCCCTTACGCGGGCGGCACACACCCGGTAGCGTCCGGCGCGAAGTTTGCCCCGGACGAGTGGATTTATCACCGCCTGAGCTTTATGGATAAACAGCTGTGGGTGACGCGTTACCATCCCGACGAGATGTACCCGGAGGGAAAATACCCGAACCGTTCCACGCACGATACCGGCCTCGGCCAGTACAGCAAAGATAACGAATCGCTGAACGACCAGGATAACGTCATCTGGATGACCACCGGCACCACCCATGTCGCCCGCGCCGAGGAGTGGCCGATAATGCCGACGGAATGGGTGCACACGTTACTCAAGCCGTGGAATTTCTTTGACGAGACGCCAACGCTCGGCAAGAAAAAAGAGCAGAAATAACCCACCGACCGGGCGTAATGCCCGGTTTTTCATCCGCTTACTTGCTGAATTACTCTCCCCGATTATAGTTATTGTTACCTCGCTTAATCCTTTTGCATTTCTTGACACACTTTCACCAGGATTCGAAGTCCCCACAAACAACGTCACAGTTTACTGAGAGGTTTTAGGATGAGAATCAATGAGATCGTCAGGAGTCTCGCGCTGGCGGGATGTTTTATTTCTGCCAGTTCCGCCTGGGCCGCAGAAGCACCTAAGGATGCCACCGCAGCAACGCAACAGGCCAACAACGCACTCTTCAACCAGCTTCCTTTCTCCGATAACACCGATTTTACCAACGCCCACAAAGGGTTTATTGCCCCGCTGCCTCAGGACATTATCAAAGGTGAGCAAGGCAACACCGTCTGGGATCCGCAGCAGTACGCTTTTATCAAAGAAGGCGATAAGGCGCCCGACTCGGTTAACCCGAGCTTATGGCGTCAGTCCCAGCTGATTAACATCAGCGGTCTGTTTGAAGTGACCGAAGGCGTCTACCAGATCCGTAACCTCGACCTGTCAAACATGACCATTATTGAAGGTAAAGAAGGCATTACCGTGGTCGACCCGCTGGTGTCGGCGGAAACGGCCAAAGTCGGGATGGATCTTTACTATAAAAATCGCGGTAATAAGCCTGTGGTCGCCGTTATTTACACCCACAGCCACGTTGACCACTATGGCGGCGTGCGCGGCGTGGTGGATGAAGCAGATGTGAAGTCCGGTAAGGTGAAAATCTACGCGCCCGCCGGATTTATGGAGGCCGCCGTCGCGGAGAATATCATGGCGGGTAACGTCATGAGCCGCCGCGCCAGCTATATGTACGGCAACCTGCTGAAGCCGGATGCGAAGGGCCAGGTCGGCGCGGGTCTCGGCACCACCACCTCCGCCGGGACGGTGACCCTGATCGCCCCGACCAATATCATCGAGAAAGATGGTCAGAAAGAGGTGATCGACGGCCTGACCTATGATTTTATGCTCGCGCCGGGATCGGAAGCGCCTTCTGAGATGCTCTGGTATATCGAAGAGAAAAAGCTGATCGAGTCAGCGGAAGATGTCACCCATACCCTGCACAACACCTACTCCCTGCGCGGCGCGAAAATTCGTGAGCCGTTGCCATGGTCGAAATACATCAACCAGGCGATTGTACGCTGGGGTGATAAAGCCGAAATCATTATGGCGCAGCACCACTGGCCGACATGGGGCAACGACAACGTGGTTAACCTGCTGAAAAGCCAGCGCGACCTGTATCGCTACATCAACGACCAGACCCTGCGCATGGCGAACGAAGGGCTGACCCGTGACGAGATTGCCGCCAACTTCAAACTGCCAAACTCCCTGGCCAATACCTGGGCAAACCGTGGCTATTACGGTTCTGTCAGCCATGACGTTAAAGCGACCTACGTGCTCTATTTAGGCTGGTTTGACGGCAACCCGGCGACCCTGGACGAACTGCCGCCTGAAGAAGCCGCGAAGAAATTTGTGGACTACATGGGCGGTGCGGATGCCATCCTGAGCAAAGCGAAAACCGACTTTGACCAGGGGAACTACCGCTGGGTGGCTCAGGTGGTCAGCAAAGTGGTCTTTGCCGATCCAAATAATCAGGCCGCGCGAAACCTGGAAGCGGATGCGCTGGAGCAGCTGGGTTATCAGGCTGAATCAGGCCCGTGGCGTAACTTCTACCTGACCGGCGCCCAGGAGCTGCGTAACGGCGTGGTGAAAGGACCGACCCCGAACACCGCCAGCCCGGATACCGTGCGCGCGATGACGCCAGAAATGTTCTTTGACTATCTGGCGGTGCACATTAACGGTGAAAAAGCGGCGGATGCAAAATCGGTGTTTAACATCGACCTCGGCAGCGACGGCGGTAAATACAAGCTGGAGCTGGAAAATGGCGTGCTGAACCACACGGCGAACGCCGAAGCGAAAGACGCTGACGCGACCGTGACCCTCAACCGCGATACGCTGAATAAAATCATCCTGAAAGAAGTGACGCTTAAACAGGCGCAGGATAATGGCGATATCAAAGTGACCGGCGATGCCGCAAAACTCGATGCCATGCTCGGTTACATGGATAAATTTGAATTCTGGTTTAACATTGTGACCCCATAAAGGCAGCATTCGCGGGCGGACCTTCCGCCCGCTCAAGGAAAATTTTCTTCAATGGAAAAAAGACATCCAGCCACACCCGAACCCGCGACATGGCCTACCCGTAAATCAATGGTTGTTCACGGGCTGGCCGTGAACCTGCCGTGGCTCGCCTTTGTGAATGCCAGCTTTGCCCTTATGGTCCTGCTGCGCAATTCGCTGTTCGGCCATATCGATGCCCTCCTGCACATCAGCCCCCCGCTGCGGCAGATGATTGACGCCTCCATGCTGGGCGTGGTGATCCTTTCCGTGGCGCTGGTGATCATGGCCTGGCGCCACATCCGCGGCGTCAGCGCCGTTTTGTTTATGTGCAGCCTGCTGTGGTCGATAAGTTGTTACTGGTTTATCAATGTGTTACATCTTCCGCATCCCTGGCCTATATTCGTTACCCTGCTGATGGCCGGTATGACCGCGCTCTATTTTCAGCCGGTGGCGCTGCTCTGCTTCACCGTTCCGCTATGGGTAAGCCTGCCGGTTGCCAGCATGCTGCTGAATCAAGAAATTAATTATCGCTTTGCCGGGCTGTGGGTGGTGTTCACGTTCATTCTCGTGTGCGGGCGCTATATCCTGTTGAGCTGGTTTGAAGAGGCGTGGCGCCGCAATCAGCAGAATCAGCGTTTAATTTCGCGGCTGGATGCGCTGGCCCATCAGGATCCGCTGACGAAAACGGCCAACCGCCGGGCGATGGAGCTGGTGCTGGAAAACGCCGTGGAGCAAGGCAAACGCTTCGCGGTGCTGATGCTGGATGTCGATTACTTCAAACTGTATAACGACACCTATGGTCACCAGGCGGGAGATGCCTGTCTTGCACGGGTGGCAGAGGTGCTGAACACCTCGGTGCGCACGCCAGAGGATGTGGTTTCGCGCTACGGTGGCGAGGAGTTTGTGGTGATCCTCTTTGACTGCGAAGAAAGCGTTGCTGAGAAAGTCGCCGCGCGGATCCAGGCTGGCCTGCGCACCGCAGCCATTCCACACAGCGCGTCGAAGGTGAGTGAATGTGTGACGGCGAGTATAGGCATTGCAGGCTATTCCGCAGGGCTGGCTGGCCCGGAAATCATCGCCCGCGCCGATGCGGCGCTGTACAGGGCGAAAGAGGCCGGGCGGGATCGGTGGTCGCTGTAAGTTACGCCGGGTGGCGCTGCGCTTACCCGGCCTACAAAACCAACCTTTTCCTCCATCCCGTAGGCCGGGTAAGGCGTAGCCGCCACCCGGCGTTTTTTTTAATACCGCACACACACCGACTTGGTTTCACACCAGCCGTCCAGCCAGTCGGGGCCGAAATCGCGCCCGGTGCCGGACTGCTTCATGCCGCCGAACGGCAGGTTGGCGTCTATCAGCGTGTGGCTGTTCACCCACACGGTTCCGGCCTGTAACCTGTCGGTATACGCCAGCGCTTTACTGATATTCTGCGTCCAGACGCTGGCCGTTAAGCCATATTCAGTGTCGTTCGCCAGATGAAGCGCCTCTTCCCCATCGGCCACACGAACCAGATTCACCACCGGCCCGAAGACCTCTTCACGCGTCAGTCGCAGATGATTATCCGGGTTGACCACCAGCGTTGGCGAAACGTAATAGCCTTTGCCGTCTGGCCCCCGGTTCCCGGCGATCAGCTCCGCATTGTGCGCCTTCGCCTCATCCAGGAACGCCTGGACCTTATCGCAGTGGGCGCGCGACACCAGCGGGTTGATAAACGCCTCCGGCGACATGCCCGGCCCGACGCTGAGGGATTTCACGGCCTGTTCAAACCCGCTGACCAGCGTGTCGAACAGCGGAGCCTCAATATAAATGCGCGAGCTGGCCGCGCAGACCTGCCCCTGGTTCAGGAAGCTGCCGGTCATCAGCCCTTCAATCACCCACGCCGGATCGGCATCTTTCAGCACGATGGCCGGGTTTTTGCCGCCCAGCTCCAGCGTCACGCCCGTTAGCGTGTCCGCCGCCGCGCGGGCAATCTGCTTGCCCGTCGCCGTCGAACCGGTAAAGCTCACTTTGGCAATGCGCGGGTGCGAGGTCAGCGCCGCGCCACAGACGGCGCCACTGCCGGTCACCACGTTGAACACACCCTCCGGGATCCCCGCCTCGCTCGCCAGTTCCGCCACCCGTAACAGGGTGAGCGGCGTGGTTTCCGACGGTTTGATCACGATGGAGCAACCTGCCGCCAGCGCGGGCATCACTTTCCACATGCCAATCATCAGCGGGAAGTTCCACGGCACAATCCCCGCCACGACTCCCACCGGCTCTTTACGCGTCCACGCCTGATAACGCGCGCCCTGCGGCAGTGGAATCGAGAGATCGAGGGTTTTACCGGCAATTTTGGTGGTCAGCCCTGCCGTGTAGCGCATCCAGTTCAGGGTGCAGCCCACCTCGAAGGCGCGGGAAATGTTAATCGATTTCCCCTGCTCCAGGGTTTCGAGCTGTGCCAGCTCTTCGCCATGCTGTTCCACCAGATCCGCAAACCGCAGCAGGATACGTTCCCGCTCTGCCGGCAGCCGTCCGGCCCAGCTTCGGGCGACAAAGGCGCGCCAGCCAGACATCACCGCACGATCGACATCATCGACGCTGGCATCGGCGGTAGAGGCAATAACCTCTCCGGTCGCCGGGTTGTAGACGTTCAGACGCTTTTCGCTATCGGATGCCGCCTGACGCCCTTCGATCCACAGGCCGTGCTGGCGATCTAAAAACTGCTGCACGCCCGGCAGGATGGCGACGTGTGATTCGGACATAGGATACTCCTTCGTTATGCTTCGCAGGGTGTGTATGCAGTCTAAGAGGGGATTCGCATTCCTGCTTTTGTCTGTGTGACATTCGCTTTGCCAGCTGTGACAGGGTCCGCAAATCGTGATAATTCCCGCTTATATCGCTGTAACCGTTGAGTGTTCTTTCCTATAGTCAGCCTCGTAGCCCTGACAAAATGCAACATAAATGCAACAATGCGAAAACAGTGACGGTGCAGCGAGAACATCAATGGCGTGTGCAAGCGAACAGGACAATTTTCAGCAGTGGCTGGCGCAAATTAACCAGGTTTGTGGGCATTTTGCGGCACGTCCGTTAGAGGGGGCGTTTCTCGGCGAGCTGGAAACCAGCTACACCCAAAGTCTGAAGCTGAGCACGGTGACCGCCGCAGGCGTTAACCTGTTTCGCACCCGTCAGGAGATCAAAAACGGCAACGATGCCTGGTTCTACACCGTGTTTCAGCTGGAAGGCAGCGCCGGAATCGAACAGGACGACCAGCGCGCGATGCTGAAAGCCGGGGATATCACGCTGATTGACGCCTCCCGCCCGTGCTCCATTTACTGGCAGGAGCGTTCCCGCCAGATTTCGCTGCTGCTCCCGCGACAAATCATTGAGCAACACGCGCGTTTTCAGGAAGTGAGGTGCGCGCTGCCCCTCTCCCGCAGTCTGCCTACCGTACAGCTGAGCTACCGTCTGCTACAGGAGAGCATGGGCAATGCCGATCTCAGCGCCAGTGAAAGCGAAGCGGCGCTTGAGGCGATGGTGTGTCTGCTGCGTCCGGCCTTCCAGCAGCGTGACGAGGTGCTGCCGCGCAAGGAGCGTCAGTTCCGCCACGTTCTGTCCCTGATTGATGATCATATTCAGTCGGAGGCGTTAAGACCGGAGTGGATAGCTTCAGAGAGCGGCATGTCCGTGCGTAGCTTGTACCGCATGTTTGCCGGGAAAGGGCTGGTGGTAGCGCAGTATATTAAGAACCGTCGCCTCGATTTATGCGCTCAGGCGCTGCGTTCCATCAGCGATGACGAAAAGCTGGCGGGGATTGGCTACAGCTGGGGTTTCACAGACCATAGCCATTTTTCCACCGCCTTTAAGCAGCGTTTCGGGGTTTCGCCGGGCGAATACCGCAGGCGTTATCGCTAGCTATTTTTTCAGCCACTTGCCGTTAATTCCCTTCACGTACTCACCCGGCTGCGCGCGGGCCACCAGCTTTTGTCCCGCCATTTTCGCCACCTCGTCGACGGGTAAATTATTACTGTCAGCCAGCTGCTGGTAACTTTCCGTGCGTGCGGCGTTGATACGGTTCACCAGCGCCAGGGTTTCAGCGTCGTGCTGAACGGGCGCAAGATAGCCGCTCAGGGTTTCCCCTACGCGCCCCTGGGCACGCGCATCGTTGAGCGTAAGCGTGGCGGCGTGAACGTTCATCCCCAGCGCCAGTAACATCAGAGCTAATCGTTTCATGACATCCTCAGAACAGATCGCTGCGGGATTTCAGCAGGGCTTCAACGTCTTTATCCACCTTGATATGGATTTCATGCTCGATTTTCACGTTCATGTTGATGGTGATCGGCTCTTTGGGCGCCGCCACTTCAATGCGCGGCGTGCAGCCTGACAGCAGCGCGACGACGGCCACGGTGAGTACACCAGCCCTCTTTTTCATTGTTGTTCCTCACTTTCCTTGCCTGTCGAACCGCGGAGAAGGGGTATCGCCGCATGTTGCTCAAACCATGTTTGCAGATTGTCCCCAAAGCGCAGGCTGCGCCAGAGGGTAAAAATGTTCTCTTCATGGGTGTAATTCAGGTTTACGAAACTGCTTTTGCCTTCGACGCGGCTGGTGCCTTTAATGGCCGCCTGCATGGTTAACACACCCAGATTATCCACATTGAGTTTTGTCCACGACTGCGAAATTTCCATATAGCGGAGCCAGTTGATCGCCGCCCCGGCAACCATGTTGTCTTTCACAATGGCATCCGCCGTGTCCTGGTCGATGCGCAGCGTCATCGGCCCCGGGTTGGTCAGCCAGCCATCTTTAATGATCCATTTTTCATTGTCCAGCCAGAACGGCAGCGCGCCGCTCACCGGGCCGGACATGGCAAACTGCTTCGGATTCACCGCGCTTATCAGTTCGCTGGAGGAAATATTATCCACGCGCAGTAAAGCCGGATCGTGCTGCGGCATTCTCAACTGCTGCATGGTGATTTTCCCGCCGAGCGCTTCCACCTTCACGTTGGTGAGCAGGAGCGGGTTCGCTTCGGTCCAGGGATAATCGCCCTGGAGATCCGCGGTGATATTTCGGGCTGTGACCAGGTTTTTCACCTCGTCGATTCGTAACGTTACCGGCCCGCGCGTGCCCAGCGACCAGGTACCCTGGCTTAAGCGGAACGGAAGAACAAAATCCACGCCGTTGATCTCGTTATCCGGCATCCACGCGCTGCCCGCTTTCAGCACCCCGTGCCCCCCGGCCTCAAACCCCTGATCGGGGGCCGCGGAGAAAGCCACCTGCGCGTACATTTCGCCGCCGCGCAGGGTCATTTTCCAGTCTGGCGGGATCAGCGGCTGAAACACCGTAAGAGACTGTTTTGGCCACCAGGCCTGACCGCGAAGGCGTTCGCCGTCCCAGCGTCCATTCACCTGGACCGGGCCGATGTCGTCCGCATGCAGGTTCCCTTTAAACTGGAACACCGTCGGGTCTGTCCCGTCAACGCTGAAGGTCAAAACGGACGGCGGCAGCACGCTTCCGCCTGAAAAGCTTGTTTGCCCGGCGTTAAGCGCGAGCGCGCCGCTAAAGGTGGGGTTATCCGGGTCCCGCGACCAGCGCACCGGGTGATCCAGCACCAGGCGTGGCTTGCTGACCAGCATCGTGCCGTACTGCAATTTGTCGAAACCCGTAGAAAGATCGGTCAGTTCGATAACGTTGTCGCGCCACTCCCCGGTTCCCCGGACATCCCAGCGCGCGTTCATCGGCGTGAAGTTGCCTTTACCCCAGTAACGCCACTGCCACACACCGTTGTCCGGTAAAAAGTCGTTAGCCTGGCCGTCCAGATGCAGCTCAAAATCGCCCATCTCGTTTTCATGCGCCCGCAGAATGGCTTGCAGGCGGCCGTCCACGCCCTTCTGCGTGAGCTTCACGCCCGCCAGCGGCCAGCGGATCTCATCGATATCCAGCGAGTCGATGATGCGCCCGCGCGAACGCAATAAAGCGCCGGGTTCAAACGTAAGCTGCGGATCGTAAAGGCTGCCGGTCAGCTTCGCCGGGAGTCTGGCATACAGGATCAGATCGTTTTGCTTGGCTTCCCCGCTCAGGTGCAGCGGCATAGCGCTGTTATCCATACTGAGCGAGCCGGGACCGATATTCAGCACCGCGTTGCCCTTACCCGCATCCCCCTGGGTCAGCACGTTGAGCCGCCCCGTGAAGGTGGCTTTCTCCAGCCCCTGCTGCCAGTTATCCACTTTCAGCCCGACGCGTCCGCTCATTGGCACGCCGGAGGCTAACCAGTTCCAGCGTCCGTCGCTGATGGTCAACTGCTGAGCGGTGATCTGCCACGGTAAATCGAGCAGCGGATCGGGGTTGTCCCGCGCCATGACCACCAGCTGGCCCTGATTGTCCTCCCAGTCCAGTTCGGCATCGACCAGCGAGGATAACTGTGGCACGTTAAAGGTCGCGACCGTATGCCCTTTCACCGGCACGCCGTCCGGCACCAGCGGCAGGGTAAATTCACCGACCAGCTTCACGGGCTGCGGCTGATCCGGCAGTTGCACATCGAACTGGCTGATGGAAAGGGTCTGGCCGCGTAACTGCCCCTTAATGCTCACCTGCTCGCCGTTATAGGTGATGTCCTGGCGGGCTGGCGTCAGTGAGGCATGCAGCTCACCCTCCCACTGCTGCCAGGGAGAAAGGGTAAAGCGATGGATGGTCAGCCAGGTGTTGGGCAGGATGGCCTGCCACTGCGCCAGCGTTTTCGGCGCCACCGTAGATGGCGCCGATTGCGGTAATTTGCTCAGGCAGACAGAGTTAAGTTCAAGTGCGCCAATATCCAGATCCCAGCGGCTGGGGTGTGACAGAGTCACGTTTTCCACGCGGGCAATTTCACACTCTTCTACCAGATAGCGGAGATCGGGGATGATCAGGGCGTGACGCGTGAGCCGTGGGCTTTTTTCAAACGCGATGCGCGTTCCAACGGGGAGCCAGATCCCGGCGAGCGTGGGTACCCACTGGGCGAGCGTCATCAGCAGCGTCAGCGGCACAAGAAATAGCAGCAGTAATAGCGCGATTGCGGCTTTGTATTTACCCTTCATGGGCAGTTAATATCCTGATTTTGCGAAAAAAATAAGCCGTTCTTGCCGCTCATTGTCGCATGTTTAGCCAGTCAGTTGAAGGTAATGCCATTTTTAAGAGTAGATGCTCTACAATAATTCATAGAACTTATTGATTTCAATGAATTTTGAAAAATTGTAAGTTAATTTTAAACATGCTAACGTGGTTCCAAAATCACTGGAGAAAGTCTTATGAAACTCGCGGTATATAGCACAAAGCAGTACGACAAAAAGTATCTGCAACATGTTAACGAGACGTACGGTTTCGATCTTGAATTTTTCGACTTTCTGCTAACTGAAAAGACGGCTAAAACCGCCCACGGCTGCGAAGGCGTGTGTATCTTCGTTAACGACGACGGTAGCCGACCGGTGCTGGAAGAGTTGAAAAAACAGGGCGTGAAATACATTGCCCTGCGCTGCGCGGGCTTTAACAACGTCGATCTCGATGCCGCCAAAGAGCTGGGTCTGAAGGTCGTTCGCGTCCCGGCCTATTCTCCGGAAGCCGTGGCAGAACATGCGGTCGGGATGATGATGTCGCTCAACCGTCGTATTCACCGTGCCTATCAGCGAACCCGTGATGCTAACTTCTCTCTGGAAGGGCTGACCGGCTTTACCATGTACGGTAAAACCGCAGGCGTCATCGGTACCGGCAAAATTGGCGTGGCCGCCCTTCGCATCCTGAAAGGATTTGGCATGCGCCTGCTGGCGTTTGATCCGTACCCAAGCGCCGCTGCGCTGGAGCTGGGCGTGGAGTATGTCGATTTGAAAACGCTCTTCTCGCAGTCTGACGTTATCTCCCTGCACTGTCCGCTGACCCCGGAGAACTATCATCTGCTTAACCAGTCGGCGTTCGACCAGATGAAAGACGGCGTGATGATCATCAATACCAGCCGCGGCGGGCTGATCGACTCTCAGGCGGCTATCGAAGCGTTGAAAACGCAAAAAATCGGCGCGTTGGGTATGGATGTGTATGAGAACGAACGCGATCTGTTCTTTGAGGATAAATCTAATGACGTGATCCAGGACGACGTGTTCCGTCGCCTGTCTGCCTGTCACAACGTGTTGTTCACAGGGCACCAGGCGTTCCTGACCGCCGAAGCGCTGATCAGCATTTCGGAAACCACGCTGGGGAATTTGCGTCAACTCGAAAAGGGCGAAGCGTGCCCGAACGCGATAGTGTAAGCCTGGTAAGCCGGGTGGCGGCTACGCCCTGCCCGGCCTGTGGATTGCGTTAATTGTAGGCCCGGTAAGCGCAGCGTCACCGGGCTTTTTGGCTTCAATCCTGCCACGCGCAGGATAGTCTTAGCTGACGTTTGCCGCTCTGCTTTATCCAGTGTCCCGAAACAGGTAATAATTTCGCTTAAATAAGTTTGATTTTTACCTCATATCCCTCGAGGCCTGTCATGGCTTCACGAGCGATAAACTCAATTTCAGACACTTCCTGCCCTGTTTTTTTACGTAACTCTGAAATTTTTTTGGTTATAAGCGCTGAAATTTCTTCTTCTGCCTTTTGCGTCAGTGCGTCAACGTTCATGTTTACCTCTTGCAACCGTTTACTGTTTCCATTCTCCAGCAGGCGACAGCTAACGATTAACTGCCTTTCACCATAACTGTATGTAAAGAGTAGACTATCTGTGTAACGTATGCTGCCGTCGCATTTAATTGCATTATTTGAACAGGGTGTTATTGTCCCAAAGCCTTAGAGCACAAAACAGATAAACATAAGAAAAGTTTTGACTCACACTCGCCCCGCATCAGGGGCATTTTTTTGGCTGTCTGTAAGCAAAAACCCGCCATAAGCGGGTTTTTGTGTTATCCGAGAAAATTATTTAAAGACTTCTGCGACGGCCTGGAAGTTAGGGCCATGCTCGCGGGCAGCGATGATGACGTAGTATTTCCCGCCCTTCTCGTCTGCCAGTTTTGAGAGTTTTTGATGAAGATCTGAAGGTGAAGAAATTTGTCCACCTGAAGCCCCTACAGATACATTACCAAGGTATTCAAGCTTGAAGTGGTGCGCTTCATCCTTGGAAATCATATCTGCCGCAGATGCGCCGAAGCTTGCTACTGTTAAAGCCAATACACTCCCTAATAGTGCTTTTTTCATATCATTCCTCCTGTTGATGAATCTATATATTTAACATTAGCAGCAAATATGTAAATGATTCGTATCAATATTGTAGAAGGATTGAGCATCACGACCAGCCATCACTGACCTGAACAGCGGGTGCAGCAGGTTCATCTACTATACTGACCTGTGCAGTCGTCATTTATCTGCCGGTTGCGCCTGAAGCAATTGAAACTTACCTGTACCATGACCATCAGGAGAACAATATGCACACGAGTAAAACCCTGAAAAGGCTGCTAGCCGTATCAGCAGTTGCAGCAATGTTCAGCACCGTTGGCGTACAAGCCCAGACAACCAGCGCCGCGCAAACTCAAATTGCGGGCCAGGCTCAACCGGACGCCAGACTCAGCTCCGGCGACGAGAAAGCATTGAAGGACATGGCGCAGGCCAATATCAACGAAGTTGCCGCCGCCAGGCTCGCCCTGGACAAGGCCCAAACCAGTGAAGTGAAAACATTCGCCCAGAAAATGGTCGACGATCACGGCGCCGCGCTGACCAAAGTCCAGACCGTTGCCCAGAAAAAGGGCGTGGAGCTGCCGACCGAACCAGACGCCGCGCATAAAGCCCTGAACTCAAGGCTGGAAAACCAGCGCGGTGACGCTTTTGACAAAATGTATATGGAATATGCTGGCGTGAAGGACCACGAGAAGGTGCTGTCGAAGCTTAAGAGCGACGCCAGTAAAATCGACGATCCGGATGTGAAGGCTCTGGCCAACGAGCACACTCCGGTCGTTGAGCAGCATCTGAAGTCCGCCGAGCAGATGTCAACGCGTGCTGGCGCATCAGCCGATAAATAACGCGTCGGTAAAACGACTACTGCAAAATAAAGTGGGGCCCGCAGGCCCCACGCTTATTTCCCCTTCCTGCTGAATTATTCCGGCAAGGCGTAGACCACTACCTGATCGCCCACCTGATCCTTCAGGATCGTATTCCCGCCTGCCACGAAGGCCACATACTGGCGACCTTTATATTCATAGACGGACGGGTTCGCTACCGCCGGAGCTTCGGCCTGATCGGACCACAGCTCTTCACCGCTCTCTACCGAGTAGGCACGCACTTTGGCATCCATTGAAGCACCGATGAAGATCACGCCGCCCGCCGTCACTGCCGGACCACCAATGGTAGGCGAACCCCAGCTTTCCGGCATGAAAAAGCCATACTGCTGGGAGGCGCCAACCGGACGACGCCATTTCACATCGCCCGTGTGCATGTCCAGCGCCACGATTTCACCAAACGGCGGTTGCCAGCACGGCATGCCAAGCCAGTTGCTCGCCACCAGCAGACGCATACCGTACGGGGCGCCTTCCTGTGGGGCAAAGCCGCTTTCGTTGCCGGAGTCTTTGTCTGCGTTATCGTAATCCTCACGGCTGTACAGCTTCACGTACTGGACGATATGCGAGGTGTTTACGATGGCGATCTGTTTTTGCGGATCGAACGCCACCCCACCCCACTGGACGCCGCCGGCGCTATCGGGATAGGTGAGCGTGCCTTCGCCTTTGGTGGTTGGCGGGGTATACATTCCCTCATAGGTCAGGTTATCCCACAGGCGGGAGCACTGGCCGCCACCGACGATATCCGCCAGCTTCCAGATTTCCGGTTTTTTCGACTGGTCGAGCAGCGGCGCGGGTTTGGTCGGGAATGGCTGCGTGGGCGAGAGAACTTCGCCCTGGACCGAACCATCACCCTGCGGAACCGGACGTTCTTCGATTGGCCATACGTCCTCCCCCGTCAGGCGGTTAACCACAAACAGGAAACCCTGCTTGGTGGCCTGCACCAGCGCCGGGATCTGCTTGCCGTCTACGGTGATGTCCATCAGCGTCGGGGCGGAGTTGATATCGTAATCCCAGACGTCGTGGTGTACCCACTGACGTGACCAGACCACTTTACCGGTGTTGATGTCCAGCGCGGTGGTCGAGGTGCCAAGCGGAATAGCGTCTACGCGGTTGCCACCCCAATAGTTGGGAGACGGCGATGAGACCGGGAGATAGACCAGCCCGTTAGCCTCATCGGCGGACATGTGCGTCCAGACGTTGGCGGTACCGGTACGCTTGCGGATCTCTGCCGGGATCGCCTCAAAGGTCCACTCAAGCTTACCGGTCTGGGCGTTGACTGAAAATACGGTGCCCGGAGGGGCTTCGGCATAGGCCCAGTCCTTCCCGGCCCAGCCCACCAGCAGATGGTTGCCGACAACGGTTGGCGGTTGCAGGACAGAGAGCGGATACTTCGCGTTAACGGTGTTCCACTGGTTCAGATCCAGCACGCCGTTGTTCGCAAAGCCGCTGCACGGTTTGCCTGAATCGGCGTCCAGCGCAAAGAGCTTGCCGTCAACGGTGCCCATATAGACCATCTTCTGGCATGCCTCACCTGTCACCGGATTTTTGGCCTGCCAGTAGGAAACGCCGCGATTTTTCAGCACCGGCTGGGTCAGCGCCTTGCGCGACGATTTGGTGTCATAGTGCCACTTCTCTTTACCCGTCCCCGGATCCAGCGCAATCAGGCGATCGAATGGCGTGCCGATGTAGAGCGTATCGTTGGCGAAAATGGGCGTTGCGGACCAGACGGTAGCTGGCGTATCGCCTTTACCGTCCGAGACGTCGCCGGTATGGAACTCCCAGACTTTCGTTAATTTCCCGACGTTATCCGCCGTAATTTGGGTCAGGGGACTGTATTTCTGCGCGTTAAGCTGGCCGTGGAAGCTGTCCCAGGTGGCGGTGCCGGGCACCAGCGGCGTCGCTGGCTGGCTGGCCGAGGCGACTTTCTTTCCATCACCGTTGCCGGTTGAGGCATCGTCGGTGGTTTTTGTGGTTCCGGGCGCCTGCTGATCGGCCGCATCAATGTTCAGTGATTCCTGGGTCCCCTGAGAGGCTTCAGCGGCCTTATCCTGCGCCTGTAGCTCGAGCGGAGCGACCAGCAGCGCCAGCGCCGTCATGCTGACTTTTATGAAGGGATAATGCTTATCGTTGTGCACGGGCGGCTCCTCAGCTTCTGACGGGATGGTTGTAACGAGCGGAATGGCTGCTCAGCATAATCAGACCAATCAGGCCGACCACCATGGCTGCCGTTATGATGTACTGGTGCAGCAGCGCGGCGGCGAAAGCAATACCCGCCAACACCACCAGGGTGACAATAATCAGAAAAACGCGCGCCCCGCGACGCGATGCCGCACCTAACATAAAGGTCAGGATCGCCAGCACTACGCTGGCAATGACCACGCCCAGTGCGCCAATGGTGCCAGTGACGCCGGTAAGCGGCGTCCACCAGGCGTATAGCGCCACCGCAAAGGCTATTATCGCGGTCAGCAGCAGCAAAATGCTACCGACCCGCGAGGATTGAGAATGCAACATACCAGGAAACCCCCTCTAAAATGCAAAATTGACCATTATTAAGGCGTTTTCGTGAATATATACCCCTGCTGCCCGCCGCTATTAAGGGAACGCGACGTGTGGAGCGGCGGCATATTTCACTAAACGTAACTGAGTATAGAAGAGGATTTTCTTATGGGGCGTTTAATAGCAGGCATACGACGTCCTTAACCCCTTAGCCACCATAAAGAGAGCGTTATGTTACAAGACGGTTCGAAAGCTACGAGCGGGTTACGCGATTGTCTACATTATGTTTTTTAATTTCAGGCATAACGGGATAATTTCACGCCCAATAAAATAATTAAATAAGCCCCCCTTCAATATGATGGCGCCTTATGGTACTTAATAAAACGGGGTGTTTATTCTTTAATTAACAGACGTGCAGGCAGGGAAAGTCAGTCGTTATTTGTTCGTTAATTTAACAAATCCCTTTCTTAATTAACCGCCTGTTAAAGCATCGTCAAAGAATAACGATAGTTATTGCAGGCATACACATAAGGTTTTCGGTATGCAACATCAAACCCCTCCCACCCGTGACGTAATGGCGCAGCGACGACTACAGACAGATAAAAACTAAATAAGTCGTCGCCCCTCTAACAACGCGGTAAAATATGATGAATAAAGCCACAACTCTCTCAGCTAATATTACAACACGCTCTAACTGGCACTGGCAGGATAATATCTGGACGCTGGGCCTTTATGGTACAGCCGTCGGAGCGGGAACACTGTTCCTTCCCGTGGAAATCGGCACCCGTGGTCCGGTTATTTTTCTGGTTATGCTCCTGCTGGGGCTGCCGTTATCCCTGATCCCCCATTTACTCCTTTGTCGTGTATATATGCGTGAAGAGAAGACTGAAAACGGCACGTTGCCGATCTTCGGCTCCTTCTTCAGCGGAAGGGGTGAAAAGCTGATCACCCTGTTCTATTGTGTGACCTTCTTCCCGGTAACCCTGGTTTACGGGGTGGCGCTGATTAATGCGCTGAGTAATTTACTGGTGGAGCATCTGCATATTACCGCCATCAGCCGTGGGCCATTGTCGTTTATCGTGGTTGCTGCGCTGTATGTGGTGCTTAGCAAGGGCCGGGACAGAGTCGTGGCCATTATGAGCGCACTGGCGCTGCCGTTCGCGGCATCTGTACTGCTGATCGCCGTATCACTTATCCCGGGATGGCATCTGTCTAACCTGACCGATACGGCCGCTGAAATGAACGCCACGCCGCTGCCGGTAACGCTGAAAAATATCTGGCTGACGCTGCCGCTTATTACCTTCTCGTTTTGCTGCGCGCCTATGGTCTCCCCGCTGAGCTCTTACTACCGGGAGAGGAAAGCGGAGGGTGAGAAAAAGGCACTGTTCGTGATCCGTATCGCCTACTTAGCTATCTTCGCCAGTATCCTCTTTTTCGTGCTGAGCTGCGTGCTGGGGATCCCCCATGACAACTTTGTGCGAGCGAAGGCGGAAAACCTGAATGTGCTGTCGGTGATGAAGGGAAACGGTGATTTCAGCCTGATTTACCACATTGCCCCGCTCATCGCTATCATCGGTATGACGAAATCCTTCCTCGGCGTAGGTCTGTCGGTCGCACAAACGTTTGGCCAGTTGGCTGCCAGCGTATCCGGCAAAAAGGCCAACGCCAGCAAGCGGCTGGCCTCTCTGGCGCTGTTCCTGCTGACCTATGGCATTGTTTATGCCAATCCGGATGTGCTCAGCCTGATTGAAATGTTCTGCGGACCACTGATCGCGGTGATCCTGTTCCTTATCCCGGCGTACCTCATATACACCCGCCCCTCGCTGGCAGAGCTTCGCGGCGTGACGGTGTTTTTGGTCGTATTGGGGGGGCTGGCAACGCTGTCTGCATTGCTCTGGACAATGCTTTAGTCTGAACGCCGTTTGACTGTACCCATATACAGTAGTATTTTACGTTCAGGCTGAATCACATGCGTAATATCCATAAGGTAAACAATCATGTTTGTGGAACTGGTTTATGACAAGCGAAACGTACAGGGGCTGGAGGGAGCCAGGGAAATCATTCTGGCCGAACTGACAAAACGCGTGCACCGGATTTTTCCTGATGCCAGCGTGACGGTTAAGCCAATGCAAGCGAACGGCCTGAACAGCGACGCCAGCAAAAGCGACCGTGAAAAGCTCAACCGCATGCTTGAGGAGATGTTCGAAGAGTCGGACATGTGGTTAATACAAGAGTAACCGGGCGCAAAGCCCGGTTCTGGCTTCGGGAGACAAAGAGCATACAACGTTAACTTTGCGTAATTTCTTCCGCTATCGCGACGTACCGATTTACGCCTCCATGGTTCCCCCAGCATAATCCCACCGATCCAATTGTAAGACATATCCAGCGCGCGCCACATTTTCTTCCTGCCTTGTACTTTCAGTCTGACTGACTGGAGGTTTCTGTGTGTGGCCTTTTATGAAGAATCCGGTTTGGGGTTATTCGAGGTAGCCCGCTGAAATGGAAACGTGAGCAAGCTCATCCGCTATGAACGAGGAACGGACGATCTAAGGGGTGTTCATTTCCTGGCCATTCGTTTGCCAAGAGCAAAGCAGACCATTGGCAGGGGAAGCGTCACTACCAGCAGCATCCATAGCAAAGTATATACTGTGTCCACCCCGTCATTTTGCAGATTGGTATACAGCTTTACCGGTATACCCTGCGGGAAATAAGCAAAGATCATCACGATCCCGAACTCGCCTACCGCGCGAACCCAGGCGAGTGTTACGGCAGAAGCCAGCCCAGGCAATGCCAGGGGTAATGTAAGAAAACGAAAGCGGTTCCAGGGAGAAGCTCCCAACGTTTGTCCCGCTTCAAGAATATTTTTGGGAACAGTGGCAAACGCCGAACGCGACACCACGATAAAATAAGGCAAAGCGCCGTAAACCTGAGCCAGCACAAACGCCGCCGGATTATTTACCAGCGTAGCTCCCAACAGTGAAAGCCAGCGGCCAAACACGCCATAAGGCCCGAAAGCCGAAACCAGCAAAATCCCCATTGCCAGCGGTGGCGTCAGCAGAGGGATCATCACCAGCAGTTCACCGATCAATCGTTTTCGACCCGTGGCTTGTGACAGCCACCATGCCACCGGCATGCCGATAAGAATGATAATTCCGAGTGCCAGCACACCCAGTCCCATAGAGACGGCAATGGCGCTGTCGTCTCGCCAGGCCAGCTTCAGATGATGCCAGGGCGTGACGCTAATCAGCGTGATAAAGGGGATACTTAACAGCAGGATAGCGGGCAGAGATAACCACCCCGCCACCCAGCCCGGTTTTCTTAGCGGGCGTATAAGCTGTCTCCTTTAGGTTCGGCGTAGCCAAACGCTTTGAACAATTTCTGCCCCTCGGCGCTTTGCATGAACGATACGAACTTTTGTCCCTGTTCTACACCATTCGGCGCGTTTTTCAGCACCGCCGCATAGAACACCATTGGTTGAGTGTGCAGAATTTGATCCTGGCCTTTACTGTCTTTAATGGTAAAACTGACGGTGTCATACCACTGTTTCGTCATCGCCGGGTTGCTGAGGTTTATTTCATCCGGCAGCGCGACATACGGCAAATGCGCTGAGCGAACTTCACTCTCGTATCCCGCTGCTGCATCCACCTGACCGCTTTCCAGACGCGCCAGCAGCCCTCCTTCCTGATGAGTCTGCTGTGGGTTTTGCAGCGAGCCTAAAATTTTATCGGTGATGCCCGGCATGTTGTAATACTTTTCCGCCAGCATCAGGCTAAACACAATATTCTGGCCTTTTGGGTCGACATAAGGATCGGTGCGGCCAAATGAGACATCTTTCTGCGTCAGCAGAGTCAGCCACGAGCCGTCTTTCTTTCTGTTGGCCTGTTCAAACTGCGCTGCATGTTTACCCTCAGGACTGTAAGCGACCACCATGCTGGTACTGGCGACAGGGACCGCCTCATCTATCAGCCCGGCGTCTTTGAGAATTTGCATCGGCCCCGGGGTGATGGAGACAAACACATCGGCCTCAATTTTGTGGCTTGCAAGCAGGCGTGCCATCCCGTATGCACCCTGGCCCTGCCCCTGATAGCCGTCGTTATTTGCTCTGGAAAAAGCCGGACCTAACCCCTGGTCCATTACTTTGCCCATGGAACCGGCATAAGTCACCCTGATATCCTTTGCCAGCGCCATGGATGGCATTTGCAGCAGCGCAACCGCCACCAGCGCAACCTGCATTCGTTTCCTGGCCATAAACACCCTCTCGTTATATATTTTTTTATATATCGAATTTTCCAGAAAAATCACCGCAATGACAACCTCCTCAAGCGCGCCGTTGATGCAAGGTTGAATAAAAGGAAATCGGTCTGGGTGGTGCATGGTCAACTTAGTCAGATGTTGTCATCCAAATGTGGGCAATTGTTCATGAAACATGCTGCGTAAACTCCTCGTGGCTTTGCGTAGAAGAATCTTGAACTCATTGTCATCAATGTCTTTTGCACAGTTGTAGCCCAACTCGCTATATAGTTAAATATATAGAGATTAAATAACTTCTGAGGGTTGTATGAATTTGTATATGTTTTATGTCGGCGGAAATGCCGGTAAATCCAATATTGAAGTCC
Organism: Enterobacter cloacae complex sp. HYC033_NIDB; assembly: GCF_056673335.1. Lineage (NCBI taxonomy): Bacteria > Pseudomonadati > Pseudomonadota > Gammaproteobacteria > Enterobacterales > Enterobacteriaceae > Enterobacter > Enterobacter cloacae complex sp. HYC033_NIDB. The sequence continues at coordinate 3,009,335 of NZ_CP115123.1, read as the reverse complement.
ACGACATCCAGTTTGTGGCGGCACGTAAGCCCAATGATGCCTGGCCTGCACTGCGTGAAGCATGGTTTGGTGATAGTGATAAAATTCATATAGACGGCTATAGCCGTATCACGTGGGCCGACGGATACTCTGTCACGCTTTCCCCGGAGCCGCCCCAGTCTACGAAGAGATTATTTTTCGTCAATGCGGGTGGTTACAGGCCGGATACGCTTGCAGAACTGCACGAATATGATCTGTTCGTCGCCGAAAATGCCCGGCAGGCTAAGGAGAAAGCATTACTAACGCTACTTTGCGGTGTCGATCAACAACATAAGGATAATTTAAAAGAGGTTGATGATTGCCTGTTGCTTGAAAAGGTTGGAGGGTTGTTTATTCATCTGACACCCTGCGATACAGGGCACCGCGATCTTCCAGAGTGGCAGGGATATTTACCGATAGGCGCATGAAACTGCATAAAGAGACGCATCGCTTCAGGATGAAACAGGTCCCCTTTTAGTATTGCTCAGGATGCCCCTCGAGTCTGAGGGCGTACTGTTCATTGAATATTTACGCTTTTGCGTCTGGCTGTTTTACTGCATATCCAACATACGTCTTCTTTAACTGATCCAATGTTTCCGGCACCAGGCTCGTCCCCCGTTCAAACCGGCACATTATTCGTTACCAGGATGGCAATGGCATGGCGGCCATCGCCGTGTCGTTGCCGCTGGTGGGGCCGAAGCGCATTTCGGAACAGGTGATGGCCAGGATAGCGATAAGCTGATTAGATCAGAATGTGTAACTCATGCTTACCGAGACGCTACGCGGTTCGCCATAGACGGCAGAGTCATCAAGGTATGAGTAGTATTCGCGGTCGAACAGGTTACGAACGTTTGCCTGCACCGCCAGCTGTTTCGTCAGCTGATACTGCGCGAACAAGTCGACGAGCGGATAGCTGCCCTGATAGAGGCGCTGCGTCTCGCCGTCCGGACCGGTGACATCTTTGTACACCTGATTCTGCCAGTTCACGCCGCCGCCTACGGTCAGATCCGGAAGCGCCGGGACGCGGTAACGGCTGAACACCTTAAGCTGCGTCTGCGGCGCAAAGCTGTTGAAGCGGCCATCTGAATCACGGGCAACATAGCGGGTCGCGCTGAAGGTAAGCTGTAGATTGTCGGTAACGGCACCGTTCACCTCAAATTCCGCCCCTTTGCTCACTGCGCCTTTGGTTGCGCGATAAGCTTGTTCGCTGGATCCATTAACGAATACCCCGCTGATTTCCTCCCCCGCGTTCTCCTGTTCTATGCGGAATACGGCAACGTTGGTGGTCAGTCGACCGTCCATCCAGTCTGCCTTCAGGCCGGTTTCATAATTTTTACCGGTGACGGGAGAGAGCCATGCACCCTCTTTCGTGCGTTTGGTTTGCGGGGCAAAAATTGAGGTATAGCTGGCGTAAGCGGAAAGGCTGTCGTTGATGTCATACACCAGCCCGCCGTAAGGGGTTGTGTTGTATTTACGCATATCGCCGCTGCTGCCATCTGAGCTGTACTGGGTATAACGTGCGCCAACGATTAGCGACAACGGATCCGCCAGCGACAGGCGTGCCGCCGTATACGCCGATTTTTGCCGCACGATATCATCCGCATTTTGATACCAGTCGCCCCACTCCGGCTCGGCCACGCTGCCGTCCCAGCTGTTGTTGAAGATGCCAATCTGAGCACTGTCCATTGGCCCGTCTTTGCTGAAGGTAGCATTGTGCTGTCGGCTATAGTTGGCTCCGGCCATCAGCTGATGTTGACGCCCGAGAAGTTCAAAAGGCCCGCTGGCGTAGGCATCAAAGGCGTCCAGAGTGCGCTTGCCGCGATCCTTACTACCCCAGCCTGATGCGCCTTCTCCGGTGGTGGCGTCCGGATTGCCCATCACATAAAGCAGGGTATCATTGAACGTTTGCTCGCCGTGGGTTCCATTGAAACGCACCGACCAGCCGTTATCCCAGTTGTGGGTGAGGTTAGCAAAAACTTTACGCGACTCAACGGAGTATCCCGTCCAGTCTGCCGAGGTATTGACGTTGCGATCGTAATGGGTACGGCTGCCGTTACTGTACAGGCTGGGTAATCCGCCCCAGGTCGGGTTGGCTGTGTTTGTTTGCTGATAGTCCCAGCCCAGCGAGGCCGTCGTGTGTTCCGTTACATCGCCTTCAATGACGCCATAGAGAAATTTCTTGCGCTTGCCATATCTGTCAAGCCAGCTGTCCTGATCCTGATAACCTGCCACGACGCGCCCACGCAGGCTGCCGTCGGAATTGAGGGGCGCGGAGATGTCGCCCACATAACGCTGTTTGTTCCAGCTTCCGTAACTTGCGCTGACGTTGCCCCTGAAGGTTTTACTGTCGGCACGTTTACGCACCATGTTCACCGTTGCTCCCGGATCGCCAGCGCCGGTCATCAGGCCGTTTGCGCCACGCACAATCTCTATACGATCATAAATGGCAGTATCTTCCTGCGCATCGCCAAAGTTCCACGCGTCGCCCATTGATGTGGGGATCTCATCGTAGGCGAAATTGGTGATTTCAAAGCCGCGGGAAAAGTAGCTGGAACGCTCGCTATCAACCTGCTGCGACGAAACGCCGGTGGCATTGGTAAGTACCTGGTCAATGGTTTGCAGGTCTTGATCCTGCATACGCTGGCGCGTCACGACGCTGACTGACTGGGGGATATCGCGCGGGGTCAGCAGCATTTTGGTGCCTGAACGCGTGGTTTTTACCGCATAATCCTGCTGCGAGTCGGCGCTCCCGTTCCCGTCACCGTAGACAACCATCTCTTGTTCTTGCGTATTTTCATCCGCCTGTGCCGGGTGCATGACGGCGGACATTGCCAGCGCAAGCAGTGAAAGTGAGAAGGAAGCAGGAATTAATCCTGCGGGCGCTTTCGCGCGATTAGCCCTGCCATTAAAAATCATCATGTTACCTGTCTGTTGTTGTCGTTATGTGCAAATCATTCATCCAAATAAGAATGGAAATGATAATTATTTGCTTTATTATGCACAGGTAATTTTGTAAGTTAAATGTAAATAAATGTATATTTATCAAAATCAGCGCGGCTCGCGCATGACAGGAACAAAAAATGAACACATTCCATTGGCTAAAAGGAAAGACATGGGGCTTAAGCATTCTTACCGCGGCGTTAACCCTGAGCGCAACGGCGTCAGCAGCCCTCCCGGATTCGGCTGAGCTCAAGCAGCGCGAACTCGCTGACGGTCTGTATGAGATGGTTTACTCCCCAACGGCAAACGCGTTGTACGTTGCGAGCGCGCAGAGTTTCAAAAACGTCAACGGCGGGGTGCTCTATAAACTGGATCCCACAACGCTTGCCACGCAAGGTGAAACCCACACCGACCTGAAAAACTTCGGCATGGCAGCGGACGATAATGGCAAGGTCTACTACACCACCAACACCCTTGATGGCGGGGTATCGAAAGTGGACGTGCAAAGCGGCAAGGTGCTACAGCGCCTGATGTTTGAAGGCAAAGACAAGGATGGCGACCCGGTTGGTGCGCGTGAAATCCTCTTCCACAAGGGACAACTGTTTATCGGCGGCGTTGCCGACCCTGGGTTTATCTCCGTGGTTGATGCCAACACCATGACGCTAAAAGCCCGAATCGAAAATGCCGGGAAATGGGTGACGGGGATTATTTATTCGCCGCTGACAGACCGCCTTTATGCCGCCAATGGCGGCGGTGAAATTCTGGTGATTAACCCGGAGACGTATAAAATCGAACAGCGCTGGACGCCGGGAGATAAAAAAGCGTATTTGTTCCTGAATATGGCAGAAGATCCGGCCACCGGGCGCCTGTTCGTGACTGATGATTCAAAAGCCAAAACCACACTGGTATTTGATGAGCGCAGCGGGAAAGTTATCAAGCGTCTTAAAGGCGATGCGCTGGGAATAAAGTTTAACGCTGAGCGCAACGAAATTTTCATCACTCAGCGCGAATCCAGGAAGGTGTTGCAGCTTGACGCCGGGAGCTATGCTGTGAAAAACAGCTGGACGTTCACCAGCCATCCCAACAGTCTTCTGGTAACACCGGACGGTAAAACGTTATACGTAACCGTGAAGCAGGACTTCAATGACGACAACACGACGAAAGGCCCGGATAGTGTGGTTCGTATTTCATTAAATTAAACAATATACAGCCATCCTGTGAGGGATGGCTGACTTATAAACGTGGACGCTGAAGCAGTATCTTTAGTCCGGCCAACGGATAAAGTCGGGTTAAAGCGCCAGATGTTCTAAAGTCGCGGGGATCCTTACTGGGTAAAAGTAAAGGTGTAGCTACGTGAAGCTGGCCCCTATCCTCCTGCAAATTTCGCAGAATTAAGGATTCATTTTGGGAAAGAAAAAACCGGGCCTCGCGCCCGGTTCTGTTCCCACACTAAAAAAGCCTTACGCACTCAATCCGCGATTCTCCAGCATCGGTTCGATCTTCGGATCGTGCCCGCGCCAGTTCCGGTAAAGTTCAGCTAAATCAGTGCTGTTGCCGCGGGACAAAATCGCCTCGCGGAATTTCTGTCCGTTCACGCGCGTCAAACCGCCCTGCTCGACAAACCACTGATATCCATCGTCCGCCAGCATCTGCGTCCAGAGATAGGCGTAATACCCTGCCGCGTAGCCGCCGCCGAAGATGTGGGCGAAATAGCTGCTGCGATAGCGCGGCGGTACGGCTGGAAGATCCAACCCCTCCTTTTTCAACGCGGCGGCTTCAAAGGCTTCCACGTCTTCAACGGGCTCCTGAATGCCGTGCCAGTTCATATCCAGCAGCGCGGCGCTCAATAGCTCCGGCATGTCATAACCCTTATTAAACTGGGTCGCATTGAGCATTTTTTCCCGCAGCGCATCCGGCATCGGTTCGCCTGTTTGATAGTGACGAGCAAAGTGCGCAAACACCTGCGGATGGCTGGCCCAGTGTTCATTGATTTGCGAAGGAAATTCAACGAAATCACGCGGTGTGTTGGTGCCTGAAAGCGTGGCATAGCGCTGGCTGGCAAACAGGCCATGCAGGGTATGGCCAAACTCGTGGAACAGGGTAATCACATCATCCCAGGAGATTAGCGCGGTCTGCCCGTTCGCCGGTTTTTGATAGTTGCAGACGTTATAAATCACCGGACGCGCGGCAAACTCATAAGACTGCTCAACAAAATTCCCCATCCACGCGCCGCCCGCTTTGGAATCACGCGCGAAAAAGTCGCCGTAGAACAGCGCCATGCCTTCACCCGTGTGGTCGAAAATCTCCCACACGCGAACATCCGGGTGGTAAACCGGAATATCAAAACGCTCGACAAAGCGGATACCGAACAGCTGCGTGGCGGTCCAGAATACGCCATCTTCCAGCACGGTATTGAGCGCGAAATAGGGTTTGATCTGCGACTCATCCAGCGCGTATTTCGCTGAGCGCACGCGTTCGGCATAAAACGCCCAGTCCCAGGCCTGCACCATAAAACCACCCTGCTCGTCGTCGATGACCTTCTGAATATCCGCCTGCTCCAGCGCGGCCCTGCCGCGTGCCGCAGGAACTATCCCGCGCATGAATTCGAGCGCGGCTTCCGGCGTTTTCGCCATCTGATCGGCAATGCTCCAGCTCGCATAGTTGTCAAAGCCGAGCAGCTGCGCCTGTCTTGCCCGTAACGCGGTAAGCCGACGGATCAGCTCGCGCGTATCGTTTTCGTCGCCTTTCTGAGTGCGTTCCCAGCCCGCGCTGAACAACTTTTTACGGGTCTCGCGCAACGACAGCGCCGCCAGCGCGGGCTGTTGCGTGGTATTCAAAAGCGGGATCAGCCAGCGATCCGTCAGCCCTTTTTCTGCGGCAGCGTGAGCCGCGGCAGCCACCTCCTCCGCACTGAGCCCGTCAAGCTGGTGAACATCGTCCACCACCAGCCCTCCCGCCTTGTTCGCCGCCAGCAGGCGCTGGTTGAACTGGCTGGTCAGGGTGGCGGCTTCGGTATTCAGGGCTTTCAGCTCGGCTTTTTCATCGGCATTCAGACGCGCGCCCGCAAGAACAAAGTGCTGATACATCTCCTCCGTCAGTCGTCGGGATTCGGCATCCAGCGCCTCGCGATCCTGCCAGACGGCTTCCACGCGGGCGAAAAGCGTATCGTTTAGCCAGATATCGTTCGCCAGCCCGGCCAGTTCGGTGGAGAACTGCTCGTCCAGTGCCTGAAGATCATCGTTGGTGTGTGCGGACGTCATGGCGAAGAACACGCTGCTCACGCGTGACAGCATGGCCCCGCTCTTTTCCAGCGCCAGCACGGTATTGTCGAAGTCCGGCGCGGCGCGCTGCGCGATAATCGCGTCAATGTCTGCACGCTTCAGGCGCATTGCTTCATCAAATGCCGGACGATAATGGCTGTCGTTAATCGCATCAAAACGTGGCGCCTGATAAGGCAACAGGCTAATTTCAAAAAAAGGATTGTTGACCGACATCGTTTACTCCTGAGCACGGTATTTCTCCCCAGAGTAGGCCAGCCTGCGCCGGCCTGCAATGGCGTCATACAAATGTTGCCTTAACGACGTGCCGGAGAGCGTGCTATGTTAGTACAACACAAAAAGCGTTGAGGAACAGTGAGATGATTATTTTAGTTACCGGGGCGACAGCGGGTTTTGGTGAAAGCATCACGCGTCGCTTCGTCGCCAACGGACACAAAGTGATTGCAACAGGGCGTCGTCAGGAGCGTTTGCAGGAGCTAAAAGACGAGCTGGGTGACAGCATTCTGACCGCACAGCTGGACGTGCGCAACCGCGCCGCCATTGAAGAGATGATTGCCAACCTGCCTGCCGAATGGCGTGAAATTGACGTGCTGGTCAATAACGCCGGCCTGGCGCTGGGTATGGAGCCTGCCCACAAAGCCAGCGTGGAAGACTGGGAAAACATGATCGACACCAACAACAAAGGGCTGGTGTACATGACCCGCGCCGTGCTGCCGGGCATGGTTGAACGTAACCGTGGCCATATCATTAACATCGGTTCCACCGCCGGAAGCTGGCCTTACGCGGGCGGCAACGTCTATGGCGCGACCAAAGCCTTTGTCCGCCAGTTCAGTCTGAACCTGCGCACCGACCTGCACGGAACCGCGATCCGCGTGACCGATGTTGAACCGGGTCTGGTAGGCGGAACTGAATTCTCCAACGTGCGTTTCAAAGGCGACGACGCGAAAGCGGATAAAACCTATGAAAATGCGAATGCGCTGACGCCGGAAGATATCACCGAAACCGTCTGGTGGGTCGCGAATCTGCCGAAGCATGTCAACATCAACACGGTGGAGATGATGCCCGTCAGCCAGACCTATGCCGGACTCAGCGTGCATCGCGGTTAATATACCCCACCCGGCCTGCGGGCCGGGTATGTGATGGCAGGGAAAAGAATGGTAGTATGTTCAGGTTAACTCTCTGAGAAATCACAACCCATGGCCGCTGAATCGCAACTTAATCCTACCCAGCCCGTTAATCAGCAAATCTATCGCATCTTACGCCGTGATATTGTTCGCTGCCTGATCCCACCGGGAACGCCACTCTCAGAAAAAGAGGTTTCGGTACGTTTTGACGTTTCCCGTCAGCCCGTACGTGAGCGTTTATTAAGCTCGCAGAAAACGGCCTTATTCAGATCCGCCCTCAGCGCGGCAGCTATGTAAATAAAATTTCGCTTTCGCAGGTACGGAATGGCTGTTTTGTTCGCCAGGCCATCGAGTGCGCCGTGGTGCGTCGCGCCGCGTCGCTCATCAACGATAACCAGTGCTACCTGCTGGAGCAAAACCTGCATCAGCAACGAATCGCCATCGACCGCAAACAGTTAAACGACTTTTTCCAGCTGGACGACGAGTTCCACCAGAAACTGGCGCAGATCGCCGAGTGCCAGCTCGCGTGGGATACCGTCGAAAACATCAAAGCTACCATCGACCGCGTGCGCTACATGAGCCTCGACCATGTTTCTCCGCCAGAGATGTTGCTGCGCCAGCATCATGATATTTTCAGCGCGCTGGAAAAACGCGACGTGGAAGCCGTAGATAAAGCGATGACGCTTCACCTTCAGGAAATTAGTGAGTCAGTTCAGTTAATTCGCCAGGAAAACCGCGAGTGGTTCAACGAAGAATAAAACCTCGCCGCCTCCTTTCGGTTGCGGCGAAGTAATTAGCGGACCACTAATACCGGAATAGTGGCGTAGCGCAGAATAGTTTCAGCATTTGAACCCAGCAGATGGGTTGTAATGCTCGGATTTTTTGATCCGATAACAATAACGTCGTATTTCCCCTCTTTGCTGAGCTTGATGATTTCATCGCGTACGTTGCCGAAGCGAACTTCACAGTCAATATTGTCCGGGGACATATCAAAGAGCCGTTTCAGCGCCTTCATCTTCTTATCAGACTCGGCGGTCATATACTCTTCGAACTTCTTAATATCGGCATTGAACCCCCGCAGTAACGAACGGCTGCTGTTAGGGAGAATGTTGACCAGGGTGATCGTCGCGCCTTCCGCCTTCGCGAGGTTGACCGCGTGGCGTACCGCTTTATCGCTCAAATCCATTTCAAACACATCAACAGGCATCAAAATTTTCTTATACATAAGCCTGACTCCTTTTCCGATGAAGGGTTATTTTCTGCCTCCAGAATGACATTGTGGATATAAACAAAGCCTAAACACTTGCACCCGGAAACTATCAATTAAGGAAAATAACTGTCCGCTTTGTAAAGTGGTGTCCTGAACCGTCAACGCCTGCATGAAATAAGAAAAAAGTGTGAGCTTGATCAAAAGCAAATAATTTCGTTAAAGAGAGGCGTATTAATAGTGCCCCGTGAACGGCAGCCGTTGAATTAGCGCCGTAACGGATAAGTACGAGAGGAGAAAATACCATGATGACATACGACCGTAACCGAAATGCAATCACCACTGGCAGCCGCGTCATGATTAGCGGCACAGGCCAGTTCGGCGTGATTAAAGCGATCCACAGCGACGGCCTTAATGCCGAGCAGGTGCGCCGTGGTAAAACGGTTGAAGTCGAAGGATGCGAAGGTAAGTTCGAACCGATTGAGCTGATTCGCCTGGGGATGCACTAAGCTGCGCCCCGACATGCCGCCGCGGACGGCGGCATGTCATCGCGTTAAAGCCGGGAGGCGTACTCAGCAACCGTGGCCTTCGCGCCTTTTTGCAGCAACGTTTGATAGGCCTGCATGACCGCAGCCACAAACACCGCGTCCTTCGGCAGCTCGTTACCGAAAATAGCCTCAATGCCCAACAGCGCGCTAACGCGGCTTTCGCCTTCAGCGCTACCGTTTACCGCCGCCTGAATCACCGCCAGCTGCGGATCGCTCACCTCAATCGCGTTACCCTGCTCATCCACACCGCCGACATAACGCATCCAGCCCGCCACACCCAGGGCCAGCAGCGGGAAGGGTTTCTGGTGGACAAGGTGCCAGCGCACGGAATCGAGCATCCGCTGCGGCAATTTCTGGCTACCGTCCATGGCGATTTGCCAGGTGCGGTGGCGCAGGGCCGGATTGCTGTAACGTGCGATCAGCAGGTCGGCATAGTGAGCTAAATCCACCCCCTTCACTTTCAGCGTCGGCGCCTGCTCTTTCAGCATCAGCGCATGCGCGGCTGCGCGATAATGTTCATCTTCCATGCAGTCGTTAATGTGCTGATAACCGGCCAGGTAGCCGAGATAGGCCAGGAACGAGTGGCTGCCGTTAAGCATACGCAGCTTCATCTCTTCAAACGGAATGACATCAGAAACCAGTTCCGCACCGGCCTTTTCCCACTGTGGACGTCCGGCGACGAAATTATCTTCAACCACCCACTGGCGGAACGGCTCGCAGGCGACACCTGCCGGATCGCGTACGCCGGTCAGCTGTTCAATTTTATCCAGCGTTTCAGCCGTGACGGCGGGCACAATACGGTCCACCATGGTTGACGGGAAGGTGACGTTCGCTTCAATCCAGTCGGCCAGTTCGCCGTCAACAGCGCGCGCGTAGGCGCAGGTGACATTGCGCATCACGTGGCCGTTTTCCGGCATGTTATCGCATGACATCACGCTGAATGCTGGCAGCCCCGCCGCCTTACGCCGCGCCAGCGCTTCAACCACTACGCCTGGCGCAGATTTCGGCTGATGGGGGTTTTGCAGGTCGGCAACGATTAACGGATGATCGAACATCAGTTGTCCGGTTGCCGGGGAGTGGCAATACCCTTTCTCGGTGATGGTCAGGGAAACAATGGCGACCTGCGGATCGCACAGCGCCGCCAGCACGGTTTCAAGGCCGTCGACCTGCGCATGCAGCGCATTTTTGACGACGCCGACCACGCGCGCCGTCCACGCATCGGCAGACATCTCTGCTACGGTATAAAGATTATCCTGTGCCTTCAGATCGGCGATCTGCTGTTCGCCGCCAATCAGGTTAACTTCGCAGTAACCCCAGTCGCTGCCCTGTTCTGCGGCGAGTATATCGGTGTACACCGCCTGGTGCGCACGGTGAAACGCGCCAAACCCTAAATGAACAATGCGTGCCTTGAGGCTGTCGCGATCGTACTGAGGACGCGTTGCCTTCGCCTGTAATAAACGGTTTTCCATGATTGAGACTCGTTAATTATGAACGCTGAGATCCGCAGCCGCTCTGGTGACAGTGCGGCTGCGCCGGTTGACTAAACCAACTAGAATGGCAGTGTCATTACTTTATCCTGCCGATCACAATACTGGTTATGCTGCCATGAACATTGATTTACATTAACTTTCGGCCAAGTGGTGTGATATAAAAATCAAGTTGTGTGACATCTGGCAAAAGATATAAACCAGATCATACAGGGGTGCGCACCGTCTGCTCGCCGGACCGGACCGTCGGCTCACGCCACAACCTGTCGTAGGAATAGCCTGTTAAATCTTCCACGACCCGGCGAGCTTCGGCGGATACGCGTTGGGGAGAGCCGTTGGCTTTCAGGCGATCCAGCTCATCCACAAAGATTTTGTGCGTACGCTTGTTAAGGTTGAATGTCAGAGCCTGCCACAGGGCCAGGATAAGCAAGGCAGCAGTGCCGATGAACATCAGCATTGCGATGGTGTGGATGGCTTCGGTTGGCTGCGTCTGGCTCCCTTTTACAAATCCGCCGCTTTGTAACAGGAGACCCACAATAAAGGTGGCAATAGCGACCGTGGTTTTTCGGGAGAATGTCATTACCGCGGCAAACAGTCCCTCACGACGCTGACGGCTGACCATTTCATCGATATCTGGAATGAACGGGAACACGTTCCACGGTGTAAACTCAAGGACGCAGCGCCCCACCTGATACACCCCGGCCAGAATGACCAGCGTCGAGACGGTATTCAGCGCAGGGATCTGGTACACGGCAAAGAAGCCCCCCAAACAGAGCAACATCAGTGAATAGGCAAATACATATAGCTTTGATGGCCCATATCTGATGATCCCTATACCCGCAATTAACGTGACGGGCAGCCCCACAATACTCATCGACAGCAGCGTGCCTGCCAGTGAGGAAGAGACATTCAGACAGTAGACGCAGAAAAATACAAATACCGTGTTGTAGACATCTTTGCCGGTAAACGACAGCAGATAGATGGCGAGATGTTTCCTGAAGGCCCGGATTTTCAGGGTGGAACCATACTCCTTAAAAAGTCGTCCAAAGGCAGCCAGCTTCTCCCCTGCTGTTTGTGGGCGTGTGTTTTTTTCCAGCCCGGAGAGCATTTCCGGCGTCAACTCGCGTTCCCAGGTCACTTTCCACGAGATGAATACACATACCATAAACAGTACAGCAAAAATAACGCCGTTTATGAGGTAGGCATGGGCGCTGTTTTCCCCGAAATAGCCGATCAGTAATCCGGGAATAAATGTCGCCAGAAACGTCCCGGACGCTGAAAGAAACATGCGACAGGTAGAGAGTTTGGTCCGCTGGTTAAAGTCTTTTGTCATTTCTGACGGTAACGTTTCCCACGGGATCAGTACCATTGCAGCAATAATTTCAAATGCTAGATAGACGGCGAGATAAAAACCGTATGTCATGCCATCAAGCCACAGCAATGCATAGACCAGCATCAACGGTGCACCGATCAGCAAAAAGAAACGTCGGCGACCAAATTTTTTACCAAAATAGTTTTTGTAAAAATGGTCAGTGAAACTTCCCATAAACAAACTAACGATAGCATCGACAATGCGCGCTATAGCAACAATAGACGCCGCTTCAACCGGTGACAACCCAACAAATGTCGTATAGAAGAATAATAACCAAGCGCCGATAACGGTAAAGGCACCGCCGCCCATAATATCCGTTAGTCCGTAGCCGATACTAACCGGAATAGTAATTTTTTTTGCAGTACGAGACATGTTCCATCCCCACTCAGTGAGTAGAATTTAGAATCTGAAATAGTTTTCAGCATTATCATGGCAAATATTTTTAACCATCTTCGTTAGGATGGCGTTATTATCCGGAACTTCACCACGCTCCACCCAGCCACCAATGATATTGCACAAAATACGTCGGAAATAATCGTGGCGAGTATACGAAACCAGACTACGGGAATCGGTTAACATACCGACAAAATTCATTAATAGCCCCTGATCCGCAAGGCTATGTAGCTGGTTTTCCATTCCGCGTTGAGTGTCGTTAAACCACCATCCGGAGCCAAACTGTATCGGCGATTTAACGCCCAATTCCGCAGTCTGAAAATTAGCGATAGTCGTCGCGACAATATCGTTATAGCTGGCGTTGAGGTTATATAGAATGGTTTTGGGCAAAGCTTCAGCCTGCGCCATTGCATCCAGGAGTTGGTTGAGATTGGCCGCAATATTCGACTGATCGGTCAGCGAGTCAAAACCAGTATTACTACCCAAAGAACGGTACATGCGGGAATTATTATTGCGAATCGCACCGAAGTGTATCTGCATTGCCCAGTTATGCTGCCTGTAATTATGCGCCAGCATAATAAAAATGGCACTGTCAAGAATCGCATTATTACGGGCGTCCAGATTTTCACCCCGGCGCTTTCGGGCAAACACGGATTCAACCTGTCTTTCATCTGCTGACTGAAAATGGATCTCCACGGGTCCGTGATCGGAAATTCGGCACCCCATTTCGTGGAACCAGGCAATACGCTGGCTCATTCCCTTAACAAAATCGCTGAATGTCTGGATTTTAGATCCTGTCGTCTCACCTAATCGATCGATAAAGTCGGCAAACTGTTCCGCGTTTTGCGCAAAAACATCGTCCGGACGAAAGGTCGGTAATACCTTAACGTTGAACGTCGCGTCATCACGCAATAATTGATGGTAGCGTAAATCATCAAGCGGAGCATCTGTCGTGCAAATAACTTCTACCCTGGAGCGTTTAATGAGTTCCCTCGGCGTAAAATCAGGCTGCTGCAATAGCAGATTACAGTGCTCCATTATTTCACGCCAGTTATGCCTGCCCAGCGGTTCGTCACAGTTAAAATAGTGGTGAAGTTCTAAATGAGTCCAGTGATAGAGCGGATTTCCATAGCTCGCTTCGACCGTTTCAGCCCATGCCGCAAATTTATCCTCCGCCGGGGCATCGCCCGTAATGTATTTTTCGTCAATACCGTTGGTGCGCATGGCGCGCCATTTATAATGATCGCCAGCCAGCCAGAGTTCGGTAATATTATCGAGATTTTTATTCTCGAAGATATCTTTCGCGTCCAGGTGACAGTGATAATCAATAATTGGCAGCGCTTTCGCGACGTTACGATAAAGTTCAACACCTCTCGCATTGCCAATCATAAAGTTATCGTTAATAAAACTCATGACAGGGCTCCATATTTCCGCTGCTTCGCTGCGGTATCGCTCTGGCGCAGGGGTTCAGCTGCATCTTCCACCAGGCTCAAATCGCGGTCGCGCACTTCTGGCATCAGCAAAGCGGAGACCAGCCCAATCAGCGAGTACGCCACCAGCATCGCCACAATCGGCCACCAGGACCCGGTCATATTGCAGAAGATCCTCGCCAGCACCGGACCAAAGCCTACCGCCACGAGACCGCCCGCCTCTTTGGAGATCGCCATGCGGGTAAAGCGGTTTCGCGAACCAAACATCTCCGCCATGGTGATGTTTTCCAGCGCAAACAGCCCGAGCACCGCAAAGTTATGAATAACGATGATAGAGAGCATAATCACGCCCGGCGCGTAACTCTTATCGACGATAATCGACAGCATCGGGTAAGCCAGAATAATGGCTGAAATGTTAAGGATGATATATGGCAGACGGCGCCCCACTTTATCGGACAGCCAGCCCAGCAGCGGGATGGAGACGAAGCCAAGAATCGAGCTGATCATCAGCGCATCGGTTGGGATCGCCTTATCAAATAACAGCGTCTGTACCAAGTACCCGGCAAGGAAGGTCTGGATAAGCCCAGAGTTACCGGCCTGACCAAAGCGCAGCCCCGTCGCCAGCCAGAACGATTTGCTCTTAAACATCGCGCCGACCGAGGTATCCTGCGCAGCAACCGGCGCAACGGCTTCGGCATCGTTTACCTTCTCAAACACCGGGCTCTCTTTAAGGTTCATACGCAGCCAGATGGCGAAGATCATCACCACCACGCTGGCGAGGAACGGCACGCGCCAGCCCCAGGCAATAAGTTCTTCACGATCGAGGGCAAAGAACATCACGGCCCAGATCGCCGTGGCGCTCAGCGTCCCGCAGTTGGTGCCCATGGCCACCAGCGAGGAGATGATGCCGCGTTTACCCTTCGGGGCGTATTCGGCCAGCATAGTGCCTGCGCCGGAGATTTCAGCCCCCGCGCCCAGCCCCTGAATAATACGCAGCGTCACCAGCAGCACCGGTGCGAAAATCCCGATCTGCGCGTAGGTTGGCAGGACGCCGATTAAGGTGGTGCAGATCCCCATCATGGTGATGGTGATAAACAGCACTTTTTTACGGCCAATTCTGTCGCCCATTCTGCCGAAGATAAATGCCCCGACAATACGCGCGATGTAGCCTGCGCCGTAGGTGCCCATCGCCAGGATCAGCGCCATGGCCGCGGACTGCTCAGGGAAGAAAATTTCATGAAACACCAGCGCGGCGCCAAGGGAGTAGAGCTGGAAATCCATAAACTCCAGGGCGGTGCCCAGCCAGCCAGATACGGCGGCTTTCACCAGATCTGACGTACTTCTTTGAGGTTGTGCTTGAGTCATAATGGCTATCTCTGCAAGGTAAGATGCGTACCACTGAGAGCCTGTCTTCGCAGGCTCTTAACCGCGTGAATTATTATTGGTCGAACGTGAGCAAGACTTTGCAGCACTGCCGCTGGTCTTTTTCAAACAGTTCGATGGCGTCTGTAACGTGGTGATAGTCAAATGTATGGGTGACCAGTTTTTCAGGGTCGATCAGCCCTTTTTCCAGCCAGTCAATGACCACCGGGAATTTGTTGGCATTCAGGCGCGAAGAGAAGATCGACAGCTCTTTGCCGGTGATCCCCTGCTGCACAATCTGGCTCGGGTCGCTGGAGAAGCCCATCAGCACGATGCGCGCCGCCGGAGACGCCAGCGTAATCGCTTCCTGTAAAATGGACGGATGACAGGCAGCATCGATGATTAACGTCGGCTTGATGCCTTTTTCATCCAGCGCGGCCTGTAAAGAATGCTCGCCGTTGTTGAAGACCCAGTCTGCGCCGCTGCGTTGCGCCATCTCCAGCCGCTCATCAATGCGATCCACCACGATGACCTGCTTCACCTTGTAAACGCCCTTCAGCGCCTGCACGGTGACCAGCCCCATCGGGCCTGCGCCGTAAATCAGCGCCACATCCTGTTCGGTGGGTTTCGCCTGCCCCGTCACGTTGGCGGCAATGGTGAATGGCTCAACCATCACCGCGTGGTGGTCAGGGATCGCATCCGGAATGCGCCAGGCATTTTTCGCCGGCACCACGGCGTATTCGCTGAAGCCGCCGTCACGGTGGACGCCCAGCACCACCAGCGAAGTACAAACGTTCGGTTTTCCAACGGAACACGGGTAGCAGTGCCCGCAGCTGATCACCGGATCAACCGAAACGCGCTGGCCCAGTCGGGTGCCCTCCACGCCTTCGCCAACCGCGTCTATTTCGCCAAAGAACTCGTGACCGATTACCCGCGGGTATTTCGCAAACGGGTTATGCCCGCGATAGATATGGCTGTCTGAACCGCAAATACCGGCGAGCTTAATTTTGACGCGGACGTCGCCTGCGCCCGGCAACGGGAGAGGACGCTCTTCAATCACCAGCACATCCGGCTGTTGGATCACTACGCTTTTCATCATTCGCTCCTCGTTTACCAGTTCCAGAGGGTGCCGTCTTCCAGACGAGCCACCGGCAGATAAGCCGGATCGTACGGGTATTTCGCCGCCAGCTTCTCATCAAACTCAATGCCCAGCCCTGGCTTGTCGCCCGGGTGCATATAGCCGTTATCGAAGCGCCAGCTGTGCGGGAACACTTCCAGCATCTGCTCCGAATACCCCATATACTCTTGCACGCCAAAGTTCGGTACCCACAGGTCAAAATGCAGCGCCGCGGCGTGGCAAATCGGCGACAGATCCGACGGGCCGTGTGAGCCGGTACGCACCTGATAAAGTGAGGCAAAGTCCGCAATGCGACGCATCCCGGTGATGCCGCCCGCATGGGTTATGGTGGCGCGGATATAGTCAATGAGCTGCTCTTCAATCAGCTGCTTGCAGTCCCAGATGCTGTTGAACACTTCCCCCACCGCAATTGGCGTGACGGTGTGCTGGCGGATCAGGCGGAAACACTCCTGGTTTTCAGCGGGAGTCGGATCTTCCATCCAGAACAGACGGTACTCTTCAATGCTTTTGCCGAATCGCGCCGCTTCGATGGGCGTCAGACGGTGGTGCATGTCGTGAAGGAGATGTTCATTGAAGCCGAACTGACTGCGCACTGCGTCGAACAGTTTCGGCGTGAAGTCGAGGTATTTTTCAGTGGACCATAGCTGCTCTTCCGGCCAGGCGCCCTTGGTCGCTGGCTCATACGCCAGCCCTTTTCCTTTTGCCATGCCGTAGGTGGTTTTCATTCCCGGCACGCCGCACTGCACGCGAATTGCCTTGAAGCCCATCTCTTTATGACGGGCATAATCTTCCAGCACGTCGTCAATGGTGTGCCCGGTGGTGTGACAATAAACCATCACCCCTTCCCGGGAGGCTCCGCCCAGAAGCTGATAGAGCGGCATGTTCGCGGCTTTCGCCTTAATGTCCCACAGCGCCATATCCACGGCAGAAATCGCTGACATGGTGACCGGACCACGACGCCAGTAAGCGCCTTTATAGAAGAACTGCCAGATATCTTCGATGCGGTGCGCATCGCGGCCAATCAACTGAGGGCACAGGTGATCTTTCAGGTAGGAGGCAACGGAAAGTTCACGTCCGTTCAGCGTGGCATCACCCAGGCCGACAATGCCCTCATCGGTGGTGATTTTAAGGGTGACAAAGTTACGCCCCGGGCAGGTGACAAATACTTCAGCCCCGACAATCTTCATAATCCATTTCCTTACATCGCTCGTTGTGATGCAGGAAATTTACGCAACTACACTACTACCATACAAGTATAATGATCGTAAAATCAGCGGGCGATCACACTATAAGGACGCTTATGCGCGTCCCCAACCGGCCACGATGATCAACATGCCGCACAGGGCAATCAGCGCGCCTGCCCAGTCATACAGGCTTAGCCTGACGCCATCGACAACGCGCAGCCACAGCAGCGCGGTACAGACGTACACTCCGCCGTAGGCCGCATATACCCTCCCGCTGGCGGCCGGATGCAGGGTGAGCAGCCAGACAAAAAGGGCCAGGGACACACCCGCCGGGATCAGCAGCAGCGCGGAAGCGCCCCGCTTTAGCCAGAGCCACGGCAAAAAGCATCCGATGATTTCGCACAGCGCGGTCGCGAAAAAAAGCAGCGTCGTTTTGAACATTTTTCTCGTTTCGTGAGGATTGATTTAGACATCATACGCGATAATGTTCACATCGTTCCCATACCTGCCGCGCGGGTATGACACCCTTTCGGATTGGTGTAGAATCCAACGGGGTAATCCGATTGTCTGCACCCGTTTAAAGGAAACGCTATGACTACATTAAGCAAACGCCTTTGTCTGACAGCCGTACTGGCGCTGTCATCGTTCGCCTTCGCCGCAACGGCATCAGCCGAAACCAGCAAACTCATCATTGAGTCTGGTGACAGCGCGCAAAGCCGTCAGAACGCCGCCATGGACAAAGAACAATGGAATGACACCCGCAGCCTGCGTCAGAAAGTGAATAAGCGCGTGGAAAAAGAGTGGGATAAAGAAGACGTCGCGTTTGATGCCCGCGACAAATGCCAGCAAAGTGCCAACGTCAACGCCTATTGGGAGCCTAACACCCTACGCTGTCTGGATCG
Source organism: Enterobacter cloacae complex sp. HYC033_NIDB (assembly GCF_056673335.1). NCBI lineage: Bacteria > Pseudomonadati > Pseudomonadota > Gammaproteobacteria > Enterobacterales > Enterobacteriaceae > Enterobacter > Enterobacter cloacae complex sp. HYC033_NIDB. The sequence goes on along the minus strand of NZ_CP115123.1, from coordinate 2,990,952 downwards.
TCGCACTGGCCGCACGGTAGCACCGTAATGTCGACGCCGTGTGACGTTAAGCTCCGTCCGCTGGAGCGCGAAGATTTACGCTTTGTTCACCAGCTCGACAACAATGCCAGCGTGATGCGCTACTGGTTTGAAGAGCCTTATGAGGCGTTTGTCGAGCTGTCCGATCTCTACGACAAGCATATCCACGATCAGAGTGAACGCCGGTTTGTGGTGGAGTGCGAAGGTGAGAAAGCCGGGCTGGTTGAACTGGTTGAGATCAACCACGTTCACCGTCGAGCGGAATTTCAGATCATTATTTCACCGGAGCACCAGGGGAAAGGTCTTGCGTCGCGGGCGGCAAAGCTGGCGATGGATTACGGGTTTAACGTCCTGAATCTCTACAAGCTTTACCTTATCGTCGACAAAGAGAACGAAAAAGCGATTCATATCTACCGTAAGCTGGGCTTTATGGTGGAAGGTGAACTGATCCATGAGTTCTTTATTAACGGCGAATACCGTAACACCATCCGCATGTGCATTTTCCAGCATCAGCATCTGGCCGGGCATAAGTCCTCCTCCGCCAGCCTGCTTAAACCCACCGCGCAGTAACCTGCGCGGTTTTATTCTCAATAATATTCAATGCTGTTTTTGATGGTGTACTTGTGCTCAACGGCAGGTTTGACGCTGTCATCGGTGATCACCAGCTCACAGCTCACCGGGTTATTATGGCGATCGTAATCACAGCTCTGCTTTACATTGCCCATCGGTTTATCGTTCAACAGGCTTACCGCCGTATAATCCATGCGCTTGCGCAGATCTTTCGACGGCACCGACTTGACCGATAAACGCTTGTCGCCGGAAACCGTAGTTTTACCCAGCGGGTAGCCGTCGGCGTCATACTGGTACTTCACTTCCATCTCTTTGCTGTGCGCGGCAACCACAAACCCGTTATCGTCGGTGTCCCACGTCAGGCCGGCAGACGGCAGTTCCGCCAGCTGACATTTCCCCTGCAACTTTACCTTCTGCTGCTGGGTTTCCGCATCGACGTAGTAGTTAGCATCCAGCACCAGCGCAACGCCCGTATTAGCGTCGAGATCGTGCAGTTCAAGCGTATCGAAACATCCTTCCGTTGACATCGTGCCGGTCACACGTTTAGAGACTTCACCCTTATCGTTGAACAGCGTCTGGGTAAAATCCTTCACCGGCCCGCGCAGAGGATCAAAGTCAAACTCGTTCGAAAAACTCGCCATCTCCGGCGTAAATGACAGCGGCGCGGTGTTGTTGTCGCATCCCACCAGTACCGTTGCCAGTAGCGTTATCGCTGCGTATTTATTCACATCATTTACCGTTCAAAGAGAGATACAATCATATTAGCAAATACAGCAACTTACATAACAGCACTTCATTTGACACTTTGCGCTGTATAAATCCGTCGTTTGCATTGACGAGACCTGCCAAAGTGGCTACTTTGGGCGCGAAAGATTCCACACTATTATAAAATTAGATTCTTAAATTTTCGGGTTAACATCATGATTTACGACTGTTTTTTATACTATGACGAAGATATGTTGCTCGACATCAGATTACATACTCTCGCTGATGTCGTTGACCGTTTTGTCATTGTAGAAGCAACACACTCTTTTACGGGCATACCGAGAGAATTGCATTTCGATATTACAAAGTTTGCCAAATTCAAAGACAAAATCATTTACGTGCCTTTTGACGCGCAGCCTATTTTAAACCGTGCGGATAATAACCAGGTTGATGCCTGGGCAAATGAAGCAGCGCTTCGCAACTCCATTATGAACGGGTTAAAAGACGCGGCAGACGACGATCTGATTCTGGTGTCAGACGTTGACGAAATCTTCTCTCCCGACACGGTCAGGGCCATTAATCCGCGCGCGCTCTGCACGACTATTCATCAAAACGTGTTCAACTATCAGTTTAATCTCCAGGTTCACAACACGGATGGTACGCCGAGAAAATGTACCTTGCCCCGCGCGACATCCTATTACAACCTTAAGCATTTCTTCCACGGTGAGCCTGAATCTTTCAGAAACTGGAAGCGTGCGCGCAAAGATAAAAACTGGTCATGGTTTAAATGGAACTGGCTAAAAATCAATAATAAAATTGTGAAAGATGGCGGCTGGCATTTCTCATGGGTAATGACTCCAGAAAGAATTTCCGAAAAAATGTCTACCATTTCTCATACCGAATACGATCTGCCGGAATTTAATAACCCGGAACATATTATGAAGGTTATTACCAACGCCGAAGATATCTGGGGACGAGACCGAAAACTGGTCAGGCAAGAGGTATCAAAACGCACCCTGCCTTCTTATCTGGTAGACAATCAGCACCATTACTCGCAATTTATTTTATGACGCTGGCAGGGCTCCAGGACAATTCAGAAAGACAGGTCCAAAAACAAAAGCTTACCCTAACCCTGCTATGCTTACAGTCTACACAGTGAAAAGGAGCTACAGATGAAACGGTTACCCTGGATTACCGCCCTGCTGTTAATGAGTGCTTCACCCGCTCTTCTTGCGGCCCCGGACTCCTGCGAGCGCGTGAAAAGCGACATTCAGCAGAAGATTATCAACAACGGCGTACCGGAGTCTGGCTTTACCCTGAACATCGTCCCGAACGATCAGGCCGATCAGCCGGATGCGCAGGTCGTTGGGCATTGTGCCAACGATACTTTCAAAATTTTGTACACCCGCACCAGTAGCGGCAACTACCCGGTGAGCGGCGCAGGTACGCAAGAGAATGCGCCCGCTGAGCCGCAATGATTTTCCCACTCAATTCCCCTGATTTGACGAGGATTAATATTTAATACCTCTAAATAAGTAACACTCCCCCCATCATTAGCCCGGTTGTAGTCACGGGTGAAAATAATTATTAACAATGATGGGGTGAGTTATGTCCGAAGTTGAACATCACGGCGGTATAAGCCGTCGAACTCTGGTTAAATCTACTGCCATAGGATCTCTGGCGCTTGCCGCCGGTGGGATCGCATTACCTTTTGGTCTGAAAAGCGCCGCCGCCGCTGTGCAGACCGCTATTCAGCCCGCAGAAGACAAAGTCGTCTGGGGCGCCTGCTCGGTGAACTGCGGTAGCCGCTGCGCCCTGCGGATGCACGTTCGCGATGACGAAGTCTACTGGGTTGAAACGGATAATACCGGCGAGGATATTTACGGCAACCATCAGGTTCGCGCCTGTCTGCGAGGCCGTTCAATTCGCCGTCGCATTAATCACCCAGACCGTCTGAACTATCCGATGAAACGCGTGGGCAAACGCGGAGAAGGCAAGTTTGAGCGTATCACCTGGGAAGAAGCGCTGGACACCATCGCCGCGAGCCTGAAAAGCGTGGTCGAAAAATACGGCAACGAAGCGGTCTACATTAACTACTCCTCCGGAATTGTAGGCGGCAACATCACCCGCTCCTCCCCTTATGCCTCGCTGGTCGCGCGCCTGATGAACTGCTACGGCGGCTTCCTCAGCCACTACGGCACCTACAGCACCGCGCAGATCGCCTGCGCAATGCCCTACACCTACGGCAGCAACGACGGCAACAGCACATCGGATATCGAAAACACCAAACTGGTCGTGATGTAATCCGGCGGAAACGCGCATGAGCGGCGGCGGGATCACTTACTACCTTGAGCAGGCGCGCGAACGGTCAAACGCGCGGATGATCGTTATCGATCCGCGCTATACCGACACTGCCGCAGGGCGTGAAGACGAGTGGATCCCGATTCGTCCGGGCACCGATGCCGCGCTGGTGGCAGGTATTGCGTGGGTGCTGATTAATGAAAATCTGGTCGATCAACCTTTCCTCGATAAATACTGCGTGGGTTATGACGAAAAAACCCTGCCGGAAGGCGCACCGGCTAATGGTCATTACAAAGCCTATATTCTCGGCCAGGGTGATGACAAAACCGCGAAAACCCCTGAGTGGGCGTCTCGCATAACGGGCATCCCTGCCGATCGCATCATTAAGCTGGCCTGTGAAATCGGTTCGGCGAAACCGGCCTACATTTGCCAGGGCTGGGGCCCACAGCGTCAGGCTAACGGGGAGCAAACGTCCCGCGCCATCGCCATGCTGCCGATCCTGACCGGCAACGTCGGCATTAACGGCGGCAACAGCGGCGCGCGCGAATCGACCTACACCATCACCATCGAACGCATGCCGCTGCCGGAAAATCCGGTGAAAACGCAAATCTCCTGCTTCAGCTGGACGGATGCCATCGTGCGTGGACCGGAGATGACCGCCCTGCGCGACGGCGTACGCGGCAAAGATAAGCTCGATGTGCCGATCAAGTTCATCTGGAACTACGCGGGTAATACCATCATCAACCAGCATTCCGATATCAACAAAACTCACGACATTTTGCAGGATGAGAACAAGTGCGAAACGATCGTCGTCATCGACAACTTTATGACCTCGTCTGCGAAGTATGCCGATATTGTTCTGCCGGACCTGATGACCGTCGAGCAGGAAGATATCATCCCCAACGATTACGCCGGCAACATGGGATACCTGATTTTTCTCCAGCCGGTTACCGCCCCGAAGTTCGAGCGCAAGCCCATCTACTGGATCATGAGTGAAGTGGCGAAACGCCTCGGACCGGATATCCATCAGAAATTCACCGAAGGCCGTACGCAGGAGCAGTGGCTGCGCTACCTGTACGCCAAAATGGTCGCCAAAGATCCGCTGCTGCCATCCTACGATGCGCTGAAAAAAATGGGTATTTATAAGCGCAAAGATCCTAACGGACATTTTGTGGCCTATAAAAAATTCCGTGACGATCCGGATGCCAATCCGCTGAAAACCCTGTCGGGCAAAATCGAGATCTACTCCAGCAAGCTGGCGGATATTGCGGCAACCTGGGAACTGCAAAAAGACGAAACCATCACCCCGCTGCCGGTCTATACCTCAACCTTTGAAGGCTGGGACGCGCCCGAGCGCAGCAAATTCCCGCTGCAACTGTTCGGTTTCCACTTTAAAGCCCGTACCCACTCCAGCTACGGCAACGTGGATGTGCTCCAGGCCGCCTGTCGCCAGGAGGTGTGGCTTAACCCTGTGGATGCGGAGCAACGTGGAATCAAAAACGGGGATATGGTGCGCGTCTTCAACGACCGCGGCGAAGTGCGTATTGCCGCGAAAGTCACCCCGCGCATCATGCCCGGCGTAAGCGCGATGGGCCAGGGCGCCTGGCATGACGCCAACATGAATGGCGATCGTGTCGATCACGGCTCCTGCATCAATACCCTGACCACGCACCGCCCGTCACCGCTGGCGAAGGGCAACCCGCAGCACACGAACCTGGTGCAGATCGAGAAGGCATAAGGATTAACCGATGACTACCCAGTATGGATTTTTTATTGATTCCAGCCGCTGCACCGGGTGTAAAACCTGCGAGCTGGCCTGCAAGGATTACAAAGACCTGACCCCGGACGTCAGCTTCCGGCGTATTTATGAATATGCGGGCGGCGACTGGCAGGAGGACAACGGCGTCTGGCATCAGAATGTCTTCGCCTATTACCTGTCGATTGCCTGCAACCACTGCGAAGATCCGGCCTGCACCAAGGTCTGCCCGAGCGGGGCAATGCACAAGCGCGACGACGGTTTTGTGGTGGTGGACGAGGATGTCTGCATCGGCTGTCGCTACTGCCACATGGCCTGCCCGTACGGCGCGCCGCAGTACAATGCCGCCAAAGGCCACATGACCAAGTGCGACGGCTGCCACAGCCGCGTGGCGGACGGTAAAAAGCCCATCTGCGTCGAATCCTGCCCGCTGCGCGCGCTGGACTTTGGCCCGATTGAGGAGCTGCGCAAAAAACACGGTCAGCTTGCTGCCGTCGCGCCGCTGCCGTCTGCGCACTTCACGAAGCCGAGTATTGTGATTAAACCTAACGCCAACAGCCGTCCGACGGGTGACACCACCGGCTACCTGGCAAACCCGAAGGAGGTGTGAGATGGGAAGTGGATGGCATGAATGGCCGCTGGTGATCTTCACCGTTTTCGGGCAGTGCGTGGCCGGCGCGTTAATCGTGATGGGCTTCGTCTGGCTTAAGGAAAATGATGACAAGGCCAGCATGCGCATCGTGCGCAGCCTGTTTTTTCTCTGGCTGGTAATGGGTATTGGGTTTATGGCCTCGGTACTGCATCTTGGCTCCCCGCTGCGTGCCTTCAACTCGCTTAACCGCGTGGGCGCGTCAGCGCTGAGTAATGAGATCGCGGCGGGTTCGATCTTCTTTGCCGTGGGCGGTTTCTGGTGGCTGGTGTCGGTTATCGGTAAAATGCCCCCAGCTTTGGGCAAAATCTGGCTGGTTGTCAGCCAGATCCTGGGCATCGTTTTTGTCTGGGCGATGACCCGGGTCTATCAGATTGAGACTGTCCCGACCTGGTATACGGGTTACACCACGCTGAGCTTCTTCCTGACGATGGTTCTGGCTGGTCCTCTGCTGGCCGCGCTGCTGCTGCGCGTTGCAAACGTGACATTCAAAAGTACTCTTGCCGCGTCAGTCAGCGCACTGGCACTTATCGTCTGCGTGGCGGTCGTCGTGTTGCAAAGCAATACGCTGGGGACAATACAGAGTTCCATCCAGCAGGCTAACGCCCTGCTTCCGGATTATGGTTCGCTTCAGGTATGGCGCATCGCGTTGCTGGCGGCGGGTTTAGGCTGCTGGATCTGCCCGCTGATTCGTCGTCAGGAGCCAAAAACGCTCGGCCTGTTTGCAGGTGTCGTGCTGGTGGCGCTGGGTGAACTGATTGGCCGTGGGCTATTTTATGGTCTGCATATGACCGCAGGGTTAGCAATTGCAGGTTAACACAGGTGCGCGGGGCTACCCGCGCGCAAGTAAGGAAAGTTGTAATGAATGACGTCTCACACCGCGAATCGTTCGCGTTCAGCGCCCGGGTACTGGGCGCGCTGTTTTATTTCGCTCCAGACAGCGAGCAGACCGCGCCGCTGGTGAGTGCCCTGACCGCAGGTGACTGGGTTCAGGACTGGCCGCTGGCGGAGGAAAATCTGCTGCCTGTCGCCAGTATGTTTAAGACCCCATCGGATGAAGCGTTGAAAGACGCCTGGCAGCGTCTGTTTATTGGCCCGTATGCCCTGCCCGCCCCCCCGTGGGGCTCGGTCTGGCTTGATCGCGAGTCCGTGCTGTTTGGCGATTCGACCCTCGCGTTGCGTCAGTGGATGCGTGAAAACCATATCGCCTTTGAGATGCAGCAGAATGAGCCTGAAGATCATTTCGGAACGTTGCTGATGCTGGCGGCATGGCTTGCCGAGAACGGTCGCGAAACAGAACGCGACCAGCTTCTTGCCTGGCATCTGCTGCCATGGAGCACGCGTTTCCTTAGCGTATTCGTTGAAAACGCGGCCCATCCGTTCTACACCGCGCTGGGTAAACTTGCCCAGCTGACGCTGGCGGAATGGCAGTCCACTTTGCTGATCCCGATTGCCGAAAAAACGCTGTACCGATAACAGCACCTGGCTTGTCCACCCGTTGTGCAGGCCAGGCTCGCACATTTTTGCTGCAACACAACGTCACAACTGCTACACTGTATATAATTACAGTATACGGGGGTACACAATGGCTGTTGAAACAAAATTTGTTGTCGTAAGAAAAGGTGAAGAAAAAATGACATTTGCCAGTAAGAAAGAGGCTGACGCTCACGACAAACTGCTCGATATGGCAGAAGCGTTTACCGACTGGCTGTTGCAAAGCGGAATGCAGATGGATGAAACGCAGGCGGAGAACCTTGGTCTTTATCTCGCCGAGCAGAAAGAGTCCGTGCAGCATATCCTGCGTACCAGCAAGCTTCCCGAGCTCAATGCTGAAACGGATAAAACAGCATCAGATGCGGACAGCAGCAAAAAAATCCGGGCCGTCAAAGCCGCCTGATCGTCAGAACGTCTCATCACCTGTCCTGCCGCCGCGGGCCGGAAACGGCTCGCGGCTTTATTAAGGTCGGCTGAACCTTATATTCATCAACCGTAACCCTGAAAATACGTCCTGTTATCTTGATTTGTCCGCCTCAACGTTTACGCTGATATTCAGCCTTTTTGCTTCCATGGTTATCATTGTTTTGGCCAGGTCCTTATCGCCCCCGTGCACTTTATCTATCAGATCCTGTACAAGGGTCATCATCAGGAAGTTTTTATTTGCAGGATAGAAATCTGTCGTAGTGATCCGGTTATCCTTCAGGCGCTGATGCGCCACCGTCTCTGTATCTGCGATTATTTCAGCTACTTTCTCATGCATGATCTCGATCTGCTCGAAAACAATGCGGTTAATCATTTCAATCTGTTCTGGCGTAAAATTCGGTTCCATTATTTCCCCTCGTCAGGCGTATGTTAAAAACACGTGAATCACACGTTGGGCGCCTCTGAATGGTGCGGTAAATTATCACACAACTCTTGTAACTCGTTGATCAGCCTGGCCACATGGAAACCGTCACAGACAGAATGATGGACCTGAACGGCGAAAGGCAACAAGACCTTTCCATCCTGGTTATAGTATTTTCCAAACGTGAACATGGGCGCAAAAAAATTCCGCATGTTAGCGACGTTGACGTTAAAACTGCTAAAACTGACCCACGGAATATCCGATATGAAGAATATATTCTCCCGGGATTCTTCTTTAGGCCAGTAAGCAAGGATATTGCCATAGCGGGCAACATCTTCTGCATAAACGCGCTGAAAATGGTGAATATTTCCATCGTAATGACTCCATAACGATGAAAATGTCTCCGTTTCTTTATGGAAAAGGGTATAGCTTGGATGAACCTCATTCCATATTACAAGCTCATCATCCTTCATGGCCATACGGAATTCCGGATGCCGGTTTACGACGTCAGAAATAAGGGAAATAATCGCAGGATAAAATTTCCAGCCAACCTCTTTGATATGCTTTAGCAGCACGGTAATGTCCAGCTGAACCGTTTGGTTAAATGTAGATTGAGCAAAGCCCTGAAATACTTCAAAGTGTTCCTTTCTTGCCCAACGTGATAAGTCAACTACCGTATATTCTGGCATTATTTTTGTCATTTCAGAGCCTTAGTTGAGCTGCGCTATATAAAATAGTAGCGTATCACAAACGTAGGGGCTGTATAGACCGTAGCGAAGAGGCACCCTAAATTTTCAGCGTATCAATCACCGCTCTCAACGCCGGGGATACGTTGCGGTGTGGATAATAGAGGTACAGTCCGTCCATCCGCAGGCTGTAGCGCTGTAAGACGCGTATAAGCGTGCCACGCTCCAGATCGTCAGCCACCAGCTCAACCGGGACATAGGCCAACCCGAGTCCCAGCCGGGCCGCTTCGGCCTCCATGTAGCTGTCGGAAAAGGCCCATTGCCCCTCCGGGCGGTGAGTAACATGCTTCCCGTCCTGAACAAGCTCCCATTGATAGTGGTTACCGTCGGCAAACTGGTAGGCAATGCAGGGATGAGCATCCAGATCGGCGGGCGTCTGCGGGAAACCATAGCGCCGAAAATGCGCCGGAGCGGCAACCACAGCCATCTCCATATCGGGCGTGATGCGCACGGCAATCATTCCTTGTCCCACCTCCGGCCCAAGCCGGACGCCCGCGTCGAATCGCTCGGCAATGATATCCACGAACCGGCTCTCATTCATCAATTCCAGACGGATATCCGGGTAACGCTGTTTGAAGATAGCGAGCTTTGGCAGCAGGCATTTTTCGATGGCGTGCTGGCTGGCATTAATGCGCACCGTGCCGGATGGCGTCTGGCGGTAATGCGCCAGTCTGGTCAGCCCGGTATCGAGCGCATCAAAGGCTGAACCAGCGGTCTGGTAAAGTTGCTCCCCGGCGTGGGTCAGCGACAGTTTGCGCGTGGTACGCACCAGAAGCCGAACGCCCAGCCGCTCTTCCAGCTCGCGAACCGATCGACTGATCCCGGATTGTGCCAGCCCGAGCCGTTGCGCGGCTGCCGTGAAGCTTCCCTCCCGCACCACCTGGATAAACAGATACAGCTCATTGTAGTTTTCCCGCTTCGCCATCATGCCTCATCAATTCATAACAATATGATATTAATCCTAGCAGCCTTTGGCCTCTAATCAGCACTATTCCTGCTAACTATAATGACCGCATTACAACAACACACGGTACCTCTTATGCAAACATTCACCCAAAAACTGTCCGTTGCGCTGCTGCTATGCGCATCATTAAGTGGAGTGACAACAATGAGTTATGCAGAAACACGAAATCCTGCCGCCCCCGTTTCGATGGTGACAACCTGGGATAAGACCTTCGCCGAGAGCAATAAAGTCGACCACCGCAAGGTGACGTTCGAGAACCGATACGGGATCACCCTGGTCGGCGATCTGTACATTCCCAGGAACAGCGGCGACCAGAAGCTGGCGGCGATTGCCGTCAGTGGACCATTCGGTGCGGTTAAAGAACAATCCAGCGGTCTTTACGCCCAGACTCTGGCTGAACAGGGGTTCGTGACCCTGGCCTTCGACCCATCCTACACGGGTGAAAGCGGCGGCCAGCCGCGTAACGTTGCCTCCCCTGATATCAACACCGAAGACTTTAGCGCCGCAGTGGATTTCCTCGGATTACAGAAAGAAGTCGACCGTAACCGTATCGGCATTCTCGGGATCTGCGGCTGGGGCGGTATGGCGCTGAACGCGGCATCCATGGATACCCGCGTGAAGGCGGTCGCCACCAGCGTAATGTACGATATGAGCCGTGCGATGGGTCACGGCGTGGGCGACGGGAAAGATCGTTATTCAGCGGCCGATCGCCGGGCCGTGTTGCAGTATCTGAACGCGCAACGCTGGAAAGATGCTGAAAGCGGCACCTTCGCCCATGGCGGCCACGATATTTATGTCGATGAAAACGGTAAGGTAACGGCAGCCGGGCGTATTCTGCCGGAAGCATTGCCCGCCGATCCGCATCCGGTACTGAAAGAGTTCTATGATTACTACCGTATGCCGCGCGGCTTCCATGCCCGTTCCGTAAACTCCACCGGCGCATGGACCGCGACCATGCCGTTGTCCTTTATGAATATGCCGCTGCTGAGCTATGCCGGGGAGATCACCATCCCAACGCTGATTGTGACCGGTGAAAACGCGCACTCACGTTATTTTGCGGAAGATGCGTTTAAAGCTGTCGGCAGCAAACAGAAGGAACTGGTGATTGTTCCCGATGCGAATCACGTTGATCTCTACGATAACGTCGCAGGGAAAATCCCGTTCGCGCAGTTCGGGCAGTTTTTCAAAACCAGTCTGGATTAATTCTCTTAGCCCCCGGCAATCAGGGGGCTTATCTTCTCTTCGCCGTGAATTACACCTATGTCCACACTGAATCAAACCTCATCCCGTGATGCTGAGCGTGCACACTGGGGCGGTATTTTTGCCATGACCCTGTGCGTTTTTGTCCTCATTGCCTCGGAATTTATGCCCGTCAGTCTGCTCACGCCCCTCGCCAGAGATTTAGGGGTGACAGAGGGGACGGCTGGCCAGGGGATCGCCCTCTCTGGTGCGCTGGCTGTCCTGACCAGCCTTTTTCTTTCCCGGCTTGCCGGGAATATGAATCGCAAACATCTTCTTTCAGGCATGACCGTCCTGATGGCGCTGTCAGGGATCATTATCGCCTTCGCCCCAAACGCTTTGATGTATATGGCAGGCCGGGCGCTGATCGGCATCGCCATCGGCGGTTTCTGGTCGATGTCTGCTGCCACCGCCATTCGGCTGGTGCCTCAGCATCAGGTCTCTCGTGCGCTGGCGATTTTTAACGGCGGCAACGCGCTGGCGACAGTGGTCGCCGCCCCGCTGGGCAGTTATCTCGGCTCGACCATTGGCTGGCGCGGCGCGTTTCTTTGCCTGGTTCCTGTGGCGATTGTGGCGTTCATCTGGCAATATTTTAGCCTGCCCAACATGGGCAGGAACCAGCGGCCGTCGCCACGTAAAAGCGTATTTCGCCTGCTCCACCAGCCTGCGGTTTCGGTGGGTCTGATGGCGTGCGGCCTGTTCTTCATGGGACAGTTTGCGTTATTTACCTATGTGCGCCCCGTCCTCGAAACCGTCACCCACGTCAGTCCTTCCGGCTTATCGCTGATCCTGCTCACTATCGGTATCGCAGGTTTCATCGGCACGCTGATCGTCGCGCTGGTCCTGAATGCCGCGTTTTACCTCACCTTAATGGCCATACCGCTGCTTATGGCGCTGATTGCAGGGGTATTAATGCTCACCGGGGACAGCCTGTGGATCGTGGCCCTGCTGTTAGGTTTCTGGGGAATGCTGGCAACTGCGGCCCCCACCGGCTGGTGGACGTGGATAGCCCGTACGTTACCGGAAGATGCCGAGGCTGGCGGCGGGCTAATGGTCGCGGTGATCCAACTCTCCATTGCGCTTGGCTCAACGGCGGGTGGCGTGGTGTTTGATACCTTTGGCTGGCAGAGCACATTCGCTTTAAGCAGCATATTACTCCTGAGTGCAGGGGGGCTGACTTTTACGACGTCGCGCCATCGGAAATAAGGCATTATATTAACAGGGTTGTTTTATTTAATTACAAAACCTCGCTCACCTCCCGTAGAAATAATAATTAAGCAATATCCTGGTCAGCCAGCGACATCGCTTTGTTAGCTTGAACATTCAGGCAAAGCTCAAACCGGAGGTATTCTTTGCTGATTAAATTAAAGAAAGAACGAACGCATCAGGAGGATCGTCGTCTTGCCCTCTGGCTGGCGACCTCCGCGGGACTGCTGAATGCCATTGCGCTGGGCGCGTTCGGTTTTTTTCCCTCGCATATGACGGGCAATACCTCGCAGCTATCCAGCGAAGTTTCCTCCACCGATCTCAGCGATATTCTTTTCTTTGGTGCCATTATTCTTTCGTTTGTCTCAGGTGCCATCGCTGCGCGGATTATTGTTATCTGGGGGATTATCCATAACGTCAGGCTGGTATTCAGCCAGGTTCTGTTTGTTGAAGGGCTATTACTGGCCGGGGTATCCCTGTACGAAATGTATTTTCACTCCTTCGCCACGAATCAGGAGATTATTATTTTCCTGTGCGGGTTGATGGGAATTCATAATTCTACCTCTACTCAACTATCCGGCGGTCGGGTGAGATCCACGCACATCACCGGCACGCTGACCGATGCGGGCATTTCGCTGGCCTCCGTTATGGTCGCCATGCTGCGCCGGGATTACTCCAAAGATACGGCCGCGCAAAAGAGTCAGCTCAAAACCCATTTAACTACCCTTTTCTCCTTTATCAGCGGCGGGATCGCGGGGCTGATCCTGTTCAGAGAGTTTGGATTCCACGCGATGCTGGCGCTGGGCCTGTTGCTGGTAATCGTCGCCGCCTTCTCTATCGTCCGCATTTCGTGGCGCGTACGCAAGGTGCGCGCCGCGCTCAGTCGACAGGTATAATCAGCACGCCTTATGTGACGTTGTCACATAAGGCGTGCTTCTTTAAGACTATTCTGCCTGCCCACTGACAGCCCTTATGCCATAAGGCTTCACTCAGGTTGTCACTAATTTCATAGGGTTACTGATTTACCCCCTTCGCTGGAACCCTTCCGTTTCGCTTGCTATAGGTGAAGTACCCCTGCCGAAACATGGCATAACAACAGGCAACCGGTGGTTGCTATAACGCATGCGCACAGGGAGACACACCGCAATGCACCCATTACTTAAACGTTCGCTGCTTTTTGTCGGCGCGATTATCGTGGTTCTCGCTCTCCTCACCTGGGGAATAGGACTGGAAACGATTAAGGCGCGCCAGGTTGACCTGATTTACCTCGGGCAACAGCACCTGATTCTGGTCTTTTCATCCATGTTCTTTGCCCTGCTGGTGGGCATTCCAAGCGGTATTCTGCTGAGCCGTCCGGCCGCGCGTGGTATCGCCGAATATGTGATGCAAATCTTTAACGTGGGCAACACCCTGCCGCCGCTGGCCGTTCTGGCACTGGCGATGGTGGTGATTGGCATCGGTGATAAACCGGCCATTATCGCCCTCTTTCTGGCCTCTCTGCTGCCGATTGTGCGTAACACCTATGCCGGGCTGTGCTCTGTTCCCGCGTCGTTGCTGGAAGCGGCAAACGGTATCGGCATGACCAAATGGCAGCGCCTGAGTCAGGTTGAGATTCCAAACGCTTGGCCGGTGATGCTTTCCGGTATTCGCATTGCCACTGCGATTAACGTCGGTACCGCACCGCTGGCATTCCTGATTGGCGCCAGCAGCTACGGCGAGCTGATTTTCCCGGGGATCTATCTGAATGATTTCCCGACGCTGATCCTGGGCGCGGCGGCCACCGCTCTGTTCGCCCTGATTCTGGATACGCTGCTGGCGGCACTGGGCCGATTACTGAGCCCGCATCTCGCGCGATAATTATAACAAGGAGCTTCTATGAGACTGTTTTCCGGGCTGACGGCGCTATGCGCCGCCGCGCTCTTCACCAGCCAGGCGCTCGCCGCGCCGCTGATCCTGGCCACCAAGAGCTTTACCGAGCAGCACATTCTCTCGGCCATGACCGTGCAGTATCTGCAAAAGAAAGGGTTTCAGGTACAGCCTCAGACCAATATTGCAACGGTGATTTCCCGTAACGCGATGATCAACAAGCAGATTGATATGACCTGGGAGTATACCGGCACCTCGCTGATCATCTTCAACCACATCAACAAACGCATGTCGCCGCAGGAATCGTACGAGACGGTGAAACGCCTCGATGCGAAGCACGGTCTGGTGTGGCTTAAACCTGCCGATATGAACAATACCTATGCCTTTGCCATGCAGCGCAAGCGCGCCGAGGCTGAACATATCAATACCATGTCTGAGATGGTGGCAAAGATTGAGCAGATCCGTAAAACCGATCCGGATAACAACTGGCTGCTGGGCCTTGACCTGGAATTTGCCGGGCGCAGCGACGGGATGAAACCGTTGCAGGCGGCCTACAACATGGAGCTGGACCGCCCGCAGATCCGCCAGATGGATCCGGGCCTGGTCTATAACGCGGTGCGCGACGGGTTTGTCGATGCGGGGCTGATCTACACCACCGACGGGCGCGTAAAGGGCTTCGATCTTAAAGTGCTGGAAGACGATAAAGGCTTCTTCCCGAGTTACGCCGTGACGCCAGTTGTTCGGAAAGACACGCTGGAGGCTAATCCGGGGCTGGAGGAGGCGCTGAACACCCTATCAGCCCAGCTCAATAACGACGTTATCACCGAACTGAATAAGAAGGTGGATATCGATCATCAGTCACCGCAGCAGGTCGCCCGTGATTTCCTGCGTAGCAAACAGTTGCTGTAGGAGGCGCTATGGAGACGATTCACTATATTCTCGACAACTGGGACTATCTCTTAACCCTGACGCTGCAACACCTGTGGCTTGTGGCGCTCGCCGTGGGCCTGGCGATTATTATTGGCGTGCCGCTGGGCATTTTAATTGTCCGCCATAAATGGCTGGCAACGCCGGTGCTGGGGATTGCCACCATTGTGCTCACCATCCCGTCAATTGCGCTTTTCGGCCTGATGATCCCGCTCTTTTCGCTGATCGGTCAGGGCATTGGCGCCCTGCCCGCGATTACGGCGGTGTTCCTCTATTCGCTGCTGCCGATTGTGCGTAACACCCACACGGCGCTCGACAGCCTGCCGCCGGGCCTGCGTGAAGCGGGACGCGGCATCGGCATGACCTTCTGGCAGCGTCTGCGCTGGGTGGAAATCCCGATGGCGTTGCCGGTGATTTTTGGCGGCATCCGCACCGCCGTGGTGATGAACATCGGCGTCATGGCGATTGCCGCCGTGATCGGCGCGGGCGGGCTGGGCCTGCTGCTGCTTAACGGTATTGGCGGGAGTGATATTCGTATGTTGATTGCGGGCGCGCTGATGATTTGTCTTTTAGCGATTGTGCTCGACTGGTTGCTGCACCGTTTGCAGGTGGTACTGACTCCGAAGGGGATTCGATAATGATAAAACTGGAAAACCTCACCAAACAATTTTCACAGAAACACGGCCAGACGTTTAAGGCCGTCGACAACGTCAACCTGAACGTGCCTGAAGGGGAAATGTGCGTGCTGCTCGGCCCGTCCGGCTGCGGGAAAACCACTACCCTGAAGATGATCAACCGTCTCATTACGTCAAGCAGCGGGACGATCCTGATTAACGGCGAAGACACCAGCGGAATGGACACTGTGACCCTGCGTCGCAACATTGGCTACGTGATCCAGCAAATTGGCCTGTTCCCGAACATGACCATCGAAGAGAACATTACCGTCGTGCCGCGCATGCTGGGCTGGGACAAAGCGCGCTGTAAATCCCGTGCCGAGGAGCTGATGGATATGGTGGCAATGGATCCGCATAAATTCCTTCACCGCTATCCGCGCGAAATGTCCGGCGGTCAGCAGCAGCGTATCGGCGTCATCCGCGCGCTGGCAGCGGATCCTCCGGTCCTGCTGATGGATGAACCGTTCGGCGCGGTCGACCCGATTAACCGTGAGGTGATCCAGAACCAGTTCCTGGAGATGCAGCGCAAGCTGAAAAAGACCGTGATGCTGGTGAGCCACGATATTGACGAAGCGCTGAAGCTGGGCGACCGTATTGCCGTCTTCCGTCAGGGACGTATCGTGCAGTGCGCCAGCCCGGACGAGCTGCTGGCGAAACCCGCGAATGAGTTTGTCGGCTCGTTTGTTGGTCAGGACCGGACGTTGAAACGCCTGCTGCTGGTCTCGGCGGGCGACGTCACCGACCAGCAGCCTACCATTACGGTACGCGAATCGACGCCGCTGCCGGAGGCCTTCGCCACCATGGATGACAACGATATTCGCGCCATTACCGTGGTTGATGAGCACGGCAA
Organism: Enterobacter cloacae complex sp. HYC033_NIDB; assembly: GCF_056673335.1. Taxonomy (NCBI): domain Bacteria; kingdom Pseudomonadati; phylum Pseudomonadota; class Gammaproteobacteria; order Enterobacterales; family Enterobacteriaceae; genus Enterobacter; species Enterobacter cloacae complex sp. HYC033_NIDB. The sequence goes on along the minus strand of NZ_CP115123.1, from coordinate 2,974,140 downwards.
ACCGCTCGGCTTTGTGAAGCGCCGCGAAGCGCGTAACGCCAGCGGCAGCTGCGGGGATATTCTGCATCCGTTCCGCATGACCGGTAAGGCCGAGGATAACCTGCGCGTGGTGCTTTCTCGCCTGTATGAGAGCAACACCAGCTGGATGCCGATTGTGGACGAGGACGGACGCTATAACGGCGAGATATCCCAGGATTATATTGCGGAGTATTTGAGTTCAGGGCGTACGCGCCGGGCATTAAATATTCATAGCGAGAGTTAAGCATTCAGGCCGGGTACTGCCCGGCCTTTTCCGCACGCATACCTTTTGCTAACCTCCCGATTTCCCGCCACAATATTGTATCGTCCCCGTTAAATCACGACTTCATGCAACGTCTTCACGCTTACCCCGACATCCGCGCGATGTTTCGTCGTCTCCTGATTGCTACCGTCACCGGCGTGCTGGCGGCGCTGGCCGTTGCGGTGTTCCGCCACAGCATGTATCTGCTGGAGTGGCTATTTCTCAGCAACGAAAGCGGAAGTCTGGTGAACGCCGCAGCCGCGTTATCACCCTGGCGGCGGGCGCTGACGCCTGCGCTGGGTGGTCTGGCCGCGGGAATGCTACTGTGGGGATGGCAGCGCATGACGGCACAACGTCCCCACGCCCCCACCGATTATATGGAAGCGCTTGAGACGGGTGACGGCCAGTTTGATTACGGCGCCAGCCTGGTGAAATCCCTCGCGTCGTTGCTGGTGGTCGCCAGCGGCAGCGCCATCGGCCGTGAAGGCGCCATGATCCTGCTTGCTGCCCTCGCCGCCTCCTTTTTTGCACAACGTTGTACGCCGAAATCCGAATGGAAACTGTGGATCGCCTGCGGTGCCGCCGCCGGGATGGCCAGCGCCTATCATGCGCCGCTGGCGGGCAGCCTGTTTATCGCAGAGATCCTGTTTGGCACGCTGATGCTGGCCTCCCTCGGCCCGGTGGTGATTGCTGCTGTAGTGGCCCTGCTGACCACGCGCCTGTTAAGTCCCGGCGCGAATACGCTATATGATGTCTATCTCAGCGAGATGCTTACGGCGGTGGATTATTTCCTGATCGTTGGCGTGGGTCTGCTGGCTGGCGTTTGCGGCCCGCTGCTGATGTGGCTGATGGCGGCCAGCCACAGGCTGTTTCTGCGTCTCAAACTTTCACCGCCGTGGCAGCTGGCGCTGGGTGGTCTGATCGTCGGGCTGCTGTCGCTGCTGACGCCGAAGGTATGGGGGAATGGCTATAGCGTGGTTCAGGCGTTTTTGCAGTCGCCGCCGCTGCTGTCGGTGATTGCTGGCGTCTTTATTTGCAAACTGCTGGCGGTGCTGGCAAGCAGCGGGTCCGGCGCGCCGGGAGGCGTGTTCACGCCAACCTTGTTTGTCGGTATGGCAACGGGAATGCTGTTTGCGCAGATCTTTGCGCTGTGGTTTCCTGGCTCTGAGACGGCGATCCTGCTCGGGCTGGCGGGTATGGCGACGCTGCTCGCCGCCACAACGCATGCGCCAATCATGTCGGCCTTGATGGTATGTGAGATGACCGGGCAGTATTTTTTACTTCCCGGTTTGCTGGTTGCCTGTGTTGTGGCGTCGGTATTGTCGAGAACGCTACGCCACGACTCGATCTACGGCCAGCATACCGCCGAAAGCCGAGAGATCGATGTAGTGCGCTAATTCGCGCTGCTCGGCGCGGGGCAGATAAGGCAGTTCGCCCACCAGCGGGCCAGGCAGCTTTTTGCTCAGCACATCGATGATTTCAGCGTAGTGCGCAAGGCCCGGGTTAATACGGTTCGCCACCCAACCAATCAGCGGCAGGCCGTCATTAGCGATAGCCTGCGCCGTCAGCAAGGCATGGTTGATGCACCCTTCCTGAATGCCCACGACCATAATCACCGGCAACTGCTCCTGCACCACCCATTCGGAAAGGGGACGTAAATCGTTCATCAGGCTGCGCCAGCCGCCGGTCCCTTCAACGACAACGTGGTCAACCTTTTCACTCAGATTTGCCAGGCCATCAGAAAGCAGGCTGTAGTTGATAAGCCCACTGTGAGCGACGCTGCTTTCCTCTTCGCTTAAGGCGATAGGATTAACGGCATCATAAGGCAGTTCCAGAGACGAGACGCTTTGCAGAACCAGGGCATCCTTATTGCGCAGCCCTTCTGGCGTCTCTTTACTGCCTTTTGCAACCGGCTTGTATCCTGCAACGCGTTTACCGCTTGCCGCCAGGGCCTGGAGTAACGCGCGGGATACGACTGTCTTCCCGACAGACGTATCCGTACCAGTAATAAAGAAACGCTTAAGCATGACTCATTCCACCTCTTGGGTATGCTTCAAAAAATATAAACCAGGTAAATAATTCAGTGGGGAAAGTCTACGGGAAGCGTGCGCTACCCGGCTTGAGATAGCGCAATTTTTCGTACATCTCTGGAAAAGAGTTAGCCCTGAAGCAAACGAATCAGTAACGAGCCGTTGTACATCGCATCTTTTACCAGCGCGGCGCCAGCCATCGTACCCTGGTTGGAAAATTGCGTACTTTCGACCACGATGTTTTTACTGTACGCGGGAAGCGCCTGCTGATTGATGCAGGCGGAAATCGCCGGAAAGAGGATATCCGCCGCCTGGCTGAGCGGGGAGCCGATCAGTATTTTTTGCGGGTTAAACAGGTTCACCATAATGGCCAGAATGCGCCCGACATTATTGCCCACGCCGGTAATAATGTCCTTCGCCAGCAGATCGCCCTGCCTTGCCGCAGCGCACAGTGCCTCAACGCTCAACGGCTGACCGTGCAGCGTGGAGCTCATCGACTGGCTGAGCCGCACCTGCGCCAGCTCCAGCACGCTTTCGACGCTGGCAATCGTCTCCAGACAGCCATGGTTACCGCAGTAGCAGCGTTTTCCGTACGGATCGACCTGCGTATGGCCGATCTCCACCAGGCTACTGCTGCCAGCATGCAACAGACGCCCGTCGGTGATCACACCTGCGCCAACGTTATGATCAATCACCACCTGAATTACGTCGCGCGCGCCCCGGGAGGCACCAAACAATGCCTCCGCCATCGTCCAGGCGCTGATATCATGCTGAATGTAGACCGGCACACCGGTGTGGTTTTCCAGCACGTCGCCCAGCGGCATCTCTTTGACGTTTTCATAAAACGGCATGCGGTGAACAATGCCATTTTCGGTATCAATAATTCCCGGCAGGGTGATCGCAATCGCCGTTAAACGTTCAAGACGCTGCTGGTGACGAATAAAGAACTGGTCGATGTGGGTCAGAATGGCATCGAGAAGTGGTTGCTCTGCATTAAGCGGGAGTTCCAGCCGGTCCTCCACCACCAGCTTGCTGCTGAGGTCGCGCAGCGCGAGGAAGATTTCCCCGCGGCTAATCCGCAGCGACAGGTAGTGCCAGGCTTCCGTTTCCACCACCAGCCCTACCGCCGGACGGCCACGGCTGCCCGGCTCCTGAATTTCTGTTTCCTGAACCAGATGGGCTTCCAGCATTTCGCGGACAATCTTGGTAATACTGGCGGGTGCCAGTTGTGCCAGGCGCGAAAGATCGATACGCGAAACCGGACCAAGCTGATCAATCAGGCGATAAACGGCACCCGCGTTGGTCTGCTTGATCTGATCGATATGCCCTGGCTGACTATCAGCAACCACCTCGTACTCCCTTATTTTCGAGCTTCGAAATAAACTGAGGGCTATGGTGAAGCACTTCAATGGCTGACGTCAAATTTTTACTTAGCCATGTGATTTACTGCACATTTTCGTCCACTTTTCCCTATAAATAATGCCCGCGAGAAGCGGTAATTAATTGTTCTTTGAAACGCTGTGCCGCATGGCTCTGTTCATGATGTTTAGACCACACCAGCCACATCTCTGAGACTGCATCCTGCTCGGCTATCTTCACCCAGCGCATTTCCGCCAGTTGTACCCGTTTAAATGAGGCCGGGAGAATCGATACGCCAAGCCCTGCGGCAACGAGACCAATGATCGTCATGGCTTCCCCCACCTCCTGCGCGATAGTCGGGACAAGGCCATATCGCCGCATCAGACCAAGAATATCGTCATACAACCCGGTACCCACCTGTGGGTCAAAAAAGACAAACGGCTCTTTCGCCAGTTCAGCCAGCGTGACGCTGTGCTGCGCGGCGAGCGGATGATCCCGGGGGATCATCGCCATCAGCGGTTCGCGGAGGATCACCTGCCACGCCAGGGTATCAGGCAACTGCGTGTTACGCATCAGCCCCAGGTCGAGGGATCCTTCGTTAAGCGGCGATATCTGCTCCCGGGTATTTATTTCGCGCGTCTGAATATGCACATCCGGAAAGTTACGGCGAAACGAGGATAGCGTTTGTGAAACAGCGCTGATAAAGGGGGCCGATGAGGTAAACCCGATGCGCAGCTCCCCCGTCTCCCCAAGATAAAGCCGTTCCGCTCTGGCGGCGGCGTCCTCCACCATACTCAGGATCTGCCGGCTATCGGCGAGAAACTGTTTTCCCGCCGCCGTCAGGCTCACGCTGCGGTTGGTTCGCGCCAGCAGACGCGCCCCGACCTGCTGCTCCAGGATCTGGATCTGCTGGCTTAGCGGTGGCTGAGAGATATTCAGCCTTGCCGCCGCACGACCAAAATGCAGCTCTTCGGCGACGGCGACAAAATAGCGCAGATGGCGCAGCTCGATATTCATATTTTTAAAGTATCATTTGAGATTATTAATATATTAGACAGAATATTTACATTTTCCTACCCTAATCTTGTGGTCATACCCGTCACCAGAAACCACGGGGATGTTTATGCAAGGATTATGTGTGAGCCGTACAACGACCGTTGATATCGCGCCGGCCAGCGACATTGATGATTTACCCGCAGCACCGCAGCCGGTTCAGTTTATTAAACGTGGTACCCCCCAGTTTATGCGCGTCACGCTGGCGCTCTTCTCAGCGGGTCTCGCCACTTTTGCCCTGCTCTACTGCGTTCAGCCGATCCTGCCGGTCCTGTCGCATGAATTTGGCGTGTCGCCAGCCAGCAGCAGTATTTCGCTCTCCATTTCAACCGGGATGCTGGCGATCGGTCTGCTGTTCACCGGGCCACTTTCGGATGCCATCGGACGTAAGCAGGTCATGGTAACGGCGTTAATGCTGGCCTCCGTGTGTACCTTGCTGTCCACCATGATGACCAGCTGGCACGGCATTCTGGTCATGCGCGCGCTGATTGGGTTATCCCTCAGCGGCGTGGCGGCGGTCGGGATGACCTATCTCAGCGAGGAGATCCACCCGAGCTTCGTGGCCTTCTCCATGGGGCTATACATTAGCGGGAACTCTATCGGCGGGATGAGCGGACGCCTGCTCAGCGGTGTGTTTACTGATTTCTTTAACTGGCGCATTGCGCTGGCCGTTATCGGCTGCTTCGCCCTCGCTTCGGCGCTGATGTTCTGGAAAATCCTGCCGGAATCGCGCCATTTCCGCCCGACCTCCCTGCGTCCGAAAACGTTATTTATCAACTTTCGTCTGCACTGGCGCGATCAAGGGCTGCCCCGTTTGTTCCTGACCGGTTTCCTGCTGATGGGCTCGTTCGTGACGCTGTTTAATTACATCGGCTATCGTCTGATGCTTTCACCGTGGCATCTTAGTCAGGCATTGGTGGGTTTGCTCTCTGTGGCATATCTCACCGGGACATGGAGTTCGCCAAAAGCGGGCGCCATGACCGCGCGCTTCGGTCGTGGTCCGGTGATGCTGGTTTCCACCGCCGTGATGCTGTTCGGACTGCTGATGACGCTTTTCTCTTCCCTGTGGCTGATTTTTGCCGGAATGCTGCTCTTCTCTGCGGGATTCTTTGCCGCGCATTCCGTTGCCAGCAGCTGGATTGGCCCACGCGCGCGCCGCGCCAAAGGTCAGGCTTCGTCACTGTATCTGTTCAGTTACTATCTCGGTTCCAGCATAGCCGGTACGCTCGGCGGGGTGTTCTGGCATAACTACGGCTGGAACGGCGTGGGCGGATTTATCGCGCTGATGTTGTGCGCGGCACTGCTGGTGGGCGCGAGCCTGCATAAACGACTGCATTAACATTCAGCCCTCTTCGTGTTTAAATCGAGCCGATGCTAATTTTTGTCATCGGCTGATTCAGACACGAGGACTTCATGAAAAACAATAACTATCAACAACTCACCCGCACCTTCCAGCGCCTCTCCCGCTTCTCGCACCTCTCCTCCATCGCCAGCTGGGACATGTTCACCATGATGCCGCCAGGCGGCAGCGCCGCGCGCGGTGAAGCGCTGGCGGAGATGAGCGTCCTGCAACATCAGATCCTGACCGATAAAAAAATGGGTGAATGGCTGGCGGCGGCGGCAGACGAAGATCTGAATGACGTTGAGCAAGCCAACCTGCGTGAAATGACACGCCACTACCAGCAGGCCACTTTACTGCCGGAATCGCTGGTGGAGGCCAAATCGCTGGCGGGCAGCAGGTGTGAACACGCGTGGCGCACTCAGCGTCCGGCCAACGACTGGCAGGGCTTTTCAGCCAACCTGAAAGAGGTGGTGAAACTCAGTCGTGAAGAGGCCCGCCTGCGCGCTGAGGCTAAAGGCTGCACGCCTTACGACGCGCTGCTGGATATCTTTGAACCCGACATGACCAGCGCTCGCCTGGATGTGCTGTTCGGCGATCTGAAGTCCTGGCTGCCGGAGCTGCTGGCAAAGGTTGTGGAAAAACAGGCTCAACGATCGTTCGTTCCGCCACAGGGTCCCTTCCCGACCGCCACGCAGCGCGAGCTGGGCCTGGAAGCGATGAAAATGCTTGGCTTCGATTTTAACGGCGGTCGTCTGGACGTTAGCGCCCACCCGTTCTGCGGCGGCGTGCCGGAAGATGTGCGTATCACCACGCGTTACGATGAAGATGAACTGCTCAGCGCGCTTTTCGGCGTGATCCACGAAACCGGACATGCCCGCTACGAGCAAAACCTTCCGCGAGCGTGGGCCGGCCAGCCCGTTGCGCTGGCGCGCTCTACGGCGATCCATGAATCCCAGAGCTTGTTCTTTGAAATGCAGCTGGGCCGCAGCGACGCTTTCCTGAAGCATCTGCTTCCGGCGGTTCATGCCCGTTTCGGCAGCCAGGCGGCATTCAGCGAAGAGAATTTTATTGCCTGGAACCAGCGCGTGAAGCCGGGCTACATCCGCGTTGATGCGGATGAAGTGAGCTATCCGGCGCATGTGGTGCTGCGCTATGAGATCGAGCGCGCGCTAATCAATGGCGAAATTGAAGTCGATGATATTCCCGCGTTATGGGATGAGAAAATGCAGGCGTGGCTTGGGTTATCCACCAAAGATAACTACCGCAACGGCTGTATGCAGGATATCCACTGGACCGACGGCGGTTTTGGCTACTTCCCGTCTTACACGCTGGGGGCAATGTATGCGGCACAGCTGTTCCATGCCGCCAAAACTGCGCTGCCCGGGTTGCAGGCATCCATTGCCGGGGGCGATTTCTCGGCGCTGTTTGACTGGCTGCGTCAGAATATCTGGCAGCACGGCAGCCGTTTCAGCACGTCGCAGCTCATCACCCAGGCTACAGGTGAAGATCTGAATATCCGCTACTTCCGCGAACACCTGACGTCCCGCTATCTGTAACCGAACGCGCCGGGGGGCCCACCCCGGCGTTGTACATATGGTTACACGCCGATACCAATCACTCACGGAAACCCCGAATTTACAGGGATATAGTTATTTCAACGGCCCCGCAGTGGGGTTAAATGAGAAACCAAATTCGAGGGTATGAAAATGAAAAAAGTATTAGCTCTGGTTGTTGCCGCTGCTATGGGTCTGTCTTCCGCTGCATTCGCGGCTGAAACTACCGCCACCGCAGCGCCTGCGGCATCCACCGCTGCTCCGGCCAAAACGGTTCACCATAAAAAACATCACAAAGCGGCTAAACCAGCGGCAGAACAGAAAGCGCAGGCCGCGAAAAAGCACCATAAAAAAGCGGCAAAACCTGCGGTAGAGCAGAAAGCCCAGGCGGCTAAAAAACATCACAAAAAAGCGGCAAAACACGAAGCGGCTAAACCTGCTGCACAACCAGCAGCGTAAGAGTACAAGCTTAACCGTGCCCTTCGGGGCACGTTGGTAAACCGGCGCTGAACGGGTTTGCGGTCAGCGCCGTTTTTTTATCCGGAGGGCGTATGCTGCGGCGCTATCGGTTTGAGTTCATTCTTATCCTGCTAATTTTATGCGCGCTCATCGCCAGCCACTTTTATCTTTCCTGAATGTAGCACGCTGATTTTACTCCCACTTTCTCGCCGTCGCGTCTATAGTATTTTCATAGGGTTCACTTTTAATAATCATAATTACCCCCACCAGAGTGTGATATGCGTAAATCTGTTGTGTTGTTACTGGGAACGTTCAGCCTTTTTGCTGGCTTTTCACATGCGGATGATGGCGACGATGACGCCATTAGCGCCAAAGAGGTAAAGACGCTGTTTTTTGGTCATGACGATCGTACGCGTGTCACCGATCCTACCGAATCGCCCTGGGATGCCATCGGGCAACTGGAAACCGCCAGCGGCAATTTATGTACCGCAACCCTCATTACACCACGCCTTGCGCTGACGGCGGGTCATTGCCTGTTAATGCCGCCTGAAGGCAAACCGGATAAAGCGATCGCCCTGCGCTTTGTGTCGCAAAAAGGAATATGGCGCTACGAAATTCACGGTATTGAGGGGCGAGTGGATCCGTCGCTTGGCAAACGCCTGAAACCGGATGGCGATGGCTGGATTGTGCCGCCCGGGGCGGCCTCCTGGGATTTCGGGCTGATCGTTTTACGTTATCCGCCGTCCGGGATCACCCCGCTGCCGCTCTTTGATGGCGATAAGGCCGCGCTCACCGCCGCCCTGAAAGCCGCCGATCGAAAAGTGACGCAATCAGGTTATCCTGTTGATCACCTCGATTCGCTGTACACCCATACGGACTGCGTGGTGACGGGTTGGGCGCAAAACAGCGTACTGTCGCATCAGTGCGATACGCTACCGGGTGATAGCGGATCGCCCCTGATGTTAAAAACCGATAACGGCTGGCAGCTGATTGGCGTTCAGAGTTCTGCGCCAGCGGCGAAAGACCGCTGGCGCGCCGATAACCGGGCGTTGTCGGTGACCGGTTTTCGCGACCGGCTGGAAGCCCTGGCGCAGCAGTAGGTCACTCAGGCCAGTTTAATCATGATCATGCCGGCGAGCAGTAATACCAGCCCTATCCAGCCTTTATTGTTTAAACGCTGCCCGAACATAATCCAGCCTGCCGCCAGGGTGGCGGCAATACCGAAGCCCCCCCACAGCGCATAGGCCACGGACAGATCGATGCCTTTCACCGCCTGCGACAGGGCGCTAAACGCCCCCAGAACCGCGGCAATCGATAACAGGCCGTAGGCTTTGCGACGAAAACCGTCGGAGAACTTCAGAAAGACGTTGGCAATAATTTCCAGAACGATGGCGAAAGCCAGCCAGGCCGCGTGGATCCATTCAAACTGCTGCATGGGTCTGCTCCTTCTGCTGTTTTGCCGGTTTGCGTGTACCCGATTTAATCAGCACGATACCTGCGACCAGGGTCGTCAGCCCGGCAATTTTCATTGTCGTCAGGGTTTCATCAAATAACATGACGCTAAACAGCGTAATCAATAAAATACCAATACCTTCCCACAATGCGTATGCCACGCCCAGCGCGATTTTTTTAACCGCAAAAGAGAGGAAAATATAGGAAAGCGTAATCATGACCAGCATCAAAATAAAACCGGTGCTGCCATCACTCACGCTTGCCCATTTCATCGACAAGGTGCCGGTAATTTCAGCGACGATCGCCAGAGCTAATAAAATCCAGTAAAACATGTTTTTTCTCCTGCTTGAGAATATAATCCATCGAGGCTCGCTGCGGACAGCAAACCAAAAAATTGGGAATTAAATCAGTTAGCTAAGCGCATAGCGCTAGCTCAGGCAGAAGACGTGACTATAGCGCGGAACGCCAGTGTTGCTCACCAGAAAGCAGGCAGAGGGAGGTTGAAAACAGAGCAGAGTTGTTTGAAAAATACGTCCTGAACAAATTGTCCATAAAATTACAATTATCCGCGGTGTTGCTTCTCGTCTTTGCGGATGAAAATTGTCCTCGGTAGTTGAACACGCCTGATTTGTATCATAAGCCAGGAATTTACTCAAAGCCTTTTCATTTCTTTACCCAGTCTGTTTGATTTTGGTTAGTTTTTTTAATCCGCTTTCCCCTCTATTATAAATAAAAAACTGTTCAGGAACGTCCATGGCCAAACCTATTATCACCCTCAACGGGCTTAAGATCGTCATCATGCTGGGCATGCTGATGATCATTCTGACCGGCGTTCGTTTTGCGGCCGATATCATCGTGCCTTTTATCCTGGCGCTTTTTATCGCGGTGATCCTCAATCCGCTGGTGCAGCGAATGGTGCGGCTACGCATCCCGCGTGTGCTGGCGATAAGCCTGCTTATCAGTATTATTATCGTTGCGATGGTGCTGTTAGTCGCCTATCTGGGAACCTCCCTGAACGAGCTGGCGCGGACGCTACCGACATACCGCTCTTCCCTGGCGACCCCGCTGCTGCAAATTGAACCCTGGCTGCAACGCGCAGGTATCGAAGTCTCGGTTGAGGAACTGCTTAAATACATCGATCCGAATGCCGCCATGACGATTGTCACCAGCCTGCTGGCACAACTCTCCAACGCCATGACCTCGATTTTCCTGCTGTTCCTGACGGTTGTGTTTATGCTGCTGGAAGTTCCACAGCTGCCTGCAAAGCTCCAGCACATCATGGTGCGTCCGGTAGAGGGAATGGGCGCCATTCAGCGCGCGCTCGACAGCGTTTCACGCTATCTGGTGCTGAAAACGGCCATCAGCCTGGTGACGGGATTAGTGGTCTGGGGGATGCTCGCCGCGCTGGATGTGCGTTTTGCCTTTGTCTGGGGGCTGCTGGCCTTTGCGCTCAACTATATTCCTAACATCGGCTCCGTGCTGGCGGCGATCCCCCCTATCCTTCAGGTGCTGGTTTTCAGCGGTTTGTATGATGCCCTGATTCTGCTGGCAGGCTATCTGGTGATTAACCTTGTCTTCGGGAACATTCTCGAACCACGGATAATGGGACGCGGGCTGGGGCTTTCAACCCTTGTTGTGTTCCTGTCCCTGATTTTCTGGGGCTGGCTGCTCGGGCCTGTCGGCATGCTGCTCTCCGTTCCGCTGACAATTATTGTCAAAATTGGCCTGGAGCAGACCGCCGGTGGACAAAGTATCGCTGTACTGCTGAGCGACATGAGCCATAAGGCCGATTAATTGTCCATCGAGAGCATGGGCTTACCCGTTCTTCCCGCTTCGCGATAGTTGCCCACTGCCCGCTGCCATTCCGACAGCGGGTAGAGGGTGACATCGCTGCACTGGCTGGCGCGCAGTTTAGGCCAGATGCGCCGAAACTCCGCCTGCCACGCCTCAGCGCTCAGCGCGTCCAGATAGTTACGAATGTGAAACCACGCCACGCGCGGCAACGGCCGCTGCTGCCGGAAGGTCTGCCCGGAGAGTAGCCCGTAGCAGACAAAGGTGCCGGTTTCGGGCATCACGCTCAGGATCGTCTCCGCCAGACTGCCGCCCGTGGCGTCGTACACCACCTCCGCTTGCGCGGCGGCAGCGTTGACGGCGGTCGTATCATGTTGCGCAATCGGGACGATCCCCATTTCAGCCAGACGTTGAGCGTGCACGGGCGAACGATGGATCCCGTAAACCGCCTCCGCACCCGCCTGGCGTGCCCATTGCCCGAGCAGAACGGCGCAGTCAGAACCGGCAGCGGTGAGCAGCACCGTTTTCCCGACCGGAGGATAGCGGTCCAGCATCATCTGTGCGGCAAGCGGGTTGATATACGCCCGCGCGGCAAGTAGCGAGTCGACGTCGTCCGGGACGGGAACCGCATACGCCGCCGGGCAGTCGACATAGCGCTGCCAGGTTCCCTGCCCCCGTAACGGCAGGACCCGCTTGCCCAGCAGCGCCGGATAAGCGGCGGGCGTTTCGGTCACTATTCCGACCCCTTCATAACCGGCTATCGCAGGCAGCGGCGTGCGATGGCGATATGCTCCGGTGATGGGGATGAGATCGGAGGCGTTCACCGGGGAAAAAAGCATGCGCACACGTATCTCTCCCGGCTGTCGCGGCGACAATGGTGTAGTTTCCGCTTGCAGTACCGATTCAGGCTCACCAAACCGGCGATACCAGAGGGCCAGATTAAGCATTGCGATCGCGCCATCCCATTTCCGGTGCGACATGTTTCAGGATGGACTCGATCACATGTGCGTTGTATTCCACGCCCAGCTGATTCGGCACGGTAAGTAACAGCGTATCCGCTTCCGCGATCGCTTCATCCTTTTTCAACTGTTCAATCAGCTTGTCTGGCTCTGCGGCATAGCTGCGTCCGAAAATGGCCCGCGTTTTCTCATCCAGATAGCCCACGCTGTCGCTTTCATTGCGGCTTGAACCGAAATACATCCGGTCGCGATCGTCCATCAGGGCAAAAATACTGCGGCTGACCGAAACGCGTGGCTGACGGGTATGCCCTGCCTCAGCCCAGGCCTGTCGGTAGGCACGGATCTGTTTTGCCTGCTGAATATGGAACGGCTCGCCGGTTTCATCATCTTTCAGCGTTGAGCTTTGCAGGTTCATCCCCAGTGTTGCCGCCCATACTGCCGTTGCATTAGAGCCAGCCCCCCACCAGATACGATCGCGTAAGCCTTCTGAATGCGGCTCCAGACGCAACAATCCCGGCGGGTTTGGGAACATCGGCTGTGGGTTAGGCTTTGCAAACCCTTCACCGCGTAATACATCAAGCAGTACCTCAGTGTGGCGGCGCGCCATATCTGATTCGTTTTCCCCTTCCTGCGGCACGTAACCAAAATAACGCCAGCCATCAATCACCTGCTCCGGGGAACCCCGGCTGATACCAAGCTGTAATCGCCCGCCGGAGATGAGATCTGCCGCGCCAGCATCTTCCGCCATATACAGCGGATTTTCATACCGCATGTCGATCACGCCCGTCCCGATTTCAATGCGTTTGGTTTTCGCGCCTATTGCCGCCAGCAAGGGGAATGGCGAACTGAGCTGGCGGGCAAAGTGATGCACACGGAAATAAGCCCCGTCCGCGCCCAGCTCTTCGGCGGCGACCGCCAGATCGATGGACTGTAGCAGCGTGTCAGCCGCGGTTCGCGTGCCGGACTGGGGTGACGGCGTCCAGTGACCAAACGACAAAAATCCGATCTTTTTCATAGTGGAGTATCCTGATAAAGCATTGCGTTATCCCTACTCTACGCATTAACGGATGAGAATAAATGGTGATTATTTAACGGAATGCTTCAAATAAACTGACAGAAATACGCAAATCGCACGCTGCCTTCCCGCAGAGGAGGCATTCTCCTGACATCTCATAATGGGATATAGTGTGAACTATTCTCTTTTTAACAGGTAACATCAGCAATGGCTCTGATCCCCAAAAACTACGCACGGCTGGAAAGCGGCTACCGTGAAAAAGCGCTAAAAATCTACCCCTGGGTTTGTGGACGCTGCTCGCGTGAGTTTGTTTATTCAAATCTTCGTGAACTCACGGTTCACCATATCGACCACGATCACACCAATAACCCGGAAGATGGCAGTAACTGGGAGCTGTTGTGCCTGTTTTGTCACGATCACGAACACTCAAAGTACACCGAAGCGGATCAGTATGGCACCACCGTTGTCGCGGGTGAGGATGCGCAAAAAGACGTGGGTGTCGCCACGTTTAACCCCTTTGCCGATCTCAAGGCGATGATGAACAAGAAGAAGTAATATCGACGGCTTCACTGCCCATACCTGTCGTATGGGCAGTCAGAAAGCCACATATGTTGTATTCCAGTCACAGGTTGAACAATGACACGGCTTTAATATCTGCCTCAGGGTTCACGCGTTTTACTGCCTCTAAAAACGCAGCGAAGTTTTGATTAAACACCGTCAGATTATTATAAAATTGCACCTGTTTTTCACGGGTTCCCTCAAGATAAGTCACAGACCAGATCCGCCTGTTATTTATCACTATCGAGCCTGGTTTAATTTTTATGATAGTCGCCAGCTCAATTTTACGGGTGCTGCTCTTTATAACCTCGTATAAATACTGCTCATCATAAAAGTAGGTTTTACCTGACGAGCCGCCAAACCAGACAGGATGGGTTGAGATTTTTTTCATTCCCCGGCTATCGGCAACGATGCGCGTTGGATGCCGAATACGCCTGACGAAAAAGCGTATCAGCATAATCAGTGCCACAAAAGACAGCACCACAAAAAGAACGTTAATGCTCTCCCGCATATTTCGTTACCTGACATGCATAGTTATAAGTGAAGAAGTATACCCAAATAGTCTGGTCGTGATAATTACCCTTCTACGCCCGTACGCCATGATGCCTTGTTACCCTTGATCTTTGCTATCGATATACAATACTGTATATAAATACAGTATTAATTGACGGTGATCATCATGCAGTTTTTCACGCCATCAGAGCGACGCCGGAGCGTGGCCCTTCCCCTATTCAATGACCCTGTTCCTTACGTTCTGAATGAACGTATAAGCGCGCCCACGAAGGCTCGCGCGTAGTGACCTGTATCGCGACATCTGCGAGCTGACCATGTTTGCACTGTGTGATGTGAACGCTTTCTATGCTTCCTGTGAAACGGTTTTTCGCCCGGACCTGAAGGGACGACCGGTGGTCGTGTTGTCCAATAACGATGGGTGCGTCATCTCTCGCTCCGCTGAAGCCAAACCCTTTGTGAAAATGGGTGAACCGTACTTCAAACAGAAAGATCTCTTCAGGCATCATGGCGTGGTTTGTTTCAGCAGTAATTATGAACTTTACGCGGATATGTCCAACCGGGTAATGAACACGCTTGAAGAGATGTCGCCTCGTAGCGAAATATACTCAATTGATGAGATCTTTTGCGATCTTACCGGCGTGCGTAATTGTCGCGATCTTTCCGATTTTGGGCATGAAATGAGAGCGACCGTACTGCAACGCACCCATCTGACCGTCGGGGTGGGCATCGCACCCACAAAGACGCTGGCGAAACTGGCAAATCACGCGGCGAAACGCTGGCAGCGCCAGACGGAAGGCGTTGTTGATTTATCCAATGTAGATCGTCAGAGAAAGCTGATGGCGGCGCTACCCGTCGAAGACGTTTGGGGTGTAGGACGTCGCATAGCGAAGAAGCTTGAGATGATGGGGATTAAGACCGTCCTGCAACTGGCAGACACCGATATCCGGTTCATAAGAAAACATTTCAATGTCGTGCTGGAGAGAACGGTGCGTGAATTACGGGGCGAATCGTGTCTTGAACTGGAAGAGTTTGCCCCGGTAAAGCAAGAAATCGTCTGTTCGCGCTCGTTTGGCGAACGCATCACGGAATATGACGATGTACGCCAGGCCATCTGTAGTTATGCCGCCCGGGCAGCAGAAAAACTTCGCAATGAGCATCAGCATTGCCGCTTTATCTCCGTATTTGTTAAAACCTCGCCCTTCGCGCTTAACGAGCCATATTATGGCAATAGCGCGTCGGTAAAACTGCTCACCCCAACCCAGGATAGCCGGGATATTATCGGCGCATCAGTTCGTTGTCTGGATGCGGTCTGGAAGAACGGCCATCGGTACCAGAAAGCCGGAGTGATGCTGGGAGATTTTTATAGCCAGGGCGTCGCGCAACTTAATCTGTTTGACGACAACGCACCCAGGAAAAACAGCCAAAAGTTAATGGATGTATTAGACCATCTGAATGCTGAAAATGGCCGTGGCACGCTTTACTTCGCGGGACAGGGTATACAGCAGCCGTGGCAGATGAAACGGGAAATGCTTTCACCCCGCTACACCACCCGCTTTGCGGATCTCCTCACTGTTAAGTGATATTAACAATTGCTGCTAAGTTGTAATTTTCCCCTTGCCGGACCGGACAAATCGGTTATCGTGCCAGGCAACTTTCGCAGCAATAAAAGACAGTGGGATACGCTATGGCGATTTTTGATGGTCACAATGACCTGTTGCTTAATTTATGGCTTCACCATCGCCAGGATCCGGTAACGGCCTTCTTCTCCGGCATTGAGAACGGACACCTCGATTATCCACGCATGCAGCAAGGCGGATTTTCCGGCGGGCTGTTCGCGCTGTTCGTGCCGCCGCAGGAGTATATCGCCCGCATGGCGCCACAATACGCCAGCGAGCCGTGGCAGCCGGTCGACATTCTCTGGCAGCAGTTGACGATCCTTAAGCAGCTTGTCGCACACTCCGATGGCCGGGCACGATTGTGCCTGAGCGCGGCGGATATCGAACGCTGCCGTCAGGATAAAGTGCTGGCGATGGTGGCGCATATTGAGGGCGCGGGCGGTTTTGACGGCGAGGGAGGCGATCTACAGGCTTTTTATGCCGCCGGGGTGCGCAGCATTGGGCCTTTCTGGAACATTGCTAACCGTTTTGGCACCGGCGTTAACGGGGCGTTTCCCGGCAGCCCGGACAGCGGCCCAGGGCTTACCGCTGAGGGTATCGCCCTCATTAAGCACGCTAACGCCCTGAACATGCTGATTGACGTTTCGCATATGAATGAAAAAGCGTTCTGGGATACCGCTCGTCATTCCTCTTCACCGCTGGTCGCCACCCATTCCAACGCCCATACGCTGTGCCCGCAACCGCGCAATCTGACCGATCGGCAGCTACTGGCTATCCGCGACAGCGGCGGCGTGGCAGGCGTCAATTTCGGCAACGCGTTTTTGCGCGCCGACGGTAAACGCGATAGCGATACCCCGCTGAGCACAATCGTTCGTCATATCGACTATCTTATTAACATCATGGGTGACGATCATGTCGCGCTGGGCTCCGATTTTGACGGCATTACGTTGCCTGATGACTTACACGATGTGAGTGGTTTACCGCGGCTAATCAGCGCGTTGCGTGACAGCGGCTATGATCAATTTGTGCTGAATAAGCTGCTGTGGGGCAACTGGCAAAAGGTATTGCAAAATGTTTGGCAACAATAAGTTACGTTGTAAACATTAAGTTAATTCCTTACATCTTTCGGGTTGAGCTTTGCCCTCCTGTGACGCATTATTTGATGACCATCACAAAACTGGCACAAACAATGGCGTTAGTGCTGCATTTTTAAAGAGGAAAAAACGATGTGGAAGAAACCTGCTTTTATTGATTTACGTCTTGGCCTGGAAGTGACCCTGTACATTTCCAACCGCTAATCGCTCTGCCCGCCATCCGTGCGGGCATTTTTGTTTGACTACCTGGCCCATCTTCATGTTTATAAAAGTCCTCGGTTCCGCCGCTGGCGGTGGTTTCCCCCAGTGGAACTGTAACTGCGCCAACTGTCAGGGTTTGCGCGACGGTACCCTTCAGGCGACCCCTCGCACCCAGTCGTCGATCATCGTCAGCGATAACGGCAAAGAGTGGGTGCTGTGTAACGCCTCCCCCGATATCAGCCAGCAGATTGCCCATACGCCAGAACTGAATAAGAAAGAGGTTCTGCGCGGCACGCATATTGGCGGCATTATTCTCACCGATAGCCAGATTGACCACACCACCGGGCTGCTCAGCCTGCGCGAGGGGTGCCCGCATCAGGTATGGTGTACGCCGGAGGTGCATGAAGATCTTTCCAGCGGATTCCCGATTTTTACCATGCTCCGGCACTGGAACGGTGGCCTGATTCACCACCCGATCGCGCCGCTCACCGCCTTTAGCGTGGAAGCCTGCCCTGATTTGCAGTTTACCGCTGTCCCCATCGCCAGTAACGCGCCGCCCTATTCGCCGTGGCGCGACCACCCGCTGCCGGGGCATAACGTGGCGCTGTTTATCGAAAACCGCCGCAACGGTCAGACGCTGTTCTACGCACCGGGTCTCGGTGAACCCGATGACGCCATCCTGCCGTGGCTTAAAAAAGCGGACTGTCTGCTGATTGACGGCACCGTCTGGCAGGACGATGAACTCCAGGCCACCGGCGTCGGGCGCAATACCGGCCGCGACATGGGGCATCTGGCGCTCGGCGATGAACACGGCATGATGGCGCTGCTGGCCTCGCTGCCGGCAAAGCGCAAGATTCTGATCCACATTAATAACACCAACCCGATCCTTAACGAGCAGTCGCCGCAGCGTCACGCCCTTGCGCAGCAGGGAATAGAAGTGAGCTGGGACGGGATGAACATCACGCTTCAGGACTAACTATGCACATTCGCGAAACGCTCTCGCCGCAAGAGTTTGAGCACGCCCTTCGGGCGAAAGGCGCCTACTATCATATTCACCATCCGTACCATATCGCGATGCATAACGGCGAGGCCAGCCGCGAGCAGATCCAGGGCTGGGTGGCGAACCGGTTTTACTACCAGACGACGATCCCGCTGAAAGACGCGGCAATTATGGCGAACTGCCCGGATCCGCACACGCGTCGCAAATGGGTGCAGCGGATCCTCGATCACGACGGTAGCAACGGTCATGACGGCGGTATCGAAGCCTGGCTACAGCTGGGCGAAGCCGTGGGGCTCAGCCGCGAGGACTTAATCAGCGAACGCCACGTGCTGCCCGGCGTCCGTTTCGCCGTCGACGCTTACGTTAACTTCGCCCGCCGCGCCAACTGGCAGGAGGCGGCATGCAGCTCGCTCACCGAACTGTTCGCCCCGCAAATCCATCAGTCGCGTCTCGACAGCTGGCCACAGCACTACCCGTGGATCAAAGAGGAAGGCTATTTTTATTTCCGCAGCCGCCTCAGCCAGGCCAGCCGCGACGTTGAACACGGTCTGGAGCTGGCGAAGCGTTACTGCGATAGCGCGGAAAAGCAGAATCGAATGCTGGAGATCCTTCAGTTCAAACTCGATATCCTGTGGTCGATGCTCGACGCGATGACCATGGCCTACGCGCTACAGCGTCCGCCTTATCACACGGTCACCGACAAAGCGGCCTGGCACACAACCCGACTGGTATAAGCATGCAAAAAAACTCCATCGTCGCCTTTCGTCGCGGCTATCGCCTGCAATGGGAAGCCGCTCAGGACAGCCATGTCATCCTCTATCCGGAAGGCATGGCTAAACTCAATGAGACCGCGGCCGCGATCCTCGAACTGGTCGATGGCCAACGCGACGCGGCGGCCATCATTGCCATACTCAACGAACGGTTCCCGGAAGCCGGCGGCGTGGATGACGACGTCGTAGAATTCCTGCAAATCGCTTATCAACAGAAGTGGATTATTTTCCGTGAGCCAGAATAAACCCGCCGTCAATCCACCGCTGTGGCTGCTGGCGGAGCTGACCTATCGCTGTCCGCTACAGTGTCCTTACTGCTCTAACCCGCTGGACTTCGCCCGGCAGGATCAGGAGCTGACCACCGAACAGTGGATTGAGGTTTTCCGCCAGGCGCGGGCGATGGGCAGCGTGCAGATAGGTTTTTCCGGCGGCGAACCGTTGACGCGTAAAGATCTGCCGGAGCTGATCCGCGCCGCCCGCGATCTCGGTTTTTATACCAACCTGATCACCTCGGGAATTGGCCTGACGGAAAGCAAACTCGACGCGTTCAGCGAGGCCGGTCTGGACCATATCCAGATTAGCTTCCAGGCCAGCGATGAAGTGCTCAACGCTGCGCTGGCGGGGAATAAAAAAGCCTTCCAGCAGAAGCTGGCGATGGCCAAAGCGGTCAAAGCCCGTGATTACCCGATGGTGCTGAATTTCGTCCTGCACCGGCATAATATCGATCAGATCGATAAAATCATCGAGCTGTGCATCGAACTGGACGCCGACGATGTCGAACTTGCCACCTGCCAGTTCTACGGTTGGGCGTTCCTTAATCGTCAGGGGCTTCTGCCGACGCGGGAACAGATTGCCCGCGCGGAACGCGTGGTTGCCGAATATCGGCAAAAAATGGCCGCCAGCGGCAATCTGACCAACCTGCTGTTCGTCACCCCCGATTATTACGAAGAGCGGCCAAAAGGCTGTATGGGCGGCTGGGGGTCGATTTTCCTCAGCGTGACCCCGGAAGGCACGGCGCTGCCCTGCCACAGCGCGCGCCAGCTGCCGGTGGATTTCCCGTCGGTGCTTGAGCAGAGCCTGGAATCCATCTGGTATGACTCTTTCGGCTTCAACCGCTATCGCGGGTTTGACTGGATGCCAGAGCCGTGCCGCTCCTGCGATGAAAAGGAGAAGGACTTCGGCGGCTGCCGCTGCCAGGCCTTTATGCTCACCGGGAATGCGGATAACGCCGATCCGGTGTGCAGCAAATCGCCGCATCATCATAAAATCCTCGAGGCGCGCCGCGAAGCAGCCTGTAGTGATATGAAGATCGGTCAGCTTCAGTTCCGCAACCGTACCCGTTCTCAGCTTATCTATAAAACCCGGGAACTGTAACGATAATGACCACCCGCATCGTGGAACTGGCAGGCGGTTTGCGCGCAACGCTGGTGCATCAGCCGCAGGCGACACGCGCGGCGGCGCTGGCGCGCGTGAGTGCCGGAAGCCATCACGAGCCACCGCGCTTCGCCGGTCTGGCGCATTTGCTTGAGCACCTGCTGTTCCGCGGTAGCCAGCGCTATCAGGGCGATGATCGACTCATGGCCTGGGTCCAGCGCCAGGGCGGCAGCGTCAATGCCACCACGCTGGCTCGCCACAGCGCTTTTTTCTTCGACGTTGCCGCCGATAACCTGTCCGACGGCGTCGCGCGGCTGCGGGATATGTTGCTGGCGCCGCTGCTTTCACCGCATGACATACAGCGCGAAGTGGCGGTCATTGATGCGGAAAACCGGCTCATCCAGCAACATGATTCCGCCAGGCGCGAAGCGGCGGCGCGCCACGCGATGGAAGAACCCGCGGTTTTTCGCCGTTTTCAGGTGGGTAGCAAGGAGTCTCTCGGGCAGGACCCGGTATCGCTGCAAACCGCGTTGCGCGACTTTCATCGTCGCTATTATGTAGCCGGGCACCTGCAATTGTGGCTGCAAGGGCCGCAAACGCTGGATGTCCTGGCCGAGCTTGCCCATACGTTTGCGTCAGGTTTTGCGTCAGGAGGCATGCCTGAAACCGCTCCCCCGTTGCGTCTTAGCGCTGAAGCAGATTATCAGCTGGCGGTGACGGAGCGACCCGCACTGTGGCGTTGTCCGTTAATCCGAAAAAGTGACAACGTCACTTTATTTCGGGAGTTTTTACTGGACGACGCCCCCGGAAGCCTGATTGCCGGGCTACGGGCGCGCGGGCTGGCAGAAGAGGTAGCCCTGAACTGGCTTTATCAGGATGACGATTACGGCTGGCTGGCGCTAACGGTTGATAGCGAACGGCCCGAGGACATTGACCCGCATATTACCCACTGGCTACGGGCGCTACAGCAAACGACGGATGAGCAGCAGCGGCATTATTATCGGCTGGCACAGCAGCGTTTCAGCGCCCTGCCGACGCTGGAGCAGCTGCGCCAGCGGGCATTTGGTTTTGCGCCCGGCGCGGCGCCCGTAGGTTTTTCCGCCTTCTGTGCTGACTTACTGGCGGCGCCAGTCTCGTATCTGGCCTGCAAAAAAATGGAAACCGCTGAAATTATTGCCAGCCAGGGTTTTGCCCTGCCGCTTAGCCATTGGCGTCGCCAGCCGGTTGCAGATGATAGCCCCATCGCGTTTTCCTTCTACCCGCAGACTGCCAGGTATGCTGCGCCAGCCCCGACGTCAGAAGCCGCTCCACTGCTGCATTTGTCGGCGCAGACACAACCGCCGACGCTGATCCTGCGCAGGCCTTTTTATTCGCGCGTGGACAGGTCACAGGGGGTGGCGATGGGCAAACAGTTACGCCCTCTTCTTGCTGAACTGCGCCATATCGACGGCAGCGGCGAGTGGCAAACGGTTGACGGTAGCTGGCAGCTCACGCTGCGGCTTCCTGACGCCGTGGTGACGGCGGAACCCATCATCGGGGCGATAATCGATCGCCTCTCCCACCCCGCTCCGGCGATTACGCCAGTGCCAGAAGGCATTGCCATCCGTGAGCTGCTTCAGCAATTGCCTGAACGTCTGGCATCGGACCCGCCACGGGACGGCTGGCTGGCGGCGTTAGTTGGCGGCAGCGCCGGACACGCGCACGGGTTAGCCCGGCAGCTTGGCCTGCTCCGGACGCCGGTTAACGCTAAGCCGTTGCCGTTAAGCGGTTGTCCCGGCGGGATCGAACACATCCCGCACGCCAGCGCGGATTCGGCGCTGCTGGTGTTTATTCCCCTGCCGCCGGGCGCGTCGCTCGCCGCGCTGCGGATGCTGGCGTTATGCTGCGAACCGCAATTTTTCCAGCGCCTGCGCGTGGAACAGCAGATTGGCTACGTGGTCAGCTGTCGTTATCAGCGTATTGCCGATCGCGATGGCCTGCTGCTGGCGTTACAGTCGCCTGACCGTTCTCCCGTGAACCTGTTGGGTTGCTGCAAACGATTTTTGCGTGAGCTGACGCCGTGCGATGAGGCAGCGTTTAGCGTGTTGCGACAGCAGCTGGCGACGCAGATCCGCTCACCGATGGATGCCAGCGCCACGGCAGTGGCCGCCCTGCGCCAGCGCTATGGTTTGCCGGTGTTAACACCGCAGGCTATTGATGCCCTGCAACCTGACGAGATAATCGCGCTATGGCGCGAGATGACTCGCCGTCGCCGACGCTGGCGGGTGCTTTTCACGGGCTGACCGGAACCGCCGCTTTCTTCCTGTGCGTAGTTTTTAGTCAAAAAAAAGCCCCGTACTATGACGGGGCCGGGCTGCTTATTTCGCTGTTATTTATCCAGCGCGTAGGCAATCACGTAGTCACCACGATCCGGCGACTGACGTGCACCGCCGGCAGAGATCAGAATGTACTGTTTGCCGGTTTTCGGTGATACATAGCTGACAGGTCCGCCCTGGCTACCCACCGGGAGACGCGCTTTCCACACTTCTTCCCCCGTAGAGGAATCAAAGGCGCGCAGGTAGTAATCCTGGGTTCCCGCAATGAAGACCAGACCGCCCTGCGTGGCCAGCGTACCGCCCAGCGTCGGCATACCGACAGGCATTGGCATGCGCATTTTTACCCCAAACGGACCGGTATCCTGAACGGTACCGACCGGCACCTGCCAGACGATTCTCTGCGTTTTCAGGTCAATCGCGGAGAGAGAGCCAAACGGTGGTTTCTGGCACGGAATGCCCAGCGGTGACATGAAACGGTTTTTGTTGACCGAATACGGCGTTCCTTTCATCGGAACAGCGCCCATCCCGGCGTTCACGGCTTCACCGCCCGTGTTTGCCACCGCGCTCTGCGGATCTTGTTTAATCAGCTGGACCCACAGACCCAGACGCATGTCGTTGACGAAGATGTACTGGTTGTTCGGATCCGTGGACAGACTACCCCAGTTCATTCCCCCCAGCGAGCCCGGGAAGCTCAGGGAAATATCGGTTCCCGGCATCGTGTACAGACCGTCATAACGCATTGATTTGAAGCTGATACGACAGGCCAGCTGGTCAAACGGCGTCGCCCCCCACATATCCGATTCTTTCAGGGTTTCCGCGCCAATCTGCGGCATTCCCACAGAGCGCGGCTGCGTTGCCGGGTACTGTTCACGTGGAATATCCGCTGGTTTTACCGGAACCTCTTTCACTTCAGTGAGCGGTTTACCCGTCAGGCGATCAAGAACGTAGATTTGCCCCGCTTTGGTGCCCACCACCACCGCGGGCTTGTTGCCCTCTTTCGTCGGGAAATCAACCAGGCTCGGCTGCATCGGGATATCGAAATCCCAGAGGTCGTTATGCACGGTCTGGTATACCCACTTCTCTTTCCCGGTAGTCGCATCCAGCGCGAGGATTGAGGTGGCGTATTTGTGATCTTCCGGAATACGGTCAGCGCCCCACAGGTCGACAGAGGAACTTCCCATCGGGATAAACACGGTATTCATCGACGCATCCCAGGACATAGGGGCCCAGGAGTTTGCAGAGCTGCGTTTGTAGTGTTCGCCCGGCTTCAGAACATAGTTCGGATCCGGATTACGCGGGTCGAACGCCCAGCGCAGCTGGCCGGTGATCACGTCATAACCACGTATAACGCCTCCCGGCATATCGGTGCTGACGTTATCCGCAACGCGGCCGCCAACGACAACCGTCGTACCCGCCAGCGTCGGGGCCGACGTCAGCACGTAGGTGGGATCTGACGCGTCGCCCATCCCTTCATGCAGGTTAACGCTGCCGTTAGTACCGAAGTCCGGGCAGAACTTGCCGTTATCGGCGTCTAACGCGATCAGCTTACCGTCGATGGTATTCATCAGGATACGGCGCTGGCATGCAGCGCCCGGTGCGACCTGCGCTGGCAGAACCGGCGTGGAGCCGGCTACCGTTGGCTGTGCCAGCGGTTTGGTGGCATCGAAGTACGCCAGACCACGGCAGCGCATCCAGATTGCAGACTTGGCGTTGATTTCCGCTTTCCAGATCTCTTTCCCGCTATCGGCATCCACGGCGATCACGTTGTTATGCGGCGTACAGAGGAAGACACGATCGCCAACCTGTAGCGGCGTTTGCTGATCTTCTGCGCCATTGCCGTCCGGACTTTCCGGTACGTCACCGGTATGGTAGGTCCAGACCGGTTTCAGGTTTTTCACGTTGTCACGGGTTATCTGGTCCAGCGCCACAAAGCGACTACCGCCAGCCGTATTACCGTAGTGATCCCAGTTCTGCTGTTTCGCATCATCTTTTACCGGCACCAGCGGGCGTTTTTCACCGCTAAACGGCACGGTCGGATGGGGTTGAAACATCTGAACAAAGGTGACGCCCATGGCGATAATAAGGACCGCGCAGACCCCCACGGCTCCTTTTGCGCAGGACGGTTTTCCTTCACGTTTACGCAATGCAGGCCAGGTGGCGGCTGCCAGCACCATCAGCCCGGCGGGTACCATTAAACGGGAAACCAGCGGCCAGAAGTCGAGCCCGGCATCGAAAAATGCCCAAATCAGGGTGCCAAGAAACACCAGGGCAAACAGCCCCACGGCAGAGGACTTGCGGCGGAAGAACTGAATCGCAGAGAGCAGAGTGATAACCCCGGCGATGAGAAAATACCAACTCCCCCCCAGGGAAACCAGTTTAAAACCGCCGATGGCAAAAAAGAGCCCCGTTACAAGAAGTATCACACCCACCAGCAGGCACCACGGGCCTAACCAGCCGGATGGGCGGGGATTATTGTCTGACATAAAAATGAATCTCCTGATTACTTTATAACAGCAGGGTTTTATTGACTGCCACGATGCTAAAACCCTGCATAACATCAATTGTTCGTGTGCGAATCATAAATTAAAGTTATAATGTAGACAAAATGTATTCTGTCGGAAGAAAAGAAAATTCACTAAAGTGCAGGAACATAACAAAATAAAAAAATGGGATATCACTCTGTAATTCGCCAATACCAGAATATTTGACCAGTCAGTTCCGGCTTATGCGATGAATATCAGGTTTGCCGACAAGACAGCCCCGATAACGTAAGATTTTTGCATGATGAGAATTAACTTATTGCCTATTAATTAAGCTTCACAAACACGATCAGCTCGCGGATTTCACGATATACGTCACTACACCAAAGATATCGAGCGTATCGTCGCTGCCGACAATAATCGGTGAATAGGCGCTGTTCATGGGGTTGAGTTGAATATTGGGACGCAACTGGAGGCGCTTCACGGTAAATTCGCCCTCTACCGCCGCAATCACGATATCGCCATGCTCAGGCTTGCGGGAACTGTCCACCACCAGCAAATCACCGTTATTGATCCCCCCTTCTATCATCGAGTCACCGGCGGCTTTGACAAAGTAAGTGGAGCTGGGATGGGCGACTAATAACTCGTTTAAATCGATACGCCGCTCTACATAATCCGCTGCCGGGCTGGGGAAGCCGCACTGTACTAAGTCGCTGAAAAGTGGAATAGCAACGATTTCACGCAACTCTGCGGGTCTGAAAAAGATCATGATAAATACCTCCATACTGTTTTTATATACAGTAGTTTTAACTGAGGTATCGATCAAGCCATGTCAGCGTAAGCGGCTGGCTACGCCTTAACCGCTTCGCTTATAACCCCCTATAGCAATGAAGATTATTTGCTTTGTAAATTTTTACGTATGGGCAAGCTTAACGCGTCGTAAAACATCACTATTAAATCACTTACTAATGACTTCTAAATACACAAAACACAACTTAGCTTCACTGCACAATCACTATCCATTGACTTTCTATTTAGACTGACGCATATTTTACAGCACAAATTAACAAGACAATTTTTGGAGGACGTTTTCTATGCCCGCCCGTGATTATCCCGATAAGCGTGTTGCTCGCGGTGTCGCAAAGGAGGCCGAACTCAGGATGTTAAGCGCGCGCATCGATCCTGCGCTGATGGAGTACATCCGCATTACTGCGTATGAAACACGGAAAAGTAAGCAGGAAATCGTGGCGGAAGCATTAGCGCTTCACCGCCAAAGAAGTCAGATTGGATCATGAACAGCAAAAGCCCGAAAAATCCTCCGGGCTTTTGCTGCCATCGGGATTACCCCACCAGCGAATTTAACGTCTCCAGCGCCTCAGGCGGCAATACCAGATCGGCTGCCGCCAGATTTTCACGCAGATGCGCCACCGACGAGGTTCCCGGGATCAAGAGGATATTTGGCGAGCGTTGCAGCAGCCATGCCAGCGCCACCTGCATCGGCGTCGCGCCCAGTGAATCCGCCACCGCCTGTAGTCCGGAAGATTGCAGTGGCGTGAAACCTCCCAGCGGGAAGAACGGCACCCAGGCAATCCCCTGCTGCGCCAGCGAATCGACCAGCGCATCGCACCGCGATTCACAACGTTGTACATGTTCTGTACACACACCACGGAAACCATCTTCTGCGCTTCAGCGACCTGCGAAGCGGTGACGTTGCTCAGCCCAATATGGCGAACCAGCCCCTGCTGTTGTAGCTCCGCAAGAGTGCTCAGCGGCGCGGCAATCGAACCTTCCGCCGGTCCGTGGGTGCTAAACATGATCCGCAGGTTAACCACGTCCAGCACATCCCGCTTCAGGTTACGCAGGTTGTCATGCACCGCCTGCGTCAGCTCCTGCGCGGAAAACGCCGGCAGCCAGGAGGCATCCTCGCCGCGTCGGGCTCCGATCTTGGTCACAATCGTAAGGTCGTCCCGGTACGGATGAAGCGCCTCGCAGATAAGCTGGTTGGTCACATGAGGTCCGTAAAAATCGCTGGTATCAATGTGATTCACACCCGACGCCACCGCTTCACGCAGCACCGCCAGCGCCGCATTTTTGTCTTTTGGCGGACCAAAAACGCCAGGCCCGGCAAGCTGCATCGCGCCATAGCCAAATCGTTTAACCGTACGCGTTCCGAGCGTGAACGTTCCGCTTTTATCTATGCTGCTCATGCTGACCTTCCTTATAAAAAATGATCCGGATTTACAACAGGTTCTGCAACGAAACCATTAGTTAAGCAATAGTAAAATTAAAGTTTAAATTCGCTACGACGATAGTATTGATGTAACCCTGCCTCTTCTCTTACGGATGACCGCCATGCTGAAAAATCTGCACGTGATTACCGGTATTATCTTTGCCCTCACCATATTCTGTCTGCTGCAAGTTGTCACGGGAGGGTTGTTCTACTCTGCCGTTAACAACGATCGTCACAACTTTCAGAACTCCGGGTTACTCAATGCCCAACAGGAGAGCCTGAGCGACAGCGTGAACACGCTGGTGAAAACGCGCGTTACCGTCACCCGCGTGGCGATCCGCTACCTGAAAAACCAGCGCGATCCGGCCTCTCTCGCAGCAATCAACACGCTGTTGGGCACCGCGAACGGTTCGCTGACCAAAGCCGAAGACTATTACAAAAACTGGCAGGCGATTTCGCAGGTGAAGGGCCAGAATGCCGCGCTCACCGAAGAGATGCAAAAAGCCTGGAAGCAAATGCACGAGGTGATGCGCTTGTCCATTGAGTATCTGCGCGCCGATAACTATCAGGCCTATGGCGACCTGGACGCCCAGCAGGCGCAGGATGAGATGGAGGCGGTCTATACCCGCTGGCGCGCTGAAAACAACGTGCTGCTGAAAGCCGCCGCCGAAGAGAATCAGAGCAGCTTTACCCAGATGCAGTGGACGCTGGCGGCGATCTTCCTGACTGTGATCGCCGTGCTGGTGGTGATCTGGCAGGGTTTACAGCACCTGCTCCTGAAACCGCTCAACGCCATCATGAACCATATTCGCACCATCGCGAGCGGCGATCTGACGCAAAATGTCGCAATTACCGGGCGCAACGAGATGGGCCAGCTGGCTGCTGGTCTGCACGAGATGCAGCAGTCGCTGGTGAGCACCGTCAGCGCCGTGCGCGGCAGCACCGATTCGATCTACACGGGCGCAGGAGAAATTGCCGCCGGGAGTAACGACCTTTCCGCGCGAACCGAGCAGCAGGCAGCCTCGCTGGAAGAGACCGCCGCCAGTATGGAAGAGCTGACTGCCACGGTGAAACAGAACTCGGATAACGCCCGTCAGGCGACGCTGCTGGCGAAGAATGCGTCTGAAACCGCCGCTCGCGGCGGTCAGGTGGTGGATAACGTGGTGCGTACCATGAATGACATTGCCGACAGTTCTCAGCAAATTGCGCATATCACCGGCGTTATCGATAGCATTGCCTTCCAGACCAACATTCTGGCGCTCAACGCGGCGGTTGAAGCCGCCCGTGCCGGGGAACAAGGTCGCGGCTTTGCGGTCGTGGCAGGTGAAGTACGGACGCTGGCCAGCCGCAGCGCGCAGGCGGCAAAAGAGATCAAAGGGCTTATCGAGAACTCTGTCAGCCGGGTGAATACCGGCTCGGAACAGGTGAGCGAGGCGGGTGCGACCATGAAAGAGATCGTCGCGGCCGTGACGCGCGTAACCGATATTATGGCTGAGATTTCCTCGGCGTCTGACGAGCAGAGCCGCGGTATAGAGCAGGTCAGCCTGGCGGTCTCGCAGATGGACAGCGTCACGCAGCAAAACGCCGCGCTGGTACAGGAGTCGGCAACGGCGGCGGCAGCGCTGGAAGATCAGTCTGAACAACTACGTCAGGCCGTGGCGGCATTCCGGCTGAACGCTCAGGCATCGCCGGCGGCTCGCCCTAAAAACGTGAAAACGCCCGTACTGCTGCGCCCGTCAGCGGCAGGCGCGAATACAGCTGACGCGAACTGGGAAACCTTCTGAGTGACAGGCGGGCATCTCGCCCGCCTTCCTGATTAGCGGCTGCGCTTGGCGTGGCGCTCCCAGTTATCTCGCTTCGCATCCTCTGACTTACGCAACGAGACATAGCATGCTCCGCTGCCGCCGTGATGCGGCTGCGCTTCGCAAAAGGCCTGTACTTCGTCGAACTCGGTCAGCCAGCGCGCAAGATAGCTGCGCACCACGTTAGGATGCGACTGCTGTTCACGCCCTTTACCATGCACGATGATCAGGTTGCGTAGCCCGTCACGTCCGGCCTGGCGAATAAAGGAATAGACCAGCTGGCGGCATTGCTCCGCAGGCTGGCGTAACAGCGTTAAGCTGGCCTGACGGGAATATTTTCCGGAACGCAGCTTATCAAATACCCCCTGCTGTACCCCTTCGCGCTGGAACATCAGCGGCTCGTCAAGGGGCAACAGTTCCAGAAACCCCAGCGTCAGAAAGTTATCGAGCTGCTCAGTATCTATTTCCTGACGCGCCCGCGTGTTGCGGCTCTGCTGCCAGTGAATATCCGCGCAGCGTTTGAGCGGCTGGACATCCTCCATGGCGTCAAGAAAAAGGGATTTGTCGTCAGGGTTCATGGAAATCCTCCGGCTACATCTGAGTGATGTACTATACCTGCGCCCGTTGCGGGTCTCAATCATCCGGGCACGGGTTCAAATAATGGCTTAAGGAACGGATAATCACAGACGCAATAAATTTAATCCAACCTTAACTTAAATTTCAGCCGTAATTAATTAAATAATTTACGTAAAAAAAATCGTGAAATCAATCACTCAACGTCCTTCTCTTTTAAGAAAAAGCTGTTATAACTGAATAAACCTGCCCAATGGATAATGCATGTAGGATCCGCGAAAGGATGCACGACTGTGTGTACTGTGGAGTCTGTCTGATGTCGGGCAGACTCTATTTTTTTATTGTTGTTATTTTTATTAAATTAATTTCCTGGCTTCCCTTCGAAACTGCGTGATTAATGATTCGGCAAGCGGTGTCTGGCGAGAATCACGACGCTGAATTAAATAATATGCTGCTTTAGGCAGGGTTTCGACAACCGGCAGCATTATCAGACGGTGCGCCAGAAGCGGATCGCAGCCCAGCTCCTGCGGTAAAATGCTGATGAAATCGCTTTGTGCGACGAGGCTAATACAAGAGGAAAAGGTCTCACAGACAACGCCAATTCGCGGTATTTGAGATCGATGGCTAAAAGTATCCTGCAACTGCTTATAATAACTTCCCCGGGGCGTAGGCATCGTCCAGTTATATTGCAGAAGCTCATTAATTGAGGTCGCCCCTGTCGCCGGATGCCCTGCCCGACAAAATACGGCAAAAGGCTTTTCGAACAGCTTTTCAAACGTAAATTCGTGATCGTACGGCCCCTGATAATAGGTATTGATGGTAAAGTCCAGCTCACCCTGACGTAATTCATTAATCATCGACACCAGCTGGCCTTCCATAATCCGGACGTTGACCTGAGGATGCTGCGCATGAAAACGCGTAATGACGGCCGGCATCAGGCTGCGTGAAATGCTGGCTCCCATCCCAATATTGATCTGCCCGGCAAGTTCGCCCTGCCGCTGGCGGATGTCATCCTGCGCTGCACGCAGCTCTTCCAGAATCAAATTAGCGCGGTGATAAAACCCTTCCCCGCACTCGGTCAGCGCGACGCCTTTACTCCGGCGCACAAATAGCTGGGCCGCCATACCCTCCTCCAGCTCTTTAATGGATTTGGTCAGCGCGGGCTGCGAAAGATTAAGCGTCCGGCTGGCGCCGCGAATGCTGCCCTGACGCGCCACTTCGACAAACGCCCTGATTTGATGAAATTTAATCTGAAATGACATAACGAGACCGATAACCGTTGTTTATCAGAGTAAAGAAACTGTCATCTACTTTAATGGAAACGGATGTGCGAGGGTAATTCCTGAACGGTTAAAACTGTGAAAAAACGATTAGTGATAAGTAAAAACTATCACAGCGTGAAGCAGTTCACATATTTTAATGATGACAGGAAAAGATATGAACGCACTGGCGCAGTACATTCAGACATTAGCTCCACAACTGAGCGCATGGCGTCGCGATTTCCACCATTTTGCGGAATCCGGCTGGGTAGAGTTTCGAACAGCTGCGAAAGTCGCGGAGATCCTCGACTCGCTGGGCTACGAACTGGCGATGGGGCGCGACGTGGTCGATGCCGAAAGCCGTATGGGACTGCCCGATGATGCCACCCTTTCGCGAGAGTTTGCCCGCGCCCGGGCGCAGGGTGCGCCGGAGAAATGGCTGGCGCCGTTTGAGGGCGGATTTACCGGCATTGTGGCGACCCTGAATACCGGACGTCCGGGCCCAACGCTGGCGTTTCGGGTAGACATGGATGCACTTGATTTAAGCGAAGCGCTTGACGAAAGTCATCGCCCCTTCCGCGACGGTTTTGCCTCCTGCAATGCGGGAATGATGCATGCTTGCGCGCACGACGGCCACACCACCATTGGTCTGGGGCTGGCGCAGGTGCTTAAGCAGAATGAAGCGCAGCTCAACGGCACCATCAAGCTAATTTTCCAGCCTGCCGAAGAAGGCACCCGCGGCGCGCGCGCCATGGTTGCCGCCGGGGCGCTGGACGGCGTGGATTATTTTACCGCCATTCATATCGGGACCGGCGTTCCGGAAGGGACGGTGATCTGCGGCAGCGATAACTTCATGGCGACCACCAAATTTGACGTGCGCTTTACCGGGGTCGCCGCACACGCTGGCGGTAAACCAGAAGAGGGCCGTAACGCCCTGCTCGCGGCTGCCCAGGCCGCCATCGCGCTGCATGGCATCGCACCACACAGCGAAGGCGCGTCCCGGGTTAACGTCGGGGTCATGCAGGCGGGCAGCGGACGCAACGTGGTTCCGGCTGATGCGTTGCTTAAGGTTGAAACCCGCGGCGAAAGCGAGGCCATTAATCAGTATGTCTTTGAGCGCGCACAGGCGGTAATTACCGGCGCGGCGGCGCTCTACGGCGTAACAGCCGGGGTAAACCTGATGGGGGCGGCGACCTCCAGCGCCCCTTCCCCGGCCTGGGTCGATTATCTGCGCGAACAGGCAAGCCAGGTGCCCGGCGTGACTCATGCCATTGATAAGGTCAAAGCGCCTGCGGGCTCCGAAGATGCCACGCTAATGATGGCCCGCGTACAGCAGAACGGCGGCATGGCCTCGTATATGGTCTTCGGCACCGAGCTGAGCGCCGGACATCACAACGAAAAATTCGATTTTGATGAGCAGGTGATGAACGTTGCCATCGAAACGCTGGCGCGAACTGCGCTTAATTTCCCGTGGACGCGAGGTGTGTAATGCAGGAGAGCTACGCTTTTATCGCCGATGCCATCGACACGCGATGTCAGACGTTTACCGATATTGCCGACGACATCTGGGATCATCCCGAAACGCGCTTCGAAGAGTTCTGGTCCGCCGAACGGCTCGCCAGTGCGCTGGAAGCCGAGGGCTTTGCCCTGACGCGGGAAGCCGGAGGCATTCCCAATGCCTTTATTGCCAGCTACGGCAGCGGCAAGCCCGTTATCGCCCTTCTGGGCGAATACGATGCCCTGGCCGGGCTAAGCCAGCAGGCGCACTGCGCGACGGCGCAATCCGCCACCCCGGGGGCGAACGGCCACGGCTGCGGGCATAACCTGTTAGGCACTGCTGCCTTCGCCGGGGCGGTGGCGGTGAAAAGCTGGCTGGAACAACACGGCGGCAGCGGAACGGTACGATTTTACGGCTGCCCCGGCGAGGAAGGCGGCTCCGGTAAAACCTTTATGGTACGTGAAGGGCTGTTTGACGACGTGGACGCTGCCGTGACATGGCACCCGGAGGCCTTTGCCGGGATGTTTAACGTCAGCACGCTGGCCAATATTCAGGCCGCCTGGCGGTTTAAGGGGATCGCCGCTCATGCCGCAAACTCCCCACATCTGGGGCGCAGCGCGCTGGATGCCGTGACGCTGATGACCACCGGTACAAACTTCCTCAACGAACACATCATTGAAAAAGCGCGCGTTCATTACGCCATCACCGATACCGGCGGGATTTCGCCCAACGTGGTACAGGCCCAGGCCGAGGTGCTGTACCTGATCCGCGCCCCGGAGATGGCCGATGCGCAGCAGATCTACGCGCGCATCGAGAAAATCGCCCAGGGTGCGGCGATGATGACCGAAACCACCGTCGAGTGCCGCTTTGATAAAGCCTGCTCCAGCTATCTGCCGAACCGTACGCTCGAAGCGGCGATGTACCGCGCATTGCAGCATTATGGCACGCCGGCCTGGACGGAAGAGGAACGCGAATTTGCCCGTGAAATCCGCGCCACGCTCACGGCAAACGACCTGCAAAACAGCCTGAAAAACATTGCCGCAACGGGGGCCGAAGAGGGAAAAGCGTTTGCCCGACGCCATCAGGAGACGCTGCTGGTGGATGAAGTTGCCCCTTACGCCATCACCGATAACGTGCTGGCAGGCTCCACCGATGTGGGGGATGTCAGCTGGAAGATGCCTGTTGCACAGTGCTTTAGCCCCTGTTTTACCGTCGGCACCCCACTGCATACCTGGCAACTAGTGGCGCAGGGGCGTACCTCAATTGCCCATAAAGGCATGTTGCTGGCCGGAAAAGTGATGGGCGCGACCGCGCTGCATCTGCTTCAGGATGCCGACCTGTTGCGAAAATGCCGGGAAGAGTTCGAACAACACATAACAGAAAAACCGTACGAGTGTCCGATCCCGCAGGGCGTGACACCGTCACCTTTAAAATAAAAAAACACAACACAACAACACAACAACAGTCCCGAGGAACGCCCATGAGTATGTCTTCCATACCTTCGCATTCCCCATCCGGTAAGCTCTATGGCTGGGTTGAAAGGATCGGCAATAAAGTGCCGCACCCTTTCCTGCTTTTTATCTATTTAATTGTCATCCTGATGGTCGCGACGGCCGTGCTGTCCGCCTTTGAGGTGAGCGTGCGCAGCCCGGCCGACGGCAGTATGGTAGCAGTGAAAAACCTGCTCAGCGTTGAAGGGTTGCACTGGTTTTTGCCGAACGTGATTAAAAACTTCAGCGGTTTTGCGCCGCTGGGCGCCATCCTGGCGCTGGTGTTAGGCGCGGGACTGGCCGAACGCGTGGGTCTGCTGCCCGCGCTGATGGTGAAAATGGCCTCGCACGTCAGCGCGCGTTATGCCAGCTATATGGTGCTGTTTATTGTCTTCTTCAGCCATATCTCGTCCGACGCGGCGCTGGTGATCATGCCGCCGATGGGGGCGCTGATTTTCCTCGCCGTTGGCCGTCATCCTGTTGCGGGTCTGCTGTCGGCGATTGCGGGCGTCGGCTGTGGGTTTACCGCTAACCTGCTTATCGTGACCACCGATGTGCTGCTCTCCGGCATCAGTACGGAGGCAGCCAGCACCATCGATGCGACTATGCACGTCAGCGTGATCGACAACTGGTACTTTATGGCCAGTTCGGTGATTGTCCTGACAATTGTCGGGGGGCTGATTACCGATAAGATCATTGAGCCGCGCCTGGGTAAATGGGAAGGCCGGAGCGATGAAAATCTGGAGACGCTGAGCAAAGAGCAGCAGTTCGGCCTGCGCGTAGCCGGGATCGTCTCGCTGGCGTTCATTGCGGTGGTGGCGCTGATGGTGGTGCCGGAAAATGGCGTGCTGCGCGATCCGATCAAACACACCGTACTGCCCTCGCCGTTTATACAGGGCATTGTGCCGCTGATAATTCTCTTCTTCTTCGTCGTTTCGCTCGCGTTCGGCATCGCCACCGGCAAAATCCGCCGTCAGGGAGATCTGCCGCACCTGATGATCGAGCCGATGAAGGAGATGGCGGGTTTTATCGTGATGGTGTTCCCGCTGGCGCAGTTTGTCGCCATGTTTAACTGGAGCAATATGGGCAAGTTTATGGCCGTGAGCCTGACGGACGCGCTGGAGGCGGCGGGGTTGAGCGGTGTTCCGGCGTTTGTCGGCCTGGCGCTGCTGTCGTCCCTGCTGTGCATGTTTATTGCCAGCGGGTCGGCCATCTGGTCGATTCTGGCGCCCATCTTTGTCCCCATGTTTATGATGCTCGGCTTCCATCCTGCGTTCGCCCAGATCCTGTTCCGTGTCGCCGATTCCTCGGTGATCCCGCTGGCGCCCGTGTCACCCTTCGTTCCGCTGTTTTTAGGCTTCCTGCAACGCTACAGACCGGAGGCTAAGCTGGGTACCTATTATTCGCTGGTTCTGCCCTATCCGCTTATCTTCTTAGGGGTATGGCTGGTGATGCTGGTGGCGTGGTATCTTGTCGGCCTGCCGATTGGACCGGGTGTTTACCCGAGGCTGAACTAAGGAGTACTGATGCTGAGATTACTCGAAGATAAGATTGCGACGCCGCTGGGGCCGCTGTGGGTTATCGCGGATGAAGCGTTCAATCTGCGCGCGGTTGAATGGGAAGAGCACAGCGACCGGATGGTTGAGCTGCTCAACATCCATTATCGCGCCGAGGGTTACGAGCGTATTACTGCCCGTAATCCTGGCGGGCTGAGCGATAAACTGACGGCCTACTTCGAGGGCGATCTCAGCATTATTAATACCCTGCCAACCGCCACGGCGGGCACCCCTTTCCAGCGCGAGGTGTGGCAGGCGCTGCGTAATATTCCCTGCGGGCAGGTGATGCACTACGGTCAGCTGGCAGAACAGCTTGGCCGTGCCGGCGCGGCGCGCGCGGTCGGTGCGGCAAATGGCTCTAACCCCGTCAGCATTGTGGTGCCTTGCCATCGCGTGATCGGGCGCAACGGCACCCTCACCGGCTATGCCGGGGGCGTACAGCGCAAAGAGTGGCTGCTGCGTCACGAAGGGTATTTTCTGCTGTAATTCCCAGGCTTTTTGTGCTTAATTTTCTTCCTGTTAGGTTCATAATCCTTAACCATTCTGTGGAATTTCAAGGAGATGGCAACACGCTGCCGTCTCTTGTCTTTATTGGGGGTTTGCCAGACTTACGTCCTTACCAAAAAGATGTTAAAATTGACCAATATCAATTAAGGCTTGAGCAAACCTATGATCCCGGAAAAGCGAATTATACGACGCATTCAGTCTGGCGGTTGTGCTATCCATTGCCAGGATTGCAGCATCAGCCAGCTCTGTATCCCGTTTACTCTGAATGAGCACGAACTCGATCAGCTTGACAATATCATCGAGCGCAAAAAGCCTATTCAGAAAGGGCAGACGCTGTTTAAGGCGGGAGACGAACTGAAATCGCTCTATGCTATCCGTTCTGGCACCATCAAAAGCTACACCATTACCGAACAGGGCGACGAGCAGATCACCGGCTTCCATCTGGCAGGCGATTTAGTCGGCTTTGACGCCATCGGCAGTGGCCATCACCCGAGCTTTGCTCAGGCGCTGGAAACCTCTATGGTCTGCGAAATTCCGTTTGAGACGCTGGACGATCTGTCCGGTAAGATGCCGAACCTGCGTCAGCAGATGATGCGTCTGATGAGCGGTGAGATTAAAGG
Organism: Enterobacter cloacae complex sp. HYC033_NIDB; assembly: GCF_056673335.1. Classification (NCBI taxonomy): domain Bacteria; kingdom Pseudomonadati; phylum Pseudomonadota; class Gammaproteobacteria; order Enterobacterales; family Enterobacteriaceae; genus Enterobacter; species Enterobacter cloacae complex sp. HYC033_NIDB. Next base: position 2,937,391 of record NZ_CP115123.1, on the reverse strand, counting down.
CGATCAGGATATGATCCTGCTGCTTTCCAAAAAGAATGCCGAAGAGCGTCTGGCCGCCTTTATCTATAACCTCTCCCGCCGTTTCGCGGAGCGTGGCTTCTCCCCGCGTGAATTCCGTCTGACCATGACGCGCGGCGATATTGGCAACTATCTGGGCCTGACCGTGGAAACCATCAGCCGTCTGCTGGGTCGCTTCCAGAAGAGCGGAATGCTGGCGGTTAAAGGTAAGTACATCACCATCGAAAACGGTGAAGCGCTGGCCATTCTGGCGGGTCACTCACGTAACGTGGCATAACTCTCCCGGATATCTTATGCCAGGTCGATAAATTTTCATGATTATTGATCTGGCAAAAACTTCCCCCCTGTTTCATTCAAGATATATAGGTTACTCTTTTACTTACAGACTGTGGTGACAGTAGTAAGGAGACCTGTATGGCAAAGTATCAAAACATGCTGGTGGCTATCGATCCTAACCAGGACGATCAGCCGGCATTACGACGTGCTGTGTATTTACATCAACGGATTGGTGGCAAAATTAAAGCCTTTTTGCCGATTTATGACTTCTCATACGAGATGACCACCCTTCTGTCGCCTGACGAGCGCACCGCTATGCGTCAGGGAGTGATCAGCCAGCGTACCGCGTGGATCCGCGAGCAGGCGAAATATTACCTGGAAGCGGGCGTACCGATTGATATCAAAGTGGTCTGGCACAACCGACCTTTCGAAGCCATTATTCAGGAAGTGGTGGCCGGTGGGCATGACCTGCTGCTGAAAATGGCGCACCAGCATGACAAACTGGAATCCGTGATTTTCACTCCAACCGACTGGCACCTGCTGCGCAAATGCCCTTGCCCGGTATGGATGGTGAAAGATCAGCCATGGCCTGAGGGCGGGAAAGCCGTCGTGGCGGTGAATCTGGCCAGCGAAGAGGATTATCACAATTCGCTGAACGAGAAGCTGGTGAAGGAAACCATCCAGCTTGCCGACCAGGTTAACCACACCGAAGTCCATCTGGTGGGTGCCTATCCGGTTACGCCAATCAATATCGCCATCGAGCTGCCTGAATTTGACCCGAGCGTGTATAACGACGCGATTCGCGGTCAGCATCTGCTGGCCATGAAAGCGCTGCGCCAGAAATTCAGTATCGATGAGAATATGACGCACGTAGAAAAAGGGTTACCGGAAGAGGTTATTCCGGATCTGGCGGAACATTTGCAGGCCGGGATTGTGGTGCTGGGCACCATTGGCCGGACCGGTATCTCTGCCGCGTTCCTGGGAAATACCGCCGAGCAGGTGATTGACCACCTGCGCTGCGACCTTCTGGTCATCAAACCGGATCAGTATCAAACGCCGGTTGAACTGGACGATGAGGAAGACGATTGACCCCAAAATGAAAGCCCGCCGGTAACGGCGGGCTTTTTTATTACGCTTCGCTCAACCGCTGCGTCGGTGCCTCGTCGCCGGCATTCATCCAGGGCGCGTGCAGAACCATGCTCGGCAGCGCCAGCTTGATCTCCTGCTGGTTCAGCCCCTCCAGAATACGGATATTGATCTCCTGCTGAATATCCATGTACTTGTTGTAGTCCGCCGTATTAACGATATGGACCACCTCGAAGGTCAGGCGATCGCGATCGAAGCCCAGGAAATGGGCGCGGTCAAACTTCGTTTCCCCGACGTCGGTAATGATCTGTTTGACCATATCACCCACTGAACGCAGTTTGTCCGGCGCCGTGTCGCTGGCAACCCCGAAGGTAAAGACGATCCGGCGCGTTTGCATCCGTTTGTAGTTATGCAGCGTCTGTTGCAGCAGAATGGCGTTCCCGCAGACAATCTGCTCCCCGCTCAGGCTGCGGATACGGGTGGTTTTCAGGCCAATGTGCTCTACCGTCCCGGCGACATCGTTAAACACCACAAAATCGCCAATTTCGAACGGCTTATCAAAACCGATGGAAAGCGATGCAAACACGTCGCTCAGGATCGTTTGCACCGCGAGGGCGATTGCAATACCCCCTACCCCAAGGCTGGCAACCAGAGCAGTGATGTTGACGCCCGCGTTAGCAAGAATAGACAGCAGCATCACTGACCAGACTATGGCACGGAGGATAAGCCCCGTGATCACCAGCGTCACCGGGTTTTTATGGCTTCCCGGCGCCAGCATGACGTGACGAAGCCACGACACCACCCCCTGATCCATCCACAGCGCCACCTGGATAGCGAAGACCAGGAACCAGGCGTGGCTCACGGTACCAAAGAGATGATCCGGTAAGTCGACGAAACGCAGGCTGAATAACAGCGCCACGACAAAAAGCAGGAAGCGGCTGGTGCGGTTAAGCATATCCGTCAGGATAAAACGCATCCGGTTGGTGGTGGGGTGCTTGTCGCCCCAGGTAGTGATCCCTTTCTTAACGAAGGCGATCAGACGCGTCAGCAGCCAGTACACCAGCAGAGTCACAAAAACCACCGTGGCGACGCCGATCCAGAAAGATGGCGTCATCATCAGCTCGATGATGTCGAAGCGGGACAAAAATCGCATTACACCTCCTCGTATTACACAAAGGGTAAAGTATAGACAGAGGAGAAAAGCTGGCCGCAGAAATAAGAAAACCGCCCCGGGGGGCGGTTTGTCAGGATGAAGCGCAATTACAGCGCTTTCAGGATCGCATCCACGCTGGCCTTGGCGTCACCAAACAGCATGTGGGTGTTATCTTTAAAGAACAGCGGGTTCTGCACGCCAGCATAGCCGGTGTTCATAGAGCGTTTGAAGACAATGACATTCTGCGCCTTCCACACTTCGAGAACAGGCATACCCGCAATCGGACTACGCGGGTCGTCCTGCGCCGCCGGGTTAACGGTGTCGTTGGCGCCAATCACCAACACGGTGTCGGTGTCGGCGAAATCATCGTTGATCTCGTCCATTTCCAGCACAATGTCGTAAGGCACCTTCGCTTCCGCCAGCAGCACGTTCATGTGGCCTGGCAGACGCCCCGCCACCGGGTGAATACCAAAGCGAACCTTGATGCCGCGTGCGCGGAGTTTCTCGGTGATTTCCGCCACCGGATACTGCGCCTGCGCCACCGCCATGCCATAGCCTGGGGTGATGATGACGGAATGCGAGTTTTTCAGCATCTCTGCGGTGTCTTCCGCGCTGATTTCACGGTGTTCACCCACTTCCTCATCAGAACCGGTTGATGAGCCGTCAGAACCGAAGCCACCCGCGATGACGCTGATAAACGAACGGTTCATCGCCTTACACATGATGTAAGACAGGATCGCACCGGAAGAACCGACCAGCGCACCGGTGACAATCAGCAGGTCGTTGCTCAGCATAAAGCCTGCCGCCGCCGCCGCCCAACCGGAGTAGGAGTTCAGCATGGAAACCACCACCGGCATATCTGCTCCGCCGATAGACGCCACCAGATGCCAGCCGAAGGCCAGCGCGATGATGGTCATCACCAGTAACGCCAGCACCTGCAAGCCTACGCTTTCGGTACGCACGAAGACCACCAGCAGCACAAAGGAAACGACCAGCGCCGCCAGGTTCAGCTTGTGGCGGTTAGGCAGCATCAGCGGTTTGGAAGAGATCTTCCCGCGCAGCTTGCCGAATGCCACAATCGACCCGGTGAAGGTCACCGCACCGATGAAGATGCCGAGGAACACTTCGGTCAGGTGGATGTTCACCAGAATCGGCTCCAGGCCCGGTTCGTGGTACAGGTAGCTGTTGAAGCCCACCAGCACCGCCGCCAGACCCACGAAGCTGTGCAGAATGGCAACCAGCTCCGGCATCTCGGTCATTTCAACGCGTTTCGCCAGACGAATACCAATCGCGCCGCCGATGATCATCGCCACCAGGATCCACGCCACGTTGCCGGTGTCCGGCCCAAAGATGGTGGCAATCAGCGCAATCGCCATCCCGGCGATACCAAAGTTATTTCCCTGCTGAGACGTTTCGTGTTTGGAAAGCCCCGCCAGACTGAAAATAAACAGGATTGCAGCAACAATGTATGCGGCTGTAACTAATCCTCCAGACATATGCTACCCCTTAGCCTTTACGAAACATTTTCAGCATGCGCTGAGTCACGGTGAAACCACCGAAAATATTGATACTGGCGATCAGCACCGCAATGAAGCTCAGGAAGCTGATCCAGCCGCCATGACCAATTTGCAGCAATGCCCCGACCACGATAATCCCGGAGATGGCATTGGTGACCGACATCAGCGGGGTATGCAGCGCATGAGAAACGTTCCACACGACGTAGTAACCCACCACGCAGGAGAGCGCGAAGACGGTGAAGTGGCCAAGGAACTCTTTTGGCGCGACATCCGCCAGCCAGCCAAACAGGATAATAACCAGCGCCATGATGGCGTATTTGCGCCACGGCGACGCAGGTTTTGCTGGCTCCGCGGGCTCTGGCGCCGCTTTCGGCGCAGCCTGAGGTTGAGCGGAAACCTGAATCGGCGGTGCAGGCCAGGTGATTTCCCCTTCACGCACCACGGTAACGCCACGCACCACCACATCATCAAAATCAACGGTAATGTTGCCGTCTTTCTCTTTGCAGAGCAGCTTCAGCAGGTTAACGAGGTTCGTGCCGTACAGCTGAGAGGACTGGGTTGGCAGACGCCCTGGCAGGTCGGTATAACCGATCACCTTCACGCCGTTCGCGGTCGTCGTGACCTGGTTTGGCACGGTATACTCACAGTTACCGCCGTTTTGCGCCGCCAGATCGACAATAACGCTGCCCGGCTGCATGGAATCCACCATCTCACGGGTGATCAGCTTCGGCGCCGGTTTACCCGGAATAAGCGCGGTGGTGACAATGATGTCCACCTCTTTTGCCTGCGCCGCAAAGAGCGCCATTTCCGCCTTAATAAAGGCTTCAGACATGACCTTCGCGTAACCATCACCGCTGCCCGCTTCTTCCTTGAAGTCCAGCTCAAGGAATTCGGCGCCCATACTCTGCACCTGCTCCTTCACTTCCGGCCGGGTATCAAACGCGCGAACAATAGCGCCCAGGCTGTTTGCGGCCCCGATAGCGGCAAGTCCTGCCACACCGGCACCAATCACCATCACCTTCGCGGGTGGTACTTTACCTGCCGCCGTAATCTGACCGGTAAAGAAGCGACCAAACTCATGCGCAGCTTCGACAATGGCGCGATAGCCGGCAATGTTCGCCATGGAGCTCAGCGCATCCAGAGACTGCGCGCGCGATATACGCGGCACGGAGTCCATCGCCATCACGGTGACACCGCGTGCTGCCAGCTTCTCCATCAGCTCCGGGTTTTGGGCTGGCCAGACAAAGCTCACAAGCGTCGTGCCCGCGTTCAGCAGTTCAATTTCACTCTCTTCCGGTGCGTTGACCTTCAGAATGATGGGTGATTGCCAGACCTCAGCACCGTCCACTACTTCCGCGCCAGCCTGAGTAAAGGCCTCGTCATCGAAACTCGCCAGTTTGCCCGCGCCGCTTTCAATCGCGACGGTAAAACCCAGTTTAAGCAGTTGCTCCACCGTTTTTGGTGTTGCCGCTACGCGGGTTTCATTGGCTAACCGTTCTTTTGGTACCCCAATACGCATAGTTTTCCCTTCCATCGGTTTTTGATGATGGTTTGTCGATAATTGCCCACGGTTTGTATCAATTTTCACCATCGAGATATCGACGGAGAATGATTAACCCCGGAAAATAAAACAGTAACAAACTTTCTATAACCTACTGAAAATAGCGCCCGTGATCTACCGCCAGAAAACACTATTTCTTACTTTATCTGTGAAAAATAAGCGATCGGGGTCACTGACAGAGATATTTACCTTAAATTCGCCTTCAGGACCGATAAATCGCGCAAGCGAAGCGGTAAAAACATGATATAGCGCCATAAAAGAACAACTCATTAACATTAAATTAACTTGAAAAGTCATATGCTTAATCAGTTTTGCTTGTGAAACGCCTGTTTTTTCCACATATCACAAAATGTTATCGAATCAGGTCCTTTGGTGAGCACAGGCTGTGAAAAATGCCGCAGACAGCGACGGGTGTTAAATGCCATAATCGGGACCGTCTCAAATTAACAACAACACCAGTACATGGTTTGCGCAAGGCGAAGGATTATTTTTATGAAGCTTAAGAACACACTCCTGGCGTCCGCACTTCTTTCCGCGACCGCCCTGTCTGCGAATGCCGCGACAGAGTTGACGCCGGAGCAAGCGGCAGCGTTAAAACCTTTTGACCATACGGTCATTGTGGGTCGCTATAACTCTATTGGCGATGCCGTCACCGCCGCATCAAAAGCCGCCGATAAAAACGGCGCTGCCTCGTTTTACGTTGTTGACCAGTCCGATCAGGGCAACAGCGGCAACCAGCGCGTGACGATTGCGCTGTACAAAGAGAACGCCCCAAAAGCAGATGAACAGAAAAACCGCGTGATTAACGGCATTGTTGAACTGCCGAAAGATCAGGCTGTTCAGCTGGAACCGTATGACACCGTGACCGTTCAGGGCTTCTACCGCAGCCAGCCTGAAGTTAACGATGCCATCACCAAAGCCGCGAGAGAAAAAGGCGCTTACGCGTTCTATATCGTGCGTCAGGTTGATGCCAACCAGGGCGGAAACCAGCGCATCACCGCCTTCATCTATAAGCAAGATGCGAAAAAACGCGTAGTACAAAGCCCGGATGCCATTCCAGCGGATTCAGATGCGGGACGTGCCGCGTTAGCGAAAGGCGGTGAAGAAGCGAAGAAAGTGGAAATTCCGGGCGTTGCAACCTCGGCGGCACCAAGCGCTGAAGTGGGTCGTTTCTTTGAAACCCAATCCACCAAAGGCGGTCGTTATACCGTTACGTTACCAGACGGCACGAAAATTGAAGAGCTGAACAAAGCCACTGCCGCGCAGATGGTGCCGTTCGACAGCATCAAGTTTACGGGCAACTATGGCAACATGACGGAAATCTCCTATCAGGTGGCGAAGCGTGCTGCGAAGAAAGGCGCGAAGTATTACCACATCACCCGCCAGTGGCAGGAACGTGGTAACAACCTGACCATCAGCGCCGATCTGTACAAGTAACAAAACGGTTTCATAAAGGCGGCGCAGTGCCGCCTTTTTTGTTACTTTTTTTCTGATTTCTGCCACACGTCATTGCATGCATCCTTCACACTCCGTAAAATCCCGCGCCTTAGCGTGATCCACCATTTTTATGCGCCTTAGCGAAATAATTATTCTGGATTTGGACTTTTCATAACAGGAAGCCAATGGAAAAGAAACTTGGCCTGAGTGCTTTAACTGCACTTGTATTGAGCTCAATGCTGGGCGCGGGCGTATTCAGTTTGCCGCAGAACATGGCGGCCGTCGCCAGCCCGGCCGCATTACTGATTGGCTGGGGCATTACCGGTGTCGGGATTTTGCTGCTGGCGTTCGCCATGCTGCTGCTGACCCGTATCCGACCGGATCTGGACGGCGGAATATTCACTTACGCCCGGGAAGGTTTCGGCGAGCTGATCGGCTTCTGCTCCGCCTGGGGTTACTGGCTGTGCGCGGTGATCGCCAACGTCTCCTATCTGGTTATCGTCTTCTCGGCGCTCAGCTTCTTTACCGATACGCCCGAACTGCGCCTGTTTGGCGACGGCAATACCTGGCAGTCCATCGTCGGCGCCTCGGTCCTGCTGTGGATAGTTCACTGGCTGATTTTGCGTGGCGTCCAGACCGCAGCCAGCATTAACCTGGTGGCGACGCTGGCCAAGCTGGTGCCGCTTGGCCTGTTCGTCGTGCTGGCCTTCCTCGCCTTCCGTCTCGATGTCTTTACGCTCGATTTCAGCGGCATTGCGCTGGGCGTCCCCGTCTGGGAACAGGTGAAAAATACCATGCTGATCACCCTGTGGGTGTTCATCGGCGTTGAAGGTGCCGTCGTGGTCTCTGCCCGCGCGCGTAACAAGCGCGATGTGGGACGCGCCACGCTGCTGGCCGTACTGGCGGCGCTGGGCGTTTATCTGCTGGTGACGCTGCTGTCGCTCGGCGTGGTAGCTCGCCCTGAACTTGCGGAAATGCGTAACCCGTCCATGGCCGGGCTGATGGTGAAAATGTTGGGTCCCTGGGGGGACGTGATTATCGCGGCGGGTCTGATTGTTTCCGTTTGCGGCGCCTATCTGAGCTGGACCATTATGGCAGCGGAAGTCCCGTTCCTGGCCGCCACGCACAAAGCGTTCCCGCGCCTGTTTGCCCGTCAGAACAAAAACAGTGCGCCATCGGCCTCTCTGTGGCTCACCAACATCAGCGTGCAGGTCTGTCTGGTGCTGATCTGGCTCACAGGATCGGACTATAACACGCTGCTGACCATCGCCTCCGAGATGATTCTGGTACCCTATTTCTTAGTGGGCGCATATCTGTTAAAAATTGCGACCCGCCCGGCACACTATGCGGTAGGCGTCGGCGCCTGTATTTACGGTCTATGGTTGTTGTATGCTTCCGGACCGATGCATCTGCTGCTGTCCGTGGTGCTCTACGCGCCGGGCCTGCTGGTGTTTATCTACGCTCGCCGTACACATCAGCTTGATAATGCCCTTAAGCGCCGCGAAATGGCATTGATAGGTTTGCTGTTAGTCGCTGCCGTACCGGCAACGTGGATGTTAATGGGATAGCGCCGCCTGTCCCATTGTTGAACTGAAAAGGAGATTACGATGGGACACACGCAGCAACGCCCAATATTGATCACTGGCGCAGGCCGTCGCATTGGCCTCGCCCTCGCCCATCACTTTCTCAATCTTCGCCATCCGGTTATCGTCAGTTACCGCACGGAATATCCCTCCATTGAAGGGCTACGAAATGCCGGAGCAGTCTGCATTCAGGCGGATTTCTCCACAGATGAAGGTATTCTCGCCTTCGCGGACAAAGTGAAGTCGACCACCCACGGACTGCGGGCGGTTATTCACAACGCCAGTACCTGGCTTCCCGAAAAAGCAGGACATTCACTCAGCGAAACGCTCGCCTGCATGATGCAGATCCACGTTAATGCGCCTTATCTGCTCAACCATGCCCTACAGGATTTGCTGCGCGGACACGGCCATGCCGCAGGCGACATTATCCATTTCACCGATTACGTGGTGGAGCGAGGAAGCGACAAACACATCGCCTATGCGGCCAGCAAAGCCGCGCTGGATAATATGACCCGCTCTTTCGCACGCAAGCTGGCGCCCGAGGTAAAGGTCAACGCGATTGCTCCGGCGATGATTTTATTTAACGAAGGCGATGATGCCGAGTATCGTCAGCAGGCGCTCAACAAGTCGTTAATGAAAATTGCGCCCGGCGAGAAAGAGGTGATCGACCTGATCGATTATCTGCTGACCAGCTGTTACGTCACGGGCCGAACGTTTGCCGTGGACGGTGGCCGCCCCCTGCGCTAGTGAAAGCGGCTCCAGAAGAAGATGAGCACCCAGGCGCTGAGGCTCCAGCAGACCACCGCCCCGCCCAGCGCCATGGGCAGACGCAGAAAACCGGTGAAGTACCACAGCGACAGCAGGTAAATAAAATACGGGATGATCGACCACATCCCGAACACAATGGTGGCGCGCAGCGCCTCAATACCCCGCTCAGAGGCCACAATATAGTGCGCGATTAACGCAAAGGTGGGAAACAGCGGGATCAGCCCGGCAATGTAGTAGTTCTTCGTTTTAGCCAGCACCCCAATCAGCAGCACGACCAGCGCACCCAGCGCGGCTTTTATCACCAGCCCCATTCTTTTCCCTTAACAATCAAATAACATTCCCGTGCAGGATAACGGAACTCCGGCTAATTTTGAAAGATTAATGGAAGGTTAAGGTTGCGCGGTGTATGTTGACGTTTTTCGCGATGACAGACGTTGTATGAATAAGATTGTTTATGTTGAAGATGAACCCGAGGTGGGGCAATTAATCGCCGCTTATCTGGGTAAACATGATATGGAAGTGGTTGTCGAGCCTCGTGGCGATCGCGCTGAAGACGTCGTCAACCGCGAAAATCCGGATCTGGTGTTGCTGGACATCATGCTGCCCGGGAAAGATGGTATGACGCTCTGCCGGGATCTGCGCGCGAAATGGGACGGCCCGATCGTGCTGCTGACCTCTCTCGACAGCGATATGAATCATATTCTGTCGCTTGAGATGGGCGCAAACGACTACATCCTGAAAACCACGCCGCCGGCGGTTCTGCTAGCCCGTTTACGCCTCCATCTGCGTCAGCGTGCCAGCGCTGAGCGTGAAGCGCCTGCGCCCTCCTTAACGCCGCATAAAGCGATGCGTTTCGGCACACTTTCTATCGACCCGGTCAACCGACAGGTTATGCTTTCCGGGGAGCTGATTGCGCTCTCAACCGCAGATTTTGACCTGCTGTGGGAGCTTGCAACCCATGCCGGACAAATTATGGACCGGGATGCATTGCTGAAAAATCTGCGCGGCGTAAGTTACGACGGAATGGATCGTAGCGTTGATGTGGCGATTTCACGACTGCGTAAAAAACTGTTGGATAACGCCACGGAACCTTACCGCATCAAAACCGTACGCAACAAGGGCTATCTGTTTGCACCGCACGCCTGGGAAACCTGAAAAAGGAGCAACCAGGAATATTCGAAAAATAACTGACGATGCATCGGAATTGTTATCGATATTCGTCGAAAGTTATCGATTATATGCATCGTCAGTTATGACATATCCTCTGGTCTGATTCCTCTCTCCAGTTCTATTTCGATGTGCATTTTTCGCGTAAACAAAAGTAGCGCTAATGTATTTGATTGCTATAGTACAATATATATTCAGCAGAGCAGGCACCATCATCGATCAAAAATCCGTCACTTAAATGCACATTAGGCTAAAAATGATCTTTACAATTGACTTAATCATTATCTTATCCTTATGAAAACAAAGGGGATAATGGCGAACATATAAATAATATCGATCTTTTTCAATAGCTTACGTGTTTGCAGAAATCTAATTCTCATGCTAAACCTTATACTCTCTCAATTATTTAATGAAAGAGGTATAGCAATGTCATGGAGAGTCATTAGCTCGGTAATTTGTCCTAACACGGGAATCGTTTATTCAAGCATCTTGGGACTCAAGTTCTTGAAACTCATCATTTGGTATGAAAGCGATGTCTATTTGTACCCCGGTGACAGGATATATCCGACAAAAAATGGCGTCTTCATAAATGGTGTTTTCAAGCCTATATCGATATACAACATATCACCTTACAACGAAATGTTGTGGAGTGAAATTAAAAACAAGATGGCCTGCCCATACAATCGAAACCAGCACGAGGAGATATGCACTTACGCGGTGCATTGCAACGCGCGGAAATGCCCGCATGGGTTTGCCACCAACCCACTGATTGTCAGCACAGGTAAATCCAGACATTAGCGAAAATCGGAAATATTGAGATCAAGATAATTAATATTTCTGCTGCACCGCCTTTGTCCGGATAAATCTCCGTGACTACAGCCCAAATGCTCCTGTGGGGACATTTGGGCTGTAGTCACGCCTGGCAACTCTGGCTTCTTGTACCAAATTAATTTTTATTGTGCAATTTTAAGCAAGCCATCCGGAAGGCTAAAATAAAAATTGCTAATTAACCCTGCCCGTGCATTAATGGTCTCGTTAGTCCGATCCAATAATAGTTGGACAAGTTGCATGACAATTCTCATAACCAGGCGCTATCGCTGATATCCCCTCCTTTTGAGTCCACACCTTAGCATTATATGTTTATTAGCTTTTATATCACTTCGGAAATGTTCAAATGGAGTCTTTATGTCATCAAAAATTTTAGGTCTGGTTAAGTGGTTTAAGGAAGATAAAGGCTTTGGTTTTATCTCCCCTGTAGATGGCAGCAAAGATGTTTTCGTGCATTTCTCTGCCCTTCAGGGAGAGAACTTCAAAACACTTTTTGAAGGTCAGAAAGTCGAATTTATCATCGTAAGCGGCGATAAAGGCCCTGCTGCTGCGAATGTAACGCTTTGCGATAAATAATATCAGCACACAGCCGCGTTGACGATGATGTTGCTTCTGGCTCGTGGACTGCACAAGCAGTCTACAATCCGATGCTAACTGCTTGTAAATCAGTAAAGTGTTATTGAGGTCAGGCGGCCGCGAAAAACATCGTCTCTTCCACTTCTTGTATGAGTATTTCTTCAGAGACGCTGAGAGGATTTAAACAAAGCGCTACAGTAGGGACAGACAAGCTGGGCCCCCTTTTGTATGCGAGTGAAACTGTGCTCTGACTCTTTAGCGCAGTTTGGACATGAACATTTGACTAAATAATTGCGACGAAGTTGCGAGTTTTTACGTCCCGACATAGGCTGCTCCTGAATGAAAAGGATTGCCACCATACACGTTAAGGCAGGATATTGCTTGCTTTTATTTCCCAAAGAGAGCAAAAAAAGGAAAGGAGCCACGCTTCTGGAACATTCTTACCTTGCACAATAACAAAGAGATATAGAGTGATATATGAAAAAGGTGATCATTTTTTTTAATGCCAACCCCAGCAAAGTCATTATCGTGCTTAAGGGCATAACGTCTGTACGCCAGACATATCCGGATGGTGAAGAAATTAATCTTCAGATCATGACTGCAAGCTTTCCGTCGTTGACGGGAGATCATAATTCTATCTATGTTGCTTCAGACAGGGAACTTACCTCTCAGGAAATATCTGATGCTGCCAAACAATATTTATAATATTTTCTGTCACTAGTCCGGTTAACAACACAGCATTTATTTCACTCAGAATGAGAAAAATTACAATCCATCATTATTAATGCCTGCAAAATGCAGGCTTTTTTACGACATTGCCCTTTAAATTTAACTATTCCGCATAATCGTGCTGTTCACTTTGCTCCCTCTGTTTCCGAAGAAAGTGTATCATCAACCTTCTTCGTTCCTGTGGTGATAAGGATGTCCACGCAGGGCTGACGAAGTAAAGCCGGGTTCTTAATTGATTGATTTAGCGGTGCTATCCAATGAAAAAGCTGTTTGTGCAGTTTTATCTCCTGCTGTTTGTCTGCTTTCTGGTGATGACCATGCTGGTCGGGCTGGTCTACAAATTCACCGCAGAGCGCGCGGGCAGGCAATCCCTGGACGATCTGATGAAAAGCTCGCTCTATCTGATGCGTAGCGAGCTGCGAGAAATTCCTCCTCATGACTGGGCGCGCACGTTAAAAGAGCTGGATCTGAATCTGTCGTTTGATTTGCGTATCGAACCCATGAAGGATTTTGACTTAGCGCCGCCTGCGATGCAGCGTCTGCGCGACGGAGACATCGTCGCACTGGACGAGAAATATACCTTCATTCAGCGTATTCCACGCAGCCATTATGTTCTGGCCGTCGGGCCAGTGCCCTATCTCTATTACCTGCACCAGATGCGCCTGCTGGATCTCGCTCTGCTGGGCTTTATTGCCATTTCGCTCGCTTTACCTGTGTTCATCTGGATGCGACCGCACTGGCAGGACATGCTGAAACTAGAATCCGCCGCACAGCGTTTTGGGGAGGGTCATTTAACTGAACGCATACATTTCGACAGCGGTTCCAGTTTTGACCGGCTCGGTATTGCCTTCAACCAGATGGCCGATAACATCAACGCCCTGATTGCCAGCAAGAAGCAGCTGATCGATGGTATTGCGCATGAACTGCGCACTCCGCTGGTACGCCTGCGTTATCGCCTGGAGATGAGCGAGAACCTCACCGGGGCGGAATCGCAGGCGCTCAATCGGGATATTGGCCAGCTTGAAGCGCTGATTGAAGAGCTGCTGACCTATGCCCGCCTCGATCGGCCTCAGACGGAGTTGCACCTCAGTACACCGGATCTCCCCGCCTGGCTACAGACGCATATTAACGATGTGCAGAGCGTTAACCCTCAGCGAAAACTGCTGACAGCCATTACCCCCGGCGCGTACGGCGCACTGGACATGCGCCTGATGGAACGCGTGCTGGATAATCTGATGAACAACGCCATGCGCTACAGCGAAACGACGCTGCGCATAGGTTTAGATTTGCAGGGAAGCCAGGCGATTCTGTGTGTGGAAGACGATGGCCCCGGCATTGAGCCGGCGGAGCGTGAAAAAGTTTTTGAGCCGTTTGTGCGCCTCGATCCCAGCCGCGATCGGGCTACCGGCGGCTGTGGTCTGGGGCTGGCAATTGTCCGTTCTATTGCCCAGGCGATGGGCGGTTCGGTTCGCTGCGAAGCGAGCGAGCTGGGTGGGGCCCGGTTCGTCTTTAGCTGGCCGATCTATCACAATCTTCCCCTTCCCGTACCTGCCTGACCTAAACCGCACGCTGGCCTGACCCGGCGTGTTGTGCTATATCAAAAGTATGTTGTAACTAATTAAGGGCTGCCATGGCAACTTACGATCTCATCGAAAGGCTTAACACCACATTTCGGGAAATAGAGCAGGCGTTACTGACCCTCACGGGGCAACTTCAGGACTGCCGCCTGCTGGCCGCCCGCGTCTTTTCTCTGCCCGAGGTGGCGAAAGGCGCGGAGCACGACCCGATGAACACCATTGAGGTGACGCAGCATATTGGCAAGGCGGCGCTGGAAATGACGTTGCAGCACTTTCGTCGCCTTTTCATCCAGCAGCAGTCTGAAAATCGCAGCAGTAAGGCCGCCGTTCGCCTGCCCGGCGTCATCTGCCTGCAAACGGATGCCGCAACGCGTGAAGGAATTGAGGCGCAGATTACGCATATCAATACGCTGAAAGCCGCCTTTGAGAAGATTGTAACCGTTGAGTCCGGGCTGGCGCCGGCTGCTCGTTTTGAATGGGTGCATCGCCAGCTTCCGGGGCTGATCACCCTGAATGCTTACCGCACGCTGACGGTACTGCGCCACCCCGCCACGCTGCGCTTCGGCTGGGCCAACAAGCACATCATTAAAAATTTCACGCGCGATGAGATCCTGGCTCAGCTGGAGAAAAGCCTGAAATCGCCACGAACGGTCGCCCCGTGGTCGCGGGAACAGTGGATTGAACGGCTGGAGCAGGAGTACCACAGCATTGCCTCCCTGCCAGCTGATACCCGTCTTAAAATAAAGCGTCCGGTGAAGGTACAGCCTATCGCCCGCGTCTGGTACGCCGGACAACAAAAGCAGGTGCAATACGCCTGCCCGACGCCGCTGATTGCGCTCTACGATGCCGATCAGGGTGCGGTGGTGCCGGATATCGGGGAACTGCTGAATTACGATGCTGAAAACGTTCAGCATCGCTATAAACCCCAGGCGCAGCCGCTACAGCTGATTATTCCGCGGCTGCACCTGTATGTGGCGCAGTGATTATCTGAGGCTGCCCACCATCGCTTCCGGGCGGACCCAGGCATCAAACTCGGCGTCCGTCAGGTAGCCCAGCGCCAGCGCAGAGGCTTTCAGGGTAAGCCCCTCTTTGTGCGCTTTTTTAGCGATTTCGGCCGCTTTGTCATAACCAATATGGGTGTTCAGCGCCGTTACCAGCATCAGAGACTCATTCAGCAGCTGGCTGATTCGCTCGCGATTAGGCTCAATGCCCACCGCGCAGTGCTCGTTAAAGCTCTCCATGCCATCGGCCAGCAGACGAATCGATTGCAGTACGTTGTGGATCACCATCGGACGATAGACGTTAAGCTCGAAGTTACCCGACGCGCCGCCCATGTTAACCGCCACGTCATTACCCATCACCTGACAGCACAGCATGGTCATGGCTTCGCACTGGGTCGGGTTCACTTTACCCGGCATAATGGAGCTGCCCGGCTCGTTTTCCGGAATGCTGATTTCGCCGATGCCGCAGCGCGGGCCGGAGGCCAGCCAGCGCACGTCGTTGGCAATTTTCATCAGCGAGGCCGCAAGCCCTTTCAGCGCGCCATGGGTATGCACCAGCGCATCACAGGTCGCCAGCGCTTCGAATTTATTCGGAGCGGTAACAAACGGCTGCCCGGTGATCTTCGCCAGCTCTTCGGCCACGCGCACCGCGTACTCGGGATGGGTGTTTAAGCCAGTGCCCACCGCCGTCCCGCCGAGCGCCAGCTCCGCCAGATGCGGCAGGCTGTTGTCGATATGCTTAAGATTGTGCTCCAGCATTGCCACCCAGCCGGAAATCTCCTGACCAAGCGTCAGCGGCGTGGCGTCCTGAAGGTGCGTACGACCAATCTTAACAATGTCGCGGAAGGCCTGCGCTTTCTCGTTAAGCGTAGATTTAAGCACGTTGAGCTGCGGGATAAGCTGCTCGCGGATTGCGATGACGGCCGCCACGTGCATGGCCGTCGGGAACACGTCGTTGGAACTCTGGCTTTTGTTCACGTCATCGTTCGGGTGGACCTTGCGCTCCATGCCGCGCACGCCGCCAAGAAGCTCGCTTGCGCGGTTCGCCAGCACCTCGTTCATGTTCATGTTGCTCTGGGTGCCTGAGCCGGTCTGCCAGATGGCAAGGGGGAATTCGTCGGGATGTTTGCCCGCCAGCACTTCGTCGGCGGCATTGATGATGGCGGTGGCTTTATCGGCATCCAGCAGGCCCAGAGCCTGATTGACTTTGGCGGCAGCGCGTTTGGTCAACGCCAGCGCCTGGATTAGCGAGACGGGCATTTTCTCTGTCGAAATGCGGAAATGCTCCAGCGAACGCTGAGTTTGTGCGCCCCATAGCTTGTCGGCCGGGACGTCAATGGCGCCCATGGAGTCTTTCTCGCGGCGATGCATTGTCATTACTTACTCCTTGATAACAAAGATGGGATTGCTCACATGCTTAAGAGATAAGTATTGATGACTTCTGAGAAACGTTATGGCGCTTTGTGCGCTCTTTTTGATGTCGGGTGGCGGCTGCGCCTTACCCGACCTACGAGAATGCAGGCCGGGTAAGCGTCAGCGCCACCCGGCAATTTACAGAATTACTTCACACACGCCGAACACTGGGAAGACTGGATCTGTTTGAAGAAGTCGTTACCTTTGTCATCCACGAGGATGAACGCCGGGAAGTCTTCCACTTCAATTTTCCAGATCGCTTCCATACCCAGTTCCGGGTACTCCACGCACTCAAGGCTCTTGATACTGCCCTGCGCCAGCACCGCTGCCGGGCCACCGATGCTACCGAGGTAGAAGCCGCCGTGCTTGTGGCACGCGTCCGTCACCTGCTGGCTGCGGTTGCCTTTCGCCAGCATGATCATGCTGCCGCCGTTTGCCTGCAACTGGTCGACGTAGGAGTCCATACGGCCCGCCGTGGTTGGGCCTAACGAGCCGGAAGCATATCCATCAGGCGTTTTTGCCGGGCCTGCGTAGTAGATCGGGTGATCTTTAATATACTGCGGCAGCCCTTCGCCGTTGTCCAGGCGCTCTTTCAGCTTCGCATGGGCGATGTCGCGGCCCACGATAATCGTCCCGTTCAGGGAAAGGCGCGTTGAAACCGGATACTGCGAAAGCTGCGCGAGGATCTCTTTCATCGGACGATTCAGGTCCACGCGAACCGCTTCCCCCTCGCCCGCTTTACGCAGTTCTTCAGGAATATATTTGCCCGGGTTGTTCTCCAGCTTCTCGATCCAGATGCCGTCGCGGTTGATCTTCGCCTTGATGTTGCGATCCGCCGAGCATGAGACGCCCATGCCCGCCGGACAGGAAGCACCGTGGCGCGGCAGGCGGATCACGCGAATGTCATGCGCGAAGTATTTGCCGCCAAACTGCGCGCCCAGGCCCAGATTCTGCGCTTCGGCCAGCAGTTCCTGCTCAAGCTGCACGTCCCGGAACGCCTGACCATGTTCGTTACCTTCCGTTGGCAGGGCATCGTAGTATTTGGTTGAGGCCAGCTTAACGGTTTTCAGGGTGCTTTCGGCAGACGTACCGCCAATCACAAACGCGATATGGTACGGCGGGCAGGCCGCGGTGCCGAGGGTGCGCATCTTCTCGACCAGATAATTCTTCAGCTTGCCCGGGGTAAGCAGCGCTTTGGTTTCCTGGTAAAGATAGGTTTTGTTGGCTGAACCGCCGCCTTTGGCGATGCAGAGGAATTTGTACTCGTCACCGTCGACGCTGTAGAGGTCAATCTGCGCAGGCAGGTTGGTGCCGGTGTTCACCTCTTTGTACATATCCAGCGCCGCGTTTTGCGAATAGCGCAGGTTGTCTTCGGTGTAGGTATTGTAAACGCCGCGCGCCAGCGCCGCTTCGTCACCGCCGCCGGTCCAGACGCGCTGGCCTTTTTTACCGGTGATAATCGCCGTGCCGGTGTCCTGGCAGGTCGGCAGAATGCCTTTCGCCGCGATATCAGAGTTACGCAGGAATTGCAGAGCAACGTACTTATCGTTCTCACTGGCTTCCGGGTCGCTCAGGATATCAGCAACCTGCTGCTGATGCGCCGGACGGAGCATAAAGGAAGCATCATGGAAGGCTTGCTGCGCCAGCAACGTCAGCGCCTGCGGGTCAACTTTGAGGATCTCCTGCCCTTCAAACTCAGAGACAGAAACGTAATCGCGGGTTAACAGGTAATACTCGGTCTGATCCTGACTGAGGGGGAAAGGATCCTGATAATGGAAGGGTTTATTCGACATTGTTCTCTCACTTACTGCTTCGGTCTGTTTATTCAGGGCAGATGTTCCGCTGCCCGGCTTAAAAGCGAGTCAGCTTATCCTACACAATTTTTTAACAAAAACTGAGACTAGTACGACTTTTTACATCCGCAGGTTACTTCCATTCGGTTTATTGCTTTAATACGCGGAGTTAATTCCACATATGAATCAGGGCTTGATAATGCAAAAACTCATCAACTCAGTGCAAAACTACGCCTGGGGAAGTAAAACTGCGTTAACGGATCTCTACGGTATCGCCAACCCGGACAACCTGCCGATGGCAGAGCTGTGGATGGGCGCGCATCCGAAGAGCAGCTCAAAAATTGAAGATGCCAGCGGCCAGGTTCGCAGCCTGCGTGACGTCATCGACGCCGACAAAGCCGCACTGCTCGGCGATAAAGTGGCGAATCGTTTTGGTGAGCTGCCGTTTCTCTTCAAGGTATTGTGCGCCGACCAGCCGCTCTCCATTCAGGTTCACCCGAACAAAAAAGCCTCTGAGCTGGGCTTTGCCAAAGAAAATGCCGCCGGTATTCCGTTAGACGCCGCAGAGCGTAACTACAAAGATCCTAACCACAAGCCGGAACTGGTTTTCGCCCTTACCCCTTTCCTGGCGATGAATGCCTTCCGCGAGTTTTCCGAGATCATCTCCCTGCTGCAACCGGTCGCCGGGGCTCACAACGCGATCGCCCATTTCCTGGAAAACCCGAACGCAGAAGCCTTGAGCGAGCTGTTTGCCAGCCTGCTGAATATGCAGGGCGAGGAAAAATCCCACGCGCTGGCGGTGCTGAAAGCCGCGCTGAACAGCCAGCAGGGTGAGCCATGGGACACCATTCGCGTAATTTCCGTGTTTTATCCGGACGACAGCGGCCTCTTCTCTCCGCTGCTGCTGAACGTGGTGAAGCTCAACCCGGGCGAAGCAATGTTCCTGTTCGCTGAAACCCCGCACGCCTACCTGAACGGCGTGGCGCTGGAGGTGATGGCTAACTCCGATAACGTACTGCGCGCGGGCCTGACGCCAAAATACATCGACATCCCTGAGCTGGTTGCCAACGTGAAGTTCGTGGCAAAACCTGCTGCGGAGCTGCTTACGCAGCCGGTGAAAAACGGCGCAGAGCTGGACTTCCCGATTCCGGTTGACGATTTTGCCTTCTCGCTGCATGACCTCAGCGCAGACGAAACCGCCATTGCACAGGAGAGCGCCGCGATCCTGTTCTGTGTGGAAGGCGAAGCGACGTTGCATAAAGATAGCGAGCGTCTGGTGCTCAAACCGGGTGAATCCGCCTTTGTCGCGGCCAACGAGTCGCCTGTCCGGGTGAGCGGCACCGGTCGCCTGGCGCGTGTTTTTAATAAGCTTTAGGGACTTACTGAATTTTTTAACAACTCTTGCTAAGCTAGTAACAGGCGTTGTAACACCAGGCGGTTTTAACCGCCTGGTTTCATTTTAGGGATAATCGCAATGAAAAAATCGGTCGTAGCGGTAGGAGTGATTGTTGCTTTAGGCGTGATCTGGACGGGTGCTTCCTGGTATACCGGGAAACAGCTGGAAAGCCGTCTGGCAGAGATGATGGCGCAGGCAAACAGCGAGATTAAGCGCAGCGCGCCTGAAGCAGGTCTGGAGCTAAGCTACCAGAACTACCAGCGTGGCGTGTTTACCAGCCATATGCAGGTGGTGGTGAAGCCGGTTGCGGGTAATCAGAACGCCTGGCTGAAACCGGGCCAGAGCGTGGTACTGGATGAAGTGGTCAGCCACGGTCCGTTCCCGCTGGCGCAGTTGAAAAAGTTTAACCTGATCCCCTCTATGGCATCCGCCAGAACCGTACTGGTGAATAACGAGGTGACGAAGCCGATTTTCGATATGGCGAAAAATGAGTCGCCGTTTGAGATCAATACCCGCATCAGCTATGCCGGTGATACGCATTCCGACATCGACCTGAAAGCCCTGAATTACGAACAAGGCACCGATAAAGTCGCCTTCAGCGGCGGTAATTTCCAGCTTGATGCCGATCGCGACGGCAAGAATGTCTCCCTGACCGGCGATGCCGCCAGCGGCCTGGTAAATTCAGTCAATGAATATAACCAGAAGGTTCAGCTTACCTTCAACAACCTGAAAGCCAGCGGCAATAGCCGTATGACCGATTTTGATGAGCGTATCGGCGACCAGAAACTGAGCCTCGATAAGATCGCCATTGCGATCGAAGGCAAAGAGATGGCGGTGCTGGAAGGCATGGATCTGGACGGTAAGTCTGACGTCTCCAAAGACGGTAAAAGCATCAACACCCAGCTGGATTACAGCCTGAAAAGCCTGAAAGTACAGAATCAGGATCTGGGTACCGGTAAGCTGTCTCTGAAAATCGGCAACATTGACGGCCAGGCGTGGCATGAATTCAGTCAGAAATACAGTAAAGAGAGCCAGGCTCTGCTGACCGATGCCGCCCTGCAACAGAACCCGCAGGCGTACCAGCAGCAGGCGATGACGGTGCTGTTTAATAACCTGCCGATCCTGCTGAAGGGCGAGCCGGTGATTACCGTTGCGCCACTGAGCTGGAAAAACGGCAAAGGCGAAACCAACTTCAACCTGTCGCTGTTCCTGAAGGATCCGGCCGCTGCGACCGGCGAACCGCAGACCCTGGCGCAGGAAGTTGACCGCAGCGTGAAATCGCTCGACAGCAAGCTGACCATCCCGATGGATATGGCGACCGAGTTCATGACGCAGATTGCGAAACTTGAAGGGTATGGTGAAGAAGATGCAGGGAAACTGGCAAACCAACAGGTGAAAGGCCTGGCGGCGATGGGCCAGATGTTCCGCATCACGAAGGTGGAAGACAACACCATTTCCACCAGCCTGCAATATGCTAATGGCCAGGTGACGCTCAACGGCGACAAAATGCCGCTGGAAGAGTTTGTCGGCATGTTTGGTATGCCGACGCTGGGCATTCCGGCACCGGCTGAACCGGCAGCGCCGCCGGCAGTACCGCAGCAGTAAACGAAAAACCCCTCGCATGAGGGGTTTTTTATTGCCGGGTGGCGCTGACGCTTACCCGGCCTCCGATCCTGAGCCGTTGCAGGCCCGTGCAAGCAAAGCGTTTACTTCACCGTCACTAACCGCGCAGCCACAATCTGATGCCCGGCCTGCACGTCCGTATTTTCAATGCGCTGCATGATCCTGTCTGCCAGGGTGTACCCCATCTCACGAGCCGGCGTCGTCGCCCAGACGATGGGGAGATCGTCTAATGCATTTTCACCGACATCCGCAAACGCCCCCAGCGCCACCTGATGGCCGAAGAACGTTTCTACCCCGCCCTCACCGCTCTGGCGTCCGGCGCGGATCAAACCGAACCACGCCCCCATCGCAATGACGTCGTTATAGCAAATCACCGCGCTGATCGTCGGGCTGTTGCGAAGCAGCGTGCCGATGGCTTCCGCGGCTTTTTTCTGGCTGGATTCACACTCCACCACCCATTCGCTGTGAAACGGCAGGCCGTATGTGATGAGCGTGGAGCAGTAACCGCCCACCCGCTCGGCACGCGTCAGGGACGAGCTTTTACCGCCGAGCCAGGCGATGCGCTGATGGCCGCGATGAATAAGATGCTCGGTCAGCATTTGCGCGGCCTGCATGTTATCTGGCCGAAGGGTATCGGCTTCGTCGAGATAGCTGGCGCGCGAGGCAAACACCAGCGGTACGCCTTTCTGCGCCGCGCGCTCACACAATTCACTGCCCACGCCGGACGCGCCGGCCACGATCACCCCATCCACCCCTTGCGTCAGCAGCATATCCAGCCTGGAGAGCAGCTGCTCCGGTTCGCGCCCACCGTGGAGCAGGAAAACCATTCGCCCCTGCGCTTCAAGCGACTCGGTAAGCCCGGCGGTCAGTTCTGCATAAAACGGCGACGTGAGGTCGCGAACGATCAGCCCTATCACCCCGCTTTGCCCACCGCGCAGCGCCGACGCCTGGCGATTACGCACAAAGCCTAACTGCTCAACGGCCTCGTTGACGCGCTGACCCGTTGCAGGAGAGATGCGCCCCTTCCCGCTCAATACCAGCGAAACGGTGCTGACGGAAACCCCCGCCGCCAGCGCGACATCGTTGATGGTGATCTTTTTCGCTACAGCCATGTGGTGGCGTGACTCCTTGATAATGAGATCGCTAAAACGTTTTATCAATACGTTATCTTTATACTACCAGTAAAAGCCTGAGAATGTGATTTAGCGCGCACTAAAGTTTGATAAAACGTTTTATCTTCTCGCCCCATCGAGGTCGTTAAATCTCTTTCTACCATTTAAGGAGTCGTTTTATGACGACGAAAGCAGCACAAAAAATATCGCTGTGGGAGTTTTTCCAGCAACTGGGTAAAACCTTTATGCTGCCCGTGGCGCTTCTCTCTTTTTGCGGGATCATGCTGGGGATCGGCAGCTCGTTAAGCAGCCACGACGTCATTACCCTGATCCCTTTCCTCGGAAATCCGGTACTTCAGGCGATCTTCATCTGGATGAGCAAGGTCGGCTCTTTTGCCTTTAGCTTCCTGCCGGTAATGTTCTGTATCGCCATTCCTCTGGGTCTGGCGCGCGAAAATAAAGGCGTGGCGGCGTTTGCGGGCTTCGTTGGCTATGCGGTCATGAACCTTGCGGTTAACTTCTGGCTGACTGCCAAAGGGATCCTGCCCACGACCGACGCGGCGGTACTGAAAGCCAATAACATTCAGAGCGTGATTGGTATTCAGTCCATCGATACCGGGATCCTTGGAGCCGTGATCGCGGGGGTGATTATCTGGATGCTGCACGAACGCTTCCACAACATCCGCCTGCCCGATGCGCTGGCCTTCTTCGGCGGGACCCGCTTTGTGCCAATCATTACGCTGGTTGTGATGGGTCTGTTTGGTCTGATCATCCCTCTGATTTGGCCGATTTTTGCCATGGGGATCACCGGTATCGGCCGCATTATCAACGGCGCGGGTGATTTCGGCCCGATGATTTTCGGTACGGGTGAACGTCTGCTGCTGCCATTTGGTTTACAGCATATCCTGGTTGCCCTGATCCGCTTTACCGAAGCCGGCGGTACCATGGACGTTTGCGGTCATTCCGTTAGCGGCGCGCTGACCATCTTCCAGGCCCAGCTGAGCTGCCCGACCACTCACGGCTTCTCTGAAAGTGCGACGCGTTTCCTCTCTCAGGGTAAAATGCCTGCCTTCCTCGGCGGCCTGCCAGGCGCTGCGCTGGCGATGTACCACTGTGCCCGTCCGGAAAATCGTCATAAAATTAAAGGCCTGCTGATCTCCGGCGTTATTGCCTGCGTGGTGGGCGGTACGACAGAACCAATCGAGTTCCTGTTCCTGTTCGTAGCGCCGGTACTGTACCTCATCCACGCCGTACTGACGGGCCTGGGCTTTACCGTGATGGCTGTGCTCGGTGTGACCATCGGTAACACCGACGGTAACGTGATTGACTTCGTGGTCTTCGGTATCCTGCACGGTCTGTCCACCAAGTGGTATCTGGTGCCGGTTGTGGCCGCCATCTGGTTCGCGGTTTACTACGGGATCTTCCGCTTCGCCATCACCCGCTTTAACCTGAAAACGCCTGGCCGCGATACCGATACGGCCACCAGCGTTGAACAGGCGGTAGCTGGTACCGTTGGGAAATCCGGATATAACACGCCGGCTATTCTGGCGGCGCTGGGCGGTGCGGATAACATTACCTCTCTGGATAACTGCATCACCCGCCTGCGTTTGTCGGTGGCGGACATGTCCAAAGTGGATACCAACGCACTTAAAGCTAACCGGGCTATTGGGGTGGTACAGTTAAATCAACACAATTTGCAGGTCGTCATTGGCCCGCAGGTACAGTCAGTGAAGGATGAGCTGGCAACCCTGATGCGAACCGTCGAAGCCTGATGCCTCGCCCCCCTCGTCATGAGGGGGTTTTACTTTACGGAGCACCGTCATGTTTGATTTTTCTACCGTCGTGGATCGACACGGCACCTGGTGTACCCAGTGGGATTATGTCGCTGACCGTTTTGGCGCTGCCGACCTGCTGCCCTTCACCATCTCTGATATGGATTTCGCCACCGCCCCCTGCATTACCGATGCGCTGCACCAGCGAATAAACCACGGGGTGTTTGGCTACAGTCGCTGGAAAAATGACGAATTTCTGGCCGCCGTGGCGCACTGGTTCCGGCAACGCTTTAACAGTCAGATTGATACCGAAACCGTGGTGTATGGGCCGTCGGTCATTTATATGGTCTCGGAGCTGATCCGCCTCTGGTCCTCGCCTGGCGACGGCGTGGTGGTCCATACCCCGGCTTACGATGCCTTTTATAAAGCCATCGAAGGCAACCAGCGTACCGTTGTTTCCGTGCCGATGCAGAAAACAGCGCATGGCTGGGAGGGCAATATGGCCGCGCTGGAAGCGGCGCTGTCAAAACCGGAAAACAAGGTGCTGCTGCTGTGTAGCCCGCAAAACCCGACCGGCAAAGTCTGGACGCGGGAAGAGCTGACCACAATGGCGGCCCTGTGTGAACGTTATGACGTAGCGGTGATCAGCGACGAAATTCATATGGACATGGTATGGGGCACGCATCGTCATACCCCGTGGAATGAGGTTGCACGCGATAAATGGGCGCTGCTGACCTCGGGTTCCAAAAGCTTCAATATTCCGGCGCTGACGGGTGCCTGGGGGCTTATCGCCGATGACGCCAGCCGTAGCGCCTATCTGAATGCATTAAAAGGTCGGGACGGACTCTCTTCCCCTTCCGTGCTGGCGCTGACCGCGCACATTGCTGCCTACCGACAGGGAGAACCCTGGCTGGACGCGCTGCGGACCTATCTCGAAGAAAACCTGCGCTACATTGCTGACGAACTGAATACTGCATTTCCGACACTCAACTGGCAACCGCCCGAGGCCACCTATCTGGCATGGATCGATCTTAGCCCACTCGGTATAGATGACAAGACGCTGCAAAACGTGCTGATTGAACAGCAAAAAGTGGCCATCATGCCGGGATATACCTATGGGGATGAAGGTAAAGGCTATGTGCGTCTGAACGCTGGCTGTCCGCGTAGTAAACTTGAACAGGGCGTTCAACGCCTTATCGCTGGCATCAACACTCTGCTGTAAATCATTTGCGCAACGGAATATTCCCTTGCGCAAATAGCTTTTTACCCCGTTTTGTTTTTATAATATGGCGCACTTTAACCAGCAAAGAGTGCGACCATGATTGATACACGCCTGCCTTTAACTGATATTCACCGCCACCTCGACGGAAACATTCGTGCCCAAACCATTCTCGATCTTGGTCGCCAGTTCAATTTAACCCTCCCTGCCGAAACGCTTGAAACCCTGATCCCGCATGTTCAGGTCACGTCGAACGAACCGGATCTGGTGAGTTTTCTGAGCAAGCTCGACTGGGGCGTGAAGATGCTGGCCTCGGTCGATGCCTGTCGCCGTGTCGCCTTTGAAAACATCGAAGATGCCGCGCGTAACGGCCTGCACTATGTTGAACTGCGTTTCTCCCCGGGCTATATGGCGATGACCCACAACCTCCCCGTAGCGGGCGTGGTTGAAGCGGTCATTGAAGGCGTGCGTGAAGGCTGCAAAACCTTTGACGTTCAGGCGCGTTTGATCGGCATTATGAGCCGTACCTTCGGTGAAGCGGCCTGTCTTCAGGAGCTGGAAGCATTACTGGCGCATCGCGACCAGATCACCGCCATCGACCTGGCCGGTGACGAGCTGGGCTTCCCGGGCAGTCTGTTCCTGTCTCATTTCAACCGCGCACGTGATGCAGGATGGCATATTACCGTTCATGCGGGGGAAGCCGCGGGGCCGGAAAGCATCTGGCAGGCCATTCGTGAGCTGGGTGCGGAACGTATAGGTCATGGCGTGAAAGCCATTGAAGATCCCGCGCTGATGGATTTCCTCGCCGAACAACGTATTGGAATCGAATCCTGCCTGACCTCCAATATTCAGACCAGTACAGTGGCGTCGCTGGCGCAACACCCGCTGAAAACCTTCCTCGAGCACGGGGTGCTGGCTTCGCTGAACACGGACGATCCGGCGATTCAGGGCGTGGATATTATTCACGAATACAACATCGCCGCACCACAGGCCGGGCTGAGCCGCGAGCAGATCCGTCAGGCGCAAATCAACGGGCTGGAGATCGCCTTCCTGACGCCTGAAGAGAAACAGGCGCTGCGCGATAAAGTTGCTCAGTAGTCCTCTTTACTGCCGGGTGGCGCTGCGCTTACCCGGCCTACGAAAGCGTTTGGCACTTATGCCAGACAGAGCGTTGCGCGATGTTTGGCAGATTCGATCCCGAGCTCGATCAGCTCCATAATCTGGATTGCCTGGCTTGCGGGAACCGGATTTTCACCTGAACCGTTCAGCGCGTCACGAATGGCGGCGTAATACGCTGGATAGTTCCCCGGCAGGGTCAATACCGTCTCTTCAACCAGTACCTCCCCCTCCGCACGCGTCACCACCCCGTCGCGCATGTCGTAGCCCCAGTCCTCCTGCGGTAAGCGTTCGCCATTTTTGAGGCGCTCTTCCTGCGGATCCAGGCCGAACTTCACATAGCTGCCGCGCGCCCCGTGAATGATATAGCGGGCCGATTCCGCCGCCGCAAGCATTGTCCCGTGCAGCACAATGCGCCGCTGCGGATAACTCAAAATGGCATGGAAATAGTCGGTGGTCTGCGCCCCCGGCCTGAGCTGCGCTAAATCGACCGTCATGCTCACGGGCAAACCAAACAGATGAACGGCCTGATCGAGAAGATGCGGCGCTAAGTCATACCAGATGCCGCTACCCGGTCCCGCCTGCTCGCGCCAGCGATCTCGCACCTGCGGACGATAACGATCGAAGTGCGACTCAAAAAAGGCAATTTCGCCGAGCGTGCCTTCGTTTATCAGCGCCTTAACCGTCAGGAAATCGCTGTCCCAGCGCCGATTTTGAAAGACCGATAATAACCGACCCAGACTTCGCGCCAGCGCATCCAGCTCGCGCGCCTGTGACAACGTCACGGTGAAGGGCTTATCGACAACAACATGTTTCCCTGCCTCCAGCGCCGCTTTCGCCAGGGGGAAATGAGTGTCGTTAGGAGTTGGAATGATAATAAGGTCAATATTAGGATCGTTAAACAGATGCTTAGGCTCCGTTACCACCGGCACGGCTGGCCAGTCGGCGCGGACCTTAGTCTCATCGCTGCTTGTGATAGCCGCCAGTTCCATTCCCGGCGTGCCGGCAACCAGCGGTGCATGAAAGGTTTTGCTTGCGTACCCGTAGCCAATAAGACCGACGCGGATGTTTTCACTCATCGTTTGCCCCCTCGCTGTGCGCTTATTTATCACTGGCCTTGTGCTTAACGCACAGATTAATAATGTGCCCTGTGAGTTAAAATAGCATCTCGCGACAGCGTTTTTTGTTACCTCGCATTAAAGTGTGTATATGGGTTCGAGGAATCGTTCCCAAAGCGCTTGCTCTGGCGAAAAGGGCGCTGTAACATTTGTAATCTGTATTTATGGATAAATTACAAACACAAATTATGTCGTCAATAATTAATCGAATCATTGAATTAGCGGGATGGATTGTCCTTGGGGTTTCAGTCGTGTTGCTCGGCATCGCCAGCCATATCGATAACTACCAGCCGCCGGAGCCTGTTACTGTCGCACAACAAAAGTAAGCCGTGTCGTCATAAAGCGTGACACATTACGTCATGGAACGTATTGCCAGCCGTAATGAACGGGGTTACCCTTCTCTTCCAGGCATCTGCTGATGCCTGATTCTTCGCAAAGAAAACTCCTAATTTCGTCGCGTTACCCGAGTGGACAGTTTACGTCTTTATTAATCCGTTTATTATTCGAACGCATTACCTTTATGGGTATTACCCTTTTATATGGAAACTTATTAACATGACAGTTCAGGACTATTTATTAAAATTTCGTAAGATCAATTCCCTTGAAAGCCTGGAAAAACTGTTTGACCATCTGAACTACACGCTGTCGGATAATCAGGACATCATCAATATGTACCGCGCTGCTGACCATCGTCGCGCCGAACTGGTCTCTGGCGGTCGTCTGTTCAATGTGGGGGAAGTGCCTAAATCCGTATGGCGTTACGTTGTATAAGAAAGTAGCCTTCGGCGTGAAATGTTATATACTCTCCGCCCTGCAAATTTCTGTATAACATTTCGCGCAGACTATGGGAGAGCGTATGACCGCATTGCCTGGAGAGAGAATTGGGGGCTGGTTAATCGCCCCGCTGGCATGGCTGCTGGTGGCATTATTAAGCGCTTCGCTGGCGCTGTTGCTATACACCACCGCACTGGTTACGCCTCATGCTATCCAGACACTGATGTCCCAGAGTGCGCTCAATATTGCAACGTGGTTTGTGTCGTTCGTTTTCGCGATCGCGATGTGGTACTACACGCTGTGGCTGACTATCGCCTTCTTCAAACGCCGCAAAAACGTGCCAAAACATTACATTATCTGGCTGCTGGTCTCCGTGCTGCTGGCTGTCAAAGCATTCGCTTTCTCGCCAGTGTCTGACGCGCTGGCGGTTCGCCAGTTACTGTTTCCGCTACTGGCGACGGCGCTTCTGGTCCCTTATTTCAAGCGTTCGACGCGCGTTAAGAAGACCTTTGTCAACCCGTAATAACCTTACAGTTAACCTGTTGTGGCCTGTTGTCGTTTATCCGATAATAGGCGGCTATTTTATTTCAGGCTAAATAATGACCGATTACTTACTGCTCTTTGTCGGAACTGTGCTGGTTAATAACTTCGTACTGGTGAAGTTCCTTGGCCTGTGCCCGTTTATGGGCGTCTCCAAAAAGCTGGAGACGGCAATGGGCATGGGGCTGGCGACCACCTTCGTGATGACGATGGCCTCCATTTGCGCATGGCTGATTGATACCTGGATCCTGATCCCGCTCGACATGCTCTACCTGCGCACCTTGTCCTTTATTCTGGTCATTGCGGTTGTGGTGCAATTTACCGAGATGGTGGTGCGGAAAACCAGCCCTGCCCTGTATCGCCTGCTGGGCATTTTCCTGCCTCTCATCACCACCAACTGCGCGGTGCTGGGCGTGGCGCTGCTCAATATCAACCTTGGGCATAATTTCCTGCAATCGGCGTTGTACGGTTTTTCCGCGGCGGTCGGTTTCTCTTTTGTTATGGTCCTGTTCGCCTCGATTCGCGAGCGTCTGGCCGCGGCGGATATTCCCGCGCCGTTTCGCGGTAACGCCATCGCTCTGGTGACCGCAGGTTTAATGTCTCTGGCCTTTATGGGCTTTAGTGGTCTGGTGAAGTTGTAATGAGTGCTATCTGGATTGCCATCGCGTCCATCAGCGTACTGGGACTCGTCTTTGGCATTATTCTGGGTTATGCCTCCCGCCGGTTTGCGGTGGAGGACGATCCGGTGGTTGAAAAAATTGATGAACTTTTACCGCAGAGCCAGTGCGGGCAGTGCGGCTACCCTGGCTGCCGCCCTTACGCTGAGGCGGTGGGCGTGCAGGGCGAAAAGATCAACCGCTGCGCACCGGGTGGCGAAGCGGTCATGCTTAAAATAGCTGCCCTGCTGAACGTCGATCCCCAGCCTGTCGACGGCGATGAACAGGCCCAGGAGCCCGTTCGTGCCCTTGCTGTCATCGACGAAGCCAACTGCATTGGCTGCACCAAATGTATTCAGGCGTGTCCAGTTGACGCCATTGTGGGCGCAACGCGCGCGATGCACACCGTTGTGGCGGATCTGTGCACCGGCTGTAATCTCTGCATGGCGCCCTGCCCGACGCAGTGTATAGAACTACGCCCGGTTGAAACGACTACTGAAAGCTGGAAGTGGGACCTTCAGACCATTCCGGTTCGCAATATTCCTGTGGAACAACATGCTTAAGTTATTTTCTGCCTTCAGAAAAGAGAAGATCTGGGATTTCGACGGCGGCATTCATCCGCCTGAGATGAAATCGCAGTCTAACGGCACGCCGCTGCGCCAGATCCCGCTGGCGACCCGTTACGTTATGCCCCTTAAACAGCATATCGGCGCGGAAGGTGAACTGTGCGTGAAAGAAGGCGATAGCGTTCTTCGCGGCCAGCCGCTGACCTTTGGTCGCGGACGGATGTTGCCGATACATGCCCCGACTTCCGGTAAGGTGGTGGCTGTTGCCCCCCATACCGTTGCCCATCCGTCGGCGTTGTCTGAGCTGAGCGTGATCATTGAAGCCGATGGTGAAGACCGCTGGATCGATCGTGACGGCTGGAGCGACTACCGTTCCCACAGCCGTGAAGCGCTGATTGAACGCATTCATCAGTTCGGCGTGGCGGGTCTGGGAGGCGCAGGCTTCCCGACCGGCGCTAAGCTTCACGGCGGCGGCGATAAAATCGAAACGCTGATCATCAACGCCGCCGAGTGCGAACCGTACATCACCGCCGATGACCGTCTGATGCAGGACTGTGCCGCGCAGGTGGTGGAAGGGATTCGCATTCTTGCGCATATTCTGCAACCCCGCGAAGTGCTGATCGGTATTGAGGACAATAAACCGCAGGCCATTTCGATGCTGCGTGCGGTACTGGCGGACAGCCACGATATCGCCCTGCGAGTGATCCCGA
The DNA here is from genome assembly GCF_056673335.1 of Enterobacter cloacae complex sp. HYC033_NIDB. Lineage (NCBI taxonomy): Bacteria > Pseudomonadati > Pseudomonadota > Gammaproteobacteria > Enterobacterales > Enterobacteriaceae > Enterobacter > Enterobacter cloacae complex sp. HYC033_NIDB. The sequence continues at coordinate 2,906,306 of NZ_CP115123.1, read as the reverse complement.
CCAAATACCCGTCCGGCGGGGCAAAACAGCTGACGCAGATCCTGACCGGCAAACAGGTCCCCCACGGGGGCCGTTCGTCCGACATCGGCGTGCTGATGCAAAACGTGGGAACCGCCTACGCGGTGAAACGTGCGGTGATTGACGGCGAGCCATTGACCGTGCGCGTCGTCACGCTGACCGGTGAGTCCGTCTCCCGTCCCGGCAACGTCTGGGCGCGTCTGGGTACGCCGGTGCGTCATCTGCTGGAACAGGCTGGCTTCTGCCCGGGTAGCGATCAACTGGTCATTATGGGTGGCCCGCTGATGGGCTTTACCCTGCCGTGGCTGGATGTGCCGGTGGTGAAGATTACCAACTGCCTGCTCGCCCCTTCCCCAACGGAGATGGGCGAAACGCAGGAAGAGAAAGGCTGCATACGCTGTAGCGCCTGTGCGGACGCATGCCCGGCAGATTTACTGCCGCAGCAGTTGTACTGGTACAGCAAAGGCCAGTTGCACGATAAAGCCCAGGCGCATAACCTGGCTGACTGTATTGAATGCGGTGCCTGCGCCTGGGTCTGCCCAAGCAATATTCCGCTGGTGCAATACTTCCGTCAGGAGAAAGCCGAAATCTACGCCATCTCCATGGAAGAAAAACGTGCCGCTGAAGCGAAGGCCCGCTTTGAAGCGCGTCAGGCGCGACTGGAGCGCGAGAAACAAGCCCGTCAGGAACGCCATAAGCAGGCTGCCGTCCAGCCTGCGGCGAAAGATCAGGATGCCATTAACGCAGCCCTGGCCCGCGTGCGCGAGAAGAAAGCCACCGCCGCCCAGACGGTTGTGATCGCTCCGGGAGAAAGACCGGACAACAGCGAAGCGATTGCGGCTCGCGAAGCGCGTAAAGCCGAAGCTCGCGCGCGTCAGGCGGAGAAAGCGCAACACGCCAAACCGGAAGCCGACATCGACCCGCGTAAAGCGGCGGTGGAAGCGGCTATCGCCAGGGCAAAAGCCCGTAAGGCCGGTCAGCAGACAGTGGTGGTTGAACAGGAAGCGACGGATCCGCGCAAGGCGGCCGTTGAAGCCGCTATCGCCCGTGCCAAAGCACGAAAAGCGGCACAGGTTCAGCCTGCCGAAGAGAGTGAAGCGCCTGTCGACCCGCGTAAAGCCGCCGTTGAAGCGGCCATCGCCCGTGCCAAAGCACGAAAAGCGGCACAGCAGGACGAACGGCCTGCGGCCGCCAACGACGATCCACGCAAAGCCGCAGTCGCCGCCGCGATTGCGCGCGTTCAGGCAAAGAAAGCCGCGCAGCAAGCCGTTAACGAGGATTAAATGGTTTTCAGAATTGCAAGTTCCCCTTATACCCATAACCAGCGCCAGACATCGCGTATTATGATGCTGGTGTGCCTGGCCGCGCTGCCAGGTATTGCCGTACAGTGTTGGTTTTTCGGCTGGGGTACGCTTTTCCAGTTAGTTCTGGGTTGCGCCAGTGCCGTCGCAGCGGAAGCAGCGATCCTGAAGCTGCGCAAAATGGAAGTGACTCGCATCCTGAGCGATAACTCCGCCCTGTTGACCGGCCTGTTGCTGGCCATCAGCATTCCCCCGTTCGCCCCGTGGTGGATGGTGGTATTGGGAACGGTGTTTGCGGTGATCATCGCCAAGCAGCTGTACGGCGGGCTGGGCCATAACCCGTTTAACCCGGCGATGATTGGCTACGTGGTACTGCTGATCTCCTTCCCGGTACAGATGACCAGCTGGCTGCCACCGCATGAGATCGCCGCCACCGTCCCCGGCTTTATGGATGCCCTGCACGTTATCTTTACCGGCCACACCGCGCTGGGCGCAGATATGAACGCGCTTCGCATGGGCGTGGACGGCATCAGCCAGGCCACCCCGCTCGATACCTTCAAAACCTCCCTGCGTGCCGGACACAGCGTGGAGCAGGTGATGAAATCGTCTATTTACAGCGGCGTACTGGCGGGTGCTGGCTGGCAGTGGGTCAATCTGGCCTATTTGTTGGGCGGCGCGTTCCTGCTGCAACAGAAGGCGATCCGCTGGCATATTCCGGTGAGCTTCCTGGTGACGCTGGCCGTCTGCTCGACGCTCGGCTGGGTCATCTCACCTGAGTCACTGGCCAGCCCGCAGCTCCATCTGCTCTCCGGCGCGACCATGCTCGGGGCATTCTTTATTCTGACCGATCCGGTCACCGCGTCTACCACCAACCGTGGTCGTCTGATTTTCGGCGCGCTGGCGGGCTTGCTGGTCTGGCTTATTCGCAGCTTTGGCGGTTATCCGGACGGCGTGGCATTTGCCGTGCTGCTGGCTAACATCACCGTTCCGCTCATCGACTACTACACGCGGCCACGCGTGTACGGTCATCGCTAAGGGTCACGCCATGCTAAAAACAATGCAAAAACACGGCGTTACGCTGGCGATCTTCGCTGCCGCCCTCACCGGGCTGACCGCGCTGGTAAATGAACTGACGAAAACTACCATTGCAGAGCAGGCAATGAAGCAGCAAAAGACGCTGTTCGATCAGGTGATCCCATCCGACCTCTACGATAATGACCTGCAAAAAAGCTGCTTTGTCGTGCAGGCTCCGCAGCTCGGTAAAGGACCCCATCGCGTTTATATTGCCCGCAAGGGCGATAATCCCGTGGGTGCCGTCATGGAAGCCACCGCGCCGGACGGTTACTCCGGTGCGATTCAGCTGCTGGTTGGCAGCGATTTTTCCGGCACCGTGCTGGGCACGCGCGTGACGGAACATCACGAAACGCCGGGCCTTGGCGACAAAATTGAAACACGCTTAAGCGACTGGATCTTACACTTCGCCGGTAAGATGATTCATGGCGAAGACGATCCTGCTTTCGCGGTGAAAAAAGATGGCGGCGAGTTTGACCAGTTCACGGGTGCCACGATTACCCCGCGCGCGGTGGTCAACGCCGTCAAGCGCGCCGGGCTGTATGCCGAAACGCTGCCCGCGCAGATCAATCATCTTTCCACCTGTGAGGAGTGACCATGAGCCAGGTTAAAGAGGTTATCGTCCAGGGTCTCTGGAAGAACAACTCCGCGCTGGTACAGCTGCTGGGGCTGTGTCCGCTGCTGGCGGTGACGTCTACCGCCACCAACGCGCTCGGGCTGGGGCTGGCGACCACGCTGGTGCTGACCCTGACTAACTTTTCCATTTCTGTTTTGCGCCGCTGGACGCCGTCGGAAATCCGTATTCCGATCTATGTCATGATCATTGCGTCGGTGGTCAGCGTGGTGCAAATGCTGATTAACGCCTACGCATTTGGCCTGTACCAGTCGCTCGGGATTTTCATTCCGCTTATCGTGACTAACTGTATTGTCGTAGGCCGCGCTGAAGCCTTTGCGGTGAAAAACAATCCGGCCATATCCGCGCTGGATGGTTTTTCCATCGGCATGGGCGCGACTGCCGCCATGTTCGTTCTCGGTTCTCTGCGTGAAATTTTGGGCAACGGTACGCTCTTCGACGGTGCGGACGCGCTGCTTGGCGGCTGGGCGAAGTCGCTGCGTATTGAGGTGTTCCATACGGACACTCCGTTCCTGCTGGCCATGCTGCCGCCTGGCGCCTTCATTGGCCTTGGGATGATGCTGGCGTTAAAATACCTGATTGATGAAAAACGTAAACGCCGCGCCGCTGAGCGCAGCGTACAGGAAGGGATCCCCGAGAAAGCAGTATGAATAAAGAGAAACGCATTGCGATCCTGACGCGCCTGCGCGATGAGAATCCTCATCCTACGACAGAGCTGAACTTTAACTCGCCGTTTGAACTGTTGATCGCGGTGCTGCTCTCTGCACAGGCGACGGACGTGAGCGTCAACAAAGCCACGGCCCTGCTCTACCCTGTCGCCAATACGCCGCAGGCCATGCTGGAGCTGGGCGTTGAAGGTGTGAAATCCTATATCAAGACCATTGGCCTGTTTAACAGCAAGGCCGAAAACGTCATTAAGACCTGCCGGATCCTGCTGGAGCAGCACGGCGGTGAAGTCCCGGAAGACCGCGCTGCGCTGGAAGCGTTGCCGGGCGTCGGGCGTAAAACGGCAAATGTGGTGCTGAACACGGCGTTTGGCTGGCCGACCATCGCCGTAGATACCCATATCTTTCGCGTCTCTAACCGTACCCGGTTCGCGCCGGGTAAAAACGTGGAAGAGGTGGAAGAGAAGCTTTTAAAAGTGGTCCCGGCGGAATTTAAGGTGGACTGCCACCACTGGCTGATCCTGCACGGACGGTATACCTGTATTGCCCGTAAGCCACGCTGCGGTTCCTGCATTATCGAAGATCTCTGCGAATACAAAGAAAAAGTCTATCCCTGAGCGTAAACCACCTAACTTCTTACCTGTTCAAGCCCTTAATATTAACAAGGGCTCTGATATCTTCCCGATTGACCATAAATTGCCCTCTCTTTCTCCTTAACGCATTGTCGATTCTTCGGTCATTTAACACTCAAAGAGGTTAATAGTTTTTTCATCACCAAAAATTTCTATACATCTGTGATCGCGATCACTCTGATAACCTGATGTTGGATTTTTGTTGTTAAAACCCGCCCAACCCCTTTGTCAGACAAGATTTCATCGATTCCATACCGCACATAAGACCAGTCATTTTTCAGAATATGGGCTATATCACTGCCAATCACCCAAAATAGCAGAACATATCGCCATACAGCCGTTGAACAGGGTCGTTTACAGTGAAAAAAACCATCAATTTTGAACGGATGAGATTTAACGCTGTATAACATTTGCATGAACCGATGATTATACCGCCAGAGTTATATGTAACAGATTATTACAAACGTATTGCCAGATGGGGCTGGATAGTGAACATTACCCGCCGTTTCCCCTCCCAATATAACTATAAAGCGGATGGACTACGGTCATCACGCTATGAACACCCCCGTTAATATGGGATGTAAAAAAAGAGGTATATGTGTCTACTGCAAACAATAAACCAACAGATGAGAGCGTAAGTCTTAACGCTTTCAAACAGCCTAAAGCGTTCTATCTCATTTTCTCGATCGAATTATGGGAACGTTTTGGCTACTACGGCCTGCAAGGGATCATGGCGGTTTACCTGGTTAAACAGCTGGGTATGTCTGAAGCCGATTCCATCACGCTGTTCTCTTCCTTCAGCGCCCTGGTGTATGGCCTGGTCGCTATCGGCGGCTGGTTAGGCGATAAAGTCCTCGGTACTAAACGAGTCATTATGCTGGGCGCCGTTGTTCTGGCGATTGGCTATGGGCTGGTTGCCTGGTCCGGGCACGATGCAGGTGTGGTTTACATGGGTATGGCTACCATCGCGGTAGGTAACGGCCTCTTCAAGGCGAACCCGTCTTCCCTGCTCTCTACCTGCTACAGCAAAGATGACCCGCGTCTGGACGGTGCATTTACCATGTACTACATGTCCATCAACATCGGTTCCTTCTTCTCTATGCTGGCAACCCCATGGCTGGCCGCCAAATTCGGCTGGAGCGTAGCGTTTGCGCTGAGCTTCGTGGGTATGCTGATCACCGTTGTGAACTTCCTGTTCTGCCGTAGCTGGGTTAAAGACTATGGTTCAAAACCAGACTTCGAACCCGTGCACATGGGCAAACTGCTGGCAACCATCGTCGGCATCGTGATCCTGGCCGCTGTTGCCACCTGGCTGCTGCATAACCAGGGCGTAGCACGTGCCGTACTGGGCGTGGTTGCGCTGGGTATCGTGATTATCTTTGCGAAAGAAGCCTTCGCGATGCAGGGTGCGGCACGTCGTAAGATGATTGTGGCGTTCATTCTGATGCTGGAAGCGATCATCTTCTTCGTTCTGTACAGCCAGATGCCAACGTCTCTGAACTTCTTCGCTATCCGCAACGTTGAGCACTCCATCCTCGGTATCGCGTTCGAGCCGGAGCAGTATCAGGCCCTGAACCCGTTCTGGATCATGATTGGTAGCCCGATTCTGGCCGCTATCTATAACAAGATGGGCGACCGTCTGCCTATGCCGCACAAGTTCGCTATCGGTATGGTGCTGTGCTCTGGCGCATTCCTGGTGCTGCCGCTGGGGACGAAATTCGCGACCGACGCGGGTATCGTGTCTGTTAACTGGCTGATCCTGAGCTATGCGCTGCAATCTATCGGTGAACTGATGATCTCCGGTCTGGGCCTGGCGATGGTTGCGCAGCTGGTCCCTCAGCGTCTGATGGGCTTCATCATGGGTAGCTGGTTCCTGACCACCGCTGGCGCGGCTATCATCGCAGGTAAGATTGCGAACCTGATGGCGGTACCAGACAACGTTACCGACCCGCTGGTTTCCCTGAATGTCTACGGCACCGTATTCATGCAAATTGGTATCGCGACCGCCGTGATTGCCGTGCTGATGCTGCTGACCGCACCTAAACTGAATCGTATGACCCAGGACGACGACAAATCCGCTAAAGCGATCAAAACCGCGAACGCGTAATGTCATCGGGAAACGACTGAACAGAAGCCGCTAATTGATTAGCGGCTTTTTTTTTATCCGAACGCGCACTAACATAGCTGGAACCTCAGCAAAAAGGAGTTACCGATGAAACTGTTCTATAAACCGGGCGCCTGCTCTCTTGCTTCCCATATTACGCTTCGCGAGAGCGGTAAAGATTTCACGCTGGACGGCGTTGACCTGATGAAAAAGCGTCTGGAAAACGGGGATGACTTTTTTGCGATTAACCCAAAAGGCCAGGTTCCGGCCCTGCTGCTGGATGATGGCACCCTGCTGACCGAAGGGGTGGCGATTATGCAATTCCTGGCGGACAACGTACCGGATCGTCAGCTCCTTGCCCCCACCGGCAGCATTGCGCGTTATAAAACGCTGGAGTGGCTGAACTATATTGCCACCGAACTGCACAAAGGCTTTACGCCCCTGTTCCGCCCGGACACGCCGGAAGAGTACAAACCTACCGTGCGCGCGCTGCTGGAGAAAAAGTTGCAGTACGTTAACGACGCGCTGAAAGACGACCAGTGGATCTGTGGCTCGCGTTTCACCATCGCCGATGCCTATCTGTTTACCGTTCTGCGCTGGGCGCGCGCGGTTAAGCTGAACATGGAAGGATTAGACCATGTCGCATCGTATATGACGCGCGTGGCGGAGCGTCCTGCGGTGGCAGCGGCGCTGAAAGCGGAAGGGTTGAATTAACCGAGCGGCCTGGATTGCCGGGTGGCGCTGACGCTTACCCGGCCTATAAATTCCGTAGGCCCGTGCAAGCGCAGCGGCGCCGGGCGTTTTCTAAAGCTGCGTTGCGCTAAAATAGTGCTCCGGCTTCGCGATGCGATCCTGCGCCGCGACGACCTGGAGCTCATATTCCTGCATCGTCTTCGTCGCAATCATGATTTCATAAACGGCTGCGGTGACGTGCTCCAGCGCATCGCGCAGGCTCGCGCCCTGCAATAGCTTCACCAGCAGCAAACCGCTGGTCACATCCCCGACCCCGACAGGCTGACGTGCACCGAAATCCACCAGCGGTCGACTGATATGCCAGGCTTCATCCTTCGTCACCAGCAGCATTTCAAAACGGTCCTGGCTCAACCCTGCGCGTGCCAGGTGCTTAACCAGCACAATCTCTGGCCCCTGGGCGATCAGCTCGCGAGAGGCGCTTACAGCCTCTTCTACGCTGTTGACCGGATGCTCGCACAGGATCTCAAGTTCAATCAGGTTGGGGGCAATAATATCGCTGGCGGGCAATGCATGACGGACATGAAACTCCGCAACACCCGGCGCTACGATGCAGCCTTTTTCAGGATGTCCCATTACCGGATCGCAGAAATATTTCGCCGCGGGGTTTGCCGCTTTCACCTGGCGCACAATGCCGAGGATATGTTCCCCCTGCTCCGCCGAACCCAGATAGCCGCTCAGTACGGCATCGCAGCGTTTAAGCTGGTCGATATCCGCAATCCCCTGAACGATTTCCGTCAGATGCGACGGCGGCATTACGCAGCCGGTCCATTTACCGTATTGGGTGTGATTCGAGAACTGGACGGTATTGAGGGGCCAGACGTTAACGCCGAGGCGGCGCATCGGGAATTCCGCAGCGCTGTTGCCAGCATGTCCAAACACAACGTGGGACTGAATGGCGAGGATGTTCTTCATGTTGTACTTACCAAACCCTGTCAAAACAAAAGGGGCGTGGTTTCCCACGCCCCTGCATACTTTTAATTACTTCCAGCAGACCAGGCAGTAATTTTTCTTACCGCGACGCAGCAGCGTGTAGCGACCATAGAGACGGTCGTTCTCGGTAAAGGTGTATTCCGGATCGGCCTGTTTTTCGCCATTAATGGTGATCGCGTTAGAGGCGATGGTTTTACGCGCCTGACCGCGAGACGGCTGGAGCTCGGAGTCCACCAGCGCCTGCATCAGATCGGCGCCTTTTTCCATCTCAACCATCGGCACGCCATCCTGCGCCAGCTGTTCGAAATCCGCTTCGCTTAAATCGCTCAGGGTTCCGTTGAACAGGCTAGCCGTAATGCGCTTCGCCGCCGCCAGACCTTCTTCGCCGTGAACCAGTTTAGTCACTTCGTCCGCCAGCACGTACTGGGCGCGTGGTGCTTTACCGCTGTTCTTGTCTTCTTCTTCCAGCGCATTGATTTCTTCGATATCCATAAAGGTGAAGAACTTCAGGAAGCGATAAACGTCGGCATCCGCCGTGTTGATCCAGAACTGGTAGAACTTGTACGGGCTGGTTTTCTTCGGATCCAGCCATACCGCGCCGCCTTCGGTCTTACCGAACTTGGTACCGTCGGCTTTGGTGATCAACGGCACGGTCAGACCAAACACCTGATTCTGGTGGAGGCGACGGGTCAGATCGATACCGGAGGTGATGTTACCCCACTGGTCGGAACCGCCAATTTGCAGAGAGACGCCGTGCAGTTTGTTCAGGCAGGCGAAGTCATACCCCTGCAACAGGTTGTAGGAGAATTCGGTGAAAGAAATACCCTGATCGTCACGGTTAAGACGCTGCTTCACTGCTTCTTTGTTAATCATCTGGTTAACAGAGAAGTGTTTGCCGATGTCACGCAGGAACGTCAGCACGTTCATGCCACCAAACCAGTCGTAGTTGTTCGCCGCAATCGCAGAGTTGTCACCGCAGTCGAAATCCAGGAACGGTGCAACCTGTTTACGGATCTTATCCACCCACTCCTGCACGGTGTCTTCGGTATTCAGCTTACGCTCAGCGGCTTTGAAACTTGGGTCGCCAATCAGACCGGTCGCGCCGCCAACCAGTGCGACAGGCTTATGGCCGGCCATCTGGAAGCGTTTCAGGCATAACAATGGAACAAGATGCCCCAAATGCAAGCTGTCAGCGGTGGGATCGAAGCCGCAATAGAGCGCGATCGGGCCTTGCGCCAGTCGCTCTGCTAACGCTTCCTCGTCCGTCACCTGGGCCACGAGGCCCCGCTCTTGCAATTGTTTAATCAAGTTACTGCTTGCCATCAAATTCTCCATGTATAAACGACTGCACCTTTGCCGGTACACGACTTTTCGCCTGATGCGAAAGGACCATAGAATAAAGCGCCAGCGCGGTGTGCGCTAGCGCTTAAATCAACAAATTTTGGGGATTACGGGGCCAGTCTGTCGATTTTCCAGCCACCGTTGTCGCGCTGGTATAAAAAGCGGTCGTGGAGACGGTGTTCACCGCCCTGCCAGAACTCAATCTGTTCAATGGGGATGCGGAACCCGCCCCAGAAACTCGGCAGCGGTACTTCACCCTGCTGAAACTTCTGTTTGAGTTCGAGGAATTTACTCTCCAGCACGCCGCGGGCTGAGATTCGGCTGGACTGTTTAGAGACCCAGGCGCCGATCTGACTGTCGCGCGGGCGGCTGTGGAAATATTTTACCACTTCGAGCGTAGAGAGGCGCTCCGCCTTGCCGGTGACCATCACCTGGCGCTCCAGCATATGCCACGGGAAGAGCAGGCTAATACGCGGATTATTTTCCAGGTGATGCGCTTTACGACTGCCAAGGTTGGTGTAGAACACCAGCCCTTTCTCGTCATAATGCTTGAGAAGAACGATGCGTTGATACGGCTGACCATTTTCATCAACCGTGGCAACGACCATTGCCGTCGGGTCAGCCAGTTTCGCTTCGCAGGCCTGCTTCAGCCAGCGTTCAAAAAGCACCAGCGGTTCGGCGGGAAGATCCTGGCGGCGCAGACCGCCTTTGGTGTATTCACGGCGCAGATGCGCAATTTGCTGTAGTTCGTCGTTATCTGACATGGCGTTAGCTGAAAGTGAGATTGGGTGGCGCTATTGTGCGCGCCCCCTTCAAAAATCTCAACGCTTCGGATTTTCAAGCTGACAATTGTTCAGCACAATGCGGTCACGCTTGTAGACGGTGGCGCTGTCGCCTTTCGACCAGAAGACGTAGATCCCGTCTGAGTAGCGCGCACCGGAGGCCGACATTCCCTGCTTCAGCGTTAACAACTTATTGTCATAAACAAAGCTGGCTTCCTGATGCGGGTTGTTCAGCTTCACCGTCAGCGGTTTTTCATCACAACGATATTCCAGCGTATCGGTTTGCATACGCTCAACGAACTGGTTATAGACGCTGCATCCGGTCATAAGAAAAGGTACAGCAATGAGAAGAAGTTTTTTCATGGGCAGATTCCGAAGACTATCCTGGTCCTGGAGGGCCTAACCGCCCTCCTGTTTTTCCCTATTTTACGGGTTACGCCTCCCGCTGAATTTCAGTTAACTCTGATTATGGCGCGGGTTTGCGGGGAAAATGGCCCCAAGGACGCTCGCCTCCCGCGCACCGGTTACGGAGGGTAAATTCCCCGGCAGACCGGCAACCGTACGCCAGGCAAGCCAGGCGAAGGCCAGCGCTTCCATATCGTCTCCGCTGATCCCGGCTTCATCAGTGGTCGTGACTTCGGTGCCCGGCAGCAAGGCGGCGAGGCGTGCCATCACCAGCGGGTTGCGGCTTCCGCCTCCGCATACCAGCAAGCGCTCACATCCGCCGCTCAGCAACACCTGTTCAGAGATCGACACCGCGGTGAGCTCCGTCAGCGTAGCCTGCACATCCTGAGGCGCAAGGCCGGGGAAGCGCGCCAGCTGACGTTCAAGCCAGCCGTAGTTGAAATATTCCCGCCCCGTGCTTTTCGGCGCGGGCAGAGCAAAGAAAGGATCGCTTAACAGGGTTTGCAGCAAGGGAAGGATCACTTTCCCCTGGCTGGCCCACTGCGCGTCTTTGTCGTAGGCTTTACCGCTCTGACGCCAGATCCAGGCATCCATCAACATATTACCGGGTCCGGTATCGTACCCCCGCACGGGCTGCCCGGGAATAAGCATCGACAGGTTGGCGATCCCGCCGATGTTCAGGACCATCCTGCGCTCTACCGGGTGCGCCAGCAGCGCCTGATGAAATGCCGGAACCAGCGGCGCCCCCTGCCCGCCGAGGGCCATATCGCGACGACGGAAATCACCCACCACCGTCACGCCGGTTTTTGCCACAATCTGGTTGTTATCGCCAATTTGCATCGTGTGCGGCGCCTCGCCGACAGGTTCATGCCAGACGGTCTGCCCATGGCAGCCTATTGCCACGATATCCTGCGGGTGGAGTCTTTCCTGCTGCATCAGGGCCAGTACCGCATCAGCAAACAGCGCCCCCAGACGCACATCCAGTTGTCCCAGTTGGGAAAGCGTCAGCTGTTGCCCCTGGCAGATGTTCAGGATCTCTTCTTTTAACGAGACAGGAATTGGCCAGGTCAGGCTTGCCTGCTGCGCCACCATGTTTTCATCAATGGCGGCCAGAACGACATCCACACCGTCAAGACTGGTACCAGACATCACACCGATATAGCGACCCGATTTCATGCGCTTTCCTTACGTTACATGGGCTAAGTGCAAACACTCCATCATAAATAACGCGGCTTTGCTATGCGGTGATAATAATTTTTAACAATCTCAGACCTGTAGCACAGGCGATGTTTGTTTATGTCCCGTTAAGCCCTGTTCGGGTAAAATTTATCTATTCGGCATGCAAAGATATGAACTGTGGTCAGGAATGCCATATAATTTAGCCATAACGGATGCCCCAACCGGGCGTTTTTTGGTGAACAGGAGAGTCAAATGATTTTACGTGTACTGGGCGTTTCGCTGATTGGTTTAACACTGGCGGGTTGTGTGAATGACAGTTCACTCTCCGGCGACGTATATAGTGCTTCTGAAGCTAAACAGGTACAGAACGTGACATACGGTACTATCGTTAATGCCCGTCCTGTTCAGATTCAGGGTGGCGATGACACGAACGTGGTGGGCGCAATCGGTGGTGCTGTGCTGGGTGGTTTCCTGGGTAATACCATTGGCGGCGGCACCGGACGTTCTCTGGCGACCGCAGCGGGCGCAGTTGCAGGCGGCGTAGCGGGTCAGGGCGTTCAGGGTGCGATGAACAAAACTCAGGGCGTTGAGCTGGAAATCCGTAAAGACGATGGCAGCACCATTATGGTTGTGCAGAAACAGGGTAACACCCGCTTCTCTGCTGGCCAGCGTGTTGTTCTCGCAAGCAACGGCAGCCAGGTCACCGTCTCCCCGCGCTAATATCCTGATGGATGTGGTCTGTTCAGACCACATCCATTTAACAAAATCATCATTCACAACAATATATTTGCACAATACATTCACGCAGTGAATTATTCATTTCATCTGTTCTTGTCCGGGCGCAAAGTATTTTTTATTTCCCTCCCTTAGACTCTTCGCAATCTCTTTTTCTTTTTTATTTTTTAAGTCTCTATGCTTGCGATCTGTCGATTTGTAAAGAACCGCTTTGTGGCCTTCGCGCTTGGGTGCATTGTTATCATTGCCGTATTACAAGGTTTTTTTATAAAGCTTGTTGAATGGGTTCCTTCGTTTTCACCTTTGTTTTTCCCTACGCTGACGATATTTCTTCTGGTGTTCCATCTGTTTATTGCCTGTTTTATGGCAATGAAATACTGGTGCGACAGAAGGCGATTATATCTTGTTCCCATTGCCCTGGCCTTTGCCGGCTCAGCGTTACTGATGGTGGGGACACTGTCCAGCTTCCCGGCCTGGCTTGATCTCTATCAGTTCAACGTGGCGAACTATAATGACGCCATGATTTTCTATATGTTCCGCCACTTTTTAATGGCGGTGCTGATAATCATCTCGGCCTTGCTGTATACCCTGCGTACGTCCGCTCTCTCACGCGGCGCCCATCTCGCCGTTGTGGCCGGGACGGTGCTTTTTACCGGCTGTATGCTTGGGCTGGCATTTTTCTATTCCAGTCATTCCACGCTGCTCACACTGGATCTGGTAGACAATGAAACCCGACAGTTTATGGTTCTGTGGAGCCAGGCGATCAATATCATTTTGATTGTTCTGTGGGTAGTAACATTAATCACGTTGATGGTCATTACCCGCGTGAGGAATTTGTTTTGGGTCGGCGGCAATTTTTTATGCGTCTGTTATATCGTCACCCTGCTCATGCTATTGTTAGGCGGACACGCTGAAGATATTTCATGGTACCGGGCACGGTTATTCGAAACCGTCGCTACGTTAATCATTATTTTCATCTTACTTTCCGACGTATTTAATTTGTATCGTGACTCGCATGTAAAATACCAGCAATCTTATCAAAACTCGATCCGCGATCCCCTCACCCGTCTGTATAATCGCAGCTATTTCTATGATTCATTAAATCACGCGCTGAGTACAGCAACGATGGCGCACCCGGTATCGGTGGTTGTAAGCGATCTGGACCGTTTCAAGCGCATTAACGACTGCTACGGCCATTTGCAGGGGGATAAGGTTTTACAGTTTGTCTCAAACCTGTTGACCGATTCAGTGCGACCGCAGGATATCGCGGCGCGGATCGGCGGCGAAGAATTTGTGCTCATGCTGACAAATACCCCTTCCGATCTTGCGCAACAGGTTGCCGAACGCATACGTCTCAAATTGAGCGGTTTCGACAATGTCAGCAGCGGCGGTTATCTTCCGGAACCGATTACCATCAGTATGGGGGTATTCACCGCTACCTCGCCGGAAACCAGCGCTGAAACCTGTGTGGAAAGCGCGGATAAAGCCATGTACGAGGCAAAAGAGACGGGGCGCAACCGGGTAGTGGTGTTCAAATCATGACAGAGGCCTTGCACGAGCAAGGCCTGTAAACAACGTCAGTCACGCGACTGTAAATCGTGGATGTTTTGCTCAAGACGGGCGATGAGTCCGATCAGCATCTCCAGCTCAGCGGGGGAAATACCGGCCAGGATCTCCCCTCGCGTTTTACTGATGACGGTTTCCATCTCAGTGATAATCGGGGCCGCTTTTTCCGTCAATTTGATCCGCTTGGCGCGACGGTCGCTGGCGCAGGTTTGTCGGGAGATGAGTCCCTTCTCTTCCAGCTGGTCAAGGGTACGCACCAGAGACGGCTGCTCAATACCAATCGCTTTTGCCAGTTGGATCTGTGACTGATCGGGCGGAAGCTGATGGATGTTATGCAGCGTAACCCAGTGCGTCTGTGTGAGTTCCAGAGGTTTCAGGCGATGGTCAATCAGAGCACGCCAGATGCGTACCAACCTTGCCAGATCAGAACCTAATGGCGATTCCAATTTCATCTCCTTATAATTAGCTTGCTAAGTGATTATAGTGATTTTAGAATAGTTTGCAGTATTTGTATTGCCAAAACAAATGCAATCACGGTATTCATCATTCCTTAAAGGATGATTTACACTGAATGGTAATGCGCCATCGCATTGAAATCTGCCAATGTGGCCCTCATTCCACCGCAAAGGATCGCTGCTTGTGACGTTGTTTTCCTTCTCCGCAGGGTTACCCCTCCAGGATCTGATTGTTGGCGCATCGGTCTACTTTCCGCCACTGTTTAAAGCCGTGATGGTCGGTTTTGTGATCTGGCTCATTGCGCATCGTCTGCTGCGAGACTGGATGTATTCCGGTGAAATCTGGCACCCGATGTTAATGGATCTCTCCCTGTTTACCCTCTCCGTCTGTCTTGGCCTTGCCGTGTTAACCGTGTGGTGAGAATAGCATTGAAAACGTTAAAATATTTTTCCACTCTTTTCGTTTTAGCGCTGGCGGTGATGGCCGGCTGGTGGCTCTGGAATTATTACATGCAGTCGCCCTGGACGCGTGACGGCAAGATCCGCGCGGAACAGGTCAGCATCACGCCACAGGTGTCCGGCAGTATCAGCGCGCTTCTGGTGAAGGACAACCAGTACGTTCATGCGGGCGATGTGCTATTCCGTATCGATGAGACCCCTTTCCACATTGCGGTGCTTAATGCCCAGGCGCAGCTCGCAAAAGCTCAATCAGATCTGGCAAAAGCCAATAACGAAGCCGAACGCCGCCGCCATCTGTCGAGAAATTACATCTCTGCGGAAGATCTCGATACCGCCAATATCAATGTAAAAGCCATGCAGGCCAGCCTGAAGGTTGCAGAGGCAACGCTGAAACAGGCCGAGTGGCAACTGACCCAGACCGTGGTCAAAGCCCCGGTGGATGGATGGATCACGAGCCTGTCTACCCGTGTGGGTGATTACGCCACCACAGGCCAGCCGGTCTTCGCCCTGGTCGATAGCCACTCTTTCTATGTTGTAGGTTATTTTGAAGAGACCAAGCTGCGCCATATCCGCGAGGGTGCGCCTGCCCGGATCACGCTTTACAGCGGCGCAGAAACGTTACAGGGTCACGTTAGCAGCATAGGTCGGGCAATATACGATCAGAGCGTGGAAACCGATTCTGGCCTGGTGCCTGACATCAAACCCAACGTCCCGTGGGTGCGCCTGGCTCAGCGGGTGCCTGTTCGCGTCGAGTTTGATCAAATGCCGAAAGACATTACCCTGGTCTCTGGCACAACCTGCACCGTCGCCATCGGATCGCGATGATGAACCTGGGGGCTTTCTCCTGGCGCAATACGCCGTGGATAAAAGCGACACGGCCGCAGTGGCGTTACGCGCTGCGCAACGGCATCGCCATGTGCCTTGCGCTTACGGTTGCCTATTATCTGAATCTGGATGAGCCTTACTGGGCGATGACCTCTGCGGCGGTCGTCAGCTTCCCTACCGTCGGGGGCGTTATCAGCAAAAGCCTCGGGCGCGTGGCGGGTAGCCTGCTGGGGGCAACCGCCGCACTGCTTCTTGCCGGCCATACCCTGAACGATCCCTGGCTCTTTCTGTTAAGCATGTCGGCATGGCTGGGGCTGTGTACCTGGGCCTGCGCCCATTTTACCAATAACGTTGCCTATGCGTTTCAGCTGGCGGGTTACACCGCGGCCATTATCGCCTTTCCGGTCGTCAACGTGCTGGATACCACCGAGCTGTGGGATATCGCCCAGGCACGCGTGTGTGAAGTGATGGTCGGCATTCTGTGCGGAGGCGTCATGATGATGATCCTGCCCAGTACCTCAGATGGCACTACGCTTATCACCGCCCTTAAAACGATGCACGCACGTTTGCTGGAACATGCCAGCCTGCTCTGGCAGCCTGACAGCAGCGATGACATCCGCCTCGCGCACGAAAAGGTCATCGGCCAGATCCTGACCATGAACCTGTTGCGCATCCAGGCTTTCTGGAGCCACTACCGTTTTCGTCGCCAGAACACGCTTCTGAACTATTTACTGCACCAGCAATTGCGGATGACGAGCGCGATCTCAAGCCTTCGCCGGATGTTGCTGAACTGGCCTGCACCGCCAGCCCATACCCGGGAGATTATCGAGGCGCTGCTCGCCGCTCTTGCGCGTCCGGATGCCGATATCTATACCGTGGCCCGCATTATCGCGCCGCTCGCCCCAACGGATGAATATGACTACAGGCACCGTGCCTTCTGGCAGCGTCTGAACTATTTCTGCCGCCTGTATCTGCGCAGCAGCCGCTGGTTAAAAGCCGTCGAGAATGCCACGCCCGTCACCGAATTTTCCGTTCCCGGTAGTCCTGCTCTGGCGCGCCATACCGACGCAATGGAGGCGCTGTGGAGCGGTTTTCGTACGTTTTGTGCGTTGACGGCCGTGGGCGCATGGGCCATCACCACGCAATGGGATGCGGGCAGTGCGGCCCTGACGCTTGCGGCAATCAGCTGCGTGCTCTATTCCGTCGCCGCTTCCCCCTTTAATTCCCTTACGCTTCTGCTGCGTACGCTGGTACTGCTGTCGCTATTCAGCTTCGTGGTGAAATTTGGTTTGATGGTGCAGATAACCGACCTCTGGCAATTTCTGCTGTTTCTCTTCCCGCTATTAACCACCATGCAGTTGCTCAAACTGCAAATGCCTAAACTGGCCGGTCTGTGGGGTCAGTTGATTGTTTTTATGGGCTCATTTATCTCTGTAACGAATCCACCGGTTTACGATTACGCTGATTTTCTCAACGACAACCTGGCGAAGATCCTCGGCGTGGGGCTGGCGTGGCTGGCTTTCGCTGTGCTACGCCCGGGCTCGGACGCGCGTAAAAGCCGCAGGCATATTCGGGAGTTGCGCAGGGGTTTTGTCGATCAGCTGAGCCGCAGGCCGCATCTGCGCGAAAGCGAGTATGAATCGCTGGTTTACCATCATGTCAGCCAGCTGAACAACAGCCAGGATTCACTCTCCCGTCGCTGGCTGCTGCGCTGGGGCGTGGTGCTGTTAAACTGTTCGCACGTGGTGTGGCAACTGCGCGCCTGGGAGACGCGTTCCGATCCGCTGTCGCAGGTCCGTGATAACTGTATTTCCATGCTCCGAGATGTGATGAGCGAGCGCGGGGTGCAGCAGCGCCCCCTGAGCGTCACGCTCGCCGAGCTTCAGCGTATTTGCGACGCGCTGGCGCACCATCATCAGCCTGCGGCCCGCGATCTGGCGTCCATTATCTGGCGGCTGCACTGCTCCCTGTCACAGCTTGAACAGGCGCCGCCACCCGGAACGATTGGCGATCAGATCACCCCGCAGGCATAGCGCGCCCCGCCGCCGCCAAGCGGTTTAGGCTGATCGGACATGTTATCGCCGCCCACGTGGACCATCAGCGCCTTGCCTTTGACCTCGTCAAGCTTTTTGAGTCGTGGCGCCACAACCGGATCGGTGGCTTTACCATCGTTATTTACCACCAGCACCGGCAAATCGCCGAGGTGCCCCATCCCTTCCGGGCCTTCATGCTTACCGGAGTTGTGCGGGTCGAGATGCCCCCCTGCGGCTTCCGCAGCTGTTGGTTTCCCCTCTTTCATCGCGGGTTGACAGCTGCCTTTGGCATGAACGTGAAAACCATGTTCGCCGGGTGGAAGAGCCTTGAGATCGGGAGCAAATTCCAGCCCTTTATCGGTTTCGGTGATTTTCACCGTCCCGATGGACTGGCCTACCCCCTGAGAAGTGACGAGATTCATTTCAACGTCCTCGCTGGCTGCCTGCGCACCTGCACAAACAACCAGCGTGACCATTGCCAGAGCAAAACGCTTCATAAGACCTCCACGGGTTATTTTTTGCACCTTAAGTCTATACCAGCGGCGCAGATTTCACCGGAAAGTCAGGTTCAGGCGTGCTCAGGGTACGTCGTAGCCCAGCGCCGCCTTGCGGATGCGGAACCACTGCTGACGCGTCATATCCAGCTCCTCAGCCACAAGCGCAGCGCGGACGCGCTCAATTTTGCCGGAGCCAATAATTGGCAGCGGTTTAGACGGCAGGCACAGGATCCAGGCGTAAACCACCTGCTCGATACTCTCCGCATTCAGTTCGCGCGCCACCGTTTCAAGCTCGTTACGCAGCGGCTGGAATGCCTCATCGTTAAACAGGCGGCCGCCTCCCAGACAGGACCATGCCATTGGACGGATGCGCAGCTGTTGCAGTTGGTCGAGCGTGCCATCCAGCAGCAGCGGCTGATGAACAGGCGAGATCTCCACCTGATTCGTCGCCAGCGTAAACGGCAGGCGAGACTGCAATAGCGCAAACTGTGCCGGGGTGAAGTTAGACACGCCAAAATGGCGCACTTTGCCGCTCTGGTGCAGCGTCAGGAAGGCTTCCGCGACCTCATCCGCATCCATCAACGGATCGGGTCGGTGGATCAGCAGCAGGTCGATACGATCGGTGGCCAGGTTAATCAGTGACTGCTCGGCGCTTTTAACGATATGCGCGCTGTCAGTGATGTAATGCCCAAGCGCATGCTCCGGTTTTGCTGTGGTGGCAATACCGCATTTGGTCACAATCTCCATACGTTCACGCAGCGCCGGCGCACGCTTCAGCGCTTCGCCAAAGGCAGCCTCGCACTGATAGCCGCCATAAATATCAGCGTGATCGACGGTGGTGATCCCGAGATCGAGATGCTCTTCTATAAAGTCCGCCAGCTGGACCGGAGACATATTCCAGTCCATAAGGCGCCAGTAGCCCATAACAAATCGGGAGAATTCCGGGCCCTGCGGGGCAAGGGTAATACGCTGAACCATAACATTTTCCTCAAGGAAGTCATGTCACCAGTATACGCAATTACCCTGCTAAAACAGTGAAGGTTGCTGAGGTTCTACGCTTTCAACCGCTTTGTTTGCACGAATTTTACGCAGCAGACGCTGTCGACAGAGCCGTAAGACCTCCTGCTTTTGCGCGTCGCTGAAATTTTGCCAGTTAAAACGTTCATCGCGCGTGCGCATGCAGCCACGACAGTATCCTCGTTCATCTACCTGGCAAATACCCCGGCACGGGCTCTGGACAGGGAAAAACTCCAGTTGCTCTGCCACACCTACCTCCAGAACGTCATTATTCCCTACAGTGAAGACCCTAAATGGCTTGCATGCAAGGATGTCCGCCACAAACAGAGCATTAAGGTTTCGCTAATCTTCCCTTCTTATACTCGCCGCATTGATATAACGAATGGTCTGGTCATCATGTGGTTCACTAAAAAGTTACACTGTAACGATATAAAATTTACTCTGGGCTGTGCACTTTTCTTCACCGTACTGAATGCACTGTTTATCCAGCGCAGCTGGTCAATCATTGCGCCTGCGCATCTGCACGATCTCCTGTTTGCTGCCAGCGTGC
Organism: Enterobacter cloacae complex sp. HYC033_NIDB; assembly: GCF_056673335.1. Lineage (NCBI taxonomy): Bacteria > Pseudomonadati > Pseudomonadota > Gammaproteobacteria > Enterobacterales > Enterobacteriaceae > Enterobacter > Enterobacter cloacae complex sp. HYC033_NIDB. The sequence goes on along the minus strand of NZ_CP115123.1, from coordinate 2,886,354 downwards.
CGCTGGTGCTGTTCTGCGGCTGGGTGATTGTCTTCAGCCTGCTGAATATTCCCTTTGTTCGCAAGCCGCTCATGATTGTCCTGACCCTGGGATGCGCCGCCGCAACCTGGTTTATGTATACCTATGGCACGGTTATCGATCAGAACATGATTGTGAACGTGTTCGAAACTAATTCCCAGGAAGCGACTGCCCTGGTGACGCCGCAGATGATCCTGTGGCTGGTCGTTGCGGGTCTGGTTCCATCGATTATTTTAGCCCTGACGCGCATTCGCACCGGAAAATGGTGGTATGCCCTCCTGACGCGTGTCGCCGCTATGCTGGGTGCGCTGCTGGTGATCATCCTGGTCGCGGCGGTGTTTTATAAAGACTATGCTTCGCTGTTCCGCAATAACAAAAGCATCGTCAAAATGGTCACCCCGGCGAATTACGTGAGCGCCGTGGTGAAATACAGCAAAATGCGCTGGTTTGCCGGCGACCAGACGCTGGTCCGCATTGGCGAGGATGCTCATAAAGGCGCGCTGATTTCCAGCCAACGCAAGAAAACCGTGCTGATTGTGGTGGTGGGCGAAGCCTCCCGCGCCGCAAACTACTCGTTAAATGGTTACCCGCGTGAAACCAACCCCGAGCTGAAAAAGCAGGATGTCATCAACTTCCCCCAGGCCTCCTCCTGTGGCACGGAAACCGCCGTTTCCGTCCCCTGCATGTTCTCCGGCATGACGCGGAAAAAATATGACGCGGACCTCGCCCATCACCAGGAAGGTCTGCTCGATGTACTTAACCATGCCGGTTTCAACCTGCTGTGGCGCGACAACGACGGCGGGTGTAAAGGCGCCTGCGACCGCGTGCTGCACACGGACATGACCCAGTGGAAACTGGATCAGTTCTGTAAGGACAAATCCTGTATCGACGACGTCAACCTCTACCGTCTGGACAACGTACTGGATGGAATAAAGCAGGATACGGTTCTGGTTATTCATCTGATGGGCAGCCACGGTCCGGCCTACTACAACCGTTATCCGGACAGCTTTCGCAAGTTCACCCCAACCTGCGATACCAATGAAATTCAGGATTGCGATCATCAGTCGCTGATCAATACCTATGACAACACGATTCTGTATACCGACAGCGTCGTCAGCCGAACCATCGACGCGCTGAAAGCCCGGCAGGCCAACATGAACACGGCGCTCATTTACCTCTCCGATCACGGTGAATCGCTGGGTGAGAGCGGAATTTACCTGCACGGTACGCCGTATATGCTGGCCCCGGAGCAGCAAACGCATATTCCGTTTATGTTCTGGCTCTCCCCGGATTATGCGAAAAACTTCGGCGTAAACACGGATTGCCTGCGTGACCATGCCGCAAAAGAGGCGGTTTCACAGGACAATTTATTCGCCACCGTTCTGGGCATGATGGACGTGAAATCTGCGGTTTATCAGCCGCAGCTGGATATTCTGTCGCAATGTCGTCGCTAAGCGGGCTTGCATTAGACCGAACGGTCTATTAGAGTAAGGGCATGAGCAGACACACTGAACACGATACACGAGAACATTTGCTGGCTACCGGCGAGCGCCTTTGCATGCATCGCGGGTTTACCGGTATGGGGCTGAGCGAGTTGTTAAAAACCGCTGAAGTACCTAAGGGATCGTTTTATCACTATTTTCGATCCAAAGAGGCGTTTGGCGTTGCCATGCTGGAGCGGCACTACGCCAGCTACCATCAGCGCCTGGCAACCCACTTCGCCAGCGGTGAAGGTGACTACCGGGATCGTGTTCTGAACTACTATCAGGAAACGCTGACGCAGTTCTGTCAGCAGGGCATCATCAGCGGCTGCCTGACGGTAAAACTGTCTGCCGAAGTGTGCGATCTCTCCGAAGATATGCGCACCGCAATGGATAAAGGGGCCAGCGGCGTTATTGCCCTGTTGGCTCAGGCGCTGGAGAGCGGGCGCAATGAAAAAACGCTCTCCTTCTCCGGCGATCCGCTCACGCAGGCACAGGTGCTCTATTCCCTCTGGTTAGGCGCCAACCTGCAAGCAAAAATGTCTCGCAGCGCCGTGCCGCTCGAAAGCGCGCTGGCGCATGTGAAAAACTGTATTACCGCGCCTGGCGTGTAGCCGGCGTTTTTATTTACCCTTTTACTAGTCGACTGGTCTACTCAGGAGCCGTTATGTCCGCTGAAAAGCTGTTTACCCCACTGAAAGTGGGTGCCGTTACTGCCCCAAACCGCGTGTTTATGGCCCCACTTACCCGTCTGCGCAGCATCGAGCCGGGCGATATCCCAACGCCATTGATGGGTGAGTATTACCGTCAGCGCGCCAGCTCGGGCCTGATTATCTCCGAAGCCACGCAGATTTCTGCCCAGGCAAAAGGCTACGCCGGTGCACCGGGTCTGCACAGCCCGGAACAGATCGCCGCGTGGAAAAAAATCACCGCAGGCGTGCATGCTGAAGATGGCCGTATTGCGGTTCAGCTGTGGCACACCGGTCGTATCTCACACAGCAGCATCCAGCCTGGCGGTCAGGCGCCGGTTTCTGCCTCTGCCCTGAACGCCAATACCCGCACTTCCCTGCGCGATGAAAACGGTAATGCGATCCGCGTCGACACCACCACGCCACGCGCGCTGGAGCTGGACGAGATCCCGGGTATCGTGAATGATTTCCGTCAGGCCGTCGCCAACGCCCGGGAAGCGGGCTTCGACCTGGTTGAGCTTCACTCTGCGCACGGTTACCTGCTGCATCAGTTCCTGTCCCCGTCTTCCAACCAGCGTACCGACCAGTACGGCGGCAGCGTTGAAAACCGCGCGCGTCTGGTGCTTGAAGTGGTGGATGCTGTCTGTAATGAGTGGAGCGCAGACCGCATTGGTATTCGTGTCTCCCCGATCGGTACTTTCCAGAACGTCGACAACGGTCCGAACGAAGAAGCAGACGCGCTGTATCTGATTGAAGAGCTGGCGAAACGCGGTATCGCCTATCTGCACATGTCCGAGCCGGACTGGGCAGGCGGCAAGCCTTACAGTGAAGCCTTCCGTCAGAAAGTGCGCGAGCGCTTCCACGGCGTGATTATCGGGGCGGGTGCGTATACGGCAGAGAAAGCCGAGGATTTGATCGGTAAAGGCCTGATCGACGCCGTGGCCTTTGGCCGTGACTACATTGCTAACCCGGATCTGGTTGCCCGTTTGCAGAAGAAAGCCGAACTGAACCCGCAGCGTCCTGAAAGCTTCTATGGCGGCGGCGCGGAAGGTTATACCGACTACCCTTCACTGTAATCCCGCTTTGTACATTGATAGCGGCGACCTTTCGCCGCTATACTAAAACATCGTTTCTGTTCAAAAAGATAATCCATTCCACTGGTTAATGAGGAAATTATGCGCCTACTTCACACCATGCTGCGCGTTGGCGACCTGCAACGTTCCATCGATTTCTACACTAACGTTCTGGGCATGAAGCTGCTGCGCACCAGCGAAAATCCGGAATATAAATACTCCCTGGCGTTTGCCGGTTACGGCCCGGAATCTGATGAAGCGGTCATCGAGCTGACCTACAACTGGGGCGTGGACAGCTACGAGCTGGGTACGGCTTACGGCCACATCGCGCTGGAAGTGGATAACGCCGCCGCAGCCTGCGAACGTATCCGCAGCAATGGCGGTAACGTCACCCGTGAAGCCGGTCCGGTTAAAGGCGGTACCACCGTAATTGCGTTTGTGGAAGATCCGGACGGTTATAAAATCGAACTGATTGAAGCCAAAGACGCTGGTCGCGGTCTGGGCAATTGATCCCGCAGGGCGCACTATGCGCCCGTTGTTTTGCTGCATCCCCTCTCAAAATTTGCCATAATGCGCACTGCTTTTTCCCCCTTGTAAGAGACCCTGATGTCCGATAACGCTCAATTTACCGGTCTGTGCGACCGTTTTCGTGGTTTTTATCCCGTTGTCATTGATGTAGAAACAGCCGGATTTAACGCTAAAACCGATGCGCTGCTTGAGATTGCCGCCATCACGCTGAAGATGGATGAACAGGGCTGGCTTGTACCGGACACCACGCTGCATTTCCACGTTGAACCCTTTGAAGGGGCAAACTTACAGCCAGAGGCGCTGGCCTTTAACGGTATCGATCCGACAAACCCGCTGCGCGGGGCGGTAAGCGAATACGAGGCGCTGCACGCCATTTTCAAAATGGTGCGCAAAGGCATGAAAGAGAATGACTGTAGCCGCGCCATCATGGTGGCCCACAATGCCACCTTTGATCACAGCTTCACTATGGCTGCCGCCGAGCGTGCCTCGCTCAAGCGTAATCCATTCCATCCGTTTGTGACCTTCGACACCGCCGCGCTGAGCGGCCTGGCGCTGGGGCAAACCGTGCTCTCTAAAGCCTGCATCACGGCGGGTATTGCGTTTGACGGCACCCAGGCGCATTCCGCGTTATACGACACCGAGCGTACGGCGGAGCTGTTCTGTGAGATCGTCAACCGCTGGAAACGTCTCGGCGGCTGGCCGCTGCCGATGGGCGACGAGGCCGATCTTCAATCGTAGGTTGGGTAATCAATAGCCCCACAGGCAAAAAAAAGCGACCAACATAATGTGGTCGCTTTTTTATATCCGCAGAAAACTTACTCTGCGTCCGGCTCTTCGGTTTTATACTTCGCCGCAGTCTCTTTGATCAGCTGTTGCAGTTCGCCGCGCTGATACATTTCAATCAGGATGTCGCATCCACCGACCAGTTCACCATCAACCCACAGCTGTGGGAAGGTCGGCCAGTTGGCGTATTTTGGCAGTTCAGCACGAATGTCCGGGTTTTGCAGGATATCAACGTAAGCAAAACGCTCACCACAGGCGGACAGCGCCTGAACCGCTTGCGCGGAGAAGCCGCAGCTTGGCAGCTTCGGAGAACCTTTCATGTACAGGAGAATCGGGTTTTCAGCGATCTGGCGCTGAATTTTTTCAATAGTGGTGCTCATGTCTTGCTTCCTTTAACTTCTGTTACGGCATCAGTCTGACATTGTAGCGGGTCAGGCCGACATCGGAAAATAACATTTTTGTCACGTCTAATTATTTTATCGCTTATCGCATAAAGTTGCATTGCTAATGTCGTTTATCCCCAGACGGGGTGCGGTTTTGCTTAAGGAGCGAACAGGAGTGCGTCAGAATGGTGAATTTTTTTGCACTTGCTAACGAAACATAATTTTTGAATGAAAAATGCTATTAACTTCTTCTGATTTTATGGATTAGAATCGACAGGTTTTGTAAATCTCACGCGGGTATGCATTGTGGCCTGCATTTATCAGGGGACTGCCCAGTGGCGCGGATAACTAAAATCTCGATGACGCTCTGTGCTTTACTGTTTACCACACTCTCATTTACGCCAGCGGCGAACGCCTCTGAACAGGCGCGGCATTCTGCTGTACAAAAATCGCATCTGGCAAAAACCACAGAACGTAAGAAAAAAACCACCAGTAAAACAGTAAAGAAGAAAACCACCGCTCAGACCAAAAAGACCGCCTCCAGTAAACCCAAAACTCTCCGTTCCGGCACGCACAAAACCACCCGCACGACCGCCAGCCTGGTGAATGAAAAATGCACCGTGCGCAAAGGCCATAAAACGAAATGCGCAAAAGTGACGAAGCTGGCTGACGTGCATAAAGCGCGTATGCAGAAAGCGCAAAAAACGGCGATGAACAAACTGATGGGGCAAATAGGTAAACCGTATCGCTGGGGTGGCACCTCTCCGCGCACCGGTTTTGACTGTAGTGGGCTGGTTTATTATGCCTATAAAGATCTGGTGAAGTTTCGCATTCCACGCACCGCCAATGAGATGTACCATCTGCGCGACGCCGCGCCTGTAAACCGTGGCGAACTGCAAAATGGCGACCTGGTGTTCTTCCGCACCCAGGGACGCGGTACGGCCGATCACGTTGGGGTGTATGTGGGTAACGGTAAATTTATCCAGTCACCGCGCAGCGGTCAGGACATTCAGATCACCTCTCTCAGCGAAGATTATTGGGTGCGCCACTATGTGGGTGCGCGCCGCGTGATGACGCCAAAAACCATTCGCTAAACCCTGCCCTGCCGCCTCCATGGCAGGGTAAGTTCCTCTTTTGCATACCCTTTCAATTTGCTATTCTGTCCTTGTTATCTGTAGGGTTATTGGCAACGTATAAAACTATAAGGAGAGAAGCAATGTCGTTCGAATTACCTGCACTACCGTATGCAAAAGACGCCCTGGTCCCGCACATTTCCGCGGAAACCCTGGAGTACCATTACGGCAAGCATCACCAGACCTATGTCACCAACCTGAACAATCTGATCAAGGGCACCGATTTTGAAGGCAAAACGCTGGAAGAGATCGTGCGCAGTTCAGACGGCGGCGTATTCAACAACGCCGCACAGGTGTGGAACCACACCTTCTACTGGCACTGCCTGGCCCCCAATGCAGGCGGAGAACCTACCGGTGAGCTGGCGGCAGCGATTAACGCCGCGTTCGGCAGTTTCGCGGATTTTAAAACGAAGTTTACTGACGCAGCCGTTAAAAACTTTGGCTCCGGCTGGACCTGGCTGGTCAAAGAGGCTGATGGCAAACTGGCTATCGTTTCCACTTCTAATGCGGGTACCCCTCTGACCACCAGCGCCACGCCGCTGATGACCGTGGACGTATGGGAACACGCCTATTACATTGATTACCGTAATGCGCGCCCGAACTACCTGGAACACTTCTGGGCACTGGTTAACTGGGAATTTGTTGCGAAGAACTTCGCCGCGTAAGAGACACGCAGAAGGGGCAGCCCTTCTGCGTTTTTGTTTATTCCGCCGTACACACCGCTTCAGGCTGTTTACGACCAGACATCATCACCAGCAGCAGGCCGAGTGCAGCAATGATCGCCCCCATCACCGGCACAAAGCTGTAACCCAAACCACCTGAGATCACCGCCCCGCCCGCTGCGGCCCCCAGCGCATTGCCCAGGTTAAACGCACCGATATTCACCGACGAAGAGAGCCCCGGCGCTTCGTGCGCAACGCGCATTACACGCATCTGCAACGGTGGCACCACGGCAAAGGTTGCGGCGCCCCACACCACCATGGCAATCGCGGCACCCACTTCGTTACGCGCCAGCCACGGAATCGCCACCATGATGACAATCAGCAGCGTTAAAAAACCTTTCAGTGTTCCACTGACGGAGCGGTCGGCAAATTTCCCGCCGAGATAGTTGCCAATCGAGAACCCGACACCAATCAGCACCAGCATCGCGGTAACAAAGAGTGGCGTTGCGTGGGTAATGTCGTGCAGCACCGGGGAGATATAGGTGTAGAGCGTAAACATCGCCCCGGCCCCCAGTACCGTGGTGAGCAGCGCGGACAACACCTGAGGACGCATCAGCACCGCCAGCTCTTTACGTACTTCCGGACGTTCTCCCGCACTTCCTTTCGGCAGTGAGAAGAACAGCGCAACCATCGCGACCACGCCCAGTCCGGCGGTTGCGAGGAAAGACATACGCCAGCCGATGGCTTCTCCCAGCCAGGTGGCAGCGGGAACGCCGCCGATATTAGCGATGGTGAGGCCCATGAACATAGTGGCTACCGCGCTGGCCTGCTTATGTTTTGGCACCACGCTGGCGGCAACAACCGAGCCCAGTCCGAAGAAGGCGCCATGGTTGAGGCTGGTCAGAATGCGCGAAAGCATCAGAGTGGTGTAATCGGGCGAAATCGCGGAAAGCACATTTCCGAGAGTGAAAATCGCCATCAGGAAAATCAGCGCATTGCGGCGAGCGCGGTGGGAAAGCAGCAGCGTCATCAGCGGCGCGCCCACCATCACGCCAATCGCGTAGGCGCTAATTAACATACCGGCCGCAGGAATTGAGACGTCCACACCCCGGGCGATAACAGGCAATAACCCCATAGGGGAGAATTCAGTGGTGCCAATCCCAAAGGCGCCAATCGCCAGGGCCAGCAGGGGAAAATTGATTTTCATGAAGAGACTCCGGATACCGTGCCATAACCCGGCACAGAACTAAGAAGTCAAAAGCATGACATCAATCACAAAAAATGAGAAGTTAACATTTTGGCAAAAGATTTTTGCCGGAGAGGTAACAATAGCGGCAAGAGAGGGAGAAAGTTCTCCCTCCGCCTGAATCAGTGCAGTGCAGCGGTTAAACCACCGGCAACAATCAGAGCAAGAACAACAATGGTGGTAAACAGCGAAAACTTCAGATCGGTACTCATCAATTTTTCTCCTTTTATTCACCCTACGAAAAGTGAGCTTGCTCATTTTTACACAGTTCAGGTCAAAAATCTTCCAGGATTTAAACGGATATCCACTTTACCTCTTCCCCTTTTCATCAAGATAGGACAAAATTCCACGCTAAATTTATTAGCGTACCGGCCACTGACCCCCTCCTGACGTCCTGTGTCGTTTTCCCGGCGTGTCGCAACTCATGTTTGCGTGATAAGGGTGAGAGAAGGCAAACGTTTACCTTCAATTTTTTCAGGAGCTTAGGATATGGTCTGGAGTGACATTTAATGGCAACAATTAAAGACGTAGCAAAACGCGCAAACGTTTCCACTACAACCGTATCACATGTTATTAACAAAACGCGTTTCGTCGCTGAAGAGACGCGTAATGCCGTCTGGGCGGCAATCAAAGAACTGCACTACTCGCCAAGTGCCGTCGCCCGCAGCCTGAAGGTTAATCACACCAAATCGATTGGCCTGCTGGCCACCAGCAGTGAAGCGGCCTACTTTGCTGAAATCATCGAAGCCGTTGAAAAAAACTGCTTCCAGAAAGGCTATACCCTGATTCTGGGCAACGCGTGGAACAACATTGAAAAACAGCGCGCTTACCTGTCAATGATGGCGCAAAAGCGCGTCGACGGCCTGCTGGTAATGTGTTCTGAATACCCTGAGTCGGTCCTTTCCATGCTGGAAGAGTATCGCCACATTCCGATGGTGGTCATGGACTGGGGCGAAGCGCGCGCAGACTTCACCGACTCCGTTATTGATAACGCCTTTGAAGGCGGCTACATGGCGGGGCGTTATCTGGTAGAACGCGGTCATCGTGAAATTGGCGTGATCCCGGGTCCGCTGGAGCGTAACACCGGAGCTGGCCGTCTGGCCGGTTTCATGAAAGCGATGGAAGAGGCGCTGATCACCGTGCCGGAAAACTGGATTGTTCAGGGCGACTTCGAGCCGGAGTCGGGCTATCGCGCCATGCAGCAGATCGTCTCCCAGCCGCATCGCCCTACCGCGGTGTTCTGCGGCGGCGACATCATGGCGATGGGCGCGCTCTGCGCGGCGGATGAACTCGGCCTGCGCGTCCCGCAGGATATCTCGGTGATCGGCTATGACAACGTGCGCAACGCCCGCTTCTTTACCCCGGCGCTGACCACCATTCACCAGCCGAAAGATTCGCTGGGTGAAACGGCCTTCAACATGCTGCTGGACAGGATCGTCAACAAGCGTGAACAGTCCCAGTCCATTGAAGTTCACCCGCGCCTGATTGAACGCCGTTCCGTTGCGGACGGTCCGTTCCGCGACTACCGTCGTTAATCTCATTACGGGGCCAGCTATGCTGGTTCCCGCAACCACTCCCGGTTCAGCGTTTCGCTGTCGCCCAGATAATCCAGCAGCCAGGCCATGGCGGGCGAGACGTCGTTTTGCTGCCACGTCAGACAGCACGCGGCATCCGGGAAGGGGTTTTCCAGCGTCAAGGCCACCCACTCTCCCGCATCGATGCGCGGGCGCGCAAAATGCACCGGCACCATGCCAACGCACAGCCCCGCGCTCAGACAGGTGGCCGACGACTCCCAGTCCGGCGCGACCACGCGGCGCTGATTATCCAGCAGCCAGGTAATGCGCTTGGGCAGCGAGCGGGAGGTATCTTCCAGCACCAGCGAGGGCCAGTTGCGTAAGGTGTCATCGCTCAGCGGACCTTCCAGCGCCGCCAGCGGGTGATCGCGCGCGACCACGCAGGTCCAGCTCAGCATGCCCATGTCGCGAAACGCGTAGCGCCCCCCAACCGGGATCGCCTGGGTTGCACCAATCGCCATCTCCGCCCTGCCGTCCGCCAGCGCATCCCAGACGCCGTTGAACACTTCCTGCGAAACACGCAGTTCGACGTCGGAAAAATGACGATAGAAATCGACGATCATCTGCCGGGTCCGCTCCGGCTTAACGATGTTATCCACCGCGATAGCGAGATGCCCGCGCCAGCCGTTGGCGATCTGCTGGCACTGCTCACGGGTGATCTGCATTTTTTTGATAACAGACCGCCCTTCCTTCAAAAACCACGCTCCGGCAGGCGTGAGCTCCACGTCGCGATGGCGCCGCTCGAACAGCGGGACCGCCAGCCACGCTTCCAGCTGGCGCACCGTATAGCTGATAGCCGAGGGAACGCGATGCAGCTCCTGGGCGGCACCGGTAAAGCTGCCGTTACGCGCCACGGCATCAACCACTTCAAGGGAATAATCTGACCACATCTTTAGCCTGCAAATTTTTTGAACGCACCCGCCAAATATTAGCGTTTCACAAGCCGCTTTGCACTCCCTACACTCTGCGCCAACGTACACCTGCCTCCTCAGGAGAAAAAAGTGCAACCCAGGAAAGGATTTTTAGTCTGGCTCGGCGGCTTAAGCGTGCTGGGCTTTTTGGCAACCGATATGTATCTGCCCGCGTTCGCCGCGATGCAGGAAGATTTGCAAACCCCTGCCGCCGCCATCAGCGCCAGTTTAAGTTTGTTCCTTGCTGGCTTTGCTTTTGCGCAATTGCTGTGGGGGCCGCTCTCGGATCGTTTTGGCCGTAAGCCCGTCCTGTTGTTGGGGCTGGCGATTTTTGCCGTAGGCTGTCTGGGCATGCTGTGGGTCCGCGATGCCGCCTGGCTGCTGGCGCTGCGCTTTATTCAGGCGGTCGGCGTCTGCGCCGCAGCGGTGACCTGGCAGGCGCTGGTGACCGATTACTACCCCGCCTCGCGCACTAACCGCATATTCGCCACTATTATGCCGCTGGTCGGCCTGTCGCCGGCGCTTGCCCCGTTACTGGGCAGCTGGATCCTGGCGCATTTCGACTGGCAGGCCATTTTCGCCACGCTCTTTGCTATTACGCTGGTCCTGATGCTGCCTGCTTTCGGGCTTAAACCTGCGCATAAAAAAGAGACGCATCCGGACGCAAAGCCCATCACCTTTACCTCTTTACTGCGGTCGAAAGCCTATCGCGGTAACGTGCTGATTTATGCTGCCTGCTCTGCCAGCTTCTTTGCCTGGCTAACCGGTTCGCCGTTCATTCTGCATGACATGGGCTACAGCCCGGCGGCTATCGGCCTGAGCTATGTACCACAGACCATCGCCTTCCTGGTGGGTGGCTATGGCTGTCGCGCCGCGCTGCAAAAATGGGAAGGCCAACAGATGCTGCCCTGGCTGCTGGTGCTGTATGCACTAAGCGTGATTGCGACCTGGGCTGTCGGCTTTATACCCGGCGCCGGGCTTGCAGAAATTTTGATTCCGTTCTGCGTCATGGCGATCGCTAACGGGGCTATCTACCCTATCGTTGTAGCCCAGGCGTTGCGTCCATTCCCGCAGGCGACAGGCCGCGCTGCCGCGCTGCAAAATACCCTGCAACTTGGCCTGTGCTTCCTGGCAAGTCTCGTGGTCTCGGCGTTGATTGCAACCCCGCTGCTCACCACTACCAGCGTGATGCTGGTCACCGTTGCGCTGGCGGGTTTGGGCTATCGCATGCAGTCCTCAGCCCATCGCGAGCAGAGTGAAAACGCGCAGACAGAAACGTCGCACGCCTGATTGCGCGGGAAACTATGTTAAATACCAGTGATTAGGTTGCTAACAATTTTCTGTTGAATCACCAAATTTTGCGGCCTATACTAAATTTGGTTCGATTAAATACGATAAATATTAAGTGTTAACGGGAGCCGGAGCGCTCCCGTTTTACCATGGAAGGCATTTCGGCAAGGGTTATCTCCCTTCCTCTGTTCTACGTCGGATATTAGCCTCGCGGGCATTTACCGTGAGATTTCTCACAAACCAAAAAAGCGTCTACGCTGTTTTAAGGTTCTGATCACAGCAAGGTGATGGAGAAGCTATGAGTTCATCGTGTATAGAAGAAGTCAGCGTTCCGGACGATAACTGGTCCCGGATCGTCAGTGAACTGTTGGGACGTGCGGGCATTACGATTAATGGCTCATCCCCCTCCGATCCCCAGATAAAGCATCCCGATTTTTTCAAACGCGTGTTACAGGAGGGGTCGTTAGGGCTGGGTGAAAGCTATATGGACGGCTGGTGGGAGTGTGAGCGGCTGGATATGTTCTTCTCCAGCGTATTACGCGCCGGTCTTGAAAAACAGCTCCCTCGTCATTTCAAAGATACCTTACGCATTGCCTCCGCCCGCCTGTTCAATCTGCAAAGTAAAAAACGGGCGTGGATCGTCGGTAAAGAGCATTACGACCTGGGCAACGATCTGTTCAGCCGTATGCTCGATCCTTTAATGCAGTACTCCTGCGGATACTGGAAAAAAGCGACGACCCTGGAAGAGGCGCAGCAGGACAAGCTGCAACTGATCTGCGATAAATTGCAGTTACAGCCCGGTATGCGTGTGCTGGACATCGGCTGTGGCTGGGGTGGTCTTGCCTGGTTTATGGCGAAAAATTACGGCGTCAGCGTAGTCGGCGTCACGATTTCCGCTGAACAGCAGAAGATGGCGCAGGAACGCTGTCTGGGTCTGGATGTTGATATTCGGCTTCAGGACTACCGCGACCTGAACGAGCAGTTCGATCGCATTGTTTCCGTAGGTATGTTCGAGCACGTGGGGCCGAAGAACTACAAGACTTACTTCGAGGTCGCCGATCGTAACCTGAAGCCTGAGGGAATTTTCCTGCTACACACCATCGGCTCTAAACGCACCGATAACAATGTGGATCCCTGGATCAACAAATATATCTTCCCGAATGGCTGTTTACCCTCTGTTCGCCAGATTGCGAACGCCAGCGAACCGCATTTTATTGTGGAAGACTGGCATAACTTCGGCGCAGATTACGACACCACCCTGATGGCCTGGCATGAACGTTTCCAGGCTGCATGGCCTGAAATCGCCGACAACTATTCGGAACGATTCAAACGGATGTTTAGCTATTATCTGAATGCCTGTGCGGGCGCGTTCCGTGCGCGGGATATACAGCTGTGGCAGGTGGTGTTTAGTCGTGGGATTGAGCACGGTCTGCGTGTGGCTCGCTGAAAAAATAACCCCGGTTAACCGGGGTTATTTTTTATTCTTCTTCCATGGTTTTAATTATCGCCGCCTCTTTCGCCGCCAGTACGCGCTCAACGGTATCCACGACCGCCTGGGTCTGGGGATCAATTTCGATATTTACGCGCTGCCCCAGTTTTTTTGCGCCAAGCGTAGTACGTTGCAGCGTTTCAGGAATTAAATGCACGCAAAAACGCGTTGGCGTCACTTCACCGACGGTCAGACTAATCCCATCGATGCCAATAAATCCTTTATAAAGGATGTATTTCATTAATGACGGATCCTGCACCTTAAACCAGATTTGACGGTTATTTTCCGAGGTCACGATTTTCGCCACTTCTGCGGTGGTCATAATATGGCCCGACATCAGATGCCCGCCAATCTCATCGCTGAATTTCGCCGCGCGTTCAACGTTGACGATATCTCCCACCACCAGCTCACCCAGGTTAGTGATACGCAGCGTCTCTTTCATTAAATCAAAGCTAATCTGGTTACCGTTAATTTCGGTCACCGTCAGGCAGCAGCCGTTATGCGCTATCGACGCCCCGGTTTCAATGCCGTCGAGCATATATTCAGGCAGCTCAACTACGTGAGTGCGGAAATTCGGTTTTTCATCAATGGACACCACTTTGGCAGTGCCCTGCACAATACCAGTAAACATGCTTACAGCTCCTGTTCATTCCGAACGGCGATGACACCGTATAATCCCACCACAATAACAGTTGAAAAAACAGGTTGCCAGTGATGCGCAATTTCTGGCGATTTTTTCACTAGATAATTAGTTAAACCCCGCTACAATAGCTGGCATCCCTCTGTTTTTTCTTCTTGCTGCCAGTAACGGCGGCCTTTTTAGTCTCTCAAATAACTACAATACAAAGGTGTTCACGTGCAGAAGTATATGATCGAAGCGCGTCAGTTATTGGCACTGGCCATACCGGTGATCGTCGCGCAGGTAGCCCAAACCGCAATGGGATTTGTGGATACGGTAATGGCCGGTGGTTACAGCGCCACCGATATGGCCGCCGTGGCGATCGGAACCTCAATCTGGCTTCCGGCCATTCTTTTTGGTCACGGCCTGCTGCTGGCGCTGACGCCGGTTATCGCGCAGCTTAACGGCTCCGGTCGACGCGACCGCGTGGCCCATCAGGTGCGCCAGGGCTTCTGGCTGGCCGGGGGTGTCTCCGTCCTGATTATGATCGTCCTGTGGAACGCCGGGTATATTATTCGCGCCATGCATAATATCGACCCGGCGCTGGCGGATAAGGCGGTCGGTTATCTGCGCGCCCTGCTCTGGGGCGCCCCCGGCTATCTGTTCTTCCAGGTGGCACGTAACCAGTGTGAAGGGCTGGCAAAAACCAAGCCGGGCATGGTGATGGGCTTTATCGGCTTGCTGGTGAACATTCCCGTGAACTATATCTTCATTTACGGTCATTTTGGCATGCCGGAACTCGGCGGCGTGGGCTGCGGCGTGGCAACGGCTGCGGTGTACTGGGTGATGTTCGGCTGTATGCTCACCTATATTAAACATGCGCGATCCATGCGTGACATTCGTAACGACGCCTCGTTCAGCGCACCTGACTGGACGCTCATGACCCGTCTCATTCAGCTGGGGTTACCCATTGCGCTGGCGCTGTTCTTCGAAGTGACGCTGTTTGCCGTCGTCGCCCTGCTGGTCTCGCCGTTAGGGATTATTGATGTCGCAGGACACCAGATCGCCCTGAACTTCAGCTCTTTGATGTTCGTCCTGCCGATGTCCCTGGCTGCCGCGGTGACGATTCGCGTGGGCTTCCGTCTGGGGCAAGGCTCGACGCTGGACGCGCAAACGGCAGCCCGCACCGGCCTCGGCGTCGGCGTCTGCATGGCAGTCTGTACCGCGCTCTTTACCGTGCTGTTGCGTGAGCAAATTGCCCTGCTCTATAACGACAACCCGGAGGTAGTGACCCTGGCCTCGCATCTGATGCTGCTGGCGGCCATTTATCAGATCTCTGACTCCATCCAGGTGATTGGCAGCGGTGTGCTGCGTGGGTATAAAGATACGCGTTCCATCTTCTTCATCACCTTTATCGCTTACTGGGTGCTGGGTCTGCCGTGCGGGTACATTCTGGCGCTCACGGATCTGGTGGTGGATCGCATGGGGCCAGCCGGATTCTGGATGGGCTTTATCATCGGCTTAACGTCTGCGGCCATTATGATGATGCTGCGTATGCGCTTCCTGCAACGTCAGCCGTCTGCGGTAATTTTGCAGCGCGCTGCACGTTAATAACACAGTAGCCGCCGCCTGGCGGCTACTTTCTCTTCACTTTGCGCGGTAATGAAGCAATCGCGTGAAATCAGAGAGAAAAATGCATTTTCCCTCTTGCCACCTTGGGGCTGTGCCGCTAATATTCGTCCCCGTTGTCACCGACAACACAATGCGTTCATAGCTCAGTTGGTTAGAGCACCACCTTGACATGGTGGGGGTCGTTGGTTCGAGTCCAATTGAACGCACCATTCTGCGTCTGTAGCTCAGTTGGTTAGAGCACCACCTTGACATGGTGGGGGTCGATGGTTCGAGTCCATTCAGACGCACCAATCTGTTTTCTCGCACATTTCATTCCCGTTCAGCCTCATGCAGAGGCAGCAAACCTTTTAAGCACATCGAAAGTGACCTCCAGCCCGCGCGTGCAGCGAAAGAGCGGAATGGCATAAGTCCCATCAGGTTAGCAAAACGCCCGGCGTTTGCCGGGCGTGAAAACAACGTCAATCAATGATTACGGCTTATGTTCAATCGCCGGGTTGTTGTTGATGGCGATGCGCTGCGGTTTCTCTTCTTCCGGGATATCCTGGTGTAATTCAATCGCCAGCAAGCCGTTTTCCAGCGAAGCGCCGGTTACTTTCACATGCTCCGGCAGACTATAGCTGGCCCGGAAGTCGCTGCGGCTGATACCCCGATGGATCCACCCTTCTTCGCCGTTTTCGGTTTTCTCTTCTTCACGTTTACCGCTGATATTCAGCTGACCGCCAACGGTTTCAATTTCCAGTTCGCTCTCTTTCCAGCCCGGCACGCTCAGCGTCAGTTCATAGCGGTTATCACCCACCCGCCGGATATTGTAAGAAGGCGTGGAGGGCAACGGCGTACTGCCGGTTAGCTGGCTAAAAAGGCGATCGATACGGTTAAAACGGTCCGCAAACAGAGAGTCGGAGAGATCGTTCAACATGGGAAAAGCTCTCAGAGTCATCATGTACCTCCTGAACAGTAAAAAAGAATATTCAAAAAGTTCATGTCTTACGGGCAGGTATTCCTTACCCGCTTTCTATATGAGGTTACCGCACAATATTTCAACCTCAGGAGCTGCAAAATGTAGCTGGAACTTAAAAAACGCAACGGGCCGTTAAGCCCGTTATTCGTTACATCATCGCAGTTCTATCACTCTCGCCCGCTCAGCCTGCTTTCGGTAGTGGTCATATCGCTCCCGGAACCATGCCTGCTGTTCATAATTCATATTGCCGGTCACGGCATCGATATCAACTGGCTGGCCCAGGGCGTACATACGGGCAAAACTGCGTGCCAGAAAATCAAAATTCTTTAATGCGTTTATATCTTGTCGCTTCATTAGCATATCCCTCCAGTCATTGTGATTACTGTTCAAGGTCATATGCTTTTCTGATCTCAGTATCCGCCCGAAAAAGATCGTTTTTTGAGCGATGCGTGCGCATCCATCTGCCAGTGTTCACATTTCAGGAACGACAAAACTCTTCTGCCCTGGTCATAATTTTCCCTCCCTTTTATCAATCATGCAGAAAACATAAACGCCAGCCATGCAGTAAGTTCGCCATGTAGCCGGAAGGTGCGAACGGCATGCTTTAATGCCAGACGCTGTAACAGGTCGCCCAGCGCGTTCAGGTGGGTTTCCACCTGCAAGCGTCTTATCAGTTCGAATAACAGACAAAGAACGTTTACACTGGCGGATTAATACTGATTTCCTGAACAAACGGGTAAATGGGTGAATCCGGGCTTGTTGGCCATATAGAGAAGGGCGCATGTAGGTTGCCGCGGTTGTGTATCGAACTGCGCATTGTTTTCTACAACACGCTGCTCCTGGCCTTTCACGGCTGTTTTCTTTTTCGTCTGCGCTTGCCTGGCGGAGGGGGAGGGTTTTACCTGCCGGGGCAGTTCGGAGGCACCATAACCTGAACAGAATCGCTTCGACTGGCTCAGACTTCCGTCATTGCAGACAAAACGACCATCCGATGTACAGTGTGCTATGCCATCTTTTGAGCCCGAGCAGGGCTGTCTTCCACGGGCGGCATCAGCCTGCATGTTAAAAAGTACACTGACCGTAAGATGGAGAATTCTCCTGATAAAATCAGCTGGTTCTCCTCACTGACGCTGTGCAGGTCAAGCCCGCCGGCGAAGTTACCGTACTTTTTAACCCCCATCACATACAGATAATCGTTAAACCTGGGACCAAACAGTCTTTCCTTTCAGAAATCAGGCAGAATCATATCTAATCAGCCAGGGTCAATTGAATTGACCTTCCCATAAGTTCAGGAAGGGGCGCAACATCCCCTCTTCAAAACGTCTTAATTTTTTCCTTCATTGAATGATTTAACCTTTCTCCTGCTACGCTTATTTTATGGTTCAGAAATGCAGGAACGCTTTCGATGAAAAAAATCGCCATTATCGGCTCAGGTCCAACAGGGATTTATACCTTTTACTCACTTCTTAACAACGCAGCACCGCTTTCGATCACCGTGTTCGAAAAGGCAGACCAACCCGGTGTCGGGATGCCCTACAGCGACGAGGATAATTCCCGGCTGATGCTGGCGAACATCGCCAGTATCGAAATTCCGCCCATTTTTATTACCTATCTCGACTGGCTCAAACAGCAGAGTGCGGCCCATCTTGCCCGCTATAACGTCGATAGTGAGAAACTGCACGACCGGCAATTCCTGCCGCGTATTCTGTTGGGTGAATATTTTCACGATCGGTTTCTTGCCGTCGTTGCTGAGGCGAAAAAGTCTGGCTTTCATGTCGAGGTGCACCCCAACGCAGAAGTCACGGATATTAAGGCTGATGCAGACGGCGTGGCCCTTTCAGTGAACGATGCCCCTTTCTCAAGGCGGTTTGATCTTGCGGTTGTTGCCACCGGCCACGTCTGGCCTGATGAAGATGAAACCACCCGCGCATATTTCCCAAGCCCATGGTCAGGGCTGATGGACGCGGAGATCCGAGCCTGTGAGGTGGGGATCATGGGTACTTCCCTCAGCGGGCTGGACGCTGCAATGGCGGTTGTGATGCAGCATGGCCGGTTTAGCGGGGAGCAGTTCGTTGTCAATAAAGGCAGCGAAGGGCTAAAAATCACGCTGATGTCCCGCACGGGCGTTCTGCCGGAGGCCGACTTTTACTGCCCTATCCCTTATGAACCGCTGTCCGTGTTAACGGAGTCTGTGGCGGAAAGTGAAATCGCCAAAGGCCCGGACGGGCTGCTTGACCGCATCTTTGCGCTGATGGTGAAAGAGCTCGAGCTGGCCGATCCGCGCTGGTGCCAGGCGATATCGCTCGTTACGCTGAATGCCGACACGCTTCGTGATGTCTGGTTTGAGGATCGTAAAAAGCATGGCCCTTTCACCTGGGCCGAAGCGAATCTGAAAGAAGTGGAGCGCAACAAGCGCGAAAAACGCACCGTTGCCTGGCGCTATACCGTGCTTCGTCTGCATGAAGTGGTTCAGGCCATCGTCCCTTCACTCAGTGAGCGTGACAGAGAGCGGTTTAAATCCGGTCTGGAGCGTGTGTTTATCGATAATTATGCCGCCATTCCACCGCAGTCTATCCGCCGTTTACTGGCGCTGCGCGAGGCAGGGATCATTAGCGTGGTCGCACTCGGTGATAATTACGACCTGGATATCGGCAGCGATCAGACCGTCATCACCACGGCAGAAAAGCGTTACCGCTTCGACGTGTTTATTGATGCGCGCGGGCAAAAGCCACTCAGAAACAAGGACATTCCCTTCCCCACCCTGCGTAAACAGCTTGCGGAAACCGGCGATGACGTCCCGGACGTGGGGGAAGACTATACGTTGCTGGCGCCTGCATCACTGCGGGGGCGCATCGCTTTTGGGGCGATCCCCTGGCTGATGCACGATCATCCCTTTGTTCAGGGTTTGTCTGAGTGCGCTGAAATTGGTAAAGCGATGGCGAAAGCGGCTGGAAAACCTGCGACAGGCGTGCGAAGGAAGTTACCATTCATGGAATTTTAACAGAGCTTCCCTGCCCTGCGGGGTCGGGTTACTCGAAGAAGACGTCCGGGTTTTCCGACAGCGACACGAACGATTTAGTGTTCTTGTCCAGGGCAAGGATTTTGCCGCTTTCAATGTCATATACCCAGCCGTGCAGGCGAATGGCGTTGTTGCGCAGGCCTACCGCCACCGACGGATGGGTCTTGATATTGCTCAGCTGCGCAAAGACGTTCTCCTGCACCATCGCATTCACTTTATCGATTGGCTTATCCCAGGTTTTCTTCTCAACCACCGCTTTTGCCGCATCAGAATAGCGCAGCCAGTGGGAAACGGCCGGCATCGGCTCCAGATCGGCGTTGTCAGCAATCGCCTTCATTGCGCCGCAGTTGGAGTGGCCGCAAATAACGATATCGGTCACGCCCAGGGCAACAACAGCATATTCGATGGTCGCAGAGACACCGCCAGGCTCCGGCCCGAACGGAGGCACAATGTTGCCCGCGTTTCGAATGACAAAGAGCTGTCCTGGCTCCTGTTGCGTAACCAGTTCCGGAACCAGACGGCTGTCGGAGCAGGAGATGAACAGCGCTTTGGGATTCTGACTGGACGCTAAACTACGAAAAAGCTCTTTACGTTGCGGGAAAATCTCTTTTTGAAAGCTGAGAAAACCTTCAATGATATGTTGCATAGCCATTTCTCTTTTATCTGTTTTAATTTAGGTATGATCGCGATCACACTCGTAAAATTTAACCACCGCGCCTTAGCGGAGACAAGCAATATATTTCTGGCCCGACCGCTGCACGATCTCATCCGCGTTCGCCAGGATGTTCTGCCCTTCAAAGGCCCCGTACAGGCGCTGGTACGTTTTCCCTGTCAGTCGGCCAATCACCGACTCAACGGTGCGGGCAGGCAGCGGCAGCATATTCGGATAACTCCACATAAACGACACGGCGTCCTTACCGGGCGTAACCTGCAAAATATCACCGGCCAGCAGCACGCCGTCGCCTGACTGCCAGTGCAGCACCGTGCCGCCTGCAAAATGCCCGCCCAGCCGCAGAAGAGTCACCAAAGGCATAATCTCCAGGGCGTCCTCCTCCCAGAAGCGTATCGCCGGGCTGTCACGCATCACCCACTGCCGATCGCTGGCGTGCAGGTAGATCGGTGCGTTAAACGCCGCGGCCCACTCTTGCATGGTGGTGTAGTAATGCGGGTGCGAAATCGCGATCGCGCTGATCCCCCCGAGCGCGTCAACTAACGCTCTGGTCGCCGGGTCAAGATTGGCGATGCAGTCCCACAGAACATTGCCCTGTGGCGTACGCAGCAGAAGCGCCCGCTGGTTGATGGCAAAAGAGGGAACAGTTTTGATGCTGAACAGCTGCGGCTCCAGCTGTTGCCATTTGTTGGTGTGCGTGGTCGTAAGGCTGTCGAAGTCCGTCCATGTCTGGCCCGTCACCGGGACATACTGGCGCTCATCGTCGCAAATCGGGCAGTTTTTGGGCTGTTCATCGTAAGCGGTACCGCAGGTTTTACAGAGTGTAATCATCGGCTTTCCTCAGCAATAAAGCACTGAGTATGGCAGGGATTATCCATATGTGCTGAGGGGTGCCTGGCCCGCTTTTTTTGACTTATACTGTGCCAGTATCAAAAACTGAATAACGCAGGTGGCACATGGAAATTGATCTCGATAACTTAGTCTTTAACGGGCTGGATGAAGCAGAAGAGCGCAACGCGGAACGTCTCGACGATGCGGATAAAAAAGCCCAGGCGATTGTCGCCGATAACGACTGCGGCGATGCCTGCAAGATCTGAAGAAAAAGCACCGGGCTCCTCGGTGCTTTTTTTTTATGAATGCCTTTTGCTACCCGCTATCAGATCTCCGGCGTTTTGCTAAACCCGGTCAGCATCAGGATCAGGCTTTGGGGAGATGACCCCGTCTCAAACTGATAGTGATTTCCCTGACGATCGCCGCCGATATACCACGAAATGTCGGTTTTCCCTTCTGCCAGCGCCTTGCGCACCGCTTTATCCACGTCCACCATCCGGTATTCGCGGGAGTGGTTCAGGTACAGCACCGCATCCGAGCGATAGTTGCAGGACGGTCGTGACTGCCAGCTCACGGTGGCCGGTTCCCAGTCGTTACTCGCCGGATAGAAGAAGATTTGATCCGCGCCGTCAGTTTCCACTTTCCCGCCATAAATTCTCACGCGGTATTTAAACTGGGCAGGATCCTGTCCGGCAGGCAGCGGAGGAATGTTGAACTTCACCAGCGACAATGTTTCGCTGTTTTTCGTGCGTCCACCGTTCTTCCAGTTATCCTGCACCAGTAAGACCTGGGGATCGGGCTGTGAAAGTGCGGGTTCCATGCTGCTGAGCCAGACGTTGGCCTTCGCTTTTGAATAACCATACGGTACGGTGGTGCCGCAATCCATTCCGCGGTTCATGCACAGGTCGGTCATAAAGCGCGCGGCATCTTCCGTCCAGCCGTTCATGAAGTCAGCATGCGCCGTATACAGGCTCCCCCACCGCTCTTCACGCTCACTGCCATGCATGATGGGGTCGAGGGAAAGCTGGACTTTGCTGGTATCCAGAGAGCTAATGGTCGGAAGCACGTATGCAATATTCATGTTCACCGTCGGGATCTTCACCGGGAAGGCGGACGGACATTGTCCTTTCGTATCGTAGGTGGCGTTAGCCAGGCCGTGGGCGGGCTTCAGGTTGACCCCGTCCCAGCAGTTCGGGAACTGAATGCCGATATTAAACTGCACCGCATCCTTCGCCTTGCGTAAGCCGCAGACTTCACCCGTTCTGGTGGTGTAGCCCTTGCCGTTGGCGCATAAAAAGGTGATATGCGGATTTGGCGCAGTGCCGTGGTGATCGCCCGCCAGCAGCGACAGCCCCGCCGGGAACGGGTGCAGCGGCCAGGCGTCAACGTTCGATGCCTGATAATAGGTTTTTTGATAGGCGGGTTTGACCACCGTTCCGTCCGGTAATTTTAGCGACGGAGCCCAGTAGGCCGAGCTGTCTGCTTTGTTATCGCAGGTGGTCTTTTCCTGGGCACGCAGCGATTCACGGCTGGAGTAAGCATCCGTGTGCACGTTACCAAAAAAATCGTGCAGCATAGCCTCGTTGGGCATGCCGAACATCATAATGGCATCATCGCCGAGGGTGTGGGAATAACTGCATACAACATGCGCCTGTGGACCAGCGTGTGCCGCCTGCATGGCAAGCAGAAGTGCGGTGGCAGAAAGCGCGGGGGTTAATACTGTCCGTTTCATTATCATCTCCATCTGTGAAAGGAGATAGTGGTAACAAAACGGCCATCATTTACCGAGGATTAGCCTGGGTATTTTTCCCCTCATCCTCCCTTTACAGACACCACGCACAGCTCATTCCAGTACATTTCGCGCGTCCGGCGCAGTTCAGCGTGACGTTTTATCATGGAACCACTCCGGGTCGATGTTGGCTACGTCCACGCCATACAGGCTGGCGACAGGCAGTATTGACTCAAGAACACGTTGCGCGCTGTTCTCCGCATTCATTGGTCGGGGCGCAAAAAACCGCCGTAACGTGCTTATCCATTTTTTCATCGTCATTACCCCTCTTGCTTAACCTGTACTCAGTTAAACACCCAAATTGCGCCGGGGGGAAATATCAAAATCCACTGTCGATGTGCAGGATCTGCAAATAGCGCCCCGCCGTCTGCTCTCTTCTTTAACACCTTGTTCACTCATGCTTTTTTTCTCATAGCAAAGAACGATTTCTTATTTGGCGATAGCTTTCCCTTATGGGAGCGTAACGGGGTAAAACAAAAACAACGGGATGGCGTATGACTATGGCTGCAAAAATGAAAGGGTTTAAAAAACGGGCGCAGGTTCTGGGATTAGTGGCAGCCTGGGGCCTGGTTTCAGCGCAGGCGCAGGCCGATCGGCTGGCGGATATCAAGGCAGCAGGCGTGGTGAAAGTGGCCACGTTTGATGCTAATCCACCCTTTGGCTCGATTGATGCCAAAACGCATGAGATCGTGGGTTACGACGTGGACTTCGCCAAAGCGCTGGCGAAATCGCTCGGCGTCAAGCTTGAACTGGTCGCCACTAATCCGGCTAACCGTATTCCGCTGCTACAGTCCGGAAAAGCGGATCTCATCGTGGCGGATATCACCATCACTCCGGAACGCGCACAGGTCATTGATTTTTCGACGCCTTACTTTGTCACCGGTCAGCAGTTCCTGGTTCCGGCAAAATCACCGGACAAGCTTGATGACTATAGCCGGGCACGCATTGGCGCCGTAAAAGGTACGACGGGTGAACAGGCGCTGCACCAGCGTTTTCCGCAGTCCCGCGTCCTCTCTTACGATGATATCCCGCTGGCGCTGACGGCGCTGCGCAATGGCAACGTGCAGGCCATTACCCAGGACAGCACCATTCTGGCCGGTCTGCTGGCGCAGGCGCCGGATAAAGCCGACTTCAAAATCCTGCCCGACCTGCTCAGTAAAGAAGAGATTGGCGTGGGGGTGAAAAAGGGTGAGACGGCGCTGCTGAAAGCCGTTAACGATGAGCTGGTAAACCTGGAGAAAAACGGCCAGGCGGCAAAAATCTATGACGTCTGGTTCGGTCCAGGCACCCCTGCTCCACAGCCTCGTAACTTTAAAATAGAAGCCCGGTAATATGCTCTCAGGTTTATTTTCACACTCCGCGGCCAATGCCGCGGATTTTTCACGTCTGGAACAGGCCAGCGTTGAGTTTCGCCATGTGGACAAACGCTACGGCGACCATCCGGTTTTAACCGACATTAACCTCACCATCATGCCGGGTGAAGTGGTTGCCATTCTCGGCCCTTCGGGTTCCGGAAAATCGACCCTGATTCGGCTTATCAACCAGCTTGAGAGCCTGAGCGGCGGGGAGATTCTGATCGACCACAAGCCGACCGGACAGCTTTCCGGCAGCAGGCTACGTCAGTTACGCAGCCGCGTCGGGTTTGTGTTCCAGCAGTTCAATCTCTATGCCCACCTTACCGCCAGTCAGAACATCACCCTGGCACTTGAGCACGTTCACGGCTGGAAACCCCTGCCCGCCCAGGAGCGCGCGCTGGCGCTGCTGGAGAAGGTCGGCATGCTGGAGAAGGCGCACCGCTATCCTGCTGAACTTTCCGGCGGACAGCAGCAGCGCGTGGCGATTGCCCGTGCTCTGGCCTCGTCGCCGCAAATCATTCTCTTTGACGAGCCGACGTCGGCACTCGACCCGGAGATGATTGGCGAAGTGCTGTTGGTGATGAAAACCCTTGCGCACAGCGGGATCACCATGATTGTCGTCACCCATGAGATGCAGTTCGCCCGGGAAATTGCCGATCGAATCGTCTTTATCGACGGTGGACACATTCTGGAAACCGCGCCCCCGGCGCAATTTTTCAACCAACCGTCGCATCCGCGTGCGAGGCGGTTCCTGCAAAAAGTGCTGGATCCGCTGCATCAGGAGCAACCGTAATGCCCGCTCTGGACTGGCAGGGGGTGCTGGCCGGACAGCCCCTGCACTGGATCCTTTCCGGATTTCTCACCACTCTGTGGGTGACGCTGGCGGGGATTATGCTGGCCAGCCTGCTCGCCTTGTTCTTTATGCTTTTGCGGCTTTCCGGGGGACGTTTCGGGACAGTGATCGTCAGCGGCTGGGTATCGCTGTTTCGCAATACGCCGCTGCTGGTACAGCTGCTGTTCTGGTATTTCGCCGCCTGGAACGGGTTGCCGCAGGGGCTGCGTGACGCGGTGAACGCAGACCACAGCTGGTCCATTCTGCCCGGTGACGTCTGGTGGTTTACGCCCGAGTTTTTATGCTCCGCCTGGGGGTTAGGCGTCTTTACCTCGGCGTTTTTAATCGAAGAAGTGGAATCGGGACTGCGTTCCGTGCCTGCCGGGCAACGGGAGGCGGCGCTCGCCCAGGGATTTTCCTCATGGCGTCTGTTTCGCTACATTCTTCTGCCACAGGGACTCGCTAACGCCTGGCAGCCCGTCGTTGGCCAGTACCTTAACCTGATGAAGCTCTCCTCGCTCGCGAGCGGGATTGGCTTCGCCGAACTGACCTACCAGGTTCGACAGATAGAAAGTTACAACGCCCATGCACTGGAAGCCTTTACCGTCGGTACGGTGCTCTACTTGCTTACCGGGATAGTGACGGGAAGCGTGCTGGTGCGCCTCGGCCCCCATTCAGGGAGGAAAAATCATGATCCCCGGATTTAACGTTATTGTCGAAAACCTGGACTATCTGCTTTGGGGACGTGCGGCTGCGGGAGAACCCGGCGGCGTACTGCTCTCACTGCTGATGGCCGCAGGCGCCGCCGCGCTTGCCCTGCCCGGCGGGATTGTGCTGGCTTGCGTCGCCTGGCGCTATCCCGGCGTGGTGCGCAGTGCGCTGTTTGCGTGGGCAGAGTTGATTCGCGGGATCCCCCTGATCTTCGTGATATTCTGGATGTGGTATCTGCTGCCACTGATAACCGGCAGGGATCTCCCGGGCGCGACGACCGTCACGCTGGCGCTGGCCTGGTTTACCGCGGCTGCGGTGATGCATTCGGTGTTAGCCGGACTGAGAGCCCTGCCGTCGGGCCAGAATGAGGCCGCGCTTTCTCAAGGGTTCAGTACGCAGCAAACGCTGTGGCGCGTGCTGCTGCCGCAGGCGCTGAGAAATATTCTGCCGTCGCTGGTGGGGATTTTTATCAGCCTGCTGAAGGATACGTCGCTGGCGTTTATCGTGAACGTTCCTGAACTGACCACGGTGGCGGGACAGATCAACAACCGGGTGCAAATTTACCCGGCGGCCATTTTTATCTTCACGGGTGTGATCTATTACCTGCTCTGCTGCTCGCTTGAGCTGCTCGCGAAGCGCTGGCGAGTTAGCCGGCCAGCGCTTTAACCACCGTTTCCATCGCTTTGGTGGTCAACTCACTGCGCTTAACGCGCTGGTTCGCCAGCGCGGTACGCAGAACGCCCGCAATGACAATATGTTTCGGCTCCTGCCCTAAATCACGCATTTCGAGAACGACCTTGCCTACCACCCGACACATCTCCTGGTAAAGCGCTTCGTCTTTGGTCACATTGCCCATTGCCATCACTCCGTTGCCCTAAACCGTCAGCTTAAATCATTCGTCGGCTGGATACAAAAAAGAAGCCCGGCGTGTTGTTCGCCGGGCTTCGTCTGGAAAATCAGGAGTTTAGTTGTTTACCGGGATGACCGCTCCTTTGTATTTGGTGCGGATCCAGTCCTGAATCTCTTTGGAGTGCAGCACGTTCACCAGCGCGACGATATCCTTCTTCTTCTCGTCACCGCGATGAACGGTAATGATGTTGGCGTACGGGTTATTCTCACCGCTTTCAACCGCAATTGGATCGTGCACCGGATCCAGACCGGCATCAATTGCGTAGTTGGCGTTGATCACCACCGCAGCACCTTCGTCGTTGTTGTACATCTGCGGCAGCAGAGATGCCTCAACGTTAGGGGTGAATTGCAGCTTTTTCGGGTTCTCCACGATATCGCTGATGCGCGCGGTCACTTTATCGATGCCTGGCTTCAGCTTGATCACGCCCTCTTTTTCGAAGATGGAGAGAATACGCCCTTCCTCGGACACCGCATCACGCATGATGATTTTGCCGCCTTCCGGCAGATCCTTCAGCGATTTGTATTTTTTCGAATAGATACCGATCGGCTCAATGTGGATTGCGCCCGCACTGACAAAATCATAATCCTTATCGCCCGCGTGATCTTTCAGGACGCTGTTCAGGTAAGGGATGTGCTGGAAATAGTTGGCGTCAATGTCATGCCCCGCCAGCGCCGTGTTTGGCAGAATGTAGTCCTGGAATGGTTTAATCTCCAGATCGATCCCCTGCTTCGCCAGAATCGGCTTAGCCTGCTCCAGAATTTCCGCGTGCGGGGTGTTGGACGCCCCCACGGTGAGCGTGTCCGCCCAGGAGGCAAAGCTCAGGGCACTCAGGGTTGCGGCGGCGATCAGTGTCAGTGTCTTTTTCATGATGTGGTTCCTGTGTGTATTTATTAGCGTTTATCTAACAGTGAAGTAATGGCATCGCCGCAGAACTGGATAATGAACACGATGATCAGAATGGTCACCGTTGCCACCAGCGTGACGTCACCATGGTTGCGCTGGAATCCTTCCAGATAAGCCAGATTTCCCAAACCGCCGGCACCTATCACCCCTGCCATTGCGCTGTAGCTCACCAGCGCAATCAGCGTCACCGTCATACCTGAAACCAGTGCGGGTGAAGATTCCGGCAATAAAACCCGAAACACTAACGTGCTCAGCCGCGCGCCCATCGAGCGCGTGGCCTCAATGACTCCTTTGTCTACTTCTCGCAAGGCAATCTCGACCAGACGGGCGTAGAACGGTGCCGCGCCCACAATCAGGGCGGGCAGCGCAGCGTTAGCGCCAAGAATGGTCCCCACAACGGTCTTGGTGAACGGGATCAGCAGAACGATAAGAATGATGAACGGAATCGAGCGGAACACGTTCACCACAATCGACATCACGCTGTAGACCGTGCGGTTGTGGAATAACCCGCCGCGGGCGGTTAAAAACAGCGCCAGACCGAGCGCGATCCCCAGGACAAACGTTGCCACGCCGGAAAGCGCGGTCATGTAAAGCGTCTCCTGGGTTGCAGCCCAAAGCTGATCCCACTTCAGGTGCGGAAAGAGTTCTTCAGCCATGCTTGATTACCTCGCCTTCAATATCGCTTTGCTTCAGGTCGGCGAGGATATTGTTCAGTTGTTCGTCCGATGCCACCACGTGCACCCAGAGCTGCCCGAAAACACCGTGGGCGGTTTGCGTCATTTTGCCGTGCAGGATGTTAAACGGCAGGCCGTAGCGCAGGGTTAGTTCACCGACGATCGGCCTGTGCGTGCTGTGCCCGGTGAAGGTCAGCCTGATCACCGTGCCTTCCAGATCGTTTGCCAGTTCGGTATTGAAGGTCTCTTCCTCCACGTACTGGCTCACCTGGCGGACAAACTGCCGGGTGATCGGCTGCTGCGGATGCGTAAACACGCTCAGCACGTCCCCCTCTTCCACCACCTTGCCGTTTTCCATCACCGCCACGCGGTCGCAGATTTTGCGCACCACGTGCATCTCATGCGTAATGAGTACGATGGTCAGGTTAAAGCGACGGTTAATATCCAGGAGCAGATCGAGGATCTGATCGGTGGTCTGCGGATCCAGCGCCGAGGTGGCTTCGTCACACAGCAGTACGTCCGGATGATTGGCCAGCGCGCGGGCAATGCCCACACGCTGTTTTTGCCCGCCGCTCAGCTGCGACGGGTAAGCATTCTCGCGCCCCTTCAGGCCGACCAGCTCCACCAGTTCGGCAACGCGAGCCTGAATTTGCGCTTTTGGTACACCGGCAATTTGCATTGAAAAGGCGATGTTTTCCTTCACCGTGCGCGACCAGAGCAGATTAAAGTGCTGGAACACCATGCTGATTTTCAGGCGTGCCTGACGCAGCGCTTCTCCTTTCGCGGCGGAGATATCCTGGCCGTTAATGGTGACGCTGCCGACGCTGGGCTTTTCCAGACCGTTCAGCAGACGGATCAGCGTACTTTTCCCGGCCCCGCTGTAACCGATGATCCCGTAAATCTGTCCCTGCTCTATCGTCAGGTTGACGTTATCAACGGCTGTCAGCGCCTGTTTCCCGTTGTCAAAAACCTTCGAAATATTGCTGAGTACGATCATTCTTATTTCTTATCCGTTTCGCATATAGCGGTTTAGCAGTATGGATGTCCAAAAGATAGTAAACAGCCGTTATCAGCTTTTAAATGACCAAAAAAGAATTTCTTATAATTCTGCGGAATAAGCAGCGAACTCGCGGGTGAAAAGCATTTAGATGAATATCAGCAATAATTATCTGCCATTTGCATATCAGGTCTCACTCACCCGACGAAATCGGCTAATTTTGCAGCACTTTATGCGGATATAGCCATCCTCACATCCGGACAACTTTACGTCTTGCTGTCTTTCCATCTGAAAACACAAGGATTATTCCTTTCCGTTCTAAAACGCAGTGAAACGTTCTTTATTGAGAAAATTTCATGGTTCTATCATCCGGTCATCACCTCTTCACAGGACATGACCATGACGCTTTACCACTCCGTCACCGAACTGATTGGCCGCACGCCGCTCATCCAGCTGCACAAACTGGATACCGGCCCCTGCTCGCTGTTTCTGAAGCTGGAAAACCAGAATCCCGGCGGCTCGATTAAAGACCGCGTCGCGCTGTCGATGATTAACGAAGCCGAGCGTACGGGCCAGCTACGGCCCGGCGGCACCATTATTGAAGCCACGGCGGGGAACACCGGTCTGGGGCTGGCATTGATTGCGGCGCAGAAGGGCTACTCGCTGATCCTGGTGGTGCCGGACAAAATGAGCCGCGAGAAGATTTTCCACCTGCGGGCGTTAGGGGCGCAGGTCGTGCTGACCCGCTCGGATGTGAATAAAGGGCATCCGGCCTACTACCAGGATTATGCCCGGCGGCTGGCGAACGAACTGCCAGGCGCGTTTTATATCGACCAGTTCAATAACGCGGCCAATCCGCTGGCGCACCGCACCACTACCGCACCGGAACTGTTTGAGCAGCTTGACGGCCAGATCGATGCCATCGTCGTCGGCGTGGGGTCCGGCGGTACGCTGGGCGGCTTACAGGCGTGGTTTGCAGAACATTCGCCGCAGACGGAATTTGTGCTTGCCGATCCGGCCGGGTCGGTGCTGGCGGACCAGGTTGAGACCGGACGCCATCACGATGCCGGATCGTGGCTGGTTGAGGGGATTGGCGAAGACTTTATCCCTCCGCTGGCGCACATCGAAGGGGTTAACCGCGCCTGGCGCATTACCGATCGCGAGGCGTTCACCACCGCCCGCGATCTGCTAAAAACGGAAGGGATCCTGGCAGGCTCCTCCACCGGCACGCTGCTGGCGGCGGCGCTGAAATATTGCCAGGCGCAGACTACGCCAAAGCGTGTGGTCACCTTCGCCTGCGACAGCGGCAATAAATACCTCTCGAAGATGTTCAACGACGACTGGATGCGTCAGCAGGGGCTGATTTCGCGTCCGCAGGCAGGCGATCTCTCGGACTATATTGCCCTGCGCCACGATGAAGGCGCGACGGTGACTGCCGCCCCGGACGACACGCTTTCCACCGTACTGGCCCGCATGCGCCTGTACGACATCTCCCAGCGGCCGGTGCTCGATAACGACAAGGTCGTCGGCATCATCGACGAGTGGGACCTGCTGCGACACATCGGGGGAGATGCCGATCGCTTCTCACTCCCCGTGACGGCAGCCATGACGCGTCAGGTCGAATATCTGGATAAGCAGGCCCCGGAGAGCGCCCTGTACGCCATCTTTGACCGTGGCCTGGTGGCGATTATTTATGACGCAGATCGCTTTCTGGGTCTGATCACCCGCAGTGACGTACTCACCGCCTGGCGTAACCGCCTGACGAAATAAAAAGGAGCAAAAGATGAAAAACCTGGCCACCCTCAGCGTTCACAGCGGTGAGTATCACGACCCGCACGGCGCCGTGATGCCGCCGATTTACGCCACGTCGACGTTTGCGCAACCGGCACCGGGTGAACATACCGGCTACGAATACTCCCGGAGCGGCAACCCAACCCGCCACGCGCTGGAGACCGCCATCGCCGAACTGGAAGGCGGCACGCGCGGGTACGCCTTCGCGTCAGGGCTGGCGGCCATTTCCACCGTGCTCGAACTGCTGGATAAAGACAGCCATATCGTCGCCATTGACGACGTGTATGGCGGTACGTATCGCCTGATCGAAAACGTGCGCAAACGCAGCACCGGGTTACAGGTGAGCTGGGTTAAGCCGGACGATGTAGCCGGACTTGAGGCCGCCATTCGCCCGGACACCCGCATGATCTGGGTGGAAACGCCGACGAACCCGCTGCTGAAACTGGCCGACCTGGAGGCCATCGCGGACATTGCCCGGCGCCATAATGCGATCAGCGTGGCGGATAATACCTTCGCCTCCCCGGTCATTCACCGGCCGCTGGAGGCGGGGTTCGACATAGTGGTCCACTCCGCCACTAAATATCTCAACGGTCATTCAGACGTGGTTGCCGGGCTGGCTGTTGTCGGGGCGAACAAGGATCTCGCGGAGCGTCTGGGCTATCTGCAAAACGCGGTTGGCGGCGTTCTGGATCCGTTCAGCAGCTTCCTGACGCTGCGGGGGATCCGCACCCTCTCACTGCGCGTTGAGAAGCACAGCGCCAACGCGCTGGCGATTGCGCAATGGCTGGAGCAGCATCCGCAGGTAGACCGCGTGTTCTATCCCGGGCTGGCGTCACATCCCCAGTATGCGCTGGCCCGCAGACAAATGGCGCTGCCGGGCGGCATGATCTCCGTTGTGATTAAAGGCGATGCGCAACGCGCGACAGAGGTGATCCGGCATCTTACGCTCTTTACCCTGGCGGAAAGCCTGGGCGGCGTGGAGAGTCTGGTGAGCCAGCCCTACAGCATGACCCACGCCTCCATTCCACTGGCGCAGCGTCTTGCGAACGGCATTGTGCCGCAGCTTATCCGCCTGTCGGTGGGGATTGAGGATGCGAAGGATCTGATCGCCGACCTTCAACAGGCGCTGGAAAAGTGAGCAAAAAACGGCGGGCATTGCGCCTGCCGTCATAAGATGACATTAGGCCTTAACGCCTTGATAACAAACTTATGTGAATCTGCACAGATTGTTTTTGAAACGCTGTTTCCATTTTCCTTTTAACTGTAAATCAGCGTATAATGCGCGCCAAATCCCTGGTGAATGGTTTCAGCGCTTGGAATACAAAAAACAACGTACAACTTCTCCTCTCCTTCGTTGGGCTGGCACTCAGGCACACTTTCTTCTGCACGCTCATTTGATGTCACCTATTCTTAGTGCGTGTCATATACTCTTTCGCAACACAGGTTTGACTCCGCGGCGGTGCGCCCCCGGAGCGAGATTTCCATATCCTTCCCAACTTAAAGACTAAGACTGTCATGAAAAAGACGAAAATTGTTTGTACTATCGGCCCGAAAACCGAATCCGAAGAGATGCTGAGCAAAATGCTGGACGCCGGCATGAACGTGATGCGTCTGAACTTCTCCCACGGCGACTATGCTGAACACGGTCAGCGTATCCAGAACTTGCGCAACGTGATGAGCAAGACCGGGAAAAAAGCGGCGATCCTGCTCGACACCAAAGGTCCTGAAATCCGCACCATCAAACTGGAAGGCGGTAACGACGTTTCCCTGAAAGCGGGCCAGACCTTCACCTTCACCACCGACAAATCCGTTGTAGGTAACAACGAAATTGTTGCTGTGACCTATGAAGGCTTCACCAGCGACCTGTCCGTTGGCAACACCGTGCTGGTGGATGACGGCCTGATCGGCATGGAAGTGACCGCGATCGAAGGCAACAAGGTTATCTGTAAAGTGCTGAACAACGGCGATCTGGGCGAAAACAAAGGCGTTAACCTGCCGGGTGTGTCCATTGCACTGCCAGCGCTGGCTGAAAAAGACAAACAAGACCTGATCTTCGGCTGCGAACAAGGCGTGGACTTCGTTGCTGCCTCCTTTATCCGTAAACGTTCTGACGTGGTTGAGATCCGTGAGCACCTGAAAGCGCACGGCGGCGAAAACATCCAGATCATCTCCAAGATCGAAAACCAGGAAGGCCTGAACAACTTCGACGAAATCCTCGAAGCGTCTGACGGTATCATGGTTGCGCGTGGCGACCTGGGCGTTGAAATCCCGGTTGAAGAAGTGATCTTCGCGCAGAAGATGATGATCGAGAAATGTGTTCGCGCGCGTAAAGTGGTTATCACCGCAACGCAGATGCTGGACTCCATGATCAAAAACCCACGCCCTACCCGCGCTGAAGCAGGCGACGTGGCGAACGCCATCCTCGACGGTACCGATGCCGTTATGCTGTCTGGCGAATCTGCAAAAGGGAAATACCCTCTGGAAGCGGTCAGCATTATGGCGACCATCTGTGAGCGTACCGACCGCGTGATGAAAAGCCGTCTGGATTACAACAACGACAGCCGTAAACTGCGCATCACCGAAGCCGTGTGCCGTGGTGCGGTAGAAACCGCTGAAAAACTGGAAGCCCCGCTGATTGTCGTGGCGACCCAGGGTGGTAAATCTGCGCGTGCCGTGCGTAAATACTTCCCGGATGCGACCATTCTGGCGCTGACCACCAACGAAACCACCGCGCGTCAGCTGGTGCTGAGCAAAGGCGTTATCCCACACCTGGTGAAAGAGATTGCCTCTACCGATGATTTCTATCGTCTGGGTAAAGAAGTGGCGCTGGAACTGGTTGATTGTGGCCTGGCTCAGAAAGGCGACGTGGTGGTTATGGTTTCTGGCGCGCTGGTTCCAAGCGGCACCACCAACACTGCATCTGTCCACGTGCTGTAATATTTCACGAACAAATTATTGTTTTGTTAAAAAGCGTCCTTCGGGGCGCTTTTTTTATTCCCGCCTTTAACCAGAACTATTCAAAAAGCAAATCGGGTTTTTCTATTTAATCGCGATTTATCTAAGATGAATCCGATGAAAAATGCCTTTTTTAACATAGCTTTTTCGTCAAAATTGCCGATTTCGTTGCTTCTTTGAGCGAACGATCAAAAATAGGCGTAATCCCATCAAAAAAATATTCTCAACCCAAAAAACTTTGTGTAATACTTGTAACGCTACATGGAGATTAACTCAATCTAGAGGGTATTAATAATGAATCGTACTAAACTGGTACTGGGCGCGGTAATCCTGGGTTCTACTCTGCTGGCAGGTTGCTCCAGCAACGCTAAAATCGATCAGCTGTCTTCTGACGTTCAGACTCTGAACGCTAAAGTTGACCAGCTGAGCAACGACGTGAACGCAATGCGTTCCGACGTTCAGGCTGCTAAAGACGACGCAGCTCGCGCTAACCAGCGTCTGGACAACCAGGCTACTAAATACCGTAAGTAATAGTACCTGTTAATAAAATGGCGCACATTGTGCGCCATTTTTTTTGCCTTCGTCAAACCTCTACTGAAGCGCTTTCTCTCCCTCGCCTTCCGCCACCGCCGCTGAGACACGACTGTTCTGTACCGACAGGACAGAATTGCTGGCTGAAGAACCACTGCCTGCTGACACGGCAACCGGGATCCCCGCTCTGCGCGCCAGGGCCTTGTCGATTTGCGTTTTATCGCTACCTGACTCCGCTGCAAAGGCGGTAAACGCCGCCGAGTGCGTGAACGGCACCGTCTGTGGGTTTTCGCCCTCAGCCTGCGCCAGCGGCCTG
This sequence comes from Enterobacter cloacae complex sp. HYC033_NIDB, assembly GCF_056673335.1. Taxonomy (NCBI): domain Bacteria; kingdom Pseudomonadati; phylum Pseudomonadota; class Gammaproteobacteria; order Enterobacterales; family Enterobacteriaceae; genus Enterobacter; species Enterobacter cloacae complex sp. HYC033_NIDB. Next base: position 2,851,601 of record NZ_CP115123.1, on the reverse strand, counting down.
TGCACCTCGATATAACGTTTGCCGTCCGGCTCGACGGAGAACTTCACCGGCTCATTGATGATCTGCACCCGCGTGCCGACGCGCACTTGCTCAAACAACGCTTTGATATCGGGCGCGTTCATCCGCATACAACCCGAGCTGACCCGCAGCCCTACGCTGTCCGGCGCGCTGGTGCCGTGAATAAGATATTCCCCATTCCCGATACCCAGACGAAGCGCAAAGCGCCCCAGCGGGTTATTTGGCCCTGCGGGTACCACAGGCGGCAGTTTAATGCCCTGGGCCAGTGAGCGTGCTCTGATGCCCGCTGTGGGGGTCCAGGTAGGGTTAGGGATTTTCTGACTCACACGGGTGGTGCTGACCGGTGTTTCCAGCCCAAGCTGACCAATACCCAGCGGATAGACCTGCACGATATTTTCGCCAGGCGGATAGAAGTAAAGACGCAGCTCCGCCAGATTCACCACAATGCCCTCACGCTCGGTGTCCGGCAGTAGCATCTGGGAAGGGATGGTAATGACCGTTCCTGGCGCAGGGTTCACCGGAGCAATGGTATTATTGGTTTCAAGGATCAGCTGTGCGGCGGTATTAAAGCGACGAGCGATAGACTGAAGTTTATTGTCACCTTCCTGAATGGTGTATGTCTGGTTTTGCCCAATCAGGCGGCTGCCTGCGGGCGGTAAAGGATAATCAACCGCCCAGGCTGAATTAACAGCACTGAGCGAACCAAGGAGTAATAGAGTTATTAGAGATGCGCGCTTCATGCTGAGATTCCTTATTCACTGACCAAACGTCAGAAAGCTGAAAAACCAGCGAGGTGGAAACCACCTCGCGAAACAGAATGAATGCTGTTCTGTCAGTTTAGCTAAGGATTGCGGCTTTGGCGCGTATGGCGCGGATCATCGCTTCCAGTCCCTGGGATCGGGACGGGGTGAGGTGCTGGGTTAAGGCCATTTTTTCAAACCACGGGCGAACGTCAAAGGCGACAATATCCTGCGCCGACATCTGGTGATAAAGAATAAATACGACGGCAATAAGCCCCTTCACAATGGCGGCATCGCTGTCACCCTGTAATTGAATTACGCCTTCGTCCGTCTGCTGCATCAGGATCCAGACCTGGCTCTGGCAGCCCTGAATGATGTTGTCCGGGTTATGCGCCTCTTCGCTGAGCGGCGGCAGGCGCTGACCCAGCTCGATGATATAAAGGTATTTCTCTTCCCAGTTTGCGCAACGCCCAAAGTTGCGCAGCAATTTATCTCTGTCCGGCAAATCTGCCATCTCTCGCCTCTCCGTTAGCCAAGCAGCTGGTGAATACGTTTTAGTCCCGCCACCAGTCTGTCGACCTCTTCCGTTGTGTTGTACATCACCAGCGATGCGCGGCACATAGCCGGTACCTGATAATACGCCATCAGCGGCATCGCGCAGTGATGCCCGGTACGCACGGCGACGCCGTAATTATCAAGGAAACTGCCCACATCATAGGCGTGATGCTTGCCGAGGTTGAAGGCTATCACACCCAGACGGTCAGCAGGGCCATATAAGGTCAGTTCCGGGACGCTGGCCAGCTCCTGCAAGGCATAATGCATCAGCTGCTGTTCGTACTCCTGAATCGCCGCCAGCCCCGTTTCAGTGACGTAGCTAATGGCCGCGCCCAGCCCGATGATCCCGCCCGTGTTGGGCGTACCCGCCTCGAAGCGCCAGGGCGCACGGGCGTAGGTTGTGCCGTCCGTCAGGCTGACGGTGGCGATCATTGACCCGCCCCCTTCCCACGGCGGCATGGCCTGGAGAATGTCCTCTTTCACATACAACACGCCGATGCCCGTCGGGCCATACAGCTTGTGCCCGGAGAAGACGTAGAAATCGCAGTCCAGAGCCTGAACGTCAACCGCATGGTGCATCACCGCCTGGGCGCCATCAATCAACACTTTCGCACCAACCTGATGGGCTTTGTCGACGATCAGCGCCACCGGATTTTCCGTCCCCAGCACGTTTGAAACGTGGGTCACCGCCACCAGCCGCGTTCTGTCGTCCAGCAGGGCGTCCAGCTTTTCCAGCTGGAGCGTGCCGTCTTCATTCAGGGGGATCACCCGCAGTTGCGCCCCCACACGCTCACAGAGCATCTGCCAGGGCACGATGTTGGCATGGTGCTCCATCTGGGTGATGATGATGTTATCCCCCGCGTGCACCTGCGCATTGCCCCAGCTGTTAGCCACCAGGTTGATCCCTTCGGTGGTGCCGCGCACGAATACCAGCTCTTCCGGCGAACGCGCGTTGAGGAAGGCCGCAACCTGCGTGCGCACGTTTTCCATGCGCTGGGTCGCCTCGGCGCTCAGGGTGTGGATCCCGCGATGTACCGCCGCATAACCGTGGCGGTAAAACTCGGCTTCCGCATCCACCACCTGATTTGGTTTTTGCGCGCTGGCCGCACTGTCGAGATAGGCCAGCGGCAGACCGTTCACTTCACGGGTCAGTACCGGAAAATCTGCCCGGACTTTCTCTACGGGAAATGTCATGCTTCGCCTCCAGGCAGACGCTGACCGATACGGGCCAGCACCTGCTGTTTAAGTCCGCCATCGGGCAGCGCTTCCGTCAGCTCAGCCGCAAAGGCGTAAATAATCATCTTTTGCGCGGCCTGCTGGTCTATCCCGCGCGAGCGCAGGTAGAACATCTGCTCATCGTCAATACGCCCGACCGTCGCGCCGTGGCTGCATTTCACGTCGTCCGCATAGATTTCCAGCTGTGGTTTGGTGTCCACCTCTGCCAGACGTCCCAGCAAGAGGTTGTTGTTGGTCATCTGCCCGTCAGTTTTGATGGCGTGCTGCGCCACGTTGATCAGGCCGTTAAACACCGCACGTCCTTTGTCGCTGACGATGGTTTTGTGCAGCTGACGGCTGTTGCAGTAGCCTTTGTTATGCTCAAGCCAGGTGCGCGTGTCGCACACTTCTGACTTCACCGGCATCGCCAGGCTGTTAATACGCAGCGTAGTGTTTTCACCGTTCAGCTGGGTGCTGGTATTGTGGCGCAGCACCGCGCCGCCAAGCAGGAAGCTGTGGCTGTACGCCGCGGCATCCTGGCCCAGCAGAATATCGTTGTGGGCGAAGTGGTGACTGAGCGGATTCTCAAACGCCAGCTTGATGTGGTGCAGCTGGGCATTGGCCGCCACGTTCATCGTCAGACGCGAACCGGTAAAATGACGGGTGTCGTTAAGGCTGACGTAATGCTCGATCACCGTCGCCTCCGCCCCTTCTGCCGGCTCAAGATGGTGGCGATAGTGGGCGGTGTTAATCTCATCACCCTCAACGCCCTGGGTGATATGCATCAGCAGCAGCGGTTTCGCCGGGCGCTGGTTACGCTTAACGCGAATATGGGTGACAGATTGCGACAGGCTCTCTGTCAGGTGCAGGAAGACTTCAGGCTGAACGGGCGCGTTCAGCGACTGACGTTCATCGTTAATGACGATATCGAACCCGCTCTCCTGCACGCTGTCGCTCAGCTCCGCACGGAACAGACCGTCGACAAACACCAGACGCACGGCATCCACGGTCAGCGCCAGCATGTCGCGCTGATCGGGGCTGACCTGCGCCAGACGGGTGACAAACTCGCCGTTCAGCAGGCCATCCAGCGGGGTATATTTCCAGTTCTCATGTTTACGCGTCGGTAAACCGAGACGCAGCATCTGCTGGAGATGGTGCTGAGCCTGTTCAGAGCGCGCTCCACCCTGCGCTTCAAACAGCCGGTGCCACTGCTGAAGTGCATTACTGCTGTTCGGTAAGCCAGCCATAACCCTGCTCCTCCAGTTGTTTAACCAGCGTAAAGTCACCGGATTTCACAATGCGTCCCTGGTAAAGCACGTGGACATAGTCCGGTTTGATGTAGTCCAGAATTCGCTGATAGTGAGTCACGATGATAAATGAGCGGTTGCCGTCACGCAGGGAGTTCACCCCGTCGGCAACGATCTTCAGGGCATCGATATCCAGCCCTGAATCGGTCTCATCGAGAATGCACAGCGCCGGTTCCAGAACCGCCATTTGCAGAATATCGTTACGTTTCTTCTCACCGCCGGAGAAACCCACGTTTACCGAGCGGGTCAGCAGATCTTCCGGCATTTTCAGCAGCTTGATCTTCTCTTCCATCAGATCCTGGAAGTCAAAGCGATCCAGCGCCTCAAGGCCGCGATACTTGCGCACCGCGTTCAGCGCGGTTTGCAGGAAGAACTGGTTGCTGACGCCCGGAATTTCCACCGGATACTGGAAGGCCATAAAGATGCCCTCGCCGGCACGCTCTTCCGGCGACATCTCCAGCAGATCTTTGCCGTTAAACTCAACGGAGCCGCTGGTAACTTCATAATCTTCGCGTCCTGCCAGCGTCGCTGAAAGCGTACTTTTCCCGGAGCCGTTTGGCCCCATGATGGCGTGAACTTCACCCGGTTTGACGTCAAAATTGAGGCCACGCAGGATCTCTTTCTCTTCCACGCTAACCTGTAAATCTTTAATGCTTAACATGTGCTTTCCTTAACCGACGCTGTGTTCAAGACTAATGGCGAGGAGTTTCTGGGCTTCAACGGCAAATTCCAGCGGCAGTTCAGAGAACACGTCCTTACAGAAGCCGTTAACGATCATTGAAATCGCATCTTCTTCACTGATCCCGCGTTGCAGGCAGTAGAAAAGCTGATCTTCACCAATACGTGACGTAGTTGCCTCATGCTCAAGCTGGGCGCTGTTATTGCGGCATTCGACATACGGGAAGGTATGCGCCCCGCAGTCCGCGCCAATCAGCATGGAGTCACACTGGGTGAAGTTACGCGCGTTGGTAGCCGTCGGCATGATTTTCACCAGCCCGCGATAGCTGTTCTGGCTGTGACCGGCAGAGATCCCTTTGGAGATGATGGTCGATTTGGTGTTTTTACCGATGTGGATCATCTTGGTGCCGGTATCGGCCTGCTGATGACCGCTGGTCAGCGCCACGGAGTAAAACTCACCGATGGAGTTGTCGCCGCGCAGAATACAGCTCGGGTATTTCCAGGTAATGGCGGAGCCGGTTTCTGACTGCGTCCAGGACATTTTGCTGTTTTCGCCTTCGCACAGCGCACGCTTGGTGACGAAGTTCAGAATACCACCGGTGTTGCCGTCGCCCGGGAACCAGTTCTGTACCGTAGAGTACTTCACTTCCGCATCTTTATGGATGATCACCTCCACCACTGCCGCGTGCAGCTGGTAGCTGTCGCGCACCGGCGCCGAACAGCCTTCGATATAGCTGACGTAGCTGCCTTCATCGGCCACCAGGATGGTGCGTTCAAACTGGCCGGTTTTTTCCGCATTGATGCGGAAATAGGTCGAGAGCTCCATCGGGCAGCGCACGCCTTTCGGCACGTAGATAAAGGTACCGTCTGACGCCACCGCCGCATTCAGTGCCGCGAAGAAGTTATCGTTACTCGGCACCACGGTACCAATGTACTTTTTCACCAGCTCCGGGTGATCGTGAATGGCTTCACCAAAGGAACAGAAAATGATCCCCTGCTCCGCCAGTTTTTCACGGTAGGTGGTTGCCACCGAGACGGAGTCAAATATGGCGTCTACCGCCACCTCTTTGCCTTCGCGCACGGGCACGCCGAGCTGATTAAACGCTTCTTCAACTTCTTTGCTCAGGAAGCTGTTCTCCGCGCCGGTTTGCTGAACAGCACCAGGTTGCGAGGCGCAGGTGTCATCACAGCTGCCGCAGGAGGGCGCAGAGTAGTAACTGTAATCCTGATAGTTCAGCTTATCGTAATGCGCTTTCAGCCAGTGGGGTTCTTCCATCTCCAGCCACGCGCGGAATGCGCTCAGGCGAAACTCCAGCATCCACTCCGGCTCGTTACGTTTCGCCGAAATGGCGCGCACGACCTCTTCGTTGATGCCTTTCGCCAGCTCATCGGTTTGCAGCTGCGTAAAGAAACCCTCTTTATAGTTGAGGTGTCCGCCGCTCCAGGTGTTTACATCACTCGTTGCTTCAGTATTACGAGACATAGTACCGCCTATACCCCAAAGCTTTCGCCGCAGCCGCATTCGTTCTGGGCTTTCGGGTTATGAAATTTGAATAACTGGTTTAAACCTTCCCGAACGTAGTCGACTTCGGTTCCATCGATAAACGGCATCGCCTGTAGCGCGACGTATAACTTTGCACCGTCGGTTTCAAAGACCAGATCGTCCTTTTCAGGTTCGGTTACGGTATCCAGCACGTAGCCAAATCCCGCGCAGCCAGTCTGCTTAACGCCTAAGCGTACGCCGAGGATGTCGGGATTTTTTGCCACCAGCTCATGAATATGCGCCGCCGCCGCGGGCGTCAGCGTTAAGCCACGCCAGGCAAAATCGGCCGGATTGAAGGTTTCTGAATGCAGTTCCATAGGTCCACCTCATCTGATAAGCCACCAGGGCATAACACCATGTTAGTGATAACGATTATCACTTCAACCCCCTGCGAGCAGGGGCTTTGGGCTAAACCGCCCTTTTTGGCTACTTTCATTAAGCATAGACCCTGTGACGGGATGCGGATGGGATGGTTAGATTTGTTCAATGTATTGATAAATAATGCATTTCATAAGAAAGGCGGTAAGGTGACGGGCAATGATAAAAATTGTATTGGAAATACCTATTTTTGAGATAGCTATCTTCCAATAAGAAAGCTGACTCGAAAAGACAAAAAGGCCCTGACGGACCCCTTAACATCAGTGATGGAACGAAACGGCGAAACCCTGTTCACGCCAGTGGTCGAGCTGCTCCTGCTGACGAGGCGTAGGCGCTTTACCGGTCCAGACGAAGATTTTTTGCCCGGGGAAGAGTTCAGGACGTGGAGAATCAATCGGCTCAGCCAGCACGTCGATATGCCAGCCTTTGTAGGCAAGACGGGCCGCTTCCAGCCACAAATGCGTACGGTCGTCGCACTCCCACCCAATAAGCAGCGCATCCTTACCTGCTTTTTTTCGCGACTCACCCAGGCTTGCAACGGCAAACTCAATCAGGACACCGTCCAGCAGGCTCGCCATGTGACGCACCGTATTCTGGTCCTGGTTCATTCGCTGCCGCACAGGGGTGATGATGTTATCTATCAGAACATCCATCGCATGGTCACGGCGGAACTCGCCGATTTTGGCGCGCAGTTTTGCCGGACTGGCATAGCGCAGAACGGTTAACATCTCTTCCTGAAAAGATGCCCAGTTCCCCTGAGTCATTACTTCTGTATTTTCAAGAAGCGCTTTTACTTTACCGACCGAAACACCCGTTTTCATCAGGCGTTTGATCTCTTCGATACGCAGGATATCTTCATCGTCAAACTGACGATGACCCCCTTCGCTTCGCTGCGGCTTCAACAATCCATAACGGCGCTGCCAGGCACGCAGCGTAACGGGGTTGATACCGCATCGTTCGGCCACTTCGCCGATACTGTAATAGGCCATTAACTCCCTCACGCACAATACTTCCATACCTAACCAAACCAACCTTATCAGATTGTACAAATCATTTGTATAACTAACTCCTCGTTCTGAGACAAGTGAATGGCTCAACGAACCACTCACTCGTTAATGTATTGTTGTATAAATTTAGCCGTACGTACAGGTCACTTTTAAGAGTTACGTACAGGTTTTTATAAATCGTACTTTTTCTCGGGCCAGGCAATCGCCGGTATGCCCCCCAGGCGCGGGCTGGCGAAAAGGTGCCCCTGGAACTGAGAAATCCCGGCAGATTCCAGCCACATCCACTCTTCAGCCAACTCTACGCCTACCGCACAGAACAGAATTTCCAGGGACGCGCAGCATTTAATAATTGACTGAATGATCGCCTGACGCGGGCCGCTCTTGTGCACGTTGGCAATCAAATCACGGTTGATCTTGATTCTGTCCGGCTGAAACTGGGCCAGCAGTTGCAGACCGGCGAATCCCGCGCCAAAGTGATCGATGGCCACGCTGATCCCGGCGCTTTTAAGCTGTCTGACCGCGCTGGTGAACTCTTCGAAGCGCGAGATCGCCTCGCTCTCGGTGAACTCGACCACAATTTGCTCCGGCACAAAACCGTTCGCCTCAATTGCCGTCAGTAAAAAATCGACGGCGCCAGGAACATTGACCAGCGTCATCGGCAGCAGATTAATGGACAACGTTTGAGTCTGTAGGCCCAGCGCGCTGGCCATCGACAAAGCCACCTGTTTACTCTTCAGATCCGATTCGTACAGCGCCTCACGCGACAGGTTGGCAAAATAGCTTTCCGGGGACTCACCGGACGGCGTGCGGATCAGGGCTTCCCAGGAAACTACCTGCTGCATAAACGGATCGACGATAGGTTGAAATGCGAAACTACAGTCCGCGCCCTTTGCCACTACTGTCGGCTGGGAGGATAACGGCGTGTTTTCGGTGACAAACTCCCAGGCGTCAGCCGGAGGCAGCTCAAAGTAGTTGGCTTTTTCAGTGGCCTCAACGAAGGTGCGGAAAAATTGCAGGGCGCGATCGTTATAGGTCAGCTGATAGCGGGTTGTGCCTTTATCAAGAACCTGTTGCAGCACTTCGTCGGTATCGTACTGACGAAGGTCAAAGAGCTCCATACCCACGTTGCCAAAACGTCTTGAAGGCCCGTGATCGCTTAACAATTCGACCACGTTGTGATGCCGTGGGTCACGGCAGATGAGCTCATAGATCTCCTTAACGTTATCAGCGGGCCCTTCAAGTAACTGAAAAAAGTGTGTGCCGTTAAACAGCAAAATCCCCGTCACATCGAACTGGCGATTTCTACAATTTGCAGCAGCGACCATGTCTTCCAGCGCTTTCACTGGAACGTCCTCGCAGATATGACTGCGGTAAATGATGGTTGTGAGCATGCTAATCCTGAAGATTGAAGGGGTGACCACGAAAACACGTGGGGAAAACTCTGTTATAGCACATTAATTGCCCAACAAATAATTTACATCTCAACGATTTACATGGCTTTTTTGCGTCATTTACGGGCTTGTACAACTCTGCGACGCCGCTTCGGATTGTACAATATATCTTGTGAATCCCGCAGTAAATCGTATAAGAATAAGCGTCTGATAAATAATGATTTTATAAAATATATTATAAAATATTTAAAAAATTGTACATTTTAAATGTACAGATTTGAAAATTATGTATACCTTAAATGTAACGTTACTGATTACGAAAATTTACAGGAGCGAAACATGCAGCAGAACGGACACCTCGCAGACTCGGCAACAGCGATTGCGCAGTATTTCGAAAAAGCCGCGCTTCCAACCCAACAGGAAACATTGGGTCAGGTTGTTGTTGAAATCCTTAGCGACGGGCGAAATCTGAATCGCAAATCGCTCTGCACAAAACTGTTGAGTCGCCTTGAAAAGGCCAATGGCCCGGAAGAGGAACATCATTATCACATGCTTCTTGGCCTGCTCTTCGAACGTTAATGTCATGAACAGCAGTGATGCGGACAGACTGATCGACAAGCTTATTGGAGAAGCCGCTCTTTCACTTTTGAAGGAGCGCGGTCCCGTGACGACCGAGGGATTGGTTCAGCGTCTGCGTAACATGCAAGCATATGAAACGGATCCCCAGCGGCGGGAGACATTAGCGCGAGTGATAGCTGAAATCAGCTCTGGCACGGTCGCTTTTAAAGGTCGCAGAACCGCACAAGGACGAATACAGAGAGAGGGATCTCTCAAAAATAACCGAGACAATGTAGTGCCGTTATTTGGAAATGGAAAACCGTCCGATCCTAAAAAGATACATTGACTACAACTTTACAGCTACGGTGAGAACAAATGAGACAAAATATTCAGCTTCAACCCGAATACCACTCCGCCTTTTTAGATAGCGCGTTGTCGGAGTATTTCCGTCACGCAGGCGATCGCTTTGCTGAAGAGTCTGCCATTTTTTCGACTGCGGTTCGTTGTGTTCTTGCTTCCGAAGGTCATTTGACCAACAAAGCGATCATTCTCTGGCTAATCCAGACGCTGGAATCCACCGACGATGTCGTTAAGGCGGATGTGATCCGCAAGACGCTGGAAATTGTCGTCGGTTACACCATGGACGATCTTTAACGCCTCCCCCATCCCTGCGGATAGCGTGTCATCGTCAATTGTGACGAACATACTGACGATGACACACCCTCTCTCCACAAACGCCCTGTTAATCAAGAACGCTGAATGTGGCATGGATCCTGCTTAGTCCGCTAAGGGACTGGGCTTTCCAGTAAACATTGCTTCATTTCTTAACAGGTCTGTTATTGATGAAAAAAATCGCCAGCGTCTGCCCCTACTGCGGTGCAGGCTGCAAACTAAACCTCGTCGTAAAAAATAACCGCATTATCCGTGCCGAAGCCGCTGATGGCGTAACCAATCAGGGCACGCTTTGCCTGAAAGGGTTCTACGGCTGGGACTTTCTTAACGACACACGGCTGCTTACCCCCCGTCTGACGCAGCCCATGATCCGCTACAGCAAAGGCGAGGCCTTTACCCCTGTTACCTGGGAAGAGGCCATTCGCTATACCGCTCACAGGCTTAAAAGCATCAAAGAACAGTATGGCCCTCGGTCCATTATGACTACGGGTTCCTCACGGGGAACGGGCAATGAGACCAACTATGTGATGCAAAAATTTGCCCGAGCGGTGCTGAATACTAACAACGTCGACTGCTGCGCCCGCGTCTGTCACGGTCCGTCCGTTGCCGGTTTACAGGAGACCCTCGGCAACGGCGCCATGAGCAATTCCATTAACGATATTGAAAACTCAAAATGCCTGCTGGTATTCGGCTATAACTGCGCCGACTCTCACCCCATCGTCGCCCGACGCGTGCTTAAAGCACGTGAAAATGGCGCTAAAATCATCGTCTGCGATCCGCGTCATATTGAAACGGCACGCATTGCCGATCTTCATCTTCAGCTAAAAAATGGCAGTAACATGGCGCTGGTCAATGCCTTTGGCTATGTCCTGCTGGAAGAGGAACTGTACGACAAAAACTACGTTGCCCGCTTTACCGAAGGGCTTGAGGCGTACCGGCTGACGGTAAAAGATTACGCACCCGAGCAGGTTGAACATCTGACGGGGATCCGCGCGCGGGATGTTCGTCAGGCAATGCGCATGTTCGCAGCGGCGCCTTCAGCAACGGTGATGTGGGGGATGGGCGTCACGCAGTTTGGTCAGGCGGTCGATGTGGTGAAAGGTCTCTCCAGCCTGGCGCTGCTGACCGGCAACCTGGGCCGCCCTGCCGTCGGCGTGGGTCCGGTTCGCGGGCAAAATAACGTTCAGGGTGCCTGCGATATGGGCGTTCTGCCCAATATGTTCCCCGGCTACCAGGACGTCACTGACCCGGCGGTCAGACTGAAATTTGCCGATGCGTGGAAAATCAATGTCAACCGGATGGACGATCGCGTCGGGACGCGTATCACCGAAGTGCCGCATCTCGCGCTGGAAGGAAAGATCAAAGCGTATTACATCATGGGGGAAGATCCGCTTCAGACAGAAGCCGATCTGGGACTGGTCCGCCGCGGCTTTGAGGCGCTCGATTTTGTGGTGGTTCAGGACATCTTTATGACCAAAACGGCAGAGGTGGCTGACGTGCTGCTCCCTGCTACCTCATGGGGAGAACACGCCGGCGTGTTCACCTGCGCCGATCGCGGCTTCCAGCGTTTCGGCAAAGCCGTTGAGGCCAGCGGCAACGTGAAGCGCGACTGGGAGATCATCAGCCTGCTGGCCACGGAGATGGGCTATCCCATGCATTACGAGGATAACCAGCAGATCTGGGACGAAATGCGCGAGCTGTGCCCCCTCTTCTACGGCGTGACCTACGAAAAAATGGGCGAGATGGGCCATGTGCAGTGGCCTTGCCCATCCCTCGATCATCCCGGCACCCCCTACCTGTACAAGGATAATCAGTTCGACACCCCTACTGGCAAAGGACAGCTATTTGCCGCCCCCTGGCGCGCCCCGGCGGAGACACCGGATGCGGATTACCCGCTGGTACTGTGCACGGTGCGCGAAGTGGGTCACTACTCCTGTCGCTCAATGACCGGGAACTGCGCGGCGCTGCAAAGCCTGGCCGACGAGCCGGGCCGGGTGCAAATGAACCCGGCCGATGCGGATGAACGGGGGATTGCCGAGGGCCAGCTGGTCTGGGTACGTTCACGCCGGGGTAAAGTGATCACGCGCGCCAGCATCAGCGAGCGCATCAATGCGGGAGCAATCTATATGACCTACCAGTGGTGGATTGGCGCCTGTAATGAGCTGACGCAGGATAATCTCGACCCGATCTCCAGAACGCCGGAAACGAAGTATTGCGCCGTGCAGCTGGAGGCGATCGAGGACCAGCGCTGGGCGGAGGATTTTGCGGCTTCCGCATACCAGACCATGAAGACGCGGTTGATCGCTGCGGTTAATGTTTAAATGCATTGCCGGGTAGCTATCGCTGCCCGGCCCGCTATCCGCTGCCGTTTTAGGCTATTTGTTGTGCATAATTATTTTCCAGGTAATCGCGAAGCAGGTTCGGACGGCTCTTTTTCTCCATCAGCCTTCTCAACAGTACGATCAGCTCGTAATCGCTTCGCAGATTAAATTTCTGCATCATCATATATTTATGGGTAAAGACCGTTTTTTCGCTCATCTTCAACGCGTTCGCGGTCTGCACCACCGACAGCCCCCGGTAAAAATTGACCATAATACGAATCTGTTGCCGGGATAATCCTTTATGCTGGCAGTCGAAACAGGTCTTTTTATTCAACGTGTAACCTGGTAATTGCGTCCTGAACCACGCGATAAACAGAACGCCGCTAATACGATCAAGCGACGCCCGGCGCGGAAGAAAAATAATGTCCTGAAAGCAGGAAGGCAGCGCCGAAAAACGCAGCTCATCGTCGACGAGACCTATCACAATTCCTTTTTGCCGGGCCAGTAACTCCGGAAAACAGGTCAGCGTTTCCCCCTGACATAATGAAAGAACAATAATATCGGCCTGGCTGACGTTTTCATTGGTCAGCGCCAGGTGAAATGTGATGGAGCGATGAAAGTTATGCTTAAAAAAATCGTCGAAAAAGCTCTGTAGCCCAGCCTGAAAAAACAGATCCGTTTCCTGAATCAGAATATTTAACATAGTTCACACCAACGTCTTTAAAAAAGGCTTATCACCGGCATTTAGTTGTACTGTATCGTCATTACCACAACCGCGCTGATGCTTCCCGGCGTGGCGCCTCCCGGCATGGATTTTACCGAGGCCAGCATAGCCAATGTCGCGGTTCTGTCCGCGGCAATGGTCTGGGTCATGCTGGAGCCTGTTCCTTTGAGCGTACCGGTTTGGGCATCGCGCATGGCTATCGCCACATGCGTGGCCGAACCGCTGTTCATAAAATAGTCCGCGCCCGCCTCAGGATCGGGGCTGCCGGTGAAAGCGACGGTCACACTCTGCGTTCCCGTTGGGCACTGGGTAAACAGCAGACTGAAAGGCACCGGATCCGATGTTGAGCCCGGCGTCGCCATATTGGTTGCCTGAATATTGCCCAGGTTGACATCGAGACTGTTGCTGCCGCCATTAAATATGCACGGCGACGCAACGATATTTCCCGTCACACCGATGTTGACGCTATCAGCGGAGCATACCTTCCCGCTGAGTAAGGCAAGTAACAGCAGTGTCCTGCATCTTATTTTCATCTTCTTACCTGCTACTGGTAGGTCACATTAAGGGTGGCGGAGGCATTCGCTGAACCTGACTCCACGCGGGTTAACGTCTGGTAATATCGGGCCGTTAATGGCAACGTCTCTTGCCCCCCGGCAGACTGCCGCAAGAATAGTCGGCTGTTCATCACCAGCGGTGCACCGTTATAGATAAGCTGCACCCCCACCCCTTTCGCAGTGCCGGCATTTCCCTGCCCGGTTAAGGCCATCACGCTGGTATTGGCGCTGTCCGGGTTCTGTATTCCACTGAGCGAGACCGTAATATTGGTTCCGGCGGCGCAGGTCAGGCCCAGGTTTTGCGTGTTCTGTGCTCCCGCTGGCGTGGTGCCCACCGTGGAGCCGAACGCCGAGGCGGGAATATCCCCTATCGGAAACGTCAGCTGGGCCGTATTCACCGTGCACGCCAGCGCATTGATGGTGCCGGAGGTGAGCTGCGTGGTCAGACCGTCACGGTAGAGGCCATCGCTTCCCTGTAGCGTCACGACGCCGATCGTCCCCGGCGTTAATGCCCCCGATGAGACCGGCCCCGTCACCACCAGCTCAATCCTCCCGCCGTACCAGTCCACATAGGAGGTCTGCGCATTGTACGAGAACGTATTGCTCGGGTTTTCAAAATAGCCGTTGGAAGAAAAGCGTATCCCTATCCCGCTGACGTTCGTGTTGTAAACATGGTTGCCGTAGCTGCTCAACGTGGCGCCGTTGTAGCGCAGGCTAAATCCCAGCATCAGCGGATTCGTACACCCGGTAAGATAGGAGCCTGTGGCTGACGCCGCGCCAGAAAATACCACCGTGCCGACAGGCGCATCGCGCTGCACGTTGATCGTCCCCACGGACAGGGTGGAAAGCTGCGGGGTGATGGTGGTGCAGGTACCGGCACGAGCCATATTTGCCGCCGCGAGCAAACAGAGCAGCAGCATCGCGTTAAGACATTTCATGTTAGCGTTCCTGACGGCAGGTGGCGCGCATATCAGCGATCCCACCGTACGTTGAGTGATTCGGCAGCGTGAAATCAGCGCGGCATTGCTGACTGGATTGACTTCCCCATGTAGCGACTAACGTTCCCTGCTCGCGCATCCCGGTTAAATAGACCTGACCGCGATCGCCGACAATAAAACTGCCGCTGTCATCACCTACAAGGGTGACCACCGCCCCAAACGGAACGGCGCGGTCGTTGTCGATCAAGGTCATCAGCACCCGGCGACCTGACTTCGGCAGATAATCGGCTCTCACCACCGCTCCCCGCGTCGGCGTCACCGTGCGAGTGTTGATCTCCAGCTCGACATCGTCCGGCATCGTTTCCGGGTCGAGGGTGAGATCGTTTTTCCGGTAGACAGAAAGGTTGCTCACGACCGTATATCCGCGAAAATCTGTCCGTACACCGGGCTGATTGCGGATATCCACGTCGTGGGCGCCAGGGGCTTTGATTAAGACGCTGGTCTCCCCCAGCGGCTGGGAAAGCGTGATGCCATCAGCATGGGCGAGAATGCCGCCTTGCAGCCCGTAATTCAGGCGTTCACTGTTTTTGTCATAACCATAACCTGCCGTGACTTCGCCATAGGTGCCTTTGTAGTCCGCGTTAACATTGCCGGTATAGCCCACACCCTCTGTTCCGTATCCCTGCTGTACGTTCCAGCTCAGGGCACGGTTCTCGAGCGCTACCCCGTTCAGGCCGACGTTATGCGTCGTCCCGTTATTCCCGCTGGCGTTCATGCCATAGTTAGCCCATGTCTGCGGCAAAAATTTATCCAGCGGAATGCTGACGTTGAACGCCAGAAGCTGGTCATGGTCAGCGTTTTTTTGGCTGTCGCGGGTTTCTGACGCTGAGCGGACATTTTTGCTGTAAGTCCATGTCAGGCCATAGCTGATGTTGTGCCAGTAGTTGCTATAGCCGACGCTCCACGAAGCCATCGACTTACCGTCATTCCAGTAATCTTCCCGCGCCGCACTGAGGGTAAGCGCGCCCAGGTTGTCCCCCAGCGTCTGGCTCATCGTCAGCTCGGCACGGTTACGTCGCCTGTCATGAAGCGCGCTGCTGTCGCCGTAAGAATCGAGGACGTCCTGCATCCCGTAATAGCCGCGGGTCGAGTAGCGATACCCGGCAATCGAAAAGTTGGTCCCGGTATTGATAAAATTCTTGCTGTATCGGGCCCGCCACGACTGACCGTTTGTTTTCGCGGCATGCTCCGGCGTTGACCAGCCCTGAGTGACGTCTGCGGATACAGCCCCGAGATCGCCCATATTCTTGCCCACCCCCAGAGCCGCCGACTGGTACTTATCTGCCCCCTGGACGCCGCCATAGGGCGTAATACCGTGAGGGAGGCCGTAAATTCCGGTCAATTGCCCGAAGGGGGTTTTCTCCACGCTACGGTTATACGAGCGATACTGCCCGGCGGTAAGGGCATATTTCAGGCGCCCCTCCCGTTGCAGGACCGGCAGCGAAGCGTACGGCAGGGTGAAATGTTGCTCACTACCATCAGCTTCGACGATCGTGACATCAAGATCGCCCGCGCCGCCGGTGGGATACATATCCGCGATCTCAAACGCGCCCGGTGCCACATAGCTTTGGTAGATTTGATAGCCATTCTGACGCACCACGACCTGCGCGTTAGTTCGCGCAATACCGCGCACCACCGGCGCATAGCCTTTCAGGGAATCCGGCAGCATATCGTCGTCGGACGCCAGCTGGACACCGCGAAACGGCATGCTGTCAAAGACATCGGCAGGCGCGGAACTGTCTCCGAGCGTAAGCTGGGCTTGCAGGGGAATAATCGCGCGCTGCATCAAGGTATAGACGTTGTCCCACTTATCCTGGCCGGACGCATCGCGGGACCAGGTGGTGTAGTTGCGTAACCGCCAGGGACCGACGTTGATCCCCGGCCGCAGGTTTGCATACTGGCTGTCGCTGCGGGTGCCTGCCCCGCTTCTTGCCCGGCTGTTTGCCCCACTCAGGCTGTAGTTGAGCATGGCCGCGGTAATGCCTTCATCCCACATATCCGGCGGAACGTAACCTCTCGCTGGCAGGTCTATAGCCGCCTGTGGAATGCTAATCGCCAGACGCTGGGCGCCAAACTGAAAATCCGCGCTGGCCTGTGGGATCGCCCTGAGATCGGCGCATTCACTTTCCCCGGCGGCGAGCTGCGGGAAAAGCGCCGTTTTCACGCCCCACGCTTTTAACTGCCCGATACTCAGGCACGGCTGCAACGTTTCACTGCCGTTAGCATCCTTCACTGCCATAAAACGAATATCCCGCGTTTCCAGCAGCCGATCGTCAAGAATAATATCAACGTGGTATGTCCCGGGCGCCTGCGAGCCGGATTCAAAGGCAGATAAATCCGCTTTTCCCATTCCGGGATTATCCAGCTCTACCAGTTCCGTATTAAACGTCTCACTGGCATATAATATGGGAGAGACACCAGCAAGCGCGAGGGCAATAAATATTGCCAGGCGCGCAGGCTGCATTGTATTCAATGCCGTTGTCATGACGAACACCTGATTAACGCGTAAGGATCACAAACTGGCCCGGTGTAATTCGCCAGGGCTGCCATAATCGTTAATGACTTTAAACGTCAGCGTATTGCCACTGGTTCCGTTCGGTAACGGAAAACGGGCTGTGCCTGAAGGCATCACGTACGTGACATCGTCAAGTTTCTTATTACCCAACGTAATTTCATTGAAATTGATAACGTACGGCGTAGGGTTATTAACCTGAAGGGTATTTCCCGCACGACGCCAGGTTAATTTATTGGCTTGCTCCTCGGGGGTAGACGCACGAAGAGTCTCTGGTCGATAAATTAATTTGATGCGCGTTTTGACGGCAATTTGCAGCGAGTTCATCTGCTTTGAGGCTGAAGGAATAGCTTTAATGTTCAGCCAGAATAAACTCTCCCGCCCCTGAGGCAGTGAGCCGGTCATGACAATACGCTCAAGGTTCTTTTGCCCGCCGTCCAGCCGATACAGTGGTGGCGTAATAATAAAAGGCGCTTTACCCGATTGTTCATCCTGAACATCTATCCACGACTGGATTAAATAAGGAACATTATCAGGATTAGTAATACCTATTGACGCCTCTTTTTTAGTCCCATCAAAAATAATACGGGTGCCGCCAATAATTACTCCTGCACTGACGGATGTTAACGTCAGCGGTAACAGCGCCATAGCCAGGCCCGTTGTCGTGATAAAACGCATTTTAATACCTCATAAAACAAGGGGCCGGGCGGCCCCCTGCTGATTACTGCAATGACTTAGTTGTATACCACTGAGAAGTTTGCGACCGAGTTAGCCGGGCCCGCGGTCACGGATGCCGCGGTGGAGATATACTGCGCGTAGAAGTTCAGCGTATTATCAGCCGTACTGCTGAGCGGGTAAATATAGCTGTTGCTGCCGTGCAGCGGCAGATCGGCTTTATCTGCCGTCATCAGGTTAATCGCCACCCCGGTGGCCGCCCCCGCCACGGACGTATCAATCGCCAGCAGGCTGGCGTTGGTTAAATCCGGCGTGCCGTCAAAACGGACTTTTGCATTGGTGACCGTTACCGGACAATTTTTCAAAATAATATTGAATTGCGTCGCAGCCGTTCTCGCCCCGGTTGTCGGGAATTCCGTTTTATAATAATCGCCTAATACCACCACCTGATTCTGGGATGCCACATCAACGTCGCAGGCAGAATCCAGAATATTCCCGTTAAAATTAACGGTACCGGCCGCTGCGAATGCATTGGTCATGGTGAGTACAGAACCTGCCGCTAACATTGCCATCATCAATTTTGTATTCATAATTTTATATCCCGTATTACTTTATTTATTACCGACATTCAGTTGCAGAAACAAAAGACCTTCCGACGAGTCAAAATTTATACAACTCTTTTTCCGCATACAATCAATTTTGAGGTCTAGCTGTAGACCCTCTTTTAACAATTACAAAACATATTCACTCGGA
This sequence comes from Enterobacter cloacae complex sp. HYC033_NIDB, assembly GCF_056673335.1. Classification (NCBI taxonomy): domain Bacteria; kingdom Pseudomonadati; phylum Pseudomonadota; class Gammaproteobacteria; order Enterobacterales; family Enterobacteriaceae; genus Enterobacter; species Enterobacter cloacae complex sp. HYC033_NIDB. The sequence goes on along the minus strand of NZ_CP115123.1, from coordinate 2,833,002 downwards.
AACACCTTAAGAATAATGGCCAAAGTCTACTTTTAGACCTGAATAAAAAAGGTTTCAATTTCAATTAATTAAGACTCAAAAAAAAGCGAGTCTATAATTAGACTCGCCGCAAACATTCCCTGATCTGCTGGTTTTTAAGATAATTCTTTATGCCGATCAAAAAATGATCGCATCAGTCAGTGAGGTTTCACATGAATACCCGTTTCGCGCCTGAGTCAGATATTGATAAGTCAATAGTGCTCGGCGCTAAGCCTTTTAAGCACATTGAAAAAATAATCGATAATGTTTTGCCGCATGCGGAGAGAAGCATTATTGCCAGAGGAGAAATTATCCATTATTGCTCCGGCGATACCCGTCAATGCTTTTTACTGTTGCATGGCAGCGTGGCGTTGCACCGTCGCGGGGACGGTATCGTCTTAAATTCTGAATCCGCGCCATTTATACTCGGCGTGAGCAGCCAGTTATCGTCTGAACACCTGTACGTCAGAGCGCTGGAAACTTCAGAGGTGGCCAGCGTTTCGCTGGCGTGTTTCAATCATGTTGTCGCACAACAGAATTTATGGGAGCACTTCTCAAACCTGCTGATCTATACCGCATCGCGCGTCTACGAACATTGTGCCCAGATATCGCAAATGTCGGCTTATGACATTATCCGCTTTCAACTGGTTGAGTTAATGCAGGAGCCGGAAGCCATAAGACAAAACATTACTGCCGCAGCCTATATCAAAAGCCGCACCTATCTTTCACGCAGCGGCATTATGCGGATCCTCGCGGAGTTGCGGACGGGGAAATACATCACCATGGAGCGTGGCGTACTAGTTGAGATCCATCACTTACCCCGTAAGTACTGAGGCTGTATTTATCTCTGGAGAAGGTGGAAAAGAAGAGCGACACTATAGAGAGTACAGTCTCTTTCCAGGTTAACGCTATGTCTTCTGACAAACCATCGCATCGCGGCTCTCCCTATGCTCAGGAACTGATTTCTCATTTACAGCCGCACTGCGCCACGCATAAAACCGATCCCGGCGAGCAACTTGATCTCCAGGTTGAAGGGCAGAGCATGTGTTATTTAATTCTTGATGGCACGGTCGCCATATACAGAAGAAGCGACGACATGATGCTTTCAACGGCGCGCAGTCCCGCCCTGTTTGGCCTCGCTAACCTGACGGACATTTATTTTAATGACTACCTCCGAACGATAACGCCTTGCCTGATTGGTGTGCTCACGACCGATCGGGTGGCTCAAATTATCAAAGAGAAGGCGCTGTGGGGGCTGCTTTCTAATCATCTGATGTTTGTCTATAACCGCCTCTATCACAACGTTATGCCGAAAGGCGCACCAACCGCGTACGAGATGATTCGCCAGCAGCTCGTGCTGCTGATGCAGGAAGATGACAGCTACCGACGCAGCGTGACGGCGGAAAGGTATATCAGGGATAAAACCCATCTTTCCCGCAGTGGCGTAATGCGGATCCTGGCTGATCTGAAAACGGGAGGGTTCATCGAAATGGAAGAAGGCCGGCTGATTAAAATTAACAAACTGCCTGCCAGATACTGAATGTCAGACACAAAAAAGGCCGCGCTTGCGGCCTTTTCTTCACTGCTTAATGGACGTGAACGCCCAACCGCCAGGCAAAGTAGATCTCTTCTTTCAGTTCGTTTGAAGAGAGCGCCAGCAAATCCGTAAATTCCAGCTCAAGCTGTTTCAGCTTTTTCAGGTACTGGGCGGGAGACAGATTGCTTTTATCGCGACGTAAATATTCAATTGCCAGCTGTGTTGGGGTTATTTCAGTATCCATGATGTCCTCGCTTATGTTCAAAACGTGACCAGTATATCACAATCAGGTGGCTAATTTTTGACCAAAAACAAGACATCCGGAAACTTTACACAACGGCCGTCGTCAGCCTGGATGAACAACACAGGCGATCCTGCTCGTCCAGAATATCAATCTGCCACACCTGATGACGGCTTCCGGCATGCAGCGCCCGGCAGACGCCGCGCACGCGTCCGCTGCGAACGGAGCGGATGTGGTTGGCATTGACCTCCAGACCCACCACCTTCTGCTCTCCTTCCGTACACAGGTAGCCCGCCACCGACCCCAGCGTTTCGGCCAGCACGACGGACGCGCCGCCGTGCAACAGGCCAAACGGTTGATGAGTACGGTTGTCTACCGGCATCGTCGCTTCCAGTTCGTTGTCGCCAATGCGCGTGAACTGGATATCCAGCAAACCGACCATGTTCTCCGCGCCCATGGCATTTAAGGCCTCCAGCGTGACCGCACGTTTCCAGATCATCCGATAATCTCCAGTAAAGCCTGCAATGGATGGCGGACGCCGTTACCTTCCACCCGTTTCACCTGGCTGCGGCAGGAGTAGCCCGTCGCCAGACAGCGGTTGCGTGGCAGGCGCTGCATCGCCTGATGCCACGACAGCTCGTAAATGCCGAGCGAATTAGCGTGGTTTTTGACTTCATGGCCGTAGGTTCCGGCCATACCGCAGCAGCCCACGTTAACGCTTTCCAGCTTCGCGCCAAACCGGGCAAAGATAGAAGCCCACTGGGCAGGCGCCGTCGGCAGCGCCGTCACTTCGGTGCAGTGCCCAAACAGATACCAGGCTTCTCCACTCACCTCCTGAGTGGGCGTTTGCGTCAGCACCGCAGGCAGCCACTCGTGCACCAGTAAGACCTGAAAATCACCGCGCTTATCGCCGAGCGTCTGCTTATATTCATCCCGGTAACAGAGCACCAGCGCCGGATCGACGCCCACCATCGGCATACTGAGCTGCGCCACGCGATTCAGAAAATCTGAAGTTTTCTGCGCGGTTTTCGCAAAGCGGGTGAGGAAACCTTTTATGTGCTGCGCCTTGCCGTTCGGCGAGAACGGCAGCACCACCGGCTGGTAGCCGATTTTCTCGGCCAGTCGGACAAAATCGGCCACCACCTGGGCATCGTAATAGCTGGTAAACGGATCCTGCACCACCAGCACCACCTTCGCTTTCTGCTCAGGGCTTAATGCTTCCAGTTGTTCCAGGGTCATGTTCGCCGAGCGGTGCCCCACCAGCCGACGCTGGAGCGATGGCACCGACAGCAGCGGCAGATCCACCATGCCGATATGTTTTTCTGACAGTTTGCGCACCAGCGGCTGGTTGATAAAGAAGTTAAAGGTTTTTGGCGCACGGGCCATCAGCGGCGCGTAACTCTCCACCGTCGCCACCAGATGATCGCGCATCGGGCGCAGATAACGCGTGTGGTACAGCTGGAGGAAGCGGGAACGGAATTCCGGTACGTCAATTTTAATCGGGCACTGGGTTGAACACGCCTTGCACGCCAGGCAGCCGGACATCGCCTCTTTCACCTCATGCGAGAAATCGTATTCACCTTTGTTCGCATGCCAGCTGTTGCGGGTGCGTTCGATAAGCCCGCGCAGGCTGGCGCGTTTTTCCGGCAGCTCCTGTTCCAGCTTGAGCGGGTCAACGCCGCGGTCGGCCAGCAGGCGCAGCCATTCGCGCACCAGCGTGGCACGCCCTTTCGGGGAATGAATGCGGTTGCTGGTGATTTTCATCGACGGACACATCGGGCTTTTCACATCGAAGTTGAAGCACAGCCCGTTGCCGTTGCACTCCATCGCGCCGCGCCAGGAAGCGCGTACCGCAATCGGAATTTGTCGGTCATAGGTGCCGCGCTTGACGGCGTCCACCTGCAACATCGGCGCATCGATGCCCTCCGGCGGGCAGATTTTTCCCGGGTTGAGGCGGTTATCGGGATCAAAAGCGGCTTTCACCTTACGCAGCTCGGCGTAAAGTTGTTCGCCAAAAAACGCCGGGCTGTACTCGGCGCGGAATCCTTTGCCGTGCTCGCCCCATAACAAGCCGCCGTATTTGGCCGTGAGGGCCACGACCTGGTCGGAGATCTCCTTCATCAGGATCTCCTGCTGCGGGTCGCACATGTCCAGCGCCGGGCGCACGTGCAGCACACCCGCGTCCACGTGCCCGAACATGCCATAGCTCAGACCATGGCTGTCGAGCAGCGCGCGAAACTCCACAATATAATCAGCAAGGTGCTCCGGCGGCACGCAGGTATCTTCCGCAAACGGAATAGGCTTCGCCGCCCCTTTCGCGTTGCCGAGCAGCCCCACCGCTTTTTTACGCATCGCGTAGATTCGCTCGATGCCGGAGAGATCGTTACACAGCTGCCAGCCAATGACGCCGCCTTCCCCCTGGGCAATCAGCTCGTCCAGACGCTGGCAGAGCGTGCTTACCTGGCTCTCAATCAGCTCTGCGTCATCCCCGGCGAACTCGACGATGTTCAGGCCGAGCATCTCTTTATCCGGCACGTCGGTAATCAGTTCGCTCACCGAATGCCAGACGATATCTTCCCGGGCCAGGTTCAGAACTTTTGAATCGACGGTTTCCACCGACAGCGCCCGCGCCTCCACCATAAACGGTGCATTACGCAGCGCGGAGTCAAAGGAGTTGTATTTGACATTCACCAGACGGCGCACCTTTGGCAACCGGGTGATATCCAGACGCGCTTCGGTGATGAAGGCCAGCGTCCCTTCTGACCCGGTCAGTACGCGGGTAAGATCGAACTGGCTCAGATCGTCATTAAAGACATGGCGCAGATCGTAGCCCGTCAGGAAGCGGTTAAGCTTCGGGAATTTGTTGAGGATCAGTTCGCGATTTTCGCGGCAGCGCTCCAGCACGGTACGATAAATCCGTCCGCTGGTGGTGCTCTCTTTTGCCAGCGTTTCAGCCAGTTCGATCGGCATCGGTTGGGTATCGAGGATATCGCCCCCCAGCAGCACCGCCCGCACACCCATAACGTGATCGGAGGTTTTGCCGTAGACCAGCGAGCCCTGCCCCGAGGCATCGGTGTTGATCATCCCGCCAATGGTCGCGCGGTTACTGGTGGAAAGCTCTGGCGCAAAAAAATAGCCGTAAGGTTTCAAAAACTGATTCAGCTGATCTTTGATCACCCCCGCTTCCACTCGCACCCACCCCTCTTCCGGGTTGATCTCAATGATGCGGTTCATATAGCGGGACATATCAATGATGATGCCCTGGTTCAGCGCCTGCCCGTTGGTACCCGTCCCGCCGCCGCGTGGGGTAAAGACCAGGGTGCTGAAACGCTCCTGCGACGCCAGACGGGCGATGAGCGCCACATCGGCGGTAGAGCGCGGGAAAACGACGGCATCGGGAAGAAGCTGGTAAATACTGTTATCGGTCGCCATCGTCAGCCTGTCGGCATAATCGGTGGCGGTGTCACCTGTAAAACCCTGTTGCTCCAGTGCCTGCAAAAAATTAAGCACCAGCTGAACGACGCCCGGTGCCTGAGAAATCTGTGGGATCATTGCTGTCGACCCTAATGAGAATAGTGTGAAATCGTTTGCGTTGTGTCTGGAAAGTTTTATCACATTTTTTTCTTATGTGCTTCGTAGAATTACGGGCAAAATCCGCCTGTCAAAAATCGCTGAAATCACTAATGATTAGAGAGATGCGGTTTATATTCCCATCAGCCTTGCTGGTGTTCATTTAAGGAAAGTTTCGTTTATGGTCAATCTTCGTCAGCCCAGGGATGTCGCGCAGATACTGCTGTCGGTGCTGTTCTTAGCCATTATGATTATTGCGTGTCTGTGGATTGTTCGTCCTTTCGTGCTCGGATTTGCCTGGGCCGCGACCGTCGTCGTCGCAACCTGGCCTTTACTCTTACGTTTGCAGAAACTGCTGTTTGGTCGCCGCGGCCTGGCCGTGCTGGTGATGACGCTGCTGTTGTTCCTGCTGTTTATTATTCCCATTGCACTGCTGGTTAACAGCCTGGTTGACAGTAGCGGCCCGGTTATTCGCGCGGTCACCAGCGGTGATATGACGCTGCCGGATCTCGCGTGGCTGAACAGTATTCCTGTTGTGGGCGCAAAACTGTACAGCGGCTGGCACAGCCTGCTGGAGATGGGCGGTAGCGCCCTGATGGCCAAAGTGCGTCCGTACATCGGCACAACCACCACCTGGTTTGTGGGGCAGGCTGCGCACATTGGTCGCTTCATGATGCACTGTACGTTGATGCTGGTCTTCAGCGCCCTGCTGTACTGGCGCGGCGAGCAGGTTGCGCTGGGGGTACGTCATTTCGCCACCCGACTGGCAGGTAAACGCGGCGATGCGGCCGTGCTGCTGGCAGCCCAGGCCGTCCGCGCGGTAGCGCTCGGCGTGGTGGTCACAGCGCTGGTGCAGGCTGTACTTGGCGGAATCGGGCTGGCAATTTCCGGCGTACCTTATGCCACCATTTTCACCGTCGTCATGCTGATGACCTGTCTGGCTCAGCTCGGTCCGCTGCTGGTGCTGGTTCCCTGCATTATCTGGCTTTACTGGACGGGGGACACGACCTGGGGCACGGTGCTACTGGTCTGGAGTTGCGTGGTGGGCACCATGGATAACGTGATCCGTCCCCTCCTCATCCGCATGGGCGCTGACCTGCCGCTGATTCTGATCCTGTCCGGGGTGATCGGGGGGTTAATTGCCTTCGGCATGATTGGCCTGTTCATCGGTCCGGTGCTGCTTGCGGTAACCTGGCGTCTCTTCTCCGCCTGGGTGCATGAAGTGCCGCCGCCGGGAACCGACCCTGACGTCATCTTAAGCGAACTTGAAGAACTGGAAGATAAGAACGCGCAGTAAGAACGTAGGCCGGGTGGCGCTAACGCTTACCCGGCTACACTCTCCACAGCAATACTTAAACGTTGCTAAACTATTTATTCTCTGCACACTGGTCAGACCCGCCTTTTTCTGCCTAAAACCGTCATTCTCTTCAAGAAATCTTTACCTGCCTTTAACTATTGAGACGAATCCGATCGACTCAAAATCCTGGCATGCCTACTATTAAGACACGGTTATAAATCAACACCTTGATTTATAAGCATGGAAATCCCCTGAGTGAAACAACGAATTGCTGTGTGTAGTCTTTGCCCATCTCCCACGATGGGCTTTTTTTTATCCTTTTTACGCCCGTGTAATGTCACAGCGGCTGAGCATGCGCCATTCCCCCGCCAGCTCCCGCGTCTCCCCGGTTACCAGCACGTTCACCGCCTCGCGAATATCCGCCGAGGACGCGCCAACCTGTAGCTCAAATTCCCCTGGCTCGATAATCCGCTTCCCGTCCCGGCGGGTGAAATTAAACATCTCCACCGGCAGGGTAAAGGTCAGCGTGGCGGTTTCTCCCGGTGAAAGCGTAACGCGCTGGAACGCTTTCAGCTCCTGAAGCGGACGCACCTGCGTGGCGACCTTATCGCGTACGTACACCTGTACCACTTCGCTGCCGCTGCGCTCGCCGGTGTTGGTGATATCGACGCTTAACGCCACCTCTCCGTCGATCGGGACGCGGCTTTCCGCCAGGCGGGCCGCGCCCCAGCGAAACTGCGTCCAGCCGAGACCGTAACCGAACGGGTAAAGTGCGCCGAAATGGAACGCAAACGGCGTGCCGCCGCTTTTCAGCTTGTGGTTATAGTAGTACGGCATCGCCCCGGCGTTTTTCGGCACGCTCACTACCAGCCTGCCCTGCGGCTCCGCGCGGCCGGTTAAGACATCGGCAATCGCCCAGCCCCCTTCCTGCCCCGGCGCCCAGGCCATCATCAGCGCGGCCACCTTCTCTTCCAGCCCCTGAAGGTTATAAGGACGCCCACCCGTCATGACGACAATCACTGGCTTACCGGTTGCCACCAGCGCCTCCAGCAGCTGTTGCTGCACGCCCGGCAGATCCAGCGAATCGGTATCCGAACCTTCCCCCACGGTGCCGCTCTGGAATAGCCCGGCGAGGTCGCCCACGCAGGCCACCACCACGTCACTCTCTTTTGCCGCGCTCACGGCGTCGGGGATCAAATCCGTGCGTTGTGAAACCGGCGATTGCTGCATCGGCTTACCGCCGCTGTCGCCCGGGAACACCGGTGCGCCCGCCATCCGTTTTTCGATAATGTGACACCCTTTGGCGTAACGTATCTGTGATGCGCCAAGGTACTGTTCCAGCGCCGCGCGCGGGGTAGTCACCTGCGAGGTCTCTTCAACCATATCGCTGATAATCAGGTGAACCGGGAAGCTGTAGCCGCTCAGTAACGCCAGTGGATCGTCCGCCGTCGGCCCCACTACCGCTACACGGGGTTTTCCGCCGAGGGGCAAAATGCCGTTATTTTCCAGCAGCGTGATCGATTTTGTTGCCACCTCGCGCGCCACCTGCCGGGTCGCCTCATTCTGCAAATCGATACCTTCTTCGTCGGCGTACGGTTTTTCAAACAGCCCGAGACGGAATTTTTCACGTAGCACGCGCGCCACAATCTCATCCACTTTCGCCATTGAGATGAGCCCACGCTCTACCGCTTCCGCCAGATGACGCGCGCAGTCATCCTTCGGCAGTTCCACGTCCAGCCCGGCGTTAAACGCCAGCGCCGCCGATTGTGCTGGATCGTGAGAAATCCCGTGGTGTTGGTGCAGCAGGCTGACGCCGCCGTAATCCGCCACGATAATGCCGTCGAAGCCCCACTGTTCACGCAGCACGGTGGTGAGCAGAAAATGGTCGCTGTGCCCTGGCTGATTATCAATGTCGTGATAGGCTGGCATCACCGAACCGGCGTTGGCCAGCTTTACCGCCATCTCAAACGGCAGCAGGAAGGTATCGTTAAGCTCGCTGAAACCGAGATGGACCGGCGCATGATTGCGCGCCCCTTCGCTGAAGGAGTGGCCGACGTAATGTTTCAGGGTCGCCAGCAGATCGCGCTTATCGCCCTGCAACCCCTTCACGTACGCCGTCGCCATCACCCCTACCAGCCACGGATCTTCCCCAAAGGTCTCTTCCGTCCGTCCCCAGCGCACATCGCGCGAGACATCCAGCACCGGGGCCAGCCCCTGCTGGCACCCGACGGATCGGGCCTCTTTGCCAATCTGCTCCGCCGCCCGCTGCACCAGCGCCGGGTCCCAGGTAGAACCGTAGTTCAGCGACGACGGGAACAGCGTTGCATCTTTGCACAGCAGCCCTACCAGACACTCTTCATGAAACAGCGCCGGAATGCCGAGCCGGGTCTCCTCCATCATCATGCGTTGCAGGCGGTTGGCGGCACGCACGCCGGTTTTTGCATCAACAATGTGCGTGCCGAGCGGGCGGGTGATCTGCCCGACGCCCAGCTTCAGCCTTTCGCTGAGGGACGCCTGTTCACTCACGCCGGCGAATTCATCGCTCAGATCGCTGCGTTCGCGGTGGTTGCCGTGTTCATCAAGGATCAGCCAGTACGCGTGCATCTGGGCAAATTTCTCTTGCGGCGTCATACGCGCCAGTAAATCAGCGACACGCTCGTGTACGGAACGTCCCGCGTCCTTGTAGATCGCAGTCATGGTTTACTCCTGTAGTGCGGATTGGGTTGCCGGGCTGAGCTGCCCCGTATCGTTTCGACTATCGCGTTTGCTGGCCAGCTCGCGGGCGATGCTGTCCACCAGTCGGCTGTTAAGTTTGTAGATGGCAAGGAGCGCCACCATGCAGAGGAACAGCGCGCAGGGGATCAGGGTGAACAGGGCATTGATGGTTGCGAGAACGTGAGGCGCCTGGTTTGCCTGACCCGGCGCGTAATCCACCATGCCAAGCACCCAACCGACCACCGCCCCGCCCAGCGCCAGCCCAAATTTGATGGCAAACAGGGCGGTAGAAAAGACCAGCCCGTCAAGGCGGCGGCCGCTACGGTGTTCTTCGTAGTCCACCACATCGGAGAACATGGTCCATTGCAGCGGCGTGGTCAGGTTCTGAATAAAACTAAACACAATATTCAGACCGAATATCAGCCACACCTGTGAAGGCGGAATGAAGAAAATCAGCGCGCCAAAAATAACGAAAGAAATAATGGTCCACTGATAGGCACGCACCCGGTCAAATTTCCCCAGCAGACGTTCAGATAATAATGCGCCGCTTAAGGAGGCCACCATGCCGGAAACAATAAAGGCAAAAACCAGTTCCGGACGTAACAGAACATAGTTAACGTAATACATGGTCGCAGAGCCACGCGTCACGACGGCGGTTAACAGTAAAATATTAAACAGAAAAACAATTCGCCACTGGCTATTGGCGGCCAGCAGTTTTAAATCCGTCAGCATCGAGCCGGAGGTGTCATTGCGCGGCGAGTAACGCTCCCGGGTCATAAAGAAGCAGCAGAAGAATAAAACAATACCCAGCAGCCCCATCAGGCTCATGGCATAGAAATAGCCTTTTTGCACATTCCCCTGGCCTAATAATGAGACCAGCGGCAGCGCGATGACCGTTACAATCAACCCGCCGATAAACGACAGGCCAAAGCGCCAGGATTGCAGCGAGTGGCGTTCGCGCGGGTCGAGCGTCAGCGCACCGGGCATGGCACAGTATGGGACGTTAATCGCGGAATAGATTAGGCTCAGGATGGCATAGGTTACGCAGGCATAGACAATTTTTGCCGTCGCCCCGGCATCCGGGACGTAGAAGGTAATCAGGCAGCTCACGCCAAACGGAATGGCAAACCAGAGCAGCCAGGGACGAAAACGACCGTGGCGGGTCTGAGTGCGGTCCACCAGCGCGCCAATGCACGGGTCGACAAACGCATCGACCACGCGCACCACTAAAAACATGGTGCCCATAATGGCGGCAGGCAAACCGAATACGTCCGTATAGAAATAAGCGAGAAATAACGTTGCCGTTTGCCAGACCAGCGCGCTGGCCATATCGCCGAGGCCATAACCTATTTTATCTTTGGTACGTAACACAGAGGAGATTGTCATTGTTATTTGCCTTTTTATCAGGTTAAAACGTATTTCAACCAGTCGCGCATCATCCCGACGGATGTACGCGGTAAGGCTCAAGTATTAGCAACGCCCTGCCCGCTAACAATTGTCTAAATTAACAGATAAATTATGATATTTGGTTTTTTGCTTTATTTGTGATGGCGAGCATATTCGCAGGAAAATAAAAAAGGCAAGGACTGATATCCTCGCCTTTTTCAGGTTATGCAGGTTTTACTTGTTCAGCTCTGCCAGGCTCAGCCAGGTCTGCACCACGGTGTCCGGGTTCAGGGAGAGGCTATCAATCCCCTCATCCATCAGCCAGGCCGCAAAGTCTTCATGGTCAGAAGGACCCTGCCCGCAAATGCCGACATATTTACCCTGTTTCTTCGCCGCGCGGATGGCCATGGAGAGCAGCGCTTTCACCGCCTCGTTACGCTCATCGAACAACTCAGAGACGACGCCGGAGTCGCGGTCCAGGCCGAGCGCCAGCTGCGTCATGTCATTCGAGCCAATGGAGAAGCCATCGAAGTGCTCCAGGAACTGCTCGGCCAGCAGGGCGTTGGACGGAATTTCACACATCATGATGATCTTCAGCCCGTTCTCGCCGCGCTTCAGCCCCTGACGCGCCAGCTCATCAACCACCGCTTTCGCCTGATCCACAGTACGGACGAACGGGATCATGATTTCCACGTTGGTCAGCCCCATGTCATTGCGCACGCGTTTTACCGCCTCGCACTCCAGCGCGAAGCAGTCGCGGAAGCTTTCCGACACGTAGCGTCCGGCGCCGCGGAAGCCCAGCATCGGGTTCTCTTCTTCCGGCTCGTAGCGTTCACCGCCCACAAGGTTGGCGTATTCGTTGGACTTAAAGTCCGACAGACGCACGATCACGCGTTTCGGGTAGAAGGCCGCGCCGAGCGTGGCGATCCCTTCCGTCAGACGACCAACATAGAACTCTCTCGGCGAGTCGTAACCCTTCATCATCTCGCGGATTTCGTTTTGCAGTTTTGCGTCCTGGTCGTCGAACTCCAGCAGCGCACGCGGGTGCACCCCGATCATACGGTTAATAATAAATTCCAGACGCGCCAGGCCCACGCCTTCGTTCGGCAGGCAGGCGAAGTCAAACGCGCGGTCCGGGTTACCGACGTTCATCATGATCTTCAGCGGCAGGTCCGGCATGGTATCTACGCTGGAGCTTTTCACGCTGAAGTCGAGGATATCGGCATACACGTAGCCGGTATCGCCTTCGGCACAGGAGACCGTCACCTTCTGATCGTCCTTCATGCGCTCGGTGGCATCACCGCAGCCGACTACCGCCGGGATCCCCAGCTCACGGGCGATAATAGCCGCGTGGCAGGTACGGCCGCCGCGGTTGGTGACGATGGCAGCCGCTTTTTTCATGATCGGTTCCCAGTCCGGGTCGGTCATGTCGGTCACCAGCACGTCGCCGGGCTGAATGCGGTTCATCTCGCTGATATCGTGGATCACTTTCACCGGACCGGCACCGATGCGGTGACCAATTGCGCGGCCTTCCGCGACAATTTTGCCCTGCGCGTGCAGGGTATAGCGCTCCATGACCTGACCACGTGAACGGACGGTTTCCGGACGCGCCTGCACGATAAAAAGCTTGCCGGTGTGTCCGTCTTTCGCCCACTCGATGTCCATTGGACGGCCATAGTGTTTTTCAATCTGCACCGCCTGCTTCGCCAGCTCTTCCACTTCGGCGTCGGTCAGCGAGAAGCGATCCCGCTGCTCCTGCGGCACATCTTCAATGGTGACCTGCTTGCCATGCTCTTGCGTCGGAGCATAGATCATGCGGATTTTTTTCGAGCCCATGGTGCGGCGTACCACTGCCGGACGGTTAGCCGCCAGCGTAGGCTTGTGCACGTAGAATTCGTCAGGGTTCACCGCCCCCTGCACCACCATCTCGCCCAGACCCCACGCAGAGGTGATAAAGACCACCTGGTCGAAGCCGGATTCAGTGTCGATAGAGAACATCACGCCGGAAGAGCCTACGTCGGAGCGCACCATGCGCTGTACGCCTGCGGAGAGCGCGACGCCGCGATGGTCATAGCCCTGATGCACGCGATAGGAGATGGCGCGGTCGTTGAACAGGGAGGCGAAGACGTGCTTCACCGCCACCAGCACCGCGTCATAGCCCTGAACGTTCAGGAACGTTTCCTGCTGACCGGCGAAAGAGGCGTCCGGCATATCTTCCGCGGTGGCGGAAGAGCGCACGGCAAAGGAGGCCTGCGCGTCGTCAGCGGAGAGCTGGTTGTAGGCGTCATGGATGGCTTTTTCCAGTTCCGGCTGGAAAGGTGTGTCGATGATCCACTGGCGGATTTGCGCGCCGGCTTTGGCAAGCTCGGTGACATCATCAATATCCGTTTTATCCAGCAGGTCGTAAATGCGCTGGTTTACACCGCTCTGGTCTAAAAACAGGTTAAACGCATCGGCGGTTGTGGCAAACCCGTTAGGTACGGAGACACCCATACCGGACAGATTTGTAATCATTTCACCCAGGGAGGCATTTTTGCCCCCAACTCTGTCTACATCATTCATGCCGAGTTGGTTATACCAAAGCACCAGCGGTGACGAGCCATTGTTGGACATCGAAACAATCCTTTTGTGATATTTGATCGGAGTAAGAAACACCTGACTACGTATTTATACTGGCATATTTATTTCCGCTAAAAAAACGGTGAATCGTGTAAGCAATTTAAATTTTCAACTTTTCGGACAGTTTCCCGGCACTCGCTAACCCGATGATTCCTATAGATTCCGGCAAAAACCATAGAAATAAAGCCGCTATTCGAAAAATGAAATCCACTTTTCAGGAAAATCAAAAACACCATTTCATTTTAAATTCAGATAAGTTCTTTGCTGTGAAATTAACTTTTTTAATTTATGCTTTCAGGCAATTACGTACGCTATTCAGGGTGGATAAAATGGATAATGCTGTCGATCGCCACGTTTTTTATATTTCTGATGGGACGGCGATTACCGCCGAGGTGCTGGGACACGCGGTGATGTCGCAGTTTCCGGTATCGATAAACAGCATCACGTTGCCGTTCGTGGAAAATGAGAGCCGGGCCAAAGCGGTCAAGGACCAGATCGACGCCATTTACCAGCAGACCGGCGTTCGTCCGCTGGTGTTCTATTCCATTGTGATCCCTGAGATCCGCAACATCATTTTGCAAAGCGAGGGCTTCTGTCAGGACATCGTGCAGGCGCTGGTTGCTCCCTTGCAAAGCGAGCTGAAGCTCGATCCGACGCCGATCGCCCACCGTACCCACGGGTTGAACCCCGGCAACCTGACCAAATACGATGCGCGTATTGCCGCCATTGACTACACCCTGGCGCACGACGACGGGATCTCGCTACGCAATCTCGACCAGGCGCAGGTGATTTTGCTCGGCGTGTCGCGCTGCGGTAAAACCCCCACCAGCCTTTACCTGGCCATGCAGTTTGGCATTCGCGCCGCCAACTACCCCTTTATTGCCGATGATATGGATAACCTGGTGCTGCCCGCCGCGCTCAAGCCGCTCCAGCATAAGCTGTTTGGGCTGACCATCAACCCGGAACGACTGGCAGCGATCCGCGAAGAACGTCGCGAGAACAGCCGCTACGCCTCGATGCGCCAGTGCCGAATGGAAGTCTCCGAAGTCGAAGCGCTGTACCGGAAAAATCAAATTCCCTGGCTGAACAGTACCAACTATTCAGTAGAAGAAATTGCCACCAAGATCCTCGATATCATGGGGCTGAATCGCCGCATGTACTAATATGCTAGTACATTAATCCAGTTTCAGTTATTATCATGCCATCCTCGGGGCGACGTGCCCCGAACTTGAAATCAGCAGGGATTGGTTTAAGGTGATGGCCATCACTTCCCGGTAGTCTGCCGATGAAGCAAAAAATTTCTGAGACATTCCATGAACAAAACCGACGAACTGCGCACCGCGCGCATTGATAGCCTGGTCACACCGGCTGAACTGGCCCGGCTGCATCCCGTATCCGCCGAGGTGGCGGACCATGTGACGGCCTCCCGTCGCCGCATCGAAAAAATTCTCAATGGTGAAGACAAACGTCTTCTGGTGGTGATTGGCCCCTGCTCCATCCACGACCTCGACGCGGCAATGGATTATGCACAACGCCTTCAGACGCTGCGCGGCACGTATCAGGATCGCCTGGAGATCGTGATGCGTACCTACTTTGAAAAGCCGCGTACCGTCGTGGGCTGGAAAGGATTGATTTCCGATCCCGATCTGAACGGTAGCTACCGGGTGAATCACGGTATTACGCTGGCGCGCAAGCTGCTGTTACAGGTTAACGAGCTGGGCGTGCCAACTGCCACCGAATTTCTGGATATGGTGACCGGACAGTTTATTGCCGACCTCATTAGCTGGGGCGCGATTGGCGCACGTACCACCGAAAGCCAGATCCACCGTGAAATGGCGTCGGCGCTTTCCTGCCCGGTGGGCTTCAAAAACGGAACGGACGGCAATACCCGAATTGCCGTAGATGCCATCCGCGCGTCACGCGCCAGCCATATGTTCCTCTCCCCGGATAAAAACGGCCAGATGACCATCTACCAGACCAGCGGCAACCCGTTCGGACATATCATTATGCGTGGCGGTAAAAAACCGAATTACCATGCAGAAGATATTGCCGCCGCCTGCGAAACGCTGGCGGAATTTGACCTGCCGGAGCATCTGGTGGTGGATTTCAGCCACGGCAACTGTCAGAAACAGCACCGCCGCCAGCTGGACGTCTGCGAGGAAGTTTGCCAGCAGATCCGCAGCGGCTCGACCGCGGTGACCGGCATTATGGCGGAAAGCTTCATCAAGGAAGGTACACAGAAAATTGTTGCCGGACAGCAGATGGTGTACGGCCAGTCGATCACCGACCCGTGCCTGAGCTGGGAAGACAGCGAGCTGCTGCTGGAGAAGCTGGCTTCAGCCGTGGACACACGCTTTTAAAATCCTGCCGGGTGACGCTGCGCTTACCCGGCCTACGGTACGTGCCCTTCTCCCTCTCCCCGTGGGAGAGGGTCGGGGTGAGGGCATCAGACCGCACCTCTCCCCCAAATTTGATCCCGTCACACAATTTTCACAAAAACGCTTGCCGTGAATTTGCAGTTTATTGATAATGATTATCATTGTTACATTGATTGTTATTTATAAACATTATGTCACCTACCGATAACAGCGCGGCAACGCCAACAAAAACACACACAGCACCGTCCCCTGCTCCCACCGATCGCCGAATCGACAGCAAAAGCCTGTTGGGTGAGGAGGGACGGGTCATTATCGAGCATGACGGCCAGCACTACCTGCTGCGCCAGACCAATGCCGGAAAACTGATCCTGACTAAATAAACCAGACAACACATTCGCCAGCCACCCAGGTGATCCCCAGGCAGCCAGCGCTTTTCAATTCTTATGGAGAGTTGCTATGCCACACCTGCAATCCGCGTCTTTACGCCCGTCTCTTCTGGCGCTGGCGATTGTCAGCACCCTGCCGGGCGTTACGTTTGCCGCCGCAGACGAGATCACCGTCACCGCCACCGGCAATGCCCGCAGCGCCTTTGAAGCCCCCATGATGGTGAGCGTGATTGACGCCACCGCGCCGGAAAACCAGACCGCCAGCTCCGCCGCCGACCTGCTGCGCAAGGTGCCCGGTCTGACGCTGGATGGCACCGGGCGCACCAACGGTCAGGACGTTAACCTCCGGGGCTATGACCGCCGTGGCGTGCTGATACTGGTGGATGGCGTGCGCCAGGGCACTGATACCGGACACCTGAACAGCACGTTCCTCGATCCGGCGCTGATCAAACGTATTGAAGTAGTACGTGGTCCTTCCGCCTTGCTGTACGGCAGCGGCGCGCTGGGCGGCGTAATTTCGTATGACACCGTCGACGCCAACGATCTGCTGGATGCAGGTAAAAACAGCGGCTATCGCGTATTTGCTACCGGTGCAACGGGCGATCACAGCATCGGGATGGGTGCCAGCGCCTATGGCCGCACCGATACCCTGGACGGTCTGGTCTCCTGGTCCAGCCGCGATCGCGGCGACATTCGCCAGAGTGACGGCGCGAGGGCGCCAAATGACGAATCCATCAACAATATGCTGGCGAAAGGCAGCTGGAAAATCGATCCGGCGCAGACGCTGAGTGGCTCCCTGCGCTACTACAACAACGACGCGCAGGAGCCGAAAAATCCGCAGACCACGGATGCCAGCAGCAGTAACCCGATGACCGATCGTTCCACCATTCAGCGCGATGCACAGCTTGGCTACCGCATTGCGCCAGCCGGAAACGACTGGCTGAACGCCGATGCGAAAATTTACTGGTCCGAAGCGCGGATCAACGCCCAGAACATCGACGCCAGCGGCGAGTTCCGTAAGCAGACTACCAAAGGCGGCAAAGTGGAAAACCGCACCCGCCTGTTCAGCGACTCCTTCGCCTCGCACCTGCTGACCTACGGCGGGGAATACTATCGTCAGGAGCAACACCCTGGCGGCGCGACCACTGGCTTCCCGGACGCGAAAATCGACTTCAGCTCCGGCTGGTTGCAGGATGAGATCACCCTGCGCGACCTGCCGGTAACGCTTCTCGGCGGGACGCGTTACGACAACTACCGCGGCAGCAGCGACGGTTACGACGACGTGGATGCGGATAAGTGGTCATCACGCGCCGGGTTAACCGTGAGTCCAGCCGACTGGCTGATGCTGTTCGGCTCTTACGCCCAGGCCTTCCGTGCGCCAACGATGGGCGAGATGTATAACGACTCGAAGCACTTCTCTATCGGCAGCTTCTACACCAACTACTGGGTGCCGAACCCGAACCTGCGTCCGGAAACTAACGAAACCCAGGAGTTCGGTTTTGGGCTACG
Organism: Enterobacter cloacae complex sp. HYC033_NIDB; assembly: GCF_056673335.1. Taxonomy (NCBI): domain Bacteria; kingdom Pseudomonadati; phylum Pseudomonadota; class Gammaproteobacteria; order Enterobacterales; family Enterobacteriaceae; genus Enterobacter; species Enterobacter cloacae complex sp. HYC033_NIDB. Next base: position 2,815,346 of record NZ_CP115123.1, on the reverse strand, counting down.
TTTTGACGATCTGCTGCTCGCCAACGACGCGCTGGAGTTCAAAGCCAGCTACTTCGACACCAAAGCGAAAGATTACATCTCCACTACCGTCGATTTTGCGGCGGCCACCACCATGTCCTATAACGTACCAAATGCCAAAATCTGGGGCTGGGACATGATGGCGACCTACGCGACCAGTCTGTTCAACCTGGACGTGGCCTACAACCGCACACGCGGGAAAGATACCGACACGGGCGAATACATCTCCAGCATCAACCCGGACACCGTCACCAGCAAGCTGGATATCCCCGTGGCGCAAAGCGGCTTCTCCGTGGGCTGGATCGGCACCTTCGTCGAACGTTCAACGCACATCAGCAGCAGCTACAGCGAGCAGCCTGGCTACGCAGTGAATGATTTCTACGTCAGCTATAAAGGTCAGCAGCAGTTCAAAGGCATCACCACCACCCTCGTGCTGGGGAACGCCTTCGACAAAGCCTACTGGTCACCACAGGGCATCCCGCAGGATGGCCGCAACGGCAAAATCTTCGTCAGTTATCAATGGTAATTCCCTTCGGGGCAACGATTCAGAAGGATAAGATTATGGGTCACTACACACGCTGGCTTGAGCTTAAAGAAGAACATCCGGGTAAGTACGCCCGTGATATCGCTGGATTAATGCACATCAGCGAAGCAGAGCTGGCATTTGCGCGCGTTGGACACGACGCCTGGCGGCTGCGCGGTGAAATCCGTGAGATTCTGGCAGCGCTGGAGTCGGTGGGGGAAACCAAATGCATCTGCCGTAACGAATACGCCGTTCACGAACAGGTCGGGGCGTTTACTAACCAGCACCTCGGCGGCCACGCCGGGCTGGTGCTGAATCCGCGCGCGCTGGATCTGCGTTTGTTCCTCAACCAGTGGGCGAGCGCGTTTCACATAAGTGAAACGACCTCCCGCGGCGAACGTCAGAGCATTCAGTTCTTCGATCATCAGGGCGACGCTTTACTGAAGGTCTACACCACGGATCGCACCGACGTTGCCGCCTGGGGCGACGTGCTGACCCGTTTTATCATTGCCGATAACCCCACTCTGGCACTGAAGGCTGTCGATGCCCCTGCGCATTCCGACGGTGCTGATGCAGGCTCGGTGGAGAAAGAGTGGCGCGCCATGACCGATGTGCATCAGTTCTTTAGCTTACTGAAGCGCCATAACCTGAGCCGCCAGCAGGCGTTTCGTCTGGTGAGTGACGATCTGGCCTGTAAGGTGGATAACAGCGCGCTGGCACAGCTGCTGGAGACGGCGCGACAAGACGGAAACGAAATCATGATCTTCGTCGGCAACCGCGGCTGCGTGCAGATCTTCACCGGTGTGGTGGAAAAACTGACGCCCATGAAGGGCTGGCTGAACATCTTCAACCCAACCTTTACCCTGCATCTGCTGGAGGAGACTATCGCCGAGACGTGGGTAACGCGCAAGCCTACGGCGGACGGACACGTTACCAGCCTGGAGCTGTTTGCTGCGGACGGCACTCAGATCGCCCAGCTCTACGGGCAGCGTACCGAAGGCGAGCCTGAGCAGAGCCAGTGGCGCCGCCAGATTGACGCCCTGACGCCAGAAGGGCTGGCCGCATGAAAAACTGGTTCGCCCTGCTCTGCGCCCTGCCGCTGGTCGCCGTCGCCGCGCCGGAGAGAATTGTCGCCCTCGGCGGCGACGTGACGGAGATCGTCTACGCCCTCGGCGCGGAGTCTTCTCTGGTTGCGCGCGACAGTACCAGCCAGTGGCCGCAGGCGACAAACGCGCTGCCTGACGTGGGGTATCTTCGCCAGCTGAATGCGGAGGGGATTTTGTCCGTACGCCCGACGCTGGTGCTGGCAAGCGACCAGGCGCAGCCCTCTCTGGCGCTGAAACAGGTTGAACAGAGCCACGTCCGGGTGGTTACCGTTCCCGGCACGCCTGACCTGCGCGCGATTGACGAAAAAGTACGGGTGATAGCTCAGGCGACGCATCATGAGGCGCAAGGGGAAACCCTGCGCAACTCGCTGCGTCAGGCGCTGGCGGCACTGCCCTCAACACCGCTCAACAAGCGGGTGCTGTTTATCCTCAGCCACGGCGGAATGACCGCAATGGCGGCCGGGCAACAGACCGGCGCGGATGCGGCAATACGCGCCGCCGGGTTGCAGAACGCCATGCAGGGCTTTACCCGCTATCAGCCGCTTTCCCAGGAGGGGGTGATGGCCAGCCAGCCGGATTTGGTGGTGATTTCGCAGGACGGCCTTAACGCGCTGGGCGGCGAAGAAAATCTGTGGAAACTGCCCGGCCTGGCGCAAACGCCAGCGGGACGAAGCAAGCAGGTGCTGGCTATTGATGACATGGCCCTGCTGGGCTTCAGCGTCCGCACGCCGAAAGCCATACAACAGCTGCGTGCCAGAGCGGAGCAACTGCCCTGATGTCCCGGCGCATCACGTTATCGTTATGGCTTCTGGCGGGGTTGCTTACCGTCATGACGTTCATGGCCACCGGTTTTGGGGCGTTACGCCTGCCGGTGAACGTGCTGTGGAGCGGCAGCGATGAGACGCTACGCCAGATCTGGCTTACCATCCGTCTGCCCCGCGTACTGCTGGCGCTGGTGATTGGCGGATCGCTGGCGCTCGCCGGCTGCGTCATGCAGGGGCTGTTCCGCAATCCACTGGCCGACCCGGGCCTGCTCGGGATCAGCAGCGGTGCGGCGCTGGCCGTCGCCCTGTGGGTGGTGCTCCCGCTCTCGCTGCCCGCGCTGGTGATGCTTTACGCCCCTATGCTGGCGGCATTTCTTGGGGCGCTGGCAGCCACTGGCGTGATCTTCCTGCTCAGCAAGCAGCGTGACCCCTCTCTGTCACGTCTGTTGCTGGTGGGTATCGCCATCAATGCCCTGTGCGGTGCGGCAGTGGGTGTGCTTTCGTGGGTCAGCAATGACGCCCAGCTGCGTCAGCTTTCACTCTGGGGAATGGGAAGTCTTGGTCAGGCACAGTGGTCAACGCTGCTCGCCGTGACCTCGCTGATGGTGCCTGCCGTTCTGGCGATCTGGCGTTGTGCCAGCGCATTAAATTTACTGCAACTGGGTGAAGAGGAAGCGCATTACCTTGGCGTGGACGTTGCCTTTGTACAGCGAATATTACTGTTATGCAGCGCCCTGCTGGTCGCTGCGGCTGTCGCCGTCAGCGGCGTGATTGGCTTTGTCGGACTCGTGGTGCCGCACCTGATGCGCATGTGGCTAGGCGCCGATCACCGGGCAACCCTCCCCGGCACGGTACTCGCGGGCGCTTTACTGCTGCTGGTGGCGGATACGGTCGCGCGCACCCTGGTCGCTCCGGCAGAAATGCCGGTCGGCCTGCTCACCAGTATCCTTGGCGCTCCCTGGTTCTTATGGCTCATTTTTCGTCGTGGAGAACAGCATGGCTGAACGTTATACGGCTGAAAATCTTACTTTTACCCGGTCTGGCCGCACGCTGACAGATAACGTTTCGCTGTCACTGTCGCAGGGAGAGCTGGTTACATTGATCGGCCCCAACGGCGCGGGGAAATCCACGCTGCTGCGGCTGCTGACCGGCTACCTGAAACCCGACAGCGGCGGCTGTTCGCTGGCGGGAAAAGCGCTGGATGAATGGCATCCGCAGACGCTGTCCCGCTATCGGGCAGTGATGCGCCAGCAGTCTCAGCCTGGATTTGACTGGCAGGTGGAGGAGATCGTTGGAATGGGGCGTGCGCCCTGGACGCGTCACCCGGAACCGTCGATTGTGCGTGAGGTGTTGCAGCTGACCGGTTGCCTGCCGCTGGCCGGCAGGCGTTATCATGCCCTCTCCGGCGGCGAGCAGCAGCGCGTCCAGCTCGCCCGCGCGCTGGCGCAGCTGTGGCGTGACGGAACGCCGCGCGGCTGGCTGTTTCTCGACGAACCCACTTCAGCGCTGGATCTCTACCACCAGCAGCATCTGCTGCGCCTGTTGAAATCGCTGACCCGTCAGGGCCATCTTCACGCCTGCGTGGTGCTGCACGATCTCAATCTTGCCGCATTATGGTCGGACCGGATCCTGCTGTTACACAACGGCAGGATTGTTTCTCAGGGCATACCGGAGACGGTTTTGCAGGCCGACGCGCTGGCACACTGGTACGGTGCGCAGGTGCACGTCGGCAGACATCCGGCGCACGCCGCACCGCAGGTTTTTCTCGCCCCTTAGCTTGAGCAGCTCACTTCCAGCCGCTTGCCCCAGTCCGGCGGGCGGCTGACATAGTCATCCTCCCGGTCGGCAAACGGCGTGCGCAGGGCGATATGCAGCCGATGCAGCTCGGTATAATCCCCCTGCTCTGCCTGCTCAATGGCCCGCTGCGCCAGCCAGTTGCGCAACACCATCGCCGGGTTAACCGCCTTCATCCGCGCCTGGCGGGTATCGTCATCAATCTGTTCCTGCTGTAAACGCGTCCGGTAAACGGCAAACCAGTCATCAAACGCCTGACGATCGATGAACTCGTCGCGCAGCGGTGACGCGGCGCTCTGCTGCGCGGTCTGGCTCAGCATACGGAAGGTTCGGGTATAGTCGCTGCCTTCACGCACCATGATGGCAAACAGCCCATTCAGCAGCGCGTTATCGCCTTTTTCCTGGGTCATCAGCCCCAGCTTGTTGCGCATTAACACACCATATTCCCGCAGCAGGATCTCCTGATAGCTGTCCAGCGCATCGTTCAGGGCATCGACGTCGATAAACGGCGACAGGCTTTGCGCAAGCCGCTGAAGGTTCCACAGCCCCACCGCAGGCTGGTTGTCGAAACGGTAACGCCCCTGATAGTCCGAATGATTACAGATGTAACCCGGCTGATAGTCATCAAGAAAGCCGTACGGACCGTAGTCAAACGTCAGCCCTAACAGGGACATGTTGTCGGTATTCATCACCCCGTGGGCAAAGCCGACGGCCTGCCAGCGGGCAATCATTGCGGCAGTGCGCGCGACAATATCACGGAACCAGAGAACATAGCGGTCCGGCTCGTTTTGCAGGTGCGGCCAGTGACGGCGAAGGGCGTAATCGGCAAGCTGGCGGACCTTATCCGGCTCGCGGCGATAGTAGAAGTGTTCAAAATGACCGAAACGCAGATGGCTTTCCGCCACGCGGATCAGCATCGCCCCCTGCTCCATCGTTTCCCGGGCCACCGGCGTGTCGCTGGTGACAATGGACAGCGCGCGTGAGGTGGGGATCCCCAGGGCATGCATCGCCTCGGAAGCCAGACCTTCACGGATGGTTGAACGCAGCACCGCGCGGCCATCCCCCATGCGTGAGTACGGGGTTAGCCCTGCCCCTTTCAGGTGCCAGTCGAGCGTTTCGCCATTCGGCAGAAGCTGTTCACCCAGCAGGATGCCGCGGCCATCGCCGAGCTGTCCCGCCCAGACGCCAAACTGATGTCCGCTGTAGACCTGAGCCAGCGGCTTCATGCCCGGGAGCAGCGTTTCGCCGCCCCAGACGCCGGCGCCTTTTTCTGGCTGAAAAAGCGTCGAAGGGATGCCAAGCGAATCCGCTAATGCATCGTTATGCCAGATAAGACGCGCGTTCTGTAATGGCGTTGGCTTAAGCGCGGTGTAAAAGCCGGGTAATTCATCGTGCCAGTGAGCAGTAAAAGACAGGGTCATAAGTCCTCCTGCTTTAAGTGTAGAGGGTTTCCCTGGACGTAAACACGGGCGAAGAAAGGGGTTATTGCTGAACGAGAGTCGTGACCTGCTCTGCCGGGACGGCAGGCCACAGGCTTCCCTGCATTGCACCAAAATTGAAGGGCAGCACGCGTTGTAAGATGCCGTGATCGTCAATTCCCGAGACCATGACCGACTGACAATGCGGCGCGATCTGCCAGAGAATAGCGCGCATAAAAGGCTCAAACGAGAGTGCCGACGCGCGCTGCTGGATAAAGTTTTTATCCAGAATCACCCGTTTGAACAGACCATCATAAACCGGTTTAAGGGAAGATGCCCCTGCACCAAAGTTAGCCAGTACTAAGGGGAAATGGATCGCCATTCTTGCCAGACAGGGATCGTCTTTCCCGTTATTTAAACCTGGATAGTTCTCATTAACAGTAAACTCAAGAAACGGATAACGCTCGAGGATTGAAACAGCGTTCTCATTAGTTAATAAAAACTCAACAATTGCAGGTGTAATATTGATCCATGCAATTAACTGATGCTGAATAAAAAATAGCTTACAGGTATCGAGTAATTGCAGTTTCTCCTGAAACAGCGCTAATTCATCTTCCTGAGAAAGATGTGGGATAACCAGTTCAGTCGGGATCCGTACGTCCGCACCCACGCCAGTAAAGTTAACCAAAATCTCTAAACCTTTAAGCAAACCTGCACTATCACGCGCCGGAAGGAGTAAAAGTTCAGACTGGTAAGCATTATCTAGCGTAATAATCATCGCGCTTGTCCTGCATTAAAGATGAGAGAGAACATCCTGGAGCAATTGCAGGCACAATTCCACTGTCTTGATTTTAATAAGATTAATTTCATTCTTTCCGTATTAATTTTCAGATTTTTCCCTGAATCTAAATTAATTTTATCCTGGTTATTGAATAATAGCCAGTTTTAGATAAAACAGGCACATGCGGACATAAATAATTGGGCAAAAATTTAACTTTAATCAACCCGCAAGAAAAGCCTGACGTCTATTTTCACCGCCAGGCCCTCCGCACTGCATTTTTATGCAGCGGTTAAATACGTCTGGCCTGCCAGAAGTTTTTACGCCAGTAAACATTATCCAGAGAGGAGCGCATCACGCCACGGCTGGTCGAGGCATGAATGAACTGATTATCGGTATCATAGATGCCGACATGAAGGCCGCTTTCACCGGAGCCCGTTTTAAAAAAGACCAGATCGCCGGGCAGGAGCTCGTCTTTATCAATTTCAGTGCCGATTTTCGCCTGCATACGCGTTTCACGCGGAAGCTGGAGGTCAAATTTATCGCGGAAGGTCATCAGCACAAATCCCGAGCAATCCACCCCGCCCCGGCTCATGCCGCCGTAGCGATAAGGTGTGCCGCGCCAGTTGCTGAGCTGATCGTTCAGGCTGGCAATGACCGTAATGGAATCGGAAAGCCGTGGGTTGGGCGGAGGTGCACGATGGCTGCTGCATCCTGCAAGAAAGAGCGCCGCAACAAGGAGAAACCAGAATCGCATTTCAGACGAATCCTCTGCTTTTTTTTGTTCTTTCGGTAATTTAGCGTGCATCTATGCAGCTGTGCAAGAAAGGTTATTCCTGCGCCGTGGAAATGAGCATCTTGTGGCCTTCAATATCCAGCCTCCGGAACGACATGTGGTAAGCGCTCGCAAGATTGGCGGCCGTCAGCACGCTGTCGCGCGTTCCGCTGGCAATCAGCTTGCCACGCGCCAGCAACCACACCCGATGCGCGTGGCGCAACGTATGGTTTAAATCATGGCTGCTCATCACAATGGCAATCCCCTTGCGACACAGCGCGCTGAGCAGGGTATCCAGCGCTGCCTGTTGGGCAACGTCCAGCCCACTCATCGGCTCGTCCAGCAGCAGCAACCGCCCGTGAGGATTTCCCGCCGGATGGATCTGAAGGATAACGGCCGCCAGACGCACGCGCTGCCACTCGCCGCCGGAAAGCTGATTTGCCTGCCGGGTAAGCTTGTCGTCTAACCCGAGTGCCGCAGCAACCTCGTTGAGCAATCCCACCTGATTTTTGTCAGGCAGATGCAGCGTCAGGTAGTGCCAGACGGGCATCGCAAAGGGCGGAACCTGCTGCTGAACCAGGTAGCTTCGACGGGAGGCAAGTGTAGCGGGTAGCCAGTCGCCGAGCGATTGCCCGAGGAAGGTAATATCCCCTTCCCCGCTGGTCAGCCCCGCCATGCACGCCAGTAGCGTGCTTTTTCCGGCGCCGTTTGGCCCAACCAGGTGAAGGATTTCACCTGCGTTGACTTCGGCGGTAACAGGCTCAAGACGCCCCTTGCCGGCAACGTCCGTGAGCTGCATCAGCAGCGTCATTATTTCGCCAGCGCCAGCTTGATTGATTCCATCACGATAGGATCTTCAGGCGTCATGTCTGGCGAAAAACGCTGCACGACCTCACCGTCACGGCCAATCAGGAATTTTTCGAAGTTCCACAGAATATCATCCGGATAGAGCGGCGCGCGGCCTTTACTTGCCATACGCTCATAGAAACCACTCTCTTCAGGCGCAACGGCGGTCGGCGCCGCGGCCACCAGTTTGGCATACAGCGGATGACGATTTTCCCCGTTCACATCAATTTTGCTGAACATCGGGAACGTCACGCCATAGGTTGTGCTGCAAAAGGTCTTAATCTCCTCTTCGCTACCCGGCTCCTGGCCCAGGAACTGGTTGCACGGGAAGCCGAGTACGGTAAAGCCGTCTTTTTCCCAGGCTTTATGAATGTTTTCCAGCTGTTCATACTGCGGCGTAAGGCCACATTTCGACGCCACGTTCACGATGAGCAGCACCTTGCCCTTGTAGCCCTCCAGCGTGGTTTTCTCGCCGTCAATGGTCGTCACTTCGGTATTCAGAATATCAGACTGCATAGCATTCCCTCAGGTTGACTTACAGGTTGTGTTTTAACGTCCAGCTTTTAATAGTAGCCAGATAAAGACCGGTGCGCCCAGCGTTGCGGTCACCACGCCTATGGGCAACTCAGCGGCCGTCAGGGCGAGCCGGGCGATGATATCGGCAATCAGCAGCGTTGCCGCCCCGGCAACCGCCGAGGCCGGGAGCAGGGTTCGGTGGTCCGTAATGCCGCACAGGCGCAGCATATGCGGGATCACCAGCCCAATAAAGCCAATCGCCCCCGCCAGCGCCACGCTTACGCCTACCATCCAGCCAATGGCGATAACCAGCACGTTGCGCCAGAATCCAATCGGCATCCCGAGCTGGCGAGCAGACGTTTCCCCCAGCGCGAGAATATTAAGCGGCTGCGCCTGGAACGCCGTCCACAGGATGACCGGGATCAGGAGCACCATCAGCCACCCCTGACGCCAGTCGACGCCACCAAATCCTCCCATCATCCAGTACATTAACTGGCGCAGATCGAAGGAGGTGGAGAAGTAGACGGCCCAGGTCATCAGCGCACTACAGATGATCCCCAACGCTACCCCGGCAAGCAGCAGCCGGCTGGTGGATAAATGGCGACGGGCAAAGCGCAGAAGGATAAGGGTGATCAGCAGCGCGCCAAGGATTGCGCTGAGGCTAATCCCCCAGGTGGAGAGTTCGCCTCCCCCCAGCATCACGGCGGCGATAAGCCCGACGCCTGCGCCATTCGAGACCCCGAGAAGTCCGGGTTCCGCCAGAGGGTTTTCAAATAATGCCTGCATGATCGTGCCGCACAGCGCCAGGGCAGCGCCGACTAAAAGGACCGCCAGCGTCCGCGGCAGGCGGATCTGCCAGACAAAGAGCTGTCCTTCAGGCGTAAACCAGCTTTCCGGCCCCAGCCACCGATCGCCCGCACACAGGCTGACGGTGGTGGCGACAATCAACAGCACCCCGAGCAGACACAGGCGGCGAAGATCGGAGCGGTGCTGGCGGCGGGCAAGATCAAGCATAGACGATAGGTTATCCGGTTGAGATATCATTGATTTTACGGCGGGTTTAGCAAATAGCGCAAAGAAAAAAGGCCGCGTGAGCGGCCTTTTTAGTTAGTTCATATTACTCTGCTTCGGGCGTTGCGTTTTCGACACGGCTTTTTAACTTCTGTCCGGGTCTGAAGGTCACCACGCGGCGGGCTGTAATGGGAATATCTTCCCCCGTCTTCGGGTTACGGCCCGGACGTTGGTTTTTGTCTCGCAAATCAAAATTGCCAAAACCGGAGAGTTTAACCTGCTCACCATTTTCCAGAGCACGACGGATCTCTTCGAAAAACAGCTCTACCAGCTCTTTGGCATCCCGTTTGCTAAGCCCAAGCTTATCAAACAGATATTCTGACATTTCAGCTTTTGTAAGCGCCATAGGTTCAATCCCTCAATGATGCCTGGAATCGCTCTTTTAATGCCTCTACACATTTGGCGACGGTAGCGGCAATCTCCTCTTCTTCGAGTGTACGGCTGGTATCCTGAAGGATAAGGCTAATAGCGAGGCTCTTGAAACCTTCTGCTACGCCCTTGCCGCGGTACACGTCAAATAAGTTTACGCCAACTACCTGATTTACGCCAACTTTCTTACATTCGGCCAAAATATCTGCTGCGGGCACATTTTCAGCGACCACAACCGCGATATCACGGCGGTTTGCCGGGAAGCGGGAGACGTCCTGCGCCTGAGGAATGACGCGGTCTGCAACCGGGTTCCACTCCAGTTCGAATACGATGGTACGGCCATTCAGATCCAGCTTACGTTCCAGTTCCGGGTGAACAACCCCAATGAAACCAACACGTTTGCCGTCTAAATAGATCGCCGCACTCTGACCCGGATGCAGGGCTGGAATCGCTTCTGCGCGGAATTCAATTTCGGATAATTTACCGGTCAGATCGAGAATCGCTTCCAGATCGCCCTTCATATCGTAGAAATCAACCGTCCCTTTTGCCAGGTCCCAGTGCTCTTCAAAGCGGTTACCGCTGATGGCGCCGGCCAGCATGAGATCCTGACGGATGCCTAAATTCGCCTGAGTATCCGGTACAAAGCGCAAACCGCTTTCGAAAATACGCACGCGATTTTGCTGACGGTTCTGGTTATAAACGATAGTACCCAGCAGTCCCGTCCACAGGGACAGACGCATCGCTGACATCTCGCTGGAAATCGGGCTTGGCAGGATCAGCGCTTCCTGACCCGGGTGGATCAGCTGTTGCAGCTTAGGATCAACGAAGCTGTAGGTGATCACTTCCTGGTAGCCTTTGTCGTTCAGCATGGTTTTCACACGCTTCAGAGACAGATCGGCCTCGCGATGGCTGCCCATCACCAGACCCGCCTGCACCGGCTCGTCAGGGATGTTGTTGTAGCCGTAAACGCGGGCCACTTCTTCCACCAGATCTTCCTCGATCTCCATGTCAAAACGCCAGGACGGCGCAACGGCTTTCCACTCGTCCTGACCCTCAGTAACTTCGCAGCCCAGACGCGTCAGAATGTCGGTCACCTGCGCATCGGCAACGTGGTGACCAATCAGACGATCCAGTTTGCTGCGGCGCAGGGTAATGGTCGCACGCTTCGGCAGCGTCGCTTCGTTGGTCACATCGATAACCGGACCCGCTTCGCCGCCGCAGATGTCGATCAGCAGGCGAGTCGCACGCTCCATCGCTTTGTATTGCAGCGCAGGATCCACGCCACGCTCGTAGCGGTGAGAAGCATCAGTGTGCAGACCGTGACGGCGTGCGCGGCCGGTGATGGAGAGCGGGCTGAAGAACGCGCATTCCAGCAGGACGTTTTGCGTCTCGTCGTTAACGCCAGAGTGCTCGCCGCCGAAGATCCCGCCCATCGCCAGCGCTTTGTTGTGATCGGCAATCACCAGGGTGTCAGCGTTCAGTTTCGCTTCGCTGCCGTCCAGCAGAACCAGGGTTTCGCCCTCTTTCGCCATGCGCACGACGATCCCACCTTCGATACGATCTTTATCAAAGGCGTGCATTGGCTGGCCCAGCTCAAGCAGAACATAGTTGGTGACGTCGACGACCGCATCGATAGAACGGATACCGCAGCGACGCAGTTTCTCTTTCATCCACAGCGGGGTTGGCGCTTTAACGTTAATACCTTTCACCACACGACCGAGGTAGCGTGGGCAGGCCTCAGGCGCGTCTACCTGTATCGGCAGCACGTCACTGATGGTTGCCTCAACCGGAGCGATCTCCGGCACGTTCAGTTCAGTCTGGTTCAGCACGGCCACGTCGCGGGCCACACCGATGATGCCTAAACAGTCAGCACGGTTTGGCGTTACGCTGATTTCGATGGTGTTGTCATCAAGCGTCAGGTATTCGCGGATATCAGTACCAACTGGCGCATCCTGCGGCAATTCAATAATGCCAGAGTGATCGTCGGAAATACCCAGTTCGGAGAAGGAGCACAGCATGCCTTCAGACGGCTCACCGCGCAGCTTAGCCGCTTTGATTTTGAAATCGCCCGGCAGCACCGCACCGACGGTCGCCACGGCCACTTTCAGGCCCTGACGGCAGTTTGGCGCACCGCAGACGATATCCAGCAGACGGTCACCGCCCACATTGACTTTTGTTACGCGCAGTTTGTCAGCGTTAGGGTGCTGACCGCATTCAACCACTTCGCCCACGACCACGCCGGTGAAGGCGCCAGAAACCGGCTCTACACCGTCAACTTCCAGACCCGCCATGGTGATCTGGTTGGAAAGCGCGTCGCTGTCCAGCGTGGTGTTCACCCATTCGCGTAACCACAGTTCACTGAATTTCATTGTTCTGTCCTGCCCTTATTTAAACTGTTTGAGGAAACGCAGATCGTTTTCGAAGAACGCACGTAAGTCGGTTACGCCGTAGCGCAGCATGGTCAGACGCTCCATACCCATACCGAACGCAAAGCCGGAATACACTTCTGGATCGATACCCACGTTGCGCAGCACGTTTGGATGCACCATGCCGCAGCCCAGCACTTCCAGCCATTTGCCGTTTTTACCCATCACGTCAACTTCCGCAGACGGTTCGGTGAACGGGAAGTAGGACGGACGGAAGCGAACCTGCAAATCTTCCTCAAAGAAGTTGTTCAGGAAATCGTGCAGCGTGCCTTTCAGGTTGGTAAAGCTGATGTTTTTATCAACAATCAGACCTTCCATCTGGTGGAACATTGGGGTGTGGGTCTGATCGTAGTCGTTACGGTATACGCGACCCGGCGCGATGATGCGGATTGGCGGCTCCTGCTCCTTCATGGTACGGATCTGAACGCCGGAAGTCTGAGTACGCAGCAGACGGGTAGCGTCAAACCAGAAAGTGTCGTGGTCAGCACGTGCCGGATGATGGTCAGGAATGTTCAGGGCATCGAAGTTGTGGTAGTCATCTTCAATTTCCGGGCCAGTCGCCACGGTAAAGCCGAGCTCACCGAAGAAACTTTCAATACGATCGATAGTACGAGTCACCGGATGCAGACCGCCGTTTTCAATACGACGACCCGGCAGAGAAACGTCAATCGTTTCTGCCGCCAGACGCGCATTCAGTACTGCGCTTTCCAGCTCGGCTTTACGCGCGTTCAGCGCCTGCTGTACCTGCTCTTTGGCTTCGTTAATCACTGCACCGGCTGCCGGGCGCTCCTCTGCTGGCAGTTCACGCAGGGTAGTCATCTGAAGGGTCAAATGCCCTTTCTTGCCCAGATATTCGACGCGGACATTGTCTAACGCGGCAACATCTGAGGCCTGGTTAATGGCGGCCGTTGCACTGGCAACCAGCTCTGCGAGATGTGACATGGTTTTCCTCATTATGTCGGTGCAGACACCGAATTGTTGGACGTATTCTCTTAACTTCAGGCACAAAAAAAGCCTCCATCGGGAGGCTTATCTGGCGCTGTTTTTCGTTTCATCTTTCACGCGCTAGCCTCCTGAAGTCAGGTGCTAAAGTAAAAGAAGAAGCGGAAAATAGCAGCATTCATGCTTGCGTTACCTTGTAGGGTAAAAACCGTTAAGACCTTATTGAAAAGCCTGCACGGATAAATGTCAATCTTCTGATGGTGTTAAATGAAAAGAGGAGGCAAAGCCCCCTCTCTCAACTGGCTTATGCCAGTGCTGCTTTCGCTTTTTCGACCAGAGCGGTGAACGCTACTTTGTCGAATACTGCGATGTCAGCCAGGATCTTACGGTCGATTTCAACAGAGGCTTTTTTCAGGCCGTTGATGAATTTGCTGTAAGAAATACCGTTCTGACGTGCTGCTGCGTTGATACGCGCAATCCACAGTTGACGGAACTGACGCTTACGCTGACGACGGTCACGGTAAGCGTACTGACCTGCTTTGATAACAGCCTGGAAGGCAACGCGGTATACGCGTGAACGCGCACCGTAGTAGCCTTTAGCTTGTTTCAAAATTTTCTTGTGACGTGCACGTGCAATTACACCACGTTTTACGCGAGCCATGTGTGCTCTCCTGTATCTATTCTAAGTTAAAAAAGTTAAACGTTAACGACTTATGCGTACGGCAGGCACGCGATGACCAGGCCCAGATCGCCTTTAGAAACCATGGCTTTTGGACGCAGGTGACGTTTACGCTTGGTAGCTTTCTTAGTCAGAATGTGACGCAGGTTAGCGTGCTTGTGCTTAAAACCACCTTTACCGGTTTTTTTGAAGCGCTTAGCAGCACCGCGTACGGTCTTAATTTTTGGCATTTTAATAACTTCCACTTCGCATTGTTAAATAAACGAAACATAGGCGAACAAAACCTATGGGGCCCGAAGGCTCCACAGATTTTGCTGCTTGAAGGCCTTACTGTTTCTTCTTAGGAGCGAGCACCATGATCATCTGGCGGCCTTCGATCTTCGTAGGGAAGGATTCGACTACTGCCAGTTCACTCAGATCGTCACGGACGCGGTTAAGCACTTCCATACCAATCTGTTGGTGGGCCATCTCACGACCGCGGAAACGCAGCGTGATCTTGGCCTTATCGCCATCTTCCAGAAAGCGAATCAGGCTGCGGAGTTTTACCTGATAATCGCCATCGTCGGTACCAGGACGGAATTTAATTTCCTTAACCTGGATAACTTTTTGCTTCTTCTTCTGTTCCTTAGAAGACTTACTCTTTTCATAAAGGAACTTGCCGTAGTCCATGATACGACAAACTGGCGGTTCGGCGTTAGGGCTGATTTCAACTAAATCTACTCCAGCTTCTTCAGCCTTTTCGATCGCTTCTCTCAGACTCACAATCCCCAGCTGCTCGCCTTCCAGACCTGTTAAGCGAACTTCCTGGGCGCGAATCTCGCCATTGATACGATTCGGACGTGCCGTTTGAACTCGTTTTCCGCCTTTAATACCTTATTCCTCCAGTTGTTGAAGACTGCGGCTGCGAATCTCTTGTTGCAGCTTCTCAATCACTTCACTTACGTCCAGGCTCCCCAGGTCTTTACCACGGCGGGTGCGAACGGCAACTTTGCCTGCTTCCACCTCTTTATCACCACAGACCAACATATACGGGACACGACGTAAAGTGTGCTCGCGGATTTTAAAGCCAATCTTCTCATTTCTCAAGTCTGCTTTTACGCGAATGCCCGCATTTTGTAGTTTCTGCGTCAATTCTTTAACGTAATCCGCCTGAGAATCGGTAATGTTCATCACCACGACCTGCACTGGCGCAAGCCAGGTTGGGAAGAAGCCCGCGAACTCTTCGGTCAGGATGCCGATGAAGCGCTCCAGTGAACCGAGAATCGCACGGTGAATCATAACCGGCACCTGACGCTCGTTGTCTTCGCCAACATAAGAGGCGCTTAAACGCTGCGGCAGGGAGAAGTCCAGCTGTACCGTTCCGCACTGCCATGCGCGATCGAGGCAGTCATACAGGGTAAATTCAATTTTCGGACCGTAGAATGCGCCCTCGCCCAGCTGATATTCGAACGGAATACCGTTCTCTTCCAGCGCTACGGCAAGATCCGCCTCTGCGCGATCCCATGTCTCATCGCTGCCGATACGTTTTTCCGGACGCGTTGAGAGTTTGACCACGATCTTCTCGAAGCCAAAGGTGCTGTACATATCGTAGACCATACGAATACAGGCGTTAACTTCTTCACGGACCTGATCTTCAGTACAGAAGATATGCGCATCATCCTGAGTAAAGCCACGAACACGCATCAGACCGTGCAGCGCACCTGATGGCTCGTTACGATGGCAGCTACCGAACTCCGCCATACGCAGCGGCAGATCGCGGTAGGATTTCAGACCCTGGTTGAAGATCTGAACGTGGCCCGGGCAGTTCATTGGCTTGATGCAGTATTCACGGTTCTCAGACGAAGTGGTGAACATCGCATCTTTGTAGTTGTCCCAGTGGCCGGTTTTTTCCCACAGCACACGGTCCATCATGAACGGGCCTTTCACTTCCTGGTACTGGTACTCTTTCAGCTTGGAGCGCACGAACGTTTCCAGTTCACGGAAGATAGTCCAGCCGTCGTTATGCCAGAACACCATCCCCGGCGCTTCTTCCTGCATATGATACAGGTCAAGCTGCTTACCGATTTTACGGTGGTCACGCTTAGCCGCCTCTTCCAGGCGTTGCAGGTACGCGTTCAGGGCTTTCTTATCGGCCCACGCGGTACCATAAATACGCTGCAACATTTTGTTGTTGCTGTCGCCACGCCAGTAAGCGCCTGCGATTTTCATCAGTTTGAAGTGATGACAGAAGCGCATGTTCGGCACGTGCGGTCCACGGCACATGTCGACGTATTCCTGGTGATGGTACAAGCCAGGCTTGTCATCATGAGCGATGTTTTCATCAAGAATCGAGACTTTGTAGCTCTCGCCGCGCTTCACGAAGGTTTCACGCGCTTCGTGCCAGCTGACTTTCTTCTTAATGACGTCATAGTTGGTTTCGGCGAGCTCGTGCATTCGTTTCTCGAGCGCGTCGATATCTTCCTGAGTCAGGGTGTGGTCAAGGTCAACGTCGTAGTAGAAACCGTTGTCGATAACCGGGCCGATCGCCATTTTGGTGTTTGGCCAGAGCTGCTTAATAGCATGGCCTAACAGGTGCGCACAGGAGTGACGAATGATCTCCAGACCTTCTTCGTCTTTCGCGGTGATGATCGCAAGCGTTGCATCGCTTTCAATCAGATCGGACGCGTCTACCAGCTCACCGTTTACGCGACCTGCGATGGTTGCTTTTGCAAGTCCAGGACCGATATCCAGGGCAACATCCATTGGGCTAACAGCATGGTCGAAATGGCGTTGGCTGCCATCAGGAAGAGTAATTACAGGCATTTTATATCCTTATTTGCAGTGATGCCCCACACATAAGAGCATATACAAAGAAAATAATCGTGATTAAACAGTAGATTACGAAACCATCTGACCAACAATCGTCAAATTGGTTCGTCATCATGCACCTGCCGATTCAGATAAATGCGAATTTACGGCAAGCAGGGTAATGGTAACACTATTGAAAGGGCGAATGCACCTTCTGAGACCGTTTGAACCGTTCATCCTTTTGTCTGCGTTCATGAACTTTTGCTGACGGAGGCTCGCAATCCGAAAGTGCTGAGCTATTCTTGACTTGGTCCTTAAACATCGAAGGGGTATCACATGAATGTATCCAGCAAAACCGTTGTGATATTGAATCTACTTTCCGCTGCTTGCCTGGTATTGATTCTGGCTGACAGATTCCATTGGTTTTAAGCCGAACCGGTGTTCCGGCATAACCTGTTGTCCAGGGTTGAGCGCTTTCTGGCGCAGATTTTGGTAGACTAAGGGTATCAACTGACAAGGATTAGGTTATGCCAACAAAAAGATTTGCCGTGAAGCACTGGAAAATGGTCGTGGTGTTAATTGCTATTTGCGGCGCGATGTTGCTGCTGCGCTGGGCCGCAATGATCTGGGGCTAATATTTTGTCAGCGAAAACGTGCCGTGAATTTACTGAATAAATCTTAACTATCTTTACGATAATTTATGGTCCAAAACCGGTACGTCATAATCCGGTTTTCGACAGGCTGTGACAGCGTATATATTCCGTCACACGTGGCAGTTGAAATATCAGGACCACTCACCCGCCACCAGCTTGTGTACATCAAATGCATCATTCATTGACTGGCCGGTAGACTGAGAGCCAGGGGCAATGTTGGAGCCTGCTTCTACATCCGAGGCTTTAGCGATCCCGATTGGGCTGTTAACGTCACTGGCAGGTTGCGTCATATTATCAGCAGCAAATACGCCAAATGAAAGTGCGGAAAGCACCATCGCTGCTGTAGCGGTTTTGATTTTTTTCATAATTTTATTCTCATACTTATTTAATGCGATATGCCTGAGGCGAGTTTTTCGCCTGTGCCGTAAGTGTAGATCTGGATCACATTCTTGCCTAGTCAAATTATTTATCAATTCGTGTCAAATAAACTGAATAAGCCCTGGTCGGCTAATTATGGAGAAATTATGAAGATGAAACCAGACCCATTATTTTAAAACGCCGTTTAATATAAATAAGCACAGTTTCAGAAAATAAAAAACGGGCCGAGAATAATCCCGGCCCGACGATATTACATTTTATAACCTAAAGAAATCGTGGTTCGGCGATCGGTATGTTCCGGCGCAGAATCAGGTGGGGATGAGTTCCAGGTTACGTTGTACGCCACCTTGAGTCCAAAGTGTTCGTTGATGGCCACATTCAACGCACTTTCTGAGTTCAGCGTTGTATCTTCAGCACCAAACACCGACACACCCTGGGTGAATTTTGCGTTGTCCGTCATCTGCCATGCATAGGTGCCCGACGCATAACCCAGCGGCTGGGTTTCATCTTCGCCGTTGGTGTACTCGTCGTAACGGACACCCGGACCGAATTCAAAACGCAGGCTGTGCACCGGCCCATTGAGGAACTGACGACCATAACCCGCAGTCACGACATCACGCTGGCGATAGCCGTTGTAGCGGTCAGTCAGCCAACTCGCCTGCCCGAACAGGTAGTCATAATCGGTCATGTTGTATCGGCTACGTCCGCCTACCGCGTATTTCTCTGATGAGCGTTGATCGTTAGCAGAGGTGTTGCTGGCATTTCCCCACAGCGACCAGGCCGTGGTGTTGCCGTACCAGGTCAGGGTGCTGTCTGCGGTCAGGGAGGAGCTTTTCGTATTACCGGATTGCGCCAGATACCCGGCATTCACGTTACCTTCAAAGGGTTTTTTGGCAGTGGAGGGATCGTCCATGACAGTAAAAACGGTATCATCGGCGGTTGCATTCAGTGACGCAAATACGCCACCCGCCAGCATCAGTGCTGCGGGTACTGTCTTCAAAAGCTTCATTTTATTTAAGGAGTCCGTACAACATAAAAAGAGACCGTCACGGTCTCGGAAACTTTCTTGCGGATCAATGACAAGGCGACCATAGAAAGGTAACAAATTATAAAAAGCCGCAAATAACATAGCAATATTTTCTTCTTTCATTTTTTGAATAAGAACGATCCCAAAACGTGTTTTATTTTATATGCCCGGCGCAGGTTATTTGTCAGCATTCATATTTAAAATCATACTGTTATTTACGTTGCCTTCCTGCCAAACGGTGCCAGGCTTAAAAGAACCCATGATAAAAGGAGGTCATGATGGCTTCGATTTATACGCTGACACTCTCCCCTTCCCTCGACTCCGCGACCATGACGCCGCAAATCTACCCGGAAGGTAAGCTGCGCTGTAGCGCGCCGGTGTTTGAGCCGGGCGGCGGCGGCATCAACGTGGCGCGCGCTATTACCCATCTCGGCGGAAAAGCCACCGCCATCTTCCCCGCTGGCGGCGCCACGGGAGAGCATCTGGTTGCGTTGCTGGCAGATGAACAGGTGGCCGTAGACACCGTCGATGCTAAAGACTGGACCCGGCAGAACCTGCATGTCCATGTTGAATCCAGCGGCGAGCAATATCGTTTTGTGATGCCGGGGGCGAAATTGAGCGATGATGAGTTTCGTCAACTGGAAGAGAAAGTGCTGACCATTGAAAGCGGCTCATTACTGGTGATCAGCGGTAGCCTGCCGCCGGGCGTCAAAACAGAAAAACTGACGGCGCTGGTTCAGGCGGCGCTCCAGCGCGGCATCCGCTGCATTGTCGATAGCTCGGGCGAAGCCCTGAAGGCGGCGTTAGAACCCGGACAACTTGAACTCGTTAAACCTAACCAGAAAGAGCTCAGTGCCCTGGTTAATCGAGAACTCAGCCAGCCTGATGACGTTCGTACTGCCGCAGAAGAGCTGGTATGTACGGGCAAAGCGCATCGCGTTGTGGTCTCTCTCGGTCCTCAGGGTGCGCTGGCCGTCGACAAGACGGGCTTTGTACAGGTTGTGCCACCGCCGATGAAAAGCCAGAGCACCGTGGGTGCCGGTGACAGTATGGTTGGCGCGATGGTGCTGAAGCTAGCGCAGGGCGCTTCGCTTCTGGAGATGGCACGCTATGGCGTCGCGGCAGGGAGTGCAGCCACCATAAACCAGGGAACGCGTCTGTGTTCGCTTGCGGATACCCAGAAAATTGTCGATTACCTGGCGAGAAGCTGAACCTGCTTCCCCTTCCCATGGAGGGGGAAGTCGCTAAACAGGGCATATCGACTATGCTAAGAAAACTTTCAGGATAACAACGAGGTGAATTATGAGCAGTGGTGATATCACCCGCTACGTCGTAACCGTGAATATTCATGAGGCGTCGCTGACCGAACTGAATGAACTCAACAACGCGTTCACGCGCGCCAATTTTCTGCTCACGCTGACGGACGATGAGGGCAATATTCACGATCTCGGCTCACTGGCATTTGGCCTGATAAGCCCGCTGAGTCAGGAAGAGGTGAAGGCGCTGGCCAGTAGTCTGGTGGAAAGCGTGACTGACAAAGCCACGGAAATTGATGTGGATAGCTGGGAAAACTGGCATAAAAAAGAACAATAAGTGCCCTGTACAAAATTAAACCGCTCAGTTGTGCGTTAGTTCCTGTTTTTTTATAGCCGTTTTGCGCTAACTTTATGATCTGGCAGACAACATGGGAGAGACATCATGTGGCAGGCTATCAGTCATCTTTTAAGTGAGCAGCTGGGTGAAGGTGAAATTGAACTGCGTAACGAACTGCCAGGCGGAGAGATCCATGCCGCATGGCATTTACGTTACGCCGGGCGCGATCTTTTCGTTAAATGTGATGAGCGTGAATTGCTCCCCATTTTTACTGCCGAAGCCGATCAGCTTGAGCTGTTATCGCGCAGTAAAACAGTCACCGTTCCGCAGGTATTAGCCGTCGGCAGCGATCGTGACTATAGCTTTCTGGTGATGAACTATCTTCCCGCGCGCCCTCTGGATGCGCACAACGCCTTTATTCTCGGGCAACAGATCGCCCGTTTGCACCAGTGGAGCGATCAACCTCAGTTCGGGCTCGATTTTGATAACGACCTCTCCACTACCCCACAGCCAAACGCATGGCAGCGCCGTTGGTCGACCTTTTTCGCCGAGCAGCGCATCGGCTGGCAGCTGGAGCTGGCCGCTGAAAAGGGATTAGCGTTCGGCAACATCGACGCGATTGTTGAACACATTCAGCAGCGTCTGGCTTCGCATCAGCCTCAGGCTTCCCTTCTGCACGGAGATTTATGGTCAAACAACTGTGCACTTGGGCCTGATGGTCCCTATATATTTGACCCGGCCTGCTACTGGGGCGACAGAGAATGTGACCTCGCAATGCTGCCGTTGCACCCTGAACAGCCGCCGCAAATTTATGATGGCTATCAGTCTGTCTCGCCGTTACCTGCGGGTTTCCTTGATCGTCAGCCGGTTTATCAGCTGTACACCTTGATAAACCGGGCTATTTTGTTTGGCGGGAGTCATCTGGTGAATGCCCAGCGGGCGCTGGACCGCATTCTGGCGGCATAGCGGGAGGGGGCGGCTTCACGCCCCTTCCCTTAGGATTTACAGGAAGCCAAGCAGCGTAAAGAAGAAATACCCGGCCACAATGATAATGACCGGCAGGATGTAGAGCGGGAAAAACTGCACAAAAATGGTATGACGCGGAACGACAATGCGCGATTCGATCTGCTCGCGGCTCATCCCGTCAGGGCCTTTCGCCTTCTCAAGGATCAGCTGGTCTTCCACCCCTTCGCGCAAAAAGCGGGTCTGGCGACTCATGCGCGCGCCGGAGGCCTGCAACGCCATCGCGATAAATATCAACGCATAGATTATCCAGAAACCGACATTCAGCTGGTGGTGAAAATCCGGCGTGGGCGAGTTGAACCAGAAGACGTTCAGGAACGGGGTGTTAAACCGCATCATCTCAATCATGACGTGCGCAAAATCAAGCATGACGGCATTGATGCCCGGCTGTTTTTCGCTGTGATCGTACATAAATTTGAGTACGGAGATCAGCGTTGAAATCAGGGCGGGAATGAAAATAACCCAACCAGCAATACGTTTTAAGACCGCGATGCGTCCAGCTTGTTGATACGTCATTAGTTCCTCTTCATAAAGACGCGTTATTTGTGCCTAAGTCTACCTGCTGTCGGTCATTTTCGCCCGCTCTTTGAATGCAATATGCTAAATTGCTTGTGCTTAGCACCGTTTGTCTTACCCCCAAGATAAGGAGATGTTGTAATGTCGACCCCGCGCCAGATACTTGCCGCTATTTTTGACATGGATGGATTGCTGATTGATTCCGAACCCCTGTGGGATCGGGCTGAACTGGACGTGATGGCCAGCCTCGGCGTCGATATCAGTCGTCGTAACGAGCTTCCCGATACCCTGGGGCTGCGCATCGATATGGTGGTTGACCTC
The DNA here is from genome assembly GCF_056673335.1 of Enterobacter cloacae complex sp. HYC033_NIDB. Lineage (NCBI taxonomy): Bacteria > Pseudomonadati > Pseudomonadota > Gammaproteobacteria > Enterobacterales > Enterobacteriaceae > Enterobacter > Enterobacter cloacae complex sp. HYC033_NIDB. The sequence continues at coordinate 2,793,023 of NZ_CP115123.1, read as the reverse complement.
TGGTATGCCCACCAGCCATGGGTTGGCCCGGATCGCGACGAAGTAACGGCGCGCATTATCAACCGCGCTATCTCCCTCGTAGAAGAGTATAAGCCGCTGTTGCCGGGCGTACGCGACGCTATCGCCCTGTGCAAGGCGCAAGGGCTGAAAGTGGGGCTGGCCTCCGCCTCACCGCTGCATATGCTGGAAAAAGTGCTGACGATGTTCGGGCTGCGCGACAGCTTCGACGCGCTGGCCTCGGCCGAAAAGCTTCCTTACAGCAAGCCACATCCGCAGGTATATATGGACTGCGCCGCGAAACTGGGGCTGGATCCACTTACCTGTGTGGCGCTGGAAGATTCGGTTAACGGCATGGTGGCGTCCAAAGCCGCACGTATGCGCTCCATCGTTGTGCCGGCTGAAGAAGGCCGACACGATCCCCGTTTTGCCCTCGCAGACGTCAGGCTGACGTCTCTTGAAGAATTGACTGCCCGCCATCTGCGCGGGGAGTAAAGCTCTTTCAGGCAGCTTCGGCTGCCTGCCTCGCCAAATCAAAACAACGTTTTACTTTATTTGCTTTTCTCATTCCAGACTCCTATTCTTACGTGCAGAATGACAATAACCTGACTTCTGAGGCGCGTATGATACTGGATGCTTTTACTCTGGCAGGAAAAGTGGCGATGGTGACCGGGTGCGATACCGGTCTGGGACAAGGTATGGCCATTGCCCTCGCCCAGGCAGGATGCGATATCGTGGGGGTTAACCGCAAGGTTCCTGACGAAACGGCAGCGCGCGTTACGGCGCTGGGACGACGCTTTATCGCGATTCGCGCCGATCTTGGCAAGCAGGAGAGTATTCAGAGCGTGGTGGATACCGCAGTCGCTGAGATGGGCCGCATCGATATTCTGGTTAACAATGCCGGCACCATCCGCCGTGCCGATGCGCTGGAATTTAGCGAGAAGGACTGGGACGAGGTCATCGATCTCAATCTGAAATCGGTCTTTTTCCTCTCTCAGGCAGTGGCGAAACAGTTTATCGCGCAGGGTCAGGGCGGCAAAATTATTAACATTGCCTCCATGCTCTCCTTCCAGGGCGGCATCCGGGTGCCCTCCTATACGGCGTCCAAAAGCGGCGTGCTGGGCCTCACCCGCCTGCTGGCGAACGAATGGGCAACGCTGGGCATTAATGTGAATGCTATTGCGCCGGGTTATATGGCGACCAATAACACCCGGCAGCTTCGCGATGATGAGCAGCGCAGCCAGGCGATCCTCGACCGTATTCCGGCGGGTCGCTGGGGTCTGCCGGAGGATTTACAGGGTCCGGTGGTGTTCCTGGCCTCGTCGGCCTCTGATTACGTTAACGGCCATACCCTCGCCGTAGACGGTGGCTGGCTGGCGCGCTAACCGCGCGTTTGTGACAAAGAGTTACACCGTCACCTCTTTCACACACTGTATAAAAACCCTATACTGTATGAATCGACAGTTTACCGGGTTTTATCATGACGGCGGAAGGCCACCTGCTTTTTTCACTTGCCTGTGCAGTGTTTGCCAAAAACGCTGAACTGACCCCTGTGCTGGCGCAGGGGGACTGGTGGCATATTGTCCCTTCCGCCGTGCTGACCTGCCTGCTGCCGGACATAGATCATCCAAAGTCATTCCTTGGCCAGCGGCTGAAGTGGATTTCAAAACCCATCGCCAGAGCCTTTGGTCATCGCGGGTTTACCCACAGCCTGCTGGCCGTATTCGGCCTGCTTACACTCTTCTATTTGAAGGTTCCGGAGAGCTGGATCGTCCCGGCGGATGCCATTCAGGGCATGGTGCTCGGCTACTTAAGCCATATCCTCGCCGATATGCTGACGCCAGCGGGCGTACCGCTGCTCTGGCCCTGCCGCTGGCGTTTCCGTCTGCCAATCCTCGTGCCGCAAAAAGGCAACCAGCTGGAGCGCGTTCTGTGTATGGCGCTGTTTGCGTATGCCGTGTGGATGCCGCAGACATTGCCCGAAAATGGTGCAGTGCGCTGGTCATCGCAGATGATCAACTCACTACAATTTCAGTTCAATCGTTTTATTAATCACCAGATTGAACATTAAACCGGCAATATAATCACTTTTGTCATAAACCATTCCATATGGATATAAGCGCGACATCACACTTCTGATAACCTTGCGCCAACAGGTTCGGTAAAAACCGACCGTATAATAAATCAGGAGAACGGGGATGAATTTTCCACTCATCGCGAACATTGTTGTGTTCGTCGTATTGCTATTGCTTCTCGCCCAGGCTCGCCACAAACAGTGGAGCCTGGCGAAAAAGGTACTGGTCGGTCTGGTCATGGGCGTGGTGTTTGGCCTGGCCTTACACGCCATTTACGGCTCCGATAGCCCGGTACTGAAAGATTCTATTCAGTGGTTCAACATTGTCGGTAACGGCTATGTACAGCTGCTGCAAATGATCGTTATGCCGCTGGTATTCGCCTCTATTCTGAGCGCCGTAGCCCGCCTGCATAATGCCTCTCAACTGGGTAAAATCAGTTTCCTGACCATTGGTACCCTGCTCTTCACCACGCTGATTGCGGCGCTGGTGGGTGTGCTGGTAACCAATCTGTTTGGCCTGACTGCTGAAGGTCTGGTGCAGGGTAGCGCTGAAACCGCGCGTCTGACGGCGATTGAGACCAACTACGTGGGTAAAGTGGCCGATCTGACCGTTCCGCAGATGGTGCTCTCCTTCATTCCGAAGAACCCGTTCGCTGACCTGACCGGCGCAAGCCCAACCTCCATTATCAGCGTGGTGATCTTCGCGGCATTCCTGGGCGTGGCTGCGCTCAAGCTGCTGAAGGACGATGCGCCGAAAGGCGAGCGCGTTCTGACGGCCATCGATACCTTGCAAAGCTGGGTGATGAAGCTGGTGCGTCTGGTCATGCAGCTGACGCCGTACGGTGTCCTGGCGCTGATGACCAAAGTCGTGGCAGGCTCTAACCTGCAAGACATCATCAAGCTTGGCAGCTTTGTGATCGCCTCTTATCTGGGGCTGGGCATTATGTTTGTGGTGCACGGTATCCTGCTGGGCGTGAACGGCGTTAGCCCGCTGAAATATTTCCGCAAAGTCTGGCCGGTGCTGACCTTCGCCTTCACCAGCCGTTCCAGCGCGGCATCTATCCCGCTGAACGTGGAAGCACAGACCCGTCGTCTGGGCGTACCGGAGTCTATCGCCAGCTTCTCGGCCTCCTTTGGCGCCACCATCGGGCAGAACGGCTGTGCGGGTCTCTACCCGGCGATGCTGGCCGTGATGGTTGCCCCAACCGTGGGGATTAACCCGCTGGATCCGGTCTGGATTGCGACGCTGGTGGGTATCGTGACCATTAGCTCCGCCGGTGTTGCGGGCGTGGGCGGCGGCGCGACCTTCGCTGCGCTGATCGTTCTGCCTGCGCTGGGACTGCCGGTGACGCTGGTTGCCCTGCTGATCTCTGTTGAACCGCTGATCGATATGGGGCGTACCGCCCTGAACGTGAGTGGCTCAATGACCGCCGGTACCCTGACCAGCCAGTGGCTGAAGCAGACCGACAAAACGATTCTCGACAGTGAAGAAGATGCGGAACTGGCCCATCGTTAATCACGGCTGAAATAAAAAAACCGCCTGCGGGCGGTTTTTTTATTGCTGTTATTCTTCAACCTCTTCATCCTGGCGGGTCTGCACAGCCCATCGCTGCGCCGATTCCGGCACCGTAAACGCAGGGGAGCGACGGAAGTGCTCGCCAATCAGCACGAAGGCAACGTATTTACCCCGTAACATCCAGACATCGCGAAAACCATCCACTTTCAGGGCATGGTCAGGCGGCGCGGGTTCAACGCGGGGCACATAGCTAATAACCTGGCGGTTTTGTTGACGAAGAGGTTTCATAAGCGACGGGTTCACTAAAGCAAATTCTTAAAGCAGGAAATTTCTATCATAGCCGATTCTCCCCCCACCCGTCGCGCCTGACGTGAGGCAGATGGCTCCTTTCGCTAATCACTTATCTGAAAACGCTTAGTTCGCCTGCTAATTCATCACATTGTTCTATCCTTAATAGGGTTTTCAGGAACGAACAAAGGAGAATCGTGCAATGTCGAACAATGATAAACCACATCAAGCCCCTATTCATGGCACCGAAGAATCTCAACCGGGAATGGACTCACTCGCCCCTGCGGATGGCTCTCATAAACCGTCGCCGGGCCTGTCCGCGCCGGGCGAGCAACCTACTGCACCGGGAAGCGTGAAGTCGCCCGATACGGATAACGAGAAGTTAAAATCTCTCGACCCGCACCGCAAAGGGGGTGAAGGCTATGCGCTGACCACCAATCAGGGCGTGCGTATCGCCGATGACCAGAACTCCCTGCGCGCCGGAACGCGCGGCCCGACGCTGCTGGAAGATTTCATCCTGCGGGAAAAAATCACCCATTTCGACCATGAGCGTATTCCTGAGCGTATCGTTCACGCTCGCGGCTCCGCGGCGCACGGCTATTTCCAGCCGTACAAGAGCCTGAAGGCGATCACGAAGGCGGATTTCCTTTCCGATCCGAACAAAATCACACCGGTATTTGTGCGCTTCTCTACCGTACAGGGCGGCGCGGGTTCGGCCGATACGGTGCGTGATATCCGCGGCTTCGCCACCAAATTCTATACCGAAGAGGGCATTTTCGACCTCGTCGGGAATAACACCCCGGTTTTCTTCATTCAGGATGCGCATAAGTTCCCTGACTTTGTCCATGCGGTAAAACCAGAGCCACACTGGGCCATACCGCAGGGACAAAGTGCGCATGACACCTTCTGGGACTACGTCTCCCTGCAACCGGAAACCCTTCACAACGTGATGTGGGCGATGTCTGACCGGGGGATCCCACGCAGCTATCGCACCATGGAAGGGTTTGGTATTCATACCTTCCGTCTGATTAACGCTGAAGGTAAAGCGACGTTTGTGCGTTTCCACTGGAAACCGGTCGCGGGGAAAGCATCCCTGGTGTGGGATGAAGCACAGAAGCTGACCGGGCGCGATCCGGACTTCCACCGTCGCGAACTGTGGGAATCCATTGAAGCCGGTGATTTCCCGGAATACGAGCTGGGGTTACAGCTGATCCCGGAAGAGGACGAGTTCGAATTCGACTTCGACCTGCTCGACCCGACCAAGCTTATTCCTGAGGAGCTGGTGCCGGTTCAGCTAGTGGGCAAAATGGTGCTTAACCGCAACCCGGATAACTTCTTCGCGGAGAATGAGCAGGCTGCGTTCCACCCGGGCCATATTGTGCCGGGGCTGGATTTCACCAACGATCCGCTGCTACAGGGCCGTCTGTTCTCTTACACCGATACGCAGATCAGCCGTCTCGGTGGACCGAACTTCCACGAAATTCCTATCAACCGTCCGACCTGCCCGTACCATAACTTCCAGCGTGACGGGATGCATCGCCAGGATATCGATACCAACCCGGCGAACTACGAGCCAAACTCCATTAACGATAACTGGCCGCGTGAAACCCCGCCGGGGCCAAAACGTGGCGGATTTGAGTCGTATCAGGAGCGCGTGGACGGAACAAAAATTCGCGAGCGCAGCCCGTCATTCGGCGAATATTACGCTCAGCCTCGCCTGTTCTGGAACAGCCAGACCCCGATTGAACAGCAGCACATTATCGGCGGTTTCAGCTTTGAGCTGAGCAAAGTGGTGCGTACCTACATTCGCGAGCGCGTGGTCGACCATCTGGCGCATATTGATATCCAGCTTGCTCAGGGCGTGGCGAATAATCTCGGCATCACGCTGACTGACGAGCAATGCCATGCCGCACCGCCAAAAGACGTGAACGGGCTGAAGAAGGATCCGTCCCTGAGCCTGTACGCGGTACCTGGCGGGTCAATTAAAGGCCGCGTAGTGGCTATCCTGCTGAATGATAAACCGCGCGCCAGCGACGTGCTGGGGATCATGAAGGCGCTCAAAACCCAGGGCGTACATGCCAAACTGCTTTACTCCCGCATGGGTGAAGTGACAGCCGACGATGGCTCTGTCCTGCCAATTGCCGCGACCTTCGCCGGGGCACCGTCGCTGACGGTTGACGCGGTGATTATGCCGTGCGGCGACGTTGAGAGCCTGCTCGGTAACGGTGATGCCGCCTATTATCTGCTGGAAGCCTATAAGCACCTGAAGCCAATCGCCCTGGCAGGCGATGCGCGGAAGTTTAAATCTCTGCTGAAGGTACCGGATCAAGGGGAAGAAGGCATTGTCGAAGGTGATAACATTGACGATGCGTTTATGACCCGGTTGTTTGACCTGCTTGCCGCCCACCGCGTGTGGTCGCGCAGCAGTAAGATTGACCAGATACCGGCGTAAAAAACCATACCCGGTTGTGCGGCCTGAAGCCCTCTCCCTCGGGAGAGGGAGAAAACAATAAAAACGGTAACCAAAAGGTTACCGTTTTGCTTTTACCTCGCCACCGGGCTTTATCTCAAAGATCCCTGAACGTCCCCAGACGATACCCACGCTCGGCAATCGCGTACTTTAACGACGCCGACGTCAGCACATCCAGTTCTGCCAGACGCGGCCAGCAGTAGGCGCTCTTACGTACGATGTTATCGACAAACGCCGGGTGCGCCATTACCTCAAGCGAGCGCTCCCCTTTTGCGGCGGAGTCATCCAGCACCTTCAGGAACAGCGCTTCGTCGATCTCGTCGCCATAAAATGCGCTGCTGAACCCCTCCGTTGACGTCACCGCGACGTCCGGCAACCCGCGCACCTCACGATCCACGCGCATCGCCACGCCTTTACGTTGCACAAACTCTGCCACAAGCGGGAAAATCGCCGGGATCATATGCACATGATGATGGCTGTCAATATGGGTAGGCTCGCGGCCAAACACATCCACAAAGCGGTTAAACTGGCAATCCAGCTCGCGGGCAATCTCATCGAGCGGCAGAGCGTCCTGCTCCGCCATTTCCCAAATCCATTTCCCCAGCTGGCCGTCGCGCGTCAGGCCCGGCATTGGCGAAAGGGGCAACCCAAGCGTCAGCACAAAGTGCATGCCCACGCCCAGCTCGGGCAGCTCACGGCTTAACTGCGCCGCATGTTCCACCGCCTCACCGTTGATGAGCGCTGTTGTAGAGGTCACGACGCCCCGGCGACAGGCTTCAATAATGCCGTAGTTCTGCCCTTTTGACAGGCCAAAATCATCGGCATTGACGATCAGCAGGTTTTCCATCGCGCCTCCTCTTAACGGTGTGTGAGTTTCAGTTTCTCAACCGTTGCAGCAAAGTTTGGCAGCCATTTTTCATGCGCCAGGATCATCTCACCCGCGAGTTTTTCAGCGTCACGGTCAGAATGCACCAGCGGGCTGAGGTTCAGCGCCAGCAGCACGTCATTCAGTTCGCCGCTCAGGGCCGCATTGCTCGCCGCCACTTCAAAGCCTTTGATGGTGTGAATCAGGCCCATCACCTTATCGTCGAAGTGGGTAATGCGGGGATGTGGTTTTGCACCCTCGCGCCCAAGAATGCAGGTCATCTCAACGGCCCAGTCTGCCGGGATATTGTCGATGTGCCCGTGATGGGGAACGTTTACATAGTGCTCGGCCTGCTTGTCATTGTAAATGGCGTTAATCACTTCACACGCGGCATCCGAATAGTATGCCCCGCCGCGCTGCTCCAGCTCTTTCGGTTTGACGTTCAGGTTCGGATCTTTATACAAATCAAAAAGCTGCTTCTCTACTTTCTGTACAACCTGAGCGCGTGCGCCACCTTTGTAGTATTCGCCCATTTCAATGGCCAGCATCTCTTTCTGCTTGAAGTAGTAGAGTAGATACGAGCACGGCAGCAGATTCAGGGAGCGGATCAGCCCTTCGCTGAACGGCAGATCGAAAATGTTTTTCACCGAGGCCGCGGTCAGGCGACCAGAGGCGACGCCGTCGAGCAGTTCCGCAAAGCGCGATTGCCCGTTCACTATCACATCTTTGATAAAGACCATGTGATTCAGGCCGAACAGATCAATGGAGAGATCATCGTTATCGGTCAGTTCCAGTACATCGCGGATGAACATCTTCATGCCAATCGGAATATTGCAGACGCCGATAAAGCGTTTGAAACCGGTGTGGCGATAGACTGCCTCGGTGACCATCCCGGCCGGGTTGGTAAAGTTGATCACCCAGGCGTTCGGGCAGATCTCCTCCACGTCTTTAATGATGTCAAAAATGACCGGAATAGTACGCAGGCCTTTAAACAGGCCACCTGCCCCGTTGGTTTCCTGGCCCAGATAACCGTGGCTCAGCGGAATGCGCTCGTCCAGCTCACGCGCCTTCAGCTGGCCGACGCGCAGCTGCGTGGTCACGAAGTCAGCATCTTTCAGTGCCAGGCGGCGATCCAGCGTTTTATGCACGGTTAAGGGCACGCCCGCTTTTTCAACCATGCGTTTGCACAGTTCAAAGATAATATTCAGCTTCTCCTGACCTTCTTCAACATCCACCAGCCATAATTCGCTGACCGGTAATTCATGATACCGTTTCAGGAAACCTTCAAGTAATTCCGGGGTATAGCTGCTGCCGCCACCAATGGTTACGACTTTTAATTTCTGTTGCATAATATCTCCCTTAGCATATCAGGTTAATCGCCTGCAAGGTATAGCGTACTCTTCCCGCTATTTGGGCAAGCCATTACGTCACTGTTCCTGGCGGATAAACCGCCGAAAGTTAATTAATTACCGTTAAATTTTTGCGGTAACTGTTCGGTGTGAATGAAGTCAATTTTTTAAAGGTTTTAATAAACAGGCTGGGGCTGCTGTAACCCGATTCGTAAGCGATATCGGTGACAGAGTAGTTAGTAATTTCCAGCTGTTTTTTGGCAAAGTTAATGCGGATTTCATTAATGATTTGCACAGGCGTTTTACGGTAATAACGCTGCGTGGCGCGCGTCAAATATTCCTGCGATTTACCCGACAGCGCCACCATATTCTCCAGGGCGTTATCGCTGAACTGTCCTTTATCGTGCATCAGCTCCACGGTACTGCGCAGCCACTGAGGAATATCATCCACCACCTGCTGTTCTTCACGGTGATGGCGGAGGCGATTCATGACGTAGAACGTCACGGTTTCAATAAATTCATCAAATTCATTGTCGCGGAAATTCAGCGATGCGATAACCGTTTCAATCCAGGTCATAAACTCATTTTTAACGCGATACACCTGTGACGCCACAAAGCAGAACGGCACCAGCGGCAGATAGTGCTTCTCGAAGAAACGCCTGCTCACCCCTACGTTCAGAATGCGTGTCGCACCAAACTCATAAAAGCTCTGGTGATAAGATCCCATTGGCAGGAAGACGAAATCGCCACGCTCAAGCAGGACGCGCTTACCGTTGATCTCCTGATAGTAGCGGCCGGTCAGAACAATCGTGAACTCGTAGTAGTCATGCTGGTGCAGACCGCTGGCGCTCTCCGTTTTGTTGTAAATCACCACGTGAAAATTTTTGCCATTAAACAGCTGTTGCTCATGTGCGGTTTTGATTTCCATCGTGCTGACCTCCTGCTACTTCAACTGACTTATTGCATCTTCTCGTGAAGCTCGATGAGCTCCGCGACCAGCTCGCGTGCCAGCATGGAGGTCATCAGATGATCCTGCGCATGTACCAGCACCAGACTCACTTTCATCTTCCCTTCGCCCTGGTCGCTTTCGATGAGCTTCGTCTGCACCAGATGCGCTTCGTTTAACGCTGTACGGGACTGCTCCATCATGGTTTTCGCGGCAACGAAGTCGCCCTGCTTAGCCTGCTTAAGCGCCGCATACGCCAGGCTGCGTGCCTGCCCGGAGTTGATGATGAGGCCCATCACCACCTCTTCCAGATCATTCTCTGCGGTTTCTTCGGCAACGATACTCTCTAAATCTAACATCTTTAAGCTCCTTTCCGCTGGCGCGGGTTGCCCCGCGCCGTGCAATTTTAGAATTTCAGTGCGAGGGCGATATCCTCTTCGCTCTCTTCTTCATCGATAACCGTTGCGGCCTTGTTCGCAATCGCCACGAACGGCATGTAGAGCAGGGTTGCAATCCCGAGGTTGAATATCGCCAGCAGGAAGGCCGCCACGCTACCGTTGGTGTTGAAGAACGCGCCCAGACCAGCCGGCATCGTCCACGGCGCAATGTTGGTCACCGGCGGGATAATGCCCAGGTAGTACGCCGTCAGCGTAATCGCGGCCAGCAGCGGCTGAACCAGGATGAAGGGAATGAACATCACCGGGTTCATGATAATTGGCAGACCAAACAGGATCGGCTCGTTAATCTGGAAGATGCCTGATGGCAGGGCCAGCTTCGCAACCTGACGATGGTCGGCGCGGCGAGAGACAATAAAGACCGCGATGATCAGACCCAACGTCGCCCCGGTACCGCCCAGGAAGATATAGGAGTCAAGCATCGGCTTCGCCCACACATGGAAGGTTTTACCGGCCGCCAGCGCCGCATCGACGGAGCCGTACTGCTGGTAAAGCGCGACGTTTTCCAGTGCCCATGGGGTCATAATACCGCTGTCCAGCGCCGCCAGTGCCAGTGAACCATGCACGCCAAAGAACCACAGCAGGGAGGTAAAGATGACATACGCCCAACCGACCACGCTACCCATCGACGCCAGCGGCGTTGAGATAGAGTCCATAATGATCTGGTGGAAGTTTGTGCCCCAGTGAGAGAGCGCCCAGGCAATAATCCCCATGATGGAGAGAATAATGAAGCCCGGAATCAACGCGGAAAATGAACGAGAAACAGAGGCCGGAACGCTATCCGGCAAGCGGATAACCCAGTTACGGCGAATAATGAAGGTGAACATTTCGGCCACCACCAGCCCGATAATAATACCGGAAATGATGTTTGCCCCACCCAGCCAGTTGGCGCCAACGGCATAAGCGTCGCCCACGCTGTACGGTGTGACGGTCATGAACGCGGCAATGGACAGTAAGCCTGCCGCCAGCGGATCCACTTTACGCTCTTCCGCCAGCGCCATTCCGATAAAGAAAGGCGCCATTAGCGACATAATACCCAACGTACCGTTGTATACGTTGCCGCCAATGGCTTTTAAACCATTAAGGGTTTCAATAGTTGAAGCATCTAACCTAATTCCTAATGAATAAAAAAAGGAACCTTCTCCAAAGCTCAGAAAAACGTTGTTAATTAAAACGAACATTGCCCCGGCTAATGTCAACGGCATTAATTTAATAAAGCCGTTCTTAATGGCATTAACGTGAGGCTGCTTTCCTATTTTAACAGCAAAAGGAAGGAGTACCTTTTCAAGTGAAGCGATGACTTTACTCATAGGAAAATACCCTTAAATGCCGCAACGACCGTTACGGCGTATTGTGTGTGAAATAACTCTTTGACGGGAAAAATAAAAAATTAATTAGCAGCTTTTTTAATCGCCGCAACGGCAGCTTTTAATACACCTAAACCATCAATCTTGCCGTATAAAACGGAATCGATCACTTCGACCGGCTTATTGGGTAGCAGACGCTGAATTTCTGGCAGCATATAAGCGATTTGCGGCCCGAGTAAAATAACGTCGGCTGTCTGACCCTTCTCGCCCGCCAGCGTTTCCGGAAACGCCTCAATCACCACAGGGACTTCATATTTTTCGGCCTGCGCGCGCATTTTGGAAACCAGCAGCGAAGTGGACATGCCCGCAGAGCAAAACAGATAGATATGTTTCTTTTCCATGATAACTTCCCTCTTGTTTGGCTACCCGCCGTCTCGCTATCACTCGACTCGCTATCCTGGCTGACGGGCAGTGTGCTGAACATTGTTTGTCGTTGAAGTGAGTATACGCAATGGTACAGGGAGGGGATAATTCTGGATAGACTGAAATTGTCTCTCATTGACCTGGCTTGTTGACTACCTTCACATTTCAGGCAAATAATTCGCGCCAAGAAATAAGATTCACGTATGCATAAAAAAACCGGCCTTCCGGCCGGTTTGTTAACGCTCTCAGGCAAGCAGGCTTACTGTGCCTTAGGTGCCTGTGGGTCGGTGTCGTATTCGGCACAGGTCTGGTAACCAGAATTGATCACGTGACCCGTATCATCCAGGGCGACAAAATAGGTCTCTGCCTTACCATCACGTTGACCCAGAATATAGGTCTGGCAGGTACCACGCGCGTGGATCATAGTGACTTCTGAAGAAGGTTTACCGGCAATGGCTGCAACCTGGGAACGCGTCATGCCTTTTTTGACGTCTTTTACCACTGGCTGTGTGAACTGATCTTTAGTGCGATCGTAAGCTGTACACCCTGCCAGCATAGTCAGTACCGCCGCTGCGCTTAAAATTCCTGCTACGTTCTTGTTCATATTCCGTCCTCTTGTTTATCAGCGTGTTAACTAAGCATGGGATAAAAATTACTATTGTTCAACTTTGCGAGTTACGCCAGACGAATTTCGGAAAATTCTAATAAAACAACGGTAAGCTGCTAAATCGCTGTAAAACAGTACACTCAAAACTGTGATCCTTGTCGTTTCCCCGACAAAGGGTTAGTTTTAACAGATCACACTTTCTGTTTGGTTCTGCATAGGGAGGGCGTAATGGCTCTGCAACAAGAAATTATTCAGGCGCTGGGCGCGAAACCTGCGATTGATGCCAATGAAGAGATCCGTCGTAGCGTTGATTTTTTGAAAGCTTACCTGTCTGCACACCCTTTCCTGAAGACGCTGGTGCTGGGCATCAGCGGCGGTCAGGATTCCACTCTGGCCGGTAAGCTGAGCCAGATGGCCATCTCCGAGCTGCGTGACGAGACCGGTGACACCGCGCTGCAATTTATTGCCGTACGTCTGCCGTATGGCGTGCAAGCCGACGAGCAGGACTGTCAGGATGCGATTGCGTTTATTCAGCCGGACCGTGTTCTTACCGTAAACATCAAAGGTTCGGTACTGGCCAGCGAGCAGGCCCTGCGTGAAGCCGGTATTGAACTGAGCGATTTTGTCCGCGGCAACGAGAAAGCCCGTGAGCGCATGAAAGCGCAGTACAGTATCGCAGGGATGACCAAAGGGGTCGTCGTCGGCACTGACCACGCCGCGGAAGCCATCACCGGCTTCTTCACCAAATACGGCGATGGCGGCACGGATATCAACCCCCTCTTCCGCCTGAACAAGCGTCAGGGTAAGCAACTGCTGGCGGCGTTGGGCTGCCCGGAGCACCTGTATAAGAAGGCGCCAACGGCGGACCTGGAGGACGATCGCCCTTCCTTGCCGGATGAAGCGGCGCTGGGCGTTACGTATGACAACATCGATGATTATCTGGAAGGCAAAACGCTCGACGAAGGTACCGCTAAAATTATCGAAGGCTGGTATCTGAAAACCGAGCATAAGCGCCGTCCGCCCATTACGGTGTTTGATGATTTCTGGAAAAAGTAAAAGCAAAACGGTAACTCCGCTTTGCAGGCCGGGTAAGGCGTAGCCGCCACCTGGCTCTTTTTTAACCACCAAACACCTGCTACACTGTATGCCTGAACAGTATATGGAGCAGTATGTGAGCAGGCGTCAATCCGCCCCGCGTCTTGAGTTCGAAGCGGCGGCTATCTACGAATATCCCGAGCATCTTCGCCCCTGGCTTGAGGCACTGCCTAAACAGCCTGGCGTCTATTTCTTCCACGGCGACAGCGACACCATGCCGCTCTATATCGGCAAAAGCGTGAATATCCGCAGCCGGGTGATGTCGCACCTGCGTACGCCGGATGAAGCATCGATGCTCAGGCAGTCCCGGCGGATCACCTGGATCGAGACGGCAGGCGAACTGGGCGCGCTTCTGCTCGAAGCCCGGCTCATCAAGGAACAGCAGCCGCTGTTTAACAAACGCCTGCGCCGCAACCGCCAGCTGTGTTCCTTGCAGATTAACGCAGGAAAACCGCAGGTCGTTTATGCCCGGGAAGTGGATTTTTCGCATGAACCCAATCTTTACGGTCTGTTTGCCAACAAACGTGCCGCACTGCAAACCCTGCAATCCCTGGCTGATGAATTACAGCTTTGTTACGGCCTGTTAGGACTGGAAGCCACCACCCGTGGTCGCGCCTGTTTCCGCTCAGCGCTGAAACGCTGCGCCGGGGCGTGCTGTGGAAAAGAGAGCGTTGAAGAACATCATGCCCGGTTTATGGCTGGCCTTGCCTCTATCAGCGTTAACTGCTGGCCGTGGGAAGGCGCGGTGGCGCTGAAAGAAACCCGCGATGGGATGACGCACTATCACATCATCCGCAACTGGCTCTGGCTTGGCGCCGTTGAAAATCTGGATGACGCTACCGCTCTGCTGCGCACCCCTGCCGGTTTCGATCAGGATGGTTACAAAATTCTCTGCAAGCCACTGTTAACCGGAAAATATGAGATCATCGTCCTCAATGACCCGGCAGCCAGGTAATTTCACTGAACAGCAGCGACCCCTTCGTTTCCAGTAAACGGAGGGTATGACTGCCCGCTTCCCAGCTGGCGCCCTGATCGGCGGTCAGTAATTTGTCGCCCAGTTGCCAGGCGCCGCTTAATACGAATGCCACCCCACCGCGTGATGCGAAGGTAGTGAACGTCCGGGTAGCAACGCGCACCTTTGCCTGGCAGCAATCCCGTCGGGTCATGATGTTGAAGTCCATCGACATCTGCCCCTCTGTGAGCACGGCTTTCACCGCCAGATCGCCCGCAAATCGGTAAGGCTGATGATGCTTCAGGGTATGACAAAACGCCCTGCCTGCATCCAGGGTCACCTCGCCGCCCTCCAGCAGCGTAATCACCCGGTCAACGCCCGGGAACGCGGAAAATTCGCCGTTACTGGCGATGGAGGCAATACTGGCCCGCCAGAAAAAATCCCGCGTCGCGGGAGGAAAACAGCAAATCTCACGCGTCTCACCCGCACCATTACGCCAGAGACTGACCGGCATTTTACGGATATCAAAGAATTCCATGACCACTCCTGAAGGACGCACCGTGCGCCAGGGCATTTTCACAGACGTATTATCGGCAGCAGTCAGGCCAGACCTTAGGCATGGGATAAAAGAAAAACCGCCGGTCCTGTCCACAGCGTTTTCGCTTTTGTAGACAGGAGCCCGGCGGTCTTAAGAGAGTGAACCGATTATTCGGTTGGTGCAGGCATTTTACCTTCCGGCGCTGCACGTTCTGTCAGACGCTTCTCAAAATTGGCATTAAATTGCTTTTTCTGTTCCGGCGTCAGAATGTTGTAAATCTTGTTCTGGGTTTCCATGTGGGCCAGCATGCGCGCTTTATGCTGCTCGGCCATTTTGTCGATCTGCGCTTCCGCTTTTGCTTTATCGAAGCTGTCGCTGGCAATGATGTCATGCATTGCGCGGCGCTCTTCCAGCGGAGGACGTTTCATCTGGTCACGCTGGCTTTTCATGATGTCGCGGATCTGCTGCTTCTGCGCATCGGTGAGGTTCAGATCTTTAAACATCATCATCTCATGGTGCATACCCGGCTTGCCTTTATGATGCATCATCATTTTGCCTTCCGTCGGCGCGGCGGTAGTGGTCGCGGTATCGGCGGCGAACGCCATGCTGGTAGCGCCCAGAGCCAGGGTAGAGGCAACAAACAGTGCAGTTAATTTACGCATAATGTCTTTCCTTACTTTCAGTTATTCTTCGGCGCTATGCCGTGTTGACGAGATTAACTTTACGGGGTTTATCGTCAATTAGTCAGAGCAACGGTAAAACAATGAAAGTGTAAAAAACAACTTTTCGCCAATTGTGGAGAAATTAAGGAAAAAGCGTGGAGAGATGAAACAAAAATATTCAACAGGATGATTTTAAAGAGATTATGGAGAAGTATAGCGAAGTGCCGTTTAATAATAAAGCAATTCTCCAGGAATATTCCGCAAACAATACCAGAGCGCTTTTAACGCTAAGAAATTTATTCTTCATTTCCCCTCCGGTCTGCGCGAGGGGAGACGATCAGGGCATTTTTTCCAGCATCAGGCCAGCTCGCAAACCAAACGCGACCGACGGATTAGGAAATAAAACATATTCCGTGGATTTCTGTACCGCATAGCGCGTCTCACCATCTTCTGCCAACAGGACGCCCTGGCGAAACGGCGTAAAGTTCAGCGTATGGGGCGCCATATGAAGCTGGAAAGCCTTGCTTTGACGCGTGATCTGCTGCACGACCCGATAGCGCACGACGGGTTCCCGGGTGGGTTCCGGCGCAACCCCGGCGAGCAACGCCCGAAGCGCCTGATGCGTAGGGGCAAAACGCGTCAGGTCGTTTTGCCCGAACGGCAGCGCTTTTCCCAGCTCCAGGGTGCAGGATAACGCACCAACATTCTCGCAGGTGAAGTGGGTAAACGTGCCGCCTGGCGTCTGGTGGAAGACCAGCGCCTCCAGCCCCGCGTCGCCAAGCCAGGTCAGAAACGCCTCATCCCACGGCTGATGACGCTGCGGTAACACGCCAAAACGCACGTGGTACGAGGCGCGAATGGCCGTATGCAGATCGAGGTGCCAGCGCGTTTCCCCCGCCCCGGCAAAAAACGCCGTGACCACCTTCTCCAGCCATTGCGCGCGTGTCGTCTCATCACTCTGTGGAAACTGCGCCCAGCGACCACCAAACATGCGGTTGATGTCGCTCACGAGATACCGTTTATTTTGCGCCAGCGCAGGCGGATTTCCCAGCACCACCAGCAGACGGCAGTGCAGCGTGATCTCTGCGCGAAACAGCGCGCGCAGCAAAAGATCGACAATCTCCACGGGCGCGGTTTCGTTTCCGTGAATGCCGGTCGTAAGCAGCAGCGACAGATCATATTCCCCCGTCGGCGTCAGTTCAAGCACGCCCGGCCCCAGCCATCGCCAGTGGAACGAGGGGCCTTCCCCCTCGTGCCGCTCCGGTGTCTCTTCGGCCAGCGTCAGCGCCAGTAAGTTTTCCATATCATCTCCTTAGCGCTGGAACGGATAAACCGATCCCAGTTGCAGGATGGTCGATAATGCATCCAGCGCCTCGCGGCCTTCGCGCAGCAGCTGCGGATCAACCAGATCGGCCTGAACCAGACGGTCGCGATAATAGCGGTCCACCCAGTCATTGAGGGTATTGAACAGCGTGTCGTTCATCATTACCGCCGGATTCACGGCCTGCATCTCCTCCGGCGTTAACACCACGCGCAGTCGCAGGCACGCCGGTCCCCCGCCGTTGGCCATACTTTCCCGCAGATCAAACACGCGCAGTTCATCAATCGGGTTATCCGCCTGCACCAGTTCGCTCAGATAGCGCCAGACGCCCTGATGGTTGCGGGACTCCTGCGGCAGCACCAGCATCATGCTGCCATCATCCCGGCTCAGCAGCTGGCTGTTGAACAGATACGTTTCGACCGCATCCTGCACGCTTACCGCCTGCGTGGGCACCTGAATCGGCATAAATCCCGGCACGCGTTCGCGCAGCGTGGCCAGCAACTTTTCCTGATGGGCAAACGCCTGCTCGTGGCAGAACAGTACCTGACGGTTGGAAACGGCAATGACGTCGTTATGAAACACGCCCTGGTCGATCACCTGCGGATTTTGCTGGGCAAAAATCACCTGAGAAGGATTAACCTGGTTCAGCCGCGCAACCGCCTGGCTTGCGGCTAAAGTTTGTCTCGCCGGATAACGAACCGGCGCGGCGTGGCCGCCCTCTTCCCGTCCATAGATAAACAGCTGCAAACCCGGCTCGCCATAGTCGCCGCCCAGACGATTGTGGTTTGCCGCCCCTTCATCGCCAAACATCGCGACCTGCGGCAGCGCCGAATGTACCTCGAAATGCGCTTCATGATTAAAAATGGCGCGCAGCACGCGCCCGGTGGTCTCCGCTTCGCTGGCGCGGTGGAATTTGTTGTTCAGGTTAGCAACGGTCAGATGCACTTTGCCGTCCAGCGTATCCGCCGACGGCGCAACGGTGGCGGCATTCGCCACCCACATCGAGGAGGCTGAACTGGCCGCCGAAAGCAGGTGTGGCGTCTGCGTGCCTGCTTTTTCCACCACCTGTTCATCCGTACCGCTGAACCCCAGCTGGCGCAGCACGTCCACGTTTGGTCGCTCCTGAGGCGGGATCACCGCCTGCGGGAAACCGGCATCGGACAACGCCTTCATTTTCAACAGACCCTGCTTCGCCGCCAGCTTCGGGTTCGAGACCTGGAAACGGTGCTTCGTCGAGGCTTCATTGCCGAACGATAGCCCGGCATAGTGGTGCGTCAGCCCCACGAGGCCGTCAAAGTTAACCTCACGCGCTTTCATGGGCGTCACCCTCTGTAAAATCCAGCCCCGGATTCAGCGTCTCCGGCAGCGTCAGCGCCGGGGTTTCCAGGCTTGCCATCGGCCACGCGCAGTAATCGGCGGCATACCAGGCGCTGGCGCGATGGTTGCCCGACGCCCCTACGCCACCAAACGGCGCGGTGCTCGCCGCACCGGTCAGCGGTTTGTTCCAGTTCACGATCCCGGCGCGCGCTTCAAGCAGCAGTTGTTCGAATTTCTCGCGATGCGGCGATATCAGGCCGCTCGACAGGCCGTAGCGGGTGTTGTTGGCCATCTCGATCGCCGACTCAAAATCGTCATAGCGCCAGACGCACAGCAGCGGGCCAAAGACCTCTTCATCCGGCACGTTGCTCGTCGCACTCATCTCAATAATCCCCGGCGTCAGCAGCGACGTGCCCGGCTGAACCAGCTTCGGCTCCAGCAGGGTTTTCGCCCCGCGCGCCACGTGCTCCTGCCACGCTTTCAGCACGTTCAGCGCCGCCTGCGCGGAGATCAGCCCGCCGATAAACGGCTGCGGCTCGGCATCCCATTTCGCGGGAACCAGACGCGCGCTCACCTCCACCAGACGCTTCAGGAACGCATCCCCCTGCGCGCCGCGCTTAACCAGCAGGCGGCGGGCGCAGGTGCAGCGCTGTCCGGCGGTAATGAACGCCGACTGAATGGTCAGATGGACCGCGGCATCGATATCATCCGGATCTTCCACAATCAGCGGGTTGTTGCCGCCCATCTCCAGCGCCAGAATTTTTTCCGGCTGCCCCGCCAGCTGACGATGCAGCTGATACCCCGTTCCGGCACTGCCGGTGAACAGCAAACCGTCAATGTCGCTCAGCGCACTCAGCGCCTGACCTGTTTCACGCCCGCCCTGCACCAGATTCAGCACCCCCGGCGGCAGCCCCGCCTGCTCCCAGAGTTTTATGACTGCTTCTCCGGTTAAGGGGGTTAACTCACTCGGCTTGAAGATGACGGTATTCCCCGCCAGCAGCGCAGGCACAATGTGCCCGTTCGGCAGATGTCCGGGGAAGTTATACGGGCCAAACACCGCCAGCACCCCGTGCGGACGGTGGCGCAGCGTGGCGGCGCCGTCTGGCATCTCGGTATGCTGCTCGCCGGTGCGGGTATGGTACGCCTTCACCGATATCGCGATTTTGTTGATCATCGCCGTGACTTCGGTTGTTGCCTCCCAGCGCGGCTTGCTGGTTTCGCAGGCAATGATGCGGGTCAGCTCGGCTTTATTGGCCTCCAGCAGCGCAGCAAATTTCTCAACCAGCGCCTGGCGCTCGGAGAATGGCCGTTTCGCCCATGCCGGAAACGCGCGGCGTGCAGCCTGGCAGGCCTGCTCAACCTGCCCGGCGCTGGCGTCGTTCCCCGACCAGAGCACCTCCTGGCCGACCGGGTTAGTTTTTGTCCGCGCGTCACCTTCGCCCGTTACCCAGTCACCGTTAATCCATAGAGTCATGCTGTTTTCTCCTCAGGGCAGAGCCGCACCAGGCGAACCGTGTCGCCAGCGTTACATTTCAGGGCATCCAGTTGCGCAGCCGTCAGTACCAGACGCTCGCATGTTGGGTTGGTTCGCACCAGCATGGCGCGGAAGTTGGTGTAATTCTCGTTCGAGACCAGGCAGGCTGGCCACTCGCCCGGCGCGGGCTGGCCTTCTGAAACCTCAACCAGGCGGCTTTTACGGATGGCGCGAACGCGGTCAATGTCGCATTCCAGCGTCGGGCCGCCGTCGAAGATGTCGACGTAGTTACGGTAGCGAAATCCCTCTTTCTCCAGCACTGCGCGGGCCGGGGCGGTTTGCGGGTGAACTTCGCCGATCACCGCCTGCGCTTCAGGGGTTAAGAAATGGGTATAAATAGGATGCTTCGGCATCAGCTCGGCGATAAACGCCTTCTGACCGGTACCGCACAGGTAATCCGCCCGGCTAAATTCCATGGAGAAGAAGCGTTCGCCCAGACTCTCCCAGAACGGCGAGTAGCCCGTCTCATCAATTACGCCGCGCATCTCCGCGACCACTTTTTCGTTGAAGCGGTCGCGAAAGGCGGCCATAAACATAAAGCGCGATTTGGAGAGCAGATAACCGTTGCCCTCTTTGCGCCAGTCCGGATCGAGAAACAGGGTGCAGAGTTCGCTGGCGCCGGTATGGTCATTACAGAGGAAGAGCGTCGGCAGCGCGTTGTAAACGTTCAGCTCTTTCGAGGCGTGGACCATCGTGCCGACCCGGTAGTTGTACCACGGATCGTTAAGCCCGACGGCCACCTCGATGGCGCAAATCCCCGCCACGGTTCCCGTGCCGTTATCTTCCAGCACGAACACATAGCCCTGTTCGCTTTTTGGCAACGTCCCCTGCCAGGTTTGCAGGGAGCGCTCAATGCGCGCCGACAGCGTTTTTTCATCGGCAGGCAGCGAGGTTAGCCCGCCCCCTGTCTTACCGGCAAGCTGCATAAGCCCGGCGAGATCGCCGTGCGCAACGGGACGGATGACCATCATGATGACACCCCGGACTTCACCTGTTCGCAGGCCAGCGCAAAACGATCTAACCCGGTTCTGACCTCTTCCTCGCTGACGATCAGCGCAGGGGCAAACCGCACCACGTTAGCACCGGCAATCAGCACCATTACGCCCTGCTTTGCCGCTTCCTGTGAAATCAGCTTCGCTTTGCCGGCAAACTCAGGGGCAAGCTCACAGCCTATTAACAGCCCCAGACCGCGGATCTCTTTGAACAAGCCGGTCTGGTTATTGATGGCAGTAAGGCGCTCAACAAACCACTGGTGACGCTGCTTCACGCCGTTCAGCACCTCAGGGGTGTTGATGATATCCAGCACCTGTCCGGCGACAGCGGTTGCCAGCGGGTTGCCGCCGTATGTGGTGCCATGAGTGCCCACGGTCATCACGCTGGCGAATTTATCGGTGGTCAGCATCGCCCCCACCGGGAAACCGCCGCCGAGCGCTTTGGCTGTTGAGAGCACATCCGGGGTCACGCCATAGTGCATGTAGGCGTACAGCTCACCCGTGCGGCCCACGCCGGTCTGGACTTCGTCAAAAATCAGGACCGCGTTATGCCGATCGCACAGCTCGCGCAGCCCTTGCAGGAACGCTTTCTGGGCGGGCATGACGCCGCCTTCCCCCTGCATGGGCTCGACAATCACCGCACAGGTGGTGTCGTCAATCAGCTCGCTGGCAGAGTGTAAATCGTTATACGCCGCATGCCGGATATCCGGCGGCAGCGGCGCAAAATCCTGAGAATATGAGGGCTGACCACCCGCGCTGACGGTAAACAGCGTGCGGCCATGGAAGGCATTTTTAAAGGCTACGATGCCGCTCTTGTGCGCGCCGAATTTATCGTGCGCATATTTGCGCGCCAGCTTCAGCGCCGCTTCGTTCGCTTCCGCGCCGGAGCTACAGAAAAAGACTTTTTCTGCGAAAGTGGCGTCGATCAGCTTCTTCGCCAGACGCAATGCCGGTTCGTTGGTATAACCGTTGCCGGTATGCCAGAATTTCGCCGCCTGGTCATTCAGCGCCTGCCGCAGCGCCGGGTTTGCATGCCCCAGCGCATTCACCGCAATCCCACCCGCAAAGTCGATATACTCTTTGCCCTGCTGATCCCACAGGCGAGAGCCTTCCCCACGTACCGGAATAAAAGCCGCCGGAGCGTATACCGGCATCATCCATTCATCGAAATTTTCACGCGTAACTGACAGAGACATAGCGACCTCATCCGGTAAATAAAAGGTTGTTTAAATGTTAAATAATTGAGTGTTTGCACTGTGAATGTAGATTGCAGCGTTCGTGCCAGCCAGCGATAAAAATGCATAAACGGGTTGGGGTAACACAATATCAATGAGTTACAATATGGAGTTATTCACTGTTAATGCATAAATAGTGAATATTATTACGACAAGCGGCGCTTTACCGCATGAAAACAAGAAAGAGTATGCAGAGGCCAAATATAATTCTGGAATTGTGATCGCTCGCGAAATTTATCGGCCCTTTACGCCCTGTTCGAGGGCAAAACGCGCCGAAATGGTGCAAATATTGCACCGTCGGCATTATCTGTCGCAGTAATTGGGCGAAGCGGATAACAGACGACGTAAATTCTGCTACCATCCTTGCACTATTCACCTTGCATTGGCAGCGACTATGAAATTTGTCTCTTTTAATATCAACGGCCTGCGTGCCCGCCCTCACCAGCTTGAAGCGATTGTTGAGCAACATCAGCCAGATGTGATCGGCTTGCAGGAGACAAAAGTTCACGACGATATGTTCCCGCTCGAAGAGGTAGCGAAGCTGGGCTATAACGTTTTTTACCACGGTCAGAAAGGCCACTACGGCGTTGCGCTGCTGACCAAAGATACGCCGGTGTCGGTGCGTCGTGGCTTCCCGGGTGACGATGAAGAGGCGCAACGCCGCATCATCATGGCGGAAATTCCTTCCGCGCTCGGCAATGTGACCGTCATCAACGGCTATTTCCCGCAGGGTGAAAGCCGCGATCATGAAACCAAATTCCCGGCCAAAGCGAAGTTTTATCAGGATCTGCAAAACTACCTGACAACCGAACTCAAAAAAGAAAACCCGGTGCTTATCATGGGCGACATGAATATCAGCCCGACGGATCTGGATATCGGTATTGGCGAAGAGAACCGTAAGCGCTGGCTGCGCACCGGCAAATGCTCTTTCCTGCCGGAGGAGCGCGAGTGGATGGAGCGCCTGCTGGGTTGGGGGCTGGTGGATACTTTCCGCACGGCTAACCCGGCGACGCAGGATCGCTTCTCGTGGTTTGACTATCGCTCTAAAGGCTTCGATGACAACCGGGGCCTGCGTATTGATCTGCTGCTGGCGAGCGCCCCCCTGGCCGAACGCTGCATCGAAACCGGTATCGACTATGACATCCGTAGTATGGAAAAGCCGTCCGACCATGCGCCGGTATGGGCAACGTTCAAGCTGTAAACTTCAGTGAATATTAAAAAAATCAGTCTCCTGTGCGCCCTTTTGGGCGCATTTGTTTTGACCGTTGTTTTGCTTCCTCCAGGCATACTCTCCCTCGACACGCTAAAAATGCACCAGCAAACGTTGCTCGATCGTGTGGAGCAGGCGCCTCTTCAGAGCGCGCTGATCTATTTTGCGGTTTACGTTCTGCTCTCCGCGCTGTCGATCCCCGGAGCCGCGCTTCTGACGCTGCTCGGCGGGGCGCTTTTCAGCCTGTGGGAGGCGACGCTGTTGGTGTCATTTGCCTCGACGCTCGGCGCCACGCTTGCCATGCTCGTTAGCCGTTATCTGCTGCGCGACTGGGTGCAACGGCGCTTTGCCGCACAGATGAGCACGATAGATGCGGGGATGGATCGCGACGGCGCGCGCTGCCTTTTTGCCCTGCGCCTGATGCCGTTGTTCCCGTTCTTTCTGGTCAATTTGCTGATGGGGCTAACCCGTCTCAGGGTGCGTCACTACTGGTGGGTCAGCCAGCTTGCAATGCTACCTGCCACTGTCATTTATCTGAACGCCGGACGCGAGCTGGGGAAACTCACCGCGCTGCGCGATATTCTGTCGCCGGGACTGCTGTTCGCCTTTACACTATTAGGGTTATTACCGCTGGTCACTCGCTGGCTGTTTTCCCGTTACATCCCTTCGATTAAAAAGTGAGGCATTATGCGCCGGGTGCGTTTTTGCGCGTTTCTGACGAGTCTGCTGCTGGCAACCTCTGCCTTCGCCGCAGAGAGCTGGCAATCCATTCAGCAACAGGCCACCGGGCAGACCGTCTGGTTTAACGCCTGGGGCGGTGACGAGGCCGTTAACCGCTACCTCGACTGGGTGAGCGGCGAGATGAAAACGCACTACGCCATCAACCTGAAGATCGTTCATCTGGCCGATGCCGCCGACGCGGTGAAGCGGATCCAGACGGAACAGGCCGCAGGACGCAGCAGTAACGGGTCGGTGGATCTGCTCTGGGTAAACGGGGAAAACTTCCGCAACCTGAAAGCGGCAAACCTGCTGCTCACCGGCTGGGCGCAAACCCTGCCCAACTGGCGCTACGTCGATACCCGTAAACCGGTAACGGAAGATTTTGCCATCCCGACCGATGGGGCAGAATCCCCGTGGGGCGGCGCGCAATTGACCTTTATCGCCCGTAAAGCGAGTACGCCGACACCACCGGCAGATCCCCACGCGCTGCTGGTATACGCCCGTCAGCACCCTGGCAAGGTGAGCTATCCGCGACCGCCGGATTTTACCGGCACGGCGTTTCTTGAGCAGCTACTGCTGGCGCTGACCGCCCATCCGGAGGCGTTAAAAAACGCGCCGGACAGTACCTTTGCGCAGGTCACCGCGCCGCTGTGGGATTACCTTGATACGCTGCACCCCCTGCTGTGGCGCGAAGGGAACGATTTTCCTCCGTCGCCTGCGCGCATGGATACGCTGCTGGCCAGCGGCAGTCTGAACCTGTCGCTCACCTTTAACCCCGCCCATGCGATGCAAAAGGTGGCGAGCGGTGAACTGCCTGCCGACAGCTACAGTTTCGGCTTTCTCAAAGGCATGATCGGCAACATCCATTTTGTCGCTATCCCGGCAAACGCCAGCGCGAGCGCAGGCGCGAAAGTGGTGGCGAATTTCCTGCTGTCACCGCAGGCGCAGATCCGCAAAGCTAATCCTGCCGTCTGGGGTGACCCGAGCGTGCTGGATGGCGAAAAACTGCCTGCGAAAGCGGCAAAACAGCTTCGCGCCTTTACCCCCTCAGGCACGCCTGATGTACTTCCCGAACCGCACGCCGCCTGGGTTAACGCCCTGGAGCAGGAATGGCTTCGCCGCTACGGAACCCGCTAAGCGGGCTGGTCTGGGCGGCAATGGCGGTCATCTATCTGCCCCTGCTTCCCGCCAGCGGCATGCTGCTGACCCCGGCGTTTTCTCCCGGCAACTGGGCGACGCTGTTTGCCGACCCACAGCTGCCGCAGGCGCTGGCCGCCACGCTGGTTTCCACGCTTATCGCGACGCTGGGCTCACTGTTTATCGCCCTGATCCTGCTTGCGCTTCTCTGGCCGGGTGAAGGCTGGCAGCGCCTGAGCACCCGTCTGCCGTGGCTGTTAGCCGTGCCGCACGTCGCCTTCGCCACCAGCGCGCTGCTGCTGTTTGCGGAAGGGGGGCAGCTTTACCGGATCTGTACGGTCTGTTCGCCGCAGCTTGACCGCTACGGTATCGGGCTTGGCCTGACGCTTGCGGTCAAAGAGAGCGCGTTCGTTCTGTGGGCAATTTACGCCGCGCTGCCTGAAAAGCGCCTCGCACAGCAGAAAATTGTCCTGCATACCTTCGGCTACGGACGAATGCAGGCGCTCAACTGGCTCGTCCTCCCGGCCATCGCCCCCGCACTGGGCGCCGTGATGCTGGCGGTGCTCGCCTGGTCGCTTTCCGTGGTGGATGTGGCGATTGTGCTCGGGCCGGGCAACCCGCCGACGCTGGCGGTGCTGGCCTGGCAGTGGCTCACCCAGGGCGATGCGCAGCAGCAAACAAAGGGAACGCTGCTGTGTCTGGTGCTGCTCCTGCTGCTGGCGGCGCTTGCCGCGGTGGGATACGGCTTCTGGACGGCATGGCGGCGCACCCGGCCAGCCCCCTCCGGAGTTCGTCGCGCTTCGCATACTGCGCTGCCCGCACGGACGTTGGGCGGGTTACTGCCGCTGTGCGGCGTGCTCTGTGCGCTGGTTCTGCTGATGCTGGCACGCCGGGACGACACCGGCCCCGTCAGCGACAGTCTTTCACTGGGACTGCTGTCCAGCCTGACAGCGCTGGCCATCCTCATGCTCTGGCTTGAGTGGGGACCCCAGCGCGGCGCGGTGTGGGTCTGGCTGCCGCTCGCCCTCCCGGCGCTGCCCCTCGTGTCCGGGCAATATGCCGTGGCGCTGTGGCTGGGCATCGACGGCCAGTACGCTGCGGTGCTCTGGAGCCATATGCTCTGGGTTCTCCCGTGGATGCTCCTGGTGCTGCAACCGGCCTGGCGCAGGCTCGATCCCCGGCTTATCCTCACCGCCAGAACGCTGGGCTGGCGACAGGCGAAAATTTTCTGGTTGGTGAAATGCCCCCTGATGGTTCGTCCGGCCCTGCTGGCCTTTGCCACCGGCTTTTCCGTGAGCATGGCCCAGTACATGCCCACCCTCTGGCTGGGAGCGGGACGTTTCACCACCCTGACGACGGAGGCGGTCGCCCTCAGCAGCGGCGGCAGCATTCCGATCCTCGCCAGCCGGGCGCTGGGTCTGTTGCTGTTGACCAGCAGCCTATTTGCCCTTGCCGCGCTGCTCTCCCGGCTCGTGGGCCGTCACCGACAAGGATTACGTTAATGCTGAACGTGAAAAATCTCACCATTGCGCCACTCTTACGTGAGGTCAACTTCCGCGTCCCGGCGGGGGAGATCGTCACGCTGATGGGGCCCTCCGGGAGTGGGAAATCGACCCTTTTCGCCTGGATGGTGGGGGCGTTATCCGCTGATTTTAAGGCGCACGGCGAGCTGTGGCTGAACGATCGTCGCTGCGATCTGCTCCCCGTGGAAACGCGCGGGATCGGCATTCTGTTTCAGGATGCCCTGCTGTTTGACGCCTTCAGCGTGGGGCAAAACCTGATGCTGGCGCTGCCAGCGCACATCGTCGGGCGCGCCCGCCGCAATGCGGTAGAACAGGCCCTGGAGACTGCCGGGCTGGCAAACCACTTCGCCAGCGATCCGGCCACCCTTTCCGGCGGCGAGCGCGCCCGGGTCAGCCTGTTGCGCGCCCTTCTCGCCCAACCGCAGGCATTGCTGCTCGACGAGCCGTTCAGTCGACTGGATAAAACGCTGCGCGCCTCATTCCGGGCGTGGGTATTCGAGGTTACTCGCCAGCGCAGGATCCCGGTGGTGCTGGTCACGCATGATGAGGACGATATTCCGCCCGGCGGCGAGGTGATTGAGATTTCTCGCTGGCAATAATGTGCTAACGCAATGTTTTTGGCTTCAGGAGAGACGACAATGCCCCCCTCTTTTAATGACGTCAGGTTTTACGATGAAACGTGTTTCTCAACTGACCGCGCTGGCCCTGATCTGCGGCCTCGCCTCACTCTCCTCCATGGCGGCTGATATGCCCCACTCCCTCACTCTGGCTCAGCTCCAGACGCAAAACGGCGCGGTAATTGATACGCGCATCAGTGCGTTCTATAACGGCTGGCCGCAGACCCTGAGCGGAACGTCCGGGCATGAACCCGCCGCGCTTAATCTCTCTGCCAGCTGGCTTGGGGCAATGAGCGATGAACAGCTCAGCGGCTGGGCAAAACAGCATCGGCTTACGCCAGACATGCCGGTTGCGCTCTATGGCAACGATGATGACAACCAGACCGTCAAAACGCGGCTGGAGAAAGCGGGCTTTACCCACGTCTCCACCCTGAGCGATGCCCTTCAACAATCCGATCGTCTGCAACGTCTGGCGCATTTCGAACAGCTGGTTTATCCCCAGTGGATCCGCCAGTTGCAGCAGGGCAAACCCGTTACCGCCGCACCAGCCGGAGAGTGGAAGGTGATCGAGGCTGGCTGGGGTGCGCCGAAGCTTTATCTCCTGAGCCACATTCCCGGCGTGGGCTATCTCGACACCAATGAAGTGGAAAGCGAACCGCTGTGGAATAAGGTCTCTGACGAAAAGCTGAAAGCGATGCTGGCGAAGCACGGGATCCGTCACGATACCACCGTCATTCTGTACGGTCGCGACGTATATGCCGCCGCGCGAGTGGCGCAGATCATGCTCTACGCGGGCGTGAAGGATGTGCGAATTCTGGATGGCGGCTGGAAGGCGTGGTCCGACGCCAGCCTGCCCGTTGAGCGCGGAACGCCTGCAAAGGTCAAGCCAGCCCCTGATTTTGGCGCGCCGATCCCGGGCCAGCCGCGGCTGATGGTGGATATGGAGCAGGCCCGGGGAATGCTGCACCGTCTGGACGCCTCGCTGGTGAGCATTCGTTCCTGGCCAGAGTTCATCGGTGAAACCAGCGGCTACAGCTATATCAAGCCAAAAGGTGAGATTGCCGGTGCGCGCTGGGGCCATGCGGGCAGCGACGCGACCCACATGGAAGATTTCCACAATCCGGATGGCACCATGCGCAGCGCCGATGATATTGCCGCCATGTGGAAAACGTGGAATATCCTGCCGGAGCAGCACGTTGCGTTTTACTGTGGTACCGGCTGGCGCGCGTCTGAAGCCTTTATGTACGCCCGCGCGATGGGCTGGCAGAACGTTGCCGTCTACGACGGCGGCTGGTACGAATGGAGCAGCCATCCGCAGAACCCGGTCTCCACCGGGGAGCGCGGACCGGAAAGCGCACGCTAGCGGGGAAGTGATTTCAGCGTGATATAACCGCTCCAGATGCGCGTTGTGGTGGTCAGCCAGCACAACGCGCCAAACGTCCAGGCAAACAGCGCGAAATGCGCCGGAAACAGGCAGCACAGCGCAAACAGCGCGATGGTCTCCGTTCCTTCCGTTAATCCCCCAATGTAATAAAGCGACTTGTGCGCATAGCCGGGGTTGTCGATATCATGCTTCCCCGCCAGCGCGGCAAAGGCCAGAAAACTGCTACCCGTCCCCATAAACGCGAACAGCAGCCAGGTGGCGGCGATCGCGTTATCAGCCGGAGCGGCCAGCGCAAAGCCAAACGGCACCAGGGCGTAGAACAGGAAGTCGAGGGCGATATCAAGAAATCCTCCCGCGTCCGTCAGGCCACGGCGACGCGCCAGCGCGCCGTCCAGACCATCCAGCAGCCGGTTCAGCACAATGGCGATCAGCGCCGCCGGATACCAGCCCAGCGCCAGAAACGGTAACGCCAGCACGCCAATCGCAAACCCGGCGAGCGTTAAGCCATCAGGCGTGATAAACGGTCTATCCAGCGCGGCGGCCAGCTGATTTAACCCGGGTTTCAGTCGGGGGTGCAGATGTTTATCCAGCATGCGGTTTACCTTTAAACGTGGCGCACAGCCCCTGAGCCGGGATATCCAGCGCGGCGTTAAAGCGGGCGGAAAGATTCTGAAAGGCAATAAGAGCCGTCATTTCGGTGATGGTCTCTTCCGTAAAGTGGCGCTTCAGCAGACTTTTGATATTTTCATCCACCTGAGGTGGCGTGGCGGTGACCGCTTCCGCATAGGCCAGCGCCGCGCGCTCCTCTTCGCTGAACAGGGTGGAATTTTGCCAGTCGCTGACGGCCTGCACTTTATCCAGCGCCCCGCTCCGCTCGGCCAGACGCAGGCTGTTGGCATCAATACAAAATGCGCAGTGGCAGATCTGCGAGATCCGCGTCATTAGTAGCGATCGCAGAACCGGGGTCAAACGCGCCTTGCGCCGCTCCAGATAGCCGACAAATAGCGCCACCAGCCAGAAAAGACGCGGCATACGCCCCCACCAGCGCGTGGGGTTCAGCACCGCGCCGAAGTGTTTTTTCTGCATGACGGCGATGGGGCTGAGGCTGACGGGAAGGGTTTCCATGGGCGCAACCCAGGCGGATGTCTCTTTCACCTGATTCTCCTGATGACTGGACTCTTTGGAAGGGCACGATAATATGTCGTTTTTCGCTATTAATTATTGACGAACATGCTGAAAACACTCGATGTGGTTGCGGCCATCCTCGAAAAAGAGGGCAAGATTTTGCTGGCGCAGCGTCCCGAACATGCCGATCAGCCAGGAATGTGGGAATTTGCAGGCGGGAAGGTTGAAGCCGGTGAGACCCAGCCGGAAGCGCTGATCCGCGAACTGCGCGAAGAACTCGGCATTGAAGCCGTGCCCGCGCGGTATGTGGCAAGCCACCAGCGGGAGGTGTCGCAGCGGCTGATTCACCTCCACGCCTGGCATGTGCATGAATTTAGCGGTGAGCTGAAGGCGCATTATCACTCGGCGCTGGTATGGTGCACGCCAGAAGACGCGTTCACGTATGCTTTAGCCCCGGCGGATATACCGCTGCTGGAAGCGTTTATTCTTTTACGCGACGCCAGACCAGCGGGTTTGTACTGAGGGTGCGTTCATCACGTTGGCACTGCAACAGCACGCCATCTGCCCTGACCACTGCGCCTTCGGAATAGTTTTGATCCTGATAGATACAGCACTGATTACATGGCTGCGCACGCTGGCCGCCAGCGCTAAAAACCTCTGGCGGCACGTTGACCTCGACATCCGGGCGAATGCGGTCAGCCTGTGCCCCGGCGGACACCATCAAACATAACGCGGCCATTGCGTAACGGTTCATAGACTTTATTTCCTTTGCATCGTTTATATCTATAACGGTCGATCCGGACGGGATCTTTAATTTATCTCGTCATCGCTTTTGGTTATGACGCGCGCCCTGTCATTAATTTCCCTTGCGGCATAAATTTCTGCTTGCCTCTCAAAGCGGTGCGGGTGGTATAGTCAAAAAAACGACACAAAACATCTACGCCACACGCATAAATTATTATAAGAGGTTCTTATATCTATGGATCAGACACGCTCTCTGGAAAGCTTTCTTGCCCATGTTCAGCAGCGCGACCCGCACCAAAGCGAGTTTGCCCAGGCCGTTCGTGAAGTCATGACCACCCTGTGGCCCTTCCTTGAGGAAAATCCGCGTTACCGTCAGATGGCGCTGCTTGAACGTCTGGTAGAGCCGGAGCGCGTCATCCAGTTCCGCGTGGCGTGGGTGGACGACCGCAATCAGGTGCAGGTCAACCGCGCGTGGCGCGTGCAGTTTAACTCCGCCATTGGGCCGTTTAAGGGCGGGATGCGCTTCCACCCCTCGGTGAACCTGTCGATTCTGAAATTCCTCGGCTTCGAGCAGACCTTTAAAAATGCGCTCACTACCCTGCCGATGGGCGGCGGTAAAGGCGGGAGTGATTTCGATCCGAAAGGCAAGAGCGAAGGCGAAGTGATGCGCTTCTGCCAGGCGCTGGTCACTGAGCTCTAACGCCACCTTGGGCCGGACACCGACGTTCCTGCCGGGGATATCGGCGTGGGGGGGCGTGAAGTGGGCTTTATGGCCGGGATGATGAAAAAGCTCTCCAACAACAGCGCCTGCGTCTTTACCGGCAAAGGTCTGTCGTTTGGCGGTAGCCTGATTCGCCCGGAAGCGACGGGTTATGGTCTGGTCTATTTCACCGAAGCGATGCTTATGCGTCACGGGCTGAGCTTCGAGGGGATGCGCGTGGCGGTCTCCGGCTCCGGCAATGTGGCGCAGTACGCTATCGAGAAAGCGATGGCGTTTGGCGCGCGCGTGGTGACCGCCTCCGACTCCAGCGGTACCGTGGTGGATGAAGCTGGCTTTACGGCAGAAAAACTGGCGCGTCTGTGCGAAATTAAAGCCAGCCGTGACGGTCGGGTAGCGGATTATGCCCGTGAATTTGGCCTGACCTATCTGGAAGGTAAACAGCCGTGGGGCGTGCCGGTGGATATCGCCCTGCCGTGCGCGACGCAAAACGAACTGGACGTGGATGCCGCCCGGACGCTGATTAGCAATGGCGTGAAAGCGGTAGCGGAAGGGGCAAATATGCCCACCACTATTGAAGCGACCGACCTGTTCCTGGACGCGGGCGTGCTGTTTGCGCCAGGCAAGGCGGCGAACGCTGGCGGCGTGGCAACATCCGGTCTGGAAATGGCGCAAAACGCCGCGAGAATGGGCTGGAAGGCAGAGAAAGTGGATGCCCGTCTGCACCACATCATGCTCGATATTCATCACGCCTGCGTGGAGTACGGCGGCGAGGCCTCGCAAACTAACTACGTGCGCGGGGCGAATATCGCCGGGTTCGTGAAGGTGGCCGATGCGATGATCGGACAGGGTGTGATCTAACCGCGATTCGCCCGGCGATATGTTTCGCCGGGCTATAAACGTACCACTATTCCGGCCAGCAGTAGCGCGCCACTTCCGCTAACCAGCAGCGAAACAACGCTGTGTCTGCGCATTATGCCGCATAACATCCCCAGCCCCACAGCCAGCAACAATACAGCATTCACCATATGCAGCGCTTCGCCGAAGCGTAGCCAGTGACGCAGACAGAGCAGCGCCGGAACCAGCGTCGCCCATCCGGTACGACGCCATGCCAACAACGTTCGCTCTGGCTGGAGTCCCGGATCGCGATTCACGGCGCCCCCTGCCACAGCAATACCGCAAGCAGCAATCCTGACAACAGGATAAATCCCCCCAGCAGAAGTAATCCGCGCGTATAGGGTAGATCGCTCCCCAGCCGCATCGCATATTCATTGTGACGCCAGCGCCGCCAGGCGATGATCCCCAACGCTGATGCTACGCTCAGCAGCGACGCGGAAAGGATGGTGCGCAACGCAACGGAGGAAAGCTGAGGCGAAAATTGTTCAATCCCCACTGCCCCCGCCATCAGGGCCAGCGCGGTGCGGATCCACGCCAGGAAGGTACGCTCATTTGCCAGCGTAAACCGGTAGTCTGGCGTTTTGCCCGCCAGCCACCATTTACCGCGCGGGCGTGGAGGAAATGACGAATTATTCTCCTGAAGACTCACGTTTGATTCTTTCCTTAATCAACAGTTCTTTTATAGAAAGCCCGGTTGACGCACTGTCGCGCAGATTATGCCGGGTGATTTCGGTGCAGAGGAATTCGATAATAAAAAGCTGAGAAAGTCGTGTGGCGATAGAATCCCCCTGAAACGGCCCTGCGCTGCCGCAGGTTAATAGCCAGTTATCGGCAAGCTCGGTCAGCGGCGACTGGAGGTTATGGGTAATCGCCAGGCAATGCGCCCCGGCCTTACGCGCCAGCCGGAAAGCGTTGACCACCTCTGGCGTTTCGCCCGAGTGAGAAAAGGCTACGACCAGATCTTCCGGCTTAAGATTGGCAAGCTTAAGGGTCATCGTAAAACGATCGGTGTAAGCCTCTGAATCAATCCCCTGGCGGTTCATTTTGTCCCTGGCTTCCATGGCTGACAGGCCTGATGCGCCGAAACCAACAAACAGCACCCGGCTGGCCGTCAGGAAACGGTCAACCACCGGATGCACCACTTTCATATCGAGCAGACCGATGGTTTCTTTTACTGTCGTCTCCAGCGTTAGCGCAATTTTCTGCGCCACTTCATTTCGTGAATCATCCAGGAAAATGTCCGGCGAGACAGGCAACGGCTGCTCACTCTCCTCAAGCAATTCACGTTTCAGCGCCGCCTTGAGATCGAGCAGGCCGCCATAGCCAATCCTTTTGCAAAAACGCACGATCGTTGCTTCACTGACCTGAATCGCCTCCGCCAGCCGGCTTACTGGCATCTGTGCCACCTGAGCCGGTTGCTCAACAATAAACCCGGCGATACGGCGATCGGTCTCACTTAAGCCACCCAAAATATTGCTGATATAGACCCGCACGTTTTCCCGATTCACGCTCATGGCGACGTTTCGCTCCTTTTGCGATAAAGACTGCCCGTATTCTGGCAATCCCCCGCTCATGCGTCCACCGTAAAGCGCAACCGGACGGTAAAAGTCTGGCTTTCTCCCGCGGCCAGATGCCGCATACCTCGTTTATTCATCGTCTGTCCGTCGGCATCCGGTGCATCGGTGGTACCGGCTAACGGCTCAATACAGAGTAAATCGGCCCCCGGCACGCCCCACAAGGCCAGCCAGGGCTGTTCGCCCGTCTCCAGCGCTAAGGCGAGCGAACCGTCGGGGGCACGAACAGAAATAATCCTGCGCTGACATTCGCCGAAATAGACGGCCCCCGCCGCAAAAGATGCTCTCGTTAGCGCAAATCGTGTTGTAGCCCGCTGTTGTCCGCCAGTGTTTAGCGTGCGATCGCAAGTAAAGAACGGTCCGCTTACCGCAGCGCTAAATTCCACCCACCAGCCGGGGCGGGAGGCAATGGCCAGGGCGAAACCAGGATGCCAGCCAGCAGAGTAAGGCAACGTTCGGCTGTCGTCATTAAAGACCGTCTGTCGAAAAGTCAGTCCACCGCCGTCGAGAGTGATTGCCTGCCGCACCCGCCAGCGGCGCGGCCAGTGTTTCAGTGTCTGCGCCGTGGAGCAGGCTTCCAGCGTCAGCGTATCCGACGTCTGCTCAACGCAACAGAACGTTTGCTCGCGTAGAAAACCATGTGCCGGGAGTGACCAGAATTCGCCGTCCAGCCACAGCCCGTCGTGTATGAGTCTCCCGACCACTGGAAATAACGGCGTGGCCGTATGGTTCCAGACCGCCGCCTGCGGTTGCCATAGCCGCTCAGTACGCGTTTGTTTGTGCCATAGGCTGACCAGCTCACCGCCTGTGGCCTGCACCGTTGCGGTATAACGTTCGTTTTCAAGTGTCCACATGCCGTTATTCTGTCCGTAACAACAGTCGGGTCTGGTAAACCAATGCCCGGTGCCGATCGCCACTAAAAAATGCGTCGATCAGGGTAAAGATATCGTCGTCGCGGAGTGTTTTCCCCGCCGGGAAGTGCGCCAGCAAATCATTATGGGCAACCCCACGCGCCTTCACGGCATGGAGGATAAAACGCAGCGCTTCTTCCACACCATGATGCTCGCACTCGGCCAGGGAATTCAGCCGTGACCAGCGCCCGGCGAAGGCCGCCTCGCGCGTTGCGCTAATGGTGTCCAGTTCGAAACGGGCAAATAACTCGGAAGGTGCATCATGCGCCTGCATCATCGCGCGCATCGCCTGTGCGTAATGCAGCGTTTTTTCGCTGTCCGCAAGCGAAACCACTTGTCCCGGATCGGCATGCAGATCAAACAGCTTATCGCCGAATCGCCACGGGTTGAGGTAGCCGAAGGTCGCCGGGATCCGCATCACCTGCGCCCCTTGAGTAAAATCGAACCCCGGATGGAGCGTAATATTTTGCAGTTCGCTGACGTTAAACATGCTGTCGATACGCGTTGGCATTAAGGTGTATTCGTACAGACTGTCTTTACCTTCTTCCCGAGGACAGCGCATATAGACGAAATTACCATCGGTGATATTGATGTGGCCGCCAAAATAGCCGAACAGGGCGTAGTCTCGCACTGGCCTGTCATGCCGCACTGCTTCACCCAGCGGTCGGCCGGTCATCGTGGCCGGGCGCGGCAGATTAAAATAGTCGAGCAGCGTGGCGGGAATATCGATAGTCTGCGCCAGCGCCTGCCGCCTCACTCCGTGTTCGCGGCTACGTGGATCGCGGATGAAAAATGGCGTATTCGCGATTTCGTTATAGACCGGCATAATATTTTTGCCCCACCACTGGTGCTCGCCGAGCAGGAAACCGTGATCGGTGCAGACGATAAAGAGGGTGTCCTCCCACAGGTTCAGCGCCTTCAGTTTATCCATCACCTGACCAAGGTAGTCATCGCACATGGTGACCAACGCCTGGTAAAACTTGCGAACCTTTTCCTCATTCTGCCCGCCCGGCGCGCCGCAGTAATACGGCACCCATCCGTCGAATTCATCGGCAGTACAGCCATACTGCGCGAGGTATTTTTCCGGTACAAAGAATGGCTCATGGGGATCAAAACATTCGATCTGCAAAAACCAGTTATCCTGGTGCTGATTGGTTTCAAGAAATTCCATGCCCGCCTGAATGGTACGATGCGTATAGTGTTCTTCCTGCCCCGGCATCGCTGCGCGGTTGATGAGATCCTGGGTCATCCGTCCGCTGCGCCTGCGCAGGGTTTCTTCATCCTCCTGACCCTGCCAGTTAATGGTCGGTTTTTCGACCTGGCCTTTCCAGCAGTCCCCCTCCTGCCCGCGAATAAACTCAAAGGTAGTGTAGCGGGTATGGTAAGTGGCTCCGCCGTCTCGCCAGTAGTGTTTGTGGTCAGTCACCAGATGAGTATGGATCCCTGCCTCACGCATAGCCTGAAAGGTTGAGAAGTCGTATGGCTCCACAGGACCCCAACTACGATGCAAAAAATTATAGCGGCCGGTATGCAGTTCCCGGCGGGCGGGCATGCACGGCATACTACCCACGTAAAAGCGATCGAACTGCGCAGACTCCTGCGCAAGACGGGTAAAATTGGGCGTAATCGCGTCGCCGCCATAGGGAGCAAGATGATTACGGGTTAGCGTATCGAACATCAACATGACTGCTTTCATAAGACGTCTCTTTTTATGAACCGATAAATTCTTCGACTTCGTTCTTAATCAGGGTGACATGGGGCCCGTACACTATCTGCACCCCTTCCCCACGAATAAAAGCACCGCGGCTGCCGAGCCGTTTAAAGTCCTCAATGACGACATCTTGCGCTTTCTTCACGGTTACGCGCAGGCGGGTAGCACAGCAGTCTACGTCGATGATATTGTCGCGCCCACCCAGCGCATGCACGATACCGGCGGCGCGTTCATTGCCCGCCATGGCCATATCTACGGCATCCTCTTCCTTCTCGCGACCCGGTGTCTTCAACTGTCGCCACTGGATCAGGAAGCGGAATGAGAAGTAGTACAGACAGAACATCACCGCGCCGAGCGGCAACATAAGCAGCCAGTTAGTTTTGGCGTTGCCCTGAAGCACACCAAACAACATAAAGTCGATAAGCCCACCGGAAAAAGTCTGCCCGACAGTGATTTGCAGGATGTGAGTTAGCATAAATGCCACGCCAGTGAGCACGATATGGACCCCGTAAAGCAGCGGCGCGCAGAACATGAATGCGAACTCAAGGGGCTCGGTGATGCCGGTAACAAACGCGGTCAGTGCAGCGGATAGCATCAGGCTGGCGACCTTCTTACGATTTTCCGGACGCGAGGTGTGGTAGATGGCCAGCGCCGCGCCCGGCAGACCAAACATGAAGTCGGCAAAGCGGCCAGCCATAAACCGTGACACGCCAATGTAGTATTCGGACACCGTAGGATCGGCAAGCTGAGCGAAGAAGATTTTCTGTGTTCCCTGGACTACCTGACCGTTAACCACCATCTCTCCGCCAACGCTGGTCAGCCAGAACGGCAGATAGAACAGGTGATGCAGGCCCAGTGGAATCAAACATTTAAGGATCATGCCGTAGAACAACGTTCCCACGTAGCCCGTTTTTTCCACCACTCCACCCAGGTGACTGATACCTGCCTGTATGTGCGGCCAGACAAAAAATAGCGCTACACCGAGAAAGATGGCGAAGAACGAGCTAACGATGGGCACAAGACGCGAGCCGCTAAAAAAGGCCAGCAGATCCGGTAACGCCGTTTTACCGAAGCGTTTTTGCACCCAATATGCCAGCAGGCCGCTCATGATGCCTCCCATAACGCCGGTTTGAAGGCTAACGATGCCCAGGACGTTTGCTTGTCCTGCCGCGGCCAGATTGTCCGACGCCAGCGTGCCTGAAAGGAGCAGCGAGGCGTTAATGGCCTTGTTCATGACGATGTAACAAAGCACCGCAGCCAGCCCGGCAGTCCCTTTGTCGCTGCGCGCCATGCCAACCGCGATACCCACCGCAAACAGTAGTGAAAGGTTATCGAACACCACGCTGCCACACAGTTTCATCACGGTAAATAGTGTCTGAAATACCGTGTTATCCAGCATCGGATAGGTCGCAAGGGTCACCGGATTGGTAAAGACGCCGCCAAAGCCCAGTAACAGCCCAGCGGCGGGCAGAACCGCAATAGGTAGCATGAACGACTTACCCAGATTTTGTGCGCCCGCAAACAATTTGTTCATAAAAGCCCCTGATATTGGCGTAATGAAGTTTATGTTTCATTTTATTCGTGCTTATATGAAATCTATATTTCGATCGTTTTTTTATAAAGTCAAAACGCAGTGAGAGAAAAGTGAACAGCATCACCTTTTACCTGGAAGGCTAAGGAGCCTGTATGAACCGTCCCTTTCATCTGATGGCAAAGTCTGTGAGCTATCAGTGCAACATCGCCTGTGACTACTGTTTTTATCTGGAAAAGGAGCACGGGACGCTTCAGCCCCGTCAGCCGTCGCGACACATGGATGACGCAACGCTGGACGCGTTTGTCCGTCAGTACATTTCGGCGAACCCAGGGCCGGAGGTGGAATTCACCTGGCAAGGCGGTGAACCAACGCTGGCAGGCATTGCTTTTTATGAGCGGGCGCTGCGGTTACAGCGTAAATATGCCGATGGGAAACGCATCACCAACAGTATTCAGACCAATGGGGTGCTCATTGATGAAGCGTGGGCATCGTTCCTGGCCGCAAACCATTTTCTGGTGGGACTCTCGATTGATGGTCCCGCCTGGTTACACGATCGGTACCGCAAAACCCGTAGCCAGGGCTCAGTGTTTGACAAGGTTGTCCGCGCCATGTCGCTACTGCAACAACACAATGTCGACGTGAATGTGCTGACCGTCGTAAACAACGTCACTGCCGAACACCCGCAGGAGATCTATCGTTTTCTCACCCAAGAGTTGGGGGCAAGATTTGTTCAATTTATCCCTGCCGTTGAGCAACGACCGCTGGCAGAAAAATACGGCGAACTGCTTTATCCACAGTCGCTTGCCGGGGGTAGCGTCACCGAATGGTCAGTATCCGGCGAGCAATGGGGTAAATTTATCAACGGCGTTTTCGACCTGTGGGTACGCCACGATGTGGGGCAGGTTTATGTCCAGCTGTTTGACAGCGCTCTTGCAGCGTGGCTGGGGGAGAAACCCTCTTTATGCGTGATGCAATCCTCCTGCGGTTATGGGCTCGTCGTAGAGCAAAACGGTGACGTCTACAGTTGCGATCACTATGTTTACCCTGAGCACCGCCTGGGCAATCTGCGCAGAGATAGCCTGGTAAAAATGGCGAACAGTAAAAAGCAGCGGAAGTTTGGTTTAGCGAAAACAGCGGTATCCGCAGAGTGCATGCGCTGCGACTGGCGCTTCGCCTGTCACGGAGGGTGTCCGAAGCACCGTATCCATAAAAACGGGCAGCGGTGGCACAACCATCTTTGCGCAGGCTATAAAGTCATATTCAGTCATATGGATCCGTATATGCGTTTTATGGCGCAGCAGATCCGGGTGCGACAACCGCCTGCAAAGGTAATGGAAGTGGCAGGGATTATTGCCGGGCGGCAATAGTGTCAACAACACCATTGCTGTTTTCGTGGAGATGATCCCTTTTTCCTCGTGAAGCAGGTTTATTATTACCGACGTTTTGGGTGCAAGAATATCGTCTTACATTGAGGGATCGATGATGAAACTGTGTGCGATGTTTGCTTCTTTGATTGCGTTATCCGCATCAGCGTTTGCGGCGGATTATCCGGTGTTAACCCCTGCACAACCGGATACCGTGGGCTTTAATGTTAAAAAAATAAACAGTATGGTTCGCTGGATCCAGCAGCAAGTTGACGCTGGCTACCCCGGGATGAATGTGCTGGTGATAAAAGATAACCACATTGTATTTCAGAAAGCCTGGGGCTACGCCAAAAAATATGACGGCTCGCATTTAGCCAGCAATCCTGTTATGGCCACCACGGACACCATGTACGATCTGGCTTCCAATACCAAAATGTATGCAACAAACTTTGCGCTACAGAAGCTGGTCTACGAAGGCAAAATAAGCGCGACCGACCTTGTCGCGAAATATATTCCAGGGTTCGCGGATAACCCCACCGACAAAATTAAAGGAAAAGATGCCCTGCGAATTATTGATATTTTGCATCATACCGCCGGCTTCCCGGCCGATCCGCAATATCCAAACAAGCGTGTTGCAGGCAGCCTCTACTCTCAGGATAAACAGACCACGCTGGAGATGATTAAGCGAACGCCGCTTGATTATTCGCCAGGTACAAAACATGTCTACAGCGACATCGATTACATGATCCTCGGATTTATCATCGAGTCCGTTACCGCAATGCCGCTTGATGTGTATGTTGAGAAACATATTTACCAGC
Source organism: Enterobacter cloacae complex sp. HYC033_NIDB (assembly GCF_056673335.1). NCBI lineage: Bacteria > Pseudomonadati > Pseudomonadota > Gammaproteobacteria > Enterobacterales > Enterobacteriaceae > Enterobacter > Enterobacter cloacae complex sp. HYC033_NIDB. Next base: position 2,753,093 of record NZ_CP115123.1, on the reverse strand, counting down.
CGCTCGGCCTGAAGCACACGGTGTTTAACCCTCTGTTAAAAGGCTTTAAGCAACAGCAAATTGCCGCCACCGAACTTAACGGTAACACCCGGGATGGTGTAATCAGTTTTCCGAATATTCGTACCACTACCCTCTGGGGCCAGGTTCATGATGAAAAGGCATGGTATTCCATGGAGGGCGTTTCAGGTCACGCAGGTCTGTTCTCAAATACACATGATATTGCCGTGCTGATGCAGACCATGCTTAACGGGGGGCATTATGGCAACGTTACGTTATTTGATCAGAGTACAGTAGATGAGTTTACCCGTAGCTCGGCAGCAGATGTCACCTTTGGACTGGGCTGGAGGGTTAACGGTAATTCCTCTATGACCCCAACCTTTGGCGTACTGGCAAGCCCTCAAACCTATGGGCATACGGGCTGGACAGGCACGCTCACCGCCATTGATCCCGTAAAACGTATGGCGATTGTCATTCTGGGCAACCGACCACACTCCCCCGTCGCTGATCCTAAAATGAATCCGAATGTTTTTGTCAGCGGGACCTTACCTGCGGCAACATATGGATGGATTGTCGATCAGATCTATGGCGCACTGAACGAGTAAACGCCACCCTTCATGCCGGGTGGCGGCTTCGCCTTACCCGGCCTACGGTTTAAGCGGTTGTATTTTTGGCTGCGCTTTTCTTCTTTTTGAACGGTTTCTTCGCCCCGCCGCCCGGGGCGACCATTCCCCGGAATCGCTTCACTGGCGTACTGCGCGCCTGGTCAATCAGCTGATAAAGCGTCCCTACCAGCGGCTGCATAAAGTCCTGATAACGGCACTGCTTTTCGCTGATCTGCGTCAGCACCGACTCCCAGTGCGCGGTCATGTCCGGCCTGGCGGCCAGCTCCGGCAGCGAATGAATTAGCGCCCGGCCCGGTTCTGTTGAATGGATGTAACGTCCCTTTTTCTCCAGGAAGCCGCGCTTAAAGAGCAGTTCGATGATCCCCGCGCGGGTCGCCTCCGTCCCCAGACCGTCGGTGGCGCGCAGGATCTTCTTCAGATCTTTATCCTGCACAAAGCGGGCGATGCCGGTCATGGCCGAAAGCAGCGTCGCATCGGTGAAGTGGCGCGGCGGCTGGGTTTGTCGTTCAACCACTTCGCCCTTCTCGCACAGCAGTTCGTCGCCTTTGGCCACGACCGGCAGCGGCGTGCCGTCGTTCTCTTCGTCACGCTCTTTGTTGCCGAGCAGCGTGCGCCAGCCCGCTTCTGCAAGGAAACGCGCTTTGGCGATAAATTTGCCTTTGGCAATTTCCAGTTCAATAACGCACTTGCGGAACACCGCGTCCGGGCAGAACTGCATCAGATACTGACGCGCGATCAGGTTATAGACCTTTGCTTCGTTGTCGGTCAGGTTGACGTTGCTGGTGCGCGCCGTCGGGATTATCGCGTGGTGAGCATCGACTTTTTTATCGTCCCAGCAGCGGTTATGGGTATCCGGGTTTACCGCCGGTTGCGGCAACAGATCCGGCGCATGGACGCCAATGGCATTCATCACCGAGTGGCGTCCGGCGAAGTGTTCTTCCGGCAGATAGCGGCTGTCCGAACGCGGATAGGTGATCAGCTTGTGGGTTTCGTAGAGCTTCTGGCAGATATCGAGCACGTTCTGCGCGCTAAGACCAAAGCGCTTAGCCGCCTCAATCTGCAACGCCGAAAGGGAGAACGGCAGCGGTGCGGGCTCCGTTTCCCGTTTGTCGTTATAGCTGGTGACGATTGCGGGCTGGCCGGTAATGCGGTTGACCACGTGCTCCGCCAGCGGGCGATGCAGCAGCCGTCCCTCTTCGTCCTGATATGACTCACAGGCATCGCTTGGCTGCCAGACGGCGGTAAAGCGTTCGTCTTTCGGCGTGACGATATGCGCTTTGACTTCGAAGAAGTCTTTGGCGACGAAATTTTCGATCTCTTCGTCGCGACGCACCACCAGCCCCAGCACCGGTGTCTGGACACGACCGACGGAGAGTACGCCCTGATAACCCGCGTTGCGCCCGAGAATGGTGTAGGCGCGGGTCATGTTGATCCCGTACAGCCAGTCCGCACGGGCACGCGCCAGCGCGGAGACACACAGGGGAATAAATTCGCTGTTGGCGCGCAGGCGTGAAATGGCCCGCTCTACCGCCTGAGGGTTGAGGTCGTTGATCAGGCAGCGCTGCACCTGCTGGCGCTTTTCCGGCGCCAGCTCCAGGTAGTCCAGCACTTCATCGACCAGCAGTTGCCCTTCCCTGTCCGGGTCACCCGCGTGGACCACTTCCGTCGCCTCATGCAGGAAGCGCTTAATGACGTTGAGCTGTTTGGTGACGGAAGGACGCGGTTGGAGACGCCACTTTTCCGGCACAATCGGCAGATCGTTGAGGTTCCAGCGGGCGTAGCGGCTGTCGTAGACATCCGGCTGCGCCTGTTCAAGCAGGTGACCGATACACCAGGTGACCACCTGCCCGTTACCGCATTCGATAAAGCCGTCTCCTTTGCGATGCGGCCTGGGCAGCACATCGGCGATGGCACGCGCCAGACTCGGCTTTTCGGCAATAAACAACCGCATCGAATTAACGGATCTCAATCATCGGGCGACCACCGCGGGCGGTCACCAGCTCACCAATGGCCGTCAGGGTGATGCCAAACTCGGCAGCCGTCGCCTGAACGTCAGCTTCAGCTTCCGGCGTCACCGCCAGCAGCAGGCCGCCGGAGGTTTGCGGATCGCACAGCAGGTTACGCCACGCTTCCGGCATTTCGCCCATTAAATGGCCGTAGCTGGCGAAGTTGCGCTGCGTCCCGCCCGGCACTGCGCCCTGAGCAATGTACTCTTCCACGCCCGGCAGCTTAGGCACATCCTGATACCAGACCTGCGCCTGCACGCCCGCGCCCTGACAGACTTCAGAGAGGTGCCCCAGCAGACCAAAACCGGTCACGTCGGTCATGGCCTTCACGCCGTCGATATTGGCGAATGCCGCACCGGCGAGGTTCATCTGGCACATCACTTCCGTTGCCAGACCGATATGCTCGGGCTTCAGCAGGGATTTCTTCTCGGCAGTGGTCAGTACGCCAATGCCCAGCGGCTTAGTGAGGAACAGCTTGCAGCCCGCCTGCGCCGTGCTGTTGCGCTTCACGCGCTCGGTCGGCACCACGCCGGTGACGGCCAGGCCGAAGATCGGCTCCGGCGCATCGATAGAGTGACCACCGGCCAGGGCAATACCCGCCTGCTGGCAGGCAAAGCGTCCGCCTTCGATCACGTCGCGGGCAATCTCCGGCGGGAGGGTGTTAATCGGCCAGCCCAGAATGGCGATCGCCATAATCGGTTTACCGCCCATCGCAAAGATATCGCTGATGGCGTTGGTGGCCGCAATGCGCCCGAAGTCGAACGGGTTGTCGACAATCGGCATAAAGAAGTCAGTAGTGCTGATAATGCTGGTGCCGTTACCCAGGTCATAAACCGCTGCATCGTCACGCGTTTCGTTACCGACAAGCAGGTTCGGGTCGACAAACTTCGCCTGCTCACTGTGCAGGATGGTCTCCAGCACTTTCGGGGAAATTTTACAACCGCAACCGGCTCCGTGGCTGTATTGCGTTAAACGAATGGTTTGCTCGCTCATGGACGTCTCCTGTCATCTCAATCGCGCTATGGTAGCGCTCATTCCATAAAGAGGTAAGTATGACTGTCTGAATTCTGCGGCGGATGCTCAGAATCCAGACAGTTTAGCGCGGGTGATTAAAAACGGCTGACGAAAGGCGTGGTGTCCGGCACGCTAATGGTGCTGGAAGCTTTAAGCTGCGGGGTGCCAAGATAGAGGAAGCCGACAATTTTATCCTGTTCGCCGCAGGAGAAACCTTCCCGCACGGCGGCGCTCCCGGTCAGCGGTCCGGTGCGCCAGATGCCATTGAAGCCCTGCGCGACGGCGGCCATTTGCATCGCCATTACCGCGCAGCCTGCGGACATTTCCTGCTCCCAGACCGGCACCTTATGGTCGGCCTGACATTTCGCCACGACAGCGATGATCATCGGCGCGCGGAATGGCGCACTGCGGGCTTTATCAATCCCCTTCTCATCCTGGCCTGCGGCAACAGCCCCCTGCTCCAGCAGCTGGCTGAAGCGGTCGCGCCCTTCGCCTTCAATAATAAAGAAGTGCCACGGCTGCAATGTGCCATGGTCCGGCGCACGCATTCCGGCACGCAGAATGTTTTCCAGCTGCTCGCCGACGGGTGCCGGTTCGGCCAGGCGGGAAGCGCTACGACGGTTAACAAGCAGTTCAAGTGCGTCCATTGGTTAACTCCTTTCATGAAATTTACTCACAAAATTAACACGACAGCAGAATTTGTTACAGCGTGGCAGGCGATTCCTGCTGACAAGTGGCGGTTGGGTCATTACGATAACCGCACATTACCGTCCCGTGGCGACGGAAACAGTCCTTTTCTGGTTAGGGAGAATACATGCGAACCCTTTGGCGAATCTTTGCCGGTTTCTTTAAATGGACGTGGCGACTGCTCAACTTCGTCCGCAACCTGGTGATGAACATCTTCTTCATCTTCCTGGTCCTGGTATGCGCAGGTATCTGGATGCATATCAGCAACGCAAACCAGTCGCAGCATTCGACGCGCGGCGCGCTGTTACTCGATATCACCGGGGTGATTGTTGATAAGCCATCGACCAGCAACCGTCTGGGCGTGATTGGTCGCCAGCTGTTCGGCGCAACGTCAGACCGTCTTCAGGAAAACTCCCTGTTTGATATCGTCGACACCATCCGTCAGGCTAAAGACGATCGTAACATTACCGGTATCGTGCTGGACCTGAAAGATTTTGCCGGCGCCGATCAGCCGTCAATGCAGTACATCGGTAAGGCGCTGCGCGAATTCCGCGACAGCGGTAAACCGGTTATTGCCATTGGCGACAGCTACACCCAGGGACAATATTATCTGGCGAGCTTTGCCAATAAGATCTGGCTTTCGCCACAGGGTACGGTCGATCTGCATGGCTTTGCCACTAACGGTCTGTACTACAAATCGCTGCTCGACAAGCTGAAGGTCACCACCCACGTCTTCCGCGTTGGGACCTATAAATCCGCCGTGGAGCCGTTTATCCGCGATGATATGTCCCCTGCCGCCCGTGAAGCGGACAGCCGCTGGATTGGCGAGCTGTGGCAGAACTACCTCGGCACCATTGCCGCTAACCGTCAGATTACCGCTGAGCAGGTCTTCCCGGGCGCGCGCGGCGTGCTGGACGGCCTGCGCAAGGTGGACGGCGATACAGCGAAATACGCGCTTGATAACAAACTGGTCGATCAGCTGGGTTCCAGCGCTGAAATTGAAAAAGCGCTGACCAAACAGTTCGGCTGGAGTAAAGAGGATAAAAACTACAGCGCCATCAGCATGTATGACTACGCCGCGAAAAAGCCGGACGACAGTGGTGACAGCATCGCCGTGGTGTTTGCTAACGGGGCCATTATGGATGGCGAAGAAACGCCGGGGAACGTCGGCGGGGACACTACCGCGTCGCAGATCCGCGATGCGCGCCTGGATCCGAAAGTGAAGGCGATTGTCCTGCGGGTGAACAGCCCTGGCGGCAGCGTCAGCGCCTCTGAAGTGATCCGTGCTGAACTGGCCGCCGCGCGCGCCGCGGGCAAGCCTGTAGTGGTATCGATGGGCGGCATGGCGGCTTCCGGGGGGTACTGGATCTCGACGCCAGCCAACTACATTGTGGCTAACCCAAGCACGCTGACCGGTTCGATTGGCATCTTCGGCGTGATCAACACCGTAGAGAACAGCCTGGATTATCTCGGCGTCCACACCGACGGCGTTTCCACCTCGCCGCTGGCGGATGTGTCCGTCACCAAATCCCTGCCGCCTGAGGTGTCTGAGATGATGCAGCTCAGCATTGAGAGTGGCTATAAACGTTTCATCACGCTGGTTGCGGACTCCCGTAAAAAGACGCCCGATCAGATTGACCAGATCGCTCAGGGCCATGTCTGGACCGGCCAGGACGCGAAGAGTAACGGCCTGGTAGACAGTCTGGGTGACTTCGACGACGCCGTGAAGAAAGCAGCGGAGCTGGCGAAGCTCAAGCAGTGGCACGTGGACTATTATCAGGACGAACCAACGTTCTTCGATATGGTCGTGGACAGCATGTCCGGCTCCGTTCGTGCCATGCTGCCGGACGCGCTTCAGGCTTATCTGCCGGCGCCGGTGGCGACCGCGGCGAAAGCCATGAAAGCGGAGAGCGACAAGCTCGCAGCCTTTAATGATCCACAAAGCCGCTACGCGTTTTGCCTGACCTGTGCGAACGTGCGTTAAAAACCGTCCCCTCTTCCCGTGAAGAGGGGATTTTTTCTTTTGAAGAACAAGAACTCATTACCATGCAGAAGAAATCAATTTATGTCGCCTATACCGGCGGTACCATCGGTATGCAGCGCTCAGAAAATGGCTATATCCCGGTTTCCGGCCACTTACAGCGCCAGCTGGCGCTGATGCCTGAATTCCACCGTCCGGAAATGCCGGACTTTACCATCCACGAATATGAGCCGCTGATGGACTCCTCCGACATGACGCCGGAAGACTGGCAGCATATTGCGGACGATATTAAAGCCCATTACGACCAGTACGACGGCTTCGTGATCCTGCACGGTACCGACACCATGGCGTTCACCGCCTCGGCGCTCTCCTTCATGCTGGAGAACCTGAGCAAGCCCGTCATCGTGACCGGCTCGCAGATCCCGCTGGCGGAACTGCGTTCAGACGGGCAGATCAACCTGCTTAACTCCCTGTACGTGGCCGCTAATTACCCGATCAACGAGGTAACGCTGTTCTTCAACAACCGACTGTACCGCGGGAACCGTACCACTAAAGCGCACGCTGACGGCTTTGACGCTTTTGCCTCACCTAACCTGCAACCGCTGCTGGAAGCGGGGATCCATATCCGTCGTCTGGGCACGCCGCCCGCGCCGAATACCGCAGGCGAGCTGATCGTTCACCCCATCACCCCGCAGCCGATTGGCGTAGTGACGATTTATCCGGGTATTTCCGCTGACGTGGTGCGCAACTTCCTGCGCCAGCCGGTGAAGGCGCTGATCCTGCGCTCCTATGGTGTGGGTAACGCCCCGCAGAACGGTGAATTCCTGAAAGAGCTTCAGGAGGCGAGCGATCGCGGGATTGTGGTGGTCAACCTCACCCAGTGTATGTCCGGCAAAGTCAATATGGGCGGCTACGCCACCGGTAATGCCCTGGCGCACGCTGGGGTGATCAGTGGTTTCGATATGACCGTTGAGGCAACGCTGACTAAACTTCACTATTTACTGAGTCAGGATCTGGATATTGATTCCATTCGCCGCGCCATGATGCAAAACCTGCGCGGTGAACTGACGCCGGACGAATAAGGAGGTCCCATGAAGCAACGCGCCCTGTTACTGGTCGATTTGCAAAATGATTTCTGTGCGGGCGGTGCGCTGGCCGTCGCGGAAGGCGACAGCACCGTAGACGTCGCGAATTCGCTGATTGAGTGGTGTAAAGCTCGTGGTGAAGCGGTGGTGGCGAGTCAGGACTGGCATCCGGCAAACCACGGCAGCTTTGCCAGCCAGCACAACGTTGAGCCTTACAGCCAGGGCGAACTGGACGGGCTGGCGCAAACCTTCTGGCCCGATCACTGCGTGCAGCAGACGGAAGGCGCTGAGCTGCATCCGCTGCTGAACCAGAAGGCCATCGACGCGGTGTTCCACAAAGGTGAAAACCCAACCATCGACAGCTACAGCGCGTTCTTTGATAACGGTCATCGTCAGAAGACGGCGCTGGACGCGTGGTTGCGCCACCATGAGATCACCGAGCTGATTGTGCTGGGCCTGGCGACGGATTACTGCGTGAAGTTCACCGTGCTGGATGCGCTCCAGTTGGGCTATACCGTGAATGTCATCACCGACGGCTGTCGCGGGGTGAATATTCAGCCGCATGACAGCGCTCAGGCGTTTATGGATATGGCCGCAGAAGGCGCAACGCTGTATACGCTGGCTGACTGGATGGAGACGCAGGCGTAAGCTTTTTAGCCGGGTGACGGCTTAGCCTTACCCGGCCTACTTTCTCTGGTTTTGTAGACCGGGTAAGCGTCAGCGCCACCCGGCATTTCTTCCCCAATCCCCATAAAGTGAACTCCCTCGCATCACAAGCGAAACGGCGATGCTATTCTCTTCAGGCTGTTTTTTCGCCACGCCTTTTCTGTGGCGTGGTTATTTTTATTTGGTCAAAGAGGAACTTATATGAAACGTTTGCCCTTGCTGGCAGCATTACCCTTGCTTTGCGCGTCACTGGCTTCCGCCGCGCCCCTGATGTCCGTGGGCTACTTCAATGGCGGTGGCGATGTTACCGCCGGACCGGGTGGCGATATTAATAAACTCGACGTCCGCCAGATCACTCACCTCAACTACTCGTTTGGTCTGGTCTATAACAACGAGAAAGACGAAACCAACGCCGTGCTGAAAGATCCGGCAAAACTGCATCAAATCTGGTTATCACCTAAGGTGGCATCCGATCTGGCGTTACTTCCTCAGCTTCGTAAACAAAACCCGAACCTGAAAGTCCTGCTTTCCGTTGGCGGCTGGGGCGCGCGTGGTTTTTCTGGTGCCGCGGCGACCAAAGAGAGTCGCGCGGTATTTATTCGCTCCGCGCAGGAGATCGTCAGTCAATACGGCCTGGACGGGATCGACCTGGACTGGGAATATCCGGTCAACGGCGCGTGGGGACTTGTCGAAAGCACCCCTGCCGACAGGGATAATTTCACCGCGCTGTTAAAAGAGATGCGTGACGCGTTTGGTAAGAAAAAGCTGGTCACGATTGCGGTGGGCGCGAATGCGGAAAGTCCGAAAAGCTGGGTGGATGTGAAAGCCATTGCCCCCCTGCTCGATTACATCAACCTGATGACCTACGACATGGCGTACGGTACTCAGTATTTTAACGCGAATCTGTATGACTCCAGCGCCTGGCCGACCGTGGCCGCTGCCGATAAATACAGCGTCGATTTTGTGGTGAATAACTATCTGGCCGCCGGGCTGAAGCCGCAGCAGATGAACCTCGGAATTGGTTTCTATGGGCGCGTGCCGAAACGTGCCGTAGAGCCAGGGATCGACTGGACGAAACCGGATGCGCAAAAAAATCCTGTCACCCAGCCCTACTTCGGGCCGCAGGAACTGAGCCTGTTTAAATCGCTTGGCTATGATCTGACCAAAGATACCTATGTGAAATACAACGATATCGTCCGCAAACTGCTGAACGATCCGCAGAAACGCTTTACCGAGCACTGGGACGAACAGGCGAAAGTGCCGTGGCTGTCGGTGAAATCCGCCGACGGTAAGGCGCTGTTTGCGATTTCCTATGAGAACCCGCGCTCCGTGGCGATCAAAGCGGATTACATCAAGGAAAAAGGTCTGGCTGGCGCCATGTTCTGGGAGTACGGGGCTGACGACGAGAACCAGCTCGCGAAACAGCTGGCGGAGTCGCTTGGGATCCCGCATCAGTAGTAAGACAATCAAGCCCTCTCCCACGGGGAGAGGGTTGGGTGAGGGCATCAACCCGCACCGTTATTGCATTTTCATCGTCGCAATCGGCTTCGGCGTGATGCCGAAGTCTTCTTTCAGCTCGCGCTTGCTTTTCATCACCATCTGACCGTTAGTGTCGATGGTCATGTGCTGGGCGTCGGTATTGTGACGCGCCTGCCACAGCATCACCAGCTGCAAACTGTTCTCTTTTTGCTCAGGTGTGAGCGCCACACCGTCCGGCCATTTTCCCAGCTCAACGGCCGTCACCAGACGCTGATAAACCTCCGGGGTCATACCTGCAATCATGTCATCAATATTCATGATCTCTCCCTTTCAAAGGAATAATTTGCTGAATCGTTTTTTCAACCCTTGGTCTGGTCGCCGTTTTCATCATCGGTAAAGCTCATGGAAGCCGAATTTACGCAGAAACGCTCCCCCGTCGGCTGCGGGCCATCCGGGAAAACATGCCCGAGATGGGCGTCGCAGTTCCCGCAACGAATTTCGGTGCGTACCATGCCGTGCGAGGTGTCCGTCAGGTAGCGGATCGCATCATCGCTTACAGGCTCGTAAAAGCTCGGCCAGCCGCAGCCAGAATCGTACTTCGTCTGGGAGTTAAACAGCGGTGCATCACACACCAGGCAGTGGTAGACGCCTTCCCGTTTGTTGTGCAGCAAACGCCCGGAAAACGGCGGTTCTGTGCCGTGATTTTGCGTCACGTAAAACTGCATCTCTGTAAGGTTTTTTTTCAAATCGTCGGGGTTACGTTGGTTCGACATATGCTTACATCTCGCTGTTGAAACAGACATCTTTTAACCCAGATTCTAACAAAACATTAACACCCGCGCGTGCACTTTTGTTCTAAACTTATGTGCCGCGAAAAGGCGGTCAGGCAATTGTGATCAATTTCACATTTTAATCCTGCGAGGCCTTTAAAATTCCGGGCGCAGCCCCCATGTGGTTGCTAGCTCAAAGGGAAAGTGAGGCGAGTCAGTCGCACAAACGTTAGTCACAGGATTGATTTGTCGCAATGATTGACACGATTCCGCTTGACGCTGCGTAAGGTTTTTGTAATTTTACAGGCAACCTTTTATTCACTAACAAATAGCTGGTGGAATATATGACTATCAAAGTAGGTATCAACGGTTTTGGCCGTATCGGCCGTATTGTTTTCCGTGCTGCTCAGAAACGTTCTGACATCGAAATCGTTGGTATCAACGATCTCCTGGACGCTGAATACATGGCGTACATGCTGAAGTACGACTCAACTCACGGTCGTTTCGACGGCACCGTTGAAGTGAAAGACGGCCACCTGGTTGTTAATGGCAAAACCATCCGCGTTACTGCTGAGAAAGACCCAGCTAACCTGAAATGGAACGAAATCGGTGTTGACGTTGTAGCTGAAGCTACCGGTATCTTCCTGACCGACGAAACTGCACGTAAACACATCACTGCGGGTGCGAAGAAAGTTGTTCTGACTGGTCCTTCCAAAGACAACACCCCAATGTTCGTTCGCGGTGCAAACTTCGAAACTTACGCTGGCCAGGACATCGTTTCCAACGCATCCTGCACCACCAACTGCCTGGCACCGCTGGCTAAAGTTATCAACGACAACTTCGGCATCATCGAAGGTCTGATGACTACCGTTCACGCAACCACCGCTACTCAGAAAACCGTTGATGGCCCGTCTCACAAAGACTGGCGCGGCGGCCGTGGCGCGGCTCAGAACATCATCCCATCTTCTACCGGTGCTGCTAAAGCAGTAGGTAAAGTACTGCCAGAACTGAATGGCAAACTGACTGGTATGGCGTTCCGCGTTCCAACTCCTAACGTATCCGTTGTTGACCTGACCGTTCGTCTGGAAAAAGCTGCTTCTTATGAAGAAATTAAGAAAGCAATCAAAGCTGCTTCCGAAGGCCCAATGAAAGGCGTTCTGGGTTATACCGAAGACGACGTTGTATCTACCGATTTCAACGGCGAAGTGTGCACTTCCGTGTTCGATGCTAAAGCAGGTATCGCACTGAACGACAACTTCGTGAAACTGGTTTCCTGGTACGACAACGAAACTGGCTACTCTAACAAAGTACTGGACCTGATCGCTCACATCTCCAAATAAGTTGAGATGAGTGCTTGATCCTAAAAGGCGACTTCGGTCGCCTTTTTTATTGTTTTTAGACAGAGGATTGCTTAATGATTAATAAAATTTTTGCACTTCCGGTAGTCGAACAACTTACCCCTGTGCTCTCCCGCCGTCAGATCGACGGTGCCGATATCATCGTCGTTGATCATCCGCGCGTTAAAGCCTCCGTAGCGCTCAATGGCGCCCACCTGCTCTCCTGGAAACCAGAAGGTGAAGAAGAAGGCCTGTGGCTGAGCGAGGCCACCTCGTTCAAAAAAGGGGCGGCGATCCGCGGCGGCGTACCGATCTGCTGGCCATGGTTTGGCCCGTCAGCGCAGCAGGGTTTACCCTCACACGGTTTCGCCCGTAACCAGCAGTGGACGCTGAAAGCCCACAACGAAGATGAAAACGGTGCGGTGTTGACCTTTGAACTCCAGGCGAATGATGAAACGCGTGCCCTGTGGCCACACGAGTTCACCCTGTATGCCCGCTTCAAGCTGGGTAAAACCTGCGAGATTGAACTGGAAGCGCACGGCGAATTTGAAACAACGTCCGCCCTGCACACCTATTTCAACGTAGGCGACATTCAGGCCGTTAAGGTGAGCGGACTTGGCGATACCTTTATCGACAAAGTGGATAACGCGAAAGAAGGCAAGCTGGACGACGGCGTGCAGACTTTCCCGGATCGTACCGACCGCGTGTATCTGCACCCGGAAGCCTGTAGCGTCATCCACGACAGCGCGCTGAACCGCGGTATTGATGTGGTTCATCACCACCACAGCAACGTGGTGGGCTGGAACCCGGGCCCTGCCCTTTCCGTCAGCATGGCGGATATCCCGGATGACGGTTACAAGACCTTCGTGTGCGTGGAAACCGCGTGCGTGACCGCGCCGCAGAAAACCAGCGAAGAAAAACCGTCCCGCTTAGGCCAGACGATCAAGATTGTGAAGCGCTAATATTGTTCAGGCATCATAAAAAACAAACGGGGCGCTAGCGCCCCGTTTTAATGCATCACGTTCTGGTCAGAACTTGTAGGTCACACCCACGGAGAAGATGCCAGACCAGGACTTGTCGACCATCGGGCTGTCTTTCACCTCATCGCTCAGACGAATGTAACGGCCAGTGCCGTACACATTCCAGTCACCGAGGAAGTTATACGAGGCGGTGAGTTCCAGGTACGGGTCCCAGCCATCATCCGCGCTGTAGCTCTTCAGACCGCTGCGGCGAGACTCCGCTTTAGACACGCCATAGTAGTAGTCGTTGTAATTCTCGCTGCTGTACTGCACACCAATACCCGGCGTCAGCGTCACTGCGCCGTTGGTATAGCGATAAAGCCACGCCAGATCCCAGATGAAGCCGTTGCTGTTGTCCAGGGTATCGCCCGCCAGCGCAGTGCGCAGGAAGCCATACTCGGTATTATGGACGTAAGAAAGCCCCGCCATCAGTGAGCTTCTGCGTTTGTCCAGCTGACGAAGCGCATTGCTGTCGCTGTCGCCTGGTTTAAAGTGCGTTGGATCGTAATAGGCCATGATGGAGAGCTTATCGGCCGTATCGTTCCACAGATAGTAGCCACCGCCCAACCCACGGAACCAGAAGTTATCGCCTTCATAGGTGACAACGGGGACAGGATAAACGTCGCGGTCATACTGCTTGTACGGGCTGTTAATCACGCCAGCACCCGCGCCAACAGTCCACTGGCTCTCAGCCTGTACGGTGCTCGCTGCGGTAGCGGCAAGGATGCCCAATGCCAGAAGTTTGAGTTTGGTCACAATCCATTCTTTCCTGTAGTCAAATAATCAGCGGGTGAAGTGTAACCGCCATTCCCGTACATCCCAAAATTTTTTGCGCGCTAATCCGTTTGATTAACCCGTTATTTTTCATTTTTCAGATGACATCCCGCTTTCATTTATGTGACCGATAAATGAAAAACCCACTTTTCGCTTATAACCGCAGTGGAAATTTTTGGATGAGTTATTGATATGTCATTGAAAGTAGATTTTATCCGTATGCAAGTTTTGCAATTGCCATCTACGCTTTAATTTAAGAAGAGGTTTTGCTGAACACCCTGCGGTTCATAGCCTTCGACCTGGCACACAGGTTGCTGCTCTGGCAGTGAGGTGCGAAAAATTCTCTTCCGGGAGCCTCCACTACTCATACGAACGGCTCTTATCCTGTGCTAAAAAACGAAAGGACGGCATGCCATGAATATATTCGATCACTATCGCCAGCGCTACGAAGCTGCCAAGGACGAAGAGTTCACACTGCAGGAGTTTCTTACCATTTGTCGGCAAGATCGCAGTGCCTATGCCAATGCGGCAGAACGGCTATTGATGGCTATTGGTGAGCCAAACATGGTTGATACTGCCCTGGAGCCACGGCTTTCCCGTCTATTTTCGAATCGGGTGGTCGCCCGATACCCGGCGTTTGAAGAGTTCTATGGCATGGAAGACGCCATTGAGCAGATCGTCTCCTACCTGAAGCATGCCGCTCAGGGGCTGGAAGAGAAGAAACAGATCCTTTACCTGCTGGGTCCTGTCGGTGGGGGTAAATCCTCCCTGGCTGAACGGCTGAAAGCGCTGATGCAGCGCGTGCCGATCTATGTGCTGAGCGCCAACGGCGAACGCAGCCCGGTCAATGACCATCCGCTGTGCCTGTTTAATCCGCAAGAGGATGCGCAAATTCTGGAAAAAGAGTTTGGAATTCCGCATCGCTATCTCGGTACGATCATGTCGCCGTGGGCGGCAAAACGTCTGCACGAGTTTGGCGGGGACATCACCAAGTTCCGCGTCGTGAAAGTGTGGCCGTCTATCCTCGAGCAGATCGCCATCGCTAAAACTGAACCCGGTGACGAGAACAACCAGGATATCTCGGCGCTGGTGGGTAAAGTCGATATCCGTAAGCTGGAGCATCACGCGCAAAACGACCCGGATGCCTACGGTTATTCCGGTGCGCTGTGCCGCGCCAACCAGGGGATTATGGAATTTGTCGAGATGTTTAAAGCACCGATCAAAGTGCTGCATCCGCTACTGACCGCCACCCAGGAAGGGAACTACAACGGGACAGAAGGTATTTCCGCCCTGCCGTTTAACGGGATTATCCTTGCCCACTCTAACGAATCTGAATGGGTGACCTTCCGTAACAACAAAAACAATGAGGCGTTCCTTGACCGTGTGTACATCGTCAAAGTGCCTTATTGCCTGCGGATCTCCGAGGAGATCAAGATTTACGAAAAACTGCTCAACCACAGTGAGCTGGTTCATGCCCCTTGCGCACCGGGAACGCTGGAAACACTGTCGCGCTTCTCGATCCTGTCGCGCCTGAAAGAGCCGGAAAATTCCAGCATCTACTCAAAAATGCGCGTGTATGACGGTGAAAGCCTGAAGGATACCGACCCGAAAGCGAAATCGTACCAGGAATACCGCGATTACGCCGGGGTCGACGAAGGGATGAACGGTTTGTCGACGCGTTTCGCGTTTAAGATCCTCTCCCGCGTCTTTAACTTCGACCACGCGGAGGTGGCCGCCAACCCGGTACATCTGTTCTACGTGCTGGAACAGCAAATTGAACGTGAACAGTTCCCACAGGAGCAGGCTGAACGCTACCTGGAGTTCCTGAAAGGCTACCTGATCCCGAAATACGCCGAGTTTATCGGCAAAGAGATCCAGACCGCCTACCTGGAATCCTATTCCGAATACGGCCAGAACATCTTCGACCGGTACGTCACCTACGCTGACTTCTGGATCCAGGATCAGGAGTATCGCGACCCGGATACCGGCCAGCTGTTTGACCGTGAATCCCTGAACGCGGAACTTGAAAAAATCGAGAAACCAGCCGGGATCAGCAATCCGAAAGACTTCCGAAACGAGATTGTGAACTTCGTGCTGCGCGCCAGAGCGCATAACAACGGCCGCAATCCGAACTGGACCAGCTACGAAAAACTGCGCACGGTTATAGAGAAGAAAATGTTCTCTAACACGGAAGAGCTGTTGCCGGTCATCTCGTTCAACGCCAAAACCTCAACCGACGAGCAGAAAAAGCACGACGATTTTGTCGACCGTATGATGGAAAAAGGCTATACCCGCAAACAGGTCCGCCTGCTCTGTGAATGGTATCTGCGCGTGCGTAAATCGTCTTAAGACAAGTGCCCGGTAACGCGCTTACCGGGCCAACAAAATGTCCGGTACTTACGGACGCTGCAAGTTGGCAAATGCAGTACGGGGGATATATGACCTGGTTTATTGACCGGCGTCTTAACGGCAAAAACAAGAGCACGGTGAATCGCCAGCGCTTCTTGCGCCGTTATAAATCGCAAATTAAACAGTCGATCTCCGAGGCCATCAACAAACGCTCGGTGACCGACGTCGACAGCGGCGAATCCGTCTCCATCCCTAACGATGACATCAGCGAACCGATGTTTCATCAGGGGCGTGGCGGCCTTCGCCATCGCGTGCACCCAGGTAATGACCACTTCGTCCAGAATGACAGAATCGAGCGGCCCCAAGGCGGAGGCGGCGGTTCTGGCAGCGGTCAGGGGCAGGCCAGCCAGGACGGTGAAGGCCAGGACGAGTTCGTCTTTCAGATTTCAAAAGACGAATATCTCGACCTGCTGTTTGAGGATCTGGCCCTGCCGAATCTGAGAAAGAATCAGCACCGTCAGCTCAACGAATACAAAACCCATCGCGCGGGTTATACCGCAAACGGGGTGCCCGCCAACATCAGCGTGGTGCGTTCACTGCAAAACTCACTGGCGCGACGCACGGCGATGACGGCAGGCAAACGGCGCGAACTGCGCGAGCTGGAAACCAGCCTGAAAGTGGTGGAAAACACGGAACCCGCACAACTGCTGGAAGAGGAGCGCCTGCGTAAAGAGATCGCCGAACTGAGGGCGAAGATCGACCGGGTGCCGTTTATCGACACGTTCGACCTGCGCTACAAGAACTACGAAAAACGGCCGGAGCCTTCCAGTCAGGCGGTGATGTTCTGCCTGATGGACGTATCAGGTTCAATGGATCAGGCCACCAAGGATATGGCTAAGCGTTTTTATATTCTGCTCTATCTGTTCCTGAGCAGAACGTATAAGAACGTGGAGGTGGTCTACATCCGCCATCACACTCAGGCGAAAGAGGTGGATGAACATGAGTTCTTCTACTCGCAGGAGACCGGCGGCACCATCGTGTCGAGCGCCCTGAAGCTGATGGACGAGGTGGTGAAGGAGCGCTACGATCCGGCGCAGTGGAATATCTACGCCGCGCAGGCATCGGATGGCGATAACTGGGCGGATGACTCGCCGCTGTGTCATGAAATTCTGGCGAAGAAGATCCTGCCGGTGGTGCGTTACTACAGCTACATTGAAATTACCCGTCGCGCCCACCAGACGCTGTGGCGTGAGTATGAGCATCTGCAAGCGATGTTCGATAACTTTGCGATGCAGCACATTCGTGACCAGGATGACATCTACCCGGTCTTCCGGGAACTGTTCCAGAAGCAGAGTTCGACAACCTCCAATTAAATGTTATTAATCAGCCAGTTAACTCTGTTTTTCTGGCTGATTTTATTGCATTTTCATCCTCACTTTTCTCCATGTTTTTCATTCACTTAAATTTTATTTTGGGGAATGCGATTTTGAAGAAGTGATTATGCAAAACTTCCTTTGAGCTTTAGGATGCCATCATGGGATGGAGGTTAAAATTCTCTCGTTCCGACCAAACCACACAAAAAACCAGCCGCTTATGGCTGGTTATTCGTCAGTGAAGCATGGGGAACTTTATCTATATTGCAGGGCAATCATCATCTAATGCACGATTGATGAAGAACGTCACTCTGCCCAACACTTCCACCTCTTCCAGAGCGGTTCCCTCTATTGCCTCGCCATCATCCGTGATCAATGACTTACCCATCAGTTTTGCAAACTGCGTGTGGCCGTCGCACAAAATTAACAATACATCTCCTGGCCTTTTTTTCGTGGCTGGCTCAATGACTGCAAACCCAACATCTGTTTCAATTACCCTGCTTTCCGTCCCTATGTTGCACAGAACGGATGGAGAAAGTTGGCGTTCGACGTAATCGGTCGCAGGGGATGCAAATCCCATCAGAGGACCCTCCCCATGTTTCTCAGGATCCAGTACCGGTTATCGCTACCGTCTGTCGTCTTGTCAGCGAAGCCTGGCTGATTACGCTCTATCCATGCATTGGCGTCGGCTCGGGTGAAGTGCCAGTTAAAACCACGCAACTTTTCTATAAAGCTGTCTGTTCTCAGGTAGCGGTAGCCCTTTGGGTTAAGCTCTATGGCCGCAATAAAGGCGGCCTGAATATCTGAAATTCGGGGCATAATCTGCACTCCCTTTTTTACTGTGTTTATATACAGTAGTTTCAAATGGGATGCAGATCAATTTGGGTTCGCCTATTAATTTTTAAGGCTGAATGTCCTCAGGCTGCTCTGTCAGTTCAAGAGAAGCTTCGGAAGCTCTTGTTTTCCAGATGCTATCCTCTGGCATATCGAGGCGAACGTCGATCCAGCTGTTGGCAGGAACATCTATAGGAGCCCCTTTCGTTTTAACAATTTCGCCTTCTTCGTTGAGTATATATTTCCGCTTATACAGGCGGATAGTCAGCCCGCCGCTTTCGGTTTGCTCTGCTTCAACCACTCCCAACTCGCCCATCCCTCCCGGGTCCATTGGTGGCAATAACTGCCAGCCCTCAGAGGCCAGTCCCGCTGAACCAGTCAGGACATAAACACCAACATCCAGTCTTGAAATCTTGATCCCTTCAGCTTCTTCATTGGCAGTTCCACCTCCACACCAGCTGAAACCGTCAGAATCAATGTCCTCACGCTGGCAGTCCTCACGGGATTTAACAATACGGGCGACAGGGGACGCCGCCTTCAAAGTACCATCACTTGATTTTGTCGTATTACCAGTAGTGTAAGCTTCATGATAGGCCCATGCGCTCCCACTGTAATATGAAAACCAGGTACGACGTAGAGAGTATGCCTGATGTATTCTGGTTGGCCTGTTGCCCCGATTGAGAATGATGGAAGTTAGTCCTGTATTCGATGTCAGGCCCAACTGAGTCAGACCATCATTTTGATGTGAGGTAAATCCGGTAGGCGTGAACCCGTCCATATTATCGAGGGTTGGACCGTCCCCCTGGATAGCGCCAAGGTTGAATGCGCCTACCTGCATGACGTTTCCTGCGGCTGTTCCAACGTCCTTCGTGGCGCTACTTCCCAAACCGAGGTTTGTGCGAGCGTCAGCGGCATTCGTTGCCCCGGTCCCGCCGTCCGAAACTCCTACCGCCCCATTGCTCCCTTTCTGGACCATTTTGCCGATCGCCGGAATAGTTACACGAGCGCCGTTGATGGTAACGGTGATGTTCTGGTTTGCTGAGGTGGTGGCGAACGTCTCCCACGCGCCGATGTTTTCGTCATACTCGTTGATGAGCTGAGACATGCTCTGCGCCAGGCCGTCGACCGAGAGACTATCAGTAACAAGAATGCCGTATTTCTGTCCGCTCAACGCCGGAGACGCGGCAGGCGTAACCGTCAGTGACGTCGCACTGTTGATGGCGGTGATCTGAAACATCTGTACCGGGTTAGAAAGAACAAACAACGTCTGGCCAACCCGAATCTGACTGGCTGGCGCCGTCCAGTTCGTGCCGGTGCCGGTTGCGGTGTTTCCGTTAATGGCGATGGTGCCAGTGTTATAAAGCATATTTTCTCCAGGCAATAAAAAACCCCGCCGAAGCGAGGTTGATTAAAAAGACTGTTTATTCAGACGTACATATCGGGAAGAACGGGAAGGTTCAGTGGCGTTACCGTGTCATTACCAAAAATTGCATACCGCTCGCGCCCCAGATATTTCCCACCCTGAACTGAAGCACTGCCGTTCTGTATTTTTATTCCGAACATTCGATACACGTACATGCCATTAACTTCGTGAGCCATCAGCCCGAACCTACCCAGCGGAACATACCCGCTGCCGATGCTCACGGCATTTTTTGAAGGCGTCCAGAGCTGGTTGAGGTAGACGAAAGGCCGCTTTGTCGTTGAAAACGTGCAGGCCCCGGCTGCATTGAAGATGTTGAGCCCGGTGCCCGGCTGCGGCGCCACGCCACTGGCAAAGATGACAATATCTATCGTGCCGGTCGTTGGAGCATCATCGTTGGTGGATGGAGGGCTGAAGAACCTGACCGTGTTGCCATCGAAATCGACGGTGTTACCGCTATTACAGCGCCCAAAGACGATATATTTGGACTTGTCGTACCCCGCTATCGTGGGAACTGCCCAGCCGCCTGTGGGGACATTGACGGTCCCCTTCCAGATACACTGCCCTGACTGCGTGGCATTGGTTATTGAGGTGAAGTCAGTGCTGTTGCTTATGAGCAGTCCCACCCCACTACGCTGGCCTGACGGAAATATCTGCCAGAGGCTTCCGGGGAACGTGTACGTACTCTCACGCTCACTGATACTTACATCCTTCATCGTGGAGTTCTGCGTTACGCGGCCACCGGATATGGTGACCGAGTTCATTTTATGAAGCAGCCCTGAATCAAGGTAAGCCGTCGCGTGAGGGATAAACAGCACCTGCGCCCCGGAAACATAACCGGCAACATCAGCGTACTTGGCTTTCTGGTAGCCACTGTCAAAGTTGGCCCCAAACGACGGGCATCGCAGGCCCGCAGTTATCTCCATGCGCTTTCCGCCGTCATTCAGGTCAATCAGTAGTCCTGTCGGCATTTTATGTCCACGTCCCCAGTACGATGCGGCCGCCACCCGGAATATTAATGGTTACGCCATTACCATTAATCACCGTTGTATTGCCGGAGCCATTGAAAGAAAAATTACCGTTTGTGGCGTAAATCGAGCCGCGAACGGTCACGTTGTTAAACGTCGCGTAGCCAGATTTGTTGATGTGCCAGCCAACGTTCCCTGTGCCGTCCCAGGTTGAAGATTGGATATAGCTGCCGATCTTGGCGTTTCCAATCGTCCCGTCTCCAATAACCGTGTCCCGAATTATGGTCTGCCCATTCTGGATAACGAAAGGAAGCGTAACGGTCGCTCCGGCCTGGTGCGTTACGGCGAAGCAGTCAGCCAGGAAGATAACCTGCGACTGCATGCCGGACGGCGTATTCTCAACGCCGATCCCCATCCCTGCCGCGTAAAGCTGACCATTGCTGGATAACCCGACCTTAATGCTGTACATCGCCTTCAGGTCGCCGTTGACGTTCGCAATGGCCTGCGCGTTGGTGGTGATCGCTGAAGTGTGCCCGTTGATGGTCGCCGTGATGCCGTTTATCTGCGTGGCGGTGGCCTGCTGATAATCGGAGAACGTCTGGTTCAGGCTGTTGATGGATGCCTTGTTGCCGTTCACGTCAGTCTGCAAACTCAGCAGCGAACGCGCCGTTGCCTCCTTCTCGCTGACGATCACCTCATCAATGCGGTCCAGCTGCGCGCTGTTACCGGCGACCGATGCCGACAGCGTTTTGCGCGCCGCTACCTGCGCCAGATTGCCCTGAATAATCGCGATGGCAGAGTTCTTCACTCCTCCCGTCATACCGTCCACAGACACGCTGATGTTATCGATTCGCTGACCCAGCGCGGTATCAGCAGTCGCCACTGTCTGCTCAAGTTCGTTCAGAGAAGAAGACACATCTCCGACCGTGCTCGACAGGTTTGTAACGCTGGTCTGAACCTTCCCGATATCCTGGGCATTTTGGGCAATTTTCTGCGCCTGTTGCTCCAGTTCGTCGTTGGCCTGTTTGATGTCGTTTGCCATGCCAGCAATTTTTTCATTGCTGTCCACCGCGTTCTCGATCAGGTCTTTGAACGTATCGGAGCCTTTCATGTCCTCCAGAATGGCATCGGTGATATCGGATACATCAATGCTGGCCTGTCCGCGCACAAAGTCTGTATACCCTGATTCGTTTCCGCTGCGGTCCACCAGCTGCGCGCGGTACCAGAAAATTTGCCCTGCCTTAAGGCCCATCTGCTGATACTTGCGCTGCGGATAGGGTACATCTGCCAGCAGCATCGCATCGTCTTCGGTACCGGTCAGGCTGTACTGAATTTCCGTCTTCAGCGTGTCGTCGGTATTCGCCGGAAATCCCCAGCTCAGTTCGATACCAAATACCACATTATCGGAAGCGATGAAGCCGACCGGTTTCGGCGGATTGCCCACTTTACCGGTCAGCGTTTTCTCTTCTGAATAGCCCCATCCGGACGAGATTTCTGCGGCATTGATTGCGCGCACGCGCACCAGGTAGCGCCCGGCATATATCCCCGGTACGTCGAATGACGTTGTAGAGCTGCGCGGCACGTTAACCCAGTTCCCGTCGTTGCGGCGCCATTGCGCTTCATAGGCGATAGCGTTCTGCGCCTGGTCCCAGCTCACGCGCATCGTTTCGACGCTGATATTTTGCTGCACCACAGAAAACGAGCTGATCACGATGTTCGCAGGCGGCGACTGGTTGCCCGGCGGGATCACGCTCACCGGCCGCTGGTCAATGATGGCTCCGGTATCGATTCGGGCATATTTATCCGGATCGTGCCATGCACCGGTAATGGTGAAAGTGCCATCATCGTTATCAGCGACGCTCACAACACGATACTGCTGCGCGTAGAGTTCGTTTGACTCAACCACCCAGACAGCTTCGGCCTGAGGCGTCTCACTGTACGCGGTGGTTACTGTGACCGATTCCCCGTTAACCGCCTGAATGGTCCTGCTCTGTGACGCTCCGGAGGGAAGGTTGAGGATAAGACGATCACCTGCTGCTGCATCAGCTACACGGTCAAGTTTGATAACGCGACCGTTAACGGCGCTGATGCGACCGCCCATAACCTTTCCGGAAAGCAGCTCGTCTGCCACAGCGATGATATAGCCTGGCTGCGGTATGTTTCCGTCCAGCCCGACATCGAACGAAACAACGCGATCCTTGTTGTTGGTGAGAATACCCCAGCGCCCCTTTCGGTTCGCTTCTGACTGTCTGGTGCAGCCGATGGCTGTCATTTCCAGCTGATTGAAGCCGTACCGAGCCACCAGCGCCTGCTCGAATACGGGTTCCATCGCGTCAGCATAGGCGTTACCCGGATCGGACCATGAAACCAGCGCTGTGGTGTAGCGCGTTTTCGTGGTGCTGCTTGAATAACGGGGTTTGCCGACAATATTTGCGAGCGTGTAGCTGTAATCCACATCACGGGGCATATCGGCCAGAGCAACGATCTGATCGCCGCCCCAGTACGTCATGCCACGGAATATGGCCGCAAAATCACGCAGGACTGTATAAGCGTCGTTTCGGTCCTGGATGTACACGTTGCAGGTATAGCGTGGTTCTGTTCCATCGCCACCCTTACCGTCCGGCACCATCTGATCGCAATACTGGGCGACCTGATAAAGCGTCCATTTATCGATGTTAGCAGCAGTCAAACGGTGACCGAGGCCGAACCGGTCAGAAACAACCAGATCGTAAAATATCCACGCAGGGTTATCCGTCCATGCCCACTTAAATGCCCCGGTCCATGTCCCGCTGTAAGAGCGGGTTTCTGGGTCGTAAGTATCAGGAACCCGAATAACGCGGCCACGAGGCTCACAGGAGATCTGAGGTATAGAACCATTAAACTGGCTGGAGTCGAATTCGATGTACAGCAGCGCGGTGTTCGGGTATCGCAATTTCGCATCAATCACCTCAGTGAAGCTCTGTAGCGTCATCGTGTCGCCGATCTTCGCACTGTTGGCGTCAGCGGTAATTTTTCGTAGTCTGATTGTCCAGGTGCTGCCTGCCTGAGGTAAATCAATACGGTGGCTACGCTCATAACCTGAGGTCGTTTTCCCGGTCACGCTGGTATTGAGGACTGTCTGCCATGTCCCGCCGTCCGTCTGCAAGTCAATCGCATAATTAACCGAGTAACCAACCAGATCGCCATCGTCCTCCTGTTTGAAAAGCGAAGGCCATTTGAGGCGTAAACGAACCGCCGAAAGCTGTGTATTGGTGAAGGTTCGTGTCCACGCTGTAGCGCTCGTTACCTCGGTTCCCACGCTGATTTCGTTTTCGGTACCGGGAATGCCCTGAATGTACTTCTGGGCCTGCGTACCCGAGCGAAATTCCCACGTAACGCCGCTGAAGTTTTGGGAGCCGTCGGCGTTCTCCAGCGCCGTTCCGTCCAAGTAGATATCCTTCCCGGTGAGCTGTCCAGCAAACTCCCCTTCCCCAAGCGCAACGAGGATCTTTGCCTTCGCTACAGATTGCAGATCATCAGGCTGTTCGGTAGGAGTTCGGGAGCTGGAGCTCCCCCCTTTTTGTCCGGTAATTTTATTCGCCATATCGCGCCCATAAAAAAAGCCACCCGAAGGTGGCTTGTAAAAAGGTTTGTTATCTACTGCTGATCTTCGACATAAATCCCGGCGGAAATAATTGCCCCGCCGATTCGCCGGCGGCCGTAAAGGAGCGGAACCGGGTAGCCCTGTGCGGCGGTATTTGTCACCCCGCCGAACGCATACGATGCACGGTTATCTGCGCTTTGTTTACTGGCTATGCCTGATGGCTGCGGTGAAAGCAGTTGAATAACCCCACCGAGGACCAACGAGGCACCAGTGGCAGCAGCAAACCCCGTCAATCCACCAGCAGCGAAAGCAGCGCCAACACCACCAGAAACAAAGACAGCCGCGGCTATTAAAACTGCTCCTAATATGGTCTGAAAAAGACCAGCGCGCTTACTACCGATAACAACTGGCATGATCCTTACTACGTCGCCTTCACACGGAAAACCCATCTCATCGGCGGCAATATTCTTTTTTCCTTTAAATACTGCGAAAGTTAATCCACGACGCTTACTGCTGATCATGAAGCTTTCGAAACCGGGTAATGTTTTACTTAAAGCAATAGCTGCTTCACCAGTACGGGATATCAGTCGTTTATGTGTTTTACCGAAGGTCTTTCCTAATACTCCGCCGAGCTGAATTGTTGTCATTACTTCTTTCATATTCTCACCATAAAAAAACCCGCCGAAGCGGGTTAAGTATTGGTTAGATACAGTGTTCTATTACTTTTATCCGGCTGTTGATTCGATAAGCAAAAAGGCCACCTTGATGTCGAAATTCTATCTTGGTAATTCCACCTTCAGATATTAAATCAACCATCTCAAGTTGAGATTGTGTAAAAACAGTTTTGCCACCGTCATAAGGCTGAATAAAAACGCTTCCGTATTTTTGGCTTTCTTCTTGCCAGCCAACAAGTATACATTCAGATACCGCATCAATTTTTTTCCTTGATTGAAAAGTATTTGACGCTGGCTCATTCCGAAGATCCTGCATGCTCGAACATCCAGCCATGATTAACAAAGAAAGTGCCAAAAATGCTTTTTTCATATCCCTATCCCCTTTGGTTTTACAAAAGGTTAGCACAGAGATTTGTAACGTAGAATCTTCATCGTTCGTTCCTGCCAGTAACCGCCATATGGTACTCGCTGACTCAGGTGACCGTACAGGTGGTGCAGCAGCATATTGCCCTCCAGCAGAATTCCCGCGTGGTTCCACTTATCAGCCTGCACCTGCATAATCACCATGTCGCCAGGCTGCGGCGGGCCGTCAAATTCACGGAAACCGCATTCGTACCAGCATTCCTGATAGAAATTGTCAGGGTAGTCATTTTCCCACCATGGATAATTTACCCGGTAATCATGCAGCTCAATGCCGTGCGTCTGCCGGAAATAACTCATCACCAGCCCCCAGCAGTCGTACACGCCCAGGACGAAAGGTCGTTCAATTAGAGGAATTTCTCCCCGCGGCATGATGGTTCTCAGGTCGCCTTCCGGCCAGCTGACAATGTGCCAGGGCAGCCCGTTAAGATCACACTGGGCCTTGTCAGTTTCGCTCGGCTGGGTGGTGGCGTCAGGGTGGCTGTGAACGATAGCAGTGACCGGCCCCCATTCTTCCGCCGCGGCGTAGTCTTCAGGGCAAAGGACAAAATTGTCCTCAGGGTCATCGGCCACGTTACGGCAGGGAAAGTAGCGCTCCACCCGGCTTTTCTGCGCCACCACACCACAGCACTCACGAGGATATTCAGCGGCGGCATGCGCCATAATCGCATCAATGGTTTTCTGACGCATATCAGCTCCTGATCAGCGACGTACCCGGGAACCCACCAAACGAGAGTTCGTTGCTTTCACCGAACCGAAGTTTGCAGGCCGTCAGCGTGCCGTTGCATTCATCCAGTGACGGATCGCTTACCGGGTTGTTGTTTTTGTCGAAATAGCGCGTACCGGCATAGTCGCAGCCATCGCCGGTGCGGTACTTATTACGAATGCACCATGTACACAAGGAATGAAGCTGCCGCGTCGGGATCATTTGTCCCTGAAGATCCATAGGGCTGGACAGTACAAACTCGATGGTTTCGCCAGCAAGCTCGGTCGTTTTCCCGTCGATATACCAGACCTGAAGTTTCTCCTGAGTCGGATCTGCTGTAGGGTTACCGCCTGCGAAGTTTTTCGCGTCGAGATATTTTGCCTTTGTGTCGTGAATAGTGACCTTAGCCTGTAGCAAATCGTCGTACGCAAGACACAGGGCAGAAATAGAGCTTTCGATGTTCGCGACCGTCAGAGATGGCGTCGCATTGCTGCCACTGGTCGATTTCTCCAGCCCTTCCAGCTGATACGGCCAGGCGGAATATTCATTACCCTGCCACCAGATTGGTTTCGCCGGGAGCTTGGCCTCATCCCCGCCAGCGGCGACTATTTCCGCTTCGGTGTGGGGAATGTTGTAATTGTGAAACCGGAGAACGTCCGTCAGTCCAAAAGAAGAACCGTCCACCTCAATCAGGCGAACGTCGTTCCCTGATTCCAGCTTCTGATAGTCTGCGTTTAAGCTCATGGTTTAAATGCCTGGATGAATGTTGCTTCAAGGTTGAATTTCCCCGCGCCGAGCCCGGTGGGTTTATATGTTTCGCAACGATACAAACCCAAAGGTTCGAGCGGTGGCTTCCACTGAAAGGCTTTCGTCCCTTCATGCCTGTCGAGAAAAGATTTAATGGCGGAAATGTAGGTTTCTTTGCCAGTAAAGTTGAGCGTCCACTGCTGGGTTCTGGTATTCAATCCATCCCCTGAAACCTGCTCATATCCATCACCAAACTGTGCTTTCCTGACGCGGAAATTTATATCTGCCTCAGCGTTAATTCGTGGGCACCAGGTGAAAGTTTCGATAGCCATTTTTATCGGGTTCCTTTCATTGCGTTCCAGATGTCACCGCCAGGGCGAATATCTCGCATGATGTTCTGCTTATATCGCTGATCAACATATTTACCGACATCAGCACCAAATTGCTCAAGGCCGGGTGAAGTCTGCGTGGAGGTATTTCCGTTGCCATCGATGGTGATATAAACCTGTGGTGCCGAAGATACAGACTGACCACCACCAGCGCCGACCGCACGAACACCGAGTGAACCATCCGGTGCGCGGGTCAGCGGCATGATTGCCTCCGGCCCAGCCTCGGCAAAAACCCCTGCGCCTTTGGCAAAAGCAAACAGCTGAGGCGTCTGAAAAACGCCATTGCTGTAAGCGCTCAGGGACGGAGAGTCGTAAACATTACCCTTCGCATTAAATGTGAAGTTCGCGCCAGCATTCTGAATAGCGGTACCGCTGCTGGCGGTTGCGGCTGTCGAGGCACCAAAACTGAACAGTGATCCAATTGAGCTGACACCATTAGCAACAGCCATGTTCACCAGAACGTTCTGGATAATCTTCAGTACGCTCACGCCCCAGTCCTTCCAGCTGTCAACGTTGCCATTAAGCATGTCGGTGATCGTGGTGACCGCCCCCCCCATGGCCTGCTTCATGCCGTCAGCGGCCATGGAAGAATAGTCAGTAGCTTCGTCCACCCAGTTCGCATAACCCTCAGACAGTCCCGTCATCCAGTCGTCACGCTGCGCATCAGAAGCAGTGTAATATCCCTCCTGGTCGCGCAGGCGCTCTTCTAGGTAGCGCTTATTAAGTGCCAGCCCCTGCTGATAGAACGTCTCGTCGATTTCACCAGCCTGACGCTGGCGGAGAAGATCGGTATTCTTCTGCTCAAACTCCTTACGCAGATTGAACTGCTCCTGAAGTCTTTCACGGAACCTGGAGCCCTGCCCGTAGCCCAGCAGTTGCGCTTCATTGGCTGCGCGGGCGCTGGCGTTACTGTCAGCAAGGTTGGCTTCGTAATTTCGCAGTTGCTCACGTAATTTAACCTGGTCAATCAGCGCAGCATTCTGCAATACCGTCTTTTTCTGGGCTTCTGTCAGAGAAGCAAGCTCCCCCTGGCTGACCTGGTATTTAACCTTCGCCAGTTCAGTATTCTGGCCTTGCAGGGCAATCTGCTCTTTTTGCTGCTTGATAAGGCGCTTATACACATCCTCGGTTTTCTCGCCTTCGGTTTTACCGCCCTTCGCCTTAGGTTTGTTGGCCTCATTATTCCGCCATTCAGCAAGACCGTTATTAATCAACTCCTGACGGCCTGTCTGGAATTGCGGATCACTGGTTAACCCCAGGTCATCGGCTGCATAACTCAGACGCAGGCGCTCTTTGGCCTCACCCTTCAGGCGTGACAACTTCAGATCCCGGCGGCTCTTTTCGAGGGCATCGGTTTGCTTTTTGTCGAGATCGGCCTGCGGAAGTCTGAGCGGGACGTTAGCCAGCCCCTGACGCGCCATAAGGAGTTGGTTACCCAGTCCGAGTAATCGATTAAGTTCATCGTGCTGCCCATTCATCAACAGAAGTGATTGATAAGCCCGGTTCTGATTCGCTGCCTCCTCCCGAATTAGCGTCACACGCCGATGCTCAAGACCTTCAAGAACCTGTTGGATAGAGGCAGATTTCTCCTGCATCTGGGCAAGCCTTTCCTGCTCAACAGATAACTGTTCAGTGGCTGTAGCCAGTCCACGGGTCACGGTATCCAAAGATGTCAGGTGGTTAATCATGAAACCACCGCTGGTCGTTGGACCGGGATTACTGATCACTGACTGATAACCAGCTATCTGCTCTTTCAGATTTTCTATCTTGCTCTTTTGTTCATCTATCAGCCTGTTCTGCTCATTCAATGCTGCGCGCGTTTTCTCAGCATTGTCTGAAGCTTCAGGTAAAGACATTGCCTTCGACTTTTTACTGACTTCATCAATCGTGGTGGCGTATTCCTGCGCCGAACGCCGAGCCTGCTCCTGATTCTGATACATCGCATACCAGGCTCCTGCTCCCAGCATCACCAGACCCGGCACGCCGCCAATCAGGCCAAGCGCACCACTCATCAGGCGAGTGCCGACAGATGTTACGCTATTGAGATTGCTTTGAGTCGAAACACGATTTGAGATGTTACGGTTTAAAGCAGCCTGAGCGGCAGCCAGACGCCTTTCAGCGACAGCCTGAGCGTCGGCATTTTTAGCTGCTACCAGCCCTGCCTGCGCGCGTTCAAGTGCTGTTCTGGCTCGCACCTTTTCCGTAGCTGTACCACTGGCAAGAGCGGTAGTCAGTCTGGTATGGGCCGCAGTGACTTTTGCTTCAGCCGCCGCGACCTTTTCTTGCTGAGCCGCCTGAACATCTGCACTTCTTGAACTCTGTACTGCTTGCTGAGCCCGATAAACTTCAGCCCTGGAAGCCGCAACAGCAGACTGCGCCGCTTTATCCTGCGCGACTGCAAGGGCAACCTCTGATTTCGCAGCTGAAATTAGCGCACCTGTTGCACTCGTGGCACTGGTTACAACTCCGCTTAGGTAGCGTGCCAGTCCCACGCCAACAAGCGCCCCAGCGACTGTTGTAATTGTTGACATATTGTCAGCAACGTCACTAAGCGCGCCGCTCACAGCTGATGAAGTAAAAGAATCAAGCGTCTGGGCAACATTATCCAATCCGCCAGACAACGCATCAGTAGCACCGGTTGCCTGGTTTACACCGCCCACCCAGGCCATGAATGAGTTAGTTACTTTTTGAAGGGATCCAGAAACCGTTTGTGGCATGCTGGCAAATTCGCCCTGCAATGCTCCTAACTGGCTCATTAAAGCTGGGACAACCTTATCGATCGTAAGCTGTCCCTGGTCAGCCATGCTCTTGAGGTCTTTACGGGCTACACCCATTCCCGCAGCCAGAGCGCGGATTACCCGATCACCGGCTTCGTTAACGGCATTAAATTCTTCACCACGAAGAACGCCTTGTGCGAGCGCCTGGCTGAATTGAGTGATAACAGAACTCGCTTCCTGGGTGTTAGCCCCAGAAAGTTTGAGGCCGGTAGAGACAGCTTCTGTAATTTTCAGAACTTCGTCAGAGCTATAACCGTACTCGCGCATTGAGGCTGCTGCGCGGGAAAAAAGGTTTGCGTTATCTGAAAATGCCGTGCCGGTTCTTTGGCTGATTTCCATTAACTGACGCTGTGAAGCGGCAAAATCATCAGCAGAAGATGATGCCTGTTTAAGGCGAGCGTTTAAGGAGTTCCACTCATCAGCAATCTGCACAATTTTACCCGTTGCAAAAGCTGCCGTAGCTGCGGCGGCAGCCCTTCCAGCAGATGCAAATCCGGCAGTCAAATCAGAGAGCGCCCTTTCGCTCTCTCTGGCAGCAGCAGCGGCCTGCCGACCACCATTCTGCATAGTGCGGTAATAATCCTGCCCCATTCGTGAGGCGCGGGAAATTTCCGTCTGGAATGATTGCGAGTTAGCAGAAATTTTAATAATCAATTCACGTAATGTTGCCATCACATTTCTCCAGGCGAAAAAAAACCCGCCGAGGCGGGTTATCATAATGAGATAATTAATTTCATTTGCATTCTTTGATTATTTCCAAAACTTCCTTTTCAGAAATTGGTACGAAGTCAGTTTCAGAACGTTGATAAGAGATTAAAGATTGACTATTGTTTTTTTTAACCTCTACCCTATGAAAATACTTCATGCGGGAGAACTGAATCGCACCAATATAAATCTCCAAACCTTCCCCATCAACTAAGTTATTGGTAACAACTTTTTCTGGTATTAAAAAATCTAGTTTATCTAGTATACAACCACTTACGTCATCTGCACTTTTGCTTGATGAGAAAGAAAGTTTTTTATTATTCTTTATATCGTTCCTTGTATCACCAGTACAACCCGCAATCAGAAATATTATGAGTATTAAAATTTTCACCATAATCCCTCCAGTTAAAGAGGGATAATATTATGTATGTAGCAAAATGTCACTGAGTTGCAGCAGTTAGCGCCGCCTCAAGCCCTGCAAATGGGTCCTTCGGTGCTGATTGCTCATCACCACCCCAGCGCAGGATCGCATCGTCCAGCGGTACTTTTGCCCCCTGCGATCCGTAGATGGCAGAGACGAGCTGGGCGGCCTGAATGTCGCCACGGATATCGCCAACCGGACTTTGCCTGTCGAACTCAATCCACATCAGAAGCTCGCTTGCCGTCATATTCTGCCGAAGCTCTGAGAGCGTGCGCCCCATCCGGAGCGCAAGCGACATCAGAAACTTTACGCCGGGGGTTGAGACTTTTCCCGCGCTTCGTCCGCATTGTTGATCAGGTCAAGCGCCTGTTTGAGCAGGCGTGAATGGACGGGGCCGTAGATTTCACGCACCTGCTCTTCTTCGTCTACGCTGAATACCGGTTGCTTATCGGTGTCGCACAGGACGTCAATGAAGAGCACCACGTCAGCGCAAAGATTACGGTGTGCCTTTTCCGATACCGACACATTTTCATCATCAGCACCCGCTTTCACCACCTCCTGCCAGCGCAGCCAGGCTTCTCCAGACGGCTCACGGAGAACCACTTTGACGCCTTCCCACTCAGGAACGGCGACCGTCTTATGACGAAATCCCGACATCTTAGCCAGGGCGAGATTTTTAATATTCTTCATGCGACCTCTCAGGAGCCAGACTCGATGTTTTCAGGCTTACCTTTCAGGCGCAGGGAGAACGTTGCCGCCACTACGCCGTTGGTACCTGAAGACCAGGTGTGCTGGCGTATTTCAGCTAGGAACTTAAAGCCCTTGCCGGACGGGAAGATAACCTGGAAAGCGTAGGTCGTATCGTTGTCATAGGCCTCACGCAAGGCGTCCTGCGCCGGATTCTTGTAGAAGTTGCCGGACAGAGAGATTTCTGACGGAGAAGGCAGGCCGTTGATGTTCTCCTGCTCGGTAGAGCAAAGTGTTGTTACGTCGATATCCTGCTTCTGACCACCGGTGAACTGAATTTCTTTGATGGTGCAACTCAGATCGAGGAAGGTTGCGGAATCCATCGTTTCTTTGGTGGCTGGCAGGGAGGAAATAAGGATCTTCGTCAGCTGCGATTTTTCATAAAGTGCAGACATAGCTGTCTCCTGGAAAAAGAAAACCCGCCATCAGGCGGGTTCGTTGGGTGAATTAATTGTCAGGGGGTAACTTTAAAATCCAGGGTGACACGGTAGAGCCGATAATCTGGCTCGTACCCGGGGATTTTTACCACCTCTGTAGGGGTTAACGGCTCAAGCGAAGCGAGCACCAAATCTCTCAGGGATCGTGATTCAGCGATCGAAGTGGAATACACATCGACCTGAACGGAAACCCTGCTCTCTGCCTGGCCACACAGTACGTCAGCGGAAACATCATCGACGATGGAAAAGATAATCCAGGGTGGAGAGACAGACGGTTTCCCGTCACTACCTAATGGCGCAACATAGGGGTATACCCGTCCTTCTGCCAGGGAAGAAAGCAAGGCGTAGATATTATCTTCATTCACTTGCTCAATACCTCATCAATAGCCTGATTCATCCTGGCAATGGCGACGCTGGCGGCCTCTTCCTCGCGAGTATCGTAAGCGGGTCGCACAAACGGATGTGCAGGCATGTTCGCGGTGCCCAGCTCAACGAATCGCCAGTAAAAGGCGTTTCTCGGGTTATTCGCCTTCATCGTGTTATCGCTGTTTCCGGTGCGCAGGTTAACGCCACGAATATGGACGCCGGAAGAAATCTCCCCGCGGCGGCGGCTTTTTTGGGTAACAACCACCACGTTTTTTTTCAGTTTTCCGGTGCGTACCGGTGCACGTGCGATCACTTCGTCCTTAAGCACCTCCGCACCGGCGCGCGTGGCATCACGAAGAACCTTATTGTTTTCAGCGCGGCTAAGCGCCTCCAGATCCTTTGCGATGTCATTCAGGCCGGAAAAATCGAGGCTCGTCTCAATCATTTTTCAGCTCCCAGCTTGCACAATATCTCCAGGCGTTCCCCCTTTTCATCGGGTATTGGCGGGCCTATAACGTTAAGGGTTTTGCCTCGGTATGGCCCACTCTGAACCTTTAGCCTGGATGCCGCTGTTATAGTTTCTCCAGATTTTCCGCGAACCCATACCCTGACATCAGCCTGAGCAATTTCGGCACCGGCCGCCATTAATTCTCTTCCGCTCCGACCTCTGATATCTGCGCGGATGGTTTCACAATCTACCCATGTTTCAACAGGCTGGCCTGATTTGTCACGAATATGTACGGGGTTTTGTATCACAATAATTTGTATGAGCTTACCAGCGGATATAGCCATGAATGCCCTCAAATAATTGTTGGAAGACGAAGGTCATGAATCAAAAACGACACAGAAAATGGAAGCTCCCCATGCAGTAAATCTTCCTTGTCAGCCAGATCAGGGTTTCGGTACAGCATGCCCACCAGACGCATCGTAGCAGCCTTCATCCGGCTTAACGCTTCACCTTCGATTAACTTTCCTGTCTCATCAACAACCTTGTCACGGCTTCCCTGTATAAAAGCCAGTAACACAGAACTGGCTTCCTGAATTTTTTCCTTAAGCGGCCCGTCGTCAGCATCATGATCAATGTGCAGGTGATCCTTAATCTCAGCCAGCGTCACAAGTTCAATCACGTTTTATCCCTCCCGTCGCGGCCACGCTTAGCTGCCAGCGTCCAGCCTTTCGAGCCAGCCTCACCCGGCTTGTCCTGCGTCCGTTCGTCGCAGTGCCACAGGGAGCCGCCCCATGTAACCGTGTCGCCAGGCAGATATTCCTGACCGGATTTGAATACGCCCTGATAAATCATTACAGGCACGTCAAAGGATTTGGTTTCACTGGTGCCACTGGTGCGGTTAACCTTCAGGGTGAAGCAACGCTGCTCTGATTGCTGAATATCAATACCCGCCACGCCATCAACAAGACACTCCCAGCCTCGCATGCCATGGGTTTTCTCGTAAGCGCGCCACAGGCCGCCGTTATGCGTTGCATAGCTGCCACGCGGATAGCTTTTCTCTTCATCAATAAAGGGGAGAATTTCAAGAGCCAGCGCGTCCCGACCATCTGCGCCATCCTTACCCGGTTCAGCGGCTGGCATTGTGGATACCGCATCGCTTACGGCCTGCTCAACGAGCTGTTTAAGCATGGAAGGGTCAAAATCCTTACCATCCTTCGGCGTAGGAATTTCTGCCACGGCATTCCTGACCAGCTCCTGAATCATCGGCTGGACGTCTTCAGGCGTGACGCTTTTACCGTCGCGCGGTGCCGGGATTGCAGCTACCGCATCGCTGACCATAGTGGCAATATCCGGCAATCCTGGTGCTGTCGGCGCAGGTAAATGAGCGATGGCCGCCTTTACCATGCTCTCAATGTCGGGATCGGGCGCATTGCTGATTTCTTCAACCTGCTTTGCGAGCCTCAATAGCTTTTCTTCATATTCCTCTCGCTGCGCCTGAAGGTTTTTACTGAAGCTGTCACGCATTTCAGCGAGAACCTGACCAAATTCCTCACCCAGCACCTTTATCAGGGATAGTTCGCGTTCGTTCATTTTGTAAGAAATCCTCTGATCATGGCTTTGGCCGCCGATTGCTCGGCGTCGGTTAAAGCCTTTCCTTCATTCCCGGAGGTTGAAGACTGTGACGAACTGCTTTTACCGAAGGGATCATCCGAAGCATCACGGCGCGCCAGCGCCTCAAGGCTAAAATTCTGCTGCTGTAGGTAAAGAGAATCACCGCCGGCCAGCGGGGGAAGGTTCTCACTTTTTCGCGCTTCGTTTGGTGTGAGGATGGTATTTTTCACCCCCTCGCCCAGGGATTTGATACGGCGTTCACTGTCCATACGCAGCAGCGCATTAACGTCAAACTCAGTTCCTGTATCGCCTTCAAGCTCAAACGCTTCATCCAGCAGCAATTCGATGGATTCAATCAGGGACTGAAGACACTGCGAGTAATACTGCTGATCCTGCGCCTCAATATTGTCATGTGTCGGCAGCTCACCGATGCCAACCTTATAAGCTGGCACGTGAAACACGGAACAGACAATCTGCGCGGTCATGCGGAGCTGTTCGACAGTCTGCGCATCAGCAGCTGAGACCGTACGGGGAACATATTTCGCACCATTGCTCAGAATGGCGGTTTTACCCGCATTTTCCCCGGTATAACCAGTATCCCAGTTTTCTTTGATCTTCCTGGCGTTCTCTTCCGTAATCGAGCCCGGAACCTCGATAACACCGCTGGGTTTCCCACCATTGCGGAAAAAGTACGCCGAGCTTTCCTGAATATGGTGACCCTGCATTGCAGCCAGACCAGCAGCATAAATCGGGGAAAGACCAATAAGGGGATGGAACAGACAGTTGAACCTATCGTGAATAACCTCTCGTGCCGGTACTGTCACAGTTGAATCAATGCCCGCCATGTTATCCGGGTTGATCTGGTAGAAGACAGATCCATCATCAGCCACCAGCGGCGTAACCTTGTTCCAGTCCAGCAGCCTCAGCTCAGTTATTTCACCGCGATTGTTCCGGATCTTGAGCGCAACGGTATTGCCTTCGCACAGCTTGGAATTCAGCCAGTGCTCAAAGAACTGGATGCGATTCTGAAAGGCATTTGGCCTGGAATACAGCGCGGCTATCTTCCCGGTTTTAATTTCCCTCCGAACGCCGTTTGAATCCTGTTTCATCAGGCGCGGAGGCATTTTAGCGATATCACTTGCGATCAGAGATATGCAGGAAAACACAGCATAATAGGAGAGAACCGTTTTGGGTCTAATTTCCATGTTCTGCTGCCACGCCCCGGCGAAGGGTTCATGGACATAACTGAACATTGGCGTCCAGCCGCCACGGCTGACAGGCTGCTGTAGATTTTTGATTTGCCCCTCTTTTCTTCGGAAAGGATTCCACATTAACCGTTCTCCGCTTTACGCTTGTTCTTCCTCACCCCGGTAGTTACCTCGGTGAAATATTCAGCCTTACCGAGCAGCACCAGCACCCTTGCGCACCGATCGTCCACGGCCTTTATGTCTCCCGCAATTGAGTCATGGGTGCGTTGCAGATATCTGATTTTTGCCATGTTAATGGCGGGGATTCCCCCGCCCTCCTTCGGTAATTAGCTGCCTGCGCCAGCGCCGTAGTTGACGCCGGAAATCACCGCTACT
Source organism: Enterobacter cloacae complex sp. HYC033_NIDB (assembly GCF_056673335.1). Classification (NCBI taxonomy): domain Bacteria; kingdom Pseudomonadati; phylum Pseudomonadota; class Gammaproteobacteria; order Enterobacterales; family Enterobacteriaceae; genus Enterobacter; species Enterobacter cloacae complex sp. HYC033_NIDB. The sequence goes on along the minus strand of NZ_CP115123.1, from coordinate 2,717,094 downwards.
GCGGCAGTACGGCGACGCTTCCAGTTGATCCAGCGCTCGGCACGAATAGCCACGCTGTTCGTCTGGAACATGGAAACCAGCTCGGTACCAGTTGGTGTAATGCTGTCACCAGCCGGATCGCTTTCCATTTCCAGAGACGCTTCGCGGGACATATCGACCGCCACGCCACCATCATCAGCGAGGTAGATATCCGGTGCGTTTACCAGCACCAGCTGGTTGCCAACGTACTGAGAGACAATCACTGGAAGGCCCTGGAAAGTACCGCCCAGTAGGGTCATTTCCGGGTACTCCTTCTGGCCCAGCGCATTCTTGCGCATGGACAGTGCCAGTGCCGTAGTGCTGGACATCAGCCAGACAGCACCGTTCGGCTGAAGGTTGGCCGCAACAAACACGCCAAATGCCGCAGCCGCGTCGTCATCCGGGTTTCCGGTAGACGGGACGGCGGTAATGCCGTTGGTAATGGACGCCGGAGAGACGTTGGCAACCTCAGATTTTGATGGGCTGATGAAGTCCGTATCAAGACGGGCAATGACCGCTTCTGCCAGCGCATTACGCACCAGTGCATCAGCTGCCGGATTGGAGAATCGGATCAGCTCATCGGTCAGCACCGCAATGGCTGCGACTTTGGCGAAGCTGAACGTTATGGACTCAAAGTCGAATTTGGTCAGCGGCTTGGCCTTACCCTGACCTACCCAGCTTGCAGATCCGCCGGAAGTTTGTGCCGGAATGCGAATGTTGAACGGGACCTGACGCAGGGCAGGAATACCACCCTGACCGAAACGACCGATAATGGTCTGCGGGCGGAGGAATTCAACAAAATCATTTGCGTATTCCTGATACTCCACCAGCGCACCAGCCCACTGAGGATCGGTCGTTGTGCCAGCACCAACAGCGGCTTTCAGCACATGGTGAAGTTTCGCATCATCCGGGTACTGCTTACGTGCAATTTCCAGCGCTTCAGAACGGCTGCCGTTTGCCGCCGCCAGTGCCTTGGCAAAACGGGCAAAGGCGATACCTTTCTCCAGATTTTGCTCAACGCGAATGATCCCCGGCGCGTTTGCCTTAACGGTGGTGACTTCGCCATTGGCAGTTTTTGTTACCGGTTTAGCCGTGGCTGCAATGCTGGCTTCCATATCACGAAGACGTTTCAGGTGTTCGTCTACAGATTTGATCTCAGAAGAAACGTTGTCATAGCTTTCAGTTTCTTCAGCATCGAGGGTACGGCCTTCATCGAATGCTTTGCTCATGATGTCACTTTGTGAAGCTGCCAGCGCCGCACGCTTATTTTCAAAACTTTTGATCTGTTCAGCGATATTCATCGAAATGTTTCCTTTTTTGGTTTTGGGTGCTGTAGCGCCAGCGGTTTTAGAGGTTTTCATTACCGGTTTCTCATTGCCTGACGCGGCGAGAAACTGGCGATCGAAAGATTTAACGGTCTGGATGGAGCATTCGGCATTGGCCGGAATGGTCACCGCCGAGACCTCAAGCAGGTCCCAGGACAAAAAGCGAATACCGCCTTCATCCAGGAAGGAATACTCAATTGGGCGGAACCCAATCGACAGGCCGCGTACCAGCCCCGCCTTAATCGAAGCCCACGCTTCATCAAGACGTGCGATTAACTGGGATGGCATGTCAGGGGTTGGTTTCACGAGCTTTGCTGTGATCTGCAACCCCTCTTTCACCATTTTTGGCGTGCAGGTGCCAATAGGCTGAGAGCGGTCGTGCTGCCAGAGGAACGGCGTATCGCTGCGGAATTTCGCCCCCTCCGGCTCCATAATGTCACCGTCACGATCGGGAGACGGTGTTGAGGCGATGCCGGTGATAATCCGCTCATCCTCATTTACCGACTTCACCGTCATGAGGGTGCAGGCGCGTTTAAGCGTCATTTGCTGGCCTCCAGAAATGAAAAAACCCGCATGCGCGGGCAATTAACTGACGTGTGTGTTAAACGAAAAATACCTGGTAGTCTTTTTTGACCGGTTCGGGGTTAAGAGCCATTAACGTAACGGCGTTGAATGTGGCCATAAGAGGGTCAATTTTCCCCTTCCCGCTGGCCTGTTTGGTGATGAGTATGGCGTTGCCTTTCGGCTCCACACGGGCGTTTCCTACGCACCATGCCATCAGAAGCTGACCACCATGAAGCAGAACACCCTCAGCCAGCTTTCGCTCGGTAGTCTTAATGGCGCCGCCGAGTTTCCAGCCCTGGCTGACCCCGGTTACAGCCTCATCAGGAATGCCTGCCTCACTGAGCGCATCAAGAATTTGCCCTACCTCAGAGGGGTCAATCCCGATTTTGTCCAGCAGTTCGGCTTCATAAATCCGGCTGACGTACTCTGCAACTTGCTCAACATCCTCGCCTACCCGCTTAACGATCGTCAGGTCACCGGCCCCCTCAAAATCCTTTAATTTTGAAATTTCGCTCTTTCGCCTTTCCAGGGCGATGGTATGTGCCCATGCATGGCACCAGCATAACCACTCGCGCGTCTGGCGATCGCGCCCGATAACAGCCAGGCCGAGAAGGTCATCGAGACCACCGCCATCGATACCAACGGTGACCACCTCAGCACGGCGCAAAATATCGTCAAAAGTGACGCGCCTTGCCTGTTGCTCCCAGAAATCTGCCCCTGACCATCTGTCAGCGCGCAGGGCGAGACCGATTTCAACGTTGGCGTGCTTGGACATAAAGCCACGGAAGTCTTCTTCCCCGGCCTCTTTCGCTTTGTTGTATTCGCGGTAAAGAAACTGCTCGTCAACGGAGTAACCCAGGTTGGGGTTAACCATCGCGAGGTTATCCAGAAGAAGATGCTCTCCGCTGGCAACCATTTCCGGTGGATGCTCAAATATCACCGGAAGAAAATGCGGGTCGTGAATTTTTCCGTCGCGAACATCACGGGCGTACTGTAACTTTTTCTTAAACACGCCAGCCGGCGGTTCGTTGGACTGCGTGGTTGTGTACATCACAAAGCCTTCAGGTCGTGATGCCATGCCACCGACTGCCTCACGCAGCATATCTTCGGAGTTATGTTGCTTACCAAAAAGCCACAACTCGTCAATGAGCGTGCCGACAGATTTAATCCCCGAAACGGTGTTGGGGTCGGCAGCCACCACTTTCAGCGTCGTGTCCGTTCCCCTGTGGGTGATTGTCCTGATGTGTGTCTGCACCTGGCAGAGGTCATCCAGATCATCATCCCGCTTTACCATGTCACGCGCCGGGTTAAAAGCGTTTGTCGCCACCTCTACGGTCGGGGCGATGATGGTGTACCCGGCAGCCTGACGCCAGTTAAGCAGCAACGCCGTCATCATGATCCCGGCGGCCAGCGTAGACTTGGAGTTTTTTTTGGGGATGAGCACAAACACTTCTGTAATGTGCCTGCGGCCAGTTTCGGCATCATACGAGCCGAACAGCGCTGCAACGAGATCGAAAACCCACTGCGCGCAGGATTCACCGAACGTTGGCGATCCTGGAGCATCAACGATTTTCAGTTGCCTGAAAACGTTCAGAGCTATTTCTGCCTGCTCCGGGTAAATCGGTGCAGGAATAATAGACTGGCCTTTCTTCAGGCGCTCCGCCCAGTCAGGGCAGGCAGTTGTCCACTCTGGCATCATGTATTCCCGCGATTATTAACCACCAGTTTCGGCGGTTGCTGAATGGCAAACTTATTGGCCGCTTTTTTGGCAGCCTCAGCTTTTGCATCCTTCTTACCGCCCTCACCTTTCTTCTGATGCATATAAGGCAGCATGGCCTTTGCAGCATCTTTCCTGGTTTCGATTTCGTAACCAACGTTGTTCATAACCGATTTCAGGAAGTCGAGAGGGTCTTCATACTCACCGGCGGACGATGCCGCAGGAGGTCGTTTTTCTTCAGGAGTGTTTACTGCTGGGGTATAAACATTCCTGCGATACGCAGGTTCGTCATCCACCTCAACTTTTTCTCGTTTTTTCCGCTCAATAAACGCGATGACCTCCGGGTCTTTAGCAAGCTGCGACCCCTTGGAACGCGCGGATTTTTCAGAATATCCCGCCTTTATTGCCGCATCCTTCTGAGACATCCCGGACATCAGCGCGAGAGCATATTTCCGCTTCTGCGCTGTTAACATGTTTACACCCTCCAGAGGGGGATTTTTTCTGCGAATGAGAGGGGGCGAGGTGTCCAGGGCGATCGATGTTTACTCTGGATGATACCCCCCCGGGGTTGGCTGGACTCAAAGCCCTACAAATCCTGATGCCTGATCGCCTTCAGGCACCTCATGCTTCAGGGCCTGCTCATCAGGCTGACCGGTGGCAACTTCACGTGCAGACTTACCTGCGTGACATTCAGTGCAGAGCGTCCACAGGTTGTGCTCCGAGTTATCGCCTCCGAACTGAAGCGCAATACGGTGGTCGAGTTCACTGTCAGTCAAATCAACAACCCGATTACACATACAGCAGAGACCATTGTCACGCGCATAGATACGTCGCTTCAAACTCACCCTTGCACTTCCACTTATGCGGCGCTGCTCACCGTAGATCGGCTTTATGCGTCGCGTATCAATGGCTTTCAGGCGTGGCTTTAACGTTGTTAGCTTAGACATGCAACCTCCACGCCCGGCGGCGTTCTATACGTGGTGCTGAGTCCGGGTGACGCTCAACCGGCTCACCATCGGCATGGTCCACCAGCGAGTAACACGGATAAACCACCGCGCCGCCATAGGCATCCCCGACTGCATAGTCGGCTGGCTTACTGCTGTCCCATCGAGAAAGGACTCGTTCAATATGCTGAGGCGGTACGCTGTAGCACACGCCGTGTATAAGGCGCGGCAGCGTGATGAAGTCAGACCGTGTCTTGTCAGCAACAATCAGACGTTCGGCTACCTGCATCTGATACTGAGGTGGTCGGCCAGTGCCCAGGTAAAAACTCACCAGCGATTCCGGGAAGCGGTTAAGCCAGCTCGTGACTGAAGTGAAGAACAAGTCCACTGGCATCGCATCATCTTCAACAACAACTACCCGGCAAGGTTGCTCAGCAGCCCATTCAAGTGCGCGTCGGTGATTCCAGTTCGCGCCGTGGTTACCGTCATCAATCAGCAGATGAGCATCCAGCAGCGCAGCAAGACGTTGTGCATGTCCTAAGCGGGTGTGATGGCCGACCACCACAAACTTAATCTCTTCAGCCACCAGCGAATCTCCAATAAAAATGCCGCACGATGGCGGCTACTGTTTGAATATCAGGGTGTTGCTTCGCTTTAACCCTGGTTAAGGTAATCATTCAGCCCGTCAGTGGTGGGACACTGGCGCACTCAGCGCAGAGGGATGGCTGATTACCTCTGGATAAGGAAAACAATATGTCTAACATCAGATATATCGAAGGGCTAAAGCTTTCAACAACATGTGACACTCTGGAAGACGTAGCAACCGAGGTAACAGCACTTAAATTGGCCCTTGGTTTATTATTCGCGAGACTGCCTGATGCAGAAAAAAATAATCTTTTGATTGAGTTGACTCAATACGACTACCCAGCATTTCAAAAGCTATCTACTGAATTGAAGCAATTTATGCCGAAGTAATTTTAAGGGCCAGGCAACTGGCCTTTAGTCGAAATTTTGGAGCAAAAAATACAACCATTTTCTTGTCTTCACTCAGGCACATGTAAGATTTACCCATAATACATATCTCTATTATTTATGTTTCCACCACGCAGACTCCTTGCCGAAGCCATCAGTTTTAAAAACGGTATGGATGCGCGGGCCGGTAACGATGCGATCTCCGAAAGATTTTGCTGCCATACCGAAAGCGCCCATGTCCACCAGCGTGGCGGGTGCTGTCTCCATCTTCCAGAAACGGTGGCTTTCAATCAGGTAATGCTGTCGGATGATCCGGTGAGCAAACTCCATTACGTCTTCACGGCTGCCACCAAGCAGCCCAGCATTCAGCAGTGGTTCATCACGATACTGCTGAATGAAATCGCTATACGCTTTGCCGTGGTGATTTGCCTTCATCCATTCGTCGGCATACGTCTTGTGCTCTGAGCCAACGTAAATTTTACCCGGCTCCATTTCTGCCCAGGGCTCTCGCAACATTTCAACGTCAGTACCGTCCGTACACCAGACAAGGTGATACTCAGGGTGCGCACGAAGAAACTGATAGATGTGAAGCCAGCGAGCAAAGTAAGGGCTCATGTCCACCAGCGGGACTTCAACCAGATCAGCACCAGTTGGCGACTCTTTTAATTCGTCAGCCAGGACAATCGGCAACGCGCCGGATATTGAGTCCGCCCAAACCTGAAGAGCCCGCGGGTCGGGTTTCATTTTTCCGCCCCGCTGTGGGTCTGGCTGACTCGTAAGCAGCGTCGTAATCACCAGATTCGGATTGGTACTATATGAAGCGAATCCGGTATAACCACTATCCCGCCGGGCGTTGAATATTCCGACGTTTCGTTTCACCAGTGCTTCACGGTCAGGCCGGGGAATAGAGCGCGTCCCCTCTTCATGCTCATCCATGGAGTGAATCAGCTTTTCAGAGCCGACCACATCAGCGAACGCCCAGGTCGATAACCCGGCGTTGTGAATGCGCAGCGCCAGATCGGGATGCTCGTACATGCCGCGACCGTATACCCGATCGAAACCACCAACCTTCTCGATAGCGCTACGGTGGTAATACAGCATCACGCCGCGCTGCCCGGTGTAAGCGATGTGCTTATCATCCCGGTACAGGACCGCCATATCCTTCAGCTTATTCGTCCCTGCCAGATCGAGAAACTGGTAAGCAAGGTGCGGTTCGGGTGATTCGAGGTATGGCAAGTGCCAGTTATCAGCGATGGGCCAGGCGTCATCGTCCCAAAGGAAAAGATGTTCGCACCCGGCGTTCATCAGCGCGGTTAAGCTGGCGTTCTTAGAAGCAACAATGCCGAGTGATGTTTCATGGCGAAGCAGCTGCACGCCGTCAGGCACTACTGCGGCAGGTTTTGAACCATCATCGACTACCACTACCAGCGCGCCGGCTGGCAGGTGCCTCAGATGCTGTTCGAGAGAACGTTTTAAAACGTCTGCGCGCTGATGTGTCGAAATGGAAATGCCAATCCGTGACGCTGAAGCGCAGGCAGGCACAAACGGGACACCATCAATAGTGACCTGCATAATTTCTCCATCGGGGTTATTGACGCTGGATGATTACTCGCCCGTAAAACGATTGCCGCTTTACTTCGCCGTTCTCTGCCGTCATGTAACCGCGATTATCCAGCACGGCAGCAATCACCTCGCCTTTTTCATCATCAGCAGTGAAGACGTGCTTAACTTCAACGCCATCGATATAGACTTTATATCGTTCCCGAGCGAGATTAATTTTCCGCCCCGGATCGTCATCCAATACGGTGATACGCATACAACCTCCCGTCAGAATCCACGCTTCAATGAAGTCCAGATCGTACCGCCTGGCTGAAGATTCTTTTTCAGTTCCGCAGATACAACATCTGAAATCGCTTTTTCCATTTCAGGGTATAGCTTCACGCTGGTCTTAATTTCGGGACCGATGCCAACATTTATGGCATAACCTTTTCGCGGGTCCGTTTCAGTACGGCTCAGTTGAACCTTCTGGATGACGGCATCCTTGATAAAAACCTGCCCGTCCTTCATGGCAAACGGAGATGATTCTGCCATCGCCTTTTCGTCGGCTTTCTGCTTCCTGAGGCGCTTGATGTATTCCACCGCATCGCGGACTTCTTCATGGGTGAAGTTCCCTTCGACAGCTACCCAGCGTCCATCCAGAGATACTGCGTTTGTTTTTCCTGATTCGGGGTGCCCGAATACCTCAAAGTAGCGGCGGCATACCTCGTCAAGTGCGTCGGCAATAGTGTTCATTACCTGCTGGTCCGCACTAATTTTCATGCGAGGAAGTTGATAAATATCATTCAGCGCCTTGAATGCTGCGTCGCTGTTACGGATTTTGTCGTCCAGCTCATCAAGAGCCTTTTGTGCGTCTGAGGTGTCCAGCTCAACGCCAATGGTGATTGAGCTGCAATACTGCTTATCAACCGGCTTACCAAAGCGGGTGTCTGCCAGGTGCTTAATGGCAAACTCCTGCCCTTCAGCAGTCAGGAAGGTAAAGTAATTCTCTTTCTGATACTCCGTCGCGGTATGGCGTGTTTCAGCGAATCCCAGCTCTCGAAGCTCAGCAGCGCCTGATTTAGCTGGCAGGTCACCAGACTGAAGCGCGCCACGGAAAAACAGCGCATAAAGAACATCCGTCGCAGCGCCGGACAACGTAATGATTTTCTGACCCATGATTTATTTCCTTTTAGGCGTGAGCCTGTCGCACGGCAAGGCCGCCGAAAGTTAACGGTTTGCCCAGGCTCACAGCTGAAAGACTTTCTTTGATGTGCGCGTGCGATGCGCATAAAAAAAGCCACCAGCGGATGCCAATGGCTTGAATAGATGTGGTGGCGGGTGCTGATCTCCCGCTTTGCGGCTTAACGATCTAGGTCTGCGGTGCCACAAGAACGACCGGTCACGCCAATCAGCCTTGGCTACTCCCCCACAAATTCGACATTATCACAGGCACTCAGTGAATGCCTGCTGTAATGCCTTAGCCCAACTTAGCGCGCACCAGAGCATCTTTGGCTTCAAGCAGCTTGCGTAAGCCTGCTGACTTTTCCGCGCTGTCTGGCATGGTTTCGTCCATCAGTGCCGCGAGATCACCGATTGGCTTACTCACTTCTTGTAGGTGCGCAGGTAGATGCTGATACGCAAAATACTTCATGATTGGAGATGACATTATTTACCCTCGGTTAGTAAAAAGCCCCGCTATTGCGAGGCTCTGGTTTGTTTCTGGCAGTTAGCCTGCCACGTTTTGTTATGCGCCAGGATGTCTTTCTTCGTCTGGCGGTCCAGAACGTCAATATCGTGGTTTGTCAGATAGATAATCCGGCTCCACAGGCAGCCCGTATCAATCACCACCGGGGCGGGTGAAGTTTTCGCGCAGCTCGCGATCAACATCGTCATCAGGCATGTGATTAACAGTCTGCTGGACATTACTGGCCTCTTTAGTGACTTCCGCTTTACGTTCTGCCGCCGCAACGGTCGCCGCTGCATTCTCTTCGGTGCGCTGCTGGTTGGCTTTAGCCTCTGCTTTACTGGTGCCGCGAATATGGCCCAGGCCAAAGGCACCGGCGATAGCGGAAATCACCAGTGCGGCCAGCCCGATTATCGTTTCGATACCCACACTCACCTCACACCAGAACAGATTTCGCCAGGTTAAACAGCGCGCGGCGTTTATCCAGACCATTACGGCCGCCATTGATAAGCAGTGTCACGCGCTCAACGTCGCCGGAATGAAGCAGGCAACCGCGGGAGGCAAAGAACCATGCAGCTGAGCGCGCGGCGTATTCATCCTGTTCAAGCAGCTCCGGATGAGTAACAAGGTCAAGTTTTAGAGCGTGGCCACAACTGCGATAGTTGCTCAGGCCGGTAATCTGTTTCAGCCCGCGACCGCGATATTTCCAGCCATCACCAGCGACCTGATTTCCCAGGTGTTCTTTACCCCATTCACCGCCGTACACCAGATTGGCGATCGCTTTCTGGTTTGCCGGTTGCGCTGCCGTTCTGCCAAGTGCAGCGGCCTGCTGTGGAGTGATGCGGTGGCTGCCGAACGTCGGGACCAGGTTTTCAGCCGCATAATTAAGATTTTCCACCAGCCGGGTAAATCTCGTGCTTTCATGCCCCATCTGGGCAATAAACATCGCCTGATCAAGCGGTGCGGTTATACCGTATTCCTTCATAGCGGCGTCGATATGCGGAAACCAGCGCGCAGCTAACCCGGCGCTGATACCAGCCGCCTTCTGAAATTGTTGTTGGTTCATTAGTGCCTCAGTGCATCAACCAGGCGCGCCATGTTTCCCCGTGCCCAGAGAAGAGCTGCGCAAATCAGGACGTTCACCAGCACCACAAACCAGTGTGATTCGTGATACAGGCCAAACAGGTAACGGAAAGGGACGCTGGCGTAAACCAGCACCGTGAAATAAGCCATCAGCGATATCAGAGGGCGATGTCTCGCCCCGCCGCGCTGGTAGAACATCAGTGCAATAACGATAACAGCAGAGATAATTGCGTTTGCCATTGCACTCGGATCACTTGTTACCATTGCTGGTCCCTCCTCCACGCAAGCGAGAGAGAATTCCAAACAGGCTACCCAAATCCTGACTATTGACGAACGTCAGCAGCTTAATAGCAATAGCGGCTACGATTACCGCGCCCAGCGCATCAAGTGGCCTGTCGCTATACCCCGTCCATTTGGAGAAGTAAGAGCCAAGCAGTGGAGCGCCGATAACGCCGAAGATGAAAGAGGTGATGAAGTAGCCCACCAACTTAAGGCGGCCGATATTAACCGCCGTAGCGACGTAGAACACCGCACCAGCGAATGCGCCAAATACCACACCGTAATCTATGCCGGTTGCCAGGCCGAACATGCTGGCTCCCATCAGACCACCAGCCGCTACCGTAGTGCCAGAAACAGGATCGGACATTTAGCCCCCTCTTATTGCCGTGAGTCCTCTCAGAACGAGGGGAAACAAAAAAGGCCGCCCGGAGGCAGCCCTTAAAATAAAAAACCCGCAGCAGTGGCGGGTTTATGTTTTGATTTGTTGCTCAGTACGCTTTACTGTCCCGAGCCTAGCACAATTTAAGCACTTTTTTGCTCACTCTGCAACTTAAATCTGTCGCTATTTGTGCCGAACGCGTCACAAAGTGGTGCGTAAAGGATCGATTCTGCAAGACTAACCCATGTATCAATGCGACGGCGGCACGTGATGAGGGTCCAGTCGGGGTGTTTTGAATTTAGCTCTTTAGCCATCTGGAGTTTGCTTTTACGCAGACGATGACGATCAACAATCACGCCATATAGCCCACGGTATTCTTCGTTCATAAGCACTGCGGCAATAACGCCGTCAATCTTTAGCCCCTCCTCGTCTGAGCAGAACGCCAGGCCAGTTTTGTTTTTACTGTCGAGAATTTCACGCAGGTATGCTTCCAGCTCGGGTTTAGTGATGCCGGATTTCTTCATGCGGCGCAGCGCATCGTTGATGGCGGATTTGGTTATTTTCCCGGATGCCAGCAGCTGGTTGAACATGTTTCCGCCCGAGCCACCACCGATATAAGACCAGCGGCCCCACATGCGGAGCTTTCCCTGTACCCAGATACTTTCGAGAGTGCGAAGGCGAACCAACTCGCCGGATTTGCCTACTTCTGAAGGATTGATCATTTGCGTCTCCACTTACGCCAGTACGCCGATTGCCAGCGCACGATCTAAAAACCGAAACAGCAGCGTTAACTGGTCGCCGTATTTCGCTTCAAATGCCACAGGATCAGCGTGTAACTCGTCGTGATGCGCTCTGCACAGCGGTATCACAAACAGGTCATGCGCCTTAGTACCCATTCCACCCTGCCCGTGGCCTATCAGGTGGTGGGGGTCGTCTGCTGGGTTATTGCAGCAACTGCACTGCTGCGACTTCACCCAGCGGGTGTATTTCTCGTTTTCCCAGCGTCGGCGCTTTGGCCTCAGCATGAAAGATTCCGGCGTTTCAGGATCGACCTTCACCGCCACTATCTTTTTTGCCTTCTCCTGAAAGATTTGCGTAGCCGGTAATGACGGGACAATGTCGCTTTCCCTCATCACTGAACTGTGCGGTTCTGGCTTGATTCTGAGTGCTTTACTCGCCACTGATTCAGGAACAAGGTCAGCCAGATCGTTACGTACCATCCACCAGCAGAACTCAGGAAGCGAAAGAGTGTGGTCAGCGCTGAAACCTAAATCAATATTTACCCTTTCCAGCAGCCATTTTACCAGGTTCTGCATGGCAATTCCTGCAAGTCTTTCAGTGGTTTGCTCACGTAAATGGTTATCACACGACCAGCAAAGACGAATGCTCCCCGGAGCGTGGCGCATAACCGTAAAGTCACTGGCATGCCAGTCAGTGTGAGGCCACTGACATTCAAATTTTCTCTCCAGCCAGGCATCAAGGCTACTCAATCCACCAGCTCGCTGAATGACCCTCTCGTTAACGAAAATAGCCTGCATGTTGGCATCGTCAGTAAGAGGCTGGTGGGCTTCAGGGATTAATCCAGATGGCAGATGCTGGATGGCTTCGGATGGTGGCTCAATAACTACCCTTCCCTGACGGAATAGCCAGAGCAGTTCTGTACCAGGGCGGAACAGAACCACCCCGGACATCGGCGCAATTTCAGGCGTCAGTATGGCTCTCACCCAATTCCCCCCATTGTTGGTTGATGCCTGGTTATCGATATTTCTACCCTTCCGCCATGCACTTTAGGTCCCCACTCCACCAGCATTCTCTGCACCTGGCTGTCATCCTCCCAAATGCCTGCGTGCGTGAGCGCGTCAAACAACGCCTTGTTGTAGTTGTCGATGTCGCGGCGGCGGGCATCTGGTGGAAAGAGAAGGATCTCCACCGCAGCTGGTGATGATGATGGTTTTGGAAGGCAACGCAGTTGCTCAATGATCGCAGCACATGCCGCGCTCTGGCATGCCCTGCCCTTCTCGCTGATAAGATGGCGGCCTTTTAACGGCCCCTTGTTTGGGGCTCGCCAGTAAGTGTTTACGCTCGGTGGGAACGGGAGCACCAGTTTCATAACGTCACTCCCTGTTTTTTCAGCCATTCAACAGCGTTATCTCTGGCCTTATCTCCACCGGATAGCAGGTCTTTGATGATCGTCACTGGATCTGCATCCCATTCCGTTTTGACGACGGTAATGCCCCTGGCAGCGCCAGGAGCAACAGTGATGTAACCTTTTTTCTTAAGCGACTTCACGTGCGCTACAGCAGCGTTCGGTGATGCGCAGCCAATTAATCCGGCAAGCTCCAGCATCGTAGGTGGGAAGCCTGCCTTTTCGATATGAACCTTGATAGCTTCAAACACTTCATTCTGACGCGGCGTTAATTCAGGTTTCATGCGGCGCGCTCCTGTTGTTTTTTCATGGGAACGGCAACTGCCGGTATAAGCTCAACAGCTGGTGATTCAGATTGATTTCCCCAGTGGTCCCAGCCAGGCGCACCGCAACGGCTGAATAGTTCGATGCGCGGGACGTCACCGTAAAGCTTCTCCAGACGGAAACGCGCCTCTGCTGGCTTCTGGCTGTGCTCACCGAGTGGGCTGTAAATAACCTGCTTGATGCTGGCGCACTTGCGTTCAAGTCCATTTCCCCTGGTGGCGATCAAGAGGTCTTCGGTATTGGCTCGGGTGTAGTTCCCGCCGTTCATGCGTGTTTGTACGTTCAGCAGGTCGAGGAAGTCGTAAAAATCCTCCACACACCCTGCCTGAAGTGCTTTGTTGATATGCTGCTCTGCCAGTGGGTTGAACTTAACCCAGGTAAAGCCCTTCATCGTGCGGACCTTAAAGCCCCACGCTTCAGCCAGTTCGATAGCCTCTCGGGTGTGCGTACCGGTGAACCACATAGCCAGAACTGCATCCTCGGCAGCCAGGTCCCAAACCGCGAGGCGTTTCATGTCGATAAGCTTCATCGTGCCGTAATGGTTATTTGCAGCGCCATTGCTGATGGTATTCCCGTATTCCCACGCAGGGTCGGCATAAATCAGTGAATATTTCATCAGACATTCCTCGCTCGGCCAGCCAGACACCATGCATCAGAGGGTGCTTTCACTTTCGGTGCCATGCTCAGGCAACGCTGCCGCTCAATCAGTATCTTCATTCGCTGCTCTTCGTTCTTGGAGCGATTGAAGGCATCCATCAGAACGGTGGCCGCACGCAGGTAGAGCCCTTTTTCAAACAGGTCCTGAGCCTTATCCATCATCGTGGTTACAGCTGGATTCGGCGCTTCTTCCTGTTCTGATACAGCGGGTGTATCTGCCCGGTTAATTTTTAGTGCAGAACGCCCCTCGCTAACGTCACCACCCGGTGCTTTGGCAAAATACTGGTAGCACTTGCCGTTATGCTGGCGGGTTGCGCGATTCAGTCTGACCAGATGACATACACCGCGCTGAACAGCGTGAACGTCGTATTGAGGCATCGAAGCTGCGATCTGTTTGTTCGTTAAACCAGGATTATCAGCGATAAATATTTGAATATCTTTCAGAAGGCTCATGAGTTCGCTCCTCTGAAGCCCGCCGGGACTTTGCTGTAGTCGGTATTCTGGAAGCTGGATTTGAAGATTCCATCCTCACGCTCCCACTTCCCGTTAACACGCGCTGGCCTTCCGGCATTCGCCCAGTTGGTAGCGGACTTCAGGTAAGCTGGAAACTTCGTTGGCTGGAAAAGCGTTTGTGGGCGCAGGTAGGCCGCCATTGTTAAATCGTCGCTCCACTTGGCGTTGCAGTAGTCCACCACCAGCGACAGCTCTTCAACGGTGAATCCCTCCCCGATGCGGGCGCGAATGTTTTGCAGCGAGGTTGTTGAAACCTGATAACGCGAACTGGTCACCTGGTTCAGGTGGGTTAAAACTTGTTTAGCCTGATCGGTAATCAACACATCACCGTCTGGTTGCGGCGCAACCGGACAAATAGGGTTTTTAATATCTGTAGTATTCTCTGTTGTATTCTCTGTAAGAACATCAGTGCAATTTGACCTGATGAGAGCGGTTCGTTTTGACCCGATGGAACGTTCCACTTTGACCTCTTCCATCGGTTCATTTTGACCTGATGGAAGAGTGCATTTTGAACTCTTCGATTTGGTCACTTTGACCTCATCTAAAAGCTCACTTTCGTAGTTAATCGTGTAATAGTTCGTCATGTCGCGCTGAGACTTATTCAACTGCTCAACTTTGAGTACGCCAAGGTTTTTCAGGCGGGTGAATGTGCGCTTCAGGGTGGATTCAGACCAGAACGGGAACTGCTCCAGCCACTGCTCATTGGTGTTGTAAATCCAGCGCACGCCGTCACGCTCCAGTCCGGAGGTGGTTTCTTTCAGCCAGTAATTAACCTGCTGCAACGCAATGGCCTCGTTCAGCCCAATGCTGTACGCAAGGTCAGGGTTAATCACTATCGGGCGGGATGGCATTAACAGGCTCATGATCGTCCTTTAACTCTGTAAATTTACGCTGGAATTGCTCAAGAGGGCTGAAGCACTCATGATCGTACCCTTCGCGAAGGTATATAACGCGTCGAGTCTCGGGCTCCCATCTGATGACGCGCACCGGGACGCCATAGTGATCTCTGAAACGCCGGTTAAGTTCTCGCATAGCGCTCTCCCCTTCCGACGCCAGACACCCACAATCGCCATAGCCCTGCTGTGGTTACATGGAACCCAGCGGCCTGATACCATGCGCTCATACCGAAACGACGAGGTTCCAACAACGGGAATACCACGGAGTTGCGGGAGACGGTTGTTTACCGTTAAACTGTTCATGCGTTAGTTTCTCCACTGATACGACACGCCAAGGGGCCCGGAGCTGCACACTCGCGGGCCTCACCCATTTCTGGAAGGCAATAAACACGGGAAATAAGGTTCAGGAATGTCATGAGAGTGACCCTGAACTGATATGCGATATCGTTAAGACTTTGCCACTCGCTCCGGTCAACTACGCCATCTTCGATATAATGACGGTATGCGTTGACCAGCTCACCTAGCCTCCCCACCAGCTCGGCCAGTTTCAGGCCAATCTCTTCGTTTTCATCATCTGGCACGGCGCCGGGAACGTGAATACCGTTATCAGTTTCACGAGAGAACGCGTCAGCGATATAACTCACGCTAGCAGCGCTCTGAAGCACCAGTGCCCAGCCCATTGGGAAGATCTGGTCACCACCAGCACGAAGGCGGTTAAAGAGTGAATTCTGGGTTTCGTCCAGAATCTCCGCCGCTTCAGCGTATCCGCCTGGCAAAGCGGCAATCGTCTTCCTGATTGCGCTCACCAGCCAGGCGGGCTGCTTCTCAACTTTCCATTCAGGTTCTTTACCCACGGTCATATCCTCCTTTCTGTGGTTACTGCTTGTGTTGAGAATTGTTAAATTTGCTGTAGAGAGAGGCGTCGTATTTCAACTTCCCGTTTGTAATTCTTTCGATGTAAAGAGCCTGTTTTTCTGGAATAACCTCTCCCCATTGACAAACGGCACTGTGAGTTACCCCTAAGGCAGCTGCGGTTTTAGAAATGCCGCCGTAGTAGTCGACGACTGTCCCTTTATGCATGGTTTGAATCCTCATTAGTTAGCATTCTTACATCGTATATGGACAGCATACTTACGTCAATAAAATGTAAGATTGCTAACGTGCATTCCGAGGAGATTATATGGATACCGTTGGCAGCAGACTGAGATTCAGAAGAAAGCAGAAAAAACTAACCCAGCGCGATGTCGCTGAGTGGGCTGGAGTAAGCGCGTCTGCTGTGACCCAGTGGGAAAGTGATTTAACTAAACTTTCTGGTGAAAACTTGATACTGGTGTGTAAGTGCCTTCAGTGTTCGCCGGAGTGGTTGGTTTTTGGTTCAGGCGATATCGAAAATGGCATTAACATCAACTTAATGTCTGCCAGAGAGGTCCCTCTGATATCCTGGGTGCAAGCTGGCAATTGGACTGAAGTAATTGGCAATCCAAGCAATGAGCAAGTTAAAACGACTCGCAAGCTTTCCGATTCAGCCTTTGCTTTGAGGGTTAAAGGGGATTCAATGACTTCCAGTCAGGAGTTGAGTATTCCTGAAGGTTCTATTGTAATTGTTGAGCCCGAGTTCGGCTTCGTGGATGAAGCAAACGGTAAAATTGTCGTGGCTCAAACGGTTTCTGGCGGTGAGGCGACCTTAAAAAAACTAGCGATAGATCCCCCTTTTTCGTACCTGATTCCACTAAATCCGGCGTTCAAACCCATTGAGGTGAACCAAGAAACCAATCTAATTGGTATAGTTAAGCAAATAATCATTGATCTTTAGACCAAGCCCAACCCTTACAAGCCCGCCGTTCGCGCGGGCTTTTTAGTACTCAAAAAACAATAGTAAGCAAACTTACAAAATTAACTTGACTGTAAATGTAAGACGTCTAATATTGAATCCATCAGCAGCGAACATTGTGAGTAATCAACATGAGCGAGCAATCAAAGGGTGTAGTTAGCTTAAAAGCTGGATTCATTTATCAGAAGGTAGGGGCTACCGAAGGAGAGCCAGTTATCGACGCAAGTGGAATGTCTGATGAGCAGATCTTTGGATGGATGGAGAAAAAGGTTGAGGCAGTAAGGCGGCTTCAGAGTCTGGTTCTCACTAAAGCCGAAATTGAAAAACAATTATCTATCCTGAATACACAAATTGAAGAGGCTACTGCGCAGAGTCGAATAGAAGTTTTTCGGCCAGATCAGGATCCCACTCCTCATCGATAAAATCAGTAAACGTAACTGGGTATCTCCCGGCAATCATTGTTGAAAAGTAGCTTTTAGCCTGACCCTCAAGAGATTCGAGTGATAGTTCATCGTGAAGTGCGATAAAAACATCTGAAAGGCTCATCGCGCGAATCTCTGACAGTGGCCAGTTATATTTCTGAAGAAGTTTGTGGTGGAGAGCTTTAGCGCCGGGGAGTTTGTTAATCGTGGTCTCATGCTTATTGCGATGTGCAGCAAGCAATAAGTCGAGGACGCACAGTTGAACGGCGCGATTAGTTACTTTAGATAATTCGTTAGAGTCAACAAAACCGATGGTTTTGATTTCTCTGATTTTTGCAATGTGCTGCTCCGTTGCGGAGTATAGGTGACCAAATCCGTTAATCATGAGCATTACCCTTCTTGGCTGTGTGAGAACTCCAAGAATACCACCGAGCCTGATGTGGTGAAAAGACAGGCAAAGTTTTGATTGCTGTGTGTAGTCTTGGCGGTCGGCAGTTTTGAATGTCCTTAATGTCGACCGCCCCTTTTACACAACTGAAAGCGCGTTCAGCGTTCAACTTGAGAGGCCGTAGTCGTTAAATCAACTCAGGAGAACGCGCTTCCAATTGTGGAGAAGCTAACTGGCGGTGGCAGCCGCCCGTTTCACTAAGTGCCCTGGCTGGGTGCTTACTAAAACGAACCCCCTTAATTTTTTGTCGCCAACCGGCGAGGGATTCGTGCAACCAAAATTCAGCGCTGTGCAGAGCGCTCATAACACGGAGAAACTATCCATGACGAACACACAGAACGTCACCGAGTTACAACCACGCATGACCAGAGAGCAGCTGATCGAGGCGGCACGTATCGCCGCTAAGTTCCTGCCAGTTGCATCAGCTCAGCTTATGAATGAGCTTGCTAACCGTCTCGATATCACCAGCGTCGCGCTTTGTGAAGCGATGGGCCAACGCAAGGCATTAATTGAAGCTTTAACCACCATAGCTAATTCGGAGCTGCTTGAAGGCGAAACTGTAGTTTGTGATTTTTCGTCTTTGGTTTCTGTGGCTGCTGGTGCATTACACAAGGCCTACAGCAGCCAATGCAAACAAGATATTGAAGGGGTCACCAACAATGGCTAACTCATTCAAGCAAATGACCCGTGACGGGACCATCAAGCGCACCGATACCGGGATGTTCATCAGCCTCGACCAAATCCATGTGCGGGAAGGTTTCAACAAACGCGAAGATGATGAACGTACCCGCCAGGCAGATGATGACCTTTTCAACTTTCTGATGAATGGTGGCTCCGTTCCCCCGCTGGAGGTTATCGCCCGTGATGAAGGTGGAGTGTGGGTTGTTGAAGGCCACCGTCGGCGTCGCTGCTATGCGCGCTGTGCAGAAGCTGGTAAGCCAGTAGACCGCATCCACATCATGCCGTTCAACGGTAGCGATGTTCAGCGCCTGGCGCGCATCATGACCAGTAATAACCAGCTTCCGCTATCCGATATGGAACAGGCAGCTGTTATTCAGGAGCTACATAACGCCTTTAACCAGACCACCAGCGAGATAGCAAAGCTGGTGAATAAGTCTGTGGCCACCGTCGAGAAGCTGCTGCTCCTCAGTACGGCGAACCATGACGTTCAGCAGGAGGTTAAATCCGGTGCTGTGTCAGTCGATGTCGCGGTTGATCGCGTTATGGAGTATGGCGAACAGGCCGGGAAAGTACTCCAACATGATAAAGCTGTAGCGGCTGCTCAGGGTAAATCGAAAGTAACCCGTAGCTCTATCGCGCCGGAGCTGAGTGTAAAGAACGCGCGCCGTTTCGTTGAGCTGATGGCTCAGGCCACGATCAGTGATGAAGGCGTCTTCACTCTTGAAGGGAGTGCACTGGCCGAGGCGCTGTCGATTATGGACGAACATAAAGCGATTGCCGAAGCGCGTGAAACTTACCGCCTGTCACAACCAGTCCCTGAAACTGAGATCAGAGGGAAAACTCTTTACGTCAGACTTGAAGGTAATGAGATCGGGAAAGCGCAAATCTATCGCGGTAAGAACGTCATCCTTAATGGGATTGTCACCAGCCAGTCAAAGGCAGTGGCCTACTTCGTTAAGCAACACAAATTGCAGCAGGAGCAAAATCATGACAGCCAATAAACCAATGACCGGCAAACAGCTGGATGAACTGATGACTATTGCAGTCAACATGCAACGAGACAGTGAAAAAGTGAGTGATCGACCTGCTGCTTTGTTCGCTTATGCAGTGCAGGTAGCTGTTCTGGAACTGCGTAAGGTTCGTAATGAAGCTGCGGCGCTGGCTGCGGAGAATGCGGGGATTAAAGCTGCGATTGACGCAACTATCAGATGGCAGCAATCAACCGATCCGGAGAATGTCGAAAGCGTTCGAATGCTGGTCGACGTTAAAACCCCAGCAACCGAAGTTATCCTGGCTGATGTAATGGCGCAGGGGGTGGAGATGTTCGCCAAAGAGATGCATGCAGATATCAGCGGTGATGATGCCCGCGAGTTCGCCGCCCAAATTCGCAAAGGAGCGCAGTCATGAGCAACCGTACAGACAAAAACGAAATCATCGTTTCACCAATCAATGACGATCGCCTGAAAACAGGCATGAACAGAACTCGTTCTGGTAGCACGCAGCTTTTTGGTGGCACTACCCACGAACCGGAAATCACGCTAACGCCCCCAGAAAAGCACCTTTACGCTCTGGAAGTGAGAGGCGTTTGGATGTGGGTTAATGGCTGCGGACACTGCAATCAGAACGGCGAAAAGATGTCGTATGTAGTTTGTGAAGAACACGACCGCTGCCAATGCTGCGGAGTTAACCGTAAAGACGCCATCACCATTCCACCCAGAAGTGAGCATGATATCGGTGGTGGTGTATGGGGTTCTCGTGATGCTAATGGTTTTTGGGGTTGGACATGCCATTTATGCCATGAAGCAGAAGAGGAAAAAATTCGCACTGAGGCTCTTGCGAGGGTTGAGAATAATTCGGATTACAACGAGTGGGATTACTTCAGCGAAGATGAGGCCAAATGCCCATGGTGCAATGCCAAAGTTGATACCGAGGAAAGTTATGACGCTGATGGCGACAAGCTAACCTGCGATGAATGCGGTCATTCCTTCACGCTTACCGCAGAACACACTGTAACGTGGACCACAAAACGTCAGGGAGATGCTCAATGAGCGGTCAAATTAAACCTTGCCCATTCTGCGGCAGCAAAGATGTAGAGGCATTCGCGCAGTACGAAGAGGATTGCCCTTACCAGTCGGCAATTGTTCGCTGCCATTCTTGCGACGCGCAGTCTGCTCAGATGGTTGGAGCGAACAAAATCAACATGGCGATTGCTGCATGGAATAAACGTGTAGGGGAGGCCGCCCAATGAGCAACATCGACAAACGCGCATTACGTAAAGCCGCCGAAAAACATGGAGATGACGACATTCTGGCGCTGCTGGATGAGCTGGAAGCCAAAGACAAGCGGGTTGCTGAGCTGGAGGCGCGGGAGGTGAAGTTGCCTAAGCCCATTAGTGTTTTACATCGTCGAGATTTCATGGATGCGCACCGGTCTATCTATGCATATCCAGAGGCGGAAGTTAATGCTGCTTTAGCCGATGCTGGCATCAACGTCGCCGCAGCCGCTAAAGGAGAGTGATATGGCTAACTTGCTCGACTTACTCGGCATAGATTCACGGCGCAGCTGCATGACACTTGTTGAGTACAAATATGACACTGACACGCGGGACAGGTTTTCAAAGTATCTCGTAAGGCACACATCCAGCGTTAGCAAAACAACCCTAGAGCAATACGTTACTATCGATCGCGATCGCTATGGTGCATTCAAACCCGTTGTCGCATTGGACGATTTCCCCAGCGGACTAAGCGACAGGGAATCAATGCTTAAACTGGCTGACTGGCTGCATCGCCTTGGCGTAGCGATTGAAGATGAATGGAGCAACCCATGACATTAACCAAAGAATGGCTCCTGAAGACCATCGCGGAGCTTGAAGAAGAGCGCGATGCAACTCCCGGCGCAGTAAACGAAGACGCGGCCATGGCGCTTGAGGCGATGAAGATTGCTCTGGCATCGCTACTTTATGGTAAAGCAGAACAAACAAACTACCGCGCTATCGTTGAGCGGATAGCTGAAATAATTCATGGCAAAGTTATGGATATCGATCTGCTTACGGTAACAGTTAAGAGCATGAAGGATAAATTGCAGAAATAAACACCGGGTGCAGCCGGTTAAGTGGAGAGAAACGCATGGGGCAGTTAGTAACACTTCATGAGTGGGCATCTGGTCCTAATGGATTCAAATATCCATTAAGCAACTCAGCATTAAACAAAATAGCAAAGACCAAGCAGACTTATCCGCCAGCCTTAAAGCAAGGTCGACGCTGGGTTATAGATGAAGATGCTCGTTTTGTTGGCATGGTTGGCAGTGTTGATATTTCTTCATCATTATCAGACAAGGCCCGCCAGTTAGTGGAGAAAGCAATAAATGGCAGCTCGCCCCAGAAAACATAATGTCAAAATACCCAACCTTTACTGTAAATTAGATAAGCGTACTTCAAAAATATATTGGCAATATCGCCACCCTGTAACAGGTTCATTTATTGGATTCGGAACAGATGATGAAGCGGCAAAAGCTGCTGCAATCGAGATGAACCGTATAACCGCAGAACAAGAAACTCAGCAATCATATGCCCTGATTGATATGGCAATGAAGAACTCAGGCAAAAAGGATCAAGGCATACGTGTTTCTGAGTGGATTAAAAAATACATAGAAATTCAGATGGATAGGCTGCGCGACGGGGAGATAAAAAAACCTACTGTAAAATCCAGACGATTATGTTCTCAGATCCTCGCAGACAGAGTTCCAAACCTTCGCCTGAAAGATGTAGATACAAGACTCATTGCAAAAATAATTGATGAGTATAAGGCAGAGGGAAAGCACAGAATGGGCCAACTGATAAGAAGCGTACTAAACGACGTGTTCAAAGAGGCCCAGCATGCTGGCGAGGTTGATCCTGGCTACAACCCAGCCTTGGCTGTAAAAAATCCCATTGCCAAAGTGAAACGAAGCAGACTTAGCATTGAACAATGGAAGTTGATTTTTGAAAGCGCAGGCTCTTTGCCGCCTTGCGCTCAAAATTCTATGCTTCTGGCTTTAGTAACAGGGCAAAGAATAGGTGACATAGTTGAAATGAAATTTAGTGACATTTGGGATAACCACCTTCATGTTACCCAAAATAAAACCGGAATGAAGTTAGCTATCCCCTTAAATTTAAGGTGCGATGCAATCGGATTGACTCTGGCTGATGTTATCCGTAAGTGTCGCGATAGAGTAGTGAGTCCTTATCTGATACATCACGTTAAGCATCACGCTTACGGTAAAGCAGGATCTCACGTTCCCGAAAAAACAATATCAAGATATTTCAAGGAGGCAAGAGATAAAGCAAATATTACCTGGCCAAAGGATTGCACTGCCCTCCCGCCGTTTCATGAACAGCGCTCGCTTTCATCAAGAACATACAAAGCTCAGGGTATAGATGTCAAAACTCTTTTAGGGCATAAAACCGAAGCAATGAGCGTAATGTATGGAGATGACCGTGGTCTAGAATGGAAAAAAGTTGTGATTTAGACAGGGGGTTTTGGAGAATTATTTTGGGGATGTTTTGGGGAGGGATTTTTATTAATTAGATTCAGTCACTTACATTTTAGCGAATTGCTCCAGAAACAGTCGTCCACCAGCAACGCATGACCCAACAGCCAGCGCACCCGCTGGCTGTTTTCTTTCAGCCCTCTCCGTCCCGTGCTAATGTAGCAAGCTACGTATTGGCAAATCACAGGTGAAATCGTTATGTCTGATGACGTGATCGGGACGACGACCCATCAGCGGCTAATCAGCTTATTAACCGAGCAGGAGGCGCGCTTTCGCGTGGTGGCGCATGAGGCCGTTGGGAAATGCGAAGCGGTCAGTGAAATTCGCGGGACCGATCTCCGGCAGGGTGCAAAAGCACTGGTCTGCAAGGTAAAAGGCAACGGTGTTAAGAAACATATTCTGGCAATCCTCGCCGCCGATCGGCAGGCCGATCTGAGCCTTCTGGCCAGTCATTTCGGTGGGCTAAAGGCCTCTCTCGCCAGTCCGGCTGAAGTGGATGCGCTTACCGGCTGCGTCTTCGGCGCCATTCCCCCCTTCAGCTTTCATCCGGATCTGACGCTGGTCGCCGATCCGCTGCTGTTTGAGCGCTTCGATGAGATCGCCTTTAACGCCGGCCTGCTGGAAAAGTCGGTGATTATGGACACCCAGGACTATCTGCGTATCGCCCGTCCTGAACTGGTGACGTTCCGTAAACAATAAATACTGCGGCTGGCTAACGGTCAGCCGTTTTCCAGCAGCAGCACGGAAGCAATCAAAATAATGGCGATAATAAAAAACGATGAGGAGATAATCAGCGTTTCGACAAACATAGGATCGTTCATGATGCCCTCTGCTTTGCCCATTTGCCTCTTTTTTACCCCCGCACAATGACAGTTAAATGACAATGACGCGTCCGTGAAATGACTATTTTTTCGCTGAAACGATTCGCTGTTACCTATCCTCCACCGTATAAAGTCACTGTTTAAATACTTTATTTGTTACCGGTATCACGAAAAGAAATTTACGTAACCCCGATGCCAGATCTCGCAATTGTTAACCTTTTCATCATGGTTAACCCTGTTTACGGAGCACCTCAAAAATAAACCTTACACTGGCAAGGTGAATACAATGACCGAAATAATTACCCGTAAAGAAAAGATCAGTTATGGGTTAGGCGATATGGCGAGCCATATTGGGCTGGATAACGTCATTATTTTTCTGACGTTTTACTATACGGACGTGGTGGGGCTACCTGCCGCATTCGTGGGCACCATGTTTCTTCTGGCGAGAACCGCCGATGCCATAATAGACCCGGCGATGGGCTATATCGCAGACAGGACGCGCACGCGCTGGGGCAAATTCCGCCCCTGGATGCTGTGGCTGGCGCTGCCCTTTGGCGCAAGTTGTCTGCTGACCTACGCCGTGCCGGCGTCGCTCGATCTGCACGGTAAAATGATTTTCGCCACCGTCAGCTATACCCTGATGATGCTGATGTACACCGCAATCAATATTCCCTATTGCTCCATGGGCGCGGTGATCACGCCCGACAACGATGCGCGAATTTCCCTCCAGTCCTATCGTTTTTTCCTGGCCACGCTGGGTGGCGCGCTGTCGACATTCTTTATGATGCCGCTCGCAGAGTTTTTAGGCGGCGATGATAAATTACTGGGCTACCGCTGGGCGATGGCCATTATGGCGACCATCGCGGTCATCATGTTCTGGATCTGCTTCGCCAATACGCGTGAACGTATTAAGGCTCCCGCTACCCACAATAATTATCTTGCGGAACTGCGGGATTTATTACGAAACGACCAATGGCGGGTTGTCGCCGTCCTGGTATTAACCAACATTGGTTTTGGCGTTATTCGCCTTGGCGCAATGATGTATTTCGTCACTTATTATCTCGGTAGCGCAAGCTATTTTATGTGGATGCTCGGGGCGCATATTCTCGGGAAAGCCGCAGGCAGTGCGCTGGCCAAACGTCTGACGCAGAACGTCAGCAAAGTGCAGATGTTTGGATACTGTTCCGTACTGGCGGGGGTACTCAGCATCGCCCTGTTCTTTGCGCCTAAGTCAGTGCTTATTCTGGTGCCCATGACGTTTATCGTCTCCACCCTTTACCAGGCCACCACCACGCTGATGTGGGTAATGATGGCGGACGTCGCCGATTACGGCGAATGGAAACAGGGGAAACGGATGGACGGCGTGATCTTCTCCACCTTCCTCGCCGTACTCAAGCTGGGAATGGCGATCAGCGGCGCGATTGTTGGCTGGACGCTGGGCTTAAGCGGCTATGTCGCCAACGCCCCGGAACAGACCACCACGGCCATGTACTGCATCATCGCCCTCTTCACCGTCGTGCCTGGCGTCTTGTCACTCTGCGCGTTTGCCACGCTGCGCTGGTACAAGCTCGACGACAGCACAATGCAATCCATCCATCTTGCCAAACACCCTGTTTAGAAGGACGCGTTTTCCATGAGTGAGCTGATCCAACATTCCAACAGTATCGAATGGCGTTTTGAACGCCAGACCCTGCGTATTGAACCGTGGGGTGAAAACAGCCTGCGCGTCAGGGCCACCTGCTCCCCGGCTTTTGATGACGCCTTACAGGCACTGTTGCCCGCCGCCCCTTGCCAGGCTGAGATTGTCGCCGAAGCGGAAAGCCTGACGCTGCGCAACGGCAATATTACCGCGACGCTGAATCTTAAAGGACAGCTGGCCTTCTACAATCAGCGCGGCGAACTGCTGCTGGAAGAGATGTGGCGCCAGCGTTCAACGGTGGGTATCGGTGCCAGCGAGAAGAGCCAGGATAAATATGTCAGCGCCCTGAAGCTGGATGGCCGCGAATTTAAGCCGCTAATGGGGGGGAAATATCAGCTCACCGTCCGGTTTGAATCGCGTCCGGATGAACGCATCTATGGCATGGGTCAGTATCAACAGCCGTGGCTGGATCTGAAAGGCTGTACGCTGGAACTGGCGCAGCGCAACTCCCAGGCCAGCGTGCCCTTTATGCAGTCCAGCCTTGGCTATGGCCTGCTGTGGAACAACCCGGCGATTGGTGAAGCCAGCTTTGCAAAAAATCAGACGGAATGGCGCGCCCGCGTCACAGGAGAAATGGACTACTGGATCACCGCCGCCGACACGGTGGCGGATATCACCCGCCAGTATGTGAAAGCCACCGGTACTCCGCCCTCCGCCCCGGCGTTTATCAGCGGGCTGTGGCAGTGCAAATTACGCTACCGCACCCAGCAGGAGGTGCTGGAGGTTGCGCGGGAGTATCGCCGCCGTAATCTGCCGCTGTCGGTGATGGTCATCGACTTTTTCCACTGGCCGAATCAGGGCACCTGGTGCTTCGACCCCGTAGACTGGCCCGATCCTGAAGGGATGGTCGACGAGCTGCGCGAAATGGGTATTGCGTTGATGGTGTCGGTGTGGCCAACGGTAGAGGCGCGCAGCCCTCTCTACCCGCTGATGAAAGCCAAAGGCTGGCTGGTCAGCAGTGAACGTGGCGTGCAGGTCAACCTCGATTTTATGGGCAATACCACCTTCTTTGATGCGACCCATCCTGAGGCGCGGAAATTCGTCTGGGGTACGGTGAAGAAAAATTACTACGACATGGGCATTAAGCTGTTCTGGCTGGACGAAGCCGAACCGGAATACCGCGCCTATGATTTTGACAACTATCGCTACCACGCCGGTCCGGTGCTGGAAGTGGGCAATCGCTACCCGCGTGACTTTGCGCAGGGCTTTTACGATGGGCTCCAGGCAAACGGCGAAACGGACATTGTTAACCTGGTACGCTGCGCCTGGGCAGGCAGCCAGCGCTTCGGCGTGCTGGCGTGGTCGGGTGATGTTCACTCCTCGTTCCATGCTTTTCGCAATCAACTCGCCGCGGGACTGAATATGGGGCTGGCGGGGATCCCATGGTGGACAACCGATATCGGTGGCTTCCAGGGAGGGAACGTTAACGACCCGGCGTTCCACGAATTGCTGATCCGTTGGTTCCAGTGGGCGGTGTTTACACCGGTTCTGCGCATGCACGGCTATCGCGAACCGCAGATCCAGCCCCCGGAGCGCTACCGTGACGGCATTCCTCAGTGTAACAGCGGTTCGCCTAATGAGCTGTGGAGTTACGGAGAAGAGAATTACGCCATCATGCAGCACTGGCTTACCGTGCGCGAAACCCTGCGCCCGTATATTGACGCGTTGTACCAGCAGGCTCATCTGCACGGAGACCCGCTCATGCGTCCGCTGTTCTGGCACTATCCGCAGGATAAGCAGAGCTGGGCGTGTGAAGATCAGTATCTGTTTGGCGAAGATCTTCTGGTGGCGCCGGTTATGCAGGCCGGTCAGCGTGAGCGCAATGTCTGGCTGCCGACGGGCAATAGCTGGGTCGCTCTCAACGGTGAGCGCTACGCCGGTGGGGAGCATATCCGGGTGCCTGCGGCGCTGGAAACCATCCCGGTGTTTATCCGCGAAGGAAGTCCACTTATCCAGCAGCTGGTGGACTGACGTCAGGCAAGTGCCCAAAAATAGACAATTTTTTCAGTAAAGCCTGCCTGCCGTCGCGTTTGCGCGTAAAGTAAGCAGGCTTACTATTTTTGGCAAGGATCCCGTCATGTTCGACCCTACTCTGCTCATACTTCTGGCCCTGGCTGCTCTGGGTTTTGTCAGCCACAACACCACCGTCGCGATTTCCATTCTGGTCCTGATCATCGTTCGCGTCACACCATTGAATACCTTCTTCCCGTGGATAGAAAAACAGGGGCTTACCATCGGGATCATTATTTTGACCATCGGCGTGATGGCCCCGATTGCCAGCGGAACGCTACCGGCCTCAACGCTGCTGCACTCCTTTGTAAACTGGAAATCGCTGGTGGCGATTGCGGTGGGCGTTTTTGTCTCATGGCTTGGCGGGCGCGGCGTGACGCTGATGAGCAGCCAGCCTTCACTGGTGGCCGGGCTGCTGGTGGGCACCGTGTTAGGCGTGGCGCTGTTTCGTGGCGTGCCGGTTGGCCCGCTGATTGCTGCCGGACTGGTTTCGCTGTTTATCGGGAAGTCGTAGTCAGGCTGGCGATATAGCGAGCGGGCGTCTGTCCCAGTCCTTTCTTAAACATGGTGATGAAGGCGGTGGTGGAGTCATACCCCAGCGCCTGCGCCGCCTGCTGAACCGACTTTCCGCCGATCAAAAACTGCAATGCGACAATCAGCTGGAGCTGGTGCCGCCAGCGGCGAAAGCTCAAGCCAGTCTCTTTCACCACCAGCCGCGCCAGATTGCGTTCGCTCATGGCAAAGTGGCTGGCCCACTGCGCCAGCGTCTGCCAGGCGGCAGGTTCGTTTGCCATGGTCTCACTCATCAGGCGAATTTTTGGATGCGGAGATACCGGCAGCTGTAGATGCTCCTGCGGTTGCAGGGGCAGTTCATCAAACAGGACGTCAACCAGCCTTCCGGTAGCGGGAAGAGGCAGTTCCTCCCGTGACCTGTCCGCAAGCGCCAGCACCAGCTCCCGAACCAGGGGCGATATTTTCAGCGTACAGGTACGCGTCGGCAATTCGAGCGCACCGGGTTCAATAAACAGCAGACAGAGCTGCGCGCCGGGCGTCGCCTTGTTGCTGTGCGGCGTTTGTCCCGGGATCCACACCGCATACTGGGGCGGCACCATCAGCATCGCGTTCTCCACTTCACAGGTGATCGCTCCCCCCAGCGCCATAATCAGCTGCCCTTTGCGGTGCTGATGCAGCGGAATATATTGTTCCTGTGCCACCACGCGGATGCGAAAGGCCACCGCCGCGTCGTGCTGGCTATCGGGATCGTAGCCATCGAGCCCCAGTCCGTACATAAAGTTGTCCGATATTAGCGATAAACTGTCATTTTAGCCTGATTTCAACCACGACTTAAATCGGTATGGTATGCGCTCGCCTGAACGTAAGAGACAATAATGACTACTGCTATTCAACCTTCCGGGAAACAGGGTGCGCTGCTGATTGCAGGCATCCTGATGATTGCCACGACGCTGCGCGTCACCTTTACCGGTGTCGCCCCCCTGCTCGATACCATCCGACAGGACTATGGTTTAAGCACGGCGCAAACCGGCCTGCTCACGACGCTGCCTCTGCTGGCCTTCGCCTTTATCTCTCCCCTTGCCGCAGGCGTCGCCCGGCGCCTGGGCATGGAGCGCAGCCTTTTTATCGCTCTGCTGCTGATTTGCATCGGGATTGGCGTACGTTCGCTGCCGTCGGCCTCGCTGCTGTTTATCGGTACGGCGATCGTGGGCTGTGGGATTGCGCTGGGCAATGTCCTGTTACCTGGCTTAATCAAACGTGATTTTCCGGGCCAGGTCGCAAAACTGACGGGGGCTTATTCGCTGACGATGGGAGCCGCTGCTGCCGCAGGGTCGGCGCTGATCGTCCCGCTGTCGCTGGGGAGTGGTGGCTGGCACGGGGCGCTGTTGATGCTGATGTTCTTCCCGCTGGTGGCGCTACTGCTGTGGTTACCGCAATGGCGCCAGAAGCCGGCCGCCACCCTGACCGGAGCGGGCGCGTTGCACAATCGGGCTATCTGGCGCTCGGCGCTCGCCTGGCAGGTGACGCTTTTTCTGGGCATTAACTCGCTGATTTACTACGTCATTATCGGCTGGTTACCCGCGATTTTGCTTAGCCATGGCTACAGCGAAACGCAGGCTGGCTCCATGCACGGGCTTCTCCAGCTGGCAACCGCGGTTCCCGGTCTCGCCATTCCGCTGATCCTGCACCGTCTTAACGATCAGCGTGGCATTGCCGGGCTAGTCGCCCTGATGTGCGCCGTCAGCGCGGCCGGGTTCTGGTTCGCGCCGGGGCTGGCCGTCGTCTGGACGCTGGTGTTTGGCTTTGGATCCGGCGCCACCATGATCCTCGGCCTGACGTTTATCGGGCTGCGCGCCAGCTCGGCCCATCAGGCCGCGGCGCTCTCCGGCATGGCACAGTCGATTGGCTATCTTCTGGCGGCCTGTGGCCCACCGCTGATGGGGAAAATTCATGATACCGCCGGAGACTGGCGCATTCCGCTGCTCGCCTGCGCGCTGGCCGCAGTGGTGATGGCGTTATGCGGTATGCTTGCCGGGCGTGACCGGGAGATCACACCCCGCTGACATTCAAGGCAGACCCGGAGGTCTGCTTTTTTTATCCCTGCGCCGCCCGCAGCATGGCCTGTACCAGCACGACCGGGCGCCCTTGCAGCGCGGCCCGCTCATGCTGGAACAGCGTGAGGACAAAGAAAGGATGGGTTACCAGCTCTGCCGCGCGGATCTCGCCCTGCTCGTCCCAGCCCGTTACGCGCATGTCGCCCCGCTCAAGCTGGTCGGCAAACTCAGGTGAGACGCCGTAATTGCAGTGATACCCCTCCTGAATTTCCGGCTTGCCATACGCTTTAGCAATCAGCGTGTTATTCCGCAGCTCGATCGCGTCGGTTTTTTCCACCAGCGAGCAGGTCAGCGGCGCAATTACCATCCTTCCCTCGGTGTCGGTTTCGGCATGGCCTGCATCGTGCCAGCCCAGTACATTACGCGCATACTCAATCAGCGCATGCTGGAACCCGCCGCAGGTGCCGAGAAAGGGGATGCTGTTCTCACGCGCGTAACGGGCCGCAATAAACGCCGCCTCGGTGTTTTTATACGGGCTTGCCGGTACCAGCCAGATGGCATCGTACCCGACCAGGTCTTCGGGGCTGGTCAGCTCAGGCGTGGCGAGCCAGTCATAATCAGCGGTGAGATCCAGAACCGCAGCGGCGTCGTCAATCGCCAGCGGGATCGCCTGGTGCGCAATAACATCGGGATTGTAATCACCAACCAGCGCAATGCGCAGCGTCGTTTTAACCGGGGAGAGTTCCATCAGAGATTCCTTATGCCGGAGGATTTTCAGATAACATAAGGAACCTCAGACTACCGATCTTTTGCAATTATCACAATACCTTAAATTGGGAGGATAAAAGCCGGGTGCTATAGTGTTGTTGCAGAACGTCGTAAGGAAATGAGGAGGACCCATGATTCAATGTAAACGCGTGTATGAGCAGGCGACCTCAAAAGACGGTTACCGGATCCTGGTCGACAGACTCTGGCCGCGAGGGATAAAAAAGACCGACCTCGCCTGTGATGAGTGGTGTAAAGCGCTAACGCCGTCCAGCGAACTGCGAAAAGCTTTTCACAGTGAAACGATAGATTTCACCGCGTTCAGTGAAGCCTATCGTAAAGAGCTGGCGCAGCATCCGGATGAAGGCAAACGCCTGGCGGCTCTCGCCAAACAGCAGACCGTGACGCTACTCTATGGGGCGAAAAATACGGAGCAGAATCACGCGCAGGTACTGGCGGACTGGCTGCGTAAACTGTGATTAACCGATCGCCAGCTCATCCACGTTGTGTGGCATCTCGTCGGGAGTAAGCGGCATCAGATGTTCCGGGCGAACAAACGCAAAACCGTGCTGATTATCAAAGGCGTAAACATCACCGGTGACCAGCCACAGCGCACGCGCTGACGTGGCGGGTAATTGCGTCATGACGCCGTTAACCGGGTTCACAAAACGCTGGCCCGGCTGACAGAGGCCAAACAGCTCCACGGATTTACCGATATTTCGACGGCCTGCCGCCGTACGCGCACCCACGATCATCGCCATGCTGCCCGGTTTTAACTGAAACATACTTCTTCTCGCATACGTACTGCCAGAAACTGGCTAAGAATAATCCTAAAGAGAAGTGTATCGCAGTTTTATTGCCGTTGTCATCTGGTCGGTTGCGGGTGATCGCGGCGGTAAAGATCCCATTCATCGATCACTTCCCCGCCGGGCAGTTTGCACTCGGTACGTACGCCCTGCGGGCTTTGAACAGGGATTTGCTCTCCCCCTTTCTCCAGACAGTACACTGACGCCGGGTTTGCCATACCAATAGCGTGCGGCGGTTGAGGCGCATCAGGAGGGGTTGTCTTTGTTGAGCAGGCGGCCAGCGGTAAAACCAGCGCCAGGAGAAGATATTTCATTATCATGATCCTTCAGGGTGTAAAAACGTCAGAGTAACGGGTCATCGCCGTTTTCTCCATGATTTCTCCATTAAACCTGCACGATTCCCCCTTATAGTGATGCCTGTTCTCACACTGACCAGAGAACATCATTCCGTAATCAAGATGTTTTGCCCCGATCTCAACATCGGGGCTTTTTTTAGTCTTCCCCTCATCTGCCTTCAGAAGAATCTATAAAATCAATCCTGTTCATGTTTTACTATGGCTGGAGTCTATATTTTCAGCACAACATGCAGATACAGAGGTCTTCTGCATGGGAGTCATCCTGCCTCATGTCAGATATCATTCTTGCCCGTGTTTCAGAAACCCTCTCCACTGATCAATCTCTCGACAGTCTGGTGCGTCAGCTACTGGAAATGCTGGAAATTGTGACGGATATGGAATCAACCTACCTGACGAAAGTCGATATCAATGCGCGTTTGCAGCACATTTTATATGCCCGTAACAGCAAGCAAATGCAGATCCCTGAAGGGTTCAGCGTGCCCTGGGACGAAACGCTGTGTAAGCGCGCCATCGACAGCGACACGTTGTTCAGTAACGAGGTGCCCGACCGCTGGCCGGAGTGTGAAGCGGCCAAAGCACTGGGCATTACAACCTATATGAGCGTGCCGGTTCACCTGGCTGACGGTTCTCTGTATGGCACGCTTTGCGCGGCCAGCACCGCACAGAAACAGTTCAGCGAGCGTGGCGAGCAGGTGATCAGGCTCTTTGCCGGGTTAATTGGTCAGTACATTCAGAAAGAGTCGCTTGTGCTTCAGCTTCGCGAAGCAAATGCGGCGCTCATTGCCCACTCTTACACCGACCCCCTCACCGGCCTGCCGAATCGTCGCGCCATTTTTGAAAACCTTACCACCCTGTTCTCACTGGCGCGCCATCTTAACCGCAACGTCATGATGGCCTTTATTGACCTCGATGATTTCAAGCGAATCAATGACCAGTACGGGCATGAGGCGGGCGATCGCTTCCTTGTACAGGTCGGCAAGCGGCTGACTCACGAGCAAACGCAGGATGAGATTATTGGCCGGCTCGGCGGCGATGAATTTCTGGTTGCCAGCCTGAGTCACAGCGATGATGGCGACGCCAGTACAGAGGTCAACGCAATCAAAACCCGCCTCAATGGTCTTATTGCGGGCGAATACGGGTTGGGCAATGCCACTATTCTTTATCCCGGCGCAAGCCTTGGCGTCGTTATTGTTGATCCTCACAGCACGGATGAAGATAGCGCCCTGCGCACCGCAGACCTCGCGATGTATCAGGATAAAAAAGGAAAAAGCAAAACAGGCTTTGTCGCGTTAGATTAAAACCGTACACTCTACGGCCTTATACAAACTCAAACAGGTGATGGCATGAGAATAGGGATCCTCTTTCCGGTGGTTATTTTTATCACGGCGGTGGTGTTTTTAGGCTGGTTTTTCCTTGGTGGTTACGCCGCGCCGGGGGCTTAAATGAGAAAAACGACCATCATCATGCTGATTGTCGCCATCGTGGCCGTCGCCGGTACGCAGTTGGGCTGGTGGTAACGCCCAAAGTAAAAAGGCCGCCGTCAGGCAGCCTTTTTTAACTCAGGTCAGATTTAGCTTTTGATTTTTCTGTAGATAAACAGAACAACCAGGGCGCCAATCACCGCGACGACAAAGCTGCCGAAGTTGAAGCCATCAACTCTGCCAAAGCCGAACAGGGTACTGATCCAGCCACCGACGACTGCACCCACAATCCCCAGAATGATCGTGACGATGAAACCGCCGCCATCTTTGCCCGGCATAATCCACTTCGCCAGGATCCCCGCAATCAGCCCAAAGATAATCCAGGATAAAATTCCCATAGCTTTCCTCTCTGTATGGTTTTTGTCATTAAATCAACGACACAGAAAAGGATAGCACAGGATCTGAGAAAGGAAATTTGTGATAAGAATCACACGGTTCGTTTGATTAAAATATGAGCAGTAAAAAATTGCCGTTCCACACTCATCGTGGGGTTGCATCTTTTACTGAGAAAGATTATCTTTCTCATTACTGAATAGTTGAGCAAATCACTCAGGTATTCAGTACGACATTGCTCACATTGCTTCCAGTATTTCTTGCCCACTCTTGAGTGGGCTTTTTTTTGCCCGCCCCCACCAAAATCTGGCGTTTTTTCTGTGGAGGTGAAACGCTATTCTCTGTGGCTTCTGAATAACCAAAAAGCGTTGATAACATGAACGTATCGAGCAAGTTTGTCATCTGCCTTAATCTTGTTTCTGCCAGTACGTTACTGCTACTGCTCTCAACACGGTTTGAATGGTTCTGAGATGAAAGGAGCCTGGCATGGTGGCTTTCCTTTCGATTCCGTGCAGCCTCAACTCTCATACTTGTAGCTTTTATGACCTGTGTTAAGATCCCTGCACCTCAGGACGTGGTGGGACAACAGGAAAATGAAGAAGGCCATTGCCGTTGCTATCATCTCAACCTTTATGGTCGTCCTGTCGCTGTATGCGGTTAACGCCATTATCGCTGAGCAGCAAAAGAACCGGCAGAGGGAGATCTCCCACACGCTCTTAAGCTATTCTGAAGAGTTAACGCAAAATATCGCCAGTACGCTTAAAAATACCTCCGCGCAGGGATGCGATAGCGCCAGTCTGAACGTCTACCGAAAATTAAAGATGCGAAGTCTCTATTTCGCCGATGTGGGGTTTATTGAAAAGGGGAAAATCACCTGCACCGCGTTTTGGGGCAAGCTGGCAAATCCCATCGCCCTTCCCTCTGAGCTGCACAATACCCAGAACGGATTCAGCCTGGCGCAGTTTTCGCAGAAAGATTTCTTTGTCGGCAATGCGACAATCTATAACCACCTTATTATCTTCACCTCCCGTTCAGCCTACGATAAATTTGCCCCCGTTACCGCCAACTATTCGCTTCGTTCTTCCACTAAAGATTTCGGCCGCACCTTTTTCACCGTTACGCCGCCATCAGAAAACTTCAGCCGCTTACAGTCTCTGTTATTTACGCTGGCTGTGACAGAGTGCAGTACACGCTGGGATTTGTGCGTTACCGTCACACACCATGATGCCGGACTGGCTTCGCTCTCCCACGTAGTGATGGTGCTTCTGTGCTTGTTTTTATACTTTATCTGGGTATCCCTGACGCTGTTTTCTCTTCGACTTTATGAAGACCGACGTTCTCTGGAACGAACGCTGGTCAAAGCGGTAAAAGCGAATACCATCAGCGTTCATTTTCAGCCTGTTATTCGGGTTGCTGATAAGAAAATCGTCGGGGTTGAAGTGTTATCAAGATGGCAGGATAACAATCACAAAGAGGTTTCTCCTGAGCTGTTTATCCCGTTAATTAAAAAAATTGGCCTGTATAACGTTTATTATCAGAACATGATAAAGAAATCCCTGGCGGAAATTGCCGCGCTGGCCGCTGAACATCAGTTAATGATTTCACTGAACGTTGGCCGGACGGAAATTGAAGACGGCAAATTCCTGGCGGTATTACGTCATGAATGCTCAGAGAACGCGATTCCCTTATCGTTAATCAAAGTTGAGTTATCCGAAAATGGCGTTTCCACCGCGGCCATCCTTGAAGAGTTTTGTGAGGAGCTTAAATCGGCAGGCGTCAAAATTTCAATAGACGATTTTGGTGTGCAAAACTCTAATCTGGCCAGGCTATCAAATCTCAAATATGACGAAATCAAGGTGGATAAGTCGTTAGTGGACGGCATCAGCGAGCACTATAAACAGGATATCCTGGTGATCTTCAGCGACGCGCTCGCTAAACTGCACAAAACCCTGGTTTTTGAAGGGGTTGAAAGCGAAACGCAATATCAGTTCATCGCGCAGAGATACCCCGATGCCCTCGTACAAGGCTGGTACTTTTCAAAGTCGCTAACCCGGCACGACCTCGCCAGGCTGCTGGCAGACTCAGCGCGATGACGCGTTATTCATTGCCCCACTGATTCAGGAAGTTTGCAATATCGTCAATGCGCGCTTCGTCTATCTCGGCCTGGACAGCCATCTCCCGCTGCGCCTCTTCACTGATTTCCTCATTGTTGTATAAGCGAGTGAGCAGCAGCTGGAAATAGTGTGCCAGCGGCGTACGCTCTGCCTCTTCTACCGGTTTCGCCGTTTCAGTCGCATACTCGTCGACGATGTCATAATACTTGAGCGGGATATCATGGGTCATAGCGTTGTTTCCGTCTTGTGTGCATAAAAAACGGGAACCCTCAGGCTCCCGTTGTCATTTAACCCAGCGAGTGGATTACATGTTCGCGATAATCGCGTCGCCAAACTCTGAGCATTTCAGCAGTTTAGCGCCTTCCATCAGACGTTCAAAGTCATAGGTGACGGTTTTCGCGTTAATCGCGCCTTCCATACCCTTAACGATCAGGTCTGCGGCTTCGAACCATTCCATATGACGCAGCATCATCTCTGCGGACAGAATGATAGAGCCTGGGTTGACTTTGTCCTGGCCTGCGTATTTAGGTGCAGTACCGTGAGTTGCTTCGAACAGGGCGCACTCGTCACCGATGTTCGCGCCCGGGGCGATACCGATACCACCCACTTGCGCGGCCAGCGCATCGGAGATGTAGTCACCATTCAGGTTCATACAGGCGATCACGTCATACTCAGCAGGTCGCAGCAGGATCTGTTGCAGGAACGCATCGGCAATCACATCTTTAATGATGATCTCTTTACCGGTGTTCGGGTTCTTAATTTTCTGCCATGGGCCGCCGTCGATCAGTTCACCGCCGAACTCTTCGGTCGCCAGCTGGTAGCCCCAGTCTTTGAACGCGCCTTCGGTGAACTTCATGATGTTGCCTTTGTGAACCAGGGTCACAGAGTCACGATCGTTGGTGATAGCGTATTCGATGGCGGCACGCACCAGACGCTTGGTCCCTTCTTCGGAGCATGGCTTGATGCCGATGCCGCAATGCTCAGGGAAGCGAATTTTCTTCACACCCATCTCTTCGCGCAGGAATTTAATCACTTTTTCTGCATCAGCAGAGTCCGCTTTCCATTCGATACCGGCGTAGATGTCTTCTGAGTTTTCACGGAAGATAACCATGTCGGTCAGTTCCGGGTGCTTAACCGGGCTTGGGGTGCCCTGGTAGTAACGCACCGGACGCAGACACACATACAGATCCAGTTCCTGACGCAGCGCCACGTTCAGGGAGCGAATGCCGCCGCCAACTGGCGTGGTCAGAGGGCCTTTGATAGCAACGCGATAGTCGCGGATCAGGTCCAGCGTTTCGGCTGGCAGCCAGACGTCCTGGCCATAAACTTGAGTCGATTTTTCACCGGTGTAAATTTCCATCCAGGAAATTTTACGCTCGCCTTTGTAGGCTTTCTCAACAGCGGCATCAACCACTTTCAGCATTGCCGGGGTAACGTCTACGCCGATACCGTCGCCTTCAATGAACGGGATAATCGGGTTGTGAGGAACGTTAATCTTGCCGTTTTGCAGGGTGATCTTTTTACCTTCCGCCGGAACAACTACTTTGCTTTCCATTAACCTCTCCTTCGAGCGCTTCTGGTTGTTACTGATCTTATGTTAATAAATTGTAATGAGCCTTCCGATAGTACCTGATTGTCCGACGCCATGAAAGGTCTTCGTTATTAGGCTATAATGCGGCAATTGATAACGCCTGAAAATACCATGAAGAAAACTTCTTTTAGAAAACACCGGGTTGAGCGATTCAGCTCACGACAAGCCACCAGAAGAACGCCAGAACCCCAGCCAACGCGGGTCATACTGTTCAATAAACCCTACGATGTATTGCCGCAGTTTACCGACGAGGCCGGGCGCAGCACGCTGAAGGATTTTATCCCTGTACAGGGAGTCTACGCGGCCGGGCGTCTGGATCGTGACAGCGAAGGGTTGCTGGTGCTCACCAATGACGGCGTGCTCCAGGCCAGGCTCACTCAGCCGGGCAAGCGTACCGGGAAAATTTACTTTGTGCAGGTTGAAGGCGAGCCGGACGACGCGTCGCTGGCAAAACTGCGTAACGGCGTAACGCTGAACGACGGTCCCACCCTGCCGGCTGGTATTGAGCGCGTGAATGAACCCGAGTGGTTGTGGCCGCGCAACCCGCCGATTCGTGAGCGGAAATCCATTCCCACCAGCTGGCTTAAAATAACCCTTTATGAAGGCCGCAACCGACAGGTCAGGCGCATGACTGCGCATGTGGGCTTCCCTACCCTGCGACTCATTCGCTATGCCATGGGCAGCTACACGCTGGACTCGCTGGCAAACGGGGAATGGCGGGATGTTACCCTTAAGGAGAACTGATGTTTAAACCTCATGTTACGGTCGCCTGCGTGGTCCATGCGCAGGGGAAATTCCTGGTGGTGGAAGAGACCATCAACGGCAAAGCGCTGTGGAACCAGCCTGCCGGGCATCTTGAAGCCAATGAAACCTTACGCCAGGCGGCAGCCCGTGAGCTGTGGGAGGAGACGGGTATCCGCGCCGAACCGCAGCATTTTATCCGTATGCATCAGTGGCTAGCGCCTGACCAGACGCCTTTCCTGCGCTTCTTATTCGCCGTTGAACTTAACGAAACGTGCGCCACTGAACCGCACGACGACGATATCGATCGGTGCCTGTGGGTGACTGCCGAGGAGATCCTGAACGCGCCAAACCTGCGTTCGCCGCTGGTGGCGGAAAGCATCCGCTGCTGGCA
The DNA here is from genome assembly GCF_056673335.1 of Enterobacter cloacae complex sp. HYC033_NIDB. Taxonomy (NCBI): domain Bacteria; kingdom Pseudomonadati; phylum Pseudomonadota; class Gammaproteobacteria; order Enterobacterales; family Enterobacteriaceae; genus Enterobacter; species Enterobacter cloacae complex sp. HYC033_NIDB. The sequence continues at coordinate 2,678,467 of NZ_CP115123.1, read as the reverse complement.
GTCTGCGGCGCGCCTGCCGCTGGATATCATTGCAGAGTTTAACTGGCCGTTTACAGAGGGTGTCAATGGTGGGGGGGCGTGATAGAATACGCCGCCTTGAAGTTCAATGTCGTGAGTATTCCATGTCAGATAACAGCCAGAAAAAAGTAATCGTCGGCATGTCCGGCGGTGTCGATTCCTCCGTTTCCGCCTACCTGTTGCAGCAACAGGGCTATAAGGTGGAGGGCCTGTTCATGAAGAACTGGGAGGAAGACGATGGCGAGGAATACTGCACTGCCGCTGCGGATCTCGCCGATGCGCAGGCCGTGTGCGATAAGCTCGGCATCGAACTGCACACCGTTAACTTTGCCGCAGAATACTGGGACAACGTTTTTGAACTCTTCCTCGAAGAGTACAAAGCGGGCCGCACGCCAAACCCGGATATCCTGTGCAACAAAGAGATCAAATTCAAAGCCTTCCTGGAATTCGCCGCGGAAGACCTGGGCGCAGACTACATTGCGACCGGCCACTACGTGCGTCGCGCGGATGTGAATGGCAAAAGCCAGCTGCTGCGCGGCCTGGACGGCAACAAAGATCAGAGCTACTTCCTCTATACGCTAAGCCACGAACAGATTGCCCAAAGTCTGTTCCCGGTTGGCGAGCTGGAAAAGCCGGAAGTGCGTAAGATTGCTGAAGATCTGGATCTGATCACCGCGAAGAAAAAAGACTCCACCGGTATCTGTTTTATCGGCGAGCGTAAATTCCGCGAGTTCCTGGGGCGCTACCTGCCTGCACAGCCGGGCAAAATCGTCACCGTTGACGGTGATGAGATTGGTCAGCACCAGGGGCTGATGTACCACACTCTCGGCCAGCGTAAAGGTCTGGGAATCGGCGGCACCAAAGAGGGCAGCGAAGATCCGTGGTACGTGGTCGACAAAGACGTCGAAAACAATATTCTGGTTGTGGCTCAGGGTCACGACCACCCGCGCCTGATGTCCGTTGGACTGATCGCGCAACAGCTGCACTGGGTCGATCGCGAGCCGCTGAAAGGCACGCTACGCTGCACAGTGAAAACGCGCTACCGCCAGACGGACATCCCTTGCACCGTAACCGCACTGGATGACGATCGCATTGACGTGCGTTTCGACGAGCCGGTTTCCGCCGTTACCCCTGGCCAGTCTGCTGTTTTCTACAGCGGCGAAATTTGCCTCGGCGGTGGGATCATTGAACAGCGCCTGCCGCTGCCTGCTGTTTAAACCGTTTGCACACATAAAGGAGACCGTGTGGCGAAGAACTATTACGACATCACCCTGGCGCTGGCGGGAATTTGCCAGTCAGCCCGTCTGGTGCAACAGCTGGCGCATCAGGGTCATTGCGACGCTGATGCCCTGCACGTTTCACTCAACAGCGTTATCGATCTTAACCCAGGCTCCACGCTGGGCGTCTTTGGCGGCAGTGAAACCAATCTTCGTCTCGGTCTTGAAACTCTGCTCGGCGTGCTCAACGCCAGCAACCGTCAGGGGTTGAACGCGGAACTGACCCGCTACACCTTAAGCCTGATGGTGCTGGAACGTAAGCTTAATGCGGCAAAAGGCGCAATGAATACCCTGGGCGACCGCATCGCCGGGCTACAGCGCCAGCTCGACCACTTTGACCTCCAGTCTGAGACCCTGCTCAGCGCGATGGCCGGTATCTACGTTGACGTGATTAGCCCGCTCGGCCCGCGTATTCAGGTCACCGGTTCGCCTGCCGTATTGCAAAGCCCACAGGTACAGGCGAAGGTACGCGCTTCGCTGCTGGCAGGCATCCGTGCCGCCGTGCTGTGGCAACAGGTCGGCGGTGGCCGCCTACAGTTAATGTTTTCTCGTCATCGCCTGACGACTCAGGCAAAACAAATTCTTGCTCATTGTTAACCTCCCGGAGTTGCGAATTATGGAATTATCCTCACTGACCGCCGTATCCCCTGTCGATGGACGCTACGGCGATAAAGTCAGCGCGCTGCGCGGGATCTTCAGCGAATATGGCCTGCTGAAGTTCCGTGTTCAGGTTGAAGTACGCTGGCTGCAAAAGCTGGCCGCCCAGACAGCAATCAAGGAAGTTCCTGCTTTTGACGCAAAGGCAAACGATTACCTTGATAAAATCGTTGCTGAGTTCAGCGAAGAAGATACCGCGCGCATTAAAACCATCGAACGCACCACCAACCACGACGTGAAAGCGGTTGAATACTTCCTGAAAGAGAAAGTGGCAAGCGTCCCTGCCCTGCACGCGGTATCTGAATTTATTCACTTCGCCTGTACGTCTGAAGATATTAACAACCTGTCTCACGCACTGATGCTCTCTACCGCGCGGAAAGAGGTAGTACTCCCTTACTGGCGTAAAATCATTGATGCGGTGAAAGCGCTGTCCGTGGAATACCGCGACATTCCGCTGCTGTCCCGTACTCACGGCCAGCCAGCAACCCCATCCACCATGGGTAAAGAGATGGCGAACGTGGCGTACCGCATGGAACGCCAGTATCGTCAGCTGGAGAAGGTTGAGATCCTCGGCAAAATCAACGGCGCGGTGGGTAACTACAACGCCCACATCGCCGCGTACCCGGAAGTGGACTGGCACCAGTTCAGCGAAGAGTTTGTGACCTCTCTGGGGATCCAGTGGAACCCGTACACCACCCAAATTGAGCCGCACGACTACATCGCCGAGCTGTTTGACTGCATTGCGCGCTTCAACACCATCCTGATCGACTTCGATCGTGATGTATGGGGTTACATCGCCCTGAACCACTTCAAGCAGAAGACCATCGCCGGGGAAATCGGTTCGTCCACCATGCCGCACAAAGTGAACCCAATCGACTTCGAAAACTCCGAAGGTAACCTGGGTCTGGCGAATGCCGTGTTGCAGCATATGGCGAGCAAGCTGCCGGTATCTCGCTGGCAGCGTGATCTGACTGACTCCACGGTGCTGCGTAACCTGGGCGTAGGTATTGGCTACGCGCTGATCGCCTACCAGTCCACCCTGAAAGGTGTGAGCAAACTGGAAGTTAACCGCGACCGTCTGCTGGACGAGCTGGATCACAACTGGGAAGTGCTGGCGGAGCCGATTCAGACCGTGATGCGTCGTTACGGCATCGAAAAACCGTACGAGAAACTCAAAGAGCTGACCCGCGGTAAACGCGTTGATGCTGAAGGTATGAAACAGTTTATCGACGGTCTGGCGCTGCCAGAAGAAGAAAAAGCGCGCCTGAAAGAGATGACCCCGGCAAACTATATTGGCCGTGCCATCGCTATGGTTGACGAGCTGAAGTAATCGCCCTTCCCCCTTTCCACCTGGAAAGGGGGCTGCTTTACATCATCGAGCCGACATTTCACGTCACATTATCTGTTTTGCCGGGATTAGAGCCTGCCGTCAGGCTGAATGTTATTTTTTGCCGTGGAATAACTTTCCGGAATATACCGTTTTAAGCCGAACGGGCACAGTTTGAACTGGCACGGGGTTTCAGCCGTGCACGGGCGATCCATCTCCTGTCGGTTGCCTGGACACGCGTTTTTCTGTTTGAACCCCATCCAGCCTATTGATGTAAAGGGCATTGCCTGCGCTATCCATACTCTACGCCGCCGATCGTTAATCAGGATCCCCTGGTTTGAAGTGGTGATGATTTCACCTGTACGAACGTAATAATCTCCCTTTAACCACAGGATATAATTCAGGCCATACTGTGTTTCAACTTTGCAAAAGATGGTTCCGCTTTCCGGGCTCGCAATAGTCTCAACAACCTTCCATTCCATAAAGTCCTCTTTACTCGCTATATTGCTGTTTTGTTGTGTAAAAATGCTGCTTTTCTGGCACATCTTATGCAAATCTAATTTCGCACCATAAAATAAGCGTAGACAAAGCCAGGCATAGTGAGAACATCCTTACAAAAAAAAGGGCAATATTTACAAAACTGGCGTGCTCGTGCTGTCCAAAAAGCGACTCGCCTTCAACAGTTCATAAACGGATGGCTGTTTTATCGGGATTGCGAAAGCTTGCGAAAACAAGTCAGTTTATATTACCCGCGCCTGCTGGGGGCGCATGAGGCTTACGTGAGTTGGGTGGGTGATATGAACCAGGCTCAGATCAACATACTTAATAATCAGGTGCCTGGCGTAATGCCTCCCTGTGTTCGGGAGCATGAAAAAAATCATTTAATTTCATTGCGCTGGTGTCAACCTGAATAATCAGCGTTAAACTATTCATACCATTTATAAAGGGAGAAGTGATGATGCGCGTACTGGTTGTTGAGGATAACGCATTGCTACGTCATCACCTGAAAGTTCAACTTCAGGAGATGGGTCATCAGGTGGATGATGCTGAAGACGCAAAAGAGGCCGATTATTATCTCAATGAACACCTGCCGGACATCGCCATTGTCGATTTAGGGCTGCCGGATGAAGACGGATTGTCCCTTATCCGCCGCTGGCGTAGCCATGACGTTTCCCTGCCGGTGCTGGTGCTGACTGCCCGCGAAGGCTGGCAGGACAAGGTTGAAGTCCTGAGCGCTGGCGCGGATGACTACGTGACCAAACCCTTCCATATTGAAGAAGTCGCTGCGCGTATGCAGGCGCTGCTGCGCCGCAACAGCGGGCTGGCGTCACAGGTTATCTCTCTGCCGCCGTTCCAGGTGGATCTCTCCCGCCGTGAATTTTCTATTAATGATGAAGTGATCAAGCTGACCGCATTCGAATATACCATCATGGAAACGCTGATCCGTAACAACGGTAAAGTGGTGAGCAAAGATTCCCTGATGCTTCAGCTCTATCCGGATGCCGAACTGCGCGAAAGCCACACCATTGACGTGCTGATGGGCCGCCTGCGTAAAAAAATTCAGGCGCAGTACCCGCATGACGTGATCACCACCGTGCGTGGTCAGGGCTACCTGTTCGAATTACGCTAAATGAAAGGGATTTTGCGTCACATTTTACCCCTTTCGCTGCGGGTTCGCTTTTTGCTGGCGACCGCCGCCGTCGTGCTGGTGCTGTCGCTCTCTTACGGGATGGTGGCGCTGGTCGGGTATAGCGTGAGCTTCGATAAAACCACCTTCCGCCTGCTTCGCGGCGAAAGTAACCTGTTTTATACCCTGGCGAAGTGGGAGAACAACCGAATCACCGTCGAGATGCCGGAAAACCTGAATCAGCAGAGCCCGACGCTGGCGCTGATCTACGATGAAAAAGGGAAATTGCTGTGGGCCCAGCGCGATGTCCCGTGGCTGAAAAAGCGCATCCGTCCGGAATGGCTGAAAACCAACGGTTTTCATGAAATAGAAGCCGATCTCAACTCCACCAGCAGCCTGCTGCGTGACGATCGCGCCTTACAGATCAAGCTTAATGAGATCCGTGCCGAAGATGACGACACGGAGATGACCCACTCTGTGGCCATCAACCTTTACCCCGCCACCCTGAACATGCCGCAGTTAACCATTGTGGTGATCGATACCATACCGGTTGAGCTGAAACGCTCGTATATGGTCTGGAACTGGTTTGTGTATGTTCTGGCTGCCAACCTGCTGCTGGTGATCCCTCTCCTGTGGGTTGCTGCGTGGTGGAGCCTCCGCCCGATTGAATCCCTTGCCAAAGAGGTGCGCGAGCTGGAGGAACATCACCGCGAGAAGCTAAACCCGGAGACCACGCGTGAGCTGACCAGCCTGGTGCGCAACCTCAACCGCCTGCTGAAAAGCGAACGTGAACGCTACGACAAGTATCGCACGACGCTCACCGACCTTACGCACAGCCTGAAAACCCCGCTGGCCGTGATGCAGAGTACCCTGCGTTCCATGCGCAGTTCGAAAATGAGCGTGGATGACGCCGAGCCGGTGATGCTGGAACAAATCAGCCGTATTTCACAGCAGATCGGCTATTACCTGCACCGCGCGAGCATGCGTTCCGGAAGCGCCCTGTTGAGCCGTGAACTGCACCCGGTAGCCCCGCTGCTGGATAACCTCACCTCTGCGCTGAACAAGGTGTACCAGCGTAAAGGGGTCAACATCAGTCTGGATATCTCACCGGAAATTAGCTTTGTCGGTGAGAAAAATGACTTTATGGAAGTGATGGGAAACCTGCTCGATAACGCCTGCAAATATTGTCTGGAGTTTGTCGAGGTGTCCGCGCGGGTAACGGATAACGAACTGCATATTATCGTTGAGGATGATGGTCCTGGCATTCCCCGTAATAAACGCGAAGTGGTGTTCGATCGCGGCCAGCGCGCCGATACGCTGCGGCCAGGCCAGGGCGTCGGATTATCCGTCGCCAGGGAAATCGTCGATCAGTACGAGGGCAAGATTGAAACCGGTGAAAGTTTGCTGGGCGGTGCCCGTATGGAAGTCATTTTTGGCCGCCAGCATCCCGTATCGAACGATAGTTGACCCGAAATGTGAAAAATACGCGGATCTCGCAGTCAGGGGGCGGTGCTTCCGTTATAATCCGTCTCAGTAAGAGCCTGCGGAATACAAAAATATGGATTATCAATTAACGCTTAACTGGCCCGAATTTATTGAACGTTACTGGCAAAAACGCCCGGTCGTTCTTAAACGCGGGATCAGCAATTTTATCGACCCTATTTCTCCTGACGAACTCGCTGGTCTGGCGATGGAAAACGAGGTAGACAGCCGTCTGGTGAGCCACCAGGACGGGAAATGGCAGGTCAGCCACGGTCCCTTTGAAAGCTACGATCACCTGGGCGAAAACAACTGGTCTTTACTGGTGCAGGCGGTCAACAACTGGCACGAACCCACCGCAGCCTTAATGCGTCCCTTCCGCGCCCTGCCAGACTGGCGAATGGACGATCTGATGATCTCCTTCTCCGTTCCCGGTGGCGGCGTGGGTCCGCATCTGGATCAGTACGACGTGTTTATCATTCAGGGTACCGGTCGCCGTCGCTGGCGCGTGGGCGAAAAAGTGCCAATGAAGCAGCACTGCCCGCACCCGGATCTGCTTCAGGTTGATCCGTTTGAAGGGATCATTGATGAAGAGCTGGAACCAGGTGACATTCTTTATATCCCACCGGGCTTCCCGCATGAAGGTTATTCCCTGGAGAACTCGCTGAACTATTCGGTTGGTTTCCGCGCGCCAAGCGGGCGCGAGATGATCAGCGGATTTGCTGACTATGTTTTACAGCGCGAGCTGGGCAGCTACCGTTACAGCGATCCGGACGTTCCGGCGCGTGAACACCCGGCGGATATTCTGCCAGAGGAGCTGGATAAGCTGCGCGGGATGATGCTGGATCTGATCAACGAACCGGAGCACTTCAGACAGTGGTTTGGCGAGTTTATCAGCCAGTCGCGTCACGAACTGGACGTCGCACCGCCAGAGCCGCCGTATCAGGCAGATGAAATTTATGATGCGCTCCAGCAGGGCGATAAGCTGGTTCGTCTGGGCGGATTACGCGTACTGCGCATTGGCGAAGAGGTATTCGTCAACGGCGAGCGCCTGGACTCTCCGCACCGCCCGGCGCTGGAAGCGATTGCCAGCCATATGGTGCTGACTGCGGATACCTTTGGCGACGCACTGGACGATCCCTCCTTCCTCGCCATGCTGGCCGCGCTGGTGAACAGCGGGTACTGGTTTTTTGAGGACTGAGCCGCTTTAATGCCCGGTGACGCTGCGCTTACCGGGCCTACGATCGAAATGTAGGCCGGGTAAGGCGTAGCCGCCACCCGGCATAAAACATTACCGCTTCGCGGTTAACTCCGCTATCCGCACGATCACCTGCACCGCTTTCTCCATCCCTTCCAGCGTCACGAACTCATGCTTGCCGTGGTAGTTATATCCACCGGTAAACAGGTTCGGGCACGGCAGGCCCATAAACGACAGCTGTGAACCATCGGTACCGCCACGGATCGGTTTCATCACCGGCTCGATGTCACAATCGCGCATCGCCTGCTGGGCGATATCAAGAATATGCGGATGCTCCATCACCTTATCGCGCATATTGTAATAGCTGTCTTCGATGATGAGTTCAATATAGCAATCCGGATGTAGCCCCTTGCCGACCTTTTTCGCGATCTCCATCATCTTACGTTTGCGTGCTTCAAAGGCTTTGCGGTCGAAATCGCGGACAATATAGTGCATCTGCGCGCTGTCCACGGTCCCCTTGATGCTGGTCAGATGATAAAAACCCTCATACCCTTCCGTCATCTCCGGGCTCTCTTCGGCGGGCACTTCCGCATGAATACGCGCAGCCAGCGACAGCGCATTCACCATCACCCCTTTCGCAGACCCCGGGTGCACGTTATTCCCAACGATTTTGATCGTCACCGATGCCGCGTTAAAGTTTTCATACTCAAGTTCACCTACGCCGCCACCGTCGACGGTGTAGGCCCACTGCGCGTTAAACGCCTCAACGTCAAAGTGTTTTGCGCCTTTTCCAACCTCTTCATCCGGCGTGAAGGCCACGCGGATATCGCCATGTAGGATATTTTTGCCCTTCAGCACCGCCAGCGCCGTCATGATCTCGGCGATGCCCGCTTTGTCATCGGCCCCCAGCAAGGTTTTGCCGTCAGTGGTGATTAACGTCTGCCCCAGCAGCTGATGCAGTACCGGGAACATCACCGGCGACAGCACTTCGTCGCCAATGCCCAGCGCAATATCACCGCCGCGGTAGTTTTCAACAATCTGCGGGTTTACGTGTTTACCGCTAAAATCAGGTGAGGTATCGACATGAGAAATAAAGCCAATTGCCGGGATATCGCCGTCAATATTCGCCGGCAGCGTTCCCATCACGGTCCCTTTTTCGCTGAGCGTGACATCAACCAGCCCCATGGCCTCCAGCTGCTCTTTCAGCAGATTTAGCAGCTTCCACTGGCCTTCGGTGCTTGGCACCTGTCGGACCCCCGGCTTAGATTGGGTATCCAGCGAAACGTAATGTAAGAAACGCTCAAGTAGTTTATCCATGCAGTCACCCTCACTTTTTGTGACAACATTATCATTAAGCAGCAAAACGCAAATATTGCGTCAGGTCACTTTTATCCCGCAAACGAGAACTTTTTACGTTTATATCGTTGTGCGTTAATAAATGTAGCTTATGAATAAGTGAGAAGGATTGGCGATTCAATGGGTTTGCCGTAGAATGTCCGCCCTCATTACGAGTCACCAAGGTGGTTACACACAAACCCCGCTTCAGTCTGCTGCCTGAGGCGTCTATATGGGACAGCGCGAAAATTGAATACACAACCCCGTTCCCTTTCACCGCTGGTGCAACTGGAACGAATTCGTAAAAGTTTCGATGGCAAAGATGTCATTTCCGACCTTAATCTGACCATCAATGACGGTGAGTTTCTCACGCTGCTCGGTCCCTCCGGCTGCGGCAAAACCACCGTCCTGCGCCTTATCGCCGGGCTGGAAAGCGTCGATAACGGCCATATCCATCTTGAGAACCAGGACATAACCCAGGTTCCAGCCGAAGATCGCCACGTCAATACCGTCTTTCAGAGCTATGCCCTGTTCCCGCACATGACCGTGTTTGAGAACGTGGCGTTTGGCCTGCGGATGCAAAAAACACCGGCCAGCGAGATCCCGCCTCGGGTTACCGAAGCCCTGCGCATGGTACAGCTGGAGGCGTTCGCCCAGCGCAAGCCGCATCAACTTTCCGGTGGTCAGCAGCAGCGTGTGGCCATTGCCCGCGCCGTGGTCAACAAACCTCGCCTGCTCCTGCTGGATGAATCCCTCTCCGCGCTGGACTACAAGCTGCGCAAGCAGATGCAGAACGAGCTGAAAGCGCTTCAGCGTAAGCTCGGCATCACGTTCGTGTTTGTCACGCACGATCAGGAAGAAGCCCTGACCATGTCAGACCGTATCGTGGTGATGCGCGACGGCAAGATTGAGCAGGATGGCACCCCGCGTGAAATTTACGAAGAGCCGAAAAACCTGTTCGTCGCCAGCTTTATAGGCGAAATCAATATTTTCAACGCCACGGTGATTGAGCGTCTGGACGAGCAGCGCGTTCGCGCGAACGTGGAAGGCCGCGAATGCAATATTACCGTCAACTTTACCGTCGAGAAGGGTCAAAAGCTCAACGTCCTGCTGCGTCCGGAAGATCTCCGCGTTGATGAGATCCACGACACGGCTGACGTCGAAGGTCTGATCGGTTACGTTCGCGAACGCAACTACAAGGGAATGACCCTCGAATCCGTTGTGGAACTGGAAAACGGTAAAATGGTGATGGTCAGCGAGTTCTTTAACGAGGACGATCCGGACTTCGACCACTCGCTGGATCAGAAAATGGTCATCAACTGGGTAGAAAGCTGGGAGGTTGTACTGGCTGATGAAGAACACAAGTAAGTTCCAGAATGTGGTGATTGCCACGATCGTCGGTTGGCTTGTGTTGTTTGTCTTTCTTCCCAACCTGATGATCATTGTGACCAGCTTCCTGACCCGCGACGACACAAACTTCGTGGCGATGGTCTTTACGCTGGACAACTACGCACGCCTGCTCGATCCGCTCTATTTTGACGTGCTGCTGCACTCGCTCAATATGGCGCTGATTGCTACCCTCGCCTGTCTGGTGCTGGGGTATCCATTCGCCTGGTTCCTGGCCCGCCTGCCGCAAAAAGTACGGCCGCTGCTGCTGTTTTTAATGATTGTACCCTTCTGGACCAACTCGTTAATCCGCATCTACGGGCTGAAAATCTTCCTCAGCACCAAAGGTTATCTGAACGAGTTTCTGCTGTGGCTGGGGGTGATCGAGACGCCGATCCGCATCATGTTCACCCCGGGCGCGGTAATTGTCGGCCTGGTCTATATCCTGCTGCCGTTTATGGTGATGCCGCTCTACTCCAGCATTGAAAAGCTCGATAAACCGCTGCTGGAAGCGGCGAAAGACCTGGGCGCCAGTAAGTTACAAACCTTTGTCCGCATCATTATTCCGCTGACCATGCCGGGTATTATCGCCGGCTGTCTGCTGGTCATGCTGCCTGCGATGGGCCTGTTCTACGTATCGGACCTGATGGGCGGGGCGAAAAACCTGCTGATCGGTAACGTGATTAAGAGTCAGTTCCTGAATATCCGCGACTGGCCGTTCGGCTCGGCCACCAGCATAACGCTGACGGTGGTGATGGGACTGATGCTGCTGGTTTACTGGCGTGCATCACGCCTGCTGAATAAGAAGGTGGAGCTGGAATGATCGGTCGACTGCTTCGCGGCGGTTTTATGACCGCCATTTATGCGTATCTCTATATTCCGATAATCATTTTGATCGTGAACTCCTTTAACAGCTCACGCTTCGGGATCAACTGGCAAGGGTTTACCACCAAATGGTATGGCCTGCTGATGAACAATGACAGCCTGCTACAGGCCGCTCAGCACTCGCTGACGATGGCGGTATTTTCTGCCACCTTCGCGACGCTGATTGGCTCACTGACCGCCGTGGCGCTGTACCGCTACCGTTTTCGCGGTAAGCCGTTCGTCAGTGGCATGCTGTTTGTGGTGATGATGTCCCCGGATATCGTGATGGCCATTTCACTGCTGGTGCTGTTTATGCTGCTGGGCGTCCAGCTCGGTTTCTGGTCGCTGCTGTTCTCGCATATCACCTTCTGTCTGCCGTTTGTGGTGGTAACCGTCTACGCGCGTCTGAAAGGGTTCGACGTACGCATGCTGGAAGCGGCGAAAGATCTGGGTGCGAGCGAGATGACCATTCTGCGCAAAATCATTCTGCCGCTGGCGATGCCCGCCGTGGCAGCAGGATGGCTGCTCAGTTTTACCCTGTCGATGGACGACGTGGTCGTGTCCTCCTTCGTCACCGGGCCGAGCTATGAAATTCTGCCGTTGAAGATCTACTCAATGGTTAAAGTCGGTGTTTCACCCGAAGTGAACGCGCTGGCGACTATTCTGTTGGTGTTATCGCTGGTTCTGGTAATTGCCAGCCAGGTTATTGCTCGTGATAAAACAAAATCTCAGGGGACACAGAAATGAAAAAAATGCTTGCCGCTGCGGCACTGGTGCTCGGAATGGGCGCCGCGCATGCTGATGACAGCAAAACGCTCTATTTCTACAACTGGACCGAGTATGTGCCGCCGGGCCTGCTGGAGCAGTTCACCAAAGAGACGGGCATCAAGGTGATCTATTCGACCTACGAGTCGAATGAAACCATGTACGCCAAGCTCAAAACCTATAAAGATGGCGCGTATGACCTGGTGGTGCCGTCGACCTATTTCGTCGACAAGATGCGCAAAGAAGGCATGATCCAGAAGATCGACAAAACGAAGCTAACCAATTTTTCAAACCTCGATCCTGAGATGCTAAACAAGCCGTTCGACCCGAACAACGACTACTCCATTCCGTACATCTGGGGCGCGACGGCAATTGGCGTCAACAGCGATGCCATTGATCCAAAAACGGTTTCATCCTGGGCTGACCTGTGGAAGCCGGAATACAAAAGCAGCCTGCTGTTAACCGACGATGCGCGCGAAGTGTTCCAGGTTGCGCTGCGTAAACTCGGCTATTCCGGTAACACCACCGATCCGAAAGAGATCGAAGCGGCGTATAACGAACTGAAAAAGCTGATGCCAAACGTGGCGGCGTTCAACTCGGATAACCCGGCTAACCCGTATATGGAAGGTGAAGTGAATCTGGGTATGGTCTGGAACGGCTCTGCGTTTGTGGCGCGTCAGGCCGGGACGCCGCTGGAGGTGGTCTGGCCGAAGGAGGGCGGCATCTTCTGGATGGACAGCCTCGCGATCCCGGCGAATGCGAAAAACGTCGAGGGCGCCCTGAAGCTGATCAATTTCCTGCTGCGCCCGGATGTGGCAAAAGAGGTGGCGGAAACCATCGGCTACCCGACGCCAAACCTGGCCGCGCGGAAGCTGTTAAGCCCTGAAGTGGCAAATGATAAATCGCTTTATCCGGACGCTGAAACCATCAGCAAAGGGGAATGGCAGAACGACGTCGGTGACGCGAGCCGCCTGTATGAAGAGTATTATCAGAAGCTAAAAGCAGGCCGTTAATGCACAACGGGCGACGCAATGTCGCCCGTTACTCTTACAGCCCCTTCAGGAGTTTATCCACAAAGGCTGGCACCACCTCGCTCGCCAGACCGTAATGTTTCTCTTCAAACTCGCTCCCGACCTGGCTTGGCTCCAGATTAAGCTCCACCGTATGGGCACCTTGCAGTCGCGCTTCGTGAACAAATCCTGCCGCCGGATAGACATGTCCCGAAGTGCCAATGGCGATAAAGACGTCCGCCATAGCCAGGGCGCTGTAGATCTCATCCATTCCCAGCGGCATTTCGCCAAACCAGACCACATGCGGACGCAGACGCGAAGGGAACTGACAGCAGTGGCAGCGGTCTTCATCCAGCACGTCCTCTTTCCAGTCCAGCACCTGACCACTCCATGCGCACCGCACCTTGAGCAGTTCGCCGTGCATGTGAATGATGTTGTGGTTTCCGGCCCTTTCGTGAAGATTGTCGATGTTCTGCGTGACCAGCAGAAAACGATCCCCCAGCGCTTCCTCCAGCTTTGCCAGCGCCAGGTGCGCCGCATTCGGCGCAATCTCCGGCTGCTGAAGCTGGCGACGGCGGGCGTTGTAGAACGCCTGTACCAGCGCCGGGTCGCGGGCGAAACCTTCCGGCGTCGCCACATCTTCAACTCGGTGTTCTTCCCACAGTCCGTCCGCCGCGCGGAAGGTCTGAATACCGGATTCGGCGGAGATCCCCGCCCCGGTCAACACCACCACTCTGGGTTTATCCATCGCTTCTGGCATCATCCTGTCTCTGAAAAAGATCCGCTGACGCAGGCGTTCACGTAAGCGGCGTTTATTTTTGCGAAAACGGCTGAGTCGACCCTGGCGACGCGACAGCATAATAACCTCGTAAACTAATCGGTGAGATGAAGGAATGCGGCTCCGCGCATGCCTCCTGCGTCCCCGTGTCGCGCGCGTTCAATGCGCGGCACGCGGGCGACCGGCAATAAATGTCGGGGCAGACGCCCGGACAACTGTTCCGTAATCGCAGTGAAATTTGACAGCCCTCCCCCGATCACCAGCAGATCCGGGTCGACGATGGTCAGGATATTCCCCAGGCACACGGCCAGCAGGTCGAGATAGCGTTCAACGTGCTCTCGCGCCTGCGCATCCCCTTGTTCCCACAGGGTAATGATTTGGGGGGCGTCATGTTTCTGATGATAGAAGTGTTCATAAAGCCATGCAAACCCACGGCCTGAAAGGTAACTCTCAATACAGCCGTGCTGACCACAACCGCAGCGGATCAACGGGAAATCACGTCCGACAACATCCAGCGCATCCACCGGCAGACGGATATGACCAAATTCGCCGGTAATGTAGCTGCGCCCGGTAATGGGCTTACCGTTAATGACTATCCCGCCCCCCACACCGGTTCCGAGAATCAAACCCATCACCAGCGGATAGCGACGAAACTCGTCGTCCCAGGCCTCTGAGAGAGCAAAACAGTTGGCATCGTTGTCTAAGCGCACGTCGCGCTCAAGGAGAGCAGAGAGATCGGCACGCAGCGGTTTGCCGCTGGCGGCAGGAACGTTGGCGGCATACAGCGTGCCATCGTCGGTTTCGGGCATACCCGGAATACCAATGCCGACGCTGCCTATGACGCCAAAGCGTTCATCCGCTTGCGCCACCAGCGCGGCAATGGCGGTTAAAAATTCATCGTAGCTTTCGCGCGGCGTGGGTACGCGGGTTTCCCATTGTAGCTTAAGGTGTTTATCGAACACGCCGAGCGCAATCTTGGTGCCGCCAATATCAAATCCGTAATACATGATGCATTCCTCTGTTTGATTCAGCGGCCAAAAGACCGCTAAACCATGACGAAATTACTGGCCACTTAATACCCTCGCCGGATCAATTCGGCTTGCGCGACGCGCCGGATACCAGCTTGCCAGCAGACTCAGTAAAAGTGCTGTAACCAGCACATAAATAACGTCCAGCCAGTGCAGTTCAGACGGCAGGAAGTCAATAAAATAGATATCGCCTGACAGGAACTGATGGCCAATAAGCGCTTCAATTCCGTTGATAATCGGCGTCAGCTGAAGGGAAACCACCACGCCGATCGCCACGCCGCAGAGGCTGCCAAACAGCCCCGCCAGCAAACCGTACCAGACGAAGATGGCGCGAATAAGACCGTCTTTCGCCCCTAAGGTACGCAGCACGGCGATGTCGCCGCTCTTATCCTTAACGGCCATGACCAGCGTCGAGACGATATTAAAACACGCCACCCCGATCACCAGCACCATCGCCAGATACATAATCGCGCGGATCATCTGGATATCACGGTACATATACCCGTAAGTGCCGATCCAGCTTTTGATGTAGACATAGTTATTGGTCACGCTGCCAGCGTCACGCACCAGTTTATTGGCGTTGAAGACGTCGTTAACCTTAATGGCAATGCCCGTCACGCTGTCGCTCATATCCAGATACTGGCGCGCATCTTCCAGCGGCACCATCGCGAAGCTGTGGTCGAGCTGGCCGCTCAGCTGCAAAATACCGGTGACGTGCAGACGTACGCGCTTAGGCTGCTGCAATTTGTGATCAGCGCTGGCGTTCGGGATCATGATCGAGACCCAGTCGCCCTGCTTCACCTTCAGCGCATCGGCAACGCCTTTGCCCATGATGATCTGCTGCTCGCCAGCCTTAAAGTTTGCCCATGCGCCATTTTGCACATAGCGCGGCAGCGCGCTCAGACGCTCTTCCTGACGAGGATTTACCCCTTTCACCTGAATGGCGCGCAGGTTTACCCCGCTCTCTACCAGCCCGGTAAAGTTGATGTAAGGTGCAGCCGCCGCAATGCCGGGCACCTTTTCCACTTTGTTAAGGGCATCACGCCAGCTGGACCACGGCTGGTTAACCGGCTCGATTTCACCGTGGGGGACAACGGCCAGAATGCGGTTATTCAGTTCACGCTCAAAGCCGTTCATGGCGCTTAAGCCCACGATCAACACCGCCACGCCCAGGGCGATACCGATGGTGGAGATCACGGAGATAAGGGATACCATCCCGCTCCGGCGACGACCGCGGCTAAAGCGTAACCCGATGAGTAACGATAACGGTGAAGCCATTACTCCGCTCCCATCAGCGTCAGTTCAGCATTCAGACGACCGTCGCGCATTTCCAGCTGACGCCCCATCCGCTTAGCCAGTTGTAAATCGTGGGTGACCACCAGAAACGCGGTTCCCTGCGCGGCGTTCAGTTCGCCGAGAAGCTGGAAAATGCTGTCTGCGTTACGCGCATCGAGGTTACCTGTCGGTTCATCCGCCAGCACCAGGCGCGGGTTGTTGACCAGCGCACGGGCGATGGCCACACGCTGACGCTCGCCGCCGGAAAGCTCAGACGGACGGTGATTCCCGCGATGATCCAGCCCTACCGCTTTTAGCATGTCGCTGGCGCGGGCATTAATTTCCGCGGGTTTCTTTTTACCAATCAGCAGCGGCATTGCGACGTTTTCCAGCGCCGTAAAGTCCGGCAGCAGATGGTGGAACTGATAGATAAAGCCCAGCTCGCGGTTACGCAGCTCGGCTTTCGCCGTAGACGACATTTTACTCAGCGGCTGCCCGGAGAAGATCACATCGCCTTCGGTTGGCGTGTCCAGCCCGCCAAGCAGGTGCAGCAACGTACTTTTACCGGAGCCAGAGCTACCGACAATCGCCATCATCTCGCCTTCGCCCACGCTAAAACTCACATTGTGCAACACGTCGGTCTGCACAGTGCCTTCCTGATAGCGTTTGGACAGGTTGTCGCACTGCAACAGGATCTTATTCATAACGTAAAGCCTCAGCGGGTTGAGTGGCGGCAGCCCGCCAGGAAGGATAAAGCGTAGAAAGCAGCGCAATGGCCATCGCGGCCAGCGCAATACCGACCACCTGGAGCGGCTCGATTGCCACCGGCAGCGCCGCGCCATCAAGCAGCGCGCCGATAATCGGCATGAGATTGTTGAGCTGGCTGGCGAGCAGCGCCCCCAGCGCCGCGCCGAGCAGCGCGCCGATGATGCCAGCGCTGGCGCCCTGGACCATAAATACCGCCATGATCTGGCGCGGAGTCAGCCCCTGAGTTTGCAGAATGGCGACTTCGCCTTGCTTCTCCATCACCATCAGCCCGAGCGAGGTGATGATATTAAACGCGGCAACGGCCACGATCAGGCTCAGCAGCAGCCCCATCATGTTTTTCTCCATGCGCACGGCCTGGAACAGTTCGCCCTTCCGGTCGCGCCAGTCCTGCCATTTCGTCCCTTCCGGTAGCGTCTGCTGGCTAAGGGTATCCACCTTCAGCGGCGCATCAAGCCACAGACGCCAGCCGGTGATATTTCCCGCCGGGTAGCGCATCAGACGCGAGGCGTCCTGAATGTTAACCAGCATCTGGTAACCATCAACTTCGCTGTTCGCCGCAAACGTGCCAATCACGTTGAACAGGCGCTGGCTTGGCAGACGCCCCATCGGCGTAAACTGACTGGCTGACGGCACCATCACACGCAGCTGATCGCCACGGTTGACCCCGAGCTGCCCGGCAAGCTGCTCGCCGAGGATGACGTTGTATTTACCCGCTTCCAGGTCGGTTTGTTTCACATTGACCAGGAACGGCGTCAGCGGATCTTTTTGCGCCGGATCGATACCCAGCATCACCCCGACCGCCACGCTACGGGCGCTTTGCAGCACCACATCGCCCGTCGTGAGCGGCGCAACGCGCGTGACACCCTGTAACTTCACCGCGCTTTCCGGCAGCTGTTGCGGATTAACGGAACCCTGAGTGGAAGAGAGAACGGCCTGCGGCATCAGCCCCAGGATATTGTTTTGCAGCTCGCGCTCGAAGCCGTTCATGACGGAAAGCACCGTCACCAGTGCCATCACGCCAAGCGTAATGCCAATAGTCGAAAGCCAGGAGACAAAGCGACCGAAGCGGTCCGCGGCGCGCCCACGCATGTAACGTAAGCCTATAAAAAGTGCGACAGGTTGATACATGAAATCCGTCTGTTTGCTGATAGCAGACCCACGAGTATATAAGCGAATCCGCTAAGCGTAAATGACTGAAACCGTAAGATTCGGTAATCATTTTTCCGAAAAATTCAGATAAATCATCATGCTACTGACTGAACTTCCGCCAGACAGCCTCCACCTTTTCCGAAAATCGTCCTGATACAGACTGTTACCCGTTACATCAGGGTTTCATTTTACAACAATCGTCCTTTCGTTTATGGCAACAAGGTCGTCACGCACAATGAAACAAAAAGCATTATGGATTAACCAGATAAAAGGTCTGTGCATCTGCCTGGTGGTGATTTACCACTCGGTGATCACCTTTTATCCTCACCTGGACGGGCTACAGCATCCGTTATCGGGCCTGCTCGCCAAATGCTGGGTCTACTTTAATCTTTACCTTGCCCCGTTCCGTATGCCGGTGTTTTTCTTTATCTCCGGCTATTTGATCCGTCGATATATTGACGAGGTGAACTGGCGCACCAGTCTCGACAAGCGGATCTGGAGCATTGTCTGGGTTTTGGCCCTGTGGGGCGTCCTGCAATGGCAGGCGCTGACTCATCTGAATGCCTGGCTCGCCCCCGAGCGAGAGCTGGCGACAGCATCCAATGCGGCCTACGCCGATTCCGTTTCAGGGTTTGTACGGGGAATGCTCACGGCCAGCACCAGCCTATGGTATTTGTACGCCTTAGTGGTCTACTTTACGCTCTGTAAGCTGCTGAGCCGCTGGAAACTGCCGATGCTGGGGCTTCTGGCGCTGGCAAGCATCGCCATCAACTTCCTGCCGTTACCGTGGTGGGGAATGAACAGCGTGGTGCGCAACATGGTCTACTACAGCCTCGGCGCATGGTATGGCGCGCAGTTGATGGCGTGGATGAAAGGGATGAATTTGCGCCGCAGCTGGCTGATCCTCATCGCCTCTGGTGCGGTGTCGGTGGTGCTGTGGTTCGCTAATGTCCCTCTGCCGCTCTCTCTGCTGTCAATCGTGGTTATCATGAAGCTCTTTTACAGCTTCGAGCAGCGTTATGCCGTTCATCCCAATAATCTGCTGAACGTCATCGGTTCAAACACCATCGCGATTTATACCACCCACCGCATTTTAATTGAGGCGTTTAGCCTGCTCATGATCCGCGAAATGAATGCGGCGTACTGGCCGATCTGGGCGGAGTTAACGCTGATTCTGGTCTATCCGTTTATCAGCCTGCTCGTCTGCACGCTGGTTGGGCTGGGGGCACGTAAGCTCTCGACCGCCCTCTTTGGCGATCTTTTCTTCTCCCCTCCCGCGCGGCTTTCGCCCGTGCCCACGACCCGCTAACTAACCCTGTCCCATACGGGCTACAAAATAAGGCCTGCACAGACGGCTCTCTCTCCCTATGGGAGAGGGCTGGGGTGAGGGTGAACATACAGCTGTGGTGCTCGTTCCGTTCACCTTATATTCCTTGCTATTCTATAACCGCACGAGCGGTGAACGTGCCAGGGTGGCTCAGTCGCCACCACCCTGGCAACCCGGGCTCCCGGCGGTAAATCGTCGCTTCGCGATACCCTCGGCTTATTCCTTCCGGCTATCGGGTCGGGCATGAGCCTGCATCCATGCAGGCCACGCCCTCTCGGCGCATCCCTGCGCCTCGCCCCGGCCTTCAGGAAACGCCTCAGCGATTTACAGCCGGACCAGGGCATCGCTGAAAGCCCTCAGTTAGTCTGAAGACAACGTTATTGCTTCTGCTTTCAAATTACTGAGGAACCCTCTACCCATCCGGGGGCACTTTCCCTCTTGTGCGGTTACGATTTGCTTATGTAAAACGATCGAGGATAATAAAGACATTGCGTATCAGTGATATGCCCCAATACTGTTGGTATATCCCCAAGAGACTCTGACATAGCCATGCCTGAACACTATCGTTACTCCTTGCCTGTCAAAGCGGGCGACCAGCGCCAGCTGGGCGAACTCACGGGCGCGGCCTGCGCCACCCTGGTGGCGGAAATTGCTGAGCGGCATCCAGGGCCGGTGGTGCTGGTTGCCCCGGACATGCAAAACGCCCTGCGCCTGCACGATGAAATTCGTCAGTTCACCGACAGTCTGGTATTCAGCCTGGCCGACTGGGAAACGCTTCCCTACGACAGTTTTTCTCCGCACCAGGAGATCATCTCTTCGCGCCTGTCGACGCTGTATCAGCTTCCCACCATGCAGCGCGGCGTGCTGATTGTGCCGGTGAATACCCTGATGCAGCGCGTCTGTCCGCACAGCTATTTGCACGGCCATGCGCTGGTGATGAAAAAAGGCCAGCGCCTGTCGCGCGATGCCCTGCGCGTGCAGCTGGACGGAGCCGGCTATCGACATGTCGACCAGGTGATGGAGCACGGCGAATACGCGACGCGCGGTGCGCTGCTGGATCTCTATCCGATGGGCAGCGATCGGCCATATCGTCTGGATTTCTTTGATGATGAGATCGACAGCCTGCGCGTGTTCGACGCTGACACCCAGCGCACGCTGGAGGAAGTGGACTCCATTAACCTACTGCCCGCCCATGAGTTCCCGACGGATAAAACCGCCATCGAGTTGTTCCGCAGCCAGTGGCGCGACAGGTTCGACGTGAAGCGCGATGCCGAACATATCTACCAGCAAGTCAGCAAGGGCACCCTTCCGGCCGGGATCGAGTACTGGCAGCCCCTGTTCTTTAACGAACCGCTGCCGGCGCTGTTCAGCTACTTCCCGGCGAATACGCTGATTGTTAACACCGGGGATATCGACGCCAGTGCCAGCCGCTTTGAAAGCGAAACGCGCGCCCGCTTTGAAAACCGGGGCGTTGACCCGATGCGTCCGCTGCTGCCGCCGGAAATGCTGTGGCTACGTACCGACGAGCTCAACGCCGAGCTGAAACGCTGGCCGCGCATGCAGCTCAAAACCGACGCGCTTGCCGAGAAGGCGGCGAACACCAATCTCGCGTTCCGGACGCTGCCTGACCTGGCCGTTCAGGCGCAGCAGAAATCCCCCCTTGATAATCTGCGTAAGTTTCTTGAGTCCTTCACCGGGCCGGTGGTCTTCTCCGTTGAAAGTGAGGGTCGCCGTGAAGCGCTGGGCGAACTGCTGGGACGGATCAAAGTTGCGCCGAAGCGCATTCTTCGCCTGAGCGAAGCGACCGGAAATGGCCGTTACCTGATGATCGGCGCCGCCGAGCACGGATTCATTGATACGCTCAATAACCTGGCGTTGATTTGTGAAAGCGACCTGCTGGGCGAGCGCGTCGCGCGCCGTCGTCAGGACAGCCGTCGCACCATCAACCCGGACACCCTGATCCGTAACCTGGCCGAACTGCACCCCGGTCAGCCGATCGTTCACCTTGAACACGGGGTGGGTCGCTATCAGGGGATGACCACCCTCGAAGCAGGCGGCATCAAAGGTGAATACCTGATGCTGACCTACGCCAACGACGCCAAACTGTACGTGCCGGTGTCGTCCCTGCACCTGATCAGTCGCTACGCCGGGGGCGCGGAAGACAACGCGCCGCTGCATAAGCTGGGCGGCGATGCCTGGGCGCGCGCGCGCCAGAAGGCGGCGGAAAAAGTACGCGACGTGGCCGCCGAGCTGCTGGATATTTACGCCCAGCGTGCGGCCAAAGAGGGCTATGCGTTTAAGCATGATAAAGAGCAGTATCAGCTGTTCTGCGACAGCTTCCCGTTTGAAACTACGCCGGATCAGGCCCAGGCCATTAACGCCGTGCTGAGCGACATGTGCCAGCCGCTGGCCATGGACCGCTTGGTCTGCGGTGACGTGGGCTTCGGCAAAACCGAAGTGGCGATGCGTGCCGCCTTACTGGCGGTGGAAAACAACAAGCAGGTGGCGGTGCTGGTGCCGACTACCCTCCTCGCCCAGCAGCACTTCGACAACTTCCGCGACCGCTTCGCCAACTGGCCGGTGCGCATTGAGATGCTGTCGCGTTTTCGCAGCGCCAAAGAGCAGACGCAAATCCTGGAACAGGCAAGCGAAGGCAAAATTGATATTCTGATCGGCACTCACAAGCTGCTGCAAAGCGACGTGAAGTGGAAAGATCTGGGGCTGCTGATCGTGGATGAAGAGCACCGCTTCGGGGTGCGCCATAAAGAGCGCATCAAAGCGATGCGCGCCGACGTCGACATTCTGACCCTGACCGCAACGCCGATCCCGCGCACCCTGAACATGGCGATGAGCGGCATGCGCGATCTGTCGATTATCGCCACCCCACCGGCGCGCCGTCTGGCGGTGAAAACCTTTGTTCGCGAGTACGACAATCTGGTGGTGCGCGAGGCGATCCTGCGCGAAGTGCTGCGCGGCGGCCAGGTGTATTACCTGTATAACGACGTTGAAAATATTCAGAAAGCCGCCGACAGGCTGGCAGAGCTGGTACCGGAAGCGCGCATCGCCATTGGTCACGGCCAGATGCGCGAGCGCGAGCTGGAGCGGGTGATGAACGATTTCCACCACCAGCGTTTCAACGTGCTGGTGTGTACCACCATCATTGAGACCGGGATCGACATTCCAACGGCGAACACCATCATCATCGAACGTGCGGATCACTTCGGCCTGGCCCAGCTGCACCAGCTGCGCGGGCGCGTCGGGCGCTCGCACCATCAGGCCTACGCCTGGCTGCTGACGCCGCATCCGAAGGCGATGACCACCGACGCGCAAAAGCGTCTGGAAGCTATCGCCTCACTGGAAGATCTGGGTGCTGGCTTTGCGCTGGCGACCCACGACCTGGAGATCCGCGGCGCCGGTGAGCTGCTGGGTGAAGACCAGAGCGGCTCCATGGAAACCATCGGTTTCTCGCTGTATATGGAGCTGCTGGAAAATGCCGTCGACGCGCTTAAAGCCGGACGTGAACCGTCTCTGGAAGATCTCACCAGCCAGCAGACCGAAGTGGAACTGCGCATGCCTTCTCTGCTGCCGGATGATTTTATTCCTGACGTGAATACCCGTCTGTCGTTCTACAAACGCATTGCCAGCGCGAAAAGCGAAGGCGAGCTGGAAGAGATCAAAGTCGAACTGATTGACCGTTTTGGGATATTGCCCGATGCGGCGCGCAACCTGCTGGATATTGCCCGCCTGCGTCAGCAGGCGCAGAAGCTGGGCATTCGCAAGCTTGAAGGCAATGAGAAAGGCGGCGTCATTGAGTTTGCCGAGAAGAACCACGTCGATCCGATGTGGCTGATTGGCCTCCTGCAAAAACAGCCGCAGCATTTCCGTCTTGATGGCCCGACGCGTCTGAAATTTACTCAGGATCTGACGGAACGTAAAACCCGCATGGACTGGGTGCGTAACTTTATGCGTCAGCTGGAAGAGAACGCCATCGCATAACGGTATCCCCCGCCAGCGCCCGGCTGGCGGGGGGACAATTTACAAACTCTTTGCACTTCGCCCGAACTTCCCGACTATACATTCGCCATAATTATCATTAACGCCTTATAAAACAATAACCTTATCATTTGTATGGATTATGATAATGATGATTTCTTCGCGTTTTACCCGCTGGTTAACTCTGTTTGCGCTGGCCGCGACGGTTGCCGTCGCGCTCCCTGCTCGCGCAAATACCTGGCCTCTTCCGCCTGCCGGCAGCAACGTCGTAGGTGAAAACCGCTTTCACGTGGTTGAAAACGATGGCGGTTCGCTGGAAGCGATTGCCAAAAAATATAACGTCGGGTTCCTGGCGCTGTTGCAGGCCAACCCGGGCGTAGATCCATACGTGCCCCGGGCAGGCAGCGTACTGACGATTCCGCTGCAAACCATCCTGCCGGACGCGCCGCGTCAGGGCATTGTGATTAATCTCGCCGAGCTGCGTCTGTATTACTACCCGCCGGGCAAGAACGAAGTGACCGTCTACCCTATCGGTATTGGTCAGTTGGGGGGCGATACGCTCACGCCTACCATGGTCACCACCGTCTCTGATAAGCGCGCTAATCCAACCTGGACCCCGACGGCAAACATTCGCGCCCGTTATAAAGCTCAAGGTATCGACCTGCCTGCCGTGGTGCCTGCTGGCCCGGATAATCCGATGGGGCACCATGCGATTCGCCTGGCGGCATACGGTGGGGTTTATCTTCTGCACGGAACGAATGCGGATTTCGGGATCGGGATGCGCGTCAGCTCCGGCTGCATTCGCCTGCGCGATGACGATATCAAAACGCTCTACCGCGTGATCGCCCCTGGCACGAAAGTGAATATCATTAATACACCGATTAAAGTGTCTGAAGAGCCGGGTGGCGTCCGTCTGGTTGAGATCCACCAGCCGCTATCGAAAAAAATCAATGACGATCCGCAGACGCTGCCAATTAATCTGAATGCCTCGATGGTGAGTTTTAAAACGAATGCCAATACCGATGGCGCGGTGATGGAGCGGGCGATGGAAGCGCGCTCGGGGATGCCAACCGATGTCACGCGGCATCATGAGGTTGCCCAGCAATCAATGTAAAGCAGTAATAACGACAAACGCCCTGCATGAGCAGGGCGTTTTTTATTGCAGTGGCATAACGGAGGGTTGCGTTACGCTTATTTGTAGATAACTGCGGTACCGTGCAGGGTGTTAGGACCGGTCACAGAGGTGATGCGGAATGATTTCGCACCCATTTCGTCAGCTTTTTGTGCCAGCTGATCTTCCAGAGAGCCCAGGTTAGTCCCGGCAGTGGCAGAGATGGTACCGACTTTCTGCTGGTCTGCTGGCGTGGATTGCACTTCAACAGCAGCGAAGCTTGCGAAAGAGAGTGAGCTCAGAACGGCGGCAGCGATGAGGGTTTTAACGTTTTTCATGATTTTATACCTTTAGGCAGATGATGTAGTGGTCGTTAGTTATTTAGTTAACGATCGATAGGTAAATGATAGATGTGATCCAGGTCACACGTCAACTCATTTTTATAATGGTCGTTAAATTAATTTCATTTGCCTTATATTTCATAAAGATAAAATTAAATTATTTTTCAGAAATCACCGCTGGTCGTTGCAGACGTTTATTTTTATAATGACTATTCAACAAAACAACAGAGGACCAACGGCACATGACAACCGATGTCACGCGTTGCGCGAAGAAAAGCCGTGGCCGACCAAAAGTGTTCGACAGGGATGCGGCGCTCGATAAGGCCATGACGCTCTTCTGGCAGCATGGGTATGAAGCCACGTCGCTTTCCGATCTCGTGGAAGCAACGGGCGCGAAAGCCCCTACCCTGTACGCAGAGTTCACCAACAAAGAAGGCTTATTCCGGGCCGTTCTGGACAGATACATCGCGCGCTTCGCGGCAAAACATGAAGCCCAGCTGTTCTGCGAAGAAAAAACGGTTGAGCAGGCATTGCAGGATTATTTCACGGCAATCGCGACCTGCTATACCAGCAAGGACACGCCTGCGGGCTGTTTTATGATCAACACCTCCGCGACCCTCGCGGCATCGTCTAAAGAGATTGCCAACACGGTCAAATCGCGACATGCGATGCAGGAGGAGACGCTCAGCACGTTTCTGGCTCAGCGTCAGCAGCGCGGCGAAATACCGGCGCATTGCCGTCCGCAGGAGCTTTCCCAGTATCTGAGCTGTATTTTACAGGGGATGTCCATCAGCGCCCGTGAAGGCGCGACGCTGGAAAAATTGCAGGGGATTACGCAAACAACGCTGCGCCTGTGGCCTGAACTTCTTAAACTCTGACGCAAAAAAAAGCTCCTCAGCCTGAGCGCATGAGGAGCTAAGTTCAGAGAACATCTTTTTTACACTTTGTTATTCAGTATCAGCTGACCGTTGCTGTCGAGAGGGATCTGCGTGCCAGGATCTTTATCCATGCGGATTTTGCCCTGCTGATCGCCAATTTTGTAGGTTACGTCGTAGCCCAACATTTTTTCAGACTTGTCATACACGGTTTTACAGCGCTGCTGCGTTGTGGTGTAGGTATCATTTTCCTGCATCGCGCCCTGTACCTGGTTACCGGCATAACCGCCACCCAGCGCACCAACCACCGTCGCGACATCCTTACCACGGCCGCCACCAAACTGATGACCAATCACCCCACCAGCAACCGCGCCCAGCACGGAGCCAGCGATACGGTTTTCATCCTGAACCGGACGACGGTGGGTGACAGAAACATTACGGCACTCCTGACGAGGCGTCTTGACCGTCTCTTTGATCGGTGTAGCGGAAACCACCTGCGCATACTGCGGGCCACGATCAAGTACGTTCAGACTGGCAACGGCAGCCACACCTAACGCAGCTGCGACGCCAATCCCTATACCCGCCAACATTGATTTATTCACGGGACTTCCTCCTTTGTTGCAATTGGTAGCAATTTTGCAGCGCAATAAACGCTTCGCCAATAAGATAAAGGATCAAAATCAGGGCTGTTGACCGGGACAACGTGGGTTTAAGAGAACTCTTAAGCGTCAGGAGGGAAATGCACAGCATGATGTGCTAAGAATTCCCTCCGGAGGGCCCGGAGGGAGAGAGAAATTAGTGCAGCTTCAGGCGTGGACGGATCACGCGGTTGATGCGGCCAACCAGCATCATCAGGCCGGTTTTGAAGTAGCCGTGCAGCGCAATCTGGTGCATACGGTACAGAGAAATGTACACGAAGCGGGCGATGCGCCCTTCCACCATCATGGAGCCGCGCATCAGGTTACCCATCAGGCTGCCCACGGTGGAGAAGTTTGAGAGCGACACCAGAGAGCCGTGGTCTTTGTAGACATAGGCTTTCATCGGTTTGCCTTTCATCTGCGCCAGGATGTTATGCAGCACGAGGCTTGCCATCTGGTGCGCGGCCTGAGCGCGAGGCGGTACAAATCCGCCTTCCGGACGTGCGCAGGAGGCACAGTCGCCAATGGCGAAGATGTCCGGATCGCGCGTGGTTTGCAGCGTCGGCTCTGTCACCAGCTGGTTAATGCGGTTCGTCTCCAGCCCACCGATATCTTTCATGAAATCAGGCGCTTTGATCCCCGCAGCCCAAACCATCAGGTCGGCCTGGATATATTCGCCGTCTTTGGTATGCAGGCCGCCCTCATCCGCGCTGGTCACCATGGTCTGGGTCAGCACGCGCACGCCCAGTTTGGTCAGCTCGTTGTGCGCCGCGCCGGAAATACGCGGCGGCAGCGCAGGCAGAATACGTTCACCTGCTTCCACCAGCGTCACATTCAGCGCTTCGTTAGTCAGCCCTTTGTAGCCGTAGCTGTGCAGCTGTTTGACCGCATTGTGCAACTCCGCCGATAATTCAACGCCCGTTGCGCCGCCGCCCACGATAGCAATGTTGACCTTGCCGTTAGCACCCATGTTGTTGGTGTACTTCAGGAACAGGTTAAGCATCTCCTGATGGAAACGACGCGCCTGATGCGGGTTATCCAGGAAGATGCAGTGCTCTTTTACGCCTGGGGTGTTGAAATCATTGGAGGTACTGCCCAGGGCCATCACCAGCGTGTCATAGGCCAGCTTGCGCTCAGGAACCAGCAACTCGCCTTTATCATCACGCAGCTCAGCCAGCGTGATGGTTTTGTTTTCACGATTGATATCCACCACCGAACCCAGCTGGAACTGGAAGTGGTGGTTACGCGCATGCGCCAGATAGCTCAGCGCATCCACGCCCTCATCCAGCGACCCGGTCGCCACTTCGTGCAGTAACGGCTTCCACAGATGACTGTGGTTACGATCCACCAGCGTGATTTTGGCTTTCTTACCGCGACCCAGCTTCTTACCCAGCTGTGTCGCGAGCTCCAGTCCGCCAGCACCACCGCCGACAATCACTATCTTTTTCAATGGCGTAGTCAACGTGACCCCCTCAAATTATTAACCAATTGTTAATTAAAAGTTATATAAATAACCCTTAATTAACAACAGGTTACTGCACTGAAACCATTCAGATTCATTGAGAATAGCACGTCAGGCGCATTGGTCATACCAAAATTGATATGTATCAAGTTTTGATGGTTTAAAAGTAGACAACTCTGACAAAAAAGAGGCCCGGTACGCTTTCACGTACCGGGCCTTTATCAGGTTCAGGGAGATCAGCCCAGCGTTTTAAAGGCTTTAATACGCTGCAAGTGCGGGGAAATGTTTTTGAACTTGTGGGTCTGCTCTTCGTCCCAGACAATTTCGTAGTAATGGTGCAGAAGCTCGGCGGCGCGGGAGCTGTTCAGCGCTTCATCGTTGCGGGAGAGGATCACCAGACACCGATCGCGGTTCTTTTCACGGAAATTGCTCACGCATTTAGTTGCGATGTCGGCGTACTCCTCCGGGCGATCGATTTTGCCTTCCATGTTTTCGTTCGGAAAGAGGTTAGGATTAAAAATGACCTGACGGATATCGCACAAAAAACCGATGCGCTCTGCCCAGTATCCTCCTAACCCCACGCCGCAGATCAGCGGGCGATCGTCGATATTGAGCTGCAACATTTTATCCACTTCTTTAAGCAGATGCTGCATGTCATGCTTCGGATGACGTGTGCTGTAACTGATCAGCCGGACATCCGGATCGATAAACTGCAATTGCAGCACTTTCTCATGATTACCAGGACTGTTTGAGTCAAAACCGTGTAAATAAATGATCATCGTCTCACCACGCTACGCCTTCCGGGATGAATTAAAGGGCTGCTTTATGTGCCTGCCAGCGCTCGTTCAGGGCTTCAAGCCGGGCGTTTACCGTTTTCCAGCGCGCCGAGTCCATCAGCTCCTGACGACTAAATGAACCTTTATGATACAATTGTGTAACACGTTCAGCATTGATCGGCGACAGGTTATCCAGCACGCTCACCGCCCCTTTACGATTATTGCAGACGAGGATCATATCGCAACCCGCATCCAGCGAAGCCTGCCCACGTTCGGCATAGCTTCCCATGATCGCCGCCCCTTCCATGGATAAATCGTCAGAGAAAATTACGCCATTGAAGCCTAATTCCTGACGCAGCACGGTTTTCAGCCAGTGCGGAGAGCCGCTGGCCGGACGCGGATCGACCTCACTGTAGATGACGTGCGCAGGCATGATGGCATCCAGCTTGTTATCAGCGATCAGCGAGCGGAAAACCGACATGTCTTTAGCGCGAATGTCTGCTTCCGGGCGCGGATCGCGCGGGGTTTCTTTATGGGAATCCGCCGTCACCGCCCCGTGGCCCGGGAAATGTTTGCCGGTGGTTTTCATGCCCGCAGCATGCATACCGTCAATAAAGCGCGTCGCCATTGCCAGCGCAATACGCGGATCGTCATGATACGAACGCTCACCAATTGCCGCGCTAATGTGTCCTACGTCCAGCACCGGGGCGAAGCTGATGTCGATATCCATGGCGATCATCTCGCTGGCCATCAGCCAGCCGGCGTCCTGCGCCAGTTGACCGCCCTCTTCGATCCCCAGCAGCGCAGCAAAAGATTGCGCGGCGGGTAAACGGGTAAACCCTTCGCGGAAACGCTGCACACGCCCACCTTCCTGGTCTACGGCCACCACCAGGTGATTGCGCGACGCCGCACGGATCTGGCGAACCAGCTCACGCAACTGCTCCGGATCATGATAATTGCGGGTGAAAAGAATCAGCCCCCCTACCAGCGGATGCGCCAGAATTTCGCGCTCTTCCGCATCCAGCTCAAACCCTTCGACATCCAACATTACTGGACCCACACCTACCTCTCTTATCCTTTCGTTTGTAACTGACGCCAGGCATCATTTGCCAGCGCAATAAATTGTTTGTCATCTGTCTGCTGAAGGCGCATTTCAAACCATCCCGCCATCAGCATCAACACCCACGGACGCCAGCGCGCGACCTGCCGCGCAAGGGTGAGCGCATTGATGTTGGCGTTTCGGGCATAGGCGGTTATCAGCTGCTCGCGCGACGCCTCATCAGGCATCCAGACCGCAGCGAGTTCGAGCGCCACGTCACCGTCTCCGGCATATTCCCAGTCGATAAGTTTCTCGCCTGCCGTGGTATGAACGATATTACCCGCGTGGACATCCATATGCAGCGGCGCCAGACGTAACGCCTGCGGCTCTCCCGCTCTGCGTAGCCGCTTAAGCTGCGCCAGCCAGTAGGGCGTGCGTCGTCCAGGCGCAGCCTGCTGCCAGTAGTGATCCAGCAAAGGAAGTAACGTTACCCGCCAGCCCAGACGCGGCTGGCGATGCAGATGATACAGCATGGCTGCAAGCGCAGGCGTATCGGGAAGCTCGCTTTTGATCTCACCCGCAATAAACGCCACCGCCATCCAGTCTCTGATAAAGAGATGAGGTTGTGGCGCAAGGTCGGCGGGCAGGCGCTTCAGGGCGCGGAACTGGCGACGAAAATGGGAGGCAGGCGCGGCGGCATCGTGATGCTGACGTAAAACCAGCCGATGGTCGCCACGCTCAATAATGCAACTCGCGCCGCCAAGCCCGGCGGGGGCTTGCGGCGCGATAACACGGTACTGAGGGAAATAACGCGTCAGGACGTCATGACGCGTGCGCTTATTGTTGCGTAACGGCACCTTTACCTGACCAGATAATTTCGCCGGTCTGAACCAGCATTAACTGCATCTGCAACGACGGCGTGTTCACGTTGCCTGTCGCGTTAGAATAAAGGACATACTGCGCGCCAACGTTGCGGGCAATACCCATCGCTTTACTGCGCGAACCCAGGCTGTCCTGAGGCGACAGACCAAGCTGCTGCTTGGCGACCGCGAGCTGCTGAGCTGAGACCAGCGTAAATTTACCGTTGTTTGCCAGCGCGTTGCGCAGGGTTTCCGTCGCTTCTCCCGCATTCAGGGAACCGTTTGTACGGTTGTTCACGCTGTCCACCAGCAGCACGCTACCGGGCGTAACGCCCTGTGCCTGCAACATTTTGCCCACCATCGGCTGCATTGCGCCGTTCCAGTCATAGTGGCGTACTCGCGGCGCAGGCTGTGCGGTGTCGTCCGGATGTTCGATCGGGCCAGGCTGCGCCGGAATGGTCGGTACAGACGGCACGGTTGGAACAGGCTGCGCTGGCGTTGTTGGCTGTTCCGTTCCCGGCTTCGCCTGATCTACCGGTGCTGGTTCTTCCGTTCGCGTCACACAACCCGCCAGAAAGAGTGCAAAAGCACTCAGGAGCGCATAACGGCTCATTGTTTTAATCAAGGTTCACTCCTTACAAATAAAGATAAAGTCTCACCTTATGTGCACCCAGATAGCTGGCGCTGCCGTAGAGCGTGACTGACGATCTTGCCGGGATAGTCACGCTGCGCGGCGCCTCAAGCGGGTGCATCTCAAGACCTCTCACGTCATACCAGTAGAAGCGATAATGCACCGTCACTGGCTCTTGCCTTTCGTTATAGAGCGTAGAGGAGGCTGAAGACTGGATTTCGCTTATGGTCAGCGAAGGTTTCTCCGCCGTGATGCCCGCAGCAAGCACTGAGGACTCCATCACCAGCGTCTGTTCTTCACTGACCGGGATGGCGGGACGCGCGCTGCACCCAACCATTACCAGCGTCACGATCAGCGCTGCAATACGCCCAGTTAACATATTAAAGACCTTTATGTGCCAGCATCGGTCCCAGTGGACGTCCACCCAGCAGATGCATATGAATATGATAGACTTCCTGGCCGCCATGGCGATTACAGTTCATGATCAGACGGTATCCGTCTTCAGCAATCCCTTCCTGCTCTGCGATTTTCGCGGCCACCGTAAGCATACGGCCCAGCGCCACTTCATGCTCGGTTTTAACGTCATTGACGGTCGGGATCAGAATATTGGGAATAATAAGGATGTGCGTCGGCGCCTGGGGAGAAATGTCGCGGAAAGCCGTGACCAGTTCATCCTGATAGACAATATCCGACGGAATTTCTCGGCGGATAATTTTACTGAAAATCGTTTCTTCAGCCATGACCTTTTCCTTTTAAGTTTAATCTGGCGTCGTGCGTCCGTTGTTAACACACATTGTCTGATTTACTGCGTGACACAAGACAAGAGTATGAGCGAGTTTCTCCTGTCCTTTCAACCTTCTCCCGTGATTTCTTTCCTGATTGTCCGCCATCTGGCTGAAGAGGCATCGCTTTAGGACATTTCTTTTCTGAAACCTTATTTCAGTTCATCCCGAAACATCTGTTTACAGCGTTAATCACAATGCGTATATTTCGCATTTGCATTTTCATGCGCATTTTTAACATAGAAAACGACGTCAGCCCGTGCTAGCGGGACTGTCGCGAATTACCTTCACCATTCACTAAGGGTTTGATGATGTCTTTCATTAATCACACCAGGGATGGGCAACATCAGCCTGCCGCAACACCTTCGTTGCTGGCCGCCTGCATTGCTATGGCATTGACGCCAACCGCCGCTTTCGCTGCTTCAACCACCGAAGATACCGTCGTCGTAGACGGGGGTTTTGACAACACACAGGATCTTTCTGCCAGCCAGGATCAGGATTACAGCGTAAAAACCACCACCACCGGCACCAAACTGTTGCTGGTTCCCCGCGACATCCCACAGTCCGTCAGCGTTATCAGCCAGCAACGTATGGCTGACCAGAATCTGCAATCCATCGGACAGGTGCTGACGAATACCACGGGCATTACGGCCCAGGTGCAGGACAGCGACCGTACCGTGTTTTACTCACGCGGCTTTTTCGTCAGCAACTACGCCTATGACGACCTGCCAACCTCCATCAGTGAAGTGTGGAACTTTGGTGATACCGCCGCGGATACCGCGATTTATGACCGCATCGAAGTGGTTCGCGGCGCCACCGGCCTGATGTCCGGCACGGGCAACCCGGCGGCGTACGTTAATATGGTGCGTAAGCACGCGGACAGCCCGGAATTTAAAGGTAACGTCTCCGCCAGTTACGGCAGCTGGGACAAGCAGCGCTACGTGCTGGATCTCCAGGCGCCGCTGGTAGAGTCAGGTAAGGTACGGGGCCGTCTGATTACGGGTTATCAGGACAACGACAGCTTCGTGGATAACTACCACTACCGGAAGAAATTCCTCTACGGCGTGATGGACGCGGATGTCACCGACAGCACCACCCTCTCGGTAGGGTATGAGTATCAGGAAAGCCATACCGCCGACCCGACCTGGGGCGGGCTGCCGACCTGGTACAGCGACGGAAGTAAGACCCACTACAATCGTAGCCAGACCGTCGCACCTGACTGGGCTTATTCAGATAAAGACAGCACCCGCATCTTCGCTAACCTGACTCAGCGTTTCGATAATGGCTGGGAAGCGCACATCAACGGTATGCACGCTGAAACCAACTTCGACTCCAAACTGATGTATATGTCCGGCTATCCGGATAAAGAGACCGGTGCGGGCCTGGTAGGTTACGGCGGCTGGAACCGTGGGGAACGTAAACAGGATGCGGTTGACGCCTTCCTGCGCGGCGGCTTCGATCTCTTTGGCCGTCAGCACGAAATGATGTTCGGCGGCAGCTTCAGCCGTCAGCGTAACCATTACGACAACTCCATGCCGGATGCGGTATACGGCATGGTTGATGTCGGCAACTTTAAGAACTGGAACGGGAACATCGCCGATCCGCAGTGGACGCCGTGGAAACTCTACAGCAAGGATGATATTCGCCAGTCTTCAGCCTATTCGTCGGCTCGTTTCTCGCTGGCCGATCCGCTACACCTGATCCTGGGCGCGCGCTACACCCAATACAATATTCGTTATAACCCGGCAGGATCGCCGAATACCCGTCTGGAAAGCACCAAAGATGATGTCACGCCGTACGCCGGCCTGGTGTATGACATCAATGAGGACTGGTCGACCTACGTCAGCTATACCTCTATCTTCCAGCCGCAGGATAAGCGCGATGCCAGCGGACGTTATCTTGACCCTACCACGGGTAAAAGCTACGAAGCCGGGGTGAAGGCGGACTGGTTTAATACCCGCCTCACCACCTCGCTGGCGATTTTCCGCATTGAGCAGGATAACGTCGCCAGCAACACCTATACCTACATGCCGAGCGGTGAGTCGATCTATGAATCGCTGGACGGGGTGGTCAGCAAAGGGGTCGAGTTCGAGCTCAACGGTGCCCTGACCGATAACTGGCAGCTGACCTTCGGCGCGACGCGTTACATCGCAGAAGATAAGAATGGCAACGCCGTCAGCTCCGATCAGCCGCGCACAACCATGAAGCTCTTCACCCGCTATCAGTTGCCAATGCTGCCGGAACTGACCGTGGGCGGTGGCGTAAACTGGCAGAACAAAGTGTGGACGGACGTGGAAGGCGGCCCGGCAGGACGTTCCCGCGCGGAGCAAGGCAGCTATGGGCTGGTGAACCTGTTCAGCCGTTATCAGGTCACCAAAGATTTTGCGGTGCAGGCTAACGTCAACAACCTGTTCGACAAAGAGTATTACGATTACGTCGGCTCTTATGTAGTGTATGGCGCGCCGCTGAACGTCTCGGTGAGCGCGAGCTACGATTTCTGAGTGACAGAAGCCCGGTGGCGCTGCGCTTACCGGCCCTACCCATCACGTAGGCCGGGTAAGACGCAGCCGCCACCCGGCACCACAAACCGCAGTAATAAAAAAGGCAGCCATTCGGCTGCCTTAGTCTCCCCAGGTCACAGCTTAGTTGTTGCGGATGTACTCATCCATTTCGGTTTTCAGGTTATCGGATTTCGTACCGAAGATTGCCTGAACACCAGAACCTGCAACAACGACGCCCGCTGCGCCCAGTTTTTTCAGACCCGGCTGGTCTACTTTCGCAACGTCGGCAACGCTCACACGCAGACGAGTGATACACGCGTCCAGGTTAGTGATGTTCTCTTTACCACCGAAGGCAGCTACCAGAGCAGGCGCCATTTCGCTGGTCACACCGGCTTTGCTGTCTTCCGTAGCATCTTCACGACCCGGCGTTTTCAGGTCCAGTGCTTTGATCAGCACGCGGAAGACGGTGTAGTACACCACTGCGTAGCCCGCACCCACAATTGGGAACAGCCACAGCTTGCTGCTGTTACCGGACAGAACGATGAAGTCGATCAGACCGTGAGAGAAGGACGTACCGTCACGCATACCCAGCAGGATACAGATTGGGAATGCCAGACCTGCCAGTACCGCGTGGATGATGTACAGGATCGGCGCAACGAACATGAAGGAGAACTCGATCGGCTCGGTGATACCGGTCAGGAACGAGGTCAGCGCTGCGGAGATCATGATACCGCCCACTTTTGCACGGTTCTCTGGTTTAGCAGAGTGCCAGATCGCAATTGCGGCGGCCGGCAGACCGTACATTTTGAACAGGAAGCCACCAGACAGTTTACCTGCCGTTGGGTCACCCGCCATGTAGCGTGGGATGTCGCCGTGGAACACCTGGCCTGCTGCGTTGGTGTATTCACCAATCTGCATCTGGAATGGAACGTTCCAGATGTGGTGCAGACCAAATGGTACCAGGCAGCGCTCAATGAAGCCGTAGATACCGAACGCCACAACCGGGTTCTGGTAAGCTGCCCACTGAGAGAAGGTCTGGATTGCCGTACCGATTGGTGGCCAGATGAAAGACAGAACCACACCGGTGAAAATCGCGGCCAGACCAGAAATGATCGGCACAAAACGTTTACCCGCGAAGAAGCCCAGATACTCAGGCAGCTTGATGCGATAAAAGCGGTTAAACATGTACGCTGCAATCGCACCGGAGATAATACCACCGAGAACACCGGTGTCCGCCAGGTGCTTAGCGGCAATCTCTTCAGCAGGTAAGTGCAGTACCAGTGGCGCAACCACAGCCATGGTTTTCACCATGATGCCGTAAGCAACAACTGACGCCAGCGCGGATACACCGTCGTTATTGGTGAAGCCCAGAGCAACACCGATAGCGAAGATCAGCGGCATGTTAGCAAAAACAGAACCGCCTGCTTCGGCCATCACGTGGGAAACTACGGCTGGCAGCCAGCTGAAGTTTGCAGAACCGACACCCAGCAGGATACCTGCGATAGGCAGTACGGATACTGGCAGCATCAGCGATTTACCGACCTTTTGCAGGTTAGCAAATGCATTCTTAAACATAATTGAGAGTGCTCCTGAGTATTTGTGCTTTTTTTACGTTTTCACGCATTGGCCCGGGGGGAGTACCGCGCCGTGGACAGGACATCTAAGCGCCCTTTATTTATTACACAGAGTAAAATAATTCCCTCTGAGTTTGTTTGACGGCTATCACGTTTCAGTTCAAGACGGCCAAAAAACTTGCAGATATTTACATAAAGCATGTCTGGATGTGTCTAAAAACGCCATCACCGCCCCAAATGAGGCGGTGAACTTTACTCGTTTTACTTATTAATTACGAGCCTAAAAATAACAGGCGTATCAGACAGATTGCAGGTGGGCGGGGTCGATATGGAACAGACTAGCGAAGTTTTCCGTTGTCACGCGAGCCAGCTCTTCAATACTGACACCTTTCAGAACGGCCATATACTCAGCGACATCCCGGGTCATCGCTGGCTGATTTTCTTTGCCGCGATGAGGCACCGGTGCCAGGTACGGGGAATCGGTTTCCACCAGAATACGATCCAGCGGAACATATCGCGCCGCATCACGCAGTTGCTCAGCATTCCGGAACGTTACAATCCCCGAGAACGAGATATAAAAGCCTAAATCAAGCAGCTTACCCGCCGTTTCTCTGTCTTCAGTGAAACAGTGTAGTACGCCACCGCAATCCGTCACCTTTTCTTCCCGCAGGATCGCCAGCGTGTCGGCGCGCGCATCGCGGGTATGAACGATAACAGGCTTATTCAGTTCACGGCCAATACGGATGTGGTTGCGGAAGGATTCCTGCTGGCGAGGTTTCGTTTCCGGGGTGTAGAAATAGTCGAGACCGGTCTCGCCCATCGCCACTACGCCCTCTTCTGCGGCAAGACGGCGTAAATCCTCAATATTGTACGCTTCATCCTGATTCAGCGGATGCACGCCGCAGGAGAAGACGACATTATCGCGCTCGCCTACCAGTTCACGCATGGCGCGGTAACCCGGCAACGTGGTCGCCACGGCCAGGCAAAATTTCACATCGCGCGCGGCGGCTTTCGCCAGCACGTCGTCCACATTTTTATGCAGGGACTGATAATCCAGGCCATCGAGATGGCAGTGTGAGTCGACTAAAAACATAATGTCTCTCTCAGAGGTGGGAAACCGGCGGTATGACGCCTGGTTGCAGGTAGTGTTCGATACGCAGTAACTGGTCGGTCAGTAAAAGCTCGCGATTGAGACCGGTTACCGTCAAAAGTTGTTCACGACTCTGGCAGATATCATGAAGGATAGCGTGCAGCGACTGCCCTGACAGGCGATTCGCCAGCGTGGTGACCAGCGCCCACACGTCAGGGTTAGTCAGAAGCGTCGCCCCCTGCTGGATTTTGAGCGCATCCAGCAGCAGCGCGGCCAGCCAGTGCAGCCGTTCCGGTGCCTGATCGCTGTTCAGCGCTGGCAGCACGCTCAGCCAGTCATGGCTGTCGAGGGCTGATTCAACCGCACGACATAGCGTTTCACGCTGGGACCACACTTCCGGCTGCAATAAGGCCAGCGCAGCCGCAGGCGCACCGCTGCACAGGCGCAACGCCGAGCGCGCCGCATCTTGTGACACCGTCACTTCTCGCTCAAGCCAGGCGAGCGCCCAGAATTCCTGAGGGACAGCGAGGTGGTGAAGACGGCAGCGACTGCGCAGCGTCGCCAGCAAGCGTTCCGGCTCGCGGCAGGAGAGGAAAAACCAGGTATTCTCTGGCGGCTCTTCCAGGGTTTTTAACAGGGCGTTGGCTGCGGCTTCCGTGAGCAGCGCGGCGTCTTTCAGCCACACCACTTTCGCCCCCCCCAGACGCGCATATTCGTACAGTTTCTCACTGACCTCACGCACCGCGTCGATACCGAGCGTATTTTTGCCCTTCTCGGGTTCGAGGGTGTAATAGTCAGGATGCGTGCCCGCCTGCATAAGCTGGCAACCCCGGCATTTACCGCAGCTTTTATGTCCTTCCGGCTGTTGGCACATCAGAAAGCGGGTGATGGCGTAAATCAACGCATCATCACCCATTCCCGGCAGCGCCTGGATCAGTAACGCATGATGCCCCCGACCAACCTGATAGCTGCCGATCAGCTGTTCAAAGTGCGGGCGCAACCATGGATACCATTTCATGCCTGCTGCTCCTGTAGCCACTGCGTAACGGTCTGCTGAATATCACGCGTAACGTCTTCAAGGGATTGCGTCGCATCGATGGTACGAATGGTCATGTCCTGCCCGGCCAGTTCCAGATAACGCGCACGGGTGCGGTTAAAGAAATCAAAAGACTCCTGTTCAATGCGGTCCAGTTCGCCGCGGGCACGGGCGCGCTTCAGGCCCACCTCAGGGGTCACGTCCAGATACAGCGTCAGGTCAGGACGGAAATCGCCCAGAACCGCGTCGCGAAGCGTAGCCAGCATGGTCTGGTCGATACCCCGGCCACCGCCCTGATACGCCTGGGTTGAGAGATCGTGGCGATCGCCAATCACCCATTTCCCTTCTGCCAGAGCGGGTTTGATCACCGTCTCCACCAGCTGAACGCGCGCCGCATAGAACATCAGCACTTCCGCTTTGTCGGTAATAATTTCATCACCAACGGATTTGATATCCAGTACCAGGCTGCGCAGTTTTTCCGCCAGCTGCGTACCGCCCGGCTCGCGGGTGAAGACCATGTCGGCGACGCCAAGCGACGTAAGCGTATCCACCACCACGTTACGGGCGGTGGTTTTGCCCGCCCCTTCGAGTCCCTCAATGACAATGTATTTACTGCGCA
Organism: Enterobacter cloacae complex sp. HYC033_NIDB; assembly: GCF_056673335.1. Taxonomy (NCBI): domain Bacteria; kingdom Pseudomonadati; phylum Pseudomonadota; class Gammaproteobacteria; order Enterobacterales; family Enterobacteriaceae; genus Enterobacter; species Enterobacter cloacae complex sp. HYC033_NIDB. Next base: position 2,639,871 of record NZ_CP115123.1, on the reverse strand, counting down.
TTTTTTTCCTTAAGTGCCTTCAGATAGTCCTGAACGGAGCGATTGTGGCTGGCCAGGTTGGTATTAAACGTATGCCCCCCTTTTCCGTCAGCCACAAAATAGAGATACGGCGTTTTGGCCGGGTGCGCGGCGGCCTTCAACGATGCTTCACTCGGCGTCGCGATCGGTCCAGGCGGCAGGCCGCTAATCACGTAGGTATTATACGCCGTTGGCGTCTCCAGATCTTTTCTGGAAATCCTGCCGTTGTAGTTTTCGCCCATGCCGTAGATAACGGTAGGATCGGTTTGCAAACGCATGCCGATGCGCAGACGGTTAATAAACACCGAGGCAACCTGGTCACGTTCGGCAGCAACGGCCGTCTCTTTCTCGATGATCGAGGCCATCGTCATGAACTGGTTTTGATCTTTATAAGGCAGGCCCTCTGCTCGCCCTTTCCAGGCAGCGTCTACCGCCGCGACCATTTTGTTGTGCGCGCGCTTCAGAATGGCCACATCCGTCGTGCCTGCCGTATACATCCACGTATCGGGCCAGAACCAGCCTTCCACCCACTCGGGATGTTCGAATTTTAAGGCGTCTGCCACGGTCTGGTAGCGGTCATCTTTCAGCGTATGCTTAATGTATGGCGCGTCCCGCAGCTGCCTGAGGTAATCGCTCAGACGCATACCTTCCACAAAACGCAGCGGGAACTGGGCTTCTTTACCACTCTCCAGCAGTTGCAGCATCTCGCGCACGGTCATGCCAGGGGTAAAGCGATAGGTGCCGGCCTTGAAATGGGACAGGTCCGGTTCAATACGCAGCAGCCACTGGAATACGCGTGGGCGATTGATAATTTTGTCGTCATACAGCTGCTGACCAAGCGCCTGCCGCCCGGTCCCCGCTTTCAGGGTAAAAATCGTCTCGTCTTTTATCAGAATCTGACTCTCCGCCAGCTGACGGACTTTCCACACTCCCGCTCCGCCAGCGATACCGAACGCAACGATAAGAAGGAGGACAAAGCGTAACATTTTCTTCATGACTACCTGGTTTGCTCACATAACGGGGCCAGAAACTGGAACAGCTCGCGGGATGACCAGCATTTGCGGCCATAAGCGCGAACGGGGACAACGGGCATCAGCGCATTGCAGATTACGACTTCATCGGCGGACAGCAGCGCCTCTTCCTTAGCGTTGACTTCGACAACGCGAAAGCCTGCGCGTGCCAGCTGGTGCAGACAAAACTGCCGCATAATGCCGTTGACGCCGGCCTGCTCCAGCGAAGGCGTGAACACGTCACTGCCCTTCCGCCAGAGTAAATTAGCCGCACAGCATTCCGTAATGTACCCTTCGCTGTCAAGAACCAGCGCCTCCCCGGCCTCCGTCTGCTCAAGATGAGTACGAATAAGCACCTGTTCAAGGCGGTTGAGATGTTTTATACCCGCGAGCATCGGGTTTCGCCCCAGACGTACCGGACTTAACGCCAGGGCTACGCCCTCTTCACGCCAGTGCGCATAATGGGAAGGATAATCTGAAACGGAAAGGATCCGCGTAGGATGCAGACAGGCAGATCCGCTATAACCCCGGCCACCGCTCCCGCGGCTGATAATGACTTTCAGGACGCCGCTTGCCTTATCTGCCGCCAGCCGACGCATTTCACTTTCAAGAATGTCCCACTGCGAGAAGGGGATCAGTAGTGCTTCGCAGGCTTTTTGTAAACGAAGGATATGGGCCCCGAGCAGACACACGCCACCGTTGAGAATACGCGCAGTCGTGAAACAGCCATCGCCAAACTGGGTCGCCCTGTCGCTTGCCGGCAGCGTGTCTTGCTCAAGGCCATTAATTAAAAACATGGTGGCTCCTTATGCGTGGAGGCTCAGTCTGGCAGGATGTGAGCAGCCGGACAAGGGGATTTCACCTAATAAAAAAGGCCCGGCAAGCGGACCTTTTTTATCGTCAGCGACTAACCAGACTCAGACCTTTTTGAAGATCAGAGAACCGTTAGTCCCACCGAAGCCGAAGGAGTTACACAGGGTATACTCCATACCGCTAACCTGGCGTGCTTCGTGAGGAACGAAGTCCAGATCGCAACCTTCATCCGGATTATCCAGGTTGATGGTTGGCGGTACCGCCTGATCGCGCAGCGCGAGAATAGAGTAGATTGACTCTACTGCTCCCGCAGCACCCAGCAGGTGACCGGTCATGGATTTCGTGGAGCTTACCATTACGCGGCCGGCAGATTCGCCGAAGATAGACTTAACAGCCTGCGCTTCTGCTTTATCGCCCGCAGGGGTAGACGTCCCATGGGCGTTAACGTAGCCAATCTGTGCCGGCGTAATGCCCGCATCGCGGATGGCGTTTTCCATCGCCAGCGCAGCGCCTGCGCCGTTCTCTGGAGGAGACGTCATGTGATAAGCATCGCTGCTCATGCCAAAGCCAACAACTTCAGCATAAATTTTCGCGCCACGTTTTTTCGCGTGTTCGTACTCTTCCAGTACGATCATACCTGCACCGTCACCCAGCACGAAACCATCACGGTCTTTATCCCACGGACGGCTCGCCGCCTGCGGATTATCGTTTCGGGTAGAGAGCGCACGCGCTGCACCGAAGCCACCGACGCCCAGCGGGGTACTGGCTTTTTCAGCGCCGCCCGCAACCATAGCATCTGCATCGCCGTACGCAATGATACGCGCGGCCTGGCCGATGTTATGCACGCCAGACGTACAGGCTGTCGCGATTGAGATGCTTGGGCCACGCAGGCCGAACATAATGGTCAGGTGACCTGCCACCATGTTGACAATCGTAGACGGAACGAAGAACGGGCTGATTTTACGCGGGCCGCCATTCATCAGAGATGTATGGTTTTCTTCGATCAGACCCAGACCGCCAATCCCGGAGCCGATAGCGGCGCCGATACGGGTCGCGTTCTCTTCCGTAATCTCAAGGCCAGAATCCTGCATGGCCTGAACGCCAGCGACAATTCCATATTGAATGAAGGCATCCATCTTGCGCTGTTCTTTGCGCGAGATGATCTCTTCACAGTTAAAATCCTTTACTAAGCCAGCAAATTTCGTTGCATAGGCGCTAGTATCGAAATGGTCGATTAGGCTGATGCCGCTCTGACCGGCAAGGAGAGCTTTCCAGGTGGACTCTACGGTATTGCCGACAGGAGACAACATGCCAAGTCCGGTCACAACTACACGACGCTTAGACACGCTTGTCCTCCAGGGAGGGATAAAAAAAGAGATTCGTGGGACAACAAAAGATAAAACTCAGGCGGTCGAATGACCGCCTGGAGATGTTCACTTACGCCTGGTGACCGTTGATGTAATCAATGGCAGCCTGAACGGTGGTGATTTTCTCAGCTTCTTCGTCCGGAATCTCAGTATCAAACTCTTCTTCCAGAGCCATTACCAGCTCAACGGTGTCAAGAGAATCTGCGCCCAGGTCTTCAACAAAGGAAGCGGAGTTCACAACTTCTTCCTGCTTAACGCCCAGCTGTTCGCCGATAATTTTCTTAACGCGTTCTTCGATAGTGCTCATACTCTTAAATTTCCTATCAAAACTCGCTTTCGCGATGGTTTTCGTAGTGTATAAAATGTTGAAAAATTTGCAACTAAATCCCGGCAGGTCTTACCACGATTTTACGTTATTTTGAGGCCATTTGCCCAAATAACGCAAATATTTTCGATCGTGATTAAACCATGTACATCCCGCCGTTGACGTGGAGGGTTTCACCAGTGATGTAACCCGCTTCGTCAGAGGCTAAAAATGCAACCGCGCTGGCGATTTCTTTAGGGTCGCCAAGACGACCCGCCGGAACTGCCGCCAGCGTACCCGCACGCTGCTCATCAGTCAGCGCACGCGTCATGTCCGTTTCAATAAAGCCCGGAGCAACAACGTTTACAGTAATACCGCGGGACGCGACTTCACGTGCCAGCGACTTACTGAAGCCAATCAGACCTGCTTTCGCCGCAGCGTAGTTAGCCTGACCAGCATTTCCCATGGTACCAACCACAGAACCAACAGTGATAATACGACCATGACGCTTTTTCATCATAGCGCGCATTACCGCTTTTGACAGACGGAATACAGATGACAGGTTGGTTTCGATAATATCGTTCCACTCGTCATCTTTCATTCGCATCAGCAGGTTGTCGCGCGTGATCCCGGCATTATTGACCAGAATATCGACTTCGCCAAACTCTGCGCGAATATTTTCCAGAACAGATTCGATAGATGCAGGTTCGGTCACATTGAGTACCAGACCTTTACCGTTCGCCCCCAGATACTCGCTGATGGCCTGAGCGCCATTCTCGCTGGTTGCTGTACCAATCACTTTCGCGCCGCGCGCAACCAGTGTTTCAGCAATTGCACGCCCGATACCGCGGCTTGCGCCGGTAACCAGTGCGATTTTTCCTTCAAAACTCATGGCATTCCTCTTTTATTGCGCGAGTGCCGCTGACAGTGCTTCCGGCTCGTTAATGGCCGAGGCAGTCAGGGTATCAACAATACGTTTTGTCAGGCCGGTGAGGACTTTACCTGGACCGACTTCATACAGATGCTCAACGCCCTGTGACGCCATAAACTCAACGGTTTTGGTCCACTGTACCGGGCTGTAAAGCTGGCGAACCAGCGCGTTACGGATTGCCTCCGGCGCGGTTTCGCATTTCACATCGACGTTGTTAACAACGGAAATCGTCGGTGCGTTAAACGTAATTTTTTCCAGCTCAACCGCCAGTTTGTCGGCGGCTGGCTTCATCAGGGCGCAGTGTGACGGAACGCTGACCGGCAGTGGCAGCGCACGTTTCGCGCCAGCAGCTTTACAGGCAGCACCAGCACGTTCAACCGCTTCTTTATGACCGGCGATAACGACCTGGCCCGGCGAGTTAAAGTTTACCGGTGAAACCACCTGACCTTCAGCAGATTCTTCACACGCTTTTGCAATCGAAGCATCATCCAGACCGATGATAGCAGACATGCCACCCGTGCCTTCCGGCACCGCTTCCTGCATGAATTTACCGCGCAGTTCTACCAGACGTACCGCGTCAGCAAAGGCGATCACACCCGCACACACCAGTGCAGAGTATTCACCGAGGCTGTGGCCCGCGAGCAGTGCAGGCGCTTTGCCGCCCTGCTGCTGCCATACACGCCACAGCGCAACGGACGCGGTCAGCAGTGCTGGCTGAGTCTGCCAGGTTTTGTTCAGTTCTTCGGCTGGACCCTGCTGAGTCAACGCCCACAGATCATAACCCAGTGCATCAGAAGCTTCACGGAAAGTCTCTTCAATTACCGGATAGTGTGCTGCCATTTCAGACAACATCCCAACGGTTTGAGAGCCCTGCCCCGGGAACACAAAAGCAAATTGCGTCATTTTTTAATCCTTATCCTAGAAACGAACCAGCGCGGAACCCCAGGTGAACCCGCCACCGAAGGCTTCAAGCAAGACCAACTGGCCCCGTTTGATTCGTCCATCGCGTACCGCTTCATCAAATGCGCACGGTACCGACGCCGCAGAGGTGTTGCCATGGCGATCAAGGGTCACCACAACATTATCCATCGACATGCCCAGCTTTTTCGCGGTTGCGCTGATAATACGCAGGTTCGCCTGATGCGGCACCAGCCAGTCAAGCGCAGAGCGTTCAAGGTTGTTCGCTTCCAGCGTTTCATCAACAATGTGTGCAAGCTCAGTCACCGCCACCTTGAACACCTCATTACCTGCCATTGTCAGGTGAATGGAGCTTTCCGGATTAACGCGATCGGCGTTTGGCAAGGTCAACAGCTCGCCGTAGCTACCGTCGGCATGCAGATGCGTGGAGATGATGCCCGGCTCTTCGGACTGCCCGAGCAGCACCGCACCCGCACCATCACCAAAAATAATGATCGTCCCGCGATCGGTTGGATCACAGGTACGCGCCAGCACGTCAGCGCCGATCACCAGCGCATACTTCACGGCGCCAGATTTAACATACTGATCGGCAACGCTCAGCGCGTAGGTGAAACCTGCGCACGCGGCAGCAACGTCAAATGCCGGGCAGCCTTTAATGCCGAGCATGTTCTGCACCTGGCACGCTGCGCTTGGGAAGGCATGCGTGGCAGACGTGGTGGCGACCACGATCAAGCCAATCTGTTCTTTATCGATGCCAGCCATTTCGATAGCACGCTGTGCGGCTTCGTAACCCATGGTGGACACGGTTTCGTCTGGCGCGGCGATACGACGTTCACGGATACCTGTGCGCGTGACAATCCACTCGTCAGACGTATCTACCATTTTTTCAAGATCGGCGTTGGTACGCACTTGTGTTGGCAGGTAGCTGCCGGTACCTAAAATCTTCGTATACATGTACGCTCAGTCACTTTTAGCTAATACAGATCCCAGGCGAGCGGCAATCCTCTGAGGGACTTGTCGCTGCACCGCCTGCACTGCCTGTTCAATCGCGACGGTAAATGCTCGCTGATTGGCGGCGCCATGACTCTTAATCACGATGCCGCGCAATCCTAACAGACAGGCGCCATTATACTGGTCGGGGTTGAGGTGACTGAATCGCCGCGTCAGGCTTTTTTGTAACCAACGCTTTAATAAAATCAGCCACCAGGACCTTTTTTTACCTTCTCCCTGCGATTTCAGCAGAGAAAGGAACATTCGTACGACCCCTTCCATGGTCTTCAACGTCACGTTTCCGGTGAAGCCATCACACACTAATACATCCGTTTTGCCCGTCAGCAACTCATTGGCTTCGAGATAACCAATATAGTTGATGGAGGGGACCTGTTTGAGTATTTCCGCAGCGTCGCGGATACTGTCCAGGCCTTTAGTCTCTTCTTCACCAATATTCAGTAAAGCAACGCGGGGATTGTTAATCCCGACCACGTCTTCTGCCAGCACCGACCCCATAACGGCAAACTGAGCCAGCATTGTACTATCACAATCCACGTTAGCGCCCAGATCCAGCACCACCGTTTTGCCCTTCTGCTGATGCGGTAATACCGTCACCAACGCCGGACGCTCAATGCCCTCAATCGGCTTGAGCAATAATTTCGACAGCCCCATCAGCGCGCCAGTATTTCCCGCGCTGACGCAAGCCTGCGCTCGCCCTTCTTTCACCAGCTCCAGCGCCATTCGCATAGAGCTGCCACGACTATTACGAATAGCCTGCGATGGCCGGGCATCACTGGCAATAACTGACTGCGCAGGAATAATCTGCAGACGCGAACGTTGTTCAAAGTCAGCTTTTGCAAGTAATGGCGTGATTGTGTCGGGATTACCGACTAAAAGAAGTGTGAGTTGCGAATTAGAATTCAGTGCCTGCAATGCTGCAGGCACTGTCACGGTAGGGCCAAAATCTCCCCCCATGACATCTAACGCCAGGGTTAGACGTGTCAAGGTATCGTCGCAGCCTGGTTCGGTAAACTCCCCGTTTGCACGGGGAAGTTCCTCACTAAGCCTAATCACGCTGACGCGTGATTACTTAGTGATAACCTTGCGGCCGCGGTAGAAACCGTCAGCGGTGATGTGGTGACGCAGGTGTTTCTCACCAGAAGTCTTGTCTACAGACAGGCTGGTAACTGCGGTCAGCGCGTCATGGGAACGACGCATGCCACGTTTGGAACGGGTTGGTTTATTCTGTTGTACGGCCATGGACCTTACTCCTCAATTACTTACGCTTTAAGCTGGCTAATACGGCAAATGGGTTTGGTTTTTGCGCTTCATCAGGCAGTTCCCCAAAGACCATGTCCGCCTCGGACACTTCACAGTGTTCAGAATCATGCACCGGAACGACTGGCAGGGAGAGGATGACTTCATCTTCAACCAGCGCCAGAAGATCGATTTCACCGAATTCGTTAACCTCAATCGGCTCATACGCTTCCGGGAGTGCTTCAGCCTGTTCGTCAGAACGAACCGGACTAAAACAATACGTTGTGTGAACATGCTGTACAAACGGTTTCCCGCAACGCTGACATTCGAGCGTTACCGTCACCTTTGCATCACCGGTTAACACGGCGAGACGCTGGTTGTCGATAGCGAACGACATGGAGCATTCTACATCACTGTCCACACTGACTACAGATTCGGCAATACGCTCAGCCTGATCGGAAGAATAGATTCCTTCGTAATCGAGGCGTTTTTGAGCCGTACGAACCGGATCAAGAGTCAGGGGTAATTTTACCTTTTGCATAGGGCGCGCATATTAACTTTGTAACGTCATAGAGTCAAAGAAAAAGGCAACCAGAGCTGCCTTTTGCCAATTATTCGCACACATTGCGGCCTGTAGTTTAAAATGGCTGGCATCGATACGCTATATCTGGTGATAAAAATATGCCAAATCTCGTCCTTGCTTCCACTTCACCTTATCGCCGAATGCTGCTGGAAAAGCTCGGGATCCCGTTTGAATGCGCTGCGCCGGAGGTGGATGAAACGCCACAGCCGGGCGAGTCACCGCGTCATCTGGTGACCCGTCTCGCGAAAGAGAAAGCACAGTCGCTGGCCGTACGTTACCCCGCACATCTGATTATAGGCTCCGATCAGGTTTGTGTGCTGGACGGCGAAATCACCGGCAAACCGCATACGGAAGAAAACGCCTGCCAGCAGCTGTTGCGTGCGCGAGGCGGTATCGTGACCTTTTATACCGGCCTGGCGCTTTATAATTCGGCTTCCGGTCATCTGCAAACCGAGTGCGAGCCGTTTGATGTGCACTTCCGTCATCTTAGCGAGCAGGAGATTATGGATTATGTGCGTCGGGAACGTCCGCTAAACTGTGCAGGGAGCTTTAAAAGTGAAGGACTAGGGATTGCGTTGTTCGACAAGCTCGATGGCCGCGATCCCAACACGCTGGTGGGGTTGCCGCTGATTGCGCTGTGCCAGATGTTGAGGCGAGAAGAGTGTAATCCGCTGACGATGTGATCCCTGCGGCCTGATGCCCTCACCCCGGCCCTCTCCCACAGGGAGAGGGGGCAAACATAAAAAACGGCAATATACATTGCCGTTTTACATTTACCTTAGCCGCGCAGAACTTTGAGACAGCGTTTGAGCTGCTCATCCAGCGGCGCTTCAATACGGATAACTTCGCCGGTATTAGGATGGGTAAATTTCAGCGCTGCCGCGTGCAGGAACAGACGCGACAGCCCTGTTCCCGCCAGCTGCTTATCAAATTCGCGATCGCCATAGCGGTCATCAAACGCAATCGGATGGCCCGCAAACTGGGTATGGACGCGAATCTGGTGGGTACGCCCCGTCACCGGACTACAGCGCACCAGCGTGGCGAATTCGTAGCGCTCTTCAACTTTAAAGCGCGTCTCAGACGGTTTCCCTTCCTGATTAACACGAACAATGCGCTCGCCGCTTTGCAGAATATTTTTCAGCAGCGGCGCCTGCACCACTTTCACGTGGGACTGCCACTGGCCGCGCACCAGCGCCAGGTAATCTTTCTGCATCCCTTTTTCGCGCAGCTGTTCATGCAGTGAACGCAGCGCAGAACGTTTTTTCGCCACCAGCAACACGCCAGAGGTATCGCGGTCAAGACGGTGAACCAGTTCGAGGAAACGCGCTTCCGGGCGCAGCGCGCGTAACCCTTCAATCACGCCGAAGCTCAGACCGCTCCCCCCGTGTACCGCCGTTCCGGACGGTTTATTCAGCACCAGAATGTGGTCGTCCTCATAAAGGATAACGTCGCTCAGGGCCGCGACTTTTTGCAGCTTCGGAGAAACGACCTCTTCTTCACGCTCTGCAACACATACCGGTGGAATCCGGACTTCATCGCCCGCCTCGAGCTTATACTCTGGCTTCACGCGTTTTTTGTTCACCCGCACCTCGCCCTTACGCAAGATGCGATAAATCATACTTTTTGGCACGCCCTTCAACTGGGTGCGCAAAAAATTATCGATACGTTGCCCCGCCTCGTCGTCGGCGATGGCAACCATTTTTACGGCTGGAGTCTCTGTTTTCATGGTTGGCGATTCTAAATAGCGTCAGACATTAGCGCCACTCATTTTTCTATGCTTATATTTACTTTTATCCGGACCACTCCCCTTTCGCGCAATCGATTTGGTGGTTATTAAACCAATCACCCCGTTGAAGTGAAGAAACTGTGAGTAACCGGGTGATAATTGGTAAAAGTCATCTTGCTATAACCCGGCGAGCAGTGGAATAATGAATCCGTTTTCCGCGTTAAATCCGGGTTTTGTAAGGATGTCGACGGAATGACCAATTTTGTCTGACCGATCATCCACGCAGCAATGGCGTAAGACGTATTGATCTTTCAGGCAGTTAGCGGGCTGCGGGTTGCAGTACTTCCCGGTATAAGGATTGTTCTCTGGAGAGTTTTCCCAGGCAATTCCCCTGATAATTGCGCTGTGTTTCCGTATGAAACACAGGCAACCGACACTCTGCGCCTCTTAAGCGAGCGACAACCGTGAGGTTGGCGACGTGAATAGACACGAGGCCATCGGTTCATACCCCGGAAAGCGTCACCTTGCCCGCAGCTTTGTCGTCAATGTAAGAATAACGAGTAAGTTACGATGAAAAGAATGTTAATCAACGCAACTCAGCAAGAAGAGTTGCGTGTCGCCCTTGTGGATGGGCAGCGCCTGTACGATCTGGATATCGAAAGTCCTGGACACGAACAGAAAAAAGCGAACATTTACAAAGGCAAAATCACCCGCATTGAACCAAGCCTTGAAGCTGCATTTGTCGATTACGGTGCTGAGCGTCACGGTTTCCTTCCTCTCAAAGAAATCGCCCGCGAATATTTTCCTGCAAACTACAACTCCCATGGCCGTCCGAACATTAAAGATGTTCTGCGTGAAGGTCAGGAAGTTATCGTCCAGATCGATAAAGAAGAGCGTGGCAACAAAGGTGCCGCACTGACCACCTTTATCAGCCTGGCAGGAAGCTATCTGGTATTGATGCCAAACAACCCGCGTGCGGGTGGCATCTCTCGCCGTATCGAAGGCGATGACCGTACCGAGCTGAAAGAAGCGCTGGCAAGTCTCGAGCTGCCAGACGGCATGGGCCTTATCGTGCGCACCGCAGGCGTCGGCAAATCTGCCGAAGCGTTGCAGTGGGACCTGAGCTTCCGTCTGAAGCACTGGGAAGCCATCAAGAAAGCGGCTGAGAGCCGTCCTGCTCCGTTCCTGATCCACCAGGAAAGCAACGTTATTGTGCGTGCCTTCCGTGATTATCTACGTCAGGACATCGGTGAAATTCTGATTGATAACCCGAAAGTGCTTGAGCTGGCTCGCCAGCACATCGCCGCGCTGGGTCGCCCGGATTTCACCAGCAAAATTAAACTGTACACCGGTGAAATCCCGCTGTTCAGCCATTATCAGATTGAATCCCAGATCGAGTCTGCCTTCCAGCGTGAAGTGCGTCTGCCGTCAGGCGGTTCTATCGTAATTGATACCACCGAAGCGCTGACCGCTATCGACATCAACTCCGCGCGTGCAACCCGTGGCGGCGACATCGAAGAGACCGCCTTCAACACCAACCTTGAAGCCGCTGATGAAATCGCCCGCCAGCTCCGCCTGCGCGACCTGGGTGGTCTGATTGTTATCGACTTCATCGACATGACCCCGGTTCGCCACCAGCGTGCGGTTGAAAACCGTCTGCGTGAAGCGGTGCGCCAGGATCGCGCACGTATCCAGATTAGCCATATCTCGCGCTTCGGCCTGCTGGAAATGTCCCGTCAGCGTCTGAGCCCGTCACTCGGCGAGTCCAGCCATCACGTCTGCCCGCGCTGTTCCGGTACGGGTACCGTGCGTGACAATGAATCGCTCTCCCTCTCTATTCTGCGTCTGATTGAAGAAGAAGCGCTGAAAGAGAACACCAAAGAGGTTCACGCCATCGTTCCGGTGCCGATTGCCTCCTACCTGCTGAACGAAAAACGTGCAGCGGTAAGCGCAATTGAAGCGCGTCAGGGCGGTGTTCGCTGCATCATCGTGCCAAACGACGAGATGCAAACCCCGCACTATCACGTGCTGCGCGTGCGTAAAGGCGAAGAGACAAGCACCCTCAGCTACCTGCTACCGAAGCTGCATGAAGAAGAAATGGCACTGCCATCGGATGAAGAGCCTGCCGAGCGTAAACTGCCTGAGCAGCCTGCATTAGCAACCTTCATCATGCCGGAAGCCCCGCCGGAAGCGACGCTGGAAAAACCAGCGGCAAAACCTGCCGTGCAAAAGGCGGCCCCTGCCGCGCCAAAAGCGCAGCCTGAGCAGCCGGGTCTCCTGAGCCGCATCTTCGGCGCGTTGAAAAAAATGTTTGCTGGCGAAGAAGTTCAGCCTGAGCAGCCGAAAGAAGCGCCAAAAGAAGCGAAACCAGAGCGTCAGCAGGACCGTCGTAAGCGTCAGAACAATCGTCGCGATCGTAATGACCGCAACGACCGTAGCGATCGTAACGAGCGCCGTGATAATCGTTCCGAGAACAACGAAGGTCGTGAACAACGCGAGGACAACCGTCGCAACCGTCGCGAGAAGCAACAGCAGAACGTTGAAGATCGTGAGATTCGCCAGCAGGCGGGCGATGAGTCCGAGAAGAGCAAACAGCGTGACGAGCAGCAACCTCGCCGCGAGCGTAACCGTCGTCGTAACGACGAGAAACGCCAGGCCCAGCAGGAAGTCAAAAACCTGAACCGCGAAGCGCCTGTTGAACAGCAGGACACGGAGCAGGAAGAGCGTACTCAGGTTATGCCGCGTCGTAAGCAGCGTCAGCTGACCCAGAAAGTACGTGTGGGTGCTGTTCAGACGGAAGAAAACGACGTTATCGCGGTTGAAGCAGCAGAAAGCACAACGGGTACCCAGGTTGCAAAAGTTGACCTGCCAGCCGTCGTGGAAAATCAGGTTGAGCAGGACGAAAGCAGCGAAAACCGTGACAACGCAGGTATGCCGCGTCGCTCCCGTCGTTCTCCGCGTCATCTGCGCGTGAGCGGTCAGCGTCGTCGTCGTTACCGTGACGAGCGTTACCCGACTCAGTCACCAATGCCGCTGACCGTGGCGTGCGCGTCACCTGAGATGGCATCCGGTAAAGTCTGGATCCGTTATCCGGTTGCTCGCCCGGAGCAGGCTGTTGAAGAACAGGCTGTGACCGAAGAGGTGATTGCACCGGTAGCAGCGGTGGAAGACGTCGTGACTGAAGCGGCAACCGTGGTTGAACCGCAAGTTGTTGACACGGTGGCACCGCAGGCTGTGGAAGTGGAAACGACCCATCCTGAAGTGATTGCTGCGCCGGTTGATGCCGCCCCGCAGATCATTGCCGAAGAAGATACCGTGGTGGCTGAAGAAGTCGCGGAGGAAGCTGAACCAGTCTCCGCAGCAGAAGAGCCCGCAGACGTTGCCGTCGAAACGGTGACGGAAGAGGTTGTTCAGGACGTCGAGATTCAGGTTGAGCCTGTTGTCGAAGAGGTCAATGAGGCTGAAGTGAAATCCGAGCCGGTTGAGGTCGTTGCCGCTCCAGCGCCTGCTCACGTTGCTACCGCGCCGATGACTCGCGCCCCGGCACCTGAGTATGTACCTGAAGCGCCACGCCATAGCGACTGGGTTCGTCCGGCATTCAACTTCGAAGGCAAAGGTGCTGCCGGTGGTCACAGTGCAACGCACATGGCTACTGCGCCAGCGACCCGTCCTCAGCCTGTTGAATAACGCACGCTAAGACTGAAAGCCGACCTTCGGGTCGGCTTTTTTATGGCTGTTGCAGGGGCTTTCTCATCCCGGTGACCTCCGGCATTATCTGCCGCATCAGCTCCAGAAAACGCCGCAAGCGCGCCGGATAATAACGAGACCAGGGGTAAACCAGATGTACCGGTAACGCTGCCGGCAGCCACTCTGGCAGTAGATGCACCAGTCTTCCTTCCTGAATATCATCCTGTACCGTCCAGCTGGATACCACCGCCACGCCAAGCCCGGTGAGTGCCGTATTGCGCGCCACATACAGGCTGTCTGTACTCAGGCGTGGCGTAATGGTAACCCGCGCCGGGGCGGATGATGCATCGTGGAAAAGCTCCACATGGCGTTGATAAAAAGAGCTGATGGCGATCCAGGGAAGCTGCTGCAAATCTTCCGGCGTTTTAACCGCGGGATAACGGGCCAGTAATTCCGGTGAAGCCACCACCGAGCGCGGCACTTCAGCCAGCAGCACGGACACGGTTGCCGGATCGACTTCCACACCCACCCGAATAGCACAGTCAAGGTTGTCGCCGAGGAAATCAACCGAGCGATCGTTGAGCATCCACTCAACAGAAAGCTGGGGATAGCGCTGTAAAAATTCGGTTAACGGTTTCAGAAGCTGATCCTGGCCAAACGCGTGCGGGGCGCGCACCCTCAGCACCCCAACCGGTTCATCTTCCGTCTGCCCTACCTCGTCTTCCAGCGCCAGCCAGCTGTCAATCACCCGTCGGGCATGCTGATAGCAGCGTTCGCCGTCATCGGTCAGCCGGGTCGTATGGGTTGTGCGCAGCATCAGGCGTACTCCCAGCATGGTCTCAAGCGACTGCAACCGTCGGCTCACCGTGGCCTGGGTTGTTGCCAGCTGACGTGCCGCCGCAGAAAGAGACCCCGCCTCCACAATGCGAACAAACGTTCGCATCAGTTCTACCCGATCTATACGCTCAGACCTTTTCATACCATTTTTACCCATACGCCACACGTATAAGCGTTTTACCACCGCGCCCGCTACCGTCGCAAGGCGTACTGATAAAAAATAGCCGCACACGACGAATGAGGAACATCTTATGAACACAACCACCACCCGGGCCGTAAGCCGCTGGGTAATCTTAATGCTGGCGCTCGGTGCGGGCTTTAGCGTGGCATCCATCTATTATGCCCAGCCTCTTCTGCCGCTGATGGGCTCAGACCTGCATCTGAGCATCGAAGGCATGGGCATGGTCCCGACGCTCACCCAGGCGGGTTATGCCCTGGGCATCCTGTTTCTGCTCCCGCTCGGCGATCGTCATGACCGCAGAACGCTGATCCTGATAAAAAGTGCGGCCCTGGCGCTGTTCCTGCTGGGTTGTAGCCTGACCGGACAACTGCACTCCCTGCTGCTCACCAGCCTGCTGATTGGCATGGCCGCCACCATGGCGCAGGATATTGTCCCGGCCGCAGCGATCCTCGCGCCGGAAGGCAAACAGGGAAAAACGGTCGGCACGGTGATGACCGGCCTGCTGCTGGGGATTTTGCTCTCCAGAACCGTGAGCGGCGTGGTGGGTGAGGCCTTTGGCTGGCGGGTGATGTATCAGCTGGCTGCTGCAAGCATTGCCTTTGTCGGCGCGGTGATGTGGGCCGTACTCCCACGTTTTGCTATTCACTCCACGCTGAGCTATCCCGCGCTGATGCGTTCCATGGAGCACCTGTGGCGTCGTTACCCGGCACTGCGTCGCGCGGCGCTGGCTCAGGGTTTTCTGTCGATTGCCTTTAGCGCATTCTGGTCAACGCTGGCGGTCATGCTGCTGGAACGGTATCACCTTGGCAGCGCCGTAGCGGGTGGATTTGGTATTGCCGGAGCCGCTGGCGCGCTGGCCGCACCGCTGGCGGGTGGTCTTGCCGATAAGCTGGGCGCAGGTAAAGTGACCCAGCTGGGTGCCGCGCTGGTGACCCTCTCGTTTGCCCTGATGTTCATGATGCCGGCACTGGGTGTACACGGTCAGTTGATCCTGATTGCCCTCTCCGCGGTCGGTTTCGATCTCGGCTTGCAGTCCAGCCTCGTGGCCCACCAGAACCTGGTCTACAGCCTTGAGCCGCAGGCCCGCGGACGCCTGAACGCCCTGCTGTTTACCGTCATTTTCATCGGAATGGCGCTGGGCTCGGCATTAGGCAGCAATATCTATACGCTGGCAGGCTGGTCTGGCGTGGTGGCTCTGGCAACCCTGTGTGGTGCCATTGCGCTGGCTATCAGAGTGATTGAAAGCGCCCGGGTGCTGTCCGCACAGGCAGAACGTGTGTAAAAAAAATGCCCAACCCGGACGGGTTGGGCAGTCAAAACATGCCCAGTTTCAAGACATGTCAAACAGGTCAGAGTCTTATTTGTTCATCTGGAACAAAGACATACCCTGCATATCGCTAAAGGCTTTATACGAGGCCTGCAACGCCGCCTGCTGCATGGTGTAGGACGAAATCACCGAGTTCCAGTCCACGTCAACCAGGTTACTCATCTGCTGCGTCTGACCCAGCGCGCGGTCTTCACCCAGAGCGTCCAGCTTGCCCAGCTCATCCAGCTTGATGCCGAGGTCGGCGCGCACGGTCAGCACGTTGTTGAGGGAGTTGCTCAGGCCACGGTTGGCTTTATCAATAGCCGCCGTAAACGCCTCGGCTTTCGTTTCGTCCTCCCCAATCGGCGTATTCAACGCTTCAATTGCGGAGTCGAGGATCTTGAACAAATTCGTTTCCGGCGCACTACCATCTGGCTCTGGCTTGGCATTGCTGGTGAAGCTATCGAAAACTTCAGTGCCCGTATGGCTAATTTGCATCGTGCGCGCGGAGTCAACCTGCTGGCTGATTGGCGTTCCGCCGCCCTTATAATCACCCGTCGCCTGGTCGAAAGCCGCCGCTTCGGTCTTGTAACCGGAAAAAATATAGCGACCGTTACCGTCCGTGCTGTTAGCCAGGTTCATGAGCTGATCGCGAATACCTTGCAGGTTCGTGGCCAGCGAAGCGCGGTCATCGTCACTTAACGTACCGTTGCCCGCATTGACAATCTTTTCCTGAGCAGCCTGGATGGTGGTTGTCACTTGCGATAACACGTTCTCTTCCAGCGAGACTTTCGTCGTAGCGAAGGAGCGTGCCAGCGCATACTGGCTGTTTTGCGTTTGAGCCTGAGAGAGCACAACGGCCTGCGAGGCGGCAATCGGATCGTCAGACGGACGGTTGATACGCTTCCCCGTAGACATCTGCTCGCCGTAGCTGAGCCAGAGACTTTGGGAGTTCGTCACGCCGCGCATGCTTTGCTCATACATCATTTGAGTACTAATACGCATTTTTTATGCCTCAGCCTTAGCGGATATTGATCAATGCATCAAACAGCGTGCTCGCCGTTTGCAGCACCTGCGCATTCGCCAGATAGTACTGCTGATAGCGTTGCAGGTTGCCATACTCTTCATCCAGGTTAACCCCGGAGATTGACTGCTGTTGTTTGGTCAGCTGCGTCACCACGTTAACTTTGGTTTCGCTGCTGGTTTTCAGCGACGCCGTGGTGCTGCCCACCGTACTGACCAGCGCGGCATAAGCATCGTTAAAGGTTTTGTTCCCTCCCACCAATTTGGCGCTCTGTAAATCCAGCAGCTTCTGGCCATTGGTATTGTCGCTTTCACCGCTTCCTTTCGCGGAGGCCATCGCCAGTTTGGATTCGTCGCTGATCGCTACGTCCATATTCACAATGACGTCATTCACCGGTTTGACGATGAAACTGTCTTTATTATCGGCTGAGCCGCTAATCTTAACGTTGAGACCATCAAACGACAGATTACCGCTGGCGTCAGGCTTGGCCGTGAAGCTGGTATTGTCCGACAGACGCGTGATTGTCCAGTCAGTACCGTTGTACTCAACTTTATAGTTTGTCGCCTGGACCTTTGTACTGTCCGTCATCGTGGCCGTAACGGACGCGCTTCCGGTGTTTTTACCGTTACTCAGCACTGCCGGCGAGCCAAAATCAAACAGCTTGCCGCCTGCATCCCCGTTGGCATCAAAGCCAGCCTGGTGCTGGGTATTCATGGCATCCGCAAACGCCAGCGCCATCTGGTTAAGGGTGTTTCGCGCCTGATCCAGATCCTGAGAACGGAACGTTAACAGCCCACCAAGCGACCCCGTGGTGATCTGTTTTTCTGAGATCTCCACGTTGCCCGCTGCGGTATCCACATACGCAATTGTTGTACGCGCTGGGTCCGCACTGGATTTCACCGCCGCCAGCTGGCTGGCGTTGCTGCCCTGTACCAGGGTGTAACCGTTGGCGATAGAGATGTTGTAGGTGCCGCTGTCCTGTACGGTGACGTCCACACCGACAATCTTGTTCAGTTCACTCACCAGCTGATCGCGCTGATCGAGCAGTTCATTCGGGGATGCGCCCGCACCGACGCCAGTCAGCCGGGAGATCTGATCGTTAAGATTGGCAATCTGTTTCGCGTAGTTATTGATCTGATCGACGCTGGTAGAAATCGCCGTATTGACCTGCGCATCCTGATCGCGGAGATATTGATCGTTGGTTTTAAACTGGTTTACCAGACCATCCGCCTTCCCGAGTACCGTCTGGCGAGCAGCCGGATCTTCTGCGTTACTCACCAGCGTTTGCAGGCTTTTAAAGAAATCCTGGAGGTTGGCAGAAAGCGAGTTCGTGGTATCAGAAAGCACGTCGTCAATTTTTGACATCTGCTGGTAGCGCGTGGTCAGCCCACTGCTCTGGTTCTGCGCCGCGCGCAGCTGGTTGGTGATAAACGCATCATATTCACGCTGAACACCGGAGACATAGACCCCGTTACCCACCCAGCCACCGCCGGTCAGGGTGCTGTTTGATGCCCCCAGAATGGTGGTCTGGCGGGTATAACCTGCCACGTTGTAGCTTGAAATATTATTACTGACGGTATTGAGTGCCGTCTGCGCAGCACTGAGGCCACTCATGGCGCTGTTAATCAAACTGGACATGGGGGTTCCTTTTATACGTTCAGACACGAGTCCTGATGAAGGTTATCGGCAACCTCCACCGGGACTTGAGAACTTTCAGAACAGATTTTCGAGATCTGTGCTATACGCTTTGCTGACCTTCTCAGACATGGATTTCAGCTGCTGGATCATGCTGGTCAGCTTGCGCGCATAGTTTGGATCGGTCGCGTAGCCAGCATTCTGCAATGCCTGAGCGCCCTGCTCTGGCGTGGCGGCCTGGGTCACGGCGGTGTAGCGCGGATTCCGGCTCAGCAGCCCGACATAATCCGACAACGCTTCCAGATACGAGCTGTAGACGCGGAATTTGGCTTTCACCTTCACTGCCGCACCGTTCTCATATTCGGTGGTGGTGATCTCGGTGGTCGGCCCTTTCCAGCTGGAGGTGGCCTTCACGCCAAAGATGTTGAAGCTCGGCTCACCGTTCTCCCTGCGGATCTGACGTTGCCCCCAGCCCGACTCCAGCGCCGCCTGCGCCAGAATCAGATGGTGCGGCACGCCGCTCTCTTCACTGGCAAGACGCGCCGGCAGGGAGAGCTGGGCCAGGAAGTCTTTGCTGTCGCCGGAGAGCGGCTCGTCACGCGTTTCTGCCGGTTTCGGCATCGCCTTACGCACCATCTGCGTCAGCGCCTGATTTTGATAACTGGTCACCTTTTCGAGATCAAACTTCAGCGGCACCTGCGGCGGGGCCTCTTCAGGCGGGAGCCCCTGAGCGGCTGCGGTCTGCTTCACGATCATGTCCGCCAGGCCGAGCCCCTTTCCGGCGGTCATTTGCTGGGCAATCTGCTGATCGTACATGCTGGTGTAAAGCCGCGTGGAATCACTGCTGAACATGCCATCTTTCGGCAGGGTTTCACGCATGCTTTTCAACATCATCTGTACGAACATGCCTTCCACCTGACGGGCAACCGGGCGGATATTCGCCGCCGGATCCTTGCCCGCTTTGGTTTTCAGCTCGTTGAGCGACTGGGCATCCCAGGCGGCACTGGTCAACAGTTTGCTATCGGTCAGCATTTAGATGATTTCCAGTCTGGCGCGCAGGCAGCCTGCACTTTGCATGGATTGCAGAATGGACATCAGATCCATTGGCGTTGCACCCAGCGCATTCAGAGCACGCACCACGCTGTTCAGGTTGGCGCTGGAGCGCACGCTCTGCAACGAACCGCCGCTCTGTCGTAAATCAATCTGCGTTTGCGGGGTCACTACCGTCTGACCGCCACCAAACGGGGTATCCGGCTGGCTGACGTTGGCCGAGCGGTTAACCGTGACGGAGAGATTGCCCTGCGCCACGGCGCAGCTGTCCAGCGTCACTTCGCGGTTCATCACCACCGAGCCGGTACGGGAGTTGATAATGACTTTCGCATCCTGCACCGGCACGTTCACTTCCATATTCTGGATATCGGCCAGCAACCGCACCTGGTTGCTGCTGCCGGTTGACGTGCGGATCTGCACGGTACGGGCATCCAGCGCGGTGGCGCTGCCGTAGCCCCGGCTGCGGTTGATGGTGTCAGCGATCTGCTGCGCCATCGTAAAGTCTTCGTTATTCAGTTGCAGGTTAATGGTGTTGCCGGTGCCGAACTGGGTCGGCAGCTCACGTTCGATGATCGCGCCGTTGGTAATACGTCCCCCGTTCAGCTGGTTCACCTGCACGCTGCTGCCGCCCGCCGACGCGCCTGCTCCGCCAACCAGAATGTTGCCCTGCGCCAGAGCATACACCTGGCTGTCGACGCCTTTCAGCGGCGTCATCAGCAACGTACCGCCGCGCAGGCTTTTGGCGTTACCCATCGACGAGACAACCACGTCGATGGTCTGCCCCTGACGCGCAAAGGCCGGATAAGACGCGGTCACCATCACGGCCGCCACGTTTTTCAGCTGCATGTTGGTCCCGGCCGGTACGGTAATACCGAGCTGCGAGAGCATATTGTTCAGGCTCTGGGTGGTGAACGGCGTCTGGGTCGTCTGGTCACCCGTCCCATCCAGCCCCACCACCAGGCCGTAGCCAATCAGCGAGTTTTCGCGCACGCCCTGCACGCTGGTGAGATCGCGTATGCGATCGGCCTGCGCAACGGTAGCGACCAGCGACAGCGCCACGGCGAAGAGAAATTTATACATAGGTCACCTCGCTTACATCGGCGATAAGTTAAGGAAGAAGCGTTGCAGCCAGCCCATATTTTGCGCTTCGTTAATGTAGCCGTTGCCGACGTACTCAATGCGCGCATCCGCCACCTGGGTGGACGGTACGGTGTTGGTGCCGCTGATAGTGCGAGGGTTAACCACACCGGAGAAGCGAATGAATTCCGTACCCTGGTTAATGGCGATCTGTTTTTCGCCCACCACGTGCAGGTTGCCGTTCACCAGAACCTGGTCAACCGTAACCGTCAGCGTTCCGCTGAAGGTGTTGCTGGCGTTCGCACCACCTTTACCGTTAAAGGTGTTGCCGCCGGAGGCTTCCACATCCGCACGGGCGTTGCCGAACAGCCCTTGCAGATAGCGCGGCACGGTGTCGAAGCCAAAATTGGTTTTGCCGTCGCGGCTGGCGTTCGCGGACGAGCTCTTACTCGCACTGACGTTTTCCTGCAACACAATGGTCAGCGTATCGCCAACGTTACGCGGACGACGGTCTTCAAACAGCGGCTGATAACCGTAGTTAATCGGCTGCGCGGTCTGGAAAATAGAGCCGTTCACCACCGGCGCGGGGCCGGGAACGGGTTGGGCGGTAGTCGCACCCTGTACCAATGGTTTAGACGGGATCCAGGCACACCCGCTGAGGGTAACGGCCAGAACAGTCAGGATCGGATAACGAAACGCCGCGTTTTTTTGCATTGCCTTCATCTTCGAAAACAGGGAGCCGGTGCGACGTTTACCGCACCGGGCTACACCTTAGAGTTGCGTCAGTTTTTGCAGCATCTGGTCGGTCGTCGACACTGCTTTACTGTTAATTTCATAGGCGCGCTGGACCTGGATCATATTCACCAGCTCTTCCGCCACGTTAACGTTCGAGGTTTCCACATACCCCTGATACAGCAGCCCCGCCCCGTTCAGGCCCGGGGTACTTTCATTTGGCGTGCCGGAAGACTGCGTTTCGGTGTAGAGGTTCTCGCCGATGCTTTCCAGTCCGGTATCGTTCATGAAGGTGGTCAGGTTGAGCTGTCCAACCTGGACCGGCGCGGCCTGACCCTGCTGAGTGACGCTGACGATGCCGTCACGACCAATGGTGATACTCAGCGCGTTCGCCGGGATGGTGATCGCAGGCTGAACCTGGAAACCGCCCGCCGTCACCAGCTGGCCGTTCTGATCCACCTGGAACGAACCATCGCGGGTATAGGCGGAGGTCCCGTCAGGCAGCTGCACCTGGAAGAAACCCTGACCTTTAATGGCAACGTCTTTACTGTTGTTGGTCTGGGACAGGTTGCCCTGGCTGTGCAGACGCTCGGTGGCGACCGGGCGCACGCCGGTACCAATTTGCAGACCGGACGGCAGCGTGGTTTGCTCAGAAGACTGCGCCCCTGGCTGACGAATCGTTTGATAAAGCAAATCTTCGAAAACCGCACGCTGGCGCTTGAAACCATTGGTGCTGACGTTTGCCAGGTTGTTGGCAATCACATCCATATTGGTTTGCTGTGCGTCCAGACCGGTTTTCGCGATCCATAAAGAACTGATCATAGGGAGTCCTGTTAACTCATAGCCAGAAGTTGGTTAGCCTTGCCTGCGTTTTCATCGACGCTGCTGATGATTTTCATCTGCATTTCGAAGCGGCGGGCGCTGGCGATCATGTCGGTCATGGCTTCCACCGGTTTGACGTTACTGCCTTCCAGCACGCCGGACATCACGCGGATGGTCGGGTCGGCCTGTAACGTGGCGCCACGCGTGGCCTGCGCCGCCTGGGTCAGACGGAACATCCCGTCATCGCCACGCTGCACTTCGTTGCCTTCGGCTTTCACCAGCTTCAGACGACCGACAGGCGCAACGGTGTTCGCCGGGTCACCCGGGTTTAACGCCGAGATCGTCCCGTCTGCCGCAATGGTCAGCTCTGACCCTTCCGGCACCGTCAACGGACCGGCTTCGCCCATCACCGGATGCCCCTGAATCGTCAGCTGCCCGGTGGCGCTCACCTGGATATTACCGTTGCGGGTATACCCTTCCCCGCCGTCAGCCGTTTGCACCGCCAGCCAGCCGTCCTGCTGAAGGGCAACGTCCAGCGGACGCGCGGTGTAATCCATCTGACCTGGCGTCATGTCGGCGCCCGGCGTGGAGGCGGTGACCAGCGTACGCGTGGGCAATGACAGCCCTTCTACCGGCACCGCACGCAGCGCGTTGAGCTGCGCACGAAAACCTGGCGTGGAAGCGTTCGCAAGGTTGCTGGCGGTAACAGCCTGCTGATTGAGCGTCTGGCTTGCTGCGCCCATCGCTGTATATATTGCGTGATCCATTGCGCTTTCCCGTCAGCTGCTTAACGCAGGTTAACCAGCGTGTTGAGGATCTGATCCTGGGTTTTGATGGTCTGCGCGTTGGACTGGTAGTTACGTTGCGCGACGATCATGTTCACCAGCTCTTTACTCAGATCGACGTTGGAGGCTTCCAGCGCACCGTTAGTCAGCGTGCCGAAGTTACCGGAACCCGCGGTTCCCAGCAGGGCAACCCCGGAAGACTGCGTGGCAGACCAGACGTTATCCCCTTCGGATTTCAGGCCTTCGTTGTTGGCGAAGTTTGCCAGCACGATCTGGCCCAGCACCTGGGTCTGTTCGTTCGAATAGTTACCGACAACGGTACCGTCATCGTTGATCTGGTAGCTCACCAGATCGCCCGGCTTATAGCCGTTCTGGCTCGTCGCCACGATGTTGTTCGCACCGGTGTTTTGCTGCATGGAGTTGGCGAAACTCATGTCAAACGTGGCTGGCGTCGCGCCCGGAACGGTGCCCGTTGTGATCTTGATATCATCGCCACCCGTCAGCACACCACTCTCGTTAAAGGTCAGCGTGGTTGCCAGTTTCGCTGCATCTCCCGCTACGCTGCCGTCCTGCGAATACACCTTCCAGGAGTTAGCTGGCGTCTCGTTTTTGACATAAAACAGGTTCATGTTGTGCGCATTACCCTGGCTGTCAAACACCGTCACGGTGCCTTTCTTGTTGTAAGAGTCAGGGTTGGACGGATCGAAGGCGACGGTTGGCGCGGTATCGGTGGAGTTCAGGTTGATCTGCTGAGAGGCAGTGGTGGTGGACTTCGCCGCCATCAGCGTCGTTGGGATGGAGATCGCCTGCGGATTCGCACCGGTTTGCACCGTAGGCGGCGTGCCGGCAACCGGATAACCGGTTAACTGAAGCCCCTGCATGTTCACCAGGTTACGGTTTTCATCCAGCTTGAACTGGCCGTTGCGGCTGTAGAACACGGAACCGTTGGCATCCACCATACGGAAGAAACCGTTCTGGCTGATGGCGACGTCCAGACCGCGACCGGTGTTGGTGGTCGTCCCGTCGGTGAAGTCCTGGGTGATACCCGCAACCTTCACGCCCAGGCCCACTTTAGAGCCTGCAAACATATCTGCAAAAGACGCAGAACCGGATTTAAAACCATAGGTCGCGGAGTTGGCGATGTTGTTGCCAATGACGTCCAGGTTGGTGGCCGCAGCATTCAGGCCGCTGACCGCTTGAGAAAAGGCCATGACTTACTCCTGATAAGTATGAAGGCTTAGATAATCTGCCGAACTTCGTCGAGTGTGGTGGTACCGGAGGTACCCAAATCCAGTTTGTTGCCATCGCTACCTTTGATGACGCCCTGAACCAGGGCAAACTGTAGCGGCTGAGCCACCAGCTGAGTGGTGCCGTTGCTGGCGCTAATCGCAACCTGATACGAGCCGTTAGGCGCTTTAGTGCCGTCGGTCAGGCTGCCATCCCAGGTAAAGGTATGAACGCCCGCTTTAAGCTCGCCAATCTCAATCGTGCGCACCACGTTGCCGCTGGCGTCTTTGATTGTGGCGGTGACTTTGTCGGCCGGCTGCTGCAACTCAACGCCAAACGGCGTCGTGGTGGTGGTGGACGTGCCATCGGTAGTGCTGGTGCCCGCCAGAATCGTGGTCCCCGGGATCATCACCCCGTGACCGATCAGGTTGGCGGCCTGCAAGGACTGGCTGTTATCGATTTGACCGGAGACCGAGCCGAGCGTGGTGTTCAGTTTCTCAATGCCGCTGACGGTACTGATCTGCGCAAGCTGCGTGGTCAGTTCGTTGTTCTGCATCGGATTGGTCGGGTCCTGATTTTTCAGCTGCGCCACCAGCAGGGTCAGAAAGCTGCTCTGTAAATCGGAGGCATTGCTCCCGGTGAGAGAGCTGGAACCGGTCGCACTGCTGGTGCTGTTGACGCCGGTATTTGTCGGGTCATTCACGTTTACGGCGATGGACATGCGTGTCTCCTTTACTGGCCGAGAGTGAGTGTTTTGAGCATCATGCTCTTCACGGTATTAAGCACTTCGACATTTGCCTGGTAACTGCGCGACGCGGACATGGAGTTCACCATCTCCCCGACCACATCCACGTTCGGCATTTTCACGTAGCCGCTGGCATCCGCGAGCGGGTTGCCTGGCTCGTAAACCAGCTTGTCGGGCGCCTGGCTCTCAACCACGTCCGCCACTTTTACGCCGCCCGTTGCCGCACCCGGTGCAGCATCAACCTGGAAGACAACCTGTTTAGCGCGATACGGTTGCCCGTCAGGGCCGGTCACGCTGTCGGCGTTGGCCAGGTTACTGGCGGCCACGTTCAGTCGTTTGGACTGCGCCGTTAATGCCGAACCGGCGATATCAAAAATATTCAGCAAGGCCATTTACTAATTGCCCCCCTGTAGGACGGTCATCATGCCTTTAATTTGCCCGCCGAGTAGCGTCAGACCTGTCTGGTATTGCAGGCTGTTATCGGCAAACTGTGTGCGCTCCCGGTCCATGTCGACGGTATTGCCATCAAGTGAGGGCTGATCGGGAATACGGTAAAGCAGGTCGGTCGTTGGCGCGGTCATCGCCTGAGCGGGAATATGACGTGAGGATGTCAGGGCCAGTGAGACACCCGTTCCTTCGGCACGTCCACGCTCCATCACTTTTTTGAGTTCACTGGAAAAATCAATATCGCGCGCCTGATACCCGGGGGTATCCGCGTTGGCGATATTGGCGGCTAAAATCTCCTGCCGCTGGGCGCGTAAATTGAGCGCTTCCTGCTGAAAACGTAACGCGGCGTCGAGTTTATCGAGCATGTCTCCTCCGCTGATGAGAAAATTTCAGTTCACAGCTTAAATCTCACCCCGTCTCCCCTATCGACGGAATAAGCGCAAAATGCGTCGCTATTTGTTGCGTTGATGGAAAACCACTGCGGGTAGAATTTGCTAAATTCTGGACATGGTGGAACGTGCGATGCGGACTTTTAAACGTGGCCTGGCGGCGACCCTACTGCTTTTAAGCCCTCTGGTGCAGGCTGAGGGGTTAGAGGACCAGCTCAATGCATTCTTTGCGCAGAAGCTGGCCGGTTTCAGCGATGACGTACGCGTGACCGTGCGCACCCCGCCTAACCTTTATCCTTCCTGCGAAGCCCCGTCATTTAGCGTGACCGGCAGCACCCGCTTATGGGGCAACGTGAACGTGCTGGCGCGTTGCGCCAATGAAAAACGCTACTTACAGGTTGCGGTTCAGGCGACGGGCAATTATGTTGTCGCCGCCGTTCCCATTCCCCGGGGCAGCCTGCTGCAACCTGACAGCGTAACGCTGAAGCGAGGCCGTCTGGATCAGCTTCCACCGCGGACGATGCTGGATATCAACCAGGCTCAGGAGGCGGTCAGCCTGCGCGATGTCGCTCCTGGACAGGCGATACAGCTATCCATGCTGCGCCAGGCGTGGCGGGTGAAAGCGGGACAACAGGTGATGGTGGTCGCCAATGGCGAAGGCTTTAGTATCAACAGTGAAGGAAAAGCGCTGAATAATGCCGCAGTGGCGCAAAATGCCCGGGTCAGAATGTCCTCAGGCCAGGTGGTCAGCGGCACGGTCGGTCCTGATGGGAATATTCTGATTAACCTGTAATCTTTTTAAAGATTTCGCGGCGACTGCCGATAAATATTCAACAAATGATGATGTCAGGCGCAAACGCCGCGAACCCTCGATGAGGACAACACTATGAGCATTGATCGTACATCAGCCCTGAAGCCGGTTAGCACTGTACAACCTCGCGAAACGAATGAGGCTGCCCCGCAAAAAACGCGTCTGGAAAAAACGTCGACGGCTAACAGCACCAGCGTCACGCTGAGCGATGCGCAGTCGAAGCTGATGCAGCCAGGCAGCAGCGATATCAATATGGAACGTGTTGAAGCGCTGAAAACGGCTATCCGTAACGGCGAACTGAAAATGGATACCAGCAAAATCGCTGATGCGCTGATTCAGGACGCACAGAGTTTCCTCCAGAGTAACTAACCGTATGAGTCGACTGTCAGAAATACTGGATCAGATGACGGTGGTCCTGAACGACCTGAAAACGGTGATGGATGCAGAACAGCACCACCTCTCTTCTGGTCAAATCAACGGCAGCGCGTTGCAACGCATAACTGAAGATAAAAGCTCGCTGCTGGCGACCCTGGATTATCTGGAAAAACAGCGACGCGCTGAGCAAGACGCGAAACGCAGCGCCAATGATGAGATCAACGAACGCTGGCAGACCATTACAGAAAAAACCCAGCATCTTCGCGATCTCAACCAGCATAACGGCTGGCTGCTGGAAGGACAGATTATCCGTAATCAGCAGGCGCTTGAAGTGTTAAAGCCCTATAAAGAGCCGGGGCTGTACGGTGCGGATGGTCAGACGGCCACGGCACGTATCACGGGTGGGAAAAAGATTTCGATTTGACGCAGTAGCGGCACGTCATGAAGCGGGGAGCACCTTCCGGTGAACTCCCCTTTTGGCGTTTATACCGTGCGGCGGGTGAACTCTTTCACTTTGAAGCCAAGCACCGCCAGCGTGGCAAAGTACGCCACCACACCGACCACCACCACGGCCATCAGACGCATCAGGCGGTAAGGCATGGTGCCCTGCGCCCACTCAGGCATGACATACAACATGCCAACCAGCGCGGCCGCCATCACCGCTACCGCAATCGCCAGACGCAGCAGGAAGCTTGCCCAGCCCGGCTGCGGTGTGAAGATATCCTGCTTGCGCAGCTGCCAGTACAGCAGCCCGGCGTTCAGACAGGCCGCCAGACCAATCGACAATGACAGCCCCGCGTGTTTCAGCGGTCCAATAAACGCCAGGTTCATCAGCTGCGTCATGATCAGCGTCACAATGGCAATCTTAACCGGCGTTTTGATGTCCTGACGTGAATAGAAACCGGGCGCAAGCACCTTCACGACAATCAGCCCCATCAGCCCCACCGAGTAGGCTACGAGCGCACGCTGGGTCATGGCGGCATCAAAGGCGGTGAACTTTCCATACTGGAACAATGAAACCGTCAGCGGTTTTGCCAGGATCCCCAGCGCCACCGCGCTTGGCAGCGCCAGCAGAAAACAGAGACGCAGGCCCCAGTCCATCAGGCGGCAGTATTCATCGTGGTTGCCGCTGGCGAAACTTTTCGACAGCGAAGGCAGCAGAATAGTCCCCAGCGCCACGCCCAGCACCCCGGATGGAAACTCCATCAGACGATCGGCGTAGTACATCCAGGACACCGAGCCCGACACCAGGAAAGAGGCGAAGATGGTATTGATGATCAGCGAGATCTGGCTAACGGACACGCCGAGTATCGCCGGTCCCATCTGTTTGATAACGCGCATTGCGCCCGCATCTTTGAAATTAATGCGCGGCAGAACCAGCATGCCGATTTTTTTCAGGTGCGGAAGCTGGTAAGCAAGCTGTAACACGCCGCCGACGGTCACGGCCCAAGCCAGCGCCAGCACCGGTGGGTTAAAATGCGGCGCGGCGAACAGCGCAAAGCCAATCATGCTGACGTTGAGGAACGTGGGGGCAAAGGCCGGAACGGAGAAGCGGTTCCAGGTATTCAGGATGGCACCCACCAGCGACGCCAGCGAAATCAGCAGAATATAGGGGAAGGTTATACGCAGCAGTTGGGTGGTCAGGGTAAATTTATCCGCTGTGTCAGCAAAACCCGGCGCCGTCACCATGATCACCCAGGGCGCTGCCAGCATCCCCAGGACGGTCACGATCGCCAGCGCCAGCGTCAGTAATCCGGAAACGTAGGCCACAAAGACGCGAGTGGCATCTTCGCCCTGTTTGCTTTTATATTCTGCGAGGATCGGAACAAATGCCTGTGAAAAGGCCCCTTCGGCAAAAATACGGCGCAGCAGGTTTGGCAGCTTAAAGGCGACGAAAAAGGCGTCAGTCGCCATCCCGGCGCCAAAAACCCTTGCCACAATGGCATCGCGCGCAAAGCCAAGCACGCGGGAAAACATGGTCATCGAGCTGACGGCCGCCAGCGATTTTAATAAGTTCATTAACGTGAAGTTCCACAACCCTACGGATTTCCAGGACGGGCAAGCGTTAGCGCCACCCGGCAAAGCCAACAAGCGGCGCTTAGTCTAACCGGATTTCAACGAATTACTATCGGCAGATGTTACAACGCGTTATTCCGACATGGCTTCGCGCCAGAGTCGTTCCACAATGCGCTGCGCCAGAATAGCCTGCTCCCCGGACGTTTCAGGAACCGTCTGATTCTGCACACAGGTGATGAAGTGACGCGCGCAGCCCACAAAGCCACGCTGCTCCAGGGTGCTTTGCCAGCCGGGAACCGGTAACGCGACCACGCCATTGCCCTTCTCTTCCCGCCACTCTCGCATATCGGTGACGTCATACAGCGCGCCATCCGTAACGGCCTGCACGGACTCGCGCTGGCTGCCCGCCCGACGATGCATGCAGGTCGTCATCTGCAAATGCTCAACGGCAAAATGATGTTCGGCGTAAACCATCTCACCCTGCTCGTTGGTCAGCAGCGTGCCGCTTTGCAGCTGGGCTTTTCCGTTACTCAGCCACAGGGCCGTATCCACGACGTGGAGATAATCATCCAGCAGCGTGAAGCGCAGATCGTTCGGCCCCACGCTGTCGGTACGGTGCTTATCCATACGCAGAGAGGCGAACGAGCCGGACTGCGCTTTAAGCTGCTGATAGAGCGGTGCAAAACGGCGGTTGAAGCCGACCATCAGCGTCAGCTTTTTACGCGCGGCCAGCTCAATCAGTCGTTCAGCATCCTGTACATTTTCCGCCAGGGGTTTATCCACGCAGACGTGAACGCCTGCGTTCAGCAACTCGCTCACCACCTGGTAGTGCGTCGCGGTTGAGGTATGCACAAATACCGCATCACATTCACGGGCTAAATCCTGTAGCGAACCGGCATAAGGGATGCGCCAGGTTTTGCAGATGCGCTCTGCTTTCTCGCGGGTGGGCGACCACGCCCCTTGCAGCGTCCAGTCGGACGCTGCGCCTAAAACGGGCAGCCAGGCTTTTTGCGCGATCCCTCCCAACCCCACAACACCAATGCGTAATGTTGTCACGATTAATCTCCCAGATGTGCGAGTAACGCATCCAGACGCTGCTTCAGCCCGGCAACCTCGTCTTCCAGGGCTGCCACGCGCGCGGTCAGGCTGTCGTTTGATGCTGGCGTGTCGGATTCTACGGCCAGCGCAGAGGGCTCAACGTCGCCGCTAAACAGGTGCATGTAGCGGCTTTCACGCTTGCCCGGCTCGCGGGGCAGACGCACCACGTAAGGACCGTCCTCGCGTGAGGCCAGCCCCTCCAGCGTCTGTTCAACGTCCTGCATATCCTGAAACTCATGCATGCGGGAGGCGCGTGTGCGCAGTTCACCCGGCGTCTGCGCCCCGCGCAGCAGCAGCGTGGTGATCACTGCCACTTCTGCGGCGCTGAGTTTTAAATCGCCAAATTCGGAATTACAAAAGCGCTGTTCATATTTAGTGACGCGATTACCGAAGCCGCTGACGGTGCGCAGGTAGTGGCGCTTCACCAGCTCGTCAAGGGTATCCTGCACCTCGTGCTCGCCAAGGTTCATCACCGGCTCACGGTTCGTCTTCTGGTTGCAGGCCATCGTGACGGAATTCACGGACAGAGGATACTGTTCCGGCGTGGTGACCTGCTTTTCCAGAAGGCAGCCGACCACGCGCGCTTCGGCGCCATTTAACTGATATTTCATTTTTTCTCCTTAACGACCCGCGGTCCACTCCTGGGTGGTGAGCGCGGTGAGCACATGGTCCCGCCACTCGCCGTCAATCAGCAGATAATCTTTGGCATAGCCCTCTTTCTCAAACCCCAGGCGGGCCAGCAGATCGCCGCTGCGCTTATTGTGCGGCATGTAGTTGGCCATAATGCGATGGATATGTTGCGTGCGCTGCATGTAGCGAATCGCCGCCGTCAGCGCCTCAAACATGAGCCCCTGCCCCTGCCATTTCTGACCGATGGAATACCCGAGGTAACAGGCGTGAAACGACCCGCGTACCACGTTTGAAAAATTGGCAATGCCAACGATCTCTTTCTCTTCCGGATCGAGAAGCGCGAAATAAAACGCACTTCCCTGTTTATGAAATTCCGCAATCATACTGAGGCGCGCCTGCCAGCCAGAGGGGTAGCAGTGGCTCTCGTCCCGAACGGGTTCCCAGGGTTTTAAAAACTGGCGATTCTCGGCGTAATAATCCGCCAGACGCCAGGCATCACGCTCATGCACCAGACGAACGACCAGCCTGTCCGTCGTCAGACGCACTTTTGGCACATTACTGCGATAGCCAAACATCGTTACCACTCCTTCCCGTCGCTTCTGCTCTGCCTGTTAGCTTTACTATACCTGCGCCTGTGCCTTCTGTGAAAACAGTGACATACCATTTTGATCGCTTTTCACATTTTTCGATGAGAACTCTCTATCAAAGCACCTTTTTGATAAAAAAATATTGTCGCCAGCGGGTATGGGAAAAAGCCCGGCGACACCGCAGAATGTTAGCGTGCTCACCTTTTATTTTCCCTGGAGGGAAAATGTCCCGCGTATCACAGGCCAGGAGCCTGGGTAAATATTTCCTGCTCGTCGATAACATGCTGGTCGTGCTCGGCTTTTTTGTCGTTTTTCCGCTTATATCGATTCGTTTTGTCGATCAAATGGGCTGGGCGGCATTGATGGTCGGGATCGCGCTGGGTCTACGCCAGTTTGTACAACAGGGTCTGGGCGTGTTTGGCGGCGCAATAGCCGACCGCTTCGGCGCGAAACCGATGATCGTCACCGGCATGCTGTTACGTGCGGCGGGATTCGCCACCATGGCAATCGCTCATGAACCCTGGCTGCTGTGGTTCTCCTGTTTCCTTTCCGGGATTGGCGGCACCCTTTTCGACCCACCGCGTACCGCGCTGGTGGTTAAGCTTATCCGTCCGCAACACCGGGGGCGCTTCTTTTCGATTTTGATGATGCAGGACAGCGCTGGCGCGGTGGTGGGCGCCCTGCTGGGAAGCTGGCTGCTGCAATACGATTTCCGCCTGGTCTGCGCCACCGGCGCGGTGTTGTTTATTCTCTGCGCGCTGTTTAACGGTCTGTTTCTGCCCGCGTGGAAGCTGTCAACGGTGAAAGCACCTGTGCGGGAAGGGCTTGACCGCGTGCTGAGCGATAAACGCTTCGTCACCTATGTGTTAACCCTGACCGGCTACTACATGCTCGCCGTGCAGGTCATGCTGATGCTGCCCATTATGGTTAACGATATTGCCGGCACGCCGGCGGCAGTGAAATGGATGTATGCCATTGAGGCCTGCCTCTCACTGACGCTGCTTTATCCGATTGCCCGCTGGAGCGAGCGCCGTTTCCGGCTTGAGCACCGTCTGATGGCCGGGCTGTTGCTGATGACGCTGAGCATGATGCCCATCGGCCTGGTGAGTTCGCTTCAGCAGCTGTTTATGCTGATCTGCACCTTCTATATTGGCTCAATCATTGCCGAGCCAGCCCGTGAAACGCTAAGTGCGTCACTTGCCGACGCCCGCGCCCGGGGCAGCTACATGGGCTTCAGCCGTCTCGGACTGGCGCTTGGCGGCGCACTGGGTTACACCGGTGGCGGCTGGCTGTTTGATGCCGGAAAAGCGCTCCATCAGCCGGAGCTGCCGTGGGTCATGCTCGGCATGGTCGGCTTTATGACGCTGATTGCCCTCTGGTGGCAGTTCAGTGATAAACGCAGCACCCGCGGGATGCTGGAGCCTGGCGCCTGACCCCTTTCACTATCAGTTTTTTCTGCTGGTTTCTGTTGGATCACCCTGACATACTGGCGTATCAGGACAGATGCGCCGATTTTATGTTGAGGAACGCCATGAAAAAGATCGTTATTGCCGCTGCGTTAATTGTCAGTGGTCTGCTGGTGGGATGTAACCAGCTTACGCAGTACACCGTCAGTGAGCAGGAAATTAATCAGGCGCTGGAAAAACATAATAACTTTTCAAAAGATATCGGCGTGCCCGGCCTTGCGGATGCGCATATCGTCCTGACGAATCTCGCCAGCCAGATTGGGCGCGAGGAGCCTAACAAAGTCACCCTTTCCGGCGATGCCAGCCTCGATATGACCTCGCTCTTCGGCAATCAGAAAGCGGATATCAAGCTGAAGCTCAAGGCACTGCCGGTCTTTAATAAAGAGAAAGGGGCCATTTTCCTGCAAGAGATGGAAATCGTCGATGCAGTTGTGACGCCGGATAAAATGAAACCGGTGCTGCAAACGCTGATGCCGTATCTCAACCAGTCGTTGCAGAACTACTTTAACCAACAGCCTGCCTATGTTCTGAGCGAAGACAAGAGCAAAGGCGAATCCCTGGCGAAAAAATATGCTAAAGGGATAGAGGTGAAGCCGGGTGAAATCATCATTCCTTTCACCGACTAAACACTCCGGGCGCTCAGGCGCCCGTTTTTTTTAACGGAATAGTGTGCAAACGAAAACGTTTCCGCTTATGATTTGTGTCCGGCAAAAACAGCCCTCTTATGACTGATCTCTTTCAAGCCGGAGCTTCCATGACTGTACAATCCCAGGTTCTCAAAATCCGCCGCCCAGACGACTGGCATATCCATCTTCGTGATGGCGACATGCTGAAAACCGTCGTGCCGTATACCAGCGAAATTTATGGCCGTGCGATTGTTATGCCTAACCTGGTTCCGCCAGTCACTACCGTCGAGGCCGCGATTGCCTATCGCCAGCGTATCCTTGACGCCGTTCCGGCCGGACACGATTTTACCCCATTGATGACCTGCTACCTGACGGACTCGCTGGATCCGAATGAAGTTGAGCGCGGGTTTAACGAAGGTGTATTCACCGCCGCGAAGCTCTACCCGGCGAATGCCACCACCAACTCCAGCCATGGGGTGACCAGCATTGACGCCATCATGCCCGTTCTGGAGCGTATGCAAAAACTGGGCATGCCGCTGCTGGTGCACGGGGAAGTGACCCACGCTGACATTGATATTTTCGATCGCGAAGCACGTTTTATCGAAACGGTCATGGAGCCGCTGCGCCAGCGTCTTCCGGGGCTGAAAGTGGTGTTTGAACACATTACGACTAAAGATGCCGCAGAGTATGTCCGGGATGGAAACGAGCTGATTGCCGCCACCATCACCCCGCAGCACCTGATGTTTAACCGTAACCACATGCTGGTGGGCGGCGTTCGTCCACATCTGTATTGTCTGCCGATCCTCAAGCGCAACATCCACCAGCAGGCGCTACGTGAGCTGGTCGCCAGCGGCTTTCCACGCGCGTTCCTCGGCACGGATTCCGCCCCACATGCCCGTCACCGTAAAGAGGCGAGCTGCGGCTGTGCAGGCTGTTTTAACGCCCCGACCGCCCTGGCAAGTTACGCAACCGTGTTTGAAGAGATGAATGCGTTAGACCATTTCGAAGCCTTCTGCTCCCTTAACGGCCCGCGCTTCTACGGTCTGCCGGTCAATGACACGTTCATTGAGCTTGAGCGCAAAGAAAGCCAGGTTGAAGCGTCGATTGCGCTCACCGACGATACGCTGATCCCCTTCCTGGCCGGTGAAACCGTAAACTGGACGGTAAAACGCTAAAAAAATCGCGCCCCCTGTTGTCAAAGCGATAATATGACTGTATAAATAAACAGTATATTACACAGGGGGGCATTTATGCGTATCGAAGTCACCATAGCCAAATCCACCGTCCTGCCTGCTGGCGCACTCGACGCTCTGGCGGGTGAACTATCCCGACGTATTAACAGCACTTTTCCAGAAAACGATGGCGCCGTAACGGTACGTTATGCGACAGCAAACCATCTTTCCGTCATCGGCGGCGCGAAAGAAGACAAAGAACGCATCAGCGAAATTTTGCAGGAAACATGGGAAAGCGCCGACGATTGGTTCATCACTGATTAAAATTTGCTCCCTCATTGTGTTTTTTTGCCGGGTCGCCCCGGCTTTTTTTCGTTTCGTCTCCCGAAAGTTCAAAATATTTCAGCATCTTCTTAGAAAATCGTGAACAAGATGGCGTTTTATTGTTCGAACAATCCTAAAAAGCAGAAAAATGTGTTGCTACCCGTTTATTTTTTCCTTCTGAACCCTTATTAATTGATATACTGAAATTGCTTTCAGAAAAACATGCATTGAACCTCAAAGTCGTTGTCTTCTAACACGCATTAAGGGGGTTATAATGGAAAAGAATAGTGAAGTCATCCAGACCCATCCGCTTGTTGGCTGGGATATCAGCACCGTAGACAGCTACGATGCGCTGATGCTGCGTTTGCACTACCAGACCCCAAATCAGCAAAACCGTGACGAAGCGGAAGTTGGACAGACGCTGTGGCTTACAACAGACGTCGCCCGTCAGTTTATCTCTATTTTAGAAGCAGGCATCGCAAAAATAGAATCTGGCGACTATCAGGAAAATGAGTATAAACGGCATTGACCTTATGCCCCTTTTCACTCAACAGGCACCCTCGCGGTGCCTTATTTATTTCGTTCTTGTATAAGCCCACATAGTTAATTACTCTGCTAACAAAGCGTTAGTAAAGAGAAGCCTATGAAATACGATTTAATCATTATCGGAAGCGGCTCCGTAGGATCTGCCGCCGGTTATTACGCCACGCAGGCGGGTCTGAATGTGCTGATGATTGACGCCCATCTTCCTCCCCACTCTGAAGGAAGCCATCACGGCGATACCCGTCTGATCCGTCACGCTTACGGCGAAGGTGAACGCTATGTACCGCTGGTGCTTCGGGCTCAGACGCTGTGGGATGAGCTGGCCGCACTCACCGAAGAACGCATTTTTGAGCGCACCGGGGTCATTAACCTGGGACCAGCCAACTCCACGTTTCTGGCGACCGTCGAGGAGAGCGCGAAAGCCTACCGCCTGGACGTCGAGCGTCTGGATGCGAACGGCATCATGGCGCGCTGGCCGGAAATTTCTGTCCCTGACGACTACATTGGGTTGTTTGAAGCCAACTCTGGCGTACTGCACAGCGAAACGGCCATTAAGACCTGGATTGATCTCGCCGCCAAAGCGGGCTGCGCGCAGTTGTTTAACTGTCCGGTCACGGGCATCACCCACCATGCAGAGGGTTCAACCGTCACCACGTCTGAAGGTGAATATACCGCCACGCGTCTGCTGGTGAGTGCGGGAACGTGGGTGACGAAACTGCTGCCGGACCTGCCCATCCAGCCGGTGCGAAAAGTCTTCTCCTGGTTCCAGTCTGACGGGCGGTACAGCAGTCAGAACAAATTCCCGGCGTTTACAGGCGAGTTACCCAATGGCGACCAGTTCTACGGTTTTCCCTCGGAAAAAGACGCGCTCAAGATTGGCAAACATAACGGCGGGCAGGTAATTTCCTCTGCGGAAGAACGCAAGCCGTACGGCGCTTATCCGCAGGATGGTTCCGAAGCCTTCATGTTCCTGCGTAATATCCTGCCGGGCGTAGGCGGGTTGCTTTACGGCGCAGCGTGCACCTACGACAACACCCCGGATGAAGATTTTATCATCGACACCCTGCCGGGACACGACAACACCCTGCTCATAACCGGGCTCAGCGGTCACGGGTTTAAATTTGCCTCGGTGTTAGGTGAAATCGCCGCCCAGTTTGCTCAGGGGATCGCGCCTTCGTTTGATCTCAAGCCCTTCGCGCTCTCGCGCTTTGACCGATAATACCTCTACAGGCTCCGAATAACCGGGGCCTGTTTAGCGAGAGGGGCATGATGCGCAGACTGGTAAATTACCTTATCAATAACATCCGCGAGCATTTCATGCTCTACATTGCTCTTTGGTCGCTGCTGGCGATCATTGACGTTATCTATATTGTATTCTTCTGAAAGTTCTTGCTGACGTTTATTGACACTCCTTTAAACTTATTTAACTTATATTTTTTAAAAAACGTCACCTCAAATTTATTGA
Organism: Enterobacter cloacae complex sp. HYC033_NIDB; assembly: GCF_056673335.1. NCBI lineage: Bacteria > Pseudomonadati > Pseudomonadota > Gammaproteobacteria > Enterobacterales > Enterobacteriaceae > Enterobacter > Enterobacter cloacae complex sp. HYC033_NIDB. Next base: position 2,602,897 of record NZ_CP115123.1, on the reverse strand, counting down.
ACGAAGCGATTGAAATACATTGAGGAAACATATTCAAATTCGCTGAAATAAATTAAATAAAATACATTATTCATTTTTTTCAGTTGCATTATTTATTTAATCCGTCCATTTTTATTGCTCAGTCATTTGAGAACGGAAATTCATATGCAATGGCGTAACTCCTCCCGTCGCTACGGAATAATATCCATGTGTTTACACTGGCTATTTGCACTTGCCGTTTATGCCATGTTTGGTCTCGGCCTGTGGATGGTGACATTAAGCTATTATGACGGTTGGTATCATCAGGCCCCCGAATTGCACAAAAGCATTGGGGTTCTGCTGATGATGGGTCTGGTTTTTCGCGTGATCTGGCGACATATCTCTCCGCCCCCTCCAGCGCCCAAAAGCCATGGCCGACTTACCCGCATAAGCGCTGTTGGCGCGCATATCGCACTCTATGCCCTGCTTTTCGCCATTCTGATCAGCGGCTATCTCATTTCCACCGCAGACGGTAAACCGATCAGCGTGTTTGGGCTTTTTGACGTCCCAGCCACGCTGGCTGACGCCGGTTCACAGGCTGACACCGCAGGTGTGGTTCATCTGTGGCTGGCATGGAGCGTAGTAATCCTTTCTGTCCTGCATGGCCTTGCGGCCCTGAAACACCACTTTATTGATAAAGACGATACGCTGAAGCGCATGCTTGGCCGTTCGTCAGTTGACTCTGGAGCATAAAATGAAAAAACGCCTGTTGGGTATCGCATTAGGTTCGCTGCTATTTACCACCGGTTCGGCCCTGGCCGCCGACTATAAAATTGATAAAGAGGGCCAGCATGCCTTCGTCAATTTCCGTATTCAGCATCTGGGTTACAGCTGGTTATATGGCACGTTCAATGATTTCGATGGCACATTTACCTTCGACGAGAAAAACCCTGCTGCCGATAAAGTGAACGTCACCATTAATACCAACAGCGTCGACACTAATCACGCCGAGCGTGATAAACATCTGCGCAGCGCTGAATTCCTGAACGTGGGCAAATTCCCGCAAGCTACTTTCGCGTCGACAGAGGTGAAGAAAGACGGTGATAAACTCGCTATTACCGGTAATCTGACGCTGAACGGCGTAACAAAACCGGTCACACTGGATGCGAAATTAATTGGACAGGGCGACGATCCATGGGGCGGAAAACGTGCTGGCTTTGAAGCCGCAGGCAAAATTCATCTGAAAGATTTTAATATCACCACGGATTTAGGCCCGGCATCGCAGGATGTAGAGCTGATTATTTCGGTGGAAGGCGTTCAGCAGAAGTCATAAAACAGGCCCGGCAGGCTTGCGAGCCGCCGGGCATTGTTTTACTCCGGGTCCGGAATACCCAGTTTGGTATTCAGTCGGCCCCGGGATTTATTAAAGATCTTATTCCCGTTCTCGCGTCCGGCACGGCGACGACGTTGCTCTTCTTCAGGCAACATACTCTCTTCACTGCACAGCTCGCTACAGCAGCCGTTAAACTTCTCGGCACATGCAGGGCACTGAATAAACAGCAGATGACACCCGTCGTTTTTGCAGTTGGTATGCGTATCGCACGGCGTACCGCACTGGTGGCAGTGCGCGATCACATCCTCTGAAATTCGCTCGCCCATACGCTCATCAAACACAAAGTTTTTACCGATAAAACGCACCGGTAAACCCTGCTCACGGGCGCGGCGGGCATATTCAATGATCCCACCCTCAATGTGCCAGACTTTATTAAATCCGTTGTGCTTCATCCAGGCGCTGGCTTTTTCACAGCGGATTCCCCCGGTGCAGTACATTACGATCTTTTTGTCTTTATGCTCCTGCATCATCTCAACCGCTTTTGGCAGTTGCTCGCGGAAGGTGTCGGCAGGAATTTCCATCGCATTCTCGAAGTGCCCCACTTCATATTCGTAGTGGTTACGCATATCGATGAAAACCGCATCCGGATCGTCGAGCATCGCGTTCACTTCAGCGGCCTTGAGGTACTCCCCCACATTAGCGGCATTGAAGCTCGGATCGTCAATGCCATCCGCCACAATACGCTCGCGCACCTTCATGCGCAGCACCCAGAATGATTTACCGTCATCATCCAGCGCAATGTTCAGGCGTAAGCCGTTAAGCGCCGGATCAAACCCGTAAAGGAGGTCGCGGAAGGCGCTAACCTTGCTTTCCGGCACGCTGATCTGCGCGTTAATCCCCTCACGCGCCAGATAGACGCGACCAAACACGTTCAGGGCGGTGAAAGCCTGGTAAAGTGCATCGCGGGTCGCCTGGGGATCGTTGATGGTGAAATACTTATAGAAAGAGATCGTTGTGCGCGGTTCGGTTTCGGCCAACATACGCGCTTTCAACATCTCATTCGAAACGCGGTTGTGTAACACTGGCATGGTGTACAAGTCCTGCAATCGTTGAGAAATAAAAATCGGTCGGCATGATATAGCAAACAAAGACAATTTACATCCACACAATTTACGCTACATTTCAGTCAACCTGATTAATCAGACTTAACATTTGCATATTCTTTCATGTTTCGATGACAGACATTTTGGCTATGCCTTAAAAAATGAGACAATAGCCTTTCAGGACGTTAGAACACAGGACAGACATGACCCAGTTACCGAAATTTACTGCCGCGCTTTTGCATCCCCGCTATTGGTTAACATGGTCAGGCATTGGCTTGTTGTGGCTAATTGTACAGCTGCCTTATCCCGTCATTTTCCGCATGGGTAAAGGACTGGGCCGCATTGCTCAGCAGTTTATGAAGCGTCGCGCCAGGATCGCGTATCGTAACCTTGAGCTTTGTTTTCCTCAGATGAGTGAATCTGAGCGCCACGACATGGTGGTTAAAAACTTCGAATCTGTCGGCATGGGGCTGATGGAGACCGGTATGGCCTGGTTCTGGTCGGATAAACGTATGGCGCGCTGGACGGAAGTGGCCGGGACCGGCATGGAGCCGGTGCATACTCTTCAGGCCAACCAGACTGGCGTCCTGCTGATTGGCGTTCATTTCCTGACGCTCGAAATTGGCGCGCGCATGTTCGGCATGCAGGCGCCGGGTATAGGCGTTTATCGTCCTAACGATAATCCGGTGATCGATTTGATCCAGACCAACGGACGCATGCGCTCCAATAAAAGCATGATCGATCGCAAAGACCTGAAAGGGATGATCCGCGCCCTGAAAGCAGGTGAAGTGGTCTGGTATGCCCCGGATCATGACTATGGCCCGCAATCCAGCGTGTTTGTCCCGTTCTTTGCGGTGGAAGATGCAGCGACGACCACCGGGACCTGGATGCTGGCGCGGATGTCCAAAGCGGCTATCGTGCCGTTTGTGCCGCGCCGTAAACCAGACGGTTCAGGCTATCAGCTCATCATGCTGGAGCCGGAACTCGCGCCACCGCTGATTGATGCAGAAACCACCGCCCGCTGGATGAACGGCGTTGTCGAGAAATGCATTATGCTCGCGCCGGAGCAGTACATGTGGCTGCATCGCCGCTTTAAAACCCGGCCTCAGGGCGTCCCTTCCCGGTATTAACCTGCGTGCGGCCTTCCGGGCCGCATGTTGTTTTAGCTTTAAAAGCTCCCCGTCATTGCGGCAATCATACCCCGGGCGCATAATTAGCAGGCTTATTACCTCACTGTTCACGGTGCCCTGCACCTCATTATGCGGATAGTTATGTCCCCCACAGATGCTCCCATAAACTGGAAACGTAACCTGACGGTTGCGTGGCTGGGTTGTTTTCTTACTGGCGCCGCCTTTAGCCTGGTGATGCCCTTCCTGCCCCTCTACGTTGAACAGCTCGGCGTCACCGGACATAGCGCCCTGAATATGTGGTCCGGCCTGGTGTTCAGCATTACGTTCCTGTTCTCCGCCATTGCGTCGCCTTTCTGGGGTGGGCTGGCGGATCGCAAAGGCCGCAAAATTATGCTGCTGCGCTCCGCGCTCGGCATGGCGATCATTATGCTGCTGATGGGGGTGGCGCAGAATGTCTGGCAGTTCCTGATACTACGCGCGCTTCTGGGCCTGCTCGGGGGATTTATCCCTAACGCCAACGCCCTGATCGCCACCCAAATCCCGCGCCAGAAAAGCGGCTGGGCGTTGGGCACGCTATCCACTGGCGGCGTAAGCGGCGCACTGCTGGGCCCACTGGCGGGCGGGCTGCTGGCCGACCACTACGGACTGCGGCCGGTATTCTTCATTACCGCCAGCGTGCTGTTCCTCTGCTTCCTGGTGACGCTTATCTGTATCCGCGAGAATTTCACGCCCGTGGCCAAAAAAGAGATGCTGCACGCCCGGGATGTGCTGGCCTCGCTGAAAAACCCAAAGCTGGTGCTGAGCCTGTTTGTAACCACCATGATTATCCAGGTGGCCACCGGTTCAATCGCGCCTATACTGACGCTCTACGTACGCGACCTGGCGGGAAACGTCAGCAATATCGCCTTTATCAGCGGCTTAATCGCCTCTGTTCCCGGCGTGGCGGCGCTACTGAGCGCGCCGAGGCTCGGCAAGCTGGGAGACCGTATCGGCCCGGAAAAGATCCTGATCTGCGCCCTGATCGTCTCCGTCCTGCTGCTGATCCCCATGGCGTTGGTGCAGTCTCCGTGGCAGCTCGGCGTCCTGCGCTTCCTGCTGGGGGCTGCGGATGGTGCGCTACTCCCGGCTGTACAGACGCTGCTGGTCTATAACTCCACCAACCAGATAGCCGGTCGTATTTTCAGCTATAACCAGTCGTTTCGCGATCTGGGTAACGTCACCGGACCGCTGGTCGGCGCGGGAATTTCGGCCAGCTTCGGTTTCCGGGCAGTCTTTATCGTGACGGCAGGCGTCGTGCTGTTCAACGCCGTTTATTCGTGGCTCAGCTTATCCCGGGCGCTTCGCCCGGCGCGAATAAGACCACATCGTGACGGCTAATTTTCGCATTCATACTTGCAAAATCACATAATCAGCTATTCTTTCCCTGAATACCTTCACGAAAAACAGGGAGACACCAATGACCATGTACGCCACGCTGGAAGAAGCAATTGATGCCGCTCGCGAAGAGTTCCTCGCCGATAATCCCGGCGTTGAGGAAGAAGATGCTGACGTGCAACAACTCAATATCCAAAAATACGTCCTACAGGACGGCGATATTATGTGGCAGGCCGAATTCTTTGCTGATGAAGGTGAAGATGGTGAATGTCTGCCGATACTGAGTGGTGAAGGTGCGCAGGCGGTATTCGACGGCGACTATGACGAAATTGAGTTACGTCAGGAGTGGCTGGAAGAAAATACGCTGCACGAATGGGACGAAGGTGAGTTTCAGCTCGAACCGCCGCTGGATACCGAAGAGGGTCAGGCCGCAGCGGACGAATGGGACGAGCGATAAGTCACCGCTACTCGTAGGGGCCGTGGCTGGCATCGATGGGCAGCAGTAGCGTGTCGAAAATCAGCGAAAACGGCAGATCGAGCACGGTGAGATAGCGCCATGCGGAATCACGGACATCCCACTGTACGCCGGGGTAGTACTGATTCCCGTGGCCCTGCCCGGGGATGGTGCGGCTGATAATGCTGCCGCAGCCGCTGAGCAGGCATGCCATCATGACGACAATGATTACTTTCATTTCTGACCTCTAAAAAAATACCGGCGATTAAGCCGGTATTTTATTTGGCGGGTGGCGCTTCGCTTACCCGCCCTACTTAACAACTTACTTCGCCTTCAGGGCCAGCGGATTGAGCTTCACGTCCTTGTAGTAGTTCACCCACGAAGAGTATCTCTCCGGAGAGGACCACACGCGGTAGTGAAGCCGTGCCATCGTCACCGGATCGCTCAACAACACCAGACGACGGTCGCGGTTAAGCTTTTCTGGCGTCTCGTTCAGCGCCTGCTCAACGTGGCGATCGCGGGCGATCTCCAGCACCTGGCTGGCGCGGTGACGCGCCGTCGCCATCGCGGTTGCCAGCGCGTTGAATGACGGGTTAAACACGGCATGCATAAAGCCATCATCCAGCGTGCGTTTGCGGTTCTGCTCCAGATAGGTATCGGTATCCACCAGCACCTGCGGCGGAGAATACTCTTCCGGGATCAGGAACAGCTTCCAGCGTTTGGTACGCAGGCCCACCGTGGAACGGCTGGAGATCACCGATACAAACGGCGACAGGATCAGCGAGAACACAATCGGCGCAAGCCAGAACAGGAAACGCAGATCCAGCCAGGCCATACCAACGGCCCACACCAGGCCCAGCAGCAGCTGAGAGCCGTGGCGCATAAAGGCTTCACTCCACGGCGTAGAGTCATCGTCACGCTGCGGTGAATTCCACACCACTTCCCATCCCAGGAACGCGCTCACCACAAACACCGTATGGAACAGCATACGCACCGGCGCCAGCAGGACCGAGAACAGCACTTCCAGCAGCAGTGAAAGGGTCACGCGGCAGAAACCACCGTACTCCTTCGAACCTTTGCACCAGATCAGAATGATACTGAGCAGCTTAGGCAGGAACAGCAGCACCATGGTCGACGCGAACAGCGCGATCGCCAGCTCCGGACGCCACTGCGGCCACACCGGGAACAGCTGGCGCGGTTGCAGGAAGTACTGCGGCTCCGTCAGGGCATGCACAACCTGCAACGCGGTTGAGAGCGCCAGGAACATAAACCACAGCGGCGCAGACAGATAGGACATAACGCCCGTCAGGAACACCGCACGGTGAACAGGGTGCATCCCTTTCACCAGGAACAGGCGGAAGTTCATCAGGTTACCGTGACACCAGCGGCGGTCGCGTTTGAGCTCATCCAGCAGGTTCGGCGGCAGCTCTTCATACGAGCCAGGCAGATCGTAGGCAATCCAGACTCCCCACCCTGCACGACGCATCAGCGCGGCTTCCACAAAGTCATGCGACAGAATGGACCCGGCAAACGACCCTTCACCCGGCAGCGGCGCCAGGGCGCAGTGCTCGATGAATGGCTTCACGCGGATAATGGCGTTGTGGCCCCAGTAGTGGGATTCACCCAACTGCCAGAAGTGCAGACCGGCAGTAAACAGCGGCCCGTAGACGCGGGTCGCAAACTGCTGGCAGCGCGCATACAGCGTGTCCATACCGGACGCTTTTGGCGAGGACTGAATAATTCCCGCGTTCGGGTTGGCTTCCATCAGACGGACCAGCCCGCTCAGGCAGTCGCCGCTCATCACGGAGTCTGCATCCAGTACCACCATGTAGCTGTACTGGTTACCCCAGCGACGACAGAAGTCATCGATGTTTCCGCTCTTACGCTTAACACGACGACGACGACGACGGTAGAAGATCTGCCCTTCGCCCTGCACCTCGGCAATCAGTTCCATCCAGGCTTTTTGCTCCGCCACGCAGATATCCGGATTGTAGCTGTCGCTCAGGATATAGACGTCGAAATGCGCCGCGTTACCGGTCGCCTTCACGGACTCCCAGGTAGCACGCAGCCCGGCGAATACGCGGTCAACGTCTTCGTTACAGATAGGCATGATCAGCGCGGTACGATGCTCAGGATTGAGGGGCTCATCCCCGACCGTCGACGCGGAAATGCTGTATTTGTCACGCCCCATCAGCAGTTGCAGGAAGCCCATCAGCGCCGTCCAGAACCCGGCGGAGACCCAACAGAACAGCACCGCGAACAGCAGAAGAATGCCGCTCTGTAAAATATACGGCAGCAGCTGCATGAAGGAGACCCAGATATCCTGGCCAATCATGTCAGCAGGGTTAATCAACGCCCAGCCCTGGTACGGCAGAATGGTTTTCATGTACCAGGTGGCGACAACCGTCTGCGCCAGCGTCAGCAGCAGCAGAATGTAACGACGAATCGTTCCCACGGTACGCCATTTCTGCTCGGATGCCTGCTGTTCTTTGGTCAGACGTGACAGATAGCGCGGCGTCACGTCACGCCCACGCAGGCGATCCCAGAAGCGGCCCACCGGGTTGGTGCGCCACGGATCGGGGAACATGGAGGAACGCGTGGCCTTCGGCATCGCCTGTAGCTGGTCACGCCCTTCGTCATCCTTGATTAGCTGCCCTTCTGCCAGCGAGTCCGGCCATGCCTGCTCCAGACGTGCCTTCACTGACCCCAGCGGCGTATCATCATCACGGGAAAAGTGACGATGTTCACCATCCAGCGCGGTGTGAACCGCGCGGATGTCGCTCGCAGGGAGTGCCGCTTTTTCAATGTCCGTCAGCGGCATGGCATCAATATATTCAGATGTATTATTCATTGGCAGGTAGCTGATAGCTCCAGGTTTCACTCAGCGGCTTATCGTTACTGACCAGCGCGGCGCGCATTTCAGTGGTCTGTTTCGGATCTTTCACCTTCACGCGCAGGGTCAAACGCCACCCTTTGGTGACCGGGTTGTAACGCACGGCGTTCTCAACGATTTCACCGTTATCGCCAATGCTGGCCTGTGCCGTCACGGCAGTATCCGGGGCCAGTTTTTTCATATCCTGCCCGGTGAAGTCCACGATAAATGCCAGCGTGCCATCCGGCTGACGAATCAGGTTTGACTGCTTCACGTCACCCGTCGAACGACGCGTCTGCATCACATACGCGTTATCCGGCGCATGCAGCTTGTCTTCGTCACGGCTGAAGGTGATCGCATACTTGAAGTTCATCTCTTTACCGGCTTCCGGCAGCTGATCCGGTGTCCAGTACGCCACAATGTTATCGTTGGTTTCATCGTTAGTTGGAATTTCAACCAGCTCAACCTTGCCTTTACCCCAGTCGCCTTTGGGCGTAACCCAGGCGCTTGGACGGAGATCGTAGCGGTCATCCAGATCTTCAAAGCGGGAGAACTGACGGCCACGTTGCAGCAGACCAAAGCCCTGCGGGTTTTCCATCGCAAAGCTGCTGACGGCGAGGTGTTTCGGGTTGTTCAGCGGACGCCAGATCCACTCGCCGTTACCCGCATGAATGGAGAGGCCATTGGAATCATGCAGTTCAGGACGGAAATTGGTCGCCGGAGAGGGCTGGTTCGGCCCGAACAGGAACATGCTGGTCAGCGGCGCGACGCCCAGTTTGCCCACTTTATCGCGCAGGTAAACTTTAGACTGTACGTCAACCACCGTGTCACGCCCTGGCATGATCACGAAGCGATAAGCGCCTGTCGCACGAGGGGAGTCCAGCAGCGCATAAATTGTCAGACGTTTGTCGGTTGGTTTTGGACGTTCGATCCAGAACTCGCGAAAACGTGGAAATTCTTCACCTGATGGCAGCGCGGTATCAATTGCCAGACCGCGCGCAGAAAGCCCGTACACCTGCCCCGCGCCAATCACGCGGAAGTAGCTGGCGCCAAGCATGCTGACGATTTCGTCGTTTTTATCTTTGCTGTTAATCGGATAAAGCACCTTGAAGCCTGCGAAGCCGAGGTCTTTTACCGTGTCTTTATCGTGTTGCACATCGCCAAAATTGAAATAATCCGGGCTGTACTTGATTTTGCGTACCGCGGTCGCCGTCACTTCGTTGATGGCAACCGGCGTGTCGAAGTACATACCCTGGTGGTAAAATTCAAGCTTGAACGGGGTTTTAATATTGTTCCAGTACGCTTTATCGTGATTGAACTGGATCTGCTGATAGTCCGCGTATTTCATGTCGCGGAAAACGGAGGGCAGGTTACTTTTTGGCGCTTCGTAGCTCTTGCCCGCCATCGATTTAGCCTGTTTTGCGACATCATCGATGTTAAAGGCCAGTGCAGATGAGGTATACAGTGACAACAGCACTGCTACACCCAACCAACGCATTTTCATCATTTGTGGTTTATGTTTCATAATAAGTAAGCACTTCCCCCTTTGTGTGCTTATATCGATCCGATCCATTTTAATGGAAACTCAGGCAATCCGACAACATTATCACTGCTTTGTTCAGCTCGCTGGCTCATGGATTAAGCAAATGAAAGAACCCGCTTTTCACTTTGCGTGCTTATCCTGGAGACAGGGTGTCGGTCTTGGTGTAGGGTTGGCTCCGAATGTAACCATTATGAGCCTTAGGGATAAGGCGAAAAGTCTGAGAATGCGCAAAGTTATATGAGCACAACCCCTGTACAACGTGAATATTTCCTCGACTCGATCCGCGCATGGCTCATGCTATTGGGGATCCCTTTTCATATTTCACTGATCTATTCCAGCCACACCTGGCACGTGAACAGCCAGATTCCCTCCTGGTGGCTGACGCTGTTTAATGATTTTATCCATGCCTTCCGCATGCAGGTGTTTTTTGTCATTTCCGGTTATTTCTCTTACATGCTCTTCTTGCGCTATCCCCTCAAACGATGGTGGAAAGTGCGCGTGGAGCGCGTGGGCATACCGATGTTGACGGCCATTCCGCTGCTGACGCTGCCGCAGTTCATCATGTTGCAGCATATTAAAGGCAAGGCGGAAAACTGGCCGAATCTCTCCTTCTATGAGAAATACAATACCCTGGTCTGGGAGCTGATTTCCCACCTCTGGTTCCTGCTGGTACTGGTGGTGCTAACCACGGTGAGTTTGTTGATCTTCAGCCAGCTGCGCCAGCGCGCGAGCACCGCATCCTCGACCTTCTTCGCCAACATCACCCTGGGCAAGCTGTCTCTGCTGTTTCTTGCGCTGGGGATCGCGTATGCCGCCGTCAGGCGTACCCTGCTCATTGTCTACCCTCCCATTCTGAGCGATGGGCTGTTTAATTTCGTGGTGATGCAGACCCTGTTCTACATTCCCTTCTTCCTGATTGGGGCGCTGGCATTTATTCATCCCCGGCTTAAAGCGCTGTTTACCACCCCCTCCCCCTGGTGTGCGGTGGGTGCTGCGCTGGCCTTTGCCGCCTATCTTCTCAATCAGCGCTATGGCAGCGGGGACGCGTGGATGTATGAGACAGAGAGCGTGATAACGATGCTGATGGGCCTGTGGATGGTTAACGTAGTGTTCGCCCTTGGCCATCGTCTGCTGAATTTTAAATCCAGCCGCGTTACCTATTTCGTTAATGCTTCGCTGTTTATCTACCTGGTTCACCATCCGCTGACGCTGTTTTTCGGGGCGTACATTACGCCGCATATCGCCTCGAATGCGCTGGGCTTCTTCACCGGCCTGGTCTTTGTGGTTGGCATTGCCATCGTGTTGTATGAAATCCATCTGCGGATCCCGCTTTTGCGTTTCCTGTTCTCAGGCAAACCTCAGGTTAAAGCGGGATAACAAAACGGCGCCTCCAGGGCGCCGTTTTTGCACTTCAGACATCAAAATGCCTGGCTGCGCGCGGTCAAAATCCGCTGATACAGGTCGGCGGTGTGCTCATCGAAACAGACAAAAATGACTTTTTCCGGCATGGGTTTGAGGGAAAGGTAGTGATAAACGGTATTCACGGCGATTGTAGCTGCCGCTTCCTTTGGATAACCGTATACCCCGGTGCTAATGGCGGGGAACGCCATGGTCTTGTACCCGTTATCCGCCGCAAGCCGCAGGCAGTTCCGATACGCCTGCTCCAGAATCTCAGCCTCATGGCGGTCGCCACCGTGCCAGACGGGTCCAACGGTATGGATCACCGCTTTGGCCGGGAGATCGCCTGCAAGCGTAATAACAGCATGCCCCGGCGGGCACTCTCCCTGCTGCTGACGCACGGTTTTGCATGCTTCAAGGAGTTGAGGGCCTGCGGCCCGGTGAATGGCACCGTCCACCCCGCCCCCCCCCATCAGGGAGGAATTGGCTGCGTTGACGATCACGTCAACGTGTACCGTCGTGATATCGCCATGAATAACGTCGATTTGCGGTCTCATAAACACCCTCTGCAACCCGCCTTTTTCATCAGTGTATCGCAGAGGGAGAAGGAGAAAAACTGCCGTGAAAAAAACGTCGGTTAGCGGTAATCCACCTGAACGACCGCAAGCGTTTTCTGTTCATTCAGGTATTTCATGCTGACAGCGGCCAGAGCTGAATGAGGATGATGGCCCCGGAGCGCCTCGTCATAACTGATGGTATGCGTTTTCATACGGTTATTTTCCGGACAGGAGATCGCAAACTGCTGATGCCGGGGCGTGACTTCGCACGGGTCAGCGACCACCGCGCCACGAAAATGAATCACCCCACCATTTTCTATAGTTGCTGAATAAGCCGGAGATAAAAAAGAGGACAGGATCAGTCCCAGACCAGAAATAATACACGCTGCGGATTTGAACATTATTTGTACTCCTCAATGAAATTCGTCCTTGAGGGGTAAAAACGCTCCGTTATGACGTATCAATTTAAGCAACCCGATGACTGGGTTCTTGATATCAGCATAGCTTACCTGTGCAGCGCCGCCACTTTATTAAATCATTGATTTCATGAATTATTAAAGCGTACTTGCCGGTGCGTTCCACTGCTGTGATAAATGAAGCGATTTTCCATCAGAAACGGTGACGATTATTTTTACCGCATCCCCTGAACGAATATTTAAACTGATTCGCGTTAAATCAATCGGCTGATTAGCGGGTATAAAAAGAGTATTTTTCTGCCGCGATGTACTTTGTCCCGCTTGCCCCTGTCGGACAGATAACACCTCAACCTGACATTCGCAGGCGTCTGCCAGCGTGACCTGAGGAATAATGGTTGTCATATTTGCCTGCTGTGAGGTGCTGAACGTTATCTGGCTGGCAAGCGCAGCAAGGAGAATGAAGGTGCTCATGAGATCCTCCCGAAAAAAAACAGGGCACATGCCCTGTTTTTTGGTACAGAATTGAATCAGTACTGATGTGCGGTCGCGTTGTTGCCAAAGCCAACCTGGTGCACAGTCACCGTTGAGCCGGACGCTGTCTGGTCTACCGCCGCGCCGTTGCCGCCGCCGAACTGTTTCACGTTAATAACAGAGTCTTTGCTATTCCACTGGTCGATGGTGGCGCTGTTACCAAAGCCTTTTTGCAGCAGATCGATAGAACTGTCATCAGAGCCCTGACCAACATCTGCGCCGTTACCGCCACCGTGCTGGGTAATGGTCAATTCAGAATCTCGGGCGTCCGTCTGCAAAGCAAGCGCGGAGTTACCGCCGCCGTACTGGTAAATGCTCAGGGTTGAGTCAGGGCCGTTATTGCCGCCACCCCAGCCACCACCGTGGCCGCCGCCAAATTGTGGTACCGCACCTGCGAAAGCACTGCCAGAAACTACGATTGCTGCAATAACTGCCACTTTGAAAAGTTTCATGGTAAACCCCCATCGGATTGATTAAGGCGTCACACATCGCTAGCGTTGAATAACGCGAATAGCCATTTGCGACTGTCTCTGTACTACAACTGCTGTTTTCTGCGTACCATACTGCGTTATATTCGCCCTGTTACCCGAGCCTTTCTGGATAATCATGGCGGTGTTGCCAAAAGCGCCCTGCTTAATACTCGCATCGTTGCCGTTACCGGTCTGATCGATATAAGCAAGGTTATACGTCCCTGACTGATCAACATGCGCGCGGTTATTCCCGCCCTCCTGGGAAATAATGGACAGCAATTTAGAACCGCCCTGGCGTACATCAGCATTATTACCTGAACCCTGTTGACCAATAATGGCTGCCTGATTGTATGAAGCTTTACTTAATTCATTTATCGCAAAATTATATTCAGAACTGGCTAAATCTGAATCACCTGCGATTACAAACCCAGGCGCACCCAGTAATGTAAACATCATAAACAACGTTTTGTTTTTCATGCTGTCACCCTGGACCTGGCTATAAAATAGGTATGTCTTTACCCGTTAACGCGATTCGTTTTGTTAACGCCGCGTTACGGAAAAGAGTATGTCTGCCGAAACATATTTAATATCTCACCCGTGTGCCTTATTTTTATATGCTCATTCACCTCAAAGTCGTAAATCTCGCCTGAAACGACGCGACACACCACTAATGCAGAAATAAATTCTTGTCTGAGCGTCTGGACAACAGCGAGACAGGCTGTCCAACCTGTACCGGCTTCTACAGACAAACACGGCAATGTCTTTTGCCAGGGGCGTGACACGAAGCAAGTTTTCTTAAGAAAAATTTCCAGCTTAGAGAAGTCTTAACTTTTTAGCTGAGTTCATACTTTTTACCGGCTGGCTTACAATAATTAAAAGCTCAATAATTCAATTCGTTATAATATATTGTATGACTTTCAAAATCTGTGCACGTTTATACACCTGTACAACTTTCCCCTTATCTTAAAATCTATTCACCCTTAAAAATACACAACTTAATATCGAATTTTACATTCTGTTACATGATTAACACTTGCTTTAAAGTTTGCAATAGCTAGATTGAAAACAGCAGTACGTTATTTGTTTTTAATTTTACCGCCTCCTTTGGAGGAAGGTTTTTTAACTACACACAGCAGTGCCACACCTGTCAGTACTTCTGGTGCCCTTTTCAATAATACGAGGGCAGCTGCCGGGTGTCATAAATAACGTGGGGTTTCATCATGTTTAATGAAGTCCATAGCTTACCCGGTCATACATTATTGTTGATCACAAAACCTTCCTTACAAGCGACAGCGTTATTGCAGCATTTAAAACAATGCCTCTCGCTTAACGGGAAACTGCATAATATTCAACGTTCTTTTGATGATATCGCTCCCGGCAGCATCATTCTTCTCGATATGATGGAAGCGGATAAAAAACTGGTCCATTACTGGCAGGATAATTTAAGCAGGAAAAACAATGATATCCGCGTATTGTTATTAAATACGCCTGATGAGTATCCTTTCCGCGATATTGAGAGCTGGCCGCATATTAACGGCGTGTTTTACGTCACTGAAGAAGAAAACCGTGTCGTGGAGGGTTTGCAGGGCATATTGCGGGGGGAGTGTTATTTCTCGCAAAAACTGGCCAGCTACCTCATTACCCACTCCGGAAATTATCGCTATAACAGTTCAGAATCTGCACTTCTGACGCACCGTGAGAAAGAGATCCTGAACAAACTGCGTATTGGTGCTTCAAATATTGAAATCGCCCGTTCGTTATTTATCAGCGAAAATACGGTTAAGACGCATCTTTATAATCTTTTCAAAAAGATAGCTGTTAAAAATCGCACGCAGGCGGTGTCGTGGGCAAACGATAACCTCAGGCGTTAATAGCATGAAACGCACCCTAAGTTGGATTGCCGCCGCAGGCATTATGCTTGCTGCCGGAAACCTTCAGGCTGTTGAGGTGGAAGTTCCCGGACTGTTGACCGACCACACCGTCACCTCTGTCGGACACGATTTTTATCGTGCCTTCAGCGATAAGTGGGAAAGCGATTATCCGGGTAACTTAACCATCAACGAACGGCCCAGTGCGCGGTGGGGAAGCTGGATCACAATAACCGCTAATCAGGACGTTATTTACCAGACTTTTTTATTCCCAACGAAAAGAGACTTCGATCAGAACGTCGCTTTCGCGCTGGCACAAACAGAAGAAGCTATTAACCGCCTACAGTTAGACAAAGCCCTTTTGAGCACAGGCGATTTAGCAAAAGATGAGTTCTAGCAACGACACCTATTTCGGAGGCTGTAATGCGTCTCGCACACACAGTGATTTCGTTAATGCTCATTGCGCCGTTGAGCTGGGCCGGAAATATGACATTCCAGTTCCGCAACCCTAATTTTGGCGGCAACCCGAATAACGGAGCCTTTATGCTTAACCAGGCTCAGGCTCAAAACTCTTATAAAGACCCCAGCTATGACGATGATTTCGGTATCGAGACTCCGTCGGCCCTGGATAATTTCACTCAGGCCATCCAGTCGCAAATATTAGGTGGCTTATTAACTAACATTAATACCGGAAAACCCGGCCGGATGGTCACTAACGACTTTATCGTCGATATTGCCAATAAAGACGGGCAGCTTCAGTTAAATGTGACAGACCGAAAAACCGGTAAAACGTCGACAATCCAGGTTTCCGGTTTGCAGACCAGTTCAACTGATTTCTAAACAACCCCAAAATAAGGACAATTATTATGCAGCGCTTTTTTATTTTAGTTGCAGTGTGCTTATTAAGCGGTTGTTTAACTGCCCCGCCAAAAGAAGCCGCTAAACCCACCCTAATGCCTCGTGCCCAGAGCTACCGGGATCTGACACATCTGCCGGTCCCTACCGGGAAGATATTCGTCTCGGTCTATAACATTCAGGATGAGACGGGCCAGTTCAAACCGTATCCGGCCAGTAACTTCTCGACGGCCGTACCGCAGAGCGCCACCGCGATGCTGGTCACCGCCCTGAAAGATTCTCGCTGGTTTATCCCGCTGGAACGTCAGGGGCTGCAAAACCTGCTTAACGAACGAAAAATCATTCGTGCCGCGCAGGAGAATGGTACCGTTGGCGTCAATAACCGCATGCCGCTACAGTCTCTCACCGCAGCCAATATCATGGTGGAAGGCTCGATTATCGGCTACGAAAGTAACGTGAAATCGGGCGGCGCGGGTGCGCGTTACTTTGGCATCGGGGCCGACACGCAGTATCAGCTGGATCAGATTGCCGTCAACCTGCGCGTGGTTAACGTGAGCACGGGTGAGATATTATCCTCCGTGACCACCAGCAAAACGATTCTCTCTTATGAAGTGCAGGCCGGGGTGTTCCGCTTTATCGATTACCAGCGTCTGCTGGAGGGTGAAATTGGCTATACCTCTAACGAGCCGGTCATGCTGTGTCTGATGTCGGCCATCGAAACCGGCGTGATTTTCCTGATTAATGACGGTATCGATCGCGGCTTGTGGGATCTTCAGAATAAAAGTGACGTGAGTAATGCGGTGCTGGTGAAATACCGTGAGATGTCGGTGCCGCCGGAGTCATAATCGGCGGCGCATAAAAAAGGCGAGATTTCCGTCTCGCCTTTTTTTATTTACTTACCGCAGGAACGCTCTGGCTCTTCTCGCGTCGGGCCGCAAGCCAGAGGCCGCTGTTCTTCATGGCGTAGCCAAACAGTAACCCCAGCATGAGCGAAGGGACCACCAGCTTCCAGTCCCCCTGCCCCGCAAAGGTCGCGCAGGCACCCATGAACGTGCCGGGCACAAAGGACAACAGCAGATGTTTTGCCTGAACGCACATCAGGAAGGCCACAATGCCGGTGATGGCGTACCCCAGGATTTCCACATGCGGCGCCAGCGCGCTGCCTTTCATAATGACCAGCGCCCAAATCACACCGCTCATCAGAGTACAGCCGGAGATGAAGAGCCCTTTGAGACCACCCTGCGGGCAGGCGAAATAGGCCGTGCAGCCAAGAAAACCAGCCCAGCTCAACAAGCCGAGAGAGACAGCCACCCAACCCCAGAGGCCGGAGAGGATGCCAGTCGTGATTGCAATACAAAGTAGTATGTTCATGGTGCGCATCTTAGCAGATGCGCACCTTAGAAATGAGATCAGAAGCACATTACGTGCAAGTTGAAATGTATCGTTGCAGGATTTTTGTGATTCAAATCACTCTTCGTTCTCTTCTTCCAGCTCGTCCCACATGGCAGCGATGGCGTCACGCGTCAGCGGAGCCAGCGTTCTCCAGAACGGCGAGGTGGCATGGGCTTCAACTTTACCCAGGAAGGTGCCAACCCACGGAAGCAAATACGTTTCGAACAGGGTTTCAATCGCCTCGTTCTCATCATCACCTGCATTATCTTCAATCCAGGAGGCCGCCAGCAGCAGGGTACCGATATGATCGGCAGGCATATCCGTCAGCGGCATGCCGCGTTCTGAAAGAAACGCCCGAACCTCCGCTTCGGTCGCACCTTCCTGCCAGGCAGAACGATACGGCGACACGCGACACTCTTCTCCCACAAACAGCGCGTTGTAATCCGTTGAAATCTGCTGCATATCGCAGCTTTTTTGCAAGCGTTCCAGCAACTCATCCTGTTCCAGCGGCCAGCTCTGCGCCAGTTTACCTTCACGAATCAGGGTAAACAGCGGAACCAGCAGCGGATCCTGCGGCTGGCGGTAATATAAGGTGCCCAGCACGCGGCAAAGGATGGAAAACTCATTCATGTTTTTATTCCGTTATTAATTAAAGATCGGCAAATTCATCAATCGGCGCCATGCCGCGCGACTCAAGGAAGTCGAGCATACGACGCGGCGTGACGTTCAGGATCTGTTCTTCCGGGAAATTCACGTCCCGCAATATTTTCAGGCACTCGCTGAAATCACCCAGCGTGAAGGCCGTGTGTGAATCAGAGCCCAGCGCCACCACGCCGCCCGCGTCGCGCACGGCCGCCGCCACTTCGCGGCAGTTGGCTTCACTGCCCTTACGCGAGTGAACAAAGGAGGAGTTGTTAATCTCCAGAGCCACGCGGTGCTTCGCTGCCGCCTGCGCCACGGCCTGAATATCAATCGGGTATTTCGGATTTCCCGGGTGGCTAATAATGTGCACGTTGCCGCTGGCAATAGTGGCAATCATCGCTGCGGTGTTGGTCTCTTTATCCTGGGGCGCAAAGACCGGCTCGTGGAAGCCGGCGAGGATCAGATCTAACGAGGTCAGCATCGGGCCGGTGCAGTCAATCTCACCGTCAGTATTTTTGATGTTCGCTTCGATGCCGCGCAGTATCCCGATACCGTCCACCAGGCGTGGCCAGATACGCATATTCACAAAATGCCAGTAGTGCGGCGCATCCGCCATATCCGGACCGTGATCGGTTATCGCAAACAGTTTAATGCCTTTCAGCTTCGCCTGAGCGATATAATCATGGAGGTTACTGTAAGCGTGGGTACTGGCGACGGTGTGCATATGCAGGTCAACGGGATACATCTTTCTCTCCTCTGCGGTTTTTCCAAAGGATAGCAGTTATCAGCGGCGAATATTAGCAAAAACCCGGCGAACGCCGGGTTTCTCTCAGTAGCCTCGCTGTCTGTCGACCTGTCCGGTCACCGCGTTGCCCTTCTCTATTTCGCTGATGGTATGCGAGATGTACGCCACGGCCTCCGCCGGTCGCGTCACGGCCGCAATATGAGGCGTCATCGCCACGCGCGGATGTGCCCAGAGCGGGCTGTCTGTCGGCAGCGGTTCGCGGCTATAGACATCCAGCATTGCGCCTTTCAGTTTACCGCTATCCAGCGCTTTCAGCAGATCGTCTTCCACAACGTGTACCCCGCGCGCCAGGTTCATTAAGTAGCTGTCTTCTGCCAACTGGTTGAGGAGCGTGCCATTGATAATGCCGACCGTTTCCGCCGTATTCGGCAGCAGGTTAATGAGGACGCGAGTCCCTTTCAGGAACGCCGGGAGTTCGTCCGTTCCGGCAAAGCTCTCGACGCCTGGATAATCCTTACGGCTCCGGCTCCAGCAGCGCAGTGGGAAGCCCCACGGCGCGAGCGCTTCGGCGACTTTCGAACCCAGTACACCCGCGCCGAGGATGCCGATGGTGAAATCTTCATGCTGATAATCCGGAAGCGGTTCCCAGTGGGATTGCTGTTTAAACGCCTGATAATCGTCGAAACGTCGGAACCAGTGCAGCACCTGGCTCACGGCATATTCCTGCATCTGCTGCCCCATACCGGTATCTTCCAGACGAAACAGGGGAATATCCTCCGGCAGCATTTCAGGGTGTGCCTTCAGCTTACTGAGAATGGAATCCACACCCGCACCAAGAGCAAACACCGCCTTCAAACGGCGTCCCTGAAGCATTTCGACCGGGGGATGCCAGACCAGCGCGTAGTCGGCATGTTCATTATCGCCCTGTTTCCATTCGCGAACGCGTGCGCCAGGCAGTGCCGCCGTGAGCGCGTTAATCCAGTAAGCCGTATCAAAAGTGGGGTGATAGAAGATAATATCCATAGTCATTGCCTTTTATTGCGCTGTTTTATTTTCATTTTCAACTGGCTTGCCAGCATAACAAATTTATCGCTAAACCGCGTTGCTGATAAAAGAGGCGCATTTCGCACATTTCGGAATCAGGTTGCCTGAAGTTTGTCTAAATACGCTAAATTACTGAAAAAGTGGGTTGACGGCAGTACGGCTTTTCCTTACATTAGCGCCCGTCCCGACAACAACGGGATGACAATATGGTGAGGTGTCCGAGTGGCTGAAGGAGCACGCCTGGAAAGTGTGTATACGGCAACGTATCGGGGGTTCGAATCCCCCCCTCACCGCCATATTTGAAGAAGAGCTCGCATGAAAATGCGGGCTTTTTTTTCGCATGTTGCACGCCTTTGGGGGGATGAGAACCCCCGACCGGGGTTCGACAACTGGCGCAGCCAGTTGGACAGACTGAGAGCGTAGCGAACAGGCTGCCCGAAGGGCGAGCGAAGCGAGTCAATCCCCCCCTCACCGCCATATTCAAGACAAGAGCTCGTACGAAAGTACGGGCTTTTTTCTTTTATATTCTCCGCAAGGAGATTCGCTCCCTGCGTTCTTTATGTCGGGTGGCGCTACGCTTACCCGACCTACAAAAAGCTAGTCTTCAACCATCTTTGCATACTCTTCGGTGAGAAAATCCACCAGCGTCCTGACCGATGGCAGCAGGCCGCGCCGGGATGGATACACCGCGTGGATCACTTCCCGTCTGGGTTCCCAGGCATTCAGCACCCGAACAAGTTCACCTGAAGCCAGCTGATCCTTCACCATCAAAATGGGCAGCTGTACCACGCCCACGCCCGCCATCGCCGCCTCCCGCAGCGCCAGCATGTCGGTAGTCACCAGGCGCGGCGTGAAGTGAATTTCTGCCTTTGCGCCCTCCGGCCCGCTCAATTCCCACTTATGCAGGTGCTTGCCCGCCCCCATACTTAACCCCGGCCACTCGCTGAGTTCAGAGGGCATCGCCGGGTTGCCCATCCGTTCAATCAGTGCCGGCCCGGCAACCAGACAATGCCCCCTGTCCGCCAGCACCCTTAATACCAGATCGCTGTCATCAAACGGGCGCGGACGAACGCGGATCGCCACATCCACCCCCTCCGCCACCAGATCGACCCGGCGGTTGGTGGCTTCGAGCTGGAGGTTGATCCCTGGATAGCGCGCCATAAACCGCGCCAGCATGGGCCCCACGTGAACGTGCAGCAATGTGACAGGACAGGTGATCCGGACCATACCGCGCGGCTCAGCCTGTAAAGCAGCCACCGCCTCCTCCGCAGCTTCAGCTTCCACCAGCATGGCTTTACAGTGCTGATAGAATGTCTGCCCCACCTCCGTCACCGCAAACTGCCGCGTGGTACGTTGTATCAACCGAACGCCCAGGCGTTCTTCCAGCTGCGCAATCCGACGGCTCAGTTTCGACTTAGGCTGATCGAGCGCCCGACCCGCCGCCGCAAAGCCACTATGCTCCACCACCTTCACAAACCATACGAAATCATTGAGATCCTGCATACGCCTCCATTGTTCCATTTAAGGAACAGTGAATGTCATTTTTGCTATCTACCGGGATATTAACCCTGAATATAAGCTAATTCCATCAACAGGACATCAGGAGTTAATCATGAAAAACGTAACAGGCGTGTATACCGCACCTCGGCCGCACTGGGTCGGTGACGGTTTTCCGGTTCGTTCGATGTTTTCTTACCAGACGCACGGCGAGCCCCTGAGCCCGTTCCTGCTGCTGGACTACGCCGGACCGCATACCTTCCCGGCGGACGGCGCGAAACGCGGCGTGGGCGAGCATCCTCATCGCGGTTTTGAAACGGTGACCATCGTCTACTCAGGCGAAGTGGAGCACCGTGATTCCACCGGCAGAGGCGGCGTTATTGGCCCAGGCGATGTGCAGTGGATGACGGCAGGCGCAGGCATTTTGCACGAGGAGTTCCACTCCAGCGCGTTTTCGCAGAAAGGCGGTGAACTGAAAATGATGCAGCTGTGGGTCAACCTGCCCGCCAAAGACAAAATGGCGACGCCTGGCTACCAGAGCATCACTCAGTCGGATATCCCGGTGGTCACCCTGCCGGATAACAGCGGAACATTGCGCGTGATTGCTGGCCGTTTTGGAGAGGTAACCGGCCCGGCGCATACCTTCTCACCGCTGAACGTGTGGGATCTCGCGCTGCGCCAGGGTAGCCATCTGACGCTCAATCAGCCCGAAGGCTGGAGCACGGCGCTGGTTGTCGTTGAAGGCAGCGTGACGGTGAACGGCACCACGCCTGCCGGTGAGGCGCAACTGGTCGTGCTGAGTCAGAGCGGTGACAAACTGCATCTCGAAGCCAGCAGCGATGCCAAAGTGCTGCTGATGGCCGGGGAGCCGCTGAATGAACCCATCGTGGGCTATGGCCCGTTTGTGATGAACAGTAAAACCGAAATTGCCGAGGCTATTCGCGATTTCAACTCCGGCCGCTTTGGCCAAATCTAAACGTAATAAGGAGCGCATTATGTCTACCCCTGCAAACTTCAACGGTGCACGTCCCGTTATTGACGTAAACGATGCCGTTATGCTGCTTATCGATCACCAGAGCGGGCTGTTCCAGACCGTAGGAGACATGCCAATGCCTGAGCTGCGCGCCCGTGCAGCAGCGCTGGCAAAAATCGCCTCGCTGGCGAAGATCCCGGTGATCACCACGGCGTCGGTTCCACAGGGACCGAACGGCCCGCTTATCCCGGAGATCCACGCCAACGCGCCGCACGCACAGTATGTGGCACGCAAGGGTGAGATCAACGCCTGGGATAACCCGGAGTTCGTGGCGGCGGTGAAAGCCACCGGGCGCAAAACGCTGATTATCGCGGGGACGATCACCAGCGTCTGCATGGCCTTCCCGTCCATCAGCGCGGTGGCGGACGGATATAAAGTGTTTGCGGTGATTGATGCCTCCGGCACCTACAGCAAAATGGCGCAGGAGATCACCCTGGCGCGCGTAGTGCAGGCAGGCGTGGTGCCGATGGACACGGCTGCTGTTGCTTCCGAAATTCAGCGCACGTGGAACCGTGAAGATGCGGGTGAATGGGCTGAGGTGTACACACACATCTTCCCGGCCTACCAGCTGCTGATCGAAAGCTACAGCAAAGCGCAGGACGTGGTGAAAAATAGCGAAGTGCTCGATTCGCAGCGTTAATCCTGCGCGCTGCGACATAAGCTGATTAAGGCTTAACCGAACAAGCACGAATGCTGAAAATCTGCTTGACCGTTTTAGCGCAACTCCCTATAGTAGCGCCCCGTTGCCCCCCAAGCGGTCAGGCAGCAAAACAATATGGTGAGGTGTCCGAGTGGCTGAAGGAGCACGCCTGGAAAGTGTGTATACGGCAACGTATCGGGGGTTCGAATCCCCCCCTCACCGCCATATTTAAGATGAGAGCTCGTACGAAAGTACGGGCTTTTTTCTTTTATATTCTCCGAAAAGGGGGGGATGAGAACCCCCGACTGGGGTTCGACAACTGGCGGCAGCCAGTTGGACAGACTGAGAGCATAGCGAACAGGCTGCCCGCAGGGCGAGCGAAGCGAGTCAATCCCCCCCGGTGCGACACGAGCTGCCTCACCTACAAAAAAAAGCCCGTACAAAAGCACGGGCCTGTCTCAACCATTCCTCAGCTATTCAGCTTTCCAGCCGGTTGCTTTCCCTCGGGAGCAAGTCTCTGGCCAATATTCAAACCCGCTTCATCCTTACGCTCCTCCAGCCAGTAATCCGCATTTTTAATCCCCAGCCGAACCGGGTCAAAGTGTGGATCCAACCCCTGTGCATTCTGGATTTCATAATCCTTCAGGCTGGCAAACGCTTTTTTATGCAACAGAACGATGGCAATAATGTTGAGCCATGCCATCAGCCCTACGCCGATATCCCCTAATCCCCAGGCCAGATCCGCGGTGCGTACCGTGCCATATACCGTCGAAGCCATCAGACACAGCTTGAGCAGGAACGTCAGCCACGGGCGATGAATCTTACGGTTGATGTAGGCGATATTCGTTTCAGCGATGTAGTAGTAAGCAATGATCGTGGTGAAGGCAAAGAAGAACAGCGCGATGGCAACAAAGTAATTACCGAAGCCCGGCATCATACTTTCCATTGCCGTCTGGACATATCCCGGTCCTGCGGCCACGCCCGCTATTCCGGTATAGAGCGCTGCGCCGTCGACGCCCTGCACGTTATACAGCCCGGTGATCAACAGCATAAACCCGGTCGCGGAGCAGACAAACAGCGTGTCGATGTACACGGAGAACGCCTGAACCAGCCCCTGTTTCACCGGATGGCTTACGGCCGCCGCCGAGGAGGCATGTGGCCCGGTACCCTGCGCCGCCTCGTTGGAATAGACGCCACGCTTCACGCCCCACATGATGGCCTGGCCCAGAATAGCGCCAAACCCAGCTTCAAGGCCAAAAGCACTTTTCCAGATCAGCAATATAACTGAAGGAAGCTGATCAATATTGATAGCGATAATCACGCACGCCACAATAATATAGCCGAGCGCCATAAACGGAACCACCATGCTGCTAAAGCTGGCAATCCTTTTTACGCCACCAAAAATAATAAAACTCAACAGCACAGCAAGTAACGCCGCCGTGACATTTGGGTTCAGACCAAAGGCAATATCCAGGCTCGCACCAATAGAGTTTGCCTGCACACCTGGCAGTAATAATCCGCAGGAGAAAATCGTTACGATGGCAAATAACCATGCGTACCACTTCACGCCTAACCCTTTCTCAATATAAAAGGCAGGACCACCACGATATTCGCCGTTAATTTTCTCTTTATAAACCTGACCTAACGTGGATTCGACAAAAGCAGAGCTTGCCCCCAAAAATGCCACGATCCACATCCAGAAAAGCGCACCGGGTCCACCAAAGGTAATGGCGGTCGCTACACCGGCAATATTCCCTGTCCCCACGCGGCCCGCCAGCGTCATCGTCAGCGCCTGAAACGACGACACGCCTGCCTCGGTAGGACGCCCCTGAAACATCAGTGTAATCATAAGTTTTATATGCCGTAATTGCAGAAAACGACTACGCAGCGAGAAATAGAGGCCGACACCCAGACATAAAAATATTAACGCCGGGCTCCAGATAACACCATTAATTGCACTAACCAGTTCGTTCATGTATGACCCTTAGCGTGATGTTCCAGAGGAAACGATCCCCTGGCGAGTTTCTTTTTAGAATTTTGTCTGAACAAGTACGAAACATAGATAATTACCCAAAAGACACCAACTTAATTTTTACTGCTTAGTCATGTTCTGTGACAACATTCACGTTTAATTTTAAACCAATAATTAGCATGATCATTATATTCATAGATATTTTGTGGGTATTATAAATACATATCACATTTCCATGACCTGTATAAAAAGCGCTCGCAGCAAATTAACAGTAATATTATTATTACCGCAAAACGGGGCGTAAATCCCGTTGAATACTATAGGAAATAAATATGATTTAAAAAAGCCACGCGTGCAGAGGGAATAAAGGAAGCTTCCCGGCATAACGCCGGGAAGAAATGACTTAAAATGTGAAATGATCTTAGTCGGAGTACACTTCCAGCGTTCGTTGGCACAGCGCTGAGCGGACGCAGTCCTCTTTTGTGAAGCGGACCACCCCTATCATCTCATCTTCCTCAAAACGTGACATGGCATCGCTCAGGCCGGACTTCACGCCCGACGGCAGGTCACACTGGGTAATATCGCCGTTGACGATAACCGTCACGTTCTCCCCGAGGCGCGTTAAAAACATCTTCATTTGCGCAGCGGTCACGTTCTGAGCCTCGTCAAGAATAACGACCGCATTTTCAAATGTACGTCCGCGCATATAGGCGAACGGCGCGATTTCCACCTTGCCAATCTCTGGTCGCAGGCAGTACTGCATAAAGGAAGCGCCCAACCGCTTCACCAGCACGTCATAGACGGGCCTGAAGTACGGGGCAAACTTCTCGGAAATATCGCCGGGCAGGAAGCCCAGATCTTCATCCGCTTGCAGTACCGGACGGGTAACGATGATCCTTTCCACGTCCTTATGAATCAGCGCCTCCGCCGCTTTGGCGGCGCTGATCCAGGTTTTCCCGCATCCGGCTTCCCCGGTTGCAAAGATGAGCTGTTTACTCTCGATAGCATTCAGGTAGTGCGCCTGAGCTTCATTCCGCGCCACAATTGGCGATGCATCGCGGCTGTCCCGCGCCATGCCAATGGATTCTACGCCGCTCATCTGCACAAGCGAGGTGACCGATTCTTCTTCACGCTGCTTATGGCTACGTGAATCCCGTCTCAGCACACGTTTTGCTTCACGACGAGCTTTGATCACTGCTTTCTGTCTTCCCATGGATAGCACCTTGAGTTGTTGGTATTCATCACACGCGCCAGCATCGGCACGATTATGCGCACGAACATCAGAGGGTTGGCTTCCTTGTAAGCCATTGCTTGCATTACCGGATGACGATATACAACGGCTACGCGCACCGTTATGCACGTCGGTAGAAAAAGGTTCTTGAGGTGAAGGAGAGAATTTGGTGGTGAAGAAATCGCTGCCGGAGTCTGAGCCTCCGCGCCGGGTACTGCGGTTGATGTGTTTACCTTGTCCAGTACAGGACGCAACCATTCGCGATCTCCATAGTGAGTTAGCATCACTGCCGGGAACTACCGCTGTCTTCTCTTAAGTACATCAGGAATTATCATAAATGCAACATTTATTTTACCTGAATGCAACTTTAGGACTGCCCCTACATGGAAAATCAGTCTTATATAGAAATATTACAGAAATATAACAATAAGATAGTCCTTCGAAAAAATAATGTCCCCGCGAACTGTCGCAGGGACGATTATCAGGCTTCTATCAGACCCTGAGCGAGCCAGGCGTTCGCGTCACGCGCGCCGGGCAGGGCAAAGAAATAGCCGCCGCCGATGGGCTTAATATATTCCTCCAGCGCTTCGCCGTTGAGCCGCTTCTGCACGGTGAGGAATCCCTTCTCCAGATCGTGCTGATAGCAGACAAACAGCAGTCCCATATCAAGCTGACCGGAGTTGGTCACCCCCAGCGAGTAGCTGTAGCCCCTGCGCATCATCAGGCTGGATTGCGTCTCTTTGGTGCGAGGATTGGCGAGGCGAATATGGCTGTCCAGCGCGATGACATCCCCGTTCGGATCGCGGGCGTAGTCGGGTTCATCGTGCTCGTGCTTCATGCCGAGCGGTGCGCCGGTTTGCTTATCGCGACCGAAGATAGTTTGCTGCTCTTTCAGCGGCGTGCGGTCCCAGAACTCCACGTGGAACTGAATGATACGCACCGCCTGATAGGTGCCTCCGACCGCCCAGGCCGGTTCGCCCTGATCCGCCGTCACCCATACCACGTTCTTCATCAACGCGGTATTGCTGCTGTCCGGGTTGGCGGTGCCGTCTTTGAAGCCCAGCAGGTTGACCGGCGTCTCTTTCCCTTTACTGCGCGCGGCGTGGTCAGAGATAAAACCTTCCCGCTTCCAGCGCACGCTCAGCAGATCCGGGGTGTGCTTGATAATATCGCGCAGGGCATGGATCACCGTATCCTGGGTATTAGCGCAGATCTGCAACAGCAGATCGCCGTGGCACAGCGCCGCGTCGAGAGAATCATTCGGGAATCGCGTCATTTTTTGCAGCGCTTTCGGCTTCTGCTTCGCCAGTCCGTAGCGATCATCAAACAGCGATTCCCCCACCGACACGGTAATGGTCAGATTATCGGGAGCGATAAACGCGCCGAGGATGCCGGAATCCATCGGCGGCAGGCGCGGATTCGGTGTTTCCGGTGCGGGACCGCCGGCGGTGAGGAAGGCAATACGCGTGGTCAACAGCCTGAACAGACGCTCAAGGTCGGCTTTATCACTCGCCAGCGAATCGAAAGCCACCAGCATCATCGAGGCCTGCTGCGGCGTCAGGATCCCCGCCTGGTGCTCACCATAAAACGGCTGCGTTTCCATACGCGCATCCGGGGAGAGCGTGCCAGGGGCGCTTTGCGGTTTTGCCGCATGCGCCACCGGACAGCCTCCCGCCAGGGCAAACGCGCCGCCCAGCGCCCCTACCCCTTTTAACAACCGACGTCGGGAAGGTTCCGCCACGTCGTATTCGTCATGCTTGTTCATCGCTTAATCCAGACCCAGTACGCCACGCAGCAGGGAGAGATCTTCCGCCAGGGTGGTTATCGGGCCTTTCAGCGCGTTACGGTCAGCATCGGTCAGCTTGTCGTAGGTTTCGAACCCGTCTTTGGTGCGGTATTTCGCCAGGATAGCGTCAACTTTCTTAAAGTTGGCATCCACTTTCGCCAGCAGCTCGCCGTTCTCTTTTTGCAGCTGAGGCCTCAGCAGATCGACAATTTTCTGTGCGCCGTCGACGTTCGCCTGGAAGTCCCACAGGTCGGTGTGGCTGTAACGATCTTCTTCACCGCTGATTTTGCTGGCGGCCACTTCTTCAATCAGGCCCGCTGCGCCACCCACCACTTTCGACGGTGGGAATGCCAGCTCGCTGATGCGTTTTTGCAGCTCCAGCACGTCGCTGTTGAGCTGCTCGGCGTATTTCTCCATCCCACTGGTGGAGTTATCGCCAAACAGGGCTTTTTCCAGACGGTGGAAGCCGGTGAATTTCGGATCGGCGGCCTTCTGCTCGTAGTCGTCTTCACGGGCGTCAATGCTGCCATCGAGGTCAGAGAACAGTTCGGCAATCGGCTCAATGCGCTCGTAGTGCTGACGGGTAGGCGCATACAGGGATTTCGCTTTTTCGATGTCGCCCGCTTTCACCGCGTCGGTAAAGGCTTTGGTGCCTGCCACCAGGTCCGCTGTCTCTTTGGTGACGTAGGCTTTATAGGCGGTAATGGCGTCGCCGAGGCTCAGCAGCGCCGTGCCTTTGGCCGCGTCCGCCGTCGCTGCGCCTTTGACGATCAGCTTACCTTTCGGGTTAGTCAGCAGGCCGCAGGTCATGTCATATTCCCCGGGCTGAAGATTTGCGGTCATCTTCTGGCTGAAGCCCGGCGCGATATTCTCGCGCTCTTCCACCACCATCACGCCTTTCAGGATTTCCCACTCCAGCGCCTTCTGGCTGTGGTTCTGAATAATAAACTGCGTTTTACCGCTGTTAACCGTGATGGTCATCGGCTCGCACTGTTTATCGTTGACGGTGACTTTTACCTGCGGAATATCTGCCGCCTGAGCGGTGAAGGCAGACACGAACAGCGCGGCAATGCCTGCGCATAACGCACTACGACGGAACTGAATGGCCATGACTCTTCCCTTTAAAAGTATGTTGTAACTAAAACAGCACTTACGGCGCTACGCGCGACGCCTGCGAGCCGGTACGCGGCGGCATAGCGAACAGGATCAGCGCCGGAACCAGATAGATAAAGTACATCGCCACTTCGCTGACGCTCGGCGTTTCCTGGTAGCCGAAGATCCCTTCGAGCAGGGTACCGGTCAGTGAATGGGTCGACAGGACGTTGCTGAGATCGAACGCCACGTCCTGGAAGTGGTTCCACAGACCCGCTTCGTGGAAGGCGCGGATCGCCCCTGCCGCCAGCCCTGCGGCCACCAGCAGAATAAACAGGCTGGTCCACTTGAAGAACGCGCCCAGGTTAAGACGAATGCCGCCCCAGTAGAGCAGGAAGCCAAGCACAACCGCCGTGGCCAGCCCGAGCACCGCGCCCAGCGGCGGCCAGATGCCCACGTCCTGCTGAAAAGCCGCGAGCAGGAAGAACACAGACTCCAGGCCTTCACGCGCCACGGCGAAAAAGACCATCATGATCAGCGCCCAGCCGTGGTGGTTGCCTTTTTGCAGGGCGTTATCCACCGCCTGTTCAAGCTGTACCTTCACGTTACGGGAGACCTTGCGCATCCAGAACACCATCCAGGTGAGGATCACCACCGCAATCACGGCGACGATCCCTTCAAACAGCTCCTGCTCTTTCTGCGGGAACTCCCCGGTGGTTTCGTTGATGAGGATACCGAGGCCCAGGCAGAGCGCCGCAGCAAGGAAAACCCCAACCCACATGACGCCAATCCAGCGTCCGCGCTGGGTACGCTTCAGATAACTGGCGATAAGGCTAACAATCAGGGCCGCTTCAAGGCCTTCACGTAACATAATGAGAAAAGGAACAAACATGCCGACACCTTAAATGTTTATCGCGGTCAACTGATGCAAAGAAAAGTAAATTCTTGTGATAGTGATTATCATTACGGCAACAAGAAAAACAAGCGAAATGTGTTGAGTTTTGATGACCAGATGTAAACGCATTGCGGAGTAATAATTGCCTGAGTAACCGTTACGTTTATAAGGTATAACGAAAATGCCCATTTACGGTTAACCGGGGCTGTGGCTAAATGTCCGCCTCGAAAACCAACTGAAAATAAGCCATGTTTAAAATTGTCCATTTCCTGCTGGCGCTGGTGATTATTCTTGCGCTCGCCTGGCTGGTGAGTTTCGACCGCCGAAAAATTCGTATTCGTTTCGTTTTACAGCTGATCGTGATCGAAATCGCGCTGGCGTTCTTTTTCCTCCACGCAGAAAGCGGCCTGTTTATTATTAAATACGTTTCCGGTTTCTTTGAGTCGCTGCTTAAATTCGCTGCCGAAGGGACGAATTTTGTCTTTGGCGGGATGGGTGAAAAAGGGCTGGCGTTCATTTTCCTTGGCGTGCTCTGCCCCATTATTTTTATCTCGGCGCTGATTGGTATTCTTCAGCACTGGCGTATTCTGCCGATCTTTATTCGGGTGATCGGGACGCTGCTGTCAAAACTGAACGGCATGGGCAAGCTGGAATCCTTTAACGCGGTGAGTTCGCTGATCCTCGGTCAGTCGGAAAACTTCATTGCCTACAAAGGCGTGCTGGGCGATCTCTCCTCGCGTCGTCTGTTTACGATGGCTGCCACGGCCATGTCGACGGTTTCGCTGTCGATTGTCGGGGCCTATATGACTATGCTCGACGCCAGGTTTGTCGTCGCGGCGCTGATCCTGAACATGTTCAGCACCTTTATTATTCTTTCGGTCATTAACCCGGTCCGCCCGGAAGCGGAGCCGGATATCAGGCTGGAAAAACTGCACGAATCCCAGAGCTTCTTTGAAATGCTGGGCGAGTATATTCTGGCCGGT
Organism: Enterobacter cloacae complex sp. HYC033_NIDB; assembly: GCF_056673335.1. Lineage (NCBI taxonomy): Bacteria > Pseudomonadati > Pseudomonadota > Gammaproteobacteria > Enterobacterales > Enterobacteriaceae > Enterobacter > Enterobacter cloacae complex sp. HYC033_NIDB. The sequence continues at coordinate 2,572,083 of NZ_CP115123.1, read as the reverse complement.
TTTAAGGTGGCGATGATTATTCTGGCGATGCTGATTGGCTTTATCGCCCTTATTAGCGCCATTAACGCCCTCTTCTCCGGCATATTTGGCATGAGCTTCCAGCAGATTCTGGGTTATGTGTTTTATCCGCTGGCGTGGCTTATTGGTATTCCGCTGAGCGATGCCTTAAGCGCGGGGAGCATTATGGCAACTAAACTGGTGGCGAATGAATTTGTGGCGATGATCGAGCTGCAAAAAATAGCCCATCAAATGTCACCGCGCGGGCTGGGGATTTTATCCGTGTTCCTGGTATCGTTCGCTAACTTCGCTTCCATTGGCATTGTGGCGGGGGCAATAAAAGGTCTGAATGAGCAACAGGGTAACGTGGTGTCGCGGTTTGGTTTACGCCTTGTATACGGGGCAACGCTGGTAAGCCTGCTGTCGGCGAGCTTTGCGGGGTTGGTGCTGTAAGTTTTGTGCCCGGCGGCGCTTCGCTTGCACGGGCCTACGATACAACAACGGCGGGTTTCCCGCCGTTTTTCATTAAAACTGCACGCACACCGGCTGGTCCACCCGCATCACCGACTCCTGCGCGAAGCGTGACTTATAGATCCCGCGCAACGCTTCGATATTCTTCTCACTCTGCGCGTCTTTAGCGTGGATCAGCATCAATGCCTTGCTCGGCTCGCGCGCCACTTTTCCATCATTCCCCAGCCACTGACCGCGCGCATCAAATACCGTTAAACCATCGCGAAAGCGTGGCGTCACGTCCTGGTCGACAAACTGCTGCCATTCGTTGCCTGTGATTTGCGCCCCGGCAGGACGGTTTAAGCCGAAATAAAGCGTGGTCTGCTGCATCTGATTTTCTGCTTTGCAGGTTTCCACCGCCGCGTGCTGTGCGGGTGCGCTACAGCCCGACAGCATCACGAATGCTGCCACCATTAACCCTGTTTTAATTCTCATTGATGAAGACTCACATAGGTGAAAGGACTATCCCCTCTCCCCACCGGGGAGAGGGTTAGGGTGAGGGGAAAATTACTCAGCCTGGAGCTTAGACGGCGGCGCTGAGTGATAGTGCGCGTCCGCCTCCGCAAAGCGTTTCTGCATAGACGCAGACGGCGCTTTGCCCAGCAGGCTAAACACCACGATACCGAGGCTGCCGAAGATGAAGCCCGGAATGATTTCGTACAGGCCCAGCCACGCGAACTGTTTCCAGACGATAACGGTTACCGCACCGATAATCATCCCCGCCAGCGCGCCGTTGCGGGTCATGCGTGACCACAGTACAGAGAACAGCACCACCGGACCAAATGCCGCACCGAAGCCCGCCCAGGCGTAGCTCACCAGCCCCAGGACGCGGTTTTCCGGGTTTGCCGCCAGCGCAATCGCCACCAGCGCAACCACCAGCACCATAAAGCGCCCTACCCACACCAGCTCTTTCTGGCTCGCGCCCTTACGCAGGAACGCTTTGTAGAGGTCTTCGGTGATGGCGCTGGAGCACACCAGCAGCTGACAGCTCAGGGTGGACATCACCGCCGCGAGGATCGCGGAGAGCAGAATACCGGCAATCCACGGGTTGAACAGGATCTGCGCCAGCTCGATGAACACGCGCTCGGCGTTCTGGTTCACCGCGCCCGCCTGCGCCGGGTTGTTGTTGAAGTACGCGATACCGAAGAAGCCGACCGCACACGCCCCCGCCAGACACAGGATCATCCACGTCATGCTGATGCGACGCGCGTGAACGATGGTGTGGTGGGAATCCGCCGCCATGAAGCGCGCCAGAATGTGCGGCTGGCCGAAGTAGCCCAGGCCCCAGCCCATCAGAGAGACGATGGCGACGAAGTTCAGCCCTTTCAGCATATCGACGTTTTCGATGCTCTTCTGCTTGATCACTTCCAGCGATTCGCCAAAGCCGCCGACGGTGAAAATGACAATCACCGGAGTCAGGATCAGGGCGAAGATCATCAGGCTCGCCTGCACGGTATCGGTCCAGCTTACCGCCAGGAATCCGCCCACGAAGGTATAGAGGATGGTTGCTGCGGCGCCGGCCCACAGGGCGGTTTCATAGCTCATGCCGAAGGTGCTTTCGAACAGGCGCGCGCCCGCCACGATGCCGGAGGCACAGTAGATGGTGAAGAACAGCAGGATCACCACCGCGGAGATAATGCGCAGGATACGGCTGTTATCTTCAAAGCGTCCGGTGAAGTAGTCCGGCAGCGTCAGGGCGTTGTTGTTGGCTTCGGTGTGCACGCGCAGACGGCCTGCCACCAGCTTCCAGTTAATCCACGCGCCAACGGTCAGGCCGATGGCGATCCAGCTTTCGGAGATACCGGAGATGAAAATCGCGCCCGGCAGCCCCATCAGCAGCCAGCCGCTCATGTCGGAAGCGCCCGCAGAGAGTGCGGTGACCATCGGGCCTAAGCTGCGCCCGCCGAGGATGTAGTCGTCAAAGTTTTTAGTGGAACGCCATGCCAAAAACCCTATCAGGATCATGCCAAAAATATAAACGAGAAATGTCACCAGCATCGGTGTGCTAATAGCCATTCAAATTCTCCAAAATGTCGAGCGACAACCGTCCGGGTTGCCTTGTTATGTCATCACCGGAACGTAGTGATGTGTGTATGTGTTTCCGTTGGGCGCGCTATCCTGCCGTATACGCATCCCACTGACAAACGATTTAACACTGCATTTACATGAATTTCATCCCTGGTTTTATACGTCTTTCCTATAGGTTGCACTCGCTCACGCTTTTACGGGTTGCACCTTTAAAAAGTGTTAAGCACCGCATAAAAACTGGGCTCAGAAACCGCCGCACGTTCTTTTTCACAGCTAACCAATCGTTAACAATCCATTCATTTTCCAGCTTGCAGACCAGGTCACATTTAACACGGTTGCACAAAGTTGCAACATGGTGGATATTTCACGCTATCAACAGAACGCTATTACAGAACAACAGGAGTTTTGGCATGGGGATGACCACCATGGGGGTTAAGCTGGATGACGCTACCCGCGAACGGATTAAAACCGCTGCGACCCGCATCGACCGCACACCGCACTGGTTAATCAAGCAGGCGATTTTTAACTATCTGGAAAGACTGGAGAGTGAAGAAGGTCTGCCGGAGCTGCCTGCCCTGCTGGCGGGTGCAGCGAACGAAAGCGAAGAGGCCGCGACGGCCGTTGAAGAGAACCACCAGCCGTTCCTGGAATTTGCCGAGCAGATCCTGCCGCAGTCCGTCAGCCGCGCCGCCATTACCGGCGCCTACCGCCGTGCCGAAACCGACGCCGTGCCGATGCTCCTGGAGCAGGCGCGCCTGCCGGAAGCCGTTGCCGCTCAGGCGCACAGCCTCGCGTATCAGCTCGCCGACAAGCTGCGTAACCAGAAAACCGCCAGCGGACGCGCCGGTATGGTGCAGGGTCTGTTGCAGGAGTTCTCCCTCTCCTCGCAGGAAGGCGTGGCGCTGATGTGTCTGGCGGAAGCGCTGCTGCGTATTCCGGATAAAGCCACCCGCGATGCCCTGATCCGCGACAAAATCAGTAACGGCAACTGGCACTCCCACATTGGCCGCAGTCCGTCCCTGTTCGTTAACGCCGCCACCTGGGGCCTGCTGTTTACCGGCAAGCTGGTCTCCACCCATAACGAAGCCAACCTGTCGCGCTCTCTGAACCGCATCATCGGCAAGAGCGGCGAGCCGCTGATCCGCAAGGGCGTGGACATGGCGATGCGCCTGATGGGCGAGCAGTTCGTCACCGGGGAAACCATTGCCGAAGCGCTGGCGAACGCCCGCAAGCTGGAAGACAAAGGCTTCCGCTACTCCTACGACATGCTGGGTGAAGCGGCGCTGACCGCCGCCGACGCGCAGGCCTACATGGTCTCTTACCAGCAGGCGATCCACGCCATCGGTAAAGCGTCCAACGGTCGCGGTATTTATGAAGGTCCGGGCATCTCTATCAAGCTTTCCGCCCTGCACCCGCGCTACAGCCGTGCGCAGTACGACCGGGTGATGGAAGAACTCTACCCGCGCCTGAAGTCCCTGACCCTGCTGGCGCGCCAGTATGACATCGGCATCAACATCGACGCCGAAGAGGCGGACCGTCTGGAGATCTCCCTCGACCTGCTGGAAAAACTGTGCTTCGAGCCGGAGCTGGCGGGCTGGAACGGGATTGGTTTCGTTATCCAGGCCTACCAGAAACGCTGCCCGTTCGTCATTGACTACCTGATTGACCTGGCCAGCCGCAGCCGTCGCCGCCTGATGATCCGTCTGGTGAAGGGCGCCTACTGGGACAGCGAAATCAAACGCGCCCAGATGGAAGGTCTGGAAGGTTATCCGGTCTATACCCGCAAGGTCTATACCGACGTCTCTTACCTCGCCTGCGCGAAAAAACTGCTCGGCGTGCCGAACCTGATTTATCCGCAGTTCGCCACCCACAACGCCCACACCCTGGCGGCGATCTACAGCCTGGCCGGGCAAAACTACTATCCGGGCCAGTACGAGTTCCAGTGCCTGCACGGCATGGGTGAACCGCTGTACGAGCAGGTGACCGGTAAAGTGGCCGACGGCAAGCTGAACCGTCCGTGCCGAATCTATGCCCCGGTAGGTACCCACGAAACCCTGCTGGCCTACCTGGTGCGTCGTCTGCTGGAGAACGGGGCGAACACCTCCTTCGTTAACCGCATCGCCGATACCACCCTGCCGCTGGACGAACTGGTGGCCGATCCGGTACAGGCCGTTGAGAAGATGGCGGCGCAGGAAGGCCAGATTGGTCTGCCGCATCCGAAGATTGCCCTGCCGCGCGAGCTGTATGGTGCAGGTCGCGTCAACTCGGCGGGTCTGGATCTCGCCAACGAACACCGTCTGGCGTCGCTCTCTTCTGCCCTGCTAAACAGCGCATTGCAGAAGTGGCAGGCCAGGCCGATCCTTGAGCAGTCCGTTGAGGACGGTGAAATGCAGCCGGTGATCAACCCGGCAGAGCCGAAGGATATCGTCGGCTACGTGCGCGAAGCCACGGAAGCGGAAGTGGAGCAGGCCCTGGAGAGCGCGGTGAACAACGCGCCAATCTGGTTTGCCACCCCGCCGCAGGAGCGTGCCGCCATTCTGGAACGCGCGGCGGTGCTGATGGAAGATCAGATGCAGCAGCTTATCGGCATTCTGGTGCGTGAAGCGGGTAAAACCTTCAGCAACGCCATCGCCGAAGTGCGCGAGGCGGTCGACTTCCTGCACTACTACGCCGGTCAGGTGCGCGATGATTTCGACAACGAAACCCACCGTCCGCTCGGCCCGGTGGTGTGTATCAGCCCGTGGAACTTCCCGCTGGCGATCTTCACCGGCCAGATTGCCGCGGCGCTGGCCGCAGGCAACAGCGTGCTGGCGAAACCGGCAGAGCAGACCCCGCTGATTGCCGCCCAGGGCATTAGCATTCTGCTGGAAGCGGGCGTACCGGCGGGCGTGGTGCAGCTGCTGCCAGGGCGCGGTGAAACGGTCGGGGCCAAACTGACCTCCGATAACCGAGTACGCGGCGTGATGTTTACCGGTTCTACCGAAGTGGCCTCCCTGCTGCAACGCAACATCGCCACCCGTCTGGATGCGCAGGGCCGTCCTACCCCGCTGATCGCTGAAACCGGCGGCATGAACGCCATGATCGTGGACTCCTCCGCGCTCACCGAGCAGGTCGTCGTTGACGTGCTGGCCTCTGCTTTCGACAGCGCGGGCCAACGCTGTTCCGCCCTGCGCGTACTGTGCTTACAGGATGACGTGGCTGACCACACGCTGAAGATGCTGCGCGGTGCGATGGCGGAATGCCGCATGGGCAACCCGGGCCGTCTCACCACCGACATCGGGCCGGTGATCGACGCGGAAGCCAAAGCCAACATTGAAAATCACATTCAGACCATGCGTGCCAAAGGCCGTCCGGTGTTCCAGGCGGTGCGCGAGAACAGCGAAGATGCCCGCGAGTGGCAGACCGGCACCTTCGTGCCGCCAACGCTGATTGAGCTGGCAAGCTTCGACGAGCTGAAAAAAGAGGTCTTCGGTCCGGTACTGCACGTGGTGCGCTACAACCGTAACAACCTCAACGAGCTGATCGATCAGATCAACGCTTCGGGTTACGGCCTGACGCTTGGCGTGCATACCCGTATCGACGAAACCATTGCCCAGGTGACCGGCAATGCTAAAGTCGGCAACCTGTACGTCAACCGCAACATGGTTGGCGCGGTCGTGGGCGTGCAGCCGTTCGGCGGTGAAGGTCTCTCCGGCACCGGCCCGAAAGCGGGCGGTCCGCTCTATCTGTACCGCCTGCTGGCAAACCGTCCGGAAAATGCGCTGGGCGTGACGCTGGCGCGTCAGGACGCGGAATATCCGGTGGATGCGCAGGTGAAAGCCGTGCTGACCCAGCCGCTGGACGCGCTGATTAAGTGGGCTGAAAATCGTCCCGAGCTGCATGCGATTGCACAGCAGTACGGCGAGCTGGCGCAGGCGGGAACACAGCGTCTGCTGCCGGGTCCAACCGGTGAGCGCAACACCTGGACGCTGATGCCGCGCGAGCGTGTGCTGTGCGTGGCGGATAACGAGGAGGATGCGCTGGTGCAGCTGGCAGCCGCAACGGCAACGGGCTGTGAGGTGCTGTGGCCGGAAGATGCCCTGCATCGCGACCTCGCCAAACAGTTGCCAAAAGCGGTCTCGGCCCGCATTCGCTTTGCGAAGGCCGATGCCCTGCTGACCCAGCCGTTTGACGCGGTGATCTACCACGGTGATTCCGACCAGCTGCGCGAACTGTGCGAGCAGGTGGCGGCCCGCAGCGGCGCGATTGTCTCGGTGCAGGGCTTCGCCCGCGGGGAGACCAACCTGCTGCTGGAGCGTCTGTACGTTGAGCGCTCGCTCAGCGTCAACACCGCGGCGGCGGGAGGTAACGCCAGCCTGATGACAATCGGTTAATCGTGTAAACTCTCTCCGGTGACGCTACGCTTACCGGGGCTACAAAATCACCGTAGGCCGGATAAGCGCAGCGCATCCGGCTTTTTTACACGGAGGGAATGATGAAAAGAATATTTCTCGCAGGCGCAGCACTGCTGCTCAGCGCCAGCGCGCTGGCCGACGAGTGCGACAAAGCGACCACCCAGACAGAACTCAGTGCCTGTGCGGCAGAGCAGTACCAGGCTGCGGATAAAAAGCTCAACCAGACGTACCAGGCCGCCATCAAACGCGCGGCAGCTCCTCAGCGCGACCTGCTGAAAAAGGCGCAGCAGGCGTGGATCGCCCTGCGTGACGGAGACTGTAAATTGATGGGTTCAGGAACCGAAGGTGGCACTATTCAGCCGATGATTATCAACCAGTGCCTGACGGAGAAAACAGCGGAGCGCGAAGCCTTTCTGGCCTCGTTGATGCAGTGTGAAGAGGGCAATTTAAGCTGCCCTTTCCAACCGGCTGATTAGCGCACACGGATCCCTTCGATAATCATCCGCTGCACGTTATCCAGCGTACTCTGGAAAAACGCCTCGTCCTGGAGCGTTTTACCGGTCACCGCCTCGACCTGGGCCGCGAAGTCAGCGTAGTGCTGGGTTGAGGCCCAAATCATGAAGATCAGATGATGCGGATCGACGGGCGCCAGTTTTCCGCTGGCGACCCATCCGGCAATAATGGCCGATTTATCGTCCACCAGCTGCTTTAAATCGCCGGTCAGCTCCGCCTGCAACAGCGGCGCGCCCTGCAACATCTCCAGGCAGAACAGCCTTGATGCCTGCGGGTAATCACGCGATACCTCCAGCTTCAGGCGTATGTACTCCTCTATCGCCACCAGCGGGGCCAGCTCTTCGCGAAACGCCTTGAGAGGTGCCAGCCAGATATCGAGGATCTGCTGCATCACCGCGATATAGAGCGCCTCTTTTGACGGGTAGTAGTAGAGCAGATTGGTTTTGGACACCCCGGCCTGCTCCGCCACCTGCTCAAGGCGCGTACCGTGAATACCAAACTGCGAAAATGTCTCCAGCGCAGCGCTGAGGATCGCCTGTTTCTTGGCGCTCACCGCCTGCGAACGTTTACCGGGTGTTTTCACTGCGCCTTGTGTCATTTTCGCTCTCCATTTTCTGTCCTGCGCTCAGCATAGCAAAACCCCCGTCTCGCCACGACCTTCTGCACCCTCAGCGCGCATGAGTGCCTGTTTTCTGTGCAATGATTTTGACCATCCAGTCCACATTTTCGCTGTTAATTTTAACAACCATCATTTAACACATTAATAACAAAGTGATTTTCAAAACTGGCACTGCCTTTGCAAAAACATCGTGACACCTGCGACGTAATGAAGAGAGGTTCGTGATGAAAATTGGCGTATTTGTACCGATCGGCAACAACGGCTGGCTTATCTCGACCACTGCCCCGCAATACATGCCGACCTTTGAGCTGAATAAAGCCATCGTGCAGAAAGCGGAGCACTACCACTTCGACTTTGCGCTCTCGATGATCAAGCTGCGCGGTTTCGGCGGTAAGACCGAATTCTGGGACCACAACCTGGAGTCTTTCACCCTGATGGCGGGCCTGGCGGCGGTAACCTCGCGCATCCAGATTTACGCCACCGCCGCCACCCTTACCCTTCCCCCGGCAATCGTGGCGCGGATGGCCTCCACCATCGACTCCATCTCCGGCGGGCGCTTTGGCGTTAACCTGGTCACCGGCTGGCAAAAGCCGGAGTACGAGCAGATGGGGATCTGGCCGGGGGACGATTACTTCTCCCGTCGCTACGACTACCTGACTGAATATGTGCAGGTGCTGCGCGATCTATGGGGCACCGGCAAAAGCGATTTCAAAGGCGACTTCTTTACCATGAACGACTGCCGCGTCAGCCCGCAGCCGTCGGTGCCGATGAAGGTGATATGCGCCGGACAGAGCGACGCGGGAATGGAATTCTCGGCGAAATACGCCGACTTCAACTTCTGCTTCGGCAAAGGCGTTAACACCCCGGCCGCCTTCGCGCCCACCGCGGCACGCATGAAAGCGGCCGCCGACAAAACCGGGCGCGACGTGGGTTCCTATGTGCTGTTTATGGTGATTGCCGACGAAACCGACGACGCCGCGCGCGCCAAATGGGAACGATACAAGGACGGCGCAGATGACGACGCGCTGAGCTGGCTTACCGAGCAGAGCCAGAAGGATACCCGCTCCGGCGCGGACACCAACGTTCGCCAGATGGCCGACCCAACGTCTGCCGTCAATATCAACATGGGCACCCTGGTTGGCTCGTATGCCAGCGTCGCCAGAATGCTCGACGAAGTGGCTGCCGTGCCCGGCGCCGAAGGCGTGCTGCTGACCTTCGATGATTTTCTCACCGGCGTGGAAACCTTCGGCGAGCGCATTCAGCCGCTGATGCAGTGCCGCGCCCACATCCCTGCCGTGACGAAGGAGGTGGCGTAATGACGACCCTCAACGCTCGCCCGGAAGCCATTACCTTTGACGCGCAGCGCAGCGCGCTGATCGTGGTGGATATGCAAAACGCCTATGCCAGTAAAGGCGGGTATCTGGATCTGGCCGGGTTTGACGTCTCCACCACGCAGCCGGTGATTGAGAACATCAAAACCGCCGTGAGCGCCGCGCGTGCTGCGGGCATGCTGATCGTCTGGTTCCAGAACGGCTGGGACGAGCAGTACGTCGAGGCTGGCGGTCCCGGCTCACCCAACTTTCACAAATCCAACGCCCTGAAAACCATGCGTCAACGGCCCGAACTCCAGGGCACGCTGCTGGCGAAAGGCGGCTGGGATTATCAGCTGGTGGATGAGCTGGTACCGGAGGCCGGCGATATCGTGCTGCCGAAACCGCGCTACAGCGGCTTTTTCAATACCCCGCTTGACAGCCTACTGCGCAGCCGGGGCATTCGTCATCTGGTCTTTACGGGCATAGCCACCAACGTGTGCGTGGAGTCGACCCTGCGCGACGGCTTTTTCCTCGAGTATTTTGGGGTGGTGCTGGAGGATGCCACCCATCAGGCCGGGCCGGATTTTGCCCAGAAAGCCGCCCTGTTCAATATCGAAACCTTTTTTGGCTGGGTCAGTAACGTCAATGATTTCTGCGACGCGCTGGATCCCCCGCTCGCCCGCATCGCCTGAGGAGAACCGCTATGCCGAAATCCGTGATTATTCCGCCGGGCACCAGCACCCCGATTGCCCCGTTTGTCCCCGGCACCCTCGCCGACGGCGTGGTGTATGTCTCGGGCACGCTGCCGTTTGATAAAGACAACAACGTGGTGTTTATCGATGACCCAAAGGCGCAAACCCGCCACGTGCTGGAGACGATCAAAACCGTGATCGAAACGGCGGGTGGCACTATGGAGGACGTGACCTTCAACAGCATCTTTATCACCGACTGGAAAAACTACGCCGCGATTAACGAGATTTACGCGGAGTTTTTCCCCGGCGATAAACCGGCGCGGTTTTGCATCCAGTGCGGGCTGGTAAAGCCCGAAGCGCTGGTTGAAATTGCCACCGTTGCGCACATCGCGAAGTGAGGCGGCCATGAAACTGTCCATTTCACCGCCCCCCTTTGCGGGCGCGCCCGTGGTGGTACTGATTGCCGGGCTCGGCGGCAGCGGCAGCTACTGGCTGCCCCAGCTCGCCGTGCTGGGGCAGGAGTATCAGGTGGTGTGCTACGACCAGCGGGGCACGGGGAATAACCCGGATACCCTGCCGGAAGACTACACCCTCGCACACATGGCCGACGAGCTTGCGCTGGCGTTAGCCGAGGCCGGGATCGCCCGTTACTGCGTGGTCGGCCACGCGTTGGGGGCGCTGGTCGGCCTGCGGCTGGCCATCGATAAGCCCGACGCCCTCACCGCGCTGGTCTGCGTCAACGGCTGGCTGACCCTCAATGCCCATACCCGCCGCTGTTTTGACGTTCGCGAACGTCTGCTGCATGCGGGCGGCGCGCAGGCGTGGGTAGAGGCACAGCCGTTGTTCCTCTACCCGGCAGACTGGATGGCCGCCCGCGCCCCGCGGCTGGAGGCCGAGCACGCGCTGGCGCTGGCCCATTTTCAGGGCAAAGCCAATCTGCTGCGCAGGCTGCATGCCCTGAAACAGGCCGATTTCAGCCGCCACGCTGCACGCGTTCGCTGCCCCGTACAGATTATCTGCTCCACCGACGATCTGCTGGTGCCGTCCGTCTGCTCCGCTGAACTGCACGCCGCCCTCCCGCACGCCCGCAAAACGGTCATGCGCCAGGGCGGGCATGCCTGCAATGTGACCGCGCCGGACATCTTTAACACTCTGCTGCTGAACGGGCTTGCCAGCCTGCTGCACCGCCCAGAACCCGCTTTGTAAGGAGCTTGAATGAGCGAAGCCATCACGCCCGCCGCGCTGGAAACGCTGTTTACCGGCGCACGTACCCATAACGGCTGGCTGGATATACCGGTCAGTGACGAGACGCTGCGCGAGATTTATGACCTGATGAAATGGGGGCCGACGTCCGCCAACTGCTCCCCGGCGCGCATTGTGTTTGTGCGAAGCCCGGAAGGAAAAGAGAAGCTGCGCCCGGCGCTCTCCAGCGGCAACCTTGAGAAAACGCTCACTGCCCCGGTCACGGCGATTGTCGCCTGGGACAGCGAGTTTTATGAGCGCCTGCCTGAACTGTTCCCGCACGGCGATGCCAGAAACTGGTTTACCGCAAGCCCCGCGCTGGCGGAAGAGACCGCCTTTCGCAACAGCTCAATGCAGGCCGCGTACCTGATTTTCGCCTGCCGCGCGCTCGGGCTGGACACCGGGCCGATGTCGGGTTTTGACCGGGAAAAAGTGGACGCGGCCTTTTTCACGGGCACGCTGCTCAAAAGCAACCTGCTGATCAATATCGGCTACGGCGATGCGACCAAACTGTACGGACGCCTGCCGCGTCTGACCTTTGACGATGCCTGCGGGCTGGCGTAAGGAGCGAACGTGATGACACCGGATAAACAAACCTTTCGCGACGCCATGGCCTGCGTCGGCGCAGCGGTCAATATCATCACCACCGACGGCCCCGCGGGAATGGCGGGCTTCACCGCCAGCGCGGTATGCAGCGTCACGGATTCCCCGCCTACCCTGCTGGTGTGCCTGAACCGCGGCGCGTCGGTCTGGCCGATTTTCAGCGAGAACCGCACCCTGTGCGTTAACACGCTGAGTGCCGGACAGGAGCCTTTATCCAACCTGTTTGGCGGGAAAACGCCGATGGCGGACCGCTTTGCCGCTGCCCGCTGGCAGACAGGCGACACGGGCTGCCCGCGTCTGGAAAATGCGCTGGCCTCGTTCGACTGCCGTATCAGCCAGGTGGTGAGCGTTGGCACTCACGACATTCTGTTTTGCGACATTGTATCCATCGTACGCCACCCGGCGCCGCAAGGGCTGGTGTGGTTCGACCGCGGCTATCACGTGCTTATGCGACCCGCCTGTTAATCCGCATTCAGGAGACAGATCATGTTCGGACTTCCCCACTGGCAGTTGAAATCGACCTCCACAGAAGAAGGCGTGGTCGCGCCGGATGAAAGGCTCCCGCTCGGGCAGACCATGGTGATGGGCGTGCAGCATGCGGTCGCGATGTTTGGTGCGACGGTGCTGATGCCCATGCTGATGGGGCTGGATCCTAACCTCGCCATTTTGATGTCGGGTATGGGTACCCTGCTGTTCTTTTTTGTCACCGGCGGGCGTGTGCCCAGCTATCTGGGCTCCAGCGCCGCCTTCGTGGGGGTGGTCATTGCAGCGACCGGGTTTAACGGTCAGGGTATTAACCCCAACCTGAGCGTGGCCCTCGGCGGCATTATCGCCTGTGGGCTGGTCTACACCCTGACCGGTCTGGTGGTGATGAAAGTCGGCACGCGCTGGATCGAGCGGATGATGCCCCCCGTCGTCACCGGGGCGGTGGTGATGGCGATAGGCCTGAACCTCGCGCCGATTGCGGTGAAGAGCGTTTCCGGCTCACCATTTGAAAGCTGGATGGCGGTGATAACGGTGCTGTGCATCGGCGTGGTGGCGGTCTTTACGCGCGGCATGATCCAACGGCTGCTGATCCTGGTCGGGCTGATTGCGGCCTGTCTGGTCTACGCGCTGCTGGCGAACGTGTTCGGTCTCGGCAAACCGGTTGATTTCACACTGATTCACCAGGCCGCCTGGTTCGGCCTGCCGCAGATGACCTCACCCACCTTTAACGCTCAGGCGATGATGCTCATCGCGCCTGTCGCGGTGATTCTGGTGGCTGAAAACCTGGGCCACCTGAAAGCCGTAGCGGGAATGACCGGGCGCAATATGGATCCGTATATAGGGCGGGCGTTTGTGGGAGACGGTCTGGCGACCATGCTCTCCGGCTCGGTCGGCGGCAGCGGCGTGACGACCTACGCGGAAAACATCGGCGTGATGGCAGTGACCAAAGTCTATTCGACGCTGGTCTTCGTGGCGGCGGCGGTGATGGCGATGCTGCTCGGCTTTTCCCCGAAATTCGGCGCATTGATCCACACCATCCCGGCCCCCGTGATTGGCGGCGCCTCGATTGTGGTATTTGGTCTGATTGCCGTGGCAGGGGCACGCATCTGGGTGCAGAACCATGTTGATCTGAGCCAGAACGGTAACCTGATCATGGTGGCGGTAACGCTGGTGCTGGGGGCGGGTGATTTCGCCCTGACGCTGGGCGGGTTTACGGTGGGCGGGATTGGCACGGCGACCTTCGGCGCGATCCTGCTCAACGCCCTGCTGAGCCGCCGGATGGCTGCCGCGCCGCAGGGCGCCGTGGTGACTCAGGATCCGTGAAATCAACACGTCGGGTAACGGCGACGCCTTACCCGACCTGCATGTTCCTTAAGAGCGATCACGCCTGCTCAAACAGTCGTTCTATAGATTGCGTGGGGAAGAACAGCGAACTGCTGTTTTCACCTGCCAGCGGGATAAACCCCAGCTTCAGATAAAATCGTTTGGCCCGTTCGTTAAGCGCATCCACAAAAATTCCGTGGACGCCAACAGCCTGCGAGGCCAGATAAACAACGCGCATAGCGTGTGTGACAAGCGTTGTTCCCCACTCGTTTCCCTGGAGTTCTTTATGGACAGCCAGACGCCCCAGCGTCACGCTGGGGACGTTGCTGTATGGGATGCGGCGCTGCTGAGTCTTTGAAGGAAGCATCGCTTTTTCAAAGCAACTTCCCGAGAGTGTGTAATAGCCCAGGACACGCGGATGGTCGCGTTCTTTAAGCAGGTAGCCGCGTAAAATACGCCCGCCGTGCTGACGTATCAGGTGCTCGGTAAGGAAGGCATTTAGCGAGGGTTCACCACAATCGAAATCGCCGAAATCGTAATCGGTTCCCTCTGATAACATTTCGATCGTGAGATTTGCCACGACGCTTCACTCCATGTTTCGAAGACGTTTCGCCGCTCGCTTCAGGCGTTCATTTGGCTCTGGCGGATTGTCGATGGCATCCATAACGGCAATCCATGAGGCTTCGTTTAATACGAGACGCCGATGCTGTTCGATGACTTCGGCAGCACGCTCTGACGCACTGTTCACCATAAACTGGGTGATCGTTTGGTTGGTCATCGCTGCCGCTTCTTCAATCATTGTTTTGTCTTCGTCCGACAGGCGAAGATCGATACGCTGTTTTTTGAGTGCTGGCATGGTTTCATTTATCGTGTACGGTTTTCATCCGTACACATCGTAGTTAAACCTGCCCTTTATTTCAATCAAAAGCTTATTCGGCCGTTAAATCGTTCACCGCATTCCGACGCTTTCTGAGCTTTAACTCACTCACCAGCACGCCGAGAACAATAAACGCCGCGCCCACCAGCGCCAGCAGGGGCAGACGCTCCCCGGCGAGTCGCCCGAAAATACCCGCCCATACCGGTTCACCGGTATAAATGACCGTCGCCCGAGTTGGGGATACGCTGCGCTGCGCCCAGTTCATGGTGACCTGGATAATGGCGCTGAAAATGCCCAGCCCCAGCGCCACGACGATAAGCCCGGTAGACATCGGCGGGACGGACTCCCCTGCCGGCACCATCGTCGCGAACGCCACCAGCGACGCGGTGGTAAGCTGCACCACCGTCACCCGCTTGACGTCCACTTTTCCTGCCCAGGCGCTAATCAGGATAATTTCTGCCGCAATGGCGACGGCCCCCACCAGAGTGATGATCTCCCCCGGCCCCAGCGCCAGCAGATTATTTTCCGGCCCGGCTAATAAAATAAGGCCGATGAACGCCAGCACGATGCCAATGCACGACATCAGGCCCGGCATTCTGCCGAGGCACAGCCACTGCAACAGCGGCACCAGCGGTACGTACATGGCGGTGATGAAGGCGGATTTACTGCTGGAGATAGACTGGAGCCCCCACGTTTGCAGGCTGTAGCCCATGGCAATCGCCACACCAATGGCGACACCCGCCTTAAGCTCTCTCAGGGTCAACCCGCGCAGGGTTTTCAGCGAAATAAGCGCCACGGCAATCGCCGCGGTTGCAAAGCGCAGCCCTACAAAGAAAAACGGATCGCTCATCGTGACCGCGTACTGAACGGCAAGAAAGGTTCCGCCCCAGAACATGGTGATCAAAATCAGGATCGCTTCCTGAGGCTTAATGGAGAAGGTAAAACGGGAAACGGACATGGGACACCAGCACGAAGAATCAATCCTGTAGTGTGCGATGCCTTTGATGACAGTTCAATGCAGCAGACATAAAAAAACCGCCGGGAAACCCGGCGGCAGGGAGTTAACCCGGCGTACTACTTGTTGCTGCCGTGGCTATTTTTACCCCCTTTTTTACCAGCCTCTGATGCGCGCTGAGGGTCGTTTTTGAAGTTGCCCCCGCTAGACTGGCCACCTTTACGACCTGCTTCTGATGCTCTTTCACGGTCTTCAGCGAAATTACCTGAACCACCACGATGGTTTGCCATCTCTAACCTCCAGAGTGTGAAACATTAGACATCATATTGCATTCAGTAAAAGAGGATTCTTTCACCTCGCGGCTCAAGGACAGTGCCTTTATCTGTGCCGCGTGAAACTAAGCTTAGTGTAATGCGGCTATCCGGCAAGCGAGAGGTAATATTCTGCAACATGATCTCAGCCTTTCGTATGAAATATCGGGGAAGTCATTCATAAGCCGTTCTTATATTTTGAAAAATCCGCGCCGCGAAAGTTGTTTCATTTTGCTACAAGGCGCGTATCCAAAAGATATTGTTATATATCAAAGAAATGCCGTTCATTTTTGCAGTCTGGCTGTGATGTCATATCTTTAAAGGAACGCAGCGATCCGCTGTAAGAAAAACCAACGAGGAGTGATGCAAAATGGCAAAAGTTCTGGTGCTCTATTATTCCATGTATGGACACATTGAAACCATGGCTCACGCAGTAGCAGAAGGCGCAAACAGAGTAGACGGCGTTGAGGTCGTGGTTAAACGCGTACCGGAAACCATGCAGGCGGAAGCCTTCGCCAAAGCCGGGGGGAAAACACAAAACGCCCCGGTCGCCACCCCGCAGGAGCTCGCGGACTATGATGCCATTATCTTCGGCACCCCGACCCGCTTCGGCAATATGTCCGGCCAGATGCGCACCTTCCTCGACCAGACGGGCGGGCTCTGGGCCTCCGGCGCGTTATACGGCAAGCTGGCCAGCGTGTTCAGCTCTACCGGCACGGGCGGCGGCCAGGAGCAGACGATCACCTCCACCTGGACTACTCTTGCCCATCATGGGATGGTGATTGTGCCGATTGGCTACGGCGCACAGGAACTGTTCGATGTTTCGCAGGTTCGTGGCGGGACACCGTATGGTGCGACCACCATTGCCGGTGGCGATGGTTCACGTCAGCCAAGCAATGAAGAACTTTCAATCGCCCGCTATCAGGGTGAATACGTCGCGGGTCTTGCCAAAAAACTGAACGGCTAACCCAACAGGAGGACAAGTATGCCAACTCAAGAATCCAAAGCTCACCACGTGGGCGAATGGGCAAGTTTACGCAATACCTCTCCGGAGATTGCCGAAGCCATCTTTGAAGTCGCCAATTATGACGAAAAGCTGGCTGAGCAGATTTGGGAAGAAGGCAACGATGAAGTGCTGGTTCGCGCCTTCGAAAAAACCGACAAAGACTCGCTGTTCTGGGGCGAGCAAACCATCGAACGTAAAAACGTCTGAACGTTCCCCCCGCCCACGCGGGGGGTTATCTTCTATTTCGCCGCGTTGTTCATCACCGCATTGAATTTATCGACAGGACAGAAGCCGTTGCCATCCACCGGACAGCCCTTCAGCTCCAGCGTCACGCGCTGCGCAGGGGATTGCAGCGACAGTACGCTGGCGTTACGCAGTTGATCTGAACTCTGGTAGACATACTCAATTTTCATCAGCTCCTGATTAGTGTTTTTGTCATGCCAGCGCTGGAAGACAATTTTACCGCCAATCGGGGTTCGTTCCTGCTGGTCGTGCAGCTGATAAGGCCTGAAGTCCAGCGCGGTCAGCAGCGAGGCGATGTTAGAGTCGTGCCCCACCAACAGGGTGATTTTTGGCGCTTTTGCCTGTTCGGTCACCAGCGCTTTATCAATGTACTTCACCAGCGGTTTAGCCACGTTCTGCGCCACCTCCGTCGACGTAAACAGCGAGTCCTGATAGCCGTTTTTCAGCTTCGACAGCACGCGCCACTGCTGATCGGTTTTGATTTCCCCCCAGGCCACCTGGTCTGTCGGGAAGCCTTCGTAATACTGTAGCGTGAACGCATCCACCAGCGAGTTACCCACCTTCAGCGGCCCGGAGACGCCCGGTTCTTTTTCATAATCGGCGCTGAACGTATCTTTCGCCTCCGTCAGGGAGCAGACTTTTTTCTCCTTGCAGGACGGCGAGTCGCTGTAGTTTGTCAGCTGTTCCAGCAGTTTGTAGCTTTCATCCAGCTGCATTTTCTGCCGTTCCGTCTCCATCGCTTTCAGCGCTTTCTCGCGAAACTCAGGGGAGTTATCGGTAATGACCGGATTGAAGGTGGGGTCCATGGTGCCCATTTTTTCCTGGTGATGCACAGGAACATCGCACCCGGGGAACGCGCCGGTGATAAAGAACTGCGCGGTCGCCACGGTGCGCTGGAGGCTGTTGGCGTAGGCATAGACGGCATCCGCTGGCGGGCATTCACCCGTCTTCACCATCCCCTGCTCTGCCAACCACTCGCGCATATAGTGACCCATATACACTTCCAGTACGCCGCCTTTGGTGGTGAGCTGTCCACCCGGGACGTCCCACTCCGGCCACTGCTTCGGCGTGGACTGCTCCAGCACGCTGCCGTTATTGGCAAGCGGCGCGCGCAGGTTGTGGCGGCTCATGATGAGCACCTGTTCCAGCTGATAGCCGTCCGGCGTGTCCTGCGCCTGTGCGCCAAAGGTCACGGAAAGGGTACCTGCCACGGCAACTGCGAGTAGTGCTTTTCTCATCCCTAATTCCTCACACGTTTTTAATGTCGCCCTGAGTGTGACAGATCCGTGACAGGTTTTTCGGGAAGCATTTCTCAAACTGATGATTAACGTGCTTACGGCGTGTGCCGATGAGTTTTATAAAAAAACCATACCCCACCGGAGAATTCGCTGTGAAACGTACCCGCCTTGAAGAGAGCACCTGCCCCGTCGCCCGTTCGCTGGATATTATCGGCGACTGGTGGTCGCTGCTGATTGTTCGCGACGCGCGCTACGGGGTCGCAGTCGATATTCTGGTGGCCTATCTCACCGATGAAGCGGGGATCCGCGCTACGTAAAACAGTAGCCTAACGCTGAAGCTGGTCGCCGTATTCGCTCATCCAGGCGGCCAGCGGCGAGAGTGCGTCCTGAAGGGTTAGCCCCAGCTCGGTGATCTGATACTCCACGCGCGGCGGGATCTCCGGGTAGACCGTTCGCGTCACCAGACCGCGCTGCTCAAACAGGCGCAGCTGCTTCGTCAGCTCTTTCTGGGTGATGGGGGCAGCGGCACGCAGCAGATCGCCAAAGCGAACGGGCGTATTGAACACAATCAGGCGATAGAGAATGGGGATCGCCCACTTACCGGAAATCAGGTTCACAAACTGCGTCATCGGGCAGGTATACGCCTCAGATTTTTTTTCGCAGCACGCTTCCAGTATCTCTGCCATTTCACACCTCTTGCCTCGTTAGTATCCATTTGGTACCTGGTTTCCTTTCGATACTAACGTTTCTATAGTGCTTTCTCCAGAGACATTTCAGGAGAAGAACATGGGTCGTTTAACCGATAAGTATACGTTGATTACCGGCGGCACCAGCGGTATCGGTCTCGCCACCGCGCAGGCGTTTATCGCCGAAGGGGCGCGCGTCGCCGTGACCGGACGCAACCCGGATACCCTCGCCGAAGCAGAGCGCATTCTGGGCGATAAGGCCTGGGTGATCCCAACCGACGCAGGCGATATTTCGTCGCAAAAAGCGCTGGCAGAGACCCTCACCGCCCGCTGGCCACGCCTGGATGCGGTCTTTCTCAACGCCGGTGACGTAACGCACGCGCCGCTGGAAGTCTGGCAGGAAGAGGCCTGGGACCGTCTGATGAACATCAACCTGAAGGGACCGTTCTTTTTAATTCAGGCGCTGCTGCCGCTGCTGAATAACCCATCCTCGGTGATCCTCTGCGGCTCCGTGAGCGCGCGCATCGGCCTGCCCACCAGCAGCGCGTATGCCGCGAGCAAGGCCGCCCTGCTGTCGCTGGCGCGTACACTGTCGGCGGAGCTGCTGCCGCGCGGGATCCGCGTCAACGGTCTGAGTCCCGGTCCGGTGGAAACCCCGGCGTTTACGAAAACGGGCTTAAGCGACGAGGCGCTTAACGCGATGATGGCAGAGGTCATTAAGCTGGTGCCGCTCGGCAGAATGGGCTCGACGACCGAACTGGCAAAAGCCGCACTCTATCTGGCCTCCGACGAGTCGAGCTACACGGTGGGAACGGAACTGCTGGTGGACGGCGGAATGGGGAGCCTGTAATTCAAAAGGCGCTGATGCCGGTGACCGCGCCGACATACAGCGCCGCCCACGCACAGGCGGAAAGCAGGCTGACGGCGTAGACCTTGACGGCGTTCAGCCTGAGCATCCCGGCCGCCAGCGGGACGATGTAACGCAACACCGCCAGGAAGCGCGACGTAAAAAGCACGATGACCCCGTTCTTTTGCAGCTGATGCTGGACCCGCAGGAACTTATTGGCATGCTTTGAGGTGAAGCGCGTGACCATCCGGGTATGCCCCATCAGTTGGCCGATATGGTAATTCAGCACCGAACCCGCCGTTGCCCCCATCACCACGGCGAGCCACGTCAGCGCAGGATGCATGCTCCCCTGGCTGACGGTAATGCCCGCCAGCAGCATCACCGACGCAGGCGGCAGCACGGAGGAGATCAGCACCGTCGATTTGCTCAGCGCCATCACGAATAACAGCACAAACAGATGTGCCGGATACAGCGCAAAATGATTCAGCAGGTTATCAAACCATGTCATTTTCCCCTCCCCCGTTAATAATTTAATTGTCCATTTAAAATGAATAACCTTAAATAAACCCTCAACATTTTATTAATAAGATTTACCTAAACCGTTCTTAAACATTATTTAATTTTCTGAGCACTAAATTTAAACAGGCGTATTATCCCTCTCGTTTTACAACGATCTCGTTATGGCGAGGCTCCTGTACAAATACACGTTATCGCTCTGGTGGGTTCGAGAGAACCGGCACAGGGTAAAACAGGCACTGTCGAATCAAGGCTTTGTCAGTATAACTTCCCTTGTGGGATACGGTGTACAGTGCTGAACCCAGGACGTGGGGATCTCCTTTCCGACATGCCCTGTCTTGCTCGCCCCTGAGAGATTTTATTATTCAAAGGGAATTTACTATGTCTTACGCTATTCACAACCAAAACCTGGCTTTTAATGACAGCGCCATCGCGCAATATATGAATACCGATTTTATCGTTATCGATATTTCATTATGCGTAGCTCTGGCACGCGAGCAGTTCTTTGAAAAATTAAAAGATGATGATATTCCGTCGCATATTTTTATCGAAGATAACGGTCGCCTCGCGGGTTTAATCGCCGTACGCAAATTATTGCAGGCCACGGACACCGTGCAGCCTGTTAAGGGGTTGATGATATCGGATTTTATTCAGCTCAAACCGGAAGATGAGCGGGCGGATGTCGCCGGGCTGCTGGCGCACGCGGGTGCGGATGTAGTGCCGGTGGTGACCCACGGCAAGCTGGTGGGCTGCCTTACCGAGCGTGAAATCGCCCATCTGCTGGAAGATGACGTTACTGAAGATGCCCAGCTTCAGGGGGCGACGCTGCCGCTGGAGAAGCCCTATCTGGAAACCAGCGCCTTCAGCCTGTGGAAGAAACGCTCCGTCTGGCTGCTGCTGCTGTTTGTTGCGGAAGCGTATACCAGTTCGGTGATCCAGCATTTTGAAGAGGCGCTGGAATCTGCCATCGCGCTGGCGTTCTTTATTCCGCTGCTAATTGGCACCGGCGGAAACAGCGGGACGCAGATCACCTCGACGCTGGTGCGCGCCATGGCGCTGGGTGAAGTCCACCTTCGCGATGTGGGTCGCGTGCTGCGCAAAGAGATCAGCACCTCGTTAATGATTGCCGCCACGCTGGGTCTGGCGGGCTGCGTTCGCGCCTGGATGATGGGCATTGGGATGGAAATCACGCTCATCGTCAGCCTGACGCTGGTCTGCATTACGCTGTGGAGCGCCATCGTCTCGTCGGTGATCCCGATGGTACTGAAACGCTGCAAAATCGATCCGGCGGTGGTCTCCGCACCGTTTATCGCCACGCTAATCGACGGGACCGGGCTGATTATCTACTTCAAAATCGCGCAGTATACGCTGGGGCTGGAATAACGAAAAAACCCTGCGATATTGCTATCGCAGGGTTTTCGAATTTGGCGGAAGCGTAGAGATTCGAACTCTAGAACCCTTTCGGGTCGCCGGTTTTCAAGACCGGTGCCTTCAACCGCTCGGCCACGCTTCCAAAGTGAGGCGCACTATAAACATCTCTGAGCATGATGTAAAGCACGAAATTGCATAACATTACACGTCTTTCGTCCTCCCCTTCCGTCCCGCTGATTTCTTCGCCATCGACTGGCTAAAATGTAAACATTTATTTTTACATTCATAACGTTTATTAGATTCGCGGGTGGTCATTTAGACTCTTTTTCGCACAACACCTATTAACCGTGGATTACTGCGATAAGAGATTACCTATGACTTTATTTAACGACGATTATGAATTTTTTATTTATCAGTGATAACTACTACCTTTGCCATGGTGTATCAAGCTCCCTGACATCAACCCATTTGATTCGCGATGACGCGGATATTCACGATCTTGATGGGGTCGATCAGGCGATGGATTTTATCATTGCGATTGAACAGGATAAGTTACGCAATAAAACCATTCGGCAGGTCAAAAAAGTTAAGCGTGATTACATTGTCCTGATGCATGAGATAGAAGCCAACCGCGCGGTGAGAATCGATAATATTATCTATTCGTCGATGCATTTTACTGCTCACCCTTTTCAGCAGCTGATGCGCTTTTACCGGGCGCTCAGAACACACTCCTTTACGCGACGCGAATATGACGTGCTGAAGCTGTTTCATTTGGAAAACCATGAGATCGCGAAAAAGCTGCAACTGTCACAAAAAACGACCAGCACCTACCGCGTGAGGATCCTCGAGAAATTAAATATGCGCTCAAAAAACATTCTGGCGATGACCCGTGTAAAATCGGCGATCGTCGATTAAAAGCTGTAACATTTTGCCTTGCCACGGAAAAACCGGGCCGTCACGTTTCGCCCTGAGGGGGTTTGGCTGGCGCGGTATACCAGTTCTCTTTGGCAACCATTACGCTGCCCTCTGGCTGCATAACAAAATTCGGGGACATGATCTGCACGTTAAATTCGTTAAACACATCCTGTATCTGGCTATGCAGTTCATTGCGGGCAACCGCGAGGGACTGTTCGGGCAGCAGACGGACCTGCAATTCGTAAGCGATATACCAGTCCATTAACCCTAACTGGCGTACCAGCGGCGGCTCGGAAAGGTCAATCCCTTTTGCCCGTTTCGCGGCCAGCTCCAGCATGGCATGCACCTGACGCCATGGGGTGTCATAACCGATCGTGACGCTGACCGTCAGATTGAGGCTGCCATCGGGCTGTAGCGCGCTCAGGTTGGTGATCTTACCGCTCACCACCACCGCGTTGGGCACGGTAACGACATAATTTTCCCGGGTAATAATTTTGGTCACCAGCATGCCAATTTCACTGACCTTGCCTTCGTTATCCGCTACCCGAATGACATCGCCTTTGCGCAGCGCGCGGGAGTAAATCAGGACCAGACCGCTCATGGCATGGTTCATCACCCCTGCCGAGCCCAGCGTTAACATCAGGCCGAAGAAGACGCTAATACCTTTAAACGCCAGCGAGTTAGCACCGGGAAGAAACGGCCAGGCGGCGGAGAGAGCAAATAGCCAGACGGCAACGGAAATGAGCTTACGGGTCGCCCCTACGGTTTCCGGATGTACGCCGGGAAGTTGCAGACGACCAGCCTCCACCTGATTGAGCACCATCTTAAGAAGCTTCAGAATAAAAGCGGTAATGAGGAAAATGATCAGCACAATCGTCAGCCCCGGCAAGGCCGAGACAATCGCCAGGGCGATTTGCTGCACCACGCGAAGCGTCCAGTCTCCCAGCGACGTGCCCCACACCCGCGTCCACGGAAACAGACTGAACGCCCAGCTCAGCCAGACGTAAAAGCCGATCAGCCCCAGCAGGAACATCAGCAAGGCGTAAAGCCGAATCTCAATGGCGCCAATGTATCGCCGCCAGCTTTGCGGCACCCGGCTGCGATTCTCCACAATACGCCGACGGTAGACGCGCCGGAACCAGCGCCAGGAACGCCACGCGCCATAGCAGAGCAGCAACAGCCCCAGCAGGCCAGCGGCAGTTTTTACCGTAGACAGCGCCAGCCAGCCGGTATCGTATTGATCGCGCAGCGCCATTCTCTGCGCTTCCATGCGCGCCAGCACGCGCTGTGCGGCCTGATCGAGGGTAAGGTCGTCCCCTTCGTCCAAATCCCCTTCGGTCAGCAGCATCACAGGTTTACCGTTCATCACTATCAGCCGTCCCTGCTGGTTATAGCGGGTCACGGGGACGATGCTGAGCGGCTCACGCACATCCGCCTCGGTAAAATTGCGCAGGGTGTTGCGGATGCGTAAAACGCGCTCTTCCGGCGTGGTCAGGCCAAATTTCGCCTGTAGCATGACGATGGGCTGATGAAAGATATAGACCGTTCGGGCGCGCTCCTGCTCCGTAGGCGCCTGGCGGGGCTCTGCGGCATACGATGAGAAGCCGCTCAGGGCGGCAAAACAGAACGCAAACGCGAGCAGGATCTTTTTCATCCTTACTACCCCAGGTCAGAAATCTTGTTATTTTTCAGGCAACCCGCGAATGCCAGGTGGGTATGTTGAGAATAGTCCAGCCTTTCGTTTCTGCAACAAGCGACGGTGAGCGTGTTGCTCTCAATCACAATATATGTATTATGTTATAACATAACAATTTTGGATTGCGTTTTATGTTACTCAAAAAAGGGTTATTTCTGGCTTCACTGCTCACCATAGCGCCTGCCGCTTTCGCCGCTACCACCTGGCCACTCACGATTGAAAATTGCGGCGTAAAGCAGACCTTTACGCAGGCTCCTCAGCGCGTCGTGACCGTGGGTCAGCATGAAACAGAATTACTGCTCGCACTGGGGCTGGAGAAAACGATCGCCGCGACGTCAGTCTGGTTCGGCAAGCTCCCGGCCCCGCTGGAGGATGCCGGAAAAAACCTCCCCCGGCTTGCAGATAATTCCCCCTCCTTTGAAGCCGTGGCAGGGCAGAAACCTGAACTCGTTCTCGCACAGTATCACTGGCACATTGGTCCGCAGGGACAAGTGGGAACCCGTGAGCAGTTTGCGTCGCTGGGGATTAAGACGTGGATCTCCCCTGCCGACTGCACGGATAAAACGGTAACGGAAACCTCAAACGCAGACGGAGCACGTAGCGCGCCGTTTTCACTGGCGGAAATTACACGGGAAGTGACAGATCTGGCGAGGATTTTTGATGTTTCCGCGCGAGGTGAGCAGCTCAATCGTGCGCTGGCGGAGCGTATTAAAAAGGCCCAGGCGCGCGCCTCCGCGAAACCGCTTAGCGTTGTATTCTGGTTCTCCAGCAGCCGTCTGAATGGCGATCCCTGGGTGGCCGGGAATTACGGCGCGCCTGGCTGGATCAGCCGCACGCTGGGGTTGAAGAACATTATTGACTCTCACGACGAATGGCCCGCTGTAACGTGGGAACATATAGCCCGATCGCAGCCGGACGTGATTGTTATCGCCGGGATGTCCCGCAGGCTCTACCCTGCCGATGACGTTGAGGTAAAAAAAGCGTTCTTGCGCAGTGACCCGGTGACAAAGAACATGCCTGCGGTCAGGAACAACCACATCATCGTGGTGCCAGCGATGTCGTTAAACCCTTCATTGCGTAACGTCGATGCGGTTGAGCTTATCAGCGATCGGCTGGCTTCTTTCCAGGATGAACAATGAGTCATTTCGCTTTTGACCGCCGCCAGCAGGGTTTACTGGCAGCAGGTGCCATGGCGCTGCCGCTGATGCTGGTCTTTGCCGCCAGTATCGGTGATATGCCGGTGTCGTATGCCAGTACCGGGAAAGCGATCCTCAACGGACTGGGTTTGACCTCTTATGCGTTGCCGCAAACGGAGGAAGGTATCGTCTGGCAATATCGCATGAGCCGGGCAGTAATGGCCGCGTGCAACGGCGGCGGCCTGGCGTTGTGCGGGCTGGTGTTACAGTCGATCCTGCGTAACCCTCTGGCTGAGCCTTATCTGCTGGGGATTTCCGCGGGCGCATCGCTGGGGGCCGTCTGCGTGATGCTTCTCGGCATCGGGGGGAGCGTGATTGGCGTAAGCAGCGGTGCGTTTGTCGGCTCGTGCGCCGCCTTTGCGCTCATCATGGTGATTACGAACGGGATGAGTGAAAGCCCGTCGCGCATTTTGCTGGCTGGCATTGCGGGCACCCAGCTCTTCAACGCCTTGACCGCGTACGTCGTCAGTACGTCCGCCAATGCCGAGCAGTCCCGTAGCGTCATGTTCTGGCTGCTGGGAAGTCTGAGCGGCGTGCGCTGGCCTGACGCGCTGCTGGCGCTGGCCGTTACGCTTGCGGGTTTACTGGTGGTATTGCTCTTTTCACGGGCGCTGGACACCTTTACCTTCGGGGATGAGGTCTCCACCACGCTGGGGATCCCGGTTACCGCCGTGCGTATTGTCTTATTGCTGACCTGTGCCATTGTTACCGCAACGCTGGTGAGCGCCACGGGCGCAGTGGGGTTTGTCGGGCTGGTCATTCCCCATGTAACGCGCATGCTATGTGGGCCGGGCCATCGTCTATCTATCCCGCTGACGTTTCTTATCGGCGCCCACTTTATGATCCTCGCCGATATCGTCTCACGCACGCTGATTGTGCACCAGGTTCTGCCCATCGGGGTGGTGACTGCGCTGGTGGGCGCCCCCGTCTTTGTGGCGTTGCTTTATCAAAACCGAAAGGAGCATCCATGAATATTACTGTGGCCGGGTTAACCGTAACCCGACAAGCGCAGACGGTGCTTAAGGATATCGATCTCGACCTGCCATCCGGGCAGATTATCGGCCTGTTAGGGCCAAACGGCTCGGGCAAGTCGACGCTGCTGCGCTGTCTCGCCGGGCTGTTTCCACGACTCAGTGAACGCGTGGCGCTTAATGGCACAACGCTAGGCATGATGCCGCTGAAAAAACGCGCGCAGCACATGGCGTTTGTCCCGCAACATGCTGAGGTCGACGGAGAACTGACCGTTGAGGACATTGTCAGACTGGGGCGTACGCCCTACCGGAAAACATTCCAGAAAACCTCGCGCGACGATGAGGCTGCGGTTGAGCAGGCGATTGGCCTGATGCAGTTATGCCGCTTACGCCAGCGGCGATGGCACTCTTTGTCTGGCGGAGAGCGCCAGCGAAGCCAGATAGCCCGCGCGCTGGCCCAGCAGCCGCAGGTGCTGTTGCTCGATGAACCGACAAACCACCTGGACATTCAGCACCAGCTGGAGCTGATGCGGCTCGTTTCACAGCTGCCTCTTACGGTGGTGGTTGCACTGCACGATCTCAATCTTGCGGCCAATTATTGCCAGCGTCTGATCCTCCTGAAGGCCGGGCAGATCGCCGCCACGGGCGCGCCCGAAGCGGTTCTGACGCCGGCAAACATCGAGGACACCTGGTGCGTAAAAGCTCAGGTCTGCAAGGCCGACGCCGGGATCACGATAAGCTACAACATGGTGGCATGACGGAAGACTGGCGCAAAAACAAAAACCCCTGCGATATTGCTATCGCAGGGGTTTCGAATTTGGCGGAAGCGTAGAGATTCGAACTCTAGAACCCTTTCGGGTCGCCGGTTTTCAAGACCGGTGCCTTCAACCGCTCGGCCACGCTTCCTAAGTGAGGCGAACTATAAACACCTCACCGCGCGCTGTAAAGAGTGCGCGCATTCGTTCGCTTTAAAAATAGCCAAAATGCGTTTAATCGGTTGAATAGACGACAGATTGGCCGTTTTGGCAGCATAATATCCACCGCGGATCGTTAGTGCTTTTTGATGTACATATCTTTGGTGTAGTAGTACCCGAGCTTGTCTGGCGTGAACCCCCCTACCCACGGTTTCACCAGGTGCGTGCGCACGTAATGATAGACCGGGATCGCCGGTACATCCCGTCCCAGCAGATCTTCTGCCTGCTGGTAGAATTTACCGCGCTCCTCCGCCGTTTTCGATTTCGCCGCGTTCACCAGTGCCCGATCGTAGTCCGGATTGCTGTACTGAGTGGTGTTTTGGCTGTCCCCGGTACGGAAGTTGTTCAGGAAGGTTGCCGCATCGTCGTAATCGGCAATCCAGGCGTAGCGTACCGCGTCAAAGTTATGGGTGTGCATGGTATCAAGCATGGTTTTCCACTCCTGATTTTGCAGCTTCGCCTCCACGCCGAGGTTCTTCTTCCACATTGAGCTGGCGGCAATGGCAATACGCTGGTGCGATTCCGAGGTGTTATAGAGGAGATTAAAGCTGAGCGGATGGCTGTCGTTAAATCCGGCTTCGGCCAGCAGCTTTTTCGCCTCGGCAATGCGTTTATCCATCGGCCAGCTGGCGTAATCCGGGTTCTGGAGCTTGACGCCGCCAATATCCGGCTGGCTGATCAGCCATGCCGGGCGCTGGCCCTGCCCTAATACTTTCCCGGCGATGATGTCTTTATCCAGCGCCAGGTTCAGCGCCTTGCGCACGCGGGCGTCGTTGAACGGCGGCCGGGTGGTGTTGAACTGATAATAATAGGTGGCAAGCTGCGGTGAAACGTCCAGCTCGCTCCCCAGCGTTTTCTTCAGCTGAGCAAACTGGTTGATCGGCACCGTGTAAACAATGTCGATTTCGCCCGCTTTGTAGCGGTTGACGTCAGCAGCTTCAGAGGAAATGGGCAGATAGGTCACCTTGTTGATGACGGTATGTTCGTTATCCCAGTATTTCGGGTTACGCACCGCCACAATGCGTTCGTTCACCACCCACTGTGACAGTTTATAAGCCCCGCTGCTGACGAAGTGCTCCGGTTTGGTCCACTTATCACCGAAACGGCCTACCAGGACTTTATCAATTGGCACCAGAGACGGGTGAGCCAGCATCGCCAGGAAAGCGGCGTTAGGTTGCGTGAGCGTAACTTCCAGCGTGGTGTCATTGATGGCTTTCACCCCCAGCGACTCGGGCGCTTTTTTGCCTTCTGCGATATCAGTGCCGTTGACGATACGCATACTACCGGGATAGCTGGCATACGGAGAGGCGGTTTTCGGGTCGACCAGCCGCTGCCAGCTCCAGACAATATCTTCCGCGGTGATGGGGGTTCCGTCGCTCCAGGTAATGCCCGGACGCAGATGGAACGTCCAGACGGTGTTGTCTTTATTTTCCCATTTCTCCGCCAGGCGCGGCTGGATTTCACCTGCCGGAGAGACGCTGACCAGCCCGTCGAATAAATCGCTGATAATATTGAATTCGACATCGCTTTCGACTTTATGCGGGTCGAGCGAGGCGGGTTCACTGCCGTTGTTCCTGACCAGTTCCTGCTTATCTGCCAGCTGGGTTCCTGCCGGCACGTTAGCCGCCCAGGTTGCCGTGCTGGCGCACAGGATCCCTGCGGTTAACAAAGAGAGTGTAAAGTGCGTGCGTGTTTGTGGTTTCATTTCCTTCGCCTTATTGTCTGTTTTTATGACGATCCGGAAATAACTCTTAGCGGCCTTAGGGAAATAACGCAATATTTTTCAGTGACCTATAAGAGGTTGATCTGAATACGCCCTACAAACCGCACTTCATTCTGAGTACAAAGGCTTTGCCAGAATAAAAAACCAGCATAATCCCTAAGGGGCTGAGTAAAGATGGGTAAAACCACTTTGCGTCTGCCGCGCCGTTTCCTATTCTTTGCGCTAATTACATCTGTCATAAGAGAGTGACTCATGGATCGTATAATTACTTCTTCACGCGACCGCACATCGCTACTCAGCACCCATAAGGTGCTGCGCAATACCTATTTCATGCTCAGCCTGACGCTGGCGTTTTCGGCGATCACCGCGACGGCCAGCACCGTACTGATGCTGCCTTCTCCGGGCCTGATCCTTACGCTGGTAGGTATGTACGGTCTGATGTTCCTGACCTACAAAACCGCGGATAAACCGGTGGGTATTCTCTCCGCGTTCGCCTTTACCGGCTTCCTGGGCTACATTCTGGGGCCAATCCTGAATGCCTATCTGTCTGCCGGAATGGGCGACGTAATTGGTATGGCGCTGGGCGGTACCGCGCTGGTGTTCTTCTGCTGCTCGGCCTACGTGCTGACCACCCGTAAGGACATGTCCTTCCTTGGCGGTATGCTGATGGCAGGTATCGTGATTGTGCTGGTCGGTATGCTGGCGAACATCTTCCTACAATTGCCTGCGCTGCATCTGGCAATCAGCGCGGTGTTTATCCTGATTTCATCCGGCGCAATCCTGTATGAAACCAGCAACATCATTCACGGCGGTGAGACGAACTATATCCGCGCCACCGTGAGCCTGTATGTGTCGCTGTACAACATTTTTGTCAGCCTGCTGAGCATCCTGGGCTTCGCCAGCCGCGATTAACTCACCGTGCTGTGAACAGGGCCCCGCTTATGCGGGGCTTTGTTTTTTTGGTAGACTTAGGCGGTTTTTGACTAACGCGTGAATGAATATGTTGAGTTTTGAAGGCAAAGAGATCGAAACCGATAAAGACGGTTATCTGAAAGAGAGCAGCCAGTGGAGCGAAGCGCTGGCGGAGAAAATTGCGGAAAACGAAGGAATTACCCTCTCCCCGGAACACTGGGAAGTGGTGCGCTTCGTGCGAGAATTTTACCTTGAATTCAACACCTCGCCGGCTATCCGCATGCTGGTCAAAGCCATGGCGAATAAATTTGGCGAAGAGAAAGGCAACAGCCGTTATCTGTATCGCCTGTTTCCGAAAGGCCCGGCTAAACAGGCGACAAAAATCGCCGGCCTGCCAAAGCCGGTAAAATGCATTTAATAGCGAATACTGAAGTCAGCGTATTCCCGGTCGGGTTGATGCGGTTCCGTTAGCACCTTATCAACCCGCGCGCTGCGCGGTCCGCCCGCTTTCAGCCACGCCACCAGCTTCTCTACCCGATCCGCCTCACCGCAGGCCACAACCTCCACGCTGCCATCATCCATGTTACGCGCATACCCTGTCAGCCCGAGCTGAAGGGCTTCGCGCTGGGTGCTGTAGCGGAATCCGACGCCCTGTACAAGGCCATGGACCCAGGCAATGGTGCAAACATTTGACATCATCCTTCTCCTTATCCGACTGGCGCGTTGCATTTCCTCACTGAAGTCGGGAAAATGGCGGCCATTTCATTGGAATCGACAGAATAGCAAATTATGAGTGTACGTTTAGTGTTAGCCAAAGGGCGCGAGAAGTCATTACTGCGCCGTCATCCCTGGGTCTTTTCCGGCGCGGTTGCCCGCATGGAAGGTAAAGCCAGCCTCGGTGAAACCATCGATATTGTTGACCATCAGGGGAAATGGTTAGCACGCGGCGCATACTCGCCAGCATCTCAGATCCGTGCGCGCGTCTGGACGTTCGATAAAGAAGAAACCATCGATATCGACTTCTTTGTCCGTCGTTTGCAACAGGCGCAGCAGTGGCGCGAGTGGCTGGCAAAGCGTGACGGGCTGGACAGCTATCGTCTGATTGCCGGAGAGTCCGACGGGCTGCCGGGCGTGACCATTGACCGCTTCGGCAATTTCCTGGTGTTGCAGCTGCTGAGCGCCGGGGCGGAATACCAGCGTGCCGCGCTGATTAGCGCCCTGCAAACCCTGTTCCCGGAATGTGCCATTTACGACCGCAGCGACGTGGCGGTACGTAAAAAAGAGGGCATGGAGCTGACGCAAGGCCCGGTCACCGGCGAACTGCCGCCTGCCCTGCTGCCTATCGAAGAGCATGGCATGAAGCTGCTGGTGGATATCCAGGGCGGCCATAAGACCGGTTATTACCTCGACCAGCGAGACAGCCGTCTGGCAACGCGCCAGTACGTTGCCGATAAGCGCGTGCTGAACTGCTTCTCTTATACTGGCGGCTTTGCGGTCTCTGCCCTGATGGGCGGCTGTGCTCAGGTGGTGAGCGTCGACACCTCACAGGAAGCGCTGGATGTGGCGAAGCAGAACGTTGAGCTGAACAAACTGGATCTGAGCAAAGCGGAGTTTGTGCGCGACGATGTGTTCAAACTGCTGCGTAAATACCGCGACCAGGGCGAGAAATTTGACGTCATCGTGATGGACCCGCCGAAATTTGTTGAAAACAAAAGCCAGCTGATGGGCGCCTGCCGTGGCTACAAAGACATTAATATGCTGGCGATCCAGCTGCTGAACCCGGGCGGCGTACTGCTGACGTTCTCCTGCTCTGGCCTGATGACGACAGATTTATTCCAAAAAATCATCGCCGATGCCGCAATAGATGCGGGTCGTGATGTACAATTTATAGAGCAGTTCCGTCAGGCCGCCGATCACCCGGTGATCGCTACCTACCCGGAAGGGCTGTATCTGAAAGGGTTTGCCTGTCGCGTCATGTAACTTGAAAAGAGAAATATTGCCCGCACATAGTGTGTATGTAATGTTTCCCGGGAGGTGACTATGATTGCCAGCAAATTCGGTATCGGCCAGCAGGTCCGCCACACCTTGCTTGGATATTTGGGTGTGGTCGTGGATATCGACCCGGAGTATTCCCTTGATGAACCGTCAGCGGACGATCTGGCCGTTGACGCAGAGCTTCGCGCCGCGCCCTGGTATCATGTGGTTATGGAGGGCGACGATGGTCAGCCTGTCCATACCTATCTTGCCGAAGCGCAGCTGAGTGGTGAACTACAGGATGAGCATCCGGAACAACCCACTATGGACGAGCTTGCTCAGACCATCCGCAAACAGTTACAGGCACCAAGACTGCGCAACTAAAGGTGTAAAAAAGCCCGTCAAACGGGCTTTTTTTATTTTGCCAGCCCCAGACGGGGAATATCGATTGCCGGACAGCGATCCATCACCACCTTCAGCCCGGCATCGCGCGCCAGCACGGCCGCCTGCTCATTAATCACGCCCAGCTGCATCCACAGCGTTTTCGCGCCAATGGCAATTGCTTCCTGCGCCACGCCCCAGGCCGCCTCTGAATTACGAAAAACGTCCACCATATCTACCTTTTCCGGCACGTCCGCGAGCGTCGCATAGCCCTGCTGGCCCAGCAGCGTTTTCCCTGCCACCTTCGGCGAGACCGGGATCACGTGATAACCCTGATCCAGAAGGTATTTCATGACCCGATAGCTTGGGCGATCCGGTTTATCGCTCGCGCCGACCAGCGCAATAGTGCGCGTGGACGTCAGAATCTCGACAATGTCGTTCTCTTTCATGCTCTTCCTCCTGGCTTTTTTCAAAGTGTACGTCAAAGCGGACATCTCAACCACGCATCCCATACAGAAGTATGAGGGCAAAACGGCAGAATATGTCTATATGTTAGTAAACGTGTTTGTCGAAAACTTTTGATACATTCTTACCGGGTAGTTTGTCTACAGGAGTCTGCTATGAAAACCGGCATTGCCTGGGCTGTGGTTGCGTTAATCATGCCGGTTTGTGTTTTCGCAACCACCCTCAGACTCTCAACCGACATTGACCTGCTGGTGCTGGACGGGAAAAAAGTCTCCAGCTCCCTGCTGCGGGGTGCAGACAGTATCGAGCTGGATAACGGCCCTCATCAGGTGGTTTTTCGGGTGGAAAAAACCATTCGCCTCGCCGACAACGAACAGCAGGTGTACATTTCGCCTCCGCTGGTGGTCAGCTTTAATACCCAGCGTATCAGCCAGGTCAATTTTCGTCTCCCGCGCCTTGAGACAGAAAAGGAGTCACTGGCATTTGATGCCTCGCCGCGCATTGAACTGGTGGACGGGGACTCCATGCCCATCCCGGTAAAACTGGATATTCTGGCGCTGACAAAAAGGCCAAAGGGAACAGACTATGAAGCGGACACCGAGACCTACAACAGGGCCAGCAGGCGCGCCTCGCTGCCCCAGTTCGCCACCATGATGGCGGATGACAGTACCCTGCTTTCGGGCGTATCGGAGCTGGATGTACTCCCCCCTCAGTCGCAGACCCTTACTGAGCAACGCCTCAAGTTCTGGTTCCAGAATGCCGATCCGGACACGCGCGCCCGTTTTCTGCAATGGGCGAAGCAACAACCTTCGTCGTAAGCCACATTTTTTCGTCCTTTCTCTTGCAGCATCAGCCAGTTCCCGTCATCGTGTAGCGAGGTAACCTCACGGATAAGATTATGGAACTGACAACACGCACACTTCCGGCGCGCAAGCACATTGCTCTGGTTGCGCACGATCACTGTAAACAAATGCTGCTTAACTGGGTTCGTCGCCATCAGCCTCTTTTACAGCATCATGCCCTTTCTGCCACGGGAACAACCGGCAACCTGATCCACCGCGAAACCGGTCTGGAAGTGAATGCCATGCTGAGCGGCCCGATGGGGGGTGACCAGCAGGTAGGTGCTCAGATTTCAGAAGGTAAAATTGACGTTCTGATTTTCTTCTGGGATCCGCTGAACGCGGTTCCGCATGATCCGGACGTTAAAGCGCTGCTGCGTCTGGCGACGGTGTGGAACATTCCGGTAGCCACCAATCTTTCAACGGCAGATTTCATCATTGAATCGCCGCAGTTTAACGATCCGGTGGAGATTTTGATCCCGGATTATCAGCGTTATCTTGCGGAGAGACTGAAGTAGTTTTTTGCCCGGTGGCGCTGCGCTTACCGGGCCTACAGAATTTGCCCGGCGCGTTACGGCTTTCTCGCCACCGGCACGTCAATACTTTTCAAAATATCGACAAACACCGACGGCTCCTCTTTGTTGAACAAGAGCCACACGCGATGGCGCGCGCGGGTTATCGCCACGTACAGTAAACGCCGCTCCTCTGCATCCGGGAAATCTTCCGGAACAGGTAATAACGCCTCTTCCATCACGGATTCCCGCGCCGGTGCAGGGAAACCGTCGCTCCCCTCTTTTAGCCCCACCACAATCACGTAGTCGGCCTGCTGCCCTTTACTGGCGTGAATGGTCATAAAATCGAGCTGAAGTTTTGGCCAGCGCGTCGCCGCTTTTTCCAGCGCCGTCGGCTTGAGGTGGTGATAACGCGCCAGCACCAGAATCCGTTCATCCGGTTTCGCATAGCCACTCAGTTTATCCAGCAGCGGTTCCAGCTGATCGTCCGCCAGCAGCGTGACGGCCTTTTTATCCCCCGACGTCAGGCTGTTAAGCGGTTTCGACAGCTGATGCGGGTTCTGCTGAATAAAACGGTTGGCTATTTCGCCAATCCGCGCGTTGAAGCGGTAGGTGGTGTCCAGATCGCTGCGATCGCCTTCCCCAAAATAGTGGTGGAAGGCCGTCGTGAGGGATAGTTGCGCCCCGCTGAAACGGTAGATAGCCTGCCAGTCATCGCCCACGGCAAACAGCGACGTGTGTTTATTCTGCGCCCGCAGCGCCGAAAGCAGCGCAGCGCGCTGCGGCGAGATATCCTGAAACTCATCCACCAGAATGTGTTTCCACGGGCTGACGAAGCGCCCTTTCTCCAGAATGATGATGGCCTGATGGATCAGCCCCGAAAAATCGACCGCGTTTTCGTCTTTCAGCGCGGTTTTCCACGCTTTCAGCATCGGCGCCATCAGCTTAACCCGTTTAGAAAACACAGCGCGGATCGACTCCGGTGCGCTTTCTATCATCTCCGCCTGAGAGCCGCCGTGCATGCGCATCAGGCTTACCCACCGGTCGAGACGAGAGCCCAGCCGGCGCGCCAGCTTTTCATCCTGCCAGAAGCTGCCCTCCGGCACCTCCCAGCTGAGTTCCTCTTCAAGCCACTGACGCCAGCCTTTCGCCTGCGCCTTTTTTTCACTGCACTGCTGACGCCATGCCTTGATAAACAGCGCCTGGCGAGCCTGAGCGTCGTTCTCCAGCTTGCTGACAACAGGAACTTTTTTGCTGCCCTGTTGAATGATGTGTAAAGCGAGGGAGTGGAACGTGCGCGCCGAGATATCCTGGGTATGCAAACGCGCCTGAATGCGCTCATCCATCTCCTGCGCAGCCTTGCGACCAAAGGCCAGCAGCAAAATCTGGTCTGCAACCGCCTCGCCCGTTGTCAGAAGCCAACCCGCGCGCGCCACCAGCACCGACGTTTTGCCGCTCCCGGCACCTGCCAGCACCAATAAAGACTGTTCGCCATTCACCACGGCGCGCGCCTGGGCAGGATTGAGGGGCGATGACTCCACTGTACTGAAGAAGTCGGCATATTGCGTAAGCATCGCCTCAGTCCAGGCCTGGTTATGCGCCAGACGGCTTTTCTCGATATCGCTCAGCCAGGCCTGGCACTTCCGCCACGCGTCGCGGCAGTTCTCAAATTCCTCAAGCCGCGCCACCGGTAAAGGCAATGCCGTCAGCGCCTGGGCGATTTTTTGCTGAAGCCCGGCGGTTTGCTGGCGCGTCAGCCACTTCTGCTGCGTATTGCTTAGCGCGATATCGTCCAGCACCTGTTGCAGAACCTGTGCGGCAATCACGCTCATCTCCTGGCTCCACTGCTGCCAGCGCGTGTTCAGATGATGGTGGAAGCGTTGGGTTTCCGCCCACTCGGTCCCGTGGAGTCGCACCACTTTGTCTGCCGGCAGGACGAACTCCAGCTCCCCCCATACCAGCCCTCGTTTACAATGAATGGCCAGTAGCTGATTAAACGGAATAAGGTATTCGTGGCGTTCACCGGAGACTTTCACTCCTGCATTGAGCAGGACAATCTTGTCGTAAGGGTGCTGCGCCAGGCGTTTGCCCATTGAAGTTGCTTTCAGTTCCATATCCTGCCGGATCCACGAGGTCATAATTTGTCAGACAGTTTAACTGCCAGTTTTAAGGTGCTCCAGCCCAAAAAAACGTTACAATCACCGGGCGTTAATCATATCGAAGGAAATGAGGGTTTATGCGTACCGTTCTGAATGTGTTGAATTTTGTCCTTGGCGGTTTTGCCACCACCCTTTCCTGGCTTTTTGCCACCCTGGTGAGCATCGTGCTCATCTTCACCCTTCCGCTGACGCGCTCCTGCTGGGAAATCACCAAACTGTCCCTCGTTCCTTATGGAAATGAAGCCGTACACGTGGATGAGCTGGAGCCGGAAAGAAAAAATGCCCTGATGAATACCGGCGGCACGCTGCTGAATATTTTATGGCTGATCTTCTTTGGCTGGTGGTTGTGTCTGATGCATATCTTCGCCGGTATCGCCCAGTGCATCACGATTATAGGCATTCCGGTTGGCATCGCTAATTTCAAAATTGCTACCATCGCCCTGTGGCCGGTAGGACGCCGTGTTGTCCCGGTCGAAGTCGCGCAAGCCGCGCGTGAAGCCAACGCCCGTCGCCGTTTTCAGTAATAAGGACTGGCCGCACTCATGCTAAGCCCCCTGCTTCGTCGCTATACGTGGAACAGTAACTGGCTGTATAACGTCAGGATCTTTATCGCCCTCTGCGGCACCGTCGCTCTGCCGTGGTGGCTAAATGACGTGAAGCTCACCATCCCCCTCACGCTTGGGGTGGTGGCCGGTGCGCTGGCGGATCTCGACGACCGCCTGGCCGGTCGTTTGCGTAATCTGGTCATCACGCTGGTCTGCTTCTTTATTGCTTCCGCCTCCGTTGAGCTGCTTTTCCCCTGGCCCTGGCTGTTTGCCTTAGGGCTGACGGTGTCTACCAGCGGCTTCATTTTGCTCGGCGGCCTCGGGCAACGCTACGCCACTATCGCGTTTGGCGCCCTGCTGATTGCCATTTACACCATGCTGGGCGTCTCTCTTTACGATCAGTGGTATCAGCAGCCGGTCCTGCTGCTGTTGGGCGCTATCTGGTATAACCTGCTGACCTTAACCGGACATCTTATTTTTCCGGTTCGTGCCTTACAGGACAACATTGCCCGCAGTTACGAACAGCTGGCCCACTATCTGGAGCTGAAATCCCGGCTGTTTGATCCGGATATTGAAGAGGACAGCCAGGCGCCCCTGTACGATCTGGCGCTGGCAAATGGCCAGCTGGTCGCCACGCTAAATCAGACCAAAGCGTCTCTGCTCACCCGTCTGCGCGGCGATCGCGGTCAGCGCGGTACCCGGCGCACACTGCACTACTACTTTGTCGCCCAGGATATTCACGAGCGCGCCAGCTCCTCGCATGTGCAGTACGCTGACCTGCGCGAGAAATTCCGCTACAGCGACGTGATGTTCCGTTTCCAGCGCCTGCTGTCAATGCAGTCTCAGGCCTGCCAGCAACTTGCGCGCTCAATACTGCTGCGCACGCCCTATCAGCACGATCCTCGCTTTGAACGCGCATTCAGTCATCTGGATGCGGCCCTCGATCGCGTTCAGGCCAGTGGGACATCGCCGGAACAGTTCAAAGCCCTGGGATTCTTGCTCAACAACCTGAGAGCCATCGATGCTCAGCTCGCCACCATTGAGTCTGAACAGGCGATGGCAATGCCGGGCAATGACGCCGACAACCAGCTTGCCGACGACAGTCTCAACGGTTTCAGCGATATGTGGCTGCGCCTGAGCCGTCATTTTACGCCGGAATCCGCCCTCTTTCGCCATGCGGTAAGGATGTCGCTGGTTCTGTGCGTCGGCTATGCATTTATCCAGATAACAGGGTTGCACCACGGTTACTGGATCCTGCTGACCAGCCTGTTTGTCTGCCAGCCGAACTATAACGCTACCCGCCATCGGCTCGCGCTGCGTATTGTCGGGACATTAGTCGGGGTCGCCATCGGGCTGCCGGTGCTCTACTTTGTGCCATCCGTAGAAGGGCAACTGATCCTGATCGTGATTACCGGTGTACTGTTTTTCGCCTTCCGCAATGTGCAGTACGCCCACGCCACGATGTTCATCACGCTGCTGGTGCTGCTCTGCTTCAATCTGCTGGGTGAAGGCTTTGAAGTGGCCCTCCCCCGCGTGATCGACACGCTAATCGGCTGCGCCATTGCCTGGGCGGCGGTGAGCTTTATCTGGCCGGACTGGCGTTTTCGTAACTTACCGCGCGTGTCCGACAGAGCAATGAACGCCAACTGCCGCTATCTGGATGCTATTCTTGAGCAATACCATCAGGGTCGCGATAACCGTCTGGCCTATCGGATTGCCCGTCGCGATGCGCATAACACGGACGCAGAGCTGGCTTCCGTTGTCTCGAATATGTCAACTGAGCCGCGCGCCACGGCAGAAATCCGGGAGACAGCCTTCCGCCTGCTGTGTCTGAACCACACGTTCACCAGCTATATCTCTACCCTTGGCGCCCACCGTGAGAAACTGACAAATCCGGGCATCCTGGCGCTGCTGGACGACGCCGTTTGCTACGTTGATGATGCGCTTCATCATCAACCTGCGGATGAGCCACGGGTTCACCAGGCACTGGATGAACTGGTGCAACGTATCGCACACCTTGATCCTGGCACCGACAACAAAGCTCCGCTGGTCCTACAGCAAATTGGCCTGCTTATCGCTTTGCTGCCGGAAATTTGTCGGCTGCGACAGAAGATCGCTACCTGGCGGAATGATGGCCCTGCGACTCAGGCAGCGCATTAAACCACTCCATAAGCTCCCGGCGAATATCCGCCGGGAGTGCCGCTTCATGTAACCCTTCGATGGCGCCTTCAAGCGCGAACAATACCCGGATACTCAGCGCTTTATTCTTAGAGCGCATTTTCAGCCAGCTCGTCTTCGCCCCCAACTGTCGTAGCGTCTCTTCATTGGTAATGCCCGCCTCCATAAGCAGGACCTCAATCTGAAAGGTCAGGTTCGGCAGATCCTTAAGCCGATTACGCTGATGGCGCTGGTAGCGCTCTTTCCTGGCGGCATCGAGCGCAAACGAGGAGAGCTGAAGCAGCTTTTCCCTGTTTTGCCACAGACCTTCATCCACACGGTAGTAATTAAGCAGCACTGGCCGTCCTCGTTTCATCAGTGTCAGAAAAGAGGAGGCGTTTTTTACACAGTATTTTGCACTTTGCTCACAGGCGCGAAGGTACAGCTCGCCGTCAGACACCATCGCGAACACCGCTTCATCCACGGCCAGGGTATAACCGCCAAACAGGGCGCGATGATGAATTTCGCCCAGCGGAGAGAGGTATTCTTGAGATTGATAAATCCGATCATAAGATATCTTTTTCATGACAATTCCATTAAAAATCATACAGTAAACACGATATTTCTTACTAACGGATCCGTTAGCAGGAAAATAGGCAACTTATTGCCGTTGGGCAAGATGATTTTTTCAGGTTCACCAGGAATGGATGAAATTTGCGAGTCGCTTTCCGAAAATGAGGTTGATCTTTATGCACACAGGGGTTACTGTATATCCATACAGTAACTACAGGGCTGGAATGAATATGTACACTTCAGGCTATGCAAATCACTTAACACCTTCCACTTCTGCCGCAGGCAATGCTGCGCAGAATTCTATCGGGCGTGTATCGACAGGGCTTATCAGTGAAGTGGTTTACCGTGAAGACCAGCCGCTGTTAACACAACTCTTACTCCTGCCGCTTTTGCAGCAGCTCGGGCAACAGTCTCGCTGGCAGCTCTGGCTGACGCCACAGCAAAAATTAAGTCGTGAATGGGTTCAGTCGGCTGGCCTGCCGTTAGCGAAGGTGATGCAGATTAATCAACTCTCCCCTTGCGATACGGTCGAGTCGATGGTCCGGGCATTACGTACCGGGAACTATAGCGTCGTGATTGGGTGGTTGCCTGAGGATCTGTCGCAAGAGGAACATTTGCGTCTGTCTGAAGCGGCTGAAGAAGGTAATGCGATGGGTTTCATCATGCGGCCGGTTCGTGGAGATTCCTATCGCAGAGGACAACATCCCGGGCTAAAAATTCACTCAAATGTGTACCATTGAGTCATTTTAAGAGTTTTCCTGGAATTTTTTTCGACCACGGTATGCAAAAAAAGTTCAACGCGTCAAAACTGCGGCAAGGCTTGTCTGACGCGGTTCTCGTTAATTTTACTGCACAAAATTCGTTCAAAAATTGTTAAATATTAGGTATACGGAACTTTTTTTTTCATATGCCTGACGGACTTCACACTTGTAAGTTTTCAGCTACGTTGTAGACTTTACATCGCCAGGGGTGCTCGGCCTAAGCCGAAGATATCGGTAGGTTTATATTTGACCACGCCCCCCGGTGAAGGATTTAACCGTGATTCCTCCGATGGAGATATTCATGGCAAATTTTGGATGATAACGAGGCGCAAAAAATGAAAAAGACAGCTATCGCGATTGCAGTGGCACTGGCTGGCTTCGCTACCGTAGCGCAGGCCGCTCCGAAAGATAATACCTGGTATGCAGGTGGTAAACTGGGCTGGTCTCAGTTCCATGACACCGGTTGGTACAACAGCAGCCTGAACAACGATGGCCCTACTCACGAGAGCCAGCTGGGTGCAGGTGCGTTCGGTGGCTATCAGGTTAACCCGTATGTTGGCTTTGAAATGGGCTACGACTGGTTAGGTCGTATGCCTTACAAAGGCGACAACGTAAATGGCGCTTTCAAAGCTCAAGGCGTACAGCTGACCGCTAAACTGGGTTACCCAGTGACTGACGATCTGGACGTGTACACCCGTCTGGGCGGCATGGTATGGCGTGCAGACTCCAGCAACAGCATCGCTGGTGACGACCACGACACTGGTGTTTCCCCAGTATTCGCTGGTGGCGTTGAGTGGGCAATGACCCGTGACATCGCTACCCGTCTGGAATACCAGTGGGTTAACAACATCGGTGACGGTGCTACCGTTGGCGTTCGTCCAGACAACGGCATGCTGAGCGTTGGTGTTTCTTACCGTTTCGGTCAGCAGGAAGATGCGCCAGTCGTAGCTCCAGCTCCGGCTCCAGCTCCAGAAGTACAGACCAAGCACTTCACTCTGAAGTCTGACGTTCTGTTCAACTTCAACAAAGCTACCCTGAAACCAGAAGGTCAGCAGGCACTGGATCAGCTGTACACCCAGCTGAGCAACCTGGATCCTAAAGACGGTTCTGTAGTGGTTCTGGGCTTCACCGACCGTATCGGTTCTGACGCTTACAACCAGGGTCTGTCTGAGAAACGTGCTCAGTCTGTAGTTGATTACCTGGTATCTAAAGGTATCCCAGCTAACAAGATCTCCCCACGTGGTATGGGCGAATCTAACCCAGTTACCGGTTCTACCTGTGACAACGTGAAACCACGCGCTGCACTGATCGACTGCCTGGCACCAGATCGTCGCGTAGAGATCGAAGTTAAAGGTATCAAAGACGTTGTAACTCAGCCTGCGGCATAAGTTATCGTCTTATAAAAAAACCCCGCGATGCGGGGTTTTTTATTATCTGAAGAAAAGTAAAAAGCTTATTTTTTACCTAACAGTGCCTGTAGATCGTTCTTCAGCGTCGACATCTGGCTGGCATACTTCTCTTTGTGCTCGGCATCTTCAATCAGCTGCACCACCGTTTCCGACAGGGTTTTTCCGCGCCGCTGCGCAAGCCCGGCCAGACGCTGCCAGACCATGAACTCCAGGTCGATCGATTTCTTACGGGTGTGCTGATGCTCGGCATTGAAATGCCGTTTACGACGAGCACGGATAGTTTGCTTCATCCGGTTTAACAAGGCCGGATTAATGTGTTTCTCAATCCAGCCGTTGACCTGTACCGGTTCGTTTTCGAGGGTCAGCAACATATCCACAGCTTCTTGTGCCGCGCTGGCTTCGATGTAGCAGGTGATCAGCTCCCCTTCACGGTGCTTTTTGACCAGGTACTTCCATTTCCAGCCGCTTTCGAGGTTTTCCAGTTGTTGATATTTCATTGCGATCTCAGTGTTACCGTGTAACTCTGTTCAGAATATCAGTTTTTTGGCAATCTGCTGAAAAGAAATCATATCCTGTGAAACGCCGCAGGCGATCCGCATGACGAAAACCCGAATCCTGATTGGGCAGAGTGCGCCGCTTACGGTATACTCCACGGTTTTACTTCAGACTAAAAAACATCAACTTTGACCATTACGAAACTTGCATGGCGTGACCTGGTTCCGGATACCGAGAGCTATCAGGAGCTGTTTGCACAGCCAGACCTCACAAAAGAACACGAATTCATACTTAGCGATACACAACCGCGTTTGCATTACGCGCTGGAGCAGATGTCATCCCCATGGGCTACATCTCCTTTCATGCTGCTCAAAGCCCCGGAAGAAGCCGAGTATCTGACGCTTCTCGGTGATGCCATGCGCCAGTTGCAGCCAAAAACGAATGCCGTTTTTGGTGGTCAGTATCATATTGCCGGACGTGACGTGACGTACGAACCTGCCACTGAGGCAGACGGACAGTTCGCTGCAAAAGGCGAGGTGATTACCGCCAACTGGGTGGAAGCAGA
The DNA here is from genome assembly GCF_056673335.1 of Enterobacter cloacae complex sp. HYC033_NIDB. NCBI lineage: Bacteria > Pseudomonadati > Pseudomonadota > Gammaproteobacteria > Enterobacterales > Enterobacteriaceae > Enterobacter > Enterobacter cloacae complex sp. HYC033_NIDB. The sequence goes on along the minus strand of NZ_CP115123.1, from coordinate 2,529,091 downwards.
ACAGCTGTTCGGCTGCCTTCGTCAGTTCAACGGCGATGTGTCACTGCAACCCGGTCTGGTACACCGCGCGAACGGCGGCGTGTTGCTCATCTCCCTTCGCACCCTGCTTGCACAGCCTCTGCTGTGGATGCGCCTGAAAACAGTGGTGACGCAGCAACGTTTTGACTGGGTAGGCTACGACGATTCACGTCCGCTGCCTGTTTCCATTCCGTCTATGCCGCTGTCGCTGACCGTCGTGCTGACGGGTGACCGTGAATCTCTGGCTGATTTCCAGGAAATGGAGCCAGAACTCGCGGAGCAGGCGGTTTACAGCGAATTTGAAGACAATATTCAGATCGCCGATGCCGATGACATGGCGCAGTGGTGTCAGTGGGTTATGGCCGTGGCGGAACGTTTCGCGCTGCCCTCGCCTGCCGAGGATGCGTGGCCGGGCTTAATCCGCGAGGCCGTACGCTACACCGGCGATCAGGAAACCCTGCCGCTCTGCCCGCTCTGGATCGGTAAACAGCTGCGTGAAGTGGGCGTTATCAGCGGCAACGGTCCGTTTACCGGCGAGCAGCTTAGTCAGATGCTGGCCCAGCGTGAATGGCGTGAAGGTTATCTTGCTGACCGTATGCAGGATGAAATTCTGCTGGAACAGATTCTGGTGGAGACCGAAGGCGAACGTATCGGGCAAATCAACGCCTTGTCCGTCATCGAGTTCCCCGGACACCCGCGCGCCTTTGGCGAGCCTTCCCGCATCAGCTGTGTCGTGCACATTGGTGACGGCGAATTTACCGATATCGAACGCAAGGCCGAACTGGGCGGAAACATTCATGCCAAAGGCATGATGATCATGCAGGCATTCCTGATGTCTGAACTTCAGCTGGAGCAGCAGATCCCCTTCTCTGCCTCGTTGACCTTTGAGCAGTCCTACAGTGAAGTCGACGGCGATAGCGCCTCGATGGCGGAACTGTGCGCCGTGATCAGCGCGCTTGCAGACGTACCGATTAATCAGAATATTGCGATTACCGGTTCCGTGGATCAGTTTGGTCGTGCCCAGCCGGTGGGTGGACTGAATGAGAAAATCGAAGGCTTCTTCGCTATCTGCCAGCAGCGCGGTTTAAACGGCAAACAGGGCGTGATTATTCCGGCGCCTAACGCTCGCCATTTGAGCCTGAGCCAGGCGATTCTGGATGCGGTCGAGCAGGAACAATTCTCCGTCTGGGCCATCGAAGGGGTTGAGGATGCACTACCCTTACTGACAAACCTGGTCTGGGACGGCGAAGGCCAGACAACCCTGATGCAGACCATTCAGGAACGTATAGCTCAGGCGACACAGCAGGATGCTCGTCATCGTTATCCGTGGCCGTTACGCTGGTTAAGTTGGTTTAGTGCAAACTGATCGGACTTGTTCAGCGTACACGTGTTAGCTATCCTGCGTCCTTCACTAAAATAAGGCTTACTGAGAACATGGTAGATAAACGCGAATCCTATACTAAAGAAGACCTTCTTGCCTCTGGTCGCGGTGAACTGTTTGGCGCGAAAGGCCCGCAGTTACCGGCCCCAAATATGCTGATGATGGACCGTGTCGTGAAAATGACCGAAACCGGCGGCAACTTTGATAAGGGTTACGTAGAAGCAGAACTCGATATCAACCCGGACCTGTGGTTCTTCGGTTGCCACTTTATTGGCGATCCGGTAATGCCTGGCTGCCTGGGCCTCGATGCCATGTGGCAGCTGGTTGGCTTCTATCTGGGCTGGCTTGGCGGTGAAGGCAAAGGCCGTGCGCTGGGCGTAGGCGAAGTGAAATTCACCGGTCAGGTTCTGCCTACCGCGAAGAAAGTCACCTACCGTATCCATTTCAAACGCATCGTTAACCGCCGCCTGATTATGGGCCTGGCGGACGGTGAAGTACTGGTAGATGGTCGTCTTATTTATACCGCGAACGACCTGAAAGTGGGTCTGTTCCAGGATACCTCCGCTTTCTGATAACGGCTTTTAGCCCCATCCAGAAAGGCGAAACCTCCGCATTGCGGAGGTTTCTTTTTAAAGAGACGGTATCAAGCAAGTACTGCCCTGTCTCCGATGGCTTCTCGCCAGCCCCCTAGCCATTGGGACCTTTGATTCAGGGCCTGATAGGGACACATTTCTTTTGAACGTCCGGCGATGCCAGCCTGATAACCACGTTGATGAGCCCTTTCCAGGCGATCTCGTTTCTGTCTCTTCATGCCTCGTTTCCCTCATTCTTTTGTCTGGTGGAAAGAAAACAGTGGTTGCAATATGTGCAAGCACAGTTAACGAATACCCCGAATCGGCGTCAGCGTCAACGTTCAAAATTCATACGGGTGTCATATTTGTGAGCTACATGGAAGATCGTTTGTACAAAAAATGTGACGCGGGACAAGTAACAACCTGAACGCAAAACGAAAAAAAAGCCGCAATCAGCAGGAAGCTGAGTGCGGCTTTCGTCGATGAATTTTACTTATGGCAGCCGGGAAATCTCTCTTGCGATAGCAGCCGACTCCTGTGCCCACCCCTGCGCGAGCACTTTCACCATTTCGTCATAGCCATCTTTCTGCTGCTTCAGTTCCAGATGGAAAGGACGCTTAATCAGCTGGCCCTGATGATTCAGCAGCCACTCCCCGCTGATAACAACGGCACCATCATAGCGGCCATGGAAACCCGTCACGTTAACATTCAGGGTGTCCTGGTCGCTTCCCAGAGGCTGCGAGGCGACGACCCAACCAGGGAGCTGGCTGCTCAGATTCGCCACCAGCGTATTGCGAAGCTGCTGATCCAGCGGGCTGGCCCACAGGTTATTATTGGCGATAACGTACTGCACATCGCTGGTCTGGTAGACCACCCCGTTGCCCGCCAGATAATCTGGCACGGCAACCTGTTCAACCCACAGCAGACGGCTGCCCTGCGAGGCGCTGCTCTGCGCACCGGACTGGGCGCTTAACGGCAGCTGGTAGTAGCTTTTGTTATCGCTTCCAGAGCTACAGGCCGTTAATACCAGTGCGCCTGCGATGATTAGCCATTTTTTCATTGTTTCGCCCTCTTAGGCTCAGGATCCTTTTTGTCTTTCGCTTCAAACACCAGCGCGTTGCTCTTTTCATTGAGCGTTTTCAGAACGGGCTGTAGCTCGCGTAAAACCTGATCAAGACGTTGCATATCCGCCACCATCTTGTTGTAGGCCGCTGAGCCCGGCTGGAAGCCCTGCATACTGCGATTCAGTTCGCGCAACGTTTTCTGCATATCCTGCGGCAGCTGCTGCATGGACTGGTTAGCGGTGATCTTGTTGATATTATCCAGCGTGGTTTGCAGACGTTGCATCGTCGCCTGGCTCTGATGCAGTGATCCCGTCGCAGCCTCAAGCATTGGATTCAGCGGCAGATTGTTGATCTTATCCAGCGTTTCCATCAGGCGCTGTTGGATCTGCGCCAGGCCACTGCTGACCGTAGGAATGATTTTGTAGCCGCCAAATTCACGGATACCCGTCATTGGTGGTGCTTTTGGATAGAAGTCCATATCGACATACAACGCCCCTGTGACCAGGTTGCCGGTTTTCAGCGAGCCACGCAGCCCGCGATTCAGAAGGTCGCTGATATGCTCCCCAATATCCTGGTCCTCGCCTATCTGGTTAATCAAACGCTCAGGCTCAATGCGGATCAGCACCGGAATACGATAATCATCATCAAGCATCTGCTTCAGTCCCGGAACAAAGTAAGGCACTTGTCCCACTGTCCCCAGACGGATACCGCGGAACTCAACTGGCGCCCCTGGCTGCAAGCCGCGTACAGAGTCCTTAAAGAACATCAGGTAGTCGATGTGATCGGTATAGAGCGCATCCTGAATGCTTTTTTGATCGTCAAACAGCCTGAAGGCGGTTTTCTCCGCCACCGGTTGCCCGAGCTCCATGCCTTCCGGCACGTCAAAACTGACGCCCCCACCAAACAGCGTGGTGAGTGAACCCATCTCAACGCGCATCCCCGCAGAGGTGAGATCCACCGCGATCCCGCTGTCTTTCCAGAAACGAACGTTGCTGGTCACCAGGCGGTCATTAGGCGCATTGATAAATAGCTGATAGCTGATGGTCCGTTTTTGCGGATCGAAGGTGCTGGTTTCAACCGAACCGACGCGATACCCACGGAACAGCACCGGATCGCCCGGCGAGAGCTGGCCCGCTTTTTTGCTGTCCAGAATAACGCGGATCCCTTTTGCATCCGGTGGCGCAAGCGGCGGTGAATCCAGCAGCTGATAGTTTGCTGGCTGGGCGCCTTTGTTGCCGGGCTGGAGTTCAATATAAGCCCCGGACAATAGCGTCCCTAAGCCGCTGATCCCTTCTCTCCCGACCTGCGGTTTCACTACCCAAAAAACAGAATCTTCATGGAGCAGTTTTTCCATGCCGGCATTCAGGCGGGCCTTGATTTCAACATGGGTTAAATCATCCGTCAGGGTCGCGCTTTCCACGACACCCACATCCACGCTGCGGCTCTTGATGGTGGTTTTTCCGCCCTCAATCCCCTCTGCATTGGTGGTAATTAGCGTGACTTCCGGTCCCTGATGGCTGTAATGATAAAACAGGATCCATGCACCGATCAGCGCGGTCACGATGGGGAAAATCCACACCGGCGACCAGTTTCTGACCTTCTGCACTTTAGCCTCTCCACTCTTATTTTCCATGCTCTTACTCTTCCTCATGGCTTGAATCGGGCTCACGATCCCACGATAAACGAGGGTCGAAGGTCATGGCCGCAAACATGGTCATAATGACGACCAACGCAAACATCAGCGCTCCCATAGCGGGATAAATACTCATCAGCCCCCCCATACGCACCAGCGCTGAGAGAACCGCAATCACGAACACGTCAATCATCGACCAGCGGCCAACAAATTCCACGACCTCATAAATCAGATGCATACGCTCGCTGTCTCGCTTACCGTGCCCTTTTGCATCCCAGCAAAGCCAGGCAATGGCAATCATCTTTAAGGTCGGAACCATAATACTGGCGAGGAATATGACGCCTGCCACAGGGTATGACCCCTCGCTCCACAGCAAAATCACCCCGGCCAGTATGGTCGAGGGCATTCTGTCGCCGAGCAGATCGGTGATCATGATCGGCAAGATATTGGCGGGCAGATAGAGCATGACAGAGGTCACTAGCAGCGCCATGGTCCATTGCAGGCTATTTTTACGCCGGACGTGACCTTTTGTTTCACAGCGCGGACACACCTCAACATCCGCAGGCAGCACGGCGGTGCAGCACGAGCAGGAGCGAAGACCCTGACGGATACCCGGTACGCCTGCCTTTACCGTCTGCGAGAACGTCGGCGCCGGGGCAATATCGTCCCAGGCCCAGCGTCGGTCCACACACTGGAATGCGCGCAGTTGCAGCACGCAGTACAGACACCACGGAATAAAGCTGCTGCCAATCCCCACATCACCGTAGGCCATCAGCTTCACGAAGCTGACCAGGATACCCGCGAGAAAAATTTCCGCCATCCCCCAGCTTTTCAGCTGGAACAGGATCCGCGCGAGTTTGATTTTAAGGACAGTGGGCATACTGACGCGGTTGACCAGCAGCAGAATAACGACCAGGCAAAAAGCCGGGACGATCTGCACGAAAAGAAGAAAGAAGGTGCCAAGGCTGGCGTAATCTTCCGAGAACATCACGCCTGGAATTTCCAGTAAATCCACCTGGCTGGTCATCCCGCCCACTTTCATATAGATGAAAGGGAAGAGATTGGAGAGCAGTAACATGAATAAGGCTGCCAGCGCATACGCCGTAGGTCGCTGCCTTGGCGCGTCCCACTCGGTCGTCAGCGTAGCGCCGCAGCGCGGGCAGGCAGCCTTATGTCCGTGACCAAGCTCTGGCAACGCCACGAGCATATCGCATTGCGAGCATAATATATGCCGATCGGCATGGTGCTGGTCACACATAGATTATCCCTGTTTATGCGCCGTTTTTCAGAGACTCAAGGTACTCCCAGCGCTCAAATGCCTCTTCCAGCGCCTGTTCAGCCTGGGAGAGTTCAGCCAATACTTTCTGAGTATAGTCGTGAGGCTGCGTAAAGAATGACGCATCAGCGACCTGAATTTGCAGTGCTTCCAGTGCAGCTTCCAGCTCTTCCAGACGCTGCGGCAGCCCCTCCAGCTCGCGCTGCAAGTTATAACTCATTTTAGCAGGAGACTTTTTGACAGTTTCTGCCTTTGCAACAACAGGTTCAGCGACATTTTTGGTCTTCGCCTGTTTTTGCGCCAGCGACTGCGATTGCTGTCCACGCGCGTCATGATAGCCGCCCACATATTGCCCGATGCGTCCTTCGCCTTCGAAGATCCAGCACTCGGTCACGGTGTTATCGACAAACTGACGATCGTGGCTAACCAGCATCACAGTGCCCTGATAACCATCAATCAACTCTTCCAGCAGTTCCAGCGTTTCGACATCCAGATCGTTAGTCGGTTCATCGAGAATCAATAAGTTACTGGGTTTCAGGAACAGACGCGCCAGCAAAAGACGGTTACGTTCTCCGCCGGACAGCGCGCGCACCGGCGTCATGGCGCGTTTCGGGTGGAACAGGAAGTCCTGAAGGTAGCCCAGCACGTGACGCGGCTTGCCGTTAACCATGACCTCCTGTTTGCCCTCAGCGAGGTTATCCATCACCGTACGGTCTGGATCCAGCTCGGCGCGGTGCTGGTCAAAGTACGCCACTTCCAGTTTGGTCCCGCAGTGGATACGACCGCTGTCGGCCTGGAGCTGGCCGAGCATCAGTTTCAGCAGCGTGGTTTTACCGCACCCGTTCGGGCCGATCAGCGCAATTTTGTCGCCGCGCTGAACCTGAGCGGAGAAATCGTTCACCAGCACTTTGCCGTCAACCGAATAATTCACGTTCTCCATTTCGAAGACAATCTTGCCCGAGCGGGACGCCTCTTCCACCTGCATTTTCGCGCTACCCATGACTTCACGGCGTTCGCTACGTTCGCGGCGCATCGCCTTCAGGGCGCGAACGCGGCCTTCGTTACGGGTACGACGCGCTTTAATGCCCTGACGGATCCAGACCTCTTCCTGCGCCAGCTTGCGGTCGAACTCGGCGTTTTGCAGCTCTTCCACGCGCAGGTTTTCTTCTTTCTCCAGCAGATAGGTATCGTAATCGCCCGGATAGGTCACCAGCTTGCCGCGATCGAGATCGACAATGCGCGTGGCCATGTTGCGGATGAACGAACGGTCGTGGGAGATGAAGATAATGGTGCCGTTAAAGGTTTTCAGGAACCCTTCCAGCCAGTCAATCGCTTCGATATCCAGGTGGTTCGTCGGTTCGTCCAGCAGCAGCACCTTAGGCCCGCTCACCAGGGCACGGCCCAGCGCCGCTTTACGCAGCCAGCCGCCGGAGAGCGCCGACAGCTCCATATCCGCTTCCAGGTCAAGCTGGGCCAGCACTTCGTTAATGCGGTTTTCCAGCTGCCACAGACCGTGGTGATCGAGCATCTCCTGCACTTTTGCCAGCTCGTTGAGATTCTTGTCGCTCGGGTCCGTCATCACCAGATGCGAAATCTCGTGGTAACGCTTGAGGTATTCCGCCTGCTCTGAAATCCCTTCGGCCACAAAATCGTACACGCTGCCGGTGACGTTACGCGGCGGATCCTGTTGCAGACGAGAGACGATCAGATCCTGCTCGTAAACAATACGGCCGTCGTCCAGCCCCTGCTCACGGTTGAGGATCTTCATCAGCGTCGATTTACCTGCGCCGTTACGGCCGACCAGACAGACGCGCTCGTTATCTTCGATATGCAGCTCAGCATTATCGAGAAGCGGTGAGTCGCTAAAAGAGAGCCACGCGCCGTGCATACTAATTAAAGACATTTATTTTTCCTTTCAGACCGCGGAGATCAGCCAGCAGTTGTGGATTTGACGGTTACGGGCAAAGTCCTGGGACAGCGTTTTTTGGCTGATTTCTTGTGCTTTCAGTCCCAGTTCGGCCAGGCCGTCGTGATCCATGCGGAATCCGCGCTTGTTATTCGAGAACATAATGGTGCCGCCTTTACGCAGCAGGCGCTTCAGATCGGTCATCAGACGCAGGTGATCGCGTTGAACGTCAAAGCTATCCTCCATACGCTTGGAGTTAGAGAAGGTCGGCGGATCGATAAAGATCAGGTCAAACTGCTCGTCGGTATCGCGCAGCCAGCCCAGCACGTCGGCCTGTAACAGGCGATGCTGACGACCGGTTAAGCCGTTAAGACGCAGGTTGCGCTCAGCCCACTCCAGATAAGTCCGGGACATATCTACCGTGGTGGTGCTACGCGCGCCGCCAAGTCCCGCATGAACGCTGGCGCTGCCGGTATAGGAGAACAGGTTCAGGAAGTCTTTGCCCTTGCTCATCTGGCCCAACATGCGGCGGGCGATACGGTGATCGAGGAACAGGCCGGTATCAAGGTAGTCGGTCAGGTTAACCCACAGGCGCGCGTTATATTCGCCCACTTCGAGGAAGTCGCCCTTCTCGCCCATCTTCTGATACTGATTTTTGCCTTTCTGACGCTCACGGGTTTTCAGCACCAGCTTGTTAGGCGAAATGCCGAGTACGGCGATGGTGGCCGCGATGACATCCAGCATACGCTGACGCGCTTTTTGCGCATCGATGGTTTTCGGCGGGGCGTATTCCTGAACCACCACCCAGTCCGCATAGCGGTCAACCGCCACGTTGTACTCGGGCAGGTCAGCGTCGTACAGGCGATAACATTCGATGCCTTCCTGCTTTGCCCACTTCTCGAATTTCTTCAGGTTTTTGCGCAGGCGGTTGGCGTAATCTTCCGCCACGCCTGACGGTTTGCTGTCCGCCGCTACCTCTGCCAGATGGTAGTTCTTCTGCACGCAGTCCAGCGGGCCGTTTTTCGCTTTGAACTGGCGATCGGCACGCAATTGAAGGCAGCTCAGCAGCTCCGGCGAGGCGCTAAAGAGAGAGAGGTTCCAGCCGCCGAAATGCGCTTTCATGTTACGCCCCAGCAGGCTGTGCAGCGCAATCAGCGCTGGCTCGCTGTCCAGACGTTCGCCGTACGGCGGGTTGCTGATCACCGTACCGTACGGGCCTTTTGGCAGCGGGTTGGTCAGGTTGGCCACGTCTTTCACCTCGAAGGTGACCAGCTCGCCGATACCGGCGCGACGGGCGTTGCTGCGCGCGCGTTCAATCACACGTGCGTCGCTGTCTGAACCGTAAAAGTGAGAGGTGTATTCCGCCAGCCCCTTACGCGCGCGGGTCTGCGCGTCGTCTTTGACCTCTTTCCAGATAGCTTCATCGTGCTGTGCCCAGCCTTTGAAGCCCCACTGTCCACGATGCAGTCCTGGCGCACGGTCGGTGGCCAGCATCGCGGCTTCAATCAGCAGCGTACCGGAACCACACATCGGATCGAGCAGCGGCGTACCTGGCTGCCATCCGGAGCGCATCACGATAGCGGCAGCCAGCGTTTCTTTGATCGGCGCCATCCCGGTGCGATCGCGATAGCCGCGCAGATGCAGGCCTGCGCCGCTCAAATCCAGGGAAATACTGGCCGTATCGCCGTTCAGCCAGACGTTGATACGCAGATCCGGGTTTTCACGGTCAACGTTCGGACGTTCTTTATTACGACGCGTGAAGCAGTCCACAATGGCATCCTTAACGCGCAGGGCACCGTACTGGCTGTTGCGGATTTCATCGTTGACGCCGTTGAAATGCACCGCAAAGGTGGCGTCCGGGGTGAAGATCTCTGTCCAGTCGATCATCTGTACGCCGGTGTAGAGATCAAGATCGCTGTAGACCTTGCACTCTTTCATCGGCAGCATGATGCGCGACGCCAGACGGCTCCACATCAGGCTCTGGTAAATAAGCCGCGTGTCGCCCTCAAAATGGACACCACCCTGAACCACCCGGCACTCTTTCGCGCCCAGGGCTTCCAGTTCAGTTTTTAACAGCTCTTCCAGCCCACGGGCCGTACTGGCAAACAGAGAATTCATATCGTCACTTTTACTCATAGAAAATTGTCGCGCATTATAGCTAATATGGCGTGTATGTCATAAAGTTGAAGGCTTATTTTCTTTAGCGGGAGTGTGCAGTGGCGACGTTATCCAGGCTTTTTATTCATCCGGTGAAATCCATGCGCGGCATCGGCGTCTCTCACGCGCTGGCCGATATGAGCGGATTCGCCTTCGATCGTATTTTTATGGTCACCGAGCCTGACGGTACGTTTATCACCGCACGTCAGTTCCCGCAGATGGTTCGCTTTACCCCTTCCCCGCTTCATGACGGGCTGCATTTGACCGCGCCAGACGGTTCAAGCGTCGTGATCCGCTTTGCTGATTTTGCGCCGGTTGATGCGCCAACGGAAGTGTGGGGCAACCATTTTACCGCGCGTATCGCGCCGGACAATATTAACCAGTGGCTGAGCGGCTTTTTCTCCCGTGACGTTCAGCTGCGCTGGGTCGGGCCTGCGCTGACCCGTCGCGTGAAGCGCCACGATGCGGTTCCCCTCTCCTTCGCCGATGGTTTTCCCTTCCTGCTGACCAGCGAGGCCTCGCTGCGTGATTTACAAAATCGTTGCAAAGCCAGCGTGCAGATGGAGCAGTTTCGCCCGAATCTGGTGGTGACCGGAGCGGATGCCTGGGATGAAGATACCTGGAAAGTGATCCGCATCGGCAGCGTTATTTTTGATGTCGTGAAGCCGTGCAGCCGCTGTATTTTTACCACCGTCAGCCCGGAGAAAGGCCAGAAACACCCTTCCGGCGAACCGCTGAAAACCTTGCAGTCATTTCGTACCGCGCAGGATAACGGCGATGTCGACTTCGGCCAGAACCTGATCCCCCGCTCCAGCGGCGTGATCCGCGTGGGCGACGAGGTCGAAATTCTCACCCGCGGGCCTGCCAGGGTGTACGGCGCAGGTCAGGAAGAAGAGATGGTTGACGTTGTCACCAACCTCGCTTCCGCTGTGGATATTCACTGGGAAGGCAAAGTTATCCGTGGTAACAATCAGCAGGTGCTACTGGAACAGCTGGAGCAGGCGGGTATCCGCGTACCGTATTCCTGTCGCGCGGGGATTTGCGGATGCTGTCGCATTAAACTGGTCGATGGTGAAGTGAGTGCCCTGAAGAAATCTGCGATTGGCAGTGACGGCACGATCCTGTGCTGTAGCTGTGTACCGAAAACATCCGTGCAGCTGGAAGCTTAAACCGCCTGTTCGAGGCTGAAGGAATCGACGCGCAGCTGTGGCTTCAGCCTGTCATTCATCACTTTGATGGCATCACCTAACTGCATAACTCGCCCGGCAATGGTCACGCCGGGTTGGGCCAGCAAACAGAGCGCAGCGTTTTCACCGGGTTCAACCACCAGCAAATTCACCTCTTCTTCGGTATCGCTCAGATTGACGCTCGCCGCATCGCCGATAGCCGGGGTCCAGCACATGCCGTGGGCGAGAAAATGCCAGCTTTTCGGCATTTGCGGTTTCAGGAAACGGATCGCCACCAGCGCATTTAGTACCAGTTCAGCGCGCTGTTCTTTGGAGAGATCGAACTCGCGGCATTTTTCTTCAAAAGAGAAATAGAGTGCAGCGTCGTCAACGCAAAAGCCTGAGGGAGCAAACGCGTCTGGCGTTAACATTCGGCGCGCAAAACGAGAGCGAAACAACATGCCATTGGCTAAGTCGAGCATCATACGGTCATGCTCGTCACAAAAATACCAGCGCCAGTTATCGTCAGGTTTAATTCGCATGTTTCTCTCCCGTCCCCTAAACGTCCTGTACTAAAAATGTCCTGTTTGCCGCTTCGCTTATAACACTAGTAATAAAAGACTATAATGTTTAAATAAGCAACAATGACGGAATATAAAACAACCAGGGCTGGAAATAAAGCCCTGGTTGTCTGATTAAGAGAAAAGATTAGATATGCGTGACGATTTCTTTAATCAGCGGCGGCCCTTTAAAAATAAAGCCGGAATAAATTTGCACCAGCGATGCACCTGCCGCCATCTTCTCACGTGCAGCGATGACAGAGTCAATGCCACCCACGCCAATAATCGGCAGCTGACCTTTTAATTCTGCGGAGAGTGCGCGAATAATTTCGGTGCTTTTTAATTGTACCGGACGGCCACTTAATCCACCCGCTTCGTCACAGTTTTTCATTCCCTGAACGAGAGAGCGATCGAGTGTTGTATTGGTTGCAATCACACCATCAATATTATGGCGAACTAAACTGTCGGCAACCTGGATCAATTCTTCTGCCGAAAGATCCGGGGCGATCTTAACCGCGACCGGAACATATTTATGGTGGATCGCCTGTAGCGCCGTTTGTTTATTTTTAATGGCGCTAAGAAGATCGTCGAGCGCTTCGCCATATTGTAATGAACGCAGCCCTGGGGTGTTAGGCGAAGATATATTCACCGCAATATAACCGGCATAGGCATAGACTTTTTCCATACAAATCAGATAGTCATCTTTACCCTGCTCGACCGGCGTGTCTTTATTTTTGCCAATATTAATACCCAGCACGCCATCAAAATGGGCTTTCTTAACGTTCTCAACCAGATGATCGACGCCAAGGTTATTAAAGCCCATGCGGTTGATCAGCCCCTCGGCTTCAACCAGGCGAAACAGACGTGGCTTGTCATTTCCCGGCTGCGGACGCGGCGTCACCGTCCCGATTTCGATCGAGCCAAAGCCCATCGCACCGAGTGCATCAATGCATTCGCCATTTTTGTCCAGACCGGCCGCCAGGCCCAGTGGATTTTTGAAAGTCAGGCCCATGCACTGAACTGGTTTTTCCGGCACGTTTTGACGCACCAGCGCGGCCAGAGGCGTTCCTGTAATACGGCGTAACTGCTGAAATGTAAATTCATGAGCGCGCTCAGGATCGAGCTGGAAAAGGGCTTTACGAACGAAGGGGTAGTACATGAACTCTCCTGGATTCCCGGTGTGCAAACCGGGAGGGGATTATGTGCGATCCCGCCCGGAAAGGGAATTGACCTGTGGCAAAAAAAACCACGTAAAACGCAATCGTTTACTTATTGGTTCGCTTCTTATGCATTTTTCTGCATTCATCCTGAGGATAAATCATTTAGTGGAATAACCACGCAATGTCACACTCCTGAAAATTGTTATGAATGTTAGATAAAAGCAAACAATTAGTTATAAGGAGCAACCATGCGCGTCATTACCCTGGCCGGAAGCCCCCGCTTCCCCTCTCGCTCCAGCGCACTGCTGGAATACGCTCGCGAAAAGCTTAATGCTCTGGATGTCGAAGTGTGTCACTGGAATTTGCACAATTTCGCGCCTGAAGATCTGCTCTACGCCCGTTTCGACAGCCCGGCGCTGAAAACCCTGATCGAACAACTTAAGAGTGCTGACGGGCTGGTCGTCGCGACACCGATTTATAAAGCCTCTTTTTCCGGCGCACTGAAAACGCTGCTCGATCTGCTGCCCGAACGCGCGCTGGACGGTAAGGTCGTCCTGCCGCTGGCCACAGGCGGTACGGTAGCTCATTTACTGGCGGTGGATTATGCCCTCAAGCCGGTTCTGAACGCGCTGAAAGCGCAGGAGATCCTGCATGGCGTCTTCGCTGACGACTCACAGGTAATCGACTACCAGCATAAACCCCATTTCACGCCGAATCTGCAAACCCGCCTCGACAGTGCGCTCGAAACCTTCTGGCACGCCCTGAACCGTCGGGATCGCCACGCGGCAGCATTTCATCAATCACAAGGAGTGGCGCATGTTTAAAACAGTTACCCGTATCGGGCTGGCAGGTCTGCTGGCAGTGGCGTCGCTGGCTCAGGCGGCGGAGAAAGCGCCGGAGAGCCTGCGTATCGGTTATCAGAAAGGCAGCGTCAGCATGGTGTTGGCGAAAAGCCATGCGTTGCTTGAGAAGCGTTTCCCGGAGACCAAATTCTCATGGGTCGAGTTCCCTGCCGGACCACAGATGCTGGAGGCGCTGAACGTCGGGAGTATTGATTTAGGCAGCACCGGCGATATCCCGCCGATCTTTGCGCAGGCTGCCGGGGCGGATCTGGTTTACGTTGGCGTTGAGCCCGCCAAGCCGAAGGCAGAGGTTATTTTGGTGCCGGAAAACAGCGAGATCAAAAGCGTCGCCGACCTCAAAGGCCATAAGGTTGCTTTCCAGAAAGGTTCAAGCTCGCACAACCTGCTGCTGCGCGCGTTGCAGGAGGCCGGCCTTAAATTCACCGATATCCAGCCCGTTTACCTGACGCCTGCCGATGCGCGCGCGGCGTTTCAGCAAAAAAATGTTGATGCCTGGGCTATCTGGGATCCGTACTACTCCGCCGCACTGTTGCAGGGCGGTGTGCGGGTGCTGAAAGACGGCACCACCCTGAAGCAGACCGGTTCGTTCTACCTGGCGGCACGTCCTTACGCTGAGAAAAATGGCGCATTTATTCAGCAGGTGCTGGATACCTTCTCTCAGGCCGATGCGCTGACCCAAAGCCAGCGTCAGCAGAGCATCACGCTGCTGGCAAAAACCATGGGCCTGCCTGAACCGGTGATCGCCACTTATCTTGACCACCGTCCTCCCACCACCATAGCACCGGTTGACGCCCACATTGCCGCTCTCCAGCAGCAAACGGCAGACCTCTTTTATCAAAACCGCCTGGTTCCAAAGCAGGTGAATATTCGCGAACGCATCTGGCAACCCGCTGGCATTGAAGGAAAAAAATCATGAGTCTGAATCTTTTCTGGTTTTTACCCACCCACGGTGATGGACACTATCTTGGCACAGAAGAAGGTGCACGCCCGGTCGATCACGGCTATCTACAGCAGATCGCCCAGGCGGCAGACCGCATCGGTTTTACCGGGGTACTGATCCCGACGGGCCGCTCGTGTGAGGATGCGTGGCTGGTTGCCGCGTCAATGATCCCCGTCACCCAGCGCCTGAAATTCCTGGTAGCCTTGCGCCCGAGCGTGGTGTCGCCAACCGTCGCGGCGCGTCAGGCGGCAACGCTGGACAGGCTTTCCAACGGCCGTGCGCTGTTCAACCTGGTGACGGGCAGCGATCCGCAGGAGCTGGCGGGCGATGGCGTCTTCCTCGATCATACCGAGCGCTATGAAGCCTCCGCAGAGTTCACCCGCGTCTGGCGACGTCTGCTGGAAGGGGAAACCGTCACCTTCGAAGGGAAACATATCCACGTTCGCGATGCGCAGCTCTACTTCCCGCCGGTACAGCAGCCGCGCCCTCCCCTCTATTTCGGCGGATCGTCGGACGTGGCGCAGGAGCTGGCGGCTGAGCAGGTCGATCTCTATCTGACCTGGGGCGAGCCACCGGAGCTGGTGAAAGAGAAAATTGCTCAGGTACGCGCTAAAGCCGCAGAACATGGCCGTACGGTACGCTTTGGTATTCGCCTGCACGTGATCGTACGTGAAACCAACGACGAGGCCTGGCAAGCCGCCGACCGTCTGATCGCTCATCTGGACGACGACACTATCGCTAAAGCACAGGCGGCGTTTGCCAAAACCGACTCCGTGGGCCAGCATCGGATGGCTTCCCTGCACAACGGCAAGCGTGAAAATCTTGAGATCAGCCCGAACCTGTGGGCCGGGGTAGGTCTGGTGCGCGGCGGCGCCGGCACGGCACTGGTCGGCGACGGTCCAACCGTAGCGGCACGCATTAATGAATACGCGGCGCTGGGGATCGACAGCTTTATCCTGTCTGGCTACCCACATCTGGAGGAGGCGTACAAGGTGGGTGAACTGCTGTTCCCGCATCTGGATGTCGCTATCCCGGAAATTCCGCAGCCACGTCAGCTTCAGTTGCAGGGCGAAGCCGTGGCGAACGCGTTTATCCCGAGAAAAGTCGCGCAAAGCTAAGGAGCCACCATGTCTGCAACCGCACAAAAATGGCTGCTGCGCGCCGCGCCGTGGTTTCTGCCCGTCGGCATTGTCCTCGTCTGGCAACTGGCGTCTTCAACTGGCTGGCTGTCGAGCCGCATTTTGCCCTCTCCGGAGGGCGTTGTGGAAGCGTTCTGGTCGCTAAGCGCCAGCGGTGAGCTGTGGCAACATCTTGCCATCAGCTCCTGGCGCGCGGTAATTGGCTTTTCGATTGGCGGAAGCATCGGCCTGACGCTGGGGCTGATCAGCGGCCTGTCACGCTGGGGTGAGCGGCTGCTGGATACCTCCGTTCAGATGCTGCGCAACGTGCCGCATCTGGCGCTTATTCCGCTGGTTATCCTGTGGTTTGGCATTGATGAGAGCGCCAAAATTTTCCTCGTGGCGCTGGGAACGTTATTCCCGATTTATATCAATACCTGGCATGGGATCCGTAATATCGATCGCGGTCTGGTGGAGATGGCCCGCAGCTATGGCCTGTCAGGTTTTGCCCTGTTTACCCATGTGATCCTGCCGGGCGCCCTGCCCTCCATTATGGTTGGGGTGCGTTTTGCGCTCGGCCTGATGTGGCTAACCCTGATCGTGGCGGAAACCATTTCGGCTAACTCCGGCATTGGTTATCTGGCGATGAACGCCCGCGAGTTCCTGCAAACGGACGTGGTGGTGGTTGCCATTATCCTTTATGCCCTGCTCGGCAAACTTGCGGACGTCAGCGCCCAGTGGCTGGAACGTAGCTGGCTGCGCTGGAACCCGGCCTACACCGCTCAGGAGGCGAAAGCATGAATACTGCACGACTGAACCAGGGAACACCGTTACTGCTGAACGGCGTGACCAAACGCTACGGCGACAACACCATTCTGAATGCACTGGATCTGCATATTCCTGCCGGACAGTTTGTGGCCGTTGTCGGCCGCAGCGGTGGCGGCAAGAGTACCCTGCTGCGTCTTTTAGCCGGGCTGGAAGCGCCAAACAGCGGTGACATTCTGGCAGGCACTACGCCGCTGGCCACGATTCAGGATGATACGCGCATGATGTTTCAGGACGCGCGTCTGCTGCCGTGGAAAACGGTGATGGATAACGTCGGGCTGGGTCTGAAGGGCAGCTGGCGGGAGGACGCCCGGCAGGCACTCGCTGCGGTAGGGCTGGAGAATCGCGCGGGAGAGTGGCCTGCGGCCCTGTCGGGTGGACAAAAGCAGCGCGTAGCGCTGGCTCGCGCGCTGATTCACCGTCCCGGCCTGTTGCTGCTTGATGAACCGCTCGGCGCGCTTGATGCCCTGACGCGGATCGAGATGCAGGATCTGATTGAAACCCTCTGGCAGACGCACGGCTTTACGGTACTGCTGGTGACGCATGATGTCAGTGAAGCCGTGGCAATGGCAGACAGGGTGCTGTTAATAGAAGAAGGTAAAATTGGTCTGGATCTGACGGTAGATATTCCACGTCCTCGCCGCGTGGGATCAGCCCGACTGGCGGAGCTGGAAGCCGAAGTGCTGGATCGGGTGATGAAACGTGGGGAAGCGGAGATTCAGCGGATAAAGGCTAATGCCTGATGCCCTCACCCCGGCCCTCTCCCACTGGGAGAGGGAGAAAACCGATGCCCCGCGACCCCACGTAGGCCCGGTAAGCGTAGCGCCACCGGGCTTTTTTACATCAGGCCAGCGCCTTAGCAATCTTCTCGTACAGATCGCCAGACAGATTTTCCAGCCCTTTCAGCTGCTCAAGCGCGGCGCGCATTTTCGCCTGACGCTGCGCATCGTAACGTTTCAGGCGGATCAGCGGCTCAATCAGACGAGACGCCACCTGCGGGTTACGGCTGTTCAGCTCGGTCAGCATTTCAACCATGAACTGATAACCGCTGCCGTCTTCGGCATGGAACGCGGCCGGGTTGCTGCTGGCGAAGGCACCAATCAGAGAGCGGACGCGGTTCGGGTTGCTCATGGTGAACGAACGGTGCTTCAGCAGGCTGCGTACTTTGCTGAGTACATCGGCTGCCGGGCTGGTGGCCTGAAGGATGAACCACTTGTCCATCACCAGACCATCCTGATACCACTTGTCGTCGTACTCCTGCATCAGCGCATCGCGGCACGGCAGCTCGGCGGCAACGCTTGCGGCCAGCGCGGCCAGGGCATCCGTCATGTTATCGGCTTCGTGGTACTGCTTGCTGACCAGCGTGTTCGCCAGCTCTGCCTCACCAAACGCCAGATAGCGCAGGCAGGTATTGCGCAGGGAACGTTTACCGATATCCGCATGTTCCACCCGATACGCGTCCAGCTTGTTGGCGTTGTAAATGGCGAGGAACTCATCTGCCAGTTCGGTCGCCAGCGTGCGGGTCAGCGCTTCACGCACGGCGACGATGGCAATCGGGTCGATGATGTCAAACAGCTCGGCGATTTCAGTCGCAGAAGGCAGCGTCAAAATTTCAGCCGCCAGCGCCGGGTCAATGTTCTCATCCAGCAGGATGGCACGGAACGCGTCTGCCACATGAACCGGCAACGTCAGCGGCTGGCCCTGCTGGTAACGGTTGACGTTCAGCTTGATGTAGGTCGCCAGCAGGCTTTGTGCCGCATCCCAGCGCGAGAAATCGTTGCGCGCGTGACGCATCAGGAACGTCAGCTGCTGATCGCTCCACTTATATTCGAGTTTCACCGGCGCGGAGAATTCGCACAGCAGGGCAGGAACGGGCTGGAAATAGACGTTATCGAAGATAAAGGTCTGCTCTGCCTGGGTCACGTTCAGCACGTTATGCACCGGGTGGCCGCCCTTCTGTAACGGGATCACGTTGCCTTCGTTGTCGTACAGCTCAACGCTGAATGGAATGTGCAGCGGATGTTTCTCTTCCTGCTCGGCCGTTGGCGGCGTGCGCTGGCTGATGGTCAGCGTGTACTGCTCGGTTTCCGGGTTGTAGTCGTCTTTGACCGTCACAATCGGCGTACCGGCCTGGCTGTACCAGCGGCGGAAATGAGACAGATCGACGTTAGAGGCGTCTTCCATCGCCTGAACAAAATCGTCGCAGGTGGCCGCACTGCCGTCGTGGCGTTCGAAGTAAAGCTGCATCCCTTTCTGGAAATTCTCTTCACCCAGCAGGGTGTGGATCATACGGATAATTTCAGCGCCTTTTTCATACACCGTCAGGGTGTAGAAGTTATTCATCTCAATGACTTTATCCGGGCGGATCGGGTGCGCCATTGGGCTAGCATCTTCTGCAAATTGCAGACCACGCATGGTGCGCACGTTGTTGATGCGGTTTACCGCCCGCGATCCCAGATCGGAGCTGAACTCCTGATCGCGGAAGACGGTTAAGCCCTCTTTCAGGCTCAGCTGGAACCAGTCGCGGCAGGTGACGCGGTTCCCGGTCCAGTTATGGAAATATTCGTGGCCGATAACGCGTTCGATATCGAGGTAATCTTTATCCGTGGCGGTATCGGTACGCGCCAGCACGTATTTAGAGTTAAAGATGTTAAGACCTTTATTCTCCATCGCGCCCATGTTGAAGAAATCGACCGCAACGATCATATAGATGTCGAGGTCATATTCGAGGCCAAAGCGCGTTTCATCCCACTTCATGGAGTTGATGAGGGAAGTCATTGCCCACGGTGCGCGGTCAAGGTTGCCACGGTCCACGAACAGCTCCAGCGCGACTTCACGGCCAGAGCGCGTTTTAAAGGTGTCGCGCAGGACATCGAAATCTCCCGCCACCAGCGCAAACAGATAGCAGGGTTTCGGGAACGGATCCTGCCACTGTACCCAGTGACGGCCATTCTCCAGTTCCCCTTCACCAATCCGGTTGCCGTTGGAAAGCAGGTACGGGTACAGCGTTTTGTCGGCAATAATTTTGGTGGTAAAGCGCGCCAGGACGTCCGGGCGATCCAGATACCAGGTAATGTGGCGGAAACCTTCGGCTTCACACTGGGTACACAGGGCTACGCCTGACTGGTAAAGTCCTTCCAGCGCGGTATTGGCGGCAGGGCTAATTTCATTCACGATGCGCAGGGTAAAGCGTTCCGGCAGGTTGTCGATGACCAGCTGGTTGCCTTCTTCTTTATAGTCTGACCAGGCTTCATCGTTAATATGCAGGGAAACCAGCGTCAGGTCTTCACCATCCAGACGCAGCGGCACGGCAGTCGCGCTCTGGCGCGTCACCTGGCTTACCGCAGTCACCACGGTTTTTGTGGCATCCAGGTCGAAAGTCAGATCGATATCGCTTATCAGGTATTCCGGCGCACGATAGTCGTGGCGGTATTTAGCTTGTGGCTGTTGTGTCATAGAAAACCTTATGCATCGTTTGTCGAGTAACGATTCAATATATTCCTGTTGTGTAAAACGCGCTATGCAGAATGTTCATCTTTTCAGGCACAACGCCCTTTTTAGCTACATTTTTATAACACGGGGCACGAAATGCTCTCGACCATAAAGTGTGCTTATGTTGTGATCGGGGTTCAATAAATCACTAAACAGGGTATACTCCGGAGTTGTTTATTGTACTAAACGCTCCCGTGAGAGGATGCTACAGCGCACCTATGACTCAATTCGCTTCTCCGGTTCTGCATACGTTGCTGGATACCGACGCGTACAAGCTGCATATGCAGCAAGCCGTGTTTCACCACTATCATGATGTCCATGTTGCGGCGGAATTTCGCTGCCGGGGTGACGACTTGCTGGGTATCTACGCAGATTCCATTCGTGAACAGGTCGAGGCCATGCAGCATCTGGCGCTCACCGATGACGAATATCAGTGGCTTTCAGGCCTGCCTTTCTTTAAAGCGGATTATCTGAACTGGCTGCGTGAGTTCCGCTATAACCCGGAACAGGTCACCGTCACCAATGATAACGGCAAGCTGGACATTCGTCTGACCGGCCCGTGGCGCGAGGTGATCATGTGGGAAGTGCCGCTTCTGGCCGTGATCAGCGAGCTGGCCCACCGCTATCGCTCCCCTGAAACCGGTGTGACGCAGGCGGTTGCCGCTCTGGAGAATAAACTCGTTGAGTTTTCCAGACTGACCGAAGGGCTGGATATGTCCCGATTCCGTCTGATGGACTTTGGCACGCGCCGCCGCTTCTCTCGCGAGGTTCAGGAAGCCATTGTCAGACGTCTGCAACAGGAGCCGTGGTTCGTTGGCACCAGTAACTACGATCTGGCACGTCGCCTTGATTTAACGCCTATGGGCACCCAGGCGCACGAATGGTTCCAGGCGCACCAGCAGATCAGCCCTGACCTTGCCAACAGCCAGCGCGCCGCCCTCGCCGCGTGGCTAGAGGAATACCCGGATCGGCTGGGTATTGCCCTTACCGACTGCATTACCATGGACGCGTTCCTGCGCGACTTTGGCCCTGAGTTTGCCGAACGCTACCAGGGTTTGCGCCATGATTCCGGGGACCCGGTTGAATGGGGTGAGAAAGCCATCGCCCATTACGAAAAACTGGGCATCGACCCCATGAGTAAGGTGCTGGTCTTCTCCGATAACCTTGACCTGGCGAAAGCCGTCGACCTTTATCGCCATTTCTCATCGCGGGTGAACCTGAGTTTCGGGATTGGTACGCGGTTAACCTGTGATATTCCTCAGGTGAAACCGCTGAACATCGTCATAAAACTGGTGGAATGTAACGGTAAGCCGGTCGCGAAGCTCTCCGACAGTCCGGGCAAAACCATCTGCCATGACAAAGCGTTTGTCCGCGCATTACGTAAAGCCTTCGATCTGCCTCAGGTTAAAAAAGCCAGCTAACGGCTTCGGGGGAGCCTTCATGGCTCCCCTTCTCTTATTAATTTCTTATTTCTTCTCTTAAGACGGTGAAATTTACTTGTCTGATAGCGGATGGCAGGTAACATAGATATCCCCCCTATAAGGGCGGACAAGTGTTTATTTTTTCCGACTATTAACAGAGAGAATATTATGAGCGTTGTGCCTGTAGCCGACGTACTCCAGGGCCGTGTCGCCGTTGACCAGGAGGTCACCGTGCGCGGATGGGTGCGTACTCGCCGAGATTCTAAAGCTGGCATCTCCTTCCTCGCCGTCTATGACGGTTCCTGCTTTGATCCTGTACAGGCCGTCATTAATAATTCTCTGCCCAATTACAATGATGACGTTCTGCACCTGACAACCGGCTGTTCCGTGATCGTCACCGGTGTTGTGGTGGCCTCTCCGGGCCAGGGTCAGAGCTACGAAATTCAGGCGACCTCGGTGGAAGTGACCGGCTGGGTTGAAGATCCTGACACCTACCCGATGGCTGCAAAGCGTCACAGCATCGAATATCTGCGTGAAGTCGCGCACCTGCGTCCGCGCACCAACCTGATTGGTGCGGTTGCCCGCGTGCGTCATACGCTGGCGCAGGCGCTGCATCGTTTCTTTGACGAGCAGGGTTACTTCTGGGTTTCTACTCCGCTGATCACGGCTTCCGATACCGAAGGCGCAGGTGAAATGTTCCGCGTTTCAACGCTGGATATGGAAAATCTGCCGCGTACGCCGGAAGGTAAAGTCGATTACGACAAAGACTTCTTTGGTAAAGAAGCCTTCCTGACGGTTTCCGGCCAGCTCAACGGTGAAACCTACGCCTGTGCGCTGTCTAAGATCTATACCTTCGGCCCAACCTTCCGTGCGGAAAACTCCAACACCAGCCGTCACCTGGCGGAATTCTGGATGCTGGAGCCGGAAGTGGCCTTTGCCGATCTGAATGACGCGGCAGCCCTGGCAGAAGCGATGCTGAAATACGTGTTTAAAGCCGTTCTCGAGGAGCGCGCAGACGACATGAAATTCTTCGCTGAGCGTGTCGATAACGACGCCATCGCCCGTCTTGAGCGCTTCGTCTCCGCAGACTTCGCGCAGGTGGATTACACCGACGCGGTCGCAATCCTGGAAAAATGCGGTGAGAAATTCGAAAACCCGGTTTACTGGGGCGTGGATCTCTCCTCCGAGCACGAACGTTATCTGGCAGAGAAGCACTTTAAAGCACCGGTTGTGGTGAAAAACTATCCGAAAGACATTAAGGCGTTCTATATGCGCCTTAACGAAGACGGTAAAACCGTTGCCGCGATGGATGTCCTCGCGCCGGGCATCGGTGAGATCATCGGTGGCTCCCAGCGTGAAGAGCGCCTGGATGTGCTGGACGCGCGTATGCAGGAGATGGGCCTGAACCCGGCGGACTACAGCTGGTATCGCGATCTCCGTCGCTACGGCACCGTTCCACACTCCGGCTTTGGCCTGGGCTTCGAACGTCTGATTGCTTACGTAACAGGTGTTCAGAACGTACGTGATGTGATTCCGTTCCCACGCACACCGCGTAACGCAAGTTTCTAACCGACCAAATCATTAATGGCCAGCAAATGCTGGCCATTATTTTATCCTGCAATGTCAGTTTTCGTCAGTCAGAAGTAAGCGTCTTTAAACCACAACCCCGCTATTACCTCTACCTGTTACGTTTTGTTTCCACGAAATATCCTGAGACAAAAAAAATAACCCCATTCTTATTGCGCTTAAAACAATTCTTACGCATTAGCATAAAAAACAACCAATTTCACAGCCGTCTGGATGGCTTTTGTCGATCATAAGAAAAAATGAGCCGTTTAACTTCTGTTTATACGAAAGGCCTTTAGCTAAATTAAACATAAGGAAATCATATATATAAGAATAAAGCGGATGTTTAATTCGCCAGGTGGCACTGAAATTTGAGGTGCTTCACAAAGTTCCCAAAAATACATATTTAGTTACATATATTTTCTTTTGGTAACTGAATCTTGAAGATTGTAGCACTTTCAGTGTAGCGAAACGGTTCTATGAATGGAAAGATGCCTGTCAGACACATAAAGACACCTAAGGAAGGTGCGAATAAGCAGGTCATTTCTTCCCAAGCTGACTCGCTGATTAAAATTTCGCGGATCTGGGCCGATTTTTTTCCCGCAAACACATCGAATCAGCCTATTTAGGCTATTTTTTCCACCATTTCTGGCGTTATTTCCGGTTTTTACTGAGATCTCTCCCACTGACGTATCATTTGGTCCACCCGAAACAGGTTGGCCAGGGTGAATAACATCGCCAGTTGGTTATCGTTTTTCAGCAGCCCCTTGTATCTGGCTTTCACGAAGCCGAACTGCCGCTTGATGATGCGAAACGGGTGCTCCACCCTGGCACGGATGCTGGCTTTCATGTATTCGATGTTGATGGCCGTTTTGTTCTTGCGCGGATGCTGCTTCAAGGTTTTTACCCTGCCGGGACGCTCGGCGATCAGCCAGTCCACATCCACCTCGGCCAGCTCCTCGCGCTGTGGCGCTCCTTGGTAGCCGGCATCGGCTGAGACAAATTGCTCCTCTCCATGAAGCAGATTACCCAGCTGATTGAGGTCATGCTCGTTGGCCGCGGTGGTGACCAGGCTGTGGGTCAGGCCACTCTTGGCATCGACACCAATGTGGGCCTTCATGCCAAAGTGCCACTGATTGCCTTTCTTGGTCTGATGCATCTCCGGATCGCGTTGCTGCTCATTGTTCTTGGTCGAGCTGGGTGCCTCAATGATGGTGGCATCCACCAAAGTGCCTTGGGTCATCATGACGCCTGCTTCGGCCAGCCAGCGATTGATGGTCTTGAACAATTGACGGGCCAGTTGATGCTGCTCGAGCAGGTGGCGGAAATTCATGATGGTGGTGCGATCCGGCAGGGCGCTATCCAGGGATAATCGGGCAAACAGGCGCATGGAGGCGATTTCGTACAGGGCATCTTCCATGGCACCGTCGCTCAGGTTGTACCAATGCTGCATGCAGTGAATACGCAGCATGGTCTCCAGCGGATAGGGCCGTCGGCCATTGCCCGCCTTGGGATAAAACGGCTCGATGACAGCGGTCATATTCTGCCATGGCAGAATCTGCTCCATGCGGGAGAGGAAAATCTCTTTTCGGGTCTGACGGCGCTTAGTGCTGAATTCACTATCGGCGAAGGTGAGTTGATGGCTCATGATGTCCCTCTGGGATGCGCTCCGGATGAATATGATGATCTCATATCAGGAACTTGTTCGCACCTTCCCTAACTCTCATCAATAGTTCCGGAAATATTTATTGACAGAATTTATTGGCGGCAGTGGCGAGTGTCATAAAAAAACCAATGAGGGTAATAAATAATGATGAAGCGCAATATCCTGGCAGTGGTAGTCCCTGCCCTGCTGGTAGCCGGTGCAGCAAACGCTGCTGAAATCTATAACAAAGACGGCAACAAATTAGATCTTTACGGGAAAGCAGTTGGCCTGCATTACTTCTCTGATTACGCGGGCAACGATGGCGACAACACTTACGCGCGTCTGGGCTTCAAAGGTGAAACTCAGATCAACGATCAGCTGACTGGCTACGGTCAGTGGGAATACAACTTCCAGGGTAACAACTCTGAAGGTGGCGATGCACAGAACGGCAACAAAACCCGTCTGGCATTCGCAGGTCTGAAATTTGGTGACGCAGGCTCCTTCGACTACGGTCGTAACTACGGTCTGGTCTATGACGCAATCGGCATCACCGATATGCTGCCTGAGTTCGGCGGCGACACCGGCGCAAGCGATAACTTCTTCGCAGGCCGTACGGGTGGTCTGGCGACTTACCGTAACAGCAACTTCTTCGGCCTGGTTGACGGTCTGAACTTTGGTGTTCAGTACCTGGGCAAAAATGAACGTGATGACGCAGTACGTTCCAACGGTGACGGCTGGGCAACCTCTCTGAGCTATGATTTCGACGGTTTCGGCATTGTGGGTGCTTATGGTGCAGCTGACCGTACCAACAACCAGCAGACGCTGGAATGGGGTAAAGGTGACAAAGCTGAACAGTGGGCAACCGGCCTGAAATATGACGCGAACAACATCTACCTGGCAGCTATTTATGGCGAAATGCGTAACGCAGCGCGTCTGGGCAGCCGTGGTTTCGCTAACAAGTCTCAGGACTTCTCTGTCGTCGCTCAGTACCAGTTCGACTTCGGTCTGCGTCCATCCATCGCTTACTACAAATCTAAAGCGAAAGACGTAGAAGGTATCGGTGACGAAGACTACATCAACTACATCGACGTTGGTGCGACATACTACTTCAACAAAAACATGTCTACCTATGTTGACTATCAGATCAACCAGCTGAAAGACGACAACAAGCTGGGCATCAACAACGACGATATCGTGGCTCTGGGTCTGGTTTACCAGTTCTAATCAGCACACCTCGTTGTTATATGCTTAATGAACAGGGCTTCGGCCCTGTTTTTTTATTCCTGAGAGAAAATAATAGCGACTTTTGAAAAGCCGCACGCTTTTCGTCGCAAACGGTTGGCATTTTGTAAATCTACCGTTAACCTGATAGCGGATTTCACTTCTGTAATCACAATGGAACTTCGTCATGTTTGAGAACATTACTGCCGCTCCTGCCGACCCAATTCTGGGCCTGGCCGATCTGTTTCGTGCCGACGACCGCCCTGGCAAAATCAACCTGGGTATTGGTGTATATAAAGATGAAACCGGCAAAACTCCGGTACTGACCAGCGTCAAAAAAGCTGAGCAGTATCTGCTGGAAAACGAAACCACCAAAAACTACCTCGGTATTGATGGTATCCCTGAATTTGGTCGCTGCACCCAGGAGCTGCTGTTCGGCAAAGGCAGCACCATTGTGAGCGAAAAACGCGCCCGCACGGCGCAGACCCCAGGCGGTACCGGCGCACTGCGCGTGGCGGCAGATTTCCTGGCGAAAAACACCTCTGTGAAGCGTGTGTGGGTAAGCAATCCAAGCTGGCCGAACCACAAGAGCGTTTTTAATTCTGCGGGTCTGGAAGTGCGTGAATACGCCTACTACGACGCGGCAAACCACGCGCTGGATTTCGACGGTCTGCTGGCCAGCCTGAGCGAAGCCCAGGCGGGCGATGTGGTGCTGTTCCACGGCTGCTGCCATAACCCAACCGGTATCGATCCTACGCTTGAGCAGTGGGAACAGCTGGCTAAGCTGTCCGTTGAAAAAGGCTGGCTGCCGCTGTTCGACTTCGCTTACCAGGGCTTTGCCCGTGGTCTGGAAGAAGATGCAGAAGGTCTGCGCGCATTCGCCGCCGTCCATCAGGAGCTGATTGTCGCAAGCTCCTATTCCAAGAACTTTGGTCTGTATAACGAGCGTGTCGGCGCCTGTACGCTGGTGGCTGCTGACGAAGCAACCGTCGATCGCGCATTCAGCCAGATGAAGTCCGTGATCCGCGCTAACTACTCTAACCCACCGGCACACGGTGCGTCTGTGGTCGCGACGATCCTGAGCAACGATGCGCTGCGCGCAATCTGGGAGCAAGAGCTGAACGATATGCGTCAGCGCATTCAGCGCATGCGTCTGCTGTTTGTGAACACGCTGGCTGAGAAAGGCGCTGACCGTGACTTCAGCTTCATCATCAAGCAGAACGGCATGTTCTCCTTCAGCGGCCTGACCAAAGAGCAGGTGCTGCGCCTGCGTGAAGAGTTTGGCGTGTATGCCGTTGCCTCTGGCCGCGTGAACGTTGCAGGTATGACGCCTGACAACATGGCGCCGCTGTGCGAAGCCATTGTCGCGGTGCTGTAACCTGCACCCATAAAAAAAGCCTGCATCGCGCAGGCTTTTTTATTTTACCGGGTTTACCAGACAGGCATTTCATCCTGAAGGAACGGGTTATGCAACCGCTCATCGCCCAGCGTCGACATCGGTCCGTGTCCAGGGATAAACGTCACATCATCACCTAACGGCAATAACTTCTGCTTAATCGACTGAATCAGCTGACCGTGATCGCCGCGTGGGAAATCACTGCGTCCTACGCCCCCTTTGAAAATCACGTCACCGGAAATCAGCAGGCGCGACACGTCATCAAAGAAGACAATATGGCCGGGCGTATGCCCGGGGCAATGCAACACCTGTAAAGTTACATTCCCTACGTTAACGCGATCGCCTTCGTTCAGCCAGCGGTCCGGTGTCAGTGGCTGACACTCATCCAGACCAAACATACGGCTTTGGGCAGGTAGCCCCTGAAGCCAGAACTCATCTTCTTTTTCCGGGCCGATAATCGGCACACCGTAGTGTTCAGCCAGTTCTGCCGCTGCACCCACATGGTCGAGATGGCCATGGGTGAGTAAAATCTGCATCAGCGTTACACCGCTGGCAGCGACTTCCTGCTTGATTGTCCCGGCGTCTCCACCGGGATCGACAAGCGCGGCCAGTTTAGTTTGTTCACACCAGATCAATGAACAGTTCTGTGAGAACGCGGTAACCGGAATAATACGATAGTTCATACTGCTCCTGTGTTTCGTTATTACCAGTGCCGAACCGGCCCGGTATCAATATGCACAAAGTTGCTACGTGGGTAGTATCCTACACCACCTGCGCGCATAGATAACGCCGCTTTGCGAATATTGGCTAACGAAACGCCTTCAATATGGAAATCCATCGCCTGCCCTTTAGTGTGATAGCTTTTTTTCGCTACCCCACGGCTGTGGGCGCGCAGTTCATTGTTGGTATCCAGAGAGCGATAGCCAGAAATGAGTTGCACCGGCCTTTTGGTCCCCAGCAGTCCCTGCAAGCGGTAAAGCTGATCGAATAATCCAGGGTCGATGGCTTTGATTTTATTCGCGCGGAAATCACGGAAAAAATGGTTGAGTCTTGCTAATTCATCCTGAATATAGCCTCTGCCATCGAAAAATTCCGCTTTAAGCGTCTCACCAGTATGCAGATTGTTGAGCGTTAAAATACGCGGACGAGGTGTCGAGAGGGTGGCAAATGCTGGCGTCGGAAGGATGGCTGCTGCGCCCAGCGCAACGCCACCTAACGCCAGCAATTTGCGGCGATTAGCGTCAAATTTGTCCATGATAATCAGGTCTACAGGTAAAAGAAATTGTCAATATGCTTAGCGCACGAAGGGCACCATAACTGGCAAAGCTTGCTACGTCAAGGCGCCCAACCCCAGTGAATACGCGGCTTGCAGACAGATCGCCTCATATTCACCATAACTTACGACAATCATTTTTACCGAACTACTTCATTTACCTGATTAATTGTTCCGCTTTTGGCAAAATTTGTGCGCCGGATCGCGCTGTCAGATCATAATTGTAAATATCTGTACGATACTGGGTGCGTCCGTCCGCGCCTACAAACGCCGTCAGATAGTAAAGATTGACCGGAATATTGTGGCGAATATTGACGTAACGCGTATCCCCCTGCTTCAGGGCATCTGATATCCGCGTATCGTTCCAGCCTGCATCCTGCAACAGCATATTCGCCAGCTCGGAGGCCTTATTCACGCGGACACAGCCCGAGCTGAGCGCGCGTGCATCTTTCTGAAACAGATTATGGTTCGGGGTATCATGCAGGTAGATAGCGTCCGAACTTGGCATATTGAATTTGTAACGTCCCAGCGAGTTATGTGCGCCCGGTGCCTGCTGGAAACGGAACGGCAGGTTCGAAGGCGTAATCGTTGACCAGTCGACCATCCAGGGGTCAATCGCTTCTTTGCTGTTCCAGCCCCGCATCACCGTATAGTTGTGTCGCTCCAGATAACCCGGGTCATTCCAGACCTTAGGCAGGATATCTTTGCGCGCCAGCGTCGGCGGCACGTTCCACGGCGGGTTAACCACCACGTTATTCAGCGCGCTGCTCATCATTGGCGTTTTACGGTCAGGTCGGCCGACAATCACGCGGGACGCCAGCACTTCGCTACCGTCCTGATAGTAGACCAGGGAGTACGCCGGAATGTTGACCATAATGCCGGTGGATAACGTGCCCGGCAGCAAGCGCAAGCGCTGGATATTCAACGCCAGCACCCCTGCCCGCTGGGCCGGAGAGACGTTCAGCCAGTCGCGAGTAGATGGACCAATCACGCCGTCAGCGCCAAGCCCCTGCGCGGCCTGGAACTGCTTCACTGCGGCGACCAGCTCGCGATCGTAAGCGGCGGGCTTATTGCTCAACGCAACGGCCGTTTTCTCTTTTACCGGCGCCGACGGGCTGACGACCGCATTTTGCGTCTCGTCACCGGGCAGAGCAATTTTAGGGCCGCTGTCAAGAATGCCGGAGCGTTTCATAATTTCGCGGATCGCAGGCACATCGCTGCTCCACTGCCCCGGACGCAGCGTTGTGGTGCCACGCAGCTGAGGCCACGGGCGGGAATCCGCAACCAGCTCAAGAAGCGACTGATGCATCGTGGCATATTGCGGATGGGCAGGCGCAAGGCTTGCGATAAAGCGCGGCAGTTCGCCGTTATCCAGCGACAGCTGCCACTGATTAATGACGGACAGCGCAGGCGTCGCCAGCTTGTACGGTTTACTGCTGTATAACCAGCGGTTGCCGTTCACCGAAATCCCCGCCACAAACTGTAAGTAGCCCATCATGGCATCAGACAGCACCACGTCACGCGCCTGTCCGGTAACGGCAGGGTCGGTCAGGAGCTCAACCCAGGTCGTGAACTGCGGCTGAAAGCCTGCAATCGCCACTTCAGCCAGCTGCTGCTGGAAGGCTCGTACCGCCTCGCGATTTTCCCACATCGGTTTCATATCGCGCGCAGCGTAAAGCAGCGTGAGCTGGTTAATATAAGCGGGAGTATAGCCCGAGGGCAGGCCGGTCATAAGCTGCTGGCGTAATGATTCAGTATCGATGCCTTCCGGCAGCGGTTTAATGCCGGCCATGATGGCCGTCGCCGGAGACTGATCCAGCGGTTGTGACAGCGACGTCGGCTGCGCGCCCATCGTCGCGGAGCTGTCAGTCGGTACAATTTCAGGCTCATCGGCCTGAGCGGTAAACAGTGGAGCAAACATCACTGTCAGGCACAAACTCAGCGCAGACAGCTGACGACCACGATTTTTCTTAAGCAACATCCCTTGCCCCCTGTTTTTCACGACATGCCCATTATTCTGGAGCTTTCCTTCAGTATAGAAAGGCATACTCGCTGCTGCCTTACCTTATGTAAAGAAGTTTAAAGATAACGCAGCCCTGAACACAAGTTAAGTGAATAAAAAAAGCGGCGCATGAGCGCCGCTATTTGTCGCACCCCGGGTTAAGAGGCGTCAGCCGTGCCCGGTAATGACTCCGGTGGCTGCGGGGCGAAACCACGCAGGCCCACGACGTGTACGTGTTCACTGTTCTGAAACACCTTACGCACCAGCTTATAGGTTGTCCCTTTTTCCGGACTGATGTTTTCCGGCGCCGCGATGATGAGCTGCATATCGAGTCGCTCGCAAAGCTCAAACAGCGTGGCGATGGAGCGGGCGTCGAGACGCGCGGCTTCATCGAGGAACAGCAGACGGCATGGCGAGATGTCTTTGCCGCGCAGACGACGCGCTTCATCTTCCCAGCTCTGCACCACCATCACCAGAATCGACATACCGGTACCGATAGCTTCACCGGTAGAGAGCGCACCGGATTCCGCGCGCAGCCAGCCGTCTGAGCCACGGTTAACCTCAACTTCCATTTCCAGATAGTTGCGGTAGTCCAGCAGCTCCTCGCCGATGGTTTGCGGCGTACGCTGGCCCATGTCAATCTGCGGATTCAGACGCTGATATAGCTTCGCCAGCGCTTCGGAGAAGGTCAGGCGGTTACTGTTGAACAGATCCTGATGCTGTTCGTGCTGTTCAGACAACACGTCCAGCAGCGTGGAGTGCGCCTCACGCACGTTCACGTTCAGCCGCACGCTGTTGACCTGGCCAAACGACACGCTTTGCAGGCCCTGGTTCAGCTGACGGATGCGGTTCTGCTCGCGCTGAATGGTTTTACGAATAATATTCGCCACGCTGCGGGAGCTGATTGCCAGCTTCTGCTCGCGGGAGGTCAGCTCCTCCGTCAAACGGCCCAGCTCGATCTCCATCTGTTCGATCGCTTCCACCGGATCGTCGGTACGGATGATGTCCTGACGAATACGCTCGCGTAAGTGCTGATAAACCGCCACGAAGAACTGAATTTTGCGCTCAGGACGCTTCGGATCTTCGGACATACGCAGCACGTCACGCAGGTGTTCATTGTCCGCCACCGCCAGACGCAGCGCGCCCAGCGCCTTATCCGACATAGAGCGCAGTTCATCGGCTGACAGGTACGCCAGCTCGCGACGATGCAGACGACGCTCCACGTTGTTATCTTTCACCATGCGCATCACCGCGCACCACCCCGCCTTCGCGGTCACAACCTGTTCACGCATCTCATGATAGTCACGCTCCAGCTTGCGCAGGCGTCGCGTCAGGTTGTCCATCTCCGCTTCACAGAAGGTCAGCGCTTTTTCCAGCTGATTACGACGCGCGCGGTTGTTACTGAGCTGAGCATGCAGCTCATCGCGGCGAATACGCGCCCGCTCTTCTGCACCGCTGTCGGCGCGCACGCCGATGTCCTGCAACTCTTTATGCAGATCGTTTAACAGCTCTTTCTTGGTGTCGAAGGAGCTTTTCAGCGAGGCCATGACCTGGCTGTACTGGCTCAGCTGTGCGGCGTGAGTACGCATCGCTTCACGGGCGCGCGTACGCTCTGCTTCGGCCTGCTCAAGACGCTCGCGCAGCTTTTCATTAAGATCACTGTTCCCGCTCAGCATTTCTGCTGAATCGGAGTAGCCGAAGTGTGCGCGACGTTGCACCACTTCCGTCAGGGCAAACGCCTGCTGACGCGCTTCGCGCTGCACCTGCTGTGACCAGGCGTAATCTTCTTTTAACTGCTCAAACTGTTCCGGGTCGCTCTGGAGAACGGAAACCATCGGCTCCAGTTTTGCCAGCTGATTGCCGTGCTGCTGCACAAAGCGCGCCGCTTCCTGCGCTTCGTCCAGACGTTCCTGAATTTCGTCCACGCGGTCGGCGAGCGTATCGTCCGCCAGCAGGTTCAGGCGCGGCAGGATGCGGTTAAGGGCCGCAACGCCCTCTTTCGCCTGCTCGAACTGCACGCGGCTTTGCTGGTTGTCATTTTCATGGCTGGCAAGCGCACGCTCCAGCTCACCACGGCGGGTGTTGAGCTTGCGGATTTCAGCTTCCGGATCGGGCTCAAAGGCAACGCCCAGGTGGCTGCCGATAAAGCGGCTGAACGCCTGATGCAGACGCTGCGTTTTTTGAACATCAAACGACAGGGTTGCAAAACGTTCAGAAAGCGTTTCGCGCTCAGCGTGCAGGCTTTCAATACGGTTTTCACGCGCGGCGCGGCCAAACAGCGGCAGTTCCGGGAAGCGCGAATAGCGCCACTGGCGATCGGCGATTTTCACCACCACCGCTTTTTCCAGCTCGTCGACGCTGAATACGCTGTCATCAAACGACTGCGGATCCCCTTCGATGAGGTAGAGATCTTCCGGGCAGTCTTCCAGCCCTGCAAGCTGGTCCGAAATCAGCGACAGATCCGGCACCACAATCGCGTTACGGGATGGACCGTACAGCGCGGAGAAGTACGGCGCATCGTCCAGGCCGACATCGTCGTAAATTTCAGACAGCAGCACGCCGCCGAAACGCTCGGCTAAGGCATTCAGGCGCGGATCTTCTGAGCCGCCAGGCTGGCTTAAACGCTCGATCTCTTCATCGACGTCACGCTTGCGCGCACCCACTTCGTCACGCTCAACAATCGCTTCACGCTCGCGCTCCAGCAGCTGTTGCATGTACTCGGTGACGTCCTGGCTGGAGGCAAACTCCTGGCCACACTGTTCGCTGAGCTGGTTCAGGCTGCTTTGTGCAGCCAGCCAGATCGGCGCACGCTGTAAGAGCGTCTTCGAACGCGACTGAAGCTGTTCCAGCTCCTGACGCAGCGTCATGCGCTGTTCGCTGGCGTTCGATACGGTATCCGACAGGGCCGCAATACGCGCTTCCAGCTCCTGGTGCAGGGCCTCAAGCTCGTCGAAATCGTAATTTTTACCCTGACGCTTGCAGAATTCCGCCAGCAGACGCTCGGCTTCCTGCTGTTCACGCAGACGCTGTTCCAGCTCGTTCAGGCGCATGCGCAGCGACTGCACCTGTTCGGCCAGATGGCGTTGATTGACGCCGTCGCGCAGCAGCTCACGGGCAACGTCCCACGCTTCGTTACGCGCCAGCGGACCGTTAATCGCCACCACCAGCTGGTACGCCTGCTCAAACTGGCTATGCGCCGTTTGCGCCACGCTCATTTTCTGATCGAGAGAAAGCAGTTTCTCAGTGGCTTCCTGCTCTTTGGCCTGGAAGGTATCCAGCCATTCGTCAGCGCTTTCCGGGGTCAGGTCCGGCAGATGGCACAGCTCTTTGGCACGCTGCAACGCCTGCAATGCCTGGTTGTACTGAATCGCACGCGTCTGCTGCACGTCCAGCGCCTGCTGGTAATCAGCAAGCTGGCTTTTCAGCTCATCCACTTCCAGCTCGGCGGCTTCCGCGCGGGCTTCGTTCTCTTCCTGCAAATCGGCGGCTTCGGCCACCACTTCATTTTGCTCTTCAAGACGAATTTGCAGCTCATCCAGATCGGCTTCATAGCGCTCGATTTTTTCCTGCTGACGCAGCGCGGTCTGCACCAGGTTCAGGTGATCGCTGGCCGCCTGGTAATCGGCTTCCAGATCCCCTTCCGCACCGTTGTGCTCGCCCAGTTCGCGCGCCATTTCGACATGCTTATACTGCTCAGCCACCAGCTGTTTGCGGGAGGTAAACAGCTCGCGGCGGTATTCCAGCGCCTGATCGAGATGAATACGGCGCTCGTTGGCGTGGCGCATATAGTCCGCCGCCACGTAGTTGGTGGCTTCGCTGATCAGGTGCTTAAACAGGTCGCGGTCAGACTGTGTGACGCGAATCGCTTCCAGCGTCATGCGGTTTTCACGCAGCGCGGCTTCCATATCCTGGAAAGCCTTACGCACGCCGCTGTTTTCCGGCAGCAGGTAGTCGCGCAGTGAGCGCGTAATGGCGCTGGAGATACCGCCGTACAGGGAGGCTTCAATCAGACGGTAGTATTTACTACGATCTGACGCGCTGCGCAGACGACGGGCTACCACACCGAGATCGAACATCAGAGAGTGATAGTCGGTAATGGAGTTAAACTGCTTAAACTGCACGCCTTCGATAGCTTCCAGCTTGTCTTTCAGCTCCTGGAGCGTGAGGACGCGCGCCTGACGTTCATTTAGGGTTTCCGTCAGCAGCGCGGTCGGCTGTACGGAGGTTGGTAGTCCCTGGATCGCAAACGGTTTGATATCTACTTTACGGTCGCGGCCAGCAACCTGTTGCAGACGCACGCCTACAACCACGCGCTGATGGCGGGAGTTGATGACGTCCAGCACTGAATAACAGACGCCCGCTTTCAGCTTACCGTGCAGACCTTTATCACGAGAGCCGCTCGTGGCGCCCGCTTCAGTGGTGTTACGGAAGTGCAGCAGGGTCAGGTCAGGGATCAGCGCCGTCACGAAGGCCGCCATGGTGGTGGATTTACCCGCCCCGTTACCGCCGGAGAGCGTTGTCACCAGCTCATCCAGATCGAATGTTCGGGCAAAGAAGCCGTTCCAGTTGATCAGCGTTAGTGAGCGAAATTTACCGCGTTCAATCATTACTCTTCCTCCCCGCTATCCGGCTGATTCTCTTCAGGCTCGTCATTGAGCTGCAAATGGTTTTCCACCGGCATCGCTTCACCGTCACGGATCATGCGCAGCTGCGCTTCACGCGCATCGTCACCCGCACGCACATCGGCGCCAAAACGGAAGACCGATTCGGTAATACGGAACTTGCTGCTGTCGTGACCCATGAACCAGACCATTCCCAGACGGCGCAGACGGTTCAGGGAAGAGCGAACTTTTTCCTGTAATTTCTGACGGTCCAGATCGGACCCCGTTGAGCGGTTATTGACCAGCTTGAGCAGCTTGCTTTCATCCGCCAGCGACAGCAGCTCATCGTAAAGCTCCTGCTGGGTGAAGATCCCTTCATTCGCCAGACGTTCCGGGCTGAGATAGAGGTAGCAGAGAATTTTGCCGACCATCATATCCAGTTCGGAAAGCACCGAGCGCGGAATAAGCGTGGTAGAGCGCGGACGCAGGTAGAAAAACCCTTCCGGCGCGCGGATCAGCTCAACGTTATAGCGAGCGTAAAACTCTTCCAGGTACTCCTGAAAGTCCATCAAAAAGGCGTGATTATCCAGCTCGTCAAGGCCAATGTGACGACCGGCACGCAGCTGGCTATCCAGCGCCGGAAACAACGGATTCGCCAGCGCCTGTGCCAGCTTAACTGGCATCACGTGTTCAATATTTGTCAATGACATGCGCCTGTACCTTGGCTCCGTAATCGTTAATCGGCTGCCACTTCGGCGGCAGTCCGGTGAAATCGGCTTGTGCGATGCCCAGGCGCACCGCCTGGTCTACAACAATGCGGGCAACATCGAAGTGGCGCGCGCGCGGATACTGCGCCAGATAGTCGCGTACCACGAGGCCAAGATCCAGCGGTGCTTGTCTGGTTTTGTAGACAGCGAGCTGTTCTTCGATCATCGCCGCAAGCTGCTCGCGAATTTCGTTAAATTCTTCGTATTCCAGATCCGGCGGCAGTTCACCGGTGACCTCTTCATCACGCAGCGCCATCTCTTCGTCGCGCATATCCAGCAGACGATCGGCGTTGGCGTAGGTCAGCGCCCACGGCGCATCGAAGTAGGTCTGTACCGACTGGCGCAGACGTTGAGCAAAGACGCGATTCTTATCCATATCGATGGCGGTACGGATAAATTTATGCACGTGGCGGTCGTAACCGATCCACAGGTCGATCGACTGCTGGCCCCAGCTGATAATGCGGTCAAGCTTGCTCTGCAAATCAAACACCAGACGGTCGATAAAATGCAGATCGTCGTGCGCCATCGTCGCGTCCTGAATGCGTAGCAGATTGGCCTGTAGCTTATCTCCCGCCGCCTCCAGCGTATCCTGCAACTCACGCAGCGTACCCGACGTTTCTGACAGCAAGAGTTCACAGCTGGAGATGGCCGCACGCCAGTCTTTATTAAGCAGTTGAGCGATATCGTCTTTCACCTGCTGCTGCTGTTCGTCCATCAGACGTTGAGTCAGATCGATACTGTCGAAAATCTCGGCAACCGAATATTTCAGCGGCGCGTAAACGTTGCGATGCCAGTGGAATTCATCACCGTTTTCATCAGCCGCGTCGGCGGCACGCTTCAGCTCGCCTGCAACAATAGAGAGCTGCATGGAGAGACGTAGCGTGGAAAATTCGCGCTGGCGGATGTAATAGTCGGTAATGCCAATGCCCAGTGGCGTAAGACGATAGATGGCGTTTCCTTCCGCCTGCTCGCTGGTAAAGCGGTTCAGCAGACGTTGACGCACCATATCATTGATTGCGTTGTTGGCACGCACGCTAATGGTTTCGCTGGTTTGCTCAAACGCATCACTGACGTGGCGGAACGCATCCACCAGTTCGCCTTCACTCATTTCGCCATCCAGGCGTTCGCCGTTTAGCGTCGCAACCGCCAGCAGGAATGAGAGTCTGTCTACCGGCAGCGAGATGGAGAAATCGTTTTTCCTGGCCCAGGCAACCAGTTCGGGGACTGTCTGGGAAAATTCACTCATAGATTATCCTTGCATCTGCGGCTTGCGCGCGGTGACGTGTATATAGCGGCCAAGGCTCAGATAAGGCTCCTGACGGCAGTACCGCGTCTCTATTTCTGTTAAGGCGTCTAAACAGTCATCCTGTTTTTGTTTATCACGCAGATAATCATGAAACACCCTCACGCCGGTTTTGCCGGTAATTTCCCAACCGATCTCCTCCAGCCAGCCATAGACCTGCTGCGGTTCACGGGGGAAATCCGGTGAAAGCGTGCGTCGTTTCTTTTTATACATGCCCTGCTGTACATAGCCAAAATTGCCGACCAGCACGTTTCGCATTAGCAGGCCGTTGGCATTGTAAAACATCAGCGATAACGCACCGCCCGGGCGCAACATCGACCACAGCGTTTTTAACATCGCTTGTGGTTCGGCGATCCATTCGAGCACAGCATGAAACAATATCAGATCAACCTGCGTTTCCAAATGCTGCGGAATGTCCTGAGCGGCGCAATGTATAAAATGCATGTTGTCGCTCACACCTTTCTCTTCTGCCGCTCGCCCTGCGCGCGCAACCATCTCGGCAGAAAGATCGCAAAGCGTGACGTGATGTCCCCGCTGCGCCATCAGAATTGCAGTCTGACCTTCCCCACCGCCGGCATCCAGCACGCGCAACGGTCGGTCACCGAATTCAGCCAGCAGCTTGTCCAGATCCTGCCAGAGGATCGTCTGACGAAGCTGACCTTTGGTGGTGCCATAAATGTTGCGCGAAAACTTTTCCGCGATGTCATCAAAATTGCGATCCCGCATTGGGAGGGTTCCACTCACTGCAAAACCGCTATTTTGTCACACCCGCGCGGAGAATGAACCACTCTGGTGTAATATCACCGACAATCGCCTGCTGTATGGTTAAAAAAGGAACCAAAAAGGATGCTTTTTACCCTAAAAAAATATATCGGAGGCATGATGCTTCCCCTTCCCCTGCTGTTGCTTTTCATCGCGCTGGGGCTGGCATTAATATGGTTTAGCCGCTTTCAGAAAAGCGGTAAATCCCTCGTTACCGTGGGCTGGCTGGCGCTGCTGTTACTCAGCCTGCAACCGGTCGCTGACGGTTTATTACGTCCGATTGAAAACACCTACCCGACATGGCAGGGAAATCAGAAGGTGGGCTATATCGTGGTGCTGGGCGGCGGATATACCTGGGATCCGAACTGGGCGCCCAGCTCGAACCTGATCAACAACAGCCTGCCGCGCCTGAACGAGGGGATCCGCCTGTGGCTGGCCAATCCGGGATCGAAGATGATCTTCACGGGCGCTGCGGCAAAAACCAACCCGGTCAGTACCGCTGAAGCAGGAGCAAGAGTGGCTGAATCGCTTGGCGTACCACGTTCCGCCATCATCACGCTGGATAGCCCAAAAGATACCGAAGAAGAGGCGGCGGCGGTGAAACAGGCCATCGGTGATGTACCGTTCCTGCTGGTGACCTCTGCTTCACACCTGCCGCGCGCAATGATTTTCTTTGAGAAGCAGGGCCTGCATCCGCTTCCTGCTCCGGCAAACCAGATGGCTATTGACGCCCCGCTCAATCCGTGGGAACGGATAATCCCGTCCCCGGTATGGCTGATGCACAGCGATCGCGTCGGCTACGAGACGCTTGGCCGCCTCTGTCAGTGGCTCAAAGGTTCGTCAGGCAAGCCAGGGCAGGAGTGATTTTGCGGCCAGATCGAAACTGGCGCGATTAAAGCGCCCGGTGTTGACCAGCTGCGCCACCTCATCCCAGAGAAGATAGAGCCAGCGTCGCCAGAGAAAGGCCTCCGCAACGGGGGCGCGCTGAAGATAGTGCCAGAGCAAATCTTCCGCCGCCCCGCCCTCGCTCAGCCTGAACAGTTCGTACTCGCGCGGCGCCCAGAGCATGATCCCCGGCCCGACCATCGCCAGCAGCTGGTCGCTGCGCGAGTCTTTAAGCATACTGCGCAGCGTGAAATTGCCGTGAACCAGCACGCAGTTGTCGTTAAAGCCCTCAAACAGCGTCGGCAGACACTCCCGGGTGCGGAATAAAATACGTTTGTCCTGCATCGTTAAACCGGTGTTGTTGAACTGGTTCAGCGTGCCCCACAGCACTTCAACACGCTGGCGATACCACAGCGGCCACAGGTTTTCCTGCGTGCTGTCCACCGCGCCAACAAGACCCCGGCTGTCCTGCCGATGCCAGGCAAGCAGAGCCTCGACAATCTGATCTTTCAGCTGTTCCCAGCGCTCCGGTGTACGCGTCGGGGCTTCAACAGAAACCCCGCGTAAACGCTCGATAAGCAGAACATCCGGGCCGGGATGCTCCTCATGGGTCATCACGCCGTAGACCGTCGGCATGCGGACAGTCCCTTCCCGCGCCAGCATCGACATTTTCCAGGCCAGCTGTCTGGCGACGCCAGGCGAGGTAAAACTTCTGGCCATCAGCGGCATGGGGTTTCCCTGACTGTCGTACAACGACCAGAGTGCGGTATCGGCCTTTTCATTCACGCATTCCACCCGGCTTAGCTTTTCACCAAGGAGATGGCTGAGTTCAGCACGCAGCTGTTCCATATGAGATTACCCCCATTAAGACTACTGCTTTTATAATGAGCGCGCGAAACCCGGATGTCACCCGGTAGAGATCAATAATGAAAAAGAAAAGGAAAATAGCCAGGCGGGAGAACATCCCCCCAGACGAGGGGATGCCAGCGAATTAACGCATTTCGACGCGTACGCGCTCGAGATCTTCAGGGGTATCCACGCCGGTGCCTGGGATTTCCTGGGCAACCGCAACGTGAATTTTCTCGCCGTACCACAGCACGCGAAGCTGTTCGAGCATTTCAATATGCTCCAGCGGGCTTGGTGCCCAGGCGACGTAGCGACGAATAAAGCCGGCGCGGTAGCCGTAAATACCGATGTGGCGCAGGAAGGTTTCGCCGATTGTCTCTTTCGATTGCGCAAAACGATCGCGATCCCACGGAATGGTGGCGCGGGAGAAATAGAGCGCGTAGCCCTCTGCGTCCATGACCACTTTCACCGCATTCGGATTGAACGCCTCTTCAGCGTGGTGAATCGGCACCGCGAGGGTCGCCATCCCGACCTGACGCTGTGCCAGGTTGTCGGCCACCTGACGGATAATCGCCGCCGGGATCATCGGCTCATCGCCCTGCACGTTCACAATCACCGTCTCGTCGCTGAAACCGCATTTTTCGACGACTTCCGCCAGGCGCTCGGTGCCTGACTGATGATCGGCACGGGTCATGCACACTTCCCCACCCGCGGCCTCAACCGCGCGCGCAACATCCGGGTGATCGGTGGCGACGATGACGCGTCCGGCGCCCGATTCGCGTGCCCGTTCAAGGACATGCACAATCATCGGTTTGCCATTGATATCCACCAGCGGTTTACCTGGCAGGCGCGTGGAAGCATAACGCGCAGGGATAATGACAACAAAACTCATGGTTTGATCTCTTCTGCCACCAGGGAACGGGCTTCATTTTCCAGCAGGACCGGAATACCGTCACGCAGCGGGAACGCCAGGCTGTCCAGTTTGCAAATCAGCTCTTGTTTATCCTGGCTGTAATACAGTTTGCCGTTGCACACCGGGCAGGCAATAATTTCAAGTAAACGGTGATCCATAGTTCCTCCGTATGGGTAATCGCTAAAGCTTATCACATTCCCTTTTCAGGGAGTGCCTGTTTCCCAGCCACCTCGACAGGTCGTAAACAGCCCCGCAGGCACGCGACCGAGTACAATCTCATGCGCCCCCTGCCAGCGCGCAAATTCACTGAGCGCAGTCGTTAACCCTTTTTCCAGGCCAGCCGTGACCTTTATGCCCTCTTCCAGCCAGAGCGCGATAATTTCAAGCATGCCGGTTTTACGGTGCATTTTAGCGTCCATGCGCCCGACTAGCTGGCCTTTGTGCAGCAGCGGCAAAACAAAATAACCATACTGCCGTCTGGGCGCCGGAGTGTAGCATTCCAGACGGTAGCTGAAATTAAACAACTGCCCGGCCCGCTTTCTGTCCCAGACAACGGGGTCGAACGGCGACAGCACGGCACTGTGGGTCGCCTGGAGTTTGCCCTCCTGCGCCTGCGCCAGCAGAGGGAACAAATCCGCATGCAACCACATTTCACCTAACGACTCTACCGAGACCGGCATGACGCGCTGTTCGCGCTGCCACGATTCCAGCAGTGGTTTTAGCTGCGGCTGACGCAGACGATAATAATCCGCCAGCCACTGTGGGCGGAAGATGCCAAGGCTGCGGGCGCTGTTCCCGAGCATGATGGCTTCGGCTGCGTCCTGAGACAGCAGGTCACGCGTATCGTCCCAGTGAGGCATAACGCGGTGTGTGAGGTCATAGACGCGCTGAAAGTTGCGACGCTCGACCACCATCACTTTGCCCGACGTAAACAGCCCTTCAAGATGGCGTTTGTGCGGTTTCCACTCCCACCATCCGCTTGCGCCTTTTCGCGGGTGTTCAAAATCCGCGGAGCGTACCGGCCCGTTTTCCTGAATATGGGCAATCAGTTGCTCTATTTCATCTGCGTGTTCCATCATCCACTCCTGACGGTATTTCCAGCCCATTTTGTCCGGGGCGAGCATGCGGTGACGCACCAGAGCAAAATCGCTTCGTGGGAGAAAACAGGCTTCATGCGCCCAGTATTCCATCAGTTCGCCCTGACTTAGCGCATTATCCAGCCACTGCGGAGGATAGTTTCCCAGGCGGCTAAACAGGACCAGATACGGGCTACGCGCCACGATGTTAATGGTGTCGATTTGCAGCAACGACATGCGTTGCACGGTAGAGAGGATATCAGCTGGCTGCGCGCGGCGGCGGGGCTTTTTCAGAAGCCCCTGGGCGGCAAGATGCAAGTTTCGTGCGGCTGCAAGTGAGAGTTGCGATAGAGACATGCGTTTTCCTGTCAGTCAAAGCGCCACCGGAACCGCGTAGAAGTTACTGCACTAACGCGAGCAGTTCCTTGAGCAAATGTTCCGGCTGTTCGCCGCTGAGTTCAGCGTCAACCGGCAGATACCACCAGTTTTCTTTCGCAAAGGCCCGGCATTTTACCGCGTCTTTTTCCGTCATGATCAGCGTCTGTCCCGGCGCTGCCAGCCTTTCAACCTCTTCGGCAACTAACGCCTGGTGATCGGCGAGCGGCACCCGTTTATCAAGCTTTGCGCCGCACTGCTCCAGCGTTGCGAAGAAACGCGGCGGATGACCTATACCGGCCATCGCAACCAGATGTTCCAGTTGCGCGACGTCTTTACGCACGCCGGTCAACATATTCACGGCCTGTCCGGGACGAAGATGCATCGGGATTTCGCCCGCTCTGGCTTCACCACCGTTTACAATCACAGCATCGACGCTCTTCAGGCGCGACGCACGCTCACGCATTGGACCGGCTGGCAGCCACCAGCCGTTGCCAAAACGCCGCACGCCGTCAATAACCACGATCTCTTTGTCACGCGCCAGCGCGTAATGCTGCAAACCATCATCGGTAATAATGATTTGTACGTCATGCTCCGCAAGCAGTGCCTTCACGGCATCACTGCGCACCGGCGATACCGCAACCGGCGCGCCGGTACGCTGGTAAATCAGTACCGGCTCATCACCGGCTTCAGCGGTTGTCGTAGCTGGGCTCAGCACCAGTGGATACTGCGCCGCTTTACCACCGTAACCGCGTGAGACAACTCCCGGGCGGATACCGCGTTTATGGAGCTGTTCTACCAGCCAGATCACCACCGGGGTTTTGCCGTTTCCACCCGCCGTCAGGTTGCCGACCACCACCACCGGTACCGGTGCGCGCCAGGCGCGCTTGATCCCGAGGCGGTAAAGCAGACGAATAGCACCGCTCACCAGGCCATACAGCCAGGAGAGCGGGAGAAGCAGCACCCACAGAGGGGATTCACCCGACCAGATGCGTGCAATCATTGACCGAACTGCATTTTATGAAGCTGCGCGTAAACACCACGCTGTTCCAGCAGGTCCGCATGGCTGCCGCGTTCAACGATCACGCCATCTTCCACCACCACGATTTCGTCAGCCTGTTCGATGGTCGACAGACGGTGCGCGATAACCAGCGAGGTACGGTTTTTCTGTAATTCATCCAGAGCAGACTGGATAGCGCGTTCAGATTCCGTATCCAGTGCGGACGTTGCTTCATCGAGGATCAGAATCGGGCTGTTGCGCAGCAGCGCACGGGCAATCGCGATACGCTGACGCTGACCACCGGAGAGCAGCACCCCGTTTTCGCCAATGATCGTATCCAGACCGTTATCCATTTTGTTAATGAAGTCCATCGCATAGGCCATACGCGCCGCATTCTCAATCTCTTCACGGCTGTACTCTTCGGTACGGGCATACGCAATGTTGTTCGCCACCGTATCGTTGAACAGATGCACGTTCTGCGAGACCAGCGCGACCTGGTTACGCAGCGACTGGAGGGTATATTCCCGCAGGTCGTGACCATCAAGCAGGATCTCGCCCTGGTCGATATCGTAGAA
Organism: Enterobacter cloacae complex sp. HYC033_NIDB; assembly: GCF_056673335.1. Lineage (NCBI taxonomy): Bacteria > Pseudomonadati > Pseudomonadota > Gammaproteobacteria > Enterobacterales > Enterobacteriaceae > Enterobacter > Enterobacter cloacae complex sp. HYC033_NIDB. The sequence continues at coordinate 2,485,333 of NZ_CP115123.1, read as the reverse complement.
ACGGGTAATCAGGCTGGCAATGGTCGACTTGCCCGAACCGGAACGACCGACCAGCGCAACGGTTTTACCCGCCGGGATGGACAGGCTGATATCACGCAGCGCCGGCACTTCGCGGCCTGGATAGGTAAAGGTGACGTTACGGAATTCCAGGTCGCCTTTAGCGCGCTCGATCACGCGTGTACCTTCATCTTTTTCCTGTTCGGAATCGAGGATGCTGAACAGCGTCTGACAGGCTGCCATCCCGCGCTGGAACTGGGCGTTGACGTTAGTCAGCGATTTCAGCGGACGCATCAGCGCAATCATGGATGAGAACACCACCGTAATGGTACCCGCAGTCAGGGTTTCCATGACGCTCGGGAAACTGGCGGCATACAGGACGAAGGCCAGGGCCAGAGAGGCAATCAGCTGAATGATCGGATCGGAAATCGACGAGGCCGATACCATTTTCATTCCTTGCAGGCGCATTCTGTTGCTGACCTTGTCAAAGCGTTTGGTTTCGACTTCCTGACCGCCGAAAATCAACACTTCCTTATGGCCTTTCAGCATCTGCTCGGCGCTGGTAGTCACCTGCCCCATCGTATTCTGCATATTTTTACTGATGTTGCGAAAACGCTTTGATACCACGCGGATCGCGATGGAGACAATCGGCGCCAGCACAATAAGGATCAGCGACAGTTGCCAGCTGTAATAGAACATCATCGCGAACAGGCCGATGATGGATGCGCCTTCACGCACAACGGTAATCAGTGCGCTGGAAGAGGACGACGCCACCTGCTCTGAATCGTAGGTAATACGCGACAGCAGGGTGCCGGTTGACTGTTTGTCAAAGAATGAGACCGGCATCCCCATCATATGACTGAATAATCGACGGCGCATGGTCATCACCACTTTACCGGATACCCAGGAGATGCAGTAGCTGGATACATAGCTGGAGATTCCGCGTAAGATCATCAGCCCAATAACCACCAGCGGCATCCATAGCAGCACTGAACGATCCGTTTTACCGAAACCGTCATCCAGTAACGGTTTGAGAAGCGATAACATAAACGTATCGCTGGCTGCGTTGAGGATTAACGCTACGCCCGCCACGATCAAGCCTGTTTTGAAAGGAGCAATCATCGGCCAGAGCCGGCGGAACGTTTGCCACGTGGAGAGATCTTTGTCGTTATGCATTCAAAAAACCAGCATTTGTTGAAATAGCCGCATATTCTACCCGTTATCTACGGGCGCGCCAAACCACTGATGATACCAACGCGGTAAATAGTGTTCGCGTAAGCGACGAATTTGCCGACTATGGTGCGAAAAGGTCACAGATATCTGCCCGGAATGCGGGGTATCAAGCCAGAGATATCCCTCCGTTCGATAGCGCCGGACCACTTTAATAGAAGGGAAACGCCACGCGTTATAGCGAGCCATCGAGGCCAACGAAACCTGCCCCTCTACGCGCTGTAGCAACGGTGTTGAAGATGACGTGTTACTTCCATGATGCGGCACCTGGATCAGTGTAGACGCAAGCTGACGCCAGCGATGGCTTAGCATTGCCAGTTCTGCCTGCGCTTCAATGTCTCCGGTCAGTAACACGCTCTGTTCGCCGTCATCGATTTTTACCACACAGGAGCGGTTGTTACCTTTCTCCGAGGTGTTTTCGGGTGGCCAGTGCACGGAGAACGTTAAACCCTGCCACTGCCATCGCTGTCCTCGAAAGCACGGAAGATGTCCGGACCAGGATAAGGGGCTCCTGATCCACATTGCGGGCCAGGCAGCTTTTAGCGATGCCAGTCCCCCCGCGTGGTCGAGATGTTCATGGCTCAGGATCACCCCTTCCGGTTTCAGATGATGCCAGCGTAGCCAGGGGATAATCAGCTGCTGCGCACTGTCCCCACCGGGCCATGCCAGCCCGGTGTCATACAGAATGGCCTTCCCGTGACGCTCAATGACCATCGCCAGCCCCTGCCCTACATCCAGCATATGCAGGGACCAGCTGTCTGTTTTAACCCTGTGCCAGAGGGGAAAGGCCAGCACCACGCTGCCTGCCAGACAGACTGCGGGGGCTGCGCTGAAGGCCCTGAATCGCCAGCCAATGACCAGCAGCCACGGCAGTAACGTCAGGTATTGCCAGCGTTCATCAACGTCCTGCCAGCCATTCGGTAAACGCATCAATAGCCAGAAAAGCCCCGCCAGAGATTTATCAGCAGCCAGCCAGACGATACTTTCCAGCGCAGCGGCCGGAAACAGATGCAGAAACATGCCGAGCAGGATCAGCGGAACTGAGATAAACGTGACCAGAGGAACGGCAAACAGATTCGCCACCAGCGAGGAGAGACTGAAACCATGGAAAATCAGCACCTGAAGCGGCAACAGAAGCAGCAGCATACCGACCTGCAAATACAACAGCGTAACCAGCGGCCGCAGGCACCGGCCACGTTGCCAGTGCGGGAGAGGTAACCACTGATACCAAAAAATAAGCGCGGCGACCGCAAACGCTGACAACGCCAGGCTTTGTGACAGTACCGCCAGTGGATCGAAAACCAGGATCGCCGCCACGCAGGTAAGCCATACCTGCCAGGGCGACCACTGGCGACCACTCATTTTTAATGCAGCCAGTACCACAAGCGCGATAACCGTGCGCAGCGCGGGCGGCTGCAAGCCCGTTAGCCATGCGTAAAACGCGGCAAAAATCAGCCCTGCCAGCAAGGGGATTTGCCAGATAATCCAGCGGCCCGGCAGGAAGAACTGAATGCCCCGCGCCAGAAACCAGATGACAGAAGCGGCCAGCGCAATATGTAATCCCGAGATTGCCATCAGATGCATCGTTCCGGTCTCACGCATCAGGTTTTTTATCTCCCGCGAGACCGACAGCCGCTCCCCCATTCCCAGCCCCAGGATCACAGGTCCCCACTGATATGCGGAAAGCGTATTCTGTAGTGATGTCAGGTAGTGCGCACGCAGACTACAGCCTTCATCAACGAGCGCCGCATGGGTAAACCGTCCACTCAGCGTCTGGTGTCGGGCAAAGGCATTTTTCTGTGAATCATAGCCGCCATCGTTGAGTTCTCCGTGTACCGCCCTGAGCCGCAGGGTCATTGCCCAGCGTTGACCCACGCAGACGTTTTGCGGCAGATAGTTGCCATACAGCGCCACGCCCATGGCAGCCCACACGCGTTTTCCATTGAGGCTGACAATCCTTCCCTGATGCATCGTTGCGCCGTCCGTTGCGGTAATGACCACCTCGGCCTGCTGCGGTGCTTGCGTTAAATGGTTCATCGGCCATACGCTTTCCTGAGCGGTCAGGATCCCCCAGCACATAAAAAGCAATGCGAGACCTGAAAACCTGAGCCATTTTCTCTGCTGTACGGATAACGCAACTCCTGCGGCAATCAGCAACCAGACAAGATGTAAATCTGGCAAATCGGGTAACCAATAGAGTGGGATTATGGCCAGAATGGCGCACATACTGATAACGTGGATCCCCATCTTCACCTCCATGTTTCAGGTGATTATGCGGCGGGACTGATGTGTCGTCAGACAGAAAAGGCGTGTTTTACAGTGGGCGCTGCAACGCTTTTAAGCGTTTACAGCAAAGAGAAAATGAATATGCGGCACGTATTCAGAAATGCAGGGGCGGGATACAAAAAAAGCACCCTAAGGTGCTTTCTTTAAACTCAGTTTAACCCTGATGATTAAACTCAGTTACCGTAAATATTGGCGCGATCGCGCAGTTCTTTACCCGGCTTAAAGTGCGGAACATACTTTCCTTCCAGCTCCACTTTATCGCCAGTCTTCGGGTTACGCCCGGTACGTGGTGCACGATAGTGCAGGGAAAAACTACCGAAACCGCGGATTTCAATGCGCTCGCCCTGGGCAAGAGTGGTAGCCATATGCTCCAGCATCTCTTTAACGGCATCTTCCACAGCCTTAGCAGGGATATGCGGTTGCTGACTGGCAAGTCTTTCAATCAATTCTGACTTGGTCATGATTCCTCCGGTTCCTTTCAAACCCATTAGCTGAACAGCTTATTAAACAAGGGCGGCCGTAGCCGCCCTTTGTTATTGATTACAGGACGAATCCTGCAATCTGTCAAGTCTGCTCTCCATCCTTCGCGCTGTAAATGCGTTACAGCTCAAATGATGGTGCGAACCTGAACTTACTCGCCTTTAGCTGCTTTGAAAGCTTCAGCCATTGCGTTGTTAGAGAAGTTTGCATCTTCCTGTTTGTTCACAGTTGCGATTGCATCTTTCTCATCAGCTTCGTCTTTAGCACGAACAGACAGGCTGATTGCACGGTTCTTACGGTCAACACCGGTGAACTTAGCTTCAACGTCGTCACCAACGCTCAGAACCAGAGTTGCATCTTCAACGCGGTCACGTGAAGCTTCGGAAGCGCGCAGGTAACCTTCAACGCCGTCAGCCAGTTCTACGGTTGCGCCTTTAGCGTCAACAGCAGTCACTTTACCGTTTACGATTGCGCCTTTCTTGTTCAGTGCAACCCAGTTGTTGAACGGATCTTCTGCGAGCTGTTTAACGCCCAGGGAGATACGCTCACGCTCTGCGTCAACTTGCAGAACAACTGCTGCGATTTCGTCGCCTTTTTTGTATTCACGAACTGCTTCTTCGCCTGCAACGTTCCAGGAGATGTCAGACAGGTGAACCAGGCCATCGATGCCGCCGTCCAGGCCGATGAAGATACCGAAGTCAGTGATAGACTTGATTTTACCTTCAACACGGTCGCCCTTGTTGTGGGTTTCCGCGAACTGCTGCCATGGGTTGTTTTTGCACTGCTTCAGGCCCAGGGAGATACGACGACGTTCTTCGTCGATATCCAGAACCATCACTTCCACTACATCACCAACGTTAACAACTTTGGATGGGTGGATGTTTTTGTTGGTCCAGTCCATTTCGGAAACGTGCACCAGACCTTCAACGCCTTCTTCGATTTCAACGAAGCAGCCGTAGTCAGTCAGGTTGGTAACGCGACCAGTCAGTTTAGTACCTTCTGGGTAACGCTTAGCGATAGCTACCCATGGATCTTCGCCCAGCTGTTTCAGGCCGAGGGATACACGAGTACGCTCGCGGTCGAACTTCAGCACTTTAACAGTGATTTCGTCGCCCACGTTCACGATTTCGCTTGGGTGCTTAACGCGTTTCCACGCCATGTCGGTGATGTGCAGCAGGCCATCAACGCCGCCCAGGTCAACGAATGCGCCGTAGTCAGTGAGGTTCTTAACGATACCTTTGACTTCCATGCCTTCCTGCAGGTTTTCCAGAAGCTGATCGCGTTCTGCGCTGTTTTCGGATTCGATAACGGCACGACGGGAAACAACAACGTTGTTACGCTTCTGGTCCAGCTTGATTACTTTGAACTCAAGCTCTTTGCCTTCGAGGTGCAGGGTGTCACGGACTGGACGAACGTCTACCAGAGAACCTGGCAGGAACGCACGAATACCATTCAGCTCAACAGTGAAGCCACCTTTAACTTTGCCGTTGATAACACCGACCACAGTTTCAGCTTCTTCGTAAGCTTTTTCCAGCGTGATCCATGCTTCGTGACGTTTAGCTTTCTCACGAGACAGCAGGGTTTCGCCGAAGCCGTCTTCTACTGCGTCCAGAGCAACGTCAACTTCGTCACCAACCTGGATTTCCAGCTCGCCCTGGGCGTTTTTGAACTGCTCAGCCGGGATGGCAGACTCAGATTTCAGACCGGCGTCAACCAGTACAACGTCTTTGTCGATAGCAACAACAACGCCACGAACGATGGAACCCGGACGGGTTTCGATTTCTTTTAAGGATTCTTCAAACAGTTGAGCAAAAGATTCAGTCATGTTTAATCTTCAGGTTAATATTAACGTCCACCTGGCTCCGTGCCGGATGGGGTTGTTTCACATACCCGCCGTCAATCCATTGCAGCGGGGGTACTGCTAAATCGGTCGCGATTACGCGAGTGCCAGTTTTTGGCGCGCATATTGTAGCGCTTTTTCAATCACTTGCTCAATAGTTAAACTGGTTGAATCCAGCACTAATGCGTCTTGCGCGGGAACAAGTGGTGCGACGGCGCGGTTACGATCGCGGTCATCGCGCTCTTTTATCTCGGATAAAAGGCGATCAAAGTTAACACTAAACCCCTTTTCCTGCAACTGAAGCATGCGGCGTTGAGCACGTTCTTCTGAAGAGGCGTCAAGGAAAATTTTCACTGGCGCATCGGGGAATACCACGGTTCCCATGTCGCGGCCGTCGGCGATCAGCCCCGGCGCTTCACGGAAACCGCGCTGGCGACGTAACAGCGCTTCACGAACGCGTGGGAAAGCCGCCACCTGAGAGGCCGCATTGGCCACTTCTTGCGTACGGATTTCACCGCTGACATCTTCCCCTTCCAGGATCACTTCAAGGTTGCCATCGGTCGAGACAAAGCGCACATCCAGATGCGCAGCCAACGGTACCAGCGCTTCTTCAGACGCAACATCCACATGATGATGCAGCGCAGCCAGCGCCAGCACGCGATAGATTGCTCCCGAATCTAAAAGATGCCATTGCAATGCTTCCGCCATCGCTTTGCACAGAGTACCTTTCCCTGCGCCACTTGGCCCATCAATGGTGATTACCGGGGCAATTGCCGTCATCTTTTTCTCCTTAATTAAGGCATACCGTTTACATGAACGCCGCGCATTATACGCGCCAACGTGCGCAACTGTTACCTTTGCGTGCAAATTACGGAATGATTGAAGCAGAGTGTAGAAGAAATGAAAGAGGATGAGTGTCAGAAAGCGTAAGGAAATGCCGCATCAGGTGATGCGGCATACGATCATCAGGCCAGGGTGCTAATGCGCGCCAGCTGTTCGAAGTAGTCCGGGAACGTTTTTGCCGTACACTTCGGATCAAGGATAGTGACTGGCGTATCTGACAACGCCACCAGCGAGAAACACATCGCCATGCGGTGATCGTTGTAGGTGCCAATTTCTGCAAATTGCAGTTTTGCCGGCGGCGTGACGCGAATGTAGTCTTCGCCCTCTTCTACCTCGGCCCCCACTTTACGCAGCTCGGTTGCCATCGCGAACAGGCGGTCCGTCTCTTTCACACGCCAGTTGTAAATGTTTCGCAGCGTGGTGGTGCCTTTCGCAAACAGCGCAGCGGTGGCAATGGTCATCGCCGCATCCGGAATATGGTTCATATCCATATCGATGGCGTTCAGCTCACCGTGGGTGCAGGAGATGAAGTCATCGCCCCAGGTCACCACCGCGCCCATTTTTTCCAGCACGTCAGCAAAACGGATATCGCCCTGCACGCTGTTGCGGCCAATGCCCGTCACTTTAACCGTACCGCCTTTAATCGCGCCTGCGGCAAGGAAATAGGAGGCGGATGAAGCATCGCCTTCAACCAGGTAGTGGCCCGGGGAGTGATACTGCTGCGCTCCGCGCACCACGAAACGCTGATAAGACTGGTTTTCCACCTCAACACCAAAGGTGTTCATCAGGTGCAGGGTGATATCAATGTACGGCTTAGAAACCAGGTCGCCTTTAATGTTGATGACGGTGTCCTGTGGTGCCAGCGGTGCGGTCATCAGCAGCGCGGTCAGGAACTGGCTGGAAACGCTACCGTCAACCTCAACATTGCCGCCAGTGAATCCCCCGCGCAGACGCAGGGGCGGGTAATTTTCCTGCTCAAGATAATCAATCTGCGCGCCGCCCTGACGCAGGGCATCCACCAGATGGCCGATCGGACGCTCTTTCATTCGCGGCTCACCGGTCAGCACAATATCGTTACTCCCCAGACACAGCGCTGCGGCCAGAGGACGCATCGCGGTACCGGCGTTACCCAGGAAAAGCTCCAGCGCTTCAGCAGAATGTAACGCGCCGCCGTTACCGGTGACTTCACAACGGGTACGATCGTCAGACAGCGCGTACTGAACGCCCAACGCTTTCAGTGCATTGAGCATATGGCGCACGTCATCGCTGTCCAGCAGATTAGTGAGGACGGTGGTGCCGTTTGCCAGAGCTGCCAGCAGCAGAGCGCGGTTCGAGACACTTTTTGAACCAGGCAGATTAATGGTGCCATCTACCCGCGCGATAGGTTGTAACGTCAGGGATTCCATGAAACTCAACTCTCAACTCAACATAATAAAAACCCCGCAGGAACGCTGCGGGGGTGAAAAACAGCCAATTAACCGTGACGACGTTCGAAGTCGATCATGAAATCAGTCAGGGCTTTAACGCCCTCCAGCGGCATGGCGTTATAGATAGAGGCGCGCATTCCGCCTACCACACGGTGGCCTTTCAGCGCATGCAGACCCGCCGCGAAGGACTCTTCCAGGAACACGTTATCCAGGTTGCTGTCCGCCAGCTGGAACGGCACGTTCATGCGCGAACGGTTAGTTTTGGCGACATCGTTACGGTAGAAATCGCTCTTGTCGATCACGCCGTACAGCAGTTCAGCCTTTTGCTGATTGATCTTATCCATCTGCGCCACACCGCCTTTTTGCTTCAGCCATTTGAAGACCAGGCCGGAGAGATACCAGGCAAACGTTGGTGGGGTGTTGAACATGGAATCGTTGTCGTTCAGGACGGTGTAATCCAGAATTGACGGGCAAGACTTATGGGCTTTCCCCAGCAGGTCTTCACGCACAATAACGATAGTCAGACCCGCAGGACCGATGTTTTTCTGGGCACCCGCGTAGATGACGCCGTAGCGGCTGACATCCAGCGGGGTGGACAGAATGGTTGAAGAGAGATCCGCCGTCACAATGACATTTTCGCCAAAGTCTGGCTCTTCGTGAATGGCAATACCGTCGATGGTTTCGTTCGGGCAGTAGTGAAGATACGCGGCGTTGTCAGAAAGCTGCCACTCACTCATCGGCTTCACGGCGCGCAGACCGTCAACGGTCACTTTGGCATCGATGACATTCGGCGTGCAATATTTGTGCGCTTCTTTTACCGCACTGGCCGCCCAGTAGCCGGCATCAACGTAATCAGCGGTGGTTTTGTCGCCCAGTAGATTGAGCGGGATACCCGCAAACTGGCCGCGTCCACCGCCGTGACAGAACAATACTTTGTAGTTCGAGGGAATGTTCAGCAGATCGCGAAAATCCTTTTCTGCTTCTTCCGCCACCTGAATAAACGCTTTACCCCGGTGGCTGACTTCCATCACCGACGTACCCAGACCGTTCCAGTCACACAGCTCCTGTTGAGCTTGTTTGAGCACGTCTGCCGGTAACATTGCCGGACCTGAACTGAAATTAAAGACTTGAGCCATTTCCCCTCACCACGCTAAAAGCCATAAGTTATAACTGTGGATATCGGTTTTATCATTCAGTGACACGCGCCGCAATGTCTAAAACTGATGGCCGAAGAAATGTGCCCCTCGTCACACAATACAATCTGCCGTACCGTTGTCACAAAACCGACAAAATCGCTGTCAGGTGTTACGTTTAGCCCGGCTAACCTTCGTCCATTCTGGATTCGTACAGCGGGGGCATAATTGATGTTCGCCCGCCTGCATAACCACGACATGACTACATTTTATGCAGGCGTACTCGCCCGCTTCAGGTACAGTTTGTATCGCTCGATGAGCATATCCGGCAGGATGCACAGGCCGGGCTTCACCTCATCGTCGGAATAGTAATAGACGCTGATTTGACCATTCGTTTCCATAATCGCCAGACGCACCTGCCCCAGTTGCTCAACGCTGCTCAAACGGAGTTCCATAAAGAACTCAAACTCCGTCATATTGGCGCTTTGCACATTCTCCCAGGCCAGTTGACCATCTTCGACAATCACCACCGGCTTCCCTTCGAGCAGATCTTCCAGTTTCTCACTTTTCGACATCAGCCACATGACCAGCCGGTACAGCAGTGCAAGCGTCACGAAGACGATAAAGACCGGCACCATCGGCACATCGTCATAAAAGGCAACGTCCCCTGCCGCCGACCCCAGCGTCAGGATGATCAGCACTTCAAACAGCGACATCTGCCGCACGCCGCGACGTCCGGTGATTTTCAGAAACAGGAAAACGAGTACAAAGGTGTACAGGCTGCGCAGCGCTACTTCGCCTAAAAACTCAGGAGGGACTTTATCAAACGCCATCCGCTGGAGATCGAAAGCTTTCATTTTTTTATGCCTTAACAGTAGGTTACTGCTTATAAGCATAGTCCAGCCATTTATTTTCGCCGGAGATAGCACCCGTCACGCAAAACCCGTATCATTGCGCGCTTTACGTACGATAAAAGTGAACGCCATGACTCAAACGTTTATCCCCGGCAAAGACGCCGCTCTGGAAGATTCCATCGCTCGCTTCCAGCAGAAACTGACCGACCTGGGCTTTAATATCGAAGAAGCCTCCTGGCTGAATCCGGTGCCTCACGTCTGGTCCGTGCATATTCGCGACAAAGACTGTGCGCTGTGCTTTACCAACGGTAAAGGCGCGACCAAAAAAGCGGCGCTGGCCTCTGCGCTGGGTGAGTATTTTGAGCGTCTGTCCACCAACTACTTCTTCGCCGACTTCTGGCTGGGCGAAACTATTGCCAACGGTCCGTTCGTTCACTATCCGAACGAAAAATGGTTCCCGCTGACCGAAAACGATGAACTGCCGGAAGGCATTCTCGATGCCCGCCTGCGCGCGTTCTACGATCCGGAAAACGAACTGACCGGCAGCATGTTGATCGACCTGCAATCCGGCAATGAGGATCGTGGGATCTGCGCCCTGCCGTTCACCCGTCAGTCTGACGAGCAGACCGTTTATATCCCGATGAACATCGTCGGCAACCTGTATGTGTCTAACGGCATGTCTGCCGGTAATACCCGCAACGAAGCGCGCGTGCAGGGATTGTCTGAAGTTTTCGAGCGTCATATCAAAAACCGCATTATTGCTGAATCCATCAGCCTGCCGGAGATCCCGGATGACGTGCTGGCGCGCTACCCGGGCGTGGTGGAATCCATCGCCAAACTGGAAGCAGAAGGTTTCCCAATCTTTGCTTATGACGGCTCTCTGGGCGGCAAATATCCGGTTATCTGCGTGGTACTGTTCAACCCGGCAAATGGCACCTGTTTCGCCTCCTTCGGCGCGCACCCGGACTTCGGCGTGGCGTTGGAGCGTACCGTAACCGAACTGCTGCAAGGTCGTAGCCTGAAAGATCTCGATGTCTTTACTCCGCCAACCTTTGATGACGAAGAAGTCGCCGAGCACACCAACCTCGAAACACACTTCATCGACTCCAGCGGTTTGATCTCCTGGGATATGTTCAAACAGGACGCGGACTATCCGTTCGTGGACTGGAGCTTTGCCGGTACGACGGAAGAAGAGTTCGCCACCCTGATGGCGATCTTCAACGCGGAAGATCAGGAAGTTTACATTGCCGACTATGAACACCTCGGTGTTTACGCGTGCCGTATTATTGTGCCAGGTATGTCGGACATTTATCCGGCAGAAGATCTGTGGCTGGCGAACAACAGCATGGGCGCGCATCTGCGTGAAACCCTGCTGGCCCTGCCAGGCAGCGAGTGGGATAAAGAAGATTATCTGAACCTGATCGCCCAGCTGGATGAAGAAGGACACGATGATTTCACCCGCGTGCGCGAACTGCTGGGTCTGGCGACCGGAAAAGATAACGGCTGGTATACCCTGCGCATCGGCGAGCTGAAAGCGATGCTGGCGCTGGCGGGCGGCGATCTGGATCAGGCTTTGGCCTGGACCGAGTGGACGATGGAGTTTAACCAGTCCGTCTTCTCCGCCGAGCGCACTAACTATTACCGTTGCCTGCAAACGCTGCTCCTGCTTTCTCAGGAAGACGACCGCGAGCCATTGCAGTATCTGAATGCCTTTGTGCGTATGTACGGTGCGGATGCCGTTGAAGCTGCCAGCGCGGCGCTGAGCGGTGAAGAGCCGTTCTACGGCCTGCAAGCGGTTGACAGCGATCTGAAAGCCTTCCCGGCGCATCAGACGCTGCTGAATGCGTATGAAAAATTGCAGAAGGCAAAAGCCGCTTACTGGTCAAAATAAGCGCATATAACATTAATGGCTGTAGGCGTATTCAATCGCCTGAGCTATATTACGGGGCAATTTCATTGCCCCTTTTTTTTTATTTTTCCGCAATGACGTTTAATTGTAATAATTAAGTTAACCACGGGTAAATATAAAAACGCTTACCTGAGCTTTACTGTTACTAATTATAATAAATACTCCATTTTAATTAACTGTTCCACGGGAGGCTGAAGGAAAAAATTCAACTCTTTTCATAACTTTTAAAATTTATTTTTATACGGATAATCAAATACTTACTCCGCTTTTGCTGTAAAACCATACACACTGCGGGCCTATAAGCCAGGCGAGATATGATCTATATCAATTTCTCTTCTATAATGCTTTGTTAGTATCTCGTCGCCGACTTAATAAAGAGAGAGTTAGTGTGAAAGCTGACAACCCTTTTGATCTATTACTCCCCGCTGCGATGGCGAAAGTTGCCGAAGAAGCGGGTGTCTACAAAGCCACGAAACATCCGATGACGACGTTCTTTCTGGCCATTACGGCTGGGGTGTTCATCTCCATCGCTTTCGTCTTCTATATCACAGCCACCACCGGCACTGCCGGGATGCCTTTCGGCATAGCGAAACTGATTGGTGGTATTTGCTTCTCACTGGGCCTGATTCTCTGCGTCATCTGCGGCGCCGACCTCTTCACCTCAACGGTGCTGATTGTGGTGGCAAAAGCCAGCGGAAGAATTACCTGGGGTCAACTGGGGCGCAACTGGCTCAACGTTTACGTTGGCAACCTGATTGGCTGTCTGCTCTTTGTTCTGTTGATGTGGCTCTCTGGCGAGTATATGACCGCCAACGGCGGCTGGGGGCTTAACGTCCTGCAAACCGCCGACCACAAAATGCACCATACATTTATCGAAGCTGTTGCTCTCGGCATCCTCGCAAACCTGATGGTCTGCCTGGCGGTCTGGATGAGCTACTCTGGTCGTAGCCTGATGGATAAAGCCATGATTATGGTTCTGCCGGTTGCGATGTTTGTTGCCAGCGGCTTTGAGCACAGTATTGCGAATATGTTCATGATCCCGATGGGGATTGTTATCCGCAACTTTGCAAGCCCGGAGTTCTGGACTGCTGTAGGTTCAACCCCGGAAAGTTTTTCACACCTGACTATTATGAACTTCATTACTGATAACCTGATCCCCGTCACTATCGGGAACATTATCGGTGGGGGTCTGTTAGTTGGGTTGACATACTGGGTCATTTACCTGCGTGGCGGCGATCATCATTAATGGTTGTCTCAGGCAGTAAATAAAAAATCCACTTAAGAAGGTAGGTGTTACATGTCCGAGCTTAATGAAAAGTTAGCCACAGCCTGGGAAGGTTTTACGAAAGGTGACTGGCAGAATGAAGTCAACGTCCGTGACTTCATTCAGAAAAACTATACCCCGTATGAAGGTGACGAATCCTTCCTGGCTGGTGCAACTGACGCAACCACCAAGCTGTGGGACAGCGTAATGGAAGGCGTTAAACTGGAAAACCGCACTCACGCGCCAGTTGATTTTGACACCTCCGTTGCTTCTACCATCACTTCTCACGATGCTGGCTACATCAACAAAGCCCTTGAGAAAATCGTTGGTCTGCAAACTGAAGCACCACTGAAACGCGCAATCATCCCGTTCGGTGGTATCAAAATGGTTGAAGGTTCCTGCAAAGCGTATAACCGCGAGCTGGACCCAATGCTGAAAAAAATCTTCACCGAATACCGTAAAACCCATAACCAGGGCGTATTCGATGTTTACACCAAAGACATTCTGAACTGCCGTAAATCTGGCGTTCTGACCGGTCTGCCAGATGCCTATGGCCGTGGCCGTATCATCGGTGACTACCGTCGCGTTGCGCTGTACGGTATCGACTTCCTGATGAAAGACAAATACGCACAGTTCGTCTCTCTCCAGTCTGACCTGGAAAACGGCGTAAACCTGGAAGCGACTATCCGTCTGCGTGAAGAGATCGCTGAACAGCACCGTGCGCTGGGTCAGATCAAAGAGATGGCGGCTAAATACGGCTGCGATATCTCTGGTCCTGCAACCAACGCTCAGGAAGCTATCCAGTGGACCTACTTCGGCTACCTGGCCGCTGTTAAGTCTCAGAACGGTGCAGCAATGTCCTTCGGCCGCGTATCCACCTTCCTGGATGCGTACATCGAACGTGACCTGAAAGCAGGCAAAATCACCGAACAAGACGCTCAGGAAATGATTGACCACCTGGTCATGAAACTGCGTATGGTTCGCTTCCTGCGTACCCCAGAATATGATGAGCTGTTCTCTGGTGACCCAATCTGGGCAACCGAATCTATCGGCGGTATGGGCGTAGACGGCCGTACTCTGGTAACCAAAAACAGCTTCCGCTTCCTGAACACCCTGTACACCATGGGTCCTTCTCCGGAGCCGAACATCACCGTTCTGTGGTCTGAAAAACTGCCTCTGAACTTCAAGAAATTCGCCGCTAAAGTGTCCATCGACACCTCTTCTCTGCAATACGAGAACGATGACCTGATGCGTCCTGACTTCAACAACGATGACTACGCTATCGCTTGCTGCGTAAGTCCAATGGTTGTTGGTAAGCAAATGCAGTTCTTCGGTGCGCGTGCAAACCTGGCGAAAACCATGCTGTACGCAATCAACGGCGGCGTTGATGAAAAACTGAAAATGCAGGTTGGTCCTAAGTCTGAACCGATCAAAGGCGACGTGCTGAACTATGACGAAGTCATGGAGCGCATGGACCACTTCATGGACTGGCTGGCTAAACAGTACGTGACCGCGCTGAACGTTATCCACTACATGCACGACAAGTACAGCTACGAAGCCTCTCTGATGGCGCTGCACGACCGTGACGTCGTTCGCACCATGGCGTGTGGTATCGCAGGTCTGTCCGTTGCTGCTGACTCCCTGTCTGCAATCAAATATGCGAAAGTTAAACCAATTCGTGACGAAGATGGTCTGGCTATCGACTTCGAAATCGAAGGCGAATATCCGCAGTTTGGTAACAACGACGCTCGCGTTGATGACATGGCGGTTGACCTGGTAGAACGTTTCATGAAGAAAATTCAGAAACTCACTACCTATCGTAACGCTATCCCGACTCAGTCTGTTCTGACCATCACCTCTAACGTTGTGTATGGTAAGAAAACCGGTAACACCCCAGACGGTCGTCGTGCTGGCGCGCCATTCGGCCCAGGTGCTAACCCAATGCACGGTCGTGACCAGAAAGGTGCGGTTGCCTCTCTGACCTCCGTTGCTAAACTGCCGTTTGCTTACGCGAAAGATGGTATCTCTTACACCTTCTCTATCGTGCCAAACGCGCTGGGTAAAGACGACGAAGTGCGTAAAACTAACCTCGCGGGTCTGATGGATGGTTACTTCCACCACGAAGCGTCCATCGAAGGTGGTCAGCACCTGAACGTGAACGTGATGAACCGTGAAATGCTGCTCGACGCGATGGAACATCCTGAGAAGTATCCTCAGCTGACCATCCGCGTATCTGGCTACGCAGTACGTTTTAACTCCCTGACGAAAGAACAGCAGCAGGACGTTATTACCCGTACTTTCACTCAGTCCATGTAAGTGGAATTGACTGAAATCACGCGTTAAAAAGCGTACAATAAAGGCTCCACGCAAGTGGGGCCTTTTTAACACCCTCGCTTCATCAGTCTCTTTTGTCCGCTATCTATACTTAATGGATAACAGCCAAAACAGACTCGACATAGCCTTTGAGCTGTGCATCTACATAGGCCCCCGGATGGGCCAAATTCGGAGATATCACCGCAATGTCAATTATTGGTCGCATTCACTCCTTTGAATCCTGTGGCACCGTCGATGGCCCGGGGATCCGCTTTATCACTTTCTTCCAGGGCTGCCTGATGCGCTGCCTGTACTGCCATAACCGTGACACCTGGGACACCCATGGCGGTAAAGAAGTCACCGTTGAAGATCTGATGAAAGAGGTGGTGACCTATCGCCACTTCATGAACGCGTCCGGCGGTGGCGTGACGGCATCCGGCGGTGAAGCCATTCTTCAGGCTGAGTTTGTGCGCGACTGGTTCCGCGCCTGCCACAAAGAAGGCATTCATACCTGCCTCGACACCAACGGCTTTGTGCGCCGTTACGATCCGGTTATTGATGAACTGCTTGAAGTGACCGATCTGGTGATGCTCGATCTCAAGCAGATGAACGATGAGATCCACCAGAATCTGGTTGGCGTTTCAAACCACCGTACGCTGGAATTTGCCAAATACATTGCCAATAAAGGCGTCAAGACCTGGATCCGCTACGTGGTGGTGCCGGGCTGGTCAGATGATGATGACTCTGCACATCGTCTGGGTGAATTTACCCGGGATATGGGTAACGTGGAGAAAATTGAACTCCTGCCCTATCATGAGCTGGGTAAACATAAATGGGTGGCGATGGGTGAAGAGTACAAACTCGATGGCGTGAAGCCGCCGAAAAAAGAGACGATGGAGCGCGTCAAAGGTATTCTTGAGCAGTATGGCCACAAGGTCATGTATTAACGAAAAGGCCCGGTGAAAACCGGGCCTTTTTATATTCTATTTAAAGACGCCGTTAATAACGGAAGTCACAATCGCCGTACTTAGCGCAATTAAGACCAGGTCGTCACCTACCACGCGCCATTCATAGCCCGGATAGGAAGGAAGCTGACCCAGCATATCGGCTGGCACGGTTTTCTTCGCAATGCCCGGAGGCAGTGGCTTACCGCGCGCCAGGTTTTTCGCAATTCCCGGAGGCAGAGAGTCGTAGCCTGTTAAGCCGTAATTCAGTGCCAGATGGCGGGCATGATCGAAGCTCACGCGAGCATCCACATCATTACCGACATCTTTGCTGTTTTTAAAGCTCTTATCCGATTTCCAAGGGTTATCCTGACCGTTATTGTGTTTATTACCATGGTTACCAGCGTTCCCGTTACCATGATTGCCGCTATTACCTTGTCCGCCACCGTTTCCGTGACCACCGCCATTCCCGTTTCCTGGATTAGCCATGGCCGGAGCCGTTGCAAACGTTAAAGCCAACACTACGGCAAGTGCGGTAGTGGAAAAACGACGAGTAGACATGATTGCTGCCTTTTAGTGGTAAACTCATTTGAATTATCGCCAGGCAGTAAAAACTCACAATAAGTAAAAGTCTTATATGTGACAGGGACAAAAAAGCCTGTCATCGACAGGCTTTTAATAAGTCATGCATGGGCCACTGGCGTTGGATGTTCGCCCACTTTGCGCAGCAGCATTAACAGATAAATAAACGACACGCTGGCGATCATAATAAACAGCAGATTGTCAGAATAATTTTGCATGAGCATAGCGGTAAAAGTCGGCCCCAGTAAACTGCCGATGGTGTAACTCAGCAACAAAGCCTGGTTCATTGCAACCAGCTGGTGATGCTCAACTTTCTCACAGGCCCAGGCCATCGCGACCGGATAGAGCGTAAAGCCCGCAGCTCCCAAAATGAACAGCGCAGGCGCCATTGCGGCGTTGCTGAGCATGGCGAGACAGCCCATGATGACCACGAAAACCTGGACGCGCAGCACCAGCAGACGACCAAAGCGGTCCGCCAGGCGGCCAATCGGCCACTGCCCGACAATCCCCGCGCTGACCATCACCGCCATCCAGAAACCGATCCCGGAATCACTGACGCCCTGATGGTTAAGATAGAGCGGCATCAGGCCATAGAGCGAGCCCAGCACAATCCCGGAAATAATGCAGCCGTTAACCCCCAGACGCGCCTGGCGCAGTCTCAGCATCGGCCAGACGTGGGTAGCTTCCTGATGCTCGCTGTTTTGATTCACAATGCGGGTAAAGAGCAGCGGCAGGATCGCCGCCAGAACCATGCCCGTCACCCACGGCAGCACGCTCATCATGTCGGTTGGCAGTTTGCTGACCATCAGCTGTCCCAGAACGGTACCGACGTAGTAAACCATCATATAGGCCGCCAGCAGACGCCCTCGATTACGGGACGTTCCGCTGCACATTAGCGCACTTTCAACCACCACCCAGATCATGGCGCAGCCGACGCCCGCAATAAAGCGCCAGACCATCCAGCTCCAGAAGCCGACCATGAGGCCTAAACCGGCGCAGCCGACGGCAAAGATCAGCGACGCCAGATAATAACTGCGGTTAAAACCAAAGCGCTTAATAAGGCTGCCCGTTAATAAGGTGCCCAGCAGATTGCCCGTAAAAAAGGACGAGCTAACCATACCGACCTGCCAGGTCGGTAAGTTTTCATGGGCGAGCCATAGCGGGACGAGTGTGTTTAACACCGCGATCGCCAGGGTCAGCAAAAGCAGGCCACAGAGCAACAAAAGCACCGGGCGGGTATAGGTGGTCATGGATTAAAAACCGTGAGGAAGTTCAGATTTCGTGCGCATCATGCCACTGGCAAAAACAAAGTCAATCCACCGATTCAGGCGTCACGCACGTTATGCGCCTTGTCGATTTAAAAAACTCATCCTGCTAATGCAAAGCCTGCTACTGATATTAATTATCTATTTGTTTTTATTTATTTCCGGGAATTTTTACAACGAAACATCAGTCGAAAAATTTCATGAATGAAAAAAGAAAAGCCGGGCGCTATGTCCCGGCTTTTTATAACAAAATCTAAAATTAGCTGGCGATAGCCATACCGACCGTCATATGCAGACCGTAAAATACGCCGCGACCAATTAACTCCCCTGCCAGCACCAGCACAAAGGCCAGGGACAGTAACGGCAGCGCAGGCGAGTAACCTTTAAGCTGAGGGGCAATCCAGCACACCAGCGCCGCCGTCAGCAGCACCACACGCCAGGCCATCAGCGAACCGTAATCCGGCACCAGCGCCGAAGCCTGCTGGATAGAGCTGTGAATGGTCGCCAGCTCCGCTCCCTGCATGAGCGCGACAACGGTACTGATTACCAGCGCCAGCAGCGAGACCGCGGGCAGCAGGCGCATCGCCCAACCATTAATGCCAGCCACACGCAGCAGCAGATAACCCAGCAGCGGCCCGCCAATAAACATGGTCAGGAAGAAGCTCATCGGCGTCCAGACGCTGTACCAGGTCGGAACGGTATCGATGGTGTTGTACACCCGGACCATCATCCAGACGAAGACAACGCCCAGTACCATGGTGACGATGAGCCACAACGCGCGTAACCCTGACGGCAGCTTTTTCACCGCTGCCAGTAACCACCCCAGCCCGCCAACGGCAAAGAAGATTGCCCCGCTGGCAATCTCGTTACTCAGCGAAGAGGCACCTACGCGGTTCAGGGAGTTGAACGCGCGCATCGGTGAGCCCAGGTGCAGCGTAGAGGCGATAAACCCAATGCCCATCAACACCCACAGGCCAAACATGCTTAACACCAAACGCTGCTGCTGTTCAGCATTGAGGTTCCCTTTTAACAGCGCCAGCGCAAGGACGATAAACCCGCCCGCCACGCACTGCCCAAAGACCGTGAAGATCATCAGCGGCCATTCATGCCATCCATTTCCCATCTCACACCTCCTTCGGGTTTGCCAGGTAGCCGGTGGTGTCACCCGTCGGACGGCTGTTGGCGTTAGGTTTAATCACAATACTCGGCTTCGTGAAGTGCGCAGACGGCAGCGGCGCGACGGCAGCAAGCTGACCGTGTTTTTTGCGCAGCTCTTCAATCGGGCCAAAGTCCAGCGCGCGCAGCGGGCAGGACTCGACGCAGATGGGCTTTTTGCCGTCCGCCACGCGGCTGTGGCAGCCGTCGCACTTGGTCATGTGGCCTTTGGCGGCATTGTACTGCGGCGCGCCGTACGGGCAGGCCATGTGGCAGTAGCGACAGCCGATGCAGACATCCTCGTCCACCACCACAAAACCGTCGTCGCGCTTGTGCATTGCCCCGCTCGGGCAGACCTTGGTGCAGGCCGGATCTTCGCAGTGGTTGCAGGCAATCGACAGGTAATAGGCGAAGACATCCTGATGCCAGACGCCGTTGTCCTCCTGCCAGTCGCCGCCCGCGTATTCATAAATACGACGGAAGCTAACGTCCGGGGTCAGATCTTTGTAATCCTTGCAGGCCAGCTCGCAGGTTTTGCACCCGGTGCAGCGGCTGGAATCAATAAAAAATCCATACTGGGTTGTCATCGGTTACTCCTTACGCCTTTTCAACCTGAACGAGGTTTGTGTGGGATGGGTTGCCCTTCGCCAGCGGCGACGGACGCTGCGTAGTGAGAACGTTGATGCAGCCCGCCTGATCGATACGGTTCGCATCCGGGTTATACCAGGCCCCTTCCCCCAGCGCGACAACGCCAGGCATCATACGCGGAGTCACTTTAGCTTCGATATGCACTTCGCCACGTCCGTTGAAGATACGTACGCGATCGCCATTACTGATGCCGCGCGCTTTCGCATCCATCGGGTTGATCCACATCTCCTGTCGGCAGGCCGCTTTCAGTACGTCAACGTTGCCGTAGGTGGAGTGAACACGCGCTTTGTAGTGGAAACCGGTCAACTGAAGCGGGAATTTCGCCGTCAGCGGATCGTTGTAGTTTTCGAAGCCTGGCGTATAAATCGGCAGCGGATCGATTACGTCCCCTTCCGGCAATTCCCACGTTGCGGCAATTTTTGCCAGCTCTTCGGAGTAGATCTCGATTTTGCCCGACGGCGTGGTCAGCGGATTGGCCTGCGGATCGTCGCGGAAGGCTTTATACGCCACGTGATGCCCTTCGGGATCGCGCTGCTTGTACATGCCCTGCTTGCGGAAGGTATCGAAGTCCGGCAGGTCAGGAATGGCTTTGCGTGAGAGCGCGTGCAGATGGCGCATCCACCCTTCCTGAGTACGTCCTTCAGTGAACTGCTGCTCAACGCCAAGACGTTTCGCCAGCTCGGAAGTCATCTCATAGATGGTTTTGCACTCGAAGCGCGGTTTGATGGCCTGGTCAGTGAAGATCACATAGGACATGTTGCCGCAGGAGGCGTCCAGCGCGAAATCCATCTGCTCAGACGCAGTGCAGTCTGGAAGCAGAATATCGGCATACTTCGCCGATGAGGTCATGTGGCAGTCGATCACCACAATCATTTCGCACTTCTTGTCGTCCTGCAAAATTTCATGGGTGCGGTTGATTTCAGAGTGCTGGTTGATCAGGCAGTTACCGGCGTAGTTCCAGATCATTTTGATCGGCACGTCCAGCTTATCTTTGCCCCGAACACCGTCACGCAGCGCGGTCATTTCCGGGCCGCGCTCGATCGCGTCCGTCCACATAAACATGGAGATGCTGGTCTGAACCGGATTATCCAGCGTTGGCATACGTTCAAACGGGACTTCATACGAGCCTTCACGCGCCCCGCTATTACCGCCGTGAATACCAACGTTGCCAGTCAGAATCGAGAGCATAGAAATAGCGCGGGTGGCAATTTCGCCGTTCGCGTGGCGCTGTGGTCCCCATCCCTGGCTGATATAAGCCGGTTTGGCTGAACCAATTTCACGGGCCAGCTGAACAATACGCTCGACTGGAATGCCGGTAATGGTGGATGCCCACTCAGGGGTTTTCGCTACCCCGTCGCTGCCCTGACCAAGAATGTACGCTTTGTAATGCCCGTTAGCCGGTGCGCTGGCTGGCAGGGTCTTCTCGTCATAACCAACGCAGTATTTATCAAGGAACGGCTGATCGACGAGGTTTTCAGTGATCATCACATACGCCAGCGCATTGACCAGCGCCGCATCGGTACCAGGGCGAATAGGGATCCACTCGTCTTCACGTCCCGCGCCGGTATCGGTATAGCGCGGATCGACGATGATCATACGTGCGTTGGATTTGGCGCGCGCCTGCTCAAGATAATAGGTTACCCCACCGCCGCTCATGCGCGTTTCGCCTGGGTTGTTGCCGAACAACACCACCAGTTTACTGTTTTCGATATCCGACGGGCTATTACCGTCTGCCCAGCCGCCGTAGGTGTAGTTCAGCCCCGCAGCAATCTGTGCGGAAGAGTAGTCACCGTAATGATTGAGATAGCCGCCGCAGCAGTTCATCAGGCGCGCCACCAGCGTTTTACCCGGCGGCCAGGAGCGGGTCATGGTACCGCCCAGCGTCCCGGTGCCGTAGTTGAGGTAGATGGATTCGTTGCCGTACTCTTTGATCAGGCGCTGCATATTTGTCGCGATAATATCGTAGGCTTCGTCCCAGCTGATGCGCTCGAACTTCCCTTCCCCACGCTTACCGACGCGCTTCATTGGGTATTTCAGACGATCCGGGTTATAAACGCGACGGCGCATTGAACGGCCACGCAGACAGGCACGAACCTGATGTAACCCTTCGTAGTTATCATCGCCGGTATTGTCTGTTTCGACATATTTGATTTCACCGTCCACCACGTGCATACGCAGGGGACAACGGCTACCACAGTTAACGGTACAGGCACTCCACACCACTTTTTCCGGGGCTGAAGCGGGAGACAGAGCCTCCGCCGCCGACGCCAGACGGGTAAAAGGGAGCGTAAAGGCGCTGCTGGCAACCGCCAGACCGCCTATTGCCGTGGTTTTCATCAACCCACGGCGAGTGACCTCGGCAGCCATTAACGCTTCAGGCGCTTTGATTTTCATAAAGACTCACTTTGGTTGCTCACAAAGAAATAAAGGGCGGCATACACCGCTATATAGTTTTATGTATAACGATATTTTTGGTTATCAGTGTTTTATGCTGACTTTCGTTCGGAGGAGTATTACTACTTTAGAGGGAGGGGTTATTGCTTCGTATCAAATCAGAGGCATAAAAAAAGCGCCCTGAGGCGCTTTTTTGTCTTAGAGCAAATAATTAGCCGATGAACTGCTGGCCTTTCATGTAAGGGCGCAGCACTTCAGGGATCTCAATGCGTCCGTCAGCCTGCTGGTAGTTTTCCAGCACAGCAACCAGCGTACGGCCTACTGCCAGACCAGAACCGTTCAGGGTATGAACCAGACGGGTTTTCTTGTCAGATTTGCTGCGGCAACGCGCCTGCATACGACGCGCCTGGAAATCCCAGACGTTGGAGCAGGAGGAGATTTCACGGTAGGTGTTCTGCGCAGGCACCCAGACTTCAAGGTCGAAGGTTTTGCAGGCACCGAAGCCCATGTCGCCGGTGCACAGCGCCATACGGCGGTACGGCAGGCCCAGCAGCTCCAGCACTTTCTCAGCATGACCGGTCATCTCTTCCAGCGCGTCCATAGACTCTTCCGGACGAACGATCTGCACCATCTCAACTTTATCGAACTGGTGCATACGGATCAGACCGCGCGTATCGCGACCGTAAGAACCGGCTTCAGAACGGAAACATGGAGAGTGCGCGGTCAGTTTGATTGGCAGATCGTCTTCGTCGATGATCTCATCACGCACGAGGTTGGTCAGCGGCACTTCCGCGGTTGGGATCAGCGCGTAGTTGCTGCTGTCTGCTTCCTCGTCCAGCGGACGGGTGTGGAACAGATCGCCGGCAAATTTCGGCAACTGGCCGGTACCGTACAGCGTATCGTGGTTAACCAGATACGGAACGTAGGTTTCGCTGTAGCCGTGCTGCTCGGTGTGCAGATCCAGCATGAACTGCGCCAGAGCGCGGTGCAGATGGGCAATTTGACCTTTCATGACCACAAAGCGAGAACCCGTCAGCTTAACCGCAGCCGCAAAGTCCAGGCCCGCATGCATTTCGCCCAGCGTCACGTGATCGCGCACCTCGAAGTCAAACTCGCGAGGCGTGCCCCAGCGTTTCACTTCAACGTTGTCGTTTTCGTCTTTGCCGACAGGCACGCTGTCGTCAGGAATGTTCGGGATCGCCAGAGCGATATCACGAATTTCAGCCTGAAGAACATCCAGTTCAGCTTTCGCCTGATCCAGCTCTTCACCCAGTTTGTTCACTTCCAGGCGTAATGGCTCAATATCTTCCCCGCGCGCTTTCGCCTGGCCAATGGATTTCGATCGAGAATTACGCTCTGCTTGCAGATTTTCAGTTTGTACCTGCAAAACTTTACGACGCTCTTCAAGAGCGCGCAGCTTATCTACATCCAGCTTAAAGCCCCGGCGTGCCAGTTTTTCAGCGACTGCGTCTGGCTCATTACGCAGCAGATTGGGATCGAGCATGCTTATCCTGTGCTTATCGAATTAAAAAAGGAAAAAGTGACCACAGCCTGCGGCCACAGAGATATATTGCCAACATTACCGCAACGATTGAACTAACGGTAGCGTTTTATAGGGCTATTTTGATCCTGTCCGGCAAGCCAGGCGAGCTTTTCGCCAATCTTACCCTCAAGACCTCTGTTTGTGGGATGATAATAGCGGGTTTGTGCCATCTCCTGCGGGAAATACTCTTCCCCGGCGGCGTAGGCGTTGGGTTCATCATGGGCGTAGCGATACTCCTGCCCATACCCCATCTCTTTCATCAATTTGGTTGGCGCATTGCGCAGATGAACCGGCACATCGTAGTCCGGACGTTCACGCGCATCCGACATCGCCGCTTTGAAGGCGGTATACACCGCGTTACTTTTCGGCGCGCAGGCCAGATAGACAATTGCCTGCGCAATGGCACGCTCACCTTCCGCGGGTCCGACGCGGGTAAAGCAGTCCCAGGCGGAAATAGCGACCTGCATGGCGCGTGGATCGGCATTACCGACATCTTCTGACGCGATGGCAAGACAGCGACGCGCGACATATAACGGATCGCCACCGGCGGTAATGATACGCGCGTACCAGTAGAGCGCCGCATCCGGGGCGCTGCCGCGCACGGACTTATGTAACGCAGAGATCAGGTCGTAAAAACGATCGCCTTTATTATCGAAGCGCGCGCTGCGTTCACCGGCTATTTCGGTGAGCAATTCAGGTTTCAGTACGCGCTTGCCGGCATCATCCACTTCGGCCATATCGGCCATCATTTCCAGCGTATTCAGTGCACGACGCGCATCGCCGTTGACCAGTTCAGCGATCGCACGACGCGTATCGTCCGGCAGAACGATATCCTGTCCGCCGTAACCCCGCGCTTTGTCCTCCATCGCCTGGGTCAGAACCTTTTCGATATCCTCTGTAGTCAGGGATTTAAGCAGGTAAACGCGGGCGCGGGAAAGGAGCGCAGAGTTCAGCTCAAACGACGGGTTTTCCGTGGTTGCGCCGATGAAGAAAATCGTGCCGTCTTCAATGTGCGGCAGAAACGCATCCTGTTGGCTCTTGTTGAAGCGGTGGACTTCATCGACAAACAGAATGGTGCGGCGCCCGGCATTACGGTTTTGCCGCGCGCGCTCGATCGCCTCACGAATCTCCTTCACGCCGGAGGTAACCGCCGAGATGCGCTCAACGTCCGCGTTAGCATAGCGGGCGATCACTTCAGCGAGGGTTGTTTTGCCGGTGCCGGGTGGCCCCCAGAGGATCATGGAGTGCAGATGCCCGGCCTCTATGGCGCGCGGCAAGGGTTTCCCCGCAGCCAGAAGGTGTTGCTGGCCGATGTACTGCGCTAAATTTTCTGGCCGCATACGGGCGGCCAGAGGTTGAAACGCATTATCTGAAAAATCGAGCGAAAGGTTGCTCACTCATGCCTCTTACTTATTACGTTGGTCGTCCACCGTTACGCCCTGCGGCGGGGTAAAGGTGAATTTCGAAGCATCTACGGCGCCGTTTTGCTGAGACTTAAGCTGATAGCTACTGCGCTGATCGTCCTGCTCAACCGCACCGAACTGATTAATGGTACCGTTGCTGCTCACGTTAATGGTGAACTGCTTCAGGTTACCGTTGCTGCCTTTTGGCGTCAGGACGAACTCATCACCGTTTTGTTTAATGTTGTACTGCTGCCAGTCGCTGGACTGGTTACGGGCAATGAGCATAAACGGCGTATTGCTGGTCGCGTCTTTCAACCAGGTGGCGGTCGCCTGCTCAACAAACGGGTTGTAGAACCATAAGGTTTTCCCGTCGGACACCAGCACGCTTTCATCCGGCTGGGTCATGTGCCAGTTGAAGAGATTCGGGCGTTTCACCCACAAATCCCCCTGACCTTCCTGCACCGCGTTGCCACTGCCGTCAGTCACTTTTTGCGTGAAGCTGGCGTGGAAGCTGCTCACTTTATCCAGTCGGCTTTTAAGGTCGCTGGCTGCATCAGCCCAGACGCTGCTGGCAACAAAACTGGAGAGTAATGCACAGACGATGGCGATTTTTTTCATTGTTATTCCTTAAAATACGTCTTCCCGATATGGGGGTTCCGTTTCTATTCTGGACCTGCCCGAAGGCAGGCGACAGAAGAATATGCTTAATTTTTGCTGATTTACCCTTCTTTGCAATCGCTGAAGGTTAATCAAACGGCGGTGGCGCCAGCACCTCACGGTTACCGTTATGCCCCTGTTCGCTCACAATACCCTGGGCTTCCATCTGCTCGATAATACGCGCCGCGCGGTTGTAGCCAATACGGAACTGGCGCTGGACGCCGGAGATGGACGCCTTACGTTTTTCGGTAACGAAATTAACCGCCTGGTCAAATAACGGATCCAGCTCTTCGCCGCCGTCAAAACCACCGCCGCCACCTTCGCTTTCACTGTCGGAGGTGATGCCGTCAACGTATTGCGGCCGACCGCGCGCTTTCCAGTCCTGCACCACCGCGTGCACTTCCTGGTCGCGAACAAATGCACCGTGGACACGCACCGGCGAGGTGGAGTTCGGGCCGGAATAGAGCATATCACCCATCCCCAGCAGCGACTCTGCACCACCCTGGTCCAGGATAGTACGCGAGTCAATTTTACTCGACACGGTAAACGCGATACGGGTCGGGATGTTTGCCTTAATAAGTCCGGTGATAACGTCTACGGACGGACGCTGCGTTGCAAGCACCAGGTGGATGCCCGCCGCACGCGCTTTCTGTGCCAGACGCGCAATCAGCTCTTCCACTTTCTTGCCAACGGTCATCATCAGGTCGGCGAATTCATCCACCAGCACCACGATGTAAGGCAGTTTTTCCAGCACCGGATGCTGGGCATCCATGCTGTCACCCGGCTTCCAGTATGGGTCCGGAATCGGACGGCCCATACGTGCAGCCTCAGCGATTTTCTCGTTATAACCGGCCAGGTTACGCACGCCCAGCGCAGACATCAGCTTGTAGCGACGCTCCATTTCATTGACGCTCCAGCGCAATGCGTTGGCGGCGTCCTTCATGTCGGTCACTACTTCCGTTAACAGGTGCGGAATGCCTTCGTAGACGGATAGTTCAAGCATTTTCGGGTCGATCATGATGAAACGCACATCTTCAGGCTGCGCTTTGTAGAGCATACTGAGGATCATGGCGTTCACCCCGACCGATTTACCGGAGCCGGTGGTACCCGCAACCAGCAGGTGCGGCATCTTCGCGAGATCGGCAACCACCGGATCGCCAGCGATATCTTTACCCAGCACCACGGTCAGCGGGGACGGGTTGTCGCGGAATTTGGTGTTATCCAGAACTTCACGCAGATAAACGGTCTGGCGTTTCTTGTTTGGCAGCTCAAGGCCAACGTAAGGCTTACCTGGGATCACTTCCACCACGCGTACCGCCACGGTCGACAGAGAACGCGCCAGGTCACGGGACAGGTTAGAAATACGCGCCGCTTTTACGCCTGGCGCCAGGTTCAGTTCGAAACGGGTGATCACCGGGCCAGGGGAGTAGTTCACCACGTCCGCTTTAATACGGAAGTCAGCCAGACGCGCTTCCACCAGACGGGCCATCTGCTCAAGAGCAAAAGTATCCACCGGTTCGACTTCCGCTGGCGGCGGCGTTAACAGATCCAGCGACGGCAACGGCGTACTTGGTCGTTGCAGCGGACGGCTGTCTCCGTTACGCATCAGCAGCGGGTGAATCAGGCTTTCCTGCGGCTGTGGTGCTGGCTGCTGGAACTGCGGCTGCGGCGGTTGGGCCGGCGGTGTATGCGGCTGCGCATAAGCCTGCGGCACTGGCTGTTGTGGTTGCGCATTAACCTGCGGCGCTGGCGCCTGACGCACCGGTTCCGCTTCTGGCATCACGCTCGGCGTGAACAGCGGTTCGCTCGGACCGTCATCCACCAGATCTTTCATCGGTGAAAATTCAAAATCCGAGAGCGAGAACGGGTTTGCCCCCGAAGGCTGCTCACCGGAATAACGTTGCTGCTGCGTGGCCGCAAACTGACGCGCTAATTCCGCTTCGGCAGCATCATCTTCATCCTGCTGAGAATGAACATCGTGTTGGTACTCATTCCCGTAGCGTTGAGTCTGCTGGGCGGCAAACTGACGCGCCAGCTCATCCTGATGCAGTTCGTCGGCATCATCTTCGTAGTCGGACTCACGGGCTTTTTCTTCCGCCATACGCTGGGAAGGCAGTTTAATGCCATAAGAGGCCAGCTCCCGGCGCGTCGGTACGCGCACGCGATTAGGACGCGGCAATTGTGGACCAATGCCCTCTTTTACCTGAGGACGCGGCGCACCATCGGTTGCCGGGCTGAATAGCGGAGCGGACGCGGCAGCGGCTGCCGTTGCCTGCTTCACGGTTTCCGCTCCTGACGCAACGGCTGGCGCTGGATCTACAGGTGCAACGCTTGCAGAAGGCGCTTTTACAACAGGCTCCTGCACCGGCTCAGGCACGGGCTGATACCAGGCGGCAAGCTGCTCGCGCTCTCGGGCACGGCGCTCTTCCACCTCTTCAAAATAGTACAATGGCGGACGGGATGGCTTCGCTTCCTCCACCACTTCGGGTTCAGACACCGGCGCAACGTATGGCTGTTCAGGTTCAGCAGGTTCGGGCGTATAAGCCTGATACGGCTGTTGCGGCTCGCTGGCAGGCTCAGGCGGCTGATACGGTTGCTGCCACTGTTCCTGCTGCACAGGAATATAGCTTTCAGGCTCCGGCGCAATGGTCGGTTCAGGCGTATGGACACCTGGCGCAGTCTGCCAGTCCACCTGCGGTTGCTGGATCGCGGACTCCGGTGCCGGAACAGGCGAGGACGGCATCACGGCTTCAACAGGCGCAACATGGGCCTGCGCAGCCGTCGTTGCGGCAGCAGCAGCGGCTACCGGTTCAGTCACGGAATGACCATGCAACAGCGGATCGTATTCATCATACTCACCCGGCGTAGCTCGATGACCAGAGAACAACACATCATCAGGATCGACGGCCGCGCCGCGATACTCAATCTGCTCCTCTTCATCCATACGTTTGCCGGAGAAAAGCGCGGCATCCGTTTTACGGCCTAACGGGTTAGCAAATTTTTCAGCAACGCGCTGGCGGCGTGCCAGAGCACCGCGCAGAATACGGGCACGGCGGGATTCACGACGCTGCACGGGTGCCTCGTCTTCCTCTTCGTACTCATCTTCATATTCGTCTTCATCGACCCACGTATCATCACGACGGGTGCGATTGCTGGCAAACGTCAGCAGAGTCAGAATAAAGCTGCCGATTTTTTCGGCAATGCTCACCCAGGACCAGCCGGTAAACAGCGTCAGGCCCGCTGCCCAGATACAAAGCAGCGCCAGCGTGCCGCCGCTGCTGTGAAGCATCGGTTGCAGCGCGGAGCTCAACAGGCTGCCAATCACCCCGCCGGAGGCGAAGTACCAGATGTCATCGGCGTTGATCGCCGCCAGTCCGCAGGAGGTGAGGATCAGCGCCAGGGCGCCAATCAGGCGCAGCGAAACGGCAAAATAATCGATGTAGTCGTCGTTCTGTCGATGACGCCAGGCAAACCAGCATCCGCCAATAATGATGACGGGAAGGGTATAGGCCATCACACCGAAAATGAAGAAGAGCGTGTCCGCAAGCCAGGCGCCGGGAACGCCACCTAAATTATGGATAGGCTCATGCCATGCGGTTTGCGACCAGCTGGGGTCTGAGGGGTTGAAACTGAGTAAGGCAGCCATCAGCCAGACGGCAAAAAGGGCAATAACAATCAGTAACGCCTCAAGGAGACGACGTCCGCTGCTTAGCTTAGATAATGTGACTTCTTTGTCTTCAGTGTATTCCTGGCTCAAGAAAGGCTCTCCAGGTATCAGGCATGTCCTGCCTGTGTGCTAAAACGGACAACAGCGCCGGGACTCCCCGGCACTGTTGCTGTATGGATTAACAGGAGTGTAATCAAACTACACTGATTTTGCACCTGTTCCGTGTTAGCGCGTCTTAATAACCAGACGATTGCTCTGTTTGACCTCTTCCATCACCACATAAGTACGGGTGTCGTTCACGCCTGGCAGACGCAGCAGGGTTTCACCCAGCAGCTTACGGTAGGCGGACATATCAGGCACACGGGTTTTCAACAGGTAGTCAAAATCACCGGAAACCAGATGACACTCTTGAATTTCTTCAAGTTTTTGTACAGCGGCGTTAAATTGCTCAAACACATCTGGTGCACCACGATTCAGAGTAATCTCAACAAATACCAGAAGTGAGGCATCCAGATAATGCGGGTTCAGCAGAGCCGTATAGCCCTGAATAAAACCCTGTCTTTCCAGTCGACGCACACGCTCAAGGCACGGCGTCGGGGAAAGTCCCACACGTTTTGAAAGCTCGACGTTGGAAATACGCCCATCCTTTTGCAATTCATTAAGAATGTTACGATCGATACGGTCGAGATCTTTGCCAGGGCGCTTCTTGCTATCTACCATTATTATTGTCTCTCTGTATTCCTTCCCTACTCCTGCCTGGACCCTGTGCACATCACTGTTCAGAGCCTGGACCCGTTATTCATCACATCGCCTGGTTATGTATTAGACGCGATGTAGATTCGGGTTCTGCGGTAAGAAGACCGTTGCCCGAAAGCAGTCACAGACATCACGTATGGCGTCTGTCCACACCATGCGTAGATTTCACTGACCCGGTAAAAATGGCATTTCCGTGCATGTCTATGCGGCATGCAGTTCGTGCGTCTTTTTTTCTTCCTTGAATGTTTTCGCAAAAGCGCAGGGGATTGTCAAAGCAAAACATCGATTTTTAGTACAACATGCCGGATATTCATTACGGAGGGGTATTAATCCTCATTTTATTGCCTTATAAACGCGCGGTTTTCAGTAGCAGAAGTGATGTGACCGCCTCTGACCTATAGGGCGCGTCTATTGCATATATCGGAAGCAAAACTCTCCTGCTCTTTTTTTACGGCAACAAATTCCCTACAATCCAGCCCATTGCCTGCCAACAACAATGGGGATCTCATGGGCACGACCAAACACAGTAAGCTGCTAATCCTTGGTTCTGGACCTGCGGGATATACCGCAGCGGTCTATGCTGCACGCGCTAACCTGCAACCGGTACTGATCACCGGGATGGAAAAAGGCGGTCAGCTGACCACCACCACGGAAGTGGAAAACTGGCCTGGCGACCCGAACGACCTGACCGGGCCGCTGCTGATGGAGCGCATGCACGAGCATGCCGCCAAATTCGAAACCGAAATCCTGTTCGACCACATCAATAAAGTGGATTTGCAGAACCGTCCGTTCCGCCTGACGGGTGACAGCGGCGAATACACCTGCGATGCGCTGATCATCGCCACCGGCGCCTCTGCCCGCTATCTCGGCCTGCCGTCTGAAGAAGCGTTCAAAGGCCGCGGCGTGTCAGCCTGCGCGACCTGCGACGGTTTCTTCTATCGCAACCAGAAAGTTGCGGTTATCGGCGGCGGCAACACCGCTGTGGAAGAAGCGCTCTACCTGGCAAACATCGCCTCAGAAGTACACCTGATTCACCGTCGCGACACCTTCCGCGCGGAGAAGATCCTGATTAAACGCCTGATGGACAAAGTGGCGAGCGGCAACATTGTGCTGCATACCAACCGTACGCTGGAAGAAGTGACTGGCGATCAGATGGGCGTGGCGGGACTGCGTATCCGTGATACCCAGAACACCGATAACGTCGAAACGCTGGAAGTGGCAGGCCTGTTTGTGGCAATCGGTCACAGCCCGAACACGGCTATCTTTGAAGGCCAGCTGGAGCTGGAGAACGGCTACATCAAAGTGCAGTCTGGCATTCACGGCAACGCCACCCAGACCAGCGTTCCGGGTGTCTTCGCAGCTGGCGACGTGATGGACCATATTTATCGTCAGGCGATCACTTCTGCGGGCACCGGTTGTATGGCCGCGCTGGACGCAGAACGCTACCTGGACGGGCTGGCTGAACAAGGCAAATAATCTTTACAAGTCAGTAACAAACGTAAATAAAGGCGGCCACTGGTCGCCTTTATTTTTGCTCGCGTGTAACATGCAGAGGTCTAATTTCTTATAACGTCACCTGCAAAGTACGCAATGGAAAAAACCCGTCAACAAGAGTTAACCCGCTGGCTGAAACAGCAAAGCGTTCTGTCCCGCCGCTGGCTTATGATTTCCCGCGTTCTGGGATTCATCAGCGGTCTGTTGATTGTTGCCCAGGCATGGCTGCTGGCCCGCATTCTCAACCATATGATCATGGAGAACATCCCGCGCGAAGCGCTGCTGTTGCCGTTTATCGTTCTGGTGCTGGTTTTCGTTCTGCGTGCGTGG
This sequence comes from Enterobacter cloacae complex sp. HYC033_NIDB, assembly GCF_056673335.1. Lineage (NCBI taxonomy): Bacteria > Pseudomonadati > Pseudomonadota > Gammaproteobacteria > Enterobacterales > Enterobacteriaceae > Enterobacter > Enterobacter cloacae complex sp. HYC033_NIDB. The sequence goes on along the minus strand of NZ_CP115123.1, from coordinate 2,452,919 downwards.
GTGGTCTGGCTGCGCGAGCGGGTTGGATTCCATGCCGGGCAGCACATCCGCTATGAGATCCGCCGCAAGGTGCTCGACCGGCTTTCGGAAGCCGGGCCTGCGTGGATCCAGGGCAAACCGGCTGGTAGCTGGGCGACGCTGATCCTTGAGCAAATCGACGATATGCACGATTACTACGCGCGTTATCTTCCCCAGATGGCGCTGGCGGTGTTTGTGCCCCTGATGATTGTTATCGCCATCTTCCCTGTTAACTGGGTGGCGGCGTTGATCCTGCTGGGCACCGCCCCGCTCATCCCGCTGTTTATGGCGATGGTCGGCATGGGTGCGGCAGATGCTAACCGTCGTAACTTCCTGGCGTTGGGTCGGTTGAGCGGTCATTTCCTGGACCGTCTGCGCGGAATGGAAACCCTGCGGATCTTCGGTCGTGGTGAAGCGGAAACCGAAAACATTCGCCTGGCGTCGCAGGATTTCCGTCAGCGCACCATGGAAGTGTTGCGCATGGCCTTTCTCTCATCTGGTGTGCTCGAATTTTTCACCTCCCTGTCGATTGCGCTGGTGGCGGTTTACTTTGGCTTCTCCTACCTCGGCGCGCTGGACTTTGGCCACTACGGTACGGCGGTCACGCTTTCCGCCGGGTTCCTGGCGCTGATCCTGGCCCCGGAATTTTTCCAGCCGCTTCGCGATCTCGGCACCTTTTACCATGCCAAAGCGCAGGCGGTGGGTGCTGCCGACAGCCTGAAAACCTTCATGGAAACGCCGCTGGCGAATCCGGAGCGTGGTGAGGTAACGCTGAATACGAACGATCCGGTGACCATTGAAGCACAGGATTTTTCTGTTCTGTCGCCTGAAGGCAAAGTGCTGGCCGGTCCGCTGAACTTTACCCTGCCTGCCGGGCAACGTGTGGTGCTGGTGGGTACCAGCGGCTCAGGTAAAAGCTCATTGTTGAATGCGCTGTCAGGTTTTATGGCGTACACCGGATCGCTGCGTATCAACAAAACGGAGCTGCGCGAGCTCGATCCTGATGCCTGGCGTAAACAGCTGAGTTGGGTGGGGCAAAACCCTCAGCTGCCAGCTCCGACGCTGCGCGAGAATGTGCTGCTGGCACGCCCGGATGCGCGTGAAGATGAGCTGCAATCGGTCCTCGACCGCGCCTGGGTCAGCGAGTTTCTGCCGCTGCTTGCGCAGGGTGTCGATACCGTCATTGGCGATCAGTCTGCCGGGCTGTCAGTTGGCCAGGCACAGCGCGTCGCGGTCGCCCGTGCGCTGCTGAATCCCTCTTCGCTAATGCTGCTGGACGAACCTGCGGCCAGCCTGGACGCTCACAGCGAGCAGCGCGTGATGGATGCGCTTAACGCAGCCTCACGCCAGCAAACCACCCTGATGGTGACTCACCAGCTGGAAGGTATTGCCGACTGGGATCAGATCTGGGTGATGGAAAACGGACACATTGTTGAACAAGGCGATTACGCCGCGCTTGTTGCCGCGCAGGGGCCGTTTGCGACCCTGCTGGCGAACCGTCAGGAGGATATCTGATGCGCGCCCTGCTTCCGTATCTTGCACTGTATAAACGCCACAAATGGATGCTGACGCTCGGGATCGTGCTGGCGATCGTTACTCTGCTGGCCAGCATCGGTCTGCTTACGCTTTCCGGCTGGTTCCTCTCCGCGTCTGCGGCCGCAGGCTTTGCCGGGCTGTACAGCTTTAACTACATGCTGCCTGCCGCCGGGGTGCGCGGCACGGCGATTACGCGAACTGCCGGACGCTACTTCGAACGTCTGGTCAGCCACGACGCGACCTTCCGCGTGCTGCAACACCTGCGTATTTACACCTTCAGCAAACTGCTGCCCCTCTCCCCTGCCGGGCTGGCACGTTTTCGACAGGGCGAATTACTCAACCGCGTGGTCGCAGATGTGGATACGCTGGATCACCTCTATCTGCGCGTCATTTCACCTATGGTGGGCGCGTTTGTAGTGATTGTCGTGGTCACGCTGGGGTTGAGTTTCCTGGATGTTCCCATCGCACTGACGCTCGGCGGCATCATGCTGATGACGCTGATTATTCTGCCGCCCCTGTTTTATCGTGCAGGTAAAACCACCGGGGAAAACCTGACGCGCCTGCGAGGGGAATATCGCCAGCAGCTCACCGCCTGGTTGCAGGGACAGGCCGAGCTCACCCTTTTTGGTGCCAGCAAACGGTACCGCGCCCGCATGGAAAATACGGAGCTGAACTGGCATGAAGCCCAGCGGCGCCAGTCTGAACTGACCGCGTTCTCCCAGGCGCTGATGATGTTAATTGGTGGGATTGCCGTTATCGCCATGCTCTGGATGGCCTCCGGTGGCGTGGGCGGTAACGCGCAGCCTGGCCCGCTGATTGCGCTGTTTGTTTTCTGTGCCCTGGCAGCCTTTGAAGCCTTAGCCCCGGTCACGGGCGCTTTTCAGCATCTCGGCCAGGTGATTGCCTCTGCGCTGCGCATTACGGATATTGCCGAGCAGGAGCCGGAAGTGAAGTTCAGCGCGGGTCAAACCGCTGTGCCAGAGCAGGTCGCGCTGACGCTCAGCAATGTCACTTTCGTCTACGACAAGCAGGCGCAAAACGCGCTGGAAGACATCACCCTTTCTGTTGATGCCGGGCAGCGCATTGCGATCCTTGGCCGTACGGGATGTGGGAAATCGACACTTCTGCAACTTCTCACGCGCGCGTGGGACCCACAGCAGGGCGAGATTCGGTTTAACGACGTTCCGCTGTCTGGTTTTAGCGAAGCGGCCTTGCGTAAAACGGTCAGCGTCGTGCCCCAGCGGGTGCATCTGTTCAGCGCTACGCTGCGCGATAATCTTCTTCTGGCGGCACCAGACGCCTCCGACGATACGCTGCGGGCAATGCTGGAGCAGGTTGGGCTGCACAAGCTGCTTGAAGACGACGGGTTGAACAGCTGGCTGGGTGAAGGGGGTCGACAGCTTTCCGGCGGCGAACTGCGTCGTCTGGCCATTGCGCGTGCGCTGCTGCACGATGCGCCGCTGATGCTGCTGGATGAACCGACAGAAGGACTGGATGCCACGACAGAGAGCCAAATCCTTGATTTACTGGCGAATGTGATGAAAGGTAAAACCGTGCTGATGGTCACGCACCGTCTGCGAGGGCTGGTGAATTTCGATCAGATAATTGTGATGGACAACGGACACATAATTGAGCAAGGTAGTCACGCAGAGCTGCTGGCAAAACAAGGTCGCTACTACCAGTTTAAACAGCGCCTGTAGACTATATTTGTAGCGTCCTCTCTCGCGTACTGGAGTTCTGTTGTCATGCGCCTGGTGCAGCTTTCTCGCCATAATATTGCGTTCCCTTCTCCGGAGGGGGCGCTGCGTGAACCTAACGGCTTGCTGGCTCTGGGCGGCGATCTCAGCCCGGCACGGCTCTTAATGGCTTACCAGCGCGGCATCTTTCCGTGGTTTTCTCCTGGCGACCCGATCTTATGGTGGTCTCCTGACCCGCGAGCCGTACTGTGGCCTGGGCAGTTTCACCTGAGCCGCAGCATGAAGCGTTTTCATGCAAAATCACCCTTTCGCGTCACGCTTAATCACGCCTTCGGCCAGGTTATCGAAGGCTGCGCTGAAGATCGTCTAGAAGGCACCTGGATAACCCGCGATATCATTATCGCCTATCACCAGCTTCATGAGCTGGGTTACGCGCATTCGATCGAAGTGTGGAGCGGCGACGACCTCGTCGGTGGCATGTACGGCGTGGCGCAGGGTACGCTGTTCTGCGGCGAGTCGATGTTCTCCCGCTCCACGAATGCGTCGAAAACCGCGCTGCTGGTTTTTAGCCAGGAATTTGCCCGACGTGGAGGACAGTTAATGGATTGTCAGGTGCTGAATGAGCATACCGCCTCGCTCGGCGCCGTTGAAATCCCCCGCCGACACTATATCGAACACCTGGAACAGTGCCGAAAGGAGACCCTACCACGCGATTTTTGGGTTCCCAGAACGCTCTTTATACCCAATGCCTAAATGTTTTCCGCATATTTTTTATGAGGGTGTTATAATTACGCCGCAGAGTAGCTTCTGCCTGTTGCCCCGCCGCCGTTTGGGACCCTCGCTTCAGATAACGTCCTTACGTTTATCCTGTCGTCTCCCCTTTACGAATGCGCTTTCCGTTCGGTTGTACCGTGACGCTTGGGCAATACGCTGAGACTGTTTTGCTGCGTTTTAAACGCGCAATTCTTTACTTAATTGAGGAATTTCGGCATTATCTTGCCGGTTCAAAACTTGGTAGTGATACCCCAGAGGATTAGATGGCCAAAGAAGACAATATTGAAATGCAGGGTACCGTACTTGATACGTTGCCTAATACCATGTTTCGCGTAGAACTGGAAAACGGTCACGTGGTAACTGCGCACATCTCCGGTAAAATGCGCAAAAACTATATCCGCATTTTGACGGGCGACAAAGTGACTGTTGAGCTGACCCCGTACGACCTGAGCAAAGGCCGCATTGTCTTCCGTAGTCGCTAATTGTTTTCGCCTGTAATGGCAGATGAATATTAAATAAGGCCGGGATATTCCCGGCCTTATTTTTTTGTTAGTACAGTCGATTATTTGAACGAGTGGTTGGGTTTCGGATTTTGTGTTGGTTGTGCGGTGGTGCACGGATGCGGTGGGAAGTACTGCTGCATTGGATGTTATAAAACTGCCTGTTCGGCAGTGCACTCACTCGTCGCGCCATAGAGCAATCGCAGGAATTTCTAAGCTGCCTGTACGGCAGTGCACATTAACTCATTTGTGCAAATGGGCATTGAGTGTTTCTAAGCTGCCTGTACGACAAGTGCACAAATAAGCGTCACGCAGCTTGAAACGATAATCTTTCTAAGCTGCCTGTACGGCAGTGCACTCCTGATAGAAGAACGGCGTAATCGCTTTTTTTTTCTAAGCTGCCTGTACGGCAGTGCACCGCACCGTAATGCATCAAACGCTGGGTGACTATTTCTAAGCTGCCTGTACGGCAGTGCACACACCCGCAGAGTGAACGGACACTATTTGTCTTTTCTAAGCTGCCTGTACGGCAGTGCACAGCCGCCGCAGCAGCGATGCGCCGTTCCGACGTTTCTAAGCTGCCTGTACGGCAGTGCACATATTGAACAGTCCCGCATTTTCGATTTGCAATTTCTAAGCTGCCTGTACGGCAGTGCACCCGACAATGCCGAAGATGTATTGCCAGCCTGATTTCTAAGCTGCCTGTACGGCAGTGCACGATGCGCACCGGTGAGATGAATGCATATGTGGTTTCTAAGCTGCCTGTACGGCAGTGCACGTGCAGTAACCGGAATGGATATCCAGTCATGCAGTTTCTAAGCTGCCTGTACGGCAGTGCACTTAAATCATATCTCTCCACCATCATGATTTTCATACAAAAAAAGCTAAAATCCCTGCTCAAACCCTTTTTTTGCGCTCCAGGATATTTAACCGAAAAATCAATATATTACATTCTGGGCAAAAATTAGGGTCAACTCCCATCCTTCTTTTACCCCACCCTGAACAAAAAACACCCGTTCCATACCCCCTGACAAATGGCTATACTTACTCATGACAAATGACATCACTCAGGAGGTATCATGAGAACATGGGTTCCTGCGCAAAGGCCGGCTGATAACACGCTGTGGCGCTACGCCGGTTTACCTGCAAGCAGAGGCATGCGGCTGATTGAATATCTCAATCAAGGATTACCCGTCAGCGTCCTCGACAATATTCACGAGTGGACGGACATGTCGAAAGCGGAGATTTTACGCGTCACGGGAATTAACGAGCGTAACGTTGCCCGCCGCAAAAGTACGGGCCGGACGCTGACGCCCGACGAGAGCGAACGTGTGGCGCGTTTCGTTCGGGTACTGGATGCGGCCGTCGATTATTTCGGCAGTAAAGAAGAGGCATGGAACTGGTTGCAGTTACCGGTACGTGGGCTTGGCAATGTTGCGCCTGTCGATCTGATTGCCACGGAAACCGGTGCGCTGGAAGTTACCGATTTGATTGGTCGGCTGGAGCACGGAGTGTTCGCATGATTTTTTATCGTCTGGTGACAGGACGTTTTGCCAGCGAAGCGTGGAGTGGCAGTGGTGCAAACCAGTATGGCGGACGCTGGAATCATAAAGGCCATCCTGCCGTGTATGTCTCCACCTCCATCTCGCTGGCTTCACTGGAAATTCTGGTGCATGTCAGAAAAGACACCGTGCTGAACCAGTACCAGCTTTTCAGCATTAATATCCCGGATGATCAGATTGATTACCTGGATAAAGCGTGGCTGCCCGAGGACTGGCAGGAAAATCCGGCGCCGGTATCAACGATGGATCTGGGTACCGGTTGGTTGCAGGCTAACAGCGCTCTCGCACTCATCTTACCCTCCTGCATCATTCCCTATGAAAACAACGCCATACTTAATCCATTGCATCCGGCATTCCGCAAAGCACTTAATTCTGTTGAGTTACTGCCTTTTAATTTTGATACCCGTCTCGCAGAAAAAACCGCACCCTGAAAGCTGATGCGGCTGTGATTTATCAGAACCAGGGAACTGTCGCTGTCGCGCTGAGTCCGTAGGTTGAAAACATGCCAACCACAGGTGCGGAAAGCAACTCACCATGACGGATAAAAAGCCTGAAAGACTGGCCCGTCGAGAGGCTACGTAAATTGAGCCAGGGTAAATCGGTCCTCGCTTCCTCCATTGTGCGTATCCTTTGCTGCGCCTCTTCTTCGGTTATCCAACCTTTTTTTACCGAACGACGCATAAGCCGCGGCGCGCTGCTTTTCACCTGGACACGGGATACGCATCGCCAGTGATATACCTCTGGCACGGCTTTAATTGCCGTGCACAGACAGTAATCGCTCAGACCTTTTCTCCATGCCAGCGATTCGAGTTCGCTTAACGCCAGGTGTTCGCCGTGCAGGCGTAACACCGCGCCGGGCTTAATACCGTGCGCAGGGAAGCTAACGCCAATATCCCCTTTCCCTCGCTGACCCAGCGCACGATGAAGTTTGGCCATCAGCGCGGCCATTAGCATCTCCTCGCTAAACTCCGGGTCGGGCAACACGCGGATCTCAATGTAGTGATCCATAATCACTCCTTACTCGCCCTTCTCGCCGAAGACACCGCCACGGATCAGTACGGCCATCACATAATGCTGCTGCGCAACGTCGGGTTTCTGCCCTTTCGTCACCCAGTTATCAAGAAGCGTGTAGAAGTCCATTTTCTCTTTTGGCTGACGGCAGGCCACGCCGCGGCTGGTGACCGATCCATACGGTTCAACGGCTATCGCGCCAAGTTCATCCACCTTTGGATGCCAGGTATCGATCGTCCGAATCGCATTGCCGATTTTCTGCGAGTGCATGCCAGCCACATTATCAACCTGATACAGCAGGCGACTCTTACTGCTGTTGCTGTCAAGAACCAGCTCCTGCGACGGGAAGACCTCCTGTCCGGCACCGAGCAGCACCTGCGCCTCTACGTTCAGCAGCACAAATCCCTCACCGCTAAGCCCTTTTTCAATTTCCTGCGCCAGAGCTTCAAGATTCTTATCGCTTGCAGAAAAATCTCGCAGTGCGTAGCAATAAGCATCAAACGTCCACGTTTTACTGCCCGTAACGTTTACCGTAATTTTTTCAGCGCCGACGCGGTTACGCCATAAAAAACGTCCGTTCGCCAGGTTAGTTGCATAGCGGCGCGCCAGTTCTGCAAAGCCGTGTTCACTGATATAGCCGTCAATAACCTGCTGAAGCGCATCCTGATAGGCGCGGTCATTACACACGGAAGGCGTGGACAGGTTGCCCAGCACGCGTAGGGTAAACTTCACCTGTAAGGTGTCGGCGTCTGCGGGCAGCGCAGCCACATCCACCCGCTGGAGGTTAGCTTTCTGGATCTCGGCATCCAGTTTTGCCGGATCGTTAGTAAGCGCGTTCTTCAGGCGGTTGGAAATCGTGCCACGCACCGCTTTTTCCTGAATGCGGATCGGTTGCCAGGTTTCACCCTGCCAGCTTCCGGAATACATCACCGCATCCGTCGTCGCCAGTTTACGTTCAAATGCCAGAACAGATGCCGTTTTAACGGCAGTTGGAGCCTTTGCCATAGCTAAATCCTTTTTATTTTGAATGTGCAGATGTCACCGGCGCGCCCGCGCCCTGACAGTAGTAGCCCGTTTCTGTCGTATGAAAACGCCAGAAAATTTCATTAAGGGACTGAATCCGGTGCAGACCGCACCACTCGCCCACGCCATACACCGCCTCCGTAAACGCAAAGGGTGTTTCTGCATCACGTGCGTTACTTACCATGCCGGGGGAATAGAGCGCAGAAATCCGCTGATAGCCAGTCATTAAGGGCACCAGATAACCGGAGTTAGGTTTAGGAACATAGTGCCAGTTTGCCGGTTCGCCCTCACGGATGTCGCCCTCCTCCGGCGTTTCAGCCTGAAACTTCATCGCAGCGAAATCGAGCCAGGCATCAAGCAGCGAGGTATTGGGGTCGCTCTCAAGAAGCGTTTGATAATGTTCCCCCAGCCAGTTGCTGCGATCGCGTAAGGCAAAACCGGGCATCAGCTGCCACTGCAACCGACACAGGTCACGACTGTCGGACGGCATCGCCATGACGGTAATAGCCTGAATATCGACGATGATGCCACCCGCCAGCCTGAGCGTAGGGCAAACCTGGCTGAGATGCTCTGCCAGATCGCGCTGCCCGTATTCGCCATTAGGAATTTCCCCATGGCATTCCAGCAGCAACGAAACCGTCATATGCATCCGGCCCTCTTCATTAAAGGAGGCTGTTTTCGCGTCCCGGGTGAGCGGATTGCGCGTCAGGGCAAACTGATAATCACGACCGGACGTATGCGCGTGGATCTGGTGCTCGTGGCTGACGACAGCACAGCCATCGATTTTTAGCCCGTGGGTTTCCGTCAGCTTGCGAGATAACGCATGGGAAAATCCCAGAAAATGGGTGATGGCGGGAAAACCATACGTCAGGCCAGCAATGGCGTTGGCGTTTTCAACTCTGATGCGGTGAAGCAGGATCAGTGAGCTCATTTCAGCGCCTCCTGAATGATTTTTTCCATTTCGCGGAGGTTAGAGCGTAAACGTTCGCGAGTTTCCCATTCACGTTTTTCCACGGCACCTAAATCCGGCATCGCCTTGCGCAGACGTGCGTTCAGCCACAGGGCAAAATCTTCTGCCACAGCGCCCTGCCAGTCGCCCTTTTCTCTCTCAAGTCTGAAGGCTTCGTCTGTTTTTGTGCGCCAGGGATCGAGCCAAAGCTGTTGATGTGGTTTCAGATTGGGACAGTTAAGCGTCCAGTTTTGCCAGGCTTCGCGTTGAAGTTCAGATGCAATTTCGAACAACAGATCGATAAGCATATTGATATAGCCATCACGAGCCTCGCGAATACGAAAACTGGTGTAACTGCCCGTTTTCGTGAGCAAGGAAACCAGCAACTGAATTTGACTCCTGGCACGACGGTCAAACTGCCCACCCGAGGCGAAAACAGAACGTAGATTTGTTGGCGCCTTTTCTGCTCTTTTCCCCTGCGGAGGCTGACAGGAAAGTAGCCAGCACCGCCCACCGCGCACGCTGTTGAGATAGGAAATATTTTGCGGTTTAGTACCGCCGAAGTGTATTTCCGCCGCATCCGGGAATAGCGTCAGCGGAGTGGGATGCCATGTTTTCTCACGACGTGCTTTCCAGATGGCTTTAACTTCATCGCCAAAACGGAAGGCAATCATTTTCTGATGCATGGCGTGTACAAGCGAGGTGGCGAATAGCGGGCTCAAGAGGTGATAACCTTCCCCTACCGGAAAATACCCCTGTTTCGCCAGCTTGTGCGAAGCTGGTTCTCCGGGGGTTAACGCACGGGAAAACCCCGCAATCCACTCCCTCAGTTGATTCTCGCCATCGGCAAAAGCGGCCAGCGCAGCGTGATCGCCCCGTTTCAGGCTTGCCAGAAGGGAGTCGCCACCGTCTACCCGCGTTTGCAGCAGCTTTGCAACATCCAGCGCCGCAGCGTTTCCCACCGCATCCGGTTCCAGACCTGACAACGCAGCGGTGCTGAGATACCCTTCCTGCGCCACTGCCTCGCTGTAAATACTGCAACTTTTTGAATCCCCGTGGGTAAATTTCGCCGCATGGGTCACGAGGTTAATTTGTCCGGCCCGCTTCGCGGCATCCGTCAGCCATGCTTTCGGTTCATAGCGAAGCTCCAGCTCCCGGCGTTCTGCCGCAATCGTTGCGCTATCTGCATCGCTGCGCTTTGCGGCCTCTTTATCAAATGCTTCCAGCTTTGTTTGCCGTCGCCCGGCAATGTATTCAGCTATGAAGGCGCTTAATGCTTCAACTGACATACTTACTCCTGACTCTTAGAGATATTCCCTGAATACACCCAATACCTGGTGATACAGCCATTCCTCTGCCTTTTCTTTTCTTTCGTCCCTCAGCGTGATTTCGCCATACCGTCGCGACACCACAGCCAACTCCATCTGCTTCTCATCCGCCAGCGCCTGTAATACCTCGGCATAATCAATTGCAATCCACGGCTCAACGCCATCAGCCATGAATAACGGCTGTATGCAAAATCGTCCCGCAGGTTTTAACACCCCGTCTTCCTGCATCAGGCAAAATTCAGGTTCATCACCCTCCTCTTCCATACTCAAAAAGAACGAGGCCTGAGCTGAAGCGCGTCGAAATGGTGTCCGTTTCTGAAGCTCACCGTTCCAGGTCAGCGGCAACCGCCACCACAATGCGGCGACCGCATCTGATTTATCGCCGCCTTCCAGCAGTGCGGCACGCAACCGGGTGTGCTCCAGCGCCGCAAGGGCATTGCCGGGAACATCCTCAGCGATGCGCGGGATCGCATTCAGGGTGCGATAGCCTTCTTCATCGATCAGTGCATGGAGGTCATGATGAAGCAGCAGATGCTGCCCGGTTTCAAAACCGGGTCGGCAGTAGGCAACCTTTTCCCCGTGAAGGGCGCGGACGTTGCGATCCAGAATTACCAGGTTTTCGCTCTCAGGAGCGATCTGACGATGGCGCTGAATACGTCCCGCAAACTGAATAAGTGAACGCATTGAGCTCGGCTCAATAATCCCCCAGTCGGCATCAAAATCGCGCCCGACCTCCAGAACGGATGTTCCGAGCACGACAAAAAGATGATGTTGTTCCTGCGATGCCAGCGCCTGCTTAACTTCAGGCAACTGCCAGATCCGCTCCGGCGCGTGCCGCGTAAATGCACAATCGAGTCGTTTTTCAATCGCCGCCCGCACCGCCAGCGGATGCTGGCTGTGATAAACGCAGTAATGGATGCTGTAATTATCCGGGGAGGGTAATGCCATCAGCGTTTGCGCGACGGCAACCAGCGGATTGATATTGGCCATCCGCACCAGACCAAACGACACGGTTTTGCCAGCGTTATGCGTGCTGTGATGAAGGCCGTGCAGCGCGATCATTTGCTGGCGTAGCGTCTGCGCCAGCGCGGAGACAACATCTGTCTTGCTGGAAGATTGCGGCTCCACGGCAGCCAGTTTCCCCAGACGAAGCCGCGGCTGGTCAGGCAGACGTTTGATCCGCTGGCGAACAAAATCGCCATGCGCCCGGTGAAAATGCGCGTCGTCGGCCACGTCCTGCGACTGCGCGCAATACTCATCAAACCAGGCGCAGCAGATATTCATCGGTCTGTCAGACTGACCGCATGCGGCCTGCCAGGCTTTGCGCCCTTCCCGATAGGCTTCAAACAGCGCTTCCGTTAGCGCGGGCGGCAGCGTCGCGGAGGAAAGCAGCACCCGGGAACCGAGCATTCCGGCCCAGTTCACCAGTCGACAAAGGGCGTGCAAATCATCAATGTCGAAATCGTCAGGCTCATCAAGCACCAGATCGCTGGTCAGCAGACGCAGCATGGCAGGGATCTGCCTGCCGCCACGCACGCCTTCCGTTGCCGGCATCAGGTGATCGATCGTTGTCACCAGCACCGGCGCGCTGACCAGGCGATTAAGCGCGGGTTCTTTCGACAGCCACTGCTGCGCCGTGCCGCCGCTCGTCGCGCCTTCATAATGGACATAATGATGGCTGGCGAAAAACGCTTCATCGCTGGCGCTGTTGTTATCTTCCGTATCGTTCCCCTGGTAAAGCTCCTTCACCGCTGCCGCACCGGTCACGACGGCCAGTGTGTCATCGTCCAGCCCCAGGCGAGACTGCAACGCATGTCCCGTCTGTAGCGTTAAGGTCCGCAACCCCAGCGCGACGCTAAAGCGGCATCCCTCCTGCTCGTCTGCCAGAGCGTACATAATCCGGGCGTTGGCAAAGGTTTTACCGCATCCGGTCGAGGCCATATTGATGCCAAAAAAGCCCTGCTCAGCACTTTTATCCCGTAGCGAAGAGGCGACATCCCAGGCCTTGTTTTGCCAGAAAAAACGCGGATCTTTCGCCCTTTCCCTGAACGCTTTATGTCGGGCGATGGCGGGTAATGCGCGCCGTAATGTGGGAAGGGAACGACCCATCAGCAGAGCATGATGCGCCACGCCCACGTTATGTTCATCCAGCTTTTGGTTAGGCTCGGGATTACTGTTGGCCCAGATCTGGACAGCGTCGTCCTGCCAACCTGAATACGCAGGCTGCGACGAGTAGAAATGATCTGCCAGCATCAGCGACAGACGCGCAAGGTGGAGAGTAAACAGGTTATCAAGCGACCCAAAGTCAAGTAACGCGGGGGTATTCCTGATACGTTTGCCAATCTGTCGGGCTTTCTCGCGCCAGGTTTTACTTCTTAGCGGCGTGCCGTGAGGGAATTTCCAGACATTTTTTAAATCACGCTCTTTCCACTGATGTTTTTCGGTGGATTTATGATTAAGCGAGTTCCAGTCTGCGTTCAGCTGTCGCTCAAGCCAGCCATCGCAGTACAGTAATTGTGGCTCTGCCGAATGGGACTGCGGTAAACGATGGTGCGACAGCATCAGCCAGGCCACCACTCGCGCCAGAGGGGGCAGGTGACCCAGCGGACTGCCGCTTTTTTCCGGCGTATCCATCGTCAGGGCTTTCAGCATGGCTTTTTCGTCAGTTGCCTTGAGATGTTCCAGCGAGGCTAGCCACTGCGCATCGGTTTGTTGCCCGACAAAAGCCTGAAACAGACGCACCGAAATCCATTCGTGTCGGTATGGCTGAAAACGGTGCTTACTCTCTTTCAGCAGCGTTTGCTGGAAGCACATCCCCGCTTTGCCAAAATCGTGAAACAGCCCAGCGATGGCCGCCAGCAAGGCGATGCTTTCTGCACTTTGCCAGCGGTGTTCGCTGTCATTGCGGATAATTTGCAGCGTCGTACGATTTGTTGGCACGCGCCCTTGCGCGTTAAAGCGACGCAAATTCCCGACTATCCACAGCAGTTCGGTTTGACCGTTTTTTTTCAGCCAGTGGCAGGCCACGGCGGTATTACGTCGCGCAGTTTTACGCAGCAGCTTGCGCAGTGTTATGGCACCTTCCATCGTAATCGTCGTCTGCCACGCCGCGTCTCCAGTGCGCTCAGCAAACTGATCGATAATCTGACAGCTTTGCTCGCGCGCACGTTTGGTACACCGAGAGATAATCAGCACATTCATTTTGTGCTCCCCGCCAGCGACTGCGAGGTTTCCTGCAACGTGGTAATCATCACATCCAGCGCATCGGCCTGCTGAAAGGCATTAATACAGCGCTGGCGAAACTGTTGATTATCTTCACCCTCCATAGCCGCAATAAATGCCTGCGGCATAACGAGGGCGTCTTTGATTAAATCGGCAATATCAAAAACCAGCCCGCCGCGTCGGGTTTTGCCATGCATCACCGCCAGACCGTGCGGAATGCCCGTCACCCAGGCCGCGACCGCCGCCAGCCCGTAGGCCAGATAATTACCCTGATCGAGAAAACGGTTTGCCATATCCGCCCCGCCACCCCGTTTGGCTCGGGTAAAATTGCCGTAACCTGTCGTCTGGCTGGTTAGTTTATAGAGCGATTTCGTGAGCTGGGCTTCCTGGAGCATCAGAGAGGTGTGGTCCTGAGCCTTTTCCATACCCTGTCTGGCACGTTCGAGGAGAGTATTCAGAGCATCTTTATCTGGCTGAAAGGCCATTTCGCGCTGCATCCGCAACCCTGACCACTGTTTTTCAATTTGTTGTAATCGAATAAACTGAAAGTGTTTTGCCGCCTGCAAGCGCTTTTCTTCATTAAACCAGAAGGAGACCCAGTTCTGTAAATATTCCGTCGGGCGATATTCACTCTGCGGGCATAGCCAGGAGACATCAATATCCACTTCATTCGCGGAATAGAGTGGCGTGCCATCCGTGCCACAAAAACCGACCATCACGCCCGCTCGCGCGAACTCCCGCATCGCCATTTGCGTCACGGATGTTCCCATTCCCAACATTACTGCCGTCGTATTAGCGATGGGAATATTCCAGTAAAAAGACTCTTTACCTTCCTGAGTGACATATTCAACGCGTCCACCATTTACCTGAATACGGCATTTTTCCAGGTAATAGATATTGGCACGTTTTGAATGAAGAATGGTTTTTAAGTCGGATGGGGTAATGCTGTTCGCTGGCATAGCAAGTGCTTTTTATTTCAATATGTTGAATGCGAGGTATGTTAGCGGAGATTAGATGAAGACAAATGTGACGCGTATCAAATGAATAATAATTGTCGGAATATCGAGATAAAAAACCTCTGACGTATTTAATGCATTATTTTTGTGAATAATATATATGAGGAAATATGGTTGTGGGGTGAATGAGTATTGAGTTTATTTAAAATACAAAGAGGATTGTGGTGATGATTATGGGTTTTAAAATAGCTGGAGTGAATGTTTGGGGAGTATGCTGCCTGTACGGTGGTGAACAACATGGTGATAAGCAGGGCCAATGCGGTTGCTTTCTAAGCTGCCTGCACGGCAGTGAACGGTTATCTGTTTACCTTGACTGGGAAAATAGATTTCTAAGCTGCCTGCACGGCAGTGAACTGAGCTCTTCAGTCGTCTGGGGGATCGTTATCTTTCTAAGCTGCCTGCACGGCAGTGAACAATGGGCTGAGTCAATCATCAGCAAGGCTATGTTTCTAAGCTGCCTGCACGGCAGTGAACAAGGGATATCACGTTAGTTACTCCGCGGCATGTTTCTAAGCTGCCTGCACGGCAGTGAACATGCGGGTGCTCGGAATCCCGCCACCCCGCAATTTCTAAGCTGCCTGCACGGCAGTGAACATCATCGTTATGGACGGCCAGCGCTTTGGCGAATTTCTAAGCTGCCTGCACGGCAGTGAACAAGCCCTCAGAAGCGCCTGATGATGCTGACGATTTCTAAGCTGCCTGCACGGCAGTGAACAAGTCACTGAACCGGTACCGACAATTACCGCATTTCTAAGCTGCCTGCACGGCAGTGAACGCTCCATCTGGAAGTTTCTTTGTGCGATCAATGTTTCTAAGCTGCCTGCACGGCAGTGAACAACGCTACAGGCCGTTGATCATTAAACAGTGCTTTCTAAGCTGCCTGCACGGCAGTGAACGAAAAGGGAAATAATCACCGCCCGCGGTATAGTTTCTAAGCTGCCTGCACGGCAGTGAAATTTGACGTACTAGGCCCAATGCGTATAATGGATTTCTAAGCTGCCTGCACGGCAGTGAACCATCGTCATAGTGGCGGTGTTATCTTGCATCATTTCTAAGCTGCCTGCACGGCAGTGAACTGGAAGAAATCTTCGCCATCTTATTGTTCGAAAAGAAAATAATCAACATATCTACCTCAAACCCTTTTTTCTGCGGCCTTTATTCGCACAATAAAAATCAATAACTTAAAGAACCGCTCGAAAAAAGGGTTTCGCCATACCGCGCCGGAGCCCCTCCCCCGACGCACGACACTAAACCTAATTAATGATATGAATTACAGGCTTTCCACATTCAGGTGCAACCACATCTGCCGCCATCGAATGTGTAATGTCATGCAGCAATCCTGTCAGATGGGGCAGCATCTCGCGGTCAAAATGCGACACCAGCAGCACGTGGTTTAATGCCCGGCAGTAATCGCACTTAATTTCAGTATCTTCCAGCAGCCACTCATTGCCCTTCGGCCGTTCCGCCTCGTCGTCAAATTCAACCACCCGGAAATCACTCATTGATTCTGCGAGTTCAGTTTTGACTACGTCCAGATAAGCACCAAGACAACGGCAAACGGGCTGCGTTTGCGGGAGCGAATGGCAGTCCAGCAGGATTTCAGTGAGCAAATTACAGCGCTCGACGAGGGCTGGGAAATCGGGATTGAGGGAGAGTTCACTATAAAGTTGGGAGATAGACTGGTTTTCCATATTCATAATTTCCATATTAAGAGCTGAAAACTACCACCAGAAACGCCAACTTCGGGTGGCAGACTGAACCGGTTTGGCGTACCGACCATATGGAAAATCGGCGCTTCAAAAGAAGCTCCGGTTCAGCCCACCATATTTGAAGATACGGATTATACCGCAGCTAAAAAAAGAGTGAACAAAACCAGTGACGTTGCATTAGCAACACCTTTCCATATGTGTGTAATCAGGACGCCAATCCCGGCACCTGATTTTGCAGGTGCGCCGCCATTCTATTACTGTGGTTTTATCCAGCAACAAACGTCGAACGAAACTGGAAAGCGCCTCGCAAAATTTCTCAACAGCCTCAAGCCCTTACCCTCTCCCACAAGGAAGGACATCAAAAAATTGATCAAACAATAATGAAATTTCATTTACTCCTTGTCCTGGAGTAAACAAAGCCACAGAAATAAGCAGCACGCTTACCTGTTTGTTTTATGCTCATAAAGCGAATTTTATAGCGTCCGGACAGTTATCGTATCATCACTACAAAACACTGCGCTCTACAGTTGCCTATAGCGACCTTCTACCCGAAAGAACAATTGCAAATGAAATCAAATCAAAAGATATAAGAACTATTCCTAATGAGGCACTTTTAAAATGGAAAATTAAGCTGATAGAAACAGCCAATAACTTATACATTCAGCGCATTAATTATTTAAGGCTATTCATCTACTAAGTTAATATCAAGACTGCCTTTTCTCTTATTTAACAGAATTGAGAGCACGATCACTTGTTCAAAGCGTTCCATATAAGATGATGTACGCATTAAAGAAAAGGAATGCATTATGTATTACAGTGAAGATATTATTAATAAAATAGGAACTGATAAAGAATTAGCCATAAGATTAGACAAGGCTATGAGCGGGGTCAAAGAGGAAGTTATTGATTATTTAAATAACCTCGGTGATGCAGCAACGCGCCTGTTATACTATTCATCATGTTTAACGAAAAATTATCATGATGTTTGCACCCGATTAAAGGATGAAGATGTCAGATTCGTGCAGGGGTTAGGCGAGTTAGTTATACATCGGAATTTAATTTTCAGGATGATTAAAATTTATATAGAAACAGTTCTCAAAAGCAAAAATGAAGTAGAAAAGAAAAGCATCCTTGAAAGATTAACACTATTCACTAAAAACATTTCCATAAAAACCTTCTCAAAATCCGCCTTAATTTATTCCATTGTATCTTACATTTGTTATGGTAATAAAATGAATGCCTCCGTTGAAGCTGCTTTTGTTAAAAAAATAGGAGCGCGCGCTGGCATTCCAATTACTGCATTGAACCTTTATAGCATTGTTAACAAGGCTTCTGAAAGTGCAAATAGATTAAAAATTTTTATGCCACAATTTTATCATGCACTTTATGTTGAAAAACTTGAGATGATGTATTTTCTTATTGAGCCAATTATTATGAAGGCTGGATACTTAAATATAAACACAGCATCTAACATTGAAATTACTAACGCGCTAAAAAGAATGATGTAATCATGTTAAAGCCAATCATGAAATTTTTAAAAAAATTCTTTAATAGTGTTATACAGGATTGTTTCAATGATATTTACTGGTACGGTGTATTTATCTTTTCCGCTTTTCTTTCAGGTATAGTAGCAGCCAATATAGATGATATTAAAATAGCTCACAACATTATTCTGGGAATTTTTATTATCGTATTTGTAATTGCTTTCCGCTTCAGAGACAAAGGATAAAAAATGACAATACCGGCACATATGTGGCTTACTGATGAAAATAACTCACCTATAACAGGTGAATGTTTAATGCCTACACGATTGGGTTCTACAGAGCTTAAATCGTTCAATCATTCTGTATGGATTCCTACAGATTATAACACTGGAAAACTTACTGGAACACGCCTACATGTTCCAATTACATTTGAAAAAGAGATAGATCGCCTCACTCCCTATTTATTCAGGGCGGTATGTCAGGGTAGAACATTTGGAAAAGCTTTAATTAAAATGTACAGAATTAATGAAGCAGGAATAGAAGTAGAATATTTTAATATAAAATTGGAAAACGTAAAGATTACAAGAATTTCTCCAATTTTATTTCCAATAGGAGTCGCAAGTAAGCATATGGAAGAAATTGAAATTCGTTATGAATCAATAGAATGGATTTACTGTGATGGGAACATAATGTTCAAAGACTCATGGAATGAAAGAGCAGTAGCATAAAAAAGGAACGCCGAAGAGTCCTTTTTCTGATGTGCCCATACGTCTCTTTACTTGTAAACATTAAAAACGGCAACCGAAGCTGCCGTTTTGCTTTTACCTTACAACTCAGTGAGCCGCTTCCGGCTTGTGCTTCGCCGCACTCTGGAAATCGTACGTCAGTTCGTTCTTCGCCTGATCCAGCCCCACCGTTACCTGACCGCCGTCCACCAGCGAGCCAAACAGCAGCTCGTTCGCCAGCGGTTTCTTCAGGTTGTCCTGAATCACGCGCGCCATCGGACGGGCGCCCATCGCACGGTCGTAGCCTTTCTCAGCCAGCCAGTTGCGGGCCTCCTGGCTCACTTCCAGCGACACGCCTTTCTGATCCAGCTGAACCTGCAACTCGACGATGAACTTGTCCACCACCTGATGAATCACCTCGGTAGACAGATGATCGAACCAGATAATGTTGTCCAGACGGTTACGGAACTCCGGCGTGAAGATCTTCTTGATCTCTTCCATCGCATCGGTGCTGTTATCCTGGTGGATCAGGCCGATGGATTTACGCTCGGTTTCCCGCACCCCGGCGTTGGTGGTCATCACCAGCACCACGTTGCGGAAATCGGCCTTGCGCCCGTTGTTATCGGTCAGCGTCCCGTTGTCCATCACCTGCAACAGGATGTTGAATACGTCCGGGTGCGCTTTCTCGATTTCATCGAGCAGCAGTACCGCGTGCGGGTGCTTGATAACCGCGTCCGTAAGCAGGCCGCCCTGGTCAAAGCCCACGTATCCCGGAGGCGCACCAATCAAACGGCTGACGGTATGACGCTCCATATACTCGGACATATCAAAGCGCAGCAGCTCAATGCCCAGCGCTTTGGAGAGCTGAACCGTCACCTCGGTTTTACCCACCCCGGTCGGGCCGGCGAACAGGAAGGAACCGACAGGCTTGTGGTCATGCCCAAGGCCAGCACGGGCCATCTTGATCGCTTCGGTTAAGGCCTCAATGGCTTTATCCTGACCAAAGACCAGCATTTTCAGGCGATTGCCGAGGGTGCGCAGCGTATCACGGTCGCTCTGAGAAACGCTCTTCTCAGGAATACGCGCGATGCGGGCCACCACGGACTCGATATCCGCCACATTCACGGTTTTCTTACGCTTGCTGGCTGGCATCAGGCGCGCACGCGCACCCGCCTCATCAATCACGTCGATCGCTTTATCCGGCAGATGACGATCGTTGATGTATTTCACCGCCAGTTCCACCGCCGCACGTACCGCTTTCGCGGTGTAACGCACGTCGTGGTGTGCTTCGTACTTGGTTTTCAGGCCATTGATGATCTGCACCGTTTCGTCAACCGACGGCTCGGTCACGTCGATTTTCTGGAAACGACGCGCCAGCGCACGATCCTTCTCAAAGATGTTGCTGAACTCCTGGTACGTCGTGGAGCCCATCACGCGGATCTTGCCGCTGGAGAGCAGCGGTTTGATCAGGTTAGCGGCATCCACCTGGCCACCGGAGGCCGCACCTGCGCCGATGATGGTGTGGATCTCATCGATAAACAGAATGCTATTGGTGTCCTGCTCCAGCTGTTTTAACAGCGCTTTGAAACGTTTTTCGAAATCACCGCGGTATTTGGTGCCCGCCAGCAGCGAGCCAATATCCAGCGAGTAGATGGTGCAGTCGGCAATCACTTCCGGCACGTCGCCCTGCACAATGCGCCAGGCCAGCCCTTCGGCAATCGCGGTTTTACCCACGCCAGATTCCCCCACCAGCAGCGGGTTGTTCTTACGGCGGCGGCACAGCACCTGGATGGCACGCTCCAGCTCTTTGTCGCGACCAATCAGCGGGTCGATACCGCCAACGCGAGCAAGCTGGTTAAGGTTGGTGGTGAAGTTTTCCATACGATCCTCCCCGCCTGCTTGCTCTTCATTGCTGTTGATCTGTCCGCTGGGATCCGATGCCTGGTTAGGCTCGTCTTTTCGCGTTCCGTGAGAGATGAAGTTGACCACGTCGAGCCGGCTGACTTCGTGTTTACGCAGCAGGTAGGCCGCCTGGGACTCCTGCTCGCTGAAGATGGCGACCAGGACATTGGCGCCAGTCACTTCGCTACGTCCGGAAGACTGGACGTGGAAAACCGCGCGCTGCAACACGCGCTGGAAGCTGAGCGTCGGCTGCGTGTCGCGCTCTTCTTCACTGGCTGGCAGCACTGGTGTAGTTTGTTCGATGAAGGCTTCGAGTTCCTGACGTAGCGCCACCAGATCCACGGAGCAGGCTTCCAGCGCTTCGCGGGCAGATGGGTTGCTAAGCAGTGCGAGCAGCAGGTGCTCGACGGTCATAAACTCATGTCGGTGCTCACGCGCTCTGGCGAAAGCCATGTTTAAACTGAGTTCCAGTTCTTGATTGAGCATAGGCACCTCCCCCAATTTTATGCCTTATCAGGCCTTTTCCAGCGTACACAGCAACGGATGCTCGTTCTCCCTTGCATAGTCGTTCACCATCGCTACTTTGGTTTCCGCAACCTCGGCAGTAAAGATGCCGCAGATCGCTTTGCCACGATAATGAACGGTAAGCATCAGTTGCGTTGCACGTTCAACATCATAAGAAAAGAACTTTTGTAGCACGTCAATAACAAATTCCATCGGCGTGTAATCATCGTTCATTAACATAACTTTATACATAGATGGCGGTTTTAGCGCGTCGCGCACTTTATCTTCCGCCAGCTGGTCAAAATCCAGCCAATCGTTGGTCTTACCCATTATGCATAACCACTTTGAATCTACCTCAGATGTTAGATAACAATCATCTATTACTGTCATCCGCGATGTCTGTCACAAACTGTTGCAATAGCGTTAACTGCCTCAAATTTTGGTTGATTATTGTCCCAACTCCAGCGCCAAACGCTTGACGGCTTCTTCCGTTTCTCTAAATTGTACAAGCGTGAGTTGGCGAGGTTTTGAACAGCCCCCACTCCACCACCGGTTCATTCCATCTTAATTTATAAGATTTACGAAGGATGTCGAAGCATGGAAATGGGTACTGTTAAGTGGTTCAACAACGCCAAGGGGTTTGGCTTCATTTGCCCCGAAGGCGGCGGCGAGGATATCTTCGCTCACTATTCCACCATTCAGATGGATGGTTACAGGACGCTCAAAGCCGGGCAGTCCGTCCGGTTCGATGTACACCAGGGGCCAAAAGGCAATCACGCCAGTCTTATCGTGCCCGTTGAAGCAGAAACGGTTGCATAGCTCTCTGATTCATTGTGTACACCCCGCAGGCAAAATGCCAGCCCGATCGGCTGGCATTTTTATTTTCGGGTTATTCCCGCGCCAGCGCATCCACCGGATCCAGCCGCGCCGCGTTTCGTGCCGGCAGCCAGCCAAACAAAATGCCGGTAAAGGTGGAGCACAAAAACGCGGTGAGGATCGCCATCGGTGAGAAGCCAATCTCCCACCCCGGTAAAAAGAGCTGGAGCGCGAAGGCGATCATCATCGAGAGCGCAATCCCCATCGCGCCTCCCACCAGACACACCAGCACCGCTTCAATCAAAAATTGCTGGAGCACATCGCTGGCTCTGGCCCCGACCGCCATGCGAATGCCGATCTCCCGCGTACGTTCGGTCACCGACACCAGCATAATGTTCATCACCCCTATCCCGCCGACGACCAGCGAAATCACCGCCACCAGCGTCAGGAACAGCTGAAGAGTACGTGTGGTCTTTTCGGCCGTTTTCAAGAGGCCGTCCATGTTCCAGGTGAAGAAATCCTTTTTCCCGTGGCGCAACGTTAACAGCCGCTCGAGCTGCTGTTCCGCCAGCGCGCTGTCGTAGCCCTCTTTCACTCGCACGGTAATGGAGTTGAGCCAGGACTGTCCCATAATGCGCCCGGAAATGGTGCTGTACGGCAGCCAGACGCGCAGGATCTTGCTGCTGCCAAACATGGACTGTTTCTCTTCCGCCACACCAATCACCGTGGCGGGCATGTTACCCACCAGGATCACTTCCCCCACCACACGGGTTTTATTGGGGAAAAGCTGTCTGCGCGAGTTAGCGTCTAACACCACCACCTGCGCCCTGCCCGCCAGCTGTTCCGCGTTGAAGGTCGCCCCTTCGCTGAAGGTCATGCCGTAGACGTTGAAGTAATCTCCGCTGACGCCGTTAGCGCTGGCCGCCACGTCGATGTTGCCGTAGCGCAGACGCAGGTTTTGCGACACGGCAGGCGTGGCGGAGTTCACCCACGGCTGCTTCTGAATAGCCGCCAGATCGTCGTATTTCAGCGCCTGCTGATACTGCGGCTCGTCGTCGCCAAAATCTTTGCCGGGGTAAACGTCGATGGTGTTAGTCCCGATGGCGCGAATATCCGCCAGCACCAGCTGTTTCGCCGCATCGCCCACCACCACAATCGACACCACCGAGGCAATACCGATAATGATGCCGAGCATGGTCAGCAGGGTGCGCATTTTGTTGGCCGCCATCGCCAGCCAGGCCATGGTCAGCGCTTCACGAAAGCCGCTGGAGAACTGTCCCCAGCCGGTGGACGCAGGTAAGGCTTCTTTCGGCGCCGCCGCTCTGGACTGACGTGGCGGCGGGTTGCTGACCAGCTCGCCGTCGTGGATCTCAATGATGCGTTCCGCCTGCGCTGCCACCTGCGGATCGTGGGTGACAATAATCACCGTATGCCCCTGATCGAGCAGCTGATGCAGGATCGCCATCACCTCTTCACCGGAATGGCTGTCGAGCGCACCGGTTGGCTCATCAGCGAGGATCACCTGTCCGCCGTTCATCAGCGCACGGGCAATACTCACGCGCTGCTGCTGACCGCCGGAAAGCTGCGAAGGCTGATAATCAACACGCTCCTCCAGCCCAAGACGCGTTAACAGCGCCTTCGCGCGTTCAAGGCGTTTTTTGCGCTCGACGCCCGCATACACCGCCGGCACCTCCACGTTCTGCGCCGCGCTCAGGTGTGAAAGCAGATGGTAACGCTGAAAAATAAAGCCAAAATGCTCGCGACGCAGCTTCGCCAGCGCGTCGCCGTCCAGGGTGGAAACATCCGTCCCGGCCACGCGATAGGTGCCGCTGGTGGGCTTATCCAGACAGCCAAGAATGTTCATCAGCGTTGATTTACCCGAGCCCGACGCCCCGACAATCGCCACCATCTCACCGGCTTCAACGCGCAGGGAGATGCCCTTCAGCACCTCCACCGGCCCGTCGCCGGACGGATAGCTGCGACGAATGTCATTCAGCTCAAGCAGCGCCGTCATTGCGCGGCTCCGGGCAGGGTTTCGCTGGTGACCACTTCCTCACCCTCTTCCAGCCCTTTTACCACCACCACATCGGTGTCGTTACGTGCGCCAATCACCACTTCCCGCTCGCGGGTTTCGCCGTTGCGCAGCACTTTCACCTTGTAGCGATTGTCCCCGGCGGATTCACCCAGCGCGGAGAGCGGAACCGTCAGCACGTTTTTCACGCCGGTCAGCTGAATATGCACCTGGGCGGTCATGTCCAGACGCAGCACGCCCTGCGGGTTTGGCACCTCAAAACGCGCATAGTAGAAGATGGCGTCGTTAACCTTCTCCGGCGTCGGCAGGATATCTTTCAGCACCCCTTCATAGCGGGTTTGCGGATCGCCCAGCACCGTAAACCAGGCTTTTTGCCCCGGTTTAAGGTGAATGACGTCCGCTTCGGATACCTGGGCTTTCACCAGCATGGTGCTCATATCCGCCAGGGTCAGGATGTTCGGCGCCTGCTGCGCGGCGATGACCGTCTGGCCTTGCAGGGTGGTGATCTGCGTCACTTCCCCGGCCATTGGCGCAACGATTTGCGTGTAATCGAGGTTGGTTTTCGCCGTATCCAGCGAGGCCTGATTCCGCTTGATTTGCGCATCGATGGTGCCAATCTGCGCCTGCTTCACCGCCAGCTCCGTGGCGGCGGTGTCCAGATCCTGTTTCGAGATGGCCTGCGTTTTCGCCAGCGCCTGCTGGCGCGTCAGGGTGACCTGAGCGAGATTACGCTCCGCCTGAGCCTGAGCGCGCTGCGCGCGCAGCTCCATCAGCGTCGCTTCCACTTCGCGGATCTGGTTTTGCGCCTGCTCAGGATCGATCACGCCCAGCAGCTGGCCTTTTTTAACCTTATCGCCAATCTCAACTGACAGGGTTTTAAGCTGACCGCTGACCTGCGCGCCCACGTCAACCTTACGCAGGGCATCCAGTTTCCCCGTCGCCAGCACGTTTTGTTGCAGCTCGCCAGGACGAACAATCAGCGTTTGATACTGTGGTACCGGCGCGTTCAGTACCTTCCATAACCAGAATCCGCCCGCTAACACCACTACCGCCAGCAGCAGAAACAGCTTTCTGCGTTTTCCCTTCAGGTTCATAAATATTCCAAATAATTGTTCTGGCTATCATCACCGTTGATTTTATCTAAACCACTCCTCAACGAAACCCTCGATCCCCGTAATCGTCGGGAATTGTTTACCCGATGTTGATAAAGCGCCTGCTGAAATAGCAATATTCCACCAGAAGCAGGATCTAACATGTCTTCCATCGTCGATACACCTTATTCAACGCTGCCCCAGCCTAAATCGGGCTGGCAACTGTTTAAAAGCCTGGCATCGGGTTCCCTCACGCCGGGGCTGGCGTGGCAAAATCCGGCCTATCGACGTAAGTTTATGTTGCGCTCGCTGGCAACGCCGTTCACCACTGCGCGCCTGCTTGGAAACCTTGCAAAACAGCCCCGTCTGATGCAGATCCTGCGCGTGCAGCCCGGCCTGCCGTGCCGCCTGCACCGGCCATGGCTGACCGTCAATATGGGCCGCCAGACTACGCTGGACGCATTGAACGATCACTATGAGATGATGAGCCGCCATCTTCCGGCGTCGCTGCTGAATGGCTACCTCTCCAGCCAGGGCATCACGCTGGTGACGTTAACGGGCAAAGAGGAGCAGCAGTTTAGCGTTCGCCTGAGCGCGGATGCGTTTCTGGACAAAGAAGGGGAAGCGACCCTCACTTTTTGCGACCACCAGAACACGGTGCTGGCCGAGCTGACCTTTACGCTGTGCACATACCAGGGCAAGCCAACGCTCTTCATCGGCGGAATGCAGGGGGCGAAAGCGCATGTCCCGCACGAGCACATTCAGCTGGCGACCAAAGCCTGTCACGGACTGTTCCCAAAACGTCTGCTGGTTGAAGCGGTCATGACGCTGGCAGGCGCCTTCCCGGTCGAGCAGATCCTCGCGGTGAGTAACGCCACCCACATCTACCGCAGCTGGCGCTATCGCAAGAAAAAAGAGGGAAAATTGCTGGCTGACTATGACAGCTTCTGGCGCTCCCTTGGCGGACAGCAGCAGGATAACGGCAACTTTGCCCTGCCACTGACTATGCCACGCAAACCGATGGAAGAGATTGCGAGTAAAAAACGGTCCGAATACCGCCGCCGCTATGCCCTGCTTGATAGCCTGATCCAACAGGTTTCGCAGGCGACTGCCCGTTAATCGGCCCTCCCGCGAGCCAGCCAGAGGACGCGGGAGAACATTTTACGCAGCAGCGTGGGCACCGACTCCACGCCTCGCCTGCCCGCTTCCGTCGCAACTTCAATGGCCAAATCCGGTTTTGACGACCGATGGATAGCTTTGGCAATCACCCGGCGCATATTCATGGGCACATCTACCGGGATCATCGCCACGCGGTGAAAGACGTCGTCAAATCCCTGGCGGTACATAAAGTGCTCCATGTCCATCGCAGGCAGCGCGGTCAGATGTTCCCGCTCCTCTTCACGATCGTTATTGAGCAGGCTGCGCACGGTCGCCGCATATTTTTTACCCGCCTCATCGCCATCCACCAGTACGTGCCACTCTATCCCCATCCGGCGCGCAAATTTGATCAGCGGTTTTAAGCCAGACTGAGCAAATTCGATCACTTTGATCCCTTCGGCATCAAAGTGGTGTCCGCACTGGCGAGCCAGCTCGTTTATCACCCAGGTTTCCGTTTCCCCTTCCACCAGCAACCAGCAGCGGGCAAACAGGGAAGAGGCACGGTTAAAACGGATATGAAACGCAATTCGTCGGCCATCTTCGGCATTTAACCCGCCGGGTCCGAGCCGGTAAGCGGTGACCCGCGACGATTCACGCACCAGGCGGCAGACATACTCTACCGGCGTCAGAGAGAGCAGCTCTCCGGAATTCGTGGTGGTGACTCGCTGCAACGGCAGCAAATTAAGAAGATGCCATGCCACGGAAAGCATAATCGGGTGCAGCCGCGTTTCCGGATCTTCCACCAGCAGCAGCGGGCGCGCGTCCCGATCCAGGCGCACCGTCCCTTTCGCCTGTAAAAGCGTGGAGAATAATCCCAGCAGGATCACCCGATGCGTGCGCCCGCCGGGGCGGTCGATCATGCGGTTGATAATATCGAGATAGCGCCAGCTTCGTTGTTCATCGTGCGAGCGGCGACGCATCAGACGGTGGCGCGCCTGCCCCGTTCCCTGCTCGGAGAAATAGTGCTCCAGCAGTTGCACCATGGCAGACAGTCCCTGACGGATCTGGCCGTCGGTGAGGTTCTGCGGCCGTGAGACCAGTTCACGGGCGAGGAAATCCAGTTCGCGGGCGGTCACCTCCACCTCGGGCATATTCGGCACGGTGCCGTTACGGATCCGCCGCATAAAGCGCGCGTCTCGTAAGCGCAGCACGGGGGAGAGGCGGATAAGATGGCGGGCAAGCTCGTCAATATTATCGAGCGGGATCGGATTTCCCTTCTCATCAAGAAATTCACGCAGGGTTAACACCCCGTCGTTTTGCGCCATTTCGCCCTCAAGGCGATAGAAAATACGCTGGAAACCATCTTCACAGGGCACCCAGCAGGGCGACATAGGGCGAAAACGACGCACGCGATGGCGACCGGGCTCGGATTCGCGGAAGGTCAGAATGATATGCAGGTGTTTCTCGCGTCCGTTGACATCCCCTGGCGGAAACCAGAAGTCATCATGAACGAAGTGGTACAAGTTCTCTTCGGGCGAAAGTAGCAGCGTCAGGGCATCCAGCAGGCTGGATTTACCCCAGGCATTTTCGCCTATCAGGACGTTGTTCTGTTCCAGTTGCAGCGACAGGCGGTTAATCCCGCGAAACCCGACAATCTCCACACGTTCGAGTAGCATACATCCCCCGCAATTCGGCCACTTTTTCCTTCAAGTTATCAGCATTATAGCGGCAGGCTGTGGGTCACGACAGCAGAATATACGCCCCCTTAATTATTGGGCTATGCTCTTATTACCTCCGATCTGAACAAGGATTGACATCACATTGCCTTAAATCAAATTTAGTGAATTTATTTGAGTGGCGAAGGGATGTTGATGGTTTCAAAATACTGGCTCTTTGAGTCGTCATCCCTTTATGGCGATATAACCCGCGCGCAGGAATGGGCGCGGACGTTTATTATTGAGGTGGTTATGTTCAGAAAATTAGCGGCAGAATGCTTTGGTACATTCTGGCTGGTGTTTGGTGGTTGCGGTAGCGCAGTACTGGCAGCCGCATTTCCGGAATTAGGTATTGGCTTTGTCGGCGTCGCGCTGGCATTCGGTTTAACTGTATTAACCATGGCATTCGCCGTGGGGCATATTTCCGGCGGTCATTTCAACCCGGCCGTCACATTAGGATTATGGGCGGGCGGACGTTTCCCGGCGAAAGATATTATTGGCTATATTATTGCCCAGGTTATTGGCGGTATTATTGCCGCGGCGGTGCTGTACGTAATTGCCAGCGGAAAAGCCGGGTTTGACGCCGCGGCCAGCGGTTTTGCGTCGAACGGCTTCGGCGAACACTCTCCAGGCGGCTACTCGATGCTGTCTGCCATCGTGATTGAAATTGTGCTCACCGCAGGCTTCCTGTTGGTGATCCACGGCGCAACGGACAAATACGCGCCTGCGGGCTTTGCCCCCATCGCTATTGGTCTGGCGTTGACGCTGATCCACCTCATTTCCATTCCGGTGACCAACACCTCCGTTAACCCGGCGCGCAGCACCGCGGTGGCTATTTTCCAGGGCGGCTGGGCGCTTGAACAGCTGTGGCTGTTCTGGGTGATGCCTATTATCGGCGGTATTCTGGGCGGCGTGCTGTATCGCACCCTGCTGGAAAAACGCGATTAATTAAGTGCGGTCTGTAATGTCGGGTGGCGCTAAAGCTTACCCGACCTACGTTAGTGTGCACTTTGTAGGCCGGGTAAGGCGCAGCCGCCACCCGGCTTTTTTTGTAGCTTTACCTCACAGCCTTTATTGGGTAGTGTCTCTGGCGCTTAACTGATACTCAAAAGGACCGGCTGTTCATGTTCTCAGGACTCCTCATCATTCTTCTGCCCCTGATTGTGGGCTACCTTATTCCGCTGCGTCATGAATCGGCCTTAAAGCTTATTAATCGTTTTCTCAGCTGGATTGTTTACGTCATTCTGTTCTTTATGGGGATCAGCCTGGCCTTCCTGGATAATCTGGCGACGAACTTGCTTTCCATCCTGCATTATTCTGCGGTTACGGTAGTGGTTATTCTGCTGTGCAATATTGCTGCGCTGTTCTGGCTGGAACGCACTATTCCCTGGAAAAATCACCACCATCAGGAAAAGCTTCCCTCCCGTATTGCGATGGCGCTGGAATCATTAAAACTATGCGGCGTGGTGGTTCTCGGTTTTTTACTGGGGCTGACCGGCTGGGCATTTTTACAGCACGCAACGGAAGCCAGCGAATATACGCTTATTTTCCTGCTCTTCCTGATTGGTATTCAGCTGCGAAATAATGGCATGACGCTGAAACAGATTGTCCTTAACCGCCGGGGCATGATGGTTGCCGTTATCGTTGTGGCCAGCTCACTGGCGGGGGGAGTGATTAACGCCTTTATTCTCGATCTGCCGCTGAAAACCAGCCTGGCGATGGCGTCCGGTTTCGGCTGGTATTCGCTCTCCGGTATTCTGCTGACCGAATCGTTTGGTCCGGTGATTGGCAGCGCCGCCTTCTTTAACGATCTGGCGCGCGAGCTGATAGCCATCATGCTGATCCCCGGCCTGGTACGCCGCAGCCGCTCTACCGCGCTGGGCCTGTGCGGGGCCACCTCAATGGACTTTACCCTGCCGGTGTTACAGCGCTCAGGAGGACTGGAGATGGTTCCTGCCGCCATCGTACACGGCTTTATTCTGAGCCTGCTGGTCCCCATTCTGATGGCGTTCTTCTCAGCCTGATACTGCTTTGGCGGTAGTGAACCTGCCGCCAAAATTGCGCTAAATCAATAACCCTCCACTTAGTATAAGAAAGCACTTTTCTCTGCTGTGGCACAGGCATAACCTTAAACATGTATCTCAAATATAACTTTAACAGGTGTGATTATGTTTTGTGTGCAATGTGAACAAACCATCCGTACCCCGGCAGGCAACGGCTGCTCTTACGCGCAGGGTATGTGCGGCAAAACCGCAGAAACATCCGATCTCCAGGATCTGCTGATTGCGGCGCTGCAAGGCTTGTCCGCCTGGGCCTTCAAAGCCCGTGAATATGGCATTGTTGATCACTATGTCGACAGCTTTGCGCCGCGCGCATTTTTCTCCACGCTGACTAACGTTAACTTCGATTCTCCACGCATTGTGGGCTATGCCCGCGAAGCGATTGCCCTGCGTGAAGCCCTGAAAGCGCAGTGCCTGAATGCCGACGCCAGCGCCCGCGTGGACAACCCGATGGCGGAGCTACAGCTGGTGAGCGACGACCTGGGCGAGCTACAGCGTCAGGCCGCAGAATTTACTCCCAATAAAGACAAAGCGGCGATTGGCGAAAACATCCTCGGCCTGCGCCTGCTGTGCCTGTACGGTCTGAAAGGTGCTGCGGCCTATATGGAACACGCGCACGTACTCGGCCAGTACGACAACGCTATTTACGCCCAGTACCACAAAATCATGGCCTGGCTGGGCACCTGGCCTTCCGATATGAACGCCCTGCTGGAATGCTCGATGGAAATCGGCCAGATGAACTTCAAAGTGATGAGCATTCTGGATGCCGGTGAAACCAGCACCTACGGCCACCCAACGCCAACGCAGGTCAACGTCAAAGCGACCGAAGGCAAATGCATCCTGATCTCCGGTCATGACCTGAAAGATCTCTACAACCTGCTGAAGCAGACCGAAGGCACCGGCGTTAACGTTTATACCCACGGCGAAATGCTGCCCGCGCACGGTTACCCGGAGCTGCGTAAATTTAAGCATCTGATCGGTAACTACGGCAGCGGCTGGCAGAACCAGCAGGTGGAGTTTGCCCGCTTCCCTGGCCCAATCGTCATGACCTCTAACTGCATCATCGACCCGACCGTCGGCGCGTATGACGACCGTATCTGGACCCGCAGCATCGTCGGCTGGCCGGGCGTGAGCCACCTTGAAGGCGACGATTTCGGTCCGGTTATCGCTCAGGCGCAGCAGATGGCAGGCTTCCCGTACAGCGAAATTCCGCACCTCATCACCGTCGGTTTTGGTCGTGAAACCCTGCTGGGTGCGGCGGATTCCCTGATTGACCTCGTCAGCCGTGAAAAACTGCGTCACATCTTCCTGATCGGCGGCTGTGACGGCGCGCGCGGGGAACGTAACTACTTCACCGATTTCGCCACCCGCGTACCGGAAGACTGTCTGATCCTGACCCTGGCCTGCGGTAAGTACCGTTTCAACAAGCTGGACTTCGGCAACATCGAAGGCCTGCCGCGCCTGGTGGATGCGGGTCAGTGTAACGATGCGTACTCTGCCATTATTCTGGCGGTCACGCTGGCGGAGAAACTGGGCTGCGGCGTGAACGATCTGCCGCTGTCGCTGGTGCTCTCCTGGTTTGAACAGAAAGCGATTGTCATCCTGCTGACCCTGCTCTCTCTCGGCGTCACTAATATCGTGACCGGCCCGACCGCGCCAGGCTTCCTGACGCCAGACCTGCTGGCCATCCTGAACGAGAAATTTGGTCTGCGTTCTGTGACCAACGTTGAAGATGATATGAAGCAACTGCTGAGCGCGTAAGGAGTAACTCATGACCATGCCAACCTCACAATGTCCGTGGCGGATGCAGGTTCATCACATCCATCAGGAGACGCCGGATGTGTGGACGCTGTCGCTGCTGTGCCATGACTATTATCCGTACCGCGCGGGCCAGTATGCGCTGGTGAGCGTGCGTAATTCGGCGGATACTCTGCGCGCCTACACGATCTCCTCCACGCCGGGCGTGAGCGAGTACATTACGCTCACCGTTCGTCGTATTGATGACGGCGCAGGATCCGAGTGGCTGACCCGGGACGTGAAGCGCGGGGATTACATCTGGCTGTCTGACGCGCAGGGCGAGTTTACCTGTGACGACAAGACGGAAGATAAATTCCTGCTGCTGGCGGCGGGCTGTGGCGTGACGCCGATTATGTCGATGCGTCGCTGGCTGGCGAAATACCGACCTCAGGCCGACGTGCAGGTGATTTTCAGCGTTCGTTCCCCGGAAGATGTGATTTTTGCCGAAGAATGGCGCAACTATCCGGTGACGCTGGTGGCTGAGCACAACGCGACGCACGGTTTTGTCGCGGGGCGCCTGAGCCGCGAGCTGCTGCAAAGCGTGCCGGATATTGCGAACCGCATCGTGATGACCTGCGGCCCGGCGCCGTACATGGAGATCGTGGAGAAAGAAGTGAAAGCGCTCGGCGTGACCCGCTTCTTCAAAGAGCAGTTCTTCACGCCTGTAGCTGAAGCGGCGACCAGCGGGATGAAGTTCACGAAGCTGCAACCGGCGCAGACCTTCTTTGGCCGCGTGGGCACCACGCTGCTTGAAGCGCTGGAAAGCAACAACGTACCGGTGGCAGCGGCCTGTCGCGCCGGGGTGTGCGGTTGCTGTAAGACCAAAGTGGTTTCCGGTGAGTACACGGTCACCAGCACCATGACGCTGACCGACGCGGAAATCGCGGAGGGCTATGTGCTGGCATGTTCGTGCCATCCGCAAGGCGATCTTGTGCTCGCATAATCTTTCGCGGTTCACCTGTAGGCCCGGTAAGCATCAACGCCACCGGGCTTTTTGCCCATGCAGGCCAGCGCATTTGCCTTTGGAACCCTGTAGGCCCGGTAAGCGTCAGCGCCACCGGGCTTTTTGCCCATGCAGGCCAGCGCATATGCCTTTGTAACCCCTGTAGGCCCGGTAAGCGTCAGCGCCACCGGGCTTTTTGCCCATGCAGGCCAGCGCATTTGCCTTTGGAACCTCTGTAAGCCCGGCAAGCGTCAGCGCCACCGGGCTTTTTGCCCATGCAGGCCAGCGCATTTGCCTTTGGAACCTCTGTAGGCCCGGTAAGCGTCAGCGCCACCGGGCTTTTTGCCCATGCAGGCCAGCGCATTTGCCTTTGGAACCTCTGTAGGCCCGGTAAGCGTCAGCGCCACCGGGCTTTTTGCCGGGTGGCACTACGTTTACCCGGCCTACATTGTGCCTACGGCCTGTACGGCAGTGAACCGTGACTAAAGGCATGAGCAAATCAGGCAAGATTTCTAAGCTGCCTGCCCGGCAGTGAACAAAACACGCTGGCGCGTGTCGGTGTCGCCGTATTTCTAAGCTGCCTGCCCGGCAGTGAACGAGGGAGAAAGCCAGGAAGTCTGGCAGTTAGATTTCTAAGCTGCCTGCCCGGCAGTGAACGTTAATGGTCTGGCAGGATTCAAGAACACGCTTTTCTAAGCTGCCTGCCCGGCAGTGAACTCTGTCTTTGGCTGAGTGCTTTGGTAGCGGGTTTTCTAAGCTGCCTGCCCGGCAGTGAACCCATCTCCCTTATCCTTTGGTGGCTTCTGTAATTTCTAAGCTGCCTGCCCGGCAGTGAACTGAAGCAATCTACATCTATCCCTTTGTCTGATAAACCAATACCTCAAAAACTCCCTCCAACCCCTTTTTTATTCCCCTTCAGCCTAACCATATAAAATCAACAACTTATGCACCATCAGGAAAAAAGGGTCTGCAAACCCGCTTCCTCCCGCCCCAACCTCAGCCCGCTGGCGGCGCGTCGCGCAGAAAAACCACCTGTACTTAAGGAATACTGAGCAGGCAATACAGCGACTTTCTTCTAAGCTTGTAAGCGATATCACAAAAAGGAGACGGACAACCATGAAACAAACTGTGGCTGCATACATAGCGAAAACCCTTGAGCAGGCTGGCGTAAAGCGTATCTGGGGCGTCACTGGCGATTCTCTGAACGGACTCAGCGATAGCCTTAACAAGATGAAAACTATTGAGTGGATGCCCACCCGCCATGAAGAAGTCGCCGCCTTTGCCGCCGGTGCCGAAGCGCAGCTTACGGGTGAACTCGCCGTCTGTGCAGGTTCCTGCGGACCGGGAAACCTGCACCTCATCAACGGTCTGTTCGACTGTCACCGCAACCATGTTCCGGTGCTGGCGATTGCGGCTCACATTCCGTCATCTGAAATCGGTAGCGGCTATTTTCAGGAGACGCATCCGCAGGAGCTGTTCCGTGAATGCAGCCACTATTGCGAGCTGGTCTCATCGCCGGAGCAGATCCCACAGGTGCTGGCGATAGCCATGCGTAAGGCGATCCTGAATCGCGGGGTTTCGGTGGTTGTGCTGCCGGGGGACGTGGCGCTGAAGGCCGCACCTGAAACCGCCACCACCCACTGGTACTCTGCGCCCCAGCCAACCATTACCCCTGCCGAAGAAGAGCTGAAAAAGCTGGCACAGCTGCTGCGATACTCCAGCAATATCGCCCTGATGTGCGGCAGCGGCTGCGCCGGCGCGCATAAAGAGCTGGTGGAATTTGCCGGTAAGCTGAAGGCGCCAGTTGTGCACGCCCTGCGCGGGAAAGAGCACGTTGAATACGATAACCCGTACGATGTCGGCATGACCGGGCTGATCGGTTTTTCCAGCGGCTTCCACACCATGATGAACGCCGACACGCTGATCCTGCTCGGCACCCAGTTCCCGTACCGCGCGTTCTACCCGACGGATGCCAAAATTATCCAGATCGACATTAATCCCGGCAGCATCGGCGCGCACAGCAAGGTGGATATGGCGCTTATCGGCGATATCAAATCCACCCTCGCCGCCCTGCTGCCGCTACTGGAAGAAAAAACGGACCGCAAATTCCTCGATAAAGCCCTGAGCGATTATAGCGATGCGCGCAAGGGGCTGGACGATCTCGCCAAACCGAGCGAAAAAGCGATCCACCCGCAGTATCTGGCGCAGCAGATCAGCCACTTCGCCGACGACGATGCCATCTTCACCTGCGACGTAGGAACGCCCACCGTCTGGGCCGCGCGCTATCTGAAAATGAACGGCAAACGTCGCCTGCTTGGGTCGTTCAACCATGGCTCAATGGCCAACGCCATGCCGCAGGCGCTGGG
The DNA here is from genome assembly GCF_056673335.1 of Enterobacter cloacae complex sp. HYC033_NIDB. Lineage (NCBI taxonomy): Bacteria > Pseudomonadati > Pseudomonadota > Gammaproteobacteria > Enterobacterales > Enterobacteriaceae > Enterobacter > Enterobacter cloacae complex sp. HYC033_NIDB. The sequence continues at coordinate 2,418,041 of NZ_CP115123.1, read as the reverse complement.
TGCAAAGGCGACGGCACCGGAACGTCAGGTGGTGGCGATGTGCGGCGACGGCGGGTTCAGTATGCTGATGGGGGATTTCCTGTCGGTGGCGCAGATGAAGCTTCCGCTCAAAATCGTGGTCTTTAACAACAGCGTTCTGGGCTTCGTGGCAATGGAGATGAAGGCCGGAGGCTACCTCACGGACGGCACCGAACTGCACGACACCAACTTCGCCCGCATCGCCGAAGCCTGCGGTATCACCGGTATTCGGGTGGAGAAAGCCTCAGAGGTGGACGACGCCCTGCAACGCGCCTTCGCCATCGACGGCCCGGTGCTGGTGGATGTGGTGGTCGCCAAAGAAGAGCTGGCGATCCCGCCTCAGATCAAGCTGGAACAGGCCAAAGGTTTTAGCCTCTACATGCTGCGCGCCATCATCAGCGGGCGCGGTGACGAAGTGATCGAACTGGCAAAAACCAATTGGCTCAGGTAAAACATTTCACAAGACCTCTTAAATTAAAGGGATGTGAAATGATTGATTTACGTAGTGATACCGTTACCCGTCCGGGCCGCGCCATGCTCGAAGAGATGATGGCCGCCCCGGTCGGGGACGACGTCTACGGCGATGACCCGACGGTCAACGAACTCCAGCGCTATGCGGCAGAGCTGAGCGGTAAAGAGGCTGCCCTGTTCCTGCCCACCGGCACGCAGGCTAACCTGGTGGCGCTGCTCAGCCACTGCGAGCGCGGCGAGGAGTATATCGTCGGCCAGGGGGCGCATAACTACCTGTACGAAGCCGGCGGTGCGGCGGTGCTTGGCAGCATCCAGCCGCAGCCGATCGATGCCGCACCGGACGGTACGCTGCCGCTGGACAAAGTCGCGGCGAAAATCAAAGCCGATGATATTCACTTCGCCCGCACTAAACTGCTGAGCCTCGAAAACACCCATAACGGTAAAGTCCTGCCGCGCGAATACCTGAAAGCGGCATGGGACTTTACCCGCGAGCGTAAGCTCGGCCTGCACGTTGATGGCGCACGTATCTTCAACGCCGTGGTGGAGTACGGCTGCGAGCTGAAAGAGATCACCCAATATTGCGACTCGTTCACCATTTGCCTCTCTAAAGGGCTGGGTACGCCGGTAGGTTCCCTGCTGGTTGGCAACGCGGACTACATCAGGCGCGCCAACCGCTGGCGCAAAATGACCGGCGGCGGGATGCGTCAGGCGGGTATTCTGGCGGCAGCCGGACTGTACGCCCTGAAAAATAACGTGTCACGCCTGAAAGACGATCACGACAATGCGGCGTGGATGGCAGCGCAGCTGCGTGAAATCGGCGCTGATGTCATACGTCACGACACCAACATGCTGTTTGTCCGCGTCGGCGATGAGCATGCTGCCGCGCTGGGCGACTTTATGAAAGCCCGTGGCGTGCTGATTAACGCCTCCCCGGTCGTGCGGCTGGTGATGCACCTTGACGTTAACCGCGAGCAGTTGACCGAGGTGGTGAAACACTGGCAGGCGTTTTTACAGCGTTAAGGAGCATACCGTGCCGCAACGTATTCTGGTGCTTGGCGCCAGCGGGTATATCGGTCAGCATCTGACCACTGCGTTAAGCCAGCAGGGGCACCAGGTGCTGGCAGCGGCACGCAACACGGAACGCCTGCAAAAGCTACATTTGCCTGGCGTGACGTGTCACAACGTTGACCTTAACTGGCCGAAAGCGCTTCCTGCGCTGCTGGAAGGGGTCGATACGCTTTACTACCTTGTCCACAGCATGGGCGAAGGCGGCGATTTTATCGCCCACGAGCGTCAGGTGGCGATGAACGTTCGTGATGCGCTGCGGCAAACGCCGGTGAAGCAGGTGATTTTTTTAAGCTCGCTCCAGGCGCCTGAGCACGAGCAGTCAGACCATCTGCGCGCCCGGCAGCTGACGGCAGAAACGCTGCGAAGCGCCCATATCCCCGTCACCGAACTGCGGGCGGGGATCATCGTCGGCGCGGGTTCCGCCGCGTTCGAAGTGATGCGCGATATGGTCTACAACCTGCCGGTGCTGACGCCGCCGCGCTGGGTACGCTCGCGCACCACGCCCATTGCGCTGGAGAATTTACTCCACTATCTGGTGGCATTGCTGGATCACCCGGCGGAGCAGCATCGCGTGCTGGAGGCGGCAGGCCCGGAAGTGCTGAGCTATCAGGCGCAGTTCGAACATTTTATGCGGGTGAGCGGCCGCCGCCGCTGGCTGATCCCCATCCCCTTCCCGACCCGCTGGATATCGGTGTGGTTTTTGAATGTGATCACCTCCGTGCCGCCGACGACCGCCAAAGCGCTGATCCAGGGGCTGAAGCACGATCTGCTGGCGGACGATCGCGCGCTGCGCGCCTTAATCCCTCAGGAATTGATCCGCTTTGACGACGCGGTGCGCAATACGCTGAAAGAGGAAGAGAAGCTGGTGAACTCCAGCGACTGGGGCTACGACGCGCAGGCGTTTGCCCGCTGGCGGCCCGAGTACGGCTATTATCCGAAACAGGCGGGCTGCACGGTAAAAACCTCTGCCAGCCTGGCAGCGCTGTGGGAAGTGGTGAACCAGATCGGCGGCAAAGAGCGCTATTTCTTCGGCAATATTCTCTGGCAAACGCGCGGCGCGCTGGATCTGCTGGTCGGTCACCGGCTGGCAAAAGGCCGCCCTGCCCATCCCTGGCTGAAGGTGGGCGATACCGTCGACAGCTGGAAGGTGATTATCGTTGAGCCGGAAAAACAGCTGGCGCTGCTGTTTGGCATGAAGGCGCCGGGGCTGGGGCGGCTCTGCTTCACCCTGAAGGACAACGGCGACCATCGTGAACTGGACGTTCGGGCATGGTGGCATCCGCACGGAATGCCGGGTCTGTTTTACTGGTTGCTGATGATCCCGGCACACCTGTTTATCTTTCGCGGAATGGCGAAACGGATAGCGCAACTGGCAGAACAAAAGCAGGAAGGTAACTAAATAAAACGCTTTTTCTTTCACCTTTCCCATTGCAACACATCGTAATTCACGAAAGAATGCGCACGAAATTCTTTTCAACACAGTGGATTGTTATGAAGGTACTGGTTACCGGGGCGACCAGCGGCTTAGGCCGAAATGCGGTCGAGTTTCTGCGCAACAAAGGCATCAGCGTGAGGGCCACCGGTCGCAATGAGGCGATGGGTAAGCTCCTGCAAAAAATGGGCGCTGAATTTGTCCATGCCGATCTGACGGAGCTGGTCTCCTCTCAGGCCAAGGTGATGCTCGCCGGTATCGATACGCTGTGGCACTGCTCCAGTTTTACCTCTCCGTGGGGTACCCAGGAAGCCTTTGATCTCGCTAACGTGCGCGCCACGCGTCGTCTGGGCGAATGGGCCGTCGCCTGGGGCGTGCGTAACTTTATTCATATCTCCTCCCCGTCGCTCTATTTCGACTATCACCACCATCGTGATATTCAGGAAGATTTCCGCCCGGCGCGCTTCGCCTGTGAGTTTGCCCGCAGTAAAGCGGCGGGCGAAGAGGTGATCGACCTGCTGGCCCAGTCAAACCCGCACACCCGCTTTACCGTGCTGCGTCCGCAGAGCCTGTTTGGGCCGCACGACAAAGTCTTTATCCCGCGACTGGCCCAGATGATGCACCACTACGGCAGCGTGCTGTTACCGCGCGGCGGCGATGCGCTGGTGGACATGACCTATTACGAAAATGCCGTTCACGCCATGTGGCTGGCGAGCCAGCCGGAATGCGATAAGCTGGTGTCGGGGCGCGCTTATAACATCACCAACGGCGAGCCCTGTACCCTGCGCAGCATTGTGCAAAGGCTGATTGACGAGTTAAAGATCGACTGCCGGATCCGTTCCGTTCCCTACCCGATGCTGGACATGATTGCCCGCAGCATGGAGCGCTTTGGCAGTAAATCGGCGAAAGAGCCTGCGCTGACGCATTACGGTGTGTCGAAGCTCAACTTTGATTTTACGCTGGATATTTCGCGGGCGGAGAACGAGCTGGGGTATAAACCGATTGTCTCGCTGGATGAAGGGATAGTGCGTACGGCGGCGTGGTTACGGGATCACGGGAAGTTGCACCGGTAAGCGTTCCAGCCTCATGTAGGCCGGGTAAGCGCAGCGCCACCCGGCAAAAAACAGAGAGTGCGGACTGATGCCCTCACCCCGGCCCTCTCCCACAGGGAGAGGGTGCAGACACTAAAACGGCAACCCTGGGGGTTGCCGTTTGCTGTTTATAACGCCGTCCAGGCTTCAGCCCATGCCAGACCTGCGCCTGGTTCATAGTACGTTGGAGAGTTGTTACACCAGCCGCTGTACGGGAACGGTTTACACTGGAACAGTTTACCGTGGTTGTTCACGATATCACCGGCGTTGTACTTGCTGTTCGCGCTCCATGCCGGGTAAGACGTATCTTCTCCGGATGGCGTTGCCGCTTTCGCTTTCACGTTCAGCAGGTAAGACGTGGTGCTGCTCAGCTCGCCATCGCTGACGGTCAGGCTCACTTCATACTGCTGCGCCGTCGCAGATTCTGGCGCGGTGAAGGTCACAACCGCTTTGTCCTGACCGGAAACAGTCTGACCATCCTGGGAACGCCAGGTATAGGTCAGCTTGTTGCCATCTGGATCGGTAGAGCCTTCCGCGCTCAGAGAAACCTGCGCACCCGCTTCCACTGCACCGATCGGACCGGCAATCTGCGCAACCGGCGCGTGGTTCACCACAACCGGCGTTTCATCCGGCGTTGGGGTTGGTGCCGGCGTTTCATCGTCGGATGGCGTCGGTGTTGGCGTGACCGGCGTTTCGTCCGGGGTCTCGGAAGAACCCTCGTCGTTAACAATTTTCACGTTAAAGAAGTGCTGCACGCACTTGCTGTAGTCACCGTCTTTAAATGCGCTGAACGGGGTCTGGTAACCCACCAGCTGGCAAGAGTAGGTTTTGCCGTCCGGAGTATCCGCGCTCCATCCCCAGTCCTGTTCCCAGTAAATCTTCAGGGCGCCTGCGCCACCTTCGTCGAACTGCTTCATGTTAGCGCAACCCATCACTTCGTTCGCCGGAACAGGCACTTTCAGGTAGTTCGCGAACTCTTTGTAATACTTGATACGGTTTTGAGACTGCGCAATTTCAGTCGGGCCGCCGCACTCAACGCCGCCGTTGATGATCTGGGTGGTCACACCAAAGCCCGGAACCAGACCGTTGGCTTTATCGTGATCGTTCGGCTGCCATGTACCGTCGATCACCTGCAACATGCTTGGTTTTGGCGGCTGCGGATAGGCGAAGAAGAAGATCGCACTCGCCAGGTTCAGCCAGGTGTCCGCCACCAGCTCAGGTTTGTCGAGCAGCGTACGCACGTCGCCGTACATCGCTTCAGAGAATGGACCGTAGTTGTAATTGTAGGACAACTGTTTCGCACCACGACCGAAGTAGCTCAGGAAATCGCCGTCTTTATCTTTACCGCAAGGCCAGGTCTGCCCCTGCCAGACGTCCGGGTTACATTCGCCGTTATAACCGCCCTTCTGCCCTTCGCTCCAGCCCATTTCACGTACGTGGACCAGCGCCTGACGCCATTCGGCTTCCGGACGCCAGCTTTCGTGGCCGCCGGTCTCCTGGGCAAAGTGGGCAAACATGGTGGCCAGCTCTTTGCGGCAGATGGCGTCGCTGTCACGACCGTCATTGTAGGTCTTACACAGCGCCGGGAATTTACCCACGGCTTTCAGGAAGTTGCTGTAGGTATAGGCCTGCGCGCGCAGCGGGAAGAGATATTCCCAGTCGCTGGCTTTCACAATCCCTTCAACGCGCTTAACGTTGTCCGGGTTCGCCGCCCGGCCTGGCTCAATCAATTCAACCTGCGCGTTATCCAGCGTCTGGATGGTCTCTTTAACCGAAGCCATCAGCGGGAAGTCCGTCAGTTCCTTCTCTTTCTTCGCCAGATCGCTGGCTTTGATGGTGTACGGCTCACTGCTGGTCTCCTTCAGGTTAGCAGCCTGAGCCATGAGTGGCGCCACGCAGGCTCCCGCAATGAGTACACTCAGTAACGTCCTTTTGTTCATTTCAGTTTTCCTGTTCGTTTAAAATTAAATGTTAAAATCCCGGCTTAGGTATTACTCCGTTAATACATAAACCACATTCAGCTGTTTTCACTTTTCGAAGAACACCTTCAGGAATTCTTCAAAAATAAAAAACGTTAATAACGTGCTGCTAATTTGAGTTGCTGATATTTGGCCCAGACCTTATGGGCATATTTCATCCTCTGCGGATAATTTTCTTTTTTCAGTCCGGCGTTATACGCGCCAACGGCTTCCCAGTTATAGCCATACACCCTGATCATCCCGGCGAGGATAGAAGCCCCGACCATGATCGAAGTACATGGCTCCGTGATTAACCGGTATTCGTCGATTCCTCTGCTTTCCAGCGCGGTAAAATGCGAACTGTTGATTTGCATCAGCCCGACATCCCGCGTGCCATCGCGGTTTTGCCCAACCGCATACGGGTTCATTCCGGATTCCACATTCGCTATCGCGTACAGTAAATAAGGGTCGACATGATAATAATGCGCCGCTTTATTCCAACAGTTTGCCAGAGCGCTTTGGCTTATTATCAATAACAACAAAATCAACTTTTTCATTTTTACCTGCTGACAGTTTCGGTTATTTCTCCTTACCAACATCCTGTAAAATGAATTTTGAATCACTCCCCCTCTAAAAGGGGGAGTCATTAATGGGTTAGATTATTTGCAGTCTGTTGATGCGCCTTCTTTTACCCATACGTCGCTGTTGGCTGGATTATCACCACGGGTCCACCATTTCGCACGGTAAACGTTTCCTTCATAGGTGGTGGTGTCGCCGCCGTTGTAGACCAGGTCAGAACGCCAGTTCATCTTCACGTTGCTTACCAGCTCCCATGCATCCACACCGAAGCCAGGCTGATTGCCCTGAGTCCAGTACTTCGCTTTCCACACCAGATGGTCGAAGCTTACGGTATCGCCACCGTTGTAGATTTTGCTGGATTCCCACGCCGCATATTTGCTGGCGTTAGCATCCACAGGTGCATCGCAGCTCCCTTTGTCAGACGGTGGAGTCACATCATCAGCCGGAGGGGTAACGTCATCCGCCGGGTTAGTGTCTTCGTCATCTGGCACTGGTGCAGGCGCCGCTTTCGGATTCACGGTGACCTGGACGTTAGACTGCACGCTGGTCTTACCGTCGCTCACCACCACGCTCAGGGTGTAGGTAGACGTCGAGCTCACTTCCGGCGCAGTGATGTTCACGTTCGCGGAGTCAGACCCGGTAGCGTGCATATCTGCTGGTACACTCCAGGCGTAGGTCAACGCATCTCCGTCTGGATCCGCGGCCTGGGCATGCAGCGCATAGGTTTCACCTGATTCAAGCGTGATCGCTTCCATTGGGTTTAAAACCGGTGCCTGGTTAGCTTTCGGCGCCTTGTTCACCACCTGGATATCAATCGCGTTGCTCAGGCCTTTTGCATCGGTCACCGTCAGGCGGAACACCATGGTCTGGTCGGACGTCGCGGCGGCAACGTTAAAGGTCGCTTTCGCTTTGGTGCTGTTGGTGATGGTGACCGACGGACCAGAGACCTGAGTCCATTTGTAGGTAATCGCATCGCCATCAGGATCGCTTGAAGCAGAGCCATCGAGCGTGACGGTTACCGGGCCAGACACGTTCTGGTCGGCAGAGGACGCGATTGGCGCGTGGTTGGTGACCACCGGATCAACCGGCGTAGCGTCGCCGCCCAGCAGGCTTTCGTTCATCGCGTTCAGGATGTCACCGGTGTCAGAGTCGATAGACCATGCGAACAGGCCACCCAGTTTATTCGCCAGAACATACTTACCTTTCGCCGTGGTTGAACGCGCATCTTCATACGTGATCAGGTCGCCGGTAGTTTTGTTGAAGACGTAAGGGGCTTCCGCATCAGCGTCGTAGCCGTATTCCCAGCCTGGTTTGCCTTTGTATTCGTTAACGATCTGACGATAGTCAACCACGCCGGGTTCCCAGGTCCCTTTCACCATACCTGTAGCGGTGCCGGTGAATGGATTGTTACCGGTGTAGCCATGCACGCCGGTCCAGCCGCGGCCATACATTCCCGCACCCACCACGATCTTGCCTGGTTGTACGCCCTGGGAAAGCAGCGCGTTAACGCCATTTTCAGTGGTGTAGTCAGTGTCCGGACGCCATGCTGGCGCGCGCAGCGCCGCCTGGTGGCCGAGAACGGTGTTGCTCCAGCCGCCGTAGAAGTCATAGCTCATCAGGAAGATGTGGTCGAGGTACTGCTGAGCGGCAGTGTAATCCACGTCTTCGATCTTATCGCGGCCTGCACCGATGGCGCTGGTCAGTTCATAGGTACGGCCCGTCTGTGCAGAGAGCTCGTTCAGCATGGTGCGCAGGTCGTGCATCAGCGCGGTATAGGTTGCTTTATCCTGCTGCGGGTTACCCAGATTTTCGCTCACACCGCCGCCGCCAGGGAATTCCCAGTCGATATCCACGCCGTCAAAGAATTTCCAGGTCTGGAGGAACTCTTTCACAGAAGAGACAAAGCGTGCGCGGATAGCCGGGTCACCCATGTGGAAGAAGGGATCGGAGAGCGTCCAGCCGCCGATAGATGGCAGCACTTTCAGGTCCGGATGCGCTTTTTTCAGCGCCATCAGCTGGCCAAAGTTACCTTTATACGGGTCGTCCCAGCCGGAGACGCCAGCCTGTGGTTTTTGCAGCGCAGCCCATGGGTCGTGGATCGCCACGGTATAGTCAGGTCGGCCCTTACAGTCGTTCTGGAGCACGCGGAAGCTGTTGCCGCCTTCAATGGTTTTCAGGCCGTCGTTGATGCCGTCACCGCCACAGATTGGAATGAAGCCGTAAAGAATGTGGTTGAGGTTTGCCGCAGGGATCTTATCAACCGGGAAGTTACGGTCATAAACGCCCCACTCCGGGAAGTAGGCCGCAACCACTTTATCGGTATGCTTCGCAAACGCTTTGTTATTCTCTTTGAGAGACGTATTCAGCGGCAGCAGGTGGCTACCGTCGGTGTCTGCCACAATAATCAGCTTGCTGGCGCTTTTCGCACAGCCGCTGGCGTTACAGACTTCAACCTGTTCCTGATAACGCCCGCCTTTTTCACTTTAAACGTTGCAGAGCCCGTCGCGCCGGCTGCGCCGGTCCATACGGTTTGTCCGTCCAGCAGAACTTTCGCTGAAGTTGGCGCATCACCACTCCAGACGTTCCACTCAACTTTTACATCCACGCCATCGTTATGCACTTTGACAAGATTGTTATAATCCTGGGCAGCCTGATCCACTTCCACCAGGGCAAATTTGTCATTGCCATAGCCGATCGTCGGTGCACCTGGCGCTGCTGCAAATGCGGAGCTGGTTGCCGCCGCAATAAAGAGCGCCAGATATTTTGGCTTCATAAATTTCATTTTTATTTCCTGATAAATTTATTCGTAACGTAATAACCCATGTCTTCCGTGAGATCATGGATGCGTTTCGCGTAATGCGTATTTAACCAACGTGAGTGCCGTGAACAAAAAATTGTTGCTGCGTTGTATTCCTCCATTAAAAGATACAAGCTGAAATTCCGTGTAGCTTATATCTCTTACGATACACTGAGCGTAAAGGGTCGTCCTTCCCTTCCTCCATCAAAAAGATTTATAAAAAATCTTGACCTGTATATTTAAAATGTGAAAGCAAATTGCTGGCTCATAAACACCACTATTCCAGCAAAGGCGAGATAAGGACCAAAAGAAATAGTGAGGTTATTTTTATTTAAATTATTTACGGCGAAATAACCGACAATACCGCTTAACGCTGCCGCCAGTTCAATGGAGGGCAACACCTGCCAGCCGCACCAGGCGCCCAGCGCCGCCAGTAGCTTAAAATCCCCGTAACCCAGACCTTCTCGTCCCGTGATCAGACGAAAAGCCCAGTAGAGCAGCCAGAGCGACAGATAGCCCGCCACCGCGCCGAACAGCGCATCGCGTAGCGGCAACGTGTGGTCAAACGCATGGAGCACTAACCCCGCCCACAGCAGCGGCTGGGTCAGGCAGTCCGGAAGCAGCTGATGCTGCCAGTCGATCATGGCCAGCGGCAGTAAAAAAGCCGCCAGTAACCACAAAGAGAACAGCGCCTGAACGTCCGGCATGCACCAGGCCGTGATGCCAAAAAACAAGGCGGAGATCAGTTCGACCAGAAAGAGTCGCAGCGGGATCGCGCTGCCGCACTGGTGGCAGCGTCCCCGTAATAACAGCCAGCTGAGCAGCGGGATGTTTTCCCACGCGGCAAGTGCGTGCTGGCACACCGGACAGTTCGAGGCCGGAAAGAGCAGATTGCCACTCCCCTCCTCATCCATCACCATCCCCGGTACGCGTTCGGCGACAACGCCAAGAAAACTGCCCACAATGCCGCCCAGGATCGCACTCATTATCGGGAACCCTACCGGAAAGGCGTCCCGCATCAGCGAAAAGGTATTCATGCGTTTTTTGACCAGGTGAGCTGCACCTGCGCTTTCACGTCGCTGAGGTGGTCCACCGGCGTGAGGTTTATTTTTTGCAGTCTCACGCCGGAGGTCTGATTAATTTCACGCAGCCAGCTTCTTAATTCATACACATTCACCCGATTCAACACGAACGATAAAGTTTGCCCCTCCTGGCGCATATCCGTCAGTGAAAGGTTAATTTCATGGGCGCTGTTCTCGACCACCGTACGCGGATTATTCGTTTTGACTATCTGGACCTGAAGATGATTTTTATCAATTTCACTGCGCATCCAGTTAAGGGTTTCTTTTTGTCTTTTAAGCGTCGACTTACTATTTTGAATCATATTATCCAGGGGGATCACTCCCGTGTAATACACCACTGCCCCCACAATGGCAACGGCACATATTTTTAAAATAATTTTTTCCCGGGTGCTGTAATTCTGATAGCGTGACTTCAGCTGCGCGATTCGCTCTTTCATTTATGTTTCCCTGCGATCATGGCGGTATACGGTTCGGTTGTTGAAACAGGCTGTAAGGTAAAATCAAAATTCTCACTGGTCTGGTTAACAAACGCCTGCAACGCGGGCTGGTTTTGCGCGCTGACGCTCAGCGTCAGGGTGTTTTGCTGCGCATCGTATTCCAGCAGCTCGATCTCCATCGCAGGGACTGACTGCCGGGCGTTCTCCAGCTCATCAAGCTGAAGAAAGAATCCCTTGCTCTGTTTTTTCAGGCTTTGACCAAAGTGATATTTGATATTGGTCTGCTGGCGCATGCTGGGGAAATGGTGCTGATAAACCTGGACGATCTCCTCCTGCACCCGATTTTCCTGCTGCACCAGCATCCAGGCCATTGCAATGCGTGGCCCCAGCAGCAGAGCAACAGACAGCACACCCACCGCCACCATCGCGGCTTTCATACTTTTCGCCGCCCGCCCATGACCGGCCTTAAGGCTGAATTCACCGTGAAGCAGGTTAACGCGGCAGGTTTGCCACTGCGGCTGAATCAGTGCCAGCGGATGCTGCCAGGCATGCTGCACGTCAACGTGCACCTTCGCAGGCGCATCGCCGTAACACCATACTTCCCCGACCCCGGCTTTCTGCATTAACAGCGGCAACAGGGTTGCCTCCATTTCACCTGCCACATGGGGCGATAAACGCAGCCAGTAGCTATCATCCTGTGCGACCAGCGTGCTGCCCCCTGTCGTCACGGGTAGCAGCCAGGCATCAGGCAGGGCCTGAATCACGTTTAATCCGGCCTCCTGACAGCGGGTTAATGCCGCGCGCAGGCGGTCGGCGTCAATGGCCACGGCGTCGACGTCGGCCCCTTTTTTGTGGAGTACCGTCCAGTGGAGGTTGTCCACGTCGCCAATCAGCGTCTCTTCCGCCATCCACGAGAAGGCCATCGCCTGAGAAGCCACCTTTTTCGGCAGCGTAAAATGGCGGAAAATCATGTCGCTGGCGGGCAACAGGAGACAAACGCGCGTAGCCAGGGGGTGTTCGGCCAGCATCTCCAGGCTGTCGACCACCTCGACGCGCTCGCTGCCGGACTCACACCACATTATTTTTCCGCCCTCGCGGCTGTCGGGACGAACAAAAAGTACCTGTTTCATAACGTTCTACTTTGCTTATTCAATCATTCGGTAACGACGCTGCCACGTCACGATCTCACCGGCTTCGTTATTCACCTGAAGCTGGCTGACCACGCGAAGCGTTAATTCATCGGTATTGCCGGTGTAATTCACGCGGAAGTACCGGCTGTTTATAGAAAATTGATCCGCCACCTGCGGGAGATCGTCTTTTAACTGCGGGAAGGCCTGCTCCAGCGCTTTGCTGAACGCTTCCATATTTTCCCAGCCCGATTCCGGACGCGCATCCAGCAGGCGAACGGCGTCATCCCGCGTCAGTTTTCCGGGGAACATGGCCGCCAGCACGGCGGCCTGTTCCGGTTGCAGGGTGTTGACATCGACCTTGCTGGCAGCATCCGGCAGCGCGCATAACAGCTTGCTCACCTTCGGATACGCCGTAACAGGGAACGCCGGCAGCAGTTTGATTTCCGCGATGCTGCGCATCATCTGATTTGCCGGTTGCCGCGCGGGCACGACGCCAGCCCACGCATCGCTTTCGGCCCCCTCCTTCGCCGTGGTGCTGTCACCATCGAGATAATCCACCAGCTGGAAATAGACCGCCTCCGCCGTGCCCGGGCTGAGGCCGCTTTCCGTCAGGAGTTGTTCAACAATCCGCGCTTTACGCGATTTTTCCGCCACCCCGGGAGCGCTTTGCCCCTGGGGTGCGATGTCAGCGGTCAACAGGTTATTGACGTTAAAGCAGTCCTGCGCATCTTCCACCTGGCTCACGACCGTATAGTCCTCACCCTGCGTCTCCAGCGGCTGATGCCAGTCGCCGTCCAGGGCCAGTGGCTTGCTCTCGCCGCTGGCGTCGGTCTGTAACCGGTCCTTCACCACTTTTTCCTGGGTCTGCATCGCCCAGCGCAGCTGCTGCTGGCTTACCTGATAATGCGTTTTCTGCAAATTACGGCAGAACTGCTGGCTGATTTTGGCAGCCAGCGCCGACATCATCACCAGCAAAATCAGCACCACCAGCAGGGCGACGCCCTGTTGTTGACGGATCCGTTTCATGGTCTGGTCTCCGGCGAAGGCGCTGGCGCCGCGGCAGCGGCCACCTCCGGCATATCACCCGGTGTAGTGAACACCCAGCGCCAGGTATCCCCGCTTTCCATCGTCAACGTAACCTCCACGCCGTCCGGCAGATGGGCGGCGTCGTGCCAGGCGGTCAGCCAGCCCTGACGATAAAACCGCCACTGCAATGATTTTACGCCGCTGACAATCGGCACCTCGTCAGGCTTAACGTCCGCCGGAGCGTCAATGACCGGCCAGACGTCGCGATACAAACGCCCCTCTTCCAGCCGCCAGCGCACGCGCTCCAGCTGGACCGTTCCGCTCACGCCATTCAGGGTGGTCAGTTCAAGAGCATCGCCCTCCTGACGAAACAGCTCCGGCTCATTACGCGGGGCGCGCGCCTGAAGCTGGAAAAAATCACGCTCCATCAGACTCCAGGCGCGCTGAAGCTGGTTGAGCTTTGCGGCGCTGGCATCGGTGGCCGAGCTGGTACGCATCGCGCCGTCCAGAATTTGCCAGGCCAGGGTGCTGATCACCGCGAAGATAGTCAGCGCAATCATGATCTCCAGCAGGGTAAATCCGCGCTGGCGTCGCGTTTTCTTCACTTGCTCTCTCCCGGCGGAATGATGCGCAGGGAGATAACCGGCTGGCTCTCATCGCTTTCCGCATATACGCGTAGGGTATTCGCCCAGACGTTGTCGGCGGTTTTCACCCGCTGCTTACGCCAGTTCCAGCTGCGCCCGCCCATGATTTCCGTCCCCTGCTGTTCAGCATCCGGGAAGTCAGTTCTGGTGAGCTGTGCCTCCGCCAGCTGGTTTTCCGCCACCCAACTGGCCTGCAAGGTATCGGCCAGGCCATGGGTAAAACGCACGTTCAGGGAGACCGAGTTCATCAGTGCCAGCGCGGCGGTGGAGAAAATCACCAGAGCGACCATCACCTCCAGCAGCGTCATCCCCTTTTGCTTTTTGTTGCCGTTAGCCATCGTTTTCTACCGATACCGGCGCCGCGCCCTGCGACACCACGCGGAAATGGTGCTGTTTGTCGTAACTTTGCAGCGTCAGCGTAAAGCGGCTGATTTCACCGTCCGGTAAAAAGATCACCTGCGGCTCGGAGGTCACCGTCGCGGCCAGACGCTGCGGCGAAAGCGACACATGCATCTCTTCCGGAAAATCACCTTTGGTGTTAATGCGTCCGGCAGATAATGGCATCCAGTGCCGCTCGCCATTTTTATCGGCGATCGTCACCAGCTGATATTTATCGGTGGCGATCACCAGCCCGACAATATTTCCGTCCATCACCGCACGGTCTGAACCATAATCAACGAGCGCTTTTAATTGCTGGCCAAATATATCCGCGCCGCTGCGCGAAGGAATGGTGGACACCACCATCATGGCGCAGCTGGCAAATATCACCAGCGCCAGAATAATTTCCAGCAACGTAAAGCCGCGTTGATTTTTCATTATTTCTCTTTCTTATCCAGAGACCAGTTGGTAATGTCATCGGCGGTATTGGCTTCGCCGTCCGGACCGGCTGAGAAGACGTCCACCGCGCCGTGTTCACCCGGGCTCACCAGAAGATAATCATTGCCCCAGGGGTCCTGCGGCAGGCGACGGATATAGCCGTCCGTGCGGTAGCCGTTCGGGATTGGCGCGATTTCAGGTTTGGTCACCAGCGCCTGCAAACCCTGCTCTGTGGTCGGGTAGCGGTGGTTATCCAGCTTGTACATATCCAGCGAGCCTTCGAGCGCGACAATATCGCTGGTTGCTTTTTGCGTATCGGCTTTTTCCTTATTGCCCATTAAATTTGGCACCACCATACTCGCCAGTACGCCGAGAATAACAATGACCACCATTAATTCGAGCAATGTAAAGCCCGCCTGGCGAGCCAGGTTTTTACGTTTTAAAGCCATGATTTAACCTACCATATTATTAAGTTGCAGAAGCGGTTGTAATATTGACAGAACGATGAATAAAACAATCGTCGCCATGGATACCACCAGCGCCGGTTCAAAGACCGACAGCGTTAATGTAATTCGATGTTGTAAGGCCGATTCCTGATTTTCCGCCGCGCGATCCATTAAATTACCTAATTCCCCGCTCTCTTCACCGGAGGCAATCATATACAGCATGGTGGGCGGGAATAATTTCGCCTGTTCCAGCGCCGCATACAGCGACGCCCCCTGGCGCACGGTGTCGGCGGCCTGCTCCAGCACCTGCCGGGCATAGCGGTTTTCAATACCGTCCATCGCGATATACATTCCCTCCAGCAGCGGCACGCTACTGGCCTGCAAAATGCTCAGGGTACGGATATAGCGGGCACTGTTGATGGCGCAGACCAGCTTTTTAATCGGCGAGCCGTTCACCAGCCAGCTGTGCCAGCGAAAACGGTTTTTGGCATTCCTCAGCCAGGTTTTGAAGCCGATAAAGCCGCCCCCCAGAATGCCCACAATATAAATGCCCCAGGCTTGCAGGAAATCACTGACCGCAATCAGCGTCCGGGTGGTGATCGGCAGCTGCTGCTTCATGTGGGTAAACTGCTCGATCACCTGCGGCACCACCGCCACCAGCAGGATGCTGATGACCGCGATGGCGACCACGGTGAGGGTTATCGGGTAGACCATTGCCTGCGTCAGCTTGCTTTTCATCTTCTGGCGCTGCTCGTTGTACTCCGCCAGCTTCTCCAGCACGTCGCCCAGGTGACCGGTTTTCTCCCCGGCCATCACCAGCGTGCAGTAAAGCTTGTCGAAGGTGCGCGGAAACTGGCTGAAGGCATCGAACAGGGTGTGGCCTTCCACCACCTTCTCGCGGATCTCCACCACCATCGCCGCCAGCTTTTTGTCTTCCGTCTGCTTCGAGATCGCTTTCAGCGCGCTCTCCAGCGGCAGCGCGGCGTTGACCAGCGTCGAAAGCTGACGGGTAAACATCGACAGCACCGGAGTAGAGAGCTTCACCCCGGTTTTCGCTTTCCCGCCAGCCGCCGTTTCGCGGGTTTCGGTGATGCTGACGGGCATCAGCTTTTGCTCGCGAAGCCACTGGCGAACCTGCTTCTGCCCCTCGGCCTGTAACGTCCCGCGCTGTGTTTTCCCCGCGGCATCTGTTGCCGTCCAGGCGTAGAAAGCCATTACGCATCCCCTCCACGTTCGGCGGTGACGCGCATGACCTCTTCCAGAGACGTCACGCCGCCGATCACCTTCAGCAGCCCGTTTTCACGCAGGCTGTAGGCATGCTTAAAAAGCTGCGTTTCGAGGGACATTTCGTCCTTATCTTCATGGATGGCGCGGCGCATGGCGCTGTCCACCACCAGGAATTCATGGATACCGGCGCGGCCCTGATAGCCGCTCTGACGGCAGTGTTCGCACCCCACCGCGCGGTAAATCGCGTCTGGCGGCGCGGCCATAAAGCTGAACAGCGCTTTTTCATTGGCGTCCAGCGGACTGGTGGTCCGGCAGTGCGTACACAGCCGACGCACCAGACGCTGGGCAATGACACCGAGCAGCGATGAACCGATTAAGAAGGACTCCAGCCCCATATCCCGCAGACGGGTTATCGCCCCTGCGGCACTGTTGGTGTGCAGCGTCGACATCACCAGGTGACCGGTCAGCGACGCCTGCACCGCAATCTGGGCGGTCTCACCGTCGCGAATTTCCCCGATCATCACCACGTCCGGGTCCTGACGCAGAATGGCGCGCAGCCCGCGGGCAAAGGTCATGTCCACGCGCGGGTTAACCTGCGTCTGCCCCACCCCTTCCAGCTCGTACTCAATCGGATCTTCCACGGTCAGAATGTTGCGTTCGTGGCCGTTCAGCGCCGAAAGAATGGCGTACAGCGTGGTACTTTTACCGGAACCCGTCGGGCCGGTAACGAGGATGATCCCGTGCGGGCGGTCGATCAGCCCTTTCAGCTTCTCCAGTTCTTCATCAATCAGCCCCAGCTTGTTGATGTCGGGCTTGAGATTGCTTTTATCGAGCAGGCGCATCACCACGCGCTCGCCGTACTGGGACGGAATGGTCGAGACGCGCACGTCGATGGCCTTGCGACCGATGCGCAGGGAGATACGGCCATCCTGCGGGAGGCGTTTCTCGGCGATGTCGAGTTTCGACATCACCTTGATACGCGACACCAGCAGCGGGGCGAGCTTACGCGCCGGTTGCAGCACCGAGCGCAGCACGCCGTCAACGCGAAAGCGAATGCTCAGGGTGCGCTCGAAGGTTTCGATATGAATATCCGACGCGCCGTCCTTCACCGCCTCGCCGAGAATGGCGTTGATCAGGCGGATCACCGGCGAGTTTTCGTCGTTATCGAGCAGATCTTCGTTATCCGGGATCTCCTCGGTTAACGCCATCAGATCGATATCCGCGTCCATGTCGTCCACCAGCTGCTGCGACACGCCGCTGCTCTGCTGCCAGATTTTGGCCAGCATCTCGTCAAACGCTTCCGGCGCCAGGGTGATCGGGACGAACGCGCGTCCCAGCACCCGGCGCACCTCCAGCAGTGCTAATGCCGGGGTGTCCTCACGGATATAGACGTCATTGTTGTAAAGCAGAACGCCGTTAACTTTTGCGTAGTTGCTGCTACACAGGGTTTTACTCAGTTCGTCCACGGTATCCCTCCGCCTTACTCTTTAAACGGATTGCGTGCCGCGGAGGTTTTCGCGGGTGCGGCGCTGGCGGCAGGGAACGCTGGCAGTACGGCGTTGTCCGTCGGTTCAATGATCCCCAGCTTCTTCTCTTCCGCTCGCTGCATCTGGCGCACCCGGATCTGGTCATATTTCTCTTTCGAGGCTGCGCTGTAGTTGTCGTCGTCACGCAGGACGGTGGTATGAATAAACACCATCAGGTTGCGTTTAGAGGTATCCTGCGAGGTGTAGCGGAACAGCTGCCCGACCAGCGGGATATCGCCGAGCAGCGGCACTTTGGAGACCGACTGTTTGGTCACATTTTCCATCAGGCCGCCGAGCACCACCGTCTGACCACTGTGGACCATCACTTCGTTATTAATCGTGCGCGTGTTGAAGGTTGGGCCGAGGCTGGAATCTTCCGTTGCGCTGTTGTCAACGCTGGACACTTCCTGCTCAATCTTCAGGTGGATCATGTCGCCATCGTTGATTTGCGGCACAATCTTCAGCTTGGTACCGACGGTTTTACGCTCAACGGAGTTAAAGACGTTGTCGCCGCTGGTGGTTTGCGAACCGGAAAGCACCGGCACATCCTGACCGACGTTAAACGACGCTTCTTTGTTATCCAGCGTGACCACGCTTGGCGTGGAGAGGATGTCGTTTTTACCGTCGGTGGAGAGCGCGGTCACCAACGCACCGAAATCACCGTTAAAGAAGCCGGTCGCAAGGCCCGTGAAGCTCGCCCCTTTCATGGTGCCATTTTTAATCTGGCTGATTGGCAGGCCGGTAGCGCCAAACTGCACGCCGCCGTGCTTGCTGGTCCACTGCACGCCAAGATCCAGGCCGTTGCCGTCCTGCACTTCGGCAATGATCGCTTCCACCAGCACCTGCGGACGGCGAATATCCAGCTTGTCGATCACCTTCTCCAGGGAGTTCATCACGTTAGGCTGCGCGGTGATCACCAGGGAGTTGGTCGACTCGTCGGCGGTAATGTTCAGGTCGGTTGAGGCGCTCGCGGTTTTCGCTTTGGCCGCGCCCGGCTTGTCTTTCAGCTGCTCGCCAATCCCCGTCAGCACCGGTACCACTTTGGTGGCGCTGGCATATTTGAGGTAGAAGACGCGGGTGTTCCCCTCGTTATTCTGCTCGCGATCCAGCTGATGGATAAGGGAACGGGTACGCGCCCGCGCATCTTCCGAGCCGCTGATCACCAGGCTATTGGTTTCGTCATCCGCCACCACCTTGGTCGCCAGCTGCGGCGCATTCTGCCCCTTCTGCTCTTCGTTGTTGAGGTTATTCAACATATCCGAAAGCTCTTTGGCAGAGGCAAAGCGCAGCGGGATGATTTCGCGGCGCTGAATACCGTCTTTATCGACGCGCTGCACCAGATCCACCAGGCGGTTCACCACCGAGGCTTTACCGGTTAACAGCAGGACGTTGGACGGCTCAAAGTGGACCACATTCCCGATGCCGGTGGCATCGTTGAGCTGGCGCAGCAGCGGGGCCAGCTCGCGAACGGGTACGTTTTCCATGCGCACCACGCGGGTGATAATCTCGTCACCTTTGCCCGGGTTTTTGCTGTCTGCCAGCGGCGCACCGGCGGTACGCGCTACGCTTGAGCGCACCACTTTGACCATGCCGTTGTCCATCGGGATCACCGACAGGCCGTAGAGATCCAGCACACTCAGGAAGAACTGGTAATACTCATCCTCCGTCAGCACGTTGTAGGTTCTGACCGAGACGGTTCCCTGGACGGACGGATCGACCAGAATAGTTTTGTTGAGATTGCGACCTACCGTATCGATAAACTCGCGAATATCAGTATTTTTAAAACTTGCGCTAAAGTTAGCTGCAAGCAGCGAACTGGAATATAACGACAATGCGGTCAGCGCCACGCACGCCCAGGGAAATTTTTTCATGTCTGCACACTTATTAATTATTTAGAACATTAACCCGAATATTTTCAAGGTGAGCGTGACGTCGTACGATGACCTCCGCTTCTTTCATTTTCGACCAGTTGGCAATAATGCTTTTCGCTTTTGCTTCATCGGTCATATCGACAGAGTTAACCTGAATCGCCACATCGCCTTTTTCCAGACCTGACTGACTGTAAAAGGCGGAGGCATTCCTTGGGTTTATCCTGTAGCCTTCCAGCCGGCCTTTTTCAATGATGGGTTTTAACACCAGATAATCATCAAGATGCACACTCTCTGCGCCAGCATCTTTCGTCGATTTTGTAACCGGGCCGCTCTCCACGCCCCCCTTAAAATAGTCCGGTTTATTTAACGCCAGTACCTGCGTAGCACCTTCATAATTAACCACCACATTATCTTTGTTTATTTCCTGAATAAATGCGTCGTTAAACCCGGCGAGCGGTTCACCCTCGCGGTAGCTTCGCTGGCCGCCTGGAGTTTTGATAACAGCGAAGGAGAGCCAGGCGTCATCACTGCGCACAATGCCTTCAATCTCCGCCGCCAGCGGGGGTTTTGCCGCAGCCGATAAGTTCTCCTGACGGACGGCAGCCGTAAAAAGCGTGAAGGGTTTGTCTTCGTGCGGTTTTTTCAGCGGCTGTAGGTCAGAATTAGCAAACTTATTCGTAACTTTTTTATAATCTTTAAAGGTGAGATAGCCTTGCTGGCCGCAAAAAATGAGCAGCAAAAACGTAATACAAGGCGTTATCCACCGTGACAGAAATGAGAACCTCATTTTTTATCCGGCCTATAGCAAAGCAAAAATAAGCAGCGTCATACTGCGCCAATATGGAGGAAAATAGTAATAAGCTGCTGCAAACGCGACCACTGACTTCGCCACCAACTTTCATAAAGAAAAATATTGACCGTATAAATTCCAGATGTTAGGCGCAGCCGGCTGGATATTTTTACTCTGTCTGCAAATTGACCGCTCAGGGGCATTACCTTACTTTCTGCTGCTGTTGCTATTCCTAATCAGAGACGGTAAGTCGTTATGTATCAGAGCCACTTTAATTTTAACAATCCGCCATTCAGGACAATCACTCGTTTATCCGGTGATTTTCTGGTGCCTTATCATCAGGACGTGTTCAACCTGCTGAAAGAGAAAACCCAGCTGGCGGGAATTATCGGGCTTTTTTGCGACGACGCTCCGCTTCTGGGTCAGTTCATCGACGCGCTTAAAGCCAGCAACCATACCGTTCTTGCCATCAACGCATTTCCCAAACTGAGTGCCAGTAGCCTGCTGTACAAACTCAACCCGGGAACGAAAGCGATTAAAGATCGCATGCAGGCGGTGGATGCCGTCCTGCGCCAGTGGCAGGAGGGGAAAGCGAAATCCAGAGTAGTGACGATCGCCCATGCCGAAGCCATGAAGGAGAGCTGCCGTGAAGTCCTGGGAACGCTGCTCACGCGCGCCCAGGAGCTGAACTTCCGGCTCGCCGTGGTACTGACGGGCACTGCGGATCAGGAGATCCTGCTAAAGCAACCTGAACTGCGCGAATATACGCACACGCATCATGCCCTGCGCCCCCTGACCTGCCGCGAATACCTGAGCTATGTTCAGGCCCAGTGCGAAGAACACGGCTGCGAAAACTCGCCGTTGCCGCCTGCCCGCGTGCGCAAAATGCACACGCTAACCAAAGGCAACATCAGCAAACTGAACGCGCTGGCGCACCTGTCAATGCTCGCCGCCTGGACGGAACGCGCGGCCCAGGTCAGCCCACGTCATTTACGTCTGGCGGCGGGAGAGATCCTGCCCGCCCAAAAACACGGTAAGCGCCTGGCGACCGTGGGGCTGTTTGCGTCCGTGCTGTTTGCCGCCTGCGGCTGGTATTTGACCTCATCGATCGGTGCACGCCTGCCGATCCAGCTGCCGGTGCCCGTCAGCTGGAAACAGCAATCGCTAAAAGTCGAAGCGCCCGTAGTGCCGGTTATCGACAACGAAATAGTTAATCAGCCGGATGCGATGCATCAGCTGTATCTCATGTGGGGGTATGACGCCTCGGCCGAAGATGCGCTGTGCCAGAACGCCGCCAAAGTGAACCTGATGTGTAAACAGGGGAACGCGTCGCCGGAGACGCTGGCGCAGGAAGGGTATCCGTGGGTCAGTGAACTGAAAACCAGCGGCCATCTTAACTATGCGGTGGTCGCCAGGGTCGGGAACACGTCCATTGACCTGTTAATGAATAACCGGACCTGGCAGGTGAGCCGCAGCTGGTTTAACCGGCACGCGACCGGCAACTTCACCCAGCTGCACCGCCTGACACCGGAAGGTAAAGACGCGATCGGCGCGGCCAGCGACAGCAAAGATATGGCCTGGCTGGATCAGCAATTAAGCCTGGCGCTGAGCCAGCCCGAAACGCATGCCCGGATCTGGACCACAGAGATGATGAAACGCACCCGCGAGTTCCAGCAAAAAATGCATCTGCACGTGGATGGCATCCCCGGTGAAGATACGCTGATGCAGCTGATGCGCGTGACCAACAGCACGCCGGGCGTACTGATTCAGACCACCCGCACCACCCCGGACGCGAAAATGCAGGAGAAGAAAGCCTAATGTCGACCATCTGCCTTGCGGCCCAGCGCAGCTATACAACCGGGGAAGCGGTCTGGTTTTCGTACCGTCTCCCCAGCCTGAAAAACGTATTCGGCAAAACAGCGTTATGGCTGGTCGGGATTTGCGTCATGCTGGTTGTCGGCCTGTATATGCACGTCTACTGGAACCTGCACCACCCGGCGCCTGAACCGGTCAACGCCAGCGTTGCGAAACCGGAAACGCAGCTTTCGGATATGCATTACGTGTACGTGAGTAAACCGTTCCCGCATCCGCAGCCTAAAGCTGCGCCAGTGCCAGTTGATGTTCCATCGATGCAGGATCTGCCGATCAACAGTGATGATGGCGACTGGCAGCAAGCGCCCGACGGCGCAGTGCCACACGACGCCTCGCGGGATACCTTACCCGGGACCGAAGCGCATGAGCACGATAACGCTCCCGCCAGCACGGGCAGTGAAGAGTCATCATTAACGGAATTATTTAAGCAGGCGCTAAAAGAGCAGGAGCAGGATTATTCTCAAGGAAAAATTCCCGCGCCGCCGGTTGACGAAACGCAGGATAATTCACAAGCCAGTGTAAAAAACAGTGGAAATAGCCGTTCTCCTTTCAGTGAAAAAGGAGACGGCGGGAGCAGGTATTAATATTTTTCAGGCAGTGCGGTAAGGTTAAGCAGTCGACCTTTTTCCACCACAATATATTGACCCTTTTTCAGATCGGAGAGGATTTTAATAATAGTGCTACGTGCCAGGTTAGTGTATTCCTGAATGTAATCATAAACGTTAATATCACGCTGTTGTTGAACAATCAGGTCGTTAATCTCATATAAAAATTCGCGGACAACGGAATACGCACTGCGGGCAACCAGAACATCATCACGTTTGCTCAGCATGCAGATGTACCAGGAAAGGACTTTGGTCAGTTCTGGCCACAGATTTTTTTCGGTCATCAGCTGGGCGAAGACCTCTTTCTTGATCGAGCGAACAACCGTATTCGTCCGAACAAGGCCGTACATATGGGTGGCGTTGTAATACATTGACGACAGGCCGAAAATGCATTGCCCGGTGACGGTGAACATGCACAGTTCGTCAGATTCACGTCGAAATTCGACTTCACCGCTAACGATAATATGAATATAGCCGGAATCAGAAGTGGAAATTTTCTGCCATTTTTTTAACGTTCTTTCTTCAACGCCTGAGGTTGCAGAAATGATCTTTTCCATTTCATGTTGCGGACGTAATTTTTTTCCATAGATGCTTAACATTGTTATACCCGATTTAAGATGTGATTTTTAAAAAGCATGGCCACGGTGTTGTTACCGAGCCATAAATATTTTTCCTGATGAAAACGTCAAGAATAAACAAAAAAAGAGTGAAGCTTTTTATTAATTCGCCAAATTACTTAGCGCGCTATGTGTCCATCTTAAATCCGGATAATTTTAAGTCAATTAACTAAAAATGAAATGAGTTTGTACTTAGGATTAATCTGATAGAAACTTACGAAAATATACTCATTCGGGGGTAGTCCGAAGGTTTACCCCTGCCCGAATTTCTCTAAAAGTGCTTCGGCAATCGCCATGGTTTCCACATCCGCTACGCCATTCCATAACTGCGGACGGAAATGCATCTGGAAAACCATGATGATGCGTTTTTGCTGTTCGGGCGTACTGTTTTCTGGCACTTCGTAACCGTAGCGCGCCAGCAAATCGAGCAGTGCTGCGGTATCAACCTGCTGATAATGCGGTCGCCCGTTGATATAAAAATCTACGCGCGCCGGATCGGGCCAGGCTCCGATACCCTGCTGCGCCAGTTCGCGCCACGGAAACAGTGGCCCAGGATCGTCTTTACGCTGCGGGGCGATATCCGAGTGTGCCACCACGTTCTGCGGTTTAATGTCGTAGCGGGCGATGATGTCTCTGGCAAGCGGGATCAGCGCCGCAATTTGCCCCGGTTCGAAGGGGGTAAAGGTTTTCACGCCATCGGTTTTCCGCCAGCCGCGGTTTTCCAGCTCAATGCCGACGGATGTATCATTTATGCGGTTGGTGCCACGCCAGAAGCTGATGCCCGCATGCCAGGCCAGTTCGCTCTCAGGGACCAGCTGCCAGATACGCGGTTTGCCCTGCGGAGCTGGCGGCTTTGCGGGGATGAGATAGTGAGAGCTGACGTTTTTATCGGTCAGGGTCGCAAGCGAGGTGTCGAAATCATCGGCGGTGTAGTGAATAACCAGCACCTTTATACGCGGGTAGGCCGCCTGCGCCTGATGGCGCGTATCCAGCTCGTACGCGCCTTTATCAACAATGCCCTCTTCCGAGGCGCATCCTGCCAGCAACATCGCCAGCAGGAGGGTTGAGAGCGAACGCTTCATCGACGGGTCTTCACCGCCGTGCCGCTTACGCTCACCATCAGCATGCTGGCATCTTTCCCGACCGTTTCGTAGTCGATATCAATGCCCACCACCGCATCCGCGCCCAGCGCTTTGGCCTGCTCGCCCAGCTCCTTAAACGCAATCTCGCGCGCCTTACGCAGCTCTTTCTCGTACGCGCCGGAACGACCCCCGACGATATCCCGAATGCCGGCAAAGAAATCGCGGAAAATGTTTGCGCCCAGAATCGCCTCACCGGTGACCACGCCGCAGTACTCGGTAATCGGTTGACCTTCCAGGGTTGGCGTTGTTGAAAATTGCATACTTTCTCTCCTTCTTTAGCGTTCAATGCGTTAGCGACAGCATTATCGGTTCGTTACGCTATGATTGAAAGGATAGTTAATAAATAAGGAAATCAACATGCGCTACTCTGCTTTAACGCTTTTAGTGCCATGCGCGCTGGTGCTCAGCGCCTGCACAACGCCGGTCACGCCAGCCTTTAAGGATATCGGAACCCGCAGCGGCCCTTGTATTGAGGGTGGCCCGGATGCCGTGGCGCAACAATTTTATGATTACCGTATTCAGCATCACGGTAATGACCTGACCGCCCTGCGCCCGTACCTGAGCGATAATCTGGCGAAACTGCTCACCGACGCTTCGCGCGATCCGCAGCACAACGCCCTGCTGTCATCCGATCCGTTCTCCAGCCGCGCCACGCTGCCGGACAGCGCCGACGTTGCCAGCGCGTCCACCATACCGAATACCGACGCACGCAATATTCCCCTGCGCGTGAAGCTCACCCAGGGGACGCAAACATGGCAGGATGAGGTTCTGATGATCCGTGAAGGCCAGTGCTGGGCAATAGACGATGTGCGCTACATTGGCGGCAGCGTTCATGCCCCGGCGGGCACCCTTCGCCAGTCGATTGAGAACCGCTAACGCCTCCGTTAAATAAACGTTAACCCCGTAAAATGTCCGGCATTTCCTGCGGAATGCCGACATTTATACTCGCCCCCCATTCCCGTCGCTATTTTGTGCTATGTTTAAGAGTAAATACGGGTTATATTTAACTTTTAACGCAGAAATATTGCATAACTATTCTGTCAACGGTACTATCTGCGGCCTCAATTGCTATAGATTGCCTGGATGAGTAAAGACTGCCCCGATGAGTATTAAACTAAACGGCATTAACTGCTTCTACGGCGCACACCAGGCGCTGTTCGACATTACGCTGAGTTGCCCGGAGGGCGAAACGCTGGTTTTGCTCGGCCCAAGCGGCGCGGGAAAAAGCTCCCTTCTGCGTGTTCTTAATCTGCTTGAAATGCCCCGTTCGGGGACGCTGGCCATCGCCGGTAACCATTTTGACTTCGCGAAAACCCCGTCTGATAAAGCGATTCGTGAACTGCGTCAAAACGTGGGCATGGTTTTCCAGCAATACAATCTCTGGCCGCATCTGACGGTGGTGCAAAACCTGATTGAAGCCCCGTGCCGCGTGCTTGGCTTAAGCAAAGACCAGGCGATGGCGCGTGCGGAAAAGCTGCTGGAACGTCTGCGTCTGAAACCGTACAGCGACCGGTATCCTTTACATCTTTCTGGTGGTCAGCAACAGCGTGTGGCGATCGCCCGTGCGCTGATGATGGAGCCTGCGGTGCTGCTGTTTGACGAGCCGACCGCGGCGCTGGACCCGGAAATTACCGCCCAGATCGTGAGCATCATTCGTGAGCTGGCGGAAACTAACATTACCCAGGTCATCGTGACCCACGAGGTGGAAGTGGCGCGCAAAACCGCCAGCCGCGTGGTCTATATGGAAAACGGGTATATCGTTGAGCAGGGTGACGCGAGCTGCTTCACTAAC
This sequence comes from Enterobacter cloacae complex sp. HYC033_NIDB, assembly GCF_056673335.1. Classification (NCBI taxonomy): domain Bacteria; kingdom Pseudomonadati; phylum Pseudomonadota; class Gammaproteobacteria; order Enterobacterales; family Enterobacteriaceae; genus Enterobacter; species Enterobacter cloacae complex sp. HYC033_NIDB. The sequence continues at coordinate 2,391,604 of NZ_CP115123.1, read as the reverse complement.
CCGCAAACCGATGCCTTCAAAAACTACTTATCACACTAATGTGTTAGGGAAATTATAATGAAAAAAGTATTGATTGCCGCGCTGCTTGCTAGCGTCAGCCTTTCCGCTACCGCAGCCCAGACCATCCGTTTCGCCACTGAAGCGTCCTACCCTCCGTTTGAATCCATTGATGCGAACAACAAGATTGTTGGCTTCGACGTGGACCTGGCAAACGCCCTGTGTAAAGAAATCGACGCGACCTGTACCTTCAGCAACCAGGCGTTCGACAGCCTGATCCCAAGCCTGAAGTTCCGCCGTATCGACGCCGTAATGGCCGGAATGGACATCACTCCGGAGCGTGAAAAGCAGGTTCTGTTCACCACCCCTTATTATGACAACTCGGCCCTGTTCATCGGTCAGAAAGGTAAATACGCCTCCGTTGACCTGCTGAAAGGCAAGAAAGTCGGCGTGCAGAACGGCACCACGCACCAGAAATTCATCATGGATAAGCATCCGGAAATCACCACCGTGCCGTATGACAGCTACCAGAATGCGAAGCTGGACCTGCAAAACGGTCGTATCGATGCGGTGTTCGGGGACACGGCTGTTGTGACTGAATGGCTGAAAGCGAACGACAAGCTGGCCGCCGTGGGTGACAAGGTGACCGATAAAGACTACTTCGGTACAGGTCTGGGTATTGCCGTACGTCAGGGCAATACCGAGTTGCAGCAGAAATTCAACGCTGCGCTGGAAAAAGTGAAGAAAGACGGCACCTACGAAACCATCTACAAAAAATGGTTCCAGAAGTAATTCCTGATGAATGAAATTTTTCCTTTAGCAAGCGCCGCCGGGATGACCGTCGGCCTTGCCGTTTGTGCACTGATTATCGGCCTCGTACTGGCGATGTTCTTTGCGGTGTGGGAGTCCGTTAAGTGGCGCCCTGTCGCATGGCTCGGTTCAGCGCTGGTGACTGTGCTGCGTGGACTGCCGGAAATTCTGGTGGTCCTGTTTATCTATTTCGGCTCCTCACAGCTGCTGTTAACGCTGTCGGACGGCTTCACGATTAATCTCGGCTTTGCGCAGATCCCGGTGCAGATGCAGATTGAGAACTTCGACGTCAGCCCGTTCCTGTGCGGCGTGATTGCGCTCTCCCTGCTCTATTCGGCCTATGCGTCACAAACGCTGCGCGGCGCGCTGAAAGCGGTACCGCAGGGTCAATGGGAATCCGGCCAGGCGCTGGGTCTGTCGAAAGCGGCGATCTTCTTCCGCCTGGTGATGCCGCAGATGTGGCGTCATGCCCTGCCAGGGCTGGGTAACCAGTGGCTGGTACTGCTGAAAGATACCGCGCTGGTGAGCCTGATCAGCGTGAACGATTTGATGTTGCAAACCAAAAGTATCGCCACCCGTACGCAGGAGCCGTTTACCTGGTACATCGTCGCGGCGGCTATCTACCTGGTGATCACGTTGCTGAGCCAGTACGTTCTGAAGCGTATTGATCTGCGCGCAACGCGTTTTGAACGGAGACCAGGCTGATGCTGGATTATTTACCCGAACTGATGAAAGGGCTGCACACCAGCCTGACGCTGACCGTCGCGTCTATCATCGTGGCGCTGATCCTGGCGCTGATCTTCACCATCGTCCTGACGCTGAAAACGCCGGTGCTGGTGTGGATTGTACGTGGCTACATTACGCTCTTCACCGGAACGCCGCTGCTGGTGCAGATCTTCCTGATTTACTACGGCCCGGGCCAGTTCCCGTCGTTACAGGAATATCCGGTTATCTGGCATCTGCTCTCTGAGCCATGGCTCTGCGCCCTGATTGCCCTCTCCCTGAACAGCGCGGCCTATACCACGCAGCTGTTCTACGGCGCCATTCGCGCGATCCCGGAAGGCCAGTGGCAGTCCTGCGGGGCGCTGGGCATGAGCAAGAAGGATACGCTGGCGATCCTGCTGCCTTATGCCTTTAAGCGCGCCCTCTCTTCCTATTCCAACGAAGTCGTGCTGGTGTTCAAAAGTACCTCTCTGGCCTACACCATCACCCTGATGGAAGTGATGGGCCACGGACAGCTGCTGTACGGACGCACCTACGACGTGATGGTGTTCGGGGCGGCGGGTCTGGTCTATCTGGTGGTCAACGGTCTGCTGACCCTGATGATGCGTCTTATCGAGCGTAAGGCGCTGGCGTTTGAGCGCAGAAATTAATCGACTTAATGCATAAAGCTGTTTTCGTAGTGCGGGTAACCTGATAGGTTACCCGCATTTTTTTATGCATTAAATAATATTTAATCATATTTATTGCATATAAATTCATTGAGTGGCATTGTACATCCATGCCGCAGACACGGCGCATAATGACAAGATTGACAGACGGGAGCATTACAATGAAAAAGTTAGTTCTGGCCGCATTACTCGCAACCTTCGCCGCTGGCGCATCCGCCGTCGATAAAATCAATTTCGGCGTTTCTGCCACCTATCCGCCGTTTGAATCGCTGGATGCCAGCAACCAGATCGTCGGCTTCGACATCGACCTGGCGAAAGCGCTGTGCAAGCAGATGCAGGCCGACTGCACCTTTACTAACCACGCATTTGACAGCCTGATCCCGTCCCTGAAATTTAAAAAGTACGACGCGGTGATCTCCGGCATGGACATCACGCCAGAGCGCAGCAAGCAGGTCGCGTTCACCGACCCGTACTACGCGAACTCTGCGGTGGTGATTGCGAAGAAAGGGGCTTATAAATCTTTCGACGAGCTGAAAGGCAAGCGCATCGGCATGGAGAACGGCACCACGCACCAGAAATACCTCCAGGACAAGCATCCTGAAGTGAAAACCGTGGCCTACGACAGCTACCAGAACGCCATTATCGACCTGAAAAATGGCCGTATTGATGGCGTATTTGGCGACACCGCGGTCGTGAATGAGTGGCTGAAAACCAACCCGCAGCTGGGTACAGCGACGGAGAAAGTGACCGATCCGCAGTATTTCGGCACTGGCCTCGGTATTGCCGTGCGTCCGGATAACAAGGCTCTGCTTGAGAAACTGAACGGCGCGCTGAAAGCGATCAAAGCTGACGGCACATACCAGAAAATCAGCGAGCAGTGGTTCCCGCAATAACCTTTTTTGCCGGGTGACCTGGCCTACGGGGGTGGTCTGTAGGCCGGGTAAGGCGAAGCCGCCACCCGGCAATTTCTTAAAGCGGCACAAAGAACCTGAACCGTGCCCCGCTCACGGACTCCATCAGCCTGATCCCCCCGCCGTGCAGCTCCAGCATTCTTTTCACGATTAACAGCCCTAACCCGCCCCGGTGCTCCCGCGAGGCCTGTGGATTTAACGCTGACGGACGCTGGAACAGATCGTCCCGTAATGCGGCATCAACACCCGTTCCGCTGTCGGCCACTTCAACCTGTAACCGGTCGTTCTCCTGCCACACCGCCAGACGAATATCTCCACCTGCTGGGGTATGGCGTATCGCATTATCCAGCAGATTCGTCACCACCCGTTCAATCATGGAAACATCGGCCAACACCTGCGGCAGCGGACCCGGGACGTCAATGTGCAGATTTAACTCACGCGTGCGGGCAGCGAGTTCAAACTTTTGCGCCACGTCGGAAATCAGTTCAGCCATGGCAAAACGCTCGCGCTGGGGCTTGATGCCGCCGTGCTCAAGACGCGCCAGCTCGAACAGCTGCTGCGACAGATGGCGTACCTTTTGCCCCTGACGCAGCGCGGTAGCGAGGTACTGCTGATGCTCCTGCGGCGACAGCGTTGCGGATTTCAGCGACAGCGTTTCCAGATAACCCAGCAGCGACGTCAGCGGGGTGCGTAAGTCGTGCGAAATGTTGGCGATAAACTCCCGGCGCTGGCGGTCGCTGTCGGCCAGCCGATCCCACTGAGAGGTGATTTTGCGCGCCAGCTCGATAAAGGTATTGCGCAGGATCGCCACTTCATCCTGGCCGGCAGGCTCAAGCGGCTGGGCCGCCAGCTGCTTAATCGCGCTGATGCTGTCCTGCTCCAGCCCGGCCACGTCCAGCGTGAGCTCTTTAACCGGGCGCGTCACCCAGTACCAGAGCAGCAACCCCGCCAGCAGACCAAACAGTGCCACCAGCAGCATCGACCACAGCGCCGTACTCCAGAGCGCTTTGTGCCAGGCCATCTCCGCCAGCGCGTTGGACTCCTCCCCCTGTAAAATAATGTACAGATACCCCTTCAGCTCACCGTCCTGCCGCAGCGGGGTGGCGCTGAAGACTTTCTTATTCTGGCTTCGGGGATCGTCGCCAAACACCGGCATCACCGTCCCGCTGAGGAAATTCTGTATCGGCACGAGGTCAATTTTTTGCCGCTGAATGTGCCCTGGCGGGGCGGCATCGGCCAGGATATCGCCATCTGGCGAGACAACATACAGCTCGACGCTCGGATTAAAGGTCATCAGCCGGTCGAACAGCGGTTTTAAGGCGCTGCGATCCACCCTGCCCTGCGCATCCAGAATCGCTTCCCGCTGCACAATCTGCTGCGCCAGCCCGCCGGAGAGCCGCTGCACCATCGCATTGCCGTACTGCATGCTACTGTAGAGCTGCACCGCACAGGCGACGGTGGCGCAGAGCAGCAGTAACGCCGTAAACAGCAGCGTCAGGCGCTGGCTCAGGCTAAAGCGACGCATCATGATTCTGCTCCGCAAATTTGTAGCCTTTGCCCCAGACGGTGCGAACGATCTCCGGCTCGGCGGCATCTTTCTCTATTTTAATGCGCAGGCGGTTAATGTGGGTATTGACGGTGTGTTCGTAGCCTTCGTGCTGATACCCCCATACCTGCTCCAGCAGTGCCAGCCGCGAAAAGACCTCTCCGGGATGGCGGGCAAAGAAATAGAGCAGTTCAAATTCGCGCGGGGTGAGATCGACGTGTTGACCGTTAAGGCGCACGGTGCGCGCCAGCGGATCGATAGTCAGTCCGTGCGCCTGAATAATGCCGTCCGTCTGCGCCTGGCCCATCGCCTGCTGACGGCGAAACAGCGCCTTAATGCGGGCAATCAGCTCCTGCACCGAGAAAGGTTTTGCCAGATAATCATCCGCCCCTGTTTCCAGGCCAGTAATACGGTCAGTTTCACTGCTGCGGGCGCTAATGATGATAATGGGCAGGTAGCGGGTCATCTGGCGGATACGGCGGCAAATCTCCAGACCATCAACATTCGGCAGCATCAGATCGAGGATCACCGCGTCCCACGGCTGTGTTTCAAGACGCTGTAAGGCGTTGCCCCCGTCGGGCTCGTGGGTAATGGCGTAGCCTTCATCTTCCAGATTAAGACGCAGGAGTGCCGCGATATCGTGGTCGTCTTCTACCAGCAGGATCTGCTTCATGGGTAAGCCTTCAATCATTTGTTATGACGTAAGCTTACCTGATTTCGAGCGGGGGAAGAGTTCACATTTTGTTGAACATTGTGCGGGGTTTATGCCGGGTGGCGGCTTCGCCTTACCTGGCCTGCGCTTTGGTTAACAACGTCAACACTTCATAATGGGCGGTATGGGGGAACATATCGAAAAGCTGAACGCGCGCAATGCGGTAGCCCGGCAGGCTGGCGATATCCTTCGCCATGGTCTGCGCGTTACAGCTGGAGTAGACAATGTACTCCGGCGCCATCTGGCTCAGGTAGTCGCAGAGCGCCTGGCCGATACCCCGGCGCGGCGGGTTCACCAGCACCAGCTCCGGCACGTTGCCCTGTCCGGTGGCGAACCGGGTCGAGTCTAGCGCCTGGAAGTGCAGATTCGTCAGCCCCAGCTCTGCGGCGGACTGCTTCGCGCAGGCAATCGCTTCGGCGGAGATCTCAATTCCGGTGAGCTGCATGTCTGGCGTGGCACAGTGCAGGCCAAAGCCGCCGACGCCGCAGAACAGATCCCACATGTGATGAACCTGTAACGCACGCACCCAGTCGCGCGCGGTGGCATACAGCGCGCTGGCGACGGTGGGGTTAGTTTGAAAGAAGCTTTGCGGACGGATCCACAGCGGCACGCCGTTAAAGCTCTCCGCCAGCGCATGCTGTTCGGTGAAGAAAATCTCTTTTTCCCCTTCCATGATCGCCATATGCACCGGCTGAATATTTGCGGTGATCACCTTGAGCTGCGGAAGCTGTTCCTGCAACCCCGGAAGCGCCGCGCGCAGCTGCTCCAGCTTGTTTTCCGAACGCAGCACAAAGCGCAGCATCATCCCGCCGTCGATCTGGCTTTCGGTCAGCAAAAGGTATTTCAGCTCGCCGCGCCTGCGGGCAACGTTATAGGGCGTTAACCCCGCCCGGGCGATAAACGGCTTCAGCGCGCTAAACACCGGCTCAAACGAGGCGGGATACAGCGGGCAGTCGGTTAAATCTTCCGGGGTGCCGTCGCGGTGCAGCATCCCCAGCAGCGGCTTTTCAACGCTGCCGCTGACCACCATTTTGGCTTTATTGCGAAAGCCCTGCTCCGGGCCGCTGACGGGTGCGCACCACTCGCCCACCGCGTGTGCTGCCAGCAGCTGTTGCAGGTCGACCATTTTGGCGGTGAGTTGTTGAGAGACTGGCTGTTCTATCCACTGACAGGAGCGGCAGCGTCCGGCGTCATAGAGTGCGCACTGCATATGAAAACCTTAAGAAACACGAGGGCTGCGATTATACACATTATTGCAGGCGGAAGAACCGCCGACTGGAAGCCGGGAGATAAAGCAGGCAGAGCACCAGCATATCCGGCAGTTTTTGCATCACCAGTGAATGGAAAATCTCGCGTCGCGACTCACCGGGTATGCTGAACAGCTCCGGATAGCCATAGCCCAGCGAGGCGGCCCACAGGTAGCTGGCAGCGGTGATCTGCGTCAGCAGATACACCCAGCGCGCCCAGTTACGTCCTTTCACCAGCGAGAACGCACAGTAGATCTCAATAAACACCAGCATCAGGCTGCTGAGAAACACCAGCGTCAGATTCCACGTCTGCGCGCTGCGGTGAATAAATTCCCCCATTCCGCGCGGACCCAGCGTGTTCATTATCATCAGCACATCCAGACAGCGGATCATAATAATGGCGAGCGCCGCCACCTGCACCAGTGCAGGGACGTTCGGACGAGCGTGCGAATGACGTGTTTTTTGTAAGAATCCCAATGTTTTTACTTCCCTGAAAAACAGTGCCGCGTCATACGCGGCACATCACTGGAAATAGTAATTCCTTCAGCCGCGTCTTGCACGCTGGATATCGCGCACACGCTGTTTTTCCGCGCGCGCCATCAAATACCAGGCGATAAATCCGACAATTCCGACCACGCCAAGGATGATGGACGCCAGGGCGTTAATCTCGGGATTCACCCCCATCCGCACGCTGGAGAAGACCAGCATCGGCAGTGTCGTCGCGCCCGGTCCCGACACAAAGCTGGCGATAACCAGATCGTCGAGCGAGAGCGTGAACGCCAGCAGCCAGCCGGAGATCACCGCTGGCATAATCATCGGCAGCGTGATGATGAAAAAGACCTTCAGCGGCGTTGCGCCGAGATCCATCGCCGCCTCTTCAATGGAGCGATCCAGCTCGCGCAGCCGCGAGGATATCACCACCGCCACATACGCCGTACAGAAGGTGACGTGCGCCAGCCAGATGGTGAGCATCCCGCGATCCGCTGGCCAGCCGATGGCGTGCGCCAGCGCGACAAACAGCAGCAGCAACGACAGGCCGGTGATGACGTCCGGCATGACCAGCGGGGCGGTGATCATAAACGCGAAACCATTCGCCCCGCGGAAACGGCCAAAGCGCACCATCACCAGCGCGGCAATCGTGCCCAGCACGCAGGCCATCGTCGCCGCCAGCGCCGCAATGGTCAGGCTCAGCCCCACCGCGCTCATCATCGCATCATCGTGGAACAGCTCGCTGTACCAGCGCGTCGACCAGCCCGCCCAGACGGTGACCAGCTTAGAGCTGTTGAACGAGTAGATCACCAGCATCAGCATTGGCGCATACAGGAAGGTAAAGCCGATCATCAGGATCGCAATTCGCCACGGGGAGCGTACTACCGGTAAGTTGTTCATCCGTGGTCTCCCATCTGTTTCTGCTGATGTTTGTGGAACCACATGATCGGCACGATCAGCAGCAGTAACATGACGATCGCCACCGCCGAGGCCACCGGCCAGTCGCGGTTATTGAAGAACTCCTGCCACAGCACGCGGCCAATCATGATGCTGTCCGGGCCGCCGAGCAGTTCCGGGATCACAAACTCCCCGACCGCCGGGATAAATACCAGCATCGATCCGGCGATGATCCCGCCTTTGGTGAGCGGCACAATGACGCTGAAGAAAGTCTTCAACGGGCGTGCGCCGAGATCCAGCGAGGCTTCCACCAGCGAGTAATCGATTCGCGTCAGCGCAGTATAGATTGGCAGCACCATAAACGGCAGATAGGCATAGACAATCCCGATATACACCGCAAGGTTGGTGTGCAGGATCGTCAGCGGCTGGTCGATGACCCCAAGCCACAGCAGGAAGTTATTCAGTATGCCGTTATTCTTCAGGATCCCCATCCACGCGTACACGCGGATCAGGAACGACGTCCACGACGGTAAAATGACCAACAGCAGTAAAATATTTCGCGTCGACGGCTTGCTGTGCGCCACTGCCCACGCCAGCGGGTAGCCCATCAACAAGCAGCAAATCGTAGAAATAGCCGCAACCTGTAACGACTGCAAATAGGCTTCGAAATAGAGCGGATCGTCGGTCAGTTGCAGGAAATTACCGAGGTTTAAGGTCAGCGTCAGCTGCCCGTCGGCCCACTCCCACAGATCGGTATACGGTGGGATCGCCCGCGCCATCTCCGCCAGGCTGATCTTAAAGACGATCAGGAACGGCAGCAGAAACAGCAGGATCAGCCAGATATAGGGCATGGCGATGACCAGCTTGCGGCCATGCGCCATCTGCATGCGCGCCAGCCAGAGCGCGAAACCGCCCGGTTTTTTGACGCGGGCTGGAGGTTCAAGTGTGCTCATGACCGCTCCTTATACCGTCAGGACTACGCAACTGTCCGCATCCCAGCAGAGGCTCACTTCGTCGCCCCAGGTTGGCTGTCCCTTGCGATACCGGTGTTCGTTCTGTAACTGGGCGCTGAGCATCTGGCCGCTTTTCAGGCGCACATGGTAAATCGACAGATCGCCGAGATAGGCAATGTGTACCACTTCGCCCACGGCAAAGTTATAGCCATCGGCGGGCGGCTCATCGCAAAGCATGATTTTTTCCGGGCGCAGGGCAACGTAAACCGGCACGTTGTCCACCACGGAGTTATCAGAATCAACCTTCAGCGGGTGCACCAGCCCCGGCGATTCAATCACCAGACCGTCGTCCTGGCGTTCCTTCAGTAGCCCTTCGAAGACGTTCACCGAGCCGATGAACTCCGCGCTGTAGCGGGTTGTCGGGTGTTCGTAGATCTCTTCCGGCTCGCCGATCTGCACGAACTTACCGCGATTCATGATCGCAATGCGCCCGGCCATGGTCATCGCCTCTTCCTGGTCATGAGTCACCATCACGCAGGTCACCCCCACGCGCTCGAGGATATCCACCACTTCCAGCTGCATCCGGTCGCGCAGCTTTTTATCCAGCGCGCCCATCGGCTCGTCGAGCAGTAATAATTTTGGACGCTTCGCCAGACTTCTTGCCAGCGCCACGCGCTGACGCTGGCCGCCGGAAAGCTGATGCGGCTTACGCTTCGCAAACTCCTGCATATGCACCAGGCTCAGCATCTCTGCCACGCGCGCGGTGATTTCGGCTTTCGGCAGTTTGTCCTGCTTCAGACCGAAGGCGATGTTCTGCTCAACGGTCATGTGCGGGAACAGGGCATAGGACTGGAACATCATGTTTATGGGCCGCTGGTACGGCGGCACGCTGGAGAGGTCTACCCCATCCAGCACGATCTGCCCGGCGGTAGGCTGTTCAAAGCCTGCCAGCATACGCAGCAGTGTTGATTTGCCGCAGCCCGATGCGCCGAGCAAAGCAAAAATTTCACCTTTGTAGATCGTCAGGCTGACATCGTCCACGGCATGCTGGCCGTCGAAGGATTTGGTGAGGTTACGAATTTCAAGAAGCGGGGTCAGCGCTTTACGGACTTTCGCCTGCGGGCGGGGGATAGCGTCATTCACGGGGTGCTCTCCGGCATAGATCAACACTGGTGCAAACGCACCGTCAGGGTGCGCATCGCCGGGCGGCGCTAACGCTTGCCCGGCCTACGGGATCTGTCGGCCCGGTAAGCGACAGCGCCACCGGGCAACGATATCAAACGCCGTTACTTACCGCTTTTCACCTTGGTCCACGCGCGGGTACGCACACGGTCAATTTTCGGTTCCTGCACTTTCAGGGTGAAGAGCTTGGCAAACACATCGGCTGGCGGATAGATCGCCGGATTATTGCGGATTTCTTCGCTCACCAGCGGCACGGAGGCCTTGTTACCGTTGGCGTAGTAGACATGGTCGCTGATGTGGGCAATCACCTCCGGACGCATCAGGTAGTTGAGGAATTGATACGCTTCCTCTTTATTTTTCGCATCAGCCGGCATCGCGAAGACGTCGAAGAACGCCAGCGCCCCCTCCTTCGGAATGAAGTAGGAAACATTCACGCCGTTTTTGGCCTCTTTCGCGCGGTTCGCCGCCTGCCAGACATCGCCCGCCCAGCCGATGGCCACGCAGATATCCCCGTTAGCCAGGTCGTTGATGTACTGAGAGGAGTGGAAGTAGCGAATATTCGGACGCAGCTTCAATAGCAGGTCGGTCGCCGGACCGGTGTAGTCGTCGGCCTTGCTGCTGTTTGGATCTTTGCCGAGATAGTTAAGCACGGTGGCGAAAATCTCTTCCGGCGCATCGAGGAAAGAGACGCCGCAGCTTTTCAGCTTCTCGAGGTTTTCCGGCTTCAGCACCACGTCCCAGCTGTCCAGCTTGACGTCCGGGCCCAGCGCCGCTTTGACTTTATCCACGTTATAGCCAATACCGGTTGTCGCCCACAGGTAAGGCATCGCGTATTTATTCTCCGGATCGTGCTTCGCCACCAGCTTCAGCACGTCCGGATCGAGGTTCTTCCAGTTCGGTAATTTGCTCTTGTCCAGCGGCTGGAAGACACCGGCGGTCAGCTGACGCTCCAGGAAGCTTGCCGACGGCACCACCAGATCGAAACCGGTGCTGCCCGCCATCAGTTTGCCTTCCAGCACTTCGTTGGAATCGAATACGTCGTAGACAACCTTAATGCCGGTCTCTTTTTCAAAATTCGCGACGGTGTCCGGCGCAATATAGTCAGACCAGTTATAGACGTGCAGCGTTTTTTGTTCCGCAGCGAGCGTGCCGGCAGAGACGGCCATCAGTGCACCCGCAACCAGACCCGATAACCATTTTTTATTCAAGGCGATCATATTGTTATTCCTTCTGAAAGTTCGTTAACAAACGAACCAAAACTGTGCAGCCTGAAGATATGCAATAATCATGCATAGTTTGTCGCTCTGCCCGAAATAAAATACCCCCCTCTTCCCGGCAGGTTCCGCTCGCTTTTTTAAGCACCGCAAGAATAACTGTAGCCCGTGTCTCCGGCTATAGCCCAGACGAAAAAACGCCTTTTATCAATTTTTTATGCAGATTATGTCTACGTGATAAGCCGAAACGGCCGGAGAGGAGGTGAAAAACTCTTTAAAGAAAGGTTAAAAGCAGCAGAAAAAACGGTGTTATGCAGCCGCTCTGGCAGCGACTGCGCAAAAGTCAGACAGGCTTAGTGGAGAAAATTGGGAGATGCATCATTATTCTCGGCATCATCTTCCGCGCTATACAGCAGGTGATGTGCGTTGGCTTCCATCATTACCATGGAAATTTGCTCTTCGCTCAGGCGCATAAACCAGGCGAACTGCTTGAAGGAGAGCCCCGCGCCGGAGAATAAAGACTGGCAAACCACCAGCTTTGGCAGATTATCATCCTGTATGTCGAGAAACGCTTTCACCGTCAAAGAACTGGCGTTGATCGCTGACAGATCAGACGCCAGCGCCAGCAGCGCAGAAGGCTTTACTTCAGCCAGCGCCGAGAACAGGATCACGTCGTTAATCAGATCGATTTTGGCATCGAAAATGCCATCGAAATTTTGCATGTGAGGCAGATGCAGCGCCTGGCAGGAGTCGCATTCGAAGAAAGTAATACCGGCATCATCGAGCCATTGACGTAACGTATCCAGTGTAGGTACGACCTGTAAATCCATCGCTGTGCAGCCTCTTAAATAAAAACGTTGTCCAGATTACGCAAAAAGTGCGCGCCGATCCATTTAACCGCCCGTTTTCAGGCAAAATCCCGGCGTCGCATGGCGTTCAATCCATGCGATCATTTTACCTGCAATATCGACGCCTGTGGTTTTTTCCACCCCTTCCAGCCCCGGCGAGGCGTTGACTTCCATCACCAGCGGCCCGCGCCCGGCACGCAGCAGATCGACCCCCGCCACGTCCAGGCCCAGCGTCTGCGCTGCTTTCACCGCAATCTCGCGCTCGCGCTCGCTAATAAGGGCCACCCGCGCGATACCGCCGCGGTGCAGGTTAGAGCGGAAATCGCCCTCTTTTGCCTGCCGCTCTATGGCGGCCACCACCTCATCGCCCACCACAAAGCAGCGGATGTCGCACCCGTTGGCCTCTTTAATATACTCCTGCACCAGAATATGGGCATTCAGACCGCGAAACGCGTCGATCACGCTTTCCGCCGCCTGACGCGTCTCCGCCAGTACCACCCCAATACCCTGCGTACCTTCCACCAGCTTAATAACCAGCGGCGCACCGCCCACCATGTCGATTAAATCGCTGGTGTCGTCCGGGGAGTGGGCAATCCCGGTGACGGGCAGATCGATCCCCTGGCGCGCCAGCAGTTGCAGCGAGCGCAGCTTATCGCGGGCGCGGGAGATCGCCACGGACTCGTTGAGCGGATAGCTTCCCAGCATTTCAAACTGGCGCAGCGCAGCCGTACCGTAATAGGTGATCTGGGAGCCAATGCGGGGAATTACCGCATCAAAATGCGGGAGTTTGCGGCCTTTGTAATGAATCGACGATGCCGCAGGGTCGATGTTCATATAGCAGGACATCGGATCGAGGATCTCAATCTGATGTCCGCGTTTCGCCGCCGCTTCTCGCAGGCGTTTACATGAATAGAGCGTTCCATCCCGGGACAATATGGCAATTTTCACCCTGCACCTCTCTAAAGACATGGTAAAAGCCTGCCTATCATACACGAGGCGCAGGAGGAATGGACTACCGCGTTGCCCAGCCCTGTTTGTGCAGGTAATCAAGAATGAACGGGCGGTTCTCCTTGATGATGGTGCGACGAATATGGTCGCTCCAGGTGTCGCGGCGGTTGTTGCTGTCGCGCGTCAGATAGTAGTTCGCTAGCTCTTCATCGTATTGATGCAGAACGTCCTGGTCGACCGGCTGGTAGTGGTTTTCATGCACCAGCATCGCAGCAGGAATGCGCGGCTTCAGATCCGGGTTATCCGCCGGCCAGCCGAGGCACAGACCAAACAGCGGCAGAACGTGTTTCGGCAGCTTCAGCAGTTCCGTCACGCTTTCGATGTTGTTACGCAGCCCGCCAATATAGACGCCGCCAAGCCCCAGCGATTCCGCCGCCGTGAACGCGTTTTGCGCCATCAGCGCCGTATCCACCACGCCCAGCAGCAGCTGTTCCGCCAGCCCCAGCTCGGCCTCGGGGCAGATTTGCAGATGACGGTTAAAATCGGCGCAGAACACCCAGAACTCAGCCGCCTGGGCAACGTGCTTTTGTCCGCCCGTCAGCGTTACCAGCTGCTCACGCATCGCCGGATCGGTGATGCGGATAATGGAGCTGCACTGCAAAAAGCTGGAGCTGGAGGTGCCTCTTGCGCTGTCGATGATCGCTTCCCGCTGCGCCTGGGTAATCGGCTCATCGGTGAAATGGCGAATGGAACGGTGGGAACGAAGCAGGTCAATGGTTGGCGTCATTTTGTCTCTCTTTGTGTTGCGTAAAACGTATGGCAGCCAGTATAGGCAATGATCCACCTGATGTAATTGGCGAAACATAGCCTGACTGTATCAAAGTGACAGGTGAAACCTTCTTTCCATGACGGCAGGTTATCGTGCACTATAGGCGCCATTCGCCGTCAGGCTTGTTTTTTGAGGAGAGAGAAATGTTTGCAGTAATTTTTGGTCGTCCAGGATGCCCTTACTGTGTACGCGCGAAAGAGCTGGCAGAGAAACTGACTGAAGAACGTGATGATTTCAACTTCCGTTACGTGGATATCCACGCGGAAGGCATCACTAAAGCCGATCTGGAAAAAACCGTGGGTAAACCGGTTGAAACCGTGCCGCAGATCTTCCTCGATCAGAAACACATCGGCGGCTGCACCGATTTTGAGGCCTACGCCAAAGAACACCTGGGCCTGTTTGCGGCTCAGTAATGCGAAGACGCCCTCACCCTGAGGGCGTTTTTATTTACGGTGCTTCCGCTGTTGCAGCAGGCTGCGCGTAAATAAGAAACAGAGCGCGCCCAGCGCACACCAGAAAACGCCACTCAGTAGCCACGCCACTTCCTGCCAGACGCTTCTCGACGAGAGAAACAGCACGCGCATCAGAAGCAGGCAGAGCGGGGCCGCAAGCATTGCCCCAATAAGCGGCATCACCACCTCGCCTTTACGCGAGAGAAAACCAGCGACTACCCCCGGCAGGATGAAGAACAACAGGCCCAGCTCGGGATGACCGGACGCTCTGAAGGCGCCTTTCACGTTAAAAGCGAGCGACATGCAAACGACTGTAAACAGCAAAAAACAGCTGATTACGCCAGCCCAGTTTCGTTTAAAGTTCAAACTATCCTCCTGACTTATCTCTATCAAATACAAAAATCGTCCGGTGGACGCCCAGTCAGATAAAGCAATGCGGCAATCCTTGCCAAAGCACGCACAGAAGTCGTGCGATAATAGGTGGCTGTCGGTAGCTATTACGATTAAACTAACCGACTGCTAGTGTTTAGGGTATTTATCAGGAAGCAGGGAGATGCAAAGTGATTCCCTGACTCTGAAAACAGTAGCCCAAATAGTCCTTTCATTCAACAACTTACTGGTAAACAAGAAGTTAGCCTCCGTGAATATAAACGTCGCAGACTTGTTAAATGGGAATTACATCCTGTTATTATTTGTGGTACTGGCGCTGGGCCTTTGTCTGGGTAAATTACGCCTGGGTTCAGTTCAACTTGGTAATTCCATTGGCGTTTTAGTCGTCTCCCTGTTATTAGGTCAACAACATTTCAGTATTAACACGGACGCGCTTAACTTAGGTTTCATGCTGTTTATTTTTTGCGTAGGCGTGGAAGCCGGTCCGAACTTTTTTTCCATTTTCTTCCGAGACGGCAAAAATTACCTGATGCTGGCGCTGGTGATGGTCGGCAGCGCCCTGCTGATTGCGTTAGGGCTGGGCAAACTGTTTGGCTGGGACATCGGCTTAACGGCCGGTATGCTGGCAGGCTCGATGACCTCCACGCCGGTGCTTGTTGGCGCGGGGGATACGCTTCGTCATTCTGGCATGGCAGGCACGCAGCTTTCCTCCGCGCTGGACAACCTGAGTCTGGGCTATGCCCTGACCTATCTGATTGGTCTGGTGAGCCTGATTGTTGGCGCGCGCTATCTGCCAAAACTTCAGCATCAGGATCTCCAGACCAGCGCCCAGACCATCGCCCGCGAGCGCGGCCTGGACACGGACTCCAAACGTAAAGTTTACCTGCCGGTGATCCGCGCCTACCGCGTCGGGCCGGAGCTGGTTGCCTGGACCGACGGGAAAAACCTGCGCGAGCTGGGGATCTACCGTCAGACCGGCTGCTACATCGAACGTATCCGTCGTAACGGCATTCTGGCAAACCCGGACGGTGACGCGGTGCTCCAGATGGGCGATGACATCGCCCTTGTTGGCTACCCGGACGCCCACGCGCGTCTCGATCCGAGCTTCCGCAACGGGAAAGAGGTGTTTGACCGCGACCTGCTGGACATGCGTATCGTCACCGAAGAGATTGTGGTGAAAAACCACAACGCCGTGGGCCGCCGTCTGGCACAGCTGAAGCTGACCGACCACGGTTGTTTCCTCAACCGCGTGATCCGCAGCCAGATTGAAATGCCTATCGACGATAACGTGGTGCTCAATAAAGGCGATGTGTTGCAGGTCAGCGGCGATGCCCGACGTGTTAAAACCGTTGCCGACCGTATCGGCTTTATCTCGATCCACAGCCAGGTGACGGACCTGTTAGCCTTCTGCGCCTTCTTCATTGTCGGCCTGATGATCGGGATGATAACCTTCCAGTTCAGCAACTTTAGCTTCGGCATTGGTAACGCAGCCGGTCTGCTGTTCGCCGGGATCATGCTGGGCTTCCTGCGAGCGAACCATCCCACCTTCGGCTATATCCCTCAGGGGGCGCTGAATATGGTGAAAGAGTTCGGTCTGATGGTCTTTATGGCGGGTGTCGGCTTAAGCGCCGGGAGCGGCATTGGCAACGGCTTGGGCGCGGTCGGCTGGCAAATGTTGGTTTCCGGACTTATCGTCAGCCTGGTACCGGTGGTGATCTGTTTCCTCTTCGGCGCCTACGTGCTGCGCATGAACCGCGCCCTGCTCTTCGGCGCGATGATGGGCGCGCGCACCTGCGCACCGGCGATGGAGATCATCAGCGACACCGCGCGCAGCAATATCCCGGCGCTGGGCTATGCAGGCACGTACGCAATCGCCAACGTGCTGCTGACGCTGGCGGGTACGCTGATCATCATTATCTGGCCAGGACTCGGATAAATCTCAAGTTTGCGTGTGGCGCAAAAAATTTTCGTTACGCGCAGAACTTTTTACGCAGGGTGCAGTCATAACTAGTGCCACTGCTTTTCTTTGATGTCCCCAATTTGTGGAGCCCATCAACCCCGCCGTTTTGGTTCAAGGTTGATGGGTTTTTTGTTGCCTGAAGAAATACAAATTTAAGATTCAGGATTGTAGGCCGTGTAAGGCGAAGCCGTCACCCGGCAAGTAAGGTAGTCGAATCGACTCCAGGCAAAAGTTCTGGGCCGGTAACATCATGGTGCCCTTCTGCTAATCGCGTGGCATCTGCTCACGGGCAATTCGCCCCACCATCACCCGGATCTCCTCCCGGGTTAACGGCGACCGATCGGTCACAAAATGCAGCGTCATCCCCTCGATAAACGCATCCAGCGCGCGGGCGGTGGCCGGATCAAACCACTGCTCCAGCGTAGCCTGGCTCATCTTCATCCAGTCCTGCATCACCGTTTTCAGCGCGGCGCTGCGGTGCATAAACGCGTATAACTGATACATCAGCGCCATATTGTGTGGCGTGGTCACGGCTGAACTGTGGATCAGCGTGGTAATGGCCTCGCACGCCCTCTCGCGCCCCGTAACCCCCGCGAAGAAATCCCGGTACTGCTGAGACATCTGCTGCGTAAACCACGTGAATGCCTCCTCCAGAAGCGACTCCATCCCGTCGAAATAGTAGGTCATCGACCCCAGCGGCACGCCTGCGCAGGTGGCAATTTTGCGGTGCGTGACGGCATGAATACCGTGCTCAGCAATGGTGTCCAGCGTCGCCTGGAGTATCTTCTCGCGGCGGTTAGGGTCGTTCGGTGGTCTGCTCATAAAATCCTCATCCGGTTTATGTACAAATGTACACAAAGTTGCTAGTGTTGTCGCTATTGTTGTACTTCTGGTGCTGATCCCAATGACGCTAACTTCTCCTCGCAAAGCCCTGCATCTGCGCATGTGGGCGCTATTTATGTTCTTCTTCATCCCTGGGCTGCTGATGGCTTCCTGGGCA
Organism: Enterobacter cloacae complex sp. HYC033_NIDB; assembly: GCF_056673335.1. Lineage (NCBI taxonomy): Bacteria > Pseudomonadati > Pseudomonadota > Gammaproteobacteria > Enterobacterales > Enterobacteriaceae > Enterobacter > Enterobacter cloacae complex sp. HYC033_NIDB. The sequence continues at coordinate 2,373,828 of NZ_CP115123.1, read as the reverse complement.
ACGCGCACCCCGGCAATCCGCGATACGCTATCCGTTTCGACTGCGGAGATGGGGATCGTGCTGTTTGGCCTGTCGATTGGCTCGATGAGCGGCATCCTCTGCTCGGCCTGGCTGGTGAAACGCTTTGGCACGCGCGCGGTGATCCGCACCACCATGTGCTGCGCCGTGGTGGGAATGCTCGGTCTGAGCGTGGCGCTGTGGTTCGCCTCGCCGCTGATGTTTGCCCTTGGGCTGATGGTATTTGGCGGCAGCTTTGGTGCGGCGGAAGTGGCCATTAACGTCGAGGGGGCCGCCGTCGAACAGGCGATGAACAAAACGGTGCTGCCGATGATGCATGGCTTTTACAGCCTCGGCACGCTGGCGGGCGCGGGCGTGGGGATGGCGCTGACGGCGCTGGGCATTGCGGCCAATGTGCACATTTTACTCGCGGCGCTGGTCTGTATTATCCCGATCCTCACCGGCATCAGGGCTATTCCCGCTGGCACAGGACAAAATGCCTCGGACGAACAGAAGTCTGAGGCAAAAGGGTTGCCCTTCTATCGCGATTTCCAGCTGATGCTGATTGGTGTGGTGGTACTGGCGATGGCGTTTGCTGAAGGCTCCGCCAACGACTGGCTACCGTTGCTGATGGTGGACGGGCACGGATTTAGCCCCGCCTCCGGCTCGCTGATTTACGCCGGGTTTACGCTCGGCATGACCGTCGGACGCTTTACCGGGGGCTGGTTTATCGACCGTTACAGCCGCGTGGCTGTCGTCCGTGCCAGCGCCCTGCTGGGTGGGCTGGGCATCGCGATGATTATCTTTGTGGATGTGGACTGGATTGCCGGCGTGTCGGTGATCCTGTGGGGACTGGGCGCCTCCCTTGGCTTCCCGCTGACCATTTCCGCTGCCAGCGATACCGGCCCCGACGCGCCGACGCGCGTGAGCGTCGTAGCGACCACGGGCTACCTCGCTTTCCTGGTGGGCCCGCCGCTGCTTGGATTCCTCGGTGAGCACTACGGGTTACGCAGCGCGATGCTGGTGGTATTAGGGTTAGTCATTATTGCCGCCCTGGTGGCGCGAGCGGTGGCAAAACCGGAAGCAGAAACAACGTCAATGGAGAAGGGATATGAGCGTTAAACTGATTGCAGTCGACATGGATGGCTCCTTCCTGAGCGATGCGAAAACCTATAACCGCGCGCGTTTTCTGGCGCAGTACGCGCGCATGAAAGCGCAAGGCATCCGTTTTGTGGTCGCCAGCGGAAATCAGTACTACCAGCTGATCTCATTTTTCCCGGAGATCGCCCATGAAATTGCCTTCGTCGCCGAAAACGGCGGCTGGGTGGTGGATGCGGGCGAAGACGTGTTTAACGGCGAACTGTCGAAAGAGCATTTTCTGACCGTCGCCACCCTGTTAAACGACGTGCCCGGCATTGAGATAATTGCCTGCGGAAAAAACAGCGCCTACACGCTGAAAACGTATAACGACCTCTTCAAAGAGATTGCTGCGAAATACTATCACCGCCTTGAAAGCGTCAGCAGCTTTGACAACCTCAACGATATTTTCTTCAAATTCGGGCTAAACGTCTCTGACGACGAAATTCCGCGCATTCAGGCGCTGCTGCATGAGAAGCTTGGCGACATCATGGTGCCGGTGACCACGGGACACGGCAGTATCGACCTGATTATCCCCGGCGTACACAAAGCTAACGGCCTGCGGATCCTGCAAGCGCGCTGGGGCATTGAGGACAGTGAAGTGGTGGCCTTTGGCGACAGCGGTAACGACGTGGAGATGTTGCGCCAGGCTGGGTTTGGCTTCGCGATGGCCAATGCCAGACCGCACATTAAGGCGGTGGCCCGCTATGAAGCGCCGAACAATAATGACGAAGGGGTGCTGGACGTAATTGATAGGGTGCTGGATGGGAGGGCGCCGTTTAATTGATTCCGTGCGCTCTGGTGCCCTCACCCTAACCCTCTCCCACAGGGAGAGGGGACTGTCCCGAGCTCGCCCACGGGGGAGAGGGAATAAGAATTACGGTTGCAGGGCGTTTCCGACGCGTTTGTCTTTCAGGAATACCACCATCAGGGCAATCCACAGCACGCCGTTGGCGAGGTTAAACAGGCTGAACAGTCCGTTACCGCCGAAAGCATAGGCATGCTTGCTCACCTCAATACCGACGGTGAAAATCAGCATTTGCAGCATCCCCATCGCGGCAGACACCGTGCCTTTACTCATTTCACTGGCAAACAGCGTCAGGCGTACCAGACCGGCATTCGCCACGCCAATACCAAACGCGTAAACGCTCAGCCCCGCCGTCATCCACAGGTACGCATGAGACGAGGCTACGGTCGCCACCGCCGCGATAATCAGCCCTGCCGCAATGGGCCAGCCGCCCATAATAATCAGCGAACGCACGGTACGACGTGACGTCAGACGCGCCAGCACCAGGTTACCGATAATCAACGCGCCAAAAATCGGCACCTGTAACAGGCCATACTCATAGCTGCTAAGCTGCTCGCCGCTGATGATAATAACCGGCGACTGGGCAATCCACGCCAGCAGCGGCAGGCTGACAAAGCCCGTCGCCAGCGCGCCCGCGACAAAACGGCCGTTTTTCAGCACCGCCTTATAATCACGCCCCAGCTCTTTAAGCGAGAGCTTTTCGCCCAGGCGGGTGGCGGTCTCCGGCATCGCACGGTGCAGCCCAAAGAAAGAGATGGCCGCAAGCGCGGCAAAGAGGACGAACATCCCTTCCCACGGCGCAACGTGGACCCATGCGGCTCCCACCAGCGGCCCCAGAAGCGGCGCAATCAGCGCCACGTTCGCCATCAGCGCGGTTATTTTGATACATACCGCCTCCTCAAACGACTCCTGAATAGCGGCGTAGCCCACGGCGCCAATAAAGCACAGGCTCACGCCCTGAAGGAAACGCAGCAGCGTGAATTGCTCAATGTTCTGCGCCAGCAGCGTGGCGAGACAGGTGACAATAAACCACACCACGCCCGTCAGCATCACCGGGCGGCGGCCAATACGATCCGACAGCGGCCCTAAAAGCCACTGTAAAAACATGCCGCCCGCCAGATAGGCGGTCATGGATGTAGGTACCCACTCAATACCTGCGTTGTACTGCTCAACCACAGCCAGCATGCCTGGCTGGATCATGTCGTTGCCGATGTAGGTAGAGAATTCGTAAAGCACCAGACACAGAGGAAAAAGTAACGCCTGACGACCCAGACGATTACCGGAAGAAGAACGGTTTATCATGCAATCTCTTTAGTATGAAAAAATCGCGATGAGTGTAATGAATTGCCGCTGTCTGAGATAGCATAATCACGTGAAAACACAGAAATAAGGCACTTATCGTTGTTGTTTAAGGTTTCCTTAAGTTGCCCTCCCTATGATAGTGCTATTTCACGTTATTGACCGAAACTATGACACACGCCGTCAGCCCTTCAGAATTATCTAAGTTACCGACAAATAAGACAAAAAGCCTTTACCGTTTGCCTGCCCGCTTTTATGGTTATCAGCTTTTCGGGCTGATCGTCCTTGCGCTGCTTTTTACCTGGCTTTCGCGCGATGAATCGCTTGACCGATGGATAACCGGCTTCTGGTATGACGCGGCGACGCACCATTTCCCGCTACAGCAAAACCCGCTGCTGGATCTGCTGAACCATCGGCTGGCGAAATATGTGACCATTGCGCTGGCTGCCGCATCGCTGATTTACGGCGCTTACAAACGCAATGCCCGGCTGGTGACGGCCGCGCTTCTGATGGGGCTGGGGGCGCTGGTAGTTGGGGTGCTGAAAAGCATAAGCCACCACAGCTGTCCGTGGGATCTGGTGGAGTATGGCGGCAAAGCCGTCTCGTATCCCCTGTTCAGCGCCGTTCCGGCAGGCAGCGGACCGGGACGCTGCTTTCCCGGCGGCCACGCCTCAAGCGGGTTTATGGTGATGGGGCTGTTTTTTGCCTTCTGGCGTGAACGTCCACGCCTGGCCTGGACCTGTGTCGCGTTAGGCGTTGTTATGGGGCTGCTGATGGGATTCGGGCAGGTCATGCGCGGCGCGCATTTTTTCTCTCACAACCTGTGGGCCGGGTGGTGGGTCTGGTTTTCCCAGGTGCTGGTTTACGGGCTGGTTTCCACCTGGTTTGCTAAAGAGTAACGAGATTATGTTAGAAAATCTGAACTACGAACTGTTTTACCTGCTCAACGCCACGCCAGCATCACCGGAATGGATGATCGATCTCGCCACCTTCATTGCGAAAGATGTGATCAGCATTGTACCGGCGCTGGCGGTGATCCTCTGGTTATGGGGACCTCGTACACAGGTCACCGCCCAGCGCCATCTGGTGATCAAAATGGCGATGGCGATCGGCGTGAGCGTGCTGGCAAGCTACGTGCTGGGCCACGCCTTCCCGCACGATCGTCCGTTTGTCGATCGCGTCGGCTACAACTTCCTGCACCATGCGCCGGATGACTCGTTCCCGAGCGATCACGGCACGGTGATCTTCACCTTTGCGCTGGCCTTCCTGTTCTGGCATCGCCTGTGGTCTGGCATGGTGCTGATGGGGGTGGCGGTCGCCATCGCCTGGTCCCGCGTCTACCTGGGCGTGCACTGGCCGCTGGATATGGTCGGCGGTTTCCTGGTGGGGCTGATGGGCTGCGTCAGCGCAGCCATCCTGTGGAGCCTCTTTGGTCCGGCGCTTTATCGTGGATTATCACAGGCCTATCGCGTTCTGTTTGCCCTTCCGATCCGCAAAGGCTGGATACGTGACTAACCCCGGTCCGTCAGGTTACACTTGAGCCCCCGCCCTGCGGGGGCTCACTTTTTTAGCCCGAGGATCTATGGAAACACGTCGCGATGACCGCATTGCTCAGCTGCTTCAGGCGCTGAAGCGCAGCGATAAGCTGCATCTTAAGGAAGCCGCTACCCTGCTTGGCGTGTCTGAAATGACCATTCGTCGCGATCTGAACAGCGACAGCGCCCCCGTTGTGCTGCTTGGCGGGTATATTGTTCTGGAGCCGCGTAGCGCCAGCCATTATCTGTTAAGCGATCAAAAAACACGCCTGGTGGAAGAGAAGCGCAAAGCCGCGCGGCTCGCCGCCTCGCTGGTGCAGCCACATCAAACGCTGTTTTTTGACTGCGGTACGACAACCCCGTGGATCATCGAGGCCATCGACAGCACCGTTCCCTTTACCGCCGTCTGTTATTCGCTAAACACCTTCCTGGCCTTGCAGGAGAAACCGGCGTGCCGGGTGATTTTGTGCGGCGGCGAGTTTCATGCCAGCAACGCCATCTTCAAACCTCTGAATATTCAGGACACGCTGAGCAATGTATGCCCGGATATCGCCTTTTACTCTGCGGCGGGCGTGAATGTGAAACAGGGGGCAACCTGTTTTAATCTTGAAGAGTTACCGGTGAAACAGTGGGCGCTCAACGCCGCACAGCAGCATGTGCTGGTGGTTGATCACAGTAAATTTGGCAAGGTTCGTCCGGCAAGGATGGGGGAACTGTCGCGCTTTGACGCCATCGTCAGTGATTGCCGCCCGGATGACGAGCTGGTGTCGTATGCAAAGGCGCAGCAGGTGAAGTTGATGTATTGAGGTTGTGCCGGGTGGCGCTGCGCTTACCCGGCCTACAACGGCTCGAACGAAGGCCGGGTAAGCGCGGCGCCACCCGGCAAAAACCTAGCTGAACCAGCTGCCAAACCAGCCGTGGAACTTCATTAACACAAAGTCCCACATCCGGCTGAAGAAGCCGCCCTCTTCCACCGCTTCCATCACCACCAGCGGACGCTGCTCAATGGATTTGCCGTTAAGCTGGAAATCTATCGTCCCGACCACCTGGCCTTTTTTCAACGGCGCGGTCAGCTGTGGCTCGGTCAGGGTATAGCTGGCTTTCAGGTTTTTCAGCTGACCGCGTGGAATGGTGACAGAACCCGCTTCACCTGCCCCCAGGTTCACTTCGCTTTTATCCCCAAACCAGACGCGCTGGCTGACGAAGGTGGCGTCCGGCTTAATCGGCGTGACGGTTTCAAAGAAGCGGAAACCCCAGGTCAGCAGTTTTTCGGATTCGTTAAAACGAATGCGGTCGGTTTTCGTCCCCAGCACCACCGAGATCAGGCGCATGTCGCCCTGCGTCGCAGAAGCCACCAGGTTGTATCCGGCCCCGGCGGTCGTCCCCGTTTTCATGCCGTCCACGTTAACGTTACTGCTCCAGAGCAGACGGTTACGGTTAGGCTGGCGGATATTGTTGAAGGTAAACTCTTTCTCTTTATGGATGGCGTACTCATCCGGCACGTCATGGATCAGCGCTTTGCCCAGCAGCGCCATATCGCGCGCGGTACTGAACTGACCGGGCGCATCCAGGCCGTGAACGGTTTTAAAGGTGGTGTTGGTCAGACCCAGTTTTTGCGCGTAGCCATTCATCAACCCAATGAATGAGTCCTGACTGCCTGCGACGTAATCGGCCAGCGCAATACAGGCATCATTTCCCGACTGAATAATGACCCCTTTATTCAGATCGGAAACGGAGACCTGATCGCCGGGCTTCAGGAACATGACGGACGAGCCGCGCAGCGCCGGGTTACCCGTCGCCCAGGCATCTTTGCCGACGGTGACCATGTCATCCAGCTTGATCTTGCCCGCTTTCAACGCCTGACCGACCACATAGCTGGTCATAATTTTCGTCAGGCTCGCCGGGTCGAGTTTTTCGTCGGCGTTACCTTCCGCCAGCACTTTCCCGCTGGCGTAATCCATCAGGATCCAGGCGCGCGCATCGACAGGCGGCGCTTCGGGCGCCGTCTGTTCCGCCGCATGGAGCGTTGGGGCAAAAAGGAAAAGCAGCGCCGAGCCTGCCGCCAGGCTGCGCAGAGAAGAAGTTTTTTGCGTCATAAATGCCACCCGAGTGTCCATTCTAAAAATCACGTCACAATCACCGTGTCGCAAGAAGCGATGAGTAATAGCGCACTACAGCGTTCAAAGAAACCTGTTCCAGGTAAAGTTTTTAAAGTTTATGCAATAACATTCAGATACGCTTTGATTGCGGCGTTTTTTTTAGCATCTGTTGCGTAATTGTTAGGTTTATCTCACCATGGCGAAAAGCTGACTCGGATTAACATCTCATCGGGAGTAAATATGATTACGCTGTGGGGCAGGAACAATTCGACTAACGTGAAGAAAGTGCTCTGGACGCTGGAGGAGCTGGATTTACCCTTCAACCAAATCATGGCTGGCATGGCGTTCGGGGTGAATAAAGACGCCGACTATCTGGCGATGAACCCAAACGGACTGGTGCCGTTGCTGCGCGATGACGAGACAGACGCCACGCTGTGGGAGTCCAACACCATCGTGCGTTATCTCGCCGCGCAGTACGGCCAGAGTCGGCTGTGGGTTGAAAATCCAGCCCGCCGCGCGCAGGGCGAAAAATGGATGGACTGGGCAAACCAGACGCTTTCCCCCACGCACCGGGTGATCCTGATGGGGCTGATCCGCATGCCGGAAGCCGAACGTGATTATCCCGCCATTCATGCCGCCCAGGACGCCTGCGAATCCCTGTTCGCGATGATGGACGACGAACTGGCGAAGCACGCCTGGTTCTCCGGCGACACCTTCGGCGTGGGCGATATCGCCGTCGCCCCCTTCGTCTGGAACCTCACTAACATGGGTCTTAGCTGGAGCCCGCGCCCTCACCTGGAGCGCTGGATCCAGCAGCTTAGCGAGCGCCCGGCGTATCGCAACGTGGTGATGATCCCGGTGACCTGATTACGACCTGGACGGGCTGACTTTCAGCAGTTGCCCGTCCGTCTCGTCAGTCAGCACGTACAGATAGCCATCCGGCCCGACGCGCACATCGCGAATACGCTGATCTTTATCGCCCAGAATGCGTCCGTCCTCCGTCACGCTATTGCCCTTCACGCTCAGCACGATGACGTCTTTCTCCTTCAGCGCGCCGATAAACAGCTTGTTTTTCCACTGCGGGAAGACGTCGCTGTTGTAGAACGCCATGCCGCTGACGGCGGGCGATACTTTCCAGACAAACAGCGGCTTTTCGGTGCCCTCAACGTGCTCGCCTTTCGCTTCCGGGATTTTCAGGCCGCTGTAATTGATCCCGTGCGTCGCCAGGGGCCAGCCGTAGTTTTTGCCCTTCTCAGGAATGTTAATCTCATCCCCACCGCGTGGTCCGTGTTCGTTGAGCCACAGCGTGTCGCTCCACGGATTCATCGCCATCCCCTGCGGGTTGCGAATGCCATAGGACCAGATTTCCGGGCGCGCACCGGCGGTGTTCACAAACGGATTATCCGGCGGCACTTTTCCGTCCTCCGTCAGGCGCACCACCTTGCCCTGAAGCTTGTCCAGCTCCTGCGCCGTCGGGCGCTGGTTGTTTTCACCCAGGCCAATAAAGAGATAGCCTTTGCCGTCGAACACCAGCCGTCCGCCAAAGTGGTTGCCGGTAGAGAGCTTCGGCATCTGTCGGAACACCACCTGGAAGCCCTCAATGCGCGAAAGGTCATCGCTCAACCGCCCGTAGCCCACGGCGGTACCCGCTTTGCCATCATTACCTGCCTCGGCGAAGCTGAGCCAGACCCGCCGCGACTGTGCAAAATCCGGGGCCAGCGCGACGTCCAGCAGTCCGCCCTGGCCGCTCGCCCACACTTTCGGCACGCCGACAATCGGATCGGAGAGCCCTTTTCCTGCCTGCCAGTGCTTAAGCTGCCCGTCTTTGAGCGTGATGAGCAGCCCCTTGTTATCTGGCAGAAACGCCAGCGACCAGGGGTGATCCAGTTTTGTCTGTAGCACGTCGACCTTAACCGTCTCAGGTGCTGCAAGCAGTGAAAGCGGGAATAACAAGACTGGAAGGAAAATCAGCGAGGATCGAGGCATAACGCACTCCTTTATCGACATATGGCTTAAAGATTAGCCACTGTTCCCGGGTGCGTTACCACTTTTACAAAAGCTTAATCAGAAGGGGGAGTTGCCTCCCCCGGGTTCAGTGCCGGGCAAGCGTTTCCGGCTTGTTCAGACACATGATGCAAAGCGCGAGCGTGGTCAGGCAGTTTTCAAGCTTCTCCGCGTTAACGGCAATAAAATTCGGGCAGTCGTGACGTCCGTTCATCAAACAGACCCCGGCGATGGAGAGCACCTCGGCGGCGCGGCGCAGCGCCACTAATTCGCTTTCAGCGTAGTGCGCTTTCAGGATGGGTGCTTTTTCACGCATGAAATTGCAAAGTTCAAAGAAGTTATCACGCAGATTTTCGCTTTCGCTGACTGACATATACCCTTTCGCCTTGCGGAGTTGCAGATATGCGGCCAGGTCGATTCGGGCGTTGATCAGCTTGTTAAGCAGATCGCGTTTCAGTCTGTCAACGGACATGCTATTTCCTCCCCTGTCAGCCATGTTACCTTATTAAGGATAAGGTCATTTTTTGTACAATGTAATGCCTGAGATCAATAAACGATAAATGATTAACATTCTTTACAATGTTACAACGATTGCCCGCCTCAACTGCGCCATCATGAGTGTATAAATCCCCCGCGATACGCTGTAAAATCCCGCCCTGATAACTCCATAATTGATGAATTTTTAACCTATGAGCAATGTTACGCACCCGCCGAAAATCGGCTTTGTCTCCCTCGGCTGCCCGAAGAACCTGGTGGACTCCGAACGCATCCTGACTGAACTTCGCACTGAAGGCTATGACGTGGTGCCAAGCTACGACAACGCCGACATGGTGATCGTCAACACCTGCGGGTTCATCGACAGCGCGGTCCAGGAGTCACTGGAAGCCATTGGTGAAGCCCTGACGGAAAACGGCAAAGTGATTGTCACCGGCTGCCTGGGCGCGAAGGTGGATCAGATCCGCGAAGTGCACCCGAAAGTGCTGGAGATCACCGGCCCGCACAGCTACGAGCAGGTGCTGGAACATGTTCATCACTACGTACCCAAACCAAAGCACAACCCGTTCCTGAGCCTCGTGCCGGAACAGGGCGTGAAGCTGACGCCGCGCCACTACGCCTACCTGAAAATTTCCGAAGGCTGCAACCACCGCTGCACCTTCTGCATCATCCCGTCGATGCGTGGCGATCTGGTGAGCCGTCCGATTGGCGAGGTGCTGGCAGAAGCCAAACGCCTGGCCGACGCGGGCGTGAAGGAGCTGCTGGTCATCTCCCAGGACACCTCCGCCTACGGTGTGGACGTCAAACACCGCTCCGGTTTCCACAACGGCGAGCCGGTGAAAACCAGCATGGTCGGCCTGTGCGAGCAGCTGGCTAAGCTCGGGATCTGGACGCGCCTGCACTACGTCTACCCTTATCCGCACGTTGACGATGTGATCCCGCTGATGGCGGAAGGCAAAATCCTGCCGTATCTGGATATCCCGCTACAGCACGCCAGCCCGCGCATTCTGAAGCTGATGAAACGTCCTGGCTCCGTGGATCGCCAACTGGCGCGCATCAAGCAGTGGCGTGAGATCTGCCCGGATCTGACCCTGCGCTCCACCTTTATTGTCGGCTTCCCGGGTGAAACCGAAGAAGATTTCCAGATGCTGCTCGACTTCCTGAAAGAGGCGCGTCTGGATCGCGTCGGCTGCTTCAAGTACAGCCCGGTTGAAGGCGCAACGGCCAACGAGCTGGCGGACCAGGTACCGGAAGAGGTAAAAGAGGAGCGCTGGAACCGCTTTATGCAGCTGCAACAGCAGATCTCTGCTGAACGCTTGCAGGAGAAAGTGGGCCGCGAAATTCTGGTGATTATCGACGAAGTGGACGAAGAAGGCGCGATTGGCCGCAGCATGGCGGATGCACCGGAAATCGATGGCGCGGTGTACCTGAACGGCGAAACACAGGTTAAGCCGGGTGATATTATTCGCGTGAAGGTTGAAAACGCGGATGAGTATGACCTGTGGGGTAGCCGGGTTTAAACACCCAGCTTCCCTTTTGTAGGCCGGGTAAGGCGTAGCCGCCACCCGGCACATTTCACTGCACTACCCCTTAATCCGCGGATCCAGCGCGTCGCGCAGCCCATCCCCCAGCAGGTTAAACGCCAGCACGGTCAGGAAAATCGCCAGGCTCGGGAAGATCGCCACGTGTGGCGCAATCACCATATCCGCCCGCGCCTCGTTCAGCATCGCGCCCCACTCCGGCGTCGGCGGCTGTGCCCCTAACCCCAGAAACGACAGGCTGGCCGCCGAGATAATCGACACGCCTATGCGCATGGTGAAATAGACCACGATAGACGAGACCGTTCCCGGCAGAATATGGCTGAACAGGATGGTGGCATCGCTGGCTCCCATGCTGCGCGCCGACTCGATAAAGGTCTGCTGCTTCAGCACCAGCGTGTTGCCACGTACCAGACGCGCGAAAGCGGGAATCGAGAATACCGCCACGGCGATAATGACGTTCGCCATGCCGCTGCCCATCACCGCCACCACGGCAATCGCCAGCAGAATACCGGGAAAGGCAAACAGCACGTCGCAGATACGCATGATGATGCGGTCCCACCAGCCTTCGTAGTACCCGGCCACCAGCCCCAGCACGGTGCCAATTGCTGCGCCCATCAGCACCGCGAAGACCCCGGCCGCCAGTGAGATCTGCGCCCCTACCAGCACGCGGCTAAAAATATCGCGCCCGAGCGAGTCCACGCCAAACCAGTGCATCATCGACGGACCATCGTTCAGCCGGTCGTAGTCGAAGTAGTTTTCCGCATCAAACGGGGCTATCCAGGGGGCGATAATCGCCACCAGGATCAGCAGTAACACAAACAACCCGGCGACCATAGCGACGGGCTGACGACGGAATCGACGCCAGAACTCAACCCACGGGGTGCGAATATGGTCCGGCCTGATCCCCGGCATAGCGTTTAAAATGGCCTGGCGACGCCAGTTCAGTAATCGCATCTTACTTATACCTGATGGCCGGGTTAATGGCGGCGTAAAGCACATCCACCACTAAGTTGATAAGAATAAACTCCAGCGAGAAAAGCAGGACTTCAGCCTGAATAACCGGATAGTCACGCATATCGACCGAGTCGACCAGCAGGCGCCCCAGCCCCGGCCAGTTAAAGACCTTCTCAACCACGATAGAGCCCCCCAGCAGGAAGCCGAACTGTAGCCCCATCATCGTGACCACCGGGATCATCGCATTACGAAAACCATGCTTCAGAATGACCCATTTCTCACTCACCCCTTTTGCCCGCGCGGTGCGAATGTAATCTTCGCTCAGCACGTCGACAAACGAGGCGCGGGTAAACCGGGCCATAACCGCCGCAACGGCCGCGCCTAGCGTCATAGAGGGCAGAATGTAGTGCTTCCAGGTGTCGGCCCCGACGGTCGGCAACCAGCCCAGCTCGACGGAGAAAATCTGCATCAGCAGCATGCCCAGCGCAAACGCCGGGAAAGAGATGCCGGTGACCGCCAGCGCCATACCGAGCTTATCCGGCCAGCGGTTGCGCCAGACGGCGGCGACAATCCCCGCGCCCAGGCCAAAGACAACCGCCCAGCTCATACTGGCAATCGTTAACCAGAAGGTAGGCATAAAGCGGCTGGCGATCTCCTCCGACACCGGACGACGCGACACCATTGAGATGCCGAAATCGCCCTGAAGGACATTGCCAATGTAACGCAGAAATTGCCTGTACAGCGGCTGGTCAAGACCGAGCTGTTTACGCACCAGTTCAATAACCGTCGCATCCGCTTCCGGTCCGGCAATCAAACGCGCCGGATCGCCGGGCAGCATATGGACAAACAAAAACACCAGCACGGCCACAATCAGCAGCGTCGGGATAAGCCCCAGCAGGCGTTTACACACATAATTCAGCATGAGTTTTATTTCAAATCCGCGTCATCAAAGCTAAAGCCCGTATCCGGCATGATGTAAAAACCGGTCAGCGCTTTGTTGTGGGCTGAGACCAGTTTTTCCACCACCAGCGCCACCCACGGCGACTCTTTCCAGATAATGTCCTGCGCCTCTTTGTACAGGCGTGCTTTCTCTTCCGGTTTGGTGGTTTTCAGGGCATCGGCCAGATCTTTATCCACCTGCGGATTACTGTAGAACGCGGTATTGAACAGCGTTGGCGGCCAGTTCTGGGAAGCAAACAGCGGCGACAGGGACCAGTCCGCTTCACCGGTTGAAGCCGTCCAGCCGGTGTAGAACATCCGCACGCCGCTCTCTTTCTGTCCTTTGCCTTCCACTTCCGCCGCTCGCTGTCCGGCATCCATCGCCGTAACCCTGGCTTTAATGCCCACCTGCGCCAACTGCTGCTGGGTAAATTGCAGCACCTTCTGCGCGGTACTGTGGTTATGCGACGACCACAGCGTAGTGCTAAAGCCGTTCGGATAGCCCGCCTCTTTCAGCAGTTCCCGCGCTTTCGCCGGATCGTAAGGCCACGGCTGATAGCTTTGCGCGTACTCAATGGTTGGCGGCATCACGCCCGTCGCCGGGGTGGCGTAGCCGGCAAAGGCCACCTTCACCAGCGCCTGGCGGTTAATGGCGTAGTTGATGGCTTCACGCACCTTCGGGTTATCAAACGGTTTCTGCGTGACGTTCATGCTGATGTAGCGCTGCATAATCGACGGGCTGGCCACCAGTTCCAGCTTGCTGTTTTTCGCCAGCAGCGCCGCCTGTTCGTACGGGATCGGGAAGGCAAACTGCGCTTCGCCGGTTTGCAGCATTGCGGCGCGGGTGTTGTTGTCCACTACCGGCCGCCAGGTGATGGTATCCAGTTTCGGCAGCCCCTGCTGCCAGTATCCGGCGAATTTTTTCACCTTCACAAAATCGGTCTGGTTCCAGGTGAGCAGTTCGTACGGTCCGGTCCCCACCGGGTGGAATCCAATCTCTTTGCCGTATTTTTTCAGGGCGGCGGGCGAAATCATCGCCGTCGCGGGATGCGCCAGGATATTGATAAACGCCGAGAACGGCTCTTTGAGGGTGATCTTCACCGTTGCCGGATCAACCACCTCGGTTTGGGCGATATTTTTATACAGGTTGTAGCGTTTAAGACCGTTTTCCGGATTGCTGGCACGATCCAGGTTGACCTTAACCGCCTCGGCGTTGAAGTCGGTGCCATCCTGGAACTTCACGCCGGTACGGAGCTTAACGGTATAGACCAGCCCGTCGTCCGACACGGTATAGCCTTCCGCCAGCACGTTTTTCAGCTTCATTTCGCGGTCCAGGCCGAACAGCCCCTGGTAGAAGGATTTTGCCACCGCCTGAGAAAGAGTGTCGTTGGCATCATACGGATCCAGGGTCGTGAAGTTAGACCCCACAGCCACCACCACATCTTTCGCCGCGAACGCGGGGACGGCGGCCAGCGCAGCCGTCACGCTCGCGGCCAGCAGCCATTTACGAGCAACAAAAGGAACCATTGTGTTCTCCTGCCTGTTGTAAGTTATAACCGCGAGAATGCATTGCCCTGACGCGGTGGTGCGACAAAATGACCGGGTCCCACCTCACGCAGCGCCACGCGCTCCAGGGTTTCGCCCCGTTTACGAATATTGCTCGGCATTTCGTCCTGCAACAGCACGCGCTGGGCGTGACGATGCTCAGGATCGGCAACCGGTACGGCAGCCATCAGCTTGCGGGTGTAAGGGTGCTGCGGGTTTTCAAACACCGCCCGACGGGGGCCGATTTCAACAATTTGCCCCATGTACATCACCGCCACGCGATGGCTGATCCGCTCCACCACCGCCATATCGTGGGAGATAAACAGAAACGCAATGCCCAAATCCCGCTGTAAATCGAGCAGGAGATTGATGATTTGCGCGCGGATAGAGACATCCAGCGCTGACACGGACTCATCCGCAATCACCACTTTCGGATTGAGGGCCAATGCCCTCGCAATGCAGATACGCTGACGCTGACCGCCAGAAAATTCGTGCGGATAACGCCAGGCATGCTCCGGCTTCAGGCCCACGCGCTCCAGCAGCCATGCGACGCGGCGCTGCGCGGCTTCACCGTCGAGCAGGTTATGCACCCGCAGCGGCTCCATAATCGAGTACCCCACCGTATGGCGCGGATCGAGCGACGCATAAGGATCCTGGAATATAAACTGAATATCCCGGCGCACCGCCTGCAATTTACTGTTAGGGAGCGTGTCGATGCGCTCACCGTTGAAGGTGATGCTCCCCTCCTGCGACGCCACCAGCCTGAGCAGCGCCCGCCCGGTGGTGGATTTACCGCAGCCGGACTCCCCCACCAGCGCCAGCGTTTCGCCCGGCCAGAGATCAAAACTGACGTTTTCAACCGCATGCACTTCGCGCTTCACGCGATTGAGGATCCCGCTACGCAGCGGGAAACGGGTCACCAGGTCACGCACTTCGAGGATTGGCCTGCCGGGAACCACCGTATCCTGCTCGGTTTCGTCTTCCTGCTGGCCCTGTTCGGTCTGAGAGAACAGCGGAAAACGGCGCGGAAAATCACTGCCATTCATGGCCCCCAGACGCGGGACCGCCGCCAGCAGCGCTTTGGTATAAGAATGCACCGGCGCATGAAAGACCTGCTCCACCGTGCCGGTTTCCACGGCATTGCCCTGATGCATAACCAGCACCCGATCGGCAATATCCGCCACCACCCCCATATCATGGGTGATGAAAATCACCCCCATCTCCATCTCCTGCTGCAACACCTTAATCAGTTGCAGGATCTGGGCCTGAATGGTGACATCCAGCGCCGTGGTGGGTTCGTCCGCAATGAGCACCGCCGGACGGCACGACAGCGCCATCGCAATCATCACCCGCTGGCGCATGCCGCCGGAAAGCTGATGCGGATAGCGGGACAAAATCGCGTGCGCCTCAGGGATACGCACCAGCTCCAGCATCCGTTTTGCTTCGTTGAGCGCCTCATCACCGCTCAGTCCCTGATGCAGGCGGATAGATTCGGCAATCTGCTCGCCCACCGGAAAAACCGGGTTCAGGGAGGTCATCGGCTCCTGAAAAATCATCGCAATATCTGCCCCGCGCACCCCCTGCATCTGGGACGCACTCAGCTCGTTGAGATCGATAACCTGACGGTTGCGACGGCGCAACAGCATCCGCTCGCTGGTGACCTGCCCGCCCGTCTGCTCAAGCAGACGCATCAGCGCCAGCGCGGTAACGGATTTACCGGAACCTGATTCGCCAACAATCGCCAGCGTCTCGCCGCGCCTGAGCGAAAACGATAAATTCTGTACTGCGGGGATGAACTGCCGCTCTTCCTGAAACGCAATATTCAGTTGGTGGACAGCCAGCACTTCGCAGTTGTCCAGCTCTTCACGGTGCGGCACGCAATGCCCCCTTATTCACGATAAATGCCTGTGCTGGGCGCATCGCCGGCATACCCCCACGCCCGGTACATCCCTTCACTGTTGAACGGCAGAGCCACGTTGCCCTCCCGATCCACCGCAATTAAGCCGCCAATCCCGCCCAGCGCCGGCAGTTTCTCCATCACTACCCGCTCGCAGGCCTCACTCAGGCTTAATCCGCCGTAATCCATTAGCGCGGTAATGTCGTAGGCCGCCAGCGCGCGGATAAACACTTCGCCGGTGCCGGTGCATGACACCGCCGCGGTGGCGTTATTGGCGTAACACCCGGCCCCCGGCAGCGGGCTGTCGCCGACGCGACCGGGAAGTTTGTTGGTCATACCGCCTGTCGACGTCGCGGCGGCGAGATTACCGGCTTTATCCAGCGCCACCGCGCCTACCGTGCCCATTTTGCTGCGTTCATCGAGCGGCGCGGCATGGTCCAGCTGCGTCATCCCCGCTGTACGGGCCTCCAGCAGTTGCCGGTAACGCTCCTCGGTGGAAAAAAGATCGGGCGAGACCGTGTCCATCCCGTGCTCGACGGCAAATTTTTCCGCCCCCGCCCCGGCCAGCAGCACATGCGGGCTTTGTTCCATCACCAGACGCGCGGCCAGCACCGGATTACGCAGACGGCTGACGCCTGCTACCGCGCCCGCCTTCAGGGTGACGCCGTCCATCACGCAGGCATCCAGCTCGTGCGTTTCATCGCGCGTAAAGACCGAGCCAATACCGGCATTAAACAGCGGGCACTCCTCCAGCAGACGTACTGCTTCGGTCACCACGTCCAGCGCGCTGTCGCCCGCTTCCAGCATCCGCTGGCCTGTTTCCACAATGGCGTTCAGCGCATCAATATAACGCTTCTCCTGCTCGGGACTGAGCTGTGCACGGGTGATTGCCCCGGCACCGCCATGAATTGCGATAACCGCTTTACTCATTTCGCATCACCCATCAGCCTGGCTGGCTGCTTTTTCTATAAATATCATTATCGTCGACGAATCTTCAGATGATTTTTGAATATAGAAAGACGCAACTGTGATGTAAAGCGTACACCCATCGGGTCATACAGTTAGCCGCACTTTTCTGCCATAATGAGCGCTTTCGTTGTTACTCCGCAGGAGCCCACCATGGATTTTACCGCCGGACTGATGCCGCTTGAGACGGCACTCTCGCAGATGCTTGATCGTATTACTCCACTGCACGACGTTGAGACACTGCCGCTTGTGCGCTGTTTTGGCCGTATTGCCGCGCGCGATATCGTCTCGCCGCTGAACGTGCCGGGGTTTGATAACGCGGCGATGGACGGCTATGCCGTACGTCTGGCGGATCTGCAAACGGGTCAGCCGCTGCCGGTGGCAGGTAAAGCGTTTGCCGGGCAGCCGTTCAACGGTGAGTGGCCAGCGGGCACCTGTGTGCGCATTATGACCGGGGCACCGGTGCCAAAGGGCTGTGAAGCCGTGGTGATGCAGGAAGAGACCGAACAAACGGACGACGGCGTGCGCTTTACCGCCAGCGTCAAAGCGGGACAAAATATCCGCCACATCGGGGAAGACATTACCCTGGGCGCAACGGTCTTTGCCGCCGGGCAAAAGCTGACGGTCGCCGAACTGCCGGTGCTGGCATCGCTTGGCATCGCGGAGATTGACGTGGTCCGCAAAGTGCGCGTGGCGGTGTTCTCCACGGGAGACGAGCTACAGCTTCCGGGTCAGCCACTGAACGAGGGGCAGATTTACGACACCAACCGTCTGGCGGTGCACCTGATGCTTGAGCAGCTGGGCTGTGAGGTGATTAACCTCGGTATCATTCCTGACGATCCGCAAAAACTGCGCGCGGCGTTTATCGACGCTGACGCCTCTGCCGACGTGGTGATCAGCTCCGGCGGCGTATCGGTTGGCGAAGCGGATTACACCAAAACCCTGCTTGAAGAGCTGGGCGAAATCGCCTTCTGGAAGCTGGCGATTAAACCGGGCAAACCGTTCGCGTTTGGCAAACTTCCGCACAGCTGGTTCTGTGGCCTGCCGGGTAACCCGGTCTCCGCCGCGCTTACCTTCTACCAGCTGGTGATCCCGCTGCTGGCGAAGCTTTCAGGCAACAATGCCAGCCCGCTGCCGGAGCGTGTGCGCGTGCGGGCGGCAACGCGCCTCAAAAAATCACCGGGCCGTCTCGATTTCCAGCGCGGCATTCTGGCGCGCAACGCCGACGGCGAGCTGGAGGTGAGCACTACCGGGCATCAGGGTTCGCACATCTTTAGCTCCTTCAGTCAGGGGAACTGCTTTATCGTGCTGGAGCGCGATCGCGGCCACGTTGAGGCGGGCGAATGGGTTGAAGTGGAACGCTTTAACCACCTGTTCGGAGGCTGACATGACGGTGGAACTGAGCGACCCGGAGATGATGCGCTATAACCGCCAGATCGTGCTACGCGGGTTTGATTTCGAGGGCCAGGAAGCGCTCAAGGCGGCCAGCGTGCTGGTTGTGGGCCTGGGCGGGCTGGGCTGCGCAGCGGCGCAATACCTGGCTGCGGCGGGCGTCGGCAGCATGACGCTGCTGGATTTCGACACCGTGTCGGTGTCCAACCTGCAACGCCAGACGCTGCACAGCGACGCGACGGTCGGTCAGCCTAAAGTGGAATCAGCACGCACGGCGCTGGCGCGCATTAACCCCAACGTTCAGTTCACCCTGATTGACGCGATGCTGGATGACGACGCGCTGTTTGCGCAGATTGCACGGCATGACCTGGTGCTGGACTGCACCGATAACGTCGCCATTCGCAACCAGCTCAATGCGGGTTGCTTTGCCCATAAAACGCCGCTGATTTCCGGCGCGGCCATCCGCATGGAGGGGCAAATCACCGTCTTCACCTACGCTGAAGGAGAGCCCTGCTACCGCTGCCTGAGCCGTCTGTTTGGCGAGAATGCGCTGACCTGCGTCGAGGCGGGCGTGATGGCGCCACTGGTTGGCGTTATCGGTTCCTTGCAGGCGATGGAGGCGATCAAAGTGCTGGCACACTACGGCACGCCCGCAGCGGGTAAAATCGTGATGTATGACGCGATGACCTGCCAGTTCCGCGAGATGAAGCTGATGCGTAATCCCGGGTGTGAGGTGTGTAGTAAATAAAAAGTCGGGTGGCGGCTTCGCCTTACCCGACCTACAACGGCCCGAGCGTAGGCCGGGTAAGCGTCAGCGCCACCCGGCAACAGCGTCAAATAGACGTCCGCCCAAACGCCCCCTGCCAGTCCTGCTCAAACTTCACAATTGCCGCATCCACGGCCGGAGAGGTAATAAACTGCTGCGCCACGTCCAGCGGCAGCGTGATGGACTCGCACCCTGCCAGCAGGCAGTCCAGCGCCTGGCGCGGGGTTTTAAAGCTCGCCGCCAGCACTTTTGACTGCGGGGCATGCAGGGTCAGCAGCTGTTGCAGTTCAACCACCGTCTGGATCCCGTCCCCGCCCTGTGCGTCCACGCGATTTACATAAGGAGCCACATACTCAGCCCCCGCCAGTGCGGAGAGCATCCCCTGTGCTGCGCCATACACCGCCGTACCCAGCGTCGGGATCCCTTCTGCTTTCAGCATTTTGATCGCCGCCAGTCCTTCAGCGGTCACGGGCACTTTCACCACCAGGTCATTGATTATCGCGCGCAGCTTACGTGCGTCTTCCACCATTCCCTCGGCGGTCTTCGCCATCACCTGAGCGAACAGCCGGCCCTTGCCGCCCAGCGCGTCGTGCAGCGCGGGCAGCAGCTCTTCCAGAGGCGTTTTACCCGCCGCCACAATGCTTGGGTTAGTGGTCACGCCCGCCAGCGGGAAGATACGCGCCAGCTTTTTGACTGCCGCAACGTCAGATGTGTCGAGATAAAGTTCCATGATGTCACCCTCAAAATTAGCCTGCACTTACCCTATCACAGCAAAACCTGCTCAGGAATTGACCCATATCAAGATAACTTTCATTCGAAAGTAATTTAATCTTCATATGTAATTCGAGGGCAAGAAAATGATCTTCAATATACAGCGTTACTCCACCCACGACGGTCCCGGTATTCGAACCGTGGTATTCCTGAAAGGCTGCTCGCTGGGCTGTCGCTGGTGTCAGAACCCGGAAAGCCGCTCCCGCACGCGGGACGTCCTGTTTGATGCCCGCCTGTGCCTGGACGGCTGTGACCTGTGTCAGCAGGCCGCGCCGGGGTGTGTTGAACGCGCGCTGAACGGGCTGGTCATTCATCGTGAGAAGCTTAACGACGAGACGCTCACTGCCCTTACCGACTGCTGCCCGACCCAGGCGCTTACCGTCTGCGGTGAAGAGAAGCAGGTGGAGGAGATTATGGCCACCGTGCTGCGCGACAAGCCCTTCTACGACCGCAGCGGCGGCGGGATCACCCTCTCCGGCGGCGAGCCGTTCATGAACCCGGCGCTGGCACATGCCCTGTTTAAAGCCAGCCATGAACAAGGCATTCATACCGCCGTTGAAACCTGCCTTCACGTCCCCTGGCATTATATCGAGCCGTCACTGCCGTATGTCGATCTATTCCTGGCGGACCTGAAGCATGTGGACAGTGACGTATTCAAACAGTGGACCGATGGCTCAGCCAGACGGATCCTGGACAACCTGAAGCGCCTGGCTGCCGCCGGGAAAAAAATCACCATTCGCGTGCCGCTGATCCAGGGCTTTAACGCCGATGAAGCGTCGGTTACCGCCATTACCAATTTCGCCGCCGACGAACTCGGCGTTCACGATATTCATTTTCTGCCGTATCACACGCTGGGCATGAACAAATACACCCTGCTCGGCCAACCCTACTCTGCCCCTGACAAACCGCTGGATAACCCTGCCCTGCTGGACTTCGCACAGCAGTATGCCTGCCAGAAAGGGTTAACCGCGACCTTACGAGGATAAACTTATGACCACCCTGAATCTCAACACCCTCAGCGAGCGCATCAAGGCGCACAAAACGGCGCTGGTACATATCGTTAAGCCGCCGGTCTGTACCGAGCGCGCGCAGCACTATACCGAAATGTATCAGCAGCATCTGGACAAGCCGATCCCGGTACGTCGCGCGCTGGCCCTCGCCCACCACCTGGCAAAACGCACCATCTGGATCAAACACGACGAGCTGATTATCGGTAACCAGGCAAGCGAAGTGCGCGCCGCGCCGATTTTCCCGGAATATACCGTCTCCTGGATTGAGAAAGAGATTGACGATCTGGCGGACCGTCCGGGCGCGGGCTTTGCGGTGAGCGAAGAGAACAAGCGCGTCCTGCATGCGATCTGCCCGTGGTGGCGCGGCCAGACGGTGCAGGATCGCTGCTACGGCATGTTTACCGACGAGCAGAAAGGCCTGCTGGAAACCGGCATCATCAAAGCGGAAGGCAACATGACCTCCGGTGACGCACACCTGGCGGTGAATTTCCCGCTGGTGCTGGAGAAAGGTCTCGACGGCCTGCGCGCGAAAGTGGCCGAGCGCCGGTCGCGCATCAACCTGACGGTGCTGGACGATCTGCACGGCGACCAGTTCCTGAAAGCCATTGATATCGTGCTGGAAGCCGTAAGCCTGCACATCAAACGCTTTGCCGACCTGGCGCGTGAAATGGCCGCGACAGAAACCCGCGACAGCCGCCGCGACGAGCTGCTGGCCATGGCGGAAAACTGCGACATCATCGCCCACCAACCGCCAAAAACCTTCTGGCAGGCGCTACAGCTGTGCTACTTCATTCAGCTGATCCTGCAAATTGAGTCCAACGGTCACTCCGTCTCCTTTGCCCGTATGGACCAGTACCTTTACCCGTACTACCGCCGCGACGTGGAGCTGGACCAGAGTCTGGATCGCGAGCACGCCATTGAGCTGCTGCACAGCTGCTGGCTGAAGCTGCTGGAAGTGAACAAAATCCGCTCCGGCTCGCACTCCAAAGCCTCTGCGGGCAGCCCGCTGTATCAGAACGTCACCATCGGCGGCCAGAAGCTGGTCAACGGTGAACCGATGGACGCGGTCAACCCGCTCTCTTACGCCATTCTCGAATCCTGCGGCCGTCTGCGCTCCACCCAGCCGAACCTGAGCGTGCGCTACCACGCGGGCATGAGCAACGACTTCCTCGACGCCTGCGTGCAGGTGATCCGCTGCGGCTTCGGGATGCCGGCGTTTAACAACGATGAAATCGTGATCCCGGAATTTATCAAGCTCGGCGTGGAACGAGAGGACGCGTATGACTATGCGGCGATTGGCTGCATCGAAACCGCCGTCGGCGGCAAGTGGGGCTATCGCTGCACCGGCATGAGCTTTATCAACTTCGCCCGCGTGATGCTGGCGGCGCTGGAAGGCGGTCGCGACGCCACCAGCGGCCAGGTGTTCCTGCCGCAGGAAAAAGCGCTTTCTGCCGGTAATTTCGGGAATTTCGATGAGGTCATGGCGGCGTGGGATAACCAGATCCGCTACTACACCCGCAAATCCATTGAGATCGAGTACGTGGTGGACACCATGCTGGAAGAGAACGTCCACGATATTCTCTGCTCGGCGCTGGTGGACGACTGTATCGAACGCGCGAAAAGCATTAAGCAGGGCGGCGCGAAGTATGACTGGGTTTCCGGCCTACAGGTGGGGATCGCCAACCTTGGCAACAGCCTGGCAGCGGTGAAGAAGCTGGTGTTTGACCAGGGCGTTATCGGTCAGCAACAGCTGGCGGCGGCGCTGGCGGATGACTTCGAGGGGCTGACCCACGAGCAGCTGCGCCAGCGCCTGATCAACGGCGCGCCGAAGTACGGCAACGACGACGACAGCGTGGACCTGCTGCTGACCCGTGCCTACGAAACCTACATTGAAGAGCTGAAGCAGTACCATAACCCACGCTACGGCCGCGGCCCGATTGGGGGTAACTACTATGCGGGCACGTCGTCTATCTCCGCAAACGTGCCGTTTGGCGCAGCAACCATGGCAACGCCGGACGGCCGTAAAGCCCACACCCCGCTGGCGGAAGGGGCAAGCCCGGCCTCCGGTACCGACCACCTCGGCCCGACGGCGGTGATTGGCTCCGTGGGTAAACTGCCGACGGAAGCGATTCTCGGCGGCGTGCTGCTAAACCAGAAGCTGAACCCGTCGACGCTGGAAAACGACAGCGATCGCCAGAAGCTGATGGTGCTGCTGCGCACCTTCTTCGAGGTGCATAAAGGCTGGCACATTCAGTACAACATCGTCTCCCGCGAAACGCTGCTGGAAGCGAAGAAACACCCGGATCAGTATCGTGACCTGGTGGTGCGCGTCGCGGGTTACTCGGCGTTCTTCACCGCCCTGTCGCCGGATGCGCAGGACGATATTATCGCTCGTACTGAGCATACGCTGTAACGGTTTATCCCCTCTCCCTTGAGGGAGAGGGTTAGGGTGAGGGGGAAATGCGCACGCTGATGCCCTCACCCCGGCCCTCTCCCACGGGGAGAGGGAGAAAACACTAAAAACGGCAACTTCGGTTGCCGTTTTGCTTTGACTTTCGAATGAAATTAAATTTGTGCTCCCCGTCACCTTGTTATTAGAATGTTTCAAAACGCAGTGACCCAGGAGCACAGTATGACCGTAAAAGTTATCGTCACCGATATGGACGGAACTTTCCTTGATGATGCCAAGCAGTACGATCGTGACCGCTTCCAGGCACAGTTTGAGCAGCTTAAAGCCCGCAACATTGAATTTGTTGTCGCCAGCGGCAACCAGTATTACCAGCTCATCTCCTTTTTCCCGGAGCTGAAAGATCAGATCTCCTTCGTCGCGGAAAACGGCGCGCTGGTCTTCGATCACGGCGAACAGATTTTCCACGGCGAACTGACGCGTCATGAGTCGCAGATCGTCATTGGCGAGTTGCTGAAAGACAAAGGGCTGAACTTTGTGGCCTGCGGGCTGGAGAGCGCGTACGTAAGCGATAAAGCCCCGGACGCGTTCGTGGCGCTGATGTCAAAGCACTACCACCGCTTAAAGCGCATCAGCGATTACCGCGACATTGACGACGTGCTGTTTAAATTCTCCCTGAACCTGCCGGACAGCGATATCCCGAATCTGGTTGATAAACTGCATGTCTCCCTGGACGGCATCATGAAGCCGGTCACCAGCGGCTTCGGTTTTGTCGATTTGATTATCCCCGGCCTGCACAAAGCCAACGGCATCAGCCGCCTGCTGAAACGCTGGAAAACCTCCCCGCAGGAGTGCGTCGGCATTGGCGACAGCGGCAACGATGCGGAAATGCTGAAGCTGGTGAAATACTCGTTTGCGATGGGCAACGCGGCGGACAGCATTAAAGCGGTCAGCCGTTACGCTACCGACGATAACAACCATCAGGGCGCGCTGAACGTGATTCAGGCCGTGCTCGACGCGCACTCCCCGTTCGACGCCTGATCCCCCTACCTGCCGGAGCCTCGCTCCGGCCCCCTCACTCTTTTCCCATCCTGTGGCACCCGTCAAGGTTTTAAACTTGCATTAACTTTTTTTTAACTTAAAGTATCACTTGTAGACACTTTTACTTTCGAATGAAAGATGCGAGGCAGTTATGACCTTTACCAGCGAAACGTTGCCAGCGGACCATAAAGCGGCAATCCGTCAGATGAAACGTGAATTACGCGCGCAGATCGGCGATGTGCAGGCGGTGTTCGACCGGCTCAGCGATAAAATCGCCACCCGCGTGGCGGAAATCAACGCTCTCAAAAACAAAGGCGAAACCGTCTGGCCAGTGATCCCCTTTGCCGACGTGAAAAACGGCACGATCACCGCCGAACAGCGCGAAGCGGTTAAACGTCGCGGCTGCGCGGTGATCAAAGGCCATTTCCCGCGCGAGCAGGCGCTGGCGTGGGATCAGTCGATGCTCGACTACCTCGATCTGAATAAGTTTGACGAGGTGTATAAAGGACCCGGCGATAACTTCTTCGGCACCTTAACGGCCTCTCGTCCGGAGATTTACCCGATCTACTGGTCGCAGGCGCAAATGCAGGCGCGCCAGAGTGAAGAGATGGCGCAGGTACAGTCGTTCCTGAACCGTTTATGGACATTTGAGAGCAACGGCAAGCAGTGGTTCGACCCGGACGTGAGCGTGATTTACCCGGACCGCATCCGCCGTCGTCCACCGGGAACCACCTCGAAGGGACTTGGCGCACACACTGATTCTGGCGCGCTGGAGCGCTGGCTGCTGCCCGCTTATCAGCAGGTCTTTGCCCGCGTGTTTGACGGCAACGTTGATAAATACGATCCGTGGAACGCCGCGCACCGTACCGAAGTGGAAGAGTACACCGTGGATAACACCACCAAATGCTCGGTGTTCCGCACCTTCCAGGGCTGGACGG
Organism: Enterobacter cloacae complex sp. HYC033_NIDB; assembly: GCF_056673335.1. Taxonomy (NCBI): domain Bacteria; kingdom Pseudomonadati; phylum Pseudomonadota; class Gammaproteobacteria; order Enterobacterales; family Enterobacteriaceae; genus Enterobacter; species Enterobacter cloacae complex sp. HYC033_NIDB. The sequence continues at coordinate 2,348,287 of NZ_CP115123.1, read as the reverse complement.
CGCTGTCGGACATGATCCCCGGACAGGGCTTGCTGCACGTGGTGCCGATCCCGGAGGCAATGGCCTATATTCTGCTGCGTCCGCTGCTGGACGACGTGCCGGAAGACGAGCTGTGCGGCGTGGCGCCGGGGCGCGTGCTGCCGATTTCTGAGAAGTGGCACCCGCTGCTGATCGAAGCGTTAACCAGCATTCCGGCGCTGGAAGCCGGTGACTCCGTGTGGTGGCACTGCGATGTGATCCACTCCGTCGCGCCGGTAGAAAATCAGCAGGGCTGGGGCAACGTGATGTACATTCCTGCCGCGCCAATGTGCGAGAAGAATCTCGCCTATGCGAAAAAGGTCAAGGAAGCGCTGGAAACCGGCGCGTCGCCGGGCGATTTCCCGCGCGAGGATTATGAGAAAAGCTGGCAGGGCCGCTTTACCGTGGCCGATCTCAACATCCACGGCAGGCGCGCGCTGGGCATGGCTTAACCGTCGTACAGCCCTTCCCGCTCTACGGCGGTACGTCGTTTCCCCTGACGTATCCGCCGGACCGACTCCCGCACGGTCAGCGTGCCGTTTAGCAGCAATGTTCCCACCGGCGCATCCGGGCGCATCAGCCGCTGCTGGAGCATATGCACCGCTTCCGTTCCCAGCTCATCACGCGGAACATGTACCGCGGTTAAGGGCACATCCTGAATCGCCGCGAGATTAAACCCGTCAATGCTCATCACCGAGACATCCTGCGGCACGCGCAGACCGTGTTTTTGCAGCGCGCTGATGGTCCCCGCCGCCATAAAATCACCACCAACCAGGAACGCCGTCGGCAGGTCCTTCCCTTTCTGCTGGTGAAGCCACTCGCTTACCAGCTGCTCCGTCTCTCTGGCGCTGAAGCTGGACACCATCAGCAGGTCGCGCCTGTCGCTGAACCTGAGGTTATGACCGTGCCACGCGTCGCGGATCCCGGACAGGCGCAGCTCCATGGTGTAGCGTCGCAGGCACAGCACGTTCATCACCTCCCGGTGCCCCATCTCGAACAGGTACTCTGCCGCCCGCTCGCCAATCGCGCGATGATCCGGCGCGACGGCGGGCAGGCGCATGTGGCGGTCCCGGCAGTTAATCAGCATGCAGGGTTTGCCCATGTCTACCGCCAGATCGTGGATATGCGGATCGTCGATACCGAGGAGGATCGCCGCCTGAGTGTCCGCTTCGTTCATGCGGGCCAGAAACAGCTGGGCATCGCTGTCGTTCTCCTCCAGCGCACAGTAACGCAGGCGAACCTCGTGCGAGGCCAGCCCTTTGCTCACGCTCTGGATGACGCGGTAGTAAAAGATGTCGGACCGCTCGTCAAACGCCCGCTGCGGGGCAAACACCACCAGGCTGTTAAGCAGCAGACGCCCCGCCGCCATGCCGTCCATTACCCCCAGCTCCCGCGCGCACGCCAGCACCTTTGCCCGTGCTTTTTCGCTGGTGTTTGCCTTCCCCGCCAGCACGCGAGAAACGGTGCTGATGGAGAGCTGCGTCCGGGCGGCGATTTCGGTGATTTTAAGCCTTTTGTCCATTTTGTGATCTGGCTCCGGATGTGAAATGAAAAAATTTTCACAACTTGTTTATCAGGTAATAACTTGCGAGAAGGTCATAATGCCGAAAATTAAACCTCGGTTATGAGAAAGTTTGCACAAAATCCACTATTCCCTGCCCAATTTCTTTCTTAAGGTGAACCTGTCACACAACTTCCATACTAGTTGTATAGCAGCTTAGCGCTCTAAAACAGATAACTTTCAAACGCCTGACGCTGTGTGACACCTGAACCTTTGTCCCCTTACCGTCCGTCTTGTGGAGAAGAAAATGAGTCAGGACATCAATAACACAGTTGCGACAAGCAAAACACGTCGCGTCATCAGGAACCTGCGCTGGTACGTACTGGTGCTGTTTCTTCTCGGCGTGACCGTTAACTACATCACCCGTAATTCGTTAGGTATTCTCGCCCCTGAACTGAAAGAGAGCCTCGGGATCACCACCGAGCAGTACTCCTGGATCGTCGGCGCGTTCCAGATCGCCTACACCATTTTCCAGCCCCTGTGCGGCTGGCTGATTGACGTTATCGGCCTGAAAATCGGCTTTATGGTCTGCGCCGGGATCTGGGCGCTGATGTGTATCTTCCACGCGGGTGCCGGAAGCTGGCTGCACCTGGCGATTCTGCGCTTCTTTATGGGTGCGTCCGAAGCCGCCGCCACGCCAGCGAACGCCAAAACCATCGGTGAATGGTTCCCGAAATCAGAGCGCCCTGTTGCCGCAGGCTGGGCGGGGGTAGGCTTCTCCATTGGGGCCATGCTGGCCCCGCCTATCATCTACTTTGCTCACGCGTCGTTCGGCTGGCAGGGTGCGTTTATGTTTACCGGCGTGCTGGCGCTGCTGTGGGTGATCCTGTGGTGGGCGTTTTATCACAACCCGGAACAGCACCCAAACCTGAGCCGCGATGAGCTGGCGTTTATCAAGCAGGATAACGAACCTGCGCCGGTCAAACTGCCCTTCCTGACCGCGCTGAAGACCGTCTCGAAGAACAAACGGTTCTACGGTATCGCCATCCCGGCCTTTATGGCGGAACCGGCCTGGGCCGTGCTGAGCTTCTGGGTGCCGCTGTACCTCGCCAAAGAGCACGGTATGGACCTGAAGCAGATCGCGATGTTCGCCTGGCTGCCGTTCCTGGCCGCCGACCTCGGCAGCGTGGCGAGCGGCTACCTGACCCGGCTCTACACCCGCTGGTTTGGCTGCACCCGCGTCAACTCGGTGGTAGCCAGCTCCGTCACCGGCGCGTTTCTGATGATTTCTCTGGCCGTCGTGGCCGTGACCCGCGACCCGTATATCACCATCGTGCTGATCTCCATCGGCGGCTTCGGGCACCAGATCATCTCCTGCATGCTGAGCGCGCTGGTCGTGGAGTCGTTCGACAAAGGCCAGATGGCGACGGTCAACGGCATGCGCGGCTCGGCGGCGTGGATCGCCAGCTTCCTGTTCTCCCTTTTGATTGGGGTGACCGCCGACAAAATCGGCTTCAACCCGCTCTTTATCGCCATGGGCTTCTTTGACCTGCTTGGCGCTGTCTTCCTGGTGGCATTTATTGCTGAACGTCGCGCCAAGCGCGCCTGATAGTGGATGTATTGCATATGAAAAACCTGAAAAACTGGACCGTCGATACGCAGTCGGCGAATCATCTGGAACTGCTAATCGATAACCAGCACCGCCTGTGCCTGTATGTGCTGGAAGAGAATCTGTTCCGTGTGCTGATCAAACGTAAAGGCGAGCTGGCGCTGAACCGCACCTGGAGCATCGCGCCGGAACAAGATGTGCCGTGGGAAGGCCGCCGTCGTGACGATGTCAGCGGCTTCACCTGCCCTGCCTGGACGCTGACGCAGCAGGACGACACGTTAACCGTAGCGACTGAACAGCTGCGCGTCACCGTCCACCAGCCGCTGTGGCTGGAGTGGCACTACCGCAATGAGGCGGGCGAGTGGCAGCCGCTGGTCAATGACCGCCCGACCAGCGCCTACCTGCTGAACGCCCACGGTGACGGCGTGGCGCACTATCTTAGCCGTCGTAAGGATGAACGTTTTTACGGTCTGGGTGAGAAAGCGGGTGATTTACAGCGCAACGGCAAACGCTATGAGATGCGTAACCTGGACGCGATGGGCTATAACGCGGCCAGCACCGATCCGCTTTACAAGCACATCCCGTTCACCCTCACCCGTCGCGATGACGTGAGCTACGGTCTGTTCTACGATAACCTGAGCAGCTGCTGGCTGGATCTGGGTAACGAGATCGACAACTATCACACCGCCTACCGCCGCTGGCAGGCGGAAGCGGGCGATATTGACTACTACATCTTTACCGGCAAGCGTGCGCTGGACGTGACGAAAGCCTTCGTGCGCCTGACGGGGAAAACGCTCTTTGGACCGAAGTGGAGCCTGGGCTACAGCGGCTCGACCATGCACTACACCGACGCGCCGGATGCGCAAAACCAGCTGATGAACTTCATCCGCCTGTGCGATGAGCATGCCATTCCGTGCGACTCGTTCCAGCTCTCCTCCGGCTATACCTCGATTAACGGCAAGCGCTACGTCTTTAACTGGAACTACGACAAAGTGCCGCAGCCGAAGGTGATGAGCCAGGCGTTCCACGACGCGGGGCTGCGGCTTGCGGCCAACATCAAGCCGTGTCTGTTGCAGGATCATCCCCGCTACAGCGAAGTGGCGGAACGCGGCCTGTTCATTCGTGATTCAGAAACCGATGCGCCTGAACGTTCCAGCTTCTGGGATGACGAAGGATCGCACCTTGACTTTACTAACCCGCAGACGGTGCAGTGGTGGCAGAACGGCGTGACCACGCAGCTGCTGGAGATGGGCATCGACTCCACCTGGAACGACAACAACGAGTATGAAGTGTGGGACGGGGAAGCGCGCTGCTATGGCTTCGGTCAGGAGATCGCCATCAAGCACATTCGCCCGGTGATGCCGCTGCTGATGATGCGCGCCTCGCTGGAAGCGCAGCAGCGCTTTGCGCCGGAGAAACGTCCGTATCTGATCTCCCGCTCCGGCTGTGCCGGGATGCAGCGCTACGTTCAGACCTGGAGCGGCGACAACCGCACCAACTGGGACACCCTGCGTTATAACATCCGCATGGGGCTGGGCATGAGCCTGTCCGGATTGTTCAACGTCGGTCACGACGTCGGCGGTTTCTCCGGCGACAAGCCGGATGCCGAGCTGTTCGTGCGCTGGGTACAGAACGGCGTGATGCACCCGCGCTTTACCATTCATTCGTGGAACGATGATCACACGGTGAACGAGCCGTGGATGTACCCGGGTGTCACGCCTGCGATTCGCAGCGCCATTGAACTGCGCTACCGCCTGCTGCCGTACCTCTACACCCTGCTCTGGCAGGCGCACGCCGACGACGAGCCGATGCTGCGCCCGACCTTCCTCGATCATGAGCACGATGCGCAGACCTTTGAAGAGTGCGACGACTTCCTGCTGGGCCGTGACCTGCTGGTGGCCAGCGTCGTCGAAGCCGGGCAGCGCGAGCGCCGCGTCTGGCTGCCGGATAACGAAACGGGCTGGTACGATTTTTACACCCACGCGTGGTATGCGGGCGGCCAGGCGATCGTCCTTGATGCGCCGCTGGAAAAGCTGCCACTGCTGGTACGCGCCGGGGCCGGTTTGCCGCTCAGCGAACGCATCCGTCACGTGAGCGCCGATAAAGACGATACCCGTGAGCTGAAACTGTTCCCGGTGAAAGGCGTCGGCACCACCGCCGGGCTGCTGTTTGAGGATGACGGCGAAAGCTGGGGCTACCAGAACGGCAACGCGCTGTGGGTGGAATGGGAGATGGAGTGCGACGGCGCAAGTATCAACCTGAAGGTGAATGCGCGCGGCGACTATCGTCCGGCATGGAAGGCGCTGAAGGTGTCATTACCGGCGGGGGAAAAACGTACGTTGCGGGTGAACGGAGTTGAAGGGGGCGAGTGGGTGGTGTAGTGCGGCCTGTTGCCCTCACCCTAACCCTCTCCCACAGGGAGAGGGGATAGAACGTAGGCCGGGTAAGGCGAAGCCGCCACCCGGCTATTTTTTTAACTCTCGATACCTTTACTGCGCAGGTAATCTTCGTAGTTACCGGTGAAGTCCACCACGCGCTCTGGCGTAATTTCGATCACGCGGGTCGCCAGCGAGCTGACGAACTCCCGGTCGTGAGAGACGAAGATCAGGGTGCCCTGATACATCTCCAGCGCCATGTTCAGCGACTCAATAGATTCCATATCCAGGTGGTTAGTCGGTTCGTCCATCACCAGAATATTCGGTTTTTCCATCATCAGCTTGCCGAACAGCATACGGCCCTTTTCACCACCGGAGAGCACTTTGGCGGGCTTTTTGATGTCGTCCTGGCTGAACAGCAGACGCCCCAGAATGCTGCGTACCGCCTGCTCGTCGTCGCCTTCCTGCTTCCACTGGCTCATCCAGTCGAAGACGGTCAGATCGTTTTCAAACTCATATTCATGGTCCTGCGCGTAGTAACCAATCTGCGCGTTTTCAGACCATTTCACGGTACCGTTATCCGGTTGCAGTTCACCCACCAGGGTTTTCAGCATAGTGGATTTACCCACGCCGTTGGCGCCGAGGATGGCAATCTTCTCGCCCACTTCCAGCAGCAGGTTGAAGTTTTTGAACAGCGGGCCTTCATCGAAGCCTTTGGTGAGGGCTTCCACTTCCAGCGCGTTACGGAACAGCTTCTTGTCCTGCTCGAAGCGGATGAACGGGTTCTGACGGCTGGAGGCTTTAACCTCTTCCAGCTTGATTTTGTCGATCTGACGGGCACGCGACGTTGCCTGGCGCGATTTAGAGGCGTTGGCGCTGAAGCGGCTGACGAAGGATTGCAGGTCAGCAATCTGCGCTTTCTTCTTGGCGTTGTCGGCCAGCAGACGCTCGCGCGCCTGGGTTGCCGCCGTCATGTACTCATCGTAGTTGCCCGGATAAACGCGCAGCTCGCCGTAGTCCAGATCCGCCATGTGGGTACACACCATGTTCAGGAAGTGACGGTCGTGCGAGATGATGATCATGGTGCTGTCGCGATCGTTCAGCGTCTGCTCCAGCCAGCGGATGGTGTCGATGTCCAGGTTGTTCGTCGGTTCGTCGAGCAGCAGGATGTCCGGGTTAGAGAACAGCGCCTGTGCCAGCAGCACACGCAGCTTCCAGCCTGGCGCGACTTCGCTCATCGGGCCGTAATGCTGTTCAACCGGAATACCGACGCCCAGCAGCAGTTCGCCCGCACGCGCTTCCGCAGAGTAGCCGTCCATTTCGCCGTATTGCGTTTCCAGGTCGGCCACTTTGTAACCGTCTTCTTCGCTCATCTCAGCGAGACCGTAGATACGATCGCGCTCCTGCTTCACTTCCCACAGCTCCGCGTGCCCCATGATCACGGTGTCGAGCACGGTGAACTCTTCGAAGGCGAACTGATCCTGACGCAGCTTACCGATGCGCTCGTTAGGGTCGAGCGACACGTTACCGAGCGTTGGCTCCAGGTCACCGCCGAGGATCTTCATAAAGGTGGATTTTCCGCTACCGTTGGCACCAATCAGGCCGTAACGGTTGCCGCCGCCAAATTTGACGGAAATGTTTTCGAACAGCGGCTTACTGCCAAACTGCATAGTGACGTTGCTGGTAACTAACACGGAGAGATTCCTGCGAAAAGTGTGATAAACGCGGCATTATGCCACAATTCCGAATTGAGATCCCCTGTTGCGGTAATCCACTAAACTTTAACAAAATCGAAAAAAATGTGATTTCGTACACATCTGAATTCCCAGTTAACGGGAATGCACATATAATGCGCTCCCATTACCGATTCAGACTTATCAACTCATCGCCAGAATGGCTTAGATACCTCGCATAACATGAACATGAAATTAACAACGCTTTTTGCGGCGGCGTTAGCCGTAGTAGGTTTTTGTAAGACCGCGTCTGCGGTGACGTATCCCCTGCCGACAGACGGAAGCCGTCTGGTGGGTGAAAACCAGGTGGTGACGGTGCCGGAAGGGAACTCTCAGCCGCTGGAATACTTCGCGGCGCAGTATCAGCTCGGTCTGTCGAACATGCTGGAGGCGAACCCGGGCGTTGACCCGTATCTGCCGAAAGCGGGTACCGTACTCAACATTCCACAGCAGCTGATCCTGCCGGATACCGTGCACGAAGGTATCGTGATTAACAGCGCCGAAATGCGTCTGTATTACTACCCGAAAGGCACCAACACCGTGATCGTGCTGCCTATCGGTATCGGTCAGCTGGGTAAAGACACTCCGCTGAACTGGACCACCAAAGTGGAGCGTAAGAAAGCGGGCCCAACCTGGACGCCGACCGCCAAAATGCACGCTGAGTACATTGCTGCCGGCGAACCGCTGCCAGCCGTTGTGCCTGCCGGCCCGGATAACCCGATGGGTCTGTACGCGCTGTACATTGGACGTCTGTATGCCATCCACGGTACTAACGCCAACTTCGGTATCGGCCTGCGCGTAAGCCACGGCTGCGTGCGTCTGCGTAATGAAGACATCAAATTCCTGTTCGATAACGTGCCGGTCGGTACGCGCGTGCAGTTCATTAACGAACCGGTGAAAGCGACGTCAGAGCCGGACGGCAGCCGTTACATTGAAGTGCATAACCCGCTGTCCACCAGCGAAGATCAGATCAACAACAACGAAATCGTACCGATTAAGCTGACCAGCGCGGTGCAGTCCGTCACCTCTCAGGCGGATGTTGACACGACCATTGTTGACCAGGCGATTCAGAACCGTTCCGGTATGCCGGTGCGTCTGAACTAATCGTGAGAATTAAAAAAGCGGGCCGCGGGGCCCGCTTTTTTTTATCCGTTATTCACGATAACGATGCCGCCATGGTCATAGCGATAGTGACAATGGGCGTACTCCAGCGGCGTACCATCTTCAAGATAGATCACCTGCTCTACCTCCAGCACCGGGTCGGTTGGCTCGCAGACAAGGTGTTGCATATCCAGCGCACTGGGCTTCAGCGCCCGCACCACCCGATACGATCCCATGATCTTCAGCCCCAGCGTCTCCTGTACATACCGGAATACCGAACTTTCAAGATGGGTTTTGTTCAGACCGGGGACCAGATTGAGCGGCATTACCGTAGCGTCCAGAGACATCGGCTCACCGTTCAGTAAACGCAGACGGATAAAGTCATAGATCGGCGTATCCGGATTTATCATCAGCGATGCCTGCTCTTTCTCGTTCGGGAAGCGCAGTTCGAAGTGCACCACCTGGCTCGTCACCGTGCCTAAATGTTCCCAGGTTTTGGTCGCCCCGAAGTAGTCGCTGCCGGAGAGATCCCACTGGGAAAGCTGGAGGAAATTTTTGCGGATGAACGTGCCCTGCCCCTGTCGGGTATAGACCAGCCCTTCTACGATCAGCTGACGCATCGCCTGCTGAATGGTCATCCGGCTGGTGCTGAACTCCGCCGCCAGCGCGAACTGGTCCGGCAGAGGTTCATTGGCGGCGTACTGCTGGGTGATAATGCGTTTCTTAATTTCCCGCGCTATGGTGATGTACTTCGCCGCCATCGTCCTTCCTTAAATTAGTGTTCTGTCCCGCTGTTTTTCAACGCCACTCGCTCGGCAACTTTGAGGAAAGGCAGGTAGAAGAATACACCAAATACGATGATTGCCAACTGCACCACCACCGCCCGCCAGTCCCCCGCCGTCGCCAGCCAGGCGCTGAGGATCGGCGGGGTCGTCCACGGGATCATCACCACGCAGCGCGACATGAGCCCCAGCATGGTACAGAGCCACGCAAAGTAAATCCCGATAGCGGGCAGCAGCACAAACGGGATCATCAGCGGCAGGTTAAAGACTATCGGCAGGCCGAAAATCACCGGCTCGTTGATGTTAAACAGACCCGGCGCCAGCGACAGACGCGCCACCTGCTTCGCTGATTTCTGTCTTGAGAAGATGAAGATAGCAATCAGCAATGAGATTGTGCTGCCCGTCCCGCCCACCATGCCAAAGGTCGGCACAAAGATGTTGTTGATGATGTGCGGGATCGGCTGGCCGTTGGCAAAGGCCAGCATATTCTCATTGGTATTGATCAGCAGGAATGGCTCCAGCACCACGCTGTTGACCACCGACTGATGAATACCGAGCGTGAACAGGAAGTTACCGAAGCTGTAAATGAAGATCGTCCCGGGCAGGCTGGTGTTGATCAGCCGCAGCGGCTGCTGAATAAATGTCGTAATGAGATGGATCAGATCCGTGTGCAGCACGTTCGCCAGTATAGCCGCCAGCACCGCAAACAGGGAGAGCGTGAGGATCGTCGGGATCAGCGCGGTAAAGGATTTGCTCACCGCTGGCGGTACGTTCTCCCCCAGCGAAATGTGCAGCGCCTTCAGCCGTGAAATGGCGATAAACAGCTCGGTTGAGAGCAGCCCAATCAGCACCCCGGCGAAAATCCCGGTGGAGCCGATATTGGCGAACGTCAGCACCTGGGTAACGTTTACCGTGGCGTCGCTGCCGATGGGGGTAATCTGTAAGCGCATCGGCATCATGATGATGAAACTGCTGACGGCGATAACCACTGCCGAGACCGGATTGTCGAAATCTTTGTTGCGCGCCAGCGACCAGGCAATCATCGGCGCCAGCAGCAGCGCGGCGATGTTCAGCGTGCCGTTGATGATCGCCTCGCCCCACACCTTAAATTGCGCGAGCGTGTCGCCCTCTAAGATCCAGGGGAACACCACGTTGTTCACCAACACCGCCAGACCGGCGAGAATGAAAATCGGCATTACCGTGGCGAAGGCATCGCGCAGGGAGCGAAGATGCACCTGGTTTGCCAGGCGCGCCGAGAACTCAACAAATTTATCGACAAAAGACTGCATGTGCGGTGTTATTTTTGTTTCAGACATAGCGGAGTGTTCCCATCAATCAGTCACAAAAACGGCCCGGCAGCGTACGGCTTACATCTCGCGTCCGTTGGTATGGATAACCTGTTTTAACCACGCGTAGCTCTTCTTCGGCACGCGCTTCAGGTCTTTCAGGTCGTGGTTTTCCCGGTTGACGTAGACCACGCCGTAGCGCTTACGCATGTCGCCCTGGGAGCTGAGAATGTCAATCAACCCCCAGCCGAGATAGCCCAATACCTCTGCCCCGTCCTCGAACATCGCCTCTTTCATGGCCTCGATATGCGCCCGGTGGTAGTCGATGCGGTAGGTGTCCTCAATCGGATTCACGCCATCCCAGGACTCAATCACCCCAATGCCGTTCTCAATCGGGAATACTGGCATCCGCCAGTCGTTGGCATAGCGGGTGATGATGGTGCGAAAGCCCAGCGGATCGATCTGCCAGTTCCACTCGGTGGCCTTCAGGTACGGATTGTTTTTCTCGCCGTGCAGCAGGTAATAGTTCACCGGCGTGCCTTCCGGGATGGCATCGCTGTCCAGCGTTTTGCTGGCGTAGTAGCTGAAGGCCATAAAGTCGTTCTTCGTGCGCGCAAACAGCGCGAGATCGTCTGCGCGGTAGATATCGCCGAAGCCTTCCTGCTCCACCACCGCCATCACCGCCGGGCTGTAGCCCTGGCCCGCGAAGACGCGCAGCAGGTTCTGGTTGAGGAATTCGTCGTACTGCTGGGCGCAGAAGATGTCACGCGGTTTGCAGGTGGCCGGATAAATCAGCTGGTGCGCCAGCATGCCGCCCATCAGCTTGCCCGGCTTAGTCTGGTGCAGGTACTCGGTCAGCGCCATGTGCGCCACCATGGTGTGATGCTGCACTTCGTACAGCTCGCGCAGGGTTTCCTCCCCCTTCATATAGCCGGAGATGCGGAAGGCTATCGGCATGTGGAAAATATTCTGCTCGTTAAAGGTCAGCCAGTACTTCACCCGGTCACCAAAGCAGTCGATCATCTTTTTGCCGTAGCGGATAAACGCCTCCACCACGCGACGATCGTTAAATCCGTTGTACTCCTGTGCCAGCGCCAGCGGCATATCGAAATGGTAGAGGCAGACCATCGGCTCGATACCGCGGGCGATCAGATCGTCGATAAAGCGGTCGTAAAAGGCGATACCCTCGTCGTTAAAATCGCCGTCACCCTGCGGGCAGACGCGGCTCCAGGAGATCTGGAAACGGTAGCAGTTCATGCCCAGATCCTGCATCAAATCAAAGTCTTCCCGATAACGGTGGTAGGAGTCGGTGGCCACTTTCCAGTCAGAGATATTTTCACCGGCTTCGCGAATGTCGTACACCGACATCCCCTTTCCGCCCTCATTCCAGGCCCCTTCCGTCTGCATGCTCGACACCGAGTTGCCCCATAAGAAGTTGGCTGGCAGTGATTGATTCATGGTTGCCTCCTATATGACTAGTCATTTAAATGATATGACTAGTCATATAGCCGGAGATGAAATTTCGATCAAAGGGGAGGAACGATTTTTGTGAGATGGGTTTGAATAATGACGAAGGATGTCTTGCGAACTGCGCCCTGGCAGCAAGTCCTATTGCTGCCAGACGTAAATGAGTCTGCGCAATTCAGGGGAAAGATGCCGAACCGCCGAACTCCATATAGATTTTTGCCAGATTATTTAACTGGTTAAAGCGATTTTCATACAGTGCCAGTTCGGCCTGACGGCGTTTCTCCTGAGCATCAAGCCAGAAAGAAATTCGCACCGCGCCCTGGCGATAGCGAACTTCGTTTAGCCTCTCTGATTTTTTCGCCAGTTCCAGGCCTTCACGTAGAAGCGTCTCCTGTTCCAGGAGTTGATGACGCAAAGCAAGCGCATCTTCTATGCTACTCATCGCCTTGTAAAGTTCCTGTTTAAACTCCAGAACCCGTTGCTCGTAGTCGTTTCGGGCAATCTTCACGTCCATGCCCCTTTCTCTCCATTCCAGGAACGGCAGGGTCAGGTTTGCTCCAACAGAGCCTACAGGATTTTCCAGGAAGGCCATAAGGCTGCTGCTGCTGGTGCCAAGCGAGCCGGTCAGACTAAACGCTGGATAAAATGCAGTACGCTGGACATCAACGGTGGCCAATGCTTCCCGTACCCGCCACTCTTTAGCGCTGATATCGGGTCGATGCCGCAGCACGTTGACCGGGATCTTTCCACTGACCTGCGGCAGTGGTCCCATTGGTAACGCTTTCGGTTCGACTATCGCGCTGCCCGGCGCGGTTCCAAGCAAAACGGCTTGCTGATTGAGCGCCTGTAAACGTTCGTTCTTCAACGCCGCCAGCCTGTTTTCCTGCGAAAGCACGCCCTGCTGAGCATCCACAACATCCAGAGAGGAGGCACCGCCCGCGGCATAACGCGCGTTAGCCAGGCGCAGCGTCTCTTTTGCATAGTCGATGCTTTGTTGCAGGACAGACAGCTGCTGGTTAATAAAGCCTAAGCGCCAGTAATTATTACTGGCATTTGAAAGCAGCGTCAGGCGTGCAGAACGCAGATCCTCTTCCGAGGCAAAACGTGCCCACGCCTTCGCATCGCGCTGCCGCGCTATTTTGCCCCACAGATCCAGCTCATAGCTGGTATTAATACTGGCAACGCTGCCCCTGCTCCAGTTGGCTGAGCTGTTCAGCTGTTTTTTACCGTCAAGCGCGAGCGAACCTTTTAGTCCCGGATCGTTTGTGATGCCAATCCACTCTTCTTCCAGGCGGGCGCGATAAACACGCAATACTGCTCCAGCGACATCGTTATTGCGCACCATCACCTGCCGCAGCCAGCCGTCGAGGTCTGGATCGTTAAAGGCCTGCCAGTCGAACGGCATCCTCTCCTCCGCAGCATCCGCCTGATACCAGTTGGCAGGATATTTCACCTCAGGAGGCTGATAGTCGCTTTTCAGAGAGTCGGCGCAGCCAGCACTAAGCAGGACAGCAAGGCATACCGTTAAAGGGGATAATATTTTCATGGGTTACTCGCTGGCCAGTGAAACGACCGGATCCATCCTTGCTGCCTTGCGGGCAGGGAGATAACCAAAGATCATGCCGATTAAAGTTGAGCAGAAGAATGCGGCAGCAGCGGCCTGCCACGAATAAATGGCGGTGAAAATGCCCCCTGCCAGCGCGGTGAACAGCGCTCCGGCGGCATACGACAGTGCAATACCTAACACTCCGCCTATTAGACATACCAGCACAGCCTCAATCATAAACTGCTGCATGATATCGCCCTGACGCGCACCGACCGCCATTCGTACGCCAATCTCATGGGTCCGTTCCGTGACCGACACCAGCATGATATTCATCACCCCAATGCTGCCGATCATCAGCGAGATGCAGGCCACCATCAGAATCAGGATGCTAAAGGTCATTGAGGTCCGTTCGATTGATTGTCGAATCTGCTCGAAATTATAAAGCTGGAAGTCTTTCACGCCGTGGCGTTGAGTGAGAAGCTGAGAAATAGCGCTGACCGCTGCCTCGTTGGCAACATCATCCTTAAGCCTTACGCTGATGCTGGTCAACACCGGTTTTCCTGTCATTCGATACATCACCGTGCTGTAAGGCATCCAGACGTTAATGCGATTAGGCGCATAGCTTCGGCTGTTCCCTTTGGCGATGCCGACAACCCGTGCAGGCACGGAACCCAGAAAAACGATTTGCCCAAGTGCCTTGAGTCCCGCATCGTCAAATAACGCCTTGCGGGCGTTTTCATCAATGATGACTTCCTGCGAGGCATTTCGATCGTCCTGGAAAGTTGATCCCTGCAACAGTTCAATACCGTTTACGCGAAAATGATCGCGCCCAACGCCATTGATCGTGGCGGTAGCGGATTTACCCAGAAAGCGAATGTTGTCGGAAGCGTTAACTTCGGGGCTGACGCTGTCAACAAACCCCTGCTTTGCTAATGCTTCGGCGTCTGCCGGGACCAGTGTACGAATGGCTTCAGTGCTGTCGTCAAAGAAATCCCTTCCCGGGTAGATGCTCACCACGTTGGTTCCAAGCTCCTTGATATTATCAAGGGTTCGCTGTTTCGCGCCTTCACCCAGTGCCACCACCGTAACAACCGCGGCGATACCAAAAATAATGCCCGTCATGGTTAACGTCGTGCGCAGGCGATGCGCATTCATCGCTTTTAACGCCATGTGCAGGGATTCACGGGTACGGTCAACAATACTTTGCCACCAGCTTTGCTGAACGCTGTCAGGTCGTTTAAGGGCAACCCCGGAGGTAACACGACTGCCGGTATCAGAAATAATTTCACCGTCACGCAGCTCAATAATACGGTTAGCATGCTGCGCTACCTTCATATCATGTGTCACCATAACCACGGTATGGCCACGCTGATTCAGTTCACTGAGTATTGACAGTACCTCCTGACCGGACTGCGTATCCAGCGCGCCGGTGGGTTCATCCGCCAGAATGATTTCACCGCCGTTAATCAGCGAGCGGGCAATACTCACACGCTGCTGCTGGCCGCCTGAAAGCTCTCCCGGTTTATGATGTTCACGACCTTCCAGCCCGAGTCTTCCAAGCAATGTCGCCGCGCGCAGACGGCGTTTTTCGCGCTCACTATTGGCATAAATCGCCGGAATTTCAACGTTACTTAACGCGCTCAGGTCGGGCATTAAATGATAACGCTGGAAGATAAAACCGATGTGCTCACGGCGGATCCTTGCCAGATCGTCAGGTGAAAGCTGGGCGGCATTTTGACCGCTGATATAGTAATCGCCACAATCAGGGACATCGAGACAGCCCATAATATTCATCAGGGTTGACTTACCGGAACCGGAGGCGCCGATGATCGCGACCATCTCCCCAGCAGCGATAGTCAAATCAATCCCTTTAAGCACGGTGAGATCCTGTCCACCGTTCCTGTAGGTGCGGCTGATGCCCTTGAGTTCTATGATATTACTCAAGATACAAACCCTTCCCCGGGCGCTTTTTCACCCGGCTGCGATAACACAACATGTTCCCCGACTTTTACACCGTCCAGGATCTGGATATCCACACTGTTAGTAATGCCGGTTTTGACCTCACGGGTTTCCAGCCGGTTATCACTGGTCAATATCTGCACCTGCTGTTTGTTGCCACTCACCTTGTGCACAGCCTGAATCGGCACCAGTAACGTATTTTTAGCTTCTCCAGCCAGCAAGGTCACCTGTGCTGTCATGGCAATTCGCAGCCGATTTTCTGGATTGGGGACATCCAGCAGCGCGTTGTAGTACACCGAAGCATTTGACGTGCCTGACCCTGAGGCTGAGCTACTGCTGGCAAGGTTATCATCTTTCATAACCGACTCAGGTGCCAGTTCAACGGTACGTAACGTGGCGTCATAATGCTTATCCGGCTCAGAGAAAATGGTGAATCTGGCTTTCTGTCCCGGTGAAATTCGCGTGATATCCGCCTCAGAGATCTGGGCTTTAATTGTCATCACGTCCAGACGTGCGAGTTTGATAATGGTCGGCGCACTTTGGCTGGAGTTAACCGTTTGGCCCTGTTGGGTGACAACGGCAATAACAATGCCGTCCATGGGAGCAACAACTTTTGTATAACCCAAATCGACCTTTTTCTTGTCGACATCAATTTGCGCCTGGACGAGTTTGGCGTTCAGTGCCGATAGCTCAGCGCGGGTACTGGCCAGCGTGGTTTCAGCCGTTTCGAAATCTTCTCTCGAGCTGGCATCCTCATTTAACATCTGGCGCTGGCGCTTAAAACGCAATGAGGCTTGCTTCAACTGCGCCTGCTTAGCCTGAAGGTCCGCTTTTACCACGTTGAGAGCAGCTTCTGCGTTGCGTAAATCATTCCGCTGCGGCACGTCATCAATTTCAGCGATGAGCTGTCCTTTAGTGACACGATCGCCTAACTTCACCTTCAGCGACTTAACCTGGCCAGAAACCTGTGCCCCAACGTTGACCCGCTCAATCGCATCAATTCGACCGGTAGCAAGTACGGCGTTTTCAATATCGCCGATGCGTACTGGAGCGGTAACATACTCAGGAACCTCGGGGCTTCTCAGGAAGAAGAACAAGGCGATGCTAAAAATAATTAGCAGAGCCGCAGCACAGGTCATTACGCGTCGGGGAGGGAATTTTGTTAACATTACGCAGGTTTTCCATAACGATAAACAGCAGTGAATCAGGCATCATAGTAACATCGCCAGTATTTACGGGAGGTAAACCTGCGCTATTTGGTGAAGTAGCGTCATCGTAGACCCCCGCCATCAATTACACAGAATCACCAGGTCCGCCTGTAAACCGCCGCAAGCGTGGGATTTTGTGCCTAAATCCACAGAGTCCCCTTTTGCTGAGCCCCACCTGCGATTTTTCCCATAATCGATTCATTGTGCATTAAGTGCTTAATTATAGTTGCAACTCACATATGATAATAGTAATTATTATCATTAGCATTTGCACTGATGGTTTATCTGGCAAGGTATACAGAGGTATCAGGAAACAAGCCTCTCCAGGTTTGTTGAACGGTCTCACACTCAACAAATGCATCTGAACACCGCGGCGTGGCAGCACGACGCCTGGGCTGTTCAAAAGGACAACGGCGCGTAAGCGTTAATGGAAGCCGGGACAAGGAATTCCCGATTCACCAGCCTACGTCACGGAATAGTCAGCGACAGGACCGTTCGTAAGGCTGATGAAACTCAAAAAGGACGCAGCGTCTGTCAAAGCAGGCTTTACGAAAATTAACGTCCTGCTGCTGGCATATGACTGCGTCGACTTCCTGATTTAGTTCGTCAAGCGGAGAGGGATTTTCTCATGCGTATTTTGTTTGTAGGCCCGCCTCTCTATGGGCTGCTGTATCCTGTGCTGTCTCTGGCACAGGCGTTTCGCGTTAACGGCCATGAAGTGCTGATCGCCAGCGGAGGAAAATTCGCCCAAAAAGCGGCAGAAGCAGGGCTGGTGGTATTTGACGCCGCACCCGGTTTTGATTCTGAAGCTGACTATCGCCGCCGCGAGGCACAGCGAAAAGAAAGCAACATCGGCACAAAAATGGGCAACTTCTCATTCTTCAGCGAAGAGATGGCCGACCACCTGGTGGAGTTTGCCGGACACTGGCGGCCCGATCTCATCATCTACCCGCCGCTCGGGGTCATCGGGCCTCTGATTGCCGCCAAATACGATATACCGGTCGTAATGCAAACCGTCGGCTTCGGCCATACGCCCTGGCATATCAAAGGCGTAACGCGTTCGCTCGCGGACGCCTATCATCGCCACGGCGTTGGGGCCGCACCGCGCGATATGGCCTGGATCGACGTAACACCACCGAGCATGAGCATTCTTGAAAACGACGGAGAACCCATTATTCCCATGCAGTACGTCCCGTACAACGGCGGCGCGGTGTGGGAACCGTGGTGGGAGAGGACGCCCGACCGTAAACGTCTGCTGGTGAGTCTCGGTACCGTCAAACCGATGGTCGACGGCCTTGACCTGATCGCCTGGGTGATGGATTCCGCCAGTGAAGTCGATGCCGAGATCATCCTGCATCTTTCGGCCAATGCGCGGTCGGATCTGCGCTCACTGCCCTCAAATGTTCGCCTGGTCGACTGGATACCCATGGGAGCCTTCCTGAACGGCGCAGATGGCTTCATTCATCATGGTGGCGCGGGCAATACCCTGACGGCACTGCACGCCGGTATTCCACAGATCGTCTTCGGCCAGGGTGCCGATCGCCCGGTAAATGCCCGCGCTGTTGTCGAACGCGGCTGCGGGATCATCCCCGGCGACGACGGCCTGTCGAGCAGCATGATCAATGCTTTCCTCGACAATCGCGCGCTTCGCGACGCCTCTGAAGAGGTAGCGGCGGAAATGGCAGCGCAACCCTGTCCGAGCGAGGTGGCGAAAAGCCTGATCGCGAGGGTACAGAAAGGGTAGCCACTACGCCGTCATGACGATCATACGCCAGCACGCATCCAGGAGATACGCCCGTAACAATGCGGGACCGGATCGGGCTGGCGCTTTTTTTTGCACAGCGATCCGACTTGGATCCTATTGTTTACAGACGGAGGAGGCTTAATGCCTGCGACTCACTCTCCCACTCCTGCGCGGTCCTGGATAGTTCGCCTGGCACGCGTGTGCTGGGAACGTAAGAAACTTAGCATCATCGTAGTGGTAGCGTCGGTCTCGACCATTCTGCTGGCCGCGCTGACGCCGTTGCTGACAAGGCAAGCGGTGAACGACGCGCTGGCGGGCAATCCGACTCGTCTGCCGTGGCTGGCCTGCGGGCTATTGCTGATTGCCTTTTTTGATTTCATCGGTAACTACGTGCGCCGCGGTTATGCCGGGGAGCTCTCGCTCTGGGTGCAGCACACCCTGCGAGGACGGGCATTCGACAGTATTCAAAAACTTGACGGCGCAGGCCAGGACGCACTGCGCACCGGGCAGGTGATTTCACTGACCAACAGCGATCTGCAGCAGGTACATACCCTGCTACAGATGTGCCCGGTGCCGCTGGCGGTGTTCACTTATTACATTGCCGGCATTGCCGTGATGCTGTGGATGTCACCCGCCATGACGCTCATCGTCGTGTGCGTACTGGCATGCCTGGCTATCACTGCGCTGCGCGCGCGTCGCCGGGTCTTTGCGCAAACCGGGCTGGCCTCGGACCGACTGGCAAATCTCACCGAACATATGCGCGAGGTGCTGGCGCAGATCTCAGTGGTAAAATCCTGCGTGGCGGAGCTGCGTGAAACGCGCTGGCTGGATCGCCAGTCGCGGCAGATGGTGCGGGTACGCATCGGCGCGGCCATCTCGCAGGCGATGCCAGGTGCCACCATGCTGGCGCTACCGGTGCTCGGGCAAATCGTCCTGCTGTGCTACGGCGGCTGGTCGGTTATGCACGGGCGCATCGATCTCGGCACCTTCGTGGCGTTTGCCAGCTTCCTCGCGATGCTGACCGGGCCAACCCGTGTACTGGCATCGTTTCTGGTTATCGCCCAGCGCACCCAGGCGTCCGTGGAGCGCGTGTTTGCTCTGATCGACACCCGTTCGCAGATGGAAGACGGGACGGAGGCGATTAACGGTCAGGTTATCGGGCTGCAACTGGAGAATATGAGCTTCGAGTACCGTGGCGGCAGACGCATCCTCAGCGATGTCTCCTTTTCCCTGCACGCCGGTGAAACGGTGGCGGTAGTGGGCGCATCGGGTTCCGGGAAATCCACGCTGCTGATGCTGCTGGCGCGTTTTTACGATCCCAGCGCCGGAGAGATATGGCTCAACACCAGCGCAGGCCGACAGAACCTCCGCGATCTCAGGCTGGAGGCGCTTCGTCGTCGGGTAGGCGTTGTGTTTGAGGATGCTTTTCTGTTTGCCGGTACGGTGGCGGAAAATATCGCCTACGGGCACCCTCAGGCAACGGCGGACGACATTCGCCTCGCGGCGAGGGCAGCAGGAGCCAGCGATTTTATCAACGCCCTGCCGAAAGGCTTCGATACCCAATTAACCGAACGCGGTACGAATCTTTCCGGCGGACAGAGGCAGCGAATCGCGCTGGCACGGGCGCTCATTACCGCGCCGGAAGTGTTGATCCTCGATGACACCACCTCGGCGGTCGATGCCGGTACTGAAGCGGAGATCAACACCGCGCTGAGTCGCTATGCTGACGAAAAGCATATGCTGCTGGTGATTGCCCGACGCCGTTCGACGCTTCAGTTAGCCAGCCGGATTGTGGTGCTGGATAAGGGCCGGGTGGTGGACACCGGAACCCAGGCAGAACTTGAAGCGCGCTGTCCGGCGTTCCGCGCGCTGATGACCGGCGACGGCGATTTCCTCGCGCCTTCCCACAGTAGGCCTAACGGATTGTGGCCGACCGTACCAGCGGCACAAGACGATGCGGCGCAGACGGGGGATAAAGGCTTTGTCGCCCGTATGACGCGCGTGCCGGAAAATGCAGTACAGCAGGCGCTGGCCGGTAAAGGCCGC
The DNA here is from genome assembly GCF_056673335.1 of Enterobacter cloacae complex sp. HYC033_NIDB. NCBI lineage: Bacteria > Pseudomonadati > Pseudomonadota > Gammaproteobacteria > Enterobacterales > Enterobacteriaceae > Enterobacter > Enterobacter cloacae complex sp. HYC033_NIDB. The sequence goes on along the minus strand of NZ_CP115123.1, from coordinate 2,327,912 downwards.
AAAGTCACGTCGCTGCTGAAGCCCGTGGCGTGGATGTTCGTCATCGCCGCCCTGCTGATCGCCCTCGATTCGGCGGCAGGCGTCGGGGTACTTATACTGCTGCAGCGCGGCATTGACTCCGGCGTTGCCACAGGCGATATGTCGACTATCGGCCTCTGTGCCCTATTCGCCCTGTGCCTGGTGGCCGTGAGCTGGTGTTGTTATTCACTACAGACTGTCTTCGCCGCCAGAGCGGCAGAGTCAGTCCAGCATACGGTGCGCTTGCGCAGCTTCGGCCATATGCTGCGTCTTGGTCTCCCCTGGCATGAAAAGCATGTCGATTCACGTCTGACCCGCATGACCGTAGATGTGGACTCTCTCGCCCGCTTTCTGCAAAACGGCCTTGCCGGTGCAGCCACCAGCCTGGTGACAATGTTCGCCATCGCCGCCGCCATGTTCTGGCTCGACCCGCTCCTGGCGCTGACGGCATTAAGCGCGGTGCCAGTGGTCGCACTGGCAACCTGGATTTATCGCCGCCTCAGCTCCCCTGCTTATGCGCAGGCGCGGCTGGAAATAGGCAAAGTCAACAGCACCCTGCAGGAGAAAGTCTCCGGCTTGCGCGTTGTGCAATCGCATGGCCAGCAGGAACAGGAAGCCGCCCGGCTGCGCGCGTTATCGGATCGGTTCCGTGCGACCCGCGTACGTGCGCAAAAATACCTTGCCGTCTATTTCCCGTTCCTGACCTTCTGCACCGAGGCCTCCTATGCCGCCGTTCTTCTGGTGGGTGCATCGCGAGTCGCCGAAGGCGAAATGACCGCCGGGGTGCTGGCGGCTTTCTTCCTGCTGCTGGGGCAATTCTATGGGCCAGTGCAGCAGTTATCAGGAATTGTCGACGCCTGGCAGCAGGCGACGGCCAGCGGCAAACATATCAATGAACTGCTGGCGACCGAAGGCACAGAGAACATCGAGCCCTCTTCCGCACCGCCCGCCACCGGCGCGCTGCATCTTAATGAGCTCACGTTCAGTTATCCCGACAGTCCTCAACCCGCGCTGAACAAACTTACCCTGACAATCCCTGAGGGAAGGGTCGTCGCGGTCGTTGGTCGCAGCGGTGCGGGTAAGTCAACGCTGATTAAGCTGATCGCCGGATTGTATTCCCCCACCCACGGCAGGATCAGCATTGGCGATCGGATAATTGATGATGCCTCGCTTGCCGATTACCGTCGCCAGATTGGGCTGGTCGATCAGGATGTGGCGTTGTTTAGTGGTGATATCGCGGAAAACATTCGTTATTCACGGCCATCCAGTACCAATGACGACATTGAGATTGCCTCTCAACAGGCAGGGCTGTATGAGACGGTGCGCAATCTGCCGCAGGGATTCCGCACACCGGTGAATAACGGCGGTGCCGATCTGTCCGCAGGTCAGCGCCAGCTGATTGCGCTGGCCCGCGCACAACTGGCGAATGCTCACATCCTGCTGCTCGATGAAGCCACGTCACGCCTGGATCGCACATCCGAAGAGCGATTGATGTCATCGTTAACAGACGTCGCGCACACCGGGAAGCACCTGGCGCTGATTGTGGCGCACCGTCTGACCACCGCGCAGCGCTGCGATCTGATTGCCGTTATCGATAAGGGGCAGCTTGCGGAATACGGCACCCACGAACAGCTGTTAGCGGCCGGCGGCCTCTACACCCGCTTGTGGCATGACAGCGTCGGCAGCTCTGTTCCCCATCGCCAGCACGACATCACGGGGGAAATCGTGGAAGAGTAATTGCGCACGTAAGACATTACAAAACACGCGCTAAAGCGGCTGTTCCCGGAATAGCCGCTTTAGCTATTTATACTGACACCCTTCATATTCAAAGAGAGTGAATGCTGAACATGCAACAACATCCCTCTGCTATCGCCAGGCTGCGCAGCCAGCTGGCAGCAGGCCACATTGCTAACCTTTCTGACTTCTGGCGAGACGCTGAGTCGCTAAATGTACCGCTGGTGACGCCAGTCGACGGAGCGAAAGACGAGCGTGATGTGACATTTCTATGGCGCGCCAGGCACCCTCTACAGGGCGTTTATCTGCGTCTGAATCGGGTGACGGATAAAGAGCACGTGGCGAAAGGGATGATGACCGCCCTTCCCGCGACGGATATCTGGACTCTGACACTGCGTTTACCTGCAAGCTACTGCGGCTCCTATTCGCTGGTGGAAATCCCCCCCGGCACCCCGGCCGAGACGATTGCACAGTCCGGAGGCCGCTTTGCTACCCTCGTCGGGCACGCCGATCCGCTAAACAAAACGCCGGGGATCAACGTTCGGGGAAGCACACAGGAGTCGGTGCTGGCGCTTGATAAAGCCCCCGCCCAGTCCGAATGGCGCGGCGGGTCACCCAGCGGGCAATTGCTTACCTCGGCGCGCACTCTCGCCGGGGAATCGCGCCGGGTTCGGCTCTATCTGCCGGACGTTGATGTTTCGCAGCCCCTCGGCCTGGTGGTACTGCCCGATGGTGAAACCTGGTTCGATCACCTTGGCGTATGCGCGGCAATTGACGCCGCCATAAACAACGGACGCATCGTGCCTGTGGCTGTACTTGGCATCGACAATATCGATGAACACGAGCGAACTGCGATACTCGGCGGGCGCAGCGAGCTGATAAAGGATATCGCCGACCAGTTGTTGCCGACGATCCGCGCCGAACACCCGCAGCGGCGGTGGGCAGACCGTTCGCGCACCGTGCTGGCCGGACAGAGCCTCGGCGGGGTCAGCGCGCTCATGGCCGCTCGTTACGCACCGGAAACGTTCGGGCTGGCGCTCAGCCACTCCCCTTCGATGTGGTGGACGCCAGAGGGTGCCAGCCGGCCAAACGTGTTCAGCGAAACCGATACGTCATGGGTGAGCGAACATCTGCTTTCTGCCCCGCCGCAGGGCGTGCGCATCCGCCTGTGCGTGGGATCGCTGGAAGGTTCGACGGTACCCCACGTTCAGCGGCTGCATCAGCAGTTGCTTACCGCTGGCGTCGACAGCCATTGCGCAATGTATACCGGGGGTCACGATTACGCATGGTGGCGCGGCGCACTGATTGACGGGCTTGGTTTACTCCAGGGTTGACTTGACCCGCGAACACTTTCAGGCAACTGTACAGGCTTCCTGAATAAAGAAAATGTCACCTGCGGAAAAGGAATAAACATCAGATGTATGCCCGCGAGTATCGCCCAACACGCTCACGCAAGGCGCTTGTCACTCTTCTTTCTGGTCTCACCCTTATCTGGAATGCGCACGCTTTCGCAAAGCCGGATATGCAGCCACTGGGGCCGAATATCGCCGATAAAGGCTCTGCGTTTTACCATTTCAGCGTCAACTCGTTCGACTCCGCCGATGGCAGCCGCCATTATCGGGTATGGACGGCCGTGCCAAATAAAGCCGCACCGGCGTCGGGCTACCCGATTTTATATATGCTCGACGGCAACGCAGTTATGGACCGCCTGAACGACGACCTGCTCAAACAGCTGGCAGAAAAATCACCGCCGGTGATTGTGGCTGTCGGGTATCAGACCAACCTCCCCTTCGATCTCAACGGCAGGGCCTACGACTATACGCCAGCAGCAGAAAGCGGCAAAACGGATACCCGCAACGGGCGTTTTAGCCGTAAGAGTGGGGGTAGCAACGACTTCCGCCAGTTACTGGAAACGCGTATAGCGCCAAAGGTGGAACAGGGATTGAATATCGATCGGCAGCGTCGCGGCCTGTGGGGGCACTCCTACGGCGGCCTGTTCGTGCTGGATGCATGGCTGTCTTCCCCTTATTTCCGGACGTATTACAGCGCCAGCCCGTCGTTGGGCAGAGGCCATGATGCGCTACTGAGCCGCATCACGGCGGTTGAGCCGTCGCAATACTGCGCCAGGCGCCTGATGATAATGGAAGGTTCGGCGACACCGGGCGATAACCGGGAAACGCATGCTGCCGGAGTGCTGACGAAAATTCATGCCACCCTCGCCACGCTGGAAGATAAAGGCGTCAATGCCGCCTTTTGGGATTTCCCAAACCTGGGACACGGGCCGATGTTCAACGCCTCCTTCCGCGGAGCGCTGTTAGATATCAGTGGTGAAAACGCAGGTAACACAGCAGGCTGTCATTCATTAAGCCGCTAAACACTGCCCGCCTTGACGCGGGCAGTACACCTGTAACACTACGATCAAAATGACGCGGTAACACCGGCATAATAAGCCCGGCCAGGCTCGTTATAGGTATTCGCCCCTTCGGAAGATCGGTAAATCTGTTTATCTAAGATATTGCTGACACCAACGTTAAGACGCAGATTTTTATTAATATCGTAATTGAAGTTCGTCCCCACCAGCGAATAAGCGCCCAGCTCTTTACCTGACAGACCGCCAGTATCTTCACTACGAGTTTCCGAATGAGTACGCGGTTTTTGTCTGCCGTATAACGTCCAGTTGACGCTGGCAGAGAACGCCTGGGTGATGGTCCAGTCAAGCGAGTTATTAATGGTGTATTTCGGGATGATCGACAGCGGATTACCGGTGTCTTTTTGCTCCGAGGTGATCATCCAGGTGGCATTGGTATTCCAGTTCAGACGATCTTTCACCAGCGGGAACGCCATGCTGGCTTCGATACCGTCCACCAGCGCTTTCCCGCCGTTCTGCCACTGGAGAATATATGCGCCGGAAGCGGTTTGCCCGATAACATTATCGCCGGCCACGATCTTATTCTGGTAGTCATTGCGGAAGTAGGTCACGCTGGCATGGTAATCTTCCCAGGCGAACTCCAGCCCAATTTCTTTATTGATGCTAATTTCCGGATCGAGATCTTTATTACCGATCAGGTAGCAGCCGCCCGATGTAATATCTTTTGGACAACCGTTGCCTTTCGAGTAGAGCAGATAACCTTCGCTGGATTGATACAGGTTTGGTGCTTTAAAGGTTCGGGCAATCCCCGCTTTGACTTTGAAGTAATCGCCCAATTCCTGCGAGAGGTTCAGGCTGGGGCTGAAGTTACCGCCGGACTCGTTGAGATAATCAAAGCGCAGGCCGGGAATGATATTCGTGCCGGGAACCGGCTCAATATTATCTTCAATATACAGCGCACTGATTTGGGAATGGTTTTTACTGCTGCGATCCGCAGCCGAGCCAGAAATGCCGCCGATATCACTGTCATCCACGGTCAGGCTGGTAGAGGAAGGATCGTCGAGCTCATCGCGGCTCCACTCCGCACCCACGGTCAGCGTTTGATCGACCAGCGCATTCAGCGGAATATTAAGCTCGCCGCTGGTTCGCCAGGAGCTCAGGCGATTGGTCGTGAACTTTTCATCCGCCGAAATACGCCCTTCACCGCCACCGGATAATCCTTCATTCATGCGGGTGTTATTGGTTTTCTCGTAATAGACACCAAAACGGCTTTGACCCCAGTCCCAGATACCATTATGTGTAATGCCATAATTCTGCCGGTACAGGCGGTTCGTCTCTTCGCCGGATTTCGCCAGGCTTTCAGTGACGGCACTGGAAGAACTGTTTTGCGTATCGCCTGCATAGATATTCCCCTGGCGGCTATATCCGGCTTCGAAATCGATAATTTGCTGCGGATTTAATTTCCACGAGACAACGCCGTTAATATCTTTGTTGCGCACCCCTTCATGCCCGGCCGCGTTTTTCGTACCGGCCGAGGAGTTAATATCCCAGCTGTCGGCATCGGTTTTATTCAGGTTTCCGTACAGGCGCATGGTCAGCGCATCGCCAGCCAGCGGCCCGCTAAGGCTGAAGTTGGCGCGACGCGTAGCGCCTTCGTCGCTGCTTTCCGGCTGGTTGGTGTATAACGACAGCGAACCGTGCCAGTCGTTGGTAGGGCGTTTGGTAATGATGTTCACCACCCCGCCCGCTGCGCCCGAACCGTAGCGTGCCGCCGCAGGGCCGCGGATCACTTCAATACGCTCAACCTGTTCCGGTGGCACCCAGTTGGTGTCGCCGCGGGTATCACGCTCTCCACGCCAGCTATAACGCACGGCGTTGCGCGACGTCACCGGCACACCATCAATTAAAATTAAGGTGTTCTCCGGCCCCATGCCGCGAATGTCGATCTGGCGGTTATTACCACGTGTACCCGAGGCGCTGTTGCCGGTCAGATTGACACCGGGCATTTTGCGAATAATATCGGAGAGATCGTTGACCGGAGGGTTCTTTTTAATATCTTCGCTGGTAATAATCGACACGCCCGGCTGCTGTTTGAGTACCTGCTCAGCGGTGGCTTCCACCACCAGGGTCTCGTCGTTATCATCGGAGGATTTTGCCAGTGATACCTGACTGTTCAACCCTGCCAGGAGCGCAGTGAGCGGCCAGAAGATCTTGATAATTCTCATACCCATTCCCTAATACATGCCTAACGCAAAAGTGATCGATCGTTAAGCTCACATCCTTGCCAGATATTTTAAACTGCCATTATTTTTATAATAAGAATGATAATTAATATCATTTGAGGAGGATTAAGGCAATCCTTAATACACGGATGCGCGCATTAATGAAACGCACGCATTGGCCCGGAGTGATTCTTCCCGGGTACCGCCCTGTGCGTTCGTAAAGCTGGCATACTGAAACTGCGGAAGAAGAGAACAGCCCATTGGTATTTCGTGTAGTGACATAACGTTAATATGTCACTACAAGGGAACGCAGCCCCGGTAAGCGCAAGCGCCACCGGGGAAAGAAAGGTTATTGTTGCGCTAACTGATTGCGACGGTACTCGCCCTGGCGCTCCAGCATCCAGCCAGGATACTCGCGCGGCAGCGCGCTGACCGCATCCAGCTGTTTCAGCTCATCATCGCTCAGCTGAATGCTGGTTGCGGCAATGTTGTCATCCAACTGATCGACCCGTTTCGCACCAATAATGACGCTGGTCACCACTTTCTGGTGCAGCAGCCACGCCAGCGCGATTTGCGCCACGGAAACGCCTTTACTTTCGGCGATGGTACGCATCACGTCCACGCAGTCGAAGGCGCGATCTTTATTCACTGGCGGGAAGTCGAACGCCAGGCGACGACTACCGGCCGCGCTCTGCCCGTCGCGATCGTATTTTCCGCTCAGCAGACCACCCGCCAGCGGGCTCCATACCATCAACCCGACGCCTTCGCTCTGCATCATCGGCACCAGTTCGCGCTCAAGGTCGCGCCCGGCGATGGTGTAGTACGCCTGCAATGAGGCAAAACGCGCCAGCCCCAGACGCTCAGAGATGCCGAGCGCTTTGGCAATCTGCCATGCCGCCCAGTTCGAGACGCCGATATAGCGTACGTGACCGTGCTGCACAAGATTATCCAGCGCGTAAAGCGTCTCCTCGATGGGGGTCGCGGGGTCGAAACCGTGTAGCTGATAGAGATCGATATGATCCAGCTGCAAGCGACGCAGGCTCTCCTTCACGCCGCTGATGATGTGATAGCGCGAGCTACCGCGCGAGTTCACCCCCGCTGTGCCGGTTTCACCGAACACCTTGGTGGCAACGACCACGTTTTCGCGCGGAATTTTCAGGTTCTTCAGCGCCTGCCCGGTGATCTCCTCTGAACGCCCTTCCGAGTAGACATCTGCCGTGTCGATAAAATTGATCCCGGCGTCCAGCGCGCGGCCCACCAGCTGCTCGGCGTCGCTTTGCTGAAGCTGACCAATTTTGCCCCACATGCCGCCTTCACCGCCGAAGGTCATGGTGCCGAGGCAGAGTTCAGAAACAAACAGTCCGGTATTGCCCAGTTTTTGATAACGCATAACGCTTTCCTCGCATGTCGATTGGGTGTCTGTTAGTTATACCCGCCCCCCAGCCATCGCGAATGTGGCGTTCCTGTCCGTTTCTTGCCCAATCCTCTGAATCTATCCGCGTGGGGCGTCGCCAAAGACGCTGTAGCCTGGCAGCCGCACCTGCTGATACGGCTCCCAGCCGCCGCCGAGGGCTTTGTAGAGCGCCACCAGATCAAGCGCGCTCTGCACCTGCGCCTGCGCCCGCTGCTGTTCGGCCTGAGCGAGCTGACGCTGGGCGTCCAGCACGTCAATAAAGCTGGCGATCCCCTGCCGGTAGCTGTCGCTGGCGAGATCAAAGGCGTTTTGCAGCGCGTCGATGGTTTTCGCCAGGCCCGCTTCACGCTGCTGGTCGGTGCGATAGCTCACCAGCGCGTTTTCAACGTCGCCGAGCGCCGTCAGTACCGTCTGGCGATAGTCCAGCACTGCCGCCCCCTGCTGCGCGCGCGCCACCTTGACGCTGGAGACCAGCCGACCGCCCTGGAAAATCGGTATGGAAACCTGCGGGCCAAAGCTGTAGAAGTGGCTGCTCCAGTCGGTCAGCCAGTTAGATTCACTGTTGCGCAGGCCAAACTGTCCGGAGAGGGTAAAGCTCGGGAACAGTTCTGCCACCGAGACGCCAATCTGCGCCGTGGCGGCATGGAGATTCGCCTCGGCTTCGCGCACGTCCGGGCGACGGCGGGCCAGCGTCGACGGAATACCGGTCTGCACAATATCCGGCAGCGCGGGCATCGGCTGCACGGATTGCAGTTCGGCATCCAGCGCGCCCGGCGGTTTGCCGAGCAGGATCGCCAGCCCGTTCATCGCCTGGCGTTCCTGCGCCTGATACTGCGGCAGCTGCGCTTCAAGATTGCCCAGCTGCGCCCGGGCGTTCTCCACGTCCATCTGCGGCGACAGCCCGCCCCGCTGGCGGCTTTCGGTCAGATCCAGCGTCTGCTGTGCGCTTTCAATTTGCGTATTAAGCGTGGCAATGATGCTCTGCGCCCCACGCAGCTGTAGCCACGCCCGCGCCACTTCGGCTTCCAGCGAGACCAGCGCATCGTTACGCTGCTCGATCGCCGCCCGCTGCTGCGCCTCAGCCGCTTCTACCTGACGGCGCACCTTGCCCCACAGGTCGATTTCCCACTGGGCGTCGAAGCTGCCCTGATAGAGGTTTATCGGCTGCGTCAGCGGGCCTAACGCGCCCCGCAGTTCAGGATCGACATTATTCAACTGGTCATACACGCCGTGGGATTTCAGCTCCCCTTCCAGCCCAAGCTGCTGGCGCGTCGCCTGCACATTGCCATTCACCGACGGGAAAAACGCCCCGCCGGCCTGGTTAATCTGTTCGCGCGCGCCGGCAATGCGTAATACCGTTTGCTGTAGCGTCAGATTCCCGGCGATGGCGCGTTCAATCAGGCTGTCGAGCTGCGGCGAGCCGAAGGTTTTCCACCAGCGCGGGTTAGTGGCCGCGGAGGAAGTTTGCGATTTCACCGCGCTGTCGCCCTTATCGTTCCAGTGCGTGGTGGCGGGCGGTGCAGGCTGTTGGTAGTCCGGCCCGACGGCGCAGCCCACCAGCAGCATCATTATCATCAGGGGGTGTAAACGTCTGTGTATCATCAGTGTGCTCCTGCACTCCCCTCGCTCTTAACCGGCGAGAGCAACAAACAAAACGGAATCAGTAATAGGGCCACCGCGCTCAGAATGGTGAAGACGTCAATGTAGGCCAGAAAGCGCGACTGCTCGATCATCGTCTGGTACATCCGCCCGGTGGCAATGCCGGTCGGATCGCCCACCTGAGTGGTGAAGTTCTGGATCGCCTGGGCGCTTTCGCGAATCGCCAGCTGGAACTGCTCGTTAAACGGCGAAGCGTGGTAAGCCAGATGCGCGCTGTGCGCCTGCGAGCGCTCGGTGATCGCCGCCGTCGAGAGAGAAATCCCAATCGAGCCGGCCACGTTGCGGAACATGGTAAACAGCGCCGCCGCGTCGGCGTTAAGCCGCCTCGGGATCGAGATAAAGGCGATGGTGGTCAGCGGCACAAACAGGAACCCCAGTCCAATCGACTGCGCGCTGCGGAACAGCACCAGCGTTTCGAAGTCGATATCCGGCGTCAGCGTGCGGGACCAGAAGAACGACACCGCCAGGCAGGTAAAGCCGAAGGCGATGATCCAGCGCGTCTGCACCACCGGCATCAGCTTCAGCACCAGCGGGATGGTCAGCACAATCAGCACCGCGCCGGGCGAGAGCACCAGCCCGGACCAGGTGGCGGTATAGCCCAAATCCTGCTGCGCCAGCTGCGGAATAACCACCGAACTGCCGTACAGGATCATCGCCATCCCCGCCATCAGCAGGCTGGAGATCGCAAAGTTGCGGTCCTTCATACAGTGCAGATCCACCACCGGCTTTCTGGCATACATCAGCCAGTAGATCGCGCCGATAATGCCGACCAGCGTCAGTACTGCGAAGGTGCGGATAAAGTTCGAATAGAACCAGTCATCATCTTCGCCCCGGTCGAGCATCACCTGCAAACAGCCAAGACCGAGGGCGATCAGGCCGATCCCCGTCCAGTCGACGGTGAGCTTCTCTTCCGACTTTTTCTCCCACGGCGGATCTTCCAGCAGCTGATAGATGGCCAGCACCGTCACAATCCCTACCGGGATATTGATAAAGAACACCCAGCGCCAGGAGTAGTTATCGGTGATCCAGCCCCCCAGCGTGGGACCGAGTACCGGCGCGACGATAATGGCAATGGATGAAAGGCCAAAGGCTTTGCCCCTGTCCTCCGGCTTGAAGTAGTCGAGTAGCACCGACTGCTGGGTAGGCTGCAATCCGCCGCCAAAGAACCCCTGCATCACGCGGAACAGGATGATTTGCCATAGCTCGGTGGCGATGCCGCACAGGAACGAGCAGATGGTGAACATCACAATGCAGATCAGGAAGAACTGCTTGCGACCAAACAGACGGCTCAGAAAAGCCGAAATTGGCAGCACGATGCCGTTCGCCACCAGGTAGCTGGTGAGCACCCAGGTGGATTCGTCATAGCTGGCCGAGAGCGACCCCGCGACGTGGGGCAACGCCACGTTGACGATGGTGGTGTCCAGAATTTCCATAAACACCGCCAGGGTGACCACAATCGCCACCGCCCACGGGTTACTGGCGGGCTTCCAGTTATCGTGGCTGTGATCCGTCATTCCACGGTGACCTTCGGTTCAACCGACAGCCCCAGCGGCAGCGGCTTGTTCGGATCCAGCCCTTTATCAATGACGATTTTCACCGGCACGCGCTGAACGATCTTCACAAAGTTACCGGTGGCGTTTTCCGACGGGAAGGCGGAGAAGCGCGAGCCGCTGCCCTGCTGGATGCTGTCGATATGGCCTTCCAGCTCCATATCCGGCCAGGCATCGACGGACACGGTCACTTTGTCGCCCGGCTTCATGCGCTCAAGCTGCGACTCCTTGAAGTTCGCCACCACCCACACGTTCGGGGAAACCAGCGAGAACAGCGCCGTACCTGCCTGCACCAGCGTACCGGGCTGGACGTTGCGTTTGGTGACAAAACCGTCGAACGGGGCGCGGACTTCGGTATAAGAGAGGTTCAGGTTGGCGGTTTCCAGCTGCGCTCTGGCCTGATCGACCTGCCGTTCGCGGGCTTCGACGTTGGTCTCCTGCTGGCGGATTTGCAGCTGAACCTGCTCCGCCACTTCCAGCTGCGCCTGCGCGCTGGCCAGACCCGCCTGGGCACTCCTCAGTTGAGCGTTCGCGGCATCGATACTTTGTTGCGTGGTCGCGCGCGGGTCAACGCCGCGCTGACGGCGGTACTCCGCCTGCGCGTTGGCCATATCCGCCTGGGCTTTCAGTACCTGGGCTTTGGCTTCATCGCGCTGAGCGGGATATTGCACCTTCGAGAGCGCCAGCTGCGCCTGCGCCTGATGCAACTGCGCAACCGCCAGCCCAAGCTGAGCCTGGGCCTGATCGCGCTGGGCGGTGGTATCACGCGGATCGATCACCACCAGCACATCCCCTTTCTTCACGCGCTGGTTATCCCGCACGCGAAGTTCGGTGACGTAGCCTGCCGTTTTTGGGGCAATGGTTACAACGTCGCCGTCGGTGAAGGCGTCGTCGGTGGTCTCTTCGTTACGGGTTAAAAACCACCAGACCAGCGCCACAATCACCATCACGATGACCACGATGCCAAGGATAATTAACGGTTTTTTCCCCGGGCGCTTGCGCTCGTTATTGTTTTGATCCTGCTCGTCAGCAGGTGGGTTTTGATCTTCTGCCATAGTTCAGCAACGGTCCTGTCAGTGAGCGGCATCACACTATGCCGTTCACTAAAGCTAGGACGTTGCTATACATTTGCCAGGAAAAACTGACAAATTGCGCACTATATGAGAAGGAATAGTCCGAAACCGACCGCCGCTGACCAGAGCAGCATCGGGATTGACCATAAATGGAAGCGCCACCAGATGCGGCGATCGTTGGCCATCCGCAGGGCGATGAGGTTAGCCAGCGAGCCGGGCAGCAGCCCAAAGCCGCCGACGTTGACCGCCCACGCCAGCAGTACCGTTGGGGGAACATAGTTAAGCAGCAAAATGGTGGACGGCACGTTACTGATCACCTGCGAGAGACCAATCGCCGTCAGCCATAATCCCGGCTGCGACAGACCGCTGACGCTATGGAGAACGTTCTGCAATACCGGAAGCTGGATCAGGAGATGGACGTCAATAAACATCGCCATAAACACCAGCAGCAGCGTCCAGTCAACGCTCACCAGCACCCGCCGGGCGAGGAACAGGAAGCCGCACGCCACCAGCAGCGCGCCCGCCAGCGCCTGGTTTAACTCCAGAGCGATAAGGAAAACGATATACAGCCCCAGGCAGCTCCAGACGAGACGCGGCTGCCACTGGGGGCCGGTTGTACCGCTGTGGTACTGCAACGATTTATTCGGGAAAGCAAACCAGCCCACCGCCAGCAGCGACGCCACGATCGCCAGCGCCAGCGGCGCCATCTGCCCGGTAAACGCGGTAAACGACAGGCCGGAGCGTCCCCACAGCAGAATGTTCTGCGGGTTACCGATAGGCGTGAGCAGCGAGCCCGCATTGACGGCCAGCGCTTCAAAGATAATCAGACGGGTAACCGGTATTTCGCACAGCTTACGCAGCGTGAGCGTAAGCGGCACCACGATAAAAAGCGCCACGTCATTAGTGAGAAACGTCGACAACAGCGCCGCCGAAAAGACCATAAACAGGGCCAGCTTGCGCTCGGTGGCGAAGCGGCGCACCATTTTGCGCCCCAGCACGTCAAAATAGCCGCTCAGCTCCACGCCTTTGGTGAGCATCATCAAACCGCTCAGAGTAATAATGGTGCGCCAGTCTATGGCCGCCGGCCAGGTGTGCGGCGTGAAGGGCACAAAGACGCTGAGCCCAACGCCAGTGATCAGTAAAAGATGGAAAAAGCGATCGCGTTTCAGGGCCTGCAAGCCGGGGATGTTCATTCAGCGGAGGGACCGTATTTGAGCGTAAACTCGCGGAACTTCAACAGCGTCTCCTCGCTGACGTGGTGTTCCATACCTTCGGCATCCCGACGGGCAATTTCCGGGCTGACGCCCAGCACCAGTAAAAAATTCTCGACGATCTGGTGTCGCTCGCGGCTCTCCTGCGCCAGCTTCTCGCCCTCAGCGGTGAGAAACACCCCGCGCCAGGGGATCATTTCGATCAGCCCGACCGACGCCAGACGTTTTAACATTTTGGCAACGGTTGGCTGCGACACCCCAAGGCGTGCGGCCATATCCACCTGGCGCGCTTCTCCAACCTCACGGATCAGATCAGAGATCAGTTCGACATAATCATCAATCAGCTCCCGGCGGTGCGCCTCACGCACCTGGCGGAAGCCTTCCACATGCTCTTCAACGTTCACCAGTTGCGTCGTTTTTTTTGTTGTTGGCTTACCTGCGCGACGGTTCATTGTGCTTCCTCAATGGGGTTGACGCTTCCAGCGCCCTGTAACGGAGCGCACATTGTAAACCATAGCTCTACAAGCACAAAAAATTAACGAATTAGCCATAGCTATACAATATAGCCTGTGCTATATCTGTATGTAATGCAGTCACCCTTCATGGATCGAAGGGATCATGAATCAGGAGGTCTTATGAATCAATTCAAGAGGTGTATGAACGTGTTTACCCACTCTCCTTTTAAAGTGCGCCTGATGCTGTTGAACATGCTGTGCGATATGTTTAACGCCAAACCGCAGCAGGACGACAATTCTTCCCACTAAGCGGCGTCGCGGTACGCCGCTTCATTTTCCCGTCACACTTACGTTGTAAACTGGCCTGTTCCCGATTATTTTTGCGGATTTGCAGCCCCCTTCGCAAAACATCTGTTTAGCAACTGTTGACCTTAATTCACGCTCGCACTATCTTCTTGCAGCCCTGCACAATTTGCGGCTCGCTGAAGCGGACCTCTCATTCCCTTTCCACGCACTGTCCGGCAGGCTTTGACCCTTGACGCCAGGGTGAGCACATGGCGTTTTCGTGATAGTGATCTATGAACGTAACCCTGATTGATACACTTGTTACCCGCAGCCGGGCCTTAAGCCCGTGGACGGGATTCTATTTTTTGCAATCGCTGTTGATTAACTTTGCTCTTGGCTACCCCTTTAGCCTGCTTTATGCCGTCGGATTCACCTGTATTCTTCACCTGCTCTGGCGAAGCGCACCGCGCGTGCAGAAAATGCTTATCGGGATCTGTTGTCTGATTGCTGCCGCCTATTTCCCGTTTGGCCAGGCCTATGGCGCGCCGAACTTTAATACTCTGCTGGCGCTCCACTCCACCAATATGGAAGAGTCCACAGAGATCCTGACGATCTTTCCTTGGTACAACTACGTGGTTGGCCTTTTCATTTTTGCCCTCGGCGTGATTGCGGTTCGTCGTAAGCCCGTCGGGAAAAAGGCATGGGGTAAAATTGAAAGCCTGTGCCTGGCCTTTAGTGTGGTGACGTTTTTTGTTGCGCCGGTACAAAACCTGGCCTGGGGCGGCGTGTTTAAGCTTAAAGATACCGGGTATCCGGTGTTTCGCTTCGTCAAAGACGTGGTGGTGAATAACGAGGAAGTGCTCGACGAGCAGGCGCGTATGGCCGAGCTTTCCACCATGAAAGATACCTGGAACGTGCTGGCGGTGAAACCGAAGTATCACACTTACGTGGTGGTGATCGGGGAAAGCGCGCGTCGCGATGCGCTCGGCGCGTTTGGCGGTCACTGGGATAACACGCCGTTTGCCAGCTCCGTTAACGGTACGCTGTTTACCGACTACGTGGCGGCCAGCGGCTCGACGCAGAAATCACTCGGTCTGACGCTCAACCGCGTGGTGGATGGAAAACCGCAGTTTCAGGATAATTTTGTCACCCTGGCCAACCGGGCAGGTTTTCAGACATGGTGGTTCTCTAACCAGGGACAGATCGGCGAGTATGATACCGCCATCGCCAGCATCGCGAAGCGTGCCGACGAGGTACAGTTCCTGAAAAGCGGTGATTTCGAAGCCGATAAAAACACAAAAGATGAAGCGTTGCTAAAAATGACGGCGCAGGTCTTTGCTACTCAGCGCACCCAGCCGCAGCTGATTGTCCTGCACCTGATGGGGTCACACCCGCAGGCATGCGATCGTACCGGGGGAAAATATGCGGAGTTTGTGCAATCCAAAGAGACCTCGTGTTATCTCTACACCATGACGCAAACCGACGATCTGCTCAGCAAGCTGTACTCACAGCTGCGCAACAGCGGCGACAGCTTCTCGATGGTCTATTTCTCTGACCACGGTCTGGCATTTAAGGAGCGCGGTAAACAGGTGCAGTATCTGGCACACGATGACAAGTTCCAGCAAAACTTCCAGGTACCGTTTATGGTGCTGTCGAGTGATGACAAAACGCATCGCATCATCAAAGCGCGCCGTTCCGCGAACGATTTCCTGAAATTCTTCTCACAATGGACGGGGATTAAGGCGAAAGAGATAAAAAATGATTACCCGTTTATCTCCGGGAAGAAGGGCCCGCCAGTTTACATTACCAACTTTAAGTTACAGAAAGTCGACTATAACCATCTTGGGACGGATATTTTCGATATTAAAAGTAAGTAATTTCTGCCGTTTCGTACGGGCTGATGCCCTCACCCTGGCCCTCTCCCACGGGGAGAGGGTACAAACAAAAAAAATCCGCCACATCGGGCGGATTTTTTACTGGCTCACCGAAGTGATTAGAAGCGGTAACCTACGCCCGCGATCCAGGTGCCAACGTCAACGTTGCGGATACGGCTCTGCTCATAGGAGAAGTCCAGAGCAACGTTTTCGATTGGGTTGAACTGCATACCTGCGCCATAGGAGAAACCATAGTCGCTGTTGCTTGCAGTACGGTTCAGACCCTGGTTTTCGGTCTGCTGGAATTTACCGTAGCCAACACCTACAACACCGTAGATGCTTGCCCAGTCATTCAGGCGGTAAGCAGGACCCGCGGTGATGCCGTAGTACTGACCTTTATTGTAAGAGCCATTTTCAGTACGATCTTTCTCGGTGTAAGTGAAAGAACCGATCACACCCAGCGGGTTGTTGTCTTGCTCGTAACGGTACTTCAGGTTGAAACCGTTGGTTTTGTTCATCACGCCCTGCATATCGCTCTGAGCGTAACCACCGGTTACAGTAGAAGTTGCCGCTACAGCGGTACCTGCGGAAACAGCCAGAACAGCTGCCAGTGCTGAAAGACATGCAATTTTTTTCATAACCACCTCAAATGTGCTTCAAGTAAGTCCGTAAGTTTTAAATATATCAAAAAATTCTGTGAAACTCTTTGTCATTCACGATGTCTAATGCGACCTTTCCTGTAACAGAACATTTCCAGCACCAGCTATCTCGTTCAAATAACTCCAGATTTTCACCTGTAAATGCTAATAGTGCGCGTCATCGCCATTTAGTTCATCCAGATTATTCCTAATCTTTCAGGCGATAAAATCATCAACGTTTTCTCATTTTACGGATTTTCCCTGGATTTTTTTCAACAGTAGCTCAACCGTTGCAGCTTATTTCCATTACACTGCGACTTTTACCTCATTTGACATAAATTGACAGGAGAAAGGATGCCAGGTTTACCTCGTAAATCGTCGGTCTGGATGCCGGTGGCAGTCATACTTATCGCGATGATGTCCATACAAAGCGGCGCGTCGCTGGCAAAATCGCTGTTTCCGCTGGTTGGTGCGCCCGGCGTCACGGCGCTGCGTATCGCATTAGGCACCCTGATCCTCGTGGTTGTTTTTAAACCCTGGCGGCTACGGTTTAAAAAGGAGCAGCGACTGCCTCTGCTTTTTTATGGGCTGGCGCTGGGAGGGATGAACTACATGTTCTATCTCTCTATTCAGACGATCCCGCTGGGGATCGCGGTCGCGCTTGAATTTACCGGCCCGCTGGCGGTTGCCCTCTTCTCTTCTCGTCGTCCGGTAGACTTTATCTGGGTCGTACTGGCCGTGCTGGGGCTATGGTTCCTGCTGCCGCTCGGGCAAAGCGTTTCACAAATCGATCTGACAGGGGCAGCTCTGGCGCTGGGCGCGGGGGCATGCTGGGCGGTGTATATTCTCACTGGCCAGCGTGCGGGGGAAGAGCACGGCCCCGCGACGGTCGCCTTAGGCTCGCTGATTGCCGCCGTTATCTTTGTCCCGATTGGAATGGCACAAGCGACAGACTCAATATGGCAATGGTCAATCCTGCCGGTTGGGCTGGCGGTTGCCATTCTCTCCACGGCGCTGCCCTACTCTCTGGAGATGATCGCCCTGACGCGCCTGCCCACACGCATTTTTGGTACGCTCATGAGCATGGAGCCCGCGCTGGCCGCCATCTCAGGAATGATTTTCCTCGGTGAAACCCTGACCCTGGTACAAACGCTGGCGCTCTGTTCCATTATCGCGGCGTCTATGGGCTCCACCCTGACCATGCGTCCGGAACCTAAAGTGGAAAAAATAGACCTCAACTAAGCCTTAAATTCTGCATGGCTAACCCGCCATGCAGAATATACGCCACGTCAGTAGCTCAAATAATTTCTTACAAACTCTCTCATATTGCCAAAATATTTCACCTGCTCGCCTTCCGGGAAAGCGAATTAAGATTGATCTGTATCAATTTAAATAAACCACTTACTTTTCAAATATTTGATAATACAACCTTCCTTTCGCTATTAAACCGATAGGCAGAGCCAAACCGCAGAGAAAAAATCCGGTGCTATACTTAGTCCCGTAATTACCTGGGACACAAACATCAAGAGGATATGAGATTATGAGTACCGCTAAACTGGTGAAAACGAAAGCGTCTAATCTGCTTTATACCCGTAACGATGTATCGGATAGCGATAAAAAAGCGACCATCGAGTTGCTGAATCGCCAGGTGGTCCAGTTCATCGATCTTTCGCTGATCACCAAACAGGCCCACTGGAATATGCGCGGTGCAAACTTTATTGCCGTTCATGAAATGCTGGATGGCTTCCGCACAGCACTGGTGACTCACCTGGATACCATGGCCGAGCGCGCCGTACAGCTGGGTGGCGTGGCACTGGGTACAACACAGGTGATCAACAGCAAAACGCCACTGAAAAGCTATCCGCTGGATATCCATACCGTTCAGGATCACCTGAAAGAGCTGGCGGATCGTTATGCGATTGTGGCGAACGATGTTCGTAAAGCGATTGGCGAAGCCAAAGATGAAGATACCGCTGATATCTTCACTGCCGCATCACGCGACCTGGATCAGTTCCTGTGGTTCATCGAGTCCAACATTGAATAATCCCTGCGGATTGTCCGAATAACCCTCGCCCCTGGCGGGGGTTTTGCACATTTATGGTGCGCACTTTTGCCCGCAATGGCCGCAAAAGTGAATAAAATGTAATAATCACCTCACACAACCGTTAACGGAAGATTGTTTTTTCGTCAGATTCTGCGCTAAATATCCCCTTGTCAGAAGACCTTAACGAAGCGCACCAAAACGGTGCTCCATTCTGGTGCAACCTGGCAAAATTGCCACGCTTTTTGTGCAATGCGTGACATCATCCCCTTTGCAAAACAACAGCTTGTAAAATTGGCACGATTTTTTCATTGTGCCTGAGGTTCTCGCAGGGGATCGCCCCGTGGATATAAAAGGAAATGCTATGAAGTCTGTATTAAAAGTTTCACTGGCTGCACTTACCCTGGCGTTTGCGGTGTCCTCGCAGGCTGCCGACAAACTGGTTGTGGCGACTGACACGGCGTTCGTACCGTTTGAATTCAAACAGGGTGATAAATACGTTGGTTTTGACGTGGATCTGTGGGCCGCTGTCGCAAAAGAACTCAAACTGGATTACACCCTGAAGCCAATGGATTTCAGCGGCATTATCCCGGCACTGCAAACCAAAAACGTTGACCTGGCGCTGGCAGGCATCACCATTACCGAAGAGCGTAAAAAAGCCATCGACTTCTCTGACGGCTACTACAAAAGCGGCCTGCTGGTGATGGTGAAAGCGGATAACAACGACGTGAAAAGCGTGAAAGATCTCGACGGTAAAGTGGTCGCCGTGAAGAGCGGAACCGGCTCCGTTGATTACGCGAAAGCCAACATCAAAACCAAAGACCTGCGTCAGTTCCCGAACATCGACAACGCTTACATGGAACTGGGCACCAACCGCGCTGACGCGGTGCTGCACGACACGCCTAACATCCTTTACTTCATCAAAACCGCCGGTAATGGCAAGTTCAAAGCGGTAGGTGATTCCCTGGAAGCTCAGCAGTACGGTATTGCGTTCCCGAAAGGCAGCGACGACCTGCGTAACAAAGTTAACGGCGCGCTGAAAACCCTGAAAGAGAACGGCACCTATAACGAAATCTACAAAAAATGGTTCGGTACCGAGCCTAAATAATTTCACCTGACTTCAGGTTTGTAACGCCCGGTGGCGCTTCCGCTTACCGGGCCTACGTTTTTTGTTTTTCACCACGGTATACAGGAATACATCATGCAGTTTGACTGGAGCGCCATCTGGCCTGCCATTCCTCTCTTGCTTGAAGGCGCTAAAATGACCCTGTGGATTTCGGTCCTCGGTCTGGTTGGCGGGTTGATTATCGGTCTGGTGGCCGGTTTCGCCCGCACCTACGGCGGCTGGATTGCAAACCACATCGCACTGGTTTTCATCGAAGTGATCCGCGGCACCCCCATTGTGGTGCAGGTCATGTTCATCTACTTCGCCCTGCCGATGGCCTTCACCGACCTGCGCATCGACCCGTTCAGCGCCGCCGTTGTCACCATCATGATCAACTCCGGCGCCTACATTGCGGAAATTACCCGCGGTGCGGTGCTGTCGATTCATAAAGGCTTCAGCGAAGCCGGCCTGGCGTTAGGTCTTTCCCGTCGCGAAACCATTCGTCACGTGATCCTGCCGCTGGCGCTGCGCCGCATGCTGCCGCCGCTGGGTAACCAGTGGATCATCAGCATTAAAGACACCTCGCTGTTTATTGTTATCGGCGTGGCCGAACTGACCCGTCAGGGCCAGGAGATCATCGCGGGTAACTTCCGCGCTCTGGAAATCTGGAGTGCGGTCGCCGTTGTCTATCTGATTATCACGCTTGTCCTGAGCTTTGTTCTGCGTCGTCTTGAAAGAAGGATGAAAATCCTGTGATTGAATTTAAAAACGTTTCCAAGCACTTTGGCCCAACCCAGGTGCTGCACAATATCGATTTGAACATCAGGCAGGGCGAAGTGGTGGTGATCATCGGGCCGTCCGGTTCCGGCAAATCCACCCTGCTGCGCTGCATTAACAAGCTTGAGGAGATCACCAGCGGCGATTTGATCGTCGATGGTCTGAAGGTTAACGATCCGAAAGTGGACGAGCGCCTGATCCGCCAGGAAGCGGGCATGGTGTTCCAGCAGTTCTACCTGTTCCCGCACCTCACGGCGCTGGAAAACGTGATGTTCGGTCCTCTGCGCGTGCGCGGGGCCAGCAAAGCGGCAGCGGAAGCGCTGGCAAGAGATCTGCTGGCGAAGGTTGGTCTGGCGGAGCGTGCCCACCACTATCCTTCCGAGCTGTCCGGCGGCCAGCAGCAGCGCGTGGCCATTGCCCGTGCGCTGGCGGTGAAGCCAAAGATGATGCTGTTCGATGAGCCAACGTCGGCACTCGACCCGGAGCTGCGTCACGAAGTGCTGAAAGTTATGCAGGATCTGGCGGAAGAAGGCATGACGATGGTGATCGTTACCCACGAAATCGGCTTTGCCGAAAAGGTGGCGTCCCGTCTGATCTTCATTGATAAGGGCCGTATCGCGGAGGACGGGAATCCGCAGGCGCTGATTGCGAACCCACCAAGCCAGCGCCTCCAGGAGTTCCTGCAACACGTCTCCTGATAGCCACACCCAGAGCCGGGCATGCCCGGCTTTTTTACGCCGGATTGTTCCCAAAAACTCCCCTCCGCTCCCCGCGCTCTATACTTATCATTTTGCACGATATTTTTGTCGGAGGACGCCGTGCCGTGGATCCTGTTGCTACTGTTTAGCCTGTTTAGCGCGCCATCACTTGCTGTAACCCTTCCCGGCGTTACCACCGGAGCCACCGCCACCCAGCAAAATGCGCCGCCAGAGCCAGACGCTGAAAAGAAAAAAGCCGCCTACGGCGCGCTGGCCGACGTGCTTGAGAACGACACGTCCCGACAGGAGCTGATCGATCAGCTGAGGAAGGTGGCCGCCACGCCGCCTCAGGATCCGGTTCCTGCTATTGCGCCGCCGGAAGCCGAAGAAGAAAAAACGGTGCTGGAAAACGTCACCGACATCAGTCGCCGCTACGGGGAAGCCCTGTCGTCGCGTTTTGCCCAGCTCTATCGCAACCTGGTTGGCACCTCACATAAGCCTTTTAATCCTCACACCTTTTCCGCAGCCGCCACCCAGTTTGCTATTCTGGCTGGCGCCGTCTTCATTTTTTACTGGCTGTTGCGCCTGTCTGTCTGGCCGCTTTACCGGAAAATGGGCCAGTGGGGACGCAAAAAGAATCAGCATAAAAGCAGCTGGCTGCATCTTCCGGCAATGATTACCGGGGCGTTTGTCATCGATTTGCTGCTGCTGGCCCTGACGCTGTTTGTCGGCCAGATGCTGGCCGACCGACTTAATACCGGAAACAAAACCATCGCGTTTCAGCAGGGACTGTTCCTCAATGCATTTGCCCTGATTGAGTTCTTTAAAGCCCTCCTGCGGTTGATCTTCTGCCCACGCGTGCCGGACCTTCGCCCCTTCGCCATTTCGGATCAGAGCGCCAAATACTGGGCGGTGCGGCTCAGCGTGCTGAGCGGGTTGATCGGTTATGGCCTGCTGGTTGCCGTGCCGATTATTTCCAACCAGGTTAACGTGCAGTTCGGGGCGCTGGCGAACGTGCTGATCATGCTGTGCATTACCGTCTGGGCGCTGTACCTCATCTTCCACAATAAAAAAGCGATCACCGACAGCCTGCTGCACCTGGCCGATCGCTCCCTCTCCTTTTTCAGCCTCTTTATTCGCGCCTTTGCGCTGGTGTGGCACTGGCTGGCCAGCGCCTATTTTATTGTGCTCTGTTTCTTCTCCCTGTTCGATCCGGGCAATAGCCTGAAATTTATGATGGGGGCGACGTTCAAAAGCCTGGCGATTATCGGCATTGCGGCCTTTGTCTCTGGCCTGCTCTCCCGCTGGCTGTCGAAAACGATCACCCTGTCGCCGCAGGTTCAGCGTAACTACCCGGAACTGCAAAAGCGGGTAAATGGCTGGATGACGGTATCCCTGAAGGTGGCGCGTATTCTGACGGTCTGCGTGGCAATTATGCTGCTGCTGAACGCGTGGGGGCTGTTTGATTTCTGGAACTGGCTGCATAACGGCGCGGGGGAAAAGACCGTTGATATTCTTATTCGTATCGCGCTGATCCTGTTCTTCTCCGCCGTCGGCTGGACGCTGCTGGCAAGCCTTATCGAAAACCGTCTGGTGTCGGATGTCCACGGCAGGCCGCTGCCGAGCGCCCGCGCCCGCACGCTGCTGACCCTGTGCCGCAACGCGCTGGCGGTGATCATCAGCACCATCACCATCATGATTGTACTGTCGGAAATCGGCGTGAATATCGCCCCGCTGCTGGCGGGTGCCGGTGCCCTGGGGCTGGCGATCTCCTTTGGTTCGCAGACGCTGGTGAAGGATATTATCACCGGCATTTTTATCCAGTTTGAGAACGGGATGAACACCGGGGATCTGGTGACCATCGGACCGCTCACCGGCACGGTGGAGAGGATGTCCATTCGCTCCGTCGGCGTACGTCAGGATACCGGCGCGTACCACATTATTCCGTGGTCATCGATCACCACCTTTGCCAACTTTGTGCGCGGCATTGGTTCGGTGGTGGCGAATTATGATGTCGATCGTCATGAGGATGCAGATAAGGCGAAGCAGGCGCTGCGGGATGCGGTGAGCGAACTGATGGAGATGGAGGATATTCGCGGGCTGGTGATTGGTGAACCGTCGTTCGCGGGCATCGTCGGGCTAACGAACACTGCCTTTACCCTGCGCGTGTCGTTCACCACCCAGCCGCTGAAGCAGTGGACGGTGCGCTTCGCCCTCGACAGCATGGTGAAAAAACACTTCGATCTGGCGAACGTGAGAGCGCCGGTGCAGACGTATCAGGTATTATCGCCGCCCGCTTCGCCGCTCCCTCCGCAAGAGCCGACGCTGTAACCGAGCCGGGTGGCGGCTTCGCCTTACCCGGCCTGCGATGGGGGGCTATTTGCGGCGTTTGTTATCGTCCATAAAGGTCCAGGCGATAAAGCGGCTCTGCTTCTGGCCCTGCGCCATCTCTTTTTTGACTACCTTCACCGCGCCGACGTCGGTCAGCGCGCGGTAAAGCGGCGGCAGGTTATCGCCGCGGGAGACCAGCGTGGTAAACCATTTCACCTGACGACCGAAGCCCTTACTCTCGGCAATCATGCGCAAAATAAATGCCACTTCCCCTCCCTCGCACCACAGCTCCTGCTGCTGGCCGCCAAAGTTCAGCGCGCCGTCTTCAGCCTGGCCCAGGTTACGCCGCTTGCGTTCACTTCCCGCACGTGCGGAGGCGGCGGAGTCGTGGAAGGGCGGGTTGCACAGGGTGGCATCATATTGTTCGTTCTTGTGAATAATGCCGTTGAAAATAGCAGCGGCATCCTTTTGACGACGCAAACGAACGGCCCGGCTTAACCCCGGGTTAGCGTTGATAATGGCCTGCGCGCTGGCGAAGGCTTCGGCGCCGATCTCGCTGCCGGTAAACCGCCACTGGTACTCATGTGCGCCTATCAGGGGGTAGATCAGGTTCGCGCCCGTACCGATATCAAGCACGGTGGCCTGTTTCGGCACCACGCCGCCATTGTCATCCGCCAGCAGATCGGCAAGATGATGGACATAATCCGCACGTCCTGGCACCGGTGGGCAGAGAAAGCCATCCGGGATGTCCCAGTGCGTAACGCCATAAAAATGGGCCAGCAGCGCTTTGTTCAGCGTCTTAACCGCCAGCGGATCGGCAAAGTTTACCGACGGTTCACCGGCTGGTGTCTGAACGATAAAATCCTGCAATTCCGGGCAGCTCAGGCACAGGGCTTTCATGTCGTAGCGGCTACGGTGGCGGTTACGCGGGTGCAATCCCGGCTTTTGGGAAGTCATGGCATTCTCCTTTAGACAGCCGCGTAAGATACCCTGTGACGGCGCGGGGGTAAATATCTGTCTGCGCTGCACAAAAAACCGACGAAAATCAGCAACCTGTATGTCTATGATCTGTCAGCAAATTGTCAGAATTTATCGTTCAAAAAATAAGCAGATCATCATCAAATTTTTGCGCTAAATCACGCGCGTCAGGCTTCTAAACTTAAGAGGAATCACCTGTTGTTTCCCCTGAGGATGTGATTATGAAAAAGTATCTGACCTTTATTATTGCGGGTGCGCTGGCAGGCGCATCGTTCTCAGCCTGGTCCGTTCAACCTCTGACCGACAGCAACGACACCAGCCAGCTACGTGCGGCCGGGACGGTCTCTGTCAGCCGGGCAAGCAACCTTGATGACCTTCAGGACAAGCTGGCCGAAAAAGCGCGTCAGGAAGGGGCTAAAGGCTTCGTGGTGAACGCCGCCGGTGGCGATAACCATATGTACGGCACCGCGACCATCTATAAATAACGCCCTCTTTTCCCACACTGCATCTGCCAGGCAGATGCAGTTCTCATTTCCTTCCTTCGCCTTGACTGTGCGTTTTTTAACCCCATATTAAGATGAATGGCTTAAACAGATCAGGAGAACATGATGGCTTCCGGCTGGGCGAATGACGACGCCGTTAACGAACAGATCAACAGTACCATTGAAGATGCGGTCGCGCGTGCTCGCGGTGAAATTCCGCGCGGCGAAAGTTTGACGGAATGCGAAGAATGCGGGGATCCGATTCCTGAAGCACGGCGTAAAGCCATTCCTGGCGTACGGCTATGCATTGCCTGTCAGCAGGAGAAAGATTCAAAAAATGCGGCACATTCAGGATATAATCGTAGAGGATCGAAAGACAGCCAGTTACGTTGACTTTCCTTTACCGAAGTTAACCGCGCCAGCCGTTTACTTTACGCTCACGACTTTTAGCGAAACGCGTAGCAAAACGTGCCCTTCCGATGGCTTCTGTAAAGCGCATCCCCAAGAAATGTCAATTGCGCTTCTGAATTTATTAATAATCAATAAGTTATTTGTCATTCAATTTTTTTGAGCAACCACGTCAATTCTCTTCGATTTTATCTTCCACTAAAAACCGTGATACTTATCACATCGACGGAACATCGTCCCCTTAACAGAATAACCTGCGAGAATTGACCTATGAAAACCATCAAATATGCTGTTGCCGCTGTTGCCCTGTCCGCTCTGTCTTTCGGCGCTTTCGCCGTAGAGCCAGTCTCCTCTACTCAGGCACAGGATCTGAACAAAATCGGGGTGGTGAGTGCTGAAGGCGCGACCACGCTGGACGGTCTGGAAGCCAAACTGGCGGAAAAAGCTGCCGCTGCCGGCGCAAGTGGATACACCATCACCTCCACTAACGGTAATAACAAACTGAGCGGTACTGCGGTTATCTACAAGTAATCGAACGAATTATGCTCCACCCTCACCCTACCCTCTGGTGAGATGCTCCAACCCTCATTGACCCTGTTGTTGTTACCCTTGTTTGCCCGTCCGCCACTGGACGGGCTTTTTTTTGCTTAAAAAGACTGCGCCACGCGCTGCAACCCGGCGTCCACAGACGCCACTTCCCCTGCCGCCAGCAGACAGCAGGCCATTTGCAGCTTGATAGACTGCGGAACCGGCACCTTTCCGGCCAGACACTGTACGATCCAGTGCGCGGTGACTTGCGGATCTTTCGACTCAGGCAGGATCACATCGCTGTTCTCTTCCCCACGTTCCAGCACGACCCGCGTCCCGGCAGGCTCAATCAGCATCAGCTGTGGACAACGCTGCGGGTTGGCGTAAACCTCCCCTTCAGTCCCGTGCATCAGCAGCGCTCGCCCGCCGATTTTGGCAAAGAATTGACCGACCCGCGTCACGTACTCCGGATGGGAGACGCTGGAAAGACGCAGCGCGGCGTCTTCGGCAAACGGCGTCGCCAGCTTCGCCAGGGTGTGGGCGCTGTTACGCACCCCCATGCGCCAGCGCATGTCCAGCTGCTTTTCCAGCGGCGGGCAAAGCGCGCGCACGGGAATATAGACCGGCTGGTTCCCCTCCAGCTTTGCCTGCGCCTGGCCAGCATGGAGAGTGGGTTCGATGCCTAATAATTCCAGAATGGTTTCTGTCAGCACGCGCGTCGGATCTTCGCTCACGCCATGCACCACCACCGGGAAACCGAGTTTCTGCAACAGAATAGCCAGCAGCGGCGTGAGGTTTGCCTGCTTACGCGCGCCATTGTAGGTCGGGATCACAATCGGCATCGGCTTCGTGACGGGCGGGGTTAAACGCATCGTCTGCGACTGCATGGCCTCATAAAAACCGCGCATCTCCGCCTCACCTTCCCCTTTGATGCGCAGCGCAATCAGAATGCCGCCCATTTCCAGATCCGGCACGTCGCCATTCAGCATATGCGTGTACAACGCACGGGCCGTTTCCTGGTCCAGATCGCGAGCATGGTTTTTCCCACGCCCTACCTCTTTGATAATTTTGCGGTAATCCACGACATTTCTCCTGACAGCATCATCTTGTTAACAATATAGCCCGATGAACACGCACCCGATAGTGTTTTGTGATCATTATCAACCTGCTGTTTTCAGGTAAAAAAATAAACTCAAGCACTATTTGCATTATTTGTGATTGGAACTAAAGATTCGTACCTGCCCTTTTTTTGATTAAATAAACATCGGAAAGTTATTAAGGGTCAACGGTAAAAACGTCCAGGCAACGTTTTTGCCAGAAACACATTGGGATTTACTATGAACAAGGTTGCATTAGGGTTGTTTATCGCCACAACGGTGGGGTGTTCTGCATCCGCATTTGCGGAAACCAACGGTGAAGGGCAGATTAATTTCACCGGAGAAATTATCGATTCTGCTTGCCAGGTCGTGAATGGATTAAGTAATCCATTAGATGTTCAGTTAGGAAAAGTATCTAAAACGGTATTTACCGGCGCAGGCTCTACCAGCACACTCACGAAGTTTGATATTAAGTTAACCAATTGTCCGGAAACCGTAACCTCGGCTGCGATTAACTTCGGTGGTACCCCGGATGCGGATAATAATGCCACGCTGGCATTAACGCCCGATACCGATGCGGCTACTGGTGTAGCTATTCAGCTAATGGACGCTTCCGGGCAGCCTGTCACTCTGTATACCCCTTCGAAGCAATATCCTTTAGCCTCCGGAACGGAGGTTAACGACCTGGAGTTCGGTGCGCGTTATATTCAAACTCAGGCGGCAGTTACTGCGGGCCCTGCTAACTCTGTATCGACCTTCACCGTTATTTATAACTGATCTTATCAATCCTGAGATATTAATGCTCTTGCGGGCATTAATATCTCATCTTTTTATTGAGAAATCTTTATGCGCCACGGTTATTTACTGAGCACTCTTTTACTGGTAGCAGCCTCGGCACAGGCGGGTGTCGTGATCAATGGCACCCGTCTGGTCTATCAGGGAGATAAAAAGGAATCATCTCTTGGTCTTTCAAACCCAGATACCACGGATTATCTGGTGCAGTCCTGGGTCGATTCCGGTGGTAAAAACCTGGCCAAAGCCCCGTTCCTGATCACCCCGCCGCTTTTCCGACTGGATGCGAAAGAAGATAACGTACTACGCGTGGTGCGTACGGGAGGAAATTTACCGGAAGACAGGGAATCTCTGTACTGGCTGAATATTAAAGCGATCCCGTCCTCAAAGCATGTTGAAGGCGTAAATACGCTGCAAATTGCCATTAACACCCGAATTAAATTGCTCTATCGCCCGTCAGCGGTAAAAGGCAAACCAGAAGATATGGCCGATAAACTTGAATGGCATCGCGAAGGGAATGATTTAGTGGTGAATAATCCCACGCCTTTCTATATGAATTTTCAGGCCGTCACCCTGAATGGTCAGAAAATCACGAAAGCCACTTGGGCTGTGCCGAAAACTGAAACGCATTTTGCTTTACCTGGCAATGTCGGAGGCTCGACCGTCGTGTATTCCATTATTACGGATTACGGCAGCATCAGCCAGACATGGTCTAAACCCGTTCATTAGTAATATTGCCCGGTAATAAAATCATCATGTACAGCCATAAAAAGCCGTTCACCTGCCGATTTTCGTCATTGCTGATGACTTTTTGTTGCCTGGCAATGGCGATCTTTGCGCAGCAGGTTTTGGCTGATGATTATTTTAACCCTGCCCTGCTGGACATTGATAACCCGCAGCAGGAAAAGACCGATCTGTCTGTCTATGAAAAAGGTCCCGGTCAGGCGCCAGGTAAATATCAGGTCGCGGTATTTATCAATAACAATAAAATTGATACCCGTGACGTGACCTTTAACGTAGTTAAAGATCCGCAGGGCACCAGCACGCTTCAGCCTTGTTTTACACTGGACGAATTAAAGAGCCTCGGGATCAAAACGCAAAAATATCCGCAGCTGAGGGCAGAAGGTCAATGCGCCGATCTACACGCCATCCCTTCGGCATCCGCGACCTTTCGCGTGCGCAATCAGCAGCTGCTGCTGAGCATTCCGCAAAAGGCGCTCGGACAGGTGCCACGCGGTTACATCGACCCGAAAGAGTTTGACGAAGGGATCAACGCGGGCCTGCTTAATTACAGCGTCAACGCCAGCCAGAGCCATGCGCGCCAGCAGGGTGAAGAGGATAGCAGCAGCCAGTACGTTAACCTGCGTCCCGGCTTCAACCTCGGGGCATGGCGCGTTCGTAACTACTCCACCTGGAATCGCAGCACCACGGGCCACGAGGAGGAACAGAAATTCACCTCCGTTTATACCTATGCGCAACGCGATATGGTGGCGATGAAAAGTGACGTGACGGTGGGTCAAAGCACCTCACCTTCCGACGTTTTTGACAGCGTCCCCTACACCGGCGTGGAGCTGAAATCCGACAACGACATGCTGCCGGACAGCGAAAAAGGCTATGCCCCTATTATTCGCGGCACCGCCCACAGTAACGCGCTGGTGATGGTCCGCCAGAACGGGTACGTGATTTATCAAAACACGGTCGCGCCGGGCGCATTCGAAATTAACGACCTCTACCCCACCGGCAGCAGCGGCGACCTCCAGGTCACGGTGAAAGAAACTGACGGCAGCGAAAGTCATTTCGTGGTGCCGTTTGCCTCCGTGCCGGTATTGCAGCGTGAAAAAAACCTGCGCTACAGCGTAACCGCCGGGCGTTATCGCTCTTATGACAAAGACGTTGAAAAGACCCCGTTTGCCCAGGGAAGCGCCATCTACGGTTTACCTCACGGCTTCACGGCCTACGGCGGCGTGCAGCAGAGCAGCCATTATCAGTCCCAGGCGCTCGGCGCCGGGAAAAACATGGGCGATTTGGGGGCGTTCTCCATTGACGTGACGCGCGCCAGAGCCCTGCTGAAAAAACAGCAGTCCAGCAAGGGCCAGTCGTGGCGCGTACGCTACAGCAAAGATTTCGCCGGTTCAGGCACCAACTTTTCGCTTGCGGGCTATCGCTATAACAGCAAGGGGTTTTACACCCTGGACGACACCATGGAGTCGTATACCCGCTCCGACGACTGGTCTGCTCCCCAGCAGCGCCGCGCCCGTACCGAAGCCACCGTTGACCAGACGCTGCCAGAAGGCTGGGGGTCGGTCACGCTGAGCATGGTGAAGGAAACCTACTGGAGCCAGAGTCAGGACATGACTTCCCTGAGCGTCAGCTACAACAACAGCTGGCACGGCGTGAGCTACAGCCTCAGC
The DNA here is from genome assembly GCF_056673335.1 of Enterobacter cloacae complex sp. HYC033_NIDB. Lineage (NCBI taxonomy): Bacteria > Pseudomonadati > Pseudomonadota > Gammaproteobacteria > Enterobacterales > Enterobacteriaceae > Enterobacter > Enterobacter cloacae complex sp. HYC033_NIDB. The sequence goes on along the minus strand of NZ_CP115123.1, from coordinate 2,297,763 downwards.
TACAGCATGAACAAAAACACCCACGACAGCGATGAAGACGGTAATGAGGTAACAAACGACAACCAGTTCTCGCTGAGCGTTTCGGTTCCGCTGGATCGCTGGATGCATAACACCTGGGCCACCTACAACCTGAACAATACCAAAGACGGCACCACGCAGAACATTGGCCTGAACGGTACGGCGCTGAAAGAAGACAACCTGAACTGGAATATCCAGGAAGGGCTGAGCAGCACCGGCAGCGGTAACTCCACCAGCATCAACACCGATTACAAAGCGACCTACGGCGAAGTGAGCGCAGGCGTCAGTCAGGATAAGTATCAGCAGACCCTGAACGTCGGTTTGCAGGGCGGCGTGGTGGCCCACGCTAACGGGATAACCCTGAGCCAGCCGCTCGGTGAAACCATCGCGCTGGTGAAAGCGCCAGGTACGCACGGCACCCATATCACCAACCAGACAGGCGTGGAGACTGACTTCCGCGGCTATACCGTCGTGCCGTTCGTGACCGCGTATCGCCATAACACCATCGCACTGGATACCGAAACGCTGCCGGAGGATGCCGACGTCACCCACGCGGCGCAGATCGTGACGCCGACCCGAGGGGCCGTGGTGCGCGCCAGCTTTACTACCCGCGTGGGTAATCGCGTCCTGATGACGCTTACACAAAATGGTAAACCGCTGCCCTTCGGCGCAACGGTCACCACCGGGGATAAGGACAGCGAATTTATTGTCGGAAATGACGGCCAGACTTACCTCTCGGGTCTGCCACAGCAAGGGCATCTCAACGTTTCCTGGGGACAGGAGGCGAGCGAGCACTGCGTCGCTGACTATGCGCTAACGGATGAGAAAGAGAAAACCAGCATCATTAACGCTGCCGCGCAGTGTCATTGATTACCGTTCAGGCTAACGATTATGCAAATGATTAAACAGTGCTTTTTCTTACTGGTTCTGGGAACCGCCGCGTTATTTATGCCGCATGCGAAGGCGACCTGCACCACGCCGGATCTGCCCAAAATGATTAACGTGGCCTCCATCTCTGTCCCGACGACGCTGGCCGTTGGCGCAACTATCCCGGGTACAGAGCAAAGCGTTCATGTTGCCGGGCACTGCGATCAGAGTATCGACAGCGGTCTGGAAATTGTTTCCTGCTACTACGGCACCGGCGCGGAAATTCCTGGGCTCAGGGGCGTTTATGATTCCGGCGTACCGGGGATTGGGGTCGCACTAATGAACGATCAGGGTCAGCGAATCAGCGGAGCCGGCGGAGTACAGTGCGATTCACGCGGAACGCCTGTTGCCTATGTTTCTACCGATGGCACACAGTCGTTTAACTTTGACGTCACGCTTGAACTGGTGAAAACAAGCGACGCCGTGACATCCGGCACGCTGGTGCAGTCTCAGACCGAATTCGGCATTGGCGTTTTTGGCCATGAAGGGATCGGCAGCCCTAACCATATTGCGTATTCAGGTAACGTCATTTTGCATCAGGTCACCTGCTCTGTTTCGCCAAAAAATCTCACCGTTAATTTGGGCGATTTTCCCGTCAGTGATTTTATGAGCGTGGGGTTTTTATCCAGCCCCGCTCAGACGTTTAATATCACCGTTAACTGTGACACAACCGTTCAGCCTGAGCTAAAAATCACCAGTGCTAACGGGTACGAAACGGCATTTGAGGGAGTGGTCAAACTGACGAAGCAGACGGGCATGGCAAGGGGCGTCGGGGTAAGAATGCTGTTTGATGACCATATCGCGACCTTTGACTCCTACGTCAACACCCAAAGCCAGGCCGTTGCCAATGAAACGCTGGATATCCCCTTTCAGGTTCGCTACGAGCAGACCAGCGATGTGGTGACGCCCGGCCCCGCCAACACCGTAGCAACCATCACTCTCGCCTATAAGTGACAAACATGAAAAAGACAATCGCGTTTCTGGCGGTGGGCTTACTGGCCCGGGCTCACGCAGACGACATTCAGATCCAGATGACGGGAAATATTTACGCCAATACCTGCGTTATTGACAGCGCCAGCCGCAACCTGACGGTGGACTTAGGCCAGGCGGTGTCGGGCAGTTTTAGAGACGTGGGGGATACCGGCGAGTGGAAAGACTTTTCCCTGTCAGTATCGCACTGCCCAGCCACGCTGGCGCTTGCCACGGCCTTTTTCTATGGCCAGGCAGACAGCGTGCATCCGACCAAATTTGCCAATATCGGTAGCGCAAAGGGACTGGCGCTGGAGCTGGCAGACCGACAGGACAAAATACTGATTGCCCCGCAGGCCGCCTTTAACGCCGCCATCAATCCGAGCGACCACACGGCAACCTTTCCTCTGTCCGCACGCTACTACGCCACCTCAATGCCCGTCACTGCCGGGACGTTCAGCAGCGTGATTCAGGTGACATTCACTTACCAGTAGGACCGCGCCTCTTTGCACGGATGCTTTTTGTACGCCCGGCAGAGGGTTTTGCCGGGCGTTTTTTTACCTCCGGCACGTCCGGCTGCTCAATCGGGAAGATCGGCAGCGCATTCAGCAGCCGCTGGCCATAGTTTTTGGTAAGCAGGCGTTTGTCATAAATCACCACCTCGCCCCAGCAGCCGTGGCTACGGATCAAGCGCCCGACCTGCTGGATCAGGTTAAACGACGCCGCAGGCAGGCTTTGCACTTCAAACGGATAACGGTTAAGGCTTTTCAGCCATTCGCCTTCGGTGATCACCACCGGGCTGTCGATGGGCGGAAAAGCGATTTTATGGATATGCACCTGCGTCAGGTAGTCGCCTTTTAAATCCAGCCCTTCCGCAAAGGACTGTAGCCCCACCAGCACGCTACGCTCGCCGTTATCAATGCGTTTACGGTGGGTTTCCACCAGCCGATAGCGCGGCTGATCGCCCTGCACCAGCAGGAGTAAGCGCAGATCGGTGACGTGCTCCAGAAAGCGTTGCATCGCGCGGCCGCTGGCAAACAGCACCAGCATACCGGGGTATTTTTTACTCTCAACCTGCTCGCGGAAGTAGGCCGCCATTTCCGCAATATGCTGCTCTTCGTTATCGATAAGCGGCTCATAGTTCATGCGCGGGATCACCAGCTTGCCCTGCTCACAGTGGTTGAACGGCGAGTCCAGGGCCACAAAACGGTCCCCCGCTTTCTCTTTCAGGCCGCTCATTTCCTGCAACCTTGAGAAGCTGTTCAGTGAACGCAGGGTCGCCGACGTCACTACCACGTGCGGCACGCTGCGCCAGATCAGCTTTTCCAGCTGATCGGCCACGCGGATGCCCACGCAGTGGAAGAACAGATGTACCTGCCCGTCTCGCACTTCGCGGGTGGCCCACTTTGTCACTGGCGCCCCGGATGCCTGCGCCATCGAGGCCAGCCGCCAGAGTTTGCTCTGCGCCTCAAACATGCCCAGCGCGCGGTTCATTTGCAGCAGAATGCGGTGCAAGCGCACCACGTCATGGGTACCGGTTTTCTCGCTGAGATCGTTTAAGAACATCTCCGCCAGCCCGCGCAGCTTTTCAAGGTGCTTCGCCAGCTGCTGGCAAATCTCCATCACTTCCTGCGGCAACTCCCCCATCGCAAAGCGGTGTTCCGCTTCCTGGGTGGCGGGGAGATACAGGTTGAGAATGTTATTCAGCGAGGCGATGAGGCCGTACACCTCTTCACAGTGCTCGCTCAACCGCTCCGGGACCGCCAGCGGCGGCGTGGTTTTCGGGCGGAACTGCTCCATGCAGGTTGCCACCAGCTTGCAGAACAGATCGAGTTGCAGGCGAAACCACGGGGCGGTAATTTCCGCACTCATCTCCAGCGCATCCCTCGCCACGTCGGGCAGATGATGACCTTCATCCAGCACCAGCAGCAGGTTTTTGGGCTCCGGCAGGACCGCTTCACTCTCCAGGGCAGCCATCACCAGCGCATGGTTGGCGACAACCACCTCCGCTTCCTGAATCTCACGCCGGGCGACAAAGAACGGGCACTCGCGATAGTAGTGACAGTTGCGGTTCAGGCAGCTCGCTTTATCGGTGCTGAGCCTGCGCCACAGGTCGTCGCCGATCGCCTGGCTGGTGTGATCCCGCAGGCCGTCCCACCTGTAGCCGTCGAGATCGGCCTTTAGCTTTGCGCACTGCTCCTGCTCCGCCTTGTTGTTTGGCGTCAGCTCGTCATCAAGAAACGCGAGCAGATCCTGCTGGGAGGGTTCACTGCTGGCCAGCGCCGCCAGATTGCGCGGGCAGACGTAGCGCCCGCGACCAAAGGCGGCGGTGAACCGTAAATCGGGGATAATTTTGCGCAGCAGCGGCAAATCTTTGCTGAAGATCTGATCCTGCAAGGCCACGTTAGCGGTACTGACCACCAGCGTTTTGTCGTCTTCCCGCGCGATGGCAATGCCGGGAATGAGATACGACAGGGTTTTCCCGACGCCGGTCGGGGCTTCAATCGCCAGATGTCGCCCGTCGTCCCCGGCGAGCGTTTTCGCCACGTCGGCAATCATCTGCCGCTGCGGGGCTCGGGGGATAAAATCGGGGATCTGCTGTTGTAGCGCCTTATACCATGCGCCAATTTGCGCCTTGAGCGCAGCGGTTAAAGCCATTGGAAAACCTGAAACACTGTATAAACAGCCACTATTGTGGCACTTTCTCTTCGCTGCCGCAAAAAGAAAAGCCCGGCTTTACGACCGGGCTTCCAGATTACTGCGGGTTAGCAGGTTTACGCGGGCGGCGTCGGCGCTGCCCCTCGCCTGCCGGTTTCCCTTCGCCGCTACGCCACGGGTTTTCACCGGCTGGTTTGCTGTCGTTATTACGACGCGGCGGTTTGCCCGAAGATTTCGGCGCGCCACCTTCGGCACGACGCGGCTGCTGACCGCGACCGCCGCCGCCCTGACCGCGACCGCCGCCCTGACGACCGTTCTGAATTGGCTCAGCTTTGATCGACGGGTCCACTTCATAACCCGGGGTTTCAATGCGCGGGATCTCTTTCTTCAGCAGGCGTTCGATGTCGCGCAGCAGCTTGTGTTCATCCACGCAGACCAGAGAGAGCGCTTCCCCGGTTGCCGCCGCACGGCCGGTACGGCCGATACGGTGCACGTAGTCTTCCGGCACGTTTGGCAGCTCGTAGTTCACCACGTGCGGCAGCTCTTCAATGTCCAGGCCACGGGCGGCGATGTCGGTTGCCACCAGCACACGTATGTCGCCGGATTTAAAATCAGCCAGCGCGCGGGTACGCGCACCCTGACTCTTGTTGCCGTGGATCGCCGCGCTGCGAATACCGTCTTTATTGAGCTGTTCCGCCAGGTGGTTAGCGCCGTGCTTGGTGCGGGTAAAGACCAGTACCTGCTGCCAGTTGCCCTGGCCGATCATCTGGGAGAGCAGTTCCCGCTTGCGCTTCTTATCCACAAAGTGCACGTGCTGCGTCACCTGCTCGGAGGCGGTATTGCGGCGCGCGACTTCCACTTCCAGCGGGTTATGCAGCAGCTTTTCCGCCAGTGCCTTGATCTCGTCGGAGAAGGTTGCCGAGAAGAGCAGGTTCTGACGACGCGTCGGCAGCTTCGCCAGCACGCGGCGAATATCGTGGATGAAGCCCATATCCAGCATACGGTCGGCTTCGTCCAGCACCAGAATTTCGATGTTATCGAGCTTCACCGCGTTCTGGTGTTCCAGATCCAGCAGACGCCCCGGCGTTGCCACCAGCACGTCCACGCCGCCGCGCAGCTTCATCATCTGCGGGTTAATGCTTACCCCGCCGAAAACCACCAGCGAACGAATGTTGAGGTAGCGGCTGTATTCACGCACGTTCTCGCCAATCTGGGCCGCCAGTTCGCGGGTTGGGGTGAGGATCAGCGCACGCACCGGACGACGGCCTTTGGCGTGCGGCTGGTTTTTTACCAACAGCTCCAGCAGCGGCAGGGTAAAGCCTGCGGTCTTACCGGTACCGGTCTGCGCGCTTGCCATCAGGTCACGGCCCTGCAAAACGGCCGGAATGGCCTGCTGCTGGATAGGGGTTGGCTCAACGTAGCCCTGCTCTGCGATGGCGCGCAGAATTTCCGGGTTCAGACCAAGGGAATCAAAAGACATAAAAACTCCGAACCGCCCCGACCATCACAGGTGTAGTTTTCAGGGAGATATAACGAATAGAAGGACAAAAACCACAATGTCGCGAAGGAGCGGAGTGTAGCAGCTTTTGTGACGTGGCGCATAAAATATCCCCGGCCATGACTCGACGTTTGCGCAAATCAGGCATAATCTTAATCAATCGATTGATTAATTTTTAATGCAGCTATGAATACAACCCCAACGACAACCAAAGGCGAACAGGCGAAAAGTCAGCTTATCGCCGCCGCGCTGGCGCAGTTTGGCGAGTATGGTCTGCATGCCACCACGCGGGATATCGCCGCTCAGGCCGGGCAGAATATTGCGGCCATCACCTACTATTTTGGCTCAAAAGAGGATTTATACCTCGCCTGCGCCCAGTGGATCGCGGATTTTATCGGCACCAGCTTTCGCCCGCACGTGGAAGAAGCCACCGCGCTGTTCAGCCAGCCAGAGCCTGACCGGGCTGCCATCCGCCAGCTGATCCTTAACGCCTGTCACAACATGATCCGCCTGCTGACGCACGACGATACGCTGAACCTGAGCAAATTTATCTCCCGCGAGCAGCTCTCCCCCACTGCCGCGTACCAGCTGGTGCACGATCAGGTGATCGCCCCGATGCACAGCCATCTGACCCGGCTGATCGCCGCCTATACCGGACGGGACGCCAGCGATACCGACACCATTTTGCATACCCACGCCCTGCTGGGCGAAGTGCTCGCCTTCCGTCTGGGGCGTGAGACCATCCTGTTACGTACGGGCTGGACACAATTCGATGAGGATAAAGCCGCGCAAATTAGCCAGGTCATTACCTGTCACGTTGATCTGATCCTGCAAGGCTTAACGCAAAGGAGCCAGAAGTCATGAAAAAACCTGTCGCCATCATTCTGGTGGTTGTTGTGTTACTTGCTGCGGGAATCGGTGGCTGGCTGTGGTATCAGAGCCAGCAGGATCGTGGCCTGACGCTGTACGGCAACGTGGATATCCGCACCGTGAACATGAGCTTCCGCGTCGGCGGACGGCTGGCCTCGCTGAACGTTGACGAAGGCGATGCCATCAAATCCGGGCAGACGCTGGGAATGCTGGACAAAGCCCCGTTTGAGAACGCGCTGATGCAGGCAAAAGCAGGCGTCTCCGTCGCACAGGCGCAATACGACCTGATGCTGGCGGGCTACCGTGACGAAGAGATCTCCCAGGCGGCCGCTGCCGTTAAGCAGGCAAAAGCCGCCTATGACTATGCGCAGAATTTCTATAACCGTCAGCAAGGCTTATGGAAAAGCCGTACTATTTCCGCCAACGACCTGGAAAACGCGCGCTCATCCCGCGACCAGGCACAGGCGACGCTGAAATCTGCCCAGGATAAGCTAAGCCAGTACCGCACCGGTAACCGTGCGCAGGACATTGCCCAGGCGAAGGCCAGCCTTGAGCAGGCGCAGGCGCAGTTAGCCCAGGCGGAGCTGGATCTGCACGACACCACGTTAGTCGCCCCGTCTGACGGCACGCTGATGACCCGCGCCGTGGAGCCGGGCAGCATGCTCAGCGCGGGCAGCACCGTGTTAACGCTCTCATTAACCCGTCCGGTGTGGGTGCGCGCTTACATTGATGAGCCAAATCTTGGCCAGATGCAGCCGGGCCGCGAACTGCTGCTCTATACCGACGGTCGCCCGGACAAGCCGTATCACGGCAAAGTGGGCTTCGTCTCCCCTACCGCCGAGTTCACGCCAAAAACCGTTGAAACCCCGGACCTGCGTACCGACCTGGTGTACCGCCTGCGCATCATCGTCACCGATGCGGACGACGCGCTGCGTCAGGGCATGCCTGTTACCGTGACCTTAAACGACGGGGAACGACATGAATGATGCGGTTATCCAGCTCAACAATCTGGTCAAACGCTTCCCGGGAATGGCCAAACCGGCAGTCGCACCGCTGAATTGTACGATTCAGAAAGGCTATGTGACCGGGCTGGTGGGGCCGGACGGCGCGGGTAAAACCACGCTGATGCGGATGCTGGCGGGATTGCTGAAGCCGGATGAAGGCAGTGCCAGCGTGCTTGGCCTCGATCCGATCAAAGACGACGCGGCGCTCCACGGCATGCTCGGCTATATGCCGCAGAAGTTTGGTCTGTACGAAGATCTGACGGTAATGGAAAACCTCAACCTGTATGCCGATCTGCGCAGCGTTACCGGCGAAACCCGGCAGAAAACCTTCCAGCGTCTGCTGGCGTTTACCTCCCTCGGCCCGTTCACCGACCGGCTGGCGGGCAAACTTTCCGGCGGGATGAAGCAGAAGCTGGGGCTGGCCTGCACGCTGGTGGGCGAACCGAAGGTGCTATTGCTGGATGAACCCGGCGTGGGCGTGGACCCGATTTCCCGCCGCGAGCTGTGGCAGATGGTGCACGAGCTGGCGGGTGACGGCATGCTGATCCTCTGGAGTACCTCTTACCTTGATGAAGCAGAGCAGTGCCGCGACGTGCTGCTGATGAATGAAGGCGAACTGCTCTATCAGGGCGAACCCACCGAGCTGACGCAAACCATGGCCGGGCGCAGTTTTCTGCTGCACAGCGCGCAGGAGTCCAACCGCAAGCTGCTGCAACGGGTACTGAAGCTGCCGCAGGTGAGCGACGGGATGATTCAGGGCCGTTCGGTGCGCGTGATCCTCAAAAAAGAGACTACCGCCGACGATATCCGCCGTGCGCAGGGTATGCCAGAGATCGACATGACAGAGACCGCGCCGCGCTTTGAAGATGCGTTTATCGATCTGCTGGGCGGGGCGGGAACCTCAGAATCACCGCTTGGCGCCATCCTGCACACGGTGGAAGGCACGCCGGGCGAAACGGTCATTGAAGCGAAATCGCTCACCAAAAAATTCGGCGATTTCGCCGCCACCGATAACGTCAATTTTGCCGTGAAGCGCGGCGAGATATTTGGCCTGCTCGGGCCGAACGGCGCGGGGAAATCCACCACCTTTAAAATGATGTGCGGCCTGCTGGTACCAACCTCCGGCAAAGCGCTGGTGCTGGATATGGATCTGAAAGTCAGCTCCGGCAAGGCGCGCCAGCATCTCGGGTATATGGCGCAGAAGTTTTCGCTGTATGGCAACCTGACGGTCGAGCAGAATCTGCGCTTTTTCTCCGGCGTGTACGGCCTGCGCGGGCGGGCGCAGAACGAAAAAATCCGCCGCATGAGCGACGCCTTCGCGTTAACCAACATTGCGTCCCACGCCACCGACGAGCTGCCGCTCGGCTTTAAGCAGCGGCTGGCGCTGGCCTGCTCACTGATGCACGAGCCGGATATCCTGTTTCTTGATGAACCGACTTCAGGCGTGGACCCCCTCACCCGCCGAGAATTCTGGTTGCATATCAATAGCATGGTGGAAAAAGGCGTGACCGTGATGGTCACCACCCACTTTATGGACGAGGCAGAGTATTGCGACCGCATCGGGCTGGTCTATCGCGGCAAGCTGATTGCCCACGGCACGCCGGATGACCTGAAAGCGCAGGCCGCCGACGACGCGCAGCCAGACCCGACCATGGAGCAGGCGTTTATCACCCTCATCCAAGACTGGGATAAGGAGAATACTCATGCGCAGTAACACCCTTTCCTGGCGCCGGGTGCGCGCCCTGTGCGTCAAAGAGACGCGGCAGATTGTGCGTGACCCCAGCAGCTGGCTGATTGCGGTGGTGATCCCCCTGCTGCTGCTGTTTATTTTCGGCTACGGGATTAACCTCGACTCCAGCAAGCTGCGGGTCGGGATTTTGCTGGAGCAGCAGAGCGAAGAGGCGCTGGACTTCACCCACGCCATGACCGGCTCGCCCTACATCGATGCCACCATCAGCGACAACCGGCAGGAACTGATCCAGAAAATGCAGGCCGGAAAAATTCGCGGTCTGATCGTCATTCCGGTCGATTTTGCCGCCAATATGGCACGCCCGGGCGCCGATGCGCCAATTCAGGTGATCACCGACGGCAGCGAGCCGAACACCGCCAACTTCGTGCAGGGCTACGCGGAGGGTATCTGGCAGCTCTGGCAGATGCAGCGCGCCGAAGACCGGGGGGAGGAGTTTGAACCGCTGATTGACGTGCAGACGCGCTACTGGTTTAACCCCGCCGCCATTAGCCAGCATTTTATTATTCCGGGGGCGGTCACCATCATCATGACGGTGATTGGCGCGATCCTCACCTCGCTGGTGATCGCCCGCGAATGGGAGCGCGGCACCATGGAGGCGCTGCTCTCGACCGAAGTGACGCGCGTCGAGCTGCTGCTCTGCAAGCTGATTCCCTACTACTTCCTCGGCATGCTGGCGATGCTGCTCTGTATGCTGGTCTCGGTATTTATTCTTGGCGTGCCGTACCGCGGCTCGCTGGTGCTGCTGTTCTTTATTACCAGCCTGTTTTTGCTCAGCACGCTGGGGATGGGGCTACTCATCTCCACCATCACCCGCAACCAGTTTAACGCCGCGCAGGTGGCGCTTAATGCCGCCTTCCTGCCGTCGATTATGCTCTCCGGCTTTATCTTCCAGATAGACAGTATGCCGGCGGTGATCCGCGCCGTGACGTACATCATTCCGGCGCGCTACTTTGTGAGCACCCTGCAAAGCCTGTTCCTGGCGGGAAATATTCCGGTGGTGCTGATTATCAACACCCTGTTTTTGCTGGCGTCGGCGGTGATGTTTATCGGGCTGACGTGGATGAAAACGAAAAGAAGATTAGATTAGCCATCGGATTTTGTAGGTCGGGTAAGCGCAAGCGCCACCCGACAGGAGGACGACGCGATGTTTCACCGTTTATGGACATTGATCCGCAAAGAGCTGCAATCCTTGCTGCGCGAGCCGCAGACCCGCGCCATTCTGGTGCTGCCGGTGCTGCTTCAGGTTGTACTGTTTCCGTTTGCCGCCACGCTGGAGGTCACCAACGCCACCATCGCCATTTACAACGAAGACAACGGCAAGCATTCCGTCGAGTTGACGCAGCGTTTCGCCCGCGCCAAAGCCTTTACCCATGTCCTGCTTCTGGAAAGCCCGCAGGCGATCCAGCCCACCATCGACACGCAGAAAGCATTATTGCTGGTGCGCTTCCCGGCGGACTTCTCCCGCAACCTGGACACATTCCAGACCGCGCCGATGCAGCTGATCCTCGACGGACGTAACTCCAACAGCGCCCAGATTGCGGCGAACTATTTGCAACAGGTGGTGAAGGATTACCAGCAGGAGCTGATGGCAGGCAAACCCAAACCCAACAACAGCGAGCTGGTGGTGCGCAACTGGTACAACCCGAACCTGGACTATAAATGGTTTGTGGTGCCGTCATTAATCGCCATGATCACCACCATTGGCGTGATGATTGTCACCTCGCTGTCCGTGGCGCGCGAACGTGAGCAAGGTACGCTGGATCAGCTGCTGGTCTCACCGCTCGCCACCTGGCAGATATTTGTCGGCAAGGCGGTGCCGGCACTGATTGTCGCGACGTTCCAGGCCACCATCGTGCTGGGAGTGGGAATATGGGCGTACCAGATCCCGTTTGCCGGATCGCTGGCGCTGTTTTACTTCACGATGGTAATTTACGGCCTGTCGCTGGTGGGGTTTGGGCTGCTGATTTCCGCGCTCTGCTCAACGCAGCAGCAGGCGTTTATCGGGGTGTTTGTCTTTATGATGCCGGCGATCTTGCTTTCAGGGTACGTTTCGCCAGTGGAGAACATGCCGGTGTGGTTACAGGATTTGACGTGGATAAACCCGATTCGTCACTTCACGGATATCACCAAGCAAATCTATCTGAAGGATGCGAGTCTGGATATTGTATGGGGAAGTTTGTGGCCGCTACTGGTCATCGCGGCCACAACGGGCTCAGTGGCCTATGCGATGTTTAGACGAAACATCGCGTAGTTTTTTCTCTTTGGTGAGCAATGACACCACCGCAGGCCCTGCGAGGATAGCCAGACCCGCCAGGGCCAGCAGCAGGTTGTTTTGCAGCACGCGTGACAACAGCCACAGGACGATCATTGCCGCACCAAAATACCAGGTGGTGGTGAGCTCTTCGAGCACATCACCCACTTCACGCCAGCGCGCGTCGTGGTGACGCTGTAAAAACAGCATCGACAGCACGGTCACGCCGTAAACCACGCATAACCCTAAGCCGACACGCACCAGCGTGCCGCTCATCCAGCCCATCACCAGTACGGCCACGACCAGTAAATGCAACATTATCTGCCAGCAACTCAAACCGGTTGCGACACGAACGCGTTGTTGCCACTTCATGGCTTCTCTCCTGAAGGATTTTTCTCTGCTAATTCAGACTACCGCACTTTACGGAAAATTCCGTAACGCCGCATCTTTTTGTGACGCCTACTACACTTTATTTTCATCGGGATAGTCACCCAGGAAGGTGTTTATGAGCAAAAAAACGCAGCATTTCTCGCTTAAGGTGCTGACGATAAACATTCATAAGGGCTTCACAGCATTTAACCGCCGCTTCATTTTACCGGAGCTGCGCGACGCGGTGCGCACCGTCAGCGCCGATATTGTCTGCCTCCAGGAGGTCATGGGCGCGCACGAAGTGCACCCTATGCATTTCGAAAACTGGCCCGACACGCCCCACTACGAGTTTCTGGCGGATACCATGTGGAGCGATTACGCCTACGGGCGCAATGCGGTCTACCCGGAGGGGCATCACGGTAACGCGGTGCTGTCGCGTTTTCCTATCGAGCATTATGAGAACCGCGACGTCTCCGTTGGCGAGAGCGAAAAACGCGGGCTGTTATACTGTCGTATCACCCCCCCGGCGCTCGATTTTCCCATTCATGTGGGCTGTGTTCATCTTGGCCTGCGTGAAGCCCACCGTCAGGCCCAGCTACAGATGCTGGCAGACTGGACCAATGCGCTGCCGGAGGGCGAGCCCGTCGTGGTGGCCGGTGATTTCAACGACTGGCGACAGCGGGCCAACCATCCGCTGAAGGTGAAGGCGGGGCTGGAGGAGATCTTTACCCGCTCACGCGGTCGTCCCGCGCGGACGTTTCCGGTGCGCTTCCCCCTACTGCGCCTTGACCGCATTTACGTAAAAAATGCCCACGCCAGCAGCCCGACTGCGCTGGCTTTACTCAACTGGCGACATCTCTCCGACCATGCCCCACTCAGCGCGGAGATTCACTTATGAAATGCACATGGCAGGAAGGTAACCGTATTACGCTGCTGGAAAATGGCGATAACTTTTATCCGGCGGTTTTTGAGGCGATTAGCCACGCACAGCAGAAAGTCTTTCTCGAAACGTTTATCTGGTTTGAAGACGATGTGGGCAGGCAGTTGCACAGCGCACTGCTGCATGCCGCCCGTCGCGGTGTAAAAATCGAGGTTCTGCTCGACGGATATGGTTCGCCGGATCTCAGCGACGAATTTGTTAACGAGCTCACCGCCGCAGGTGTGGTGTTCCGCTATTACGATCCCGGCCCGCGTCTGTTCGGCATGCGCACCAACCTGTTCCGCCGAATGCACCGCAAAATTGTGGTGGTGGATGAAACGGTGGCCTTCGTTGGCGGCATTAACTACTCCGCCGAGCATATGTCGGATTACGGTCCCGAAGCTAAACAGGACTACGCGATCCGTATCGAAGGACCGGTGGTTCAGGACATCCAGCTGTTCGTGCTGGAAAACTTACCCGGCAAAGAGGCCGCTCGCCGCTGGTGGCGACGCCGTCATCGCCCGGAAGAGAACCGCAAGCCCGGCGAGGCGCAGGCGCTGTTCGTCTGGCGGGATAACGAGGAGCACCGGGACGATATCGAGCGTCATTACCTGAAGATGCTGGCGAATGCGAAGCGTGAGGTGATTATCGCCAACGCCTATTTCTTCCCCGGTTACCGGATTTTGCACGCCATGCGCAACGCGGCCCGACGCGGCGTGAGCGTGAAGCTTATCGTGCAGGGTGAGCCCGATATGCCGATTGTGAAGGTCGGCGCGCGTCTGCTCTATCGCTATCTGGTCAAAAGCGGCGTGCAGATCTATGAATATCGCCGCCGCCCGCTGCACGGCAAAGTCGCCGTGATGGATGACCACTGGGCGACCGTTGGCTCCAGCAACCTCGATCCGCTGAGCTTATCGCTCAATCTGGAAGCGAACCTGATCATCCACGATCGCCAGTTTAATCAGACCCTGCGCGATAACCTTCAGGGTCTTATCAATAAAGACTGCGTGCGTGTGGATGAGTCCATGGTGCCGAAACGGAGCTGGTGGAACGTGGGCATCGGCGTGGTGGTGTTCCACTTCCTGCGCCACTTCCCGGCCATGGTGGGCTGGCTGCCCGCGCATACGCCGAAACTGGCGCTGGTGGATCCGCCTGTGCAACCCGAAATGGAAACCCAGGACCGCGTAGAGGCGGAAGATGGAGGGAAAACCTGATGTCGAAATCTCATCCTCGCTGGCGGCTGGCGAAAAAAATCCTGACCTGGCTGTTCTTCATTGCCGTCGCGGTCCTGCTGGTGGTGTATGCCCAAAAGGTGGACTGGGAAGAGGTGTGGAAAGTTATTCGCAACTACAACCGGACAGTCCTGCTGGGGGCCGTTGGGCTGGTGATTGTGAGCTACCTGATGTACGGCTGCTATGACCTGCTGGGACGTGCCTACTGCGGGCATAAGCTTGCCAAACGGCAGGTTATGCTGGTGTCATTCATCTGCTATGCCTTTAACCTGACGCTGAGCACCTGGGTGGGCGGGATTGGTATGCGCTATCGCCTGTACTCCCGCCTTGGCTTACCGGGCGGCACCATCACGCGTATTTTCTCCTTAAGCATCACCACCAACTGGCTGGGGTATATCCTGCTGGGCGGGGTGATTTTCACCATCGGCGTGGTGCAGCTGCCTGCGCACTGGTACATCGATGAGGCTACCCTGCGCATCCTGGGCATCGTACTGCTGCTGATCATCGCCGCCTACCTGTGGGCCTGCGCCTTTGCCAAACGTCGTCACATGACCATTAAAGGCCAGAAGCTGGTGCTGCCGTCATGGAAGTTTGCCGTCCTGCAAATGGTGGTTTCCAGCGCTAACTGGATGGCGATGGGGGCCATTATCTGGCTGTTGATTGGCGAAGATGTGAACTACTTCTTCGTGCTGGGCGTGCTGCTGGTAAGCAGTATTGCCGGGGTGATTGTGCATATTCCGGCGGGTATTGGCGTACTGGAGGCGGTGTTTATCGCGCTGCTTGCGGGGGAGCATGTGTCTCACGGGACGATTATCGCCGCCCTGCTCGCGTACCGCATGATCTACTACTTCCTGCCGCTGGCGCTGGCAACGGTCTGTTATCTGGTGCTGGAGAGTCGGGCGAAGAAGCTGCGCGCGAAGAACGAGAGGATGTTGGCGAAGTGAGTTGTGTCGGGTAGCGCTGCGGTCTGATGCCCTCACCCCGGCCCTCTCCCACGGGGAGAGGGAGAAAAGCCCGCACCGTGCAATCCCCTCTCCCTGAGGGAGAGGGTTAGGGTGAGGGGGAAATAACTAGCGACGGTTGCCGAAGATACGCAGCAGCATCAGGAACAGGTTGATGAAGTCCAGATAAAGCGTCAGCGCGCCCAGAATCGAGTATTTGCGCAGATTTGAACTGTCGCGAACATCAATTTGTTCACCGATGTTTTTCAGCTTCTGGGTATCGTAAGCGGTTAAGCCCACGAAGATCACCACCCCGATATAGGTCACCGCCCACATCAGCGCGTCACTCTTCAGCCACAGGTTCACCAGCGACGCCAGCACAATCCCAATCAGCCCCATAAACAGCATGTTGCCGAAGCCGCTCAGGTCACGTTTGGTGGTGTAACCGTACAGGCTCATCACACCGAACATCCCGCCGGTCACCACAAACGTGCTGGCGATGGAAGAGTAGGTGTAAACGATGAAAATACTGGAAAGCGTCAGCCCGGTCAGCGCCGAATAGAGCATAAACAGCGTGGTCGCCATACCCGCGCTGAGCTTGTGCACCAGCCCGGAGAGCACGAACACCAGCGCCAGTTGCGCAATAATCAGCCCAAAGAAGGTGATTTTGCTTGAGAAGATAAACATCATCAGTTCAGGCGTATTTGCCGCATACCACGCGATAAACGCGGTAAGCAGCAGGCCAACCGTCATCCAGCCATACACCTGAGCCATGTAGGTTTGCAGCCCGCTACGGGTCTGCTGAACTATCGAATCGGAACGCGGAAATCGGTCCATGATTCACTCCTGATTAAGTAAACACACACGTTAAGAGTAACACATCCGCGTAAACCAACTACCAACGGCTGGCGGCATGTTTATCGCTGTCGCGTGATTCCACCCAGCGCTCACCTTCCGGCGTCGCTTCACGCTTCCAGAACGGCGCTTTGGTTTTAAGGTAATCCATGATGAACTCCCCCGCCGCAAAAGCACTCCCGCGATGGGCGCTGGTGACGCCGACAAACACAATCTCTTCGCCGGGCCACATTTCGCCGATGCGATGGATAACCGTAACGCGCCCTAGTGGCCAGCGGCCTCGCGCCTCTTCCACAATGGCCGCCAGCGATTTTTCGGTCATTCCCGGATAGTGCTCCAGCGTCAGCGCTTTTACGCTGTCGCCGAGATTATGATTACGCACTTTCCCGGTAAACGTCACGACCGCGCCGTCTTCGTCGCGCCCGGCCAGCCAGTCATATTCCGTGCCCACGTTAAAACGCTCATGGCCGACCAGAATTCGGGTTTCCGTCATCTTAACCCCCTGTGACCGGCGGGAAGAAGGCCACTTCGTCCCCATCGGCCAGCGGGTGGGTCAACTCCACCAGCGTCTGGTTCACGGCGGCCAGCAGTTTGCCTTCGTCCAGCGCCAGCGCCCAGCGGTCGCCTTGCGCCGCCAGATGCGCACGCAGGGCGGCGACATTTTCGAAAGAGCCGTCCAGCGTCAGGCTGTCGGTATTGACCAGCTCACGGACCTGGGCAAAAAAGAGCACCTTAATCATGGCTTTCCACCTTAAAATCACCGGATTTGCCGCCGCTTTTTGCCAGCAGACGCACCGGGCCAATCACCATATCTTTCTGTACCGCTTTACACATGTCGTAGATGGTCAGCGCCGCCACGGAGGCCGCCGTCAACGCCTCCATCTCCACGCCGGTTTTCCCGGTTAAGCGGCACAGGGACTCGATACGCACACGGTTATGCGCCGGCTGCGCCTGCAAATTTACCTCCACTTTGCTGAGCATCAGCGGATGGCAGAGCGGGATGAGGTCCCAGGTACGTTTAGCGGCCTGAATACCGGCGATGCGGGCGGTGGCAAACACGTCACCCTTGTGATGGCTGCCGTCGATAATCATCGCCAGCGTCTCCGGCAGCATGGTGACGAACGCTTCAGCACGCGCCTCGCGCACCGTTTCGGCTTTGGCGGAGACATCCACCATATGCGCTTCGCCAGCGGCGTTTATGTGGGTCAGTTGTGACATAGCTTATTTCTTTAAATGGGGATGAAAATTACACGGACGGGTACGGGCATCCAGCTGCGGGGCAATAATGTTTTCCCACGCGGTGCGGCAGGCTTTGGTCGACCCCGGCATGGCGAAGATCAGCGTCTTATTCGCCACCCCCGCGACGGCACGGGACTGAAGCGTAGAGGTGCCAATCTCTTCAAAGGAGAGCATGCGGAACACTTCGCCGAAGCCTTCCACTTCGCGATCGAACAGCGGGAGCAGCGCTTCCGGTGCCTGGTCGCCTGCGGTAAAGCCGGTGCCGCCAGTGATCAGCACCACCTGGACGTCATCACCCGCAATCCACTGTGAGACCTGAGCGCGAATGGCGTAACGGTTTTCTTTGACGATCGCTTTATCAACAATCTGGTGTCCGGCTTCGTGTGCCGCCTCGCGCAGCCAGTGGCCAGAGGTATCATCCTCTTCACCACGACGTTCGGAAACGGTAAGAATAGCAATGCGTGTCGGGATAAATTCCGCGCTTACCTGACTCATCTTCTGGTTCCTTCTAAAGCCTGATTACCCGCCGATATAGGACAGGTTCTGAGTAATGCCGGTGTTGCCCTGATGCAGGAAATGGGTCTGCTTTTTGTGCGTCAGCGCCTCGGAAATACGTGCTTCAAGCGCGTCCTGCTGGGCGTCATCTTCCAGCAAATCGCGTAGATCGACGCCGCCATCCCCGAACAGGCAAAGATGGAGCTTGCCGACGGAGGAGACGCGCAGGCGGTTGCAGCTGGCACAGAAGTCTTTTTCATAGGGCATGATCAGGCCGATTTCGCCTTCATAATCCGGATGACAAAAGACCTGCGCCGGGCCATCGCTGCGCTGGCGGATCTGGTGGATCCAGCCGCGTTTCAGCAGTTCGTCGCGCAGAACCATGCCGGAGATATGATGGCGACGGAACAGCTCGCTACCCTCCCCGGTCTCCATCAGCTCAATAAAACGCAGTTGAATGCGGCGCGGTTTGATCCACGCCAGGAAAGTGTCCAGCTGATGGTGGTTCACATCACGCATCAACACGGTATTGACTTTGACCTTGTCGAAACCGGCGGTGAACGCGGCATCGATGCCGTCCATCACCTGCTGGAACTTATCCTGGCCGGTAATGGCGTGGAACTGATGGGCGTCCAGGCTATCGACGCTGACGTTGATCGCCGTCAGCCCCGCATCGCGCCAGTTCGCCACGTCACGCGCCATGCGGTAACCGTTGGTGGTCACCGCGATCTGGCGGATACGTTCGTTTTCACGCACGGCGGCAATGATGTCAGGGAAATCACGGCGCAGGGAGGGCTCTCCCCCGGTAAGACGCACTTTTTCCGTGCCAAGTTCAGAGAACGCGCGCGTGACGCGGCGTACTTCATCCACGGAGAGAAAGCCATTATTGGTGACGCTGCCCGGCTTGTAGCCATCGGGCAGGCAGTAGGTGCAACGGAAGTTACACACGTCGGTAATCGACAAACGTAAGTAGAAAAACTTACGCGCGAAAGCATCAGTAAGTTGTGAAGCCATGTACACCTTTCCAGATCGGGAGGCACAGTCATTTCTTTCTGTACCCTGGTGGCAAATCCGCCACGGCCAGGGCGCCATATCTCTCGACACAGGCGCCAGGGCTAGAGTGTATGTTTTCAGTTTTGAAAACGGGGTTATGGCGATAGTAGCGTGGAAATCGCCACTTCGCCATTGTCGCTTTTCGCTATATAAATTTATATATAACGATGTTATCGTGCATTTTCACTACAGAATACGCAAAAACAGCGCTTTCGCATTGATATACGTCATTATGGTTTGTGAGAGGCATCGTCTTTTAGGAGTAGTTGCGTTACTGTGACGCAAGCTTAACAGGATAAGGAATAGGTATGCGCAATCGCACTTTTGCGGATCTGGACCGTGTGGTCGCTCTTGGCGGAGGTCACGGTCTGGGACGAGTGATGTCGTCGTTATCGTCACTGGGCTCGCGCCTGACGGGCATCGTGACAACAACGGACAACGGCGGCTCAACCGGGCGGATCCGACGTGCTGAAGGCGGGATAGCCTGGGGTGACATGCGCAATTGCCTCAACCAGCTCATCACGGAGCCAAGCGTGGCCTCGGCAATGTTTGAGTACCGTTTTGGCGGAAATGGTGAACTTTCAGGCCATAACCTTGGAAATCTGATGTTAAAGGCGTTGGATCACCTGAGCGTGCGCCCTCTGGAAGCGATCAATTTAATTCGTAACCTGTTAAAGGTGGATGCATTCCTGATCCCGATGTCCGAACAGCCGGTGGATTTAATGGCGATCGATGCCGACGATCACGAAGTGTATGGTGAAGTGAATATCGACCAGCTTCTTCTTCCGCCAAAAGAGCTAATGACCTACCCCAGCGTACCCGCAACGCGTGAAGCGGTAGAAGCGATTGCCGAGGCCGATCTGATCCTGATTGGGCCGGGAAGTTTTTATACCAGCCTGATGCCGATCCTGCTGGTGAAAGAGCTGGCGCAGGCGCTGCGCAGAACGCCTGCGCCCATGGTCTATATCGGTAATTTAGGCCGCGAACTCAGCCCGGCGGCGGCAAGCCTGTCGCTGGCGGATAAGCTGGACCTGATGGAACAGTACGTTGGTAAGAAAATTATCGATGGTGTCGTGGTCGGGCCGAAAGTGGATGTATCGGGGATTGGCGATCGCGTGGTGGTGCAGGAGCCGCTGGAAGCCAGCGATATTAAATATCGCCACGACCGCCATCTGCTGCGCGAGGCGCTGGAGAAGGCGATTCAGGCATTAGGTTAGGTTCGTTTTGTGCGGCCTGATGCCCTCACCCCGGCCCTCTCCCACAGGGAGAGGGAGAAAACGCCACCGGGCAAAAAACTACGATGCCGCAATAAACAGATCCCGCAGCTGATGCAGCTGATCGCGGATTTGCGCGGCCTCTTCGAACTCCAGGTTCTGCGCGTGCTGCATCATCTGCCCTTCCAGCTCGTGGATCTTCTGCTGCAACGCTTTCGGCGTCAGCGCGACGGTATCCTCTTCCACCACTGAACGGGCCTTGCTGCGGCCTTTCGCTTTGGTCTTCGCAATGTTCTGACCCAGCGCCAGGATATCCACCACCTTCTTGTTCAGCCCCTGCGGCGTGATGCCGTGCTCTTCGTTGTAGCGCTGCTGCTTCTCGCGACGACGTTCCGTTTCGCCAATCGCTTTGGCCATCGACGGGGTGATTTTATCCCCGTACAGGATCGCCTTCCCGTTGACGTTACGCGCGGCGCGGCCTATGGTCTGGATCAGCGAGCGCTCGGAACGCAGGAAGCCCTCTTTGTCCGCGTCCAGAATCGCCACCAGCGACACCTCAGGCATATCCAGCCCTTCTCGCAGAAGGTTAATACCGACCAGCACGTCGAACTCGCCCAGACGCAGATCGCGGATGATCTCCATACGCTCCACGGTATCGATATCCGAGTGCAGATACCGCACCTTCTCACCGTGTTCTTCCAGATACTCCGTCAAATCTTCCGCCATACGTTTGGTGAGCGTGGTAACCAGCACGCGCTCGTTGATGGCGGAACGGGCACGTATTTCCGAGAGCAGATCGTCCACCTGCGTCGCCACCGGACGAACCTCGATAATTGGATCCAGCAGCCCGGTCGGACGCACCACCTGGTCCACCACGTCATCACCGGATTTTTCCAGCTCGTAGTTGCCCGGCGTCGCCGATACGTAGATGGTCTGCGGAGCAAGCGCCTCAAATTCTTCAAACTTCATCGGACGGTTGTCCAGCGCTGACGGCAGTCGGAACCCGTACTCCACCAGCGTCTCTTTACGCGCGCGGTCACCGCGGTACATCCCGCCGATCTGGGGGATCGTAACGTGGGATTCGTCGATCACCAGCAGGCCGTCCGCCGGAAGGTAGTCAAACAGCGTCGGCGGCGCTTCGCCCGGCCCGCGCCCGGAGAGGTAGCGCGAGTAGTTTTCGATGCCGGAGCAGTAGCCCAGCTCGTTCATCATCTCCAGATCGAACTGGGTACGCTGGCTCAGGCGCTGCTCTTCCAGCAGCTTATTGTTCGCCAGCAGCACCTTACGGCGGTCCGCCAGCTCGGTTTTGATCTCTTCCATCGCCTGCACAATACGCTCGCGCGGCGTTACATAGTGCGTTTTCGGGTAGATGGTGAAGCGCTGGATCACCGACTCGACGTGACCGGTCAACGGATCGAACAGCGACAGGCGTTCAACCTCTTCGTCGAACAGCTCCACGCGCAGCGCCATATCGTCCGACTCCGCCGGGAAGATATCAATCACCTCGCCGCGCACGCGGAAGGTCCCGCGCTGGAACGCCTGATCGTTACGGGTGTACTGCAACTCCGCCAGACGGCGCAAAATCGCACGCTGATCGATGATCATCCCCTGCGTCAGGTGCAGCATCATCTTGAGATAGAGATCCGGATCGCCCAGGCCGTAGATCGCCGACACCGAGGCCACCACCACCACATCACGACGCTCCAGCAACGCCTTGGTCGCCGACAAACGCATCTGCTCGATATGTTCGTTCACCGAGGCATCTTTCTCGATAAACGTGTCGGAGCTGGGAACGTAGGCTTCCGGCTGGTAGTAGTCGTAGTAGGAGACGAAATACTCCACCGCGTTTTCCGGGAAGAACTCTTTCATCTCACCATACAGCTGCGCCGCCAGCGTTTTGTTCGGCGCGAGAACCATCGTCGGACGCTGGAGATCGGCAATGACGTTGGCAATGGTGAAGGTTTTGCCCGAACCGGTAACCCCCAGCAGGGTCTGGTGCGCCAGCCCGTCCTCCAGCCCCTCTTCCAGGCGACGAATAGCCTCGGGCTGATCCCCGGAAGGACGGAAAGCAGAATTCAGTTTAAACGGTTTACTCATGGGCGACGACCTGATGACAGAATAAGCGGCAGGTGAGTAATTTTACTCGTTGTGGCCAGGATTGCCAGTAAAAAACACTGGATGAAAAACCAGTAGCGTGTCAGGATATTTAGCGTAGCGCAGAGAGGATTAGTGCGTTCGCGAGCCAAATTTCGACTGTGACAAAATAAAACACCAGCCTCAGGGGGTTATCCCCAGAACTATTACTTTTTTAACATTTGTCAAGGGCGGTTATGAAAGTTTTATGGCAACAGGTCTCGCTGGCGTTGAGGGAATTGCTTTTATCTAATTCGTTAAAAAATAAAGACTAATTTATTAAGCCGCGTTTCGCATCAATTTGGTTGTAACCCGCGTATTCTCTCGCTTATCGCGGGTTTTCTAACTCTAATGCACAAGGTTATCCACAGGAATAGTGGATAACTGCCTCCAGCCCGTACAGCATGCACTCCAGCAAATTCCCGGTTTTTCCCACGAAGCGGCAGTAAAAAATTTTTATCACTCTTTTTTGCCTGGAAAACGTTCATTTTTTCATAAGCGACTGGCGAGATCTTAATCACAATTCTGTCATTTCTCCTGCACCACAATTCGACATACGCAGCACCGGGAGTGTGCAATTCGTATAAACGTTCAGCTTTTGATAGTGAGTTATTCCTAAAAATGGCCTTTTTTTAATCATTATGAAGTTCCTGGCAGGCGTTTTGCAGACATCACTCTGTGCATCACCCCACACATTTTTAAGGAGAGAAAGATGTTGAGTCTGCGTGCTGTAAATCAGTTTTACGGAAGCCAACATACGCTATGGAACGTGAATATCGATTTCCCGCAAGGCATCTGTACGGGCATTGTTGGCCTGCCTGGCATGGGCAAATCCACGCTTATGAACTGCATTACCGGAAAGGTGCCCGTCGAGAGCGGCACCATCATCTGGCATGAGGCTGGCGCGCCGCCGCATAACTTGCTCAGCCCTGCGTCCGCATTCCCGGCGCCGCCGACGATAGGCTACGTCCCGCAGGATCGGCGAATATTTTCCCAGCTGACCGTCGATGAAAATCTGCATATCGCTATGCGGGCGACGGGGAAACCCGATCCGGCATCAAAAAGTGACGTGTATGCCCTGTTTCCGGAGCTCTATCCGCTGCGACAGAGCCGTGCCTCTGCGCTGTCCCCTGACGACCAGTATCAGCTGGCCCTCGCCAGTGCGCTGGTTAATCGTCCGCGCGTGTTGATTCTGGATGAGCCCATGCATGGCGCAGGGCACGGTTTCGCGCGCAGGCTGGGGCAGTTGCTGGTGCGGTTGAATCGGGAGCTGGGAATGACGGTGCTGTTAGCGGAGCAACAGCTGTCGTTTATCCGCCGGGTAGCGGATCGTTTCTGCATGCTCTATCGCGGACGTAACGTGGCACAGGGCCACGTTAACGAGCTGGATGACGACCTTATTGCGCACTGGATGGCGCGGGACATAAGGCGCTGAGGTCGAGATAGCGTCCGGTTTCCGCCTGCTCTGCGCCGTCGGCAAGCCACGGGATCTCGCCGAGAAACGGCGCAGGCAGCACCCGCTTCAGCGTCGCCAGATACTCAGCATGACGTTTACCCGGCGCTACCACGTCATTGGCAATCCACCCTGCCAGACGCAACCCGGCCTGCTGCACGGCCTGGGCGGTCAGCATGGCGTGATTGATACAGCCAAGCTTCACGCCAACCACCAGAATGACCGGAAGCTGCTCGGCCTGCACCCAGTCAGCAAATGTCTGCTCGTCGGACAGCGGGGTAAACCAGCCGCCAGCCCCCTCCACCAGCACCCAGTCGGCCAGTGTTTCCAGGTCGCGTAACCCGGAAGAGAGCACCGAAAAATCAATCGGACGATCTTCATCGGCGCTGACGATGTGCGGCGAGGTGGGTTCAGCAAAGGTATAGGGGTTCACCGCAGAATAGGCCAGCGCAAGGCTGCTGTTACGCTGTAGCGCCAGCGCATCGGTATTACGTAAGCCTTCCGGCGTCATCTCGCTGCCGGAGGCTACGGGCTTATACCCGGCCGTTGTTTTCCCCAGCAGACGCGCCGCCTGCAACAGCGCGGCGCTGGCAACCGTTTTACCGACTTCAGTGTCCGTGCCGGTAACAAAATAACGTTCAGTCACGTTCAATAATCCCATGAAAAAGATGATAAGAGAGCGGGAACCGGCCCCGCTCCTGCGGCCAGGCCAGCTCGAGACGCTGGAGTTGGCCACGGGTAAGGGGTTTCTTCTCCCGTCCGGCGTGCAGGTGCGTCGCGCCTATGCCCTTAAGCGATCGCATGGCGCTTAACGCATCGCTAAATTCGAGGGTGACGGTCTGGACCACGCTGCGATAGCGCCAGCCTGCCAGCGCCTGAGTGACCTGTACGTGCGAGAGAAACCGGTTGGCGTGCGGCTGCGCATCCACTGCCCTCCACGCCTGATTCAACTCTGGCAACGAACTTTCCAGCAGGGTGGTAAAGGCCACCGCTCCGCCGGGCCGCGCCACGCGGTACAGCTCGCGTAGGGCCTGCGGCAGGCTGGCGCACCACTGCACCGCCAGATGGCTCCAGACAAGGTCAAACAGCGCATCCTCCAGCGGGATGGCCTCGATATCGGCCACCAGATAACGGTCTGCTGACTGCTGCTGGCGGGCCTCATCCAGCATCTGCGCGGATAAATCCAGCGCCGTGACGTGGCTACCCGTTGCGCGCCAGTAGCGGCTATTGCCGCCAGGCCCGCAGCCAGCGTCGAGCACCTGCGCAAAACGCCCCTCACCGAGCGCGGCCAGCAGCCCGCGGGCGCTCAGGCGTTGCAGCTCATCGTGCTGTGAATAGCTTTGCGCAGCCCGGCCAAACGCGGCGGCAACGGCCTGTTTATTGACGGGAGACATACAGTGCCTCCAGAAGCGTATCGATATCCTGCGGCTCGTGCGCTGCCGTGAGCGTCAGACGCAAGCGCGCGGTGCCTGGCGGCACGGTGGGTGGGCGGATCGCCGTGACCCACTGCCCGCGTTCTCGTAGCGCCTGTGCCAGCATCAGCGCCCGATGGTTTTCACCCACAATCACGGGCTGAATGGCGCTGTGCGAGTCGGTAAGCCGGTAAGGCAGTGCGCTTACCCCCCGGCGAAAACGCTGAATATGGTCGGCCAGGCGCGCCCGGCGTTCAGCGCCGTCTTCGCCGCGGATCACCGCAAGCGACGCAGAGAGCGCCACGGCCTGCGCCGGGGGCATGCTGGTGCTGTAGATCAGGTGCCGGGCGAACTGCACCAGGTAATCGGCCACCGGCTCGCTGCACAACACCGCGGCGCCGCTGACGCCGAAGCCTTTGCCGAAGGTGACCACCAGCAGTTCCGGCCTGACGCGTTGCTGGTGCGCGCTTCCGCGCCCCTCCTCGCCGGTGACGCCAATGCCGTGGGCATCGTCGACCAGCAGCCAGGCGTTCTGCTGTTTTGCGACGTCATGCAAAGTGGCAAGCGGCGCGCTGTCGCCGTCCATGCTGAATACCCCTTCCGTCACCGCCAGCTGAAGCCCTGAACAGGGTTTACCCAGCAGGACGTTCAGCTGAGAGGCATCGTTATGGGCAAAACGCCGCAGCTGCGCCGGGCTGAGACTGGCCGCTTCAAGCAGGGACGCGTGGCTCAGGCGGTCCGCGATGATGCGGTCGTCTTTGCCCATCAGGGCGGTAATCACCGCCTGATTCGCGGCAAAACCGGAGATAAACAGCAGCGCCCGCGGGTAGCCCAGCCAGCCGGCCAGCTCTTCCTCCAGCGCCTGATGCGCCGTGGTGTAGCCGCTGACGTGCCCGGAGCCACCGCTGCCCACGCCGTAACGATCCGCGCCCTGCTGCCAGGCGCGAACGATCTGCGGGTGCTGGCTCAGGCCCAGATAATCGTTGCTGGAGAAATTACAGAACCGCTCTCCTTCCCGGGAGAGAAAACGGCCTGCACCGTTTTCCACTACCCTGCGCACCCGAAACGCATCCGCCGCCCGCCGCTCGTCGAGCGCGGTCCTGATACGTGCCTGCCAGGTCATACGGCTGCCGCGTTGTAGAACTGGTCGGTGTCGGCGTTAAAAATCTGCTGCTCCAGCTGCTGCTGTTGCTCGTTATCCCCCGCCTGTACCTCGGTCTGGTGTGGGTTCAGCCCCAGCTTGCGGAACAGCTGGACATCTTTGTCCTCTTCCGGGTTTGGCGTGGTCAGCAGTTTGCAGCCGTAGAAGATGGAGTTGGCCCCGGCCATGAAGCACATCGCCTGGGTCTGCTCGCTCATCTGCTCGCGACCGGCAGAGAGGCGAACGTAAGAGGTCGGCATCATGATGCGCGCCACCGCGATGGTGCGGATGAAATCGAAGGCATCCACGTCCTCGTTATCCGCCAGCGGCGTCCCTTTTACCTTCACCAGCATGTTGATGGGCACGCTTTCCGGCGGGGTCGGCAGGTTTGCCAGCTGTAACAGCAGGCCGGCACGATCTTTTACCGTCTCGCCCAGTCCCACGATCCCGCCGGAACAGACCTTGATCCCCGCATCACGCACTTTATCCAGCGTGTCCAGACGCTCCTGATAGGTGCGCGTGGTGATGATGTTGCCGTAGAACTCCGGCGAAGTATCGAGGTTGTGGTTGTAGTAATCCAGCCCCGCCGCCGAGAGACGCTGCGCCTGCTCCTCGTTCAGCGTGCCGAGGGTCATGCAGGCTTCAAGCCCCATCTCCTTCACCCCCTTCACCATCTGCTCCAGATAGGGCATGTCGCGGTCATGCGGATTTTTCCACGCCGCGCCCATGCAGAAGCGGGTCGAGCCAGCGTTTTTGGCCTTGCGCGCGGAGTCGAGCACCTGCTCGACTTCCGTCAGGCGCTCGGATTCGAGACCGGTTTTATAGCGCGCACTTTGCGGGCAATATTTGCAGTCTTCCGGGCAAGCCCCGGTTTTGATCGACAGCAGCGTGCTGACCTGAACATGACGCGGATCGAAGTGCTGGCGGTGCACCTGTTGCGCCTCAAACATTAGCTCCAGGAAAGGTTTGTTGAATAATTCAGTGACTTGCGACATCGTCCAGCGTGCGTGGTGAGCCATCGGGCTTCTCCAAAGGGTTTTGTTAATTGTCGGTTCGGTTTATACTTGTAAACCTAAAACTTTTCAAAATGGTTTACAAGTCGATTATGACCCAGGACGATCTCGCCTTCGACAAGCAGCATATCTGGCACCCTTATACCTCCACGACCCGCCCCCTTCCCGTCTATCCGGTGGCCTCTGCCCACGGCTGCGAGCTGCATCTCGCCAGCGGCGAGCGGCTTGTTGACGGGATGTCCTCCTGGTGGGCAGCGATCCATGGCTACAACCACCCGCGACTGAACGCGGCGATGAAAGCGCAGATTGACCAGATGTCACACGTGATGTTTGGCGGGATCACGCATCAGCCCGCGGTGGATTTATGCCGTCGCCTGGTAGCGATGACGCCTGAATCGCTGGAGTGCGTTTTCCTGGCCGACTCCGGCTCGGTGGCCGTGGAAGTGGCGATGAAAATGGCGTTGCAGTACTGGCATGCGAAGGGCGAAACGCGCCAGCGGTTCCTTACCTTCCGCAACGGCTATCACGGCGACACTTTCGGCGCGATGTCGGTATGTGATCCGGACAACTCCATGCACAGCCTGTGGAAAGGCTATCTGCCGGAAAACCTGTTTGCGCCAGCCCCGCAGAGCCGCTTCGACGGCGAATGGGACGAGATGGACATGGTGGGCTTCGCGCGGCTGATGGCGGCCCATCGCCACGAGATTGCCGCCGTTATTCTCGAACCGATTGTGCAGGGCGCGGGCGGAATGCGGATGTACCATCCCGAGTGGCTGAAGCGCATTCGGAAGATGTGCGACCGCGAAGGGATCCTGTTGATTGCCGATGAGATCGCCACCGGCTTTGGCCGCACCGGGAAATTGTTCGCCTGCGAGCATGCGGGGATCGCGCCGGATATTCTGTGCCTGGGGAAAGCGCTCACCGGCGGCACCATGACGCTCTCCGCCACGCTTACCACCCGCCAGGTTGCCGATACCATCAGCGACGGCGACGCGGGCTGCTTTATGCACGGCCCGACGTTTATGGGCAACCCGCTGGCCTGCGCCGTGGCAAGCGAAAGCCTCGCCATTCTGGAAAGCGGCGCATGGCAGACGCAGGTGGCGGCGATTGAGGCGCAGCTGAAGCAGCAGTTAAGCGCGGCGGCGGAGGCGGAATACGTCGCGGACGTCCGCGTACTGGGCGCCATCGGGGTAATCGAGACAACGCATCCGGTGAACATGGCCGCGTTGCAGCGCTTCTTCGTTGACCAGGGCGTGTGGGTGCGACCTTTCGGTAAGCTGATTTACCTCATGCCGCCGTACAGCATTTCTGCGGATCAGCTCCGCAAGCTGACCGGGGCAGTGGTTAAAGCCGTTAACATTTCAGCGCATTTCACGATTTAACCCCATGCGTTACACTTTCTGAATGAGTGAGTAACGAGGGAAATCGGATGAAAATCATCAGTAAAGATTTGCGCGACGGCGAAAAGCTGCCGGAACGTCACGTGTTTAACGGGATGGGTTATCAGGGGGATAATATCTCTCCCCATCTGGCGTGGGACGATGTGCCAGCGGGAACCAAAAGTTTTGTCGTGACCTGCTACGATCCGGATGCGCCAACCGGGTCGGGCTGGTGGCACTGGATCGTGGCAAACCTGCCCGCCGACACGCGCGTGCTGCCGCAGGGCTCCGGTTCCGATCTGGTTGCTCTGCCTGACGGTGCGATTCAGACGCGCACTGACTTTGGCAAAGCGGGCTACGGCGGCGCGGCGCCGCCAAAAGGGGAAACGCACCGCTATATCTTCACCGTGCACGCGCTGGATGTGGACAAGATTGAGGTCGACGAAGGGGCGAGCGGCGCGATGGTAGGCTTTAACGTGCATTTCCATTCGCTGGGTAGCGCGTCGATTACGGCGATGTATTCGTAATCGTGCGGGCTGATGCCCTCACCCCGGCCCTCTCCCACAGGGAGAGGGAGAAAACCTAACAATTCCCTCTCCCTGTGGGAGAGGGTTAGGGTGAGGGTAAAAATCACAGCACCGAAGGTAACAGCCCCACCAGCCGTCCTTCCTCCAGAAGTTGCATAGCCTTATCAATATCCGGCGCAAAGAAGCGGTCGTCATCGTAGTGCGTAACGTGCTCGCGCAGTGCCTGGCGCGCCTGCTCCAGCAGCGGGCTGGATTTTAGCCCTTCGCGCAAATCAATACCCTGACACGCCGCCAGCCACTCCACCGCCAGCACGCCGCGGGTGTTAGAGGCCATCTCCCAGAGGCGACGCCCGGCAGCCGGGGCCATCGAAACGTGATCTTCCTGGTTGGCTGAGGTTGGCAGGCTGTCCACGCTGTGCGGATGCGACAGGGCTTTGTTCTCGCTTGCCAGTGCCGCGGCGGTGACCTGGGCGATCATAAAGCCCGAGTTTACGCCGCCGTTACGCACCAGGAACGGTGGCAACTGGGACATGTGCTTATCCATCATCAGCGCGATTCGACGCTCAGACAACGCCCCGATTTCGGCAATCGCCAGGGCGATATTATCTGCGGCCATCGCCACCGGCTCGGCGTGGAAGTTACCGCCAGAAACCACCTCGTTTTCCTGAGCAAATACCAGTGGGTTATCGGACACCGCATTGGCCTCCACCAGCAGCACTTCTGCCGCCTGGCGCAGCTGCGTCAGGCAGGCGCCCATCACCTGCGGCTGGCAGCGCAGGGAATACGGATCCTGCACCTTCTCACAGTTGTGATGCGAATCGGCAATGTCGCTGGTATCGGTAAGTACGTGGCGGTACATGGCAGCGGCATCAATCTGCCCGCGCTGGCCGCGCACCTCGTGGATGCGGGCATCGAACGGACGACGCGAGCCGAGCACCGCCTCAGTGGTCAGTGCACCGCACACCACCGCCGAGGCGAACAGATCTTCCGCTTCAAACAGACCGCGCAGCGCGAAAGCGGTCGACGCCTGCGTGCCGTTGAGCAGCGCCAGCCCCTCTTTTGCCGCGAGGGTGATCGGCGTTAAGCCAGCTTTTTTCAGCGCCTCTTTCGCAGGCAGCCACTCCCCTTGCCAGCGCGCCTGGCCTTCACCCAGCAGGAGCAGCGACATATGCGCCAGCGGCGCCAGATCGCCGGAGGCGCCGACGGAGCCCTTCGCCGGGATCCACGGATAAACTTCCGCATTGACCAGCGCCATCAGCGCCTGGATCACGCTCAGACGAATGCCGGAAAACCCACGCGCCAGGCTGTTGATTTTCAACACCATCATCAGGCGGACGATCTCATCGTCCAGCGGCTGGCCAACCCCCGCCGCGTGCGACAGCACCAGCGAACGCTGTAAATTCTCCAGATCGTGCGTGGCGATGCGGGTCTGCGCCA
The DNA here is from genome assembly GCF_056673335.1 of Enterobacter cloacae complex sp. HYC033_NIDB. Taxonomy (NCBI): domain Bacteria; kingdom Pseudomonadati; phylum Pseudomonadota; class Gammaproteobacteria; order Enterobacterales; family Enterobacteriaceae; genus Enterobacter; species Enterobacter cloacae complex sp. HYC033_NIDB. The sequence goes on along the minus strand of NZ_CP115123.1, from coordinate 2,267,006 downwards.
GCAGGCCAAACCCGGTATTGATGCCGTAGGCGGTGCGCCCCTCCGCCACAATCGCCTCCACGCAGGCCACGCTGTCGTTAATGGCACGGTGGGCGCTTTCATCAAGGGAGAGTGTCACCGGATGACGCCAGACGTGACGCAGCTGTTTGAGCGTCAGCGAGCCGGGAGTAAGTGTTAACGCGTTCATGCAGGCTTTCCTTGTGTGGCGGGGATCATCGGCAGGTTCAGGCCCTGCTCTTTGGCACAATCAATGGCAATCTCGTAACCCGCATCCGCGTGACGCATCACGCCGGTTGCCGGGTCGTTGTGCAGCACGCGAGCGATACGCGCGGCCGCTTCATCAGTTCCGTCACAGACGATGACCATCCCGGAGTGCTGGGAGAAGCCCATCCCGACGCCGCCGCCGTGGTGCAGCGATACCCAGGTCGCGCCGCTGGCGGTGTTCAGCAGGGCATTCAGCAGCGGCCAGTCGGAGACCGCATCCGAGCCGTCGCGCATGGCTTCGGTTTCACGGTTCGGACTGGCGACAGAGCCGGAGTCCAGGTGGTCGCGGCCAATGACGATCGGCGCGGAGACTTCGCCGCTGCGCACCATTTCGTTAAAGGCGAGGCCGAGTTTTTGCCGCCACTCCAGCCCGACCCAGCAGATACGCGCCGGCAGGCCCTGGAAGTTAATGCGTTCGCGCGCCATATCCAGCCAGCGATGCAGGTGTTCGTCGTCGGCGACAATCTCTTTCACTCTGGCGTCAGTTTTGTAGATATCCTCCGGGTCGCCGGACAGGGCAACCCAGCGGAACGGCCCGATGCCGCGGCAGAACAGCGGACGAATATAGGCGGGCACGAAGCCGGGGAAGTCAAAGGCGTTATTCACCCCCATCTCTTTCGCCATCTGGCGGATGTTATTCCCGTAATCAAAGGTCGGAATACCCATCTTACTGAAGGCCAGCATCGCGGAGACGTGTTCCGCCATGGCGCGTTTAGCCGCCAGTACCGTGCCCTCAGGATCGGTTTCCGCTTTTTGCTGGTAGTCTTCCCACGTCCAGCCTTTTGGCAGGTAGCCGTGAAGCGGATCGTGAGCGCTGGTCTGGTCGGTGACCAGATCCGGACGCACGCCGCGCGCCACCAGTTCCGGCAGAATATCCGCCGCGTTGCCGCACAGGGCAACCGACACGGCTTTGCCTTCAGCGGTGTACTTTTTGATGCGCGCCAGCGCGTCATCGAGGTTGTCGGCCTGCTCATCGACATAGCGGGTACGCAGACGGAAATCGATGCGGCTCTGCTGGCACTCAATGTTCAGGGAGCACGCGCCCGCCAGCGTCGCGGCCAGCGGCTGCGCGCCGCCCATGCCGCCCAGTCCGGCGGTGAGCACCCAGCGGCCTTTCAGTGATCCGTTATAGTGCTGACGGCCCGCTTCCACGAAGGTTTCATACGTGCCCTGCACAATCCCCTGGCTGCCGATGTAGATCCAGCTACCCGCGGTCATCTGGCCGTACATGGCCAGCCCTTTTGCGTCCAGCTCGTTGAAGTGTTCCCACGTCGCCCAGTGCGGCACCAGGTTGGAGTTGGCAATCAGCACGCGGGGCGCATTTTTATGGGTTTTGAATACGCCAACCGGTTTGCCGGATTGCACCAGCAGCGTTTCGTCGTTTTCGAGATTCGTCAAAGACTCAACAATCGCGTCATAGCACGCCCAGTTGCGCGCGGCGCGGCCAATGCCGCCGTAGACCACCAGCTCGTGGGGATTTTCTGCTACCTCAGGATCAAGGTTGTTCATCAACATGCGCAGCGGTGCTTCGGTGAGCCAGCTTTTTGCGGTGAGCGTGGTGCCGCGCGCGGCGCGGACATCCTGCTTGCGGTATTTATCTGACGACATTGTGTGTTCCTCATAAGGGACAGGTGATGCATTTAGATATACTTGTATAGACAAGCACACACAAGGTCGGATTTAACAAAAAAGATACAATTTTGCTATATTGCGTTAGCGATCACGCTTATAAAACTTATGACATAAAGTGGCCCTGCAACCGGTAGCGATTCCCCGGGAATAGCAGCTTCGCATGCGACACAATTTGCGAGGACGACCAGGTACGACGGCGGATCAGCAGACAGGGATCGTGCTCTTTAATACGCAACAGCTCGCACTCCTGCGGCGTGGCGCGCACGGCTTCCACGATATGCTCCCCTTCCGTCAGCGGGGCGACGAGCGAGAGATACGCATGCGGTGTGGTTTGGGTGTAATCCTGGCTCAGGTAATCCGGTATCCGCTCCGCGTTGACGCAGCGATCTTCAATCTGGACCGGAATGTCGTTCTCATAATGCACCATCACCGAATGGAAAATCCGGGTGCCCTCGGTAACGTTCAGCTCGATGGCCTGTTCGGCGCTGGCCTGCGTCTCTTCAAGCACCAGCACCTCGCAGTGGTGCTGATGGTTGCGGGCGGCAATTTCATCGGCAATGCTGCGGATTTCAAACAGCGCCGACTGTCCTTTTGGCTCGGCGACAAAGGTTCCGACACCCTGCAAACGCACCAGCAACCCTTCATCGGTCAGTTCACGCAGTGCGCGGTTGATGGTCATTCGGCTAAAGCCAAACTGCGCCACCAGCTCGGCCTCGGACGGAATGCGGTCGTGCGGGCGCCAGACGCCGGCGGCGATTTTTTCGCTGATCGCCTGCTTCACCTTTTCGTAAAAAGGCGCGGGAGGGCTCGGCTGCGGCAGGGGCGAGCGTGAAAACATCATGACTCCTTGAATGTTGTTATGCCCACCAGTGAGCAATTTGCCAGGCCAGTCGGGCGGCGAGCTTAGCGCCCTGACCGTCCCGATCGTAGTGCGGATTAAATTCCACCAGATCCGCCGCCTGTAGTTTACCGCTTCGGCAGATACGCTCAATCACCGGGAACAGATCCAGCGCCGGGATCCCCAACGCCGCAGGGGCGGACACGGCGGGCATTTCTGCGGCAGGCAACACATCAAGGTCAACGGTGAGATAAACCCGGTCTGCCTGCGCAAGCACGCTATCCAGCGCGGATAGCGCATCCCGGCGAAAATCGAGATCTTCAACCAGCGTCACGTTCAACCGCTCAGCTTCCTCCCACAGCGCCTGAGTATTCGCCGCACGGCTTACCCCCAGGCAGGCGTAGTGAAACACCCGCGACTGAGACGCGCAGTAGTGCGCCAGCTGGCGGAACGGCGTGCCGGACGTTGCCCGTTCGGCCTTGCGTAAATCGAGGTGCGCATCCAGGTTGATCACCGCAAGGCGATCGTTCGGAAAGGCGTCCAGCACGCCGCGCCCGTGCGCCCAGGCGGTTTCATGTCCACCGCCGAAAACCAGAGTACGCATCCCGGATTGCTGGCACGCGGTTATGGCCTCGCTCAGCGCCTGCTGTGCCGCCTCCAGCGCGCGGCCTTCAACATAAATAGCGCCCATATCCACGAGGCGCGCATGACCCTGATGGCTCGCCATATTCGCCAGCGCGCCACGCAACACATCGGGCGCCTGTGCAGCACCGGGCCTGCCCTGGTTACGCTTAACCCCTTCATCACATTCAAAGCCCAGCAGGGCGATGCCTGACGGCGCGGGAGAAAAGTGTTCGCGCTGCTGTATGGTCTGGAAGAGACGTTTCGCGGTGCTGGACTCGGCGCTGTCGTCACGACCCTGCCAGACCTGCGGAGAAACGGGATGCCACAGTTTCATGCTACCTGCCCCCGAAACACGCGTTGATACATAGGATTCCGCCCCGGCTCGTAAACCATCTCAACCGGATGATTCGCCTCCCAGACGACGAAATCAGCCACATAACCTGGCTTTAACTGCCCGTGCGTCGCACCACGTCCTAGCGCCTGCGCCGCATGCCGCGTCACGCCAGCCCAGGCCTCTTCCGGCGTGAGGCCAAACTGGACGCAGGCCATGTTCATTGCCAGATGCAGGCTGGCAAACGGGCTGGTGCCCGGATTGTAGTCGGTAGCCACCGCCATCGGCACGCCCTGCTCTCTCAGCTGCGCCACCGGTGGACGCTGGCGCTCCTGAAGAAAATAGAACGCGCCGGGGAGCAATACCGCCACCGTGCCGCTTTGCGCCATCGCCTGAATACCTGCATCATCGAGATACTCAATATGATCGGCCGACAGCCCTTTATACTGGCTGACCAGCGCCGCGCCGCCGAGATTCGACAGTTGTTCTACATGCCCTTTTACCGGGATCCCGAGCGCGGCGGCGGCCCGGAACAGGCGCTCGGTTTGCGCCGGGGTAAAGCCGACGTTTTCACAAAACACGTCCACCGCTTCAAATAACTCTTTTTGCCACAGCGTGGGCATGATCTGCTCACAGACCAGCGCCAGATAGGCATCCGGATCCTGTCGGTACTCGGCAGGAACGGCGTGCGCGGCCAGCAGCGTCGGGCTGATATCGACCAGATTATTCAGGCTGAGCTGGCGGGCAACCAGCAGCATTTTCTCTTCGGCTTCGGCATTCAGTCCGTATCCCGATTTGATTTCAACGGTCGTTACGCCTTCATTCATCAGCCGCTGGAGTCGCTGCTGCGCCACCGTCAGGAGCGTTTCCGGCGAACTGTTGCGGGTGGCCGTGACCGTGGCGTTAATTCCGCCGCCCTGCGCGCTAATGGTCTGATATGACACGCCGTTAAGCCGTTGCTCCCATTCCGCTGCGCGATCGCCGCCGAACACCAGATGGGTGTGGCAATCGATCAGGCCGGGGGTAACCAGACGCCCGTCGAGATCGACACACTGACGATGCCCGGAGGGGATCTCGGATTCAGGAATAATGGCCAGAATCGTCTGGCCGCGCACAACGAGGGCATGTTGTTCTCTCAGGCCGTAGGGCTCCGCCTCACCTGTCGCCAGGGTTGCCAGTCGCGCATTTCGCCATATCACATCATCGGGATGAAGCTGCTGCATGTGCCTTCCACTTGTCATGGGTTGTATAGACATTTATTTTCATCTGCCGCCTGCTGTCAACCGCATTGGGGGAAAATGTTATTTATTTGTGATGACTTTCCCGTCGCCTGCGGGCAAAAATGCAACTTTTCCGGTTTTTATCTTCCCGTTTCGCTCAACTTAGTATAAAAAAGCAGGCTATTTCGTCTATCCAGATAAGACTTGCATACCCAGGAGCATTACCTTGAATATTTCCAGGATTTCCCGTCTGGCGTTGGCACTCGCCTTTGGCGTGACTTTATCCGCTTGCAGTTCAACACCACCGGATCAGCAACCTTCTGAGCAGGTTGCTCCGGGCACCGCTTCCCGTCCGATCCTGTCAGCGGCTGAAGCGAAGAACTTCACCCGTGCGCACTATTTCTCGGCGATGGATCCCAATGCAGCCCCGTGGACGCCTTCTTCTATTAACCTGCCGAAACAGCCAGACTTCGTTGTAGGCCCGGCCGGGGCAGAGGGCGTTACACACACCTCTATTCAGGCAGCCGTTGATGCCGCAATTACCAAACACAGCGCATCTCGTCAGTACATTGCCATCCTGCCGGGTGAATACGAAGGAACCGTTTATGTTCCGGCGGCACCGGGAAGCATTACGCTTTACGGCTTGGGCGAAAAAGCGGTCGACGTAAAAATTGGCCTGGCGATTGATTCAGAGATCGACAGCACCACCTGGCGCCATCTGGTGAACCCGGCCGGTAAATACATGCCAGGTAAACCGGCGTGGTATATGTTTGATAACTGCCAGCGCAAGCGTACCGCCACCATTGGCGTGATGTGTTCGGCGGTATTCTGGTCACAGAACAATGGCCTGCAATTGCAGAACCTGACCATTCAGAACACCCTGGGCGACAGCGTTGACGCGGGTAATCACCAGGCCGTGGCGCTGCGCAGCGATGGCGACAAGGTACAGATTAACAACGTCAATATCCTGGGCCGCCAGAACACCTTCTTCGTGACCAACAGCGGCGTGCAGAATACCCTTCAGAACAACCGTCTGACGCGTACTCTGGTCACCAACAGCTACATTGAAGGCGACGTGGATATGGTCTCTGGCCGCGGCGCGGTGGTATTTGATAACACCGACTTCCGCGTGGTGAATTCACGTACGCAGCAGGAAGGTTACGTCTTTGCCCCGGCCACGCAGTCTAACCTGTTCTATGGCTTCCTGGCCTTGAATAGCCGCTTTACTGCTGCTGGCGATGGCGTGGCGCAGCTTGGTCGCTCTCTGGACGTGGACTCCGCCACTAACGGCCAGGTCGTGATCCGCGACAGCGTGATTAACGAAGGCTTTAACATGGCAAAACCGTGGGCGGATGCGGCGATCTCGAAACGTCCTTTCTCCGGCAACACCGGCACGGTGGATGAGAAAGACAACGTGCAGCGTAACCTGAATGACGCTAACTTTAACCGCATGTGGGAATATAACAACCGCGGTCTGGGTAGCAAAGTGGTTGCTGAGCCGAAGCAGTAAAATGCCTGCTGCCGGGTGGCGGCTGCGCCTTACCCGGCCTACCTCATGCATTAACCGCGCATAAAAAAACCTCGCATTTGCGAGGTTTTTTTTCGTCTACGGATCAATGAGCGTTAATCACAACCCACATCGGCCCTTGTCCGACCGCATAGCGTCCTTTCTCTTCCAGTAGACCCTGCACGCCCTGGATTTCATAGAGCGCAATGTGGTGGGATTTCTGCCCCGCCGCAATCAGGTATTTGCCGCTGTGATCGACATTAAAGCCGCGCGGCTGGGTTTCTGTCGGCTGGAAGCCTTCAACTGCCAGAACGCTGCCGTCTTCAGAGACGCTGAAGATGGTGATCAGACTGGAGGTACGGTCACAGGCATACAGGTGACGGCCATCCGGCGTAATGTGAATGTCTGCCGCCCAGCGTGTGTCGGAGAAATCAGATGGCATCATGTCCAGCGTCTGTACGCACTCGATCTGCCCGTTAGGATCGTTCAGCTCCCACACGTCTACCGAGCTGTTCAGCTCGTTAACGACATAGGCATACTGCTGATTCGGGTGGAAGACCATGTGGCGCGGGCCTGCGCCTTCCACAGTGGTGACTTCCGCCGGGCTCTGCGCGACCAGATGGCCGTCATCGCTCAGGGTAAACAGGCAGATGCGGTCCTGCTTCAGCGCTGGCACCCACAGCGTGCGGTTATCCGGCGAAATGTTGGCTGAGTGGCAACCTTCGAGCCCTTCTACCACGTCGACGGTTTCAACGGGAATACCGTCTTCCAGGCGGGTGACGCTCACGCAGCCTGCATTGTAGGAGCCGCTGAAGATAAAGTTGCCTTTATGGTCAGTGGAAATATGGGTCGGGCTGCCCGGCAGCGGGGCTTCTGCGGTATAGGTCAGCGCGCCGTCATCAGGGGAGATGCGGTATGCCAGCACGCGGAATTCCGGGCGCACGCCGACATAAAGAAAACGTTTATCCGGGCTGACGACCATCGGCTGCACCTGGCCTGGCACATCAACAACCTGAACCAGCGTAAGCGAACCTTCTGTATTCAAACGCCAGACATGGATCTGCTGACTTTCAGGACTGGCGGTATAAACGGTTTGTTTCATGAATACTCCTGATTATTTTTAACGGTGAATGCTGAATTGTAGTCCGGGATTTTGCAGGGTTCCGCTCTCGGTGTACCATCCCGACAGACCTTAAATTCAACATTAACCCGGAAGAAAAAATGACCTCGCGAGTGATTGCCCTGGATTTAGACGGAACACTGCTTACCCCTCAGAAAACCCTGCTCCCCTCTTCTCTTGAGGCCCTCAAACGAGCCCAGGAAGCGGGGTATCAACTTCTTATCGTAACGGGTCGACATCACGTAGCCATTCATCCTTTTTATCAGGCACTGGGCTTAGATACACCTGCAATTTGTTGTAATGGCACCTATTTGTATGATTATCAGGCAAAAAAGGTTTTAGCCTCCGATCCGCTTCCCGTTACGCAGGCGCTGCAATTGATTGATTTACTGGATGAGCACGCCATTCACGGCCTGATGTATGTGGATAACGCCATGGTGTATGAACGCCCTACCGGCCATGTGATCCGCACCAGCAACTGGGCCCTGTCTCTGCCGGAAGCGCAGCGTCCGGTGTTCACTCAGGTTTCCTCCCTGCGCCAGGCGGCGGAAGACGTCGACGCAATCTGGAAATTTGCCCTGACCGATGAAGACACCGCCAAACTGAATACTTTCGCAAAACATGTCGAGCATACGCTGGGTCTGGAATGTGAATGGTCCTGGCACGATCAGGTGGATATCGCCCGCAAAGGCAACAGCAAAGGAAAGCGTCTGACCCAGTTCGTTGAATCGCAGGGCGGATCAATGCAGGACGTAATTGCCTTCGGCGATAACTATAACGACATCAGCATGCTGGAAGCGTCCGGAACGGGCGTGGCGATGGGTAATGCCGATGACGCGGTGAAAGCGCGCGCTGACGTGGTGATTGGCGATAACACCACCGACAGCATCGCGCAGTATATTTATACCCACCTGCTGTAATCAGGCGGTTATAGAAACGCTCTTGATTTGCGCGTAAAGCCACAGGCCAGGCTTGATGCCTAGCTCATCCCTGGCCCACGGGCTGATGCGCGCCCACAGCGTTCTGTTGCCTACTTCCAGCTGCACTTCCACCTGGCCGTTATCATCAAAACACTGCGCCACTTTTGCGCGCAAAATATTGCGGATACTGGTTTGCAGCGGCGGTTGCAGGACCAGGGAGACATCCGACGCCTGAATGCGGATCCGTAACGTGGACTGAATCGGCGTATCGATTTTATTCACCCACAAATGCTGATCGCCCAGCGCCAGCGCGGTCATCGCGTAGTGCGGATGGTGCTCCAGCACGCTCACCTTCAGAATGCTGCTCTGCTGCTCCTTTGGCAGCCATGGATGCATAACGCTGCTGCCCCACACCTCCTCCAGATTGCCGAATGCCTTCACCCTGCCCGCTTCCAGCACCAGCACTTTGTCGGCCAGATGTAAGATCTCATCCAGCGAATGGCTGACGTAGAGCATTGGCACATTGATTTCCCGCGCCAGACATTGCAGATACGGCAGCAGCTCGCGCTTGCGCGGAATATCCAGCGAGGCCAGCGGCTCATCCAGCAGCAACAGTTCCGGCGCGGTTAACAGGGCGCGGCCAATCGCCACGCGCTGTTTTTCACCACCCGACAGCGACGACGGCAGACGATCCAGCAGCGGTTCGATGCCCAGCAGCGCCACTAGCTTATCGAACTGTCCGGCCATGTTTTTTGCCATGCCGTAACGCAGGTTCCCGCGAACGCTGTAGTGCGGAAACAGGCGCGCATCCTGAAACACATAGCCGATACGGCGTTTGTCCGGTGACAGGCAGACCTTCTTCTCCGCGTCATTTAAGACGCGGTTATTTAGCACAATACGGCCAGACTGGGGACGCGTCAGGCCGCTAATCGCATTAATCAGCGACGTTTTCCCCGCCCCGGACACGCCAAAAATGGCGGTGATACCGCTGGCAGGCAGCGTTTCGTTCAGCGTCAGGGTGTGGCTGCCCAGGGTTTGCGTAAAGTTGAGTTCCAGCATCACGATTTCCCCATCCGTTCACGGCTGAGGCGCGCCAGCCACTCAGATACCAGCAGCGAGACCAGAGCGAGCACAATCGAAATAATACACAGCCGGGCCGCCGCACCTTCGCCGCCCGGGGTCTGAATCAGGGTATACATGGCCGACGGGATGGTCCGCGTCTCGCCGGGAATGTTCGACACAAAGGTGATGGTCGCGCCAAACTCACCCAACGAGCGGGCGAAGGCTAACACCGTACCGACAATAATGCCCGGTAACGTGAGCGGAAGCGTAATGGTCAGGAATACCCGCCAGCGGCCTGCGCCCAGCGTGCGGGCGGCCTGTTCTAACCGGATATCCACCCCTTCCAGCGCCAGGCGGATAGCGCGCACCATCAGCGGGAAGGACATTACTGCCGCGGCCAGAACCGCGCCGCGCCAGCTGAAAGCAAAGGTCAGTCCGAACCAGTCGTACAGCCATTCGCCGATAAAACCGCGTCGCCCCATGGAGATCAGCAGCAGATATCCGACCACCACAGGCGGTAAGACAAGCGGAAGATGGAGAACACTGTCGAGCAGGGCTTTGCCTGGAAACTTCACGCGAACCAGTAACCAGGCAAAGAACACCCCAAAGGGCAAACTCAGCGCAACCGCCAGGGAAGAGACTTTCAGGCTCAGCAGCACGGCCTGCCATTCAGGTTCGGTCAATATCATTCGTGAGTCGTAAATCCGTAACGTTTAAAGATCGCGGACGCTTCCGGCCCCTTCAGGTAGTCAACAAAGGCCGTCACGGTCGCATTTTTATGTCCATCAACTATCGCAACAGGATATTCTACTTTCTTATGCGAGTCTTCCGGGAAGGTGCCCACCACCTTCACACCTTTACTGGCGACGGCATCGGAGCCGTAAACGATCCCGAGTGGCGCTTCGTTACGCTCCACCAGCGCCAGCGCGCCACGCACATCTTCTGCGGGAGCCAGCTTCGGCGATAAGGTCTCCCATGCACCCAGTTTTTGTAGCGCTTCTTTCGCATAAATCCCGGCAGGAACATGCTCCGGATCGCCTACCGCCAGACGGCCACCGTTGAGCAGACGGGTCCAGTCCGTCTGTTTGTTGATGGCGATGTCGTCCTGCTTGCTGTTTGTGGGCGCGACCACCACCAGGCTATTTCCCAGCAGCGTTTCGCGGGTAGCCGTATCAACAGATTTTTTCTCCACCGCGTAATCCATCCATTTCTGATCGGCAGAGATGAACAGATCCGCGGGTGCCCCCGCTTCAATCTGGCGGGCCAGCGTGGACGAGGAGGCAAACGACGAGACCACCTCGACGTTTTTCTCTTTTTTGTATACCGCAGCAATATCCTGCATCGCGTTAGTCAGCGACGCCGCCGCAAAGACCGTGATTTTTCCTTCATCCGCCAGTGCGTGGGCGGTGAGTGAGAGAGTCAGCGTTGCCCCTGCGAAAAGGCGTACCCATGAACGTGCCATTTGAAGCTCCTGTGCGTGTCGTTATATACAAATAAATATAACGACATATCGCAGGCGTTCCTAGCGCTAAATCGTACCCATTAATGCGTAAACTCAAGGAACGTTGTAAAAGATATCGGCGGGAAAGGAATAAACTTGAGAGCAAAACGCCCGGGCTGGCCGGGCGTTTTGGAGGAAATCATTGCTGCTTTTTAGGCTGGTCACGACGATGACCAATGTTCGAAAAGACGTTGAACACTTCACCCAGGCCGTAGATGGCACCGAGGATGATAGCCATCACTACTGGCACCATGATTACCGCGAATACCAGACTTTTCAACAACTCTAACATGGTTTTCTCCAGATCTTGTGAACGGCTTATTCTACCCTGAAAAGTAAGAAAAACATCCCCTTTTGTGCGGTGCGCTTTCCGCCCCCGGGCATTTGGGTCACAATAGCCTTTTTACCGGGACACTGTTATGCAGGCCGAAATTCTCCTCACCCTACGACTTCAGCAGAAGCTTTTCGCCGATCCGCGACGCATCGCCCTGTTAAAACAAATAGAACAAACTGGCTCGATTAGCCAGGGAGCCAAAAACGCCGGCATCAGCTATAAAAGCGCCTGGGATGCGATTAACGACATGAACACCCTGAGCGAACATACGCTGGTTGAGCGCGCCACCGGCGGGAAAGGCGGCGGCGGCGCCGTGTTGACGCGTTATGGGCAACGTCTGATCCAGCTCTACGATTTACTGGCGCAGATCCAGCAAAAAGCATTTGATGTGCTGAGCGATGACGACAACCTGCCGCTGGATAGCCTGCTGGGCGCCATCTCCCGTTTCTCTTTGCAGACCAGCGCCCGCAACCAGTGGTTTGGTACGGTGACGGGGCGCGATCATTCGCAGGTGCAGGAGCATATAGAGATCCTGCTCGCGGACGGTACGACGCGCCTGAAAGCCGCCATCACCGCGCAAAGTGGTCAACGCCTTGGGCTGAACGAAGGTCAGGAGGTGCTGGTATTACTCAAAGCGCCCTGGATCAGCATCGCACTCAACCCTGAGCAGGCCGCAGAGGCCGACAACCAGCTACGCGGGCGTATCAGCCACATCGAGCGCGGCGCAGAACAGTGTGAAGTGCTGATGACCCTGCCGGATGGACAGTTGCTCTGCGCCACCGTTCCGGTGAACGACGCGACCGAATTAGACGAAGGTGCTGTGGTGACCGCATATTTCAATGCAGACAGGGTAATTATCGCCACATTGTGCTAAGCGCATTGACAACCCTGCTTACACTGAGTATCCCTGACATCTGTTGCTGCAAAAAATGGGATAACACATGTCATCATTGCATATTTCGCAAGGCACGTTTCGTCTTAGTGATACCCGTACCTTATCGCTGCCAGAGTTAACCCTTCGCGCCGGAGAAAGCTGGGCGTTTGTGGGCACGAATGGCAGCGGAAAATCCGCGCTGGCCCGCGCTCTGGCAGGCGAATTAACCCAACTGAAGGGTGAACGTCGGTGCACCTTTACCCGGCTGACGCGCCTTTCCTTCGAACAGCTGCAAAAGCTGGTCAGCGATGAGTGGCAGCGTAACAATACCGATTTGCTCAGCCCCGGCGAAGAAGATACCGGCCGCACGACGGCGGAAATTATCCAGGATGAGATAAAAGATCCTGCCCGCTGTCAGCAGCTGGCGGAGCAATTTGGCATTACCGCCCTGCTTAATCGCCGCTTTAAATACCTTTCAACCGGTGAAACGCGCAAAACGCTGCTGTGTCAGGCGCTGATGAGCGAGCCGGAACTCCTGATCCTGGATGAACCGTTTGACGGACTGGATGTGCAATCCCGCGCGCAACTGGCAGCGTTGCTGGCGTCGCTTAACCAGCAGGGATACACGCTTGTGCTGGTTCTTAACCGCTTTGATGAGATCCCGGATTTCGTACATTATGCGGGCGTGCTGGCGGACTGTAGCCTGACCGAAACCGGCGAGAAAGCCGTACTGCTTCGGCAGGCGCTGATTGCGCAGCTGGCGCACAGCGAGAAACTGGACGGTATTGCCCTGCCGGAGCCGGATGCGCCTTCAGCACGCCACGGGCTGGACCCTGACCAGCCGCGCATTGTGCTGCGCGATGGGGTGGTTGCTTACGACGATCGCCCTATTCTTAATCACCTCAGCTGGACGGTTAATCCTGGTGAGCACTGGCAGATCGTCGGCCCCAACGGGGCGGGTAAATCCACGCTGCTGAGCCTGATCACCGGGGATCACCCGCAGGGATACAGCAACGATCTCACCCTGTTCGGCCGTCGCCGCGGCAGCGGGGAAACCATCTGGGATATCAAAAAGCACATCGGCTATGTCAGCAGCAGCCTGCACCTGGACTACCGGGTGAGCACCACGGTGCGAAACGTGATCCTCTCTGGCTTCTTCGACTCCATTGGTATTTATCAGGCGGTATCCGACAAGCAGCACAAGCTGGCGCAGCAGTGGCTGGATATTCTGGGTATGGATAACCGGGTCGCCGATGCGCCATTCCACAGCCTGTCGTGGGGGCAGCAGCGGCTGGCATTGATCGTCCGCGCGCTGGTCAAGCACCCTACGCTGCTGATTCTTGACGAACCGTTGCAGGGGCTGGATCCGCTCAACCGTCAGCTGATCCGCCGCTTTGTGGATGTCCTGATTAGCGAAGGTGAAACCCAGCTGCTGTTTGTGTCCCACCATGCTGAAGATGCCCCGTCCTGCATCACCCATCGGCTGGAATTTGTCCCTGACGGCGAGCAATACCGCTACCTGCTGAGCAAAATCGATTAACACATGGAGGGCGCTGCCCTCCGCTTTTCAGACAACCTGCAACAATACATCTCTATCTCTTTGATCTACAATGCACTCAGTCTGTGAAAAAGCGCGTGTGAAAACCAGTGTAAACGATACCACTATTTTATCCCATGTCACACTTTTCGCGTCTCTGATATGCTATGGTTAATTCATACCATAAGCCTAATGGAGCGAAATATGCGAGTTCTGGTAACAGGTGGTAGCGGTTACATAGGAAGTCATACCTGTGTGCAACTGCTGCAAAGCGGCCACGATGTCGTCATTCTTGATAACCTGTGCAACAGTAAGCGCAGCGTGCTGCCGGTCATTGAACGCCTTTCGGGTAAACAGCCGACTTTCGTGGAAGGCGACATCCGCAATGAAGCATTGATGACTGAAATCCTTCACGATCACGCGATTGAAACCGTTATCCACTTCGCGGGCCTGAAAGCGGTTGGCGAATCGGTGGCAAAACCGCTTGAGTACTATGACAACAACGTTAACGGTACCCTGCGTCTGATCTCCGCCATGCGAGCGGCCAACGTTAAAAATTTTATCTTCAGCTCCTCCGCGACCGTCTACGGCGATCAGCCAAAAATCCCTTACGTTGAAAGCTTCCCGACCGGTACGCCGCAAAGCCCGTATGGCAAAAGCAAGCTGATGGTAGAGCAGATCCTGACCGACCTGCAAAAAGCCCAGCCTGAGTGGAGCATCGCCTTGCTGCGCTACTTCAACCCGGTCGGCGCACATCCGTCAGGTGATATGGGCGAAGATCCGCAGGGCATTCCTAATAACCTGATGCCGTATATCGCGCAGGTTGCCGTAGGGCGCCGCGATTCCCTGGCGATTTTTGGTAACGATTATCCCACCGAAGATGGCACCGGCGTGCGCGATTACATTCACGTCATGGATCTGGCCGACGGCCACGTGGCGGCGATGCAGCAGCTGGCTGATAAACCGGGCGTGCATATTTACAACCTCGGCGCCGGGATCGGCAGCAGCGTGCTGGACGTGGTGAATGCCTTCAGTAAAGCCTGCGGCAAGCCGGTGAAGTATCACTTCGCTCCCCGCCGGGATGGCGACCTCCCTGCTTACTGGGCCGATGCCACCAAAGCGGATAAAGAGCTTAACTGGCGTGTCACCCGCACGCTTGATGAAATGGCACAGGATACCTGGCACTGGCAGTCGCGCCATCCGCAAGGCTATCCAGATTAAGGATTTGTCATGACGCAATTCAATCCCGTCGATCACCCGCATCGTCGTTTTAACCCGCTCAGCGGGCAATGGATTTTAGTTTCACCGCATCGCGCCAAGCGCCCCTGGCAGGGGGCGCAAGAGACGCCGGCTAAACAGACGCTGCCGCAGCATGATCCGGACTGTTTCCTCTGCCCGGGCAATACGCGCGTGACGGGCGATAAAAACCCGGACTACCAAGGCACCTTCGTGTTTACTAACGACTTTGCCGCGCTGATGACCGATACGCCAGACGCGCCGGAAAGCCATGACCCGCTGATGCGCTGCGAAAGCGCCCGCGGCACCAGCCGCGTGATCTGCTTCTCGCCCGATCACAGTAAAACGCTGCCGGAGCTAAGCGTGGAGGCGCTGAAAGAGGTGGTCAGTACCTGGCAGGCGCAAACCGCAGAGCTGGGGCAGAGCTATCCCTGGGTGCAGGTGTTCGAAAACAAAGGCGCGGCGATGGGCTGCTCCAACCCGCATCCGCACGGTCAGATCTGGGCGAACAGCTTCCTGCCGAATGAAGCCGAGCGTGAGGACCGACTGCAAAAAGCGTATTTCACCCAGAACGGTTCGCCGATGCTGGTGGATTACACCCAGCGTGAGCTGGCGGATGGCAGCCGTACCGTGGTGGAAACCGAGCACTGGCTTGCGGTGGTCCCTTACTGGGCGGCGTGGCCGTTTGAGACGCTGCTGCTGCCTAAAGCCCATGTTCAGCGCATTACCGAACTCAGCGACGCCCAGCGTGACGACCTAGCGCTGGCGCTAAAAAAACTGACCAGCCGCTACGACAACCTCTTCCAGTGCTCCTTCCCCTACTCCATGGGCTGGCACGGCGCGCCGTTTAACGGCGAAGAGAATCAACACTGGCAGTTACATGCACACTTCTACCCGCCGCTGCTGCGTTCTGCGACGGTACGTAAATTCATGGTGGGCTATGAAATGCTGGCGGAAACCCAGCGCGACCTGACGGCGGAACAGGCGGCAGAACGTCTGCGTGCCGTTAGCGACGTCCATTACCGCGAATCAGGAGTCTAAAAAATGAGTCTGAAAGATAAAACACAATCCCTGTTTGCTGAAAAATTTGGCTACCCTGCCACCCATGTTATCCAGGCGCCAGGCCGCGTTAATCTGATCGGCGAGCACACCGACTATAACGACGGTTTTGTCCTGCCGTGTGCCATCGACTACCAGACGGTGATCAGCTGCGCGAAACGCGACGATCGTCATGTGCGAGTGATCGCCGCGGATTACGGCAACGAAATTGACGAATTTTCCCTCGATGCGCCGATCGTGACCCACGACAGCCAGCAGTGGTCGAACTATGTTCGCGGCGTGGTGAAGCACCTGCAAAAGCGTAACAAGAATTTCGGCGGGGCCGATCTGGTGATCAGCGGCAACGTGCCGCAGGGGGCGGGATTAAGTTCTTCCGCATCGCTGGAAGTGGCGGTCGGCACCGTGTTCCAGCAGCTTTATCATCTGCCGCTGGACGGGGCGCAGATCGCCCTCAACGGTCAGGAAGCGGAAAACCAGTTCGTGGGCTGCAACTGCGGCATTATGGATCAGCTGATTTCCGCGCTGGGCAAGAAAGAACACGCTTTGCTGATTGACTGCCGCTCCCTCGGGACCAAAGCGGTTCCACTGCCTAAAGGGGCGGCTGTGGTGATCATCAACAGCAACTTCAAACGCACCCTGGTGGGCAGCGAGTACAACACCCGTCGCGAACAGTGCGAAACCGGCGCGCGCTTCTTCCAGCAGCCAGCCCTGCGTGATGTCTCACTTGATGAATTTAACAAGGTTGCCCACGAGCTGGATCCGGTTGTCACGAAGCGCGTGCGCCATATACTGACGGAAAATGCCCGTACCGTAGAAGCCGCCTCCGCGCTGGCGAAAGGTGACCTGAAACGGATGGGCGAGCTGATGGCCGAATCGCATGCCTCCATGCGTGACGATTTCGAAATCACCGTGCCGCAAATCGACACCCTGGTTGAAATTGTGAAAGCCACGATTGGCGACAAAGGCGGCGTGCGTATGACCGGCGGCGGATTTGGCGGGTGCGTCGTCGCCCTGGTGCCGGAAGAGCTGGTCCCTGCCATTCAGGACGCGGTGGCTAAACAGTACGAAGCCAAAACGGGCATCAAAGAAACTTTCTATGTCTGCAAAGCATCACAAGGAGCCGGACAGTGCTAAACGAAACACCAACACTCGCACCGGATGGTCTGCCGTATCGCCTGTTAACCCTGCGCAACAGCGCCGGGATGGTGGTTACGCTGATGGACTGGGGCGCAACGTTACTTTCTGCCCGCGTACCGATGCCTGACGGCAGCGTGCGCGAAACCCTGCTTGGCTGCGCATCGCCGGAGCAGTATATCGAGCAGACCGCTTTTCTGGGCGCATCCATAGGCCGCTACGCTAACCGCATCGCCAGAAGCCAGTTTACGCTGGACGGCGTAACGTATTCCCTGCTTGCCAGCCAGGGCGAAAATCAGCTGCACGGCGGCCCGGAAGGGTTTGATAAACGTCGCTGGAAGATTGTGCAGCAAAATGACGGTGAGGTCTGGTTCTCTCTGGACTCCCTCGATGGAGACCAGGGCTTCCCGGGCAATCTCACCGCAACCGCGCGCTTCACCCTGACCGAAGATAATCGCATCGCCATTGAGTACCGCGCGACCGTCGATAAGCCGTGCCCGGTCAATCTGACTAACCACGCCTATTTCAACCTTGACGGTAATCAGACCGATGTCCGCAGCCACAAACTCCAGATCCTGGCGGATGAGTATCTGCCGGTCGATGAGATGGGTATCCCTTATCAGGGGCTGAAACCGGTAAGCGGAAATAGCTTTGATTTCCGTCAGCCGAAAACCATTGCTCAGGATTTCCTGAGTGATGACGATCAGCGCAAGGTGAAAGGCTACGACCACGCGTTCCTGTTGCAGGCAAAAGGCGATCTTTCTCAACCTGCCGCACAGATCTGGTCTGCTGATGAGAAGTTACAGATGACGGTCTACACCACCGCCCCCGCCCTACAGTTCTACTCCGGTAACTATCTGGAGGGTACCACGGCGCGTGAACATGACGCCTACGGCGCCTGGCAAGGACTGGCGCTGGAGAGCGAGTTCCTGCCGGACACGCCTAACCATCCTGAATGGCCGCAGCCGGACTGCGTGCTACGTCCGGGTGAAGAGTACGTAAGCGTCACCGAGTATCATTTCATTCCGCGCGCTTAATGTCCGGCGGCGCACGGGCCTACGAATATAGGCCTGATAAGCGAAGCACCATCCGGCAAAAAAGACTGGCCCTCATCGCGAGGGCTTTTTTATCTCCGCCTTGCTGAAAATAGCGGCGATCGCAGACAAAATCATAACCCTGGATTCACATGCATCTTACACTCTCGAACTATTTTCGCTATGGTTAGGGTTAAGCGTTGCTGCTGGCACAGTCACGGCAATATAATGAGAATTGTTATCATTCAAAATGCTTGAGGAGTAAGAAATGGCTAATACTAAGCTTGTCCTGGTGCGCCACGGCGAAAGCCAGTGGAACAACGAAAACCGCTTCACCGGTTGGTATGACGTTGATCTGTCCGAGAAAGGCGTGAGCGAAGCAAAAGCGGCAGGTAAACTGCTGAAAGAAGAAGGCTTCACCTTTGACTTTGCTTACACCTCTGTGCTGAAACGTGCCATCCATACCCTGTGGAACGTTCTGGACGAGCTGGATCAGGCCTGGCTGCCGGTTGAGAAATCCTGGAAACTGAACGAGCGTCACTACGGTGCGCTGCAAGGTCTGAACAAAGCGGAAACCGCAGAAAAATACGGTGACGAGCAGGTTAAGCAGTGGCGTCGTGGTTTTGCGGTCACGCCTCCAGAGCTGAGCAAAGATGACGAGCGCTATCCGGGCCACGATCCGCGTTACGCGAAGCTGACTGAGGCTGAACTGCCGCAGACCGAAAGCCTGGCGCTGACCATCGACCGCGTTGTGCCTTACTGGAACGAAACCATTCTGCCACGCCTGAAAAGCGGCGAGCGCGTCATTATCGCTGCTCACGGTAACTCCCTGCGTGCGCTGGTGAAATACCTGGACAACATGGGTGAAGATGAAATCCTCGAGCTGAATATCCCTACCGGCGTGCCGCTGGTGTACGAGTTCGACGAAAACTTCAAGCCAGTTAAACATTACTACCTGGGTAACGCCGACGAAATCGCTGCAAAAGCGGCGGCCGTGGCGAACCAGGGTAAAGCGAAGTAATATTCGCCGGACATAAAAAAAGCGTGGAGCAATCCACGCTTTTTTATTGCCCGGGACAAACTTAGCCGCGACGCGCTTTAACCGCATCCGCCAACTGACGCAGGATCGCATCGGTATCGTCCCAGCCAATGCAGGCATCCGTCACGCTCTTACCGTAGACCAGCGGCTCGCTGCCCTCCAGGTTCTGGTTGCCTTCCACCAGATGGCTCTCAATCATCACCCCAATCACTGCGCGTTCACCGCTGGCGATTTGCTGACACACATCTGCGCCGACTTCCATCTGCTTTTTAAACTGTTTGCTGGAGTTGGCATGGCTGAAATCGATCATCACCTGCGGTGCCAGACCCGCTTTCTCCAGCCCTGCTTTTACCTCCGCTACGTGTTTAGCACTGTAGTTAGGCTCTTTACCGCCGCGCAGTATGATATGGCAATCGCCATTACCGCTGGTATTCACGATAGCGGAGTGGCCCCACTTGGTCACCGACAGGAAGCAGTGCGGCGCGCCAGCCGCATTAATGGCGTCAATAGCGACTTTAATGGTGCCATCAGTGCCATTTTTGAACCCCACCGGGCATGACAGGCCAGACGCCAGCTCACGGTGAACCTGAGATTCCGTCGTACGCGCGCCAATAGCGCCCCAGCTCATCAGGTCAGCCAGATACTGCGGGGTGATCATATCGAGGAATTCTCCGGCAGCAGGCAGCCCGCTGTCGTTGATCTCCAGCAGCAGCTTACGCGCAATGCGCAGGCCGTCGTTGATCTGGAAACTGTTGTCCATATGCGGATCGTTGATCAACCCTTTCCAGCCCACGGTGGTACGCGGTTTTTCGAAATAAACGCGCATCACGATTTCCAGTTCGCCTTTCAGCTCTTCACGCAGGGCGAGCAGACGGGACGCATACTCTTTGGCCGCAGCAGGATCGTGAATGGAGCACGGCCCAATGACCACCAGAAGACGATCGTCGCTACCTTTCAGGATCTTGTGGATCGCCTTGCGGGCATGAGACACCGTGTTGGCGGCATTTTCGGTGGCGGGGAATTTTTCAAGGAGCGCTACGGGAGGTAATAACTCATTGATCTCTTTAATGCGTAAATCGTCGTTCTGATAATTCATCTTCTTTCCGGCTCTGCCATATCTTTAGTAATGAAAGCAATCCTTTCAATCTAACTTGTCGGCCACGAAGTGTAAACGGGCTTTTACACTTCGCGCAGATAATTCCTAGAATTCGCCTAAAATACACAACAAAATAGCGAAAAATGAGATCTGGCCTAAGCTTTTTACTTGTAACGACTGTTTTTAAATATTTATACGCGATTCCATCCTGACATAAATCAGGAAACTGGGATCTTTCGCCACTGAACAAGATGCACTGTTGGAGAATGTTATCCAGCGTAACGATAAGAACAGGAGCACCATGATGAAAATGACGAAGCTGACTACGCTTTTCCTGACGGCAACCCTTACTCTGGCAAGCGGTAGCGTACTGGCTGCTGACGCTGGCTCATCCGGCAGCAACGGCGACGCGAATGCCGCTGCCGAAGCGGGCCAGGTTGCGCCGGATGCAAAACAGAATATTGCGCCAAACAATGTTGATAACAGTAATATCAACACGGGCAATACCAACACCGGCGGGACGAACACAGGCACGATGAACCATGAGGGTATGACTACCGACGAGGTTCATAAAAACTCAGTGTGTAAAGACGGGAAATGCCCGGACCCGAATGACAAAGTAGGCAGCGATGCCAATACCAAAACGGACGGTACTACCCAGTAACCTTCCGTAAGGTAAAACAGGGAGAGCGAATGCTCTCCTTTTTTATTTAAGCTCTTAAAAACGCTACACTAAAAATAATAATAAATCAGGAACGATACCATGGCGCACTCCCACTCCCATTCCCACTCCACTGGCGATGAAAATGCCAAACGGCTTCTGCTGGCTTTTGGCGTCACTGCCACCTTTATGATAATTGAGGTCACAGGCGGGCTGATATCCGGATCGCTGGCGCTGCTGGCCGATGCCGGGCATATGCTGACCGACGCTGCCGCGCTCCTGTTTGCTCTGCTGGCCGTGCAGTTTGCCCGTCGCCCTCCCAATACCCGCCACACCTTTGGCTGGCTCAGACTGACCACGCTTGCCGCCTTTGTGAATGCGATTGCACTGGTGGTCATTACTCTTCTTATCGTCTGGGAGGCTTTTCAGCGCTTTCGGCATCCACAACCGATAGCCGGGACGACAATGATGGTTATCGCCATTGCCGGGTTGGTCGCCAATATTCTGGCGTTCTGGATATTGCACCGCGGCAGCAGTGAAAAAAATCTGAACGTACGGGCCGCGGCGCTTCATGTGCTGGGCGATCTGCTGGGTTCCGTAGGGGCCATCGTAGCCGCGCTGATCATTATGGGCACGGGCTGGACTCCCATCGACCCGATTCTTTCCGTGCTGGTATCGTGCCTTGTATTACGCAGTGCCTGGCGGCTGTTGAAAGAGAGCGTCAATGAGCTGCTGGAAGGCGCTCCCACGTCGCTGGATATTGGCGAGCTAAAACGCAATCTGTGTCGTTCCATTCCTGAAGTCCGTAACGTTCACCACGTTCACGTCTGGCTGGTGGGTGAGAAACCGCTTATGACGCTGCACGTTCAGGTTATTCCGCCCCACGATCACGATGCGTTGCTTGAACGTATTCGGCACTTCCTTGAGCATCACTACGAAATTGCGCACGCCACCATCCAGATGGAGTATCAGCCATGTAACGGGCCAGACTGTCACCTGAACGAGGCGCAGTCCGGCCACTCACACGCCCATCACCATTAACGGGAAAGCGCGCGCGAGCCACGCTCACGCGCGCTGTTAATCCACATGCGGCTACCGTTCAGGGCAATGACCGTCAGCAGCATGTACTCCAGCGACATGGCATAAACACCCTGGCGGGCAAAAATCACCACGCTAATGACGTTGATGACCACCCACAGCAGCCAGTTCTCAACGTATTTACGGGTCATCAGGATCATTGCGGCAATCGACAGTACCATCATGCAGGAATCCCAGAACGGGAAGGCATCCGGCTGAAGCTCAGGCATCGTCACGTTTAATCCCAGACCCGACATGACCGAGACCGCCACGCGCGTCAGGAAGGCAAATACCGGATCAATAAAGACGGTCATAAAGCCGATAGCTACCACGCAGGCCGCGAACCAGGTGATGGCTTTTGGCAACGGCAGCCAGCGGATTTGCAGTTCCGCCTCCTGCTGACTGTTTTGCCGAGACCAGGCGTACCAGCCATAGATATTGGCTGCGAAGAAGAACAGCTGTAGAAGCAGGCTGGCGTAGAGCTGGATCTGGAAAAAGATGATCGCAAACAGAGTGACGTTTATCAGCCCGAACGCATAGTTGCTGATCTTCTCAAGGCTGGCCAGCCAGATACAGAGTAAACCGGCCAGCGTACCCACCGCTTCAATCCACGACAGGTCATAGCCGCCCGCACCAATCGGGATATGAACCAGGATGTTCTGTGTGCTAAAAAAATCCATTTTTTCTCCGGGGCGTAATAAGTTAAGTACGTAGTGTAGCCGCAAAATCCAGCATACGGTTAAGTGGAATTAACGCGCCTTCACGCAGAGCGGCATCCACATGGATCTCATGCGCTGCGCCACCGTTCTCCAGGCCCTCCGCAATCGCTTTGAGCCCATTCATCGCCATCCACGGGCAATGCGCGCAGCTTCGGCAGGTCGCCCCTTCTCCGGCGGTCGGCGCTTCGATCAACGTTTTTTCCGGCACGGCCTGCTGCATCTTGTAGAAGATACCGCGATCGGTCGCCACAATGAGCTGCTTGTGTGACAGGGTTTTCGCAGCATGAATGAGCTGGCTGGTTGACCCGACGGCATCCGCCATGTCGACGATGGACTGCGGGGATTCCGGGTGCACCAGAATCGCGGCGTCCGGGTATAACCCTCTCATGCGCGTCAGGGCCTGGGTCTTAAACTCGTCGTGAACGATACAGGCGCCCTGCCAGCACAGCACATCCGCACCGGTTTGTTTTTGTACATAGTTTCCCAGGTGACGATCGGGCGCCCAGATGATTTTCTCCCCCAGGCTGTCCAGATGCTCAATCAGCTCAACGGCGATACTGGAGGTCACTACCCAGTCTGCCCGGGCTTTCACCGCCGCAGACGTGTTGGCATAAACCACCACGGTACGATCAGGGTGGGCATCACAGAAGGCGGTGAACTCATCAATCGGGCAACCGAGGTCAAGGGAGCATTCGGCATTCAGCGTCGGCATCAGTATGGTTTTTTCCGGGCTGAGAATTTTTGCCGTTTCGCCCATGAAGCGCACACCTGCAACCAGCAGCGTGGAGGCAGGATGTTTTGCACCGAAACGCGCCATTTCCAGGGAGTCTGAGATACAGCCGCCCGTCTCTTCTGCCAGCTGCTGAATTTCCGGGTCGGTGTAGTAATGCGCCACCATCACCGCATCACGCTCTTTAAGCAGGCGCTTAATTTTTTCACGATAGAACTGTTTTTCATCCCGGCTTAGCGGAGCGGGCTTCGGCGGGAAGGGATAGATTGCGGTTTCGGGATCAAACATCACACTCATTATGGCTTCTCGTTTTACTGGCTTAACAATATTGCCTTTGTTTTGCATGAGATAACAAAAATGAGGCAATGGTGTTTTGTATACTAAACAAGATAGCGAATTTGAGGGGGAATGTCATCGGGAATTGATGCCGGTAGCATCTGTCGGGTGGCGGCTTCGCCTTACCCGACCTACAAGGCACTGGCGAACGACAGATAGCAAAAAGGCGCCTTTAGGGCGCCTTTCAACACTGGTGGGTCGTGCAGGATTCGAACCTGCGACCAATTGATTAAAAGTCAACTGCTCTACCAACTGAGCTAACGACCCCTTGCGGGATGTACTTCAAATCTATTCAGGCTGGTGGGTCGTGCAGGATTCGAACCTGCGACCAATTGATTAAAAGTCAACTGCTCTACCAACTGAGCTAACGACCCATTCGGGTGTTGCCTGAATTATCACTCGGAACCAATAAAATTGGTGGGTCGTGCAGGATTCGAACCTGCGACCAATTGATTAAAAGTCAACTGCTCTACCAACTGAGCTAACGACCCGAGTGGTGGGTGATGACGGGCTCGAACCGCCGACCCCCTCCGTGTAAAGGAGATGCTCTACCAACTGAGCTAATCACCCACTCTGTACTGCCAGAACTGCTTTAAGTGGTGGGTCGTGCAGGATTCGAACCTGCGACCAATTGATTAAAAGTCAACTGCTCTACCAACTGAGCTAACGACCCACTTTTGCGCTGCTTTCACGTTGTTTGATATCCCGTGGCAACGGCGGCATATATTACTGATTTAAGAATTCTGCGCAACAAAAATTTCGATGAAGATCACTTAACTGCTTAGGAATCATGCTGCACGACCAGAAATGACGCGATTTCTGGTCATGCGATAATCAACCCATCGAACTCAAACGTTTTTGCGCTTGTTTGGCGCCGTCTGTACCCGGGAATTTTGCAACCACCTGCTGATAAACCGCTTTGGCTTTTGCAGTGTCGCCTTTGTCCTGCATGATCACGCCGACTTTATACATCGCATCAGGCGCTTTCGGTGATTTCGGGTAATTTTTCACCACAGAGGCAAAATAAAACGCCGCATCATCCTTTTTACCCTTGTTGTAATTCAACTGACCCAGCCAGTAGTTCGCATTTGGCTGGTAAGTGGAATCAGGGTACTTCTTAACGAAGTTCTGAAACGCAACGATAGCATCGTCCTGGCGCGATTTATCCTGCACCAGGGCAATGGCCGCGTTGTAGTCCGTATTCGCGTCACCGCTCTGTACAGGCGCACCAGACGACGCGGAGGCATCTGCCGCAGGTGCAGGCGTTGCCGCACCGCTTTGATCGCCTGCTGCTGGCTGTGCTGCTGCTCCGCCGCTGTTAAGGCTATCCATCTGCAACAAAATTTGCTTCTGGCGCTCCACAACCTGATTAAGCTGATACTGACTCTCCTGGATCTGACCACGAAGGGAATCAATATCATTCTGGTTATCGGAAAGCTGCTGCTGGAGTTGAGTTAAAAGCTGGCTGTGAGCGTTAGAAATACGCTCGAGTTGAGTGACCCGGTCTTCTACCGAGCCTGAGCCGACACTACTGATTGGTGCCTGAGCAAAAGCGGCCCAGGGGGCCGCTATTCCAACCAGTAACGACAGACTCATCAGATGATGTCTGAAGTTACTGCTCATGCAATTCTCTTAGTAAACGAGTACGGCACGACGGTTTTTGGAGTAAGCCGCTTCGTCGTGACCCAGTACTGCTGGTTTTTCTTTACCGTAAGAAACGATGGAGATCTGGTCAGCAGAAACGCCTTTACCCTGGAGGTACATTTTAACAGCGTTTGCACGACGTTCACCCAGGGAGATGTTGTACTCCGGAGTACCACGTTCGTCCGCATGACCTTCTACGGTGACTTTGTAAGACGGGTTGCTACGCAGGAAGTTTGCGTGCGCATCCAGCATTGCAGCGAAGTCAGAACGGATGTCGTATTTATCCAGATCGAAGTAAACGATGTTGTTCTGCTGTAACTGCTGCATCTGAAGACGCGCTTGCTCTTCAGAAGACATATTGCCATTGCCGTTAGCGTCCATACCGGTGCCGGCACCCATCATGCCTTCGCCGCTCTGGTCATTGCTTGCGTTCTTGTTAGAAGAACACGCTGCGATTGCCATAACAGGCAGAGCGATCATCAGCCCCTTCAGCACTTTGTTCAGTTGCATTTCTAAGATTCCTTTAGTAATCAATTAATTATTATTACAGATACGGCGACCAGGCAGGTGATTTTACCTGTCCATCAGTTGCCGGAAGACGCGCTTTGAAACGCCCATCTGTAGAAACCAGATTCAGCACGGATCCCATCCCCTGAGAAGAGCTGTAGATTACCATGGTGCCGTTAGGTGCCAGACTTGGCGTTTCATCCAGGAACGTTGACGACAGTACTTGTACGCCCCCCGTTACCAGATCTTGTTTGGCAATGTGCTGCTGACCACCCGCAGTACTGACCATTACCATTGTTTTACCATCGGCACTGACGTCAGCATCCTGGTTCTGAGAACCTTCCCAGGTAATACGCTGCGCTGCTCCGCCGTTGATATTCACTTTATAAACTTGTGGACGACCTGCCTGGTCAGACGTAAAGGCCAGATTCTGGCTGTCCGGGAACCAGGTTGGCTCAGTGTTGTTGCTACGACCATCCGTGACCTGACGGATCTGACCAGAACCAATATCCATCACGTACAGGTTCAGGCTACCGGTTTTAGACAGGGCAAACGCCAGTTTGGTACCGTCCGGAGAGAACGCAGGCGCACCGTTGTGACGCGGGAATGACGCAACCTGACGCACAGCACCGTTAGAGAGCGTCTGGATAACCAGCGCGGAACGGCCGCTTTCGAAGGTCACGTACGCCAGCTTAGAGCCGTCCGGAGACCATGCCGGAGACATCAGCGGCTGTGGTGAACGGTGTACGGTGAACTGGTTGTAGCCATCGTAATCAGAGACGCGCAGCTCATAAGGGAACTGGCCGCCGTTGGTCTGTACTACGTACGCGATACGAGTACGGAACGCACCTTTAATACCGGTCAGCTTCTCAAACACTTCGTCACTCGCCGTATGGCCTGCGTAACGCAGCCACTGCTTGTTCACCTTATACGTGTTTTGAGCCAGAACGGTACCCGGCGCACCGCCGGTATCCACCAGCTGATAAGCGACGTTATAGCCGCCGTCTGGCGCAGGAGTAACCTGTCCGACAACCACGGCATCAATACCCAGTGCAGACCATGCAGCAGGTTGAACTTCCTGAGCGGTACCCGGCTGCTGCGGCAGACGAGAACGATCTAAGGGGTTAAATTTACCGCTGTTACGCAGGTCAGCTGCAACAATGCCGCCAATGTCTTCAGGCGCAGCGCCCGGGCCTGCCCACTGGAACGGAACGACACCGATTGGACGCGCTGAGTCGTTCCAGTCGGTAATGTCGATGCTTACTGTGGCATGCACTGCTGACGTCAACAGTACTAAAAAACCAAAAGCTAATCGTAATGCCTGCTTCATCATATCTCCCTTATCCGAACAATAAGTCCTGGATAATTTAGCAGAAGGTTAACAAACTCAAATACACAAAACTATCAGAACCCGATAACCGCAGCTCTGCTTATGGCTTAAAGTTCAGCGAAGCGTCTTTGAACACTTCATAGACAGCCTGTGACGGAGGTTTTGGCAGTTTTGCCTGATTCACTGCCACAAGTGCAGCCTGGCATAATGCGTCATCGCCTCCTTCAGACTCAACGCTCAGCACGGTACCATCAGTATGCAGTTTAATATGCAGTCTGCATGTTTTCCCTGTATACAATGATTTATCGTTAAGCCTGCTGGATATAGCCGCAGCAATCTGGTTCTTGTAGTCGTTAATCTCAGCGCCAGAAGCACCGTTGTTCTTAGTGTTACCGCTTCCCGCCGGGGCTGCATTACTCCCTTTTGCCCCACCGCCAGTTTTCGGCGCATTCTTACCAGAACTCAGGTCGCCAATGATATCGTCAGCGGTGGCTGCTTCAGCGGCAGCTTTTTCAGCAGCGGCCTTCCTGGCAGCGGCTTTTTCAGCGGCAGCTTTCTTGTCGGCTGCGGCTTTTTCGGCAGCAGCTTTTTTATCAGCCGCAGCTTTTTCAGCCGCAGCCTTCTCGGCAGCAGCCGCTTTCTTCGCAGCATCGGCAGCAGCTTTCTTCTCTGCTTCCTGAGCGGCTTTCTTCGCGGCTTCTGCTTCCGCTTTCTTCTGGGCATCAGCAGCGGCTTTCTTCGCAGCTTCTGCTTCCGCTTTCTTCTGGGCATCAGCAGCGGCTTTCTTCGCAGCTTCTGCTTCCGCTTTTTTCTGAGCATCAGCAGCGGCTTTCTTCGCCGCGTCAGCCGCTAATTTCGCCTGTGCGTCAGCCTGCGCTTTTGCATCAGCCGCGGCTTTGGCTGCCGCCTCTTCCGCCTGCTTCTGCTGTTCCTGCGCCTTCTTCGCAGCGGCTTCAGCCTGCTTCTGCTGCTCTGCCTGCTCTTTCGCCGCTTCCTGCGCCTGCAAACGCTCTTTCTCAAGCTGCTTCAGACGTTCCTGCTCGGCGGCCTGCTTTTCACGCAGCTCTTCCGCCTGCTGTTGCGCCTGTTTTTCTCGCTGCTCTTCAGCACGTTTAGAGCTCGCCTGCTGCTGTTGCTGACGATTATAGTTCTGAACGATCGCACCGGGATCCACCATGACGGCGTCGATAGACGAGCCCCCACCGCCGCCTGATGCATCAAGGTGCTCATCGAACGAACTCCAGATCAGCGCTGCAAAAAGAATTACGTGCAGCACTGCGGAGACGATTATCGCTCGCTTAAGCTTGTCGTTCTGTTCGGTTGCCTTTGACACTATCGGTTCCCAAAAACTACGCAGATGATCAAATAGGCTGAGTCATTAAGCCAACTGACTTAACGCCCGCGCTATGTAGCAAGTTCAGCGCTTTGATAATTTCATCATATGGTACGTCTTTCGCACCACCGATTAAGAAGACCGTCTTCGGATTTGACTCCAGGCGTCGTTGCGCTTCAGCAATAACCTGCTCTGGCGGAAGCTGATCCATACGATCTTTCTCTACCACCACGCTGTACTGCCCTACGCCGGAAACCTCAATGATGACCGGAGGATCGTCATTGGTGCTTACCGCCTGTGATTCTGTCGCATCCGGCAGATTAACTTCCACGCTCTGGGTGATGATGGGCGCCGTCGCCATAAAGATCAGCAGCAGCACCAGCAGCACGTCCAGTAACGGAACGATATTGATTTCGGACTTGAGCTCGCGACGACCTCGTCCACGCGATCTGGCCATGGTTTACCCCTTGTTGCTCTCGGTGCTGGTAAACGCCTGACGATGCAGAATCGCGGTGAACTCTTCCATAAAGTTGTCGTAGTTCAGTTCCAGTTTGTTCACGCGCTGGTTCAGACGGTTGTACGCCATTACCGCCGGAATTGCGGCGAACAGACCGATTGCGGTCGCGATCAGTGCTTCTGCGATACCCGGCGCAACCATCTGCAACGTTGCCTGCTTCACCGCCCCAAGGGCGATAAAGGCGTGCATGATCCCCCACACCGTACCAAACAGGCCGATATACGGGCTGATGGAGCCAACGGTTCCGAGGAAAGGAATATGCGTTTCAAGATTTTCCAGTTCGCGGTTCATGGAGATGCGCATCGCACGCGACGCCCCTTCTACCACGGCTTCCGGCGCATGGCTGTTAGCGCGATGTAAGCGAGCGAACTCTTTGAAACCGCTGTAGAAAATTTGTTCGGAGCCTGAAAGGTTATCACGGCGTCCCTGGCTTTCCTGATACAGACGCGAAAGCTCAATACCCGACCAGAACTTATCTTCAAACGCTTCGGCTTCGCGGCCAGCGGCATTGAGGATACGCGTTCTCTGGATGATGATGGCCCAGGATGCGATTGAAAAACCAATCAAAATCAACATGATAAGTTTAACCAGAAGGCTTGCCTTCAGGAACAAATCAAGGATATTCATGTCAGTCACTGCTTAAACTCCGCGACAATAGACTTAGGAAGCGCACGAGGCTTCATTATGGTTGGATCAACACAGACAATCAGGACTTCAGCTGAGTTCAGTACCGTGTTCTCTGCATTGACTATCCGCTGCGTGAAAACCAGTGAAGTTCCGCGCATTGATGTAATTTCTGTTTGGACTTCGAGCATATCGTCGAGTCTGGCAGGCGCAAAATACTCAAGCGTCATCTTGCGTACCACGAAGGCAACTCGCTCAGCCAACAGCACCTGTTGACTAAAGTGATGATGGCGCAGCATCTCTGTGCGTGCCCGTTCATAAAAAGCAACGTAGCTGGCGTGGTAGACCACACCACCGGCATCGGTATCTTCGTAATAGACACGTACCGGCCATCGAAACAGCGTTGTATTCACTTTACATCCCGGTAATACAAGAAAAGTTGGAGCTTTCAAACTTCGCTACTATACGCGCGGGAATGATGGTTTGGAATGGGAGAAAGTAAACGGAGAGTAAATTTTTATGGGCCAGGGTAAGCCCATAACGTTAACGGACATTTCTTATTCAGAAGAAGAAGAAAATCAAACCGGCGAGGAGAACCAGATCGGCAATCAGTGGGCAGAAGATGCCCTGCCAGTGTAGCGCTTTCGGACGAAAGCCGACACCGTGAATCACGCCTGCGCACACCGCCCACATAATCAGGAAGCCGTGCCAGATTTCAAGCTCGCTGGTTTTCGCCGCGAAGCGCGACGGGTCCCAGAAGATACAGCCTGCCAGCAGTAATGCCATAATGAGGGAAAGCGCCCTCAAGGGGCGCTTATCCATTACCGCATATAACGTTGCGATAATATTCATTAGTGCTTTTCTTCACCTGCTTTGGTCGCTTCTACATGCTCAAGCGCCAGGGCAGTGATGACACCAAACGCACAGGCAAGAAGCGTCCCTAAAATCCATGCGAAATACCACATATTCAGCTCCTTACTTAGTACATAGAGTGGGTGTTGCTTTCGATATGTTCTTTAGTGATACGACCGAACATTTTCCAGTAACACCAGATGGTGTAAGCCAGAACAATCGGAACGAACACGCAAGCCACATAGGTCATTAAGTTCAGCGTCATATGGCTGGACGTTGCATCCCACATGGTCAGGCTGGCATTCATCATGGTGCTGGATGGCATCACGAACGGGAACATCGCAATACCGGCCGTCAGGATGATGCACGCCAGCGTCAGGGAAGAGAATACGAACGCCAGAGCGCCTTTCTCCAGACGAGACGTCAGCACGGTCAGCAGTGGCAGCAGCACACCCAGAGCCGGGATAGCCCACAGCACAGGGGTATTGTTGAAGTTCACCAGCCATGCACCGGCCTGACGCGCCACCTCTTTGGTCAGCGGGTTAGACGGTGCAGCATGGTTGATAGCGGACGTCACCACGTATCCATCAATACCATACACCACCCACACGCCTGCCAGAGCGAAGCAGACCAGCGTCACCAGCGCTGCCACCTGAGCGGTAGCGCGGGAACGCAGATGCAGTTCACCTACGGTACGCATCTGGAGATAGGTTGCCCCCTGGGTGATGATCATCGCCACGCTCACCACGCCTGCCAGCAGACCAAACGGATTCAGCAGCTGGAAGAAGTTACCGGTGTAGAACAGACGCATATATTCGTCGACGTGGAACGGTACGCCCTGCAACAGGTTACCGAACGCCACACCAATGACCAGCGGTGGAACGAAGCTACCGATGAAGATGCCCCAGTCCCACATGTTACGCCAGCGGGTGTCTTCAATCTTGGAACGGTAGTCGAAACCCACCGGACGGAAGAATAGAGAAGCCAGCACCAGAATCATCGCCACATAGAAGCCGGAGAACGCAGCCGCGTAGACCATCGGCCAGGCAGCGAACAGCGCGCCGCCTGCGGTGATCAGCCACACCTGGTTACCGTCCCAGTGCGGGGCGATGGAGTTGATCATGATTCGACGCTCGGTGTCATTACGACCGAGGAAACGGGTGAGCATGCCCACGCCCATGTCGAAACCATCGGTGACCGCGAAACCAATCAGCAGAACACCGATCAGCAGCCACCAGATAAAACGCAATACTTCATAATCGATCATTTGATGACTCCTGTCTTAGCGTGCCGGCTGAGTAGTCGCAACAGACTGCTCGTAGTGGTAGCGACCGGTTTTCAGGCTGCTTGGGCCAAGGCGCGCGAACTTGAACATCAGGAACAGTTCAGCCACCAGGAACAGGGTGTACAGACCGCAAATGAGCAGCATGGAGAAGATCAGGTCGCCTGCGGTCAGGGAGGAGTTCGCTACCGCTGTTGGCAGCACCTCACCGATCGCCCACGGCTGACGGCCATATTCCGCTACAAACCAGCCGGACTCGATAGCAATCCATGGCAGTGGGATACCGTACAGCGCGGTGCGCAGCAGCCATTTTTTCTCACCGATACGGTTACGAATGACTGACCAGAACGAGGCCGCGATGATCAGCAGCATGATAATGCCGCAACCCACCATGATGCGGAACGCGAAGTACAGCGGCGCAACGCGTGGAATAGAGTCTTTGGTTGCCATCTGAATCTGCGCTTCCGTCGCGTCGGAGACGTTCGGGGTATAGCGTTTCAGCAGCAGACCGTAACCGAGGTCTTTCTTCACGTCGTTAAATTGATCGCGAACGGCCTGGTCGGTAGAGCCGGCGCGCAGCTGTTCCAGCAGCGAGTAGGCTTTCATCCCGTTACGGATACGCTCTTCATGCTGCACCATCAGA
This sequence comes from Enterobacter cloacae complex sp. HYC033_NIDB, assembly GCF_056673335.1. Taxonomy (NCBI): domain Bacteria; kingdom Pseudomonadati; phylum Pseudomonadota; class Gammaproteobacteria; order Enterobacterales; family Enterobacteriaceae; genus Enterobacter; species Enterobacter cloacae complex sp. HYC033_NIDB. Next base: position 2,234,389 of record NZ_CP115123.1, on the reverse strand, counting down.
TCTTTCAGGCCAGTCACCTGTTTGTCGACGGAGCGCGTGGCGATAATACCCAGAGCGTAAGGAATTTGAATGGCGAAGCGGTTTTCCTGCGCTTCCTGGTCAGGCACACCGAACAGGGTAAACGCTGCCGGTGCCGGCTGGGTTTCCCATTCAGCTTCAATTGCGGCGAGTTTGGTTTTCTGCACGTCGCCCATTTCGTAACCGGATTCATCACCCAGAACAATCACGGACAGAATCGCGGCCATACCGAAGCTTGCTGCGATAGCAAAAGAACGCTTGGCGAACGCGAAGTCACGGCCGCGCAGCATATAGTAGGAGCTGATGCCCAGCACGAACATCGCGCCGCACACATACCCAGACGCCACGGTGTGAACGAATTTAACCTGAGCAACCGGGTTCAGGACCAGCTCAGCGAAGCTGACCATCTCCATACGCATGGTTTCGAAGTTGAAATCAGATGCGATTGGGTTTTGCATCCAGCCGTTCGCCACCAGGATCCACAGTGCGGACAAGTTGGAGCCTAATGCCACCAGCCAGGTTACCGCCATATGCTGGACTTTACCCAGACGGTCCCAACCGAAGAAGAACAGACCTACAAAGGTGGATTCGAGGAAGAAGGCCATCAGACCTTCAATGGCCAGCGGCGCACCGAAAATATCCCCCACATAGTGGGAATAGTAAGACCAGTTTGTCCCGAACTGGAACTCCATGGTCAGACCGGTTGCCACGCCCAGCGCAAAGTTGATACCAAACAACTTGCCCCAGAACTTGGTCATATCTTTATAAATCTGTTTGCCGGAGAGGACGTAAACCGTTTCCATGATGGCCAGCAGGAACGCCATACCGAGCGTCAGCGGCACAAACAGGAAGTGGTACATCGCGGTCAAGGCAAACTGTAAGCGCGACAGTTCGACTACGTCTAACATTATGACTCCTTGCTCATCGCATGAAGACTCCGAGAGTGAACCCCGTTAGATAAGGATCCACACGCATGCCCCAATACAAAGTTATCTGCTTCCCTTCTTCGTTGCTTATTCTCTTCAGGAGGAAAAAGCAATGATGAAAGGTTACAAATACGTTAAGAAAAAACCAAATTGATCCCGTAAATATAATACGCTGCAAAACCCTTACAATAAACAGGTTTTTAGTCGAACAGATTTACGTTTTTCGACGGCGATCAATTTATAGCAAAATTACCACTTTTCGGCCATTTTGATCGGGAACAATTTAACGCCTTTCGGAGGCTTTTTCCAAGGATTAAACATTGATTTAAATCAAAAACAGTCAGAGCTGTTAATGATGTTTCTTTGTGGTGCGGATAGTAAAAACCTTGTTAACAATATGTATATTTAAAGGCGTTATTGGTTATAAAAGCCAGAAGATAATATAAACAGTTGTGATTTTTATTAACGCGCAAGAAAAAACGCATTTTGCCGGAAGATAAACATATAATGTTATCTGCTTCACAGTATTTTTCTTTCGCTTTGCTACCCGCCGAAAAGATTACATTTCATTCACCTTTAATAATCTTAAAATTAACACCCTTTCGTGACTATTTGATGAAATAAAGGCCGCAGGAATGCGGCCTTTATTTTGTTCGGAGGATTACCTTTCAATTTTTATGCTAAAGGTGCGTGACTGGCATGGCCGGAACGACCCCGTAATGGCTGAACCCTCCTCCCCTTGCGCCTTGCGCACCTCATTCATGTCCGTTTCGCAACAGGCCTGGACCTCACGGTTCACAGACAAAGCCACGTCACAGGAGCGGGTCCCCGAAGGGTTGTACAGACGAAGAATCATCTCGTCACGATCCTCCGCTTTTTTCAGCGCACTGAGTAAGCATCCGTTAGGCGCCAGCGTTAACAGGCTATAGCTACAAGGGGTGGTGAAAGAGGCGCGGTTAAGCTTCATCGCATCCCACGGGATTTTGTTATAACAGTGCACTGGCGTTAACCACGACTTCGCCTGCTGCGCAACGCCAGCACTGACGGGCGTACCATTAAAACTGAACAGGCTAAAGCGACAGGTTAACTGGCCCCGCATCTGCGAATCAGGCACCGGCATTTTGATCCCGGACGGTCTGCCGGGGCGCAGCAGTAAATCTTCCTTCCCAAGCACCCCCACGCCGCGAAGCAACGTCAGGGCAAACGTTTTTTGACGCTCGCCAGTCACTTCAAATTCGCGCAACCCTTCGGTAAACAGGGCCATTCCGTTACGCCGTTCCTGGAGCACCGCGTAGTTGAGCAGATTCCACACCGGCAGCGGCGCTTCCTTCCAGCCCTCCTCCTGCCAGTTCGCCATCGCTTCATCCTGTACAGGTCGTGTCAGCGAACCGAACTGGGTATCGGCTAACACCGTGTCTGTGGTAAATGGCGTCGGGATCAGCACCCGCACACGGTGGTCATCCACGTGATTTCCGAGACGTGCCTCAACGTCGATACGTCGGCTGTTATGGCTGAGCGTGACCGTGAGTTCTGCCTCAAGCGTTCCCGTCTGCTGACGCGCAGAACGTTCAGCGAGATCCGCTGGCACCGCCATGCGATGGCGGATCACCGCCCTGCTCTGCCAGGCCTCGTGGATCACCTCAACCTCATGCTCGCCCTGAGCGGAAGTGAGTCTCCACTCTTCCCGTGAAGGCGAGTAGTCGTACTCATCGCCATCATCCGAGCTCTCTTCTATTTCCAGCGCGCGGTCATAGATAAGCCCGGACGCTTTATCGAGCAGACGCAGGGTGCCGTCGTCGTTTAACGTTATTTCCCAGAAAGCATTTTCCAGCAACGCCTCCGACGATTTTTCTGCCGCCAGCAGCTTGCCGGCCACGTGCGGCTCGATATAGAGCGTGCGGTAACCCATTGATGGCAGGATCTGATTGAGCTGGATATCAAACTCCATAAAGGGATCGTAGTTGCCGTAATGCACAATTTGCCGGTCAATCAAGCCGGGGTCGATTTCACGCGCGCTGCGCAGGCAGTAAGGGATTTCATTCCCCCTATCGTCCAGCAGGCGGAACTGGCTGGCGCGCAGACGTATCGTGGTGTTAATCACTTCCTCACGCGGCCAGGGCGTGAGGTTAAACATCACCAGTTTGTCTTCCTCGCTCTGCGGCATGTTGTCGGCAATCTTGCGCATATAGAAGCATGTCAGGTTATCGGCCATGTCTTCCGCCAGCTCGAAGCGTGACATCACCTCACGATGCACTTTGTCACTACAGCAGCAGCCGATACTGTCGTGGGCGTGATTCTTGAGGATCTCTTTCCACATTTTTTCCAGCAAGCCGTGGTGATACTCAAAGCCCAGCGTCCAGGCAAGCGTGGCCAGCGGCTCAAGGACGTTGACGATTTTATTCTCTATCCGGGCGTGGGCGATTTTGATATCCATCCGCGTGGAGCCTATCGTCCGGTGCACTCGCATATATTTACCGTCAATAAACTCCCCTTTCAGCGTCGCCAGTTCATCGCGGTGCGCGTCAATGTGGTCAAACACCTCCTCGAAGCGGCTCATCACAAACTGACGCTGCGGATAGATTTCGCGCAGCTTATCCATCACCGCAAAGATGTTCTGCTGGAGCGGCATCTGATCATGGCCGTTAGGCAGTAAAATTTCTTTCGTCACGGAGGCTTTTTCCAGCACCTCGAAGTACGTGTCGAGCCGTTTGCGCAGCCCGGCCTCATCCTCCGGTAAGTACTTACCAATCGCGTAGCCCAGCGGCAGCACCTGTGCCGTCACTTCGCTGCCGTCCTGGCTTTGCCAGAGAAATTCGGTTTTATCGGTACCGTGCCGCTCGGAACACCCGCGCCAGAACATGGTGCGCGTGATGCCAAAACCGTTGTAAATGTGCGGCAGCTGGGAAGACATGCCGAAGGAGTCCGGCAGATAGCCAATTTTCATCGGCTCGCCAAAGGCCAGACAGTCGCGTATACCGTACATCAGATTTCGGACAATCGACTCGCCGGAAACAAGGGTGGTATCCGTCTGGGTATACCACGGCCCAATAATCAGCTTCCCGGCCGCCACCAGCGCCTTCACGCGTGGCCTGTTTTCCGGTTTCACGGCAAAATAATCTTCCAGCACCGCCGTCTGGCCGTCGAGTACGTAGTATTTATACTCTGTGTCCTGCTCAAGACGAGTGAGGATCTCTTCCATATTATTGACCAGAAGAATACGTGACGCTTCGGTGGTGAAGTACCACTCCCGGTCCCAGTGCATATGTGGCGTGATATGAACGCGAGATACAGCTTTCATCTTCGTTTCCTGTCAGTGCGTGTTTACGATGGTATGTCTTCAGTCACGTAGGTGCCGCTCTTCACGGCCTGGCGTCGCCATAGCAGTAAAATGAGCGTAGAGATTGCGGCGCCAGCCAGCGCGGCGCCAAACCAGCCGACAGCGGCCATCACGCCGCCCAGCCCGGCATCATGCAGTAAGAAGAGCGAGAAAATGCCCGCGCCGGGGGTGGATAGCCCAATCCCCATCGCCCCGACAATCGCTCCGGTCACCATTGACCCCAGAACAAATGAGCCAATGACCCGCAACGGATCCTCGATAGCCATCGGAATTGCCCCTTCGGTGATGCCCGCCAGCCCCAGCAGCCAGGTGGACTTGCCGGTTTCAATTTCGAACTGTTTGAACAGGTTCGGAGCCAGCATCGTTGATGCCGTCACGGTAAAGGCCGATACCATTTTGACGGAGGCAAAAATCGCATAAGGCCCGTATACGCCATTGGCCATCGCTCCCAGACAGAACGCGTAAGAGGCTTTGTTGACCGGACCGCCCAGATCGAACGAGCACATAAAGCCCAGGATCGCCCCCAGCAGCAGCGCGTTCGCGCCGGACAGACCGTTAAGCCAGGCGGTCAGGGCATTATTGATCCAGGCCACCGGTTCGCCGATCACAAACAGCATCAGGCTGCCTGCGCCCAGCACGCCAATCACCGGATAGAGATAAAAGGTCAGAAAGCCGTTGTAGCGGCTACTCAGTCGGATGTGGTTTTTTACCCAGCGCATCAGGTAGCCCGCAATCAGCCCGCCGACGATGGCCCCGAGAAAACCAGAGCCGATCATATTGGCGGCAAGACCCGCCGCAAAGCCCGGCGTTAGCGCAGGTTTATCCGCCAGCGAGTAAGCGGTATAGGCTGCCAGAACAGGCACCATCAGAATACCGAGCATCCCGCCGCCCAGTTTGCGGTACATCCACAGCCACGAATTTTCCTGATCGAACAGATGCTGCAAGCCCAGGATTTGCGCCAGCAGTACCGACACCGCCAGCACCGTGCCGCCAGCGACAATCAGCGGCACCGCAAAGGAGATACCGCTGAGCAGCGCCTGCTTGAGTTCGGTTTTAACGCACTTTTTCGCGTCCGTGTCGACGTGCGCAGGACGCGCATCGGATACAGGCTGTAGCGCCAGCGCACGCTCAATGAGCGCTTCCGCATGGCGTAAGGGTTCCGCGACGGGCACGGAAATGGCGGGCATCCCCTGAAAACGCTCACGCTCTTTGATCGCCACTTCCGCCGCGAAGATACACGCTTTTGCCTCCTGCAACTGCTGCGCGGTGATGCGCCCCTCAATACCATTTGCCCCCTGCTTTTCGACCACCACATTGACGCCGAGCTTACGTCCCGCTTTTTCGAGATATTCCGCTGCCATGTAGGTATGGGCGATCCCGGCCGGACAGGCGGTAACGCAGACGATCGTCGGGGCATTCTCCGCAACGGCGGTTTCTTGTGTGTCAGGCGCTGTTTCCAGCGCCGCAAGCACCGCTTCCGCGCTGGTCGCCGTCATCACGCGCGCCCTGAGCTCGTCATCCGCCAGGCGAGACGTCAGTTCCGTCAGGACCTGAATATGCGTTGACCCCGCTTGAGCGGGAGGAATGGCGAGCAGAAAAATCAGCTCGACCTCCTCCGGCCCGTCCACGCCTTCCCAGGCCAGCGGCTCGCGCAGTGTGGCCACGGCAAAAGCCGCTTCCTTTACCGCCACTGATTTACCATGGGGTACGGCCAGCCCCTCGCCCAACGCCGTCGGGCCAAGCGATTCCCGATGGAAAACGTCTGCCAGAAACGTATCGGCGTCGGCTATTTTGCCCAACGCCACCAGCCGCGTCGCAAGCTGACGGATTGCCTCATCACGGCTGGTAAACTGCGCCTGCACGCAGACAGCACGGGGGTCGGTCAGAGTCGTCAGGTTCATAAAGATCCTCACCTATCCAAAGTTATTGTCTGGGGAGGATTGTGGCAGACAGGATAATACATTTATGTGATCATTTTCACTAACACCGATATTTGTATCTTATTTGTATTATTTACAAATTTACCACTGAAGGCATAATTCCCTGAAAACGTATTAAAAAGGCGCGACACAATGGGCAATAAACCGATGTACCGGCAGATCGCCGATGCGTTCCGCGAGAAAATTAATGCCGGTGAGTTAAAACCTGGCGACGCGCTGCCGACGGAATCCAGCCTTCAGGAGGCGTTTAGCGTCAGCCGGGTCACCGTGCGGCAGGCTTTGAAGCTGCTCGCCGACGAGCAGATCATCGAAAGTATTCAGGGCAGCGGCTCGTATGTAAAAGAGGAGCGGGTGAATTACGATATTTATCAGCTCACCGGCTTTTACGAAAAGTTAGCGGATCGCAACGTCGATACGCACAGCGACGTCAGCGTCTTCGAAGTGGTGAAAGCCGATGAGCGGCTCGCGGCAAAACTTGCGCTCAATCCGGATGATAAGGTCTGGCACGTCAAGCGCGTACGCTTCATCAGGGAAAAGCCGGTGAATCTGGAAGAGACATGGATGCCGCTGGCGATGTTCCCCGACCTCACCTGGGAAGTGATGGAACAGTCGAAATACCATTACATTGAGCAGATCAAAAAGATGGTGATCGATCGCAGCGAGCAGGAGCTGGTGCCAGTCATGCCATCGGACGAGGCGATTGCCGCCCTGGCGCTCGATCCGGCAAAACCGATTCTGGAAAAAGTTTCCCGTGGCTTTCTGAAAGACGGCCGGGTATTTGAATACAGTCGCAACGTGTTTAACACCGACGACTATAAATTCACTCTGGTGGCTAAACGCAGGCAATAAAAAAAGGCCGCTTTACAGCGGCCAACCATGTCGAAACGGACATTTTTTTATACTTCAACGCGCCCCATTTGGGGAGCAGAGAGGACTTACTTAATGATGGATTTCAGTGCTTCACCGATATCCGCCAGGCTGCGAACGGTTTTCACGCCTGCGGCTTCCAGTGCTGCGAATTTCTCATCAGCCGTACCTTTACCGCCTGCGATAATCGCGCCCGCGTGACCCATACGTTTGCCTTTCGGCGCGGTCACACCCGCGATGTAACCCACCACCGGCTTGGTCACATGATCTTTGATGTAAGCAGCCGCTTCTTCTTCCGCGCTACCACCGATCTCACCGATCATCACGATCGCTTCGGTCTGTGGATCTTCCTGGAACAGCTTCAGGATGTCGATGAAGTTAGAGCCCGGGATCGGGTCACCGCCGATGCCCACGCAGGTGGACTGGCCGAAACCGTAGTCGGTGGTCTGCTTAACCGCTTCATAGGTCAGGGTACCGGAACGGGACACGATACCCACTTTGCCTGGGCGATGAATGTGGCCCGGCATGATGCCGATTTTGCATTCGCCTGGAGTGATAACGCCTGGGCAGTTCGGGCCGATCATGCGCACGCCTGCTTCGTCCAGCTTCACCTTCACGGTCAGCATATCCAGCGTCGGGATGCCTTCGGTGATGGTGATGATCAGCTTAATGCCTGCGTCGATCGCTTCCAGAATAGAGTCTTTGCAGAACGGCGCCGGTACGTAGATCACGGTCGCGGTTGCGCCCGTCGCTTCTACCGCTTCACGCACGGTGTTGAACACCGGCAGGCCCAGGTGCGTGGTGCCGCCTTTACCTGGCGTTACGCCGCCAACCATCTGCGTACCGTAGGCAATCGCCTGTTCGGAGTGGAAAGTCCCCTGGCTACCGGTGAAGCCCTGGCAGATAACCTTGGTATCTTTATTAATTAAAACGGACATTATTTCCCCTCCACTGCGGCAACAACCTGCTGAGCTGCATCCGTCAGACTTTTCGCTGCAATAATATTCAGGCCGCTGTCAGCCAGTTTTTTCGCGCCGAGTTCAGCGTTGTTCCCTTCCAGACGTACAACAACCGGAACGTTAACGCCCACTTCTTCTACCGCGCCGATGATACCGTCGGCGATCAGGTCGCAACGTACGATACCGCCGAAGATGTTCACCAGAACCGCTTTCACGTTGCTGTCAGAGAGAATGATTTTGAACGCTTCGGTTACGCGCTCTTTGGTTGCGCCACCGCCCACGTCGAGGAAGTTCGCTGGCTCACCGCCGTGCAGCTTAACGATGTCCATGGTGCCCATTGCCAGGCCCGCACCGTTAACCATGCAGCCGATGTTGCCATCCAGCGCCACGTAGTTCAGTTCCCACTGTGCAGCCTGCGCTTCACGCGGATCTTCCTGAGACTGGTCGCGCATTTCGCGCAGATCGGACTGGCGGAACAGCGCGTTGCCGTCAGCGCCCAGCTTGCCGTCGAGGCAGATCAGGTCGCCTTGGGTGGTGATCACCAGCGGGTTGATCTCGATCAGCGCCAGATCGCGCTCCAGGAAAATGGTCGCCAGACCCATGAAGATCTTGGTGAACTGCTGAACCAGCTTGCCTTCCAGACCCAGTTTGAATGCCAGCTCACGACCCTGGTAAGGCATTGGGCCCGCCAGCGGATCGATAGCCACTTTGTGGATCAGGTGCGGGGTTTCTTCCGCCACTTTTTCGATTTCCACGCCGCCTTCGGTAGACGCCATGAACACCACGCGACGGGAGCTACGGTCTACGACTGCGCCGAGGTACAGTTCTTTCGCGATGTCGGTTGCCGCTTCAACCAGGATCTGGTTAACCGGCTGGCCGTTCGCATCTGTCTGGTAGGTTACCAGACGCTTGCCGAGCCAATGTTCAGCAAACGCACGGATCTCTTCTTTGCTCTTAACAACCTTCACACCGCCCGCTTTACCACGGCCACCAGCGTGAACCTGACATTTAACTACCCACGGGCCGGAACCGATTTTAGACGCGGCTTCTTCTGCTTCACGCGGGGTAGTACAGGCATAACCCACCGGAGCCGGTAAGCCATACCGGGCAAACAGCTGTTTGGCCTGATATTCATGTAAGTTCATGTGTTCTATCCATCCTTCAGGTAATCGTTAGGTAGTGCTTTTGTAGGCCCGGCAAGCAACGCGCCGCCGGGCAAGACTGCAAAAACTAGACGTCCAGCAGCAGACGCGTTGGATCTTCCAGCAGCTCTTTAATGGCAACCAGGAAGCCTACGGACTCGCGGCCGTCGATCAGGCGGTGATCGTAAGAGAGCGCCAGGTACATCATCGGCAGGATCTCCACTTTACCGTCTACCGCCATTGGACGATCTTTAATGGCGTGCATACCCAGGATCGCGCTCTGCGGCGGGTTGATGATCGGGGTAGACATCAGCGAGCCGAACACACCACCGTTGGTAATGGTGAAGTTACCGCCAGTCAGGTCCTCAACGGTCAGCTTGCCGTCGCGGCCTTTCACGCTCAGCTCTTTGATTTTCTTCTCGATGTCAGCCATACCCAGGGTATCCACGTCACGCAGAACCGGGGTAACCAGGCCGCGTGGGGTAGAAACCGCCATGCTGACGTCGAAGTAGTTGTGGTAAACCACGTCATCGCCATCGATAGACGCGTTCACTTCCGGGTAGCGTTTCAGCGCTTCAACTACCGCTTTCACGTAGAAGGACATGAAGCCCAGACGGATACCGTGACGTTTTTCAAACGCGTCACCGTACTGCTTGCGCAGATCCATGATTGGCTTCATGTTGACTTCGTTAAAAGTGGTCAGCATCGCGGTGGAGTTTTTCGCTTCCAGCAGACGCTCGGCCACGCGCTTACGCAGGCGGGTCATCGGCACGCGTTTTTCGCTACGTGCGCCCAGAGCTGGCTGTGCCGCTGGTGCTGCCGCAGGGGCTTTCGCTTCCGCTTTCGCCTCAGAAGGCGCTTTTGCCAGATGCTTGTCGATGTCTTCGCGCGTCAGACGGCCACCCACGCCGGTGCCTTTGATGGCTGCCGGATCGAGGCTGTGCTCAGCCAGCAGGCGACGGATCGCCGGGCTGAGCGCGTCGTTGGTCTGATCGGACAGAGACGCCTGCTGGCGCTGGGCCGGGGTAGACGCTTTTTCTTCAGATTTGGCGCTGGACTCTTTGCCCGCGCTGTTGCCTTCACGCAGGCGACCCAGGATCTGGCGAGAAGTGACGGTCGTACCTTCATCTTCCAGGACTGCATCCAGAATGCCATCCGCTGAAGCCGGTACTTCCAGTACCACTTTGTCAGTTTCGATTTCTACCAGCACTTCGTCACGGGTTACCGCGTCGCCTGGTTTTTTGTGCCAGGTGGCGACGGTTGCATCTGCTACGGACTCAGGCAGGTCGGGAACAAGAATATCTACGCTACTCATTATGTATCCTTTAATTAATCGACGTTCAGCGCGTCATTGACCAGATCTTGTTGCTGCTTCTGGTGAACGGACATATACCCTACCGCCGGAGAGGCGGAGGCCGGGCGACCTGCATAACGCAGGGCAGACCCAAATGGAATCACTTCACGGAAATGATGCTGGCTGCAATACCATGCGCCCTGGTTGAGCGGCTCTTCCTGGCACCAGACAAAATCATGAACGTGAGCGTACTGTTTCAGCACTTCCTGCATCGCCTGATGCGGGAACGGATAAAGCTGTTCGATACGCACGATGGCGACATCTTTCTGATCGTTCTTACGGCGCTGTTCCAGCAGGTCGTAATAAACCTTACCAGAACACATTACGACACGCTTAACGGCCTGCGGATCCAGCTCGTCAATTTCACCGATGGCCGGCAGGAAGGTGCCGTTTGCCAGCTCTTCCAAGCTGGAGACCGCCAGTGGATGGCGCAGCAGGGATTTTGGTGACATGACTACCAGCGGACGGCGCATACCGCGCAGCGCCTGACGACGCAGCATGTGGTAAACCTGAGCCGGAGTGGACGGCACGCAAACCTGCATATTCTGCTCGGCGCAGAGTTGCAGATAACGCTCCAGACGCGCGGAGGAGTGCTCCGGACCTTGTCCTTCATAGCCGTGCGGCAGCAGCATCACCAGACCGCACATACGGCCCCACTTCTGCTCACCGGAGGAGATGAACTGGTCGATGACGACCTGCGCACCGTTGGCGAAGTCACCGAACTGCGCTTCCCAGATGGTCAGAGTGCGGGGTTCTGCGGTGGCGTAGCCGTATTCGAAGGCCAGAACTGCTTCTTCTGACAGCACGGAGTCCCAGACCTTGAACTGGCCCTGACCGTTATGCACGTGCTGAAGCGGAGTGTACGTTGAACCGTTAGACTGGTTGTGTACAACCGCATGACGGTGGAAGAAGGTGCCACGACCCGCATCTTCACCGGACAGACGAACCGGAATACCTTCGTCAACCAGCGTCGCATAGGCCAGCGTTTCCGCGCCGCCCCAGTCGAACAGCTTCTCACCCGCTGCCATGGCCTGGCGGTCGCCATAGATCTTGGCCACGCGGGACTGCATCTCGATCGCTTCCGGCACGGTGCTGATGCGTTTAGCCAGTTCCTGCAAACGCTTCATCTCAACCTTGTTCGGGTAGCTCTCGTCCCACTCGTGGTTGAGATACGGCGACCAGGTAAAGGAGTGCATGTTCATTGGGCGCAGCTCTTTCACTACGCATTCACCCGCATCCAGCGCGTCGCGATAAAGATTGACCATCTCGGTCGCATCTTCCAGCGTCGCCACTTTTTCGCTTTCCAGCTTGTCAGCGTAGATTTTACGCGGCGTCGGGTGTTTTTTGATTTTCTGGTACATCAGCGGCTGGGTTGCACTTGGCTCATCCGCTTCGTTGTGGCCGTGACGGCGGTAGCAGAAGAGGTCAATGAACACATCGCGCTTGAAGGTGTTACGGAAGTCCAGCGCCAGACGGGTAACGAAAGCAACGGCTTCAGGGTCATCCGCGTTAACGTGGAAGATGGGCGCCTGAACCATTTTACCGATGTCGGTGCAGTACGGGGTGGAACGCGCATCCAGCGGGTTAGAGGTGGTGAAGCCCACCTGGTTGTTGATTACGATGCGAACGGTACCGCCCACTTCATAACCACGCGCTTTCGACATGTTCAGGGTTTCCTGAACCACGCCCTGCCCTGTGACCGCCGCATCACCGTGAATAGTGATTGGCAGTACTTTATTGCTGCTCGGCTCGTCCAGACGATCCAGACGCGCACGCACGGAACCGATAACCACCGGGCTGACGATTTCCAGGTGCGACGGGTTAAACGCCAGCGCCAGGTGAACCTGACCGCCCTCGGTTTCGATATCCGACGAGAAGCCCATGTGGTACTTCACGTCACCGGTGCCGAGGTGCTCTTTATGTTTACCCGCAAATTCGTCGAACAGATCCTGCGGCTTTTTACCCAGCACGTTAACCAGCACGTTCAGGCGACCACGGTGCGCCATGCCCAGCACCACTTCGCGCGTGCCGCTCTTACCGGCATGACGAATCAGCTCTTTCAGCATCGGGACTAACGCATCGCCGCCCTCCAGTGAGAAGCGTTTTGCGCCAGGGAATTTCGCGCCCAGATAGCGCTCAAGGCCTTCCGCTGCGGTCAGTTCGCTGAGGAAACGTTTTTTCTCTTCTGCTGAGAAATTCGCGTGGCCTGCCACGGATTCGATACGCTGCTGGATCCAGCGTTTCTCTTCGGTGGAGGTAATGTGCATATATTCCGCGCCGATGGAGCCGCAGTAGGTTTGCTTGAGCGCGTCAATCAGATCGCCCAGCTTCATCGTGTCTTTGCCGATGGCAAAGGAACCTACGTTAAAGCTTTCCTGGAAATCGGCCTCGGTCAGATCGTGATAAGCCGGATCGAGATCCGCTACACGTTCCTGCTGCCACAGTCCCAGCGGATCGAGATTCGCATGCTGGTGACCACGGAAGCGATAAGCGTTGATAAGTTGCAGGACTTTAACCTGCTTCGCATTGGTGTCAGGGTCGGAAATCGCAGAAGAGTAACGTGAGGCATCCTTCGCCAGACGACGGAAATAATCACGTGTTTTTGAATGGAATTGATCCGGTTTGACCCCTGTACCAGGCAACTGCTGGAACATGGAACGCCAGTTTGCGTCCACTGAGTCAGGATCGGTTAAGAAGTCTTCATAGAGCTGTTCTATCCAGCTCTGGTTTGAACCAGAGAGGTAAGAAGAGTCCAGCCAGGCTTTCATTGCGCCGTTCTGCATCGTGATCCCTTAAGCATTTTTATGCTTACTTTCGCCGTAGAAACTACCACGCACACCACGTGTACGTGCCGGGGTTCACCTGCGAGCTCTTTTCATTTGGCCCGCGAAGGAACCTTTAGAAACTGTCTAAACTTCAGGGCAGTTTTTAAAGGTTTCTGCAATTTGCCCGGTGACGCTACGCTTACCGGGCCTACTGTTACGTAGGCCGGATAAGCGCAGCGCCATCCGGCGTTGTTACTTACGCACTGCGCTGCAACAACATCGACTTAATATGGCCGATGGCGCGCGTCGGGTTCAGCCCCTTAGGACACACACTGACGCAGTTCATGATGCTATGGCAGCGGAATACGCTGAAAGCGTCACTTAGCCCTTCCAGACGATTCTCGGTTTCGGTATCGCGGCTGTCGATCAGGAAGCGATAGGCAGCCAGCAGACCCGCAGGGCCGATAAATTTATCCGGGTTCCACCAGAATGACGGGCATGACGTAGAACAGCATGCACAGAGAATACACTCGTACAACCCATCGAGTTTTTCACGCTGCTCAGGAGACTGTAAGTGCTCGCGAGCGGGTGGATTTTGCCCATTATTCAATAAGTAAGGCTTAATCTTCTCATATTGTGCATAGAATTGCCCCATGTCCACCACCAAATCACGCACGACCGGCAGGCCAGGCAGAGGACGGATCACAATTTTCTGGCCAGAACGCTGTAGCGCTGAAATTGGCGTAATACAGGCCAGACCGTTTTTGCCGTTCATGTTTACACCGTCAGAGCCACACACCCCTTCACGGCAGGAGCGGCGGAACGACAGCGTAGGATCTTTCTCTTTCAGCTGGATTAAGGCATCCAGCAGCATCATGTCACGACCTTCTTCCGCTTCAAGGGTGTAATCCTGCATACGCGGAGCATCGTCTACATCCGGGTTATAACGATAAACTGAGAATTCGAGTTTCATTATCCTGTCTCCGCATTAGTAAGTACGAATCTTCGGCGGGAACGCCGGACGCAGTTTCGGTTCCATGTTAACGCTACGACGCGTCATGGTTTCCGACTCTGGCAGATACAGGGAATGGCACAGCCAGTTTTCGTCATCACGATCCGGGAAGTCGAAGCGGCTATGGGCGCCACGGCTTTCGGTACGGAAGTTTGCCGACATCGCAGTGGCGAACGCGGTTTCCATCAGGTTATCCAGCTCCAGGCACTCAACGCGCTGGGTGTTGAACTCGCTGGAGGTATCATCCAGACGGGCATTCTTCAGACGCTCGCGGATCGCTTTCAGCTGCTCAAGCCCTTTGGCCATCGCGTCACCTTCGCGGAATACCGAGAAGTTGTGCTGCATACACTCTTGCAGCGCTTTACGAATTTCCACCGGATCTTCGCCGTTACGGTTGCCGTTCCAGCGGTTGAGGCGCTCAAGAGAGGCATCGATTTCGTCGTCGGTCGCATCACGCAGCGCGCCCTGCTCGGCAATAGACTCCTGGAGATGCAGACCCACCGCACGACCAAATACCACCAGGTCCAGCAGGGAGTTGCCGCCCAGACGGTTTGCGCCGTGCACGGATACGCAGGCAATTTCGCCTACCGCGAACAGGCCAGGGATGACTACGTCTTCGCCCTGCTCGTTCACGGTCAGCGCCTGACCGGTCACTTTGGTCGGAATACCGCCCATCATGTAGTGACAGGTTGGGATAACCGGAATTGGCTCTTTCACCGGGTCGACGTGAGCGAAGGTGCGGGACAGTTCCAGAATGCCCGGCAGACGGGATTCCAGCACTTCTTTACCCAAATGGTCGAGTTTCAGCTTCGCGTGTGGACCCCAAGGGCCGTCACAGCCGCGGCCTTCACGGATTTCGATCATGATGGAACGCGCCACCACGTCACGGCCCGCAAGGTCTTTTGCGTTTGGCGCATAACGCTCCATGAAGCGCTCGCCATGTTTGTTCAGCAGGTAACCACCTTCACCACGGCAGCCTTCTGTCACCAGTACGCCCGCACCGGCGATACCGGTTGGGTGGAACTGCCACATCTCCATGTCCTGCACCGGCACGCCAGCGCGGATCGCCATCCCAACGCCGTCACCGGTGTTGATATGGGCGTTGGTAGTGGACTGATAGATACGGCCTGCGCCGCCGGTCGCCAGCACGGTTGCGCGGGCTTTGAAGTAGACCACTTCACCGGTTTCGATGCACAGGGCGGTACATCCCACCACGGCGCCATCGGCGTTTTTCACCAGATCCAGCGCATACCACTCGGAGAAGATGGTGGTGTGGTTTTTCAGGTTCTGCTGATACAGCGTGTGCAGCAGCGCGTGGCCGGTACGGTCAGCCGCCGCTGCGGTACGTGCCGCCTGCTCGCCGCCGAAGTTTTTCGACTGGCCGCCAAACGGACGCTGATAGATGGTGCCATTTTCCAGACGAGAGAACGGCAGACCCATGTGGTCCAGCTCCAGAATCGCTTCCGGGCCGGTTTTACACATATATTCGATGGCATCCTGGTCACCGATGTAATCGGAACCTTTTACCGTATCGTACATATGCCATTCCCAGTTATCTTCATGGGAATTACCCAGCGCAACGGTGATACCGCCCTGCGCAGACACAGTGTGGGAACGGGTCGGGAATACTTTAGAGAGCAGCGCACAGGTCTGGCCGCTCTGGGAAATTTGTAGTGCGGCGCGCATACCTGCGCCACCCGCACCAATCACAACAGCATCAAATTCTCTGACTGGCAGTTTCATTACACACCCCACACCACAACAAATCCATAAATGACGTAAACCAGCAGAGCAACAACAATAATCAGTTGCAGCGGAAGGCGAATCGCCAGCGGTTTAACGTAATCGGTCAACACCTGCCACATGCCGATCCAGGCATGAATAAGGATGGAGAACAGAGCCAGCAGGGTGAACACTTTGGTGAAGGCCGATCCGAAGAAACCACTCCAGATTTCCCACGTCAGCGTGCCGCTGGTCGCGAAGAAACCGATCATATAGATGATGTAAAGGGTGAGAACGATGGCGGTAGCACGGACCAGGATGAAGTCATGTACGCCGTTGCGTCCTAATGCGGAGGCGTTGCTTACCATACGAGAACTCCTGCGAGAAGTGAAAGCACGACAGTGATCACAAATGAAATGTTAGCGGTACGTTTACCGGCCTCGAACGTCTCTTCCAGGTAGCCAAAGTCCATCAGCATATGGCGAACGCCGCCAACCACGTGATAGGCCAGCGCGGTCAGAATGCCCCACATGATAAATTTCACGAAGAAGCTGTTCATAATGGCTGAGGCCTGGAGGAATCCTTCAGGGGATGAGAGGCTGGTTCCCAGTAACCACAGCAAGATACCGACCGCCACAAACGTAATCACACCAGAAACACGGTGCAGAATGGACGCTATTGCTGTTACAGGGAATCGGATCGTTTTGAGATCCAGATTGACAGGTCTTTGTTTTTTCACATTTCTTATCATGAATAACGCCCACATGCTGTTCTTATTGTTTCCTTCCTCCGGACTGCGATGCGGGTCAGACAGCGTTCCTTTTCTATAACTGCGCGTCATGCAAAACATTGCTTCCAAATGCTAAAACGACACGTTACAACGCTGGGTGGCTCGGGATTGCAGGGTGTTCCGGAGACCTGGCGGCAGTATAGGCCGTTCACAAAATCATTACAATTAACCTACATACAGTTTGTTGGGTTTTCTCTGGAACAGTGATCGGGGTCACGATAACAACATCTTTTTAATTTTTAATCATCTGATTTGACAAATGTTAAACAATATTGTTACAAACGTCATCAGAAAAGGCATATAATGCGCAAAAGTTATGAGGTCTCTCTTTCACCTGACAAATAGTTATGTAACAGTGTGATGGTATTGACCGAAGTTATCAGGACAGTTATTAGTGATATACAGGTTTGAATAATTCGGACTGCAAAAACGCTGATTTGCTGTTGTTTCACTGATATTTCATTCGTTTACCTGCAAGGCGCCATAGCTCTGTACCCTGGTTTCTCCTCGTGAGCTGAGCGGTAAGCCAAATAACAATCTGGTAACGATGATTAACAGCTGAAAGCAAATCCGGTAAAGCGCAGTCTTAAGCATAAGGCGCTAAGGAGACCGTAAATGGCTGATACAAAGGCAAAACTCACCCTAAATGGTGATGATGCTATTGAACTGGATGTGCTAAAAGGCACGCTCGGTCAGGATGTTATTGATATCCGTACGCTGGGTTCCAAAGGGGTATTCACCTTTGACCCTGGATTCACCTCCACCGCATCTTGCGAATCCAAAATCACCTACATTGACGGTGACGAAGGTATCCTGCTCCATCGCGGCTTCCCCATCGATCAGTTAGCCACCGAATCCAACTATCTGGAAGTGTGCTACATCCTGCTGAACGGCGAAAAACCGACGCAGGCCCAGTACGATGAATTTAAAACCACCGTGACCCGTCACACCATGATCCATGAGCAGATTACCCGTCTGTTCCATGCGTTCCGTCGTGACTCTCATCCGATGGCGGTCATGTGCGGTATTACCGGTGCGCTGGCGGCGTTCTACCACGATTCTCTGGACGTGAATAACCCACGTCACCGTGATATCGCGGCGTTCCGTCTGCTGTCTAAAATGCCTACCATGGCGGCGATGTGTTACAAATACTCTATCGGTCAGCCGTTTGTGTACCCACGCAACGACCTCTCCTACGCGGGTAACTTCCTGCGTATGATGTTCTCCACGCCGTGCGAAGAGTACGAAGTGAACCCGGTGCTGGAACGCGCGATGGACCGTATTCTGATCCTGCACGCTGACCACGAACAAAACGCCTCGACCTCTACCGTCCGTACCGCGGGCTCTTCCGGCGCGAACCCGTTCGCCTGTATCGCTGCGGGCATCGCCTCCCTGTGGGGACCGGCGCACGGCGGCGCGAACGAAGCGGCACTGAAGATGCTGGAAGAGATCAGCTCCGTTGAGCACATTCCTGAGTTCGTGCGCCGCGCGAAAGACAAGAATGACTCCTTCCGTCTGATGGGCTTCGGTCACCGTGTTTACAAAAACTACGACCCGCGCGCGACCGTCATGCGTGAGACCTGCCACGAAGTGCTGAAAGAGCTGGGCACCAAAGATGATCTGCTGGAAGTGGCGATGGAGCTGGAACACATCGCGCTGAACGACCCGTACTTCATTGAGAAGAAACTCTACCCGAACGTCGATTTCTACTCTGGCATTATTCTGAAAGCGATGGGCATTCCGTCTTCCATGTTCACCGTAATCTTCGCCATGGCCCGTACCGTGGGCTGGATTGCGCACTGGAACGAAATGCACAGCGAAGGCATGAAAATCGCGCGTCCTCGTCAGCTGTATACCGGCTACGAGCAGCGTGATTTCAAATCAGATATTAAACGTTAATTCGTTACATCTGCAAAAACGCGCCCACGGGCGCGTTTTTTTTAGTTTAAATTGTATTTGAACCCCACTCGCAGCTGATATTCACTTTTTGTATCATCGCCATCTTTATATTCATCAAGATAGCCAAGTTCAAAGAAGGGATAAAACCGTGGCGTAGTATGGAAATTAAAAACAACGTTGTGCTGTAAGGTGTGGTTTTTACCATTGGCATACACGAATTTATCAGAGTGCGTTTTACTGTAATACGTTGGGTTATATTGCACCCAAAAGTCTGGAGTAAAATATTTTGTCAGATAAATATCCACGCGATGCTCCGACGAATCATCCCACTCACCCTGACGTGTTTCACTGTCATGATTCTGATGATTGTAGCGATAGCGCAGTACCGCCCCCAACGTTGGATCAAAATGGTAACCAATGCCAATGTAGGGATCGATGCGTGACCCTGCCGATTCCCAATGAAAAACGGTTCCTGGTTCCAGCCAGAACTGGCTGGCACCTAGCGAGAAGGGCTTATTGAACTCCGCTTCCTGGTAACTGCTTTTCCACTGATCCATGTGCTTACCTAAATCGGCATCGGTTTCAAAACTCCAGTACATGCTTTTCAGGATGCTGTCAGGATCCTGAACAACGCCTGTTAACATCAACCGTTGTAAAAAACTTTCACTGGCGGTGCGGTATTGCGTACGCGGGGCAAAGAACACCGTAGTATACGGTGTCGCTTTTACCTGCGCAGCAGTAATAGTATTATTATTTTCTGCACACACACCCAGTGAAGAAAACGTTATTGCAGCGAATATAATTACGCTTTTTCTTTTCATTATATTATCCTTGCCATTACAGAGATAAGCGCTCCCCTGCCTGATTAAAGACATAATTTAGAGAACAGGGAGAGCGAGATATTACCAGTAACTATTCCATGACGACGTTGCCCGCGCGATGGCTTCCATCAGGAAATAATCTCCCCAGGCACAGCATTCATTTACGCCAACGTTACCTTTAAAATGATAAACAGAATGGTTGAGAAGTCCTTCCCCCTGCTGATGCGTCAGATTGAAATAGCGATCGATCATGCTTTCAATGATTTTTAACCCTAGCGCCTCATAGCTTTCACGATCAGGATGGGTCACCGGTAGCTGTTTCACCAGCTCCAGCAGTGCACAAGCGAGAATGGCGCTGGCAGAACTGTCTCGCTCACTATTCGGGTCGGTTAACGCCAAATCCCAATAGCAAATAAGATCGTCCGGCAGCCGGTTGATAAAGTAGTTTGCCAGGGTCTGGCTCAGCGCCAGCAGCTTTTTATCACCGGTGTAGAGATAATTAAGCAGAAAACCATACACGCCCCAGGCCTGCCCGCGCGACCAGCAGGAATCATCAGAGAACCCCTGATGGGTATTGCCAAACCGTGGCTCACCGGTTCTGACATCCATATAGTACGTATGGAATGTAGAACCATCTTCACGAACGATATAGCGTCGGGCCTGTTCAATATGCCTTTTCGCCGCTTCAGCATAGCGTGGCTCCCCGGTGGCAAGGCTGGCCTGATATAACAGCGGCAAATTCATATTGCAGTCGATGATCATTCTTCCCTGCTGCTCAGGGTTATCCAGCTCTCCCCACGCCTGAATAATGCCGCAGCGGTGATGGTAGCGCTCCATTAACAATTCAGCAGCCTGTAGGGCGATGTATTTTGCCTCTCTATCGCCCGTCAGTTTGCTGCCTGCGATACAGGAAAGACTGTATAAGAACCCCAGATCGTGGTGGTTAGTACAATCTCGTTTGGCAATCCGCTCGCCAAATGAGCGGACGTGCTGTTCGGCTAATGTGCGATAGCTCGCTTCCCCGGTCCACTCCCAGGCGAGCCACAGCTGCCCGGTCCAGAAACCGGTCGTCCATTCCTGATTATCAATCACCGGATACTGACCGTTACGGCAGGCCGCATCGGGAAAGCGCTGTCCGAACCAGGTCATGTTCCGTTCAACAGCGCTGGCGATAAGCGGCATGGCATCACGGATTTTCGTTGCAATCGCCGCGCGCTCACCATGGCGAAGCATAACAGGGACAATCGGTTCCTTACGTATATTCTCAGACATCATTCTCTCGTTCTCGTTGCTTCAGTGAAGGGCTTCCTGACCCGGTGACGGAAGGTCCGGGACCTTTTTATGCTGGTAACACGCGGAGAGGGTAAAAGCAGAAATCCCCGTAAACACCAGTGCTATCAGCCCCATAACCAGATAGGTGTGTTCAAACCCAATTGTCTGGTAGGCATAGCCGGCCGGAGGCGCAACAACGATTGATCCCACATAGATCATCGCCTGATACCCCAGCAGATACATCGTGGCGTTGACACGCTTATCAAAATGTTCGGCAATGTACTTAAAGACCGAGACCAGAATCAGGGCGATTTCGATCCCGTACAGGGGTTTGATAAGGCAGATAATGACCGGATCGTTTGTCAGCCCGGAAACAATTAATCGCAGGCTGATCACCAGTCCGGTGAGCAATAACCCCTGTTTTGCTCCAATGCGATTTATGAGGGCAGGCACTAACATCATGCCGAAAAACTCCGTCGCAGATTGCGTTGTACTCATATAACCAAACATGGCATTCCCCTCTTCTTTTGTGCTGAAGAAGGTGACGAAGTAGCGTGAAAACTGTTGTTCAGCGATAAACATCATCCATGCCACGCCGGCGATGTAGAGCGCAAAGGTCCAGAATTTTTTGTTACGTAGCAGGTTATATACATCGCCAATCACAATTTTTTCTTTCGACAGAACGTTATTCTCTTCCTGACCGAAATGATCGACTTTGAGCGTCAGCAGCACCGCAAGCATGCACAGTGCGGAAGCGCTACTGATAACAAAGTTAATTTTTGGCGAGATGTTATAGAGGTAACCGGAAAATGAGGAGGCCGACGCCCATCCCAGTGCGGCCCACATGCGGATACGGCCAAACTCCATATCGTATAAACGGCTGAAACGATCGACATAAGACTCTTCGGCCGCAACGCCTGCGTACCATCCAAGACTGAAAAACAAGGCGCCGACGATCATGCCGCTGGCAAAATGAGTCTCCAGCAGCGGCAGATAGCACCAGATAAAAAAGGGAGCCATCAATGCTGAAACGGCGCAGACAAAGTAAAGCAGATGTTTTTTCATGCCCATTTTGTCCATGATATAGCCATAAATAGGCTTAAAAATGACAGCAAAAACGCCGTTAACGGCGAACACGGTGCCAATTTCTATGCCATCAAGTCCGGCTTTATCCCCCAGCCAGATGGCATAAAGCCCAAAACTTGCAGCCCAGGTAAAGGTAAACAGAAAAACGAAGAGGCTTAGTTTGATATAAGCCGAACGTGTTGATTGAACAGGGTTCATGGTTATCTTTCTCCGCACGCACGCCAGGTGCGCCAGCTATTGTATGTGTAGGGTTTTCGTGTTCAGCGTGAGAACCTGGCTCAGGCGATCGAAGGCCAGCGTCATCGGTGGCGGCAGGACAGAGGCCATCGTGGCCGTTACGGCACACGCCAGCCAGTGCGTACCGGGTTCAAGCACGGCGCCCAGGCAGGGGATCTCGCCCGGTGCAGCATGGAGAATGTGGCTGTTGGGAGGCGTCGTGACGGTCAGCGCGTGACGCTCGCAGAGCAGATCCACAATCTGGCTACACCCGGACAAGGTGTTCAGGGCTACCTCATGAGAAGCTTTACTTGTTTCCGCGAGTAAATGACGATTGATGGCGAATCCACCCTCGACGCTGTCGAGCGCGCGCTGGGTTTCAACCCGGTGGAGTCGGATGTGCCCCTGTTGATGCGGGATAAGCCAGGTCGTGACAAATACATCCGGCCAGGGTTGCCAGGTGCTGCGGAGCCAGGCGTCAGTCATGTCGACAGAGGTGCACTCGCGGCGTCCGCGCCAGTAGTTGTCCTGCTCACTGAATATCAGCATCGAATCGCATGCCGCATGATTCAGGGCGTCATTTCCCCGCGTAAGCGTGAATCCAAAATGGCTGGAATAGGCAAACTTGCTGTATTTCGCCTCGAAATTGACGAAGTTATTACGATCGTACTGACCCGACATCAGCATCCATGCGTGCCGGTTTTCGTCGGCATGTACGATGATTTGCCCGGCCTCTTTTATCTGATGAATATTTTCCCGCGCTGGCAGCGGTGCGGCCTCAGCCTGCCAGAACGGGCTATCATCCGGTAATGCAAGAATCAATAATGTTTTGCATGCCCACCAGGGTGAGCACGGGCTATTGTAATCTTCCGTCATCACCAGGTTCGGATAGGTATAACCCAGGGTAAATAAGCCGTCATTATCCATAAAGGGCTGCGCCATCCACCAGTCAAGATGGCGAAGGATCAGGCCTTTGACGACCCCTGGCGAGAAAACATCCAGCCCGGTATAGGCCACTGCGCTCCAGAATGCGGCCTGCACAAAGCGGTAGGTCAAGCTACGGCCAAAGGGGATGGCATTGCCGTCGCAGGTGAAATAGTGGAGGTAGTCGCCCGCGAACTGATGCGCCCGCTGGCGATAACAGAGACAACGCGACGGATCGACATCCTGCATAAAGTGGCTATACAACAGGCTGTAAAAATGAAAACCGCTGGAAATGTAGTAATCGCGTGGCTTTCCGGCGCCGTCGGAATACCATCCGTTACCCAGCCAGAAGGGTTCAACCGCGTTCAGATGCTTATCAATCACCATCATATCGTAATGGCGCCCTACCCGTTTCAGTCCAACCTGAACCAGGACCGGGAAAAAATGCCAGTTATTATCGGGGATGGTTATTTCGGCACTCTGGCGCAGCCAGCGTTCCAGATTGTCCTGTTCAGTAGCCGAAAGCGCCTGCCAGATCCCGGTGTCAGGTAGCGCCAGCGCCAGGCCAAACGCCGCCATTTCGACACAGCGTTGGTCGTTGTCAGACAGATCGCCCCAGTAGTCTGGATGCTGAGGGTCGCAACCACTACGGATGCCCTGTAAAAATATTTCCCTATACCCTTCCGCTTCGCCGCCGCTCAACAGCGGCGCAAGCGCCCACATCAGGCGTGCAAAGCCCTCAATACCCGCGATATCGTCTGTATAGTGAGCTGCCGTTTCCCCAATGTGCAAACGGGTATTTTCCCGGGTCAGATGGGGCACAGCAGCGGCAATCCAACCCTCTGCGAGTTGGCAATAATCGTTCCTTACCTGCATAATGAAACCTCGTTTCATTTGATGATTTCGGGGCATCATAAGGAGTCAGAGACGCAGACAAATGTGATAATTGTCGTATTTTCAAACAGCGCAGTTTATTGAGAACAATATTGGCTGGAATTTTGGCGGTAAAATTTGGTTAAGATGATAAAAATTTAAGTTTGTTCACATCCTCTCCGAGGCAGCCAGGGGCTACCATGCAGCGTTCCGAAGACAACAGTTATCTGGAACATATCAATCTCACAGACAGGTCGATCTACTTTAACCGCATGAAAGATATGCCAGCGAATTACTATCATTGGCATCAATGTGTGGAAATTTTATCGGTGTCCCAGGGGGTTGGGATCGCGTTGATGGAGCATCAGCAATATACCGTTAAACCCGGGCGGATCTTTATTTTCCCACCGGGGAAACTTCACAAAGTTTACGTCGAGCAGGACGCACGCAATATCTACCACCGCACGACGCTGCACTTTAACGGCTCAGTGATTGACCACTATCTGCGTGATTTCCCCCGTCAGCAAAAACTGCTTCGCCAGTTGTGTGGTCGCGGAGAAAAAGCCCGGGTCTTTGATGTGCACGATGTACAACCCGTCATTGAGAACGTACTGGATCGCTTTGAAGCCATGATGAAAAGTGAAACATTCAGCATCAGTGACAGCGCATTTCTGGTGATGCAGTTGATCAGCCTGTTACCCTGGCAGGAGCAGGCCACCGGGCAGAATACCTTTTCGGCGAATATTATCCGCTGGCTCGAAACCCGCTTTCATCAGCGCTGTACGCTGGAAGAGATCGCCAGAGCCATGGGTTGTTCCCGAGGACATGCATCCCGCCGGTTCCACGATGAAACCGGCGGGACGATTCAGGAATATTTGACGATGAGGCGCATCCGCCAGGCGTGCGAATTATTACTGCACAGCAATGCTACGGTACGGGAGATTGCCGCACAGGTTGGCTTCTCCGAATACGCCTGGTTTATTACCTGCTTTCGTAAAAATATGGGGAAAACGCCCCTACAGTATCGCAAGACCTACGCTACACCATGACGTCATCTCTGACAGTTCGGACACCAGTAAAACGGCCTGGAAGAGATCGTCGCCTTCTCAATCACCCCGCCGCACCGCTCACACTTTTTACCTGCCCGATGAAACACCTTGAAGCGGAACAGCGCCCCGTGATGCTTGTTCTCATCCACCACGCCGCGCGTGTTGTACGACAGCCGTGGGATATCCAGTAACGCGTACGACAGCGCCTCCAGCTGTTCATCGCTCAGCTGCGACGCTTTGCGCTGCGGCGCCAGCCCCACTTCCCAGAGGATCTCCACCCGCAGGTAGTTTCCCAGCCCCGCCAGAAATGCCTGATCGAGCAACAGCCCGGAAAACTGCCGGTTGCGGAATGTGGCGGATAACAACCGGGCTTTCACATCGCTTGCCGTCAGACGCATGTCGAGCACGTCCGGCCCGACCCGCTGTAAGAACGGATGCGTCAGCAGCTGCTCCGGCGTTAACATTTCGATATCAGAGGCGCTGTAAAGCAGGATCGCCTTATCCGCCGTTTGTAGCCGCACGCGCAGCACGCGGGTCGTTTGCGGCTGCTCGTCCGCCTCCACCACCCGCCAGACACCGTAAAGCTGATTATGGCTGTATAACGTCAGGTTATGGGAAAAGTGGGTGAGTAACGCCTTGCCGCGCGTTTCAATGTGGGTCACCGTCTGCCCCACCAGCTGCGATTCAAACGGCTTGAGTTGAGGAAAGGCAAACCAGACGTGTGTCAGAGGTTTGCCCTTTATCGCCGCCTCCAGGCTATCCGCCGCGCGGCGGATCTCCGGACCTTCTGGCATGTTATTGTCCTTTCATGATTATTCTGCGCTGACAACAATGCCCTCTTCCGAGAACGCCGCCCGCAGGCGTCGCGCAAACTGGAGCGCATGCTCGCCGTCACCGTGTAAGCACACCGTATCAGCCTGAACGTTTGCCGTTGTCCCCTCCGTTGAGGTTACTCGCCCGAAGCGCACCATCTCCAGCGTCTGCGCCAGTGCTTTACCTTCGTCGGTGATCAGCGCACCGGCCTGCGTACGCGGAACAAGGCTACCGTCCGGCAGGTATCCCCGATCGGCAAACACTTCCTGCCGCGTAGTCAGCCCCAGCCGTTCTCCGGCACGAATAAGCTCGCTGCCCGCCAGGCCTACCAGAATCAGTTGCGGATTACAGTCCCGCACCGCACGGGCAATGGCATCCGCCAGCGCCGGATCTTTCGCCGCCTGGTTATAGAGCATGCCGTGCGGCTTGACGTGGCGCAACACGCCATTCTCAGCGCGCACTATCGCCTCCAGCGCGCCGATCTGGTAGAGCATTTGCGCGTAAACCGTCTCAGGCGGCAGATCCATCGCTGTGCGACCAAAGTTTTCCCGGTCGGGAAAGCTGGGGTGAGCGCCAATCGCCACGCGGTTTTTCATGGCATTGCGCACGCTCGCCAGCATGGTCTGCGCATCGCCGGCATGAAACCCGCAGGCGATGTTCACCGAGGAGACCAGCGTCATCAGCGCCGCATCGGCGCTGCTGCCCTCCCCCAGATCGGCGTTTAAATCAATCTTTACCATCGAGCCTCCACGCCAGCTGATCGAGATAACGCTGCTGATCCTGCCGGGCTTTCAGCGCCTCCTCCAGCGAACACTGCACAAAATGAATGGGCTGACCGAGAGGAATTTGCGCCAGATGGTAGCGATCCGCTTCGATAATGCAGGCAATACGCGGATATCCCCCCGTGGTTTGCGCATCGTTCATCAGTACGATGGGCTGCCCGTTGCCCGGCACCTGAATCACCCCGGGCAACAGACCATGGGAAAGCAGCTCCCGGTCAGTCGTGCGGGTCAGCGGCTGGCCCTGAAGCCGGTAACCCATGCGGTTACTCTGCGGGCTGATCTTCCATGGCGAGCGCCAGAAAGACTCTTTCGCGGCTTCATCAAACTCATGGTATTCCGGTCCTGGTAAGGCGCGGATCACGTTCCCCCACAGCAGCTGTTTCACGCCCTGCGTGGTGGTGAAATGGCGCGTTGAGGTCTTTATCCGCAGACGATCGCCGTCACGCAGCAGCCGTCCTTCATGGCCGCCCATTCCCGCTTTCTGGTCGGTGCTGGATGAGCCCAACACCTCCGGCACGTCGATCCCCCCCGCCACCGCAAGATAGCTGCGCACGCCGTGCAGAGGACGCTTGAGCGTCAGACGCTGCCCGGCCTTCGCCCGCAATCGCCAGCCGGTCCACACCGCTTTGCCGTCCAGCGTCGCGTCACAGCCCGCGCCGGTTAAGGCAAACCAGGTTTCCTGACCAAACTCAATCACGCACTGACCCAGCGTAATTTCTAACGCCGCCGTGCTGCCTGCGTTACCTACCAGCAGGTTGGCAATCTCCAGCGAAGGGCGATCGAGCGCACCGCAGTAGCTCACGCCCGACTGACGCAGCCCAAAACGCCCGGCATCCTGTACCGAGGTGTAAAGCCCTGCGCGAATAAGCGTTAACATACCCCCTCCTTCTGCGGGATAAAGCGCAGGGTATCCCCCGGACGCAGGAGTATGGGCGCATCCTGGCCTGGTTCAAATAACGGCGTGGACGTGTGCCCAATCAGCTGCCAGCCTCCCGGTGAGGCGAGCGGATAAATTCCCGTTTGCTCGCCACCAATCGCCACGCTGCCCGCCGGTACGCTCAGGCGCGGCTCAGCCCGGCGCGGCGTATGCAGCT
This sequence comes from Enterobacter cloacae complex sp. HYC033_NIDB, assembly GCF_056673335.1. Taxonomy (NCBI): domain Bacteria; kingdom Pseudomonadati; phylum Pseudomonadota; class Gammaproteobacteria; order Enterobacterales; family Enterobacteriaceae; genus Enterobacter; species Enterobacter cloacae complex sp. HYC033_NIDB. The sequence goes on along the minus strand of NZ_CP115123.1, from coordinate 2,206,728 downwards.
GGGGCGATAACCCGCCCAGATAGGGGAAACCCGGCTGAAATCCCAAAAACCAGACAACATAGTCGACTGAGCTATGCAGCTCCACAACCTGCTTCTCCGTTAATCCACAGTGTTCGGCCACCACGCCAAGGTCGGGACCTCCCTTGCCGCCATAGACAACCGGGATCTCAATCGTCCGCGATTCCGGCTCCAGCGCCTCGCTCTCCTCCCACCAGCGTTGCAGACGCTCAATGGCATCCAGCGCCCCCGTGTGCGGATCACGCAGCACCACGGTGATATTATTCATACCCGGAATAGCTTCAACCACGCCGGGTAGCTCGGGCAGTCGCTGAGCCAGACGCCAGATACGCTTTTGCGTGGCAAGCGTCACCGGAGGCTCAAGCTCCAGAACTACCGCGGTTTCACCCAGAAGATAACAACGCGCTCGCTGCACTTAACTACCTCTCATCAGGCCGGATTAGGGATATCAATAAACGTCACATCCAGATCGGTATTTTCCGTCAGCCACTCGCTGAGGGCGCGGATGCCGCCACGCTCGGTGGCGTGATGGCCCGCCGCGTAAAAATGCAGGCCTTGTTCACGGGCTGAGTGAATGGTCTGCTCGGAGACTTCGCCGGTAATGAAGGCGTCGACACCAAAACGCGCCGCGCTGTCAATAAAGCCCTGGCCGCCGCCGGTGCACCATGCCACGCGCTTCACGGTATCCGGCCCGGTGTCGCCGCACCACAGCGGACGACGCCCCAGGCGCGCTTCGATCCACGAAGCCAGCTCCAGACCCGGAACCGGCATCGACAGTTCGCCCCACGGCACCAGAGGTTCAATTTCACCCATCACGGTAATCCCCAGCAGCTGCGCAAGCTGAACGTTATTTCCCAGTTCAGGATGCGCATCGAGCGGCAGGTGATAGCCGTACAGGTTGATGTCATTCGCCAGCAGCGTTTTGAGTCGGTTGCGCTTCATGCCGCGAATAATCGGTGATTCGTTTTTCCAGAAATAACCGTGGTGGACAATCACCGCATCGGCTTCCTGACGCACCGCCTCATCCAGCAGCGCCTGGCTTGCCGTTACGCCGGTGATGATTTTTTGCACCGCCTCGCGCCCCTCCACCTGCAAGCCATTCGGGCCGTAGTCGCTAAACGAAGCCGTGTTGAGTTTTTCGTTAATCAGGCGTTCCAGTTCACTGTTTTTCATCATCATTCTCTCAAACTTTTCGGGCGGCTTCGTACGCCGCCAGCGTGGCGACGCGCGCCTGTTTATGGTCGACAATGGGACGGGGATAGTTCAGGGTAACACGCTGTTTATCCGCCCATACCCAGGGTTCATGAATGGCTTTGGCCGGGACATCCTTAAGCTCCGGCAGCCAGCGACGGATAAACTCGCCGTCGGCGTCAAATCGTTGTCCCTGCGTGGTCGGATTGAAGATCCGAAAATAGGGAGCCGCATCCGTTCCGGTGGAGGCCGCCCACTGCCAGCCGCCGTTATTCGCCGCCAGATCGCCATCGATCAGCTGAGAGATAAAATAACGCTCTCCGGTTCGCCAGTCGATAAGCAGATCCTTCACCAGGAAGCTGGCGGTAATCATACGCAGACGGTTATGCATCCACCCGGTTTCATTGAGCTGCCGCATAGCCGCATCAACAATCGGGAAGCCGGTGAGCCCACGCTGCCATGCTTTAAGCAGCTTCTCATTCGACTGCCACTGTACCTGTTCGGTCCAACGAATAAAGGGCCGATGTTTACACAAATCAGGATGATACGTCATCAGATGGCGATAAAACTCACGCCAGATCAGTTCGTTCAGCCACACTGCGCCCGCCCCCCCGTCTAAGGCCTGAGGCTGTTCCGCCAGCAGGCGATGTAAACACTGGCGCGGAGAGAGCGCGCCCAGCGCTAAACAGGCCGACAAGCGGCTGGTGCCTTCAGTCGCTGGAAAATCCCGACGCGCCTCGTACTCCGCCGCCCCCTGCGTGCAGAACTGACGCAACCGGGCAATAGCTGCTTTCTCACTGGCGGGGAATACCGTTTCATCGAACGACTGCTGGGGATAATTCAGCCTGATCGCCGGCAGATCCGTTATCGTTTCCCCTCTCACGGTCGGGGCGGTAACGCACTCAGGTAGTCCCTCTTTCAGGCGTTTGATAAAGGCATTTTTAAACGGCGTGAAAACTTTATACATTTCGTGGCTACCGGTCATTACGCTGCCCGGGGCGAGCATCACGCTGTCATCAAAGCCTTCACAGACCACGCCCGCAAGGGTTTTCTCCAGCTGACGATCCCGCTGTTGCTCGTTGAATTCATACTGATAGTTGTAATAAAGATGCGTTACTGCGTGCTGCTGGCAGATTGCCTGCACCGTCTGGCGCTGCGCGGCAAAATCATGGGCCTCTTTATAGATCAGCGGAATGCCTTTTTCAGCCAGTGAATGTTGCAGGTCATTCAGATACGCGCTGAGTAGTGCCGCTTGCCGGGGCGCCATGTCATGCTGCCGCCACTGTTCAGGCGTGGCGATAAACAGGGCCAGCACATTCGCGTCTTTAGCGCGGCAGGCCGCCGCGAGAGCGAAGTTGTCGTGAATGCGTAAATCCGCGCGAAACCAAACCAGATGGGTGGGCATAAAACTCCTGGCAATTGTCCATTATGTCCGTAAGGGCATGCCGTAAAAGGAAAAAGGCATGCATTGAACTACTTTGCCATGAAGTGTAGACGGGATGAAATAAAAAAGGCCGCCCGAGGCGGCCTTAACGCTACTTGTCCTGCGCTATCAGGGTAAAGGCAATAAACACATCCGGTTTATCACTCTTTACAACGAGTGCGCTGGCGACAATGAACGCGATGCATAAATAGCGTTTCACTATGCGGTCCCTGCTGCTAACCGCTCCACCTATCACCACCGGTGATAAATCGGTGGACACAAGCCCGGGTAGGTGGGCTGCTTTACGGCTATGGATACACCTTTCCCAGGACCGATGCCCATTTGCGAGATGGCGGAAAGGGACGTGGCATCATAATTAGCACCAACGCCAAAAGTAAGTTATTTCAGTAAAATTAGGAATTTATAAAGGTGAAGTGGATTGTGAACTTTTTAAAGAAGGGTATGATAAAAATCCCGGGTAGGGGCTGCAAGATTACCCAAAGGACCGCGAATCCCGAGGGACAAAAAAACCGCCACATTGCTGTAGGCGGTTTTTTTATGGCTACGATGTCACACCGTATCAGTAGAAATCGCAGGTCGCTTTCTCGGCCTGATCCATCCACACCGGCTTCTCGCTGGTTTTCGCCCAGACGCGGTGCAGGTAACTGTAGAAACGTGCGCGATCTTTCCAGAACAGCATCACCGGCAGGGCCAACACGCCAGCCACTACGGCGAAAGTGCGACGCATGAAAATGATATGAGCCGGAAACTCTTTATAAAGATCCATAATTTTCTCCCCTGTAGTTGGCCGGAAACCGTCTCCGGAAAATGTGAAATCTGTGACCTGGTTAAAATAATACCGCTTTGTTTGTAATTTTACTACTCATCCGACCACTTATTTTCATTCATTTCGTGAATATTTACATTCCCGCCTGTAATTAAGTTACAAAAAAGTTAACGATTTACTTACCAATAGTTAAATTGTGGTCTTTCCCTTTTTATACTTTTTTTACACCTGCCCTTCTGATTTTTGCGAAATCTTTGCGCCATAAATCCTACCGTTTGTACAACAACAAAAGTCACCCGGAGGTGGATTGTGAGTGCAGGTCTGATTGCCGGCATCGTGCTGGTGTTCCTGTTATTGGGTTATCTGATTTATGCCCTGATTTATGCGGAGGCATTCTGATGGCTGCTCAGGCGTTTTTGCTTATTGCCAGCTTTTTACTGGTGCTGTTTGTGCTCGCCAGGCCGCTGGGAACAGCGCTGGCGCGTCTGATAAACAACGTGCCATTGCCGGGCACGCGAAATATTGAAAACGTGCTCTGGCGCATTTCAGGTATCAGCGATCGGGAAATGAACTGGCGCCAGTACCTGATGGCGATACTGCTTCTGAATATCCTGGGGCTTATTGCCCTCTTTACGCTGCTGATGCTCCAGGGCAGTCTGCCGTTGAACCCGCAGCAGTTACCGGGTTTATCCTGGCATCTGGCGCTGAACACGGCGGTCAGCTTTGTCACCAACACCAACTGGCAGTCTTACGCTGGTGAAACCACGCTCAGCTACTTCAGCCAGATGGCCGGGTTAACCGTGCAAAACTTTCTTTCTGCGGCCAGCGGTATCGCGGTGATCTTCGCCCTGACGCGCGCGTTTGCCCGTCAGAATGTCAGCACCCTCGGCAACGCCTGGGTTGATGTCACGCGCATCACCCTTTGGATCCTGGTGCCTGTTGCGCTGATTATTGCCCTGTTCTTTATTCAGCAAGGCACTCTGCAAAACCTTCTGCCTTATACCCCTTACACCTCGCTTGAAGGGGCCAGGGAACTCCTTCCAATGGGGCCGGTGGCGTCGCAGGAAGCGATCAAGATGCTGGGCACCAACGGCGGCGGCTTCTTCAACGCCAACTCATCGCATCCGTTTGAAAACCCAACGGCATTAACCAATTTTGTACAGATGCTGGCGATCTTCCTGATCCCCGCCGCGCTCTGCTTCGCCTTTGGCGATGTGGTTAACGATCGCCGCCAGGGACGTACGCTGCTGTGGGCGATGTCGTTGATCTTCGTGGTCTGTGTAGCACTGGTGATGTGGGCCGAATGGAACGGCAACAGCCACTTCATGCAGCTGGGGGCTAACAGCAATATCAACCTGGAAGGCAAAGAGAGCCGCTTCGGCATTCTTGCCAGCAGCCTCTATGCGGTGGTCACCACGGCGGCCTCCTGCGGGGCAGTGAACGCCATGCACGACTCTTTTACCGCGCTCGGCGGCATGATCCCGATGTGGCTGATGCAGATTGGCGAGGTAGTTTTCGGTGGGGTCGGTTCGGGGCTGTACGGCATGCTGTTGTTCGTTCTGCTCGCCGTGTTTATCGCCGGGCTAATGATCGGTCGCACGCCGGAGTATCTCGGCAAAAAAATCGACGTCCGCGAAATGAAATTAACCGCGCTGGCAATTCTGGTCACCCCCACCCTTGTGCTGCTCGGTACCGCGCTGGCGCTGATGACCGACGCCGGGCGCAACGGCATCTTTAACCCGGGCATTCACGGCTTTAGCGAAGTGCTTTACGCCGTTTCGTCTGCCGCCAACAACAACGGCAGCGCCTTTGCAGGATTAAGCGCCAACTCGCCGTTCTGGAACTGTTTGCTGGCGTTCTGCATGTTCATCGGACGTTTCGGCGTGATTATTCCCGTCATGGCGATCGCTGGAACACTGGTGAATAAGAAGATCCAGCCGACCACCACCGGTACGTTACCGACTCACGGCGCGCTGTTCGTCGGCCTGCTGATTGGCACCGTTTTGCTGGTGGGTGCCCTGACCTTTATCCCCGCCCTCGCGTTAGGCCCGGTTGCGGAATATCTCTCTTTACGCTGATTTTGCGGAGAATTTGTCATGAGTCGTAAACAACTGGCCCTGCTCGAACCGACGTTAGTTCGTCAGGCCCTCATGGATGCGGTAAAAAAACTGAGCCCGCGCGTGCAGTGGCACAACCCGGTGATGTTTATTGTCTGGACTGGAAGTTTACTCACTACCGCACTGGCGATTGCCATGGGAACGGGACACCTTTCAGGGAATGCAACCTTTACCGCCGCCATCAGCCTGTGGCTGTGGTTTACCGTGCTGTTCGCCAACTTCGCCGAAGCGTTAGCGGAAGGCCGCAGTAAGGCACAGGCCAACAGCCTGAAAGGGGTAAAAAAGACCGCCTTTGCGCGCAAATTACGCGAACCTAAATACGGCGCGCAGATGGACCACGTTCCGGCGGGTGAACTGCGCAAAGGTGACGTGGTGCTGGTGGAAGCTGGCGACATCATCCCCTGCGACGGTGAGGTGATTGAGGGCGGCGCGTCGGTAGACGAAAGCGCCATTACCGGGGAATCCGCACCGGTGATCCGTGAGTCGGGCGGAGATTTCGCCTCAGTTACCGGCGGAACGCGCATTCTTTCCGACTGGCTGGTGATCCAGTGCAGCGTTAACCCGGGCGAAACCTTTCTCGACCGGATGATCGCCATGGTGGAAGGCGCACAGCGTCGTAAAACGCCGAACGAGATCGCCCTGACCATTCTGCTGGTGGCGCTCACCATTGTTTTCCTGCTGGCAACGGCGACCCTGTGGCCTTTCTCCGCCTACGGCGGTACAGCGGTTAGCATCACCGTACTGATCGCCCTGCTCGTCTGTCTGATCCCCACCACTATCGGCGGCCTGCTTTCCGCGATTGGCGTGGCGGGGATGAGCCGGATGCTGGGCGCGAACGTCATCGCCACCAGCGGACGCGCCGTTGAAGCGGCGGGTGACGTAGACGTGCTGCTGCTGGATAAAACCGGGACCATCACCCTGGGCAATCGTCAGGCCTCTGACTTTCTACCTGCTCCCGGCGTGGATGAAAAAACGCTGGCTGACGCGGCGCAGCTTTCCTCGCTGGCCGATGAAACGCCGGAAGGCCGCAGTATCGTGATCCTCGCCAAGCAGCGCTTTAACCTGCGCCAGCGCGACGTTCAGAGCCTGCACGCCACGTTCGTGCCCTTTACGGCGCAAACCCGAATGAGCGGAATTAACATTCAGGACCGGATGATCCGTAAAGGGTCCGTTGATGCCATTCGCCGTCATATTGAAGCCAATAATGGACACTTCCCCCCGGAAGTCGACAACCTGGTGGAAAGCGTGGCGCGTCAGGGAGCAACCCCGCTGGTGGTGGCGGAAGGTGCAAGCGTTCTGGGGGTTATCGCCCTGAAGGATATCGTTAAAGGCGGTATTAAAGAGCGTTTCGCCCAGATGCGTAAGATGGGCATTAAAACAGTGATGATCACCGGGGATAACCGTCTGACTGCGGCGGCCATTGCCGCCGAAGCGGGCGTGGATGATTTCCTTTCCGAAGCGACGCCGGAAGCGAAGCTGGCACTCATTCGCCAGTATCAGGCGGAAGGCCGTCTGGTGGCGATGACCGGCGACGGCACCAACGACGCCCCGGCGCTGGCGCAGGCCGACGTGGCGGTGGCGATGAACTCCGGTACCCAGGCGGCAAAAGAGGCGGGCAACATGGTGGATCTCGACTCGAACCCGACCAAGCTGATCGAAGTGGTACATATCGGGAAGCAGATGCTGATGACGCGCGGCTCGCTGACCACGTTCAGTATCGCCAACGACGTGGCGAAGTATTTCGCCATCATTCCGGCGGCTTTTGCGGCAACCTACCCGCAGTTGAATGCCCTGAACGTGATGCACCTGCACTCTCCGGCCTCGGCCATTTTGAGCGCGGTGATCTTCAACGCGCTGATTATTGTCTTTCTTATTCCGCTGGCGCTGAAAGGGGTGAGCTATAAGCCGCTGACGGCCGCCGCCATGCTGCGCCGTAACCTGTGGATTTACGGTCTGGGTGGGCTGGTGGTGCCCTTTATTGGGATCAAGGTTATCGACATGCTGTTAACGCTGTTCGGGCTGGTTTAAAAGGTGGATCCAATGACGATGTTACGTCCCGCTATACTGTTGTTTATTCTGCTGTCTCTGATTACCGGCGGGCTTTACCCGCTGATGACTACCGCGCTGGGCCAGTGGTGGTTTAAAGATCAGGCCAACGGCTCGCTGATTATCCAGAACGGTGAAAACCGCGGCTCGCGTCTGATTGGGCAGAACTTTACGGACCCGCGCTACTTCCAGGGACGCCCTTCCGCCACTGCGGAAAGCCCGTATAATCCAATGGCCTCCGGCGGCAGCAATCTGGCTGGCAGTAATCCTGACCTGGACAAAGCCGTTGCTGAACGCGTTGCCGCCCTGCGCGCCGCGAATCCGCAGGCCAGCCGTGAGGTGCCGGTTGAGCTGATCACCGCTTCCGCGAGCGGGCTGGATTACAGCCTGACGCCGGATGCGGTGGTGTGGCAGATCCCACGCGTGGCAGCCGCCCGTCAGCTGACCGTCGAGCAGGTGAGCCAGCTGGTCGCAGAACATACGCAAAAGCCGCTGGTCAGCTTCATCGGCATGCCGGTAGTGAACATTGTTGAGCTGAATCTGGCGCTGGACGCGCTAAGGAAGAACTAAATGACCGACGAGCCCATGCGCCCGGATCCGGACAGGCTGCTTGAACAGACGGCTGAAGCCCACCGCGGCAAGCTGAAAATTTTCTTCGGCGCCTGCGCGGGCGTCGGGAAAACCTTCGCCATGCTGACGGAAGCCCAGCGGCTTCGGGCGCAGGGGCTTGATATTCTCATCGGCGTGGTGGAAACCCACGGTCGCAAAGAGACGGCTGCGCTGCTGAAGGGGCTGGCGACGCAGCCGCCCCAGCGTATCAGCCATCGCGGGCGGCTGGTCACGGAGTTTGATCTTGATGCCGCCCTCGCCCGCCGCCCTGCCCTGATCCTGATGGACGAACTGGCGCACAGCAATGCGCCAGGCTCCCGCCATCCGAAGCGCTGGCAGGATGTTGAGGAGCTGCTTGAGGCAGGCATTAACGTCTTCACCACGGTGAATGTTCAGCATCTGGAAAGCCTGAACGACGTAGTGAGCGGCGTAACCGGTATCCAGGTGCGGGAAACCGTCCCCGATCCGTTTTTTGATTCTGCCGATGAAGTCGTACTGGTTGACCTGCCGCCGGACGATCTACGCCAGCGCCTGCACGAAGGCAAAGTGTATATTGCCGGCCAGGCCGAACGCGCCATCGAACATTTTTTCCGCAAAGGAAACCTGATTGCCCTGCGCGAGCTGGCCCTGCGCCGCACCGCCGATCGCGTTGATGACCAGATGCGCGCCTGGCGAGACCTACAGGGACAAGAGCGCGTCTGGCACACGCGGGACGCCATTCTGTTATGCATTGGTCACGGCAGCGGCAACGAAAAACTGGTTCGCACCGCCGCCCGGCTGGCAGCGAAATTTGGCAGCGTCTGGCACGCGGTCTACGTCGAAACGCCGCAGCTGCATGGCCTGCCAGAAAATCAGCGTCGCGCCATTTTGAGCGCGCTGCGGCTGGCGCAGGAGCTGGGTGCCGAAACCGCCACCCTTTCCGAACCGCAGGAAGATAAAGCCATTCTGCGCTACGCGCGCGAGCACAACCTGGGCAAGATTGTCATTGGACGTCGACAGCATCGCCGCTGGTTTAGCCGCGAATCTTTTGCCGACAGGCTGGCCCGCCGCGCGCCGGATCTTGATTTAGTCATCGTCGCGCTGGATGACAAGCCCGCCCCTCTGCCCAACCGTACGCCGGATGCTCGCACCTTTGGCGATAAATGGCGCATTCAGATCCGGGGTTGCCTGGTGGCCGTGGTCCTTTGCGCCCTGATTACGGTGATTGCCAGCCAGTGGCTCATCGCCTTCGACGCCGCCAATCTGGTCATGATTTATCTGCTCGGCGTCGTTGTGGTCGCGCTCTTTTATGGCCGCTGGCCGTCGGTGCTGGCAACGGTGATCAACGTCATCAGCTTCGACCTTTTTTTTATCGCTCCGCGCGGGACGCTTGCTGTCTCGGACGTGCAGTACATTCTGACCTTTGCCGTGATGCTTACCGTCGGGCTGGTGATCGGGAATCTGACGGCAGGCGTACGCTACCAGGCACGCATTGCCCGCTATCGCGAGCAGCGCACGCGCCATCTGTATGAAATGTCAAAATCGCTGGCGGTTGGCCGCACGCAGCGGGATATCGTGCAGACCAGCGAGCAGTTTATCCGTTCGACCTTTCATGCCAGTAACCTGATTTTGCTCCCCGACGAACAGGGGCGCCTTCGCCCGCTGACCTCCCCTTCGGGGATGACGCCCTGGGATGAAGCGATTGCCCGCTGGAGTTTCGATAAGGGGTTACCTGCCGGCGCCGGCACCGACACGCTGCCCGGCGTGCCTTACCAGATCCTGCCGCTGCGCAGCGCGGATAAGAATCACGGGCTGGTCATCGTCGAGCCGTCTAACCTGCGTCAGCTGATGATCCCAGAGCAGCAGCGCCTGCTGGAAACCTTCACCCTGCTGGTCGCCAGCGCCCTTGAACGGCTGGCGCTCACCGCCAGCGAAGAGCAGGCGCGGCTGGCAAGCGAGCGCGAAAGTATTCGCAATTCGCTGCTGGCAGCGCTGTCTCACGATTTGCGCACCCCGCTTACCGTGCTGTTTGGCCAGTCCGAAATTCTGACGCTGGATCTGGCAGCGGAAGGATCAAAGCACGCGATGCAGGCCAGCGAAATTCGCCAGCACGTGCTGAATACCACGCGCCTGGTGAACAACCTGCTGGATATGGCGCGCATTCAGTCCGGCGGGTTTAACCTCAAAAAAGAGTGGCTCACCCTTGAGGAGGTTGTCGGCAGTGCGCTGAAGATGCTGGAGCCGGGTCTCGGCGGGCGACATATTGAGCTGGACATGCCGGAACCCCTGACGTTAATCCATGTGGATGGCCCGCTGTTTGAGCGCGTGCTGATTAATCTGCTGGAAAACGCGGCTAAATACGCCGGGACAAAGGCCCGGCTGGGGATTGCTGCCAGGGTGGATAAACGTGTGCTGCGGCTCGACGTCTGGGATAACGGGCCGGGTATTCCGGCCGGTCAGGAGCGCGCCATATTCGAAAAATTTGCGCGCGGTAATAAGGAATCCGCCATTCCGGGCGTTGGGCTGGGTCTGGCGATCTGCCAGGCGATTGTCGACGTGCATGGTGGCACCATTTCCGCAGAGAACCGCCCGGAAGGTGGGGCACGCTTTTGTGTTACACTTCCTCTTGAAACCCCACCAGAACTTGATGAATTACCAGAGGATTTGTGATTAACGTTCTGATTGTTGAAGATGAGCTCGCTATCAGCCGATTTCTGCGTACCGCGCTGGAAGGCGACGGCTTGCGCGTGCATGAAGCCGGTACGCTTCAACGGGGGTTAATTGAAGCCGCCACCCGCAAGCCAGATCTGGTGATCCTGGATCTGGGACTTCCGGATGGCGACGGCATCGATTTTATTCGTGAGGTGCGTCAGTGGAGCCAGATGCCCATTCTGGTGCTCTCTGCCCGCACCGAAGAGACGGATAAAATCGCCGCGCTGGATGCCGGAGCGGATGATTATCTGATCAAACCGTTTGGCATTGGCGAGTTACAGGCCCGGCTTCGTGTGGCGCTGCGTCGACACAGTGCCACGTCCCCTTCCGATCCGGTGTACGCCTTTGGCGATATCCGCGTCGATCTTGCCGCCCGCCGCATCGTGCGTGGGGAAGAAGAGATCCACCTTACGCCTATCGAATTTCGTCTGCTGGCCGTGCTGCTCAATAACCACGGAAAAGTGTTAACGCAGCGACAGCTGTTAAGCCAGGTCTGGGGACCGAATGCTGTCGAGCATAGTCACTATTTACGCATTTATATGGGACACCTTCGCCAGAAACTTGAAGCCGATCCCGCGCGTCCTCGTCATTTATTAACAGAAACCGGTATCGGATATCGGTTTATGATCTGAATAAGTATTCACTTTAATTTTAAATAAAAAACATACCAGCCTTAATATAGCCATGAAAATAACGATGAGTTTATTTTCATAGCTATACCCGCCCTCTTTAAACACAATTAAAACATCAATTTAACACCGAACCAACAAAACAGCATTTTGATCTGCGTTATTCACTCAAAACGACTAATTATTTCTGAAATGATCGGTTATTGGTGATCTGTTTCACAGTTAATCCCTTTCTCCTGGATAAAATGACCATGCTTTCAATTACTGAAAGGAAACTGAACATGGAAAACAATAATCGTTTAATGCCCCATATAAGGCGGACAACACATATCATGATGTTTGCCCACCGTAACTGTTTTGACTTTCATCTCTTTAACGCCCGGTAGTCCTTCGACTTCTGGCGCATCTGCTTACAGGTTATCCTGAAAAACGCTATTTTACAGGCTGTTGCCTGTGAACACCTGCGCTCATTCCTTGTGATTCAGATTCTCCGCAACCGGGCGGACTGAATTCTACTCAGCAAAAAAGCAATTAACTGATTTCGTATCAGCGGACACGCTTTGCTTTTTTTTCCGGAAATAATCGATTTCTTTACCGCAAGAAGTCGAGGGCCCCATATTGCCTGAAATAAAGAGATAAAGATGAAAACGTTAAAAATTGCCGTCAGCCGTGCCTGCCCTGAATGCTTTACCACTTCGCGCGACATCGTGGATATCACCGCATCAGATTATATTGATGTGGCAGCCGTGGTTCTGGCCGTCAGCGATATTTTCAATGGCGCCATAGAAGAAATAGAAGCCACGGGATTCGGCATCCCGGTGTTTATTGCCACGCATAAAGAAGAAAGGGTTCCGGCTGAATTTCTGTCGCGTATTCACGGCGTTTTTGAGTACTCCGACACCAGCAATGCGTACTACGGACGCCAGCTTGAAGCGGCTGCGCAGAAGTACGAAACCCAGCTCCGCCCGCCGTTCTTCCGCGCGCTGGTCGATTACGTCCAGCAGGGGAACAGCGCGTTTGACTGCCCCGGACATCAGGGAGGCCAGTTCTTCCGCCGCCATCCGGCCGGAAACCAGTTTGTCGATTTCTTTGGCGAAACGCTTTTCCGCGCCGATCTGTGCAATGCCGACGTGGCAATGGGCGATCTGCTGATCCACGAAGGCGCGCCATGCATCGCCCAGCAGCATGCGGCAAAAGTCTTTAATGCGGATAAAACCTACTTCGTGCTGAACGGCACCTCCTCTTCCAACAAGGTGGTGCTCAATGCCCTGCTCACGCCAGGCGATCTGGTGCTGTTCGATCGCAATAACCATAAATCTAATCACCACGGGGCGCTGTTACAGGCGGGCGCGACGCCGGTGTATCTGGAAACGGCGCGCAACCCGTACGGATTTATCGGCGGTATCGACGCACACTGTTTCGACGAGAGCTACCTGCGGGAGCTGGTGTCAGAGGTCGCGCCTGGCCGTGCGCGGGATGAACGTCCGTTCCGTCTGGCGGTGATCCAGCTGGGCACCTACGACGGTACCATTTATAACGCCCGTCAGGTGGTGGATAAGATTGGTCACCTGTGCGATTACATTCTGTTTGACTCCGCCTGGGTGGGTTACGAGCAGTTTATCCCGATGATGGCCGACTGCTCGCCGCTGCTGCTGGAGCTGAACGAAAACGATCCGGGCATTCTGGTGACCCAGTCGGTGCATAAGCAGCAGGCGGGCTTCTCGCAAACCTCGCAAATCCATAAGAAGGACAGCCACATAAAAGGCCAGCCGCGCTATGTCCCGCATAAACGCCTCAACAACGCCTTTATGATGCACGCCTCCACCAGCCCGTTTTATCCGCTGTTTGCCGCCCTGGATATCAACGCCCGCATGCACGAGGGGCAAAGTGGGCGCAACATGTGGATGGACTGCGTGGTGACGGGTATTGAAGCGCGGAAACTGATCCTTCAGAACTGTCAGTTTATTCGTCCGTTCGTGCCGGAGACGGTGGATGGCCGTCCATGGGAAAGCTGGGATACGGCAGAGATTGCTACCGATCTGCGCTTCTTCCATTTCGTTCCGGGCGAACGCTGGCACGCCTTTGAGGGATATGCCGAGCATCAGTATTTTATCGATCCCTGCAAACTGCTGCTGACTACGCCGGGCATCAACGCCCGCACCGGTGAGTACGATGATTTCGGCGTGCCCGCGACCATCCTCGCCAACTTCCTGCGTGAAAACGGCATCGTGCCGGAAAAATGCGACCTCAATTCCATTCTGTTCCTGCTCACCCCGGCGGAGGACATGGGCAAATTGCAGCAGCTCGTCGCCCAGCTGGTGCGCTTCGAAAAACTGCTCCAGAGCGATGTGCCGCTGAAAGAGGTTCTGCCCTCTCTTTATAAGCAACATCCGGAACGTTATGCGGATTATACCCTGCGTCAGATTTGTCAGGAGATGCATGACCTCTACGCCCGCCATAACGTGAAGCAACTGCAAAAAGAGATGTTCCGCAAGTCTCACTTCCCACGCGTCATGATGAACCCGCAGGAGGCGAACTATACCTATCTGCGCGGTGAGGTCGAGCTGGTGTCCCTGCGCGACGCGGAAGGACGTATCGCCGCGGAAGGCGCGCTGCCTTACCCACCGGGGGTGTTGTGCGTGGTGCCGGGAGAAGTCTGGGGCGGTTCCGTGCTGCGCTATTTCGCCGCGCTGGAAGACGGGATCAATCTGCTGCCGGGTTTTGCGCCGGAGTTACAGGGGGTTTACGTCGAGGAGTGTGACGGTCGCAAACAGGTGCGCTGCTACGTCATCAAACAACCTGCCGCTCAGCCATCGCTGCTGAAAGGAGAAAAATTATGAGTAAGGCCAACAAGATGGGCGTGGTGCAACTCACTATTCTCACCATGGTGAATATGATGGGTTCGGGGATCATCATGCTCCCCACCAAGCTCGCTGAAGTGGGGACGATTTCGATTATCTCCTGGCTTGTTACCGCCGTGGGTTCGATGGCGCTGGCGTGGGCGTTTGCCAAGTGCGGTATGTTCAGCCGCAAGTCCGGCGGCATGGGCGGCTATGCCGAATATGCGTTTGGTAAGTCCGGTAACTTTATGGCGAACTATACCTATGGCGTGTCGCTGCTGATCGCCAATGTGGCGATTGCCATTTCCGCTGTCGGTTACGGCACAGAGCTGTTTGGCGCGACGCTGACCCCGGTGCAAATTGGGCTGGCGACCATCGGCGTGCTCTGGATCTGCACCGTCGCTAACTTTGGCGGCGCGCGCATCACCGGACAGCTCAGCAGCATCACCGTCTGGGGCGTCATCATCCCGGTTGTCGGCCTGTGCATCATCGGCTGGTTCTGGTTCAGCCCGACGCTGTACGCCAATTCCTGGAATCCGCATCACGTACCGTTCTTCACCGCCGTGGGATCGTCCATCGCCATGACGCTGTGGGCCTTCCTCGGGCTGGAGTCGGCCTGTGCGAATGCGGAAGTGGTGGAAAACCCGGAGAAAAATGTGCCGATCGCGGTACTCGGCGGGACGCTGGGGGCGGCGGTGATCTATATCGTCTCGACCAACGTGATTGCAGGAATTGTGCCCAACATGGATCTGGCTAACTCCACGGCGCCGTTCGGACTGGCGTTTGCGCAGATGTTTACGCCGGAGGTAGGGAAAGTGATCATGGGACTGATGGTGATGTCCTGCTGCGGCTCGCTGCTGGGCTGGCAGTTCACCATCGCCCAGGTATTCAAATCTTCCGCTGACGAAGGTTATTTCCCGAAAATCTTCTCCCGCGTCACCAAAGCGGATGCACCGGTGCAGGGCATGCTGGCGATTGTCATCTTCCAGAGCGGATTGTCGCTGATGACCATTAGCCCGTCGCTGAACAGCCAGTTTAACGTGCTGGTCAACCTGGCGGTGGTGACGAACATCATTCCGTACATTCTGTCGATGGCGGCGCTGGTGATTATTCAGAAGGTGGCGAAGGTGGATCCGCGCAAAGCCCGGGCGGCCAATATCGTGGCGCTGATTGGGGCGATTTACAGCTTCTATGCGCTCTACTCGTCCGGTCAGGAGGCGATGCTGTATGGGGCGATGGTGACATTCATGGGCTGGACGCTGTACGGTCTGGTCTCACCACGGTTTGAACTGAAGAATAAACATAGTTAAAAAAGAAGCCCGGTGGCGCTGGCGCTTACCGGGCCTACGAGGTCAATGCAAAACGGCAACCCTGAGGTTGCCGTTTTTTATGTTTTCTCCCTCTCCCAGTGGGAGAGGGCCGGGGTGAGGGCATCAGCCCGCACCAGATCACGACTTACGCGTTTTTCAGCACTTCGCTGACAATCTCTACCGCTTCTTTCTCAATCTGCTGACGGTGCTCAGCGCCGAGGAAACTTTCGCAATAGATTTTGTACGCATCTTCCGTACCGGATGGACGCGCGGCGAACCAGCCGTTTTCGGTCATCACTTTCAGGCCGCCGATGGATGCGCCGTTACCCGGCGCCGCCGTCAGACGCGCGGTGATCGGGTCACCTGCCAGGGTACTGGCACTGACCATCTCCGGAGAGAGTTTTGACAGAGCTGCTTTTTGCGCAGACGTGGCGCTAGCCTGAATACGGTTATAGCTTGGCGCACCAAAACGTTCCGCCAGCTCGTTGTAATGTTCCTGCGGGTTCTTACCGGTGACCGCGGTGATTTCCGCCGCCAGCAGGCACATGATGATGCCGTCTTTATCGGTTGACCATGGGGTGCCGTCGAAGCGCAGGAAGGATGCCCCCGCGCTCTCTTCACCGCCAAAGCCGAAGCTGCCGTCGTGCAGACCATCAACAAACCACTTAAAGCCCACCGGCACTTCCACCAGCTTGCGACCCAGCGCGTCGACCACACGGTCAATCATAGCGGAAGAGACCAGCGTTTTACCCACCGCGACCTCTTTGCCCCACTGCGGACGGTGCTGGAAGAGATAATTGATTGCAACAGCCAGGTAGTGGTTCGGGTTCATCAGCCCTGCCGGGGTGACGATACCGTGGCGGTCGTAGTCCGGGTCGTTGGCAAACGCCAGATCGAACTTGTCGCGCAGCGCCAGCAGGCCAGCCATTGCGCATTCGGAGGAGCAGTCCATACGGATCGCGCCGTCTTTGTCCAGGTGCATAAAGCGGAAGGTCTGATCGACGTGATCGTTCACGATGGTCAGATCCAGCTTGTAGTGCTCGGCAATGCGTTTCCAGTATTCAATACCGGAGCCGCCCAGTGGATCCACGCCCAGCTTCAGACCGGCTTTCTGGATAGCGGCCATATCGACGATATCCGCCAGCCCTTCCACGAACGGCTGCACCAGATCCTGCTCTTTCACGTGGCCGGAGGCCATGGCTTCATCCAGCGAGATGCGTTTCACACCGTTCAGACCGTTAGCCAGTAACGCGTTGGCACGATCTTCCACCACTTTCGTGACGTTGGTATCCGCCGGGCCACCGTTAGGTGGGTTGTACTTGATGCCGCCATCTTCCGGTGGGTTGTGGGACGGGGTGATCACAATGCCGTCAGCCTGCGCGCCACCTTTTTTGTTGTGTACCAGAATAGCGTTAGAAACCGCTGGCGTTGGCGTAAAACCGTTGTTCTCCTGAATAATCACGTCTACGCCGTTCGCCGCCAGCACTTCCAGCACGGAGATAAAAGCAGGTTCAGACAGGGCGTGGGTATCTTTCCCTACATAGCACGGACCGGTGACGCCATTTTTGGCGCGCTCTTCCGCGATGGCCTGAGCAATGGCCAGAATGTGCGGTTCGTTAAAGCTGTGGCGCGCCGCACTACCGCGGTGGCCAGATGTACCAAACTTCACTGCGTGTTCTGCGTTGCCCACCACCGGCTTCAGCACGTAGTACTGCGCGGTCAGTTGAGCGACGTTAATCAAATCGCGTTGTTGTGCAGGTTGTCCTGCACGGCTGTGATTTGCCATTGCCTGGTCCTTCTGATGCAAGGGTTAAATTGTACCGCAAACCTTTTCGATCAATTCCGCCGGGAACTGCATGGACTGCATGATATGTTCGATCATGCTGCACTTACGGCCCGTATTGGTGTTGGTGATCACCCAGTATGGTGTACCGGGAACGTGTTTGGGTTTGGTTTGGTTGCCATTTTGCAGCAGGGTCTGCTCGTCGCCTGCGAAGTAAACGCGCGTGCGACCGTGCAGCGACTCTGTCGCTTCTGCAAATGCGTTGTTATCCAGTGAGTAAAGTGTAGACAGCACCAGCATAAAGCGGTTAACCGCCTTTTTCTGCTCGGCATATTCATCGGACAGCAGCAGCTCGCGCATCGCTCGCACTTTGTCTTTTGCCGGCATGACGGCAGGTTTTACTTGTGCAACAACGCTCGGCTGAGACACGACATCTTTAGTGACAGGAGTGGGCTGTGAGGCGGCGGAAATTTTGAGCATGCGCCGTAAAATGTCGGACGCGCTCTCCCCAATATGCCGCGTCTGGCTGGCAATATACTGATAGAGTTCGTCATCAACTTCGATTGTTTTCATCTTAATCCAGTGCGATATCTTATCTGAATACAAGTCGTTGAGATTATAAGGTCAAATCCCAACAGCGGATAGCGTCAAACCAGGTTGGCGGCAAAAGTCAGATTAAACTGGATCCTTGCCCCCGGGCGGCAGAATGGTCAACATGATACCCTAACCTGACAAACCTAAAAAAAGAACTTTGCCATGAAATTGAATACCCGAGCGCAAACTGCACAATCGCCGAACAATAATTCTCCCATCGTACTGGTTCACGGCCTGTTTGGTAGCCTGGATAATCTGGGTGTGCTGGCGCGCGATTTAGTGACCGATCACGCGATCCTCCAGGTTGATATGCGCAATCACGGTCTTTCTGGGCGCTCGGAGGAGATGACCTACGCAGCCATGGCGCAGGATCTGCGGGACACCCTCGATGCGAATAATATCCAGAAAGCGACGCTTATCGGGCATTCAATGGGCGGCAAAGCGGTGATGGCGCTCACTGCGCTGGCCCCTGAGCGAATTTCCGGGCTGGTGGTCATCGACGTTGCGCCCGTCAATTACGACGTTCGCCGTCACGATGAGATTTTTGCCGCCATCAATGCGGTCACCGAAGCGGGTGTCGCAACCCGCCAGCAGGCGGCTGCCGTTATGCGTGAGCATCTTGATGAGGAAGGCGTAGTTCAGTTCCTGCTGAAATCGTTTGTTGACGGACAATGGCGCTTTAACGTCCCGGTATTGTGGGATCAGTATTCGCATATTGTGGGCTGGGAAACCGTCCCCGCCTGGCCGCACCCTACCCTTTTTATTCGCGGCGGCAACTCCCCTTACGTCACTGACGCGTACCGTGACACGCTGCTGGCGCAATTCCCGCAAGCTCGCGCTCACGTCATTGCCGGTGCCGGGCACTGGGTACACGCGGAAAAACCGGATGCCGTCCTGCGCGCCATTCGCCGCTATCTTACTGATACAGCGAATTGATTAAAAAGCCAGCGACCGGAAGACGACGGGCTTCCAGTCGTTGGCGTGTGGATTTGGGTGATGTATGATGGCGCGCTTATCGCCCGGGCATTAGCAGGGCGGCGTGTTTCCCCCGAAGTCTCAGAATCATGGCCAAAGAACAAACGGACCGTACGACACTAGATCTGTTCGCGAATGAGCGTCGACCGGGACGACCGAAAACGAATCCGCTTTCGCGCGATGAACAGCTGCGTATCAATAAACGCAACCAGCTTAAACGCGATAAAAATCGTGGGCTTAAGCGTGTCGAACTGAAGCTGAATGCCGATGCCGTCGATGCGCTTAACGAATTAGCTGACGCGCGCAACATCAGCCGCAGCGAACTGATCGAAGAGATGCTGATCGCCCAGCTTGAGACGTTACGCGGCAAGGCGTGAGTCAGAAAATCCCCAATATTACCTTTTTCATGTAGCACAGAGTGCAGTCCTGCGTGATAGCTGTTTCCGCAGGGTTGCCTGTTCTGCTATTATTGCCCTTATCCGTGGACAATTTGCGCCACCATACCATTAAGTTTCAAGAGGTTATTTTACTCATGGCAATCATCGGCATTTTCTTTGGCAGTGATACCGGCAATACTGAAAATATCGCAAAAAACATTCAAAAACAGCTCGGTAAAGACGTTGCTGATGTGCATGACATCGCCAAGAGCAGCAAAGAAGATCTCGAGGGCTATGACATCCTGCTGCTGGGCATCCCGACCTGGTACTACGGTGAAGCACAGTGTGACTGGGACGATTTCTTCCCGACGCTGGAAGAAGTAGACTTCAACGGCAAGCTGGTTGCCCTGTTTGGCTGTGGCGATCAGGAAGACTATGCTGAATATTTCTGTGATGCGCTGGGCACTATTCGCGACATCATTGAGCCACGCGGTGCGGCGATCGTCGGTCACTGGCCAACGGCGGGTTACCATTTCGAAGCGTCCAAAGGTCTGGCAGATGACGATCACTTCGTTGGCCTGGCCATTGATGAAGACCGTCAGCCAGAGCTGACCGCTGAGCGTGTAGAAAAATGGGTTAAGCAGGTTCGTGAAGAGCTGAACCTGGACGATATCCTTAACGCCTGATATCCCTGCGGCGCAACTCCGGTTGCGCCCGTTTTCCAGGTAAAACCGATTAAATTAATTGCTACAAACTTTTAACTTTTTCGCCCAGACCTGTACAATATCCCCCTGGTAAAAAGTGGGTGCCATCGAACAAGTTTGTTGGTGATACCACGTTTTTATAAGCATACTTTGCTTGAGACTTGCAGTTTTCATTTAGCCATGGCAGTTCTATAATGAGACGCATTATCCCAAGTGCATTTTCTGTCACTTCTTCTTTTGAAGTGAATCGTTTAGCAACAGGACAGATTCCGCATGACTGACAACAATACCGCATTAAAGAAAGCTGGCCTGAAAGTAACGCTTCCTCGGTTAAAAATCCTTGAAGTGCTTCAGGGGCCAGACAATCACCATGTCAGTGCGGAAGACCTTTATAAGCGTCTTATCGATATGGGTGAAGAGATTGGGCTGGCAACCGTCTATCGTGTGCTGAACCAGTTTGATGACGCGGGCATTGTTACTCGTCATAATTTCGAAGGCGGTAAATCCGTGTTCGAGCTGACTCAGCAGCATCACCACGATCACCTGATCTGCCTCGACTGTGGCAAGGTCATTGAATTTAGCGATGATTCCATTGAATCACGCCAGCGTGAAATCGCCGCCCGTCATGGCATCCGCCTGACCAACCACAGCCTGTACCTGTACGGTCACTGCGCTGAAGGCGATTGCCGCGAAGACGACCACGCGCACGACGCGAAATAATATCGTGTTCATACTCTGAGCCAGCCGTAAGGTTGGCTTTTTTTTGCCTGAAAAAAGTCCGGTGGCGCTGCGCTTACCGGGCCTACGGGCTGTGACACCGTTGTAGGCCCGGTAAGCGCAGCGCCACCGGGCATAAAGCAACTTATTTATTGTTATTGCGAATCTCGTCCCAGATCTTATCGCAACGCTTCGCCACTTCCTGATCGTTACCGCTTTTCCGCGCCTGGATACAGGCCTGGTAATCCATCACGCGAACATTTTCCTGCGTCGCAAACTGCTCATGCGCTTTCTCTTTTTTCAGCACATTCAGCACGCTCTGGCAGGCTTCAATCTTCTCTGGCGATCCTTGTGCTGTATTGATGCAGGCGCTATACGCCTCCTTCAGACGGAAGTCTTCTTTCTGCGCCTGATCCTGCGCACACGCCACCAGCCCCGATGCCAGCAGCGCAACGATTACCATTTTTTTCATCATATGCAGTCTCCATGCAGGCGGGATTTCGCCCGCCTGCGTGTTCATCAGAAGATTGTGAATGGCGCAATGACCATGAATTTCACGTCACGTTCATCCTGGAAGATGTTGCCGTAACCGCCCGCGTAGCTCGGGATATCGGAGTGGTTGTCATACTGGGTGAAGTGCAGTTTGAACATCGTGCCTTTCGCACGGCCCTCCTGAAGGGTGTAAATCGCATCCAGGCTGTATGAAGACTCTTTCAGACGGTAGTTCGGATCGTAGTAGGCGTCTGGCGTAGCCATATCTGCTGGCTTCGCGTCCCAGGCGTACGCGTAGGACGCACCCACCGCCCAGCCAGGCAGGTTCCAGTTCTTCAGGTCATACATTGCGCCGAAGAAGACCGCCTTTTCGCCGTCGGCGTTGAAGTCAGAGCGGTTATCCCACCAGATATCCAGACGACCATTGGAAGAGGCGTAGGTTGGCGTCATACGTTGCAGGAAGTAGCCCTGCTGCCCTTCTGCCTTGACCCATGTTCCCTCCAGACGTAAATCAACCTGACCTACCTTGTAGCCGAAGGTCAACGCCTGTAACCACGCGGTGCCGTCATAGATATCATTTACGCTGCCATCACTGACTTTGTCGCGCGTACCGTAGAACTGATAGCTGGTGCTCAGCGGGCTACCCGCGATATCAAATTTGTAGCTGGCTTTAGCAAAGTACTGATCGATATAGCCTTCAGCCTGACCAAAAGCAGCTTCCAGCACCAGATCGTTTTTGAAGTCGTACTTCGCCCCCAGCGAGTGGAGATAATCAACTTTGGTTTTTTTATCATTCTGATAGAACTTGTCCATCTCAATGTGCCACGGCGCTTTGTACTCGTTGGTCCACATATAGGAGAAGCTCAACGCCCCCGCATCGCCGTAGTCAAAATTAGCACCGGCTTCCGCACCCTGATAGGTACCTGGCATAAAGCTCCAGTGCGGTGCTAACAGCGTCTGACCGGTTGGCTGGATATAACCTCCACGCGCCCAGACCGGACCATATTTGAATTTTGCAGCCGCTTTATACAGGCTGATTCCGCTTTTATCGCCGGACCAGTCTTCGTCGTAGGCTTTATTGCTGGAGGAGAACGCAATTTCGTTCGGATGGCCGCTGTCGCCATTTTCGGCCATTTCAATTGCGGTGAACGCGGCAATATCGATCCCGAACATATCGGCGGCATATCCCGACTGGAAATCCAGGTTGGCGTTCCAGGTCGAGTGAGAAAGGTTGGTTTTGTATCTATCTTCAGTGACGTCTTTACGGTCACGCTCACGCTGCCAGTAATAAATACCGCCCGTGAGGGTGGAATCTTCAATGAAACCTGCTGCTTTTGCCTCTGGCGCAACCACCAGGCCCGACATTGCTGTCACACCGGCGATAGCCAGCGCCAGCGCACAACGTTTGCCACTGAACGTACGCATATGTTTATCCTCTTTGACGTATAAATTGCTGTTACCAAAGGCAAACAGCGAAAAAATAAAAAAGTAGCGTTGAGAAAAACCTCGTTGACTACAATGGTTAGACTATTTTTCGCGACGCGAATTATCAATCTCTTTCTGTAACGGGAATGTAAGAATATGAGCAACCGCACATATTTCATCGTTTTCTGTTACATTTCATTCATAACTCCAAAAATGCGGGCGTTTGACAGAAAACCTTTTATTTCCATAAACATGCAATCGGTTTCATCGTTTAAACATTTGAGATGTTTATTTTTTAATTGAAATCATTTATGAAAATAATAAATTTTGAATTGTTATTAATTCGCTGCGCAAAGCGGGTTCTCCCTTACTCTGACAATACCCGTTAAAGGATGTGAGATTGCTCGCTTTTTCTAAATTAACCGTCTGTTTTTACTGTTTCTCGTCTTGACGCCGCCAAAAGACCTCATTGATTATGTGGTCAGGTTATACGTATAAGTTGGCGCACATATGGCAAAAAGAATGACGCAACGCGATGTCGCTGCACTGGCGGGAGTTTCTCAGGCGGTGGTCTCAGTAGTGTTAGGCATGGGAAAACACGCCTATCCCCAGGAGACAGTTGCCAGAGTGGAAAACGCGGCGAAACAACTGGGCTATGTACCAAACCGCTTCGCCCAGGCATTGAAAACCAATAAAACACTGTCCGTGGCCTGTATTATTCCGGACATTGCCAACCCGTTTTATGCCTCGCTGATACGCGGGGTGCAATCGGTGATGGATGCCCATCGTTATGATGTCATCGTTGCCAGTACCGATGCTGTGCGGGAAAGGGAACTGCATTTTCTGAACTGGTCGGCTCAGGGGCGCGTCGATGCCGTAATTGGCACTTTTTTTCATGCCGGCGTTAATGATTTTGAACCCTATCTCATGGCCGGTTTTCCCATCGTCCGGATTGAAGCGGAGTATAAAACCGCCGGGAATTTGCCGTTACACAATATTTTTATCGACAACACCGCTGCCGCCCGCCGCGCTGTCGAATATCTGCTGGCTCAGGGGCACAAACACATCTGTATGATCGCAGGCGCTGGCGGCCCGGCTGGTGCCCGTGTGAAAGGCTATCAGCAGGCGATGGTGCAGGCTGGCCTTACGCCACAAATTCTTATGCAAGCAGATTTCTCAGAACCTACCAGCTATCAGTCCGCACTATCACTTTTCCGCAATGTTCCTCGCCCGGACGCTATCTTTGCCGCCAACGATGTAATGGCTATCGGCGTGATGCGGGCGGCAAGAGAGACGGGAATAACCATTCCCGGGCAGCTTGCCGTGGTCGGTTTTGATGATATCCCCTCGGCCGGACTGGTCACCCCTTCCCTGACCACTATCGCCCACTTTCCGGAACTAATCGGACAAAAAGCCGGTGAAATCCTGATGAATCACCTGTCCGGGGAACAGGATTCACCGGGAAGCACAACCGAAATGCCCTACCGCCTGGTAAAAAGGGAATCCGCCTGACTGGCGATTAATTACAGAGAAAAGGATGAAAAAATGGAATTACCTTCAGATTATTACCAGCGCGTTTACGCTGGGGTATTAGGGAAATTGATCGGCGTGTATCTGGGTCGCCCTTTTGAAGGCTGGACCTGGCAAAAAATCATGCGGGAACTCGGGCCAATACGGTATTACGTTAATGAAAAATTCAATCGCCCTCTGGTGATTACCGATGACGACGTAGCCGGAACATTCACATTTATTCGCGCGCTTGAGGATTACGCGTTACCGCCAGACCTGACAGCCGAACAGATGGGGCACTGTTGGCTGAATTACATCATTGATAAGCGCACTATCCTCTGGTGGGGGGGGAATGGTAATTCAACAGAACATACGGCGTGGCTGAATCTTAAAAAGGGTATCCCTGCCCCGCTGAGTGGCGCTATCGCCACCAATGGCAAAACCATCGCAGAGCAAATCGGCGCGCAAATTTTCATTGATAGCTGGGCGCTCGTGGCTCCCGGCCAACCGCAACTGGCGGCGTCTCTGGCAAAAACAGCCGCCAGCGTGAGTCACGATGGGGAATCCGTTTATGCCGCCATGCTTTGGGCGGCAATGGAGTCACAGGCTTTTATCTGCCAGGACATCGAAAAACTGATTGCCACAGGCTTATCCGTTATCCCCCCAGATTCGCAAATTGCCATACTGGTCGCCGATGTCTGCCGCTGGCGCCAAGAGGATAACGACTGGCAGACGACGCGCCAGAAAATTGAAGACCACTACGGCTACCATAAATATCCCAGCAACTGCCATGTGATCCCCAACCACGCGTTGATGATTATGGCGATGCTCTACGCGCCGGACGATTTCCAGCAGTCCCAGTGCATCGTTAATACCTCCGGATGGGATACCGACTGCAATGCGGGCAACGTTGGCTGCCTGTCTGGAATTATGCTCGGGTTACAGGGTATTGACGCCGGCCCGGACTGGCGCGGCCCGTTGGCGGACAGAATGCTAATCTCTTCCGCGGACGGCGGTTTTTCCATCAACAACGCAGTACGCATTACGGATTATCTGGTGGATTTAGGCCATCAGATTGCCGGGCTTCCGCGCCCTGAACCGAAGAAAGGGGGGGCTCAATACCATTTCTCCCTTCCGGGAAGCGTACAGGGTTTTCGCTGGCTGAAGGAAGAGAATACCGCTCCGGTTGAGGTGAAAAACGAAGCCTGGCAGGGGCAGCAGATGCTGAGCATTCATTATCATCACCTCGCGCAGGGTCTTCAGGCCAGTGTGACCACGCAAACTTTTACCCCGCCGGAAATCGTGGAAATGCGCAGTTACGATCTCATGGCCACGCCACTGATATACCCTGGACAACGCTTGCACGCTACGCTTATTGCCCCATCGGACAATATCTCGTCGCTTAACGTGCGGCTGTGCTATCGGGTCTATGACGATAACAATTGTCTGATCCCTTGCTACGGTGACACGCACCACGTTGCCCCAGGCGAAGAAATAACGCTCTCGCTGGATATCCCTGACTGTAAAGGCCAACCAATAGGTGAAATTGGCGTGACGCTGAGTACCGACGCCCGTACTGCCCGTGGTCGACTCCTTATCGACAGCATGTGCTGGGATGGCGTACCGAAACTGACCCTGCGCAAACCCGCCGGAGAGAACGACTTCTGGTGGCGCTCATGGGTCAACGGAGTGGATCTCTTTTCCCGCCATTATCCAACCAGCTTTCGGATCTCAAAAGAATACGATGAGGGTTTAATCATTCACGGCACTCGCCAGTGGAATAACTATCGGGTGCAAAGTGACATCACGCTGCATTTGGGTGACTACGGTGGTCTGGCCTTCCGGGTACAGGGGATGAGACGTTACTACGCAGCGCGCGTAATGCGCGACGGAAAGGTACAGATAATACGCGTCCGCGACGCGGTGACCCGTATTCTGGCAGAAACCGTCCTGTCTGACGTTTATGAGCGGCCCCTCGTTTTCGATATCGCTGTTATGGGAAACACCCTTACCGCCACTGTCGATGGAAAAACCCTTTCCGTGGAAGATACCGAACGTGAAGCGTTTGCCGATGGTGGGATCGGGTTATTGATATGCGCCGGTGCGCTGTCAACCGACGCTATCCATATCTGCGCCAATGAAACGGTATCACAACAAGGGATGAAAAAATGAAAACAACAAACAGGCTACGGGCCCTGGCCCTGGTCGTTGCGGCATTACTCTCAGGATGTAAAGAGGATAAACCGCAGCAGGTTACAATTGAATTTATGCACTCCTCCGTAGAGCAAGAGCGCCAGGCCGTTATACGCGGCCTGATCGACCGCTTTCAGAAAGAAAACCCTACTATTACCGTGAAGCAGGTGCCGGTGGAAGAGGACGCCTTTAATACCAAAATGATTACGCTTGCCCGTTCAGGCGCGTTGCCGGAAGTGATCGAAGTTAGCCATGACTACGCCCGGGTAATGGACAAAGAGTCGCTAATCGATCACAAGGCGGTAAAAGCCCTGATAGAGAAACAAGGGGAAGCGTCTTTCTATGACGGCGTGTTGCGTATTGTCCGCACCGAAGACGGAAATGCATACACTGGCGTACCCATTAGCGCCTGGTTACAGGGGATCTGGTATCGAAAATCCGTACTGGCTAAGGCAGGGATTAGTGAGCCCAAAAACTGGGCCCAATTGCTGGATGCGGCGCGCAAGCTGACCAAAATCGGTGACAAAAAATACGGTATCGCTCTGCCGACGGCAGAGAGTGTGATGACCGAGCAAACTTTTTCCCAGTTTGCGCTTTCAAATCATGCCAACGTATTTAATGCTGACGGCAAGGTCACCGTCAACTCACCGGAAATGCTCGCGTCGCTGAATTATTACCGCGATCTTTCCCGATACACGATGCCCGGCTCTAATAATGTTATGGAGATCAAAGACGCCTTTATGAACGAGACTGCACCGATGGCGGTCTATTCGACCTACATTCTGCCAGCTATCGCTCAGGAAGGTTCGCTGGCCGACATCGGCTTTGTCGTTCCGACTGAAAAAACCTCTGCGGTGTATGGCGTAATCACTTCATTAACCATCACTACTGGGCAGAAGGAAGAAGAGACTGAAGCCGCTGAAAAATTCGTGTCATTTATGGAGCAAGCGCAAAATACCGCAGAATGGGTATTAATGTCGCCAGGGGCGATGCTGCCAGTGACAAAAGCCGTTGCTGCACACACCGTTTACAAAGATAACCCGGCTATTAAAGCCTTTGGCGATCTGACGACTCAACTGATTGCTCAGTATCCGCATATGCAGGTCTTTGGTTCCGTCGGTGAGAAGAATTTCACAGGGATGGGGGATGTCACCGGCTCCGCTATTCTCAGTGAAATGGTCAATCAGGTGACAGTAGGAAAACAGGAGACTGCCCCCGCGCTGGAACGCAGCCAGCAGCGAGTAGCTGAACTTTTGCAACGCCATTAACCCTCAAAAAAAACGCCGCATTACGCGGCGTTTGTTTCTCATTGACCATGCCAGCGTGATTATTCGCCGATCTTAGTCCAGGTATCACGCAGACCGACGGTACGGTTAAATACCGGTTTTTCTGCCGTGCTGTAACGGCTGTCCAGGCAGAAGTAACCCTCACGTTCAAACTGGAACGCTTTACCGGCTTCAGCGGCTTTCAGAGACGGCTCGGCATACCCCTGCTTGATAATCAGCGACTCAGGGTTGATAACCGCCAGGAAGTCCTCCGCAGCGCCTGGGTTAGGTACGCTGAACAGACGATCGTAGAGACGGATCTCAACCGGCAGCGCATGCTGCGCACTCACCCAGTGGATTACACCTTTTACTTTACGGCCATCCGCCGGATCTTTGCTCAGCGTCTCTGCGTCGTACGTACAGAAGATGGTCGTGATGTTACCTTCCGCATCTTTCTCTACGCGCTCGGCTTTGATCACATAGGCGTTACGCAGACGCACTTCTTTGCCCAGCACCAGACGCTTGTACTGCTTGTTCGCTTCTTCACGGAAGTCGGCGCGATCGATCCAGATTTCACCGCTGAACGGCACGTCGCGGGTGCCCATTTCCGGTTTGTTAGGATGGTTAGGCATCGAGACCAGTTCGCTTCCACCCTGCGGATAGTTTTCGATGACCAGTTTCACTGGATCGATCACTGCCATCGCGCGCGGCGCGTTTTCGTTCAGGTCTTCACGAATGCAGGATTCCAGAGACGCCATTTCGATAGTGTTGTCCTGCTTGGTAACGCCAATACGTTTGCAGAACTCACGAATGGACGCCGAGGTGTAGCCACGACGACGCAGGCCAGAGATGGTCGGCATACGCGGGTCGTCCCAGCCTTCAACGTGCTTGTCGGTGACCAGCAGGTTCAGCTTACGCTTGGACATCACGGTGTATTCCAGGTTCAGACGAGAGAACTCGTACTGACGCGGATGCACAGGAATGGTGATGTTATCCAGCACCCAGTCGTACAGACGACGGTTGTCCTGGAATTCCAGCGTGCACAGAGAGTGCGTAATGCCTTCCAGCGCATCGCTGATGCAGTGGGTGAAGTCGTACATCGGGTAGATGCACCACTTGTTACCGGTCTGGTGGTGTTCAGCGAACTTAATGCGGTACAGCACCGGATCGCGCATCACGATGAACGGAGACGCCATATCGATTTTGGCACGCAGACACGCTTTACCTTCTTCGAAGCCACCGGCACGCATTTTTTCAAACAGCGCCAGGTTCTCTTCCACGCTACGATCGCGGAACGGGCTGTTTTTACCAGGCTGAGTCAGCGTACCGCGGTATTCACGGATTTCGTCAGCAGACAATTCGTCGACGTATGCCAGACCTTTGTTAATCAGTTCAACCGCATAGGCATACAGCTGATCGAAGTAGTCTGAGGAGTAGCAGATATCGCCAGACCAGTTGAAGCCCAGCCATTGCACGTCGTTTTTAATCGACTCAACGTATTCGATGTCTTCTTTTACTGGGTTGGTGTCATCGAAACGCAGGTTGCACTGCCCCTGGTAATCTTGCGCAATACCAAAGTTCAGGCAGATCGATTTGGCGTGACCAATGTGCAGGTAGCCATTTGGCTCCGGCGGGAAACGCGTGTGGACTGTGGTGTGCTTACCACTGGCCAGATCTTCATCGATGATCTGACGAATAAAGTTACTCGGGCGGGCTTCTGCCTCACTCATCGTGGATTCCTCAAAGCGTAAACAACGAATAACGGCATATGATCTTATAAGCCGGACGTAGTGACAACCCTTAAAACGTCCCGGAAGAAAATAATGGGGGCAATTGCTGCAAAAAAAAGCGGCGGAGGATATCCCCCGCCGCTAAAGGCATAACTCTACTCAGGAGCGATTACTTGCCTTTAATCTCATACAGTGGCGTCTGGCCTGCAACCACCTGACCCTGCGCCTGGATCACCAGACCGCTGAAGTCGTCGATGTTGCTGCACACGACCGGGCTTATCATGGAGCGCGCGTTGGCATTCAGGAAGTCCAGATCCATTTCCAGAATCGGCTGACCTGCCGCCACTTCAGCACCCTCTTCCACCAGACGAGTAAAGCCCTGACCGTTCAGCGCAACGGTATCGATACCCATATGGACAACGATCTCCGCGCCTTTTTCCGTTTCCAGGCAGAACGCGTGGTTGGTGTTGAAGATTTTCACAATAGTACCGGCAGCCGGAGAGACCACGGTTTTGTCCGTTGGTTTCACCGCCACGCCGTCACCGACCGCTTTGCTGGCGAAGGCTTCGTCAGGCACCTGCTCAAGCGCAACAACGTCACCTGTCACCGGAGAAACCAGCGCAGCGATGGTCACCGCGTTTGGCACAGCCTGCGGTTTTGCAACCGGCGCGTCAGCCACTGCCGCGTTATCCGTTGAGGCGGCAGCGACCGGCCCACGGGCAACCACTTTTTTCATTTCATCGCCGATAGATTCGGCTTTCGCACCCACGATAACCTGGATGGTTTGTTTGTTCAGTTTCACCACACCAGACGCACCCAGGCGTTTGCACATTGCATCGCTCACGCGCGCGGAGTCACCTACGGTCAGACGCAGACGGGTAATACAGGCATCGATCGCTTTCAGGTTGTCGGTGCCACCCACAGCGGCAATGTAGCTGGTTGCCAGCTGGGTTAAACCCTCTTCGGTATTGCTGTTGGCTTCACTGGTCACAACATCATCTTTCGTATCTTCGCGGCCCGGCGTCTTCAGGTTAAACATACGAATAACCGCGCTGAACAGAACGAAGTAGATAACGAAGAAGATCAGGCCCATCACCATCAGCATCCAGACGTTGCTGCTTGCCGCCGGCAGGTTGTACATCAACACATAGTCGATGGCGCCTGCGGAGAAGGAGAAGCCAGCATGGATACCCAGAAGGGTGGCGACGAACAGGCTGATACCGGTCAGGATCGCGTGCATCAGATACAGCAGCGGAGCCAGGAACATGAACAGGAATTCCAGTGGCTCGGTCACGCCGGTCAGGAAGGCGGTGATCGCAACGGACAGCAGCATCCCGCCAACCATTGGGCGACGCGCTTTCGGCGCAGCCAGGTACATTGCCAGCGCCGCGCCAGGCAGACCAAACATCATGATTGGGAAGAAGCCAGACATGAACATGCCCGCGGTGCCGTCGCCTGCGTAGAAGCGGTTGATATCACCGTGGAATACCGCGCCGGCCGCGTTGGTGAACTCACCAATCTGGAACCAGGCGATGGTGTTCAGTACCTGATGCAGACCGGTTGGGATCAGCAGACGGTTAATGAAACCGAAGATGCCCGCGCCCATTGCGCCCGCAGACACGATCCACTCGCCACCCGCATGGATAGCATGCTGCACCGGTGGCCAAACGTAGCCAAAGATGGCGGCGAGGATCAGACAGAAAAAGCCCGTCGCAATCGGCACAAAACGTTTACCGCCGAAGAAGCTCAGGAAGTCAGGAAGTTTGATACCTGCCCAACGGTTGTACACGGCGCCACCCACCAGGCCGGTAATGATACCTGCCAGCACACCCATATTGATTTCAGGGTTGATGGTTACCATCGCTTTCGTGAGGATGAAGTAACCGACAGCCCCTGCCAGTGCCGCGGCACCAGCGCTGTCTTTTGACCAGCTTGACGCCACACCGATGGCGAAAATCAGCGCCAGGTTGTCAAAAATTGCGCCGCCTGCCTGGGCGATAAACGGCACGTTAAGAAGATCGGGTTGCCCGAATCGCAGCAGCAACGCTGCAACCGGTAGCACGGCGATAGGGAGCTGCAAAGCCCTACCGAGGCGCTGGAAAAAACCTAAAATATTCATCCTATTCCCCCTACGAGACCCTTTGTTAAGACTCGCGCATAAACTATGTTTTTATTGTGTCACGAACGATAGATACAGTTGATGATTCACTGGCAGTGTGAGTGTGTGAAAAATTAATTCGTATCGCAAATTAAACACCTATTTTTTGTGATTATTGTCACCAAATATCGTATTAAACCCTCCCTTTCACTGGCTAACGACGAAAACTTATTTTATCATTCAAAAAATCAAGACGGATTGATCCGGCCTGAAAGGTTCCAGGTTACGCTTAGTTCAGGTTGCACTAATCATCCGCCCACTTTTACTTAAACTTTAGAGGTGAATAATGAGACTGATTCCCCTGGCAACAGCTGAACAAGTCGGAAAATGGGCTGCTCGTCATATCGTTAACCGCATCAACGCGTTCAAACCAACAGCCGATCGTCCTTTCGTTCTCGGTCTTCCAACCGGTGGCACGCCCCTAACCGCGTATAAAGCTCTGGTTGAAATGCACAAAGCGGGCCAGGTTAGCTTTAAACACGTTGTGACCTTCAACATGGACGAATATGTCGGCCTGCCGAAGGAACATCCGGAAAGTTACCACAGCTTTATGCACCGTAATTTCTTCGATCACGTTGATATTCCGGCTGAAAACATTAACCTGCTGAATGGAAACGCGCCTGATATTGACGCAGAATGCCGTCAGTATGAAGAAAAAATCCGTTCCTACGGTAAAATCCACCTGTTTATGGGCGGCGTAGGCAACGATGGTCATATCGCGTTCAACGAACCGGCATCTTCACTGGCTTCCCGTACCCGTATTAAAACGCTGACCCATGATACGCGCGTGGCTAACTCCCGCTTCTTTGACGGCGACGTCAATCAGGTGCCTAAATACGCGCTGACCGTGGGCGTGGGCACGCTGCTGGATGCCGAAGAAGTGATGATTCTGGTGCTGGGCGCGGTGAAAGCGCAAGCGCTTCAGGCTGCCGTTGAAGGCAACGTGAACCATATGTGGACGATCAGCTGCTTACAGCTGCATCCAAAAGCGGTTGTCGTGTGTGACGAACCGTCCACCATGGAGCTGAAAGTGAAAACGCTGAAATACTTCAACGAGCTGGAAGCTGAGAACATCAAAGGTCTGTAATTGAATAACCGCCTCTTTATATCCGGGGCGGTCGCTTTTTTTAACCGGGGGTCGATATGTACGCTTTAACCCACGGTCGGATTTATACCGGCCATGAAATTCTGGATGACCATGCGATTGTAATCGCCAATGGCCTGATTGAACGTGTTTGCCCGCTGGCGGAACTGCCGCCGGAGATCGAACAGCGTTCCCTCAATGGAGCAGTAATCTCCCCCGGTTTCATCGACGTACAGCTTAACGGCTGCGGCGGTGTCCAGTTTAACGATACCGCAGAGGCGGTATCGGTTGAAACGCTGGAAATCATGCAAAAAGCCAACGAGAAATCGGGCTGCACCAGCTATCTGCCAACGCTTATCACCAGCAGCGATGACCTGATGAAACAGGGTATCCGCGTCATGCGCGAATACCTGACAAAACATCCGAATCAGGCGCTGGGCCTGCACCTGGAAGGACCCTGGCTGAACATGGTCAAGAAAGGCACCCATAACCCAAACTACGTGCGCAAACCGGATGCCGAGCTGGTGGATTACATGTGCGCCAATGCCGATGTGATCACCAAAGTAACGCTGGCCCCGGAAATGACCGGCACGGAGGTCATCAGCAAACTGGCCGCCGCCGGGATTGTGGTGTCTGCGGGCCATTCGAACGCGACGCTGAAAGAGGCGAAGGCCGGTTTCCGCGCAGGCATTACGTTTGCCACACACCTTTATAACGCGATGCCCTATATTACTGGCCGCGAACCGGGACTGGTTGGCGCCATTCTGGATGAACCAGACGTCTACTGCGGCATTATCGCCGACGGCTTGCATGTCGATTACACCAACATCCGCAACGCCAAGCGTCTGAAAAGCGACAAGCTCTGCCTGGTAACGGATGCTACCGCTCCGGCAGGAGCGAATATTGAGCAGTTCATTTTTGCTGGTAAAACAATATACTACCGGAATGGACTGTGTGTTGATGAGAACGGCACGCTGAGCGGTTCTTCTCTGACGATGATCGAAGGGGTACGTAACCTCGTTGAACATTGCGGCATCGCGCTTGAGGAAGTGCTGCGCATGGCCACGCTTTATCCGGCGCGCGCCATTGGCGTCGATAAACAGCTCGGCGGTATTGCGCCAGGTATGGTTGCAAACCTGACGGCGTTCACACACGATTATAAAATTATTAAGACCATCGTTAATGGTAACGAGGTCGTCACTGAGTAAGTAAAAGTATGACACCAGGCGGACAAGCTCAAATCGGTAATGTCGATCTCGTTAAACAACTTAACAGCGCGGCGGTTTATCGCCTGATTGACCAGCACGGGCCAATCTCACGCATTCAGATAGCCGAACAAAGCCAGCTTGCTCCCGCCAGCGTGACAAAAATTACACGTCAGCTTATTGAGCGCGGCCTGATCAAAGAAGTCGATCAGCAGGCCTCCACCGGGGGCCGCCGCGCGATTTCCATCGTCACGGAAACCCGCAATTTTCAGGCCATTGGCGTTCGCTTAGGACGTCATGACACCACGCTTACGCTCTACGATCTGAGCAGCAAGGCCATTGCCGAAGAACACTACCCCCTTCCTGAGCGCACGCAGGAGACGCTTGAACACGCGTTGCTGAATACCATTGCGCATTTCATCGAAAGCTGTCAGCGCAAGATCCGTGAACTCATCGCCATCTCGGTGATTTTGCCCGGCCTGGTTGACCCGGAAAGCGGCGTTATTCGCTACATGCCGCATATTAAGGTAGAGAACTGGGGGCTGGTTGAGGCGCTGGAAAAGCGCTTCAAGCTGACCTGCTTTGTTGGTCACGATATTCGCTCGCTGGCGCTGGCGGAGCACTACTTTGGTGCGAGCCAGGACTGCGAAGACTCTATTCTGGTGCGCGTTCACCGTGGTACAGGTGCGGGCATCATCTCGAATGGCCGTATTTTTATTGGCCGTAACGGTAACGTAGGCGAGATTGGTCATATCCAGGTGGAACCGCTTGGCGAGCGCTGCCACTGCGGTAACTTTGGCTGTCTTGAAACCGTTGCCGCCAATGCCGCCATTGAACATCGCGTTCGCCATCTGCTGGAGCAGGGTTACCAGAGCCGCGTCACGCTGGACGATTGTAAGATCGGCGTCATCTGCAAAGCGGCAAACAAAGGCGATGCGCTGGCCTGCGAAGTGATCGAACAGGTAGGACGCCACCTGGGTAAGACCATCGCCATTGCCATCAACCTGTTTAATCCGCAGAAAGTGGTGATTGCCGGCGAGATCGTTGAAGCCGAAAAAGTGTTACTGCCCGCCATTGAAGGCTGCATCAATACCCAGGCGCTGAAGGCATTTCGCCAGAATTTGCCGGTGGTGCGATCTACGCTCGATCACCGCTCGGCAATTGGCGCATTCGCCCTGGTAAAACGTGCCATGCTCAACGGGATCCTGCTACAACATTTGCTGGAATCCTGATCGGACCTTATAGTAACGCCTTCTTTTTTTGATGTCGGATTGTCCATGACCATTAAGAATGTAATTTGTGATATCGACGGCGTGCTGATGCACGACAACGTTGCCGTGCCGGGTGCTGCGGAGTTTCTTCACCGCATCATCGACAAAGGAATGCCACTGGTTCTTCTCACGAACTACCCTTCACAGACTGGTCAGGATCTGGCAAACCGCTTTGCTACCGCAGGCGTCAACGTCCCGGACAGCGTGTTCTATACCTCTGCGATGGCGACCGCGGATTTCCTGAAGCGTCAGGAAGGCAAAAAAGCCTATGTCGTTGGTGAAGGTGCGCTGATCCACGAGCTGTATAAAGCGGGCTTCACCATCACCGACGTGAACCCGGACTTTGTCATCGTGGGCGAAACGCGCTCCTTTAACTGGGAGATGATGCATAAGGCAGCCTACTTTGTCGCCAACGGTGCGCGTTTTATCGCCACCAACCCGGACACGCACGGTCGTGGTTTTTATCCCGCCTGCGGTGCGCTGTGCGCCGGTATCGAAAAAATCTCGGGTCGTAAGCCGTTTGTTGTCGGTAAACCGAGCCCGTGGATCATCCGCGCCGCACTGAATACGATGCAGGCACACTCAGAAGAAACCGTCATCGTGGGCGACAACCTGCGTACCGATATTCTGGCTGGCTTCCAGGCGGGGCTTGAAACCATCCTGGTGCTTTCTGGCGTTTCACAGCTTGATGACATTGATACGATGCCGTTTCGGCCAAGCTGGATTTACCCCTCTGTCGACGAAATCGACGTTATTTGATTCAGAACCACGCCTCAGGGCGTGGTTTTTCATTTCTGCTGTCTGAAAACATCACTTCATCTAACGAAATCAGCCCTTCATTGAGAAATCATCAATAATATCGCTTAACACATACTCTTTTTTTAAGATTCGGCAATTGCCATTGCACTTTTTACGTTTTCATCGGTAAAACGCTTGCGCCCCCTCCCCCTTTTGCGGCATTTTCATAAGCAAGCAACATCACAACGCAACAGGGTTAACGGAGAAGGTTATGTGTTCTATTTTTGGCGTACTGGATATTAAAACTGACGCGGGCGAACTGCGTAAAAAAGCACTCGAATTGTCCCGCCTGATGCGCCATCGCGGTCCGGACTGGTCAGGCGTATACGCCAGCGATAAAGCGATTCTGGCTCATGAACGTCTCTCCATTGTTGATGTCAACGCTGGCGCACAGCCGCTGTATAACGAGAAAAAAACGCACGCGCTGGCTGTTAACGGTGAAATTTACAACCATCAGGCGCTGCGTGCCGAGTACGGCGATCGCTACGCGTTTCAGACCGGCTCAGACTGCGAAGTGATCCTGGCGCTGTATCAGGAGAAAGGCCCGGAGTTCCTCGACGATCTGCAAGGTATGTTCGCCTTCGCGCTGTACGACAGCGAAAAAGACGCTTACCTGATTGGCCGCGACCATATCGGTATTATCCCGCTGTACATGGGACACGATGAGCACGGCAACTTCTACGTTGCCTCAGAGATGAAAGCCCTGGTACCGGTGTGCCGCACCATCAAAGAGTTCCCGGCAGGTAGCTACCTGTGGAGTAAAGACGGCGAGATCCGCCCGTACTACCAGCGCGACTGGTTTGATTATGAGGCGGTGAAAGACAACGTGACGGACAAAGCCGAACTGCGTCAGGCCCTGGAAGAGTCAGTGAAAAGCCACCTGATGTCAGACGTACCTTACGGCGTACTGCTCTCCGGCGGTCTGGACTCCTCCGTGATCTCCGCGATCACCAAGAAATTCGCCGCACGTCGCGTGGAAGATCAGGAGCGCTCTGAAGCCTGGTGGCCGCAGCTGCACTCCTTTGCCGTGGGTCTGGAAGGGGCACCTGACCTGAAAGCCGCCCAGGAAGTGGCAAATCATCTCGGCACGGTGCACCATGAAATTCACTTCACCGTACAGGAAGGTCTGGATGCGATCCGCGATGTGATCTATCACATTGAAACCTATGATGTGACCACCATTCGCGCCTCCACGCCGATGTATTTGATGTCGCGGAAGATCAAAGCGATGGGCATCAAGATGGTGCTCTCCGGCGAGGGTTCTGACGAAGTATTTGGCGGTTACCTCTATTTCCACAAAGCGCCAAACGCCAAAGAGCTGCATGAAGAAACGGTGCGTAAGCTACAGGCGCTGCACATGTTTGACTGCGCGCGCGCCAACAAAGCGATGTCCGCCTGGGGTGTGGAAGCCCGCGTGCCGTTCCTCGATAAGAAATTCCTTGATGTGGCGATGCGCATCAACCCGCAGGACAAAATGTGCGGCAACGGCAAAATGGAGAAACATATCCTGCGAGAATGTTTTGAATCCTACCTGCCGGCGAGCGTGGCGTGGCGTCAGAAAGAGCAGTTCTCGGATGGCGTGGGTTACAGCTGGATCGACACCCTGAAAGAGGTGGCGGCGAAACAGGTTTCTGATCAACAACTGGAAACTGCGAGCTTCCGTTTCCCGTACAACACGCCAGCCTCGAAAGAAGCGTATTTGTACCGTGAGATCTTTGAGGAGCTGTTCCCGGTTCCAAGCGCAGCAGAGTGCGTACCGGGTGGCCCATCGGTCGCCTGCTCTTCTGCTAAAGCCATTGAATGGGATGAATCATTCAAAGCGATGAACGATCCGTCAGGACGCGCGGTGGGCGTTCACCAGTCTGCCTATAAATAATGTTCAGAGTATCATCAGGCCCTCCGGGGCCTGATTTTTTTGCCTCTCTTTTCTCCGCATAAAATCGATTAATAACCAATAATTGTCGAATATTCGGCCTCGCTGTTCGCAACCTAACCAAACAGTCACATTCCGGCTATTTTCATTGAAAAAGGTGTTGACGCTGCAAGGGTCTATACGCATAATGCGCCCCGCAACGCCGATAAGGTAACGCGAAAAAAAGATGGCTACGTAGCTCAGTTGGTTAGAGCACATCACTCATAATGATGGGGTCACAGGTTCGAATCCCGTCGTAGCCACCATCTTTTTTGCGGGAGTGGCGAAATTGGTAGACGCACCAGATTTAGGTTCTGGCGCCGCAAGGTGTGCGAGTTCAAGTCTCGCCTCCCGCACCATTCCCAGGTAAGCGTTGCACGGATGGGGTATCGCCAAGCGGTAAGGCACCGGTTTTTGATACCGGCATTCCCTGGTTCGAATCCAGGTACCCCAGCCATATTTCTTCGATTATGCGGTTCTCCGCGGTATTGGGGTATCGCCAAGCGGTAAGGCACCGGTTTTTGATACCGGCATTCCCTGGTTCGAATCCAGGTACCCCAGCCATCGAAGATTGCAGTACTGGCTACGTAGCTCAGTTGGTTAGAGCACATCACTCATAATGATGGGGTCACAGGTTCGAATCCCGTCGTAGCCACCATATTTATGTTATCGAATACGATTCGGTAAACTGAACATTGTTGGGGTATCGCCAAGCGGTAAGGCACCGGATTCTGATTCCGGCATTCCGAGGTTCGAATCCTCGTACCCCAGCCACTTTAAAGTCGTTAAGCAGTTTGTTTAACGCAATTGGGGTGTCGCCAAGCGGTAAGGCTCTGGTTTCTGATACCAGCATTCCGGGGTTCGAATCCCTGCACCCCAGCCACTTAAAACAAACAAGCCCGCTCTGCGGGCTTTTTTGTTTTTGTTGTTCAGAATAGTGCGGCCTGATGCCCTCACCCTAACCCTCTCCCACGGGGAGAGGGAATAAAGATCAGAGT
The DNA here is from genome assembly GCF_056673335.1 of Enterobacter cloacae complex sp. HYC033_NIDB. Lineage (NCBI taxonomy): Bacteria > Pseudomonadati > Pseudomonadota > Gammaproteobacteria > Enterobacterales > Enterobacteriaceae > Enterobacter > Enterobacter cloacae complex sp. HYC033_NIDB. The sequence continues at coordinate 2,167,877 of NZ_CP115123.1, read as the reverse complement.
CCGAGGGCGTATTTCAGGGCCTGACGCTTCAGCCCACCGGCACGCTCCGCCGCCATCAATCCAATATTGCGCACTATACGCACCGGACCAACATCATTGCTGAACCCGGCATAGAACAGATCCATCCCCGACTGCATAATGAAGTTATCCGCCATACGGCGCGTCTGGTAGCGCTTCAGTACCTGATGGCTGGCCCAGGCTTCCGCGTGGGCGCGAGCGTTACCCAGCACATCCAGTAACGCATCGACGTCACGGTATCCCAGATTCACCCCCTGCCCCGCCAGCGGATGAATGGTGTGCGCCGCGTCCCCCACCAGCACCAGTCCTTCACGGGCATACTGCAACGCATGGCGTCGCATCAGCGGGAATGCGCCGGCGGCAACCGGGGTCACGTTGCCCAGACGGCTCGGGAAGTGCTGGCGGATTTCGCGCTGCAACTGATCCATGGACAGCCCCTGCAACTGTCGAATGCGCGCCGGTTTGTCGTACCACACCAGCGAAGCCCAGTTATCAAACAGCGGTAAGAATGCATGCGGGCCGTTCGGCGTAAAATGCTGCCAGGTGCTTTCGCCCGGCGCGTTTTCTGACTGCACGGTGATCAGCATGCAGGACTGCTGGTACTGCCAGGCATGGATCCCAATGCCTGCCATCTGCCTGACCTGCGAGTTCGCGCCATCCGCCCCCACCACCAGCTTCACGGCCAGCTCATCGTCGTTGTCCAGCGTCAGGAGATATCCGCTCTCATGACGATGCAGGCCTTTCAGCGAGTCCGGAACGCGCAGCGTCACCTTCGGGTGCGCCTCCAGCGCCTGCCAGAGTGCCTGCTGGAGCACGTTGTTTTCCACCATATAGCCCAGGCGCGGCAGTTTCAGCTCGGCGGCATCAAACGACACGTGAGCATTTTCCCACTCCCAGGTTTCAAGACGGCTGTATGGGTGCGCGCGCATCGCCAGCACCGCCTCCCAGACGCCCAGCCCGCGAAGCAGATCAACAGAGGCCGCGCTGATGGCGGAAATACGCACGTCCGGTTGGCTGGCAGGATCGAATGCCGGCGGAGCCGCCTGTTCAATAACGGTTACGTCAAATCCCTGCTGCGCCAGCCCCAGCGCCAGTGCGCCGCCGACCATACCGCCGCCAACAACGGCAACTTCGGTGTTCAGGAGTGTCATGGTCACTATTCCTTATTGGAGAATACCTTAAGTTTACCGGATTTTTGCGGCCCTGAGGTTGACAACCTTCATACTGGTCACAACCGCACCAAAGCATTACAATACGCGGCTTGCAATCCTGAGCTGAGCAAGTCGATGACTAAAAAACTCCATATAAAAACCTGGGGCTGTCAGATGAACGAATACGATTCATCGAAGATGGCCGATCTGCTGGATACCACCCACGGATACCAGCTGACTGAAAATGCGAAAGAAGCCGATGTGCTGCTGCTGAACACCTGTTCAATTCGTGAAAAAGCACAGGAAAAAGTCTTTCATGTGTTAGGCCGCTGGAAGCTTCTCAAACGGAAAAATCCGGACCTGATCATTGGCGTGGGTGGCTGCGTCGCATCGCAGGAAGGTAAGCTGATCCGCCAGAGAGCCCCCTATGTGGATATCGTTTTTGGCCCTCAGACCCTGCACCGCCTGCCAGAGATGATTAATCAGGTTCGCGGCAGCCGTAGCCCGGTGGTTGACGTGAGCTTCCCGGAGATCGAGAAATTTGACCGTCTGCCTGAGCCGCGCGCTGATGGCCCGACCGCCTTCGTCTCCATCATGGAAGGCTGCAACAAATACTGTACTTACTGCGTGGTGCCTTACACCCGCGGTGAAGAAGTGAGCCGCCCGGCAGACGATATTCTGTTTGAAATCGCGCAGCTTGCCGCGCAGGGCGTTCGTGAAGTGAACCTGCTGGGTCAGAACGTTAACGCCTGGCGCGGGGAAAACTACGACGGCACCACCGGCAGCTTTGCTGAACTGCTGCGTCTGGTGGCGGCGATTGACGGCATTGACCGTATTCGCTTTACCACCAGCCATCCGATGGAATTTACCGACGACATTATTGACGTCTATCGCGATACGCCAGAGCTGGTAAGCTTCCTGCACCTGCCGATCCAGTGCGGCTCTGACCGCGTGCTGAACCTGATGGGTCGTCCACATACGGTGCTGGAGTATAAGTCCACCATCCGCAAGCTGCGTGAAGCGCGCCCGGATATCCAGATTAGCTCCGACTTTATCGTCGGCTTCCCTGGCGAAACCGCTGATGACTTCGAGCGCACCATGAAGCTTATCGGCGAGGTGAATTTCGACGTCAGCTACAGCTTTATCTTCTCTGCGCGCCCGGGCACCCCTGCGGCCGATATGGTTGACGATGTGCCGGAAGAAGAGAAAAAGCAGCGTCTGTATATTCTACAGGAGCGTATCAACCAGCAGGCCAACGCCTGGAGTCGTCGTATGCTCGGCACTGTCCAGCGTATTCTGGTGGAAGGCACCTCCCGTAAAAGCGTCATGGAACTGTCTGGTCGAACCGAAAATAACCGCGTGGTGAATTTTGAAGGCACCCCGGACATGATCGGTAAGTTTGTGGACGTCGAGATTGTCGAAGTACTCACGAACTCGCTGCGCGGGAAGGTGGTACGCACTGAGGACGAAATGGGTCTGCGAATTGCACAGACTCCGGAATCCGTTATCTCTCGCACCCGCAAAGTCAACGATTCTGGCGTGGGTATTTACCAGCCTTGATCCTTCTGGCCTGCCTGTCCGGCAGGCCTTGTATTTCCTCTCATCGCCCCCAATATCTACCGCAACGCTTGCGCCTTTATTCTGTGGCGTGAATAATTTCGGTAATGACCGTTTTATTACGCCGTGTGGCCACAGGTCAGTTAACCAATTAAAGAGGAACAGTTTGAACATAGATACGCGTGAAATTAGCCTTGAGCCCGCAGACAACGCTCGCCTGCTGAGCCTGTGCGGGCCGTTTGATGACAATATCAAACAACTGGAGCGACGTCTGGGTATCGAAATCAATCGTCGCGATAACCATTTCAAACTCACCGGACGCCCAATCTGCGTCAACGCCGCGGCAGATATTCTCCGCAGCCTGTATGTTGATACCGCCCCGATGCGCGGTGAGATCCAGGATATTGAACCTGAACAGATCCACCTGGCCATTAAAGAGGCGCGCGTGCTTGAGCAGAGCGCGGAAAGCGTGCCGGACTATGGCAAAGCCATCAACATCAAAACTAAACGCGGCGTGATTAAGCCTCGTACCCCGAACCAGGCGCAGTACATCGCCAACATTCTCGACCACGACATCACCTTCGGCGTAGGCCCGGCGGGTACGGGTAAAACCTATCTGGCGGTTGCCGCTGCGGTTGATGCGCTCGAGCGTCAGGAGATCCGCCGTATCCTGCTGACCCGCCCTGCTGTTGAAGCCGGTGAAAAACTGGGCTTCCTGCCGGGCGATTTGAGTCAGAAAGTAGATCCCTACCTGCGTCCGCTGTATGACGCGCTGTTCGAAATGCTCGGCTTCGAGAAAGTTGAAAAGCTCATCGAGCGTAACGTGATTGAAGTTGCTCCGCTGGCCTACATGCGTGGCCGTACGCTTAACGACGCGTTCATCATTCTGGATGAGAGCCAGAACACCACCATCGAACAGATGAAGATGTTCCTGACGCGTATTGGCTTTAACTCGAAAGCGGTTATCACCGGTGACGTCACCCAGATTGACCTGCCGCGTAACACCAAATCGGGTCTGCGTCACGCCATCGAAGTCCTGGCCGAGGTAGAGGAAATCAGCTTTAACTTCTTCCACAGTGAAGACGTGGTACGCCATCCCGTGGTCGCGCGTATCGTTAACGCTTATGAGGCCTGGGAAGAGGCAGATCAGCAGCGCAGGGCCGAACTGGCCGCAGAACGTAAGCGCGAAGCGCAGGAGCATGAACAGAAATGAGTCAGGTGATCCTCGATTTACAGCTGGCCTGTGATGATAATTCCGGCATGCCAGAAGAGGCACAGTTTCAGAAATGGCTGGATGCCGTTATCCCCCAGTTTCAGGAAGAATCAGAGGTCACGATTCGCCTGGTGGATGAAGCAGAAAGCCATGAGCTCAACCTGACCTACCGCGGGAAAGATAAGCCGACCAACGTGCTCTCTTTCCCGTTCGAAGCCCCTCCGGGCATTGAGATGCCGCTGCTGGGCGATCTGATCATCTGCCGTCAGGTGGTTGAGCAGGAAGCCAAAGAGCAGCAAAAGCCGCTGGAAGCGCACTGGGCACACATGGTGGTGCACGGTAGCCTGCATCTTCTGGGTTACGACCATATTGAAGATGACGAAGCGGAAGAGATGGAATCCCTCGAGACAGAGATAATGCTTGCTCTGGGCTATGAGGATCCGTACATTGCCGAGAAAGAATAGTCAGTCACTGACTACCATGCCGCCGCGCAGGGACATAGCGCGGCGGTTAACATTGAACTAACAAGAGAACCCTTAACAAACGCCATGAGCGACGACAATTCACACAGTAGCGACACGACAACCACTAAAAAGGGATTTTTCTCCCTCATTCTGAACCAGCTTTTCCACGGCGAACCGAAAAACCGTGATGAACTGCTGGAGCTGATTCGTGATTCCGGGCAGAACGACCTTATCGACGAAGATACGCGCGAAATGCTCGAAGGGGTGATGGACATCGCCGACCAGCGCGTCCGCGACATCATGATCCCCCGCTCGCAGATGATTACCCTGAAACGCAACCAGACGCTGGACGAGTGCCTCGATGTGATTATCGAATCGGCTCACTCACGTTTCCCGGTCATCAGCGAAGACAAAGATCACATTGAAGGGATTTTGATGGCGAAAGATCTGCTGCCGTTTATGCGCAGCGATGCCGAAGCCTTCAGTATGGAAAAGGTGTTACGCCCGGCCGTGGTTGTGCCGGAAAGTAAACGTGTGGATCGGATGCTGAAGGAGTTTCGCTCCCAGCGCTATCACATGGCGATTGTTATTGATGAATTTGGTGGCGTTTCCGGTCTGGTCACAATCGAAGACATCCTTGAGCTGATCGTGGGCGAAATCGAAGATGAGTATGACGAAGAAGAGGATATCGACTTCCGTCAGCTGAGCCGCCACACCTGGACCGTGCGCGCGCTGGCCTCCATTGAAGACTTCAACGATACCTTTGGCACCAGCTTCAGCGATGAAGAAGTGGACACCATTGGTGGTCTGGTGATGCAGGCCTTCGGCCATCTTCCTGCCCGCGGTGAAACCGTTGACATCGATGGTTACCAGTTCAAGGTCGCAATGGCTGACAGCCGACGTATTATTCAGGTTCACGTCAGAATGCCGGACGACTCACCGGTGCCAAAACTGGAAGATTAATGTAAATGGCATTTGCCCCACTCTTTGAACGCCAGCGCGTCCGTTTGCTGCTGGCGCTGTTACTCGGAGCCAGCGGTACGCTGGCTTTTTCTCCTTACGATATCTGGCCAGCCGCTATTCTCTCCCTGATGGGGCTACAGGGTCTTACCCTGAACCGTCGTCCGGTACAGGCCGCGGCCATTGGCTACTTCTGGGGGCTGGGGCTGTTCGGCTCTGGTATCAACTGGGTCTACGTCAGTATCGCGCAATTTGGCGGAATGCCGGGGCCGGTTAACGTCTTCCTGGTTGTGCTGCTCGCCGCCTATCTCTCACTCTACACCGGCCTGTTCGCGGGCATCCTGTCTCGCCTGTGGCCAAAAACGACCTGGCTGCGCGTGGCGATAGCGGCACCCGTTGTCTGGCAAATCACCGAATTTCTGCGCGGCTGGGTACTGACCGGCTTCCCGTGGTTGCAGTTCGGCTATAGCCAGGTAGACGGCCCGCTGAAAGGCCTGGCCCCGGTCATGGGCGTGGAGGCGATCAACTTCCTGCTCATGGCGGTCAGCGGCCTTCTGGTGCTGGCTCTGGTGACACGTAACTGGAAGCCGCTGGTTGCCGCGTTGATCCTGTTTGCCCTGCCCTTCCCGCTGCGTTATATCCAGTGGTTTACGCTGGAGCCCGCGCGCGCCACGCAGGTTTCTCTGGTACAGGGCGATATCCCGCAGTCCCTGAAATGGGATGAGAATCAGCTGCTGAACACGCTGAAAATCTACGCCAACGCCACTGAAAAGGTGATGGGCAAATCGCAGCTCATCATCTGGCCTGAGTCTGCGATCCCGGACCTGGAGATCAATCAGCAGCCCTTCCTGAAGATGATGGACGATCTGCTGCGCGCGCGCGGCAGTACGCTGATCACCGGAATTGTGGATGCGCGTCTCAATCAGCAGAACCGCTATGACACGTACAACACGATCATTACGCTCGGTAAGGACAGCGAATACAGCTATACCTCCACCAATCGCTACAACAAAAACCACCTTGTACCGTTTGGCGAATTTGTTCCGCTGGAGTCTATTCTGCGCCCACTGGCACCGTTCTTTGATTTGCCGATGTCCTCATTCAGCCGGGGCCCTTACGTTCAGCCGCAGCTGCATGCGCACGGTTTTGCCCTGACGGCCGCCATTTGCTACGAGATTATCCTCGGCGAGCAGGTGCGCGATAATTTCCGCCCGGACACCGACTATCTGCTGACCATCTCAAACGATGCGTGGTTCGGTAAATCGATTGGCCCGTGGCAGCACTTCCAGATGGCGCGAATGCGTTCTCTGGAGCTGGCACGTCCGTTGCTGCGCAGCACCAATAACGGCATTACCGCCGTGATTGGTCCGCAAGGTGAAATCCAGGCCATGATCCCGCAATTTACCCGTGAGGTGCTGACTACTAACGTCACGCCAACTACCGGGCTTACGCCTTACGCGCGCACCGGGAACTGGCCGCTGTGGATTTTGACCTTGCTGTTCGGCTTTGGCGCCGTACTGATGAGCCTGCGTCAGCGTCGTAAATAACCTTACCTTCTGTTGCCGGGTGGCGGCTACGCCTTACCCGGCCTACTCTCCGCCGCCGCCACCCGATAATTTCCTCCCAAACTTCAATTCTGGCACGCCTGTTGCTTTGTTTATTCATATCAACGCTGTCTGGCTTAACGTGCAACTTTGTCGCACCAGCGTAGATCATCGGTAGCACCGAAACGGTGCAACGAGGGATTATTGCCTCTGAATGGTGCGGCGCGCTTCGCAAAAATAAACAATAACGCAGCAAAATCTTTACATTAAGCCAGACTAAATGTTAACAAGCTTGCATAACACTGCACTCGCATTGCGCGAGATATAACAACATCACAATGGGTATCTATGCGTCACTGGCGCTGATAAGAAAGGAGTTGGGTATGCAATTACGTAAACTGGCCACAGCAATGCTGGTTATGGGAATGTCTGCGGGGGTTGTCCACGCTGAAGACGCTCCGGCAGCAGGAAGCACTCTCGACAAGATTGCCAAAAACGGCGTGATCGTGGTCGGCCACCGTGAATCTTCTGTCCCGTTCTCTTACTACGACAACACGCAAAAAGTCGTGGGCTATTCACAGGATTACTCCAACGCCATCGTTGAAGCCGTGAAGAAAAAGCTGAACAAACCTGACCTGCAAGTGAAGCTGATCCCCATCACTTCACAAAACCGTATTCCTCTGCTGCAAAACGGCACATTTGATTTTGAATGTGGCTCAACCACCAACAACCTTGAGCGTCAGAAACAGGCCGCTTTCTCGGACACCATCTTCGTTGTGGGCACCCGCCTGCTGACGAAGAAAGGCGGCGACATCAAAGATTTTGCTGACCTGAAAGGCAAAGCGGTTGTCGTGACCTCCGGTACCACGTCCGAAGTGCTGCTGCACAAGCTGAACGACGAGAAGAAAATGGACATGCGCATCATCAGCGCGAAAGACCATGGCGACTCCTTCCGTACCCTGGAAAGCGGCCGTGCTGTCGCGTTTATGATGGATGACGCCCTGCTGGCGGGCGAACGCGCGAAAGCGAAGAAACCAGATAACTGGGAAATCGTCGGTACCGCCCAGTCGAAAGAAGCCTACGGCTGTATGCTGCGTAAAGGTGACGAGGACTTCAAGAAACTGATCGATGACACCATCGCTCAGGCGCAAACCTCCGGCGAAGCGGCAAAATGGTTCGACAAATGGTTCAAGAACCCAATTCCACCAAAAAACCTGAACATGAACTTTGAACTGTCTGACGACATGAAAGCGCTGTTCAAATCACCAAACGACAAAGCTCTTAACTAATTAGAACGACAGGGGCGGGATCTCCTGCCCTCTCGATTGTCGGGAAGCATGGACAGACTATACGTTGAGTGGTCGTTCCCCACTCAGCGCAAAAATTGAGCTTCTCACCAATCTTCGAGGGTAGCGCTGCTACCCTTTTTTTTCTGGAGTTTACTATGTCAATTGACTGGAACTGGGGCATCTTTCTGCAACAAGCCCCGTTCGGCAACACCACCTATCTCGGCTGGCTGTGGAGCGGCTTTCAGGTTACCGTTGCGTTATCGATAACGGCGTGGATTATCGCGTTTCTTGTCGGTTCGCTGTTCGGTATTCTGCGTACCGTCCCTAACCGTTTTCTCTCTTCGATTGGCACGCTCTATGTGGAACTGTTCCGTAACGTTCCGCTGATCGTGCAGTTCTTTACCTGGTATCTGGTGATCCCGGAACTGCTGCCGGAAGATCTCGGCATGTGGTTTAAGGCCGAGCTGGATCCTAACGTACAATTTTTTGTCTCCTCTATGCTGTGTCTGGGGCTGTTCACCGCTGCGCGCGTCTGCGAGCAGGTACGTGCAGCCATACAGTCACTGCCGCGCGGGCAAAAGAATGCGGCACTGGCAATGGGCCTGACTCTGCCCCAGGCCTACCGTTACGTACTGCTGCCTAACGCTTACCGCGTCATCGTTCCGCCGATGACGTCCGAGATGATGAACCTGGTAAAAAACTCGGCTATCGCCTCAACCATCGGTCTGGTGGATATGGCGGCACAGGCGGGCAAACTGCTGGATTACTCCGCTCACGCCTGGGAATCCTTCACGGCGATCACGCTCGCCTATGTTCTGATTAACGCTTTCATCATGCTGGTGATGAACCTGGTTGAACGCAAAGTACGCCTGCCGGGCAATCTGGGGGGCAAATAAATGTACGATTTTGACTGGAGTTCCATTGTTCCCTCCATGCCCTATCTGCTGGATGGACTGGCAATCACCTTAAAGATCACCGTTATCGCCATTATCGTCGGTATTGTCTGGGGCACCCTGCTGGCAGTGATGCGCCTGTCGAGCTTTAAGCCGCTCGCCTGGTTTGCCACGGCTTACGTTAACGTATTCCGCTCCATTCCACTGGTCATGGTGCTGCTGTGGTTTTATCTGATTGTTCCCGGCTTTTTACAGAACGTACTGGGACTGTCGCCAAAGACCGATATCCGCCTGATCTCTGCCATGGTGGCGTTTTCCATGTTTGAAGCCGCCTACTACTCAGAGATCATCCGCGCAGGTATTCAGAGTATCTCTCGCGGGCAGTCCAGCGCTGCGCTGGCGCTCGGTATGACGCACTGGCAGTCCATGAAGCTCATTATTTTGCCGCAGGCGTTTCGCGCCATGGTTCCGCTGCTGCTGACGCAGGGCATCGTCCTGTTCCAGGATACCTCCCTGGTCTACGTGCTGAGTCTGGCAGACTTCTTCCGTACCGCCTCCACCATTGGCGAACGTGACGGAACGCAGGTTGAGATGATCCTCTTCGCGGGCGGGGTCTATTTTGTGATTAGTTTAAGCGCATCGCTGTTGGTCAGCTGGCTGAAGAAAAGGACGGTATAATGATTTCCCTGAAAAATGTTTCTAAATGGTATGGGCACTTTCAGGTGCTGACCGACTGCTCAACAGAAGTAAAAAAAGGCGATGTGGTAGTGGTATGCGGCCCGTCCGGTTCCGGTAAGTCCACGCTTATCAAAACCGTTAATGGGCTGGAACCTGTCCAGCAGGGCGAGATTGTCGTTAACGGCACCAAAGTAAATGACAGGAAAACCAACCTTGCCCAGCTTCGCTCCCACGTAGGGATGGTGTTCCAGCATTTTGAGCTGTTCCCTCACCTGTCCATCATTGAGAACCTGACGCTGGCGCAGGTCAAAGTGCTGAAGCGCGACAAAAAAGCGGCGCGCGAAAAGGGGCTGAAGCTGCTGGAACGCGTCGGGCTGTCTGCGCATGCGAATAAGTTCCCGGCCCAGCTTTCGGGCGGCCAACAGCAGCGTGTGGCAATCGCGCGTGCGCTGTGCATGGATCCGGTGGCAATGCTGTTTGATGAGCCGACGTCCGCGCTCGACCCTGAGATGATCAACGAAGTGCTGGACGTCATGGTGGAGCTGGCGCACGAAGGGATGACCATGATGGTGGTGACGCATGAAATGGGCTTCGCCCGTAAAGTGGCCAACCGCGTGATCTTCATGGATGAAGGGAAAATTGTTGAAGACTCACCAAAAGAAGAGTTCTTCGCAAATCCTAAATCTGAACGTGCAAAAGACTTCCTCGCCAAAATCCTGCATTAATCTTTTTAGTGCGCAATCTGCGGATTGCGCACTGCTTCACGCTTTAGATCTCTTTTTCTATTCGGCGTCACATCGCAGCGTTAACCTTGTCACAAATAATGCTGAGAATGGAGAACGCTATGGCACAGCCAATTATTCTCGACTGCGATCCGGGTCATGATGACGCGATCGCACTCGTCCTTGCTCTTGCTTCCCCTGAACTGGACGTAAAAGCTGTCACCTCCTCCGCCGGGAACCAGACGCCGGATAAAACCTTGCGAAACGTGTTGCGCATGTTGACGCTGCTGAAACGCACCGATATTCCGGTCGCAGGTGGCGCCGTTAAGCCACTGATGCGCGAGCTGATCATTGCGGATAATGTTCACGGTGAAAGTGGGCTGGATGGCCCGGCGCTACCGGAGCCGAATTTCACACCGCAAAACTGCACTGCCGTCGAGCTCATGGCGAAGGTGCTGCGTGAGAGCGCAGAGCCCGTGACGTTGGTGGCGACCGGCCCGCAGACCAACGTAGCGCTGCTGCTGAACAGCCATCCTGAACTGCACAGCAACATCGCCCGTATCGTCATCATGGGCGGGGCAATGGGGCTGGGGAACTGGACGCCAGCAGCAGAGTTCAACATCTTCGTTGACCCGGAAGCCGCGGAAATCGTCTTCCAGTCGGGCCTGCCGATTGTGATGGCGGGGCTGGACGTTACCCACCGCGCACAAATTATGGCGCAGGACATCGAACGATTCCGTTCTGTGGGCAACCCGGTTGCAACGACCGTGGCCGAGCTGCTCGACTTCTTTATGGAGTATCACAAAGCCGAGAAGTGGGGCTTCCACGGCGCCCCGCTGCATGACCCATGCACCATCGCCTGGCTGCTGAAGCCGGAAATGTTTACCACGGTCGAGCGTTGGGCTGGTGTGGAAACACAGGGGAAATATACCCAGGGAATGACGGTGGTGGACTATTACTCGCTGACGGGAAACAAGCCGAATACCACGGTGATGGTGGATATCGATCGGGAAGCGTTTGTGGATTTACTGGCGGAGCGGCTGGCTTATTATTCTGCGGCCTGATGCCCTCACCCCGCCCCTCTCCCACAGGGAGAGGGTGCAAACAGTTTTGCTTTTACCTACGGCTCAAATGGCCGACGCTGGAACTGGTCGTGCCCACACTTCGGACACAGCGGCAGCACCTCCGGCGTATAAACGGCGATATGATGGTGGCACTTCTCACACACCAGGTTCCCCAACCCCACTACTTCGCCGCTGTGATAGACACCGTGGTGGTTTAAATCCTGAAACACCTCACGCCATTCCAGCTGAGTTTTATCGGTAATATCCGCCAGCTCCTGCCACAGGCTCTCTTTGATGACCCGCATAAAAACGCTGTCGGCGATCTCGTCCTGGCTCTCTTCATAGCTTCGCGCGAACTCCTCCAGGTCACGGCGCACGGCGCGCGTCACCTCTTCCACTTCGGTTCGCGTTAACTCACCCGTTTGCGTCACGCGTGCGCGTGCCTGTTCGACCAGCGCGTCGATATCACGCTCGCCGTTACGCAGCCGTTCCGTCAGAGTCGCTACCAGTTCACGGTAAAATTGAGCAACCTTGTTCATCATTTTGCCTCCCGGGTAAGTAACTGTCTCTAATAATAGACCTTATTTCGCCGCCGCTTTGTCAGGTGAAGCACAGACCCGGTAAATTCCTGCAAAGTGCATTTGCGTGAAAGGCTGTTTTGACGCGGGCGTTTGGGCTATGCTATGCGGATCTGAATTACCACATCCATTGGCTACATTTGTAGCTGTATTGAACACAGGACCACTGGCTGCCATGCAAGAGCAATACCGCCCGGAAGAGATAGAATCAAAAGTCCAGCAACACTGGGACGAGAAGCGCACCTTTGAAGTAACCGAAGACGAGAGCAAAGAGAAGTATTACTGCCTGTCGATGCTTCCCTATCCTTCTGGTCGACTACACATGGGCCACGTGCGTAACTACACCATCGGTGACGTGATTGCGCGCTACCAGCGTATGCTGGGCAAAAACGTTCTTCAGCCTATCGGCTGGGATGCGTTCGGCCTGCCTGCTGAAGGCGCGGCGGTGAAAAACAACACGGCACCGGCACCGTGGACTTACGACAACATCGCGTACATGAAAAACCAGCTGAAAATGCTGGGCTTTGGCTATGACTGGAGTCGCGAGCTGGCAACCTGTACCCCGGAATACTACCGCTGGGAGCAGAAATTCTTTACCGAGCTGTATAAAAAAGGCCTGGTGTACAAGAAGACCTCTGCCGTTAACTGGTGTCCGAATGACCAGACCGTTCTCGCGAACGAGCAGGTTATCGACGGCTGCTGCTGGCGCTGCGACACCAAAGTAGAGCGTAAAGAGATCCCGCAGTGGTTTATCAAAATCACCGCCTACGCTGACGAACTGCTGAACGATCTGGATAATCTGGACCACTGGCCAGATACCGTTAAGACCATGCAGCGCAACTGGATCGGCCGTTCCGAAGGTGTGGAAATTACCTTCAACGTTGAGAACTACGACCAGACCCTGACCGTCTATACCACCCGTCCGGACACCTTCATGGGCGCGACCTACCTGGCCGTGGCCGCAGGTCACCCGCTGGCGCAGAAAGCGGCAGAAAACAATCCGGAACTGGCGACCTTCATCGACGAATGCCGCAATACTAAAGTGGCCGAAGCCGACATGGCGACGATGGAGAAAAAAGGCGTTGATACCGGCTTTAAAGCCATTCACCCGCTGACGGGCGAAGCGATCCCTGTCTGGGCCGCCAACTTCGTACTGATGGAATACGGCACAGGCGCAGTGATGGCCGTGCCGGGTCACGACCAGCGCGACTACGAATTTGCCACCAAATACGGCCTGACCATCAAGCCTGTTATTCTTGCTGCTGACGGCTCTGAGCCCGATCTCTCTGAGCAAGCGCTGACTGAAAAAGGCACCCTGTTTAACTCCGGTGAGTTCAGCGGCCTGAGCTTCGAAGAAGGCTTCAACGCCATCGCCGACAAGCTGGCCTCCCTGGGCGTGGGCGAGCGTAAAGTGAACTACCGTCTGCGCGACTGGGGCGTTTCCCGTCAGCGTTACTGGGGTGCGCCAATCCCAATGGTGACTCTGGAAGATGGCACCGTGATGCCAACGCCGGAAGATCAGCTGCCGGTGATCCTGCCGGAAGACGTGGTCATGGACGGCATCACCAGCCCGATCAAAGCCGATCCTGAGTGGGCGAAAACCACCGTCAACGGTCAGCCAGCGCTGCGTGAAACCGACACCTTCGACACCTTTATGGAATCCTCCTGGTACTATGCGCGCTACACCTGCCCGCAGTACAAAGAAGGCATGCTGGATTCCGATGCAGCAAACTACTGGCTGCCGGTAGACATCTACATCGGTGGCATTGAACACGCCATCATGCACCTGCTCTATTTCCGCTTCTTCCATAAACTGATGCGTGACGCAGGCCTCGTCAACTCCGACGAGCCGGCAAAACAGCTGCTGTGTCAGGGCATGGTGCTGGCAGATGCGTTCTACTACGTTGGCGCGAACGGCGAGCGTAACTGGGTTTCTCCGGTTGATGCGATTGTGGAGCGCGACGAGAAAGGCCGTATCGTGAAGGCGAAAGACGCCGAAGGTCATGAACTGGTGTATACCGGCATGAGCAAGATGTCCAAGTCGAAAAATAACGGTATCGACCCGCAGGTAATGGTTGAGCGTTACGGCGCTGACACCGTGCGTCTGTTCATGATGTTCGCCTCCCCGGCAGATATGACGCTGGAATGGCAGGAATCTGGCGTTGAAGGGGCAAACCGCTTCCTGAAACGCGTCTGGAAACTGGTGTACGAGCACACCTCTCAGGGTGATGCGCCAGCGCTGAACGTGGCTGCACTGAGCGAAGATCAGCAGGCGCTGCGTCGTGATGTTCATAAAACCATTGCGAAAGTCACCGATGATATTGGTCGTCGTCAGACCTTCAATACCGCAATTGCGGCTATTATGGAACTGATGAACAAGCTGGCGAAAGCCCCGCAGGACGGCGAGCAGGATCGCGCCTTAATGCGTGAAGCGCTGCTGGCGGTCGTTCGCATGCTTAACCCGTTCACGCCGCACGTTAGCTTCACCCTGTGGCAGGAGCTGAAAGGCGAAGGCGATATCGACAACGCGCCGTGGCCAGTGGCGGATGAATCCGCTATGGTGGAAAACACCACGCTGGTGGTGGTGCAGGTTAACGGTAAAGTGCGCGGTAAAATTACCGTCGCGGTCGACGCAACCGAAGAACAGGTTCGCGAGCGCGCAGGCCAGGAGCATCTGGTCGCGAAATACCTTGAGGGCGTTACCGTACGTAAAGTGATCTACGTACCTGGTAAACTGCTGAATCTGGTCGTTGGCTAAGCGCGGGAGGAAACGTGCGACAACTGGCAACAATACTCTTATCTCTGGCGGTGCTGGTCACCGCTGGCTGTGGCTGGCACCTGCGCAACACCACGGCAGTGCCTGCTCAGATGAAAACAATGATCTTCGACTCATCCGATCCGAACGGACCGCTGAGCCGGGCCATTCGTAACCAGCTGCGTTTGAACGATGTTGAGCTGATCGAGAAGGGAACCCTGCGTCAGGATGTTCCTTCGCTTCGCGTCCTGAAATCAACGCTGTCACAAGATACGGCCTCGATCTTCCAGGATGGGCGGACGGCGGAATATCAGATGGTGCTTACCGTTGATGCGGCCGTCTTGATGCCAGGTAAAGATATTTACCCTATCAATACCAAAGTCTACCGCTCGTTCTTCGATAACCCGCAGACGGCGCTGGCAAAAGACGCCGAACAGCAGATTATCATCAAAGAGATGTACGATAAGGCCGCGGAACAGCTGATCCGCAGACTGCCTGCCATTGCCGCGTCGACGAAAAAAGGCGCTGACGTCATCGAAACACCGGATGCCAGCACGCCGGATATGCCAACGTCTCTGGGTAACTGATGATCAGGTTGTATCCTGAACAACTCCGCGCGCAGCTCAACGAAGGGCTGCGCGCGGCCTATCTGCTACTCGGCAATGACCCCCTGTTACTTCAGGAAAGCCTTGATGCGGTTCGCCATGCGGCAGCCGCGCAGGGTTTCGATGAGCATCATACGTTCCAGATCGATAACAGTACCGACTGGAACGCTATCTTCTCGCTTTGTCAGGCCATGAGCCTGTTTGCCTCTCGTCAGACAATCCAGATCCTGCTGCCAGAGAATGGACCTAACGCTGCTATCAATGAACAGCTGGCCATGCTGGTAAGTTTGTTACACGACGATCTGCTGCTTATCGTACGCGGCAACAAACTCACAAAAGCGCAGGAAAACGCGGCCTGGTTTACCCGGCTAGCCCCCAGTGCGGTGCTGGTCACCTGCCAGACGCCAGAGCAGGCGCATCTGCCAAAATGGGTTGCCGCGCGAGCAAAGCAGCACAATTTGCAGCTGGATGAGGCCGCCAGTCAGCTCCTATGCTACTGCTACGAAGGCAACCTTCTGGCACTGGCGCAGGCGCTGGACAGGCTCGCCCTGCTGTGGCCCGATGGTAAGCTGACGCTGCCGCGCGTGGAACAGGCGGTGAATGATGCCGCGCACTTTACCCCCTTCCACTGGGTTGATGCGCTGCTGTCGGCGAAAAGTAAGCGTGCTCTGCACATCCTGCAACAGCTGCGCCTGGAAGGGAGTGAGCCGGTCATTCTGCTCCGTACGCTCCAGCGCGAATTACTGCTGCTGAACAACCTTAAACGCCAGTCAGCACACACGCCCCTGCGCGCCTTATTCGACAAACATCGCGTCTGGCAAAACCGTCGGGCGATGACCACGGAGGCGATAAACCGCCTGAGCCAGGAGCAGTTGCGTCAGGCAGTACAACTTCTGATGCGCGCCGAACTGACGTTAAAACAGGATTACGGCCAGTCTGTCTGGGCGGAGCTGGAGAGCCTCTCTTTGCTGCTCTGCCATAAGGCGCTGGCAGACGTATTTATCGATGGGTGATATGCATTCTTTACAGGCAATGTATGGCGGGACCTTCGACCCGGTACACTATGGGCATCTTAAGCCGGTAGAAATCCTCGCGAATTTGATTGGGTTGCAGCGGGTAATCATCATGCCCAACAATGTTCCGCCGCACCGTCCTCAGCCAGAAGCAACCAGCGAGCAGCGTAAAGCGATGCTCGCACTGGCTATCGCCGATAAGCCTCTCTTCACGCTGGATGAGCGTGAACTGCGCAGGGATACCCCTTCCTGGACATCGCAAACGCTGCGGGAGTGGCGCGCTGAGCAAGGGCCCATGAAACCGCTGGCGTTTATCATCGGCCAGGATTCCTTGCTCAACTTTCCCAGCTGGTACCAGTACGAAACCATTCTGGAAAACAGTCATCTGCTGGTCTGCCGCCGTCCGGGCTACCCGCTGACCATGCGCGACGCACAGCATCAGCAGTGGCTTGACGCGCATCTGACGGACAATATAGAAGACCTGCACAGTCTCCCCGCCGGGAAAATTTACCTCGCTGAAACGCCGTGGTTTGATATTTCCGCAACCCTCATCCGCGAGCGTCTCCAGCAGGGTTTAGACTGTGACGATCTCCTCCCCTCGCCCGTGCTGGCCTATATCCATGCGCACGGTCTGTATCAGAAAAGTACAGATGTCTGAGCATCGCCGGCGAAATTGTCCGTTAATGATTATCCTGCCTTGACAGGCTAAGCCATACTGATATCCTCCGCTGCCAGACTTTCCCGCCGATCGCTGCTTTACAGAAATTGTTTTACAAAAATGGCGATGCAATATCAGGCGGAGGGTGGGATGATACCCGCCTTCAAAAGCCGGGCGATGACATTTGTCCCGCGACTGGCGTCAGTTCAGGTATACTGACTGACCACGAATTCATAGTTGTACAATCTCATTCACCCAGGGGGAAAACTTGCAGGGTAAAGCACTCCAGGATTTTGTTATCGACAAAATTGATGACCTGAAAGGTCAGGACATCATCGCTATCGACGTTAAGGGTAAATCCAGCATCACCGACTGCATGATCATCTGCACCGGGACCTCAACTCGTCACGTTGTTTCGATTGCTGACCATGTTGTTCAGGAATCGCGCGCGGCAGGGCTGCTTCCGCTGGGCGTTGAAGGTGAAGCGACCGCTGACTGGGTGGTTGTCGATCTCGGCGATGTGATTGTCCACGTCATGCAGGAAGAGAGCCGTCGCCTGTATGAGCTGGAAAAACTCTGGGGTTAATGCGTGAAGTTGCAACTGGTCGCCGTCGGCACCAAAATGCCGGACTGGGTACAAACCGGTTTTACTGAGTATCTGCGTCGTTTCCCAAAAGATATGCCGTTCGAACTGGTGGAGATCCCAGCAGGAAAGCGCGGCAAGAACGCAGATATCAAACGTATTCTCGATAAAGAGGGAGAGCTGATGCTGGCTGCCGCAGGCAAAAACCGCATCGTGACCCTCGATATCCCGGGCAAACCCTGGGATACGCCGCAGCTGGCGCACGAACTGGAGCGCTGGAAGCAGGATGGTCGGGACGTCAGTCTGTTGATTGGCGGACCAGAGGGGTTATCTCCCGCCTGCAAAGCGGCAGCAGAACAAAGTTGGTCACTCTCGGCGCTGACGCTGCCCCACCCGCTTGTACGGGTTCTCGTGG
Source organism: Enterobacter cloacae complex sp. HYC033_NIDB (assembly GCF_056673335.1). NCBI lineage: Bacteria > Pseudomonadati > Pseudomonadota > Gammaproteobacteria > Enterobacterales > Enterobacteriaceae > Enterobacter > Enterobacter cloacae complex sp. HYC033_NIDB. The sequence goes on along the minus strand of NZ_CP115123.1, from coordinate 2,149,717 downwards.
CAGAAAGTTTGTATCGCGCATGGAGCATCACTACCAACCACCCTTATCACCGCGAGTAATGACTGACCAGGGTAATTTAAGCAGCGGATGAAACTACAGAATTCTTTTCGCGACTATACGGCTGAGTCCGCGCTGTTTGTGCGCCGGGCGCTGGTCGCCTTTACGGGGATTTTGCTGCTTACCGGCGTGCTGATCGCCAACCTCTATAATCTGCAAATTGTCCGCTATACCGATTACCAGACCCGCTCAAACGAAAACCGTATCAAGCTGGTGCCCATCGCGCCCAGCCGCGGCATTATCTACGATCGTAACGGCACGCCGCTGGCGCTTAATCGCACCATCTACCAGATAGAGATGATGCCCGAGAAAGTGGATAACGTGCAGGATACCCTGAACGCGCTGAGAAGCGTTGTCGACCTGACTGATGACGATATCGCTGCGTTCAAAAAAGAGCGCGCACGTTCTCACCGCTTCACCTCCATTCCGGTAAAAACCAACCTGACGGAAGTGCAGGTCGCCCGTTTTGCCGTTAACCAGTACCGTTTCCCCGGTGTGGAAGTCAAAGGCTATAAACGCCGCTACTATCCTTACGGCTCCGCGCTGACGCACGTCATTGGTTACGTCTCCAAAATCAACGATAAAGACGTCGAACGCCTTGATAAAGACGGCAAGCTGGCTAACTACGCCGCAACCCATGATATTGGCAAGCTGGGGATCGAACGTTATTACGAAGACGTGCTGCACGGTCAGACCGGGTATGAAGAGGTTGAAGTTAACAACCGTGGCCGCGTGATCCGTCAGCTGAAAGAGGTTCCCCCGCAGGCGGGGCATGACGTCTATCTGACGCTCGACCTGAAGCTACAGCAGTATATCGAGACGCTGCTGGCGGGTAGCCGTGCTGCGGTTATTGTGACCGACCCGCGTACCGGCGGCATTCTGGCGATGGTTTCGATGCCAAGCTACGATCCGAACCTGTTCGTGGATGGCATCTCCAGCAAGGATTACTCCGGCCTGCTCAACGATCCAAACACGCCGCTGGTAAACCGCGCAACGCAGGGGGTTTATCCTCCAGCTTCAACGGTTAAACCGTATGTCGCCGTGTCTGCGCTGAGTGCGGGCGTCATCACCCGTAATACTAGTCTGTTTGACCCCGGCTGGTGGCAGTTGCCTGGCTCTGAGAAACGCTACCGCGACTGGAAAAAATGGGGCCACGGCCATCTGAACGTGACCAAATCACTGGAGGAGTCGGCGGATACCTTCTTCTATCAGGTCGCCTACGACATGGGTATTGACCGTCTGTCTGAATGGATGAGCAAGTTCGGCTACGGGCATTACACCGGCATAGATTTGGCGGAAGAACGTTCCGGCAACATGCCAACCCGCGAATGGAAGCTGAAGCGCTTTAAAAAACCCTGGTATCAGGGTGACACCATTCCGGTGGGGATCGGCCAGGGCTACTGGACGGCAACGCCGCTGCAAATGAACAAGGCAATGATGATCCTCATTAACGATGGCGTTGTGAAAGTGCCGCACCTGCTGCAAAGCACCGTTGAAGACGGCAAAAAAGTGCCGTGGATACAGCCGCACGAGCCGCCGGTGGGTGACATTCATTCCGGGTACTGGGAAATCGCGAAAGACGGCATGTACGGTGTAGCCAACCGCCCTAACGGGACGGCGCACAAATATTTCGCTGGCGCACCGTATAAGGTAGCCGCGAAATCAGGTACGGCTCAGGTCTTCGGTCTGAAAGCGAATGAAACCTATAACGCACATAAAATTGCCGAACGTCTGCGTGACCACAAGCTCATGACGGCGTTTGCCCCTTATGATAACCCGCAGGTTGCGGTGGCGATGATTCTGGAGAACGGCGGCGCAGGCCCGGCGGTGGGTACCATCATGCGTCAAATCCTCGACCACATCATGCTGGGTGACAACAACACCGAACTGCCAGCTGAAAACCCGGCAGCCGCTGCGGCGGAGGACCAATAATCATGACGGATAATCCGAATAAAAAATCGCTGTGGGACAAGATCCACATCGACCCTGCCATGCTGCTGATCCTGCTGGCTCTGCTGGTCTATAGCGCCCTCGTTATCTGGAGCGCCAGCGGCCAGGATATCGGCATGATGGAGCGTAAAATCGGCCAGATCGCCATGGGTCTGGTCATTATGGTGGTGATGGCGCAAATACCGCCACGCGTGTACGAGGGCTGGGCACCCTATCTCTATATTTTTTGTATCATTTTGTTGGTGGCAGTAGATGCTTTCGGCGCCATCTCGAAGGGGGCGCAACGCTGGCTGGATCTGGGGATTGTCCGCTTCCAGCCGTCGGAAATCGCCAAAATCGCCGTCCCGCTGATGGTGGCGCGCTTTATTAACCGCGACGTCTGCCCGCCGTCGTTGAAAAATACCGCCATTGCGCTGGTGCTGATTTTCCTGCCGACGCTGCTCGTGGCCGCACAGCCGGACCTTGGTACTTCAATTCTTATCGCCCTCTCCGGCCTGTTCGTCCTGTTCCTGTCCGGCCTGAGCTGGCGTCTGATCGGTATCGCCGTGGTGCTGGTTGCCGCGTTTATCCCCATCCTCTGGTTCTTCCTGATGCATGATTACCAGCGTCAGCGCGTCATGATGCTGCTCGATCCCGAGACCGATCCGCTGGGCGCAGGCTATCATATTATTCAGTCGAAGATTGCGATTGGCTCCGGCGGCCTGCGCGGTAAAGGCTGGCTGCACGGTACGCAGTCGCAGCTCGAATTTTTACCGGAACGCCACACCGACTTTATCTTTGCCGTTCTGGCAGAGGAGTTGGGGCTGGTAGGCATCCTGGTGCTGCTTGCACTCTACGTGCTGTTGATCATGCGAGGTTTGTGGATTGCCGCGCGCGCGCAAACCACCTTTGGTCGCGTGATGGCAGGCGGATTAATGTTGATTTTGTTCGTTTATGTCTTCGTAAATATTGGTATGGTGAGTGGTATTCTGCCGGTTGTTGGCGTACCGCTGCCGCTGGTGAGTTACGGGGGCTCGGCACTGATCGTGTTGATGGCCGGGTTTGGTATCGTCATGTCGATCCATACCCACAGGAAAATGTTGTCCAAAAGCGTATAAAAATAAGGGGATCGCAATGCGTAAGCAGTGGCTGGGGATCTGCATCGCAGCAAGTTTACTTGCCGCCTGTACAAGTGATGATGGTCAGCAACAGGCAACCGTCGCGCCGCCGCAGCCTGCGGTCTGTAATGGCCCGATTGTTGAGATTAGCGGTGCCGATCCCGTTTATGAACCGCTGAACGCCAGCGTGAATCAGGATTATCAGCGCGACGGTAAAAGCTATAAAATCGTTCAGGATCCTTCCCGTTTCAGCCAGGCTGGCTTTGCTGCCATCTATGACGCTGAGCCCGGCAGCAATCTGACCGCGTCGGGTGAAACCTTCGATCCGATGCAGATCACGGCGGCACACCCGACGTTGCCTGTCCCGAGCTATGCACGCATCACTAACCTGGCGAATGGCCGAATGATCGTGGTGCGTATCAACGATCGCGGTCCTTACGGCACCGATCGCGTGATCTCCCTGTCCCGGGCGGCTGCCGACCGTCTGAACACCTCAAACAATACTAAAGTGCGTATCGACCCGATTATCGTGGCGCAGGATGGTTCACTGTCTGGCCCGGGCACGGCCTGTACCACGGTCGCGAAACAGACCTATGCCCTGCCCGCTCGCCCGGATCTGAGCGGTGGTATGGGGGGCGCTTCAACGCCGGCAGAGCCCGCACAGCCGCAGGGTGAAGTGCGCGCTATCAGCAACGATACGCTGCAAAGTGAAGACGCGACCGGCGCCCCGGTGAAAAGCAGTGGTTTCCTTGGCGCACCCACCACGTTAGCGCCGGGCGTAATTGAATCAAATGAACCTGCCCCAGCGCCTGCGCCCGTCGCTGCTGCACCCGCTACACAACCCGCCCCGGTGACCGCGCCTGCTGCTACGCAGACTGCGGCGCCTGCGACGGCGAGCGGCAGCTACGTGGTTCAGGTTGGCGCCGTCAGCGATCGGACCCGTGCAGAGCAATATCAGCAGCGTTTAAGCAAGCAGTTTGGCGTGCCAGGCCGCGTTGAGCAAAACGGTGCGGTATGGCGTATCCAGATGGGTCCATTTGCCAGCAAATCGCAGGCAGCGTCCCTGCAACAGCGTTTGCAGAGCGAGGCGCAGCTCCAGTCGTTTATCGCTGTTGCAAAATAATTATTCGGTGGTATCCGAAATGTCAGTTTGTGTAAAGCACGTTAACACTCTCATGATGAAAGTCGGATGCCTGCCCGTATAGCATTTGCTATAGTAAGGCACTTTTTTTAATTCCATCACGGATGTCGTAGTTCTGACCATGAAGACCACTTTTTCTGCTCGTTTTGTGCAGCGCATGGCGCTGACCACGGCCCTTTGCGCTGCTGCGTTCTCCGCAGCTCACGCGGACGACCTGAACATCAAGACCATGATCCCTGGCGTTCCGCAGATCGACGCGGAATCCTACATCCTGATTGATTACAACTCCGGCAAAGTTCTGGCAGAACAGAACGCCGATGCCCGCCGCGATCCGGCCAGCCTGACCAAAATGATGACCAGCTATGTTATCGGCCAGGCCATGAAAGCAGGCAAATTCAAAGAAACCGACCTGGTGACCATCGGTAACGATGCGTGGGCAACCGGCAACCCGGTGTTCAAAGGTTCATCGCTGATGTTCCTGAAGCCAGGCATGCAGGTTCCGGTCTCTCAGCTTATCCGTGGCATCAACTTGCAGTCCGGTAACGACGCCTGCGTGGCCATGGCCGATTTTGCAGCGGGCAGCCAGGACGCGTTTGTGGGCCTGATGAACAGCTACGTCTCCGCCCTGGGCCTGAAAAACAGCCACTTCCAGACCGTTCACGGCCTGGACGCCGAGGGTCAGTACAGCTCCGCGCGTGACATGGCGCTGATCGGTCAGGCGCTGATCCGCGATGTGCCAAACGAGTACTCTATCTACAAAGAGAAAGAGTTCACCTTCAACGGCATTCGTCAGACCAACCGTAACGGCCTTCTGTGGGACAACAGCCTGAACGTCGACGGCATCAAAACTGGCCACACCGATAAAGCCGGCTATAACCTGGTGGCCTCCGCCACTGAAGGCCAGATGCGTCTGATCTCTGCTGTGATGGGGGGACGTACGTTTAAAGGCCGCGAAACGGAAAGCAAAAAGCTGCTGACCTGGGGCTTCCGCTTCTTCGAAACCGTGAACCCGCTGAAAGCCGGTAAAGAATTTGCCTCTGAACCTGTCTGGTTTGGCGATAACGATCGCGCTTCCCTGGGCGTGGACAAAGATCTCTATCTGACGATCCCACGCGGTCGTATGAAAGATCTGAAAGCCAGCTACGTGCTGAATACCACCGAGCTGCACGCCCCGCTGCAAAAGAATCAGGTCGTGGGTACGATTAACTTCCAGCTGGATGGCAAAACCATCGATCAGCGCCCGCTGGTGGTGCTGGAGGAAATTCCTGAAGGCAATTTCTTCGGCAAAATCATTGATTACATTAAGCTGATGTTCCATCACTGGTTTGGTTAAAAATCGAACACTTGAAAGTGTGATTTTGATCCCCATATACTACGTATCAGTAAAACTCCCGCCCCGTGGCGGGAGTTATTATTTTTTATACACACGCCGGAGCTGACATGAAAACCAAACTTAACGAACTGCTTGAATTCCCTACCCCTTTTACTTACAAAGTAATGGGTCTGGCGAAACCTGAGCTGGTTGATCAGGTGGTTGAAGTGGTACAGCGCCATGCGCCGGGTGACTACTCTCCATCAGTCAAACCGAGCAGCAAAGGTAACTACCACTCGGTCTCAATCACCATCACTGCGACACACATTGAGCAGGTTGAGACGCTGTACGAAGAGCTCGGCAATATCGAAATTGTTCGTATGGTGCTGTAGTCCCTCAGCGGTTACCCGGTTTGCCGGGTAACCCACTTCCCCGCTGTGATATACTCCCCGTTACCTATTCTCCCTTGTCTTCGGAGACGTCCTTTTGTACCAGGATAAAATTCTTGTCCGCCATCTTGGGCTACAGCCTTACGAGCCAGTCTCTCAGGCTATGCATGACTTTACCGATATGCGCGATGACACTACCCCTGATGAAATCTGGCTGGTTGAACACCTGCCGGTGTTTACTCAAGGCCAGGCAGGAAAAGCCGAACATTTATTGATGACGGGTGATATCCCGGTGATCCAGAGCGATCGCGGTGGACAGGTGACCTACCACGGCCCGGGCCAGCAGGTCATGTATGTCCTGCTTAACCTGAAACGCAGAAAGCTGGGCGTGCGTGAGCTCGTGACCTTACTGGAACAAACCGTGGTGAACACGCTCGCTGAGTACGGTATCGATGCTCACCCTCGCGCCGATGCCCCGGGCGTCTATGTTGGAGAGATGAAGATCTGTTCGCTGGGGCTGCGTATCCGTAAAGGCTGCTCGTTCCACGGGCTGGCGCTGAATATCAATATGGATCTGACCCCTTTCCAGCGCATCAACCCATGCGGGTATGCCGGTATGGAAATGACGCAAATGCGCCAGTGGGTCGATACCGCCACCCCTGAGAATATCCGCCCCGTGCTTCTGAAGAAGTTTTTAGCGCTGCTTAACAATCCTGACTACGAATATATTGCTGCTTAACACACTTCCGGCAGTGGCTCGGTTATTTGACCAGCCACTGCTTAATTGCCGCATTTACGCTTTACAATAAACCGCATATTCTATATTTTCGAGTCGCCCATATATTAGCGTCCCATATTAATTATAACCTTAATAGTACCATCACCGGGTATCGTGTAACGTGCGTGATAATCACCCAACTGCTTGTTTTCGATAAACAAGGGAAACTTACGAAACACTTTACGAATCTCTGCAAGCATAATAAATAAATTCAACTATCATTCATATTGTGAATGGATACGGAGTAAGAGCGTGGAGCCTACTAATTTACCAGCCAAACGCCTGAATGAAACCAGCGGCGAAGATAAGCCGCAAATTTTCCGGACTTTACGTAATATTGATCTCAATTTATTGACTATTTTTGAGGCGGTATATGTCCACAAAGGTATCGTTAATGCTGCGAAAATTCTTAATCTCACGCCCTCCGCTATTAGCCAGTCAATTCAAAAATTGCGCGCGATATTTCCCGATCCCTTATTTATTCGTAAAGGCCAGGGCGTAACCCCCACCGCGTACGCCACCCATCTGCATGAGTACATCAGCCAGGGTCTGGAATCGATTCTGGGCGCGCTGGATCTCACCGGCAGTTACGATAAGCAACGAACCATCACCATAGGCACCTCTCCCTCTGTGGGCGTTCTGGTCATGCCCGCTATTTACCAGGCTGTTAAACAGCATGCGCCACAGCTGCTGATCCGCAACGTGCCCGTTAACGATCCGGAAACTCAGCTGGCACAATTCCAGACGGACCTTATCATCGACAGCAACAGCTTCGCGGCCAGGGCATTAGGGCATAACGTTCTCTATACCGACTCTCTGGCGCTCGTATGTCGTCAGAGTCATCCTGCTTTGGGCGCAGCTTTGACGCCTGAAAATTTGCGTCATTACGAACATGCAACCTTTATGTCCGAGGGGCAGGGTCCGGATCCGCTGCGCCAGCGTATTGACGAACTGTTCCCGGACCGTCTGATCAGCTTCAGCAGTTACAATATGTTTACCCTTGCGGCCCTGATTGGCAGCAGCGATTTGCTCTGTATTATGCCTGTGCGTCTCTTCACTCTGCTTCAAAAATGCTGGCCGCTGGAGAGCATTCCATTGAGTCAACTTACGACGGAATCTGTTGAAATCTCACTGCATTATAACAAGCTAAGCCTGCGCGATCCGGTGCTGGAAAACGTCATTAACGTGATCCGCCAGGCGTTCTGATCCCGCCTTTCAGCACAAGCCCCTGCCGCAAGCGGGGCAAAAGGCACAAAACAACAACTATTTTACAAATTGGCGACCTGGCAGGCTGCTTTATCGCCCCTTTAAATGATATACTGCCTGTCGTTCGTTCAAAAATAGTTGATAATTACAACATTCCCTTGAATTGAAACGCTTTCCTTCGATATTCGCAACTGGAACACGCACGCTATGAGTAAACCCATTGTGATGGAACGCGGTGTTAAATACCGCGATGCCGATAAAATGGCCCTTATCCCGGTTAAAAACGTGGCTACAGAGCGCGAGGCGCTGTTAAGAAAACCGGAATGGATGAAAATCAAACTTCCGGCCGACTCTTCGCGTATCCAGGGGATCAAAGCGGCGATGCGCAAAAATGGCCTTCACTCTGTCTGTGAAGAGGCCTCCTGCCCTAACCTTGCTGAATGTTTCAATCACGGTACCGCGACATTTATGATTCTGGGTGCCATCTGCACCCGCCGCTGTCCGTTCTGTGACGTTGCCCATGGCCGTCCTGTTGCGCCTGACGCAAACGAACCGCAAAAACTGGCGCAGACGATTGCCGATATGGCGCTGCGTTATGTTGTTATCACCTCCGTTGACCGTGACGATCTGCGCGATGGCGGTGCTCAGCATTTTGCTGACTGTATTACCGCCATCCGCGAAAAAAGCCCGAACATTAAGATTGAGACGCTGGTGCCAGACTTCCGTGGCCGTATGGATCGCGCGCTCGATATCCTGACCGCGACGCCACCAGACGTGTTCAACCACAACCTGGAGAATGTACCGCGTATCTACCGTCAGGTACGTCCCGGTGCAGACTACAACTGGTCGCTGAAGCTGCTGGAACGCTTTAAAGAAGCCCATCCGCATATTCCTACCAAGTCTGGCCTGATGGTCGGCCTGGGTGAAACCAACGCTGAGATCATTGAAGTGATGCGCGATCTTCGCCGCCACGGCGTCACCATGCTGACGCTGGGCCAGTACCTCCAGCCAAGCCGTCACCACCTGCCTGTACAGCGTTACGTGAGCCCGGATGAGTTCGATGAAATGAAAGCCGAAGCGATGGCGATGGGCTTTACCCATGCCGCGTGCGGTCCGTTTGTTCGCTCCTCTTATCACGCCGATATGCAGGCGAAGGGCGAAGAAGTGAAATAAAGCTGTAAAATTTATTTACAGTAAAACAAAAAACCGGCCTCGTGAGCCGGTTTTTTATGCAAGCCTTGCAGCATTGCCATTACTCTTTGTGTGAAAGCTTCTGTGCAGTGATGTCATCTTCGGCACTTTTCTTCGCTGCCGCGTCGTCATCGTTCATTGCTTTCTTAAAGCCCTTAATGGCAGCACCCAGGTCTCCACCCAGCGTGCGTAACTTCTTGGTACCGAACAGCAGGACGACCAGTGCGGCAACCACCAGCAGTTTGGTAATACTAATCTCACCCATAAATACCTTCTTTACATGAAACAGGCTGCATTCCGCCAAAAAACCTGAACGTATTAACGGTCATTTGGCGCGTGCACACAATAGCAATCTGTAACAAGGTGAATCAAGCATTGTTGAAAAAAACATCACATTAATTGCGGTGGCGCAAACCTGCGGTTGCGCAGAACAGGTAATTGCTGACGCGCAAGCGCTATTCGGGCGGAAATTATCTCCGTCAGCAATAACGCAGGCGTCTCCGCTGCTGCCGCAACCGTCACCCCCAGCGGATCGACAACCCTGCTCTGCCCGATATTTTTGTTACCACATTCACCCGCGGCTACCACGTAACAGGTGGTATCCAGCGCACGTGCTGCCAGCAGCGTCGCCCAGTGATGCTCCTTAAGCGGTCCTTTGACCCACGCGGCGGGCAGAACCAGCACCTCTGCCCCCTGCAATGCCAGGTTCAGCGCCAGCTCGGGAAAACGGATATCGTAGCAGGTCATCAGGCCAATCTTAAAACCCTCGACCTCAATCAGCGGCGGAATTACACTCCCCGGATCGACCAGGCGCGACTCCTGAACGCTGAACGCATCATACAGATGAAGTTTGGCGTAGCTCGCGACGATGGCACCCTCACGTATCGCCACCAGCGTGTTTACCGCGCGCCCCGGCGAGGACGGAATATGGACCGTCAAGATGGTGGTGAGCGTGTTGCCAACGCTTTCGGCCAGCAGTCGTTTCAGAAACGCCCCTTCCAGCGTTTGCGCAGACTTTACCGACAGGTCTGGATCGCCATCATCACGGGCCAGTAACGCCTCAGGAAGTACCAGCAACGACGCCCCTTTTTGCTTCGCCTGATGCATCAGGGAGACGCATTTTTCCGCGTTTTCATTCCAGTCCGGCGTCACCGCGAACTGCCCTACTGCAACATACATAATTGTCTCCCGGTTAAAAATAGCGTTACACTCGACGCACTTACACAGCAAATAGCAGGTATTGACAGTGTTACAACTACTTATAGCCGTTTTTATTGGTGGAGGCACGGGTAGCGTTGCGCGGTGGCTCTTAAGCATGCGGTTTAACCCCCTGCATCAGGCCATTCCGATGGGGACACTGGCGGCAAATCTGATCGGGGCGTTTATTATTGGGATGGGGCTGGCCTGGTTTAATCGCATGACCAACATCGACCCTATGTGGAAGGTTCTGATTACAACTGGTTTCTGCGGCGGCTTAACAACGTTTTCTACCTTCTCTGCGGAGGTAGTATTTCTGTTTCAGGAAGGCCGGATGGGCTGGGCGCTGACCAACATTGCCGTTAACATGCTTGGCTCGTTTGCGATGACTGCGATCGCATTCTGGTTATTTTCCTCCGCCAGCGGACATTAAGCGCGGCAACCTTAATGTTGGCTTAATTTTTCTCTGTCACTCTTGGCTCAATATTGAACGAGGGTGATAGCATGAAAGAAACTCTGTCAGGCGTGGTTATGGTATTGCTAAGCGTCGCGATTGTCGCCAGCTTCCTGAAGATCTATCTTATTGGTTGATTCAGAACGAAAAAAACCCGCTCATTGAGCGGGTTTTGAAATTCTTGCTGACGCGTCTGAATTACAGAGCGATTACGTTAGCAGCAGAAGGGCCTTTGGCACCGTTAGTGATTTCGAACTCTACGCGCTGACCTTCAGCCAGAGTTTTGAAACCATTAGACTGGATTGCAGAGAAGTGTACGAACACGTCTTTGCTGCCATCTTCAGGAGTAATGAAACCGAATCCTTTGGACTCATTAAACCACTTAACGTTACCTTTAATCTTAGACATCAAAATTACCTTTACATTAAAAAACGACACAAATGCTGTGTCGGGTATCAGTACAACAATTGTGAGGCGTTTTGTCCAGCGGATCTTTGATAAAAAGTGACAAAAGTCGCGTTAATTTTCGCTGTTCGATTTTTATCCTTTACATTTCAATGTCTGTGCGTTTTTTGGCCGATTTAGCAGAAAAATTCAGTTAAAACTGAAACCGCATCCAGGCAAAGTAAACGTTACCGTTGTTATAGGTACCCGGTATGTAGGTCATCTGAAACGTTGCCGGACCATAGCCGATGGAGGCAAGCGGCAGCAGTACCGGAACAGGAATGTATTTCCAGTTATCACGCGCCGTGAACCCTGCCGTATAGCCCAGCCCCAGACGGAAGTTGTCGTCTGATAACGGACGCCAGGTTTTTTCCCAGCCGTAGCCACCAATAGGCTCCCATTTATTGTAGGAGTCCTTAAACGCCATCAGGTACAGGCCATGCCAGTTACCTTTTTCATCCCAGCGAGACTGACCGAAGCCGGCCCCCCACGGACGCTCGTTATAACGGTCTGTTTTTTCTTTATCGTAGGCGAAACGTGCATGCCAGGTAATGGCCGGAATATAGAGATCGTAATGCTCAGGTTCATTCCATGTTTGCGCCACGTTATCCGTGAAGGTGGTGAACCAGCCTTTATCCGCTGTATTGCTCTCTGCATTAACCGCAGACGCAAACGATAACTGCCCAATAATAAACAATAAAATCAGGGGGAATTTAATTCGTACAATCACAATGCCATTACCATATTTAGTATTCGGTGCAGACCTTAACACAGAATACTTGAATGAACGCTTAACAGCATGGGTGTTATTCCTAATTACCATCCCGTTCCTGGGAATAATCTGAGGATACATAAACTGCATGCCTGAATAAGCACATGCAGTTGACACATTTAACGTTGATGTAACAATTTATAAAGTGCGGGAATAACTAGCATCGACAATAACGGTGCCGTTACCATGCCACCAATCATCGGCGCGGCAATACGTTGCATCACCTCTGAGCCACTCCCACTGCCCCACATGATGGGCAGCAGTCCCGCCATAATAGTGGCGACCGTCATCACCTTCGGACGCACGCGCAGCACGGCTCCTTCGTGGATCGCCCGCATCAGCACCGTATTTCCCCCTTCTGGCTCCAGCCTGTGATATTTATCAAGCGCATGATTCAAATAAAGAACCATAATTACGCCGAATTCTGCCGCCACCCCGGAAAGGGCGATAAAACCGACGGCCCCCGCCACTGACAAATTATATTCAAGCAGCCACAGTAACCACACGCCCCCAATAAGCGCGAAAGGCAATGTCCCCATTATTATCAGGACATTTGATATCCGCCTGAAGGTTAACCATAAAAGGACGAATATAATCATCAGCGTGACAGGTAAAACTATTTTGAGCGTCGCGGTCGCCCGTTCCAGATATTCAAACTGCCCGGACCAGGAGAGAGACACGCCCTGCGGCAATACCACCTTCTCCTCCACCCGTTTTTGCATTTCATCCACGGCGGATTTCAGATCGCGCCCGCGCAAGTCCACGTAGATCCAGCTGGAAAGGCGCGCGTTTTCACTTTTGAGCATCGGTGGGCCTTCCGTCACGACGATATCGGCCAATTCCCCCAGCGCCACCTGGCTACCGCTGGCGGTCACTACCGGCAACACCCGCAACGTGTCGACGTTATCACGCAAATCGCGGGGATAACGCAGGTTGATGGGATACCGCTCGCGTCCCTGGATCACCTCGCCAATGTTATCGCCCCCGACCAGCGTGGAGACCAGGCTTTGCAGTTCATCGACGGAAACGCCGTAGCGCGCGGCTTTTTGCCGGTCGATACGAATATCCACGTAGCGCCCGCCTTCCAGACGCTCCGCCAGCGCAGAGGAGACGCCAGGAACGTCCTTCACCACCTGCTCAATCTGCCGGGCCACACGCTCAATGTCGGCAATATTATTGCCGTTCACCTTAATGCCGACCGGGCTTTTGATCCCGGTTGCCAGCATGTCCAGGCGGTTACGGACAGGCGGCACCCACACATTGGCAATACCCGGCAGCGACACGGTTTTATCAAGCTCCTCCACCAGCTTTTGCGGCGTCATTCCTGGCCGCCACTGCTCGCGGGGCTTAAAGTGAATGGTTGTTTCCAGCATGGTTAATGGCGCGGGATCGGTTGCCGACTCCGCGCGACCGGCTTTGCCAAACACGCTCGCGACCTCCGGTACGCTTTTGATCAAGCGGTCCGTCTGCTGAAGCAGCCGCGATGCCTCGCGAGCAGAGATCCCCGGCAGCGTGGAGGGCATATAGAGTAAATCCCCTTCATCCAGCGGCGGCATAAATTCGCTTCCCAGGCGGCTCAGCGGCCAGAGCGTGGCGATCAGCAGCAGACATGCCAGTGCCAGCGTCATTTTCGGGAAGGTCAGTACCTTGTCCAGCAGCGGCTCATACAGGCGGATCAGGAGGCGGTTGATCGGGTTTGCCTTCTCATCCGGGATTTTCCCGCGAATGAAAAAGCCCATTAGCACCGGCACCAGGGTGATCCCAAGCCCGGCGGCCACGGCCATCGACCAGGTTTTGGTGAACGCCAGCGGCGAGAACATTCGCCCCTCCTGCGCTTCCAGCGAAAAAACCGGTATAAATGACAGCGTGATGATTAACAGGCTGCAAAACAGCGCCGGTCCCACTTCAACCGCCGCCTTTTCCGCCAGACGCCAGTATTCCCCCGGCGCGGGCTCCTTGCCCGGATTATCATGCCGCCACTGCTCCAGCACCTTGTGCATGTTTTCAATCATCACAATTGCCGCATCCACCATCGCCCCTATGGCAATGGCGATCCCGCCGAGCGACATCATATTCGCGTTAATGCCCTGATAGTGCATCACCACAAAAGCACCGAGGATCCCCAGCGGCAGAGAGACCATCGCCACCAGCGCGGAGCGCAGGTGGAAAAGGAACAGCGCGCACACCAGTACCACCACGGCAAACTCTTCGAGCAGCTTGTGCGTCAGCGTTTTGACCGATTCCTCAATCAGCGTGGAACGATCGTAGACCGGAACAATCTCGACGCCCTGCGGCAGCGTTTTTTGCAGCTCGCTCAGTTTCGCTTTTACCGCACGAAGCGTTTCCAGCGCATTCTGCCCGTAGCGCATCACGATCACGCCGCCAGCGACCTCCCCTTCACCGTTAAGCTCCGCCACGCCCCGGCGGATCTCCGGGCCAATGCCAATGGTGGCGACATCTTTCAGCAGGACAGGTACGCCATCGCGGGTGGCGATCACCACATTGCGAAAATCCTCCAGCGAGCGCAAATAGCCCGTTGTCCGCACCATATACTCCGCTTCGCCCATCTCCAGCAGGGCGCCGCCGCTCTCTTTATTGGCGGCCTGCACCGCGCCGGATAGCTGGCTGTGGGTAATATTCCGCGCGCGCATCTTCGCCGGGTCCGCCACGATCTGATACTGACGCACCATTCCGCCAATGCTTGCCACTTCAGATACATTCGGTACCGTCTTAAGCTCGAACTTAAGCGTCCAGTCCTGAAGGGCCCGCAGATCTGCCAGGCTGTGTTTTCCACTACGGTCGATCAGCGCATATTCGTAGATCCAGCCCACGCCCGTCGCATCTGGCCCCAGCGACACCTTCACGCCTGGCGGAAACTGCGCCTGTACCTGGCTTAAATATTCCAGCACCCGGGATCGCGCCCAGTAGAGATCGGTGCCATCCTCAAACAGCACATACACATAAGCGTCACCAAACATTGAAAAACCACGCACGGTTTTAGCTCCCGGCACAGACAACATGGAGGTTGTCAGGGGCCAGGTCACCTGATCTTCAATCACCTGCGGCGCTTTTCCGGGGTAACTCGCTTTGATAATGACCTGCACATCAGACAGATCGGGCAACGCGTCCAGCGGCGCGCGCTGCACCGCCCACCAGCCCCAGCCGGCCATGATCAGCGCGGCCAGGATCACCAGCAGGCGGTTACGCAACGAGGCGCGAATCACAGCGGCAATCATGGCGTCACCTCCGGCATCACGCTACGCAGGCTGGCTTCGGAATCAATGAGGAATTGCCCGGACGTCACCACCTTATCGCCCTCTTTGACCCCGGACAGGATCGCCGTCCAGCCCTGCGCCGTCAGGCCGGTTGTCACCGTCACAGGCTGGAAATAACCGTCCCCGGTGGCCAGCAGCAGACGCGCAGACTCTCCGCTGTTAATCACCGCCTCTTCCGGCACCGCCAGCACCGGCGGGCCTTTCATCTCTTCCGCACGCCTGACGGAGAGGTACATGCCTGGCTTCAGCTTATGTGCGGTATTTTCCAGCACGATACGGGCTTTCAGGGTTCGCGTGGTCGTCTCCATCTGCGGCAGCAATTCGCTGACCGTGCCGTGGAATTGCTCCCCCGGCCAGCTTTCTGACGTTGCTACCACGTTGCTGCCCACTGCCAGAGACTGCGCCTGCGTTTGCGGGTAGTCGACCACCAGCCAGACCGGATCGAGGCTGGCGATCTCAAACAGCGGCGCCGTTGCGGTGATTTGCGCCCCTTCCCGCACGTCCAGCTTCACCACATAGCCCGCCCGGTCAGCGCGCAGGGTGAGCGTGGTCTGCGGCTTACCGCTACGCTCCAGCAAACGAATGACCTCTTCCGGCATAAACTGCAACGCCAGCCGCTCGCGTGCGGCGCGGGTCAATGCGGCATCGCCAAGCTGACGAACCGCGAGGTACTCCTGCTGGGCGGTGGTCCATTGCGGGATCCACAGTTGCGCCAGCGCCTCTCCGGCTTTCACCTGCTGCTGTGGCGCATTAACAAACAATTTTGACACCACGCCATTGGCCGGGGCTGACACCACCGAGACGTTACGTTCATCCGTTGCAACCGTGGCAAAGGCCGAGAACGGCGAAACCAGCTGGCGCATCTCAACGTTGGCGGTTTTCATCCCCAGGTTTTGCTGCTGTTGAGTGCTGATGACCACGCCTGACGCCGCCTGTGCTTCATCGGCGTAGCGCGGGACCAGATCCATATCCATAAAGGGGGATTTACCCGGCTTATCGAAGCGCTGACCGGGCACCATAGGGTCGTACCAGTAAAGCACCTTACGTTCAGAGGGTTGTGCAGCCGCAGCCGGCTGATGCGTCTGCTTCTTTCCGACAAAATAGCCGCCAGCGGCAGCTATCGCGATGGCAATCGCCATTAACGTTGTTTTTTTCATTGCGCCAGCTCCTGCGGGATCAGCCAGTTCACGGCAGCCCAGGTTCGCGCCATTTCGCGCTCCGCCTGGTTCACCGCCAGTTCCATATCCAGTACGCCACGACGCGCCTCCAGCAGGGCCGGAAGCGCCGACTGTCCAGAGCGATATTGCGCCGTCAGTACCGCCAGCCGTTGACGCTGCAACGGTAGTACCTCGTCCCGCTGTCGCTGCCACACCGTTTGCGCAGCCTGATACTGCGCCACCAGCGTTTGCACCTGGGCAATGTGTTCGCGTTTGAGCAGCGTCAGTTGATCCACCGCCTGCATTGAGCGGGAAACATCGGCGGCGTAATCCTTGTCCTGACGTTTTGACTGGAACAAAGGCAGATCCACGCTGAACATCACGCCAGCCATATCGTCATAGCCTTCGGCGCGGTGGGCGTAATAGACCTCCACATCCACATCGGGTATCGCCGCCACGGCAGATTGCGCTGAACGCGCTTTCGCGGTCTCGGCTTCACGTCGTGCGGCCTCCACTTCCGGGTGCCTGACGATCCCCTCCTGCAACGTTTTTTCATCGGCAGGAAGACGCTGATAGCGCGGCAGCGGACCGCGAACCGCCGTAATCGCGTGCCCCGTAAGCTCAAGCAGACGGCTTTGCGCCAGCTGCACATCCCGCTGCGCCAGCGTCTCTTTGTCGCGCATGGCGCTGAGGATCATTTGCAGGGCCAGTACGCTGTCCGGCGTGGCGCTTCCCGCCCCGACGCTCGCCTTCTGCACGCCCCGCTGGCGTTCGGTTTCACGGACCAGCGTTCTGGCCGTGTTCAGCGCCTGCTGGGCCAGCGCCAGATCCAGCCAGGCCTGGGCGGTATCACGCTGAAGCGCGGCGCGGACGGCTTCGGATTTTGCCAGCACGCTTCGCGCCTGCGCCTGAAAGGTCTGCGCTTTACGTTCCCGCTTCTCTGAGCTGACGTAGCTTTGCATGATGCCAACCTTCTGCATGGTCATCCCTTCGCGCGTCAGCCGCCGATCGTTGCTGCCCTGTACCGGCACGTTTTCGATACCGAATTTCAGTTTTGGGTCAGGTAATTGCGTGGCGGAATCCGCCATCGCATCCAGCGCCTGCGCTTCGTTACGGCTGGCAGAGAGTTCTGCCGAGTAGCGCTGGGCTTCGGTCAGGGTGTGTTCGAGCGTCCACGGCTCCGCCTGCGCGGCGGAGGTTAACAGGCCGAACAACACCCCACCGAGCCACAGGCTCAGTGTGTGTTGTTTCATGGTGACCTCGCTTAGCGTGCTGGCGTCAGCGAGATAATCTGGAAACCGTCACCCGCACGCTCAAGCGTGAAGGTCACTTCATCCCCTGGTTTGGCGTCATTCAGCGTGGCGCCGGCAGATAAAGTAAACGGCATGGTCATTGCTGGCCATTTTAGTTCTGGTATGGCCTCGTGCCGGAGCATGACGGCGCTGTCAGAGATCGACTGAACCACGCCGCGGCCCTGCCAGGTCTGGTTTGCCTGAACGGTATAAGAAGCGAAAGAGACGGACGCGCCAACCAGCGCGGAAAGGAATACGGTACGCATGATAAAACTCCTGTTAAACGTTAAGTAAATAAAATCAACGAATTAACAGGTTTTTACTCCCGAAACCGGCAATAGCGGATCGTTGCCGGCGGCCCCACAGCAGGAGGGGTAACGGACCACGCAGGATGGCTTGCAGACGAGCACTCTGGGGTCGTTAAGGTCAGGGTCATGGCGGCAGGCAGCGCCACCAGATGCGGCTGGGCAGGATCTTTTTGTACCTGATCCGGCACACAATGCTTTTCACACAGCGGTGAAGCACCAGCAGCATAATGCGGCCCCGGTTGCGCCATCATGTCCATATGCTGGATAGTGGCCACCTCACCGCGCAAATCCATTGAACATTGATGGGAGGCGACGGCCACCTGACTCTGGATCAACAGCCAGCCAAACGCCAGCAAAAACATCAGCAGATGTTTTTTGATAAAGCGCAGGCGATATGTCCAGCTGGCGTGCATATTCAGATCGTCGGACAGGAGAAAGTGAACCGAGTATAAGCAGGCAAAAGAATGAAAGAGAAGTGGTTTTAAAGAGATTTACGTTTTAAATCGATTGTCGGCAAGTAATACTCAAAACCTTAACACTTCACCATCAATTTAATGACATATAATATCTATTCATCAGGTCAATAACGTCTTAATATAAATGACGCAGGGTTAGCAAAAATATCGTCATCAGTGCCTTTAGTAGTCTCTTTCTTGATTTTAATCAGCAAGGACTGGACATTTATTCGGCACATTTCAGCTTCTTTTTTATTGATTATTTGTCTCTCGGGCAGCAAGGATACAGGGGAAATCATGCTTACTTTTCTCGAACTCCTCATTGGAGTCGTGGTCATTGTTGGTGTAGCACGCTACATCATTAAAGGTTACTCAGCCACCGGCGTGCTATTTGTCGGCGGCCTGACGCTGCTGATCATTAGCGCGCTAATGGGTCATCAGGTTTTACCCGCCAGCGAAGCCAGCACCGGATATACCGCTACCGATATTGTGGAATATATAAAAATTCTGCTGATGAGCCGCGGCGGCGATCTGGGCATGATGATCATGATGCTCTGCGGTTTTGCTGCCTATATGACCCATATCGGCGCGAATGATATGGTGGTCAAGCTGGCTTCTAAGCCGCTGCAATATATTAATTCCCCCTATCTGCTGATGGTCGCGGCCTATTTTCTGGCCTGTCTGATGTCATTAGCCGTTTCCTCAGCAACGGGCCTTGGCGTGCTGTTAATGGCAACGTTATTCCCGGTAATGGTTAACGTCGGGATCAGCCGTGGCGCAGCGGCGGCTATTTGCGCCTCTCCGGCGGCGATTATTCTTTCCCCTACTTCCGGTGACGTAGTGCTGGCCGCAAAAGCCGCGGAAATGTCGTTGATTGACTTCGCCTTCAAAACCACACTGCCGATCTCCATCACCGCTATTCTCGGCATGGGCGTGGCGCATTTCTTCTGGCAGCGCTATCTCGATAAGAAAGAGAACGTCAGCCATGAAATGATGGACGTCAGCGAAATCACCACTACCGCCCCAGCGTTTTATTCCATCCTGCCCTTCACGCCGATTATTGGCGTGCTTATTTTCGACGGCAAATGGGGCCCGCAGCTGCACATCATCACTATCCTGGTGATCTGTATGCTGCTGGCGGCCATCCTGGAATTCGTTCGTAGTTTTAACACCCAGAAAGTGTTCACGGGTCTGGAAGTTGCCTTCCGCGGTATGGCGGATGCCTTCGCGGGCGTGGTGATGCTGCTGGTTGCCGCGGGGGTGTTTGCCCAGGGGCTGAGCACCATCGGCTTTATTCAGAGCCTGATCTCTATCGCCACCTCGTTCGGCTCGGCCAGCATTATCCTGATGCTGGTGCTGGTGGTGCTGACCATGCTGGCGGCGATGACCACCGGCTCCGGTAACGCGCCGTTCTACGCCTTTGTTGAGATGATCCCTAAGCTGGCGCACTCCTCCGGCATCAACCCGGCTTACCTGTCCATTCCAATGCTTCAGGCTTCCAACCTGGGTCGTACCATTTCTCCGGTATCGGGCGTGGTGGTTGCGGTTGCGGGGATGGCGAAAATCTCTCCGTTTGAAGTGGTAAAACGCACGTCAGTGCCGGTGCTGGTTGGCCTGATTATCGTTATTATCGCCACCGAAGTGCTGGTTCCCGGCGCTGCCTAAGCGAAATTCCTGATTTCCAAAAAGCGCCTGCGGGCGCTTTTTGTGCTTTAATAACCCCCAGAAATTAATCGCGCCCAACCAATCAGGAAAGCAAATGTTCAGGAAGGATATCGTTATCCCGTCTGGCGCAGTAGCGCTTGCACTCTGTGTCTTCTCAATTCAGGCAGATCCGCTTAAGCCAACCCAGTACGGCGATTTCGATCGCTACGTTCTGGCCCTTTCCTGGCAAACCGGATTTTGCCAGAGCATGGTCGAACGTAACCGTGACGAACCGGAAGAGTGTCGCCTGCAAAAAGAGAGCAGCAACAAAACCGATTTTCTGACCGTCCACGGCTTATGGCCCGCGCTGCCGAAATCTATTGCCGCTCGCGGAGTGGATGAACGCCGCTGGATGCGCTTCGGCTGTGCCACTCGTCCGGTTCCAAATATGCCGGAAGCAAAAGCCAGCCGCAAATGTGACGCCGCAGAGACCGGACTATCGCTAACGGGCGCGGCGAAGCTGAACAGCGTGATGCCCGGCGCGGGCGGCAACTCCTGCCTTGAACGTTATGAATACGCGAAACACGGCGTCTGCTTTGGATTTGATCCCGACGCTTACTTCGGCACCATGGTGCGCATGAACCAGGAAGTGAAGCACAGCGCGGCAGGAAAATTTCTGGCAGAAAACTATGGCAAAACCGTCCGCCGCAGCGACTTCGATGCCGCCGTGGCCAAAAGCTGGGGGAAACAGAGCGTAAAAGCGTTCAAGCTTACCTGCCACGGCAATCCGGCTTATCTGACCGAGATGCAGATCTCGCTGAACGCCAGCACCATCAACAACCCGCTCTCTGCCGGCTCCTTTGCGCCACAGCCGCATCCGGGCAACTGCGGCAAACAGTTTGTCATTGATAAAGCCGGTTACTGATGCTGCGCCGGGCACCTTTTTGCCCGGTTTTTCATTGATTTCCGTGATATGACGATTAACCTCACACTTCCGCTCACACGCATCATTTTTCCAGCTAAAGCATTATTAATCCGGTAAACATCACTGAAACCTCCCCGCCATAATCATGGCGTTATCTACAGGAGGAATTTCACATGGCTAAAAAACTGATTGCACTGTGCGCCTGCCCGATGGGCCTGGCACATACCTTCATGGCAGCCCAGGCGCTGGAAGACGCAGCGACGGAAGCCGGTTATGAGGTAAAAATTGAAACCCAGGGCGCGGACGGGATCCAGAATCGCCTGACCCCACAGGATATTGCCGACGCTGACATTATTATCCACGCCATCGCGATCACCCCGGAAGACAATGAGCGCTTCGAAACGCGCGACGTGTATGAGATTACGCTTCAGGACGCCATTAAAAACGCGGCAGGCACCCTGAAAGAGATCGAAGAGATGATTGCAGCAGAACAATAATAATCCTCACACCCAGGGGTTTTCGTCATGGCTATTAAAAAACGCAGCGCGGTTCGCCCGGACAGTCACGAGGGTGACACACTTGCCATCAAATCCGCACCGGTTGCCGCCGGTGCGTCTTTCTGGAAAGAGCTTCCACAGCACATTATGTCGGGGATATCCCGCATGGTGCCAACGCTTATCATGGGCGGGGTTATCCTCGCCATTTCACAGCTCATCGCCTACGTCTGGCTGGAGATCCCGCCTGACACCGGTATTCTCGACGCGCTTAACTCTGGCAAATTCACCGGTTTCAATCTCTCGGTATTGAAATTTGCCTATCTGACCGAATCGTTCGGCGGGCTGCTGTTCAGCTTCGCCATCCCGATGTTTGCCGCCTTTGTCGCCAACTCTATCGGCGGAAAGCTGGCCTTCCCGGCCGGGTTTATCGGTGGCCTTGTCGCCACGCAGCCGACGCTGGTGCTGAACTTTGATGCGGAAAAACTGACCTGGCTTGCCACCAAACCCGTGCCCTCCACGTTTATTGGCGCGCTGATTATCGCCATAGCCGCAGGCTATCTGGTCAAATGGCTGAATAGCCGTATTAACGTACCGCAGTACCTGCTGGCCTTTAAAAGCACCTTTCTGATCCCAATCCTCTCGGCGCTGTTTGTGATGCTGGCGATGTATTACATCATCACGCCGATTGGCGGCTGGCTGAATGCAGGTATGCGGACCGTACTGCTGGCGGCGGGTCAGGCGGGCTCCATGATGTACGCCATCGGGATGGCGGCGGCCACGGCGATCGATCTTGGCGGCCCCATTAACAAAGCGGCGGGATTTGTTGGCCTGGGGCTGACAACCGATCATGTCCTGCCCATCACCTCCCGCGCCGTGGCGATTGTTATTCCGCCCATTGGTCTGGGGCTGGCTACGCTGATTGACCATCGTCTGACCGGCAAACGCCTGTTTAGTCCGCAGCTTTATCCGCAAGGCAAAACGGCCATGTTCCTCGCCTTTATGGGCATCAGTGAAGGGGCCATCCCGTTCCTGCTGGAAAATCCGCTTGCGACGCTGCCGGCGTATATGGCGGGTGCGATCGCGGGTGCGATGACCGCCACCGCGCTCGGTGCCGTGCAGTGGTTCCCTGAATCGGCGATCTGGGCGTGGCCGCTGGTCACCAATCTGGGGGCGTACATGCTCAGTATTGTGGTCGGGGCGGCGATCACCGCGCTGTTGGTCGTGATTATTCGTAACAGTCTGCACAAGCGCGGAAAACTCGCTATCGACACGCTGTAACGGGGTGAACCATGGAATTACTGAGAAGGCTTCGTGCCTGGCTGGCTGCGGAAAAACTGGACGGCGTGCTCATCTCTTCGCGCCAGAATAAACAGCCGCACCTGGGCATTTCAACCGGTTCGGGCTATGTGCTGGTGACACAAACCGCGGCACATATCCTGGTGGATTTCCGTTACTACAGCGATATCGCTTCACGAGCGGCGGGCTATGAGATGCACCTGCTTAACACGGAGAACCCGTTTGCGCAGGCGGTGAACCAGATTATTGCGAAGGACAATCTCGCCCGTCTTGGCTTTGAGGGTGAATACGTGAGCTGGCAAACAGGCGTGCTGTGGCGCGATACGCTGAATACTACCCTTTGCAGCACCTCGCTCGACGCGCTGCGGCAGATAAAAAGCGCTGACGAAATCGACCGTATCCGTGCAGCATGCGGCATTGCCGACCGCGCCGCACGACACATCCGGCGTTTCATTCAGCCCGGTATGCGCGAGCGTGAAGTCGCTGCCGAGCTGGAGTGGTTTATGAAGCAGGAGGGTGCGGACAAGCCCTCTTTCGACACCATTGTCGCCAGCGGGCCGCGCGGTGCGCTGCCCCACGGCAAAGCCTCTGACAAAGTGATTATGCCTGGCGAGATGATCACCCTTGATTTCGGCGCCCAACACCAGGGGTATTGCTCGGATATGACAAGGACCTTTCTTGTCGCCGGGCAAAACACGCCGCCGGAGGAGCACCCTCTCTATGCGGTGTACCAGATCGTTCTGGCGGCACAACAGGCGGCCATTGATGCCATCCGCCCCGGCGTTTCCTGTAATCAGATCGATAGCGCCGCACGTTCCGTGATTGAACGTGCAGGTTACGGCCCGCAGTTCGGGCATAACACCGGCCATGCCATTGGTATTGATGTCCATGAAAATCCACGTTTTTCCCCTACCGACCGCACCCCGTTGCAGCCCGGCATGGTGCTGACCGTTGAACCGGGGATCTACCTTGAACACCAGGGCGGGGTACGAATTGAAGATGTGGTGCTGGTGACGGAAACGGGCGCCGAGGTGCTTTATACCCTCGACAAACGGCTATTGCTGACGGGAGAACAAGAGTGGACAGAGATTTACTGCGCGCCCTGAGCGAAGCAGACGCCATTGCGGCCTCAGAGCAAGAGGTGCGCGACATCCTGCTCAGTGAGGCGCAAAAATACCATAAAGAGGTTCAGTTTGATGGGCTGGGTTCCGTGCTTATCCGCGTCAACCAGAGCCGGGGCCCGAAGGTGATGGTCTGCGCCCATATGGATGAAGTCGGTTTTATGGTGCGTAGCGTCTCGCGCGAAGGGGCCATTGATATCCTGCCCATCGGCAACGTGCGCATGATGGCCCGTACCCTTCAGCCGGTGCGCATCACCACGCGTAACGGGGAAAAAATACCGGGACTGCTGGATGGGGATCTGAAAGGAGAAAACGTTGACAATTTGCGTGTCGACATTGGCGCGACGTCGGCGGAGGAGGTGTTCGCCGCCGGTATCGACGCAGGCGACCGCGTGACGTTCGATACACCCTTTCAGACCCTTCCCCACAATCGGGTGATGGGTAAAGCCTTCGACGATCGTCTCGGCTGTTACCTGCTGATCGCGCTGCTGCGCGAGCTGCACCAGACGCCGCTCGACTGCGAGCTTTGGCTGGTGGCCAGCTCAAGTGAAGAGGTCGGCCTGCGCGGCGGCCAAACCGCCACGCGCGCCATTCATCCTGATATCGCGCTGGTGCTGGATACCGCCTGCTGGTCAAAAAATTTCGATTATGGCAGCGCCAACCATCGCCAGATCGGTGCGGGCCCGATGCTGGTGCTGTACGACAAAACGCTCATCGCCCCAGCCAAACTGATTGCGCTGGCTGAGACGATCGCGCGCTCGCAAGGGATCCCGCTGCAAAAAGACATGTTCAGCAACGGCGGAACGGACGGCGGGGCGATCCATCTCTCCGGCACTGGCGTGCCGACTCTTGTGCTTGGTCCCCCGACCCGACACGGGCACTGCGCGGCATCCATTGCCGACGAAAAAGACATTCATCACACCCAACAACTGCTTGTCGCGCTTGTGGCATGCATGAACCGTGAGACCGTGGATCATCTGACGGACTTCAGATGCTGATCTCACGCGGCCAGGAGGAAGTATGCTTTCAATTGAATTTTTCTGCCCACTGCCCAACGGCCTGCATGCGCGTCCGGCCTGGGCGTTAAAAGAGCAGTGCAGCGCATGGCGCAGCGACATCCGTTTTATCAACAGACGGCTTAACACTCACGCGGATGCCAAAAGCTCGCTGGCGCTGATCAGTACCGGTACGCTGTTTAATGACAGCTGCGTGCTGGAAATTAACGGCAGCGACGAGGAGCAGGCCCGACGCGTGCTGGAGGCGTATCTCACCGGCGCGTTTATCGACAGCGACAGTATTCCCTCCGGCGACGCGCCGCATGTTGCGCATCCCCTGCCCCGTTCGCTTGTAAGGCTTGCTCCCCACCTTCAGCACGGCATTACGCTCGCCAGTGGCATCGGGGCTGGCACTCTGCGAGGCTGGCAGAGCGATAACCTCAAACGTTATTGTCAGATCCCCGCCTCGCCGGAAGATATTACCCGCCTGGAACACAGCCTGGCGACGCTGGCTGAACAGCTCAACCACCGTCTGCGCGGGCTGGACGGCGAGAGTAAAACCATTCTCAGCGCGCATCTTTCGCTGATCCAGGATGAGGAGTTTGGCGGCACCATACGCCGACTGATCGCCGAGGAGCGGCTAAGCCTTGCGGAGGCGATCATTCGTAATATGGAGCTGATCTGCGACAAGCTGTCGCTCTCCGCCAGCGACTACCTGCGTGAACGCGTCAGCGATATTCGAGACATCAGCGAGCAGCTTCTTAACATTACCTGGCCGGAGTTGCAGCAAACCTCCGCATTAACCCTCAGCGCTCCCACTATTCTGGTGGCGGAAGATCTGACGCCCAGCCAGTTTCTCAGCCTCGACACGCAGTATCTGAAAGGAATGGTGCTTGAAAAAACAGGCCGGACGTCGCATACGCTGATACTGGCACGCGCGGCCTCCGTGCCTGTGCTGAGTGGTTTAACGGTCGCCTCGCTGGCGCCGTTGATGGGAAAAGAGGTCATTCTGGACGGCATCTGTAGCGTGCTGGTCGTTGAACCCAACGACGCGGTGAATGATTACTATAGCGTGGCGCAGCGCCTTGCCGACCGACGCCACCAGCAGCAGATCAAAGATGCGGGTCTTCCAGCACTCACCCGCGACAACGTACCGGTAGAGATTGCCGCTAACATCGGCAGCGCGCTGGAAGCGCCCGGGGCGTTTACCTGCGGCGCGCAGGGTATCGGGCTGTTTCGCACTGAAATGCTGTATATGGACAGAGACTCCGCGCCGGACGAGCAGGAGCAATTCGAAGCCTATCAGCAGGTGCTGCTCTCCGCGCAGGGCAAGCCGGTCATCTTTCGCACAATGGACATCGGCGGCGATAAGCAGCTCTCTTACCTGAACATTCCCCAGGAAGAAAACCCCTTCCTCGGCTATCGTGCCGTTCGTATTTATCCCGAATTTGCCGATCTCTTCCGCACCCAACTGCGCGCGATCTTACGCGCAGGCGCCAGCGGCAATGCGCTGTTGATGATCCCGATGGTGCACAGCCTCGATCAGATTTTATGGATCAAACAGGAACTGCAAAACGTTCGTGACGCCCTGGCCTCACAGGGGTTACGTCACACCGCGCACCTGCCGCTGGGGATCATGGTTGAAGTGCCTTCAGTCTGCTTTATCATCGATCACTTCTGCGAAGAGGTGGATTTCTTCAGTATCGGCTCGAACGATATGACTCAGTATCTTTACGCTGTCGATCGCAACAACCCGCGCGTTTCGGCGCTGTATAACCCCATCACACCGTCTTTTTTACGCATGGTTCGCCAGATTGTCACCGCAGCGCATCGTCACGGGAAATGGGTCGGCATTTGCGGGGAACTTGGCGGAGAGCAGCGCTACTTCCCTCTTCTGCTTGGGCTGGGTATAGATGAGTTCAGCATGAGCGGGCCGCGCATCCCTGCGGTAAAAACCCAGCTGCGTCAGCTGGACATGGCGGCCTGCCGGGCGCTGGCAGATAAGGCCTGCGACAGCCGCAGCGCAGAGGAGATTGAAGCCCTGCTGGCGGATTTCACACCGGAAGCGCCGCCGCGTCCCTTGCTGGCGCTGGAGACTATCGTGGTCAATGAGCCGCTGACCTCAAAAGAGCAGGTGCTTCAGTTCTTATGCGGAAATCTTGCGATTCATGGCAGGACCGAAAACCCGCTGGAGCTTGAAGAAGATCTCTGGCAGCGCGAAGAGATT
This sequence comes from Enterobacter cloacae complex sp. HYC033_NIDB, assembly GCF_056673335.1. NCBI lineage: Bacteria > Pseudomonadati > Pseudomonadota > Gammaproteobacteria > Enterobacterales > Enterobacteriaceae > Enterobacter > Enterobacter cloacae complex sp. HYC033_NIDB. Next base: position 2,122,537 of record NZ_CP115123.1, on the reverse strand, counting down.
GTCACCACCGCCGTCGGGTTTGGCGTAGCGATCCCTCATACCAAATCGCAATGGATACGCCACTCCAGCATCAGCATTGCCCGTCTGGACAAGGCGATTGACTGGGAGTCGGATTTGGGCGACGTCGAGCTGGTGATCATGCTGACGCTCGGCGCTCAGGAAGGGATTAATCACGTGAAGGTCTTTTCCCAGCTGGCGCGGAAGCTGGTCAATAAAACGTTTCGCGAGTCGCTGTTTGCAGCAACGACGCCGCAAAGTATCCTGGATCTGCTGAACGCTGAAATCACGTTCTGACTGTCACTGAAAGCGTGCGCGATACTCCCCCGGCGTCAGGCCAAACTGGCGCCGGAACAGACGGCTAAAATAGTCGCTATCGGCATAGCCGCAGCGCTTCGCCACTTCCCCCACCGGCAGGTGGTATTTTTGCAGGATGGTTCTCGCCTTCGCCATACGCACCCAACGAACGTAATCCACAAAACTCATCGTCCCCTGTTGGGAGAACAGGCGTGACAGATGGTTAGCCGAAATATTAAACAGCGCGGCGACGCTGTCCCGCGACAGGGATTCAGCATAGTTTTCCTGCACCCAGTTACAAATGCTCTGATAGAGGAAATCCCCGCGCGACAGTCCCGGTTCAGGCAGCGACGACACCACTTTCCGGCACCAATGCAGCAGGCTCAGCACCAGCGGTTGAATAATGGCCTGATCCTGCGGGGAAGCGCTCAGGTGCGTCAGGGCCATCAGCATCGCAGCACATTCGCCTCGTTCAGGATGAGGAAGCTCAACGTGTCGCTGCGCAGGCACGGAGCGCCCATGACGGGTATCATGAAACACCAGCCCCAGCCACGACGGCGCAAAAAGAATGCTCAGCAGCATGACCGGTCGTTCAAACACCGGGACGCTGGCGGCCTGGGCGGGAAGAAACAGCATTTCCCCCTGGCAGAGGGTCTGGTGCCCGGTAACCAGTCTGTTGCCATATTCCCCGCGAAGAACGACATCAAGCCGTGGCCAGTCGCGGCTCACGCTTCCGACAGCGTCAGACGCGCCACGTTGAGCAAACCAGACTCGCCCCAGCTGCTGTGGGTTGAGCACCAGGCCGCTCAACAGATCGGCAAAAAACTGCTGATCGGCGGGCAACAGGGTTGCGTGCATATCACCCCCTGCGCGCATCCGGGCGTACCAGATCGAAGCGATGGCTGTCACTGATGGCGTAGTAGGCCGTCGGTCCACCCGCACGCAGAATGGGCTGCGCTTTCGCGGTCTGGTAAATCCCCTCTTCCAGCAAACTCTCGGCGATATGGACGCCCACGACTTCGCCGAGCACCAGCCAGGTATCAATCGGTGTCCCATCCGCGCCGGTAAGCTGAATGCACTGTGACAATCGACACTCGAAATTCACCGGGCTTTCCGCCACGCGCGGCGAGCTCACAAGCTGGCTGGCTACGGGCGTCAGGCCTGCAAAGGTAAATTCATCCTCGCCATGAGGGAGCGTGGCGGAGGTTTCATTCATCGCCTCGGCCAGATCGCGCGTTGCGAGGTTCCAGACAAACTCCCCCGTTTCGGTAATATTCCGCACGCTATCCTTCCAGCCGTTGCTGGAAAAACCAATGATCGGTGGGCGATAGTTAAAGCAGTTAAAGAAGCTGTACGGGGCAAGGTTCAGTTGACCGGCCTTATCACAGGATGAGATCCAGCCAATCGGACGTGGACCGATAATGGCGTTCAGCGGGTCGTGCGGCAGGCCGTGCCCCTGAGACGGTTGGTAAAAGTACATGTCGCTCTCTCTACGCTGGGGCTGCAACGCGCATTGCCCGGGTTCAGTCTTTCCAGCGTAACGAAATTTCCGTTCAGCGTGAATCGGGACGCCGGGTTTATTGCCAAAAATTCATATGGCGCATGATTGTGACCTTCATCACTTCAAACTTACGGTTTCAGACAGTATCATCAGATAAGTTAAACCCTCGCTGCCAGACGGCGAGGGTTTTCTTTTGGATTGGTTTCTGCGTTACACGCAGCATTAACGACATGGAGTAAAAATGTCCAGACCTACGATTATCATCAATGAACTCGACGCAGAACGTATTGACCGACTGTTGGAGAAACCAGAATTCGCCTCGCTGCCGGTAGCCGATGCGCTGAACGAAGAGCTCGACCGGGCGCAGATGTGTACGCCTGAGACCATGCCGCATGATGTGGTCACCATGAACAGCCAGGTGAAGTTCCGCAACCTGACCACCGGAGAGGAGCTCACTCGTACGCTGGTCTATCCGGCGCAGATGACCGACAGCAGCACGCAACTGTCGGTGCTGGCACCCGTGGGCGCAGCGCTGCTTGGACTGCGCACGGGCGATACCATCCACTGGGAACTCCCGGGCGGCGCCTCAGCTCACCTGGAAGTGCTTGAGCTGCTCTACCAGCCCGAAGCCGCTGGCGATTACCTGCGTTAATCCCTTCTGAACAAGCGACCCCGCTTTGCACAGAGGATGCACCCGCATCCTCTTTCCGCAAATTCACCCTATTGTGCTATACCGGACAAAAACCGCTTAATCCACGCTTAGTCTGTTGTAGTGCCGTGGGGACGGTCATGGGTGAGATACTTGTTATCACACTGGTTTTTCTCATCATCCTGGCGATCCTCGTCGTGGCGGTGCTGTATCTTGAGCGCCACTGGTGAGTGAGGAACCTCACACAACGCCGCCGGGGAAGGCATTCACCAGTCCCTTCACTTTCTGCTGCGCTGCCTCCGGGGTATCTGCGCCAGGCACCAGGATCACCTTGCGGCACTCCTCCTCCCGTTTTTCGAAGATCTTATAGGCGCGTTCCGCATCAGCCAGCGGAAGATAGTGGGTCACAATATCTTCTGGGGTAAGCAGCCCTTTTTCGATGAGCGGCAGCAGCTCTCCCAGCCAGGCATGGACGTGGGTCTGCCCCATCTTAAAGCTCAGCCCTTTATCGAAGGCATCGCCAAACAGGAAGCCGTGAATAAAACCGGCGTACACGCCCGGCACGCTGACCACGCCGCCGCGCCGCACCGCAGCAATGCACTGGCGCAGGGCTTTGCCGCTGCTGCCTTCAATTTTCAGGTTACTGAGGATCGTTTCCGTGGTGCTGCCTTTGGCCTCAAACCCGACGGCATCAATCACCGCATCCACTCCGCGCTGTCCGGCCGTTTGCTCAATGATTTTCTCCGCCGCGTCGTTATCGTCATCAAAGTTAATCGGGATCGCGCCGTAGCGCTCCTGGGCAAACCGCAGTCGATAGGGATGATGGTCAACCACGAAAATCTGCTCTGCGCCGAGAAGCCGCGCGCAGGCAATGGTCAGTAACCCCACCGGCCCGGCCCCGAATACGGCGACGCTGGAGCCTTTCTGGATCTGCGCATTTTTTGCCGCCTGCCAGGCGGTAGGCAGAATATCTGACAGGAAAAGCGCTTTGTCGTCAGACAGCAGCTGGGGCACTTTAAACGGCCCCACGTTGCCTTTCGGGACGCGCACATACTCCGCCTGTCCGCCCGGCACGCCGCCGTAAAGATGGCTGTAGCCAAACAGCGCGGCAGGGGCGGGAATTTGCTTTTTGTTCAGCGCCGCGCCCTGCCCGCGGTTCGTGTTTTCGCAGGCCGCGTACTGTTGCATCTGGCAAAAGAAGCAGTCACCGCAGGCAATCACAAACGGGATCACCACCCGGTCACCTTTCTGCACGTTTTTCACTTCGCTCCCGCACTCCACCACCTCGCCCATAAATTCATGACCAAAGATATCGCCGTGCTGGACCTTGGGAATTTTTCCGCGATAAAGATGCAAATCAGAACCACAGATCGCCGTGGCCGTTACGCGCAGGATGATATCGTCAGGCTGTTCGATGCCCGGATCGGGGACATTATCGACCCGAACATGATGTGGACCGTGATAGGTGAGAGCTTTCATGCAACCTCCGAAAGGGTGTGGGTAAGCTTATAAAAGGGTAGCTACCTCTCGGGATCTGCCCCGGAATCCGGCTGTTTTGAGATTTATCCTGGCGAGATAAAAAAGTGCTGTCGGGATTACAGAAACCTTTTATATTTTGTGGTTGAATGATTTCAGCGTTTATAAACAAGGAGAAACGGTTATGTATCAAACAATCATTATGCCGGTTGATGTTTTCGAAATGGAACTGAGTGATAAGGCTGTACGTCACGCGGAATTTCTCGCGCAGCAGGACGGAGTTATTCATCTTCTGCATGTTTTACCGGGCTCTGCCAGCCTGAGCCTGCATCGTTTCGCTGCTGATGTGCGTCGTTTTGAAGAGCATTTACAGCATGAAGCCGAGACACGCCTGCAAACCATGGTCGGGCACTTCAGCATCGATCCTTCCCGCATCAAAACCCACGTCCGGTTCGGTAGCGTGCGCGACGCCGTTAATGAGCTGGCGGGAGAATTAAATGCCGACGTGGTAGTGATTGGTTCACGTAACCCTTCCATCACCACTCACCTGCTGGGGTCGAACGCCTCCAGCGTAATCCGCCACACCCACATTCCGGTGATGGTCGTGAGATAAAAAAAGAGGCCACCTTTTGGTGGCCTCTGGCATTGCAGGTGTCGTCTTGCTTTCTTTTATTATGCGGTTTTGGTGCGGATCAGATAATCAAACGAGCTCAGCGACGCTTTCGCACCTTCGCCAGTGGCGATGATGATCTGTTTGTACGGCACGGTGGTGCAGTCGCCCGCCGCAAATACGCCCTTCACGCTGGTTTCGCATTTCGCATCAATGATGATCTCGCCCATGCGGTTGCGCTCAATCGCGCCTTCCAGCCAGGTGGTGTTTGGCAGCAGGCCAATCTGAACAAAGATCCCTGCCAGCGCCACGCTGTGGATATCGCCACTCACGCGGTCACGGTATTCCAGACCGGTCACTTTGCTGCCGTCGCCTTTCACTTCTGTCGTCTGGGCATTGAGCACAATATCGACGTTATTCAGGCTACGCACCTTATCCTGCAACACCTGGTCCGCTTTCATCTCCGGGGCGAATTCCAGCAGGGTAACGTGTTCAACAATTCCCGCCAGATCGATAGCCGCTTCCACACCGGAGTTACCGCCGCCGATCACCGCTACGCGTTTACCTTTGAACAGCGGGCCGTCACAGTGCGGGCAATAGGTCACGCCTTTGGTGCGGTACTGATCTTCGCCCGGGACGTTCATGTTGCGCCATTTCGCGCCGGTGGCAATGATCACGCTGCGCGCCTTCAGCACCGCGCCGGACGCCGTTTCTATCTGGTGCAAACCACCCTCGACCGCAGCCGGAACCAGTTTGCTGGCGCTCTGGCTGTCAATGACATCCACGTCGTAGTCGCTGACGTGCGCTTTCAACGCCCCGGCCAGCTTCTGGCCTTCGGTTTTCGGCACGGAAATGTAGTTTTCAATGTCAACGGTATCCAGAACCTGACCACCGAAACGCTCGCCCATCAGACCGGTACGGATCCCTTTACGTGCGGAGTAGACCGCTGCCGCCGCGCCCGCCGGGCCGGAGCCAACAATCAGTACGTCGTACGCATCGCGTTGGTTCAACTCTTCTGCCGCACGTTTTTCTGCGCCGGTATCCACTTTGGCGACGATTTCGGTCAAGGTCATACGCCCCTGGCCGAACTCCTGACCATTCAGGTAAACCGCCGGAACGCCCATCACGTTGCGCTCGGTGATTTCGTTCTGGAACGTACCGCCGTCAATCGCCGTGTGCTTAATGCGTGGGTTGAGGACTGACATCAGGTTCAGCGCCTGCACCACGTCCGGACAGTTGTGGCAGGAGAGTGAGTAATAGGTTTCAAACTCAAAATCACCGTCGATATCGCGGATCTGCTCCAGCAGCGCCTGCGCTTCTTTTGACGGATGACCACCGGTCCACAGCAGCGCCAGCACCAGCGAGGTAAATTCATGCCCCAGCGGAGAGCCCGCGAAACGCGGCCCCTGGTCAGACCCTGGGTTAGCGATCAGGAAAGAAGGCTTACGGACTGCCAGCGTGTTGTCTTCTTTGAAGGTCACTTTCGGCGACAGCTCAGCAATCTCTGTCAGCAGCGCTTTGATTTCTGCCGATTTCGCGCTGTCGTCCAGCGTGGCAATCAGCTCAACAGGTTTGGTCAGTTTCTCAAGGTAGGCCTTGAGCTGGGTTTTCATGTTAGCGTCGAGCATTATTCTTCCCTCTCTTAAAACGTCATCATGCAAGCCGCCTTATACGGGCTGCCTGAATGCAACTTGCATCATGGTGCTGGAATGAAATGGGCGCGGGGAGCGCCCATTGATTGCCGGGTGGCACTTCGTTTACCCGGCCTACGATACTGTAGGCCTGTGCAAGCGTAGCGCCGCCAGGCTTTACAGACTTAGATCTTGCCGACCAGGTCCAGAGATGGAGCCAGCGTCGCTTCGCCTTCTTTCCATTTCGCCGGGCACACTTCGCCTGGGTGAGAAGCAACGTACTGAGCCGCTTTCACTTTGCGCAGCAGGTCAGATGCATCACGGCCGATACCTTCAGCGGTAACTTCGATAGCCTGGATAATGCCCTGCGGGTCAACAACGAAGGTCGCGCGGTCAGCCAGGCCTTCATCTTCACGCATGTTGTCGAAGTTACGGGTCAGGGCGCCAGTCGGGTCGCCGATCATCGCGTATTTGATTTTCGCGATAGTTTCAGAGCTGCTGTGCCACGCTTTGTGGGTGAAGTGGGTATCGGTAGAAACAGAGTAAACGTCTACGCCCAGCTTTTGCAGTTCTTCGTAGTGGTCTGCCACGTCACCCAGTTCGGTCGGGCAAACGAAGGTGAAGTCAGCCGGATAGAAGAAGAACACGCTCCAGCGGCCTTCGGTATCTTTCTCAGTTACTTCGATGAACTCACCGTTTTTGAACGCCTGGTTTTTGAAAGGTTTAATTTTGGTGTTAATCAAGGACATCTGTACTTCCTCCGTGTTTTCGTTGAGATGTAAGGTAACCAACTTTGTTCATCGGGGCTAATGCGTATGCTTTATCAAATCAATCAGCCAAACCTTACAACAGCAACAAGACAGCAAGGTGAACCTTTTACAGGAAAGCCTGAAAGTAAAAAGGCCGCCTCAACGGGCGGCCCTGATACCTGAATTCCCCGCAGGTACATTCAGTGCCAGCCGAAGCTGGCGTTGCGTTGCGCTCTACATACCTTGTATCAAGGCCGTAACAGCGGTTTGATTACAGCATCCGTGCGCGCATTGAGCAATGCATAAGAGGGATAGTCCTGCCTATGGTTGTGATAGGCAGAATCGAACAGGTCTCAGAAACGTTATAAATTTAATTTCATTATAAATTTCGCGCTATATATAAATGCCAGTTGTCATTCAAATAATTCAATCACACTTTAAAGATAAAATTATCTTAATAAATCTTGAAGTTGTGTTTCAATAATCCAAAGCCGTGATATATTAAGATCACTTAATTTTTAAATTAAGCGAGTTACCCCCACGGATTGTTAAAGGTAACTTCCCTCTGTCGTACTCCATGATGTGATAACGACAGCAAACACAGCACACTCAGGACGAAACATGGCCAACCTCTACGACCTAAAAAAATTCGATCTCAATCTGTTAGTCATCTTCGAATGCATTTACCAACATCTCAGTATCAGTAAGGCTGCCGAGACACTTTATATCACGCCATCCGCCGTGAGCCAGTCGCTGCAACGTCTGCGTGGCCAGCTCAATGACCCCCTGTTCATCCGCTCAGGTAAGGGAATTACGCCGACCACGGTGGGCACCAACCTGCATCATCATCTTGAACAGAATCTCAACCAAATTGAGCAGACGATCAACATGATGCATCACTCGGACATCAAGAAAAAGTTCGTTATCTATTGCTCTCAAATGATGTCGCCCGGCTATATGCTCGAACCAATGAAGCTGCTAATGTCAGAGGATAATTATGAGATAGAACAACGAGATATGCTTATCTCTCCGGAATCCGCAGAGGACCTGCTCGCCTACCGTAAAGCCGACCTGATCTTTACTATTGCCCCAATTAAGAATCGCTCTGTGGTGTGTTCTCACTTTGCCACGGTGCCAATAGCGTTAATCTGCCGAGAAAACCATCCAAGACTCGCCGATACGGTCAGTCTTGAAGCGTTATACCGGGAAAAATTCACCTTTTACCAGAGTGCGCACCCGGGCGTTAAAGAGTTCCAGAATCGCGCCAATGACGTTTTCCCGGAAAGAAATATTGCTTTTCGCACGGACTCCATCAGCTCGCTTATCTCCATGGTCAGTTCATCTGATCTGTTAGGCTTTATACCCGTATCAATCTATGAAGCCTATAAAGAGACGTTAAAATTAAAACGGATCGCCGCCCCATTTGAATTGCCCGAAATACATGTCTATATGCTTTACAGCCGTTCATCGCTGAACAGCAGTGTTTTTTCAACGTTCATTGAGAAAATGCATAAACTCTGTCTTTCCGCTCCATCTGCGTAAAATCATTTATATGATGAATATAAAAATCGCAAACTAAAAAAATGATCCCGTGAAAATAATGAAAAATGATTTCATAATATCGTCTTAATTTTTTCCAGACATTTAACACGCAGGATGCGATTAACCATGTCGATCTATAAAATCCCTTTACAGGAAAATGTTTTAGACGCTTCAGCGGAACGCATAGACTGGACGCTAAACAATTTATCCAGGGTATGCGTTTCTTTTCCGGTGGAAAAGATTCTACCGTGATGCTGCATCTCGTTGCCCAGCAAGCACGGCAATTAAAGCGAAAAATAGATGTCATCTTTCTGGACTGGGAAGCGCAATTCTCCTCAACCATTCAGCATGTTGACACGATGAGAACGCTGTATCGGGATGTTATCCATCAGTTCTGGTGGGTAGCGCTTCCGCTCACGACCCAGAACGCCCTGTCACAGTTTCAACCTGAATGGCAGTGCTGGGAACCCGGGACAAACTGGGTTCGCCAGCCACCGGAAGATGCCATTACCGATTATCACTATTTCGATTTTTATCAGCAGGGAATGACGTTTGAAGTCTTCGTGCGAGAGTTTGCCGAATGGTATGCGCAAAAACGTCCTGCCGCCGTTATGGTGGGGATCCGCGCCGATGAATCCTACAACCGCTTTCTGGCTATCGCGTCGGCACGTAAGCAGCGCTTTTCTGACGATAAACCCTGGACGACCGTCGCACCGGGCGGGCACACCTGGTACATCTACCCTCTGTACGACTGGAAAACCGCCGACATCTGGACGTGGTTCGCGAAATCAAAATGTTGCTATAACCCGTTATACGACCTGATGTACAAGGCGGGGGTGCCGCCGCGTTATATGCGCATCTGCGAACCGTTTGGCCCGGAACAGCGTCAGGGCTTGTGGCTCTATCATGTCATTGAACCCGAACGCTGGGCGGCGATGTGTGAGCGTGCCTGCGGGGTGCGCAGCGGCGGTATTTATGCCGGGCACGATAACCATTTTTATGGCCACCGGAAGATCCTGAAACCAGACCATCTTGGCTGGCGCGAATACGCCATGCTGCTACTCGACAGCATGCCGCAAAATACGGCGGAGCATTACCGCAATAAAATTGCGGTTTATCTCCACTGGTATCAAAAGCGAGGCATGAACGATATTCCCGATACGCAGGAGGGCGACATTGGCGCCAAGGACATCCCCTCCTGGCGACGTATCTGTAAGGTTTTACTTAATAACGATTACTGGTGCAGGGCCCTGTCATTTAGCCCAAATAAGCCTAAACACTATCAGCGCTACAGCGACAGAGTGAAAGCAAAACGCAAGGAGTGGGGGATTTTATGCAACAACGAATAATCACCGAAATGGAAACGTACCTTCAGGCACTTTCTGAGGAAGAGCGAATAGCCGCTATTAATGCGTTTCGTCAGGCATTACATGAAATCAGCCCTTTTCGCGATCAGCCCGTCGATTGCGTATTGTGGATAAAAAAGACAAACATCAGCGCTAACGATTACAACCCAAATAACGTCGCGCCACCGGAAAAGCGGCTACTCAGCAAGTCACTGGAGCTGGATGGATTCACACAGCCTATCGTGGTGACGGAAAATGCGCCACAGCACTACGAAATTGTCGATGGTTTTCACCGCCATGATATCGGCAGTAATCGGGCGACCCTGAAGCGCCAGCTTAAGGGTTACCTTCCTGTCACCTGCCTGCGTAAAGCGCGGCAGGAAAAATTCGACCGCATGGCTGCGACCATTCGCCACAACCGCGCGCGCGGACGCCACCAGATCAACGCCATGTCAGAAATCGTGCGCGAGCTGGTGCTTATGGGCTGGAGTGAGCAGAAAATTGGCCAGGAGTTGGGTATGGACAGCGATGAGGTACTGCGTCTGAAGCAGATCAACGGTCTGCTCGAACTCTTCGCAGACCGTCGTTTTTCTGAAGCCTGGACGGTGAAATAGTCAGAGCGCGTTTAACCGCGCTGCCGCTGCCAGCAGCGTCGATTCCTGCTTCGCAAAGCAAAGTCGGATCAGCTTATGCGGGAAGGGATCGGCGCAGAACACCGACAGCGGAATGGCCGCCACGCCCACCTCTTTCGTCAGCCACTGGCAGAAACTCACGTCGTCCAGATCGGAAATCGCGCTGTAGTCGGCCAGCAGGAAATAGGTCCCTTCACAGGGTAAAATCTCCAGACGGCTTTTGCTCAACGCAGCCACAAACCGATCCCGACGCGCACGGTAGAAATCCGGTAGCTCACGGTAGTGTCCGGGTTCGCTGCGCAGCATATCCGCCAGCGCCAGCTGAGCGGGTGTGTTCACCGCAAACGTCAGATACTGATGCACTTTACGCAACTCAGCGCTGATGGCGGCGGGCGCCACGCAGTAACCGACCTTCCAGCCGGTCATATGGTAGGTTTTGCCAAATGACGATACCGCGATTGCACGCTCACGAAGCTGCGGATGCGCCAGCACGCTGGCATGCCCCTCTTCGGCGAAGCAGATATGCTCATACACCTCGTCGCTCAGAACATAGATTTCACGTTCGGCGATGGCCTGCCACAGGGCGGCAAAATCGCTCTTCTGCCACACCGTCGCCGATGGGTTGTGCGGCGTATTCAGGATCACCAGCCGGGTTTTATCGCTCAGCAGCGCGGCAAACGCCTGCCAGTCCGGACGAAAATGCGGCGGCTGGAGCGCCACGCGTTTCACTACGCCGCCGGCCAGTTCAATCGCCGGGGCGTAGCTATCGTAGCTTGGGTCAAAACAAATAACCTCATCGCCCGTACGCACCAGGGCGGTTATCGCCGCATACAGCGCTTCGGTCGCCCCTGCGGTTACCGTGATATCGCTGTTCGCATCAGGTTTATAGCCATACAGCTCAGCCGTTTTATCCGCAATGGCTTCACGCAACGCCTGCACGCCGGTCATCGGCGCGTACTGGTTTGCCCCCTGCGCCACGTGGTACGCCAGACGCTCCTGCAAATAGCGCGGGCCGTCAAAATCCGGGAACCCCTGCGAGAGGTTAATGGCGTTATGCTGCTGCGCCAGAGCGCTCATCCGGGTAAAAATTGTCGTGCCGAGATTTGGAAGTTTACTATGCGGGATCAACGGGTTATTGCTCATTGTAGTGTGCCTGCCTGTAATACTTATGTTGCTGACACTATAACACGATGTTAGTCTTTGGCAATCAAGACGCTTAGACGTCTAAACGATATAAATATTCCTGACCGAGAGGGTAAAAGGAAATGACAGACAACCTGCAACTCACACACCTGGTCGAGGCCTGCCGCTGGATTGGCGCAAAAGGCTGGGCGCCCGCTACCGGCGGCAATATGTCCGTGCGTCAGGATGAACACCTGTGCTGGCTGAGCGAATCCGGAAAAGACAAAGGCAGCCTGACCACCGCCGATTTTCTACAGGTTGAAATCGCCACCAACCGTGCGCCGTCTGGCCGTAAACCGTCGGCAGAGACCGGGCTGCATACCCTCATCTATCGCCTGTTTCCCGAGGCTAACGCCGTCCTGCACGTTCACACCGTCAATGCCACGGTGCTGTCGCGTCTGGTTAACGAGGCCGAGCTGAAGATCACCGGTTTCGAGATGCAAAAATCCCTTTCCGGGCAGACCACGCACCAGGATACGGTGGCCATCCCGGTGTTTGATAACGACCAGGACATCGACGCCCTCGCCTCGCGCATCGCCCATTACGCGCAGGCACGCCCGCTTAATTATGGTTTTCTTCTGCGCGGCCATGGCTTAACCTGCTGGGGACGCGACGTGGCCGAAGCCCGCCGTCATCTGGAAGGTTTAGAATTCTTATTTGAATGCGAAATGCGTTTACGACAATGGGAGAGAGTATGATTCGCGCGATTGTGACGGATATTGAAGGGACCACCAGCGATATCCGTTTTGTCCATGATGTTTTGTTCCCCTACGCGCGTGAGCGGCTGGCGGCCTTCGTGACCGCGCAGCAGTACGCCGAGCCGGTCAAATCGATTCTGGACAACCTGCGCGATGAAATCAGCGCTCCGCATGCCAGCGTCAGCGATCTCATCAACGTGCTGTTTACCTTTATGGATGAAGACCGCAAATCGACGGCGCTCAAAGCCCTGCAAGGCATCATCTGGCAGGACGGTTACGTCAACGGTGACTTTACCGGACACCTCTATCCTGACGTACTACCCGCGCTGGAAAAATGGAAGGCGCAAGGGATTGATCTCTATGTTTATTCCTCTGGCTCCGTCACCGCGCAGAAACTGTTATTTGGCTACAGCGACGAAGGTGATATTACTCATCTGTTCAGCGGCTATTTTGATACCCACATTGGCGCCAAGCGCGAGGTGCAGTCTTATCAAAATATTGCGGCGCAAACGGGCATTGCCCCGTCGCAGATCCTGTTTCTGTCGGATATTCATCAGGAGCTGGACGCGGCTGAACAGGCGGGTTTTCGCACCCTACAACTGATTCGCGGTGAAGATGACGGCGCAAGCCATCATCATCAGATCCACCAGTTTGACGAGATTAATCCGGAGCAGATCCCTTCATGAGCGCATTGACCATTTATTCCGATAAAGACGCCAGTCAGCACCAGTGGCACAGCACCGACGCCGCCGAGATTGCCCAACAGCTGAACGCCAAAGGCGTGCGGTTTGAACGCTGGGCGGCGGATCGCGATTTAGGGCACGATCCCGCGCCTGAAGCCGTGATCGCGGCGTATCAGCATGCGATCGACAAGCTGGTGGCAGAGAAAGGTTACCAGAGCTGGGATGTGATCAGCCTGCGCGCCGACAATCCGCAGAAAGAGGCGCTGCGCGCGAAGTTCCTGAACGAACACACTCACGGTGAAGACGAAGTGCGCTTTTTCGTGGAAGGGGCGGGATTGTTCTGCCTGCACATCGGCGATGAAGTGTATCAGGTGCTGTGCGAGAAAAACGACCTGATTTCCGTTCCCGCGGGCACGCCGCACTGGTTTGATATGGGCTCAGAGCCGAACTTTACGGCGATTCGTATTTTCGATAACCCGGAGGGTTGGGTCGCACAGTTTACCGGGGATGCGATTGCGGATGCGTATCCACGCCTGGCATAGTCTGAACAGGCACGGTCAGCCCCCTCTCCCTGTGGGAGAGGGTTGGGGTGAGGGCACTCGCGCGCACTACGCGTTAAGCCCCTTAACATACCCCACCAGCTGATCCAGCACAACACCCTACCCTTCATGGAAGCCCATCTGCTCATGCTGCTCGCGGATCTCCTTCGTCGGATGACGCGCAATCGCTGAGGTCGCGCGGTGCATCCACCACGCGCTCCAGTTTTAAGTCTGTGTCAGGATCGAGCGTCACGATGTTGTCCTCTCAGGGAACGCCCTTAAAGGATAGCCGGACTCAGGCAAATTTCCCTTTCGCTACCTCGTCCGGTGTGACCACGCCTGTATCCAGCACCCAGCCGCTAATCAGCGAGGCGGGGGTGACGTCAAACGCCGGGTTATAGACCTGCGCCTCTTGCGGCGCCCACTGCACCGCGCCAAAGCTCCCCGCCACGCCCGTCACTTCACTGGCCGCGCGCTGCTCAATCGGGATTGCGTCACCGTTCGGGCAGTCCGGGTCGAGGGTCGTTTGCGGGGCAGCGACGTAGAACGGAATGCCGTGAAACTTCGCCAGCACCGCCAGGGAATAGGTGCCGATTTTGTTCGCCACGTCGCCGTTGGCGGCAATGCGGTCTGCACCCACCCACACGGCGTCCACCTGCCCTTTTGCCATCAGGCTGGCGGCCATGGAGTCGGTAATCAGCTGATACGGTACGCCCAGCTCGCCGAGTTCCCACGCGGTCAGCCTGCCGCCCTGCAATAGCGGACGGGTTTCATCCACCCAGACGTTGCTTACCTTGCCTTCCTGATGCGCGCGAGCAATCACCCCCAGCGCGGTACCGACGCCCGCCGTCGCCAGCCCGCCGGTGTTGCAGTGGGTCAGCAGACGGCTGCCGCGCTTCACCAGCGCGCTGCCCGCACTGGCAATAGCGTCACAGAGCCGTTTGTCTTCGTCAATCAGCCGCAGCGCTTCAGCCACCAGCGCCGGAATATAATCTTCCTGCCACAGCGCAATCTTCATGCGATCGAGGTTATTCATCAGGTTCACCGCCGTCGGGCGGGAGGCGCGCAGGGTTTCCAGCGCCACCGCCAGCTCGTCGCGGCTTTTGCCGCTTTCCGCTAACAGCGCCAGCAACAGGCTTGCAGAGAGACCAATCAGCGGCGCGCCGCGCACCCGCAGGGTGTGGATGTGCCCGACTAGCGCCTCGACCGTCGAGGCATCCAGCCAGCGTTTCTCCTGTGGAAGCGCCTGCTGGTCGAGAATAAAGAGCTGATTATCCGCCACCCGCAGGCTGGTCGTCTGTAATGTCTGCATGTCGTTAATTCCCTGTTGCGTTGTTGTAGCACATTGTGTCAGGATGAATTCCAGATGTATAGACGTCTACATGTCTTAATTAGCAAAACTGAGGAGCAGGCCATGTCGCAATACCGTACCTTTACCGCTCAGGACGCCGTGGAGTATGCCAGGCAGTTTGGCGGACTTGACGATCCTTCATCGCTGGTAGAGGCGCAGGAAATCGGCGACGGCAACCTCAACCTGGTCTTTAAAATTTTCGACCGCGCGGGCGTGAGCCGCATCGTCGTTAAGCAGGCGCTGCCCTATGTACGCTGCGTCGGCGAATCCTGGCCGCTGACGCTGGATCGTGCCCGTCTTGAAGCGCAAACCCTGGTCGAGCATTACCAGCACAGCCCGCAGCACACGGTGAAAATCCACCACTTTGACCCGGAACTGGCGGTGATGGTGATGGAAGATCTCTCCAGCCATCGCATCTGGCGCGGCGAGCTGATTAACAACATTTACTACCCCCAGGCGGCGCGTCAGCTGGGGGAATATCTGGCTCACACCCTGTTCCACACCAGCGATTTTTATCTGCATCCGCACGATAAAAAAGCGCAGGTAGCGAAATTCATCAACCCGGAGATGTGCGAGATCACCGAAGATCTGTTCTTTAACGATCCGTACCAGATCCACGCGCGCAACAGCTACCCGGCCGAGCTGGAAAACGATGTTGCCGCCCTGCGCGACGACGCCCAGCTTAAAATCGCCGTGGCCTCCCTCAAGCACCGCTTTTTCTCGCACGCCGAAGCCCTGCTGCACGGAGACATTCACAGCGGTTCGATTTTTGTGGCCGACGGCAGCCTGAAGGCCATCGACGCTGAGTTCGGCTATTTTGGGCCGATTGGCTTTGACGTTGGCACCGCCATCGGCAACCTGCTGCTGAACTTCTGCGGCCTGCCTGGGCACCTCGGCATTCGCGATGCCGCCGCCGCGCGCGAGCAGCGCCTGAACGATATTCAGGAACTGTGGAACACCTTCGCGGAGCGCTTCCAGGCGCTGGCAAACGAGAAAGCCCGCGACGCCGCACTCAGCGCGCCGGGCTATGCCTCCGCGTTCCTGAAAAAGGTCTGGCATGACGCCATCGGGTTCTGCGGCACCGAGCTGATTCGCCGCAGCGTCGGGCTTTCACACGTGGCGGATATCGATACCATCCAGGATGAAGCCATGCGCCACGAATGCCTCCGCCATGCAATATCCCTCGGTAAAGCGCTGATTGTCATTGCCGACCGCATCGACAGCGCGGAAGAGCTGGTGGCGCGAGTGCGGCAGTACAGCTGATTTTCTCCCTCTCCCTGTGGGAGAGGGCCGGGGTGAGGGCATCAAACCGCACTCACCCCAGATACTCAATCACCGACATCCCGCCGTTATAGTCCGTGCTGTAAATAATCCCCTGCGCATCCACAAACACGTCGCACGACTGGATCACCTGCGGGCGGTTGGGCCGCGTATCCATCATCCTCTCCGGCGCCGCGGGCACCAGCGCTCCCGTTTCTACCGGGCGATACGGATTGGAAATGTCATACGCGCGCACGCCCGCGTTCTGATACGTCGCAAAAATTAGCGTTGAGCTGACGAAGCTTCCCGGCCGGTTCTCGTGCAGGTTGTGCGGGCCGAAATGCGCCCCTTTCGCCACGTAGTCGGTTTCATCCGGCTGCGGGAAGGTCGAGATGCTGACCGGGTTCGACGGCTCGCGGATATCAAACAGCCAGATCAGCTTTTCGCCGTCTTCCTGATTGTCGAGCACCGCTTCGTCCAGCACCACCAGCAGGTCGCGGTCCGGCAGCGGCAGCGCGGTGTGCGTTCCGCCGCCAAACGGCGGGCTCCAGTTGCGATGGCTAATCAGCTTCGGCTGCGCGCGGTCCTTCACGTCCAGCAGCGTCAGGCCGCCGTCGCGCCAGCTGCCGTAGGCGGTGTCGCCGGCAATAATCGCATGGTGCAGGGCGTAACGTTTTCCTTCCGGCCAATCCGGCTTCTCACCTTCGGCCTGGTTCATCCCGGGCAGCCACCAGCGCCCCGCGACTTCAGGCTTACGCGGGTCCGCAAGATCGATGGTCAGAAAGATGTAGTCGGTAAAGCCGTCGATCAGCGCTGAAACGTAGGCCCAGCGGCCGCCGACGTACCAGATGCGGTGAATGCCGATGCCGCTCAGCGACAGAAAGCCGATTTCGCGCGGCCTGTCTGGCGTGGAGATATCAAAGACGCGAAGCCCGGCGCTCCAGCCTTTATCCTGCACGTCGCTGACGGTCTCCCCCACCTGGCGGGTGTAGTAGACCTTCTCATCGGCAAAACGCGTATCGGCAAACAGATCCCGGGCGTTAATCACCAGCAGCAAATCGTCGTGCGCCTGGAGGTGTACGTTCCAGGTACCCGGCGGCGCGGGCACGTAACCTGCGGCTTTTGGTTTTTTCGGATCGCGCACGTCGACAATGGAAAAGCCCTGCGACACCATATGACCGATATAGGCGAAACCACGGTGCACCATCAGCTGTACACCGTCCGGACGACCGCCCTGGTCGCTATGGCCAATCAGCCGCATATTGCGGCTGTATTCGGGAGGGGGTAATTGAGACACCTTATGCTCCTTACGCCCGGTGGCGCTACGCTTACCGGGCCTACGGGTACGAAATGTAGGCCGGGTAAGGCGCAGCCGCCACCCGGCTTGGTTTACTTGTTTTTAGCGGCAAGCGTCGCAAACCACGGCGCGATAAAATCTTCCGTCTGGCCCCAGCCTGGAATGATTTTCCCCAGAGACGCCACGTTCACCGCGCCCGGCTGGGCGATCAGCAGCGCCTGCGGAATAGCCGCCGCCTTGAAATCGTAGGTGGCAGGCGTCGCTTCTCCGGCAATCTTATTGGCGATCAGGCGTACGTTGGTCGCGCCAATCAGCTTCGGATCTACCGCCACGCTCACCTTCCACGGGCTACCCGGCTCGCGCATCAGCTGGAGATCCTGGTTGGAGATGTCGATGCTGTAGAGCTTGATCTCGGTGCGGCCATTCTCTTTCAGCGCCTTATACGCGCCCTGACTGAAGGCATCCCAGGTCCCCCAGATGGCGTCGATTTTACCTTTCGGGTATTTCGCGAGGATCGCCCCCACCTTGTTGGCGGTGTCGCCCTGCACGTCAGAGGAGACCGCGCCGATGGACTCCAGCTCTTTAATCTCCGGATACTGCTTTTGCAGTTCTTTATACGCCGCCTGACGGCGCTCCATTGGCGGGAAGCCCGCGACCCACAGCTTGACGATATTGGCCCTGCCGTTGAAATCTTTCGCCAGTTGACCAAAAGAGAGGTTGGTCAGGGAGGCATCGTCCTGCTGGGTAACGGTTACGCCCGGGATCTCGCCGTTCACGGCGGTATCAAACACCGAAACTTTGATCCCGGCATCCACCGCCTTCTTCACCAGCGCGGTGGAGTACGGATCGCGCCCCTGAGAGAGAATAATCCCGTCGTATTTCTGGCTGATGGCCTGGTTAACGAAGTCCTGGAATCTGGCGTCGTCCCCGTTACTTAAAAACGTGCTGACCTTAAAGCCGAGCTTTTTCCCTTCCTGAATCGCCCCGGCAACAAACTGCGTGGTGTTGTCGTCCGAGCCCAGGTTGCGGATCACCGCGATGCGAATGGGGCCGTCATGGTTCGCAATGGCGGCCGGAACCGGCGCGGGGGTAGCCGCCAGGCCCGACAGAGCAGTGAGTAACCCAAGAGCCACTAAAGAGAGTGCAATCTTTTTCATTTATTATCCCGTTGTGTTGTCAGCGTTTTTGTATGTAAGTAATCGCCAGCGCCACCGCGAGCACCAGCCCTTTTATAATGTCCATGGCGTAATACGGCACGGAGAGCATCACCAGCCCGTTGGAGAGCACGCCGAGGATCACCGCCCCCACCAGCGTGCCCAGCGCGTTCGGCTTGCCGGACCCGGCCAGCGAGAAGCCAATCCATGCCGCCGCCACCGCATCCATCAGGTAGCCGCCGCCCGCATTCACCTGCGACGACCCAATGCGCGAGGCCAGCAGAATGCCGCCCAGCCCCGCCAGCAGCGAGGCAATCACGTAGGCCGCCACCTTGTAGCGCGTGGTGCGAATGCCGGAAAGTCGCGCGGCTTCCGGGTTGCCGCCAATGGCGTACATCCGGCGTCCGTGGGTGGTCAGCGACAGGCCAAGCTGCGCCAGAATCGTCACCACCAGCATGACGATCACAATGGTCGGCACCTGTCCCAGCAGGCTGAACGCCGCCGGAATGGTCCCTTCCGCCATGTCGCCGCTCGGCAGCACCATGTTCTCGGTAATCGACCCGCCGTAGCTGTAGGTCATCGCCACGCCCTGGATGACAAACAGGCTGGCAAGGGTCGCGAGCATGTCCGGAATGCGCAGGATGACGATCAGAAAGGCGTTAAACAGGCCGACCAGCGTGCAGAGCGCTAGGGTCAGCAGAATCGACTCGGTGGTGCCGAAGCCGTGCCAGACGAAAAGCGAAATCACCAGCGCGTTCGCCAGCGACGCGGTTGACCCCACCGAGAGATCGAACCCGCCGACGGTCAGCGAAATCGAGACGCCGATGGCAATCACCGTCACGATGGCAATCGAGCGCAGAATGTTGATGATGTTGTTCGGATCGAGGAAGCTGTCCGACGCCAGGCCAAACACCGCCACCAGCGCGACGACGGTCAACAGCATGCCCCACCTGTAGAGAAAATCGAAAACCTGCTGACGGCCAGACGCCGCCGCGTTCACTGAAAGGGCCTTGCTCACGACGCCGTTCCTCCGGTTGAATAATAAAGTAGTGTCTCTTCCCGGGCCTCGGCTCCGGCGATTTCCGCCACGATGCGCCCGTCCCACAGTACGCAGATGCGGTCGCACAGCCCGACCAGTTCGGCAAACTCGCCCGAGGCGTAAATCACCCCTTTGCCCTCGCGCGCCAGGCCGTCGATCAGCTGAAACAGATCGGTTTTGGCCTTCACGTCCACGCCTTTGGTCGGCTCGTCGAATATCAGCACGCTGGCGTCATTGCGCAGCCATTTGCCGATGGCGACCTTCTGCTGGTTACCGCCGGAAAGCCGACGCAGCACCTGCCCCGGCCCGCGCGTGCGCACACCGACGCGGGCAATCACCTCTTCTGCCCAGCGCCACGCCTGACGATGACCAAACAGGCTCCAGCGCGAGAAGCTGTTATCGGCGCACACGGCAAGGTTCATGCTCACCGGCTCGTCGATAAAAATGCCCTCTTTGCGCCGCTCCTCCGGCACCAGCGCCAGACCGCGCAGTACCGAGTCTGCCGGATCGCGCGGTTTCCAGGCCTGATGGTTCAGCTCGCCGCGCGCGACGCGGCTTTTGCTGGCGCCAAACAGCGCCTTGCAGAGTTCCGTTTTCCCCGCCCCCGCCAGCCCGGCAATGCCAAGGATTTCACCTTTGCGCAGGTGCAGGGAGATATCTTTCAGCAGCGCATCGTCGTGCAGCCCTTCCACCCGCAGCAGCGTCTCCTCACCGTGCAGCGGGCGCGGGGGCGGATAGATATCGCTCAGCTCGTGGCCGAGCATCTTCTCAACAATCGCTTCGCCGCTCAGATCCGCCATCGGGCCGGACTCAATCAGCCTGCCGTCGCGCAGCACCGTCAGGGTGTCGCAGATGGCCTTCAGCTCGTGAATGCGGTGAGAGATAAACACCACGCCGATACCCTGCTGTTGCAGACGTCTTACTACCGCAAACAGACGCTCACTCTCGTGCGCGTCCAGCGGCGCGGTGGGCTCATCAAGGATGAGAAAACGGCAGTGGTGCGACAGCGCCCGCGCCAGCAAAATCTGCTGTTTTTCAGCCAGCGTGCAACTGTCGATGGAGCGGCGTACGTCGAGCGAAACATCCAGCTGCGCCAGCGCCTGCCGCGCCTGCTGACGAACCGCGCGCCAGCTGTAGCGGTGCCCCGGATGCGCCAACTGGTCGAGCATGATGTTTTCGGCAATGCTTAACCCGGGGATGAGCGCCACATCCACCTCCTGCTGCACCAGGTGGATACCCAGCCGTTTGGCGTCCAGCGGCTCGCGGATACTTACCGGCTGGTTGTTAATGCAAATTTCGCCTTCATAACGATCGTGCGTCCCGCACAGCACCGCCATCAGCGTCGATTTCCCCGCGCCGTTGGCGCCGGTCAGCGCATGCACCGACCCGCCGTTCAGGGTGAAATCCACGCGCGACAGGGCCTGAAAGCCGGAAAAGGCCAGGCTGATACCGCGCATCTCAAGGCGACTGGAAACCATCCGCGTAAATCCTTCATTACTCTTCTGATTTAGCGAATTTTTCACAGCTCTTGTTGACTGACAACGACGTAAAAGGCATAAGTTAAAGCAAAATATTATTAGCCATCCGGATGTCCAGACATAACATCGGGTTAGCGCTTGCTAAAAAAGGACAACTTCATGAGCAACACCGATATCCGCGTCGTGCCCGGCCCGGCGAACTACTTCTCTCATCCGGGAAGCCTTGCCCACCTGGATGATTTCTTTACTCCGGAACAGCTTTCCCGCGCGGTGTGGATCTACGGCGAGCGGGCAATCGAGGGCGCACGCCCTTATCTGCCGCAGAGTTTTAACGCGACGGGGGCAAAACATCTGCTGTTTAAGGGCCATTGCAGCGAGCGTGACGTCACCCATCTGGTGAACGAGTCGGGTAGTGAAACCAGCGTGGTGATTGGCGTGGGCGGCGGTGCGGTAATGGATACCGTCAAGGCCGTGGCGCGTCGTCTGGGCGTGCCGTTCGTAGGCATTCCCACTATCGCCGCCACCTGCGCGGCGTGGACCCCGCTCTCCGTCTGGTACAACGATGCCGGTCAGGCGCTACAGTTTGAGATTTTTGACGACGCCAACTTTCTGGTGCTGGTGGAGCCGCAGATCATCCTTAACGCCCCGGCGGAATATCTGCTGGCGGGCATCGGCGATACGCTGGCGAAGTGGTACGAAGCGGCGGTGCTCGCCCCTCAACCTGAGAGTCTGCCGCTGACCGTGCGTCTTGGCCTGAACGGTGCGCTGGCGATCCGTGACGTGCTGCTGGCACGCAGCGAAGAAGCGCTTGCGGATCAGCAGCGCGGCGAACAGACGCAGGCGTTCCGGGACGTGGTGGATGCGATTATTGCCGGAGGCGGAATGGTCGGCGGTCTGGGTGAGCGCTATACCCGCGTGGCGGCGGCGCACGCGGTGCACAACGGCTTAACCGTGCTGCCGCATACGGAAAAATACCTGCACGGCACCAAGGTGGCCTACGGCATTCTGGTGCAGAGCGCCCTGCTCGGTCAGGACGACGTGCTGGCGCAGCTGGTGGCGGCGTACCAGCGCTTCAATCTGCCGACCACGCTTCGCGAGCTGGACGTCGATATTCACAACCGCGACGAGCTGGATAAGGTCATTGCCCACACCCTGCGCCCGGTGGAGTCGATTCACTATCTGCCGGTGACGTTAACGCCTGAGGTGCTGCGCGCCGCGTTTGAGAAGGTGGAATCCTTCAGCCGTTAATCGCGCCGACGGACTATACCTAATGATGATTCTCTCCACTCTCGTAACGAGGTCATCATGCAGATCGATTTAACAGGTAAAAAGGCGCTGGTTACTGGCGCCAGTCGTGGGCTGGGTCGGGCGATTGCGCTGTCGCTGGCGCGCGCCGGTGCCGATGTGGTTATCACCTACGAAAAATCCGTCGATAAAGCCCAGCAGGTTGTCGATGAGATCAACGCGCTGGGGCGACACGGCGAGGCGATTCAGGCCGACAGCGCCAGCGCGCAGGCGATTCAGGATGCGGTCACGCAGGCGGCGCGCTCCCTCGGCGGGCTGGATATTCTGGTCAATAACGCCGGGATTGCGCGCGGCGGCCCGCTGGAGTCCATGACCCTGGCGGACATCGACGCTCTGATGAACGTCAACATCCGCGGCGTGGTGATCTCCATTCAGGAAGCGCTGGTGCACATGTCTGACGGCGGTCGCATCATCAACATCGGTAGCTGTCTGGCGAACCGCGTGGCACAGCCGGGGATCGCCGTCTACTCGATGACCAAGTCTGCCCTTAATTCCCTCACCCGAGGTCTGGCCCGCGATTTAGGCCCGCGCGGCATTACCGTCAACCTGGTGCACCCCGGCCCGACCAACAGCGATATGAACCCGGAAGACGGCGAACAGGCTGACTCTCAGCGTCAGCTTATTGCCCTGGGCCATTACGGCCAGCCGGAGGATATCGCAGCGGCGGTCACCTTCCTCGCCAGCCCGGCTGCGGGGCAAATTTCCGGCACCGGTCTGGATGTCGACGGCGGTTTGAACGCCTGATCGCAAATTTACTGTATGCCTCTGTCGCCCGGCAGAGGCCTGTTCGAGCCGCCTCGACGATTCGCGGTTTGCCGCTTTCACCCGTTTTTTCTCCGCTCTACAGTAGCCCATAAGAAATTCGGAATTTATCTAATAGTCTTATTATTTCCTTATATTTTGTGTGGGCGTACAGTGGAGGTACGGATGAAGATTGTCTGGTCAAAGAATGCAAAGAAAGAGTTTTCCAAAATCGATGGCCGATATCAGCGAAGAATCAAAGCAAAACTTGCTGAGCTGGACGATCGCTCAGCTCCCCGGCCCGATATCAAAAAAATATCGGCAACAGAAAATCATTTCCGGCTACGCGTTGGCGATTACCGCATTCTGATTACACTTCGGGACGATCCCGATAACCATTGTTATGTTTTGGCCGTCAAGCGCAGAACATCAACGACCTACCTTCACGAGGAGAAAGCCCCCTATGGCTGTTCAGCTAATTAAGGACGATGACGGAAAAGCGCAGTACGTCGTTATTCCCTATGATGAATACTTTCGTATGTGCTTACAGATGGCAGAAATTGACGACGAAACCGATGATGATCTAGAGGATATTGAAGTCGAACACGATTGTTATGATGACGTAGGATTACCTGGTGAAGTATGCGACATCATGCATAGCGAGAACGTCAGCCTACAGGCCGCCTGGCGCATTTTACGCGGCATGTCCCAGCAGGAGGTGGCGGAGAAGCTTGACATCAGCCAGTCCGCCGTATCACAGCTTGAGGCGCTGGACTCCCGACCGCAAAAGCGCACCCGCGAAAAGCTGGCGGCAATTTACGGCTGTAAACAGGAGCAGATCAGCCTCTATTTACCAAAAGAGGGTTAACAGCACTTCGCCCCGCCCTTGCCGCCGTAGCGGGCATCCTGGCGGTCGCGGAAAAATTCTTCGTAGGTCATGGGCGTCTGGTCCGGGTGGTTGACGCGCATATGCTCGACGTAGTTGTCGTAATCCGGCACGCCAATCATCATTTTAGCGGCCTGGCCCAGGTATTTACCTGCTTTGGAAAGGGTGTCGAACATAGTTCTGATCTCACAGGAAATGTAGGCCGGGTAAGGCGAAGCCGCCACCCGGCACACGGGTTAATGCGCCCCTTTCGCCTGGGTGACAATCTCGTCCAGGTTCTCAGGCATTGGCTCATACGGCGTCTCTTTCGCCGTCGGTTTGTCGACTTTCAACGCCGCCAGCGCGGTTTTCAGAGAATACAACGCCAGCACCACAACCACCACCATAAAGAAGATGGTCAGCCCGGCGTCCAGACGGTTGTTAAACACCAGCTGCGACAGCTGAGATTCGGTGTATTGTGCCGGGATCTTGCCGCTGTCGATCATCGCCTGGAACTTGTTGGCGATCGCCAGGAAGCCCACCTTGTTGTCCGGGCTGAAGGCTTTCTGCCAGCCTGCGGTCAGGGTACAGATCAGCAGCCACGCCGTTGGCACCAGCGCCACCCATGCGTAACGCTGGCGCTTCATCTTGAACAGGACTACGGCACAGAGCATCAGCGCCATGCCCGCCAGCATCTGGTTGGCGATACCGAACAGCGGCCACAGGGTGTTAATCCCGCCCAACGGATCGACCACGCCCTGATGCAGGAAGTAGCCCCACGCCAGCACGCACAGCGCCGTCGCCAGCAGGTTAGCCGGGAGTGAATCGGTACGTTTCAGATTCGGGGAGATCACCCCCAGCAGATCCTGCAACATAAAGCGCGCCGCACGCGTACCGGCATCCACCGCCGTCAGAATAAACAGCGCCTCGAACAGAATGGCGAAGTGATACCAGAACGAGACATCCATCAGCCCGCCCAGCGCGCCGTGCAGGATGTAGGCCATGCCCACCGCCAGCGTTGGCGCTCCGCCCGCACGGGAGATAATCGACTGCTCGCCGACCTCGTTGGCGATATGCGTCAACGTTTCCGGGGTAATCGCAAAGCCCCAGCCGCTGACCACCTGCGCGGCAGAGGCCACCACGTCAACGGTGCCCGCTGGGGCCAGTACCGCCATTGGGCTGTTCATCGCAAAGTAAACGCCCGGGTCAATAATACAGGCCGAAACCAGCGCCATAATCGCCACGAAGGATTCCATCAGCATGCCTCCATAGCCAATCAGGCAGGCCTGATTTTCATTCGCCAGCATCTTAGGCGTGGTGCCAGAAGCTATCAGCGCGTGGAAGCCCGACACCGCCCCACAGGCGATGGTGATAAACAGGAACGGGAACAGGTTGCCGGTCCAGACCGGGCCGGTGCCGTCAATAAATTTGGTCAGCGCAGGCATGGTCAGGGTCGGGCGCATAATCAGAATGCCGATCGCCAGCCCGACGATGGTGCCGATTTTCAGGAAGGTAGAGAGGTAATCGCGCGGAGCCAGCAGCAGCCATACCGGCAGCACCGCCGCCACGAAACCGTAGCCCACCAGCATCCAGGTCAGCTGCACGCCGGTAAAGTCGAAGAACGGCGCCCAGGTCGGGCTTTCCGCCACCCAGCCGCCGGAGATAATGGCAAACACCAGGAACACCAGGCCAATAACTGAAACTTCACCAATACGTCCCGGACGCAGGTAGCGAATGTAGATCCCCATAAACAGCGCCAGCGGAATGGTGAAGGCGACGGTATAGGTTCCCCACGGGCTGTGGGTCAGCGCTTTCACCACGATCATCGCCAGCACCGCGAGGATGATCACCATGATCATAAAGGTCGCCACCAGCGCAATCACCCCGGCGGTTGCCCCCATCTCCTCTTTCACCAGCTCACCCAGCGAACGACCGTCGCGGCGGGTGGAGACGAACAGCACCATAAAGTCCTGCACCGCGCCCGCCAGCACCACCCCCGCGAGGATCCAGATCATCCCCGGCAGGTAGCCCATCTGCGCGGCCAGTACCGGCCCCACCAGCGGGCCTGCCCCGGCAATCGCCGCGAAATGGTGACCGAACAGCACTTTTTTGTCGGTCGGCACGTAGTCCAGACCGTCATTGTGACGCACGGCAGGCGTCATGCGCGTGCCGTCTACGCCCAGCACCGTCTTCGCGATATAGCGGCCATAAAAACGGTATGCGATCAGATAAATGCAGACGGAGGCGACGACGATCCACAGCGCGTTGATCTGCTCCCCCCGGTTGAGGGCGATATAGCCCAGGGCAAAGGCTCCCACCACGGAGAGCACCGCCCACGTAAGGTATTTCCCTGAGTTGTTCATAGTTGTTGTCCGTTGTTGTGAAACAGTGAGATGTTACATTTTGTTTCTAGAACAACGGATAAAATTTAACAACTTTGAAACGCAATAATGCGTGGTCAAACCAGAGATTTACACCACAGTGTTAAGCCGATCACTTTCAGCTGAATGACTTACCCCAACACCATCGTACTCAACCGACAGGTACAGCACCGCCGCCCCTGCTCGTCGAACACCACGATCTCCCAGCTCTGGCTGGAACGGCCCAGATGCAGCGGCTGACACACGCCGCGTACCTTACCGTGAGAGACCGCGCGGTGATGCGTGGCATTCAGTTCCGTACCCACCACGTTCTGCCCGTCACGGGTCATCAGAAACCCGGCCATCGAGCCCAGCGTTTCCGCCAGCGCCGCTGAGGCGCCGCCATGCAGCAGGCCAAACGGCTGGTGCGTGCGGGCATCCACCGGCATCTCCGCTTCAAGCGTATCGTCCCCGAGGCGGGTATAGACGATGCCAAGGTGCTCCACCATTGTGTTCTGGCTGGTGGCGTTCAGCTCCTCGAGCGTTAAATGGCGTTTCCAGATCATTACGCCCCCAGCGTGGAGCCGCCGTCCACCACGATATCCTGCAAGGTGATATGGCTGGCGGCATCGGATGCCAGGAACAGCACGGTCGCAGCAATCTCCTGTGGACGGGCAATTTTACCGAGCGGAATGCCGAGCTTGAACTGCTCACCAAAGCCGCGAATGCGCCGCTGTTCCGCATCATCGCTGGTCCACAGGGTGCGCTGCATGTCGGTATCCGTTGAACCCGGCGACACCAGGTTACAGCGTACGCCGCTGCCCGCCAGTTCCAGCCCGACGGTCAGCGCCAGGCTTTTCAGCGCCGCTTTCGACGCGCCGTAGGCGCTCATGCCGATGCGCGGCGTGTGCGCCGCGTCAGAGGCCACGGTCACAATCGCCCCACCCTGCTGACGACGGAACTGGCCCATCGTCTGCTGGAACAGGTTGAACGCGCCGCCGACGTTGACCGCAAAGGTCTGCTGCCAGTCCTCCTGCGAGAGCTGATCCGTCGCGCCCATACGCAGAATGCCCGCCGCGTTAACCAGCACGTCGAGCCGCTCAAGGCTGCTGAGCAAACGCCCGCAGACGTCACTCGCCTGCGCCGCATCCGCCACGTCCAGCGTTTCGGTGGCAAACGGATATTCGCCGTGAGGGAAAGCCAGATCGAACCCGGTCACCTGCGCCCCAGCCTCCGCAAATGCCAGCGCGGTCGCATAACCAATGCCCTTCCCCGCGCCCGTCACCCAGACCGTTTTACCGGTGAAATCAAAACCCATCACTTCACCTCGCGGGAGAGCAGCGCCCACCAGGCATCGAGGGTCGGATTTTTTGCCAGCATCACGAAATCAATGTCGCCGTGCACTTTGCGCCAGCGGGCGGCCAGCGCCATCATCCGCACTGAATCCAGACCGTAGTCGATCAGGTTTTCGTCATCCATCGGCTCGTCGGACTCGTCCAGCAGCGGCAGGATCAGCTCACGCAGCGCGGCTTTCGTTGCCGGAACGGACGGCAGCAGCTCGTCGGTCATCACCACGCGGCCCGAACGTCCGGCCACGTATTTCAGCGACATCAGGTGCTCGTCGCGGGTGAAATCCGCCAGCGCGTCGGCGATAAAGAACGGTTTGATGTCGCGCATAAAGGCGTCGGTGGCGGTGGTCATGCAGCCGATGTGGGCGTACACGCCGGTGATCAAAAGCTGGTTGCGCCCGGTCTCTTTCAGCATCTGCTCCAGCGGCGAGCGGTGGAACGCGCTGTAGCGCCACTTCACCAGCACGGTGTCCGCTTCGTCCGGGGTTAGCTCAGCGACGATGCGCTGCTGCTCCGGTGAGCGAGTCAGACCCGGCCCCCACATATCGTTCAGCAGGGCGCGGTCTTCATCGCTCTGATCTTTCGGCTGCGCGGTGTAGTAGACAGGAATATTGTGCTCTTTGCAGTACGCGCGCAGTTTAGCGATGTTCGCCACTACCTGCTGCATCATGTCGCTGTTTTCGCCCCAGAAGTTCAGGAAGTACTCCTGCATATCGTGGATCAACAGCGCGGCGCGCTCCGGCTCAAACGCCCAGTTCACTTTACTGGTCGGCAGTTCGGCGGCGGTTGGCAACGCGTATGCGGTTAATTTTGGAATGGCCATTCTCTGTTCCTCAGCCCCGGGCGCGTTCAGCAAGCCACAGGCGCAACTGTTTCTTATCAACTTTGCCGACCGGCGTGAGCGGAAGCGCATCCACGCTCTCCACGCGGTCCGGCAGCTTAAATTCGGCGACGCCCTGCTCGCGCAGGAAGCGGCGCACCTCCACCGCGCGCAGGGGCTGTTTCACCACCAGGTACGCGCAGCTTTTTTCGCCCAGCAGGCTGTCCTCCATGCTCACCAGCGCGGCGTGGATCACCGCGTCGTGGCGCAGCAGCAGGTTTTCGATCTCTTCGGCGGCGATCTTCTCGCCGCCGCGGTTGATCTGATCTTTCTCGCGCCCCTGCACGGTGATGTAACCCTGCTCATCGATGGCGATCAGATCGCCCGAGCAGTAGAAACCGTTGGCATCGAAGGCGCTGGCGTTGTGTTCCGGGCTGTTGAAATAGCCGCGGAAGGTGTAAGGGCCGCGCGTCATCAGACGCCCGACTTCCCCGCGCGGCAGCGGGTTGCCGTCCTCGTCCGCCACCCACACTTCATCGTCCGGGCACATCGGGCGGCCCTGGGTATTGATGATGCGCTCCGGGGCATCGTCGAGGGCGGTGTAGTTCACCAGCCCTTCCGCCATGCCAAACACCTGCTGAAGCTGGCAGCCAATTTCCGCCGGAATGCGCGCCGCCAGCGTGGCGGAGAGGCGTGCGCCGCCCACCTGGAGCAGCTCGAGGGATTTCAGCTGGCCGTTCCCCGCGCCGTCGGCAATCGCCTGCAACCACAGGCTGACCGCGGGCGGCACCAGTGAGGTGACGTTTATCTGATGCTGCTCAATCAGCGGGAAGCAGAGCGTGGCGCTCGGATCGTTCGCCAGCACCACGCAGCCGCCCGCCGTGAAAACGCCTAACGATCCCGGCGAGCTCATGGCGTAGTTGTGCGCCGCGGGAAGCGCGTTCAGATAGCGGGTGTGCGCAGTGATACCGCAGATCTCGTTGCTGCGACGGATGCTGTAGTCGTAGTCGTTGTGCGTACGCGGGATCAGCTTCGGCGTGCCGGTGCTGCCGCCGGAGAGCTGGAAGAACGCCACTTCGTCGGCGGGCGTCGGGTTCGGGATGAAATTGTCCGCCGGGCGCGCAATCGCCGCCTCCAGCGCGTGTTCGCCCTTGTCACCGCCCAGCAGCACGACGCGTAACGAGCGATGCGTATCAACAAAGGTATTGAGAAAATCATCACCCGCGAACAGCGCGTGGTCGCGATCGGCAATCAGCACGGCGGGTTTGATCTGCTCCGCGTAGGCGTTGAGTTCGCTGCGCTGATGGCTAAAGAGCGCGTTGACCGGTGCGACGCCGATTTGCAGCAGCGCGAAGAAGGTGATGTAGAACTCGGCCACGTTGCCGAGCTGCACCAGCGCTGTCTCGCCGCGATGCAGCCCCTGCGCCTGAAGGACAGACGCCAGATTCGTCACCGCCTGATTAAACGCGCGGTAGGTGATGCGGCGATCGCCGTCAATTATCGCGACCGCATCGTTGTCCGCATGGTCCGTCAGGATGTGGGTCAGCGGCAGATCCTGCCAGTAGCCTTTTTCACGGTAGCGGCGGGCAAAATCCTCAGGCCAGCGGGTAAAAGGGATGGTCATGAGTATTCCTTAGTGCAAACCAAACACGTTGAGCATGGTGGAGAGCTTCACGCCCGTCTCGCGCCACTCGCCCACCGGGGAGGAAGCAGGCACAATGCCCGCGCCGGCAAACAGGCAAACGGTATTTTGATGCAGCCGCGCGCAGCGGATAGTTACCACCCACTCGCCGTTACCTTCGCTGTCGCACCAGCCGACGATGCCGCCGAACAGCTCACGATCGAACGGCTCCAGCTCGGCAATCAGCTCTTTTGCCGCCTGATGCGGGAAGCCGCTCAGCGCTGGCGTCGGGTGCAGCAGGCAGGCCAGCGTCAGGGCGTTCTCGTTTTCACGCGCGTCACCTTCTACCGGCGTCGCCAGATGCCACAGCGTCGGGGTGGTGATGAGCTGCGGGGAAGCCGGCATGGTCAGATGATGGCTGCGCGGTTCCAGAATGGTTTTCATCGCCTGCGTTACCAGGTCGTGCTCGTGACGGTCTTTTTCGGAGGCCAGCAGCTTAGTGCCCGCTTCGCGATCCAGCACATCGTCCGGCTGACGGCGCGCAGAGCCCGCCAGCGGCAGCGAGCTAAAGTGCGCGCCCTCTTTACGCAGCAGCAGTTCCGGGCTGGCGCCCAGCAGCACGCCGCCGTCTTCCAGCGGTACGTGGAAGTTAAAGCTCGCCGGGTTCTGGGCGATAAGACGCTCCATCAGCGCGCTGCTATCAATCTGTTTGTCGGTGGCGATATCAATCAGGCGCGACAGTACCACCTTATTCACCTGCGGCGTGGCGGTGAGCGACGCGGCGCGAGCGACCATCTCCTCGAAAACCGGCTGCGGCGGGATCTCGGTGCGTTGTTGCACGTTCAGCGTCTGCGCGCCGGAGGCGTAGCGTGCGGACTGCTGACGCGCCGGGCGGGAGAAGGTTTGCCAGCGTTGCGGAATAAACAGCGATGACGGTTTGCGGGTATCGAAGGGGATCGCCCCTACCATCACCGGATGGGCAATGCCGCTGTTTTTCGCATTCTGGAAAGCCTGAGCTAATTTCTGCTGAAAGGGGCCCGCCGGATCGTCACCGCCGACGGCGGGTTCAGAAAAACGGGCAAAACAGCCTGACGTGGTAAAACTGCGATAGGGCGACATAAAGAAAAAGCTGTCTGATTGCAGCGTGGTCGCGGTGTGCTGAAGGTCCTCAGCCAATGACGTATCCATATCATCCTCCTAAAATGATAAAAGCAGTAATAATGATTATCATTTATATTTTCGTCGGCTAACCTAATCCCACATCGCCCTGGTGTCAACCGCAGAGCAAACAACTTGTGCGACTAACGCTTGCATCCCTTCCCCGCAATCATGAAAATGAGAAGCATTAACTTCAACAAAAACAGGATGCCGCTCTGTGAAACTCCCTGCCGTTTGCCGTAATGCCTTTCTTTTAACAGGACTTTTTGTTTTAGGACTAACCTCAGCGACGGCCGCCGACTGGCCGCGTCAGGTCACAGACAGCCGCGGCGTACATACGCTTGAGAGCAAACCGACGCGCATTGTCTCCACCAGCGTGACCCTAACCGGCTCCCTGCTGGCCATTGACGCCCCGGTTATTGCCAGCGGAGCCACCACGCCAAACAACCGCGTGGCGGATGCACAGGGCTTTTTACGTCAGTGGGGCGATATCGCGAAACAGCGTAAGGTTGCCCGGCTGTACATCGGCGAGCCGAGCGCCGAAGCCGTCGCGGCCCAGATGCCGGACCTGATTTTGATCAGCGCCACCGGCGGGGATTCCGCGCTGGCACTCTACGATCAGCTTTCCGCCATCGCCCCGACGCTTATCATTAACTACGACGACAAAAGCTGGCAGGAACTGCTGACCCAGCTGGGGACGATCACCGGGCAGGAAACACAGGCCGCAGAGCGCATCGCTGCCTTCGATAAACAGCTCGCCCAGGTGAAGCAGCAGATGAAGCTGCCGCCGCAGCCGGTGAACGCCATCGTCTACACCGCCGCGGCGCACACGGCGAACCTGTGGACGACAGACTCGGCTCAGGGCAAGCTGCTGCACCAGCTGGGCTTCACGCTGGCAGCGTTACCTGATGGATTGCACACCTCGAAAAGCCAGGGCAAGCGTCACGACATTATTCAACTGGGCGGGGAAAACCTGGCGACGGGGCTGAACGGCGAAGGGCTGTTCGTGTTTGCCGGCGACCAGAAAGACGTGGACGCGATTTACGCCAATCCGCTGCTGGCGCATCTGCCGTCGGTCAAGAACAAGCGCGTCTGGGCGCTGGGAACGGAGACGTTCCGCCTGGATTATTACAGCGCGTTGTTGGTGTTGCAGCGTTTGAATTCAATTTTTAAATAAGTGGCACGTTTCCCGTAGGCCCGGTAAGCACAGCGCCACCGGGCGTTTTGTCGGGTGGCGGCTACGCCTTACCCGACCTACAGGTTCTGCCTGAACCGACGCAACTCCACCAAAACCGCCAATAAAATTACGCCAACCACGGCTAACACAAACCCGCTGCTGCTCGCCGACGCCACCGGGGTCATTATCGCCCCCAGCCCGCCGAGGATCGCTGCGCCAATCGCATCGCCCGTGACGTTCTGCGCCGTCCACAGGCCGTTAATGCGCCCGAGCATCCCTTCCGGCGTCTGGGTCTGGATCAGGGTGTACTGTAAAAGAGAGCTGACCGCGCTCAGCCAGCCAAAAATCACCAGACACATCACCCCCAGCGCCCACACCGGCATCAGGCTGAAGAAACCAATCGCGATAAACGAGGCCAGCGTCGCCACCAGCATGATTAACCCCGGTCTCGCGCTCTGCGCCAGGTTTCCGCTGGTCAGCGCCCCGCACGCGGCGCCGAGCGGAATGGCGGCGTACAGCACGCCAATCTCTGAGGCGCTCATCTGCCACTCGCCCGCCAGCGCCGGGTACAGCACGCGCACGGCGCTCGCCATCGTCAGCAGGCCGCCGAGCAGCGCAATGCCGCCAATCAGCGGGTTGCTGAACAGGAAACGAATCGCGGCCATCAGGGACTTCAGCGGATGCTCGCGCGGCTGCGGCGGCGGTGGCAGGAGCGGCAGACGCAGCAGCGTCAGGGTGGTGATAAAGGTTCCTGCCGCGGCAAGGCCGTAGTTCCACGCCACGTTGCCGGTCGCCAGTAGCAGGCCGCCGACCATCGGCGAAATCACCGAACCGAGGCGCACGGTGAGCATGGTGATCGCCCCCGCCTGCATCAGGTTCTCGCGCCCGACCAGCGCGGGCGTGGCCGCCAGCAGCGCCGTCACGCCTAACGAGGCAAAAAAGCCGTCCCACAGGCCCAGGGCATAAATCGCCATCAGCGACGGCTCCGGCAGCATTGCGTTCAGACACAGCCCGACAAAGCCCACCCCGCAGGTGCCGCGCGCCAGCAGGATCAGTTTTTTACGCTCGTAGCGGTCCGCCAGCACGCCGCCCACCATCAGGCCGATAAACATCGCCCCGCCGGTTAAGGTGACGGATAACCCCACCAGCCAGCTGGAGTGGGTCATGGTCTGGATCTGTACCGGCACGGCGACCCCGAGCAGGCCGAGGGATAAAATGGAGATAAAGCGGGCGATAAAAACCGCTCGAAACGCCGGGTGCGTTTTCAGCAGGCTGAGGTTGAGCAGCCAGGATTTTTGATTCATGACAAGGCCTTGAGGTATCGGTCTACCATTTCCATGGGCGCACATGCTAACATAGCCAAATAAGATAGATAACGATAATTACTATCATTATCACATCATGGACGTTGCTATGTCGTTTTCCTCTTCCGCGGTGCGCGCCGTAGCCGTGCCCGTTTTATTGCTGCTGTTGATCCTTGCGATTGCACTCAGTTTGCTGGTTGGCGCGAAGCCGCTGCCCGCGTCCGTTATTGTCGATGCGCTCTCCGGTACCTGCCAGAGCGCCGACTGCATTATCGTGCTCGACGCCCGCCTGCCCCGCACCCTTGCCGGCCTGCTGGCCGGTGGCGCACTCGGGCTTGCCGGTGCCCTGATGCAAACCCTCACCCGCAACCCGCTGGCGGACCCTGGCATTCTCGGCGTGAACTCTGGTGCCAGTTTCGCCATTGTGCTCGGCGCGGCGCTGTTTGGTTTCACCTCTCCGTCTGAACAGCTGGTGATGGCCTTCTGCGGCGCGCTGGCCGCCTCGCTGGTGGTGGCCTTTACCGGCAGCCAGGGCGGCGGACAGCTCAGCCCGGTACGTCTGACACTGGCGGGCGTGGCGCTCGCGGCGGTGCTGGAAGGCTTATCGAACGGCATCGCCCTGCTCAACCCGGACGTGTATGACCAGCTGCGCTTCTGGCAGGCCGGTTCGCTGGATATCCGTACCCTTGATACCCTGAAAGTGGTGGCATTCCCGGTGTTTATCTCTGCCGCCGTAGCGCTGTGTTTAAGCCGGGCGCTCAACAGCCTGAGCCTCGGCAGCGACACCGCGACCGCCCTCGGCAACCGCGTGGCGCGCACGCAGCTGACGGGCCTGCTTGTCATCACCGTGCTGTGCGGCAGCGCGACCGCCGCCGTCGGGCCGATTGCCTTTATCGGCCTGATGATGCCGCACATGGCGCGCTGGCTGGTGGGGGCGGATCACCGCTGGTCACTGCCGGTCACGCTGCTGGCGACCCCTGCCCTGCTGCTGTTTGCCGACGTACTGGGCCGCCTGCTGGTGCCGGGTGAATTGCGCGTCTCGGTGGTCAGCGCCTTTATCGGCGCGCCGGTGCTGATCTTCCTGGTACGACGCAGACGCGGGGGTGGCGCATGATGGCCCCGTCCCGTCGATTACTCACCAGCGTCGCCCTGCTGGTCGTCGCCAGTCTGCTGCTGGCGGTCTGGAGCCTGCAAAGCGGTGCCGTAACGCTTGATTTCGCGCAGGTCTTTCACGCTCTCACCGGCAGCGCGCCACGTAACATCACCATGGTGGTCACCGAATGGCGACTGCCGCGTGTGGCGATGGCGATCCTGGTTGGCGCGGCGCTTGGCGTCAGCGGCGCGATATTCCAGTCGCTGATGCGTAACCCCCTCGGCAGCCCGGACGTGATGGGCCTGAATACCGGCGCGTGGAGCGGCGTGCTGGTGGCGATGGTGCTGTTCGGGCAGCATCTCATGGCCATTACCTTTACGGCGATGGCGGGCGGCATTCTCACCTCCCTGCTTATCTGGGCCCTGGCCTGGCGCAACGGCATCGACACCTTCCGCCTGATCATCATCGGGATCGGCATCCGCGCGATGCTGATGGCGTTTAACACCTGGCTTCTGCTACAGGCGTCGCTGGAAACCGCACTCTCCGCCGGGCTGTGGTACGCCGGTTCCCTCAACGGTCTGACGTGGGGAAAAACCTGGCCCGCCGCGCCGCTGATTATCCTGATGTTTATTGGCGCGTTGCTGCTGGTCAGGCGCATGCGGCTGCTGGAGATGGGCGACGACAGCGCCTGCGCGCTGGGCGTGAGCGTAGAGCGCTCGCGCCTGATGCTGATGCTGGTAGCGGTCTTGCTGACCGCAGCGTCTACCGCCATCGCCGGGCCGATCTCGTTTATTGCCCTTGTCGCGCCGCATATCGCGCGGCGACTTAGCGGCACCGCGCGCTGGGGATTAACCCAGGCAGCGCTGTGCGGCGCAGTATTACTACTGGCCGCCGATCTCTGCGCTCAGCGGCTGTTTACGCCTTATCAACTGCCGGTGGGCGTGGTGACCGTCAGCCTCGGCGGGATTTACCTCATCGTCTTGCTCGTTCAGGAGTCACGCAAGAAATGACAGATTCAACACCCCGCTTGCGCGGCGAAAACTTGACCCTCGGCTACGGTAAAAAAATCATTGCCCGGGACTTATCCGTTGCCATTCCGGACGGCCACTTCACCGCCATTATCGGGCCAAACGGCTGCGGCAAATCGACATTGCTGCGCACGCTGAGCCGCCTGATGTCGCCGGTTGAGGGCAGCGTGTTCCTCGACGGGGAGCAGATCCAGCGTTTCGCCAGCAAAGAGGTGGCACGCCGTATTGGGCTGCTGGCGCAAAACGCCACCACGCCGGGGGATATTACCGTGCAGGAGCTGGTCTCCCGCGGGCGCTACCCGCACCAGCCGCTGTTTACCCGCTGGCGCAAGGAGGACGACGAGGCCGTGAAGCGCGCGATGCAGGCGACGGGCATCACCGATCTGGCCCAGCAAAGCGTCGATACCCTCTCCGGCGGACAGCGCCAGCGCGCGTGGATCGCGATGGTGCTGGCGCAGGAGACCTCCATCATGCTGCTGGACGAGCCGACGACCTGGCTGGATATCAGCCATCAGATTGACCTGCTGGAGCTGCTGAGCGAACTGAACCGCACGCAGGGCTACACCCTGGCAGCGGTGCTGCACGATTTAAACCAGGCGTGCCGCTACGCTACGCATTTGATTGCGCTGCGCGACGGCGAGATTGTGGCGCAGGGCGCGCCGAAAGAGATTGTGACGCCGGATCTGATCGCGCGGATCTACGGCATGCGCTGCATGATTATTGACGATCCGGTGGCGGGTACGCCGTTGGTGGTGCCGTTGGGCAAGCGTGCGGTCTGATGCCTTCACCCCGGCCCTCTCCCACAGGGAGAGGGAGCAAACCATCCCCTCTCCCCGTGGGAGAGGGTTAGGGTGAGGGGCTTTAAACGTTACCCCAAAATTTCCTTCAGTACCGGCCCAATCTTTTCAAACGCCTGCGGTGAAATGATATCCACGTGGGCGCAGTCCTGGCTGTACACCTCCAGCTCATCCACCCACGGCGCCCACGCGGCCTGCGGATCCAGGGTTCGCGTTCGCTCGGCGACAAACAGCGTCGCTTTACCGTCAAACCGCGCGCTGTGCGCCGTGGTGAGCAGCCGCACCGCGTCCGCATAGTTGCCTTCAATGGCGTTAAACAACTCGCTGGAGCCCTGCCCCTGCTGGGCAGCGATAAACGCCTGGCGTTCGCGCTCAATTTCCGCCAGCACCTCCGGATCGAGGCCGTTGGCCTCTTTCTCCGCCCAGTTCTGGGTTTCCGGCGGCCAGGTATCCAGCAGGCCGAGGAACGCTACGTCTTCACCCTGCTCGCGCAGACGCGCCGCAATGCCCTGCGCCAGCGTGCCGCCGAGGGAATAGCCGAACAGATAATACGGCCCCTGCGGCTGTTGCTTACGCAACGTGTTCAGATGATGTTCGATCACCGCATCAAGATCCGCACACTGCTGCATCGGCCCCTCAGGCCGGGGAGACTGAATGCCGACGATTGACCAGCGCGGGCTGAGGTAGCGCGCCAGGACGCTAAACTGCCATGCAAAGCCGGACGCCGGATGGAAGCAGAACAGCGTGGGGCCGTTGCTTTCACGCAGCGGGAGAACGGTTTCATACCCCAGACGCTGCGCCTGCTCGTCGCTCATCTGCGAGTCCAGCAGGGCGCTAAGCTTGCTCACCGTCGAGGCGACCATAATCTGCCCCGGCGTGACCTTGCGGCTGAACGCACGGCTGAGCTGAGCCGCAAGGCGCATCGCCAGCAGCGAGTGGCCGCCGAGGGCAAAGAAATCGGCCTCGATATCGTTCACCGCGCAGCCCAGAAGGGCAGAAAACGCCTGCGCCACGGTGACTTCAGTTTGCGTCTCGGGCGCGCGACCGGAAGTTTTGCTGGTCAGCTCCGGCAGCGGCAGCGCCTTGCGATCCAGCTTGCCGTTGGCGCTTAACGGCAGCGCGCTGATTTGCAGCAGCACCACCGGCACCATATGCGGCGGCAGCTGGGCTTTGAGTGATGCAAGCAGCGCGTCGCGATCCAGCGGTAAGCCGGATTCAGAGACAACGTATCCCACCAGCTGGCGGGCATCGCCGCCCGTGGCAGCCGCCTGGTTGAACACGCAGGCGTGCGCCACCGCCTGGGCCACATCCGGCAGCGCGAGCATCGCCCGGTCGATTTCGCCCAGCTCGATGCGCTGACCGCGGATTTTCAGCTGATCGTCGCTGCGGCCCAGATATTCCACCGCGCCGTTGTCCAGCCAGCGGGCAACGTCCCCGGTGCGGTACATTCGCTCGCCGGGGGCAAACGGATCGGCGATAAAGCGGCTGGCGGTAAGGTCGGGGCGTCCCAGATACCCCTGCGCCAGCTGAATGCCGGTGAGATACAGATCCCCCGCCACGCCGAACGGCACCGGGCGCATCATCGCGTCCAGAATGCGCAGCCCCGTATTCCACACCGGGAAGCCGATCGGCACGCTGTTGCCTTCCACCGCCGCCAGCTCGGGGCCAAACGCCGGATACCAGCTCACATCCACCGCCGCTTCCGTTGGACCATAGAGGTTGTGCAGCGGCGCACGGGTCAGCAGTTCCCACTCGCGGCACAGCCCGGTCGGCAGCGCTTCGCCGCTACAGAACACCTGCTTAAGGGTTTTGCAGCACACAGCGTTTTCCGGGGTCAGAGAGGCGACAAAGGCCGCCAGCATCGACGGCACGAAGTGGGTGGTGGTTACGCCATATTCTGCGAAGAAGCCCTGCATCGCCTGCGGATCGCGGTGCGCGTCCGGCTCGGCCATCACCAGCTTCGCCCCGGCGATAAACGGCCACCAGAACTCCCACACCGACACGTCAAAGCTGCACGGCGTTTTCTGCGCCACCACGTCATGCGCCGCCAGTGGATAATGATCCTGCATCCACTTCAGGCGGTTAACGATGGCGGTATGGCCGACCATCACCCCTTTTGGACGCCCCGTCGAACCGGAGGTAAATATGATGTACGCGGTCTGCTCCGGCTTCGCCAGTCGCAGAGGTTCAGCATCGGTGGCCGGTAATAGTGTGTTGTAACTAAAGGTGGCGATCGGCAGATCGTTAAAGCGCGGAAGCTGCTCGTCGGTGGTAATGAGCAGCGACGGCTTCGCGTCCTCCAGCATCATCCGCAGACGGTCATCCGGGTAACCGGTATCCAGCGGCAGCCAGGCGGCGCCTGCTTCAACAATCCCGTGCAGCGCCAGGGTCAGGAACACCGAGCGCGGGAGCGCCACCGCCACGCTGTCGCCCGGCTTCACGCCGCGCGCGCGCAGCAGGTTTGCCAGCGCGACCACCTGCTCGCGCAGCTGGCGGTAGTTCAGTTCAGTATGGGCATCCGCCAGCGCGGGGGCGTCCGGCGTTTTGCTCGCCTGCTCCGCCACAAGATCCGCCAGCGTGGTGGACGGCAGCGCCAGCCCGGTATCGTTGATGCGCGCCAGCCGGGCGTATTCCTGCTCTGATACGGTTTCCACGTCGCCACAGCGCAGGTCCGGATTGGCGGCAAACTGCGTCAGCATTGCGTTCAGGCGCGCCGCGTGCCCCTTCAGCGTCGCCTCGTCGTAACGCTGCCCGTTGGCGAGGATCTCAATGCTCAGTCCGCCCTGCTCGTCCGGGAACAGCGCCAGCTCCAGATCGTTCACCGGGCCGGTTGCCAGCGTGTGGGTAATGGCCTCCACGCCGTCGATATTCAGCTGATAATCGAACACCTTGACGTTCAGCACCGGACCAAAAAGGGCTTCGTCGCCTGCGGCACGTCCGCTGTCGCGCACGATCTGCTCGGCGTCGTAACGCTGATGGCGGCGCATCTTTTTCAGCTGGTTCGCCAGGCGCAGCGCCAGTTCCGGCAGGCTCTCCTGCGGGCGAATATTCACCGCCAGCGGCAGGACGTTGAGCACCGGTCCGGTCGCGGTCAGCGCGGCGGAGCCCATGCGGCGCATAAAGATAAACCCGGCGGCGTAGTCCAGCCGTCCGGTCAGGCGGCCCAGCCACAGCGCCACCAGCGCAAGGGCCAGATCGGTACGCTGCGCCTGGCCTGCCTTCTGTGCAAGCTGGCTGAACGCACGGCCGTCCATCGCAATTTTCAGGCGCAGGATATCGGTGGTGGCGGCGCGTCCCGGCAGCGGCGCGGAAGAGAGCGAGACCGGAGAAGGAAGCTGTTTGCGTTGTTCGGCCCAGAAAGCACCGTCGCGCTGATACGCCTCGCTGTCGCGATAGCGCTGATACTCCTCCACCACCTCGGCGAACGGGGTGAACGGCGAGGCCGGCGTGGATTCACCTTTCTGCCACGCAGCGTAAATGGCGGCGATCTGACGGGTAATAGCAGGGAAGCTGAAGCCATCTACCACCAGATGATGATACCGCTGATACCAGTACCAGTGGCTTTCTCCCACCTGGATCAGCTGGTGAAACGCCAGCGGCTGACCGCTGTCGACGCGCAGGTTCTGGTTGAGATCGGCCTCCATCAGCGCCACGGCGGCGTCGTGGGAGTCAACGCGCACGATGGACGGCTCCGGCAGGAGCATGGCCTCATCGATCCACTGCCACACCTCACCGTTATCTTCGGCAAAACGCATCCGCAGGGTGTCGGCCTGCATCATGCCTTCAGCGATGGCTTTTGCCAGCAATGGCGCATCGATAGCGCCTTTCAGCTCGGTGTAGTGCGCGACGCTCCAGGCGTTTGGCAGGGAGGAAAGCTGCTCTGCCATCCAGATCCCCGGCTGGGCGGCGACAAGAGGGAGACGGTTCATGCGCGCTTCCCCGCAAAACATGACGGCTCAAGCGTCTGCCACTGTTCCGCCAGCCACTGCTGGCACGCCTCCTGAGATTGCGGTTCGCAGACCACGCGCCAGCCCGCGGGCAACTCGCACTGCTGCGGCCACAGGCTGTACTGCCCCTGGTCATTTTGCAAAATGGCGAACTGTCCCTGCGGATTATCGAAAGGATTGCTGAATTCCATACAGACTCCGTTATTGAATAAGCGGCTGCCAGAGGGTCATCAGCCCCTGCGTCAGCCCACCGCGCCAGCAAAGCGCATCGTGTCCGCCGTCAACCTGACGCCAGAAAACCGGTTGCTGAGTGTATAGTTCGGCGAGGATCGCCTGGTTTGCGCGCAAAATAAGCGGCTCGTTGCGCCCGGCCTCAAGGACGATGCGCAGCCCGCGAGCGGTTTTGTCACCCGCTTTGAGTTGTTCGATGAGCAGCCCGTCCTGCTGCGCGCCGCGGTGCGGCCACCAGTAGGATCCGGACTGGCTGAGGATGCAGCCAAAACGCTGCGGCCAGTTGAGGCCCGCATAGAGGGAAGAGAGCCCGCCGAAGCTCTGACCCGCCACCACGGTATGGTCGGCGCGGTCGCTGAACGGGGCCATGCTTTTCACCTGCGGGAGAAGTTCGTCCTGCACCGCCAGCCAAAAATCAGGGTTACACGGCAGCTCGCGGCTGCGGTGTGCGGTGTCAATCACGTCGATTAAGACATAGACCGCAGGCGGTAGTTTGCCTTCATGGGTGAGCGACGCCAGCGCAGGCCAGACGGGCATGCTTTCGGCCCAGAACTGCCCGTCGAGCAGCACCGCCAGCGGGCGCTCGGGGCTTTCATCCCCGGTGGTAAAAATCCACACGCGGCGACGGTTCTTCAGACGCGCGCTGTGCCACTCAATGCAGACAGGCTTTTTGTAAGGGGTATCGGGATGGTTCCAGCCGGGCTGTACGGGCGCCTCCGGCATCTCCAGCGCCGAGACGGCGTGCCCGCGCCCGCCGCGCCAGCTCTGGGCATTCAGCGGGTCGGACACCGCGTGCGGCAACAGTTTGCGCCAGCCTTCGCGCAGCGCCATGCGGTCCGGCTGATCGCCTTCAAACACTGCGCTGGCAAAATCGTTTTCATTGTCGGAGGGGATAAAACAGTAGCTGCCGCGCCATTCGGGGTTGAACTCGCCCTGCCACTGCCAGACGTCGGTATCCGGGATACGTTCAAGGGACTGCGGACGGGCATTTTGATGGTGATCGGTCACACCGGTGACGTAGAGCCAGACGCGTTTAACCGTCGACGTTTTCTGCGTTCCCGCCGGGTCCCGCCACCAGAATGTCACGCGATAGTTTTCCTGATGACGTTCCCGTTCCGGCCCGTCTTTCGCCTGCCACCACGCTTCACTTCCGGTTGTTAACGCCGTCACCCTTATAACCCCATGTTTAACAGTCTTTTTTGTTTCAGAGCAAATTTTATTGATAATATTATTGATAACTATTTGCATTTGCAATAGCGTAATGCCCGCGCTGTGGGAAGCGCGCTCATTAAATAACCATAAAAGCGGGACGTACAATGAATAAGAAGATTCACTCTCTGGCCTTGCTGGTCAATTTAGGGATTTATGGTGTCGCGCTGCCCGTCATGGCAGACGACAACACCGCCTCCGCGCAGCATGAAGACACCATGGTGATCACCGCCGCCGAGCAGAATTTGCAGGCGCCGGGCGTGTCGACCATCACCGCCGACGAGATCCGCAAAAACCCGCCCGCGCGCGACGTGGCGGAAATCATCCGCACCATGCCGGGCGTTAACCTGACCGGCAACTCCACCAGCGGCCAGCGCGGGAATAACCGTCAGATTGACATTCGCGGCATGGGCCCGGAAAACACCCTGATCCTGATCGACGGCAAGCCGGTCACCAGCCGCAACTCCATCCGTCTGGGCTGGCGCGGCGAGCGTGATACCCGCGGCGATACCGGCTGGGTCCCGCCGGAGATGATCGAGCGCATCGAAGTGATCCGTGGCCCGGCTGCTGCCCGCTACGGTAACGGTGCGGCGGGCGGCGTGGTGAACATCATCACCAAAAAATTTGACGACCAGTGGCACGGCTCCTGGAACACCTACCTGAATGCGCCAGAGCATAAAGACGAAGGTTCCACCAAACGCACTAACTTCAGCCTGAGCGGCCCGCTGGGCGGGGATTTCAGCTTCCGCATGTACGGTAACCTGGATAAAACCCAGGCCGACGCCTGGGACATTAACCAGGGCCATCAGTCTGACCGTACCGGCGCATATGCCGACACGCTGCCGGCAGGCCGTGAAGGGGTCGAGAATAAAGACATCAACGGCGTGGTGCGCTGGGATTTTGCGCCTATGCAGTCCCTGGAGTTTGAGGCGGGATACAGCCGCCAGAACAACCTTTACGCGGGCGATACCCAGAATACCAACAACGACAACAGCTCAAGCGGGCTGGTGAAGAAGAACTACGGTAAAGAGACTAACCGTATCTATCGTCAGAACTTCGCCGTGACCTGGAACGGCGGCTGGGATAACGGCATTACCACCAGCAACTGGGCGCAGTACGAGCACACCCGCAACTCGCGTCTGGGCGAAGGCCTGGCGGGCGGTCTGGAAGGCCTGTTCAACAGCAATAAATTCACCGATACCGACCTGGCCGACGTGATGCTGCACAGCGAAATCAACCTGCCGATTGATTTCATTGTGAACCAGAACCTGACGCTCGGCACCGAGTGGAACCAGCAGCGCATGAAGGACTCGACCTCCTTCACGCAAACCCAGCAGGGCGGCACCATTCCGGGCATGAGCGAAGACCGTAGCCCGTACACTTCAGCGGAGATCTTCTCCCTGTTTGCCGAAAACAACATGGAGCTGACCGACAGCACCATGCTGACCCCTGCCCTGCGCTTCGACCACCACACCATTGTGGGTAATAACTGGAGCCCGTCCCTGAACCTGTCGCAGGGTCTGGGGGATGACTTCACCCTGAAGATGGGCATCGCGCGCGCCTATAAAGCGCCAAGCCTGTATCAGACCAACCCGAACTACCTGCTGTATAGTAAAGGCCAGGGCTGCTACGCCAGTTCCGACGGCGTGG
Organism: Enterobacter cloacae complex sp. HYC033_NIDB; assembly: GCF_056673335.1. Classification (NCBI taxonomy): domain Bacteria; kingdom Pseudomonadati; phylum Pseudomonadota; class Gammaproteobacteria; order Enterobacterales; family Enterobacteriaceae; genus Enterobacter; species Enterobacter cloacae complex sp. HYC033_NIDB. The sequence goes on along the minus strand of NZ_CP115123.1, from coordinate 2,078,771 downwards.
GCTGCTACATGATGGGTAACGACGACCTGAAAGCGGAAACCAGTATCAACAAAGAGATTGGCCTGGAGTGGAAACGCGACGGCTGGCTGGCGGGCGTGACCTGGTTCCGCAACGACTACCGCAACAAGATTGAAGCGGGCTACGCGCCGATTGGCCAGACGTCCACCGGCAAAGTCACCACCGATATCTACCAGTGGGAAAACGTGCCGAAGGCGGTAGTGGAAGGTCTGGAAGGCTCCCTGAACGTGCCGGTCAGCGACACCATCAACTGGACCAACAACATCACCTACATGCTGCAAAGCAAGAACAAGGAGACCGGCGATCGTCTGTCGATCATCCCGGAGTACACGCTGAACTCCACCCTGAGCTGGCAGGTACGTCAGGATGTGTCATTGCAGTCGACCTTCACCTGGTACGGCAAGCAGCAGCCGAAGAAGTACAACTACAAAGGTCAGCCGGTGACCGGGTCTGAGAAAGACGAAGTCAGCCCGTACAGCATCGTTGGCCTGAGCGCGACCTGGGACGTGACCAAAAACGTCAGCCTGACCGGCGGCGTGGACAACGTCTTCGACAAGCGCCAGTGGCGCGCAGGTAACGCCCAGACCACGGGTAATACCACGACGGGTGCGTATATGTACGGTGCGGGTGCGTATACGTATAATGAACCGGGCCGTACCTGGTATATGAGCGTGAATACGAGGTTCTGATATAGGCAATGACTTCCCCCTCTCCCTGTGGGAGAGGGCCGGGGTGAGGGCATCAGGCCGCACAATACTGAAGGGAAAAACCATGCACACCACCCACAGCACATTTTCTCTCGCCGGCCACACCCTCCACCGCATCACTTTCGACCCCGCCACCTTTACCGACGCCGATCTCCTCTGGCTCCCCCATCACGCGCAGCTTGCTGACGCCGGACGCAAACGCAAGGCCGACCACCTGGCAGGCCGCATCGCCGCCGCGCACGCCTTACCTGACCACACCATGCCCGCCATCGGCCCCAGCGGGGAACCGCTCTGGCCGCAAGGTATTTCCGGCAGCATCACCCACAGCGGCACGCAGGCGATAGCCGTCGTCACGCAATACCCGGCGCTTATCGGCATCGATTGTGAAACGATCCTCTTCGAAAACGAAGCCAGGGAAATCAAAGACGGCATTATTGATACGCAGGAAGAACCTGTGCTTTCCCGCCAGGGATACCCGTTCGCCCTCGCCCTGACGCTGGTCTTCAGCGCCAAAGAGAGCCTGTTTAAGGCCCTCTTTCCGCAGGTACAGGCCTGGATGGGTTTTGACAGCGCCCGCGTTACCAGGCTCGACGACAAGACGCTCACGCTGGCGTTGACCCGTCAACTGGCAGGCTTTGAAGAAGGCACCGCCTTCCGCCTGCACTGGCAGCAGCACGGCGAACAGGTCATCACCCTGCTGTCACACGCTCCTGGCGACGAGCCTTCACGCTGGTCACCACAAACGTCACGATAAACACCATCGCGAACAGGACCACAATGGTCGGCGCAGGCGCGCTGTCGAGATAAAACGAGGCATAAACGCCGCTTACCGACACCAGCGCTGAAACGGCGACCGCCACCAGCAGCGCCATGTGAAAGCGTCGGGTAATCAGCACCGCCACGGCGCCGGGCGCAATCAGCAGGGAAATCGACAGAATGATCCCCACCGCTTTCAGCGTCGCAACGATGGTCAGCGAAACCATGCACAGTAAGCCGTAGTGCAGCCAGCGGGTGCGTAAGCCACTCGCCTGCGCCTGCTGATAGTCAAAGCAGAACAGCAGAAAATCGCGCCACTTCAGGCCAATCACCAGCGCAATCAGCCCCGCGACGAGACCGCTTTGCAGAATGTCCATCCCGTTAATACCCAGCATATCGCCGAACAGAATGTGGTCGAGATGCACCTCAGGTTTGACGGCGATATAGAGGATCAGCCCGGCGCCGAACATGCCGGAAAAGACGATCCCCATGACCGTATCCTGTTTGATGCGGCTGTTATCCTTCAGATATCCGGTGGCGACCGCGCAGAAAAGACCGGCTACGAACGCGCCCAGCGCCAGCGGCAGGCCCATCATCCAGGCCAGCACGACGCCGGGAAACACCGCGTGGCTCATGGCGTCGCCCATCAGCGCCCAGCCTTTCAGCACCAGAAAAACCGACAGCAGCGCGCAGGGCACGGCCACCATGAGTGAAATCAGCAGCGCGTTGTTCATAAACGCAAACTGGAACGGTTCGAGAAGCAGCGTCAACATGGGTGTGCCTCCCGCGCCCGACGGCGGCTGGCAAGCAGTCCGTGCTTCGGCGCAAAGACGAACGCCATCAGGAACAGCAGCGTCTGGGCGACCACGATAATGCCGCCGGTGGCGCCGTCCAGGTAATAGCTGGCCCACGCGCCGAGGAAGCTGGTGATGCTGCCAATGGCGACCGCAATCATCAGCAGGCGCGGGAAGCGGTCGGTCAGCAGCCACGCGGTCGCGCCGGGCGTGACCACCAGACAGATCACCAGAAATGCGCCGACGGTTTGCAGCGCCGCCACGGTAGAGACCGCCAGCAGCGTGAAGAAGAGAATTTTCAGGCGTTCAGGACGCAGGCCGATGGCGCGGGCGTGGTTCTCATCAAAAAAGGTCACCATCAGATCTTTCCATTTGAACAGCAGGATAACTATCGACACCACGCCGATAATCGCCAGCTGGACGATATCTTCCGGGGCGATAGCCAGAATATTGCCGAGGACGATGGTCTGAATGTTCACCGAGGTCGGGTTGAGCGAGACCATAAACAGCCCCAGCCCGAAAAACGAGGAGAAGATCAGCCCGATAATGGCGTCCTCCTTCAGGCGGCTGCGCTGGTTGAGAAACAGCATGCTGCCCGCCGCCAGCCCGCCCGATAAAAACGCCCCCAGCGAGAACGGCAGCCCGAGCATGTAGGCCCCCGCTACGCCCGGCACGATGGAGTGCGACAGCGCATCGCCGATCAGCGACCAGCCTTTGAGCATCAGATAGCAGGAGAGAAACGCGCACAGCCCGCCCACCATCGCCGAGACCCACATCGCGTTGAGCATGTACTCGTAGCCGAAGGGTTCGAGAAGCACGTTCATTTGGCCTCCTGACGGTGCGTGACGAAGGGGCGTTCGTCGTCGGTAATAATGCGATCTTCCGAGCCGCTGAGCACCACGTGGCGCAGCACGCCGCTAAAGGCGCGCTCGAGATTCTCGGCGGTAAAGGTGGTTTCCGTCGGGCCGCTCGCCAGCACGGTGCCTTTGACCATCACCGTGTAATCGCAGAATTCCGTGACCGAGCCCAGGTTATGGGTCGAGACCAGCATCGTTTTACCCTCGTCGCGCAGCTCCCGCAGCAGGCTGATGATCCTGGCTTCGGTTTTGACGTCCACGCCGGTAAACGGCTCGTCGAGCAGGATCACCTCGCCCTGCTGGGCAATCGCACGGGCCAGAAACACGCGCTTCTTCTGCCCGCCGGACAGCTCGCCAATCTGCCGATGGCGCAGCTCGAGCATATCTACACGCTTCAGGGCGTCGGTGACGATCTGCTTATCGCATTCTTTGGGACGACGCAGAAACCCCATATGCCCGTAGCGGCCCATCATCACCACGTCCTCGACGAGCACCGGAAACGACCAGTCGACCTCTTCCGACTGCGGCACGTAGGCGACCAGGTTCTGACGCAGCGCCCGGTGAGGCGGCAACCCCAGAATGGAGATAGTGCCGCTCGCCGCCCGCACAAACCCCATCACCGCCTTAAACAGCGTGGACTTGCCGGAACCGTTCACCCCCACCAGGGCGGCAATCGATCCGCCCGGCACGCTGAACGACGCGTCGCGCAGCGCCGTGTGGCCGTTGCGGTAGGTCACGGTCACGTCGGTTACAACAATCCCTTTCTGCATGGTTACTCCTTCATCCCGTCGCGGATGCCCTGCACCAGCGTGCGGGTGGTGACGTTCAGCAGATCGATATAGGTCGGCACCGGGCCGTTTTCCGCGCTCAGAGAGTCGACGTACAGCACGCCGCCATAGTGGGCGCCGGTTTCACGCGCCACCTGACGGGCGGGCTTATCCGAGACCGTGCTTTCGCTAAACACCGCCGGAATGTGATGTTTTTTCACCAGATCGATAACCTTGCGCACCTGCTGCGGCGTGCCCTGCTGATCGGCGTTGATCGGCCACAGGTAAAGCTCTTTCATCCCCAGATCCCGCGCCAGATAGGAGAACGCCCCTTCGCTGGTTACCATCCAGCGTTTGTCTTCAGGTATCTCCGCGACCTGCTTGCGCAGCGGTTCGAGAGTGGCGGTGATCTTCTGCTTGTAGGCTTCCGCATTGCGCTGGTAGGTCTGTGCGTTGGCCGGATCGTACTTCACCAGCGCGTCGCGGATGTTATCGACGTAAATCAGGGCGTTGTCCGGCGACATCCACGCGTGCGGATTGGGCTTGCCGTTATAGGGCCCTTCGCTGATGCCCATCGGGGTGATGCCTTTGGTGACAATCACCTCCGGCACGCCGTTCAGATGCTGATAAAAGCGCTGGAACCACAGCTCCAGATTCATGCCGTTCGCCAGGATCAGCTGTGCCTTCTGCGCGCGTTTGATATCGCCCGGGGTGGGCTGGTATTCGTGAATTTCCGCGCCCGGTTTGGTGATGGAGGTGACCTCTGCGGCATCCCCCGCCACGTTTTTCGCCATATCAGCAATAACGGTAAAAGTGGTGATGACCTGGAACTTTTCAGCCGCCAGCGCGCCGGTCGTGGTCGCAGTCATGAGCAGCGCGCCGAGCAACAGACGCTTCAATCCTTGCCGTGGATGCATCGCAGAAGTCTCCTGAGGTGATTAAATTCAAAGCAAAATTAGCCTGTGCTATAAGGTATAGCACAGGCTATGTTTAAATGAAAATAATTATCATTAAAGTTGTGTCAACCTGGACTGTCAGGCGGAATTTTTAGGAAATGTGCTTTCTTTTTTCTCTCACGGTCAGGAGTATTATTTACGGCCAATACCCATATTAATAAAAGGGAATTGACATGCCGGTTAATGAAAGAATTCACCCCACTTCGGGAACCCCGATTAATCCGGGCGGGATCCGACAGCTCACAATTGGTGAAATCGCCCTTGCGAAGACGCTTTACGGTTACAGCATCCGTTATCATCTGGTGTGGGTACACAGGGAAAGCTATCTTCCTTTTAATTTACAACCTGTAAATGTTGCTATGACTCCCAACGGGGAAATGTGGTTTAGAGAAGACACATATTCTCCGGATTTTTCATTAGAAAAATTGTTAGATAAAAAACATCTATTCATGCATGAAATGATGCATGTCTGGCAAGCCCAAAAAGGGATGTTTGTCAGAACAAGGGGATTATTCTCTGGTATTGCTGACTACACCTATAGCTTTGATAAAGCAGATCTATTGCATTACGGATTAGAACAGCAAGCATCGATCGTAAGTGACTACTGGTTATTACAGTTTTATGGGTTTGAAAAATATACATTCCTGCCAAAATATCGAGATATTAATTCGAATGAACCCGTTTATTCTATGCTGCAAAAATATAAAAATATTCTGAAAGGATTCCCAGGATGAAAACTATAACGCTCATCTCACCATTATGTATTCTCCTGACGGGGTGCCCTGGTTGCCCGCCGTTGTCTCATCCCAGAGCTACTTTTATTGAGGGTAACCATGTTTGCTTTAGTATTAATAAAAAAGATGTCGTGAACTATTACACCATTGATTCCAGCAAAGGCCCCGACATTACTACCATCACAAGTTCGGGAAGGAATAAAATCAGTTGGTCTTATCCTAACAGTTGCATAGATGTGAATTGGGAGTATGGCTATAAATATGTTATTAACTATGGTTTAAACAATAAAAATTATCATCACGAATTCTTTATTGATAATGACGGACAGCTTACTAATTTAGGAGAATTATAATGTCATTACCCGCTTACCTATTTCTCTTCGATGAGAACGGAATGCAGGTTCAGGGCGACTGTATGATGCCAGGCCGGGAAGGTGCTATCGAAATTATGAACAGCAGTTACGGCATAAAACAGGCAGTGGACAGCCATACCGGGAATATGACCGGAACACGGCAGCATAGTCCGGTTACCGTACATAAGCAATTAGATAAAGTGAGCCCTTATCTTGCCGTTGCCGCCTGCGAGGGCAGACGGCTGCAAAAAGCCATTATCAAATATTATGAAATTGTTGAAGCGGGAGCAGAAAGGGAGATCTACACCATTACGCTTGATAGCGTGGTGATCTCATCTCTGGATTTCACGCACGTTTATTACCCAGGCAGCTCAGCCCCGAATATGCATGAAGTTGTTGGGCTTCGATTCCGGGGCATTCAGTGGAATTATGTGAAAGGCAATATTCTTTATGGCGATGCATGGATGAAACCAGCTCAGAAAGAGAAGAGTAACGCATAATTTACCTGGCTCATAAAGATCAATGCATGCTGCCGCTCAGAAACGGCGATCCTGGCATTCCCTGGATCGCCTGGTTAATCTTAAGCGCTACCCTTTTCCACTTTCGTTCACGGGCAAATCCCCCGTATCAATTAACTCTCCCGGAAACGTCTCCAGCCACTTCATCATCTTCAGTTTGTTGGTATACGTTGCACTGACGCCTTCCAGACAGCCCCACAGCTCACGGGAATTTTGCGGCGTGATCACAATACAATCCGGCATCACGCGGATCTTCACGGCTATTCCTGCTTTAAACCCTGCGCGGGTTAACCACGCGCCGGTTAACGGCAGATAGTTGCGCTCCATTCGAGTATAACGTTCCACACAGGCGGAATCCGCCGCTCCTCTTTCATGAAGATACGCAGAGTGAACCGGCTCGTCATGCAACGCCCGGATGCGTTTTTGCGTAGCTTCTCGCGATTTTCTTGCTGAATCTCTAGATCTGCATTTTCTGTTTGGGCAATAGCCCGCTCTGGCATAGAATTCTTCGCAGCCATAATCAACTCCCTTTTAGTTGTTTGTGGTTAGCGGTATGAAGGTGGTCGCACACCTTTGTACCGCGATTCCTTTTCTTACCTTTTTACCTATTCTTTCAAGATCTCAGTGCTGGCTTAACTGCCGCTATTATACTGCCATGGATAAATGTACAGGGGTCGAATATTAGGGAAATGCGAGGCGGCTCGAGTAAATAAAGAAAAATAAAATGGTGAATATGAAGAAAGGAAATATTGCCCTTCAGATCCAATGCTCATTAAACGCCTGATGGCGCTTCGCTTATCAGGCCTACGATAAACCGGTTTTGTAGGCCGGGTAAGGCATCGCCGCCACCCGGCATGAGGGCAGCGGCGCTGCCTTTGTAGGTTCTTCAGATCAAGCCTCAAACATCCGGGAACATCACGCTATTCCCCGGCGCTTCCCTGTGCAGATGGATAAAGTTCAGGTGCCGTTCATACTGGTCCAGAATGTCCGTGATCACCTGCTCCTTGCTGTAATCCATCAAATCATTCCCCTGGCTGCCTTCCAGCAGGAAGGTCTCCAGCCGGTAGTAGGTCGACTTCCCGCTGCGCGCCCGGTAGGTAAAGCCGGGAACCGAATACTGCTGCGGCCAGATCTGATATACAAAGTTCTGCTCGTCGCCCATGTGCACCAGCAGATCCAGGTGCCCCAGATTTTCGCCCTCTTCCGGGGGCAGGTTTTTCAGCTCCACGTAGGCGCCACGCAGCTTCAGCTCCTGGGCCACCTCTTCCATCGCCGGGAAACAGACCGTCTCCATCATCTGGCTGGTGTAGCGCGTGCCGGGGTAGTTCATCAGGCGCGAGAGGCGTTTCTTCCAGCTCAGCCTGTCCTGCGCGCCCAGCGGACGCGGGGCGGTGTCGCGGCTGGCGCTGACGCGGCGGTAGTCTTCCACCTTAAGCGATTTATACAGCCCGGCCATCACGAAGAAGATCACGAAGCTGAACGGCAGGCCCATGATCACCGTGGTGTTCTGCAACGCCGAGATACCGTTGGTCATCAGCATGCCGAGCGTCAGCAGGCCGATGGCGACGGACCAGAAGATGCGCAGCCAGTTCGGCGCGTCGCTGTTAATGTCCTTGAGCTTCGAGGTGAAGTTCCCCAGCACCAGCGCGCCGGAGTCCGCCGAGGTGACGTAGAACAGCAGGCCGGTAATGGTCGCTACGGACGCGCTAAAGGTAAACGCCGGATACTGCGCCAGCAGGCTGTAGAAGCCGCGCTCCGGGTGCGCCATCGCTTCCTGGGCAAAAGTCGCATTGCCGTGGATGATCTCGTGCAGCGCGCTGTTGCCGAAAATCGACAGCCACAGCAGGGTAAAGGTGAACGGGATGATCAGCGTGCCCATCACGAACTGACGGATGGTGCGCCCACGCGAAATACGCGCCAGGAACAGGCCGACAAACGGCGACCACGCCACCCACCACGCCCAGAAGAAGAGCGTCCAGTTGTTCATCCACTCTGTCGGACGGTCAAAGGCGAAGCTGTTCAGCGTCATGCCCATAAAGCGGTTCACGTAATCACCCACGTTCAGCACTAAGGCATTGAGCAAGAACGAGGTGTCGCCCATAAACAGCACGAACAGGATCAGCCCCAGCGCCAGCGCGACGTTCAGCTCGGAGAGCACGCGAATCCCTTTATCCACGCCGGAGGTCACCGAGATGGTGGCGATAATCACCGACAGCGCAATCAGCGCCGCCTTCGCCGCCATCGAATCCGGGATGTCAAACAGCACGCTCAGCCCGTAGTTAAGCTGCACCACGCCAATTCCGAGCGTTGTCGCGATACCAAAGATGGTGCCGATCACCGCCGCGATGTCTACCGTGTGCCCAATAGGGCCGTTGATCTTTTTGCCGAAAATCGGGTACAGCGCGGAGCGGATAGTGAGGGGCAAATTATAACGATAGCTAAAGTATCCGAGCGCCATGCCCATCAGGGCGTACATCGACCAGCCCGTCAGGCCGTAGTGGAAGAGCGTCCAGACCATCGCCTGGCGCGCGGCCTCCATCGTCTGCCCTGCCCCTTCCGGCGGCTGCATATACTGCGTGACCGGTTCCGCCACGGAGAAGAACATCAGGTCGATGCCGATGCCGGCGGCAAACAGCATTGCGGCCCAGCTCAGCAGGCTGAACTCGGGCTTAGACTGCTCTGGCCCGAGCTTCACCGAACCGAAGCGCGAGCAGGCAATGCAGACCACGAAGACGATATAGAGCGTCGCGGCCAGCAGATAGTACCAGCCGAAGGTCTTCGACACCCAGTTCAGGGTGCGCCCAATCCACTCGGCAGAAAAATCACGAAAGAAAATGGTCGTCAGGGAAAACAACAAAATCAGCCCGGCGGACGTATAAAAAACGACCGGGTTGATTTTGTCTTTTTCTCTGTCCTGTGAAAGGTCTGTCATCCAGTATCCCCACTGTTTTTGTAACTATTGAAATCCAAATCCGCAACAATTAAGACACATTTTATATTGAACGTCCAATCAAAAACCGCTTTAATAGTTAACCAACGCTGATGAATGGAGTGGCAAAAATGCCCAAAGTGGGGATGCAGCCGATCCGGCGCAGGCAGCTAATCGATGCCACGCTGGAAGCAATTAATGAAGTGGGAATGCATGACGCAACCATCGCGCAAATCGCCCGTCGGGCGGGCGTATCCACGGGGATCATCAGCCACTATTTCAAAGATAAAAACGGTCTGCTGGAAGCGACCATGCGTGACATCACCGGTCAGCTGCGCGACGCGGTATTAAGCCGTTTACGCGCCCTGCCGGACGGCAGCGCAGAGCAGCGATTGCAGGCGATTGTCGGCGGCAATTTTGATGAAACCCAGATTAGCGGCGCGGCGATGAAGGCCTGGCTGGCCTTCTGGGCCAGCAGCATGCATCAGCCGATGCTCTACCGTTTGCAGCAGGTCAGCAGCCGCCGATTGCTCTCAAACCTGGTGTACGAGTTCCGCCGCGAGCTGCCGCGTGAACAGGCTGAAGAGGCGGGCTACGGGCTCGCCGCACTGATTGACGGACTATGGCTGCGCGCTGCGCTCAGCGGCAAACCGCTGGATAAAATCCTGGCCCAGTCGCTCACCAGCCACTTTATCAGCCAGCATTTACCGACCGATTAACCGAGGAGAATTTATGTCCCGAATGGCAGAACAGCAGCTTTATATCAATGGTGGTTACACATCGGCCACCAGCGGTCGCACCTTCGAGACCATCAACCCGGCGAACGGTGAAGTTCTGGCAACCGTGCAGGCCGCCGGGCGCGAAGACGTGGACCGCGCCGTGGAAAGCGCACAGCGCGGGCAGAAGATCTGGGCGGCGATGACCGCCATGGAGCGCTCGCGCATCCTGCGCCGCGCCGTCGATATCCTGCGCGAGCGAAACGACGAGCTGGCAACGCTGGAAACCCTCGACACCGGTAAAGCGTATTCCGAAACCTCGACCGTCGACATCGTTACCGGCGCGGACGTGCTGGAGTACTACGCGGGGCTGATCCCGGCGCTGGAAGGCAGCCAGATCCCGCTGCGCGACACCTCGTTCGTCTACACCCGCCGCGAGCCGCTGGGCGTGGTGGCGGGCATCGGCGCGTGGAACTACCCGATCCAGATCGCCCTGTGGAAATCGGCCCCGGCGCTGGCGGCGGGCAACGCGATGATCTTCAAGCCGAGCGAAGTGACTCCGCTTACCGCCCTGAAACTGGCGGAGATCTACACCGAAGCAGGCGTGCCGGACGGCGTGTTTAACGTCCTGCCGGGCGTGGGCGCAGAGACTGGCCAGTTCCTGACCGAGCATCCGGGCATCGCCAAAGTCTCCTTCACCGGTGGCGTGGCCAGCGGCAAAAAGGTGATGGCGAACTCGGCGGCCTCGTCCCTGAAAGAGGTGACGATGGAGCTGGGCGGTAAATCTCCGCTGATAGTGTTTGACGACGCGGATCTGGATCTCGCGGCAGATATCGCCATGATGGCGAACTTCTTCAGCTCCGGTCAGGTGTGCACCAACGGCACCCGCGTGTTCGTGCCCGCGAAGGTCAAAGCCGCGTTTGAGCAAAAAATCGTTGAGCGCGTGGGCCGCATCCGCGCGGGCGACCTGTTCGATGAAAACACCAACTTTGGCCCGATGGTCAGCTTCCCGCACCGCGACAGCGTGCTGCGCTACATCGCCAAAGGCAAAGAGGAAGGCGCGCGCGTGCTGTGCGGCGGCGACGTGCTGAAGGGTGACGGCTTTGACAACGGCGCGTGGGTGGCCCCGACCGTGTTCACCGACTGCACCGACGAAATGACCATCGTGCGCGAAGAGATCTTCGGCCCGGTGATGTCCATTCTTACCTATGACACTGACGAAGAGGCCATTCGCCGCGCCAATGATACCGACTACGGTCTGGCGGCGGGCATCGTCACCGCCGATCTGAACCGCGCCCACGGCGCTATTCATCAGCTCGAAGCGGGCATCTGCTGGATCAACACCTGGGGTGAATCCGCCGCAGAGATGCCGGTCGGTGGCTACAAACACTCCGGCATTGGCCGTGAGAACGGCGTCATGACGCTTCAGAGTTACACCCAGGTGAAGTCCATCCAGGTTGAGATGGGTAAATTCCAGTCCATATTTTAACCGGGAGGTTTATTTGCAATTTGACTACATCATTATCGGGGCCGGCTCTGCCGGCAACGTACTGGCAACACGACTGACTGAAGATCCGAACACCACCGTCCTGCTGCTTGAGGCGGGCGGGCCGGACTACCGCTTTGACTTCCGCACCCAGATGCCTGCCGCGCTGGCCTTCCCGTTGCAGGGCAAGCGCTACAACTGGGCGTATGAAACCGAGCCTGAGCCTTTCATGAACAATCGCCGCATGGAATGCGGACGGGGTAAAGGGCTGGGCGGCTCGTCGCTGATCAACGGCATGTGCTACGTGCGCGGTAACGCGATGGATCTGGACAACTGGGCGAAACAATCGGGTCTGGAGCACTGGAGCTACCTCAACTGCCTGCCCTACTACCGCAAGGCAGAGACCCGCGACGTGGGGCCGAACGACTACCACGGCGGCGACGGTCCGGTGAGCGTCACCACCTCTAAGCCGGGCGTGAACCCGCTGTTTGAAGCGATGGTAGAGGCGGGCGTGCAGGCGGGCTACCCGCGCACCGACGACCTTAACGGCTATCAGCAGGAAGGCTTTGGCCCGATGGACCGTACGGTCACGCCGCAGGGCCGACGCGCCAGCACCGCGCGCGGCTATCTGGACCAGGCCAAACCGCGCCCGAATCTGACCATCCGCACCCACGCCATGACCGATCACATTATCTTTGACGGCAAGCGCGCGGTGGGCGTCGAGTGGCTGGAAGGCGAAAGCACCATTCCGTCAAAAGCGACAGCGAAGAAAGAGGTGCTGCTGTGCGCGGGCGCCATCGCGTCTCCGCAGATCCTCCAGCGCTCCGGCGTGGGCAACGCTGAACTGCTGAAGCAGTTTGATATCCCGCTGGTGCATGATTTACCCGGGGTGGGTGAAAACTTGCAGGATCACCTGGAGATGTACCTTCAGTATGAATGTAAGGAGCCGGTCTCCCTCTACCCTGCCCTGCAATGGTGGAACCAGCCGAAGATTGGCGCGGAGTGGCTGTTTGGCGGCACAGGCGTGGGCGCGAGCAACCACTTCGAAGCGGGCGGGTTTATCCGCAGCCGCGAGGAGTTCGAGTGGCCGAACATTCAGTATCACTTCCTGCCGGTGGCGATTAACTACAACGGCTCGAACGCGGTGAAAGAACATGGCTTCCAGTGCCACGTTGGCTCCATGCGCTCGCCGAGCCGCGGCCACGTGCGCATCAAGTCGCGCGATCCGCAACAGCATCCGGCGATCCTGTTCAACTACATGTCCCACGAGCAGGACTGGCAGGAGTTCCGCGACGCGATCCGCATCACCCGCGAGATCATGCACCAGCCTGCGCTGGACAAGTATCGCGGTCGTGAAATCAGCCCAGGTGTCGAATGCCAGACCGACGAACAGCTGGACGAGTTCGTGCGCAACCACGCCGAAACCGCCTTCCACCCGTGCGGCACCTGCAAAATGGGCTACGACGAGATGGCGGTGGTCGACGGCGAAGGCCGCGTTCACGGGCTGGAAGGGCTGCGCGTGGTGGATGCGTCGATTATGCCGCAGATTATCACCGGCAACCTGAACGCCACCACCATCATGATTGGCGAAAAGATTGCCGACGCCATTCGCGGGCGCGAGCCGCTGGCGAAGAGCACGGCGGCGTATTATGTGGCGGATGGGGCGCCGGTTCGCCGCTGAGTGCGAACTTCTCCCCTCACCCCGGCCCTCTCCCAAAGGGAGAGGGTGTCATCGTCCCTTCTCCCTCTGGGAGAGGGTTAGGGTGAGGGGAAATTATTGCCGAAATGCTTCAAGCCGCTTAACCTGCCGTCCTTCCCCGTCAAAATTCTCCGCCGCCAGCCAGGCGCGCAGCTCTGCATCGCGCTGCGGCCATTCGCCGTCAATAATCGAAAGCATATCGCTGTCGCGGTTGCGTCCTTTGCGCACCAGCTTCTGGCGCAGGCGCCCTTCCCAGACAAACCCCAGCCGCTCCGCCGCGTTGCGTGAGGCGATGTTCATCGAATCGCACTTCCACTCCAGCCGGCGATATTGATGCTCAAAGGCATTTTTCAGCAGCAGCCACACCGCTTCGGTACCCACGCGGGTGCCCTTCATTCTGCGCGACCAGGTGACGTGGCCGATCTCAACCGAGCCCTGAAAGCGTTCTATCGCCATATAGCTGACCAGCCCTACCGCCTTTTCGGTGCGCAGATCGATAACGGCAAAGGGCACCAGGTCGTCATCCAGCACCTTTCCCAGCACCCAGTGCGCAGTGGCCTCAACGCTCACAGGCTGGGTGCTGGCAAGCCACGTCCAGTCGCTGTCGTCACCCAGCGCATAGGCTTCAAACAAATCAGCCGAATGGCGGTCAGCATCCAGCGACTCCAGGCGGCAATACTGCCCGGTGAGCAGGGTACGGGTTAACGCGCGGGCGCATTTCCAGTCCGGGACAATATCGTTAACGGTTTGACCATGTTGATTGATTTCGGGCACGGCGGTGACTCCCTGAAAGGTAAGGAGTTTGTTATAGCAGGTTAAAAAGCGAACGAAAAGAGAGGTGACTCATAACCAGACCGAATGCGTTATTCCCGGAGGGCATAAGCAAAGCAGAATTTCGACTTTGAGGAAATCCTCAGCCAGCCTACCGTAACGGTGCATAAAACAATCACAATATATTTTCTTCAGGGATCGCTATGAATAAAAAACTGCTGCCGTTACTGGTGCTGGCTGCGCTCTCAAGCGCTGCTCACGCCGCTACCCCGCCCAACACGCTGGTTGTCGCCCAGGGTCTGGATGATATCGTGAGCCTTGACCCGGCCGAAGCCAACGAACTTTCCAGCATCCAGACCGTACCGAGTTTGTATCAGCGTCTGGTACAGCCGGACCGCGATAACCCGGAAAAAATCACCCCGGTTCTGGCCGAAAGCTGGGAAGCGGACGCGGCAGCAAAAACCCTGACCATCAAACTTAAGCCCGATGCAAAATTTGCCTCCGGCAACCCGCTGCGCCCGGAAGATGTGATCTTCTCATATACCCGCGCCGTGACGCTGAACAAATCCCCGGCGTTTATCCTCAACGTACTGGGCTGGGACGCCAGCAACATCGCCAGCCAGCTGAAGAAAGTGGACGACCATACCCTCACGCTTCGCTGGACGGCGGACGTCAGCCCGTCGGTAGCGCTGAATATACTCTCCACGCCGATTGCCTCCATCGTCGATGAAAAGCAGGTTGCGGCGAACGTGAAGGATAACGACTTCGGCAACGCGTGGTTAAAAATGCACTCTGCGGGCAGCGGCGCGTTCAAAATGCGCGTTTACCAGCCGCATCAGGCCATCGTGCTGGAAGCCAACGAATCCGCGCCCGGCGGCGCGCCGAAGCTTAAAAGCATCATCATTAAAAACGTCCCCGATCCCGCTTCCCGCCGCCTGCTGATCCAGCAGGGTGATGCGGACGTGGCGCGCGATCTGGGTGCAGACCAGATAATCGCCCTCAGCGGCAAGCCGGGTGTGAAGGTGCTTAGCATCCCTTCTGCCGAGCAAAACTATCTGGTGTTTAACACCGGCAACAGCGCTAACCCGCTGCTGAATAATCCAGCGTTCTGGGAAGCCTCGCGCTGGCTGGTGGATTATGAAGGCATCACCAAAGATCTGCTGAAAGGCCAGTATTTTGTTCATCAGAGCTTCCTGCCGGTCGGCCTGCCGGGCGCGCTGGAGGACAATCCGTTCACGTTTGACCCGGCAAAAGCAAAAGCGATCCTCGCCAGGGCGGGCATCAAAGACGCGCATTTCACGCTGGACGTAGAGAATAAACCGCCGTTCATCACCATCGCGCAATCCATGCAGGCGAGCTTCGCTCAGGGCGGCGTGAAGGTGGATCTGCTGCCCGCGGCGGGTAGCCAGGTGTACGCCCGCGTGCGTGCGAAACAGCATCAGGCGGCCATACGTCTGTGGATCCCGGACTACTTCGATGCACACTCCAACGCCAGCGCCTTCGCATGGAATGACGGGAAATCCAGCACCGTGGCCGGGCTTAACGGCTGGAAAATTCCGGAGCTGAACAACGCTACGCTGGCGGCGGTTGCCGAGCCGGATCCGGCAAAACGTCTGGATCTGTATAAGAAGATGCAGGAACAGTTACAGCATAACTCGCCGTATGTGTTCGTTGACCAGGGCAAAACCCAGATCGTGGTGCGCGATAACGTGAAGGGGTATCAGCAGGGGCTGAACGCGGATATGGTCTGGTACGATCGCGTTACGAAGTAGCCCTTGTTGCCGGGTGGCGCTGCGCTTACCCGGCCTACGTTCCTGGTTTTTGCAGGCCGGGTAAGGCGAAGCCGCCACCCGGCATAAAGAGATTTCCCATGCCACATCTTTCCACCCGCGTGCTTCAGGGTCTGCTGACTCTCCTGCTCACGCTGTTCGGGCTACTGCTGGTCACGTTTGCGCTCTCTGCCTTTTCCCCGGTCGATCGCGTATTGCAGATCGTCGGCGATCACGCCAGCCAGTCCACTTACGATCAGGTTCGCCACCAGCTTGGGCTGGATCGGCCTCTTCCCGTACAGTTCTGGCACTACCTGCAAAACCTCGCTCACGGTGATTTAGGCACCGCCAGCGCTACCGGTCAGCCGGTATTGCAGGACCTGCTGCACGCCTTTCCCGCCACGCTGGAACTGGCAACGCTGGCGCTAATTATCGGCACGGTACTCGGCGTGATTGCGGGTGTACTGTGCGCCCGCTACGCCGGTTCGCCACTGGACTTAGCGATCAGAACGCTCACCCTGCTCGGCAATTCGGTGCCAATATTCTGGCTCGGACTGCTGATGCTGGCTCTGTTCTACGCGAAACTACAGTGGAGCGCTGGCCCCGGCAGGCTGGACGACATCTGGCAATTCACCGTTGAGCCACGAACCGGATTTGCGCTGGTTGATACCTGGCTTTCCGGCGACCGCGAGGCGTTCCGCAACGCCATCAGCCACCTGGTGCTGCCGGTACTGCTGCTGGCCTACTACTCGCTGGCAAGTATCACCCGACTGACGCGCTCCGCCTGTCTGAGCGAGATGAACAAAGAGTACATATTGCTCGCCCGCGCCAAGGGCGCCGGAGAGATGACCATCCTGCTGCGTCACGTGCTGCCGAACATTCGCAGTACCCTATTGACGGTGATTGCGCTGGCCTACACCAGCATGCTGGAGGGCGCGGTATTAACCGAAACCGTCTTCTCGTGGCCGGGCATCGGGCGCTACCTCACCACGGCCCTGTTCGCCGGTGACACCACCGCCGTGATGGGCGGCACGCTGCTGATTGGCGTCTGCTTTGTTCTGATCAATAACCTTACCGACCTGCTTGTGCGGGCGACCGATCCCAGGGTGCGCTAATGCCGTTTTATCTCTTCTTACGCCGCCTGCGCCGCTCCCCTGCCGCGTTTTGCGGGCTGATCGCCATCGCGCTGCTGGTGCTTATTGCCCTGCTAGCACCGTGGCTTGCGCCGCATGACCCCAACTGGCAGGACGCCGCCGCGCGTCTGCAACCGCCCAACGCGCAGCACTGGCTGGGTACCGATAGCTATGGGCGGGATCTGCTCTCCCGATTAATCTACGGCACCCGTCCGGCACTGGGGCTGGTGGCCTTAGTCACCGTTATTACCCTCCCCGCCGGTCTGCTGGTGGGGATTTTGTCAGGCTACTACGGCGGCTGGATGGAGCGCATCCTGATGCGCTTTACCGACGTGGTGATGTCGATGCCGCGCCTGATCCTCGCCTTCGCGTTTGTCGCGATGCTCGGCCCCGGTCTGGTGAACGGCGCGCTGGCGCTGGCCTTAACGACCTGGCCTGCCTATGCGCGCCAGGCGCGCAGTGAAATCCAGCGTCTGCGCCACAGCGATTATCTGGCCGCCGCGGAGATGATGGGCATTCGCGGCCCGCGCCTGCTGGTCGGCCATATTCTGCCCCTGTGCCTGCCCTCCGCGATTGTACGGCTGGCGCTGGATCTGGCCGGGATCATTCTGGCCGCCGCCGGGCTGGGCTTCCTTGGCCTGGGCGCACGTCCACCGATGGCGGAATGGGGCGCGATGATAGCCGACGGCATGCAGGTCATTTTTGACCAGTGGTGGATTGCCGCCATTCCAGGTGGGGCGATTCTGTTTGCCAGCCTGGCCTTTAACCTGCTGGGCGATGGCCTGCGCGACGTACTGGAGCCACAGCATGACTGAACACCGCGTCATCGTCGATGCGCTAAATATCGACTACCCCGCCGCGCGCGTGGTCAACAACCTGAGCTTTACGTTAGGCAACGAGCGGCTGGCGCTGGTGGGAGAATCCGGCTCCGGCAAGTCCATGTCTGCCCGCGCCCTGCTGGGGCTGGTGCGCAAGCCCGGCATCGTGAGCGCTAAGCGGCTTAACGTGCTTGGCAACGACCTGCTGACCCTGAACAGCCGCCGCTGGCAGGCGCTGCGCGGCAACGGCATTGCGATGGTTCTACAGGACCCGCGCTACGCGCTAAACCCGGTGAAAACCGTCGCCGCCCAGCTTGATGAGGCGCTGACCCTCCATCAGCGCCTGCCCCGCGCCGAACGCCTGGCGCGCATTCACGATATCATCCGCGCCGTGGGGCTGAACGAGCACGTGCTCCAGCGCTATCCCGGCGAACTCTCCGGCGGCATGGGCCAGCGCGTGATGATCGCCATTGCGCTCGTCAACAACCCGCAGGTGCTGATCGCCGACGAACCGACTTCCGCGCTGGACGCACGCCTGCGCAACCAGATCCTGGAGCTGCTGGTACAGCAGTGCGAGGCGCGGCAGATGGCGATGCTGCTAATCAGCCACGACTTGCCGCTCGTCGCGGAACACTGTGACCGCGTGCTGGTGATGTATCAGGGTGAGAAAGTTGATGAAATGGCGGCGAGCCAGTTGCCGCAGGCAACCCATCCTTACACGCGCACGCTCTGGACCTGCCGCCCGAACGCCGGGACGTTTGGCCAGATGCTGCCGACGCTCGACCGTTCGCAACCGTGGAAGGAGGCCGACAATGGCACTCGTTGAGGTTAACCAGCTCCGGGTGAGTTTTGGTGAAAAAACGGCGGTTTCCGCCGCCAGTTTTGCGATCGAAAAAGGCGAAACCTTCAGCCTGATCGGTGAATCCGGCTGCGGCAAATCGACTCTTCTGCGCGTGCTGGCGGGGCTGCTGCGCGAGTGGAATGGCCACATTTCCGTCCTCGGGGAAAATTTACGGCCAGGACGACGTTTTGAAGGCGCGCTTCGACGTAACGTGCAGATGGTGTTCCAGGATCCGTGGGCGTCTTTGCACCCGAACCACACCATTGCCCGCACCCTGTCGGAGCCGTTAAACATCCACGGCGAAACCCAGGTTGCCGAAAAGGTGGCGGATGCGCTGCAACAGGTGGGTCTGGCTGCCGACGCCAGCAGGCGTTACCCGCATCAGCTTTCCGGCGGACAGCGTCAGCGCGTGGCCATCGCCCGCGCGCTGCTGCTGCGCCCGCAGCTTCTGCTGCTGGATGAACCGACCTCGGCGCTGGATATGTCGGTACAGGCGGAGATCCTGAACCTGCTCAACCGCCTGAAGGCGCAGCACGGCATGACCTACCTGCTGGTGAGCCACGATGCGGACGTGATTGCGCATATGTCCGACCGGGCGGCATTTATGGCGCACGGGGAGATCCAGCGGGTATTTGACCGTGAAGCAATGTTGCGGGGGGAGCACAGGATGGGGTAAGTGCGCGCGGCGGTGCCCGGTGGTGCTGCGCTTACCGGGCCTACGTTTCGTGCCGCGTTGATGGTTTTTCGTAGGCCGGGTAAGGCGTAGCCGCCACCCGGCAAAACGTTACTTCAGCAGCTTCACCGTGGCATCGATGTCGATCTCATCTTCAGTGAAGATCAGCGTCGTGTTCTGGAAGGTAGTGATCGCCAGCTTCTTCACCGTGCGCATTTCGCCCGGCTTTTTCTCGGTTTTGGGTTTGATGCTGTTCATCAGCAGCCCGACCGACAGCACCGCATTCTCTTTGTCGATTTTGGTCTCAACGGGCTCTTCCTCGCTGAACACCACGAAGGATTTGATCGAGGTGAGCTTCACGCGCTCGCCCGCAATATAAAGATGCTTACTCTCCGGGATCACCTTCACCGCATACGCGGAAAGGCCTTTGCTGTTGGTGGTGGGCTCGAAGGTCACCGCCGCATCTTTCTTAATCAGATCAGGGTTGGCGACCTTAATCACATGAAAATAGCGGTTGTCGCCGTTTTCATCTTTGATAAATCCAAAGCCTTTATCTTTAAACCACGTTGTGATTGTACCGTTCATCGCTGTTACCGCCTGTCAGATCTCAAGACTAAAGTTTTGCAGCGCGCAGTGTAATGCACAATGGCTGACGAGACAAAAAAAAGCCCCTGCACGGGAGCAGGGGAAAGTTCATGTCAGAGCTTTTTAGTATTGTGTATTTAGTTGAACACCATCCCACCATCAATCAGCAGCGACTGACCGGTCATGTAGTCGGAATCCGGCCCGGCGAGGTAAGAGACGCAGGCAGCCACGTCTTCCGGTTCGGACAAACGGCCAAGCGTGATGCGTTTGGCAAAGGTTTCCGTCCCGTAGCCAAGCGGTTTACCCGCCGCCTCGGAGACCTGACGGTCGATTTCCGCCCACATCGGCGTTTTGACGATCCCCGGGCAGTAGGCGTTAACAGTGATCCCCAGCGGCGCGAGATCCCGCGCGGCGGTCTGGGTTAAGCCGCGCACCGCGAATTTACTGGAACTGTAGACGGCCAGCTCCGGGTTACCGGTGTGGCCCGCCTGGGAGCAGGCGTTGATGATCTTGCCGCCGTGCCCCTCTTTACGAAACGCGTCAATTGCGGCCTGAATGCCCCAGATCACCCCTTTCACGTTGATGTTGTAAACCTTGTCGACAATCTCCGGCGTGATGGATTCGATGGGCGTGGACGGCGCCACCCCGGCGTTATTGACGATGACGTTAAAACCGCCCAGCGCGGTGCGGGCTTTTTCCACCGCCGCGAACACCTGCTCGCGGTCAGAGACGTCCACCTTCACGGCGACGGCCTTCCCGCCGTTACGGTTGATCTCATCCGCGACCGCTTTCGCCGTCTCTTCGTTGTAATCCGCAATAGCAACGGCAAAACCATCCTTCACCAGGCGAAGCGCGATCGCTTTGCCAATCCCCTGGCCGGAGCCGGTTACGAGAGCCACTTTTTGCATTTCTCTGTCCTTATATTGATTCACAAAATCTGGCTGAGATGGAGCTGGCCCATCAGCAGCGGGTTATCGCTGTAGTCGACGGGAATGGCCACCACGGCCGGGCCATCGACATCCATTGCCGCACGCAGCGTCGGTTCGAGCGCATCGGCGCTCTCGACGGCAAAGCCTTTCGCACCGAACGCGTCGGCATAGGCTTTGAAATCGACCGGGCCGAACTCGACGCCGGAAAGCCTCTGGTATTTTTTCTCTTCCTGGATGGCCACCATGTTGTAGGCGTTATCCACCCAGATGATGTGCAGCACGTTGGCGTTGAGGCGTACGGCGGTTTCCAGCTCCATGCTCGACTGCAAAAAGCCGCCGTCCCCGGAGACCGAGACCACCTTGCGCCCAGGGTTGACCAGCCACGCGCCAATCGCCCACGGCAGCGCCACGCCCATGGTCTGCTGACCGTTGGAGATCATCACCTGACGCGCCCGGAAGCTGTAGAGGTAGCGGGCGATCCAGATATGGAAGCTGCCCATGTCGACGGTGAGCGTCACGTCGTTGTTCACAATGTCCTGCATGGCGCGCACGATGCGCAGCGGATGCAGGGCAAACTGGTTAAGCGATGCGCCGCGACGGTCGAGGAGGTCCCGCTGATGCTGGCGATCGACAAGAATTTCCGAGGCGCGCTGGCTGAGTTCAAGTTTGTGCTCGATTCGACTGGCAAGCAGATTCAGCGTGGCGGCAATATCCCCGACCAGTTCCAGATCGGGAACATACTTGCGCTCCTCATAAGCGGGCAGCACGTCAATGTGCACCAGCGTCGCGTCGCCGCTGTTCCACATGGACGGCTCGTATTCCACCGGGCTGTAGCCGATGCAGATAATCAGGTCCGCCAGATGCAGCAGCCGGTCGCCCGCCTGGTTGTTAAAGAGTCCGACGCGTCCGGCGAAGCGGGTGAAGTGTTCCTGATTCACCGCCCCGGCGGCCTGATAGGTGCTGGTGACCGGAATACGGCTTCTCTCCAGCAGCTTATGCAGCGCGGCGCTGTTGGCGGGCTGGCTGGCCATCAGGCCGAGTAAGATGACCGGGTTTTTGGCCTTCGCGATAAGCTTCGCCACGTCGTTGATGGCTGACTCCGGCGCCGGGCCCATCAGCGCCGCGGTGCTGGCGGGTAAAATCGCCCCCGTGGTGGGCTGGTCGACAATATCCTGCGGCAGGCTGACAAACGCCCCGCCCGGCCTGCCCTGCTCGGCAGCGCGAAACGCGTTCGACACCACCTCGGCAATCGCGTCCGGTGAATTAACTTCGACGGCGTATTTGGTGACCGGGCTGAACATGGCGACGGTATCCATGCTCTGGTGCACCAGTTTCGCTTTATCTGCCCGCTTCACCGCCCCGCCCAGCGCGACCACAGGGTCACCTTCGCTGTTGGCGGTGGCGATGCCGGTGATCAGGTTGGAGCAGCCCGGCCCGGAGGTGACCAGCGCGACTCCGGCCTTGCCGGTTAACCGTCCTACCGCTGCCGCCATAAACGCCGCGTTCGCCTCGTGACGCACCGGGATAATCTCGATGGAGGAGTCCAGCAGGGAGTCAAAGACCTTGTCGATTTTTGCGCCCGGTATGCCGAACACCTGCTTCACACCCTGCGCTTCCAGCTGGCCGACAACCATATCGGCGCCGTGCGCCCACTGACGTGACTGTTTCTCACTGTTCACGGTAGTTCTCCTGTTAGTTTTCGACGGCGCGGATAGCCGCATCAAGGTTGCTGGGGTGCAGGTTGGCCTGTAAAAACGCGCTGTCGGCGGGCAGGTCAATCATCAGCTTGTGGATTTCGCCGAAGGTGAGCACGCCGTTCTCCAGCTGATAGTCGAGCAGGTGGCCCCCGCCCTGACGGTCGTCGGTGATAAAGTGTTCGTGATAGCCCGCCACGTTAATGCCCTGCATATGCTGCGGGGTGCGGAACCCGACCAGCACGCCCTCGCGCTGGTTAAAGCGGAACACCGGCTGGTCATCCAGCACGTCGGTCATCGCCCGGTACGGCGGTGTCTGGCGCGGTACGGTGCGGGTGTGCGCGTGGCGGAAATTGCCGTCGATGCGCAGCGCACAGAACAGGTTATCGGAGGGGATTTGCTGGTCGATCACGTCGTGGATCTGCTGACGGCTGACCGGCCCGTCGAAGGCTTTGCGGTACTGCGGCTGGAACCAGGTCATCACCGCGAACGGCGTTTTTTGCTCCGGCTTCGCGGCGCGGGCGCTGCCGTCGGCGCGCAGCTGGTACACCTGGCTGCTAAAGGCAATCATTTCACCGTCCAGCTCGTTAAAGGTACCGAGACCAAAATCACCGTGTGCCAGCAGGTCGGCGATGGTCGTCTCCCCTTCGTAGACGCCGCTTAGCAGGGCGCTCATTAGCGATGTCTGATAGATCACGCTGTCAGGATGCTGAGCCGAGAACCCACGCAGGGTCTCGCATAAACTCGCCTCACAGTCGCATGCAGATGAATGCATCATCATGCCCGTCCTCTTCAACTTTATTTATAAAGGTTAAATAAATGTTGACCCGATTCAGCAGAGAGTTCCAATATAGAATCCATGCTGGTTTGAGACGTTTTTGATATGGAACTTCGTTATCTGCGCTATTTTGTCGCGGTAGCACGCGAGCGACACTTCACCAGGGCGGCCAAAGCGCTGGGTATTTCACAGCCTCCTCTGAGTCAGCAGATCAAACGGCTCGAAGAGGAAGTGGGCACGCCGCTGTTCAGGCGCCTGACGCGGGGCGTGGAGCTGACCGAAGCGGGAGAGGCCTTCTATGAGGACGCCTGTAAGATCCTGGCGCTGAGCGACGCCGCGCTGGAGAAAGCCCGGGGCATCGCGCGCGGGCTGAACGGCAGCCTGTCGATTGGCATCACCAGTTCAGATGCTTTTCATCCCAAAATCTTCGCCCTGATTCGCCAGTTTCAGGTGCAGAACATGGCAGTGCAGGTTCACCAGGTGGAAGCCAATATGTCGTCGCTGACGACGATGCTGGCGGAGGGTGAGCTGGATATCGCCTTTGTGCGCCTGCCGTGCGAAAGCAGTAAGGTGTTCGAATTAAAAATCCTCGATCGGGAGCCGATGGTGGTGGCGCTGCATCGCGATCATCCTCTGGCGGCATGTGGCGATCTGGCGCTGGATGAGCTGCGGGATACGCCGGTGGTGCTGTTCCCCCAGGAGGTCGCGCCGGGGCTGTATGACCGCGTTTACGGCAGCTGCGAGCGGGCCGGGATCGATATGCAACACACGCTGCAATCTTCACAACTTTCCTCTTCCCTGAGCATGGTTTCCGCCGGCGGCGGGTTCGCGCTGGTGCCGAAATCCATGGCCGCTATTTCTCCGCCGAATGTCACCTACCATGCGCTGCGCTCGCCGGAGCTTTATACCGATATCGCGCTCTGCTGGCGGCGCTTCGAACGTTCGCGGACGGTGAAGCGGTTTCTGGCGATGATGAGCGAGGGGTAGCTACGGTGCGGCTGTGCCCGGCGGCGCTGCGCTTGCGCGGGCCTACGGTTCGTGTCGCGGGTTGGTTGGCTTGTTGGCGGTTTTGTAGGCCGGGTAAGGCGCAGCCGCCACCCGGCAATGCCCTTTGGAAGCCGCCTCGCAAACTTTTAAGCAACCTTATGTAATTCAGGGGCATCCCTTTTCATCCCTTCTTCACCTGCAACTTCCCGATTCTGCGGATCTCTTTGAACTGGCTGGCACCTGTGCGGCATACGTGAGCGTACTGGTGGAAACGGACGATGCGGTGACATTTTCCACGCTCTGTAAGCAACTGCTGGGTTGTTAGCGGAGTTTGTGAAGGAGCCTTATATAACGGCTCACTGAGTCGGCCTTACACAAAGGACAACGTTGTTTGATGAATGACTGTTAAGAGCGTTCAGCAGGCTTCGATGCCAGATCGACTTTCAGCCATCTCATGACTAAAAATTACTGTTCGTGCCGGGTGGGGCATGCAATTGTTAGAGGAATGCACAGGAAGGCGGTCACGCCACAGAGGGCGTGACATAAAATCAGGCCTGGTCGTCTTCTTTACCGTAGTAAAGCTTACCGATCTGAATGAGAGGACGGCCCTGGGATTTGCGGTGCAGGTTGCTGTCACGCAGTGAATAAACGCAGCCGCAGTATTCCTGCTGGTAGAACTGTTCGCGCTTGCTGATTTCAATCATGCGCGACGAACCGCCCTGTTTCCGCCAGTTATAGTCCCAATAGACCATACCCGGATAGTGGGCGGCGGCTCGCTGACCGCAGTCGTTGATTTGCTGCATATTTTTCCAGCGAGAGATGCCCAGTGAGCTGCTAATCACGTTGAAGCCATTTTCAGCGGCGTAAAGCGCAGTCCGCTCAAAGCGCATGTCAAAACACATGGTGCAGCGAATGCCGCGCTCGGGTTCCCATTCCATGCCTTTGGCGCGCTCAAACCAGTTATCTGTATCGTAATCCGCATCGATAAACGGTACGCCGTGCTGTTCGGCAAAGCGAATATTCTCATCCTTACGAATCAGATACTCTTTCTGCGGATGAATGTTCGGATTGTAGAAGAAGATGGTGTAGTCGATCCCTGAGGCCTGGATCGCCTCCATTACCTCACCAGAACACGGAGCGCAACAGGAGTGCAGCAGCAGTTTATCTGCCCCGTTTGGGAGTTCTAGTTTAGGGCGTTTGAAATCAGCGGTAGTCATAAATTTATTTGTTGAGGTAATGAGGACTGAAAACAGTGTAGCATCAGAGCTGTGCTATCGGGAATGGCGGCCAGTCTCATACATATCCCGCAATGCCTGTTATTGACACATAGCGGACGCATCTTTCACACGTTTCTATATAACCTGGTTAGCAAAACTATCTCCGCTGCACTTCTTCTCAGCAAGCAATTCCTGAATACGCTACGCAAATTAAACAAATATTTCAGGCCAAGATAGATCAGGCACGTTAACGCTGGATCATATGCGCGCTGGCGAAGCGTTTTGGTTTGCCGGTGAGCGCATTTGTGGGGAACTGATGCGAGGTTTTCACCCAGACCAATTCCCCAGACGTTAATACCACTATCTCTCTCACCCCTGCCCCTCACTCCCCGCCGCCAGCAGCGGCACCACCACATCGCTGATGGGCACCGCAATCCCGTGCCTGCGGCCGTAGCGCTGGATCACGCCGTTGCGGATGTCCCACTCCATCAGGCGATCCGCCTGACGGTCGGACAGGATCGACAGCATTAAAGATCTGCACTGGGACATTCGCCCCAGCCCGCACATTAGCACCGTGCAGGTGCGGTCGACGGATAAGCCGCTGACGCTCAACAACGCGATTAATATCGCCTGGCTGATCCAGGCCACGTCACACTGGCTGCTGACCACGCGGCCTTATAAGCATCAGGAACGGGATTTTCTGCGGTACCTCTTTACCGTTTTCAGGTGTGTCGCTACGGATAGGTGGATATTCAGACGAGCCGTTATGCGTTTTTGAACAATTAATAAAGAGTCAAATAGACAGAATACCCAATAAACATTCAAGTATTTATTACATCTTCAATTAATATTCACTTAATTATTATTTAAGCAAAACCACCGTATTAATCATTAACAATTTATCCAGATCCAAACCATAAGCCCCCATACCTTCTTAATTTGCATCAACGAAACCGCAGATCGTTTTATATCCACCCTGTACAAAATTGACGGCCAATTTTGTACGCGCTAGCGTTGCACTAGTTACGTAACAAGCTAAACCATAAGGTCTTTTCAGGATTTCCTTAAATGGAGTTTTAAACAAATGGCTATTCCCGCTTATTTATGGCTTAAAGATGACGGCGGCGCCGATATAAAAGGCTCTGTCGATATATATGGACGTGAAGGTAGCATCGAGATTATCGCCTTAAATCACGGCATAATGCAGCCCACGGACAAGCATAACGGCAAGGCGACAAGTCTTCGCATCCATTCCCCCTATTCTTTCGATAAAGAGATCGACGCTTCCAGCCCCTATTTGTATAAGGCTGTTAGCACGGGCCAGAAGCTAAAATCCGCAGAGATAAA
Source organism: Enterobacter cloacae complex sp. HYC033_NIDB (assembly GCF_056673335.1). Classification (NCBI taxonomy): domain Bacteria; kingdom Pseudomonadati; phylum Pseudomonadota; class Gammaproteobacteria; order Enterobacterales; family Enterobacteriaceae; genus Enterobacter; species Enterobacter cloacae complex sp. HYC033_NIDB. Next base: position 2,051,939 of record NZ_CP115123.1, on the reverse strand, counting down.
GTTTTACCGTATCAACGATGCTGGTCAGGAAGTGGAATATTTTTCCACCCTTCTGGAAGGCGTGAAGATCGCCAGCGTCTGTCCAATGATGCTTGATATCAAAGATCCTGACTATGAGAAGCATAACCATCTTGAGCTGGTAGAGCTGCTCTATGAAAAAATTACCTGGCGCTACGTGGACGGTAACATCATGCATTCAGATAGCTGGAATGACCGTAAGACGGCATAAGGAGAACGTTATGGGATGGAAGTATGAGCAATCAACTGGCAAGATGTATAAAGACGGCAAATTAATTGAGACAGGATATTCCGGTGCCCTTACCAATAAAAATAATCCGGACCGTCAGCATGTGAAGGGTCTGGGTCCATTGCCGCGCGGAACATATAAAATTGCGGGACATTCGAATTCTAAAGGACCCATTACCATTATCCTTGAGCAAACTTCGGGAGAGAGTTTTGGTCGTTCAGAGTTCCGCATTCATGGTGACCATAAGTACGGTCCAGCCGGATTTGCTTCGGAGGGGTGCATCATTCTCTCACTGTCAACGCGACGTAAAATCCTTCGTGACGGCGGTGAGCTTGAGGTAGTGCGATGAAATACCCAATCGTCCTGCTGCTTTGTGCGCTCACTGTCCCAGCCATTGCAGCCAGCACTGACTGGCCATCAGCACTTCATGGAATCGCCTCAGGTGACACACACTGGATTGAGCAAGCCCCAACGCTGGCTGCCACGGCTGACGCCAGGCAGGCGCAACTGCTGGAGGATGCTTTGGCCGCAGCGCTCACAACAAACACCAGCGCCACACTGAAAGCGCTCCAGACCATTGACGCGGGAAAGTGGCCGCACATGGTTGGCAGCGATATCGTCTGCACGCCGCCTCTAGAGAAATCCCCCGCCGAAGTCGACGCGTTCTATCAGCGCACCCGCCGGGCGCTGCTGGATACGGTTGAGGGTGCTCAGTGCCTCTGGATCCTGGAAGCAACAATGGAAGAGCTAAACGCTGAGAAAGCCCGTCAGGGTAAGTAAGAGTTACCCGGCGCACAACGGCCGGGTCTTCCTTCTCGCCAGACCCTGGCTCACCCCGGCCCCTCGCTCCCCGCCGCCAGCAGCGGCACCACCACATCGCTGACGGGCACCGCAATCCCGTGCCTGCGGCCGTAGCGCTGGATGACGCCATTACGGATATCCCACTCCATCGGGCGATCCGCCTGACGGTCGGCAAGGATCGACGTGCCTAAATCCACTGGCGCACGCTGGAAATTCGCCAGGATCTCCTCAGCCACCGCATCGTCCAGCTTCGCCCCTTCGGCGCGGGCGACGGTAAGCCCCTCGCGCAGGTAGGCCAGCGCCAGCTCGCTGATATCCTCGCGCCTGAACATCCCGGCGCGGCGATTGGCCAGCACCATCAGCCCGGCGACCGCGTTTTGCAGCAGCTTGCGCCAGGCGACGGTAGTGAAATCTGTCGAGAGCTCAACGTCACAGCGCATGCCGCGAAGCGCCTCCACCACCCGCTGCGCCTGCGGCACGTCCGGCAGCGTAAGGCGCGGTTTGGCGCGCAGCCAGACGGAGGCATCCGGCTCGCGCTGGGCAGGGAACCAGACCACCGAGGGCAGCACCGTTGCGCCATTGACCAAAGGCGCAAGCTGGGCTTTCTGCTCCACGCCGTTTTGCAGCGCGCAGACCACGGTGTTTTCATCGCACAGAGCGCGCAGCCACCCGGCGCTGTCGGCATTTTGCGTCGTTTTGACCGCAAAAAAAACAAGGTCAACGGGGCGCGTAATGACGCTGGGATCGGTGAGTACCGGACCGGGCACCACAATTTCACCCTCATCATGACGCAGGCGCAGTTCCGGATGCGCGGTGCGCCCACACAGCAGCGGCGTGCGGCCCGCTTCATGCAGCACCGCGGCGATGGTGGTCCCAATCGCACCGGGTCCTGTCAGCGCAATGGTTGGATAGTCAGACATGGATCACTCCCCTTTTGCTAAGCCTGCTATCAGTTATACCACCCTGAAAAGAGCGCGCCACGCCCATTGTCTATACTCAACTCATAACAGACAACGGAGTGCGCCATGCCTTTACCCGACTTCAAATCCTCTGAACCTTATACCCTCGGCATTGAGCTCGAACTCCAGGTGGTTAACCCGCCGGGTTACGATCTGAGCCAGGACTCCTCTGCCCTCATCGCCGCCGTCAAAGACGACATCAAAGGGGGGGAAGTCAAACACGACATCACCGAAAGCATGCTCGAAATCGCCACCGGCGTGTGCCAGACCATCGACCAGGCAGCGGCGCAGTTTTCAGTGATGCAGCAGAGCATCCTGCGCGCGGCGGAAGATCAGCATATCCAGATCTGCGGCGGTGGGACGCATCCGTTCCAGAAATGGCAGCGGCAGGAAGTGTGCGACGACGAGCGCTATAACGTCACGCTGGAGCGCTTTGGCTATCTGATTTTGCAGGCGACGGTGTTCGGCCAGCACGTACACGTCGGCTGTCGGACCGGGGACGACGCCATTTACCTGCTGCACGGCCTGTCGCGTTTTGTGCCGCACTTTATCGCCCTGGCCGCCGCATCACCGTATATGCAGGGCACGGACACAAAGTTCGCCTCATCGCGTCTCAACATCTTCTCGGGCTTCCCGGATAACGGCCAGATGCCGTGGGTCAACAGCTGGCAGGAGTTCGAGGGGCTGTTCCGCCGCCTGAGCTCCACCAGCATGATCGACAGCATTAAGGATCTGCACTGGGACATCCGCCCCAGCCCGCACTTCGGCACCGTCGAGGTGCGGGTGATGGATACGCCGCTGACGCTCGGCCACGCCATTAACATCGCCGGGCTTATTCAGGCGACGTCGCACTGGCTGCTGACCACGCGGCCGTATAAGCATCAGGAACGGGATTTTCTGCTGTATCGCTTTAACCGTTTTCAGGCCTGTCGCTACGGGCTGGAAGGCATTCTGACGGACGTGCATACCGGCGAGCACAAAACCGTGGCGGAAGATATCGCCTGGCTGCTCGAGCAGGTTGCGCCGTCGGCCGAGAAGCTCGGCGCGACAAGCGCAATCAATGAGATTGCCCTGCTGTTAAAGCAGGGCAAGAGCGAGGCGCAGCGCATGCGGGACTTTATTGCCGATGGCGGCTCGCTGATTTCTCTGGTGCAGAAGCACTGTGAGCTGTGGGCGACGAGTCCGTAAGGCCGTGGCCCCACTCGCGCAGACGCTGGAACAGCACGAACAGCGCCGGGATGAACAGGATCCCCACTACGGTCGCCACCAGCATGCCGCTGAACACCGTAGTGCCGATGATGCGGCGGCTCTGGGCGCCCGCCCCGGTCGCCAGCATCATCGGCAGAACGCCGATAATGAACGACACGGCGGTCATCATTACCGCGCGGAAGCGGCGCGATGCCCCCTCCCGTGCGGCATCGACAATCGCCATTCCGTCCATGCGCCGGGCGCGGGCAAACTCCACGATAAGAATTGCGTTCTTGGCGGCGAGGGCTATCAGTAGCACCAGACCAATCTGCACATACACATCGTTGGCGTAGCCCGCCAGCCACAGCCAGACCAGCGCCCCGCCGATGGCGAACAGCACCGAGAGCATCACGCTCGCCGGGAGCGTCCAGCTCTCATACTGGGCGACGAGGAACAGCCACGCCATCACCACCGCCGCCAGCACGATCCATATCGCCTGATTGCCGGTCTGCTGCTCCTGATACGACATGCCGCTCCAGGCGTAGTCGTACCCGGCTGGCAGGTTTTCCGCCAGAATCTCGCCCATCGCCGCCATTGCGGTGCTGCTGCTCACCCCTTCCGCTGCCGAGCCGCTCACCGATACCGACGGGAACTGGTTGTACTGCTGAATAAATGGCGCGCCGACGGTCGGCGTGATGGTGATGAGGTTGCTCAGACGCACCCGCTCGCCGCTGTTGCTGCGCACGAACAGCTCGCTGATTTGCTCCGCGCGCTCGCGCCACTGCATCTCGTTCTGCATCACTACGTGGTAGACGCGGTTGTTGACGCTGAAATCCCCGGCGCGCGTGCCGCCAAAGGCGGTTTGCAGGCTGCTGAAGATGCGTGACACCGGCACGTCGAGGCGGGCCGCGCGCTCGCGGTCAACGGTGAGCGTCATCTGCGGCACGTTGCTGCTCCAGGTGGTGAACACGCGGCTCAGCTGCGGGTTCTGGTTGGCTTTCGCCAGCACCTCACGCGTCACGCGCTCCAGCTCCGCCGGACTTTGCCCCGCCTGCGCCTGAATGCGCAGGTCGAAGCCGGAGGCGTTGCCCAGCCCCGGCAGCGTCGGCGGCGCAAAGGTCATGATGGTGGCTTCCGGCAGGGCCAGCAGCTGGCGCTGAAGGATGCCCATCACCTCATCCAGCGGCGGACGCTCGCTCCAGTCTTTGAGCATGATGGAGATAAACCCGCCGTTCGATGCGCTGGTGCCGTTGAGGATGTTAAACCCGGAGACCTGAATCACGTCTTCTACCGCCGGGTTGTTAGCGATCAGCTCGCGCGCGGTGGTCATCACCGCTTCGGTGCGCTCCAGCGAGGCTGCCTCCGGCAACTGGACGCTGGCGAAGAAGTAGCCCTGATCCTCCTGCGGCAGGAAGCCCTTTGGCATCGACATAAAGCTGAATACCACCACCGCCGCCGCGCCTGCGGTGGCCAGCAGCGCCAGCCACGGGCGCAGGTTTAAAACGTTCACGATGCGGGTGTAGAAACCGCGCGTGGCGTCCAGCCCGTGGTTAAAGGCGCGATAGAGTGCCGCAGGTTTCTCCGGTCGCGGGCGCAGCAACAGCGCGCACAGGGCGGGCGTAAGAGTCAACGCCACCAGGCTTGAGAGCGTGACGGCAGTCGAGAGCGTCACCGCGAACTGGCGGTACAGCTCGCCGACAATCCCCGGCAGGAGCGCCACCGGCACAAACACCGCCAGCAGCACCAGCGTGGTGGCAATCACTGGCCCGGCAATCTGGCGCAGCGCCAGCGCGGTCGCCGCCGTCCGGCTCTGCCCTTCCGCCATCAGCGTTTCGACGCTCTCCACCACTACGATGGCGTCATCCACCACCATGGTCAGCGCCAGAATGATGGCGAACAGGCTCAGCGTATTGGCGGAGTAGCCGAGCGTATAGAGCACCGCGAAGGTGCCCACCAGCGACACCGGAATGGCAAGGGCAACAATCAGCGTCGCGCGCCAGCTTTGCAGGAACAGGGACACCACGACCACCACCGCCAGCATCGTCAGCGCCAGCGAGACGCCAATCTCTTTGATGGTGGCGGCCACAAACGAGGTGGTGTCGAATTTGACTTCATAGACCAGATCGTCCGGGAAGCGTGTGGATAACCGTTCCAGCTCCGCGCGCACCGCATCGGCCACGCGCAGGGCGTTAGCGGACGGCGTCGGGTAGATGCCGAGGTAGGCGGAGTCGTGCCCGTTCAGCTGCGCGCCAGAGCTGTAGCTGCGCGAGCCAAGCTCGATGGTGGCGACGTCCTTCAGGCGCACCAGCTGCCCCATCTCCCCGGCGCGGATAATGATGTTGGCAAAGTCGTCGGCCTGATTTAAGCGCCCCAGCCCGTTAATGGTCAGGGTCTGCTGCTGGCCGTTAAACACCGGCGGCGTGCCGACCTGGCCTGCCGCCCCCTGCACGTTCTGCTCGCGCAGTGCCTGCGCCACGTCATCGCTGGTCACGTTCAGGGCGTTCATGCGGTCCGGGCGCAGCCAGATGCGCATGCTGTAGTCCCGTGCGCCAAACATCTGTACCTGCCCGACGCCCGGCAGACGCGACAGCGCCTCGCGCACCTGGGTGCTGGCGTAGTTGCTGACGAACAGCGGCGTGTGGGTGTTGTTCGGTGAGTAAAGGCTTACCCCCATCATCAGGTTGGTGGCGCGCTTGCGCACCTGCACGCCGTTTTGCTGTGCCTCGGTCGGCAGTTGCGCCACGGCCTGCGCCACGCGGTTCTGCACGTCGATGGCGGCGAGATCCGGGTCGGTGCCTGCCGCAAAGGTAATGTTCAGGCTATAGCTACCCTCGTCCGAACTGGTGGACTCCATATAGAGCATATGATCCACCCCGTTCAGCTGGGTTTCCAGCGGCGTGGCGATGGCCTCCGCCACGTCAGCCGAGCTGGCGCCCGGCCATGACGCTGACACATTCACGACCGGCGGGGTGATCTGCGGGTACTGCTCCACCGGAATAATCCTCAGCGCAATGGCTCCCAGCAGAGTGATGACCAGCGCAATCACCATCGCAAAGCGCGGGCGTTTGATGAAAAACGTCAGCATGATGGCTCCTTAATTCAGTATCTGGACGGCAACGCCTGGCTGCACGCGCTGCGCACCGTCAGTAATCGCTCGCTCACCGGGCTTCAGGCCGGAGGCAATCTGGAACTGCTGGCCGATCTGTCCGGCGACCTTCAGCGGACGCATTTCGGCTTTATCCTCGGCGTTAACCACCCATGCGAAGAATCCGTGGCCATTCTGCTGTACGGCAGCGGCGGGCAGAGTCAGCACTGGTTGCTCACTTGACGGACGCAGGTAGACGTTCACGTTGCCGCCGGGCAGCAGCTGATGGCGCGGGTTGGCGAACTCGGCGCGCAGCATCACGCTGGCGGTTCGCGGGTCGATGCGGTTGTCCACGGAGGTGAGTTCCCCGCTGATGCGCTGGCCGTTGCTGTCAATCAGCGCCTGCCAGGCCTGCTTCATGGCGCTGATATCCGCATGCTGTCCGGCTTTAGTGGCAAACGAGCCCTCTTCCAGCGCAAAGGCGATGCGGATGGGATCGAGCTGCACCACCTCCACCAGCACACCGCTGGCAGGATTCACCAGGCTGCCGACGTGAAAGTTGCTGTGCCCCACGCGCCCGTCAATCGGTGAGGTAATGCGCGTGTAGTTGAGGGTGACGCTGCGGGTGTCGAGACGGGCTTTCGCCTGCTCCAGCGCGGCGCTCGCTACGTCGCGCTGCATGCGGGCGTTGTCCACGTCGTGGCGGCTGATGGCGTTGCTGCTGCCCAGGCTTTCGAAGCGTGACAGCTGCTGCTGCGCCTGACGCAGCGTGGCTTCGGCGCTTCTCACTTCGGCCTGCGCCAGACGCAGGGCGGCGCGCGGCTCGGCGTCGTCCAGTTCGAACAACACGTCGCCTTTTTTCACGTACTGCCCGTCGCGGAAGTGGATTCTGGTGATGACGCCTTCCGTGCGGGCGCGCAGTTCAACGGTGTGGATAGCTTCAATGCGACCCGGGATCTGACGCTCGGCGGCGTGGGCGGTCTGCTCCACGGTGGCGACACGCACGGGAATGGCCGCGGCGAATGTGGGTGGCAGGGTGCAGGCGAGGAGCGCGAACAGGAGTGGGAATTTCATGGGAGTACCTCGGCGTTGTTTTCCCTCACCCCGGCCCTCTCCCACAGGGAGAGGGAGGTCAGAGTTCCCTCTCCCTGTTGGAGAGGGTTAGGGTGAGGGCAAAAGGTTATGCAGCCTTACGGAACCTGCGGGTCAGTCGCTTCTCGATTTCGACGACGAAGAACATCACGCCCGCCACCGCCAGCGTCACGAACCAGTAGCGCAGCGGCAGCGCTTCGGTGCCGAACAGCATCTGCATAAACGGCAGGTAGATGATCGCCGCCTGGAGCAGGAACAGTACGCCCGTTACCAGCCAGATCCCTTTGTTCGCCAGCAGGCCGCGGTTCAGGGAGAACCCGTCGGTGTTGCGGCAGTTAATCATGTATACCCACTGGGCGCAGACCAGCATCTGCAACAGCACGGTGCGGATGAACTCCGCGCTGTGGCCGCGCGGGGCCAGCCAGGCTTCCAGCGCAAAGGCGGCGATGGCAATCATGGTGCCGACGAAGGCCACGCGCCAGACGGCGTAGGCGTCCATCACGTGCTGCCCGGTCTGACGCGGCGGGCGGCGCATAATGTTGCGCTCGGCGGCCTCGAAGGCCAGGCCGAAGGAGAGCGTGGCGGAGGTCGCCATGTTCATCCACAGGATCAGCACTGGCGTCAGCGGAATGATGTTCCCCGCCAGCAGCGCAATCACAATCAATAGCCCCTGCGCCAGGTTGGTCGGCATGATGAACAGAATGGTCTTCTTCAGGTTGTCGTAAACGCGACGCCCCTCTTTTACCGCGCTGGCGATGGTGGCGAAGTTATCGTCCGTCAGGACCATGTCCGCCGCCTCTTTGGTCACTTCCGTGCCTTTGATGCCCATCGCGATACCCACGTCCGCCTGGCGCAGCGCCGGGGCATCGTTCACGCCGTCACCGGTCATGCCGACGATTTCGCCTTTGTCCTGCAACGCTTTCACCAGGCGCAGCTTATGCTCCGGGCTGGTACGGGCGAAGATGTCATACTTCACCGCCGCTTCCGCCAGCTCGGCGTCGTCCATCTTCTCCAGCTGGTAGCCGGTAACCGCCTGCTCGCTGTTGGTGATCCCCAGCATCTGGCCGATGCTCATTGCCGTCTGTGGGTGATCCCCGGTGATCATCTTCACGCGGATCCCCGCCTGCTGGCAGGCGTTAATCGCCTCAATCGCTTCCGGACGCGGCGGATCCATCATCCCGGCAATGCCGAGGAAAATCAGGCCGTGACTCAGGTCGTCGTGAGTTAATGCCTGCTCGCCGTTCGCTGGCTTGAACGCCGCGGCGACCATGCGCAGCCCCTGACGCGCATAGCGCTCCATCTCCGTTTCCCAGTACGCGCGGTCAAAGGCTTGCGCACCGTTGCGGGTCTGCTGCTGCTCACACAGGGCGAAAATCACGTCCGGCGCGCCGGTAATCAAAATCTGCTCCTCACTGCCAATCTGGTAGTGGGTGCTCATGTACTTGTACTGAGAGTCGAACGGGATCTTGTTAAGCAGCGTGGTAACGACCGGCTCGAGGTGGGCCTTGGCCGCCAGCACCTTCAGCGCGCCCTCGGTTGGCCCGCCGGTGATGCCCCACAGGCCACGCTCGTCCTGAATCAGCTGGCTGTCGTTACACAGGTCGATGGTGCGCAGGTACTGCTCCAGCACGGTGCCCGGCTGGATCTGCACCGGCTCGTCGCTGCCTTCGAGGTAGATGTTGCCCACCGGCTCGTAGCTGTTGCCGTCCACGCGGTAGCAGGTGTCCGCGGTGATGATGGCTTTGACCGTCATCTCGTTCATGGTCAGGGTGCCGGTTTTATCCGAGCAGACCACGGTCATCGCGCCCAGGGTTTCAACCGTCGGCAGCTTGCGGATAATCGCCCGCTTGCGCGCCATCGCCTGCACGCCAAGGGAGAGGATAATGGAGATAATCGCCGGCAGACCTTCCGGTACGGAGGCTACCGCCAGGCTAATCAGGGAGAGCAGCAGCTCGCCCATCGGGATCTCGCGGAACACCAGGCTGAAGACAAACAGCGCAGCCATCATCGCCAGAATGATGGCGAAGATCGCTTTACCCAGCTTGTCCATCTGCACCAGCAGCGGGGTGCGGTGTTTTTCAATGCCCGCCATCATCTGGTTGATGTGGCCGAGTTCGGTCTCCTGGCCCGTGGCAATGACCACGCCAACGCCGCCGCCCGCGCTTACCGTCGTACCGGAAAAGACCAGGTTCGTGCGGTCGCCCAGCGGTAATTCGCCGTTCAGCGGGTTCGTGTGTTTATCCACCACGGTGGATTCACCGGTCAGAATTGCCTCTTCCACGCGTAAATTATGCGCTTCGATTAAGCGCATATCCGCCGGTATACGATCTCCTGCGCGCAACACAATAATATCGCCCGGGACGATTTCCGTCGTCGGGATAGTTTCATGGTTGCCGTTACGAATAACGCGCGCCTCGCTGGAGAGCATATTGCGAATACTCTTCAGGGATTTTTCCGCGTTACTTTCCTGAATGTGGCCAATTAAGGCATTGATTACCGCCACGCCCAGAATAACCAGCGTATCAACCCAGTGTCCCATTACTGCCGTTAATACGGCGGCTGCCAGCAGGACGTAAATCAGGACATCGTTAAAATGCGCGAGAAAACGCAGCCAGCCCGGCTTGCCTTTTTTCTCCGGCAGCGCGTTCGGGCCATGCTTCTGTAAACGCGCCTGCGCCTCGGCACGGTCCAGGCCATTAGCCTGGCTCTGCGCCTGAGCAAGCACCTGCTCTACGGTCTGCTGGTACGCCTGCCCGCCTGCGGGTGGCATATTCTGCGAGAAATTTTTTTTGGTCATGGTATTTTTCCTTCAATATCCGGTGGACGGAAGCCGGAATTCCTTTCTGGCTTTAAATAATTCATTTTTAAGTCTTGCGGGTTAAATTGATCTACCGCAATATATTGACTACCCGGTTATTCAAAACTGATTAAAATTATTTCGACGCGTTGATTTTTACAAAATATTTCTAAACCAACACTAAACGAGGAGGAAGCATGTTTGGTATTTATCGCGGACGGCGTCTGGCGTTATACATTGTCGCAGCCATTGTTATTGCGACGTTAATTGGATATAGCACCTATAGCTTTGTAAAATTATTTTCGTGAGAAAGACGTTTATTTACATAACGCGATATTAATTTAATCGCCCCGAAAATATTATCTATTTTCTGTTATTAATTCGCAGAATAACGGTGGCCTTTTACCCAATTTTGCCAGCGGGGATGATATTGCTTTACGTTTCAGGATGCCGGACAATGACATTTTTAACTGACGATTAACATTACGATGAAACACCCGTTAGAATCGCTGCTCACCGCAGGGGGCATTTTGCTGATGGCCCTGCTCTCCTGCCTGCTGTTACCCGCGCCGTCGCTGGGTCTGGTGCTGGCGCAGAAGCTGGTTCAGACCTTTCATATGGTCGATCTGAATCAGCTGTACACCATTCTGTTCTGTCTGTGGTTTTTGGTGCTCGGCGCCATCGAATTCTTTATCCTGCGTTTCATCTGGCGCCGCTGGTTTTCACTGGCGTCGTAAGCCAGTGAGATCGCGCATCCCGTGGATCAGCGCTTCACACCAGGCCGCGTAGTCGTGGCCGCTGGATGAGGGGTGGAAGCTGACGCGATAGCCTTTTTTCCTCAGCACCTGTTCAAAATCCTGCGTGGTGCGATAGATGCCGCCGCCCGGTCCCGTGGTTTCAAACTTCCCGGCCTGTAACCAGAAGCGCACCGGATACGGTGGAGACTGTTGGTACTGACGCGTCAGCCAGCCGGGAGCGTCACCTTCCGGCGCCCACCAGTAAGAACCGGAAAGGCTCAGCACGTTGCCAAACAGGCGCGGATAGCGCAGCGCCACCCATGAAGAGGCAATTCCCCCGTAGCTTGATCCTGCCAGTACGGTTTTCTGCCGCTGCATGCCGATGCCCTTCCCCCGCAGCCACGGCAGCAGCTCGTGCGCCATAAAGTCAGCAAAATCCGGGTTTGGCGGCAGCTCGTTGCCGCGACGGGCGTGATCGAGGCTGTCGATAAACACCACGTTAATCGGAGGCAGGTGATGTCGGGCAATCAGACCGTCCAGCACGTTGGCAAAATGGTATTCGTCCTGATAAACCTGTCCGTCGAAAAGGATGAGCGTCCAGCGTGCAGGCTGTGCGCCGCGCGGTTGGTAGATCATCACGTCGCGGGCATTGCCGAGGATGTTGCTGCTCAGCCTCTGGCGGCTCAACGTCCCGTGTAACAGCGGCTGTGCCGTAGCCCGAACGGAGCAGTAGCGCGCCGGGCTGAGATCGAGCAGAGAATAGCGATTCCAGCGATCGGTCTTCTGCTCCCCAAAGCTATTCGGGTTAAGCGGATCGGCCTGCGCGCTTACCAGGATGGCGCGGCGTTGATCGCGGGCAGAGCCTTCAACGATCGGCACATCGGGGGCGAGCTTGTACTGCATCACCGTATCAGCGGGGACCACGTAGCTGCGGAACCAGACGTCGCTGTTGCCCAGACGGAACAGCGGATCGTGATCCCCCGCCGGAGAGCCGAGAATGAAGACGTTATCCCGCGCGCCGCGCCACAGAAAGGTCACCCGCTTATGGCTCGCATCTACCGGCTCCACCATCGGCGTTCCCTGTCGACGCTGCGCCTGCCAGAACGCCTCGGTACTTCCACCGGCAGAAATGACGTTTGCCAGCGCCTTCAGCGTCGGGCTTTCTGACGCCAGCATCTGCACGCGTGGTAACGGAGAGGTCTCTTTCATCCGCCACTGAAAACGCCACGGCTTGCCGGCTTCGCCGTGTAGCACCAGCGAGGTGTTCTGTTTCACCGGCAGGGCAAACAGCAGCGTGTGTTCCCCGTCCGCAGGACCGTTTTCGATCAGCGTGCGGATGCGGCGGTTTTGCCCATCCAGCAGGCGCGCATCCGTCACGCCATGCAGCGTGGCGGAAACGTAATTTTCATCCAGCTCGGGCAGGGAGAAGCAGACTTCGCCGCTGGCATCAAACTTTCCCTGAACATCGCCCTGCCGGGACGACTGCTCGCACGTTGCCGCCACGGCGGGCAGCGCGCCGATCCCCAACAGCAACCCACTCCATACCCTTTTCATTACCGCTTGTTCCCCAACGAAATTTGTTAACAACGCTAATGCAAATGGTAATAATTTGCAATATCATCAGCGGCGTTTTACCGGTGTTTTTATGGCGATAGCAACCAAGGACGTTCAATAAAAATGTTTAAAAATAATAAGATAATGCAGCTCTGGCTGCTGAGTCTGGCGACGACCAGCGTCGCGGCTCAGGCAGAAACGAAAGAAGAAACGATTACGGTGACGCAGGGCGTGACTGAAGAGCCCACTGCGCCCGTAAAAGGCATTGTGGCGACGAAAACGCTCTCCGCCACCAAGACCAGCGCGGAGATCGTGAAGACGCCGCAGTCGGTATCGGTGATCACCCGCGATCAGATGAACATGCAGGACGTCACCTCCGTTTCGCAGGCGCTGCGCTACTCGGCGGGCGTGTTTACCGAGTACCGGGGCTCGTCTAACCGTAACGACGAGGTGTTTGTGCGCGGCTTTAGCTACGTGCCGAAATTCCTCGACGGCTTAAGCTTTGGCGCAACGGCTTCCTCACAGACGGGCACAGTTGACCCGTGGCTGCTGGAGCGCGTGGAGCTGGTGCGCGGCCCGGCGTCGGTGCTGTTTGGACAGGTGAATCCGGGCGGATTAATCAGCATGACCAGCAAGCGCCCGACGGCGGAGGCCATTCACAACGTGCAGTTCCGCACCGGCAATCACGATCTCGCCGAAGGTGCGTTTGATTTCGGCGGCAGGCTGAGCGACGACGGCCGCGTGCTGTATCGCGTGAACGGTATCGCCCGTACGCAGCATAATCAGGTGGACGATTATAAAGAGACGCGGATGGCGATCGCCCCGGCGATCACCTGGTACCCGAACGATCAGACCCGCTTTACGCTGCTGACCAGCTACCAGAAAGATCCGGATGCCGGATACCGCAACTTCCTGCCCGCCTACGGCACGGTGAAAAGCGTCGACGGGAAATACATCCCGCGCGACTTTAACGTCAGCGATCCGAATTACAATCAATCCTGGCGCGAGCAGACGATGATTGGCTACGAGCTGGAACACCAGTTCGCCGACAACCTCACCTTCCGCCAGAACGCCCGTTACGCCACCATCAAGCAGAAATATCGTTATCTGGTTTACGCCAACAGCGCGGCCAACAGCACGGTGTTGACCCGTCGCGCCCAGCATGAAGAGCGCACGACCAACGAATTTGGCCTTGATAACCAGCTGGAATATCTGCTGGAGACCGGAAGCGTCAGCCACACCCTGCTCGGCGGATTTGATTACAAGACCAGTAAGGATAAACAGCTGCTGGCGCGCGGGAGCGGCTCACAGTATGACCTCGACTGGACAAACCCGGTTTACGGCGTGAACGTGGATGAAAGCACCTTCAAAACGGCCTCCGACGAGCAGCAAAATCTCGACCAGATGGGCCTGTATCTTCAGGATCAGATGAGCTGGAACAACTGGGAGTGGCTGGTTTCCGGGCGCTACGACTGGAGCGAAGTGCGTACCAGCGACTTCACCGATAACAGTTTTACGCAGCAGAACGACAGCAAATTTACCTGGCGCACCGGCCTGCTGTACGCGTTTGATTCTGGCCTGTCGCCATACATCAGCTACAGCACCTCGTTTGAACCGAACCTGCAAACCAACCGTGCGCCGGGCGTCGCGCCATTCAGGCCCACTACCGGGGAGCAGACCGAGATTGGCTTGAAATATCAGCCGGTCGACACCACGCTGATGACCCTGGCGCTGTACGATTTAACACAGGACAACGTGGCGACCTATAACAGCGCTGAAGGCTGGTTCGAAAATGCGGGCAAGGTGCGTTCGAAAGGCGCTGAAGCGGAAATCCACGCCACGCTGATGGATAACATCAACCTGATTGGCTCCTACACTTACACCGATGCAAAAACCGAAAGCACCACGGTGACGGGAACTGAAGGTAAAACGCCTGCGCGCATTCCGGCGCATATGGCATCGGCGTTCGCCAGCTATACCGTTCCGGGCGGAGCGCTGAAGAGCCTGACCGCTGGCGTGGGGATGCGCTACATCGGCACCAGCTACGGCGATGCGAAGAACACCTTCAAGGTGCCATCGGTGGATCTGTATGACGCGATGCTGCGCTACGATCTGGGCGAGATGAACCGCAGCCTGAAAGGGGCAAGCGTGCAGTTCAACGTCAATAACGTGGCAGACACGAAGTATGTGGCGTCATGCGCAAGCGATACGGCGTGCTTCTACGGGATTGGCCGGACGGTGACGGCGACGGTGAATTACAGCTGGTAAGCATGGTGCGGTCTGCTCCCCTCACCCTAACCCTCTCCCCTTTGGGAAGAGGGCCGGGGTGAGGGGATGTTTTTCAGTGCGCCCGACCGTGGTTTTCTTTGCGATACGCACCGGGCGGCTGGTTGAAGGTGCGGGTAAAGATGCGGGTAAACGTCTGCTGCGAGTCAAACCCGTAGCGCAGGCAGATGTCGTACACCCGCTCGTCTGACTCACGCAGATCGCGCGCCGCCATCAGCAGCTTGCGTTCGCGGATGTAGCGCCCCAGACTTTCGCCTTTGTACTGCATAAACAGCCGCTGTAAATGCCATTTTGAGTAACCCGCGTGGCGGGCAATCTCTTCGATGCGTAACGGCTGGTGTAGGTTGTCATCGATCCATTCGACAATCGTATCAATGACCTGAGCGGAAATCGTCATACTGCTCTCCCCCTCTGCTTCTCGCTTAAACATTATTCCCACCACTCGCGAAATTGTTGCGTGGTATCACTCACCCGCACGGGCTCGCCCAGCTCCGGCGTCAGCAGCCGGTAGTTTTTATCCTTACTGGCTTTCGCCAGCTGGATCAGTGGATCGTTCCAGGTATGTTTCGCCAGCACAAAACGCCCGTTATGTCCCGGCACGACCGCTTTGGCATTGAGATCTGCCGAGGCCTGCGCCGTTTCTGCCGGGTGCATATGGATGTACTTCCAGTCCTGGTCGTACTGCCCGTTTTCCATGATGGCTAAGTCAACTCCGCCAAACAGCTCGCCAATAGCCTTGAAGTGCGGGCCGTAACCGGAGTCTCCGCTGTAGTAGACCTTTCGCTCTGGGGTGACAAACATAAAGCTGCCCCACAGGGTCTGGTTACGCTTAATGCCGCGCCCGGAAAAATGGCGCGCCGGCAGAACGTGAATCGTCAGCGTATCGCTGATATGCACCGACTGGTTCCAGTCCCGCTCGTCGATAATCTCCGGGTTCATCCCCCAGTAGCGAAGATGCGACCCCACGCCCAGCGGCGTGACCACGCGCTTAACCTTCGGCAGCAGCGCCTTGATGGTGGCGTAATCCAGATGGTCATAGTGATCGTGGGAGATAATCAGCAGGTCGATCTCCGGCATGCTCTCCGCACGCCACGGGTACTCCCCCGCAAACGCTTTATTGAGGAACGAGAACGGTGCGGCGTAGCTACTCAGAACCGGATCGATCAGGATGCGTTTCCCCGCCAGCTGCATATACCAGGAGGAGTGGCCGAGCCACACCAGCGTGTCCTGTTCAGGCGACAGGCTCGCCAGATCGGTTTTCACCAGCGGCAGCGGCTGCGCAGGACGGGCATTTTCGGTTTTACGGGTAAGGAACTGCCACCACGCCACCAGCATATTTTGTTGCCCGGTAAAGCCCGGCGTAGGGAGCGTGTTATGGAATTGCCCGTCGCGATAGTGCGGAGAGGCTTCCACTTCAGAGAGCTGCGCACCCTGCGGTGGCTGGCCAAATCCGGCATTCAGTACAAACGGTAAACTGGCAGCTGAAGCAATAATCATGACTAACACCACGCAGATGAATAGAGGCTTTTTCATTTCCTGACCCGCCTACGCGCCCCATCCGATGGTTTGCGCGGGTGATACTTGATTATGAGTGAGTAAGCACTCATTATAGATAGGATGATTACGCCGTCAAGAAGGTTTTCGATCTTTGACATTCCGCGTTGCAGCGTATCAAGGCTCGTGTTTCAATCAGGGCTTTTACAATTGACGGGAGGAAAAATTTAGTGGCACGTCCGAAGAGTGAAGATAAAAAACAGGCCTTACTGGAAGCAGCAACGGCTGCGTTTGCGCAGTCAGGTATTGCCGCCTCAACGGCGTTAATTGCCCGTAATGCGGGCGTCGCTGAAGGGACACTGTTTCGCTACTTTGCTACCAAAGACGATCTGCTGAATGCCCTCTACCTGCATCTGAAGCAGGATCTCTGCCAGACCATGCTGGCGAATCTCGATCGCACCATCACCGAGCCAAAAGAGCATACCCGCAATATCTGGAACAGCTATGTAGACTGGGGCATTCGTAACCCCCTGGCGCATGCGGCTATCCGCCAGATTGGCGTCAGTGAAAAGCTGAACGCCGAAACCGAGCAGGCGGTGAAAGACATGTTCCCGGAACTGCATGAACTGTGTCGTCGTTCGATCCGCCCGGTGTTTATGTCTGACGAGTTTAAGACCTTCGGTGATGCAATGTTCTTATCGCTGGCTGAAACCACCATGGAGTTTGCCGCGCGCGATCCGTCCCGTGCCGTCGATTTTAAAGCGCTGGGCTTTGAAGCCATGTGGCGCGGGCTTGCTGAGGAAGATAACCATGGACAGTAAATCCTTGCAGGAACATGCCAGACGCGTCGCGCTGGAGAGGCCTTTTACCGAACATTGCTGGCCGTTTGGCCCGGAGTATGACGTGTTTAAGGTGGGCGGGAAAATTTTTATGCTGATGGCGACCGCACACGGTCGGGCCCACGTCAGCCTGAAATCCGATCCGGAAAAATCGCTGCTCAATCAGCAGATCTACCGTGGCGTGGAGCCCGGTTACCATCTGAATAAAAAACACTGGATCTCACTTTATGGCACGGACGACATCACGCCTGAACTGGTCACCGACCTGATTACGGATTCGTGGAATCTGGTCGTTGATAAACTGCCGAAAAAAGATCAGAAGTGGATTCGGCCAGCCTGATTGTTCGTCTGAGACGAACAGAATAAGCGCTCGAATCGCACTTATCTTTTCCCGCTTCGCGCGGTAATCTGCTTTCCTTTCACGCCCGCCCGCGGGCGAATTTCATCACCAGGAGTTGTTATGGATATTATTTCTGTCGCCCTGAAACGCCACTCTACCAAGGCGTTCGACCCAGCCAAAAAACTGACCGCAGAAGAAGCGGAAAAAATCAAAACGCTGCTGCAATACAGCCCGTCCAGCACCAACTCCCAGCCGTGGCACTTTATTGTTGCCAGCACTGAAGAGGGTAAAGCGCGCGTGGCAAAATCCGCGGCGGGCACCTATGTGTTTAACGAACGCAAAATGCTGGATGCCTCTCACGTGGTGGTGTTCTGCGCGAAAACCGCGATGGACGATGCCTGGCTTGAGCGCGTTGTCGATCAGGAAGAGGCTGACGGCCGTTTCGCCACGCCAGAAGCAAAAGCCGCGAACCACAAAGGCCGCTGCTATTTTGCCGACATGCACCGCGTGGATCTGAAAGATGACGACCAGTGGATGGCGAAGCAGGTTTACCTGAACGTCGGCAACTTCCTGCTGGGCGTGGCCGCGATGGGCCTGGATGCGGTACCCATCGAAGGGTTTGACGCCGCGATCCTCGACGAAGAGTTTGGCCTGAAAGAGAAAGGCTTCACCAGCCTGGTGGTGGTCCCGGTCGGGCATCACAGCGTGGAAGATTTCAACGCCACGCTGCCGAAATCTCGCCTGCCGCTGAGCACGATTGTGACTGAATGCTAAGCGCTTCTGGCACGCCGGCTATCGGCGTGCCCGTTTTCAGTAAAGCGTTATCTGCGGATGCTTTACCCCGCACACCAGCGCATAACGCGTTAATGTATCGAGACTCGCCCGGGTAATATTTGCTTCCATTCGTGATACCGTCGGTGCGCTGACGCCCATCCGCTCCGCCACCTGGGCGCGCGTCAGACCAGCATGATTGCGCCATTGCGCCAGCATCTCCCGCAGGCGTTCCTTGCGCTCTTCTGCATCAAAGGAAGCCTGAACTTCTGAATCGCTTAACAGTTCAGCTCTGAGTTCGTCCCAGTCAATAATCTTTTTGCTCATCCAACATCTCCTGTTGTCGTTTCAGTGCCAGACGGAGTTCAGCAGAGGGCGTTTTTTGCGTCTTCTTGATAAACACCCGCAGCAGAAAAATGGTTCTTTCCCGCTGATAAACGTAGATCCCACGAGTATGGATCAGCCCGACGGTTCGGATTTCGAACAAACCATTGGGTAAGGGTTTGCTGTCAGGTTCACGCAATACTGTCGGGTTGTTGCGTAATTTATCAAGCTGGCGAATCAGCTTCGCCTGTACTCCCGCAGGCAATGAGAGGATCTCCTCCCTGACTGCCGCATGAACGATAAGTCTGAACACTGTATTTCATCCCTGATAATATTAGCATGTAAGGCAATTTGCATTAAAGGCTAATTTTGCCTTTCGTGATTCACCTTACCAGCTTATTCCAGGCAGGACCGGATCCGCGTTGATTCCCTGAAAGCCCCTCGCAAAAAACTTATTTCCCCTGCTCCGCCAGCCACGCCATCGCCCTCTCCCCTGCCTCATCCACGGGTAAATAGACCAGCAGCCGCGATCCGTTTCGCGGGGCGGAGTACCAGTACATCTGCTGGAGATGAAAATCCCCCAGCTCGGGATGGGTGAACAGCTTGAGCTGGTTCTCCACACCGCGCACGTCGTTACGCTGGTGCCACAGGGTTTTGAACTCTTCGGACACCGCAAAAAAACGCGCCAGCTTCGCTTCCCAGAGCGGGTCGCCACGGTGCTCAGCCATGGCCGCGCGGAAGTAGGAGACGAAAATCGGCAGCACGTCGTCACGTTTGCCGAGCCGCGCGCGCCACGCCGGATGGGTGAGGAACAGGTAAATACAGTTGCGATCTTCCGGCGGGATGGCGTTGAAATCGACGCCCATCAGGTGTCCGAAGCTGTCGTTCCAGGCCACGATATCGAAATTCGGTTTCTGAATACTGGCTGGTTTCGGCATCAGGGTATCCAGCAGGCGACGCGTGCCTTCGCTGATCCCCTCGCAACACACCGCCTGCGGGGCTTCGCCCGGCGGCAAACCGGCGAGCACAAAAAGATGTCGGGCTTCGGTCGGGGTGCATTGCAGCGCTTTTGCGATGGCGGCCATCACCGCGCTGGACGGATTGACGTCCCGGCCCTGTTCCAGCCAGGTGTACCAGGTCACCCCCACGTCGGCGAGCATCGCCACCTCCTCTCGCCGCAGGCCCGGCGTGCGGCGGCGGCCGCTGCGCGGTAAGCCGAGCCGCTGCGGATCGAGGCTTTCGCGCCGGGCACGCAAAAACGCGCCCAGCTGCTTGCGGGTGTCATCCTGGAGAGAGGTGACAGGTTCAGACATCAGCGCCATAACATCTCCTGCATGGTAGTGCCAGTACCAGTATAAGCAAGAACTGGTACCCGTTTATCAGATGGTTGATGCTACGACTCTACGCTGTTTGACGCAATGGAGTCACCATGAATACGTCAGTTGTTTCACCGGGTCGTGCGGGCCTGATATTGCTGTTAACCGGCCAGATGCTGCCGCTGATTGATACCTCAATCACCAACGTGGCGCTGGATTCCATCACCCATTCGTTACACGCCACCGCCACCGAACTGGAGCTGATCGTCGCCCTCTACGGCGTGGCCTTTGCCGTCTGCCTGGCCCCCGGCAGCAAGCTGGGCGATAACCTTGGCCGCCGTCGCCTGTTTATGTGGGGCGTGGCGTGTTTTGGCCTGGCCTCGCTGCTGTGCGGCATGGCAGGCAATATCGAACAGTTACTTGGCGCGCGCATTCTTCAGGGCGCGGGCGCCGCGCTGATCATGCCGCAAATTCTCGCGACGTTGCATGTGACGTTAAAAGGAACGGCACACGCCAGAGCGATCAGCCTGTTCGGGGGTATCGGCGGAATTGCGTTTATCGTCGGCCAGATGGGTGGCGGCTGGCTGGTGTCGGCGGACATCGCCGGGCTGGGCTGGCGCAACGCCTTCTTTATCAACGTGCCGATTTGTCTGGTGGTGCTGGCGCTGAGCCGTCGCTACGTGCCGGAAACCCGCCGCGACACGCCGTCGCGCATTGACTGGACCGGGACTGTCCTGCTGACGGCAATACTGTGCTGTCTGCTGTTCCCGATGGCGCTCGGCCCACAGTGGCACTGGTCGTGGCCGCTGAAGGCCGCACTGCTGGCGATTGTGCCGCTGGCCTGTTTGATGGTGCTGAACGCGCGCAAAAAAGAGCGTGAGAATGCCCACCCGCTCATCGCGCCGCGCCTGTTGCAGCTGCGCAGCATCCGCTTTGGCGTGCTGATCGGGATACTCTTTTTCAGCGTCTGGTCCGGGTTCATGTTCTGTATGGCGCTGACCATGCAAAGCGGTCTGGGGATGGCGCCGTGGCAGTCCGGGAACAGCTTTATCGCGCTTGGCGTCACCTATTTTATTTCTGCCTGGTTCGCCCCACGCCTGATTGCCCGCTACAGCACCAGCGCCATCCTGCTGACCGGGCTTGCGATTCAGCTTGTCGGCCTGGTGGCGCTGATCGCCACGTTCCGTCACTGGGGAATGCAGAATACCGCGCTGACGCTGGCCCCGGCCACCGGGCTGGTGGGTTACGGGCAGGCGCTGATTGTAAACAGCTTCTACCGTATCGGGATGCGCGATATTCAGCCTGACGACGCGGGGGCCGCGAGCGCGATTTTAAGCACGCTGCAACAGGCTGCGCTGGGGCTTGGCCCGGCCATTTTCGGCGCGATTTTGCTGCACGGGCTGCAAAATCATCACGGAGATTATACCCAGGCGGTCAACGTCTTCCTGATGGTGGAAACGGCCATGATGGTGGTGCTGGCGCTGGTCACGCTGCGTATGCGTCATCGTCTGTGTTTACCGGTCGTCAAGGCCTGTCCGGCGACAAAATAAAACTGCCTGAATTTGCATAATAGATCCGCAGCCGCCATTATGGGGCTGCATCAATACAGGAGACGTTATGCAGGAATTAATTGCTCAGGTTGAAGAGTTAGGGATTGAAATTAATCACACCACCTCTTTAGTGATTATCTTTGGTATTATTTTTCTTACGGCCATTATCGTTCATTTTATTCTGCACAAAGTGGTGCTGCGCGCATTCGAGAAACGCGCCCAGGCCAGCAGTCATTTATGGTTGCAGATCATTACGCAGAACAAATTATTTCACCGTCTGGCGTTTACCCTCCAGGGGATAATCGTCAACGTTCAGGCGGTTCTGTGGCTGCAAAAAGGCAGCGAAGCGGCGGAAGTACTCACCACCTGCGCGAAATTGTGGGTGATGATTTATGCCCTGCTCTCCTTCTTCTCGTTGCTGGACGTGATTTTCAATCTGTCGCAGAAAATGGCCACCGCCTCGCAGCTGCCGCTGAAGGGGATATTCCAGGGCGTTAAGCTGGTGAGTGCCATTCTGGTGGGGATACTGATTATCTCCCTGCTGATCGGTCAGTCACCCGCCATTCTGATAAGCGGCCTGGGTGCGATGGCTGCCGTTCTGATGCTGGTCTTTAAAGACCCGATACTGGGCTTAGTGGCGGGCATTCAGCTCTCCGCCAACGACATGCTCAAGCTCGGCGACTGGCTGGAGATGCCGAAATACGGCGCCAACGGCACGGTGACCGACATCGGCCTGACCACCGTTAAAGTGCGCAACTTCGATAACACCATCACCACCATCCCGACCTGGGCGCTGGTGTCCGATGCGTTCATCAACTGGAGCGGCATGTCCGCCTCCGGCGGACGCCGCATCAAGCGCAGCCTGAATATCGATACCACCAGCATTCATTTCCTCGACGAGCAGGAGCAGCAGAAGCTGATTCAGGCGAAACTGCTGAAGCCGTATCTGGCCGCGCGTCATGAGGAAATTAACCTGTGGAATCAGCAGAACGGCGAAGGGGAATCGGTATTAAACCTGCGCAAGATGACCAATATCGGCACCTTCCGTGCCTACCTGAATGAATATCTGCGTAACCACCCGCGTATTCGTAAAGATATGACGCTGATGGTGCGCCAGCTCGCGCCGGATGCCAACGGGCTGCCGATTGAAATATATGCCTTTACCAACACGGTGATCTGGGCGGAATACGAAGATATTCAGGCCGACATCTTCGATCATATTTTCGCGGTGGTAGATGAATTTGGCCTACGTATTCACCAGTCGCCAACCGGAAACGATATTCGCTCGCTGGCTGGCGTCATCGCCAGATAATCAGGAGCTGGCGCGGGAAATAAAGCGCCAGTCCATCATGACCCTTTCCGTGGGCGCATCCGGGTTGTCGATCTTATTTAACAGCAGATTGACCGCCTTGCGCCCGATATCCCGCGACGGCTGTTCAATAGTGGTGAGTGAAATCATCTCCGCCAGCTCGGTGCCGTCAAAGCCGACCACCGCGATATCTTCTGGCACCCGCAGCCCTGCCTGCTGAATGGCGCGCAGCGCCCCCGCCGCCAGCGTATCGGAAACGGCAAACACCGCATCCGGCGGGTTTGCTTTTAACAGGTTTTGCATCGCCGCCATGCCCGCACCAGAGCTGAGCTCACTGGCGTACTCCACCGCCTGATAGTCCAGATCCCGCAGGTGTATGACGCTCTTATAGCCGCGCTCGCGCAGACGGGCATATTTGTAGCTGAGGTCGTGGTTGATGAGCGCAATGCGTTTGCGTCCCCCGTCGGCAAGCTGGCTGACAACGTGCTGGGAGGCATCAACATCATTAATCCCCACGCAGGAGACCGCGCCCGCATCGGCGTATTCAGCGCACTGCACCCACGGCGCGTTGCCAATCAGCGCGGCCAGCTCCGGCAGTTTCGAGAATGCATCCATGGTGATAATGCCGTCGACGATTTTGCCGGAGAGCAGGCTTAAGCCCGAGCGGGAGCGCTCAATATCCGAGCCGGAGTTGCACAGCAGAATGCGATAGCCGTTCTTTTCTGCCTCGGCTTCAATGCCCTTCACCACTTCGGCGCAGAACGGGTTGGCGATGTTCGAGACCATCACCAGGATCATATAGCTGCGGGCAGTGCGCAGCTGACGCGCCAGCAGATTGGGCTGATAGTTACTCTCCTGGATCGCCTGCAAAACGCGCTCGCGGTTTTTCGCCTTCACGGTATCGCTGTTATTCAGTACGCGGGAGACCGTTGCTACGGATACCCCGGCCAGTTGAGCGATTTTCTGAATTGACATAGCGACGATACATCCTGCGGTTAGCGTTTTGTGCAGGCTACCATAAATTGATTGCCCGGCGAACCGGGCAATGCGTCAGTATTCCACGCGCACCCAGCGCTGCTGCTGATGACTTTTCATAATCGCATCAATGATATACATCACACAGGTGCCATCGTGGAAGGTGGCAAACTGCGGATTATCCGGCATCGCGCCCGCCTGCACGGCACGGTAAAACTGCGCCATCATATTTTTAAAGGCATCCGGCCAGCCTTCAATGTGCCCGCCGGGGAAGTGGGCGCTGTCGGCCACGTCACGGTTCATCAGGCCCGGATCGTCGCAGAGTATCTGGTTTGCCCTGGCGCGATGGCCGACCCACAGCTGCTGCGGGATTTCCTGATC
This sequence comes from Enterobacter cloacae complex sp. HYC033_NIDB, assembly GCF_056673335.1. NCBI lineage: Bacteria > Pseudomonadati > Pseudomonadota > Gammaproteobacteria > Enterobacterales > Enterobacteriaceae > Enterobacter > Enterobacter cloacae complex sp. HYC033_NIDB. The sequence continues at coordinate 2,027,894 of NZ_CP115123.1, read as the reverse complement.
CCACGCCACCGACTGCTCGCTGCCGTTAATTTCAAAGGTCAGGCGATTTTTTCGCCCCGCGCTCACCTGCGAGACGCTAAAGCTGCCCTTGCTGCCGTCGTCAAAGCGGAACAGCACCGAGCCAAAGTCTTCGGTGGTGACCGGTTTGTCTTCATACTCCGCCTGCTCGTCATGGGAGAAGGTCTGATGACCGCCCGCGCTGGCCTTGCGCGTCGGCCAGACGGTGGATAAATCAGCCATCACCTCGGTAATGCGCCTGCCGGTCACATACTGTACCGTATCGCACCAGTGGGAGCCGATATCCGCCACCGCCCGCGACGCGCCGCCGAGCGCGGCATCAACCCGCCAGTTGTAGTCGGTTTCCAGCAGCATCCAGTCCTGTAAATAGCTGCCGTGCGAAGCAAACAGCCGCCCGAGGCTGCCCGCACGCATCATGCTCGCCGCCTGGCGCACCATCGCAAACTGGCGATAGACAAAACTCACGCCATGCACCACGCCTGCCTGCTCCGCCAGCGCCACCAGCTCGCGCGCCTCGTCCGGCGTCATGCACAGCGGCTTTTCGGAAAACACGTGCTTGCCCGCACGCAGGATCTGGCGGTTAATCTCCGCGTGCAGGTGGTTCGGCGTGCAGTTGTGCACCGCGTGCAGATTAGGGAGCGCGAGCAGTTCCTCCACGCTGGCACAGGCGTGCGGCACATTGAGCTGGTGCGCCTTTTCCTGCGCCTTAACGAGCGAGCCGTCACAGAGCGCGACCACCTGCACAAACCCGAGACGCCTGAGCGCCTCGATATGCGCCGGGCCAATAAACCCGCTGCCGATAATCCCGACGTTAATCATGGCTGCCCCCTGCGGCGAAATCATCAAACGCCCGTCCGGAAACCGGGATGATATGACGGCGGATAAATTCGCTGCCCTCACTCGCGCCGGTATCGCCATCCTTCAGGCAGCACTCCCACTCCAGCACCGCCCAGCCGTCGTAGTCGTACTGGGTCAGCTTGCTGAAAATGCCCTTAAAGTCGATCTGTCCGTCGCCGGGCGAGCGGAAGCGTCCGGCGCGGTTGATCCACGGCTGGTAGCCGCCGTAGACGCCGCTGCGCCCGCTGGGGCGGAACTCGGCGTCCTTCACGTGGAACGCTTTAATGCGCGCATGGTAGATATCGATAAAGGTCAGATAGTCCATCTGCTGGAGCAGCATATGGCTTGGATCGTAGAGAATATTACAGCGCGGATGGTTGTCGACCAGCGCCAGAAAACGCTCGAAGGTGACGCCGTCGTGCAGATCTTCCCCCGGATGCAGCTCAAAGCAGACGTCCACGCCCTGCTCGTCGAAGGTATCCAGAATCGGCCGCCAGCGGGTTGCCAGCGCCTGGAACGCCTGCTGAAAGCGCTGCTCGTTGTGCGGCGGCCACGGATAGAAAAACGGCCAGGCCAGCGATCCGGAGAAGGTGGCGTGCGCTTTCAGGCCTAATCGGGCCGAGGCGACCGCCGCCTGCTTCAGCTTTTCCGTCGCCCACGCCTGACGCGCCGCCTCGTTACCGCGCACGGAAGCAGGGGCGAAGTGGTCAAACGCCTCGCTGTAAACCGGGTTTACCGCCACAAGCTGCCCTTCCAGATGGGTCGACAGCTCGCTGATGACCAGCCCGTGCGCGGCCAGCTTGCCCGCGATTTCATCGCAGTAGGCCTGACTCTCTGCGGCTTTCTCCACATCAAAGATATGCGGATGGTTGCAGGGGATCTGCACCGCTTTGTAACCCTTCCCCGCCGCCCATCCTGCCAGCCCGTCGAGCGTGTTGAAGGGCGCTTCCCCGCCAATAAACTGCGACAGAAAAATGCCAGGTCCTTTCATTGTCCTCATACCACCTCCTGAACATTACGCCTTGTCATCGTCATACTTAAACGTGAGAAGGAAAATCAGCGCGATCGCCGCGGCAGCCACCGCCGGGATCCACCAGAATGTGACCCACGCCTGCGGCACGGTCTGCCCTGCCACCAGACGGTTGTAGAGCGCGCCGGAAATCTGCGAGCCGAGCAGCATGCCGATGCCGTAGGTGAACATCACGATCATGCTCTGCGCCTGACCTTTCACCTTTTCGCCCGCCACGCGGTCGGTGTAGATAAAGCCGACGACAAAGAAGAAATCGTAGCAGACGCCGTGGAGCAGAATGCCGAGATACAGCAGAATGCGCCCCTCCTCGCTGACGCCCAGCGCGAACATGGCATAACGCACGAACCACGCCAGCATGCCGATCAGCAGCATATATTTCACGCCCAGGCGGCGGAACAGCAGAGGGATGACCAACATGAAGACGATCTCAGACATCTGCCCGAAGGACATGGCGGTGCTGACGTCGGCAATCCCGGCATCCGCCAGATACGAGGCGGTGTAGGCGTAGTAGGTGCCGAGCGGGACGGAGATCAGCATCGCGCAGACGGAGAAGACGAAGAAGTGGCGGGTTTTAAGCAGCGCGAAGGCGTCCGCGCAGAAGAGATCCCGCACCTTTACCGGCAGGCCTTTCGCCGGGGCGGGCGTGTGCGGCAGCGTCAGGCTGTAGATCGCCAGCAACACGGAGCTGACCGCCGCCACCTGGAAGATGGTGACGCTGGACGCCACGCCGGTGACGCCGATGAAAATGCCCGCCGCGATCCAGCCGATGGTGCCGAACACGCGCACTACCGGGAAGGTTTTATCCACGTTCGCCAGACTGTGAAACGCAATGTTGTTGGTCAGCGCCAGCGTCGGCATATAGCAGAGCGTGTAGCCAAACAGCAGGCCAATCAGCAGCGCGCCGTTCTCAGCAATCAGCGCCCCCGGCACGAACCAGAGGATCGCCGCGCCCGTGAGGTGCATCACCGCCATCACCTTCTGCGAGGCAAAGAAGCGGTCCACCAGCATCCCGAGCACGAACGGCGAAAGAATGGAAGCGATGGGTCCGGCAGAGAACGCGTCGCCAATCAGCAAAGACATGTTGTGCCGGGTCATCACCAGGCCAAGCGTGACCGACCAGCTACCCCAGATAAAAAATTGCAGAAACATCATCAGCGACAGACGCGGCACCAGCAGCCGGTGCTGCGTTATCGCCTTTTCACTACTCTCAGTTGACACCATGATAAGCCTCACCCGGAAAAAGTAATCGATTACAAATTCGTTCAAATGAAAAGTAATCGATTACAAAACAAAGATCCTGTGGATCAAAACAGAATTGGGAGGGGAGTCACGATAAAGGTGAAGGGGAGGTGCCGGGTGACGGCTGCGCCTTACCCGGCCTACTAAATAACGTCCCCGAACATGTAGGCCCGGTAAGCGCAGCGCCACCGGGCGTGAAGGCGGGCAGTGTGGTGCGGTCTGGTGCCCTCACCCCGGCCCTCTCCCACAGGGAGAGGGTGCAAACACTAAAAACGGCAACCAGGTTGCCGTTTTGCTTTTACCTTCGTGAAAGCTTAAACGCGATAAACAGGAACACCACCCACACCGGCAGCAGCATCGCTGACAGGCGCATCTCATCCATGGTGCACATCAGCACCAGAATCAGGCCGAGGAAGGCGATACAGAGGTAGTTCCCCGCCGGATAGAGCAGCGCTTTAAACTGCGTCTCGCGCCCCTTGCGTCGCATCGCCGCGCGGAAGCGAAGGTGCGCCAGGCAGATCATGATCCAGTTCAGCAGCAGCGTGGCGACAACCAGCGCCATCAGCAGGCCAAACGCCTCTTTCGGCAGCAGATAGTTAATCAGCACCACCAGCGAGGTGATAGCGCCAGACAGGAACAACGAATTGATCGGCACGCCGCGACGGCTGACGCGGGTGAGGAACTTCGGCGCGTTGCCCTGTACGGAGAGGCCAAACAGCATGCGGCTGTTGGAGTAAACCCCGCTGTTGTAGACCGACAATGACGCCACAAGAATGACGAAGTTCAGCGCCGAAGCCACCACGTTGCTGTTTAAATCGTGGAAAATCATTACGAACGGGCTACTGTCAGATTTCACTTCTACCCACGGATAGAGCGCCAGCAGCACCACCAGCGAGCCGATATAGAACAGCAGGATACGGTACACCACCTGGTTGACCGCTTTCGGAATGCTTTTGTGCGGATCGCGCGCTTCAGCTGCGGTGATGCCAATCAGCTCCAGCCCGCCGAAGGAGAACATAATGACCGCCAGCGAGAGGATCAGCCCTTTCCAGCCGGTCGCCAGAAAGCCGCCGTGCTGCCACAGGTTGTCGATGCTCGCGCGCTCGCCGCCGTGGCCGGAGAACAGCAGCCACAGGCCAAAGCCGATCATGCCAATAATCGCCAGCACCTTGATCAGCGCAAACCAGAACTCGGTCTCGCCATACAGGCGCACGTTCACAAGGTTAACGGCGTTAATGATGATGAAGAAGGCCGCGGCCCAAATCCACGTCGGCACGTCCGGGAGCCAGTACTGCATATAGATGCCGGCGGCGGTCAGCTCTGCCATGCCCACCAGCACGAACATCACCCAGTAGTTCCAGCCGGAGAGGAAGCCTGCGAACGGCCCCCAGTATTTATAGGCAAAGTGTGCGAAGGAGCCGGACACCGGCTCTTCAACGACCATCTCGCCGAGCTGGCGCATGATCAGGAAGGCGATAATCCCGGCGAGAGCGTAACCCAGCAGAACCGCCGGGCCAGCCATTTGAATGGCGGGGCCGATGCCGAGAAACAGCCCGGTACCGATCGCGCCGCCAAGGGCAATTAACTGAATATGTCGATTTTGCAAACCACGTTGCAGCGTCGGACTCTGATCCGACGAAGCTTCAGCGCTACCATGGCCTGAAGCGGATGACGCGTCTTTCACGCCCTACCCCTGTCTCTTTTTTAGAAGGGGCACGTTTTAACACTTCATGCTGGTGGTAGCAAGCTTAACGCCGGGCCAGCGCATGCGCCCGGCGGATAAACGTCACGACCCGATGATCCCGCCGTCCGCTTTGGTAATCACCACCGTTGACGATCGCGGACGCCCGTTCGGGCTGGCGTCTGGCCAGTTGGAAACAGCGCGCGGATTGGCCGGGTCGGTAATATCATCCCCGCCCTCCCCCGGATGCTGAATGTTGATAAACAGCGTGCGGTTGTCCGGCGTAAACGCAATGCCGGTGATTTCACATCCGCGCGGCCCGGTCAGAAAACGGCGATACTCGTTGGTGCCCGGAATGGTGGCGACCATCTGGTTATTGCCCATCCCCTCGTACGCTTTCTTATTGATGGTGCTGGAGGAGACGTCGGTCTGGATCCACAGGACGCCCCGGTGATCGAACGACAACCCATCCGGGCTGCCGAATGCCGCGCCCTGCATGGAGCCTTTGGCCTTCGGATCGTCGCCGTCGGTACGCCCGGCCATAACCAGAATATCCCACTTAAAGCGTGCGGCGGCAGGATCGGCACCCTCTTCGTGCCAGTGCATGATGTGACCAAACACGTTGTTGGCGCGCGGGTTAGCGGCATCGACCGGCGCCTTGCCCTCCTTCCCGCGATCGCTGTTGTTGGTGAGCGTACAGTAGACGCTGCCGCTGGCGTGCGGATCGACGGCAATCCACTCGGGACGATCCATTTTCGTTGCCCCCACCGCGTCGGCCGCCAGGCGGGTTTTGATCAGCAGATCGCCCTGGCTTTCAAACCCGTTGCTTTTATCCAGGCCATTTTGCCCGAAGATCAGCGGCAGCCAGTCGCCGCTTCCGTCCTGGTTGAACCTGGCGACGTACAGCGTGCCGGACGTCAGCAGCTGCATATTGGCTTCCCGGTTCGCGGGATCGTATTTTTTGTCGGAGACAAACTTATAGATGTACTCAAACTTCTGGTCGTCGCCCATGTAGACCACCACGCGATTATCGGCGGCGAGCGTGACGGCGGCCCCCTCATGCTTGAAGCGGCCCAGCGCGGTGTGCTTGCGCGGCGTGGAGGTCGGGTTGTAGGGATCGATCTCCACCACCCAGCCGAAACGGTTGGGTTCGTTAGGGGTTTTATCGACGCTGAACCGCTCATCCACCTCGTTCCAGCGGTAGGACTCATCGCTGTCGCTGATGCCGTAGCGTTTTTCCAGCGGATTGAGATCGGCTTTTTTCACAAAAATGTCCGACCAGTTCTCCTCGCAGGTGAGATAGGTGCCCCACGGCGTGTGACCGTTGGCGCAGTTCTGCATGGTGCCCAGCACGCGTTCCCCCTGCGGGTCGGCGGCGGTTTTCATTAAGTCCTGATGCCGCGCCGGGCCGGTAAGCTGCATCGGCGTATTGACGGTAATACGCCGGGCGAAGGAAGACGGACGCACCACCTCCCAGCCGCTGCCCGTTTTTTTCACTTCCACCACCGACACGCCCATCGCATTCTGCCCCTTGCGGGCTTTGTCGAGGCTCCAGTTCGCCGTGCCGTCGGTAAACAGCATCCCGTTATCGATGTATTCATGGTTCAGCGCCAGCAGGCCATGCTCCGGGTTTTGCGCCCCCTGCGGCAGGCTAAACCACGCCATGCCGTCGTGGTGCATGCCCGCCTGCACAGCCTGTTCGTCTGTGGTATTACTGGCGTCCGGCTTAAATGCCGGCATGTTGTCTTTGATTCCCGTCGGATCACCCCAGCGATAGAACGGGCGGGCAATATAGCCTTCTGGCACCCTGACCGTGTCTTCCGTGGAGACGTCGATGCTGGTAAAGCCCAGGGAAACCGCTTTTGCCAGCGCGGAAGGCTTCGATACCGCGGCAATGGCATTTTCGGGTGTGATCAGATACGGGAATGATACGGCGGCCCCCGCTACGGCCCCCATCTGGAGAAAACGGCGGCGGGAGAGGAACACCTCTGCAACCTCGGAGAATACCGGGTTAGCGCTGCGGTTACTGATATCGTCGCGATGTTCTTTTTTAAATACGGATTTGAGGGGTCTGCCCATAGCGGCTTCCTGTCATTGGCCAAGAGGTAAGGATGTGGCGACCAGTGTAAGAAGCTTTTATTACAATTTTATAACACGACAACGAAGGGATTGGGGCGTCCCTGCCCCGGATAACGAGGTGGAACGCTTAGAACTCGTAGCCAACCGAGACCTTAAAGGTACGCGGCTCGCCCTGAGTGATGTAAGTACCGGAATCGTCCACGCTTGACCAGTAGTTCTCGTTGGTCACGTTGTCGATGCCTGCCCGCACGGTCATCTGGTTTTCATTGTGGTTCACCGCGAAGCGATAGCGCATGCCCAGATCCAGCGTGGTGTAGCTGTCCAGCTTTTTGGTGTTCGCAAGATCGGCATACTGCGTGCCGGAGTGGTTAACGCGTGCGGTCGCCGTCAGGCCTTCAATCGGCTTGATATCGTACTCTGCGCCCAGCACGGCGTAGAAGCTCGGAATACCGATCGCATCGTTGCCCTGATTGACGCCGTTTTTGGTTTTGGTCAGCTCGGCCTGCAACCAGGCGGCGCTGGCATTCAGACGCATCCCAAGCATTGGCTCGCCGAAGACGTTCAGCTCCACGCCGCGGTTACGCTGTTCTGCATCCAGGCCGTAGTGACCGCTGTCGTCAAGGATCGCCGACGGCATTTTGATCTCAAACAGCGCCAGGGAGCCGCCCACGCGGCCAAAGTCCGCCTTTACGCCCACTTCGTTCTGCTTAGAGTGCACGATACCGGTGCTCTGGCCGTAGTTAGTAGCAGTGTTCGGCGCAGTTTCACCGGGCTGTAACGCCTCGGTGTGGTTGGCGTAGAGGGAAATTTCCTCCCACGGTTTATAGACTACGCCGTAGGTTGGCATCCAGCGGCTGCCGTCGAAACCGTCCGCGTCGTTTTCCGCGCCGGTGATTTTGTTGTACCCGCGGATGACAACTTTCTGATGACGTGCGCCTGCGGTGAACAGCAGCTTGTCGTCCAGTACGCCCAGCGTATCGCTCAGCAGCCAGCCCTGGGTACGGGTGCGCCCGCTGGTCAGCGGATCGCTGTATTTCCCGCCTAAGCCGTTGAAGTTAGTGCTGTCCGGCATATCAACGCCGGTGTTGTGATAGATGTTGGTGGTCGGGTTATCTGCCGCCGCCGACATTTTCCACGCGATTTTTTCGTTTTTGGTCATCGCTGAATACCCGACGTTGACCTTGTGCGAGACAAAACCGGTGTCAAAGTTACCGCGAATGCCCGCCATGCCGCTGACGGAATCGCTGATGCGGTTGGTATCAAGGCGGCTGACCGTCGCATTACCGCTCTTATCGAGGAGCTTCGGCGCGCTGTAGATCCCTTCTTCGTGCGCGTGCTGCGCGCCGAGACCGGTATATGCCGTCCAGCTATCGGTGATGTCATACTCGCTGCGCCACATCCCGAACTCGTTTTCGATATCGCTGTAGGCCCACTTCTGCGAGAAGTTGCGATCGTTCTTCGGCGGCTCAGGCACAAAGTCCACCGCCGAGATGTTGACGCTGGTTGGGCTGCCGTGGAAGGTTTTTTTCTGGTAGCCCAGGTCCAGCGAGGTGCGGAAGCGGTCGCCTTTGTAATCCAGGCCGGTGGAGAGCAGCGTGGTGCGGCGGCGGTCGTTCGGCACGCCGGTTTCCCCTTCGCGATGCACGAGGTTCACGCGCGCGCCAAACTGGTCGTTATCACCAAAGCGACGACCCGCATCCAGCGTGGTGCCAATCTGGGAATCCGAGGTGTAGTCAACGCCCACTTTCGCCTGCGGGGTGTCGCCCGCGTGTTTGGGCTCAAGGTTGATCATCCCGCCCACGCCGGAGCTTGCGGCGCCGTTCATCAGGGAGTTGGCCCCTTTGAAGATCTCGATACGGTCGACCATCTGGGCATCCACCACCTGACGCGGCAGCACCCCGGACAATCCGCCAAAGGTCATATCGTCGCCGTCAAACTTCAGGCCGCGAATGCGGAAGGTTTCCGCGCTGTTGCCGTAACCCTGAACAAATTGTACGCCCGCGTCGTTGGCAACCACGTCAGCAATGGTTTTTGCCTGCTGATCTTCCACCAGCTTCGAGGTGTAGCTGATGATGTTGAACGGCACGTCCATGGCGTTCTGCTGACCGAGCATACCCATGCGCCCGCCGTTCGCCACCTGGCCGTCGAGGAAGGCTGGAAGCAGCTGGTCACCACCGGGTTTGAAATCACTCCCCGCCGTGGACTGGACCACGATGGTGTCCTCTTTTTTCTCATCCGCCGCAAAAGCGGAGTGTGTAACCGCGCCGATGGCAATCGCCAGCAGCGTTTTGTGCATTGTGGTGTTGTTCATAATGAGCTCTTAACGTGCGCGCAAAAATGACCCGTTGTCGGGCCTTAAAAGTTATTAAAAGAAATGCAAATGAGAACTATACGCATTATGAATGCGTAATCAAGTGTCAACGGACATCTCTGAGCGAGAAGAGACAAGAAACAAGGCTGGCGGGAGGTATGGCGCGCAACCACCCCGAAACAGGGGTGGTTGCTAAGGCATTATTTTTTCTTGAAAATATCGGCGGTACCGTGAATTTTGTTGTTGGTGTTGCCGGAAGTCAGCACCAGAACATCAGCACCTTCTTTATCGGCTTTCTCGATCAGCTCTTTTTTCGCGTCGTCTACCGAGACTTCATTGGAAGTGCTAACCGTACCGATTTTTTCATACTGTGATTCCACTTTCTCAAACTCGTTTTTCGTCAGCAGTTCAGCCGCAAAGGTATTGGTGGTAAACAGAAATGCAGCGCCCATCAAAATAGCAGTCGTTTTTTTCATAACCTTTTTCCTTGAGATTAATCAGCAACTACGAAAAGCCCCACGAGTAAGAGTGAGGTGATATGAGCATGGTAGAGGAATAGCAAAATTGCCATAGGGTAAGAAAAATACTGTTATAACAGTCAATTGTGCTGTGAAAAATGTGCGTTAACGCTACTTTCGCGAGGGGTATTTCATGGAGAAAATCAGCAGGACGTCGCGCAGGCGGCAATATGTGAAATTTAATGGCACGCCCTGTAGGATTCGAACCTACGACCTACGGCTTAGAAGAACGTAGAGTACTATTTAACGCACTGTAATATCATTGGTTTTTCCGCGCTCGCTACGCATTTGTGTCATTACGTGTCGTTACCTGCTTTCTCGTTTTCTTCTGATACATCTATGCATGACACATCTATGACACAGAAAATGCACAGCCATGCCGCCGGGCATAGCTATGCCTTTTCCACATCACATCACCGGGCACCCGTCATCGTTGAATGCGCGATTGATGAAGAACGATACCCGGCCCAGCACCTCAACCTCTTCCAGCACTACCCCTTCTATGGCTTCGCCGTCGTCCGTGATGAGAGCTTGACCCATGAGCTTGGCGAACTGAGTCCTGCCTGCACATAAAATTAAAAGCACATCGCCGGGCGCACTTTTGGCCGCAGGTTCAATGATGGCAAAACCAACATCAGTTTCAAGCACCCTGCTCTCAGCCCCTATGTTGCAAATTACCTCTGGCGAGAGCTGGCGCTCGACATAATCGTTCGCTGGTGACGCAAATCCCATTATTGCACCCTCCCCATGTTGCGTAAGATCCAATAGCGGTTATCGCTGCCGTCGTTAGTCTTGTCGGCAAAGTCTTTTTGATAGCGTTCTATCCAGGCGTTCGCATCTTCGCGTGTGTAGTGCCAGTTGAACTGACGCAACTTCTCGATGAAGCAGTCGGTGCGAAGATAGCGGTAGCCTTTCGGGTTTAACTCTATTGCCGCTACAAACGCGGCATGGATGTCTGCTGTGCGTGGCATAATCACCTCACAAAATAACTGTATATATATACAGTATCGCTAAATATGAGAGTCGATCAAGCTTCATAGTGGTGCTACACTCCCTACCTTTCAGAATTAACTGATTTCTATAATGTTAAAGCTATTTACTCGCTATGTTTCGGTGGGGGTGATTAATACAGCCCTTCACTGGTTGTGTTTCGGTGCACTCATGCATTTTTTGGGGGCTACGCAGGCCGTTGCGAACGTGATTGCGTTCTGCATTGCTGTGACGTTCAGTTTTTTTGCAAATGCTAAGTGGACATTCAATTCTCAGGCTACATCTGGGCGCTATGCTGCATTCGTATTTTTCATGGGCATTATGGCCGCACTAACCGGATACGTTGCAGATTCGATTGGTGCCCCACCAGTTGTAACTCTCATAGCTTTCTCGGCATTTAGTCTTGTTGCCGGATTTATATACTCAAAGTTCATTGTCTTTAGGGATGCGAAATGAAAATTTCTCTTGTCGTTCCGGTGTTTAATGAAGAGGAAGCAATTCCGATCTTCTATAAGACCGTGCGGGAATTCGAAGAGCTACAACAGCATGAAATAGAGATAGTCTTTATCAATGACGGTAGTAAAGACGCTACAGAATCAATCATAAATGCGCTTGCTGTGTCCGATCCGCTTGTCGTTCCTATCTCCTTCACCCGCAATTTCGGTAAAGAGCCAGCGCTTTTTGCTGGACTTGACCATTCAACCGGTGATGCGATTATCCCGATAGACGTGGACTTGCAGGACCCAATAGAGGTAATTCCGCACCTGATAGAGAAATGGCAGTCAGGTGCCGATATGGTTCTGGCTAAGCGCTCCGATCGCTCTACTGATGGCCGCCTCAAACGCAAGACAGCTGAGTGGTTCTATAAGCTACACAACAAAATCAGCAATCCGAAGATTGAGGAAAACGTCGGCGACTTCCGCCTAATGTCTCGCCAAATTGTTGAAAACATCAAGCTAATGCCTGAACGCAACCTTTTCATGAAAGGCGTTTTGAGTTGGGTTGGTGGTCGCACTGATGTTGTTGAGTATGCTCGCGCAGAGCGTGTCGCTGGTGATTCTAAATTTAATGGCTGGAAGCTATGGAATCTTGCACTTGAAGGTATCACAAGCTTCTCAACATTTCCGCTGCGCATGTGGACGTATATTGGCTTGTTCGTTGCTGGCCTGGCCTTCATCTATGGCGCATGGATGATCGTCGACACGTTAGCGTTCGGAAATCCGGTTCGTGGCTATCCATCAATGCTGGTTTCAATACTTTTCTTGGGCGGGATTCAGTTGATAGGTATAGGTGTGCTTGGGGAGTATATCGGCAGGATTTATGTTGAAGTTAAGGGAAGACCGCGATACATCATCAAAAATGATGAACCAACAAACAAGTCTTAAGGTGTTAAAATGCTTCGTTTCAATTTAGACAAAAAGCTTTTTTCAATGATATTGCTTATATCATTGATATTCTTCTTACCAATTATCTTATCAAGTCACTATTACGTTGATGATTTAGGTCGTTCTATTTACGGATATTCAAAGTGGTCTGAGAACGGCAGGCCTCTTGCTGATCTTTTATTCCTATCTTTGAGCTTCGGGCCTCAGTTGCCAGACATATCTCCACTACCGCAATTGCTTGCCTTGAGCATCTTATCGCTGAGTGTCTACTTTTCTGCAAAAGCATTTCTCACTGAATTTGATGGATACGTTGCTGCCATCATTTCAATGGTTGCAATTTCAAGTCCATTCTTGTTGGAGAATATATCATATAAATACGATGCTTTCCCAATGTCGATATCCGTGTTGTGTGCAATAATTCCTTTTGCATTCAAAACGGTAAAATTAAAAAAACAATTTATATATTGCTTCACTTCTGTAATTTTAATTCTGTGCATCTACCAGGCATCAATTAACATATATATAATATTCGCTATTTTATACGTATTAAATCTATTCAGATTAGGCGAAACTCGCAATGGATTGTTATCAATAGTAGCATCCATTGGCGGATTAGGTATTAGTTATATTATATATTCAACTTTCATTTCACCATATTTTTTAGTTGGCAGTTATAATTTAAGGCATAGTGAACTTGCAACTTCAGGAATAAATGATGCCTTAACGGTTATATCACGTAATATTTCCGAATTTGGGAATTTGATAAGTCTTGTTGTTACCACACCATTCATAATCTTTTGTGGAGTGGTGTTAACATTATCTTTAATTGCGTTAATAAAAATCTCGCTTGTTAAATGCAGTTACTCTAAGCCTGAGAAAATAATGAAGCTTTTAGTCATTGTATTTTCTCCATTTGCAGTTTTGTGCATGATAACAGGACCCATGATGCTCCTGAGGGACCCAGTACTATCTCCAAGGGTTCTAATGGCATTTGGAACTGCGTGCTTCTTCTTTGCGGTTCTTTCCACCTGGGCGTTCTCTCGCACAAAGCTTTATAAATCATTATGCGGTATTTTATTTACAGTCTACGCCCTATACTCTTTAGGGGTTGCCTATGCTTACGCGAACTCACTTAACAATCAAGAAAAGTATGAGAATGCGATAATTCAATTAATGATGTCTGACTTAAACAGCCTTGGCTTGAGCAGTTATGAATTTATTGCTTTCAAAGGTGGAGTATCGTTGTCACCAGAAGTTAGGATGGCAGCAAAAAAATATCCAATAATTTCAAAACTTATACAGCCAACAATAAATAATCAATGGGTGTGGGGCCATACCCAAACGATGCATTTCGATTTGGATAAAAAATTTCAAAGCTTTGATTATCACATGTCGCTTAAATCGAGTTTATGTACATTTGAAAATGTCAGAAACTCTAATAACTATAACATTTTAATTGATAAAAAAAGCTCAACTATTGTGTTTGATTTCACGAAGAAAGAGTGTAAATAGTTTTTGAAAGCCCCCCCCAACATAATCTGCAGGGGGGGTATATTTAAATGCTGCTGGTATATGTAGCCCCCGAGAAAAGGTTTTTCCATACCTTGGTTTGCACCAACACCCTTCCAGCCCCACAGGAAAGAGAGGTATTCAGGTTATGTACGCTCGCACCATCTACGGATGTGAGAAGATCAACGTTACATGGGATATTGTGAACGCCTGGCGTTGTTTTGATAACACCGCCAGAGTTTGTGCCGATAGTGTTAAACCCGGTTTCCAGACTACCAGACAACGTAATTGCTCCACCACTTGCAAAGAATGCGGTCTGAGCGCCAGTATCGTTAATACGGCGACAGTTAGACATTCTCACCGATAGAGTTGAACCAGTAACCTGTGCGATACGGCCTTCGCCGTCACAAGTGTAATTTGTCAAGTTTAGCTCAGTGCCGCCAGTCATAGCAGATGTGATATGGTTCCACCCACGCTGGCCGCGTAGCTGATACACATTAACCCAGTTTGCGCGTGTTACGGTGCAACCTGCTATTAACCGAGCTATTTGACCATTGTTTGTACTTACAAAATTACATGCAACATTTTCAATGTTCATATTTGTTATTGTGCCACGATTCACAACAACGGCAGAGTTGGCATTATCCTGGAAAATTATATTACCATTCTTGATTGTCAGGTTATCTACGGCTAATGTTGACGCGTTATTTACGCCAAATATGGCGAACGCAGAGCGCGGTAAGCCGTCTATAACTAAATCGTGTATTACCGAGCCGAAGGTGCCAGCGAAATAGACGGATTGCTGTGCATCGTTTTGTGAGCGTAAGTTTCTGATCAATAACGTATCAACTTCAATGCTATACCCAGAGGTACCAAACCCCCTGTCATTAATCTCAATTGCTGCGAATTCTGACCCAGTGCTACCTGGCTTAGCAAAGATGTTTTCGATGGTCAGGTTTTTAACAACCGTCTTTGTTAAGTTTGCATCGCCCCAAACTCGAACAACACACTGTTCAGTATCTCCATAAATTCCTGAGATGCGGAAGCGAACAAAGTTACCAGTTCCATCTCCTGTAATCTTTACTGCGCAATGAGCGTAATTACAAAATAACCCTTCAGCGTCTACATCAGAAAAATCACCAGGCTCACTTATATTGTAATTTGCATAGTCACCAATAGTAAAAGCCAGCATATCATCGCCAGTTTTACCCTTAAGGTTCCGAATGTAGGCATGGCGGATTGGTGGCTGGCAGTGCAGTCCATCACTATTGGTGTCGAAATTCAATCCAACAGCAGTTAAGTATGTGACATTACAGACCAGCCATGCATATTTGTTAGCGCCAATAACCTTTATACCACCACCAATTTTTAGGCTGGTTATTCCTTTAAGGATTGACGCCATCGATCCAAGGCCGACAACAGTCTGATTGGCCCCATTATAATCGATTGTTCCTGAACCCCAGATCTCGATATACGCATCTACGGCTGAGCTATTTGCGTATGAATAGTTCTTGAAAACAGGTACATTTGAGCCGTTAGCAAGTTTTATCGTTACTCCAGGACCAATCCACAAGCGGGTTCCGCTTCTAAGCACCCATGTTCTATCAGTGATATATGTACCCGGCTTCTCGAAACGAATATCCCCGCCCGCGGCAAACATAGCATCCAGACCGGAGCCAATGATGTTTGTGGTGCTTGGTTCAATACCATACATCTGAGGAGTGCGGTATTGAATGGCAGAACCGACTGTACCAGCAGGATAGACAGATCCTACCGACAATCCAACCAACCCAGCCCCGCCTGTAGCCGCCAGCGCAGCACGCAGAGAAGAATCCCCTACCCCAATCCACGCCCCAGGCGCAATACCACCAGTGCTGGCTGGGGTTGAGTTAGCTGGAACCACTTTCGGGCCGGAGGCAAAGGAACCAGTCCATTTGTAATACTCACCGTCGGCGGTGTTCAGCAGCACCTCATTCGGGTTGTTGATTGTCGCGCCGGTGGTGAAGGTCTTCCCGGTAAGGATAACGTAACCGAAGGCGCTCATGGCCTGCTGCGCGAGGTAATTGATGCCCTCGATGGTGTAGTGCTTCTGATCAAAGCGATCAGTGTAGGTCCATCCCATCGAAGTGACGAACTCGTCAATTTTCCCTGCGTTAAATTTGAAATCGAACGGAGATTCGCTTGGTACTGGCAGATTGGTTGGTTGCGTGGCCATATTTATTCCATAAAAAAGCCCGGCGCGGTGGCCGGGTCTGGTTGGTCGGGACGGTTCTTATTGATAGATGGCGTCGCTGTATTCCGCGACTGTAAGAGATACCGTGTTATCGGTGTTCGGCTTGATGCTGTTGACTGTCCATAGCTGACTGTCCAGTTCCTCCACTGTCGCAATGAGATAGCGTGACGGGAGCTGCACAGTTTCTCCGTTCCATATGTTGAGCTGAATGTTGGGTATTGCCGCGGTGAATCCGTATTTCGTGTCGCTGCGGGCTGTCGCCGGATAGCGCAACGTGGGATTACCCAGACTGTCGGTCACCAGCACATACATCGAACCAGTAAACGTGATCGGCTCGCTGGTATCGAAGTTATTCCCGGCACGACCGGTGATGTATCCCTGTTGCTGGTTACTGTCGTAGATGTCAGGCATCTGAATGACGCTTCCAACCTGGATAATGCCGTCTTCGAACACCTTTGCGTTCATCTTCACGCGGGAGTAGATAAGTCGCTTCGTTTCGCGCAAAGCGCGTTCCCGCGCCTGGTACTCGTTACGGAAACCAACGATCTCCAGTTTGTTCGGGTTTTCCGCTTCCTGTTCGACGATAGAGCCATTCAGGACCCGGTAGTTGATGTACGTCTTGTTGTTCGTGGTTGGGTGAACATAGGACACCTGCACGCCGTCGTAGCCGCCAGGAAGAGTAGCCTCGTACGTCATTTTGTACTCGTCCGTCTTCATGTTGGCCCGGTTGAATACGGCCGCCGGGTAATCAACTTTCTGATCCCGGGTGAACGTCAGCACGCCGTCATCCCAGTACGCCACCACTGAAGCCGCGTTGCAGATCGCTTGTACACGGTCGCCCAGCGAGTCATTCTCATCATCAAACGTGTAATCGAAGTAACCCAGCCGTTCATCAGGCAGGCTTTCGGCGATTGAGTACAGCCCGTACAGGTCAATGCTGCTTACCGGCTGCTCACCCATAATGAGCCAGGTATGCGCCACCGCATCAGCGAACGAGCGCGACGGACGCAGCGTGTAATCTACCGCCTGCGTGTTTATGTCGTAGGTGATGGTATGGCGGGTCACCAGAGCGTTATATTTGCGCTCGCGGCTACCAAGGGCGTTCTCAGTCGCCCTCACCTTCACTCGTACCAGGGTGTCTGTCTGGTGAACGACATTGGTCCGGATGTTAATGCTGTGGATTTCCTCAACCTTCAGAAGGCTGGCATCGCTGGAGTTATCTGTGCGCTGGAAGCTGACCGCGTACTTCCCGAATCCTCCGGTCGGCGTGATTTTGTCGGTACGGTAGAATACTTCGCTGGTCGACTGGTGCGGTGTCGTCTGCCGGTACGTAAACGTCTGCTGAGTTCCAGGCACCTGGTTGTAGTCGTCGTCAATTTTCCAGATGACAACCTTCCAGTTGGTCTCTTTCTTCCCGCCGAGGCTGGACTGGGTATGCAGCCACAGTTGAGTTGACTCGACTGGCGAGAAGAACGGGCCAACCACCAGCGCCTCGTTATCGTTAAGGATGAATTTCGTGGTGTTAATCGTGGCATTCGCCGGGATGTCCTGCGGCCCCTCCAGCTGGTTCATCGTAAACGTGTACCAGCGCACCGGGTTAACAACCGCGCCATCGTTTGTTTCAACGGCGGAGATCAGCGTACCGGAGAATGTCGCATCGGTAGTGACGTTGCCGGAGGCGGTGCTGTACGTCACGTTGATGGTGAAGGTAACCGCGTGCGGCAGAACCAGCCCCATGAAGTAATCGAACTCGGCCTGCTTAACGATTTTCATCGCTATCTGGCCGCCGGAATACGTTCCGCTGACCACCGTGTTTGCCGTTGCTGTTTCGATCGGGAAGTCGCTGGCTTCGTTCTGCCCGGGAACCTCCTGGCCGTCAACGTCATCGAACCCGTATCCCTCGACGATCTGCGGGATAACTTCTCCTGGCTGGAAGAACTGGAATTCGGCACCAGCCAGAGAGCCCAGGCTCGATTCTGAGTAGCGCACAGACTCGTAATCGTATTTGCCGATCCCGATGCACATCCATTCAGTGACGTACTTCAGGCCGCCGTCTGTGGAAGTCTGGTGTACATATTCGAATACCGACTCCTGAATCAGATCCGGGTACGAACGGATCTGACCGTAGATGTCCGGCTTGGCCTTGTAAACTCGCGCGATATTTGTCTGACCGGTCAGGCTATTGTTGGGCGAGTCGACGGTATTACCGCCGTTGTTTGCTATAGCGGGCTTCGGCGCCAGGAAAGAAAATACCTGACCAACCACTTTAAAGATCGGGCTCAGGATGTCGCCGACAATGCCCTTTGGCTGGTCGAATATCTGGATGTGGTCCAGCTCGCTCAGCTCAAACGCCAGCTCATCATCGTCACCCAGCTTTACGCCATTGCGGACAATCAGCAGGTCACGGTGAAAGTTAGCGTCATTGGCCGCCAGCCAGTCATAAAAAAGGGTGCCGTTTGGCACCCTGCAACGCAGCTTAGGCGTTCCTGGAAAATTCGATATCTCAACCAGCGCCATATTCGAAAAACTCCACTTTGGTGAATGCCCGCTGAATGACCAGCAACGAGTCCATGCGCACGCTTCCGTTCTCTCCACGCGAGTGCAGCGCCTGCCGGTTCAGTACCAGGCCAACGTGCGCTGGTTGCGCGCCGCGGTACCCGACAAATATTCCCCCCTCGACTGGCTTATCGACCTTGCGCCAGAAAACGACGTCTCCCTGATAGCAGGTGAAGAAGTCCTCACCGGCTTCGTAGTCCGGCGTCTGGTGCAGCTCAATGCCGAGGACATGGCGGTAATACAGCACGCACAATCCCCAGCAATCGACTTTCTCGAAAGAGCAGGCCCGGTTCGCCCACGGCACGCCGATGACCCACCGGATAAAATCATCTTTATTCATGCGCGTGCCTTATAGGTACTGGAGTCCAGTGTATTCGCGGGGATCGTATAATCGCCCAACATTGTTGTTCAGCGGGTTCGTGACGGACAGAGTGACAGATGCGGAGTCAGCGTCGATATCCACAGTCTTGACGTACAACTGCCAGGACTTAATCGGCACAGACACATCGCCGCTGTCGAAGATCTGCCGCGTGGCCGTGATGGCAGTCAGCCTGGCCGCACCCTTCCACTGTTTCATCAGCGCTTTGATATCCGACGACAGCCGCCCTAACTTCACCGTCGCGTCGATAACCGGAGTACCGCTCTGCTGGCTCTCTTCGATTTCAAAGCGCGCTGGCGTGTACGCCTGTCCGCCGAGCGTCTTGGGGAAGAACTGCTTATCGACAAGGCGAACGTAACCAAAGGATGGATGGTAGAACGTAATGGTGTCGTACAGTCCGCGCGTCGGGCGTTGCTGCTTATACTCCCTGAAGCTCGGCATTACGGCACCCTCGGTAGTGATTCCGGATCGCGCCCGTCCGGATAACCCGTGACAACGATATCCAGCCACGAATCCCACGGCGGCGGCAGTTCAACAATGATGTCGTCAAACTCGTCATCGGCGTTGTACAGGTGGTTGGCAATAACGGTTCCTGTCCATGTCACCACCCCGCCGTCGATACTGGTTTGCACCGGCATCTGCGTGAAGTGAAGCTCTTGCAACTGGAGACCACTGCCGCCCAGATTGATATTCATCCGGAACCAGTTCAGTCCCCGGTTGAGATAGTTCGGGCTGCGCAGCCACTGCTGAAAAGCTCGCTCCTCAGCCAGGGTAAAGATCCACGTCAGAGACCAGGTCACTTTCAGGTCGTCGGTAAGGTTCTGGAAGATAGCCGGGCCGACCGCTGGCTGATCGGTCTGGAACCCGGTATCGAGCGTCATATTTTTGCTGGCCTTCTGCGCTAGCGGCAACCAGTCGGGATAGTCGATAATTGGCATCTAAACTCCAGGCATTAAAAAACCCGCCGGAGCGGGTTTGCTTAATCAACAAGCCGGGGCCCGGTTGGTGCCTCGTAGATATTGATTTTTATGTCAACGATTTCGCCATTATTGGTAAATTCCAGCTCTTCCCCAGCAGGCGTTATGCCCTTGATAGTTGATCCATCACTTAGAGTAAACACAAACTCTACCGCCCTGTTCGGGCGTATCCTGTGTGGTTTACCTATCTCAGTTGGTATTGACTGCACTTCGCCCGGCTCAATTACCACGTAAGTCTCCTTATCCCTGACCGTTCGGGGTTCTTTTCACGTTGAAATTACTGGTTATACCCTGACTTATCGGGCCACCATTGTTCAAATCCGCGATAATCGTAGTGAGGGTAATACTACCATCTGAATTCACTGTACCCTGAGAATCAACGGTAGCAGAGGTGTAATTCTGCACGATATTGTTGATTATTACACCACTTCCGCTCTGCATATCCTTATTGCTGATCACCCGACCGTTGTCACCGGGTATCATGTATTGCTTACCGGTACTGGCCTGGTAAATCTCCGGCTTCCCTCGCTCACCGACCTGATACATGCTTCCCGCTGACACAGGTCCGCCATTGTATCTGGCCCCAGCCAAAGCCAGCCCTTGAGCAAGCCCAACGGTAGATGCAATACCAGCCATCGCAGGCGCTGAGTTTGCGCCAAAGGATGCCAGGCTGGCCAGCGCTGCGGCTGGAGCCCATGCGGCCGCCGTCGTGGTAGCCATACCGACAGAAGCAGCGGTAGAAGCTGCGCCCAATGTCTGACCGATAATGAAGTTTTTGAGAGCCTCAACTCCAACCTGGACTAGCGCATTGACCACGCTGTTCAGCATCGTATTCCCGAGCGAACGCATAGCATCCTGCGCTGACATCGTTCCGGTGATCAGCCCGGTTAACGCATTAGATGCATTACCTGAAAACGCATCCACCGCGCTTGTCAGCATTTCATAACCAAGACCTTGTTGACTGAGCAATTGCCACTGAGCGGCTGTCATCTGCTCATTGAACTGGTTTTCCTGCGCAGTCTTTAAGGCAAGGTACTGGGCATCGGTAGCTGCCTTTGCAGCAACGAACTGATCGTAATTTATTTTCCCTTTTTGGTAACTTTGCTGGAGTATCGCCTGTTCCTGCTGCTGATATTGCTGCATCAGGGCTAACTTCTGGTTATTTTCGTTCACCAGTTGCTGTACCGGGTCAACTTCGGCTCGGGCAGAAGCTACCGGATTGACTGTGGCCTGGGCGTTAATATTGGCGAGGTTATTCTGGTGTTCGAGCGCCATTTTCTCCGTGGCAGCGTTATACTCCTTGAGGTCTATTTTCCCAGCGTTCAGTGCGGCCTTCAGATTTTGCATGGATTCGGCGTAGGATTTATTCTCCGCCTGCAAAGGCATTGCCTTAAGTGCTTCTGTTACCCCTTTGGCTGCCGCTGATGCATCCCATGCTTTTGATGCATATTCACCGGCCTTTTTGATTTGCTCCTGGGTTGCAGAATTACCCAGTGACTGCTGAGCACGTAATATCGCCTGCTCTCTGCTTAGCTCCTCCGTTGAATCAGCTGCCAATTCTGACTGCTGACGCAAATTTTCAAGCTTATTTGCAATTGATTCGGACTGCGCCTCAGTTTTCTTGCCGGTTTTATTGCTTTCCTTTCTTGCCTCGGTTACTCGGTAAGTCTCCGCATATTCATCCTGAAGGGTCTTGATGCGTTTCGGATCCTTAACCCCAGCGTCGGCAGCATCATACTGAGCCTGAAGCCTTGCTCTTGCCTCTCCTTCCAGTTTGGCTAGAGCGAGCCTGCGCTCAGAGTTTTTTACCAGCTTTGATGTTGCTGCATCGTCTCCGCTTGTTTCGGTCTTGAATCCTTGGTTGTTCTTAGCATCACTTGCTGCTTTAGCTCTGATATGAGCAATTTCACCTTCGACCTGCTTTAACTGAACGGCGGCCTGCGCACGACGAGTCTGGAATACGGAGTCTGTCTCATACCAGCGCTGACCATCCTTAAGCTCGGAGTTTAATTCTTGTTGTAGCTTGATAAGCTTCGGCATTCTGGAAGAATCACCGACATTTTTATTGTAGTAATTAAGATTATCAGCAACGCTTTGCATCAACCCCGCCAGGGTCGAGGTCAAGCCAATCGCCTGATTGATGTCGTTAATGGCGTTTTTAAATGCTACGTCCAGGCTATTTTTCGCCCTGTCGATATTGACAGGCATCTTGTCGAACTCTTCGTTAACAGACTGGGATTGTTTTTGAATAGCGTTAAGGGCATCTTCAGCCGTTAACTTGCCCTCCAGCATTCTCTTGCGGAGATCACCAATCGATATTCCAAGTCCAGACGCAATCTGGCGAGCAAGCTCTGGCATTTGCTCAAGGATGGTGTTGAACTCCTCAGCCCGGAGAGTGCCGCCGGCGATTGACTGCCCGAACTGGCGAAGTGCGCTAGCCATTTCCTCAGAGGATGAACCGCCTATGGTGCCTATCTTTTGAAGCGTCGAAGTAAGCGCAAGGATCTGAGAGTTTGTTGCACCAGCGCTTTTTAATGCTGTGGTCAGTGATTCCCACAAACGCTCTGTTTCAGAAAGGCTGTTACCTGTTTGTGATGCAATAGCTGAAAGAGCTGACATAGTCTCTTTCGCTGTATCAATACTTGGGCTGAGCCTGGTGATCCTGGCCTGCAAGGTAGCCATCTCATCACCAATCGCAATCAGCCTTTTGGCCGTCTCGATGGTGAAAGCTGCGGCAATCGCCACTCCTACTTTATTAAGCGCCCCCTCAAAGCGGCTAACCGACCCGGATGCTCGGTCGAAATTGGAGCCCATTTTATCAAGCCGATCGTTTACTTTACGCTGTGCTTCAATAAGCTCTGCTACGTCCATTTGGACTTGATAAACAATATTCCCAACCTGTTCACTGTTGGCCATGCTTTTCTCCGGGCATAAAAAAACCCGCCGGAGCGGGTTTTAATGTTCAAGTGTTTATTACTTACATCTATTTGGAATGTCTTTTTCTGCAATCTCACCTTGCTTTGTGAGATCGTAAATTGTCGGATCGTCTATAGAAATCTGGCTTGCCTTTTCAACCACAGGGGCAATAAATACCAATGAGGCTTTATTATCACCTTTGGTCACTTCAGCCTTGCCGCATACGTTTCCAAATCTGGCGTACACTGTGTCTCTGTCGTCAGGGAAGAAATTAACTTCCTTTAATGAAACGACTTTTACGTCTTTTGGAAAGAAACCGCTTTCTGCTCTTTGTTTCACAGCATTGACAATTTCTGCATCAGTAGCCGCCATAACACAAGGTGCAGCGAGCAGCGTTCCCAATAAAATTAATGTACGCATCTTTCTATTCCCCATTGGTAAAAGTGGAAATATCCTAACCAGGAATAGCACAGTTGCAACGGAAAAGGATGATTTATTGTTCTCAGGGTATCGTTGTATAGAAGGTCGGTTACTTCTTTTTCGCATTCTCGCGTCGAACCGCCTGTTTAGCCAGATATTCGTCGGCGATGCTGTCGTACTCTTCGCGAGTGAACCCTTTCTGCTCAGGGTATTTCGCCGCTAGCAGCATCTGAAATTCGGTCATAGTTAGCTTTGACGCCTCATCACGACTCATGCCAAAGTGGCTACGCGCCGCGCTGATGTAGTCGAAGGCTTTAAATTCAGTGGTTCGCTCGCCTGTTTCGTGGCGCTGCAACTGGCGAACCTTTGCTTTGCCAACGATACCGTGCTGCATGAGGTGCTGAGCCAGCACGATGATGTCGTTCTTCGGCATCTTTCCAGGTCGGTATACAACGCAATGTCGCCACCCTTTCCATTCGCCGATCATGGACGTCAAGTCTTCATCGCAGCACGCCTGTAACACCTGCATGCACGTGGATAAAAGCTTCTCAGCGGCACGGTTGAAAGAGGGGGATAGCCATTCAGGAAATCGTCCAAAAGTGCTCG
The DNA here is from genome assembly GCF_056673335.1 of Enterobacter cloacae complex sp. HYC033_NIDB. Taxonomy (NCBI): domain Bacteria; kingdom Pseudomonadati; phylum Pseudomonadota; class Gammaproteobacteria; order Enterobacterales; family Enterobacteriaceae; genus Enterobacter; species Enterobacter cloacae complex sp. HYC033_NIDB. The sequence goes on along the minus strand of NZ_CP115123.1, from coordinate 2,004,210 downwards.
AGCACGCTTCAGTGAGCTGAGAAACCTCAATGCCGTGGATGATGGCGTACGCCTGCACAATCTCTTCCGGAGTGCCGATCCTCGTCATGGCCTCAAATGAAGGTCGGAGCAGGTAATCTTTTCCGCCTTCGCGACTGTCGCTGACGGAGATTTCGCCGATATCGGTTAAAACGGTCATAGTCATTCCAGTAAACGGTCATTATCAAGGGCAGCACGCCGCCCTTTGGAATGTCCGTTAGGTAACGGTAACCGTATGCACGGCCACAAAGTTTCCGTCTTCGGTGTTGATGATGATCTGCGCGCTACCGGTGGCGACGCGCGTCACGGTGACGGTGTTTCCGGAGACAGTGGCCGTTGCTTTGGTCGCATCGGTAGTCGCTACAGTGAAGTCTTTATTGGTTGCCCCGGTTGGAGCGATATTCACCGTGAAGGTGCTGGTACCGCCCGCGGCGCCAGTGCTGGTTGCCGGAGATACGGTCACGCCAGTCACCGCTACGGCGGTCACTTCGTTAACTTCGATCGTACTCGCGTCACCGACTTTGAACTCGGTACTAAATGTTACGATGTCATTTGTACCCCCGTCAGAGCTCAGCGCCGTAATGTTCATGTAGCCGACGAATTCTACCGGGCCGTAGTCCATGCGTACCCAGATTCCGGGCTGGCGCTTAGCCTTCAGCTCATCAGCGAAATACTTGATGAACTTGCCGACACCGTACTGATCCAGTTTGTCCTTCTTGCGCACCTCACCCTCGAAGCTCAGGGTGAAGTCACTGTTGGTGATGATGGTCTCGACATAACCGCCGCCGTCATCCGCATCAGAGGTAACCGAGTTCGGGTTGAAGTCGAAGCCTTTCGACGTACCAGCGGCCAGCGCCATCCACTCACCTTCGAGTGGCTTGACGTCCGGGCAGCCATCGGCGACTTCCAGCACGACCGCACCGCCGAACAGGCGCTCGTTCGAGTTCTGGCAATTAGCCATGTGAAACTCCTCTTTGACGTATAAAAGAAAACCCGCCGGAGCGGGTTATTTGGTTGGGAATGGCTATTCGCCGTAAGTGCAGGCGAACTGGAGTCGGAAGACTATTCGCCCTTCTTCTGTGAGCACCGGCGCGGGAATTGCGCCCATGTTCTGGATGTAGCCGACGCACTCGTCAGCCATAGGGTTGGCCTGGACGTAATCGACGATGCGCTGCACGGCGCTGAGCGCGTCTTTTCGCTTGTCTTTTGCGCCGACGACGTCGACAAGTACGTAATATTCAGAACCAAGATCGGTACGAATTGCTGTTCCGCCGCTTGGCCTGAATACCATGACAGCCTTCGACAGATCACCAGGGTCGTCGTACATCAACTGCTGCACTGCGAAACCAGTCGTTAGTCCTGCATCTCCGAACATGTTTCGCACCCGCTCGTGCATCAATGGCGTCATAGCGAAAGTTCCTTCTTGATAGCCCTGTCAACGTCTGAGCGAGTATTATCAACGGCCCTCTCAAGGAATTTCGGCTCGCCGGATGGGTCCCAATAATTACCGCCGCCTTGCGATACTGGTCTTGGTCTTCCCTTTAAAGTGCCTTTAGACTCATGCACATATACCGCATAGTTGGCGGAATAACCCACACGGCCAGTAACCATGGTTCCGTTAACCTTCACATCCAAAAACTGAGAGTTTATGAGGTTTGATGTCTTGCCGACAGGAGTCATTCTGGCAGCTTCCGGCGCTATAATTATCAGAGCCGATCTTATGGCTCGTATAACCTTTCTGCTCTGAATGTCACCAATAAAGCGATCCAGATTGGCTTTAGCCTCTTTGACGCCCTTCACTTTAATGCCCATGGCTACACTCCCGTAATTATCGCCCAGTCATCTTCCAGACCGTCGAGAGTGTCGTTCCAGCGCGTCACGTGACGGACCTCATCAGCACCTGCTACGACCGGATCCTGCTCAGCACTAACACCAATCAGGATGTAATCGCCCTCATCAGCTAACGCATACGCAGTAAAGAAGGTGTTTTTTACGACAACCTCTTTACCGATGGAGCCGAGCTTTGCAGACAGGCCGCCGATGTAGTCGCACATGATGGTTTCAGGCGGTTCATATGGGTCGACAGGATCGCCCCACTCGTCATTACCGCCCGCTCCCTTACGCCATATCGTGCACGGCTTGTTGTATGACCATGAAGCAGTAGACGACATCAGCCCTCCTTCCAGCGCAGCACCTTCGCGCCGGTCGCCCGGATGCGCGCGCAGTTGATGAACCACTCGCCGTCCGATTTCACGTAGCCGGTAGTCTCCCGCCCGGTGTCGGTCATCACCCATACGCGGGTAAACGAACGCGGCAGGCCTTGCTTAACTGATTTGTACGTCATCAGCAGCCCCCGACCACCATGAACAGGCCGACACTATTACCAGCGCTGATCGGTAACTCACCGGTGCATCCGCTGGTATCGAGACGGGCCAACGAGTCGCGCAGCCAGGTAATGCTGTCGTCACCATATTCAAACGAGCGGGACGCGCCAGACGGCGCACCCTGCGATTTGATGCGGCGCGCGCCGGACGACGTAGCCATAAGCGCGGCGGCGTACATCAGGATCAGCTTCGAGGTGCAGTCGTCATACCCTGCACCATCGAGGCACGGGATGATCTTGTTTACCACGCAGAGAATCGGCTCCAGCAGCGCGCCCGGGATGGAGTAACCCAATTCACCGAGGAACGCCTGCACGTCTGCCGCTGTGATTGGGTCAGCCATGGTTATTTCGCCTTCTTGATTGCTTCCGCCAATGCTGCTTCGGCTTCGTCAGCGCGTTTGGTTTCTGCTGCCAGTGCGTCGGCGTGAGCCTTGTCTTTAGCTTCACCATCGGCGATTAGCTTTTGGTTCTGCTCCAGTGCGTCGGCGAGTTGCTTTTGCAGGACAGACAGATCTCCTGACGGCGATGACGGCGTAGCCACTTCGAAGGCAAGCTTCTCGCCTTTCTTCTTATCGGTCTCCTTCGCTTTGCCAGTGCTGATCCAGCGCTCAGCTGTTGCATCGTCCACATCCACCACTGAACCAACCTCCAGCTTGCGGAGGTTGGCACCGGCGTGCAGGTTGCTTGCCACGATTTCTACCAGTGCCATGATTTATCCTTAGCTTGATGCGTGAATTACGGAGTATTTGTTGTTGATGTCCTGCTTGACCATCAACCCCATTGCACCCCAGGTGCGCCAGATGTAGTCGCTGTTGTACTCCGGACGCGGAGATGCGACGGTACCGATAGCCTGGCCGACGATTGGAGCAATGACGCCAGCAGACAGCGGAACGATGACGATTTCGTTACCTGACAGTTGGCTGTCTTCTTTGATCGCTGCAACACCGGTCAGTTTCAGGATTTCATCCATGATCGTGCCGGACTGGAAGTTGTCGGAGAAGTAGCGTTCCAGGTTGGAGATGATTTCGCCGGATACATACCAGGTCTGCTCTGCATACTGGTTGTTTACGCGACGCATCTGATCACGCAGCGCGATTGCCCCGGCGCGGATAGCCTGAGACGTTGCTGTGCCAGAGGTGAAATCGATGTTAAGGCCGGAAGCCCCTAGGTCGATCTGTGCTACACGCTCATCGTCACGCAGCCCTTTCCAGGTCAGGCCGTCGAATACTGCAAAGTTGCCAGCCTTATCGCGGAAGCCGTTGAAAATGTAGTCAACGTAACGACGCTGAACATCTTCAACCGAACCACGCTGCGCATCAGCCTGCGACTGCAATGCCTGCGGGCTGTTGAAGATTGGATCACGCCATTCGAACTTAAAGCCCGAGTCGTGGATAGGTACCATGGTGCCATCGAAGGAATAGCTACGAGCATCGAGTGCCGCGCCGACCTGTCCGGACATGGAAGTGTGAGCCCAGCCGCGGCCACCGGTACGAGCGTAGTCGTAACGAGACTGTTCGATTCGAACGGAGCGAGAAAGCGGCATTAGATCGTTCAGCAGAGTGAACTCGGTATTCGGCTCGAACTGCTGAAGAACAGTTGTGTCGAAAGCGCGATACAGGCGACGAATATCGTCAACTGCGTTCACCGCATCGAGATAAGGAGCGTTTTCTGCATCGCCACGGAACTGAGTGCGCGCCAAGAAATCCGCTGCTGCCTGAGCACTGGCGTTTCGCTCAATTTCAAGAGCGCGCCATTGCGCCTGATTTACCGCGAGGTTACCGGTCTTTTCACCGATAGACTTGGAGAATACAAACATATCCGCTCCTTATTTGATTACGACACGAAGCAGATCGCCTGCCGCCGCTGTGTATGATTTGTCTTCCTCGACGTAGCAGCGCACTGACTCATCGCCAGCAGCCACCTTGACTCGACCGTTTGCAATAGAGAGCGCCTGTCCCTTGGTGTAGGTGCCGGCTGCGGCACGAACGTTGAGGAACATGCCCGGCAGAGGCTGAATACCTACGACAAGCTCGCCAGCAGGGATAGCGTCGTCCACTGACAGGCAGCGCAGATAGTCTTTGTTGGCCACATACAGAATTGCAGCCTCATTGCCATCCACAGAGGCAGTGAACTTGTCCGCTGCACTGAAGAAGCCAATGGTACCCGGCGGAGTAGATGCCGCGGCCGCGCCTTCACGGTTAAGCAGCGGATTAGGGAACACGCCGCCGGCGTGGATGATATGCTTTCCGTCTTTAGCCATTTTTTACTCCGGCATTTCGCTGACTGATTGGGTGTTAGTAGCCTGATGGCGGAATGCACCGTTCAGGCCAAAAGATGTCTGGCACTTGGCATACATGGCGTCGAGCGCCTTACCGTCCAGATCTGCGACTTCTTCATCGCTCATGTTCATCGCCAGCTTCACAGCCGCGCGCTTTTCGCCTTTCTCTTTGTGGGCGTTCGCGTTCAGGCTGTTGAAAACGACGTCCACGCGATCGGCGAGTGTTTTCGCCCACGCTGGCATCTCTTCGTTATTTGTAGCCTGCTCTTTTTTCTTGGGCTTGCCGGTTGCCGGGTCGATTTCTTCGTCGCCATTTTTCTTGGCGGCGGCTTCGTCGGCCTTCATCTGGTTGTATGCGTCCATCAGCTCGGCGTCGGACTTGCCTTCGGTCGGCTTACCAGCGGCTTGCAGCGCATTGATAATCAGTTCTTTCATCGGATCGTTCTCTCCGTTGGTTTTAATCTCGTACTCAGGTTGTTTGCGCACGACTTCTACAGGTTCGCCGACGAATTGGGCCTTGCCGTCATCGTCGATGATGTACTTCTGTTTGAAATAACGGGAATCATCCCGGTATACGAAGGTGTCAGGCCATACCGACTCTGGCCAAAGCCAGTTGTCATCAGATCGACCCTCTCGCAGCTTTTCACTGATTGCGCGCTGGATGTCGTCGAAGGAAAAGTTGGAGGCATTGGTAAAGAAGAATTTGGTTTTGTTGATCAGGCCATCGCGGGTGCAGTCGATTCCGTCAGCCAGGCGGGCAACTTCGATCTGCTGCTCATCACCTTCTGAGTTAACGAAGATGCCAACGCCCTCCTCCGGCGTTCCGGCACCTGGCTCATCAAGCAGCACAGCCACATGGTCAAACATCATGTTTGTGGCGATTTCGTTGTACTTTTTCCCCTTCGACTCGCCGTTGGCTGCTATGCCGGAATACAGCAGGCCGGTGGAGATGTGGATCGGGTCGGAGTTGGTGCCGGCCAGCATCTCATCCAGGCGGTTAATCAGCCGCTTACCCTTCTCGCTCGACTCGGCGTAATGGCGGTTAACGTACATGTCGCCCGTAACCTTCCCGTCTTTGTGGCTGACGTTCTGTAGCCAGGCGCCGACGTGGTATTCGTTCACCGCCCTGACATCGCGCGCCGATACATGCTTGCCGTCCACTTTTGGGTGGCCCAGCGGCATCGGGTTACGTTCAAGCGTGTTGTAGGCCTTTTCGATTTCTGCTGCCGGGTACAACTTCCGGTTCATCACGATATCGTCCACGACAGGCGTGATGCCGCGAACCACGATATGTGGCTTGCCGTCGATGGTTTCAGTGGTGATGTTTGAAGCGGAGTTGACGACGGTCAGCACGTTAACGCGGTTGCGCTTCATGCTGGGTCCTCGTTAGTGGATTTCAGGCAATAAAAACCCAGCACTATGGCTGGGTCGCTAATGGTTTAGGTTGCTCTGAAACTTACTTGTAGTTAATTTACCCGATTGAATGCGGTAATGATTACTGCGTCAGGCATTACCATTCTTTGTTTGGCTATTTCTTTTGCTGTATTCATAAAGAAAACATCCGGCTCCAATCTTTCAGGATCGGCTACAACTGTCGATCCTGTAAGGTAGACCTGTCCATTTTTCAAGATTTGGTAAGCTACGAAATATTTGTTAAGCATGACTACCTCTATCGCTCTGAATGAACGGTAATTATGCCCCTTCTTTCCAGCTTATCCTCTCTTTTTTCAGCTTGTCCGCCAGCCCTTCATTGAAAATGCTGCCGTCATCGTTGAGCAGCACCGGAATCTGGCTGCAATAGCAGTTGTACCGGTTGCCATTCTCAGCGTAGAAGTCGCGTACCTCTTCTGTGGTGTAGACCTTTCCGTGACGGCTGGCGTGCCAGGTGCGCGTAGTTGGCTTGAGCGCCGACAGCCACAGCAGGCCGGTATTCAGCCCCAGCCGGTCAGCAGCCCAGTCCGTTTCATTCCACTGAGCCCGCCGCAGCGCGCCGACCTGCTCGGTCTGAGCGATGTTCTTTGCTTTCGACATGGACACATCGATGCGCTTACTGATTACGCTGGCCGTCTCGCGTGGGTTTACTCCGCGCGCCACCGCGTCAGTGATGATGTTGGTCAGGTCGCCGCGGGCTGTATCGCTGATGACCTTCCAGTCACTGAACGTTGTCAGCCTGGCCGCCGCAATCTGGTTCAGGTAGCCCGGGCTGCTTAAAAGCTGCTGTAGCGTAGTCTGACTGGCGTATACCTGAGACTGCACCGACAGGTTGGTGAAGGCGTTTAGCGTGCCGCGGTCATATTCCGCAATGACGTAGTCCATCGCCCATAGGTTCTGACTGCCGCCTTCAAGAAGCTCATCATCCAGAATCGACTGCACCACCTGGAGCAGATCGGCCAATTCAGCAGCGGTCATGTCATAGACGAACTTACCGGCATTGACTTGATACAGCGAAGGTTCTGCGCCCTCGTTGTTGCACATCATCCAGGACTGCTGTGCGTTCGCCTCACGCTGCTGCCCAGTCAGCCGCAGATCAAACAGAGCCTTAAGCCTGCGCTTGATGTTCAGATACCGGTCTTCGATATCATTGAACATCCTGCTGACCTGCCGCGAGGACTGCGTAGGGTCAGCTTTATTGCGTGGTACGATCGGCGTCCCGATTCTGGTTTGCGCTGTCATCATCATCTGTCAGCGGATCCTTATCGGTTTGCTTTACATCAGGGTTAGGTGGCGACATGACCTTGCGAGGTTCCAACTCACCGACTGCGCGGATTTCGTTTTCATCCACTGCCGGAGTGCCGTATGCCTGCTGAGTATCTTTCGCCACGACAGCCATTGCCTGCATGTTGGCAATCTTCTCTTTCTCACTCGGAGCGAGAAGATCAGACCATGCCAGCGTAACCTCTCCGGATGAAGGCGGGTCAATGACACCTACTGTCCAGAAGCGCTCAAGCACGCTCTCTACAATCGTTGACTGGAATCCCCATCGGCGGCCGTTACAACGCTTCGCCCAGTCTGTTTTGTCCTCATCGGAGGCAAGTCGTCCCGTCTGTTGACCAAACAGTATGGTGAACGGGCACTGAATCGAGGATGCAAACTCGTTGGCGGCCACCGTCCATGTAGGGGATGGATCGGCGGCTGCTACGGAAAGCACCGACGGCGTGCCGGCCTGCATTACCAGGGCAGCATCTGTGCCACGGTTCATCTTGGCGACTTTGTCGTTAAGCGCTTCGCCCAGGTCTTTGTAGCCGGCGTCTGTGGCTTGCTTTGATAGATTCGCTATGCCAGTTTCTTTATCAAAAGCTATCGCAAGTTGGCGACTAGCGTTCTTCAGGAACCCTTCTGCACTACCACCAGAAACCTTTTCGAGGTCGAGCAATTTGTTGAAGCCCGCGCGCAGGAAAGGCACGCCAGAGAGCATGTTCTCGTCTTCTGAGCCTTCGCAGAGGATGATGATTCGCTCGGGGTGTACGGTAACGCCGCGCACCGGGCCGTACGTGCCATCATCACCAACGGGCTGCTCGTTGAAGTTGTACGAAACTGGCTGGCCGTAGGTTTCTGAAAGCGTGTCAGTATCGAAGTTGCCCGGCTTGATCTGCGATTCCCACGCGGGGATCAGCTTAACGATGGGTCCGTTACCGATATTCCTCAGAGATTTAACCTTCGCTCGGTCTACCGGCTCGTGCCATTCTCTGCCGTCCCGGAACTGAATGAGCAATGCCGAGTACCGGCCAACAAGATTGCGGCGATCCGCATCCTTAATTTTCGGCCAGTGCTTCTTCAGCATCTTAGTGGCTGACTTTTCCCAGTCCGTTGTCTCGGTTGACTCCTTTCCGCCGTCGCCGTCGATGATCGTCGGGTTATCAACCCAGCACGAATCGAGAAGCTTATGGACTGCGGCAAACGCCACCGCGTTGCGCTCGTAGGCCCGGTAGTAGCGGTCGAACTCGAGACTGTTTGGATAGCCAAACTCATCCCACAACTTCGTGCGTTTGGTATTTCCCGGCTGGCCTGCGTACAGCATGCGCTGCCGCCCGATAGCATCAGCAAGGGCATTAACGAGGAATGAAACCTCGCTTTGTTGTTCACTCACTGATGAGCTCCTTAGAAGAATACTGCGCCGACCTGCTTGTGATTGTTCTTCGCTACTGCAAAGTAACGGAAGCCGTCAGCACCGTGTGATGTGAAGTCATGAAGCGGTTTATCTTTCCAGCACCCGCGCTTGTCGTCCCACTCCTTGCGGTAGCCCTCGAGGTGAGATATGCCCTCGGCACACTTCTCCTCATCGAATACACAGGACGGAAGGATTTCGCGCACCGACTCAATGCCAGTGTCTATTCCCACTTTCGGAACCACCTGAAACGTCATGCTGTAAACCTGCCCGTCGATTTCATACCCTTCACGGGCAAGTTCTCTGCGGGATTTGGCGTCAGCACCGAATTCACGGTTATCGATGTCGTGCGGCCCCCAGTGCTCACCGTACTCATAACCCCTATCCTTCAGCACCTTCATGTAGTGCCGCAGGCCTTCACCAGAGTTTTCGTAGTAGTCGATGATATGGAACTCTTCGCCAACCTCGCGAACGAACCAGATCGCCGTTGAGTCACCCACACCGATATCCCAGAACGTGTGTACCGGAAGGTGCGAGTTATCAGGGATTTGGCCGATCCGCTTGTTGGTATAGAGCCAGCGGAATTGTTTGGCGTAGTACGCGCCCTCGACCGACTGCTGGAACGCCTCGGCCGGAATGGTCGGGTATTCGCGCTTCATGTCATCGCCGAGCGTTTTCTCTTTGGCGTAGTACCAGGCTTTCTGGCGTTCGTTGACGACTACGCCGTGCTTAGCCTCCATCTCGGCGAAGTACTCAAGCAGGCGCGCCGGCAGCGATTCAACTGGGTCGATTGCGTACTGCGGGTTCTTCCACCAGGAGAAGAAGAAAAACTTCCAGTCCAGTGCGGATAAGGGCTTACTCTGCAACAGTGCTTTCTCTGCCGCCTGGCAGTAATCAAAGAAGTAACCCGCCCGGCCCTCTGCTGTGCTTTCGATGGTAGCGAAGCATCCAGTCGATACCGCCTCAAACGCACCAGTGACGATCTCACGGGCTTTGTCAGGATACTTGGCGCATATCTTCCCGAACTCGGAAACGTGCAGGTAACGCAACGTACCACCACGAAACGACGTACTGACGTATAGCGAGCCGCCCTTCTTAAAGACCAGCTCACCAGACGAGTCATTGCTCGCCGGGTTGGCCGCCTTTATCTCTGCTGGCAGCTTGTCGTATGCGTACTTCACCTTTTCGCGGAACAGGCGCTTTGCGTCATTCAGCGTATGGGCGATCAGCGCGCATTTAGCCGACTCGAACAGGGCTGCGTCGAGCTGGATGATGCACACCTCAGTTGTGAAACCGAGCTGACGAGCTTTCAGGATGATGTTACGGGTGTGGATCCCATCGAAGTATTCCCGCTGCTCAGGCGTCATCCTGAACCGCGTCGGCTTTCCCTCTTTGTCGGTGATCCAGTAGAGATTGTTCAACCGCCAGTCTTTGTCAGCCAGCAGCTTGAGGTGCTCAGGTTTCATTACGCCCCCTGAGACAGTGAATCCATCAGGTTAGACAGGTCATCAACCGTCTTATTGCCTTCCTCGGTGTCGAGGTTATACGCCTTGCGCTCAGCGTTTATCACTTTGATTTGAGCATCGACACCGGCAGTGATCGAGCGAGACATTGAGGCGTGATTCTCTTCCGTGATATCTGCGTCTTCGAGGAAGTCGCGGAGCTTATTTGTGATGCCGCGCCATGCCGCCAGACTTTCCCGATGAGCCATGACTACAGCAGCCGCCTCATCGGAGGCCTGGTCAATAATCTGCTCATCAGTAACCACCGGTGGCTGGTTACCGTCTTTGGTTACCGACTTGGTTACCTTGGCTTTCGTTGCCGCCCTGACCTTTTCTGTCAGGTCGCGCTGCCATCCTTCTTTGTTCGCTCTCTTCAGGATGGTGGCATGGTTAACGCCATGCTTTTCGCCGATTGCCCTTACTGACAATGAACCAGCCCGGTAAGCCGATTCAATGGCCTCCCAATCTGGTTTGCTCATTGGTTACTCCGTTGTTTGTTCTTCTGGCTGTTCGGCTTGCTCATCTGGTACCGGAGTGAACTCCACACGCTTTACATCAGCAGGAGCGAAATACAACCACTGCCCCGTCTCGGTCGCCAGCGGCACAAAGCCGTTAACCAGCTCAGGTTGACGGCGTGACATCTTGCCCGTGAAGGTTTCGCCTGTTTGGGTGGTAAGCGTGATTTGGTAGATGTCAGACATGATTACCTCGTTGTCTTGTCGCAGCTGTTGCCCTGCTTCTCAGAAGTGCTTAGCCACTTACGGCTTACCCGTCAGCAAGATGTGATCACCATCCTTGCGGGGTTACACATATCATTATCGAAGCCCCTCAGTGAAGAGCTTCTGTAATGCCTACAGCAGTGGACTGCACAGCGCGCCGGTGTTGCGAGGGTGTCGGCCAAAGACGTTAATCTTCTCTCGAACACTTTCGCTACACATTCGCTCTACGATTCGCCAATCAGCCTTTTCAGGCGCGGTTTTCACAGCGAATGCGGAAATGACTCGATCCACCACCCGGCGCAGTGAGAACGCCGCGCGACTGATGATGTCGCTGTTTAGCGAAAGGGACGCGATAAACGCCCAGCACCCTGAAAGGAAAGCGGAGATGCGCGGGTAAAACTTAGCCATGTATTACTCCTGTTTAACTGATACCTCGCGTTAATGCGAAGCTATGAGAATTTGCTACGGTTAAAGTCCAGAGGAGAGACTGTGTCAGAACCTCAGGGATGAGGCTCTATTTCTCCTGGGTCTGCTTATCCCATTCCTCGCGGAACCTGGATGGGTTGTCGAAACCTTCACTGCACTGGTTGGTTTTCATCATTTAGCCCTTTCTCTATTTTGCGAATTGCTGCCCGATCGATGTTGCACTGCCCGACAATTCCGTAAAGCGTTGCGTTCATCGAAACGCTGTCACCGTATGTGGGATTGTCTGGCAGATCAGGCACATCAATGCGCGACGTCAGTTCCGCCGGAAGGCTCAGAACCGGCTGCTTTATCACCCGGTATTCCACGGGCGGATTCTGCTGCTGCGCGCAACCGCTCAACAGCGGCATCAGGAACAGGAGCAGCAGCGCACTTATCTGCCGCCAGGTAGCGCTTAATCTCGCTCTGTAGCATTCGGTTCTGCTTCGCCGATTCTGCCCTTTGCTCTGCGACCTCAGACATGACCACGTTTTGCCTGTTAACAGCGCCAGCAAGCTCTTTAACGCTCCCCGCCAGATCGTCATTTTTAGCCCTCAGGTCGTTGATCTGCACATCCTTGCTGTCGTTAAGCTGTGTCAGCCTGTCGTTCGTCGCCGTCAGCTGATGATTGCGGGCGTTCAGCCCCCACAGGCAGATAGCGACGAGAATGATGAACGCGCAAGGAATGAGAATGTGCGCATTGTTTTTGAAAATGCGGAATAAACTGATTAACCCGAACATAAAACCCCCTTAGCTTTAGTCAAGCGGGCTTTCCTGTCCTCCAGTCCGTTGGTACCACCGTTGATGATTCTGGTGATGCGGCTAACATCATCTGAGTCAGCGATAGCGTTAAGTCCGTGATTGCTCCACCAGGCAGCTGCGGATTCAGCAGCATATTGAGGCTGAGCAAGTAGTTCCGGGCTCTTCACGATATCAACGCCAAGCTGTTTGACCAGCGCGGCGTAATTCGCTTTCCCCGTAACCTGAATCAGTCCGCGCCCGCGGTAACGATATCCATCACCACTGTTGCGATCGCCGTTCCCGTTCCGGTTGGCGTAGATGATGCTGCCAATCATTTTCTGGTCGGCAGGGTGAGCATTCTGGCCTGAATCTACACGACCATATCTGAAAGCATCTTCCTGGCTGATTCGATTGCCGAACATTGCCAGCAATGCGCCGTAGCGGTAATTCAGGCTCTCTTCCACATGCACGAAGCCAGATGATTCATGCCCCACCTGCGCGAGGAAGTGCGCCTGCCTTAACGGTGTGCCTATGTCGTACTTCTGCATTGCAGCCAGCACGACTGGAAACCACTTGCCGGCCAGTGCCGAACTGGTGCCCGTTGCTTGCTGAAATTTACTGAGGGTCAGCATTTGCTTTGTCTCCCGGTTCATTCAGGCCAAGGCGACGGCGCGCATAGGCGAAAAGCGAATCCACCCCCACATACCCGACGCCAGCCGAGATCGGCCAGCAAAGCTCAGGGGGGAAATTCCAGTTGAAGATTGCCCATATAGCCGTAAGTGTCGGCTGTGCGAAGAAGCAAAGGATTCCGCACATCGTTGCGCCGGCGATCCGGTCTTTCCACTTTGATTTCGCGCCGCGCGAGGTAGCGAGTATCGACATGACAAAAGCCAGTACCGAATAGCCAGCTTCGTTTTTGTGGTTTACAAGCCACGCAAGCATCACCGCCCAGGTATCTGGTCTGTCTTGCATAGTGGTTTTCTTCATGTTCGCACCTGCTTGGTGCTGGTTGATTAGGTCAGGCCCTCGGGACGATTTAACAAGTAGGCGTGTCGATGATGGTTCCCGTGAACCTGAAAGTTAGGGCCTATTGAATTCGCCAAAATATTTTTTTGCGGCATCTTGATAGGCCTGATGAGCCTCATGCTTGGTCATAAAGTTACCCAAGCTGATCGCCTTTTTATTAACAACAATCCTTGCTCTCCATGGTTTCTTAACCCGTTGAGCTGTTTCGTAGTAAACCCCTTTAAAGCCAGATTTGTTGTTTTTATATTTGGTCTTGTTTTGCCTATTCTGTGTTGGCGTACAAAGGCGCAGATTGGTAATTCTGTTGTCGCTCTTGTCGCCGTTGATATGGTCAATTTCCATACCTTCAGGGATAGATCCCTTCGCCACGATCCAAACTATTCGGTGTAGGCCAATCACCTGACCCAGAGCGCTGACCATGTGGTAACCACACTTGTTAACATAAATTGGGTTTTCCCCGGCCTTTGCTGTACTTGAGTTGGCTATCCTGACAATGCTCCCGACATCTGGGTCGCAAAAGAAGTATTTTTCAATCTCTTCCTTGGAAGGATCTTTTAACATGGCGTTTGCCTTCTTTGAGATGAACCTTTGTCGCATAGGAAATCAGCCCGTCGAGGCTCGCCAGCACTAACTGACTTCCTCAAAGGCTCATTTCAAAGGGTTTTGGATTCGACGTAGTTGAAAGCGCATTGCGGTGCGCTTGTGAAATTTGGAAATAAAAAAGCCCAAGGCTTTAACCTCGGGCTCTTAATTCTTTGTCGACAATCGAAGCTATGGCGACGATATCAGATTTACATGAAATATATGCGTTTCAATCCAGTTTTGCAAGCCTGAAGTGATTAGCAATTCTGTATGCTATATCCGCTCTTTTTACATCATCGTAGAGACCTAAGTACTCGCGCTTTCCGTCTATAAGAATTTGAGCCTGCCACTTTTTGGCCTTCTTGTTGAAGTAAATGCCCTTGCTTCCTGATGTGTTGTTTTTATACATGCCAGTATTGAGGGAGTTTAGTTGGCTGGTTGCCTCTCTTAGATTGGCAATCCTGTTGTCATTTCTTATTCTGTTTATGTGATCTATCTCTTTTTCCGGCAAATATCCATGAACATAAAGCCATGCTAAACGATGGGAGAGATATATTTTTCCTGAAATGGTTATCCTTTCGTAACCAAGTCTATCTATATGCCCCGCCACTCTTCCTACTACTACATTCTGACGTTTTTTAATCCACGTAAATACGCCCGTCTTCTCGTCATAACTTAGAAGCTCTTTTAACGCGCTCTGGTTAATCTTTTTCATTTTTGATCCTCCGAATTTGTCGCCTTTTGTTGTGAACGTGATCGCGTAACCTGCAATAACGCCCCGCTATCCAGGCGCAGGAAGATGCGCCGCATATCAACCCAGCGGTCCGTAAACGTCTCTGACCAGTTCTTTGGCGTTACGCCAACCAGCGACGCCAGCGACTGATATTCGTACGTCTCACGTCCTGCCAACTCCGCTTTGACGTCCTGCGCCGCCAGCCAGATAAGCTTCTTCAGGCGCTCCATCGTCTTGCCCGCCACCTTCTTCGCGCCGAGCTGCTCACGGAACTCAGCCCATGCCCACTGGGTTATCGCCACCTGGTACTCGAATTTGATGTTCTCGCTGTAGTTCCAGAGCAGCCATGCCTTCTGATGGTCTTCCAGCGACAGGACTGCGCGGCGCCAGGATGCGGTCACGAACTCAACCGGCCCAACCAGCGCAATCGATGATCCCTTTGCGCGGGACTGGCTGCCACTCATCGCTGGGCCGTGCGGGTTAACTTTACGGCCGGTGACCGGGTCAGTGACTTTCTTCCGTCCCCGGCTGCGCGCCGTCGCGGTGAATTGTGCGTTCTCGGCGAAAGCTACCAGCTGCCCTTTCGTCGCCCCGCTCAGATCTGCGGTCGCCACAATGAGCTGCTGACGTACGTATTCCAGTTGCTGACTGTTCATGCGGCTTCCTTCTGTGGCTGGTTGGTTTTGGTCTGGCTGTGCTTTGCTACTGGCGGTAGGTTGGCGCGCTTAACGCTTTCTGCCTGGTACCGCAGGAAGTCTGTGTGGTTCATTCGACCTCCAGTTCGGTGATGGTCAGTTCAAGCCTGCCGCCTTTCACGATTGGCATCCTCTTCACGCTGTAGTAGTCGACCTGCTGGTCATCGAGCCAGAACCCGGATTTCGTCAGGGCGTCGAACGCGGCCTTTTGCAGATTGTCCAGGTCGCGGCGGCGGCGATCCGGCATATGGCACTCAATACGTATTTTCACGGGTGTAGCTAGGCCGATATCCAGCATTGAGTCTTTGATGATTCTGGCGACACTGTCGCGGTACGCCTGCCCCTCTGTGCTGATGTGCGTGCGCCCGCGGTTATGCCGGTAGTAGCGGTTGTTGCTCGGCGGCCACGGGAGGCTGATGCGATATTCATTCATGCTTTTACGAGCCCCTCTTTCAGCCAGATAACCTGTGTGCGGGCCATGCCCTCCAGCGCGCACTCCTTTGCATATTCCGCATCGACCAAGCGGGTGCGGCGATCAATCTCGTCGTGGCAACTGCTGCATGCGATGGTGGCGATCAGGTCTGGCGGCTTGATTCCGGTACCGCAGAGGCCAGCAAGACGAATGTGAGCCAGTACTGAGGTTTCAGGATTGCCGTTGCATACGCCGGGGATCCGCACCTGACATTCGCGGCCGCGTGCCGCTTTGCATAAATTAGCCATGCGCCCTCCGTGCCGCGAGACGCAGCCATTTCTGATCCACCAGGCGGGCGGTGTAGTCTTTCAGTGTCGGGATTTCGGACGGCTTAACCGCCGGCTTGCGCTGGCGGCGCGCCGGAACGCGGAAGATTTCATTGGTGATGACGCGTGCGAGAGGGCTAGCCATTACGCAACCCTCCCGAAGTAATCACCTGAGTAGCGAACTTCACGGAGTTGCACGCCGTTTTGCATAGCAAATGCCTGGCTGTATTCGATGAGACTGGTCATGCGACGGATGCCCATCTTCGCAGTGCTTTCCCGGATGGCGCAGAACTCCCCTTCCAGACCCGGCACCACTTCACCAGGCTTACCGGTGGCAATGGCATGGCCTGAGACATACAGGACTTTCCATGAAGCGAGGTCGCGTGACTTGCCAGCCCATTGCAATTGCTTCGCTGTATCGCCACAGAGAGCGTGGAAGAGGTCGTTTTGGGCGAGAGTGCGGCCAGCCTCAGAAAACTTCACCACGAGCGGCAGAGCGTCGTTAACGGGCAGCTTCCTGATGTAGTCGATGAGGTTATCGCGAACGCGTTCGTCGCGGAGGTAGAAAACAGGCTGCTTCATACGCCACCTCCGAGAGGTAACGCCGAATGCAGAAAATCGCAGGTGCATTTCTGCATCTGTGACAAGGTGAGGAGTTCAGATTGTGGTCGCATTTAAGTCCCCTTAAATGCGCAGAAGTCACCAATGGGTGTTCAGGCCATCAGCAAAGAAAGTATGGACGGTTGATTCAACAAAATCAACTGAAGAGAAAGGCCTCCGAAGAGGCCTGAGTTTTGTGCGTCAAAGCGGTTTTACGTCGCGCTTAGCCTCGGGCCGATGAATGCGGATCGTCATTCCACTATGGGTGGTGATCACCATGCTATCCTCAGGATTGATATCAGCCAGATCAAAAGCCTCGTAAAACGAATCCATAGCTAGGGTTTTCTCGTCTTTCCGGTTCCACCAGCGCCAACAACGGCGAAACAGAAAACCAATAAACCAGCCATGCGCTTTGGCTGCCAGGTAAAACCATGCGATCACCATCGTTGCGAAAAATAACCAGTCCGTCGCACTGAAGTCTCTAAATGCGGCCATCACTTCACCTCCTGCTGCGGTGCTGCTGCCCACTGCTTGCATACCTCAATCTGCTCATCCGTGAAGTATAAAAATGCCATGTCATCACTCCATCCGACACTATGAAAGTGTTCCGGTAATGGACCTTTTTTCCTGCGCTCGCAACAATAAAACTCAACAGAGTCAGCTATCGGAACAGGCTTAGAAAACTTCCATGTAAACCCTGCCTTCTTCATCAACTCTTTTGGATCTCCATTGATGTAGCTAATGATTATTCTCTTGAATTTTGGCATCTAATTACTCCTGCTGCGGTGCTGCTTTGAGCATGGCCGCCCAGCACAACTTAGCCCGGTGCGCTGCCTGTTCACACCCACTCATTCTTTGGTAGGCCTCCCATTCTTCCGATTTACTGAAGGACTCATCCGGTCTGGACTCAAAACCCGCGACAATCATGTCTTCTGTCGGCTCAACCGGCACCAGTGCGTAACCATCCGGGATAGCCTGCTCCATGATTTTCTCGTATGCGGCAATTTGCGGGTCATACGGCAACTCATCACGCTGGCTTACAGGTTCGGCATACCCGCTGTGTGCGTCGGCATCATAAGCCAGAATATCCGGCTCATCAGTCAGCTCACCTATCAGATGGCGCATGCGGTCAGCTTCATATCGCACGCGCTCTGGATACTCTGAGCGGTCTATTGTGATGCCTTCCCACGGGTGATGGCCTTTACGATGCAGCATTGCCGTCCAGTTTGTTTTGCCGTTCGTTTCAGGCATTGAGCCGTACCAAACAGTTAGTTCTGGATGCGCGGTAACAAGTTCGGCTTTACCCTGAAGCACGGCGGCGCGGCTACAATTGACCATCTTCACACCCAGGCGGATATCATCAAACTCAAGGTCGCCTTTAATTTTCGCATGCCGGAAAGCGATCGACAGGAACTCCAGGCACTGCTCGTTGGTCCATTCCGTTACAGGCTGCGCTTCGAGCGATGCCAGCGCGATACGCGCCAGCTCATTGAGGATTGTCACATCAGCGTGACCGAGGGTGTAGCCAGCCCTCAAACCAGAAACTGCTTGCACTTCCTGTTTGGTAATTTTCATTTCAGCAACCCCAGGTCAGAAATCAATAAAACGCAGGCTATAAAGCCAACCATTAGAGCAATGCACTCACCTGTACTCATGATGCCTCTCCTTTACCGGCTGCGGCGGCGCTTAATTTTGTATTCACGTCGCCTTCAAAAATCGGCAGCACACCAATTGCAGCGGCCCAGTTTTTAGCTAGCTCAGGGTCAGATGTCTCGTCGGTGTAGTCTGATGCTCGCCAACCAATAATTCGCTTCTGGTCAGGAAGGTCAGAATTTCTCTTCTCTGATGATTGCCCTAACGCATTAAGAAGCGTTCGTATCTCCTGCTGCTGAGTGGCTATGGTTGAGTCTTTTGCTTCCAGCTCATCCAGCAGCGCCTCAATGCGCTTCTGCTGAAAATTCCACGCCTTTGCTTCATTCGAATTTACGTCTCCCCAATCCGCCCGTTCCGTGTCATCTGCTCCGCACAGATGGCAGTAGCAATCGCCGTAATCCCCGGAGTCAGCAATTGCTTCTCCACCATCCAGAAGGTTGCTGGGGTACATTTCACCGCAATTGCAGCATTCCACCAGGTAAAATGATCCTTCAACGCTTTGATCACGCAGCGCCTGTTTGTCGATGTGTTTGTCGATGTTGCTCATTGGTCGGCTCCTTCTGTGCGATACATCATGATTGTCAGATCGCCTTTAGTCGCCAGGCGCACCGTTGTTCCTGGTTCGATGCTGGACAAGTCAAACGCATCGTAAAATTCGTGTACTGCCTTCTGTCTACGAGATAGTTTTCTACGCTTCTCCCACTGCTTTAGCGCAATGGAGATAAACCACTGGCCCGTTTTGAACATGATGAATAACCACCCCATCAGAGCGAGGCCAGTGTTTAGAATGTCCAGAATGCTCATGACTGCACTCCTTTGCGAAGCTGGGCGGTGAAGTCACCGCAGATAGTTGCTGCTGCATCAAGCCCAATTTGTTCGTCCTGATAGCAATTAATAATTGCATTGCTAATTTTCAGGCAAACTTCATCTACTGCGGCGGCCCGCACTTCAGCCAGGAAAGCGTCGGTAGCTGGGATTGAATCAAGCACTTCACAAACATCGTCGTTCTTGCCATCGCGCTCAGTTCGGCAATATCCGCACATGATGTAACTGTCAGCATGCTTTTCAATCGCTGACTTCAGCCCCGCATTCTCCGCAGCCAGCGCCGCGCACTTGGCATCCGCTTCAGCAAATTTACGCACCAGATACTCAGCATTGGTTTCGTTGACCTTCAGATCGCGTGGAATGCACTTGCCGCGCAGAAAACCTTCCATCTCAAATAATTTCATCCCCCTACCCTCCCCCAAACCATCAATACCCTTCTCATCGCCGGACTGTTGCGGCACTCCTGAAATATTCCGTTGGTGCAGCTGCGCGCGGTACCAGCCTGCTCTTCCGGTGTCGCCAGGCGATAAGTCACCGTTCGCCAGACCTTGTTCACGCGCACAATCTTGCGGGCCCGCTCCAGATCGATAGCGTTCTTCGTGATGCAGTTGATGGTCATGCCACACTCGGCGGCCACATCCTTAGCGGTAAAGGTCCTGTGCGTTTCGAGATAACGCAGAATTGCCTGTTTGCCTTTCATCGTCTTAGCACTCATAGTCAGCCTCCTGTTGCATCTGGCCGCTGTAGGTGAAATCTACCGGGTCCAGGCCGGAGTAGCGGCTGCTGAAGTGGTAGGTTTTTTCTGCCCCCGGCGCATGGCGGGACTTCACACAGATGATTTCTGTGATGCCTTTCAGTTCGGTGTTCGGGTTGTATTTCTCATCCCGGTAGATCATGAAAATCACATCGGCTTCCTGCTCGATAACACCGGACTCGCGGAGGTCAGCTGCGACCGGGCGCTTATTAGCACGTTCTTCGACCTTACGGTTAAGCTGAGCCAGTGCGATGACCGGGCAACGCAACTCTTTCGCCAGGTTCTTCAGGCCGGTGGCGATCTCCCCTACGCTGCGGTTCATGTTCTCAGGGTCAGACATGCGCATCTTCTGGAGATAATCGACGATTACCACGCCCAGTCCGCCCAGCTTCTTACTCATACGCCGCGCTTCCGCACGCACCTGGTGAACGCTTAGGGATGGCTTGTCGTTGATATAGATCGGGGCTTCGATGAAATCCTTCATGCAGTGGCCGACCTTTCCCCAGGCACCATCCATCACGCCGCTCTGCTTGCTGAGTAAATCCTCTTTGCTCACCCGGGCCCGGTGGAACGCGACACGTTCGGAGATCTGATCAACTGGCATTTCGAGGCTGAAGAACAGCACAGGCTTTTTGTTTTTCAGGCCGACAGTCTCGGTCACGGTGGTGCTGAACATGGTTTTCCCCATGCCCGGGCGACCGCCAACCACGATGAAATCGGTGTTGTTGAACCCGCCAAAAGCGCTGTCGATGGTTGCCATGCCAAGCTCGGTTTTGTGCTTCCAGATATCGCCGCTAATAATCGACTGGATGGTATCTAACGACATGTCGATCCCGGTAGTGATGTGCTCGGTGCCATAGTCAGCACTGTGCTCAATACCGGAGATATCGGCCTGTATGTTGCCGATGATGTCAGCGATACCCTCACTGGATGGTTCGGACAGCTTCTGGATCCCTACCTGTAGCGCCAGGGTCATCCGGCGGCCGAGATGCATTTCCCGCAACTTTTCGCAGTACGAGGCAAGGTTCGCGAACGACGGTGTGTTCTTGCTGCATTCAGCCAGGTAAGCGAATCCGCCCGCACTCTCCAGCGCTCCAAGGCGCTCAAGGTCGCTGGTCAGTGTCAGCAGGTCTATCTTCTCCCCGGATTCGTTAAGGCGCTTATAGGACCGCAGAGCCACCTTGTGAGGCGTTGCTGTGAAGTGGTCCTCAGTCAGCCCCTCAATCGCGTCAGTCGCCATGTCAACGCCGTCAGTGCGGCCCGCTGCGAGCATGATCCCGCCGATGACGGCCTGCTCAACGTATAAATCAATAAAACGGCTCATGCTTTCACTCCCTTGCGCTCACGGTGCTCGTTGATGGCCTGCTCGTAGACAGATCCCCAGTTCTTCGGATTCAGTATCCAGTCGAGAGTCAGCCATGGCTGATCGCCTCTGGTGCCGAACAGGGAAGACTTGCTAATCAGCTCGAAGGCCATTCCCATGTGCTTCAGTTCTCGCCAGTTGCCCTGGGTGGTTTTGCCGTTCCACACAGCTTCCAGGTCTCGATAGGCCGGACGGCGGCGGTTCCACTCATGCAGTGAAACGGCCTTCGAAGGGAATTTTTCATTCCAGAGCTTGATGATCTCTTCGTGCGGACAGGCTTTCGGGTTGCTTCCATGACCATCTGCCCATATCAGGGCGTCTGACAGGTATCCATCAAAGCGGGTCATACGGCACAGGTTCTCTGGCTTGAAGCTGTGACCCCAGTTCACATGGGCCCAGCGGATAACCAGCTTCAGCTCTTCAGCGGTGTAGCACTGGTCTTTGCTCTTCACTGTGGAGAGAGCTTTCTCAAAAGGTGCCAGCGCAGCACAACGACTACCCGTTAGCTCGTTGAAGTAATCCATCACTTCCTGAGCGAGTGAGTTTTCCACCTGGGGGGATTTAGGGGGATCTTTTCTTTCTTTCTTTTGAATAGTGTCTTTTGTGTCCCCATGTTTTGAGGGATACGACTCCCTCATTTTGAGGGATGCTTTCTCCCTCGTTTTAGGGGATTTCCCCTCATTTTGAGGGATGCACCATTCTGAGATGTTTTTATTTGGTCCGAACATGCCGCCTTGTTGCTTGATAACGTTCATTCTGACGAGTTCTAACTTGGCTTCATTGCACCGCTTGACTGGCAACTTTGTTATCTCGCTAAGTTGCGAATCGCTTATTCTGTCCATTGGCTTATTCCAACCGTAGGTTTTGCGCAGAATGGCAAGCAGCACTTTAAAATGTCGCTTTGTCAGATCGGCGCCTGAATACGCCTCAAGGAGCATATTTGATAGTCTGGCGTAACCATCATCGAGATCTGCCACCTGACGCTCCACGGCCGCCAGAATCGGCCTGATTGGTGTTACTGTTGCAGGGCTACTCATGACCGTTCTCCTTCCGCTTTAGTTCTTCGATGATGGCTCTCAGCTTTACACCAACAGCCGGGTTACAGGATTTGATGAACCGGTCACGAGCAATATTTTTGTGTACTGCCGCCTGGTACAACCGAGGTTTTTTTGGCATAATTACTCCTGAAATTAGTGTTGTTGACGTGACACAGTTTCTTAAGCCCCGAACGAGTTACCGCTCGCTTGGGGTTTTTCTTTTGTGAGAATCTCAGCTACCTGCTTTGCCAGCCGCGCCATATCGTCATCTACGACGCCCCACTCCAGAACCGCCAGTAACATCGACAGCTTCGGCAGCATACTTTCCTTCCAGCGGGTGATACCCGACTTATCCATCCCCAATGCCTTTGCAACGTTAGAGGCACCGCGAATAGCAATCTGATTCAGGATCCAGGACTCAATTTTTCGAGCCTGGGCTTTGTTTCGGGTAGTTGTGTTTTCCATTAGTTAAAATCCTTAATAAGTTGTTGAGTCGGCTGACGAATCAGCCGAGTAAATTTGGGTTCCATGTTGTTAAAGAGCGGTAGTACTTACGGGGTTTTGCTGTGCGGGAAAGGCTTGATTTCTTCAGCCTTGATTTTCCCGTCGGGCAGTCGGTTGATAAAAATCTGACGCCCAACCCTAATTGCCTTGCTGATTGCCGTCTGGTGTACACCGATAGCGTCAGCTGCTTTGGCCTGACCTACCTCGCCAACAAACTCAGCTAAAGAAATCTTCATGTGGTTGCTCCTTTGAGTGCATAACCAAACAATACCAGAAGTATTACATAAAGCAATACCTGCGGTATTTTTAAAATATGAGCTTTGGTATTAATATCTGATAATGGAAAAGAAAAAGATTCTCACCCCCGCTCAAGTGGCTGATTCACAGCGTTTAAAAGCCCTTTACGAAGCGAAGAAAAAAGAACTGGGTATTACTCAGCAATCCATTGCGGACGCGCTGGACATTTCTCAGGGTGCCGTCGGCCATTACCTCAATGGAAGGAATGCCTTAAATACAGCGGTAGCATCGGTCTTTGCCAGGCTTCTTGGGGTTAGTGTCTCTGATTTCAGCCCGTCACTTGCGAAGGATATCTCTGATATGAGCTCGGTGGCGTCGGAAAATACTTCTTTCGCAGGGCATTATTCACCTGGCTCAAAATATCCGGTGATTAGCAAAATTCAGGCGGGCGCATGGTGCGAAGCGGTTGAGCCATACACCCTAAAAGATATAGATCTGTGGCTTGAGTCGAATGCTCACATTCAGGGTGACGCGTTCTGGTTGCTCGTTGAGGGCGAGTCAATGACAGCCCCTACTGGCTTGAGCATACCTGAAGGAACCTATGTACTTTTCGACACCGGTAGAGATGCGGTAAATGGCAGTCTGGTAATAGCAAAGCTATCCGATTCGAACGAGGCAACATTTAAGAAGTTAGTGATCGACGGTGGGCAGAAGTACCTGAAGGGTCTAAACCCGCAATGGCCTCTTGTTCCGGTGAATGGTAACTGTCGAATTATCGGTGTTGCTGTAGAGACGAAGCTGCGGCTGGTTTAGCAGGCGCACTGAAATTACGCTGAGGGGATAATGGAAGAATCAGATCAGGAAAAACGAGAGCGCGAGCTAATGGAGGTGCTTTGGCGAAAATTTAGAGCGCTATCACCTGAATTACTGTCTCAATTCCTAGCAGAACGAGGCGTTCCAATCGTCTCATGCCCTATATGTGGCAGTGCAGATATGGCCGTACCACAGGCCAGCGAGCAAATTTATGACGGAGATAAGCCGACTGGAGAATGGTTTACGTATGTAAACCCATCAAAAGTAAGCTCATTTGGGTTTGAACCATTACACTCCTTGCTTCAGTACAACTACCGCATAATTTGCAAAAATTGCGGATATGAAAACAGATTCTCTGCGCACCCAGTTCTATCGTGGCTGGAGAAGAATGACAAAAAAACTAATGCCGAGTAGACTATGAATCAGCACAAAGAAGATGCAACAGTCGTCTGGGATCGTTTTCCACAACATGGTGGCGGTAGCGGCGGAGGTGGTGAGATGGAAAGTAGAGTTGCAAGACTGGAATCCGATATTGAGTACATAAAGCGCGATGTATCTGATATTAAATCGGATATTAAGTCTATTGATTCCAGGTTAGCAACAATTGAAACAGCAATTGGCTCGCTTAAAACCACCATTAAAGCCTCCGCTGTTGTCATCACAGTGGTTTTCTCTTTTTGCGCATATATTTTTGGTAATTATGTAGCCAAAATACTTGATGCACTAAATGGGTTGGTTCTCAAGTAACCCCGGCCCCGGCATTGCCGGGTTTTTTAATTTCCTTTCCGCGCTATCTCAGCGGCATCCCTGTTCACGCCCTTCCCTATCACGTTTCCTGTTTCCTTCCGGTACTGCTCCAGCTTGTCGATGATGTTTTGCTGGGTCATAGGTAAATCTGCCAGTGACAACTCCATGACCGCCCGCCCCATCGCCTGAATTTTCATGCTTATACGCTCTTCATCCAGAACCATGCACATCCCTCCTGCTGTTTTTTTAAGCATAGCACTGGTATTTACAAAAATAAAATCACATCAAATTCATACTCTTAGTATTAATCAAAGATTTATTAATACTGGCGGTATTGCTATATATTAATACCGCTAGTATTGTTAAGCCATCGAAACGAAACATCGACAGCTGAGCGAAGTTAGCCAGCGGCGAAGTGGAGATTCGGTCAGTCGAACGGCGCGACAGTAAACCATGCGTCGGACCATAGGCGGGCTCAGGAAGAGCGGCAATTATGGCTAAACGAGTTACCAGCAGCTCTTTGCGAGGGGCTGACGGTAAACAAGCAGAGAGGTAATTATGCGGCCTGAGTTAAACCAAGAGTATCTCCGCAAAATCCTAACTTACGATCCTGAAAGTGGTCATTTCAAATGGAACTTTAACAAAGGCGCTCGCAATAAATCTCCTTATGCGGGGACGCAAACCAGTTACGGGTACATCAAGATCCTGATCGACCAAAAGCAATACTTTGCTCACAGGCTCGCATGGCTTTATGTGCATGGACACTGGCCTGAAGGTTTTATCGACCACATCAACGGCGATAAAGCTGACAACCGCCTAGTTAACCTCAGAGAGGCTAAGCGTGAGGAAAACTGCCGGAATGTATCCATTAAATCAACAAACACCAGCGGTTACATCGGGATCAGCATTGATAAGCGTCATGGGAGCTGGAGAGCGCAGATCAAGGTTAACAGGAAGCAAATAGCCCTCGGTACTTTCCAAACAAAAATTGATGCTGTGCGTGCTTTTAACGAGGCGGCAGTTTTCCATCATGGCGAATACGCCATTCGAAAGATTAAACATAACGAAGAGATGCTAATGAAAGAGTTTGGGCATCTTTAGCATTTCTCCCGCATCAGCGGGTAACGACAGAGGGCAAGGCGATGGAGTTTAAGAAAGGAGATGTTGTTACGTGGTCAAGTCAGGCCGCGGGCAGCTGGAAGACGAAAACTGGAGTGATTACGGAAGTGTGGGAATACAAAAAACAAACGCGTTACACCGTAAAAGTTGGTCCGAAGGAAGGATCAACGGCGAAACCAAAGTTTTATTACCCCCGAACATCAGCACTACAGAAGGTGTCATGACCCGCTCAGGCGGGTTTTTTATTGGCCATACATAGGCAGATTTTCGAGTCTGCCCATTTATGACAACCGGCGGCCATCCACCGCCCATTAGCGCAGAAGTCATGTATTAACCGTTCCGTTCGCCGCGATAAGGCCAAGAGGATTTATGAGCAATAAAACTGGAGGGCGCGCTTTCCCGTGTAATTCTATCGTGGAGCGCGACGAAGTTGGTCACTTACATGGTTTCGAAGTCAGCTCTGGCGGCATGACGCTGCGCGATTACTTCGCAGCTAAGGCTATGCAGGGTCGATTAGCGAATCCTGACTGGTTGTGTAGCGATGACCGCACAGCAACCGAAGCGTACCAGATAGCTGACGCAATGCTTCGCGCCCGGGAGGCATCATGACAGTCACTCACAACGGCAAGCAGTACACCGCCAAAAAGCTCAACGATAACGAGTGGCAACTGACGTCGCTATCGGCACCGCGGGAAAAACTGGTGCTGAACCGCTGGCAGATGCATATCGCTGGCCTCCTGGAACAGGTTGAGGTGAAGGTATGATCAATCACTACGGCACCACCCCGCTCATACGCCAGTGCGTCACGCCCGGCATGATGGCAATGCATGAAGGCCGCACCTATCGCGTCTCAGCAGTCATTCAGGAGCGTAAATGGGTCTACCTGCACACTGATGCAGAAATCATACGCCTCAGTGACTGCGTGATTGACGTTCTTCTGGACGGTCACGGCAACCCTATCCAGCACTAATCACCCTATTCAACCGATCGGCCTGGCTCAATGCGGGCGGGATCTGCACATCCAAATTTCAGGAGTTCAGCCATGAACGCGTATCTCACTTACGACCGCATCGAAGAACGGCGCTGGGTTGAGCAACAGCTCGACGACGAGAAGGAGAAGTGGATCGACGACCGGGCGCAGCAAATTATCGACATGATGCCAAAAGAGCCGTCCGGCCTCTTCCACTTCTCAGTCCCGATTGACTTCAGCCCATACGAAGGACTTCGCAGCGATAAAGCTGGCGAGGCCTACAACGATTTCATTTCGGCAGTTGCTTACGCCCAGGCGGAATACGACTGGGAACACCGTACCGGCTGCCCGTTTTAATTTTTGAGGGATTTAACAATGAGTACTGCACTTTCCACCATGGCCGGGAAACTGGCCGCACGCCTCGGCATGGATGCCGGTACAGACCTGATGAATACGCTGAAGAATACAGCGTTCAAAGGTGGCAACGTCACGGACGAGCAGTTTACAGCCCTGTTGATCGTCGCCAACCAGTACGGCCTGAACCCATGGACAAAAGAGATTTATGCCTTCCCAGATAAAGGAGGGATTGTCCCGGTCGTCGGCGTTGATGGATGGGCTCGCATTATCAACGAACATCCTCAGTTTGACGGTATGGAGTTCTCTTACGACAAAGAGGAAGGCGCGTGCACCTGCAAGATTTACCGCAAAGACCGCAAGCACCCGACAATCGTCACCGAGTATATGGGCGAGTGCAAACGCAACACTCAGCCATGGCAGTCCCACCCTACACGCATGCTTCGCCACAAGACGCTGATTCAGTGCGCGCGTCTGGCCTTTGGTTTCGCTGGCATCTTCGACCAGGACGAGGCCGAGCGAGTGATTGAAGGAACAACGGCAGAGGTTCATGCAGGCCATGAATCAGATAGCCGTCGTCCGGACCTGATCGCAAAAGGCGAGTCTGCCGCGCGCCTTGGAACCGTTAAGTATCAAGAGTTCTGGGTGGCGCTGAGCGCTGAAGAGAAGCAGGTAATTGGAGCAGTTGAGAAGCGACGCATGTATGACATGAGTCTTGCTGTCGACAACGCCGAGCCTGTCAATGTCGCAGATGCGGAGGCTGAATGATGGAGCAACGCACCCCTGAATGGTTTGCTGCGCGCTGCGGCAAGGTCACAGCCAGTCGACTGGCTGATGTCATGGCCCGGACTAAGTCGGGCTACTCCACCAGCCGCCAGAACTACATGGCAGAGCTGATTTGCCAACGACTGACCGGGAAGCTGGAGGAAGGGTTTTCGAATGCCGCGATGATGCGCGGCACTGAACTTGAGCCAGTGGCGCGCGAAATGTACGCGCTGAATGAGTTCGATGCGGAAATCACTGAAGTTGGACTCATCGATCACCCAACCATACCCGGATTCGCAGCCAGCCCGGACGGACTTGTTAACGACGACGGGCTTATCGAAATCAAATGCCCCAACACCTGGACCCATCTTGAAACGCTGAAAACTGGCGAGCCAAAGCGCCAGTACATGCTGCAAATGCATGCGCAGATGATGTGCACCGGGCGGAAATGGTGTGATTTCGTTAGTTTCGATGATCGCCTGCCGCCTGATCTCGCCTATTTCAAGAAGCGCATTCATTTCGATGAAGAGCTGGCGCGCGAAATCGAGTCTGAGGTTAAGAGCTTCATTGCAGATCTGGAATCTGAAATTCAGAAAATCACAGAGCGTGCAGCATGAAACGCACACCCTTCTACCGCAGGCCCGGGCGAACCGGGCAATTCTCGGGCCTCCGTGAGCGTGTTATCTGGATGATTCAGACGCGCTGCCGTTCCCGGCTGCCAGACGTGCGCGGATTGCCAATCTGTCATTGAGCTGAAGAATAAGCAAAGGGGAATGTGATGTGGCCTATATGCAAACACTGCGGCCGTATGTGCTGGGGTGAATGGTGTATCAAATGCGACAAGCGGGGGTGATGTGATGGATTACAGCAAGTTGAGTGATAAGGAAGTTAATCGAAAGGTTCAGATAGCTTCAAGGCTAATTGGTTCAATGACGGGGAAACGCGTCCTAATTGTCAGGGATGGAAAGTGGGAATTCTTCGATCCATGCAATAACCCGGCGGATGCGTGGCCGATTATAACCGCAAATAAAATCAGCCTTTATGCAATGAGCGAAGCTGACAAAAGAGGCGGCTGGGGAGCCGAGGCTTTTCATCCCAACGATGCATATAGCTTTAACGATAACCCACTTCGTGCCGCAATGATTGTCTACCTCATGATGCAGGAGTCAGCCAATGTTCCAGCTAATTCAGCGGGGTCAGATTTACGCTGACCAGCACGGTTGGCCCGTCATCATCCACAGCTTCACATCACAGATAGTCCGCTACTGGCGACAGGGTCGGATCAACACCGCTTCAATCGACCGCTTTAATAATGACTTTGAATACCTCGATCACCGTGAGGCGGCACAGATACGCGCCGAACTGGAGACGAGTGAGCACATTAAATCGCTGTGTGCCCAGCGCGCGGCATGAGGAGGGATTATGGGAAAGATGACGTTCGTCTTTGAGTATGAGGACGGTAAAGAGCCGTCTGTTAACGCAGGAATGGAATTTATGGGTGGGAAGATTGTAGCGGTTGCGTTTCGCGATGCTCTCGAAGAGCCAGAAGTATGTGATGAGATCGTGCCTGACCCTGATTATCTGAAGAACGCCCGCAGTCAACTATGACGCAACTGATAGCCAGTTATGAGCTGGCTATTGGGTACGAAAATTTAGTGAGATAGAATACCGTAATCATAAAGGAGGAATTAGATGAAACTGACACAGCAGCAGTGCACCATCCTAACTGGCTACACTGGGGTATTGATCGGGAGTTTTTCTGATTTTCAGCAGGATGCTGAGAAACGTCTGGGCAGAACTTTGCTTACCCATGAAATGGCCTCTGCCGAGGTTATGTCTGAATTGAAAGAACTTTATAAAAAAGATTTCCTCGCTTTAATGCCCGAATAGACCGTTCGCCACATCCCTGCCTCACCTAAATAGAACCCGCCACAGAGCGGGTTTTCTTTTGGGAGTTAATCATGCAATCAAACCCCATGAACTGGCTCATCGCCGCACTTATGGCGCTGGGCGCTCTCATCTCATTTCTTCACGAACCGGAAGGTGTGCAATGGCTGCTTTTAATGTGGGCGCATTAGTCCAGAAGAAGACCGGCGGTATACATGGCGTGGTGGATAGCCAACTGGAGCCAGAAGGCGATCACCCGAAAGCCTGGGTGCGATGGGATGACGGCAATTATTCAGTGCACTCGGAAAACGAATTACGTGCGGCCACACCAGACGGCCCGCAGTTTTATAAAACAATGTCATAGGAGGTGAGATGGTTACAGCAGAGCCACTCACTGCGCAAAAGGCAGCGAAACTCCTGAAAGTCTCACCGAGAACTGTCTACCGTCTTATCGACTCGGGGCAGCTGGCCGGGAAGAAAATCGGGAACAAATACCGGACGACCGACGTCGCCTGTATTGCGTATTTACATGACCCGCGCGATCCTGTTTCCGCGAGCGCGGGTGAACATAAAGGAGAAATTTTATGTCAATCACCCTCAGAGGCGGCGTCTGGCACTGTCATTTCGTTACGCCGTCAGGGAAAAGAATTAGACGATCTCTTGGTACGGGGGACAAGAAACAAGCGCAGGAGCTGCACGACAAGCTGAAGGCTGAAGCGTGGCGGGTGGATAAAATTGGGGAGCTTCCGACGAGGACATTCGAGGAATGTTGCATCAGGTGGATCCGCGAGAAGGAGCATAAGCGGTCACTTGATGACGACAAGACCAAAATAGAATACTTCCTGCGGCATTTCTCCGGGCGGGATATTTCGACCATCACAGCCGAGCAGGTTAACGAGGCTGTTTCTAAGATGGTCAACCGTAAGCATATTCAGATCTGGGAGTCACGAAGGGACGCGGCAATCCGGCGGGGAAAGGAGCCGCCGCCGTATAACGATAAACCGGTTAGCCAGGCCACAAAGAGCCAGCATCTTTCTTTTATGCGTTCTCTGTTTAAGGCTGCGGCTAATGACTGGGGGTGGATTAAAACAGCCCCGGTTATAAAAACCAAAAAGCCGATCAGCAAACGCATCCGCTGGTTGACCAGAGATGAGGCGGAAAGGCTTATCGCCTGCATGCCGGAGTCAATAAAGCCGGTGGTGATATTTGCACTGGCAACCGGCCTGCGCCGCTCCAACATAATTGATCTGGAGTGGCAGCAGGTCGATATGCAGAGAAAGGTTGCATGGGTAAATCCGGAGAACGCGAAGGCGGGCAAGGCTATCGGCGTGGCTCTGAATGATACCGCATGCAGGGTGTTAAGGGATCAGATCGGGAAAAGTTCCAGGTGGGTATTCGTTCACACGAAGCCATCAACGCGCCCGGATAAAACCGTCACTCCGGCTGTCCGCAAAATGCGAGTGGATGACAATGTCGCCTGGCGCATTGGACTGGAAAGAGCGGGTATAGAAGACTTCCGTTTTCATGACCTCCGGCATACCTGGGCGAGCTGGTTAATTCAGTCCGGCGTTCCGTTGTCCGTTCTGCAAGAAATGGGCGGCTGGGAGTCCATCGAAATGGTACGTCGATACGCTCACCTGGCGCCGAACCACTTAAGCGAACACGCACGGAAAATTGATGCCATTTTTGGCAACCATGACACAAATACGACACAAGGAGAAAATCAGGCTGGCTTGAAACTGGCGTAGGTAACTGTTTTTAAATGGCACGCCCTGTAGGATTCGAACCTACGACCTACGGCTTAGAAGGCCGTTGCTCTATCCAACTGAGCTAAGGGCGCACGGAGAAGAGTGTACTTCGCGGTGGTGAAACGCCTGGAATTATACGGTCAATGCGTAGTGAGTCAATGCCTTTTCCGCCTTCTCTGGCGATAATGACTAGCTGATTGTAAATACGGCTGTTTTTTCAACATTTATCCCTCTTTTACGGGCTGCGAAAAGGCTTAGCCGCTTTTAAGTAACGCCTGCTGTTTTCCTGTTTACTTCACCTTCACACTGTCCAGCGGTAACCCGGCCGCCTGGAGGCTGGAAGTGAACAGGACGACGGAGTGACAGCGCCAGACCAGACAGGTTTTCCCTCGTGCGTGCAGCACATCTCACACGATATTACAGGCATTAAGCTTGAACCCATTGTCGCCCTCTCATCTTCGCGCACGGTGGGGGCCGAAGTGCTCAGCGTGCTGTCGCCGCATCAGCAAAACGAAAGCTTTTTCCAGGACTGGTCCGCCGCCCGGGCGCTTATGCTGCTGGAAGCACAGATCGCCGCGTTAAAAAACCCCTTCCCCTGTGACAACCTTTTCATAAATTTGCCGATAACCGTTCTGACCATACCGGAAATGTTCCAGCGTTTACTGCAACTTAACAGCCCACCGCTGAACATTGAACTCGTGGAGCCTGCCTCGTTCTTTTCACTCTCAGACCCGGCGCGTCTGAGGGTGAGTTGTGCGCTTCAGCAGTTGACCGCGCGAGGACACCGGATCTGGCTGGATGATATTGATGAAGCGTCAGGACAAGCATTTTTATCCTGCCGCCTGCCATTAAGCGGAATAAAAATCGATAAGATCGCTTTCTGGCGTTTACGTGAAACGCAGGCGCTGACACAGCTGGTCACCCTTTGTTCAAAAATCGCTGCGAATGTGCTTATTGAAGGCATTGAAACAGAACGGGACCGTACTTGCGCGCTTCATGCTGGCGCGCGCTTCGGTCAGGGATATTATTGGCCATCCTGGAGATGGCAGGAGGACTGAACGGTCATCGCCAAGAGGGAAGCTATGCGAATGACAGTGCGCCGTTACCGGCGTCGTCGGACAGGAAGTGATTCACTGGGTTCTACGCACTCGCCTTTTGCTCTCCCATTTTTTGATCGTCTCGAATATTTGAGCCAGTCAATCAACCAGACCCGCAAAACCGATGCTCCCTTTATCATTCTGGTCACACAGGATAATTTTTTCCGTTCCGGTTTACTGAGCGGGCAGTCGCCCCTGAGCAATTGCTGCGACTATTCCACGCTGGAAGCCGCCCTCAGTGATTTAAATCACTGGCCTTCATCGCGTCTGGTAATAGACATTGAGAGCCGCGCCTCGCCGCTCATCGACCTGCTGGACCGATTACGCCGCCACAGCCTGTTCGCCCCCTACCTGACACCCTACCTGCTCGTCCGCGCCGATGATTATGATGCTCGCCTGTTTTGTAAAGCGGCTGGCCCTTTTCATGTGCTTGAACGCCAGCTAACGGCGCTGGCTATGCAACAAACCTTGCTGGAAGCACCGTCACCGGCCGGCAACCGCAAAGAGTGGTTTTCACGGGATGAATGGCCGATCTTACAGGCGCTGTCGCAGGGGAGCTCCTTGCGGCAGATCGCGCAGTTACAGAACCGCCCCTACAGCCGCATTATTTACCGTCTCAGCTGCATCCTGGCGAAACTTGGGCTGAATCATCGTCATGAGTTGCTACATCTTCTCAACAACCTCTCAGATTTCACGTATTAACGTATTCAGTAACTTCTTAATTCCTAAAGACCTTTAGGAAATTACTTAGGATATATGTTAAATTTTTGTGTTTTTTAACAAAACTTTCGATTTTATAACTATTCCTAATTCCAGGTCTTAAACCATGCGAAATGCTGCCGGTACGCTCAACGAGAGTGATTTTATCCATGCGTTAAGGTTCTGGCGCTTCAGTTAACAGGATGATAATGGTGTAAAAACAAGCGATTCACCTGTAAAAGAATGCGATGAGAGGTGAAGAAAACAGCAGATAGTACTGTTCTGTTGTTGGGAACGGCAATTTGCCAGGAGGCGTTTGAAACGGAGAGATGACGCACGAAATGGCGGATTTCAGGGATGGCAGGCAGGCGGGATGCTGGTTGTCACAGCCTGACCGCTGTTAACATTCATTTAACATACAGTAAAATCGTTTATTTTTTGTTATTACATAAAGATGAAAGTGTGTGGTAAATGCAATATCAGGACATTTTTGCTAATTTTAAAAAGTTAGTGATTCAGATCCAGAACATAATAATCAGCAATATATGGATATTAATTTACAGGCTTTTCGGACAATACTTAAACGGTATAATAAGACGTGTTTGACACGCGAATAAGAAAAATCATTTTGCCATAACCAGCCTTATGAGATAACTGCGCTGAGGCATTGATATCACCACTACGTAAACAAGGATGCTTTCGCTCTTCCCAGGGACATTTACCGTACAAGGATCTGCGCAATTATCCTTCCGGCTTTTCGAGAGTTTTAACAAAACTCAGCATAACGCTTTTAACAATCTGAGGCATAAAAAATGAAACCGGCATCCGTTATCATTATGGACGAACACCCTATCGTCAGAATGTCGATAGAAGTCCTGCTACAGAAAAATAAAAACATCCAGGTCAAACTGAAGTCAGGCGACAGCCACGAGGTGCTTGACTGTATACGCAACCACCCCATTGACCTGGTCATTCTTGATATTGAAATGACGGGCACGGATGGGTTCGTATTACTGAAAAGAATCAGGAACTTAAATAAAGACATTAAGGTTCTTTTCCTCTCTTCGAAATCTGAAGCCTTCTACGCAGGACGCGCCATCCGCGCCGGGGCAAATGGTTTTGTCAGTAAGCGAAAAGATCTGGGGGAAATTTATAACGCGGTGGAAATGATCCTGACGGGCTATTCCTTCTTCCCCTCAGAAACATTGAGTTTTATAAACCATCTGGGCTCGCGGACGGGCGCCGCCGTGGATATGCCATTATCGAATCGTGAAGTGACGGTTCTGCGATATCTGGCGAACGGATTATCTAATAAGGAGATTGCGGATCAATTATTACTTAGCAACAAAACAATTAGCGCCCATAAGTCTAATATCTTTTCCAAGCTGGGCGTGCAAAGTATCGTTGAATTAATTGATTACGCGAAGGCGCACGAATTACTATAATCCTACCCTCTCCCTGCAACATATAACCGTTACAGGGAGAGTGGATACGATTAATTATAATTAATCATGAAAGTTGCATCGGCGTCAGCCCGTCCCGGCTGCGGGTTATCCGCCGTGGCGATATAATTGGCATAAAACGACAGTTCGGCATTTCCCTGCGCATCTACCGCCACCGTCTGGCTGGTCTGCTGCAACGCGAGGCGCGTTTTATCCCGGTCGAGGATCTCCACGGCCACGTTGCTGGCCGCGCTGGCATCATTCAGCGCCAGCAGGCTGTTATCATGCCCGTCCATCTTCCCCGTAAATGTGACCGAAGCCGCCCCCGGCGGACATCCGGTCAGCTTCAGGGTGAACGGTACAGGCTGCGTCCGGCTCCCCGTTGTGCGAAGCTGTTTCGTGGGCCAGGTGCCGAGCGTGACGGTTTTATTGCTGTCGTCCCCCTCCGCCACGCAGGTAAAATCCACGATATTGCCGTAGAGCTGAATGTTAATTTCCCCAAGCGCCGTCTCTGCGAGTGCAGGGGAGCAAAGCGCAAAGAGCGCGACGGCTAAATACCGCATTCCGTTTCGCATACCTGCTCCTTAGTCGTAGTCGACGCGTAAATAGCCGCGAGAGGTAAAACGCCCCTCGGCAGGTTTTTTACCGGTTACGCTGACGGGCCACGCGCGGATCCCCACCTGCGCCTGAGCGCTGTCGTCCAGACGGAACGGGATTTTGCTGGTCAGGTTGTTGGGCGTCAGCGGCACGCCATTACTGTTGGCAATCACAAAACCCACATCCGCGTTATCGGAAACCAGCGTACTGCCTGAAACCTTCTCCGCCTCAACACGCATCGTGAGCATGGCGTTCGCCTCGACGTTGGTGCATTTGATGCCGATGGTTTTGCTTTGCGCTGAGATCCCCTCCGGCTTATTCCCGATGCCTGCTTTACTGAACAGGGAGGCGCCGATGTCTCCGAAATCGAACTCCACCACATTCCCGGCATTAATTTCACAGCTCTGAGGCACCTGAATAGTCCCGCTGTAGCTGATGGTATAAACCGGCGTGGTGAGCGGATCCGAGGAGGTCGTGGTGACGTAAACCCGGAACATGGTCGCCCGGGGGATCACCACCATATTGATAAAGCGTCGGGTCACTTTAAGCCGAAAGACGAGGCTGGAATCCTGTACGCCAAACGGTTTGTTTTTAGACACATTCGGGTGGCTCCCCATCTGAATGTAGCTTTTGGGCGGATAAAACGTGCCAGCGTAGCTGTCGGTAATTTTCATCGCCCCGTCCAGATAGTCGTTTAGCTTCAGATACTGGTAGCCATCGCTGGTGCCCGTAACAGGGAAATCGGTAACATAGCTGCGCTTGGTGGTGTTCCCGGACGTTCCCTTAGGACAGACGGCGTTGACGCCCACCCACTGGGACTTCTCGCTGAGCGTGACAATCTGCCCCACCTGGTTATTGGAGCTGTTGAATTTATCCGTCAGGTCGTAATACACCTCCGTCGGCACGCCATTTTCATTGACGCAAACGGTGGCGAAGGCCTCAGATAGCGGCAAAAACGCCAGCAGGGATAGCCCCAGATAATGGATTTTATTCACAGCGGATCCCCTTAAGTGTGATCGCCTGTTGCAGGCTCTGTTCTGGCAGGCTGTAGGGCGCACGACACTGGGACTGTTTCCCGTCTCCCCACTGAATCAGCAGTTCTCCGCTCAGCGGCAGCCCGCTCAGGTAAATCTGACCGTCATCTCCCACCATGCTGGTTACGCCGCTCTGCGTCTCACGCACCACCGCCCCAAACGGTACAGGCTGGTTATCACGCTTCACGGTGAGCAGCGCACGCACGCCGATGCGGGTGTCAAAACTGGCGCGCACCAGCGCACCGTTCGTCGGCACGACGCTGGAAACGTTATTTTCAATGTCGGTGTTGTTGCTCATGGTGTTGGTGTCGAGCGCCACGCGGTTGTAACGGTACACCGTGGCGTACGGCATCACCGCATAGCCACGCCAGTCTGTTTTGACGCCGGTCTGGTTTTCGACGCTCACGCCTGACGCGCCCGGCGCTTTGATCAAGACGTTGGTATCGCCCAGCGGCTGACTGAATGTGATGCCGTCTGAATGCCCTACCACGCCGCCGGAGAGCTGCCAGTTGAGGTCGTGCTGATCCCGGGCGTAGTTGTAGCCCACGCCCAGCGTGCCGTACGTCGCCTGCCAGTTAGCGCTGGCGCTGCCGCTGGCACCGTTATTGCTGGTGTGACCCTGCGTGACGCTGTAGTTCAGGTTACGATCCTGGAGCAGCGTTCCGCTGATCCCGGTCTGCCAACTGGTATCACCATCGCTGTTACGGCTGGCAGAGGCTGTGGCATAGGCCCGGTCGATCGCGTTATCGCGACGGTAGCCGTGACGGGTGAACAGGCTGAACGGGACGGAGACGTTGAACGAGGCGATCCGGTCGGTTCCGTCAATGCCGACGGCCTTGTTCCACGACCAGGATAAGGCGTAGCTGACCCCTTTCACCCCGCCCGCGTAGCCGAGCTGATACCAGACGTTGGACTCGCTGGTGCCCCAGTAACTTTGCTGGCTGCCCGACACGTACACTGAGCCGTAATCGCCGAGAGACTGGGAGATATTGAGCTGGAAACGCCCTTTTTTATTCAGCGTCAGGTTGTGATAGCTCTGCACGTCAGGCACGCCGTCATCGTCCTGATCGTCGCCATACTGGTAGCCTTCCATTGTGCGCCAGGCCACATCGTCAAGGGTGTAGAAGCCTTTGGTCGAGTAGCGATAGCCCAGCAGCTGGAAGTTGGTGCCGAATCCGTTAAGGGATTTGGCGTACAGGAACCGCAGGGACTGCCCTTCATGGCGGCTGTCATCGGCAAGCTGGCTGCGGGCATGGGTGAGATCAAGTGAAACCGCCCCCCAGTCACCGAGGTTTTTACCCGCGCCAATGGCGATGGCGGTATAGCGCGAGGCCAGCTGCGTTCCGCCGTACAGCGTGTAGCCGTCGGCAAGACCCGCAATCATCGTACCCTGAGTAAAGAACGGCGTGTCCTGCTCGCTGTTGCCGCTGCGATAGTCCCCTGCCACCAGATCGTATTTCCAGCGTCCTTCACGCTGGAGCAGCGGAACGGTGGAATACGGGACGGTGTAGCGCTGCTGGCTGCCGTCCTTCTCTTCCACCGTCACCTCCAGGTCACCGCTTGAGGAGGTCGGGTTAAGATCAGTTATCGCAAAAGCCCCCGGCTGCACATAGCTCTGGTAAATCACGTATCCGTTCTGGCGGATCACCACTTTGGCAGGGGTGCGGGCGATTCCGCGCACGGTAGGCGCGTAACCTTGCAGGCTGTCCGGGTACATACTGTCGGACGAATAGAGGCGACCACCGCGAAAACCAACGCTGTCGAAGACATCGTTACCGGTGTTGCTGTCGCCAAGCACCAGCTCGCTTTTCAGCGGGATGATCGTACGCTGCGCCCAGGTACCAATATTTTGCCAGCTGCTGTGCCGCTGGCCGTTGCTTTCGGTATAACGCCACGCGCCGTTATTGCGTAATCGCCAGGCGCCATAGTTCAACCCGCTTTGCAGGTTCAGATAGTAGCTGTCGTCGTCGCTGCCCCGGTTGCCGGTAAAGCTGTAGTTCAGCAGCGCGGCGGGGATGCCTTCATCCCACTGTTCAGGCGGAATATACCCGCGGGCGCTGTTTTGCATCGCTACCTGAGGCAGGCTGACGTTCAGGCGCAATGAGGCGAAGTTGAACGCCGTTTCGCTGCCCGGAATAGCCGTGGTGAGCGGAACGCAGGTATCGCCCTGCACGTTGCTCAGTTCCGGGAAGGCGGCGATATTGACGCCAAAGCGATCGAGCATCGCGCGCGTAATGCACGGCGACAAACCGCCCGCGACCGGCGGCGTGTTGTCAGCTTGCTCAAACCGCACGTCCTGCGTGCCGATAAACTCATCGTTACGCCAGATATCGACGCGATAGACGCCCGGTGCCTGCTGGTGGCCTTTTTCAAAACGCGACAAATCCGCCACGTTCGCCGTGTCATCGGAGAGAAACGCCGGGTTAAAGTAGCTTTCGCCCCAGCCAGCGAGTGGCCAGAGCGTTGCCATCAGTGCCAGCGCAACCGGGCAGTAACGCCATTGAGTGTTCATCGCCCTGTCTCTGCTCACAGGCTGACGCTACGCGCCGGCGTAATGGCGCCATAGTCATTCACACTCTGCCAGGAGAGCGTGCCGCTCGCAGCGGCAGGCAGCACCTGCTGTGCCGAGCTTTTAGGGGCAACCATCAGGTTATCCAGCGTCTGACCGCCGAGCTTCAGATTGACCAGCGTGACGTAATACGGCGAGGCATTGCTCACCTTAAGATGGTTGCCGACGCGCTCAAAGCGCAGCTGTGAGAGCGCCTCTTCCGGCGGCATCGCCAGGTTAGCCGGGCGAACAAACAGCTTGATACGTGACAGAATAGCCAGTTGCAGGA
The DNA here is from genome assembly GCF_056673335.1 of Enterobacter cloacae complex sp. HYC033_NIDB. Classification (NCBI taxonomy): domain Bacteria; kingdom Pseudomonadati; phylum Pseudomonadota; class Gammaproteobacteria; order Enterobacterales; family Enterobacteriaceae; genus Enterobacter; species Enterobacter cloacae complex sp. HYC033_NIDB. The sequence goes on along the minus strand of NZ_CP115123.1, from coordinate 1,965,146 downwards.
CGTTGTTGCCGTCCTGATGTTTTTTGCTGACGGAGGGAATCGCTTTGACGTTCATGTAAAAGAGTGATTCGCGATCGGCAGGCAGCGCCGGGCCTGCGTAGATAATGCGCAGGGTGTTTTCGCTGGCCGGCTCGCTGACAAACAGCGGCGGCGTGACGGCAAAGGTTTTTTCCTTTTGCCCGTTGGCATTTTCTATCCACGCGTTAATTAAATAGCGCTCTTGTTTATTGCTGTTGGTGATCGCCAGCGACGTTTGTTTGGCATCGGCCGGATAAATAACGCGCGTCGCGCCCAGCGCAATTCCGCCGGACGCATTCGCGCTGGCAGAAACCATCATCAAAATAAAAGATAAAAACAGTCCAGGTTTAATCAGGGTGTTCATCACAACCGTACCTTAATAATTAGTTCGCAGGCGTCAGGGATAAATCAACGTAAACCAGACATTCGACTGAATAGTGCCTGGTACAAGGTGTTCGGAAATTGCCCGGTAGCGGGCGCTGAAATGAAATACCAGCTCGCGGGTGTCAATGGGTAACCAGCTCACCGCCGTCGCGTTCGGGATGATCTGACGTTGCTGTTCGTCAAAAAGCGCCAGCCCGACACCACTGCTGACCGCATTTTCCCCCGGCCGCGATGTCGCCAGGAAAACCTGCGGATCTTCTGCCGGTGTCACTCCCTGGAACTGGATCCCCACGGTGCGGGAGACGTCCACGCTGCAATCCAGCAGACGTACGGTGAAAGGCACATTAACCGTGGAAAAGCTGCCGACGCCGGAAAAGGCGTTTGTGCGGTATTGCCCCATATCCACGCGCATATTCTGGCTGTCCGGGGCCACGGCGCAGCCGCCGTTAACCAGCTCTCCCCTGAGGTGTACTTTGCCGCCGTCTATGACCACGGTATGTGCGTTTACCGCTGAGGCAATCGCAAGGGCACACAGCAGTATCCCAGTCCTTGTCATCCTTCGCTCCCGGTATAGGCGATCAAAAGACCTCTTCCCTGAGGCCAGCCACATCCCTGTACTCAGGCATTACTCGTATTTCATTACGAATGTTGCGTCCGCGTTTGCCTGGCCTGGCTCGGTGGTCGCCGCCGTGGCTTTATAGCGCGCGGTGAAGTTCAGGGTGTTAGTCCCTTCAATCAGGTTCTGCGCCGCAGAGAAGGTGGCGCCGTCCGGGGTCAGCGTGGAGGATTTGCTGTCGAGGATCTCAATACCTACGCCCTTCGCGGAGTTGTCGTTGTTACCGGAGCTTACCGCCAGCAGCGTTTTGTCGGTGGCGTCGATCTGGCCGGTAAACGCGACAGCAGCGGTTTTCGCTACCGCAGGATCGCAGTCGTTCAGTTCGATGGTGAACGGAATATTGGAGGTGGTGTCACCCACTTTAGTGAATTTCGCGGTACGGTACTGGCCAAGATTAACCGTCTGCTCTGAAGAGTCAGTATTCACTGAACACGCGGCATTCACTAATTCACCTTTAAAATGCACCGTACCACCGTTTACAGATACAGGCGTGGTAGTATCTTCTGCGTGAGCGGCACCCGCGACCAGGGCCAGAGTTGCAATAACAGTAGAAGCAATGTTGCTGAGTTTCATGTCTATTCCTTTAAAATGTAAATAACCCTTCCCGCGCATATTCGGGAATAAGAAATACGATCAATTAAAAAATTGAAGGCTTATTTCGGAGAGGACAAAGTAGCTCAGGAATTTATTTTGTAATATGTCAAAACGCTGCCATTTTGCCAGGTCACATCCTAATCACCTCTAAGAAATTGACCATGCCCTGAGAAGGGATTTTGCGGGACATCGATGAAATCTCGTAAAGGGTGACTGACAGCGGCGCTCGCTTCTGACAAAATACAGGCAATCCCTCCTTTCTAACGTTACAGACGGAATCTTCTCTCTGATGGCAGCAAAGATTATTGACGGTAAAACGATTGCGCAGCAGGTGCGCTCTGAGGTTGCGGAAAAAGTGAAGGCGCGTAAAGCCGCCGGATTTCGCGCCCCCGGGCTGGCCGTTGTGCTGGTTGGCAGCAACCCGGCTTCGCAAATTTATGTCGGCAGCAAACGCAAAGCGTGTGAAGAGGTGGGGTTCGTCTCCCGCTCTTACGATCTGCCGGAAACCACCAGCGAAGCGGAACTGCTGGAACTGATCGACACTCTGAATGCCGATAAAGAGATCGACGGCATCCTGGTTCAGCTGCCGCTGCCTGCGGGCATTGACAATGTGAAGGTGCTGGAGCGCATCGCGCCGGACAAAGATGTTGACGGTTTCCATCCGTATAACGTAGGCCGACTGTGCCAGCGCGCGCCACGCCTGCGTCCGTGCACCCCGCGCGGCATCGTGACGCTGCTGGAGCGTTATAACATCGATACCTATGGCCTCAACGCCGTGGTGATTGGCGCCTCCAACATCGTGGGCCGCCCGATGAGCATGGAGCTGCTGCTGGCGGGCTGTACCACCACCGTTACCCACCGCTTTACTAAAAACCTGCGTCACCACGTCGAAAACGCCGATCTGCTGATCGTTGCGGTCGGCAAGCCGGGCTTTATTCCGGGCGAGTGGATCAAAGAGGGCGCAATCGTCGTGGACGTGGGTATTAACCGTCTGGAAAATGGCAAAGTGGTCGGCGACGTGGTGTATGAAGATGCCGCAGCGCGCGCATCCTATATTACTCCGGTCCCGGGCGGCGTAGGCCCGATGACGGTAGCAACACTGATTCAGAATACCTTGCAGGCGTGCGAGGAGTATCACGACGTAGAGGACGCGTAATCATGGCAACTTTTTCTTTAGGTAAACACCCGCACGTTGAGCTGTGCGATCTGCTGAAGCTGGAAGGCTGGAGCGAAAGCGGCGCGCAGGCGAAGATCGTCATCGCCGACGGGCAGGTAAAAGTAGACGGCTCGGTGGAAACCCGCAAGCGCTGCAAAATTGTCGCGGGGCAGACCGTGAGCTTCGCAGGACAGAGCGTGACCGTGACGGCCTGAGCTGTCTGATGCCCGGTGGCGCTACGCTTACCGGGCCTACGTACTGTCTCCGTTTGTAGGCCGGGTAAGGCGAAGCCGCCACCCGGCAATTTCTTTCACAATCCCCTCACACCCATCACGGTTAATTATCGATCAACTTCAAATAATCACTATTCCCTCTGGCGAAATGTGAAAATTAAGTTGCGCGATTTTCAGACTTTCCCCACGATAAGTAGAACGTTCTACTAAAACGTTCTACTTACAATAACAGCGTGAAAAAAGCGCTACTCGGGGGAAATCAGCATGAGCCTGATATCAGGGTTTGTTAAATCGCTGTCTAAGTTATCGATGATTGGTCGCGCCTTAATGCTGCCAATTTCACTGCTTCCCGCTGCGGGCCTGCTGCTGGCCTTCGGCGATAAGTTCCATCTGCCGCTGATGATGAACGCCGGCGGGGTTATCTTTGATAACCTGCCGATGCTGTTCGCCATCGGCTCTGCCGTTGGACTGGCTTCGGAATCCGGCATTGCCGCACTCTCTGCGGCGGTCTCCGTGTTTGTCACTAACATCACCATCAGCACCGTGCTGAGCATTACGCCGGAAATGGCCTCTCAGGGCGGTAAATACGCCATGGTCGTCGGCATTCCGACGTTGCAGATGGGCGTCTTTGGCGGCCTGATCTGCGGTATTCTTGCGGCCTGGTGCTACAACCGCTTCCACACCATGCAGCTGCCGGAGTTCCTCGGCTTCTTCTCCGGCAAGCGTTTTGTGGCGATTGCGACGGCGTTTCTGTCGTTCCTGCTCGGCCTGCTGCTGCCGTACGTCTGGCAGCACATTCAGTCCGGCATCGACGCCCTGTCCGTGGTGGTGAATGGCGATAACCAGGCGGCCTCGACCTTTATCTTCGGGCTGGTGGAGCGCGCGCTGATCCCGCTCGGCCTGCATCACATCTGGTATCCCTCCTTCTGGTATTCGTTCGGGGATTACACTACACAGGCGGGGCAGGTGATCCACGGCGACCAGACCATCTGGTTCAAGATGCTGGAAGAAGGGGTGAAATCCTTCAGCAGCGACACCTACCAGAACGCCGGGAAATTCATGCAGGGCGAGTTCCCGCTGATGCTGTTCGCGCTGCCTGCGGCGTGCCTGGCGATGTACCACGAAGCGCACACGAAGAATAAGAAAATCGCGGCCGGTATTCTGTTCTCTGCGGCCCTCACCTGCTTCCTGACGGGCATCACCGAGCCGGTAGAGTTCACCTTTATCTTCGTGGCGCCGATCCTTTACGTCTTCAACGCCATCATGGCGGGCCTGGCGTACATGACCATGTACCTGCTGCATGCGCACATCGCCAAGTCGTTCTCGGCGGGCTTTATCGACTACCTGTCGTTCGGGATCCTGCCGTCGTTTAACGGCTATCAGACCAACTTCCTGAGCGCCATTATCATCGGCATTCCGATGGCATTGATCTACTACTTCACCTTCCGCTTCGTGATCCGTCGCTTCGACGTGAAAACGCCGGGCCGCACCGAAGTGACCGCCAGCGCGAATGACAAGTCCGATTCCGAACTTGCCACCGAAATCATCGGCCTACTGGGCGGTGCGCAGAACATTGATTCCGTCGGCTCCTGCATCACACGTCTGCGTCTGGAAGTGGCGAAGAGCGAAGCGGTGGACCGGGACGGGCTGAACGGGCTTGGCGCGCGCGGCGTGGTGTTCGTTGGCGATAACGGAATACAGGTGATTTTCGGGGCCAGAGCACAGTTTATCGCCCAGACCATGTCCACGATGATTGGCAAATAATAAGATGCCTGAAGGAGGCGTCTCCTGTACGCTGGGGGACGTCTCTTATCTGGCTGATAATCGGGAAATTTCAGGGAGCGGTTTTGAAGAAAGTCAGCATTATTGATGTCGCAAAGCATGCGGGCGTGTCGGTTTCTACCGTTTCGCTGGTGCTGCGCCAGAAAGGGAAGATCTCAGAGGCGACGATCGGGAAGGTCAATGCCGCCATCACAACGCTGGGCTATGTTCATAACGTCGCCGCTGCCAATCTTCGCGCCAACACCTCCAACTTAATCGGCCTGATCCTGCGCGACTTCAGCGACAGCTTTTCCATCAAGGTGATGGCGAGCATCGTTCAGGAGCTGGAGAAACAGGGTTATATGGTATTTCTCGGTCAGCCGCTGAACGACGGCGAACATCTTGAGCGTACCCTGCTCTCATTTAAGCAGCAGGGCGTGGCGGGCGTCATCTACCTGGCGTCGGACACCCGCGCCGCCTCTCTTCCGGAACACATTCGTCACTGCCCGCTGCCGCTTGTGGCGGTTTCGCAGTCGTTGCTGGAAGAGAAATGCAACCTGGTGATGCGCGATAACCGCCAGGCGGCGAACCTGGCCGCGCGTTATCTTATCGAGCGCGGGCACCGTAACATCGCCTACATTGGCGGGCGCGACGGGTGCCGTATCCGCGAGCAGCGCCTGCTTGGTTTTCGCAGCGCGATGACGCAGAGCGGCCTGGTCTGGCGTGAGGAATATTCTCCCGCCTGCACCGATGACACGCAGGCGGCGGCCATGGCGACTCGTCAGCTGCTGGAGAAGAACAACACGATTACCGCCCTGCTCTGCCATTCACCGGACGCGATGATCGGTTCAATCTCAGGTATTCACCAGGTGGGGCGCACGGTGGGTAAAGACGTGTTTTTAACCCAGCAGGTGGCGCTGATTGGTTTTGAAGATCTGCTCCACGTTAATCTCACGTCGCCGTCACTGACTTACGTTTCGTCTGCCAGCGAAGAAACCGGCCGCCAGGCGGCAGGGCTGATGATCCGCAGGCTGAAAGAGCCGGATCTGCAAACGCAGCGCATTACCCTCTCCGGGCAGCTTATCGCGCGGGAATCGGCGTAAAATCAGAATTTAGCACAGGTTTGCTGCGGCGGATCTGCTGCTATATTCCCATGATTTGCCATGGATAAATGCAATGCCTACCATTATCACCCACGCTGCCGTACCTCTGTGTCTGGGCTTAGGGCTCGGAACCAAAGTCATCCCACCCCGCCTGCTGTTTGCCGGGATCGTCCTCGCCATGCTGCCCGATGCCGACGTACTGGCGTTTAAATTCGGTGTCGCCTACGGGAATATTTTCGGCCACCGCGGTTTCACTCATTCGCTACTGTTTGCCCTGGTGGTGCCGATACTCTGCGTGCTGGCAGGCCGACGTTGGTTCAGGGCCAGCCTGACGCGCTGCTGGCTGTTTTTAACCGTGTCATTGCTGTCGCACAGCCTGCTGGATTCAATAACGACAGGCGGGAAAGGCGTCGGCTGGCTGTGGCCATGGTCTGATGAACGCTTCTTTGCGCCGTGGCAGGTGATCAAGGTCGCGCCGTTTGCGCTGTCACGCTACACCACGCCGTACGGGCATCAGGTAATCATTTCAGAACTGCTGTGGGTGTGGCTGCCGGGGATGGTGCTGATGGGGTTGCTGTGGTGGAGGCGGAGGTAAAAGAAAAGCCGGGTGGCGGCTACGCCTTACCCGGCCTACGGTCGTGATTTTGTAGGCCCGGTAAGCGTTAGCGCCACCGGGCGTTACGGACCTACTTACGACGCCAGGTGGTTCCCTGCGGGCCATCTTCCAGAATAATGCCCATCTCGGTCAGACGGTTACGCGCCGCATCCGCCGCCGCCCAGTCTTTCGCCTGACGCGCTTCGAGACGCGCTTTGATCAGTGCTTCAATTTCCGCCACTTCACCGTCGTCCGCCTGCGCGCCGCTTTGCAGGAACAGGTCCGGCTCCTGCTCCAGCAAGCCGAGCACGGAAGAGAGCTTACGCAGATGAGACGCCAGCGCATTGGCCGCCGCCATATCTTCTGACTTCAGGCGGTTCACCTCACGCGCCATGTCGAACAGCACGGAGTAGGCTTCCGGGGTGTTGAAGTCGTCGTTCATCACCTCAACAAAGCGGGCTTCGAACGCCTCACCGCCTGCGGCCGGAACCGATTTATCGGTGCCGCGCAGTGCGGTATACAGACGCTCCAGCGCAGCGCGCGCCTGCTTCAGGTTCTCTTCGCTGTAGTTCAGCTGGCTGCGATAGTGGCCGGACATCAGGAAGTAGCGCACGGTTTCCGCGTCGTAATACTTCAGCACGTCGCGCACGGTAAAGAAGTTGCCCAGCGATTTCGACATCTTCTCGCGGTCAACCATCACCATCCCGGAGTGCATCCAGTAGTTCACGTACTCGCCGCCGTGAGCGCAGGTGGACTGCGCGATTTCGTTTTCGTGGTGCGGGAACATCAGATCCGAACCGCCGCCGTGGATGTCGAAATGGTTGCCCAGCTGTTTGCAGTTCATCGCGGAACATTCAATGTGCCAGCCCGGACGCCCTTCGCCCCACGGGGATGGCCAGCTCGGTTCGCCCGCTTTGGACATCTTCCACAGCACGAAGTCCATCGGATTACGCTTCACGTCCACCACGTCCACGCGCGCACCGGCCTGGAGCTGGTCCAGATCCTGGCGGGAAAGCGCACCGTAGGTTGGGTCCGTCGGCACCGAGAACATCACGTCACCGTTGTCCGCCACATAGGCGTGACCACGCTCGATCAGCGTTTGGGTGATATCAATGATTTCATGGATATGGTGGGTCGCACGCGGCTCGCTGTCCGGGCGCAGAATATTTAAGGCATCAAAATCCTTGTGCATTTCGGCGATCATGCGATCCACCAGCGCGACAAAGCTTTCGCCATTTTCATTAGCACGTTTAATGATTTTGTCGTCGATGTCGGTGATATTGCGCACGTACTTCAGGTTGTAGCCCAGGAAGCGCAGGTAGCGTGACACCACGTCGAACGCGACAAAGGTACGGCCATGGCCGATATGACAGAGATCGTAAACCGTAATACCACACACGTACATGCCGACTTCCCCGGCATGGATAGGTTTAAATTCCTCTTTTTGGCGCGTCATTGTATTAAAGATTTTTAACATCGAAGATTCCATGTAAACACGTGTGTGGATTGTTTGTTCCTTATAATACCCATAATTCGGAGTACGGTCAGCACACAATGCAAGGTGATCGTGTCCTGTGGTTATGCTATAACAAGCCCCTATATGTGACCCGAGCACGGGTCGACGCACCACAATAACGGAACAGGATGCAAAAATGGTTACTTTCCACACTAATCATGGCGATATCGTAATCAAAACCTTTGATGACAAAGCGCCTGAAACAGTTAAAAACTTCCTGGACTACTGCCGCGAAGGTTTCTACAACAACACTATTTTCCACCGTGTGATCAACGGCTTTATGATCCAGGGCGGCGGTTTCGAGCCTGGCATGCGCCAGAAAGAGACGAAAGAAGCGATCAAAAACGAAGCGAACAACGGCCTGAAAAACACCCGTGGTACGCTGGCAATGGCCCGTACTCAGGCGCCACACTCTGCGACCGCACAGTTCTTCATCAACGTAGCGGACAACGACTTCCTGAACTTCTCTGGCGAAAGTCTGCAAGGCTGGGGCTACTGCGTATTCGCAGAAGTGGTTGAAGGGATGGACGTGGTCGACAAGATCAAAGCCGTTTCTACTGGCCGCAGCGGTATGCACCAGGACGTTCCTAAAGAAGACGTTGTGATCACAAGCGTGACCGTCAGCGAGTAATTCGTGGCGACACTCTTTATTGCGGATCTGCATCTGCAAACAGAAGAACCGGCGATAACCGCCGGTTTTCTGCGTTTTTTACGCGGTGAAGCGAAAAGCGCCGACGCGCTGTACATTCTGGGCGACCTGTTTGAGGCCTGGATTGGCGACGACGATCCGAACCCGCTGCACCGTGAGATGGCGGCGGCCATTAAAGCACTGGTGGATTCCGGCGTCCCCTGCTATTTCATTCACGGCAACCGTGATTTCCTGATCGGCCAGCGCTACGCCCGCGAGAGCGGTATGACGCTGCTGCCGGAAGAGCAGGTGCTCAACCTCTATGGCCGCAATATTCTGATCATGCACGGCGACACGCTCTGCACTGACGATACCGGCTACCTGGCGTTTCGCGCCAAAGTTCACACCCCGTGGATCCAGAAAGTGTTCCTCGCCCTGCCGCTGTTTATCCGCAACCGCATCGCCGCCAGAATGCGCGCGGGCAGCAAGGCCGCCAACAGCAGCAAATCGATGACCATCATGGACGTCAATCCGCAGGCGGTGGTGAAGGTGATGGAGAAGCATCGCGTTCAGTGGCTGATCCACGGCCATACCCATCGTCCCGATGTGCATTCCCTTATCGCCAACGGCGAGCCCGCCCATCGCGTGGTTTTAGGCGCCTGGCACAGCGAAGGATCGATGGTCAAAGTTACGCCGGAAGGTGTCGAACTGATCGCCTTCCCGTTTTAACGCCTCCCCGTCTTTTCGCTCATTTCCCGACCACGCAACCGTTTTCCTTGCCGGTATTACATGCTATTCTCTGTGCCCTCGAAAGCAGTGTGTTCCGCACCACAGGAGTTTTAAGACGCATGTCTTCCCGCAATAATCCGGCGCGTGTCGCCATCGTGATGGGGTCCAAAAGCGACTGGGCTACCATGCAGTTCGCCGCCGAAATCTTTGAAATCCTGAATGTTCCGCACCACGTCGAAGTGGTTTCCGCGCACCGTACGCCGGATAAACTGTTCAGCTTCGCCGAAAGCGCCGAAGAGAACGGTTACGAGGTGATCATTGCCGGTGCGGGCGGCGCAGCACATCTGCCGGGCATGATTGCCGCCAAAACGCTGGTGCCGGTACTGGGTGTTCCCGTGCAAAGCGCCGCGTTAAGCGGGGTGGATAGCCTTTACTCTATTGTCCAGATGCCGCGCGGTATTCCTGTCGGTACCCTGGCGATTGGTAAAGCAGGTGCGGCAAATGCCGCCCTGCTGGCCGCGCAGATCCTGGCGACGCATGATAAAGAGTTGCATCAGCGTCTGGCGGAGTGGCGTAAAGCCCAGACCGATGAGGTGCTGGATAACCCGGATCCGCGGGGTGCAGCATGAAGCAGGTTTGCGTTCTTGGTAATGGTCAGCTTGGCCGGATGCTGCGTCAGGCCGGTGAGCCGCTGGGTATTGCCGTCTGGCCCGTCGGGCTGGATGCCGAGCCGGAAGCCGTGCCGTTCCATCAGAGCGTGATCACCGCCGAAATTGAACGCTGGCCGGAAACCGCCCTGACCCGCGAGCTGGCGCGCCATAACGCCTTTGTGAACCGCGACGTCTTCCCGATCATTGCCGACCGTCTCACGCAAAAACAGCTTTTCGACAAGCTCGGCCTCGCGACCGCGCCGTGGCAGCTGCTTTCCGATAAGCGCGAGTGGGATGACGTGTTTGCGATGCTGGGAGACCTGGCGATTGTGAAGCGTCGCGTCGGCGGCTACGACGGCCGCGGGCAGTGGCGCCTGCGCGCGAACGACACCGCCGAGCTGCCGGACGACTGCTACGGCGAGTGCATTGTTGAGCAGGGCATTAACTTTAGCGGTGAAGTGTCGCTGGTTGGCGCGCGCGGGCATGACGGGCACACCGTTTTTTACCCGCTAACGCATAACCTGCATCAGGACGGGATTCTGCGCACCAGCGTCGCCTTCCCGCAGGCCAATGCTGACCAGCAGGCGCAGGCGGAAGAGATGCTCTCTGCTATTATGCATGAGCTGGGCTATGTGGGCGTGATGGCGATGGAGTGTTTCGTCACGCCGTCGGGTCTGCTGATCAACGAACTTGCGCCGCGCGTGCACAACAGCGGCCACTGGACGCAAAACGGCGCCTCCATCAGCCAGTTCGAGCTGCACCTGCGCGCCATCACCGATCTGCCGCTGCCGCAGCCGGTGGTGACCAGCCCGTCGGTGATGATCAACCTGATCGGTACCGATCTGAACTACAACTGGCTGAAGCTGCCGCTGGTGCACCTGCACTGGTACGACAAAGAGGTGCGTCCGGGGCGTAAGGTCGGCCATCTGAACCTGAACGATACCGACACGGACCGCCTGAGCGCCACGCTGGAAGCGATTGTTCCCCTGCTGCCGCCAGAATATGCGAGCGGTATTGTCTGGGCGCAGTCAAAACTGAAGTAAGTATCCCTCGCCGGGGAGTTGACCTTCCCCTTCCCCGGCGTACAATCCCCGCCCATTGCTGCTCAGTTTTCTTCTGGAACCACCATGAACGATGGAACGGACTATCGCGCGATCCTCGCGTCCGATACCCCTTTAATCGACGTTCGCGCGCCGATCGAATTTGCCCAGGGTGCGATGCCCGCCGCACTCAACCTGCCCTTAATGAACGACGACGAGCGTGCCGCCGTCGGCACCTGCTATAAACGCCAGGGTCCGGACGCCGCGCTGGCGCTCGGCCATAGCCTGGTCAACGGCGAGACGCGCGAGGCGCGCATCAGCGCCTGGCGGGAAGCCAGCCTTGCCCATCCTGAGGGCTACCTTTGCTGCGCGCGCGGTGGCCAGCGCTCACACATCTCCCAGGCCTGGCTGAAAGAGGCGGGCATCGACTACCCGCTGATCCGCGGCGGCTATAAGGCCCTGCGTCAGACGGCGATTCAGGTGACCATTGAGCAGTCACAAAAGCCGATGGTGCTTATCGGCGGCTGTACCGGTAACGGTAAAACGCTGCTGGTGAAGCAGCATGCACAGGGCATCGATCTGGAAGGGCTGGCGCACCATCGCGGCTCGTCGTTTGGTCGCACGCTCACCCCGCAGCTTTCTCAGGCGAGCTTCGAGAATCACCTTGCGGTTGAGCTATTGAAAAAAGACGCCGCGCGCTGGGTGCTTGAAGACGAGGGCCGGATGATTGGCTCCAACCACCTGCCGGAGTGTCTGCGCGACCGCATGGCTGAAGCGCCTGTCGTGGTGGTCGAGGATCCGTTTGAGATCCGTCTTGAGCGCCTGCGCGAAGAGTATTTCGTCCACATGTGGGCCGACTTTTCTGCCGCCTGCGGTGAAGAGGCGGGCTGGAAAGCGTACAGCGAATATCTGCATCACGGCCTGTACTCCATTCGTCGCCGTCTGGGGCTGCAACGCTTTGCGGAATTTACCGCCCTGCTGGATGCCGCGCTTGTCGAGCAACAGCGTACTGGCAGCACTGACGCGCACTTCAGCTGGCTTGTGCCGTTGCTGAAGGACTATTACGACCCGATGTACGGCTATCAGCTGGAGAAAAAGGCGGAGAAGATTGTGTATCGCGGGACGTACGAAGAAATTGCTGAGTGGCTCGATCGCTGAAAAAAGCCGGGTGGCGAGGTAAAAGCAAAACGGCAACCTGGGTTGCCGTTTTTAATGTTTTTTCCCTCTCCCCGTGGGAGAGGGTCAGGGTGAGGGCATCAGGCCGCACCCTACATGACAACTTAGAAGTCGTAACGCAGACGCACCAGGTTCATGTCGCCCAGGTTGTCGGTGCTGGAGGTGAACACGTGTTCGTAATCCACGCGGAAACCGTAATCCAGCTGGAAGCTGATACCTACACCGTTGTCGATGCGCTGGTAGTTACGGCCATTCACGTACTCAATACGGTCGCCCATGAAGTACGGCTGGATGGATTTCACCGCATACTGACCAACCGGGAACTTGTAACCCGCAAAGTATTCAATACCCCATGCATCACCGGCGAAGTAGTCGTTAACGGACACTTTTTTGGTGGTCAGGAAGTTCTGATACCAGCCGCCGCCTGCGGAGAAGGTCCAGTTATCCGGCGTCCAGCTCAGGGCGGTACCAAGGATATTCTGGTCGTAGGATTTGCTGTCGCCGTTGTCCGGGTTACGCATGTCCGCGCGGGTGTAGTTCCACGCTGCGCCCCAGGTCAGATCGGTAGTCAGGTGATAATCGATACCCAGTGAACCGCCGCCTTTACGTTTGTAACGCAGGCCGTTGCCCGGCAGGTATTCGCTGTCTTCAAACAGGTAAGAGGCGTAGATGTCAGCATCGCCCACGGTTTTCTTGTACTTCAGCATCTGGCGTGAACGGTAAGAGCCGTCATAGTCGCCGTTGATCCCGTTACCTGGCGCCTGACCAATCATGTCGTAGTCCCAGATATCGGTTTTTGCGCCCACTACGTCATAGTACACGCTGTTCTGCTGGCCGAAGGTCAGCGTACCCCAGGTGTCGCTCTTCAGACCGGTGTAGAGCATACGACGAGAGGTGTCGTGCGCGCCGTCGGCGTAGTGATGATCCCAGTTGAACTGCGCCGGAATGTTCACACCCAGCTCGTAGTAGCTGATCCAGCTGATGTCATCGAACAGGTAGTAATCCGCAGCGAAACGGAAGCGGGTGCCGCCGTCAAAGCCGTTGCGCTTGTAGCTGTTTTTGCCGTCATCACCGGTCATATTCTGGAACTGAGGACGAATACTGCCGCCAACGGTGAAGTTCAGGCGGCTCAGCGGGTTACCCGCCTGCGGATCCTGTTTCAGAAGGGTGATTTCCGCCTGAGATGCGAAAGAAGCCAATGCCACTGCTGCGCCGATCGTTGTCGCCAGCGCTGTTTTTCTTATAGTCATTCTTTTTCCTTGATAGACACGCTGCTAAATATTTAGCTGGTGAATATTAACCGGAAAAATTCGGGCTGTGTGGGCGGGTTTTTAATGTTTTGTGCTACTAAATGCAGGGGCATTAACAATTTGTGCCGTTAAGCGATGACGCACCAGCAGAAATGCCGGTGCGTCATCATCACGTCAGTAAACTAGCTGACAAACTGGCGGAATAGCGCTTTACCTTTCAACAGCCGGGTTCCGAGCCAGCCGCCGCACAGGGACAGCAGCACGGCGCCGCAGACGGGCAGCGTGAGCCACAGCCGCCAGTCGGGCTCCCACGGGAAGTCGAAGACTTTGCTCTGGAGTACCGCCAGCGCGGTTTCCGCCCCGATGGCCGCCACCAGGCCCGCCACCAGACCGAGCAGAGCAAATTCGCTCCACAGCGTGGCGCGCAGCAGCCGTTTACTGGCTCCCAGCGTGCGGTAGACCACCAGCTCTTGATGACGCTGACGCATGCCCACCTGCACCTGCGCCAGCAGCAACAGCACGCCGCAGACGGTCACCAGCACTACCATCACCTCCAGCGCGCGGCTCACCTGCTCCAGCACCTGCCCGACCTGTTTGAGGATCGCGCCGATATCCAGCAGGCTCACCGTCGGAAATTCCCGGTTAAGCTGCGTCAGCATGCCGTTGCCGTTTTCCCAGCGGAAGCTGGTGAGCCAGCTCTGGGGCTGTCCGTCCAGCGCACCCGGCGGGAAGATGAAGAAGAAGTTTGGTCGCAGGCTTTCCCAGTCCACTTTACGCAGGCTGGTAACTTTGGCGGTGAAATCCTGGGTATCACCGGTGAAGGTCACGCTGTCGCCGAGGTTCACGTTCAGGCGTGTCGCCAGCCCCTCCGCCATCGACACTTCCCCCGCTTTCGGCGGCCAGGTGCCGGCAACGATCGGGTTATGGTCCGGACGTTTCGCCTGCCAGGTCAGGTTGAGTTCGCGATTGAGCGATTCATCCTTATTTCCCTCCGTCGACTGGCCGTTGATCTGCGTCAGGCGGGCGCGCACGATCGGATAGAACGATTCCGGAATAATGTGATGCTCAGACAGGAAACCCTTCAGCGGCGTCACCTGTTCGGGAGCAATGTTGATCAGGAAATAGTTCGGGCTTTCCGGCGGAAGCTGTTGCTGCCAGCGATCCAGCAGATCCCCGCGCAGCACCAGCAGAAGCGCCAGCAGCATAAAAGACAGCGAAAATGCCGAGAGCTGGCTGAGGGTAGACCACGGCTGGTGCAGCAGTCGGTTAACCGCTAACCGTATGGGGAGTGATTTAACTGTCAGCTTTCTCAGGACATTAAGCAGTATCCAGCCCACTACGCCGCACAGCAGCGCCAGCACCACCGCGCCCGCCAGCACCGCCCACAGCAGCGTACTGCCGCCCATCAGCCAGGCCAACAGCCCGACCGCCACCGCAATAATCACCGGCAGATAGAACTTCAGCGGCCAGACGCTGGCCACCACATCGCGGCGCAGCACGCGCAGCGGCTGGGTGGCGAGCAGCAGCCGGTACGGGCGTAACCCCACCAGCAGGGAGATCGTCGTCATCGCGCCGATGGCCCACAGCCACGGCCAGAGGCTGGCAGGCGGTAATGCGGCGGGCAATACCGGTTTGAGCAGCACCATCAGCAGCTTTTCAAACAGCAGCCCTATCGCCCCGCCGGTCAGAGCCGACAGCGCCAGCACCATCAGCCACTGGCCGACAATCAGCTTGCGCAGCTGCGCGCGGCCCGCGCCGAGGGTTTTGAGGATCGCCGCCAGATCGTAACGGCTGCGGCAGTAGTGCCCCATCGCCACGGCAACCGCCGCAATGGCAAGCAGCAGAGTTAACAGCGCCGACAGCAGCAGGAACTGCTGGGAACGTTCGAGGGATTTGCCGAGCGCCCCGTCATCCTGCTCCAGCCCGTACCAGCGGTGTTCCGGCTTGAGCTGCGGCAGGAGCCATTTTTCGTACGCCTCCAGCTGCGCAGGCGTCCCGCCAAACTTATACCGCCAGGTGACACGGCTTCCCGGCTGGACGGCGTTGGTTTTCGCCACATCAGCGCTGTTCATCAGCAGGCGCGGCGCAAGCTGGAACGGATTAAATCCAGAGTCGGGCTCCTGCACCACTTCCCCGGCAATTTTGAGTGTCGCGTCGCCGACGTCGATACTGTCGCCGGGTTTCAGGTTCAGCAGCGCCATCAGTCGCGATGCCAGCAGGACCGTACCGGCCGTCGGTTTTAGCCCCGGCGGGCTGGTTTGTAAGTCACCGTACATCGGGTAGATGTCATCCACGGCTTTTACGCTTGCAAGCTGCGGCGTGTCGCCCGCAAAGGTCATAGTCTGAAAGGTGATCTGCTCCCCTACCTTCAGCCCCTCTTTGCGCGCTTCCTCAATCCAGCCCGGCGGCACGGGGCGAGAACTTTGCAGAGCCCGGTCCCCGGCCATAAATTCCCGACTCTGCTGGCTAAGCCCTTTCTCCATACGATCGCTGACGCTACCGAGCGCCAGCACGCAGGCCACCGCCAGGCTCAACGCCAGCCAGACAATCAGCAGCGAGGGCGAGCGCCACTCGCGCCAGAACCAGCGGGCAATCATGCTTCCTCCTGAAGAATACCGTTCACCAGCCGCAGGCGGCGGTCGCAGCGGGCGGCCAGCTGCGGATCGTGGGTAACCAGAATCAGCGTGGTGCCGTGCTCGCGGTTGAGGGAAAACAGCAGATCGGCAATTTTGTCCCCGGTTTTACGGTCGAGATTGCCCGTTGGCTCATCGGCAAACAGCACTTCCGGGCGGCCGTTAAACGCCCGGGCCAGCGCCACGCGCTGCTGCTCACCGCCGGAAAGCTGTGCCGGAAGGTGGTCGAGACGTTTGCCCAGCCCCAGCTGTTCCAGCAACGCCTTCGCGTGATCGCGGCTTTCACGAGTATTGTCACCGCGCAGCAGGCCGGGCAGCTCAACGTTTTCCAGCGCGTTCAGCGTCGGGATCAGCATGAATGACTGAAAGACAAACCCGATATGCCGGGCACGCAGCGCGGCGCGGGCCTCTTCATCAAGCGCGTGGAGGGGCTGGCCGACCAGGTTCACTTCCCCACTGCTGCCATCGTCCAGACCGGCGAGAATGGCCAGCAGCGTGGACTTACCGGAACCGGATTCACCAATCAGGGCGATGGTTTCGGCACGTTTGACAACGAGTTCAACTCCGGTGAGGATGGAAAGCTCGTGTTCTCCCTGACCGACGGACTTCTTAAGACGATGAACTTCAACAATGTTTTCCGCTGGCATTTGCCCTTCCTGTTTTTGATGCTGATGACCTTCCGCGCGGCGGCTGCGGACACGTTATTGATTCTGGGCGACAGCCTGAGTGCGGGCTATCGTATGGCCGCCAGTGCGGCCTGGCCCGCCCTGCTCAATGATAAATGGCAGTCCCGGGCGTCTGTCGTGAACGGCAGCATCAGCGGCGATACGTCGCAGCAAGGCTTATCGCGCCTGCCTGCCCTGCTTAAGCAGCATCAACCGCGTTGGGTGCTGGTTGAACTGGGCGGTAATGATGGTTTGCGCGGCTTCCAGCCTCAGCAAACGGAGCAAACGCTGCGGACCATTTTGCAGACCATTAAGGCCGCCAATGCCCAGCCGCTGCTGATGCAAATTCGCCTGCCCGCCAACTACGGCCGTCGGTATAATGAGGCGTTTAGCGCGATCTATCCTAAGCTTGCCAAAGAGTTTGATATTCCGCTGCTGCCATTTTTCATGGAAGAGGTCTATCTGAAACCCCAGTGGATGCAGGATGATGGCATTCACCCCAATCGCGATGCCCAGCCGTTCATTGCCGACTGGATGGCAACCCGGCTGGCTCCTTTAGTAAAACATGACTCGTCAAACAGCTGAGAACCTGACAGGTAAAGTTATGCAAAAATCGGTCTTAATAACAGGATGTTCCAGCGGAATTGGCCTTGAAAGCGCCCTTGAACTGAAACGTCAGGGGTTTTGGGTACTGGCAGCCTGCCGCAAACCCGAGGATGTCGAACGCATGCGAGGGCTGGGATTTACCGGCATTCTGCTGGATCTCGATTCGCCAGAGAGCGTAGAGCAGGCCGCCGATGAGGTTATCGCCCTGACCAACAACCGTCTTTACGGTCTCTTCAACAATGCGGGCTACGGCGTGTACGGCCCGCTACAGACTCTCTCACGGGAACAGCTGGAGCAGCAGTTCTCCGCAAACTTTTTCGGGGCGCATCAGCTTACCATGCGCCTTCTCCCCGCCATGCTGCCGCACGGCGAAGGGCGCATCGTGATGACCTCCTCGGTCATGGGCCTGATCTCCACGCCGGGCCGCGGGGCTTACGCCGCCAGCAAATATGCGCTTGAAGCCTGGTCCGATGCGTTGCGCATGGAGCTGCGCCACAGCGGTATTAAGGTCAGCCTGATTGAACCGGGCCCGATCCGCACCCGCTTTACGGAAAACGTTAACCAGACGCAGGCGGACAAACCGGTCGAAAACCCCGGCATCGCGGCGCGTTTTACGCTTGGGCCAGAAGCCGTCGTTGCCAAAGTGCGCCACGCGTTTGAGAGCGATACCCCTAAAATGCGCTATCCGGTCACGCTGGTAACCCATGCCGTCGGCTGGTTGAAACGCCTGCTGCCGGGGCGGATGATGGACAAAATTTTGCAGGGTTGAGTTGAAGCGACGACGCTTACCCCCATGTAAAGAGTAAACCGATAAAAGAGAATGCCGCATGTCCGTACAGAATATCGTCAACATAACTGAAGCTAACCTGCAACAGACGCTCGAACAGTCAATGATTAAACCGGTGCTGTTCTACTTCTGGTCTGAACGCAGCCAACACTGCCTGCAACTGACGCCGGTCCTGGAAAGCCTTGCCGCGCAGTACAACGGTCAGTTCATTCTGGCGAAGCTGGATTGTGACGCCGAACCGATGGTGGCTTCCCAGTTTGGCCTGCGCGCGATCCCAACCGTCTACCTGTTCCAGAACGGTCAGCCGGTGGATGGCTTCCAGGGGCCGCAGCCGGAAGAGGCGATCCGCGCCCTGCTGGATAAAGTTCTGCCGCGCGAAGAAGAGCTGAAAGCGCAGGAAGCCATGGCGCTGATGCAGGAAGGTAAGTACGACGAGGCGCTGCCGCTGTTAAAAGACGCGTGGCAACTGTCGAACCAGAACAGCCAGATTGGTCTGCTGCTGGCAGAGACCCAGATTGCGCTGCACCGCCCTGAAGACGCGGAAGCCGTGCTGAAAACGGTGCCGATGCAGGATCAGGATACCCGTTATCAGGGTCTGGTGGCGCAGATTGACCTGCTGAAACAGGCGGCCGATACCCCTGAAATTCAACAGCTTCAGCAGCAGGTTGCGGACAACCCGCAGGATGCCGCGCTGGCAAGCCAGCTGGCGCTTCAGCTTCATCAGGTGGGGCGTAACGAAGAGGCGCTGGAGCTGCTGTTTAGCCATCTTCAGAAGGACCTGGGCGCCGCAGACGGACAGGCGCGGAAGATGTTCCAGGAGATCCTGGCCGCGCTGGGTACCGGTGACGCGCTGGCGTCGAAATATCGTCGTCAGCTGTACGCGTTGCTCTACTAGTAAAAAAATGCCCGGTGGCGCTAACGCTTACCGGGCCTACAAAAGCCGATATTACCCCGTCTTTTTCAACTGCGTCACCACCAGCTGGTGGCGCGCGTTGTAAAACTTCCGATAGGTCAGGTAGCAGGCAATGATGGTGGACAGGCTCGCCGTAGAGAGCAGCATAAACGTCACCATAATCTGGTACTTAATCGCTTTTACCGGATCGATACCGGCAAAAATCAGCCCCGACATCATGCCCGGCAGGCTCACCAGACCCACCGTTTTGGCGGAATCCACCGTTGGGATCAGCGAAGAGCGAATGCTGTCGCGGATCAACCGCGCAGAGGCCACCTTCGGCGTCGCGCCCAGGCTTAGCTTCTCCTGAAGCTGCTGCTGTTCACTGCTGAACCGTTGCCCCAGATTGTTGTAGCACAACCCGACCGCCACCATCGCATTGCCCGCAATCATCCCGGAAATGGGGATCACCTGCATCGGCGTAAATTCTATCGAGCCGGAGAGTACCAGTACCGCCAGCGTTAACGCGGTCCCGGTAGTGATGGCGATCAACGACGAAATGAACGCTTTATCGATGTATTTACTGCGTTTCTGCGCGTTCCATGCCGCGTTAAAGCAGATAAACAGCACCATCAACAGGGTCAGCACGGCATGATTGACGTTGAAGATGTATTTCAGCACATAGCCGACGATGATGAGCTGAATGACCGCGCGGGCGATACTCCAAAGAATATCTTTTTCCAGCCCCAGCTTTTCCCGGTAGCTGACCACAATCGCCACCAGCACCAGGACCATCGACAGCGCCAGCGATTCGTTGGTTATGTTATGTTCACCCACGATGAGCCTCCTCCATTTTCCCGCCCTGCGGCCTGAGCGTGATGACATCATCCGCATGGGTAATTTCATTTGAATCATGCGTCACCCACAGCACGGCAATATTCTGCTCCCGGGCGTAGCGATGGATAATGTCATTGACGTTGCGCTTGTTAGCGTCATCCAGCGCGCTGGTGATTTCGTCCAGCAACAGCGCCTTCGGCAAGAATTGCAGGTTACGGATCAGCGAGACGCGCTGCTTTTCCCCTCCCGACAGTTCGGCGATCGATTTGGTCAGCGTCTCCGGCGAAAGCCCGAACCGGGTCAGATCGTCGGTAAACTTTTTCGGATCAGGCGTTTGGTTGCGGATGTGCCAGGGGAAAACCAGATTGTCGTATACCGTGTCGCCAAACAGGGACGGCGTTTGCACGCAGTATGACACCTGCTGGCGATAGCTTTCCGGTGAAAGCGTGGCGATATCTTTTCCTGCAAACAGGATGGTTCCCTCCGTTGGGCTCAGTAGCGAAGCCACGATTTTCAGGAGGGTGCTTTTGCCGCAGCCGGAGGGGCCAGTTATCAGTTTAAATTCGCCCGGAGAGAGACAAAAATCGACGTGCTGAAGGATGGTATTATCACCCACACGAAAGCCAACATCCCTGATATCCAGAAGATTTTTTTTATTATTCATTCCGATTCCATTAACCGCTGTAATAAGAACAGCCTTTAGCATAATCCTTTCCGCTACGCAGCGCGAATAGCCTTAACCTATAGCAAGTGTTAAACTTTTTGCTCGCTAATTGTCACCTCTATAACTACAGGAAGTCAGCAACATGACACATATCTTTTATGAGTTCTCTTCCCTGAAGCCTGGTGTTCCTGATGTGGAAACATTAATGGAAGTCATCAATTCTTCTGAACTCACGCGTTTTGTCATGGGTGCAGAGGTGGTCGATTTTGTTAAGAAGGCGCTCATCGTTAACACCACAATCGGTAGCTTTAAAAACTGCTATTTTGCTTTCGATGATGGAGCTTACTTTCTCGAGTTTGACGGCAAGGGTAAATCCAGACGCTTTACTGAGGTGCCGGACTGGTTCGTTTCCCCCGCGGAATTTGCCCGCTCGCAATGGCTGATTAACCATGATCTGGCCGATGTGAAGGCGACGGCGTTTATTGACGTGCTGATGTCCTACCCGCTTAAAGAGCGCCGGGCGCACTGCAATCTGCTGTTTGGTCTGGATCTGCATAAGGTCAATGTGGTTCCGGCGCCTACAGCCCCTGCCGGAAAAATGGGCAATAAAAACGGAAAAACCACCAAGCCTCGCGTCACAGATCTCGGCTCTTTTGAGCTTTTTACCGCGTTCTTTGCGCGTATGAAAACCGCCGTCAATGCTAATGAATTCCCTACCCTACAGGTGCTGACCGGCCAGGAGGATCTTACAAAAGCGCCGCACAGCTTAAAGCAAGGGATCAGAACCTGGTTTAAGGCGATTACCGGCGATCTGCCGCCGAACAACAAACGTGTCGGGGCGGGCAATGCGGTATTGTTCTGCGCTCCCGTTCGCGAGCAGATCCAGCAGATAGAGGCCATCGGCCTGGAAAAATACTATCAGGGCTTATCAAAAGCTATCGCTGACGCCGGGGATGGGTTTATCACCGACTTCAGCTATACCTGGTCTGAAAAGTAACGCTTTGCGCCCCGTATCCCGAACGGGGCGTTTTATTTCTGCCAGTCCGGTTCCCACCTCTTTACAGGGGCGAAATCCTGTTCGTTAGCCGATATACTTACGTTCAACAAATACGCAGTTTTTCTCGTTACGGCATGCAAAACAGGAGGTTTTTATGCTCATCGTTGTTCCTGTCCTTATATTCGTTGCGCTGGTTATCGTGGGCGCAGGCGTCAAAATTGTCCCGCAGGGTTACCAGTGGACCGTCGAACGCTTCGGTCGCTACACCAATACTCTTCAGCCGGGTTTAAGCCTGATCGTCCCGTTCATGGACAGAATTGGGCGTAAGATCAATATGATGGAGCAGGTGCTGGATATCCCTTCCCAGGAAGTCATCTCCAAGGATAACGCCAACGTCACCATCGATGCGGTGTGCTTTATTCAGGTGATTGATGCGCCGAAAGCGGCCTATGAGGTGAGCAACCTGGAGCTGGCGATCGTCAACCTGACCATGACCAACATCCGTACCGTGCTTGGCTCAATGGAGCTGGACGAAATGCTCTCCCAGCGCGACAGCATTAATACCCGCCTGCTGCACATTGTGGATGAAGCCACCAATCCGTGGGGGATCAAAGTGACCCGCATTGAGATCCGCGACGTGCGCCCACCGGCAGAGCTGATTGCTTCCATGAACGCGCAGATGAAGGCCGAGCGTACCAAGCGCGCCTATATTCTTGAAGCCGAAGGGGTGCGTCAGGCTGAAATCCTGAAAGCGGAAGGGGAAAAACAGTCGCAGATCCTGAAAGCCGAGGGCGACCGTCAGTCTGCCTTCCTCCAGGCGGAAGCGCGTGAACGTTCGGCAGAAGCAGAAGCCCGTGCGACGCAAATGGTCTCCGAGGCGATTGCCGCCGGGGATATCCAGGCCGTGAACTACTTCGTCGCGCAAAAATATACCGATGCGCTGAAGGAGATCGGCTCCGCGAACAACAGCAAGGTGGTAATGATGCCGCTGGATGCCAGCAGTCTGATGGGATCTATCGCCGGAATTGCCGAGTTGATCAAAGACGGCGGAAACGAGCGTAAAAAATGATTGAGCTCATCGTTGCACATCCTCATGCGTTCTGGCTAAGCCTTGGCGGTTTACTGCTGGCCGCCGAGATGCTTGGCGGCAACGGTTATCTGCTGTGGAGCGGGGTTGCCGCGGTGATTACCGGGCTGGTCGTCTGGCTGCTGCCTGTCGGCTGGGAGTGGCAGGGCGCGCTGTTTGCCGTGCTGACGCTGCTGGCCGCCTGGCTGTGGTGGCGCTGGCTGAACAAACGGGTGAAGGCGCAGAAGCCGGTCGACGCGCACCTCAACCAGCGTGGGCAGCAGATCGTTGGTAGACGCTTTACGCTTGATAACGCGCTGATCAACGGACGCGGTCATATGCGCGTGGGGGACAGTTCGTGGCCGGTGGTGGCCGACGATGACCTCAGCGCCGGCACGCGGGTTGAGGTCATTGCGGTGGAAGGCATTACTCTGCGGGTTAAAGCCTGTTAGGCGTGGGTTTTACGGTGGCAGCAGCCGGAAAGATTGTCGATAATCGGGCACTCGGCGCTGTCATCTCCCGGGCAGGATTCTGCCAGCTGTAACAGTTGCTCACGCATCGCCTGTAATTCGACGATATGGCGTTCGATCTCCGCCACTTTTTCCAGCGTACGTTTTTTCACGTCGGCACTGTGGCGTTTCGGATCGTTAAACAGGTTAACCAGCTCGCCGCACTCTTCAAGGTTAAATCCTACCTGTCTTGCCTGGCGCAGTAACGTCAGTTCATCAAGATGCAGCTGCGTATAGCTGCGGTAGCCGTTCTCACTGCGCAACGGTGGCGTCACCAGCCCTTTTTCCTCATAAAAGCGAATCGCTTTGCTGGTTAAGCCGGTTTTTTTCGCAACATCGCTGATATTCACATTTCCCCCTTGACCTTCCCCTTGATGGAAGGTTTAACCTTCATAACAGTTAGCGAAAAGCAGAGTGAAGGTCAACAATTGACCAGAACATTATACGGGAGTTTTGTTATGTCTCACACTATTGACCTGACACTGGACGGCCTCTCCTGCGGCCACTGTGTCAAACGCGTTAAAGAAAGCCTGGAGCAGCGTCCTGACGTGGAAAGCGCTGAGGTGAGTATCGATCATGCCGCCGTGACCGG
Source organism: Enterobacter cloacae complex sp. HYC033_NIDB (assembly GCF_056673335.1). Lineage (NCBI taxonomy): Bacteria > Pseudomonadati > Pseudomonadota > Gammaproteobacteria > Enterobacterales > Enterobacteriaceae > Enterobacter > Enterobacter cloacae complex sp. HYC033_NIDB. The sequence goes on along the minus strand of NZ_CP115123.1, from coordinate 1,941,449 downwards.
CAGCGCCAGCGCCGACGCGCTGATTGATACCATTAAACAGGCCGGTTACGGGGCGGAGTTAAGCCACCCAAAGGCTAAACCGCTGGCAGAGTCATCATCCCCGTCGGAAGCACTGACAGCGGCCACTCCTGAGCTTCCGGTAGCTGATGATATTGATGACAGCCAACAGCTGCTGATCAACGGCATGAGCTGCGCCAGCTGCGTCTCCCGGGTACAAAACGCCTTACAGGCGGTACCGGGCGTCGCACAGGCACGGGTAAACCTGGCGGAGCGTACTGCGCTGGTGATGGGCAGCGCCTCCGCCGCAGAGTTAGTGCAGGCCGTGGAGAAAGCGGGCTACGGGGCGGAGGCCATCGAAGATGATGCCGAGCGCCGCGAGCGCCAGCAGGAAACGGCTGTCGCCACTATGAAGCGTTTCCGCTGGCAGGCGATTGTCGCCCTGCTGGTCGGTATTCCGGTGATGGTGTGGGGCATGATGGGTGACAACATGATGGTCACCGCTGACAACCGCACCCTGTGGCTGGTGATTGGTCTGATTACCCTTGCGGTGATGGTGTTTGCTGGCGGACATTTCTATACCAGCGCCTGGAAGAGCCTGAAAAACCGCACCGCGACGATGGACACGCTGGTCGCGCTCGGTACCGGCGCGGCGTGGCTGTATTCGATGAGCGTGAACGTCTGGCCGCAGTGGTTCCCGATGGAGGCGCGCCATCTCTATTATGAAGCGAGTGCGATGATTATCGGTCTGATTAACTTAGGCCATATGCTCGAAGCCCGCGCGCGTCAGCGCTCGTCGAAAGCGCTGGAAAGATTACTCGATTTAACCCCGCCGACGGCCCGCGTGGTCACGGACGACGGGGAAAAAAGCGTTCCGCTCTCAGAGGTACAGCCGGGAATGACGCTGCGCCTGACCACCGGCGACCGCGTGCCCGTCGACGGTGAAATCACCCAGGGCGATGCCTGGCTGGATGAAGCGATGCTGACCGGCGAGCCGATACCCCAGCAGAAATCTCAGGGCGATGCGGTGCATGCGGGTACGGTGGTACAGGACGGCAGCGTACTGTTCCGCGCCAGCGCGGTCGGGAGCCATACCACGCTGTCACGCATCATTCGCATGGTCCGCCAGGCGCAGAGCAGTAAGCCGGAGATTGGTCAGCTTGCCGATAAAATCTCCGCCATTTTTGTGCCGGTGGTCGTCGGTATTGCCCTGCTGAGCGCGGCGATCTGGTATTTCTTCGGCCCGGCGCCGCAGATTGTCTACACCCTGGTGATCGCCACCACGGTGCTGATCATCGCCTGCCCTTGTGCCCTTGGCCTGGCCACGCCGATGTCGATTATCTCTGGGGTCGGACGCGCCGCCGAATTTGGCGTACTGGTCCGGGATGCTGACGCCCTGCAACGGGCAAGCACGCTGGACACCCTTGTCTTTGATAAAACCGGCACGCTCACCGAGGGCAAACCGCAGGTGGTGGCCGTCAGTACCGTTGGCTGTACGGAGACGGACGCCCTGCGCCTTGCCGCCGCGCTGGAACAAGGTTCCAGCCACCCGCTGGCGCGCGCCATCCTGGAGAAAGCCGGTGATGGCCGTCTGCCGCAGGTCAGCAACTTCCGCACCCTGCGCGGTTTAGGGGTCAGCGGTGAAGCCGAAGGCCATACGCTGCTGCTGGGCAACCAGGCACTGCTGACTGAACACGGCGTTGATACGTCCGCGCTGGACGCAGAGCTAAACGCGCAGGCCTCTCAGGGCGCGACGCCGGTTCTGCTGGCGAGGGATGGTCAGGTGGCGGCGCTGCTGGCCGTGCGCGATCCGTTACGCCAGGACAGCGTAGATGCCTTACAGCGCCTGCACCGCGCGGGCTATCGTCTGGTGATGCTGACCGGGGACAACCCGACCACCGCCAACGCCATTGCGAAAGAAGCCGGTATTGATGAGGTGATCGCGGGCGTGCTGCCGGACGGCAAAGCGGACGCCATCAAGAACCTGCAAAGTCAGGGTCGCCAGGTGGCGATGGTGGGCGACGGCATCAACGACGCCCCGGCGCTGGCGCAGGCTGACGTAGGCATTGCGATGGGCGGCGGGAGCGATGTCGCCATTGAAACCGCGGCGATCACCCTGATGCGCCACAGCCTGATGGGGGTGGCGGATGCGCTGGCGATTTCGAAAGCCACGTTGCGCAACATGAAGCAGAACCTGCTGGGGGCCTTCGTCTATAACTCACTCGGCATTCCGATTGCCGCCGGGATTTTGTGGCCGCTGACCGGCACCCTGCTGAACCCGGTTGTTGCGGGTGCGGCGATGGCGCTCTCGTCAATTACCGTGGTGAGCAACGCTAACCGCCTGCTGCGGTTTAAACCGAAGGATTGAACCTTGTACCCGTACGCGCTAGCATGAACCTTTCCGATCATGGAGCGCGTATGGGTCTGTTTAATCGTCTAAAAACATCGTTTCGCGCCCTTTTTCCCCGCCGTTATGCCTGGCCCGGTATGGATATTTCGCTTCCGGGCGGGCAGCATCTGCACCTGGTGGGAAGCATTCATATGGGCACGCAGGACATGTCCCCCCTGCCCTCCGGCCTGATTAAACTGCTGAAGCGCGCCGACGCGCTGATCGTCGAAGCCGACATCTCCGGCCATGAATCGCCGTTTGCCGGGCTGGAAAGCGATCGCCCCCTGGCGGAACGTCTTAACGGGACGCAGCTGGCTGAGCTTACCCGTCTTGCGGATGAGACCGGCGTCTCGCTCTCAATGCTCGACACTCTGCCCCTGTGGCAAATTGCCATGGTGTTACAGGCCACCCAGGCGCAGCGCCTGGGGCTGCGCGGCGATTACGGTATCGATTATCAACTGCTGAATGCGGCAAGGGCGCGCAACCTGTCCGTCATTGAACTGGAAGGCACGGACAGCCAGATTGCGCTTCTTCGCCAGCTTCCCGATGACGGCCTGATGCTGCTGGATGATACCCTGACCCACTGGCACACCAACGCGCGTCTGCTGCAAACGATGATTGGCTGGTGGCTGGATGCGCCGCCCGCAGACGGTAAGCTGGCGTTACCGTCGACATTCAGTGAATCGTTGTATGATGTGCTGATGAACGCGCGCAACCAGGCGTGGCGGGAGACACTATATGCCCTGCCTGCCGGTCGTTATGTTGTCGCGGTTGGCGCGTTGCATTTGTACGGAGAAGGGAATTTGCCGTCGCTGCTGAAATAAAAAAATGGCCAATATCTCTATTGGCCCGTCAAAGAGGAATTTCATCGTTTTTATTATACCGAAGTGACCTTCGGCTACGCCGATTGTCGCTCAAAGTAACCATCACTGCCAATACTATTGCGCAAGATGGTGCTATTTTTTAGACAAACGTCAGGCGTATGCTGCTGGTATGAATCGTCTGTCGTAAGAAGGATAGCCATGACTCCCGCCGTTAAATTACTCGAAAAAAACAAAATTTCTTTCCGGATCCACACCTACGATCACGATCCGAACGAAACCAACTTTGGTGATGAAGTGGTGCGCAAGCTGGGGCTGAACGCGGACCAGGTCTACAAAACGCTGCTGGTCGCGGTGAACGGCGATATGAAGCACCTCGCCGTGGCAGTGACGCCCGTCGCCGGACAGCTTGATCTGAAGAAAGTGGCCAAAGCGCTGGGAGCGAAAAAGGTCGATATGGCAGACCCGATGGTTGCGCAACGCACAACGGGTTATCTGGTCGGCGGGATCAGCCCGCTCGGCCAGAAAAAGCGTCTGCCGACGCTGATCGATGCGCCTTCGCAGGAATTTGAGACGATCTATATTTCTGGCGGCAAACGCGGGCTGGATATCGAACTGGCCGCAGGCGATCTGGCGAAAATGCTGGACGCGAAATTTGCGGATATTGCGCGCCGGGATTGAGAAAATTGCCCGGTGGCGCTGCGCTTACCGGGCCTACGATTCGAATGTAGGCCGGGTAAGGCGAAGCCGCCACCGGGCAAAAAAACGCACTACTGCCAGCTCACCTCGCCCTTCGGCTCATACGCGTTCACGTCAATCGGTGAATTTTGCTGGATAAACTGCTTCAACACTTCCGCATCAATAAACCCGGTATTTACATAGCCCGGTTTGTTATCGATATGCGGATAGCCGTCGCCGCCGGTGGCGTTAAAGCTTAACGTTGCCAGGCGGTAAGTTTTCGCCGGATCAACCGGTTCGCCTTTGATTTTGAGATCGTTGAGCTTGCCGTCCTTCGCGACGAAGCTGACGTTAGCAAACTGCGGATACGCCCCGGAATCCGGCTTCATCTGCGCCACGGCGGTCAGGTAGTCAATCACCTCCTTCCCGCTCATGTCCGCATAGACCACCACGTTGCCAAACGGCTGCACCTTGAGCACGTCTTTATAGGTGATGTCTCCGCCTTCAATGGAATCACGAATACCGCCGCCGCTCATCACGCCGAAATCAGCATTCGTGCGCGCCATCTGCGCGGCCAGCACCAGACGCCCCATGTTGGTCTGTACAAAGCGGACTTTGCTGCGGTCCCCTTCCAGTCGTCCGTTAAGCGTGCCAATCTTCACGTCCAGCTGCGCTTTCCCTTTGCTCTGGAACGGCGTCAGCAAAGAGAGCATCTGCTGGTTTTCAGCGATCTCTGGCGTGTAGAGTACCCGCTCGCTTTTGCCATCCGGGTAGGTCACTTTCTTCTTCAGGTTGACCGGGATGAGCTGATAGTGCACCAGCTTCATTTCGCCGTTACGGAATTCGAAATCCGCGCGGCCAACGTATTTACCCCACTCGTGGGCCTGTACAATCCAGATCCCGTTCTGACGATCAGGCGCGCACGGCGTGCCGGGCACATAATCTGCCTGCTTTTTATTCTCAGAAGCCATGCAGACCGGATCCTGTGAGTGACCGCCCACAATCATCGCCAGCGAGCCCGCAGGAAGGCTGCGCGCCATCTCCACGTCGCCCGGCGCGTTAGAGCCGTGCTGACCGTTATCGTAATGCCCCATGTGGGTGGTCGCGATAATCACATCCGGTTTTTCATTCTGCTGCAACTCCTGGATCACCAGCTTCGCTTCGTCCGCCGGTTTACGAAATTCGATGTCGGTGAAAAATTCAGGGTTGCCAATTTTGGCCGTATCGTCGGTGGTTAAGCCGATGACCGCGATCTTCAGATCCTGACGCTTAAACAGCGCCCACGGTTTAAACAGGCGCTCGCCGGTGCTTTTCTGATAAATATTGGCGGAAAGGAACGGGAATTTGGACCACTTCTCCTGCTGGCGCAACACGCTCAGCGGATTATCAAACTCGTGGTTTCCGACCGCCATCGCGTCGTAACCAATTAAATTCATGCCGCGGAAATCAGGCTCGGCATCCTGTAAATCAGATTCCGGCACCCCGGTATTAATATCCCCGCCCGACAGCAGCAGGACGCTGCCGCCCTGGGCCGCGACCTCTTTACGAATGCCGTCCACCAGCGTTTTTTGCGCCGCCAGGCCATATTCACCGTATTCGCTGCGCCAGAAATGGCCGTGATGATCGTTAGTATGCAGAATGGTAATTTTATAGGTTTTATCTTTTTCATACGCCTGCGCGGGCAGGCTTGTCAGCCCCCATGCGGCGATGAGCGCCAGCGCGACGCCACGCTTCATTAACTTCATCTTCTCTCTCCCTGACCCATAGACAAACGCAAAAATTACAGTGACTCACAAGAATAGACAAATAAGTTTTCAGAATTGCGACTTTCTTCAAATGTCACGGACGGGTATGTTAGTCGGATAATAATTACTCCCTGCATCTCTAATAACAAATCGACGTGGTATTTATGGCAATCAGTGAATCAACCCAGCCCGTCCAGGGCGCTCCGGCGTCGCCGCCGAAATCGCGCACTTCCTTTAAAGTATTAGGCGCAATCAGTCTCTCTCATCTGCTCAACGACATGATCCAGTCGCTGATTCTGGCGATCTACCCGCTGTTGCAGTCTGAGTTCTCATTAACCTTCGTGCAGATCGGGATGATCACCCTGACCTTCCAGCTGGCCTCTTCGCTGCTACAGCCGGTGGTGGGCTACTGGACGGACAAATACCCGATGCCATGGTCGCTGCCCATTGGCATGTGCTTCACCCTGAGCGGGCTGGTGCTGCTGGCCATGGCGGGCAGCTTTGAGGCGGTACTGGTTGCCGCGGCGCTGGTGGGAACCGGTTCATCGGTGTTCCATCCGGAATCGTCCCGCGTGGCACGTATGGCCTCCGGCGGACGTCACGGGCTGGCGCAGTCTCTGTTCCAGGTGGGGGGTAACTTTGGTAGCTCCCTCGGTCCTCTGCTGGCGGCGGTAATTATCGCGCCTTACGGCAAAGGCAACGTGGCGTGGTTTGTGCTGGCCGCGCTGCTGGCGATTGTCGTCCTGGCGCAAATCAGCCGCTGGTATGCCGCGCAGCATCGCGTAAATAAGGGAAAACCTGCCGCGAAGATAACCAATCCCCTTCCGCGCAATAAGGTGATCCTTGCCGTCAGCGTGCTGCTGGTACTGATTTTCTCGAAATATTTCTATATGGCGAGCATTAGCAGCTATTACACCTTCTATCTGATGCAAAAATTCGGATTATCAGTACAAAACGCCCAGTTCCACCTCTTTGCCTTCCTGTTTGCGGTGGCGGCAGGCACGGTGATAGGCGGCCCTGTAGGGGATAAAATTGGACGTAAATATGTGATTTGGGGCTCTATCCTCGGCGTCGCGCCGTTTACGCTTGTTTTACCGTACGCAACGCTGGAATGGACCGGAATATTGACGGTGATTATTGGTTTTATTCTCGCATCGGCATTTTCAGCCATCCTGGTCTACGCGCAGGAGCTGCTGCCGGGACGTATCGGTATGGTTTCCGGCCTCTTTTTCGGTTTTGCCTTTGGCATGGGCGGCCTTGGCGCAGCCGTGTTGGGGATGGTTGCAGACCACACCAGCATCTTCCTGGTCTATAAAATCTGCGCTTTCCTGCCACTTCTGGGGATGTTGACCATATTCCTGCCTGACAATCGTCATAAAGCGTGACTTCACGGCTGCCAAAGTTAAACTTTGGCAGCCGGATAACCTGATGCCATAAGGCTTTCCTCTCCCTCCCCTCAGCAAATTTATCAAAATCTGCCTTTTTTCATGCTTATTGCCTTTTTATTGTGATTTCAACAATTATTCATAAACATAAGCGTAAAAATTGTCATAAACTATTAATCGGCTTTTTGGTATTTGCACCAAAAATGGATCACCCATCGCGAAAGGAGACGGAATGCACCACGCCACACCGCTTATCACCACCATTGTTGGTGGACTTGTGCTCGCTTTTATTCTCGGCATGATTGCCAATAAATTGCGTATTTCGCCCCTGGTAGGCTATTTACTGGCGGGCGTGCTGGCAGGGCCCTTTACGCCGGGTTTTGTCGCTGATACCAAACTGGCGCCTGAGCTGGCGGAATTGGGCGTGATCCTGCTGATGTTTGGCGTCGGACTGCATTTTTCCCTGAAGGATCTGATGGCGGTAAAGTCGATCGCCATACCGGGAGCGATCGCCCAGATAGGGGTGGCGACGCTGCTGGGCATGGCGCTTTCGGCGGTGCTGGGCTGGTCAATCATGACCGGTATCGTATTTGGGCTGTGTCTTTCAACCGCCAGTACCGTGGTGCTGCTGCGCGCGCTTGAAGAGAGACAGCTGATAGACAGCCAGCGCGGACAAATCGCGATAGGCTGGCTGATTGTTGAAGATCTGGTAATGGTGTTGACGCTGGTTCTGCTGCCTGCCGTTGCCGGGATGATGGAAAAAGAGAATATCGGCTTCGCCTCGCTGGCGCTGGATATGAGCATTACCATCGGTAAAGTCGTGGCGTTTATCGCCATCATGATGCTGGTGGGCCGCCGTCTGGTGCCGTGGATCATGTCCCGCAGCGCCGCCACGGGCTCGCGTGAACTGTTCACGCTTTCGGTCCTTGCGCTGGCGCTGGGCATTGCCTTTGGCGCCGTCGAGCTGTTTGACGTCTCCTTTGCGCTGGGCGCGTTCTTCGCCGGGATGGTGCTGAACGAGTCCGAGCTGAGCCACCGTGCCGCGCACGATACCCTGCCGCTACGTGATGCATTCGCGGTGCTGTTCTTTGTCTCCGTCGGGATGCTGTTCGACCCGCTGATCCTCATTCAGCAGCCGCTGGCCGTGCTGGGTACGCTGGCAATCATCATCTTTGGTAAGTCCGTTGCCGCCTTCTTCCTGGTACGGATGTTCGGCCATTCGCCGCGCACGGCGCTGACCATCGCCGCCAGCCTGGCGCAGATTGGCGAGTTCGCCTTTATTCTTGCCGGTCTGGGGATGGCCCTGAACCTGCTGCCACAGGCGGGGCAAAATCTGGTGCTGGCGGGGGCGATCCTCTCCATCATGCTAAACCCGGTATTGTTTGCCCTGCTGGAGAAATATCTCGAGAAGACCGAAACCCTCGAAGAGCAAACCCTGGAAGAAGCGATTGAGGAGGAGAAACAGATCCCCGTAGATATCTGCAACCACGCGCTGCTGGTCGGTTTTGGCCGCGTCGGCAGCCTGCTCGGTGAGAAGCTGATGGCCCAGGGGATCCCCCTGGTAGTGATTGAAACCTCCCGCACTCGCGTCGACGAGCTTCGCGAGCGCGGCATCCGCGCGGTGCTGGGCAACGCGGCTAACGAAGAGATTATGAATCTGGCGCATCTGGACTGCGCTCGCTGGCTGCTGCTCACTATCCCGAACGGTTACGAGGCTGGCGAGATTGTCGCCACAGCCCGTGAAAAATGCCCACATATCGAAATCATTGCCCGCGCCCATTATGATGACGAAGTGGAGTACATCACCGAGCGCGGCGCGAATCAGGTGGTGATGGGTGAGCGTGAGATTGCGAATACAATGCTGACAATGCTGACAAAACCGCCAGTTGAAGAGGCGGTGACGGGTTAAGTTTTGTGCGGCCTGATGCCCTCACCCTGGCCCTCTCCCACAGGGAGAGGGAACAAACACTAAAAACGGCAACCACAGGTTGCCGTTTTGCTTTTACCTGTCCCAATACGCCTCTTCGAGGCTGTCTTCCCGTTCCGGCAGCCCCCGCGTTAAGCGCGGTGAATGCTGGTTCAGCACCTGATAACTCACGCGGTTCGCGTACTTGCACACCTGCGCCAGCGAGGAGTAGGTCAGCCAGTTGAAGGTGTGCTTGCTGGAATTCGGCACATTGGTTTTGTGGTAGGCGTTGGCGGTGATGTCGTGCAGCAGCGCGGCCAGCGCGCCGTCGCCCGCGCCGTTGGTGTTCATGATCTTCTCGGGGCCACCCATATACGGTGCGATGTGGGAGAAGATACGCAGCGGGTTGATGCAGTCTTTATAACGCATGGCGCGGCTGAACTCGTACTGGTTAAATTCGGCGATTGCGCCCGGCAGCAGCGGGTGCTGGGTTTTCCGCTTGCTCTCTTCTTCCGTGAAGCCCGCCATATACAGCCCGACCGGCCCGGCGGTGCAGAGCACCAGATCTACCCAGTCCAGCGCCTTATCAGACGCCAGCAGCGGATCGCTTTCGCCGGTCAGCGCTTCGGCTTCTTCTTCATTCATCGCCAGAATCGAGACGTGTTCTTTCAGGAAGGCCTGCCACCACTCCGGGTTGTCGGCAATGACGAATTTGGTGCCCAGCGTCAGAACCACAGGCACGTTGTATTTCTTCGCGTACTCAATTGCCTTCATGGTTGCGTCCGGCATTGGTTCGCCCGGCTTGCAGCGCACCAGATAGGAGGTCAGTACCAGCGCAGACGCGCCCGCGATCACCTCTTCCGGGATACTTTCAGCGCGCAGCTTGTTCATATGGCCGGGGCTGATGGCAAAGGTACGCTCGCCGGAATCGCTTATCAGCGTAAAGCAGCGGCCAATCGGCCCGTCAACGCCCTGCAAATAGTTCAGATCGGTGCGGCTGGAGGTATTGCACAGGTAGCGGTAGGCATAGCCACCGATTTCGATATTGCTGCACATCACGCCAAGCAGCACCGAGCGGTCGTCTGCCAGTACGGAGTAGTTGTGCATGGTGTTGCCGATGGTGCCGCCGGCAAACTGGTGGGTGATAAGATTTTCGCGCACCAGCTCCTGATACAGCGCTTCAGCAACGTCATCCTCAATCACCAGCGAGTGCCCGGCGCTCAGACCGTAACGTGCGACAAACGCATCATCCACTTTGGCTTCAATGTCCACCAGCGTCTGATCGATACCGACCACCCAGGCAGCGCTGGTTTCGCTTTCCTGCTGAATTTGCTGTAACAGCGGATCGCGGGCATCGACGGGGAAATAGTGTTTGGACTTACGTTTACCGGGAAATTTCATGGTCTGAACTGTGCAAAGAATACGGGCCGGGAATGGTAGCACAAACCCGGCCCGTAACGCGATCAGCGGCGGGTGGTGACCAGTGACACCATCATGTCGATGTGTTCAGGGGAGTCGTTAAGCGCAGGAATGTATTCGTATTTCGTTCCGCCCGCCTCCATAAAGAACTCTTTGTTCTGGACAGCAATCTCTTCCAGCGTTTCCAGACAGTCCGCCGAGAAGCCCGGCGACATCACCTGAATGTGCTTCACGCCCTTCTCGCCCAGCATCTTAAGCGTTTCATCAGTATACGGGGTGAGCCACGGTTCACGGCCGAAGCGCGACTGGAAGGTCATCATCACCTTCTCAGGCGGCAGGCCGAGGGCGGAGACTAGCTCGCGGGTGGTATCGCGGCAACGCTGGGGGTAATCATCCCCTTCGTTCGCGAAACGCTGCGGAATACCGTGATAGGAGAGCAGCAGCAGATCCGGCTCGCCGTGTTTTTCAAACGACGCGCGCGCGCTGCTGGCAAGCGCCTGAATGTACAGCTCGTTATCGGCGTAGTCGCGGATAAAGGTGATACCCGGTATACGGCGGCGGGTCGCCAGAATGCGCGCCAGTTCGTCCCAGACGGCAGCTACCGTGGAGCACGAATACTGCGGATAAAGGGCCAGCACCACAATGTGTTCAACGCCCTGCGCCAGCAGAGAGTCGACGGCGCTTTCCAGGGACGGCTTACCGTAGCTCATGCCGAGCGCAACGGGCATGTCCGGCAGGCGGGCGGCCAGCGCCTTCTCCTGACGACGGCTGTACACCATCAGCGGCGAGCCCTCTTCCATCCACACGGACTGATAGAGCTTTGCCACACGCGGGGAACGAATCGGCAGAATGACGCCACGCAGCAGTGGCCACCACAGCAGTCTTGGGGTATCCACGACGCGCGTGTCGCTTAAAAATTGTCGCAGGTAGCGTTTGACCGCCGCTGGAGTAGGTGCTTCTGGGGTGCCCAGATTGGCAAGCAGGATGCCGATTTTCGCCTGACTCATTCACGCCTCTTAACCATTTGATAGGCTGTCAATTGTAGCGGAAATGCGTTTAAACGAAACCCATTGCTGTAATAGGTAAGATGAGAATTTTTCTCACCCGGGGCTCCGGGTGAGAGAGGTGCGCTTAGCCGAGGATTTTTTCCAGCTCTGCACGTACGTCAGCCACGGCTTTGGTGCCGTCCACTTTCGCGTATTTGGTGTTACCCGCCTGCGCTTCTTTGGTGTAGTAGCCGATCAGCGGTGCGGTCATCTGATGGTATTCCACCAGGCGTTTACGCACGGTTTCTTCCTGATCGTCTTTACGGGTGGTCAGCTCTTCGCCGGTCACGTCGTCTTTGCCTTCAACCTTAGGTGGGTTGAATTTGATGTGGTAAACGCGGCCAGAAGCAGCGTGTACGCGACGGCCAACGATACGGTCAACGATCAGCTCGTCTGGTACGTCGAACTCCAGCACGTAATCCACGTTGATGCCCGCTTCTTTCATGGCGTCAGCCTGAGGAATGGTGCGCGGGAAGCCGTCCAGCAGGAAACCGTTACGGCAGTCTTCCTGAGCAATGCGCTCTTTAACCAGCGCGATAACCAGTTCGTCGGTTACCAGCTTGCCTGCGTCCATGATGTCTTTAGCTTGTTTGCCCAGCTCGGAGCCAGATTTAACAGCGGCACGCAGCATGTCACCAGTAGAGATTTGCGGAATACCGTATTTCTCCATGATGAACTGAGCCTGAGTTCCCTTACCCGCGCCCGGAGCGCCAAGCAGAATAATACGCATTGCGAAAATCCCCTCAAATGTCGATTCAATTTTTCAAAAGCGCTAAACAATACCACCAGAACGGGTATCGCTCAAGGAAGGCGGGGAGGCTGAAACGGTTAACGGGGGGAGATAATTTGGCTTCGTGCGGTCTGGTGCCCTCACCCTAACCCTCTCCCACAGGGAGAGGGAACTCTTTCACCCTCTCCCTGTGGGAGAGGGCCGGGGTGAGGGAAGATTACGCCAGCAGCAGCGCATTCACACGTTTAATGAACAGGTTAGGATCTTCCAGCGTACCGCGCTCGGCCAGCAGGGACTGATCGAGCAGCAGTTCAACCCACTCGGCAAAGCGGGCGTCATCCTGGGTATCCGCCGCGCGTTTCACCAGCGGGTGATCCGGATTAAGCTCAAAGATATATTTCACTTCCGGCACGGCCTGGCCCGCCGCAGCGAACAGTTTCGCCATCTGGGTGCTCATTTCGTCCGCATCGGTGGTGACAATGGCTGGCGTATCGGTCAGACGGTGCGTGAAGCGCACCTCTTTCACGCGGTCGCCCAGCAGCGTTTTAACGCGCTCAACGAACGGCTCCAGCGCCTTCTCGGCTTCTTTCGCGCTGTCGTCCACTTCATCCGCCAGCTTATCGATAGACTCGTCGGCTTTGGCAACGGACTGGAAGGATTTACCGTCGAACTCGGTCAGGTAGTTCATCATCCACTCGTCGATGCGGTCAGACAGCAGCAGCACTTCGATGCCTTTCTTACGCAGCAGTTCCAGATGCGGGCTGCTCTTCGCTGCCGCATAGCTGTCGGCGGTGATGTAGTAGATCTTCTCCTGCCCTTCTTTCATGCGGGAGACGTACTCTTCCAGCGACACGGTCTGGGCGGAGGAGTCGTTGTGCGTAGAGGCGAAGCGCAGCAGTTTAGCGATAGCTTCCACGTTCGTAGTATCTTCCGCCGGACCTTCTTTCAGCACCAGGCCAAACTGTTTCCAGAAGGTCTGGTATTTTTCCGCATCGTCCTTCGCCAGTTTTTCCAGCATCTGCAACGCACGTTTGGTCAGGGCGTTGCGCAGGTTACGGGTGACGGTGCTGTCCTGAAGAATTTCACGGGAGACGTTCAGCGGCAGATCGTTGGAGTCTATCAGGCCACGCACAAAGCGCAGGTAGTTCGGCATGAACTGCTCGGCGTCGTCCATGATGAAGACGCGCTGCACGTACAGCTTCAGGCCGTGCTTGTGATCGCGGTTCCACATGTCCCACGGCGCCTGCGCCGGAATGTACAGCAGGCTGGTGTACTCCTGTTTCCCTTCCACACGGTTGTGGCTCCAGGTCAGCGGATCGGTGAAGTCGTGGGCGATGTGCTTGTAAAACTCGTTGTACTCGTCGTCTTTAATTTCAGCTTTATTACGCGTCCACAGCGCCTGCGCCTTGTTGATTTTCTCCCAGGAAACCACGGTTTCGCCGTCTTTCTCTTCCTGTTTTTCAATCTCTACCGGCAGCGCGATATGGTCGGAATATTTGCTGATAATGGAGCGTACGCGCCAGTCGTTCAGGAAATCGTCTTCGCCTTCACGCAGGTGCAGGGTGATTTCGGTGCCGCGATCCGCTTTGGTGATGTCATCAACGGTGTATTCACCTTCACCTTTAGACTCCCACAGCACGCCGTTCTCGACGCTGTCGCCCGCGGCGCGGGTGCGCACGGTGACTTTGTCCGCCACGATGAACGCCGAGTAGAAGCCTACGCCGAACTGACCGATCAGCTGGCTGTCTTTCGCCTGGTCAGAGCCCATGGACTCAAGGAACGCTTTGGTGCCGGATTTGGCGATGGTTCCGAGGTGGTCAATCACCTCGTCGCGGTTCATCCCGATGCCGTTATCGGCGATGGTCAGGGTGCGGTTCTCTTTATTAAACGAGACGCGCACGCGCAGCTCGCCGTCGCCTTCATACAGATCCGGGTTAGACAGCGCGCGGAAGCGCAGCTTGTCCGCCGCATCAGAGGCGTTGGAAATCAGCTCACGCAGGAAGATTTCTTTGTTGGAATACAGGGAATGGATCATCAGGTGCAGAAGCTGTTTTACTTCTGACTGGAAACCACGGGTTTCTTGTCCTTTCATCTAAGTCGACCTCAACAATGCCATTTAATGGGGTTGTAAAACGTTGAGTGAGAGATGGGGATAAGGGGAGGAATTTTCAAGCGGAGGCCGCGCGCGCAGCCTCCGTTTGGTCAGAAAATAATCTTGTGACGTCCGGCCAGCGAGTGTGACAGCGTGGTGCCGTCGACCATCTCCAGCTCACCGCCGACCGGCACGCCGTGGGCGATGCGGCTGGCGTCAACGCCGTACTGCGCGCACAGTTCGGCGATGTAGTTGGCGGTTGCCTCCCCTTCCACCGTCGGGTTGGTGGCGAGGATCACCTCTTTGATGGTTTCCGACTCCAGGCGCTGCTCCAGGCGATCGAGACCGATATCGTCCGGGCCGATGCCATCCAGCGGGGAGAGATGCCCCATCAGCACGAAATAGCGGCCGGAAAACTGCCCGGTTTGTTCGATGGCGTAGATGTCCGCCGGACTCTCCACCACGCAAATCTGACCGTTTTCCTGACGACGCGGGTTCGTGCAGATGTTACATACGTCCTGCTCGGTAAAGGTCCGGCAATCCGCACAGTGGCCAATTTCTGACATGGCGCGGGTCAGAGCCTGCGCCAGGCGCATCCCGCCGCTGCGGTCGCGCTGCAATAGCGTAAACGCCATACGCTGCGCCGACTTCGGGCCAACGCCCGGCAGGCAGCGCAGTGCTTCCATTAACTGCGTGAGCAGCGGACTGGTTTGCATCAGAATGGCATCTTAAAGCCCGGCGGCAGTTGCATACCGCTGGAAACAGAGGCCATTTTCTCTTTCTGGGTTTCGTCGATACGGCGAGCGGCATCGTTAAACGCGGCTGCAACCAGATCTTCCAGCATCTCTTTGTCGTCTTCGAGCAGGCTCGGGTCGATTTCAACGCGACGGCAGTTATGCGCACCGTTGATGGTCACCTTGACCAGACCGGCACCGGATTCACCCGTGACTTCCAGCTGAGCGATCTCTTCCTGCATCTTCTGCATTTTTTCCTGCATCTGCTGAGCCTGCTTCATCAGGCCACCCAGACCGCCTTTTCCACCAAACATAGGCTTCTCTCTTCTTTCACGTTAAGGATTACAACCGTAAGTCAGACTCACGATCAAATGGGGCGAATACTCTCTTCATCCAGATCGGCGTCGAAGAACCGACGCAGGGTCTGGATGTTGTTATCCGCAATTATCGCCTCGCGCGCCTGCGCGAGCTTCTCTTCATAAATGGCCTGACGCCACTCGAGCGGCGTTTTCACCGCCGGATTATCATCTTCAATGATAGTCAATTCAACCGGTACACCCTGTAATGCGGTAAGCGCCTCGGCCAGCGCCTTTTGCGCGCCAGGGGAGTTGAGGTGCCGCTGGCCAGGGCGCAGGTGCAGACGCACCTGATTACCGTCCTGCTCTTTCCAGGCGTTCAGCGCGACCTGCTCCACCAGCTTCGGCAGTTGCAGTTTGCTGACCTCGGCGGCCCAGGCGTCGCGCTCGATGGACTCTTCCGCGAGCTTCGCGGATAGCTCCGGCGTTTTTTCATGCTCCAGCGCCTTTTTCAGCGCTTTTGGCGTGGCGACCACTTCCTTGACCGTTTCAACAACGGTGGTCGCCTTCCAGCGGTATGCCTCTTCTTTCGCCGGGGCTTTTTGCTCGAGCGCGGACGGTGCCGGACGCGACTGCACGCGCTCCGTTACCGAGGCCAGTCGTTCAAGCGCGGCGTTGTTCACCGGCCGCGCTCTTGCAGGCGCTGCCGGTTCACTCTTTTTTGGTTTGGTTGCTCCCTGCGCACGTTGCAACTGGCTTCGTGCGGCAAGCACCGAACTGGTAGCATCCGACAGCGGCACGTTTTGCGGCGGCGGCGATGCCGGTTGCGGTGGCACCTGCTGCGGTGACATTACCGCGGTCGGCGCAACCGGCGCAAAGGACTGCCGGGGCGTTTCCGGCTCCGGCAATGGCTTGCGCGGATGGAAGGCCAGCGCGCGCAGCAGCGTCATTTCAACGCCCATCCGGCGATCCGGTGCAAACGGCAGCTCTTTGCGGCCAATCAGCAGCGTCTGATAATAAAGCTGAACGTCAGCCGGCGGCACGGTGCGCGCAAGTTCACGCATCCGCTGTTCAATGGTCGCCATGTCCGCGCCAATGGCCGACGGAGACAGTTGCAGCATCGCCACGCGGTGCAGCAGGCTGAGCATCTCGACAAGCAGCGCTTCCCACTCAATGCCACGGGCAGCGGCGTCGTTGACGAGCGCCATCACTCGCTCACCGTTGGCGGCAATCATCGCTTCAATAAGCGACAGCGCCTGATCGTCATCCAGCGTGCCGAGCATGGTACTGACCGCGTCGGTGGAGAGTTTACCGTCACCGCTGGCAATCGCCTGGTCGGTCAGGCTCAGCGCATCGCGCAGGCTGCCGTCCGCGGCACGGGCCAGCAGTTGCAGCGCACGCGGCTCGTGGACAATGTTCTCTTCATCGAGGATATGCTCAAGCTGAGCGCGGATCTGCTCAACGTCGAGCGCCTTCAGGTGGAATTGCAGGCAGCGCGAGAGGATCGTGACCGGCAGCTTTTGCGGATCGGTGGTCGCCAGCAGGAATTTGACATGCGCAGGCGGCTCTTCCAGCGTTTTCAGCAGGGCGTTGAAGCTGTGGCGCGACAGCATGTGCACTTCATCGATCAGATAGACCTTGAAGCGGCCGCGCGCCGGGGCGTACTGCACGTTGTCGAGCAGATCGCGGGTATCTTCCACTTTGGTGCGCGAGGCGGCGTCGATCTCAATCAGATCGACAAAACGCCCCTGCTCGATCTCACGACAGTTGTCGCACACGCCGCACGGGGTGGCGGTGATCCCGGTTTCGCAGTTCAGACCTTTTGCCAGCAGACGGGCAATAGAGGTTTTACCGACGCCGCGGGTGCCGGAAAAAAGATAGGCGTGATGGATGCGACCTAGCGACAAGCCGTTCGCCAGGGCCGTCAGCACATGTTCCTGACCGACAACGTCAGCAAAGGTTTGTGGTCGCCATTTACGGGCTAACACCTGATAACTCATGGGCAGGCTCTGCAACGCTGGAAGGTGAATTAATGGAGGGGAATGCTATCACAACCTCACCCATTGAGCGAGGTTGTGAGATACGGGATTAATGTCCCGGGAATGGCACCAGGCTGTAGCTGGTAATACCCTGTTTTTCCAGGCGCTGCTCTCCGCCGAGATCGAACAGGTTGATGATGAATGCCGCGTCGGTCACTTCCCCGCCCAGACGACGGATCAGCTTCACGGTCGCTTCGATGGTGCCGCCGGTTGCCAGCAGATCGTCCACCACCAGCACTTTGTCGCCTGGCTTGATGGCATCAACGTGAATTTCCAGCTGATCGGTGCCGTATTCCAGCTCATAGCTCTCAGCAATGGTTTCACGCGGCAGTTTGCGCGGCTTACGCACCGGCACAAAACCCACGCCCATCGCCAGCGCAACCGGTGCGCCAAACAGGAAGCCACGGGCTTCAGTACCTACTACTTTGGTGATCCCGGCGTTTTTATAACGCTCAACCAGCAGTTCAATGCTGAGGGCGTACGCTTTCGGGTCTTCCAGCAAGCTGGTGACATCGCGGAAAAGAATGCCAGGTTTTGGATAGTCCTGGATACTTTTGATGCTATTTTTCAGATATTCAAGCTGCTGTGCAGTTGCGGTCATCGGTTTGTGCCTAAATGAAACAGTGTTACTCACGGCGCGCGACGAGTCGGTCAAAGTAACAGTTGTTTAACCTTTGACCAGGCGCACCTGTGCTCGAAAACGGTCGAATTTACTGGCTGTGCGCCATAATTGCAACCGCCATGATGAGGCTTCAGTGCTTTTGTTGCTTTTCATCAACCACGGGGATCCGCCACATAAAGATCAGCAGGCAAACCAGGATCGCCAGCAGCAGAATGCGCACCCACATCATTTTCACCAGCCATAACGAGACGGCGAAGGTGATCAGGATGAAGGCAATGGCGCGCGGCTTAGCCCCGGGCGGCATGGCCCGGTGTTTTTGCCAGTGCCGCAGGTAGCCGCCAAACCACGAGCGGTACAGAAGCCAGTGGTGAAAACGCGGCGACGAGCGGGCGAAGCACCAGGCGGCCAACAGGATAAACGGGGTGGTCGGCAGCAAGGGTAAAACCACACCCAGCGTGCCCAGCACTACCGCGAGCCAGCCAATGATGATTAAAATAGTACGCTGCATAATGCGAATCGTTATCAAACTGAACGGCTACTTTACCACTGGAGAGCGCCTTGAAAACAGCACTGCTTCTTGAGAGGCTGCAAAATCAGCTGATCGCGCTGCGGGCGCAGGCCACGCCGTTGATGGGCCACGCCACGCTGAAACCGCGCTTTGACCGACAGCTCTTCCGCACCCGCAGCACCGTCATTGAGGATTATCTTGCTGAAGCGCAGACCAATCTCGACGAGCTTCGTCACGCGGTTGAGAGTGAACAGCAGGAACAGGTCGCGTGGCTTGCGGAGCATCTTACCGAGCAGATCACCGCCCTGCACCGGGAAATCGCCGCCTGGCCGTTACGGGCGTGGGACAGCGCCTCGCCGGGACTCGGAAAATGGCAGCGCAAGCGGCTGGAGAACCAGGAGTTTGAGCGCCGTCTGTTTGAGATGAAGCGCGAGCGCGAAGCCCGCCTGAATACCAGCGAAACGCTGGAAGAGCAGCAGTTATTAATGCGTGAAATCAGCGCGCTGGAAGGCCGCATCGTCCGCTGCCGTCAGGCGCTGGATGAGATTGAACGCGTCATTGAACGCCTGACCCGTTAACAGGAGCCACTGATGTCACTGGAAAATGCCCCCGACGAGGTCAAGCTGGCCGTCGATTTAATTATGCTGCTGGAAAATCACGAGATCCCGGCGGAGACGGTGCTGAAAGCGCTGGAGATTGTGCGACGAGATTTTGAGGGAAAACTTCCCCCTCACCCTACCCTCTCCCCAGAGGAGAGAGGGAAATAGATTAGGCGGGAGTAGGGTCGTCCCCCTTAATCTCGCGCTTCACTTCCGTATGCTCATCGCCTTTCTCGTTGCGCAGATGAACCTCAAGCTGGTTAAAGGCGATATTAATATCGTTTTCACGACACAGACGGTCAATGGTGCGGTTCAGCTCATCGACGGTGTAGCTGCGATCGCGCAGTTCGCGTACGTACAGGCGCAGCTCATGATCCAAAGTGCTCGGCCCGAAGGTGGTGAAGAATACCGCTGGCGCAGGATCGTGCATCACTTTTGGATGGTCAGCTGCCGCCTTCAGCAGTACCTCTTTCACCTTGTCCAGATCCGAGCCATAGGCCACCCCGAGTCGGATCACCACGCGAGTGGTGGTATCCGAGAGCGACCAGTTGATCAGACGCTCGGTCACAAACGCTTTGTTCGGGATGATCACCTCTTTACGATCGAAGTCGGTAATGGTGGTCGCACGAATGCGGATCTTGCTGACGGTCCCGGAGAAAGTACCGATGGTGACGGTATCGCCGATACGCACCGGACGTTCGAACAGGATAATCAGGCCAGAGACAAAGTTACCGAAGATCTCCTGCAAGCCGAAGCCCAGACCCACCGACAACGCCGCCGCCAGCCACTGGAGTTTATCCCACGAGACGCCCAGCGAGCCGAATACCGTCATCGCCCCGACAATAATAATGACATAGTTCAGGATGGTGGTAATGGCGTACGACGCCCCCTGACGCAGGTTCAGCCTTGAGAGCACCAGCACTTCCAGCAGACCCGGCAGGTTGCGGATCAACGCCCAGGCAACCACTGACGACACCAGCGCAAAGAGCAGGCTGCCCATGGTGACGCTTTTCATTACCGCAGCGCCCGCTTCGGTACCGTTGTATTGCCAGAGCGTGATACTGTCGAGGTAGGCGAAGACGGTAATTAAATCAGACCAGATGGCCCAGAACATCACCGCAAACAGGGCGATCATCACCAGCATGGTAATACGCATCGTTTGCTGGTTAACCTGCTCCAGAGCAATGGTCGGCTCTTCCTGCGGCTCTGCCCCTTCAGCCCCCTCTTTCACCTGATGCTGCCGACGGGCAACAGCACGACGATAAGCAATGCGGCGCGCCGCCACGCTCAAACCACGCAGCACGGTCTGGAACAGCAGGTTCCATACAATCACCAGATAAACCGTTTCGATCCAGCGACCGGACAGACGCAGCGTGGTATAGAAGTAACCCGTCGCCGTCAGCACCATCAGCGCCAGAGGAATGATCGCCAGTACCGTTACGGTAGCCAGACGAAGATTGTGGGACTCTTTATCCCGCCAGCTGTCGCGGCACATTGGCCACATCAGAACGGCAATCAGCAGCAGGTTCAGCATAATCACCAGTTGCCCCAGCACGTCATCCATCAGGTGCAGCGGGGAAAGCTCCGCCACAACTGACCAGAAGTGCAGCGGCAGCAGCGCGAGGCTGATGCGCACAATCTGGCGACGCCAGTGGCTGGTGAGTTTTTCCGGCATGTTGAAGTGGCGGACGGCGACGCCATCTTTTTCCAGCACTTTCCAGCACAGACCAAACACCAGCCAGAACAGCGCCAGCTTCTTGCTGAACGCCCACAGCAGATCGCTGATATTCAGCTGCATGGTCAGCAGGATCAGGCCCACGGCGAGTATCAACAGGCAGACCGGCAGAGCACGGATCAGATCGATCAGGATCGCTTTCGGGGTGTGCAGTTGGCTGTCGTTACGCAGTTGCCCCACTTCCGAGGCCAGCTTCGCCTGGTACTGTTTCAGCCATTTCAAACGCCAGCGTATGACGCCAGCGATGAGCAGCAAAGGCAGCCCCGTCAGGAAGGCGATCATCACCGCAGGCCAGGCTTTCTCCCAGTTCACGGTAATTTTCATGCTTTTGATCTGGGATTTCAGCGTTTCCGGGAAAGATTTAAACCAGTCCCAGTCCATGGGTTTATTGCTGTTCACCCAGAAAATCTGCTGGGTCAGGATCTCCTGGAGGCTTTTAGAAACGCTCACCAGCTGCTGCTGGTTGATTTGCAGGTTAATCGCCATCATCAGCTGGTTGCCCAGCTGCTTGTTAAGCTGATCGAGCAATTCGCGGCGCATGTCCACCACCTGCAACAGCGCGTCGTGAACTTCAGCATTCACTTCACCTGAATGGCCCTCTTCCACTTTGGCAACGAAGGTATCGCTCTGAAATAGCGCATCGCGCTGCTGGTTAACGTCAAACTGTTCAAGACGCAAATCCGCAATGCGGTTGGTCATGTCTTCCAGCTCGTCGGCGGAAGGCAGCGTCTGCTGTTGCTGGTAGAGAATGCGCGACAGCAGCAGGCTGCCCTTCAGGACGGCAATCTGCTCCTTGACGTTGCGCTCGGCCTGCAAAGCGCGATCCAGCCAGTTTTTGACCTTAATATTCTGCTGCACCAGCGCGCTGCCGCTTTCAGTCGCCTGAATCAGACGCTCGCTCAGCTGGTGGTTAATCTCCAGCTCCTGCTTCACCAGCGGGTTGGCCTGAATACGGGCCGTCTCGTCTGGCGAAACCGCTTCCTGCGCCGTTTTTTCAGTCAGCGTCAGGCGCTTGCTGTTCACCGCTTCCTGCAACAGCTGAAGCTGATGCTCAAGCCGGTTGATATTCGCGGTCACGTAGTCACGCTGTTTTTGCAGCGCATCCTGTAGCACCGTGTTGCCTTCCAGGCTCTTACGCTGCTGTTCAATCTCCGCGTTTAGCAGCGTCTGCTGGATGTTCAGCAGCGTTTGCTGGGTGGGACGAAGCGCCCCTTCCCCCACGGTGATGCCATTCAGACGGTTACGTATCTGCTGTAGCTGTTGCGACGCCGAGTACATGGCGTTCTGCACACGCTCAGGCTGGGTTTGCAGCGAAACCAGCTGGCTGTTGTAGGTTGAGAGATCGGATTGCGCCGTTTGCAGATCGTCCAGCAGCTGCGCCACGCGCGACTCAAGCTGGCGCAACGACAGCGTGGCAAGCGTTTTTCGGGTTTCATCGTCGTTATCGACGTCGCTGAGCGCACTCAGCGCCTCCGTTGCCTTACGCATGTTCTCCGGCGCCTGAGCGACCTTCTGCCGTAGCTGGGCCGTTTCGGCTTTGATGCGATCGATCTTGTCCAGCGTTTCCAGGGTTTCCGTCAGATCCTGCTGAACGAGTTTTTCCTGGGCGGAGAGATCTTTTTGCTTATTCAGGGTGTCGAGTTGCGACTGAACATCAGCACGCGTGGGAATGTCACTGCCGTTGTCTGCACGGGCCCATGAAAGCGGCGCGGCTGCAAAGTAAAACAGCAGGATCAAAAACAGGGCCAGAACAGGATGTTGCGAGCGATTGATGTGCAGCATAGTTGTGAATGTGATGTGAGAAATGACCGGAAATAGTCGGGCATGAAGGATATCACGCCCGGCTGAAGCAGAATAGTACGACGGAAAGGGTCTACGATTTTTCCCATGCCCGATCAGGCAGAGCGCGGGCTAAGTTTACTTTGAAGGGTCGGACAGAGCTGGCACATCTCAAGAAAAATTTCGACGTAGCTGCGCGCCTCTGATCTGAGATCGAACGACTCCGGAGCAAAAAGCCAGTTTTCCATCAGGCCGGAAATATAGCTGCGCATCAGGATCGCCGCCCGGCGGGTGAGTAATGTGGCAGGAAGCATTTTGGCCTGCATGCACTCCGTGAGGACCTGTTCGATGCGATCGTAGCTTTCCAGACACAGGTCGCGCTGCGCCTGTTGAACCACCGCCATTTCACCAACGAACTCACATTTATGGAAGATGATTTCCATCATCAGACGACGACGCTCTTCAACAACCGTCGCTTCAAGGATATATACTAGAATTTCTCTTAACACTGAGAGTGGATCGTGAGGGAATTTTGCCCGATACTCACTCTCAAGATCGCTAATGCTGGACTCTGAAAGCTCCCAGATTTCACCAAACAGATCGGACTTGTCTTTGAAATGCCAGTAAATCGCTCCCCGCGTGACGCCCGCGGCCTGAGCAATCTGTGCCAGCGAGGTTGCCGAAACACCCTGCTGTGAGAACAAACGCATTGCCACATCCAGAATGTGTTGTCGGGTTTCCAGCGCTTGTTGTTTGGTTTTTCGTGCCATACGTTGATGAATTTACAGGAGTCAGATTTACATACATTTATGAATGTATGTACCATAGCATGACGATAATATAAACGCAGCAATGGGTTTTTAGACTCAGGACCCTTGATCAATTTGAAATCGGACACTCGAGGTTTACATATGAACAAAAACAGAGGGTTAACGCCTCTGGCGGTCGTTCTGATGCTCTCAGGCAGCTTAGCGCTTACAGGATGTGACGACAAACAGGCTCAACAAGGAGCTCAGCAGGTGCCAGAAGTTGGCGTCGTGACGCTCAAATCCGAACCTCTCCAGATGACAACAGAACTACCGGGCCGCACCAGCGCCTACCGCATTGCGGAAGTGCGTCCGCAGGTGAGCGGTATCATCCTGAAACGTAACTTCACCGAAGGCGGTGATGTCAAGGCAGGCGAGTCTCTGTATCAGATTGATCCAGCAACCTATCAGGCGTCTTATGAGAGCGCTAAGGGCGATCTGGCTAAAGCCGAAGCGGCAGCCAAAATCTCGCAGCTGACGTTGAATCGTTACAAGAAACTGCTCGGCACGCAGTACATCAGCCAACAGGATTACGATTCTGCCCTGGCCGATGCACAGCAAGCCAACGCAGCCGTTGTGGCGGCGAAAGCGGCGGTAGAAACCGCGCGTATTAACCTGGCCTACACCAAAGTGACCTCCCCTATCAGCGGTCGCATTGGTAAATCAGCCGTCACCGAAGGTGCGCTGGTGCAGAACGGTCAAACCAACGCGCTGGCCACCGTGCAGCAGCTCGACCCGATCTACGTTGACGTCACCCAGTCTAGCAACGATTTCCTGCGTCTCAAACAGGAGCTGGCTAACGGCACCCTGAAACAGGAAAACGGTAAAGCCAAAGTGGAACTGGTTACCAACGACGGTATCAAGTTCTCACAGACTGGCACACTGGAATTTTCTGATGTGACCGTCGATCAGACCACCGGCTCTATCACCATCCGGGCCATTTTCCCCAATCCGGATAAAACCCTGCTGCCCGGTATGTTCGTACGCGCCCGTCTTGAGGAAGGGACTAACCCAAGCGCCATTCTGGTTCCTCAGCAAGGTGTGACCCGTACGCCACGCGGTGATGCGAGCGCACTGGTTGTGGGTGCCGATAACAAAGTCGAAACACGCAATATCACTGCAACGCAGGCGATTGGCGACAAGTGGCTGGTAACGGAAGGTCTGAAAGATGGCGATCGCGTAATTATTACTGGTTTGCAAAAAGTTCGTCCTGGTGCGCAGGTCAAAGCTCAGGAAGTGAAATCTGACGACAAACAACAAGCGTCGGCCGCTGGCCAGTCAGAACAAACCAAGTCTTAACTTAAACAGGAGCCGTTAAGACATGCCTAATTTCTTTATCGATCGCCCCATATTTGCGTGGGTGATCGCCATAATCATCATGCTGGCCGGGGGACTTGCGATCCTGAAGCTGCCTGTCGCGCAATATCCAACGATTGCGCCGCCGGCAGTGACGATCTCCGCAACCTATCCGGGCGCTGATGCCAAAACGGTGCAGGATACCGTTACGCAGGTTATCGAACAGAACATGAACGGTATCGATAACCTGATGTACATGTCCTCAAACAGTGACTCAACCGGTACGGTTCAGATCACCCTGACCTTTGAATCCGGTACGGATGCGGACATTGCACAGGTTCAGGTGCAGAACAAATTGCAGCTGGCGATGCCTCTGCTGCCGCAGGAAGTACAACAGCAGGGCGTGAGCGTCGAGAAATCGTCCAGTAGCTTCCTGATGGTTGTCGGCGTGATCAACACCAACGGCACCATGACGCAGGAGGATATTTCCGACTACGTGGGCGCCAACATGAAGGACGCCATCAGCCGTACGTCTGGTGTGGGTGACGTTCAGCTGTTCGGTTCCCAGTACGCGATGCGTATCTGGATGGATCCGAATAAACTGAACAACTTCCAGCTGACGCCGGTTGACGTGATCAGCGCAATTAAAGCGCAGAACGCCCAGGTTGCCGCCGGTCAGTTGGGTGGTACACCGCCGGTGAAAGGCCAGCAGCTTAACGCGTCGATCATCGCGCAAACGCGTCTGACCTCCGCCGATGAGTTCAGCAAAATTCTGCTGAAGGTGAATCAGGACGGTTCGCAGGTTCGCCTGCGTGACGTGGCGAAGGTTGAGCTGGGCGGTGAGAACTACGACATCATTGCGAAGTTCAACGGTAAACCGGCTTCCGGTCTGGGTATCAAACTGGCGACGGGCGCGAACGCCCTGGACACCGCGACGGCTATCCGTGCAGAACTGAAGAAGATGGAACCGTTCTTCCCGTCAGGTCTGAAAATCGTTTATCCGTATGACACCACGCCATTCGTTAAAATTTCGATTCACGAAGTGGTGAAAACCCTGGTTGAGGCGATCATTCTCGTCTTCCTGGTGATGTACTTGTTCCTGCAAAACTTCCGCGCAACGCTGATCCCAACCATCGCCGTGCCGGTTGTACTGCTCGGGACCTTCGCGGTGCTGGCGATATTTGGCTACTCGATAAACACCCTGACGATGTTCGGGATGGTGCTCGCCATCGGCCTGCTGGTGGATGACGCCATCGTGGTGGTCGAAAACGTCGAGCGTGTCATGGCGGAAGAAGGCCTGCCGCCGAAGGAAGCAACCCGTAAATCAATGGGCCAGATCCAGGGCGCGCTGGTCGGTATCGCGATGGTACTGTCTGCGGTATTTATCCCGATGGCCTTCTTTGGTGGCTCTACCGGTGCGATTTACCGTCAGTTCTCCATCACCATTGTTTCGGCGATGGCGCTGTCGGTACTGGTTGCACTGATCCTGACGCCAGCCCTGTGCGCGACGATGCTGAAGCCGATTCAGAAAGGCGGTCACGGCGAGCATAAAGGCTTCTTCGGCTGGTTCAACCGCATGTTTGATAAGAGTACGCACCACTACACCGACAGCGTGGGTAACATCCTGCGCAGCACCGGTCGTTACCTGCTGCTCTATATCATCATCGTGGTGGGCATGGCTTTCCTGTTCGTTCGTCTGCCAAGCTCGTTCCTGCCAGATGAAGACCAGGGCGTGTTCCTGAGTATGGCGCAGCTTCCGGCCGGTGCGACGCAAGAGCGTACGCAAAAGGTGCTGGATGAAATGACCGACTACTTCCTGACCAAAGAGAAAGACAACGTCGAATCCGTGTTTGCGGTTAACGGCTTTGGCTTCGCGGGTCGTGGTCAGAACACCGGTATCGCCTTCGTTTCTCTGAAAGACTGGTCTGAACGTCCGGGCGCAGAGAACAAGGTAGAAGCCATTACCGGCCGCGCGATGGGCACCTTCTCACAGATTAAAGATGCGATGGTCTTCGCCTTTAACCTGCCAGCGATTGTTGAACTGGGTACGGCGACCGGCTTCGACTTCCAGCTGATTGACCAGGGCGGTCTGGGCCACGAAAAACTGACTCAGGCGCGTAACCAGCTGTTTGGCGAGGTGGCAAAACACCCTGACCTGCTGGTGGGCGTACGTCCTAACGGTCTGGAAGATACGCCGCAGTACAAGATCGATATCGACCAGGAAAAAGCGCAGGCGCTGGGTGTTTCCATCAGCGACATTAATACCACGCTGGGTGCAGCCTGGGGTGGCAGCTACGTCAACGACTTCATCGACCGTGGTCGCGTGAAGAAAGTCTACGTGATGTCCGAAGCGCAATACCGTATGCTGCCGAACGATATCAACAACTGGTATGTTCGCGGCAGCGATGGCCAGATGGTGCCGTTCTCCGCCTTCTCAACCTCGCGCTGGGAATACGGTTCACCGCGTCTGGAGCGTTATAACGGCTTGCCATCGATGGAAATCCTCGGTCAGGCAGCCCCGGGCCGAAGCACCGGTGAAGCCATGAACCTGATGGAAGAACTGGCCAGCAAACTGCCTGCGGGTGTCGGCTACGACTGGACCGGCATGTCCTATCAGGAACGTCTGTCCGGTAACCAGGCCCCTGCCCTGTACGCCATTTCACTGATTGTGGTGTTCCTGTGTCTGGCGGCATTGTATGAGAGCTGGTCGATTCCATTCTCCGTTATGCTGGTGGTTCCGCTGGGGGTTATCGGTGCGCTGCTTGCCGCAACGTTCCGTGGGCTGACCAACGACGTTTACTTCCAGGTGGGCCTGCTGACAACCATTGGCTTGTCGGCGAAGAACGCGATACTAATCGTGGAATTCGCCAAAGATCTGATGGAGAAAGAAGGAAAAGGCCTGATTGAAGCAACGCTGGAAGCCGTTCGTATGCGTTTGCGTCCAATCCTGATGACGTCCCTGGCATTTATCCTCGGCGTTATGCCGCTGGTTATCAGCTCCGGCGCGGGCTCCGGCGCACAGAACGCAGTAGGTACCGGCGTAATGGGTGGGATGGTAACCGCGACCGTTCTTGCGATCTTCTTCGTACCGGTGTTCTTCGTGGTGGTTCGCCGCCGCTTCAGCCGTAAGAATGAAGACGTTGAGCACAATCATTCGGTAGAACATCACTGATACCGGTTTCACATGATAAAAAGGCCGCATTTGCGGCCTTTTTCTTTTTCAGAAAAAATCATAAAATAGACCTATTGCCTTTCTATTTATTTTCCTCCTTTTTAATAAGGCCTATCATAATAGGCCGATAACTTACACCAGGAACTCAGCATTCTTTTATTATCATTTCGTGACGTAAATTATTCGGACTATTCCTAAGCAATGGAAAATATCTGAAGATATCTGGTTTCGGACTTCACATGAAACTTTGCGCTAACTCAATGAATTCTAAGGAACCGATAAAAATCGTCTTTTTTATTGATTAACGCGTTCGCTGCAAAAGGTAGATTTGCGTAAAGGCTCGAACAGTAACGATTTAATTGTAATTTTTCGTAATAGCGCGGTGAAATCTTGATCAGAGTGGCTTATAGTTAGAGTTATCAGGAACACAGCTCCCGTGTGGCTAAGCAAGTTGTATCCATCCCGACATGATGTTCGGTGAGTAAAAAATCACTCAGAAGGGGATGCGCTATGGACGAGTACTCGCCAAAAAGGCATGATATCGCGCAGTTGAAATTTCTCTGCGAATCCTTGTACCATGACTGCCTTGCCAATCTTGAAGAAAGTAACCATGGCTGGGTGAACGATCCAACGTCTGCTATCAATTTACAGCTCAACGAGCTGATCGAGCATATCGCCACCTTCGCACTTAATTATAAAATTAAGTACAATGAAGATAATAAGTTGATAGAGCAAATTGATGAATACCTGGACGACACCTTTATGTTGTTCAGCAGCTACGGCATTAACGCACAGGATTTGCAGAAATGGCGTAAATCAGGAAACCGTCTATTTCGCTGCTTCACTAATGTCAGCAGAGCTAATCCGGTTAGTCTTTCCTGTTAAAATTATTACAATTACTAAGGTGAATTTATGTCTGATAAACCATTAACAAAAGTCGATTATTTGATGCGCCTGCGACGCTGCCAGTCAATTGACACCCTTGAACGAGTTATTGAGAAAAATAAATACGAGCTGTCTGATAATGAACTGGCGGTATTTTATTCAGCTGCCGACCATCGTCTTGCTGAGCTGACCATGAATAAACTGTATGACAAGATCCCCTCTTCGGTGTGGAAATTTGTTCGTTAATCGTTGAAGAGAGACTGTAAAGGCATTACGCCCGTTGTTAAGCTGAATTTACCTTTCGAATTACGCTTCAAATGCAAACGCCAGGTTCCCGTATAAAACGTATTTATGCGCAAGAATGTTGTGACTCCCGTCACAGCCACTTTTAGGGAACGTTCCCTTTCTGGTTAATCCTCTTTACGCTGCGTAAAACGATTCCAGAGAGGTTCCCATGAGTGAAGAAAAACAGAAGATGATTGCAGGTGAATATTACTGCCCTGGCGATGACACGCTGAGGGCTGACCGTTTACGCGCGCGTCATCTTGTTCACCGCTATAACCATACCGCCCCCGATGAGAAGGCCGAACGTCGCGCCTTATTAGCTGACCTGCTGGGTCAAAGCGAAGGTGCCTATATAGAGCCAAGCTTCCGCTGCGACTACGGGTATAACATCTATCTGGGCAACAATTTTTACGCTAACTTCGATTGCGTCATGCTGGACGTCTGCCCTGTCCGCATTGGCGATAACTGTATGCTTGCGCCGGGAGTGCACATTTATACGGCCACGCATCCTCTGGATGCGACCGAACGTAACAGCGGGCTGGAGTACGGTAAACCGGTCACCATTGGTGATAATGTCTGGATCGGCGGACGCGCGGTGATTAATCCAGGCGTGACCATTGGCGATAATGCGGTTATCGCTTCCGGCGCGGTAGTGACCAAAGACGTGCCGGCCAATGCGGTAGTGGGCGGGAATCCGGCGAAAATCATTAAAATGATCTAAGCGCATCCTGAGTAACTGTTATGCTTTTTCCTGGCATAACTGTTACTTTCATCGCATAAACCCCTCTCATAAAATAGGCAGATCACCTGTATTTTTAACAATCATAAAGGCAAAAAATGACAGAGATACAGCGCCTGCTTACCGCCACCATCGACGATCTCAATACCCGCGAAAAGCGCGACAATCGCCCGCGCTTTAGCATCAGCTTTATTCGCAAACACCCCGGATTGTTCGTCGCCATGTACGCCGCCTGGCTGGCAACGCTTATCGTCATGCTGAAGTCTGAAACACTGGTCGATTCCGTCTGGCTACTGGTTGTGCTGTTCGTGGTGTTTAACGCGTTTTTCTTTTTCGACGTCAATCCGCGTTACCGGTATGAAGATATCGACGTACTCGATTTCCGCGTGTGCTACAACGGGGAGTGGTACAACACGCGCTACGTGCCGAAGGAGCTGATCGACAGCATCCTGCACTCGCCGGCCGTCGAAGCCGGGCAAAAAGAGAAGTTGCAGAAAATGGTCATCACTAAGGGCCAGCTCTCTTTTTATGATGTCTTTACCCTTTCCCGCCCCACTGCTGTGTAATGAGCGCCTGAAGACGTCGGATACCCGGCGCAAACTGCGAAGCAGAGGTATTACCGTAACCTAAAACCAGACCGGTTTGCCCCTGCTTCGTCTCAAGGTAATACCCGCTCAGCGCAGCGGGTGCCAGCTGAAACGCTCTCGCCTGCTCCACCAGCCGCTGGTCGTCGATACCGTCAATTGCCAGCGTCAGATGCATTCCCCCTTCCCCGGCAAGAACACGGTGCGGCGTATGAAGCTCTGCGCTCAGCACCTCCCGCAGCTGGCGGTAACGCTTACGATAAAGGCGGCGCATGGCGGCAAGATGTCGTGCATAGTGGCCTTCCTCAATAAACAGCGCCAGGGTGCGCTGTTCAGCGCGATGCCCGCCGCGCAGCAGCGAGCCGATGGCCGGACGCGCCGCCTTCGCCAGCGCTGGCGGTAACACCATGAACCCCATCCGGAGCGATGGAAACAGCGTTTTGCTGAACGTCCCCAGATACACAACGGGCGCATTGTTGACCATTCCCAGCATCGCCGGGACGGGCTCACCGGTATAACGAAATTCGCTGTCGTAATCATCCTCAATGATCCACGCGCTGTGCTGCCGGGCCAGTTCCAGCAGCGCCAGACGCCGCCGCGCGCTGAGCACGCTTCCGCAAGGGAACTGATGCGATGGCGAGGTAAAAATCAGCGTGGGTGAAGGCGCAGACAGCCCTTCCCAGCACATCCCCTCGTCATCCACCGGTATGCCTGTCATCGCCAGGCCGGTTTTGACAAAAGCGCTTTTGGCGCCGCTATAGCCGGGATTTTCCACCCAGGCGACATCCCCCGGCTCGCTTAACAGCATCGTGCAGAGATTGACGCCCTCCAGCGCCCCTTCGGTTATCACTATCTGGCTGGCATCGCAGTCAATGCCGCGGGAGAGCGCAAGATGGCGGGCAATGGCGGCCCGCAGCGTCGGCTCGCCGGCCGGGTCGCCATACCCTAACAGGGCGCTTCCCTCCTCGCGCAGGACGCGATCGTACAACCGCCGCCACAGCGGCAAGGGGAAATAGTTGATGGCAGGCGTTCCCGGCGTAAACGCCATCACCGGAGTGTCGCGCGGCACAGGCGCGGGCAGCAGGGCGACACGTTTTGTCAGCCTGACGTCCGGGTCCGGTAATGTCCGGGCAATCGTCCGAGGAGCGAATTGCCCCACCCGCGTACCCTGGCGGCTACGCAGCAAATAACCTTCGAGCGTGAGCTGGTCCAGCGCCGCGTTGACGGTATTTCGGGACACAGAGATCTGCTGCGCCAGCGTTCGTGAGCCGGGCAAATGGCTGCCGGATCGAAGCCTTCCGCACAGTATGGCCTCCCGCAAAGCAAGATAGAGCGCACGCTGGAGCGTCTCTTCCCCACGTTTTTTCAGCGCAGCATGGAGCAAGGTGTAAAGCTCATCACCCGGTATATTCATCATTCCTCCTCGTGGTACCAGAAAAACATAGCCTGATGGTTCTTTTTAAGGAACCAGCAATTCATTAATCTGGAGATCTTTTCAATTTGACGGGAATAAAGATGAATACATTCAATGAGTTTAGACAACCTGTAGGCGAAAGCCTTTTCGACTGGCAGCCTCGCCCGCACCCGTCCCGGGTGGTACTTCAGGGTCGCTATTGTCGGCTTGAGCCGCTGCGCGTGGAGCATGCCCCGGCGTTGTTCTCTGCGTATTCCCTGGCCGGAGATACCCGAAGCTGGACGTGGCTGCTGCGTGAACCCGATGCCACCGCAGAGGAGTTTGCCGAATGGGTGGCGAGCGTGAGCGAATTAGCCGATCCCATCCACTTTACCGTTATCGATAACCAGACCCAGTCTCCTGTCGGGACGCTGTCCCTGATGCGGATCGATCCTAAAAACGGCGTTGTGGAAGTGGGACATGTTCACTTCTCGTCACTGTTAAGTCGCACGCCCATGTCGACAGAAGCGCAGTATCTGCTGATGCGGTACGTGTTCGATACCCTGGGCTACCGGCGTTATGAATGGAAGTGCAACAGCCTGAACGAACCATCCCGCAAAGCGGCTCTGCGTCTGGGCTTTCAGTTTGAAGGGCGTTTTCGCCAGGCGCTGGTCATTAAAGGCCGAAACCGGGACACCGACTGGTTTTCAATTCTCGACAAAGAGTGGCCAGTGCTGGCGAGCGCGTTTGAAAGCTGGCTTGCCACCGACAATTTTACCGCCGATGGCAAACAGAAAAGCTCCCTGGAAAGCTGGCGAGAGACGCGCGTTTAGCGTCTTTTTTTACGTCCCTGCACCGCCTTAAAGCGCGGGTTAGATTTGCAGATCACGTATAAGCGTCCCTTGCGTTTGACTATCTGGCAATCCGGGTGACGCTGTTTTGCACTGCGCAATGAGTTCAGCACCTGCATGATTAGCCTCGCTTCGCATCAAGAAAGCCACCAAAACGCTTGCGGAAGCGTGCCGCGCTGCCATCCGTCGAGAAGGTCTTCTGCTTCCCGGTATAAAACGGATGTGATTTAGAGGAGACATCAAGGGTAACGTAGGGATACGTTTTCCCCTCCAGCTCAATTTCACGGTCTGTCTTAATTGTTGAGCCGACTTTAAAGTATTCATTAGCCGTGGTGTCGTGAAACACAACGGTGCGATAGGTTGGATGGATATTCGGTTTCATCTCTGGCCTTCATGTATTGTTATAACATAACAAAATACTATCTGAGCTTTGCTGCAAAAACAACCCCTGTCACGCACAGCCTGTTTTTGAAAGGTTGATTCAGATACCTGCCTGAGACTGTCACATGCTATAACTATATCATTTAGCGATAAAAAACTTTTTCTTCTGGCGCGCAAACTCCAGGCCCAAGGTGGGCATATGGAAAGGATAAAGCAGCATGCGAACCCGACATCTGGTCAGCCTGGTAACAGGCATACTGATCTTCTCTGTGCTGGTCCCTGTGTGCCTCAGTATCTGGCTGGCGCATCGTCAGGCAGAGGATAAATTTGTGGACGCTCTGGACAGCTATGCCTCGCGCGTCCTGATCCGTACCGACAGAGTCGTTGCGCAGGCAAAACAGGCGCTCACGCACCTACAGACATTCCACGCCCCACCCTGCACTCCCCCGCATTTACGCGAAATGCGTCGGGTTGAATTCTCATGGCGCTATATTCAGGAAGTGATGTATATCGATAACCTGAAGCCGCTCTGCTCATCCCTTGAACAATCCAGTAATACGGCGATCTTACCGCCCCCGATGCGGATCACCGCAGACGGGTATAGCGCGTGGCACACCTCGCAAAACGACCTCGGCATTCACCGCTATATGGCCGTTCTGGGGAAAGGACATTATCTGGTGATGGTTGATCCTGCCTCGCTTGTGGATGTTGTCCCGTTTGGTGAAATTTCGATGGATGCCGCCCTGGTGGGCAGTGAAACCCATCGGATATTTGCCAGAAGCAATATTGTCGACCCGTATATTCTTTCTGTCGTTAAGGAGCAGCAGGACGTTACGCGCGTACAATACAACGGCTCGATGTACGTGTTGAAACCTGTACCCGAACTGGGGTTTACGGTGATCGCGTGGGCGTCGTTAAAACCGCTGGCGGAATCCTGGCACCAGCAGCTGATCATCTGGCTACCGGCTGGCATCTTGCTAAGCCTGGCTGCTGCCCTTATTGTCCTGCGCATCCTCCGCCGTTTGTTATCCCCGCGTAACCGCCTGATCGACGCAATCAACAACCGGGAGATCGAGGTTTACTATCAGCCCATCGTGGCGCTGTGCAGTGGAAAACTGGTGGGTGCTGAAGCGCTGATGCGCTGGCCGCAGCCAGATGGCAGTCACCTGTCGCCCAATCTCTTTGTGCCGCTGGCTGAGCAGACGGGGCTTATTTCAACGCTGACGCAGCTGGTGGTGAATAAGGTGTTTGAGGATTTAGGCGCCTGGCTGCATCATCATCCGGAACTGCACATTTCTGTCAACCTTGCGCCATCGGATTTAACGTCCCCCGAGCTGCCTCGCCAGCTGAGTCAGTTGCTCAACAAATGGGGCGTCCACCCGCGCCAGATCGCCCTTGAATTAACCGAGCGCGGCTTTGCCGATCCCGCCGTCAGCGTGCCTGCCATCGCTGCGTTTCGCCGCGCCGGGCACGCTATCTACATTGATGATTTTGGTACGGGTTACTCCAGCCTGAGCTATTTGCAGGATCTGGATGTCGATACCCTGAAGATTGATAAATCCTTTGTGGATGCGCTGGAGTACAAGAACGTGACTCCCCACATCATCGAAATGGCCAAATCGCTTAAACTGGCGATGGTCGCAGAAGGCATTGAAACTGAAGGGCAGATTGAATGGTTGCATCGCCACGGCGTGCAGTACGGCCAGGGCTGGTATTTCAGCAAGGCGCTGCCTAAAGAGGATTTCATTCTCTGGGCCGGGCACAACCTGGAGAAGCACATTACTTAAGGTACGATTTGATCACCTGCATTACGACCCCGAGATCGGCTTCGCGCTGCGCTTCCTCTGGCTCTTTCACCACGTGATCGGTTAAATGTCCCTCAATCACTTGCATCATCATGCCGTTTACCGCGCCCCTGATCGCCGCCAGCTGCTGTAACACCTCGGCGCATTCATGATCGCTGTTGAGCATTTTTTCCAGCGCAGCGCTCTGCCCCTGAATTTTTTTCAAACGGGTCAATAACTTCTTTTTATCACGAACCGTGTGTGACATCGCTTAGCTCCTCTTTGGTGGCGTAAAAAGCATATCACGCTCTACTCCCCCTGGGTATTTTTCTACTGGGGGGTAGTATTATACTACTGGGGGGGAGTAGTATTCGCGACATGTTTTCCACCCCGGAATGTTCAATGAACGATTTTTCTTCTCTTCTTCAGCAGGGCAACGCCTGGCTGTTTGTCCCCAGCGCCATCCTGCTTGGCGCGCTCCACGGCCTCGAGCCAGGCCATTCAAAAACAATGATGGCGGCTTTCATTGTGGCGATCCGCGGTACGCTGAAACAGGCTGTGTTGCTTGGGTTGTCCGCAACGCTGTCTCATACGGCGGTCGTCTGGATCATTGCGATGGCGGGATTATGGTTTGGTCGGGGATGGGATGCAGATACTTCTGAGCCCTGGTTTCAGTTGATTTCCGGGGTTCTGATCGTGTTGATCGCCCTGTGGATGGCGTGGCGAACCTGGCATGAGAGCCAGCCGCATCACCACCATGATGATCATCATCACCATCATGATCATCACGACCACGCGCATCATCACGACCACACGTCTCCTCTGGTTGAAGAGGAGTGGCAGGATGCCCATCAGCGCGCACACGCCCAGGACATTAACCGACGCTTCAACGGTAAAGAGGTCACCACCGGGCAAATCGCGCTATTCGGCCTGACCGGTGGGCTTATCCCCTGTCCGGCCTCCATTACGGTGCTGCTGATCTGCCTGCAACTGAAACATTTCGCGCTCGGCGCCACGCTGGTGTTCAGTTTCAGTATCGGACTGGCGCTCACTCTCGTCGCCTCTGGCGCAATTGCCGCATTAAGCATGAAACATGCGGCGAAGCGCTGGCCCGGCTTTAGCGCCTTTTCGCGCAAGGCGCCGTGGATCTCAGCGGCACTGATCGCGGTAGTCGGGATTTATATGAGCATTCACGGCGCAAGCGGGATCCTGAGATAAGCATTGCGGCCACGGCAGTGGCCGCACGTGTCGGCTCAGCCGTTCTGCTGCCAGCTAAACGTGTAGCGCAGCCGGCGGTTTTGCAGAATGAAGGCCGGGGCTACGCTCGGGCTCCATGAGTCGTCCCCCCCTACGCCCATGTGAAACGCATCAAGATTCAACCAGCAGCCAGCCTCTTCCCGCAGCAAATGCTGATGCGTTGTCTCATGCAGCTGCCGCTGGCTATAACGGCTCAGGGAGAAATGGAACTGTCCCTGCAACTGATGGGAGCCAAACGTCAGCTCGCGGGTGTCGCAGCGCAAACCGTTCTCCGTCGGGAAGATATACGGCGTCTGCATCTCTTCCAGCGGTAACGCCCAGCGCCCCTGCTGCGCCGCCAGTTTTCTGTCCGGATAGTTCTCCAGCGGGCCTAGCCCCAGCCAGCGCACCGTTTCCGGGATATCCGCCAGCATAACGCTCAGGCCCACGCGAGCGGGCTCAGGAATGTCAGACGCCACCGTCACCTGCACATCACCGTGCAGCACCCCGTGGTCATCAATCCGCCAGAGCTTGCAGCTGATAAACAGCGCTTTACCCTGATGCTCCCACACGTGCTGCGTGGTCACCACCACCTCACGGGCATGCTGCTCCGCTTCACACTGGAGGAGGCGCGCGGACATCCCATACATCCCTGCCGCTTTCCAGCGTTCCACCCACGCGTTCGGATCGATGCGGGTCGCCTCGCTGACGCCAATGTCATTGTCCAGCGGCGCGCGGGTGAAGTTATCCGTTAGCGGGGAACGGAGCGTTTCAGCGCCCTCGTTCCACCACTGGGCCAGGTTTCCGGTGAGACGGCTGAACTGCCAGCGCTGCTGCTGATGAGTAATGTCCAGCGCCTCGTCCTGCACCGTTAGCTGCGGAGGGGTTCCGCCTGCTTTCGGTGGCGCAAGGTACAGCGGAGCCGGGAGTGGCCACTGATCCCAGGCACAACGGTGGCCGGGCGGCGACCACGGCGTGGCCTGCGGCTGAACGATCTCCACGTTGAGCCAGACCTCGCCCGGCTCAGCATCAAGCTCAGGCAGCGGGATCTCAACGCGCTGCGTCTCCTGAGGCGCAATAGAAAGGGGTGTTTCGCCGGAAGCCAATACCGCACCGTCACGCGCCACTGACCATCGCAGATGCTCGTTGTCAGTATGACGGAACAGATAATCGCTCTGGATATCGACGACCAGCGGAACGGTGCTCACCAGCGTAAAGGTAAAGAACTGCTGGGCACGCTGCGCCTCGTAAAGGGCGGGGTGCGGAGTGCGATCGGGAAACACCAGCCCGTTGAGGCAGAACTGACGGTCGTTGGGCTTATCGCCAAAATCGCCGCCGTAGGCCCAGAATGCCGTGCCGTCTTCCGCTTTTTTCGTCAGCGCCTGATCGACCCAGTCCCAGACAAATCCGCCCTGCAACCGGGGATGGCTGCGGAATGCCTGCCAGTAGCTGGCAAAGCCGCCAAAGCTGTTGCCCATCGCGTGAGCATACTCGCACAGGATCAGCGGACGGGTTTCGTCCGGCATGCCGATCCACTTTTTAATCGACCACTTTGGCACCGCCGGGAATGGCTGATCCTGATCGACGCGGGCATACATCGGGCAGACAATATCGGTAGCGGCCGTACTGGCGCCACCGCCTTCGTACTGCACCGGCCGCGTGGGATCGGCGGTTTTCAGCCAGCGGTACAGCGCATCGTGATTCGCCCCATGCCCGGACTCATTCCCCAGGGACCAGATGATGATGGACGGATGATTCCGGTCCCGCTGCACCATACGCGTTACGCGTTCGCTCATGGCAGGCAACCAGCGCGGATCGTCCGCCAGGCGGCTCATCGGCACCATGCCGTGGGTTTCAATATTCGCCTCATCGACCACGTACAGGCCGTAGCGATCGCAAAGCGTGTACCACAGAGGATGGTTCGGATAATGCGAGCAGCGCACGGCGTTGAAGTTATGCTGCTTCATCAGTTCGATGTCGCGGCGCATGGTCGCCTCATCCATCACCTGCCCCTTCTCAGGATGATGTTCGTGACGGTTCACGCCGCGGATCAGCAGCGGTTTGCCGTTAAGCTTCAGCAGGCCGTTGCTGATTTCGACGCGTCTGAAACCGACATCGCAGGCTTCAGTCTCCAGCACGTTACCCTGCGCATCCCGAAGCGACATTGTCAGCCGATAGCATTCCGGTGTTTCAGCGCTCCACAGCGCGGGAGCGTTCACGGGGATCGCCACCGTGAGCCGTTCTGCCCAACTGCCGCGTTCGTCCACGATGGCCGATCCGGGCTGCTGCGTGGTTTGCGCGCAGGCTTCGCCGTTACGCCACAGGGTAAACGCCACCTCGCATTCGGCGTAGCGTGAGCCTTCCAGCGCAACGTCAACCCGGAGTATCGCCCGATCGCATTCGGCATTCAGATCGGTCACGATCTGATAATCGGCAATTCGCGTTTCCGGCTTGTGCAGCAGCGAGACGTCACGGAAAATGCCGCTCATCCGCCACATGTCCTGATCTTCCAGGTAGCTTCCGTCGCACCAGCGTAACACCATCACCGCCAGGCGGTTCTGCCCCGGTCGCAGCACCGCGCTGAGATCGAACTCCGCAGGCAGACGGCTGTCCTGCGAATAGCCCACCCACTGGCCGTTACACCACAGATGAAAAGCTGAATTCGCCCCGTCAAAAATAATGCGGGTTTGCCCGCTGCACAGCCAGGCGTCATCCATATCAAATGTGAGCGAGTAACAACCGGTTGGGTTTTCAGCCGGAACATACGGCGGGTTCACATTTATCGGATAGGTGACGTTGGTATAGATGGGAGTATCAAATCCCTCCATCTGCCAGTTCGACGGCACGGGCATCTCAACGGCGTCAGCCAGATCGTCCGTTAACCATGTCTCGGGAACCTGCTCTGGCGCCGGGAAAAAGCTGAATCGCCAGACGCCATTAAGCAGACGCTTGCTCAGCGAAGGCTTATCCTCGCGGGCGAAGGTATCATCGCGCCAGCTATGAAAAGGCGCGTGTGCGGCCAGACGATTCCACTGCGTCACGCCCGGGTTTTCCCAGTCACGACGCGCCAGCAGTGCGCTGAGGGTCAGCGGCAATGTAGAAGACATATCAACCTCTTTGCGAAGCGCTCACAATTTTAGCCAACATGCCCTGGTAAACGGTGGCGGTAAAGACTTTGATCGTCACCAGGCGAGCACGATCACAAAAGTGCTAGCTGCGCGCCAGCTTCTCCGCCAGCAGCGCCAGCGTTCTGAGCTGTTGCGCCAGATCTTCACGATCGGCCTGCTGTGCGGCGCGCGGCGCGGTGGAATGACGCACGATCAACGTAACGGGAAGTTGTTCCTGCCAGCATTCGTCGTGATGGGCAGGTGCCATCAGCCGCTCCACGCTGCGCTCACCGGCCTCGCGGAACGCCTGCCGAACGGTGGTGAGCGGAGGTGAAAACCACGCGCTGTCAGCCGTATCATCAAACCCGACAACCGAGATCTGCCCCGGTACCGCAACGCCTTTTTCCGCACAGGCGCGTAAAACGCCAAGCGCCATCTGATCGTTAGCGACGAGGATCGCCTCCGGCAGCTGCGCGCCCGCCAGGAGCTGATGCCCTTTCTCATAGCCCGAGGCCGCGCTCCAGTCGCCCTGCACCACCGCAAACGCCTCCACGCCGGCCCGGGCCAGCGTGGTTTTCCATCCCGCCAGACGAGCCCGGGCAGAGACAGAACTTTCCGGCCCGGCGAGCAGCGCAATTCGCTGGTGCCCCAGCGAAAGCAGATGCTCTGCCCCCAGGCCAGCGCCCTGTTCGGCATTGAAAACAAGGCTGTTAACCCGAGCTGTGGGGGAAACATCGAGAAAAAGAACCGGGGTCGGCGAGGCCATTTCCTGAAGCATTTCTGCCTGTGCATCTTCCAGCGGAACGTTCACCAGCAGCGCCTCCACGCGCTGCGCCAGTAATTCCTGCAAAGCAGCCTGACACTGCGCGGGTTGCTCCACCATGGAGATGAGTACGCTAGCCCCCTGCTCCACTGCCCGGGACTTTACAGCTGAGGCGATTTGCGACGGCGCATGCAGCGCCAGATCGCTGGTCATTAGCCCCAGCGTGCGGGTACGTTTCCCGGCCAGCTGCTGCGCGCCACGGTTAGGCACATAGTGTAGCGCCGCCATGGCCTGCCGGACCTTTTCCCGCGTACGGGCAGAAACGTGTTCTGCGTCGTTAATCACCCGGGAAACGGTCTGATAGGAAACGCCCGCCACGCGGGCAACGTCATAAAGAGTGATCGCTTTCATACATTCTGGCGTCGTAAAAGAGAAGTCTCTATTCTGACACAGTTACGCCATCATAGCCTGTGAGCGCTTCGCAAAATTAAACAATCCGCTCCGGCCGCGCGTCTTTCTGAATGCGCGGTCCCTGACGAAACCACGGCAAACAGAGCTGGATCAGCGGGCCGATGGTTAATGCATACAGTACGGTTCCAACGCCAAACGCTCCCCCGAGGAGGTAGCCGACGATCAACACGGTCACCTCGATCGCGGTACGCACGCTGCGGATCGACCAGCCCAGCCGGGCATGTATGCCGGTCATCAGACCGTCGCGCGGGCCTGCGCCAAAACCCGCGCCGATATACATCCCGGTGGCAAGGGCGTTAACCACAATGCCGGAAACCAGCAGGGTGATGCGCACGGGCAGCGAGGTGAGCTCAGGGATCAGCGCCATTGACGCATCGGCCGCCAGACCAATACAAATCACATTACTGATAGTACCCAGTCCCGGCAGCTGACGCAGCGGGATCCACAGCAGCAGCACCGCGGCCCCGGTTAAAATAATCACCGTGCCGATGCTCATCCCGGTCTGGATGGCGACGCCAAGGTGAAAGACATCCCACGGGTCGACACCCAGATCCGAACGAATAAACATCGCGGTTGAAAGCCCATACAGGCCTAAACCGACATAAAGTTGTACCAGACGACGTACCATTTTCTCTTCTCCGAAGAACCAGGCTCCATCTTCGGTGAAAATGGCACTATGATTAATGTCCAGTTTTCAAATAGTGGACTGCATATGTCATCACGTCGTTTTGCAAGCCAGTCTCTGGTACGCCTGTTAGGGCACTGGCAGCAAGCCTCTTCCCGCACCCCGCTGTGGCGCCAGCTGGCTGACGCGTTACGCCTGTTAATTCTGGATGGCAGGCTGGCGTTAAACACGCGCCTGCCCGGAGAGCGGGAACTGGCCGCCGCTCTGAGCGTAAGCCGCACCACCATCAGCAGCGCGCTGGCGCATCTGCGGGAAGAGGGTTATCTGGAGAGCCGTCACGGCAGCGGTTCGCGGGCGATCCTGCCAGACCGCCGCGCCGTGCCCACGCTTTCTACTGCCAGCGCGGCGCTGGATCTCTCAACCGCCGCACTCAACGCGGGACCAGAGATCCACCAGGCCTACGCCCACGCGCTGACGGCCATCACGCCGAATCTGGCGCTGACCGGGTACGATCAGCTTGGGCTTCCGGCGCTGCGTGAAGCTATCGCCGCCCGCTACACCGCACGCGGTCTGCCCACCCGGGCAGACGAAGTGATGGTGGTGAACGGCGCCGTCAGCGGCTTCGCCCTGATCTTAAGAATGATGACCGGTCCCGGGGATCGCGTGGTGGTGGATCATCCCACCTACCCGCTGGCGATAGCCGCTATTCAGGGGGCGCTATGCCGGCCCGTGGGCGTCTCGCTGCCTGAAACGGGCTGGGATACCGACGGTTTTGCCGCAACGCTTGCCCAGACAGCCCCGCGTCTGGCCTATCTGATGCCGGATTTTCATAATCCGACCGGACGTTGCATGGATGCCGTGACGCGCCAGACCATAACCGACATCGCCGCGCAGACCCGCACCACGCTGGTGGTGGATGAAACCATGGTCGATCTCTGGTTCGATGTTCCCCCGCCGCCGCCGCTGGCCGCCTTTAACCCGGAGGCCACGGTGATGACGCTGGGTTCCGCAGGTAAAAGCTTCTGGGGTGGGCTGCGTCTCGGCTGGATCCGCGCCTCGTCACGCACTATCGCCACCCTCGCGCAAACGCGCGACACGCTGGATCTGGGCTCTCCGGTGCTGGAACAGCTGGCCACGCTGTGGCTTATCGAAAACAGTGCAACCTTCCTGCCTGCCCGGCGGCAAATGCTGGCAGAACGGCGCGACCGCTGCGGCCAGATGCTGCGGGAACATTTCCCCGAATGGCGGTTTCAGGAAGCGGAGGGAGGGCTTTCATACTGGATTGAATTACCCGGCATGCTGGCGACACAGCTGGCGGCACGCGCCGAAACGACAGGCATCATTATGGGCACCGGCACGCGTTTTGGACTATCAGGCGCGTTTGACCGCTACCTGCGTATGCCCTTCTCACTCAGTTCACCAGAACTTGAAGAGGCATTATTGCGGATCAAACCGCTGTGGCGTGCATTAAATAAAAGTGTAGCGCCAGTAAAACGGAGCCTGGTGTAAATTATTCGCCAGAAACAATAAAAACTGCTGACTGTATCGCATGCAGTCAGCAGTTTTCATGAAGAACAACTTAATGTTGAGGTGGAATCGGGAAGCCTTTCAGCGAAATAATGAAATTATCCCCTTCTTTCTTTATTTTTGCACCGGTATCACACCAGTCAGACGCAATACGAAAGAACTCATCACTTCCTACATTCCAGCCAAGACGAACATGTTTCACGTAGCCGGAACGTAACAGATTGCAGGCCTCGTTGTAGTCACTGGCAGTCGATAGTTGTTGTTTCATTTTCTCTTCTTCAGAAGTTTACGTAGTGCTTTGATTTCTTTAGGAGTAAATGGAGTTACGCTCTCTTCTTCCGTATGCTGATTATCAACATCCTCTTCCGATACTCCCGCCTCTTCTACTGCTTCAAATGCCAGCAGCAGCAGTTTCTCTGTGGTCACGCTTAAATTCTCATTATTGTCTTCCGCATAGTGGCGAAGTCTTTCTTTTAGCGCTTCATCAATTTTAACGTTTAAAACCGCAGTAACCATGATTGTCACATCCTTTCGGAACACGTGTTTAATTTAATACACGAAGATAAGTTTGTTATCCAGATATATATTTTTTAGCTTATGACAGAATAAAGGCATCGAAAAATAAAATGACAGTCTATTATTACAGGTTTATGACATTATTATTTCAGTTAAATGAAGTCTGTATTACACGCCAGGATAGCAGAATCGGTAAAGCAACCGTTGGACAGCTACGGACTGTTGACGCTGGGTTTACCATTAGCGGTGGCGCAGGCTAGGCTGGCGATCGGCAAAGCGGCCTTTGACGGACTAAAGATATCCTGATCGCTGCTCTGTTTGTAGTAACATTGTCGGCATGTGACGCATTCTGACTCTTAATATTGTTCCGGATGACACAGGAGCAGTATGCAATTTGAACTTTTTTGTTACCTAGTGGAAATATGATGCGCTTGTTGGAACTGGCTGATCAGCATAGAAAAGAAGCGAATAAGCTGTTAAATCCAAAGACAAAATCTGCACTCGGTCAGTTTATGACACCGGCTCCGATTTGTCTGTTCATGGCAAGCCTGTTTGACGACATAAAAGGTGACATCAAGCTACTCGATCCAGGCTGCGGAGTGGGGTCGCTCTCTGCGGCGTTCGTAGAACGAGCGTTGCGCCTTGATGTCGACAAGATGGAGCTCGACGCCATCGACATTGCAGAAGTGATGCTTCCGTATCTTAGCAAGACACTGAAAGCCTGTGATGAAGCTGCAAATGGAAAATTAACCCATAAAATTAGTAAGGTAGATTACATACTTGAGGCAAGTCTGGCTAAAAATATTTCGACCAGTGAAGAGCCAGGGACTTATAGCCATGTGATTATGAATCCCCCTTATAAAAAAATTCTCTCGTCGAGCGCTCACCGGGCCTCTTTACGCAATGCAGGCATAGAAACGGTCAACCTATACTCTGGGTTTGTGGCGTTAGCTTTGAAACAGCTGAAAAAGGGAGGAGAGTTAGTGGCGATTATTCCACGCTCTTTCTGTAATGGCCCTTACTATCAGCCTTTCCGCGAGCTTTTACTCTCTGAAACATCCATCAAGCACATCCACATTTTCGACTCCCGTAATGCGGCATTTGCTGAGGATGAAGTACTTCAAGAAAATATCATCATTCACTGTGTTAAAGGCGTTCCGCAGGGGCAGGTTATTATCACCTCCAGCCCAACGTCAGATTTTCATCTTGATGAAGAATCCGGGCAAA
The DNA here is from genome assembly GCF_056673335.1 of Enterobacter cloacae complex sp. HYC033_NIDB. Taxonomy (NCBI): domain Bacteria; kingdom Pseudomonadati; phylum Pseudomonadota; class Gammaproteobacteria; order Enterobacterales; family Enterobacteriaceae; genus Enterobacter; species Enterobacter cloacae complex sp. HYC033_NIDB. Next base: position 1,897,281 of record NZ_CP115123.1, on the reverse strand, counting down.
TCACGGCCACCGATATGACGCAGCGCAAGGTGTCGATAGACAAAATAGTTAACCCAGCAGACAAACAAAAGTTCATTCATATCGCTGCAAGTCCCAGAGAACAGGACATAATCGAGAGATTATCCCCTTTTACAACAACTCTGGACGAGCTTAATGTTCAGGTTAGTACTGGGCCGGTAGTTGACTTTCGCCTTAAAAATGACCTCAGAGAAAGAATGGATTCCGGGTCAGTGCCGCTACTTTTTCCTCAGCATTTGAACGGCAAAGTGAATTGGCCCCTTGATGGGAAAAAACCTAATGCAATTAGGGTTTCCGAATCATCACGTCCCTGGTTATGGAAAAACCAGGGCTACTTCCTGATTTTAAAAAGATTTAGCAGCAAAGAGGAAAAGCGTCGCATTGTCGCAACATTATATGACTCCTCACTTCCTGGCGAGTTGATCGGTTTCGATAATAAAACCAATGTCTTCCATATTCAGAAGATGGGTATGGATGCGGATCTCGCCCGCGGGCTTTATGTCTATCTGAACTGCACTTTGCTGGATAAGTATTACCGTCAGTTTGGTGGGCATACTCAGGTAAATGCCTCTGATTTAAGATCAATTCATTATCCATCAATGCAAGTATTGCGAAAAATGGGTAGTGAGTTCGATGATGAAGTGCTTAAACAGAACCAAATTGACGAAATTATTAACAGGGAGTTAGATCTTATGACGAAAGGAAAAATCGCTGACCCGTTGAAAGCGCAGGAAAAAATAGAGCAAGCTCTTGATGTGTTGCGTCAACTTGGAATGCCTCGTGCTCAAATAAACGAGCGTTCGGCTTTAACTTTGCTCGCATTGCTTGATCTTCATCCTGATGGCGAGTGGGAGAAAATTGAACGCCCAATGTTGGGTGTGACACCGATCATGGATTGGTGTAGAGACGTTTACGGAAAAGAGTACGCCCCAAACACGCGTGAAACCTTCCGTCGACAAACGCTCCATCAGTTTTGTGATGGCGGAATAGCTATATACAATCCGGATAAACCCGATCGCCCGTTAACTCCCCTAAAGCTTGCTATCAGATAGCGCCTGAACTGCATACCGTGTTATTAAACTATGGTTCTGCCAAATGGGAAACAGCGCTTGAAGAACATATGGGCAACGTACCGACCTTAGTTGAGCAGTATGCCATGGCGCGAAAAATGGAAATGGTGCCATTAAAGCTGAATGACGGTACTGAATTAGAATTAAGCCCCGGTGCGCATAGCCAGCTCATCAAGGATATCATCGTTGAGTTTGGCCCTCGTTTCGCTCCTGAAGCAGAAGTTATTTACATCGGAGATACTGGCGCGAAGGAAGATCATTTTAGAAAAGACCGACTTGCGGAACTGGGAGTAAGTGTTGATCGAAAAGGTAAACTGCCCGATGTTGTTCTTTATTGGCAAAAACGCAACTGGCTACTGTTAATTGAATCAGTTACTTCCCACGGGCCCGTCGATGGAAAGCGTCACGGTGAGTTAGCAAAATTATTTGCTTCTGCTAAACCCGGATTGGTATACGTTACAGCCTTCCCTGACCGGAAAGTGATGGCAAAATATCTGATGGAATTATCCTGGGAAACAGAGGTCTGGGTAGCTGATGCTCCAACCCATATGATCCACCTGAACGGCGATCGATTCCTTGGACCCCATACTTAAACCGAAAACGTCATCTTCGATTAAGGGAGCCGGATATAATCGGCTCTATATCAGAATGATTGTTGGCAAAGAGATGAGGTTTTAAGCTATACGACTTAGCGTAAGCTCAAATGGGTGGGGGCCCTGCCAGCTACATCCCGGCACCCACGTCGTCTGCCCTGGCTGCTTCCTTCCGGACCTGACCTGGTGAACAGAGTAGCGTTGCGGGAGAACCAACAGAGCCCCCATTGAGAGCGTTGATAACCAACGCGCTGGCGCATTATCCCTGTGGAGCACCTCAATTGCAAGCCGCTGGCAACCGGATGCTGGATTATTGCGCAAACTGCCCCGACAATCTTCTTTATCTTCGTATAACATTACCCTTCGCTGATTTCCCGCAGGAGAAACAATGGACGAACATGACACTTTCCCACAGCGAGTGTGGCAAATCGTAGCCTCGATCCCGGAAGGCTGTGTCACGACCTATGGGGAAGTCGCCCGGCTGGCGGGTTCTCCGCGCGCGGCGCGTCAGGTAGGCGGCGTGCTGAGGAGGCTACCGGAAGGAAGCACGTTACCGTGGCACCGGGTCGTCAATCGCCATGGCGCCATTTCCCTCACCGGGCCAGACTTGCAGCGCCAGCGTCAGGCTTTACTTTCAGAAGGGGTGCAGGTGTCCGGGGCAGGACAAATTGATATGCAGAAGTATCGCTGGGAGTACTGACGCCCTCTCCCGTCAACATGGAGAGGGCGAAAGAGAATTACAGCTGTGTTGGCGGTGTAGGCAGAGTCGGCTGATTGTTCTGCGTTGCAACAGGTACTTCAGTTTGCTGCACCGGTACCAGGGTCAGGTCGATTTTGGTGCCGCCTTTGTTGACCGCTTCCTGCACGGTATCGGTGATAAAGACCAGCTTATCGTTGATCGTTACCGCCGCGCTCAGGAGGATACGCGCATTGGGTTGCACGTCAGACGGGTTGTACGGCAGCACAAAGCTGAACGGCGCCTGTTTACCCTCTGTACGAACCGCGCGCTGCGCAAGCACTTTGGACGGCGCATCCGCCAGGGAAGCATCAGACAGCGTGACCGTTAAAACCGCATCCGGCGGCAGCGCAACCTTCTGTTTGATCCAGATCGTACCGGAAACATTTGGCTGCTGAATAGCTTGCTGTGAAAGGGTGTTAATCCCGTTTGCGCTTGCTGTTGGCACCGGTACATCGGCACTCTTACCAGCACAGGCGGACAACGCTACCGCAATTGCTACACCACTGAGCATAGGCACGAGTTTCATTGAAGTCTCCTTATCATCAATGCACCAGCGGGATCGATCCCATCTGATGTCGTTTTATTCACACAACGAATACAAGTGTGGCACAAATCACGGATTTATGCCTAATTTCGTCCGGATATTAAGATTATTCTACCCATCGGACCACTTTCATTTCTGGGTTATACTCTGCCTATCTTTCGCCACGGCGTTTATTGAGGACCACTATGAGTCAGGCACTGAACAATCTGCTGACATTACTGAACCTGGAAAAAATAGAAGAAGGGCTATTTCGCGGACAGAGCGAAGATTTAGGCTTACGCCAGGTTTTTGGCGGCCAGGTCGTGGGGCAAGCGCTGTATGCCGCCAAGGAGACCGTCCCGGCAGACCGTCTGGTGCACTCGTTTCACAGCTACTTTTTACGCCCCGGTGACAGTGCTAAACCGATTGTTTACGACGTGGAAGTTCTGCGTGACGGTCAAAGCTTCAGCGCCCGTCGCGTGGCGGCCATCCAGCATGGCAAACCCATCTTCTACATGACCGCCTCGTTCCAGGCGCCAGAGCCGGGCTATGAGCATCAAAAAAAGATGCCGTCTGCCCCGTCGCCGGACGATCTGAAATCGGAAACCGAAATTGCCCGCGCTCTCGCGCATCTGCTGCCGCCGCAGGTAAAAGAGAAGTTTCTGTGCGATAAACCGCTGGAGATCCGCCCGGTCGAATTTCATAACCCAATGAAGGGGCATACCGCTGAGCCCGCCCGCCAGGTGTGGATCCGCGCCAACGGCAGCGTACCCGCAGATTTACGCGTGCATCAGTACCTGCTGGGGTATGCGTCGGATTTCAACTTCCTGCCGGTTGCGCTACAGCCGCACGGTGTGGGCTTCCTCGAAAAAGGGATGCAGGTAGCCACAATTGACCATTCCATGTGGTTCCACCGTCCATTCGATATGAACGAATGGCTGCTTTACAGCGTGGAAAGTACCTCTGCGTCCAGCGCGCGCGGCTTTGTACGCGGGGAGTTTTACACTCAGGATGGCGTGCTGGTGGCTTCTACCGTGCAGGAAGGTGTGATGCGTAATCGCGGGTGATGTAAAAAGCCCGGTGGCGCTGCGCTCACCGGGCCTGCGAATTGTGCTTTTTCAGGCCGGGTAAGGCGAAGCCGCCGCCCGGCAAGGCACTCAAATTATGCGTTATAGGCATTCTCGCCGTGGCTGTTGACGTCCAGGCCTTCGCGCTCCTGCTCTTCCGGCACGCGCAGCCCAACGGTCATATCAGCCAGCTTGTAACCGATAAAGGCCACAACACCGGACCAGACAACGGTGATCGCGATGCTTTCCAGCTGTACCAGCACCTGATGCATCATGGTCACGCCTTCTGCGTAACCCACACCGCCCAGAGATTGGGCAGCAAAGATACCGGTCATGATACAGCCGACGATGCCGCACACACCGTGTACGCCGAATACATCACACGGATCGTCAACGCGCAGAACACGTTTCAGTGCGGTAACGCCCCACAGCCCCGCCAGTCCTGCGACGATACCGATCAGCAGCGCACCGCCCACGCCCACGTAACCGCACGCTGGCGTAATACCTACCAGACCGGCAATCGCCCCGGAACAGGCACCCAGCAGCGATGGCTTGCCGCGAACGGCCCACTCGCCAAATACCCATGAGAGGATAGCGCCGGCGGTTGCCACAACGGTATTCACGAAGGCCAGCGCGGCGATTTCGTTAGCGGCGCTGGCTGAACCTGCGTTGAAGCCGAACCAGCCAAAATAGAGGATGGCGGTGCCGGTAAAGACCATCGGCAGATTGTGCGGCTTGAATGCTTCCTTCCCGAAGCCCACGCGCTTACCAATCAGGTATGCGCCTACCAGACCTGCTACCGCGGCGTTGATGTGCACAACGGTACCGCCCGCAAAGTCCAGCGCGCCATGGGAAGCCAACAGACCACCTCCCCAGACCATATGCGCAATCGGGATATAGGAGAGCGTCAGCCAGACCACCACGAAAATCAGTACCGCAGAGAAGCGGATACGCTCAGCCAGCGCGCCCACAATCAGCCCCACGGTGATGCAGGCGAATGAGCCCTGGAACGCGACATGAATATACTGATAAAAACTGCCCATCACCGCGGTCAGTTCGATATTTTTCAGCATCGCCCAGTTAACGTTGCCGAAGAAGGCGTTGCCCTCCCCGAAGGCCAGCGAGTAACCGTAAACCACCCACAGCACGCACACCAGCGCGAACGTGACGGCAACCTGCGTCAGCATGGAGAGTACGTTCTTGCCGCGGATCAGGCCGCCGTAAAACAGCGCGATCCCCGGAATCGTCATGAACAGCACCAGCGCGGTGCAAATCATCATAAAGGCGTTATCGGCTTTGTCTGCCACAGCAGGTGCAGCCATTGCCAGGCCCGGCAGCAGTGCCAGCGAACCCAGACCTGTTTTCATTGTTGCTTTCTTCATTTTCTCGATCCCTATCACTGTGTGCCAGGAGTTACTTACAACGCCGCTTCGTCAGATTCGCCGGTACGGATGCGAATGACGCGCTGTAGTTCGGCAACGAAAATTTTGCCGTCGCCAATTTTTCCGGTGTAGGCTGCTTTGCTGACGACATCAATCACCTCATCAAGCTGATCGTCGGCAATCGCCACATCAATCTTCACTTTTGGCAGGAAGTTAACGCTGTATTCCGCCCCGCGATAAAGCTCGGCATGACCTTTCTGACGCCCAAAGCCTTTCACTTCGGTGACAGTCAGTCCCTGAATACCCATGGAAGACAGCGCTTCACGCACGTCTTCGAGTTTGAATGGTTTGATTACCACCGTAACCAGCTTCATATATCCCCTCCAGTCAGAATTCGGTAATGGCCGCAGCTAACACGAAAGGGATATTGCAAAGGGTGTGCCAGAAGTGAAAGGTGAGGAGGAAAGCGCCGCGGCGCGGATGCGCCGGGAAGAGGCGAAAAAAAACGCACCATGGCAGTGCAGGGTGCGTTTCAGTTTTGCACCAACGGTTAAGTCTGTTAGCGCATTGCCTTGTTATGGTGCATCAGGCGCTGAGTGACTCTTCCTCGCGCGCGCTGGCGGCCAGTTCGTCGCCCGCCAGCTGCAACTGATACATCTGCCAGTAGCGTCCTTTTGCCTCAAGCAGCGCTCTGTGCGTCCCCCGTTCAACGGCCTGGCCACGGTGCAGCACCAGAATGGTATCGGCATCGACGATGGTTGAGAGGCGGTGGGCGATTACCACCAGCGTAGTGCGATCCCGCACGGCAGCCAGCGCCTGCTGGATCGCCTGCTCGGTACCGGAGTCAATGCTTGCGGTCGCTTCATCCAGAATTAACACCTGTGGCGTCTCAATCAGCACGCGCGCCAGCGCAAGAAGTTGCTTTTGCCCGACCGAGAGATTATTGCCCTGCTCACCCAGCCGGGTATGGATCCCCTCGCTTAACCCGCGCGCCAGATCCGCAAGCTGTACCGTTTCCAGCACCTCCCATACCTGCTCAGGCGTGAAAGGTCGTCCCAGCGTCACGTTGGCATAAAAGGTATCCGCCAGTACCACCGGATCCTGCTGCACCATCGCGACGCCCTTACGTAACGCGTTGTGGCTAAGCGAGGCAAGCGGCCGTCCGTCCAGACGGATCTCCCCCTGCGTCAACGGATAGTAGCCCATCAGCAAACTGGCGAGCGTGCTTTTGCCGCTACCGGTATGCCCAACCAGGGCGACAAAACCGCGCGACGGTACCTCGAGGTTAATATCCTGCAAGACAAGCTGGTCGTCGCGGTAGGCAAACGAGACATGATCAAACGCTATGGATCCACTTTCCAGCGGGCGTTCGTCATCGCCATAGGTCTGACGCGGCCTGTCCATCAGCTCGAATACACGTTCGCCCGCGACCACTGCCTGTTGCAGCATCGATTGCTGCGTGGTGAGTTCAATCAGCGGTTCGTTAAGGCGTCCAAGGTAGCTGATAAATGCGTACAGTACCCCCACCTCGATGGTTCCGCGCGTCGTCAGGCCAAACAGCATCAACAGCCCGCACAGCACCAGCGCAGAGAAGAGGCTCAGCAGCGGGCGTAACAGGAAGCCATCCAGCCGTAACGTCTGCATCCGCGCCATATAGTGCGAGCGGCTGGCTTCTCCCATTCGCTCGCCAAAACGCGCCTGCTGGCGAAACTGCTGGATAACGCTCATGCCGTTGATCACTTCGTTGAAGCCATCATTGATATCTGCGAGGTAAGCGCGCACGCGACGAACAATCGGCGTGCTGTAGCGCTGGTAAATTACCATCACAATCAGCACCGCCGGGAAAATAGCGATCGCCACCAGCGCCATACGCCAGTCCAGGCTGAACATCGCCACCAGCATCGCGCCAATTAACGCGGCACTGCGCAGAACCGTTGCGACAACGGTTACATAGAGGTCGCGGATCACCTCGGTGTCATTGGTGACGCGCGAAATAACCTGCCCGACCGGCTGAGTATCAAACTCGCTCAGCGGCTGGCGCAGCGCGGCATCCATCACATCCGTGCGAAGCTGCTGGACCACGCCCACGGCGGCCCGGTTAAACAGCAGCGACTGCGCATAGTGCAGCCCCGCCGCCGTCAGCTGTAGGCCGACATACGCCACGCCCAGCCCCGCCACCAGCCCCAGCGGCAGATAGTTTTTCGCCACCATATTGTCGATGAAATAACTGATAAGCAGCGGACCGGTCACCTCCGCAATCGCGGCGATCCACAGCAACAGCACGGCGATGGAAAGCGGTTTGCGCCACGGCGAGCCATAGGCCAGCAGCCGTTTTAACGTCGGCCACATCTGTCCAAACTTACGCATCGGCGACCTCCTCATCCAGCGCGGCTTCAAGCTGTTGATAGCGGTACATATCCCGATACCATCCGGTCTGCCCGGCAAGCTGCTCATGCTGACCACGCTGAGCAATATGCCCGTGCTGAAGCACCAGAATTTCGCTGGCTTCGGTAAGAGCCGACAGACGGTGCGCGCTGATGATGACCGTGCGCCCCTCTCCCCACTGGCGAAGGTTATGCAAAATTTGATGTTCAGTACGCCCGTCAACCGCGGACAGCGCATCATCCAGTATCAGGATCTCAGCGTCCAGCAGCAGCGCGCGGGCAATAGAGATACGCTGTTTTTGTCCGCCGGAGAGCATAACGCCCCGCTCACCCACTTCCGTGTCGTAGCCCTGCGGCAGGCGCAGAATATCCTCGTGGACGCTGGCCAGACGCGCCACGTGCTCGATCTGGTCCTGTGTCGCCGTCGGACACCCGAGCGCGATATTGTTGGCAATGGTGTCTGAAAACAAAAACGGCGTCTGGCTGACGACCGCCAGGCGGCTGCGCCAGTCATCCAGCAGCAGACGTGGCAGAGGGACGTCGTGGAAACGGATATCGCCTTCGCTCACGTCAAAATGGCGCTGAATCAGTGACAGAATGGTGCTTTTACCGGAACCCGTCGGGCCACAGATGCCCAGCATCTGACCAGGACGCAGCGTGAAACTGACGTTCTCAAGCACCGGATGTTCCGTTTGCGGGTAGATAAAGGCGCGGATATCAGCCTTGAGAATACCCGGACCTTCCGGCACCGGCTCGCTGCCATCGTTCACGACCGGCACTTCCGCCAGCATGGCGCGGATACGGCTGTAAGCGGCGCTCCCGCGTTCAACGATATTAAACATCCAGGCCAGCGCCAGCATCGGCCAGATCATCAGCCCAAGGTACATCGCAAAGCTGGTTAACTGCCCGAGGGTCATCGTGCCTTGCACCACCATCCAGCTGCCGCCGCCCACTGCCAGCAGGTTCGCCATGCCAATCGCAATATAAATTGTCGGATCGAAACGGGCATCAATACGCGCCACGCGCATGTTTTTCGCGCCGGTATCGGCAGCGTCGGCGGCAAACAGCGCGGACTGGCGGTCTTCCAGACCAAACGCTTTGATCATGCGGATGCTGGTCATGCTCTCCTGAGTGCGATCGTTCAGCGACGAGAACGCCGCCTGCGCCAGCTTAAAGCGTTCATGGAGCTGCTCGCCGTAGCGGTTAATTGCCAGCGCCATCAGCGGCATCGGCAGCAGCGCCAGCAGCGTGAGCTCCCAGCTAATTTGCGTAGACATCACAATCAGTACCGCACAGCCCATCACCAGGGAATCCACCAGCGTTAGCACCCCTTCACCGGCGGCAAACACCACGCGGTCTACATCATTAGTGGCGCGGGCAATGAGATCCCCGGTACGGTGACGCAGATAAAACTCAGGGTGCTGGCGGCTCAGCTGGCGGTAAAAGTCCTCGCGCAGCTCAACGGCAAGCTGATAGGACGCGCCGAACAGCAGCACGCGCCAGACATAACGCAGCAGGTAAACCACCACGGCCGTCAGCACCAGCGTACCGCCCCACATCATCACCCGTGCGGCGGTGTAATGTTGTTCCGTAACGCCATCCACGACGTAACCCACCACTTTGGGCGGGATCAGTTGCAGAATGGCAATGATAATAAGCAGGGCCACCGCGCCGAGGTAGCGTTGCCACTCCCGACGAAAGTACCAGCTTAATTGGGCAAATAATCGCACGCGGTCTTTTCCTGAAGGTATTTTAAGAAGTTATTCAATGGGTAACGCTGTGGTGTATTTAATCTGTTCCATGGCGAAACTGGAGGTAACATCGGACAAGCCCGGTACGCTATTGACCAGCCGCTTGTAGAAATCATCGTAGCGCTTCATGTCTGCCACCTGAACGCGCATCAGATAGTCGTATTCCCCCGCCATGCGCCAGAAGCCGAGCACCTCGGGCATGTCGGAAACCTGGGTGACGAAGCGGCAATACCATTCGCTACTGTGATGCTGCGTTTTTATCAGGACGAAGGCGGTCAGTCCAAGCCCCAGTTTTTCGGGATCCAGCAACGCCACGCGTCCCAGCAGAATGCCATCATCTTCCAGCTTCTTGAGGCGCTTCCAGCACGGTGTGGTGGTCAGATTAACGGCATCTGCCAGCGCCTGCAAAGAGAGGGTGCAGTCGCTTTGCAGCAAAGAAAGCAGCTTACGATCAATTTTATCTAACATAGCCACCTCGAAGAGAAAATTATTCTCCTTACATTCTATTTTAAAGGTCAGATAGCAACAATTTTTTCTGTGCTTTTCGCTATGCTGGGCACAAAATGACAAACGGATAACTACGATGAATAGCAACTGGGTTAAACATGCCATCAGCGAAATAAATGCCGACTATCAGCGCTCGGCAGACACCCACTTGATCCGCCTGCCTCTGCCTGGATTTCCCGGCCTTCAGCTTTACCTGAAGGATGAAAGCACCCATCCTACCGGCAGCCTGAAGCATCGCCTGGCGCGTTCACTCTTTTTATACGGTTTATGTAACGGCTGGATCAAAGAAGGCACCACGATTATTGAATCGTCGTCCGGATCAACTGCCGTTTCCGAAGCCTACTTTGCCCGCCTGCTGGGCCTCCCGTTCATCGCCGTGATGCCCTCCTGCACGGCGAAACGTAAAGTCGAACAGATAGAATTTTACGGCGGACGCTGCCACTTTGTGGAAAGCGCCTGCGAAATCTATGCGGCCTCCGAAATGCTGGCCCGCGAACTGAATGGTCACTATATGGACCAGTTCACCTTCGCCGAGCGCGCCACCGACTGGCGCGGCAATAATAACATTGCGGATAGCATTTTCCGCCAGATGACCCACGAGCCGCATCCTGTTCCCTCTTACATTGTCATGAGCGCGGGCACGGGCGGAACCTCCGCCACCATCGGACGTTATATCCGCTGTCAGGGTTATGATACGCAGCTGATGGTGGTTGACCCGCAAAACTCGGTGTTCCTCGATTACTGGCAATCCCGCGATGCCAGCCTGCGCAGCCCCGTGGGGAGCAAGATCGAAGGGATTGGTCGCCCGCGCGTCGAACCCTCGTTCATTCCGGACGTTGTGGATGAGATGCTCCGCGTGCCGGACGCCGCCAGCGTCGCGACGGCGCACTGGCTGGAGACACAGCTTGGCCGTAAAGTCGGGGCTTCCACCGGCACCAATATGTGGGGCGCGCTACAGCTGGCCGCGAGGATGCGCGAAGAAGGCCGTACCGGCTCTGTCGTCACGCTGCTGTGTGACAGCGGGGAGCGCTACCTGGACACCTATTACAACGCAGAATGGGTGCAGGCAACTATTGGCGATGTAGAACCGTGGAAAGCGCAGATTTCGCAGCTGGTGAAATAAAAAAAAGCCAGGCTTTAGCCTGGCTTGCTGGAAGGGTCTCACTATTCGGGGGAATATGGGAGGTTATTTTTGTCCAGCCAATGCGTCAAAAAATGGGACACCGCTTCGTTACGACAGTGTCCGATAACCGGTAAATGCGGGAGCGCGGCGATAAGTTGCGGCATCGCGTTCCCCATAATCAGTCCACGACCCACGCTGCTCAGCATCTCGTGGTCGTTCATGGCGTCACCAAAGGCCATACAGTCCTGCATCGTCAGCCCCAGATGATCGCTCAGCACCGCCAGCGCAGATCCTTTGTTACAGCCCACCGGCAGCACTTCAAGGCAGTCCACCGCCGAGAAGGTCAGGTGCGCCCGGTCGCCCAGCGCCTCGTTTAGTTGAATACGCAGGCGGCAGAGATCGTCGTGATCGCCACAGAAGCAGATCTTGGTCACCTTGTGTGCTGGAATGCGGCGCAAATCGATAAGCTGATATTTAAAGCCGCTGTAAACGTGAGCGTGCAGCAAGGCCGGGATCTCACGCCCGGTAAACCAGCCTTCATCATTAAAAACATGCACGCTGGCCTGCGTATCCCAGGTGCTGTGCAGGACAATGTCCGCCACTTCCGGATTCAGATCCTGACGGTGCAGCATATTGCCGTCGACGGAGTGAATGCGCGTCCCGTTGCCGGTGATCAGGAACGCATCGAGGGCAAATGTTCCCAGCAGATGGCGCATCTCGAGAACATGACGACCAGTGGCAAACGTCAGGGTGACTTCACGCTCGCGCAGGCGCTTAAGTGTGTTCAGGGTTTTCTCCCCTAAACGGTGATCCGGCATTAACAGCGTGCCGTCCATATCAAATGCAGCGAGCCGAGCCATAATTACTCCCGAAATGTGATGCGGTTAACTTGTGCATCAGTATTACGTGAGATATACGGAAGTAATAGTGAATAGATGATAATTATTGTTCCGGGTTTTTCATGCGCCAGCTTAATCGTCTTAACCAGTATCAGCGTCTGTGGCACCCCTCCGCCGGCGCACCGCAGCAGGTTACCATCAGTGAACTTGCCAGCCGCTGCTTTTGCAGCGAGCGACATGTTCGCACCCTGCTGCGCCAGGCGCAGGAGGCGGGCTGGCTAAGCTGGCACGCCCGCTCCGGACGAGGTAAGCGTGGGGAATTACGCTTTCACGTCACCCCGGATTCGTTGCGTAATACGATGATGGAAGAGGCCCTGAAAAGTGGACAGCAGCACAACGCGCTGGAGCTGGCCCAGCTCGCGCCTGAAGATTTGCGATCGCTGCTGCATCCGTTTATGGGCGGGCAGTGGCAGAACGATACGCCGACGCTGCGTATTCCCTACTATCGCTCGCTGGAGCCGCTTCAGCCGGGGTTTCTCCCTGGCCGGGCGGAGCAGCATCTGGCGGGACAGGTATTCTCTGGTTTGACGCGTTTTAATGGTACCAGCAGTGAACCCACGGGCGATCTGGCGCATCACTGGGAAATCTCCGCTGACGGCCTGCGCTGGCATTTCTACATTCGCTCCACCCTGCACTGGCATAACGGCGATAAAATAGAGACGGCACAGCTCCGGAAAAGCCTGGCGGCGCTGTTATCGCAGCCCGGCATGGGCACGCTTTTCCGCAGCGTCTTACGTATCGAAACCACGCATCCGCAGTGCCTGACGTTTATTCTCCATCAACCTGACTACTGGCTGGCGCACAGGCTGGCAACCTACTGTAGCCGTCTGGCGCATCCCGATTACCCCGTGGTGGGCAGCGGTCCCTTTCGACTGAGCGTTTTTGAGCCTGAACTGGTGCGTCTGGAAAGCCACGAGCAGTATCACCTTGGCCATCCGTTGCTTAAGGCTATCGAGTACTGGATCACGCCCCAGCTTTTTGACTACAGTCTGGGCACCAGCTGTCGCCACCCGGTGCAAATCGCCATTGGCGAGGCCGACGAGCTGGCCAGCCTGCGGCTGGTGAGTAACAGCACCAGTCTGGGTTTCTGCTACCTCACGCTGAAACAGAGCCCACGTCTGAGCGAACTTCAGGCAAAGCGGCTGATTAATATCATTCATCTCTCAACGCTGCTGCACACGCTTCCCCTGAACGAAGGGCTCATCACCCCTACCGAGGAACTGCTTCCCGGCTGGGCGATCCCCCAATGGCCTGATTTAACCGACGTTGCGCTGCCAGAGGCATTGACGCTCGTCTACCACCTGCCGGTTGAGCTTCACACCATGGCCAGCCAGTTAAAAGCATACCTTGCGCGGCAGGGTTGTGAACTGACCGTCATCTTTCACGACGCCAAAACGTGGGACGGGTGCCAGCAGCTTGCCGATGCAGACATCATGATGGGAGACAGACTGATTGGCGAAGCGCCAGCGTACACGCTTGAGCAGTGGCTCCGCTGCGATGCGCTCTGGCCGCATCTGCTGAGCGCACCGGCATACACCCATTTGCAGGCCACGCTGGATGCGGTGCAGACGCAGGCCGACGAACGTGACCGACACGCAGGACTTCAGGCTATCTTCAGCCGGTTAATGGAGACAGCCGTCCTGACGCCGCTCTTTAACTACCAGTATCAAATCAGCGCGCCTCCGGGCGTCAACGGCATACGCCTTAACACTCGCGGCTGGTTTGACTTCACCGAAGCCTGGCTTCCTCCCCCAAACGCGTGAAGAAGCTGGTCGCCGCTTTAGCCAGGCGTTAACATGACGCTTTTACTGTAACTGTCGAGATGATCTATGAAACGTGCCGTCGTCGTGTTCAGCGGAGGACAAGATTCCACCACCTGCCTGATTCAGGCGCTTCACCAGTATGATGAAGTGCACTGCGTCACTTTTGATTATGGTCAGCGTCATCGCGCTGAAATCGATGTCGCTCGTGAACTGGCCCTCAAACTGGGCGCCCGCGCTCATAAAGTGCTGGACGTGACGCTGTTAAATGAACTGGCCGTCAGCAGCCTCACCCGCGACAGCATTCCGGTGCCTGATTACGAACCGGATGCCAGTGGCATTCCGAACACCTTCGTACCGGGCCGCAACATTCTCTTCCTGACCCTGACGGCGATCTATGCCTACCAGGTGAAAGCCGAAGCGGTGATCACGGGCGTGTGTGAGACCGACTTCTCTGGCTACCCGGACTGCCGGGATGAATTCGTGAAAGCACTCAATCACGCCGTCGATCTGGGAATGGCAAAAGAGACCCGCTTCGAAACGCCGCTGATGTGGCTGGATAAGGCTGAAACCTGGGCGCTGGCCGACTACTGGGGCAAGCTGGATGTTGTTCGCAACGAGACCCTGACCTGCTACAACGGCATTAAAGGGGACGGCTGCGGGCAGTGTGCCGCCTGTAACCTGCGCGCGAACGGTCTGAATCATTATTTTGCGGATAAAGCGGGCGTGATGGCCGCAATGCAGAAAAAGACCGGTCTGAAATAAGGGCTACCTGACCGTGCTGTCGAACGGTAAGTGTCGACAGCACAGTTATCCCTGAATATTTCTTACGCGATCATCAGCTCCAGCTTTTCGCGCAACTCCCCTTCCAGCGGCAACGCTTTCTGAGTTTTGAGATCTATACAGACAAAGGTGATCAGCGCATCGGCCACCACCTGCCCTTCTGGCTCCAGCGTAACGACCTGGCTCAATACACCACTTTTGCCATTCAGTTGTTGGACCTCACTGGTCACGGTGAGCACATCCCCCAGCACTGCCGGGCGGCGGTAGTTAATGTTGATATTGACGACCACAAACGCGATGTTGTGTGCGGTCAGCCACTGGAAGCTTTCGCTGTTCTCCAGGCCGTCCCAGCGCGCCTCTTCAAGAAATTCAAGGTAGCGGGCGTTATTGACGTGCTGGTAAACATCGAGGTGATAACCACGGACTTTGATTTGTGTCTGCATAGCGCAATAGCCTTTCGTTGTTATAGGTTCAGAGGTCATAACTGGTATGACCTCTTTATCCTGGCAAATTTTTGCCGCAGTGCAAGTGATTACGCGATTACAGCGTCAGGTGTGCGAGATTGCGCTCAACCAGCGCGCTGCCCATACCCGGCACCTGCTTGAGATCGTCAAGGGTTTTGAAAGGGCCATACTCTTCACGATAGCTGACGATGGCCTGCGCTTTTTTTAGACCCACGCCATTCATAACGCGGGCAAGATCGTCCGCAGAGGCAATATTGATACTGACCCGCGTACCCTCGTCCTCAATGGCTTTCGTGCTGGCCGTCGCGTTGGCTTTAACATGACCTTGTGACGTTGCATCGGCCTGGTTTTGTGCAGCCTGCGCTTTAACCGAGGGGGACGCGGCCAGCGCGCCCGCACTCATCCCGGAAGTGGCAATAGCCAGTGTAATTAACAGTGCTTTGATTCCACATTTCATGCTGTTTTCTCCTTGTTTGTTGACAGCCACGCCACGATAACCGCACGGGAAAACAGGGACAAACAACAGATTGCAGAAATGGAAAAGGCCGCGAAAGCGGCCTTTAGTTTTTGCAGAGCGTTACTAAAATCTGCGAGCAGATACGTAATTATTGCTCCTGAGTGACCACATCACCCAGTTTGATTTTGGCTTCTTTACGCAGGTTGCTCATCATCGCTTCGAAAGCAATCTGGGCATTGTTCTGGGTAATTCCCTGAACCATGGCCTTCTTCTGCGCGTCTGGCAGCGTACCGGCTTTTACTTCATCCAGCGCCAGAAGCACCACGTTACCCTGCATATCGGTCGTGGTACCATAGACAGGTTTGTCTTTCGCCGGCAGACTCAGACCAAACGCCGCCTGGCTGACAGGATCCTGACCGGTACGGCTCAGCGTTTTTGCTTCGCCAAAGCTCAGGCCAGCCGCTTTCAGCGCATCGTTCTTACCGGCTTTCAGATCGGCCAGAATTTTCTCTGCATCCAGTTTTGCCTGCTGTGCCGCTTTGTTGTGTTTGACCAGCGCCACCACCTGATCTTTCACTTCCGCCAGGGGCTTCACTGCCTCGGCTTTGTGCTCGCTGACGCGCAGTACGAACGCTCGGTCACCATCAACGGTAATGATGTCTGAGTTGCTGCCCGGCGTACCGTTCTCACCGACCAGACCACCATTGAAAATGGCATCTGAAACTGGTTTGAAGTTCAGTTCTTCCGGCAGGTTTTCATGGCTGAACCAGCCCGTCTCAACCGCTTTAACGCCAGCAGCCTGCTCAGCACCCGCCAGTGATTCGTTGTCGTTGCTTGCGGCATCGCTCACTTTCTGTTGCAGAGCATAGAAGGCGTCCAGCGCTTTCTCCTGCTTCACTTTCGCAGCGATATCATCACGAACGTCAGCCAGCGGCTTGGTTTTCGCCGCCACAACATCGTCCAGACGCGCCACCAGGAAACCAACGGAGGATGTGATTACACCAGACAGTTGGCCTTTCTCTTTCAGGCCTGCATTTTTCAGCTCGTCCGGGGTAGTGGACTCTTCCAGCCAGCCCATATCACCGCCGTTTTTGGCAGAAATAATGTCGGTGGATTTTGCTTTCGCTAAGGTGGCGAAATCAGCGCCTTTGTTCAGCTCGTCCAGCACGGCTTTCGCTTCTGCTTCCGTTTTGGTCTGGATCACGCTGTAACGGTTACGCTGCGGCTGAGTGAACTGATCCTGATGCTGGTCGTAATAAGACTGGATCTCGGCGTCAGTCGCGTTTTCCTGCATCGCAGCTGCATCCAGCTTGATATAGCTTACGCGGAACTGTTCCGGAGAGATGAAGTTGTTCTTGTTTTGCTCGTAGTAAGCATTAACTTCAGCGTCGCTAACCTGCTGTTTCGCTGCCAGTGCGTTGACATCAATCGTCGCTTCACGCACCACGCGTTGCTGCGCCACCAGTGCCGCCAGCTCTTCAGTTTCGCCTTTCAGCATGAAATCGGTGCCCACCACCGCGTTGATCAGCTGTTGCGTGGTCAACTGGTTACGCAGCGCCTGAGCGTACTGGTCAGCCGTCATACCCATCTGGTTAACAATGCTGTTGTAACGCGCGTTGTCGAACTTCCCATTAGACTGGAAAGCCTGCGTCGAGAAGATGGCTTTTTTAACCTGCTCATCGCTGATGCCCAGACCCAGGCTTTTCGCGTACTGATCCAGCAGCGCTTCGTCGATAAGGCGGTTCAGCGTCTGCTGACGCAGGTTTTTCATATAGCCTTCGTTGGCTGCAAGTTCAGAGTATTGGTCGCCCAGCTGTTGCTGCATGCGGTTACGTTCACCAGCAAAAGCGTTCTCGAACTGCCCACGGCTAATTTCCTGGCCATTCACTTTTGCGGCGTAGTTCGCGCCACCGCCGATGAGGTAACTACTCACACCGGTCAATATGAACGACACGATAATGATACCGAAAATAATCTTGAGCACGAGACTGTTAGCAGCCGTGCGTAAGCTGTCCATCATGGTGTAACAACACTCCGCTGTAGGTGACTGGTTACCTGACGCTGACGGAAAATCCTGACCGTCGCGCGTAAAGGCGTATTGTGACAAGAAAACAGGGCAATTGTCAGCCCACAACTCGCATAAACTCGCACAAATCAGGTCTGGACAAACAAAAAAGGCACATCAAACGATGCGCCCTTGTACTTTTCAGCTTCCCTGGAGCGGGAAAGCAATCAGTTTACTGCGTCTTTCAGCGCTTTACCTGCACGGAAACCCGGCACTTTAGCGGCAGCAATGGTGATCTCTTTACCGGTCTGAGGGTTGCGGCCAGTACGGGCTGCACGCTCTTTAACCGCAAAAGTACCGAAGCCTACCAGTGCAACGTCGTCCCCAGCTTGCAGAGATTCAGTAACAGAAGCAATTAAAGCATCTAAAGCACGTCCCGCTGCAGCTTTAGAAATATCAGCACCCGCAGCAATTTTGTCAATCAGTTGAGATTTATTCACTGTTCTCTTCCTCTCTTTATAATTTATATCGCACCTGAATCCTTCACAGCGCGACCGCGCAGCAGTTATATCAGTCCTGCTATGACCTTACAACACCCGTTGTTGATGGCTAACCCAATCAGCAATCTAAATTAGCTATACAAAAAAAGGCTGGCAAGTACGAAATGACTTACCAGCCTTGTTTTTATTGGCGCTCTTTGCGCGAGGTCACTATTTTGCGGTTACAACCTGCATTCCGGACGGTTCATTTTGCAGTGCGAGAGTCAGAACTTCCTCAATGCGTTTCACCGGATGGATCTGCAAATCGGCAATAACGTTGTCCGGAATCTCTTCCAGATCGCGTTTATTTTCGTAAGGGATCAATACGGTTTTGATCCCACCGCGGTGTGCCGCCAGCAGTTTTTCTTTTAACCCGCCGATAGGCAGTACCTGACCACGCAGCGTAATTTCACCGGTCATGGCCACATCAGCACGAACCGGGTTCCCTGTCAGGCAGGAAACCAGCGCCGTACACATGGCAATACCCGCGCTTGGGCCATCTTTCGGCGTCGCCCCTTCCGGAACGTGAACGTGAATGTCGCGTTTTTCGTAGAAATCCGGGTTGATACCCAGTTTTTCCGCGCGCGCGCGCACCACGGTCAGCGCCGCCTGGATGGACTCCTGCATCACTTCACCCAGTGAACCGGTGTAGGTCAGCTTGCCTTTGCCCGGGACACAGGCGGTTTCGATGGTCAGCAGATCGCCGCCCACTTCCGTCCATGCCAGACCGGTCACCTGACCAACGCGGTTTTCGTTGTCCGCACGACCGTAGTCGAAGCGCTGAACGCCAAGGTACGCATGCAGATTGTCGCCGTTAATCACAATGTGCTTCAGGCTCTTATCCAGCAGCAGCTGTTTCACCGCCTTACGGCACAGCTTAGAGATCTCACGCTCGAGGCTACGAACGCCCGCTTCACGGGTGTAATAGCGAATGATGCCAATAATCGCGCTGTCCTCGACGGTCAGCTCGTTGGCTTTCAGCGCGTTACGCTCAATCTGTTTCGGCAGCAGGTGCTGCTTAGCAATGTTCAGCTTCTCATCTTCGGTATAACCGGAGAGACGGATCACTTCCATACGGTCCAGCAGCGGGGCCGGAATGTTCATGGAGTTGGAGGTCGCCACGAACATCACATCGCTCAGGTCGTAGTCCACTTCCAGGTAGTGATCGCTGAACGCCACGTTCTGTTCTGGATCAAGCACTTCCAGCAGCGCCGACGCCGGATCGCCACGCATGTCCGAAGACATTTTGTCGATCTCATCGAGTAGGAACAGCGGGTTTTTAACCCCCACTTTCGCCATCTTCTGGATCAGCTTGCCCGGCATGGAACCGATATAGGTGCGACGATGGCCGCGGATTTCCGCTTCATCGCGTACGCCGCCCAGCGCCATACGGATATACTTACGTCCGGTCGCTTTGGCGATGGACTGGCCCAGAGAGGTTTTACCCACGCCTGGAGGCCCTACCAGGCACAGGATTGGGCCTTTGATTTTGTTCACACGGCTCTGTACCGCGAGGTACTCAAGAATGCGGTCTTTCACGCGTTCCAGGCCGTAGTGGTCGGTATCGAGGATTTCCTGCGCCTGACGCAGGTCTTTTTTGACCTTGCTGCGGGCATTCCACGGAACCTGCACCATCCACTCAATATAGCCGCGCACGACGGTCGCCTCTGCCGACATCGGAGACATCATTTTCAGCTTCTGCAACTCAGCTTCGGCTTTCTCTTTCGCCTCTTTCGGCATCTTCGCCGCGTCGATCTTACGCTTCAGCGCTTCGTTTTCATCCGGCGCATCGTCCATCTCGCCGAGCTCTTTCTGAATGGCTTTCATTTGCTCGTTCAGATAGTACTCACGCTGCGATTTTTCCATCTGCTTTTTGACGCGGTTGCGAATGCGCTTCTCAACCTGGAGCAGATCGATCTCAGACTCCATCATCGCCATCAGGTATTCCAGACGTTCGTTAACGTCGGACATTTCCAGCACGGACTGTTTGTCAGCAAGCTTCAGCGGCATGTGCGCAGCGATGGTATCCGCCAGACGTGCAGGATCGTCGATGCTGTTCAGCGACGTCAGCACTTCAGGTGGGATTTTCTTATTCAGCTTGATGTAGCCTTCGAACTGGCTGATCGCGGTGCGTACCAGCACTTCCTGTTCGCGCTCATCAAGTTCCGGTGAATCAAGGTACTCTGCCTTCGCAGAGAAGTGCTCGCCATCGTCTGACAGAGTGGTAATACGCGCACGCTGTAAGCCTTCCACCAGCACCTTCACGGTGCCGTCTGGCAGCTTCAGCATCTGCAAAATAGAGGCCACGGTCCCGACGGTGAAAAGATCGTTTACACCCGGCTCATCCGTTGATGCTTCCTTCTGCGCGACCAACATGATTTTTTTATCATGATCCATGGCGGCTTCGAGGCAACGGATAGATTTTTCCCGCCCTACAAATAAGGGTATGACCATGTGCGGATAAACCACCACATCGCGCAACGGCAATACGGGGATTTCAATGCGTTCAGAACGCTCAGGATTCATAGAGCTCTCTCTTAGTTTAGTGTCCGCCAGGTAAACTGGTCATGTAACTGTGCTTCACACAACCATTAACATGTAATCCAGTATATGGGGATGTTTCCCATACATTCAACGCCATGAATACGGAAAAAGTAAAGGGGAGATAAAATCCCCCCTTTTTGATTAACTGATTGTATGAAATGGTGAATTATTCGCCAGATGCCTGCTGCGCTTCCGGTTTACCGTAAATCAGTAACGGCTTGGACTGGCCACCAATGACGGACTCGTCGATCACGACTTTTTCAACGTCTTCCATAGAAGGAAGATCGTACATCGTGTCGAGCAATGCTGCTTCTACGATAGAACGCAGGCCACGGGCACCGGTTTTACGCGCCATCGCTTTCTTGGCAATCGCGTCCAGTGCTTCGTCACGGAATTCCAGCTCAACGCCTTCCAGATTAAACAGCGCCTGATACTGCTTGGTCAGCGCGTTTTTCGGCTCTTTCAGGATCTGAATCAGCGCGTCTTCGCTCAGTTCGTTCAGGGTCGCCACAACCGGCAGACGGCCGATAAATTCCGGAATCAAACCGAATTTGATCAGATCTTCCGGTTCAACCTGCGCCAGCAGCTGGCCTTCGTTTGGTTTTTCAGACGTGGCTTTCACCGTTGCGCCAAAACCAATGCCGGAGCCGGTTTCCACACGGTGAGAGATCACTTTATCCAGGCCTGCAAACGCACCACCACAGATAAACAGGATCTTGGAGGTATCAACCTGCAAGAATTCCTGCTGCGGATGTTTACGCCCACCCTGCGGTGGAACAGCCGCAACCGTACCTTCGATCAGCTTCAGCAGCGCCTGCTGCACGCCCTCGCCCGAGACGTCACGGGTGATCGACGGGTTGTCTGATTTACGGGAGATTTTGTCGATCTCATCGATATAGACGATCCCGCGCTGGGCTTTCTGTACGTCGTAATCGCACTTCTGGAGCAGCTTCTGGATAATATTTTCAACGTCTTCACCCACATAACCGGCTTCGGTCAGGGTGGTGGCATCCGCCATGGTGAACGGAACATCCAGCAGGCGCGCCAGCGTTTCCGCCAGCAGGGTTTTACCAGAACCTGTAGGCCCGATCAGCAGAATGTTACTTTTGCCCAGCTCTACGCCATTGCTGGTATCGCCGTTACGCAGACGTTTGTAGTGGTTGTATACAGCCACCGCCAGCACTTTTTTCGCCTGCTCCTGACCAATGACATAGTCATCCAGGTGGTGGCGAATCTCGTGTGGCGTTGGTAACGCGCTGCGCTCACGGTGCGGCGCGACTTCTTTAATCTCTTCGCGAATGATGTCGTTACATAAATCGACGCATTCGTCGCAGATATACACGGACGGCCCGGCAATCAGTTTACGCACTTCATGCTGGCTTTTGCCGCAAAAAGAGCAGTACAGCAGTTTGCCCGAACCATCTTTGCGTTTATCTGTCATGAGTCCAAACCTCTTTTTAAGTTCTATGTGCCGCACATGACGACGCAAATGCCATTCTCAGACGCAAGCTGCTTACAGGCAACGTTCCGCCCTACCTTAGTATAGCGGCACACTCGCGTCGCGGGCATCAATTACGATGGGTCAAAATGGAGTCGACTAAGCCGTACTCAACTGCCTCTGGTGCAGAGAGGAAGCGATCGCGCTCGGTATCGCGCTCGATCTGCTCGAGAGGTTGACCCGTATGCTGCGCCATAAGTTCATTCATGCGCGCTTTTACTTTCAGAATTTCTCGGGCGTGGATTTCAATATCCGTCGCCTGGCCCTGGTAACCACCCAGCGGCTGGTGAATCATCACGCGGGAGTTAGGCAGGCAGAAACGCTTACCTTTCGCCCCTGCGGTTAACAGGAAAGCACCCATGGATGCCGCCTGCCCCATACAGATGGTACTGACATCCGGCTTGATGAATTGCATGGTGTCATAAATTGACATGCCCGCCGTAATCACACCGCCTGGCGAGTTGATGTACAGGTAAATGTCTTTTTCCGGGTTTTCCGCTTCCAGGAACAGCATCTGCGCCACGATCAGGTTAGCCATATGGTCTTCCACCTGCCCGGTCAGAAAGATAACGCGTTCCTTGAGCAGACGGGAATAGATATCGAAAGAACGCTCACCGCGTGAGGTCTGTTCAATAACCATTGGCACCAGCGCCATATGGGGTGCAAAGTTATCTCGTTCGCCACTGTATGACATTTCCGTCTCCTGGTTCAAAATTGAAAACACCTGCTGTACTGATTGTAACCTTATGGACGGATTATCAGCCAGTCTCAATCATCGTGATTACATACTAATGGGGGTCGTCATGCCCTATTTCAAGCATAACAACGTTTTGTTGTAACGCTAACACTGAAAGGGCGTTTTAGCACCCTTCCAGGACTAAAGCTGTGATAAAAAAAACCCGTCGCCGGAGGGCAACGGGTTTTTTGTTCAAACTTTAAACCGTCGGGGCGAAATTACGCCTGCTGGTTCATCAGTTCGGTGAAAGAGGTCTCTTTTTCGGTCACTTTCGCTTTCGCCAGTACCGCTTCAACAGCCTGCTCTTCCAGTGCGACGTTGCGCATGTTGTCCATCAGCTCTTTGTTCTTACCGTAGAACTCGATCACTTCTGATGGGTCTTCGTATGCAGAAGCCATCTCTTCGATCAGGCCTTTCACACGCTCTTCGTCAGCTTTCAGCTCGTGGGTACGAATCACTTCGCCCAGCAGCAGGCCGACAACAACGCGACGTTTCGCTTGCTCTTCGAACAGCTCGCGTGGCAGTTCCATCGCTTGCTGCTGGTTGCCACCGAAGCGCTGTGCAGCCTGACGGCGCAGAACGTCGATTTCGCTGTCGATCAGGGCAGCAGGAACGTCGATGTCGTTCGCTTTCACCAGACCTTCAATCGCCTGAGACTTCACGCGGTTACGTACAGCGCCGTTCAGCTCGCGCTCCATGTTTTTACGCACTTCGGTACGCAGGCCCGCAACAGAACCATCTTCCACGCCGAAACGCTTGATGAATTCTTCAGTCAGTTCTGGCAGTTCGCGCTCTTCCACTTTCTTCAGGTTGATAACGAACTTCGCTGCTTTACCTTTCAGGTTTTCAGCGTGGTATTCTTCAGGGAAGGTCACGTCAATGGTGAACTCTTCGCCCGCTTTGTGGCCTTTGATACCGTCTTCGAAGCCTGGGATCATACGACCCTGGCCCATCGCCAGTACGAAGTCAGACGCTTTACCGCCTTCGAACTCTTCGCCGTCTACAGAACCGGTGAAGTCGATGGTTACGCGGTCTTCCGCGTCAACAGCGCCTTCTTTCTCTTTCCAGTTCGCCTGCTGCTTACGCAGGGTATCCAGCATGCCGTCAACGTCTTCGTCAGTCACGGAAACGATCGGTTTTTCAACTTCGATAGATTCCAGACCTTTCAGTTCAACTTCCGGGTACACTTCGAACTCTACGGAGTAGGTGAAGTCTTCGCCCTGCTTGTATTCACCTGGAACGTAGTTCGGCGCGCCGGCTGGATTGATTTTTTCTTTGATGATCGCGTCGATAAAGTTGCGGCTCATCAGTTCACCCAGCACATCCTGACGCACGGAAGCGCCATAACGCTGAGCAACAACATTCATTGGTACTTTGCCCTTGCGGAAGCCGTCAATACGTACTTTTTTTGCTACGTTGACCAGCTCGCTTTTCACAGCAGTTTCGATGCTGTCAGCAGCGATAGTAATCGTTACACGGCGGCCAAGGCCTTGAGTGGTTTCAACTGAAACTTGCATCTTGTTACCTCAAAAAAATCACAGTGCTCGGTCAACTCTGAATCTGTCTGTTATACCGGGATGCTCTCTTAATGTGCAGATTCACATTCCCTGTCGCCAGAATCATCCCGAAGACATTCAATAAGACGCGGCATTATAGCGGCATCACTTAGGTGAGTCGAGAACGGTTGGAGCATGTTGCTGCGGCTTTTTTCACACTTTAAGGCTATTTTTAGCCTTAAAAACGCGCCATCCGCTCAAAACTCAGACAAAACAAAACGGCCCGAAGGCCGTTTTGACGAAATCTGTAAGCAACATACTGGAAAAACTCCGGCGGTTGCAAATCCGATTTATCAGGCGATGGTGCCTGCACCCCGACAAGGCGGTGATGCGAATACCGTATCCTGTAGCCCTTCCCATTCCTTAATGGTGTAGGTATGCAGCGCCAGCGCATGTACGGTTGTGGAGAGTTCTTCCGTCAAGGTGCTGTAGATCAAGCGGTGTCGGTTCAGGAAACGTTCTCCCGTGAAGCGATCGCTGACCAGAACCACTTTAAAGTGGCTTTCAGAACCTGCCGGCACGTTATGACGATAGCTTTCGTCGACAACTTCGAGAAACACAGGGTTGAACGCTGCCCTTAATTTTTCTTCTATCTGTTCACGTATCATCATGAAATCACTCCTCCGACAACGCTAAGGTGTCACCCATCCCTTTAAATATTAGCCGCTTTTACCGGTTCCATTACACCTTGACAACAAATATTTAGCTTTCGTCTGATTTTCTCATCCAAACGAATGAAGTTCACTATGAGGTTCATACGTTTTGTCACTTACAGGCAGAGAAAAGCGGAAAGGTGGTCAGTTTTCGGACAAGGCGATGAATTTACATGCGTTGACCACTTCCCCTGGCCGTTAGCGATGTTATGATGGCGGCAATTTTTCTCTCTTTGCTTACGATTCGTTGAGAACCCGAAAATGTTAAAAAAACTCTTCTTTCCGTTGGTAGCACTCTTTATGCTCGCCGGCTGCGCGACTCCGCCGACGACCATTGACGTTTCACCAAAAATTACCCTGCCTCAGCAGGATCCAAGCCTGATGGGCGTCACAGTCAGCATTAATGGCGCCGATCAGCGTCAGGACCAGGCGCTGGCGAAAGTGACTCGCGACAACCAGCAGGTCACGCTGACCGCCTCCCGCGACCTGCGCTTCCTGTTGCAGGAAGTGCTGGAAAAACAGATGACCTCCCGTGGCTACATGATTGGCCCAAGCGGCGCGGTTGATCTGCAAATCATCGTGAACAACCTGTACGCTGACGTCTCCCAGGGTAACGTTCGCTACAACATTGCGACCAAAGCCGATATCGCCATCATTGCTACCGCGAAGAACGGCAATAAAATGAACAAAAACTACCGTGCAAGCTATTCCGTTGAAGGCGCATTCCAGGCCTCCAACAAAAATATCGCTGACGCGGTTAACAGTGTGCTGACTGACACCATTGCCGACATGGCACAGGACACCAGCATTCACGACTTCATCAAGCAGAACGCCCGTTAATCCTGCTGACTGACCCGGTGCTTCACCGGGTCAGTTCATAAGAACATGTCCAGTCACTACTTACGTATTTTCCAGCAACCGAAATCAGCTATTCTGCTGATCCTTGGTTTCGCCTCCGGTTTACCCCTTGCGCTCACCTCCGGCACGTTACAGGCGTGGATGACGGTTGAGAACATCGATCTTAAAACCATTGGTTTCTTCTCGCTCGTCGGCCAGGCTTACGTCTTTAAGTTCCTGTGGTCGCCGGTGATGGATCGCTATACCCCACCGTTCCTCGGGCGCCGTCGCGGCTGGTTAGTGATGACGCAGGTGCTGCTGTTGCTGGCCATTGCCGCAATGGGTTTCCTTGAGCCGTCAACACAGCTGCGCTGGATGGCCGCGCTTGCGGTGGTGATCGCCTTCTGCTCCGCTTCGCAGGACATTGTTTTTGACGCCTGGAAGACGGACGTCCTGCCAGCAGAAGAGCGTGGCGCCGGTGCGGCAATCAGCGTGCTTGGCTACCGCCTGGGTATGCTGGTTTCCGGCGGGCTGGCCCTCTGGCTTGCCGACCGCTATCTCGGCTGGCAGGGAATGTACTGGCTGATGGCCGCTCTGCTGATCCCCTGCATTATTGCCACGCTATTCGCGCCTGAACCGAGCGATGTGATTCCGGTCCCCCGCTCGCTGGAGCAGGCCGTCGCCGCACCGCTCCGCGATTTCTTTGGTCGCAATAATGCCTGGCTGATCCTGCTGCTGATTGTCCTTTATAAGCTTGGCGACGCTTTCGCCATGAGTCTGACCACCACCTTCCTGATCCGCGGCGTCGGGTTTGATGCGGGCGAAGTCGGCGTGGTGAACAAAACCCTGGGGCTGTTTGCCACGATCGTCGGCGCGCTGTACGGCGGTGTATTGATGCAGCGCCTGACGCTGTTCCGCGCTCTGCTGATCTTCGGCATCCTTCAGGGCGCATCGAATGCCGGTTACTGGCTGCTGTCGATCACCGACAAGCATATGATCAGCATGGCGACGGCGGTATTCTTTGAAAACCTGTGTGGCGGTATGGGCACTGCGGCATTTGTCGCCCTGCTGATGACGCTGTGTAATAAGTCATTTTCCGCCACCCAATTTGCGCTACTGTCTGCCCTTTCTGCCGTCGGGCGCGTATACGTTGGCCCCGTCGCGGGCTGGTTTGTTGAAGCTCACGGCTGGCCGACGTTTTATCTCTTCTCGGTGGTGGCGGCGGTGCCGGGGATTTTATTGCTGCTGGTCTGTCGCCAGACGCTGGAATATACCCAGCGGACGGAACACTTCATGCCGCGCACGGAATATCAGGCTGCCTATCGGTTTGCCCTGCGTCTGCTGATGGCTGGTTGTCTTGCGCTGGTAGTGTGGCTCGCGGTACTCATCTTGAATGCGACGACCACCTTGTCGCTTCCGTTTGAAACCCAGCTGCTTGATGCAGGGGTGTTACTCGCCATCGTGGGTATCCTGACCGGTGGGATGCTGGATTTCATGTCATTGCGGAAAACGCAGATGACATGAAGTAAAAAGCGAAAGGTTATTTCCCGTTGTAATAACGACACGAAATTATAACGGCGAAATAACCGCCATCGGCAAAAAAAATATTTGTTGTTTTGTGCGGGATAGCATTCGGAAATTATTGGAGCTTATTTCGCTACGCTATTTTCCGTTAAACGATTCAGCATTCGAAAGATTGAATTTTCGTTTTTTAGTTGTCTTTTTATTGATAATTAATTGTTAATTATTTGTGTATTTTTCACAATGGTTATACCAATTGTCCCTTTTGCGGTATGCTGGGGCACCCTTTCGTTATAACGCCCGCTCCGTGCGGCTTCCCCCGGAAAACGCGACATAATTTGCAACACTTGTGACATGTGCGGCAGAACCCGGTAACACCTTCCTGACACAGGCCTAATGATGTTTACAGTAATGTAACCTTCCCGTAAAATGCCCCCACACTTTAAACGCCACCAGACTCCCGTGGAATTGAGGTCGTTAAATGAGACTCAGGAAATACAATAAAAGTTTGGGATGGTTGTCATTATTCGCAGGCACTGTATTACTCAGTGGCTGCGATTCTGCACTACTAGACCCCAAAGGACAGATTGGACTGGAACAACGTTCATTGATACTGACGGCTTTTGGCCTGATGTTGATTGTGGTTATTCCTGCCATCTTGATGGCTGTTGGTTTCGCCTGGAAGTATCGTGCGAGCAATAAAGATGCGAAGTATAGCCCTAACTGGTCACACTCCAATAAAGTGGAAGCTGTGGTCTGGACGGTACCTATTCTGATCATCCTGTTCCTTGCTGTACTGACCTGGAAAACCACTCACGCACTTGAGCCGAGCAAACCGCTGGTTCACGATGAAAAACCTATTACCATTGAAGTGGTCTCCATGGACTGGAAATGGTTCTTCATCTATCCAGAACAGGGCATTGCTACCGTGAATGAAATCGCCTTCCCGGCGAACACTCCGGTTCAGTTCAAAGTGACCTCCAACTCCGTAATGAACTCCTTCTTCATCCCACGTCTGGGCAGCCAGATTTACGCGATGGCCGGTATGCAGACTAACCTGCACCTGATCGCGAATGAAGCAGGCACCTACGACGGTATCTCCGCCAGCTATAGTGGCCCGGGCTTCTCGGGTATGAAGTTCAAAGCTATCGCTACGCCAGACCGCGCGACTTTCGACCAGTGGGTTGCAAAAGCGAAGCAGTCTCCAAACACCATGTCTGACATGGCGGCGTTCGAAAAAGTGGCTGCACCTAGCGAATACAACAAGGTGGAGTACTTCTCTAACGTGAAACCGAATCTGTTCAAAGACGTTATTGGCAAATTTATGGATCACGGCATGAGCATGGACATGACCCAGCCTGAAGGCGAGCACAACACGCACCAGGGTATGGAAGGCATGGACATGAGCCACGCGGAAACCGCTCACTAAGGGGCCGAGGAAGAAAATGTTCGGAAAATTGACACTGGATGCAGTGCCCTACCATGAACCGATTATTATGGTTACGGTGGCTGCAATTATCATTGGTGGCGCGGCCTTAGTTGGCCTGATCACTTACTTCGGTAAGTGGAGCTACCTGTGGAATGAGTGGCTGACTTCGGTTGACCACAAAAAACTCGGTATCATGTACTGCATCGTCGGTATCGTCATGTTAATTCGTGGCTTTGCGGATGCAATCATGATGCGTAGCCAGCAGGCGCTTGCGTCTGCGGGCGAAGCCGGCTTCCTGCCACCGCACCACTACGATCAGATCTTTACCGCCCACGGCGTTATCATGATCTTCTTCGTGGCGATGCCGCTGGTAATCGGTCTGATGAACGTGGTCGTTCCGCTGCAAATCGGCGCGCGCGACGTTGCGTTCCCGTTCCTGAACAACCTGAGCTTCTGGTTCACGGTTGTCGGCGTTATCCTGGTTAACCTGTCACTGGGTGTGGGCGAATTTGCTCAGACTGGCTGGCTGGCCTACCCGCCGCTGTCGGGAATTGAGTACAGTCCGGGCGTGGGCGTTGACTACTGGATTTGGGCGCTTCAGCTCTCCGGTGTCGGTACCACCCTGACCGGTATTAACTTCTTCGTGACCATCCTGAAGATGCGTGCACCAGGTATGACGATGTTCAAGATGCCAGTATTTACCTGGGCATCTCTGTGCGCCAACGTCCTGATTATCGCGTCGTTCCCAATTCTGACCGTCACCATCGCGCTGCTGACCCTGGATCGCTATCTGGGTACCCATTTCTTCACGAATGATATGGGTGGCAACATGATGATGTACATCAACCTGATTTGGGCCTGGGGTCACCCGGAAGTGTACATCCTGGTTCTGCCGGTGTTCGGTGTGTTCTCCGAAATCGCGGCAACCTTCTCGCGCAAACGCCTGTTTGGTTACACCTCTCTGGTGTGGGCAACCGTATGTATTACCGTCCTGTCGTTCATCGTCTGGCTGCACCACTTCTTCACCATGGGTGCGGGTGCCAACGTAAACGCCTTCTTCGGTATTACCACCATGATTATCGCGATCCCGACCGGGGTTAAGATCTTCAACTGGCTGTTCACCATGTACCAGGGTCGTATCGTGTTCCACTCAGCTATGCTGTGGACCATCGGCTTCATCGTGACCTTCTCCGTAGGTGGGATGACCGGCGTACTGCTGGCGGTACCAGGTGCTGACTTCGTTCTGCACAACAGTCTGTTCCTGATTGCGCACTTCCATAACGTTATCATCGGTGGCGTGGTCTTCGGCTGCTTCGCTGGTGTGACCTACTGGTGGCCAAAAGCGTTCGGTTTCACCCTGAACGAAAAATGGGGTAAACGCGCGTTCTGGTTCTGGATCATCGGCTTCTTCGTGGCGTTTATGCCGCTGTACGTGCTGGGCTTCATGGGGATGACCCGTCGTCTGAGCCAGCAGATCGATCCGCAGTTCCACCCAATGCTGATGGTTGCAGCGGGCGGCGCAGCGCTGATTGCCTGCGGTATTCTGTGCCAGCTGATTCAGTACTACGTGTCTATCCGTGACCGTAACCTGAACCGCGACCTGACCGGTGACCCATGGGGTGGCCGTACGCTGGAGTGGGCGACCTCTTCTCCGCCTCCGTTCTATAACTTTGCCGTAGTGCCGCACATTCACGAGCGTGATGCATTCTGGGAAATGAAAGAAAAAGGTGAAGCGTACAAGCAACCTGAGCATTACGAAGAGATCCATATGCCGAAAAACAGCGCCGCGGGCATGGTTATTGCCGCTTTCGCAACGGTATTTGGTTTCGCAATGATCTGGCACATCTGGTGGATGGCGATTGTTGGCTTCGCTGGCATCGTAATCAGCTGGATTGTGAAGAGCTTTGACGAGGACGTGGACTACTACGTACCAGTCCGTGAAGTTGAAAAGCTGGAAAACCAGCATTTTGACGAGATTTCTAAAGCGGGGCTGAAAAATGGCAACTGATACTCTGGCGCACTCAACTGCCCACGCGCATGAACATGCGCACCATGATACAGGACCGACGAAAGTCTTCGGTTTCTGGATCTACCTGATGAGCGACTGCATCCTGTTCTGCTGTCTGTTCGCAACCTATGCCGTTCTGGTGAACGGCACAGCGGGCGGCCCGACCGGTAAGGACATCTTTGAACTGCCGTTCGTTCTGGTTGAAACCGCACTGCTGTTATTCAGCTCCATCACCTACGGCATGGCGGCTATCGCCATGTACAAAAACAACAAGAGCCAGGTTGTCTCCTGGCTGGCGTTGACCTGGCTGTTTGGTGCTGGCTTTATCGGGATGGAAATCTATGAATTCCATCACCTGATCATGGAAGGTTTCGGCCCGGATCGTAGCGGCTTCCTGTCAGCGTTCTTCGCGCTGGTAGGCACCCACGGTCTGCACGTGACCTCGGGTCTGATCTGGATGGCGGTGCTGATGTTCCAGATCTCCCGTCGCGGCCTGACCAGTACTAACCGTACCCGTATTATGTGCCTGAGCCTGTTCTGGCACTTCCTGGACGTGGTATGGATCTGTGTGTTCTCTGTTGTCTATCTGATGGGGGCGATGTAATGAGTCATTCTAACGATCATGGCGCTTCCCACGGCAGCGTAAAAACCTACATGACAGGTTTCATCCTGTCGATCATTCTGACGGTGATCCCGTTCTGGATGGTGATGAACGGTTCTGCATCTAAGCCGGTTATCCTGGGCGCAATCCTGGTGACCGCGGTGATTCAGATTCTGGTGCATCTGGTTTGCTTCCTGCACATGAACACCAAGTCCGATGAAGGCTGGAACATGACGGCCTTTATCTTTACCGTGATTATCATCGCTATCCTGGTAGTCGGTTCCATCTGGATTATGTGGAACCTTAACTACAACATGATGGTTCACTAAGAGCGGCGAGTATGTTTAAGCAATACCTGCAAGTCACGAAACCAGGCATCATCTTTGGCAACCTGATCTCCGTAATCGGAGGGTTCCTGCTGGCCTCTAAAGGCAGCATTGATTACACCCTCTTTATTTACACGCTGGTCGGTGTGTCACTGGTGGTTGCGTCCGGTTGTGTATTTAACAACTACATCGACATGGATATCGACAAGAAGATGGAAAGGACCAAAAATCGGGTGCTGGTTAAAGGCCTGATTGCTCCTTCCGTCTCGCTGGTGTACGCCACCTTGCTGGGTATTGCTGGCTTTATGCTGCTGTGGTTTGGTGCTAACCCGCTGGCCTGCTGGCTGGGGGTGATGGGGTTCGTGGTGTATGTGGGCGTCTACAGCCTGTATATGAAACGTCACTCCGTCTACGGCACGCTGATTGGTTCTCTCTCCGGCGCGGCGCCGCCGGTGATTGGCTACTGCGCCGTCACGAACGAGTTCGACAGCGGTGCGCTCATCCTGCTGGCTATCTTTAGCTTGTGGCAGATGCCGCACTCCTACGCCATCGCGATTTTCCGCTTTAAGGATTATCAGGCGGCGAACATTCCGGTTCTGCCGGTCGTGAAAGGCATTTCGGTTGCCAAGAACCACATCACGCTCTACATCATCGCTTTTGCCGTGGCAACGCTGATGCTCTCTCTGGGCGGTTACGCCGGATATAAATATCTGGTGGTAGCAGCTGCGGTGAGCGTATGGTGGCTCGGCATGGCCCTGCGCGGTTACAAAGTGGAAGATGACAAGGTCTGGGCACGCAAGCTGTTTGTGTTCTCGATTGTCGCCATCACCTCCCTGTCCGTGATGATGTCCGTAGACTTCATGGTGCCAGATTCACAACACCTGCTGACTTACGTCTGGTAAGAAGACTGATGTAAAAACGCCGGGTTTAGCCCGGCGTTTTTTATTGGTACGGCGTAACCCCTTTCTTTAACAGTATATTGCCGTATTTCGCGGTCTCGCCCGTCACCACGATGGCGTACGCTTTCTGTGCCCGCGCATAAAACGCATAACGGTCAATACGCGTAATCCCCTCCCCTTCCGCCTCACCAAAGAGTGCGTTGCGATAGCGCGCTTCTACCTGTATATCGAGCGTATCCCCGTCGACAGGGGCCATCATCACCAGCGGTGGCGCATAGCTGTCCAGTTCAAACAGCGGTATCACCGCGGCCAACAAATCGCTGATGAGCAGGCCATCTGCGCGGATCGTCTTTGGCCCCAGGCTGTGCGCGGGAAAGTGAGCATCTGCAAAAATAATCTCGTCACCATGACCCATTTCTGCCAGCGTTTTCAGCAGCTCGGGTGAAATCAGAGGGGATATCGTTTTAAGCACAAGGTTGCTCCTCAGGATAGAAATAACGGTAACGATAGTGGACCCGATCGCGAGCAGCCTCAGCGCTGGCCGTTTCTCCGACGCCCCACCATCCGTACAAAGACGCCCCCAGCACGGTCGTATCAGCCTCTTCAAGAACCTTCACCGGGATCCCAAGCGCATTGGACTTGAGCTGATTCCACAGCATATTGCGGCTACCTCCCCCCACCAGCAGGAGTTCACGCGCCTTAAATTGCGCGATCGCCTCCAGCGCCAGGCATTTTTCTTGCAGATGCACCGTGAGTCCTTCCAGGGCTGCGCGGTAAAAATGGGCTGGCGTTGTGGTGAGCGTAACGCCCTGCCAGCCGGCGAGTGGAGAATCGAGCAGTTGGGTATTCATCGTGACGCCATCCGCGCCGTTCGGAATTGCCGCCGCCTGAGCCAGAATAGTGTCCCAGTCGGTATCAGGCGACCAGAACAGCGCGCGGATCCACTCCAGTACGCCAGACGCCAGATATTGCATTCCCGGATTATAGAGCCCCGTCCGGCTATCCAGTTCGCAGGTTGCGCCCGGGTATTGCCCCAGCAAAGCGGTATCAACCTGCGTGGTGCGCGCCATTAAAATCTCCCAGGTACCCGAAGAGAGAACTGGCTCATTAATTCCCGCCCCGGCGCCAAAAAGGGCAAACTGCGTGTCGTGCCCGGCGGAGATCACCGGCACACCGCAAGGCAATCCGAGCCTGGATGCAGCGTCGGGCCGCAATTCACCAATCCTTTCTCCGGGGGAAACCAGCGGCGGGAAAAGGGAATGAGGCACGCCGATCTTGCTTAAGATCGTTTCACTGAAGCGCTGCTGATGCAGATCGAACATCTGACTGGTACCGGCCATCGTGAGATCGGTCGTCATCTTTCCGGTCAGGCGATGGTTGATTAGCGAGGAGATAAAAAGCCAGGCGTGAGCACGCTGTAACAGATCGGGATGGTTGTCCTGAAGCCAGCCTAGCTTATACAACGTGTTAAAACTAAACTGCCCAACGCCGGTGATCTGCTGTAGTTCTGCCGGGGAGCATGAACGGGCAACCGCTTCCATCACCGGCACGGTTCGCGGGCACTTCCAGCTGATGATCGGGTAAAGCAGTTCTCCCCGCTCATCTACCAGTGCGCCATCCACGCCAAAGGTCGTCACACTCATTCCGCACAGGTTATGCTCGCTCAGCGCTGCGCTGATTTTCTGACAACAGACGGCAAACCGTTGCATGATGGCGTCGAGCGACCACTGGTGCCAGGCCGGATTTTCAGCGGCGCTTTCGCTTTCGTTCGCCACCGCGGCGCGCGCCACAATATTCCCTTCGGGATCCAGCGCAATGGCGCGCACGTTCGTCGCGCCACAATCGAGAACCAGAAAACATTTTTTCATCGCGGTCCCCACAGGCTGCCAGCCCGCCGGAGCAGGCTGGCAGGCCGGATTAATGTTTGTATAACGGTCCGTAATTTTCACAGGCGCGGTAATCCTGCCCTTCCGGATCCATACCGTGAGCGCCCCAGGCCGTCGGCCGATAAATCAGCGCCTCCGGTACGTTATGCATGCATACAGGGATGCGCAGCATGGACGCCAGGGTGATGAAATCAGCGCCGACGTGCCCGACGGTTAATACCCCGTGGTTAGCGCCCCAGTTCGCCATCACTGAATAGACGTCGCTGAACGGGCCTTTACCGGTCAGGCGTGGGGCAAACCAGGTGGTGGGCCAGGTTGAATCGGTGCGCTTATTCAGAATGTCATGTACGTGTTCCGGCAGCTCAACACTCCAGCCTTCCGCTATCTGTAATACCGGACCCACACCCTTGATGAGGTTTACGCGGGTCATGGTAAATGGCACGCCACCCCGGGTGAGGAAGTTTGATGAGAAACCGCCCCCGCGGAAGTATTCATGCACCGCCGGACACCAGTGGGTTGCGGCCAGGCACGCGTTGGCTTCCTGCTCAGTAATGTCCCAGTGTGGTTTCAGGGTCGGTTTCCCCTCGGCGTCTTTCTGCTCCGCTGTACCGTCCAGCGCCGCCGAGCCGGAGTTGATCAGATGAATAATGCCGTGCTCAGCCTGTCCAGTGAGCTTCTGGCCTGTAACACGCTCAACCGACTCCGGCGACCAGTAGGTGCGTACATCAGCAAAAATCTGCGCGGTGCCGGTCATCAGATGCCCAAACAGCATCGCTACCCCGTTAAGGCTGTCATTTTCCGTCGCCACTACCAACGGCTGGCGAATACCGTTCCAGTCGAAAGAGCTGTTCAGCAGCGCCTCTGCGGTATCGCCATTTGGATACTGATCCGTCCAGTGGCGCTGCCCCTGGAAACCGGACGCAATGGCGTTATAGCCCAGCGATTCCTCCACGCGGCCCATCGCAGCGAGTTTAGGGTTGCCCTGCATCATGTCGCGGATGCACATCGCCATTAGCAGGCTCTCCCGCAGGATCGCGGCATTTTCCTGTTCATTGCGACGATACTGCTCTGCGTTTTTATCCTCGCCGAAACGGAAATGTGCCTTCGCCCAGCTCAGGGCCAGCTCAAGTTCTTGCTCGTCGTAAATCTTATGATCGATGCGGCGACGCAGTTCGGTCATATCCACCGCCTGCACCTTCATCCCCAGCCAGGATTCAAAGAAGTTGTGATCGACAATCGAGCCCGCGATCCCCATTGAGACACCGCCCACCGACAGATAACTTTTCCCCTTCATGCTGGCGACCGCCAGGCCCGCCCGGGCGAAGCGCAACAATTTTTCCTCAACGTCTGCCGGGATGGTCTCGTCGCCCGCATCCTGTACATCGTGGCCGTAAATGGAAAACGCCGGGATCCCTTTCTGGTTATGCGCTGCCAGCGCCGCTGCGAGGTATACCGCCCCCGGACGCTCGGTGCCATTAAAGCCCCAGATCGCTTTCGGGCGCAGCGGATCCATATCAATGGTTTCACTCCCGTAACACCAGCAGGGGGTGATGGTGATCGTCAGACCAACGTGGCACGTGCTGAACTTCTCTTCGCAAGCGGCGGATTCCGCCATTCCGGCAATGCAGCTGTCGGCAATTACGCACTCTACGGGCGTACCGCAGGGGTGGCGTAATTTTTCACTGAGTAGCGCCGCCGTGGCTTTCGCCATGTTCATGGTCTGCTCTTCCAGAGACTCGCGTACGCCCATTCGGCGGCCATCAATAACAGGTCGAATGCCAATCCGGGGTAACGCTTTTATCGTTTTCATAGCCCTTCCTCACGTTGGTTAACCTATCCGTCTCAGGGGCATAGCCGTGAAAAAGCGCCCGGGCAGCACCGTGAACGGAAAGCGGTGAAATTTGCTAACTCGAATTAGCTTAGGGTTCTCACTAAAAATGAGACAAGATAAATGTGCAGGATCTGTGAGCAGTTTCACGATGAGAGGTCAAAATTCGATCAGCGTCAGGTATTACGATTCAGCAAAAACTAAACATATCATTTAAATTCAATTAAATAACAAAATACCTTTGCACGACGTCACAATTTGAATACAAATTATTTGGCTAAATTATGACCCTAAAATAGCTTTTAAGGACGAAAGCTAAGTCGAGTTAGCTTAATAACTAAATCACTATGGCTTGTGATTCATTGCCTTTCCAACACAGGAATTTTGCAATGTCAGAGACTCTTATTCAGATGACGCGCATCACCAAACGCTTTCCCGGCGTGCTGGCGCTGAATCAGGTTGATTTCGATTTACGCCGCGGCGAAGTTCATGCCCTGTTAGGTGAAAACGGTGCCGGCAAATCGACGCTGATGAAAATATTATCCGGAGTTTACCAACCCGATTCCGGTGAAATTCGCTTTGAAGGGCAATCCGTATCATTCAGCGATCCGCTAAGTGCTCAGCACGCAGGTATTACGATTATCCATCAGGAATTTAATCTCTTTCCCGATTTAACCGTGGAAGAGAATATCTTTATTGGCCGTGAATTCTGCAAAAATAGTCGCTGGCAGTTAGATAAACGCGCCCAGCGACAGGCGGTTGAGAAAATACTGCACACGCTGAATTTAAAAATCGCCCCGGACGCCCGCGTCAGTGAATTAACCGTAGCCCAGCAGCAGATGGTTGAAATTGCCAAAGCGATTTCGGTCAATGCCAAAGTGCTAATCATGGATGAACCCACCGCCGCGCTGACCGAAAGTGAAATCGAGAGTTTGTTTGACGTCACGCGGATGCTCAAGGCTCAGGGCACGGGGATTGTCTACATCTCGCACCGCCTGGAAGAATTGGCGCTGATCGCCGATCGCGCGACCGTCATGCGCGACGGACAATACATCGCCACCGTAGATTATGAAACGGTTCAGATCGGCGAGCTTATCGCCATGATGGTTGGCCGCAATCTCGATAACATCTACCCAAAACGCCCGCCGCATCAGCGCAGAGAAAAAGTGCTGGAGGTGAATGGCCTGACGCGAAATGGTGTACTGCACGACATCAACTTTACCCTCTGGCGCGGTGAGATCCTCGGCCTCGCTGGCTTAATGGGCGCAGGCCGAACGGAACTGGGCCGGGCCCTGTTTGGCGCCGATGCGATCGACGCCGGTACCCTGACGCTGAACGGCACCCCCACACGGATTAAAGACGTGGCTGACGCCATTGAGAAAGGCATCAGCTATTTAACAGAAGACCGCAAAAAAGAGGGACTCGCCCTCGGCCTTTCCGTTGAGATGAACATTATGCTCGGCAATTACCCGGACTACGCCGGCGCCGCGGGTAATGTCGATGAAAAACGCTGCCGGGAGTCCAGCCAGAAACTGGTGGATGCGCTGCGAATAAAAACGCCGCATCTGGAACAGGCGGCACTGAATTTAAGCGGCGGTAATCAACAGAAGATCATTATTGCCCGCTGGGTCTGTAAAGATACCGATATTTTAATTTTTGATGAGCCAACCCGGGGAATTGATGTTGGCGCCAAGCTGGAAATTTATGAACTAATGAACCGCCTTGTCGCTAAAGGTAAATCGATCATCATGATTTCATCCGAACTGCCGGAAGTATTAGGAATGTGCGACCGCATACTTGTGATGCGCAGCGGCCACATTGCCGGCGAAATAGAGGCTGAGCACGCCACCCAGGAAAAAATCATGCAATACGCCACGCTGGAGGATTAATCATGTCCGTTACCGTTCCATCGCCGCAAAGCGGAAGTCATACGATGAAAATAAATAAAGCGCTCCTGATGCGTCTGGCGCCTCTTTTTAGCCTGGTATTGCTGGTTCTGTTTTTCAGCTTCAGCTCACCGTTCTTCTTTAATACTGAAAATATCATGACTATCGCCCTGCAAACGGCGGTGATTGGCATCATGGCCATTGGCGTAACCTTTGTGATTATTACCGCCGGGATCGACCTGTCGCTCGGATCGGTGGTGGCGTTCTCAGGGGTTGCGGTGGGCATCGCCGCCGGGTTTGGTATGCCGCTGCCGGTCTGTATTCTGGCAGGCGTGCTCGCCGGCGGGCTTTGCGGCTATGTGAACGCGTTTCTGGTCACCAAAATGACCATACCACCGTTTATTGCCACCCTCGGCTTAATGATGTCGGTACGCGGCATCAATATGGTGATGACCGATGGCCGCGCGATTTATTTTTCTGACTACCCGCAGTTCAAGTTGCTAGCGCAGGGTCGCCTGTTCGACGTCCTGCCTTACCCGGTGTTCTACCTGGTCATCGTGGCACTGATCGCCATGTGGATCCTGAAGAAAACGGTGATGGGCCGCTATATCTACGCTGTCGGCAGCAATGAAACGGCGGCACATCTTTCCGGGATCAAAGTCCAGCGAGTGAAAATTTTCGTTTACGCCTTATGCGGCCTGTTAACCGGCGTGGCCGGGGTGATCCTCGCCTCTCGTCTCAATTCAGGCCAGCCAACCGTAGGCGTGGGTTATGAGCTGGAAGCCATTGCGGCGGTAGTGATCGGCGGTACCAGTCTGATGGGCGGCGTGGGCACGATTGGCGGCACCATCATAGGCGCGTTCATTATGAGCGTGCTGAAAAACGGCCTCAATCTCATGGGCGTGTCCCAGTTCTGGCAGATGGTGGCGATGGGCGTGGTCGTCGTTGCCGCCGTCTACCTGGACACGTTACGTAAAAGAATGCGTTAGGTTCTCGATACAACAAGCCCTGCCAACCCTACAACGGAGCAAAATAATGAAAACCAGCCATATCCTGAGCGCCCTGTCGCTCGTTGCCATCCTGTCCAGCAGCGCGCTGGCAAAAGATTTAAACCTGCCGGTAGTCAGTAAAGGTTACCAGCACGAATTCTGGCAGACGGTCAAAATGGGGACGGAAGCTGCCGCAAAAGAGTTGGGTGACAAAACCAGCTACGTTGGCCCTGCCGATGAAACGCAAATCGCCGAGCAGATCCAGTTAGTCGAAAACACCATGGCACAAAAGCCAAACGGCCTGTTGCTGGCCGCGCTTGATGCAAACGCCCTTGCCCCGCTGGTCGAAACCGCCAACAGCCGGGGGATCAAGGTGGTGACCTTCGACTCGGGCGTGAACTCGGATATGCCGGCCAGCTTTGTCGCCACCAATAACCGTAAGGCGGGCGCACAGGCTGCGGATGCGCTGGCGGAGCAGGTAGGCCAGAAGGGGAAAGTGGGTATTATCGCCCACGTAGCCGGAACGACGTCCGCCATTGAGCGCTCTGAAGGATTCAGCGAGCGAATGAAA
Source organism: Enterobacter cloacae complex sp. HYC033_NIDB (assembly GCF_056673335.1). Taxonomy (NCBI): domain Bacteria; kingdom Pseudomonadati; phylum Pseudomonadota; class Gammaproteobacteria; order Enterobacterales; family Enterobacteriaceae; genus Enterobacter; species Enterobacter cloacae complex sp. HYC033_NIDB. The sequence goes on along the minus strand of NZ_CP115123.1, from coordinate 1,857,449 downwards.
GAGAAGTACCCGAATATTCAGGTACTGCCGGTGCAATATAGCGATGGCGACCCGCAAAAGGCGATGGATAAAACCATTGATATGGTTCAGGCCAACCCGGATATCGCCGGTATTTATGCCACCAACGAAGGCTCAACCCTGGGCGTTGCGAACGCGATCGACAGCCAGAATCTGAAGGGCAAAGTGAAAGTCATCGGTTTTGACAGCACCGAAGCCATCATTAACTTCCTCAAAAACGGCGTGATTCAGGGCTTCGTGGTGCAGGACGCGTACCAGATTGGTTATCAGGGCATAAAGGCGCTGAACGCGGTGATTTCCGGACAGACGGTGGCTAAGGAAATTGATATTCCAGTGAAATATGTCAATGCGCAGAATATCAACACCCCTGAAATTGATAAACTGTTACATCCGTTTGGTAAAAAATAAGGAAGTTTATGATGAGTGACGGCTATTTCCTCGGGGTCGATGTGGGTTCAGCCAGCGTTCGTGCTGGGCTTTACTCTGCGCAAGGCGAGCGTTTGAGCTTCGCGACCCGTCCGATTTCGCAGTTTCACGCCAGCAACGCGCGCGTGGAACAATCCTCCGCGGAGATCTGGCAGCAGGTTTGCGCGGTGGTGCGGGAAGCCGTCGACTCCTCTGGGATCTCACCCGACGCCATTTGTTCGATTGGCTTCGACGCCACGTGCTCGCTGGTCGCGCTGGATGCTGAGGGTAACGGCCTGAGCGTGTCCCCCGACAGTCCGGCATCGCAGGACATCATTATGTGGATGGATCATCGTGCTCACGAAGAAACTGTTCGCATCAATGCCACACGCGATCCTGCCCTGTGCTACGTGGGCGGCGAGGTGAGTATTGAAATGGAACTGCCAAAACTGCTGTGGTTGCAGCGACATCATCCTGAAACATGGAATCAGGCCTGGCGCTTTTTCGACCTTGCCGATTTTCTGGTCTGGAAAGCAACGGGCCAGGACGCCGCCAGCCTGTGCACCCTCACCTGCAAATGGAACTACCTTGCGCATGAGGCGCAGTTCAGCGAATCGCTGCTCAGGGAGGTGGGGCTGGAGACCTTACTGACAAAAATTCCCGATACTATTCTGGACGTCGCTGAATGCGTCGGGAAACTCAGCCCACAGGCAGCGCAAGCTCTGGGGTTGCCCGAAGAGGTGGTTGTGGCAAGCGGCATGATCGATGCCCACGCGGGTGGCGTGGCGCTGACGGGCTCACACCCGGAGGGCACGCTGGCGCTCATCAGCGGAACCTCGAACTGCCATATGCTTGCCAGTCAGACGGAGATCCATACGCCCGGCGTCTGGGGGCCTTACTGGAGCGCCATGCTGCCGGGCTACTGGCTGACGGAAGGCGGGCAAAGTGCTGCCGGGGCGCTGGTCGACTGGACGTTGCGCGAGCACGGAGCCAGCGCAGACCTGTTTGCAAAAGCAGAAGCGGCGCAACGCCATCCGGTGGCGCTGCTCAACGACTGGGTAGCCGCGCTTGAACAGGAAGAAAAATATCCCACCCGCAACCTGCACATTCTGGCCGATCACCACGGCAACCGCTCGCCGCGTTCGCGTCCGGATGCGCGGGGCAGCGTGGTCGGTCTGACATTAGAAACCGGTGAACGTGCGCTGGCGAGGCTCTATCTGGCCACGCTACAGGCCATAGCCTATGGCACACGACATATTATGGATACCCTGAAACATCACGGGCACACCTTGTCGCGCATTGTCATTTGTGGAGGAGCCACCCATAACCGGCTCTGGCTGCGGGAGTATGCCGATGCCACGGGCTGCGATATTCATCTTTTAGCCGAAGAAGATGCCGTCACTCTCGGCGCGGCCATTTGCGGCGCTGTGGCGAGCGGTGCATGGGCAACGCTCACCGATGCCACCCGGGAAATGGTCAAAGCCGGCGACATCATCACCCGTCGGCCGGAAACCGCGGCTTTCCACAGGCAAAAATATGAGGCGTACCTGATGCTGTGGACCCAGCAGCAGGCGCTTAATCTCCTGATGCAACAGGAAATGTAATGGCAGGATGCGTATGCTTTATCAGCAGTTTTTTACGTACGTTAAGGATTGAGGCGTAGCGATGGCCAAAACAGTTGAACAGATAGCGAAGGATCTGAATTTATCCGTCACCACCGTGCGGCTGGTACTGAGCGGGAAAGCCGAACAGTATCGGATCAGCGTGAAAACACAGTCCCGAATTAATGAACACGTCGAGCGCTTCGGCTATACCCTCAACCATTCGGCGCGCAGTCTTAAGCTAAACAAAACCGAGACGCTGGGGCTCATCGTGCCCAACATCTCGAACGTGTTCTTTGCAACGCTCGCCGAGAAACTCGAACTGCGCTGCCGCCGTTCGGGCTACCAGCTGATGATCAGCTGTACTTACAACGATGTGGATTACGAAAACAAGCTGGTCAAAGCCCTGATGGCGCGCAACGTGGACGGCTTGTTTATCGTTCCCTCGACGCTGGAAAACCAGCAGCATCATTTGCGGCAGATCCAAAAACCACTGGTGCTCCTCGACCGGGATTTTGGCTTTACTGACAACGCGCTGGTTGAGAGTCATAACGAGGCCGGGGGGGATGAACTGGCCCGCAACATGCTGGCAGAGAGAAAAACGCCGCTCTGGTTCCTTGTGGGCGATACCGCACTGCCCAGTATTACGGACCGTCTGAACGGCTACTTACAGGCCCTGAAAACAGCCGGTATTCACCATCGCGAGTGGGTCATCGAAGGGCCGGACAATACGCCGGAGGGCGGATATGCCCTGATGGATTCGCTTATCGACAGCCAGGGTGTTCCGCAGGCGTTTATCGCCTCATCGTTACCCGTTCTGGAAGGGGCAATCGAAGCCCTGCGGACGCGTACCGGCACCGTGCCCCAACACATCAATATCGGCACCTTCGATGAGCACCCCATGCTGGGGTTCCTGCCTAACAGCGTCTGGTCCATGCAGCAGGATGAAGATACCTGGGCGGAAAAAGCGTTTGAACTGATGCAGCGAGCCATCGACGGCGAAGCGGTCAACGAGACGGCGAAAGTCGATATGAAGCTGGTCAAACGTTCCCGCCAGTAAAAATAAAACTGTACCCGGAGAATAAAAAATGGAACGAGCCCGATTAGCTAGAGACATTATCGACACCTGCCTTGAGATGACCCGCATGGGGTTAAATCAGGGCACCGCCGGCAATATCAGCGTTCGCTATCGCGACGGCATGCTGATTACGCCGACCGGAATTCCCTACGAGCATCTGACCGAAGAGAGTATCGTCTATGTAGATGCACAGGGGCGACACGAAGAAGATAAACTGCCCTCCAGCGAATGGCGTTTTCATCAGGTTGTGTATCAGACCCGCCCGGATGCTAACGCCGTCGTCCATAACCATGCGGTTAACTGTACCGCCGTCTCGATACTCAACCGCCCCATTCCTGCTATTCACTATATGATTGCCGCCGCCGGGGGAAACTCCATTCCCTGCGCCCCTTACGCGACCTTCGGGACGCGCGCGCTGTCAGAGCATGTCGCGGTCGCATTACGCGATCGCAAAGCGACGCTCTTACAGCACCACGGCCTGATAACCTGCGAAGAAAATCTTGAAAAGGCACTGTGGCTGGCGCAGGAGGTAGAGGTGCTGGCAAAACTCTACCTGGCCACGCTGGCGATAGTAGATCCCGTTCCGGTGCTCAGTGACGATGAAATTGCCATTGTTCTTGAGAAATTCAAAAGCTACGGATTGCGCGTCGAGGCGTAATTTTTTATCCGGGGGTGCTTTTATCACACCCTCGTAATATCTCTTAAACAAACACCTATTTACCGCACTTATCACCCCGCCTAAACTATGGCCTGCTTTTTGGTAGAGGTGGTAATGAACGATTATAAAATGACGCCAGGCGAACTGCGTGCGACCTGGGGTTTAGGGACTGTTTTCTCGCTGCGGATGCTTGGCATGTTTATGGTCCTGCCCGTTCTGACCACATATGGCATGGCGTTACAGGGTGCCAGCGAAGCGCTGATTGGTCTGGCGATTGGTATCTACGGCCTGGCGCAGGCGATATTCCAGATCCCCTTTGGCCTGCTCTCCGACCGCGTGGGTCGCAAACCGCTGATTGTCGGCGGGCTGCTGGTGTTTGTACTTGGCAGCATCATCGCCGCCCTCTCCCACTCCATCTGGGGAATTATTCTTGGGCGCGCCCTGCAAGGTTCCGGGGCGATTGCCGCCGCCGTGATGGCGCTGCTGTCAGACTTAACCCGCGAGCAAAACCGCACCAAAGCCATGGCGTTTATCGGCGTCAGCTTCGGCGTCACGTTTGCCATTGCCATGGTGCTGGGGCCTGTCATCACTCATGCGCTCGGCCTGCACGCCCTGTTCTGGATGATTGCGGTGCTGGCGACCATCGGGATCGCACTCACGCTGTGGGTTGTGCCTGACAGTAAAAACCACATCCTCAACCGTGAATCCGGGATGGTGAAAGGCTGTTTCAGCAAAGTCATCGCCGAGCCGCGCCTGCTTAAGCTGAACTTCGGCATTATGTGCCTGCACATTCTGCTGATGTCCACCTTCGTCGCCCTGCCTGGTCAACTTGCCGCAGCAGGTTTCCCGGCGGCAGAGCACTGGAAAATTTATCTGGTCACAATGCTGATCTCGTTTGTCTCCGTTGTGCCCTTCATTATTTACGCCGAAGTGAAGCGCAAAATGAAACGCGTCTTCGTGGGCTGCGTGGCGTTATTGCTGATTGCCGAGATTGTGCTGTGGGGCGCTGGCCCGCATTTCTGGGAACTGATCGCCGGCGTACAGCTGTTCTTCCTGGCGTTTAATCTGATGGAAGCCCTGCTGCCGTCGCTTATCAGCAAAGAGTCTCCGGCAGGATACAAAGGCACCGCGATGGGCATTTACTCCACCAGCCAGTTTCTCGGCGTGGCGATCGGCGGGTCGCTCGGCGGCTGGGTGGACGGTCTGTTTGACTCCCAGACCGTTTTCCTCGCCGGTGCGCTGCTGGCGATGCTCTGGCTGTTTGTTGCCAGCACCATGAAAGAGCCGCGCTATGTAAGTAGCCTGCGGGTAGAAATTCCCGATGACGTGGCAATCGGTGACGCGTTAAAACAGCGTCTGGAAGCGACAGAGGGCGTGAGCGAAGTGCTGATTGTCCCGGAAGAGCGCAGTGCGTATGTCAAAATTGACAGCAAAGTGACTAACCGCTTTGAGGTGGAGCAGGCGCTGAAGGCCTGAAAAAATGCCCGGTTTAGCCGGGCATGATTGTCTTAATCGCGGAAGTTTTTAAACTGGAATGGCTGGCCGAGATCGCCGCCACGCACCAGCGCCATCACGGATTGCAGGTCATCACGGGATTTTCCGGTCACGCGGATCTCTTCACCCTGGATCTGCGCCTGCACTTTGAGCTTACTGTCTTTGATAAGCTTAACGATTTTTTTCTGTACCGCGCTCTCAATCCCCTGCTTCAGCTTCGCTTCCACAAACCAGGTTTTGCCGCTGTGAACAAAATCTTCCGGTACATCGAGTGAGGTCCCTTCAATGCCGCGCTTGAGCAGCTTGGCGCGCAGGATATCCAGCAACTGGTTGACCTGGAAATCAGACTCGCTCAGGACTTTGATCGTCTTGTTCGCGTCGTTCAGTTCAATGGTCGCCTCAACGCCACGAAAATCGAAACGTGACTCAACCTCACGGACAGCATTTTCTACGCCGTTACGCGCTTCCTGCAAATCAACTTCAGAAACAATATCGAAAGATGGCATCTTTTCTTCTCCCTTCATTTTTGTTGCGTTGCATAATACCCGCAACGAGGCATAACGAGAAGCTTAGCTGATGGCGCTATACTTAGCGTCATAGCACCTGGCGCCGTTGCAGGTGAGGAGGAACGATGAAAGTAACAGTGCTTGGATGCGGAGCCCTTGGCCAACTCTGGCTTACAGCGCTATGCAAACAGGGACACGACGTTCAGGGCTGGCTGCGAATTCCCCAGCCCTATTGCAGTGTGAACGTAATTGGTACAGACGGTTCAATTTTCAACGAGTCTTTGACGGCAAACGATCCGGAATTTCTTGCCACCAGTGATTTGCTGCTGGTCACGCTGAAGGCCTGGCAGGTCTCCGATGCGGTGAAAAGCCTGGCCGCCCAGTTACCTGAACGCACGCCAATCCTGCTGATTCACAACGGTATGGGTACCATTGAAGAGCTTAAATCTGTCCGGCAACCGCTGCTGATGGGGACAACCACCCACGCGGCACGTCGCGACGGTAACGTCATTATCCATGTTGCCAGTGGTATCACCCATATCGGTCCTGCGCGTGAACAGCCCGGCGATTACAGCTATCTTGCGGATACCCTGCAAAGCACGCTGCCTGACGTCGCCTGGCACAATAACATTCGCGCGGAGCTGTGGCGCAAACTGGCGGTCAACTGCGCGATCAATCCGCTGACCGCCCTGCTGGATTGCCCTAACGGTGAACTGCGTCAGCATCCCGATCGGGTAGCGCTGATTTGCCGGGAAGTTGCCGCCGTCATTGAACGCGAAGGCTACCACACCTCAGAGTCCGATTTACGTTATTATGTCGACCAGGTCATTGAGAGTACGGCAGAAAATATCTCCTCAATGTTGCAGGATATCCGGGCTATGCGGCATACCGAAATTGATTACATTACCGGTTATCTGTTAAAACGCGCCCGGGCACACGGTATTACCGTTGCGGAAAACAGCCGTCTGTTTGAGTTAGTAAAACGAAAGGAGAGTGAGTATGAGCGCATCGGCACTGGTATGCCTCGCCCCTGGTAGCGAAGAGACAGAAGCGGTCACCACCATTGATTTGATGGTGCGTGGTGGTATTAAGGTTACTACCGCCAGCGTCGCCAGCGACGGAAGTCTGGCGATTACCTGCTCGCGTGGGGTGAAGATCCTGGCGGATGCACCGCTTGTACAGGTGGCGGACGGTGATTACGACATGATCGTTTTGCCGGGTGGGCTGAAGGGTGCAGAGTGTTTCCGCGACAGCCCGCTGCTGGTTGAAACCGTTCGTCAGTTTCATCTTTCCGGGCGTATCGTCGCGGCAATCTGTGCGGCCGCAGGTACGGTGCTGGTTCCGCACGACATTTTCCCCATCGGGAATATGACCGGCTTTCCTGGCCTGAAGGACACAATTCCGGAAGACCAGTGGGTGGATAAACGCGTGGTCTGGGATCCGCGCGTTAACCTGCTCACCAGCCAGGGGCCGGGCACCGCCATTGATTTTGGCCTGAAGATTATTGACCTGCTGGTCGGGCGCGAAAAAGCGTACGAAGTGGCGTCATCGCTGGTGATGGCGGCGGGGATTTATAATTTCTACGAAGCCTGATGTCCTCCCGGGCTGGCAACGCGCTGGCCCGTCTGCCCTACAGAAATAGTGCAGCCAGCGTCACAGTTCTGCGATTCATTTTCCTGCCCTGAAGCGTCTCCCCACCGTTTTACCCTTTCAAAAACCCTTTATTTTCAGACAAATAATCAAATCTGCACCGCATTGCATGCCTGTTTGACAGGCTAAAAGAACCGTGAAAAACTGCATTCAACTGGTATATACCAGTTTAAAAATCCGCCAGCAAAGCCTGATAACATCAACAGCGGCGGGAGAGCAGAAATCTCTTCTGGAGTAAGCAATGTGATTACATTTCTTGAGCACAGAGTCATTCCTGTACTGATTCGCGTAGGCGAAAATAAAATACTGGTCGCCGTGCGCAACGGTATTGCGCTGACCTTACCCTTCACCATCACCGGTAGCCTGTTTCTCATTCTCGCCAATCTACCGATACCCGGCTGGAGTGAATGGCTTGGCCCGTTTGCCGAAAAGCTCAGCGCCCCGGTGGGCGTTACCTTTGGTGCAATAGGGCTGATTTCTGCGGTGGGTATCAGCTACAACCTCGCGAAGGAGTACAACCTCAACGCTATCACCTGCTGCATAGTCACGCTGGTGGTTTTCTTACTGGCGCAACTCAACGACAGCTATCAGCTCAACGTTGACAATCTTGGTGCGGCGGGGCTGTTTTCTGCCATCATCCTGGCGATTTTGACGGTGCACATCGTGCGATTTTTTATCCGGCACAACGTCGTGATCACCCTGCCGGAGGGCGTGCCTCCTGCCGTGGCGCAATCTTTTGCGAGCCTGATCCCCGCCGCGGTAGCAATCACTCTGATCTGGCTGATTAGCGTCATCCTGAATTTTGATATCAACCACTTCTTCACCCTGCTGCTCAGCCCGCTCGTCTCCGGCCTCGGTTCGCTGCCGGGCATGCTGGTGCTTATTTTTCTGATTTCGCTGCTGTGGTGCTGCGGCATACATGGCGACAACGTGCTTTCCGGCATCACCAGTCCCATTTTCCTGAAATACATCTCTGAAAATACTCAGGCCTATCTGCATCATCAGCCCATTCCCCATATTACCGCCGACGGGTTTTATATCGTCTTTATGTGCCTGGGCGGAACGGGCGCGACCATGGGGCTGGTCATTGCCATGCTGCGTTCCCGCAGTCGGCTGTACAAATCAGTGGGTAAGCTCTCCCTGCCCTCCGCGATATTTTGTATTAACGAACCTGTCATTTTCGGTTGCCCGATAGTCTTCAACCCACTGCTGATGATCCCGTTTACCCTGACGCCGATGATCCTGTGCATCTCAACCTGGTCGCTGATGTACTTCGACATCATTGGTCGCCCCGTCTTACAGATCCCCTGGACCATGCCGCCGATTTTCGCCGCATGGTTCGTGACCGGCGGCAATATCCCTGCCGTGATCTGGTCCATCTGCACGCTGGTTATTTCCGCCCTGGTCTGGCTGCCGTTTTTCAAACTGGCCGAGCGCAAACAACTTGAAACCGAAGCGGCCGAAGAAAATGCCCGCCGCAACGCGGACACGCTTTCCGACCCCATCTTGTAAAAAGGAACCACGATGAAAAAGCTCAAGGTTGTCACTATTGGCGGCGGCTCCAGCTACACGCCAGAATTGATCGACGGTTTTATCAAACGCTACGCAGAGCTGCCGGTCACCGATTATTATTTGCTGGATATTGAAGAGGGAAAAGAGAAGCTGGAGATTGTCGGAAAGCTGGCCCAGCGCATGGTAGCTGAAGCCGGGCTCCCAATGAATATCCACCTGACGCTCGATCGGGAAGAGGCGCTGAAAGATGCCGATTTTGTCACCACGCAGCTGCGTGTCGGCTTTCTTGATGCCCGCATCAACGATGAAAAAATCCCGCTAAAATACGGCGTTCTGGGGCAAGAGACGACAGGTCCCGGCGGGTTTATGAAAGCTCAACGCACGATCCCGGTCCTGCTGGATATCTGTAAGGACATGGAAAGATGGTGCCCGAACGGCTGGCTGATTAACTTCACCAACCCGGCCGGGATTGTCACCGAGGCAATCACCCGCCACTCGGCCATTCGGACCATAGGCATTTGCAGTGGCGCAAACAGCATGATGATGGACATCGCCAAAGCCTACGGCGTGCAGAAGTCGGACGTTTACGCACGCATTATTGGTCTGAACCATCTTATTTTTGCCGACCAAATTTTCCTCAAGGGAGAGGATTATACCGACGACTTTATTGAAAAACTGGCCGAGGGCAGCGCAAATAACTCCCTGAAAAATATACCGGACATTGGGTTTAGTGCCCGCTTTGCCAGGGCACTCCACATGTACCCTATCTCCTACCTCAAATACTATTTTTTGACCCGCGAGATGACCGACGCCGCGCTGCGCGATGCAAATACTAAGGGAACCCGCGGCGAGCAGACGCGCGAAATTGAGCAACGGCTTTTTACGCTTTATCAGGATCCCCATCTCGCGCACAAGCCGAAAGAGCTGGAGCAGCGCGGAGGCGCCTGGTACTCCGATACTGCATGCTCGATCATCAGCGCTATTTATAACGATAAAAAAGAGATCCACGTCGTAAATGTTCCTAACAGGGGCACAACACCCGATCTGCCGGATCACGTTACGCTGGAAACCAACGCCATGATCGACCGAAACGGCGCGCATCCCCTCGCCTATGGCAGGCTGCCCGTGAAGATCCGCGGACTGATCCAGAGCGTGAAGGCCTATGAAGAGCTCACCGTTGAGGCCGCTGTCACTGGAAATTACGACACGGCGCTGCTGGCGCTGAGCGTAAATCCCCTTGTGCCTTCTGCCGCCGCGGCAGAACAGATCCTTAATGAATATCTTGAGGTCAACCACCGTTATTTACTCCAGTATGCTAAACGTAAGGACGCACAATGAACGTAGAACAGACAGACGATTATGCGGCGCTGAGTAACGCCGTGGCGAAAGCGGTCATTGAAACCGTTACGCAAAAACCCGATGCGCTGATTTGCATCGCGGGTGGAGATACGCCGCTGGGCGTTTTTGCCGCGCTTGTGCACGCCAGCAAACAGGGTAAGGTCGATTTTTCCCGTGCGGCATTTGTTGGCCTGGATGAGTGGCTGGGGCTCGGTCAGGCCGATAAAGGCAGCTGCCGGGAGATGGTATGGGGCCATTTCTTCAGCCACCTGGCCCTGCGCGACGATCAGATCTGTTTCTTTGATGGCCTGACGCAATCCCCCGAGGAAGAGTGTCAGCGTGTGGATAACTTTATTACGGCCCACGGTGGGCCTGACATCATTGTGTTGGGGATCGGTATGAACGGCCATATCGGCTTCAATGAACCGGGCGCCGCCCTCGATACCGGTTGCCACATCGTGGACCTGGATGCGGTGACGCAGGCCGTTTCGGTTAAATACTTCGGCCAGCAGCGTCATATCCGTCAGGGCATTTCGCTGGGGATGAAGACTATCCTGGCCTCACGGGCCATTATTTTGATGGCAAGCGGCGAGAAAAAAGCCGACATCGTCGCAACAACCGTCAATTCCGCACCGGACCCGGCGGTTCCCGCGACGCTGCTAAAGCCGCACCCACGGTTAAGGATCATTGTCGATAAAGCGGCAGCCGCTAAGCTGTAAAAGAGAAACAGGCGCTGATGCGCCTGTTATCGTTTGATGTGCATATTCTTGACGCGGAAAATATCTGCCCGGTTGTAGCTGATGGAGAAGTTAAATGCTCTACCGTCATCGAGGCGCGTGACTTCGGTAATTTTCAACATCGGCTGGCCTGGCAGAATATTGAGATGGGCCGCCAGCTCCTCATCAAAAAGATCCGCTTCAATCAGTGAATCGGCGTCGCTGATTTTCTTACCGGTAAAGTCTTCAATATAGCCATACAGCGATCCCACTTCGAGAATAGCCTGCGGAACAGTGGCAACAACCTTGTGAGGAATATTGCTGTCTTCAATTAACACCGGCTGTCCGTCCAGTAAACGGATACGGCGAATAAACCAGACATCATCACCCTGCGCAATTTCGAGGTGCTGTGCCAGCGCCGCGTCGGCGTGAAGGGTCGTCAACGTCAGCAAGCGGCTGGTTACGTTGACCCGCCCCTGAAATTCACGGGAAAACCCGAGAATACTGTCACTCTTTTCATTATTCAGAATGTAAGTATTGCTGGCAGTATTCTTTAAAACAAACATGCCCTTGCCGTGTATACGCTCGATATACCCTTCCTGTACCAGCATCGCCATGGCTTTCTGAACCGTTACGCGCGTAACGTCATAAATACCGGCAAGATCGCGCTCCGACGGAATGCTTTCGCCCTTTTTGTAGACTTCATTGAGAATATCTTTTTTGATTCTCTCTTTGATTTCCCAGTACTTATGTTTTTTTTCCATTGTCGATTACCCGGCCAAAAAGAGCATAGAATCGCAGGCCCGGTAGCGCTCGCGCCACCGGGCGAGAAACTACGGGCGATACACCTTCACGTTCGCGAAGCCCTGCTCACGCAGATACAGCGCCTGCAAACGGCTCATGACCCCACGTTCGCACCACAGCAGATACGTTTTGCTCTGGTCGAGATCGCCAAACTGGGTGCTCAGCTTGTAGAACGGCAGCGAAACCACCTTGACGCCTTTCACCTGCAACGGCTTGTCATCCTGCTCATCAACAGAACGGATATCCAGAATCGTATCGTTAGCACCGAAGCCGCTGACCGTCTCCACCTCAACCACTTCCTGCTCGGTCTGCTGAGCGATCTCACGGATATCGATGTTGGACGCTTCCGCCACCACTTTTTCCAGGATGCTGAAATCGAAGTTCTCTTCTTCCGCTTCGATCTTCGCCTTCACCGCTTTGATGGTTGGACTTTTTGAGATCACACCGCAATATTCCGGCATGGTGCGGGCAAAATCTTCAGTACCTATTTTACGCGCCAGATCGATGATGTGCTCTTTATCGTGAGAGATCAGCGGACGCAGGATCAGCGTATCAGACACGTTATCGATAAGACGCAAGTTGGTAAGCGTCTGGCTGGAGACCTGCCCCAGCGCTTCACCGGTGACCAGCGCCTGCACGCCGTAGCGTTCAGCCACTTTAGACGCCGCACGTACCATCATGCGCTTCAGCACCACGCCCATCTGGCCGTCGTCCACTTTTTCGAGGATTTCGCCCACCACCGGCTCAAAGTTGATCGCCACAAAACGCACGCGGTGAGAGCTGCCGAAGCGGTTCCACAGGTAATGCGCCACCTGACGTACGCCGATTTCATGCGCCGCGCCGCCCAGGTTAAAGAAGCAGTAGTGCACGCGGCAGCCACGACGCATCAGCATATAGCTGGAAACGCCGGAGTCGAACCCGCCGGAGATCAGCGACAGCACATCTTCCTGAGTGCCGATAGGGAAACCGCCAATACCTTCATAACGACCCTTGACCAGCAGCAGGCGATCGTTTTCGATCTCAAGGTTAACGGTGACGTCCGGGTTAGTCAGGCGCACGCGCGCCGTTTCAACGTGCTGGTTCAGACCACCACCGACGTAGCGCTCAACCTCAATAGAGCTAAACTCATGCTTACCCCGGCGCTTCACGCGCACGCAGAACGTTTTCCCTTCGATCTGGTCGCGGTACTGCACCAGCGCCTTTTCGAAGATATCGTGCATATCGGTGAAGGGAACGTCTTCCACTTCCAGAATATGGTGAATACCCGGGATACGGGTCAGCGCGTCGCGAATATCAAGACGTTTGTTTTCGTCTTTCGCGCGGACTTCTACGTGGTCCCAGTGACGCACCACGGCGAGCGTTTCGTCGTAGTGTTTTAATACGTTACGAATGTTCCCGGTGAGAATTTTAATAAAGCGCAAACGCACGGATTGGCTTTTGATGGTGATTTCAGGGAACAATTTAATGATAAACTTCATGGCGGCAATGTTTCTTAGGCAAGCTTATAAAGGCTTGTAGTGGAAAATGATACAGCAGCCCACACCCGTGGCTGCATCCAGGCGCGCAAGTATACCACCATCGCGCCACTCGCGTTATTTGATAATTGCCCCGAGTCCGTTACCATGTCAGGGCGAAAAATTTAAGAGTCAATTCACTATGCCGAAGAAAAACGACGCACCGGCCAGTTTCGAAACTGCGCTGAGTGAACTGGAGCAGATCGTTATCCGTCTTGAGAGCGGCGATCTCCCGCTGGAAGACGCGCTCAACGAATTTGAACGCGGCGTGCAGCTCGCGCGCCAGGGGCAGGTAAAACTCCAGCAGGCCGAGCAGCGTGTGCAGATCCTGCTTTCCGACAGCGAAGACGCTAAAACCACGCCATTCACACCGGACGCCGAGTAAATGGATTTTTCCAACGCGCTTCAGGCGCGCGTCATCCGCGCCAACGATGCGCTGCGCCGATTCATTGAGCCGCAGCCTTTTCAGAACACTCCACTGGTTGAAGCCATGCACTATGGCGCACTCTTGGGGGGTAAACGCCTGCGTCCGTTCCTGGTGTATGCCACGGGCAATATGTTCGGTATCAGCGATAACACGCTGGACGCCCCGGCAGCCGCCGTGGAGTGTATCCACGCCTATTCGCTGATCCACGATGATTTGCCGGCCATGGACGATGACGATCTGCGTCGCGGTCAGCCAACCTGCCATATCAAATTTGGCGAAGCGAATGCCATTCTGGCGGGGGATGCGCTGCAAACCCTGGCCTTCTCCATTCTGAGCGATGCGCCGATGGTTGAGGTGAACGATCGCGATCGTCTGGCAATGGTGTCCGAACTGGCAATGGCCAGCGGCGTCGCCGGGATGTGCGGCGGCCAGGCGCTGGATTTGGAGGCTGAAGGTCGTCAGGTTACTCTGGAACAGCTGGAGCGCATCCACCGTCACAAAACGGGCGCACTGATTCGTGCAGCCGTTCGCCTGGGCGCGCTGAGCGCGGGTGAACGCGGGCGTAAAGCCCTGCCGATTCTGGACAGATACGCAGAAAGTATCGGTCTGGCATTCCAGGTTCAGGATGACATTCTGGATGTGGTGGGCGATACTGCAACATTGGGAAAACGTCAGGGTGCGGATCAGCAGCTTGGCAAAAGTACCTACCCCGCCCTGTTGGGCCTTGAGCATGCCCAACGTAAAGCCCGGGATCTGATAGACGATGCCCGCCGGTCGCTGAATGAGCTGGCCGCGCAATCGCTGGATACCTCGGCACTGGAAGCGCTAGCGGACTACATAATCCAGCGTGATAAATAAACTATAAATCTCGATGAGCCTTTGATGAGTTTTGATATTGCCAAATACCCGACACTGGCGTTAGTTGACTCCACTCAGGAGTTACGTCTGTTGCCGAAAGAGAGTCTGCCGAAGCTGTGTGACGAGCTGCGTCGCTACCTGCTCGACAGCGTTAGCCGCTCCAGCGGCCACTTCGCCTCCGGACTTGGCACGGTTGAGCTGACCGTGGCGTTGCATTACGTCTATAACACGCCGTTCGATCAGCTGATCTGGGATGTAGGCCACCAGGCCTATCCGCACAAAATTCTGACCGGACGTCGCGATAAAATTGGCACCATTCGCCAGAAAGGGGGCCTGCACCCGTTCCCGTGGCGCGGCGAGAGTGAATATGATGTGTTAAGCGTCGGCCACTCTTCCACCTCCATTTCTGCGGGCATTGGTATTGCCGTTGCCGCCGAAAAAGAGAATAAACAACGCCGCACCGTCTGCGTGATTGGCGACGGGGCGATCACCGCCGGGATGGCCTTTGAGGCCATGAACCACGCGGGCGATATCAAACCGGACATGCTGGTGATCCTCAACGATAACGAAATGTCGATCTCCGAGAACGTCGGCGCGCTGAATAACCATCTGGCGCAGCTGCTGTCCGGCAAGCTTTACTCCTCACTGCGTGAAGGCGGTAAAAAAGTCTTCTCCGGCGTACCGCCGATTAAAGAGCTGCTTAAGCGTACCGAAGAACACATCAAAGGCATGGTCGTGCCGGGTACGCTGTTCGAAGAGCTGGGCTTTAACTATATTGGCCCGGTGGACGGCCACGATGTGCTGGGCCTGGTGACGACGCTTAAAAACATGCGCGACCTGAAAGGCCCGCAGTTCCTGCATATCATGACCAAAAAAGGGCGTGGTTACGAACCGGCGGAAAAAGATCCGATCACCTTCCACGCGGTGCCTAAGTTCGACCATACCAGCGGCTGCCTGCCGAAAAGCAGCGGCGGGATGCCAAGCTACTCAAAAATCTTTGGCGACTGGCTGTGCGAAACGGCGGCGAAAGACAACATGCTGATGGCGGTGACGCCTGCCATGCGTGAAGGCTCCGGCATGGTGGAGTTTTCCAAAAAATACCCGGACCAGTATTTCGACGTGGCTATCGCCGAGCAGCACGCGGTAACCTTTGCTGCGGGCCTGGCGATTGGCGGCTACAAGCCGGTGGTAGCGATCTACTCTACCTTCCTGCAACGCGCCTACGATCAGGTTATCCATGACGTTGCCATTCAGAAGCTGCCGGTGCTGTTTGCTATCGATCGCGCGGGCATTGTGGGGGCTGATGGCCAGACGCACCAGGGCGCGTTTGATCTCTCCTTCCTGCGCTGCATCCCTGATATGGTGATCATGACGCCAAGCGACGAAAACGAGTGTCGTCAGATGCTGTATACCGGTTACCACTATCAGGACGGCCCCTGCGCGGTACGTTATCCACGCGGTAATGCCCTTGGCGTTGAATTACAGCCGCTGGAAAAACTGGATATCGGTAAAGGTCTGGTGAAACGCCGCGGTGAAAAAGTGGCGATCCTGAACTTTGGTACGTTGATGCCGGAAGCGGCAAAAGTCGCTGAAAACCTGAATGCGACGCTGGTCGATATGCGCTTCGTGAAGCCGCTCGATGAATCTCTGATTCTGAGCATGGCGGAAAGCCATGACGTGCTGGTCACGCTGGAAGAGAACGCCATCATGGGTGGCGCGGGTAGCGGCGTGAACGAAGTGCTTATGGCGAACCGTAAAGCCGTTCCGGTGCTTAATCTCGGCCTCCCTGACCACTTCATCCCGCAAGGCACCCAGGATGAGGCGCGCGCCGACATTGGTCTGGACGCCGCCGGTATCGAAGCTAAAATCCGCACCTGGCTGGCCTGATCCCTCCCCTTTTCTGCTCCTGCTATGCTTAAACGTATTGTTTAAACAGCAGGAGCGGAACCATGCAATACACGACATTAGGAAAAACGGACCTTAAGGTGTCCCGGCTTTGCCTGGGATGCATGACGTTTGGCGAGCCTGACCGGGGAAATCATGCCTGGACGCTGCCGGAAGAGAGCAGCCGCCCTATCATCAAGCGCGCCATTGACGGCGGCATCAACTTCTTCGATACCGCCAACAGCTACTCAGACGGCAGCAGCGAAGAGATTGTGGGCCGCGCCCTGCGAGATTTTGCCCGTCGTGATGACGTTGTGGTCGCCACTAAGGTGTACTACCCGTCAGGCGATCTGGCGGAAGGCCTTTCTCGCGCGCAGATCCTGCGTTCCATTGATGACAGCCTCAGACGCCTGAACATGGATTACGTCGACCTGCTGCAAATCCACCGCTGGGATTACAACACCCCGATCGAAGAGACGCTTGAAGCGTTAAACGACGTTGTGAAAGCCGGTAAAGCGCGCTACATCGGTGCATCGTCCATGCATGCCTCACAGTTTGCCAAGGCGCTCGATCTCCAGGCGCAGCACGGCTGGGCGCGCTTTGTCACCATGCAGGATCACTACAACCTGATTTACCGGGAAGAAGAGCGCGAGATGCTGCCGCTCTGCTACCAGGAAGGCGTGGCGGTGATCCCGTGGAGCCCGCTGGCGCGCGGAAGGTTAACCCGTCCGTGGGGGGAAACTACCGCCCGGCTGGTATCGGATGAAGTGGGTAAAAACCTGTATGACGATACAGAAGCCAGCGATGCGTTAATTGCCGAACGCTTAGCCGGGATCGCCGACGATATCGGTGCAACGCGCGCGCAGGTGGCGCTGGCGTGGCTGCTGAGCAAGCGCGGTGTCGCCGCGCCGATTGTGGGCACGTCGCGGGAAGAACAGCTGGATGAGTTGTTGAGTGCGGTGGACTTATCGTTGACGCCGGAGCAGATTGCCGAGCTGGAGACGCCGTATCAGCAGCATCCGGCGGTAGGGTTTAAGTAAACACTTGCCGGGTGGCGCTACGCTTACCCGGCCTACAAATAAAGTGCGATCGTAGGCCGGGTAAGGCGAAGCCGCCACCCGGCAAAACACTCACCCAAAGTGATCGTACCCTTTCCAGTCAAGCGTAACCGGGGCGCCGTCGCGGACAAACAGCAACCCTTCACTTTCCGGCATCACCTGCCCGATGCAGGTAAATTTCGCGCCGAGATGCGCTAGCGCCACATCCAGCGTCCCGCGATTCAGCTCAGGCACGGTGAAGCACAGCTCATAATCTTCTCCACCGGATAACGCCCAGCGCAGCGCCTGTTCAGGTTCGACATGGCGAAGCAGTTGCTCCGACAGCGGGAACAGATCCAGGTCAACGCGTGCGCCCACGCCGCTGGCCTTCAGGATATGGCCGAGATCGGAGATCAGCCCGTCAGACAAATCGATAGCCGAACTGGCCCGCTCGCGCAGCGCCTGACCGTGCAGAATACGCGGCGTTGGCCGCAGATGGCGCTTCACCAGATACGCCGCATCGTCAGCATCTTCAACCGTTAAACGGTTCTGAAGGATGGCCAGCCCTGCCGCGCTGTCGCCCGGCGTACCGGTCACGTAGATCCAGTCGCCTGGTTTTGCACCCGAGCGCTTCAGCGCGCGCCCGGCAGGCACATAGCCGTGGATTGCCAGGGTCATGGACAGCGGACCGGCGGTGGTATCACCGCCAATCAGCTGCATATCGTAATAATTCAGCTGTTCAAACAGGGCATCGCTGAAGGCTTCAAGCCAGGCTTCATCCACCTCCGGCAGGGTCAGAGCCAGCGTCAGCCAGGCCGGGTCGGCGCCCATTGCCGCCAGATCGCTGACGTTCACCGCCAGCGCTTTATACGCCAGATCGGCAGGATCGATATCCGGCAGGAAATGACGCCCACACACTAAGGTGTCGGTACTGATTGCCAGCGTCTGTTTTTCGGGAATATTGAGAAGTGCGCAGTCATCGCCAATGCCGGTTTCAACATCAAGACGAGAGGTTCTGACACGGTCGAAATAACGGGCAATCAGGGAGAATTCGCCGCATGCCATACGTTATGCCTCAGCAAATTAAATAAAAAAACCGGAGCCGCACTGCCAAAAAGGCAATGCAAGACTCCGGTTTGCGGATCACTTTTTGTGGGGACGGATCGCAGGTGCGGCTTTATCCAGCACGCCGTTAACAAACTTGTGGCTGTCTTCAGCGCCGAAGGTTTTCGCCAGTTCGATCGCTTCGTTGATGGCCACTTTGTACGGCACATCATCACGTTTAGACAGCTCAAACAGCGCGATACGCAACACTGCTTTTTCGACCTGGCCCAGCTCTTCGAGCAGACGGGACAGGTATGGCTTCATCAGACCATCGAGATACGCGCTATTAGTCGCCACTCCCGACAGCAGTTCACGGAAGTACAGAACGTCAACGTCTTTCACGTCCTGTTCTGACAGGAACTGGTATTCAACATCAGCGATGTCGTTCTGGGACAACTGCCAGGAGTAAAGTGCCTGGACGGCACATTCACGGGCGCGGCGACGAGCAGCAGGTTTCACGGAATTCCCCTTACAAAAAAATCAGGCCTTGATGGCTTTCAATACATTGATCATTTCAAGCGCGGTCAGTGCAGCTTCTGCACCTTTGTTACCGGCTTTAGTGCCAGCACGTTCGATGGCTTGTTCAATACTTTCGGTGGTCAGCACGCCGAACGCGACAGGGATTTCAGCATCCTGTGCAACGTGTGCCAGACCGTTGCTTGCACCGCCCGCAACGTATTCGAAGTGCGCAGTGCCGCCACGAATAACGGTACCCAGCGCAATCACCGCGTCGTATTTACCGGTTTTCGCCAGCGCGCCCGCTGCCAGTGGCAGTTCGTAAGCACCTGGTACCCAAACGACGGTAATGTTGTCATCTTTAACCTGGCCGATACGTTTCAGGGCGTCAACCGCACCTTCCAGCAGGCTATCGTTGATGAAGTTGTTGAAACGCGCAATGGTGATGGCGACGCGAGCGTCCGGGGTAGCTACAGCAGCTTCAATAATGTTCATACTCTTCCTTTACGGGTTCATTTGGCCCCGCAGGGGGGCGGATTTTATCATAATACTTTGCGCACTGCTTCCCTATTTCAGGAGCAATTACGCTGTCGTTAAATGGAGGCAGACATCCGGGCCTACCGGACGAATCTCGCTGAATGAGAGTTGCGGCGCATCGGCCAGTTTTTCAAGGCCGGGCAGCACAAACAGGCCGCGCGCGTCATTACCTAACAGTTTAGGCGCAACGTAGACGAGAAGCTCATCCACCAGCCCCGCCTGAAGCAGTGCGCCGGCGAGCGTCGGACCGGCTTCAACCCAGATGCTGTTGACCTGCTGTTTGCCGAGCAACATCATCAGCACCACGAGATCGAGATGCCCGTTATGTTCCGGCACCATAATGCTGCGCACGCCTTCCGGCCACTCGCGCGTATCTTCTTTGGTGCGGGCAATCCAGGTTTCACCCGGCTGCTGCACGATGCGGTGCTCCGGCGTCACGCGGTTCTGGCTATCAACAATAATGCGCAGCGGCTGACGCAGGTTCTCCTGCGGATAGAGCGCCTGCGTATCCGCATTCAGCTCTTCCCAGCGCACGGTCATGGCCGGATCGTCAGCCAGTACCGTTTCACTGCTGGTGAGAATAGCATGGCTTTGCGCGCGCAGACGTTGCACATCGCGCCTTGCCTGCGGCGAGGTGATCCACTGGCTCTCGCCGTTCGCCATCGCCGTGCGGCCATCCAGTGACGCGCCAAGCTTAAGCTGGATAAACGGGAAGCCGGTGCGCATACGCTTCAGGAAGCCTTTGTTGATGTTTTCGGCATCCTGCATCATCAGGCCGTGGCTGACGTCGATGCCTTCCTGTTGCAGACGATACAGCCCGCGGCCCGCCACCTGCGGATTAGGATCCTGCATGGCGGCGACAACGCGCGAGACGCCCGCCGCAATCAGCGCCTCACAGCACGGCGGCGTACGTCCGTGATGGCTGCATGGCTCCAGCGTCACATAGGCCGTCGCGCCACGCGCTTTCTCACCCGCCATGCGCAGGGCATGCACTTCAGCATGCGGCTCGCCTGCGCGGTAGTGAAAACCTTCCCCCACGATCTCGCCATCTTTAACAATGACGCACCCGACATTGGGGTTAGGGTGAGTGGTAAACCGACCGCGCTGCGCCAGCTTCATGGCGCGCGCCATGTACATCTCATCGTGCATGGGCTTAATCCTGTAAGCGGGCGATCTCTTCGCCAAACTCTTTGATGTCTTCGAAGCTGCGGTAAACGGAGGCAAAGCGGATATAGGCGACTTTATCGAGCTTCTTCAGCTGTTCCATCACCAGATTGCCGATCATTTTGCTCGGCACTTCGCGCTCGCCTAACCCCCGCAGATAAGATTTAATATGGTTTAACGCCATTTCGACGTCATCGGAGCTGACGGGCCGTTTTTCCAGCGCCTTGAGCATCCCGCTACGCAGTTTCTCTTCATTGAACGGTTCGCGCACATCGTTACTTTTTACCACGCGCGGCATTACCAGCTCTGCCACTTCAAAGGTGGTAAAACGCTCGTTGCACACCAGACACTGCCGACGACGACGCACGGAAGACCCTTCGCCTACAAGACGCGAGTCGATGACTTTGGTATCCACAGCGGAGCAAAATGGGCAATGCATACGATGTCCCTGTTATCTGGTTAACTGATTTCTATTTTACCCTGAACTGGCCCGACAACAAAGGAAGAGCTTTTTGAGACAAAGGATCTATGCCTGACGGCAATATCCTGTCTACCATTGCAGCAATCTGTGATTTCAAGGAATTAAACGCAATGACAAGACGTTACCTGAAAATAGTGCTGGTGGGGAGCCTGTTCACGCTCAGCGCCTGCGCACAGCAAAGCGAAGTCCGCGAGATGAAACAAAGCGTGAATACGCTTAACGTGGCGATGGACAAACTTAACAAAGAAACCGTGAAGATCACCCAGCAGAACGCGCTGAATGCCAAATCCAGCAATGGCGTTTATTTATTGCCAGGTGCAAACACGCCCGCGCGTCTGAACAGCCAGATTGGCACGCTAAAGATGTCTGTGGTGAATGTTGCAGCGAATGCCGATGGTACTCGCGCAACATTACGCATTCAGGGTGAGTCCAACGATCCGCTTCCCGCGTTCAGCGGCACCGTAGAGTGGGGCCAGATTCAGGGCACCACGGAGAGCTATCAGGAAGTGAACGTGAAGAATCAGCTCTTCACCGCCCCCGCCAGCACGCTGGCGCCGAGCGATGTTGATATCCCGCTCCAGCTGAGCGGACTGACCCCAGAACAGCTGGGCTTTATCCGTATTCACGACATTCAACCCGCCGCGCAATAACCCGCCCTTCTAGCGGAGTGAAATGTCACTCCGCTAACATTTACATTTCGTATGGATTGGCAACATAAATGATTGCCGCTACAATCCCGCCCGTCTAAAGTACGCAAACGTGAACGCAATCGATTACGTATGTGAGAGATATGTGAAACAACACATATTTTTGTGAGCAAGGATTCCTATAATAGGCTCCGCAGAAATACGAAATATTTAGAAACGCAATTCGCGCATTTTTCACTCCCGGAAGGGAATTTCAATCAGTGGCATGATTATGAAAAAAACATTACTCGCAGCCGGTGCAGTTCTGGCACTCTCCACCTCTTTCACTGTTAACGCAGCGGAAAACGACAAACCACAATACCTTTCCGACTGGTGGCATCAGAGCGTTAACGTTGTAGGCAGCTACCATACCCGTTTCGGACCGCAGATCCGTAACGATACCTACCTCGAGTACGAAGCATTCGCTAAAAAAGACTGGTTTGATTTCTATGGCTACATGGACGCACCGGTATTCTTCGGCGGTAACACCGACGCGAAAGGTATCTGGAACCACGGTTCCCCACTGTTCATGGAGATCGAACCCCGCTTCTCCATTGATAAACTGACCGGTACCAGTCTGGCGTTTGGTCCGTTCAAAGAGTGGTATTTCGCAAACAACTACATCTACGACATGGGTCGCAACAAGTCCGGTCGCCAGAGCACCTGGTACATGGGTCTGGGTACAGACATTGAGACTGGCCTGCCGATGAGCCTGTCCATGAACGTCTACGCAAAATACCAGTGGCAGAACTACGGCGCCGCGAACGAGAACGAGTGGGACGGCTACCGTTTCAAAGTGAAATACTTCGTGCCAATTACCCAACTGTGGGGCGGTAACCTGAGCTATATCGGCTTCACCAACTTTGACTGGGGTTCAGACCTGGGCGATAACGATTTCCGCGACCTGAACGGCAGAAAAGCGCGCACTAACGACTCCATCGCGTCCAGCCACATCCTGGCGCTGAACTACGATCACTGGCACTACTCTGTTGTTGCGCGTTACTGGCACAACGGTGGCCAGTGGAACGACGACGCCAGCCTGAACTTTGGCAACGGCGACTTCAGCGTTCGCTCTACCGGTTGGGGTGGTTACCTGGTCGTGGGTTACAACTTCTAATCAGTGCGGATTCCGCCCGGTGGCGCTACGCTTACCGGGCCTACGATCCGAATGTAGGCCGGGTAAGGCGTAGCCGCCCCCCGGCTTTTTACTGCCTCACCTTGCGCAAAAAATCTGCCAATGACCTGTCCGCACTCTCGCTAAACCGCCTCTCCGTCTGCACAATATTGAGGCATCGGTCGAGCCGGAAACAGCGGTAGTCATCGCGTCGCTCGCACCACGCAGCCAACAGCCAGTGCTCCCCCCAGAAGAACAGCCCAAGCGGCTGCACCTCACGCCAGGTTAACTGCCCGGCCTCATCACGATAATGCAGCGCCAGCACGCGCTGGGCGGAAATCGCCTGATGGATCACGTCGAAACCACTACGGGAATGGGGCTGAAGGGCAATATCCGGCGCGTAAATCCGCGTCTGCTCAGCTTTGCGGCGGCTCTCTTCTGGCAGGATCGCCAGCACTTTTTCCTGGGCCGACTCCAGCTCGCGCGACAGCGATTCCCCGCCCCAGGTTTTGAGCAGGCGAATCGCCACCATCAGCGCCTCGGACTCTTTGTTGGTCAGCATCAGCGGGGGTAAATCAAAACCCGACATCAGCCGATATCCGCTTCCCGCCTCGCCTTCCACCGGCACGCCGGAAAGCGACAGGTCGCGGATATCGCGGTACACCGTGCGCTCGGACACGCCAAGCCTTTCCGCCAGATGCGCTGCCGTTGTCAGACGCCTGCCCCGAAGGATCTGCACAATCTGGAACAAACGGTCAGCGCGTCGGGTCATCGGTTTACTCTCATACCGGTTGATGGAGGCCGACGCGATTACCTTCGCTGTCGGTAAACAGGGCTATAGTGCCAATGCCTTGCGGCAGTTCCAGCGGGCCAAACACGCACTCACCGCCCGCAGAAGCAATACGATCGAGCGTGGCCGCCAGATTGTCAGTATGCAGGTAAATAATAGCGCCCTGCGAAGACGGTGTAACGCCGTCAAATTTCGCCAGCGCGCCGCCGGTGGCCGGATCCTCGTGCGGGAAAATCGCCAGATCAGCCACGTCCATCTTCTCGCGCCGCAGCGCGACCTGCATCACCGACTCATAAAATTTGATGGCGCGATCCATATCGGCGACCGGAATTTCAAACCAGTTAATAACACTTTTCATACGTCCTCCTGCCTGTTGTTAGGGTTCAGAAGGAGTCTACGACAGGGCTCCTGACAGCATACTGTCAGGAGTGTTTGTGAGATGCAGACAAAAAAAATCCCGGCCAACAGGCCGGGATTTCGATACTACATAAGACTCTTACGGCAGAATGGACGGCTGATCCGCCCCTTCTTTCTCGACTTTCTGCTGGATCAGATGCTCGCGCTTCATGCCCAGCTTCAGCGCCAGTGCGGACGCGACGTAGATAGACGAGGCCGTACCGATAGACACACCGATCAGCATGGTCAGCGAGAAGCCTTCCAGCACCGGGCCACCGAACAGGAACAGCATCAGGATCACCATCAGGGTGGTGCCGGAGGTGATCAACGTACGGTGCAGCGTCTGGGTCAACGACACGTTAAAGATTTCGTACGGCGTGCCGCGACGGATCTTACGGAAGTTTTCACGAATACGGTCAGATACCACGATACTGTCGTTCAGTGAGTAACCGATAACGGACATCAGGGATGCCACAATCGTCAGGTCAATCTCAATGTGGAACAGAGACAGTATGCCCATGGTGATCACCACGTCGTGCGCCAGGGCGATAACCACGCCTGCCGCCAGTCGCCACTCAAAGCGGAAACCGACGTAAATCAGGATCGAGATCAGCGCCACCAGCAGCGCCATCGCACCGGTCTGCGCCAGGTCAGCACCAACGCTCGGGCCGACAAACTCAATACGCTTAACCGTTGCATCCTGGCTGGTCGTTTCGTTAATAACCTGGACGACCTTGCTGCCCAGCTCCTGGCTGCCGTTGGCATCGTGTACCGGCGGCATACGCACCATGATGTCGCGGCTGCTGCCGAAGTTCTGTAGCAGCGGCTCTTCAAAGCCCGCTTTTTGCAGAGACTCACGCATCTGGTCCATATCGACCGGTTTTTCCAGGGTAATTTCGATCACCGTACCACCGGTGAAATCCAGACCCCAGTTAAAGCCTTTCACGCCCATAATGACGATGGACAAGATCAGCAGAAAACCTGAAATGCCGAAGGCCCAGTAGTCCCAGCGCATAAAGTCCCAGACTTTACGGCCGTGGTTCAATTGTTCAACAGTATATTCCTGTGCCACAACGCACTCCTCAGATAGACAGCTTTTTGACGCGCTTGCCGCCGTACAGCAGGTTCACGATGGCACGGGTGCCGACAATAGCGGTAAACATCGACGTTGCGACACCGATACCGGTAGTAATCGCAAAGCCTTTGATCGCGCCAGTACCCACTGCATACAGGATAAGAACCTTAATCAGTGTTGTTACGTTCGCATCGAAGATGGAGCTGAACGCCCCTTTGTAGCCTTCTTCAATCGCCTGCTGTACAGAACGACCGTTGCTCAGCTCTTCTTTGATACGTTCGTTTATCAGTACGTTGGCGTCGACCGCCACCGCAAGGGTTAGAACGATACCCGCAATCCCCGGCATGGTCAGCGTCGCCCCCGGCAGCAGGGACATGATACCGATGATCAGCACCAGGTTGGCAATCAGCGCGGAGGTCGCAATCAGGCCGAACTTCTTATAGAAGAAGATCATGAAGATGATGGACACCGCCAGACCGGCCAGACACGCTTCCAGACCCTGTTTGATGTTCTGCATACCCAGGGTTGGACCGATGGTACGTTCTTCAACAATCTGAATTGGCGCAATCAGCGCACCGGCACGCAGCAGCAGAGAGAGCTGACGCGCTTCGTTCGGGTTGCTGATACCGGTAATACGGAAGCTGTTACCCAGACGAGACTGGATGTTGGCGATGTTAATCACCTCTTCCTCTTTCACCAGCACGGCACGGCCATTGGCGTCTTTCTTACCGCTGTCTTTGTACTCCACGAACAGGGTCGCCATCGGCTTGCCGATGTTGTCCTTGGTGAAGTTAGACATGATGTTGCCGCCTGCGCTATCCAGCGAGATGTTAACCTGCGGCTGGTTGTACTCATCCTGGCTTGAAGTGGAGTCGGTGATATGGTCACCGGTCAGGATCACGCGTTTGTACAGCACAACAGGCTGGCCTTCGCGGGTCTGTTTCACTTCGGAATCGCCCGGCACACGGCCTGAAGCCGCAGCAGCCTGGTCGACGTTGGAGTTAACCAGACGGAACTCCAGGGTCGCCGTCGCGCCCAGAATCTCTTTCGCACGGGCGGTATCCTGGATACCCGGCAGTTCGACCACGATACGGTCAGCACCCTGACGCTGTACCAGCGGCTCAGCCACGCCCAGCTGGTTTACACGGTTACGCAGAATGTTAATGTTCTGCTGAACGGCGTATTCACGTGCTTCACTCAGACGCGCGTCGGTCATTACCGCACGCAGCTGGTTGCTGCCCTGAGAGGTGATCACCAGATCGCGGTGACGCTGAGACAGATACGTCACAGCCTGATCGCGTGCCGCGCTGTCGCGGAACGTGATGCTCAGGCCGTAGTTATCTTCTTTACGTACGGTGGTGTACGGAATGCCCTTATCGCGCAGATCGCTGCGCAGGCTGTCGATATTCTGTTCCTGTAGCTTGCCGAGCGCGGTATCCATATCCACTTCCATCAGGAAGTGAACGCCGCCACGCAGGTCAAGACCCAGTTTCATTGGCTCTGCGTTCAGCGCAGCCAGCCAGCGTGGGGTTGCAGGAGCAAGGTTAAGCGCCACGACATATTTATCACCCAGCACGCCCATCAGCGCTTCACGTGCGCGGAGCTGCGTGTCGGTGGTGTCGAAGCGAGCAAGAATTGCGCCCTCTTCCAGTGCCACAGACTTAGCGGTAATTTTTTCTTCTTGTAACGTTTTCTGGACCTGGATCAGCGTTTGCTCACTGGCGGCGACACCGCGCGCGCCAGTGATTTGAACGGCCGGATCCTCACCATACAGGTTGGGAAGCGCGTACAGCAGGCCGACGATAATCACGACGACCAGCATGATGTACTTCCACAAAGGATAACGGTTTAACACGGCAGTTCCCTTTGGGAAAAGTTGGGATTACAGCGCCTTCATGGTGCCTTTCGGCAGAACGGCAGCTACGAAGTCACGTTTGATAACCACTTCAGTGGTGTCGTTGAGGGCGATAGCAATGTAGCCGTTTTCCGCTACTTTGGTTACGCGACCCACCAGACCACCATTGGTCAGGACTTCATCGCCCTTCGCGATGGAGTTCATCAGGTTTTTGTGCTCTTTAGTACGCTTCTGCTGTGGACGCAGGATCATGAAGTAGAAGATCAGACCGAACACAACCAGCATCAGAATCAGAGACATCGGGCTGCCCTGCGCTGGTGCACCCGTTGCTGCTACCGCATCAGAAATAAAAAAGCTCATTCAAATTCCCTCATTATTAAAATTAATCAACGTTCAACGGTGGAACATCCCGCCCCTGACGTTGGTAGAAATCGGTCACGAAGCTCTCTAATTTACCCTCTTCGATAGCCTTACGTAAACCAGCCATTAAGCGCTGATAATAACGAAGATTATGAATGGTATTGAGACGCGCCCCCAAAATCTCGTTGCAACGATCGAGATGATGCAGATACGCGCGAGAATAATTGCGACAGGTATAGCAATCGCACTCGGAATCGAGCGGGCTGGTGTCACTCTTATGCTTCGCGTTACGGATTTTCACCACGCCATCGGTAACGAACAGATGACCGTTACGCGCGTTTCGGGTTGGCATAACGCAGTCGAACATATCAATGCCGCGACGTACGCCTTCCACCAGATCTTCTGGTTTACCCACACCCATCAGGTATCGTGGTTTATCCGCCGGGATTTGCGGGCAGACATGCTCCAGAATGCGGTGCATGTCTTCCTTCGGCTCACCCACAGCCAAACCGCCGACAGCGTAGCCATCAAAGCCTATCTCTACCAGACCTTTAACCGAGATATCGCGTAAATCTTCGTAAACGCTGCCCTGAATAATGCCGAACAGCGCATTTTTGTTTTGCAGGGCGTCAAAACGGTCGCGGCTACGCTTCGCCCAACGCAGGGACATCTCCATGGAACGCTTGGCGTAGTCCCAGTCCGCCGGGTATGGCGTACATTCGTCGAAGATCATTACGATATCGGAGCCGAGATCGTACTGAATCTCCATAGACTTTTCCGGATCGAGGAAGATTGGATCGCCGTTGATCGGGTTACGGAAGTGTACGCCCTGCTCAGTGATCTTACGGATATCGCCCAGGCTGAAGACCTGGAAACCGCCGGAGTCGGTGAGGATCGGGCCTTTCCACTGCATGAAATCGTGCAGGTCGCCGTGGAGCTTCATAATCTCCTGGCCCGGACGCAGCCACAGGTGGAAGGTGTTGCCGAGGATAATCTGTGCGCCAGTGGCTTCAACTTCTTCCGGCGTCATTCCTTTTACGGTGCCGTACGTGCCCACAGGCATAAACGCGGGGGTTTCTACCACGCCGCGATCAAACACCAGACGACCGCGACGCGCGCGGCCATCGGTGGTATCGAGTTCAAATTTCATTTTTTCTCCGACGTCAGAAAAACAGTCCAACGTTGTAATACGGTGCCGCGGACTTATTCCCCGACACGCTCATTCAAAGCCTGCGGATTGTACGTGATAAACATCGCGTCACCGTAGCTAAAAAAGCGATATTTTTGTTCTACCGCAGACTTGTAGGCGTTCATCGTATGCTGATACCCCGCAAACGCGGAAACCAGCATAATCAGCGTCGATTCAGGCAGATGGAAGTTGGTCACCAGCGCATCAATGACTTTGTACTGATAGCCCGGGTAGATAAAGATCTGCGTATCGCCAAAGAACGGCTCAATCAGCTCGCTTTTCGCGGCCTGCGCAGCGCTCTCAAGGGAACGTACCGACGTTGTACCGACGGCCACGACGCGATTACCGCGCGCTTTCGCCGCCAGCACCGCATCCACAACCTCCTGTGGCACTTCGGCATACTCAGAGTGCATGATGTGGTCTTCGATGCTGTCCACGCGCACCGGCTGGAAGGTGCCTGCACCAACGTGCAGCGTCACGAACGCCATCTCTACGCCCTTCGCGCGCAGTTTCTCCAGCAGCGGCTCATCAAAGTGCAGGCCCGCCGTTGGCGCCGCCACCGCGCCAGGCTTCTGGCTGTAGACGGTCTGATACAGCTCGCGGTCGGCCTCTTCGTCCGGGCGCTCAATATACGGCGGCAGCGGCATGTGGCCGATGGCGTTGAGGATGTCGAGCACCGTGCGCTCGTCGTTGAATTCCACTTCAAATAGCGCGTCGTGACGCGCGGTCATGGTCGCTTTGATGCTCTCGTCATCCCCCAGCAGCAGTTCAGCGCCCGGCTTCGGCGCTTTGGAGGCGCGAATATGTGCCAGAATACGTTTATCATCGAGCATACGTTCGACCAGCACCTCAATCTTACCGCCGCTGGCTTTACGGCCAAACAGACGCGCCGGGATCACGCGGGTATTGTTAAAGACCAGCAGATCGCCAGGGTTGAGCTTGTCGAGAAGATCGGTGAAAGTACCGTGCGTCAGCGCGCCCGTTGGCCCGTCCAGTGACAGCAAGCGACAGCTGCTACGCTCAGGCATGGGATAGTGAGCAATCAGGGATTCAGGTAGTTCAAAGGAGAAATCGGCGACGCGCATGACGTATACTCGTGACTTAAAAACAGGCGGCATAGTCTAGTGCTCACACCCTTTTGCTGCAACAACTAGCCGCCACCGGACAACGAAAACGCATGAATTTTCTCGCTCACCTGCATCTCGCTCATCTCGCGGACAGCTCCCTCTCCGGCAATTTGCTGGCCGATTTTGTACGCGGCAACCCCGCGGAAGACTTTTCCCCGGAGGTTGTCGACGGGATTTTTATGCACCGCCGCATCGACGTGCTGACCGATAACCTGCCGGAAGTGACGGAAGCCAAAGCCTGGTTCCGCCCCGAAACCCGACGCGTGGCGCCGATCACGCTCGACGTCATGTGGGATCATTTCCTGTCGCGCCACTGGTCCCGGCTGTCGCCTGATATGTCGCTGCCTGAGTTTGTGCGCTACGCCCACGCGCAGGTGTCGATCATTTTGCCGGACTCCCCGCCGCGCTTTGTGAATCTGAATAACTATCTCTGGTCTGAACGCTGGCTGGAGCGATACCGCGAGATGGATTTCATTCAGAACGTCCTGAACGGCATGGCGAGCCGTCGACCGCGTCTGGACGCGCTGCGCGACTCATGGCATGACCTGGATGGACATTATGATGCGCTGGAAACCCGCTTCTGGCAGTTCTACCCGCGTATGATGACGCAGGCGAAAAATAAAGAACTGTGAAGTCGGTTCGATTGATAGGTAAAAGCTGGTGGAACGATTGTTACCACCTCTTTGTCTTATTCCCGTACTGCCTCTATACTGGCCCGCGTTGCGTTCCAAATAACCTTAGTATCTACAGGAGAATCATATGGTTCTGGTAACTCGTCCGGCTCCGGATTTTACAGCTGCCGCCGTTCTGGGCAATGGTGAAATCGTTGAAAACTTCAACTTCAAACAGCACACCAACGGTAAAGCGACCGTTCTGTTCTTCTGGCCAATGGACTTCACTTTCGTTTGCCCGTCTGAGCTGATCGCGTTCGACAAACGTTACGAAGAATTCCAGAAGCGTGGCGTGGAAGTGGTTGGCGTCTCCTTCGACTCTGAATTTGTACACAACGCATGGCGTAACACCCCTGTCGAAAACGGCGGCATCGGTGCAGTGAAATACGCGATGGTTGCGGACATCAAACGCGAAATCCAGCAGGCTTACGGTATCGAACATCCGGACGCTGGCGTTGCACTACGTGGTTCTTTCCTGATCGACGCGAACGGCATCGTTCGTCACCAGGTTGTGAACGATCTGCCGCTGGGTCGTAACATCGACGAAATGCTGCGCATGGTTGACGCGCTCCAGTTCCACGAAGAGCATGGTGAAGTGTGCCCGGCTCAGTGGGAAAAAGGTAAAGAAGGTATGGCGGCTTCCCCAGACGGCGTAGCTAAATACCTGTCTGAGAACGTATCCAGCCTGTAATCGGCACGGTTTACCAAAAAACCCGCGAATACGCGGGTTTTTTTATGGCTTATGCTGCGCCGTCTTTTTTTACCTCGCGCCAGATGCGCCATGCCATACCCGCAAGCACCATCACCCCCGCAATCAGTACGCCCCAGACCATCAGCGTTTTCATTCTGCTTTCCTGCTCAGCCGCAGACGTCGCGGTTAAACGCGCCTCGCCACCCAGCGGGACAGGTTCCAGCGTATCCGCCATCGGCAGGGCTGCCAGATCGTAGGTTTTACGCAGTTCGGTCGGGATCAGCATATCCGTCTCCACGCTCGCCGGTTTCGCAGC
Source organism: Enterobacter cloacae complex sp. HYC033_NIDB (assembly GCF_056673335.1). Taxonomy (NCBI): domain Bacteria; kingdom Pseudomonadati; phylum Pseudomonadota; class Gammaproteobacteria; order Enterobacterales; family Enterobacteriaceae; genus Enterobacter; species Enterobacter cloacae complex sp. HYC033_NIDB. Next base: position 1,825,937 of record NZ_CP115123.1, on the reverse strand, counting down.
CCCGTTCCCCCACGCGAGCAGGTACGGCCCCTTCCCCTGCGCGTTAAACACCAGATCGTAGCGCACGCGTTGCCCGGTCACGCCAGGCAGGTTCTCAGGCAAACGCGCATTGAGGGTCTTGATTTTTACCGCCTCGACCAGCCCGCCAGGGAGCGGAACAGGTTCAGACGTTTTGCCGCCGAGCTGGTAGATCACCTCTTTTTTCAGCGTATGCCACCGATCCTTATCCGCCTCCCGCCAGGCTATTTCTGCCGGGAGAACACCGTCGCCATTCAGCATGAAGCCGATCGCACTCAGAGGCTGCGGATGTTTCCAGCGCCACACGGCTTCGCTTTCGGATAACCGCTCCCCCTCTCCCGCCAGGCTAATGTGCTCAGATTCCGGCTGTTCAGTCGCGTTAATCGCGTTGACGCCGGTTAACGTCAGGGCAGAACGCCCCGTGTTCAGCACCAGCAGCAGATAACGATTCGCCTCAGGCGATAACACCAGATCGGTATCGATGCGGTCGAGCTTCAGGCGATCCTGTCCACTCATCACGTCCAGCAGGGGCATCTCTTCGCGCAGGGTATACCAGTTTTTCAGATCCTCGCTGTAATAGACCGATGCCGTCCCCTGCCACGAGCCCTGCGGCGTGTCCCAGAAAAGCTGGAGCTGAGAGAGCGGAACCTCCGTCGCGTTTTCCGGCAGGGTCAGCAGATAGTGCTGTCCGGCAGCCGCCGCGTGTTGCCCTTCCAGCACAATTTCCACGCCGTTTCTGGCCCGTAGCATAATTTTATCGCCGCTGTCCTCTTCTCCGCCCGGCGAGGCGTTAAGCGCAAAGAGGCGCAGCGCCGTGGTGGTCGGTGCCGGCTGCGGACGCATCGTGGTAACCAGGCTGAACGGTACCGGCTCGCCCGACTGATTAAACACGCGCACGTCGCGCAGATCGGGCGATGTGCTCTGCTGATAAACCGCCAGCGGCAGCATGACCCGATACCACGGCGAAGAGGCAGAGGTATCAAGGGACAGGCCATAGGCATAATCCCGCGGGGATTCCGCTGGCGCGCCCTCGCAGAATGCCGGACCGGCCACGGCCAGCAGTGCCGCACAAACAACCGCGTTCATCCATTTCATTTTTCTTCTCCTGCTTTAGGCGGTAGCGGCGAGAAATAGCCCACAATCAGGACCAGGATCGCCACGCCAATAAACGCGACGGCGCGCGCCAGGCCGCCACCGCCCGCGCTGTCCACCAGCATCAGTTTGAGCATGACCACCCCCAGTAGCGCCGCACCGCCAAGCCACTGCTGACGGGAGGCGTGACGGGTGGCGCGGATCATGACCACCAGCGCGCACAACATCCAGAACAGGGCAAAGGTGGTCTGGATAAGCCGCGAATGCCACAACGACTCCATATTCCAGGCCACCTCGCCGTACCACGCCAGCGCGCGCAGCAATGCGCCGTTAAGCCACCAGAAACCCAGGGCCATCAGCACAACGGCGGGCCACGGACGGGACTGCGCAAGCGATGCCGGATAGTAGCGATCCACTTCCCGATAAAACACCACCAGCCCCAGCAGCGCGAACGCCGCCCCTTCCTCAAGCGGGTTCACCAGCGGCAGCCATGTCTGTCGATAGACCACACCGTCCTGCAAATTGGTCACGACCAGCAATACCACCAGCGCCACAACCACAGGGATCGCGGCAAGGCAGGCGTAGAGCGCAGGCCATACCCGGAACGGCCACCCGCGACGCCGCACGGCCGCGGAGAGCGCCATAATCACCCCACCGCCAACAGCCATCGCAATGCCGCTTCCCCAGGCCGCCATGCCCCACGGCAGGGAGCGGGCAAACCAGTAAAGCTCGGCGGCTATGGCGAGTAAAATCATCCACACCAGCGACAGATGCAGCCCCATTGAGATGCGCGGCAGAAGTTTATCTTCGTCGCACCGCAGCAGCATCAGGGCGGCAGGCAGCGCAATAGCCCAGGCCAGATTTGCCCAGCTGGCCGCCAGGATTTGCTGTTGCCAGATCTGATACAGCACCATCAGCAGCATCACCGGCCACAGCAGCCATTTGCTGGCATCCAGCTCCCGCCACGCCAGACGAGCGGCGGCCTGCCGCCATCCCCAGGCCGACGCCGCCGTCAGCGCCAGCACGCCTGCCAGAACCGATAACTCCTGCTTCAGGAACAGCTGAGATGCGCCCAGCTGCGCCACTAACCAGAACAGCAGCCCACCGGCCAGCAATGCCCAACTGCCCGGCTGCGCGATTTTCTGCCACAGCCAGGCCGCAGCCAGCCAGCAAAGACTGAGCACTGCGAAAATAAGCAGCAGGCTCAACGAGGTGACGCCGTCCATTTGCGCCCATATCGCGCTGCCGAGCGCCAGCACCAGCAGCGCCGTCCCGCTATAGCTCATGCGCCGCTGCTGCTGTTGCACGCCCAGCCAGAGAATACCCAGCCCTTCCAGCGCCCAGGCCATCGCCGTCCAGCGCGCTGAAAGCGCCAGCGGAATGGCAAGCGTGGCAAACCCGCCGCCGATCGCCAGCGCCGCCATAATCAGTGGCCGCCCGACAGACGGATAGCGTCGCAGTGCGAGAAACGCCAGTGAGAGATAAAACGCACCATAGCCCAGCGCACTGAGCGCCGGGCCGTACGTCCAGTGAGACGTCATGCCATACTGCATCCCAAAACCAATCAGCGGCGGAGCAAACAGCAGTGCGCCGTCAATAATCTGTTTGCCTTTTTCCTGCGCCCGCAGCGACAGCGCCACGCTAAACACGCCAAAAATAAGCGTATTGGCAATCAGGAACAGCTGACAAATAACATAGTCTTCCGGCTGGTAGTCGCTCAGCCCCCACACCCCGCCAACGCCAAACGTAAAGAGCAACCCGAGCAGGTTGAGCTCGCGCCAGTGCTGCCAGATGCTGATGACGAGAATGCCGATGGATAACAGGAGATAGAAGGAGAACAGCGCCACAAAGCTGCCGCCTCCGGTAGACAACAGCAGCGGCGCAAGGTATCCGCCGAGGCTCGCCAGCATGGCAAGGCTCAGCGCCTTTTGCAGCACGGCCAGCCCGACGCTCGCCGCGCAAATCACCACCAGCAGCGCAAACGCCAGCGTCATCGGCAGCATTTGCCACAGCCGGAATGCGCCAAAGACGGTTAGATAAAGCACGCCGGTCGCCCCGCCCTGGAGGATCAGCGCGTAGATCCGCTGCCTGTGCCGCAGCCGCCATCCAACGGCCAGCAGAACCATGGCAAACAGCGCCGTGGCGGCAAGACGCAGCTCAAGCGGAAACAGTGAATGTTCAACGGTATAGCGCAGCAGGAAAGAGAGGCCGAGGAAGAGCAGTACAATCCCCAGTTTTGCCAGCGGATTGCCCTGCATAAACCAGCGCGTCAGCGAGGACAGGATGCCGCCAAAGGTGTAAGGCCGTTTTGCCGCCGGTACAAGCGCTGGTTCTGCTTCAGTGACGGGCGGTTCGGGACGCCAGGGATCGACAGGTGCGGTAACGGCTTCTGCCACCGACGCTGGCGTCTCCACCGGCGCGGCGGTCTGCACCGGCTCCGGCGCTTTCTCAGCGACACCGCGCTGCTCAAGCGCCTCAATGCGCTGGCGAAGCCGGGCGATCTCCTGCCGCGCCGCCGTGCTTCGGTTAAAGCCTATCACCGCGAGCACGGGTGCCACGACCAGCGCAAAAACCAGGAACAAACAGCCAAGGATGTAAAGCTCGTCCATGTTTCCACCTTCACCGTAAACGATCCGCTAAGATTGACACAAATCGTTGCATTTGCGCCATCTTAAAAGGTGAAAACTATTCTGCCTGCGCTTAGCTGCCGAACCAGACCGCAGCGGAGATCGCGGGCAGCGTGAGCACGCTCTCCTGGAACGTCGCTTTACCCTCTTTGATCTTCCACGTTTTACCGGCCAGCAGCGGTGAATCTTCCAGCACCACTTCACACGCCTCGCCCCGGTTGATCGCCACCAGCACGCGCTGCTGGTTATAGACGCGGACAAAGACCACTACGTTATCGTGGGCGTACATCACCTGGCAGCCCCCGTAGCGCAGGGCCTGACTCTGCCTGCGCAGCGTCGCCATACGCTGGTACAGGCTGAACAGATCCTGATCCTGTTTTTCACTCTCCCACGGGAAGGTTTTACGGCAGAACGGATCGTTATTCCCCTCCAGCCCCACTTCATCGCCATAGTAGATGCAGGGTACGCCCGGCCAGGTAAAGAGCCAGGTCACCGCCAGCGGCAGACGCGCCACATCTTTACCCAGCAATGATTTAAAGCGCGCGGTATCATGGCTGTCGAGCTGGTTAAACATCCGCAGCTGCTGCTGATGCGACAGGCCAGCGCGATAGTTTTCCATCCACGCCATGCAGGTTTCGGCGTCGATATCCTGCGGATCGTAAGAGATATCGGTGTTAGCGAGGAAACCCCACAGCGGGAAGGTGAAGCCGCGATAGTTCATCGCCGCGTCTTCTGCATCAGCCTGCAACCACTGACGCGCGTCGCCAAAGTGTTCCCCGAAGACGAACGCTTCCGACCGGGCCGCTTTTGCCGACCGGGTAATGGCGGCGACATGTTGAAGGTTATTCCGCGCCCCGCCTGATTCACCCAGCATATGCACCACGTCCAGCCGCCAGCCGTCCATGTTCCACGGCGCTTTCAGCCAGTGGCGCACGATGCTGTCGTCGTCGCCGTAGATCTCATTCACCAGCGATGGCGACTGGAAATCGAGCTTCGGCAGGCTCGGGTAGCCCAGCCAGTCCAGGGCGCGGCCATTCTCATCAAAACTGTACCAGTCACGCTGCGGTGAGTCTGGATTATGGCATGCGCCGCTCATCGACTGATTATGACGGTCAAACCACGCGTGAGAATCACCGCTGTGATTGAACACGCCATCAAGGATCAGGCGCATACCCTCTTTTTGCGTGTTGTGCCGCAGCCGCAGCAGCGCCTCGTCACCGCCAAACTGCTCGTCAACGTGGCGATAATCCTGCGTATCGTATTTGTGCACGCTTGGCGCTTTAAACACCGGGTTCAGGTACAGCGCCGTCACGCCGAGCGTTTTCAGGTACGGCAGTTTTTCGCTGATACCGTCGAGATCGCCGCCGTAAAAGGTCGATCCCCCCGCCTGGGCGGTCAGCGGCTCGTCCCATTTTTTCAGAATAATGTCGTGACCGACCGCATGATGGTAATAAACCTTGTCCTGATCGGCGTTGCGCTTTTCGCTGCGCGCAAAGCGGTCCGGGAAAATCTGGTAAAAGACCTGATCGTTAACCCACTGCGGGCCGTTATCCGGGTGATCCACGGCAAACTGCTCCAGCCGGGCCGGAGGAAAACGGCTGAAGCCCTGCGGGGTAAACCACAGCTGCCGGTTGTTCCACAGCAGCTTGAAGCCGTAGCGGCGACGCGGCTGCCCGCTGCGCAAATCGATATTTGCCCGCCACGCCGTGACGCCCGGCTGCGGCTGGCTGCGCACTTTGTGCATTTTCAGCGACGTTTCTTCGTTATCCACTTCGGCGCGCAGGGTCACACGTTCAGGCTGATTGTCCCCTGCCAGCCAGAGCGTAATCACAAGGTTGTCTTTGTTTTGCTTAACAAATGGGGCAACCGGAAGGTGCCAGGCGTTTAACATCACGAATCCCCTTTGATGAAATTGACGTCACCTTGCCACAGGGTGATTAAAGATAGCTCATCGTGTTCGGGATTATTGGGGGAGGAGAACGGAGGAGGAGATTTTTTCCAGGGCAAAAGGGAGTGTAGGCCGGGTAAGCGCAGCGCCACCCGGCATTTTTACCTTACTGTGCTTCCGCCAGCTGACGATCGCGGCGACATTTAAACATCCAGCCCACCAGCAGCAGGACGATCCACGCGAAGCCCACGTACAGGGAAATACGGGTATCCGGGTGATAACCAATCAGGCCAATGATGAAGACCAGGAAGATGAGACCGACAATGGTCGTTGGCACGCCGCCCGGCACTTTAAACTTCAGCGCTTTGGCCTCTTCTGGCGACAGGCGGCGACGGAACGCAATCTGCGACAGCAGGATCATGATCCACACCCACACCGTCGCAAAGGTCGCCAGTGACGCAATCACCAGGAAGACGTTCTCCGGCATGATGTAATTCAGGTAAACCGAGAACAGCAGCGCCACGGTCATGACCAGCACCGTTACCCACGGGGTGCCGCGACGCGATGTTTTGGCAAACACCTTCGGCGCACTGCCCTGCTCCGCCATGCCGTGCAGCATACGACCCACGCCGAAGACGTCACTGTTGATGGCCGACAGCGAGGCGGTCAGTACCACAAAGTTGAGAATGCTGGCGGCAAACGCAATGCCCATATGCTGGAAAGTCAGGACAAACGGGCTGCCGTTGGTGCCCACCTGGTTCCACGGGTAGATGGACATAATCACAAACAACGTGCCCACGTAGAACACCAGGATACGCATCGGCACCGAGTTGATGGCGCGCGGAATGGACTTCTCCGGATCTTTCGCTTCCCCGGCGGTGATGCCGATAATCTCAATACCGCCATAGGCGAACATGACCATCTGGAGCGACATGACCATCCCGAGCCAGCCGTTGCTGAAGAAGCCGCCGTTGCTCCACAGGTTATGGATGCCGGTTGGCTGCCCACCGTTGCCGATACCCCAGATGATGATGCCGAAACCGGCGAGGATCATGATGATAATGGTCGCGACCTTGAAGAAGGAGAACCAGAACTCCAGCTCGCCAAACACCTTCACGCTCATCAGGTTAACGGCGCAGATGATCAGCACCACGCTCAGTACCCAGATCCAGTGCGGCACGGCGGGGAACCAGACCCCCATATAGATGCCAAACGCCGTCACATCGGCAATGGCGACAATCAGGATTTCGAAGCAGTAGGTCCAGCCGGTGATAAACCCGGCCAGCGGGCCTAAGTTTTCTTGTGCGTAGCGGGAGAAGGAACTGGCAGACGGGTTGTGAACCGACATCTCCCCCAGCGCACGCATGATGATATAGGCCGCCACGCCGCCGATGATGTAGGCCAGCAGAACGCTTGGACCGGCCATTTTGATGGCATCTGCCGAGCCATAAAAAAGACCGGTGCCGATAGCCGAGCCCAGCGCCATAAAGCGGATGTGGCGGGTGCTCAATCCACGTTTAAGTTTGTTAGTGCTTTCCATTAAAATCTTGCCATTCAACACGAAAAAAACAAAAAACCACGGGGCCTTAAGCCCCGTGGTTAAACAATTTGTTGCCGTTGATTAATGGGCGTTGGATGTCACCTGACGCCCTGCCGCACGGTCCCAGATAATCGCCAGAACCAGCGCTACAACGGAAGGCATCAGCCAGGCCAGGCCCTGCTCGGACAGCGGCAGACGCTGTGTCCAGGCTGGCAGGATTTCTGCAAATGCTGATGCTTTGATCCCGTCAAGGATACCAAAAATCAGGCTGATAAACATGGCCGGCGCAATAATTCGCGTCGAGTTATGCCACCACGGGCGGGTGAAGCTCAGCACCACCAGCACGATACATGGCGGATAGATCGCCGTCAGCACCGGAATTGACACCTGAATCAGGTGGCTCAGACCGAGGTTTGACACCGCCATGGAGAAGATGCCAAGGATAAACACCAGCGTGCGGTAAGAGAGCGGCAGATACTGAGCGAAGAACTCCGCGCAGGCGCAGGTCAGACCCACCGCCGTCACCAGACAGGCCAGGAAAATCAGCGCCGCCAGCAGCATGCTGCCTGCACCACCAAAGGTATGCTGCACGTAAGCATGCAGGATCGCCGCGCCGTTTGCGCTCTGATCGACCAGCGTTGCGCTATCTGAACCCAGACGGAACAGCGCCAGATACAACAGCGTCAGGCCGACACCGGCCATCAGGCCAGCCCAGATGGTGTAGCGAGTCAGCAGGCGCGCTTCGGTCACCCCGCGGGAACGCGCGGCGTTAACGATAACGATACCAAACACCATCGCACCGAGCGTATCCATTGTCAGATAGCCGTTCACGAAACCGTTTGAGAACGCCGCGTTCTGATAAGCGTCCATCGCGGAGCTGATGGGCCCCGCAGGCCAGACGATGGCCGCAACCGCCAGCACGATCAGCGCCACAATTTTCAGCGGAGCCAGGAAGTTACCCACGGTATCCAGCAGTTTGCCGGGATAGAGAGAAACCAGAATCACGATGGCGAAGTAAATGAGGCTGTAAATAAACAGCGGCATCGCGCCGTCACCGGTCAGCGGGGCGATACCCACTTCAAAGGAGACGGTCGCCGTACGTGGGGTCGCGAACAGCGGGCCAACGGCCAGATAGCAGACGGTTGCCAGCAGAACGCCAGCCACTTTGCCAATCGGGGTGCTGAGGCTGTCCACACCGCCACCGACTTTCGCCAGCGCGATAACGGTCAGTACCGGCAGGCCCACGGCAGTAAGCAGGAAGCCAAACGCAGCCGTCCAGACGTGTTCACCCGCCTGTAAGCCAACCATTGGAGGAAAAATGATGTTACCTGCGCCAACGAACAGCGCAAATGTCATAAAGCCCAGCGCGATAATGTCACGCGATTTCAAGTGATGGGTCATAAAACCTTACTGCCTGTGGATGTGGTGTTGAATACGTTGAGATTTTCGCCATCCCTCACGGGACGATACAGCGGAAAATTTGCTCAATTTCAGCGGGATATGCTCCCGTCCTGGCGTGGCGAAGAATAGTTTTTCGATTTACCACGCAAATACAGTCGGTCTGACAGTATATGGGGGGCAATTTAAACGCTTATAACGTTTAAAGGCAAGAAGGGATCGTAAAACCAGAACAATATGCCAGCATGAAAATTCAGACCAAAATAATATGCCATGTATAAGAAAAACTCATGGCTAATCATGCGAACAAAAAAGCACCAGCCGTATAATATTCATCCGCGTTTCGCTTGACTGCAAAGCAAACGGGCCAGCAATCGCTGGCCCGTGGAAAGGTAGCCTGACACATCTGCCGTCAGGCGCTTTTTTTGGCAATTAATCGTTCCGGAATCACGAAGCTAAAGCGCGTGCCCTTACCCAAGGTGCTTTCGATATTGAGCCGGCTTTCGTGATGGCTGACGGCATGCTTCACAATTGCCAGTCCCAGTCCGCTCCCGCCGGTCTGCCGCGAGCGCGCCTTATCCACCCGGTAGAATCGTTCGGTGAGACGCGGGAGGTGCTCGGGCCCGATCCCCGGCCCGTTGTCCTCGACGCTAAACTCAGCGCCCGCCGGGGTATGCTGCCAGCTCACCGCGATATGCGTCCCTTTCGGGGTATGATTCACGGCGTTATAGACCAGGTTTGAGATAGCGCTTCGCAGCTCATCTTCACTGCCGAGCACTTTCAGCGTGTTATCAACGTCAAAACTCAGGGTGTGCTGATTATGACTCAGCGTTTGGGCTTCGCGCTCCACCACCCGCAACATCATCGGCACATCAATGATGTCGTTTAGCGCCAGCGACGGGGCAGCCTCAATCTTTGAAAGCGTCAGCAGCTGTTTGACCAGCCCTTCCATGCGGAACGTCTGCTCCCGCATGGTATGCAGTGCTTTCTCACGCGGCGCCCCCTCAAGCGTTTGCTCCTGCATCATCTCCAGGTAGCCCTGAAGCACCGTCAACGGCGTACGCAGCTCGTGGCTAACGTTGGCAAAGAAGTTACGTCTCGCGCCCTCAAGCTGGTGCATCTGGGTAACGTCCCGCGCTACCATCAGCCACTGCCGATCGCTGTAGGGCATCACGCGGATTTCCAGATGGCGACCGTTATTGAGCTTCAGATTGTGCGGGCGCGAAAAATCCCGCTTTTTCAGATACAGCGTGAACTCGGGATAACGCAGAAGGTTCAGGATGTTCTGACCATTATCATCCGGCCAGCGCAGGCCCAGCAGCTGTTGCGCGAGGCCATTACACCAGAAGATTGTCCCTTCTTCTGTCGTCAGGATCACCGCGTCCGGCAGCGACTCCGCACCGCTACGAAAGCGTTTGATCAGGCTTCCCAGCTCACGACGGCGCTTTTTGTTACGCATCTGCATCTGGTGCAGGCCGTAGAGTAGCGGTTCCCAGCTCCCGCTTCCCGGCGGGGGTGTCATACTTCTGTCGACCCACAGCCACCAGGAGAGACGCAGTAAATTCCAGAAATGCCAGACGAGCAATCCCGTCACGGCCACCAGTAAAAACCACGGCAGATAGCCAAAGATAGCCCCCAGAATGAGGGCCGGAATACAACATAAGATCAGTTCAAAGACGAGCCTTTTCCATGACAGACGTTCCAGCACGCGTCACACTCCTGTCATTGTTCAGAAACGGGTCGAGAAACGATAACCCGTGCCGCGGACCGTCTGTACCATGCGATCGTGGCCGCTCAGTTCCAGTGCTTTACGCAGGCGGCGAATATGGACGTCAACCGTTCGGTCTTCGACATAGACGTTAGTTCCCCAGACGTTATTCAGCAACTGTTCGCGGCTGTAAACGCGCTCCGGGTGGGTCATAAAGAAGTGCAGGAGTTTAAATTCGGTCGGTCCCATATCGAGGGGATTTTCACCGGTCATGACCCGGTGTGAGGTAGGATCCAGGCTCAGCCCCTGCATCTCAATCACCTCTTCCACCGCCATCGGTGAAATACGGCGCATCACGGCTTTGATACGCGCCACCAGCTCTTTCGGGGAGAACGGTTTAGTGATGTAATCGTCCGCGCCGGTTTCCAGACCGCGCACGCGATCCTCTTCCTCGCCGCGCGCCGTCAGCATTACCACCGGGATATCGCGGGTCATCGCCTCGCGTTTGATATGCTTGATAAACTGCAATCCGGAACCGCCAGGCAGCATCCAGTCCAGCAGGATCAGATCGGGCCAGGGTTCATTCAGCTGGTTCACCGCGCTGTCATAATCTTCCGCTTCAACCGGCTGGAAGCCATTTTGTTCAAGCACGAAGCACACCATTTCACGGATCGGAGCTTCATCTTCTACGACCAGAATACGTCTCGCCATACTTTGCCCTGTCTTATCGTATTTAAGTTACAAGTCTGTAATGCGGCGTCATTATGCGTCAGATTTATGACAGATTTATGAAAAACATTACCACTATAAATAGCAAACTGTTGTTTTATTACAGCGGTTATTTTCCGTTCCCCGAACGTTTATAATCCTGCTTTCTTATTATTGCCACGGATCTTTTATGCGCATACTTCACACCTCAGACTGGCACCTGGGTCAAAATTTTTACAGCAAAAGCCGCGCCGCGGAACATGAAGCGTTCCTGAACTGGCTGCTGGAGACGGCTCAGGCTCACGAGGTGGACGCGATTATTGTGGCGGGCGACATTTTTGATACCGGATCGCCGCCGAGCTATGCGCGTGAGCTGCACAACCGTTTTGTGGTCAACCTCCAGCAAACCGGTTGTCACCTTGTGATTGTCGCCGGAAACCATGACTCGGTGGCGACGCTGAATGAATCCCGCGATATTCTGGCGTTCCTCAATACCACCGTGGTGGCCAGCGCCGGACACGCGCCGCAGATCCTGAAAAAACGCGACGGCACGCCGGGCGCAGTGCTGTGCCCAATTCCGTTTTTACGCCCGCGCGATATCGTGCAAAGCCAGGCAGGTCTGTCCGGCAGCGAAAAACAGCAGCATCTGTTGCAGGCCATCACCCGCTATTATCACCAGCAACATACGGAAGCCTGCGCCCTGCGCGGCGATCAGGCCATTCCGATCATTGCCACCGGGCACCTCACCACCGTCGGAGCCAGTAAGAGTGATGCGGTGCGCGAGATCTATATCGGTACGCTGGACGCGTTTCCGGCGCAAAACTTCCCCCCCGCCGACTACATTGCCCTCGGGCATATTCACCGGGCGCAGATCATCGGCGGCTGCGAGCATATCCGCTACTGCGGCTCGCCCATTTCGCTCAGTTTTGACGAAACGGGCAAAGCCAAATCCGTGCATCTGGTGAGCTTCACCGGAGGCAAACTCAGCGCCGTTGAGACGCTTGAGGTGCCGGTCACCCAGCCGCTGGCGGTGCTGAAAGGCGATCTGGCCGCCATTACCGCTCAGCTTGAGCAGTGGCGCGGCGCAGCGCTTAATCCCCCCGTCTGGCTCGATATCGAAATCACCACCGACGACTACCTGTACGATATGCAGCGTAAAATACAGACGCTGACGGAAGACCTTCCCGTGGAGGTGCTGCTGGTACGCCGCAGCCGCGAGCAGCGCGAGAAAATACTGCTCAACGCCCAGCGTGAAACGCTTAGCGAACTTCGGGTTGAAGAGGTGTTCGCGCGGCGGCTTGCGCATGAAGAGGTGGACGAGGCCAGACGCACCAGGCTTAACGAGCTGTTTGCCCAGACCCTGCATTCCCTCCATGACGAGGACGAAAACGCATGAAAATTCTGAGCCTGCGCCTGAAAAATCTGAATTCGCTAAAGGGTGAGTGGAAAATTGATTTCACCGCGGAGCCGTTCGCCAGCAACGGACTGTTTGCCATCACCGGCGCAACCGGCGCGGGTAAAACCACGCTGCTGGATGCCATCTGCCTGGCGCTTTACCACGAAACGCCGCGTCTTAATAAGGTCTCTCAGGCGCAAAACGACCTGATGACGCGCGATACCGCCGAATGCCTGGCAGAAGTGGAATTTGAGGTCAAAGGCGTTGCTTATCGCGCTTTCTGGAGCCAGAACCGCGCCCGCAACCAGCCGGACGGGAACTTACAGGCACCGCGCGTTGAGCTGGCCCGCTGCGAAGACGGCAAAATTCTGGCCGACAAAGTCACGGATAAGCTGGAACAAACCGCCACGCTTACCGGGCTGGACTATGGTCGCTTTACCCGTTCGATGTTGCTCTCTCAGGGGCAGTTTGCCGCCTTCCTGAATGCTAAACCGAGCGATCGCGCAGAGCTGCTGGAGGAACTGACCGGCACGGAAATTTACGGCCAGATTTCCGCCATGGTTTTTGAAAAACACAAAGCGGCACGTAACGCGCTGGAGATGTGCGAAGCGCAGGCCGCAGGGGTTGTGCTGCTGAGCGAGGAACAGCAGCAGCACTTGCAGCAAAGTTTGCAGGCACTTACTGACGAAGAAAAAGTCCTGCTGGCACAGCAGCAAAGCCAACAGAAAGATTTTCAGTGGCTTACGCGTAACGACGAACTGATACGTGAGCAGCAGCGTGCAGCCGCTTCGCAGCAGCAGGCGCAACAGGCTCTGACGGACGCCGCGCCCCAACTGGCGAAGCTCAAGCTGGCGCAGCCCGCCGCCCAGCTACGTCCGCTATGGGAGTATCAGCAGGAGCAGACCACCCGCCTGGCGCAGACAACAGAGCGAATTGTTGAAGTAAATACTCGCTTACTCGACAGAGCGGTGCAGCGCTCGCGTATTCGCAACGGTGCGCTGCGCAACCGTGAACAGTTGCAGACAGAGCACAAGGTACTGACGCAGTGGCTGACCGAACACGATCGTTTCCGTCAGTGGGGGCAGGAAATTGCCGGCTGGCGGGCGCATTTTACGCAACTGGGTCGCGATAAAAATCAGCTTGTTGCCCAGTCAGCGCGCATGGCTGAGCTTCGTCAGAAGCTGGCTGAGATGCCTGAAAGTAGGTTGACGCTGACGGCTGAGGATCTCGCGACGGCAATGGAGCAACAGGCACAGTCGCGGGCGCTCCGCCAGCGTCTGACAGCGCTTCACGCTCGCTATCAGCCGCTGCAAAAACGACTGCGCCAGAATGCGGAAAGCGTGCAGAAAGCGCAGGCTGAGCAGGCTAAGTTCAATGAAACGCTGATCCTGCGGCGTCAGCAGTTCAAAGAGAAAAATCAGCACTATGCCGACCTGAAAGCGCTCTGTGAGCGTGAGGCGACAATCAAGGATCTTGAGAACTATCGTGCACAGCTCGAAGCGGGTAAGCCTTGCCCGCTCTGCGGTTCACGCGAACACCCGGCAGTTGTGCAGTATCAGGCGCTTGAACTGACTGACAATCAGCGCCGCCGCGACGCGCTGGAGAAAGAGGTTGCCGCGCTAAAAGAGGAAGGATTGCTGGTGCTCGGGCAGGTGAATGCGCTGACCCAACAGATCCAGCGCGAGACAGAGGAAGCACAGGCTCTCTCTGAGGAAGAGCAAGCACTTACTAAGGAGTGGCTGGAGGTCTGCGCCTCCCTGAACATAGCGCTGAATATTCAGGATGATATAGCCCCCTGGATGAGCGAACAGGAACAGTATGAACGCCAGCTGTATCAGCTCAGCCAGCGTCTGACGCTGCAAAACCAGCTCAATGAACAGGAAGGTCAGGCGCGCCAGTACCAGCAGCAGCTGACGGCGACGCGTCAGGCGCTGGCGGCCTCGTTACAATCGCTGTCGCTTAGCGTGCCCGATGAAGGGGCTGAAAGCGCCTGGCTGAGCGCGCGCGAAAGCGAATATACCCTGTGGCAGGAAAAACAGGCCCAGCACGGTACGATTCAGGAAGGTATTAACGCCCTGATGCCCATTCTGGAAACGCTGCCGGTTACCAATGATGCAGAAGCCGACGCGGTTATCCCTGAGAACTGGCGCGGCATCCACGACGAATGCGTGTCGCTGCAAAGTCAGCTCACCACCCTACAGCAACAGGAGACGCTTGAGCGTGAACGGCTCCAGCAATCACAGGCTCAGTTCAACGCCGCGCTGACCGCGAGCTGCTTTGCCGATCGGGACGCATTTCTCTCCGCCCTGCTGGATGAAACGTCGATCCACCAGCTTGAACAACAAAAGCAGACGCTGGAAAACCAGCTCCAGCAGGCCACGGCGCTTTCGATGCAGGCAAGCCAGCAGCTTCAGGCGCATCAGGCACAGCGCCCCGAGGGGCTGGAAACCGATGCCGCAACGCTTCAGGCGCAGTTACACCAGCTGGCGCAACAGCTTCGGGACAACACCACGCATCAGGGGGAGATCCGCCAGCAGCTCAAACAGGACGCCGATAACCGTCTGCACCAGCAGGCGCTTATGCAGCAGATTGAGGAGGCGGCGCGTCAGGCCGACGACTGGGGCTATCTCAACGCGCTGATAGGCTCCAGCACCGGCGATAAATTCCGTAAATTCGCCCAGGGGCTGACGCTGGATAATCTGGTGTGGCTTGCCAACCAGCAGCTCAACCGTCTGCATGGCCGCTATCTGCTTCAGCGTAAAGCCAGCGACGCGCTGGAGCTGGAAGTGGTCGATACCTGGCAGGCCGATGCGGTACGCGATACCCGTACCCTTTCCGGCGGGGAGAGTTTCCTGGTCAGTCTGGCGCTGGCTTTAGCGCTTTCCGATCTGGTCAGTCACAAAACGCGCATTGACTCGCTGTTCCTGGATGAAGGATTCGGCACGCTCGACAGCGAAACGCTGGACACCGCGCTGGACGCGCTCGACGCGCTGAACGCCACCGGGAAAACCATTGGCGTGATCAGCCACGTAGAGGCAATGAAAGAGCGCATTCCGGTGCAGATCAAAGTGAAGAAGATCAACGGGCTGGGATATAGCAGGCTGGACAGGGAGTTTGCGGTGCAGTAAATGGGGGGATGATGCGCTCTGGTGCCCTCATCCTGGCCCTCTCCCACGGGGAGAGGGCACAAACATCAAAAACGGTTTTGCGTTTATTCCGGCCAGAGCCACGCCGCGCCGCGCACTCCGCTGGAATCTCCGTGGACGGCTTTGCGGATCGGCGTTTCGCACTCGCCGCCAAATACCCACTGTTTCACCAGCGTTGGCACCGTGGCGTACAGCCGGTCAACGTTGCTCATGCCGCCGCCCAGCACAATCACGTCCGGATCGAGGATATTGATCACATGCGCCAGCGACTTAGCCAGCCGCATTTCGTAGCGGCTTAGCGCCAGTTCAGCAACCGGATCCTGCTCCTCAACCAGACGCATAATCTCGTTACCTTTCAGCGGCTGACCGCTCAGACGATGATAATCGGTGGCAAACCCCGTGCCGGAGATAAAGGTCTCAATACAGCCCTGCTTGCCGCAGTAGCACGGCACTTCGGCGCGGTATTTGAGTTCATCTTCGTCCATCCACGGCAGCGGATTGTGCCCCCACTCGCCCGCGGTGCCGTTGCCGCCAATATGCGAACGCCCGCCGATAGCCACGCCCGCTCCGCAGCCGGTGCCGATAATGACCGCAAATACGGTCTGCGCGCCAGCCGCTGCGCCATCCACGGCCTCAGACACCGCCAGGCAGTTGGCATCATTCGCCAGACGCACTTCCCGGTTCAGGCGCTGGCTTAAGTCTTTATCAAACGGCTGACCGTTGAGCCAGGTGGAGTTGGCGTTTTTCACCACGCCGGTATAGGGCGAAATGGAGCCAGGGATCCCCATCCCGACCGTGCCCGTCTCGCCCGTTGCCTGCTCTGCCATATCGACCAGGCGGGCAATCGTCTCTATGGTCTGGTGATAATCATCGCGCGGCGTAGGCAGACGGTGGCGAAACAGTTGCTCCCCCTGCTCGCTCAGCGCAATAACTTCTGTTTTGGTGCCGCCCAAATCAATCCCAATACGCACAAGACACTCCTCATTATTTTGATTATCAACAGAGTAGAAGCCCGCTTCCCGATTAGCAATGCAAGCGATGCGACAATTCGTTATCATGCCCGCTGATTTAACGACAAGGCCGTGGAAATTATCATGCTGTGGTTCAAAAATTTGATGGTTTACCGTCTCAGCCGCGACGTTTCGCTGCGTGCAGAAGAGATGGAAAAACAGTTAGCCGCTTACTCCTTTACCCCTTGCGGTAGCCAGGATATGGCAAAAACCGGCTGGGTTCCGCCAATGGGTTCTCAAAGCGATGCGCTGACCCACGCCAGCAGCACGGGGCAAATCATCGTTTGCGCCCGTAAAGAAGAGAAGATCCTGCCGACGCCCGTGGTTAAGCAGGCGCTCGAAGCGAAGATCTTCAAGCTGGAAGCTGAACAGGGCCGTAAGCTTAAAAAAACCGAAAAAGATTCGCTGAAGGATGAAGTGCTGCACTCGCTGCTGCCGCGCGCTTTTAGCCGCTTTAGCCAGACCATGATGTGGATCGACACTGTTAACGGGCTGATCATGGTGGACTGCGCCAGCGCCAAAAAAGCGGAAGATACGCTGGCGCTGCTGCGTAAGAGCCTTGGCTCATTACCGGTGGTACCGCTGGCGCTGGAAACGCCGATTGAGCTGACCCTGACCGAGTGGGTGCGCAGCGGGACTGCCGCGCAGGGCTTCCAGATCCTTGATGAAGCAGAGCTGAAAGCGCTGCTGGAAGATGGCGGCGTGATCCGCGCGAAGAAACAGGATCTGGTGAGCGACGAAATCGCCGTGCACATTGAAGCGGGCAAAGTGGTGACCAAACTGGCACTCGACTGGCAGCAGCGCATTCAGTTTGTGATGTGTGATGACGGCTCCGTGAAGCGCCTTAAGTTCTGCGATGAACTGCGCGATCAGAACGAAGATATCGACCGCGAAGATTATGCTCAGCGCTTTGACGCAGACTTTATCCTGATGACCGGCGAGCTGGCGGCGCTGATTCAGAACCTGGTGGAAGGCCTCGGCGGCGAAGCGCAGCGCTGACAGGCAAAACGCAGGCCGGGTAAGCGAATGCGCCACCCGGCATGCTTTTATTTCAGATAGCGGCACAGATAAGAGGTTGGCTCTGCAACCTGTAAATGGAACTCGCTGTGGCCCGGCACGTTGAAGACCTGCCCGGCACTATAGACTTTCCACTCCGTTTCACCCGGCAGCAGGACGTTCAGCGCGCCGCTGACCACCGTCATCTCTTCCGCTTCTGCGGTGCCAAAGGTGTATTCCCCTTCCGCCATTACGCCGACACTGGCGCGGCCAGTGCTGCTGCTGGTAAAACCAATGGATTTCACTTTACCGGAAAAGTATTCGTTACTTTGAAGCATGAACTGGCCCTTATATTTATTGAGAAAAATCCACTATAGGGGCCATGCTCATGACCTGTCACGCAAAATCATTACACCAGTAATTCTGACGCCAGGCGCGCCATCAGGACGTTAGAGAGCAGCACCGGAACATCCAGCGCCTTTTGCAGTAAATCACGATGCCGCTGATGGAAGCCCAGGCAGTCGAGCATCAGGACATCCGCCCCTCTGTCGATCAACTCCTGCCCGGCCGCAATCAGCTTCGCTTCGCTGTCCCAGAACGGGTTTGCCAGTGCGTACAGCGGGGTGTGCTCCAGCGCGGCCCACTTCACCGTCTGGTTATCCAGCAGTTCCTCAACGGGAACGATGACCCCAACCTGATGACCATCAACAATTGAGGCCACCAGCGGGGGGATAATCCGCATCGGTTCGAGCAGAATGGCATTACGCGCGCTGAGTCCTTTAACGGGTGCCGTGCTCATCAGCAAAATAACGTCATAATCCTGATTGTCGAGCACTTCGATCACGCCCTGTAGCGCGCGCTCGATTTTCTGGCGCGACACATGCGCCAGTTTACCGTCACTGAGTAACGTTGCCAGGGGATCTTCCCCCTCTCCGACCGCGTAGTCTTCCATGACCTCTTCCCGACTGAGCTTCCCTAACAGACTGAGATGCGTAATTTGTTGTTCAGAGACATGCTCGGTTAAGAGCGGTAATACTTCGCTTACAGGCACCACACCAATCGTGAGGATCGCCAACGTCGCCTTCATTTTGATCGCCTTCCGTTACTACCACAACTGCCACACAGGTACAGGCTCACTACGCTGCACTGTTCATTTATTCAACAAAACAGCACCAAGCGTAGCAGGGGATCTCTACACCGTAATGTAAAGATCGACTGGCCTTTCCGAATCCACCTGTAATAACTAAATATTAACTGCTGCTTAACATCAGCGATAAGTTAAAAGTGTGATTCAGGCACGGTTGTAACGAATTCGGATTCCTGTCAGGACTTCTCAGGATCCTCATAGCGCCGTTTCGCATCCAGCGCTTCCTGTTCGGTTTCATGTTCGCTGATCAGCGAATCAGGTTTAGGGTGATCGGCACGCAGCTGATACCAGGTTACGGTCTGATCGCCGTTACCTTTTTCAACGGTAACGATGCGGGCTTCGCGTGGATAGGGAGGTCTGGTTGGCATAGCTCATCCTTTTTTTATGTCTGAGCTATGAGTATAGACGGCTGTTAGCTGGCGCAAGCCAAACGCAGGGCGGTAATAATCTGAATCGCAACTTTCTCGGGTGACGCTGACGCATCCACAACGTGGTGTGCCGCCTCGCGGTACAGTGCATCGCGTTCGGCGAGGACGTCGCTGACCTCTTCACTCAGCGGTTTCGCGGTCAGCGCCGGGCGCTGTCCCTCTTCCGGAAACGCCTCCAGCCGCCCCACCAGCGTAGAGACCGGGGCACAGAGGTAGATCACGACACCCTTTTCGCGCATAAACTGGCGGTTATACGGCGCCAGAATAATGCCCCCACCGGTCGCGATCACGGTTGACGGCGCGGTCACCGCTTCCAGCGTGGCTGTTTCACGCGCACGAAAGCTCTCCCAACCCTCATCCTCAACGATATCGGCAATGGTCTTACCGGCATTCTCCTGGAGCCAATGGTCAGTATCGACAAACTGACTCTGGCACAGACGCGCCAGCTCCAGACCAACGGTGGTTTTCCCACAGCCGCGAGGGCCAACTAAAAAGATGGGTGGGTTCATAACCAGGTGTTCCCCTTGCTGCCGGATAACTGAAGGCTGTAAAGAAATGATTGCAGTAGATGTTGCGCTAACTTTACTGCAAAGCGGTACGGAATGACAAGCCTGTGGAAGCCACACTGTACCACAAAACCGCCCGGAGGTGGGCTACGCCGGGCGGCGCTTCACTTCCAGCAGCCATTTATCCAGCTCGGCGGCAAACTGCTGGCGATCGCGCTGCGACAGGCTGTCCGGCCCACCGGTTTGCACGCCGCTGGAACGAAGCGTATCCATAAAATCACGCATGGTGAGCTTCTCCCGGATCGTTGCCGGCGAATAGCGTTCTCCGCGCGGGTTCAGCGCCGCCGCCCCTTTCGCCAGTACATCGGCAGCCAGCGGGATATCCGCGGTGATCACCAGATCTCCTGCGTCACACAGGCGTACTATCTCGTTATCCGCCACGTCAAACCCGGCCGGAACGCGCAGAGAACGGATGTATCTGGAGGGCGGCACGCGGAAATTCTGGTTCGCCACCAGCGTCAGCGGCATCTGCACGCGCTCGGCAGCACGAAATAAAATCTCTTTGATGACATTCGGACACGCGTCCGCATCAACCCAAATCGCCATAGTCTCTCCCCATTATGATTCTGGTGACTATTGTCGCCTGCATTTCGTTGTTAAGCTATCAATGAGAGATAACAACGCATAATAACGGAGAGACGTGATGGATAAGAAAATCGGGTTTATCGGCTGCGGAAATATGGGCAAAGCTATCCTCGGCGGACTGATTGCCAGCGGGCAGGTGTTGCCGGGGCAGATTTGGGTCTATACCCCATCCCCGGATAAAGTCGCGGCGCTGCGTGATGAGTATGGTGTCAACGCTGCCGAAAGCGCACAGGACGTGGCTCAGGTGGCGGATATTGTCTTTGGCGCCGTTAAGCCGAATATCATGATTAAAGTCCTGAGCGAGATCACCTCCAGCCTTAACAAAGAGACCCTGGTGGTATCGATTGCCGCAGGCGTGACCCTCGATCAGCTCGCCCGCGCGCTGGGCCACGACCGTAAGATTGTTCGCGCCATGCCAAACACCCCGTCGCTGGTGAATGCCGGTATGACATCCGTTACCCCGAACGCGCTGGTCACATCTGAAGACGTGGCGGATGTACTGAATATTTTCCGCTGCTTCGGCGAAGCGGAAGTGATTGCCGAACCGATGATCCACCCGGTAGTCGGCGTGAGCGGCTCTGCCCCGGCGTATGTCTTTATGTTTATCGAAGCCATGGCCGATGCCGCCGTACTGGGTGGAATGCCGCGCGCGCAGGCCTACAAATTTGCAGCGCAGGCGGTGATGGGTTCGGCCAAAATGGTGCTGGAAACGGGTAAACATCCGGGCGAACTGAAAGATATGGTGTGCTCACCGGGGGGCACAACCATTGAAGCCGTGCGCGTGCTGGAAGATCGCGGGTTCCGCTCCGCCGTGATCGAGGCGATGGAAAAATGCATGGAAAAATCAGAGAAGCTCAGTAAGTCCTGATGCGCTACGCCGGGCGTCAGGCGGCCACTTCGGTGCGGCCCCGTCCGGCATTTTTGGCTTTATAGAGGGCCACGTCCGCCGCCTTTAGCCATTCACGATAGTGGGTGAACTGCGCCCCCCAGGGGGCAACCCCAACGCTGATACACAACCTCGCCATAGGTGCTCCGTGCAGCGGCATGTTGACCAGCCGTTCGTGGACGCGCGACATCGCTGCAATCGCGCTGTCGGCAGGCGTGCCGGACATGATCACCGCGAACTCATCCCCGCCAAAACGGCCAATATAATCGCCTGAGCGCAGGGTCAGCTGAAGCTGGCGCGTGATGGCGACAATCGCTTCATCCCCCACGTCATGCCCCCAGGTGTCGTTGATCGTCTTGAAGTGATCGATATCGATGAGCAGTATCGTCGCCTGTCGATGGCTTCGACGGCAGGCCTCAAATTCGTTACGCAGCAGCGTTTCCCAGTGACGGCGATTGAATACGCCGGTCATTCCGTCGCGGGTACTCATCAGCTCAAGCCGACGCTTATGCTCTGCCAGACGGATCGCCGTGCGGTGGCTGAGCCAGGCAAACAGTATGGGGTAGACCACCAGCACGGGGAGCGTCAGCCACAACGCCAGCGGTTCAGAGGTCAATACCACAGGACTACCCGTGGATTGCACGGTGAGCAGAGCAGACAGAGCAAGCAGCGCCAGTCCTGTCAGAAATAACCGACATCCCCCCGATCCCATCATATTCATGCCGATCATCACGATCAGCGCCGCTGTTGGTAGCGCATTGAACCCTGTTAGCCCCATCCAGACACCG
The DNA here is from genome assembly GCF_056673335.1 of Enterobacter cloacae complex sp. HYC033_NIDB. Lineage (NCBI taxonomy): Bacteria > Pseudomonadati > Pseudomonadota > Gammaproteobacteria > Enterobacterales > Enterobacteriaceae > Enterobacter > Enterobacter cloacae complex sp. HYC033_NIDB. The sequence continues at coordinate 1,804,010 of NZ_CP115123.1, read as the reverse complement.
GCAATAATGGCATCGATTTTCAGATTAACAATTTCACTGCTGTGGGGTTCAGCCGAACGAAAAGCCAGCTGCCAGGCCAGATGGGGCCAGACAAAGACCCAGCCCACCAGCAATAACCACCAGACGCCGGAAAGAAACTGGCTCACCAGGACGCTGGCAAGCGGAACGAATAGCGCCGCCAGACCAACGATGCGTGCCAGCCGTATTCGCCGGGCAAATCGCAGACCGGAACGGTATGAATCATCCTGAGAAAGCTGCTGGTGCCACGCTTCCCGAATGTTCTCGTGATTGTCATAAAACTCATCATTCATCATTTTTGGGAATATTCTGAAACATTTTCCCAAATTATAGAGAGGGGGATAGCGGGGAAAGTATGAAATTTTGGGTGAGCCACAGCCGTGACTCACCCGTTAGCACTACGCCTGTTTTTTGAGGCACGCGCTCATAAACTTGCTGCGATCGTCGCCTTTCAGCATCTGCTGTGTCGCCTGGGCGTTGCACTCACGCATTTTTTGCTGCTGTGGGGTCAGGCTTTTTTCACCGGGTTTAGCCGCACCATTTTTAAGGCAGTCGCTCATGTACGTTTTACGGGCATCCCCTTTCAGGCTTTGCGATGTCGCCTGTTGGTTACAGGTCGTCATGCGCTGCTGCTGGGGCGTTAACGTTTTCTCTTCCGCGTGTGCTGAGGCGATCAGACACAGGCCAGAGAGCAGGGTAACCAGTATTGTTGTTTTCATTGCACCATCCTTTATGTGAAGTTCCACGTTAAGTCTGGCTCGTTACGGGAAAAAAACCACCCTGCGACTCTGATTTTCGCCGGGCTCTGCGGTTATTTCAGCCCTGTATCGGCACAATATTCATTAACCGGTTTCGCCGGGGGGGAGGCGGTAATTAATAACAGAAATTATGCGGTGAAAGGTGTGCTCTGTCTCAATTTAATTTTCCCTGCATAAATGTGTAAAAATAAAAACAGAGCGACGCCAGGCATCCTGCATGACAATTCTGTGACACGTCATTTCACCTCAGACAGGTTAGCTGCGAGGATGCCTTAAAAGCTTCTTTACGTATTGCTGAAGCAGCTCCGCATCTTCCGCAGGCACCTGGGAATCAGGACGCGCTTTTTCCAGCGCGCCTTCAACGTTGTCGATCAACGCCTCCTGCTCCGGTTTTGCCATCTGTCGCAGCAGCGCCGTCACAACGATTTCCAGCGCCTCGACCTGGGCAACCAGCTCTTTTGACTCTTCTTCCTTTTGGGCAAGCTTAACCAACAACTCAGCAATGAGATTTTTCATGGTGCTATTTCCTTATGTGATTTCCCCTGAAATTAACACCCTCTCTGAATAATGAAAAGCATGGATTGGCTTTATCTTATGCAAAAGTGACATCGCTGCCAAAAAAGATATTTCAGCGCGAAAGCGAAACGTTTTCCTGAAAGAAAGGCGCCGCATTTCGTTATATAAAAATGCGGCGTTCATAAGAATAAATAATATATTATCGTGTTTACCGGGCCGACTTTGCCTCAGCGATTCGCCTGCGGCGTCGCAAGGCAAAGGCCAGTTGAATAATATTCAGCAGGACCACCACCGCCGTCGCGGCAAATACCCAGCGGAAACCCGCCATCGCCGAGACCGAGGCGCCGATAAGCGGGCCCGCTACGTTGCCTAAATACATGAACGACTGGTTGTAGCCAAAAATGCGGCCGGTTACCTGGTCACTGGAATATTTCACCAGCAGCGTCTGAACAGCGGGCAGCATGGCGCCATCTGCGAAGCCAAGCAGGAAGCGCAGGATGCCGAGCTGAAGAGGTGTGGTGACGAATGACATGGCAAAGAAAAGGATCACCGCAATGATGAGCGTTGCCATCAGAATACGTGCCGTACCGATCCTGTCGCCCAGTTTCCCCAGACGCGGAGCAGACATCAGCGCCGACACGCCCGGCACCGCGGCAATCATCCCGCTCAGAAAAGCAATGTTGCTGCTGTCCGGCGCCATCGACTTGATAAACAGCGCCAGAATCGGCCCTACCGAACCGTTACAGAGCTGGATCACCATCGTCGTCACAAAGAGGCTAATCATCAGGCCAGGATAAGGCAGCGAGGCGAAAACCGCTTTTCCGCTCAGGCGTTCGGATTTACTGACAACAGGCCGCCCGCCCTCTTTAATCAGAAAAAGGGTGACCAGAAAGCTGATCGTTAGCAGGATCGCGGTAATGATAAAGACCGCACGCAGCCCGACATGGTCCGCCAGGAAGCCGCCGAGCAGCGGGCCGCCAATGACCCCGCTGATCTGGGCCGTGGAAAGCGTGCTGAGCGCCCAGCCGCTTCGCTCACGCGGTACCTGTGAGGCCACCAGCGCCATGGCATTCGGAATGTAACCGGAGGTCAGCCCCATTATCGCCCGCAGAATAAACAGCTGCCAGACGTTGGTGGCGAAGGCCTGGAGCAAAATTGCTATCGCCATCCCCAGCGAGGCGCGGAGCAGCATCAACTTGCGCCCCTTGCGATCCGCCAGGCTGCCCCACATCGGCGACACAATGGCGGAGACCAGAAACGTCACGCTGAACGTCAGGCCGGACCACATCGAGAGCGCTTCATGGGAAGTCACTCCCAACTGCGACACATACAGCGGCAGGAAGGGCAATATCTGGCTGATAGCCAGTCCGGTGAAGAAGCAGCCGAACCAGACTGAAATGAGATTAACTTTCCAGGATTCCATAACAGAAATAGTCTTCATTTTTAGGCGAATTCGCCGACAGATTAGCAAGTTACGCGCAATGACATAGCGCCAGAGATGCGGCCTTGCAGACTTTGGTGTTTTATCTTCCCAGTCATCATATTTGTGAAATAAGTCACAATTTATCCAATTTTTGGCGGAAGATTATGCTTCATCGACATAATCCATAGCCGCGCATCCCCAGATGGAAATGGTTGGCATGGGCGGCATTATAGTCCGGCCCCAGACCGTTACCGTAATAGCCACAGCTTGCCGAGAGCAGGGCCTGTAGCCAGGGCTGCGTCTTTTCCGCTTTCCAGCCGTTCAGGACGGTAACGCGCTGTCCATTTGCCAGCCTGAAAGCGCTGATATCCAGCGCATCCGCCGTGGCATGTTCGCTGCGCCGCGCATCCGGGCGGCTGTAGATATTGCGGCAGGCGAAGCTGCCCAGATGTTCAATACGCGTAAGCTCGCTTCCGGTCCAGGTTTTGGTGAGCGGTCGGGCCTGCTGGCTGACAAACAGCGCAGAACTTAACGCCAGCGGACAACTGGCCAGAAAGCTGCTGTTCAGGCTCACCGGGCCAAAATCGCGCACGCGCACCACGTTACTCAGCGGACACTCACCGGCGCTGTCAGCGACAGACTGGGTACGGATAAGCTGGCGTTGATTCGCCTGCGCTAACAGGCTTTCGCATGCCTGCGGTGTTAAACGTCGAAGTTTAAACTGGGTTATTTTTCCGGGCGGATCGTCAAGCGTAAGCGGCACGAAAGGATTGTAATACGGCGGCAACCAGCGGTAGCCCACCGTGGCGATCCCGGCAATAACAATAAGAATAAGCAGACCTTTTCCTTTCACGCGCCCCCCTTCAGCATCCCCAAAACATTATGGCAGAAGGCCGCGAAACCCGCCGGGCATCGTGGTATGTTATGGGCTTTTCGTCAGACTGGAAGAGAGTGAGATGGCAAAGCAGCGCGTAGGTATTGTCTTTGGGGGAAAATCGGCAGAGCACGAGGTGTCATTGCAATCGGCTAAAAATATCGTTGATGCGATTGATAAAAGCCGTTTTGACGTGGTGCTGCTGGGCATTGATAAACAGGGCCAGTGGCATGTTAACGATGCCAGCCAGTATCTGTTACACGCTGACGATCCGGCGCACATTGCCCTTAATCCTTCTGATGTCAGCGTCGCAACGGTTCCAGGCGTGGAACAGGGACAGCTTATCGATGCCGGGAACGCGCAGGCGCTGGCACAGATTGACGTAGTATTCCCTATCGTTCACGGCACGCTGGGCGAAGACGGCTCCCTGCAAGGCATGTTGCGGATGGCGAACCTGCCATTTGTCGGTTCCGATGTGCTGGGCTCTGCCGCCTGCATGGATAAAGACGTCACAAAACGTCTCCTGCGCGACGCCGGTCTGAATATTGCGCCGTTCGTGACGCTCACTCGCGCCAACCGCGATAAACACAGCTTCGCGCAGATCCAGGCGCAACTCGGCCTGCCGCTGTTTGTGAAACCGGCGAATCAGGGCTCGTCCGTCGGCGTCAGCAAAGTCACCAGCGAAGCGCAGTTTAACGATGCCGTTCGTCTGGCCTTTGAGTTTGACCATAAGGTGGTGGTTGAGCAGGGAATTAACGGACGCGAAATTGAGTGCGCCGTTCTGGGCAACGACTTCCCGCAGGCGAGTACCTGCGGTGAAGTCGTGTTGAACAGCGACTTCTATTCCTACGACACCAAATATATTGACGACAAAGGTGCCCAGGTTGTGGTTCCCGCCGCGCTCGATCCTGACGTTAACGACAAGATCCGGGCGATCGCCGTTGAAGCCTATCAGGCGCTGGGATGCTGTGGGATGGCGCGCGTCGACGTGTTTCTGACGCCGGATAACGAGGTGGTGATTAACGAAATCAACACTCTGCCGGGCTTTACCAATATCAGCATGTACCCGAAGCTGTGGCAGGCCAGCGGGATAAGCTATCCGGAACTGATCACCCGCCTGATTGAACTGGCGCTGGAACGTCACGCCGCTGACAGCGCCCTGAAAAGTTCCGTTAACTAACGGTTAGTCAGCTTTCTCTGCCGTCGTCGTCTCATCGGGACGACGGCGGATAATAAATCCCGCCAGCCAGAAACTGATTACCCAGGTTACCAGCCCAACCGCATAGGTTTGCCAGCCTTTCGCTTCAAATCCCAGCAGCCCGACAACACCGTTGAGAATAAAGATCAGCCCGATCGCAAAGGCGTAGTAATGCCAGTCACGGCGTAATTTGGAAGTGAGCTTCATGACAACTCCGGCAGAAAAAAAACTATCCTCTCACAGTTTGATAAAGGCGTCTGTGGCGGATACGTAAATTCTGAAATGCAGCGCAGTTTCACTTATGTTATCAATTTGTGACGTGATGCAGAAATCGACAATCCAGGAGAAATCCTGAGCCGAATTTCCCACGATTCTGATATTGACAAATGCTATGACCTGTCACACTCACCCTGTACGACGCGTATTAAAACAGAGTGATATTATCGGGAGGTCTTATGGCAGACTTTACATTGTCGAAACCGATTTTTGGCGGAAAACAACCAAAAACCTCCACGGCGGGGAATATTGCCTATGCCCTGTTTGTTCTGTTTTGTTTCTGGGCAGGAACCCAACTGCTGAATATGCTGGTGCATGCCCCTGGCGTGTATGAGCATCTGATGCAGGTGCAGGATACAGGCCGCCCGCGCGTTGAAATCGGTTTAGGCGTGAGCACCGTATTTGGACTCATTCCCTTCCTTGCGGGCAGCATGGTTCTGGGCGTGATTGCCCTTGTCCTGCGCTGGCGCAACCGCCACTGATTACAGTCCCATACAGCGTGCCCGACGATCGTCAACGCGTTTCGCGAACCAGGCGGTCGTCAGGTTACGCGTGATCTTCGGGCTTTCCAGCTGAATGCCTGGCAGAATGGCTCTGGGTAAAGCCTTTCCACTTTTCTTCTCGGCCAGCGCAAAGACCTGCTTATACAGATCCGTTTTCTCAAACGCCAGGCTGTCGCCCTTCTCCAGCTGTCGGCGAATGTCGCTGTTGCTCATCTCCAGCTTCGTCGAGAGTTTTCGCACCGCACGTTCGGTGGTCCCGGCCTCACTGCTGCCGTAAGCAATGAGATCGCCGTCCAAAGCGAGCTTCACACCGCTGGCGCGGCTTACCGCATTCTGGAAGGCTGCATTTCGGCTGGCATACCAGCCCGCGTTAAAGTCGGCAAAGCGATACAGCGGTTTATCGTAGTTGGCCGGATAATTCAGCAGGTGATACGTCCCAAACCACAGCCCACCGCGCAGGGAGAAGACCTCCTGACGTACCGTACCGTCGATATCCCACGGATAGCCGTCGGTATGCTTTTCCGCAAATGCGATACTGACCTGCATCGGACCGCCGGTATGCACCGGATTTAGCGAGCCAAACAGCTTCTGCCCCATCGGCACCATATTGATGAAATCATCGAAAATGGCGCTAAGCTGTTTCTCGGTTTTCACCGTATCCAGCCGTTCACTGTAGCTTTTACCGTTTGGCGAGGTGATTTTAAGGGCGGTATGCACCAGGAAAACCGGGATATGCATCGATTCGGCCCGGCGGTCGATCTCCTTCCAGGCGATTTTGTTCAGGCCAGGCACTACAGGATCTGACTGATACATCGATTCCTGCTGCGCCACCGCGAGCACCGAGCAGATATTCTCCTCGGTAGGCGCGATCTTCTGGCTTTTGAAGGTCGCTGCCAGCGCATCAGCCCACTCACTGCGATCCTTCACGCTGGCGGGCATCTTTTGCCGCACCACGCTCGCCACATCAACGGGCTTCTCCCCTTCTTTGAGCGGGGCAGCCCCTTTTTCGGCACAGCCCGCCAGCACAAAAGCGGCGAGTAACGTCAGCGGTAATGCACGTGGTACGGCAAATGGCATAGCAATTCCTTTTTAACCTAATGTATGGGTGACTTCCTGCACGTCCTTATCGTCCAGCTCACGCTCGAAACTGCGTAAACGTTTGTAGATGGACATCAGCTCCACCAGCGTAGTCCAGGAGCTGATCAGATACTGGAACGAACCGCGAACCTGACCAAAGACGTTGGTGATTTGGGTCATCAGACCGAGCGTAATCGTACCCGCAACGATGGACGGGAACAGCAGGAACAACCCGAAAACGTTATCAACCTGAAGATAAAGAATGCGCGCGATATTGAAATACATGTAATGGAAATAGAGGCGGAAATAGTTACGACGTACGGCGCCAAACAGCTCACGCACGGTAGGCGGTGACGCACGGTTGGCATCGTCTTCGCCATACACCAGTTCTTTACGGTAGGCCGCTTCCACGCGCTGGTTTTTAAACTCCAGCCCCGGCAGCTTGATCCCCACCACCGCCAGCAGCCCCGTTCCCATCAGCGACCAGACAATCGCAGCAATCACCAGGCCGTATGGCAGATGGCCGACAATCGGCAGCTCCGGAACGTGCGACGAGAGCGTCACCAGCACCGGCAGGAAGGCGATCAGCGTCATGATGGCGTTGATAAAGCTCACGCCCATATCTTCCAGAGTAGAGGCAAAACGCATGGTGTCTTCCTGCACACGCTGTGCGGCACCTTCGATATGCCGCAGGTGCTGCCAGTGTGCCATATAGTGTTCGTTCATCGCGGTACGCCAGCGGAACACATAGTGGCTGACGAAAAAGTTATTCATCACGCCAATCACCACGGCGATAAGGGCGATGCCGAGGAAGATCCCCACCTCATGGTAGAACTGGTTAATGGTCACTTTATGCGGCGAACTCAGCGCCGTCTGGATCAGATCGTAAAATGGCGCATACCAGGCGTTGACCGCTACGCCCACTTCCACCAGGAACCAGGTGACAAAGATGATTAACGACGTGCCGAGAATCGACCAGTATTGCCAGCGGTGAGGAGAATAGACGAACCAGAACATGGCGAAAAGCCCTACGCAGAGCACGTAATAAGCGTAGAAAAGCAGATAGCTCATGGACCAGAAGCGCGCTGCGCTAATGGGAATATCGCCCGTTGCCCCCGTAAGACGGGTCAGCCACGCGCCGCCACCGGCCTGCCAGAAAATGACAGCCAGCAGTGCCCAAATAAATGCCGACAGGAAAAAGGGCCCCGGCTTTGGGAAAAAAGACTTAAACATTGTGCTTCCTTCTTGTTGTTATGGCTGTTGCTGTGTTCAACATATCGCCACACGAAACCTTGCCTGTGCCAGCCTCCCGGCTCAGGCAAAAAAGTGAGACCTGCGGGTGAATTATTAGTTCGCTTCACAGTTTTCAGGAATTGTTTCGGTGCGTTTCATTCGCAACAGCGATCGTAGCGTCTATCATACGGTCGATGTCACAAAATGGGAGCCACGCCGCAAGTAAATTGTTCAAATTTACCCACGGTTACGTTTTTCTCGCTATCGTTATGCAAATCGGGCCATTGCCCGACGCCGATTAGTAGTATAACTACCCGTAACTTTCCTTATTCACTTGATGGATGCTTTTCGTTGAAACGTTGTCTGCTCTCTATCGCCGCGCTGTGTGCGGTGAGCCTGTCCACCGCCCAGGCAGCACAGCCTCTGACGGCCCCGGTTCTGGCCTCTGACATTGCCGATCGCTACGCGAACCTTATTTATTACGGCAGCGGTGCGACGGGAATGGCGCTGGTCGTGATCGACGGTAACCAGCGGGTGTTTCGCAGCGTCGGTGAAACACGACCGGGAAATAACGTTCGTCCGCAGCTGGATTCCGTTATCCGTGTCGCATCGATAACCAAGCTGATGACCAGCGAAATGCTGGTGAAACTGCTCGATCAGGGCGTGGTGAAACTCGACGATCCACTCAGCAAATATGCACCGCCCGGCGCTCGCGTTCCGACATATCAGGGAACGCCGATCAGACTGGTGAATCTGGCGACCCATACCAGCGCCCTGCCGCGAGAACAGCCCGGTGGCGCTGCGCATCGCCCTGTCTTTGTCTGGCCAACCCGCGAGCAACGCTGGAACTACCTGAGCACAGCAACCCTGAAATCGGCCCCGGGCTCGCAGGCCGGCTATTCTAACCTGGCGTTTGATCTGCTGGCCGACGCTTTAGCGACGGCGTCGGGTAAGCCCTACCCTCAACTGTTTGAAGAGCAGATCACGCGTCCGCTCGGGATGAAAGATACCACTTACACCCCCTCCCCGGACCAGTGCAAGCGTCTGATGGTGGCGGAAAAAGGGGCCAGCCCGTGCAATAACACGCTGGCCGCCATTGGCAGCGGTGGCGTTTACTCTACGCCTGGCGACATGATGCGCTGGATGCAACAGTTCCTCTCATCGGATTTTTACGCGCGCAGCAATCAGGCCGACCGAATGCAGACGCTCATCTACCAGCGTGCTCAGCTACGACGCGTCATTGGCATGGATGTTCCAGGTAAAGCCGATGCCCTCGGCATGGGCTGGGTGTATATGGCGCCAAAAGATGGCCGACCGGGGATTATTCAAAAAACCGGTGGAGGTGGCGGGTTCATCACCTACATGGCGATGATTCCGCAATCAAACGTAGGCGCTTTTGTGGTGGTCACCCGGTCGCCAAATACACGCTTCGTGAATATGAGTGATGGCGTAAATAATCTGGTGGCCGAGCTGAGCGCCAATAAAGCGCAGGTGCTTACGGCCTCTAACTGATCTCAATAGTCCGTGGGCAAACGGTTGATACTGATCAGTTTGCCCCGGCTCATATTGATGTAGTTCCCCTGTCGCAGCGCCGCCAGAACCTCAGCAACGACCGAACGAGAAATACGAGTGCTACGCTGAATATGATTCATAACACCAATTTTTGAACGTAGCGTGTCATCCCACTCGGCCATATTGATCAGCATCGCCCGGATTTGGCTATAGGAATTATTTCCGACCAATTGCATGTCACGTTTTCCCAATAAATGGTTAAGCCATGACAGCCAGCAGAAAGCCTCTTGCCAAAGTTGCGCGTCCTGAATAAGCTGGTACGCGTCAGATGCCGGTAAATAAAATCCGGTACAAGGCGTCTGTGCCATCAAAGAATATTCAAGATAGTTTTCATTTATCCATGCGCTTAAACCGTGGATATACGGTGCCCGCGCAATACCCATAAGTAATTCGTCTGATTTACGGTGGACGGCCGTCAGGCCGGATTGTATGACAACGGTCAATGGTTCATCATCATTATTGCCGGTAGTTATTAATTGTTGTGGTTCGATCTTAAATGGGGTACCGGCGACTTCCAGACACTTTATGAGCCGGCTTAATTCAGAAAGTGGCTTCGCATTAACGTTCATGCATACCTCAAGTCATCTGTATATGTCGGTTCTTTATAATTTTTAAAACACATAAAAAAGCGGGGGAAAAATCCCCCGCGCTTTCTATATTACCAGGTGTATTTAACACCCAGGTTTGCTCCCCAGTTCTGGTCAACGTCGCCGCCGCCCAGATAAGTCGCATCAGTGTAAGCACTGAAGTTTTTCGTGAAGCTGAACTGAGTGCCCAGTCCCACGCGAACCGCAGAGCCTTCCACGCCGTTATCAATGCTGTCATTGTTGATATCAGCATTGTTGTCGGCATCGTCATACACGTAAGCCAGTTTGAAGTAAGGCGTTAATGCCTGCTCGCCGCCGTAGTTGAAGGTATAACCTGCATCCACGCCGAGTTCATAACGCATACTGTCGTAAGACTGACCATCGATACGCATGTCGTTGCTTAGCTGGTAGTCATCACCGGACTGGAACAGGCCAGAGATCGCCGCGTAAGGCGTGACGTAGCCAGACAGGTTTGGTTTCCAGTCATAGCCCAGTTTCATCCCGAAACCAACGGCGTCAGTCGTGGTATTACCGTCAACATACTGACCGTTGCTCATGGTAGCAGAGAGGTCGTTGTTGAAGCGGGTGTAGCTCAGGGAGCTGTCGAGGAAGATGTCGTTCATGAACTTCGCCGACGCGTAGATCATCGCAGTCTGGCTGTCCTGATCGACCTGACCAGTACGATCGCTGATATCACCCTTCGCGAAACCAGCCGCACCACCGACAATCCACTTCGCGTTATTACCGTCGATCTGAGTATCCAGACCTACCATAATGCCGCTTACGTCCTGATCGTAGCTAACGGTGCCATTATCCGCGTCAAAGTTGCCGCCGAAATAGCTCACCCATGCGCCGCCGTTATCTGCCAGGCCATGACGGCTGTTGGTCAGACGGGTACCCACGGTATCCTGTTGCAGATTCCAGATGTTGGTATTAGCAGAAGGAATGCTCAGCGCCATATTGGCGTAATCAGTCAGCTCTTCCTGCTGGAGAACAACGGTGTCACCCTTCTGCTGCGCCTGATAGGTGTATGCACCTAAATCAGCTTTGTTTGCCGCAGTAAAGCTGGCAGCGGTATCCGCGTTATTGTCATAGACGCGAACGATCTCTTTGTTTTCGTAGTCAGCTACGGAGCCTGCGCCGGTCGCATCGTCGATGCGCACTTTATAGTTACCGGCAACGTCACCGTTCACCGCCAGATGGCCGTCAGAGTTCAGCGCGACAACACCATAGTCGTAGTCCGCTTTAGAGCGATCGTTGGTGATATCGCGTGCGTTGTTCAGGTCGCTGTTCAGCACATAATCACGGCTGGCAACGTTAAGCACACCGCCATCGGTCAGCACCATATTGTGCGTATCAACCTGTCCCAGACCCAGCGCCAGCTCTGCACCGTTGTCCACGGTAATGGTGTTGGCATACAGCTCAGCTGTCTCTTCAGTGAGTGCAGCACGGCTGTAGCTATCCAGATACAGGCTGTCGGTAGCCACACCACCGCTGTCGCCAATATTCAGGCTAGACGCATTGGTCAGGGTGATGGAATCTGCCAGCAGGCCGGAGTTTTCAACATTGACCTGAGACTGGTTGTTCACCGTCAGCGCGTCGATGTTGGAGATCTTACGGGTATCCCACTCGGAACCGTTATCCAGCGCCACGTTGAACAGGCCGCTCTGATAAACTTCTTCACCTGCAACATGACCGTTGCTGTCAAAGGTAGAATCAGGCCAGATGCTGTTTGGAGAAAGCGTGTGCCAGTCTACATCGCTGTAGCCTTCACCATACATCTGCGCCGTGCCGATGGCTTCAACGCTGGACTGCGCGGCGCCAACCCATTTACTGCCGTTGGTCAGCGTGACATCCAGCTTGTCGGTATCATCCCAGCCGTTGGTAGTTGGGTTATAGACGCCGTCATCGGTGGTATCCGTTGCCGGATCGCCATTCTCGTAGAAGTTGTTATCAAAGGTGCTGGAGAAAAGGATATCGCCGGTAATGGTAGAGTGATCGAAGGTAGCGGTGGTCTGCATAGCGTTATCAGACGCGCCGGCCGCAACGATCAGCGCCGCATCATCGGCAGCCGTGGCGTTGGTTTCACCGTAGTCGCTCGGCTTCGCCGTTTGACCGTAGAAGCCACTGGTACCCAGATCGCTGTACGCACCAGAGGTCAGCACAGAATCTTTCACCACCAGCGTATCGGTAAAGATATTGCTGCTGTTAGCAACGCCTTCAACACCGTCGTATGGCGTGTTATCCAGCTCCTGATAACCCTGCGTCAGCGTGATGCCCGCGATATGGGAGTTGTTCTGAATAACGATGTCAGATTCAACGTCCAGCGTGATCGCGTTACCCAGACCATAGGTGTCCAGATAATGCGTTTCAGTGGTTTCACCATTGACGACATCGTAGGCGTAATGCTCGTAGGTATCGTTGATGGTGGAGTTATCAACAGTCAGGCTAAAACGATCATACTGGGTATGAGTGGTACCGTCAGTATCCACGCCATCTGCACACGTCGTGGTCATACACTCTGACGTGATCATACCGTTAATGGTGCTGTTAGAAATACTCAACGCGTTCGCACGGCCATTGACACCATCATCCAGATAGTATGTCGAAATAACTCCGTTTACGGTTGATTTATTGATGACTGGATAAATGTCACCATCATGTGTGGCATCTGAATAATCCCAGTCAGCATAACCATAATACCAGGGCGTGGACGCGGTATTGTCATAGCCAAAAGTATTATATGTTGTGCCGGATATATCTTTCGCATTGGCCTGAGAAGCGATAGCCAGTGTGCAGGCTAATGCAAGTTGTGATACAACCAGTTTCTTTTTCCATGTTTGCATTGGGTCATCCCTCCTCAGGGACGTAAGCAAGTTTGTCCATCAAATCATTTGGCAACATTAAATTGCGGAAGGAATTATGCAGTTTCACTTCGAAAAGGTTCAATGAATGATTCCATTAAGTCCGTATTCAGACAAATAAGCTTGTAAACCCAGAACAATATCAATCATTATGAATAAATATTATAAATTCAACTGATTGCAAACTACTTTAGTTGCTTCGGCACATATAATAAAAAGCAATAAATCATTTATATTTATAATCCCGAACCAATATAGAAACCTCACCAATATTAAACACCACACTGAACACCAGAATAAGTTTTATAATATAGACAAAATACATACAGCGAATATTAGTCGATTTCGAAAATCTAAAAGACAACTTTAGTAAAACACCGCTCCCTGCTTTCAGGTACACTATACCTCTTTGTTCCACAAACATCAGGCATACCATGACCGATTTAATTGCACGTCCCCGTCGCCTGCGCAAGTCTCCCGCACTGCGCGCCATGTTTGAAGAGACAACACTGACCTTAAACGATCTGGTGTTGCCGATTTTTGTTGAAGAAGAGATCGATGACTACAAAGCCATCGACGCGATGCCGGGCGTGATGCGCATTCCTGAAAAGCATCTGGCCCGCGAGATCGAACGCATTGCGAATGCGGGCATCCGCTCGGTAATGACGTTCGGTATCTCCCACCACACTGACGCGACCGGCAGCGATGCCTGGAAAGAAGACGGCCTCGTCGCACGTATGTCGCGCATCTGCAAAGAGAGTGTGCCGGAGATGATCGTCATGTCCGATACCTGCTTCTGCGAATACACCTCTCATGGCCACTGTGGTGTGCTGTGCGATCACGGCGTGGACAACGATGCGACCCTGCTGAATCTGGGCAAGCAGGCGGTAGTTGCCGCCGCTGCGGGTGCGGATTTCATTGCGCCTTCTGCGGCAATGGATGGGCAGGTACAGGCGATCCGCCAGGCGCTGGACGCTGCGGGCTTCACCGACACCGCCATCATGTCCTATTCCACCAAATTTGCCTCCTCTTTCTACGGCCCGTTCCGTGAAGCAGCCGGCACGGCGCTGAAAGGCGATCGTAAAACCTATCAGATGAACCCGCTGAACCGCCGCGAAGCGATTCGTGAGTCTCTGCTGGATGAAGCCCAGGGCGCTGACTGCCTGATGGTGAAACCGGCTGGCGCATACCTGGATATCCTGCGCGACATTCGCGAACGCACCGAACTGCCGCTGGGCGCCTACCAGGTGAGCGGCGAGTACGCGATGATCAAATTCGCCGCGCAGGCGGGTGCCATCGACGAAGAGAAAGTGATCCTCGAAAGCCTGGGGGCGATCAAACGCGCGGGCGCGGATCTGATCTTCAGCTATTTCGCGCTGGATCTGGCTGAGAAGAAAATTCTGCGTTAATCCGCTTTAGCGCCGGGTAATGACTTCGCCTTACCCGGCCTGCTCTCTGCGCTAATCTTCACCAAACTGCAATACAAACGACATCTCCTCCTTCTACTGTCTGGGCAAGACGGCAGGAGGAGTGATCAATGTTTAGTCTCGACAGCGTTCTTGATGACCTTTGGCCTCAGGCGAGGCCCGCACCCTGGCAAAAAAGTCTGTTAAAAAGACTGCTTCACGAAGACGAATTTCAGCAGTTTGCCGCCAGCCACCGTCACCTGAAAGGGCTGGATATGGTGGAGCAGGTACTGGAACACCTTGATATTCACTGCTCCGTTTCCGCCCGCGACCTCGAACAAATCCCCGAACACGGCCCACTCATTGTGATAGCGAACCACCCCACCGGCACCCTGGATGGGCTGGCGCTGCTGTATGCCGTTTCCCGCGTGCGCCGCGACGTCAGGGTTGTTACCAACAGGATGCTGTCCCACCTTGAGCCCCTCAGCTCATTATTTATTCCCGTGGATAATATGGGCGGCAGAACCGCAAAATCCTCGCTGATACAGATGGAGCAGCACCTGCAAAACGCCGGCGTGCTGATCTTCTTTCCGGCGGGCGAAGTTTCCCGCCCAACGCGCAAAGGCATCCGCGATAAAAAATGGCATCCGGGCTTTATCAAGCTGGCCGGCAAACTACGGGTGCCGCTACTCCCGGTACATATCCAGGCGCACAACAGCCTGCTGTTTTATGCCAGTACCCTGGTCTCGCCAACGGTATCCATGCTGCTGCTGATGCAACAGATGTTTCGCCGCCGTCACAGTCAGCTGCCGATCAAAATCGGCCAGCAGATTGCCTGGAATGACCGGTTTAGTTCTACCCTTTCATCGCGTGAGATGGCCGAGCAGTGTCGTCAGCACGTGATACGTCTTGGCAAGGGATTGCCTGGCGTCTTTAAAACCCAGTGCGCCATTGCCCGCCCGGAAGACAGGGCGACGCTCAAGCGCGAACTGGCGCAGGCCGAGTGTCTGGGCAAAACCAGCGATGGTAAGGCCATCTATCTTTGGCAGCGCAACGGGCAGGAAGAGGCGCCTCTGCTGCGCGAGCTGGGGCGGCTGCGCGAGATTGCCTTTCGTGCCGTGGAGGAAGGCAGCGGGAAGCGCCGGGATACCGACAGCTACGATGATGACTATCTGCACCTTATTCTGTGGGATGACGATGACCTGGAGATTGTCGGCGCGTACCGCTTTATGCCAACGGCCATGCAGGTGGAAAAGCGCGGCGTCGAGGGGTTGTACAGCTACAGCCTGTTCCACTACGACGAAAAAATGCAGGACATACTTGAGCACGGTATTGAGCTGGGGCGCAGCTTTATACAGCCGCGCTACTGGGGGCGTCGCGGTCTGGACTATCTGTGGTCAGGCATTGGCGCCTATCTGGCACGCTATCCCCATTACCGTTACCTGTTTGGTCCGGTGTCCATCTCCGGCGGCTTACCGCCTGCCGCACGGGATCTGCTGGTGGCGTTTTATCGTCTCTGGTTTCCGGCCAGCCATCCCTTAGCCGCCTCGCGTCAACCCTACCCGGCCTCACTTCCGGACGTGCTGGCACAGTTTGGCGGAGTGGATTACGTGGATGACCTGACAAAGCTGAAATCCCTGCTCGGCAACCTGGGTTGCGGCATCCCGCCGCTCTACAAACAGTATTCCGAGCTATGCGAACCCGGCGGCGTGCAGTTTATCGATTTCGGCAGCGATCCGGCGTTCAATAACTGTATCGACGGGCTGGTGCTGGTGGATCTGTGTTATCTGAAGGCAAACCGCTATCAGCGGTATATAGAAGCACACCTTTAGCTCAGTTGCCCGGTGGCGCTGCGCTTACCGGGCCTACAATTAAACGTAGGCCGGGTAAGGCAACGCCGCCACCCGGCAATCAAGGCGCACGGTAAAACGGTTTATCCCCCAGGATCGTCGCCCGCTGCATAATCCTTCGCTGCGGCAGGTAATCCGCATTGGCGTAATGCTGCGTGACGCGGTTATCCCAGATCGCCAGATCGTTCTCCTGCCAGCGCCAGCGCACCTGGAACTCCGGTTTGGTGATGTGCGCGAACAGGAAGCCGAGCAGCGCCTCACTCTCTTTTTCCGTCACATCCACGATGCGCGTGGTGAACCCTTCATTCACAAACAGCGCCTGCTTTCCGGTCACCGGATGGGTACGCACCACCGGGTGCAGCAGCGGGGGATGTTTTGCGACCGCATCCAGCCAGCGCTGGTGCTCCTCTTCGCTTTTGCGGTACTTGTACTCCGGGAACGATTTTTTGAAGTCATGCTCCGCCCGCAGGCCGCTCAGCAGAGTCTGGAGCGGCGCGGAGAGCGCCTCAAACGCGGCAATCCCGCTGGCCCACAGCGTATCCCCACCCGTCTCCGGCAGCTGTTTTGCTGCCAGAATCGCCCCGGCTGGCGGTGTGTCGATAAAGGTAACGTCCGTGTGCCAGTTGTCATTATCGGGCGGGTTATCGTTATGGGTGTCCAGCACGATAATTTCCTCCACCCCTTCCGCATGCGGGTAGACCGGGTGGATATGCAGGTCGCCAAAACGCAGGGCCAGCGCGCGCTGCTGCTGCGGGGTAATGGCCTGTTCACGCAGGAACACCACCTGATGACGCAGCACCGCGTGGTACAGCTGCTCAAACTGGTTATCGCTCAGCGGACGTGTTACGTCCAGGCCCGACACCTGCGCGCCAATATATGGCCCCAGCGGGGTAATGGTCAGTCGTTCACTCATTGTATTTCTCCATGCCAGGGCGTCAGGCGACGCTGTAGCGCGCGCAGTCCCAGTTCTAATCCAAAGGCAATCGCGGCGATCACCGCGATCCCTGCCAGTACCACGTCAGTCGCCAGGAACTCTCCCGCCGACTGCACCATAAACCCAAGGCCGCGCGTGGCGGCTATCAGCTCTGCCGCCACCAGCGTAGACCAGCCCACCCCAAGGCCGATGCGCAGCCCGGTCAGTATCTCCGGCAGCGCGCCTGGTAAAATGACGAACAGCAGTATCTGCGCGCGGCTGGCGCCGAGCGACTGCGCCGCACGTATGCGTACCTGCTGCGCACTCTTTACGCCAGCCAGGGCCGACATGGCTACCGGCGCAAATATCGCCAGGTATATCAGTAAGATCTTTGACGTCTCGCCGATGCCAAACCAGATCACCATCAGGGGCAAATAAGCCAGCGGCGGGACGGGACGGTAAAGCTCTATCAGCGGGTCGAGAATGCCGCGTACCGTCGGGCTCAGTCCCATCGCGATCCCCACCGGAACGCCAATAATGACCGCCGCCAGCAGCGCCACCAGAATACGCATCAGACTGGCGCCTAAATGCTGCCAGAGCGTGGCATCCATAAAGCCCTGCGGCCCGGCGATAGTAATTAGTTTTTCCAGAACCTGGCCTGGCGGGGGCAGAAACAGCGGGCTGACCCACTGCTGCGCGGCAACCGCCCACCATACCGCCAGCAGCACCACCAGCGTGCTGAGGCTTAAGGTGAGCTGGCGAGAGAACGGCCAGCGTAAGGCAAGGCGCGTCCGCCGCGTTTTTTCACTGAAAACAATGCTCATGAGAACGCCTCCCGTTGCTCAAACACGCGGCTTAAGACGTATTCACGCTGTTCAATAAACAGCGGATCGGATTTGATGCTGCGTACCGGCTCTCCCGCCACATAGCGGCGGGCAAACTCAAGCGGCAGGCGCTCCAGCACGCGTCCCGGCCCCGGTGAGAGCAGCACCAGCTCCGTCGCCATAAACACGGCCTCTTCGATATCGTGGGTGATTAACAGCACCTGCTTGCCGGTTTCGTGCCACAGGCGCAGCAGCAGGGTTTGAATCTGCTCGCGGGTGAAGGCATCCAACGCCCCGAAAGGTTCGTCCAGCAACAGCAGCTGTGGGTTAGCCGCCAGCGCACGGGCGATCCCGACGCGCTGACGCTGCCCGCCTGAAAGCTGCCAGATAAAGCGTTTTTCAGCTCCCTCCAGCCCGACCTTTTTCAGCATATCGCGCGCCGTATTCAGGCGCTGTTCACGCGCTACACCTGCCAGTTGCAGACCAAACGCAACGTTTTCCTGAACGTTTCGCCACGGGAGTAATCCTTCATTCTGAAAGACCACGCCGCGCTCTGCGCCCGGCCCCGTTACCCGTTTTCCTTCCAGCTGGATCGTGCCGTGCTGATACGGTACAAACCCGGCGATCAGGTTCAGCAGCGTCGTTTTCCCGCAGCCGGACGGCCCCAGCACCACCAGCAGTTCACCGCTGTCCAGCGTCAGGTTGATCTCTTCCAGGGCGGGTTTGCCGCCGTAATCGGCAGACAGGTTTGTAATGTTCAGCATTGCAGCCCCCTTATTTCACAAAGCGATCGGTCACGAACTGGCTGTAATCCGCCGCCACCGCAGGCACCTTGCCCTGCTCTTTCAGGAACGTCGCAGTGTCGACAATCGCTTTGCTCACCGGCCCGTTCAGCTGCTGGATCTGCTGCGCAGGCGTCAGATAGGTGTTGCCTTTTACCAGCCCCGGCACGTCAGCTTCCGGCACGCCGCTCAGACGTGAGAGTTTCTCCAGGTTGGCGGGCTGTTTCAGCCATTCATCCGGGTTGCTGATGTATGGCTGCTGTGCGTCGATGGCGCTTTTGGCGAAGGCTTTCACCACTTCAGGGTGTTTCTCGGCAAAGTCCTTCCGTACGACCCAGACGTCAAGGGTTGGCGCGCCCCACTGCCCCACTTTTTCGGAGTCGGTCAGCACGGTGCCCTCTTTTTCCAGCTCGTTGACGGCGGGCGCCCAGACGTATGCTCCGTCGATGTCGCCACGCTGCCAGGCGGCAATAATCGCCGGAGGTTGCAGGTTAATGATCTGCACCTGGCCCGGCTTAATGCCCCAGTGTTTCAGCGCTGCCAGCAGGCTGTAATGCGTGGTGGAGATAAACGGCACCGCGATGCGTTTGCCGATCAAATCTTCGGGTTTCGTGATGCTTTTCTTCACCACCAGCGCTTCGGAATTTCCGAGCTGCGACGCCAGCAGGAAGACTTCAATCGGCACCTGCTGGCTGGCGGCCACCGCCAGCGGGCTGGAGCCCAGGTTGCCAATCTGCACGTCGCCCGAGGCTAACGCCCGCACAATCGCCGCGCCGCTGTCGAACTTGCGCCAGTCGACGTTCGCCCCGCTCGCTTTGGCAAAGGTGTTGTCCGCCTGCGCAACTTTCGCCGGCTCAGCGGAAGTCTGATACGCGACGGTGACGTCCACCGCCTGCGCCTGAAATGCCCACAGCGCCAGTGCGCCGAGAAGTGTGATTCGCGATGAAATTGCCATAGTGCCTGCTCCCCTTGTTGTTATAAGGGCAGTATTTCCGGCGCGAGAAATTTGATAAAGGAATAAAAAAGAATCGCTAATGACGATTCGTTTTTAGAAAAAAAGCGGGAAAGGATAGTGAATTTTGTGCGGTTGTTTCTCCGGGTGGCGCTGCGCTTACCCGGCCTACGGTTCGTGCAATTTGTAGGCCGGGTAAGGCGCAGCCGCCACCCGGCAAAGACCTCAGCGCTGAACCGTCAGCGCAGCAATATCCTGCGGCGTGGTGCGACAGCAGCCGCCAATCAGCTTCGCACCGGCATCCAGCCACTGCGGTAAATACCCCGCCAGCGTCTCGCAGGCTTCACCGTGGTGATGCCAGGTTTTGCTCACCGCATCATAATGCTCGCCGGAATTCGGATAGACCACCAGCGGCAGCGACGTCAGGCTGTGCAGATGCGTCAGCGCCGCGGTGGTGTTTTCCAGCGCGATACAGTTGATCCCCAGCGCGACAACCTGCGAGTAGTTTTCCAGCGCAGAAACGACATCCCGCAGCGGCGTCCCGTCACTCAGGTGCTCGCTGTCACGCAGGGTAAATGAGAACCATGCCCGGGCGCGAGGATACGCCGTCAGCATCGCCGCCAGCGCCTTAATCTCCGGGAAAGAAGGCAGCGTTTCACAGGCCAGCAGATCCGCGCCCGCATCCAGCAGCGCCTCCACGCGGGGACGGTGGAATGCGGTGAACTCTTCAGCGCGACGCACATAATCGCCGCGATATTCAGATCCATCGGCAAGGTACGCGCCGTACGGCCCTACCGACCCCGCCACCAGCAGCGTGCCCGCCTGCGCGTTCTCTGCCAGGTACGCTTCCCGCGCTTTGCGTGCCAGCTCTACGCTTTTGCCAATCAACGCCCGGGATTGCGCCTCGTCGAGCCCGCGTGCGGCAAAGCCCGCAGGCGTGGCCTGATAGCTGGCGGTGATCGCCACCTGTGCCCCCGCGCGGTAATAGTCGAGGTGCACGTCCCGGATCAGCTCCGGGTTTTCCATCAGCACTTTGGCCGACCAGAGGCTGTCGGCAAGGTTACAACCGCGCGCTTCCAGCTCCGTTGCCATCGCCCCATCCAGCACGACAAACGGCTGGTTTTCAAGGAGGGCGGTAAGCGGATTATTCTGCGACATGTTCAGGCTCCTGCGTGGTCAGGTTTCGGGTCAGGTAGTACGCACCATAACACAGGGCGACAAACGGAAGCCCGCAATAAAGGGCAATACGCTGGCTGGGGTCAAACCACAGGCCGACGCAGGCCACCAGACAGAGGATAAAGCCAAGCACGGGCACCAGCGGATACCATGGCGCGCGATACTGCAACGCCGAAAGCGGCTGCCCGGACTGCACGTGACGGCGACGAAACACAAAGTGTGACGCGCAGATGCTGATCCACACCGCCACCACCGCAAAACCGGAAATGGCTGACAGGGCCACAAACACCGTATCCGGCGCGACCACGCTGGAGAACAGCGCCAGCACGCCGCCCAGCATGGAAACGGAGAGCGCCGTCAGCGGCACGCCGTTTTTGTTGACGCGGGCAAAGCAGCGCGGCAGCGTTTTCTCGTTAGACAGAGACCACAGCATACGACCAGAGGCGTACAGGCCCGAGTTCGCCGCCGAGAGGATCGCCGTCAGGATCACGAAGTTAAAGATATCCGCCGCATACGGAATGCCGACCTTTTCAAACACCAGCACGAACGGGCTTTTCTCCACGCCAGCCTGCTGCATCGGGATCAGCGCCGCCAGCACAAACACGGTGCCAATAAAGAAGATGATGAGCCGGGCGATGGTGGTGCGAATAGCAACCGGAATAACCTTGTGTGGGTTTTCCGTTTCTCCTGCCGCGATGCCGATAAGCTCCGTTCCGGAGAAGGCAAAGTTGACCGCCACCATGGTCATCAGGATCGGCAGACCGCCGTGCGGGAACCAGCCTTCGGCAGTAATGTTGCTTAAGCCCGGCGCCGGTGAACCGTCCTGCATCGGGATAAAACCGAAGATCGCCGCCCCGCCGAGAATAATGAAGGCGATGATGGTGATGACTTTCACCAGCGAGAACCAGAATTCCCCTTCGGCGAAGAAGCGCGTGGAAATGACGTTAAGAGCAAAAATCACCACGCAAAAGACGACGCACCACGTCCAGACGGGAACCTGCGGGAACCAGTACTGCATACAGAACCCGGCTGCGGTAAAGCTCGATCCCAGCGCCACTGTCCACGTAAGCCAGTAGAGCCACGCCACGGTATACCCTGTCGCCGGGCCGAGATAACGAGCGGCGTAGACGTGGAACGCGCCGGTTTCCGGCATCGCTACGGAAAGCTCGCCCAGACACTGCATAACCAGCCAGACCACCAGCGCACCAATAAGATACGCCAGCAGCGTGCCCGCCGCGCCGGTTGTCGAAATGATGTATCCGGTATTGAAGAATAAACCTGTGCCGATAACGCCCCCCAGCGAGAGCATAATCAGGTGACGGGTTTTCATGGTGCGCTTAAGCTGCCCGTTTTGTTGTTCTGTTTGCATATTACCTTCTAAACGTATGGACATCTAAACATCCAAAGAAGGGTGTTATACCGCGATTGTTAACAAAAAGCCACCCGGCACGACTTCGGCGCAATTATTGGTAAATCTTTAAATCAGTTCTATAGTCGACACAGTTTCTTCTTCACCAGGACTCACTATGCGATTTAACGGACTGACCAAAGGTTTCTTTATTCTCATCCTGGCCCTTGTTACCTGGGCTTTCTTTGACGTGCTGTCTCCCTATTTCTCGGCGATTCTGTGGGCCGCGATCCTGACCATCATTTTCAACCCGGTGAAAAACAAACTGCGTACCGCGCTGGGCGATCGCAACGGGCTGGCTTCCCTCCTTACACTCGGCATTATCTGCCTGATCGTGTTTATTCCGTTGATGGTGATCCTTTCCTCGCTCGCGGTGGAACTGAACATGGTTTACACCAAGCTGCAACAGAACAACACGCAGTTCCCGGAAGTCATCGCCGGTATCTTCAATCGCCTGCCGGACTGGGCCAGCGGCTTCCTGGCGGATCACAACCTGACCAACGCCGCGCAGATTCAGAAAAAGCTTTCCGATGTCGCGTTACAGGGTGGACAGTATCTGGCGGGAAGCGCGTTCCTGATTGGTAAAGGGACGTTCGGCTTTGCTATTAGCTTCGGCATTATGCTGTACCTGCTGTTTTTCCTGCTCAAAGACGGGCCCTATCTGGTGCGCCAGATCCTCGACTCGCTGCCGCTGTCTGACTTCGCCAAACAGCACCTGTTCGCTAAGTTTGTCGGCGTCTCGCGAGCCACGGTAAAAGGTACGGCGGTCGTGGCAGTGGTTCAGGGTACGCTTGGCGGTATCGCCTTTGCCATCGTCGGTATTGACGGTAGCGTACTGTGGGGAGCGCTGATGGCGTTCCTCTCCCTGGTGCCCGCCGTCGGCTCGGCTATCGTCTGGGTTCCCGCCGCGATCTTTCTGTTTGCCACTCACCAGCTGTGGCAGGGTCTGTTCATTGTGGGCTTTTTTGTCATTATCGTCGGGCTGGTGGACAACCTTTTACGTCCGCTGCTGGTGGGCAAAGACACCAAAATGCCGGACTACCTGATACTGATCACCACGCTCGGCGGTATGGAGCTGTACGGCATTAATGGTTTTGTGATTGGGCCGCTGATTGCCGCCCTGTTTATCGCCTGCTGGAACCTCTTCTCCGGCCGCGACCACGCAGGCAACGCCGAGGAGCTGGACGCAGACTTTATCGAAGAGGGAAAAAACCCTCCGGATCTCTAACGAAACGCGTTTTGTCAGGCGGCCCTGTGCCGCCTTTTTTTTCGCGATAAATCAGGGGTTTTCTATAATCTGAAATGAACGCTCTTCCACATTTGTCGTAGAAGGATCCAACAGGTGCGAATCGCCACGATCACAAACTGGGCCTATGGTGTCACGGTGTGCCTGACCATTGCCTCCGGTATCGTCATGCTGATGGCTTCCCATGCCGACAACGTAGAGCGTCAGGCTGTTAAGCAACGACAAATTTTTGACCAGCTTACGGAAGAGATTGAAGCAGAAACCTGGATGCTCTCCGATTTAGCGCGCCTTTACGCCATCAAAAAAGAGCCCGATGTGCTGAAAGCGTACCAGGCGAAAGAAGGTGAACTGAAGAATATTGAACACAAAGTGGGACAGTTAAAAGATACGGGCGCAACGGGCGAAGAGCTGGCGCTGCTGTATGAAGGGCTGAAGATTGTTGATGGCCTACAGGATGAACAGCAGGCAGCAATTGCCAGCGTCGCCCGGGGTGAGGAACAACAGGCCATTGCGTTACTCTTCGGCAAAATCTACGAACTTGAAACGGAACGCGCCCAGAGCAAGATTGACCATTTTCGTATGCTGCTGGATAAGCGCATTATTGCCGATGTCCAGGCAGCGACCAACACGTCGAAAACGCTGCGTACCGCCTCAGAGGTGATGGTCGGCCTGACCGCCCTGCTCTTCTTATTCGTGATGGGCTTTATTCTCAAGCACCGCGTGCTGCGCCCGGTAGTGCGCCTCAGCGATGTGGTTCACCGCCTGGCCTCACAGGATTACGGCGTCGAAACGCCCAATTTCAACCAGGTCGATGAGATAGGCGATATGGCGCAGGCCATTCGCATTTTCCGCGAGAACGGGCTGGCAAGGCAGCGGCTTGAAAAAGAACGCGACGCAGACTGGGCCATCCGCGAGCTGCTCGCGCGAATGACCCAGCGCTTGCAGGGGTGCGAGAACGTCAGCGACGTGATTGAGGTGGCAGAGCTGTTTGCTCCCAACATTGCGCCGGGTATCGCCGGACGTCTGTATATCCTGGAGCGAAACCCGTGGGAGATGCGCTGTGCGGCGGAATGGTTATCTCCACAGGGAGAAAAAAATGCTTTCCACCCCGATCAATGCTGGGCCATACGCCGTGGTCAGAGCCATCCACCGGTCAACGGCGAGCCGGATATCGGTTGCCAGCATCTGCCTGAATCACAAAAAGACAGTTCACTGTGCGTGCCGCTCATTGCGCAGGGGGAAGCCATTGGTTTGCTGTCGTTTCAGAACATCACGCCTGAAACGGCACCGTCCCGCGCATATCTCGAATTAATGGCGGAAGCCCTGGGTCTGGCGCTGGCCAACCAGCGTCTGCGCGATGCCCTGCTGGAAAAAGCGCTATTCGACCCGCTCACCGGCTTGCGTAACCGCCACCACCTGGAAGATACCCTGCGCACTCAGATAGCTCAGGCAATGCGCAATGATGAGCCGATGAGCTGCATGATGATCGACATCGATCACTTTAAAAGCATTAACGATCGCTTCGGCCATGAGGCTGGCGATCATGTGATTAAGAGCGTGGCGACAATCGTTCAGCGTGCCGTGCACGATGCCGGCCTGGCCTTCCGCTTTGGTGGCGAAGAGTTTCTGGTGCTGCTAACGGGTGCGGATGAGGAAGCGGCTCACGCCTGCGCAACTGAGATTTATAACGGCGTTCATACGCTGTCGCTGCGCTATGGGCTTGCTGAGATTGGCCCGGTGGATGTGTCGATCGGGATCGCCAGTTACCCGCAGCACGCCCAAAGCGACGACCTGCTGCGCGCGGCAGATGTGGCGCTTTACCGGGCGAAAGAGTTGGGGCGCTCGCGGATCGTCAGTTTCAGTATGCTGGAGACGGGTTAACCGAAACTCAGTGCAAATGACGTCAGAGGTACTCGCACTCTCTTATTCCCTCACATTGAGGGTGCGTTATCATTCTTTGTACAAATAAATCAATCTTAACGATGCCACCATTGATAAAAAATGGGGGTGCGTAAATATATCAATAAATCAAAGCGATCATTTTTTAAACCCGGGTGGCTAATTACACTGAGTTTTTATGTTTTAAAAAACGTAAGCTCCAGCCAGAGGTCTGCAATCACGGGGCAAACAACGATTATCCATTTGATTTTAATACATTTAATGAAGTATCGTTTGCAAAAAGCCGTGGCGTTCAACAAAATAGACAAACTTATAGGATAAATAACTTATAATTCTTATACTTCTGTTAAAAAGAGGAGGCCAATATGCGAATAATCCTAATGCTGTGCTGCTTTTTGGTACAAAGTTTAAGCTGGGCTGGCGAACTGCCAAAGCCTGTGGGCAAACCCATTTTAACCATTACCGGTAATATAGAAAATACGAACGAAAATGGAAAAGCCGTTTTTGATATTGCCAGCCTGGAAAAACTGGGGATGGTGAGTTTTCAGACGACCTCTCCCTGGTATAATGGCCGCACGAAGTTTGAGGGTATCCCGATGCGCAAACTGATGGAGTATGTGGGTGCAAAGGGTTCTGTCCTGAATGTGATTGCACTCAATGATTACACTACCGTTATCCCTCTCAGCGACTTCCAGAAATACAACGCCATCCTGGCTTTAAAGGTCAATGGCGAATATATGCGCATCCGCGATAAAGGTCCGTCATTCATCGTCTACCCCTATGACAGTCTTCCTGAACTCAATAATCAGATTTATTACTCGCGATCGGCATGGCAGGTCAGCAAAATGAAGATTGAATAGTAGTTCAGGAGAACATAATGAACAGGATACTGGTTGGTATCATTTTTTCTCTTTTTATCACTACGGGATATATAGCCTTTCTTGTCTACGACCGTCAGCAGGAGTTGCAAAAATTGACTCACTACACTGAGTCCTGGTCTGTAGCCCAACTGGTATCTGAATATTACCGATTTGAATCATGGATTGGACTGTACGCAACCGAGACTGATGACGTTACGGTAGACCAGGTTCGCATGCGTCTGGAAATCATGCTGAGCCAGAATGATTTATTGAAAGAGGGCGGCCTGGGTCGTTATATAAACAGCGCGAAAGCGCATCAGGCGCTCGCCTTACGCCTGGAAAATATACTGAACTATCTGGATGGTCATCTTGAGAAAATGAGCCGTTCAGAGTTAAAGCTCTATCTGAAAAATATGCATTCACTGGATGCCCCGCTAAGCCAGCTTTCATCAACGGCTTTAACAAAAGATGTTAATACAATCAATGAAACTAACCTAAAAATACAGGTTCTGTATTATATTTATTCAGCACTTTCGCTGTTACTGGTTATTTTAAGCTTCATACTGGGCTTTTTGATTATCTATCAAAATAAAAACATCCTCAAAGCACATACACAGGTTAAAACGCTGGCTGAAGAACTTCAGCTGTCCAAAGAAACCCTGCAAATCCAGAATACAAAACTGGAATACGATGTTTATCATGACTCCCTTACCGGCATGAAAAACCGTCTTTTCTTCTGGGATGATCTCAATAAACTTAATCTACAGGCTGAGGAAAAACATATTTCGGTCACGGTGATGTTATTCGATTTAGACCGGTTCAAAGAAGTGAATGATACCTACGGTCATGATGCTGGCGATTTACTGTTACGTGAGGTATCCACGCGCCTTAATGCTTTGAGCCGCTTTTCAGAGACATTTTATCGTTTGGGCGGCGACGAATTTGCGTTTCTCTCCAGTGGCTTAACCGAAGCCGCAGCTGTTTCACGCGCGCGAGAAATCAGTGATACCATCAGTAAGCCCTATACAATTAATAATCAACTCATCAAAATAGCCACCTGTGTGGGTATTGTTTTATCGGATAACGAACGACGTTCAGATTACCTTTATAAATTTGCCGATCTGGCGCTCTATGAAGCCAAGAAAGAAGGTTCTCAGCAGATCAAAGTTTTCCGCCAGCGAATGCTACAGAAGTTGCAGGAGAGCAGAACCCTTGAAAATGATATGGCAAGAGCAATAGAGAATGATGAGTTTGTTGTTTATTACCAGCCTATTGTGAATTCCGTCAGCAAGGAAATTTACGGCTATGAAGCGCTTATTCGCTGGATGCATCCTGTAAAGGGGATGCTCTCCCCGGACAGCTTTATTTTCGCCGCTGAAAAAACAGGCATGATCAACGAGATAGGTAAAACCGTACTTAAACTGGCCTGTAGGGAAGCGGTATCCTGGGCTGTTCCGGCCAGGATCTCCGTCAACGTCTCGCCTGTTCAATTGGGCAGCAAATCATTTATTAATACGGTGCAGTCCGTTCTGGCTGAGACCGGGCTACCGGCTAACCGTCTTGAGTTAGAGGTCACAGAGTCATCCCTCTTCAGTGACAGAAATAACCCCATTACGATCCTCAAAAAACTCCGCGCACTGGGCGTAAGAATCTCCATTGATGATTTTGGCACGGGTTATTCCTCGCTCTCCAGACTCAGCGAACTGAATTTTGATAAAATCAAGATCGATAAATCTTTTGTCAATCCGATATCTACGCAGGAAGATGCGCTTAATATTGTGAAGCTGATTACCGGTATGGCTAAAAGCCTTAATATGGGCGTCATAGCTGAGGGCGTTGAGACCGAAGAGCAGCTTGAGCGGCTTCAGGCTCTGGGTTGCGAGCTTGTGCAGGGATATCTTTTCAGCAAACCACAGCCTCAGGTCGACAGCAAAATTAAGAGCGGCCAGGAATGATCCCCTCTCCTCAGCCCGATACCAACCGGGATCACATTTTTCGCCCCTGGGTATTCACTGACAATAAACAGGTGTTATCATTCACCCCGTAAATACCTATCAACTCAAACCGAGGCTTTGATGCTGGAGAATGTAATCATCCGATAATCAGCTTCCCGACCTTTCCAGGCCGGACTGATTATCAATGCGCCGAAATCGTATGCGGACACCGCTGTGTGTTTGCACGTTTTGCACATGATGATTAAACAGGTTTTCCAGTATGAATTTATCCCGTCAGGAACAACGTACCTTACACGTTCTCGCCAAAGGTGGCCGTATTGTGCACGTCCGCGATACCTCTGGCCGCGTCACCGCCGTTGAATGCTATAGCCGCGAAGGGCTACTGCTGGCTGACTGCACCCTCGCCGTTTTCAAAAAGCTCAAAACCAAAAAGCTGATCAAATCCGTTAACGGTCAGCCCTACCGCATTAACACCACCGGGCTGAACAATGTTCGCGCTCAGCCTGATAATCGTTAAGGAGAGGATGATGGATATCCCACGTATTTTTACTGTTAGCGAAAGCGAACACCGCATTCATAACCCCTTTACACCAGAGAAGTACGCGACGCTGGGCCGCGTGTTACGCATGAAGCCAGGCACACGCATTCTCGATCTCGGCAGCGGCTCGGGAGAGATGCTTTGTACCTGGGCACGTGATTACGGTATTACCGGTACCGGCATCGACATGAGCCCGCTCTTCACCGCGCAGGCCACGCGGCGCGCAGAGGAACTCGGCGTCAGCGAACGCGTCCATTTCGTTCATAACGACGCGGCCGGCTACGTCGCGAATGAAAAATGTGACGTGGCGGCCTGCGTTGGCGCAACCTGGATTGCGGGTGGCGTAGCCGGGACGATGGATCTGCTGGCAAAAAGCCTCAAGCCCGGGGGAATAATGCTCATCGGCGAACCGTACTGGCGTCAGGTACCTGCGACGGCTGAGACAGCCCAGGCCTGCGGCGTCTCGTCGATCGCAGACTTTCTCACTCTGCCCGGTCTGGTTGCGTCTTTCGATCAACAGGGCTATGGCCTGGTTGAAATGGTGCTGGCAGACCAGGAAGGCTGGGACAGGTACGAAGCCGCAAAATGGATGACCATGCGGCGCTGGCTGGAGGAAAACCCAGACGATGACTTCGCGCAGGAGGTTCGGGCGGAGCTGACGATAGCGCCTGAACGTCATGTGACGTACACGCGGGAGTACTTTGGCTGGGGGGTGTTTGCGTTAATGGCGCGATAACATGGCGCTGGCGGTATAGCCTTTAGGGTTATGCCGCCGTTCAACTTCTTTGAGGTACAAAACGATGACGCGAAAATGTGCAGCCAATGGCAATATTTGCTGCCATGGTCTGAGAATGAGATTTACTGGAATGCAGGGTAACTATTTGATTTAGATGGGATAATAGGAACATAACACAACCCATCCAACCATTGATAAATATACATATTTTCTTGTTTCATCTTTATAAATGCCCCCTTTTGTGCCCCCACCTTGTTTTTCATGCGACTCGATGAGGTTTTCATTGAGTCGCCAATCTCACCAGTTTCTTCACAAACCGTGCAAATCTTCTCGGCTCTTGAAGACCCCCTCACTGCCGCGAATGACTAAGAACAATATTACTTACTTCCCGATAAGAGCAACTTTTCATTAATCCACATGCTCTTCTGGCATGAAGGATATCTGTCACGGTCAAATATGGTACTTGTCCCTGTGAGCTAAATCCTCTGCGATCAATGCGAACCAGTTCGTACTTATCTACCAGGAAGTTGACTGCATCGGCCAGGATAATCCCAGCATCAATATGTTCCTTAATTACAGTTTCATCACTGAACGGCGTGTCGTTCAGTGTCAGACCATAGTGCTGTTCAAGCAGACGAGTAAGTAACATTTGCCAGACTGCAACGGGCGACAGGCAGGGCTTCGCCGCCCGCGAAATTGTAGCAGGTAGATTTTTCATGTTTGCTCTCGTGAAATTTGTTAGCGTTGAGTGGGATAAATGGCGATGTATACGTAGCCGCAACTACCAAGGGTATCGGCTTCGCAGGTGAAACCGTTGTGGTACAGAGTGACACAGTGGGCATGGCGAGAATTCATTTCACCAGTGGTCAGCATCGATTCCATCTGACGGATAAAATGCGGAAATACGATATCCAACTTCAGGCATTCGGCGTCACTGAACTTACCGGTGATACTAGCCCGGTCAGCCAGATAGTGCAGCCGGTTGCCTTCCTGAACTAATCTGACTCCAAGCCGTGGAACAATATCGCTTTTTATCCCCCATTCATGGGCTGGTATTAATGACATGAAAACCTTCCTTTAAAGCAAACTAAGTTCAGCAAAAGACACCACCTCGTTTCCGATTACAAGATGATCCAGCACGCGCACTTCCACCAGTGCCAGCGCTTTCATAATCCTCTGAGTAATATGTTTATCCTGCTGGCTGATTTCTGTCGTACCAGACGGGTGGTTGTGAGCCAGAATGACCGCAGCAGCGTTATGTCTCAGGGCTGATTTAACCACTTCGCGGGGATGCACTTCGGTATGGCTGAGCGTGCCGGTAAACAGTGTTTCTCGTCCCAGCAGGCAGTGTTGATTATCGAGATACATCACGATGAAGACTTCCCTCTCCAGGTGCGCCATCTGCAGTTGCAGCCAGGTTTTTGTGAGGCTGGTGGAGGTAAATGACTCACTCGGTTGACGCAGGTATTTCTCAACCAGTCGTAATGCCCTTCGCATTACGCGCTGCTCGTTTACCGGAAACACCGGCGATAAATTGGATACAGACATAATGGTTCCTTAAAACAAAAGGCCCCGCTGGTTTTTTAGCGGGGCCTGAAGAATGATAAAAAGTTTCATGACGCGAGATGCAACATATTCTCGGCCATCACCCACAGAGCACGATTGAGCTTCACATCTCCGTCGATACCGTTTACCGAACGGGTATGAGCACGCTTACCGCTGATCGTGCGCCCCGAAAGACCACCTTTAATCAGGTTTTCCTGAATACGCTGGTAAGTGGTCCACAGGTCGTTGCTCTCGTCCTGCCAGCGACGTGGCGAAAGTATCTGCGATTCCGTCACCGGTTGATGCTCTTCACCAAAGCGATAGGTTAATGCTGCTTTCGCCATTGCCTGCTGTGCGGGTGGCGGCAACAAAAGCGACTGCATGGCATCGCGTTTCTCTTCTACGCGGTCAAATATCCCCAGTACTTCGTAGGCTCCTTCAATGACTTTCTCGACTACGTTGCCTTTGTGCGGCACCCGCACCTCACCGAAACTCTCCCCGCATACCAGCCCGTTCTGGCATACGGCACGAAATAACCCCGGCAGCATCTGGTAAGAGCTGGAACCATCATGGCTGTTCAACAGGATAATTTCTGGCACCTGTTTGCCGGTAATTTGTCCTTCCCGGCGCAGACGAAGCATGTGTTTCGTGTGCTCTCGTTTACTTTCATCCCGGACGCGGGTCTGGCAGGCAAAGAACGGACGAAACCCTTCACGTTGAAGGTTATTCAGCAAAGTAATAGTGGGAATGTAGGTGTAGCGTTCGCTCCGGGATTCATGCTTTTCTTCGCTGAAGACGCTTGGCACATAATGGGCCAGTTCGTCGCGGGTTAATGGGCGGTCACGACGTACAAGGTTGACTGCACCAAAGCGGCTGGCTAAACGTGTCATAGTTAATTCCTTTAAAAATGGGCATAAAAAAGCCACTCCACTGGAGTGGCTTCGGATGGAAGATAAATTATTCAGGGAGAAGCTGGTGGCTGGTCTTGCTGTGGCGACAGTTCACTGTCAGGTAATGTCGGCGGAGTTAGCTTGTCGATCTGGTAATGTTGTAATCGCTGCAGAATAAAGGGTTTACTGTACTGGAAGTATCGAAGACACCATTCGTACTTCACGACTCGCCTTATGATCAGAGGCAAGCGTTCATACGCTTTGCTGCACACCGATAAAACAAAGGCATCATCATTAATTCTGTCCTCTGCTATTGCAGCCAGCCCTTTGATAAAGGAGCGCTTCAGCTTTTGTCGAGAATTAGCTTTCAGGTGAACGTCGGAAGGCGATAGTACGTGTGATCCAGGAGCTTGCACACAAACCGTGTTGCCAGATAGGGGCTTTTTCAGGCAAGAGTGGCGAGTTTTTTTATGAGCCTTATCAGGCTAAGGGTCATCAGGCTGGCTCCCAATGTTTGGCATACGACCGACTTACTCCTTAGCAGAGTGAGTCCTGCAACGCTAAAAACAACGGGCCAGGTCAGATCCAGTGATTGTGTATCTATATCGTCAGGGAATTTCGGGTATTTCATAGGACTGTCCATAATACGTCCGGTATCGCGGGTAGCGTATACCGGACCGGGTAAATAATTAGGGGAGATCGACGGAAGCTATTTCCTCAGAAGCGTTTGTGGGACCACTGTAAACGCCGACGTATTCATTTAGAGGGAAGATAATTACTGCATTATTCTTCGGATCAAAAGTGCAACCATTTAATCCTGCAATTGCAGCAGTTTTCCCTGAGTTTTTATTTTTCACAATCAGTTTATTGTCTGCACAGTTGCTGGCTTTAACAAAACTCACTACATAACCGTCCTGCTCAGCGACGGTTTCAGTCGTCGTTAGTTTTGGCTCAGGGCTACGTCCTGTCTGCCCACTTACGCGCTCGCGGCTGTAAGGAACATATTGAACAGCGTCGTTACGCATGGTTGGCGGGTCGTTGTTCATGCTCAGGTAAACAGGGCAGTCAGCAGCGCCCACTGCACAGCTCTTACTGAAAATAGTACGAGACGGCCAGCCTTTAGTGCCAATGTAGGCTGCACCAGTTTCATCCAGGCAGTAAGTTTCCTCCCATGCATAGTCTTTATTTTGGCCCGGCATGGTGCGGGTGGTAATAAGGCAGGTCAGAGCTTTCACTGGCTTACCGTCGTAGCGGATAAAGTTTTGCTCCAGCGGTGCACCCGGGTACAGCAGGGGCGATATGTTTGCAGCCGCAGCCTTATTTTGCGCATCAACCGAAGCACTGGCCTTTCCGCTATGTTTTACGTTCACGGCCTCGTTGTTCATGTCCCGCAGCATTTCGCCGCCTTTTTCTGTCAGAAAGAAGGTATAGCGCTCAGGATGAATGTTCCCCTGAATAGTGATAGCAGAGCTGAATGCCGGGAGCGAAAGGGTGCAGACTAAAACCAGGCGTGAAATGAATGTCGCCATAAAAGATATCCTTACTGATGATTAACAATGTGGGAGCATGAGTTACTGGAAGGGGTGATTAATGGCTGATGCAGTCTTCCCAGTTGAGGTCCGACAGAGCGTCCCTGAGCCCTGCGGTTTTGAACGGGTGAGATACGGGTTTATTCATCCGGGTGATTTCAATTTGCCCATGGTTGCCTGTGTTTTTGAGCGCTATAAAAGCCGCCTCATCTAGCGGGTAATGAACAGCGTTGATATTGATTCCCATGGATTCTTGTCCATTATCTGGTATATCCATTGGCTCCTTATCAGACCCGCTGTAGCTCACTATCAAATTGCTGTCCCGGCAGGTGATCGTCATACGTTCTCCGGCGCTATTGTCGGCGTTAAGTTCAAACTCCATCGCATTGACAGTGCCAAACCAGTTGCCCCATTGCTGCTCCTGGCCCATGGCGTGCACAACACAGCTAAACAATGTTGCACCGAAAAGAAGTACAGATGTGATCTTCAACATAGAAATTCCTTACTATTGTTTTACAAACGAAAAATGGCCTTTTGTAGTACAAAGGGCCATTCGATCGTATGCATTTTGTCCGGGGCGGGATAATCGTTATTACTGATCAGTTACCAGGAATTGATCGTTATTATCTATGAAAATAACGATCAATAATTCACTATCGATAGGTAGTGACTATCATTATTTGAAGTATCGATCGGTGTTGCAGATCAATGCGGTGAGACACTCCAGAATCTGTCCGGAATGATCTCACCGTGGTAATACAGGTCTGAAAAAAAATGGGATGCGTCAGAACGCGGGGATGCTCAGTCTTCGTCCTTGTCACCTTCCATCATCGCTTTTTGCAACCTCGTCCAGATTTTTTTTGAGGTTGAGCCCGGATTTTTATCTGGCATCAGTGCTGAGTGTTCATCACTGCGAGGTAATTTCCCCATACGTTTCAGAGCTTCCCCAATGGAAATATGCGTAACCTGGCCATCGCTGGAATTATCAGTAGGAGAGGCGTGCAGTACCGTTGCATTATGAGTTTGACAGTCCTTTTCTTCCTTTTCCGTTATTTCATTGACCGGAGCATATTGGCTATAGGACTGTATTTCCGGTATGAAGGACATGTTACTGATAGTAGCAAGCTCGGTAAGTGTTGTGACTGTAAATGGTTCAGAAACGGGATTGGGCGCGGATGTTTTATTCTTTATCCGGGCACGCAAAGATGCTTTTCTTTCTCTGGTATCAGAAGTTGCTCTGTACTGATGTACCTGCCATGCCTTTTTAAAACGTTGCATAAATAGTTCATCTTTTAAAAACAAATAAATGAACAAAAAATAAAACTTAACAGCCATGTATTTTTCAAAGGAGCCTGACGGCCTCAGCATGGACAGCATACTGCTGTTAGTAAAAGGTGCCGGATTGGTTTCTCCTGTATAATGCCCCTCACGGTCTTTTCTCCGGGTATTCATTCGACTTCTATCTTTCTGAATGTATTTCCATGCCCAGTCGCATTTTTTCTTGCTTTTTGGTGAAAGAGGGAAATTTATACTCGAAGGATAAATTTCCTCCCACTTGTTACGAATCTGGCGCATCAGATCGAGCCTGGCTTTAAGGGTCGCAGGTGCACGGTCAAAAAAATCCTCTATAACTGATAGACGCTCTTTATTATCGACAGGGTAAGCATCCAGTTCCAGTTTATTGTAAAGGGAATCATGTATATTGGGATAGCGTTGGTTCCTTATTCTACCAACTATAAAAACGTCCAACTCAAGCAATTTGAATGAATCGTGTATCTGGCTTTTGATAAACAGCCATGTGAAGTAGCAAGCATCAGGTGATTTTTTTACCCAAGAAAATTCAGATGCGGGTATCTGGAGTGATTTAAACTCATTAAAATCTATTGTGTAGATCCTCTTAACCTCATTATCTTTTATCAGTCGCACAGCCTGATTAATTGCCTCTTCAGCGATTTCAATATTACTGCCAAATATGTCATCTGCATTGTAAATGTTTTTAGTTGATGCCAGTTTATTGGTCAGTATGGCCAGATCCTGATCAGATAGATACCACAAGAATAATCTCATGGCCCTCCTGTTATTTATTATTGCACTGTGCAGTGAATTTTCCACAAGTTACGTCCTGTAATACGTTTCGATTAAATTTCAATCATCATAAGGTCAGGTATAAAAATAGTCAAAAAAGAAGAGTGAAAACTAGTTATTTTCATAGCTATAAACGTAGTTTTTTATGTAGTAAAAAATGTAGTACATGACTGGCCTGTAAGTCTCGTAACGTCAGGGCTTTTACCATATTTATGGATGTGATTTCAGCATGGATTTCTGCTTCCAGTTTATCAAAGTGTGACGACAGGGTGACTTCTGAGCATCTGCAGTAAAAGGTTGCAGCTTTTCAAATGCTGCCCAGATCACTGGGAATGTAAAATCGTACATACGCGACCAATGACATGAAAGGATGCCGACCGGTGTCCTCCTGATAAATTACGGAAACATGTCATGAGCACTATTAATATTCACGAAGATAAATTCGTTAGCATGCAGTTCATTACTGAACTGACAGGGTTATCTGATAAATGGTTTTATAAGCTGGTGCATGAAGGTAAGTTTCCAAAGCCGGTGAAGTTTGGTCGCAGCTCCCGCTGGATTGAAAGTGAAGTAAAAGAGTGGATCGAGGAGAGGATTAAATTATCGCGTTCTGGTTCTATTGTAATCTTTAATGAGGAAAACAAGTAAGCCCTTTCCTTATGAAAAACCAGCTAACTTCGGAGTGAATTCTAAATATAGAATGTGAATATCTCCTGGAATTCAGCGGTCGTTTAATACACCAGTTGTGTTGGTATGGTAATATATACTCATCAGTACATACCTGCTATACATGCGTAATATAAACATCAACACCAAGTATCACACTAAAATAAGCAACAATAATTACCACATAAACTTCATTAATATCACATCAGTGATATATGTCCGATACGTTTATCAGTTAAACATGGCATCTACACTCTAACAATCTGAAGTGATATCACTCCCATCCTTTAAAACATTATGGCATCAGCAATGATGCTCTTCATTCTGAGAAAAGAAACAATGAATAATATCTATACACTCAATATGAACCATGCACCATTCAACACTCATTACTTACATCGATTGTCGAATGTCATTCATAACGCTGTGCGTGAACATCCAAGAACAACAGCCATTCGTGTTGACCTTCATGTACCCAATTATAAAGATACCGGTGATAGCATTTCTTGCATCATCGATATGAATAAAGGACTCATGTCCCGTTTTATTGAAGCACTTGATGCCCGTATACAGATATTCCTGAAGAACAAAAGTAAAAATGGCATGAGAGTCTATCCGTGCCATTTACGCTACGCCTGGGTTAAAGAAATTGATAAAGATAAAAGTGATAAACCACACTGGCATGTGGTGTTATTCCTCAATAAGGATGCCTTTCTCGGTCTCGGTGATTATACGGGGAATGATTATAACGTGGCCTCTATGATTCAGGCTGCATGGTTGAGCGCTTTAAAGCTACCTTTAGCTACTGAATATTTAACGCTGATTCACTTCCCTGATAATCCCTGTTATCACCTGAATATCAATAATCCTCCAGCCTACTCTGAGTCATATAACGGTTTAATGTACCGCCTTAGCTATCTGGCAAAGGAACGTACGAAAGTATACAGCAATGAGGAACGGTCATTTGGCTGTAGCCAGTCTTGATCGAACAGGGGCTGGTCAGGGTGTTACCGCCAGCCACATCTCTCAACCAAACACAAAGCCAGCTAACCATGCTGGCTTTTTTATTTTTCTCCGGAGTTCATGATGAATTACTTCGTTTTAGCCACTCATGCCGTCACCGCAAAGGGCGAATGGGTTACACCAGAATCTGTTCAACAGGTTGATTTTGATTCAATGTATTGTATTTACTGCAAACTGCAGATCGGCGTTCAAGTTGATCCACTGACATCTACAAAAACGTTTGTGCACCTACCGGGACATATCAACAATGTTGCTCGGCTCAAAACATGTCGATTTAACAAGCTACAAACAGCACCAGAGCAAACCTCGCTAAAAATCATCCCAACTTCGGAAAAGCCCATTCGACCTACCAACACGAAGATAAGGCAATGGCGATGCTGCTGGTGCCATGTTTGTTGGCATGGAGAGAAGATATGTCCTCAATGTGCTGACTGGATCTATGCAACTGATGTGTAAGAGCTGTATCGATTGCTTGACGCCAAAAAGCGGAAGTTATGCCAAGTAATTATTAAAACAACATCCGGCTCCAAAAGACCTATTGAAATGCGGTCAGCAAAACAGATACATTACGCACGTTGTTACCTTGTATCACCAGGATGTCGTTGACTGTGTTTTTTAGCCGTGAAGTCATTTCCAGAATCGTGCTTATCATCATGGCTGTTGCCGTGCTGAGCAGTTCGCTTATGGCAAAACCACAGGCTATGTATAACGTTCAGGATACAACGTCTGTCAGTGAGCATCAGCACGACAGCGATGAGCCGCTGAATGAACACGATCCGCTACTGTTCCACTCGCACGGTAATGTGCATCACCTCAATGCCGATCATTCCCACGATCTGAACAAGCTCTTCACTCTGACTGCCTTGCAGGCCTGGAACGCAGGTATGCGCGCGACGTTTGCACTGAGTTCAGAACAAATTCTGCGAATGCCACAGGCCACCCCCGAACGCCCTCCGAGATCCCTGTCTGCGTAATAACTGCTGTTAATTCGTTATTATTCAAACTGTAAGGATTTTGTATGAACACCTGCCTTAATTTACAAGGCCGGTTGAGCGGTGGCCTGTTTTCGACTCAGGCGCGTTCGGCTTGTCTGTTTTTCTTATTGTTATTGCTTTTCTACAGCCAGGGTGCGGCCGCACATGGCGTAGCCGAAGGCGACAAAGGGTACATTCAGGAAATCACCGGGATTAACATCATCCCGTTTATCTACCTTGGCGCGAAGCACATGGTCACCGGCTACGATCATCTGCTATTTCTGTTCGGCGTGATTTTCTTTCTCTACAAAATGCGTGATATCGGGCTGTACGTCAGCCTGTTTGCTATCGGGCACTCCACGACGCTGCTTATTGGTACGTTCTTTGATATCAGCGTCAGCGCCTATCTCATTGATGCCATTATCGGACTGTCCGTGGTCTACAAAGCCCTTGATAACCTTGGCGCATTCCAGCGCTGGTTTGGCTTTCAGCCTAATACGAAGATGGCTACGCTTATCTTTGGTTTCTTCCATGGCTTTGGCCTGGCGACCAAAATCAAGGAGTTCGAAATTTCCCCCGATGGCCTTTTCGTCAACCTGATTGCCTTCAATGTCGGGGTCGAGATAGGTCAGCTTCTGGCGCTGAGCGCCATCCTTATCATCATGAGTTACTGGCGGCAGACGGCGAGCTTTTTCCGCCATGCCTACACCGCCAACGTAGTGATGATGAGCGCCGGTTTCCTGTTAATGAGTTACCAGATTTGTGGCTACATTTTAGCCTGAGGGAGAAAAGAGAATGTATAACACCGATTTACCGACCCGCGCAGAGCTGCCGTCTGCGATGAAGCTGATGCAGTCCACTATTCTGGCGGCTATCGTCGCTTTGACGCTGCTGATAACCATCGTGATGCCTTCAGAATACGGTATCGATCCAACGGGCGTTGGCCGTCTGCTGGGCCTTAAACAGATGGGCGAAATCAAAACGCAGCTGGCGGAGGAAGCCGCCACGGACAAACAGGCGAGTACGAGCCAGTGGGGACAGTCAACCACTCCGGTGAATGAACGTCCGGTGCCGGATAACCCGCCGACAATCACGCAAAACAACTATCCGGAGCTGAGCGTTCCGGCGACAACTCGTGCGCCAGAAGCCCCAACTGCCGGTTCTCAGCGCAATCAGCTGTTAATTACTCTGAAACCGAATGAGGCGGCTGAAGTTAAGATGGAAATGCGTAAGGATGCCCGGGTGACTTACCAGTGGACAAGCTCTGGACCTGTCAACGTGGATGCACACGGCGATCCGGTTAACGCACCGAAAGGGTTTTACCACGGCTATGGTAAGGACCGGCAGATAACCTCAAGGGATGGTGTGTTGCAGGCCGCCTTTGACGGTAAGCACGGCTGGTTCTGGCGAAATCGTGGTTCACAAACGATTACTATCCAGCTTGATACCAATGGCGAATACCAGAGCATTAAGCGCGTAATCTGATTAATCAGGCCCGCATTATGCGGGCCTTTTTACACACTTCGGCAATACAAGACTTTACACTCCAGCCTCTTACATCCCCCCCAGGGGGATGCTAATATTTTTAAACCGTTGTCACTGTCCATTGAGAGAAGCACTCAGCGATGTACCTGATGTTTAAACGTTCACCCCGTTATATTCTGATGATTGTCATCATGGCCGTTGGCATGATGATGTCGTCGATGGGCACGTTTGCGTCACACGGTACCAACGGCCTGACAGGTTACGAGATGAATCTGCATGATGCAGAAGTCACCATGACAGTGCAGGATCACTCCCACGACTCGGATATCCCTCAGTCTGGTCACGCAGGCCATCATCAGACAGACCATTTCCATGAAACCCCTCAGCAGCCGCCCTCTGTGGAGATCACCCTCTCTCCTATAGCAGACAGATGGTTGCCGCTCGCCGATCTTCGCAGCCCGGTTAAGGCTACGGACATAATTTACCGCCCTCCAAGCACCCGCAAGATCTGATCGCTGTTGCCGGTAGCAGTTTGCTGCCTGGCGTTTACCAACTTCAGATTTAGCGGAGAAGCTATGTACACAGACTCCATACAGGCGCGTCGTGAGATTGCGCGTAATTTTACTGAACTTAATTATCGCATTAACCCTCTGCACTGGCAGACACTGTGCATGGGCGTGAATCGCGATCTCCAGGCCAAAAAACTGCGTCCGAACGTCCCTGTTCCTTCGCGGCGTAAGGTCATTCCGTTCCTGAAAATGATGCACAAAGAAACGGGTTCGATGCTGAAAGCTATTCTTGCTTTTGGTTTCGATGGTCCCTGGACCTCCAGCGGTGGTTCTTTTCGTCTGGCGCGAGAAATTGGGTTCGACATTGCCCACCATGCGAAAAATATTCACCACAAAAACGGTACCGTCACCTTCCTTGAAATTGGTGCTGCCTGGGCAGGTTTTCGTGCTGAAGAAGCGACCAGCCATCAGGCGACGATTTCCGGGCTTGCCCAGAGTTTCAGGGAGCAGCTTGGGGAGAGTGCATTCCTGCATTTCACCAATCTCACGCCATGGCACGAATCGCTGCCAAAGGGGGTGACTGAGCATCCCTACGTGACGGCAGCCGGTCTCTGCGCACTGGAAAATCGCGGCGTTCAGGCCGGTGGGGTCGATATTATTTATTCCCAGGCCGCAGCCTATTTCGAGCAGGACTACACAACGTTCCTTCGCAGCGCAGCCCGTCTGCTGAAAGGGGATGGCGTCTTAATCTTCAACCATGATCCTGTTCTGGCGAGCGCGATGGATGAAGTCGCGTGGGAGCACGGACTGCGGCTGGTCAGACGTAAGCAAATGGGCGGAATGAATGGCGCGATTGCCCGTTATCACCGGCTTCGTTCATCCCCAGTGAGTCAAATGGTTTTCCCCGGCGTAAACCGGGAACAGGACGATGAAGTGGTCTGTGAATCACTGGTTATGTCGGCACTTCGTCGCAGCGTGGAGGTGTAACGCCCGATATGTTGACGCGCAGACATTTTCTCACCACCACAGGAGCGTTGCTGATGACAACATTACTGCCGGGGGAAACCCTGGCAGCCTCTCTGGCCGAAAAAGTCAGTGATACATGGCAAAGAATTATTGCTCGCCGCACTGCTAAGGAGACGATAACGCCGGGCTGGATTTTGCAGTCGCTCGGGCTTCAGCCGGGCTCAACGGAACTGCGGAGAGCCATTTTTGAACTGGTCAGGCGCGTGCCCTATCAGCTTGGGTCATGGAATAACCAAAGCATGAGCCTGTTTGAGCAGGGTTTTGGCGACTGTCGTCATAAAGCCGCCGCGGCCGAACGATTGCTGGTTGCCGGTGGGATTACGGCGAAGAGAAAACTGGTGCAGTTTGACTGGGCTGATTTACCCGTTCCTCCGGAAATACTGGCTATTTTGCCGCAAACCCAGGGATTTCATGACACAGTAACTTTTGAGTTAAACGGGAAAACCTGCCTGTTTGATGCCACCTGGGATATCGCCCTGCGCGGCGCGGGCTTCCCGGTGATGCCTTCCTGGGATGGCAACTCTGATACCTGGTCGGTGACCTCCCGGATGTCGACGCAGCAAACCGTACAGATGCCACAGCCCGGTCAGGATATTTACAGCGCTAACCAGATGAGCTGGCCTCAGCGCGAGAAAACCATGGCCTTCAATCAGGCGCTGAATAGCTGGCTGGACGACGTTCGGGCTAACCGTGATGACTGGTGCACCATCGTCCATAGCGATGTTGAAGCCACGCGGCTGAGTCTGAAAACCTGCCTGGGACTTCTGAGTTAACACCTTTCTCGTCAGAAGGGGCTTCGCAAGGAAGCGGTGATAACACCTTCGACACTCTTTATGCTGCTTCAGGTATAACGCTGGGATACCTGAAGCTTTTTTTATTCTAAATATCAGATGATTGGTCAACTTCCTATCCTCCCCACCAGGATAATGCTTGTCATTTTTTTCAGGTCGCTCTATGCTTTCAATATCCCCCCCAGGGGGATATAAATTTAAGCCAAGAGAATTCCTGATGCTCAATATTCTATCTAATCGTACCTATCGCCACCTGTTTATGGCACAGGTTATCGCCCTTATCGGCACCGGTCTGGCGACCGTCGCGCTGGGTCTGTTAGCTTATGATCTCGCCGGAGACAGGGCCGGTGCTGTGCTGGGTACCGCGCTGGCGATCAAGATGAGCGCCTATATTCTGGTTGCGCCGGTGGCGGCAGCCTTTGCCGACAAATTCCCGCGTCGCACTATGCTGGTGACGTTGGATCTGGTTCGCGCTCTGGTGGCTATTGCGCTGCCGTTCGTCACCCAGATCTGGGAAATCTATATTCTGATCTTCGTACTTCAGTCTGCCTCGGCGGCGTTCACGCCAACCTTCCAGGCAACTATCCCGGATATTCTTCCTGACGAACGCGAATATACGCGGGCGCTGTCTTTGTCGCGTCTGGCCTACGATCTGGAAAGCGTTATCAGCCCAATGCTGGCGGCGGCGCTGCTGACGGTCATGAGCTTCCACAATCTGTTTGCCGGGACGGCGGTCGGGTTCCTCGCCTCTGCGGCTTTGGTTGTTTCCGTCACATTACCAAAGATGAAAGCGTTAACGGTTAAACGCAGCATCTATGACAAAACGACGCGAGGCATGCGTATCTTCCTGAAAACACCAAGACTGCGTGGCCTGCTGGCACTCAACATGGCCGTAGCAGCGGCGAGCGCGATGGTTATCGTCAACACCGTTGTTCTGGTTCAGGCTGATTTTGGTTTCTCACAGCGATCTACCGCCATTGCTCTGGCCTTCTTCGGTGTGGGTTCCATGGTGTCGGCGCTGGTTCTCCCAAAACTCCTCGACAAAATGAGCGACCGCATGCCGATGCTTGTGGGGACCGCGCTTTTAGTGATTGGACTTGGGCTGGGTATTTTCCTGAAGGATTACGTCACGCTGGTTGTGCTGTGGGCGCTGCTGGGTGTGGGCTATTCGCTTTCTCAGACGCCAAGTGGTCGCCTGCTGCGCCGCTCATCAACGGCTGAAGACAGACCTGCGCTGTTTGCTGCCCAGTTTGCACTGTCGCATTCCTGCTGGCTGGTCACTTATCCGCTGGCCGGGTGGGTAGGTGCCACATGGGGAACACAGGCTTCGTTTGTCGCCCTGACTATTGTGGCCGTGCTGTCGCTGCTTGCCGCCGTACTGATCTGGCGTCCTGAGCATGAAGCTTACGCTCAGATTCACCGTCATACCGATTCAGACACAACCCATGAGCATGATTTCGTCATCGACGATGAACATCCGTCATGGCCGAAGAAAGATAAGTAATTAACCCAAAAAGACAAAGAATCAGGAGAGGATAAGCCGATAAAAAGTGTGACCCTGGCGTTGATACACATTATCTTATCCCCTCCACCTGGAGAGGATAAATCATGACCGTTCACGCATCACACCCTGACATTATTAAAAGACTTAAACGTGCCGCAGGGCACCTGAAAAGTACCATCCAGATGCTCGAAGATGAAAGAGCCTGTCTGGATATCGCCCAGCAACTGCACGCAGTGGAAAAGGCGATAACGAATGCGAAGCGTACCTTAATTCATGACCATCTGGATCACTGCCTGGAGGACGCCCTTCATGCCGACCACAGTGAGTCTGATAACACGCTTAGCGAATTTAAAGAGATAACTAAATATCTTTAAGGCAAGCGAAACATGACTGATTTTTCTGCTCTTTTACAGCAAGGCGTGGCGAATGCCTGGCTGTTCATCCCCAGTGCGATCCTGCTGGGTGCGCTTCACGGACTGGAGCCGGGACACTCCAAAACGATGATGGCCGCGTTTATTGTGGCTATCAGGGGAACGGTGAAACAAGCCGTATTACTGGGGCTTGCCGCGACCATTTCTCATACGTCTGTGGTCTGGCTCATTGCTATGGGCGGGATGTACATCAGTCAGAAATTCACCGCCGAGTCCGCTGAACCCTGGTTCCAGCTGATTTCAGCCATCATCATTCTTGTCACGGCGGCATGGATGTTCTGGCGCACCTGGCGCGGTGAAAAACTGTGGAAAATGGAGCAGGAAGAGGAACATGGCCACGGCCATCACGAACATGACGAAACCC
This sequence comes from Enterobacter cloacae complex sp. HYC033_NIDB, assembly GCF_056673335.1. NCBI lineage: Bacteria > Pseudomonadati > Pseudomonadota > Gammaproteobacteria > Enterobacterales > Enterobacteriaceae > Enterobacter > Enterobacter cloacae complex sp. HYC033_NIDB. The sequence goes on along the minus strand of NZ_CP115123.1, from coordinate 1,759,744 downwards.
GCATAATCGATACCGGCCACGGCAGCGTTGAACTCTCTATTTTCGAGGAAGGGCAACCGCCTCACTGGCGTTTACGCACACTCAGCGGCAGGAAATGGGAAGCCAGCAATATCTCTGTGGCCACAAGGCGGGGGACTGGAACGTATTCTCAGGTTTTCGACTTCGTTGAAAAAGACGGGTTTATGGAATCAGTCCTGGCAATCCCTGAGCCACACAGTTTCGATGTGCGCCTGTCTTTAGGCCATCGTGGGCATGTACACGATTATGATGTGGAGTTTCGCGAGCATGAGCACGGTCACGACCATGACCACTCCGCGCTGGAGGGGCTGGATGTTAATTCCCGCGAATACCAGGACGCTCACGAAAAAGCCCATGCTAACGACATCAAAAAACGTTTTGCCAATCGCAGCGTAACCACAGGGCAGATTATCCTGTTTGGGCTAACCGGTGGACTCATTCCTTGCCCGGCGGCCATCACCGTTCTGCTGCTGTGCATCCAGGTGAAGGAATTTACGCTCGGCGCTGCACTGGTACTGTGTTTCAGTATCGGCCTGGCGATTACGCTGGTTTCTGTGGGTGCAGCGGCGGCGTTTAGCGTTCGCCAGGCAACCAAACGCTGGAGCGGTCTGGATACTCTGGCACGCCGAGCCCCATACTTCTCAAGCGTACTGATTGCCCTTGTCGGCATTTACATGGGCTACCATGGCTGGATCGGCGTTACCCGCTGATTTTCTCTTGTAAAAGCCACATGCCTGAACCCACCGACCGGTGGGTTTTTTTATCTCTGAAGCCTGTCACATTTTTATCCCCCCGCAGGGGATAGCAATTGAGCTTTTATAGACGCTCATTTATGATTAAGTTATCCCCCCTGGGAGGATGTGAAATCATAAATGGAACCTGCTATGCAAAAACAATACTTCAGTCATATTCGTCGCCAGTTCGTCAACGTCACCGGCGTATTGCTCGCTTCATCCATCGCCATTCCAGCCCTGGCAGCGCAAGGCGGTTTCTCCGCAGAGAAAGATCCAGTCGCCACTGAGCGCATGTATGCCGGTCATAAGGTTCAGCAGGAAAACAGTCAAAGCCGCATTCAGGCCGTGTCGTCAATGCACGAAGGGGCGTGGATCACGCTGGAAGGCAATGTCATCAGCCAGCAGCAGGAAGAGTGGTACACCTTCCGCGATCCAACCGGAACCATCAAAGTTCGTATTCCGCAGAAAGTCTGGAACGGGCAGCACTTCGATGCGCAGGATCTGGTGCGGGTGAGCGGGCAGATAAGCCGTGAGAATGGCACCACGAGCGTTAATGTTGAAGTGATTAAAAAGCCTTAATGTGAAGAGTCATTAGAACTGTGAGTTCAACGGGTCGATGGAACGCTATCTTTATAGCAGCATATGCCAGTTCAAATACCATTAACGCTTTCATTCTAATACCTCACATTTGAATAAACACATATGTACAGGCAAATTTTTTAAATACAAACAGCCTTACTGCTACCCGAGCAGTTTGCTGATGCCAGCTTACGGGCGATGGCCTGTACGTCGTCCTGTTGGCTTAACCAAGCCTGCTCAATTACCTGAGCAGCCCAAGAAGAAATATGCGGAGATAAGCGGTAGTGAACCCACTTGCCCTGCTTGCGATCCAGCAATAGGCCACTTTCCCGAAGCATCGCCAGATGACGAGAGATCTTAGGCTGCGACTGTTCCAGCGCCGTGCAAAGTGAAATCATCTCCAATTTTGCTAATCATAGGTTTACAACAATGAATGAGAGGATATTATCACTAAGAGTGTTCATCATGGATGAGAGGAAAATGAGTTCGACACAGCAAGATTACCTCTACAGACAGTTCTTTCGGTTAAAAGTACACGAATGTATGGGAGACAGTTTTCAGGCGCTCTTTTCGAAGGTTATGCAATACGCAACTCCTGGCTTTCAAGCTGTTTCCCCTTGGGGAAACTGGGGAGATGGCGGGAATGATGGGTGGATTGCTCATGAAGCTCATTACTTCCAAGTTTATGGGCCTAAACCTTCAAATCAAACCAAAGAGCTAGAAGCTGTTAATAAATCGATTGGCGACTTTGATAAATTAGTCGCCAAATGGGGGAAAGTATCAAAATATACTTTTGTAATGAATGATTATTTTAAGGGTATTCCAGCACCTGTTGGACTTTCATTAAATTCGCTTGCAATCAGTAAAAGTCTTAATCACGCAGGTGCAATGGGCGGGATGGAGCTCCTTCAAAAATTTATGTCATTATCTGAGGGTGAAAAGCAAGATATTGTAGGTTTCATTCCTGAGGTTGATTTGGATTTTACAGATAGTCGAGCTGTTGGCGAAGTGTTGACTTTTTTAGCACAAAAATCTTCTTCACCCATAAATTTTTTAAGTGAAACCGCCCCGGACTTCGAAGATAAAATAAAAATAAATGGTATTACAAAACCAATAAAGAGCAGGCTGGAATCTTTTAGTTATCAACTATATTTGATAAATGAATTTTTAGATTCTGTTGATAGCGGTCTTGAACAAACTATAGCTCAAGAAGTTAAAGAAACTTATGCAAAAAGCAAATTGGCGATAACTGAAGATAACCACAATTATGCAGATTTAAGATACACTTGGATGATAGATAAACTCCTTCCCCCTCAAGTTACCACAAGTGCGGTCGCGAGTTATCGATTTGCAGCAGAGTTAATTTTAGCTAAATATTTTGAGACATGTGATGCTTATGAACATCCAAGCAATGCTTCTGCCACATAAGCATGTTAGGTTTAGTAACTCCCTAATTGCGATTGCAGGATACACCCGTTCGTTAATTGATGGACCGGTATCCATAGAAGAACTATGGACAAAAGTAGAGCGAAAAAATAAATCAACGATAATCACGCCCTCTTTTACACAATTTATGCTTGCCGTAGACATTCTTTTTTGCATCAAACAAATAATGCTAGATAACGAAAACAGAATAATGCCAATATGCAGCATTGATGACAAATTACAAAATAAGGAAAGTTAAATGAAGTTAATTCGCTTAACTTGCGATCAGCCAACCTTTCATCCAGTGCATTTCAATGACACAGGGCTAACGTTGATTATTGGTGATAGCTCTAAAGAAAAAGAAGGCAGTAGTAACGGAGTCGGCAAGACACTTATTCTCGGCCTCGTTCAACATTGCTTAGGCGCTAATGCTGATAAAAAATTAACTTCAGCAGTTCCAGATTGGTGGTTCTCGTTACTTTTTTCTCATAATGGAGTTGAATACTTAATATCTAGAACGGGAAATGGGAAAAAATTATTATTAAATGACAAAACAATATCTCTAAAAGCATTTAAAGATCTATTAGACAAAATAGGGATATTTAATCTTGAGAATAACATTCCGTATTTATCATTTAGATCTTTATTTAAGCGTTTTTCGCGATATACCAGAGATGACTGCATCAGTCCAACTAGGACAAAAAAGGAGCAAGACTTTGAAGCATTGCTTCGCACCGCATTTCTTCTCGGCATAGATCATAATTTAATATTATCCAAAAGAAATAATAAGCAAGAACTGGATAAAGTAAGTCAATCCCTAAAAAATTGGCAAGACGATGATATTCTTAAAGACATGTTTAGAGCAGGCTCTCAACCTAAAGTACGCTATGAATGGCTAGAAAGAGAGATCCCAAGACTGCAAGATGAACTTAATACATTTCAAGTTCACGAGCAATACAGAGCTATTGAGAATGAAACAAACAGTTTAACTATAAAATTACGAGAAGTTGAAAAAAATAAAAATATAGCTGAATTTAAAGTTAGTAATATAGAAAAAACTTTATTATCACACCCTGATATTTCAAGAGAAGATCTTCTTGAACTGTACAATGGCTTACAAGAGATTTTCAAGCCAGAAACATTGGCCCATTTTGAGTCAGTTGAAAATTTTCACAAATCATTATCTTTTAACAGAAAGAAAAGACTTGAAAATGATAAAATAAAACTTTTGTTAGAAATTGAATCTCTTAAAATTGACATTAATGATATTTCGGCATTACGTGATTCATATTTGGAATCCCTGCAAGGCAAGAAAGCATTTGATGAATACGCAGTCATAGCGAGACAACTGGCTGAATTTAAAGAAGAAAAAGAAAGGCTGCATGATTATTTAAATTTCTCTATTAACCTTCAAAAGAAAGCTCAAAATCTAAGAGAAAGAAAAGTTGAACAAGACAGATTAGCGGTGAACTATGCTTCTACAAATCCTCTTTCAGAATATGATAAATTTTTTGCTGAACTCGCAGAAATAATGTACCCGAGGGTACCAGCAGGAATAGTTTTAGATGTTAATACTGGTGACAACAAAATCCGTTATGATCTAAGCATCCAAATCGAGGGTGATGATTCGGATGGGATCAATGATGCTAGGATATTATGCTTTGACTGGTTAGTATTTACATGTGGCGAAAACCATGCCATGGATATGCTATGGCATGATAATCGTCTTTTTGCCGATATAGATCCAGGTGTTCGCGCAAGATGGTTCTCTTTTGTCAATCAGTCATTAAAACGAAGCGGAAAGCAATATATAGCATCTTTAAATACTGAAAACTTTAATGCTATGGAAACAACTTTATCTGAAATCGAAATGTTAGAACTGAAATCAAAAATTGTCCTTACTCTTCGTGGTGATAAAGCAGAGAATAAACTTCTCGGCATTCAATTTGGAAGTAAAAAGTAATCCTCAGGCAGGCACTGCCTGCCGAGTATCAGTTGCTTGCTCGTTATCGGTAGCAGTATTAACCGACCTCGAGACTCAAAATTCACTCTCATCTTTTTTCTGTAATGCCACACCAAGGCTATCAAACAATTTTTCTCCAAGAGCTTGTGCGTGATCCAGCAACATTTCTAAATCTTGTTCGGTGATCACTACCGAATTACCTTCTTTATCTTTTCCGCCACGATGGACTAAATGATTACGCTTTTGTGTAGCTATTTCTATCGCATCTATTGGCCACTCTTTATGTACATTAATATCAAATGTAGCTTTATAACGACCTACAACTTTGTTTGTACTATGCCAACTTGCACTAATCAGATGTTCTTTGATTGCTTTAATCAATTCCGCCCTCATGTTTTCAATAGATTCTCCTTTGAATGGCAAAGCCAATATTTCTTTACTTACCTTAAATTCCGTCTTACCTTTTTCTATGAAATCTTTAAGGTATGAGTCATTTTTATCTATGGAGTTAATAAACAACTCAACATAAAGAGTTTCCAAAGCTGTAATGACGTTAATGTATAAGATGCTAAGCAGATGTTCTTTTTGCTTATCTTTAAATTCGCCTTTAGCCAGCATTTTTATTCCATCAATGCTTTCAACGAACTTAGAAAAGGGTTGTTCGGAAGATGTAACAGCATCGTACAAGTCTTCGTCGTACCAATCATTAATATTATTTGAATTACCTGACCACTCGTAGCACTGTTCTTGTAAATCATTAACTAGTTCTTGGATATAATCAAATTTCACGTACCCTTCAAACATCGCTTGCAACTCTTCACTTGCTTCGTATGGGCCACCATAAATGTAAGCATATCCGCCTTCACGGGATTCATACGGACAAGAGTTTGCGGGATCTTCGAAATTTTCAAAAAACCAATTCCGCATAACTTCAAGTTGATTTGCTTTACTTATATATTGCAGAGATTCGAGCGGGACTTTTTTACCATTAACATTAAAGACAACTTTCACGATACAACGCCTCTTTGAAAAAGTTATAACATTTTGACTCACTCCTCAGTGACTAACATAGCATGATTTTCATCTCTAACCTCCGCAGATCTTCACATCCTACGGTACAACAAAAAATTTGCGTAAAGCATTAACTTCGAAGGCAAAAAATAAACTCACGTTGGTTCAGCCTCTTCGATGAGAAGAGGCTCTACTTGCCCCTTACCACTCTATCAAGCAATCAAGCTAATAGCTGCATAAGCTAGGGGTTAGCTGGAATTTGCCTACTTGACCGATGAAATCTGCATACCACTGCATCATCTCCCTTCGCCCTTCTAGATACAACGCATGGTTATACGTCCCTCGAATCGCGTTCTTATCAACATGCGCAAGCTGGGTTTCGATCCATGCCGTATTGAACCCTTCCTCGTGCAAAATCGTACTCATCGTGTGACGGAAACCATGCCCCGTTACCTTCCCCGTATACCCAATCCGTTTGAATACCTGATTAATACTCGCTTCGCTCATCGACTTGCGGGGATCATTACGCCCTGGGAACACCAGCGGATATTGCCCTGACATAACTTTGAGTTGCTGTACGATTTCCAGCGCTTGGGTAGAGAGAGGCACAAGATGGGGCCGCTTCATTTTCATTCGTTCGGCAGGAATTTCCCACACCGCTTTTTCAAGATCAAACTCACTCCAGAAAGCACCTCGGAGCTCACCGGTGCGTACTCCCGTAAGAATCAGCAGACGTGCTGCAAGAACAACTAACGGGCTTCCTGTATAGCCTGCGAGAGCTTTAAAGAAGTCTGGTAACTCCTCAACAGTAAGGAAGGGATAATGCTTCGATTCATGCCCTGACATCGCGCTGGTTAGATCCGCTGCAGGATTGTATTCCGCACGACCGGTGACGATGGCGTAACGAAAAACTTCGCTGCAGCGCTGGCGAACCTTCTTGGCCTTCTCTGTCGCGCCACGGTTTTCCATTCGACGTAGCACATTCAGCAGAACCAAAGGTTTGATATCATTCACCGGCTGCTGGCCGATATAGGGGAAAATATCTTTATTGAAGGCTTCGATAATGTCAGAAGCATACCCTTCTGACCATCGGCTCACCTTCGTTCCGTGCCATTCAAGCGCCACTGCCTGAAACGTATTATTGAGCTGGACATCGCGAACCAACTTTTCTTCTTTCTTAGCAAACGATGGATCGATACCCTCGGCCAGTTTTTTCTTGGCTTCATCTCGTAGTGCCCTCGCTTGTGCAAGGGACACTGCTGGATAGACACCAAAAGCCATACGCTTCTCTTTTCCATTGAAGCGATACTTCATCCGCCAATATCTGGAACCAGAGGGAACAACCTCAAGATACAAGCCAGCACCATCTGCCAGCTTGTAGGCCTTCTCTCTGGGTTTAGCGGCGTCTACCTGCCGTGCATTTAGCTTCATTGGGGGCATCTCCCTGGACCGAACACAGAATGCCCCCACTTATGCCCCCAACTGTAACTTGATTCCGGTTGAGTCCAGTTGATAACAGGAGATAAGATACGGGCTAGAAACCGCATTATACGGGCTTTAAGTTGATTTCGGTAGACTTGAGAAGAGTTTGAAATGGTGCCGATAATAGGAGTCGAACCTACGACCTTCGCATTACGAATGCGCTGCTCTACCAACTGAGCTATATCGGCCCTGAAAGGCCGGTTACGAGCGTAACCACGGGGCAAAAGAGTAGATCTAACCGGGTGATGCGTCAATGCCCTTTTGAATCAAACGGCTATTTTTGCATCACCCGCGATTATTTACCCACGAATCGTATCATCACCGTAGCCGATCCACTTGTAGGTGGTCAGCGCTTCCAGCCCCATCGGACCGCGGGCATGCAACTTCTGAGTGCTCACAGCCACCTCCGCGCCCAGACCGAACTGGCCGCCATCGGTGAAGCGCGTCGAGGCATTCACGTAAACCGCAGACGAATCCACTTCATTCACAAACCGATCGGCATTGCGCAGGGTGCGCGTCAGGATCGCGTCAGAATGCTGGGTTCCGTGTTCACGAATGTGCGCAATAGCGTCATCGAGACCCGCAACCACCTTCACGTTCAGATCCAGCGACAAATACTCATCGTCGTACTGCTCCGCGTTAACCGGAACGACCTTCGCCGGACCGTCTTTCAGCAGGGCGAGAGACTTCTCGTCCGCATGCAGCGTGACGCCACTTTCCGCCATCTGCTTGCTCAGCGCTGGCAGGAAGGTACTGGCGATGCCCTGATGCACCAGCAGCGTTTCCACCGTATTACAGGTGCTTGGACGCTGTGTTTTAGCGTTGACGATAATCTTCAGCGCAGGTTCTACCTCCGCGGTGTCATCCACTACGATATGGCATACGCCAATACCACCGGTGATCACCGGAATGGTAGATTGCTCACGGCACAGCTTGTGCAAGCCCGCGCCGCCGCGTGGGATCAGCATGTCGATGTATTTGTCCATGCGCAGCATCTCGTTGACCAGCGCACGGTCGGGGCTTTCAATCGCCTGCACGGCACCCGCCGGTAAACCACACTCCTCCAGCGCCTGCTGAATGACGTTTACCGTCGCGGCGTTGGTGCGCCAGGTCTCCTTCCCGCCACGCAGGATCGCGGCGTTACCGGTCTTCAGGCACAGGGAGGCGACATCCACCGTCACGTTTGGACGCGCTTCGTAAATCACCCCAATGACGCCAAGCGGCACGCGGCGACGCTCAAGGCGTAATCCGCTGTCGAGCACCCCACCGTCAATCACCTGCCCTACCGGGTCGGCGAGGTTGCACACCTGACGGACGTCGTCGGCAATACCTTTCAGACGCGCAGGGGTCAGCGCCAGACGATCGAGCATCGCTTCACTCAAGCCGTTGCGACGCGCTTCCAGCAGATCCTGCTCGTTGGCGAGCAAAATTTCCTGCGACTGAGATTCCAGATAATCAGCGATTTTTTCCAGCACGCGATTTTTCTCGCGGCTGGAAAGGAGCGCCAGTTTATAAGAGGCGGCTTTCGCGGCTGCGCCCATTTGTTCCAGCATGTTCTGGCTCCTTAACGAATAATCATGTCGTCACGATGCACGGCAACCGGGCCATATTCATAGCCCAGGATGGCGTCGATCTGCTGGGAATAGTGACCAGCAATCCGACGCAGCGCGTCGCTGTTATAACGACTTACGCCATGAGCGATGTCGCGACCTTCAAGGTTACGGATTCGGATCACTTCACCACGCGAGAAGTTGCCTGTCACGCTTTTAATTCCTTTTGGAAGTAACGAGCTTCCTCTTTCCAGAATAGCGGCGGTCGCGCCTTCATCCACGGTCAATTCGCCAGCCGGTGGCGCACCAAAGATCCAGCGTTTTCGGTTTTCCAGCGGGGACGCCTGGGCGTGGAAGCGAGTGCCCACAGAGATGCCTTCCATCACATCACCGATCACACCCGGACGGCTGCCCGCGGCGATGATGGTGTCGATACCGGCCCGGCACGCCACGTCCGCGGCCTGGAGCTTGGTGCCCATGCCGCCTGTCCCCAGACCAGAAACGCTGTCACCCGCAATGGCACGCAGCGCATCGTCAATGCCGTGAACGTCTTTGATCAGTTCAGCCTGTGGATTAGAGCGCGGGTCAGCGGTAAACAGCCCCTGCTGATCGGTCAGAAGCAGCAGCTTATCGGCCCCTGCCAGGATCGCCGCCAGCGCAGAGAGGTTATCGTTGTCGCCCACTTTGATTTCAGCGGTGGCAACAGCGTCGTTTTCGTTAATGACCGGAACGATATGGTTATCCAGCAGGGCACGCAGCGTATCGCGGGCGTTCAGGAAACGTTCTCTGTCTTCCATATCCGCACGCGTCAGCAGCATCTGCCCGACGTGAATGCCGTAGATGGAGAACAGTTGTTCCCAGAGCTGTATGAGTCGGCTTTGTCCCACGGCGGCCAGCAGCTGTTTGGAGGCGATCGTCGCGGGGAGTTCGGGGTAGCCCAGGTGTTCACGCCCGGCGGCAATCGCCCCGGAAGTCACAATCACAATACGATGCCCTGCGGCATGCAACTGAGCGCACTGACGTACAAGCTCAACGATATGGGCACGATTCAGGCGGCGCGATCCGCCTGTTAACACACTGGTACCGAGTTTTACCACCAGCGTCTGGCTGTCACTCATGATTCTCTGCCGTTCAACAATAAGGGAAAATGATGTCAGTCAGACGTTTTAACAGGTGTCAGCTCCGTTGCCAACTGCCTTAGCGCATGACCCGTCACTTTGTTGCGCGGGATCAGGAAGCGTAGCGGCAGATTTTGACAATTTTATTACCGAAAAATTAAAACATACTTTTTTAGACATATTCTTACTTTGTCATAAAACTTTCACCCACGAACGATAAAACCCTTCCTGTTTTTCACGGGGTAATAAGCCGAATCTTATTACTCAGCGAATATTAGCGCGTTTTTATAAAATCAGGATTGAAAATGAAAAAGAGCACTCTGGCATTAGTGGTAATGGGCGTAGTTGCTTCCGCATCTGTTCAGGCAGCAGAAGTTTATAATAAAAACGGGAATAAACTGGACGTGTACGGCAAAGTAAAAGCAATGCACTACATCAGTGATGATGACGCTAAGGATGGTGACCAGACTTACGTTCGTTTCGGCTTTAAGGGTGAAACGCAGATTAACGATCAGCTGACGGGCTACGGACGTTGGGAAGCTGAGTTCGCAGGTAACAAAGCTGAGAGCGACTCTTCTCAAAAAACACGTCTGGCATTTGCCGGGCTGAAACTGAAAGACTTCGGCTCACTGGATTACGGCCGTAACCTGGGCGCGCTGTATGACGTCGCCGCATACACCGATATGTTCCCGGAGTTCGGCGGTGACGGCCTGGCACAGACCGATAACTTCATGACGAAACGCGCCTCCGGTCTGGCCACATACCGTAATACCGATTTCTTTGGCCTGGTTGACGGCCTGAATATGACCCTGCAATACCAGGGCAAAAATGAAAACCGCGACGTGAAGAAGCAAAACGGTGACGGCTTCGGTACCTCCCTGAGCTATGACTTCGGCGGCAGCGATTTTTCTGTGATTGGTGCGTATGCCAGCTCCGATCGCACTAACGATCAAAACCTTCAGGCACGCGGCGAAGGTAAAAAAGCAGAAGGCTGGGCAACCGGTTTGAAATATGATGCCAACGATATTTATCTGGCCACTATCTATTCCGAAACCCGCAATATGGCCCCTATTTCCGGTGGCTTTGCAAATAAATCGCAAAACTTCGAAGTGGTCGCGCAATATCAATTTGACTTTGGTCTGCGTCCATCTCTGGGTTACGTGCAGTCTAAAGGCAAAGATATCGAAGGTATCGGCGATGAAGATATCGTGAAATACATCGACGTAGGTGCGACATATTATTTCAACAAAAATATGTCTGCGTTTGTTGATTATAAGATCAACCAGATCGATGACGATAATAAACTGGGCGTAAGCAGCGATGATATCGTTGCGCTGGGCATGACCTACCAGTTCTGATGTTGTGGTAATAAAAAACCGGCGCTGAGCCGGTTTTTTTGTGCCCGGTGACGCTATGCTTACCGGGCGTACGGGATAGTAAATTTTTCATGCCGGGTAAGGCGTAGCCGCCACCCGGCGCTGTGACATCATCAGGCTCTCAGTTTCACCGCTTCGCTGGAAAAATCGTCCGCAGGCTCCAGCTTCAGATCCAGCGTTGCCAGCAGGTCACGAGCTTTGCCGTGAAATTCTTTTAGCGTATGCTCCAGACGATCGATCACTTCCTGATCTTTGATGCTCGTCGCCTGCCAGTGCCCGTCTTTATTAAACAGGCCAAACTGATAGCTATAGGTAAAACGGTTTTCCTGTGCTTCCATTTCCATCCACCAGCCCCAGAACTCACGTTTTTCGGGTGCAGGCTTCACGTTGACGCAAACAGCCAGGCAGTCGAAAAAAAAGCGATTCTCTTCACACTGCTCTTCTCGAATATACGGGCCAAGAGCCATGAACTTCTTAATCAGTCTACTTTTCGGGTGTCCACTCGGTAACGTCATTGCGATCTCCTTTTGTGAAGCACTGTTTTACCAAACCAACGAAATTTAGCAAACTATTAACACAATCTCTGCGTGATCCAGCGTGTGATCTCTTTCAGCGCTTTGTCAAAATTCTGGTACACCGGGCTGAAGGGTACCTCCAGCAATTTACCGTCAGAAGATGACGACGTGATTAAGCGTGACTCCTCTTCCGGGCTAAACGGATCGTTCTTCCAGAAACCGGACATCATCGGGGTTGGGCAGCGGCGGCCGAGTAAGCCCTGCGTTTTTAATGAATAACGATTAAGTTCAATGCGCAACGCTTCGTCTGAAGCATCATGCATGCCAAGTCGGCTCGCCAGTACGTCCAGATACATCTCAGGAACGCTACCCTGACGCGCAGGATCGCTTAACAGAGCATGCACCACCGGGCCAAGACAGGCGACGGCCTTCAGGCGTGAAGATTCAAGGTAGGCAAGCCGTACCGCGACGTTAGCGCCAAAGCGGAAGCCAAACGCGCCTACCCGGGTGTGGTCAACCCAGGGGATATTCTCCAGCGCTTTTAAAGCATGCTGGTGCAGCAGGCTGGAGTCTTGCGTAAGTTTCCATTTGGATGAAAAACCAATGGAAGGCATATCAAGCGTCAGCATGGCGATTCCGTTTGGGGCAAAGTAGCGCTCATACAGGCTGTAATAGTCAATTTGTAACGAGTCCAGTCCACCGCACATCAGAACCGCCGGGAACGGCCCTTCCCCCTCCGGCATATGCAGGAATCCGGTCACCGGGCTGCCACCGGGAATGGCGAACTCAATTTCACGCATCCGGCCAGGCAACCGCTGGGCGGCCTCTTCATAAGCCCGGTTTGCCAGCGCCTGGGCCTGCTCTGCCAGTTCGTCGCCTTTCAGATGCGGGTATGCAGCGATGCTGTAAAGGTTTGCCGCATGCAGCCAGTGCTTGCCGCTGAGAGTGGCATCTTCTTCCTGGCTCGCTTTTTGCTGCCAGAGCATGGCCTGCTTTGACCATTCGTAGATCCAGTTTCCACCACGGTAGCCCACCACCGTATCGTAGAGATCGCTGTCGGTACGCTCGGACTCGCTCATCACGATACGCGCCTGCACGTCGAGGATTTCACGCGGATCGATGCCGCGCCAGATCCACATCAGGCGGTTAATCATTCGATACCAGTGCGGCACGTTCTTACCGTCTAACGCTGACTGAACGGCAGGCATTGTCCCCGGATTAAACCGACGCACCAGCGTCGACGTTTCAGGGTGCTTGAAACGGGGTTTGAAGAGAGTTTCGGTCAGATTCGCCTGCGTCATTGCGTTGCCTCCATGGATACGTCATATGAAGACCATTGTAACGCGTGGCAGGCTAAAAAGAACAACGCCCGGCATAACCGGGCGTGTAAAGTTACGTACTGAAATTAACGGCCAGAGATAGGCGGTACGAAGACCACGCCCATATCCCATGGCTGTTCAATCCAGGTATCCTGCGGGATATCAATAACGTAATCATCAACCAGTGGGCGACCCGCTGGTTTCGCAAAGATAGTGACGAAGTGCGCTTTTGGATACATTTCGCGGATAGCCACCGCGGTACCGCCGGTATCCACCAGATCGTCGATAACGATAAAGCCTTCACCGTCGCCTTCCGCGCGTTTCAGCACTTTCAGTTCGCGCTGGTTGTCGTGATCGTAGCTGGAGATACATACGGTATCGACATGACGAATACCCAGCTCACGTGCCAGCAGCGCCCCCGGTACCAGACCGCCACGGCTGACGGCAATAATGCCTTTCCACTGTTCGGAAGGCATCAGACGCGCAGCCAGTTTGCGTGCGTGAATCTGCAACATGTCCCAGGTGACGACGTATTTTTCGCTCATGTGAAGTGTCCCAGCCTGTTTATATACGGCTTAAAAAAATGAGGGTGAACCAGGTTGCGCGAGATTATAGAGATCTGACGCACTAAAAACCAGTGTTACGCGCCATGAGCCTGAGTTTTTACATGCTTAATGCTACCAGCCACGGGAGAAAGTGGTATTCTCAGTTGCATCTCGCAAGCCTGACTTGTGGTAACAATCAACCTGCTAACCCTGTGACCTGCAACATTGTTTTGCAGCGCATCGACAAGGAGACCTATCGTGTCTGAACTGTCTCAATTATCTCCACAGCCACTGTGGGATATTTTTGCCAAAATCTGCTCCATTCCGCACCCTTCCTATCACGAAGAACAGCTTGCCGAACATATTATGGGTTGGGCGAAGGAAAAAGGTCTGCACGCTGAGCGCGACCAGGTTGGCAATATTCTTATCCGCAAACCTGCCACCGCAGGTATGGAAAACCGTAAGCCAGTGGTATTGCAGGCGCACCTGGACATGGTTCCGCAGAAAAACAACGACACCGTTCACGACTTCACAAAAGACCCGATCCAGCCGTACATCGACGGTGAGTGGGTGAAGGCGCGCGGCACGACCCTGGGCGCAGATAACGGCATTGGTATGGCTTCCGCGCTGGCCGTGCTGGCTGACGACAGCGTTGAACACGGTCCGCTGGAAGTGCTGCTGACCATGACTGAAGAAGCGGGCATGGATGGCGCGTTCGGTCTCCAGGCAAACTGGCTGCAAGCGGACATTCTGATCAACACCGACTCCGAAGAAGAGGGTGAGATCTACATGGGCTGCGCGGGCGGGATCGATTTCATCTCTACCCTGCCGCTGTCCCGCGAAGCGATCCCTGCCGGATTCGAGACCTTTAAGCTGACGCTGAAAGGGCTGAAAGGTGGTCACTCCGGCGGTGATATTCACCTGGGCCTGGGCAACGCCAACAAACTGCTGGCGCGTTTCCTGGCGGGCCATGCCGCTGAACTGGATCTGCGCCTGGTGGACTTCAACGGCGGTACTCTGCGCAACGCGATCCCTCGCGAAGCCTTCGCTACCGTGGCGGTATCTGCGGCGAAAGCGGACGAGCTGAAAAACCTCTCCAGCGTGTATCTGGAGATCCTGAAAAACGAACTGTCTGCAAAAGAGAAAAACCTGACGGTGGTGCTGGAGTCCGTTACGACGGATAAAGCCGCGCTGACCGCACAGTCTCGTGACACGTTCGTCCAGCTGCTGAACGCAACGCCAAACGGCGTTATTCGCAACTCTGACGTGGCGAAAGGCGTGGTGGAAACCTCCCTGAACGTGGGCGTGGTGACCATGGGTGACGACAGCGCAGAGATCATCTGCCTGATCCGTTCCCTGATCGACAGCGGTAAAGAGTACGTTGTGAGCATGCTGGAATCTCTGGGTACCCTGGCGGGCGCGAAAACGTCTGCAAAAGGCAGCTACCCGGGCTGGCAGCCGGATGCAAGTTCTCCGGTCATGGCACTGGTGCGTGAAACTTATCAGCGACTGTTCAACAGCACCCCGAACATTCAGGTTATTCATGCGGGTCTGGAGTGTGGTCTGTTCAAGAAACCGTATCCGGATATGGACATGGTCTCCATCGGGCCAACCATCACCGGGCCACACTCCCCGGATGAGCAGGTTCACATTGAAAGCGTCGGTCACTACTGGACGCTGCTGACTGAGCTGCTGAAAGCAATTCCTGTTAAGTAATTAGCCGTTTGATGCCCGGTGGCGCTACGCTTGCCGGGCCTACGATTAGCGTAATCTACAGTCCCAACACCAGTTGACGCTCCAGCTGCGGATCCAGCAAGGTGACGTGCAGCCCCACCAGCCTCACCCCTCGTCCGCCCCGCCGTTCTTCCCACGCCTTTTTCGCCGTCGCGATAAGATCCTCTTTGTTGAGGCGTGGCCAGACGTGCTCCTGCGTCGTCTGCTGAAAATCGTTAAATTTCAGTTTGATGCCCTGTCGGGCAATAAGCAGATCCGGTTTGACCTTCAGTAAGCGTCGTTCAAGCTCAGGATAAAGCTGTTCCGTAATAATGGTTTCACACTCGGTCCAGTCATGGATGTCTTCGCTCAGTGTGCGTTCAACGCCGACCGATTTACGCAGCCGTTCGTTGTTCACATCCCGGTCATCAATGCCCTGACTGCGTTCCCACAGTACGCGGCCAAACTTACCAAAACGCTTAAGCAGCAGCGCCAGATCGCTGCGCTGAACATCTTCGCAGGTGCGTAGCCCCATACTTTCCAGCTTCGCGGCGGAAACTTTGCCCACGCCGGGGATTTTGCTGAGCGGCAGCGTCTTTAAAAACGCCGGAACCTCTTCCGGAGTGATGACGTACTGGCCGTTGGGCTTATTTAAATCGGAGGCGATTTTGGCGAGAAATTTGACCGGCGCGACGCCTGCCGATGCCGTCAGGTTCAGCTCGTTAAAAATAGTCTGGCGGATCTCCTGCGCCATCAGGGTGGCGGAGCCGTGGCAGTGCACGCTGTGGGTGACATCCAGATAGGCTTCATCCAGCGATAACGGTTCAATCAGTGAGGTGTAGCGGGAGAAGATCTCCCGAATGTGGCTCGATGCTTCTTTATAGGCATCAAAACGTCCGGGCAAAAGAGTGAGATGCGGGCACAGTTTCAGCGCCATCGCTGTCGGCATGGCGCTGCGTACACCGTATTTGCGAGCAGGATAGTTGGCGGTGCTGATGACACCGCGCTGAACCCGGCTGCCGCCAATGGCGATCGGAATATCCCGCAGCGCCGGGTTGTCACGCATCTCCACTGCGGCAAAAAAGCAGTCCATATCGACATGGATTATTTTGCGCATAGTAAGCCCTCACTTATTACTGGATAAGTATACAGTAAACAAATGAGGGTTGAGAAGTGCGCGCAGGAATTGTCGGGTGGCGGCGTTGCCTTACCCGACCTGGAAGACTAAAGAATGCGTTGCTGCTCGCGAGCCATCCGCTTTTTCCGCGCATCGCACGGTTCCGGACAATCGCACACTTTTTCCATTCCGATGGAAGAGATGCCTCCGCAACTGCCTTGAATGCTTTTACGCTTGATGATCCAGCCTAAGGACATGCCGAAGATCACCAGCACAAACACCGCAAAGGTCGCCAGAAAAGTCAGCATAATCAGCCTCCGAAATCATCAAGCATGATGTTCTCATCTTCCACGCCAAGATCTTTTAGCATCTTAATCACGGCGGCGTTCATCATTGGTGGACCACACATATAGAACTCGCAGTCTTCCGGTGCCGGGTGCTGTTTGAGGTAATTTTCATACAGCACGTTGTGGATGAAGCCCGTATAGCCTGTCCAGTTATCTTCCGGCTGCGGATCGGATAGCGCCACATGGAAGGTAAAGTTAGGGTTATCACGCGCCAGTTGTTCAAACTCATCGTCATAGAACATTTCGCGCAGTGAACGCGCCCCGTACCAGAAGCTGATCTTACGCTTGCTGCCAAGTCGTTTGAGCTGGTCAAAAATATGCGAACGCATCGGCGCCATACCCGCACCGCCGCCGATAAAGACCATCTCCGCGTCAGTATCTTTGGCAAAGAATTCGCCGAACGGGCCGGAAATCGTCACTTTGTCGCCAGGCTTGAGGGACCAGATATACGACGACATGACGCCAGGAGGGGCATCAGGCACATTCGGTGGCGGCGTGGCGATACGCACGTTGAGCATAATAATGCCCTTCTCTTCCGGATAGTTAGCCATGGAATAGGCGCGAAGCGCGGGCTCTTTTACCTCGGAAACAAAGCGGAAGAGGTTAAATTTATCCCAGTCTGCCCGGTACTCCTCAGGCACATCGAAGTCAGCATACGCGACGGTGTGTGCCGGACAATCAATCTGGATATACCCACCCGCACGGAACGGGACGCTCTCCCCTTCAGGGACACGCAGCTTGAGCTCTTTGATGAACGTGGCTTTGTTATCGTTAGAGATAACTTCGCATTCCCATTTTTTCACGCCGAAGATCTCCTCCGGCAGCTCAATCTTCATGTTCTGGCGCACAGCGACCTGGCACGCCAGACGGCATCCCTCTTTCGCTTCACGCTTCGTGATATGCGACAGTTCCGTTGGCAGAATATCACCGCCGCCCTCTTTGACCGTCACACGGCACTGGCCACAGGAGCCACCGCCGCCACAGGCAGACGAGACAAAAATCCCGTTGCCGGAGAGCGTGTTAAGCAGCTTATCCCCTGCCGGGGTACGGATCTGATTCTGCGGATCGTCATTGATATCAATGATCACATCCCCGGAATTGACCAGCTTCGCACGCGCCGCCAGGATCAGCCCTGACAGCACCAGTACTATCAGCGCGAACATCACCACGCCAAGAATAATTTCCATCTGTTAGCCCTTATAGCTGCACACCGGAGAAGGACATAAAGCCCAACGCCATCAGGCCGGTGGTGATAAAGGTGATCCCTAAGCCACGAAGCCCCGCAGGTACGTTGGCATATTTCATTTTTTCACGGATCCCCGCCATGGTGACAATCGCCAGCATCCAGCCGATACCGGAACCGAAGCCATACACAACCGATTCACTGAAGTTGTAATCGCGCTGAACCATAAACGAGACGCCACCGAAGATGGCGCAGTTCACGGCGATCAGCGGCAGGAAGATCCCCAGCGCGTTGTACAGCGACGGGAAGTATTTATCGAGGATCATCTCAAGGATCTGAACAAGCGCTGCAATCACTCCGATAAAGGTGATGAAGTTCAGGAAGCTAAGATCAACCCCCTCCACCAGCGCGCCATCGCGCAGCACGAAGTTGAATACCAGGTTGTTAATCGGAACGGAAAGCCCCAGCACAACGGTAACTGCCACGCCCAGACCAAATGCCGTCGATACCTTTTTAGAAACGGCAAGGAACGTACACATGCCCAGGAAGAAAGCGAGCGCCATGTTTTCAACAAACACCGCGCGCACAAATAAACTCAGGTAATGAGCCATTGTCGGTTACTCCTTTTCCTGCTGTTCAGGCTTCAACGTACGAATCAGCCAGATCAGCAAACCGATAATGAAAAATGCGCTTGGGGCCAGCAGGAACAGGCCGTTCGGCAGATACCAGCCGCCGTTCTGTACCGTATCCAGCACCGGAATGCCAAACAGCTTGCCGCTGCCAATAAGTTCGCGCAGGAAACCAACCGTCAACAGGATCACGCCGTAACCCAGACCGTTGCCGATACCGTCCATAAAGCTCGCCAGCGGTGGCATTTTCATCGCATAGGCTTCAGCACGCCCCATCACGATGCAGTTGGTGATTATCAGGCCGACAAACACCGAAAGCTGCTTCGAGGTTTCATAGGCGAAGGCGCGCAGGAGCTGATCGACCACGATCACCAGCGAGGCGATAATCGCCATCTGCACGATGATCCTCACGCTGTTGGGTATGTGGTGGCGGATCATTGAGATAAACATGCTGGAAAACGCTGTCACCAGCGTTACCGCCAGCGTCATGACCACCGCCGTTTCCAGCTTGGTGGTCACCGCCAGCGCCGAGCACACCCCCAGCACCTGTAGCGTTATCGGGTTATTGGCTAACAGCGGGCCAATCAGCACCTTTTTAACTTCTTTCAGTTCACCCGTATCAGCCATTATTCAGCGCTCCTTCACGTACATTCTTCAGGAAGGGACCAAAGCCCAGTTCACCCATCCAGAAATCAAAGCTGTGCTGCACACCGTTAGAGGTGAGCGTGGCGCCGGAAAGGCCATCAACGGCAAATTCATCGCCGGGACGCGCGCCCCCTTTCACCACCTTCAGCGCAGGCTGGCCGTTGTCGTCGAGCACTTTTTTACCAACAAACTGTGCCCGCCAGTTAGGGTTCTCAACTTCGCCTCCCAGCCCTGGTGTTTCGCCCTGATCGTAATAAGTAATGCCTTTGACCGTACGACCATCGGTATCCAACGCCACAAAGGCGTACATCATTGACCATAAACCGTTGCCATAGATGGGCAACACGATTTCCTGGATGCGCTTTTGCTCGTCACGGACGAGGTAAATCTCCGCGACATTGCTGCGGCGCTTAATGCCTGCCGGATCCTGCGAGGCGTCAAGCGTGGTGCTCATCTGCGGATCTTTTAGCGCCAGCGCCTGGTTGTATTTCGCCGGGTCTTTATCCATTAACTCCCCGGTTTTTAAATCCACCAGCCGTGCGGTAATACGTTCGGCAAACACCGCTGCGACGTCATCCTTCGTCATGCCTTCCTGCATCAGCCCGGCCACGGCCAGGATGTTACGCTGTTTATCCAGCGCTCGTTGCTCCTGCTGTAGCGGTTTTAACCCTACGGCAGAACCGGCCACGACAATGGAACAGACCAGACACAGTACCAGCACCACCAGCAGCGTTTTGCTGATGCTGTCGTTATTTTTGATCTCAGCCACGCGCCTTCCTCCGCTTAATGTTGGCGCGCACGACCAGGTAGTCGAACAGCGGCGCAAACAGATTGGCAAACAGAATGGCCAACATCATCCCTTCCGGATAAGCCGGGTTGACCACGCGAATCAGTACACACATCACCCCAATGAGCGCGCCGTAACACCATTTACCTCTGTCGGTAAACGAAGCCGAGACCGGATCGGTGGCCATGAACATCATGCCAAACGCAAAGCCTCCCAGCACGAGGTGCCAGTACCACGGCATGGAGAACATCGGGTTTGTGTCTGAACCAATGAAGTTGAAAAGCGTGGCGGTGAGTACCATCCCGAGCATGACGCCTGCGACAATGCGCCAGGACGCCACGCGGCCAAAGAGGATGATGGCCCCGCCGATCAAAATCATCAGGGTAGACACTTCACCGATGGAGCCTGGAATATTGCCGATAAACGCATCAAACCAGGTGACAGGCTGTCCGGTTGCATTATTGACCAGCGTTTCGCCGCCGCCAGCCGCCCACTGTGAAAGTGGCGTCGCGCCGGAGAATCCGTCTGCTGCCGTCCACACCAGGTCGCCCGAGATTTGCGCCGGATAAGCAAAGAACAGGAACGCGCGCCCTGCCAGCGCCGGATTGAGGAAGTTGCGTCCGGTCCCGCCGAAGATCTCCTTGGCAATCACCACGCCAAAGCTGATCCCCATCGCCGCCTGCCAGAGCGGCAGCGTTGGCGGAACAATCAGCGCAAACAGAATAGAGGTAACAAAGAAGCCCTCGTTGATCTCATGTTTGCGAATAATAGCGAACAGCACCTCCCAGAAACCGCCGACGATAAAGACAGTCATATAGATGGGGAGGAAGAAGACAGCGCCCAGCGTCATCATGCTGATCCAGCCGGCATCTGCCGCAAAGCTCACCCCCAGCGACTGCGCCAGACGATAGTGCCAGTCAGACTGAATCACCTGCGCCAGCTGCTCTGCATTGTACATATGGTGCAGCGCCGGAATAGTTTGCAACCCAACGTTATACATCCCCCAGAACATGGCCGGGAAGACCGCAAACCAGACCAGAATCATCATTCGCTTGAGGTCGATGGCGTCGCGAACGTGCGCCGCCCCTTTCGTCACCAGACCCGGCGTGTAGAAAATGGTCGTTGTCGCTTCATACAGCGGGTAGTACTTTTTGAGCTTCCCTTCGGTAAAGTGCGGCTCAATTTTTTCAAAGAGGTGTTTTAAGCCCATGGTTATCCTTCCTGCTCAATGCGGGTTAACACCTCGCGCAATACGGGTCCATATTCGTATTTACCTGGACACACATAGGTACACAGCGCCAGATCTTCTTCGTCCAGCTCCAGACAGCCCAGCGCCTGGGCACCGTCGGTATCGCCGGCCAGGAGATCGCGCAGCAGCACGGTGGGCAGAATATCCAGCGGCATCACGCGTTCGTAGTTGCCAATCGGAACCATGGCGCGCTCACCGCCGTTGGTACTGGTGGAGAAGTTAAACAGCTTACGACGCAGGAAGTGGCCGAGCGTGGTGCGTGTTACCGAGTATTTTTCTGCGCCAGGCAGCACCCAGCCGAACAGCTCTTTCTCGCGTCCTTCAAGCACCACGCTCACCTGAAGATGGAAACGACCCAGCCAGGCCATCGGGCCTGTTGCGTGCCTGCCGCTCAGCACCGAACCTGAAATAATACGGTTTTCACCCTCTTTCGTTTCGCCAGCCAACAGCGCCGTCAGGTCTGCCCCAAGCAGCGTGCGAACCAGACGCGGTTGGGTTGCCTGAGGGCCGCCGATGGCAATAATGCGTTCTGCGCACAGCTCACCCGTGGTGAACAGCTTACCGATAGCGATCACGTCCTGATAATTAAGATGCCAGACCTGTTTCGTCAGGCTTACCGGCTCCAGGAAATGAATATGCGTTCCCACCAGCCCGGCCGGATGCGGGCCGGCAAATTCATTAAAGGCCACCTGCCCTTGCGGATGCCCGCCCAGCTTACCGCCGCTGGCCTGGCAGACATGCACTTTGCCCGGCGTCAGTCGCGTTAACACGGTGAGGCCGGCATCGAAAGCGTTTCGTTCCGCCAGGATAAGAGGCTGCGGATCTGCGCTGAGCGGGTTGGTGTCGATGGCCGTGACGAAGATAGCGGCCGGCACAGTGCCAGGCACGGGCGTTTTGCTATAGGGGCGCGTGCGAAGCGCCGTCCACAGTCCCGACTCCAGCAGTTGCGTCTGCACCGCGTCGTGGCTGAGGGTGGCAAGATCGGCGGCGTCAAAACGCGCAAATTCGCGTTTCTCATCGCCTTCAATTTGAATAACAACCGATTGCAGGACGCGACGCTCACCACGATGGATGGCGACAACGGTGCCGCTGGCTGGGGCTGTAAACATAACGCCAGGATTTTTTTTATCCTCGAAGAGCGCCTGGCCTTTTATTACGCGATCGCCTTCCTGTACCAGCATCGCGGGACGCATGCCCACGTAATCATCACCTACAATAGCGACATGATGAATACTGGCGCCGGTGGTAACGTGCTGTTCAGGCACGCCAGAGATTGGCAGATCGAGTCCTTTTCTGATTCTAAACATGTGGTTAGCAGGTATCCATGAACAACAATCCAGAGAGGCCGGAGTGTATCATTTTCGGCCCTGCCAGGGGCAGCAAATCCGCCGACTGGCGCGCCGAAATGCGAGCTATTGCGCAAAGTTCCTGGAGGCAGGACATTATGAATGGGTTATAAAGTAAAACTAATTTGTAAACGCAAAGGTTGGCTCTTGCGAAAATCTCCATCGGTGCTAATGTGAGCGCTCCTGTCCAGATTAGTCTGATTTCGGGTGTCTTTTGCCGTTCTGGCAAGTTGGTCATTGTTTTATCAAGGAACCAGTAGTATGCGTAAAATCGCATTGTTCATTGCGATGCTTCTGATACCGTGCATGTCGTTTGCCGGGCTGCTTGGCAGTAATAGTTCAACGACGCCGGTCAGCAAAGAGTATAAACAGCAGTTGATGGGATCCCCGGTTTATATTCAAATCTTCAAGGAAGAGCGCACACTCGATCTGTTTGTCAAAATGGGCGAGACGTATCAGCTGCTCGATAGCTACAAAATCTGTAACTATTCTGGCGGGCTGGGGCCGAAACAGCGCCAGGGTGACTTCAAAAGTCCGGAAGGGTTTTACAACGTTCAGCGTAACCAGCTAAAACCGGACAGCCGCTTCTATAAAGCGATTAACATCGGTTTCCCCAATGCCTTCGACCGTGCGCACGGTTATGAAGGGAAATACCTGATGATTCACGGTGCCTGCGTGTCAGTCGGTTGTTATGCGATGACGGATTCCGGCATTGATGAAATCTTCCAGTTTGTCACGGGCGCACTGGTCTTCGGCCAGCCGAATGTTCAGGTCAGCATCTATCCGTTCCGTATGACGGATGCGAACATGGCGCGCCATAAGTACTCTGTTTACACAGATTTCTGGAAACAGCTAAAACCGGGCTATGACTACTTCGAGCAGACCCATAAGCCGCCGGTGGTGTCCATCGTCAATGGCCGTTACGTGGTGAGTAAACCGCTCAGCCATGAAGTGGTTCAGCCGCAGCTGGCGTCAAATTACGCGGTCCCCGAGACAAAATAGCGCCCACTCGCCTGGCATGATCTTTTGCCAGGTTTCGTTGCCGGTCAGCGGCTGCGTTGCAATGACAGTGACCACATCGTTCGGTGTGGTCTCCTTCTGAAAATCAATTTCCACATCCTGATCGAGCAGCGTGGCGACGCCAAACGGTGCACGTCGGGTGATCCAGAACAGATTCGTCGAGCAGAACGCCATCACGTAGCGCCCGTCAGACAGCAGCATATTAAAGACGCCCTTCTCGCGTAACTCAGACGCCAGTGACGCTATGTACTTAAAAACGGCGGTCATGTTGCCGGGCGTACGGGGGTAGCGCTCGGTCAGCTTGTGCAGCAGCCAGCAAAATGCTTTTTCGCTGTCCGTTTCACCGACAGGACGGAAATTGCCGGTTTCCAGCGACTTATAGCCCGAAAGCTGCCCGTTGTGCGCATAGGTCCAGTTACGGCCCCACAGTTCACGGGTAAACGGATGGGTATTTTCCAGCGCCACTTCGCCGCGATTTGCCTGGCGGATATGGGCGATCACCGAACAGGATTTAATAGGATAGTCCTGCACCAGTCTGGCAATGGGTGAGTTAAAGCTGGGTTGTGGATCTTTAAACGTGCGACATCCTTTGCCTTCGTAGAAGGTAATACCCCAGCCGTCTTTATGCGGCCCGGTTCCTCCACCGCGCTGAACCAGCCCGGTAAAACTAAAGCAGATATCGGTTGGCACATTGGCGCTCATCCCGAGCAGTTCGCACATAGATCACCTCCACAACAGCGGGGGGCACCGGCGCCCCCCAGCGAAGTCTTACTTAACCATCTCTTTTTCGATCAGTTGGATCAGGATGTGGATCACTTTGATGTGAATTTCCTGAACGCGATCCGCATAACCGAAGTGTGGTACACGGATTTCAATGTCCGCTGTACCGTCCATCTTACCGCCATCTTTCCCGGTCAGGGTGATCACTTTCATGCCCTTCTCACGCGCGGCGGCGATCGCTTTGATCACGTTAGCAGAGTTACCGGACGTGGAGATACCCAGCAGCACGTCGCCTTCACGGCCTACGGCTTCAACGTAGCGGGAAAAGATATGGTCGTAACCGAAGTCGTTGCCTACACAGGAGATGTGGCTCACGTCGGAAATCGCAATCGCCGGGTAGCCCGGACGGTTTTCACGATAGCGTCCGGTCAGCTCTTCGGCGAAGTGCATGGCGTCACAGTGGGAACCGCCGTTACCGCAGGAGAGCACTTTACCGCCGGCTTTGAAGCTGTCGGCAAGCAGGACCGCCGCGCGCTGAATAGCGTGAATATTGGCATCATCTTTCAGAAAATTCGCCAGCGTTTCCGCCGCTTCGTTCAGTTCGTTACGAATAAGATCCTGGTACATGAGGATAATCCTTCAGTATTGATGAAATAACACAGTGGAGTGTACCGGATAGCAGTAAAAGCGAGAAGCTAAAGCCATGCGAATCGTCCGGCGTTTTGATTTTTTGTGCCGGCTAAAACGCGAACAATGTGAACCAGGTTGTAATTATTTTGTAAACACATTGCTAAAGGAAATGACATCAACTACAACCATATCATCACAAGTGGTCAGACCTCCTACAAGCAAGGGAGCTTTTCTTTATGATGATTTTGAGCATTCTCGCAACCGTTGTGCTGCTCGGTGTGTTGTTCTATCACCGTGTCAGTTTATTCCTGAGTAGCCTGATTCTTCTGGCCTGGACGGCTGCACTTGGCGTCGCTGGCCTGTGGAATATCTGGGTCCTTGTTCCCCTGGCCATCATTTTGCTGCCGTTCAACCTGACGCCGATGCGTAAGTCGATGATCTCTGCGCCGGTGTTCAGGGGATTCCGTAAAGTGATGCCGCCGATGTCGCGTACAGAGAAAGAAGCGATTGACGCCGGTACGACCTGGTGGGAAGGCGATCTGTTCCAGGGCAACCCGGACTGGAAAAAGCTTCACAACTATCCGCAGCCGCGTCTGACCGCCGAAGAACAAGCCTTTATTGATGGTCCGGTAGAAGAAGCGTGCCGCATGGCAAACGACTTTGCCATCACTCACGAAATGGCCGACCTGCCGCCTGAGCTGTGGGCATACCTTAAAGAGCATCGCTTCTTCGCGATGATCATTAAGAAAGAGTACGGCGGTCTGGAATTCTCCGCTTACGCTCAGGCTCGTGTGCTGCAAAAACTGGCGGGTGTCTCCGGGATCCTGGCGATCACCGTTGGCGTGCCAAACTCCTTAGGCCCGGGCGAGCTGTTACAGCATTACGGTACAGAAGAGCAGAAAGATCACTACCTGCCGCGTCTGGCGCGTGGTCAGGAAATTCCGTGCTTCGCGCTGACCAGCCCCGAAGCGGGCTCCGATGCCGGCGCAATCCCTGATACCGGCGTGGTTTGCATGGGCGAATGGCAGGGCCAGCAGGTGCTGGGTATGCGCCTGACCTGGAACAAACGTTATATCACCCTCGCACCTATCGCCACGGTGCTGGGCCTGGCGTTCAAACTCTCTGACCCGGAAAAACTGCTGGGCGGTGAAGAAGAGCTGGGTATTACCTGTGCGCTGATCCCAACCTCAACCCCGGGCGTTGAAATTGGTCGCCGTCACTTCCCGCTGAACGTACCGTTCCAGAACGGTCCTACCCGCGGTCAGGATATCTTTGTCCCGATTGACTACATCATCGGTGGCCCGAAAATGGCCGGGCAGGGCTGGCGTATGTTGGTGGAATGTCTGTCTGTGGGCCGCGGCATTACCCTGCCGTCGAACTCAACAGGCGGTCTGAAATCGGTGGCGATGGGGATTGGGGCTTACGCGCATATCCGCCGTCAGTTCAAAATCTCCATCGGCAAGATGGAAGGTATCGAAGAGCCGCTGGCGCGTATTGCGGGCAATGCCTACGTGATGGACGCCGCAGCCTCGCTGATTACCTACGGCATTATGCTGGGCGAAAAACCCGCCGTGCTGTCGGCGATTGTGAAGTATCACTGTACCCACCGCGCACAGCAGTCAATTATTGATGCAATGGATATCGCAGGCGGTAAAGGTATCATGCTCGGCGAAGGCAACTTCCTGGCGCGCGGCTATCAGGGTGCGCCGATTGCCATCACCGTGGAAGGGGCAAACATCCTGACCCGCAGCATGATGATCTTCGGCCAGGGTGCGATTCGTTGCCATCCGTACGTGCTGGAAGAGATGGCTGCCGCGCAGAATAATGATGTGGATGCCTTCGACAAACTGCTGTTCAAACATATCGGTCACGTCGGTAGCAACAAGGTGCGCAGCTTCTGGCTGGGCCTGACGCGCGGGCTGACCAGCGCGACGCCAACCGGCGATGCGACCAAACGTTACTACCAGCATCTGAACCGTCTGAGCGCCAACCTGGCCCTGCTGTCTGACGTTTCCATGGCGGTGCTGGGCGGTAGCCTGAAGCGTCGCGAACGCATCTCCGCCCGTCTGGGTGATGTGCTGAGCCAGATCTTCCTGGCCTCTGCGGTGCTGAAACGCTACGACGATGAAGGCCGTCAGGAAGCGGATCTGCCGCTGGTGCACTGGGGCGTTCAGGATGCGATGTATCAGGCCGAACAGGCGATTGACGATCTGCTGGCGAACTTCCCGAACCGCTTCGTAGCGGGTGCCCTGCGCGCGGTGATCTTCCCGACCGGTCGTCATCACCTGGCGCCGTCCGACAAGCTGGATCACAAAGTGGCAAAAATCCTCCAGGTACCAAGCGCAACCCGCTCTCGTATTGGTCGGGGTCAATATCTGGCACCTACCCCGCATAACCCGGTAGGTTTGCTGGAAGAGGCGCTGCTTGACGTGATGGCCGCCGACCCGATTCACCAGAAGATCTGCAAACAGCTGGGCAAAAACCTGCCGTTTACACGACTGGATGAGCTGGCAAAACAGGCGCTGGCGGGTGGCATCATCGACAACAGCGAAGCTGCGATTCTGGTGAAAGCCGAAGAGAGCCGTCTGCGCAGTATTAATGTGGATGATTTCGAACCTGAAGAGCTGGCGACACAGCCGGTAAAGCTGCCAGAGAAACACCGCAAACCTGAAGCGGCATAAGGCCTTTTGCTCCCACAAACCCCGCCCCGCGCGGGGTTTTTTATTGCCACATTTTCTGGTAATGACGTGCTACAGTGTCAAAAAGTGTTTATTAAGGAGCCTGTATCGTGCCTGGTTTAAAGATTTCTGTTTTGCAGCAACCTTTAGTGTGGATGGACGGCCCCGCCAACCTTCGCCATTTTGATCGCCAGCTGGAAGAGATTACCGGACGCGATGTGATTGTCCTGCCGGAGATGTTTACCACAGGTTTCGCGATGGAGGCAGCAAAACAGTCCATGCCGCAGGACGAGGTGGTGGCCTGGATGCACGCCAGGGCGCAGGAAACAAATGCGCTGATTGCCGGTAGCGTCGCACTCCAGACCGGGCGCGGACCGGTCAACCGCTTCCTGCTGGTTGAGCCGGAAGGAAAAGTCCATTTCTACGATAAGCGCCACCTGTTCCGCATGGCGGACGAACATCAACATTATGAAGCCGGAAGCGAACGCGTGGTATTTGAATGGCGCGGCTGGCGTATTCTGCCGCTGGTCTGCTATGACCTGCGCTTCCCGGTGTGGTCGCGCAACCGCAACGATTATGACCTGGCGTTGTACGTCGCCAACTGGCCCGCCCCACGCTCCCTGCACTGGCAGGCTTTACTGACCGCGCGCGCGATTGAAAATCAGGCTTATGTCGTTGGCTGTAACCGCGTGGGAACGGACGGCAACGGGCATCACTATCGCGGTGACAGCCGGGTGATCAGTCCGCAGGGTGAGATTATTGCCACCGCCGAGCCGCATCAGGCAACACGAATTGACGCTGAGATCTCGTTAACGGCGTTAAAGGAGTATCGGGAGAAGTTTCCGGCCTGGCAGGATGCAGATCCGTTTAGCATTGGTTGAAAAAAAGCCGGGTGACGGCTGCGCCTTACCCGGCCTACAAAAAGCACAGCGTAGGCACGGTAAGCGCAGCGCCACCGGGCGTTAATTAACTCACCAGCGCCTGCCCGTCTTTGCGGCTTTCCGTCGCGGCCACGTAGTGCCCTTCCGGCATACGGTAAATCACCTGCGCACCGCCGAAGTTGTAATCCTGAAGCGGATCTTCCACCGCGATCTGATGCCCGCGCTCGCGCAGCGCCGCGATAGTATTGCGATCGAACGTTGATTCGACGATCACCTCTCTGCCCTGCACCACGCGCCAGCGCGGTGCATCGATTGCCGCCTGCGGGTTTTGCCCGTGCAGCATAATGCGCAGCGCCATCTGCATGTGCCCCTGCGCCTGCATCGGGCCGCCCATCACGCCGAAGGACATCAGCGGCTTGCCGTTGCCGTCCATCGCAAATCCCGGAATGATGGTGTGGAACGGGCGCTTGCTGCCCGCCAGCGCGTTCGGGTGCGCAGGATCCAGCACAAAGCCGCAGCCCCGGTTTTGCAGGCTGATCCCGGTATCCGGCACCACGATCCCTGAACCGAATCCCATATAGTTGGACTGAATAAACGAGACCATCATCCCACTCGCATCCGCGGTGCTGACGTAAACCGTCCCGCTCTGCGTCGGCGATCCGTACACAAAATCAGAGGCGCTATCGTGGTTGATAAGCGCCGCGCGCGACTTCAGGTAATGGTCACTCAGCAGCTCTTTTGCCGCGAACGCCATATGTTCTTCATCCGCAACGTAGCGGTCGAGATCCGCCAGCGCCAGCTTCATCGCCTCGATGGAGAGATGAAGAGACTGCACGGAATCCGGGTGATGCTTCTCAATGCCGCACTGCTCAAGAATACCCAGCGCGATCAGCGTGGCGATCCCCTGACCGTTTGGCGGCAATTCCTGAACCGAGCCGCCCGCGAAGTCGCGCGACAGCAGGTCAACCCAGTCCACGCGGTGGTTTGCCAGATCCTCTGCCGTCAGATGCGCACCGTGTTCTTTGGCAAAGGCGGCAATTTTCTGCGCCAGCTCGCCGCGGTAAAACGCATCGCCGTTAGTTTTGGCAATCAGCTCCAGCGAGCTGGCCTGCGCCGGGTTACGGAAGATTTCCCCCACGCGCGGGGCGCGGCCTTCCGGCGCGAAGCAGGCGCTGAAGCCCGGCTGATCTTTCAGCTTGCTATAGCCTCGCTGCCAGAGATGACCAATCAGCGGCGAGACGGGAAAGCCGTTGCGCGCGTAGTCAATGGCAGGCTGCGCCAGCGTGGTCAGCGGCAGCGTGCCGAAGCGCTCCGCCAGCGCGACCCAGCCGGATACCGCTCCCGGCACGGTCACCGCGTCCCAGCCAATTTCCGGCACTGCGCTTTTTCCGGCAAACAGATCCGCATGCCAGCTGGCCGGCGAGCGGCCTGATGCGTTGAGGCCGTGAAGCTTTTCACCGTCCCAGACGATGGCAAAGGCGTCGCTGCCGATCCCGTTGCCGGTCGGCTCAACTACCGTCAGCGCCATCGCGGTGGCAATGGCTGCATCGACGGCATTGCCGCCCAGTTGCAGCATCTTCATCCCCGCCTGCGCCGCCAGCGGCTGCGACGTGGCAACCGCGTTATGGCCCAGCATCGGCGGACGGCGTGAATCGTAACCGGACGTAAAATCAAGCGCTTTGGTCATCATGACTCCTTAGTCGTGGCGCGGATCGAGCGCATCGCGCAGCCCGTCGCCGAGTAGATTAAAGCCCTGCACGGCAAGGAAAATCGCCACGCCGGGGAAAACGGACATCCACGGAGCCTGCTCCAGAAACCCTTTCGCGGTGTTGAGCATGGAGCCCCAGGACGGATTTGGCGGCTGCTGTCCCAGCCCCAAAAACGACAGGCTGGCTTCGGCGATAATCGCCGAGGCGATCGCCAGCGTGGCCTGCACGAGGATCGGCGACATCACGTTTGGCAGGACGTATTTAATGATGATCCAGCGATCCGGCAGGCCAATCGCCCGCGCGCCGTCGATATACTCTTCGTTGCGAATGGCGATCACCTGGCCGCGCGTCAGCCGGGCGAAAATCGGCATTGCCGAGAGACCAATGGCGATCATCGCATTCGTCAGGCTTGGGCCCAAAAATGCCCCCAGCGCGATCGCCATGATCAGGAACGGACAGGCCAGCAAGGCCTCAATAAAGCGCGAGATCACGCCGTCCCACATCTTCTGGAAGTAGCCCGCCACCAGCCCCAGCGGCACGCCGATGACCACGGCAATAATGACCGACATACAGCCCGCCATCAGCGAGGTGCGCGCCCCCCAAATAATGCGGGATAAGATGTCACGCCCCAGCTCGTCGGTGCCGAACCAGTACATCGCCGACGGCGCTTTGCGCACCGCCAGGAAGTTGGCTTTGACCGGGTCGAAGGGGGCGATCCACGGCGCCAGCAGCGCCACCAGGACAAAAAAGCCCACCACAAGCGCGCCAATCACCGCGCTTTTATTGCCGAGAAATTTCTTCAGCACCCGGTTCTGCGCGCGCGGCA
This sequence comes from Enterobacter cloacae complex sp. HYC033_NIDB, assembly GCF_056673335.1. Taxonomy (NCBI): domain Bacteria; kingdom Pseudomonadati; phylum Pseudomonadota; class Gammaproteobacteria; order Enterobacterales; family Enterobacteriaceae; genus Enterobacter; species Enterobacter cloacae complex sp. HYC033_NIDB. The sequence goes on along the minus strand of NZ_CP115123.1, from coordinate 1,728,629 downwards.
GCGTGGGGGCAACGGTTTGCGTCGTCAGTTCCGCCATGGTTAACCTCGCATTTTCGGGTTGATAAGGACGTAGAGCACGTCGGCCAGCAGATTGAGCATCAGGAAGCCGATCGCCACGATCAGCACCACGCCCTGCACCACCGCATAGTCACGATTGAACACCGAGTCGACGATCATTTTGCCAAAGCCCGGAATGGTGAAGACCTGCTCGGTCAGCACCGCGCCGCCCAGTAGCTCGCCGAACAGCAGCGTGGTGAGGGTGATTACAGGCACCAGCGCGTTGCGAAAGGCGTGCTTCAGGATCACTGCTTTCGGCAGCAGCCCCTTAGCGCGCGCGGTGCGGATGTAATCCGCCTTCAGTACCGCAATCATCGACGCACGGGTATGGCGCATCAGCGTCGCCGCCAGTCCGGTTCCGAGCACGGACGCGGGCAGCAGCAGCGTGCGCAGGTTCTGGATCGGATCTTCACTGAATGGCACATAACCGGACGCAGGTAACCATTGCAAGTTCACCGAAAAGACCAGAATCAGCAGGATCCCCAGCCAGAAGTGCGGAATTGATATCCCCGAGATCGCCACAAAGTTCGCCCCGTGATCGACCCAGCTGTTTTTATTCACCGCCGCAAGGATCCCCATGCTGATGCCAAACACCAGCGCGATGATCATCGCCAGCAGAGAGAGCTCCAGCGTGACCGGCAGCTTGCTGGCAATCAGCTGCGTGACCGGTTCATGCGTGCGCAAGGAGACGCCCAGATCGCCCTGCAGCGCGCGCGTCAGCCAATGGAAATACTGCACGGGGATCGGCGCATCCAGATTAAGCTCAGCACGCAGCTGGGCAATGACCGCCGGATCGCGCTCCTCCCCGGCCATGGCGATCAGCGGGTCGCCGGGCAGCAGCTTTTGCAGCCCGAACACCATCATGCTCACCAGCAATAGCGTCGGGACGGCCAGCAGCAGACGTTTGCAAATCAGTTCCAGCATGGGTTCTCCTCAGGACGTTTATTTTGCCAGCGTCAAACCGGCCAGACGCACGATGCCGTCCGGGTACGGCTTAAAGCCCTGCACGTTCTTGTTCAGTCCAAAAATGCGCGGCTCGAAGTAGAGGTAGGCAATCGGCATGTCGGTCTGGAGCTGCTTCACCACCTTGTCGTACAGCGGCTGGCGTGCGGCCTGGTCGGTGCTCTGACGCGCCTGAGTCAGCCATTCATCGATTTGCGCGTTGCTGTATCGGCCGTCGTTCAGGGTGCCTTTACTGTTGATAAAGCCGTAAATGCTGCCATCCGGATCCGGGCGCCCCGACCAGCCGGAGAAGCTCAACTGGTAGTCACCGCTCTGCTGGCGATCCAGCAGCGTGGCGAACTCGGTCATTTGCAGGTTCAGGTTAAAGCCCGCCTCTGCCACCATCGCCTGCAATACCTGTCCCACCTGCTGCGAGGTTGGGTTGTTCGGCACCAGCAGATTGACGCTCAGCGGCGTGGTTACACCGGCGGCTTTCAGCAGCGCTTTGGCTTTATCGACGTCGCGCGGCGGGACCGGCAGGTTAACGTGGTACGGGCTGACCGGTGAAAACGCCTGATTTGCCGGGGTGTAGAGCCCTTCAAAGACCACCTGGTTTAAGGCATCGCGATCGATTGCCTGAGAAAATGCCTCGCGCACGCGGGCATCTTTGAACGGATCGTTGGCCGGCACCTTGCCGTTGTTAATATTGAAGGTGATCCCCTGATAGCCCAGACCGGTGACCTTCGCCAGCGCCAGCTTGCTGTCGGCTTCGACGGTTTTGACGTCGCTGGCGGCAATGCCTTCGGTCAGGTCGAGATCGCCCGCGCGCAGGTTCGCGAGACGCACGGAGGCATCCGGGATCGGCAGATAGATGATTTTGTCGAAGTGATAGGCGTCTTTGTTCCAGTAGTTGTCGAAGCGGGTCAGAACGATGCGGTCCTGCGACACGCGGCTGTCGAATTTGTATGGACCGGAGCAGACGGGATGGGCGGCAAAGTCAGGCTTTTTCGCCACATCGGGTGCCATCATCGCGCCCGCGCGGTCGGTGAGCTGCATTAGCAGCGCGGCATCCGGTGTTTTCAGGTGCAGCGCAATCTGCATCGGGCCGGTGACCTCGACCGATTCAACGGATGAGATCTCGCTTTTACGCAGGGAGCCTTTGAGGGTCAGGGCGCGGTCGAGGTTGTATTTTGCCGCAGCGGCATCAAATTTTTCACCGTCGTGGAAGGTCACACCTTCGCGTAGATCCATAGTCAGCGTTTTGCCATCTTCGCTCCAGGCCCAGGATTTTGCCAGACCCGGCACCACTTTCAGGTGCTCGTCGACGTCCACCAGCCTGTCGCACAGGGAGGCAAACACGAAACGGCCATAGTAGGTGCGCGCCAGATGCGGGTCGAGCATATCCGGGTCGGCCCCCAGGCCGATCCGCAGCACGCTTTCAGAATGGGCGGGCAGCGCCGCGCCAAGCAACATAACACTTCCCAGTACGGTCAAAAGAGAATTACGCATTGTCATTATCATGAGTTCCTTGAAGGAAGGGAGGAGTGAGTGGCCGCGTGTTCAAACAGCGCACGGCGGCGCAGAAAAGCGGCGGATGGCGGTGCGATCTGGATAACGCTGCGATCGCGATTGATCTCCTGCCAACGATGGCAGGCAACCTGACGTCCGCCGTCGAGCACCTGATTATTCGGCTCGATCTGGCGGCATTCATCTGTAACGTAGGGGCAACGGGTGTGGAAACGGCAGCCGGACGGCGGGTTAGCCGGGTTCGGTAAATCACCCTGCAACAGCGGCGTATCCCGCGCTACGCCTGGCTGCATTTGCGGCGCTGAGGCAATCAACGCCTGGGTATAAGGATGCAACGGTGCGTCGAAGATGTCGTCGACGGTGGCCAGCTCGACGATTTGCCCAAGATACATTACCGCCACGCGGTCGCTCATATGACGGATAACCGCCAGCCCGTGGGCGACGATCACCATCGTTAGCCCCAACTGGTGCTTCAGGCTTTCCAGTAAATTGACCACCTGTGCCTGAACGGAAACGTCCAGCGCAGAAACCGGCTCATCACCCAGCAGCAGCTTTGGGCCTGATGCCAGCGCGCGCGCAATGCCGATACGCTGGCGCTGCCCGCCGGAAAATTCGTGTGGATAACGCCCGGCCCAGGCTGAGGGCAAGCCGACCGTCCTGAGTAGCTCGGAGACGCGGTACTGGCGATCCGTTTTTTTCATGTTCTGGTGCAGCCACAGCGGCTCACCGACAATTTGCTCCACCGTCATGCGCGGGTTCAGCGAAGCGAAGGGATCCTGAAAGATGATCTGTAGCTCACGCCGGAGCTGGTTCAGACGGGCGCCCGAGGCGTGGGTGATCTCCTCACCCTGATAAAATACCCGCCCTTCGCTGGCGCCCAGCAGGCGCAGCAGCAGACGACCAAGGGTGGATTTCCCGGAACCCGACTCGCCGACAATTGCCAGCGTTTCGCCAGGCATCACCGACATCGAAACTCGGTCGACAGCGGTGACAAAGCGGGCCGGCGTAAACAGTTTTTTAGGGCCGGGGAAAAGCTTGCTCAGATCGCGGGCTTCAAGAATGGGCATAGTCATGCGGTCTCTCCCAGGGCAATATGGTGTTCGAGCGGCACGCGGAAGCAGGCAACCTGATGGCCCGTACCGAGCGTAGTGAGCGGTGGTTTTTCAGCATGACAGCGCGTCTGCGCGAAGGGACATCGGGTGGCAAAGCGGCAGCCTTGAGGCATGGATTCCGGCAGCGGGACCGATCCGGGAATAGTTGATAGCTGGCCTTTACGCGCGCCCATAGAAGGAAGGGAACCCATAAGGCCAATGGTATAGGGGTGCTGCGGATCGGCAAACAGAGCTTCAACACTCCCCTGCTCCACTAGCTGTCCGGCATACATCACCGCCACCTGCTGCACGACTTCAGCCACCACGCCTAAATCGTGGGTGATCATCAGCACCGCCGTGCCCGTTTCTTCTTTTAAGGTATTGAGCAGGGAGAGAATTTGCGCCTGAATGGTCACGTCCAGAGCGGTAGTGGGTTCGTCAGCAATAAGTAGTTTGGGATGGTTTATCAGCGCCATCGCTATCATCACGCGCTGGCGCATACCGCCGGAAAGCTGATGCGGGTAAGCCTTAAGGCGCATCTCTGCGGCCGGGATCTGCACCTTCTCCAGGATCTGTAGCGCAACCGTCATCGCCTCAGCCCGGGAGATCGTTTGATGGCGCATCACCGCTTCACTGAGCTGATCGCCAAGCGTGAAGGCCGGGTTGAGCGAGGTCATGGGCTCCTGGAATATCATCGCCAGCTCGCTGCCGCGCAGATCGGCATACTCCCGCGGCGAGAGCTTGCGCAGATCCTGGCGGCGGAAATTCATCTCCCCGCTGACGATCCGGGCGCTGGCAGGTAATAACCCCATCAGCGCCAGGGAAGTGATGCTTTTACCGCAGCCGGACTCGCCTACCAGCGCCAGCGTTTCTCCCGCCCTGACCGTCAGCGAGATATCGTCGAGCACGCTCACCGGCGAGCCCGCGAATTTAACGTTGAGGTTTTGCAGCCGCAGTACGGGCGTGGAGTCCTTAAAGGGTATCGTCGTCATAGCGTGGAATCGTCCTCAAGGTGGATAGCCTGAATCAGGGCGGTTTGCAGGCTGAGCAGGTGTTCGCGCATGGCGGCAGCTGCTTCATTAGGCTGGCGATGAATAATCGCTGACATGATTTTGTGATGGTGGTCGTTGTAGCTATCGACACGTTCAGGGGTGCGGGCAAGTTCGCGTAAATGCTGCCAGCCAGGCTCCCGGCGGACGGCATCTATCGCATCAAAAAGCCCAAGCATCAGGCGGTTACCTGCTGCCTCCGCAATGGCGCGGTGGAAGGCGCTATCCCACAGTTCGTTGAGATCGCGGTCATCCGGGCTGACCTTATTAATGCGTTCCAGCATACGCTGCATGAGCGCGAGGTTTTCCCTGGTGGCACGCAGTGCCGCAAGTCGGGCTAAGCCGGGTTCGAGCTGTAGTCGAGCTTCCATGACTTCCAGCAGGTTGGTTTGCTGAACCAATCCCTGAAGCGCCAACGGCTCAACCGGGGCAGATGGACCAATGAAGGTACCCTTGCCCTGCTTGCGCCAGATACGCCCTTCCTCTTCCAGCACGTCCAGCGCGCGACGCACTTCACGTCGGCCTACGCCGAGAGTGTCCGACAGCTCACGTTCAGTGGGCAGCGGAATGCCTGGTGTTGACTCGTGCTGGTTGATAAGCCCGCGCAGCTGCTCAAGCGCGGTACTGGAATTAGCTAAAAACCGTGAAGGCTTTTCCATATTGGTTCGCTCGCTTTCATCATTGCTTTATTTTTATTAATAATAAGTTATTGATATGACGCAGAACTTAACGTGCTAGTAATTAAGCAATTAACGAACCAATATCGTATTGGTTCGTTAATTTTCTGAAAAATGATCGGTAACCGAATGATTTCCTACCAATTATTTTACATAATTATTACATAAGAAGATGGGCGCGAAGGTAAGGATGAGCAAAAAACGCACAAAAACAGTGCAAATATTGCACTGAAATCGTGCATTTGTTAATAAAATGCACCGTATTTATTAACTTTTTGTTAATGGAAATAAAAAGAGGAATAAACAATATTCGAGGGACTATAAAACGACGAAAGCCTGAATCATTTCTGACTCAGGCTTTCTGAATAGTGGCGGAACGGACGGGACTCGAACCCGCGACCCCCTGCGTGACAGGCAGGTATTCTAACCGACTGAACTACCGCTCCACTGTTCCCGTTTGGGGAACGAGGCGAATATTACGGTTTGCCTCTGAACTCGTCAACGCTTTTTCTCAGGTTTTGAATCGTTTGCTGCAAAATTCACCCAAACGGTGATTTAACAAACGTTTCAGCACATTTTCACGTGCGCCACAGACAGCTTCCGCCCTTCTTCTGCACTAAATCGAGACGAGATTCATGGTTCATCAGTTCTTCATCACTGGCTAAAACAACCCGCAGGCGATTCGCCTGACGCACAATGCGCTGAATTCCCCCTTCATCCCGCGTCTGCTGGGATTCATTTTCCATACTGAATTTCATCGACGTTTGCCCGCCGGTCATGGTCAGGTAGACATCGGCCAGGATCTGGGCATCGAGCAACGCGCCGTGCAGCGTTCGCTTGGTGTTGTCTATCTCATAGCGAGAGCACAGGGCATCAAGGCTGTTACGCTTGCCGGGGAACATCTTCCTTGCCAGCGCCAGGCTATCCGTGACTTTACAGAACGTATTCGTCTTCGGAATATCACGGTTGAGCTTGCTGAACTCATAGTCCATAAAGCCGATATCGAACGACGCGTTATGAATGACAAGTTCCGCACCTCTGATGTAGTCGAGAAATTCATCTGCGACGTCGGCAAAGGTGGGCTTATCCAGCAAAAACTCATCGGCAATTCCGTGAACGCCGAACGCTTCCGGGTCCACCAGCCGATCGGGTTTAAGGTAAACGTGGAAGTTGTTGCCCGTAAGGCGACGGTTCACCACTTCAACGGCACCAATCTCAATGATTTTGTGCCCTTCGTAGTGGGCGCCAATCTGGTTCATACCGGTGGTTTCGGTATCAAGAACAATCTGGCGAGTAATTGCAGTGCTCATAGCGGTCATTTATGTCAGACTTATCGTTTTACTGAACGTTTCAAATACAGGAAGTCTACCAGAGATGCGTAAACAGGTAGAAATTTTCACCGATGGATCTTGTCTCGGTAACCCAGGGCCCGGCGGCTATGGCGCCATTATGCGCTATCGCCAGCATGAAAAAACATTTAGTGAAGGCTATTTCCTGACCACCAACAACCGCATGGAGTTGATGGCGGCCATCGTGGCGCTGGAAGCGTTAAAAGAACATTGTGACGTGGTGCTGAGTACCGACAGCCAGTATGTCCGCCAGGGCATTACCCAATGGATCCACAACTGGAAAAAGCGGGGCTGGAAAACGGCAGAGAAAAAACCCGTCAAGAATGTCGATCTCTGGAAGCGTCTTGATGCCGCCCTCGGTCAGCACGAAATCAAATGGGAGTGGGTAAAGGGGCACGCCGGTCATCCTGAAAACGAACGCTGTGACGAGCTGGCTCGCGCGGCGGCATCCAACCCGACCCATGAGGATGCAGGTTATCAACCTGAATCCTGATCACGGTTTTTTGTACTGCCGCGTGGCCCCCACGGTCTGGCGGATCCGCGTTTTTGATTTGCTTTGCTTCATCGGGTTGAGCGTAAGGGGGATCGTCCTCTTACGCGCGACAATAAATTGCATGCAGCCCAGCGCGGGTAAATGGGTGCTTAATAAGACCCCGCCTTTACGCGTCCAGGGGATGACCTGAAAACCCCCGTAGCTTAGCACTTCGAAATTTAACAGTGAAAGCCAGTCCAGCTGGCGCATCATGGTAAACATCCTGCTGTTATAAGGCGGCGTGCGACGCAGAACGGGCGTCAGTTTACGTAGCCCCATCAGACTCAGCGGATTAAAACCGCTCAGGATCAGCCAGCCGTCATCAATCAAAACGCGGTCGGCTTCCCGCAGCAGACGATGGGGATCGCTGCACCAGGGCAGCGTGTGGGCGAGCAGACAGGCATCAATGGATTTTTCCGCAAACGGCAAATGCAGCGGATCCGCTTTCACCTGAACCGGGGAGCCATTAAGCGATACGCTAACCTGATGCGAGATAGCGCAGCTTTCGGTATTGATTTCTGCGCTCAGATTGCCAATCTTAAGCAGGTGAAAACCATACATTTTCGCGAGCCAGGGTTTAAGCTGAAGTTCTAAGGCCTCGCGATAATATTCACCCCAGGGCAACTCTGCCCAACGTTCCGGTGGTGCGACAGTCTGAGGTATCCTTGCCGGTTTCATCAAAACACCCGCCACGCTATAAGAGGTAATGCATGAATCTTATCAGTATTTCCGCCTTTCAGGACAATTACATCTGGGTTTTAGTCGACGACGATCGCAGATGCATCATTGTTGATCCAGGCGAATCCGCACCGATCCTGCACGCGATTAAAGAAAACGGCTGGCAGCCGGAGGCGATCCTTCTTACCCATCACCATCACGATCATGTCGGCGGTGTTCCCGATCTCCTTGCACGCTATCCCCATCTACCCGTCTACGGACCAGCAGAGACACAGGATAAGGGTACAACGCAAGTTGTCGAAGAAGGCGAAAGTATCCTCATCCTCGGGTGGGAGTTTTCCGTATTTGCTACGCCAGGTCACACTTCCGGGCATCTCTGTTTCTACAGCAAACCTTATCTATTTTGTGGCGACACGCTGTTTTCTGGCGGCTGTGGAAGGCTGTTTGAAGGCACGCCAGAACAGATGTATCAATCTTTAAAAAAAATTAATGCACTGCCAGCCGACACCGTAATTTGTTGCGCACATGAGTATACATTAGGGAATATGAAGTTTGCTGCAAGCGTGCTGCCTGAGGATCGGGCGATTCAGGATTATTACCAGAAAGTGAAGGAGTTACGTGCAAAAAACCAAAAAACACTCCCCGTAATTCTGAAAAATGAGCGACAAATAAATTTATTTTTAAGAACTGATGATGTTGATTTGATTAATAAAATTAATCAAGAAACAAATTTGTTACAACCTGAAGCGCGATTTGCATGGTTAAGGTCAAAGAAAGATAACTTCAGATAATTGCGGGTTGCCTTTTCAAAATTTCGCCGTTATCATCGCTCGTCTTTTAAGCAACTATTGACACACACATGAAGGCAAAAGCGATATTACTCGCCTCTGTCCTGCTTGTAGGTTGCCAGTCACAAAACGGCAGCAACGTACAACAGCACGCACAGAGCCTTTCTGCGGCTGGTCAAGGGGAAGCAGGGAAGTTTACGAGTCAGGCGCGATGGTTGGACGATGGGACATCCTTCGCGCAGGAACAAGACTTGTGGGCCTCTATTGGCGACGAGCTAAAGATGGGAATTCCGGAAAACAGCCGGATTCGCGAACAGAAACAGAAGTATTTGAGAAATAAGAGCTATCTCCACGATGTAACATTACGGGCAGAGCCGTATATGTACTGGATAGCCGGGCAAGTTAAGAAACGTAACATGCCTATGGAACTGGTACTACTACCCATAGTGGAGAGCGCTTTTGACCCGCACGCGACGTCTGGCGCCAATGCCGCAGGCATCTGGCAGATCATTCCGAGCACAGGGCGAAATTATGGTTTAAAGCAGACCCGCAACTACGATGCGCGTCGTGATGTTGTCGCTTCAACGACAGCCGCTCTCGACATGATGCAACGTCTGAACAAGATGTTTGACGGCGACTGGTTATTGACCGTCGCGGCGTATAACAGTGGTGAAGGTCGTGTACTGAAGGCAATGAAAGCGAATAAAGCGCGTGGAAAACCCACAGACTTCTGGTCGCTCTCACTGCCACAGGAAACAAAGATTTACGTACCGAAAATGCTGGCACTGGGCGATATTCTCAAGAACAGCAAACGTTACGGTGTACAACTGCCAACACCAGACGAAAGTCGTGCACTGGCGCGTGTCCGCCTCAGCAGCCCGGTTGATATTCAACAGGTTGCCGATATGACGGGTATGTCGGTAAGTAAGCTTAAAACCTTTAATGCAGGTGTTAAAGGCTCCACGCTGGGCGCTAGTGGCCCTGGCTATGTGATGGTTCCGCAGAAACATGCGGAACAGTTACGAGAGTCTTTGGCTTCGGGTGAAATTGCAGCCGTTCAGTCCACGCTGATCGCTGATACGTCGCCTGTAAGTAGCCGCAGCTATAAGGTGCGTTCAGGTGATACGCTTTCAGGTATTGCATCACGTCTTGGCGTGAATGCGAAAGATCTCCAGCAGTGGAATAATCTGCGCGGATCTGGTCTGAAAGTGGGTCAAACGCTGACCGTAGGTGCAGGTAGCAGCGCACAGCGTCTCGCTAAGAACAGCGATAGCATTACCTATCGCGTACGTAAAGGCGACTCGCTGTCCAGTATTGCTAAGCGTCACGGCGTAAACATCAAAGATGTGATGCGCTGGAACAACGATACTGACAACCTGCAACCTGGCGACCAGCTGACGTTGTTTGTGAAAAACAGCGCTACGCCAGATTCCTGATAGTACGATCGCTTGTTAAAAAGGCACCGATTCCCCTCGGTGCCTTTTTTATTTATCCCGCTTTTTGCGCTTCAGCCATAATGGTGTCGCTGGTAAACGAACCATCATCATGCAGTTCAAAGTACGCCTTCACGTCAGCAGAGGCGCTCTCCTGATACAATCGGATCGCCTGAGTCAATGCCTCGGGTGTGCGCATCCGTGCAATCCATGATGTGAACTCCAGCGGCAAACGGTCGGTTATCAATGAGCGTGAAATCAAGCCGGCTTCGGTGATAAACGTAAGCCACTCTCCACTGGAGTAGTTTTGCACGTGCGAGGTATCACGCAGCGCTTCAACCGTCTGGAGCCAGATATTTCGTACCGGATGTCCGGGAGACATCACGTCCATGATGATGAAGATTCCGCCCGGTTTGAGCACGCGTTTCACTTCCCGTAATGCCTGCCCCACATCATGCCAGTGGTGTGCAGAGTAACGGCTAATCACAACCTCAAACGACGCATCCTCAAAGGGTAAAGATTCAGCGTAGCCCTGGCGCGTCGTGACGTTATTCAGCCCTTTCGCTTTCGCCGCTTCAGCAACCACATCCAGCATCTGGCTCGATAAGTCATATGCCATCACCTGAGCAACCTGCTGTGCGGCGGTAAAACTGGCGTGCCCCGCCCCGCAGCCTAAGTCCAGCACGTGCGCGTCAGGAAACGCGGCGAGCCGTTCGCCGAGACGTACCAGATCGCGGCCAGAGGCGTGCACGGCGCTGCTCAGGTAGGCACTTGCCTGAGAACCAAACTGTTTTTCGACGTTGTCATGATGGGAGTGTGTTGTTGTCATGTTGCTGTCCTTTTATGGGTTAAAAAATAAAGGGCAGCACCCGCACAGGCCTGCCCCACGGCAGACCTGACGCACCATTATTTATCAGGTTTGCCGGGACTGAATTCAACTAGTAGAGGATTATGATCGGAGGCGCGCGTCACCAGAACGGAGGCGTCGTGCACGCTTAAACCCCGATAGAATACAAAATCGAGAGGACGACCAAACGCTTTCTTGCGCTGGTCATCGTTAAAACGAACTTCACGCAGCGACATTTCACGCGCGAAGCGGTACAACGCGTTCATACGCGGACGGCTCCAGGCATTGAAGTCCCCGGCCATAATGATCGGCCCACTGTGATGAGCAATCTGATCGCCAATGGGTAGTAACTGCTTACTGTACACATCAACACCCAGGCTGAAGTTCACCGCATGAATGTTTACCACCATCAGCAGGCGGGTGTCGGGCAACGGATAGACCGTGACCAGCGCCGATTTTGCCAGACGCAGGATTGGCTCACGTTCACGCAGCGGGCAGCAATAGACCGGATGTGCGGCTGAAAGGGTCATCACCCCAGAAGGATGCTGTGGCAGAACAAAGGCAGGCACCTGATCGGCTGCAAGATAGTTTGTCGTTGCAAACCTGACCAGCTCAGGAGTGGTTTGCGCCTCCTGTAACAGAACCAGATGCGCATCTTTACCAAAATTTTTAAGTACGGATAACCACTCCGCACGCTGTTGTTTAAAGATGTTCCACACCAGTACGCGAATTTTTTCGTCACTGCTTAATGGCGTGCCCGCTGGTAATGCCTGACCCAGGCTCGCAAACGACCCCGGAGGCAAGATCCTCTCCGCGGGCATTCCGGCAACATAACGCATGGCATAGGTATTTTTTCGCACTTTTGGAAACGACCTCTGTAACATGAACCAGCCCGGAAAACGGACTGGTTCTAATGTTATAGGGATTTTAGGTCACACTTTCAACGCAATTACTGAGAAACCGCTTTCCAGTTTTGTAAGCAAGCACTTACTGATACTTATCCAAGCGCGATACGAGCGGGTTTATCAAGCCGTCCACTCAGACCAATAAGCAGGAAAGCGACAAGCACAATTACCGCACCAATCCATGGCGTTTGGGTTAATCCAACGTGTTCAACCGTCTGCCCGCCGATAACCGATCCGAGTGCGATACCGATATTGAATGCGGCGATATTCAGGCCGGATGCGACATCCACCGCATTGGGCGTATAGCGTTCGGCTTTCTGTACAACATAGACCTGCAATCCCGGTACGTTACCAAACGCGAATATTCCCATAACCAACACAGTTACCAGCGCTGCGTATTGTATCGACGCGGTGAACTGGAAAATCATCAGCAGGACAACCAGCGCGGCGAAGATAAATTTTAGCGCCGGTACCGCACCATGCTTATCTGCAAGCTTGCCGCCCCAGATATTGCCGATTGCGACGGAGATACCGTAGCCCAGTAAAATCCAGCTCACTGCGCCCGGAGAAAAACCAGCCAGTTCCTGCATCATCGGTGCAAGGAAAGTGAACGCAGTGAACACACCTCCATAACCCAGAGCCGTAACGGCATAGATCAGCAGCAGGCGCGGGTGTGTCAGAACCTTAACCTGATCGCTCAGGCTGGCGCTCGCGCGCCCCGGAATACTGGAGGGCACCAGTAGCAGGCTGGCTACCAGAGCAATCACGCCCAACAGCGATACCGCGAGGAAGGTTTCTCGCCAGCCAAAATGTTGCCCAATAAACGTTCCTAACGGCACGCCGGTGACCAGCGCGACGGTTAAGCCGCCAAACATAATCGCAATGGCTGACGCCGCTTTCTCTTTTGGCACCAGGCTGGTTGCAATCGTGGAACCGATGGAGAAGAAGACACCGTGCGCGAGGCCAGTCAGCAAACGGGCAATGACCAGGGTAGTGTAGTCCGGAGCCTGCCACGCCAGAATATTGCCGGCGGTGAAGAGCACCATCAGGGCAACTAACAGTTGTTTACGTGGAAAGCGTCCAGTCAGTGCGGTCAGCACAGGCGCCCCAACAGCGACGCCTAACGCGTAAATAGATACCAGCAGCCCGGCAGAAGGCAGCGAAATGGCGAGTTGTTCAGCAATAGTGGGAACAAGTCCTACAATAACAAATTCGGTCGTGCCAATTGCGAAGGCACTGATCGTCAGGGCAAGAAGCGCCAGTGGCATAAATACTCCGTCTCTTCAGGATTAAGATGACAGGCAGTATGCGCCAGTGTTTAAATAACAAAAATGGTTAGAATCTCAATAGAATTTTGCGGATGATGCAATAATGAAAGCCACATCGGAAGAACTGACTATCTTTGTTGCCGTTGTTGAAAGCGGCAGCTTCAGCCGTGCGGCCGAACAGCTCGGGCAGGCGAACTCCGCCATCAGCCGCTCGGTGAAAAAGCTGGAGATGAAGCTCGGGGTAAGTCTGCTCAACAGAACAACGCGGCAGCTCAGCCTGACGGAAGAAGGTGAACGTTATTTTCGCCGCGTGCAATCCGTTTTGCAGGAGATGGCGGCAGCTGAGACGGAAATAATGGAGTCGCGTAGCACTCCGCGTGGATTGCTACGCATTGATGCGGCGACGCCGGTCGTGCTTCATTTTCTGATGCCGTTAATCAAGCCATTCCGGGAACGTTATCCGGAGATGACTCTGTCCCTGGTCTCTTCAGAGACGTTTATTAACCTGATTGAGCGTAAAGTTGATGTGGCGATCCGCGCGGGAACCCTGACGGATTCAAGTTTACGCGCTCGCCCTCTGTTCACCAGCTACCGCAAAATTATCGCGTCACCGCAATATATTGCAGAGCATGGCAAACCGGAGACCGTTGAGGAGCTGAAGCAGCACCTGTGCCTGGGCTTTACGGAACCTGTCTCGCTGAACACCTGGCCCGTGGCCTGTCATGACGGACAACTTCATGAGATCACTTGCGGACTTTCGTCTAATAGCGGAGAAACGCTGAAACAGCTTTGTCTTGAAGGAAATGGGATCGCCTGTTTATCAGACTATATGATTGATAAGGAAATAGCTGCGGGTCAGCTTGTAGAACTGATGGCTGACAAACGCTTACCTGTAGAGATGCCTTTTAGCGCAGTGTATTACAGTGACAGAGCGGTAAGTACGCGCATACGCGCTTTTATCGACTTCCTTAGCGAACATATAAAAACAGCTCCCGGAGGAGCTGTGTGAGGGTTTAAGGGTACAGAGGAAGGGCTTTTATTAATCCCAGTCTGGTGCTAACCCTTCCGGGCTGACCAGACGATCGTTACATTCCAGTGCAGCGATCGCGTTTTTATCTTCATCATCAAGCTGAAGATCCCGCGCTAACAGGTTACTTGCCAGGTTTTCACGTTTGGTTGAAGACGGGATCACGGCATAGCCCTCACCCATCGCCCATGCCAGGATCACCTGTGCGGCTGTCGCATTGTGTTTTTCAGCGATGCGTGCAATCACTTCATCTTTCAGCGCCTTACCATATGCCAGCGTCATGTACGAGGTGATGTGAATACCATGCTGTTTCGCCCAGTCCACGACTTTGTGGTTTTGCAGGTAAGGAGAGAGTTCAATCTGGTTGGTGGCAATATTTTCTTTACCCACTGCGGCAATGGCCCTTTCCATCAACGGGATGGTGAAGTTAGAGATGCCAATTTTACGCGTTAAGCCCTGCTCTTTCGCTTCCAGCAGCGCCTGCATGAACTCCTCCACAGAGACGGCATCGTCAGGTGATGGCCAGTGGATCAGCGTCAGATCAACATAGTCAGTACGCAGCTTTTTCAGACTTTCCTTCAGGCTTGGGATCAGCTTGTCTTGGCTGAGATTCTCAATCCAGATTTTAGTGGTGATGAAAAGTTCGTCGCGCGGTACGCCACTCTCTTCGATAGCCTGGCCTACGGCAGCTTCGTTATCATAAATCTGCGCCGTATCAATAGCACGATAGCCCAACTCAAGTGCGGATTTAACAGATGCGATAACAACGTCGTCTTTCAGGCGGAAAGTACCCAGACCCAGTGCAGGGATAGTCATATGATTCCTCAATCGTTATGTTCATAAACTGAGGAGAATTATCGCTGTAGTTGTTATGCCGAAAAAGATCGTGAACCGCAGAGGATTTTTGCTAATTTCGCAACAATCAAACGACAGATAAGAAAAAAGCCCTGAGCGTTAGCTCAGGGCTTTTAATAAGTGGCGGAACGGACGGGACTCGAACCCGCGACCCCCTGCGTGACAGGCAGGTATTCTAACCGACTGAACTACCGCTCCACCGAATACTTCTGTAACCACCGGATTAATGCACCGGCTTACTACTTAATTTGATGCCTGGCAGTTCCCTACTCTCACATGGGGAGACCCCACACTACCATCGGCGCTACGGCGTTTCACTTCTGAGTTCGGCATGGGGTCAGGTGGGACCACCGCGCTACAGCCGCCAGGCAAATTCTTGTGCTCTGTCCTGTGTCTTTCGCACTGATACTGCGTTGGCTGCTCTCGTAAAGTCAGTCACATACCTCAGTATGCTCCTTCCTTTCCTTCGTTTGCCGCCTTGTCTCAGCGCAAAATCCTTCGGACTCTGAATCTAAGCTGAAAATCGTGTCTGTCTCTTCGCCAAAACAGCTTCGGCGTTGTAAGGTTAAGCCTCACGGTTCATTAGTATCGGTTAGCTCAACGCATCGCTGCGCTTACACACCCGACCTATCAACGTCGTCGTCTTCAACGTTCCTTCAGGAGACTTAAAGTCTCAGGGAGAACTCATCTCGGGGCAAGTTTCGTGCTTAGATGCTTTCAGCACTTATCTCTTCCGCATTTAGCTACCGGGCAGTGCCATTGGCATGACAACCCGAACACCAGTGATGCGTCCACTCCGGTCCTCTCGTACTAGGAGCAGCCCCCCTCAATTCTCCAGCGCCCACGGCAGATAGGGACCGAACTGTCTCACGACGTTCTAAACCCAGCTCGCGTACCACTTTAAATGGCGAACAGCCATACCCTTGGGACCTACTTCAGCCCCAGGATGTGATGAGCCGACATCGAGGTGCCAAACACCGCCGTCGATATGAACTCTTGGGCGGTATCAGCCTGTTATCCCCGGAGTACCTTTTATCCGTTGAGCGATGGCCCTTCCATTCAGAACCACCGGATCACTATGACCTGCTTTCGCACCTGCTCGCGCCGTCACGCTCGCAGTCAAGCTGGCTTATGCCATTGCACTAACCTCCTGATGTCCGACCAGGATTAGCCAACCTTCGTGCTCCTCCGTTACTCTTTGGGAGGAGACCGCCCCAGTCAAACTACCCACCAGACACTGTCCGCAACCCGGATTACGGGTCCACGTTAGAACACCAGCCATTAAAGGGTGGTATTTCAAGGTTGGCTCCACGCAGACTGGCGTCCACGCTTCAAAGCCTCCCACCTATCCTACACATCAAGGACCAGTGTTCAGTGTCAAGCTATAGTAAAGGTTCACGGGGTCTTTCCGTCTTGCCGCGGGTACACTGCATCTTCACAGCGAGTTCAATTTCACTGAGTCTCGGGTGGAGACAGCCTGGCCATCATTACGCCATTCGTGCAGGTCGGAACTTACCCGACAAGGAATTTCGCTACCTTAGGACCGTTATAGTTACGGCCGCCGTTTACCGGGGCTTCGATCAAGAGCTTCGCGTTGCCGCTAACCCCATCAATTAACCTTCCGGCACCGGGCAGGCGTCACACCGTATACGTCCACTTTCGTGTTTGCACAGTGCTGTGTTTTTAATAAACAGTTGCAGCCAGCTGGTATCTTCGACTGATTTCAGCTCCGTCCGCAGGGACTTCACCTACACATCAGCGTGCCTTCTCCCGAAGTTACGGCACCATTTTGCCTAGTTCCTTCACCCGAGTTCTCTCAAGCGCCTTGGTATTCTCTACCTGACCACCTGTGTCGGTTTGGGGTACGATTTCGTGTTACCTGATGCTTAGAGGCTTTTCCTGGAAGCAGGGCATTTATCACTTCAGCACCGTAGTGCCTCGTCATCACACCTCAGCGTTAATAAGGTACCGGATTTACCTGGAACCTCCGCCTACATGCTTAAACCGGGACAACCGTCGCCCGGCTGACATAGCCTTCTCCGTCCCCCCTTCGCAGTAACACCAAGTACAGGAATATTAACCTGTTTCCCATCGACTACGCCTTTCGGCCTCGCCTTAGGGGTCGACTCACCCTGCCCCGATTAACGTTGGACAGGAACCCTTGGTCTTCCGGCGAGCGGGCTTTTCACCCGCTTTATCGTTACTTATGTCAGCATTCGCACTTCTGATACCTCCAGCATGCCTCACAGCACACCTTCAACGGCTTACAGAACGCTCCCCTACCCAACAACGCATAAGCGTCGCTGCCGCAGCTTCGGTGCATGGTTTAGCCCCGTTACATCTTCCGCGCAGGCCGACTCGACCAGTGAGCTATTACGCTTTCTTTAAATGATGGCTGCTTCTAAGCCAACATCCTGGCTGTCTGTGCCTTCCCACATCGTTTCCCACTTAACCATGACTTTGGGACCTTAGCTGGCGGTCTGGGTTGTTTCCCTCTTCACGACGGACGTTAGCACCCGCCGTGTGTCTCCCGTGATAACATTCTTCGGTATTCGTAGTTTGCATCGGGTTGGTAAGCCGGGATGGCCCCCTAGCCGAAACAGTGCTCTACCCCCGAAGATGAGTTCACGAGGCGCTACCTAAATAGCTTTCGGGGAGAACCAGCTATCTCCCGGTTTGATTGGCCTTTCACCCCCAGCCACAGGTCATCCGCTAATTTTTCAACATTAGTCGGTTCGGTCCTCCAGTTAGTGTTACCCAACCTTCAACCTGCCCATGGCTAGATCACCGGGTTTCGGGTCTATACCCTGCAACTTAACGCCCAGTTAAGACTCGGTTTCCCTTCGGCTCCCCTATACGGTTAACCTTGCTACAGAATATAAGTCGCTGACCCATTATACAAAAGGTACGCAGTCACCCCATAAAGAGGCTCCCACTGCTTGTACGTACACGGTTTCAGGTTCTTTTTCACTCCCCTCGCCGGGGTTCTTTTCGCCTTTCCCTCACGGTACTGGTTCACTATCGGTCAGTCAGGAGTATTTAGCCTTGGAGGATGGTCCCCCCATATTCAGACAGGATACCACGTGTCCCGCCCTACTCTTCGAGTTCACAGCATGTGTGCTTTCGTGTACGGGACTATCACCCTGTACCGTCGGACTTTCCAGACCGTTCCACTAACACACAAGCTGATTCAGACTCCGGGCTGCTCCCCGTTCGCTCGCCGCTACTGGGGGAATCTCGGTTGATTTCTTTTCCTCGGGGTACTTAGATGTTTCAGTTCCCCCGGTTCGCCTCGTTAACCTATGTATTCAGTTAACGATAGTGCAACGGATTGCACTGGGTTTCCCCATTCGGACATCGCCGGGTCAAGGGTTCATATCACCTCGCCGGCGCTTTTCGCAGATTAGCACGTCCTTCATCGCCTCTGACTGCCAGGGCATCCACCGTGTACGCTTAGTCGCTTAACCTCACAACCCGAAGATGTTTCATCTTCTGATTGCGAAAATTTGAGAGACTCGAACACACATGAGCTGTGTGTCGTTTCAATTTTCAGCTTGATCCAGATTTTTAAAGAGCAAAACTTCGCAGTGCACCTTTTCAGGTTCACTCTGAAGTTTTCTTGTGTTCGCAGTAAAAGATGGTGGAGCTATGCGGGATCGAACCGCAGACCTCCTGCGTGCAAGGCAGGCGCTCTCCCAGCTGAGCTATAGCCCCATCGTAGTCACCTCTGTACCGGTAATTTTTGTTGAGGCAAGGCGTGGTGACACGAAGCATACTTATGTATGTGAGTGTCGCCGCAACGCAGCATCAGCAAAAATTTGGTAGGCCTGAGTGGACTTGAACCACCGACCTCACCCTTATCAGGGGTGCGCTCTAACCACCTGAGCTACAAGCCTGTAGAGGTTTTTTACTGCTGTTTTTCATCAGACAATCTGTGTGGACACTACAAAGGCAGGTTCTTTAAGGTAAGGAGGTGATCCAACCGCAGGTTCCCCTACGGTTACCTTGTTACGACTTCACCCCAGTCATGAATCACAAAGTGGTAAGCGCCCTCCCGAAGGTTAAGCTACCTACTTCTTTTGCAACCCACTCCCATGGTGTGACGGGCGGTGTGTACAAGGCCCGGGAACGTATTCACCGTGGCATTCTGATCCACGATTACTAGCGATTCCGACTTCATGGAGTCGAGTTGCAGACTCCAATCCGGACTACGACGCACTTTATGAGGTCCGCTTGCTCTCGCGAGGTCGCTTCTCTTTGTATGCGCCATTGTAGCACGTGTGTAGCCCTACTCGTAAGGGCCATGATGACTTGACGTCATCCCCACCTTCCTCCAGTTTATCACTGGCAGTCTCCTTTGAGTTCCCGGCCTAACCGCTGGCAACAAAGGATAAGGGTTGCGCTCGTTGCGGGACTTAACCCAACATTTCACAACACGAGCTGACGACAGCCATGCAGCACCTGTCTCAGAGTTCCCGAAGGCACCAATCCATCTCTGGAAAGTTCTCTGGATGTCAAGAGTAGGTAAGGTTCTTCGCGTTGCATCGAATTAAACCACATGCTCCACCGCTTGTGCGGGCCCCCGTCAATTCATTTGAGTTTTAACCTTGCGGCCGTACTCCCCAGGCGGTCGACTTAACGCGTTAGCTCCGGAAGCCACGCCTCAAGGGCACAACCTCCAAGTCGACATCGTTTACGGCGTGGACTACCAGGGTATCTAATCCTGTTTGCTCCCCACGCTTTCGCACCTGAGCGTCAGTCTTTGTCCAGGGGGCCGCCTTCGCCACCGGTATTCCTCCAGATCTCTACGCATTTCACCGCTACACCTGGAATTCTACCCCCCTCTACAAGACTCTAGCCTGCCAGTTTCGAATGCAGTTCCCAGGTTGAGCCCGGGGATTTCACATCCGACTTGACAGACCGCCTGCGTGCGCTTTACGCCCAGTAATTCCGATTAACGCTTGCACCCTCCGTATTACCGCGGCTGCTGGCACGGAGTTAGCCGGTGCTTCTTCTGCGGGTAACGTCAATCGACAAGGTTATTAACCTTATCGCCTTCCTCCCCGCTGAAAGTACTTTACAACCCGAAGGCCTTCTTCATACACGCGGCATGGCTGCATCAGGCTTGCGCCCATTGTGCAATATTCCCCACTGCTGCCTCCCGTAGGAGTCTGGACCGTGTCTCAGTTCCAGTGTGGCTGGTCATCCTCTCAGACCAGCTAGGGATCGTCGCCTAGGTGAGCCGTTACCCCACCTACTAGCTAATCCCATCTGGGCACATCCGATGGCAAGAGGCCCGAAGGTCCCCCTCTTTGGTCTTGCGACGTTATGCGGTATTAGCTACCGTTTCCAGTAGTTATCCCCCTCCATCAGGCAGTTTCCCAGACATTACTCACCCGTCCGCCACTCGTCAGCAAAGCAGCAAGCTGCTTCCTGTTACCGTTCGACTTGCATGTGTTAGGCCTGCCGCCAGCGTTCAATCTGAGCCATGATCAAACTCTTCAATTTAAAAGTTTGATGCTCAATGAATTAAACTTCGTAATGAATTACGTGTTCACTCGTTGAGACTTGGTATTCATTTAGTGTCCGAAGACATTAAGAATCCATGTCACTTTGAGTGCCCACACAGATTGTCTGATAAATTGTTAAAGAGCAGTTGCGACGCGCTTCAGCGCTCTGTCGCGAGGTGGCGTATATTACGCTTTCCTCTTTCAGAGTCAACCCGTTATTTCAGGATTTTTTCTCTTCAACCGACCGGGTTGTCTGTGAAGTGATTCACATCCGCCGTGTCGATGGAGGCGCATTATAGGGAGCCGCCGAGGAATGACAAGCGGAAAAATGCATTTTTATTTCAACCGCTCACCTTTTCGCCAAAACGCCTATTTTTGGTGCTTTTTAATCTCTTTTGGCAGTTCTGCCAGACTCGTTATCACCCAGTCGGCTGCATTTTCTGCTTCTGGGGTGACCGGTTTACCGGTACGCACTAATACCTTGGTACCTACACCTGCCGCCGCTGCTGCCTGCATATCTTCCAGTTTATCGCCCACCATATAAGATGCGGCCATATCAATGTGCAGGAATTCCTGTGCAGAGATAAACATGCCCGGGTGTGGCTTACGGCAATCACAGGTCTGACGATACGCCTCTACACTTCCCTGCGGGTGATGCGGACAATAATAGATGCCATCAAGATCGACGCCACGATCGGCCAGAGACCAGTCCATCCATTCCGTCAGCGTCTCGAATTGCGCTTCGGTGAATTTACCCCGGGCGATACCGGACTGGTTAGTTACCACCACCAGCGCATAGCCCATCTCTTTCAACTGGCGCATGGCATCTATTACGCCCTCGATAAATTCGAACTCATCAATCTCATGGACGTAACCGTGATCCACATTAATAGTGCCGTCACGATCGAGAAAAATTGCGGGTACAGATTTTGCCACCGGTTTGCTCCTGAAAAAGTCTTGTTCAGCTAGTATCTCATGAATCGCAGCGCAATAAAGTGCTCATCGCACAGAGGTGGATTGATTTAGACGTCTGGATGCCTTAACATCCATTTTGTTTACGGTCATTCCCCGTATCTGGCAGAAGAAAATGCCACGGCTAACTTACTTACGATAAAAATAATCTAATGATTAAACTTTCCAATATCACCAAAGTGTTCCAGCAGGGGAACCGAACCATTCAGGCGCTGAACAACGTCAGCCTGCATGTGCCTGCTGGTCAGATTTATGGCGTCATTGGCGCATCGGGTGCGGGTAAAAGTACGCTGATCCGTTGTGTTAACCTGCTTGAGCGCCCAACCCAGGGCTGCGTAGAAGTTGGCGGCCAGGAGCTTACCGCTCTCTCAGAAAAAGAACTCACCAAAGCGCGTCGCCAGATTGGCATGATTTTCCAGCACTTTAACCTGCTGGCATCCCGCACCGTGTTCGGCAACGTTGCCCTGCCGCTTGAGCTGGATAACACGCCGAAAGAAGAAGTTACGCGTCGCGTCACCGAACTGCTCGACCTTGTTGGTCTGGGCGACAAGCATGATAGCTACCCGGCAAATCTGTCCGGCGGGCAAAAACAGCGTGTAGCAATCGCTCGCGCGCTGGCAAGCAACCCAAAAGTGCTGCTGTGCGATGAAGCCACCAGCGCATTAGATCCAGCTACCACGCGCTCTATTCTGGAACTGTTAAAAGACATTAACCGTCGTCTGGGCCTGACTATCCTCCTTATTACGCATGAAATGGATGTAGTGAAACGCATCTGCGACTGCGTGGCGGTCATCAGCAACGGTGAGCTGATTGAGCAGGACACGGTGAGTGAAGTCTTCTCGCACCCGAAAACGCCGCTGGCTCAGCAGTTCATTCAGTCCACACTGCATCTGGATATTCCGGAAGATTACCTGGAACGTTTAAAAACAGACGCAACACCTGACAGCGTCCCGATGCTGCGCATGGAGTTCACGGGCCAGTCCGTTGACGCACCGCTGCTGTCCGAAACCGCGCGTCGCTTTAACGTGAATAACAACATTATTAGCGCGCAGATGGACTACGCCGGTGGCGTGAAGTTCGGCATTATGCTGACGGAAATGCACGGCACACAGGAAGAAACCCAGGCGGCAATTGCCTGGCTGCAAGAACATCACGTAAAAGTAGAGGTACTGGGTTATGTCTGAGCCGATGATGTGGCTACTGGTTCGCGGCGTTTGGGAAACGCTGGCAATGACCTTCGTATCGGGCTTCTTTGGTTTTGTGATTGGGCTGCCGGTCGGCGTGCTGCTGTACGTTACGCGCCCGGGTCAAATTATTGAAAACGCGAAGCTGTACCGCACGCTCTCTGCGCTGGTGAACATTTTCCGGTCTATTCCGTTCATTATTCTGCTGGTGTGGATGATTCCGTTTACGCGCGTGATCGTCGGGACGTCGATTGGTTTGCAGGCAGCTATTGTCCCGCTGACCGTAGGCGCGGCACCGTTTATCGCCCGTATGGTGGAAAACGCCCTGCTGGAAATCCCAACCGGCCTGATCGAAGCTTCCCGCGCTATGGGTGCGACGCCAATGCAGATCGTTCGCAAAGTTCTGCTGCCAGAGGCGCTGCCTGGGCTGGTGAACGCAGCAACCATCACGCTTATCACCCTGGTCGGTTATTCCGCAATGGGCGGCGCCGTAGGTGCTGGCGGTTTAGGCCAGATTGGATATCAGTACGGCTATATTGGCTATAACGCTACCGTAATGAATACCGTTCTGGTATTGCTGGTTGTGCTGGTTTACTTAATTCAATTCTCTGGCGATCGTATCGTCCGGGCTGTTACGCATAAATAACGTTACAAACAACACAAACTCGACGAGTTAAGGATATAACATGGCGTTTAAATTTAAGACCTTCGCAGCAGTAGGCGCACTGATTGGCTCGCTGGCACTGGTGGGTTGCGGTCAGGACGAAAAAGATCCAAACCACATCAAAGTAGGCGTTATCGTCGGTGCAGAACAGCAGGTTGCTGAGGCCGCGCAGAAAATCGCTAAAGAGAAATATGGCCTGGACGTTGAACTGGTGACCTTCAACGATTACGTTCTGCCGAACGAAGCGCTGAGCAAAGGCGACATTGACGCTAACGCCTTTCAGCATAAACCGTACCTGGATCAGCAGATCAAAGATCGCGGCTACAAACTGGTTGCTGTCGGTAACACCTTCGTTTACCCGATTGCCGGTTACTCCAAGAAAATTAAATCTCTGGATGAACTCCAGCCGGGTTCACAGGTTGCCGTCCCTAACGACCCAACCAACCTTGGCCGTTCCCTGCTTCTGCTACAGAAAGTGGGCCTGATTAAACTGAAAGAAGGCGTTGGCTTGTTACCGACCGTTCTGGACGTAACCGAAAACCCGAAAAATCTGAAAATTGTTGAGCTGGAAGCACCACAGCTGCCACGTTCTCTGGACGATGCGCAGATCGCCCTGGCCGTGATCAACACCACTTACGCCAGCCAGATCGGCCTGACCCCAGCGAAAGATGGCATCTTCGTTGAAGATAAAGATTCCCCGTACGTCAACCTGATCGTGACTCGCGAAGACAACAAAGACGCGGAGAATGTGAAGAAATTCATACAGGCATATCAGTCTGAAGAAGTGTACCAGGAAGCCAATAAGGTGTTTAACGGCGGCGCGGTTAAAGGCTGGTAATCTCCCGGCAGTGTAATATCATCAAGACGGGCATTTGCCCGTCTTGTCATTTGTGCGGTCAACTGCTTCAATATCTGACGTTTTGATTATCCACTGAGGAATTATTATGCGTGCTTTACCGATCTGTTTTTTAGCACTGATGCTGAGCGGCTGTTCTATGCTAAGCAGATCTCCTGTTGAACCTGTTCAAAGCACTGCAACCCCGCCAAAAGCGGAGCCAGCAAAACCGAAAGCGCCTCGCGCTGCGCCGGTACGTATTATTACCAAAGCCGACGAGCTGGTCGGTAAGCCATTCCGTGAACTGGGCGAAGTGAGCGGCGAATCCTGCCAGGCAACGAATCAGGACTCCCCACCCAATATTCCGACAGCCCGCAAGCGTATGCAAATCAACGCGTCGAAAATGAAAGCCAACGCGGTGCTGCTGCACAGCTGCGAAGTCACCAGCGGCACACCTGGTTGCTATCGCCAGGCGGTATGTATCGGTTCTGCGCTTAACATTACGGCGAAATGAGTTCATTTCAGTTCGAGCAGATAGGCGTTATCCGCTCCCCTTATAAAGAAAAGTTCGCCGTTCCACGTCAGCCGGGTCTGGTCATTAACGGCGGCGGCGAGCTTCATCTTGTCGCGCCGTATAATCAGGCCGATGCAGTGCGCGGGCTTGAGGCGTTCAGCCATTTATGGGTGGTCTTTGTATTTCACCAGACCATGGAAGGCGGCTGGCGTCCTACCGTGCGTCCGCCTCGTCTGGGCGGAAATGCCAGAATGGGTGTCTTTGCCACCCGCTCAACCTTTCGTCCCAACCCCATCGGGATGTCGCTGGTCGAGCTGAAAGGCATACGTTGTCAGAAAGATCAGGTGATCCTGGAGTTAGGTAGCCTTGACCTGGTTGATGGCACGCCGGTCATAGATATTAAGCCTTACCTGCCCTTCGCCGAAGCGCTGCCGGATGCCCGAGCAAGCTATGCTCAGGACGCACCGCAGGCAGATATGCCGGTTCACTTCACGTCTGAAATAACGACGCAAATCAGCGAGCTGGAAAAGCGTTATCCTCGCCTGCGTGACTTTATCGTTGAAGTGCTGGCCCAGGACCCCCGTCCCGCCTACCGCAAAGAAGAGGAAGCCGGGAATACGTACGCCGTCTGGCTGCTGGACTTTAACGTGCGCTGGCGCGTGACTGCGGCGGGTTTTGAAGTGTTTGCCCTGGAACCCAGGTAATTTTGTTCTCCTCTCTTTTGGCATCTTTGCCACACTGGTAAACTAAACCACTTTTTTTGTGTCAGGCTGGTGTTTCAGCCTGTTCCAATCGTCGAAATGGAACCGTAACAACATGCGTACTAGCCAATATCTGCTCTCCACTCTGAAGGAGACACCTGCCGACGCCGAGGTGATCAGCCACCAGCTGATGCTGCGCGCCGGGATGATCCGCAAGCTGGCCTCCGGGTTATACACCTGGCTGCCGACCGGCGTGCGCGTCCTGAAAAAAGTCGAAAACATCGTGCGTGAAGAGATGAACAACGCCGGTGCTATCGAGGTGTTAATGCCGGTCGTTCAGCCCTCTGAACTGTGGCAGGAGAGCGGTCGCTGGGAGCAGTACGGTCCTGAACTGCTGCGTATTGCCGATCGTGGCGATCGTCCATTCGTTCTCGGTCCAACGCATGAAGAAGTGATCACCGATCTGATCCGTAACGAGCTGAGCTCTTACAAACAGCTGCCGCTGAACTTCTTCCAGATCCAGACTAAGTTCCGTGACGAAGTGCGTCCACGCTTTGGCGTCATGCGTTCTCGCGAGTTCCTGATGAAAGATGCTTACTCTTTCCATACTTCTCAGGAATCGCTGCAAGAGACCTACGACAAAATGTACGCGGCCTACAGTAAAATCTTCTCCCGCATGGGGCTGGATTTCCGTGCTGTACAGGCTGATACCGGTTCAATCGGCGGTAGCGCCTCCCATGAATTCCAGGTTCTGGCGCAGAGCGGCGAAGACGATGTGATCTTCTCTGACTCCTCTGATTACGCCGCGAACATCGAATTTGCAGAAGCGCTGGCACCGAAAGAACCACGCGGCGCGGCAACGCAAGAGATGACGCTGGTTGATACGCCAAACGCGAAAACTATCGCCGAGCTGGTTGAGCAGTTTACTCTGCCGATCGAAAAAACCGTGAAAACCCTGCTGGTGAAATCGGCTGAAGGTAGCGCTTATCCACTGGTTGCCCTGCTGGTACGAGGCGATCACGAGCTGAACGAAGTGAAAGCCGAGAAGCTGCCGCAGGTTGCCAGCCCGCTGACCTTCGCAACGGAAGCGGAGATCCGCGCCGTGGTGAATGCAGGTCCTGGTTCTCTGGGTCCGGTGAACATGCCTGTTCCGGTGATCATTGACCGCACCGTTGCGGCGATGAGCGACTTCGCTGCGGGCGCAAACATCGACGGTAAACACTACTTCGGCATCAACTGGGATCGTGACGTGGCGACGCCGGAAGTGGCTGACATCCGTAACGTGGTCGCAGGCGATCCAAGCCCGGACGGCAAGGGTACCCTGATGATCAAACGCGGTATCGAAGTAGGCCACATCTTCCAGCTGGGCGATAAGTACTCGCGCGCAATGAACGCTGCCGTTCAGGGCGAAGATGGCCGTAACCAGGTTCTGACCATGGGCTGCTACGGCATTGGCGTAACGCGCGTTGTTGCTGCCGCTATCGAGCAGAACTATGACGAACGCGGAATCGTCTGGCCGGATAACATCGCGCCGTTCCAGGTGGCGATCCTGCCAATGAACATGCACAAGTCTTACCGCGTGCAGGAGCTGGCTGAGAAACTCTACGCTGAGCTGAGCGCGAAAGGTATCGACGTGCTGATGGATGACCGTAAAGAGCGTCCTGGCGTGATGTTTGCTGACATGGAACTGATCGGTATTCCACACACCATCGTCATTGGCGACCGTAACCTCGACAGCGACGAGATTGAATACAAATACCGTCGCAACGGCGAAAAACAGATGATCAAGACGGGAGATATTCTTGATTACCTGGTGAAAGCCATCAAAGGTTAAGAAACAAAAAACCCCGCCAGTGCGGGGTTTTTTAATGGCTATATCTTATTTGCTTTCGCAGTCTTTCCCCGCAGCAAACTTCGCATCTTTATCTGCCACCAGCGTTTTCACCAGCTCGCCGCTATCCGGGTTTGGCTCCAGCGTAAAGTGCCCTTCAACCGTCAGCAACACTGGCTTACTGTCGTTGCCGCGCGCGACGGCATAGTCTCGCTCCAGCTGGGCATTGTTCGCCACGCTGACTTTCTTCCCGGTTGCACAGTCAGTGAAGATCGCCGCATCCGCCATGTAGAAATACATCCCTCGCATCGCCATTGGGGTGGCTGGCAGGGTCGCTTTCACCGGGGCCAACGTGTAGTTGAACTGAGATTCAATCGGATTGCCTTCGCGATCGAGCATCTCCATCCCCTCGCCTTTGGCGCGGAAGAAGGTTTTATCGCCCGTGGTATCCGTCAATACCAGCTTCTCAGCCGTACGCGCCCATGTTCCGTAAGATGCAAAAGAAGACGGTTCTTTCGCCCCCTGGTAACGCTGGTTCATGACCCAGGTGCCATCTTTTTGCAGGAACAGAGAGGTTTCGATGCCCTCGCAATCTGCACACGGTAATACGCCGCGCCAGCTTTGCTGCATCGGCTTTAATTCTTCATTTTGCGTTGGCTGTAGTACCTGCGTTTCTGAACGGTTATTACAGCCAAAAAGCGCGAACAGGCTTGTCACGGCCAGCGCTGATAATAATGCTTTTTTCACAATACTTTCCTTATGAAAAAGGGTATCCCTTTCGTCACATTATGGGTGACGGACTTTGCCACGCAGTGATTTTACGGTGGATTTCTGCGCCTTCGATGACAACCGACGTTCTTTCGATGCCCGCGTTGGACGTGTTGCCCGGCGACTTTTTTGTACAGCCGTCAGCTCTTTGATGACCGCGACCAGCCGGGCTATTGCCGCTTCCCGGTTAAGCTCCTGGCTGCGATACTCCTGCGCTTTAATCACCATCACACCCTCGCTGGTGATCAGGTGATGGCTGGCGGCAAGCAGGCTTTCTTTATAATACTCTGGCAGGCTGGAGGCCCGAATGTCAAAGCGCAAATGGATAGCCGTTGAGGCCTTGTTAACGTGCTGTCCCCCTGCTCCCTGGGCCCGGATGGCGGTGATCTCCAGCTCGTTATCAGGGATGCTGACGTTTCGGGACAATACAATCATGATGCGGGCTGCCAGGCTGTGAGATGAATTTCCAGATTATTCTGAGAATCGGAAAGCCAGATGGCGCCGTCCTGAATCGTCGCCTGTAGCGCCATCGTCCGGCTGGCGAACGCACTCAGCTGCGCCAGCTGTTCATCATCCAGATACCAGACGGTAAGATTTTTGAACAGCGCACATTTATTTTTATTTTGTTGCCACCAGATCTCCGCCGCTCGCTGGTTGTAGGCAAACAACGCCACTTCAGCAGACTGGGTGCAGGCCTTTTTGATCCGGCGTTCATCCGGCAGGCCAAGCTCAATCCATAAATCGATACCCAGATGATCGTTGCGCAGCCAGGCTTCCGGTTCATCTTCCGCGCTTAAACCACGGGTAAATTGCAGACGCTCGTCGGCATACTTAATCCACGCCAGCAGGCGCAGCATCATGCGCTCCTGGGTTTCAGAAGGATGACGCGCCAGCGTCAATGACGCATCCAGAAACTGGTTACGGTCAAGATCCGCCACATTGACCACAGCTTTATAAATTGTCGCTTTCAGCGCCATGAGAGAACTCCTTTCGAATCAGGCGTACATTGTAGCGAAAACCGCGGCAAAAGGCTGTTACGAGGTGGTGGCGCCCTCTTATCAAGGCGCTGATATTGCTTAAATGAGTATGGTATAGTCACCTTGCTAAACCGAGTTTAACTTCGTAGGCTTAATGATATCTCACAGTAAGTCAGTACGCTGGCAGGAGGTGATGTGAATAATTATTGTGAGTTGATTCGCAGACGGTATGCGGAGATCGCCAGCGGAGATCTGGGGTACATTCCGGATGCGTTGGGCTGTGTATTGAACGTGCTAAATGAAGTGGCCTCTGATGAGAGCCTTTCTGAATCGGTCAGGGAAAAAGCAGCGTATGCTGCGGCGAATTTACTGGTGAGCGATTATGTCGATGAATGATACCTATCAACCCATCAATTGTGATGACTATGACAACCTCGAACTCGCCTGCCAGCATCATTTAATACTGACGCTGGAGCTAAAAGATGGCGAAGTGCTAAAGGCAAAGGCCAGCGATCTGGTTTCCCGTAAAAATGTGGAATACCTGGTTGTGGAAGATGCAGGTGCAACGCGTGAGCTACGCCTCGACAAAATTGCCAGTTTCAGCCATCCGGAAATCGGCACCGTTGTGGTGAGCGAATCCTGATAACCAACGGGCAGCCATGCTGCCCGTTACGCTTTCCATTCAAAATTAACACCCGCTTCAGCCCACCCCTCTTCAGTGATGAACACCTCTGCCGCCGCGATGAGCGTGTCGCCGTAAAACAGAAGCGGCGTGGTATCACGTCGCCAGGGCGGAACGTTCTGTTCCTGCCAGATTTTCTTCAGCTTACGCCCGCCGTTACGCCCGACGATATGCAGCATGCCGCTGGCCCTGAAGCGTATAGTGACGTTCTCGTCCGGCTCAGGTAGACGCACATTGCCCGAATGGCTTAACGCAACGACACCGGCATTCATCGGTAGCGTTAATGCTTTTTCCGGCGACGGCCAGTCGAGCACAGCGTCAGCCAGCGACGGCACAGATTTTACCCACCAGAGTTGCCCTTTATAGCGCCTGACGTTATAACCATTCAGGTGTATACACGGGGCGGCATCTTCCCTCGCCTGTGCAACTTCCTCCCAGATACGGTTGAGCATCGCCCGGGAGGGCATAACCGCACGGTGGTAAGCCAGCCAGCGGCGAATCAGAGCAGCCCGACGCACGGGGCTCATCACCATCAACGGCGCAATGTTCAGGGCACCGTCAGCGGTAGTCAGCGTATCCAGCTCCTCGCTCAGCAACTCATCCAGCAAGCTTTCCTGTTCAGCACACAGCATGGCGCTTCTGGCCGCCGCTTCGGAAAAATGCGCCCAGCGCTCACTCAGCAGCGGTAAGACGCGCAGGCGCAGGAAGTTACGGTCGTAACTGTCGTCCTGATTGCTCTCGTCTTCAATCCAGCACAGATGATGCTGCTGCGCCCAGGCTTCCAGTGATGCGCGCGTCTCACCCAGCAGCGGGCGGATGAGCTCTGTTTCAGCAAAATCTGCGCGCTCAGGCATGGCAGATAACCCCGCAGGCCCGCTGCCCCTCTTGAGCGCCAGTAAAAACGTCTCGCACTGGTCGTCCAGATGCTGCGCGGTGACCAACGCTTCCCCTTGCTGTAATGCGCCGGAAAACGCGGCGTAGCGGGCTTTCCGCGCCTGCGCCTCAATACCCAGCCCCTCATCCTCAAGCGTGACGCGTTCAACGATCAGCGGGATCGCCCACCCTGAACACACCGCTTCGCAGTGCGCCACCCAGTCGTCGGCATGGGGGCTTAAGCCGTGATGGATATGCATCGCCCGCAGCTGGACGTCAGGCTCACGGTCGCGCCAGAGCTTAAGGCGGTGCAGCAAAACGGTGGAATCCAGGCCACCGCTGAACCCCACCAGCAGCTGGCGATAGGGTGAAACGGCGTGCGCGATAGCGGGTAAGGTCATAGGAAATTACACATAAAAAATGCCCGAACTGAACGGGCATTATCACACATGACGGCGATTACTGCTGGTAAAGCTCCAGCGGCAGCCCGTCCGGATCGTTGAAAAAAGTGAAACGTTTATCGGTAAAGGGATCGACACGAATCGCTTCGCAGGCCACGCCGTGGGCTTCCAGATGTTTTACCGCGCTGTCCAGGTCATCGACGCTGAAGGCCAGGTGGCGCAGGCCGCAGGCTTCCGGGCGTGAAGGACGCGCTGGCGGGAAAGGAAAAGAGAACAGTTCAATCACATATTGTCCGTTTAACGCCAGATCGCCTTTCCAGGAGTCGCGCTCCTCACGGTAAGCCTCGCTCAACAGCGTAAAGCCGAGAACGTCGCAGTAGAATGCCTTACTTTTCGCGTAATCGGTGGCAATGATCGCAATATGATGAACCGCTTTTAAACCCAGCATAGTTTCTCCTTTTTATGATGCTCTGAACGTTACAACCGACAACCCGCCCCTGGCAAGCAGACCCTTTTATTTTAGGACTCTCACCCAGTACACGCCGTTATCATCGCGTTTCGCGCCATGAATGTCCGTTTCAAAGCCCGGATAGTGGCGCCCTACCGAACAGAGCATCAGCAGGAAATCGAGCACCGCCCGGCTCTCCTCGGTGATCATTTCACCCGGCATCAGCAGCGGCACGCCCGGCGGATAAGGCAGGATCATGTTGGCCGATACCCGCCCGACCAGGTTCTCCAGCTCAACGGTTTCAACCTCCCCTTTCACCTGGCGCTGCCACGCCCTGTGCGGCGTCAGCTTCATTTCAGGCAGAACATCAAATGCCTGCAACATCAGGCGCGGCAGATCGTGCTGGCGGATCAGCCTGTGGATCCCCTGGGCCAGATCCTGAATACGCATATTGCGATAGAAGTCAGGATCTTCCGCGTAGAGATCCGGCAGCATATTCTTCACCCGCAGGTTCAGATCATATGCACGCTTAAACTCCATCAGTCCGCGCAACAGCCCCATCGCGCGGGTTTTATCGATCCCGATGCTGAACAGGAACAGCAAATTATAGGGGCCGGTTTTCTCCACCACCACGCCGCGCTCATCAAGGAACTTCGCCACCAGCGCAGCCGGGATCCCTTCCTCACCCATCACACCCTGCTCATCCATGCCCGGCGTCAGGATCGTCACCTTAACCGGATCGAGGAACATGTGGTCCGCATCGGCATCCCGGAAACCGTGCCAGCTCTCCCCCGGCGCGACGGGCCAGCATTCTGCCTCATCAATCTCTTCCGGCTGCCAGATATCAAAGAACCAGCCGTCCGCTTCATCTTTAAGTCGCTGAACCTCTTTTCGGAAATGCAGCGCCCGTTCCACCGAACGATTGATCAGGCGTTTACCCGGATTACCGCGCAGCATCGCCGCCGCCGTTTCGATGGACGCCACCAGCGGGTAGCTCGGCGACGTGGTCGTGTGCATCATAAAGGCTTCGTTGAAGGTGTCCTCGTCGTACTCGCCCTTGATGTGAATGAGAGACGCCTGGGAAAACGCGGCCAGCATTTTGTGCGTCGACTGCGTTTCGAAGAACACCTTGCCCGGCACCCGCTCGCCGCTCATCCCACTTTTACCCGAGTAAATCGGGTGGAAATTGGTGTAAGGCACCCACGCGGAGTCAAAGTGGATCGACGGCACGTCGAGCGTCTGCTTGATCCAGTTCGTGTTGTAAAGCAGCCCGTCATAGGTGGAGTTGGTGATCACCGCGTGCACAGGCCAGCTTGCCTCGGGGATCGCTGCGATCTTATTTTCAATGGCTTCATGCGCGAATTCACGGCGAGGAATGCCGCCGAGAATACCCAGCGCATTACGCGTAGGCGACAGCCAGAGCGGCACCACGTCGCTCATCATCAGCAAATGCGCCAGTGATTTGTGGCAGTTTCGGTCAATCAGCAGCGTACTGCCGGCAGGCGCGGCGTACATCCCGACGATTTTGTTCGAGGTTGAGGTACCGTTGGTCACCATGTAGCTTTGCTCGGCGCCAAAGGTCCGGGCGATGTACTCTTCGGCTTCCAGATGCGGGCCGGTATGATCCAGCAGAGAGCCTAACTCGGTGACCGAAATCGACACATCCGCCTTCAGCGTGTTACCGCCGAAGAAATCGTAGAACAGACATCCCACCGGGCTTTTTTGATAGGCTGTTCCCGCCATGTGGCCTGGCGTACAGAAGGTGTACTTCCCTTCATTCACATAGGTGAACAGCGCGCGCGTGAACGGCGGTGTGATGTTATCGAGGTATTCACCGGTGTACTGCTGAATGCGGGTCGCAATGTCCTCGGCAACGCCGAGTGAGTATTCGAAGAACCACAGCGCCATACGCATATCATGCGCGCTCACGTCCATGGTCGAGTGAGTGTTGATAAACGCGTACAGCGGAAGATATTCGTTGAGCTTATTGATATCGCTGCACAACTCCATGTCGTATTCGTCCCAGTCGAATATCACGCCACAGATGCGCGGATTGTGTTCGATAAATTTCAGCAGGTCGGCGCTGTTTTGCGGCCAGATCAGCTGGTATCCGCGTGCTTTGAGGGCTTGCTCCAGCTCCTTGATGGGTTCGTCTTTATAAAAGACGCCGTGTGGCCCCATGATGGCAATGATGTTCATGGTTTACCTCCTTGAAAAACATCAGATAAGCATAGTTAAGGTAAACGGCAGGTATAAAAAAAGCCGCAACAATGTGCGGCTTTTAGGATAATTGTGAGGCTTACGCGTAACCGTAGGTCATCAGACGCTGATAACGACGGTTGAGCAGATCTTCTGTGCTCAGCACGTCCAGGTCCGCCAGATCTGCCAGCAGCTGCGCTTTCAGGGAAGCAGCCATCACTTCCGGCTTACGATGCGCGCCGCCCAGCGGTTCAGGGATAACGGTGTCGATCAGCTTCAGCTCTTTCAGACGTGGGGCAATGATGCCCATCGCTTCAGCAGCCAGCGGCGCTTTATCGGCACTTTTCCACAGAATGGAGGCACAGCCTTCCGGAGAGATAACGGAATAGGTACTGTACTGTAGCATATTCACTTTATCGCCCACGCCAATTGCCAGCGCACCGCCGGACCCACCTTCACCGATAACGGTACAGATGACCGGCACTTTCAGGCGAGACATCTCACGCAGGTTGCGTGCGATGGCTTCAGACTGACCGCGTTCTTCAGCGCCAACACCCGGGTAAGCACCCGGCGTGTCGATGAAGGTGATGATAGGCATATTGAAACGCTCAGCCATCTCCATCAGACGCAGGGCCTTACGGTAGCCTTCTGGCGCTGGCATACCGAAGTTACGACGGATTTTCTCTTTGGTTTCACGGCCTTTCTGATGACCAATAATCATCACCGGACGTCCATCCAGACGCGCGATACCGCCGACGATAGCTTTATCGTCAGCGTATGCGCGGTCGCCTGCCAGTTCGTCAAATTCGTCAAACGCCAGGCGGACATAATCCAGGGTGTACGGACGCTGTGGATGACGCGCCAGCTGGGCGATCTGCCATGCGCCGAGATCGGCAAAGATTTTGCGCGTCAGTTCTACGCTTTTTTCGCGCAGACGATGCACTTCTTCGTCGATGTTAATATCCAGTTTTTCATCCTGACGGCTCACGGCTGTCAGAGAATCGATTTTCGCTTCCAGCTCTGCAATCGGCTGTTCGAAATCAAGGAAATTCAGACTCATAGTATTCCTGTATTAGTCAAACTCCAGTTCCACCTGCTCCGAACCAATGAGGCCACGGAGATCGTTCAGTAAACGATCGCTCGGAGAGACACGCCACGTTGCACCAAAGCGCAACCGCGCACGTGCATCCGCCCTCTGATAGTAGAGATGTACTGGAATGGTCCCCGAGCGGTGGGGTTCCAGAGACTGACGGAGTCGGTTTAAAAGCTGGTCATCAATTTGCCTGTCCGTCAGCGAGATAGCAAGCCCGCGAGCATATTTTTCCCGGGCTTCGTCAATGTCCATCACTTCGCGGGCGGTCATTTTAAGCCCCCCGCTGAAGTCATCAAAGCTGACCTGTCCGCTGACGATAAGTATGCGGTCTTTTTCCAGCAATTGCTGGTATTTATCCAGCGCGTCGGTGAACAACATCACCTCCAGACGCCCGGAACGGTCATCCAGGGTACAGATGCCGATACGATTGCCGCGCTTGGTGACCATTACCCTTGCAGCAATCACGAGCCCCGCAGCCGTGGTGATTTTACCACGTTCTGTCGGATGCATGTCTTTAAGCCTGTGGCCGCCGACATAGCGCTCAATTTCTTTCAGATACTGGTTGATCGGGTGCCCCGTCAGGTACAGGCCTAACGTCTCACGCTCCCCATCCAGCACCACCTGTTCTGGCCAGGGCTGGCAGTTGGAATAAGACTGCTCAATCTGCTCTGGCTCTTCCGCCAGCACGCCGAACATATCTGCCTGGCCAATGGCTTCCGCTTTCGCGTGCTGATCGGCTGCTTTCAGCGCATCGCCGAGCGAGTTCATCAGCGCGGCGCGGTGTGGCCCCAGCCGATCAAACGCGCCGGACATGATCAGTTTTTCCAGCACCCGGCGGTTCAGTTTTTTGGTATCGGTGCGGGCGCACAGATCGAACAGCTCGCGGAAATAGCCGCCGTTGTTACGCGCTTCGATGATCGCCTCGATCGGCCCCTCACCTACGCCCTTGATCGCGCCGATTCCATAGACGATTTCCCCGTCATCGTTAACGTGGAAATGGTACAGGCCAGAGTTAATATCCGGCGGCAGGATCTTCAGCCCCATGCGCCAGCACTCGTCCACCAGGCCAACCACCTTCTCGGTGTTGTCCATATCGGCAGTCATTACCGCCGCCATAAATTCAGCGGGATAGTGAGCCTTCAGCCACAGCGTTTGATACGAAACCAAAGCATAGGCGGCGGAGTGGGATTTGTTAAATCCGTACCCGGCGAATTTCTCCACCAGGTCGAAGATTTTCATCGCCAGTTCGCCATCGACGCCGTTTTTCTTCGCCCCATCCTCAAAGATGGAACGCTGCTTGGCCATCTCTTCCGGCTTTTTCTTACCCATCGCACGACGCAGCATGTCTGCGCCGCCAAGGGTATAACCAGAAAGCACCTGGGCGATCTGCATGACTTGTTCCTGATACAGGATGATGCCATAGGTTGGCTCCAGTACCGGTTTCAGGCTTTCATGCTGCCACTGCACGTCCGGGTAGGAAATCTCTTCGCGCCCGTGTTTACGGTCGATAAAGTTATCTACCATCCCCGACTGCAACGGCCCCGGACGGAACAGGGCCACCAGCGCGATCATATCTTCGAAGCAGTCTGGTTGCAGACGCTTAATCAAATCTTTCATGCCGCGGGATTCAAGCTGGAAGACGGCTGTCGTCTCCGAGCGTTGCAGCATGTCGAAACTTTTCTTGTCATCAAGCGGGATAGCCGCGATATCCAGCGGCGGTTCGCCGTTCTTCTCGCGACGGGCGTTGATCATCTCCAGCGCCCAGTTGATGATGGTCAGCGTACGCAGGCCGAGGAAGTCGAACTTCACCAGCCCGGCGTATTCTACGTCGTTCTTGTCGAACTGGGTGACCGGATGCTGGCCCGCTTCATCGCAGTACAGCGGCGCAAAGTCGGTGATTTTGGTCGGGGCGATAACCACCCCCCCCGCATGCTTACCGGCGTTACGCGTGACGCCTTCCAGCTTGCGCGCCATGTCGATCAGCGCTTTGACCTCTTCGTCGGCTTCGTAGATTTCCGGCAGCTGAGGTTCAGCTTCAAAGGCTTTCGCCAGAGTCATGCCCGGATCGGGCGGCACCAGCTTAGAGATACGATCGACAAAACCGTACGGGTGGCCCAGAACGCGGCCCACATCGCGGATAACCGCTTTCGCGGCCATCGTACCGAAGGTGATGATCTGCGAAACCGCATCACGACCATACATATCGGCCACGTGCTCAATCACCTGGTCGCGTTTTTCCATGCAGAAGTCGACGTCAAAGTCGGGCATGGAGACACGTTCCGGGTTGAGGAAACGTTCGAACAGCAGGTCAAATTCCAGCGGATCGAGATCGGTAATTTTCAGGGCATACGCCACCAGCGAGCCGGCACCAGAACCACGGCCCGGACCTACCGGCACGCCGTTATCCTTCGACCACTGGATGAACTCCATCACGATTAGGAAGTAGCCTGGGAACCCCATCTGGTTGATCACCTGGAGTTCAATATCCAGGCGCTCGTCATATTCAGGACGTTTCTCTTTACGGACCGCTTCATCCGGGAAGAGGAATTCCAGACGCTCTTCCAGACCCTCTTTCGATTTCATGACCAGGAAATCTTCGGTGGTCATGTCTCCCGTCGGGAACTGCGGCAGGAAGTATTCGCCGAGACGCACGGTGACGTTACAGCGCTTGGCAATCTCTACGCTGTTTTCCAGCGCTTCCGGGATGTCCGAGAAGAGCTCACACATCTCCTCTTCGCTGCGCATGTACTGCTGCGATGAGTAGTTGCGCGGGCGTTTTGGATCGTCGAGGGTGAAACCGTCGTGGATAGCGACGCGAATTTCATGCGCGTCAAAATCACCCGCCTCAAGGAAGCGCACATCGTTGGTGGCCACAACAGGCAGGCCATGCGCTTCCGCCAGGGCGACGGCCGCATGCAGGTAGCTCTCTTCATCCGCACGCCCGGTACGGATCAGCTCCAGGTAATAACGATCCGGGAAATACTCTTCGTAGAACGAGACGCACTGATCCACCAGCGCGTTATTACCGCGTAGCAGACATTTGCCGACATCCCCCATACGGCCACCGGAGATCAGCAGCAAACCTTCGTTCAGCTCCGCCAGCCAGTCGCGGTCAATCCATGGACCCAGTGCGCCGTAACCGCGTTGGTAGGCTTTTGAGATCAGCAGAGTGAGGTTCTGATAACCCGTGTTATTCATGGCTAACACGGAAATTTGCGTCATCTCATCGCCGAGCAGGTCGCTCTGCACATGAAAATCCGCGCCGACGATGGACTTTAATCCTGCGCCATGCGCCGTTCCGTAGAACTTCACCAGGCCACACAGGTTGGTAAAATCGGTGATCGCCAGCGCAGGCATGCCAAGCGAGGCCGCCTTTTTTACCAGCGGCCCGGTCTTTGCCAGCCCATCGATCATGGAGTAGTCGCTATGCACCCGCAGGTGTACGAAACGTGGTTCAGCCATCTTCAGATCCCGCGTTACTTAATTGCTTGCGTCTTGATTCAGGACACCAGTCCCAGCGCGCGTTTCACCGGGCCAAAGCTGCGCCGATGATGTTCAGTTGCGCCATGTTCAGCCAGCTTTTCCAGATGGAAAGCCGTTGGATATCCCTTGTGCTGGGCGAAACCATACGCGGGATAAGTGAGGTCCAGCGCGGCCATTTCGGCATCGCGCGTCACTTTGGCAATGATTGACGCCGCACTGATTTCTGCGACGCGGCTATCGCCTTTAACAACAGCCATGGAAGGCATCGGCAGCGCCGGGCAACGGTTACCGTCGATCAGCACATACTCAGGCACAATCTTCAGGCCAGCGACGGCACGCTGCATCGCCAGCATGGTGGCGTGCAGAATGTTCAGATCGTCGATCTCATCCGGCTCTGCGCGCCCGAGACTCCAGGCCAGCGCCTTTTCTTTAATTTCATCGAACAGCGCCAGGCGACGCTTTTCACTCAGTTTTTTCGAGTCGTTCAGGCCAACGATCGGGCGGGCTGGATCGAGGATCACCGCCGCGGTCACAACGGCACCCACTAACGGGCCACGACCGACTTCATCCACACCGGCAACGAGGTGGGTATGGGGATAAATAAATTCCATCATTGTGCTAACTCCAGCACCGCATCGGCCGCCTGCTCATCAGCATTACAGCGGATCAGTTGATGCAGTTCACGGAAGGTATCATGCATCTGGTGGCTGGTTTTACCGTTGGCCAGCAGCGGCAGTAATGCATCAGCCAGCGCCTGCGGCTGGCATTCATCCTGCAAGAGCTCTTTCACCAGCTCGCGACCCGCAAGCAGGTTTGGCAGGGATACGTAATCTGTTTTTACCAGACGTTTTGCCAGCCAGAAGGTAAACGGCTTCATGCGATAACCGACCACCATTGGGCATTTTGCCAGCATACACTCCAGCGCAGCCGTGCCGGAAGCCAGTAGTGCGGCATCGCTCGCAAACATGGCTTGCCGCCCTTTCCCGTCCAGCAGGCGGACGTGAAGATCCGGGGCGACGTCGGCTTTGATACGCTCAAACTGCTCGCGGCGTTTGGCATTCACCAGCGGCACGACCACTTCAAGATCGGGATAAGTCTTGCGAAGAATTTGCGCCGTTTTCAGGAAATCGGCACTGAGCATTTCAACTTCCGCACCCCGGCTCCCTGGCAGCAGCGCCAGACAGTGCACATCATGCGGGATGCCCAGTTCGTCACGCGCCGCGTTTTTATCCGGATCCAGCGGCATGGCATCCGCCATGGTATGACCGATAAAACGGCACGGGACATTAAATCTGTCGTAAAACGCTTTTTCGAAAGGCAGAAAAGCCAGCACCAGATTAGTGGATCGTCCGATTTTGAAAACGCGTTTCTGTCGCCACGCCCACACGGACGGACTGACGTAATGGATAGTTTTGATCCCCTGCTTTTTCAGGTTCCCTTCAAGGGTAATATTGAAATCAGGCGCATCAATGCCGACAAATACATCGGGCTTAAGGTCGGTAAAGCGGCGGGTAAGGTCGGCGCGAATATGCAGCAGGCGACGCAAGCGTCCCAACACCTCGACGATGCCCATCACAGCCAGCTCTTCCATTTCATACCAGGCTTCACAGCCTTCGGCCTGCATCAGCGGCCCAGCCACGCCCACAAAGCGGGCATTGGGTACACGGGCTTTAAGCGCGCGGATAAGACCTGCACCAAGAATATCGCCGGAGGTTTCTCCGGCGACCAGGGCGATGGTAAGCGGACGACTGTCGACCATTAACGAATCAGACCACGGGTTGAACGTTCAAAGAATTCCATGAACGTTTTCACTTCAGGGTGCTTATTCGCCAGCTCGGCAATTTCCGGCTTAGCCTCTTCCAGCGTTTTACCGCTACGGTACAGCAGTTTGTACGCGTTGCGGATGGCAGTAATCGCTTCGCGACTAAAACCACGACGCTTGAGACCTTCGATGTTCACGCCAAACGGCGTGGCATGGTTGCCCTGCGCAATCACAAACGGTGGGACGTCCTGCGCCACACCGGAGCATCCGCCGACCATCACGTGTGCACCAATGATGCAGAACTGATGGACTGCGGTCATGCCGCCAATAATGGCGAAATCATCAACCGATACGTGTCCCGCCAGCGTTGCGTTGTTGGCGAGAATACAGCGGCTACCCACGGTACAGTCGTGCGCAATATGCGCATTAACCATAAACAGGTTGTCGCTGCCCACCTTCGTCAATCCACCGCCTTGCGTTGTACCACGATGAATGGTGACGCTTTCGCGAATGCGGTTACGATCGCCGATTTCCACGCGGGTCGGTTCGCCAGCATACTTGAGATCCTGGTTAACTTCGCCGATGGAGGCGAACTGATAGATCTCATTGTTGCAGCCAATGGTGGTATGACCATTCACGACAACGTGAGATTTCAGTACTGTACCCTCACCAATTTCGACATGGGGTCCAACAATACAAAACGGGCCAATGTGGACGTTGGCACCAATGATGGCACCCGTTTCCACAATGGCGGTAGGATGAATAAAGGCGGATTTATCAATCACGTATCAGGCCTCCCGGCTACGCGCACACATCATTGTCGCTTCGCAAACAACTTTGCCGTCAACCATAGCTACGCCTTTGAAGCGAGTCAGGCCGCGACGCGTTTTTTCAAAAGTGACTTCCATGATCATTTGATCACCAGGCACGACCGGACGCTTGAAGCGCGCTTCATCGATACCCGCGAAGTAATAGAGTTCACCCGGTTCCAGTTTACCTACGCTTTTAAACGCCAGAATACCGGTAGCCTGTGCCATCGCTTCCAGGATCAATACACCCGGGAAGATAGGCTTACCAGGGAAGTGCCCCTGGAAGAACGGCTCGTTAACGGAGACATTTTTCACTGCGCGCAGAAAACGACCTTCTTCAAAATCCAGCACACGGTCTACCAGTAAAAACGGATAGCGGTGCGGCAGAAGTTCTAAAATCTCTTCAATATGCAGAGTATGAGTGTCAGTAGTCAAAATACTCTTCCTGTCAAATGTACTAAGTAGCAATAATAACACGGCCTGCCGGTTTATAAACAAAGCCGACAGGCCGGGAAATTTAGCGTTAAACGGATGAACGCTTAGTCTTGTTGATCGATTTTGCGCTCAATCGCTTTGAGTCGCTTGCTCATATCATCAATATTCATCACCAGTGCAGCTGTTTTACGCCAGACCTTGTTCGGTTGCAGCGGAATACCTGAGGAATAAACGCCAGGCTCAGTGATTGGACGCATCACCATACCCATCCCCGTCACCGTGACTTTGTCGCATATTTCCATATGGCCATTGATCACGCTGGCACCGCCAATCATGCAGTAACGGCCAATTTTCAGGCTGCCTGCCATGATAACACCACCCGCAACTGCGGTATTGTCGCCAATCACAACGTTATGTGCAATCTGGCACTGGTTGTCTATGATAACACCGTTACCAATAATGGTGTCGTCAAGCGCACCGCGGTCGATAGTTGTGCAAGCGCCGATCTCCACACGATCGCCGATAATCACGCGACCCAGCTGAGGGATCTTAACCCAGTTACCCCGATCGTTGGCGTAACCAAATCCGTCAGAACCAATCACCGTGCTGGACTGAACGAGACAATTCTCGCCAATCTCAACCTCATGGTAGACAGAGACATTGGCCCACAGACGAGACCCTGCGCCAATTTTCGTATTTTTTCCAACAAAGCAGCCAGGGCCAATCACCACGTTATCACCCAAAACAACGCCGGATTCGATAACGGCGTTTGCGCCGACTGATACGTTGTT
Source organism: Enterobacter cloacae complex sp. HYC033_NIDB (assembly GCF_056673335.1). NCBI lineage: Bacteria > Pseudomonadati > Pseudomonadota > Gammaproteobacteria > Enterobacterales > Enterobacteriaceae > Enterobacter > Enterobacter cloacae complex sp. HYC033_NIDB. Next base: position 1,686,672 of record NZ_CP115123.1, on the reverse strand, counting down.
ACCCAGCTGAGCCGTCGGATCAATCGCAGCACTGGCTGCAATGTTCTGTGCCGGCTGCGGCGTGGTATCAAGAATTTGGGCCATGCGTGCATAGGTCAGGTAGGGATTTTTCACTACCAGTGCAGCGCTAGTGGCAAACGGAAGATCGTCCTGCGTCAGCACAACGGCAGACGCCTGGCACTGGGCCAGGTGTTCACGGTACTTAGGGCTTACCATGAAGGTAATAGTGCCTGCTTTAGCAGATTGCATGGACGCAACAGCGGTGATGACGATATCGCCATCACCGTGTAATTCTGCATCCAACTGCTGAGCTAAATCAGCCAGTCGAATTGAAGGCATTACTTATTTAACCTGTTTCAGAACATCAGCGGTGATGTCTTTAACATCGCTGCTGTTGAATGCAACGGCGTTCGCATCAACAACCAAATCGATGCTCTGATCGGCTGCTACTGCTTTAACGGCAGACTGAATACGCGTCACCAGTTTGCCACGCTCTTCGTTAGAACGACGCTGACGATCCTGCTCGAAAGCCTGTGCTTTCTGAGAGAAGGTCTGGCGCTGAGACATGACGTCTTTTTCCAGTTTGCTGCGCTCGCTCGCTTTCATGGTAGAACCATCACGCTGAAGACGCTGCATCTTGGACTGAAGATCACCTTCCATACGTTGCAGTTCGCTCGCACGGCCTTTGAATTCGTTTTCCAGCGTTGCAGAAACACCGGTTTTCTGTGCAACCTGCTGGAACAAATTACCCATGTTGACGATTGCAATTTTATCCGCTGCCTGAGCAGAAGTTGCCATCGCTAAACCGAGACCTGCAGCTAATAACCACTTTTTCACAATTAACTCCTTACCATCCCATTGGCACCCGAGGGGTACCGTTCTTTGCGTGGCAAGGCGACCGTGTTACCGATCGCCGGTTGTCAGCGCTACACTGCCAACGCATTCCATTGCAGCGGATTATTACCAGGTTTTACCAATGTTAAACTGGAACTGCTCCGCTTTGTCTCCATCGTATTTCTTAAACGGCTGGGCGTAAGAGAAGACCAACGGCCCCAGCGGTGACATCCATTGTAATGCGATACCTGCGGACATGCGAATGTTGCTCGGATCGCTGTAGTCCGGAACCCCCGCCGCACGCATCTGGGCGGTGTTCTCCCAGTTGGTGTCCCACACCGTACCTGCATCCATAAAGAAGGAGGTACGCACGGAGTTCGCATACTTATCACTGATAAACGGCGTAGGCGTGATGAACTCGAGGCTCGCCACGGCCATAGCGTTACCACCTACTGCGTCATCAGAGCTACATACTTGCTTAGGATCACGGCTTGCGCAGTTATCTTCGTCATTACCGCCGTAATAAACCGCTTTCGGACCAATGTTATTGGACTGGAAGCCACGCACGGTGCTTGAACCACCGGCGTAGAAGTTTTCATAGAACGGCAGTTCTTTGCTTCCAATACCGTCACCATAACCCCAACGGGTACGACCCAGAACAACCCACTTGTGATCTTCATCAATTGGGAAGTAGGACGCCGTATCCAGCGTGACCTTGTAGAACTCGTTATCCGAGCCCGGGATAGTCACTTTACCGTTCAGGTTGACGCGTGAACCTTCCGTCGGGAAGTAGCCACGGTCAAGACGGTTGTAGGTCCAACCGTAGTTGAAGGTGAAGTCATCCGCGGCGAAACCGTTATCATCGCTGGACGTACTCGCCGACTGACCGATGGAGTCCAGGTAACGCCACATCGCCACCTGCGGTTGCATGTTGGACAGGTCGTTATGCACGTACCCTAAACCTGCGCGCAAGGTGTTGTATTCGTTAACCGGGAAGCCGAGCGTACCATCCAGACCGTAACTCTTGTTGGTATACGAGGAGAGGTCCGCATCGTCCGCTTTAAAGTCGTTATAGAAGATACGACCGCCCAGGCTTACACCGTCAACGGTGAAGTATGGGTTGGTAACGGAGAACTCAGAGTAGGTCTGGTAGTCGTTTTTCGTCCCGTTGATACCGACAGAGTAGCCCGTACCCAGCCAGTTATCCTGCTGAACACCGACCTGGAAGCTCACGCCACTTTCAGTACCGTAACCAATACCGAAGTTGAAGCTACCGGTATTACGTTCTTTAACTTTATAAACAACATCAACCTGATCCGGACGACCTGGTACACGCTGAGTATCGGTATCGACCGTTTCGAAGTAGCCCAGACGGTTCAGACGCTCTTTACCCTGATCTACCAGATCGCTTCCCAGCCATGCCCCTTCCATCTGGCGCATTTCACGGCGCAGAACGGAGTCTTTAGAGGTATCGTTACCTTCGAAGCGGATCTTACGCACGTAGAAGCGGTTGCCCGCATCAACGTTAACGTGCAGCTTAACGGTTTTATCCGTGTCGTTAATTTCCGGCTGCGTTTGCACACGCGGATACGCATAACCATAACGGCCGAGCAGCTTCTTAATGCTGTCTTCCATTTTGGTGACTTTAGATCCGCTATACAGATCGCCCGGCTGAATTTTGGTCAGAGATTCAATTTCAGCTGAATGTCCTGCCAGGTTGCCGCTGACTTCAACACCCGAAAGCGTGTACTTATCGCCTTCTGTGATGTTAACGGTAATGTAGATACCTTTCTTGTCCGGAGTCAGACTCACCTGAGTTGAATCGATGTTGAAACGGGCGTAACCGCGATCCAGATAGTAGCTGCGCAGGGTTTCAAGGTCACCCGCCAGTTTCTGTTTCTGGTATTTACGATCGCCTACCACATTCCACCACGGCACTTCGTCACGCAGCTGGAAGTTGGAGATCAGTTCGTCGGTGCTGAACGCGTGGTTACCCACGATGTTGATCTGCTGGATCTTCGCAGAAACACCTTCCTGGAAGACCAGTTTCAGGTCAACACGGTTACGTGGCAGCGGTGTAACAACCGCTTTAACGCTCGCGCTGTATTTACCGACGCTGTAGTAGAAATCTTCCAGACCTTTTTCAATGTCTGCAAGGGTTGTGCGGTCCAGAGATTCCCCCACACGAACACCCGATGCCTCAAGGTTCTGCTTGAGCATGTCGTCTTTCACCGATTTGTTACCGGAGAAAGTGATGCTGGCAATCGTTGGACGTTCTTTTACCTGAACCACCAGCGTATCACCATCGCGCAGGACGCGGACGTCCTCAAAGTTGCCAGTGGCAAACAGAGCACGGATGGTGTTACTGATATCTTCATCATTAACCGTATCGCCGGGGCGCACAGGCATACTGAGGAGGGCCGCACCAACGGCGACACGCTGAAGGCCTTCGAAATGAATATCTTTCACTACGAACCCGTCAGCACCGTATACGGTCGCGCTGCTAAACAGCAGCGACGCTATGAGCAACTTTTTCATCGCCATCGTTATTATGCGTTCTTCCTAACTAACTCTCTTACAACCGAGAGAAATCATTGAAAAGTGCAAGCCCCATTAACAGCACCAGCAAAATCGAGCCAATGCGATAACTAAAGTCTTGAACTCGCTCGGATACCGGTCCGCCTTTTAGCTTTTCAATCGCTAAAAACAGCAGATGGCCCCCATCTAATACGGGAAGCGGGAACAGGTTGATTATCCCCAGGTTCACGCTAATCAGCGCAAGGAACATGAGATAGTAAATCACCCCGAACTCCGCTGACATCCCAGCCCCCTGAGCAATCGAAATTGGCCCACTGAGGTTGTTCAGTTTCACATCACCGGTTATCAATTTCCCCAACATGTTGACCGTAAGCTTCATCAGCTGCCATGTTTTATCCGTGGCCTCAACGATGGCGCTAAACGGCCCATACTGGCGTATTGTCTTGTACTCATCTGGCAGTGGGATCACTTTCGGCACAACGCCTGCAAACCCTTCCGCCTTACCGCCGCCCGATTTGGTATCCGGGGTGAGAGTCAGTGAGAGCGAACTCCCCTGCCTTTCCACTTCCAGCGCGAGCGGCTTGCCTGGATTATCGCGCACCAGAGTAACAAAGGTCATCCATTGTGTTAATGGCTGACCATCGACTTTAACGATCCTGTCACCCGCTTGTAAACCTGCTTTACTCGCTGCCGATTTGGCCTGTACTTCGGCTAATACCGGCTCGATCTGCGCGCCGCGCGGTCGAATCCCGAGTGCAGCGACAGGGTCCTCTTTGTCTGGCTCAAAGCGCCAGTGGCGTAAATCCAGCACTTTTTCCTGCCGCTGGTCGGAACCAAATGGCGATACGCTGACGGTTGTCTGCTCATCACCAATTTTGGCAACCAGTTGTAACCTCACGGCATCCCAATCAGGGGTTTCGATACCATCAATCGCTTTAAGTTCCATTCCCGGTGTAATTTGCGCCGTTGCCGCAATAGAACCCGTGGTGATTTCGCCCACAACCGGGCGCACGCCAGGCACGCCGATGATAAACACCAGCCAGTAGGCGAAGATAGCGAAGATGAAATTGGCTACCGGGCCGGCAGCGATGATGGCAGCACGTTGTCCAACAGTTTTATTGTTAAACGCGCGATGGCGAAGTTCCGGGGCGACAGGCTCAACGCGTTCGTCGAGCATTTTGACATAGCCGCCCAGGGGAATCAGAGCAATGACAAACTCGGTGCCATGCTTATCGGTGCGCTTCCAGAGCGATTTGCCAAAGCCAATCGAGAATCGCTCCACCCGCACACCACAGCGCCGGGCAACCCAGAAATGGCCAAATTCATGCACGGTAATCAGTACACCCAGTGCAACAATGAACGCCGCCAGATTCCAGAGAATGCTCAGCATAAAACCTTCCGTTATATCGTCCCAAACACCAGTAAAAGCAGGCAAGCAAATACGGGAACAGCCGCGGTAAGGCTGTCAATGCGATCCAGTATTCCGCCATGTCCTGGAATCAGGTGACCACTGTCCTTAATCCCTGCTTCACGCTTAAACATACTCTCGGTTAAATCACCCAGCACCGATGCCAGCGCCGCGAAAATCGAACATACCAGCAGCGTCGAGGGGGCAACCTCAAGATTCGCCCAGACGCCATAGCCCCAGGAGATAATCGCTGCCGTAAACAGGCCGCCGATGAAGCCTTGCCAGGTTTTACCCGGAGAAACCTTTGGCGCCAGTTTATGTTTACCGAACAGTTTACCAAACATATAGGCCCCGGAGTCAGCCCCCCAGACGAGAATCATCACATAAAGCAGCCATATCGCGCCGCTGTAGTGGTTTTCGTCATAGTGCCAGGCGCGCAACGCAACCATACCCCAGAAAAACGGAACAATCGTGAGCAGACCAAAAATAAGGCGCAACACTTTAGAGTTACGCCAGATCGCCGCAGAGCCCGGATAGAAAAGCACTAAAACAAGCGCAGCAATCCACCAGGCCAGCGATATCCATAAGGATCCGGCAACCAGCGGCTGGTGAACATCATGATGATATTCAGGCAAGGTATACAGCATCAGGGCCAGTAAAAAACCACAGAGTACCGCCAGCCATACCCGCTGAGTGCGCGAGGTAAAGCCGCTAAGCTGCCCCCATTCCCACGCGGCGAGCATACACACCACCAGCGTAACAATAGCGAATCCCACCGGAGGCAGTAAAAACAGCGCTGCGATGACGACGGGTATTAATACAAAAGCGGAAATCAGGCGATACTTCAGCAAAAGCTACCCCCATCAGGCGTTATCGCCACCAGGCTCGGTGCCGCCGAAACGACGCTCTCGATTGGCAAAGGCATGCAGCGCACCTTCAAAGTCTTGTTCATCAAAATCTGGCCAAAGAACATCCGTAAAGTAAAGTTCGGCGTAGGCAATTTGCCACAGCAAAAAGTTACTTATGCGATGTTCCCCCCCTGTTCTTATAACCAAATCCACGGGTGCCAGTTCATTCATGCAGATTTGCTGACTCAGCGCCTCTTCATCAATCTGGTCGGGTCTTAACAGCCCTTCCTGAACCTGCTCAGCCAAATGCCGAACCCCCTGGATAATATCCCAGCGTCCGCCGTAATTCGCCGCGATATTGAGCGTCAGGCCGGTATTATTTTCCGTCAGCGCTTCTGCTTTGCGAATCCGTTCCTGCAAACGTGAGTTAAAACGACTGGTTTCGCCAATAATACGCAAGCGGACGTTGTGGCGGTGCAGGCTTTTTACTTCACTATCGAGCGCCCACACGAACAGTTCCATCAACGCAGTCACTTCCTGCGCAGGTCGATTCCAGTTCTCACTGCTAAAAGCATAGAGCGTTAACGCATCAATGCCGTTATTGGCGGCAAAAGAGACGGCGCGGCGAACAGATTTCGCCCCAGCTTTATGCCCAAAGGCTCGTATCTTCCCTTGTCTTTTCGCCCAGCGGCCATTGCCATCCATGATGATTGCAACATGGCGACAGCCATGTGCTGGCAAGTTTTCGCTTATTGGTTGATTCGCAGACAACATAACGCGTTTTTAGTCCCTGAAAGGATTTAACGGTACACAGGAATACTGAAGCCTATACATAAAAAAGCCGTGTCAAACCACGGCTTACCTGACCACTTAAAGCCAAATACCTGCGATCAGGTGGCGCAGACTATATCACTGAAGCCCAACGCTAACAAATAGCACGACGACTAGTGCTTGCTTTATCACCAGCTTGCGAGACGTGTCACCTGTTTACGCGCAACAATGCGTGCCTGTTCATCCACGGCCAGCACCTCTTCCACGCTCTGCGGCTCACGCAAATCCATTATCTCCAGCACGGATAAATTCAACGCGGCGATGTCAGTAAAGCGGATCTGCTGATTCAGGAATGCTTCAACGGTCACTTCATTGGCTGCATTAAGCGCCGTTGTCGCCGCCTGCCCCTGATCGAAGGCCGTCATCGCCAGTTTCAGACAGGGATAACGGTCGTAATCAGGCTCGCTAAACGTCAGTGAACTCAGCTTACAAAAATCGAGAGGCTTAACGCCCGATTTTACGCGGTTTGGCCACGCCATCGTATGAGCAATAGGCGTACGCATATCCGGTTCGCCCAGCTGGGCCAGCACGCTGCCGTCCTGATAGCGCACCATCGAGTGAATCACCGACTGCGGGTGGATCAGCACTTCCATCTGTTTCGCCGACGCATTGAACAGCCAGCGAGCTTCAATGTATTCCAGACCTTTGTTCATCATGGTGGCCGAATCGACGGAGATCTTACGCCCCATTGACCAGTTCGGATGACGACACGCCTGATCCGGCGTCATTGCGCTCAATTCAGACAGTGGCGTTTCACGGAACGGGCCACCAGACCCGGTAAGCAGAATCGACACAACGCCATTCTGCTCCAGGTCAGCGTACCCCAGGTTTTGTTGAAAAGGTTGAGGTAAACTCTGAAAAATCGCGTTGTGTTCGCTATCGACCGGCAAAAGACGCGCCCCACGCTGTTTTACCGCTTCCATAAAGAGGCGTCCGCAGGTGACCAGCGACTCTTTGTTCGCAAGCAGGACATTTTTACCCGCATCAATAGCGGCAAGCGTCGGCAGAAGACCCGCCGCCCCGACGATTGCCGCCATGACCTGATCAACTTCATCAAGCGCGGCCATATCGCACGCCGCCTGTTGCCCGCTGAGTACCTCGGTACGGCAGCCCTTCTCCTGCAACAACGCTTTCACCTGGCGGGCGCTCTCTTCGTCATCCATCACCGCAAAACGGGGGGTAAACTCCAGGCACTGTTCGACCATTCGCTGCACGTTTTTTCCGGCCACAAGCGCGGCCACGGTGTAGCTGTCAGGATTATGACGTACAACGTCGAGAGTGCTGCAACCGATAGAGCCGGTCGAGCCGAGGAGAGTGAGATGCTTCATGAGATGCCCAAAAGTTAGACCAGATAAAAGCAAAACGCCGCCAGCAAGACTCAATGTCCTTCTGAACGGCGTTTATCAGTGTACAGCGAAAATCAGAACTGCATCAGTTCCGCTTCTTTTTCTGCCAGCGCCGCATCAATTTTCTTGATGGCCGCGTCGGTCATTTTCTGAATGTCGTCCTGAGAACGACGATCGTCGTCTTCGCTGATCTCTTTTTCTTTCAGCAGGGCTTTCACTTTATCGTTCGCATCGCGACGCACGTTACGTACGGAAACACGACCCTGCTCAGCTTCACCACGAACTACTTTGATCAGGTCTTTACGACGCTCTTCCGTCAGCGGAGGCAGTGGAACGCGAATATCCGCGCCGGCTGAGCTTGGGTTCAGACCCAGGTCGGATGCCATGATCGCTTTTTCAACGGCCGGGCTCATTGAGCGGTCGAACACGTTGATTTTCAGGGTACGGGTATCTTCTACCGTCACGCTCGCCAGCTGACGCAGAGGCGTTGGCGTACCGTAATATTCTACGATAATGCCATCCAGCAGGCTTGGGGAAGCACGGCCAGTACGGATTTTGCTGATTTGGTTTTTGAACGCTTCTACGCATTTTTCCATGCGTACTTCAGCATCTTTTCTGATGTCGTTAATCACGTTACGGATCCTTGAAAACTTGTCTCAGGCAGACTATCCGCCAGCACAGCGCTACAGGTGTGCTAAGTATAGTCGCGTTTAATTCATGACAACGCCAAAGGCGCGCCCGGGTAAGATACCACGTCGAAATAAAGCGGAATCTTACCTGTATTTATCGCCGACGGAAATTATTCCGTGATCAAAGTGCCTTCTTTTTCGCCCATAACAACGCGACGCAGCGCGCCAGGCTTGTTCATATTGAAGACACGGATCGGTAGTTTGTGGTCACGAGCCAGCGTAAAGGCGGCAAGATCCATCACTTTCAGCTCTTTTTCCAGCACTTCGCTGTAGGTCAGCTGATCGTACATGGTCGCTGAAGGATCTTTTGCCGGGTCGGCAGTAAACACGCCATCTACTTTGGTCGCTTTCAGCACCACATCGGCTTCGATTTCGATACCGCGCAGACAGGCTGCGGAATCGGTGGTAAAGAACGGGTTACCCGTACCGGCGGAGAGGATCACCACGCGGTTGTTGCGCAGCAGGCTGATGGCCTCTGCCCAGCTGTAGTTATCGCATACGCCATTCAAAGGAATAGCGGACATCAGGCGAGCGTTCACATAGGCGCGATGAAGCGCATCACGCATCGCCAGGCCATTCATCACGGTTGCCAGCATACCCATGTGGTCGCCCACTACGCGGTTCATCCCCGCTTTCGCCAGACCAGCACCACGGAAAAGGTTGCCACCGCCAATGACCACGCCAACCTGAATACCCAGTTCGACCAGTTCTTTGATTTCCTGTGCCATGCGATCAAGGATGCTTGCGTCAATACCGAAGCCTTCCGATCCTTGCAGCGCTTCGCCACTCAGCTTAAGCAGAATGCGTTTGTACACGGGTTTTGCATTGGTAGCCATGTTTCTTTCCTGAGACTGTCAACGATTAAGATGGGGTTAATTCTGGCGACATGATATGTCGCAAATCAGCACAGCGATACTGGAGCCTGTCTGATTTCGTGAGACGGGTGACAAAAAGAAGCCGCCCTCAGGCGGCTCCTTTTCAATCATTAAGACTGCTTGGACATTGCAGCAACTTCTGCTGCGAAGTCAGTCTCAACTTTCTCGATGCCTTCGCCCACTTCGAAGCGGATGAAGCCAGTTACATCAGCGTTGTGCTCTTTCAGCAGCTGAGCAACAGACTTGCTTGGATCCATTACGAAAGGCTGGCCAGTCAGAGAAACTTCGCCGGTGAATTTCTTCATGCGGCCTTCAACCATTTTCTCTGCGATTTCTTTTGGCTTACCAGACTGCATCGCGATGTCCAGCTGAACCTGGTACTCTTTCTCTACCACTTCAGCAGACACGTCTTCTGGCTTAACGAATTCTGGTTTGCTTGCAGCGATGTGCATTGCCAGCTGTTTAACCAGCTCTTCGTCAGCGCCTTTAGCCGCAACCAGAACACCGATACGCGCGCCGTGCTGGTAAGAGCCCAGAACATCGCCTTCCAGGGAAGAAACGCGACGGATGTTGATGTTCTCACCGATTTTAGCAACCAGCGCTACACGCTCTTCTTCGAACTGTGCTTTCAGAACTTCAACGTCAGTGATTTTGCCTGCAACCGCTGCGTCCAGAACTTTGTTAGCAAATGCCTGGAAACCAGCATCTTTAGCAACGAAGTCAGTCTGGCAGTTAACTTCCAGGATGATGCCGTAGTTGCCGTCGATTTTGGTGATGATCACGCCGTCAGCAGCAACGTTGCCTGCTTTCTTAGCTGCTTTGATCGCACCGGATTTACGCATGTTTTCGATTGCCAGCTCGATGTCGCCGTTCGCTTCGGTCAGCGCTTTTTTGCAATCCATCATGCCTGCGCCAGTACGCTCACGCAGCTCTTTTACCAGGGATGCGGTAATTTCAGCCATTCTTAAATCCTCGGGAGATGTGAACTGCCCGGCCGGGAGCCAAACAGTATAAATTGAAAAAAGGGGCCGATAATGGGCCCCTATTCATACACGGTACTAATAAGGGGTAAAACCTTATTATTCAGCTTCTACGAAGCTTTCTTCCGCCTGAGAAGCCAGATCCTGGGAACGGCCTTCACGAACGGTAGCAGCTACAGCGCTCAGGTACAGGCTAACAGCACGGATTGCGTCGTCGTTACCCGGGATAACGAAGTCAACACCGTCCGGATCGGAGTTGGTATCAACGATAGCGAATACCGGGATACCCAGGTTGTTAGCTTCTTTGATTGCGATGTGCTCGTGGTCTGCATCGATTACGAACAGCGCGTCTGGCAGGCCGCCCATATCTTTGATACCGCCCAGGCTGTTTTCCAGCTTGTCCAGTTCACGAGTACGCATCAGCGCTTCTTTCTTAGTCAGCTTATCGAAAGTACCGTCCTGAGACTGGGTTTCCAGATCTTTCAGGCGCTTGATGGACTGACGAACAGTTTTCCAGTTGGTCAGCATGCCGCCCAACCAGCGATGGTTCACGAAGAACTGGTCGCAGCTGTTAGCAGCATCTTTCACAGCTTCGCTTGCAGCGCGCTTAGTACCAACGAACAGAATCTTACCTTTACGGGAAGAGATCTTGTTCAGCTCAGCCAGGGCTTCGTTGAACATTGGTACAGTCTTCTCAAGGTTGATGATGTGAACTTTGTTACGTGCGCCGAAGATGAAAGGCTTCATTTTCGGGTTCCAGTAACGGGTCTGGTGACCGAAGTGAACACCAGCCTTGAGCATGTCGCGCATGGAAACAGTTGCCATGTTTAAAACCTCTATATTGAAAGTTGGGGTTATGCCTCCACGTATCCCATATTACCGACCCCGAAGGGCACCCCGGAATATGTGCCGATACGTGTGTGTTGTTACACAAAGTGAGATTTGTCGCTCCCGTCCAGCCTGTGTATCTGAGATGGATCGGAAGTCCGGCGCGCTTTATATCACAAAACACGGCCAGAAACCAATAATTGTTGGCGGAGTGTGCTGTTAATGATTCTCAATTTGGCACGGGGTGCGCCTGACTGATACCATTGACAACACTTACACTAGTATTGTCGAAAAAATCGACACCGATGGACAGATTACATGGCTATCTCTATTAAGACACCTGAAGAAATTGAAAAGATGCGCGTCGCCGGTCGTCTGGCCGCGGACGTGCTGGAAATGATCGAGCCGTTTGTGAAACCGGGCGTCAGCACTGGCGAACTGGATCGCATCTGTAACGACTATATCGTCAACGAGCAGCACGCGGTCTCCGCCTGCCTTGGCTATCACGGTTTCCCGAAATCCGTCTGCATCTCTATTAATGAAGTAGTGTGCCACGGCATTCCGGATGACGAGAAGCTGCTCAAAGATGGCGACATCGTCAACATCGACGTGACCGTCATCAAAGACGACTACCACGGCGACACCTCTAAGATGTTCATCGTTGGCAAGCCGACGATTCTGGGCGAGCGTCTGTGCAAAGTGACGCAAGAGAGCCTCTACCTGGCGCTAAAAATGGTGAAGCCGGGTATCCGCCTGCGCACCATCGGCGCCGCAATCCAGAAATTTGTGGAAGCGGAAGGTTTCTCCGTGGTGCGCGAATATTGCGGTCACGGTATTGGTCGTGTGTTCCATGAAGAACCGCAGGTTCTGCACTACGATGCAGACGACGGCGGCGTAGTGCTGCAAAAGGGCATGACCTTCACTATCGAACCAATGGTCAACGCGGGTGATTACCGCATCCGTACCATGAAAGATGGCTGGACGGTAAAAACCAAAGACAGAAGCTTGTCTGCCCAGTACGAGCATACTATTGTGGTTACAGACAACGGCTGCGAAATTATGACGTTGCGCAAGGATGACACCATCCCGGCGATACTGACGAACATTGAGTGATAAGAAGCCGGCGAATGCCGGCTTTTTTAATGGCGATAGCTTTTTCTTATGGGTGGCACACGATGAGTAATCTCTTACCCGAACAGTATGCTAACACAGCACTTCCCACCCTCCCCGACCAGCCTGATAATCCGGGCGTCTGGCCACCGCATGAGCTGACCTGCGCGCATATCAAAGCCCACATGGAGGTTTTCCATCGCTGGCTGGGTAGCGCATTTGACGCAGGCGTTTCGGCCGAGCAGCTCATTGAAGCGCGCACCGAATTTATCGACCAGCTCCTGCAACGTCTGTGGATCGACTACGGTTTCGGACAGGTGAGCGACGTCGCGCTGGTTGCGGTCGGCGGCTATGGCCGGGGTGAACTACATCCGCTCTCTGATATCGACCTGCTGATCTTAAGCCGTAAAAAACTGCCGGACGATCGGGCGCAGAAAATCGGTGAACTGTTGACCCTGCTCTGGGACGTAAAGCTGGAAGTGGGCCACAGCGTACGCACGCTGGAAGAGTGTCTGCTGGAAGGGTTATCCGACCTGACCGTCGCCACCAACCTGATTGAAACCCGCCTGCTGATTGGCGACGTGGCGCTGTTCCTCGAACTGCAAAAGCACATCTTTAGCGATGGCTTCTGGCCTTCGGAAAAATTCTTCGCCGCGAAAGTCGAAGAACAAAACCAGCGCCACCAGCGCTATCACGGTACCAGCTATAATCTCGAACCGGATATTAAAAGCAGTCCCGGTGGCCTGCGCGATATCCACACGCTGCAATGGGTCGCCCGTCGCCATTTTGGGGCAACATCGCTGGACGAAATGGTCGGGTTTGGTTTTCTGACCGAAGCCGAACGTAACGAACTCAATGAGTGTCTGCATCTGCTGTGGCGCATCCGTTTTGCCCTGCACCTGGAAGTCACCCGCTACGATAATCGCCTGCTGTTTGACCGACAGCTCAGCGTGGCGCAGCGCCTGAATTACCAGGGCGAGGGCAACGAGCCGGTCGAGCAAATGATGAAGGATTTCTTCCGCGTCACCCGCCGCGTCTCTGAGCTGAACCAGATGCTGTTACAGCTGTTCGATGAGGCGATCCTCGCGCTGACGGCAGACGAAAAACCGCGTCCGATTGATGACGAATTTCAGCTGCGCGGCACGCTTATCGATCTGCGCGACGAAACGCTGTTCATCCGCGAGCCGGAAGCGATCCTGCGAATGTTCTACACCATGGTGCGCAACAGCACGATCACCGGGATCTACTCCACCACCCTGCGTCATCTGCGCCATGCACGGCGTCATCTGAAGCAGCCGCTGTGTTACATCCCGGAGGCGCGCTCGCTGTTCCTGAGCATGCTTCGTCATCCGGGCGCCGTCAGCCGCGGTCTGCTGCCGATGCACCGTCACAGCGTATTGTGGGCCTATATGCCCCAGTGGTCGCATATTGTCGGACAAATGCAGTTCGACCTGTTTCACGCCTATACGGTGGATGAGCACACGATCCGCGTCATGCTGAAGCTGGAAAGTTTCGCTAAAGAAGAGACGCGATCCCGCCATCCGCTGTGCGTTGATCTGTGGCCACGTCTGGCGCACCCGGAGCTGATCCTGATCGCCGCCCTGTTCCATGATATCGCCAAAGGTCGCGGCGGCGACCACTCCGTACTCGGTGCGCAGGACGTGCTGAAATTTGCCGAGCTGCACGGCCTGAACTCGCGTGAAACGCAGCTTATCGCCTGGCTGGTTCGCCATCATTTGCTGATGTCGGTTACCGCTCAGCGTCGTGATATTCAGGATCCGGAAGTGATCAAGCAGTTCGCCGAGGAAGTGCAAACGGAGAACCGCCTGCGCTATCTGGTCTGCCTGACGGTGGCCGATATCTGCGCCACCAACGAAACCCTGTGGAACAGCTGGAAGCAGAGCCTGCTGCGCGAACTCTACTTCGCCACCGAAAAACAGCTGCGTCGCGGGATGCAGAACACCCCCGACATGCGCGAGCGCGTGCGCCACCATCAGTTGCAGGCGCTGGCCCTGCTGCGCATGGATAACATCAACGAAGAGGCGCTGCATCAGATTTGGGCGCGCTGTCGCGCCAACTACTTTGTGCGCCACAGCCCAAACCAGCTTGCCTGGCACGCCCGGCATCTGCTGAAGCACGACCTGACAAAACCGATGATTCTGCTCAGCCCGCAGGCCACGCGTGGCGGGACGGAGATCTTTATCTGGAGCCCGGACCGGCCTTATTTGTTTGCAGCGGTCTGTGCCGAGCTGGACAGGCGTAACCTGAGCGTTCACGACGCGCAGATTTTTACCACCCGCGACGGCATGGCGATGGACACCTTTATTGTGCTGGAGCCGGACGGCAGCCCGCTGTCGTCGGACAGGCATGAGGGGATACGCTTTGGCCTCGAGCAGGCCATTACCCAGCGCAGCTGGCAACCTCCGCAGCCGCGTCGTCAGGCGGCAAAACTGCGCCACTTTACCGTCGATACCGAGGTCAATTTCCTGCCGACCCATACCGAGCGTAAATCGTTCCTTGAGCTGATTGCGCTCGACCAGCCAGGGCTACTCGCCCGCGTCGGCCAGGTTTTTGCCGATCTGGGAATTTCGCTTCACGGCGCCCGAATTACAACCATTGGCGAACGAGTAGAAGATTTATTTATAATCGCGACGGCCGACCGGCGTGCCCTTAATAATGACCTGCAACTTGAAGTGCAACAACGGTTGACAGCAGCCCTCAATCCAAACGATAAAGGGTGACGTGTTTTTTAGTGAAATGGAAAGAGTAAACAATGCAGCAGTTACAGAACGTTATTGAGTCCGCTTTTGAGCGTCGCGCCGACATCACTCCGGCAAATGTGGATACCGTGACCCGTGAAGCGGTAAACCAGGTTATTTCCCTGCTGGATTCCGGCGCGCTGCGCGTGGCAGAAAAAATCGACGGTCAGTGGGTTACTCATCAATGGCTGAAGAAAGCTGTACTGCTCTCTTTCCGTATCAACGATAACCAGGTTATCGACGGAGCAGAAAGCCGCTACTTCGATAAAGTGCCAATGAAATTTGCGGATTACGACGAAGCGCGCTTCCAGAAAGAGGGCTTCCGCGTAGTACCACCGGCGGCCGTTCGTCAGGGTGCCTTCATAGCACGCAACACCGTGCTGATGCCATCCTACGTGAACATTGGCGCCTACGTTGACGAAGGCACCATGGTGGACACCTGGGCTACCGTCGGCTCCTGCGCGCAGATCGGTAAAAACGTACACCTGTCCGGCGGTGTGGGCATCGGTGGCGTTCTGGAGCCACTTCAGGCTAACCCAACCATCATCGAAGACAACTGCTTCATCGGCGCGCGTTCCGAAGTGGTTGAAGGCGTGATCGTCGAAGAAGGTTCTGTGATCTCCATGGGCGTTTATATTGGCCAGAGCACCCGTATTTACGATCGCGAAACCGGTGAAATTCACTACGGCCGCGTTCCAGCTGGTTCCGTTGTGGTTTCCGGCAACCTGCCGTCTAAAGATGGCAAATACAGCCTGTATTGCGCGGTCATCGTGAAAAAAGTGGACGCGAAAACGCGCGGTAAAGTGGGCATCAATGAACTGCTGCGCACCATCGATTAATCGGGTATAACAAAAAGCGGGGGCAACCCCGCTTTTTTTATATCCGAAGGTGGCGAAAATAGATTTTTTCGTTAATTATTCATAGGTTATGTTGAGATCAAGGGTACCGCTATGTACGATAATCTGAAAAGTCTGGGCATTACCAATCCTGATGAAATTGATCGTTATAGTCTTCGCCAGGAAGCCAATAACGATATTTTGAAAATCTATTTTCACAAGGACAAAGGAGAGTTCTTCGCCAAAAGCGTGAAGTTTAAATACCCTCGCCAGCGTAAGACCGTTGTCGCTGACGGTATCGGTCAGGGATATAAAGAAGTACAGGAAATCAGCCCTAACCTGCGCTACGTGATCGACGAACTTGATCAAATCTGCCAGCGCGATCGCAGCGAAGTCGATCTGAAACGTAAGATCCTTGACGACCTGCGTCACCTGGAAAGCGTAGTCACCAATAAGATCAGCGAGATTGAAGCGGATCTTGAGAAATTGACGCGTAACAAATGAGCCGTTTTATTGCCCGGTGGCGCTTCGCTTACCGGGCCTATGAACGCATGTAGGCCGGGTAAGGCGAAGCCGCCACCCGGCAAACAGCATCATCTCTGTTCATCCAGCTGCAACGCCACATACAGCAGTAGCCGGTCGTCAAAATTCCCTAAATCCAGCCCCGTCAGTTCCGAGATCCGGTTAAGCCGATACTCCAGCGTATTACGGTGAATAAACAGCGCTTTTGACGTTGCCAGCGGCTGCACGTTATGCCGGAACCACGCCTGCAACGTGCGGCGCAGCAGCCCGTTGTTGTCCATTGCTTTCAGACGCACCAGCGGACGCGCCAGCTCGTTGGCCTGCCAGCCGCCGCGCAGGCTGTCGAGCAGGACCGGCAGCATCAGATCCTGATAGAAATAACTGCGGCTCTCCGGCATGCGCTGTTTACCCACCATCATGGTGGTGCGCGCCGTTCGCCATGAACGGGCAATACTTCCCGGCCCGGTAAAATAATTTCCCAGCGCGACGCGAAAACGGAGCTGTCCGTTCTCCTTCATACGCTCGATGAGCAGCTCAACGCGGCGACGATGATCTTCCGCGTCCCAGCGACCAAACTGATTAAGCGCAGGCTTGAGCACCACCATTTCCGTCAAAGAGACAATCGCCACCAGGTTGTTACGCTCCGGCGTCGCCAGCATGTTTTGCAGCTGCTGTAGCTCCACCATGGCGCTGTCCACACCAAGCTGGCCGCTATCCACCTCAATAACGGCGACTACGCGCGGCTGATTCAGGTCGATACCCAGACGCTGCGCCCATTCGCTCAGGGCAGGCGTGTGCTCCTCAGCCTGAATCAAATTCATCACCAGCTCTTCACGCAGGCGGCTGTCCTGGGCGAGCAGATGCATCAGACGCGACTGCTCCAGCATCATCTCCGCAGTCATGCAGACCAGCTCACCGTATTTACGCAGCGATTCAGGGTCGCCGGTCAGACCGATAACGCCAACAATCTCTCCTTCCAGACGCAGCGGCAGGTTGATCCCCTGACGGACCCCGTGCAGATGTTTCGCCACGGCGTCATCGATGTCGACCACGCGCCCCTGAGAGAGCACCAGCAACGCCCCTTCGTGCAATTCCCCAATACGCTCACGATCGCCGCTGCCGATAATGCGCCCGCGGGCATCCATTACGTTGATATTGGTATCAATGATGCGCATGGTTCGCGCCACGATATCCTGCGCCATTTTGGTATCAAGATGCCAGCCAGCCATATAACCCTCCCGTGAGCAGAGCTCAAGCATAGGGAAGTTCAGCTAAGGCTGCATTGTGCAGATGCCCAAAGGCAGAGAGAGATGTATGGAGTTGTGGGAAAGGTCACAGAAAAGAGAAAGCCCCTGCGAACAGGGGCTTAAGAAGATTATTGCATCAGGAGATAAATAGAGGTATCACCACGCTGAATATTCAGTGCCAGCACAGAAGGCTTGCTGTCGAGAATTTTGCGCAGTTCAGCGATGTTTTTCACCGGCTGCTGGTTAGCGCCCATGATCACATCACCTTTTTTCAGGCCGATACGGGCAGCAGGTGAGTTCGCTTTCACGTTGTTCACCACCACGCCTTTATCTGCCCCTTTGTTGCTCATCTCGGCACCTTCAATACCGCTGAAGATGGTACTGGAATCGACCTGATTCTGACTGCTTTGTTGCAGTTCCAGGCTCACGTTAACCGGCTTACCT
The DNA here is from genome assembly GCF_056673335.1 of Enterobacter cloacae complex sp. HYC033_NIDB. Taxonomy (NCBI): domain Bacteria; kingdom Pseudomonadati; phylum Pseudomonadota; class Gammaproteobacteria; order Enterobacterales; family Enterobacteriaceae; genus Enterobacter; species Enterobacter cloacae complex sp. HYC033_NIDB. Next base: position 1,668,577 of record NZ_CP115123.1, on the reverse strand, counting down.
TCACGCAGCAGGCCGAGGGTCACTTTACTGCCGATTGGCATAGAACCCACTTCCGCACGCAGGGCGGCAAAGCTGCTGATCGGCTTACCGTTCAAAGAGGTGATGACGTCACCCGCTTTAATGCCGGCTTTCGCCGCCGAAGAGTTCGGCATGACCTGGCTTACGAATGCGCCGCGCTGAGCGTCCACTTTCATCGCTTTCGCCAGCTCGGAGTTCAGTTCGGTACCCATGATCCCCAGCTCACCGCGTTTCACCTGTCCATATTGCACCATCTGCGCAGTCAGGTTTTTCACCATATTGCTCGGGATAGCAAAGCCGATACCGATGTTGCCACCGTCCGGTGCCAGGATAGCGGTGTTGATACCGATCAGCTCACCGTTCAGGTTAACCAGCGCACCGCCGGAGTTACCACGGTTAATGGCCGCATCCGTCTGAATGAAGTTTTCATAGTTTTCCGCATTCAGGCCGCTACGTCCCAGCGCAGAGACGATACCCGAGGTCACGGTTTCGCCCAGACCAAATGGGTTACCGATGGCGACGGTGTAGTCACCCACGCGCAGCGCGTCAGAGTCGGCAAGCTTAATTGCCGTCAGGTTCTTCGGATCCTGAATCTGAATCAGCGCGATATCAGAGCGCGGATCTTTACCGACCACTTTGGCATCGAATTTACGGCCATCGCTCATCTGCACCTTAATGGTGTTAGCATTATCTACCACGTGGTTATTGGTCACCACGTAGCCTTTCGCTGCATCAATAATAACGCCCGAGCCGAGTGCCATGAATTTCTGCTGCTGGCCGCCGCCCTGACCGTCATCCCCTGCGCCGCCGCCCTGACAGAACGGAGAACTCTGGAATGGCGAGCCGTCCTGGCAGAATGGCGAATTATCGCCGAAGAACTGCTGGAAATTACGCGGCATACGCGGCGTATTGACGGTCGTGCTGCCCTCAACGTTAATACTCACCACCGATGGCATCACTTTTTCGAGCATCGGGGCCAGGCTTGGCATCTGCTGCGCAGTCGCTGCCGAGGAAGCTGTCTCGGCCGCCATCGCCAGAGGGGACAGCGCTAAACCTAAACTCAGAGCCAGTGCACTCATTGCTAATGTGGTTTTTTTCATGTTTCTCAATCTCGATTTACCAGATAACGCAAAATTGCTGTGTAACTCAGATTCGTTTTATACCGCTTAGTTCCGGGATTAAGTTTATGGAAAAAGTAAAAATTTATTGGTCGTCTTTACAAAACTCATGGCTTATTCAACGGCCATAAGCTTGCGGTATTCATCCCAGGCATACAAATCTGTCATCCCGCTGATATAGTCCTGGATAAGACGACAGCGATAATAATATTCCATAACTGGCCATTGGGAAGAATGGCGATCTATTTTACTGACGGCCTCAATGTATGCCAGCCGGTGGCGGGTTGAAAGCTTCTGATAGAGACGAGATTCAATCGGCAGGCGGCGAACACGTTCATTATTTGCCAGCTCGCTAAACTCATCGACCGTCAGCTGGAGCAGCGGGCCATAAATCTCCAGCAACCCGCTGATAACCCGGTATCCTTGCAGCTCCAGCTGCTCGACATCCGGGTGGCTGAAAACATGGCGAACAGCCACGTTTTTATATAATTCAAGAAGCTGACTAAAACTGCTCTCATCTTCCAGCAGGGCGTGATTAAATTCCCCGCTAAATATCATCGGCAAATTATCAATGAAACGGGCGGCCGCATACGGCACCAGTTTATTCAGCGTGTTCACCCGCAAATACATAAAGAACTGATCTTCGGTACTGCGGCTCAGCGAATTTGAACGCGATTTATCCCAGGCATTCTCGACGACCTGCGCAAACAGAGAACCTTTTTCATGCTCTCCCCAGGCATCATGAAGATGCTGATACAGCTCCTCGACGCTGAATATTCTTTTTTCCACCGCGTCTTCCAGATCGGCCACGCAATAAGAAATGTCATCAGCCGCTTCCATAATCCATGTCAATGGAAAACGGCCATTAGGGGTCAGAGACAGTTCTTTACGCAACCGCGCGATGTATGCTTCTTCCGATAAGTAATAGCCCGGTTTTTTCATCAGGTAGCTATGCGTGGCGGGCGTTTCTCCGATCCACCATGCGGGACGCGTGTATTTAAGAATACAGCCCACCTGGGCCCAGGTCAGATTCATCCGCATCAGGGAGTGCACCAGACGGATCCCCTGCGCGTTACCTTCGAAATGACACAGATCCTGGCGCACCTTACGGCGCAGATCGTTCAGGCTATCTTCGCCTTCACGCAGGCATAAATCGCGTACCACACAGCGGTCATCGCTGAGCGGCTGGCTTATGGCGTCAGAGGGAAAAAGCCGCTGTTTAAACCAGTCATTGATGGCGGCCTCGCCGAAATGACCAAAGGGAGGATTGCCGATATCGTGCATCAGGCAGGCCATCTCAACGATGCTTTCGAACGGCCCGGTCAGTTCATCCAGTCCGTAGGTTTCCAGCAGACGTTGCTCTTTGAGACGGCTGAGGATCTCTTTCGCAATGTAGCGCCCCACCTGCTGCACTTCCATGGAGTGCGTTAACCGCGTACGCACCGCGGCGTTACGCTCCAGCGGGAACACCTGGGTTTTTTGCTGTAACCGACGGATGGCGGGCGAGTTGATGATGCGTCCGCGATCGCTTTCGAAAATGCGCAGGATCTCATGTTCGCTCTTATCGCCCTGTGGCGAACGGAAACGTCGGTGCCAGTTAATTTTGGTGCGAAAATCGATTGGTGCCATGTGCTCCCCCGCGTGAGAATGCGTTTCCCCTTAACCGCATGATAGACTATGCATCTTAACAAGGCACATCGCGAGTAAATCTATGAAAATCGGCATTATTGGTGCAATGGAAGAAGAAGTTACGCTGCTGCGTGACAAAATTGAGAACCGTCAGACTCTCTCCCTCGGTGGCTGTGAGATCTACACCGGCCAGTTGAACGGTGTTGACGTGGCTCTGCTGAAATCAGGCATCGGTAAAGTTGCAGCGGCACTGGGCGCGACCCTGCTGCTTGAGCGCTGCAAGCCTGACGTTATCATTAATACGGGTTCTGCGGGCGGTCTGGCGCCGACGCTGAAAGTGGGCGATATCGTGGTTTCCGACGAAGCGCGTTATCACGATGCAGATGTCACCGCATTCGGCTACGAATATGGTCAGCTTCCGGGCTGCCCGGCCGGGTTTAAAGCGGATGATAAGCTGATTGCCGCCGCTGAAAGCTGCATTAACGAGCTGAACCTCAATGCGGTGCGTGGCCTGATCGTCAGCGGCGATGCCTTTATCAACGGCTCTGTCGGTCTGGCGAAAATCCGTCATAACTTCCCGCAGGCTGTGGCCGTTGAGATGGAAGCCACAGCCATCGCGCACGTATGCCATAACTTCAGCGTGCCGTTCGTGGTCGTTCGCGCGATCTCTGACGTGGCGGACCAGCAGTCCCACATCAGCTTCGACGAATTCCTGGCCGTTGCGGCCAAACAGTCCACCGTGATGGTGGAAACTCTGGTGCAGAAACTGGCGCGTGGGTAAGGTGTCATTCAGGGCGCTGGTCGCCCTGCTTCTGCTCGCTCCGGCCTGGCTCATCGCCGCGCCGCGGGTGATCACTCTCTCCCCTGCCAATACGGAACTGGCGTTTGCCGCCGGGATCACGCCCGTTGCGGTGAGCAGCTTTTCCGATTATCCACCGCAGGCCGCCCATATCGAACAGGTTGCCACCTGGCAGGGAATGAACCTGGAACGCATCGTGGCGCTGAAGCCCGATCTGGTCCTCGCCTGGCGCGGCGGTAATGCCGAACGGCAGGTGAACCAGCTCTCTTCGCTGGGAATAACGGTAAAATGGGTGGACGCGGTGAGCATCGAACAGGTGGCGCAAACCCTCCGTGACCTCGCGCCCTTCAGCCCTACCCCCCAACGCGCCGGGCAGGCTGCACAGCAGATGCTCAACGACTATGCCGCGCTAAAAGCCCGATACGGCACGCAACCGAAACAACGCGTTTTTCTGCAATTTGGCAGCCAGCCGCTGTTTACTACCGGTAAAGGCTCGATCCAGAACCAGGTGCTTGAAACCTGTGGAGGTGAAAATATCTTTGCCGAAAGCCGGGTTCCCTGGCCCCAGGTCAGTCGTGAGCAGGTTCTGGCACGACAACCGCAGGCCATTGTGGTGGTCGGAAATGCGAGCGAGATTCCTAAAATAGAACAATTCTGGCATCGGCAGCTTAAAATTCCGGTCATCGCACTCAACAGCGACTGGTTTGAACGCGCCAGCCCGCGTATTATCCTCGCCGCAAAACAACTCTGCGCCGAACTGGCAGAGAGTCACTCAAACAGATAAATACCCCCCTTCGAGGATTTAACGATGCTCGTGTATTGGCTGGATATTCTTGGCACAGCCGTTTTTGCTATCTCCGGCGTTTTGCTTGCCGGAAAACTACGCATGGATCCTTTTGGCGTACTGGTACTCGGCGTTGTTACGGCGGTGGGAGGCGGAACGATCCGCGATATGGCGCTGGCAAACGGCCCGGTATTCTGGGTAAAAGATCCCACGGATCTGGTGGTGGCGATGGTCACCTGCCTGTTAACCATCGTGCTGGTTCGTCAGCCTCGCAGACTGCCAAAATGGATATTGCCGGTGCTGGATGCCGTCGGTCTGGCGGTCTTTGTGGGAATAGGCGTGAATAAAGCCTTTATTGCCGGGACTGGCCCGCTGGTGGCGATCTGTATGGGCGTGCTAACCGGCGTGGGCGGAGGGATTATTCGCGACATACTGGCGCGAGAAGTCCCGATGATCCTGCGAACGGAAATCTACGCGACGGCCTGTATCATCGGGGGGATTGTTCACGCCACGGCGTATTACACCTTTGCTGTCCCGCTGGAGAATGCGGCGATGCTGGGGATGGTGGTCACGCTGGTGATCCGTTTAGCGGCGATACGCTGGCACCTGAAGCTGCCGACGTTTGCGCTGGATGAAAATTCAAGATAGGCGTCGTTTATAAGCCCGGTAGCGCTTCGCTTACCGGGCCTACAATCTGCGTTCAAGCTTAAATACTGAACGAAGAACCACACCCGCAGGTGCTGGTCGCATTCGGGTTAGTCACCACAAAGCGCGAACCTTCCAGACCTTCAGTGTAGTCCACTGAACCGCCCACCAGATATTGCAGGCTCATCGGGTCAACCACCAGCGCGACGCCCTGTTTCTCGATAGTCATATCACCATCGTTAACCTGATCGTCAAAGGTAAAACCATACTGGAAGCCACTACAGCCGCCGCCGGTAATATAAACACGCAGTTTCAGATCCGGATTGTCCTCGTCGGCAATCAGGGTTTTCACTTTTTTCGCTGCTGCTTCGGTAAATTCCAGCGGCAACGCTACGTCATCACTCATCTTATGCTCCCATGAATACTGCGACTGCTATTGGGCAAAAATCACCCAATTCTTTTTGTCATTATCTAATACCCTGGTAATTCATTCAAGTATTCTGCTTCAGGGCCTGTTCAGCTTCCTGTTTCGCCAGGGTACGGGCAAGAATGGTGGAGTATAGCGGTTTTCCACCCAGGAATTGGGCTAATAGTGTCGCGCCGAGACAGGTAATGATCATTGGCAAAATGAGCTGGTAATTGTCGGTCATTTCCAGCACCAGTACGATCCCGGTCAGCGGCGCGCGCAGGGAGGCCGCCAGCAGCGCCCCCATTCCCGCAACCGCAAACGTCCCCGCCTCCAGATGGTAGGCCGGGAAACCTGCCGCCGCCGCCATCCCGAACGCCGTACCCAGCAGCGTCCCCAGTGCCAGCATCGGAGCAAAAATGCCGCCCGGGGCGCCAGAGGAGAAGCACAATACCGTGGTGATGACGCGTGAAATAAACATAAACAGCAGCAGGCCTACGCTGAAATTCCCCGCCGCGGCAATGGGAATCAGGCCGAAACCGCCGCCCGCCGCATTCGGTTCGATGAAACCGAGGATCCCGCACACGCCGCCAAGCAGGCCTCCCACCAGCACCCATTTCGTGGTATTTCCGCCATGGATGCGCTGAAACATATCCTGCGCCCGTAAAATCAGGGTGTTAAAAAGCGGGCCGACGACGCCAAAAATCATCCCAAGAACCAGATACAGCCATAAAGTATTGACCGGCGCATTGGTCAGCTTGCCAACTTCAATCACCGCTCCTTCGCCGTTAAAGACGCGAAAGACAATGCTCGACATAATCACGCCGGTAAACACCGCTTTAATGGAGATCAGGTTGTAGCGGAACTGGGCACGCATCTCTTCAATGATAAACAGGATACCCGCCAGCGGCGCGTTAAACGCCGCAGACAGCCCCGCTGCGGCCCCCGTCGCCAGCAGCGTATGCCGTGCTTCGGCGCTGCGCATACGGAACAGATCGCCGACCATGCGCCCGACGTTACCGCCCAGCTGTACCGTTGGCCCTTCCCGACCGAGCACCATGCCCGCCCCGAGGGTTCCCATCCCGCCGATAAATTTCACAGGAAGCACCCGCCACCAGCGAACCGGGCGTAGCTCCTCCAGCGCCCCCTCAATTTCAGGGATCCCCGAGCCACCTGCTTCAGGTGCGAATTTACGCACCAGAAAATACCCCACCATGGCAAACAGCGCCGAAAGGCCAAAGGCCCACACCCAGACCAGCCATTCCCGATCGGCAAAGCTGGCGACGGTACCTATGCGCCAGTTGAGCACCGCGTTGACCGCTTTCTCGAATGCGCCCCCCACCAGCCCGGCCAGCGTACCGACCACGGCGGCTGCCAGCAGAATGGCTAACGGGGTTTTGTCACGGTTGAGCAGCCGCCGGATACTGACCCGGTGCTTCGCGTGCGTAAACTGTTGTTGTTCAAAAGAAGGTGTGTTCTCGTTCATTACCTGTTCTGTTTCGTCATACAAAAGGCCGCAGGGATTCTACCAGAGACAATCCCCTCGTCCCCTGAAAAATACTTAACAATTGTTAAGCCTTCTGAGGGGCAAAAATTTTATAACCTCTTCCGAATCACTTAGAATAGTTGCCTTAACTTATTTCTACGAACCAGGAACGACGCCATGAGCAAGTCTGAAAACCTCTACAGCGCAGCCCGCGAGCTTATTCCAGGCGGCGTGAATTCACCCGTGCGCGCCTTTACCGGCGTGGGTGGCACCCCGCTGTTTATCGAACGTGCGGATGGGGCATATCTGTATGATGTGGATGGTAAAGCCTATGTCGATTACGTCGGCTCCTGGGGCCCGATGGTACTGGGGCACAACCACCCGGCGATCCGCAACGCGGTGATTGAAGCCGCTCAGCGCGGCCTGAGCTTCGGCGCGCCAACCGAGATGGAAGTCAAAATGGCGGAGTTGGTCACCGAGCTGGTGCCAACGATGGACATGGTGCGTATGGTGAACTCCGGTACCGAAGCGACCATGAGCGCTATTCGTCTGGCGCGCGGTTTTACCGGTCGTGACAAGATCATCAAGTTCGAAGGTTGTTATCACGGCCACGCCGACTGCCTGCTGGTAAAAGCCGGTTCCGGCGCGCTGACGCTCGGTCAACCGAACTCCCCGGGGGTGCCGGCTGATTTCGCGAAACACACGCTGACCTGCACCTATAACGATCTGAACACCGTTCGCGCCGCGTTCGAGCAGTATCCGCAGGAGATCGCCTGCATCATCGTTGAACCGGTGGCGGGCAACATGAACTGTATTCCACCGCAGCCGGATTTCCTGCCGGGCCTGCGCGCACTGTGCGATGAGTTCGGCGCGCTGCTGATCATCGACGAAGTGATGACCGGTTTCCGCGTCGCGCTGGCGGGAGCGCAGTCATACTACGGCGTAGAGCCGGATCTGACCTGCCTCGGCAAAATCATTGGCGGCGGCATGCCTGTCGGCGCGTTTGGCGGCCGTAAGGACGTGATGGACTCGCTGGCGCCAACCGGTCCTGTTTACCAGGCAGGTACGCTCTCCGGTAACCCGATTGCGATGGCTGCGGGCTTTGCCTGTTTGACCGAAGTGGCGCAGCCGGGTATCCACGAAACCCTGACGGACCGGACGACGCAGCTGGCAAACGGCCTGCTGGAAGCCGCAGAAGACGCGGGTATTCCGCTGGTGGTAAACCACGTCGGGGGGATGTTCGGGATTTTCTTCACCGATGCGAAAACCGTGACCTGCTATCAGGACGTGGTGAAATGCGACGTGGAACGCTTCAAACGCTTCTTCCATCTGATGCTGGAAGAAGGCGTGTATCTTGCGCCGTCAGCGTTTGAAGCGGGCTTTATGTCCGTGGCGCACAGCGAAGAAGATATCAATAACACCATCGACGCAGCGCGTAAGGTGTTTGCGAAGCTGTAAAATGTGCGGCTTGATGCCCTCATCCCAACCCTCTCCCACAGGGGAGAGGGTTCCCCAGTAATTTGAAAGCAAAAGCGATAACGTTGCCTCAGAATAACTGAGGACTTTCAGCGATGCCTCGGTCCGGCTGTAAATCGCTGAGGCGTTTCCTGTAGGTCGGGGCGAGGCGCAGGGATGCGCCGAGAGGGCGGGCTTTACAGGGACGTTTCCTCCGCCCGTACCCGATTAGCCGGAAGGAATAAGCCGAAGGTACCGCGAAGCGGCGATTTTCCGCCGGAAGCCCGGGTCGCCAGGGTGGTGGCGACTGAGCCACCCTGGCACGTTCACCGCTCATGTCGTGACAAAGTAGCAAGGAACATAAAGTGAACGGAATGACCACCAGAGCCGTATGTTCCCCCTCACCCCAGCCCTCTCCCACAGGGAGAGGGAGCAAAAAAGTAAACGGCAATCTAAGGATTGCCGTTTACTTTTATTACCGACTCTGCTTTCTCAACAGATATATAAAGTACGGCGCGCCGATAAAGGTCGACAGCAGGCCCGCCGGGATCTGATACGGGAACAGCACCATCCTTCCGCACCAGTCAGCAAAGACCAGGATCGCTCCGCCCGTCAGCGCAGAGATCACGATATGCGGCAAAGTCCGGCGGAAGCCCATCATACGGGCGATATGCGGCGCCATTAATCCGACAAAACTGAGCGGGCCGATAGTCATGGTGGCCGTCGCCGTCAGGCACGCGGCCAGCAGCAACAGGGCGATACGCGTTGGCGTCAGCGCCACCCCGACCGCGCGGGCGGTATCCCCACCCAGCGGCAGAATGGTCATCCAGCGACGGCACAGCGGCACAATCGCCAGCAGTACGATCATCACAATCCCGGTATGCACCACCTGACTGCCGGTAGCGTTGTACGTTGAACCGGAAATCCAGGTCAGGATCTGCGCCATGCGCGGATCGCCGCTCGCCTGCAACATCATCAGCAGCATAGTAAACGCGGTGCTGAGCGCCATCCCGGCCAGCAGCATGCGGTGAGGTGAGAACCCCCCTCGCCCGGAGGCGATCAGGATAATCATCAGCGTGACTGCCGCGCCGATACTCCCGGCAGGCATCAGCCAGCCGAACGCATTTCCCGGCACGAGGAACAACATCAACACTACGCCAAACGCGGCCCCGGAGCTGATCCCTAATACTTCCGGGCTTGCCATCGGGTTGCCGGTGAGACGCTGGATAATACAGCCCGCCACCGCCAGCATGACGCCCGCAATCAGCGCGGAGAAGATCCGCGGCCAGCGCCACTGCATGAGTTCATGCAGCAAATCCCCCGTCGCCCAGTGCCAGCCTGTGGCGTCGCGTCCCAGCGAGAGTGCGGCAAACGAGGCGATAACCAGCACCGCCAGCCCGGCAAGGCTGAACCACACCACCGACTGACGTTCGGCATGTACTTTATCGCCGGCATCCATTGCCGGGGCGCTAATGCTGCGCAGGCGCGGCAACAGCCACAGCAGCAGCGGCGCGCCGATCAGAGCCGTCACCGAGCCCGTGGAAACTTCCATCCAGACGCGCGCCAGCCAGAGAATGAGTTGATCGGAAAGCCAGAGGATCAGCGCGCCAATCAGCGGAGCCAGCATCAGACGCGCCAGCAGACGGCGCGCGCCGAGCATTTTTGCCAGCAATGGCGCAAACAGGCCGATAAAACCGATGATGCCGACGGCGTTAACCAGTAACGCGCTCAGCACAATTGCCAGGGTCAGGGCCGCCAGGCGCGCCAGCGACAGCGCCAGCCCCAGATTGCGCGCCACGCCGTCATCGAGGCCCATCAACGTCAGCGGACGCAGCAGCAGCAGCGTCAGCACCACGCCGCCGAACAGCTGCGGCCACAGGCGCTGGACGATACTCCAGTCGGTCTGGGTGAGCGTGCCGGTACTCCACATAAACATGCTTTGCAGCTGGTCGTGGTGAAACAGCACCAGCAGCTGGTTGATCGCCCCACAGTAGAGGCTGACGACCAGCCCCGCGAGGATCAGCGTGACCGGCGAGAGACGTTTTCCCCAGGCCACGCCAAAGACCAGCGCACCGACCACACATGCGCCTGCCAGCGCGGCAAACTGCGAGGTTAACGCTCCCGGCAGGGTCCAGAGAGTGGTGATGGTGATCCCCAGCTGAGCCCCCGTCGCCACGCCCAGCGTGGTCGGCTCTGCCAGCGGGTTACGCAGCACCTGCTGAAACAGTACGCCCACCAGTCCCAGTCCCGCCCCGACCAGCAGGGAGATAGCCAGACGCGGCAGCAGGCTGTAGTGGAACAGCATTTGCTGAATATTATCGATATCCGGTGCGGCAAACGCGGCTGCCCACTGATCGCGCGGTAACGCCGTGGTCAGGTTAAAGCCGGTTAACACCAGGGCAGCCAGAAAAATGAGCGCTAACAGTAACATTGGGAAACGGGCCATCCGCGTGCTCATGCCTTGCCTCCCAGTGCATTGTCCAGCACGCGGGCAAAGTGCATTGCCGACAGCGTCGCGCCGTAGAACCATACCGCTGGCGCGCGCAGGAAGCGCTGCTCGCGGACGAACGGCATTGCCTGCCAGAGCGGAGTCGCCATCAGAGTTTGCATTTCGCGTTCGTTCCCGTGATCGAAGCACAGCACGTCCACATCACGAAACGCCGCCAGACGATCAATCCCCACGGCGGTACTGCCCCAGAATGTCATCTCGCCTTCCCAGGCATTGCGAATGCCAAAGCTGTCGAGCACTTCCTGGAACAGACAGTTATTTCCAAAGACCAGCATATGGCGGGCATCCAGCAGGGTTACCATCAGCAAAGGCCGATCGCCACGGTGGGCAAAGCGCGGCTTGAGGGAATCAATCAGCGCATCAAATTCATCGAGATGTTTTTTCGCCTGAGCCTCACGGTTGAGAAACTGCGCCATCTCGTGGATGGAATTTTTTGCCATGGTCAGCGGCTTTTTGCCGTCGCTAAAGGAAAAGCCCCGCCCTGGCGCAATCTTCGCCATGGTCTCTTCCGACGGGCCATACCCCGCAGACCAGAATAAATAAGACGGTTTCATCTGGGTGAGAAGCTCAAGGTTCGGCTCCGTACGCAGGCCAATGTCGATGACGGAGTCCGGCAGTTTTGGCTCATTCACCCACAGGGTGTAGTTGGGAATATCGGCCACGCCGTAAGGCGTCACGCCAAGCGCCATCATCAGTTCGACGGGCAACCACTCCAGCGCCACGATGCGGTGCGGATCGATAGCGGCAGCGCGGGCCGGGCCCATCTTTAACAGCAGCGGTGAGAGCGCCATGGCCGTCAGCAGGCGACGGCGGCTAATGAATGTTGAATCCAGCATCAGTAGACAAAGCTCACGGGTGCAGCCCCGGCTGGGTGAGACAGGATGCCCATAGGAATACCGTAGATATGTTCCAGCGTTTCGCTGCGCATCAGTTCGGCAGGGGTACCCTGAGCGATCATTTCACCGCCGCGCAGCGCTACCAGGTAGTCGCAATAGCGTGCCGCCATGTTGATATCATGCAGAACGGCAATCACCGCCAGGCCGCGCTGCTGACTTAAGCGATGCACCAGCGCCAGGACGTCAACCTGATGAGCAATATCCAGCGCCGAAGTGGGTTCGTCGAGCAGCAGGCAGCGGCTGTCCTGCGCCACCAGCATCGCGATCCATGCACGCTGACGCTCGCCACCGGACAGGCTATCCACCAGACGGTGCGCCAGCGGTTTTAACCCAACCAGCGCGATCGCCTCTTCCACTTTCTCTCTGTCAGCGACGCCAAAACGCCCGAGCGCACCGTGCCACGGATAACGTCCAATCGCCACCAGCTCGCGCACCGTCATCCCCTCCGCCTGCGGCAACTGCTGCGGCAGATAGGCCACCTTGCGGGCAAAGGCCTTACTGCTCCAGCTCGCCAGCGGCTGGTCATCCAGCAATATGTCGCCCTCGGACGGCGGCTGATGACGACCCAGCATCTTCAGCAGCGTCGATTTACCGGAACCATTGTGCCCGATTAAACCGGTCACTTTACCTGCGGGAAACGTCAAAGAGAGCGGATGCAGCAAGGTGCGCCCGGGTACGCGAAAGGAGAGATTGTTGAGCGTGAAGGTGGAGTCGGATTGCGTTTTATTATCCTGCATGTCAGCCAACTTAAATAAAAAGGGCACGGCGAACCGTGCCCAGAAAGAGGTTAGAAGCGGAAGGTCGCGGTGGCAACAACCTGGCGTCCTGCTCCCCAGTAGCATGCATACTCGCTGTAGCAGCTGGAGACGTATTCACGGTCAAAGATGTTGTTCACGTTGACGCCGACGGAAGATCCCGGCAGACCGAAGCGCGCCAGATCGTATTTCACGGTCGCATCCGCCAGGGCATAACCCGCGACGTTAAAGGACTCATAGGCTTTAGGCGACGCTGAGGAGTAGTACGTCACCGTGTTACCGATGTAACGCGCGCCCGCACCGACGGTCAGGCCACTCAGCGCCGTCTCGTGGAAGGTGTAATCCGCCCACAGGGATGCCATGTTGCGCGGTACTTCTGCCGGACGACGACCTTCATACCAGGTATCATGGGTATATTCCGCATCGGTGTAGCTGTAGGCCGCCGTTACGTTCACGTTAGCCGACACCGCCGCTTTCGCTTCCAGCTCAAAGCCACGGGAGCGAATTTCACCGCCCTGCACGCTAAAGCCGCTGGTCGGGTTCGCCGGATCGGCGGTCAGGTTGTTGTTCTTGGTCAGCTGATATACCGCGGCCGTCACCACAACAGGCAGATCTTTCGGAACATACTTCACGCCCGCTTCATACTGCTTGCCGCGCGCCGGATCGAACGGTTTGCCGCCCTGGGTGGTGCCAGAGAGCGGTTCAAAGGATTCACTGTAGCTGAAGTATGGGGTAATCCCGTTGTCGAACAGGTAGTTAATCCCCCCGCGCCAGGTAAATGCCTGATCGTTAATTTCCGCGGTCGTCCCGTTATTACGGTTAAAGGCAGACGTTTTTGCAAAGTCATAGCGGCCACCCATGGTGAGTACCCACTTATCCCATTCCGCCTGATCCTGAGCATAGAGCCCGGTCTGCTCCTGGCGATTGAGCATGGCATACGGGAAGTTCACATTGACGTTCGCATTGCCGTGCTGCGGATTGTTCATGCTGATCGGATCGGCGGTACCGTAGTCAGCATCAATATCATTGCGCATACGAAGGTAATCCACCCCCGTCAGCAGCGTATGGTCAACGGCACCGGTCGCGAATTTCGACTGGAGCTGTGTATCAACCGTGAACGAGTTGAGGTCTTCATCTGAGCGCACGTACGCACGGCTGATCTGGGCCGGAGCGATATAGCCGTTACCGTAAACTGAACGGTAAAGCGTATTGATTTTGGTATAACGCAGATTCTGACGCACGGTGAAGGTGTCGTTGAATTCATGCGCGAAGCTGTAACCCACCATTTTCTGACGACGGGAGATCTTATTGTCTTCATCGCCTTCGTTGAAATCGGTCGGCAGTTTGTGCGCCTTTCCGTTAGCATCATAGTAAGGCACAACGGTACCTTCACGCGGCAGCCAGCCGTAGTAACCCGCATCCGGATCGCTCTGGAAGTTGCTCAGGAAAGTGAAATCGGTTTTATTATCAGGACGCCAGCTGAAAGACGGCGCAATCGCGTAACGAGTAGACTTCACCATCTCCTGCTGCGCATTTTCACTGCGTCCCAGGCCGGTCAGACGGTAGGACCACACGCCGTTATCATCAATCGCGTCGCTGAAGTCAAACCCAGTCTGCCACAGGTTATCCGTCCCCATTTTGAACTGAATTTCTTTTAACGGTTCCGTGGTTGGACGCTTGCTGACCATACTCACTACGCCGCCAGGGTGGCTTTTGCCATACAGTACGGACGTCGGGCCTCGCAGCAGCTCTACGCGCTCCAGGAAGTATGGGTCCATCGACGCTTCAGAGTAGTTATCCCCTTGCAGCTTCATACCATCCAGATACTGGTTGGTATTCACGGTGCTGGAGGTGGTGAACCCACGAATCGAAACCACATCATAGGTCGTTGAGGCGCCGCGCGTTGCGAAAACGCTCGGCGTGTAGGCCAGCGCCTGTTTAACCGTCCCCGGCTGTTTCATGTCCATCTCTTCACGTGTGACCACGGAAATGGACTGCGGGGTTTTCTCGATCGGTGTATCGGTTTTCGTCGCCGTTGCAGTGCGCTTTGCTGCAATCGTCGGTGCAGGCCCCCAGGCACTCTCCTGCGCAGCCGGTGCGGCAGTAACAGTAATGGTTTCTTCTTTTTTCGGGGTTTCGGCGGCATGAGCATAAGCAGACATGCCGGCAACCGCTGTGGCTACGACGACCGCGATTTTACGCAGCGACGTGTTAATTGGCTGAGCAGTATTGGAAAGCGCCATGATGGATCTCTGATGGAAAAGTGAATGATAACGTAAACGAGAATTATTATTATGACCGCAGAATAATATGCGAAACGTTGGCTGCATAGCAAGCAGTATGCGGCCCTACAAGATATAAGGGTTTAAGAATTAACCAGATGAAAATAGAGGGTTAATGAAGTTAGCGAAATGATCGCTAAAGCCCGCCGAAACGGGCCGGAGGGCTTAACGATAGAAGAGTTCGAAAGTCGCGACGGCGTCGACTTTCCCGGCTTTAACCTCTCCCGTTTTGATGTAACGGGCTTTGAGTGGGATCTCAACCGGGACGTTGTCCTGGGTACGGGTTATTGCCGTGTAGCTCTGGTCGAACTGTAACACCGCATCGTTCTTGTCGAGGATTTGAATGCCTACGCCGCTTGCAGCGTTGTCTCCGGTAGCAATATTGAGGATATTGCCATCCGTTACGCCAGTCGACCCTGCACTGGTGAACTGATAATCAATTTTTGTCCCGGCGGCGCAGTCCGTAATATCAATCCTGAAACGACTGTCGGTCAGGATGTCAGAATACTGACCGTTAAAATCGTGCGCATTGACCGTTTCCAGAGGCACGTAGATGTTTTTATCCGCCAGGTTACAGGTGTTTGTCGTGATGTGCACACTGGTTGGTGAAAAGCGAATTTCGCCTATCACGTCGTTATCGTAAGTTTCATGTGAGGTTAACAGGGACGTATTAAGATCGCCCTCTTCGACTTCACCAATAACGATCAACTGAGCGGTAGCCCGGAAATTGTAATTCGTTGAAAAGCTTCTGATCGTGCCAAGATAAGTTTCCGGCCTGATAATGTCTTCTTCGGTATAGCTGGGGAACTGGGTTGTAGACGCTGCAACGCGAATGCCAATCCCGGCCACGTTGGTTTTATACACTCCGGGTAAAACATCTTCACGTGCATCAGCATCACTCAATGAGAGATAGCCTCTACGTACCCGAACGGAATCACCATCACATCTTTGCGCAATTTCACCTGATTCCACGCTGGCGTCATAAATAATGGTACCGACCTGAACGTCTGGCTCAAGCTGGATGACAGCGGGAATGTTGAAGGTAACAATTCCCCCGCTACTTCCGCCTCCCGTAAATGTACAAGTTGCGAATGCCGGAGCTGAAAACAGCATGATTAGGCCAGCCATTGCGCTGATGAATAGTTCTTTGCTACGCCTCATTGGCAATTTACCGTCATTTTCAAAATAGTTGCTGAGCGCCCGGGAGGGAGATCCCCCGCCCACGCACACCGTTGATCGCGCCCGTCACCCCACTGCACATTCAGGGAAACCGCTTCATGCAGACCGGTAAGCCAGACTTCTCCTTCATCACCGACGATAGCCGTTGCACTTTCCTGCGTGACAATGGCGCCGAAAGGTACCGGCTTGCCGTGGAAAAGCAGCGTGATAAGCGCACGCTTCCCCACTCGTGCATCAAAGTTCGCTGAGATGGCCGCACCTTTTGTTGGGACAACATCCTGGGTAGCGGCGGCAATTTCAATATCTTCACGATCCTGGGTGTTGACCGTAATACCGTTTTTCCGGTAGGCCGTCAGGGAAGGGACAATCGCGTTACCAAAGCGATCGGTGTAGATCCCTCGCCCGTTCTGTACTTTGACGTTATCGCCATCTTTGATATGGACAATGGCAAAGGCGTCGCGGACGGATTGCCCCAGGGTTACTCCATGTTCATGCGCAACAATTGAACCCTGCGCGCTGTAGTTCCACTGTCGGTTATCGCCCCCGTAGTTATACCCCAGCCCGACATCACCGGCAGATCCCCGGTAGCGCCCGGATACACTGCCGCCATAGCCAGTATCTTGACTGGCATAGGTCTGCTGGAGGTTATAGCTGAGGTTATTGTTCTCAAGTGCCGTGCCGCCGATCCCTACCTGATGCGAAACGAATCCACCGCTGGCAGTGTTGGCGCTGTAAGTTGACCATGCGTTCGCTAGCCAGCGTGAAAGAGGTACGTTGACCATCAACGCCATTTGCCGATCGGTATTGGCGTCCGGCGTACGCGTCAGGCTGTAGCTTACCGACCAGGTTATACCGCGCCAGCCGGAGCTTAGCCCCGCACTGACGCTGCGCTCGTGTCCTGCCATGTTCCAGTAATCCTGCTGATAGCCATTAAGGTAAGCCGATCCCCAGTCCGAAACGCGTTGGGAAAGATTAACCTGCATGCGGCTGCGCCGATTATTGGTTCGCCGATAGGTATAAATCCCATCGTAAATCTCGCTGTCACGCTGGTCGACAGCTTCCTGAAAGGTATAAAACCCTGAGGTGGAATAACGGTAGCTGGCAAGCGTCACGTTGGTGTCTGTATCCGGAATATCCCTGGAATACTGCGCACGCCATGACATCCCGCGGGCATCATCTCGTCCATCATCAAAAGCCGTACGGGCGGCGGTCACATCCACGGATGCCGATCCGAAACGGCCAAGATCGGCCCCTGTTCCCGCCAGCATAGCCTGATACGACGATGCAACGAGCGCGCCGGCGTATGTTGTTACGCCATAAGGCAGGCCGTAAATGACCGTCCCTTGCAGAAAAGGGGGCTCGTCCTCACCTTCATTACCGCGATAACGCCCTGCTGCCAGCGAATATTTAAATGCTCCTTCCCGCTGTAGCACCGGAACCGATGCACTGGCCTGGATGAAGCTGTGTTCGCTGCCGTCGGCCTCTTCCACCGTCACCTCCAGATCCGCGCCGGATGTGACCTGGCTTAAATCGCGGATCTCAAATGGCCCCGGAGAGACGTTGCTTTGATAAATGGTGTAGCCGTTTTGCCTGATGGTGACCTTTGCATCGCTATTTGCGATACCACGCACCACGGGGGCAAACCCCTGCTGGCTGGTGGGCAGCATGGAAGTATCCGTTTCCAGCTTCACGCCGGTCATTTGGACGCTATCGAAAAGCTCGCCGTTAGTGTACGTCTGGCCTATCTCAAGCTGGCTTTGCAGGGTTTTGATATCACGTTGCAGCGTACTGGCGATTGCATCCCAACCGGCGTTGTCACTCCAGGTGCTGTTGTTACGCAACCGCCACGCCCCGAGGTTGATCCCCGACTCCAGACCAAGCCATGCAGATGACGTTTCACCAGAACGGTAGTGCTGCTGAGAGCCGCTAAACTGGTAGCTTGTCCAGGCGGCGGGAGCACCGTCATCCCAGAATTTAGGCTCGATAGCCCCGGCCGCAGCCTGATCGCGGTATTTTTGCGGGATCACCAGCTTGAGGGTCTGATTATCCTGGTCGTAATCGTAGCGGGCATTATCAATAAAATGGGAGATGTCATCGATTATCACCGCATCATCCAGATCTTTCATGTCCGGGATCGTGTCGACTTTTACCCCTAATGCACGCAGATCCGCTTTGGTCAGCTCCGGTAACAGGCGCTGCTTATCGTCAGACAAGATCCAACTCACCGTGCGTTTATCCAGAACATCCCGATCCCACATAATGGTCGTCAGAAAGTTTCCGGGCAGTAAGCCATTATCATTGATGAAATTTTTTAGCGTTGAGGTGTTTTCCAGCGGAGTGTCCATCTCGAGGATCCGCAGGTTAAATTCGTCATCTGCACTCACAGGCTGGATCATCGCGAGCAGCGCTAACGCGATTCCCTTCAGAACCTGTTTGTAGAGTGGAGATGACGACATAGGGTACCAGCATTGTGTGTTTAAAGAGCCTGCTTGCGCTGGGAGGTTTGCGCGCCGAAATCGCTAATAGCAGTCCACGTCACGGGCCCGTTTGCAGATTGAGGCACAGAAAAATATTGCTCGCTGAAAGGTGCGACCATCATTGAAATCGCCCCCGGCGTGGTTTTTGTGTCAGTCACAGGGACACTTTTCCCGCCCACGGCCAGCTCGCCAAAGGAGACGTAAAACGGCGTTGGGTTTTTCGCAATGAGCTTGTTCCCCTGGCGGCGGAAGGTGATTTTTTCATAGGCTTGTAGCGCATCGGCTTCTTTCAAATCAGCAGGGCGCCAGAACAGCTTCAGACGCGTTTTCATCGCGAATTGCAGCGTATTCTTGTCTTTTAAGTCAGGTGATAACGCCGAGACGGATTTCACATTCGCCAGAAATAAAGATTCGCGATCTGCGGGCAGATTTTTTTTATCGCCGGTAAAAATGATGTGCAAAAGGGTCTGACGATTTTCCTGTAATTTATAGACAGGCGGCGTAATGATGAAAGGTGCTTTTGCATCGTTGGGGTAACTCACCCAGCTTTGCACCAGATATCGAGTATGAGGGTCTTTATTTTTGAGTGCTATTTGTACTTCGGATTTATTCGATGGATAAATAATTCGCGTGCCACCGAGAACCACACTTGCCTGTACTGAACAGCAAGAGATAATCAAACATCCACCTAACAATTTTAATAAATAATTCATACTACGTTCCAGAAGGCAGCCCTTTCAGGCTGCCAAAATAGATTTAGCGATAAACAACCTCGAACGTTGCAGATGAGGAGTAGTGACCTGCTGTTGGTTTGTTATCACCAACCTGAATAACTTTCGCGGTGTAATTAAAGACAGATGCTGTGGTGCCAGTGGCATCGTTCGCAACATCGGTACCGGCTTCCGGTTCTGATCCGTTGAAAACCACGTCCCCCTTAGTCCCATTTTCATTACTGACAATGATGCCAACGTTGGTCGCATTGCCAGCGCCGGAAAGATCGTTCTTCAGGCGCTTGTATTCCGCATCCGTTGTGGTGCCGCTGAACTTGAGGTTCAGTTTGGCAACCAGCGGATCACATTTTTTCACTTCAATCTTAAAGGCCTTCGACGTCCCGACCTGACCGTCAGTGCCAAAATCAGAAGGATAAGTATCTGCAAATGTGACGGTGGAAGTATTGGACCCCGAGCCATCAACATCAATTTCACAGGTATCCGCCACAATTTTTCCGGCGAAATTTACCGTACCAGAATCATTCGCTGCAAATACCGGCAGAGAGAGTGCAGCCATAAGCGTGCTGGCCAACACCGTTGAAACAACATATTTACTCATAACAATATCCTTATATGTGATGATGAAGATATCCATTCTTGATATATACAAAAATGTTGGGAAGTCCTCTAAGGAATATCCTGTGAGGTCAGTAAATTTCTGGAGAGGATTTAATCAGATTATTCTTCATCACGTCTAGATCGCAAAATGATAACACCCGAATAATCGGACACAACTTTCTGTTTTAGATGAAAAAAAGCAAAAATTAATAATTCTACATTTTAAATTTAATAATTTTAAATATAAATGAATGTAAACATAAAAAAAGGCCGCTTAATCATTAAGCAGCCTTTTATTCAGGAAACTAATTAGTTTCCGCCAAACATGTCCTTGATCCAGCCGGCGACACCGTCGCTGTCTTTCTTCTCATTCTGCTGCTGCGGCTGTTGCTGCTGCGGCTGCTGAGGTTGAGAAGACTGATCGAACGGGTTACCTGTCGGTTCTTCTGGCTGACTTTGCTGACACAGCGCATCCGGGTTAGTCGTCCAGACCGGCAGCGTACGCATCCCGCCACCGCAGATAAAGTTGCCCGATGCGTCCACGCCCATATCAACGATATCTTCCGGGGCAACCAGGTTCAGCGGCACCGGAGACTGGTTGGCCAGGTAGCGCTGGTAAATCGACATCGCACCGCTCGCGCCATACAGTTTGGTCGGCTGGTTGTTATCGCGCCCCACCCAGGTGATGACCACTTCACGACCATCAATACCGGCGAACCAGGTATCGACGTTGTTGTTGGTGGTCCCGGTTTTACCCGCCAGATGCAGGCCCGGATACTTCGCTCCCAGCTGACGGCCTGTACCGCGCTGGACAACCTGCTGCATGGTCCACAGCGTCATATAGGCCGCCTGCGCCGGAACTGCACGTTCTGCCTGCGGGAAGCTCTGATACAGCACGGAGCCATCTTCGGCAATCACCGAACGCAGAGCGGAAAGCGGAGCACGGTTACCGCCGCTGGCGATGGTCTGGAACGCCTGCGCCACTTCGATTGGCGTCAGGTTAAGCGCCCCCAGAATCATCGCTGGCACCGGGTGCAGCTGATCTTTCGGTACCCCCAGCTTCTGCCAGGTGTCGGTAATGGCCGGCAGGCCCAGCGCCATTCCGAGGTTAACCGTTGGCACGTTCATCGAGCGGGTTAACGCATCCACCAGCATGACCTGGCCGCTGAACTGTCTGTCATCGTTCTGCGGTGACCAAACCTGGCCGTTAGGCTGGCGCAGGGAAATTGGCGCATCGGCAATCCAGGTATTCAGGCGATAAAGATTCGGCTGGCTCAGCGCGGTCAGATAGGTCGCCGGTTTTGCCAGTGAACCAATTGAACGACGCGCCTGCATGGCACGGTTATAGCCCGCAAACTGCGGCTCAGCACCGCCCACCATGGCACGAACTTCGCCGGTGTTACGGTCAACCACTACCATCGCGGTTTCCAGATCGCTCAGCTTACGCTGCTTTTTCAGCGCCGGAATACCTTCTACCGCCGCTTTTTCTGCGGCGTCCTGTGCCACGGAGTCAAAGGTGGTAAAGATCTTCACGCCGGAGAGATCTTTCACTTTATCCCCGAGCTTAGACTGCAACTCCTGACGCACCATCTGCATAAAGGCAGGCTGCGGAGAGATCACCCCACCACGCGGCTGAACGCCCAGCGGACGCGCGCTCAGCATGTCGTACAGCTCCTGGTCAATCACCTGCTGTTGTTGCAGCAGACGCAGCACCAGGTTACGACGCTCCAGCGCCAGTTTCGGGTTACGCCACGGGTTGTAGATCGACGCGCCTTTCACCATGCCCA
The DNA here is from genome assembly GCF_056673335.1 of Enterobacter cloacae complex sp. HYC033_NIDB. Classification (NCBI taxonomy): domain Bacteria; kingdom Pseudomonadati; phylum Pseudomonadota; class Gammaproteobacteria; order Enterobacterales; family Enterobacteriaceae; genus Enterobacter; species Enterobacter cloacae complex sp. HYC033_NIDB. Next base: position 1,647,024 of record NZ_CP115123.1, on the reverse strand, counting down.
CCAGCAGCGCCTGCTGGTCAAGGCTCAGCTCTTCTACCGGACGACCAAAGTAGTACAGGCTCGCCAGCGGGAAGCCGCGGATCTCGTTGTCACCGCTCTGACCGAGGTACACCTCGTTCATGTACAGCTCAAGAATACGATCCTTGCTGTAGCGCGCATCCATCAGCACGGCCATGTACGCTTCGTTGGCTTTACGCCAGTAAGAGCGCTCGCTGGAGAGGAACAGGTTTTTCACCAGCTGCTGGGTCAGGGTACTTGCCCCCTGCACCGTACGCCCGGCAGTCAGGTTCGCCAGTACCGCACGACCAATGGAGTAAAGGCTAATACCGTCGTGCTCGTAGAAGTGGCGGTCTTCGGTTGCCAGCAGGGTATCTACCAGCAGATCCGGGAAGCCGTTACGCGCCACGAACAGGCGCTGTTCGCCGTTTGCGGACGACAGCATGGTGATGAGACGCGGATCGAGACGGAAGAAACCGAACTGGCGATCGTTATCCATGTTCTCAATGGTTTCCAGACGATCGCCGTCAAAGGTCAGACGCGCGCGCACCTGCCCTTCTTTACTGTCCGGGAAGTCGAACGGACGGCGGATCATCTCAATGCTTTTCGCCTGGACGGTAAATTCACCCGGACGGGTCATTTTCGTGACCTGACGATACTGCGTGGCTTGCAGCAGCTTCACCATCTCGTTCTTGCTGATGGACATGTCCGGCTCAAGGTTCACCATGCGGCCGTACACTGCCGCAGGCAATTGCCAGACTTTCCCGTCGATACGGCTGCGGATCTTCTGATCCAGATAAACGCCGTAAATCGCGATCAGGACAACAAAAACAATGAACAGCTTCAGCAGCAACCAGAACCAGCCGCGCTTACCACGAGGCTTACGCCCTTTGCCTTTCCCTTTACGTGGCATCGGTTCTTCATCCTCATAATCGTCTTCATAGTCATCGTCATACTCCTCATCTCTGAGGCGACGACGGCTTACCTTTTCTTTCGCCGGACGCGTCGGCTTTCCCTTACGTCCTATTGGCTCGCGGTCATTCCCCGCCATGCTTTTTCTCCGCAACATTCAGGCGCAAAGGCCAGATTTTCTTATCTTGCACAGGTCAGTGAAAGAAGAAATCTCTCAAAGTTTGTTTATCCCTTTCCCCGTGGGAGAGGGCCGGGGTGAGGGCATCAGGCCGCACTCCCCTTTTCGATCCATTACGAATATTTCTTCGTGCGCCGTGTCGGCGCGGTATTCGCCGGATCGTCCGGCCAGACGTGTTTGGGATATCGCCCTTTCATCTCTTTCTGCACTTCACGATAGCTCCCCGCCCAGAACGCCCCCAGATCGCGGGTGATCTGCAAGGGACGATGCGCAGGCGAAAGCAGCTCAAGCACTAACGGCACGCGCCCTTCAGCGATGGACGGCGTGGTGGCCTCACCAAACATCTCCTGCATCCGAACCGCCAGCGCCGGCGGATTATCCTCATGATAACGAATGGCAATCCGGCTCCCGGTTGGCACAGTGTAATGCCCAGGCAGTTCACTATCCAGACGTTGACGTAACGACCAGTCCAGTAAATTCTGTAACGCTGCCTTAACATCAAGCGCCTTCAGGGCGCGCAGCGAGTGTACGCCGTTCATCTGCGGCAACAGCCACTGTTCAAGCGTCGCGAGCAGCGTCTCATCATCCACCGCTGGCCACCCCTGTTCCGGCAGCCACTTCGCGGCGCAATGCAGGCGAATGCGATACTGTTCGGCCTCCGGCGTCCAGTTCAGTACGCTCAGCCCTTTTTCCCGAATGCCGTTCAGCATCGCCTGGTGTAACTCTTCCTCCGACGGCTTCGCCAGCGGTTTCGTCCCGAGCGTCAGTTTGCCAATCTGGCTACGACGGAACGCCTTCAGCGTGCCCTGGGCATCATCCCATTCCACGATGTCAGATTGCTGAAGCAGCTGCGGGCAGGCACGCGTCAGCGCGTCAATATCCACGGCAACCGCCTGTAAAATACGCGCGTCCGGGGAGTGGCTGCCCTGGAGCAAGAGCGGCGCGATCAGCCATTCGTGACGCGTCAGGGCGTCATCGCTGTCCAGCATCGCGCCCATCCCATTTGCCAGCTGATAGCGACCATCCAGCCCGCGACGGCGAGCGATCCTGTCCGGGAAGGCCTGGGCCAGCAGAGGGATAACTTTATCGCTGTCAGGCGAACCGCCCCGGCAATTCAGGCGTTTACACAGCTGCTGCGCGCGTTGTTGCCAGTTTCCCTGATGGCGAGAAAAGGCCTGTCCCAGATCGCTGCTGCCACCGCGCGGCGGCTCCTCAAGAATAGCCGCCAGTTTTGCCGCCGTGGCAATTTCATCGTCGCCCTGTGCTGCCACCAGCATTGCCGCCAGACGCGGATCGTTGCCCAGCGCCGCCATTTTCTGGCCGCGCGCCGTCAGTCGCTCGCCTTCCAGCGCGCCAAGCTGGGTCAGCAGGCTGCGCGCAGCGGAAAGGTTCACGACAGGCGGAGGATTAAGCCAGGTGAGCTGGTCAGGGTCCGGGCAGCCCCACTGCATCAGATCCATCACCAGCCCGGAGAGATCGCTTTGTAAAATCTCAGGCGTGCTCTGCAATGCCGCACGCTCCGCCTGCTCGGCGCTGGTTAAATGCAGGCAAATACCCGGCTCAAGACGCCCTGCTCGCCCTGCGCGCTGCACCATCGAGGCCTGGCTGATGCGCTGCGTCAGTAGCCTGGTCAGCCCGGTACGCGGATCAAAACTGGCCACCCTCTCCTGCGTACTGTCCACCACCAGGCGAATGCCTTCGATGGTCAAACTGGTTTCCGCGATATTGGTTGCCAGCACCACTTTGCGCTGCCCCGCCGGTGCGGGAAGGATCGCCTTGCGCTGGTCAGCCAACGGCAGCGCGCCGTAGAGCGGGCACAGCATAACGTCACTGTTCACCCGGGATGCCAACTGCTCCTGTACGCGCTGGATTTCGCCTACGCCGGGTAAAAACAGCAGCAGCGAGCCGGGCTCCTGGCGGAGCAATTCGGCGGTGGCGATGGCAACCGCTTCGTCAAAACGCTGATGGGCAGGCAGCGGCTGATAGCGGCGCTCGACCGGGAACGCACGCCCTTCAGAGGAGATCATCGGCGCGTCAGGGAGCGTCTGCCGGAGCCGCTCGTTATCCAGCGTCGCCGACATAATCAGCAGCCGAAGGTCGTCGCGCAGCCCCTGCTGAACGTCGAGCAGCAGCGCAAGGGCCAGATCGGCCTGGAGGCTACGCTCGTGAAATTCATCAAGGATCACCAGCCCGACGCCGGTCAGCTCCGGATCGTTTTGCAGCATACGGGTGAGAATGCCTTCGGTGACCACTTCCAGCCGCGTGGATGGTCCAACGCAGGTTTCGGCGCGCATCCGGTACCCTACCGTCTCGCCCGGTTTTTCATTCAGCAGTTCCGCCAGGCGCTGCGCCACATTGCGCGCGGCCAGCCTGCGCGGCTCCAGCAGGATAATTTTCCCGCTGATGCTCCCCTCACGCAGAATTTGCAGGGGCAGCCAGGTGGATTTACCCGCCCCGGTGGGCGCGCTGAGCAAAACCTGTGGCGCATGTTCTAAGGCTGCGAGTAGCTCAGGAAGGACGACGGCGACGGGCAAAGAGGACACTTACGGCTCCAGAGGGTTAACATTAATCGGCGTACATTGTAGCATCGGCGCATATCATTACCGAGTCTTGCGCATGTCTGAGTCAAAACGGCTATTCTTCGCCATTGAATTACCCACCACGCTTCAACGGCAGATTGTTCGCTGGCGCGCCAGCCACTTCCCCGCGGAAGCGGGCCGCCCCGTCGTCGCCGCCAATATGCACCTGACGTTAGCCTTTCTTGGTGAAGTAAGCGCTGAAAAGCAGCGCGCGTTAAGCGCAATGGCCGGACGCATTTCGCAGCCGGGGTTTACGCTGCATCTTGACGATGCCGGGCAATGGCTGCGCTCTCGGGTGGTCTGGCTGGGGACGCGGCAGCCCCCTCGCGGACTGCTACAGCTCGCCAACATGCTGCGGGCGCAGGCCGCGCGCAGCGGCTGTTATCAGAGCCCGCAGCCGTTTCATCCCCACATTACCCTGCTGCGCGACGCGGGTCAGGCCGTTGCCATCCCGCCACCGGGCTTTCACTGGTCCTTTCAGGTGAATGAATTTGCGCTGTACGAATCTGCCTTTGTACAAGGACGCACCCGCTATACTCCGCTCCAGCGCTGGACGCTGGGCGACACGTTAAGGAATCCTGATGAAGTTTAGCCCTGCACTCCAGCCCGCCACGCTGATCCAGCGTTACAAACGCTTTCTCGCTGACGTGATCACCCCTGAGGGCGAAACGCTCACGCTGCACTGCCCTAACACCGGCGCCATGACCGGTTGCGCCACGCCGGGTGACACGGTCTGGTATTCCACATCAGAAAATACTAAACGCAAATATCCTCATACCTGGGAAATGACCGAGACGCAAAGCGGGGCATTTATTTGCGTGAATACCCTGCGCGCAAATCAGCTGGTTAAGGAAGCCCTGACAAATGGAATGCTTCCTGAACTGGTGGGTTACGGCACGCAAAAAAGCGAAGTGAAATATGGCGATGAAGGCAGCAGAATTGATTTTATGTTACAGGCGGAAGACCGCCCTGAGTGCTATATTGAAGTGAAATCAGTGACGTTAGCGGAACAGGAAAACGGCTTCTTTCCGGATGCGGTAACGCTACGTGGCCAGAAGCATCTGCGAGAGCTAATGAGTGTAGCGGCGGCGGGCAAGCGCGCCGTGTTGCTGTTTGCGGTTCTGCATTCAGCCATTGAACGGTTTTCCCCGGCCCGTCATATTGATCCTAAATACGCGCAATTGTTGAATGAGGCACAAAAGCAGGGGGTAGAGATTTTCGCTTATAAAGCGGAACTTTCTGCCGATAATATGACTCTGAGATCCTCTCTTCCCATTGTCTTATAAGGGATTAGACGATTGACTAATAAGTGTTCTGGCCGCGTGCGCAAATACGCTTTTCCTCACAGGGTTGTCAAGTGTTACGTTTAGATAATTGCCATACGGAAAAGCATCTGCTATTTATAGCGACCTGATTTTTCCCCCAACACGGGGATCGATAGTGCGTGTTAAGGAGAAGCAACATGCAAGAAGGGCAAAACCGTAAAACATCGTCCCTGAGTATTCTCGCCATCGCTGGGGTGGAGCCGTATCAAGAGAAGCCGGGCGAAGAGTATATGAACGAAGCCCAGCTGTCGCACTTCAAGCGTATTCTTGAAGCATGGCGTAATCAACTCAGGGATGAAGTCGATCGCACCGTTACACATATGCAGGATGAAGCTGCTAACTTCCCGGACCCGGTTGACCGTGCCGCTCAGGAAGAAGAGTTCAGCCTCGAACTGCGTAACCGTGACCGCGAGCGCAAACTGATCAAAAAGATCGAAAAAACGCTGAAGAAGGTCGAGGACGAAGATTTTGGCTACTGCGAATCCTGCGGTGTTGAAATCGGTATTCGTCGCCTGGAAGCGCGTCCAACAGCCGATCTGTGCATCGACTGTAAAACGCTGGCAGAAATCCGCGAAAAACAGATGGCTGGCTAACGCCTGCCCTCTCACTACTCTGCTAAGGCGGGAGTCTCTCCCGCCTTGTTACCGTTGATATGTCTGAATCTCACTATATCGGGCGCTTTGCGCCATCTCCCTCCGGTGAATTACACTTCGGCTCATTAATTGCCGCGCTTGGCAGCTACCTACAGGCTCGCGCCCGTCAGGGTAAATGGCTGGTCCGCATTGAAGATATCGATCCTCCGCGTGAAGTTCCCGGTGCAGCAGAAACTATTCTGCGTCAGCTGGAACATTACGGTCTTCACTGGGACGACGACGTACTCTGGCAGTCTCAACGCCATGATGCCTACCGTGAACGTCTGGCGTGGCTTGCTGAACAGGGCCTTTCCTATAACTGCACCTGCACGCGGGCGCGTATTCAGAGCGTAGGTGGCGTTTATGACGGCCACTGCCGCACGCGGCACAACGGTCCTGAGAATGCCGCCGTACGGCTAATACAGCGTTCTCCGGTGACGCAGTTTACCGACGTTCTCTCAGGAACAATTCAGGCGGATGAACGCCTGGCGCGTGAAGATTTTATTATTCACCGTCGTGATGGTTTGTTTGCCTATAACCTGGCGGTGGTTGTCGATGACCATTTCCAGGGCGTCACGGAAATCGTACGCGGGGCGGATCTGGTTGAGCCTACCGTGCGGCAAATATCGCTTTACCAGCAGTTTGGCTGGGCGGTGCCGGATTACATCCATCTGCCGCTGGCAGTCAATGAACGGGGAAATAAGCTATCGAAACAGAATCATGCCCCGGCGCTGCCTGAGGGCGATCCGCGCCCGGTTTTGATCGACGCGCTGCGATTTCTCAACCAGAATGTAACGCAGGAATGGCAGGATCTGAGTCTGGATGAATTGCTGAAAACGGCCATTGCTGACTGGGCGCTTATGGCCGTGCCAAAAATCCAGCATTCTCAAATGCGTTGCGCTGAGCTATGATTAGCCGCTTTTTTGATAACAAAACACACTACGAGGTGTACTATTTTTACCCGAGTCGCTAATTTTTGCCGTAAAGTGCTGAGCCGCGAAGAGAGCATGGCGAACGACGCTATTGCACAGCCACACATGTCGGTCATTCCGCGTGAGCAGCACAATATTTCCCGCAAAGATATCAGTGAAAATGCCCTCAAGGTGCTCTATCGTCTGAATAAAGCAGGCTACGAGGCCTATCTCGTCGGCGGCGGGGTGCGCGATTTACTGCTGGGCAAAAAACCAAAAGATTTCGACGTGACGACCAGCGCCACGCCTGAGCAGGTGCGTAAATTATTCCGCAACTGCCGTCTGGTTGGCCGCCGTTTCCGTCTGGCGCACGTGATGTTTGGACCGGAAATTATTGAAGTGGCGACCTTCCGCGGTCACCACGAAGCGGGCGTTAACGATCGCACGACTTCCCAGCGCGGCCAAAACGGCATGCTGCTGCGTGACAACATCTTCGGCTCTATTGAAGAAGATGCTCAGCGTCGCGATTTCACCATCAACAGCCTTTACTACAGCGTGGCGGATTTTACCGTGCGCGATTACGTCGGCGGTATGCAGGATCTGAAAGACGGCCTGATTCGCCTGATCGGCACGCCGGAAACGCGCTATCGCGAAGATCCGGTCCGAATGCTGCGCGCCGTGCGTTTCGCCGCCAAGCTGAACATGCGTATCAGCCCGGAAACCGCAGAGCCGATCCCGCGCCTGGCGACGCTGATCAACGACGTACCCCCTGCCCGTCTGTTTGAGGAGTCGTTAAAGCTGCTCCAGGCAGGCTACGGGTTTGAAACCTACAACCTGCTGCGTGAATACAACCTGTTCCAGCCGCTGTTCCCGACCATTACCCGCTACTTCACCGAAAACGGTGACAGCGCAATGGAGCGGATAATTGCGCAGGTGCTGAAGAACACCGATACCCGTATTCATAACGATATGCGCGTGAATCCGGCGTTCCTGTTCGCGGCCATGTTCTGGTATCCGCTGCTGGAAACGGCGCAGCGCATTACCCAGGAGAGCGGTCTCGCCTATTATGATGCGTTCGCGCTGGCGGCAAACGACGTGCTGGACGAAGGCTGTCGCACGCTGGCGATCCCGAAACGTATTACCACGCTGGTGCGTGATATCTGGCAGCTTCAGCTGCGTATGTCCCGCCGTCAGGGTAAACGCGCCTGGAAGCTGATGGAGCATCCTAAGTTCCGCGCCGCGTTCGATCTGCTCTCTCTGCGTGCTGAAGTTGAAAGGAACCCGGAACTACAGCGCCTGGCGCAGTGGTGGGGCGAGTTTCAGGTTTCTGCGCCACCGGAGCAAAAAGATATGCTTACGGATCTGGATGATGAACCGGCACCGCGCCGTCGTCACCGTCGCCCGCGCAAACGCGCACCGCGTCGTGAAGGTACGGCATGACCCTTGCGTATATCGCCATCGGCAGCAATCTGGCCTCTCCGCTGGAGCAGGTTAACGCTGCCGTGCAGGCTCTGGGAGAGATCCCCCAAAGCCGCATCGTCGCGCTGTCCTCATTTTACCGTACGCCGCCGCTCGGCCCGCAGGATCAACCTGATTATCTGAACGCCGCCGTGGTGCTGGAAACGACCCTTGACGCAGAAACGCTGCTGGATAATACCCAGCGTATTGAGCTACAGCAGGGTCGTGTCCGCAAAGCCGAACGCTGGGGACCGCGCACGCTCGATCTCGATATTATGCTTTTCGGTCACGAGGTGATTAACACCGAACGCCTCACCGTTCCGCATTACGACATGAAAAACCGCGGGTTTATGCTCTGGCCACTGTTTGAAGTCGCGCCCGATCTCACCTTCCCTGACGGCTCCTCGCTGCAAGCCGTTCTGCAAAATCTCAACGCGGATAAACCGGCCCGCTGGTAATCCCGCCTCTGCATCGATTAACCCTTCATTATTTGCGGTTAATCGATTGCCTAAAATCATTGTTCCCTCGAATGTTACTGTTAGAATGCGCAAAGATTCGCTTTTGGGCCATCAGGAAACAGTATGAAACCAACCACCATCTCCTTATTGCAGAAATGCAAACAGGAAAAAAAACGCTTCGCCACTATCACCGCGTATGACTACAGCTTCGCAAAACTGTTTGCCGAAGAAGGGATCAACGTCATGCTGGTCGGAGACTCGTTAGGGATGACGGTACAAGGACATGATTCCACTCTGCCGGTCACGGTCGAGGATATTGCTTACCATACCCGCGCCGTGCGCCGGGGTGCCCCCGCCTGCCTGCTGCTTTCCGATCTGCCGTTTATGGCGTATGCCACCCCGGAACAGGCCTTCGAAAATGCAGCGACAGTGATGCGCGCTGGCGCCAATATGGTCAAAATCGAAGGCGGCGCCTGGCTGGTCGATACGGTGAAAATGCTCACCGACCGCGCCGTGCCGGTTTGTGGTCATTTGGGGCTGACGCCGCAGTCGGTCAACATCTTTGGCGGATATAAGGTGCAGGGCCGAGGCGATGCGGCGCAGACGCTGTTTGATGATGCCGTGGCGCTGGAAGCCGCGGGCGCGCAGCTGCTGGTGCTGGAGTGTGTGCCGGTTGAGCTGGCTAAGCGTATCACTGAGGCGCTGTCGATTCCGGTGATCGGCATCGGCGCGGGTAACGTCACCGATGGCCAGATTCTGGTCATGCACGACGCCTTTGGGATCACCGGTGGCCATATTCCAAAATTTGCTAAAAATTTCCTGTCAGAAGCAGGCGACATGCGTGCTGCTGTGCGGCAGTATATTGCCGAGGTTGAGTCCGGCGTTTATCCGGGCGAAGAACACAGTTTCCATTAAGGAGTCCAGGTGTGCTAATCATAGAAACCCTGCCGCTGCTGCGTCAGCATATTCGTCGGGCGCGTCAGGAAGGTAAACGTATCGCCCTTGTTCCAACCATGGGCAACCTGCACGACGGCCATATGAAGCTGGTCGATGAAGCGAGAGCCCGGGCAGATATCGTGGTGGTCAGTATCTTCGTTAACCCGATGCAGTTCGATCGCGAAGACGATCTGGCGCGCTACCCACGTACCTTGCAGGAAGATTGCGAGAAGCTCAAAAAACGTCATGCGGATATCGTCTTCGCACCGGCACCCGCTGATGTGTATCCCCAGGGCACCACTGAATCGACCTACGTCGACGTGCCGGGTATTTCGACCATGCTGGAGGGCGCCAGCCGCCCGGGCCATTTCCGTGGCGTCTCCACCATCGTCAGCAAGCTGTTTAACCTGGTGCAGCCGGACATCGCCTGCTTTGGCGAGAAAGATTTCCAGCAGCTGGCGCTGATCCGCAAGATGGTCGCGGATATGGGTTACGACATCGAGATCGTCGGCGTACCGATTGTGCGTGCGAAAGATGGCCTGGCGCTCAGTTCCCGTAACGGCTATCTGACCGCCGAACAGCGTAAAATTGCGCCGGGCTTAAGCAAAGTCATGAATACGATGGCAGAGCAACTGCTGGCAAAAGAGTTAACAGCAGAAGAGATTATCGCCCTGGCTGAACAGGCGCTGAACGAGAAAGGTCTTCGTGCTGACGACGTTCAAATTCGGGATGCCGATACGCTTCTGGCACTTACAGAGACCAGCAAACGTGCGGTAATTCTGGTGGCGGCATGGCTCGGCCAGGCCCGCCTTATCGATAACAAAGTGGTTGAGCTGGCGTAGTTTTTCTACCCGGAAGATGAAAGGTAAACGTAATGATTCGCAAAATGCTGCAAGGTAAACTTCACCGTGTGAAAGTCACTCAGGCCGACCTGCATTATGAAGGCTCCTGCGCGATCGACCAGGATTTTCTCGACGCGGCGGGTATTCTCGAAAACGAAGCCATTGATATCTGGAACGTAAATAACGGCAAACGCTTCTCTACCTACGCCATTGCCGCTGAGCGCGGGTCCAAAATCATCTCCGTCAACGGGGCGGCGGCGCACTGCGCGGACGTAGGCGATATCGTGATTATCGCCAGCTTTGTCATGATGTCTGACGAAGAAGCGCGTCGCTGGCAGCCAAAAGTAGCCTACTTTGAAGGCGACAATGAGATGAAACGTACCGCGAAGGCGATTCCGGTGCAGGTTGCCTGATAATATTTATCCCACGACCCATTCCTGTGCATTTATTAAATGAATGGGTCTTTAAAAAGCATTTATTGAATTAATATCCAAACTCTCCCCGCACAACCAGACAAACACATCATATTGATAACAAATAATTTTAAATTTACTAAACTATTCATTTAGTTTAAATCACGCACAATATCTACATTTCATTGAGATTAACAATATAATTCGCCACGAAATTTAATTTCAAATAAAAGCTTTACGGGCACTTATTATTTACTCAACGAATATGGATATTGAAATGATTTCTAAAAAATATGGTTTGGCAATTGCTATGGCAAGCGTTCTGGCTGCGGGTTCAGCGGTAGCAGCAGATTCTGACACCGGGACTATTACTTTCCACGGCATGGTTTCTAACAACACTTGCCAGGTCTCCCTTGACCAGAAAATCAACCAAGACGGTAACGATTTTGACGTAACGCTGGACACCGTATTTGTGCGTGATTTCGCAAACGCACTGGGTAGCACCAGCACCCTGGGTGAAAAGAAATTCAGCCTTTCACTGACCGGTTGTGATACCGCAACTGTGAAGAAAGCATCTGCACAGTTCTCTTCCTGGGCTGGATCCTCTTCTACCGAAGGCGGTCTGCTGGTTCCACCAAGCAATGCTCAGGGTTCAGCTAAGAACGTTAACCTGGTGCTGTCAAACGACGGTAACTCAGCTACCGATCAGATCAAAATTGACCAGACTAACAACTCCCAGAAAGCAACCATCGATGGAACTTCTGGCGCAGGAAACCTGTACTACCGCGTAGCGTACACGCAGGGTCAGGGTTGGGATGCAACAAGTAATCCAGTTTCTGCTGGTACCGTGCAGGCACAGGTTGCCTTCACCATGATTTACGAATAAGAGATTCGTAAACTTTAAATTAAGCAATCCTTCATGGTGAGTGAGGGATTGCTTGTGTAATTCCAAAAGGAAGTGGAAAAATGTCTCATTCAGTCTGCATTAAAAGTTTTCAAGCCGTATTGCTCGCAACTGCCGTTTTGGCCACATCGAATGCAAGTGCGGATATTGTTATTTCCGGCACCCGTATTATCTATCCACAGTCATCGAAGGATGTTGTTGTTAATCTCGATAACCATGGAACCAAACCGCTTTTGGTTCAAACCTGGCTTGATGATGGGCGTGATGGCGTAAATCCGGAAGAGTTAAAGCTTCCTTTTATCATTACCCCTCCAGTATCCCGTATTGACCCGAAAAAAGGCCAATCCGTACGTATTACCTACACAGGTACACCTTTACCACAGGATCGTGAATCGCTTTTCTGGTTCAATGTCCTGGAGATTCCACCAAAATCAAAAGCTGCGGATAAAGAGAATCTTAACCAGCTTCAGCAGGCATTCAGAACACGTATTAAATTCTTTTACCGTCCTGACGGGTTAAAAGGCTCGGCAGGTGAAGCAGCTGAGCATTTGACATGGACGCAGAAAAAAGAAGGAAACGCGGTTAAGCTTGTTGCCCATAATAATTCACCGTATAACGTCTCCGTTTCGGCGGTAACCATTAAAGCCAGTCAAAAAACATACGACGTTGATCATAAGGCCGTTCCACCGTTCAGTGATACCACAATGACGGTTAAAGGTTTAGCTTCTGCCGTAAATGGTAAAGTAGAGTTTGATTCTATTAATGACTATGGCGGCACAGACCATCACGAAGCGGGACTAAAATAGAGCACCCTTTAATACATATAATAATTAATAGCATTAACTCTGTGGAGAGCACCCTCTCTGCACTGATTAAGTGGATGTGCCATGTTATTTAAACGTTCTCTTTTATGTCTTACGATAAGTGCAGCATTGCCTTTTTATGCCTGTGCAGAAAATATCACGCCAGCAAAAGATCTGCCTGATAATGAAGAAGAGGTCGAGTTTAACGATCAATTTCTTTTAAATGGCAGCGCTAATATTGATATTAATCGTTTTTCACATGGCAACCCGGTTTTACCGGGGACCTATCGCACTAAGATCAACCTGAACGGTAAACTGAAGTCCACCGTGGAGGTCACGTTTAAAGATAACGGAACACCTCGTGCGACCCCGTGCATAACAAAACTGCTGCTGTCACAATCGGGTGTCGACATCAGCACATTGCCTGACGGACCGGAAGACGATGAAACCTGCGTCGATATTAAAAAATCTTTCGCTGGCGCTACGGTTAGCTATGACAGTGGCAAGCAGGCTATGGATTTTAATTTTCCCCAGATTTATGTGCTGAAACGCCCGGCGGGCTATGTCGATCCATCGTTGTGGGATAACGGGATTCCTGCCGCTCTGCTCTCTTATGACATGAACGGCTGGCGTAGCGAGAACAACGGCAGTACATCAGAAAGTGCATATGTAGGGTTACGCTATGGCCTGAATATGGGGCCATGGCGCCTGCGCTCGCGTGGCAATTTTAACTGGGACAAAGATAGCGGCACAAAATACTCCAGTCAGGATGTCTATTTGCAGCGCGATATCACACCGTTGAGTGCCCAGTTTGTCATCGGCGACTCTTACACGCGTGGCGAGGCATTTAACTCTATGAGCCTGCGCGGCGCACGCATGTACAGTGACGATCGCATGCTGCCAATGGGGTCCACAGGCTACGCGCCTGTCATTCGGGGTGTCGCGAACAGTAACGCGAAGGTCAGCGTCACGCAGAGCGGCAATAAGATTTATGAAACCTCGGTGCCACCAGGCGCGTTTGAAATAAACGACCTGAGTACCACAGGTTACGGAAATGATTTACTGGTAACGATTGAAGAAGCTGATGGCAGCAAACGCTCCTTTACCGTACCCTTTTCATCCGTCACGCAGATGCTCCGTCCGGGAGCCTCTCGCTGGGACGTCGGTTTAGGTGAATTAAATGACGATTCACTGATTGATGCGCCTAAAGTGGGTTACGGTACGCTTTACTATGGCCTGAATAATACGTTCACGGGTTATATTGGCGCGCAATATACCGACATGGATTTTTATGCCGGTATTCTCGGCGTGGCAATGAACACCCCTGTTGGTGCGTTTGCATTCGACGTTACGCAATCTTATGCAGATATTGAGGGGCTGGATAAATTAAGCGGGCAAAGTTATCGTTTAACCTACAGCAAAATGATTGAGTCGACGAATACTTCCTTTAACGTTGCGGCTTATCGTTTCTCGACGGAAGACTACCTGACGCTTAACGATGCGGCGCAACTTCAGGACAGTATTAGGCACCAGAAGTACTCAAACCGTAGCTATGACTCAAACGAAGCGTTATATGCAGACTATCAGCGCACCAAAAACCAGGTGCAAATTAGTCTTAACCAACCGCTGACCTCCGGAGAAGACAATTTTGGCTCCCTGTATGTAAGCGGCACCTGGCAGGATTACTGGAACGCGACGGGCTCTACTTCCAATTACAATATTGGGTATAACAATAGCTTCACCTACGGCAGCTACAGCTTGTCAATACAGCGAACCTATGATCAGAACGGCAAGAAAGACGACAGCGTTTATTTAAGCCTAAGCATTCCATTAAGTGTATTCTCAAAAGATAGAGGGAATGCCGGTGGATTCTCGAACATCAATATGGGATTACGTTCCGACCTTAAAGGCGGCACAAGTTTTAACACGTCCGCGGGTGGAAATACGCAAGATAATAAGGTGAGTTATTCCGTTAGCGCCTCGTCAAACAGTGGTAATTATGGTGACCTGAATCAGATAAGCGGCTACGGGTCCTATAACAGTGAATATGGCCCGCTGGGTTTATCTGCCTCTTTTGGTGATGACAACAGTAAACAATATTCTGCCTCCTATAACGGTGGCATGGTCATCCATTCAGGAGGTATTGCATTTGCGCCAGGGAGTATTGGTGACAACGATGCGCTGGCACTGGTCAAAGCGAGTGGTGCGAAAGGCGCCGGTATCGGCTTTGGTAACAGCGAAATAGGCAGTTCCGGCTATGGCATTCTGCCTTATATGTCTGCCTACCGTGAAAACCGCGTATACCTTGATATCAGCACGCTGGAAAACGACGTTGAAATTAAAAACACCAGTGAAATTACGGTTCCCCGCAGTGGTTCCGTTGTGCTGGTTGATTTTGCAACCGATGAAGGCCGTTCATTAATTTTAGAACTTAAGCGCACCGATAACGGATTTATTCCTTTAGGCGCTGATGTTTTAAATGAAAAAAATGAATCTATTGGCACCGTGGGACAGGCGGGGCAAGCCTATGTCCGCGGCGTTGAGGATGAAGGCACGCTTCATGTTGTCTGGGGAAGCGATAAAGACAGTAAATGTGACGTGCATTATAACGTCTCATCACATGCTCAAAAAGTAGGACTTACAACGGTGCTCAGCAATCAAGTGTGCCAGATGTAATTATTCGGGAAAATAGACGAGAGTTTGTATGAAAAAAAATCTTTATAGCCTGTCAGTCGTTGCCGTAACGATGCTGGCGTTATCAGGTTCGGCGCTCGCCGAGGGCACGAATCTCGATGTTAACTTTACGGCCAATATCCGTGAAACCACTTGTGATATGAAACTGATGGGCGGTACGGGTTCCGATACGGATCAAACACTGCTCATTGGTAACGGCGGCCAGGTGCGTCTCGACGATGTCAAAGCTGGCACCGCAAATGCCAATTTCAAAATTGTGATTGTTGAATGCCCGGCCTCTCTGACCTCACTGAAAGCCACGGTAAAAGGAAGCCAATCGGGTTATTTGCTTAGCGGCCTTGTTAATCAAAAACCAAAAGCCGATGGAGGCGCAGATTTCTCTGCTGTTGAAATTGCCAGAGCCAGCGCACCGGAGGCCCCTTTTATCATCAACTCTGACGATGATGCTAAGCGACTGGTCTGGAGTGCAACAGAAATCCAGAATAAAGAAGTTCCTTTAGTAGCCACAATACGTGAAACCAAAGTTAATAGCATGACAGTTGGTGATTTTGAGGCCGCGGCGACTTTTGAATTTAGCTACGAGTAATTGGTGCAGGAAAACGGAGCAACATTATGAAATTTAAATCTACTTTTATCGCCCTGTCCGTTTCTGCCCTTCTGTGTTCTGGAATGGCAAGTGCTGCAATTACAGGTACAGGCAGCGTTAAGATGACGTTTCAAACAAAGGTAGTATCAGGCACCTGTACAGCAAAAGTGCTCAACGGCGCAGGTACTGCATCGACTGAAATTGCATTTGGAGATGTCTACAAATCCGATCTGGTGAATAAAACCCGTGTCGAACCACTCAAAATTCGTTTTACCAACTGTTCTGGGGTAGCGAAGGCAACGGTCGCTGCCGCAAAAGGCGCTGGCGGAGAATGTAGTGGTACAGCCAAAAATGGCGACTCTTTCTCCGGCGGCTTAGCAACAGGCTTTGAAATCTGGTCTGGCGTTGTCGATACAGGCTTATTGATGAGCTGTAACACGCCACCGGCAGCTCAGGAAGTCACCATTACTGACGGCGCGGGTGAATTCCCAATGAACTCCCGAATTGTAGTCGGACAAGGCCAAACTATTGCTGATGTAGGCACTGGTGCCGTTACTGCGCCAGTAACCTTCACAGTCACCTATCAATAATTCCAGGAACCATTATGCAACAATCACCGTTTAATTTACACCAGCCCGGTCTTGTGTTGCTTATCGGTCTGGCTGGTAGCACTCTGCCTGGCGTAAGCCAGGCAGGTTCAGGTATGGATGTAAACCTGACAGCAAACATCGTTAATAATACCTGTCGGCTAAGCGTCGAAAACGGCGGAGAGATCACTTTGCCGACCGTGTCACGAGACTGGTTTTATAACAGCGACAAGAGCGATCGTTTATCGCCAAACGATGATGAAGCTGGAACGCCTTTTACGATCCACGTAGATGACTGCTACGCGAGCAGTACAGAAGGCGCAACGATTAACAAACTAAAATTTAGTTTTGCTCCGCAAAATGGTTTCTGGAGTAATCACAACCAGGTCTTTAAAAACGATGCCACAGCCGGTGCGGCTGAAAATGTGGGTATCGTTATTTTTTCAGATGCGTTCAAAACTAACGTCCTGAACAGCGACGGGACATCAAACGTTACTTACGATGTCAGTGGAAGTAGTGAGAACTATATAAAGGATTATGGATTTTACGCGCGTTATCAGAACGTTGGAACAATCACCAGCGGCGCTGTGATGAGTAATGTTCTGGTTAATGTCAGCTACGAATAAAGGGATTTAGAATGAAAAAATATCTCAGCATATTAGCGTTCGCGGCACTCGGAATGTCTGGCGCAGCAAAGGCTAATTTAGATGAGTGCAAATTTTACGGTAATGATGACTTGCAGATTATGTCTCCAGGTGCACAACCGGTTATCACTCCTCTGCCTGTGGGCACAGTAACAACTCCCATACAGATCAGTAATACGATCATTATGGAAACAACGCCTGCGTTAAAATCTCACTGTGCTGGGGGAAATGACGGTGAAAACACCTATCAGATTACCGACAACTCAATGCTGGCAGGCTACATAGATAACAAAGCCACCTTCCGGACGAATATTCCGGGTATTGTCTATACCCTGGCGATGTATCCCGATGGTAACGGCGTCACCGCGTGGTTCCCGCCCAACGCAGGGTCCTGGTATATGACCGCACCTGATGACGATCACGAAGAGCTGCTTGACGAAAAAACCTGGCATGTGCGCATGGAAATCTATCAAACCAATGGATTTCAGGGTGTTCCTTCGGATGTTAATTTTTTAACGGCCGGTGCAGGCCCGATTGGTCAGATCATTCTGGGCGATCCAAACGGTACTATTGAATCCGATCATCCTCGTCCCCATGTGAACATGAGCGAAATGTCATTCAGCATGCCATTAAATCGCCCGACCTGTGTCTTACGTGCGCCCACAACGGTAAACCTTGGTGACTGGTATCCCGCAGAAGTCGAAAACGGGAATACCAGCAAAGTCGAGTTCCATGTTACGGGTACATGTGTAAATACAACCGCGGTTTACTATACGTTATCCTCCACACATACCACCGCAGATAAAAAATATTTTACCAATACCGTCGAGAATACTGGTGGTGTTACTGCGGCAGGAGGCGTCGGCGTCATGATTACGGATTCTGAAAATGATCATTACCCCGTGCCGGCAGACAGTTACCAACGTGTCATTGCTATAGGAGAGGTTGTTGGGGATCCTGTTAGTATTATTGACAGATCACTTTGGGCCAGGTTGGTCAAAACCGGTAGCGATCCGGTAACCGTCGGTGTTTTCGGTACCACCGTGACCATTCAGACCACGTACGAATAACCTACCCCTGCGGCTGATTGCTGATCAGCCGCGACATTGTCTCCAGCGAATCCGTTCTCAGAATATACAGTCGCTTCAGTAAGAACGGATTATCCCCCGGCTTCACCTTCCCCTTCACCGTTGTCACCGCCAGATGAAAACCGGCATCATTCGCGGCTTTAATCGCTTTATTGTCATACCCGCCAAACGGGTACGAAACATACAGCACGCGCGGGTTGAACTGCGCCAGTGCACGCCGTGAGCGTTCAAAATCGAACAGGATCACGTGATAGCTGCGGCTCAATAAGATGGGGTGTTTATACCCATCAACGCGATGCAGGAAGTGGGTGTGAGACTGAATGTCGAACACATCCTGGATGCCCTTGATTTCCTGAACGCTCATAAACTGTAGCGATCGGGGATCCCACTTCTGCGGGTGACCTTTGATTCGGGATGAAATAATAAACGCCGTCGCGTTGAAGCCATACTCTTTCAGCACCGGATACGCGTAGCGGCTCACCGATTTCAGGCCATCATCAAAAGTGATCACCACCGCTTTCGCGGGGAGGTTCATCTTGTTACGCACGTACCCTTCAAGCTGGTACATTGTCAGCGTGGTATACCCTTGATCGCGTAACCAGGCCATCTGATTATTAAACGCACGTACGCTGGTTGTCGTGGAGGTATGTCGAAAACGGGTGTTCTCTTCATCACGCAGGATATGGTGGTAGGTCAGAACCGGCAGTCCGTTATCTTCCTGTGCATCCAGGCTGCTGATCCACGCCAGACGATTGCCGATGCGGATCTGAAACCAGGTCTGGTTCAGGCGATCTTTCAGCTTATTCAGAATCGGATAGCGAAGATTGGCGCTTAAGGTGCCAAAGGGCGCGCTTCCGCTGCTGGGGGCATTATACACTGGCGTGTCTTTCCAGGTGATGAGGTTTTGATTGCTGAGCGGCTTGTTCAGATCGCCCAGGCTATCCTCGACGCGTTGCTTACCCTGCACTTTTTCCAGGTGCTCTTTATCAATAAACCCCGTACCGAATCCGAAACGAAATTCATAGTAATCCGCCGCGGCCGGAAAGACGGCGAGGATCTGCCCGGCGCGGACATTGCCCACGTTCACGACGGCATTTCCCACCTGCGCCCAGATGGCCGCATCTTCGGTGGTTTGCATATATTGGGCAGGAAGGCCTTGCTGACTGGTCAGGTTGGCAGACGCACCACCGGAGACCAGTAGCAGAAGGATAAAGATAACGCGCATGAGCATGGGATATAAATCGATACGGAAAATCAGTCGCCATTGTAGCAAAAGCGACATCAATACCAATGTTTAATGCTTATACAGATCGTGAAGCAGAACGAAAGGCGGATTCTTCTGCTGCTGGTGCCACAGGCTGCTCACGCCCGGCGAGCCCTGCGCCACAATGGCGTGACGAAACTCAGCGCTGCTCAACGTTGCGCGCAGCGGATACATCGCTTCGAGTAAAGGCAGGCTGATACCGGAGATCACTTCACAGTTATCATGCTTATGGCTCATTAACGCCGCTGAACGGTAAGGCGCCGCGCCCGATCTGTCGGTGAGAAAAATCACGCCATCACCGGTGTCGGTTTCATGCAGCGCGTCGCACATCATCCGGCTTAGCATATTGGTGCTCAGCCCTCGCCAGTAATTTACCGCACGACATTGCGCCAGAGGGCCAAATCGGGCCTCCAGCTTCAGGAGCATTTCCTGTGCCTCTTCATCGTGGCAGGTGATAACCCATCCCAGCATAACGTCTCTCCTTAGCAGGCGAGTAGTTTATCCAGGTGAAGGTTAGTTTACGGTGATAACTGTCAAAGAAAGTGCCCGGCAAACAGAACGTCGCCGGGCAGAAGATTAGCTACGCAGCCCACGTCCACGCTGGATCAGATACCAGCACAGCAGATAGAACGCCACGATAAATACCGCCAGCACCACAACGGTGGTGAACAGCGGGACATCGGTAATGCCGAGGAAACCAAAGCGGAAGCCGCTGATCATATAGACAATCGGGTTCAGGTGCGACAGCGCCTGCCAGAACGGCGGCAGCAGCGTCAGGGAGTAGAACACCCCGCCCAGATAGGTCAGCGGCGTCAGCACGAAGGTCGGGATCAGGCTGATGTCATCAAACGTTTTGGCGAACACGGCATTCAGCAAGCCAGCCAGCGAGAACAGGATCGCAGTAAGCAATAACGTGAGCGCGACGAATAGCCACGAGTGCACCTGGAACGGCACGAAGAACAGCGAAATCGCCGTCACCAGAATACCCACGCACAGCCCGCGCGCCACGCCGCCGCCCACGTAACCGGCGATAATGACGTGCGTCGGCACTGGCGCCACCAGCAGCTCTTCAATGTTGCGCTGGAACTTGGCGCTGAAGAATGAGGATGCCACGTTCGCGTAAGCGTTGGTGATCACTGCCATCATGATCAGGCCCGGCACGATAAACTGCATATAGGTAAAGCCGTGCATCTCACCAATGCGGGAGCCAATCAGGTTGCCGAAAATGATGAAGTAGAGCGTCATGGTGATCACCGGTGGCACCAGGGTTTGCACCCAGATGCGCATAAAGCGGTTAATCTCTTTCGCCCAGATGCTTTTCAGCGCGACCCAGTAAAGATGCGTCATGCCTTGTCTCCTTGTTTATCGTGCACCAGAGAGACAAACAGCTCTTCCAGTCGGTTCGCTTTGTTACGCATGCTTAATACCTGAACGCCCTGCGCGCTCAACTGGGAGAACACGCTGTTGATTCCCTGCTCGCGCAGCACTTCTACCTCCAGCGTCGAGGTATCGACCAGGCGATAGTTATACCCCTCCAGCTTCGGCAGGGCGCTTTTCGCCGCCAGATCGAGGATAAAGGTCTCTGATTTTAGCTTGGAGAGCAGGTTCTTCATCGAGGTGTTTTCCACCAGCTCGCCGTGCTGAATGATGCCGATGTTGCGGCACAGCATCTCTGCCTCTTCAAGGTAGTGCGTGGTCAGAATGATGGTGGTGCCTTTGTCGTTCAGATCCTTCAGGAAGCCCCACATGGAACGACGCAGTTCAATATCCACGCCAGCGGTCGGTTCATCAAGAATGAGCAGCTTTGGCTCGTGCATCAGCGCGCGAGCAATCATCAGGCGGCGCTTCATCCCCCCGGACAACATCCGCGCGCGCTCGTTACGCTTCTCCCACAGGTCAAGCTGTTTGAGATACTTTTCGCTGCGCTCCAGCGCTTCTTTGCGCTCAACGCCATAGTAACCCGCCTGGTTAACAACAATCTGCTGTACCGTCTCAAACGGATTGAAGTTGAACTCCTGCGGCACCAGCCCCAGCTGGCGCTTGGCGTTGACCACGTCTTTTTGCAGGTCGTAGCCAAACACGCTAACGCGGCCAGACGTTTTATTGACCAGCGAGCTGATAATCCCGATGGTGGTCGATTTTCCCGCCCCGTTCGGCCCCAGAAGCGCGTAGAAATCTCCCGCTTCGACTTTAAGATCTATCCCGCGCAGCGCCTGGACGCCCCCCGGGTAGGTTTTTTTGAGCTGTTCAAGCTCCAGTGCAATCGCCATGAATTCAACTTACCTTAAGTTCTGACACACGTTGTGTGGTTTCATTAAAAGTCGGGTTACCCTATAGTAGCGCAACGCAATCACTTGGTTACAGGTCGCTAACCTCCATGAACGACATAGATACACTCATCAGCAACAATGCACTATGGTCAAAAATGCTGGTGGAGGAAGACCCCGGATTTTTTGGAAAACTGGCACAGGCGCAGAACCCGCGCTTTCTCTGGATTGGATGTTCCGACAGCCGCGTCCCCGCCGAACGTCTGACCGGTCTTGAACCGGGCGAACTGTTTGTTCACCGCAATGTTGCTAACCTCGTTATTCATACCGATCTCAACTGCCTTTCGGTTGTTCAGTATGCCGTTGACGTTCTGGAGGTTGAGCACATCATTATTTGTGGCCACTACGGCTGCGGCGGCGTACAGGCGGCGGTCGAAAATACAGAGCTGGGGTTAATCGATAACTGGCTGCTGCACATCCGTGATATCTGGTTCAAACATAGCTCACTGCTGGGCGAAATGCCGCAGGAGCGCCGTCTCGACACGCTGTGTGAGCTGAACGTGATGGAGCAGGTCTATAACCTGGGCCACTCGACGATTATGCAGTCTGCCTGGAAACGCGGACAGAAGGTCTCCATCCACGGCTGGGTGTATGGTATTCACGACGGCCTGCTGCGCAATCTGGAAGTGACCGCCACCAACCGCGAAACGTTGGAACAGCGTTACCGGCAGGGTATTTCTAATCTTAACTCAAAACACGTTAATCATATGTAATAATGTTTAATAAGAGGCGCATATTTTATGTTGACTCTTATTATTCAAAACTCCTTTCCTAAAATTACCAAATATAATTATTGATACCAAACAGGTTATCAACTATTAATTAACCGATGCGTTTCCCTCACATGCAAAGGATGCATAAAAATGCCAAATGAAACCAATACAAATACATCATTCAAAATTATGGGCGCCAGAACAAATAACACTAGCCCGTGGCTTTACGCCAGAAAAAAACTGGTAGCATTAGACAGGCAAACATTAATCCCAATTGAAGTCCACTGGCGTTACGAAAACGAAACCGAGAGCAAAACAGGAAAATATTTCTCTGATACAGATCCCAATCAGCGTATTATTGCGACACTAGGTTCAGAAAATATTACTCTCAACATAGCAAATATATCAAGCGATTGCACATCCATTGTAGCAATAAAAAACGACGGTAAAGCCACCTCCTATGTGAATCCTGCGAATGGTGGAACAATGCCAGATTTCATCGAAAACCATAATATCCGTCTCGCTTCTGGTGGAAGTGATTCATTATTGGCCATCAATAAAGAAAACGAATTATTTACCTGGGGCAGCGATGAAAATGGCGTTTTAGATACTCCTGATGGATTAAGTACGATGGAGATAGAACAGATAAGAGGGGGTAGTGGTGCAATATGTGTTATGGGGAAAAAAGGTGATATAAAAGTCTGGGGAAAGGAAACACAACTGCCTCCGAATGAAATAGCCACCCTTAGTGATGTGAAAAATATTTATTCTGGTTTTGATTTTGCCGTACTGCGTAAAAATGGAAAAATCGCATCATGGGGCGAGGTGACTAATGCTCCTCCTGAAGATATTTCAGCTCTTGATGACATAGTTGATGTAGCAGCTGGTGGTTATGGATTTGCCGCAATCCGTGAATATACTGTGCGAAAAGTCGTTGGTTGGGGAAGTAAATATTATGATATGGATGTTCCTGATAATATTGCTTCGCTGGATGACATTGCTGAAGTTCACGCTTCTCTCGATTTTTTTGTGGCCCGAAGAACCAATGGCTCTGTTGTAGCATGGGGAGAGAATGATCACGGTTGTGCTCAAGTCCCTTCGCAAATTGCAGCTTTAACGGATATTATTGACGTCCAGCTTGCAGGTGAGACCGCTGTCGCGATTTTGCGTGAGAATGGCACCGTGATGGCCTGGGGCGGCCCAATATCTAGCGCAGTACCAGCAGGATTGAATGATGTTATCGCCCTTTCCGGCATACGCGGTGCATTCGCAGCCCTTAAATCTAATGGCACCGTTGTGGGTTGGGGAATTTATACTACAGAAGGCATGGAAGATCAGCTTACTGACGTATGTGGTGTTTATTCTAATGGCAATAGCTTCTGGGCATTAAAAAACGATGATACCGTCGTCGTCTGGGGAGATAAAGGTTGGGGAGGAGATATGGCTGATGTTCCAACGGACCTCCAGGGTAATATATCCTACGAAGCTAAGTAAGAACATCCACCGCGCCTTTTGAAGGCGCGGTTTAAATGATTCTTGACTATTCGTCCAGAATCACCACTTTCCCAACATACGGCAGATGGCGATAACGCTGCGCGTAATCAATGCCGTAACCCACCACGAATTCGTCCGGGATGGAGAAACCCACGAACTCTACCGGCACCTGCACTTCACGGCGCTCAGGCTTATCCAGCAGAGTACAAATCGCCAGTGATTTTGGTTCACGCAGGCTCAGGATCTCACGCACTTTAGAGAGCGTGTTGCCGGAGTCGATGATGTCCTCAACAATCAACACATCTTTGCCACGAATATCTTCATCCAGATCTTTCAGGATTTTCACATCACGGGTTGTGGACATGCCGCTGCCGTAGCTGGAGGCGGTCATAAAATCGACCTCGTGCGGCACCTGCACTTCACGGCACAGGTCTGCCATGAACATGAAAGAGCCACGCAACAGACCGACCAGCACCATTTCGCTGCCGCTGTCCTTGTAATGTTCGGTGATTTGACGACCCAGTTCGGCGATACGCGCTTTGATCTCGGCTTCCGGGATCATCACTTCAACAGTATGTTTCATATTACTAACCAAATGATTTTAGTGAAAATCTCTCAATGCGGATGACTCTCGCTCCGGCATCGATACGCAAGCCAGCCATTATACCAGTAAATGGATAAGCCTGGCGTATGAGTTATAAAAAGCAATATTTGTGATTCCGATCACAGTTGTTAATACCTATAATTAATTGCTAGCAAATAATTAACAAAACTGACGAGTACTTTTCTATGGCTGAAACAAAAACTAAACAGCCGCGTCTACTGGTGACATTAACAGCCGCGTTTGCCGCATTCTGCGCGCTGTATTTGTTAATCGGTGGCGTATGGCTGGTCGCGATTGGCGGCTCCTGGTACTACCCGATTGCGGGTCTGGTTATGGTTGGCGTAACCGTCCTGCTTTTACGCAGAAAACAATCTGCTCTGTGGCTGTACGCAGCGTTACTGCTCGCAACCATGATCTGGGGCGTCTGGGAAGTCGGGTTCGACTTCTGGGCATTGACGCCGCGCAGCGACATTCTGGTCTTCTTCGGTATCTGGCTGATCCTGCCGTTTGTCTGGCGTCGTCTGATCGTCCCTTCCAGTGGCGCCGTGGCCGGTCTGGTCGTTGCCCTGCTGATTAGTGGCGGCATCCTGACCTGGGCCGGTTTTAACGACCCGCAGGAGATCAACGGTACGCTGAACGCGGAACCCACGCCGGCTGCGGCTATTTCGCAGGTGGCGGACGGTGACTGGCCTGCTTATGGTCGTAACCAGGAAGGTCAACGCTACTCCCCGCTGAAGCAGATCAACGCG
The DNA here is from genome assembly GCF_056673335.1 of Enterobacter cloacae complex sp. HYC033_NIDB. Classification (NCBI taxonomy): domain Bacteria; kingdom Pseudomonadati; phylum Pseudomonadota; class Gammaproteobacteria; order Enterobacterales; family Enterobacteriaceae; genus Enterobacter; species Enterobacter cloacae complex sp. HYC033_NIDB. Next base: position 1,621,926 of record NZ_CP115123.1, on the reverse strand, counting down.
GACAACGTGAAAAACCTGAAGGAAGCCTGGGTGTTCCGTACCGGCGACCTGAAGATGCCAAACGATCCGGGTGAGCTGACCAACGAAGTGACCCCAATTAAAGTGGGCAACATGCTCTACCTGTGTACGGCGCACCAGCGTCTGTTCGCGCTCGACGCGGCCACCGGTAAAGAGAAATGGCACTTTGATCCACAGCTGAACTCCAACCCGTCGTTCCAGCACATTACCTGCCGCGGCGTCTCTTACCACGAAGCGCGCGCCGATAATGCCAGCCCGGAAGTCATTGCCGACTGTCCTCGCCGCATTATGCTGCCGGTGAACGATGGCCGCCTGTTTGCCATCAACGCTGAGACCGGCAAGCTGTGTGAAACCTTCGCCAATAAAGGCATTCTGAATCTTCAGACCAACATGCCGGACACCACGCCGGGCCTGTATGAGCCGACCTCCCCGCCAATCATCACCGATAAAACCATCGTGATTGCCGGTTCGGTAACGGATAACTTCTCCACGCGTGAAACCTCCGGCGTTATCCGTGGTTTCGACGTGAACACCGGTAAACTGCTGTGGGCCTTCGACCCGGGCGCGAAAGATCCTAACGCGATCCCATCGGATGAACACACCTTTACCTTTAACTCACCGAACTCCTGGGCACCGGCAGCGTATGACGCGAAGCTGGACCTGGTTTACCTGCCGATGGGCGTAACCACGCCGGATATCTGGGGCGGTAACCGTACGCCGGAGCAGGAACGTTACGCCAGCTCCATCGTGGCGCTGAACGCAACGACCGGTAAACTGGCATGGAGCTACCAGACCGTTCACCACGATCTGTGGGATATGGATATGCCGTCCCAGCCGACGCTGGCGGACATTACCGTTAACGGTAAAACCGTTCCGGTGATTTACGCTCCGGCGAAAACCGGTAACATCTTCGTGCTGGATCGCAGTAACGGTAAGCTGGTTGTTCCTGCGCCGGAAAAACCGGTTCCGCAGGGCGCGGCCAAAGGCGACTATGTCACCAAAACGCAGCCGTTCTCTGACCTGAGCTTCCGTCCGAAAAAAGATCTCAGCGGTGCAGACATGTGGGGTGCCACCATGTTTGACCAGCTGGTGTGCCGCGTGATGTTCCACCAGCTGCGCTACGAAGGGATTTTCACCCCGCCGTCAGAGCAGGGTACGCTGGTCTTCCCGGGTAACCTGGGGATGTTCGAATGGGGTGGGATCTCCGTTGACCCTAACCGTCAGGTCGCCATCGCTAACCCAATGGCGCTGCCGTTCGTTTCCCGCCTGATCCCTCGCGGTCCGGGTAACCCAATGGAGCAGCCGAAAGATGCGAAAGGCAGCGGTACCGAAGCCGGTATCCAGCCGCAATATGGCGTTCCTTATGGTGTGACCCTGAATCCGTTCCTTTCTCCGTTCGGTCTGCCGTGTAAACAGCCTGCCTGGGGTTACATCTCCGGTCTGGATCTGAAGACCAACAAGATCGTCTGGAAGAAACGTATTGGTACGCCACAGGACAGCATGCCGTTCCCGATGCCTGTTCCAGTGCCGTTCAATATGGGTATGCCAATGCTGGGTGGCCCAATCTCCACCGCCGGTAACGTGCTGTTCATCGCGGCAACCGCAGATAACTACCTGCGCGCGTACAACATGACCAACGGTGAAAAACTGTGGCAAGGCCGTCTGCCAGCCGGTGGACAGGCAACGCCGATGACCTATGAAGTGAATGGCAAGCAGTACGTTGTCATCTCTGCGGGTGGTCACGGTTCGTTTGGCACGAAGATGGGCGACTATATTGTCGCGTATGCACTGCCTGACGACGCTAAGTAACGAAAAAGCCCGGTGGCGCTAACGCTTACCGGGCCTACGGGTGCCCTATGCAGGCCGGGTAAGGCGAAGCCGCCACCCGGCTTTTTTTATACGGTAAAACCGAGCATCATCCCCGTATCTTCATGTTCCAGCAGATGACAGTGGGCCATGTAGGCAAACTCTTTCGGCGCGTCGTGGTCGAACTTCACCAGCACCTCGCTGACGCCGCCTTCTACCCTCACCGTATCTTTCCAGCCCGCGCGATGCGGCTCCGGCGCTTTACCGTTCTCAGTGAGAATACGGAACTGCGTGCCGTGGATATGGAACGGGTGCAGCATCATGTCGCCTTCGCCTGAAATCACCCAGCGTTCAAACTGCCCTTTCGTGGCGGCGAACATGGGCGTGTTCATATCGAACGCTTTGCCGTTGATGCGGTTGGCGTTGTGGAAATCGAAACCATGGCCGCCGTGATCCATGCCGCCCATATTGCCGTGGTCCATATTCATATGGCCCATCATCTGGCCGTGATGCATTCCCGCCATAGCCTGATTGCCGTATTTCTTCATCAGCGCCTGCATGCCCATCATGTCGAGCATCGGGTCCATGGAGAGCTGAAGTTTACGCTGTGTAAGCCCGTCCAGCGACGGGAGTGCTGGCAGCGTGGTGAGGGTCTCCGGCAGCGTACCGGAGGCGGTGATCTGTAGCGGCTGAATGCGCAGGACCGGATGCGGCTTATCAAACGGCGCAACGGCCATCCCCATCTGGCTGACCGGCAGGGTCACGAGGTCAAACGCTTTGCCATCGCTGATGTCCATCAGCACCTCGAAGCGCTCCCCCATCAGCATCGGCAGCTCGCTCACCTTCACCGGCTCCGGCAGCAGGCCGCCGTCGCTTGCCACCACGTAAAGCGGGCGTTTATCGCTGGTGGCGAAGTTCAGCGAGCGGGCGTTACAGCCGTTAAGCAGACGTAAGCGCAGCCAGCCTTTTGGCGCGGCATGCTGCGGGTAGATCGCGCCGTTGGTCAGCAGCGTATCGCCAAACCAGCCTACCGCCGCGCTCATGACGTCCAGCTGATAGTCAATTTGCCCGTCAGCGCTGAATTTTTTGTCCTGCACAATCACCGGGACATCGTCGATACCCCACTGTTTCGGCAGGCGCAGCAGGCGGCTTTCATCGTCTTCAATCAGCACCAGGCCGGCCAGCCCCATCGCCACCTGATGGCCCGTTTTGCCATGCTGATGCGGGTGGAACCAGCAGGTCGCCGCGCGTTGTTCCGGGGTAAAGGTTACGCTGCGTTTACCACCAGGCCTGATGATGCCCTGAGGCCCCCCATCCACTTCGCCCGGGACTTCCAGCCCGTGCCAGTGCAGCGTGGTCTCTTCCGCAAGCGTGTTATGAATGTCTACGGTCACCGCCTTCCCTTTGCGTAACTGCAACGCCGGGCCGAGCAGATTGCCGTTATAGCCCCACGTCGTGGCGGCGTGCTGACCGAACGTGGTTTTACCGGCCTGCACCACAAGCTGAATGCGGCTCCGGGCATCTGCGGCGAGTAATTCAGGAATGGGTAAAGCCGGTCTGTCGGCGGCAAAAACGGCGCGGCTCCAGAGAGGTAACGCGCTGGCAACCCCCAGCGCGGCAGAAAATTTTAAAAAATCACGACGTTGCATGTGCATTTCCTTATTTCCAGCAGGCGATCTTTTGAGCATAAACCCTCCCCTTACCGGAAGGTCAAGCACGGCGGCAATAATAAAGATCGTCGGCCTGGCATCAAGTATGCTAACGTTAATTTTCCGTGATGCAGTGGTAAAGGCAATGAAGACGTTTTTCAGAACAATTTTGTTCGCCAGCCTGATGGCGATGTGTGCGAACAGTTACGCGCTAAGTGAAAACGAAGCGGAAGATATGGCCGATCTGACGGCAGTTTTTGTTTTTCTGAAAAACGATTGTGGTTACCAGAATTTACCCAATGGGCAAATTCGTCGCGCACTGGTCTTTTTTGCCCAGCAGAACCAATGGGACCTCAGCAACTACGACAGCTTCGACATGAAGGCGCTCGGTGAAGACAGCTACCGTGATTTAAGCGGTATTGGCATTCCCACTGCTAAAAAATGCAAAGCGCTGGCTCGCGATTCACTCAGCCTGCTCGCCTACGTGAAGTAACCTTCCCGACGCCCCTTGTTGACCCGCTAACCGCCTCACGGCGGTGTTGTGTTGCGCCCATCTGCCGGATGTAATGGATGTTAACGAAGGAGGTGCTCCCCATGACCGAAAAAACGGTATGGCAAGAAACGCTGCATGACCAGTTTGGTCAGTATTTTGCCGTGGATAACGTGCTCTATCATGAGAAAACCGATCATCAGGATTTGATAATCTTCGAAAACGCCGCCTTTGGCCGCGTGATGGCGCTGGACGGCGTGGTGCAAACCACCGAGCGCGACGAGTTTATCTATCACGAAATGATGACCCACGTCCCGCTGCTGGCCCACGGCCACGCGAAGGACGTGCTGATTATCGGCGGCGGCGACGGCGCGATGCTGCGTGAAGTCTCTCGCCATCAGAATGTCGAAACCATCACCATGGTGGAAATCGACGCCGGTGTGGTGTCGTTCTGCCGCCAGTATCTGCCCAACCATAATGCCGGCAGCTATGACGATCCGCGGTTTAATCTGGTTATCGACGATGGCGTCAATTTTGTTAACCAGACCACGCAAACGTTTGATGTCATTATCTCTGACTGTACCGACCCTATCGGTCCGGGCGCGTCGCTGTTTACCTCGTCGTTTTACGAAGGCTGCAAACGCTGCCTGAAGCCTGGCGGTATTTTTGTGGCGCAAAACGGCGTTTGCTTCCTGCAACAGGATGAAGCACTTGATAGCCACCGTAAGCTGAGCACCTATTTTGCTGACGTCAGCTTCTACCAGGCGGCGATCCCCACTTACTACGGCGGGATCATGACCTTTGCCTGGGCGACGGATAACGACGTCCTGCGCCATCTCTCTACCGAAATTATCCAGGCCCGCTTCCATCAGGCCGGGCTCCAGTGCCGCTACTACAACCCGGCGATCCACACCGCAGCCTTTGCGTTGCCTCAATATCTGCAAGCCGCGCTGTCCTCAAAGGAGGTGAACTAATTGAAAAAGCTTAAACTGCATGGCTTTAACAATCTGACCAAAAGCCTGAGTTTTTGTATTTACGATATCTGCTACGCCAAAACAGCAGAAGAGCGCGATGGTTACATCGCCTATATCGATGAACTCTACAACGCCAACCGTCTGACCGAGATCCTGACAGAGACCTGCTCGATTATCGGCGCGAACATCCTGAATATCGCGCGCCAGGATTATGAGCCTCAGGGTGCGAGCGTCACCATTCTGGTGAGTGAAGAGCCGGTTGACCCAAAGCTTATCGACAAAACCGAGCACCCCGGCCCGCTGCCGGAAGTGGTAGTCGCCCACCTGGATAAAAGCCACATCTGCGTGCACACCTACCCGGAAAGCCACCCGGAAGGCGGGCTGTGTACCTTCCGCGCGGATATTGAAGTGTCGACCTGCGGCGTGATTTCACCGCTGAATGCGTTGAATTATTTAATCCACCAGCTGGAATCCGATATCGTCACCATTGATTATCGCGTGCGCGGTTTTACCCGTGATATCAACGGCATGAAGCACTTCATTGATCATGAGATCAACTCCATTCAGAACTTCATGTCCGAGGACATGAAGTCGCTGTACGACATGATGGATGTGAACGTCTATCAGGAGAATATCTTCCACACCAAAATGTTACTTAAGGAATTCGACCTTAAGCACTACATGTTCCACACCAGGCCGGAAGATTTAAGTGAAGAAGAGCGCAAGGTCATTACCAACCTGCTCTGGAAAGAGATGCGCGAAATTTACTACGGCCGTAACATTCCGACCGTGTAAACGTAACCCGGAGCAGGGACGCTTCGGGGAGTTACTTCTGTTTCATAAAATCGCGGTAGGCGTTCACCACGCTCAGGAAGTCTTCCACGCCGCACAGCGACAGGCTCTCTTCGTCGTAGTAGCTCATCCCCTCTTCCATCTCATCACCCGAGAATTCAAGCTGGTTGGCGCGCACCATCACCTCTTCGCCATCCATCCAGAGCGTGTATTCGTGCCCGGCGCGTTGCCAGGAGCGTTCACTGCCTTTCACCGTTTCCGCCGCCTGTTCGACTTCATCCAGCAGCGCGAGGTTCTCTTTCACCTCTTCGTTAAACCAGTGTCCAACGGCTTCGTGCCCCATCGACATTCGCACTTTCACCACGCCGGTGATGTCGCGCAAAAATTCGTAATCCATAGCGTTTTCCTCTGCAAAGCCATTAGGGTAATTATCGCAGCAGAGAGGAAGAAAAAAAGCGGGAGAGGCGGGAGGAATGAAAATAAAAAACCCACCGACGTTGCGATGGGTTTTGTAGGCCCGGTAAGCGTAGCGCCACCGGGCAATGGGTCAGGTGCGGAGCGGTCTGGTGCCCTCACCCCCAGCCCCTCTCCCACGGGAGAGGGTAGCATTTATACTGCGGTCTGGAAGATCACCCCGTCAGCCTTCTCGGTGTACTGAGAGAGCTGGTCGAAGTTCAGATAACGATAAGTATCCACCGCCGTCTTATCTACCTGAGCCACAAAGGTCTGGTACTCTTCCGGCGTTGGCAGTTTGCCAATCAGCGCCGCAACCGCCGCCAGCTCCGCAGAGGCCAGGTAAACGTTCGCCCCGGTTCCTAAACGGTTAGGGAAGTTACGGGTTGAGGTGGAAACCACCGTCGCACCGTCGGCCACGCGCGCCTGGTTGCCCATACACAGGGAACAGCCAGGGATTTCAATACGCGCCCCGCTCTTACCAAACACGCTGTAGTAACCCTCTTCGGTCAGCTGCGCCGCATCCATACGGGTTGGCGGCGCCACCCACAGACGGGTCGGCAGCTGGCCTTTGTGGGTATCCAGCAGCTTACCGGCAGCACGGAAGTGGCCGATGTTGGTCATGCAGGAGCCGATGAACACTTCGTCGATCTTATCGCCCTGCACGTCAGAGAGCAGACGCGCATCGTCCGGATCGTTAGGCGCACACAGGATTGGCTCTTTGATATCCGCCAGATCGATCTCAATCACCGCCGCGTACTCTGCGTCAGCATCGGCTTCCAGCAACTGCGGATCCGCCAGCCATTTTTCCATACCCTGGATACGACGCTCCAGCGTACGACGGTCGCCGTAGCCTTCCGCTATCATCCACTTCAGCAGCACGATGTTGGAGGTCAGATACTCAATAATCGGCTCTTTGTTCAGCTTGATGGTACAGCCCGCCGCAGAACGCTCGGCAGAGGCATCGGTCAGCTCGAACGCCTGCTCCACTTTCAGATCCGGCAGACCTTCAATTTCCAGAATGCGGCCAGAGAAGATGTTTTTCTTGCCTTTCTTCTCGACGGTCAGCAGACCCTGTTTAATGGCATACAGCGGGATCGCGTGCACCAGATCGCGCAGGGTAATGCCCGGCTGCATTTTACCTTTGAAGCGCACCAGCACCGATTCCGGCATATCCAGCGGCATCACGCCGGTCGCTGCGGCAAACGCCACCAGACCGGAACCCGCCGGGAAGGAGATCCCGATTGGGAAACGGGTATGGGAGTCACCGCCGGTACCGACGGTATCCGGCAGCAGCATGCGGTTCAGCCAGGAGTGGATAACGCCGTCGCCCGGACGCAGGGAGACACCGCCACGGTTCATAATGAAGTCAGGCAGCGTGTGGTGCGTGGTTACGTCAACCGGCTTCGGATACGCCGCGGTGTGGCAGAAGGATTGCATCACCAGATCGGAAGAGAAGCCCAGGCACGCCAGGTCTTTCAGTTCATCACGGGTCATTGGGCCAGTGGTGTCCTGAGACCCCACGGAGGTCATTTTCGGTTCGCAGTACGCGCCAGGACGGATACCAGTGACGCCGCAGGCGCGCCCCACCATTTTCTGCGCCAGAGAGTAACCGCGGTTGCTCTCGGCCACGTCTTTCGCCTGACGGAATACGTCACTGTGCGGCAGACCCAGCGCTTCACGCGCTTTGGTGGTCAGGCCACGGCCAATGATCAGCGGGATACGGCCACCGGCACGCACTTCGTCGATCAGCACGTCGGTTTTCAGCTCGAAGCTGGCCAGCAGCTCGTTGGTTTCGTGATTACGCACTTCACCTTTATACGGGTAAACGTCAATCACGTCGCCCATGTTCAGGTTGCTCACGTCCACTTCAATTGGCAGCGCGCCCGCATCTTCCATGGTGTTGAAGAAGATTGGCGCAATTTTGCCGCCGAGGCACAGGCCGCCGCCGCGCTTGTTCGGCACGTGCGGAATGTCGTCGCCCATGAACCACAGCACGGAGTTGGTGGCGGATTTACGGGAAGAACCGGTACCGACCACGTCACCGACGTAAGCCAGCGGGAAACCTTTTTGTTGCAGGGCTTCGATCTGTTTGATCGGACCAACCACGCCAGGCTGATCCGGCTCAATGCCTTCACGGGCGTTTTTCAGCATCGCCAGGGCGTGCAGTGGGATATCCGGGCGAGACCATGCATCCGGCGCCGGAGAAAGGTCATCGGTGTTAGTTTCACCCGTCACTTTAAAGACGGTTACGGTAATTTTTTCAGCAAGCTGAGGGCGGTTCAGGAACCATTCGGCATCGGCCCAGGACTGCATCACCTGCTTCGCGTAAACGTTGCCTGCTTTGGCTTTTTCTTCCACATCGTAGAAGTTATCGAACATCAGCAGCGTTGAAGAGAGCGCTTTGGCAGCAATCGGCGCCAGCTTGTCGTTATCCAGCGCGTCAATCAGCGGATGAATGTTATAGCCGCCCTGCATGGTGCCGAGCAGTTCAATCGCTTTTTCAGGAGTAACCAGTGGGGAGGTGGCTTCGCCTTTGGCAACGGCGGCAAGGAATCCGGCTTTTACGTAGGCAGCTTCATCTACGCCAGGCGGTACACGGTTGATCAGCAGATCTAACAGGAATTCTTCTTCGCCCTCAGGCGGGTTCTTCAGCAGCTCGACGAGCGCGGCCATTTGGGTTGCATCTAACGGTTTGGGTACAATTCCCTCGGCGGCACGTTCTGCTACGTGCTTACGGTATTCTTCTAGCACGACGGTTCTCCTCGCTCTCATTGTCATATGCGGCGGGCGTTCTCTTCACGCTCCTGTGAGACAGCAGTTTGTAGGGTAAATGCCCGATACCGCGTCGGGCAGCATAGCAGGATTTCTGCACAGTGTTAATCTGTTTACAAAAAAGCAACATTAAAAAATTTGCTGAATCGTTAAGCATGGTGTAGCACCCCGTCACCGGGCCCGGAAGCAGTTCCGTAAGTCTGTCGTCACCCCGACAACGCGCTGCTGGTCGCTCGCGCGGCCTTCTGAATTTCCGTCGCCGGTTCAGCCATCCGATATAATTGTGTAATAAATACTCACACTCTTTATCCGGACGCTTCGGAGGGTTTCCCAATAAAAGTCAAAACTGTAAAACACGGGTGAATGATACTCGCGGCAACAGCAACGCCTCACGGCACTGCACTCGTCTCGTTGGAGTCAATCTATGAAGTTGCCTTTTAAACCACATCTTCTTGTTCTGCTTTGCAGTGCGGGGCTGTTTGCCGCCTCAGGCGTCATGTTCGTTAAAAGCCGCGCAACGGAACCCGCTCCCGCACCTGCGCCGGTTGCCCCGCAGCTCCCCGACCCGGCAGCACAGCCTGCCCCGGTGGCGACTCCGGCCTATACCGCCGCGCAGATCGACCAGTGGACCGCGCCCATTGCGCTCTACCCCGACGCGCTGCTGTCGCAAATTCTGATGGCCTCAACCTATCCGGCGAGCGTGATTCAGGCCGCCCAGTGGTCAAAGGACAACCCTAAAATGCAGGGCGATGCCGCCATTCAGGCGGTCAGCGGGCAGCCATGGGATGCCAGCGTAAAATCGCTGGTCGCCTTTCCGCAGTTAATGTCGCTGATGGGGGAAAACCCGTCGTGGGTACAGAGCCTCGGCGACGCCTTTCTGGCCCAGCCAAAGGATGTGATGGATTCCGTGCAGCGTCTGCGCCTGCTGGCGCAGCAGACAGGCACGTTGCAATCCACCCCGCAGCAGACCGTCACCACCGTGAAAAAATCTGCGCCAGCCTCCACCAGTACAGCCGCGACGTCAACGTCGGCTAGTCCGACGGTGATTAAAATTGAGCCAGCCGATCCACAGGTGGTTTATGTCCCTACCTACAACCCTTCCACCGTTTACGGCACGTGGCCAAACGCCAGCTATCCGCCGGTGTATCTGCCCCCCTCTCCCGGCCAGCAGTTTACCAATAGTTTTGTCAGAGGCTTTGGCTATAGCCTCGGCGTAGCCACCACCTATGCGCTATTCAGTAACATCGACTGGGACGATGACGACGATCACCATCACGATCATGATGACGATCACCACGGCGGTTATTCGCATAACGGCGATAACATTAATATTAATGTTAATAACTTCAATAAGATCACCGGCGAGCACCTTACCGATAATCATCAGGTCTGGCAGCATAATCCGGCCTACCGCAACGGCGTGCGCTACGCCAATAGCCAGCTTGCCAGCCGCTATCATCAGACTTCAGTGCCGGGCGGGTTGAGCACTACCCGGCAGCAGCCGGTCAACCGCGATAGCCAGCGGCAGGCTGCGATGGCGCAGGTACAGCAGTCGACGGGCAAAACCCTCACACAGCTACAGCATGGCGACGCGCATTTCCCGCAACATTCAGCGTCCGCGCAGCAGCTGAAGCAGCTCTCTCAGCGCAGCAACTATCGCGGCTACGACAGCGCGCGGCCACACGCACAACAGATGAATAATACTCTTGCGCAAACCAGACGCCCGACGCAGGTTCAGCATCAGCCGCTGCGGGCAAACGCCCTGAGCGGCAACGACAGCCGTTCGGCCAGCTGGCAGGCCCAGCACCAGCGCGGGCTGCAAAGCCGCCAGCACGCGTCGCTGAACAGTGAACAGCGTGCCAGCTTCCGCCAGCAGCTGTCCGAACACCATACCGAACACCATGAATTCCACCGTCGTTAAGGGAGCCGCTATGAACATGAAACCGATCGGTGGAATGCTGTTGTTGATGGTATCCACCTTCGCCTGCGCCCAGCAATCCTTCTCCACGCCTGAGCAGGCAGCCAATGCCCTGACGAAGGCCATCAGCGAGCAGAATGAGCGCGCGATGGCCGACCTGCTGGGGGATAACTGGCGCGACTATCTGCCACCTGAAGGAGTTGATCCGGAGGCGGTGGCTCGATTCCTGCGTGACTGGAAGATATACCATCGTACCGAAATCAGCGGCGATATAGCCCATCTGTCAGTTGGCGATAACGGCTGGCAACTCCCCATACCGGTAGTGAAGAAAAAAGAGGGCTGGCAATTTGATATGCAGAAAGCGGCGGATGAGATCCTGACCCGCGAAATCGGCCGCAACGAACTCGCGGCTATCGAAGCGCTGCACGCCTACGTCGACGCACAGCACAGCTACTACGCCATGAACCACCGCTATGCGCAGAAGATTGTCAGCACTCCAGGTCTAAAAGACGGCCTGTACTGGCCCATCTCGCCGGGCGAAGCGCCAAGCCCGCTGGGTCCCGCCTTCAGCCCGCCGGAGCCAGGTATGGGCTATCACGGTTATCGGTTCCGCATTCTGCCGGATAAAAATGGCTTTGCGATGGTTGCCTGGCCCGTGAGCTATGGTCAGACGGGGGTAATGAGCTTTGTCGTTAATCAGGATGACAAAATTTATCAGGCAAATCTCGGCAACGATTCGGCGCAAAAAGCGCAGGCGCTCGCTGCATACCACCCGGATAAAACCTGGCAGCCTGTCACCCCCTGAACGCAGCGCATAAAAAAAGCGGCCTGAGGCCGCTTTTTTCATCTGAAGAAACTTATTTCTTCTTCGCTTTCGCGTTTGGCAGGTCGGTGATGCTACCTTCAAACACTTCTGCCGCCAGGCCCACGGACTCGTGCAGAGTCGGGTGAGCGTGGATGGTCAGCGCGATGTCTTCCGCGTCACAGCCCATTTCGATAGCCAGACCGATTTCACCCAGCAGCTCGCCGCCGTTGGTACCGACAATCGCACCACCGATCACGCGGTGAGTCTCTTTGTCGAAGATCAGTTTGGTCATACCGTCTGCGCAGTCGGAAGCGATAGCACGGCCAGAAGCAGCCCACGGGAAGGTGGCGGTTTCGTAGCTGATGCCTTTCTCTTTCGCTTCTTTCTCAGTCAGACCGACCCATGCCACTTCTGGCTCGGTGTAGGCGATAGATGGGATCACTTTCGGATCGAAGTAGTGCTTCATGCCGGCGATAACTTCAGCGGCAACGTGACCTTCGTGAACACCTTTGTGCGCCAGCATTGGCTGACCGACGATATCGCCGATAGCAAAGATGTGCGGCACGTTGGTGCGCAGCTGTTTGTCAACGCGGATGAAGCCACGGTCGTCCACTTCCACGCCAGCTTTGCCCGCGTCGAGGTTTTTACCGTTCGGCACACGGCCGATAGCCACCAGCACGGCGTCGTAACGCTGTGGTTCGGATGGGGCTTTTTTGCCTTCCATGGAAACGTAAATACCGTCTTCTTTCGCTTCAACGGCAGTCACTTTGGTTTCCAGCATCAGGTTGAATTTCTTGCTGATGCGTTTGGTGAAGACTTTAACGATGTCTTTGTCGGCAGCCGGGATAACCTGGTCGAACATTTCAACCACGTCGATCTCTGAACCCAGCGCATGGTACACGGTACCCATTTCCAGACCGATGATACCGCCGCCCATAACCAGCAGGCGCTCAGGAACGGTTTTCAGCTCCAGCGCATCGGTGGAATCCCACACGCGTGGATCTTCATGTGGAATGAATGGCAGTTCGATTGGGCGAGAGCCTGCCGCGATGATCGCGTTGTCGAAGTTGATCACGGTTTTGCCGTTTTCACCTTCCACTTCCAGGGTGTTCGCACCGGTGAATTTACCCAGACCGTTTACCACTTTCACTTTACGGCCTTTGGCCATACCCGCCAGACCGCCGGTCAGCTGAGTGATAACTTTCTCTTTCCAGGTACGAATTTTGTCGATGTCGGTTTTCGGCTCGCCGAAGACGATACCGTGTTCAGCCAGCGCTTTGGCTTCTTCGATAACTTTCGCTACGTGCAGCAGCGCTTTAGAAGGGATACAGCCGACGTTCAGACAAACACCGCCGAGGGTGCTGTAACGTTCTACGATGACGGTTTCCAGACCTAAATCCGCGGCGCGGAATGCTGCGGAGTAACCTGCCGGGCCTGCCCCAAGTACTACGACCTGAGTTTTGATTTCTGTGCTCATCATGACCTCTTAATGTATACCCGTCGTCCACCGGGTCGTTCTATCCGCCCGTATTTTACAAAATTGTTAACAATTTTGAAACAACAAACGGCTCACGAATTATCGCTTTCACCAATAACCTCAAAAACCCCATGAGATTATCAGAAAAAAGCCGGCCGACTGGCCGGCTTTTCGATTACATCACCAGGCGGCGAATGTCGCTCAGCATGTTGTTGATGATGGTGATGAAACGCGCACCATCAGCCCCGTCGATCACGCGGTGGTCGAAGGACAGAGAGATTGGCATCATCAGACGCGGCACGAACTCTTTGCCATTCCACACCGGCTCCATCGCGGACTTGGACACACCGAGGATAGCCACTTCCGGCGCGTTCACAATCGGCGCGAAGTGGGTAGTACCCAGGCCGCCGATGCTGGAGATAGTGAAGCAGCCGCCCTGCATTTCGCCGGCAGTCAGCTTACCATCACGCGCTTTTTTGGAGATGGTGGTCAGTTCACGGGACAGCTCAGTGACGCTCTTCTTGTTCACGTCTTTGAAGACCGGAACAACCAGACCATTTGGCGTATCAACCGCAACACCGATATTGATGTATTTCTTCAGCGTCAGCTTCTGGCCGTCTTCGGACAGGGAGCTGTTGAAGCGTGGCATCTGCTCAAGGGCAGCGGCAACCGCTTTCATGATGAAGACCACTGGGGTAAATTTCACGTCCAGCTTACGCTTCTCAGCTTCGGCGTTCTGCTGTTTACGGAACGCTTCCAGATCGGTGATATCGGTCTTATCGAAGTGGGTAACGTGCGGGATCATCACCCAGTTACGGCTCAGGTTAGCACCAGAGATTTTCTGGATACGGCCCAGTTCCACTTCTTCGATTTCGCCGAACTTGCTGAAGTCCACTTTCGGCCATGGCAGCATGCCCGGGATACCGCCGCCGGCGGCTGCCGCAGGTGCAGCTTCGGCGCGTTTCACCGCGTCTTTCACGTAAGCCTGAACGTCTTCGCGCAGGATACGACCTTTACGGCCGGTGCCCTTCACTTTCGCCAGGTTCACACCGAATTCGCGCGCCAGGCGACGAATCAGCGGAGTCGCGTGGACGTAAGCGTCGTTTTCAGCGAACTCAGATTTTTCTGCTTTAGCAGCAGGGGCAGCAGCCGGTTTAGCAGCCTGAGCCGGTGCAGCAGACGGTGCCGGAGCAGCCGCGGCAGCCGGAGCGGCGGCAGGTGCAGCGCCTTCCACTTCGAAGACCATGATCAGAGAGCCGGTAGACACTTTGTCGCCGGTGCTGATTTTGATCTCTTTAACGGTACCGGCGAACGGCGCAGGCACTTCCATAGACGCTTTGTCGCCTTCAACGGTGATCAGTGACTGTTCAGCGGCAACTTTGTCGCCCACTTTCACCATCACTTCGGTCACTTCAACTTCGTCACCGCCGATGTCCGGTACGTTAACGTCTTTCACGCCGCCAGCAGCCGCTGGTGCAGCAGCCGGAGCTGGAGCAGCTTCCGCTTTCGCTGGAGCCGCAGCGCCTTCAGCGCCCGCCACTTCGAAAATCATGATCAGGGAACCCGTAGACACTTTGTCACCGGTGTTGATCTTGATCTCTTTAACGGTACCGGCGAACGGTGCTGGCACTTCCATAGAGGCTTTGTCGCCTTCTACGGTGATCAGTGACTGCTCGGCCGCAACAGTATCGCCCACTTTCACCAGGATTTCAGTGACTTCAACTTCGTCACCGCCGATGTCAGGCACGTTCACTTCTTTCGCTGCCGCGGCCGCTGCTGGAGCAGCAGCAGGTGCGGCTTCTTTCTTCTCTTCCTGCGCAGGTGCAGCAGCTGCTGCACCGTCGGCGGAATCGAAAATCATGATCAGTTTACCGGTCTCGGTTTTATCGCCAACAGAGACTTTGATCTCTTTAACGATGCCAGCCTGAGGAGACGGGACTTCCATAGAAGCTTTGTCGCCTTCTACGGTGATCAGCGACTGTTCAGCTTCAACTTTGTCGCCCACTTTGACCAGGATCTCGGTGATTTCAACTTCATCAGCCCCGATGTCCGGTACATTGATTTCGATAGCCATTATTCTTTTACCTCTTACGCCAGACGCGGGTTAACTTTATCTGCATCGATGTTGAATTTGGTAATTGCGTCTGCAACCACTTTCTTATCGATTTCGCCACGTTTAGCCAGTTCGCCCAGTGCTGCTACTACCACGTAGGAAGCATCAACTTCGAAGTGGTGACGCAGGTTTTCGCGGCTGTCAGAACGACCGAAGCCGTCAGTACCCAGTACGCGATAATCATCAGCTGGAACGTAAGTACGAACCTGCTCAGCGAACAGTTTCATATAGTCAGTAGACGCCACCGCTGGCGCGTCGTTCATCACCTGAGCGATGTACGGAACGCGTGGGGTTTCCATTGGGTGCAGCATGTTCCAGCGCTCACAATCCTGGCCATCACGCGCCAGTTCAGTGAAGGAGGTAACAGAGTACACATCGGAACCCACACCGTAGTCTTTCGCCAGGATCTGCGCTGCTTCACGAACGTGACGCAGGATAGAACCGGAGCCCAGCAGCTGAACTTTACCTTTGCTACCTTCGATGGTTTCGAGTTTGTAGATACCTTTACGGATACCTTCCTCGGCACCTGCTGGCATTGCCGGCATGTGGTAGTTTTCGTTCAGGGTGGTGATGTAGTAGTAAATATTCTCTTGCGCTTCACCGTACATGCGCTGCAAGCCGTCATGCATGATGACTGCCACTTCGTACGCGTAAGACGGGTCGTAAGAGATACAGTTAGGGATAGTCAGAGACTGAATGTGGCTGTGACCATCTTCGTGCTGTAGACCTTCACCGTTCAGGGTCGTACGACCAGAAGTACCACCGATCAGGAAGCCGCGAGCCTGCTGGTCGCCTGCCTGCCAGCACAGGTCACCGATACGCTGGAACCCGAACATGGAGTAGTAGATGTAGAACGGGATCATCGGCAGGTTGTTGGTGCTGTAAGAAGTCGCAGCAGCCAGCCAGGATGCGCCTGCACCCAGTTCGTTGATACCTTCCTGAAGGATCTGACCTTTCTCGTCTTCTTTGTAGTATGCAACCTGCTCACGGTCCTGCGGGGTGTACTGCTGACCGTTCGGGCTGTAGATACCGATCTGACGGAACAGACCTTCCATACCGAAAGTACGCGCTTCGTCGGCGATGATTGGAACCAGACGATCTTTGATCGACTTGTTCTTCAGCATCACGTTCAGGGCACGAACGAAAGCGATAGTGGTAGAGATCTCTTTGTTCTGCTCTTCCAGCAGCTGAGAGAAATCTTCCAGCGCTGGCAGTTCCAGCTTCTCGGTGAAGTTAGGCTGACGAGCAGGCAGGTAGCCTTTCAGCGCCTGACGACGTTCGTGCAGGTACTTGTGCTCTTCAGAACCTTCCGGGAAGGTGATGTAAGACAGTTTTTCTACCTGCTCATCGGTCACTGGAACGTTGAAACGGTCGCGGATATAACGCACGCCGTCCATGTTCATTTTCTTAACCTGGTGAGCGATGTTTTTACCTTCTGCGGTATCACCCATGCCGTAACCTTTGATGGTGTGGGCCAGGATCACAGTCGCTTTACCTTTGGTTTCACGCGCTTTTTTCAGTGCAGCGTAAACTTTCTTCGGATCGTGACCACCGCGGTTCAGCGCCCAGATCTGCTCGTCAGTCCAGTCTGCAACCAGGGCTGCGGTTTCAGGATATTTGCCGAAGAAGTGCTCACGAACGTAGGCACCGTCTTTGGATTTGAAGGTCTGGTAGTCGCCGTCAACGGTTTCGTTCATCAGCTGGATCAGTTTACCGCTGGTGTCTTTACGCAGCAGCTCATCCCAACGACCGCCCCACATCACTTTGATCACGTTCCAGCCAGCACCTGCGAAGATGCCTTCCAGTTCGTTGATGATCTTGCCGTTACCGGTTACCGGACCATCCAGACGTTGCAGGTTACAGTTGATGATGAAGCACAGGTTGTCCAGCTTCTCACGGGTCGCGATGGTGATCGCGCCTTTAGATTCTGGCTCATCCATTTCACCGTCGCCCAGGAAGGCGTAAACGGTCTGCTCAGAGGTGTCTTTCAGACCACGGTGTTCCAGGTACTTCAGGAATTTAGCCTGATAGATCGCACCGATTGGACCCAGACCCATAGATACGGTCGGGAACTGCCAGAACTCAGGCATCAGTTTAGGGTGCGGGTAAGAAGACAGACCCTTACCGTGAACTTCCTGACGGAAGTTGTTCATCTGCTCTTCAGTCAGACGACCTTCCAGGAAGGCACGTGCATAGATGCCCGGAGAGATGTGGCCCTGGAAGTACACCAGATCGCCGCCATCTTTCTCGTTAGCTGCACGGAAGAAGTGGTTGAAGCACACTTCGTAAATGGTCGCAGAAGACTGGAAGGACGCCATGTGGCCACCCAGTTCCAGGTCCTTCTTGGATGCGCGCAGAACGGTCATGATGGCGTTCCAGCGGATAGCAGAACGGATACGGCGTTCCAGATCCAGATTGCCCGGGTATTCCGGTTCGTCTTCGACGGCAATCGTGTTTACGTAGTTGCTAGCCCCTGCACCTGAAGCCACTTTCACGCCGCCTTTGCGTGCTTCTGAAAGCAGCTGATCAATCAGATACTGAGCGCGCTCAACACCTTCTTCACGGATGACCGATTCGATCGCCTGTAGCCAGTCGCGAGTTTCGATCGGATCCACGTCATTTTGGAGACGTTCTGACATGGGGGTATTCCTTATCTATCTAATACGTTGATTTGTCTGGAACCTGTCCCATTGTGCTCTTGGGCAAGAACACAATAAGACAGGTTCTGCGTTTAGTTGCCGCGCTCTAAAAGTACCTGGCGCTTAATCCTTTCGTTGCTGTATGCGGCGTAATGAACGTTCGCGACGCGATTGTTCACGGCTGCGGTCCAGCAAGATTTCCTCAATGAAAGCCAGATGGCGGTGCGACGCTTCGCGCGCCTGCTCCGGTTCCCCGGCCATTATCGCCTCGAATACTCGGGTGCGATGGTTGCTTACCAGCGGGAGCATCTCCCGACGGGCATACAACAATTCAAAATTCTGACGAACGTTCTGGGCCAGCATCGGCTCCATGCAGCGTAGCAGATGGAGGAGCACCACGTTGTGCGCCGCTTCGGTGACGGCAATTTGATACTGGACGACGGCATTGGACTCGGCGTCTAAATCGCCGGACTGCTGTGCCCGTTCAATGGCCTGATGCAGCTCGCGAATACGTACGCGGTCTTCATCAGTGCTGCGAAGGGCGGCGTAATAAGCCGCGATACCTTCCAGCGCGTGACGGGTCTCAAGCAGATCAAACTGGGATTCTGGGTGGTCAGAGAGAAGTTCTACCAGCGGGTCGCTGAAGCTCTGCCACAGGCTGTTTTGCACAAAGGTTCCGCCACCCTGGCGACGGAGCAACAGGCCCTTTGCTTCGAGACGTTGAATCGCCTCACGCAGAGAGGGGCGTGAAACGTCGAACTGTTTTGCCAGCTCGCGTTCTGGCGGGAGTTTCTCGCCCGGGCGCAGTGTCCCTTCGAGAATCAAAAACTCCAGCTGCTGCTCAATCACATCGGAAAGTTTTGGTTGGCGAATTTTGCTGTAGGCCATATTCCCTGTCTTACGCCTTTTTGCCCGGAGTCAATTGGTCTTACCAATTTCATGTTCGTATCGCTAAAGTAACAAAGTATTCACCTTCTGTCTATATTGGTTTTGATTGAAATCAGTAAACCCGGCACATTTTAACAACCTTACAGAACTAACGTTTCAGGAATGTAACTTTGCACAAATGAAATGGTTACTACCAAAGAGGCAGTTTTAACCATAATGAAACGAGGGTTTTTGCAATCTGAAGCGATTCAACAAGGCAAAAAATGAAAATTCGCCCTCTTCTGACGCATTTCTATTCTATAGGTTGGGGTATGAGGGGTTAACGTACCGATTTACAATTGGTTTCTTTTTATTCAAGTCGTCTTCATCCCTTCATAAAGCAGGTGCATTCGCTGGCACTTACCACTATTCTTGCGCTAACGGAAGCCATCTCCGCTTTTTTCGGTATCGTTAACCGTAAAGAAATAAATACAGAATATGGACTTTCATAATTACACACGCACAGCGTGAACATAACAACCACACACGAGGTTTCAAATGGAAGCTCAACAGCATGGCGATCAGCTAAAGCGCGGCCTTAAAAACCGCCATATACAGCTCATCGCCCTGGGCGGTGCTATTGGTACTGGCCTGTTTCTGGGCAGTGCATCGGTTATCCAGTCGGCCGGTCCGGGCATTATTCTGGGGTACGCGATTGCGGGTTTTATTGCATTTCTGATTATGCGCCAGTTAGGTGAAATGGTTGTTGAGGAGCCGGTCGCAGGCTCATTCAGCCACTTCGCCTATAAATACTGGGGCAGCTTCGCAGGTTTCGCCTCGGGGTGGAACTACTGGGTTCTGTACGTTCTGGTTGCCATGGCCGAGCTGACCGCCGTTGGGAAATACATTCAGTTCTGGTACCCGGAGATCCCCACCTGGGCGTCTGCGGCGGCCTTCTTCGTCATTATCAATGCCATTAACCTGACCAACGTAAAAGTGTTTGGTGAGATGGAGTTCTGGTTTGCCATCATCAAAGTGATTGCCGTTGTAGCGATGATCATCTTCGGCGGCTGGCTGCTGTTCAGCGGCAACGGCGGTCCGCAGGCCACCGTGCGCAACCTTTGGGAGCAAGGCGGGTTCCTGCCGCACGGCATGACCGGTCTGGTGATGATGATGGCAATTATCATGTTCTCCTTCGGCGGTCTGGAGCTGGTGGGCATCACCGCCGCGGAAGCCGACAACCCGGAGCAGAGCATCCCGAAAGCCACTAACCAGGTTATCTACCGTATTCTGATCTTCTATGTGGGCTCCCTGGCGGTCCTGCTCTCCCTGCTGCCATGGACGCGCGTGACGGCGGATACCAGCCCGTTTGTGCTCATTTTCCACGAGCTGGGCGACACCTTCGTGGCGAACGCGCTCAACGTCGTGGTGCTGACCGCCGCGCTCTCCGTTTATAACAGCTGCGTTTACTGCAACAGCCGTATGCTGTTCGGCCTGGCGCAACAGGGCAACGCACCGAAAGCGCTGCTTACCGTTGATAAGCGTGGCGTACCGGTTAATACCATCATCGTGTCGGCGGTCGTGACGGCGCTGTGCGTTCTGATTAACTACCTGGCACCGGAATCTGCCTTCGGTCTGCTGATGGCGCTGGTGGTTTCCGCGCTGGTGATTAACTGGGCGATGATTAGCCTCGCGCACATCAAGTTCCGCCGCGCCAAGCACCAGCAGGGCGTAACCACGCGCTTCCCTGCCCTGCTCTATCCGCTGGGGAACTGGGTTTGCCTGCTGTTCATGGCAGCTGTGCTGGTCATCATGCTCATCACCCCAGGCATGGCGATTTCCGTCTACCTGATCCCGGTCTGGATTGCGATCCTCGGCGTGGGTTATATGGTGAAACAGAAAAATGCCAAAACGGTGAAAGCGCACTAAGTGTTTTCTCGCTGTACTCGCGGTTGCGGGTACAGCGTCTTGTTACCTTCCTCACAAATTCGCGCCTACAGCAAAATCCTCCATATCACCGCCTTTATATTGCAACGCATATATTCGTTTGCCAGCGAATAATTCTCTCCATACCGAAACCCGGAGAGCTGTCGATGAATAACAACAAACTGTCAGTAAAAGAAAAGATCGGCTATGGCATGGGTGACGCCGGATGCAACATTATCTTTGGCGCCATCATGTTATTTGTTAACTACTTTTATACGGATATTTTTGGTCTGGCTCCTGCACTGGTTGGCGTTTTACTCCTGTCCGTACGCGTCATTGATGCCGTCACGGACCCAATTATGGGCGCGATTGCCGACCGTACCCGCAGCAAATATGGCCGGTTTCGTCCATGGCTGCTGTGGATTGCCTTCCCCTACGCGCTGTTCAGCATCCTGATGTTTACCACGCCTGACTGGAGCTATAACAGCAAAGTTATCTATGCCTTTGTCACCTACTTCCTGCTGTCGCTGACCTATACGGCTATCAACATTCCCTACTGCTCGCTGGGCGGAGTGATTACCAACGATCCCAAAGAGCGCGTCGCCTGCCAGTCATATCGTTTTGTTATGGTTGGTATCGCCACGCTGCTGCTGTCGCTAACGCTCCTGCCGATGGCCGACTGGTTCGGTGGGGATAACAAAGCCAAAGGCTACCAGATGGCGATGACCGTGCTGGCGCTGATTGGTACCTGCATGTTCCTGTTCTGCTTCGCCACGGTGCGCGAGCGCGTGCGTCCGGCGGTGCAAACCCATGACGAACTGAAAAACGACCTGAAAGACGTGTGGAAGAACGACCAGTGGGTGCGGATCCTGCTGTTAACCCTGTGCAACGTCTGTCCTGGCTTTATCCGCATGGCGGCCACCATGTATTACGTCACCTGGGTCATGGGGCAAAGCACCCATTTCGCCACGCTGTTTATCAGCCTGGGCGTGGTCGGCATGATGTTCGGCAGTATGCTGGCGAAAGTGCTGACCGACCGCTGGTGTAAGCTGAAGGTCTTCTTCTGGACCAACATCGTGCTGGCGATTTTCTCCTGCGCCTTTTACTTCTTCGACCCGAAAGCGACGACAACCATTGTCGTGCTCTACGTCCTGCTGAACATTCTGCACCAGATCCCGTCACCGCTGCACTGGTCGCTGATGGCCGACGTGGACGACTACGGTGAATGGAAAACCGGGAAACGCATCACCGGGATCAGCTTCTCCGGCAACATCTTCTTCCTGAAGCTGGGTCTGGCGATTGCCGGGGCAATGGTCGGCTTCCTGCTCTCCTGGTACGGCTACGACGCGGGCGCAAAAGCGCAGAGCGCGGATGCCATCAACGGGATCGTGCTGCTGTTTACCGTCATTCCCGGCATTGGATACTTAATTACCGCGGGCGTAGTACGTCTGCTGAAAGTGGACCGTGAGACCATGAAGCAGATCCAGTCCGATCTGGAAAAGCGTCGCACCAACTATCGCGAGCTGAACGATTATCAGGAACTCAAAGCCGCTGAGACTAAATAAGGAAAGCCGAATGCAAACCTGGCCAAACCCGTTTATTGAACAACGCGCCGACCCGTATATCCTGCGTCACGATGGGCAATATTACTTTATCGCCTCCGTGCCGGAGTACGATCGGCTGGCGATCCGCCGCGCGGACTCGCTGGAAGGTTTACGCGATGCCGAAGAGGTGATTGTCTGGCGCAAGCCCGACACCGGCCCGATGAGCCAGCTGATCTGGGCACCGGAGCTGCATCATATCGACGGCAGGTGGTACATCTATTTTGCCGCCACGCATACCCAGGCGCTCGATCAGCTCGGGATGTTCCAGCATCGCATGTTTGCCATTGAATGTGCAGATCGCGATCCGCTCACCGGTACGTGGGTGGAAAAAGGGCAAATCAAAACCCCGTTTGACACCTTCGCGCTGGATGCCACCACCTTTGTTCATCAGGGTAAACGCTGGTATCTGTGGGCGCAAAAAGCCCCGGACATTTCCGGTAACTCCAATCTTTACCTGTGTGAAATGGAAAATCCGTGGACGCTGAAAGGCGAGCCGGTGATGCTCAGTAAACCGGAATATGACTGGGAGTGCCGTGGGTTCTGGGTCAACGAAGGCCCGGCGGTGCTGTTCCATGGCGATAAGCTGTTTATCAGCTATTCCGCCAGCGCCACCGACGAGAACTACTGCATGGGATTACTGTGGGCAGACCTGAATGCCGATCCGCAAAACCCGGCTAAATGGCATAAATCCCCGCGCCCGGTGTTCGTCACCAGCTACGAAAACCGTCAGTATGGGCCAGGCCATAACAGCTTTACGCAGACGCCGGAAGGCGAAGATATGCTGGTCTACCACGCGCGAAACTACACTGAAATTGAAGGCGATCCGCTTTACGATCCCAATCGCCATACTCGCCTGAAACTCGTCCGCTGGAACGAAAACGGGATGCCTGACTTCGGCATCCCGCCTGCGGATACGCCGTAACAGCTTCGGCGCGCTGGCTCAGACCAGCGTGCCGTAAATCGTCAGCAGCGCCACAATCACCACCACCACAAAGGATGTTTTCTTCGCCATCGAGACGGCAGCTTTTGGCGTTGCGACTTTGTCCGTGTGCGGCTCACGCGCCAGCGAGAACTGTGCCAGTCGGGTTAAAACCTGATACTGCGAGGTATGGCGGTCTGCAAGGGAGACAAACCACGCGGGCAGCGCCTTTTCACCGTGACCGATGAGGGCATAGACCACGCCTACCAGACGCACCGGAAGCCAGTCGAGCACGTGCAGGATGGCATCAATGCCGGACTGTAGACGTTCATGCGGCGTAAGATAGCGGGCAAGCCAGGTCTGCCAGGCGCGCAGGAACGCATAACCCATCAGCAGTACCGGCCCCCAGGGTCCGCCCACCACGAACCAGAACAGCGGCGCCAGGTAGTAACGGAAGTTGATCCACAGCAGCGCGTTTTGCAGCTCCCGCAGAAACTCGCGTTCATCGCAGTCCGGCGGTACGCCGTGGATCATCGTCAGCTCGCTCGCCATCGCGCCGCGCGCGTGGGCATCATCCCGGGAAGCGGCTTTCAGATACGCGTGATAGTGCAAACGCACCTTGCCCGCGCCAATACACAGCACGCCGAGCAGGATCCACACCACCAGCAGCGGCACGTTGAAAAAGAGGCCGTAAAGCGAGCGCAGCAACAGGAACGTAATCGCCATCACGCCTGCCGCCATCAGCAACGTGCGCAGCATGGAAAAATGCCTGATGCGGCGGAATAACACCTCCAGCCGATGATCCAGATGCCAGTGCTCGCCGAGCTTAAACAGGCGTTCAGCGATCATAACCAGCAGCATGGTAAACAACGTCATGTTATCTCCTTATCTGACGACGTGGTAAGCATGGCGTGAAACCGGGACCAGTCAAACGCCGGGCCGGGGTCGGTTTTTCTTTCGGGGGCGATGTCGCTGTGCCCTGTAATATTGTCTGCAATGGCGGGATAGCGCCCGATTAACGTTTGCGTTACAGCAACCAGTTTCTCATATTGCGCATCGGTGTAAGGCGTGGTGTCCGTTCCTTCCAGTTCAATTCCAATGGAGAAATCATTGCACCGCTCGCGCCCCTGATACATCGACACGCCAGCATGCCAGGCTCGCTTATCAAAAGGAACATACTGAACCACTTCGCCATCACGACGGATCAGACAGTGCGCCGATACGCGCAGATGCGCAATCTCAGCGAAGAAGGGGTGGGCATCGGGATCTATCGTTCCAGTGAATAACGCATCGATCCACGGACCGCCAAACTCACCCGGCGGGAGACTAATATTGTGAACCACCAGCAGTGTGGGCTTTTCATCCTCCGGGCGGCAGTCGTGGTGCGGCGACGGTACATGCCGCGCGTCCACCAGCCATCCGTTTTCTAACAACATGCTGGAACTCCTTATCTATGGTCACTCCCGTTTTTGCAACACCGATTTTGACGACAAGTTGGCTTGCTTGAATCTATCCGGCGTCTGAATGGGATTTTATTCCCGCGCCTCGATGAGTTCCGCGCCTGATGAACCTCCAGAAAATATACGGCTTCAATGAGCCTTTCCGTTTTACAGGTTCCTCAACAGGCCGGTGGGCCGTTAGTATCATCAATATCAGTATTCGCAAAACCAGATGAATGATTGTTTAAACTGGTGTATTTCTGCCTTTATGCTTCGTAAGTTTGCTGTCGCGCCGTCAGTGCCCAGGCTATTCTGGCCAGCTTGTTTGCCAGAGCACAGGTGACGACAAAGTTGCTTTTCCGACACAACAACTCCCTGACCCAGTCGGCCAACTTGCCAGACTGGTGTTCCAGTTTTTGTATGAATACCCTGGCACACTGAACCAACAAAGTTCGGATCTTTTTGTTGCCCCGCTTGCTAATCCCTAACAATGTCGTCCGACCTCCCGTGCTGTACTGTCGGGGTACCAGCCCTGTTGCCGCCGCAAAGTCACGGCTGCTGGCGTACTGCTTCCCGTCGCCAATCTCAGTTGAAATAGTACTGGCAGTCAGCGTTCCAACGCAGGGAATACTCAGCAAGCGCTGTCCAACCTCATCTTCGTCCAACTTTCGTTTCAACTGAGATTCCAGATCTTTAATCTGCTCAACAAGATAGTGATAATGCTGTTGTAATTTCAGCAGTAACTGGCTGAGATAAAGAGGCAAACTACTGTCCTCAAGAAGGGTACTCAGTCGACTAATAACGGCAGCACCTCGCGGAACGCTGATACCAAATTCCAGCAGAAAAGCATGCATCTGATTAGTTGTTTTCACCTTATCCTGAACCAGGGATTCACGGACACGATGCAGAGCTCGCATTGCCTGCTGAGATTCGGTTCTGGGCTGCACGAAACGCATAGATGGACGTGATGCTGCTTCACAGATAGCTTCAGCATCAACGAAGTCATTTTTGTTGCTTTTAACGAATGGGCGGACAAATTGCGGTGATATCAGCTTTGGAAAATGCCCTAACTCTTCCAGCTTGCGTGCCATAAAGTGAGAACCGCCACAGGCTTCCATCGCGATGGTTGTTGCCGGGCATGTCGCCAGAAATTCGATTAGCTTTGGTCGGGTGAATTTTTTACGGTAAACGGCCTTCCCACGATGATCCTGACAATGAATATGGAAAGAGTTCTTACCCAGATCGATACCAATAAGCGCAATGTTTTCCATGATGGTTCTCCGAATGAAAGCCTGTCCTCAGCATAGTACTGGGAAGGAGGGAGTGACCATCTCATTATCTATGGTGCTGTTACTCGGTTCAGAGTAGCATGTTTCAATATTATGATTCGTTACCAATTTGGAGTTTTATCATGCCGCCTCGCCGCTATAACCCCGACCACCGACGTGACGCGCTTCTGGAACGTATTAATAGTGATATCCCGGCAAGCGTTGCCCATGCCCTGAAAGAAGATCTCGGCGGCGACGTCAGCGCCGATAACGATATTACCGCCCAATTGTTGCCAAAAGAGACGCGCTCGCATGCGGTGATCATCACCCGCGAAGCGGGAGTCTTCTGCGGAAAACGCTGGGTTGAGGAGGTCTTTACCCAGCTGGCAGGCGACGAGGTGCAGGTAACATGGCACGTTGAAGACGGTGATGCGGTCACGGCGAATCAGCCACTGTTCGAGCTGGACGGCACGTCCCGCGTCTTGCTGACCGGTGAACGCACCGCGCTCAATTTTGTGCAAACGCTCTCTGGCGTTGCCAGTGAAGTACGCCGCTACGTTGACCTGCTGGCAGGCACCCGCACGCAGCTGCTGGATACCCGTAAAACCCTGCCGGGCCTGCGGACCGCGCTGAAATACGCGGTACTCTGCGGTGGCGGCGCCAACCATCGTCTGGGGCTATCCGATGCCTTCCTGATCAAAGAGAACCACATTATTGCCTCTGGCTCGGTGCGTCAGGCCGTGGAAAAAGCCTTCTGGCTGCATCCGGATGTGCCGGTCGAAGTGGAAGTGGAAACGCTGGAGGAGCTGGACGAGGCCATTAAAGCGGGGGCTGACATCATCATGCTCGATAACTTCGACACGGAGCAGATGCGTGAAGCGGTCAAACGCACAAACGGCCAGGCGCAGCTTGAAGTGTCCGGCAACGTGACGTTCGACACCATCCGCGAATTTGCTGAAACCGGTGTGGATTACATCTCCGTTGGCGCCCTGACCAAGCACGTCCGTGCCCTCGACCTCTCGATGCGCTTCAAATAACTTATCCTCCCCTCTCCGCCCGGAGAGGGGAAATACGAAACCGCTCGCAATTACGCTGTCCTTCTCTGCAACACTGAATCATTTCCCTGAAAGCCCCTTCACGTTCACGCTTTTGTCCCTCGTTTCTGCATGCTGGCACTGCCACAGTAGCGCCACTTAACGTAAGGAGCAGACATGAACAGACAACAAGGATTTACCCTGATTGAGCTAATGGTGGTCATTGGCATTATTGCCATCCTGAGCGCGATTGGCGTTCCGGCCTATCAGAACTACCTGCGAAAAGCGGCGCTCACCGATATGCTGCAAACGTTCATCCCCTACCGCACCGCCATTGAGCTTTGCGCCCTGGATCGTGGTGGTGTGGATAGCTGCGACGCAGGCACCAATGGCATCCCCTCCCCGACAACCACACGTTACGTTTCAGCGATGAGCGTGGCAAAGGGGGCCGTATCGTTAACAGGGCAGGAAAGCCTTAACGGACTTGAAGTGCTCATGACACCGATCTGGAGCGACGGTAACGGTATGACGGGCTGGACGCGTGACTGCAAAATTGCGTCCGACACGGCGCTCAGACAAGCCTGTGAAGATGTTTTCCGCTTCGACAACAACTGACAGGAGTGGACAATGAATACCGAACAGCTAATGACGCTCTGTCAGCGCCATCACGCACTGCTACTCGCAAGCGACACCGATATGATCAGCATTGCGGTGGTGGGTAATCCTGCCTCTGAGCTGATGGAAGCGTTACGCTTCGCCACGCAGAAGCGTATTGATATTGAGTGCTGGACGGCAGAACGGATGGAAAAACGGCTTCAGTCCGTCTCATCATCACACCTGCCGGGCATAGCGCCAAACTCAGCCGCTGACGTGCTCAGTACAACCTTGCAGCAGGCAGTAAACCAGCGGGCTTCTGACATCCATATTGAACCGACGGAGCACGGCTACCAGATCCGTTTGCGAATCGACGGTGTTCTCTACCCGCAACTGCCGATCTCTGCCGCCCTCGGGACGACGCTTGCCGCACGCCTGAAGGTGCTGGGTCAACTGGATATTGCGGAGCGCCGCCTGCCGCAGGACGGCCAGTTTACGGTGGAGCTGGCAAGCGTCCCCGTCTCTTTTCGTATCGCAACCCTTCCCTGTAGTGGTGGAGAAAAAATCGTGCTTCGTCTGCTTCACCAGGTACAGCAGGCACTGGAGCTTGAACAGCTGGGGATGAGCGCAGACCAGCAGGCCCGTTTTGCCGGGGCGCTTAACAGCCCTCAGGGGTTGATTCTGGTCACCGGCCCGACCGGTAGCGGGAAAACGGTGACGCTGTACAGCGCGTTACAGGCGCGAAATACCCCTGACGTCAATATTTGCAGCGTGGAAGATCCCGTTGAAATCCCGCTTGCAGGCTTAAACCAGACGCAGATTAATCCGCGCGCGGGGCTGACCTTTCAGAGCGTGCTGCGTGCCCTGCTCAGGCAGGATCCTGACATCATTATGGTGGGTGAAATTCGTGACGGCGAAACGGCAGAAATTGCCATTAAGGCGGCGCAAACCGGGCATCTGGTGCTGTCCACCCTCCATACTAATTCGACGACTGAAACGCTGGTACGGCTGCAACAGATGGGCGTCGCGCGCTGGATGATCTCTTCGGCGCTCTCGATGGTGATTGCCCAGCGACTGGTGCGCCGTTTATGTCCGTACTGCCGACAGGAAGCCAGCCGCCACACCGAATTACCCCGCACGCTGTGGCCCCGGCCGCTTCCTCGCTGGCAACCCACCGGCTGCGATCGCTGCTACCACGGTTTTTATGGTCGCGTAGCCATTTTTGAAGTGCTCGTCATCGACGACACGCTGCGGCAGGCCATCGCCAGCGGAGCAAGCACGGAGGTGATTGGGTCCAGCGCTCGTCAGGCGGGAATGACCTCTTTGTTTGAGCATGGCTGCATGGCCGTAGAACAAGGGCTGACCACGCTCGAAGAGCTGTTGCGCGTCCTGGGAATGCCCGATGGCTGCTAATTCGCTCTGGCGCTGGCGTGCCCTGAACACCGAGGGGGAGGTGCAAACCGGCACCCTCTGGGCCATCGACCGTGACGCAGCTTACACGGCTCTGGTGCTTAAACAACTGCACCCGCTGGCGCTAAAACGCTGTCAGCAGCGCCAGCGATGGCAGGTGCAGCACTGCTACGATATTTTTCGCCAGCTCGCCACGCTGCTACAGGCTGGACTCACGCTATCCCAAAGCCTGCACATGCTGGCGGAACAGCATCCTTTGCAGCACTGGCAGGCGCTGCTGCACAGTCTTGCTGATGACCTGAGCGAAGGTTGCGCCCTGTCAGAGGCCATGAAGAAATGGCCAGAGGTGTTTAGCCCTCTTTATGTCTCAATGGTGAAGACGGGTGAGCTGACGGGTAAGCTCGAAGCCTGCTGCCGTCAGCTTGCGCAGCAACAAAAATCCCAGCAGCAGCTCAGTGCGAAGGTGAAGAAAGCGCTGCGCTATCCGCTGATCATCCTGACGCTGGCCGTTTTCGTGGTGCTGGCGATGGTCACGCTGGTTTTGCCTGAGTTTGCTGCAATCTACAAAACGTTCAACACCCCGCTCCCTTTGCTCACGCAGGCAGTCATGGGGCTGGCGGCCTTGGTTCAGGCGCATATCCTCACCCTTTTGGCCCTGCTCGTGGCAATGGTTGTCATCGCCTGTAAGCTGCGGCGGCATCCACGCTGGCAGTATGTCTTGTTACACGTACCGGTGATGGGCACGCTGACGCGCGGGCAAAAACTGGGGCAGATTTTTACCGTGCTGTCATTAACCCAGCAGGCCGGAATTGCCTTTTTACAAGGACTGGAGAGTGTGGAGGAGACCGTTGAGAGGGGCTACTGGCAGGAGAAACTCCGTGAGATACGCAGCGATATCGAACAGGGGATGCCCGTGTGGTCCTCCTTCCAGAAGGCCTCTGTTTTTACGCCACTGTGTATTCAGCTCATTCGCACCGGAGAAGTGTCGGGTTCACTGGATGTGATGCTGATGAATCTGGCCCGCCACCATACGGAACAGACATTTCAGCAGGCAGACAATCTGGCAGCGCTTCTTGAGCCTTTGCTACTGGTCGTGACGGGTCTGATTATTGGCACGCTGGTGGTGGCAATGTATTTGCCGATTTTCCATCTGGGGGATGCAATGAGCGCGGGGTAATGCTGGCGCACGGACGCGCGCCAGCCGTAGCCGTCAGAGGCTATTGAATACGCGGTTTTCCTGCTCCTGAACGCGGATAAACGTCGTGCGTTTCGTCAGCTCTTTCAGGCGGGAAGCACCAACGTAGGTGCAGGCAGAACGCAGACCGCCGAGGATATCGCGCGCCGTGTTTTCGACCGGACCACGCAGTGGCAGCTTAACGGTTTTGCCTTCCGCCGCACGGTATTTCGCGACACCGCCCACGTGACGGGTCATCGCGGATTCAGAGCTCATTCCGTAGAACAGCATGAACTTCTCACCGTTTTCTTCCACCACGGTACCGCCGCTCTCTTCGTGGCCAGCCAGCATGCCGCCGAGCATCACGAAATCCGCGCCGCCGCCGAAGGCTTTCGCGACATCGCCTGGCATGGTGCAGCCACCGTCGCTGATGATCTGGCCGCCCAGACCGTGCGCAGCGTCAGCGCATTCAATTACCGCAGACAGCTGCGGATAACCCACACCGGTTTTCACGCGCGTGGTGCAAACGGACCCCGGGCCAATGCCAACTTTCACAATGTCGGCCCCGGAGAGGATCAGCTCTTCACACATTTCACCGGTCACCACGTTGCCCGCGATGATGGTTTTGGTTGGCCAGGCCTCACGTGCCTTGCTGACGAACTGAACGAAATGCTCGGAATAACCATTTGCTACGTCAATGCAGACAAAATTCAGCGCTGGATTGGCGTTCAGGATCTGTTTGGTTTTCTCGAAATCTGCATCAGAGGTACCGGTCGAGACCATCACATGCTTCACCACGTCAGCCGAGGCGGAGGCGACAAACGCATCCCACTCTTCAGCGCTGTAGTGTTTGTGTACCGCAGTAAGGATGTCGAATTGCGCCAGTGCGGTCGCCATCTCGAAGGTCCCGACGGTATCCATGTTGGCCGCGATAATCGGCACGCCAGACCACGTCTGACCGGAATGCTTAAAGGTGAATTGACGTTCGAGTTCAACGTCTGAGCGACTTTTCAGTGTAGAGCGTTTAGGGCGGATAAGAACGTCTTTGAAACCTAACTTCAGATCTTCTTCGATACGCATGTGCGGATTCCTGGGGTTAGAGGCAAATATATTAAAAGCACAACTCCAGTGACGCTATCATACGCACTAATACCTGCTCCGCAAGACTGCGAAATTCTCTTTTTTTACGCTACAATCCTATAAATTTACCTGGTAAAAAGCGGGTAAAGAGAGCTAAACATTGGCTGTTGTAAGTTTGAATTTTAAGCAACTGATTTTAAAACTGAATAATTCCCAGGATCTGATTTAATGGGGTATATCGTCGCATTAACCGGCGGCATCGGTAGTGGTAAAAGCACCGTTGCGCATGCGTTTGCTCGTCTCGGCATCACGATTATCGACGCCGATATCATTGCCCGTCAGGTGGTAGAACCCAATACACCCGCCTTAAACGCCATCGAAGCGCATTTTGGTCGCCGTGTGATACAGGCTGACGGCACCCTGAATCGTCGGCAGCTGCGTGAGTGCATATTTTCCGATCCAGCGGAAAAAGCCTGGCTTAATGCCCTGCTCCACCCCATTATCCACCAGGAAACTCAGCGTCAGATTGCCGCAGCCCGTTCGCCCTATGTGTTGTGGGTGGTCCCGTTACTGGTGGAAAATCAGCTTCAGCATAAAGCAGACAGAACGCTGGTGATTGACGTTTCCCGCGAAACGCAAATCCAGAGAACCATGGCGCGTGACCATGTTTCACGCGAGCATGCTGAACAAATTCTTGCCGCACAGGCCACGCGCGAAGCGCGCCTCGCCATTGCGGATGATGTTATTGATAATAACGGCGCACCAGATGCCATTGCATCGGATGTTGCTCGTCTGCACGCGCAGTATCTGACCTTCGCCGCGCAGGCCGTTGCACAGGAAAAACCATAATGTCGACTCATATCCTTTTTGAGCACCCGCTTAACGAAAAAATGCGTACCTGGCTACGCATAGAATTTCTTATTCAACAGCTTTCACAACATCTGCCTGTCAACGATCACGCCACCGCGCTGCATTTTTTCCGCAACGTGGGCGATCTGCTGGATGTGATTGAACGCGGCGACGTCCGCACTGAGCTGTTGAAAGAGCTGGAGCGCCAGCAGCGTAAATTACAGGCCTGGGCCGAAGTACCGGGCGTGGATCAAAGTCGAATTGACGCTTTACGCAAGCAGCTAAAAAACAGCAGCACGACCCTGATGGCCGCGCCGCGCGTTGGCCAGTTTTTACGAGAGGATCGTCTGATTGCGCTGGTGCGCCAGCGCCTGAGCATACCGGGCGGATGCTGTAGCTTTGATCTGCCAACGCTGCATATGTGGCTGCACATGCCGCAGGAACAGCGCGATCGCCAGGTGAACAGCTGGCTGGGCAGCCTGGAGCCGATGAATCAGACGTTATCCCTGATCCTCGATCTTGTGCGTAACTCTGCCCCGTTCCGCAAACAAACCAGTCTCAACGGTTTCTATCAGGATAACGGCGACGACGCCGATCTTCTGCGCCTGAACCTGTCTCTTGGCGAGCAGCTTTACCCGCAAATTTCCGGACATAAAAGCCGTTTCGCGATCCGCTTTATGCCGCTGGACAGTGAACATGGCACCGTGCCGGAACGCCTCGATTTTGAACTGGCCTGTTGTTAAGGAGTGCCAATGTCTGACGTAACCACCGTAAACTGCCCAACCTGTGGGAAAACTGTCGTCTGGGGAGAAGTGAGTCCATTTCGCCCATTCTGCTGCAAGCGCTGTCAGCTTATAGACCTGGGCGAATGGGCGGCGGAAGAGAAACGCATTCCGAGCGAAGGCGATCTCTCGGATAGCGATGACTGGAGCGAAAACCAGCAGTAACGTTCAAAGCCTGCTGGCGCTTCGCTTAGCAGGCCTACGGTTGTGCGGCCAGCCGGAGGATCACAGGCTCATTGGCAGGCGGGAATTTTTCCGCATCGCTGGCCTGAAGCTCAATCCAGTTACCCGGCTGCCCCTCTTTTCCCCACGGCTCACCTTCCCAGTTTTCAACCAGCCAGAACCACAGCGTGATGTGACGATCCGGAAACTGGTACTCCAGCTTATCGAACAGCGTTGCGCCAAGCGGGGTGATCCCCACCTCTTCCTGAAGCTCACGCACCAGCGCCTGCTCCGGCGTTTCACCTGATTCGATTTTTCCGCCGGGGAATTCCCATTTGTTGGCCATGTGCGCATCGGCGGCACGTTGGGTAATGAAGATCTGATTTTGCGGGTTGCGAATGATCCCGACAGCAATTTGCAGTGTTTTCATCATGTCACTTCCATAAAAAAGGCGCAGATATCTGCGCCTTTTCAGTTTGTTATGTTCTTAGCTCAGGCGGCCGTGGCACGCCTTGTATTTTTTGCCGGAACCGCATGGGCACGGATCGTTACGACCGACTTTACGATCGCCCGTCTGCGCTGCGATTGCCGCTGCGGCTTCGCTCTCATCGGTCTGATGGCTCAACTGCTGCATCTGTGCCAGACGCTCAGCTTCTTCACGACGCTGCTGCTCCATCGCTTCCACTTCTTCCGGCATACGCACCTGAACTTTGCTCAGGGTGCTGATGACTTCATACTTCAGCGACTCCAGCATGGCAGCAAACATGGAGAAGGATTCACGCTTGTACTCCTGCTTCGGATCTTTCTGCGCATAACCACGCAGATGGATACCCTGACGCAGGTAGTCCATTGCCGCCAGGTGCTCTTTCCACAGGGAGTCCAGGGTCTGCAACATTACGCCTTTCTCGAAGTGACGCATCATCTCTGCGCCAACCACTTCTTCCTTACGCTTGTAGACGTCCAGCGCGGTTTCGTAGATACGCTCGCGAAGGGTCTCTTCGTGCAGCTCAGGCTCTTTGTCCAGCCACTCTTTGATTGGCAGTTCGAGATCGAAGTCGTTTTTCAGACGTTCCTGCAAACCTTCGATATCCCACATCTCTTCCAGAGACTGCGGCGGAATGTGCGCGTCGATAGTGGCTTTGAACACATCTTCGCGAATGCTGTTGATGGTTTCGCTCACGTCGGATACGTCCAGCAGTTCGTTACGCTGGGTGTAGATCGCACGACGCTGGTCGTTGGCAACGTCATCATATTCCAGCAGCTGCTTACGAATATCGAAGTTGCGGCTTTCTACTTTACGCTGGGCGTTGGCAATCGCTTTGGTAACCCACGGGTGCTCGATCGCTTCGCCAGGTTTCATGCCCAGTTTACGCATCATGCCGGACACACGGTCAGAGGCGAAAATACGCATCAGCGCATCTTCCATAGACAGATAGAAGCGGGAAGAACCGGCATCACCCTGACGACCTGCACGACCGCGCAGCTGGTTATCGATACGACGAGATTCATGACGCTCGGTACCAATGATGTGCAGACCACCGGATGCCAGCACCGCGTCGTGACGCACCTGCCAGTCGGCTTTGATCTGCGCGATTTGCTCTGGGGTTGGGTTTTCCAGCTCCGCCACTTCGGCCTGCCAGCTACCGCCGAGCATAATATCGGTACCACGACCCGCCATGTTGGTGGCGATGGTTACGGCAGCCGGGTAACCGGCCTGCGCAACGATATCTGCTTCTTTAGCGTGGAACTTGGCGTTCAGAACGTTGTGTTTGATGCCTGCTTTGGTCAGCTCGTTAGATACCACTTCGGATTTCTCGATGGAGATGGTCCCCACAAGTACCGGCTGGCCCTTCGCGGTACGTTCGCGAATATCTTCAATGATCGCCTGAATTTTTTCCGCTTCAGTCATGTATACCAGGTCCGGCATATCCTTACGGATCATCGGACGGTTGGTAGGTACTACCACGGTATCCAGCTTATAGATGGAGCTGAACTCAAACGCTTCGGTATCTGCGGTACCGGTCATCCCCGCCAGCTTCTCGTACAGACGGAAGTAGTTCTGGAAGGTGATGGATGCCAGCGTCTGGTTTTCGTTTTGAATATCCACGCCTTCTTTCGCTTCCACGGCCTGGTGCAGGCCATCGGACCAGCGACGTCCCTGCATGGTACGGCCGGTGTGTTCATCGACGATGATGACTTCGCCGTCTTTAACGATGTAGTCAACGTCGCGGGTGAACAGGGCGTGCGCGCGCAGTGCGGCCGTTACGTGGTGCATCAGCATGATGTTGCTCGGGGAGTACAGAGACTCGCCCTCTTCCATAATGCCTTCAGCCACCAGCAACTCTTCGATTTTCACCAGGCCGCGTTCGGTCAGGTTGACCTGACGCGCTTTTTCATCCACGGAGAAGTGACCTTCCCCCTGGAAAGTATCGGAGTCTTCTTTCTCCTGACGCAGCAGGTGAGGAATGATTTTGTCGACTTTACGGTACATCTCGGAGCTGTCTTCGGCCGGGCCGGAGATGATCAGCGGGGTACGCGCTTCATCGATCAGAATGGAGTCAACCTCATCCACCAGCGCATAGTGCAGTTTACGCTGGACGCGCTCTTCCGGGCTGAACGCCATGTTGTCACGCAGGTAGTCGAAGCCGTATTCGTTGTTGGTGCCGTAGGTGATATCCGCGTTGTAGGCTTCACGCTTGGCAGGTGCCGGCAGGCCGGACATGTTAATGCCCACGGTCATGCCGAGGAATTCGAACAGTGGACGGTTGTTTTCTGCGTCGCGCTGCGCCAGATAGTCGTTGACGGTAACAACGTGAACGCCCTTACCCGTCAGCGCATTCAGGTAAGCCGGCAGCGTTGCCGTCAGGGTTTTACCTTCACCGGTACGCATTTCCGCGATGCAGCGCTCGTTGAGCACCATCCCGCCCAGCAGCTGCACGTCGAAGTGACGCATGCCGAACACGCGTTTACTGGCCTCACGTACAACGGCGAAGGCTTCCGGGATCAGGCTTTCTAAGGTTTCACCTTTCTCCAGACGCGCACGGAACTCCGCGGTTTTCGCTTTCAGCTCATCATCAGTGAGCTTCTCCATCGCCGGTTCCATACCGTTGATGACGTTCACAGCTTTGCGCATGCGGCGCAGGGTACGATCGTTACGACTACCAAAAACTTTGGTTAACAATTTGATTAGCATAATAAATTCTCAAACGCCCCAGTCGGGCAGATAAATTAAGGTATTGAAAAAGGTTAATTTAGCTGAGGCGTTGAGGCCCGGCACGGATGCCGTGAACCTGGCTAATCCATGTCGAAACAGAGAAGGATGCAGGGGAAACAAAATCCGTTTGCGCCGTCTGATTTACGGTCACTGGCGGCTGGTTGTCCTGCGTCAGAAGCGCATTAAGCGTATCGAGCAGGGCAAGATGCTGAGCCTGAACCGGCAGCGTTTCTTCCGCAACAGGCATCGTCTGCGGCGCCATCGCGAACGACAGATGGCGGATAACCGTGCGAATCGCGTGCTGCTGCCAGTAATCAACGGAGAAATTAGGACGGCGGCTGGCTTCAAGCCATGCGAGATTAGTGAAGTTAACCCGTGTGGTGAGATCGTGTTTGGTCGTCGTGGAACGTGCTGGCGTGGCCGCGTCTGCGCTGTTGCTGAGTACAGGCAAGCCGAAACTCGCCGCGACCATCCCCAATAAGAGATGCGGCCAGAAGTAACGTCTGCCAAATTGTCGCCAGCGCGTCAGTATTCCGCTCACTTGCTCCACCACGTTCGCCCGCCAGTGCAGGCTGAGTTCAGTTATTCTTTTTTAGCGCCCAGATATTACCACTAAAGCCAATACACGGCAGCAGGAATGACACCTTGCAGCAGGTAAAAACGGTCAATAATGCAGCGAACACACCGTTATTCGGCACCCGACACAGGCCAGGGGTGAGGGGGACAAATTAAAGAAGGGCAGAAATAAAAACGACTGGCTTCCCTGGTCGGAGAGAGTACCAGGTGAACCAGTCGCTTTTCTTACGAAACGGCTTTAACCGTTACGCCAGGACCATAGTCGGGGCTTTGAACGCCAGCGGCAGTTCAGCTTCGTCTTCGAAGGTCACATATTCCCAGGCTTCCTGTTTTGCCAGGACGGCCTGCAACAGTTTGTTGTTCAGTGCATGACCGGATTTAAACGCGGTAAATGCACCAATGATGTTGTGACCACACATGAAGAGGTCGCCGATCGCGTCCAGCATTTTGTGACGAACAAATTCATCTTCAAAACGCAGGCCGTCTTCGTTCAGTACGCGATAATCGTCAACAACGATGGCACAATCGAAGCTGCCGCCCAGGCACAGGCCGCGGGATTGCAGATATTCGATATCACGCATAAAGCCGAAGGTACGTGCTCGGCTGATCTGACGCATGAACGCATCCGCAGAGAAGTTCATCGCATAGCGCTGAGTGCTGGAGTCAATCGCCGGATGGTTAAAATCGATGGTGAAGTCCAACGAGAAACCATTGTACGGTTTGAATTCAGCCCATTTGTCGCCATCTTCGACGCGAACGGTCTCTTTAATGCGAACAAATTTCTTCGCGCAGTTCAGTTCTTCGATGCCGGCATCCAGCAACAAATAAACGAACGGAGCAGCACTCCCGTCCATGATCGGGATTTCTGGCGCATCGACTTCAACCATAATGTTGTCGATACCCAGACCCGCCAGGGCGGCGTTCAGGTGCTCTACGGTAGAAATCCGCACGTCATGCTCGTTCACCAGACAAGTACAGAGCATAGTATCACGCACAGATTTGGCATCGGCCGGAAAATCTACCGGTGGATTCAAGTCGGTGCGACGATAGATGACCCCGGTATTGGCCGGCGCAGGGCGTAACGTCAGTGTGACTTTCTTGCCGGTATGTAAACCGACACCCGTCGCCTGAACGATACGTTTAAGTGTCCTTTGTTTGATCATCGTATAATCTCGCCAAATTAACTATCCAACCGAGAGTGTATATCACTAACGGTGGGCCAGTTTAGCACAAAGAGCGCAAATCCCCAAATTCCAGCCAATTCTTAGTCAGCTTGCTTACGCAGGAACGCCGGGATATCCAGATAATCTGGCTCTTTTGCCGTTTGTGGAGTTGGGTCGTTCACCACTTTCGCAGCGGGTTTTTGCTCCTGAGTCAGAGGCGCCATACCGTGCTGCTGGTAACGATCCATAACCGGCTGCTGAGTCTGTTTGTTGGTCACCAGGGTGATCTCAGGACGCTTGTCCATACCGATACCGGTGGCCACAACGGTCACACGCAGTTCGTCGTTCATTTCCGGATCAAGGGACGTACCGATAACGACGGTCGCGTTGTCAGAGGCGAACGCACGGATGGTGTTACCCACGGTTTCGAACTCATCCAGACGCAGGTCAAAGCCAGCGGTAATGTTGACCAGCACGCCGCGCGCACCAGACAGATCGATATCTTCCAGCAGTGGAGAAGAGATCGCCATTTCAGCGGCTTCTTCCGCACGGTCTTCGCCGCTCGCCACGCCAGAGCCCATCATCGCGTAGCCCATCTCGGACATCACGGTGCGAACGTCTGCAAAGTCAACGTTCATCAGACCTGGACGGGTAATCAGTTCAGCAATACCCTGAACCGCGCCTTTCAGCACGTCGTTTGCCGCGCCAAAGGCGTCCAGCAGAGAGATACCGCGACCCAGCACTTTCAGCAGCTTGTCGTTCGGGATGGTAATCAGAGAGTCCACGTGCTTGGACAGCTCGGTGATACCCTGCTCCGCGAAAGCCATACGCTTCTTACCTTCAAAGTTGAAAGGCTTGGTCACGACAGCAACGGTCAGAATACCTAAATCTTTAGCGACTTCCGCCACAACGGGTGCTGCACCGGTACCTGTACCGCCGCCCATACCCGCTGCGATGAAGACCATGTCTGCACCGTCCAGTGCAGCGCGCAGCGCTTCACGATCTTCTTCAGCCGCGTTGCGGCCCACTTCCGGGTTAGCCCCTGCTCCCAGACCTTTGGTGATGCCACCACCGATCTGAATCGTCTGGCCAACAGCCGTTTTACGCAGCGCCTGCGCATCGGTGTTCACCGCGAAGAATTCAACACCTTCGATGCGCTCGCGCACCATGTGCTCTACGGCGTTACCGCCGCCGCCACCGACGCCGATGACTTTAATCACCGCGTCGTTGGTTAATTCCATAGGTTCAAACATAATCTCTCTCTCCGTTGTGCCTGTCGCCCGAGACCGCTAATTCTCTCCGGTCTCTTAAAAAAATTAAAACTCTTTTCGCAACCAGGTGTTAAGTCGTTTGACCCAAGACCCCACCGAGACGCGTTTTTCCACTTCTGCTTCACCACTCAAATGGGATTCTTTCCCGTAGTGCAGCAGGCCCACGGCCGTTGAGTAATACGGCTCCTGAGCGTAATCCGTTAAACCGGTAATATTCAGCGGCGCACCAATACGCACCTGCGTATGGAACACGCGCTGAGCGCAGGCCGCAAGACCTTCAATTTGCGCTGCCCCGCCGGTTAATACAATCCCCGCCGCGAGATGATGTTTCACACCCTGCTGGCGAAGCTGTTCCTGTAACTGCAAAATCTCTTCGTTGACCAAGTTGAGCAGCTCGGTATAACGCGGCTCAATCACCTCTGCCAGCGTCTGGCGTTGCAGGCTGCGCGGCGGTCGCCCGCCTACGCTCGGCACTTCAACGCTCTCGTCTTTGCCGACGATAGAGCCCAGCGCGCAACCATGGCGCACTTTAATCGCCTCTGCATCGCTCGGTGGCGTACCAAAGGCGTAAGCGATATCGCTGGTCACCACATTCCCGGCGTACGGGATCACTTTGGTGTGGCGTAACGCACCGCCGGTATAGACGGCCATGTCCATTGTACCACCACCAATATCGACCACACAGACGCCCAGTTCACGTTCGTCTTCGGTCAGCACGGAATAGCTCGCGGCAAGACCGGCGAAAATGAGTTGGTCAACTTTCAGGCCACAACGTTCAACGGCTTTTACAATGTTCTTCGCCATATCGTTGTGACATGTGATCAGGTGCACTTTTGCCTGCATACGCACGCCCGACAGACCGACCGGATTCTTGATGCCTTCCTGGTAGTCGATCGCGTATTCCTGCGGGATCACATGCAGCACACGGTGCTCGTCGCGAACACGCACGGATTTCGCCGTGTGGACAACGTTCTCAACGTCTTCCTGCGTCACCTCTTCTTCAGAAATCGGCACCATACCGATTTCATTCTGGCAGCTGATGTGCTTACCAGACAGGGCCAGATAGACAGAGGAAATCTGGCAATCTGCCATCAATTCAGCCTGGTCGATGGCGCGCTGAACGCATTTCACCACCGACTCAAGGTCGTTTACCCCACCTTTATCCATACCACGGGAGGGGCAGCTGCCCACGCCAATGATATTGACCATACCGTCGGGCAGAACTTCCCCTACCAAAGCGGCAACCTTCGCGGTGCCAATCTCCAGTCCTACTACCAATTTTCTGTCCGTCGACTTGATCATTGTTGTTCTGCCTGTACCTGTGCCTGATTTTGTTGCTGATTAGGTTCCTCGACCGGAGCCGGCTCCCAACCGACTGCTGCGCCTGAGTCATAGCGCAAATCAACGTAGCTTATCCGTTTGCCATCCGTCTGCGCCTGCTGCTGTAAAACCGGGTAAAGTTCTACAAAACGCGCCAGACGTTTCATTGTGTCGCCGCGGCCAAGATTGAGCTTAATGCCATTCGTTAGGGTCAACTGCCAGGAACGGCGCGCCGTCATCGCAGCATCTTTTAACGTAAAGCGATCCTTAGCCAGCACCTGCCCCATCTCACGAAAACCCTGCAATACTTCGTTTTCGCTGCCTTCCGGGCCATACAACATCGGTAAATTCTGCTTGTTGACACGATCGCTCGGGACGCTGAACGAATTTCCGTCTACGTCAACCATATGCTGATCATTCCAACGCGCAATCGGCACATATTCAACCAGATGAATCTTCAATTCATCTGGCCATTGTTTTCTGACACTCGCCTGTTTTATCCACGGCAGACGTTCAATCTGACTCTGGATAATGTTGACGTCCTGCGTCATAAAGGTGCCAGGCGACCCAAGCGCCAGAATCGACTGGCGAATGTCATCGTTACGCGTGTAGTGTCGCTCCCCGGTCACCACCAGCTTCGACAGCGGCAACCGCTGCGCGTCTTCCATCCAGCCCAGCACCATCCAGCCGCTGATAAACACGGTGCACAGCACCCCGAGCAGGAAGATGATCCCTGCAAGACGCGTTCCATTACTCCGGCGCGAAGAGGAATATTCTTCTTCGTCATCGCGGTTGCGCGTGTTCAATGCAGCCTGAGACATATCAGCCCGCCTGGTCCAGAATACGTACGACTAACTGCGAGAAGCTCATTCCCGCCTGACGCGCCGCCATCGGCACAAGGCTATGGCTGGTCATACCCGGAGACGTGTTTGCTTCCAGCAGATAAAATTGCCCGTCACCGTCAAGCATCACGTCAATGCGTCCCCAGCCACGACATCCCAGCACATTCCAGGCTTTAAGCACCAGAGACTGTAATTCGGCCTCACGCTCTGCTTCAAGACCCGCTGGGCAGAAATATTGCGTCTCATCAGAGAGATACTTCGCCTCATAATCATAGAAGACTCCGGCGGGTTGGATGCGAATTGACGGTAAAATTTCTTCGCCAAGCATCGCGACGGTAAATTCCGGCCCGCTAAGCCATTTTTCAATCAGAACTTCTTCATCATGTTGAAATGCCAGTGCTAAAGCGTCAGCCAAATCTACAGCTTTATCGACTTTGGACATTCCCACGCTCGACCCTTCACGGCTCGGCTTCACAATAACCGGTAAGCCCAGTGCCGCAATGCGTGTATTAACGCTGTCCGACAGACCCAATTCATATTCACGACGCGTCAGTGCAACCCATGGCGCAACGGGCAGGTCCGCCCCCTGCCACAGCAGTTTGCTGCGCAGTTTATCCATGGAGATGGCGGATGCCATCACGCCGCTGCCGGTGTACGGCATGCCGATCAGCTCCAGCAGCCCCTGCAACGTGCCGTCTTCACCGCCGCGACCGTGCAACGCGATAAAGGCTTTATCGAAGCCCATCGCTTTCAGCTGCGTGACGTCCACCTCTTTCGGATCAACCGGATGCGCGTCCACACCACCTTCACGCAGGCCCGCCAGCACGGCAGCGCCCGAATTCAGAGAAACCTCGCGTTCGGCGGAAGTGCCGCCAAACAGGACAGCAATCTTATCAGCCATGACGCTCGTCCTCCTGAGTTTGCGGCTTCAGTTTGATTTCAGCTAAGGTACGGGCGATTTTGCCGATATTTCCCGCGCCCTGAATCAGGATCAGATCGTTACCCGTCAGGACCGGGGCAAGCATTTCAGCCACCTGCGCCGGGTCGGGAACCAGAATAGGATCCACTTTACCGCGTCCACGGATGGTACGACATAAAGAACGACTGTCCGCACCCGGAATCGGAGTTTCACCCGCTGCATAAACATCCAGCATCAGCAGGGTATCGACCTGCGAAAGGACGTTGGCAAAATCGTCATACAGATCGCGAGTACGCGTGTAACGGTGCGGCTGGAAGATCATGACCAGATTCTTTTCCGGCCAACCCGCGCGTGCCGCTTTGATGGTTGCGTCCACTTCCGTCGGATGGTGACCGTAGTCGTCTACCAGCATCGCAGAACCTGGCTTACCGTTTACCGGCTCCAGCGGGAATTCACCGAGGAAGTCGAAGCGACGGCCCGTCCCCTGGAAGCTCTCCAGTGCGCGCAGGATCGCTTCATCGTCAATGCCTTCTTCTGTCGCAACAGCCACCGCCGCTGCCGCATTCAGGGCGTTGTGACGTCCCGGCGCGTTCAGGGTGACATGCAGCAGGTCTTTATCCTGACGCGCGAGGGTGAAATGCCCCTGCGCACCGATCTGCTTGTAATCTTCTACGCGTACATCCGCGTCTTCGCTGAAGCCGTAGGTCGTAATTTGACGCCCGACGCGCGGCAGCAGCTCGCGAATAACCGGATCGTCCACGCACATCACCGCACGGCCATAGAACGGCAGGTTGTGCAGGAAGTTAATAAAGGTCTGCTTTAAGTTCTCGAAGTCGCCCTGGTAAGTGTCCATATGGTCAGCTTCGATGTTGGTGACGATCGCCACCATCGGCTGTAGATGCAGGAACGACGCATCGCTCTCATCCGCTTCCGCAATCAGATAACGGCTGTGGCCCAGACGCGCATGCACGCCAGCGGCTTTCACCAGACCACCGTTAACGAACGTCGGGTCGAGACCCGCTTCCGCATAAATGCTGGAGACCATCGCTGTTGTGGTGGTTTTACCGTGCGTACCGGCCA
This sequence comes from Enterobacter cloacae complex sp. HYC033_NIDB, assembly GCF_056673335.1. Classification (NCBI taxonomy): domain Bacteria; kingdom Pseudomonadati; phylum Pseudomonadota; class Gammaproteobacteria; order Enterobacterales; family Enterobacteriaceae; genus Enterobacter; species Enterobacter cloacae complex sp. HYC033_NIDB. The sequence goes on along the minus strand of NZ_CP115123.1, from coordinate 1,578,524 downwards.
CCGCAATGCCGTGACGGAAACGCATCAGTTCCGCCAGCATTTCCGCGCGACGGATCACCGGGATGCGCGCCTCATGCGCCGCAACGATTTCCGGGTTATCCGCGGAGATAGCGCTGGACACCACAACCACGCTCGCATCGCTCACGTTTTCCGGGCGATGATTGAAATAGATAGTCGCCCCCAGCGACGCCAGCTGCTGCGTAACAGGGTTTGGCGCCAGGTCAGACCCGCTGATCTGATAGCCTTCGTTAGCTAACACTTCGGCAATACCGCCCATGCCAGCACCACCGATGCCGACAAAGTGAATGTGCCGGACGCGACGCATCTCGGGCACGATAGAACGCAGTTTTGCCAGTTGTTGTGTATTCATTCTCTAAACGCCATCGACTACTTCAAAAAAATCGTGCAGCGCAACACGCACTGCGAGAATTATGCCTGGGCTGCCAGGCTCACTTCTTTTGCCACCCGTTCCGTTGCATCCGGGATAGCGGTCGCGCGTGCGCGTTGCGCCATCTCCAGTAATACATCCCGGTTCCAGCCCGCCAGGGTAGTGGCGACCGCGTCAGCGGTAAATTGTGGCTGCTCAAAAATCTTCGCTGCGCCCGCTTTCTCAAGCGGCAGCGCATTCCAGTACTGCTGTCGGTCTTTGTGCTGGAACGGCACAAACAGCGCCGGCAAACCGGCGGCGGCGATTTCGCTCACCGTCAGCGCGCCCGAGCGACAGACCACAACATCGGCCCAGGCATAGGCTGCGGCCATATCATCAATAAATTCAGTCACTTTATGCTGCGGCTGACCTTCCTGCGCGTAGGCCTGCTCAACGGTCTGCTGAGCGCCCTTCCCGCTCTGGTGCCAGATGGTCACCGCATCACCCAGTTTTGCCGCAACCTGCGGCATCGTCTGGTTTAAAATACGTGCGCCCTGGGAACCGCCGACGACCAGCACGCGCACCGGCCCTTCGCGACCCGCCAGACGCGTATCTGGCAGCGGCAGCGCCAGCACGTCCACACGTACCGGATTCCCTACGACATCCGCTTTCGAGAATGCCCCGGGGAAGGCCTGCATAACTTTGGTGGCGATTTTTGCCAGCCATTTGTTGGTCAACCCGGCAATACCGTTCTGCTCATGCAGAACAACGGGGATGCCCAGTGACCACGCCGCCAGTCCGCCCGGACCGGAAACGTAACCGCCCATGCCCAGAACGACGTCAGGCTTAATACGCTTCATAATGGCGCGCGCCTGACGCCAGGCATTGAAAATGCGCACCGGCGCCAGCAGCTGCGCCTTGATCCCTTTGCCACGAAGGCCAGAAATACGAATAAAGTCGATCTCGATACCGTGTTTAGGTACCAGGTCGGCTTCCATGCGGTCTGCGGTTCCCAGCCAGCGTACCTGCCAGCCCTGTTCCATTAAATGGTGCGCAACCGCCAGTCCCGGGAACACGTGTCCGCCGGTCCCGCCTGCCATCACCATTAACCGCTTCGGTTGATTCATCGTGAACCTCGTGTAAACGCCTGAGCTTTCTCCAGACGCGTTTCATAATCTATGCGTAACAAAAACATAATGGCCGTCGACATGATCAACAGACTCGAACCACCATAACTGATCAACGGCAACGTCAGACCTTTGGTCGGCAGCATACCCGCTGCCGCCCCAACGTTTACCAGCGCCTGGAAGCTAAACCAGATACCAATTGAGCAGGCCAGGAAACCGGAGAAGCGGTGATCGATCTCCAGCGCTTTCCGGCCAATCGACATGGCGCGGAAAGCGACGAAGAATACCATTAATAGCGCCAATACCACACCGATATAACCCAGTTCTTCCCCAATAATGGAGAAGATGAAGTCGGTGTGCGCCTCCGGTAAATACTCCAGTTTTTGTACCGAGTTGCCCAGGCCTTGACCCCAGACTTCGCCGCGGCCAAACGCCATCAGCGACTGCGTCAGCTGGTAACCGCTGCCGAACGGATCTTCCCATGGGTTCCAGAACGAGGTCACACGGCGGATACGGTAGGGTTCGGCGAGGATCAGCAGCACCACCGCCGAAATCCCCATCCCGATGATGGCAATGAACTGCCACAGTTTTGCGCCCGCCAGGAACAGCATCGCCAGCGTAGTGACAAACAGTACGACTACCGTACCGAGGTCGGGCTGCGCCAGCAGCAGGATCGCGAGGACCAGAATCACGCCCATCGGTTTTAAGAAGCCACGAAGGTTGTTACGAACTTCGTCAACTTTACGCACCAGGTAGTTAGCCAGGTAGCAGAACAACGACAGTTTGGTGAACTCCGCAGGCTGAATACGCAGTGGGCCAAAGGCAATCCAGCGTGATGCCCCGTTAACGGAGCTCCCGACAACCAGCACGATCAACAGCATGATGATTGAGGCGATGAGCATGGCCGTACTGTGCCGCTGCCAGAACGACATCGGCAGGCGTAAGGTGATCAGCGCCAGGCAGAACGCGAGAATGATGTACAGCCCGTCACGCTTGGCAAACAGGAACGGGTCATTTGCCAGACGCTGTCCGACAGGCATTGACGCCGAGGTGACCATAATAAAGCCGATCGCTGCCAGCCCCAGCGTGAGCCAGAACAGCGTGCGGTCGTACATGATCAGGCTGTCGGAATCTTTATCCCGGGAAGCCATCACCCAGCCTTTCAGCGCCGTAAACAGCCATACCAGGATACCAAATCCTGGCAGGCGCGGCATTTTCAGGCGAGGGAGAGATAAACGCATCAGCCTAACTCCTTCGCCAGGCGGGTAAAGACATCACCCCGCTGTTCGAAACTCTTGAATTGATCGAGGCTGGCACAGGCTGGTGAGAGCAGTACCATATCGCCGGGCTTCACGCGTGGGGCGATGAGGCGCATCGCCTGCTCCATGGTCTCGGTTTGCTCGGCGACTTCAGGACGCAACGCTGCCAGCTCGCTGCCATCGCGGCCAAAGCAATACAGGCGCACGTTATCACCGTTGAGGTACTGCTTCAGCGAGGAGAAGTCAGCCGATTTACCGTCGCCGCCCAGCAGCAGGTATAGCGTGCCATCAACGTGCAAACCGTTCAGTGCCGCCTCGGTGCTACCCACGTTGGTCGCTTTGGAATCATTAATCCAGCGTACGCCGTTGTGCTCCAGCGCCAGCTGGAAGCGGTGCGCCAGGCCGGTAAAGGTGGTGAGCGCCTTCAGGCTTGAAGATCGCGGCAGGCCAACGGCATCCGCCAGCGCCAGCGCCGCCAGAGCATTGGTGTAGTTATGCTGGCCGGAGAGCATCATCTCTTTCACGTTCAGCACTTTCTCACCTTTCACGCGTAGCCAGGTTTCGCCCTGCTGACGATTAAGGTGATAGTCACCCATGTTAATACCGAAGCTAATGCAGCGTTCGTCTGCGCCGCGCACCGGCATGGTGAGTGCATCATCGGCATTCACTACGCAAACTTTGGCATTTTCATAAACGCGCAGTTTGGCCGCACGGTACTGCTGCAAGCCGAACGGGTATCTGTCCATATGATCTTCGGTGACGTTTAGGATCGTCGCCGCCGCCGCATGCAGGCTTGAAGTGGTTTCCAGCTGGAAGCTGGAAAGCTCAAGGACGAACAGCTCACACCCTTTATCAAGCAGCATCAGAGCGGGCAGACCAATGTTACCGCCCACGCCGACATTTTTGCCCGCCGCCTTCGCCATTTCCCCCACCAGCGTGGTGACGGTGCTTTTACCGTTTGAACCGGTAATGGCGACGATCGGGGCCTGCGCCTCCCGGCAGAACAGTTCGATATCGCCGACAATCTCAACGCCTGCATCCGCGGCGGCGCTCAGGGAAGGATGCGCCAGTGCCATACCGGGACTGGCAACAATCAGATCGGCGGCCAGCAGCCACTCATCATTCAGACCACCCAGGTGGCGTTCTACCTGCTCCGGCAGCTTGTCCAGACCCGGCGGAGAGACGCGCGTATCCATCACGCGCGGCGTCACGCCACGTGCAAGGAAAAAGTCCACGCAGGAGAGGCCGGTGAGGCCTAACCCGATGATAACGACTTTTTTGCCCTGGTAATCTGCCATGATTAACGTACCTTCAGCGTTGCCAGGCCAATCAGCACCAGCATCAGCGAAATAATCCAGAAGCGCACAATGACGCGCGGCTCCGGCCAGCCTTTCAGTTCATAGTGGTGGTGAATCGGTGCCATACGGAAGATGCGCTGACCGCGCAGCTTGAAGGAACCGACCTGCAAAATCACCGACAGCGTCTCAACCACAAACACACCGCCCATGATTACCAGCAGGAACTCCTGACGCAGCAGCACGGCGATAATGCCCAGCGCACCGCCCAGCGCCAGTGAACCGACGTCGCCCATAAAGACCTGCGCCGGATAGGTGTTAAACCACAGGAAGCCCAGCCCCGCCCCGACAATCGCCGTACAGACGATCACCAGCTCACCCGCATGTCGCAGGTACGGGATGTGCAGGTAGTTTGCAAAGTTCATGTTACCGGTCGCCCACGCCACCAGCGCGAAACCGCCCGCAACAAACACGGTTGGCATGATGGCCAGGCCGTCCAGACCATCGGTCAGGTTGACGGCATTGCCGGTGCCGACGATCACAAAGTAAGCCAGCAGAATGTAGAACAGCCCCAGCTGCGGCATCACGTCTTTGAAGAACGGCACCACCAGCTCGGTGGCCGGGGTGTCTTTTCCTGCCAGGTAAAGCGCGAAGGCCACGCCCAGCGCAATCACCGACATCCAGAAATACTTCCAACGGGCGATCAACCCTTTAGTGTCTTTGCGCACGACTTTGCGGTAGTCATCAACAAAACCGATGATCCCGTAGCCAACCAGCACGGTCAGCACGCACCAGACATAGGGGTTAGACGGATAGGCCCACAGCAGAACGGACACCACAATCGCGGTTAGGATCATGATCCCGCCCATGGTCGGCGTACCGCGCTTGCTGAAGTGCGATTCCGGACCATCGTTGCGTACAACCTGGCCGAAAGAGAGTTTTTGCAGACGGGCAATCATGCGCGGGCCCATCCACAGCGAGATGAACAGCGCAGTCAGCAGGCTGACGATGGCGCGAAACGTCAGATAGGAAAAGACGTTAAAGCCTGAGTAATATTTGACCAAATGTTCGGCCAGCCAAACTAACATGTCCCGTTCTCCTGTAATGCGTGCACAACCTCTTCCATGGCGGCACTACGTGAACCTTTAACTAAAACAGTCACAATCTGTTTTTCTGTAATCAATGCCTTCAGGCGTTCGATCAGTGCAGATTTATCGGCAAAATGTTCGCCAACTTCACTGGCATCGGAAATGGCCTTGCTCAGCGTGCCTGCGCTCAATACGCGGTCAAGCCCGGCGGCTTTCGCCGCTTCACCCACCTGAACATGGCAGGCTTCGCTTTCATCACCCAGCTCGGCCATATCGCCCACAACCATCACGCGATAGCCCGGCATCTCAGACAAGACCTGCACGGCCGCCGTCATGGAGCCGACGTTAGCGTTGTAGGAGTCATCCAGCAGAAGTTTGTTTTCAGCCAGCTGGATCGGGAAAAGACGCCCCGGCACGGCTTTTAAATTTGCCAGACCTGCTTTGATCGCCGCGTGTGAGGCACCTACCGCCATTGAGAGCGCTGCCGCAGCAAGCGCATTGGCGATGTTATGACGACCGGGCAGGGGCAGCAGCACCTCGATGTCGCCCGTTGGGGTCGTGAGGGTGAACTCGGTGCCGTGTGACGTCACATGAATGTTGGTCGCCGAAAAATTACTGTTTGCCGCATTCGGTGAGAAGCGCCAGGTTTTGCGTGAACCAATGATGCTCTGCCAGTTCAGCCAGTCGTTGTTATCGGCGTTCATAATGGCGATGCCGTCATCCGGCAGTCCGGTATAAATTTCACCTTTCGCTTTCGCCACACCGGCCAGCGAACCAAAACCTTCAAGATGTGCCGCCGCCAGGTTATTCACCAGCGCCGCTTCCGGACGCGTCAGGCTCACGGTCCAGGCGATTTCGCCCTGATGGTTAGCCCCTAACTCAATCACCGCATATTCATGCTCGTGGGTCAGGCGCAGCAGCGTCATCGGTACACCGATGTCATTATTAAGGTTGCCCGCCGTATAAAGCGTGTTACCGCACTGGCTAAGGATCGCCGCCGTCATCTCTTTAACGGAGGTTTTACCCGACGAGCCCGTCAGCGCCACGACGCGTGTTGGCACCTGCTGGCGAACCCATGCCGCCAGCTCGCCAAACGCCAGGCGCGTATCTTTCACCACAATCTGCGGCAAATCGATATCGAGCTTACGGCTGACCAGCAGCGCGCCCGCGCCGTTATCTTTAGCCTGTTGCGCAAAATCGTGGGCGTCAAAACGCTCGCCCTTCAGCGCCACAAACAGGCAGCCCGCCGTCACCTTACGGGTGTCGGTGGTCACAGCCTCAATGGTTAGATCCTGACCATGCAGCATCCCCTGCAATACCGCAGCGGCCTGGCTTAACGTAATGCTAATCATGCCACCACTCCCAGCAGACGCGCTGCCGTCACGCGGTCGGAGTAATCCAGACGACGATTGCCGACGATCTGATAATCTTCATGACCTTTACCGGCCAGCAGAACCACATCGTTCTCCTGCGCCTGCATAATGGCGTTGGTCACGGCCTCCGCACGGCCTTCCACCACGCGCGCACGACCCGCATCCAGCATGCCCGCCAGAATGTCATTGATAATGACCCGCGGCTCTTCGGTACGCGGGTTGTCATCGGTTACCACGGGAATATCCGCGAACTGCTCAGCTATGGCGCCCATCAGCGGACGTTTGCCCTTGTCGCGATCGCCACCGCAGCCAAACACGCACCAGAGCTTGCCTGCGCAGTGCAGACGCGCCGCTTCCAGCGCTTTTTCCAGCGCATCCGGCGTGTGTGCGTAATCCACGACCACCGTCGGCTTGCCCGGCGCGCTGAACACTTCCATGCGGCCACAGACCGGTTGCAAACGCTCAGACGTTTTCAGCAGATCCGCCATCGGGTAGCCCAGCGCCAGCAACGTCGCCAGCGCCAGCAGCAGGTTACTGACGTTAAAGGCCCCCATCAGGCGGCTTTCAATTTCACCTTCGCCCCAGGTGGAAGCGAAGCGGATCGTCGCCCCACTATCGTGGTAGTTCACCTCGACCGCCTTCAGCCAGCGGCCGCGGCAGTTCGGATTAATGCGATCTTCCATCGACACCGCCACCGCATCCGGCAGTTTTTCCAGCCAGCGGCGACCGACTTCGTCGTCGGCGTTAATGATCGCCTGCCCGTGGTGGTGAGTGGAATAAAGCAGCCATTTCGCCGCTTCGTAGTGCTCCATATCACCATGATAATCAAGGTGATCGCGGCTCAGGTTAGTAAAGACAGAGGCAGCAAATTTCAGGGCCGCCACGCGATGTTGTACCAGACCATGGGAAGAGACTTCCATCGCAGCGAAGGTCGCCCCCTGCTCAGCGAGGCCCGCCAGCACACGCTGCACGTCAACCGCCGAGCCTGTAGTGTTTTCCGTCGGGCTTACTTTGCCCAGAAGACCGTTCCCCACCGTGCCCATGACGGCACCGGCTTCGCCCAGCAGCTGCGCCCACTGCGCCATCAGCTGAGTGGTGGTGGTTTTTCCGTTGGTTCCTGTCACGCCAACCAGCTTTAACTGGTCGGAAGGTTCGTTGTAAAAACGTCCTGCCAGTGCGGAGAGACGCTCATTCAGCTGGCTGAGATAGATGACCGGCACGCCGTGCATTTCACGGATCTCACCGTCTGTTGCCTCATCTTTGGCCTCAGCAATAATGGCAGCAACACCTTGCGCAATCGCCTGCGGGATATAACGACGCCCGTCCGCCTGATGACCCACTACTGCCACAAAAAGATCGCCAGAAGCCGCTGCGCGGCTGTCCAGTACCATCTCTCGCAGTGCTCGCGCAGGTAGCATAGGCACCCACGGAGCAAGAAGGTCGCGCAAATTACGATCTGCCACCTGTTCCCTCGCCTTGATTAATTACAAATTCACTTTTTTCGCCCGTCGCCAGCGCATCCGGTTCAATGTTCATGGTGCGCAACACGCCGCCCATAATAGCCCCGAACACAGGCGCGGAGACGGCGCCGCCGTAGTATTTACCCGCCTGCGGATCGTTGATGACGACCACCAGCGCAAAACGCGGATTGCTTGCAGGCGCTACGCCTGCGGTATAGGCAATGTATTTGTTGATATAGCGGCCGTCCGGCCCCACTTTTTTCGCTGTACCGGTTTTAATGGCGATACGATAGCCCTTAATTGCGGCCTTCACGCCGCCACCGCCAGGTAACGCGACGCTTTCCATCATATGCACGACGGTACGAACGATAGATTCCGGGAAAACACGTTCCCCCGGAACCGGTGGATCAACTTTGGTGATCGACAGCGGACGATAAATGCCATAGCTGCCAATCGTTGCGTAGACTCGCGCTAACTGTAAGGGAGTTACCATTAGCCCGTAGCCGAAAGAGAAGGTGGCCCTCTCTATGTCAGACCACCGTTGTTTTTGAGGATATAAGCCACTGCGTTCTCCGACCAACCCCAAATTGGTCGCCTTTCCCAGCCCAAAACGTGAGTAAGTATCTACTAACGCTGAGGACGGCATCGCTAACGCCAGTTTTGACACACCGACGTTACTCGACTTCTGCAAGACCCCGGTCAGGGTCAGTTCGCTGTAACGTGCCACGTCTTTGATTTCGTGACCGTTAATTCGATAAGGGATCGTATTCAGAACGGTATTTTCGTTGACGATGCCTCGCTGTAGAGCCGTCATCACCACCATAGGTTTTACGGTTGAGCCGGGTTCAAACACATCGGTGATGGAGCGGTTACGCATTGCATCTTTTGCTGTACCGGCAAAATTATTCGGGTTGTATGAGGGGCTACTGGCCATCGCCAGCACTTCACCTGTCGCCACATCCACCAGCACGGCGCTGCCCGATTCCGCCTTGTTAAACGCGACGGCGTTGTTCAGCTCACGATAGACCAGCGCCTGCAAGCGTTCATCAATACTCAGGGCCAGGTTGTGCGCGGCCTGGCTGTCTGTCGAGGAAATGTCTTCAATGACGCGACCATAGCGGTCTTTACGCACGATTCGCTCGCCAGGCTGGCCGGTAAGCCACTTGTCGAAGCTTTTTTCAACGCCCTCAATCCCCTGGCTATCCACGTTGGTAAAACCAATCAGGTGCGCGGTGACTTCGCCCGAAGGATAGTAACGGCGGGATTCTTCCCGCAGATGAATGCCCGGCAGCTTCAGTTTCTTAATGTAGTCAGCCATGTCAGGGTTCACCTGACGGGCAAGATAGATAAAGCGCCCTTTCGGGTTGGCGTTAACGCGCGACGCCAGCTGATCCAGCGGCATTTTCAACGCGTCTGAGAGCGCCTTCCAGCGGTTATCAAGCGTGATCCCGCCTGCGTCGTGTAACTCTTTCGGATCGGCCCAGATCGCCTTCACCGGCACGCTCACCGCCAGCGGACGCCCGGAGCGGTCGGTGATCATCCCACGAGAGGTAGAAACTTCCTGCACGCGCAGAGAACGCATATCCCCCTGACGCACCAGCATGTCAGGCGCGATGATTTGTAGCCACGCCACGCGTCCCAGCAGGAAACCCAGCGCCAGTAAAATGCAGCCGCAAAGCAACGCAAAACGCCAACTGACAAAGTTGGCCTGTTCTTCCTGGCGTTTTGGTTTTAGCGTTTTTGCCGCTGCTTTCATGCGTCGCGTTTTCCCTTATTTTTGTACTACGATATTTTCCTGCGAAGGATCAACATGCTGTAATTGCAGTTTTTCCGTTGCGATCCGTTCAACCCGGCTGTGATCGCCGAGCGCGTTTTCTTCAAGGATCAGATTTCGCCATTCAATATCCAGCGCATCGCGTTCCAGTACCATCTGTTCGCGCTGCGCAGTCAATAAACGGGTATGGTGAGCGGTGGTGACCACCATGACTGCCGTCACAATGATGCAAATGAACAAGCAGAGTGGCAGCTTCCCAAACCGCAAAAGATCGTCGCCGATCACGCCAGGCAAAGCATGGCGCTCGTTGCTTCCTAACGATCCCTTAACTTTGCTTAGGGTTTCTGTCACTCTGCTGATCATGCGTTCGTCCTCTCTGCAATACGCAGCACTGAACTACGGGCACGTGGATTCTCTGCCACCTCTTCTTCGCCCGGCATCAACTTGCCTAATGCTCGCAACTGACGGCCTCCCAGCTTTCTGAGTTGTTCTTCCGTCATCGGCAGCCCAGCTGGAACCTGCGGACCGCGGCTCTGTTCACGCATAAAGCGTTTTACGATGCGATCTTCCAGCGAATGGAAGCTGATGATGGATAACCGCCCACCCGGGGCCAGCACGTCGAGCGAGCTTTTTAGCGCCAGCTCTATTTCCTCCAGTTCACTGTTTACCCAGATACGAACCGCCTGGAAGGTACGGGTCGCAGGATGTTTGTGCTTGTCCTTCACCGGCGTTGCCGCCGCGATGACTTCTGCCAGCTCTTTGGTACGGGTCATTGGCTCAACGCGGTTGCGCTCCACGATGGCGCGCGCAATACGTTTGCCAAAGCGTTCTTCACCGAAGGTTTTGATTACCCAGGCAATATCCGCTTCGTCAGCAGTTTGTAACCATTCAGCGGCAGACTGGCCGCGAGTGGGGTCCATACGCATATCCAGCGGCCCATCACGCATAAAGGAGAAGCCGCGTTCTGCATCATCAAGCTGTGGTGAAGAGACGCCAAGATCGAGGAGAATCCCGTCGATCTTGCCGGTCAGGCCGCGCTCAGCGACATAATCCGCAAGCGCAGAGAAAGGTCCATGCACGATGGAAAAGCGAGGATCATCGATGGTTTGCGCAACGGCAATCGCCTGCGGATCGCGGTCAATTGCCAGCAGGCGTCCTTCCGCTCCAAGCTGGGAGAGGATCAAACGCGAGTGACCACCGCGACCAAAAGTGCCATCAATATAGATGCCGTCTGGACGAATATTCAGGCCGTTAACGGCCTCATCCAACAGCACCGTTGTATGTTTATAATTTTCCATCATATTTATAGAGACAAGTCCCGCAGCCGTTCCGATAATGTTGCGGAATCAGACTGCTCAGCGTCGATATCTTCCTTGACCTGTTGATACCAGGTCGTTTCGTCCCACAGTTCAAACTTGTTGAACTGCCCGACCAGCATCACTTCTTTAGTCAGACCGGCATGTTGCCGCAACACAGGCGCAATCAATAATCGCCCGGCGCTATCCATCTGACATTCACTGGCATGTCCCAATAACAACCGCTGCACGCGGCGTTCTTGCGGGTTCATGCTCGACAGTCGCGACAGCTTTTGCTCAATGATTTCCCATTCAGGCAAAGGGTAAAGCAGCAGGCAGGGGGAGTTGATGTCAATGGTGCAAACCAGTTGACCCGAAGCGTTCTCAATCAGCTGGTCGCGGTATCGGGTTGGTACCGATAAACGCCCTTTGCTGTCGAGATTGACTAACGTTGCTCCACGGAACATGCCAGCCTCACCCCTCCTCACCACTTTAACCCACAAATTCCCACCTGAAGGAGTTTACGGAGCGAGGGAAAAGCTTGTCAAGCCAGGACTCTCTCTATACCGGCGCGAAAGCACCGTATTTACAGAGCAAGAGTGACCAGGCTAATAACTACACAACTGGCGAGGCAAAATTAACGTTATGAATATTTGTAAGAAAAAAACCGAATATGCACACGAGCGTTAAGACTCACTCAATATCATCGCAGGGAAATATAAAGTGTCAGTTTGCGACGCGGGCAGCATTTTAAGGCATATCGCCGGGGGATAACAGCACCAGATTAAGCGCAAGGCAATATGGATTCGTTCGTGTACATTGAGGGCTGAAGGGGAGAGTAAAAAATGGCTGAATATTCATCGGCTGGCGGCTGTTTGTAACAAAACAATACAAAAGAATGCCCGTTAAAAATTATAATTGCGCTTTTTAACGCCAAAACGGATTCAGAAAAATAGCTGGCTACGAATCTTAGAGATAAATCCTAATTTTTATCCGGGAATTATTTCCCGCAATAAATGCGCCGCAAAAGGGGCAGTTTTACCGCCCCTGTGGAAATATTAATGGCGGCTCAAAATCCCGCGCCGATAGAGATTACGTTTGATACGGGTAAGCCCGGGTTTCGGTTTGCGGGGTTCATCCAGGCTTGCCAGAACAATCTCAAGCACGCGCTCGGCGACGTCGCGGTGACGCTGAGCCACGGCCAGCACCGGACATTGCAGGAAGTCGAGCAGTTCGTTATCGCCGAAGGTCGCAATCGCCAGATCGGATGGCAGCTTGCCATCGCGACGTAACGTCACGTCCATCACCCCCTGCAACAGGGCAAACGAGGTGGTAAACAACGCCTGCGGCATCGGGTGCGTTTCCAGCCATTTCTCGAACAGCTGAGCAGCCGCTTCGCGCTCATAGCTGTTGGCATACAGATAATGAACGTCACGCGGATCGTCTTTCCACGCCGTACGGAACCCTTGTTCACGCAGGAAGCTCACGGATAGTTCAGGCAAAGCGCCAAGATAGAGCACCGTTTCCGCCGGGAAGGTACGCAGCTCGGCAGCCAGCATTTCTGCATCGTCCTGATCGGCACCTACGACGCTGGTGAAATGTTCACGATCCAGAGCACGATCCAGCGCCACAATCGGGAATGGATCGTTCGCCCAGCGCTGATAGAAAGGATGCTCGGGTGGTAAAGAGGTCGACACGATGATGGCGTCAACCTGACGTTGCAGCAGATGCTCAATGCAGCGCATCTCGTTGTCGGGCTGATCCTCGGAGCAGGCAATCAACAGCTGATAGCCCCGCTGACGAGCCTGACGTTCAAGATAGTTGGCGATGCGGGTATAGCTGGTGTTTTCCAGATCCGGGATCACCAGGCCAATCGAGCGGGTGCGTCCGGCACGTAAACCTGCGGCGACAGCATTCGGATGGTAATTATGCTCACGAACGACTGCCATCACTTTCTCAACGGTCTTATCGCTGACACGATACTGCTTTGCTTTACCGTTAATCACATAGCTGGCCGTGGTTCTCGACACGCCGGCGAGCCGGGCGATTTCATCCAGTTTCACAATTGCCCCTCAAAAAAAGAAAAAAGTCCATGGCCCTGTCAAGGTTATGGTTAAATATTTTAACATCTAAACGCAGAATAGCTTTCACGGCAACCGCTTTTGTCCGCGTTGTCGGCGGATTACGCAAAAAAAAGCCCGGCTTTGGCTACCGGGCTGAAAGAGGCGAACCTTTTGCGCAACTAACGCATGATTTTATCGCCGCGCGAGAGGCCAACAACGCCAGAGCGCGCAACTTCAACAATTTTTGCCACATCCCTGACGGAGGCCAGGAACGCATCCAGCTTATCGCTCGTTCCGGCAAGCTGCACAGTATATATAGAAGGCGTGACGTCAATGATCTGCCCACGGAAAATATCCGTGTTACGCTTGACCTCTTCACGGCCATAACCGCTGGCCTGAATTTTCACCAGCATCACTTCACGTTCGACGTAAGCCCCCTGCCCCAGCTCGCTGACGCGCAACACGTCGACCAGCTTGTGCAATTGCTTTTCGATCTGCTCAAGCACTTTTGCATCGCCGACAGTCTGGATCGTCATGCGGGAGAGCGTTGGATCATCGGTCGGCGCAACGGTCAGGCTTTCAATGTTGTATCCGCGCTGCGCAAAAAGCCCAATGACGCGTGACAGTGCGCCCGACTCATTTTCCAGTAATACAGATAATATCCGGCGCATATCAGGTTCTCTCCGTTTTGCTTAACCACATTTCATCCATACCACCGCCACGGATATGCATCGGATAAACGTGCTCTGTGCCGTCGACGATGACGTCCATGAAGACGAGGCGATTGTTTTTAACGTGCTCAAGCGCTTCGCCGAGCTTCGCTTCCAGCTCTGACGGATCGGTTACCCGCATGCCAATATGACCATAGGCTTCAGCCAGACGGACAAAGTCCGGAAGTGACTTCATATAAGACTGAGAGTGACGGCCGGAATAAATCATATCCTGCCACTGCTTCACCATACCGAGGTAACCGTTATTCAGGTTAAGCACCAGCACTGGCAACTCATATTGCAGCGCAGTAGAAAGCTCCTGAATATTCATCTGTATACTGCCATCACCCGTTACGCAGATAACCGTTTCGTTCGGCAACGCCAGCTTCACCCCCAGCGCGGCGGGCAGACCAAAGCCCATCGTGCCAAGCCCGCCTGAGTTGATCCAGCGACGCGGTTTATCAAACGGGTAATACAACGCAGCGAACATCTGATGCTGGCCTACGTCAGAAGTGACATACGCCTCGCCTTTGGTCAGATGCCAGATCGTCTCGATCACCGCCTGCGGCTTGATGTTTTCACTCTGCGTGTCGTATTTAAGGCACTGACGGCCGCGCCATTGTTCGATTTGTTGCCACCAGTCACGGATCTCATCCAGCGGTTGAGAGGCGGTCTCCTGCGCCAGCAGTTCCAACATTTGATCCAGCACCTGTCGTGCGTCCCCCACGATGGGCACATCCGCCGGCACCGTTTTAGAGATAGAAGTAGGATCGATATCAATGTGTAGCACCGTCGCATTCGGACAGTATTTCGCCAGGTTATTGGTGGTGCGATCGTCAAAACGTACGCCGACGGCAAAAATCACATCAGAATGGTGCATCGTCATATTGGCTTCATAGGTGCCATGCATACCCAGCATGCCCAGCGCCTGACGGTGGGTAGCCGGGAATGCCCCCAGCCCCATCAGCGATGACGCGACAGGAAGGTTCAGCTTCTCAATCAGTTCGCGTAGTTGCGTTTCACAGGCTGCATTGACGGCGCCGCCCCCCACATAGACTACGGGCTTTTTCGCAGCCAGCAGCGTTTGCAGCGCACGCTTAATCTGGCCTTTGTGCCCTTGCGTCGTCGGATTATACGAACGCATGCTCACCGACTCAGGCCACAGGTAAGGCAGTTTATTCGCGGGATTGAGAATATCTTTTGGCAGATCGACAACCACTGGCCCAGGACGACCGCTGGCGGCCAGCCAGAAGGCTTTTTTCAGCACGCCCGGGATATCTTCCGTTTGCTTAACCAGAAAGCTGTGCTTCACCACGGGGCGTGAGATCCCCACCATGTCGCATTCCTGAAACGCATCATAGCCAATCAGTGACGTCGCCACCTGTCCGGAGAGAATGACCAGTGGAATAGAGTCCATATACGCAGTCGCAATGCCGGTGATGGCATTGGTCGCTCCCGGCCCCGAAGTGACCAGCACTACACCCACTTCGCCCGTGGCGCGGGCCAGGCCGTCAGCCATATGCACAGCAGCCTGTTCATGACGAACCAGAACATGATCAATACCGCCTACCGTGTGCAGCGCGTCATAAATATCGAGAACCGCGCCTCCGGGATAGCCGAACACTTGTTTCACGCCCTGATCGATAAGCGATCGGACGACCATTTCCGCGCCAGACAACATCTCCATGCTTTGCCTCCAGGCTTTTGTTATAGACGGTCAACAGAATTCATTTCCGCGCCGTCTTCTGACAGGGTGAATCCATCTTATAATGTGCAGAGTGATGGATACCTTAACCGCTCGTTATGAGGCAGGCAATTAGCAAACGGAATGCGGGAATGGGCAATAAAAGCAGAAAAAATAGCTGTCAGACACGAATATGGTGAATTCGTCTGGTATGAGGGGAGACGCTAATAATTCATCTCTTAAAAAGAGGATGGATCAGGAAATCATCTATTTTTAAGCCGCCCTGAGTGTCTGAAAAAATGCGCACAGAATAAAATATTGTCTGCATAAAAAATCACAGATTAAACCGCATGGCACCATGCGGTTTATTCACCCTGACTTATCGACGACAAATATTGATCAGCAACTCTTCCATCCACTGGTGCCCTTTATCCCGCCCCGCCGCTTCATGCCAGGAAAGATAACAGGTACGGCTATTCAGCTTGAGCGGCAGAGGTAAAATTTGCAGGCTCAGCGAATCGGAGAACTCTTCAGCAAGCCAGCGCGGTGCAATAGCGACTAGCTGCGTCTGAGAAACGACATTTAAAACGCTGACCATCGCCATCCCCTGATAGGCCACGCTGGCTTGTTTATCGGCAGTGTCATACCACGGCTGACTGAACGAAGCATATCTGTCCAGAGCAACAACGGCATGCTGCTCGCTGTAAACATCGCTTTCACGCAGCGGCGAATTCATGCGTGGATGTTTTTTGCTGGCGACTAACACCATTTCATCTTTAAACAACGGAACACAGGCAAACTCTGGACGGCGAAACTCTTCGTAGCCCAGAACGAACTCCGTTTCCTGATAACGAAGCTGGTGCTCAGTGTTTTGATTTAAAGATGATTTAAAAACGAGATGAATATTAGGAGCAATCTGTTCAACTTTATTATATATAACAGACGTCAAATAATTGTCTAACGGACTGCAAACACAGAGATGGAAAACCCGCTCACTGCTTAAAGGTTCAAACCCTGAGCCGGGAAGCTCATTTTGAACCAGCTGTAGCGCCTGACGAATCGAACCGAATAGCTGGAATGCACGCGCCGTGGGCTGGATACCTCTTCCATACCGGACGAATAACTCGTCGTTAAACATCACCTTAAGTCTGGCTACGGCATTACTCACGGCAGGTTGAGACATTCCCAGAGATTGCGCTGCTCGCGTAATATTCTGCTCCTGCATAACTGCATCAAATACAGTTAACAGGTTGAGATCCACTGTGCGTAACTGAGGCTTAACCCCATCATAAGGCTGTGGTTGGTTAATATTATTTTCTGGCATTTCTGACTCCACTGTCACGCTAAATTCCCTTTGCCAAAGTACAGTAATAACTTCGAAAAATATGATTTACCATGCATATACAACAAGCGAAAGGAAATTATTTAAAATTCAGAATATATAAAGAACCCTCATTCAAGAGATGGCATTAAGCATTCCCTGAATGAAGAGCTAAAAATCGTTCAAATGATATCTAAAACTTTAATGCAGGCATGAAACCATAAAGCTGGCAAATACACAATCACCGCCTTAGTTAATAATAACTTAAGTATTATTAAACTATGAAGGGCATACACCACGATTTCATTAACAAAATGATATCAATATTGATAACTTTCCCGCCCATGATTCATTCATAGAACTTATAACTCAATGAAATAAAAAACATTCCATTTCACAGCACATCGGTAAAAATACTGTGTTCAATTGCTACCAATTATATTCAAATTATTCCAGAGATGAATCTCAAGTCCAATAATAGACAATTAAATCGGTTAACAACGTAAAAACCAGCACAATTAGCTAATGTGTTTATCCTGCGCTGAGTGGCCGTTTTGCCTGAGAGGGGTTGACATGAGTCGGCGTATCCAGTACCACTAAAAGCATATCGCATTCATCTGGAGCACGATTCATGATTCGCACCCTTCGTTTCACCGGTCTACTACTACTAAACGCATCCACTGTGCGCGGTAGACTGGCGGGCGAAATTCAGCGTTGAATCGTCTTCAGTAAAACTAAAAACCCGCGCCACTGCGCGGGTTTTTTTATGCTCGTAGCAAGGCGCCCTAAGACTGACAAGGACCTAACCCATGAGCCAGCAAGTCGTTATTTTCGATACTACTTTACGTGACGGTGAACAGGCATTACAGGCGAGCCTGAGTGTTAAAGAAAAACTGCAAATTGCGCTGGCCCTCGAACGCATGGGTGTAGACGTAATGGAAGTCGGCTTTCCCGTCTCCTCGCCGGGTGATTTCGAGTCAGTACAGACCATCGCCCGCACCATCAAAAACAGCCGCGTATGCGGTCTGGCTCGCTGCGTTGAGAAAGATATTGATGTGGCCGCGGAATCCCTGAAAGTTGCAGAAGCCTTCCGTATCCATACATTCATTGCCACCTCCCCCATGCACATTGCAACCAAGTTGCGCAGCACGCTGGATGAAGTGATCGAACGTGCGGTGTATATGGTTAAACGCGCGCGTAACTACACTGATGACGTCGAATTCTCCTGTGAAGATGCAGGCCGCACGCCGATTGACGATTTGGCCCGTGTAGTGGAAGCCGCGATTAATGCCGGAGCCAGAACCATCAACATCCCGGATACCGTCGGCTACACCATGCCGTTTGAGTTCTCCAACATCATCACCGGCCTGTACGATCGCGTACCTAATATTGATAAAGCCATCATCTCTGTTCACACCCACGATGATTTGGGTCTGGCTGTGGGCAATGCCATCGCTGCCGTCCACGCCGGCGCGCGTCAGGTAGAAGGGGCAATGAACGGCATTGGTGAACGCGCCGGCAACTGCTCGCTGGAAGAAGTGATCATGGCGATCAAGGTGCGCAAAGACATTATGAACGTACACACTCGCATCAATCACAACGAAATCTGGCGCACCAGCCAGACCGTGAGCCAGATTTGCAATATGCCGATCCCGGCGAACAAGGCGATTGTTGGTACTGGCGCGTTCGCTCACTCCTCCGGTATTCACCAGGATGGCGTGCTGAAGAACCGTGAAAACTACGAAATCATGACTCCGGAATCCATCGGTCTGAACCAGGTTCAGCTGAACCTGACCTCGCGCTCTGGCCGCGCGGCGGTGAAACACCGTATGGAAGAGATGGGGTATCAGGACAGCGATTACAACATGGATCAGCTGTACGACGCATTCCTGAAACTGGCTGACAAGAAAGGCCAGGTCTTCGATTACGACCTGGAAGCGCTGGCATTTATCAACAAACAGCAGGAAGAGCCAGAACACTTCCGTCTGGACTACTTCACCGTTCAGTCAGGCTCAAGTGATATCGCTACCGCCTCCGTCAAGCTGGCCTGCGGCGATGAAATTAAAGCGGAAGCCGCCAACGGTAACGGCCCTGTGGATGCCATTTACCAGGCGATTAACCGCGTCACTGAGTACGACGTAGAGCTGGTGAAATACGACCTGACGGCAAAAGGGCACGGTAAAGACGCCCTGGGCCAGGTTGATATCGTCGTCAACTATAACGGTCGCCGCTTCCACGGTGTGGGTCTGGCGACAGATATCGTCGAATCCTCCGCGAAAGCGATGGTGCATGTCCTGAACAACATCTGGCGCGCAGCCGAAGTCGAAAAAGAGTTGCAACGCAAAGCTCAGAATAAAGAGAACAACAAGGAAACCGTGTGATGTCGAAGAATTACCATATTGCTGTGTTGCCGGGTGACGGTATTGGCCCGGAAGTGATGACACAGGCGCTGAAAGTACTGGAAGCCGTTCGTTCGCGTTTTGCGATGAAAATTACCACCAGCCACTACGACGTGGGCGGTATTGCCATTGATAACCACGACACTCCCCTGCCGAAAGGGACTGTAGAAGGCTGCGAGAATGCCGATGCCGTTCTGTTTGGCTCAGTGGGTGGCCCTAAGTGGGAACACCTGCCTCCAGCAGAGCAGCCAGAGCGCGGCGCGTTGCTGCCGCTGCGTAAACACTTCAAACTGTTCAGCAACCTGCGTCCGGCGAAGCTGTACCCGGGGCTGGAAGAGTTTTGCCCGCTGCGCGCCGATATCGCCGCCAACGGTTTCGACATCCTGTGCGTGCGTGAGCTGACCGGCGGGATCTACTTCGGTCAGCCAAAAGGCCGCGAAGGCAGCGGTCAGCATGAGAAAGCGTTTGATACCGAGGTGTATCACCGTTTTGAAATTGAACGTATCGCTCATATCGCGTTTGAGTCAGCGCGCAAACGCCGCCGTAAAGTGACCTCTATTGATAAAGCGAACGTGCTCCAGTCGTCTATTTTGTGGCGCGAAATCGTCAGTGAAGTTGCCAGGCAGTACCCGGACGTTGAGCTGTCACATATGTATATCGACAACGCAACGATGCAGCTGATCAAAGATCCGTCCCAGTTTGACGTGCTGCTGTGCTCCAACCTGTTCGGCGATATTCTCTCGGATGAATGCGCGATGATCACCGGCTCCATGGGCATGCTGCCCTCGGCCAGCCTGAACGAAGAAGGCTTTGGCCTGTACGAACCGGCGGGCGGCTCCGCGCCGGATATCGCAGGTAAAAACATCGCCAACCCGATTGCGCAGATCCTCTCCCTGGCTCTGCTGCTGCGCTACAGCCTGGATGCAGGCGATGCAGCAACCGCAATTGAAAACGCCATTAACCGGGCATTAGAAGAAGGCGTCCGTACCGGTGATTTAGCACGCGGCACGGCAGCAGTCAGTACCGATGAAATGGGCGATATCATTGCCCGCTATGTCGCTGAAGGGGTGTAATCATGGCTAAGACGTTATATGAGAAGTTGTTTGATGCGCACGTTGTTTACGAAGCACCAAACGAAACCCCACTGTTGTACATCGACCGTCATCTGGTACACGAAGTGACCTCTCCTCAGGCATTTGACGGCCTGCGCGCGCACAAGCGCCCGGTGCGTCAGCCGGGTAAAACCTTTGCCACGATGGATCACAACGTTTCCACCCAGACCAAAGACATCAATGCATCTGGCGAGATGGCACGTATCCAGATGCAGGAGCTGATTAAGAACTGTAACGAGTTTGGCGTGGAGCTGTACGATCTGAACCACCCCTATCAGGGTATCGTCCACGTAATGGGGCCTGAGCAGGGTATTACTCTGCCGGGCATGACCATCGTCTGCGGCGACTCCCACACCGCGACGCACGGCGCATTTGGCGCCCTGGCGTTCGGGATTGGGACCTCTGAAGTTGAACACGTTCTGGCGACGCAGACCCTGAAGCAGGGCCGCGCCAAAACCATGAAGATTGAAGTGAAGGGTAAAGCTGCGCCGGGTATCACCGCGAAAGATATCGTGCTGGCGATTATCGGCAAAACCGGCAGCGCAGGCGGCACCGGTCACGTCGTGGAATTCTGCGGCGACGCTATCCAGGCGCTGAGCATGGAAGGTCGTATGACCCTGTGCAACATGGCCATTGAGATGGGCGCCAAAGCAGGCCTGGTGGCCCCAGACGAAACCACCTTCAACTATGTGAAGGGGCGTCTGCATGCGCCGAAAGGTCAGAATTTTGACGACGCGGTAGCGTACTGGAAAACCCTGAAAACGGACGAGGGGGCAATTTTTGATACCGTTGTGACGTTACAGGCGGAAGAGATCGCCCCGCAGGTCACCTGGGGCACCAACCCGGGCCAGGTGATTTCCGTCAACGACAGCATTCCTGATCCGGCCTCCTTTGCCGATCCGGTCGAACGTGCCAGTGCGGAAAAAGCGCTGGCTTACATGGGGCTGAAACCCGGCGTACCGCTGACCGACGTGAGCATTGATAAAGTGTTCATCGGCTCCTGTACCAACTCCCGTATTGAAGATTTACGCGCAGCGGCAGAAATTGCTAAAGGCCGCAAAGTGGCGCCGGGCGTGCAGGCGCTGGTTGTGCCGGGCTCCGGGCCGGTGAAAGCCCAGGCGGAAGCGGAGGGTCTGGATAAGATCTTTATTGAAGCAGGCTTCGAGTGGCGCCTGCCGGGTTGCTCCATGTGTCTGGCGATGAACAATGACCGCCTGAATCCGGGCGAGCGCTGTGCCTCCACCAGCAACCGTAACTTTGAAGGCCGTCAGGGCCGCGGTGGGCGCACCCACCTGGTCAGCCCGGCAATGGCCGCCGCTGCGGCAGTCACCGGTCATTTCGCCGATATTCGCAGCCTGAAATAAGGAGACAATCATGGCAGAGAAATTTACCCAACATACGGGCCGGGTTGTCCCTCTGGACGCCGCTAACGTCGATACTGACGCGATCATTCCTAAGCAGTTTTTGCAGAAAGTGACGCGCACGGGTTTTGGTGCGCATCTGTTCAACGACTGGCGTTTCCTCGACGATAAAGGCGAAGTGCCGAACCCGGAATTCGTCCTGAACTTTCCGGAATACAAAGGGGCTTCCATTCTGCTGGCGCGGGAAAACTTTGGCTGCGGATCGTCGCGTGAACATGCGCCCTGGGCATTAACCGACTACGGCTTTAAGGTGGTTATCGCCCCGAGCTTCGCGGATATCTTCTACGGCAACAGCTTCAACAACCAGCTGCTGCCGGTGACGCTGAGTGACGAACAGGTCGATGAACTGTTTGCGCTGGTGCAGGCGAATCCGGGGATTTCGTTTGAGGTGGATCTGGAAGCGGAAGTGGTGAAAGCCGGGGATAAGATCTACAGCTTCAGCATTGATGCGTTCCGCCGCCACTGCATGCTGAACGGTCTGGATAGCATTGGCCTGACGCTGCAACACGAAGAGGCTATCTCCGCTTACGAGAAAAAACAGCCTGCGTTTATGGGTTAAAGGCAATGGCCCGCAGGGCGCGGGCCATTGATAAGGGTGCGTTGAGGCTCAACCACTCTGGAGTGGCGGGGAAAACTCCCCGCCAATACTGCTAACGTTTTGCTTCGTAAGCCAACACTGCCGCCAGCTCTGTTTTCTCCTGTCTGAAGTGCAGCTCACACAGCGAGTCGCGCACCATCCAGGTGAAGAGCAACAGCGTCGTACAGATCAGAAACAAACCTAACAGCAGAGTACGTTTTGGCATTCCAGCCTCCTTATTGCTTTTCGGCAATGAAGAGACTAACCTCGCAATGTTGGTTGTGAAGTTGGTCTCCCCATCAGTTTTTTGATGTGGGACTCTCCACTGTTTGCCTCTTGCGAAAGCCTGAGGCAAACAGCCTCAAGCACCCGTCACGCACTCTATGCGCCTTCTCTGCGCCTGTCAGAAAATCGTTTCATTTCGTGAAGCCGCCTTCCAGAATCAAACGTCTTTTACCCGGCACGTCAGCATCAGCGTGACGAGCGAAATCACTGCGATCACCCAGTACACGGATGCATGCCCATAGCTTTGCGACAGCGCCCCCTGAATCACCCCTGCCAGAATCACGCCGGTAGAGATACTGTTGGTAAACAGCGTGGTCGCGGAGCCTGCGCGCCCCGGCATTAAATCCTGGAACCAGAGCATGCCTATCCCGGCAACGATTCCGATAAACACCGCGTTAAACAGCTGTAACGCCAGCAAGGCTTCACGCGAATGGAACAGGATCAGCCCCGCGTAGAACAGTACCCCGGCCGCCACGGCGACGACCATCATCCGACGCTTTCCGAAACGTTTGACGTAGTAACCCGCCAGAATCATCGCCGGGATCTCCAGCCCGGCAGCGGTGCCCATCAGAATACCCGCGAGCTTGTCGGGCAGTCCCAGATCGCTGCTGATCCACAGCGGCATATCAATAATGTACATGGTGTTGCAGGTCCACATCAGCGTGGAGGCGATAAACAACATGCGGACGTTTTTATCCTGCCAGCCGCTCACCTGCGTGATGGGCTTGTCCGTCACCTGCTCTACGCGCGCCACCGATGGCAGCGCAAAGGCTATCAGCGCCAGGCTGATGACAAAAATCCCCGCCGCGATGGAAAACATGGTGGTGAAGCCGTAGTTCAGCGCCAGCATAAACGCCAGCGGCGGACCGATGACCCACGCGAGAGAGAGCTGCGCACGCATCACCGAGCTGAACATCACCACTTCTCTCGCCGAGCTGTCGGCGTACTCCCGGGCCAGGGCGAACAGTTGCGGCATCGCGGTGTTCGCCAGAGAGGCCAGCAGCACGCCGCAGGTAATGAGCGTCAGGTAATGGCGGTTGAAGGCAAACAGCAGCGCGTTGCCCACGGCCATGGCGCAACAAAAGAGGATCAGCTTACGGCGATCGCCCTGGCTGTCGGATCGTTTCGCCAGCCACAGGCTGACGAGGATCCCGGCAATGGCGTTGACGGTGTAGAACAGACCCACCCAAAACGGCTGCGCCCCCACCTCACGGCTGAGAAACAGGCTCAACGTCGGCGCCTGTAGCGCGCCGGCCACGCCCATCATGAAGGCCACCAACATAAAAGCGGCGTACACGCCATTCAGGCGTCGCCCCATCGTCATCAACCAGAGCATGCGCAAGTCCTTATGAAAGCGAATCGAAATTGGGTGAAATAGTAAACGAAAAAAGCCAGCAAAAAACATTTTGCTGGCGGGTGATTAGCACCAATACTCAGTCACACATGATCGAGGCGAGTTAGCGGGAAGAGGTCGGTGTTGTAACGTCCCACTGCATCAATTCTTCTAACGTTTTCAGCCGTTGCTCTGCACACCGGCGGGCCAGCCAGGACGATCCCTTTGTCGCTGAAAAGTACTGCTGATAAAACTGACGTGCGGTAGACCTCTTCATAATTTACCTCCTCGCTTCATCGAGGAGAATTATTGGCCTAATATAGGGATAAATAAATTGCTGGTTTTTTGTCAGGAGTTCCCCTTTTATGCCTTCCGGTCGTCTGCAACAACAATTTATCCGCCTCTGGCAGTGCTGCGAGGGGCAATCGCAGGAGACCACGCTGAACGAGCTGGCCGAGCTCCTCAACTGCTCCCGGCGTCATATGCGCACGCTCCTTAATACCATGCAGCAGCAGGGCTGGCTAAACTGGGAGGCCGAAGCCGGACGCGGCAAGCGTTCGCGCCTGACTTTCCTTTATACCGGCCTGGCGTTACAGCAACAGCGAGCGGAGGATCTGCTGGAGCAGGACCGCATCGATCAGCTGGTCCAGCTGGTGGGCGACAAAGCCGCCGTGCGCCAGATGCTGGTCTCGCATCTGGGACGCAGCTTTCGTCAGGGACGCCACATTCTGCGGGTACTTTACTACCGCCCAATGAAAAATCTGTTGCCCGGTACGGCGTTACGTCGCTCTGAAACCCACATGGCCCGGCAGATTTTCAGCGGCCTGACGCGGATAAATGAGGAAAACGGGGAACTGGAAGCGGATATTGCCCATCACTGGCAACAGGTGTCTCCGCTGCACTGGCGCTTCTTTCTACGCCCCGGCATTCATTTCCACCATGGACGCGAGCTGGAGATGCGCGACGTTATCGTCTCTTTAGAGCGCGCCCGCACGCTGCCGCTCTATTCGCATATCGCACGGATCCACTCCCCAACGGCCTGGACGCTGGATATTGAGCTATCGCAGCCGGACAAATGGCTTCCGTGGCTTCTGGGCTACGTCCCCTCAATGATCCTGCCTGCCGAGTGGCGATCCCTGAACAATTTTTCCAGCCAGCCGATTGGTACGGGCCCCTACTCCGTTACGCGCAATAACAGTAATCAGCTGAAGATCCGCGCCTTTGATGATTACTTTGGCTATAGGGCGCTGATCGACGAAGTGAACGTCTGGGTGTTACCGGATCTCAACGAAGAGCTGAGCGCAGGTCTGACCCTGGAGGGGCCAACAGCCGGTGAAAAAGCGTTCGAAAGCCGCCTGGAGGAGGGCTGCTACTACCTGCTCTTTGATAGCCGCAGCCATCGCGGGGCAAACCACGACGTCCGCAGGTGGATAAGCCATATTCTGGCGCCCGCTAACCTGATTTATCACGCAGAGGAGCAATACCAGACCTGGTGGTTCCCGGCCTATGGCCTGCTCCCACGCTGGCACCATGCGCAGCCCGTCCGCAGCGAAAAGCCTGCCGGACTGGAGACCATCACCCTCAGCTACTATCGCGATCACATTGAGCACCGTTTTCTGGCGAGGATCATGAGCACGCTGCTGGCAGCCGAAGGCGTGACGCTGGCGATACAGGAAGTCGATTATGATGAATGGCATCGCGGAGACGTCATCAGCGATATCTGGCTCAACAGCGCAAACTTTACGCTGCCGCTTGATTTCTCGCTCTTTTCTCACCTGTACGAAGTGCCCCTGATTCAGCACTGTATCAACCGGGACTGGCAGCAGGACGCCGCGCGGTGGCGGGCGGGAGAAATGGATCTGGCCGCCTGGTGTCAGGAATTACTGACCGGGCAGACGATCGTACCGCTGATTCACCACTGGCTGCTGATCCAGGGGCAGCGCAGCATGCGCGGCCTGCGGATGAATACCCTCGGCTGGTTTGATTTTAAATCCGCCTGGTTTGCGCCGCCGGAGCCATAACGCTTTCGTAATATTCACCAAATCATTACAATAGCGCCGTTCTCAACGGGGTGCTGCATCACTGATGTGCGCTGAGATAATACCCGTCGAACCTGATCCGGATAACGCCGGCGAAGGGATTTGAGGCTGTCTCTCAAAATCCTTTGCCACTCAACCCTGAGGTGCAAAGTGTTAAAAAACGTTCTTCCTCTGCTGGCGCTGTTTGCGCTGCCTGTTTTTGCTAAGCCCGTTCTGACGGTCTACACCTACGACTCCTTCTCCGCCGACTGGGGCCCCGGCCCGGTGGTTAAAAAAGCCTTTGAAGCCGACTGCAACTGCGAGCTGAAATTCGTGGCGCTGGAAGATGGCGTCTCGCTGCTCAACCGTCTGCGCATGGAAGGCAAAAACAGCAAAGCCGACGTGGTGCTCGGGCTGGATAACAACCTGCTGGAAGCCGCCACCCAAACCAGACTGTTCGCCAAAAGCGGTGTGGCGTCAGATGCCGTCAACGTACCGGGCGGCTGGAAAAACGACACCTTCGTTCCCTTTGATTACGGCTACTTTGCGTTTGTCTACGATAAAAACAAGCTGAAGAATCCGCCCAAAAGCCTGAAAGAGCTGGTCGAAAGTGACCAGAAATGGCGCGTAATTTATGAAGATCCGCGTACCAGCACGCCGGGTCTGGGGCTGCTATTGTGGATGCAGAAAGTCTACGGGGATAAAACGCCGGAAGCGTGGCAGAAGCTGGCCGCGAAAACCGTTACCGTCACCAAAGGCTGGAGCGAAGCCTACGGCCTGTTCCTGAAAGGCGAAAGCGATCTGGTGCTGAGCTACACTACCTCTCCGGCCTACCACATTATCGCCGAGAAGAAGGATAACTACGCCGCCGCGAACTTTGCTGAAGGGCATTATTTGCAGGTGGAAGTGGCCGCCCGCACCGCCGCGAGCAAACAGCCGGAGCTTGCCGAAAAATTCCTGAAATTTATGGTCTCCCCGGCATTCCAGAATGCTATTCCGACAGGAAACTGGATGTACCCGGTCACTGACGTTGCGCTGCCGGCAGGCTTTGAGCAGCTAAACAAGCCGCAAACCTCACTGGAATTTACGCCGCAGCAGGTTGCCGCCCAGCGCGCCGCATGGATTAGTGAATGGCAACGCGCCGTCAGCCGCTGATCCCCGGCTGGTTAGTTCCCGGGCTGCTCGCCGCCATACTGATGGTGGTCGTCAGTCTGGGTGCATTCCTTGCGCTGTGGTTTAACGCGCCAGAGAGCGATCTGCTCGCCCTCTGGCACGACAGCTATCTCTGGCACGTCATCCGTTTCTCCTTCTGGCAGGCGTTTCTCTCCGCGCTGCTGTCGACGATCCCGGCCATTTTCCTTGCACGCGCCCTCTATCGCAGACGTTTCCCCGGCAGGCTTGCCCTGCTGCGGCTGTGCGCGATGACGCTGATCCTGCCCGTGCTGGTGGCGGTGTTCGGTATTCTGAGCGTCTACGGTCGGCAGGGCTGGCTGGCATCCCTCTTCAACCTGCTTGGTCTGGAATGGACCTTCTCCCCTTACGGCCTGAAAGGCATTCTGCTGGCGCATATTTTTTTCAATATGCCGATGGCGACGCGCCTCTTTTTACAGGCGCTGGAAAACATTCCCGGGGAGCAGCGTCAGATTGCCGCCCAGCTTGGCATGCGCGGCTGGTCGTTCTTCCGCTTTGTCGAATGGCCGTGGCTGCGACGCCAGATTGCCCCGGTGGCCGCGCTAATCTTTATGCTCTGCTTCGCCAGCTTCGCGACCGTGCTTTCTCTCGGCGGCGGGCCGCAGGCCACCACCATTGAGCTGGCGATCTATCAGGCCTTAAGTTACGACTACGATCCGGGCCGCGCCGCGCTGCTGGCGATGGTGCAGATGGTCTGCTGCCTGGCGCTGGTGTTACTCAGCCAGCGGCTGAGTAAAGCGATCCCCACAGGCAGCAATCACTTGACAGGCTGGCGCGATCCGCAGGACAGCCTGCACAGCCGCGTCGCGGATTTTATGCTGATCGCGCTGGCCCTCCTGCTTCTGCTGCCCCCGCTGCTGGCCGTTATCGTTGATGGCCTGAATCGCAATGTGTTGTCGGTACTGCAACAGCCTGTCCTGTGGCAGGCGACGTGGACCTCATTGCGCATCGCGCTGGCAGCCGGGCTGCTGTGCGTGATCCTGACCATGATGCTGCTCTGGAGCAGCCGCGAGCTGTACGCGCGTCATGCCCGTAAAGCCGGACACGCGCTGGAACTGACGGGTATGCTGATCCTGGCGATGCCGGGTATTGTGCTGGCGACCGGATTCTTTTTACTGTTCAACAGCACCATCGGCCTGCCGGAAAGCGCCGACGGCATCGTCATTTTTACCAACGCGCTGATGGCTATCCCTTACGCGCTCAAGGTGCTGGAAAACCCGATGCGCGACGTGAACAGCCGCTACGGTCTGCTCTGTCAGTCGCTGGGGATGCAGGGCTGGCAGCGTCTGAAGGTGGTCGAACTCCGCGCCCTTAAACGACCGCTGGCGCAGGCGCTGGCGTTTGCCTGCGTGCTGTCGATTGGCGATTTTGGCGTTGTGGCCCTCTTTGGCAACGAGGATTTCCGCACGCTGCCGTTCTGGCTTTATCAGCAAATTGGCTCCTATCGTAGCCAGGACGGCGCCGTCACGGCACTTTTACTGCTGGTGCTGTGCTTTGCGTTATTTACCGTTATCGAAAAACTTCCGGGGCGTGATGTTAAAACTGACTGATGTAACCTGGCTTTATGAGCACCTGCCAATGCGTTTTACCCTCTCCGTTCGTCAGGGAGAGCGAATCGCAGTGCTTGGCCCCAGCGGGGCCGGAAAAAGTACTCTGCTCAATCTGATTGCCGGTTTTTTGCAGCCTGCCAGCGGGTCGATCGTCATTGATAATGGCGAGTATACCTACGCTCCGCCGGCTAAGCGCCCGGTGTCGATGCTGTTCCAGGAAAACAATCTGTTCAATCATCTTACGGTGTGGCAGAACATCGCACTGGGTATGGATCCGGGGTTAAAACTCAGTGTTGCGCAGCGTCAGACGCTGGAGGCGATCGCCGAACAAATGGGCCTGGCTGCGTTTATCAACAGACTACCGGGTGAGCTTTCCGGCGGCCAGCGCCAGC
The DNA here is from genome assembly GCF_056673335.1 of Enterobacter cloacae complex sp. HYC033_NIDB. NCBI lineage: Bacteria > Pseudomonadati > Pseudomonadota > Gammaproteobacteria > Enterobacterales > Enterobacteriaceae > Enterobacter > Enterobacter cloacae complex sp. HYC033_NIDB. The sequence continues at coordinate 1,549,430 of NZ_CP115123.1, read as the reverse complement.
GCGTGGCGCTGGCACGCTGTCTGGTTCGCAAGCAGCCGCTGCTGCTGCTCGACGAACCCTTTTCGGCGCTCGACCCGGCCCTGCGTCAGGAGATGCTCTCGCTGGTTGAGGAGGTTTGCGAGCGCGAGCAACTGACGATGCTGATGGTTTCGCATAGCATCGAAGATGCCGCACGCATCGCGCCGCGATCGGTGGTGATCGCGGAGGGACGTATTTTGTGGGATGGAACAACCGACGCCCTAATGAGCGGGAAAGAAAGCGCGTCAGGATTACTGGGTATAAGACCGTAGGCCGGGCAAACGCAGTGCCGCCCGGCGTTTAACGGCTCACCACCTTCAACAGGATCTCACCGTACACCGGCATCAGCGGGTGGCGAATCAGCGCCACCAGCGCCACGACAGCCACTCCCAGCGTCAGCGGGGCCAGCCAGAGCAGGCGCGTGCGCGGAAGATAGCGCGTCAGGCGATCAACACTGGCTTTCGCGCTGCGCCACAGGCGCCAGCAGAGCCAGACCGCCAGCCACAGCAGGACCGCCGTTCCCAGCAGCAGCCACTTGAACTCGCCGCTTTGCATACCGTCAGGAATATCGATGGCCGCACCCGCCAGAATCCCCGGCAGAAAGTAGAACGGCGGCCAGAAGACGCAGCCGATGATGTTCGGCACCACAAACTTCGCGACGGGCAGATCCAGCATCCCGGCCACCATCGGCACCAGCGGGCGCGTTGGGCCAACGAAGCGCCCCACGAGGATGGTGAACATGCTGTGCTGGTGCAGCGCGTGCTCGGTTTTATCCAGCAGCGCTTTGTTTTTTTTCATGAACGACCAGCGGTGCAGCGGCTTCTTAAAGCGCCAGCCCAGCCAGAAGGAGATCCAGTCCCCCAGCAAACAACCGATGATACCGGCCATCCACGCCTGCCAGAAATTGACCTCGCCGCTGCCGATAAGCGCCCCAAGCCCCGCCATCATCACGGTGCCGGGCAGGATCAGCCCGACCAGCGCCAGCGACTCCAGAAACGCCACCAGCGCCACGGCGATGAGCGAATACATAACGGACTGGGTAATAAAATGTTCCAGCAATGCCTGCATAACTATTCCGGTCAGAAAACGAATCAGCGATTCTGCTTAGCGCCCTGCACCGCGTCAAGGCATCAATTGTCTGAATAGTTTACAAGATGCGCCTGAAGTTCACCTGAATGTTTACCGATTATTCACATCCCGCACGGAATTCGCTCGGGCTGGCACCGGTGCACTTCTTAAACACGCGAGAGAAATAGAGCTGATCTTCAAAGCCGACGTTACGCCCGACGGTGGCGATAGGCATTCGGGTGGTGCTGAGCAGCAGTTTCGCCTGGCTGATGCGCTGATCCTCACGCCAGCTGAGTACGCTCACGCCAAGCTGCTGGCGGAACAGATGAGAGAGCCGTGACGGCGACAGACACACATGCTGGGCGACGCTGGCAATATCAAACTGGCTGTCGGCAAGGTGGTCGCTGATGTACTGGCAGGCGTCGCGGACGCGGTTGTCCAGCGGCGGATTAAGCGACTCGTTGATGGCCTCCATGCGGCGCAGCAGCACCTGTTCAAGCAGGTTGATGGCCAGCAGTTCGGCGTAGCGCCCTCCCGCCTGCCCTGCCTCAATAATCTGTGCGAACAGCTCACGGAACTGCGCCAGATGCGCCTCATCCGGGCGATATAAACCGGTATGGGCGAAAATGGCCGGCCACGAGAGCCACTCCTGCCAGTAGGCACGCGGACGGAAATAGACCCACTGGTGATACCACTCTTTGGCATCCGGATGGCGCCCGTAGTGGTGGATCTCCCCCGGCGGGAACAGCAGCATATCACCGGGGCGGCAGATAAACTGCTGATCCCCGTTTTTGACGACCCCTTCTCCGCGTACGGTCAGGTTCAGGATATATCCCTTCATGCCAAGAGGGCGATCGACGTAAAAATCGAGATATCCCTCGGCCTCAATTGGCGTCAGCCCCGCCACCAGATGGGCGTTAAATGAGTAGCCCGGCAGTAAGGGATCGTTTTGCGGTTCGGCCATAGATTCAGTTCTCCCAAGGGTCCTGAAGGAAACCAATTGTCCATATCGATAAAAGCAGTATAAAAATGGCCCGCGAAAAGATCCAAAAAGCATCACGCCTCTTTTACGTCCGCCATGTTTCAGCCTTTCCCCCTGATTTCTCCGCCAGTACGGGCAGATAAGCAGTAACAAAAGTGTCTATAAGTGCGGCAGAAATGTCCACATAGAATATTTGCACGGCGTCACACTTTGCGTGGCTACAGCAATTTAGTCCATAAGATTAGCGGATCCTGCCTGACGATTTTTGTCCCCAGTCTCTAATGTTCTTCCATACCTGTTTTTTGGATGGAGCAACACCATGGCAATTGCAATTGGCCTCGATTTTGGCAGCGACTCAGTTCGCGCGCTGGCAGTGGACTGTACGACTGGCCTGGAGATAGCAACCAGCGTTGAGTGGTATCCGCGCTGGCAAGAGGGGCGCTACTGCGATGCGCCGAACAACCAGTTCCGCCACCACCCGCGTGATTACATTGAATCAATGGAAGCGGCGATCAAAACCGTGCTGGCGGAGTTGACGGACGCCCAGCGGGTCGATGTCGTGGGGATTGGCGTCGACAGCACCGGCTCAACGCCTGCCCCTGTCGATGCCGAAGGCCGCGTACTGGCGCTGCGACCGGAGTTTGCCGACAACCCGAACGCCATGTTTGTGCTGTGGAAAGACCATACCGCCGTGGAAGAGGCGGAAGCCATCACCCGCTTATGCCATCAGCCGGGCAAAACTGACTACTCCCGCTACATCGGCGGGATTTACTCCAGCGAGTGGTTCTGGGCCAAGATCCTGCACGTTACCCGCGCGGACGCGTCGGTCGCACAGGCAGCGGCGTCATGGATTGAGCTATGCGACTGGGTTCCCGCCCTGCTCTCCGGCACCACTCGCCCGCAGGATATCCGCCGCGGCCGTTGCAGCGCCGGGCATAAATCGCTGTGGCATGAAAGATGGGGGGGTCTGCCTCCGGCAGCGTTCTTCGATGAACTCGACCCGATCATCAACAAAAACCTGACATACCCGCTGTTTACCGACACCTTCACCGCCGATATTCCGGTCGGCACGCTCTGCGAAGAGTGGGCGAAACGCCTCGGTCTGCCGCAAAACGTGACCATTTCCGGCGGCGCGTTCGACTGCCATATGGGTGCGGTGGGCGCGGGTGCGCAGCCCAACACGCTGGTGAAAGTTATCGGCACCTCCACCTGTGACATTCTGACGGCAGATAAAGCCAGCGTCGGCGACCGCGCGGTGAAAGGCATCTGCGGTCAGGTTGACGGCAGCGTGGTACCCGATTTTATCGGCCTCGAAGCGGGTCAGTCCGCCTTCGGCGATATCTACGCCTGGTTTGGCCGCGTGCTCGGCTGGCCGCTGGATCAGCTGGCTGCCGCGCATCCTGAACTGAAAACGCAGATTACGGCGAGCAAAAAACAGCTCCTGCCGCAGCTCACCGAAGCCTGGGCAAAAAATCCGTCTCTCGACCACCTGCCGGTGGTGCTGGACTGGTTCAACGGCCGTCGTACGCCGTTTGCCAACCAGCGTCTGAAAGGAGTGATTACCGATCTCAACCTCGCGACCGACGCGCCCGCGCTGTTTGGCGGCCTGATCGCCGCCACCGCATTCGGCGCGCGCGCCATTATGGAGTGCTTCACCGGGCAGGGCATTGACGTAAACAACGTGATGGCGCTGGGGGGCATCGCCCGTAAAAACCCGGTGATTATGCAGGCCTGCTGCGACGTGCTGAACCGGCCGCTGCAAATTGTGGCCTCCGATCAGTGCTGTGCGCTGGGCGCCGCGATTTTCGCTGCCGTGGCCGCAGGCGTCCATGCGGATATCCCGACCGCGCAACAGCACATGGCGAGCGCCGTCGAAAGTACGCTCCAGCCGCAGACTCAGCAGGCACAACGCTTTGAACAGCTTTATCAGCGCTACCAGCAATGGGCAAAAAGCGCCGAACTTCACTATCTCCCTGTCGCCGCCCCGGCCAAAAGCACCGCGGATACTACGGCAACCCTGACACATTAAGGACACGATAATGACCATTTTTAATAATTATGAAGTGTGGTTTGTGATTGGCAGCCAGCATTTGTACGGACCGGAAGCGTTGCAGCAAGTGACGAAACACGCGGAGCACGTTGTGAACGCGCTGAACGCGGAAGCCAAACTGCCGTGCAAACTGGTGCTGAAGCCGCTGGGTACCACCCCGGACGAAATCACCAACATTTGCCGCGATGCCAATTACGATGACAAATGCGCTGGCCTGGTGGTGTGGCTGCACACCTTCTCGCCAGCCAAAATGTGGATCAACGGCCTGGCTATCCTCAACAAACCGCTGCTGCAATTCCACACGCAGTTCAACGCCTCCCTGCCGTGGGACAGCATCGACATGGACTTCATGAACCTGAACCAGACCGCGCACGGCGGCCGCGAGTTCGGCTTCATCGGCGCGCGCATGCGTCAACAGCATGCCGTGGTGACCGGGCACTGGCAGGACGGTCAGGCACAAAAACGTATTGGCTCCTGGATGCGTCAGGCGGTATCTAAGCAGGATACCCGCCACCTGAAAGTGGTGCGTTTCGGCGACAACATGCGCGAAGTGGCGGTCACCGACGGTGATAAAGTGGCCGCGCAGATTAAATTTGGCTTCTCCGTCAACACCTGGGCGGTGGGCGACCTGGTGCAGGTGGTGAATGACATCAGCGATGGCGACGTTAGCGCGCTGGTGGACGAGTACGAAAGCAGCTATCGCCTGACGCCTGCGGCACAGGTCAACGGTGACAAGCGCCAGAACGTGCTGGATGCCGCACGTATTGAGCTGGGTATGAAGCGTTTTCTGGAACAGGGCGGCTTCCATGCCTTCACCACCACCTTTGAAGATCTCCACGGCCTGAAACAGCTCCCGGGTCTGGCGGTACAACGTCTGATGCAGCAGGGCTACGGCTTTGCGGGCGAAGGCGACTGGAAAACTGCCGCTCTGCTTCGCATCATGAAGGTGATGTCGACCGGTCTACAGGGCGGCACCTCTTTTATGGAGGACTACACCTACCACTTCGAGAACGGCAACGATCTGGTGCTCGGCTCGCACATGCTGGAAGTGTGTCCATCCATCGCGGTTGAAGAGAAACCGATCCTCGACGTGCAGTACCTCGGCATTGGCGGCAAAGCGGATCCGGCCCGTCTGATCTTCGACACCCGTACCGGCCCGGCCATTAACGCCAGCCTGATTGACCTCGGCGATCGTTTCCGCCTGCTGGTGAACTGCGTCGATGCGGTTGAAACCCCGCATTCTCTGCCGAAGCTGCCGGTCGCCAACGCTTTGTGGAAAGCGCAGCCTGACCTGCCAACCGCCTCGGAAGCCTGGATCCTGGCCGGCGGCGCGCACCACACCGTATTCAGCCACGCGCTGGACCTGAACGATATGCGTCAGTTTGCCGAGCTGCACGACATCGAACTGACCGTAATTGATAACGACACCCGTCTGCCAGCCTTTAAAGACGCGCTGCGCTGGAACGAAGTCTATTACGGTTCAAAACGCTAAGTACGGAGTGCCCGGTGGCACTTCGTTTACCGGGCCTACGGTTCTGTAGGCCGGATAAGCGTAGCGCCATCCGGCAGGAGACGACAATGTTAGAAGATCTCAAACGTCAGGTACTCGAAGCCAACCTGGCGCTGCCAAAACATAACCTCGTAACCCTGACATGGGGCAACGTCAGCGCCGTTGACCGGGAAAAAGGGGTGTTCGTGATCAAGCCTTCCGGCGTGGATTACACGGTAATGACCGCAGAAGACATGGTGGTGGTCAGCATCGAAACGGGTGAAGTGGTTGAAGGCAATAAAAAGCCCTCCTCCGATACGCCCACTCATCGCCTGCTGTATCAGGCCTTCCCGACCATCGGCGGGATTGTGCATACCCATTCGCGTCACGCGACCATCTGGGCGCAGGCGGGCCAGCCTATTCCGGCCACCGGCACCACCCACGCGGACTACTTTTACGGCACCATTCCCTGCACGCGTCTGATGACCGATGCGGAGATCGGCGGTGAGTACGAATGGGAAACGGGGAACGTGATTGTCGAAACCTTCGAAAAACAGGGAATCGACGCGGCGCAAATGCCCGGCGTGCTGGTGCACTCCCACGGCCCGTTTGCCTGGGGTAAAAACGCGGAGGACGCAGTGCACAACGCGATCGTGCTGGAGGAAGTCGCCTATATGGGGATCTTCTGCCGCCAGTTGGCACCGCAGCTGCCGGATATGCAGCAAACCCTGCTGGATAAGCATTACCTGCGTAAGCACGGTGCGAAAGCCTACTACGGGCAGTAAACCCTTGCCCGGTGACGCTGCGCTTACCGGGCCTGCGGAACCTGTAGGCCAGATAAGCGCAGCGCCATCCGGCGGAACAGACACTGTATAAAACCCCAGAAAACACCCCTCAACCAGGCTATAATCAGGCCTGGTTTGTTTTATGGGATAACGCCGTGACGCAGGCGCAAGAAGGCTTTTTACTGACCAGACACTGGCGGGATACCCCTCAGGGTACTGAGGTTGAATTCTGGCTGGCAACGGACAACGGCCCACGAAACGTTACGCTCCCGCCGCAGGAGTCCGTGGCCTTTATTCCTGAAGCTCACGTCGAGAAAGTGAAACAACTGCTACGCGGCGAAAACAACTGGCGCCTTACGCCGCTTCAGCTGAAAGATTTCCACCGCCAGCCGGTTTACGGCCTCTACTGCCGCGCCCATCGCCAGTTGATGCGCTATGAAAAGCTGCTTCGTGAAGCAGGCGTGACGCTTTACGAGGCCGACATTCGCCCGCCTGAACGCTTTCTGATGGAGCGGTTTATCACCGCCCCCGTCTGGGTAGATGGCGCCGCGCAAAACGGCAGGATCGTTAACGCGCGCCTGAAGCCTAATCCGCACTATCGCCCGCCGCTAAAGTGGGTGTCGCTGGATATTGAAACCACCCGCCACGGCGAACTGTACTGCATTGGCCTGGAAGGCTGTGGGCAGCGGGTTGTCTATATGCTCGGGCCGCCGAACGGCGATGCGTCCGCGCTGGATTTTAATCTGGAGTACGTCAACAGCCGCCCGCAACTGCTGGAGAAGCTTAACCAGTGGTTTGCCGAGCACGATCCGGATGTTCTGATCGGCTGGAACGTAGTGCAGTTTGACCTGCGCGTGCTGCAAAAACATGCCGAGCGTTACCGTATCCCGCTGATTCTGGGGCGCGGCAACAGCGAGCTGGAGTGGCGTGAGCACGGTTTTAAGAACGGCGTATTCTTTGCACAGGCCAATGGTCGCCTGATTATCGACGGCATCGAGGCGCTGAAATCCGCCTTCTGGAACTTCTCTTCCTTCTCGCTGGAAGCGGTCGCCCAGGAACTGCTCGGCGAAGGTAAATCCATCGACAATCCCTGGGACCGAATGGACGAGATCGACCGGCGCTTTAACGAGGATAAACCGGCGCTCGCTACCTATAACCTGAAAGATTGCGAGCTGGTGACGCAGATCTTCCACAAAACCGAGATCATGCCGTTCCTGCTGGAACGCGCAACGGTGAACGGTCTCGCGGTCGACAGGCACGGCGGCTCGGTAGCGGCCTTCAGCCACCTCTATTTCCCGCGGATGCACCGGGCGGGCTATGTCGCCCCTAATCTCGGCGACGTGCCGCCGCAGGCCAGCCCCGGCGGTTACGTGATGGATTCACGGCCCGGACTGTATGACTCGGTGCTGGTGCTGGATTATAAAAGCCTGTACCCGTCAATTATCCGCACGTTTCTGATTGATCCGGTGGGGCTGGTGGAGGGGATGGCCCAGCCAGACGATGCGCACAGCACCGAAGGGTTTCTTGGAGCTCGCTTCTCGCGGAAAAAACACTGCCTGCCCGAAATTGTGGGAAACATCTGGCACGGCCGCGACGAGGCGAAACGCCACGGCAACAAGCCGCTCTCACAGGCGCTGAAAATCATTATGAACGCCTTTTACGGCGTGCTGGGTACCAGCGCCTGCCGCTTCTTTGATCCCCGGCTGGCGTCTTCCATCACCATGCGCGGGCACGACATTATGCGCCAGACCAAAGCGCTGATTGAATCCCGGGGCTATGACGTTATTTATGGCGATACCGACTCCACCTTTGTCTGGCTGAAAGCGGCCCATTCAGAAGACGACGCCGCGCGAATCGGCAAAGAACTGGTCGCCTGCGTGAACGACTGGTGGCGCGAAAATTTGCAAAAAGAGCGGTTAACCAGCGCGTTAGAGCTGGAGTTTGAAACCCATTTTGCCCGCTTTTTAATGCCGACCATTCGCGGAACCGACCAGGGCAGCAAGAAGCGCTACGCCGGGCTGATTCAGGAAGGTGACACGCAGCGGATGGTCTTTAAAGGGCTGGAGACGGTGCGCACCGACTGGACGCCACTGGCGCAGCAGTTCCAGCAGACGCTCTACCTGCGGGTGTTTCGCAACGAGCCCTATCAGGACTACGTGCGCGACACCATCGCCAGCCTGATGGCCGGTGAGCTGGATGACCAGCTGGTGTATCGCAAGCGCCTGCGCCGCCCGCTGGCCGAATATCAACGTAATGTTCCTCCCCACGTACGCGCCGCGAGGCTGGCGGACGAAGAGAACGTTCGCCGGGGCCGTGCGCCGCAGTATCAGAACCGGGGGACGATCAAATACGTCTGGACAACTAACGGCCCGGAACCCGTTGATTATCAGCAGTCTCCGCTTGATTACGATCACTACCTGACCCGCCAGCTTCAGCCGGTAGCGGAGGGAATTTTACCGTTCATCAATGACGACTTTGCTACACTAGTGACAGGACAACTTGGGCTATTTTGACGCGTGACGAAACCGTTGCCATCCAGTACCATAGCGCCCTTTCCATTCCCGGACCCATTTTTCGACGACCGTCTTTTTTGACGGGGTCGAACTATTGCCTGCAATTAAAGATTAGAGCCGAACAACTATGCCTTTTACACTTGGTCAACGCTGGATCAGCGATACAGAAAGCGAACTTGGATTAGGAACCGTCGTTGCCGTCGATGCGCGCATGGTTACCCTCCTTTTCCCTGCTACCGGTGAAAACCGCCTGTACGCTCGCAATGACTCCCCTGTTACCCGCGTAATGTTCAATCCGGGCGACACCGTGACCAGCCACGAAGGCTGGCAGCTGAAGGTTGAAGACGTAAAAGAAGAGAATGGACTGCTCGCCTACATCGGTACGCGTCTTGATACCGACGAGACGAATGTTATCCTGCGTGAAGTGCTGCTCGACAGCAAACTGGTTTTCAGCAAGCCGCAGGACCGTCTGTTTGCCGGGCAAATCGACCGAATGGATCGCTTCTCCCTGCGCTACCGCGCGCGTAAGTTCCAGAGTGAACAGTACCGCATGCCGTGGAGCGGCCTGCGCGGCCAGCGTACCAGCCTTATTCCCCATCAGCTGAATATCGCCCATGACGTGGGCCGTCGCCATGCGCCTCGCGTGCTGCTGGCTGACGAAGTGGGCCTGGGTAAAACCATCGAAGCAGGCATGATCCTGCACCAGCAGCTGCTCTCTGGCGCTGCCGAGCGCGTGCTGATTGTGGTGCCGGAAACGCTGCAACACCAGTGGCTGGTCGAGATGCTGCGCCGCTTTAACCTGCGCTTCTCCCTGTTCGACGACGAGCGCTATGCCGAAGCCCAGCACGACGCGGACAACCCGTTTGAAACCGAACAGCTGGTGATCTGCTCCCTGGACTTCGTACGCCGCAGCAAGCAGCGCCTGGAGCACCTGTGCGACGCAGAATGGGATCTGATGGTCGTCGACGAAGCGCACCACCTCGTCTGGAGCGAAGATGCGCCAAGCCGTGAATACATGGCGATTGAGCAGCTTGCCGAGCGCGTACCGGGCGTTCTGCTTCTGACCGCCACCCCGGAGCAGCTGGGTCTTGAGAGCCACTTCGCCCGTCTGCGCCTGCTCGATCCGAACCGATTCCACGATTTTGAGCAGTTTGTTGAAGAGCAGAAAAACTACCGTCCGGTGGCGGACGCCGTCGCGCTGCTGCTGGCCGGTAATCGTCTCTCTAATGATGAACTTAACACCCTCAGCGATCTGATCGGCGAGCAGGATATTGAGCCGCTGCTTCAGGCCGCGAACAGCGACAGCGATAATGCGGGATCTGCGCGTAAAGAGCTGATCGACATGCTGATGGACCGTCACGGCACCAGCCGCGTGCTGTTCCGCAACACCCGTAACGGCGTGAAAGGCTTCCCGAAACGCGAGCTGCACACCATCAAACTGCCGCTGCCGACCCAGTACCAGACGGCGATTAAAGTCTCCGGGATTATGGGCACCCGTAAATCAGCGGAAGATCGCGCGCGCGATATGCTCTACCCGGAGCAAATTTATCAGGAATTTGAAGGCGACACTGGCACTTGGTGGAACTTCGATCCGCGCGTGGAGTGGTTAATGGGTTATCTGACCGCGCACCGTTCCCGGAAGGTGCTGGTGATCTGCGCCAAGGCAGCCACCGCCCTGCAACTTGAACAAGTGCTGCGCGAGCGCGAAGGTATTCGCGCCGCCGTGTTCCATGAAGGCATGTCTATTATCGAGCGCGACCGCGCTGCGGCGTGGTTTAGTGAAGAGGACAGCGGCGCGCAGGTTCTGCTGTGCTCCGAAATCGGTTCTGAAGGACGTAACTTCCAGTTCGCCAGCAATCTGGTGATGTTCGATCTGCCGTTTAACCCGGATCTGCTGGAGCAGCGTATCGGCCGTCTGGATCGTATCGGTCAGGCGCACGATATTCAGATCCACGTTCCGTATCTGGAGAAAACCGCCCAGTCCGTTCTGGTTCGCTGGTACCACGAAGGCCTGGATGCGTTTGAACATACCTGCCCGACGGGCCGCACCATTTATGACCAGGTGCATAGCGATCTGATCGGTTACCTTGCGGCGCCGGAAAACACCGAGGGCTTTGATGAGCTGATCAAATCCTGTCGAGAGAAGCACGACGCGCTGAAAGCTCAGCTGGAGCAGGGGCGCGATCGCCTGCTGGAGATCCACTCCAACGGCGGTGAAAAAGCGCAGCAGCTGGCCGAAAGTATCGAAGAACAGGACGATGACACCAGCCTGATCAGCTTCTCCATGAACCTGTTCGACATCGTCGGCATTAACCAGGACGATCGCGGCGAGAACATGATCGTGCTGACCCCGTCCGATCATATGCTGGTGCCGGATTTCCCGGGCCTGCCGGAAGACGGCTGCACCATCACCTTTGAGCGTGATGTGGCGCTTTCCCGCGAAGATGCACAGTTCATCACCTGGGAGCACCCGCTGATCCGCAACGGTCTGGATCTGATCCTCTCCGGCGATACCGGCAGCAGCACCATCTCCCTGTTGAAGAACAAAGCCTTGCCTGTGGGCACGCTGCTGGTGGAGCTGATCTACGTTGTGGAAGCGCAGGCGCCGAAACAGCTTCAGCTTAACCGCTTCCTGCCGCCAACTCCGGTGCGTCTGCTGCTGGATAAAAACGGCACGAACCTGGCCGGCCAGGTGGAGTTTGAAAGCTTCAACCGTCAGCTGAGCGCGGTGAACCGCCATACCGGCAGTAAGCTGGTGAATGCGGTGCAGCAGGACGTGCATGCCATTCTGCAACTGGGTGAAGCCCAGGCCGAAAAAGCGGCCAGAGTGCTGATCGATGCGGCGCGTAGCGAAGCCGATGAGAAGCTTTCTGCCGAGCTGTCGCGTCTGGAAGCGTTGAAAGCAGTGAACCCTAACATTCGTGACGATGAGCTGGCCGCCATTGAGAGCAACCGCCAGCAGGTGCTGGAAAGCCTGAGTCAGGCGGGATGGCGTCTCGACGCCCTGCGTCTTATCGTTGTGACGCATCAGTAAGCGGAGCGCAAGATGGTAATGGAGCCCTACAATCCCCCGATGGATCCGTGGCTGGTCATTCTGTATCAGGACGAGCACATTATGGTGGTTAACAAGCCGAGCGGCTTGTTATCCGTGCCGGGGCGTCTGGAAGAGCATAAAGACAGCGTGATGACGCGTATCCAGCGTGATTATCCCCAGGCCGAGTCTGTCCATCGTCTGGATATGGCGACCAGCGGCGTGATTGTGGTGGCTCTGAATAAAGCGGCAGAACGCGAGCTGAAGCGTCAGTTCCGCGAGCGCGAGCCGAAGAAACAGTATGTCGCGCGCGTCTGGGGCCATCCGGCACAGGCGGAAGGGCTGGTGGATTTACCGCTGATTTGCGACTGGCCGAACCGGCCAAAGCAGAAGGTGTGTTACGAAACCGGCAAGGCCGCGCAAACCGAGTATGAAGTGCTGGAGTACGCGCCGGATAACACCGCGCGCGTCCTGCTGAAGCCGATTACCGGGCGCTCCCACCAGCTGCGTGTGCATATGCTTGCGATGGGTCACCCCATTCTGGGGGACAGATTCTATGCGCCGCCGGAAGCGCTGGCGTTAGCGCCGCGCCTGCAACTGCATGCGCAGACGCTCACCATCACCCACCCTGCTTTCGGCAACGCCATGACGTTCAAAGCCCCGGTGGACTTCTGAAAAAATGGCCCGGCACTGTCGGGCCATTTTTTTATTTAAAACCTTTCTGCTCTTTAATTAGCTCGTAGGCTTTCTGGATTTCCTGCGCTTTCTGTTTCGCCATCTCCATCATCTCTGGCGGCAGGCCTTTCGCCACCAGCTTATCCGGATGGTGCTCGCTCATCAGCTTACGATAGGCGCGTTTGATGGTCGTAACATCGTCAGACGGCTTCACGCCGAGGACGTTACAGGCATCTTCAAGCGTAGGGCCACGCTGCGCCTGCTGCCAGCCGCCGCCGGACGATTGCTGCTGATAACCGCCGCCAAAGTGCGCGCCGCCCTGCATCATGCGCAGGAACTGATCGAACTGCATGCGGGAAATGCCCAACTCTTCAGCAATCACATACAGGACGTCCCGTTCATTCGGATGCAGAGAGCCATCCGCGAAGGCGGCCTGGATTTGAATTTCCAGAAACATCCGAATTAAATCAAAACGCCCGAAACAGATGCTACGGAACTGCCGCATTTTTTCACGCAGCGGGTAGTGATCTGATTTACCAATCCGAAACGCATTCTGCGCCGCGATGCGGGATTCGCCGTGCAGATTCATGCGATCCATAAAGACGCTGGCCACCTGAATATCGGCTTCCGTTACGCGTCCTTTTGATTTGGTTAAGTGCCCCATCACCTCGAAGGTGGTGGAGAAAAAGAGTGACTGGCGCTCGCGCTGGTTGGCAAACCAGGCCATTTTGCGGCTGCGTGCTTTATCAAACATATGGCCGATAATGAGGCCAAGAACGACACCCCAGAATCCGGCACCCATAATAATTGCGAACGCAACGCCGATTATTTTACCCCAATACTGCATATACTCCCCGAATGGTCATGTTCCTGGCCGACGCAACGCCATCATTACAGTGGTCGCGCCACGGTCAATTGAGGGACATCGCCTATAATTTGCATTATCATACTCGTCATTCGATAGCGAGCCTAACACTCTGGCGCGCAAACGGGCAGGATTAACGCTGGTACTGCGCTGATGAGTAAGATAGTCTCTGAGCGTTTGTAAGCCGTAGCCACTGATGACGGAACAATAAAATACAACGTATGAAAAAACGTATCCCCACCCTTCTGGCCACAATGATTGGCACCGCCCTGTATAGCCAACAGGGGCTCGCAGCCGATCTCGCCTCGCAGTGTATGCTTGGCGTCCCAAGTTACAATCGCCCACTGGTGAAAGGCGATACGAATGACTTACCCGTCACCATTAATGCCGACAGCGCAAAAGGTAATTATCCTGACAATGCGACCTTTACGGGCAATGTCGATATTAACCAGGGAAACAGTCGCCTGCTTGCTGACGAAGTGCAATTGCACCAGAAGCAACCGGAAGGTGCTCAGGCGCCTGTCCGTACGGTGGATGCGCTGGGTAATGTGCACTATGACGACAATCAGGTCATCCTGAAAGGTCCGAAAGCCTGGTCGAATCTGAATACCAAAGACACCAACGTCTGGGAAGGTGATTACCAGATGGTCGGTCGTCAGGGGCGCGGTACCGCGGACCTGATGAAGCAGCGCGGCGAAAACCGCTACACCATTCTCGAAAACGGCACGTTTACCTCCTGTTTGCCAGGGTCAAATACCTGGAGCGTTGTGGGCAGTGAAGTGATCCACGACCGTGAAGAACAGGTTGCAGAGATCTGGAACGCCCGTTTTAAACTCGGCCCGGTGCCCATTTTCTATAGCCCTTACCTGCAACTGCCTGTGGGTGACAAACGTCGTTCAGGTTTCCTGATCCCGAACGCCAAGTACAGCACGTCGAACTACTTTGAGTTCTACCTGCCGTACTACTGGAACATTGCGCCCAACATGGACGCCACGATCACGCCGCACTATATCCATAAGCGCGGTAACATCATGTGGGAGAACGAATTCCGCTATCTGACCAAGGCGGGCGCGGGCCTGATGGAATTTGATTATCTGCCATCAGATAAGGTGTTCCAGGACGAGCATCCGAGCGAAGGTGATAAGCACCGCTGGATGTACTACTGGAAGCACGCCGGGGTATTGGATCAGGTGTGGCGCTTCAACATCGACTACACCAAAGTCAGCGATCCGTATTACTTCAACGACTTTGATTCTAAATACGGCTCCAGTACCGACGGTTACGCCACGCAGAAATTCAGCGTAGGCTACGCCATTGAGAACTTTGACGCGACGGTGTCGACCAAACAGTTCCAGGTATTTGATACACAATCGCGTAGTACCTATGGTGCCGAGCCGCAGCTGGACGTGAACTGGTACCAGAACGATGTGGGTCCTTTCGACACGCGCGTTTATGCTCAGGCGGTCCATTTCGTCAACACCAACTCGGATATGCCGGAATCAACGCGTCTGCATATCGAGCCGACGATCAATCTGCCGTGGTCAAACGACTGGGCGAGCCTGAATACCGAAGCTAAGCTGATGGCCACCCACTACCAGCAGAAAAATCTGGACTGGTATAACAAACGCTATGGCACCGATCTTGAAGAGTCGGTAAACCGTACGCTTCCGCAATTCAAAATGGACGGGAAGCTGATCTTCGAACGTGATATGGGCCTTCTCGCCGATGGATACACCCAGACGCTTGAGCCGCGTATGCAGTATCTGTATGTGCCTTATCGCGATCAGAGCAAAATTCAAAACTACGACTCTTCCTTCCTGCAATCAGACTACAGCGGCCTGTTCCGTGACCGTACCTACGGCGGGCTTGACCGTATTGCGTCTGCTAACCAGTTAACGACTGGCGTCACAACGCGCGTATATGATGATGCTGCCGTTGAACGTTTTAACGTTTCTGTTGGTCAAATCTACTATTTCACCGAGTCTCGTACCGGTGATGACGACATTAACTGGGAGAAAGACAACAAAACGGGCTCACTGGTATGGGCGGGCGACACCTACTGGCGCATGACGGATCGTTGGGGTCTGCGCGGTGGTGTTCAGTACGATACACGACTGGACAATATCGCGACGGGCAGCGCAGCCATCGAATACCGTCGTGATGAAGACCGCATGTTGCAGTTGACGTACCGTTACGCCAGCCCGGAGTATATCCAGGCGACGCTGCCAAACTATGCGAATACAGACCAATACAAAGACGGTATTTCACAGGTGGGTACCGCCGCGAGCTGGCCGATCGCCGATCGTTGGTCAGTCGTCGGGGCCTACTACTATGACACGAATGCCCAAAAACCTGCTGACCAGATGCTGGGTCTGCAATACAACTCCTGCTGTTACGCAATACGTGTCGGTTACGAACGCAAACTTAACGGCTGGGATACGCAAAACAGTCAGGGCAAATATGATAACGTGATCGGCTTTAATATCGAGTTGCGCGGCCTGAGTTCTAACTACGGTCTGGGCACGCAGCAGATGCTGCGCTCGAACATTCTGCCGTATCGTAGTTCATTGTAATGTGCTTGATTTACAACGTAATCCGCTTTGCGGTTAATTGAAATGGAAAAAGTATGAAGAACTGGAAAACGCTGCTACTCGGTGTCGCTATGGTTGCGAATACCAGCTTCGCGGCCCCACAGGTTGTCGATAAAGTCGCGGCTGTGGTTAACAACGGCGTCGTGCTTGAAAGTGACGTTGACGGTTTGATGAAATCTGTAAAGCTCAACTCGGGCGAAGCAGGTCAACAGCTTCCGGATGACGCTACGCTGCGCCACCAGATCCTGGAGCGTCTGATCATGGATCAGATTGTTCTTCAGATGGGCCAGAAAATGGGCGTGACGATCTCTGACGAGCAGCTCGATCAGGCGATCGCCAACATTGCAAAGCAGAACAACATTACCCCGGATCAGATGCGTAGCCGCCTGGCCTACGACGGCATCAGCTATGCCACCTACCGTAATCAGATCCGTAAAGAGATGCTGATTTCAGAAGTGCGTAACAATGAAGTCCGTCGCCGCGTCACCATCCTGCCTCAGGAAGTGGATGCCCTGGCAAAACAGGTAGGGAATCAGAATGATGCCAGCACTGAGCTTAACCTGAGCCACATCCTGATCCCACTGCCGGAAAACCCAACCTCCGATCAGGCGGCTGAGGCGGAAAGCCAGGCGCGCGCTATCGTTGAGCAGGCGCGTAATGGCGATGACTTCGGCAAGCTGGCGATCACCTATTCCGCTGACCAGCAGGCGCTGAAAGGCGGCCAGATGGGCTGGGGCCGTATTCAGGAGCTGCCATCCCTGTTTGCCCAGGCGCTGAGCACGGCGAAGAAAGGCGACATCGTCGGTCCAATCCGTTCCGGTGTGGGCTTCCACATTCTGAAAGTGAACGACCTGCGCGGCCAGAGCCAGAACATTTCGGTTACAGAAGTGCATGCGCGTCATATCCTGCTTAAGCCGTCTCCGATCATGACTGACGATCAGGCTCGTGCGAAGCTGGAACAGATCGCGGCAGACATCAAGAGCGGTAAAACCACCTTCGATAAAGCGGCAAAAGAGTTCTCTCAGGATCCTGGCTCTGCAAACCAGGGCGGTGACCTGGGTTGGGCGGCAGCGGATATTTACGATCCGGCTTTCCGCGATGCGTTAATGAAGCTGAATAAAGGCCAGATGAGCGCGCCGGTGCACTCCTCCTTCGGCTGGCATCTGATCCAGCTGATGGACACGCGCAACGTGGATAAAACCGACGCGGCGCAGAAAGACCGTGCGTATCGCATGCTGTTTAACCGTAAGTTCTCTGAAGAAGCCGCAACCTGGATGCAGGAACAACGCGCCAGCGCTTACGTGAAAGTGTTGAGCAACTGATGAAACCGCATCGTGTTGTGATCACCCCCGGCGAACCCGCCGGGATTGGGCCTGACCTTGTGGTTCAGCTCGCCCAGCGCAGCTGGCCGGTAGAGTTGGTTGTCTGCGCAGATGCAACACTGTTACAAGACCGGGCAGCTTTGCTCGGTCTGCCTTTAACGCTCCTCCCTTACGTTGAAGGCCAACAGCCCGCACCGCAGCAGGCGGGTACTCTCACCCTGCTTTCTGTTCCGCTCCGTGCGCCTGTTGTCCCCGGTGAGTTACACACCGAAAACGGCCACTACGTTGTCGAGACGCTGGCGCGCGCCTGTGACGGTTGCCTTCAGGGCGAATTTGCCGCCCTGATCACCGGTCCGGTGCATAAAGGCGTGATCAATGACGCGGGCATTCCTTTTACCGGGCATACCGAATTTTTCGAAGAGCGTTCGCACAGCCCGAAAGTGGTGATGATGCTGGCAACCGAAGCAATGCGCGTTGCGCTGGTAACAACGCACCTGCCGATCAAAGCCATTCCGGATGCCATTACGCCTGAACTCTTGCGTGAGATCATTGGCATTTTGCATCACGATCTGCAAACCAAATTCGGCATTCCGCAGCCGCATGTGCTGGTTTGCGGCCTGAATCCGCACGCGGGTGAGGGCGGACATATGGGCACCGAAGAGATCGACACCATCATTCCGGTGCTTGAGGAGATGCGGGCGAAGGGGATGAACCTCAGCGGGCCTCTGCCTGCCGACACCCTTTTCCAGCCCAAATACCTGGATAATGCCGACGCCGTACTCGCGATGTACCACGATCAGGGTCTGCCCGTGCTAAAATACCAGGGCTTTGGCCGCGGGGTGAATATCACCCTCGGTTTACCCTTTATTCGAACGTCCGTTGACCACGGTACTGCGCTGGATCTGGCAGGCCAGGGAAAAGCGGATGTCGGCAGTTTTATTACGGCGCTTAATCTCGCCATCAAAATGATTGTTAATACTCAATGACTAATCGAGTCCATCAGGGCCACTTAGCCCGTAAACGCTTCGGGCAAAACTTCCTCAACGATCAGTTTGTGATCGACAGTATCGTTTCTGCCATTAATCCGCAGAAAGGTCAGGCCATGGTCGAAATCGGCCCGGGTCTTGCCGCGCTGACCGAGCCGGTAGGCGAACGCCTCGACGAACTGACCGTTATCGAACTCGACCGCGATCTGGCCGCACGTCTGCAAACGCACCCGTTCCTCGGGCCGAAGCTGACGATTTATCAGCAGGATGCGATGACCATGAACTTCGGCGAACTGTCAGAAAAAATGGGACAGCCGCTGCGCGTGTTCGGTAACCTGCCGTACAACATCTCCACCCCGCTGATGTTCCATCTGTTTAGCTATACTGATGCCATTGCCGACATGCACTTCATGTTGCAAAAAGAGGTCGTTAACCGTCTGGTTGCAGGGCCGAACAGTAAAGCGTATGGTCGTTTAAGCGTGATGGCGCAATATTACTGCAACGTGATCCCGGTATTAGAAGTACCGCCTTCCGCGTTCACGCCACCGCCAAAAGTAGATTCTGCGGTTGTGCGCCTGGTGCCACATAAAACGATGCCGTACCCGGTCAAAGACCTGCGCGTGCTGAGCCGTATCACGACAGAAGCCTTTAACCAGCGCCGTAAAACGATTCGTAACAGCCTTGGCAATCTGTTTACCGTTGACGTATTAGCTGAGTTGGGTATCGACCCGGCAATGCGTGCGGAAAATATTTCCGTAGAGCAGTACTGCAAGCTGGCTAATTACATCAGCGACAATGCGCCGCCGAAGGAGAGCTAAGCCATGATTGATTCGCCCCGCGTCTGTGTTCAGGTTCAAAGCGTCTACATTGAGTCCCAATCCACACCGGATGAAGAACGTTTTGTCTTTGCTTATACCGTAACCATTCGCAATCTGGGGCGGATGCCTGTGCAACTGCTCGGGCGCTACTGGCTTATCACCAACGGCAATGGCCGTGAAATTGAAGTCCAGGGCGAAGGTGTGGTCGGTGAACAACCCCATATCGCCCCTGGCGAAGAGTATCAGTACACCAGCGGCGCGGTCATTGAAACGCCGCTGGGTACCATGCAGGGCCATTATGAAATGGTCGATGCCGACGGCAATGCTTTCCGCATTGCTATTCCCGTATTCCGTCTCGCCGTACCTACACTTATTCATTAATCTAATGTCTACATATCTGATTGGCGACGTTCACGGTTGCTACGATGAACTGATCGCATTATTAAAACAGGTCGACTTCACCCCCGGGCAGGACACGCTCTGGCTGACGGGCGACTTAGTGGCGCGCGGTCCCGGTTCCCTGGACGTCCTCCGCTATGTCAAATCGCTGGGTGACAACGTGCGTATGGTGCTGGGCAACCACGATCTGCATCTGCTGGCCGTATACGCCGGGATCAGCCGTAATAAGCCGAAAGATCGCATTACCCCCCTGCTGGAAGCACCGGATGCCGATGAGTTGCTCAACTGGCTGCGTCGCCAGCCGCTGCTCCAGATTGACGAAGAGAAAAAGCTGGTGATGGCGCATGCCGGCATCACGCCTCAGTGGGATCTTGAGACGGCAAAAACCTGCGCGCGCGACGCCGAAGCGGTGCTGGCGAGCGACTCCTACCCGTTCTTCCTTGATGCGATGTACGGCGACATGCCAAATAACTGGAGTGATGACCTCAGCGGCCTGGCACGACTGCGTTTTATCACCAATGCTTTTACGCGGATGCGCTACTGCTTCCCGAACGGGCAACTGGATATGTATTGCAAAGATACGCCGGAAAATGCGCCTGCGCCGCTTAAGCCATGGTTTGCCATTCCTGGGCCCGTGACTGACGAATACAGCGTGGTATTTGGGCACTGGGCATCGCTGGAAGGAAAAGGCACCCCGGAAAATATCTACGCGCTGGATACCGGATGCTGCTGGGGCGGGGATTTAACCTGCTTACGCTGGGAAGATAAGACCTACTTTGTGCAGCCATCCAACCGACAGCTGGACTTAGGCGAGGGTGAGGCGGTCGCCTCCTGAAGATGTTTATCCTCTCCTTTAAGGAGAGGATAAAACCGTTAACGACGTTCCAGAATTTCGAAGCAGTAGCTGTGCGAGTTCTGCGCATCCGCATCGTGAAACTCACTGAATACAGACTCCCACTCGTCCGGATCGTAATCCGGGAAATGGGTATCCCCTTCCACTTCCGCATCAATGTGCGTCAGATACAGTTTCTGCGCTTTTGGCAGGAACTGCTCATACACACGCCCGCCGCCGATCACCATGATCTCTTCGGCATCGCCGCAGGCGGCAATGGCTTCATCAACGGACTTAACCCACTGAACGCGATCGTCAGTGCCCGGCTGGCTACTGATCACAATATTCTTACGACCCGGCAATGGACGACCAATCGACTCCCAGGTCAGGCGGCCCATCACTACCGGCTTGTTTAACGTAGTACGTTTAAACCATGCGAGATCGGCAGGCAGGTTCCACGGCATGGCGTTTTCCATGCCGATAACGCGGTCTACCGCCAGCGCTGCAATCAGACTGATCATTGAAAATTTCCCGGATGCAAAAAATTGCCGCCACTATACGGAAAGCTTAATCTTTCGTCGACTGGCGGCAGGGTAAAGAATTAGAAATTTTTTAATATTGCTGGCAACTCCACTTCACGCAGAGGGTTTACTCTCCGGTTCATCCGCAGGATCACCGGTATGCTTGCCCTCTTCCGTCCCTTGCCAGCCGTGGCGCTGAACCAGCGACAGGTGATTTCGATCCTCGTTGATGATCTCCGTCAGCATGGTGCTGGTGCGTTTAAACACCGCAGCGCGTTCGGTTGCCGTACTGCTTGCCATCGCCACCATCTCTTCCACCATCTCATGATTAAAACGGCGGAACAGATCGGCACGCTCACGCGCTTCATACGCACCAAGTCCCAGGCTTTCCAGCGCCATGCGGCCAGATTTAAGCGCCCCTTCGAAGGTTTCACGTTCAGGGGCTGCCACACCCGCCTGACGCAGCTGGATGTAATGATCCACATCGCGCGCACGGGAGATAATGGTCAGATGCGGAAAATGCTCTTTAACCAGCTCAACCATCTGCATACTGGTCTCTGGATCGTCAATGGCATTAATCAACACCTCGGCTTTCGCCGCCCCGGCGGATTCCAACAGATCAACTCGGGTCGCATCACCGTAAAACACTTTCATATCGAATTTACGCAGCGTATCGACATGGTCAGGATCGTGATCGAGGATAACCATTTTGACTCCGCTGGAGAGCAGTAAACGGCCAGTAATCTGCCCGAATCGGCCAAATCCGGCGATGATCACCCGCGGCTGCTCCTCGTCGATCTCATCGGCTTCTCGCTCCTGTTCGCTTCCCGTTTTTTCCAGACGCGTCAGCAGCACCAGCAGGATCGGCGTTGCGGCCATCGACAGCGCAACCGCCAGCGTCAGCGCTTTTGCCCATTCCGGATCAAGTACATTTGCCATCTGCGCTGCGCCAAAGACAACGAAAGCAAACTCACTCCCCTGCCCCAGCAGCACGGCAAACCAGCGGCGTTGCGGTTTTGGCACATTTAACGGGCGGGCAATCAGCCACAGCATCGCCATTTTAATGACCAGGAAACCCACCAGCAGAATGATGATGCGCAGCGGATGGGTTACCAGCGTCCCGAAGTCGATAGACATCCCGACGCCGATGAAAAACAGCCCCAGCAGCAATCCTTTAAACGGCTCGATATCGCTTTCCAGCGCGTGACGGTATTCGGAGCTTGCCAGTAAGACCCCCGCGAGGAAGGCGCCCATTGCCATCGACAGCCCGGCCTCTTCCAGCAGCAATCCAAAACCAAACACCAGGAATAACGCAACGGCGCTGAATACTTCGCGCAGGCCAGAGCGAGCAACAAAGCGCAGCAGCGGACGCGTTACGTAGCGACCAAGCAGAACAACCAGCGCCAGCGCACCGGCAACCTTCAGCGCTGATAAGGCAAATGCTCCCAGCGTCGTTGATGCGCCGCTGGCTGCCAGCAGCGGGATCATCGCCACCAGCGGGATGGCGGCAATATCCTGGAACAACAGTACGGAGAAGGTGCTGCGCCCCATTTGCGACACCGTCAGGTTACGCTCGTTCATTGCCTGCATGGCAATCGCCGTCGAGGAGAGCGCCAGCGTCATGCCGATCAGCTCTGCGACTTTCCACTCCATCCCCAGCAGAATGCAGAACCCGCCCAACAGCAGACCGCAGGCCAGCATTTGCAGGGCGCCTCCGCCAAACACCGAGGCGCGCAGTTTCCACAGCCGCTGCGGATCCAGCTCCAGACCAATCACAAACAGCATCAGCACCACGCCGATCTCCGCAAAATGCAGGATCGACTCGGCATCCGTCACCAGCCGAAAGCCCCAGGGGCCAATCACACACCCGGCAATCAGATAGCCGAGCACCGAGCCCAGCCCCAGACGAACCGCCACGGGCACAATTAATGCCGCCGCGCCGAGGTAAATCAGCGCCTGTATCAGCGTATGGCTATCCATTGTGCGTCTCCTGCCACTCAAGTAAACGTTGTTTGTAGTGACGAGCCTGCGCCTGCAAGGTTTCATCGTCGCAGACAAAGGTACAGTGCATCGCAAAAGGCGGAAGCCAGTTCAGACCGCAGTAAAGGGCAGTAGCCTGGAGCGGCTGCGCCAGCACGTCAAATCCGGGGAAGGCGCCAATCTCAAAGTGGCTTTCCCCCCCGCCGGTGGTAACAGCCCACATCAGGCTTTTGCCCTGAAGCGCGTTGCCGTTGTGTCCATATGCCCAACCGTGGGAGAAAACTTTGTCGATCCACAATTTCAGCAGCGGAGGCGTGCTGTACCACTGCATCGGATGCTGCCAGACGATCAGATCGGCACGGGAGAGCGCCTCCTGTTCGGCGGCGACATCGATATTAAAATCTGGATAGAGTTGATAGAGGGAACGTATCTCTACGTTTTCAAGCGTCCTTGCCTGCTCAAGCATCCGCTTATTCGCATGCGAGTGCTGCGGATAGGGGTGCGCATAAATTATCAGAATCATGTATATGCTCGTCTTTTACTTTTCTTGTAGCAATGAGTGTAGACAGTTACCACCCCGACTTAAAGAGGCCATCTTACGCTTCAAAGTAAAACGCAAGTATTGGCAATCATCACCACCTTAACAGCGATTACGGCGCTAAAGAAAGAAAACGACGCGTACGACAAATTCATGCCGCAAAATAATAATAACAATTCATATTGCCAACACATATTTTTAGAGAACCTTAAGTCATTCTTTAATAAAACAGTCTGTACATAACCCATTGAAAAAATAATAATTTTACGCTCTTTGTTTTGAGCTCATTATTTAGGCGGTCGATATACGTTTCACACACGTGTCGAATATTCCTTCTCACTCAAATGGATGTGTACATGAGCAACAAACCCTCCCAATTAAATAATACAACCAAAACTCTGGGAAAGATATTTCCTGCCTTGTTGATATGCACCCCTGCGGTTGCGTTTTCTGCAACGATTGACCAATCAACTTCTGTTCCTCAAGATTTCTCAGCCGATGCTGAATATGTTATTAATAAAGACGTGACGATATCTTCCGCAGATAGTGAAGCGGCGGTATCTGTCACTGGGTTTACTACCACTAACGCCACTAATAATGGGAATATTTCTGGCACGGGAAATGGCCTGGATATTAATACTATTGAACAGCGTATAGTAATTAATAACAACTTCGGCGCAACCATTTCTTCCACCACCGCGAATGCTGTTAATATTCAGTCAATGCTCGGTGATTTCAATAACAGTGGAAATATTATCGGTGCGGAAAATGGCATGTTTGTCGGCGAAAATTCTTCCGCAGTAAACATTATTAATACCAGCACCGGAATGATAAAAGGAGAAACGGGTCTGAGGACTCAGTATGGTATTGGCATTAATAATAGTGGCGCAATTATCGGTACAAATGGTGATGCTATTACGGCAACTAATGGTAACACCAAACTTTTTAACAGTGCCTTTGTGCAGGGAACCGAGAACGGTATCAATGTAAAAGATACTGCAAAAATGGATATCAAGAATAGCGGAACGATTAGTGGTGAAACAAACGCTATTATGTTTGCCAGCAATAAAAATAACGCCCTGGTGCTTGATACGGGTTCCACTCTTATCGGTGACGTTATTTCCACCAATTCCACGGGAAACACTCTTACCCTGATCGGCACCGGTACGGAAGACAGTAACTTTGTGGGTCTGAACGAAGGCGACGGTTTTGCCAGTATAAAAATGATGGGCGAAAATTGGGCGCTGTCGGGCGATCTCGATATTATTGGCTCTGGCGATTCCTTGCTGATAGACACGGGCGCGTTAACCCTGTCAGGCGCGGTATCGAATACCGGTAATACTCGGGTGGCCAAAGATGCTTCGTTGCAACTGGGCGATGGCGAAAAAACCGCGACCCTCAGCGGTGGGCTCACCAACAACGGTACCGTCATTTTTAACCAGGGAAGCGATTTCACTTTCGCCACCGACATGACCGGTAGCGGTAACGTCGAAAAAGTTGATTCCAACACCCTGACCCTGACAGGCAAAAATAGCTATACAGGGGATACGGTTCTGCACGGCGGCACCACGCTGGTCTCCACCGGCGCAACGCTCGGCGTCAAGGGCAGTAACGCCACCGTTACCGTTGAAAATGGCGCGACCTTTGCCACCGCAGGCGAAGTGAACAACAACATCGCGGTTCTTAGCGGCGGTACGCTGGCGGCATGGAATGCAGTCCAGGGTAACTCCACGCTCAGCGCTTCCGGCGTCGATACCATCAACGGCAACGTGACTAATGGCGGCACGCTGTTACTCAGTGCGGCTAATAATAGCGTTGGCAATAATTTTACGATTAATGGCGACTACACCGGCTCTGACGGTAGCCAGATCGTGATGAACAGCACCCTGGGTGAAGATAATTCACCAACTGATCACCTCACTATTACGGGCAGCAGCTTCGGTCAGTCCGGCATCAGCATCACCAACATTGGCGGCGCAGGCGCGCAAACTATTAACGGTATGGAAATTGTCAGCATCGGCGGCAGTTCCGAAGCCCAACTGACGCTGGCAAAACCGGTCGTCGCAGGCGCCTGGGAATATAACCTCTACCAGCACAGTGACGGCAACTGGTATCTGGAATCAAAGGCGACGCCTTCTGATGAGCCTTCCGACGACACCGATGACGGTGGCAATACTGATGATGGCGATAACACCGACAACGGCGGCAACACCGACAACGGCGGCAACACCGATAACGGCGGCAACACCGACAATGGCGGCAACACCGATGATGGTGGCAACACCGACAACGGCGGCAACACTGACAACGGCGGTAACACCGATAACGGCGGCAACACTGACAACGGCGGTAATAATACGCCGGAAGTCATGGCACCTGAAGTGGGTGCTTACTTAGGTAACTACCTTGCCGCACAGGGCATGTTCCTGCATAAGCGTGACGATCGCGACCAGATCACCTTCCGCAATGAAGACGACCTGAACACCTGGATGTACGTTAAGGGTCGCTATCACGAGAACGATGCGGGTGGCGATAAAGTCAGCTACGACACCACCACCACCGTACTGCAAGTCGGCAGCGATTTCATGAGCAAGCCAATGGATAACGGTATCCTGCGTGCTGGCGGGATGTTCGGTGCAGGCCAGGCGAAGACCCACTCTGATGCGAAGCACAACGTACGTGACGCACAGGGTAAGGTTGATGGCTTCAATGTTGGGCTGTACGCCACCTGGCAGGAAGATCAGAAATTACGTCTGGGCAGCTACGTTGATACCTGGGCCGCTTACAGCTGGTACAACAACAACGTCACCAGCAATCGCAACGATGAAGACTACGATAGTGAAGGTTTCGCCGCGTCTGTTGAAGTCGGCCACGCGTGGATAATCCAGTCTGAAAATGAACGCACCTGGAAGATCGAGCCGCAGGCGCAGGTGATTTACAGCTATCTCGATCAGGAAAATCATACCGATCGCGACGGCGTACGCGTCACTACCCTGGACAATGACAGCGTCTTTGGTCGTCTCGGCGTTAAAGCAAGCTACTTCCAGCAGAAGGACGTCAAGGCCTGGCAGCCGTACGTTGCGGTTAACTGGTTGAAAGGTGCTGGTCAAAACGATCTGGCATTCAACGACGAGACCGTCAGCAACGATACGCCGGAAGATCGTGGTCAGTTAGAGTTGGGCTTAACCGGCAACCTGAACGAAACCACGACGATCTCCCTGCGTGCCAGCGGCGAGTGGGGTGAAAACAGCTATGCCGCCTACGGCGGTCATATTTTGTTAAACCATCGCTGGTAATCGATCATCCTGAA
Organism: Enterobacter cloacae complex sp. HYC033_NIDB; assembly: GCF_056673335.1. Taxonomy (NCBI): domain Bacteria; kingdom Pseudomonadati; phylum Pseudomonadota; class Gammaproteobacteria; order Enterobacterales; family Enterobacteriaceae; genus Enterobacter; species Enterobacter cloacae complex sp. HYC033_NIDB. The sequence continues at coordinate 1,522,657 of NZ_CP115123.1, read as the reverse complement.
GCAAAAAAGCAGTGGCATGTGCCACTGCTTTTTTTTAGTTATCCAGCTCGCCCATTGATTTAACCTGGTCACGGTTAATCTGTTCAGTTTGACCGGTTTCGGCGTTTTTGTACGATACCAGACCGGTATCGTCATCCACCTGCGGTTTCCCGTCAGTAACAATCGTTTTGCCATCGGTGGTTTTTACGGCCTGATTGGACGAACAGCCCGCCACGGTGAACATTGCGGTGGCAGCCAGAACGGAAGCGATCAGTAGTTTATTTTGCATGGTGTATTCCCCTGCTCTCAGTTGAATTTTCGTTATCGACCTAACTATTTTAGGCTAACTGACTGAAAGCGGATGAAAAACCAGAAGGTTCTTAAGATGGGAAAATTGCCCGGTAACCGGATGGCACCGGGCAATGTGTGTTACTTGCTAATCTGAGCGTGCATTTCCTGCACCGAAATCACCTTCTCGGTGGCATCCGCATTCAGCGCCATGGCCGTCGCGAAACCGCCGTTCAGGGTGGTGTCGTAATGCACTTTGTACTGGAGCGCGCTGCGGCGAATCAGTTTGGAGTCTTCAATCGCCTGGCGACCTGCGGTGGTGTTAATGATGTAGGTGTACTCGCCATTCTTAATGCGGTCCTGAATGTGCGGACGACCTTCATGCACTTTGTTCACCAGACGCGGGTTGATACCCGCTTCACCCAACACAATCGCCGTACCGTGAGTGGCGTCCAGCTCGAAGCCCTGTTTCAGCAGCTTGGCAGCCAGGTCAACCACGCGCTCTTTATCGCCTTCGCGAACGGAGAGCAGCGCACGGCCAGATTTTCTCATGGTGGAGCTACTGCCCAGCTGCGCTTTCGCAAACGCTTCTGCGAAGGTACGGCCAACGCCCATCACTTCCCCGGTAGAGCGCATCTCTGGCCCTAACAGCGGGTCAACGCCCGGGAATTTGTTGAACGGCAGTACCACCTCTTTCACCGAGTAGTAAGGCGGGATAATTTCTTTCGTGACGCCCTGCTGAGCCAGCGTCTGGCCAGCCATCACGCGCGCCGCCACTTTCGCCAGCGGAATACCGGTCGCTTTGGAGACGAACGGTACGGTACGCGCCGCACGCGGGTTGACTTCAATCAGATAGACTTCGTTGTCTTTTACCGCGAACTGAACGTTCATCAGGCCGCGAACCTGAAGCTCGAAGGCCAGCTTCTGCACCTGCTGGCGCATTACGTCCTGAATCTCCTGGCTCAGGGTGTACGCTGGCAGAGAACAGGCGGAGTCACCGGAGTGCACGCCCGCCTGCTCGATGTGCTCCATGATGCCGCCAATCAGCACCCTTTCGCCGTCGCAGATGGCATCCACGTCGACTTCAACCGCGTCGTCGAGGAAGCGGTCGAGCAGCACTGGCGCATCGTTGGAAACGCTCACCGCCGTCTGGAAGTAGCGACGCAGGTCCGCTTCGTCGTAGACGATTTCCATCGCGCGGCCGCCCAGTACGTAGGATGGACGCACCACCAGCGGGTAGCCGATCTCTTTCGCTTTCTCAACGGCCATTTCAATTGCGGTCACGGTGGCGTTCGCCGGCTGTTTCAGTTTGAGACGGTCAACCGCCTGCTGGAAACGCTCGCGGTCTTCCGCACGGTCAATCGCATCCGGGCTGGTGCCGATAACCGGCACACCTGCTGCTTCCAGCGCGCGCGCCAGCTTCAGCGGAGTCTGGCCGCCGTACTGCACGATCACGCCTTTTGGCTTCTCGATGCGCACGATTTCCAGCACGTCTTCCAGGGTGACCGGCTCGAAGTAGAGGCGGTCGGAAGTGTCGTAGTCGGTCGAGACGGTTTCCGGGTTACAGTTGACCATAATGGTCTCGTAACCGTCTTCGCGCAGCGCCAGTGAGGCGTGTACGCAGCAGTAGTCAAACTCGATGCCCTGGCCGATACGGTTTGGACCGCCGCCCAGCACCATAATCTTGTCGCGGTCGACGGACGGGTTCGCTTCGCACTCCTCTTCATAGGTGGAGTACATGTATGCGGTATCGGTCGAGAATTCAGCCGCACAGGTGTCCACGCGCTTGTAGACCGGGTGCAGGTCGTACTGGTCGCGCAGCTTGCGGATTTCCGCTTCACGCACGCCCGCCAGCTTAGCCAGACGCGCATCGGCGAAGCCTTTACGCTTCAACATGCGCAGGAAGTCTGCGTCCAGGCCGTTGATGCCCAGCTCCGCCACTTTCTCTTCCAGGCGCACCAGCTCTTCAATTTGCACCAGGAACCAGCGGTCGATGTTAGTCAGGTTAAATACGCCGTCGACGGACAGGCCCGCGCGGAAGGCATCGGCGATGTACCAGATACGCTCTGCGCCCGCGTCTTTCAGCTCGCGGCGGATTTTGGTCAGCGCTTCCGGGTCGTCCAGGCTGACTTTCGGGTCAAAGCCGGTCGCGCCCACTTCCAGGCCGCGCAGTGCTTTTTGCAGGGATTCCTGCTGCGTGCGGCCAATCGCCATGACTTCACCAACGGATTTCATCTGGGTAGTCAGACGGTCGTTGGCACCGGCGAATTTCTCGAAGTTAAAGCGTGGAATTTTAGTCACAACGTAGTCGATGGACGGTTCGAAGGACGCTGGCGTGCGGCCACCGGTGATATCGTTCATCAGCTCGTCAAGGGTGTAACCCACCGCCAGTTTCGCCGCCACTTTCGCAATCGGGAAGCCGGTGGCTTTGGAGGCCAGTGCGGAGGAACGGGACACGCGCGGGTTCATTTCGATAACAATCAGACGGCCGGTTTTCGGGTTCACCGAGAACTGCACGTTAGAGCCGCCGGTTTCCACGCCGATTTCACGTAGTACCGCCATCGAGGCGTTACGCATGATTTGGTACTCTTTGTCGGTCAGCGTCTGAGCTGGCGCAACGGTGATGGAGTCGCCGGTGTGGATCCCCATCGCGTCGAAGTTTTCGATGGAGCAGACGATGATGCAGTTGTCGTTTTTATCACGCACCACTTCCATCTCGTACTCTTTCCAGCCAATCAGCGATTCATCAATCAGCAGCTCTTTGGTTGGGGAGAGATCCAGGCCGCGCTCGCAAATTTCTTCAAACTCTTCGCGGTTGTAGGCAATACCGCCGCCGGTGCCGCCCATGGTGAAGGAAGGACGGATGATGCACGGATAACCCACTTCAGCCGCAACGGCCAGCGCTTCTTCCATATTGTGCGCGATACCGGAACGTGCGGTATCAAGGCCAATTTTTTTCATTGCCACGTCGAAGCGGCGACGGTCTTCTGCTTTATCAATCGCGTCGGCGGTCGCACCGATCATGGTCACGCCGAACTCTTCCAGCACGCCCTGACGCTCCAGCTCCAGCGCACAGTTCAGCGCCGTCTGGCCGCCCATGGTCGGCAGCACCGCGTCCGGACGCTCTTTCTCGATAATTTTGCGTACCACTTCCCAGTGAATCGGCTCGATGTAGGTCGCATCCGCCATTTCCGGGTCGGTCATGATGGTGGCCGGGTTAGAGTTTACCAGGATGACACGGTAACCCTCTTCACGCAGGGCTTTACACGCCTGCGCACCGGAGTAGTCGAATTCGCAGGCCTGGCCGATGACAATCGGGCCAGCGCCAAGGATCAGGATGCTTTTTATGTCTGTACGTTTTGGCATGGTCTTCTCAGCTCCTGATTATTTAGCGGTCTTACGGTATTGCTCGATAAGTTCGATGAAGTGATCGAACAGCGGCGCGGCATCGTGAGGGCCCGGGCTGGCTTCAGGGTGGCCCTGGAAGCTGAACGCAGGCTTATCGGTGCGATGGATACCCTGCAAGGTACCATCGAACAGTGACTTATGCGTCACGCGCAGGTTAGACGGCATCGTCGCTTCATCCACAGCGAAGCCGTGGTTCTGCGCGGTGATCATCACCGTGTTGTTGTCGATATCTTTCACCGGGTGGTTACCACCGTGGTGGCCAAACTTCATCTTGACGGTGTTCGCTCCGCTCGCCAGCGCCAGCAGCTGATGGCCGAGACAGATGCCGAATACCGGGATGTCGGTTTCAAGGAAGGACTTGATGGCGTCGATAGCGTAGTCGCACGGCGCCGGGTCGCCAGGACCGTTTGAGAGGAAGATGCCGTCCGGGTTCATCTTCAGAACATCTTCCGCAGACGTTTGTGCCGGGACGACCGTTAGGCGGCAGCCACGGTCAACCAGCATACGCAGGATGTTGCGCTTGGCGCCAAAATCGTAGGCCACCACGTGGAACGGTAGCTCGCTTTCCGGTTTCGCTTCCGGCAGGTCGCCTTCCAGCGTCCAGCTTCCCTGCGTCCAGCTGTAGGCTTCAGCGGTGGTCACTTCTTTCGCCAGGTCCATACCGTTCAGTCCCGGGAAGGCTTTCGCTTTTTCCAGCGCCAGCGTCGCATCGAGGTTATCCCCTGCGATGATACAACCGTTTTGTGCACCCTTCTCGCGCAGCAGACGCGTCAGCTTACGGGTATCGATATCGGCAATCGCCACAATGTTGTGGCGCTTCAGGTAAGAAGAGAGGTCTTCGGTGTTGCGGAAGTTGCTGGCAATCAGCGGCAGGTCGCGAATGACTAGGCCTTGCGCATGTACCTGAGAGGATTCTTCGTCAGCCGCATTGGTGCCGACATTGCCGATATGAGGATAAGTAAGAGTAACGATTTGGCGAGAATAGGAAGGATCAGTGAGGATTTCTTGATAACCGGTCATTGAAGTATTGAAAACGACTTCCCCAACCGCCGAACCCGTTGCCCCTATGGCCCGACCGATAAACTGGGTTCCGTCTTCCAGAACCAATAGCGCTGACTTAATCAAAACACCCTCCAGAGAATATTCACTCACTTTATTTGCATATTAATTCATAACCATGTCATGAATCAATGCAAATGTGTTGCCAGCGGATTTTTGGCAAACGGCGGCATTCTGGGGATTTGCCATGTAAAAGTCAACTTAAAACGGGGGTTTTGTATATTCTTTTGCAAGCCTGGCGGTCTGAAATCAGATTAAGCGGCAAAAAGATCAACTAAATCACTGTGGAAACCGCTTGCGCATGCAGTTTAATAGAAAGGAACGTCTTGCAGGAATAAAAAGTGGACCAAATGGTCAAAATTTACAGTTCAGCAACAGAAATTATCGAGAAAACACTTACTTTAAATCAGTTAGACACAATAAATACCCCAAACAGACAAAATAAAAGGGCAATAAAATATTGCCCTATGCAATCAAGTAATTACGACTGCAATAACCACATCACGAAGGGTAATAATGCTTACAAATTGTTGAGTTCGAGGACATCTCGCATATCAAAAAGACCATTACGCTTACCTTTCAGCCACAATGCCGAACGTACCGCCCCGTTTGCAAATGTCATGCGGCTGGATGCTTTATGAGTGATTTCGATCCTTTCGCCAATATCGGCGAACATAGCGGTATGTTCACCGACGATATCACCCGCGCGAACGGTGGCAAACCCAATGGTGCCAGGCACGCGCTCGCCAGTGTGGCCTTCGCGAGAATAGACCGCGATGTCTTTCAAATCTTTATCCATTGCACACGCAATCGCTTCGCCCATCGCCAGCGCCGTGCCTGACGGAGCATCGACTTTGTGGCGATGGTGCGCTTCGACGATTTCAATGTCGGTGTAGTCGCCCATCACCTTCGCCGCCTTCTCCAGCAGTTTCAGCATGACGTTTACCCCCACGCTAAAGTTTGCCGCAAAGACAATCGCAATCTCAGTGGACGCATCCTGAATGGCTTGCTTACCGACCTCGTCAAAACCGGTGGTGCCAATCACCATCCCTTTACCGTGCTGACGGCAAAACGCCAGGTGAGCCAACGTGCCTTCAGGGCGGGTAAAATCGATAAACACGTCAAAGTCTTCTTTCACCGCCTCAAGGCTGCTCTGCACGGTAACGCCCGTCTGACCTGCGCCTGCCAGCTCGCCTGCATCGGCTCCCAAAAGCGATGAACCTTCACGCTCCAACGCCGCGCCAAGCGCCACGCCATCCATCTGTAGTGCCGCCTGAATCAGCTGACGGCCCATACGTCCACCCGCGCCCGCAATGGCGACGCGGATCTGTGCATCATGCATAGTTATTCTCTTACGTTAAAATGATGTAAATCGTTTTCAGATTAACCAGCCTTTGCACAGGCTGCCACAGAAAACGCCGATAATTAGAATTTAATGATAAACAGGGTGAGATATCAGTGAAAGACATGATCGTCAGCGAAAACCACATGATTCCCGCACCACCAGCGCAGGCGGCAGAATGATTCGTTTGGCGGGTTCGTCGTTGCCCTGTATGCGGCTGTAAAGTAACTCCCCTGCCTTACGACCAATCTCTTTCGCCGCCACCGATACGGTGGTCAATGCGGGCTGCACCAGAGCCGCTTCGGTAATATCATCGAAACCGACCAGCGCAAAATCACGTCCCGGCTCACGGCCCATCTTGCGTAAGCTTTGCATCACCCCCAGCGCCACAACATCCTGATAGCAAATCGCCGCACTGATGTGTGGATGCTCGAGAAGTAACGCCTCTGCCACGCGCGCGCCGTCGCTTTGGCTGGCGTGAGAGGTTCTGATCCAGGCAGGATTCGGCGTCACGCCGTACTCCAGCAGCTTGCTGGTAAAGCCCCCGATACGCTGCGCCCGAGAGCCCGAATTCTGGCTCCCTCCAATGAACGCAATGTGCCGATGGCCCATTCTGAGCAGATGCTCCGTCGCCATCTGCGTGCCTAAGAAGTTATCCGTTCCGACAAAATCAAAATCCGGATCGTTCAGCGGTCGCACAACCATGATAGCCGGAATATTGCGCCGCTTCAGACCCTCAAAAAAGGCCTGGGGCGTTTCCCGAGCCGCACACAGCACCATACCGCCGACGTTATTACGCATCAGTGAATCAACAAATTTTTGCTGTCGCTCTGCCGATTCCTCGCTATTCGCCAGAAAAAGCATCAGCTCGTGGCGCTCCATTTCATGACTTAGCCCTGCCGTCATCTCGCTGTAAAAAGGGTTGGTGATATCGTGCAAGAGCAGCCCGACCTGGTTACTGCTGCGGTTACGTAAATTGGCTGCCGTCTGGTTATAGACATAGCCGGATTCATCCAGCGCCTTAAGCACACGTTCGCGCGTGCTTTGCGAAATGCGGCCTTTGTTGCAGAGCACCATCGAGACCGTCGCCGTTGACACGCCGGCGCGTTTCGCGACATCGGCCAGTGTAATTCCCGTCATGTTGTCTCCTTCATCATCACTACAGGTTAATCGAATAACCTGTTTTTTGCATTTTTCCCTGTGAGACTCTTCACATTACCGCTGTTGTTCTGGATTCGATTCGCATTTATGGCGGGTTAATCGCGTTAACCACTCTTCTCAAATACGGTTAATCGAATAACCTTAAATAACGATTACGGAGGATACAATGACAACCTACGACAAATTCCCCACGGTGGCGATACAGGGTTTTGATGACAGCGCCTGGCAAGGCTGGGAAGCAATAACCCGCGTTCTTGAGTCACAAACCCAACAGCGCAGCCGCACGGTGCTGGTGATTGACTGCTATCCGGGCGTGCGCATGACCGAGCTTGAAGAGAACGTGCTGCCGCGTCTACGCCCGACGCTGGCGATCAATGCTGAACAGGCGCGACGGGATGAGTGTGCCATTCATGAGATGCTGACGCGCAACCTCACAGACGATCGCGTCTTTGGCGTTCTCTCCTGCCACCAGCTTGGAGAGTTTTTCGATCCCGCGCGTCTGGAGGCGTTGCAGGTTCAGGTGAACCAGTGTTCCGGGGGGCTGATTGTGATCTACGGACCCGGTGCGACGCTTGTCCATCCGGGTGATGTGCTGGTGTATGCCGATCTGCCGCGCTGGGAGATCCAGCAGCGTATGCGCCGGGGTGAGACTGGGAACTGGGGCGCAGATAATCAGCAGGAAGATATGCTTCGTCGCTACAAGCGCGCCTTTTTTGTCGAATGGCGCGTCTTCGATCGCCACAAAACGCCGCTGCTCAGGCGCACCGATTTTTTACTGGATACAACCCAGACGAACCAGCCCGCGATGGTCAGCGGCGAGGCCCTGCGAGCCGGGCTGAAGCAAACTACCACCCAGCCTTTCCGCGTGGCGCCCTTTTTCGATCCTGGCGTCTGGGGCGGCCAGTGGATGAAACAGCAATTCGATCTCGATCCCTCTGCACCCAATTACGCGTGGTGTTTTGACTGCGTGCCCGAGGAGAACAGCCTGTTACTGCGTTTTGGCGCAGTGCGGATCGAGATCCCCTCTCAGGATCTGGTTTTGCTTGAGCCCCGTGCTCTGCTGGGCGAGAAAGTTCACGCACGTTTCGGCGCGGAATTCCCGATCCGTTTTGACTTCCTCGACACCATGGGTGGCCAGAATCTGAGCTTCCAGGTCCACCCCATTACCGAGTACATCCAGCAGCAGTTTGGGATGCACTATACCCAGGATGAGAGTTATTACATTCTGGAAGCGGAGCCGGGTGCCGTCGTCTATCTGGGGACCAAAACCGGCACAGACCCTGAGGCCATGATGGACGATCTCAGGCGCGCGGGTCACGGTGAAAAACCGTTTGATGACGACCGCTTCGTTAATCAGATCCCGGCGAAAAAGCACGACCATTTCCTGATCCCGGCTGGGACGGTGCACTGCTCCGGCGCGGGAACCATGGTGCTGGAGATCAGCGCTACGCCGTATATTTTCACCTTCAAACTGTGGGACTGGGGCCGCCTGGGCCTGGACGGGCTGCCGCGCCCGGTACACCTGGAGCACGGTGAAAAGGTGATCGACTGGCAGCGCGACGCGCAGTGGGTTCATCAGCATCTGGTGAATCAGTTCGAACCTGTCGCGGAAGGAAACGGCTGGCGTGAAGAGCGTACTGGCCTGCACGAGCGTGAATTTATCGAAACCCGCCGCCACTGGTTTAGCGAACCCGTTTTGCACCACACCGGCGGCGGCGTGAACGTGCTGAATCTGGTAGAGGGCGACGAAGCAATTGTCGACAGCCCAACCGGTGCATTTGAGCCGTTTACCGTCCATTACGCCGAAACCTTCATCATTCCGGCAAGCGTAGGTGACTATCGCATTTCACCTTCAGCCCGTGCTTCCGGACACCCCCTCGCGACTATCAAAGCCTGGGTAAGGAGCTAACGATGATTCATTTTATTGTCGCCACTCATGGGCCGTTAGCCGCCGCGCTGCTGGAGAGCGGCCGGATGGTATACGGCGAGCTCCCCGGCATACACGCCATTTGTCTGACCGAACAGGCGGGAATAGAGGGCTTCCGGCAGGATTTCATCTCCACACTGGAAGCGGCAAGCGTCAACGCTGACGGCGTGCTGGTGCTGTGCGACATGCAAAGCGGCACGCCGTGGAACGTGGCCTGTGAGGCCGCGTTTAACCCATATACGCAGCCGCCGGTCGCCGTGGTGGCTGGAGTCAACTTCCCGATGCTGCTGCAAACCGATGAGGTGATGATGGCTCGCGATGTTCATCAGGCTGCCGGGCAGCTTATCGAAATTACTCTGCCGACGCTGGTACAGGCGAAACCGGCAGATACTGCACAGACAGACGATTTTTAAGGAGCCGCATATGAGTATTTCTTTTGTACGCATTGACGATCGCGTGATCCACGGGCAGCTCATTACACGCTGGGCCAGGGAGCTGCCCTGCGACGGCATCGTTGCCATTGACGATGCCGTTGCGGCCGATCCGCTGTTATCGTCGGTCATGAAAGGAGCCGTATCAGATACTAAAGTGTGGCTGTTCGATACGGCAACCGCGATCGAAAAACTGCCAAAAGTGATTGCCAGCGAAAAGCGCTATTTCGTGATTGGCAAATCTCCACTCACGCTACAGCGCATTGAGCAGGCGGGCATTAGCCTGAAAAACAGCAATGGAAAAATTAACGTGGGCCCGATGAGCGCCCGGGCTAACACGATCACCATCGGCCCGAATCAATCGGTAACCCAGGATGAAGCGGCGGCGTTCGAGTGGCTGACCGGGCAGGGACACGCGATTGAATTCCGCCTGGTTCCTGATGCCAGTTTTTATACCTGGCAGGATGCCAGACAAAAGCTGAAATAAGGAGCAGATCATGATTATCGAAGCGGCTTTAATTGGCCTGCTGTGTTATCTGGGCGCACTCAGTAGTCCGTGGCTTTTAGGGCTGACGGGCGGCTGGTATCTCATCTCCCGACCGCTCATTTCCGGGATGCTGGTTGGCCTGATCCTGGGCGATATCAAAACCGGGATTATGATTGGCGTAGCGGTGCAGGCGGTGTATATCGCAATGGTGACACCCGGCGGCTCGATGCCAGCAGATTTAAACTTTGTGGCTTATCCGGCCATTGCACTGGGAATACTTTCCGGCAAAGGACCTGAGGTTGCCGTCGCGCTGGCGGCGACTATTGGGATCGCCGGAACCATTCTCTTCAATGCGATGATGGTGCTGAACTCCTTCTGGAACCATCGTGCGGATGTGGCGCTGGAGAACGGCGACGAGCGCGGGATCTACCTCAACAGCGCCATCTGGCCGCAGGCGATGAATTTTGTGCTGCGCTTTGTGCCTACCTTTATCGCCGTCTTTTTTGGCGCACAGTACATTAGCGGGTTTATGGACAGCCTGCCGCACATCGTCCTCTCCACCATGAATGTGCTGGGCGGCATCTTGCCCGCCGTCGGTATTGCCATCCTGCTTAAGCAGATCATCAAAAGCTATACCATGCTCATCTACTTTCTGGTGGGCTTCGTTTGCATCGTTTTCCTGAAACTCAATATGGTCGCGCTGGTGATCGTGGGCGCCCTGCTGGCACTGATTCATTACAACTATAAACCCGAGGCACCGCAGGCCGTGGCTTCAGCACCTGTCCCTGACGACGAGGATGAATTCTGATGGAAGAACGTAAACTCAGCCGCAAGGATCTGCGCCGCTGCTGGCGAGCGTGGATGATGCACAACCTCTCCTCAATGAGCTTTGAACGCCTTGAATCCTTCGGCTTTTGCCTGAGCATGCTGCCGGTCGCAAAAAAGCTCTATCCCGACCCGGTACAACGTACCGAGATGCTGCGCCGTCACGCGTCGTTCTACAACACGGAGCCACAGATTGGCGCGATCGTTAACGGTATGGCGCTGGGGCTGGAGGAGAAAAAAGCCAACGGCGAGCCGATTGACGGTGAAACCATAAATACCCTGAAGGTAGGCCTGATGGGGCCAATTGCCGGGATCGGCGATTCGATGATCCCCGGCATGCTGATCCCGATCCTGCTTAGCATTGGGATGGCGCTGGCGGCAGGCGGAAATATCCTCGGTCCACTGTTTTATACCGTTGCCTGGCTGGCCATCATTATCCCTGGCTCCTGGTTCCTGTTTCTCAAAGGCTACCAGATGGGATCAGGCTCCGTGGAGATGCTGGTCAGCAGCAAATCTACCCGGCTACGGGAAGCGCTCTCGCTACTGGGCGTATTTGTCATGGGCGGCGTGGCGGCCAGCTACGTGAAGCTCGGCACCGGGCTGGAGTTCATCACCCGGGACGGGGTTAACATTCACGTTCAGCAGATGCTGGACGGTATTTTCCCGCAGCTGCTTCCGCTGGCGGTGGTGCTGGGGACCTGGTATCTGATGGCAAAACGCGGCGTGTCGCCGGTAAAAGCCATGATATTGCTGCTTATACTGGCAGCGCTTGGCGTGGCGTCCGGGTTGTTTGCAGGATAAGAAAACCGGGGCAATGCCCCGGCTTCTTTATGGATGGAAGTTATTCCACAGTTCTGCGACTTTATCCGGACGCGAAATAAACTGGAACCGTGCGGGGTCATCAATAAACTGCTGATAAACAGGCGCATCAGTAATGCCAAATTCCGGATAACTTCTCGGCGTAATCATCTGCAAGCGCCCTGGTCTGTAGTGACTGTTATGCTGCCAGACAATATGATTACCCTGAACTAAGGGATACCAGGCCAGACCTTTTCGTGCACGAACGGCCTCATACTCAAAGCCATATTCCCGATCGCACCACGCACCAAACGTCAGCGGCTCATTGGGCGAGGCCGAAATCGTCGCATGGCCCCATCCGGGAGGGACCAGTACCTTTTCACCCGGCCCCGCGAGTACCGCAAAACATCGTCCCGGATCGTCGTCCACATACTCCTGCATGTAGATAATCGCTTTACCCTGCCAGATTTCGTACAGCTCAGGGGGCGACCATCCGCTGTGCTGGCTAATACGGTGAACATGTCCCTGGCTGCGGACCGGCTCATCGCCAAGCGTGCCTGCCGCGTAGGTGACCACACCAAAAAGCAGCATGCGTTTTTCGAGCTCCGGCCTGTCCGCCAGACGCGCCACGTCCATCGCGATGGCATACACCTGTTCAGGCCCTTCGCAGTCCGGATTGCGCAGCGACGGGCGGATCTGATCCAGTGTTCTGATCTCCGGCATCGGCCCGGTAACATCCTCTCCGTAGCAAAAACCGAGCGGCTGACGAGTGATGGTCATATCAAGGCCATAGTTAGCCATGGCGCACCTCGTAACCTTCCCCGGAGGCAAAGATCCGCAGGGTGAAGCCCTCTGCCAGCGCCGCATAGTCGTGTCCCGCAATGCTCGGCCAGACGGCAAGGGAGGATAGCGTCTCGTTGCCAGTGTTAATCAAACGATGCGCTGTAAAAGGAGGAATAATATGCACGGAGCCAGCCGTCACCTGCTCAAGCCGCGCGTCGCCCGCCTCCGTTTGCAGCAGCAACAAGCCACATCCGCGCAGGCCAAAATAGACCTCGCCCTGTTCGCGGCGCTGATGAAAATGACCGCGAGTCATAAAGAACTCATCGCCCACGTTACCCGCACGCAGGTGAGTTACCCCAACGAAGAGTGCCCCTTCCCCTACGGGCGAGCCCAGTACGTCTACGTCATACACACTTTTTTGAGGATTGCCGCACTTCCACGCCTCGCCGTCTGCGAAGATCCCAGGAAGATCCGCAAGACGAGTCGTTTTGCGGATAAGCGGCCCGCCGGCTAGCGCGCCGGTAGCCCACGTCAACTGAGGTGGCAAAAAGATGTCTGAATTCATATCGCTCTCCGGCCCGAGGAGAACAGCAATATCATGATGGCAGATTAAACGATTAACCTAGTGATAAAAGCGTCAATATTGATGGTGAATCACAGTTAACCAGAAACAAAAATGCCGGAGGCTTTCGCCACCGGCATTTTGAAGATTGAGAGGACATTATTCCACTTCGCGGGCGTCGATTCGCAGCTCTTTCGGCACTTCGAAGACAATGTTCTCTTCACGGCCTTCCAGCGGCACCGCTTCGCCACCGCCCAGCTCTTGCAGGCGGGCAATGACGTTTTGAACCAGGATATCCGGCGCTGAAGCGCCTGCGGTAACACCGACGCAGGCCGCGTTTTTCACCCACGCTTCCTGAATGTCCGTTGCGTCGTCGATCAGGAACGCCGCTTTCCCCATACGCTGCGCCAGTTCGGCCAGACGGTTGGAGTTAGAGGAGTTTTTCGAGCCGACCACCAGCACCACGTCCGCCTGTTCAGCCAGCGCGCGCACGGCTTCCTGACGGTTGGTGGTTGCATAACAAATATCATCTTTGCGCGGCCCGACGATTTTCGGGAAGCGCTGGCGCAGGGCGTCAATCACGTCTGAGGTGTCGTCTACGGAAAGCGTCGTCTGGGTCATAAACGACAGACGGGCTTCGTTTTTCACGTCCAGGGTAAACACATCTTCCGGTGATTCGACCAGGTACATGCCCCCTTCCGGGTTGCTGTACTGGCCCATGGTGCCTTCAACTTCCGGGTGACCGGCGTGACCAATCAGAATTGACTCTTCACCACGACGGCTGGCGCGCGCCACTTCCATATGCACTTTTGTCACTAACGGACAGGTGGCATCGAATACGGTCAGATCGCGGCTTTTCGCCTCGTTGCGTACCGCCTGAGAGACGCCGTGCGCGGAGAAGATGAGGATTGCGCCGTCCGGCACTTCGCTGATCTGCTCGATAAAAATCGCACCGCGCTCGCGCAGGCTGTCGACCACGTAACGGTTGTGCACCACTTCGTGACGCACGTAAATCGGCGCGCCGTAAATCTCCAGCGCGTTTTCAACAATGCTGATAGCGCGGTCTACACCGGCGCAGAAGCCGCGCGGGTTAGCCAACAGGATCTGCATTTTACTCCTCCAGTGCCGGATCGATCTCCAGCACTTCGACATCAAAATGAACGGTACGCCCGGCAAGCGGATGGTTGAAATCGACGGTGATAGAATCGCCGTTGATTTCTCGGATCACGCCAGGCATTTCGCTGCCGTCCATAGCGGTAAAGAGCATAATCGCCCCGATTTCTGGTTCACCCGCATCCATAAACTCACGACGCGAGAAATACTGGATCAGGTCCGGGCTTGGCACGCCAAATGCCGCATCCGGCTCCAGCGAAAACGCTTTTTTCTCGCCCTCTTTCAGACCCAGAAGCTGCTGCTCAAGGCCTTCAGACAGGGAGGTGTCACCCAGACGAAACAGCGCCGGTTTGCCATTGTTGCGGGTGGATTCGGCCGTGGAGCCGTCATCCAGCTTCAGCGTGAAATGAACGAGAACCGCGCTGTTGCTCTGTACGGATTTAGACATGCAAATTGCTCGCTTGTTTTGGGTCACCTGTTGCCCGGTGGCGCTACGCTTACCGGGCCTACGGAGGCCACAAATTCTGTAGGCCGGGATCGCTACGCGTCACCCGGCTGGTTTTGTTACGCCTGCTCTTTCGCGGCCGATTTAGGCAAGAAGCCTTCCAGCACGATTAACGCCGCACCAACGCATATTGCGCTATCGGCGAGGTTAAAGGTCGCGAAGTGCCAGTCGCCGACGTAGAAATCGATCATATCGACCACAAAGCCGTGCCACAGGCGGTCAAACAGGTTACCCAGCGCGCCGCCAATGATCAGCGCGTAGGCGATGTTATTCAGCTTTTGCGTGGCCTTTGAGCGGTACATCAGCACCGCCAGCACGACGCAGATACCGATAGCGATACCCGCGAAGAACCAGCGCTGCCAGCCACCGCTGTCGGCAAGGAAACTAAACGCCGCACCATAGTTGCGGGCATAGTGCAGGTTAAGCGACGGAAACAGCGGGACCGTATCCCCCAGAGCGAAATTCTGGAGGATCAGGAACTTGCTGCCCAAATCAATAATCAGCACCACCACCACCAGCCACAGCCAGCGCAGTCCTGTTGAACAGAGAGTTTTACTCATCAGGCAAACTTACGTTTTTCGCCGTCACCGGCGACGTTGCTTACACAGCGTCCGCAGATGTCTGCGTGTTCCGCCACCTGACCGACATCAGTGGTGTAATGCCAGCAACGCGGGCATTTTTCACCGTCGGCTTTGCTCAGTGCGACCTTCAGTCCTTTGAGCAGTTCACTCTGCTGAGCATCAGCAGTAGCTTCGGCATAATCCGCAACTTTCGCACCGGAGGTCAACAGGACAAATCGTAATTCATCGCCCAGCGCGGTCAGCTTCGCGGCCAGCTCAGGCTCTGCGTACAGGGTCACCGTCGCTTCCAGAGAGCCACCGACTTTCTTGTCAGCGCGCGCCTGCTCGATAACCTTGTTCACTTCGCCACGCACTTTCAGCAGCTCGTCCCAGTAGGCATCGTTCATTGCTTCAGTGCTGGAGAGGTCGAACAGACCTTCGTACCACTCGCCGGTGAAGACATACTTCTCGCGGTCACCCGGCAGGTAACCCCAGATTTCATCCGCGGTGAAGGACATGATCGGCGCCATCCAGCGTACCAGCGCCTCTGCGATGTGGAACAGCGCAGTCTGGCAACTACGACGCGCCACGCTGTCCGCTTTCGCGGTGTACTGGCGGTCTTTGATGATGTCGAGGTAGAACGAGCCCATCTCGATGGAGCAGAAGCGCATCAGGCGCTGCACCACTTCGTGGAAGTCGTAAGACTCATAGGCTTTAAGAATATCTTCCTGCGCCGCTTTCGCGCAGCCTACCGCCCAGCGATCGAGCACAACCATCTCTTCCGGCTTCACCATGTCTTTCACCGGATCGAACCCGTTCAGGTTCGCCAGCAGGAAGCGCGCGGTGTTACGAATACGACGATAGCTGTCAGCAGCACGTTTCAGGATCTCATCAGAGACCGCCATTTCGCCGGTGTAGTCGGTAGAGGCCACCCACAGACGCAGAATGTCCGCGCCCAGTTTGTTCATCACGTCCTGCGGAGAAACGGTGTTACCGATAGATTTGGACATCTTACGGCCCTGACCATCCACGGTGAAGCCGTGGGTCAATACCTGGCGGTAAGGTGCTTTACCCTTCATGGCGGTGGAGATCATCAGCGATGACATGAACCAGCCGCGGTGTTGGTCAGACCCTTCCAGATACATATCGGCAGCGTGACCAGCAAACTCCGGACGCACGTCAACCACGGAGGAGTGGGTAGACCCGGAGTCGAACCACACGTCCAGGGTATCCGGCACTTTCTCGTAGCTGTCTGCGTCAGCGCCCAGGATGTCGTGGGCGTCGAGATCCCACCACGCCTGAATGCCGTCAACTTCGACGCGCTTCGCCACTTCTTCCATCAGTTCCAGAGTGTTCGGGTGCAGCTCCTGCGTCTCTTTATGTACGAACAGAGACATCGGCACGCCCCAGGTGCGCTGACGGGAGATACACCAGTCAGGACGGTTAGCCACCATGGATTCGATCCGCGCCTGGCCCCAGTCAGGGATCCACTGCACGCCTTTGATCTCTTTCAGAGACTGCGCACGCAGGCCTTTCTGGTCCATGCTGATAAACCACTGCGGGGTTGCACGGAAGATGATCGGGGTCTTGTGACGCCAGCAGCACGGATAGCTGTGCTGCATTTTCTCAACGTGCAGCAGCGCGCCGCTGGTGCGCAGCATGTCAACGATGATGTCGTTAGCTTTAAAGACGTTGATGCCGTCCAACGCCGGGTACGTGCCTGGCAGGTAAGAGCCGTCCGGACCAACCGGGTTAGCGATTTCCAGACCATATTTCAGGCTGATGTTGTAGTCGTCAGGACCGTGGCCACCGGCGGTATGCACCGCACCGGTACCCGCGTCCAGCGTGACGTGGTCGCCCAGGATCGCCGGAACGTCGAAGTCCAGGAACGGGTGTTTGAAGCGCATCAGTTCCAGCGCGTCACCTTTTACGGTGCCCAGCACGGTGTAATCGGTGATGTTCGCGCGTTTCAGCACGCTTTCGACCAGGTCTTTCGCCAGGATAACCGCACGGCCATCAATCTGCACCAGCGCATACTCAAACTCGCCAGAGAGGGAGATCGCGCGGTTAGCAGGCAGCGTCCACGGGGTGGTGGTCCAGATCACCAGAGAGATCGGGCCGCTTACGCCAGGCAGACCAAATTTAGCTTTGATCGCATCCTGATCGACCGCTTCGAAGGCCACGTCGATAGAAGGCGAGGTTTTGTCGTAATACTCCACTTCCGCTTCTGCCAGCGCAGAGCGGCAGTCGACGCACCAGTGCACCGGCTTCGCGCCTTTGTGCAGGTGACCGTTGCCGATGATTTTACCCAGCGCACGGATGATGTTGGCTTCGGTTTTGAAGTCCATGGTCAGGTACGGGTGCGACCAGTCGCCCAATACGCCCAGACGGATAAAGTCAGCGCGCTGACCGTCAACCTGGGTGGCAGCGTATTCGCGGCATTTCGCGCGGAATTCTGCGGCGGTGAACTTCTCACCCGGCTTACCGTACTCTTGCTCAACTTTCAGCTCGATTGGCAGACCATGGCAGTCCCAGCCCGGAACGTAAGGCGAGTCATACCCCGCGAGTCCTTTGGACTTCACGATAATGTCTTTAAGAATCTTGTTTACAGAGTGACCAATATGAATGCTGCCATTCGCATATGGAGGGCCATCATGCAGAATGAAGGTTTTTTTGCCTTTTTTGGCTGCACGAATGATGCCGTACAGGTCATCATCGGTCCAACGCGCCAGCATTCCCGGTTCACGCTTGGCGAGATCGCCGCGCATCGGGAACCCTGTTTCCGGCAAATTCAGGGTTGATTTATAGTCACTCATCAGATTCTCGGTTCCGTATTTATCACGTAGGCAGTTAAGCCGGTTCTAAAGCCCAAAAAACTCGCGGGCCGTTAATTCATCTCGCGCGATTTGCGCCTTAAGTTCATCCAGCGAAGCGAATCGCTGTTCATTGCGTATTTTTTTACGCAGTATCACATCTATATGGCGACCATACAGGTCCATTACAACGTCCAGCAGGTGTACTTCTAACTGTTGACGCACACCGGCAACCGTTGGACGTGTGCCAATGTTGGCGACGCCGTAGAAAGGCTTCTCGCCCAGTCCTGCCACTTCCACCGCATAGACCCCTTTAACCGGGGAGACCTGACGACGCAGCGGTATATTCGCCGTCGGGAAACCTATCGTGCGGCCCAGCGCATCGCCATGGACCACGCGACCTGAAATTGTGAACGGGTGACCCAGCAGCGTTTCTGCCGTGTCCAGTTCATCGTTCGCCAGCGCCTGACGTACCGCCGTGCTGCTGACGCGCACGCCGCCCTCACAGAAGGTCATCGTGCTGGTGACGTCAAACCCGTACTCCAGGCCAGCCTTCTGTAATAACAAGAAATCGCCCTGACGACCAGCGCCAAAGCGGAAATCATCGCCCACGGCGAGAAACTGCACGCCAAGCTGCCTGACCAACAGGTCGCTGACAAAATTTTGTGCGGTCAGCGCGGCAAAACGACGGTCGAACCGTACGCACAGGACGTAGTCCACCCCTGACTCCGCCAGGTAGCGTAACTTCTCACGCAGACGCGTCAGCCGCGCGGGGGATTTCTCGCCTGCAAACAGCTCCAGCGGCTGAGGCTCGAAAATCATCACCACGACGGGCAGGCCTCGCGCCTCGCCTTCTTTACGCAATCCCTGCAACAGCGCCTGATGCCCACGATGCACGCCGTCGAAATTACCAATGGTCAGCACGCACCCGTGCGGGGCTTGACTGAGATTATGTATGCCGCGTATCAGCTTCATGACTGGCTCAAAACAGTGAAAATCGCCAAAGTATACCTTGTACAGCGGTTAAGGTTAACCGGCGATTGTTCACGCTAAACAGAAAGCCGTATGATTTCATCACGCTGACCTTTCGCAGCAAAAAAATCTGTCCGCGAACTGCGATTTTTACGCCGAAAAGCTGTATTCACGAACGACAAGCTGGTAGAATCCTGCGCCATCACTACGTAACGTAGCGTCGCCACATTAACGGCGCTTATTTGCACAAATCCATTGACAAAAGAAGGTATAGAGGGCATATTCCTCGGCCTTTGAATTGTCCACATAGATCATATTTGGGAGTTGGACCTTGGCTAATATCAAATCAGCTAAGAAACGTGCCGTTCAGTCTGAAAAGGCTCGTAAGCACAATGCAAGCCGTCGCTCTATGATGCGTACTTTCATCAAGAAAGTATACGCAGCTATCGAAGCTGGCGACAAAGCTGCAGCGCAGAACGCATTTAACGAAATGCAACCAATCGTGGATCGTCAGGCTGCTAAAGGTCTGATCCACAAAAACAAAGCAGCGCGTCATAAAGCAAACCTGACCGCGCAGATCAACAAACTGGCTTAATCGCCACTTGTTGTTGCTTGTTTGAAAGAACCCGCTTAACGCGGGTTTTTTTATGTCTTCAGATTACCGGCGGCGTAAACAGCGCCGAATAGTCGCGATTGCAGATTCGCTGCACCGCCGGGTGCTGAATCATCCTTTCGGCGAATATGGCGTGATACTCTTCCATCACGTTATCCACCCTGCCGATCTCGGTTATTTTGTCGTCTGAATAGAGATCGTGCGCGTACAGCGTCGGAGCAACGAAGATAGCGTTATGCGCTTCGCCAAAGGCTTTCATCAGCGCCGCATCGTCGAACTCACCGAGAATTTCTACGTTCAGCCCCTGCGAGTTAAACCAGTTCAGCAGCTTCCGTCCGAGCATGGACCTCCGACCCGGCACCAGCAAGCGGCGCTCTTCCAGGCAGGCAGGAAACGGTTTTTCCGGTGGCGGATTGATGCACCAGAAACTGACGCCGCATTCGCCAATTTTCACCGAGAACAAGCCTTCCTGCTGCGTGGAATCGATAGGGCAATCCGAAATAATCATATCCAGCTTATGCTGGCTCAGCTGTTCCAGCAGCATCTCGTGAGTGGACTCAAAGCAGCGTAAATGGATCTGTTCATCTTCCACCACCGCCGCATCCAGCACGCCACTCACCAGCCGTTTGGACAGCGCATCCGCCACCCCCACGTCAAAAAGCAGGTTAGACTCTTTGCGGTAATTGACGATATCCAGCATCTCCTGGCTCAGGGTGAACATTTTATCCGCATAGCGGAACACCAGCTCGCCCAACTCACTGGGCTCAATCCCACGGCCCTTGCGCTTGAACAACTTGCCCTGTAACCGCTCTTCCAGGGCTTTGATTTGCCCGGTAATGGTTTGTGGCGTCAGGTAAAGCGCTTCTGCCGCCCCCACGACCGAGCCCTGTTTATAAACGTGCCAGAAGTAATAAAGATGGTTGTAATTCAAATGAGACATCGCGTGTTCTCTCCCTGAGTGTGTATCGGGAGAAGGAGCCCCCTCCTCCCGGTTTTCCGTTATGCCTGGACAGCCTGTCCGGACAATTTCACCTTCAACAAGGTATAACCAATGACTGCGGCCAGTAATGACCCGATGAGAATGCCGAGTTTTGCCCAGACGATAAGCTCAGGCGCGTTTGCGCCAAACGCCAGCGTCGAGATAAAGATCGACATGGTGAATCCAATACCGCACAGCACGCCGACGGCCATAATCTGGCTAAAGGTGGTTCCGTTTGGCAATGACGCCAGCTTCAGCTTCAGCGCCAGCCAGCAGAACAGGCTGATACCCAGCGGCTTACCGATAAACAGACCGGCGATGATACCCAGCGGCAGCACGGAGGTGAGTCCGTCCAGGGTAACCCCGGCCAGGGAAACACCCGCGTTGGCAAACGCAAACAGCGGCAGGATCATAAAGCCCACCCACGGATGAAGCACATGCTCCAGCTGTCTGGCAGGCGATTTGCCGTCCTGCTCCTTCAGCGGAACAAAGAAGCCAACGATGACGCCCGCCAGCGTGGCATGCACGCCAGACTTCAGCACCGCCGTCCACAGCACCATGCCCACCAGAATATAAATACCCGTACGTCGGACGTTGAAGACGTTCAGCAACGCCAGCACCGCAATAGCCACGGCCGCCACGCTCAGCGACAGAACCGACAGATCGCTGGTGTAGAACAGCGCGATAATCACGATAGCGCCCAGATCATCGATAATCGCCAGCGCCATCAGGAAAATTTTCAGTGCTACCGGGACGCGGCTACCGAGCAAGGCTAAGACCCCGAGCGCAAACGCGATATCCGTTGCGGCCGGGATCGCCCAGCCGTCACGCGCAACCGGATCCTGCCACGCAAACGCGAGAAAGAGCAACGCCGGAACGATCATCCCGCCAAACGCCGCGATCACCGGAAACGCCGCGCGCTGACGGCTGGCAAGCGAACCGATCACCAGCTCACGTTTAACCTCCAGACCCACCAGCAGGAAGAACACCGCCATCAGCGCATCGTTGATCCACAGCAGCATGTTCTTGTTAATTTCCAGCGCCCCGACTTTCAGCTCGACGGGCGTTTCCAGAAATGCGTGATAGAAATCGCGCGTCATGCCCATATTGGCGAGCAGCATAGCGGCCGCAGCAGCAATAATCAGGATGACGCCGCCGGATGCCTCACTGCTAAAGAAACGGTGTAGTAATTTCACGTTTAAACTCTCTTTTACAACAATACCTCGGTAAAACCATAATATCAGCGCAAACAGATCGGTAAAAACAGATTAATATTGGGTATATATTCAGTTTAACCGAGGAATAACGCTATAAACAAAAAGCCCGGAATTGCTTCCGGGCTTTAAAGGATAGTAACCAGCTGGCGGGTTAGCGGGTTAAATCGTCGAAGAATTTTTTGACGCCATCGAAGAAGCTTTTGGAGCGCGGGCTGTTTTTCTCACCCGTCGGGCCGCCAAAACTCTCCTGAAGCTCTTTCAGCAGCTGTTTCTGCTTATCGTTCAGGCCGACCGGCGTTTCCACGACCACGCGGCATAACAGGTCACCCTGCGCGCCACCGCGAACGGATTTAACGCCTTTGCCGCGCATGCGGAACAGCTTCCCGGTCTGGGTTTCGCCGGGGATTTTCAGGTTAACGCGACCGTCCAGCGTCGGCACTTCGATTTCGCCACCCAGCGCCGCCATCGCAAAGTTGATCGGCACTTCACAGTACAGGTTGTTACCTTCACGCTCGAAGATGGCGTGCTGCTTCACCTGAACCTGAACGTACAGATCGCCTGCCGGTGCGCCGTGCTCGCCGGCTTCACCCTCACCTGCCAGACGGATGCGGTCGCCCGTATCCACGCCTGCCGGGATCTTAACGGACAGCGTTTTGGTTTTCTCCACGCGACCGTGACCGTGGCATTTGGTGCACGGATCTTTAATCAGCGTACCGCGACCATGACAGTGCGGACAGGCCTGCTGCACCGCGAAGAAGCCCTGGCGCATCTGCACCTGACCGGAACCGTGACAGGTTGGGCAGGTCTGTGGCTGAGTCCCCGCTTTCGCGCCGCTGCCGTGGCAAACGTCACACTCTTCCAGCGTCGGAATACGGATCTCTTTGGTGACGCCGCGAACCGCTTCTTCAAGCGTCAGCTCCATGTTGTAGCGCAGGTCTGCGCCGCGCGCCGCGCGCTGACGACCACGTCCGCCGCCGAAGATATCGCCAAATACATCACCAAAGATATCGCTGAAATCAGCGCCGCCGCCGAAGCCGCCGCCACCAAATCCACCGCCGCCCATGCCGCCCTGTTCAAAGGCCGCGTGACCGTACTGATCATAGGCCGCACGTTTTTGTGCATCGGTCAGGACTTCGTAGGCTTCTTTAATCTCTTTAAATTTGGCTTCAGCCTCTTTGTCACCCTGATTACGGTCAGGGTGGAATTTCATGGCCAGGCGCTTATACGCCTTTTTGATTTCACGCTCTTCCGCAGTTTTCGGAACGCCTAAAATCTCGTAATAGTCTTGCTTTGCCATTGGTTTTTTTAAGCCCCTTAACATGCGAGCACGGGCGTGGAGAATTCTCCTACGCCCGTGCCGATTACTTACCCTGCATCAGGGCGATTATTTTTTGTCTTTCACTTCTTCGAACTCAGCGTCGACAACATCGTCGTCTTTCGCGTTGTTCTGGGAAGCATCAGCGCCCGCCTGCTGCTGTGCGTGCTGCTGCTGAGCGATTTCCATCAGCTTCTGAGAAACCTGTGCCAGCTCCTGCATCTTCGCTTCGATGTCCGCTTTGTCTTCGCCTTTCAGAGACGTTTCCAGCGCGCTCAGTGCAGTTTCGATCGCAGTTTTGTCTTCCGCTGGCAGTTTATCGCCCGCTTCTTCAACCTGCTTACGGGTGCTGTGCAGCAGATGGTCACCCTGGTTACGGGTCTGAACCAGCTCTTCGAACTTACGGTCGGATTCCGCGTTAGCTTCGGCATCACGAACCATTTTTTCGATTTCCGCTTCGTTCAGGCCAGAAGATGCCTTGATGGTAATCTTCTGCTCTTTACCGCTATTTTTGTCTTTCGCAGACACATGCAGGATACCGTCAGCATCGATGTCGAAGGTGACTTCGATCTGTGGCATGCCGCGTGGTGCCGGGTTAATACCGTCCAGGTTGAACTGACCCAGAGATTTGTTATCCGCCGCGCGCTTACGCTCACCCTGAATCACATGGATGGTTACCGCAGACTGGTTGTCTTCAGCGGTAGAGAACACCTGGCTGTGTTTCGTCGGGATAGTGGTGTTTTTGTTGATGAGCGGAGTCATCACGCCACCCATGGTTTCGATACCCAGAGACAGCGGGGTAACGTCCAGCAGCAGTACGTCTTTTACTTCACCCGTCAGAACACCACCCTGAACCGCAGCACCGATAGCAACCGCTTCGTCCGGGTTCACGTCTTTACGTGGCTCTTTACCAAAGAACTCAGCCACTTTCTTCTGAACCATTGGCATACGAGTCTGACCACCTACCAGGATAACGTCCTGAATGTCAGACACGGACAGGCCAGCGTCCTGCAATGCAACTTTCAGTGGCTCGATAGAACGGTTCACCAGGTCTTCTACCAGGCTTTCCAGTTTCGCACGGGTCACTTTGATGTTCATGTGTTTTGGACCGGTCGCGTCTGCGGTGATGTACGGCAGGTTCACGTCGGTCTGCTGAGCGGAAGACAGCTCGATCTTCGCTTTCTCAGCGGCTTCTTTCAGTCGCTGCATGGCCAGCGGGTCGTTACGCAGGTCAATGCCCTGATCTTTCTTGAACTCGTCAACGAGGTAGTTGATCAGACGGGTATCGAAGTCTTCACCACCCAGGTGGGTATCACCATTGGTTGCCAGAACTTCGAAGGTTTTTTCGCCGTCAACGTCGTCGATTTCGATAATAGAGATATCGAAGGTACCACCACCCAGGTCGTAAACCGCGATAGTACGGTTGCCAACTTCTTTATCCAGACCGTAAGCCAGTGCTGCTGCGGTTGGTTCGTTGATGATACGTTTTACTTCCAGACCTGCGATACGGCCAGCATCTTTGGTTGCCTGACGCTGAGCATCGTTGAAGTAAGCAGGTACGGTGATAACAGCTTCAGTTACCGGTTCACCCAGGTAATCTTCCGCGGTTTTCTTCATTTTCTTCAGCACTTCAGCAGAGATCTGCGGAGGTGCCGTTTTGGTGCCTTTCACATCAAGCCATGCATCGCCGTTATCGGCTGCGATGATTTTGTAAGGCATGATGGAAACGTCACGCTGAACTTCTTCGTCCTGGAAGCGGCGGCCAATCAGGCGTTTGATCGCAAACAGGGTGTTTTGCGGGTTTGTCACGGCCTGACGTTTAGCCGGCTGACCAACCAGAGTTTCACCATCCTGGGTATAAGCAATGATAGAAGGCGTGGTGCGATCGCCCTCGGCGTTCTCCAGCACACGTGCAGTAGTGCCATCCATAATCGCTACACAAGAGTTGGTAGTACCCAGGTCGATACCAATAATTTTACCCATCTAAACGTCTCCACTAAAAATTCAGTCAACATGTGGTTGTGTACCTGTAATAAGGGCAGAACGTGCTTTTTCAACTGCCCAGATTTGATTTTTTTCAGGTCCACACACTGCGGTTGCTTACAAGATGGGGTCACAACAGCATCCATCAAGGGGGAAGGATAAAAAATTTTTTAATTTCACCCCGGTGAGATCATAGACGGCGTCGATGCCGCCCATTATGATGCCGCGCCCCGTCAGGTAGAACTGGCGCGGGTTTAACCATTTCACCATATTAATGATGATTTTTTTGAGGACTTATGGGCAACACTAAGTTGGCTAATCCGGCTCCGCTGGGCCTGATGGGTTTTGGCATGACCACCATTCTGCTGAACCTGCACAATATCGGGATGTTCCCGATGGACGGCATTATCCTGGCGATGGGCATTTTTTACGGCGGTATCGCACAGATCTTTGCGGGCCTGCTGGAATATAAGAAAGGCAACACCTTCGGCTTAACCGCATTTACCTCTTACGGTTCCTTCTGGCTGACTCTGGTCGCAATTCTGTTGATGCCTAAAATGGGCCTGGCAGAGGCGGCAAACGCCCATTTCCTGGGCGTGTACCTGGGACTGTGGGGCGTGTTCACCCTGTTCATGTTCTTCGGTACCCTTAAGGCGAACCGCGCACTGCAATTCGTCTTCCTGAGCCTGACCGTACTGTTCGCTCTGCTGGCCATCGGTCACCTGGCGGATAACGAAGGCATCGTTCACGTTGCCGGCTGGGTAGGTCTGGTTTGCGGCGCAAGCGCAATCTACCTGGCCATGGGTGAAGTGCTGAACGAGCAGTTCGACCGCACCATTCTACCTATTGGTGAAAAACACTGATCCCTCTGTCGTGCCCGCGTCGCGGGCACGACGTCCCTCTGACTGGCGAAGCCACACCCCCAAAACCAGTCCCATCAGCGATAACGCCAGCACGTACCACGCAGGTGCAAGGGGTGACACCCCCATCAACACCGTCACCACAATCGGGGTCAGCCCACCGAAAATGGCATACGAGACATTATAAGAGAAAGAGATCCCAGTGAAGCGTACCTCCGGCGGGAAGGCGCGGACCATTACGTACGGTACGGCGCCAACGACGCCCACGCACAGCCCGACGACACCGTACAGCAGGAACAGCTGTTCAGGATGGGTGCCCGCAAGATGATAAAATGCCCAGCTCGACGCGGCGAGAAGCAAACTGCCGACAATAAAGGTCGCGCTTGCGCCGAAACGATCCGCCGCCAGCCCGGCGGCCAGACAACCAAAGCAGAGCATAATTGTCGCGATACTGTTCGCCTGTAACGTCACGGCAGGCGCAAAACCGTACTGTTTTTGCAGCCAGACCGGCGACATCAAAATGACCACCACGATCCCCGCAGACAGCAGCCAGGTCAGAAGCATCGACACCACTACCGCTTTTTTATGCCGCACTACTACGGTTTTCACCGGCAGTTCTTGCGCCAGCGCCTTCCGCTGCTGCATTTCCAGAAATATTGGCGTCTCCTGCAACCAGCGTCGCAGGTACATTGCCACCAGCCCAAACGCCCCGCCCAGCAGGAACGGTATACGCCAGCCCCAATCGTGAACGGCCTGTTGCGTCATGCTGGTATTGATGATGGTTGCAACCACGGAGCCAAGCAGGATCCCGATCGTCAGCCCTGCGGTCAGCGTTCCGCACGCAATGCCGATGCGGCGCACCGGGACGTGTTCAGCGACAAACACCCAGGCGCCCGGTACTTCCCCGCCGATGGCCGCGCCCTGGAGAATACGCATCAGCAGCAGCAATAACGGGGCGATAATGCCCATCGACTCATAGGTAGGCAAAAGCCCAATCGCCAGCGTCGGCACGGCCATAAGCAGGATGCTGAGGGTAAACATCTTCTTGCGCCCAACCAGATCGCCAAAGTGCGCCATGACAATGCCGCCCAGCGGGCGCGCCAGATAGCCGGCAGCGAAAATGCCGAAGGTTTGTACCTGACGCAGCCATTCCGGAATATCCGCCGGGAAAAACAGCGCCCCCACAACGGCGGCGAAGAAGACAAAGATGATGAAGTCGTAAAACTCCAGCGCTCCGCCCAGAGCAGCGAGCGTGAGGGTTTTGTAGTCCTGTCGATTCAGAGGTCGGGTGTTATGTGACATAGCGAACCATTGTGCATGTATTGTGGATTATTTTTTACAGTAATCGTAAAGAAAAAATTACTATATCGTAAATCCATTTACACGCTACAGCGGCTGGCGCTAATGTCACATTTTAAAGAATTTCAGGAGATTGTTTCGCGGCGAGCGCTTTTAGGGCGAAATGCTGCTACCACATTGCCGTCAGTTTCCACGTACGGACCGTCAAGCAGTTGTATACAATACGGTACACTTGCAAAGATACCGTGGACGATAACGCTGCCGTCCTCGGCTTTCACCCCTTCCAGCGTTTCTTTTATCGACTTCGGCTGCCCCGGCAGGTTCAGGATCAGCGCCTGTTTGCGGATCACCCCGACCTGACGGGAAAGAATGGCCGTCGGGACAAAGTGTAGACTGATCTGGCGCATCTGCTCACCGAAGCCCGGCATTTCACGATCGGCGATAGCCAGCGTCGCGTCCGGCGTTACATCGCGGCGCGCGGGGCCGGTTCCGCCCGTCGTCAGCACCAGGTGGCAGCTCATCTCATCCACCAGTTCACACAGGGTTTGCTCGATGATCGGCTGCTCGTCCGGGATCAGGCGAGTCTGGATCTCAAACGGGGTAGTGAGCGCGCTGCCCAGCCACTCTTCCAGAGCAGGGATGCCTTTATCCTGATAAACACCGCTGGAGGCGCGGTCAGAAATCGACACTAAGCCGATGCGTAAGGTATTCATATCCATTCCATTCAAAAAGTACTGATTAAAGGGAATGATACACGCAGAGAGAAAATTCAGACAGAGGCGGGGGAAAGAGGCGTGACCGGGAACCCGGTCACGCAGAATGATTACAGCAGGTCGCCGATCATTTTTTCCAGTTTTTCCTGGTCGATAGCAAACTTACGGATACCGTCCGCCAGTTTATCTACGGCCATTGGATCCTGGTTGTGCTGCCACAGGAACTCGGACTCGGTGATGCGCTCAGGGCGTGCTTTCACTTCGCCGGTGTAGGACAGTTTACGCTCGATAGCACCTTCGCTTTCTGCCAGCTCTTTAAGCAGCGCAGGAGCGATGGTCAGGCGGTCACAGCCAGCCAGCTCGATGATTTCGCCGACGTTACGGAAGCTTGCGCCCATAACAACGGTCTCATAGCCGTGCTGTTTGTAGTATTCGTAGATTTCAGTCACTGAAATCACGCCTGGATCTTCAGACGCCGCGTACTCTTTCTTGTCGGTGTTGGCTTTGTACCAGTCCAGAATACGGCCCACGAACGGAGAAATCAGGTATACGCCAGCTTCGGCACATGCACGCGCCTGCGCGAAGGAGAACAGCAGAGTCAGGTTACAGTTGATGCCTTCTTTTTCCAGCTGCTCAGCAGCGCGGATGCCCTGCCAGGTAGACGCCAGTTTGATCAGGATACGGTCATTGCTGATGCCCGCATCGTTGTACAGTTTGATCAGGCGTTTTGCTTTTGCGATAGACGCTTCGGTGTCGTAGGACAGGCGAGCATCAACTTCGGTAGAGATACGGCCAGGAACGAGCTTCAGGATTTCCAGACCGATGTTCACTGCCAGTTTGTCAGTAGCATCCACAACCTGCTGCGCGCGGTCATTGCTCTGTGCTTTTGCCCAGGTCACCGCCTCGTCGATCAGTTTGCGATACTCAGGGATCTGCGCGGCGTTAAGGATCAGAGAAGGGTTGGTTGTGGCATCCTGCGGCTGGTACAGCTTCATTGCCGCGATATCTCCGGTGTCAGCGACGACAGTGGTGAACTGACGAAGGGAGGTCAATTTATCCGTCATGATAGTGTTTCTCTTTTAACGTGCCCTGGATAATTCACACTACCGACAGCTTGCCAGCAGCGGAAAAATGACAGGTTTACTTGTTAGGGGGATGTAACCGGTCTGCCCTGATGATAACACGAGTGAGAGGCAGCGCAACCGCAGACAGTGCGCTTAGGCAGAGTATGATAAACTCAGAATATTAACAGGCTGCTAAGTAACAGCATGCACAATCAGTGGTAGCGCTTACATATTCACTTTGGCATCAACAAGAGGGACGTTAGTGCCTGATTTCTTTTTCTTTATCAACGAAGTCCTCTGGGGTTCGATCATGATATACCTGCTTTCAGGAGCAGGTATCTGGTTTACGTGGCGCAGCGGTCTGATTCAGTTTCGCTATATCCGCAAATTTGGCAGAAGTCTGAAAAACAGCGTCACCCCACAGCCGGGCGGCCTGACCTCGTTTCAGGCGCTCTGTACCAGCCTGGCCGCGCGCGTCGGCAGCGGTAACCTGGCCGGTGTCGCGCTGGCGATCGGCGCGGGCGGTCCGGGCGCGGTATTCTGGATGTGGGTGACGGCGATTATCGGTATGGCCACCTCCTTTGCTGAATGCTCGCTTGCGCAACTCTACAAAGAAAAAGACGGCAAAGGTCAGTTTCGCGGCGGTCCCGCCTGGTATATGGCTCGCGGGCTGGGAATGCGCTGGATGGGCGTTCTGTTCTCGATCTTTTTGCTGATTGCCTATGGCCTTATTTTCAATACCGTTCAGGCAAATTCCGTCGCCCACGCGCTGCGCTTTGCCTTCAATTGTCCGGAGTGGCTGACGGGCGGCGCGCTTGCCCTTCTCACCCTGCTGACCATTGTGACCGGGCTCAAAGGGGTTGCCCGCCTGATGCAGTGGCTGGTTCCGCTGATGGCGCTGCTGTGGGTGTCCACCAGCCTGATGGTATGCGCGATACATATCGACGAGGTGCCGAACGTCATCGTCACCATTTTCCAAAGCGCGTTCGGCTGGCGCGAAGCGGCTTCCGGCGCGCTGGGTTACACCCTTAGCCAGGCACTCACTGCGGGTTTTCAGCGGGGGATGTTCTCCAACGAAGCGGGAATGGGCTCCACGCCGAATGCCGCCGCAGCGGCCGCATCCTGGCCCCCACATCCCGCCGCGCAGGGCATTGTACAGATGATTGGCGTCTTCACAGACACCATTGTTATCTGCTCCGCCAGCGCGATGATAATGCTGCTGGCCGGTGCCGCTGAACAACCGTCCGGTAGTACGGCAGGCATTCATTGGGTACAACAGGCGCTGGTCTCCCTCGTCGGCAGCTGGGGCGCGGGCCTTGTCGCACTTGTCGTGGGACTTTTTGCCTTTAGTTCCATTGCGGTGAACTATATCTATGCCGAAAACAACCTTATCTTCCTGAAAGTTGACTCGCGTCTGGCCCGCAACATCCTTCGCGCGGGCGTGCTGGCGATGGTGTTTGTAGGTTGCCTGCTCAGCATGCCGATGATCTGGCAAATAGCGGACGTCATTATGGCGCTGATGGCCATCACGAACCTGACGGCCATTTTGCTGCTTTCACCGGTTGTGGCGCTGATCGCGCGCGATTATCTGCGTCAGCGCAAGCTCGGCGTACAGCCCGTCTTTGACGCTTCACGCTATCCCGAAATCGAGTCACAAATTGCC
This sequence comes from Enterobacter cloacae complex sp. HYC033_NIDB, assembly GCF_056673335.1. Classification (NCBI taxonomy): domain Bacteria; kingdom Pseudomonadati; phylum Pseudomonadota; class Gammaproteobacteria; order Enterobacterales; family Enterobacteriaceae; genus Enterobacter; species Enterobacter cloacae complex sp. HYC033_NIDB. Next base: position 1,491,938 of record NZ_CP115123.1, on the reverse strand, counting down.
CCTGGCACCTGGGATGATTTGCCGCGGCAATAACAGCTATCGATCAATTCAGGGCGATTTTTTGTTAAAGTCGCTCTAAATTTCCTGCAAGGACTGGATATGCTGATTCTGATTTCACCTGCCAAAACGCTCGACTACCAGAGCCCGCTCGCCACTGAGCGTTATACCCAGCCGGAATTGCTGGACTACTCGCAACAGCTGATCCACGAGGCGCGTAAGCTTTCGGCTCCGCAAATCGCTTCGCTGATGAGCATCAGCGATAAACTCGCCGACCTGAACGCCACCCGGTTTCATGAGTGGCAGCCTGACTTCACGCCCGCCAACGCCCGCCAGGCGCTGTTGGCCTTCAAAGGTGACGTCTACACTGGCCTGCAAGCAGAAACGTTTAGCGAAGCCGATTTCGATTTTGCCCAGCAGCATCTGCGCATGTTATCCGGCCTGTACGGGGTGCTGCGACCGCTGGATCTGATGCAGCCGTATCGTCTGGAGATGGGTATCCGCCTGGAAAACACCAAAGGTAAAGATCTGTACCAGTTCTGGGGCGATGTCATTACCGACAAGCTTAACGCGGCGCTGCAAGCCCAGGGGGACAACGTGGTGATCAACCTGGCCTCCGATGAGTACTTCAAATCGGTGAAGCCGAAAAAGCTGGATGCGGACATTATCAAGCCGGTATTCCTCGACGAGAAAAACGGCAAATTTAAAGTGATCAGCTTCTACGCCAAAAAAGCGCGCGGTCTGATGAGCCGCTTCATCATTCAAAACCGTCTGACGAAGCCAGAGCAGCTCACTGGCTTTAACAGTGAAGGGTATTTTTTCGACGAGGCATCGTCAGGAAAAAACGAGCTGGTGTTTAAGCGTCACGAGCAATAAAAAGACAACCCCGCCAGCTGGCGGGGTTTGTGTTAATGGTGCTTCCGGTCCGGGCCCGGGCGACGATCGTCATGACGGTGGTGATCGTCACGATCGCGATGTTCATCGTGCGGACGCCAGTGGTTATCGCGCCAGTCATAGTGCGCTTTCCACCAGTCATGGTCGCGCCAGCGGCCGCCATCCCAGTAGTGCCCGTTATTATCCCGATCGCCAATTTGCAGTTTTACCGCTGGCACGAGGGTGATCTCAGCTGCCTGCACCGCCATGGGAGCGACCAGCATCAGTGAAAGCGCGATAAGTGCAGGTTTCAGTGTAGACATAGGTGACTCCTTATTCTTCTTGCCCAACGTGGGCCGATGTAAGGAGAGTACGTGATGGGGACGGGGGATGTTATTCTCTGCAATCCTAAACGCTAAGTGACCGCATTTATTGGGAATTTCTGCTTTTTTCCTGCTGTTTTTCTCCTTAATTTCTTCACAAAAAAGCCGGGTGGCGCTGCGCTTACCCGGCCTACGATGAGTTCGCCGTTGTAGGCCCGGTAAGGCGAAGCCGCCACCGGGCAGCACAATCACGCTCGGGTCATCATCAGCTTACGCAGCGCGGCAAAGTCTGCGGGCAGCTCATGAGACAGCAGCGGCAGGTCGGCGCGATCGGCCAGCTCTTTTGGCAGCGGCAGCGTTTCCCCCAGGATCGCTTCCACGCTCTCTTTGAACTTGGCCGGATGGGCGGTGCCGAGGAACAGGCCATACTCACCCGGTTGAAGCTGATCGCGCAGGGCACGATAGGCAATCGCCGCGTGCGGCTCAGAGGTATAGCCCACCGCTTTCAGCTCGCGCATGGTGGCTTTAGTGGTTTCGTCCGTCACCGCTGCGTAACCCAGATCGCCCAGACGCCAGACCTTACGGCGGAACAGCTCTTCCACACGCGGCCAGTTGTTAGGCTGTGACACATCCATCGCATTGGAGAGCGTGGCCTGAGTCGCGTTCGGCGCCCATTTTCCGTCCTTCAGGAAACGCGGCACGGTGTCGTTGGCGTTGGTGGCGGCGATAAAGCGCTTCACCGGCAGGCCGAGTGATTTCGCCAGCAGGCCTGCCGTCAGGTCGCCGAAGTTCCCACTTGGCACGGAAACCACCAGCTGATTGCGCGCGTCCTGCGGCAGCTGCGCCACCGCTTCGAAGTAGTAGCAGATCTGCGCCAGCAGACGGCTGATGTTGATGGAGTTGGCAGAGTTCAGCCCCAGCGCCGCCTTCAGCTCTTCGTCATCGAAGGCCTGCTTCACTAGCGCCTGACAGGCATCGAAATCGCCGTCGATCGCCACGGTTTCAATGTTGCCCCCAAGGGTGCAGAATAGTTTTTCCTGAAGCGGGCTGATTTTGCCTTTCGGATAGAGGATCACCACGCGGACGTTTTTCAGGCCGTAGAACGCATGGGCCACCGCCGCTCCGGTATCGCCTGAAGTCGCGGTAAGAATGGTCACCGGTTTGTCGCCGCTAATGTGGGTCAGCATCTGCGCCATAAAGCGACCGCCGAAATCTTTGAACGCCAGCGTCGGGCCGTGGAACAGCTCCAGACAACCAACGTCAGGCTCCACCTGCTTCACCGGCGCCGGGAAAGCAAACGCCGCACGCACGCGCTCTTCGAGCAGCTCCTGCGGGATTTCGTCGCCGATAAAGGCAGACAGAATTTTGGTGCTGCGGGTGACAAAGTCCTGCTTCAGCAGCTCATCGATTTCGGTCAGCTGAAATTCCGGCAGGTCGTGGGGGAAGAACAGCCCCTGATTTTTGCCAAGCCCCTGCGTTACCGCCTGCGCGAAGCTGACCTGCTCGTTATGATCTTTAAGGTTGTAGAGTTTCATTCGTTATCCCAGTACTCGTGCGCCAGCCGTGTCCAGACGGCAAATATGAACAAAGCCTTCCTGATTTTGCAGGTAGTGTTTAGAGAGCCAGTCCGCCACGCGCTGCGCGGTGTCTGGCTTGTCGCATAAGGCGAACAGCGTCGGGCCGGAGCCGGAGATGCCGCACGCCTGTGCGCCGATATCCATGGATGCCTGTCGCGCTTCGTTAAAGCCCGGCAGCAGCTTCGTGCGATACGGCTCGGCAATGACGTCTTTCATCAGTTTCGCCGCCAGCTGCGGCTGACGGGTGTAGCAGGCGTGAATAAAGCCCGCCAGATGACGCCCGTGGGCGATACAGTCCTGACGACGATACTGCGCCGGCAGGATCGCACGCGCTTCGGCGGTAGACACTTTAATGCCCGGATAGGCCAGCACCCACAGCCACTCATCAAACCCTGGCACCTGCTGGCTGATGATGCCATTTTCTTCAATCATCAGCTGCATGCCGCCAAGGAAGCACGGCGCCACGTTATCATAATGAATGCTGCCGGAGATGCGCCCTTCCAGCTCGCCCATCAGCGCCAGCAGACGGCTGTTGTTCAGCGGCTTGCCGCAATGCTCATTCATCGCCACCAGCGCGGCGACCACCGAGCAGGCGCTCGAGCCCAGCCCCGAACCAATCGGCATGCTCTTTTCCAGCGTCATGGCGACCGGCACGTTTTTGCCGATCTCCTGACAGAAGCGTTCCCAGCACTGATAAACGATATTCTCGCGCGGTTCAGACGGCAGCTTACTGGCGAAGCGGCCGATGTTATTCAGGCTGAAGCGCTCTGCCGCCTCAACCGTAACCGTATCGCCCAGCAGCGAACCGTCCACCGGCGTGACCGCCGCGCCCAGCACGTCAAATCCGACGCTCATATTGGCGCTGGAAGCCGGGGCATATACTTTAACCATCTTAAACTCCTAACTTCCATGACAGGGTACGCAGCAGATCGGCAAACACGCCCGCCGCCGTCACATCATTCCCTGCGCCATAGCCGCGAAGCACCAGCGGCAGTGGCTGATAATAATGGCTGTAGAACGCCAGGGCGTTCTCGCCGTTTTTCACCTTGTACAGCGGATCGTTGCCATCCACTTCGGCAATCTTCACCCGGCAGACGCCGTCTTCTTCAATGTTGCCAACATAGCGCAATACCTTACCTTCATCACGGGCTTTCGCAACGCGTGCGGCAAAGGCGTCGTCAAGCTGCGGCAACCTGGCCATAAAGGCGCTGACGTCACCGCTGTCATCAAATTCTGCTGGCAGCACCGGCTCAATCACGATATCCGAAAGCTCCAGCTCGCGGCCAGTTTCGCGCGCCAGGATCAGCAGCTTACGCGCCACGTCCATGCCGGAGAGGTCGTCGCGCGGATCCGGCTCGGTGTAGCCCAGCTCGCGCGCGGCGCGGGTGGCTTCCGACAAGCTCATCCCTTCGTCCAGCTTGCCGAAGATAAACGACAGGGAGCCGGAGAGGATGCCGGAGAAACGCTGTAGTTCGTCGCCCGCGTTGAGCAGGTTTTGCAGGTTCTCGATGACCGGCAGGCCCGCGCCCACGTTGGTGTCATACAGAAACTTACGGCGCGACTTACTCGCCGCCAGCCGCAGCTGGTGATAGTAATCCATCGACGAGGTGTTGGCCTTTTTGTTTGGCGTCACCACGTGGAACCCTTCGCGCAGGAAGTCGGCGTACTGATCGGCCACCGCCTGGCTGGAGGTACAGTCAACAATCACCGGGTTAAGCAGGTGATATTCTTTCACCAGGCGGATCAGGCGGCCCAGGTTAAATGGCTCTTTCGCCTCTTCCAGCTCCGCCTGCCAGTTTTCCAGATTCAGACCGTGGACGTTAGTCAGCAACGCTTTCGAGTTCGCAATGCCGCAAACGCGCAAATCGATATGTTTCTTCTTAAGCCACTCCTGCTGGCGCTTCACCTGCTCCAGCAGCGCGCCACCGACACCACCGACGCCCACCAGGAACAGCTCAATCACCTGGTCGGTGTTGAACAGCATCTGATGCACCACGCGCACGCCGGTAGTGGCGTCATCGTTATCCACGACAACGGAAATGGAACGCTCTGATGAGCCCTGGGCAATCGCCACGATATTGATATTAGCCCGCGCCAGCGCGGCAAAGAATTTGGCGGAGATACCGCGCAGGGTGCGCATGCCGTCGCCGACCACCGAGATAATCGCCAGACGCTCTTGAATCGAGAGCGGCTCCAGCAGCTCTTCTTTCAGCTCCAGATAGAACTCTTCTTCCAGCGCGCGACGGGCACGCAGGCAATCACCCTGCGGAACGCAGAAGCTGATGCTGTATTCGGAAGAAGACTGCGTGATCAGCACCACGGAGATCCCGTTGCGGGACATAGCGGCAAAGACGCGTGCCGCCATGCCGACCATGCCCTTCATCCCCGGGCCGGAGACGCTGAACATCGCCATGTTATTGAGGTTAGAAATGCCTTTCACCGGCAGTTCATCTTCATCCGCGCTGGCGCCAATCAGCGTGCCCGGCGCCTGAGGGTTACCGGTATTCTTAATCAGGCAAGGGATTTGGAACTGGGCAATCGGGGAGATGGTACGCGGGTGAAGAACTTTAGCGCCGAAGTAGGAAAGCTCCATCGCTTCCTGGTACGACATCGACTTCAGCAGCCTGGCGTCCGGTACCTGGCGCGGATCGCAGGTATAAACGCCGTCGACGTCAGTCCAGATCTCACAACAGTCTGCGCGTAAACAGGCGGCCAGCACGGCGGCGGAGTAGTCAGAGCCGTTACGCCCCAGCACCACCAGTTCGCCCTTCTCGTTACCGGCGGTAAAGCCTGCCATCAGGATCATATGGTCAGACGGGATTTTGCTCGCCGCAATACGACGTGTCGACTCGGCAATGTCGACGGTGGATTCAAGGTAGTGGCCCACAGCCAGCAGTTTTTCAACCGGATCGATGACCGTCACGTGGTGACCGCGCGCTTCCAGCACGCCTGCCATGATGGCGATAGAGAGTTTTTCACCCCGGCAAATCAGCGCCGCGTTGATGCTGTCCGGGCACTGACCAAGCAGGCTGATACCGTGAAGAACGTGTTTAATCTGGGCAAATTCAAGTTCAACGGTGCTTTTCAGCTGCGCCAGCGGGAAACCAGGCTGGGCGTCGGCCAGCCCCTGAAGCAGATCGGCAAAGATACGCTCGGCGTCGCTGATGTTCGGTAGTGCATCCTGACCACCGATGGTTTTTTCAATCATCGCCACCAGGTGGTTCGTGATTTTGGCCGGGGCAGAGAGCACGGTGGCAACCTGCCCCTGCCTGGCGTTGCTTTCCAGGATATCGGCAACACGCAGAAAACGTTCTGCATTTGCCACTGACGTACCGCCGAACTTCAACACTCGCATGGTTCTACCTCATTTCCTTTAGCCGAAAAAAAAGCCCGCACTGTTCAGGTGCGGGCTTTTTTCTGTTTTTCCTGTACGCGTCAGCCCGCATCGTTACCTGTGGTAATGATGATGGTTGTAGTAATGGTGGTGATGCTGATGCGTTTCATGGATGTTGTGTACTCTGTCATTATTATCTGTCTGTGCTCTATTCTTTTAGGGTTAAAGGATCGAGCCCCTTAAGTCAATGAATTTTTAATTCGATCACAATTCGGGACGTTCTCACGTCCCGCTGCGGGCAGATTTATTTTCATCGGAATAACCCAGATGCAACCCCAGACATCAGCAGGATCGGCCATAATAAAAACCTATGACACTATTTTACTCGGCTAATTTTTTTTCAATATCATGAAGCAATCGGTGCAGCATTGCCGTGTCGCGCTGCTCAAGACGCCCCAGGCGCTGCTGTAACCAGTCCACCATTTTTTGATCGTCAGCGACGCCCAACTGCTCAAGAAGCTTATCTGCACGAACACGCAGTGCCGCCAGCTGGTTTTCATCCGAAACTGTCACCGGTGGCTGAGAAATTTGTATTAAGGATGCTAATTGATAGCAATAGACCATCACCGCCTGCCCCAGATTGAGTGACGGATAATCCGCCACCATCGGCGCGCCCGTCAGCACGTCAGCCAGCTCCAGCTCTTCGTTAGTCAGCCCGGAATCTTCTCGCCCAAACACCAGCGCGGCTTTCTCCAGCCACTGGCTTTTCTCTTCCAGCATCGGCACCAGTTCAGCAGGCGTGGCGTAATAGTGAAACTTCGCCCGGCTGCGCGCGGTCGTCGCGACGGTAAACGAAATATCGTGGAGTGCGTCGGCGAGCGTAGCGTAAGTGGTTATATTATCGAGAATATCACCCGAACCGTGCGCCACCCAGCGCGCAGCAGGCTCCAGATGCGCCGTGCTGTCCACAATACGCAAATCGGTAAACCCCATAGTCTTCATGGCACGCGCCGCAGCGCCAATATTTTCAGCTCTTGCTGGTGACACCAGCACAATCGACAGATGCATTTACGCTCTCTTTTTAATCAGTTAGCAGGTAAAAATGTGATTCAGTTCAACATATTACGCAGCACGAATTTACAATTTTGCAACACAAATCACCGAAATAGCGTTTCATAACAATTAAAAAAAGCTAAACTATTTTGTGGCTGAACAATCAGTTAGAATGTTAACAGAAGTCCATTATCCTTATGTTTTGTAATGATAATGACCATATGAATACTCTTTTCTGATTGGATTCGTACCGTTTATCAATCAATGTCCGCAACTAGTTGGTTTATTGAAAAATTGTGACAAAGGCTAGCATTCAGCTACGATGATTTCATCAAACTGTTAACGTGCTACAATTGAACTTGATATATGTCAACGAAGCGTAGTTTTATTGGGTGTCCGGTGTCACTTAGCCTGTTATGTTGCTGTTAAAATGGTTAGGATGACAGCCGTTTTTGACACTGTCGGGTCCAAAGGGAAAGTACCCACGACCAAGCTAATGATGTTGTTGACGTTGATGGAAAGTGCATCAAGAACGCAATTACGTACTTTAGTCACGTTAAGCCGATCATGTTAATTTGCGACATGCATCAGGCAGGTCAGGGACTTTTGTACTTCCTGTTTCGATTTAGTTGGCAATTTAGGTAGCAAACATGCAGACCCCGCACATTCTTATCGTTGAAGACGAGTTGGTAACACGCAACACGTTAAAGAGCATTTTCGAAGCAGAAGGCTACGATGTCTTTGAAGCGACCGATGGCGCAGAGATGCATCAGATCCTTTCTGAAAATGATATCAACCTGGTGATTATGGATATCAACCTGCCGGGCAAAAACGGGCTTCTTCTGGCGCGCGAACTGCGTGAACAGGCGAACGTCGCGTTGATGTTCCTGACGGGCCGTGACAACGAGGTTGATAAAATTCTTGGTCTGGAAATCGGCGCGGATGACTACATCACCAAGCCGTTCAACCCTCGCGAGTTAACCATTCGTGCACGCAACCTGCTGTCCCGCACCATGAATCTGGGTACGGTAAGTGAAGAGCGTCGTAGCGTCGACAGCTACAAATTCAACGGCTGGGAACTTGATATCAATAGCCGTTCGCTGATTAGCCCGAACGGTGAGCAGTACAAACTGCCGCGCAGTGAATTCCGCGCGATGCTGCACTTCTGCGAGAACCCGGGCAAGATCCAGTCCCGTGCAGAACTGCTGAAGAAAATGACCGGTCGTGAGTTGAAGCCACACGATCGTACCGTTGACGTAACCATCCGTCGTATTCGTAAGCACTTCGAATCTACGCCGGATACGCCGGAAATCATCGCCACGATCCATGGTGAAGGCTATCGTTTCTGCGGTGACCTCCAGGAGTAATTCTCCCGTCACGCAGTAAAAAACGGCGCATTTGCGCCGTTTTTTTTATCAATGCCACGGCATAATCGGTACCGCGCTTATTGCGTTTTTCGGTGAGCCGTCCACGACTTTGTCGGAATAAGCCAGATAAGCCAGGGTGTTACGCTTCGCGTCATAAAAACGGACCACCTGTAGCTTTTTGAACACCAGCGAGGTCCGTTTCTGGAATACGACGTCGCCCTGCGCTTTGCCGTTTTTGATTTTGTCACTCAATTCCACCGGGCCAACCTGCTGGCAGGAGATGGCCGCGTCAGACGTGTCTTCAGCCAGCCCCAGGCCGCCTTTAATCCCGCCGGTCTTTGCCCGGCTGACATAGCAGGTGACGTTTTTAACGTCCGGATCGTCAAAGGCTTCCACCACAATTTTGTGGTCCGGCCCAAACATTTTAAACACAGTATCCACGGAGCCAATTTGCTCCGCCTGTGCCACGCGCCCTGCCATCAGCGCCAGTGCTGCAAAGACTAAAACCTTGTATTTCATATTGTTACCATTCATAAAAATTACGCTGAGCGATTATTCAACAGGTTAGATAAAAATGTAGCAAGATCACAGGATTAGAATATATCCGCACATAAATCACTACAAAAAGCATTTATGCGCAAAAAAAACACTGAATGCTAAAACGTCAAAAAATGCTATTATCCGCTAACCTGTAAACAGGCACCTGCGGCAGTTTTAAGGATGAGGATAGTATATGGATCAGGCTGGAATTATTCGCGACCTGCTCACCTGGCTGGAAGGTCATCTCGACCAGCCTTTGTCACTGGATAATGTGGCGGCAAAAGCAGGCTATTCCAAGTGGCATCTGCAAAGGATGTTCAAGGATGTCACCGGTCATGCTATCGGTGCCTATATTCGCGCACGTCGTTTATCAAAGTCTGCTGTCGCGTTGCGCCTGACCGCGCGACCAATCCTGGATATTGCCCTGCAATATCGCTTCGATTCACAGCAAACCTTCACCCGCGCCTTTAAAAAACAGTTCTCGTTAACGCCAGCGCTTTATCGCCGCTCGCCGGACTGGAGCTCCTTTGGTATGCGTCCGCCGCTGCGTCTGGGCGAGTTTGCGATGCCAAAATATGAAATCATCACCCTGCCGGAAACGCACCTGGTCGGCACCACGCAGAGCTACTCCTGTTCCCTGGAGCAGATCTCCGAGTTCCGCCATCAGATGCGCGTTCAGTTCTGGCGCGAATTTTTAAGCCATGCTCCGGCGCTCCCGCCGATTCTGTATGGCCTGAACGAAACGCATCCCAGCCAGGAAAAAGACGACGAGCAGGAGGTGTTCTATACCACGGCGCTGACGCCTGACATGGCGAACGGTTACATTCATGGCTCGAAGCCTGTCGTGCTGGAAGGCGGCGAGTATGTGATGTTCTCATACGAAGGTTTAGGAACGGGCGTTCAGGAGTTCATCCTGACCGTTTACGGGACCTGCATGCCGATGCTGAATCTGAATCGCCGTAAAGGTCAGGACATTGAGCGCTACTATCCGGCGCAAGATGCTAAACCGGAAGAAGGCCCTATCAATCTGCGTATGGAATTCCTGATTCCGGTACGTCGTTAACGCTGCAATTCGTCCAGAGCAGGGGCATCAAGATGCGAAATGTCCCCTGCCATCTCAACTACCCACCCCGATGCCAGCCAGGCACTTTCCTGATAGTCGATACGGGAAATGGAACAGTTGCGCAGCCGCAAACGGCGTTCGGCGTAAGCCGGCAGTCCCAGAATGGTGCTCACCAGGCAACCCAGCGCGATACCGTGGCTCACCAGCAGCGGTCGGCTACCTGCCGGGAGTTTCAGGCACTCGGCCAGCGCGGCATGCATGCGCACGCTCAGCTCCTGCATGGATTCCCCTTCAGGGATGCGACCATCTTCAGTGCCGTTCACCAGCGTGCGGCGCCAGCCTTCTTCGGTTTCCGTCAGCGTATCGATAGGACGTTTTTCCAGCACGCCCATATCCAGCTCGCGCAGACGCGGTTCGAGGGTCACGTCGCAGCCACAGGCATCGGCGATGATGCGTGCCGTCTGCTGCGTGCGGCCTAAATCACTGGAGATGACGTGAGTGATACCCAGCGTTCTGGCGCGCTCCGCCACCTGCCATGCTTGCTGCACACCTTTGTCGGTGAGAGGACTGTCTGACTGGCCTTGAATACGTCGCTCGGCGTTCCACTGCGTTTCACCGTGGCGAACAAGGTATACCTGTAACATGCTTTTTTTCCGTTATACTGCGATGAATTTTTTAAATCGAGCTTAATTATGCACCATGTTGTCTCTGCTACCACCAATCCTGCCAAAATTCAGGCAATTCTAAGGGCATTTGAAGAGATCTTCGGCGAAGGATCCTGCCATATTGACGCCGTCGGCGTCGAGAGCGGTGTGCCGGAACAGCCGTTTGGCAGCGAGGAAACACGCGCTGGCGCACGAAATCGCGTGGCGAATGCAAAAGCCGCCGCGCCAGACGCTGACTTCTGGGTCGCGATTGAAGCAGGCATCGACGAAGGGGCGACCTTCAGCTGGGTTGTCATCGAAAGCCGTGAGCAGCGCGGCGAAGCGCGTTCTGCCACGCTGCCGCTGCCGGAAGTCATACTGGAGAAAGTCCGCGCGGGTGAGGCGCTGGGGCCGGTAATGTCGCACTACACCGGCATTGATGAAATTGGTCGTAAAGAGGGGGCGATTGGCGTCTTTACGGGTGGCAAGCTTACGCGTTCAGGCGTTTACCACCAGGCCGTTATTCTGGCGTTAAGTCCGTTCCATAACGCGATTTATCGTTAAATTTGCAGGCCGGATAAGGCGAAGCCGTCATCCGGCGTTTTTCAGCAATACCGCTTCCAGCCACTGACGCAGTTCAACCGGCGCCGACTTCAGGCTGTTTGAACCACGGGTGATGGTCGCAATACCCGCGCCCAGCTCGTTTTTCAGCTCGCGCTGGCTCATTTCGCCGCGCAGCAGTTCCTCAATAATGCGTACCCGCGTGCCCAGCGCTTCGCGTTCATCGGGCGTCAGCATCAGCTGTAGCAACGGTAAATGCAGATCTTTGTCGTAAGACTGGCGGAGCAACTCCACAAAACGAAGCCACTCCTGATGACGCTGTTCGGCCATGGCCGAGGAATACGGGGAATGCTGGGTCATGTTATGCTGCCTCTTGTACTCATTAGCGAGTACAGCATAACACAACCCGCGCCGATCAGTAACGTCTCTGCCACTCGGCATCGCTCATCAGGGTATCTTTCTGCCCCATGAAGTAGCGATAGTAGGCGTCATAAGCCAGCACATTCTTCACATAGCCGCGCGTTTCCGAGAACGGAATGCTCTCGACAAACGCCACGGCGTCGATGCGCCCTGCGCTGTTGCCAAGCCATGTCCGCACGCGGCCAGGCCCGGCGTTGTACGCCGCTGACGCGAAGATACGGTTATTACCGAACTGCTGATAGACGTACTGCAAGTAGCTGGTACCGATGTTGATGTTAGTCTCCGGATCCAGCAGCTGGGACGGGCTGCTGTAGCCTGGAATATTAAACATCTTCACCGTGTGCGTCGCGGTACCCGGCATAATCTGCATCAGGCCGCTGGCACCCACCGGAGAACGCACTTTCGGGTTCCAGGCGCTCTCCTGACGGGCAATGGCCATCGCGTAGCTTTGCGGAATATCTTTGCCGCTGGTGTAGCGATCGAACAGATCCTTATAAGCCAGCGGGAAACGCTCTTCGAGATGATCCCACAGTTTGCCGGCGATCGTCGCCTGCACGCTCAGATCCCACCAGCGATTATCAAATGCATAGCGGGCAAGCTGCGCTTTCTCATCGGTGGTACGGCTGGTGACCAGATTCGCCCATTCGCTGCGCGCGGTATTATCCAGATTCCAGTACATCAGCTCGCGCACGCGCGCCATTTCCGGCCCCTGCGTCAGCGCCGGGTTCGCGTTGGCTGGCGCTTTGTCGATCTTCAGGGTGTACTCCTCGCCCAGACGCTGCGCCGCCGCCATCGGGTAGAATCCACGCTGCTGCATCAGGGAGTGGAGGATCTCTTTGGCTTCATCTTCACGACCACGTTCCAGCAGCATGTCCGCCTGCCAGTAACGCCATTCATCTTTCTCTTTGGCATCCATCGGCAGACGCGCCAGCCAGGTATTGAGGCCACGACGATCGCCCGTTCCCAGCGCCATGCGCACGCGACGCTCCACCAGCGAGACAGAGTTTGAACGCATCACCGCATCATCACGCCAGCGCGCCTGTTCGTCGGTGACATCTGTTCCCATCAGTCGCCATGCCACAATATCGCGCAGCTCCTGGGTTTGATCGTCATTAAGCTGCTGGGCCTGCACCAGCTGCGGGATCATCAGCCGGGCGTTTTCCACATCATCGCGCGCCACGCTGGCAAAGGCCACCGCCGCCATCTGGCGGGTAAAATCGGTCGCGCCGGTGGTACGCGCAAACGTCAGCACGGTATTGGGATCGTTTGCCAGACTGATAACGGCCGACGCAATAGTCTGATAATCTGCGGGCATCTGGCCCGCCAGCACAGTGACCAGCCGGGTGTTTCCGGCCTTCATCGCCAGGCGAATACGTTCCAGGTAAGAGAGCGGATCCTGCTTGCCCGAGGCGCGCCAGGCGCTGAACAGCGGGTCACAGGCGTTTGGCTGGCTTTTGCCCGTCAGCCACAGCTCTTTCGCGCCGGTCCAGGCTTCCTCCTGCTGACCGGTCGCCCATTTCGCATAATAGTAATTACACTGCGCTTCCGTCGCGCCCGGTTTATCCGGGCTGAAGGCCAGCAGGCCGCGCCAGTCTTCGCGACGGGCCAGCTCGTTCACAAACCGGGACTTCAGGGTGCGCGCAGGCGGCAGGGTCGGGTTCGCCTGAATGAAGTTATTCACGGTGACGGTCGGTTGATTCATGAGATCGTCCGTGATCTGACGATACTCAAGATACGGATACAGCGGATAATCCTTCAGCGTCGGCATCAGCGCCTGCACGGTATCCATCTGCTTGTTGTCCCATGCCTGTTTAATCTGGGCATAGCGGTTACGTTGTTCATCCAGTGAATCGGCATGCACCGCCTGGCTTACCGCCATTACGCATACGCTGGCAGCCAGCAGACGCCAGACCACCCGTTTGGCTTTTTCCACAAGCTCTTCCTCATTGTTTTTCGTCAGTTGCAGCGTCTTGCCACGTCAAAGTTACATCAACTTATGCTAACCAGGCATCCCACAACGCGCCACGTCATGGACACTTTTTTACCTTTCTTGCGCGTTTTAACACTCCCGACGTTCCTGGCTGGGATTAGGGCGTGAAAAAGGCTACACTTCGAGGCTGAAATTCATTCTCATCACGATAAAAGAGGCGAAGTCCAACGTGGCTCAATTCGTTTATACCATGCATCGTGTCGGCAAAGTTGTCCCGCCGAAACGTCATATTCTTAAAAATATCTCGCTGAGCTTCTTCCCGGGCGCAAAAATCGGTGTTCTGGGTCTCAACGGTGCCGGTAAGTCCACCCTGCTGCGCATCATGGCCGGCATCGATACAGACATCGAAGGTGAAGCCCGTCCGCAGCCTGGCATTAAGATCGGCTACCTGCCGCAGGAACCCCAGCTGAACCCGGAACACACCGTGCGTGAATCCGTTGAAGAAGCGGTATCCGAGGTGGTTAACGCCCTGAAAGGTCTGGATGAAGTGTATGCCAAATACGCCGAGCCGGATGCGGACTTCGACAAGCTTGCTGCACAACAGGGCAAGTATGAAGAGATTATCCAGGCGCACGACGGTCACAACCTGAACGTGCAGCTGGAGCGCGCGGCTGATGCCCTGCGTCTGCCAGACTGGGATGCGAAAATCGCTAACCTGTCCGGTGGTGAACGCCGCCGCGTGGCGCTGTGCCGCCTGCTGCTGGAAAAACCAGACATGCTGCTGCTCGACGAACCTACCAACCACCTGGATGCGGAATCCGTGGCGTGGCTGGAGCGCTTCCTGCACGACTTCGAAGGCACCGTGGTGGCGATTACCCACGACCGTTACTTCCTCGACAACGTTGCGGGCTGGATCCTGGAGCTGGACCGCGGCGAAGGTATTCCGTGGGAAGGCAACTACTCCTCCTGGCTGGAGCAGAAAGATCAGCGTCTGGCGCAGGAAGCATCTCAGGAAGCGGCGCGTCGTAAGTCTATCGAGAAAGAGCTGGAGTGGGTGCGTCAGGGCGCGAAAGGCCGTCAGTCCAAGGGCAAAGCCCGTCTGGCACGCTTCGAAGAGCTGAATAACACTGAATACCAGAAACGTAACGAAACCAACGAACTGTTTATTCCACCTGGCGCACGTCTGGGGGATAAAGTGGTTGAAGTGACCAACCTGCGTAAGTCCTACGGCGACCGTCTGCTGATCGACGACCTGACCTTCTCCGTGCCGAAAGGCGCTATCGTTGGCATCATCGGTCCGAACGGCGCAGGTAAATCGACCCTGTTCCGCATGATGTCCGGTCAGGAACAGCCTGACAGCGGCTCTATCACCCTGGGTGAAACCGTGAAGCTGGCTTCCGTGGACCAGTTCCGCGACGCAATGGATAACAGCAAAACCGTGTGGGAAGAGGTTTCCGGCGGTCTGGATATCATGCGTATCGGCAACACCGAGATGCCAAGCCGCGCTTACGTTGGCCGCTTTAACTTTAAGGGCACTGACCAGGGCAAACGCGTGGGCGAGCTGTCCGGCGGTGAGCGCGGTCGTCTGCACCTGGCAAAACTGCTCCAGGTTGGCGGCAACGTTCTGCTGCTTGATGAACCTACCAACGACCTGGACATCGAAACCCTGCGCGCGCTGGAAAACGCCCTGCTGGAGTTCCCGGGCTGCGCGATGGTTATCTCGCACGACCGCTGGTTCCTGGACCGCATCGCAACCCACATCCTGGACTACCAGGACGAAGGTAAAGTGGAGTTCTTCGAAGGTAACTTCACCGAATACGAAGAGTACAAGAAACGCACGCTGGGCGCAGACGCGCTGGAGCCGAAGCGTATTAAGTACAAGCGTATTGCGAAATAAAAGCAAAACGGCAACTTCGGTTGCCGTTTTTTATGTTTGTACCCTCTCCCCGTGGGAGAGGGCCAGGGTGAGGGCATCAGGCCGCACAGTGTGTAGGCCGGGTAAGGCGAAGCCGCCACCCGGCTTTTTTATTTGCCCACGTAATACCGCTTCACCTCATCAAACTGCATCGCAAAGTCGATATAGCTCATCAGCGCAGGCGAATTGAGCTTACGGCTCGGGTAGGCCAGCCAGAGATCGTTTCCCTCAACGCTCCACGCCGGCAGCACCTTCACCAGCGCGCCCTTTTCGATCTTATCTTCCAGCAGGAATGCGGGTAACAGCGTGATCCCCGCCCCGGCAATGGCGCATTCCCGGGCGTACACCAGGTTATCCGTCATGTGGGCGTTATCCGGCAGGTAGCGGTAATCCTCACTCTCGCTTCGCAGAAGCCACTCCGACCATGCCCGGTGCGTAATGCAGCGGTGCTCCACCAGCTGTCGGGGATGGATTAACGGCGCCCGACGCGCCAGGTAGTCGGGCGAGGCCAGCATGTAGCGAGGACAGTGCCCAATCATGCGGCCAATCAGGGAAGAATCCTGCGGTTTGCCGGTGCGCAGCGCCACGTCAAAGCCAGACTCGACCAGATCCACCACGTCGTCTGAGATCGACACATCCAGCGACACGTCCGGATAGCGAAGCTGGAACTCGGCATTCATATGCGCCAGCAGCGTCGCGCCAATTCCCGCCGGACAGGTGATCCGCAGCCGCCCGCTGGGGTTTTCGCGCAGCCGCTGAATGGCATACTCCGCGCGCTCGCTGGCCGCCAGCATTTCACGACAGTGCACCAGATAGTGTTCGCCCGCAAACGTCAGGCTTATTCTGCGCGTGGTGCGATTCAACAGACGGATCCCCACCTGTTGCTCCAGCTGGCTAATCCGCTGGCTGACGCTGGATTTCGGCAGTTCCGCCTTCTGCGCCGCCGCGGTAAAGCTGCCCATCTCGGCCACCAGCGCAAACAGCGCCATATCCTGAAGCTGTTTAAACATGATTGTTCACCCTGTACGAACGCTGAGTTCTGGATTGTCCATCTTATCATGCAGCTGACCACTTAATAGACTAGCCTCAACAAAACGCATGCCATTGAGGAGCACACCATGTCAGTGAAAGCCATTGCCGTTAACCCGGAAAATCCGTCCACCTTCGTTGAAATCACTCCGCCGATGCCGCAGCCCGGTGAACACGATCTGCTGGTGGAGGTAAAAGCCGTCTCCGTAAACCCGGTGGACACCAAGGTACATGCAGGCATTGCCAAAAGCGGACTGAAGGAGCCGCGCATTCTCGGGTGGGATGCCAGCGGTATCGTACAAGCCGTTGGGGCTGGCGTCACCGGATTCAAACCGGGTGACGAAGTGTGGTACGCGGGGGATATCACCCGTCCGGGCAGTAATACCACGCACCAGCTGATCGATGCGCGCATTGTCGGGCACAAGCCTGCAAGCCTTGACTGGGCCGCCGCGGCTGCATTGCCGCTGACGGCGCTCACCGCGTGGGAAGGCCTGTTTGAACGGCTGAAGATTCAGGATGCCGACGCAGATAAAACGCTGCTGATAATTGGCGGCGCGGGTGGAGTCGGATCGCTGGCGATCCCGTTTGCGAAGCACAACAGCAAGGTGAAGATCGTCGCAACCGCTTCACGAGAAGATTCCGCCCGGTGGTGTCGCGATCGCGGGGCTGACATTGTCGTAAATTACCGCGACCTGAAGGGTGAACTGGCGAAACAGGGGCTCACCTTTGTGGATTACATTTTTATCCTCAACGATACCGACGGGCACTGGGATGCGGTCAGCGATCTGATTGCCCCTCAGGGACACATTTGTTCCATCGTTGAAAACGCGCATCCGCTGAACCAGGACAAGCTGAAGTCCAAATCTGCCGCCCTGCACTGGGAATTTATGTACACCCGTAGCATGTACCAGACCACGGATATGGCGCGTCAGGGTGAGATTTTAGATGAGGTGGCGAAGCTGGTGGATAACGGCGTGGTGGAAAGCTCGCTCAGCGAAACGCTGCACGGGCTAAGCGTGGAAAGCATTACCGAAGCGCACCGCAGGGTGCTGGAGGGGCATATGCGTGGGAAGGTGGTGGTTGAGTATTGAGTGGACTGATTCCCTCACCCCGGCCCTCTCCCAAAGGGAGAGGGCGATTAAAGCCCCCTCTCCTGGTGGGAGAGGGGAAGTTATTAACCCTGCTCCCCCATCATCTCCTTCACCAGCTCGACGCAGCGCAGGAAGCGGGAGTCGTAGTCCGACTCTTCCACATGTACAAACGCAACGTTGTTCTCGTTAAGCATCTCTACCAGCATGGTCTGGAACTCCCGCCTGTCCACCGAGCTGCCCAGGCTGCGCATGCCGTCGGCCACCCACGGGGTGTTGTTTTCCAGCAGGATCACCAGGTCAAAGCGGTATTCGTCAATCAGCGCCTGCACAAACGGGTGCTCGCGCCCTTCGTACTTTTTGCAGAACGCCTGCGTGGTGACGAAATCGGTATCAATAAAGGCAACTTTATTGGCGTATTTCACCGCGAAATCAATGTACTGGGCATGACCGAGCGCGATTTTATCGTAGTCGGAATACTGCAACGCCATCTCGTCGCCGCCAAGGTGTGAGAAGACGTAATCGCGGCCATACTCCCACGCACTGGTGGTATTGAAGATGTTAGCCAGCTTATTTACCAGCGTCGATTTCCCGCTCGACTCGCCGCCGAGGATCGCCACCGTACGCACGAAGAACGGCTTCACCTCGGTCGGGATGTAGTCCCAGTAACGGAACGGGTTCTCGCGGATCTGCGCCCCACTGATGTTCATGAAGGTGCGTTTAGGATCGATCAGCACCGTCTCGATGCCCAGATGCTCGCGGAACTGCGGCGCGTCGGACTCTTCAGAGGTGTAGATCCAGTTAGGCGCAATGCCCTTCTCTTCCATAAACGCTTTGATGCCGTTGCTCCACACGTCCCAGCCGTGCGGATAGGGCTCCATGCCCTCTTCGTTAAAGGCATGAATACGAATATTTTTCTGATATTTAAAGGTCTGAAGTAGCCAGCGCAGGCGGTCCGGCACGGTGGGCTGCTGCGACATGGCGCTGTCTTCAAACAGCTGGCGATCGCGGGTTTCATCATAACCCATGATGATATGCAGCTCGTCGACCTGGCTACAGGCGCGCTGGATCAGATAGATATGCCCGGTATGCAGCGGGTAGAACTTACCGAACACCACGCCAATGTTCTTTTGCATCCGCGGAAATTCAAGCCCCAGAAAACGGTGCAGCGCTTCCAGCTTCTGCGCGCTGGGGCTTTTGATTTTGGCGTTCAGCAGTTGGCTCAGGTAGCCCTTGGTCATGCCGCTGGCGTCCGCCACCTGCTGCAACGTGCAGCCCTTCTGGCGGATAGCGGTCTTGATGTAGTCAAATGATGACATAAATTACGGTGCCTCCTGCAAAATCGAATACGTAATTATAAGTCGTCAAAGACATTTAACGCATCTGCAAGTTTTTTAACGCCAAAAACCTGCATCCCTTCCGGAATTTTTTTCGGCACGTTGGCGGCCGGAACAATCGCGCGGCGGAAGCCATGTTTTGCCGCTTCGGAGATACGCTCCTGACCGCTCGGCACCGGGCGGATCTCGCCGGCCAGCCCTACCTCACCAAATACCACCAGATCCTGCGGCAACGGTCTGTCGCGCAGGCTGGAGACCATTGCCAGCAGCAGCGCCAGGTCCGCGCTGGTTTCCGTAACCTTCACCCCACCAACCACGTTGACGAACACATCCTGATCCGCCATTTGCAGACCGCCGTGACGGTGCAGCACCGCCAGCAGGATCGCCAGGCGGTTCTGTTCCAGACCGACCGCCACGCGCCGCGGGTTGCCCATCATCGATTGATCCACCAGCGCCTGAATTTCAACCAGCAGCGGACGCGTCCCCTCCCACAGCACCATCACCGAACTACCGGACGTGATCTCGTCGCCACGGCTCAGGAAGATGGCCGACGGGTTGCTGACTTCGCGCAGCCCCTGCTCAGTCATGGCAAACACGCCCAGCTCATTCACCGCGCCGAAGCGGTTTTTGTGGCTGCGCAGGGTACGGAAGCGGGAGTCCGCATCGCCGTCGAGCATCACCGAGCAGTCGATACAGTGCTCAAGCACCTTCGGCCCCGCCAGCGAGCCGTCTTTGGTGACGTGGCCGACCATCACAATCGCCACGCCGCGCGTTTTGGCAAAGCGCGTTAAATACGCAGCCGTTTCACGCACCTGCGCCACGCTCCCCGGTGACGACTGAATGTCAGCCATATGCATCACCTGAATGGAGTCGATCACCATCAGCTTCGGCTGCTCTTCTTCGGCGATCATGCAGATCTGCTCGATGCTGGTTTCCGACAGCATATTCAGATTGCCGGTCGGCAGGCCGAGGCGGTGCGCGCGCATCGCCACCTGCTGGAGTGACTCTTCCCCCGTGACGTACAGGGTTTTCATCTGTTCGGCGAGCTTGCAGAGCGTTTGCAGCAGCAGGGTCGATTTACCCGCGCCCGGGTTACCGCCGATCAGAATGGCGCTGCCCGGCACTACGCCACCACCGAGCACGCGGTCAAATTCTTTGAATCCGGTTGAGAAGCGCGGCAGCGCCTCAAGGCTGATATCTGAAAGTTTTTGTACCTTCGACACGCCTGCATTGCCCGCATAGCCGCTCAGCCGTTCATTGCGGGCCACGCTCGGCGAAGCCGCCACACCACGCACTTCGGTGATGGTGTTCCAGGCATGACAGGCGCTGCATTGCCCCTGCCAGCGCGGATAATCCGCACCACATTCATTACAGACAAATGCGCGTTTTGGAGCTTTCGCCACGGTTTACCTCGTTATTTCTGTGCGGTCTGCGCGCCGGGTGGCGCTGACGCTTACCCGGCCAACAAAAGCAGGCCGCTATTTTTGATTAATGCTGCCGGAGAGAATGCAGAACACCCCCATCAGATCAGCATGACGGATAGTAACTTCCGTCTTTTCATTCACTTTCGGCTTGGCATGGTAGGCAATACCCAGCCCGGCAACTTTGATCATCGGCAGATCGTTCGCGCCATCGCCGATGGCGACGGTCTGCTCGACCGGAATGTCATATTTCTCCGCCAGACGCGTCAGCGTATTGGCTTTGTACTGCGCATCCACGATGTCGCCGATGACCTGTCCGGTGAGTTTGCCGTCCATGATCTCCAGCTCGTTTGCCACCACGGTGGTCAGACGCAGCTTGTCACGCAGGTAGTCGGCAAAGAAGGTGAACCCGCCGGAGGCAATCGCCACTTTCCAGCCGAGCGTCTCCAGCTTGAGCACCAGCTGCGTCAGCCCCGGCATCAGGGGCAGTTCATCGCGCACCTGACGCAAAATGTTAGCATCGGCCCCCTTCAGGGTCGCCACGCGCTGTCTCAGGCTGGCGGTGAAATCCAGCTCGCCGCGCATCGCGCGCTCGGTAACTTCCGCCACCAGCTCGCCGCTACCCGCCAGTTTAGCGATCTCGTCAATACATTCGATCTGAATGGCGGTGGAGTCCATGTCCATTACCAGCAGGCCGGGCGTTTTCAGGTGCGGAATTTTGCCGAGCGGGGCAACGTCCAGCCCGGCGTCGTGCGCCAGACGCGTGGCGCGCTGCGTCAGGGAACCCGCCAGGCGAATGACCTGATAATCTTCCACGCACCAGGCCGCAACGATGACCATCGCTGCGCCCAGTTTGGTTTGATACTGAGTGAGGCGTTGCTTATCCAGGCCGCGTCCGTACAGCAGCCAGCCGCTACGGCCAGCGTGGTAATCGAGAGGCATCACCTCATCGCCACTTAAAGAGAGCGGCAATCCTGGCCATAAAGAGACATCCGTTGGCAGGTCGCACCAGGTAATGTTCGGCATTGAAGCTCCTGTAATTTCGTTCGCGCCGGAAGGTTCCAGAGGGAAAATAACGCATGAGGCTACCCTGTAACCATCACTTCTGGCAACATTAAGCCGTAAATTTTAAGCAGGTGGAATATGGCTCGCGCAAAACTGAAATTCCGGCTTCATCGCGCCGTGATTGTCCTGATCTGTCTCGCACTATTAGTGGCGCTGATGCAGGGGGCATCCTGGTTTAGCCAGAATCACCAACGACAGCGTAACCCGCAGTTTGAGGAACTGGCCCGGACGCTGGCGCGCCAGGTGACGCTCAACGTTGCGCCGTCTATGCGCACCGAAACGCCGGATGATAAGCGAATAGCCCAGGTATTGCGCCAGCTTACGGAAAACAGCCGCATTCTGGATGCAGGCGTGTACGATGAACAGGGCGACCTGATTGCCCGCGCGGGTGAGCATGTCGACGTGCGCGACAGGCTGGCGCTGGATGGCAAAAAAGCCGGTGGTTATTTCAACCAACAAATCGTCGAACCCATTCAGGGCAAGAATGGTCCGCTCGGCTATTTACGTCTGACACTCGACACCCACACCCTGCCAACCGAAGCCAAACAGGTGGATAACACCACCAATATTTTGCGCCTGATGCTGCTGCTCTCGCTGGCGATTGGCGTGGTACTGGCACGTACGTTGCTCCAGGGCAAGCGCACCCGCTGGCAGCAGTCGCCGTTCCTGTTAACCGCCAGCAAGTCGGTTCCCGAAGAGGAAGAGAGCGAGAAGAAAGAATAGTGATAAAGTAGGCGGATGATTCGGAAAAGGAACTCTGCCATGTCGACGTTACGCCTGCTAATCTCTGACTCTTACGATCCCTGGTTTAACCTGGCGGTGGAAGAGTGCATCTTCCGCCAGATGCCTGCCACCCAGCGCGTCCTGTTTCTCTGGCGCAACGCCGATACGGTCGTTATTGGTCGCGCGCAAAATCCGTGGAAAGAGTGTAACACCCGCCGTATGGAAGAGGACAACGTCCGCCTGGCGCGCCGCAGCAGCGGCGGCGGTGCGGTGTTTCACGATCTGGGCAACACCTGCTTTACCTTTATGGCGGGCAAGCCGGAATACGACAAAACCATCTCGACCTCCATTGTGCTTAACGCGCTCAATTCACTCGGCGTGACGGCTGAAGCCTCGGGACGTAACGATCTGGTCGTGAAAACGCCTGAAGGCGACCGGAAAGTGTCAGGCTCAGCCTACCGCGAAACGATGGATCGCGGATTCCACCACGGCACACTATTGCTGAATGCCGATCTGAGCCGTCTGGCAAACTATCTGAACCCGGACAAGAAAAAGCTCCAGGCCAAAGGCATTACCTCCGTGCGCGGTCGCGTGGCGAATCTGGTGGAGCTCCTGCCGGGGATTACCCATGAGCGCATTTGCGATGCGATCCGCGAGGCCTTTTTCAGGCATTACGGTGAACGCGTAGAAGCCGAGGTGATTTCTCCGGATAAAACCCCGGATCTGCCAAACTTCGCGGAAACCTTCGCCCGCCAGAGCAGCTGGGAGTGGAATTTCGGTCAGGCACCGGCGTTTTCACACCTGCTGGATGAGCGATTTACCTGGGGCGGCGTTGAGCTGCACTTTGACGTCGAGAAAGGCCATATCTCTCGTACCCAGGTATTTACGGATAGTCTTAATCCGGCACCGTTAGAAGCGCTGGCTGCACGTTTGCAGGGCTGTCTCTATCGGGCAGATATGCTGCAACAGGAGTGTGACGCGTTACGTGTTGATTTTCCGGAACAGGAACAAGAGTTGCGGGAGTTATCGGCGTGGATTGCGCAGGCAGTACGCTAATAAAAAAGCCCGCTGGCGCTCTGCTTAGCGGGCCTGGAAAACCGCTGGCCGGGTCAGGCGAAGCCGCCACCCGGCACAACAGGTATTACTCTTTATCGCCGAGCAGAACGGATTCCAGCGCGATTTTGATCATGTCGTTGAAGGTGGTCTGACGCTCGGCAGCGGTAGTCTGCTCGTGGGTACGGATGTGGTCAGATACGGTGCAGATGGTCAGCGCTTTCGCACCGAATTCAGCCGCCACGCCGTAGATACCGGCCGCTTCCATTTCCACGCCCAGAATGCCGTATTTTTCCATCACGTCGAACATGTCGCCTTCTGGCGAGTAGAACAGATCGGCAGAGAACAGGTTGCCCACGCGCGCGTCAACGCCCAGCGCTTTTGCCGCGTCAACCGCGTTACGCACCATGTCAAAGTCAGCGATGGCCGCAAAGTCATGATCTTTAAAGCGAATGCGGTTGACTTTAGAGTCGGTGCACGCGCCCATGCCGATCACCACGTCACGCAGCTTAACGTCCATGCGCACTGCGCCGCAGGAGCCGACACGGATGATTTTCTTCACGCCGAAATCGGTGATCAGCTCTTTGGTGTAGATGGAGCAAGATGGGATACCCATGCCGTGACCCATCACGGAGATTTTGCGGCCTTTATAGGTGCCAGTGAAGCCCAGCATGCCGCGCACGTTGTTCACTTCACGCACGTCTTCGAGGAAGGTTTCTGCAATGTGCTTCGCGCGCAGCGGGTCGCCCGGCATCAATACGACGTCAGCGAAATCACCCATTTCTGCATTAATGTGAGGAGTTGCCATCTTCAGTTCCTTTTACATTGTTGTTTTTGCCGGGTGGCGGCTACGCCTTACCCGGCCTACATTCTGTTCTCCCTCTCCCTTTGGGAGAGGGCCGGGGTGAGGGCATCAGGCCGCACCCAATCCGTTTAGAACATAGCCTTGCCATATTCCATGTCAGACGTACCAAAGTATTTCGCAATCGTCTGGCCGATGTCCGCGAAGGTCTCACGGTGACCCAGCGAGCCCGGTTTGACTTTCGGGCCGTACACCAGCACCGGAATGTGCTCACGGGTGTGGTCGGTACCGGTCCAGGTCGGGTCACAGCCATGGTCAGCGGTCAGGATCAGAATGTCATCTTCCCCCACCAGCTCCATCAGCTCTGGCAGACGGCGGTCAAACAGCTCCAGACCCGCAGCATACCCGGCGACGTCGCGACGGTGGCCCCAGGAGGAGTCGAAGTCCACGAAGTTGGTGAAGACAATGGTCTTATCGCCCGCTTCTTTCATCTCTTTGATGGTGGCGTCGAACAGCGCATCCAGACCGGTCGCTTTGACCTTTTTGGTAATGCCGCAGTTGGCGTAAATGTCCGCGATTTTACCCACGGAAACCACGTGGCCGTCTTTCTCGTCGACGAGTTTTTGCAGCACGGTCGGCGCCGGTGGCTCCACGGCCAGATCGTGACGGTTGCCGGTACGCTGGAAGTTACCCGCTTTGTCGCCGATAAACGGACGCGCGATAACGCGGCCAATGTTGTAGCCGCCTTCGGTCAGCTCTTCACGGGCGATCTCGCACAGCTCGTACAGTTTATCCAGGCCAAACGTCTCTTCATGGCAGGCGATCTGGAACACGGAGTCAGCAGAGGTATAGAAAATCGGCTTGCCGGTTTTCATATGCTCTTCGCCGAGCTGATCCAGAATCACGGTACCGGAAGAGTGGCAGTTGCCGAGGTAGCCCGGCAGGTTGGCGCGCTTCACCAGCTTATCGAGCAGCTCCTGCGGGAAGCTGTTCTCGTGATCGGAGAAGTAGCCCCAGTCAAACAGCACCGGCACGCCGGCGATTTCCCAGTGGCCGGACGGAGTATCTTTCCCGGAAGAGAGCTCGTGCGCCCACGCGTAGGCGCCCACCACTTCCGCGTTACCGTCCATACCGGCTGCGATCTTACCGGTAGAGCCTTCATGCGCTTTTACCAGCCCCAGACGGGTCAGGTTTGGCAGGTTCAGAGGGCCTTTACGACCGTTGTCCGCTTCGCCTTTTGCACAGGCTTCCGCGATGTGACCCAGGGTATCGGAACCCACGTCACCAAATCGTTCTGCATCTTCGGTTGCGCCGATGCCGAATGAGTCCAGCACCATAATAAATGCACGTTTCATAATTGTTCTCCGTACTTAGTGCTTCATAAAAATGCGATCAGATCAGTATACCGCTATTCAGTGATACGACGATAGACCGTCGGTGTGGTTTCCGGTGCTTTATCGTCAAGAGATATTGCCGCCTTCACCGCTTTCGCCGCGTCCTGCCAGCTGGCTTCATCTTTAGCGTGGATCACCGCCAGCGGACGTTGGCCGTCAACGCTGTCGCCCAGACGGGCCATATCGGTAAAGCCGACGCTGTAATCAATGGTGTCCGATGCCTGACGACGACCGCCGCCCATAGACACAACAGCCATGCCGAGCGCGCGGGTATCCATAGCCGAGACAAAGCCTTCGCTGTCCGCATAGACCGCTTTGCTGAGCATCGCGGTGGGCAGGTATTTCGCGTAGTTTTCCACGAAGTCGGTCGGGCCTTTCTGCGCCGCCACCATCCGACCAAAGATCTCCGCCGCTTTGCCGTTGTCCAGCACCGCCTGAAGCTTCGCGCGGGCTTCCGCGTCGTCTTTGGCCAGCTTGCCGGAGATTAACATCTCAACGCACAGCGCCATGGTGACATCGAACAGGCGCGGGTTACGGTATTCGCCTGTGAGGAACTGCACGGCCTCACGGACTTCAACCGCGTTACCGGCGCTGGAGGCCAGCACCTGGTTCATGTCCGTCAGCAGTGCAGTGGTGCGCACGCCCGCGCCGTTGGAGACGCCAACGATCGCTTCGGCCAGCGCCTCAGAGAGTTCATAGGTTGGCATAAACGCGCCGCTGCCCACTTTCACATCCATCACCAGCGCATCCAGACCTTCCGCCAGTTTTTTGGCAAGGATAGAGGCGGTGATCAGCGGGATGGAGTCTACGGTCGCGGTAATGTCACGCGTCGCGTAGAAACGCTTGTCAGCCGGAGCAAGAGAGCTGGTCTGGCCGATAATCGCCACGCCAACGTCTTTAATAATGTCGCGGAAGCGGTTGTCATCCGGGAAGATATCGAAGCCCGGAATGGCTTCCAGTTTGTCGAGCGTACCGCCGGTATGACCCAGGCCGCGCCCGGAAATCATCGGGATGTAACCGCCACAGGCCGCCACCATTGGGCCGAGCATCAGAGACGTCACGTCGCCCACGCCGCCGGTGGAGTGTTTGTCCACAATCGGGCCGTTAAGGTTGAGGCTTTTCCAGTCCAGAACGGTTCCTGAATCTCGCATCGCCATGGTCAGCGACACGCGCTCAGGCATCGACATATCGTGGAAGAAAATGGTCATCGCCAGAGCCGCAATCTGCCCTTCAGAGATGGCGTTATCACGAATGCCATTGATAAAAAAGCGGATTTCTTCGTCGCTTAATGCATGACCATCACGTTTTTTACGAATAATTTCTTGTGCGAGAAACACGGTAACCTCCATGCGGAATCGGGTGAATGGCGGCGGATATGTTGACCCGCCCTACGATCCTGTAGGCCGGGTTAGCGTAGCGTCACCCGGCAATTCAACTTAGTAGCTGCTTGCGCTCTTACCGTCACCGTGACCCAGCGCTTTCAGCAAGCTGGCCAGCAGGCTGGACGCGCCGAAGCGGTAGTGGCGGGAATCAGCCCAGTCGGCGCCGAACAGCTCGTCGGCAATCGCCAGGAACTGCTGCGCGTCTTCCGCGGTACGCACGCCGCCCGCCGGTTTGAAGCCAACGGTTTTGGACACGCCCATATCACGGATGACTTCCATCATGATGCGTGCGCTTTCCGGAGTAGCGTTGACCGGCACTTTACCGGTAGAGGTTTTAATGAAATCCGCGCCCGCTTTGATGGAGATTTCAGACGCCTTACGAATCAGCGCCTCTTCTTTCAGCTCGCCGGTTTCGATGATCACTTTAAGCAGCACGTTTGCCGCCGCACACGCGTCTTTACAGGCTTTCACCAAGTCAAAACCGACCTGCTCGTTGCCGGCGATCAGCGCGCGGTACGGGAATACCACGTCAACTTCGTCTGCGCCGTACGCAATCGCCGCGCGGGTTTCTGCCAGCGCGATCTCGATATCGTCATTGCCGTGCGGGAAGTTAGTTACGGTGGCAATGCGCACGTCCGGCGTGCCCTGCTCTTTCAGCGTTTTACGGGCAATCGGGATGAAGCGCGGATAGATACAGACGGCGGCGGTGTTACCCACTGGCGTTTTCGCCTGATGGCACAGGGCGATGACTTTTTCATTGGTGTCGTCATCGTTCAGGGTGGTCAGGTCCATCAGTTTCAACGCGCGCAGGCTGCTTGCAGTTAAATCGGTCATAACATTCTCCAACGGCAGTGCCGTATAAATTTTACCTTGCGGGTCTGTGAGTATTCTAACATTCACCCGCATCCACACTTCGACATTCATCACAGTTAATGAAAACTGTGTGCAAATTTGCATTACTGTAATGAGATCTTCTTCAAATTTTAGTGCGTTAATTGCTGACTAAATCGGCGATATCCCCGTTCTGATCAAAAGCGCCACCAGGCTGGCTTCCTACAATTCGTTCACCATCCGCAGAACAACCAAGGAAGTGAACATGCCCGACGCCCTGCAACAACGTTGCCAGCACATTGTGACCAGCCCGGTGTTAACCCCGGAACAAAAACGTCATTTTCTGGCGCTGGAAGCGGAGAACAATCTGCCCTATCCCGCTCTGCCAGAGGCGGCCCGCGCCGCGCTGGACGAGGGATTCATCTGCGACATGTTCGAAGGCCATGCGCCTTACAAACCGCGCTACGTGCTGCCGGACTACGCTAAATTTCTGGCTAACGGATCAGAATGGCTGGAGCTGGAAGGGGCGAAAGATCTGGATGATGCCCTCTCGCTGCTCACTATCCTTTATCACCATGTTCCGTCCGTCACATCGATGCCGGTCTATCTGGGCCAGCTCGATGAAATACTCAGCCCCTATGTTAAAATTCTAACACAGGATGAAATCGATAGCCGAATAAAACGTTTCTGGCGTTACCTGGACAGAACCCTGCCCGATGCGTTTATGCATGCCAATATCGGCCCGGCGGATACGCCTGTCACCCGAGCCATCCTTCGCGCGGATGCCGAACTGAAGCAGGTTGCGCCGAACCTGACCTTTATCTACGACCCGGATGTAACCCCCAGCGATCTGCTGCTGAGCGTGGCGGAAAACATTTGTGAATGTAGTAAACCGCATATTTCTAATGGCCCGGTGAATGATAAAATTTTCACAAAAGGTCGCTATGGCGTGGTGAGCTGTTACAACTCCCTGCCGCTGGCGGGCGGCGGCAGCACGCTGGTGCGCCTTAACCTGAAAGCGATCGCGGAACACAGCCGCTCACCGGAAGACTTTTTCACCCGTACCCTTCCCCACTACTGCCAGCAACAAATCGCGATCATCAATGCGCGCTGCGATTTTCTATATGAACAATCCGGTTTCTTTGAGAATAGCTTCCTGGTGAAAGAGGGGCTGATTGATGCCGATCGCTTTGTGCCGATGTTTGGCATGTACGGTCTGGCCGAAGCGGTGAATGTGCTGTGCGAGAAAGCAGGCATTACGGGACGTTACGGTAAGAACGAACAGGCCAATGCGCTGGGCTACCGCATCAGTGAACAGCTTGCGGCGTTTGTTGAAAACACGCCGGTGAAACACGGCTGGCAGCACCGCGCGATGCTGCATGCCCAGTCTGGGATCAGTTCCGATTCTGGCACCACGCCGGGCGCACGTCTGCCGTACGGCGACGAACCGGACCCTGTCAGCCACCTGCTGGCCGTGGCGCCGCATCATAAACACTATCATTCGGGGATCAGCGATATTCTCACCCTGGAGGAAACGGTTAAACGCAATCCTCAGGCTGTGGTGCAGCTGTGCCTGGGGGCGTTCAACGCCGGTATGCGTGAGTTCACCGCGAATGTAGCCGGAAACGACCTGGTGCGCGTCACCGGGTATATGGTGCGGCTCTCCGATCTGGAGAAATACCGGGAGGCCGGCTCGCGCACCAACACCACCTGGCTCGGCGAGGAGGCCGCGCGCAATACCCGTATTCTGGAACGTCAGCCGCGCGTGATAAGCCATGAACAGCAGATGCGCTTTAGTTAGTCAGGTCATACCCTTCTCCTGCGTGGACGGGCCGGGCAGCCGCCTGGCGTTGTTCCTCCAGGGCTGTAACCTGCGCTGCAAAACCTGCCACAACCCGTGGACGATAGGGCGCTGCAACGACTGCGGCGACTGTGTTCCCCACTGTCCTCATGATGCGCTGGCAATTCAGGCCGGGCGCGTCTGGTGGCAGGAGAGTCACTGTCAGCAGTGCGACACCTGTCTGCACCTGTGTCAGCAGCAGGCGACGCCGATGGCGCAGCGCTATAGCGTCGAGGAGATCCTCTCCCGGGTTCGCACGTCCGCGCCGTTTATTGAGGGCGTGACCGTCAGCGGGGGTGAGGCCACCACGCAGCTGCCGTTTTTGGTTGCGCTGTTCACCGCGATCAAAGCCGATCCGTCCCTGCGCCATCTGACGTGCCTGGTGGACAGCAACGGCCTGTTAAGCGAAACCGGCTGGCAAAAGCTGTTACCGGTGTTTGACGGCGCGATGGTGGATCTGAAAGCCTGGGGCAATGAACATCACCGTTTTCTGACCGGGCGCGAAAACACGCAGATCAAGCAGAGCATCCGCTGGCTGGCCGATCGTCATCGCCTGACGGAGCTGCGCCTGCTGGTGATCCCCGCTCGGTGTGATTATCTGCACCATCTGCCATCGCTGACCGCTTTTATCCACGCGTTGGGGAACGTTCCTGTGCGGATCAACGCGTTTCATGCTCATGGGGTTTACGGGGAGGCGGCGCGATGGCGGAGCGCCACGCCGGAGGACATCGAGCCGCTGGCGCAGGCCCTGGAACGGCAGCAGATCACGGTGATCCGCCCGGCCCTTTATTTATAGCGTGATGCCGAAGACCGCGCGGGTGTTTTCCAGCAGCGCTCTGGCAATCACATCTTCAGGCTCCTGACGCAGCTCACACAGCACATCAAAAACGCGCGCCGCCTGCTCCGGGCGGTTGGGCTGGCCCTGAAAACCATTCAGCGGCATGTCAGGCGCATCCGTTTCCAGCAGGAGCGAGGTCAGCGGGAGCTGCGCCATCACATCACGGGTTTTGCTGGCACGCGGATAGGTAATGGTGCCACCGACGCCAATCTTATAGCCCAGCTCAATAAAACGCTGCGCCTGCTGAAGGCTTCCAGCGAAACCATGGACCACGCCCCTGCGCGGCACGTCGATACGCTTCAGGTGCATCGCCAGTTTGTCATGGGTACGTCTGGAGTGGAGGATCACCGGCAGATCGTGGCGCTTTGCCAGCCGGAGCTGCGCATCCAGGATCGTCTGCTGGCGCTCAAACTGCGGATCTTCACGATAGAGATCGAGGCCGATCTCACCGATGGCAACCAGCTTCGTATCCGCATTTTGCAGCGTGGCATCCAGCCTGTCGAGATGGTCATCAAAATGGTGCTCAATAACGATCGGATGCAGACCCAGCGCGGCATACAGCGCATCGTGCTCCCGGGCAAGCGCCAGAACTTTGTCGAATCTCGCCGCTTCAATAGCGGGCACAATAATGGCTCTCACACCGGCCTCAGCCGCGCGCGCAATACTTGATGTTTCCTCCCCGCTAAACGGCGGGAAATCAAAGTGGCAATGGGTATCGATAAAGCAGTGCGTCACGCCAGATCCTCGTTATCGAGTAAGCCATCGTTGGCCTGCGGCGCGTCCACCAGCGGCATCGCCACCGCGTCATTGGCCACAACGGCAGGCGGCAAAATGATGCTTTTATGCCGATGAAGAGGCGGTTGCTCCGCCAGCATTTTCCCGACGGTCGCCAGGAAGTAACGCCCGCACAGCCGCCCCGTTTTGTAATCCATACGCAACGCAGGCAGCCGACTGCCCAGCGCCATGCTCAACAGCGGCTTAGGCGGATAAATTTCAAAGATGCGCAGCTTGCCCGGTGGTTTTTCAATAAAACGCTGCATCGCGCCGTAGGTGGTTTCATGCTGCTTCGCGATATTCACCAGCGGTTGCAGGCTGCTGTCGCCCAGCCAGCGTTCCATCCGCTTAAACCACTGTGGGGTGTAATACATCTGCGAAGGCACCGTGCGGATCACCACAATGGTTTTTGCCCCGCGCCGCGCCGCCTCCTGTACCGGCACCGCGTCGCTGATACCGCCGTCAAGATAGCTTATCCCCTCCAGCAGGGCGCCGGTGCGGTAGAATCCCGGGATCGCGCTGGACGCGCGGATGATATCCAGCCAGTTCTCTTTCTGCGGCGAAAAGTAACCCGGCGAATAGTCATCGCCACGGCTGGCGCACATCCAGAACTCTTTGCCGGTATCGAACAGACGTGACGCGGTATCCATGGCCAGCGGCATCTGGCTGGAGGTAGCATCCAGTAACCAGTCGAGATCGATCAGGTTCCCGCCGCGTACGAAGCGTACCGGATTGAAGAATTCTTTGGAGGTGGTGTAGCGCATAATCACTTTGCGCGCATAGCCGGGCTGGTTGCAGACATAGGCGGAGAGGTTCTGCGCCCCGGCAGAGGTACCGAAATAGAGATCGAACGGGTTGAATTGTGCGCGCATAAATTCGTCAAGCACGCCAGCAGTGAAAATACCGCGCTGCCCTCCCCCTTCACAGACCAGCGCAAGCTGGCCTGCATGAAACGGTTTTAACGTCAGCGGCGCAATATTGCCGAGCGTAACGGGAATTCGTTGCCCCACCTCTGCCTTCCTGTTTTCATTATTTTGATGAGACACAGTAACGCACTTCCCCGGTGGTTCTCAAACGAGAAAAAGCCAGTCACGAGGACTGGCTTGAGTTTGTTTAATAAATATTGCGTTTGCTACGGGCGACGTCGACCCGTAAACAGGCTGACCAGGAACAGAATAATACCGACGACGAAGACAATTTTCGCTGCCCATGCCGCGGTACCCGCCAGTCCACCAAAGCCCAATGCGGCGGCAATTAACGCGATAACCAGAAATATAATGCCCCAACGAAACATAAGCCTCTCCTTTACCATAGTTAATGTCGGCCGCTAAACGTGAGCGCTCAGGTCACTCACCGGCTTTTCCAGAATCGTTTTTATTTCGCCCGCGGTTTTAAGCCTGACGGGCGAATGGTACTGCTTTACTTCGTTTTCAGATCGTTTTTGACGCTTTTCACACCATCAATAGCTTTCGCAATTGACTCGGCACGATCGCTTTGTGCCTGATTCTCAACCGTACCGGACAGCTGGACCACACCATCGGTGGTTTCAACTTTCACCATACGGGATGGCACGATGTCGTCAGCTAACAGTTTAGCTTTGATTTCGCTGGTAGTTGCTGCATCTCCGGCATAGCCCTTCACCGACGATTCTTTGCTGTCACGTACGTGCAGTTTGTCGCTGACGGAGCTTACGCCCTCAACGCCTTTCGCCACTTTAACGGCCTCTTCAGCCTGGGTCTGGCTTTCAACGAAACCGCTCAGGGTGACAACCTTGTTGTCGGTTTTAACAGAAATATCGGTGCTCTTGATGGATTCGTGATCCACCAGTGCGGCTTTCACTTTTGCTGTGATTGAGCTGTCATCCATGAAATTACCGACTTTATTCATAGAGCTATCGATTTTTTCCCCTGCGGTATTGGCGGAATTTTGCGCTTTATCCATGGTGCTGGTTTCCGCCAGAGCAGAACCGCTTACCAGGACACTACCCAACGTTACGGCCAGCAGAGTTTTAGAAATCTTCAGTCTTGTCATATTCATCGATTTATTCCTGTGTTTTGCCCATTATTTGGGCGACATACTTCCCTAATCTTGGTTTTATATATTGCGAATTAACACCGGGGCAAAATGGAGAACCAATGGACATGCATTGAACAGTTAATTCATCCACGCCCGGTGCTAAACACTGAGTTAAATATAGATCACAATCAGAGGGGTGCATTCAGAATTGGGGAAAAAACGAACGAATAGCGAAAAATTGCGGTGAATTAAGAACATTCCGCAAGGGTTTAATAACACAGGAATTAAAGAAGAGCACGGCGGCTGCCGTGCTCTGAAAGGAAATTAATGCTCGCGCGTTTTGCGGAACTGAACATCAGGATAACGTTCCTGCGTCAGGTTCAGGTTTACCATGGTTGGGGCGATATAGGTCAGGTTATCGCCACCGTCCAGCGCCAGCTGAACTTCGTTCTTACGTTTAAATTCTTCGAATTTCTTCACGTCAGAACACTCAACCCAGCGCGCCGTCGCCACGTTCACCGATTCGTAAATCGCTTCCACGTTGTACTCGCTCTTAAGACGGGCAACCACCACGTCGAACTGGAGCACACCCACCGCGCCCACGATCAGATCGTTGTTGGCGATTGGGCGGAACACCTGTACCGCGCCCTCTTCGGAAAGCTGGACCAGGCCTTTCAGCAGCTGCTTCTGCTTCAGCGGATCGCGCAGGCGAATGCGGCGGAACAGTTCTGGCGCGAAGTTAGGGATACCGGTGAACTTCATCATTTCGCCTTGCGTGAAGGTATCGCCAATCTGAATGGTACCGTGGTTGTGTAAACCAATGATGTCACCCGGATAGGCTTCTTCTACATGCGAACGGTCGCCCGCCATGAAGGTCAGCGCGTCGGAGATCACTACGTCTTTACCGATACGGACCTGACGCAGCTTCATGCCCTTTTCGTACTTACCGGAAACCACGCGCATAAAGGCGACGCGGTCGCGGTGTTTCGGGTCCATGTTGGCCTGAATTTTAAAGACGAAGCCGGAGAACTTCTCTTCCTTCGCTTCTACTTCGCGGGTGTCGGTTTTACGCGGCATCGGCTGCGGGGCCCACTCAACCAGACCGTCGAGCATATGGTCAACGCCGAAGTTGCCGAGTGCGGTACCGAAGAAGACCGGGGTAATTTCACCGCTCAGGAACAGCTCTCTGTCGAACTCATGCGACGCGCCTTTAACCAGCTCCAGCTCATCGCGCAGCTGGGCGGCCAGCTCTTCACCGACAGCGGCGTCCAGCTCCGGGTTGTCCAGACCTTTCACAATGCGGACTTCCTGAATGGTGTGGCCCTTACCGGTCTGGTACAGGTAGGTTTCGTCTTTATAGAGGTGGTAAACCCCTTTGAACAGCTTGCCGCAGCCAATCGGCCAGGTGATTGGCGCGCAGGCAATCTTCAGCTCGTTTTCCACTTCATCCATCAGTTCCATCGGATCACGGATGTCACGGTCGAGTTTGTTCATAAAGGTGAGGATCGGCGTATCGCGCAGACGGGTGACTTCCATCAGCTTGCGGGTACGATCTTCAACACCTTTCGCGGCGTCGATTACCATCAGGCAGCAGTCCACCGCCGTCAGCGTACGGTAGGTATCTTCGGAGAAGTCTTCGTGCCCCGGGGTGTCCAGCAGGTTCACCAGGCAGTCGTGATACGGGAACTGCATCACGGAGGTGGTAATCGAAATACCACGCTGCTTTTCCATCTCCATCCAGTCGGATTTAGCATGCTGGCTGGAGCCACGGCCTTTAACGGTACCCGCGGTCTGGATCGCCTGTCCGAACAGCAACACCTTCTCGGTGATGGTCGTTTTACCGGCATCCGGGTGCGAGATAATGGCAAAAGTGCGGC
Source organism: Enterobacter cloacae complex sp. HYC033_NIDB (assembly GCF_056673335.1). Taxonomy (NCBI): domain Bacteria; kingdom Pseudomonadati; phylum Pseudomonadota; class Gammaproteobacteria; order Enterobacterales; family Enterobacteriaceae; genus Enterobacter; species Enterobacter cloacae complex sp. HYC033_NIDB. The sequence goes on along the minus strand of NZ_CP115123.1, from coordinate 1,456,871 downwards.
GTTTGGCCACCTCTTGCAGATAAGGAGACAACGTCATAATCAATTCTTCTTAGGTAAGCGCGGCAGCAGGCCGCGCATCATGGAATACGAAAAATGCGGCTATTTTACCCATCAACAGGGGGCAGGCAATCATTGTTTACACAGGAGCTGCTCCAGTTCGTTCAATGATGTAACGGTCCAGGTCGGTTCGATGCCTTCCGGCAGCGTGCGGCCATGCGCATTCAGCCAGACGGTCGACAGGCCCGATCTCATACCTCCCAGAATATCAGATTCTGCCGTATCCCCCACCATCAGCACGCGATCGCGGTCAGGATTGCCCGCTTGCGCCAGCGCATAATCGAAAATACGCGGATCCGGCTTCGGTACGCCCACCTCTTCGGAGATCACCAGCGCGTCGAAATGATCGCGCAGGCCGGTGCGTTCAAGGCGGATCTGCTGAAGCGCGGTAAAGCCGTTGGTAATGATCCCAAGCTTCACCTTCCCTTTCAGCGAATCCAGCAGAGAAACGGCGCCGGGCAGCGGCGCGCAGATATCCGCCATCGCATTCAGGAAGGCCTCGTTCAGCGCCCCAGGACTGACGTTTAACCGTTCAGCCCACACGTCAAAACGCTGATGCTGAAGCTGTAACGCGGTGATGGCTCCGTTCTGGTAATCCACCCACAGCGGTTTGTTCACCGCCTGATAGTCCTGAAAATCTTCCGCGGTGAACGTCACGCTATAGTCGAGAAACATCCGCTGTAGGCCGCCGAACGAGTCAAACGTAAACAGCGTTTCGTCGGCATCAAAGAAAATCCAGTCCCATTTCATCGTTACAACCTTATTTTCGTTATCCAATCGGCAGAGCCATGATAATGGCGTCTTCACGTCCCTCTGCGGTGGGGTAGTAGTTACGGCGGATAGTCGCCTCGTTGAAGCCTAAGCTTTCATAGAGCGCGATGGCGGCGACATTGGACGCGCGCACCTCCAGCCACAGGGTGAAAACGTCACGGGTTTCCAGCTCACGAATGAGGTGCTCAAGCAGTTCCCTGCCCAGCCCGCGGCGCTGGTAAGCGGGATCGACCGCAATATTAAACAGCGTCGCCTCGTCCAGAACGACCTGCGTGATGGCGAACGCAGCCATCGCACCGTCAACGTCCAGGCGGAGATTTAAATAGCGTTCGCCCTGATTGCTGGCAAACGTCTTTTCGCTCCACGGAAAGGCATGGGCGCGGGTTTCAATCGCGAACGCGGTGGTCAGGTCAGCCGTCGTGAGGGAAGAAATCGTGTTCATATTCGCAAATTTGTTGCCATAGCGCGCTACGCGCTTTTGGGTTGGCTTTCAGTTCGTCCAGCGCTGGCGAACTGATCTGGCTTCCTTCAAGAGGTAGCTCGTCCACCGCCCCGATTCGCCAGCTGTTACAGCGGCTGTCAGGGGGAAGCATCGCGACGCTTTCAGGCGCCAGCTGTAATACCTGATCGCGGGTCACCTTCAGGGTGCGAAGGACATCCTCAATCAGGGGCTCGTTCAGGGCAGGCGGCGCTTCTGCCACCATCACCAGGCGGACATGCGCAGGGATGGAGATGGCTATTTCGCCCCGCAACGCCGTCGGGCGACGCAAAGCCCACTGGGTAATGCCCAGCTGCTGCAACTGCCAGTCTCGTCGGGATGTCATAGCGAAAACTCCTGTCTCTCAGGCGCGCAAATATAGCAAATGTGTCGAAACTGCGCCATCTACCTACTATAATCCCCGCCTGAGTTTATTGAGGAACAATTCATGTCTGCATTTACCCCGGCAAGTGAAGTCTTGCTGCGTCACAGTGATGATTTCGAAGAAAGCCGTATTCTGTTTGCCGGAGATATGCAGGATGACCTGCCCGCACGTTTCGACTGTGCTGAAAGCCGTGCCCACACCCAGTACTATCACCACTGGCAGGTGCTGAGCCGCCAGATGGGCGAGCGCGCGCGCTTTAGCCTGGCGGCGGAGCAGAGCGATATTGCTGACTGCGATACGCTCATTTACTACTGGCCGAAAAACAAGCCGGAAGCCCAGTTCCAGCTGATGAACCTGCTTTCTCTGCTGCCGGTCGGCTGCGATATTTTTGTTGTCGGTGAGAACCGCAGCGGGGTGCGTAGCGCAGAGCAGATGCTCGAAGCCTGGGCGCCGCTGACGAAAATCGACAGCGCCCGTCGCTGCGGACTGTACCATGGTCGTCTGGAAAAACAGACCACCTTCGATGCCGACGCCTTCTGGGACGAGTACCAGCTTGACGGCCTGACCATTAAAACCCTGCCGGGCGTGTTCAGTCGTGATGCGCTCGATACGGGCAGCAAGCTGCTGCTGTCCACCCTGACGCCTCACACCAAGGGCAAGGTGCTGGACGTCGGCTGTGGCGCGGGCGTGCTGTCAACGGTTCTCGCCAGCCACTCACCAAAAGTGCGTTTAACCCTGTGTGACGTGAGCGCCCCGGCAGTAGAAGCCAGCCGCGCCACGCTTGCTGCGAATGGCATAGAAGGTGACGTGTTTGCCAGCAACGTCTTCTCCGACGTGACCGGTCGCTTTGACATGATCATCTCTAACCCGCCGTTCCACGACGGAATGGAGACCAGCCTTGAAGCGGCGCAAACGCTGATCCGTGGCGCAACCCGTCACCTCAACAGCGGCGGTGAGCTGCGTATCGTAGCGAACGCCTTCCTCGCGTACCCGAAAGTGCTGGATGAAACCTTTGGCTTCCACGAAGTGATCGCCCAGACGGGCCGCTTTAAGGTCTATCGCACCGTGATGACGCGCCAGGCGAAAAAGTAACCCCCCGGTCCGGCGATGGCTGACGCTGCCATCGCCCATTTTTGCAGCAATCAAAACAACGTGCGCAATTTTCTGTTGACGTAAAGCTGAAAACATCTAGAATGCGCCTCCGTGGTTACGATACTTTTACAGTGTCGATGGTATGCGAAGGTGGCGGAATTGGTAGACGCGCTAGCTTCAGGTGTTAGTGTCCTTACGGACGTGGGGGTTCAAGTCCCCCCCCTCGCACCATAAATCACGTTGATATTGCTCGCACTGGGCGAAGGTGGCGGAATTGGTAGACGCGCTAGCTTCAGGTGTTAGTGTCCTTAGGATGTGGGGGTTCGAGTCCCCCCCCTCGCACCAACGAGGCGATATCAAACCAGTAAGATGACTGTGCGAAGGTGGCGGAATTGGTAGACGCGCTAGCTTCAGGTGTTAGTGTCCTTACGGACGTGGGGGTTCAAGTCCCCCCCCTCGCACCAATTATCTTACATCCCCTCAGCAGTGCCTCCTGTTTTTCCCTTTTATTTCAAACTCATCAGAATCACCAGCAGTCCACTGATTAGCGCAACGCATGATGGCAGCAGCACGTAATGCCGTAACTGTTTGTGCCAGATCATTGCGGATGTCACCAGCAAGCCTGAAACAATCATCGCTTTCCAGACATCAATGGGGAGATCGGCAAACATTAGCCCACCGATAATGGAACCAGGCAGTAATATTCCCCACCCACTTCCCAGCGCTTTGCTCAACATGGTTTCACCTCTCGCACTGATAATGATAACCAGTATCATATGATAGTAATTATCACTTGTCAGCATGCGACGTAAGAAATTGCGCCAGCAATTGCTTTCCCATAATGACAGAGAATGTGTAAGGTGATAAATTGCCCACCTGTTAACTTCCGATAAAGTTTTTCTGATAATAAAAATTCAATTTTGTAGCGCCCAATATTACACAACAACACCTTGCTCATTGTTTTAATTGAGTTTTAATAAAAACGCACGCATATGACATCACAATCCTGGCTGTCTTTAGTCAACAAGAAATATCAGCTATCTTTACGTTTGTTTTTATTTCTGAACGCCGCATCAGCATTGTTCTCGGTAACAAACCCTCTCTATTCCGTGCGTGTGTTATCAGTCCCGCTCTTTGCCGTACTGACTATCAGCACAGGCTTACTTATCTGGCACTGGAAAAACAGCACGCGAAAAATAAATATCCCTGTTGTTTCAGCTATTTTTGGTCTTTTATGGGCCTGGCAGATCGTCTCTAAATTTCTGTTAATCACGCACGATCACGCGACCTATTTAATGATGGCGCTATTAACAGTGCTTTTTATAGGGTCTCTGGCGTTCGCAAGTAATATTAAAGCCTTTACGTTACATTCATTTCCCGCTTTTATATCCTGCCTGTGGCTTAGTCCGTCCGAAAACTGGCTGAGAATGGCCTATTTTTTCGCGCTGCCGGTGGTCGCCATTGGTATCCATCATGTTCTTCAGCGGCGCAATGACCGTTTCGCCCAGGAGCTGCTTTCCGAACTGCTGGAGGAGCGCGAAACCCTGACCGATCTCAGCATGATGGACCCGCTCACCGGCCTATATAACCGTCGCGGGCTGCAAAGCCGGCTGGAGAATCTTCCCAGGCCTGACGCTGGCGAGCACTTCGTGCTGCTGATGGATATCGACCACTTCAAAGCCTACAACGACCATTATGGCCATATGATGGGCGATCAGGCCTTGATCAGGGTCTCGGCTGCGATACGCGACGCCGTGCGCTCACGCGATGTTGTCGCCCGGTTTGGCGGGGAAGAATTTATGGTGCTGTTGAGTAACATCCCGCTGGAGCAAGCGCGACAGACTGCTGAACGCATACGTCAGAAGGTTTACGATCTTAAAATCCCCCATATGTTTAACGAAAGCGTCGCCACTAACGTGACCATCAGCATCGGCATCGCCATGTTCGAAGGTGACGACGTTGAGGGCGCGCTGGCGAAAGCCGATAAAGCCCTCTATGAAGCCAAGCATATGGGACGTAACAGCATTCTGCTGAGCGAAGAGCTTCATACCGCCTGAAACCGCCTTCACAGCGCCAGGATAAAACGCTTGCGCTCGGTTTTATCTATAGTTAGGATTGGCAATCATTATCATTTAGATTTGTAATCCACACTATGGCGACTCGTACCGCACACATCGTTGAGCCCCTGCTCTGGCGAGCTCCACTCTCCGCCGGGGAAACGACGCTTGCGGATGCCATTCGGGAAAAAATTGCCGTAACGCGCGCCCATCTGCTGGATTTCATCAAACTGGATGAAGCACCGCCGCATCATGCTCTGACGCTGACTGAGTGGCAACGTCCTGCGGAGCTGCGGTCACTGCTGGCAACCTATTCCGACCATATTTATCGTAACCAACCTACCCTGACGCGGGAAAACAAACCGCTGTTATCCCTCTGGGCACAGTGGTATATCGGGCTGATGGTGCCGCCTGTCATGCTGGCCCTGTTGACCCAGGAAACGATGCTCGATCTCTCGTCAGAACATTTCCATGTTGAGTTTCATGAAACCGGGCGTGCTGCCTGTTTCTGGATTGATGTACATGAAGATCCGAGCGCGAGACACCTGTCAGCGCAGGCGCGTATGGAACGGCTGATTACAAGAGCGCTGGTTCCGGTCATTGATGCGCTGGAAGCGACGGGAGAGATTAACGGCAAACTGATCTGGAGTAATACCGGGTATCTTATCCACTGGTATTTAACGGAGATGAAGCCGCTGCTCGGCGACGAGAAAGTGGATGCACTGCGTCAGAGCTGTTTCTTTGCCAGACAGCTGTCGGATGGACGGGACAACCCTCTTTACCGCACCGTGGTTCCGCGTGAGGGACTTCTGGTACGTCGTACCTGCTGTCAGCGCTACCGTCTGCCGGACGTGCAGCAGTGTGGCGATTGCACGCTTAAGTAGTCTGGCCCGGCCTGAAACCCGCAGAGAGAGGGAACAAACATTAAAAACGGCAACCTGCGTTGCCGTTTTGCTTTTACCTAAGCGACCTGCTGATTTTCCTCTTCTCCATTACGCTGTGCTTCTTCCGCTTCCTGCTGAAGCAACTGTTTCTCGTACACCTTGAAGAACGGGAAATAGATAATGGCGGAAACGCAGGCCAAAACCAGCACCAGAATGGCTGCACGGAAATCCCAGCCCAGCGCCCAGGCGGCACCAACCGGAGCCGGTGCCGTCCACGGCACAACGGAAATCACGCGGCCAATCAGATCAAACTTCATCGCTGCCCATGCCAGCACGGCATTAACCATCGGCGCCAGCAGGAAAGGAATAAAGAACACCGGGTTCATCACAATCGGCGTACCGAAAATCACCGGTTCATTGATATTGAAAATGCTTGGTACCACGCTCAGACGTCCAATGGAGCGCAGGTGCGCGGAGCGGCTACGCAGATAGCAGAACACCAGCCCCATCGTCGCCCCCGATCCGCCGATAACGATAAAGAACGTCCAGAAGGCTTCCATAAAGATATGTGGCAAAGGCTGGCTCGCCGCCAGCGCGGTCTGGTTCGCCCCCAGGTTTGTCAGCCAGAACATTTGCAGCATCCCGGAGACAATCGCCGCGCCGTGGATCCCGGCAAACCACAGCAGGTGGCCAATCAGCACCGCCAGCAGGATCGCAGGGAGCGAGTCAGCCGCAGAGACCAGCGGTTTGAATATCGACATGATGGCCTGTGGGATCAGCATACCGAACTGCGACTGGATCAGCAGGCTCAGCGGGTATAGCGTGAGCACCACCACCAGCACCGGGATCAGCAGGTCAAACGAGTTTTTGATCATCGGTGGAACCTGGTCTGGCAGGCGGATCCCGATATTGTGTGCTTTCAGGAAACGCATCATCTCAACGCAATAGATCGCCACCAGAATCGCGGTGAAAATACCGGTCCCTCCCAGGCTATCCACCGGTAAAGCGCCTTTGGTTTTAGGGGCGGCGACCAGCAGGAACGCCATCAGCGACAGCATCGCGCACATGAACGGATCCAGCTGATGCGTTTTAACGTAATGTTTGCCCAGGTTGTAGGCAATAGCCGCACAGATATAAAGGGACATCACCCCCATTGTCATATCAAACGGCGTCAGAATTTGACCTTCAAACTGCTTCGCCATATCCAGCCAGGCGCGAGCAAAACCCCAGGTGGTATCAGGCGAAAAAGGCGGGTAAGCGAACACTAATAAAAACGAGCCTACAATCATAAACGGCATCGCTGAGATAAACCCGTCACGAATAGCCATAACGTGACGCTGGGAAGAGATGCGCCCGGCAATAGGGCTGACATAATTTTCAACGAAGCGGAAAATCAGATTAAATGCAGCGTGGTTGGCAGACATAGCAGATCTCCTGTCAGACGTTCGTTTTGGACGCTCTCACGTCACACGTTGTTCCATACATCAGCGTCACAACCTTGCCGGATCGTGTACCTGCGGTACTGCTCAAACGGAATGGTTTCATAATTAGCTCTTATTATTAGATACAGGGGAAGTTACACACTTAGTATTAATCTCTGCATCACGCTCTGCAACCGGTTACTGTAACCGGTTTCCGTGAATGTGAAGGCGATCCAGAAATCGCCCCTGACGGATATTTGTTACTTAAGGGATATTTACAGCGACTAAATTCTTATGACAGATTACGCAGGATATTTGTCAGGAGGAATCAATGAGTTTGCAGTCTGTACAACAGTTTTTTGCCGAACACGCTCCGGATATAGAGATCATTGAGCTTAACCAAAGCACAGCGACTGTTGCCCTTGCTGCTGCCGCGCACAACGTTGAACCCGGCCAAATTGCCAAAACGCTGTCACTGAAAATTAAAAATGACGTGATTCTGGTGGTTGCAAAAGGCGATGCGCGTCTGGATAACAAAAAGCTTAAAGAGACATTCGGCGCAAAAGCCCGCATGCTCAGCAGCGATGAGGTAGTCACCCTGACGGGTCATCCTGTTGGCGGCGTCTGCCCTTTCGGACTGGAAAATCCGCTCTCTGTTTACTGTGACATCACATTAAAACAGTACGCGGAAGTGTTACCCGCAGCGGGTGCCATCCACAGTGCGGTGCGTATATCGCCCGACAGAATGGCGGAGCTGACCGCAGCAAAATGGGTCGATGTCTGCATTTAAACGTTGCGCCAGAAGAACTCTGGCGCACCACTTAACGCTGAGAGAATGAAGGAACGGTGAGAGCTGAACGACGCACTTCCCGGGCAGGGAGATGCGCCAGGATATCCGCCGCATCCAGTAATCCCACGTCAGAATTGACGCCCAGCTTTACCATTGCGTTAAACTTATGCGCCCGGATGGTTTTAATATTGCGTTCAAGCTGCGCCGCAATTTCAGGGATTGAAAATCCCGATGACATATAACGCAGTATTGCCCTTTCGGTTGGGCTTAACATACGATTCTGGCTAACACACCAGTGATTGTACATGTTGTCATTCACCTGATGCGTTTCGCTGAGTAATGTCTCCAGCCCCTCCATTAACTGCTTTAGCGGAACCGATTTACTGATTATCCCATGCAAGCGAGAAGGCGAAAGATGGCTGACCAGCCTCGCCTCCATTTCGTCAGAGGCCAGCACGATACGCTGGACGTCGCTGTGGGTGAAGGTGAGATCCCGTAAACAGGCCAGACAGTTTCTCCGCTCTTCACGCTCATCAGACAGTGAATAGATAGCCGCATAGAATGAGATATCCGAGAGCGCCGCTTTAAAGCTGGCGAATCTGCTAAACAGGTGCACCTGGTAATGGCTCAGGGCGGGCATCGCAAAGAGATGCTTCAGCCCTACAGCGCTCATTGAGCAGCTTTCGATGACGGCGATATGTCTTGTTGCAGTGGTCTTTTCCATTCCTCAAACTCTCCATAAGCCGACATTAAACTGAGTTCTCGCATTCCCTGGGTACTGCTTATCCACGCGTACATATCGGCATTACTGCGAAGTGATAAGCGGCGCATTGCACTGTTTTTCTGTGCACTGATCGTTTTATTACTTTTATTCAGCAGCGTGGCTATTTGGTTGATTCCCCAACCTTTACCTAATAAACGCAACACCTTGCGTTCAGAGTGGGTGAGCGCAATCATTTGCTCACTCTCTTCTTCAATATCGGACGTTTCCGGTATTAATAACGTCTGGCTTATTCGCTCGGCACGTTCACTGCCCGCGCGAATAGCGTTAATAACGCCTTCAAGCGGTTCCATATCCGAAAGCAGCGTGCTTTCCGGACGCATAAGAAGCTCTACTGCAAGTGGATAAAGGGGACGCGAGACAAGGAATATCCAGTGAATGTCCCGATACTGATTCATTAATCCATAATACTGCTCAAGCGTGCCGCGAGGATTACGATACTCACCTGAAATATCGGCAATAACGACCCCAGCGCGACGCAATTGTAGTAGCGTCAACTCCTGCATCGAACGGCAGTACGTTATTTCAAAATCAGGAAAATGACGCGTCATGACGCCACCTAGCCCATTTTGCATAACCGGCACTCTACTAATCACCACTCCGTGTTTACCATTCAATGGCAACATAGACCCTCCCTGTCATAAATTCATTATTTAAGAACGAACTAACCCTACGAGTTTAAACACGCTTGCATCCCTCAGTACAAAACGGCTTAATACTCGCAAATCAGAAGAAATGTCACATGGGTTAAGAAACGCCCAATACTGGCTTAATATCGCATAAAGACCACAAAACTTTAATTAAGATTGCGTGAAAAGATTGAAAATATGAAATTAGAAATACTTAATATATTGTCTTTATAAATCTCTATTTTTATATTCATTAAATAAATAGAAAGTGCGGTTTTCTCCCCCTACTCACGCGACTGATTGCACAAATGTTGATCTGGCCCAGCGCAAAGGGCCCGGCCCTTTGTGTTAAAAGTAAGCAATCTCTCTTCTCTTCAGGGCGTTTCATGCAGGCAGATCGGTCTACGCAACGTGCTACCACGCGGCTATGTATTCAGTGCGGGCTTTTTCTCTTACAACACGGGGCAGAAAGCGCCCTCGTGGAAGAACTTTCCACACGCCTTGGGCTGGCGCTGGGGATGGACAGCGTTGAGAGCTCCATCTCGTCAAATGCCATTGTGCTGACCACCATTAAAGACGGACAGTGCCTGACCTCCACCCGTAAAAATCATGACCGCGGCATTAACATGCACGTCGTGACGGAAGTGCAGCACATCGTGATCCTTGCTGAACACAAGCTGCTCGATCTGAGGGAGATAGAGAAACGCTTCAACCAGATCAAACCTCTCCGGTATCCACGCTGGCTGGTTGTGCTGATGGTGGGACTCTCCTGCGCCTGCTTCTGCAAGCTCAACGCGGGCGGCTGGGACGGCGCTGTCGTGACCTTCTTTGCCAGCAGCATCGCGATGTATGTCCGCCAGTTGTTGACGCACAGGCAACTGCATCCGCAAATTAACTTCTGCATCACGGCGTTCGTGGCGACAACCGTATCCGGCCTGCTTTTGCGCCAGCCTTACTTCGCCAGCACGCCTACTGTTGCGATGGCCGCCAGCGTATTGCTGCTGGTGCCGGGTTTTCCCTTAATCAACGCCGTCGCTGATATGTTCAAAGGCCACATCAACACCGGTCTGGCGCGCTGGGCGATAGCCAGCCTGCTGACGCTGGCGACCTGTATCGGGGTGGTAATGGCCATGACACTCTGGGGGTTACGCGGATGGGCGTGATGGATTTTCTACTCGCACTGGCGCAGGACATGCTCCTGGCAGCCCTTCCCGCCGTTGGCTTTGCGATGGTGTTTAACGTCCCACAGCGTGCATTACCCTGGTGTGCGCTGCTGGGTGCCATTGGCCACGGCTCACGTATGATCATGATGACCTCGGGCTTTAATATCGAATGGTCGACGTTTATCGCCTCCATGCTGGTCGGCAGCATCGGTATTCAGTGGTCCCGCTGGTATCTGGCGCACCCGAAAGTGTTCACCGTGGCGGCAGTCATTCCTATGTTCCCGGGCATTTCAGCCTATACGGCGATGATCTCCGCCGTCAAAATCAGCCACTTTGGCTACAGCGAACCGCAGATGATCCTGCTTCTGAGCAATTTCCTTAAAGCCTCGTCGATTGTGGGCGCGCTCTCCATCGGCCTGTCGATCCCCGGATTATGGCTTTACCGCAAACGTCCACGCGTATAATAAAATCGCTTGCAATTGTATCGTGCGCTATCTATATTCATTTCATGGACGCAAAAACGAACGACACTACCAACGCGCTTCTGCTGGATAACCAGCTCTGTTTTGCCCTCTATTCGGCAAATCTGGCGCTTAACAAGCTGTACCGGCAACTGCTGGCGCCGCTTAACCTGACCTACCCGCAATACCTTGTGATGCTGGTGCTGTGGGAGCAGGATGATATCACGGTGTCAGACATTGGCGAGCGGCTGTTCCTGGATTCCGCCACGCTGACTCCCCTGCTGAAACGCCTGGAAAGCGCAGGATTAATCTTCCGCCAGCGTTCCCGTCAGGATGAGCGTCAGGTCGCCGTCACCCTGAGCGACGCGGGTCGGGCGCTGCAACAGCAGGCCGTGACGATACCCCACGCCGTGGGCTGTGCAGCGCAGTGTGATACCGACACCATGCTGGCGCTCAAGCAACAGCTCGAACTTTTGCGCCAACAGCTTCATCGCGCGTAAGGCTATACTTTACGCGTCTGATTCTAACTTAATACATCGCGCGCTATTTAATAGTGCATATAAACGTAAGATGAGGAACCTGCCATGTCTTTAGAAAAAGTTGTCTACACTGCCAAAGCCAAAGCAACCGGAGGCCGTGATGGCCGCGCAACGTCTTCCGATGGCGTTCTGGATGTCAAACTGGGTGTGCCAAAAGAGATGGGCGGCATGGGGGGTGAAGTAACCAACCCTGAACAGCTGTTCGCTGCGGGCTACTCCGCCTGCTTCCTGGGCGCAATGAAGTTCGTTGCGGCACGCGACAAATTCGCTCTGCCAAAAGACGCCTTTATTGAAGGCGAAGTGGGGATTGGCCCGCTGCCAACCGGTTTTGGTATCGAAGCGAAGCTGAACATCCACGTTGAAGGGATGGACGCAGCGGAAGCCAAAAAACTGGTGGATGCAGCGCATATCGTCTGTCCGTACTCTAACGCGACGCGCGGCAATATCGACGTGACGCTGAACATCATCGCGTAAACTGCCGCCTGTGATTTTAGCCCCGGTAAGCGTAACGCCGCCGGGGAAATCCTCTCCTTTCCTCCCCCTCTCTCTGTGCTACCATAACCCTCAATCACGTCCGTAGTAATCAGTTGAGAAAGTGTTATGTCCTCCAGAATCCTGACTACCAGCATTGCTGGCATTGATGCCTTTATGCGCGATCCTCGCGGTGTGTTGACGCACGCCGAAGGCGGCACGCTCGCGGTATTTGCCGACAACGCCCCGGCGTTTTATGCGGTCACGCCGGAACGTCTGGCGCAGCTTCTGGAAATTGAAGCGAAGCTGTCGCGTCCGGCGAGCGATGTCATGCTGGATAATCAGTTTTTTGACGAACCCGCCAGCGCCCCGGTGGCCGTTCCAATGGGGAAATTTCCCATGTACGCCGGTTGGCAGCCGGACGCCGATTTTCAGCGGCAGGCGGCCTTATGGGGAATAGCCCTCGCGCAGCCCGCGACGCCAGAAGAGCTGGCGGCCTTTACCGCTTACTGGCAGGCTGAAGGAAAAGTCTTCCACCATGTTCAGTGGCAGCAAAAGTTCGCGCGCAGTCTGCAAATCAACCGCGCCAGCAACAATGGCCAGCCAAAACGTGATATCAATGCCTTTTCAGAACCGGACAAAAAAATCCCTGATGGATTCCGAGGTGCGAAATGAAAAACGTCGGCGACCTGATGAAACGTTTGCAGAAGATGATGCCCGCCAACGTGAAGCCCGCCTTCACCACCGGTGAAGAGCTGCTGGCATGGCAAAAAGAGCAAGGTAAAATTCGCGCGGCTGCCCTCGCCCGCGAAAACCGCGCGATGAAAATGCAGCGCACCTTTAACCGCTCGGGCATTCGCCCTCTGCACCAGAACTGTTCCTTCGAGAATTATAAGGTCGAGTCACAGGGGCAGATGAACGCCCTCAACCAGGCGCGCCAGTACGTGGATGAATTTGACGGCAACATTGCCAGCTTCATCTTTAGCGGAAAACCCGGCACGGGGAAAAATCACCTTGCGGCCGCTATCTGCAACGAGCTGCTGCTGCGCGGGAAGTCAGTGCTGATTATCACCGTGGCCGATATTATGTCCGCCATGAAGGACACCTTCAGTAACCGCGAAACCAGCGAAGAACAGCTGCTGAATGATTTGAGTAACGTGGATTTGCTGGTCATCGACGAGATCGGCGTCCAGACGGAGTCCCGCTACGAAAAAGTGATCATCAATCAGATTGTCGATCGCCGTTCGTCGTCAAAACGCCCGACCGGTATGCTGACGAACCACAATATCGACGAGATGACCCGACTTCTTGGCGAGCGGGTGATGGATCGCATGAAGCTGGGTAACAGCCTGTACGTCATCTTCGACTGGGACAGCTATCGCAGCCGCGTCACCGGCAAAGAGTATTAAGATATTTCCAGGGAGCACCGGAAGAGCAGAGGTATATACTGAACCCACTTTTGGCCCAAAACGGACCTTGTTGAGTAAATCATTATGAAAAAACAGTTTCTTATCAGCATCCTTACTGGCGCCCTGCTGGTGACTGGCGCAGCGCAGGCCGCATCATGGCAGGAGTCGCTCTCCAGCGCAGCAAGTGAGTTAACCAAAGAGAGCGGCACTTCCCAGGGCGGGCTGTCAGCCTCGTCCCTCACCGGCCTGCTGAGTAACAGCTCCCAAAGCCTGAGCGCCGGAACGATGAACAACGCGGCGGGCATTCTGGAATACTGCGCGAAGCAGAAACTGGCTTCCGTTACCGATACCGAAAACATCAAAAACCAGGTGCTTGGTAAACTGGGTCTGGACACCCAGGAGCAGAAAGCGGACACCAACTATATGGACGGTATTCAGGGTCTGCTGAACGCGCAAAATGGCCAGCAGCTGAACCTCAGCACCCTTGGAAATTCATCTCTGGCGAAACAGGTGAAAACGAAAGCCTGCGATCTGGTGCTGAAACAAGGCGTTAATTTCCTCTCCTGATCGCCTCCCATTTTCTGCCACAACACGCCGGGTTTATTACGTTAGTCTTACACCGCGGCGTGAAGTGCGTTTTTTTACCCCCTGCCACCACCTCAGCCTCCGTGTGCCACGATGCGACTGTATTCAAAAATCCGATTTTATAAACCAAATCCTAACAACAGCACACTTTCGTGACACTAAAATTGCAGCTAAGCGACATCGCAATTACATTGTATTACCCAAAAAATAAGCAATTAGCCGGCTAATCGTCCGGCATGATGAGGATCTGCTGTTGTCAGAGTTAATGTCCCTTGTCCTTTTCCTGGCTTCCATCGGCGTTTATGCCTGGAAAGCCGGTCGTCACACCTGGTGGTTTGTGGCCACCCTGGTGGTGCTCGGCATTTTTATTGTTTTAAACATTACGTTATATGCCAGCGATTACTTTACCGGCGACGGTATTAACGACGCGGTGCTCTACACGTTGACCAACAGCCTGACCGGCGCTGGTGTGGGTAAGTACATCCTTCCGGGTCTGGGGCTGGTGGTCGCCCTGGTGGGCATCTTCGCCGCGCTGGCCTGGGTTCTGCGCCGTCGCCGTCACCGTCCGCATCATCATGGCTACAGCCTGCTGGCGCTGTGCCTGGCGCTGGCCTCCGTGGATGCCAGCCCGGCATTCCATCAAATTACCGAGCTGGTAAAATCCCAGTCGCGCGATGGCGATCCGGACTTTGCGGCCTATTACAAAGAACCCTCGAAGAAGATCGACAATCCCAGACTCAACCTGGTCTATATCTACGGCGAAAGTCTGGAACGCACCTATTTTGATAACGATGCTTTCCCGAACCTGACGCCAGAGCTTGGCGCACTGAAAAACCAGGGCCTCGACTTCAGCCACACCATGCAGCTCCCTGGCACGGATTACACCATCGCAGGGATGGTGGCCTCCCAGTGCGGCATTCCGCTGTTTGCCCCGTTTGAAGGCAACGCCTCCGCCTCGATGTCGAGCTTCTTCCCGCAGAACATTTGCCTCGGCGATATCCTGAAAAACTCGGGCTATGAAAACTACTTTATGCAGGGCGCTAACCTGCGCTTTGCCGGGAAAGATGTGTTCCTGAAATCCCACGGTTTCGATCACTTGTATGGTTCCGAAGAGCTGAAAACCACGGTGGCCGATCCGGCCTACCGCAACGACTGGGGCTTTTACGACGATACCGTTCTTGATGAAACCTGGAAGAAATTCGAGGAGCTTTCCCGCGCCGGTAAACGCTTCTCGCTGTTTGCGTTGACCGTTGACACGCATCATCCGGATGGTTTCGTCTCACGCACCTGTAAACGTCAGGGCTATGACATTGACGGTAAAAACAACAAGTCGTTCAGCGCCGTGACCTGTAGCCAGGAGCATATCGCGGCGTTAATCGAGAAAATCAAAGCGTCGCCGTATTTCAAAAATACGGTCATCGTCGTCTCATCTGACCATCTGGCGATGAAAAACAGCGCCTGGGATGAACTGAATAAGCTGGATCGCAGCAACCTGTTCTTTGTGCTGCGCGGCGATAAACCGCAGCCGGAGATCATTGCCGCTAAACGTAACTCGATGGATAACGGCGCTACCGTGCTGGATATTCTGGGTGGCGATAACTTCATTGGCCTGGGCCGCAGTACGCTGTCGGGCCAGTCCCTGTCGGAAATCTTCCTCAACATGAAGGAAAAAATCCTCGCCTGGAAGCCGGATATCATTCGTCTGTGGAACTTCCCGAAAGAGATGAAAGACTTCACCATCGATCAGGATAAAAAAATGATCGCGTTCTCCGGCAGCCATTTCCGCCTGCCGCTGCTGCTGCGCGTGTCGGATAACCGCGTCGAGCCGCTGCCGGAAAGCGAATACTCCGCGCCACTGCGCTTCCAGCTGGCGGAATTTGCCCCGCGCGATAATTTCGTCTGGGTCGACAAATGCTACAAAATGGGCCAGCTCTGGTCGCAACAGCTGTCGCTGTCCACCGACTGGTGCGTCTCTCAGGGGCAACTCGGCGGCGAGCAGACCGTGCAACACGTTGACAAACCGCAGTGGCAGGGAAAAACCGCGTTTAAAGATACGGTTATTGATACCGCACGCTATCAGCGCAACGTAGACCTGCTGAAAATCGTCGACAACGACATTCGTTATAAAGCAGACAGCTTCATCTTTAATGTTGCCGGCGCGCCGGAAGAGGTGAAGCAGTTCAGCGGTATTTCACGGCCGGAATCCTGGGGGCGCTGGTCTAACGCGCAGTTGGGCGATGAGGTGAAAATTGAGTATACCCATCCTCTACCGGAGAAATTCGATCTGGTGATCACCGCCAGGGCATTTGGTCCCAACGCAAACCGTCCTATACCGGTGCGCGTCGGTGATGAAGAACAGACGCTGACGCTGAGCAATGACGTCACCACCAGCACGCTGCACTTCGATAACCCAACGCGCAGCAATACGCTGGTCATTGTGCCACCCGATCCGCAGTCCACTAACGAAGGGAATATTCTCGGTCACGCTCCGCGCAAGCTGGGGATCGGCATGGTGGAGATTAAAATTGTGAGCAGCGCTGGCTGATGACGGCGTTCACTCTTCGCCCGACGCGCCTCGACAACGTCGCTGCCCTGCCCGCCATTGAACGCGCGGCGGGGCAGCGGTTTCGCGACGTTCCTGAGCTGGCCTGGCTGGCAGACAATGAGGTTATTTCTGTTGAAGATCACCTCGGTTACGCCGGACGCGGATTAAGCTGGCTGGCGCTGGCTGACGACAGGCCCGTGGGTTTTATTCTCGCCGAAGCTCATCCATCGTCGCTGTTTATTGTGGAACTGTCGGTTCACCTGGACTGGCAGGGACGAGGTCTTGGACGCCAGTTAATCGCCCGTGCCGCCGCGCATGCCCGCAGTCTGGGGCTGAACTCGCTGACGTTAACGACGTTTCGTGATGTCCCGTGGAATGCGCCCTTCTACAGGCGATTAGGGTTTGAAATGATGACGACGCTGACGCCAGAACTGCGCCAGAAACGCGAGGAAGAGACGGCGCACGGTTTAGCGTATGGTTCCCGCTGCGCCATGCGCCTGCCTCTGTAAGATCGCCCGGTGGCGCTGCGCTTACCGGGCCTACAAAACCCAATTCCGCAGCCGCCACCCGGCGAAACGCACAATCCGTAGGCCGGGTCAGGCGTAGCCGCCACCCGGCGAAACGCACATCCCGCAGGCCGGGTCAGACGCAGCCGCCACCCGGCAAAACGCACATCCCGCAGGCCGGGTCAGACGCAGCCGCCACCCGGCGAAACGCACAACCCGTAGGCCGGGTCAGGCGCAGTCGCCACCCGGCAAAACGCACAGCGTCAGAACGTTTCCCAGTTATCGCCCGCGTCTGCGGTCGCCGGTTTACGCGCCACTACCGGTGCGGCAACGCTTTTCGCCGAGGCGAACTCGCGCGCCTTCATCTGTTCCTGCTGAATACGGAACACCGCAACGGCCTGCGTCAGACGGCTCGCCTGCTCTTCCAGTGCCGCGGCCGCCGCCGCAGACTCTTCCACCAGCGAGGCGTTCTGCTGGGTCACGCGATCCATCTCAGCCACCGCCAGCCCAACCTGGTCAATACCGCGGCTCTGCTCGTCAGACGCAGACGCGATTTCGCCCATGATATCCGTCACGCGCGTTACCGCATTCACGATCTCACCCATGGTTTCACCCGCGCTTTCAACAAGCGTTGAACCAATTTCCACGCGCCCCACGGAGTCTTCAATCAGGCTCTTGATCTCGCGAGCCGCCTGGGCGCTGCGCTGCGCCAGGTTTCGGACTTCACCTGCAACCACCGCAAAACCACGCCCCTGCTCGCCCGCACGCGCCGCTTCTACCGCCGCGTTCAGCGCCAGAATATTGGTCTGGAAGGCAATCCCGTCGATCACGCTGATGATATCGGCGATTTTCTGCGAACTGCCGGCGATGTCACGCATGGTCTGCACCACGTTATCCACCACCTTGCCGCCTTTCTGCGCGGTTTCAGACGCGCTCAGCGCCAGGTTGCTCGCCTGACGGGCGTTCTCGGCGTTCTGCTTCACGGTGGCAGTCAGCTGTTCCATGCTGGCGGCGGTCTCTTCCAGAGAGGCAGCCTGCTGTTCGGTACGGGATGAGAGATCGTTATTGCCCATCGAGATTTCGCTCGCACCGCTGTAAATGGCGTTGGCGCCGTTACGCACGTCACCCACGGTACGCACCAGCTCGCCCTGCATATGGCGCAGGGAGTCAGCCAGTACCCCCATCTCGTTGGAGCCTTCCACGTCGATGCGCTTCACCAGGTCGCCGCTGGCGATATGACGAATGCTGTCAATCAGACGGTTCAGCGGCGAAATTAGCGCCTGACGAATACCCAGCCAGACGGCAACAATCACCACCAGCACCGCAGCCAGCACGCTAATCAGCACCCAGATAGCCTGGCGGTAAGAGCTGTTGCTGTCTTCAACCGCGGTCTGATACAGCGCGTCGTTCTGTTGCAGGTAGTTGACGTACTGCTTCTCAAAGCCATCCTGATAGCTCTGGGTCGGCTGGTCGAAGAACTCATTGATTTTGCCCGCCCCCAGCAGCTGGATCAGCTCAGCCAGCGCGCCATGGTAAATATCGTAATTACGTTTGATTTCCAGTGCCGCAGCGTCGCTCTGACGCGGGTCGCGCGGCAGCGCTTCGTAATCCGCCCAGTTTTTTTCCGCCTGTTTCAGAGACGCAGAGGCAATCTGCATCAGCTCGGCGACGGTTGAGCCGCTGCCGATATTGTTCTGATCCATCATATAGCGGATACCCGCGCGGTTCAGGGTGTTACGGGTTTGCAGCAGCGCCACCCAGCTACCGTTCAGGGTGGATTGTTGCTGGCGAATGGTTTGCAGGATGGTGAAATTCTCTTTGTCATGCTTCAGGGCATTGAAGAAAAGACCACCAGACGTGAGTTGTAAAAGGCCAAATATCGCTAAAACCAGCAGTAAGCTGGTGACAATCTTGATTCGGTTTAACATGTTTTCTCTTTCCTCAGGCAGATACAGAATATTCGGCCTGGCATGAGAAAACTTTACGAAAATCATCCTGGAATTTAGGGTTTTTACGCTTCGTCCCTCGCGGCGATATGTCGGTTTCCAAGTTCAATAAACTCTTCCAGCAGCGCCGTGAGCTGCTTCATCTTCTCAGGCGTATATTCCGCCTCAATCTGCTGGTACGCCTCTTCCACCTGAGCCTGAGCACGCTGGTACAGCGCGTTGCCTTCCTTCGTCAGCGACACGTACAGCTTGCGCTGGTCAGTTACCGGTTTTAAGCGCAGCACCAGACCGTCGCGCTCCATCCGCGTCAGAATGCCGGTCAGGCTGGGGCGCAAAATGCAGGTGCGGAACGCCAGATCGTGAAAATCCATGGAGGGATGCTCGGCCAGCACGCGGACGATACGCCACTGCTGCTCGGTCAGATTATGCCGCTTCACTATCGGGCGGAAGTAGCCCATCGCCGCTTCACGCGCCTGCAACAGCGCGATGGTTAATGAGTCATGCATCATCTACCCCTTACATCATTAACAAATAAACAATTAAAAACAGATGCTTTTATAGACAACACGTTTTAACCCAAAAAGTCTAACAGAAACAAAGCTATTTTTTTAACTTATTGATTTAAATATCAATTAACCCTTTTATGTAAATTTATTGTTATTTGCATCACAAATTATTCACTTCTGATTGCGAAACGAACAGCAAAAGCATAAAACCAGATCATTAACATATTAATGAAATCAAAACCGGACAGCCGGTTTGAGGAGTATGGGAATGAAAGGTACTGTTTTTGCCGTAGCGCTAAACCACCAAAGCCAGCGTGTGGCCTGGGCTGAGGCGTTTGAAAAAGCCCCCTATAACGCGCCGCCAAAAACGGCGGTGTGGTTTATCAAGCCACATAACACTGTTATCCGCGCAGGCGAACCGATCCCCTTCCCGCAGGGAGAAACCGTGTTAAGCGGCGCGACGGTGGCGCTGGTGGTGGGCAAAACCGCCAGCAAAGTACGCGTTGAAGAGGCGGCGGCGTACATCGCCGGCTACGCGCTGGCTAACGAAATCAGCCTGCCGGAAGAGAGCTTCTACCGTCCGGCGATCAAGGCCAAATGCCGGGATGGATTTTGCCCGCTCGGCGAACCTGTCGCCGTTGATAACGTGGATAATCTGACCATCATCACCGAGATCAACGGCCGCGAAGCGGACCACTGGAACACGGCCGATCTGCACCGCAACGCCGCCGAACTGCTGAGCGCCCTGAGCGAATTTGCCACCCTGAACCCCGGCGATGCGATATTGCTCGGCACTCCGCAAAGCCGCGTCGAAGTTCGCCCGGGCGATCGGGTACGTATTCTGGCAGAAGGATTTCCGCCGCTGGAAAACCCGGTGGTGGAGGAACGCGACGTTGCCATCGCTTCGCGCACGCCGCCGCACGCCACGCTGTTTGCCCTCGGTCTGAACTATGCCGACCACGCCAGCGAGCTGGACTTCAAGCCACCCACCGAGCCGCTGGTGTTTATCAAAGCGCCAAACACCTTTAACGGCGACAACCAGACGTCGGTGCGCCCGAACAATATCGAGTACATGCATTACGAAGCGGAGCTGGTGGTGGTCATCGGCAAAACCGCGCGCAAGGTCAGCGAAGCCGAGGCGATGGACTACGTGGCGGGCTATACGGTGTGCAACGATTACGCCATCCGCGATTATCTCGAAAACTACTATCGCCCGAACCTGCGGGTGAAAAGCCGCGACGGGCTGACCCCCATCAGCCCGAACGTAGTGCCAAAAGAAGCCATTCCTGACCCGCACAACCTTCGTCTTCGCACCTACGTCAACGGTGAACTGCGTCAAGAAGGCACCACAGCAGACCTGATCTTCAGCATCCCCTACTTAATTGCGTATCTGAGCGATTTTATGACCCTGCAACCGGGCGACATGATTGCCACCGGCACGCCGAAGGGGCTGTCCGACGTGGTGCCGGGCGATGAGGTGGTGGTGGAAGTGGAAGGCGTAGGCCGTCTGGTAAACCGAATTGTCAGTGAGGAGACTGCAAAATGAAAAAGATTAACCACTGGATCAACGGTAAAAACGTCGCCGGAAGTGAGTACTTCCACACCACCAACCCGGCCTCCGGCGAGGTGCTGGCAGAAGTGGCCTCCGGCGGCGAAGCCGAAATCCATCAGGCCGTTGCCGCCGCCAAAGAGGCGTTTCCGAAATGGGCCAACCTGCCGATGAAGGAGCGCGCGCGCCTGATGCGTCGCCTGGGGGATCTGATTGACCAGAACGTGCCGGACATTGCCGCGATGGAAACCGCCGACACCGGCCTGCCGATCCACCAGACCAAAAACGTGCTCATTCCGCGCGCCTCGCACAACTTCGAGTTCTTCGCCGAGGTGTGCCAGCAGATGAACGGCAAAACCTACCCGGTCGACGACAAGATGCTCAACTACACCCTGGTGCAGCCGGTGGGTGTCTGCGCGCTGGTGTCGCCGTGGAACGTGCCGTTTATGACCGCCACCTGGAAGGTCGCGCCGTGCCTGGCCTTAGGGAATACCGCGGTGCTGAAGATGTCTGAACTCTCCCCGCTGACCGCCGACCGTCTGGGCGAGCTGGCCCTCGAAGCGGGCATTCCGGCGGGCGTGCTCAACGTGGTGCAGGGCTATGGCGCCACGGCGGGCGACGCGCTGGTGCGTCATCATGACGTGCGCGCCGTCTCCTTCACCGGCGGTACCGCCACCGGGCGCAACATCATGAAAAACGCCGGGCTGAAGAAGTATTCCATGGAGCTGGGCGGCAAATCGCCGGTGCTGATTTTTGAAGACGCGGACATTGAGCGCGCGCTGGACGCCGCCCTGTTTACCATCTTCTCCATCAACGGCGAACGCTGCACCGCCGGCTCGCGCATCTTCATCCAGCAGAGCATCTACCCGGAGTTCGTCAAACGCTTTGCCGAGCGCGCCAACCGCCTGCGCGTGGGCGACCCGACCGATCCGAACACCCAGATTGGCGCGCTCATCAGCCAGCAGCACTGGGAAAAAGTCTCCGGCTACATCCGCCTCGGCATTGAAGAGGGGGCAACCCTGCTGGCGGGCGGCCCGGACAAACCGACCGATCTGCCTGCGCACCTGAAAGGCGGCAACTTCCTGCGCCCGACCGTGCTGGCGGATGTCGATAACCGCATGCGCGTGGCGCAGGAAGAGATCTTCGGGCCAGTGGCCTGCCTGCTGCCGTTTAAGGATGAAGCGGAAGGCCTGCGCCTGGCGAACGACGTGGAGTACGGCCTGGCATCTTACATCTGGACCCAGGACGTCAGCAAAGTGCTGCGTCTGGCGCGCAGCATCGAAGCGGGCATGGTGTTCGTCAACACCCAGAACGTGCGCGACCTGCGCCAGCCGTTTGGCGGCGTGAAGGCCTCCGGCACCGGGCGTGAGGGCGGCGAGTACAGCTTCGAGGTCTTCGCGGAGATGAAAAACGTCTGCATCTCCATGGGCGACCATCCGATTCCAAAGTGGGGGATCTGATCATGGGAAAATTAGCGTTAGCGGCAAAAATCACACACGTTCCGTCAATG
This sequence comes from Enterobacter cloacae complex sp. HYC033_NIDB, assembly GCF_056673335.1. Taxonomy (NCBI): domain Bacteria; kingdom Pseudomonadati; phylum Pseudomonadota; class Gammaproteobacteria; order Enterobacterales; family Enterobacteriaceae; genus Enterobacter; species Enterobacter cloacae complex sp. HYC033_NIDB. The sequence continues at coordinate 1,434,336 of NZ_CP115123.1, read as the reverse complement.
TATCTCTCTGAACTGCCGGGCAAAAACCACGGCTGCCGCCAGTCGGCCATCGACGGGCATAAAGAGATCAGCAAGCGCTGCCGCGAGCTGGGCGTGGACACCATTATCGTCTTCGACACCCACTGGCTGGTGAACAGCGCGTATCACATCAACTGCGCGGACCATTTTTCGGGCGTCTACACCAGCAACGAGCTGCCGCATTTTATTCGCGATATGACCTACGACTACAACGGCAACCCGGAACTCGGCCAGCTGATTGCCGACGAAGCGGTGAAGCTTGGCGTGCGCGCCAAGGCGCACAACATCCCGAGCCTGAAGCTGGAGTACGGCACGCTGGTGCCGATGCGCTACATGAACGCGGATAAGCACTTCAAAGTGGTCTCCATCTCGGCGTTCTGCACGGTTCACGACTTCGCCGACAGCCGCAGGCTGGGCGAGGCCATCGTCAGCGCCATCGAAAAATATGACGGCACCGTGGCAGTGCTCGCCAGCGGCTCGCTGTCGCACCGCTTTATCGACGACCAGCGCGCGGAGGAAGGGATGAACAGCTACACCCGCGAGTTTGACCGTCAGATGGACGAGCGCGTGGTGAAGCTGTGGCGCGAGGGTCAGTTCAAGGAGTTTTGCAGCATGCTGCCGGAGTACGCCGACTACTGCTACGGCGAGGGCAATATGCACGACACGGTGATGCTGCTGGGGATGCTCGGCTGGGACAAATACGACGGTAAGGTGGAGTTTCTCACCGAGCTGTTCGCCAGCTCCGGCACCGGCCAGGTCAACGCCGTTTTCCCGCTGCCCGCGTAAGGAGCCACCATGCCGCATTTTATTGCTGAATGTACCGACAACATCCGCGAGCAAGCCGACCTGCCAGGGCTGTTCGCCAAAGTGAACGAGGCGCTCGCCGCCACGGGCATCTTCCCCATCGGCGGCATCCGCAGCCGCGCCCACTGGCTGGACACCTGGCAGATGGCAGACGGTAAGCACGATTACGCCTTTGTGCATATGACGCTGAAGATCGGCGCGGGGCGCAGCCTGGAAAGCCGGGAAGAGGTCGGTGAAATGCTGTTTGCGCTGATTAAAGATCATTTCGCAGCGCTGATGAACAGCCGGTATCTGGCGCTGTCGTTCGAGCTCGACGAGCTGCACCCGACGCTTAATTACAAGCAGAACAACGTGCACGCGTTGTTTAAGTAGCCGTTTGCTCGCCCGGTGGCGCTGCGCTTACCGGGCCTACAACGGCCCCAAACCGTAGGCCGGGTAAGCGCAGCGCCACCCGGCAACAGCAGCACCGAACCGTAGGCCGGGTAAGCGAAGCGCCACCCGGCAACAGCCGCACAAAGGATACGCCATGCTCGACAAACACACCCATACCCTGATCGCCCACCGCCTGCATCAGGCGGAACAATCCCGGGAGCAGATCCGCGCGATCTCGCTGGAGTACCCGGAGATCACCATTGAAGACGCCTACGCCGTCCAGCGCGAATGGGTGAGCCTGAAAATCGCCGAAGGCCGCGTGCTGAAAGGCCACAAGATCGGCCTCACCTCCAAAGCGATGCAGGCCAGCTCGCAGATCAGCGAGCCGGACTACGGCGCGCTGCTGGACGATATGTTCTTCCACGACGGCAGCGACATCCCCGTGGATCGCTTTATCGTCCCGCGCATCGAAGTGGAGCTGGCCTTCGTGCTGGCAAAACCGCTGCGCGGCCCGAACTGCACGATCTTCGACGTCTACAACGCCACGGATTACGTCATCCCCGCCCTGGAGCTGATCGACGCCCGCTGCCATAACGTTGACCCGGAAACCCAGCGCCCGCGCAAGGTGTTCGACACCATCTCCGATAACGCCGCCAACGCGGGCGTGATCCTCGGCGGCCGCCCGATTAAACCCGACGAGCTGGATCTGCGCTGGATCTCCGCCCTGCTCTACCGCAACGGTGTGATCGAAGAGACCGGGGTCGCCGCAGGCGTGCTTAACCACCCGGCAAACGGCGTGGCGTGGCTGGCGAACAAACTCGCGCCATACGACGTGCAGCTTGAGCCAGGCCAGATCATCCTCGGCGGCTCGTTTACCCGCCCGGTTGCCGCCAGCAGAGGCGACACCTTCCACGTCGACTACGGCAACATGGGCTCCATCAGTTGCCGCTTTGTGTAGGAGTGCACCATGGAAAACGCATTTAAGACCGCGCTGAAAGCCGGAAAGCCGCAAATCGGCCTGTGGCTGGGGCTGACCAGCAGCTACAGCGCTGAGCTACTGGCCGGGGCCGGTTTTGACTGGCTGCTGATCGACGGGGAGCACGCGCCGAACAGCGTGCAGACCGTCCTGACTCAGCTCCAGGCCATCGCCCCTTATCCCAGCCAGCCGGTGGTGCGCCCATCGTGGAACGATCCGGTGCAGATCAAGCAGCTGCTGGACGTGGGGGCGCAAACCCTGCTGGTGCCGATGGTGCAAAACGCCGACGAAGCCCGTCTGGCGGTCAGCGCCACCCGCTATCCGCCTGCCGGCATTCGCGGCGTCGGCAGCGCGCTGGCGCGGGCGTCGCGCTGGAACCGCATCCCGGAGTATCTGCATCAGGCTAACGACGCCATGTGCGTGCTGGTGCAAATCGAAACTCGCGAGGCGCTGAAAAACCTGCCGCAGATCCTGGACGTGGAAGGGGTGGACGGCGTGTTTATCGGCCCGGCGGATCTGAGCGCCGACATGGGCTTCGCCGGTAATCCGCAGCACCCGGAGGTGCAGGCCGCCATTGAACAGGCGATCGCGCAGATCCTCAGCGCGGGCAAAGCGCCCGGCATCCTGATGGCGAATGAACAGCTGGCAAAACGCTATCTCAGCCTCGGCGCGTTGTTTGTCGCGGTCGGCGTGGATACCACCCTGCTCGCCCGCAGCGCCGAAGCGCTGGCGGCCCGCTTTACCGACGTCACCACAGCAGTTGATAACAATAAATCCGTCTACTAAACGTACGATGTGGAGCGCAACATGACGACCTCAACCCTGCATAATAAAGCTGTTGAACATCGCGTTATTAATAAGCTGTTCCGTCGTTTGATCGTGTTTCTTTTTATCCTGTTTGTTTTCTCGTTTCTCGATCGCATCAACATCGGCTTTGCCGGGCTGACGATGGGCAAAGATCTGGGCCTCACGTCAACCATGTTTGGCCTGGCCGCGACGCTGTTTTACGTGACCTACGTGCTGTGCGGTATCCCCAGCAACATCATGCTGGCGAAGGTCGGCGCCCGCCGCTGGATCGCCGGGATCATGGTGGTGTGGGGCATCGCCTCTACCTGCACCATGTTCGCCACCAGCCCCGAAACGCTTTATGTCCTGCGCATGCTGGTGGGCATTGCCGAAGCCGGTTTCCTGCCAGGCATTCTGGTCTATCTCACCTGGTGGTTCCCGGCGTATCACCGCGCCCGCGCCAACGCGCTGTTTATGATCGCCATGCCGGTGACCATGATGCTCGGCTCGATCCTCTCCGGGTACATTCTGGCGATGGACGGGCTGTGGAACCTGAAGGGCTGGCAGTGGCTGTTCCTGCTGGAGGGGCTGCCATCGGTGGTGCTCGGCGTGGTGACCTGGTTCTACCTTAACGACACCCCGGATCAGGCCACCTGGCTGGATGATGACGAAAAGCAGGCACTCAAAACGATGATCGCCCGCGAACAGGAGCTGGCCATTGCGCACGCCGCCACGCCGCGCTCGACGCTGCGCGAGGTGCTGACGCCCGCCGTGCTGCTCTACACGCTGGCCTACTTCTGCCTGACGAATACGCTGAGCGCGATCAACATCTGGACGCCGCAGATCCTGCAAAGCTTCAACACCGGCAGCAGCAATATCGTGATTGGCCTGCTGGCGGCGATTCCGCAGTTTTGCACCATCCTCGGGATGATCTGGTGGAGCCGCCGCTCCGACAGGCTGAAAGAGCGAAAAAAGCACACCATCCTGCCGTATCTGTTTGCAGCGGCGGGATGGATGCTGGCCTCGGCGACCGATCACAGCCTGATCCAGCTGCTTGGCATCATCATGGCCTCAACCGGATCGTTTACCGCCATGGCGATATTCTGGACCACGCCGGATCAGGTTATTAGCCTGCAATCCCGCGCGGTGGCGCTGGCGGTGATCAACGCCATCGGCAACGTCGGGTCTGCCGTCAGCCCATTGCTGATAGGTATTCTGCGCGACGCGACCGGCAGCTTCAGCTCGGGACTGTGGTTCGTGGCGGGTCTGCTGGTGGTGGGCGCGCTGGTGCTGACGCGCATTCCGATGACGCAGCGGGATCAACAGAGGAAAGATCATGTGCCAGAGCCCCATCGCCAACATTGATATCAGCAAGGATTACGACGAAAGTCTGGGCACCGACGATGTGCACTACCAGTCGTTCGCCCGCATGGCGGCCTTTTTTGGCCGCGACATGCAGGCGCACCGCCACGACCAGTATTTTCAGATGCATTTTCTCGACACCGGGCAGATTGAGCTCCAGCTCGACGACCACCGTTACTCGGTGCAGGCGCCGCTGTTCGTGCTAACGCCACCGTCGGTGCCGCACGCGTTTATTACCGAATCCGACAGCGACGGCCACGTGCTGACGGTGCGCGAGGATCTCATCTGGCCGCTGTTAGAAGTGCTCTACCCCGGTACGCGGGAAGCGTTCGGCCTGCCGGGGATCTGCCTGTCGCTTGCCGACAGGCCTGACGAGCTGGCGGCGCTGAAGCACTACTGGCAGCTGATTGCCCGGGAATCCACGGAACAACTGCCCGGTCGCGAGCATACGCTGGTCCTGCTGGCCCAGGCCGTTTTTACCCTGCTGCTGCGCAACGCGAAGCTCGACGACCACGCGTCAGGCGGCATGCGCGGTGAGCTGAAGCTTTTTCAGCGCTTTAACCAGCTGACAGATGCTCATTACCACGAGCACTGGACGGTTCCGGAGTATGCCAGCGAATTGCATCTCACCGAATCTCGCCTGACCGATATCTGTCGCCGCTTCGCCAACCGCTCGCCGAAACGGCTGATCTTCGACCGCCAGCTGCGGGAAGCCAGGCGTTTGCTGCTGTTTTCCGACAGCACAGTGAGCGAAATTGCCTGGCAGCTGGGGTTTAAAGATCCGGCCTATTTCGCCCGTTTTTTTAACCGACTGACGGGGTGTTCACCCAGTGCATACCGGGCGCAGAAAGTACCGGTTTCCTGAACGCATAACGGTTCGTAGGGCGGGTAAGCGCAGCGCCACCCGCCGAAAAGCCGCACAGATCACAAAACCACCTCTCACCCGAAAAGTACCTGCCGTTGTCCCAATCGTCCCTTCACGTTCCGCCCCTCTCACGCTTCAATTAAACAACAAAAACAAAACATAAATTTAACAACCATCTTCCGATACGAGGTCCCTATGAAGCCTGAAGATTTCCGCGCTGATGCCAAACGTCCGTTAACCGGTGAAGAGTATTTAAAAAGCCTGCAAGATGGCCGTGAGATTTATATCTACGGCGAGCGCGTTAAGGACGTCACTACCCACCCGGCATTTCGCAATGCGGCGGCGTCCATCGCCCAGATGTACGATGCCCTGCACAAGCCAGACATGCAGGATACCCTCTGCTGGGGTACCGATACCGGCAGCGGCGGCTATACCCATAAATTCTTCCGCGTGGCGAAAAGTGCCGACGATCTGCGCCAGCAGCGTGACGCCATCGCCGAGTGGTCGCGCCTGAGCTACGGCTGGATGGGGCGTACGCCGGACTACAAAGCCGCGTTCGGCTGCGCGCTCGGCGCTAACCCTGCCTTCTACGGTCAGTTCGAGCAGAACGCCCGCAACTGGTACACCCGTATTCAGGAAACCGGCCTGTACTTTAACCACGCCATCGTCAACCCGCCGATCGATCGCCATAAACCGGCGGACGAGGTGAAAGACGTTTACATCAAGCTGGAGAAAGAGACCGACGCCGGGATCATCGTCAGCGGCGCGAAAGTGGTGGCCACCAACTCGGCATTGACCCACTACAACATGATCGGCTTCGGCTCCGCGCAGGTGATGGGGGAAAATCCGGACTTCGCGCTGATGTTCGTCGCGCCGATGGATGCCGAAGGGGTGAAGCTGATCTCCCGCGCCTCATACGAGATGGTGGCAGGGGCGACAGGCTCTCCGTACGACTACCCGCTCTCCAGCCGCTTTGACGAGAACGACGCCATTCTGGTAATGGATCATGTGCTGATCCCGTGGGAAAACGTGCTGATCTACCGTGATTTCGACCGCTGCCGTCGCTGGACGATGGAAGGTGGCTTCGCCCGCATGTACCCGCTTCAGGCCTGCGTGCGTCTGGCAGTGAAGCTCGACTTCATCACCGCTCTGCTGAAGAAGTCGCTGGAGTGTACCGGCACCCTCGAGTTCCGCGGCGTGCAGGCGGATCTCGGCGAAGTGGTGGCGTGGCGCAACATGTTCTGGGCGCTGAGCGACTCCATGTGCTCCGAAGCCACTCCGTGGGTAAACGGCGCGTATCTGCCTGACCACGCGGCGTTACAGACTTACCGCGTGATGGCACCCATGGCCTATGCGAAGATCAAGAACATCATCGAACGTAACGTGACCTCCGGGCTGATCTACCTGCCGTCCAGCGCGCGGGACCTGAACAACCCGCAGATCGACCAGTACCTGGCGAAGTACGTGCGCGGCTCCAACGGGATGGATCATGTCGAACGCATCAAGATTCTGAAACTGATGTGGGATGCCATCGGCAGCGAGTTTGGTGGACGTCACGAGCTGTACGAAATCAACTACTCCGGTAGCCAGGATGAGATCCGCCTGCAATGCCTGCGTCAGGCGCAAAGCTCCGGCAACATGGACAAGATGATGGCGATGGTTGACCGCTGCATGTCCGAGTACGACCAGCACGGCTGGACCGTACCGCACCTGCACAACAACACTGATATCAACATGCTGGATAAGCTGCTGAAATAACGCAGCGGGAGGTTTCAATGCAATCTGAAGAACGCCTGCGTTTTCGAGACGCGATGGCCAGCCTGTCGGCGGCGGTGAATGTGGTCACTACCGAGGGCGATGCGGGTCGCTGCGGCATTACCGCCACCGCCGTCTGTTCGGTCACGGACACCCCGCCCTCGGTCATGGTCTGCATCAACGCCAACAGCGCCATGAACCCGGTCTTCCAGGGCAACGGCAGACTGTGCGTCAACGTGCTGAACCACGAGCAGGAGATCATGGCCCGCCACTTTGCCGGGATGACCGGCATGGCAATGGAGGAGCGCTTTGCTCTCTCCTGCTGGCAGAAAGGACCGCTGGCGCAGCCGGTGCTGAAAGGCGCTCTGGCAAGCCTGGAAGGTGAGATATCCCAGGTGCAAACCATCGGCACCCATCTGGTCTACCTTGTAGAGATTAAGAACATCATCCTCAGCAGCGAGGGGCACGGCCTGATCTACTTCAAACGCCGTTTCCACCCGGTGATGATGGAGATGGAAGCCGCGATTTGATCCCGTTGCACAAAAAAACGCTAAGGTTTCCGCAAAGGTGCGCCGTTAACTATCCATAAGATAAATTTTCCGGGGCGGCTGGCAACGTCGTCAGCCGCCCCCTTAACGCTGGAAAGTCTTATGGCCCCTTCACCCCGAAGCCGCTCGGCTGAACGTCTGGTTGAAATCATTATTGCCCTGCACCGCAACGGAAGCGTTAATCGCCGCGATCTGATGCAAAAATTTGGCATTACCGAACGCACGGTGTACCGCGATTTACAGGCGCTTTCCCCGATTATTGAACACGACGGCAAAGGGCGCTATCAGCTGCTGCCCGCGTATCAGCCCTGCCGCTGCGTACACTACCCTGAAGCGAACGACAAAAGTCCACAGGGCTAGATTATTCTCAGTGATCTCAATCACATATTTTCTCCCACCGGGGGTGAGCCTTAACCACTCACCCTCGCTTTTGACCGCTCACGCATCGCTTTCAACCACTCACCCATTTACCGTGCTTTACACGCGCGAGGATCTGGCACGATCGCTCCAGCATTAATCAATACCTCCTCACAACGAACCCTGACCCTTTTTTCTTTACATAAAAAACCAGGTCTTATTATGGATACTAAAAAACTACTTAAGCACGTGCCCTGGGCCATCCTCGGGATCATCGGTGCTTTCTGTCTGGCGGTTGTCGCATTACGCCGGGGCGAGCACGTCAGCGCCCTGTGGATCGTGGTCGCGTCGGTTTCCGTCTACCTTGTGGCTTATCGCTACTACAGCTTGTACATCGCGCAGAAGGTTATGAAGCTCGACCCGACGCGCGCCACGCCGGCGGTTATTAACAACGACGGCCTGAACTACGTGCCAACCAACCGTTACGTGCTGTTTGGTCACCACTTCGCCGCCATTGCAGGCGCGGGTCCGCTGGTCGGTCCGGTGCTGGCTGCGCAGATGGGCTACCTGCCGGGTACGCTCTGGCTGCTGGCGGGCGTGGTGCTGGCGGGAGCGGTGCAGGACTTTATGGTGCTGTTTATCTCCTCGCGCCGTAACGGTTCGTCGCTGGGCGAAATGATCAAAGAGGAGATGGGCCGCGTGCCAGGCACGATCGCCCTGTTCGGCTGCTTCCTGATCATGATCATCATCCTGGCGGTGCTGGCCCTGATCGTGGTGAAAGCGCTGGCCGAAAGTCCGTGGGGCGTCTTCACCGTCTGCTCTACCGTACCGATTGCGCTGTTCATGGGCATCTACATGCGCTTCCTGCGCCCTGGCCGCGTTGGCGAGGTGTCGATCATCGGTATCGTGCTGCTGGTCGCCTCCATCTACTTCGGCGGCGTGATTGCGCACGACCCGTACTGGGGTCCGGCGCTGACCTTTAAAGACACCACCATCACCTTCGCGCTGATCGGCTACGCATTCATCTCAGCGCTGCTGCCGGTGTGGCTGATTCTGGCTCCGCGTGACTACCTGGCAACCTTCCTGAAAATCGGCGTTATCGTCGGGCTGGCCATTGGTATTGTGATCATCAACCCGGAGCTGAAAATGCCGGCGGTGACGCAGTACATTGACGGTACCGGTCCGCTGTGGAAAGGCGCCCTGTTCCCGTTCCTGTTTATCACCATTGCCTGCGGTGCCGTGTCTGGCTTCCACGCGCTGATCGCCTCCGGCACCACGCCGAAGCTGATGGCCAACGAAACCGACGCGCGCTTCATCGGTTACGGCGCGATGCTGATGGAATCCTTCGTGGCGATCATGGCGCTGGTTGCGGCGTCGATTATCGAGCCTGGCCTGTACTTTGCGATGAACACCCCGCCGGCGGGTCTCGGCATTACCATGCCAAACCTGCATGAGATGGGCGGCGAAAATACCGCGCTGATCCTGGCACAGCTGAAAGACGCCAGCGCGCACGCGGCGGCGACCGTCAGCTCCTGGGGCTTCGTGATTTCGCCCGAGCAGATCATGCAGACAGCGAAAGACATCGGCGAACCGTCCGTGCTGAACCGCGCAGGTGGCGCGCCAACGCTGGCGGTGGGTATCGCACACGTGTTCCACAAAGTGCTGCCGTGGGCGGACATGGGCTTCTGGTACCACTTCGGCATTCTGTTTGAAGCGCTGTTCATCCTCACCGCGCTGGATGCCGGTACGCGTGCAGGCCGCTTCATGTTGCAGGATCTGCTGGGTAACTTCGTGCCATTCCTGAAGAAAACCGACTCTCTGGTGGCCGGCGTTCTGGGCACTGCGGGCTGCGTAGGCCTGTGGGGTTATCTGCTGTATCAGGGCGTTGTTGACCCGCTGGGCGGCGTGAAGAGCCTGTGGCCGCTGTTCGGTATCTCTAACCAGATGCTGGCGGCTGTGGCCCTAGTGCTGGGTACCGTTGTCCTCGTGAAGATGAAACGCACCAAATACATCTGGGTCACCGTGGTGCCTGCGCTGTGGCTGCTGCTCTGCACTACCTGGGCGCTGGGTCTGAAACTGTTCAGCACCAACCCGCAGCTGGAAGGCTTCTTCTTCATGGCTAACCAGTACAAAGAGAAGATTGCCGCAGGCGGCGCGGATCTGACCGCGCAGCAGATTGCCAACATGAACCATATCGTGGTGAACAACTACACCAACGCGGGTCTGAGCATTCTGTTCCTGGTGGTGGTGTACAGCATTATCTTCTACGGCATCAAAACCTGGATGAAAGTGCGTAACGTTGAGGGCCGTACGGACAAAGAGACCCCGTACGTACCGGTGCCGGAAGGCGGCGTGAAGACCTCCTCACACCATTAATTAAGCATGTTACTGTAGGCCCGGTAAGCGTAGCGTCACCGGGCTTCTTCTATCTGGAACCCTCAATGTTTGGTAACTTAGGCGAAGCAAAAAAATACCTCGGTCAGGCGGCGAAAATGCTGATTGGCATTCCGGACTATGACAACTACGTTGAGCATATGAAGACCAACCATCCGGATAAGCCGTACATGACCTACACTGAATTCTTCCGCGAGCGTCAGGAAGCGCGCTACGGCGGAAGTGGAGAAGGCGGCGTCCGCTGCTGCTAAAGGAGAAACCATGACCCCGATTGCCGTTACCCTGCTGACCGGTTTCCTCGGCGCCGGTAAAACCACCCTGCTGCGCCACATTCTGAACGAGCAGCACGGCTTCAAAATCGCCGTCATCGAAAACGAATTTGGCGAAGTCTCCGTTGACGATCAGCTGATTGGCGACCGCGCCACCCAGATCAAAACCCTGACCAACGGCTGCATCTGCTGCACCCGCTCTAACGAATTAGAAGACGCCCTGCTGGACCTGCTCGACAGCCGCGATCGCGGTGACATCGACTTCGACCGACTGGTGATCGAGTGCACCGGCATGGCCGACCCCGGCCCGATTATTCAGACTTTTTTCTCTCATGAGATCATTTGCCAGCGCTATCTGCTGGACGGCGTCATCGCTCTGGTGGATGCGGTCCATGCCGACGAGCAGATGAACCAGTTCACCATCGCCCAGTCCCAGGTTGGCTACGCCGACCGCATCCTGCTGACCAAAACCGACGTGGCGGGTGAAAGCAAAAAACTGCGCGAGCGCCTGACGCGCATCAACTCGCGTGCGCCCATTTACACGGTGACGCATGGCGATATCGATCTCGCTCAGCTGTTCAACACCAACGGCTTTATGCTGGAAGAGAACGTCACCGCGAAACCGCGCTTCCACTTTATGTCCGACAAGCAAAACGACGTGACGTCGATTGTGGTGGAGCTGGACTACCCGGTGGACATCAGCGAGGTCTCCCGCGTGATGGAGAACCTGCTGCTGTCATTTGCCGACAAGCTGCTGCGCTATAAAGGGATGCTGTGGATCGACGGCGAGCCGAACCGCCTGCTGTTCCAGGGCGTGCAGCGCCTGTACAGCGCCGACTGGGATCGCCCGTGGGACGATGAAGCGCCGCACAGCGTGATGGTGTTTATTGGAATACAGCTGCCGGAAGAAGAAATTCGGGCAGCGTTTGCGGGGCTGAAGAAATAACCTCACCGATCATCCCCTCCCCCTCGCGGGGAGGGGGTTAGGGTGAGGGGGAAACTTATTTCAACGCCTCCGTCAGCGTCACAATCCACAGCTCGCTGTCGGACTCCGGTTTCTTCAACGGCTTCACGCTGAGGGTGGTTTCAACCGGTTTGTCATCCAGCGTCAGCGCCCCCTGCGCGTTCACCCGATAATCCTTGAGCTTCTTGCCTTCGACTGGCTTCTGCATCGCCACCTTCACGCCAAAGTCATTATCGTTCGCCACTGCCAGCGTTTTGCTGTCAATCAGCGCCAGCCCTTCGGCCTTTTCCTGCTGCCAGCCCAGCGCACGCAGATCGACCACCTGCGTTTTTTCCGCAAGCGTGATGCCGCGCTGCGCCAGCGTTTTCTCATCATCAAACTCCGGGTATTCGCCCGGCTTGTCGAAGGCCGCCAGATCGCTCGCCTTGCTCAGATCAACCCTGTAGATGAGGTTACGCATTGCGTCATTTTTATCCTCGCCCTGTTCAATCAGCAGGATGGTGTGGTTATCCAGCGCCACTATGTCGCCGATTTTGGCGTCGCTGTTTTTGCTGTAGGCCGCGCTGTCGACAGGGTAGCCATACATCGCGGTTTTCCCGGTCGCCGGATCGAAGCTCACCAGACGCGTAAACAGCGCCTGTTTTTTGCTCTTCCCGTCGATATCCAGCGTGCTTTGCACGGCGGCGATAATGCGTCCGTCCGGCATGCGGGTCAGCCCTTCAAAGCCCCGGTTTGCCTGACGCCATTTGATAACGTTTGGCAGACCGCCCGCGATGGATTTCTCCCCTTCCGTCGCCTGCGGACCGTGGATCGCGAGGATTTTACCTTTACTGTCGACGTTAATCAGGAACGGGCCATACTCATCGCACAGCCAGTAACCGCCCTTCCCGTCCGGCGTGATGCCTTCCGTATCCAGCCCGCGGTTATCGCCTTTCAGCACTTTTAAGGTGTCGCTTAGCGCGACTTCATTGGTAGATCCAATCACGCCGCTTTGCAGCGGCAGGCCGTTGATCTCGCCTTTATCATCATGCAGCGGTCGCGCGTCCACGGCCTCCGCTTTGCCGTTTAGCACACGGATCGTCATCAGCAGCGGGGCGAAATCCGGGGTAACAAAGATTTTGGCATCGTTTTTCCCCATTTTTGGCGAATCCGCGTTAGGACCACGATCGGTCACGGTCGCAAACGTCAGCGCATCGCCCTGCTTGCCCGTGAATAACAAACCCGAACCCATCCCCACCGGGAGCCCGTTCGGGAATGCGCTGGCAAACGCACCGCTGTATTTGACATGCGCGCCTTCGGGAAAGCTGACGACGTAGCGCTCCGCGGTTGGCTGTGCCGCCAGGCCAGAGAAAGAGAGCGCACAACCGATTAGCACAGGAATAATTTTTCTTTTCATATTGTTAGCATCCAGTAAGTGAAGCCAACAACGTAATGAAGAAACGTGTCAGAAAAATGACATGTAATGGCAACGAAGCGGCGCGTACGGACGTATATCAATCACCAGAAATGTAAACCTCTGTCTTTATCTGTGTCAGCTGAAATACTTTTGGAAATTATTAGAAACCCAATTAATTCATGGCGAAGGACTATTTTCGCCTCGTTCATTTTACGTTTAGCCAGGAATGTAAACTGTCCCTAAACGCGAATGTATTGGACATTGACGATTTGCCATATAAACAATTCATCAACATTTACCATTCAAAAACCCAACACGAACAGCATATAAATGCGAGACCTATCACATTTGCAGTCATAAGCATCGCTTGTTAAGGTGCCCTCAGATTAATTTAATGACGAGGAAACACTCATGAAAAAACTTAACATCCTGATCCTTTCTGCTCTGACCGCCGTATCGGGCTCCGCACTGGCCATGGGTGGCAGCATTGAGCAGGGTAAAAACTTTACTAACCTCAATCTGGAAATGGGGAAATCCTCATCCGGCCTGTATGCGGAGAGCAACTGGCTGAAAAACACCGATGACGGCACCCAGACCGGCGGCGTTGGGGCAGGCTACAACCTGGAAGTGGGTCCGGTGATGCTGAACGCTGGCGCGAAAGCCATCTACATCGGCCCGAAAAAAGGCGATAACGGCGTAGCATTCCCGATTGGCGGCGGCGTTAACGTTGCGCTTACGGACAGCATTCACGTGTTTGGTGAAGGTTATGTAGCGCCAGACGGCCTGAACAACAGCGTGAAGAACTATGTTGAAGCTAACGGCGGCGTAAGCTGGACGCCAGTCAAACCTGTCACGCTGAAAGTGGGCTATCGCCACGTGAGCGTAGACGGTAAAGACGGTCGTCCAAACCACACGCTGATCGACGGTGCATATGTAGGCGGTGGAGTGTCCTTCTAAGCCTGTTTGCGCGTTTCGCCCGGCGGCGCTACGCTTGCACGGGCCTACAATGAAGGGTGCAATGTATTAAAATTATTGCACATTGTAGGCCGGGTAAGCGCAGCGCCACCCTGCAAGAAAGGCGATGCGACCGTTAATAAAAAACCTGCCGGATGGCAGGTTTTTTTTATTACCGCATTACTTGCGAACGACCACCAGCTTCTGGTTCACAAACTCTTTGATCCCCAGGTCCGACAGCTCGCGTCCGTAACCCGAACGTTTTACGCCGCCGAACGGCAGCTCTGCCGCAGTGTCGGTGAGCCAGTTGATGTACACCATCCCGGTCTCAATGCGCGACGCCATTTTCTTCGCGCGCTCGATGTTCTGGCTGAACACCGCGCCGCCCAGACCGTAGTGGGAATCGTTAGCCAGTGCGACCGCTTCGTCGTCGCTTTTCACCACGTAAACCTGCGCTACCGGACCGAAGAACTCCTCGAAGTACGCCGGGTTATCACGCGAGATATGCGTCAGGATGGTCGGCTCAAAGAAGCTTCCGTCACGCTGAACCGGCTTGCCGCCATGGTGCAGCTTCGCGCCATTTTTCACCGCCTCGTTAACCTGTTTAGTTAGCGTCTCCAGCGCGTCTTTGGATGACAAAGGCCCCAGCGTGGTGCTTTCGTCCAGCGGATCGCCAATTTTCACCTGCTTAAACGCCTCGGTGAATTTGCTCAGGAAGGCGTCTGCAATCTTTTCATGCAGGATAAAGCGCTTCGCCGCGGTACAGACCTGCCCGGCATTGTTCAGCCGCGCGTTAACGCCGATCTTCACGGCTTTATCCAGGTCGGCATCGTCCAGCACCACGAACACGTCGTTCCCGCCCAGTTCCAGGGTCGATTTTTTGATGTGCTTCGCAGCCTGTGCCGCAACCACGCTACCCGCTTTTTCTGAACCGGTCAGCGCCGCCCCCTGTACGCGATCGTCGGCGATGATGTTCGCCACCTGTTCGGACGAGATAAACAGGTTGGTCCACGCCCCTTCCGGCGCGCCCGCTTCACGTACCAGCTGTGCAAAGGTCTCTGCACAGTGCGGCACGATGCTGGCGTGCTTGGCGATCACCGGGTTGCCCGCTGCCAGGTTTGGCGCCAGAACGCGCATCAGCTGATAGTACGGGAAGTTCCATGGCTCGACGGCCATCAGCACGCCGATGGGGTGATGTTCAACCCATGCTTCCCCGAGTTCAGAGTCATACTTCACCGGGGCCAGGAACTGCTTCGCGTTGTCCGCATAGTAGCGGGCGATTTGCGCGCACAGCTTCACTTCGCCACGGCTTTGTTCGATGAGCTTACCCATCTCCTGACTGGCGATTTTCGCCAGATCCTCCACGCGTTCGTCGATCAGGTCCGCCAGCTTATGCAGCACCGGCAGGCGCTGGCTTATGTCGCCTTTCGCCCAGTCGGAGTGATAGAGCGCATCGGCTGCCTTCAGCGCCGCTTCAACGTCTGCGTCAGTGTGAGAGGGATATTCTTTGATGAGCTGGTTCGTGGCAGGATTTACTGTCTGGTAAGCCATATCGAATCTCCTTGTTTTACCGCTTAGGGTATTAAGGGTAGTCAATCTGACTGGCTTTGAAGGTAAAGTTGGGTATATACGGAGGGTTCTTAACAAGACGCTGCCAGGCGATGCGCAGACATGGTATAAAAAATGCTCATCAATGGAGTTCCTATGACCGATACCCGCCACATCCGCCAGACCTTTAACCGCGCAGCAGGCCTTGAGCTGCGCAGTACGTGGCAAAGCACCCGGGCATATAAACGTCATTGCCATCCACAGCTCTCCATCGGCGCGATTGTGGAAGGCCAGACCTGCTGCGTAAGTCATGGCAATGCGTACGTTCTTGATCCCGGTGATCTTATCGTGATCCCGGCTTATGCCCCGCACAGCTGCAACCCCGTTGTCGGGAAGCCGCGCAGTTACCATATGCTCTATATCGACACCGATCTTCCCCTGGCGCTACAGGTTATTCGCGATCCCACGCTCTTTAAGCACTTTCTTGCCGTTGTCGGGACGATGTCCTCCGCATCCGTGGAGACCCTGCTTTCTGCCCTTCCCCGTTGCGCGGGTGAGATGAATGCACCTCGCTCAACCAGCCAGCAGGTTCAGCAGGCGTTACTCTCCGACCTTGCCGCACCGCCTTCCCTTGACGAACTCGCCCAACGATTCTCACTGCGCAAGGAGACGCTGATCCGCACTTTCAGGCAGGATACCGGCCTGACGCCGGGCAGTTTCCTCAACATTTCGCGCGTGGAGTACGCCAAAGCGCGGCTGCGCGCGGGGGATGATATCGCCGACGTGGGCTACCAGAGCGGGTTTGCCGACCAGAGTCATTTTCATAAGACCTTCGTGAATTATACCGCTGCCACGCCGCGCCAGTACGCCACGGGCCGATCAATATCAGACAATAATCAGGATACGTAACGTCGTAAGGTGACCTCAGATTTGTCACTGAGGTCGCTATGGAACTGTTATTTCCCTCCGCCTTTCTTGCCCTGGCGCTGGCGCATTTTGTTGCCCTGTTAAGCCCGGGCCCGGATTTCTTCCTGCTGGTAGGCTACGCCGCCCGCTACCGGCTGCGCGGCAGCGCCGGATTGTGTCTCGGCATCGCAGCAGGTAACGGGTTGTATATCTTACTGGTGATTATCGGCTGGAGCGCGCTGCGCCAGTTTGGGTGGCTGTTTACGCTTATCGAACTGTCCGGCGCGCTGTACCTGCTGTGGATTGGCTCGCATCTTGTGCGCAGCCGCCCGCAGCCGCTGGCGCTGGAAGAACCCCGCCAGCGCTGCCCTTCTCTGCGTAAGCAGATCCTGCTGGGGCTGGGTTCGGCGCTGTTAAATCCCAAAAACGCGTTGTTCTACCTGGCGCTAATGACAGCGTTACTCGGGCCGGACGTCACACTGCTTCAGCAGGCGACCTGCGGCGTCTGGATGGTGATGGTGGTGCTGGTATGGGATCTGGCGCTGATATCGCTGATGGGGTTACCGGCGGTTCAGCGAAAGCTCAGCCGTTCGCTCTGGCTGATAGAGCGCACGGCAGGGGTGGTGTTGATGGGGTTTGGTGGGTGGGTGCTGTGGCGGGTAGTGGCAAATATCCTCTGAGAGAAAAGGCAGCCTGACGCTGCCTGTGTTATTTTTTGTTCTGATCGCGCAGCATCGCCTCGCGCAAAATGGCATTAAGCCGCGTCTGGTAACCTTTCCCTGGCCGTTTAAGCCACTCCATCACGTCGGCGTCAATGCGTACTGATGCCTGAGTTTTGAGCGGTCGATAGAATTTTCCCCGCACGGCACCGGCCCAGCGATCATCCTCCGTGGCCGGTATATCGCTGTAATCAATTTCCCTGTCGGGTTTATCCGCCAGCGCTTTGAGTTCAGCCTCCCGGCGGGCACTCACTTCCGGTGCACTACCGCGTTTATGTTTAACGATGCTCATAACGCCTCCTCTCTTTACGATCCGCTTTACGCGCACTGATGATACGTATGATTTCATCCCCGCTTTCAAAACGTACCGTGTGCGCGACCAGAATGACAATAACACCCTGTACAAGACCAATGGTTTGCCAGCGAAACTCCCCGTTTTCATAACGATCCTGAACAGACAAATGGCAGGGATCGTCAAAAACCAGAACTGCATCTTCAAAACGAATGGCGTGTTTTTGCAGATTGCTTTTCGCCTTATTGCTATCCCATTCATACTCTATAGGCATAGTGTACCCTTCCCTGATTGTATATACAAAAAAGCATATACAAACAGAGCAGTATTTGAACGAAAAAGACAATGTTTGATTTGATTTCTGAAGGAGCATTCCAGAAAGTGAGATGACTGGCCTCGTGCAGCTTTGCACTTTTCCCCCGTATCCCTCTATCCTTAACCCATGGAAAAACATACCGAACTCAAACGCGCCAAGCTTCTCGCGCTGTCGCTGCTGCTGATTGCCATCGCAGCGTTTATCACCACTCTGTTCCTGCCGCAAACCTTCTGGGTGCGCGGCGTAAAGGCCATTGCCGAAGCGGCGATGGTCGGCGCGCTGGCGGACTGGTTTGCCGTTGTCGCGCTGTTCCGCCGGGTGCCCATTCCGTTTATCTCGCGCCATACGGCGATTATCCCGCGCAATAAAGACCGCATCGGCGACAATCTCGGCCAGTTCGTGCAGGAAAAGTTTCTCGATACGCAATCCCTTGTCGATCTTATCCGTCGCTACGAGCCCGCACAGATGATTGGGACCTGGTTCAGCCAGCCCGATAACGCCCGGCGCGTGGGGCAGCATCTGGTGCAGGTGATGAGCGGTTTTCTGGAACTTACCGACGATGGACGCATTCAGCGCCTGCTCAAACGCGCCGTCCACAAGGCTATCGACAAGGTCGATCTAACCGAGACCAGCGCCGTCATGCTGGAAAGCATGACCAAAAACAACCGTCACCAGGTGCTGCTGGACGCCATCATCAACCGCCTGATTACCCTGATTCAGCGGGAAAGCACGCGGGAATTTATTGCCGACCAGATCGTCCACTGGCTTAAGACCGAGCATCCGCGCAAGGCGATGGTGCTGCCCACCGAGTGGCTGGGCGATCAAAGCGCGGAGATGGTGTCGAACGCGGTGAACACGCTGCTGGACGATATCAGCCACGACCGCACGCACCAGATCCGTCAGGCGTTTGACCGCGCCACGATCAAGTTCATCGACAATCTGAAAAACGATCCGGAGATGACGGCGAAAGCCGAGAATATCAAACACTACCTGAAGAATGACGAAGCCTTTAACCGCTATCTGGGGGAAATGTGGGCTGACCTGCGCCAGTGGCTGAAAAATGACATGCAGAGCGATGATTCCCGCGTGAAGCAGCGTATCGCCAACGCCGGGCTGTGGTTTGGCGAAACGCTGACCAACGACGCCAGCCTGCGGGCGTCGCTGAATGAGCATCTGGAGCAGGCCGCGCACCGCGTGGCGCCGGATTTCGCCGCGTTCCTGACGCGCCATATCAGCGACACGGTGAAAAGCTGGGATGCCAAAGACATGTCACGCCAGATAGAACTCAATATCGGTAAAGATCTTCAGTTCATTCGCGTTAACGGTACCCTGGTGGGCGGAACAATTGGCCTGATCCTGTTTCTGCTCTCGCAGTTGCCCGCCGTGCTGGGGCATTAATCTGCTTTTGGCGGCGCGATAACGTAGCGCGTCGCCTCGAAGCGGTTCAGGATCAGGTGCACCAGAAAGACCATCGTCAGCGTGACCACCAGCGCGAAGGTGACGGAGGTGATGCGGTACAGATCGCTGAACACCAGGTCGCTGTCCGGATGCATGTTCTGCCCGAACATAATGCCGATGGTGGTGATACTGGCGAAGCCTACCCCGGCGCCGACCTTCTCCATTACGTGCAGACGCGCGCCAAACGCCAGCCCAAGGCCAATCAGCGGCATCATCAGCAGCATATGGCTGCTGTGATCGTAGAGGATAAGCTGGACGACAAGGATATAGAGACACCCCAGCACCACGCCGACTACGCGCCAGATGGAGCTGATAACCGAGCCGCGATAGTGCATCGGGAACAGGATCAGAATGCCCGCCATCAGCGCCGAAAGAGAATCGCTTAAGTCGCTCATCTGGAACACCACGAAAATCAGCGTCGCCACGGTGCCCGAGAGCAGAGACTCGTGGCGCACGCGGGCGTCATCTTTCTCGATCAGCGGCGGCGGCTTACGCGGCTCCACGTCCGGCAGCAGGTAGTTCATCAGCGCGCTCAGGCACACCGCCATCACGCTCGCTTCGATGTTAGAGAATAAAAGCGTGTGCCAGTTGGTGGTGGGGTAGCTCATAAAGTTGAGCATCACGCTCTGGCAAACCACGCCCATCGAGCCGAACAGGAACAGCGGCCCCTTACTCATAAAGCGAAAACGCATCACGTACAGGGCAAACACCACCAGCGTCATAATGACCGGCCACTGGGACAGATAGCCGATGATAAACACCATTTCGATGCAGTTCAGCGAGGCGCTGAAGATAAACTGCTTCGCCACGTGGCGGTTAAACACCGGCACCAGCGAGAGCAGCATGATCGGATAGACCACAAAAAACACGCCGTAGCTGGTGTTGTAGAAACTCGAAATACTGAGCGCAATCATCCCGGCAAAGACGATACGCAGGGTCTGGCGAAAGTCGTTTGCCGTATAGACGATGTTGCCGTGCGGGGTAAATACCCGCGCCAGGGTGCTAATAGACATAGTGAAGCAGGCTCACCAGATGGATTTGCATCCCGGAGAAGAATCGCGCAAACGGCCCTTCGCTATTGTAGAGCTGCACGGTGGCGCGCGCGCCGGTCGGCAGCGACTTCGGTAAGGCTTCGTCCAGCGCCACGTGAATGCGCATACGCTGGGCATCACGCACCCAGCGGTTGGAGGTTTCCGGTTCAGAAAGTTGACCGTTTACGGCCTCCTGTCCGGCGAGGATCCCCGCGTCGCTGCTGGTGACGTGGGCACGGAAAACTTGCCCCGGGAAGGCGTCGAACACCACGGCGGCGTCGGTCCCCTGGTGAGTATGCCGCAGGCTCTTCTCGCGGAAATCCGCCACGATATCGATCCGGGTGTTCACCAGCGCCAGCGCAGCCGAACCGGACGAGGCGTAAAAACCGGGGCTTAATTGCAGGTTACTGACCGTGCCGTCCGCCTCGGCGTAGACCTTCGTCCAGCCAAGATTCAACTCCGCTTCGTCCAGCGCGTTACGGTATTTTTGCAGCGTCACGTTGCGGTGCTCATCCCGCTCGCCGCGCTGAATGCGCAGGTTATGAATATTCGCCTGAATCGAGCTGACGGACTGCTCGCTGCTCTGCCAGGTGGTACGGACCTTATCCAGATCCGCCTGCGACACGTTCTGCAAGGTACTCAGTTTCTGGTAGCGGTCGAAGGTAACTTTGTCATTACGCGCCGTCAGCACCGCGGTTTTCAGGCTGGCCTGCGCCGCGGCAATCTGCGCGTCCAGCTGATCGTTAGACAGACGCGCCTGTTCCAGCGCAATCTGCGCCGCTTCGACCTTATTGCGAAACGGCGTGGCGTCGAGCTCAAACAGCAGATCGCCTCTCTTAACCTGGCTATTGTTGTGGACATGTACCGCCGCCACATACCCGGAGACGCGGGCAGACACCGGGGTCACCACGCGCATCACGGTGGAGTCCGGCGTCAGCGGGATCCAGATATCCGCGACGATAAAGTAGACAAACATCAGCAGGAAAGAGGCAATACTCACCCTTACCCAGCGGGCAAACTTTTGTTCAGGAGTCATTATTTTTCGGTCTTATTATCTTCTTCGCGGATTGTCCGCAAATTGCAGGCGATTTGATTGAGTGTGGCGCTGAAAATATCGAGATGTTCCGGCGCGATGTTTTGCGATACGCGCGCCTGATACGTCTCAATCACCTGAGAGAGCCTTTCAAGAATGGCTTTTCCCTCAGGCGTCAGCGTCAGCAGCCGGATACGCTTGTCATACGGCGAGACGGTGCGCAGCAGGTAGCCCTGCTTTTCCAGCTGTGTCAGCGTACGCATTAGCGGAGGCAGTTCAATCCCCTGCACTTCCGCCAGCTCGCTGACCGA
Organism: Enterobacter cloacae complex sp. HYC033_NIDB; assembly: GCF_056673335.1. Taxonomy (NCBI): domain Bacteria; kingdom Pseudomonadati; phylum Pseudomonadota; class Gammaproteobacteria; order Enterobacterales; family Enterobacteriaceae; genus Enterobacter; species Enterobacter cloacae complex sp. HYC033_NIDB. Next base: position 1,412,902 of record NZ_CP115123.1, on the reverse strand, counting down.
GACGTTATCCCCGAGTTGATGAAGCTGCATCATCACCGTCCAGCTCGACTGGGTTAACCCGGTGTCGAGAATGGCGTCGTCGATGACTGCGCGCCACTGACGCACGATCATCGCCATCCGCATGCCCATCGGCCTGCGGTTAAACAGATCTTCTTCACTCATGGGGAATCCTCTCGTAGTACGCCATTACGATAATAGTTATCATGGTAAGTATCAAGAAACGAGAAGTTAAAGCGCAGGAATTGCGAAACGATGTTCTCCCTCTCCCTGTGGGAGAGGGTCGGGGTGAGGGCATCAGCCCGCAACGGCGTTTAGCGGCTAAAATGCTTCCTGACGGCACTTTTCCCCGAAGCCGTCACCACCACCTCCCTGTACCCCGCCACCCGCTGGATCCAGCCTTTGCTTTCCAGATAAATCAACAGCGCAGCGCCCGCCTCACCGCCAAGATGAAACCGCCGCTCGCTCCAGTCCAGGCAGGCGCAGCACGCCTTGCGACGGGTATTGGGATTTAACGGAATACCAAGCTTCAGAAACTGCTCGCGGCCATGTAGCGTGAGCGCTGAACCGTCTGCCTCAAGCCAGCCTTCCGCCTGCATGAATTCATAGATATGCACCGCCACCGTTCCGGCAAGATGGTCGTAGCAGGTTCGTGCTTCGCGCAGGGCTTTTGGCGCGGAGGTTTCCGGCGGCGTGATGCGGCTCCAGGAGAGTCCCATCATCTGCTCGACAAGCGCCGCCACGTCGTGTCCCGCCAGGCGATAGTAGCGATGCCGCCCCTGAGACAGGCAGGTAATCAGCTTTCCCTCCACCAGCCGCGCGAGATGCCCACTGGCGGTCGACGGCGCAACGTCTGCCGCCACGCTCAGCTCTGTAGCCGTCCACGCCCGCCCGTCCATCAGAGCACAGAGCATCTTCACGCGCGACGGATCGGCCATTGCAGCCGCTACAGCGGCAATGGCCTGTTCCAGCATCGCGCTGTTATCAGAGGGTAAGCTCGTCTTTAACATTCGTCGCCCAGGATTCGGTGATCTCTGCGGCCAGCTTATCATCATCCGTCAGCAGAATAAGGTGATTCGCATGGTCGCTGTACTGAGTCAGGATAGACACGCCGCGTGCCGCCAGCGCCGCCGCAATTTCACCCAGCTCGCCAGGACGCTCCTGCTTAAGCTTTCTGATCACCGGCTTTCGCAGCGCCTGCACGTCGAACCCGCCATCGGTCAGCACACGACGGGCTTTTTCCCCGTCCTCCACCAGGAAATGGGCATCCGTACCGAAAACGCCGCCCCCCTCCAGCCCCACGCCGTTGCGGCCTAACAGTTGTCCAAAGCTCGCCAGCTCGCCGGGCCTGTCGCTAAAAATCACATGAACGTCATACATCCGCGTGCCCTCCGGTTTCGGAACTGTATTCCCGCATCAGCTGCGCCACGCGAATACGGTAGAAAGAAAAAATCGACGCCCGTCCTTCGGCCTGCGCCGCCTGATGAAAGACGTTCTGCTTCCAGCAGCGGACGGCCTCTTCATCCCGCCACCAGGAAAGGGACAGGATTTTGCCCTCGGTCGTCAGGCTCTGGAACCGTTCGATATCAATAAATCCGTCGATGTCGGCCAGTAAAGGCTTAAGCTCTGCGGCCAGTTGCAGATAGCGCGCCTGATAAGCGGGTTCGGCTTTGGCTTCGAAAAGGACTGCGATCATGAAGGTCTCTCCGTTGTGATGATATGGAGAGAATGCGGGACTAATGGTATGGATGCTTCGGTATGGAGCGAAGTGTTTGCCGGATGGCGCTGCGCTTATCCGGCCTACGGTGTTTTGTAGGCCCGGTAAGCGCAGCGCCACCGGGCTGGTTTTAGCCCACCATCGACCTCGGCTCCATAAACGCCTGAATCCCCTACTCGCCATCGTCACGTCCCGCCAGGCTTACGGGCGCTGGTGGCGATAATCCGCGAGCGCGGGATTACTCCAGGTTAGCCTTGTTCAGCCCATATGCCGCATCCAGCGAGCCCGGCTCCATGCGGGAGGTAATGCCCAGGCGGTTCCAGGCGTTGATCGCTACGATGGCGAAGTTCAGCTCTGAAATTTCCACGTCCGAGAAATGCTCCGCCACGCTGCGGTACAGCGCGTCGCTCACGCCGTGAACGCCAATCTGGGTCAGCGCTTCGGTGAAGGCCAGCGCGGCTTTCTCGCGGGCGCTGAACAGCGGGGACTCGCGCCATGCCGCCAGATGGTACAGGCGCAGCTCGCGCTCGCCGGCAATTTTGGCCTCTTTCGAATGCATATCCAGGCAGAAGGTACAGCCGTTCAGCTGCGAGACGCGAATGTCGATCAGGTGCTTTAGCGCCGGATCAATGGAGGTTTTCGCCACTTCCATGCTCAGGGCGGAAAGCGCGTTGGCGAGTGCAGGTGTGGCTTTGTGGTGGTTTACGCGGGTGCTCATTGTCTTTCCTCTTTTTTGTGCGGTTTTTATCATGCGATGAGGCAAATCTACGTCGTTAATGACATAGTAAAAAGACACAAAAAACCTGAAATGAGGTAGGACATGAAGCCGGGCTATCACGACATTTATACCCGCTATCGCGATAACATCACGCGCGGCGTACTGAAGCCCGGCGACAAAGTGCCTGCCATCCGCGTGCTGGCTGAAGAGCTTAAGGTCGCGCGAAAAACCGTTGAAACAGCCTATGCCATTCTGACGGGGGAAGGATATCTGGTAAGCCAGGGCGCGCGCGGCACGCGGGTGAATCCGGATCTTCTGCTGCCCGCGCAAAACGCTCCGGCAGAACAAGCGACCGGCACGCTGCCGGCGTCGTTGATTAGCCAGCGCGAACGGGCCGGTTTTCTGCGCCCCGGCATTCCTGCGCTCGACAGCTTCCCCTATAAAAAATGGCTGCTGCTGGCAGGCCAGGCGACGCGCGCCATGCGTCAGGATGAAATGCTCAACCCGCCGGTGCTGGGCTGGTATCCGCTGCGCGAGGCAATTGCCCGCTATCTCAATATCTCGCGCGGGTTGTCCTGCACCGCAGAACAGGTGCTGATCACCAGCGGCTACAGCGGCAGCCTGCGCCTGATCCTCGACACGCTCGCCAGCCGCAGCGATAAGGTGGTATTTGAGGATCCGGGCTACTTTATGGGCCAGCAGTTGCTCAAGCGCATTGTGCCCCGCCTGCACACCGTGCCGGTCGATCGCGCAGGGATGGATACGGACTACCTGCTGCGTAATCACCACGATGCCCGCTTCGCCATCGTTACCCCGTCGCACCAGAGCCCGCTGGCGGTGACGCTCTCCCTGCCGCGCAAGCAGCAGCTGCTCGACTGGGCGTCACAAAACGAGGCGTGGATTATCGAAGATGACTATGACGGCGAATTTCACTACACCCGCAAAGTGCTGCCGTCGTTGAAAAGCCTCGACCAGCATGACAGGGTGATCTTTATGGGCACCTTCAGCAAAACCATCATGCCTTCACTGCGCATGGGCTACGTGGTGATGCCCGCCAGCACCGTCGGCGCGTTTACCGACAGCGCGGACATCCTCACCAGCGGCCAGCCGGTGCTGACGCAAAAGATCCTCACAGCCTTTCTCAACGAGGGGCATTTTTTCCGTCATCTGAAAAAGATGCGCGCGCTCTATCAAACCCGCCGCGACTGGATGATTGCCGCCCTGCGTGAGGTCTATGGTGATCTGTTCTTCACCGAGCAAAACGACGGTGGAATGCATATTGTCGCGTTCCTCGCAAAGGGAAGCGCTGACCGGGAGATCGCCCGCTGCTGGCAGGAACAGCAATTGCAGGTCAATGCGCTTTCGGCGTGGTATCGCGGGTCGGGCAAACGCTACGGGCTGGTGATGGGCTATAACAACGTGCGGTCATATCAGGAGGCGGTTGAGCTGCTGGAAAGGCCGAAACGGCAGACGCTTGCGCTGTTGAGCTGAAAACCGCCGGGTGGCGGCTGCGCCTTACCCGGCCAACGGTCTCCTGCAGGCCCGGTAAGCGTAGCGCCACCGGGCAACCCTATGCTCACACATCATATCGCGATAACCCGACGTCCTTGAGCTGCTCGTCGCTCATCTGGCTCAGAATACGGCGGGTACGGTTGATGCGATACCAGTTACGCAGCGTTTTCGCTACCCAGACAAACGCGATAAACGGACGTTTTGAACGATTCTCGTAGAATTCCATGATGCTCTCCTCGCTGTGCCAGTGGAGTTATCATCATGGAAAACGGCCAGTACAATACAGATTCAAAAACTGCTTTTGTTTACCATACAGATCCGCTAAAACGGTATCTGCATGGTGGTTTACCCATCAATCTGTACTGGTTTAATGCTCTGTATGGTGAAAAAAAAGGATACAGCATGACGCGCTATCAACATCTGGCCAACCTCCTGGCGGAACGTATCGAACAAGGGCTGTATCGCAGCGGTGAACGTCTGCCGTCGGTACGCACGCTGAGCCAGGAGCACGGCGTGAGCATCAGCACCATACAGCAGGCCTACCAGATCCTCGAAAACCGCCAGCTGATTACGCCTCAGCCGCGCTCCGGCTATTTTGTCTCGAAACGCAAAGCCCAGCCGCCCGTCCCGGCGATGACGCGCCCGGTACAGCGCCCCGTGGACGTCACCCAGTGGGACGAAGTGATGATGCTGCTGGACGCCCGCGCCGACAAAGAGATGATCTCCTTTGGCGGCGGCTCACCGGACATTAACCAACCGAGCCTGAAGCCGCTGTGGCGTGAGATGAGCCGCATTGCGCAGCATAATCCGGGCGAAATGCTGAGCTATGACGTGCTCGACGGGCGCCTGGAGCTACGCGAGCAAATCGCCCGTCTGATGCTGGATGGCGGCTCCACCGTGGCGGCAAACGAGATTGTCATCACCAACGGCTGCCACGGCGCGCTGTCGATCGCTCTGCTCTCGGTGTGCAAGCCGGGTGACATCGTGGCAGTCGAGTCACCATCGTTTCACGGCACCATGCAGATGCTGCGCGGCTTTGACATCAAGGCCATTGAAATTCCCACCGATCCCGAGACCGGGATCAGCATCGAGGCGTTAGAGCTGGCGCTGGAGCAATGGCCGATCAAGGCGGTGATCCTGGTGCCGAACTGCAATAACCCGCTCGGGTTTATCATGCCGGAGTCTCGCAAGAAGCAGGTCTTAGCCCTGGCACAGCGGCACGATATCGTGATTGTTGAGGATGACATTTACGGCGAGCTGGCGGCGGAGTACCCGCGTCCGCGCACCATTCATTCTATGGACATAGATGGCCGCGTACTCTTATGCAGCTCGTTTACCAAAACCGTGGCGCCGGGCCTGCGCGTCGGCTGGATCGTGCCGGGGCGCTATTACGACCGGGTGATGCACATGAAGTACGCCGCGGGCGGGTTTAACGTGCCGGGCACGCAGATGGCGGTGGCGGCGTTTATTCGCGACGGCCATTACCATCGCCACGTGCGCCGTATGCGTCAGATTTATCAGCAGAATATGGAAACCTATACCTGCTGGGTGCGGCAGTATTTTCCGGCAGAGATATGCGTCACCCGCCCGCAAGGAAGCTTCCTGCTGTGGGTTGAGCTGCCGGAGACGGTCGATATGGTGTGCGTCAGCAAGCAGCTGTGCCGTCTGAAGATCCAGGCTGCGGCCGGGTCGCTGTTTTCTGCCTCCGGGAAGTACCGCAACTGCCTGCGGATCAACGTGGCGTTGCCGCCGACGGAGAAGAACCGCGAAGCGCTGAGGAAGATGGGCGAGGCAATTGTGATTGCGATGGAGGAGTAGTGCGGCCTGTTGCCCTCACCCCAACCCTCTCCCAAAGGGAGAGGGTGGAAACCGCCACCGGGCAATGGTCAACGACTCAGAACTTCCACGAAACGCTGCCAACAATGCTGCGTTCTGCACCGAAGTAGCAGTAAGAGAGCGAGTTACACGCCGCGACGTAGCTTCTGTCCGTCAGGTTATTGACGTTCAACTGCGCGCTCACGCCCGTGAGCCCCACTTTCGACAGGTCATACCCCACGGTCATATCCACCAGCGTGTACGACGGAAGCGTATGGGTGTTCTGGCGATCGCTGGCGATCCCGTTGACATAGCGCACGCCGGAGCCGACGGTCAGGCCGTCCAGAGGGCCGGTTTTGACGTCGTAGCTCAGCCAGGCGCTGGCCATGTTACGCGGGGCATAAACGGCGCGCTTGCCCTCCTCTTCCGGGCTGCTCTTCTTGTAGCGAATATCCGTGTAGGTGTACGCCGCCTGCATACGCAGGCTGTCGGTCAGCTGACCAATCGCCTCCAGCTCAACACCCTCGGATTCGATTTCACCGATGGAACGGTACGGATCGGTCGGCTCCTCTTTAGTGGCAATGTTCTTCTGGTTAATGCGGAACACCGAGGCGCTGAACTGGCTGTTCATCCCCTCCGGCTCATACTTCACACCCGCTTCCCACTGCTTGCCCTTCATCGGATCCAAAATGTTGCCCTGCTCGTCGGCAAAGCTGGTCGGCGTAAAGGCGGTAGAGTAACTGACGTACGGCGCGACGCCGTTATCAAACAGATACAGCAGCGCCGCACGGCTGCTGAAGTTGTTTTTATCCAGATCGCTGCGGGTGTGGTTGAAGTTGTCGACGTTCGACACGCTCACCTGGTCGTAACGCCCGCCCAGCGTGAGGCGCCAGCGGTCAATGGACATCTGATCCTGTAGGTAGTAGCCGGTCTGGCGCAGCTTGTGTTTTTCCCTGCTGTACTGGGTGATGTAGTCCGGCTTCGCGCCGTAAACAGGATGGAAAGCGTCAATCGGCGGGAAGCCGCCGTAGTAGCCAGTGACGTTGTTGGTGCGGTCCTGGTAGTCCATGCCGATCAGCACGCGGTGGTTTACCGCCCCGGTATCGAAGCTGCCGTCGACCTGGTTATCCAGGGTGATGGCGTTCATCTTCTCGTCGGAGCCGGAATAGCCGCGGTTCAGCTCGGTGTCATTCAGCCAGCCTGCGGCATACACCTGGTTCAGCTCGACTTTGGTGTGCAGGTAGCGCAGCTTCTGGCGCACGGACCAGCCGCTGTCAAACAGGTGCTCGATGTTATAGCCGACCATGTTTTCCCGACGATCGTACTTGTCGTAATCGTCCTCGCCCTCGAAGAAGGTGTTGGAGATTTTCTTACCGCTGTGCGGTACAACGGTGCCCTCATATGGCAGGCCGGAGTGGCTGCCGCCTTCCGGATCGCGGTGCAGGTAGGCCATTAGATCCAGACGGGTGTTGTCGGTGATACGCCAGGTCAGGCTCGGCATCAGGGCGTAACGCTCTTCCTTCAGCGGATCGAACTGGGAATCGGCATAGCGGGTCATCCCGCTGAGGCGCACCGCCACGCGGTCGTTATCATCAACCGGGCCAGTGACGTCGAACATCGCCCCACGCTGGTTATTGTTACCGGCGAAGAGCTTGATCTCCCCGCCAGGATCGAACGATGGCTTACGGGAGGTGAGCGCCACAATCCCGCCCGGCGATGAGCGGCCATAGAGCACGGAGGCCGGACCGCGCACGACTTCGATACTGTCCAGGAACCACGGGTCAACCACCAGCGAGCTGTGGGAGTTGGTGTCGCCCATCATCTTCAGGCCGTCGAGGTAGACGTTGTCCAGGCTGCCGTCCGAGAAACCGCGCAGCACCATGTAGTCAAAGCGGTTTGACGCCCCGATCTGGTTGCTGTAGACCCCCGGCGTGTAGCTCACGGCCTGACGCACGCTGGTTGCGCCCTGCTCTTCGAACTGCTCGCGAGTGACGATAGAGACCGACTGCGGGGTTTCAATATCCGGTGTTTCAAGCTTGGTGGCCGCAGACTGCATCTGCGAGGTCACCACCACGGTGTCAGTTTTTTGGGCATCCTGCGCCAGTAAAGGAAAAGCAACGCTACCGGTAACCCATCCCACCAGCAGTGCCAGACGCGATTTAACAAACATAACCCTCTCCAGAGATATTTCTTATTGTTAATAAGAATTATTACCTTTTTGAGAGTGCAAACGGCTATGCGTGCCGCCAGGTTACGTATGCGCGATGCTAAACCACACGAAATGCATTCGCGCGACAGGAGAAATTACGTTAGCGGAGTTTGCGCACGTCCCCCGGTGAAATCCCGTAATGACGACGAAACGCGGTGGCAAAGTTGGTGGCATGCTGATACCCGCACATCCACGCCGCCTGCTGCACGCTGTGGCCTTCCAGCAGATAGCGGCGCGCCAGCGCAAGGCGACAGTCGCGAAGGTAATCGAAGAGCGTGCAGCCGTAGCGCTGACGGAACTTGCTGCGCAGGCTGCTTGGGCTCATTGCGGCAAGGGCCGCCAGCTGCGCGAGAGTATGATCCCGTTCAGGAGACTGTTCCAGCAGGCTCCGCACGCGTTCAAGACGCGCATGCTCAGGCCGGCGCGGGCAAGGCTGCTGGCGCTGGTTGAGGCCATGGCCGAGCAGCTGATACATCAGCCCCTCCAGCAACAGCTTGCGTGAGAGCACGCTTCCCCCCTGCCGCTGCGCATGCAGAATACCTGACATCACAAACTCGGGAACCTGCCAGACAAACGCGGGTGCATTCAGGCTTTGCCATTCCAGAAGCAATGATTCAAGCAGGGCTTCACGTCCGGCATCGTGCGGGTAGACGCCAAACGAGAGCGTTTTCAGCGTGCTGTCGGCATCGTGACGCGCGCTCATCACCTGATCTTCACTCAGACGTGAGCTGAACGCCATGCCCGGGCGGACGGGATAATTGATACCATTGAGCGTGAGCGTCACGCACCCTTCCAGCACCACCAGCATATAGAGCGGGCTGCTGTGGCGAGAGGTGGTTTCATAGGGCTGTAATACACGTACGTCGGAGTGGGTCAGCGAAATGCCGGACGAGAGCATCATCTCTTCAACATTCCCCTGCAACACGGGGCTACCGCTGACCTGCGCCTCTTTTAACTGGGGGAAACGGTAGTCGATGCCGTAGCGCTCGCCGAATACCTGAAAATCTTCAACAAAAAATATGCGTTTCGCTGATCTATTTTCACTCTGGAGCATCATTTGGGGCCTGCATCGGGGAAAGGACAGGCAAAACAGTACCATCCATTTGTAATGGCAGCAATCACCGGGCGCAGACACTATTACGCTCCGGACGAAGCCGGAGCGAAGGCATATATTTCCTTGCGAGAAATATATTTATGCTTCCTGCCACTCAGCAAAAACCTCTTTATGGTTTTTGGTCAGGACAACTTTATTATCTTCGACCTTATCAACCCAGCCGAGAGGAATAAAGTGGTGCTTGCCGCCCGATTCCGGATCGCTCTTCGCAAGCTTGATACGCTCACCATCAAGATGGTCCACAACCCCGACGTGCGTTCCGCAGCTGGCGACAACCTGAGTGTGATCCTTAATTGCGCTTTTATCTACCATAATTATTCTCCTGTTTCGGTTATTTGCCTGTTGCACAAAATTAACTGTAGCGCATAAATTCAGGCTTAAACGTCTTATTAGCATTTTGAAACATCATTGACAGAACCGAATATTAAGTCTACTTAACGCCGAAATGAAAAAATAAGAATGAGATGAATTATTACCGACTGATTATTTCCCGTTCATAATTAAATTATCGCAACCAACGAGGAGGTATTTATGACGATTCGCAATAATCGGGCAGAAATTTCACTGGCTCTTGGTGAAGCGGTTTTAGACATCGTGCAAAAAGGCCATGAAGTATCGCGAGAAAATCTCGCCCAGGCGATGAAAATCAAAGCGGAGAAAGAGCGCGACGATGAGCGGCTTCTTAACTACTGGAAGGCCTGTAATATGCTGGTTTGAACCTGGCGGCGTTTAGCCTGACTAAACGCCGCCTGCTGTTACTCGTCGAAGAACCAGTAGCCCTGGTTAATCAAACCGGTCAGCTCTTCCACAAACGCCGGATTATTCAGCGCATCGCCCAGCTCAGCCTGGCCGAGCTCGGTGAAGCGGCACAGCGCGTCCGCCCCGTTCACATCCGCCGTTTCCAGCTGTTCGCTGTTGATAAAGACGCTGCCGTTGACGTTCAGCACGCGCAGCCCGCTCAGGCGGGAGAGCGTTTCGCCCCCTTGCAGCGCGTCGAGCACCTCTTCTACGGAATACGGCGGCTCGGCGGCGGCAATATCCAGCTCGTGACGCGGCGTGGAGACGAAGCTGCCAAACCATTTCGTAAAATCATCTGGCTTGCTAATCATGTCGATCATCATCTGGCGAATGCGATCGAGCTCGTACTGCTCCACGCGGCCAGGGTGTTCGCGGCAGGTCAGATCCGGATCGCTGTAATGTTCGCCGCCCAGATCGTTCTCCAGCGCGTAGTCGGCAAAGCTGCTGATCAGATCGCGACCGTTCGGCCCGCGGAAACCGACAGAGTAGTTGAGCGCGGTTTCATGGGTGAAGCCGTCATGCGGGAATCCAGGCGGAATGTAAAGGATATCGCCCGGCGCCAGATCTTCGTCGATGATCGGCTCAAACGGATCGACATGCAGCAGGGCCGGATGCGGACAGAACTGACGCATCGGCAGCTTGTCCCCCACGCGCCAGCGGCGGCTGCCCATCCCCTGGATAATAAACACATCGTACTGATCGATATGCGGCCCAACGCCGCCACCCGGGACGGAGAAGGAGATCATCAGGTCATCGAGACGCCAGTCCGGCAGGACGCGGAACGGACGCACCAGCTCTGCCGCGGGCATATGCCAGTGGTTCACCGCCTGCGCCAGCAGGGACCAGCCGGTTTCACCGAGGTTATCGAAATGCTCAAACGGGCCATTGCTCGCCTGCCACTTGCCGTTAGCATGGCTTACCAGGCGGCTATCAACTTCCGGCTCCATCGCCAGACCCGCCAGTTCATCAGGGGTAATGGGGTCGACAAAATTCGGGAAGGCATTTTTCAGCACAACGGGTTGTTTTTGCCAGTATTTTTCAAGAAATTCCGGCCAGTTCAGGTTCAGTTGATACGCCATGGATAGCACCAGTGAGAGGGGAGACAGGCGCGATTATAGAAGAGACAGCGAGGGGGGAACTTGTCATGGGTCAATCGAGCGCGCGTAGGTCGGGTAAGGCGAAGCCGTCACCCGACGCACACGCGGGCTTAAACTTAATCCAGGTTCAGCTCGTCATAATGGGTGATCAGTTTACCCACGATGCCGTAGTCCAGCGCTTCCGCCGGGGACATCCAGAAGTTACGGTCGGTGTCTTTCTTCACTTTCTCCAGCGGCTGGCCGGTGGCGTCAGCAATCAGCTTGTTCACGCGCTCCAGCATGCGGATGATCTCGCGCGCTTCGATTTCGATATCCGTTGCCTGACCGCGCACGCCGCCCAGCGGCTGGTGGATCATAAAGCGGGTATTCGGCAGAGCGTAGCGGTGCTCTTTTTTCGCCGCCAGGAAGATGGTGATCCCGGCGCTCGCCACCCAGCCGGTGCCGATCACATGCACTTCCGGACGGATAAACTTAATGAAGTCGTGGATGGTGTCGCCCGCTTCTACGTGGCCGCCCTGACTGTTGATGTACAGCTTGATCGGATCGTTGCTGACGCTTTGCAGCAGGATCATCTGAGTGATGACCTTCTGGGCCAGCTCCTGGTTAATCTCTCCGGAGATGACAATCGAACGGGATTCCAGCAGTTTTTGCTGTAGAGCGCCCGCGCCGTTTGTTCCTTCCGCTTTTTCCTTGTCGCTTTCTTTCAGTGTGTAGTGCATTGTTGTTTCCTCAGCTTGTCGCGCTCAAAACCAGAGTGTAGCCTGTTTTACCGGTGAAAGTCCTCACAGACAAATAACGAGGGATCTTATGAATATTGCACATGTCGCACTCTGGACCCGCAGCCTGGACGCGCAGGTTCAGTTCTGGGAAACGGTGTTTGGCGGCCGCAGTAATGACCGCTACGTCAGCAAAAATCGTCCGGGGTTTAAATCTCACTTTATTACCCTGGATGACGGGCCGACCATCGAGCTGATGACGCTGCCGGGCCTGCCCAGTGCACCTTCGCACCCGGAATTTGTCGGCTGGGCGCATATCGCCATCAACACCTGCAGCAAAGCGCAGGTGGACAGTATGGCAGCGCAGGCGCAGGCAAGCGGCTCCCTGCTCAGCGCCCCGCGTATGACCGGGGACGGTTTCTATGAAGCGGTGATTGCGGACCCGGACGGCAACCGTATTGAGCTTGTCGGTGCATAAAAACAGCGTTTCGTTCCTTCATCGCCTCCGCTCCAGCTCGCTATACTTCATATGGTTATCATATTGCTAAATGATAATGATATTTAATGTGTTAAGATGAAAGTCAGCATAAACAGTCTCTTACGTAGCCATAGTGACTGTTTACATCCTCGACATTTAAATCAACACCGGGGCGGTGAATGGAACACATTGTTTATGTGGTTGATGACGATGACACAGTCAGGCAGTCCGTTGTCAGGCTGTTGGAATCTGCGGATATACATGCCCTTGGCTTTTCCTCAGCAGAGGCCTTTCTCAGCCATCCCTTTGAAGATCTGCCCTCCTGCGTGATCCTCGATATGCAAATGCCCACGATAACCGGGTTTGATGTCGCAGATGCGCTGAAAGACAGCGGGCGGGAAATACCGATCATCTTTCTCACCGGCCACGGCACCATCCCTATGTCCGTCCGGGCGATCAAAGGCGGGGCCTACGAATTTCTCACTAAGCCCGTTGAATCCAGCGCGCTCATCGGCTCTATCGAATCCGCGCTCAGGCTGGCACAGCACAACGCCGCCCGCGTCAAAGAGCACTACGCCCTGAAACAGCGCCATCTGTCCCTCACGCCGCGCGAGCATGAGGTGCTTGAGCTGGCCGTCAGCGGCAAGCTCAACAAGCAGATCGCCGCCGAGCTGGGCGTCAGTGAGATTACGGTGAAAGTGCACCGCCGCCGGGTGATGGAGAAAATGCAGGTCCGCTCCGTGGCTGAACTGGTCAGGGCCGTCGAGCGCCTGACCAAACATCAGCCAGCGGAATAACCGTTACATCTCCTGTCCGGCAAGCGGCAACGCGAAGGTAAACACCGTGCCGTACGGCTCTCTGCGGCGCGCGCTCAGTTTCCCCCGGTGCCGTTCAATAATGCTGGCGCTGATGGTCAGCCCCATGCCCATTCCCTGCGCTTTGGTCGAATAGAACGAGTCAAAGATCCGCTCGGTGAGCTCCGGCTCAATGCCGCTGCCGGTATCGGCGATCTCAAAGATCACCTTCCCTTCAGCGCAGTTCGCGGTGGCGATCGTGATGCTGCACGGGCGATCCGTCACTTCCGCCATCGCTTCCATCGCATTCATCACCAGGTTAAGCAACACCTGCTGGATCTGCACGCTGTCGCCGATGATAAAGCTGTCGTCAGCGTTCAGAAGATAATCAACGCTTATGTGTCGCAGCTCAAGTTCGCTGCGGGAAAGCATAATGATGTGGTGGATCAGGAAGTGCAGATCGATTCGCGTAAACGTGGGGTCCTGTTTGCGCGTCAGAGACTGAATGCTGCGGATGATCTCCCCTGCCCGCTCGCCCTCGGCGGCGATCTCCTCCAGCCCCTCGCGCACTTTTTCCAGCCGCGCCGGATCGCGGTTGAGCCAGCGCAGGCTCGCGCCGGCGTTCGAGACAATCGACATCAGCGGCTGGTTGATCTCGTGCGCGATCGAGGAGGTCAGTTGCCCGACGGTAGTGGCTCGTGAGACCCGCGCCAGATCCGCCTGCGCCACCCGCATCGCATCCTCCGCCGCCCGCTGGCTGGTGATGTCGGTAATGATGCCGTAATACTCATTCACCTCGCTGCCCACCCCCACCGGATCGCCAATCCCGAGGATGTAACGAACGGAGCCGTCGGTGCGGATGATGCGAAACTCCGCGCGCATCGACAGCCCGTCACGCACGCTCTGATTAACGAGGGTGCTGATCCGGCCATAATCATCCTCATGCACGAAGGTCAAAAACTCCGCCATTGAGATCATCTTTTGCTGCTCCGGCAGGCCAAGGATACGGGCATATTCTTCGGACATAAACATCAGATCCTGCACCAGTTCCCAGCGCCAGCTGCCGGTATGGCTGATCTGCTCGCCCAGCATCAGTGAGGTCTGGCTGGCGCGCAGCTCTTTCTCCACCCGTCGGCGCTGGATGTTTTCCGCCAGCAGCTCGGCGTAGAGCCGCGCCGTCTCCAGCGAAACCGCCGCCTGCGCACCCAGCAGGCTGACCACGCGCGAATGTTCGGCGGTAAACACCTCCGGCATCAGGCGGTTTTCCAGATACAGCATCCCCACCAGCCGCGCCTGTTTGAACATCGGCACGCACATCACGGCGGCGCCGGACGTCACCAGATACGGATCCTGGCTGAACGGGTGGAACTCCTCCGGTTTGCCGGTGCGGATCTCCTGCCCGGTGCGGATCACCGCGGCCAGCACCGACAGCGGCATGTCCGTCGCCATCGGTGACGCTTTCAGGATGCGCACCCGCACGCCGTCGGTACTGGTCCAGGCGCTGGCTTCAATCTCCGGGATGTGATTATCGCTGACACGCAGCAGCAGGCCACGCTGCGCCCCGGCCCGTTCAAGCAGCAGCGTCATCAGGTTTTCGATTAAACGTTCAAGGTTGATCTCTTCGGATAAGGCGCGTGAGGCTTTGATGACGCTCTGTAAATCGCGGATCACCTCGTTCTGGGCAAACGCCGCCGTGTCATACGCGCGGCTCTGCCCGGAGGCCAGCAGATGGGGGAAATCCTGCTCCAGCTGGCGCACCTTGGCCTGCGCCCCGACGCGCCCCCAGGCGGCAATCGCGCCGCGGAAATGGGCGTCGGAGGCGGTCGGGTAGCCGCAGGCCAGCGAGAAACGCCCGGCCAGCTCGTGCGCCAGGGCATTGATCGGGTTAAACCCGCCCTCCCGCGAGAGTCGCACCGCTTTTTCATACTGCTCCAGCGCGATGCTGTTCATGCCGTCCAGACGGACGATTTCGGCATAAATCAGCGCCTCTTTATCGGCAAATGTGCCCGGATTGATCCGCGCCCAGAGGGCAATTTTGTCGTAATGGTGATGAATACTGCGGCGATAATCCGCCGAAAAGGTTTCCGGCGTGAGCTGGCGGGAGAGCGCCAGCGCGCTGTAAAAATGGTAATCCAGCAGATGAATATGACCCGGCGCGGACCACGCATACCAGCCCGCCATTTCTAAATCCGCCTGTGCGTCGGCGTATTCGCCGCAGGAAAAGTGCGCCATCCCGCGATAGAGCCAGTACCAGAAGAGCATGGTCGAGGTCTGCTCGGGCGCCTGCTCCGGCGGCGCGGGCAGCAGATCGTCAGGCAGCGCCTGGGCGGCGCTCCATGGGCCCGTCACCGGCGTGCGTAAAAACTCCACGTAGCGGCGCTGAATGTGCAGAACGGTTTCAATGTCCTGGTAATCCGTTTTGCGCACAAAGGCCAGACCGCGATCGATGCTGGTCAGCACGCCATCCAGATGATCGCCCCGGGAGAGGAAGTTAATGATCTGATGACAGGCCGCGAAGCAGGCCATCGTCATGTCGCCGTGGGTCACCGCTGAGGTAAAGCAGGCCTTGGCGCACTCGATAGTGTACGACAGCGGCTGGGTCCAGACGCTGAGCTGGTCGAGCGGCAGCAGAGTTTTGGCTTCATAGGCATCATAGCCGTGGCGGTTCACCAGCTCACGAGCCAGCGTGCCGTACTCAAACCCGAGACGGTATTCGGCGTAGCGGTGGCCAATCAGCACGCCAAACCAGGCCATCGCCGTGGTGGAAGCACCGGTTATGCCGTGATCGAGCGTGAGGTGCATCATCCGGCACAGGAGTAAAAAGTGCAGGCGCGGGCAGGTAAAGCTGGCGAAAATACTGGCGCTGTAAAGCAGGTTCATCACCGCTTCGGTCTCTGCGTTCTCCATCAGCTTAAGCTGAGAAAACGGATTCTGCGGCGCGTCGGCGGTGCGTTGACAGAACTGCTGCCAGGCCTCGTCACATTCGGCATTTTCCGGGTAGCGGCTGATCTGGATCCCGAACACGCCCAGCCAGCATAACGACGCCTCCAGCGCCAGGCGGATCTCCGACTGGCGCATATAAACTTCCGCCAGCAGGTTGGCGGCCAGCGCTTTCTCCGTCAGCCCGCCCGGTGAACCGAGGATCGCATCGCACAGCGCACGCGTGCGCTCCAGGTGTCCGAGCGCAAACTCACAGCCCGCCTCTTCGATATCCAGCATAAAGTCCGAGACCGGGCCCGCATTCCCCAGCGCTCTGGCGGTCTGGATATAGCTTAAGGCGGAAAGATAATCGCCGGTACGCTTCGCACGCCGCGCGGCCTGAAGGCTCAGCTCCCGGAATCGCTGCCGCTGGGGTGCAGGCTGGATGCAGTCCAGCGCGGCGCTGACGTGGTGAACCGCGCGGAACAGCAGTTCGTTGCCCGCCGTCTGCCGCGCGGCATCCGCCAGCAGGCTGGCGGTGGTCAGGTGCAGATGGCTTTTCTCGCCCTCATCCAGCAGGGCAAAGGCGGCTTCCTGCACCCGATCGTGGGTAAAAGCGTACTCTTTCTCCGTCAGCACAATCAGCTGAGCGGTCACCGCCGGATGAAGCGCGTAGCGGATTTCCGCCGCCGACCGCCCCACCACGCGGCACAGCATCTCCAGCTCGCCCGTGCAGCCGAGGCAGGCGATGCTGCCCAGCAGGCGGCGCGTCTCGTCGGGCATCTCCTTGAGCTGTTCAAGCACCAGCGTCACCACGTTCTCGGTGTAGTGCCGGGCGCGGATGGCCTGGAGATCGTAATGCCATTTCCCCTGATATTTGTTGTGCACCACCAGTCCGTCATCGACGATGCGACGGAAAAATTCCTGCACGAACAGCGGGTTGCCGCCGGTTTTTTCATGGATCAGCGTGGCAAGATCGGCGGTACCGGTACTGCGGGCATGAAAAATCCCCCCGAGCCAGCGCGCCACGGCCTTCACCGACAGCGGCTGCGGCACGATCGTCGTGGCGTGCTGCGCCGCCTCCGGCAGGCTCGCCAGCGCGGTCTGCAAGGTGGGCTCAGAAAGCGAACTGAGATCGCGGTGCGCCACCACCACCAGCAGCGGGATGGCGCCGCAGGCGCGCAGCAGGTGATCGAGCGTTTGCAGGCTGGCGGCGTCGATCCACTGCACATTATCCAGCAGCAGCACCAGCGGCGCGCCCTGGGTGGCGAAGGTTTTCACCAGCGCCAGCACCATATGGCTGAAGCGCGCCCGCGCGTCAGGTATCCGCAGAGAAACGCGGTTTGTTCTCAAGGAGTAAATTCAGCTCCGGCACCAGGCTAACGGCCAGCTCCTCGAAGCCTTCCAGCGCGCGCGACAGACGGATTTTCCACGTCGCTACCTCCCCGGCTGGCAGCCCGAGCAGGTGCAGCGTGAGCGTCCGAAACGCCGAACTCAGCACGCCGTAGGGCAGCGTGGGAGAATATTGATCGACCTTGCCCACCGCCAGCAGCACCTTGCGCTGTTGCAGCGATTTCAGCGTGGTGGCGATCACGGAAGATTTGCCGATCCCCGACGGACCGCCAATCGTCACCAGTTCCGGCGCACCGCTCTGGCTGACCCGCTCAAACGCGGCGATGACGTCGCTGGCCTGCGGATGCGCAGAGAAAAGCGAATCGGCAAGATGGATCGCCGGAGAGCGATCCTGCTGGCCGGGAATAAAGTCGACGATCTCACCTTCGGCGGTCAGCGTCGCCTGGCAGCGCCTGAGGTCGGCAATCAGCCCGTCGACGGTCTGATAGCGATTCTCCGGATTCTTCTCCAGCAGCTTAAGGATAATGGTCGACAGCATGCCGGGTACGTCCGGGCGCACCCGCCCCGGCGCAAGCGGCTCAGAGGCAATGTGGTAATGCGCCCAGTTGGTCTGGTCATCAGCGCTCAGTTCAAACGGCAATCGCCCGGTCAGAAGTTCATAAAGCACGATACCCAGACTGTAGAGATCGCTCCGGCTGTCGACGGCGCGCCGGGTACGCGTGGTGTGTTCCGGTGACATGTAGGCGGGCGTGCCGCCAGACGCGGCAAGCCGGGACTGGGAGAACGCGTCGGAGGTGCCGCAGGAAAGACCGAAGCTGCACAGACGGCAGGTGGCGTCGTGATGAACGAAGAACGCCCCGGGTTTGATATCGCCGTGGATCAGGTTGTGCAGATGCATCTGGCGCAGGGGACCGCAGATGCGGATCGCCATTTCGATAAAGCGGGCGATCCCGGAAATCGCCTTACCTGCCCGGCACGCCAGCAGTTCAAAGCAGAACGGCGCGTAGACCAGCGCAAAACGTCCGCGGTACTGGGTTGAAGCGACGGGCCGGATAGCCCAGCCGTCATGAAGCCGGTCGCGCAGGGCAAACTCGTTTTTCAGCAGCCGCGTTGCCCGCTCCTCTTCTTCATCGCTGACCGCGGTGGCAATAATAAACGAACCGCCGGACTGGGGATGTCGCCCGTTCATCCAGGAGATGCCGCCCTCCTGCGCCAGCACGGTAAAAATGACATCCTCTTTCAGAACAAAAGCCCGCCCTTCATGGAGACTTCCCCGGGCGGGCCAAAATGCAGGCGACGTATGTTCGTTCATCCGCGATCCTTATTGTCGGCGGGTCAACTCCCGCTGAATATGATCCAGCAGAATATCGATGTTAATCGGCTTACGCAAAAATGCAGCGGCGCCCAGACTGAGTGCATACCGCTGCATATTTTCATCAGCATGACCGGAGATAAACAGTATTGGCGGTGGCGGCGTGGTCAGCAACCGCAGCTTCTCAAACAGCTCGATGCCGTTCATGCCGCGTAGCTTGATGTCGGTGATCACCAGCGACGCGCCGGACAGGGCGAGAGGGTGGCTCAAAAACACCTCTGCCGAATCGAAGGTATCGGTAGCATACCCTTCCGATTGCAGCAGGTTACTGAGCCCGCTGCGAACAGAGCGTTCGTCATCAATGATGGCAATGCGCCACGGCAGCGTCATGCTGTCTTTCCTCAAACAAATCTTTACGCGTCGCGGCTTTCCTTCGCGGGCGCTGGGGGCGCGGTACCGCTGATCTTCGGTACGCATTCATGACGAAACCAGGCCAGGGTCAACGGTTCGCGGCTCACCAGACGCCGTCCGATGGGGATCAGCTGTTCACCCACCAGCATGCCGAACAGGCCAAGCAGCGCGACGACCGGCGGCGCCGGGGAATGCACGTCGAGCAGGGCGTAAAGTACCCCAGCCGCGACCCCGCACACCAGCGAAATAATCCAGGCCTTCATGATGACGCTCCGGACAGGTGCTGAACGTGGGGAACCGTCACCTGCACGCCCGCGGGATTGTCGCGGGATAAAAGATGACGCATCGCCTGTTCCCCCGCCAGCATCCCCAGCAGGCCAATCAGCGCCAGCGCGGGCGGCGCGGGGGAACGCACCTTCAGCACGGCATACATCAGGCCAATCAACACGCCTGCCGCGAGGGATATCAACCCTGTACTCATTGTGAACTCCAGAGAAAAAGGCAGCGGCGAGCCGGATGAGGGACCAGCCCGCCAGCGGGACTTAGCGTGCCGGAACCGGCGCTAAGGTGCGGTGCTCGCTCTTCTGACGAGACGGCGCTTTGTGCACCATGGTGTAGGCGTAATCCACACCCATTCCGTAGGCGCCGGAGTGCTCGCGCACGATATCCATCACCGCGGTGTAGGTCTCTTTGCGCGCCCAGTCACGCTGCCACTCCAGCATCACCTGCTGCCAGGTCACCGGGATCACGCCCGCCTGGATCATGCGCTGCATCGCGAAGTCGTGGGCTTCTTTGGAGGTGCCGCCGGAGGCGTCTGCCACCATATAAATTTCGTAGTCGCCTTCCAGCATCGCGCACAGGGCAAAGCTGTTATTGCACACTTCGGTCCACAGGCCAGCGACAACCACCTTCTTCTTGCCGTTGGCCTTCAGCGCGTCGCGCACCTTCTGGTCGTCCCAGGAGTTCATGGAGGTACGCTCCAGGATATCCTGGCCCGGGAACACGTCCAGCAGCTCCGGATAGGTATTGCCGGAGAAGCTTTCGGTCTCAACGGTGGTGATGATGGTTGGGATGTTGAACACCTTAGCCGCTTTCGCCAGCGCCACGGTGTTGTTTTTCAGCACCTGGCGGTCAATAGACTGCACGCCGAACGCCATCTGTGGCTGGTGATCGATGAAGATGATCTGACAGTTGGCAGGGGTTAAGACTTCGAGCTTAGAAGTGGTCATAAGATTATCCAGTGAGGTTAAAGGTTAAAATCGCCGCGAACAGCACGCCGATAAAATCGCGTTCATCCTATGACCCACAGCGCTGTGGTGTAATTATCTCTTCGTATAGTTAACCTTAGGTATAGTTATACTTTGGTATACCTATCCTATTGTATAACTGGATCTTTGCCGAAACCGGTTCCCATAATCCTGACCATTCCCCTCTGAGTCTGGAGCTATTATGGTTACCCTCGGTAAAGCCGATCTCATTCTGGTTAACGGCCAGTTTCACACCGTCGATCGCGAGAATCCTGTCGCGGAAGCCGTTGCCGTGCGTGACGGAAAATTTCTGGAAGTGGGTACCGTCGCCGAGGTGATGCAACACCACTGCGACGGCACTAAGGTGGTCGACTTAAAAGGCCACACCGCCATCCCCGGTCTGAACGACTCGCACCTGCACCTGATCCGCGGCGGCCTGAACTACAACCTCGAGCTGCGCTGGGAAGGCGTGCCGTCCCTGGCCGACGCCCTGCGGATGCTAAAAGAGCAGGCCCTGCGCACGCCGTCGCCCCAGTGGGTGCGCGTGGTGGGCGGCTGGAGCGAGTTCCAGTTCGCCGAGCGCCGCATGCCGACCCTCGACGAAATTAACGACGCCGCGCCTGACACCCCGGTGTTTATCCTCCACCTGTACGACCGCGCCCTGCTCAACCGCGCCGCGCTTAAGGTGGTCGGCTACACCAAAGACACGCCGAACCCGCCGGGCGGGGAGATCCAGCGCGACGCCAACGGCAACCCGACCGGGATGCTGATCGCCCGTCCGAACGCCATGATTTTGTACGCCACGCTGGCGAAAGGGCCGAAGCTGCCGCTGGAGCAGCAGGTCAACTCCACGCGCCAGTTCATGCGCGAGCTGAACCGTCTGGGGCTGACCAGCGCCATCGACGCGGGCGGCGGCTTCCAGAACTACCCGGAAGATTACGAGGTGATTGCCGAGCTGCACGAGAAAAAGCAGATGACCATCCGCATCGCCTACAACCTGTTTACCCAGCGTCCGGGCCACGAGCTGGAAGACTTTGAAAAATGGACCGATATGCTTACGCCGGGCCAGGGCAGCGATTTCTTCCGCCACAACGGCGCGGGCGAGATGCTGGTCTTCTCCGCCGCCGATTTTGAAGACTTCCTCGAGCCGCGCCCGGATCTCGCACCGGGCATGGAGGACGAGCTGGAGCGCGTGGTGCGCCATCTGGTGGAGCACCGCTGGCCGTTCCGCCTGCACGCCACCTATAACGAATCCATCAGCCGCATGCTGGACGTCTTCGAGAAGGTGAACCGCGACATTCCGTTTAACGGCCTGCACTGGTTCTTCGACCACGCCGAAACCGTGTCGCAGGCCAACATCGACCGCATCAAAGCACTCGGCGGCGGCATTGCCGTCCAGCACCGCATGGCCTTCCAGGGCGAGTACTTTGCCGAGCGCTACGGCATCGAAGCCACCCGCCACACGCCGCCGGTGGCAAAAATGCTCGAGACCGGCGTGCCGGTGGGCCTGGGAACGGACGCCACCCGCGTGGCGAGCTATAACCCATGGACCGCGCTCTACTGGCTGGTCTCCGGCCGCACCGTTGGCGGGATGCAGATGTACGATCACAGCGCCCGTCTGGATCGCGATACCGCCCTGATGCTCTGGACCCAGGGCAGCGCGTGGTTCTCCAGCGAGCAGAACCAGAAGGGGCAGATCAAAGCTGGCCAGCTCGCGGATCTGGCGGTGCTCAGCAAAGATTACTTCCGCGTGCCGGAGGAGGAGATCAAGGGCATCGAGTCCGTCCTCACCGTGGTGAACGGCGATATCGTCTATGCCGCAGGCGCTTTTGGCCCGCTCGCGCCGCCCGCCATTCCGGTCCTGCCCGAGTGGTCCCCGGTGGTGAAGGTGCCGGGCCACTACCGCAGCGCGCCGCCGCAGGCCGCACGCGTGGGTATGCGTGTGGCTCACCACTGTAGCGGCCCATGCGGGGTTCACAGCCACCAGCATGACTTTGCCCGCACGTCAGCGATGCCGGTATCCGACGATAACGCTTTCTGGGGGGCGCTGGGTTGCAGCTGCTTTGCATTCTGATGAAACAAAATGACGTTTCGCCCCGGATCGATCCGGGGCTGTTCTTTCTGCGCCTGACCGGCAGTCTGCTGCTGCTTTACGTGCACGGCCTGCCGAAGGTGCTGCACTTCAGCGAAGAGCTGACGCGCATCGAAGATCCGTTCGGCTTCGGGCCTTACGCCAGCCTGATCCCGGCGATCGTCGCCGAGGTGATCTGCCCGCTGTTTATCATTGTGGGGATTTACACCCGCCTGGCGTGCCTGCCGATTATCGCCGTGCTGCTGGTGGCGATGCTGGCGGTCCACCCGAACTGGTCGATTGCCGAGGGGCAGTTTGGCTGGCTGCTGCTGATTATCTTCACCACCCTCGCCCTTACCGGGCCGGGCCAGTGGCGAATGCAGCGTAAAACAACGGAGAGGTTCGCATGACCCAGGTAAACGACGTTCGCGACGCACACGTCGAGACGACGCCCGCGGTTTCACCCTGGCAGCCGCTGAGCCAACCGGTGTTCCGCATGCTGTGGATCGCCACGGTGGTCTCTAACGTCGGCTCATGGATGAGCGACGTCGGTATCAACTGGAGCATGCTGACGCTCAGCGCCGATCCTTTAGATATCGCGCTGGTGCAGGCGGCGAGCAGCCTGCCGATGTTCCTTTTCGCCCTGCCGTCCGGGGTGATGGCGGACATCGTTGATCGACGTAAATACCTGCTCTTCTCCCAGCTGTGGGTGTTCATTGCCGCCGCCGGGCTGACGCTGCTCTCTTTTACCGGACACGTCACCCCCACCGTTCTGCTGGCGGCGACGTTTCTGCTGAGCGTGGGTGCGGCCATGAGTTCGCCGCCGTTTCAGGCGATTGTCCCTGACCTGGTGAGCAAGCCCGAGCTGGGTTCCGCCGTGGCGCTTAACTCGCTCGGGGTCAATATCAGCCGGGCAATTGGCCCTGCGCTGGGCGGTTTTCTACTGTCGCTTGCCGGGCCGTGGATGGTGTTTGCCCTGAACGCGCTGTCCGTGATGGGCGTGGCGTGGGTGCTGTGGCGCTGGCGTCCGGCACCGTCCGTGCAGCGTTTGCCACCGGAGCACTTCTTCTCTGCGGTGCGCTCCGGGATTCGCTACGTGCACGCCGCGCCGGTGCTGCGCAACGTGCTGGTGCGCACCGTGGCCTTTTTTGTTTTCGGCAGCGCGGGCTGGGCATTGCTGCCGCTGGTGGCGCGCCGCGAGCTGGGCTTAGGCCCGGCGGGCTACGGCGTGATGCTGGCGTGTATCGGCCTTGGCGCCATTGCCGGGGCCATCCTGCTGCCGCGTCTGCGCCAGCGGCTGAACGCCGATCGGCTGATGGTGGCCGCCAGCCTGACGTTTGCGATCACCATGCTGGCGCTGGCATTTGTACGTCACTTTTGGCTGCTAAACTTGTTTGAGTTCTTTACCGGCTTCGCGTGGATTGCGGTGCTCTCCACCCTCAACCTTGGCGCGCAGCGCAGCGCCGCACGCTGGGTAAAAGCCCGGGCGCTGGCGGTGTATCTGACGGTCTTTTTCGGTTCGATGACCGCAGGCAGCGCCGTCTGGGGCCAGATCGCCTCGCAGTTCGGCACTCCGGCTTCGCTGGTTGTCGCCACGCTGGGGATGGTGCTGGCGAGCATGACGGTGTTCCGCTGGAAGCTGGAGAAAGATCCGGATTTAAATCTCGACCTGAGCGGGCAGCCGCTGGACGGGGTGGAGATTGAACTCCCGAACGAGCGTGGCCCGGTGCTGGTCTCGCATGAGTACATCATCGACCCGCAGAACGCGAAAGCGTTTTTGCAGGCCGTGCACGAGCTACGCCGGGTGCGCCGCCGCGCCGGGGCGATGAGCTGGGCGGTGTACGAAGATATTGAACGTCCGGGTCTGTTTATCGAAACCTTCCTGATGGGTTCCTGGATTGAGCATCTGCGCCAGCAGGAGCGCCACACCATGAATGACCTCCTGTTGCAGAGCCGCGTTCTGGCTTTTCATCAGGGCACAACATCACCGGCAATTCGTTATCTGGTCGCGCCGGTCTGAACATAACAATCACCTGTAGAGGAACACACTATGGCAACGTTTAAGGCAAAAGATGGTACGCAGATTTATTACAAAGACTGCGGCGCGGGAAAACCGGTTCTTTTCAGCCACGGCTGGCCGCTGGACGGGGACATGTGGGACAGCCAGCTGAACTTCCTGGCCGAGCGCGGCTACCGCACCATCGCCTTTGACCGTCGCGGGTTTGGGCGTTCGGATCAGCCGTGGAACGGCTATGACTACGATACCTTTGCGTCCGACATTAACGACCTGATCACCACGCTGGATCTGCGCGACGTGACGCTGGTGGGCTTCTCCATGGGCGGCGGCGACGTGACGCGTTACATCAACAACTACGGCAGCGAACGCGTGGCCGGTCTTGCCCTGCTGGGCGCGGTAACGCCCATTTTCGGCAAATCCGATAGCTACCCGGAAGGGGTCGATCAGAGCGTTTTCAGCGGGATTCGCGACGGATTGCGTAAAGATCGCGCCCAGTTCATCAGCGACTTCGCTACCCCGTTCTACGGCACCAACGCCGGGCAGACCGTTTCTGCCGGTGCCCTGACGCAGACGCTGAACATCGCCCTGCTGGCGTCCCTGAAGGGCACCATCGACTGCGTAACCGCCTTCGCCGAAACCGACTTCCGCCCGGATATGGCGAAAATCGACGTGCCGACGCTGGTGATCCACGGCAGCAACGACCAGGTCGTGCCGTTTGAAACGACCGGCAAGCTGGCGGCAGAGATGATCCAAAACGCCACGCTGAAAGTGTACGACAACGCGCCGCACGGCTTCGCGCTGACCCACCAGGACCAGCTCAACGAAGATCTGCTGGCGTTTGTGCAGTCGCTGTAAGTCATTACGCGAAGCCTGATGGCGCTTCGCTTATCAGGCCTACAAGGGCTGGTCCTGTAGGCCGGGTAAGGCGCAGCCGCCACCCGGCGCTTTCGCAGACGCATTCCGCTCCGCCAGCAGCCGACAAATCTCCGCATGCTTCTCTTCGGTAAAGGTAAAGCGCGACATAAACCCCATTCGGATCAGCGAGCCTATCGCCGGTAACAAACAAATCCCGAAGAACAGCCCCGCCAGCACGCTGTCGCTCTGGCTTTGCGCCTGCGGCACATAGTCGATCATCGTCAGAAACACGCCGATGAGCCCGCCGCCCACCGCCACCGACATCTTGCCGGTGAAGGTCTGCCCGGAGAAGGTGATCGCCGCGCAGCGCTTGTGGGTGTGGTATTCCGCGTACTCGATGGTGTCGGCAATCATCGACGAGGTGAGGATGTTGGTCATCATCACGAACAGGGTGCTCAGGCCGAGCAGGACAAACAGCAACGCCGTGTGCTGATAGCCCGTGAACCACATCACCACGCGCACCGCCACGTCCAGCCCGCAGAGGATCATAAACAGCTTCCGCTTCTGCATCCGGCGGGTCAGCAGCGGGGCGACCAGGCACAGCACCGCCGCCACTATCCCCATCACGCCAATTGCCATTTGCAGGCTGCCGTCGCCCATATTGTTGATAAAGAAGTAGATATAGAGACCGCCCGCCACGTTATGGAACACGCAGAAAAAGAACGACAGCAGGACAATAAACAGCGGCTTGTTCTGGCGCAGGTTGTGGAAGGTGTCGCGCATCGTCACCTTTTCCGGGCTCGGCGGCACGCGCTCTTTGATCTGCATAAAGCCGTTGAGCATCAGCGGCAGGCCCACCAGCATCATCACCAGCGCCGCCATAAAGTAGCCTTTATCGTTGCTGTACTGGGCAAAGAACGCCGCCAGCTTCGGGAAGAAGATGTTGGCGCAGGCGATCCCGGCGTTCACTCCAAGCATCGCCGCCGTCACCGCGCGGGTGCGCTGGCCGGAGTCGTTGGTCATCACCGATGACATCGACCAGAACGGGATATCGGAGATGGCGTACAGCGTCCCCCACAGGATATACGTCACCCCGGCGTAGAGGATTTTGGTGGTCATGTCCGCTTCGATTTTATAGAACGCCAGCAGGGTGACCCCGGTGATCAGCAGCGGGGCGATCAGTAAAAAGTGGCGAAACTTTCCGAACCGGCTGTTAATGGTGTCCATAATGCTGGCAAACAGCGGATCGTGAACCGCATCCCACGCACGGGCAATCAGGAAGATGGTGCTTGCCGCCAGCGCCGAGATCCCCAGCACGTCGGTGTAAAAATAGTTAATAAACGAACCCACTAAACCAAAGCTAAAACACTGACCTAAACCATAGCCAAAGTAAGACCACAACTCGCGAGACGGTATTTTCATTGTCATTGCCATAGTGCGTACCTGGTTGCCCGGCGACAGCGCGCCGGGTCATTATTATTAGCCCTGCGGATTCGGGGCGATTTTGCGCAGCTTCTTCATCAGCGCGATTTCAGCGCGTGAGAACGGGATACCGTTCTCCTCAAACACGTCGTGGAACCACAGGCGGCAGTAGTCCGTGGACTCCTTCATCACTACCGGCCACGGCAGCCAGGTCTGGGTTTTACCGCGCACCAGCCCCCACTGATACGGCGCGACCTTCGCCATGTACATCAGCGGGAGCTGCTCTTCGATGGTGCCGCCCACGTGACGCGCCAGCCATTCGGTGCAGAAGATTGGGCGGCCCAGCGCCTGAAGCTGCTGGATAATCGCCGTCATGCGCCCGGTATTGGTATAGGCGTGGTAGCTCACCACATCTGACAGCGCCAGCGCGGTCTGGTCCAGCGGGTGCTGGTAAAACGTCTCGCCCTCTTCTTCCGCCGGCAGACGCCACGCGCAGATGGTGAGCGGCTGGGTCGGGTCTTCCTCACGCACCCAGCGGAACGCCTGCTTCATCAACTCGTGCGCGCAGGTTTCCAGCTTCTCGTCGTACAACACCTCCTCCGTGCCGGTCGCGAAAATGCCGCGGTTGCCCGGCTCGTTATACAGATCCCAGAGCAATACGCGCTTATCCTCGCGGAACTGGCGCACAACGTCGCGGATATAGCACTCAATCTGTGGCCAGCAGTCGCGATCGCACACCTTATCGCGTCCCGGGCTCGCCGCCGCCTGGCTGTTGTGCTTGCCCGGTACGGGCGGCTTTTGCGGGCCGAGGTACGGCTCGTCGCCGGAGAACCCGCAGTCGTCCATCAGGGTCAGCATGGTGCTGAACCCATGACCGTCGGCAATCGTCAAAAAGCGGTCGATGCGCGCCATCAGCCCGTCGCGGTCGTGCTCCCAGACGATGAACGGCAGGTTGATGCGCAGGGTGTTATAGCCCGCGTCCGCCGCCCAGCCCAGCTCGCGGTCGATGGTGTCGGCATCGAAGGTCTCTTCCTGCCAGATATCGGTCCAGTTCACCGCCGTCGACGGCAGATAGTTAAACCCGCACAGCCAGCCTTTCTGCTGATACCACGCCTGTGCCTGCTCCCTGCTCCACTGCTCTTTCATTACGCATCCTCTTGCTGATAATATTTAGCTAATAAATATTAGTTGCAGAATAAATGCGCAAATCGTGGCGCTCAGAAAAGCGACGCCTCTCACAAAGTTCACGCTTCGATGGATGAGAAACGTGATCGACGGCGCTAAAGCGTGCGGTTAGGGTATGATGCGAAATCGCGAAAGGGAGAGGACGGATGAAGCGAAAAACAAAAGTGACGATGAACGATATTGCGCGGGCGGCAGGGGTGTCGCAGGCGACGGTATCGCTGGTGCTTAACCAGTCCCGCAACATCAAGCTCAGCGACGACACCCGTCAGCGGGTGATCAACGTCGCCACCGAACTCGGCTATGACCGCCTCCCCGCCGTTCACGCTCCGCGCAACCAGGAGGAGATCGCCCTGCTGGTCAGCTCGTTGCAGAGCTTCGACCCGTTTATCGACGCCATCAGCCAGGCGCGGGAAGCAGCGTGGCGCAACGAGACCCTGCTCACCGTCTACGACTACGGCGACGACGTGAAGCTGGCCCTGAACATCATCTGCCAGCTGGACAAGCGCAACTGCATCGGGATTATCCTTGCCTCTCCGGTCACGAACGTCGTCGATATGACGGCATTCCAGGACTGCACCCGCATCCCGCTGGTGCTGCTCAACCAGCGCGACCCCGGCTCGCCGCTGCTGCCGTCGTTTATTCCAGACGACTACGCCAACGCTTTCCAGGTTACCAGACACCTCATCGCCTGCGGCGCCACGCGCATCGCCCACATCACCGGCGAGAGCTGGATGGAGGCCTCGCGCCAGCGTCTGGCGGGCTACCAGGCAGCATTACAGCAGGCCGGGCTGGCGTGCGACGACGGTCTGGTGCGCCAGACCAACTGGCAGTTCAGCGAGTCCTTTACCGCGACAGCTTCGCTGCTGGAACTGGCCGAGCGCCCGGACGCCATCTTCTGCGCCAGCGACTGGCTGGCGATCGGCTGCTACCAGGCGCTGGCGGTGAACGGCGTGCGCATCCCGCAGGACATGCTGCTGGCGGGCTACGACGACCAGAAGATTTCCGAGCAGCTCACCCCGCCGCTGACCAGCATCCAGTTGCCTTACAGCGAGCTGGGACGGCTGGCGGTGGAGTACCTGTGCAATCAGGAAGATGCCGCCACGCACGTGACGCTGGCGGGCAGGCTGAAGGTGCGCGCCTCAAGCCTCGTCTGAGGTAAACACCATGCCCGCGTAGGGCTTCTCGCGACACGCCGCCAGCCGCGCGGCGAGGCTGCCCACTTGAAGTTCAAGCTTATGCCCGTCAGGGTCGAGAAAATAGAACGATGCTCCCTCGCTTTTGTTCTGCTTCCAGACGGTGACGCCCGCCTGCTCCAGTCTTTGCGAGAACGGTTCAAAATCCTCCTCCGCCACGGTAAACGCGTAGTGGGTGTAGTCGCTCTCCTGCGGCGGCACGTACTGGCGCGCCTCGTCGTACGACAGGCAGACCCACAGGTCGCCGCAGGTGAGATAGGCCCCGGTATTCCAGCGGGCGTGCAGCGCAAGCCCCAGCAGCTCGTGCCAGAAGGTGACGCTTTTTTGCAGGTCGCTGACCGCGAGGGTCAGGTGGTTGAGTGATTGCAGCATGACGTGCCCTTTTGTTTTTCGCGCCGGACATGGTACGGTAAAGAGATGAACATAAACCACGCCGTGCTCACCGTAAACCGCTGGTGGCTGCCTTCTTAAAGGCGGCACGGAGTAGTTTTCCCCATTTTCAGATAGCCGCCGAAAGGCGGCTTTCTCACATCTAAGACCCCTTTCGGCATTACAACGTTAAGGAGTCTTTATGAACCCGCAAACCATCCTCACCGGCGACCGCCCAACCGGCCCGCTGCACCTTGGCCACTTCGTCGGATCGCTGCGCCAGCGCGTGGCGCTTCAGCAGACGCACAACCAGTTTGTGCTGATTGCTGACCTTCAGGGGCTAACCGACAACGGCAGCAACCCGCAAAAAATTTCGCGACAACATCCCCGAAGTGCTGGCCGACTACCTCGCCGCGGGCATCGACCCGAACCAGACCACGATCTGCCTGCAATCCGCCCTGCCCGCCCTTGCAGAGCTGACGATGCTGTATATGAACATCGTCACCGTCGCCCGCGTGGAGCGTAACCCGACGGTGAAAAACGAGATTGTGCAGAAAGGCTTCGCCCGCTCGCTGCCGGTCGGGTTTATGGCCTACCCCATCAGCCAGGCGGCGGACATCACCGCGTTCAAGGCCGAGTGCGTGCCCGTCGGCGACGACCAGCTGCCGATGATTGAGCAGACCAACGAGATTGTGCACAAGATGAATAGCCTGCTGCCCGCCCCGGTACTGCGCCACTGCAAGGCGATGCTGAGCGACACCAGCCGCCTGCCCGGCATCGACGGCGGTGCCAAGATGTCGAAATCGCTGGGCAACACGCTGCACCTTTCGGCCAGTGAAGAGACCATTCACCGTGCGGTCAGCGCCATGTACACCGACCCGAACCATCTGAAGGTGAGCGACCCGGGGCAGATTGAGGGGAATGTGGTGTTTACGTACCTCGACGCGTTTCATCCGGACAAGGAGAAAGTGGCGGCGATGAAGGCGCACTATCAGGCAGGCGGGCTGGGTGACCGGGTATGTAAGAACGAGCTGGAGGCGTGTTTGCAGGAGCTGATTGCGCCAATGCGGGAGCGGCGGGCGATGTATATGCAGGACAAGGGGGAGATGATGGCGATGCTGAAGCGCGGGACCGAACGGGCGCAGGGGGTGACGCAGGCGACGTTGAGGGAGGTGAAGGTTGGGCTGGGGGTGCCGGTGTTTTGAATAGGTGAGTTGATTGAGGTTGGGCGGTGGAGTGCGTGCTGTTAGCACAAAGCCGCTTATTATCTCATTTAATATAATATTAATTCCTCCAATAATTCTTAATTCGTCGTTTAGATATAATTAATTGCTTTATCTACATTAATATCACATTGATATTACCCTTTATAATACATTTGAAGGGATACTATGGCTGATGTAGAAGATATAGCCCGGAGATTATGCAACATAATCGCTTCTCCTGATACAGTTACTGGGCTTATAAATGGAGGACTATCTGTACCGTTAGATTATGGATATCTGGTTTACGGAATCTTTGACACAGATACCAGGTATGCTCGTGAAACTCAACGCATAAGAATGATGACTGCCATAAAAAACGACATTTTGAATTACGAGAACATTGTCAACGCAGTTAAAATTATTTTTAAAGTGTTCAATAGATATTTAACCGAGGATGAGCAGGATAAAATATACAGATCTGTAATGACTTCAATTGCAGGTAGAATATCAACCAATATTATTGCATCAACTATCGCAAAGCATGTTATTGAAAGGACGTCCTTCACGTTTGTTGTTTTCAAAGGGAAAAGTAACCCAATCACGGCACTGAGCACACTCCTTTTGTTTGGGGGAATGGCTGAGCGATCAATTAGAACATCTGACAGACTCGAAGCAGAAGCCCCAGAAGTATATCAACTTCTGAGACCAAGAGACTATGACTTACTTTATTTTCTGTTCGCTGATGCCGTCCAGCCTTTCGTAGATGCTATCCATGCAGGTTATTCAGAAGGAAAACCTGTATTTAATCAAATCATAAAGAAAGTTAATGAAAAACTAACTGCACACACTACGGCAGGCGCGTATGAGTAAGTTTATCACCCCAATTATAAACCTGCTTCTTTGCTCATATTTAGTTTTAGCCTATATCCTTAGCTGGGTTGAATTCGAAACCTGGCATGATAAAACAATCGCCTTTTGCATCATTACCCTAAGTGCCTACCTTATTTCATTAGTAATGAATAAATTCCTGCCAGGAAAGATACGTATTTTTAGCGGGATCCTGGATGTGTTATCAGGCCCCTTACTGATCATCGGTGCATTTGCTTGTATAGCTGTCCTTGAACCATGGCCGCTGAAAATTATTGGCTTATTCATATGGGTCGTGGCGATGTTACACCTACCTTCTTTTGTAAATATAGATGAGGAATAATCATGTCAAATCCAGCATATCTTTGGTTAACCGATGCTAATGGCTCACCAGTCGTAGGAGGTTCCATGGTATCCGGTCGGCTAGGCGCTATTGAATTAAAAGCAGTTGCTCATCACCTCACCATACCTGTGAGTGGAAATACAGGCCGACTAACAGGTACTCGTGTACATACACCAATTGCCGTTCAGAAGGAGTTTGATAAAACAACACCCGTTCTCTTCAGGGCACTGTGTGAAACTCAAACACTAAAATCGGCTACGATAAAAATGTATCAAATTGATGATGCAGGAATCGAGAGAGAATATTTCAACATTATCCTGGAGAATGTAAAAATCACGGGTATCACGCCAAATCTGTTCCCGGGTTCTGGAACAGGAACGCATACAGAGACGATCGAGTTAAGATATGAGGCAATAACCTGGAAACACTGTGACGGGAATATAGTTTACAGAGATGCCTGGAATCATATGGCGATAGCTTAAATCGACTCATAATTTCGTGGGCCGATATAACTTTGTTCTTGTTGGTCCGCACAAGCGGAGCGCTGCCGGAAAGAGCTAGCGATTATTTCCATCGCTTTAAAGGAGAACATCTTTATGGAACCCACTCTCTCACAAGTCATTGAGGTTGTTCGAAACTCCTCAGGTGAGCATCGTAAACCTATTGATAGCAATACGTTGATTGAGGCCGATTTGCATATTTGCGGTATCGACGGCGAAGAACTACTGGAAGACTGCGAAGAAGCGTTTGGCGTTCAGCTTGCCACGGAAGAAGATGGTTATATGAAAACGTTCGCTCTTGCTGAGAACGAGTATCTGTTTACGGATGAAGGCATAGATTTTTTTGGCATCTGTCGGTTTATACGCTGGGTACGTGGCATACCCGAACCTGTGATACGCGATTTAACCGTCGGTGAACTTCACGCTGTGCTGGTTACGGCTGTAAAAGAGCAGGTAAAGCACGAGTGATTTCATAAGATTACGGGCATGGGATAACATGCCCGTATCGTTTTATTGCTTCAAGAATTACATGAGATGGGAAACACGGTTACTCCGACATCGCCTGCCCTGTTCCACGCTTAACAGCCGGTATATCGCCTGTATCATTCAGCGCTCCCGGAAACGTCTTCAACCAATGTGCGACTTTCTGTTTATTTATATTCACCACACTCATCCCTTCCAGGCATCCCCATAATTCTCTTGTATGCTGTGGCGTAATCACAATGCAGTCTTTCATGGCGCGGATTTTTACGGGCATACCGTTGATAAAGCCTGCGCGGGTTAACCACTCGCCGCCCAGGAGAAGATATTTCATGTCTATGCGTGCATACAGTTCGCAGCAGGCGGCGCTGTCCTGCGGTGTTTCCGCGCGGGGATGAACGGGTGCCGCGTTGGGCTGGTTGCCGTGCAGACGGCGGGCGCTGTTTTTGCGTACCAGCTCGCGGTTTTCAATCATGCCGGTGAAAGCGTCTGATTCTGTTTTGCAAACAGTAAACTCTGGCTTAAAATTCGTCGCAGCCATTTTCAACTCCGTTATAGTTGGTTGTGGTTAGCGGTATGGGGGTGTTGCAGCACCTTCATATCGCGTATTCTCTCATTAAATATTCTTCGATACTTCCTTTCGCCGTTTGGCGTAATTTCTGGTGACCATTATACAGGGCTGAATATAAACACAGCGGTTTGGTGTGGGGGAAATTTGGTATTTGCGAGGGGGATTCAGGAAATTACGGTAGGTATTTTTTAATTCGCGAAACAACAACACTTTTGCCTGAAAATCACTTCAACTCGCCTCCTCCCGATATCTGTTCATTTGCAAACCTGGCGCTAATGCCGCATCGGTTGCCTCAACACCTTTCTCTCTGACCTCTCAAAAATTCATCAAACCTATAGATTAACGATTTACATCACCCTGATTTTGTTATGTGATCCTGTTACAGGCTTTAGTAACGCCCTGCCCAGCCAACCGTAACAGGACTTCATCGATGGAATTTTATCAGGCCGATCCGACGCTTGAGAACTACTGGCGTGGTGTGATCCTCTTTGGAAGGAACGTCGCATCTTACAAGTTCGCGCTGGCGTCTGCGTTGTATGAAGTGGATAAGACGGGCAGCGATTTGATTACGCTCGACCAGCTTGCCGTGCCGTTCAGCCGCTATCTTTGCGAGCACCTGAAGCATGCGCCAAAACAGATCACCTCCCGCAGCAGTCAGTTTTTGGAAACCTGTCTGAAGTTCAACCGAGGTGAAATCACCCACGCCCAGCTCATTGAAGCGACGGTGCGCCTTGGCTTTAACAACGTGATCGATGCCTTTCATTACGTGAACCAGGGCGAGATCGATAAACGTTTTTTCCTTGATGAGCGCAAAACCAACAACGGGATCCGCCTGACGGATAACTTCTATTTACTGGGCGAACGCCGGCAGTATAAAAACCTCGCCTTTGAAACCAATGCTCGCTGGAACCTGGTGGAACAGGCCTGGTCTATGGGGATTTCACGTAACCTTGTAGGCGTGGAGTTCGACGAAGATAATCAGCTGTTGTTCACGAGGGTGAACGCGCGTCGCGTAGACATCACCAGCTGTCGCGACAGCCTGAATGGATACCAGAAAGGACGATGTTTTTACTGCTTTAAACCCATCAGTCTGGTACCGGGAGATGCAGAACTGGCGGACGTCGACCACTTTATTCCCTGGGCTGCCCGCCATGAAGTGAGCAATATTAACGGCGTATGGAACTTAGTGCTGGCCTGCCGGTGTTGTAACCGTGGCGTTGAAGGCAAATCTGCACGCATTCCCGACCTCAGGCTCCTGCAGCGGTTACACACACGCAATGAGTATTTTATTCAGAGCAAACTGCCGTTACATGAGACGATTGTTCTACAGACAGGGCAGCGTCCTGAAGCACGGAGAAGCTTTCTTCAGCGTAACTGGCAGGCCGCGCTGGACAAACTTATCCATACCTGGAAACCCAATGCGGAAGGCGAGGCAACGTTTTAATGACACTTCACTACTATCAGAACCACGCACAGGATTTCTTTGATGGCACGGTCAATGTCGATATGACTCCGCTATATGAGGCCTTCACCCAACATCTGCCTCACGGAGCCCGGGTTCTGGATGCGGGCTGCGGTTCAGGCCGGGACGCAAAAGCCTTTCATGAGATGGGTTATCAGGTGGATGCTTTTGATGCCTCTTCCGCGATGGTGGAGCTGGCAAGGCAACATACCGGGTTACCCGTGCAGCTAATGACCTTTTCAGAGATCGACGGTAAAGCGCAGTACGATGGGATCTGGTGCTGTGCATCTTTGCTGCATGTCCCCTCTTCTGAGTTACCTGCCGTGATGCAGAAGCTTGCGGATGCGCTTAAGCCTGGCGGCGTCTGGTATGTGTCCTTTAAGTATGGCAACGGTGAACGCGTGCAGGGGGAAAGACGGTTTACGGATCTGGATGAAGAGGGGTTGCGGGAGTTGTTGAGGGTGGTTCCGGGGATGGAGATAGCTTCGCTGTGGGCGACTCAGGATAACCGCCCGGACAGGGATGAGACATGGCTGAATGGGATATTACGAAAAAACGGCTCTGTATGATGATGACATTCTTTATATTAGGTTGTACTAATCGCGGAATGTCAGGAGAGGTTATCAGCGCCCATCACATGGCAACATTCAGAAGCTCGACAGAACTGCCGTGAACAGAATGGATTTCGACAGTAGTACGAGTAGTGCATGGCAAATTACCAGCCAAATATCTGGCGTGAGCCCCCGTCAACGTATCCGGGTGCTCACGCAATTAACAAGCGTTTTATAACTGCCGTTGCTCAAGACTGGAATAAATCGTTTTGATCTCAGCTTTTAAGCTATCGCCGCGGTAGACCATCGATGTGTCATATCGCTGGTACCTTTCCTCTCGTGTGGCGCTAAACCAGTTAAAGGAACCAATACACAGCAGACCCTCATCACCAATCACAATTTTACTGTGGACACGATTAACCAGTTTCGTCGTGATGCCCATCTCAGCTAATTTTTCTACAGCTTCATTTAAGCGCTGATGTTTCTCTTTACGCTTTTCATAATCTGCATGGTCGATATTCGACTTTTTGTCCGTTACTACAGTGATATCTATACCCCGAGCGCGTGCCTGCGCCATTGACGCAAGAAAACCGGTCTGCTCCAGCTTTTGCCAGGTGAGCCACGGGGAAACGATCGTAATGCTCTGATTAATAGCGTCAAAAGTTTGGTTCAGAAACGCATCATGTTGCTCCACTCCGTGTAGAGTTGAAATCTGCGTTTGCGAGGTACCTAAATCCTGGCGCTCCTGAAACTCAAACTGCAATGCATTTTCAGTGGACGCAAACAGATATTTTGCCAGCAGTCCCCGTGGTGACGATCCGGGTTGGATCTCAAACAGGTCCATATCGCCAAAGACCAGGAAGCTATCTTTCGCACGCGAAACGGCAACGTTCAGCATGCTGCTGTCGCTGTCGATAAATCCGCCATCTTCATGTTTCGAATATACAGGAGAGAACAGCACAATTGCCCGTTCCGCTCCCTGCAATGAGTGGACCGTACCTACTGTCAGTGAGCTTTCATCACCGTTGCAATTGATATCCAGCTTACGCAATGACGATTTAATCGCGCTGACCTGCGCCGAAAATGGAGTCACAACGCCGACTAATTCATGTAACGGTTTTTTGTAGTGCCGCTCAATCTCTTCTTTATGCGCTGCAAGCCATGCCGCTATCGTCTTCGCTTCAAAGTCGTTATAGCGACTTCCACCGCTTGCCTGCATACCTTTACCATCTATATGCAGATAGCCCATTGCAGGGAATAGGGCCCCTTTTTCTTCCCCTCGTTTGGGCTGCAACTTGCCGTGATAGCAGAGGGTGTTACAGTAGCCAATGATGTTATCGAAGCAACGACGGTGTTCATAAAGGTACATCCCCCTCGCCAAATCCGGATCGTACTGGTAGCGCGAGTTAAATTGTGCAACCTTCATAACGCTGCCAGAGGCAGCACTTTTTCCAGAGTCACACACCAGGGCATACGCTTCAGTAAGTTCTTCCTGCGTACCTCCCGGAAGAATGTTCTCCTCGACCATGTTGCCGATATCAATACCAGGCAGACTATTCCAGATAGGCGCAATCTGTTCTGTGTCACCAATTACCAGGGCTTTCTTCGCCAGTGCAAAGGACGCTGCGGCAACCTCAGGGAGTACCTGCCCCGCTTCATCGACAATTAGCAAATCGGCGAAGTTATATAAGTAGCCATCATCAAACTTCTTGCCGCCAACATGTTCCCTGATGAGCATATGGTGAGGAAGCATAAAGCAGGTCATCACGACACAAGGGGTAAGCTTCATTCTACACAGCCAGCGGGCTTTAATGGCCTTCGCCCCTTTGAGACCTTTTTCTTTTTGAAGGTTATCGATAGCAGCCATATCCATCAGCCACCGACCTTCCCAGTAATGCGTCGCCAGCAAAAACGCCGGGAAACGGAGCCGTGTATCGGCAAGCTCATCGGCTTCGTGCAGACTTAACTCTGTTTCGCCCGGATTCCCCAGTGAGTGAGTAATCTCGCGCCAGCGCATAGCTGCTTCGCTTTCACGTCGGGAAATGTCCTCAGCAAGATCCATTTGCTGCTGATACCCGGCCTGCTCTTTATGAGCTTGTTCAATCAATCCATCGATAAAGGCATCAATTCCATCAGGCTGAGCTCCCTGGAATGCTGTCATTCTTTCGCCAAACGTAGCCTCCAAAAACAGCTTCATTTGATAGTGACGCTTAGTACGAACGGCGGGAAGCCAGGAGAAGAGAGCGAACATGATCGACTCACCGGCTCGATATTGTTCCCACTGTTTTTTGCCCTGCGTTAATAGCGAGATTTCATTTGTGCTATTAAGCAGTGACGTTCTTTTATCCTCAATATACTGTTCGAGATCGTCGCTGACGGCGCTCCGCTCCTCGCGGATGGCGTTCAGGGCGTCCCACGCAGGCTCGATTTGCTCAAGCTCTGCAGAGAGTTCAACTAAACGCTGATGCAAGAGATCCACAACCTGTTCAGGTGAATGGCATTCCACAGTCGGAAATGCTGCACTTGCCTTTTCAAGGAAAAAGAACCGGGCATCTTCTAAATATTCAAGGGATTCAACGCGGTTAAAAAAGTCTTCCGTCTGGTATTTTTTTGCTGCCTCGGCTTTTCGGCTTGAAGAAGGGAAGTAAGCGCCAAAGCTTTTTACATCAGGTAACCAACGCCCGGCCATAGGCCCAGTGCCGGTAGCAAAATCTTTTCCGAACGCCTCAATAATGTTTGTAACAGCCTGATTGTTGGTTGAAGTCGCAATCACCACTGGTGGTTCAGTTTTGTTAAGCGCCGCCCTCGCCCACTCCGTGGCAATAATAGAGAGCACCAGGGTGGTTTTTCCGGTTCCCGGAGGACCGTTGACGGCAAGAATATCGCCCGGCTGCTGAGTGAGATAATGGCTAAGCGCATCGCGCTGTGCGACAGCCAGCGGAAATTGATCGCCGGAATGCCCCAGACGCTCACTGAACATGGCATTACTGGCAAGAAGCGGCTCAACAGAAGATTTATCTTTTGAAGCAAAGCGCGCCAGTAATGGCACCTCTTTTTTGCACGACAGCAAATGATCGTACATGGGCAGAATATGAATGCTGGCGCCGCCAGACTGGTTGGCTTTAATCACATAGCCATATCCAGCCAGCTCATATTGCTCTGGTGAATCGAGCCATTTCCCGGCCACACTTTTTAAAAGTTCATTTGTCTCTTTAAGGTACGTTTGCCACAACTGCTTATAGCGAGCATATCGTTCCGCCCGCTGTTCGTCTGTTTCCTCGCGCTGTTCATCCTCATCCCCGGGACCAAAAGTGACCGAATCATGTGTGGTTTTGTATCTGTCATATTCCCTCATCTCACCAATAGAAAAGGTACCTTTAGGGAGAGGTTCAAGCAGATCGCGGGGAATGGTTGCAGGAGATGCGGGGAACAAAAAACCCTCTCGGTTCAATAGTGCGGAAGTCACCAGAGGCGTAACTATACCGGGTGCACCTGCCGTACGTTCCTTGCCATGCTTTAACAGGCGGATCCATACCTGCGGCCGTAACATTACCTCGACGGTCTTAACCTGCTCGTCTTCGCCCTCGAAGAACGACTGCACGATCTCTTCATCCAACCTGCCCCGATCGACGTTCATCCACTGAGTAAATGACTCTTCATCTTTACGCTCAAATGCCCCTTTTCCAGACTCGGCATCAGCTAAGGTATTACGCCAGTATGAAGTGAATCCCTGAGTGTTACTGTCCATTCCCCATCCCGTGACTTAAATGAAATTATTGATTTAGTTGATATAAATTCTTCATATGATTAAGTATTGTCCACGTTGCGAGCGGGATCGCAATAATTATTTGGCATGCACGAAGGAACTGATTTCAAAGACAGAATATATTCACTGAAGAGTTCGAACTGTTACGATTAACAGTAGCGATTCGTCCTGGTGGGCGTCATAATGCACGACAGGCTTCGCGTCAGGAGTAGAAATGCTATCAGTTCAATCATGGCTTGAAAAATTTGTTGAACAGGCCGATCAGAAAATTTCACAATCAACTAAAGACTACCCAGATACACTTCATGGACTTAAGGTGAAGGTTAGTTTCGGCTTTGGTAATTACAGTTCTGTTCCCTGGATTGCATTTCTTGCTGAGGGTCAGGAAGTGTCTCATGGTATCTATCCTGTCATACTTTATTATAAAGATTATGACGAACTTATACTTGCTTATGGGATAAGTGATACAACGATACCTCAACTTCAATGGCACTTTAACTCTGATATACCAGTGACAATTAGAGAGTATTTACATACTAACCTTGGGATATACCCAAAGAAATATGGTCAGTCTTACTATGCGTTCTCACAAAAAGTTTCCAATGGAATTGATTACGCAAAATTTGATGAAGAGATTGAAAAAACAATCAATGTCTATAAAAAAATATTTTCCAACTCCAAAATATTGCCCCACCCAGATACTCACTCCATTACTATGGTTAAAAAACCTTACGATATAAACG
Organism: Enterobacter cloacae complex sp. HYC033_NIDB; assembly: GCF_056673335.1. Lineage (NCBI taxonomy): Bacteria > Pseudomonadati > Pseudomonadota > Gammaproteobacteria > Enterobacterales > Enterobacteriaceae > Enterobacter > Enterobacter cloacae complex sp. HYC033_NIDB. Next base: position 1,373,095 of record NZ_CP115123.1, on the reverse strand, counting down.
ATGCATTGAACGATCTCTTTATTCCTCAATCAACAATAGAAACGATTATTAAACGTTTGATGGTAAAGAAAAATGTCATTCTGCAAGGTCCACCCGGAGTAGGCAAGACCTTCGTAGCACGCCGCCTGGCTTATCTGCTTATGGAAGAAAGGGACTCACAAAGAGTTGGCATGGTCCAATTTCACCCATCTTATAGTTACGAAGATTTCGTACAAGGTTTTCGCCCAAATGGTGATGGCTTCCAACGGAAAGATGGGATTTTTTATAGCTTCTGTCAGCAGGCTCTGAAAGAGCCAGATAAAAAACATATTTTTATCATTGATGAAATTAATCGGGCGAATTTAAGCAAGGTTTTTGGCGAAGTCATGATGCTTATTGAACATGATAAGCGTGGTGCTAACTGGGCAGTACCTCTTACCTACTCAGAAAATTACAGTGAACGGTTTTATATACCTGCTAATGTCTATATCATTGGTTTAATGAATACAGCAGACCGTTCTCTGGCAGTCGTCGACTACGCTCTCCGCAGACGCTTTTCATTTATTGATATTGAACCCGGATTTGAAACAGAGCAATTTCGTACTTTCTTACTGGATAACAAAGCCGAGCCTGAATTCGTCGAATCATTATGTTTTAAAATGATGCAATTGAATAATGAAATCAGTAAAGATCCTGAAATACTCGGAAAGGGTTATAGGATCGGGCACAGCTATTTTTGCAATGGTTTAGATGATGGCAACCAACCAGATGTGGAATGGTTCAGAACAATCGTTTTTTCAGATATAGCGCCGTTGCTTGAAGAGTATTGGTTTGATAATCCTGGTAAAAAACAAAACTGGCTCGACCTGTTACTTGAGGACATATAATGAATCAGCCAGCGATCCCAATACGTAACATCTATTATATGCTGACTTATGCATGGAATCATTTACAGGATGCTAAAATAGTAAATCTTGATGCGATACCGGCCAATAACTTACTAGATATACTCGGACATGCTTTAAATAAATATGTTCTTTATCTTTTTCGTCGGGGGTTTGAGCTGGATTACCAGCCAAATACGGAACTAATCTCAGGAGTAAAAGGAAGGGTGAATCTCACTCAAACACTCCGCGGTTTACATATGACACAAGGAAAAACAGTCAGTACTTTTGATGATCTAAATCCGGATACGCTTGCAAACGAAATTATTAAAAGTTCTCTGACTGTATTAATCAAAAATGAAAATTTAAATAAAACCATCCGAGAAGAATCTCGCTCTATTAGAGCAAGAATGCCAGAAGTGAAAGAAATTAATCTATCTCCCCTTCACTTCAATAAAGTGAAAGTTAGGGCTAGTAATCGTCACTATAGATTCGCAATTAGTTTATGCAAGTTTATTGCAGAAAATTCTATAAGCAATCAAAAAAATGGTAGTTATCGTTTTTATGATTTTGAACGTGATGAACGTAGAATGTCGCTTCTTTATCAGGAATTTTTATATCATTTTTGCATGCGAGAATTAAAAAATGCTGAAGTTAAACGCTCATATTTGAAATGGGATGCATATAGCGATACTGATAAAAATTTAACTTTCTTACCACGAATGGAAACAGACATAACAATAACCAGCAATAACAGAACCTTAATCGTTGATGCAAAATATTATAAGAATATCTTTTCTAGCCGTAACGAAACGCAAAAGTTTCACTCATCTAATCTCTATCAGCTGATAAATTATTTATTGGCCTATAAACCTACGCAAGGTCATAAAATTAGCGGGTTGCTAATTTATCCTCATGTTAAGGGAGCAGTAAAACATCGATATAATGTTAGCGGTTTCGATGTGGGGCTATGTACTATAAATCTTGATCAAGAATGGACGCAGATTCATAAAGATCTATTATCTATCTTTACCGAAAATTTAGAATAATTAATTAGATAATGGACTATAAGATCAAGGGGTAACCGAAGATTTTTTATAATTCAGCCACTCGTCACTCCGGCGCCCCTTGAATCGAATAATTGCTAAGCCCCTTTCAACATATCAAACACCACGCGGGCAAAGCCCTTCGCCAGTTCAGGATTAGAGAGATATTGCACCATCATCTCCTGCTGGGCTTCATTGCTGTCCATAACAGCGTCATCAATCGCCTTCGGGAAATCCCCCAACATCGCCTGTTCGCGCGTATTGTTCGCGATCTGGGTCATCACCGCCTGGTTTTCTGACAGCTTGTCGCGCACCGCAAAGGCATAATTGATCATGTCTTTATCGGTCAGATTATCGGTGACAAAAAGCTCGTTCAGACGAGCCAGGATATTTGAAAGAAACTCCTCTTTCTTGTCCTTTGGTTTCTCCGTTCCGACATCATTACCCGGTTTGATTTTGTATTCTTCAGCATCCTCTTGCAGCTTCAGGTGCTGTTCGTGGAGTTTGGACAGGCGGTAATGGCTCATCTCCACGTTGCTTAAATCAATTTCATCTTCTTCAATACGCTGTTCATGCAGTAACGGACGCAAATGGCGAGCAAAGAGACTCAGCTTTTCAAGGTTCTTGTCGTCATAATCGACGATTTGCGACATAAACTCGTAAAAGCGGACAAAGCTGCCGAGATCTTTCTTGAAGATATCCAGCTTACTTTTTTCTTTCTCGCAGTCCTTAAAGGTGTTTTCCGCATTGGTGATCAGCACAACATCGCCGGTTTTCTTAGTGCGTTCAAACATCTCTTTGGCCAGCACATAGGCATCAATCGCTGAGGTGTAACGATGCTTCCAGCGCTCTACCGCAGGTTTGCAGATATTGCTAATGGCCGCGTTGGATTTGTTTTTACTGAAGAACGCCTCACAGAACTGCTCCACTTCGTTCCACAGGAAAATACCGCTGGTACGCAGCTTTTCATAAAGCTCAAAGACTAACTGCGGATCGCTGACATCCATCAGCTCTGCTGTCTGGTAGTACGGCTGGAAAGCCCCCAAAATCTCGTCAGGTTCGTTGTAGAAATCGAGCACAAACGTGCCGGACTGTGCCTTCCCAGGATAGGTACGGTTCAGGCGCGAAAGCGTCTGTACGCATTCCACGCCGCCCAGCTTTTTATCCACATACATGGCACAGAGCTTAGGCTGATCAAAACCGGTCTGGAATTTGTTGGCCACCAGCATCACCTGGTAGTCGTCAGTATCAAACGCTTTACGCATATCCCGGCCTTTCAGCCCTGGGTTCATATTGATCTCAGTGAATTTCTGGTTAAGCAGCGCAAGGCTGTTGTGGTCATCTTCATGGAATTCCACTTCCCCGGAGAACGCCACCATCGCGCTGATCTTGTCGTACTTTTGCTCGGCGATGTATTTATCGAACGCCAGCTTGTAGCGCACCGCCGCTTTACGCGAACTGGTCACTACCATCGCTTTTGCCTGGCCGGCCAGTAAGTGCATAACATGCTTGCGGAAGTGCTCAACAATCACCTTCACTTTCTGCGACACATTATGATCGTGTAGCGAAACCCACTGGTTGAGTTTGATCTTCGCTTTATTGCTGTCCACTTCCCGATCAGGATCGTCCAGCTTTTGCAGCAGCTTGTACGCCACCTTGTAGTTGGTGTAGTTCTTCAGCACATCAAGAATAAAGCCCTCTTCGATGGCCTGGCGCATAGAGTAAACGTGGAACGCTTCCGGTTTGTTCGTTTTCGATGCCGGTTCCTGCGGGTTAGGACGACGGCCAAACAGCTCCAGCGTTTTGGCTTTTGGCGTGGCGGTGAAGGCGTAATAGTTGAGGTTGTTACTGCCTTTACGCGCCGCGACGGTGGCATCCAGAATATCTTCAGAAGACATTTCCACATCGTCATCCACTTCTTCGGTCATCAGCACTTCTTTCAGCTGACGCGCCGTAGAACCGCTCTGCGAGGAGTGCGCTTCATCGGCAATCACCGCGTATCTTCGCTGCTTCAGGCTGACGCTATTTTCAATCGCCTTCAGGACAAACGGGAAGGTCTGGATGGTGACGATAATGATCGGCTGCGAGTTTTCCAGCGCGCTGGCCAGCTTTTCTGATTTAGAACCGTCGCCTTCTTTGTTATTGATACGCCCGACCACGCCGTCCTGATGTTCAAACTGATAGATGGTGTCCTGCAGCTGATCGTCAAGCACGGTGCGGTCCGTCACCACAATCACCGAGTGGAACTGCTTCTCGCCATTTTCATCGTACAGGCGGGAAAGCTGATGGGCCGTCCAGGCGATAGAGTTGGATTTGCCCGACCCCGCGCTGTGCTGAATCAGGTATTTATTGCCGGTGCCTTCCACCGTGGCGGCGGTGATCAGCTTGTTCACCACATCCCACTGATGATAGCGCGGGAAAATCAGGCTCTCACTTTTGTACTTCAGGCCAATGGCATTTTCTTTTTCGACGATTTGCAGATGCACAAAACTGGCGAGAATTTTCAGCAGATTATCCGGCAGCAGCACCTCGTTCCACAGATAGCTGGTGGCGTAGTCGTTGGCATCTTCCGGGATATCATTCCCCGCACCGCCATCATGGGTGCCTTTGTTAAACGGCAGGAAGAAGGTTTTATCGCCATCGAGTTTGGTCGCCATAGACACTTCGTACTGGCTGACGGCAAAGTGCACCAGCGCGCCGCGCTTAAAGGTCAGCAGCGGCTCGGGTTTGTTGGTGCCTGGGTCCTTTGGCAAACGCGTTTTCTTATATTGCGTAATGGCGTTTTGCACCGTCTGCTTAAATTCAGACTTTAGTTCTAGGGTAGCTATCGGCAGGCCATTGACGAATAGCACCAGGTCGATACGCCATTTCTTCGCCTTAACACCCGTTTCTTCAAATGCGGCCTTCGACGCATGCGGGCTGTAAACCAGTTCCGGTACAATGCGGCAGATATTCTGTTTGTAGCGCGTCAGAGTTTCCGGATTGAGATTATGTTCCGGCTTAAACTGACACAGGGAAAAACGCGCATTATGGCTTTTGATACCATGACGCAGCACGCCTAGGGTGCCGTAAGTGCGCGAAAGCATATCGGTGGCGTTGATATCCGCTTTTTTCAGCTGCGCCACCAGCACATCAAGAAAATGACGTTCGGTATCCGAAGGATAAATTTTGGCAAACTTCTCCCATTCCTGCGGCTGTGTGATCTGCACAAAGGCCAGTGCATCCTGCGAGTACAGTGCACGTTCGCGATCGTAGCCGTCGGTTTTTCCACGAATCCAACCTCGATCTTCCATCTGAGCGATCATTTCATCCTGGAAAATCAGCTCTTTGGTGCTGTCCATGCTCATGCGGTGGCCTCCTGTGGCTCCTCAACATTCTGTGTGTCTGGGGCAACCCAATCACGGACGTCGATTTTTCCGGTGACGGCGGCGGAGATCAGGGCGGTGCGGCGCTCTTGTAGCAACTCTATCTGTTTGAAAGCTTTCTGAGTTAAATCATCAAATTTGTTCAACGTTTTTTGGACGAAATCAGCTATATCATTCTGCTCATTTATCGGAGGTACAGGAAATACAAATTCAATAGCGTCCGATACGTTAAACTGCTTTTGTGCTGCACCATAAGAAGCAAGATCAACTTGTTGTCTTCCAACCCAGACATTCATTGCAGCACATAGCCAGTCAGAGTTGTAACTGCCTCTTCTGATGATGATAATTGACGCGCAATTAGAGCCCTCTAAATCATCGGTAACCACTGACGTGATTCCAGGATATCCAACACGTACTGAGACTAAATCTCTACTATTTAATCTTGAAGGAAGTAGTTTATTGCTATCTTGACGTGAAATTCGTCTTGTTTTAGTTAAGTCAAATCCAAACTCTTTAACATCACCACCAAATATAAAATAGACACCTTCATCTTTAGTATATGTAGAAGGATTAATAACGAGCCCAACACCAACTTTAGGAGAGATATGTTTTAACCGTTTTAAAATCCAATGCTCCGGCATTTTCCCCAACCACTCAACACCAGAATCTTTCATCGGCACATCAGGGTTTAGCCCTTTGGTGACGGCATGGCTGATAACTGCCTGACGTTTTTCTTTCAGCAGTTCAATCAGTTGCTGTTGCTTCGCGATCAGATTATCAATTTTTGCGGTTTCGTGATCGAGGAAAGCAGCAATTTTCGCTTGCTCATCTTTTGATGGAAGCCATATTGAAATATTTCGTAATATTGCTTGAGTGATACTAAATACTTTGACCCCTTTGACTGCATGCCGCACTTGCGATCTTAACTCTTTGCAATCCAAGAGATAAGCATAAAATCTACTATTCTCTCTTTCAAAAGGTCGCGCAATAATTGTGTGGTACCCAGCAAACGTCACTGTATCACTCACTAATTGCGTAAAATTCCCGGATCCATTTATATCTTCTGACGTATCAGCAAAAACAATATCACCTTTGGTCAATAACGAGTTGGAGTTATCTTTGAGATATTTATCACTCACACACTTTAAAGTGTGAATTTCTGGGTCAACTTCGAAACCATATTTCGAGTGTACTTCGCCATAATTCACACACGGAATACCTTCATCCTGAAGATGCTCTTTCGTGATGGTAAGCCCTTTACCAAAAACAAATTGGTAACGAAGTTTACTAAGTTTCCAGTGCTCAGGAATCGCCCCCAACCACTCAACCCCAGAATCCTTATACTCCGGATACGCCTTATACTTAGCCATCAGGAATGTACCTCCTGCAGCAGTTTCATAATCTCGGCGCTGACCGCGTCCAGGTCGGCATCAATCTCTTCCAGCGGGCGCGGCGGCTGATAGACGTAGAAATGGCGGTTAAACGGAATTTCATAACCGACAATCCCCACTTCACCATCTTTAGCATCGCGCTTATCGGCGTTGATCCACGCGTCATTCACATGCGGCAGAACTTCTGCTTTGAAGTAGTTTTCAATCAGGTCACTAGTGGACACTGCCGGATTTAGCGGCACGTTTTCGTTATCGCGCAGCTCACCGTCTTGTTCAAACTCGACCACTTTTCCCTTGTATTCAAACGCACCGTACAGCGGCTGAGCGGCTTCTTTCAGCGCCTTCTTCACCACTGGCTCGGCATCCGGGTTTTTGGTGGTGATGGCATCGATAAACTGCTTGTTCTCTTTCGCATCCAGCTTCACGCCAGCCGCTTTGATGGCCCCTTTCAGGGTTAGCTGGAACTGGTTGAAGTCATTGCTCACCAGCATTTTTCCACCCGCCTGCGTACCCAGAGCCGTCTGAGTCTGCTGCGCTTTTTCCATCAAGGTGCGCTGCGCCAGCCACAGCTTGTTGTCGAGCAGGTCTTTGATCTGCTTTTCTTTAAGCTCGGAAAATTCAGCTTTGATGATGGCACGCGCTTCGGCTTCCAGCTCGGAGAAATCACCGTAGGTGTCATCCTGCCACTGGGATGCGAACTCTTCATACAGGCGTTCCATCGGTACGTTAAACGGCTTCGGCGCAAAGCGCAGAGTCGCAATCGCCTCGTCCGTGACCTGAGCGGATAACCGCAGCGGGCGTTCAATGGTGAGGCGGCGATAGCCAAAGTCGGTGCTGTTAAAGATTTTGCTGGCGAAGGTTTTCGGCGCTTCGGTTTTGGCAGTGGCAGGCTGACGGCCACGACTGGATTTTTGCTCGGCGGCTTTCTCCAGACCCAGTTCGTCCAGTGTGGTGGCATCCACCACCTTAAAATCACCGAAGGTCTGGGTGATCAGTTTGATATCGTCCTCGCCCATCAGGTTACGCTTGGAACCCAGCGATTTGCGCATCTTGACGCACAGGTTGGTGCCATCAATCAGCTGCACTTTGCCTTTACGCTCAGGCGCTTTTTTGTTGGAGAGGATCCAGACGTAGGTGGCAATGCCGGTGTTATAGAACATGTCCGTTGGCAACGCGACGATGCCTTCCAGCAAATCGGCTTCCAGAATGTAGCGACGGATTTCACTTTCACCGCTGCCCGCACCGCCGGTAAACAGTGGCGAACCATTAAGGATAATCCCGATACGCCCGCCGTTGCTCACGGTGCCATCCACATTGTGGTTGTCGCGCATTTTGCTGATCAGGTGCATCAGGAACAGCAGCGAGCCGTCGGAAACACGCGGCAGGCCCGGTCCAAATCGACCGTTAAAGCCTTTCTGCGTATGTTCGTCGTTAATCTCTCCCTCAATCTTCTTCCAGTCCACGCCAAACGGTGGGTTAGAGAGCATATAGTCGAACTGGTCCTGTGGCAGCTGGTCGTTAGAGAGGGTGTTACCCAGCTTAATACGGCTGACGTCCTGACCTTTGATCAGCATGTCGGCTTTACAGATAGCGTAGGATTCCGGGTTCAGCTCCTGGCCAAAAGCACGCATCACCGCGTTAGGGTTCAGTTCGTGCACATACTCCATGCCTGAAGAGAGGAAACCGCCGGTTCCGGCCGTCGGGTCGTAAATGGTGCGGATGATACCGGGCTGCGTCAGGGCTTCATCATCTTCCATAAACACCAGCGAGGTGGTCAGACGCACGATATCGCGCGGGGTGAAGTGCTCACCAGCGGTCTCGTTAGAACTCTCCGCGAAACGCCGAATAAGCTCTTCAAACACCAGACCCATCTCATAGTTGGAAATCGCTTTCGGGCTCAAATCGGTGGTGGCGAATTTCTTCACCACCTTGAACAGCAGATTGGCGTCTTCCAGCAGTCCGACAAACTCACTGAATTTGAAGTGTTCGAAGATCTCACGCGCGTCCGGGGAGAACGCCTGTACGTAGCTTTCCAGGTTGGCTTTGATGTCGTTCTGCCCCATCTTGCCCAGATCCATCTTCGAGGTATTGAAGAAGGAAAACCCGCTGGCGCGCAGCAGAAACTTCTCTTTGGCATCTTCCGGCAGCGGGCTCATTTTTAATTCATCATATTTCGCCACCACCGCGTCTTTGGTCTCCGCTAACACACACTCAAGGCGGCGCAGCAGCGTAAAGGGAAGGATCACGCGCCCGTACTGGGACTGTTTAAAATCACCGCGCAGCAGATCAGCCACCGACCAGATAAACGCAGCCGTTTGAGAAAAGTTAGTGTTAGTCATGAAGCCCTCGGAAGAGATCGCAGCCCTGGAGCAAAATGCTCAGGCAAAAATTCAGTTTTGGAATGCAGTGCGCAAAATAATACCTGCTACAGGGACTATCGCAACCGATATGGGACAAAGAAATGAATACTGCTATTGAGAAACAGTTGAGGAGAGCGGTAGCTGTGCTAGGTTAATGTCCTTCTACATTCAATGAGACTCATAAACGCCAAATGCCAGACAAAAAAGCCGCCCTGAAGCGACTTAATTGCCGTAGAAGCTAATTTTTGGCAGGAATATAGGTTTTCTTGAGAGGCACCAGCAGCTTAGTATCAATATCGACCTGCTCATAGTTTTCGATAAGCGCTCTGACAAGGTCATCCAGCGTCCAGAGCGTCAGCGGTATCGTCGAACGATCGGCTTCATATCGAGCATCCTTTGTAAAGCCGCCAGTACTAACATAAAGCCCACGATCGTCTTTATGACGGCCGCCAATAAAACTGCGGATTTGCTGACTTCCCATCTGTTCTCTGCGGTGCTTTACCTCAACGATAATACGCGGATTTTCAAAACCAAATCCATCAGGTGAAGCGATGATGTCTTTACCACGATCAGCTCCTGCGGGTGACACCTGAGTTTTATACCCCATACTGCGTAAGACTCCGGCGACAAGGTCCTGCATCTCATCCCAGTCGAGTGAGTTGATTCGATCTTTAATCCCCTCAAATGCAAGCATTTCCATATCACGAAGCGGGTCTGAAACAACTTCATCCTCATCCATTGGAACTGAATTCTGAGTAATAACGTCAACTGTGGGTTTCTTATCCTGTAACAGCTCTACTAACGCATACTCTGGTAGCTGGAAAACCGTCAGCGTAGAGCCCAGTGTATTTTTAGTAGCGACAGACAATCGATCGCGGTCGATTTCTTCATTATTCCATTTAACCTGGCGAACGATTCCCATACCTTCTTCCACCCATTCAGGATGGTATTGAAAGTCGGAAGTAACTTTGCCTAACAGATAAGTACGATTGGCTGGCGAATAGGTAATAACCCAATCACCCTTTTGAATTTCATTCACAAAACGCCAGACCTGCGATGCGCCAGAACGGGCGGTACCCAGTTTCGTTAGTGGATCAGCTTTCTGGTATAAAGCGAGCAACTGGACGCGTGTTAGGCCAGGTTTGACTAAAGGAGCCAGTTGGGACCAACCAATACCTACAATTTTTTTATCGCGAAAATCATCATAGAGTTTGCCGCCGTCGCCACGAATCATCCACATTCTGTTGCCCATATCAGTCCCTTCAATGATGAAAATTAATTAGTGGATAATAAACTTGTTAACCACAAACGTCAAAATTATCAATAACAACTGCCTAATATCCTTGCTAGTATTTCACAATCATGTCTTTCATTCAAATGACTAAGAAAGATGCTTGAAGGTAATATGTAATGCCCCTTCAGAAAATATTCCATGCTATTTTATCTGCTAGCTACATTCGTAGTACTCATAGGAATGGACCTTTAGAATCAACTAGTAAACGGCAACTCTTTCCCATTCATGAACCAAATCCATGTTATGTAATCAAACTAAAGGATTGGCTCTTCATTTTTATGCGTGTCTTGAATATGTTCGAAATTCAACAGCAATTTGTGTTATTTCATAAAGGAATATCGCTACCTAGAAGGCTAGAGCATACTCAAAGAGTTAGTAAGATAGTAAATTCATAGTTTGAAAAAGGAAGGTTATTGACAACTTTTGAAAGTCGACGATTAATATGTTGTCGCGTTGGGATGCGAAGTACCTGAGTTCATCCTGTTCTCTGCAAGGTGGATCAGCAATGCAATGAATATTTTGTATCTATAGGATGTTGGCTACTATCTATCGGCCTGATATTATGTCAGTCCTCGATTGTATTAGTATAAGACCAGGTACAGGGAGAAAAGTAAGGTGAAGATCAGCGATTTTATATTTCAGTTTACGCCAACTAACTTGTCACGAACGGATAGCCTATGCAGAGTACGTATTTTCTTGAAAGACAACATTATGCATGCACTACTTACAAACATTGATGGAAAATACAGTCCCGCAAGTGTTACAAATTCCGTTGAACATATTAGAAAGCAGCTTATAGAAAAAGGATTTATCTCAGATAACACTCTTATTATAGAACATTACGAAGACCGGTTATCTGGCTATGGTTCATTTGATAGGGTAACATTTGGTCCTGGTGGCTCGCCCAGATGGGAGAGCATTTCTATTAATAAAATTAGCGAACGGTTTGGTTGCAATCATCAGGAACTAGTCGATAAGACACTAGAAAACAAAAGGTTATTCAATGAACTTGAACGACTGCATGAGACAATTCGTCCGTTTACCACTAACACCTGGATTGAGGACTATGCTGTTCTGTCCCGACGGTACAAAATAATGGATAAAGCTATTACTAAGAGTGAATTAGCAGAATTTTTATCTGATAACCCGATAGAAAGAGAGCTGGCCAAATTTTTTAAACGTGATCTCGCTTTTTTTGCCGATATGTATGCTTTTCCTTCAGAAGAATATATCGTAGTTCCAGAACTTAAAATTGAAGAAGGTTTTGTGGATTACGCCATATTTTCTGGCCGTTCACGAATGGACGTTACTCTTATTGAAATCAAAGGTGCCAATTTCGATTTAATGGGTTCAACGGGTTACCATAATTTCTCTTATAAAACTAATGAAGCGCTACAACAAGTCAGAGGAAGACAAGGCACCATTATCAGGAATTACCAAAAATTTCGGGAAAATTTTCATGGTATTCGAGAAATGATAGAAACGGACAAGCATAAATTTGAGGCTTTTTGCGGACCAAAAGGAAAATTACTGGTTGATCCCAATAAAGATGTAAATATCAGAACGGTGGTTATCGCAGGCCGATCTAAAAACGATCTGGAGGAAAGCATTGAGCGGCACAACCTTGAAAGAAATTCCTCGCTTCCCCTAAGGTTAGAGAGCTGGGACAGCTTGCTCAATAAGCTGTCCGGGCAGAGAGCAGCGTAGTGTTAGAACTATTATCCATATCCGCGTACAGGAGACTGAAGTTAATCGCACCGGAGCGTACCAGCCATCCTGAGAAGAGTATGTCTGGGGAATAAAGACGTCTGGCTCACCGCCGTAAAGAACTCACGCAGGTCGAACAGGCATACCGCGAACAGCTTGCAGGCAGCGGGCACAGCGGCCGAAGCCTGCAAACGCTGCGCGAAATTATCGACGTGAAAAAATGGGAAATTAATCAGGCTGCCGGGCGTTTTATCCGCTCGCATGAGGAGGTGCAGCGAATCAGCATCCGTAACCGTCTGAATGATTTTATGCAGGCGCACGGCGCGGAGCTGGCCGCCGCCCTCTCCCCGGAGCTGATGAATTATCCCAGGCAACATCCCGCCGTTCAGCGCTGCGCCATGCAGCACTCACTCGACTGTCTGCGTGAGGCGCTACAGGTCTGGCTGGCCGCCGGTGAGAAAATTAATTATTCGGCACAGGATAATGACATTTTAACGGCCATCGGATTCAGACCTGACGCGGCTTCGCGCGATGATAATCGTGAAAAATTCACGCCTGCACAGAACCTGAATTGCACCCGCCGCCGTACAGAACTGGCCGTGCAGTAGCCCGCTAAAAAAAATCCCCGAAAATCCCTCCATTTTTACGTACAAAAGCCATGCATGCATAGGTGCATGGTTTTGCATGCGTTTTAACGACACTGAATACCCCGCCAGCGCCAGCACTGGTGCACCCTGAGGCCGATCATGCACCTGCATTAAAAGCGCCCCCTTAAGCGGGCAGGCGTGGCGGGGAGAGCATTGCGCGCCAAACATTCAAGTGATTTATTTAGTAATAAAAACAAACATATGTTATAAGCTCGAAAAGCCAACAAAAAAGCACAAATGGCGAATCCATCTCTTCTCATCGAAAACAACCAAATAGAAATTATTTAGCATTAGAAAGGAACCAATATGATAAATTCTTTTGAAAAATCCAACCTTTGGCAATTAACTTTGGGCTTGGCCGACAATGAAGATATTGAAAGATTGAGGAATAGTTATTTTGACTTTAGAAGAAAAATTGAACCTTTAGTAAAAAACATTGAATTTGAAATTCCTGGGCTGACCATCCATGATATATCTCACATAGATTCACTTTGGGAAGTAGCCGATCAAATAATTGGTGAAAATTATTATTTAAACCCCATTGAAGCATATGTTTTAGGAGGCTCGTTTCTGTTACACGATGCAGCTCATGTAAGTGCAGCATACAATGGTGGTTTCACTGCTTTAAAAGAGAGAGATGAATGGAAAGATCTTATCTCACTAAAATACAACAATATTGAGCCAGAAAAAAACTCTGAATTAGAAAAAAGAGCTTTATTTGAAATTGTTAGGCAATTACATGCAAAACAAGCAAGAAATTTAATTCAACAATCTTGGAAGTCTGAAACAAATCAGAACTATTACTTTCTTATAGCTGATGAAGAGATTAGAGACTATTACTCAGAAATAATTGGGGAAATAGCTGAAAGTCACCATTGGTCAGCAAAAAAAGTTAATGATAGTTTCTCAAATAGAGTAATTAATCCCCCTGCATTTTTCAAAAGTACAAATTGGGAAGTCGACCCTCTCAAAATTGCATTTATTTTGCGTACAACTGATGCATCGCATATAGATTCGAGAAGAGCGCCTACTTATGCTTTCAATATTCTTACCCCGCAAGGTCTTTCCAAGGACCATTGGCATTTCCAAAATAAACTTGGTAGAGCTAAACTGGTTGATGGAGAAAACCTGAGAGTATCATCGGGATCCTCATTTAACGAGAATGAACGTAATGCATGGTGGTTAGCATTCGATACAGCACGAATGATAAATAGAGAACTTAAAGATGCTAATAGTTTTTTAATCGAATCAGGCCGCCCTCCTTTAGCAGCTAAATCAGTATTAGGTGCAGAATCACCAAAGTCTTTTTCAAAATATGTACTAGCAAATAATTGGGAACCTGAAGATATTTCAGTTCATGTGAGCAATCTTCCAAGACTAATTTCAACATTAGGAGGAAAAGCACTATATGGGGAAAATAAATACGTAGCTCTCAGAGAATTAATCCAGAATGGATTTGACGCTATCATTGCAGCTCGAAATCTCGGCTATCTTGAAAGCTTTGAAGGTCACATAACCATCCAACTAAATAAAATTGATAACGAAAGTTGGATGTTAAATATATCTGATAATGGTTTGGGAATGAGTAGATATGTGTTATCTGATGTCCTCCTCGATTTTGGTAAATCATTATGGAACCATGATACTGTCAGGTATGAACACCCAAAACTTGCGCAGACTGGTTTTAGTTCAATTGGTCAATTTGGAATTGGTTTTTACTCAGCTTTCATGATATCTAACCATGTGAAAATCATAACACATCGATATAAGCTGAAATCTGATGAATCCAATTCCCATTGGAAATTAACTTTCCCTAACGGCCTTGAAGAAAGACCATTTATTTCAAAACCAAATGAACAAGAAGAATTAAAAAAACATGGCACTACCATATCACTTCGTATTGAAAATGAAACTCTAAATGATTTATTGATACCAGAGGAAGAGGAAGAGGAAAAGGAAATAATTAGTGAAGAGAAAATGCAGGGTAAACTTAAAAAAATCATCAAATGGATATTTCCTGCATGTGAAATAGACATTTATTTGATCACAAAAGAAAAAACTGAAAAAATAATAAGCGCAAACGATTGGTTGGAAATATCTGACATAGATCTACTTAGAAGAATACACAATAAAAGTAAAGAAAAAAAACTTTATCCATTAAAAGTTAATGGGCGTACTGTTGGACGTTTAAGAATCACTAGCCACTATTATTTTCTAATTAATGAGTACCCACCTTTAATTGTATCCTACAAAGGGGCTCGTGCAGGGCAAATTTATGGCCTTGATGGTTTATGCTTATCATTCGAAAATAATGAAAAAGCAGAGAGAAATGATGCTTTACCAAACTATCCTCTTGAAAGCTGGATTGATTGGGCTAGGGAAATTGTCAGTTCAGAATCAATGCTCTCGATTGATCTTTTACTTAAACTTCACATTCTCTTGCCAAATGACGATCTAAATGTTTGGTTTATAAGCAATAAAAGATGTTCATTATCCGATATTAAAAATCTTCTGATTTCCTCAGATGAAATTCTCTTTCATATCGGCGATCTGGAATACGATGACGATGATAGTGTAAGAAAAACAGATTTCGAACGTGATTTAATGCTCGAGAATAATGTCATAGTTAGCCATTCAAATAGTGTTTATCATTTCCACGAAGCATTCACATTTGATAAGGTAATTGAAAAATACAATCTCCCTAGAGTCAGTTATGCAGAAAAACTTGAAGATCTAATTAAAGAGATTTGGGGAGATTTTGAAGAGAAAGAGGAATACGAAGTCATTGGGTTAGTAAACAACACCGAAATAATGAGAAGGGTGACAAAATACTCTAAAGTTACTTTTAAGTAAAAAAACGCATTGCAGCGATAAGTTAGGAAATCGTTGCAATGCTTTTGGCTATCATAATTTAGCAAAATCAAAGGGCGTTACTGGCATAAGTTTATTTATATCAAGGTAATCAGCCCACCATTGAACCATTAATCGACGTTCATCCAAATGCTCAGACGTATGAATATAAGCCGCACGCACATTATTACGCTCTGAATGGCTCAACTGTCGTTCTATCGCGTCGTCACTCCATAACCCTGACTCACCCAACGCACCACGCGCCATCGTTCTAAATCCATGTCCGCACACTTCAGTTTTAGTGTCATATCCCATTGCACGTAATGCGCTGTTTACTGTGTTTTCACTCATAACCTTTGTTGCGTCATGATCTCCCGGAAAAAGCAGCTCTCTTTCACCACTAATCTGCTTTAACTGGTGTAATAAATTCATCGCCTGACGACTAAGCGGAACGATATGCTCCTCTTTCATTTTCATTCCACGATACGAGTAACGAACGCCTTTAATTTCTTCCCGTTTTGAAGGAACGCGCCACAAAGATTTATCAAAATCAAACTCATTCCAACGCGCGAAACGTAACTCACTAGAACGCACAAAAGTTAGTAAGGAGAGCTCGACCGCGATCCGAGTCATTACACGGCCACGATATGCAGCAAGACGAGTAAGAAACTCAGGGAACCGGCTTGAGGGTAAAGCGGGGTAATGTCGCGATTTGGTTGTCGATAGCGCACCGGCCATATCACTGGCTGGATTTGAGTCGATGTAATCGTTCTGAACTGCATAACGCATAATAGCCGTGACACGCTGCTGAAGACGCTGCGCGACGTCATGCTTACCACTGGCATCAACTTTTTTAATCGGGGCTAACAGGTGGCTAGTTTTAAGCTGGCGAATGTCGGACGAACCGATGTGAGGGAAGATATAAAGCTCAAGATAGCGAAGAACGCGTGATCGACGGTCTTCACTCCAGCGCTTGTTACTGGCATGCCATTCACGGGCAATGGTTTCGAAAGTATATGCCCCCGCATTCTCGGCCTGAGCTTCTTTCTGTTCGGCTTTTGGGTCAATCCCCTGCACTAACAGCTTTTTAGCTTCGTCGCGCTTTGCTCTTGCTTGAGCTAGCGTCACCGTAGGCCAAACACCAAAAGCGAGGCGATCCTCTTTTTTGTCAGAGGGGCGTCGGTATTTCATGCGCCAGTATTTAGAACCCTTGGCCGAAACCTCGAGATACAAACCGCCGCCATCGGCCATTTTGTAGGTTTTGTTTTTTGGCTTTGCGGTCTCGACCTGTCTGGCGTTGAGCTTCATTTGGGGGCACATTTCTAATCGAAGTTAAGATGCCCCCAATTATGCCCCCAATGACATCCGGATTTCAACGGACAACCTCGGACGACTCAGGACGTAAAAATCGCTGAAAGCATTGATTTTTAAGGGATAATTGGACTTTCTCGGATGGTCTTGGAAGTACTAATGGTGCCGAAGGCCGGACTCGAACCGGCACGTATTTCTACGGTTGATTTTGAATCAACTGCGTCTACCGATTTCGCCACTTCGGCACTGAAGGGGATGCGGAAACGTTGTGGATTATACCTGTCGCGCGCCGCCATGCAAGCGACGACGCGCGAAACCCACTCTAAGTGCCCAAAAAACCAGCGCCCTTCGTCACTCCAGCTCAGACACCGCCAGACGAATCACCCCCGCCGCCTTCTGCTCCGGCAGCGCCAGCACCTTCGCCCACATCGCCTGCACCATATCGCAGGAGAGCTTTTCCTTGCCTTCTGCCTTCTCTGGCATCTGCAACAGCTGGATGTCCTCGCCGTACTTATCGGCAAGTGCCTTCATAATCGGTCGGACATCCTCGACAGCCGCCTCGCGCTCGGCCTGGGTCACGGTGTGGCGGTTTTTGCCGTAGGCGGCGCGCATCATGTCGGCATCGGCCTGCATGCGCCGGGTCATCAGGTCTTTATCCAGCATGCGCATCGGATTCACGCCGCCCTTCACCATCGGGTAGAGGAAGCGGAAGCAGGCGTCGTCGCTCACCTTCTGGATGGCGGCGGTCTGCTCCATGTTGATGGTCATGTAGTTCACCACGTTGGCGTCCGGGGCGTTTTGCAGGCGCGACATCTGCAAATGCAGGATCTGCGGCTGGATGGTGTCGATAATCTGCTGCTCCGGCTCGCCCGCTTTTTGCAGGGCTGCCATCTGGTCGAGGATGCGCTGATGCAGCGCGGGCTCCTGCTCCTTAATCACCTGCCAGGCAGGCATCGCGTTGAGGGTGGTATCAATCTGCGCTTCCGGAGCGCGTTGCCTGTCAAAGAACACCCAGAACGCCACGGCGGCGGCCGCGACAATAACAACGACCGTACTGATCCACGTTTTTTTCATCTCGCATCCTTATCCTTGAGTTGTGCCGGTTTACACCGGCACGCCGCTGTGGAAGCGAAACTCGTGGTCCGGTGTCGAGATAAGTGTGGCTTCAATTTCGCCAAAAAGCTGTATGCGCGGTGAGATATCGTCGTCGCTCACCTGCTGGGCCAGCGTCAGGTAGTCCTGATAATGGCGCGCTTCCGAGCGCAGCAGCGAGAGATAGAACTTCTGTAAGTCATCGTCGAGGAACGGGGCCAGCGCGGCGAAGCGTTCGCAGGAGCGGGCTTCGATGTAGGCGCCGCAGATGAGCTTGTCGATTAGCGTCAGCGGTTCGTGGGTGCGCACTTCCTTCAGCATCCCTTTGGCGTAGCGGCTGGCGGTGATTTTGACGTACGGAATGTCGCGGGCTAGCATCGCCTCGCGCACCTGCCAGAAGTGGTGCAGCTCCTCTTTAATCAGCAGCACCATGCTGTCGATGAGCGCCTGGCCCCACGGGTCGTCGGTTTTGGGCATCACGCTTTTGCCAATCTGCTTGTGCAGGGCGATGAAGTCCGGCTCCGGGCCGTCGCGAAAGGTGAACTGTTCGTAAGGTTTGAGCCAGTCGAGCAGCGCGTCGGCACCGCTTTCGTCGGCGACGTATTTACGCACCAGCAGCAGCGCGGTCTGGGCGGCCTTGAGCTCGCACACCATGTGGTCGGTGAGCAGCAGCGGCAGGTTCGCCGGGTCGCGGGCTTTATCAATCCATGCTTGCGGGGTCGGGCACTGGAGGAAGTTGAGTACGGGGGCGAGTATCTGCGGGTAATCCATGGTTCTGCCTTGAAAAAGCGGTGGCGCGGGCCACCGCCTGGAACGCTTAGTGACGCACGCCGTCGTCGTCTTCGTCGACGTAATCTTCGTCGTCGCCTTCTTCGCCGTCTTCACCGTTCGGATCTTCGAAGTAGGTTCCCCAGCCGTCGTATTCCACGTCAAACTTCTCGGCCAGGTTCATCAGCTGTTCTACCTGCGCGTCGATCAGCTCCGCCTTCAGCGCGCCTTCGCTCAGGATGTCGCAGCAGATGACGGTGTCGCCCTCTTCCACTTCCAGCTCTTCCGGCTCGGTCACTTCGTAACCCAGCTTGAAGGCTTCCACGGCCATTTTTTCCAGCGCGTCGAAATCATCCGCAGAGAAATGGTGTTCGATGGTGTACAGCGCGTCCGGATCGCTACCGTCTTCCAGCAGTTCTTCAATAATCAGACGCGTCTCTTCGCGTTGCTCTTCCAGTAATTCCGGGTTTGCCATGGCTCAATCCTCTTTAAAGTGCGGCAGATACTTCTATTTTCACACACGGACGGGTTTGCCTCCACCTTTGTTGGAAAGATTTGTGAAACGGGGTTGCAAATGAATAATTACACATATAAAGTGAATTTTAATTCAATAAGTGGCGTTCGCCATGCGAGGATAAAATGTCTGATCTGTACAAGAAACACTTTCTGAAATTGCTCGACTTTACCCCTGCACAGTTCACTTCTCTGCTGACCCTTGCCGCACAGCTCAAAGCCGATAAAAAAAATGGCAAGGAAGTACAAAAGCTTACTGGCAAAAACATCGCGCTCATCTTCGAAAAAGACTCGACCCGTACACGTTGCTCTTTCGAAGTTGCCGCATTTGACCAGGGCGCGCGCGTTACCTATTTAGGGCCGAGCGGCAGCCAGATTGGGCATAAAGAGTCAATTAAGGATACCGCACGGGTGCTCGGGCGGATGTACGACGGCATTCAGTATCGCGGGCACGGCCAGGAAGTCGTCGAAACGCTGGCGCAGTATGCGGGCGTGCCAGTATGGAACGGGCTGACTAACGAGTTCCACCCGACGCAGCTGCTGGCGGACCTGCTGACCATGCAGGAGCACCTGCCGGGCAAGGCGTTTAACAAGATGACGCTGGTCTACGCGGGCGACGCACGCAACAACATGGGCAACTCGATGCTGGAAGCGGCGGCGCTGACCGGGCTGGATCTGCGCCTGGTGGCCCCGAAAGCCTGCTGGCCGGAAGAGAGCCTGGTGGCGGAGTGCAGCGCGCTAGCGGAAAAGCACGGCGGGAAAATCACCCTGACGGAAGACGTGGCGGCGGGCGTGAAGGGCGCGGACTTTATCTATACCGACGTGTGGGTGTCGATGGGCGAAGCCAAAGAGAAGTGGGCGGAGCGGATTGCGCTGCTGCGCGGGTATCAGGTGAACGCGCAGATGATGGCGCTCACCGGCAACCCGAACGTGAAGTTCCTGCACTGTCTGCCGGCGTTCCATGACGACCAGACCACGCTCGGCAAGCAAATGGCGAAAGAGTTCGATCTGCACGGCGGGATGGAAGTGACGGACGAGGTGTTTGAGTCGCCGGCGAGCATCGTGTTCGACCAGGCGGAAAACCGGATGCATACGATTAAGGCGGTGATGGTGGCGACGCTTGGGGAGTGATTGGGTCCTCTGAGCGCTGGTGCCCTCACCCCGGCCCTCTCCCACAGGGAGAGGGAGAAAAACCTAAAAACGACAACAGCGTTATCGTCAGGCAGAAAAATTCATTTTACTGACGCTTTCTCAGATACGCATTAACCATAATAGGTATTTATTTTTTTATTAACCATTATTTACTGAGTAGATAATGGTTAATATCAGGTCATTATCAATTACAAAACACCGTATATTATCGGCGTAATATTTCCTTATTGCTGCATTTCATTAATAAGGATTTTTTATGTCATGGAATAAACATGAAGCTGTGTCATACGCCCGTAGCCACGCACTAACCCATACTGGACACTATTGCGCTCGAGCAATCGCCGCCGCCATTCGAGCCGGAGGGCTTAAAATCGAAGGGGCCAACCTATCGCCAACTCCAGCCAGCAATAACCTTATACAGGCATTATTAATATGAATAAGCTCATCTTAATTGCGTTATTCAGCACAGCCGCATTGGGGGCCGAAGATTTTCAGATACCGATGCAGCGCGCCCTTGAATTCAATCGCTGGTACGTCAAACAAGTGAACAACGATCGTTATCCCATCCAACAGGGAAATGAAATCGATAAGTTCGTTACGGCCAGCACCATGAAAAAATTACGTCATGCAGACGATCCCCGTTATGCCGACGCTGAATTTTACGAGGCGGATTTTTTTATGAAATCGCAGTATATCGGCGAGGACTGGGCTGAGAATGTGGCTATTGATTCGTATGATTCAGACCCGGTCTGTGTAAACGTGAATATCACGTTTGGCAAAAAGACCCAGCACACCGTCATTGATTGCATGGTGAAAGAAGATGGGATCTGGAAAATCCAGTCTGTCGCCGCTCGGGATAATAATTGATGTCCCCCGCTAACAATAATGTAGCCGCCTTTGTTGCCGGGTGGCGCTGCGCTTACCCGGCCTACAAGTCCCGTAGGCCCGTGCAAGCGAAGCGCCGCCGGGCAAACCGGCTCCATTTCATTGATTTTTCACCCCGAAAAAGGTACGTTTTCGCCTTAATTCCAGCGTGGACATACCAGCATTATGCCGATTATTCAGTCTGTTGAACGTGCGTTGCAGATCCTCGACCTGTTCAACGAGCAGGCCACCGAGCTTAAGATCACCGACATCAGCAAACTGATGGGGCTGAGCAAGAGTACCCTCCACTCGCTGCTGAAAACCCTCCAGCTTCACGGCTATATCGATCAGAACCCGGAGAATGGTAAGTATCGCCTCGGCATGAAGCTGGTCGAGCGCGGCCATTTCGTCGTGGGCTCGATGGATATTCGGCAGAAGGCGAAAGGCTGGCTGACGGAGCTGTCCCGGCGAACCGGGCAGACCACCCATCTGGGGATCCTGGACGGGCGTGAAGGGGTCTATATCGAGAAGATTGAAGGCAAGCTGGCCGCCATCGCCTATTCGCGCATCGGCCGCCGCCTGCCGGTTCACGCCACCGCCATCGGCAAGGTGTTGATTGCCTGGCTGGGCGAGCCCGAGCTGAACGCCCTGCTGGAGGGCTATCAGTACACTACCTTTACGCCTTCCACCCTCGCCTCTCGTGAAGCACTAATGAGTGCCCTGGCGCAGACCCGCGAGCAGGGCTATGCCCTGGATAGCGAAGAGAACGAGCAGGGCGTGCGCTGCGTGGCGGTGCCGGTGTGGAATCACGAATCCCGCGTGATTGCCGCCCTGAGCCTGTCGACCTTGACCTCGCGCGTGGACGACGCCGAGCTGGCTGATTTCCGCGAGCAGCTTCAGCAGGCCGGGCTCCAGCTCTCACGCGCGCTGGGCTACCCGGCCTGAGCCGTCAGACCGGCTCGTAGGTGAAGTAGTCGAAGTCAGCGTGGCAGCCGTCGCCGCTGATGTCCTCGCAGTGCAGTCCCACAAACGCGCCGGTGAAGAAGCCGCGCCCGCCGATATAGTCGTCCGACAGCTTCCACGCCTCATACGTCACCGGCACGGTGTGCCACGTCTCGCCGTCGAACGAGTAGCTGTAGCGGTAGACCAGCGCATCCACATCCACCCTTAGCCAGACGCTCTCCGCACTCTCCGGCACGGGAATGGGCTGCTCGTGCAGCGGCCACGACGGCACGTTGTGGTCGAGCTGAATAACCTTAATCGTTCTCCCCTGCCCCTCCTCGTAATCCACAAAGCAGTAGCTCCAGTTTTTGCTGTTGTAGTAGCAGGTCAGCCCCGCGCTCTGCTGGAAGTGAACCGGCGAGAACTGCATCCGCGTCTCCGCCCGGAAGGTGAAGTGCTGCCAGCGGCGCGCCACGGTCGACTGGGTAAAGGTCGAGTTGAGCGAGTCGTTGCCGTACAACCGTAAATAGCCGGGGCGCGCGGTGAGCGAGCCGAGGGTGTCGTCGAACGGAATGCGCAGAGTCTGCAATTCAGGGTCAAGCGTGCTGCCGTCGAAATCATCCCGCCAGCTACCCTGAACGGCGGCGGGCTGCTCCGCCACCTGCGGGCCTTTCACGGTCAGCTGCGCGTGCTTACCGCCCTCCACGTACGGCCAGCCATCGCGCCATTCAATGCGGGCGATGCCGGTCTCGCGCCCCAGCGGACAGTAACCGCGTCCGCCTGAGGCCAGCAGCGGCACGCCGGGCAGGCGCAGCGGGCGGCTGGTAAGGTAGGCCATATACCACTCCCCGGTGTGGGTTTGCAGCAGCGAGCCGTGGCCGCTCTTTTGCAGCGGGTTCTCCGGCAGGTGCCAGCTGGTCATCATCGTCACGTCCGGGTGAAGCTCGTACGGCCCGTCGATGGTTTTTGCACGCAGCACCACGACGGCGTGCTCGTAGCTGGTGCCGCCTTCGGCAACCATCAGGTAGTACCATCCCGCGTGCCGATAAAGATGCGCCCCTTCGGTGTAGCAGAGCGGCGTGCCGGTAAACAGCGTTTTGCGCTCGGGCGAGAGGGTGCCGGTCTGCGGGTCAAACTCCTGCATCACGATGGTGTTGTGCGGGTTGCTGTGATGGCGCGGCCCCCACGGGCGGTAGAGGTAGTATTTGCGGCCATCGTCGTCGTGGAACAGGGACGGATCGAACCCGCCGTTGCCCATCGGGATCGGCTCGCTCCATGGCCCCTCAATGGACGGCGCGGTGACAAGGAAGTTGCGGCCATTTTTCCACGGCGAATCGACAATCTTCACGTCGGTATAGAGCAGCCAGAATTTGCCGTCAGCGTAGCTCAGGCACGGCGCCCAGATACCACCGGAGTCCGGGTTGCCCTTCATGTCCAGCATCGACACGCGGTCCAGCGGCGTGCTAACCAGCGTCCAGTTTTTCAGGTCGCGGGAGTGATAGATGCGCACGCCCGGGAACCACTCGAAGGTCGAGGTGGCGATGTAGTAGTCCTCGCCCTGGCGGCACAGGGACGGGTCCGGGTTGAAGCCGGTGAGTATTGGGTTAGTGATTTCCATGTTGCCTCCGGTTAATGGGATGCGGCTGTCGCGGCGTCGGGAACGGCCTCGCCCTGCGCCGCGCGGTGCTTGATCAACTGCTGGCTGATGGCCTCCACGCGGGCGTCGGTGAGCTTGTAGAACGACAGCATGATGAACATGCCCGCGTAGAGCACCACCGGCACCACGCAGAACAGAATTTTGATGGTGGTCAGCACCTCGACCGGCTGCACGCTGCTGCTGGCGGAGTAGTTCACCCAGGCCAGGATCCAGCCCACCACCGCCCCGCCAATCGCCAGGCCAATCTTCAGGCTGAACAGGTAGGTGGAGAACACCAGCCCGTCGAGGCGACGTCCGCTGCGGCTCTCCTCGTAATCCACCACGTCAGAGGCCATCAGCCATTGCAGCGGCGTGGTGGTGTTAAAGACGAACAGGAACAGGATGTTGAGGGCGAAAATCAGGGCAATATGCTCCGCCGGCGTGAAGAAGATCAGCAGGCTAATCAGAGAGTAAGCGACAATGATCCACTTAAAGGCGGTAACGCGGTCGAAGCGGCCCAGCAGACGAGACGAGCAGAGCGAGCCGAACATGGTGGCGAGGCTGCCGTAAAGTAAAAACTGGGTCGCCATCTCCGGGTGATCCATCACGTATTTCACGAAGTAGAGCGTCGCCCCGCCGCGCACCACGTTAGAGCAGGTCGCCATCATCTTGAAGGCGCACATGATCCGCCACTGGCCGTTGCCCAGCAGCAGCTTAAGATCTTTCGCCACCGACGAACCCGGCTGCACCTCAAAGGTGTAGCGCTCTTTGGTGGTGAAGAAGCAGACATAAAGCAGGACTACGCCGCTCAGCCCCAGCACGCACATGGCGCCGAAATAGCCCACCTGCTCGTTCCCTTTGCCGATGATGCTGACCAGCGGCAACGCGATGCCGCTGATGGCGAGCGACCCCGCGGCGGCGAGGAAGAAACGCCAGGACTGAAGGGCATGACGCTCTTTCGGGTCGGCGGTGATCACCCCCGGCATGGCACAGTACGGGACGTTAACGAAGGTGTAGACCAGAGTCAGCAGAATGTAGGTCACGCAGGCGTAGATGATTTTGCCCTGCGCGGAGAAGTCCGGCGTGTAGAAGGTCAGCATGCAGACGATGCCAAACGGGATGGCGCCCCACAGCAGGAACGGGCGGAACTGGCCGTAGCGGGTGCGGGTGCGGTCTACCAGCAGTCCCATCAGCGGATCGGTCACGGCGTCGAGCACGCGGGAAACTAAAAACAGCGTCCCCATTATGCCCGCGGAGAGACCGAACACGTCGGTGTAGAAATAGGCCAGCAGGAACATCGTGGCCTGCCAGACGAAGCCGCAGGCGGTATCACCCAGCCCGTAGCCAATTTTGTCTTTCATGGTTAATTGCGTCATCAGAATTACACCCTTATGTAGTGTGCTGAATTACAACATCGTGTTAATGGAGTGTAATGAGATGCTCAATTAACCAGCAATGGTCATATCTTATTTCTGAATTACGTTATTTCGCTTTTGTGACGCCAACGATATATCACAAGTCATTGTTTAAATTAGAAAATTAAAGACAAGCAAAAACCGTCCGCGGAATATTTTCCGCAGACGACTTTCTCTCAAAAAATAATTAAAGGCCGAGTGCTTTTTTACCGGCGTTAATTACCTCAATGATTTTATCGGTGTCATAAATACAGCCTTTCCAGGCGCCGCCGCTCACGGACTGTAATGCCGCCCACAGCCGGGTATCGTCCGGCAAAAAGTCGTGAGCGTGCAGGTCCGGGTGCGTCTGCCGCCGCGCCAGCTCGCGCGCCCCCTCTTCCGGCGTCAGCGGGTTGTCCGCGGTACCGATGAAGTTCACGCTACCGGTCAGAGTCAGGCGGTCCACGGCAATCTCAATGATGTCGTTATCGCGCAGCTTACCAATCGGCCCTCCCGCCAGCGCCTCCGGCGATACGTGGCCGAAGCAGGCCCCCGTCGACACGCCCGAGAAGCGCGCATCGGTGATGAGCGACACCGTTTTGCCCCACGAGATATGCTTCAGCGCGGAGGTAAGCTGGTAGGTCTCTTCCATGCCGGTGCCGGACGGGCCACCGCCGATCACCACCATGATATCGCCCTGCGCAATCTCTTCTCGCTTGATGGCCTTAATCGCCTGCGCCTCCGAGACAAACACCCGTACCCGGCCAGTGTGGCGGTAAACGCCATCTTCACCCACCACCGACGGGTCGATCGCCGTGGCCTTGATCACCGATCCTTCCGGCGCGATGTTGCCCGTCGGGAAGCAGACCGTCGAGGTCAGCCCTTTCGCTTTTGCCTTCTCCGGCGGCAGGATCACGTCATCCGGCTCCACGCCGTCCTGCTCGCGCAGGCACTGGCGGAAGCGCTTACGGCGCTCGGACGTCTGCCACCAGTCGAGGTTCTCGCCCACCGTCTGGCCGGTGACGGTCATGGCGTCCAGATGCAGCAGGCCGAGATCGCGCAGGTGGAGCATCACCTCCGGCACGCCGCCCGCGAGGAAGGCGCGCACGGTCGGGTGATAGTCCGGGCCGTTGGGCAGCACGCTTACCAGGCGAGGCACCCTGCGGTTGACGCGCGTCCAGTGTTCAACGTCCGGGATCGTGCAGCCCGCCGCGTGGGCGATGGCTGGAATGTGCAGCAGTAAATTAGTGGAGCCGCCGAACGCCGCGTGGATCACCATCGCGTTTTCGATGGCTTTGTCGGTGAGGATATCGCGCGTGGTGATGCCACGGTTATCCAGTTCACTGACCGCGCGTGCCGACTGGCGGGCGATCTCCAGCCACACCGCCTGCCCGGACGGCGCCAGTGCAGAGTGCGGCAGCGCCAGACCCAGCGCCTCCGCCACTACCTGCGAGGTGCCCGCCGTACCGAGGAACTGACACCCGCCGCCCGGCGACGCGCAGGCGCGACAGCCCAGCTCGGCGGCCTCCTGCAAGGAGAGCTCATGGTTGGCGAAGCGCGCGCCGATGGTCTGCACTTTGCCCGCATCTTCCCCCACGGTGGGCGGCAGCGTCGCCCCGCCCGGCACCAGAATGGTCGGCAGATCGTGCATGGAAGCCAGCGCAATCATGGTGGCGGGCAGCCCTTTATCGCAGGTTGCCACGCCGATCACCGCCCGGCGCGTCGGCAGGGAGCGGATCAGGCGGCGAAACACGATCGCCGCGTCGTTGCGGTACGGCAGGGAATCGAACATGCCGTGCGTGCCCTGCGAGCGACCGTCGCACGGATCGCTGACGAAGGCGGCGAACGGGATCCCGCCGTTGCGGGTGATCTCCTTCGCCGCCGCCTGCATCTGCATGCCGATCTCCCAGTGCCCGGTGTGGTAGCCCAGCGCGACCGGGCGTCCGTCTCCGGCGCGGATGCCGCCCTGGGTGCCGATGATCAGCACCTCTTTGCCGGTGAGCTTGTTGGCATCCCAGCCCATCCCGGCGTTCTGCGTCATACCGAACAGGTTGCCGCTGGGGGATTCCATCAGCATCTGCGGGGTCAGCGGCAGCGTGCCCTGCGGCCCCGCCGCGTGGGTGATCACCGCATAAAACGCATCGTCCTGTGGGGTGAAAATTTTCTCAATGGTCATCGTTATCGTCCGGCTCAGCAGAGTTTGAGCTGTTGTAACAGGGTTTTCAGCTGCGCCTTGCGCGGCTCGTCCAGCGGCGAGGCTGGCGGCAGGACGTGCGTAGAAATCGGACGACCGCAGAGCACGATCGCCTCTTTAATGACGTTCACAAACGGCGTATCCAGCTGATACATCTGCGGGATTTGCAGCAGGGTCTGATGATACTCAGCCGCTTTCGCCACGTCGTTATCCCGCCAGGCTTTCAGAAGATTTACCGACACCTGTGGGGCAAAGTTGCCGCTGGCCGAGATCGCCCCGTCGCCGCCGAGCAGCAGGGTATTAAACAGATGATCGTCGTAGCCGCACAGCACCGTGAAATGAGGATGGGCGCCTTTAACGGTGTGGATCATGCTGCGCAGGTGAGCGACGGAGTCGATGGTGTCTTTAATGCCGACGATGTTACTGCGCGAGTCGGCGAGGGTTTTCACCAGCGCCGGGGTCAGATCCTGCCCGGTCAGCGCCGGGAAGTTATAGAGCATCACCGGCAGCGTGACGCTGTCGGCCACCTGCTCGAAATAGCGGATCAGGTTCGCTTCCGATACTTTCCAGTAGTAGGGGTTGATCACCACGATGCCGTCCGCGCCCGCCTGCTGCGCGTGCTGGCTCAGCTCAATGGTTTCCCGGGCGTTGGTGCCGCCGGTGCCGATCAGAACCGGCACGCGACGATCGACATGATCGATCGCAAACCGGGCAATGGTTTTACGCTCTTCGGCGCTGAGCTGGGAGAACTCGCCGCCGCTGCCCAGGAAAAACAGGCCGTCGACGCCTGCTTTAATCAGATCGTCGATCAGCGCGGCGGTACCCGGTTTATCGAGCTGGCCATCGGCGGTAAAAATGGTGGAGACAGGGGGAATGATACCCGTGAACAACGCGGACTGCGGCATGAGATCTCCTTGTTGAAACATTTTGTTCTACATTATAGAACGGCGTTCATTAATTTAACGATCATACTATGACGCAGAAAAAGCGCAGGTAAATGGGAAGGGGTGAGGGAGTGCGGGAAGTTTAAGCTGGATCACATTATGCGTGGGTGCGGTCTGGTGCCCTCACCCTAACCCTCTCCCAAGGGGAGAGGGAACTTTTACACCCTCTCCCCTTGGGAGAGGGCCGGGGTGAGGGGTTACTCTACCAGCATCTTCACCACAACCTTACGCACCTGCGCCGGTGCTCCCACCGCGCACAGCGGCTTATGCACTTCGCCCGGCCAGAACACCACAAAATCCCCTTCGCTCAGCACCACGGTTTTCTCCTGCTCGCCTTCCGGCAGGAACGCGATGTCTTTGTCCGCCAGCCAGTCGGTGTCCGGGGTGCCGTGAGGCAGGGTGCTGAAGGTCATCCCTTCCTGACCCTTCAGCACAATCTGAATATCCAGATAGCGTGCATGGTATTCAGCGCGCCGCTCGGCGAACGGCTGGGTCATGTCCTCCGAAACCAGATAAAACAGGCTGTTGCCATTGATGTCGTGCTTACCGGTCGGCGTTGCGTCGGTGACGTGGGCCTTAACGTGCTCAATGGCCTGGCGCAGCTCTTCTGGCAACCAGGACTGGAGATGATGAATATTGCCAATAATCATGATACAACCCTCAGATTAAAACATTGTTTCATTTTTATGTTTTATACGAGAATTGCCTCTTCCATACCAGCCCTTTTTTGACAAGATTTGCGTCAGCGCATGTTTATCGGGAAATGTGTTAATCCACTGTTAATTGCACACAGGCATTTATGCAGTGGTTATGCATAACCTCATTTCATGCACTTTGCACACAGGATCTAACTCACTGAATTTAAAACATAACTCACAAAACCTGTTGGTGTATCACACTTTATCACTTTGGTTATTTCCTTTAAAAATCCATAATTATTTATTGATTTCTCTTAAGTGAAAAATAGTTAACTGTCATTATTGCATAGCTATTCCCGTGACAACATTTTATCCATTAAAATCAACAACATAACCAAATATTTCAAAGCGTGTGATTCTACAAAATAATAACAACTTCAAATATTGCCACCCGTTCCTGCTTAGCTATTCATCCCTTAATAATATGAAATTAATCATTATCTGATACGAATCATGCAATTGAAAATAAACTGTTCAATATCGGTTTTCGCGTGAGCAATGTCACAATAACCATTATTTAAGCGCCTACTATAAATCACGAAATCAATTGAGCTTAGCCGCCATGAAATTAAACACATCACATGGCGCATGCCCTTTTTATTCTGAAAAAAAGTTAAAGGAATAATTATGGAAAAGCATTACGTCGGTTCTGAAATTGGTCAATTGCGTAGCGTTATGCTGCACCGTCCTAATTTAAGTCTGAAACGGTTAACCCCCTCAAACTGTCAGGAGCTGCTATTTGATGACGTGCTCTCGGTTGAACGGGCGGGTGAAGAGCATGACATCTTCGCAAACACGCTGCGCGAGCAGGGTGTGGAAGTCCTGCTGTTGACCGACCTTCTTACGCAAACGCTTGATATTGCTGAAGCAAAAGCCTGGCTTCTTGAAACACAAATCTCCGACTATCGCCTGGGACCAACCTTTGCCGCCGACGTGCGCGGCTGGCTGGCGGATATGCCGCACCGGGAACTGGCGCGCAGATTAAGCGGCGGATTAACCTACGGTGAAATTCCGGCAGCCATTAAAAATATGGTGGTCGATACCCACACGGCGAATGATTTTATTATGAAGCCGCTGCCGAACCACTTATTTACCCGCGATACCTCCTGCTGGATTTATAACGGCGTCTCCATTAATCCGATGGCGAAACCCGCCCGCCAGCGTGAAACCAATAACCTGCGGGCAATATATCGCTGGCACCCCGCATTTGCCGACGGCGAGTTTATTAAGTATTTCGGCGACGAGAATATTAATTACGACCACGCCACCTTAGAAGGCGGCGACGTATTAGTGATTGGTCGCGGGGCGGTACTGATCGGCATGTCCGAGCGCACGACGCCGCAGGGCGTGGAGTTCCTCGCCAACAGCCTGTTTAAACATCGCCAGGCCGAGCGCGTGATTGCCGTTGAGCTGCCGAAACACCGCTCCTGCATGCACCTCGACACCGTGATGACCCACATCGACGTGGACACCTTCTCCGTTTACCCGGAAGTGGTGCGCAAGGACGCCCAGTGCTGGACGCTCACCCCGGACGGACGCGGCGGCCTGCTGCGCACCCAGGAAACCGACCTGCTGCACGCCATCGAGAAAGCCCTCGGCATTAACCACGTCCGCCTGATCACCACCGGCGGCGACGCCTTTGAAGCCGAACGCGAGCAGTGGAACGACGCTAACAACGTCCTGACCCTCCGCCCGGGCGTGGTGATCGGCTACGAGCGCAACGTCTGGACCAACGAGAAGTACGACAAAGCAGGCATCACCGTGCTGCCGATCCCGGGCGACGAGCTGGGACGTGGTCGCGGCGGCGCGCGCTGCATGAGCTGCCCACTGGAACGCGACGGAATTTAAAGGAGCCATCATGGAACGAAAACCCACTCTGGTTGTGGCCCTTGGCGGCAACGCGCTGCTCAAGCGCGGCGAGCCGCTGGAAGCGGAGATCCAGCGCCAGAACATCGAGCAGGCCGCCCGCACCATCGCCGGCTTAACGGAACAGTGGCGCGTGGTGCTGGTGCACGGCAACGGCCCGCAGGTCGGACTGCTGGCGCTGCAAAACAGCGCCTACGACAAAGTCACTCCCTACCCGCTGGACGTTCTTGGCGCCGAAAGCCAGGGAATGATCGGCTACATGCTCCAGCAGGCGCTGAAAAACAATCTGCCCCAGCGCGAGGTCAGCGTCCTGCTCACGCAGGTGGAAGTGGACGCCGCCGACCCGGCGTTCAGCAACCCGACCAAGTACATCGGCCCGGTCTACAGCGAAGCCCAGGCTAAAGCGCTGGCCGCAGAGAAAGGCTGGGTGTTTAAGGCCGACGGCAGCTACTTCCGCCGCGTGGTGCCGTCGCCGCAGCCGAAGCGCATCGTTGAGAGCGACGCCATCACGGCGCTGATCCAGCGCGACCACCTGGTGATCTGCAACGGCGGCGGTGGCGTGCCGGTGGTGGAAAACGCCAACGGCTATCGCGGGATTGAGGCGGTGATTGACAAAGACCTCTCCGCCGCCCTGCTGGCGCGCCAGATCGAAGCCGACGCCCTGCTGATTTTGACCGATGCCGACGCGGTGTACCTCGACTGGGGCAAGCCGACCCAGCGCCCGCTGGCGCAGGTGACGCCGGAACTGCTCAGGGGCATGCAGTTTGACGCCGGATCGATGGGGCCGAAAGTGGCCGCCTGCCGCGAGTTTGTTGAAGCCTGCAACGGCATTGCCGGGATCGGCGCGCTGAATGATGGCGCGGAGATCCTGGCGGGCGAGAAAGGCACGTTGATTCGTAACTGAGTCGTTTTCCCCTCACCCTAACCCTCTCCCAAAGGGAGAGGGAATGTACGCCCCCTCTCCCTGTGGGAGAGGGCCGGGGTGAGGGCATCAGACAGCTAAATTTTAAAAAGGATTTCCCCATGACCATCAACCTGAAAAACCGCAACTTCCTCAAACTGCTCGACTACACCCCGGCGGAGATCCAGTACCTGATCGACCTCGCCATTGAACTGAAGGCCGCTAAAAAAGCCGGACGCGAAAAACAAACGCTGGTCGGGAAAAACATCGCCCTGATCTTTGAAAAAACCTCCACCCGCACCCGCTGCGCCTTTGAAGTGGGCGCGTTCGACCAGGGCGCGCAGGTCACCTATCTCGGCCCAAGCGGCTCACAGATCGGCCATAAAGAGTCGATGAAGGACACCGCCCGCGTGCTGGGCCGCATGTATGACGGCATCGAATACCGCGGCTACGGCCAGGCCATCGTCGAGGAGCTGGGCGAGTATGCGGGCGTGCCGGTGTGGAACGGCCTGACCGACGAGTTCCACCCGACCCAAATCCTTGCCGACCTGATGACCATGCTGGAGCACGCGCCGGGCAAAACCCTGCCGGAGCTGAGCTTTGCCTACCTGGGCGATGCGCGCAACAACATGGGCAACTCCCTGATGGTCGGCGCGGCCAAAATGGGGATGGATATCCGCCTTGTGGCGCCGAAATCCTTCTGGCCGGAGGCGGGCCTGGTTGAGCAGTGCCGTGCCATCGCCAAAGAGACCGGCGCGCGCATCACCCTCACCGACGACGTGGAGGAAGGCGTGCAGGGCACCGATTTCCTCTACACCGACGTGTGGGTTTCCATGGGCGAGCCGAAGGAAGCCTGGGCCGAGCGCGTCAGCCTGATGAAGCCATATCAGATTAACGCGGACGTGATGAAGGCCACCGGTAACCCGAACGTCAAGTTCATGCACTGCCTGCCAGCGTTCCACAACGAGCACACCAAAGTGGGCCGCGAAATCGAAATGGCGTACGGCCTGAAGGGGCTGGAAGTGACGGAAGAGGTCTTCGAATCACCGAACTCCATTGTCTTCGACGAAGCAGAGAACCGCATGCACACCATTAAAGCGGTCATGGTGGCGACACTCGGCGACTAATCACCGCCCGGCGCGCCGCGGGGTGCGCCGGGTTCAGGAGAACATCATGGGCAAGTTCAAGTTTCCCTCCGCTTACACCATTCTCTTTTTTCTGATTGCCGTGGTTGCCGTGCTGACGTGGATTGTTCCGGCCGGGCAGTACCATATGGCGATGAACGAGGCGCTCGGCAAAGAAGTGCCGGTTGCTGGCACCTACGCGCACGTGGCAGCGCACCCGCAGGGGCTGGTTTCGGTGCTGATGGCGCCGATTGCCGGGCTGTACGATCCGGAGTCCGGCCAGGCCGGGGCCATCGACGTGGCGCTGTTTATTCTGATCATCGGGGGATTCCTCGGGATCGTCACTAAAACCGGGGCGATAGACGCCGGGATCGAGCGCGTCACCACCCGGCTGCGCGGACGCGAAGAGTGGATGATCCCGATCCTGATGGCGCTGTTTGCCGCAGGCGGCACGATTTACGGCATGGCAGAAGAGTCGCTGCCCTTCTATACCTTACTGGTGCCGGTGATGCTGGCGGCGCGGTTCGATCCGGTGGTTGCTGCGTCCACCGTGCTGCTCGGCGCGGGGATCGGCACCCTCGGCTCCACCATCAACCCGTTCGCCACGGTGATCGCCGCCAACGCCGCCGGGATCCCCTTCACCAACGGCATCATGTTGCGCATCGCGCTGCTGGTGATCGGCTGGATCATCTGCGTGGCGTGGGTAATGCGCTATGCCCGCAAGGTGCGCAAGGATCCGTCGCTGTCGATCGTGGCGGATAAGCAGGAAGAGAATCTCGCCCACTTCCTCGGCAATAAGGGCGAGCAGTCGCTGGAGTTTACCCCGGTGCGCAAACTCATCCTGGTGATCTTCGCCCTCGCCTTCGCGGTGATGATCTACGGCGTGGCGGTGCTGGGCTGGTGGATGGCGGAGATCTCGGCGGTGTTCCTCGCCAGCGCGATTATCGTCGGGCTGATCGCCCGCATGAGCGAAGAGGAGCTGACCTCAACCTTTATCAACGGCGCGCGAGATTTGCTGGGCGTCGCGCTGATTATCGGCATCGCGCGCGGTATCGTAGTGATCATGGATAAGGGCATGATTACCCACACCATTTTGCACAGCGCCGAGGGAATGGTCACCGGATTGTCGACGGTGGCGTTCATCAACGTGATGTACTGGCTGGAAGTGGTGCTGTCGTTTCTTGTGCCTTCTTCGTCCGGCCTGGCCGTTCTGACGATGCCGATCATGGCGCCCCTTGCCGATTTCGCTAACGTCAACCGCGACCTGGTGGTTACGGCTTACCAGTCGGCGTCCGGCATCGTTAACCTGATCACTCCCACCTCTGCCGTCGTGATGGGCGGGCTGGCTATCGCCCGCGTGCCCTACGTGCGCTATCTGAAATGGGTCGCGCCGCTGCTGGGGATTTTAACGGTGGTGATTATGGTGGCGTTAAGCCTGGGCGCCCTGTTGTAATTTGCCGGATGGCGCTGCGCTTATCCGGCCTACGGATCGGTGCGGTGCCACCGGTTATTTCGGGAACTGATATGGGAACTATGATGGATTACGAAGAGTACTCTCCCAAAGAGCAACTACAGCTAACGGTCTGCCAGCGTCTGATCGCGGAAAAGAGCTATCTCTCCCAGGAGGAGATCCGCCGCGACTTACAGGAGCGGGGTTTTGAGACCATCAGCCAGTCCACCGTTTCACGTCTGCTCAAGTTGCTCGGTGTCATAAAAATTCGCAATGCCAAAGGGCTAAAGATTTATTCGCTGAATCCCCAACTGCGCCCGGCCCCCGACGCGGCGCGTACCGTCTCTGAAATGGTGGTGAGCGTGGAGCACAACAGCGAATTTATCCTTATCCATACCGTCGCCGGATATGGCCGAGCGGTGGCGCGTATTCTGGATTATCACCAGTTACCGGAAATTTTAGGCGTGGTGGCCGGAAGCAGTATTGTCTGGGTCGCGCCCCGCGTGGTGAAGCGCACCGCGCTGGTGCATAAGCAAATTAATTATTTACTCAGAACGCATTAATATTCATAAAGAACCGTTTGCATTGAGTAAAGCGTGCATTAAATCGCTTGATCCCAAAAGCGAGCTGCGTATAATGCCCGACAATTTGCCGGGAGGAAGCATGGTCAAGCGTGTACGACATATCGTCTTACCGCGTCTGAAATCAGACGCTGGCCTGCCGTTTTTCTTCCCGTTGCTAAACCTATTCCCAGAGCCCCTCATTTGAGGGGCTTTTTTTTGCCCGGCGTCAGGAGATAAACATGAATCCGCTTTATCAAAAACACATCATTTCCATAAACGACCTCAGCCGCGAAGAGCTGGAACTGGTTCTGGAAACCGCGGCAAAACTGAAGGCCAATCCGCAACCGGAGCTGCTGAAGCACAAGGTGATTGCGAGCTGCTTCTTCGAGGCCTCCACCCGCACCCGCCTCTCCTTTGAAACCTCCATGCACCGCCTCGGGGCGAGCGTGGTGGGCTTCTCGGACAGCAGCAACACGTCGCTGGGTAAAAAAGGCGAGACCCTGGCGGATACCATTTCGGTTATCAGTACCTACGTGGACGCGATTGTGATGCGCCACCCGCAGGAGGGCGCAGCGCGTCTGGCGACCGAGTTTTCCGGCGGCATTCCGGTGCTGAACGCCGGTGACGGTGCCAACCAGCACCCGACGCAGACCCTGCTGGATCTGTTCACCATTCAGGAGACGCAGGGCACGCTTGAGAACCTGAACATCGCCATGGTCGGCGACCTGAAATATGGCCGCACCGTCCATTCCCTGACCCAGGCGCTGGCGAAATTTAACGGCAACCGCTTCTTCTTCATCGCGCCGGACGCGCTGGCGATGCCGCAGTACATTCTCGATATGCTGGACGAAAAAGGCATCGCGTGGAGCCTGCACGCCAGCATAGAAGAAGTGATGGGCAACGTGGATATTCTCTACATGACCCGCGTGCAGAAAGAGCGTCTTGACCCATCCGAGTACGCCAACGTGAAGGCGCAGTTCGTACTGCGCGCCAGCGACCTCGAGGGCGCGCGCGACAACATGAAGGTGCTGCACCCGTTGCCGCGCATCGATGAGATCACCACAGACGTGGATAAAACGCCGCACGCCTGGTACTTCCAGCAGGCCGGAAACGGCATCTTCGCCCGCCAGGCGTTACTGGCACTGGTTCTGAATCGCGAATTAGCTCTGTAAGGGGAGACGACCATGACACACGATAACAAACTCCAGGTTGAAGCCATCAAGCGTGGCACCGTGATTGACCACATCCCTGCGCAGGTGGGCTTTAAGCTGCTGACGCTGTTCAAACTGACTGAAACCGACCAGCGCATCACCATCGGCCTGAACCTGCCGTCGGGCGAAATGGGCCGTAAAGACCTGATCAAGATCGAGAACACTTTCCTGACCGACGAGCAGGTCAACCAGCTGTCTCTGTACGCGCCGGACGCCACGGTTAACCGCATCGACGATTACGACGTGGTGGGCAAATCCCGCCCAAGCCTGCCAGATCGCATCGAAAGCGTGCTGGTCTGCCCGAACAGCAACTGCATCAGTCATGCTGAGCCGGTTTCCTCCAGTTTCGCAGTGAAAAAGCGCGCCAATGACATCGCACTCAAATGCAAATACTGCGAAAAAGAGTTTTCTCATTATGTGGTGCTGGCCAACTAATTGAGGTTGGTAATGAAATCCCGGCTGTTATAATGGCCGGGAACATTCTTAACGCTGTAATTCTGGAGAAAAAATGAGCAAAGTACTCGCGACGGAAAATGCACCAGCGGCTATCGGCCCATACGTTCAGGGCGTTGATCTGGGCAGCATGATCATCACTTCTGGTCAGATCCCGGTGAACCCAAAAACCGGTGAAGTGCCAGCCGACGTAGCGGCGCAGGCGCGTCAGTCGCTGGAAAACGTGCAGGCGATCGTCGAATCTGCCGGTCTGAAAGTGGGCGATATCGTCAAAACCACCGTGTTCGTGAAAGATCTGAACGATTTCGCCACCGTTAACGCCACTTATGAAGCGTTCTTCACCGAGCACAACGCCACCTTCCCGGCGCGCTCCTGTGTGGAAGTGGCGCGTCTGCCAAAAGACGTAAAAATTGAAATTGAAGCGATTGCCGTACGTCGCTAATTTATTTCAATAAAGAGAAGGCAGCTCAGGCTGCCTTCTCTTTATTGCGACCATTTTTACTCTCTCCAGGCAATGACGCATCCCCCACTCCATTAATAGACTGACGCTGCCTTGTTATATTCTAATTAATGGATGAAGAATGAAACTCTCTAAGATCGCGCTGGCCGTTGCCACATTAGCGGTTGCGTCTTCCGCACTTGCACACGGATATATAGAATCCCCCGCCAGCCGTGCTTATATGTGTAAGCTCGGCCAGAATATTGACTGTGGCTCTGTACAATATGAACCGCAGAGCGTAGAAAGGACCTCCGGCTTCCCGACGGGCGCAATGCCGCCTGACGGCCAGCTTGCCAGCGCCGGTATTGCCAGCTACTCCCAGCTTGATAAGCAGAGCCTGAACGCCTGGACCAAAAGCCCCATGACGGCAGGCCCGCATGAATTTGTCTGGCACCATACCGCGCCGCATAAAACCACCAACTGGCGTTATTACATTACCAAACAAAACTGGGACCCCAATAAACCGCTGACCCGTGACCAGTTCGAATTAACGCCGTTCTGTACTATTAACGGGAATGGTCAGGCACCGTCCATGACAAAATCCATGACCTGTAATGTCCCGGAACGTACGGGCTACCAGGTTATTTATGGCGTGTGGGAAATTGCGGATACCACAAACAGTTTCTATCAGGCCATTGACGTTGATTTCGGTAACGGCGGCAACGTCACGCCGGACGATACCCCAGCGGTAATATCCCAGTGGAGTAAAACCCTGAGCGGACAGATTGCCGGGAATAACCTGAACGTGGGCGATAAAGTGATTGCACGCTTCTTCGACGCCAACGGGGAAGTTGCCGCCCTGCGTACTGAAATGACCATCGGCTCTTCAGAACAAGGCGACGCTAACCAGTGGTCCTACGATCTGGCGCAGAAGATCAACACCGCTCATAGCGATGTCCGCGTCGGTGTGAAAGATGAAGCCGGTGAAATTAGTCCGGTTCACGGCGCCAACAGCGTATTCGTGAAAGACGGCAGCACGCTGAAATCCGTTGCCATCTCTTATGAAGAGCAAAAAGCGCAGGTGAGCGAGACCATCGCCGTTTCCGATCTGCAATACAGCAAAATCGAACATGGCAATGTGATTGTAACCTTCCATGTGAACACGCAGGGTGACGTTAATTTTGAAGCGCACGTGATGAACCACCACGGTGCCGAAAAAGGTTACCTGAAGCAGGATATGAATAACGTCAATCAAAACGTGACCATGACGCTGACTGACGTCACGGCGGGCCACCATATGCTGAAATACTACGCCACCAACAAAGACGGCACCCTGTTCGCGCAGGACGTGCTAAACCTGATGCTGGAAAGCGACGCGGCGGACAGCAGCGGCCCGCATGACTTTATCTTCCCGGACAGCATTGCCTCTTACAAAGCGGGCACCGTGGTGTTACAACCTAAAGACGGTAAGACCTACGAGTGTAAACCGTTCCCGTATAGCGGCTACTGCGTGCAGTACAGCCCAACCGCAAACCAGTTTGAGCCAGGCGTGGGCGCGCACTGGAGAGAGGCGTGGGTGCTGAAGAACTGAGTGGTCTGATTCCCTCACCCTAACCCTCTCCCACAGGGAGAGGGAACCGATCGAGCCCCTCGCCCCTATGGGGAGAGGGGTTGGGGTGAGGGGATATTTGTTACTGATTCCGCGTCGCCCTAAGCAGCGTCTCCAGCGGATATACCGCCGCAATCACCACCTCGTCCTGAACCTTCGCCGCGTTATCCAGTTCGCTCTGGATCGACGCGATCTCGTTGTCGTCCAGCGTGCCCTGACGCGCCACCAGATCCGTCAGCCTCAGGCCAATCGAGGCCAGTTTATCCACCTCCTGGATCACCGGCTTAATGGCCTTCAGCTGATAGCTGTTTTCACTCAAGGCCAGCGCATCGCTGGTGTTGTTCTGCCAGCGGTTAAAGACGTGGCGCAGCGCGTCGGCGCTTTCCGTGTCTTCCGCGTCGCTCACCAGACGGTCCGCCCATTTATTCATCTGACGCACGGTCGCACTTTCCGCGTTTAGCGCGTCAGCGAGCCGGTTGAGCGGCTCAAACTGATGATAGTTTCCGGCCTGGAACTTAAGATGCTGGCGGGTGTAATACTGCGCCGGTTCAAGCGCCTGGGCGAGAATTTGCAGCGGCAGGGTATCCGCATTGTTGGCGAGGCGCGTGAACTGCACCTGCTGCTGGGTATGCTGCTGTAGTCCAGCCGACACCGTGGACCAACTGTCCATCGCCTGGAGCCGGGTATACATGTTGTCGATGTCGTTGACGTCCTTTGCCGACCATAGCCGCTCCGCCACCGCAAAGGCGCGCGGCCACAGACGGATATCCAGCACCGGCGCGACCACGTTTTCCGCCCACAGCGCGGCTTCACCGCCGAGCAGATTGGCCTCGTCCGCCGGGTCCGGCACCACCGGCGGTATGCCTTTTGGCACCGCGTCCAGACGCGTGCCGTCGATCGGGTAGCGGGCGTTACCCACCAGGAAATAGCCGCTGAGCTTATCGTTCTCAACAGAAACGACCGGACGCGTTTCACCCATCCAGGTATCAACGGTAAACGTTACCTGGTTGTCGTCCCGCCACTGAATGTTATCCACCGCCCGACGCGATTTTCCAGCAAAATCAATAAATCCACGCCACCCGGCATCGCCTTTCACCAGCGTAAAGCTGCCTTCCACCGGCTTGCCTTTCAGACGCGGCATGGAGAAAGCCCAGCTCTGGACGCTGTCGGTGTCCGCTATCACATCCACGCCGTTCAGCCCCTGCGGCACAATTTCATTGCGGTAGTGGTAGGCGGTGGATTGCGGCTGATCGAGGTAGAAACCGGTTGAGAGAATGCCCTTATAGCCGTTCTGCGCCACCTGCCCCAGCGCGTCCTGTCCCTGCCAGGACTGGATCAGAATGCTTTTCGGCAGATCGGGATGGTAGATCTCATCCCAGCCAACCATCTGCCGGTGGTGCTTCTCAAGGATCGTCTCCAGCTTGCGGTTGAAATACGCCTGCAACGCGTGGCTGTCCGCCAGTTTGTTGTCGCGCATAAACGTCTGGATCGTAGCGTTCGCTTTCCACTGGCTGTCGTCAACCTCATCGCCGCCAATATGCAGATACGGATCCGGGAAGATCGCCGCCAGTTCGCTGACCATCGCGTCGGCAAAGGTATAAGTTGCCGCTTTGGTTGGATCCAGCACCGGCTTCAGCACGCCCCAGTGGCGCTCCATGGCGTACGGCCCCGGCGCGCTCATCAGCTCCGGGTAGGCGACGGCAATCGCCGAGGCGTGGCCCGGCATATCAATTTCCGGCACCACGCGTATGCCGCGCTCGGCAGCGTAACGCACAATCTCGCGCATCTGCTCCGGGGTGTAGAACAGCCCATCGCT
This sequence comes from Enterobacter cloacae complex sp. HYC033_NIDB, assembly GCF_056673335.1. Lineage (NCBI taxonomy): Bacteria > Pseudomonadati > Pseudomonadota > Gammaproteobacteria > Enterobacterales > Enterobacteriaceae > Enterobacter > Enterobacter cloacae complex sp. HYC033_NIDB. The sequence continues at coordinate 1,332,632 of NZ_CP115123.1, read as the reverse complement.
GGCAAGCTGGGTTAATTTTGGATAACGTTTCGAGGTAAAGCGCCAGCCCTGATCGTCCGTCAAATGCCAGTGCAGGACGTTGAGTTTGGCCGCGGCCATGCCGTCGATCTGGCGTTTAATATCCGGAATCGGGAGGAAGTGGCGCGCCGAATCGAGCAGCAGCCCGCGCCACGGGAAGCGCGGCGAATCTTCAATGGTCACCCACGGGATCGAGGTGTTTTCGGCGCCGTTCTGCATCAGCTGAAGCAAGGTTTCCATGGCGCGCAGCGCGCCAAAGCGGGTGTTGGCAGAGATATTTACGCCGTTGGCGTCCACCGTGAGTTTATAGCTCTCATCGCTGTCCGGCAGCGGCTGCGGCTTCACCTTTTTGGCGATGGCGATGCGGATGGTCGGCTTGTCAGGTTTTTCGGCCTGCGGCTGTAGCGTCCAGCCGGTTTGCAGCGCAATACGCTGGCGCAGGCGGTTGACCGCATCCCCCAGATCGTCGCCGCTGACGCTCACAGAGAGTTGATTGTTAAGCACCAGCGCGCCCTGAGTGGTCGGACGTTCAACCTTCGCAGGCCAGGGCATTAAGGGAAGGTCACCTGCCGGGGCGGCAAAGGCGGAGGCGCCGAGCATGAGCCCGGCGGTTAAGAGGCTGTACCGTAACATGAATGTTCCTTATCTGACGGGCCAAATACAGGCAAAACATTCTGTTAACATGCGCTCAAATTGTCGTCAAGCGAATGCGCCGACGGAGATCACAGGTTGTTGAATTTGGGAGGAAAGCTATTGCCCGGTGGCGCTGCGCTTACCGGGCCTACGTTTCGGGAGTAGGCCGGGTAAGGCGAAGCCGCCACCCGGCAAACATAATTTACTGCCACCCATACCGACGGCTATAGAACCCTTTCACCATCTGCGTCAGCACCATGTAGCCCGCGAGGATCGCCACCAGCCACGGGAAGTAGCTCAGCGGCAGCGCCTGAAGTTGCAGGTAGCTTGCCAGCGGCGAGAACGGCAGCGCGATCCCGAGCGCCATCACAATCCCCGTCATCACAATCAGCGGCCACGCGGCACGGCTCTGGATGAACGGAATACGACGGGTGCGGATCATGTGCACAATCAGCGTCTGAGACAGCAGTCCCACCACGAACCAGCCGGACTGGAACAGCGTCTGGTGTTCTGGCGTATTCGCATGGAACACAAACCACATCAGGCAGAAGGTCAGAATGTCGAAGATAGAGCTGATCGGCCCAAAGAACAGCATAAAGCGCCCCAGATCGGTGGGGTTCCAGTGCTGCGGCTTCTGGATCTGCTCGTCGTCCACGTTATCAAACGGGATCGCCACCTGAGAGACATCGTACATCAGGTTCTGGATCAGCAGATGCAGCGGCAGCATCGGCAGGAACGGCAGAAACGCGCTCGCCACCAGCACGCTGAAGACGTTGCCGAAGTTGGAGCTGGCGGTCATTTTGATGTATTTGAGCATATTGGCGAAGGTGCGACGCCCTTCGATGACGCCCTCTTCCAGCACCATCAGGCTCTTTTCCAGCAGAATGATATCCGCCGCTTCGCGGGCAATATCCACCGCGCCGTCCACGGAGATACCGATATCCGCCGCACGCAGGGCTGGCGCATCATTGATGCCGTCGCCCATAAAGCCCACTACGTGCCCTTCGCGACGCAGCAGAGTGACGATGCGCTCTTTATGCATCGGCGTCAGGCGGGCAAACAGCGTGGTGCGTTGGGCAAGCTCGGCCAGCTCATCGTCGGACAGGTGCTCAATGTCGCTCCCCACGACGACGTCGCCCGCGTCCAGGCCGACTTCGTGGCACACTTTGGCCGCCACCAGCTCGCTGTCGCCGGTGAGGATTTTGACGGTGATACCGCTCGCTTTCAGCGCTTTTAGCGCCGGCGCGGTGGTCTCTTTCGGCGGATCGAGGAATGCGATGTAACCTTCGAGGATCAAATCGGATTCATCGATACGCTGGTAGTCACCTTCCCGCGCAGGCAGGAACTTGCTGGCTACTGCCACCACGCGCAGCCCCTGACGGTTCAGGTTATCGGTGACGCGTTTGATGCGGCGCAGCATGGTCTCATCCAGCGGCACGATCTCGCCGTTATGGCGCACCTGCGTGGAAACATTCAGGATCTCCTGCAATGCCCCTTTGCAGATCAGCTGATGTACGTCCGCCTGCTCGCTGACCACCACCGACATGCGGCGGCGCTCGAAGTCGAACGGGATTTCATCCACCTTCTGCCAGCGACCGGAGAGCGTGCGGGCAGACTCCTCGTCCACCCCTTCCAGCACCGCCACGTCGAGCAGATTTTTCAGCCCGGTCTGATAGTGGCTGTTCAGCCAGGCGCTGTGAAGCACGCGCTCGCTGGTTTTTCCGGCGATGTCGGTATGGTTCTCCAGCACGATTTTGTCCTGCGTCAGGGTGCCGGTTTTATCGGTGCAAAGGATGTCCATCGCGCCAAAGTTCTGGATGGCGTCGAGGTGTTTAACGATCACCTTTTGTTTAGAGAGTTTGACCGCCCCGCGCGCCAGCGTGGACGTGACAATCATCGGCAGCATTTCCGGCGTTAAGCCAACGGCCACGGAGAGCGCGAACAGCGCCGCTTCCCACCAGTCGCCTTTGGTGTAGCCGTTGATCAGCAGGACAATCGGCGTCATGACCATCATAAAGCGGATCAGCAGCATGCTGACGCGGCCAATGCCTTTCTGGAACGCATTCGGCTCGCTCTCCTGCTCGCTGACGCGTCCCGCAAGCTGTCCAAACCAGGTATTGCCGCCGGTGGCGGTGACAATCGCCTGCGCCGTGCCGCTGACCACCGTGGTGCCCATAAAGCACAGGGTGTCGCACTCCAGCGGATTCATCTGCTGCGAATCGCGGGTCCGCGCTACCTTCTCTACGGGAAGGGATTCACCGGTGAGTGACGCCTGCGCGACGAACAGATCCCGCGCCTGGATGATACGTAAATCCGCCGGGATCATGTCCCCCGCCGCCAGCTTCACCAGATCGCCCGGCACCAGCTGGTCAATGGGAAGCTCAATCCAGGCGTTTTCGCCGAGGTCGTTAATCACGCGCGACACGGTGGCGGTGTTGCTGACCATCGCTTTCAGGGCGTCCGCCGCTTTGGTGGAGCGCGATTCCTGAATAAAGTTCAGCAGCGTGGAGATCCCCACCATCAGGGCAATCACGCCTGCGGCAAACAGATCTTCAGTGGCGTAAGAGATGATCCCGAGCACCGTCAGCAGCAGGTTGAACGGGTTGCGGTAGCAGAGCCACAGGTGGACCCACCAGGGAGAGGGTTTCTGCGCCGGGATCTGGTTATCGCCATGTTCCGCGCGGATTTTTGACACTTCTTGCGCGTTCAGCCCTTCCGGGTGGCCGCCAAAGGCGCGCCAGACTTCGTTTTCATCCATCGCCGCCACGTTCAGGCAGCGCTCGGTCAGGGAAGCGGGGATTGCCGCTCCCGCCATGGTGTTGGCATTTGGCAGCGGATCGCGCGCAATCAGGCGATGTGGCAGGTGACGGCTCAGCAGCGCTTGCAGCTGCCGGGTGATATTCTTCAGCATAGTCATTCCCCCGCATCCGCAAAGGCGGACGCAGTTTTCCCGCAGGCGTGGCAAAGCCGTACCTGTCAGGCACTTAATTTATCAAGCAGGAACGTATGAACGTTGCTGCCTCACGCCGGTGAGACAGCAAAAGGCTGGCTTACCGGAAAGAAGGTTTTCTCCTGGTCAGGAGAGGTGTGGGATCGGGATCCATGTGGCCTCCGGTAAGTAAAAAGTTGGGTATCGGCACGCAGTATAGTGATTTATCCATACCGTTTGTGACTAATCGGGCGGTATTATAACGCCCTGCAAATAAACCGAACGTAAACCAGACTTTGCCCATAGCGAATTCGCAGGATAGCATTAGGCTCAATTGATTATTTTATCGTTGTTACAGGGAATACAGCATGCAGAACCGCCTTACGATTAAAGATATCGCGCGTTTAAGCGGCGTGGGGAAATCGACTGTCTCACGCGTGCTGAACAACGAAAGCGGTGTCAGCGAGCGCACACGCGAGCGCGTCGAGGCGGTGATGAATCAGCACGGTTTTTCCCCTTCCCGCTCCGCGCGCGCCATGCGCGGGCAGAGCGATAAAGTGGTCGCCATTATTGTCTCGCGTCTGGATTCCCTCTCCGAAAACCTCGCCGTACAGACGATGCTGCCCGCGTTCTACGAGCAGGGCTACGATCCGATCATGATGGAGAGCAAGTTCTCCGCGCAAATGGTGGAGGAGCATCTCGGCATGCTTCAGCGCCGTAATATTGATGGGGTGGTGCTGTTCGGATTTACCGGCCTAAAAGAGGACGTGCTTAAACCCTGGCAGCCGTCACTGGTGCTGCTGGCGCGCGACGCCAGCGGGTTTGCCTCTGTCTGTTACGATGACGAAGGGGCGATCGTGATCCTGATGCAGCGCCTGTATGAACAGGGCCATCGGCATATTAGCTATCTCGGCGTGCCGCATGCCGACATCACCACCGGCAAGCGTCGCCACGAAGCGTACCTGGCGTTTTGTAAAAAACACAATCTTCCCGCCGTGGCCGCGCTGCCCGGTCTGGGTATGAAACAGGGATATGAACAGGTCGCCAGCGTGCTGACGTCACAAACCACCGCCCTGGTATGCGCCACGGATACCCTTGCATTGGGTGCGAGCAAATATTTGCAGGAGCAGCGCATCGGGGAACTGCAATTAGCGAGCGTGGGAAGCACGCCACTGATGAAGTTCTTACACCCGGAGATTATAAGCGTTGATCCGGGTTACGCCGAGTCTGGCCGGCAGGCTGCCGCGCAGCTGATCGAGCAGATTACCGGGCGAACCGAGCCCCGTCAGATCGTTATTCCAGCCCATCTCTCATAATTCTTTTGAATAGATTATTGTGATCTTCGCCCGATTTCGGGAACGTTCCCATTTTCGCCGTCACGTTGAAGGAGTAGGCTTGCGCACAGGTCATAACCCCTATCACCATCTGTCATGAGGTTTCATGATGAGTAAAGTCAAACAAACAGATATCGATCAGCTGATCGTCCTGGTCGGCGGACGCGATAACATCGCCACCGTCAGCCATTGCATTACCCGCCTGCGCTTCGTGCTGAACGATCCGGCCAAAGCCAACCCGAAGGCCATTGAAGAGCTTTCTATGGTTAAAGGCTGCTTCACCAACGCCGGGCAGTTTCAGGTGGTGATTGGTACCGAAGTGGGCGATTACTATCAGGCTCTGCTGGCGACTACCGGGCACTCTTCCGCCGATAAAGAGCAGGCGAAGAAGGCCGCGCGCCAGAATATGAAATGGCATGAGCAGCTTATTTCCCATTTTGCGGAGATCTTCTTCCCGCTGCTGCCAGCGCTGATCAGCGGGGGCTTAATTCTGGGCTTCCGTAACGTCATCGGCGATGTGCCAATGAGCGACGGCAAAACCCTGGCGCAGATGTACCCGGCGCTGCAAAGCATCTATGACTTTCTGTGGCTGATTGGCGAAGCGATCTTCTTCTATCTGCCAGTCGGGATCTGCTGGTCCGCGGTGCGTAAGATGGGCGGAACGCCAATTCTCGGTATCGTGCTCGGCGTGACGCTGGTCTCTCCGCAGTTAATGAACGCTTACTTACTTGGTCAGCAAACGCCAGAGGTGTGGAACTTCGGCCTGTTTACCATCGCCAAAGTCGGCTATCAGGCGCAGGTGATCCCGGCATTGCTGGCGGGCCTGGCGCTGGGCTTTATTGAGACGCGCCTGAAGCGCATCGTGCCGGATTACCTCTATCTGGTGGTGGTCCCGGTCTGCTCGCTGATCCTGGCGGTGTTCCTGGCGCACGCCTTTATCGGTCCGTTTGGCCGCATGATTGGCGACGGCGTGGCCTTCGCGGTCCGTCACCTGATGACCGGCAGCTTCGCGCCAATCGGTGCCGCGCTGTTTGGCTTCCTCTACGCTCCGCTGGTGATCACCGGCGTGCACCAGACCACGCTGGCGATTGATATGCAGATGATCCAGAGCCTCGGCGGTACGCCTGTCTGGCCGATCATCGCCCTGTCTAACATTGCGCAGGCCTCGGCGGTAACCGGCATCATCATCGTCAGCCGTAAGCACAACGAGCGAGAGATCTCCGTTCCGGCTGCCATCTCCGCTTACCTCGGCGTCACTGAACCGGCGATGTACGGTATCAACCTGAAATACCGCTTCCCGATGCTCTGCGCGATGATCGGCTCCGGTCTGGCGGGCTTGCTGTGCGGCCTGAACAGCGTGATGGCGAACGGGATTGGCGTCGGCGGCCTGCCGGGTATCCTCTCCATTCAGCCCGCGTTCTGGCAGGTATTTGCGCTGGCGATGGCGGTGGCGATTATCATCCCAATGGCGCTGACTACTGTGGTTTACCAGCGTAAGTTCCGTCAGGGCACGTTGCAGATTGTTTAATTCTCTCTTTCGGGGCGCAGTTGCGCCCCTTCGCATTTGCAGGAACGTACTATGAATACCCTTCCTCACTGGTGGCAGAACGGCGTCATCTATCAGATTTACCCAAAGAGTTTCCAGGACACCACCGGCAGCGGCACGGGCGATCTGCGCGGCGTGACGCAGCGCCTGGACTACCTGAAAACCCTCGGCATTGACGCCATCTGGCTGACGCCGTTTTATATCTCCCCGCAGGTGGATAACGGTTACGACGTGGCGAACTACACTGCCATCGATCCGACCTACGGCACGCTGGACGACTTTGACGAGCTGGTTGCCCGGGCGCATGAACGCGGCATCCGCATCGTGCTGGATATGGTCTTTAACCACACGTCCACGCAGCACGCCTGGTTCCGTGAGTCGCTGGATAAAGCGAGTCCGTACCGCCAGTTCTATATCTGGCGCGACGGTACGCCGGATACGCTTCCCAACAACTGGCGCTCCAAATTTGGCGGCAACGCCTGGCGCTGGCACGCCGAAAGCGAGCAGTATTATCTGCACCTGTTCGCACCGGAGCAGGCGGATCTCAACTGGGAAAACCCGGCGGTGCGCGCCGAGCTGAAAAAAGTGTGCGAGTTCTGGGCCGATCGCGGCGTGGACGGCTTGCGTCTGGACGTGATTAACCTGATTTCAAAAGATCAGGATTTCCCGGACGATACCCTCGGCGACGGTCGCCGCTTCTACACTGACGGGCCGCGCATCCACGAATATCTCCAGGAGATGAGCCGCGACGTCTTTACGCCGCGTAATCTGATGACGGTGGGCGAGATGTCCTCCACCTCGCTGGAGAACTGCCAACAGTACGCGTCTCTTGACGGCCGCGAGCTGTCGATGACCTTCAACTTCCACCACCTCAAGGTAGACTACCCCGGGGGCGAAAAATGGACGAAGGCGAAGCCGGACTTCGTGGCGCTAAAAACCCTTTTCCGCCACTGGCAGCAAGGGATGCACAACAAAGCCTGGAACGCGCTGTTCTGGTGTAACCATGACCAGCCGCGCATCGTGTCGCGCTTTGGTGACGAAGGGGAACACCGCGTGGCGGCGGCGAAAATGCTCGGCATGGTGCTGCACGGGATGCAGGGCACGCCGTATATCTACCAGGGTGAAGAACTGGGTATGACCAACCCGCATTTCAGCCGTATCACCGACTACCGCGACGTGGAAAGCCTGAACATGTTCGCCGAACAGCGGGCTAACGGTCGCGATACGGATGAACTACTGGCGATTCTGGCGAGTAAGTCACGCGATAATGGCCGCACGCCGATGCAGTGGGACGCCTCGCATAATGCGGGCTTTACCGAGGCCGAGCCGTGGATTGGCGTCTGCAACAACTACGAAACCGTGAACACCCGCGCGGCGCTGGACGACCCCGATTCGGTGTTTTACACCTATCAGTCGCTGATTCGCCTGCGCAAAACCTTGTCGGTACTGACGTGGGGAGACTATGAAGATTTGCTTCCGGATCACCCTTCCCTGTGGTGCTACCGCCGCCAGTGGCAGGGACAAACGCTGATGGTGGTGGCGAACCTGAGCCACGCGCGCCAGCAGTGGCAGCCCGTCCCCGTAGAGGGAGCATGGCGGGTGGCACTCAGTAACTATGACGAGGTTCCCTCCCGACCCGATACGTTGCTATTGCGCCCGTTTGAAGCTATCTGGTGGGTGCAGGAATAAACCTCAGGAGATACAGCATGCTGTATCTCTTTTTTTATGTTTAGCGATACGCTAAATGTACGACGATAACTTTTACAATATGGCGCACTCAAAATAAAAATAGCCTGCCAATTAAATAACCTCGGCAGGATATTATGAAAAAGATAATTATTAAAGCAACGTGTATTAGCGCATTATTATTGAGCACACAGGGATGGTGCGGGAATACGTCCGTCGACCTTCGCTTTGGTCATAATACGCGCTCAGACGTAAATGATTCACGCATTAAGGTCATGCATCAGGCGAATAACGGTTTTTACTTCTCCGTTGAAGCCGCACAGAACCATAATAATACGTTTTTTGGTGATACCGACAGATATAATCCCGACGACAAGGGGTTAACGGAAGCGGCACAGGAAATCGAAACGCGCTGGCGTTTTGATCTGGGAAATGGTTTCGCCGTTGCGCCTGGCATGGTGACGGTTTTCACCGCCAGCAATACGCATTACCGCCCCTTCATTCAGGGCTGGAAAGCCTTCGATAACGGTCTGAATCTCTCCGCCCGTTACCGCTATAACACCGTCAATGACGCGCACAGCGATAAAGAACTCGACGGCAGCGGTTATACTCGCCGCCAGTCACACCAGTTCGACATTTGGTTCGCGTATAACATCGGCAAATTCGGTATGTCCTATAACCCGCGCTTCCGCTGGCAGGATAACGTCGATCAGGGAACCGGGGATGACACCTACTGGGAGCATACCGTCGCGTTCAACTACAAGCTCGACGATGGCTGGACGCCATACGTCGAACTGGTTTCACTGGATAAAACGTACATCAATAATGACGGCAACCATGAAAATGATTATGCCGTACGTCTGGGAATAGTGAAGCAGCTCTGACGGCCTGACTACACCGTATCGTGCTGTAGCAGCCTACAGCCGATACGGTCCACGGCGCTCAACAGTTCAAGCTGCCCTTCCCGCTGATACAGCGAAACCGCGTTAATGTCGATTGGTAACGGCCAGCATAGCGTTGAGATCGACGCCAGTGTCGACCCCTGACGGGTAATCGCAATAATCTTCAACCCTTTGCGCAGCGCGTTACGCGCCATTTCAATCAGCGACTGCGTCTCCCCGGATTTACTGATCAACACCAGCGTCCCCTTCGATACGCGTGTCAACTGGTGCATGTCATTCAAAATAAGGTGCGGCAGGCTCGCCAGCGACAAAAAGCGCGACAGGTAGTTGAGGCTGGTGAGCGAGGCTCCCCGTGCGTAAAGATAGATATGGCTGGAATGCGTAAGCAACCTGGACACGTCTGTCACAATATCATCCGGCTGCGGCCCCACGTCGGGTGTAGCAGGTGCAGGTGTAAAATGGTCGCGTAAAAAACGGTACCGAAGCTCGGTATAGCTTTTATAGCCCATTTTTTTACATACACGATTAACGGATGTTGTCGTGGTAAAGGTATCACGGGCAATCTCTTTTGCCGATATATTAGAAATATTACACGCATGATGCTGAATGTATTCAAATATCAAACGTTCACTTCCCTGGAATGAATTCATCTATTACGCCCCGTTTAATCCCGAGATGATATTAACACAACAGAGAAATAGTCTCTGGAAGGCGCTTCACACATTGCATTTACGCGTATCACGATACGTAATTAGTATTAGCAAACATTAAAAACTGTTTTAGGTTCTCTTTATACTTCCCCTGTTTTCACATCCAGGGAATTATGACAATGACGAAACAAAAAGTTGTCGCGGTAACGGCCTGCCCGACAGGTATCGCACACACCTTTATGGCGGCGAATAAAATTATTGCATGGGCTAACGAGCACAATATCGAGGTAAAGGTCGAAACGCAGGGCAGCGACGGCGTTAAAAACCGCTTAACAAAACAGGATATCGCCTCCGCCACGGCCATTATTCTGGCAACCGACGTTCCCATTCAGGATGCCGAGCGTTTTGAAAACATTCCTCACCTTCAAACCCGCACACAAGAGCTGATCAAACATACCGATCGCTATCTGCGTCAGGCGCTGGCAAAGGAAAAAAACGTCACCACTGTCGCACAAGAAGACGATCTTCAGCGTTCGGCTTACCAGATTTTTATTGGCCATATTATGGCGGCCATCAGCTATATGCTGCCGGTGGTGGTGATGGGCGGGCTGATGATGGCGACGGCCAAAATAACCGGGCAGTTTATTAACATCGAACATTCGCCGTTCAGCGTGCTGGATAAAGTGGGCTTTATGACCATTAAGTTCATGTATCCCGTTTTTGCGATGTATCTGGCGTTTTCCATTGCCGGTAAACCGGCACTCATCCCCGGTCTTATTGGCGGCATCATGTCAGACGAAGTCTATAAGCGCTTCTTTGATATCGAAGGCTTTATGCCATCCGGCTTTTTCGGCGCCATTGGTATCGGCTTTTTTGTGGGCTATCTGGTGCGCTGGCTCAATGATTCGATTCACGTCCGCCAGCAGCTCACCACCATTAAAACCATGCTGCTCGTCCCGCTGATCACCGGCATTACGCTGGTGATGGTCATGGAATATTTGATTAACCCGATTTTTGGCTCGCTTAACCAGCTGATGGTGGTCTTTTTTACCTCGGCAGGTGACACCGGGCGCGGGTTCTATTCCGCGATGATCGCCGCGGGCACCGCGTTCGACCTGGGCGGTCCGGTCAACAAGGCGGCAGGCTCGGTCGCGCTCGGCCTGAACGGCATGAGCGAGACGTTTGATTTAACCGCCCGCGAACTCTCCATCGTGATCCCCTCCATTGGCGTCGGCTTTGCTGCGTTCCTCAACGGCCGCTTTGGATTACCGGATGTCTTTAGCCAGGAAGAGAAAACCGTTGGTAGCACCTCGTTGTTGCTGGGCGTGATTGGGATCTCCGAAGGCGCGATCCCGTTCATCCTGAAAAACCCACGTCTGATCCCGGTATTCATGACCGGTGCCGTCGCCGGCGCGCTGGTCGCCATTACCCTTGGCGTGAAGCAGACGCTGCCTCTGCCAGCCGTCTGGGGCTGGCCGCTGGCGACTAATGTAGCGGGCTACCTGGCGAGCGTCTTTATTGGCGCACTGATTTGCGCCCTGGGCGTGCTCTATGTCAGCCCAAAGAACGCCAGATAAGGGGAACGTCATGAATCAGATCCACGTCATTGCCCATACGCACTGGGATCAGGAGTGGTATTTCACCCGTCAGGACAGCATGGTGCTGGCGTCATATAATTTTGCGGACGTCATCAACACGCTGGAGCAGGACTCCGCTTACACCTGCTATCACCTTGACGGACAGATGGCGGTAGTGGAGGACTTTCTCGCCATCAATCCTGATTATCGCGCCAGGCTGGAAAAGCTGGTCAGAGAAAAAAGGATCTTCGTAGGGCCATGGTATACCCAGACGGACACCTACAACGTGCATGGCGAATCGATTATCCGCAACCTGAAGTACGGCATTTTTTCTGCCCGGACGCTGGGGCATGCGATGCAGGTTGGGTATCTTCCGGATACCTTTGGCCACAATGCGCAAATGCCCACGATCTTGCAGGGCTGCAATATCGACAATATCGTCTTCTGGCGCGGTATCGATCACGACAGGCACGCCAAAAGCAGCCAGTTCCTCTGGCGCGCACCCTCAGGTGCGACCGTCATCGCCTGTGCGATGGCGCTCGGTTATGGCGCGGCTAAAAACATGCGTTCGGAAGCCTCCCATCTCCGGGGAAAAATCTACCCGATGACCACACTTTTGCGTTCACGGGCCGGTCTAAACGACCTGCTCCTGCCCTGCGGCGGCGATCAGGTCAGCATCGACCCGGCGCTGCCGAAAATCCTGGAGGTCGCCAGCGCACAGTCCCCGGATCAGGACCGTTACTTCATCAGCTCTCTGGAGCGTTATGTAGAAACCCTTCGCGCGCAGCGTGAACAGTTTGAGCTCCTGGAAGGAGAGCTGAAATCGCCGCGCTACACCCGCATCCATAAAACGATCGGCTCCGTGCGCTACGACATCAAAAAGAAAAACGATGAGGTTGAACAGTTCATCCTGCGACAGCTGGAGCCGACAATCGCAATGGCGCGTCACCAGGGGGTTCCGGTCAACCTCGCGGTAGTCGACACCCTCTGGAAAAAGCTGTTGCGAAACCATGCCCACGATTCCATTGGCGGCTGTAATAGCGATGCCACCAACCGCGACATTCTGCATCGACTGGAACAAACCGAACAGCTGTGCCATAGCCTGTGGAATCTGGTGGTGAAAACCCTGGCCGCCGCCTGCGTTCAGGATGGCGACCTGCTGATCTTTAACCCGCTAGCTACCCCAACGCAGCGCGTGGTGATAACCACCCTGTATAGCCGGGCGGATAATATCGCCATGACGCATCAGGGGCAGCCCATCCCTTTCGGCGTCCTGGAAAGAGACATTCTGCCCGGCGGAACGGCGATCTCCCTTACCGCCGAGGGCGAGTGCGAGACGCCCCTTCTCCCTTATTACCGCTGGCACGTTGCGGTAAAGACACCGGTTCTGCCGCCGATCGGCTATCTCACCGTTAACGTTGAAGAAGACCCTGCACCTTTCCTGGCGTCTGAAAAGATAAAGGGCAGCGAGATTGAGAATGCGCATTATCGACTGTCGCTGGATGCCGGAACGCTTACCCTGCATGACAAACGCAGCGGCAGACGTATCCCCTCTTTCTTTACCTTTGAAGACTGCGCGGACGCGGGCGACAGCTACGATTTCTCACCGCTTGCGGGCGACGCGCCGACGCGCTGTTCGCATTTTACGCTCGTCGACGGCGTAAAAACGCCGCTTGTCGAAAAGCTGACCGTCGAGGCCACAATGCGTCTTCCGCAGGATCTCGCCAGCCGTCAGGATACGGCCCGAACGCCGTTATCCATTCGTCTGGTCTGCGAATTACGCCACGACGATCCGAATCTGTATGTCGAGGCTTCGCTGGAAAACAGCCACTGCGATCACCGGCTACGTTTACTGATCGGCAGCGATGTTCACACCCGTCACGCTATCGCCTCACAGCCCTTCGCAATCATCCAGCGCGAAACGGGATATGACGGTGAACACTGGCAAGAACGCTATCGCGAGAAGCCCGTGGATATCGAAACCAGCGAGGGCATTATCGCTGTCACGGAACCGGGTAAAGCGCTGGTTGTGACTAGCCGTGGCATGAAAGAATTTCAGATTATCGGCAGCGAACCCGCTGCTATTGCCCTGACGATGTTTAAATCGACGGGCGTGCTCGGACGCAGCGATCTCGAATGGCGACCGGGTCGGGCCTCCGGCATCAATAATACGGTGGTTGAGACTCCTGATGCCCAGTTGCTGAAACCGTTGCGCTTTTCATTCACCGTCGCGCTGGCCGACAACGCCGACCACCTCACGCTGCGCCAGCTGGAAAATCAGGCGGCTGGACAGCCCTTCACCTACCAACGGCAAACGCTACACACGCTCGATCACCGTCTTGAGCGCTTTTCGTTGCGTCTGCCCGAGCGCAGGCTTCCGGCAGAGTTCTCGCTACTGACCGTGCCGGAGCCGCTCATCCTTTCCGCTCTGCCCCATGCGCAGCTGCTGCATGGCACCGTCTTACGCGTATTTAACGCCGGGACACAACCGGCTCCCGTCCCGGAAAGTCTGGCAGTGTTACGGCAGATCAACTATCTGGAAGAGCCGATGCAACCGGTAACGGCGATCCTCCCCTCCGCAACCTGCGATTTTTTGATTGAGGCTTAATATGAACTTGCTGGCATTGACGCATCCCGATCTGGTGTTTATCAACCCGCCCCAACGTACGCCGGAAGCAGTGATCCGTTGGCTCACCGAGCCGCTCGCCAGGCGGAATGTCATCAACGATCGAGAGGCATTTATCGAAAGCGTTTTACAACGCGAAAGTGAAGGCCCTACCGCGCTGGGTGAAGCGCTCGCCGTCCCGCACGGTAAAACCGAGGCGGTGCAACAGGCGGCATTTTGTCTGGCGCTCTTTGACGATCCGATATGCTGGCCGGGGCTGGAGGGTGATGAAGAGGTGAGGATGGTTTTCCTGCTCGCCATTCCGCCAGCGGAAGCAGGCAGTACGCATATGCACCTGCTGACGACGCTGACCAGCAGACTCACGGATGAGCGGGTGCGTGAGCAATTGCTGGCGGCGCGTACGCGGGAAGAGGCGATGTCTGCCCTGAGTAATGAAGGTTCTCAAAAACAGGACGATGCCCCCGAAAGCTCTCTTCTCATCCCGTTGGTACTGGGCAGCATCGTTACCGTAGCCTTTTTGCAGGCAGGGTTGAGCTGGGTCTGCGGGGTGAGTTAATCGAGCAGCGCTCAGCACAGGCTCTGCTGAGCGCTTGTTTTTGTTGAATAATTAATCAGATTTTTCCTTCGAGTCTTTACAATTGCCCCAGCGCCCGCCGTTTGTACTCTCGTCTTTTTACTTTGTTCTGCATCAAAAAAATCGCAAACTTGTTTGATGCAAATCACTATATGTAGCACTTAAAATGCACGCCGACCCAACATCTTGTATTTATCGTCTACTATTCCAACAACAAGACGGCGCGAACGCTGGCCGGAATTGTGGATAACACGAGCTGGGCACGCGGGAAGTCTTTGCCGCGGCGAGGAATACGTCCGGTGAATACTTCTCCACCTTTGTGGATAACCTGTTTTTAAAATGGAGTGATCATGACACCGCATGTGATGAAACGTGATGGCTGTAAAGTGCCGTTTAAATCAGAGCGCATCAAAGAAGCCATTCTGCGTGCAGCTAAAGCAGCGGGAGTCGATGACGCAGATTACTGCGCCACCGTCGCAGAAGTCGTTAGCAGCCAGATGCATGAACGCAGCCAGGTGGATATCAACGAGATCCAGACCGCGGTTGAAAACCAGCTGATGTCTGGTCCGTACAAGCAGCTGGCGCGCGCCTACATTGAGTATCGTCACGACCGTGACGTCCAGCGTGAGAAACGCGGTCGCCTGAACCAGGAGATCCGCGGCCTGGTAGAGCAAACCAACTCGTCGCTGCTCAATGAAAATGCCAACAAAGACAGCAAAGTGATCCCAACCCAGCGCGACCTGCTGGCCGGTATCGTCGCCAAGCACTATGCCCGCCAGCACCTGCTGCCGCGCGACGTGGTGTCTGCGCACGAGCGCGGTGAGATCCACTATCACGATCTCGACTACTCGCCGTTCTTCCCGATGTTTAACTGCATGCTGATCGACCTGAAAGGCATGCTGACCCACGGTTTTAAAATGGGTAACGCCGAGATTGAGCCGCCGAAATCCATCTCCACCGCGACGGCGGTCACGGCGCAGATCATCGCCCAGGTGGCGAGCCACATCTATGGCGGCACCACCATTAACCGCATCGATGAAGTACTGGCCCCGTTCGTGGCCGAGAGCTTCAACAAACACCGTAAAACGGCGGAAGAGTGGCAGATCCCGGATGCCGACGGTTACGCCCGTTCCCGCACCGAGAAAGAGTGCTACGACGCGTTCCAGTCGCTGGAATATGAGGTAAACACGCTGCACACCGCCAACGGCCAGACGCCGTTTGTGACCTTCGGGTTTGGCCTCGGCACCAGCTGGGAATCACGCCTGATCCAGCAGTCTATTCTGCGCAACCGCATCTCCGGCCTCGGTAAAAACCGTAAAACGGCGGTGTTCCCGAAACTGGTGTTCGCCATTCGCGACGGCCTGAACCACAAGTTTGGCGATCCGAACTATGACATCAAGCAGCTGGCGCTGGAGTGCGCGAGCAAGCGTATGTACCCGGACATCCTCAACTACGACCAGGTGGTGAAAGTCACCGGTTCGTTTAAAACGCCAATGGGCTGCCGCAGCTTCCTCGGCGTGTACGAAGATGAGAACGGCGAGCAGATCCACGACGGGCGCAACAACCTGGGCGTCATCAGCCTGAACCTGCCGCGCATCGCGCTGGAAGCTAAAGGGAATGAAGCGGCCTTCTGGACGCTGCTGGATGAACGTTTACAGCTGGCACGTAAGGCGCTGATGACCCGCATCGCCCGTCTTGAAGGGGTGAAAGCCCGCGTCGCGCCAATTCTCTATATGGAAGGAGCCTGCGGCGTGCGCCTGAAGGCGGACGATGATGTGTCGGAGATCTTCAAAAACGGTCGCGCATCGATCTCTCTTGGCTATATCGGCATTCACGAAACGATTAACGCGCTGTTTGGCGACAAGCACATCTATGACAACGACGCCCTGCGTGAGAAAGGTATCGCGATTGTGCAGCGCCTGCGCGATGCGGTAGACCAGTGGAAAGAGGAAACTGGCTACGGTTTCAGCCTGTACAGCACGCCGAGCGAAAACCTCTGCGATCGCTTCTGCCGTCTGGACACCGCCGAGTTCGGCATCGTGGAAGGCGTGACCGACAAAGGTTACTACACCAACAGCTTCCACCTCGATGTGGAGAAGAAGGTGAACCCGTACGACAAGATCGACTTTGAAGCGGCCTATCCGCCCATTGCGAACGGCGGTTTTATCTGCTACGGCGAGTACCCGAACATTCAGCACAACCTGAAGGCGCTGGAAGACGTGTGGGATTACAGCTATCAGCACGTGCCGTACTACGGAACCAACACGCCAATTGACGAGTGCTACGAGTGCGGCTTTACCGGTGAGTTCGAATGCACCAGCAAAGGCTTCACCTGCCCGAAATGCGGTAACCACGACGCAGCCCGCGTCTCCGTGACCCGCCGCGTGTGCGGCTACCTCGGCAGCCCGGATGCCCGTCCGTTTAACGCCGGTAAGCAGGAAGAGGTGAAGCGCAGGGTGAAACATCTGGGGAATGGGCAGATCGGGTAAGTTCTGCGCAGGGTTTCCCCCTCACCCTACCCCTCTCCCTCAAGGGAGAGGGAACTCTTCCCCCTCTCCCTGTGGGAGAGGGCCGGGGTGAGGGCATCAGCGCGCACACATTCTCTGGACATTTTCTATGCGATACCATCAATACTACCCCGTTGACATCGTCAACGGCCCCGGCACCCGCTGCACCCTGTTTGTTTCAGGCTGCGTCCACGAATGCCCCGGCTGCTACAACAAAAGCACCTGGCGACTCAATTCCGGCATGCCGTTCACCGCGGAGATGGAAGATAAAATCATCAACGACCTGAACGACACGCGCATCAAACGCCAGGGGATCTCGCTCTCCGGCGGCGACCCGCTCCATCCGCAAAACGTGCCGGCGATCCTGAAGCTGGTAAAACGCATCCGCCGCGAGTGCGCGGGAAAAGACGTCTGGGTCTGGACGGGCTATAAGCTGGATGAACTGAATGCGCAGCAGATGGAAGTGGTGGATCTGATTAACGTCCTGGTCGACGGCAAGTTCGTGCAGGATCTAAAAGATCCTATGCTTATCTGGCGCGGCAGCAGCAACCAGGTTGTGCATCATCTGCGTTGAATGAAGGCGGATATCCTCTGTCCGCCTGAACGTCAAAACCGACTCAAACTCTCCATCGCCTCAGCCTTAAACGCCGCAAAATTCTCGCACTGGCACAGGCGCGCCATCGCGCGTTCACGCAGGAAGGTGACAAAGATGTCGTAAATCGCCATTGCCTCTTCGTACTCGCTTTTGCTGATGGCGAGCAGGAAGATGACATGGGCGGTTTCATCTCCCCACTGAATGCCCTGCGGCGCCAGCACGGTGTAGACCACCGTTTTTTGCGCCAGCAGCCCGAGGGAGTGCGGCAGCGCGATGCCGTCGCCGAGCATGGTGCTGACGATGGCTTCACGCTCGATAACCGATTCCAGAAACTCCGCGCCGACAAAACCTTCCCCTTCAAGCTGCCCGCACAGTTCGCGGAACAGCGTTTGCTGGTCGACAGGCTTGTCGAGAATGCGGAAATGGGCCGCGTCGAAGTATTTTTCCAGCATCCACGGGCGGGTGCGATCCACCAGCACCAGCTTGCCGATCTGCTCCAACTGATAATCGGTCGGGAACGGGGCGATCATCACCACCGGTTTGGATTTTTCGCTCACGCGGGCGGTGGAGATCACGAAGTCTTCGCCAATGGCATCGGCAAGCTCGTACTCACGAAGGGTGAGCGTGCGCGTCACCTCAATCTGCGGATATTTACGCTGAAGTACCGCCTCGATCATGCGCACCATCGCGTTACCGGCGTCGCACACCAGCAGCACCCGCGGCTGGCGCTGGTAGCCGATATTGTAATGGCGCTCCAGCCCGACGCCGATATGCAGCACCAGAAAACCAATTTCGTTTTCGCTGATCACATACGGGGTGTATTTGCCCCAGCTCGACACCGCCGCGAGGGTCATATCCCACGCCATCGGGTAGTGCTGCTTGATGTTATCCAGCAGCGGATTGGGGATCATGATTTGATACCGCACGCGGGTAATCATGGTTTTGATGTGCGTGAGCAGATCTGCATGCAGTTGCTCATCGCTCAGCAGGTTGTAGTTATAGTGGGTGTTGATGTAGCGCAGAATGTAGTTGACCAGGGCTTCGTCGTCGTCGGCGTTAATGGCACTGGGGGCGATCTCCTGGATCTGCCGCGCCGCAATGTGCACGCACAGCCAGCTCTCTTCTGACGGCGACAGCGCTTTGCCCGCCAGTTGCTGAATGGTGACGGCGATATCTTTCGCCGCCTCACGCACGTTCTCTTCCACGTCTTCCGCGTGGAATTCCGGCAGCGGATACCCCTCGCTGATGCGCCGCACCGACACCGCGCAGTACAGGCGCAGGAACAGCTCGCCTTCATCGGTCAGGCGAATGTGATGGCGCGTCAGCGCATCGTGCAGCACCGGCACCATCTTTTCCGCCACCCCCGCATTCAGCGCCACGTCGGTCACCAGCGGGTTCAGGCTGTCCTGCTGCGCCAGCTCCCACAGGAGGTCGGTCAGGCAGGCGCGGATCGCCATCTCGCTGCCAAACAGCTTCATCCCGTGGCGCGGGCGGGTTTCCAGCGTCAGGTTGTAACGGTGAAACCACTCACGCACTTCCACCATGTCGCTCTGCAACGTGGCCCGGCTGACGAACCACTCATCGGCCAGATCCTCCAGCTTGAGGGAAAAGGCTGACGTCAGAAAACGCACCACCAGATAGTGTACGCGCTCCGGTCCGGTTCGCGGAATACGCAGCGCGCGCGGGTGGGACGCCTGCAATTGTTGATAGCGCACCACATCATTAATTTTGAGCTGATAGCCGTTGCCCCGGCTCAAAATGAACTGCGCGCCGTGGCTGGCCAGCAGCGCGTTCAGGGCGGTGATATCCGCCCGGACGGTTCGCGTGGAGACCGACAGCCGCTGCGCCAGCTCGTCCTGCGGCAGCGTCTCGTTTTGCAACAGATCGAAAAGTTGCGCTAAACGTTGGTTCGGAAATCGCACGTCGTTGTCCTCTTACTGCTCAGGGTGAAATGACCATCTGGGATGGGCTGCCGACCGGGGTATAGTCTGGCTCGGCGCTCAGCTTGCCGTCCGGCGCCACGCGGAAACGGGTAATGTTGTCGCTGCGCTGGTTCATGACGTACAGCCAGCGACCCTGCTTATCGAGCGTCAGGGTGCGCGGATAGTCGCCGCGCGTCCAGACATCATCCTGATGCGTCAGCGTACCCTCTGCCGTTACGGTAAAGTGCCCGATGCTATTATGCAAACGGTTAGCGACATACAGCTGTTTCCCGTCGGCGCTTAGCGCCAGCCCGGCAGCAAAACTGGTGCCTTTATAACCGTCCGGCAAGGCTGAAACCGTTTTACCCTCTTTCAGCCTGCCATTACTGTCCAGCGCATAATGGGTGAGCGTAGACGCCTCTTCGTTAATCAGCCACAGGGCATCGCCTTTCGGCGTAAAAACGAAGTGGCGCGGCCCGGCCCCTTTTGAGGAGGCGCTGATAAATGGCGGATCGTTCGGAGTCAGCTTCCCGGTTTGATCGTCAAAACGGTACTGATAGATGCGATCCAGCCCCAGATCGGTGGAAAAAACGTATTTCCCGCCCGGATCGGCGGCGATCATGTGCGCATGTGGGCCGTTATGATCGCTGATGGCGAAACTGCCTTCGACGGCAGCTTCCGGCTTCGCCGCACCCGGTTCGCCTTTGTCCTGATGGGTGTCCGTAGCATCGCCCAGGCTGCCGTCTGCGTTAACGGGCAGCACCGCGACAGTTCCGCTGACGTAGTTTGCCACCAGCAGATGTTTGCCGTTCGGCGTCAGGGAAAGATACACCGGCCCCGCGCCGCCGGAGGACACCTGATTCAGCTCGCTCAGCGCGCCGTTATCACCGATGCGCAGCGCCTGCACCACGCCCTGCTCCACTTCGCTTGCCAGATACAGCGTTTTGCCGTCGTGTGAGACGGTTAACTGCGCGGCGTTCGGCAGTTTGCTCACCAGTGTTTTATCGTTCAGCGCACCGGTTTGCGGATCGACGGTAAAGCGGTACAGCCCTTCACCGTTCGGATTATAGGTACCCACCCAGGCGTACTGGGTTTGAGCGATTGCAGAGGTAGCAAGTAAAGAGAGTGAAGCGACAAGCAGGGTACGGGTGTGCATGGTGGCTCCTTCGGGTGTGTGCGGTTTGTTTCCCCTCACCCCAGCCCTCTCCCAAAGGGAGAGGGGGTAAAGGTTCCCTCTCCCGGTGGGAGAGGGTTAGGGTGAGGGGCAGGTTCTACTTAACCAGCTTCTTCGTCATCGCCAGCAGCGTACGCACATCTTCCGGACGCGTATCACCGCTGGCTTTATCGATAATCGAGCTGTAGATATGCGGGATGATTTTGCTCACGCCCGCGTCCAGGGCGATCTGCAAGATCGCCTCGAAGTTCTCCAGATCGATTCCCCCGGTCGGCTCCAGCCAGAAGTCGTGACGGGCGCAGGCTTCCGCCACCGCCTGGTATTCGTCACGGCATTTCAGGCCGCCCATCGGGAAGTACTTGATGGAGCTGCCGCCGAAATCTTTCAGCAGGGCGATAGCGGTTTCAACCGGCACTATGCCGTCCATAGCTGCGCTGCTCAGCGGGCCGGTGGAGATTTTCACCATGCCGACGGTGCCGGTCGGGGAGACCAGACCGTTGACCACGGACTCATTCTGCCCCAGCAGCGCGCGGCTGGTGGCCACGCCGGTAAAGACCTGGTTAACATGCTGCGGCTGCACCTGGCGGGAGATTTCACTCACCATCGCTGACTGGTTCGGGTCGCCCGCGCCCAGCCCCACGGAGAGCGCATTATCAATCAGGGCTGCGTATTCGCGCATGTCCGCAACCGCGCTCGCCACGTCCGGGTAATTTTTGGACAGCACGCCCACCAGCACATGACCTTCCGCCGCCTCGTAAATGGCGCTGGCGTTGGCCTTTGAGCCTGCCAGCACGTTCAGGCAGACGCGGTCACGGTAAAAGTTGGGGGTCAGTTTCATGCTTTTTTCTCCTGTCCTAATACTTCGCTAATGCGGCGGTACACGATGTTCAGCTGGTCAGCATTCACGCTGCGCACGTCCGCCTCGATAATCCCTTCGTTGGCCTTATAGCCACGGAAGTAAATGGCGTATTCGCCCTGTTTCAGCTTCGCCACCAGATCGCCCGTGCCGACGCCCGTAGCGGCTTCGTCGAACTTAATCTCGGTACGGGCGATATCGCGACCGGCGCTGTCCCAGACCACGCGCGCGGTCACGCCGTTCAGGGTGTTCAACGCGTCGATAAACGGCGTCATCTTCGCCACCATCTCGGCCCCGCTCTCTTTGGTCGCCGTCAGGTAGTGTTCGATGGCGCAGGTCAGGCCCAGGATACCCTCTTTGCCCACTTTCATCGCGCGACCAATGCCCGCCGTCTGGCGCTTCACCCACTCAACGTACTGGGTTTTGCCGATCACCAGCCCGCTGGTTGGCCCTTCGATCGCCTTCGCGCCGCTGTAGATCACCAGATCGGCACCGGAGCGGTAGTAGGCGTGCAGATCTTCTTCCGCCGCCGCATCGACGATCAGCGGGAGATCGTGCTTGCGCGCCACGACCGCCGCCTGCTCGACGCTGAGCATGCTTTTCTGCACGCAGTGGTGCGATTTGATGTAGAGGATCGCCGCCGTGCGCGGAGTGATCGCCGCCGCCAGCTGATCGGCAGAGCATTCGTTGGCGTAGCCCGCCTCCACCAGCTTGCCGCCGCCCAGCGCCACCATGGTGCCCACCGGCGCGCCAAAGTTCACGTTGTGGCCTTTCGGCAGGACGATTTCGTTGTTTTCAATCGGTGTGACGTGCAGGTTTTCCAGCAGCCAGTCGCTGTCTTTCACCAGCACCGCCGCCACGGACTGGGCAATGCCCGCCGACGCGCAGGAGACCACCGTCGCCCCTTCCACCTCCAGCAGCTTCGCGATGTATTCCCCGGTTTTATTGACCAGATCCTTCATCTCGAAATAGTGATTCATGCCGTCCATCGCCGCCTGCACCACTTCCGGGCGCGGCGTGGAGACACCCAGCGCCGTCATGCGGCCAGAGGTGTTGATAACCTGCTTTAAGTTGTACTTCTCATAAATCGAAGGCATGTTCCGTGCTCCCTTGTTCGGTCATGTAGCCCTTGCCCGCGCGGATCGCGGCAAGCGGCATCAGAATGTGTTCAGCCTGTAGGCTGTCGTTTTCGGCATCCGTCAGCACCGTCGGCTGGCGCTTGAGCGTAAACAGCGTCAGATCGGCGTCGAGGCCAGGCTGAATGCGGCCTTTGCGCGTCAGGCGCAGGCCGTCGGCGGCGTTGGCCGTGACACAGTCAATCACCTGCGGCAATGACATGCCGATGGCGAGGAATTTCGACATCACGCTCGCCAGCGAGCCGACCGGGCCGTTGATGCGGTTGCGGCAGTAAATATCCGAGCTGATGGTATGCGGCAGAATGCCCATCGCAATGGCGCGCTTCGCCACTTCAAAGCTGAAGCTCGCCGTGCCGTGGCCGACGTCCAGGCGCACGCCGCACTTCAGCGCAGACGTAATGGAGGCGCGTAGCTCGCCGGAGGGCGTCAGAATGCGGTTAGGCTTGCCGTTGTAGCAGTGGGTGATGATGTCGCCGGAGCTCAGCAGTTCGGCAATCTCATCGAGGTTCGGCGGGTTGTTGCCGATGTGCACCATCAGCGGCAGGTCGCCGTTCTCTTTCTGAATCGCTTTCGCGCGCTCCAGCGGGGTGATGCCGTTTTCACCGACCACGCTGCTGCTCATGCGCGCCTTCAGGCCAACGATAAAATCCGGGTGGCGCGTCACCGCCTGCTTCACCGCATCGGCGTCAATATTCGCCATATTGGCCAGCTCATTCTGGGCGATCAGCCCCACGCGGGAGATGTTCAGCAGGGCAAACACCTCGGTGGAGGCTTTGCGGGTGATGGCGTAAAAATCGTCCACGTCGTCGGCGCCGGTGCTGCCCGCGTCCACCACGGTGGTGACGCCGGTGGCAATGCCCACGCTGTCCGGCTCGTCGTGGTAAATCGGGGAGTTCGGGTAGCAGTGGACGTGGGAGTCAATCCAGCCCGCGCTGACGAACACGTCGCCGTTCAGCTCAACCGTTTTGCGGGCGGGAGCGTCAATGTCGCCTGTCGCGGCAATCTTCCCGTCCTGGATGGCGATATCGGTCAGGGTATCGTCGGCGAGGCGCGCACGGCGCAGGAGTAAATCAAACATGAGGATCTCCTGATAAAGCGGGCACCGAAGCGCCCGCGGGTATTAAAGGGCGACCGGGAACAGCCAGCCCAAAATCATTGCGCCGAGGATGGCGCCACCGGTAATCGGCTTCTGCCAGATGTAGAACAGCAGCGCGCCTACCAGGGAACCGACGCCGATTGGAATGGAGGCGGTCATGGCGCTGAGGATAATCAACGGCCCGAGGAAGCGGCCGGAGGCGTTACCCGCGCCCATCATCACGTCTGCGCCGTAGGTGGAGTTGCTCTGATTGATGGTGAACTTACGCGCCAGGATGATGACGTAGCCAATCGCCAGGCCAATCACCAGGCCGGTAATCAGCGCGGCAATGAAGTTGGTCACCGGGAACATGATCCCCGCGCCCAGCAGCAGCGCCGGAACGCCGAGGCCCACGCCGGTCTGGATCGCACCGCCGATATCGAGAATACCCACCAGCGAGCCTTCGATAATACGGGCGAACAGGAAGCTAGCACCGAACGCCGCCACCGCGCCGTAGACGCCGGTATCGATTCCCGCTTTCAGCATCGCCACGAAGGCAACTTCGTTAAACGCGCCGATGCCGTAGAGGTAGTACATGTGCGTCCCGGCGAAGACGCCGGAGGAGAGCAGGCCAACGAAGATCGGGAACGACCAGTCGGCATACCAAAAACCTTTATTCTGTTCCATTTAGAGGCTCCTGTTATTTACCGCTGAGCGAGTTGTGGATCATGTCGAGCCAGTTCGGCACGGTCAGATGGAAGGATTCGATCATCTTCATGTCGAAGCCGCGGAAGAAGCCGCTCAGCACGAAGAGCAGAACGATCGCCGCCATCATCACTTTGGTGACGTGGTTCCAGCCACTCTCTTCAACACCTTTACCAATCAGAATACCCAGTACCAGACCCGGTACGGCGTTACCCATGATCAGCTGTGCCGCGCCGCCAAAGATGGTGGCCCAGAAGCCCGATTTTTTACCCGCGTCGATGGCCGCCAGCCAGAAGATCACCGGCATCACGGTGTTGACCAGCAGGTTCGCCGCCGGTACCAGCACCTTCACGGCGGTCACCTGAAGCGCTGCCGGAACGGAGGAGGCGGTCAGGTTAAGGAAGGTCACAACAATCATGCCGATGATGCCGCAGGCAATCGCCATTTTGCGCGGGTCATGCAGCGTTTCACCGACGTTACGGTTTTTAATCATCAGTGCAGCAGCACCCCAGTTCGGGATGATGCGGTGGTCAACGTCCTGTGTGAAGGCACCTGCGGCCACGGAAGAGGCCCAGGCGTTAAAGAAGAAACCTAACCCAAAGGAGAAGTGGGACGCCGGATCCCCTTCGCAGGAGTTCAGTTCCCCCAACGTACGAAACGCGCCCATACCCTGAGTGGTAGGCGCATGAAACATGCGTGCAGCCCCGGCGCCAACACCGACGCCAACCAGGCCGCCAATGATGAGCGATTTTATTAATATAATTAAGAACATCAGTCTGCCCTTTTATGAATAATCAGCGTTGCGTGACGAAATCCACCTGGTCGAGATTGATGGCGGTCACGTTGACGGTCACATCCAGCTCCACGCTGTAGGTGCGTCTTTCCCGGCGCAAAAAGAAGAACAGAAACGCTTCTTTTCGCACCGCTTCTTGCGCCTGAACAACCTGCACATCCTGTGGCTCAATACGCAGTAAGATATGCGGTGAGGCTTTCATCACCGCAGCCTGAACGTGGTTGAGGGCGTCGGCAAAGGCGCGCGCTTTGGCGTCGCCTTTCCCCTTCACTCTCACCGTGGTTGTGAACTGTTCTTTCATGCTTACGCGCCGTATTTCTTCTGCCACGCCTGTACCAGACGCTCGCCCAGCTCTTCTTTATCCATAAAGCCAAAGCCCAGCACGTTGCAGCCTTCGTTGATGGCGGTCACCCCCTCATCCACGGAGCGCATGCCGTATTTGGCCTTGTAGCCATATTTGGTCTGAGCGGTGATGGCGCCCGCGCCGCCGCTGCCGCAGAAGGAGATCCCGAAGGTGGCGTTTTCTGCTTTCATCACGTCACCGAGCTTCATATCCGCTGCCATGCCCGGTACGACAACCGCGCGTCCGCCGGCTTTTTCCACACCCGCAGCCACTTTCTGACCTTTACCCAGGCGATCGCCAATCACGACTGTAATCTGTTCCATGTGTTGCTCCTTAAAGGTTGTCTTTCGCGACTTCGAAGTGAACGGAGAGCAGCCAGGCCTCTTCATCAGGAAGGTTGCCGAACTGCGCTACCACTTCACGGGCGAGTTGCATTGAATCTGGTGAAATTTCGTCAAACAGCTCTGCTTCAACCTCTGGCAGCGGCTCGCCGGTCACGGACCGGTGCGCCATTGCGCGAACGTGGGAGGTCAGCATCTGCTCCTGTACCGCGTTGGGAATGATGTTGTGCCGGGCCAGCAGGGCGTAGACCTGCTGAAGCATGGTGTTCGCGAGCTGTTCTGTTTGCACCGCCTGTTCCCCAACGTCGTTCATTACCGCTCCGTTAATCACTCGTCTTACCCCGTTAATGGCTCTGGAATAAAACTAACGTCGAGGGGGAATTGTTTGTAGCGAGTTGTTTTCCACTTCGAAGTGGAAAGGCGAGCAGCGGCAGTGATCTGTGCCACATAAATGCGGTGAATCTGTATAAATCGCTGGATTTACGTGATGAATATCACGCTATTACGCGGCATTAGACTGGTAAGCGGAGTGGAAAAGATTACGAGCAGGCTCGTAGAAATGTGACGTGGATAAGGTTTTCTTATGGGGATCCGCTAGAGTGGCGGCGGGTGCTTGAGACTGACCGTCTCAGGCATGGGACGGAAAGTGGAAAGCCCCGCCTGATAAAAAATCAGGGCGGGGGCTCGAAACGACACGTCACACCGTGGAGTTCGCTACCTCGCCCGCTTAAAAGCAAGGAGGCATCCATGAAACGCAGAAACCCAAGTATCGGGGTTTTGATGATTATTTCTTTGACAATAATCATCTTAACGCTGGTGACGAGGAAAACACTGTGCGAGATCCGTTTTCGTAACGGCTCGCTTGAAGTGACAGCGCGGATGGATTGTCGCTCCGGCAAGTAGGGAGCAACGATGCGGGGGCGCATCATGCGCCTCCGCATACGGGGAGAGGACGTACAGCTCAGGCACCCAATTAACGATACTTTTTGTGGTACGTGTTGCGGGTCGCGACAAACTGATCGGCTGCCGCCTGGGCTTCTTTCACTTTGCCTTCGTTCGCCAGCTTCAGCGCGCCGTCAATCTGGCCGACCAGCACGTCAAAACCGTGGCGGTAGTCTTTCATCTCGGCGCTGTCTGCCGCTTTGCTTTCCAGCTTCGGCGGCGTCGCTTTTTGCGCATCCAGCGCGGCTTCACGCATTTTAGTCAATGCGTCTTTCATGTCCGCCGCATTGTCCGTTTTCTGCACCACCTTCAGGTTTTCACTGAGGATGTCCATGTTGTCTTCGAGATCGGCAGCAAACGCAGACGAGCCAAGAACCAGCGTTGAAGCCGCGACGATCGCTAACAGGTGTTTACGCATTGCTCACTTCCTTTTTTTATTATTAATCAGCTTTTACGGGGATTATTGCCCGGCGATTTTCATCTCCGGCAGTAATACAGAACCACACTGAATATTGCTGCGTGTTTCAATATCGTTACCGACCGTAACAATATTGCGCCACATGTCCTTCAGGTTGCCGGCGATGGTGATTTCGCTCACCGGATACTGAATTTCACCGTTTTCGACCCAGAAGCCCGCTGCACCGCGAGAGTAGTCGCCGGTGATACCGCTCACGCCCTGCCCCATCAGCTCGGTGACCACCAGGCCGGTGCCCATCTCTTTCAGCATCTGTTCAAAATTCAGGCCCTGTCCGGCAATGCGCCAGTTATGAATGCCGCCCGCGTGCCCGGTGCTTTTCAGCCCCAGCTTACGCGCGGAGTAGTTGGTCAGCAGCCACTGGGTCAGAATGCCGTCTTTCACGATATCACGACGTTCCGTGCGCACGCCTTCGCTGTCGAACGGCGAAGAGGCCAGCCCTTTCAGCAGGTGTGGGTGCTCTTCGATGGTCAGCCATTCCGGCAGGATCTGCTTGCCCAGCGAGTCGAGCAGGAAGGTCGATTTACGGTACACCGAACCGCCCGCAATCGCTCCCACCAGATGACCAAACAGGCCGGTTGCCACTTCGTTGGCAAAAATGACCGGCGCTTTCATGGTGGAGAGTTTACGCGGCGAAAGGCGTGACAGCGTGCGTTCGGCGCACGCTTTTCCCACCCACTCCGGAGACTGCAAATCTCCCAGCGCGCGGCCAATGGTATACGCGTAATCACGCTCCATATCGCCGTTTTCTTCGGCGATGACGCAGCTGGAAAGCGAGTGGCGGGTTGAGCAGTACCCCTGCAACATGCCATGGGAGTTACCAAACACTTTAATGCCGTAGTGGCTGTTAAAGCTGCCGCCTTCGGTATTGGTGATGCGTTTGTCAGCCTGCAAAGAGGCCTGCTCGGCTCGCGCGGCCAGCTCAATGGCTTCATCCGGCGTCACTTCCGCGGGATGGAACAGATCGAGATCCGGCGCGTCAAACGCCAGCAGCTCTTTATCGGCCACGCCAGCGTAAGGGTCCGGGGAGGTGTAACGCGCGATATCCAGCGCCGCCTGCACCGTACGGGCGATGGCATCCGGGCTCAGATCGGTAGACGACGCGCTGCCTTTACGATTCTGGTGATACACCGTGATCCCCAGCGCGCCATCGCTGTTAAATTCTACATTCTCCACTTCGCCATAGCGGGTGCTCACGCTAATGCCGGTGGTTTTGCTGACCGCCACTTCGGCGCCATCTGATTTACCTGAAGCGAGCGTCAGCGCGGTGGAGACGGCTTCTTCCAGGATCTTACGCTGCGCTTCAACTTGTGAGGTTACTTTCATCGCAAATGCCATACTGTAAGAGAGAGTTAAGTGAAGTCTAACAGAGAACCGTTTTTCAGTGCGCGTCTTAACTGGTAACATTAGCCTCTTTTTTTAAGGAGCCTGACATGACTAAGCAGCCCGAAGACTGGCTCGACGACGTTCCCGGTGATGACATCGAAGACGAAGATGATGAGATCATCTGGGTCAGTAAAAGTGAAATTAAACGTGACGCCGAAGAGTTAAAACAGCTTGGCGCAGAAATGGTAGAACTGGGTAAAAACGCGCTGGATAAGATCCCGCTCGACCAGGATCTGCGTGATGCCATTGAACTGGCACAGAAAATCAAGAAAGAAGGGCGTCGCCGCCAGCTTCAGCTTATCGGTAAACTGCTGCGTCAGCGCGACGTGGAGCCGATCCGTCAGGCGCTGGACAAACTGAAAAACCGCCACAATCAGCAGGTTGCGCTGTTCCATAAGCTGGAGCAGATCCGCGATCGTTTGATCGACCAAGGTGATGACGCAGTACCTGAAGTGCTGAATCTGTGGCCGAATGCCGACCGCCAGCAGCTGCGATCGCTTATCCGCAACGCGAAGAAAGAGAAAGAAGGGAATAAGCCGCCGAAGTCTGCGCGCCTGATTTTCCAGTATCTGCGCGAGCTGTCTGAGAACGAAGAGTAATCTGTGCGGGTTTGCGCCGGATGGCGGCGTAAACGCCTTATCCGGCCTACAAGGTCGTGCGAAAAAATGTAGGCCCGGTAAGCGCTAGCGCCACCGGGCTTTTTTTTACTCTGCGGCCGCGGCTTTCTTCGCCAGACCGTCCAGCAGCTTCTGATGGATACCACCAAACCCACCGTTGCTCATCACCAGAATGTGATCGCCAGGCTGTGCGGCTTTCACCACCATATCCGCTAAGACATCCACGTCCGCACTCCAGTGCGCCGGCTGAATGCAGGCGTCTGCCACTTCCGCCACCTGCCACGGAATATGCTGCGGTTGCAGCAGGAAGACTTCGTCGGCACGTCCTAAGGACGGCGCAAGATCGTCTTTGCAGATGCCCATTTTCATGGTGTTCGAACGCGGTTCCAGCACGGCCAGAATGCGCGCGGTGCCGCCAACTTTGCCACGCAATGCGGCAAGCGTCGCCAGAATGGCCGTTGGGTGGTGCGCGAAATCGTCATACACGGTCACGCCGTGGGCTTCACCGCGCAGCTCCAGACGGCGACGGGCGTTGATAAACGAGCCCAGCGCATTGGCGGCATCCGCAGGCAGTACGCCCACGTGACGCGCCGCGGCGATCGCCATCAGGCCGTTGTGCATGTTGTGCTCGCCCACCAGGCCCCACTTCACCTCGCCCACTTTCTCACCGTCGAGCAGCACTTCCCATTCGGAGGCATCCGCGTTGAGCTTTTTCGCCTGCCAGTGCCCCTGCTCGCCAACCAGCTCCTGCTCGCTCCAGCACCCCATCGCCATAGTCTGCTTCAGGTTGATGTCGTTCTCCGGCAGGATAATGCGGCCCTGACCCGGAACAATGCGCACCAGATGGTGGAACTGTTTCTGAATCGCTTTCAGGTCGTCAAAGATATCCGCGTGATCGAACTCAAGGTTGTTGAGGATCAGCGTGCGTGGGCAGTAATGCACGAACTTGGAGCGCTTGTCGAAGAACGCGCAGTCGTATTCATCCGCTTCAATCACAAAGAACGGGCTGTCGCCCAGACGCGCGGAGACGTCGAAATTCCCCGGTACGCCGCCGATCACGAAGCCCGGCTTGTAGTCGCAGGCTTCGAGGATCCAGGTCGCCATACCGGCGGTGGTGGTTTTGCCGTGCGTCCCGGCAACGGCGACAACCCAGCGGTCGCGCAGGACAAAATCATGCAGCCACTGCGGGCCAGACATGTACGGGATATTGCGTTCCAGCACCGCTTCAACGCATGGATTCCCACGGGTCATGGCGTTACCCACGATCACCAGATCCGGCTGCGGCTCCAGCTGGCTGGCGTCATATCCCTGAATCAGAGAAATTCCCTGCTTCTCGAGCAGCGTGCTCATCGGCGGATACACATTGGCGTCCGAACCTGTCACTTCATGGCCCAGCGAGCGCGCCAGCATTGCCAGTCCGCCCATGAAAGTGCCACAAATCCCCAATATATGAATGCGCATACGTCACTATCCTTCTTCAATGTGGCGCACATTTTACTCACATGTCAGCGGCTGTGAAACGCATTTCAGGTAAATCCGTATTTTGCTGGCGCGATTCACCTCTGCGCTAATATTTGAATGTTTGTTAAGATTGTTGGACATCAACCGCTTTACTCAACATAAGATGCAGGGAAAGTGTTATGAAAACGTTAGGTGAATTTATTGTCGAGAAGCAGCACGAGTTCTCTCATGCTACGGGTGAGCTCACTGCTTTGCTGTCGGCAATAAAGCTGGGCGCTAAGATCATCCACCGCGATATCAACAAGGCCGGTCTGGTCGATATCCTGGGTGCCAGCGGTGCCGAGAACGTTCAGGGTGAGGTTCAGCAGAAACTCGACCTGTTCGCCAATGAAAAACTGAAAGCTGCACTGCGCGCGCGCGACATCGTTGCGGGTATCGCCTCTGAAGAAGAAGATGAGATCGTCGTATTCGAAGGGTGTGAACACGCGAAATACGTTGTTCTGATGGATCCGCTGGACGGCTCCTCCAACATCGACGTTAACGTTTCTGTCGGTACCATTTTCTCCATCTACCGTCGCGTCACGCCGGTTGGCACACCGGTGACGGAAGAAGACTTCCTGCAACCGGGCAGTAAACAGGTTGCTGCCGGTTATGTGGTGTATGGCTCGTCCACCATGCTGGTGTACACCACCGGCTGCGGCGTACACGCCTTTACCTACGATCCGTCCCTGGGCGTGTTCTGCCTGTGCCAGGAGCGTATGCGCTTCCCGGAGAAGGGCAACACCTACTCCATCAACGAAGGCAACTACATCAAATTCCCGAACGGCGTGAAGAAGTACATCAAATTTTGCCAGGAAGAGGATAAAGCCACCCAGCGCCCATACACCTCGCGCTACATCGGCTCGCTGGTGGCGGATTTCCACCGTAACCTGCTGAAGGGCGGTATTTACCTCTATCCAAGCACCGCCAGCCACCCGGACGGAAAACTGCGTCTGCTGTACGAGTGCAACCCGATGGCATTCCTGGCCGAACAGGCAGGCGGCAAGGCGAGCGACGGTAAAGAGCGTATTCTGGATATCGTGCCGGAAAGCCTGCACCAGCGCCGTTCATTCTTTGTCGGCAACCGCCATATGGTGGATGACGTTGAACGCATGATCCGCGAATTCCCGGACGCGTAACGCACGAAAAGGGGAGCCAGGCAGGCTCCCTTTTTTTCAGGCCGTTTGCATCGTCAGCTTGAAGGAGGCCATCGCTTCCATCAGCTCGCGCGACTGTTCCTCCAGGGAACGAGTTGCCGCAGATGATTGCTGGACCAGCGCCGCATTTTGCTGCGCCGTTTCATCCATCTGATTGACGGCGATATTCACCTGCTCAATACCGCGGCTCTGCTCCTGGGAAGCCGTCGCAATTTCACGCATCAGTTTGGTCATACGCAGTACTTCGGTGGCGATCTCGTCCATCGTCTCACCGGCCTGCTGCGCCAGCTCGCTGCCCTCGTTCACGTGGGTTTGCGAATCGCTGATAAGCGAGCGGATCTCTTTCGCCGCATCAGCACTGCGGCTGGCGAGATTACGCACCTCACCCGCCACGACCGCAAAACCTCGCCCCTGCTCACCCGCACGCGCCGCTTCAACGGAGGCGTTCAGCGCCAGAATATTGGTCTGGAAGGCAATGCCGTCGATGACGCTCAGGATATCGGCGATGCGCGCCGAACTGCCGGAGATGTCGCGCATCTTCTCAATGACATAGCAGACCATTTCACTGCCGTGATCGGCGGTATCGGAGACCGACTTCGCCAGCTGGTGCGCCTGCTCGGCGTTATCGGCGTTAAGTTTCACCGTGGCGGTGATCTCTTCCATGCTGGCGGCCGTCTGCTCCAGCGAGGTGGCGGTGGATTCCGTGCGCTGGGCCAGGTTCATATTCCCGGCCGTCAGCTCGCGGCTGCCGGTATCAATCTGCGAGCTGGCGTCACGCACCCGCAGAACCGAGTCCATCAGCGACTGGCGCATCCCTTCGATCGCCGCGTTAAGGCGATTAAATTCCTGGCTCGCCGGCGCGTTCAGGGTATGGGTTAAATCCCCGGCCGCCACATGTTCCAGCTGGGCAATCGAGGCTGAAAGCGGCTTGAGCAGCATATGGCGCAGCACCAGCCAGGCCAGCACGATAATGCCAGCCGTCAGCAGCGCCGCGACGATAATCAGGATCAGCACGCGGGTTTTACTCGCCTGCACAGCGCTCACCTCCGCTTTACCGCGCGCCTCGCTCCATGCCTGGAACGCCTGCATATCGTTATCAAACTGCTTCGCCACCGGGACCAGCTTGTTTTCCAGCAGATCGTAATAGCTGTCCGCGCTTTGCTCGTTCAGGGCTTTCAGCATCGGGCTGATACCCTGCTGGTTGTACACCGCCAGACTCGCGGCAACGTTATCCAGCAGCTTTTGCCCCTGCTCATCCGCCACGCCGCTGCCGATCACGTCCTTCAGCGTTTTCTGTGCCAGCGCCACTTCCTGGTTAATGGTTTTGACCGCCCTGGCCGCATCGTCCAGCAGGCCGACCTCCATCATGCGAACGGCCTGCCCCGCTTCGTTACGCGCGCGCAGGATCAGCGTATAGCCGGCATTCAGCTGCACCATCTGTTCACCCTGAAGATGATTGATGCGCTGGAGAGAAGCGGAACTTTGTGTAAGGGCATAAATGCCGATGCCGCTGACAATCAGCAGCAGAAGGGTCATAACGGCCAGTAAAGAGAGCAAGCCGGTACGAATCGATAGCGTTTTAAGCATGATGTTATTTCCGGTAGCGAGATATTTCTGGGCATAAAAAAAGAATATCGGCCGCTACCGGAAAATGTTTAGAGTTTAAGCAATTTCAGCATGTTATCGCTCTGTTAAAGATGTATTCACCCGGGTAACAGGCGAGCTCTGGCGGTTCTCCCACAGCACCGTCAGGCCGCGCTGGAGCGCGATAAAAATAAACAGCAGAATGCCGATAGCGATTTTGGTCCACCAGGAGCTGAGCGTGCCGTCGAAGTTGATATAGGTCTGAATCAGCCCCTGGATCGCCACGCCAAACAGCGTGCCGAGGACTGTCCCCACTCCGCCGCTGAGCAGCGTACCGCCAATCACTACCGAGGCAATGGCGTCCAGCTCAACGCCCACCCCCGCCAGGGCATAGCCTGCCTGGGTATAAACCGAGAATACAATCCCCGCGAGGGTGGCCAGCCCGGTCGAAAGCATGTAGATGCGAATAGTCGTGCTGCGCGTGGAAATTCCCATCAGGTTCGCGGACGTGGCGCTGCCACCAATGGCATAAACCTGGTTACCAAATCGGGTACGGTGGGCGAGGAAGATCCCGATCACCACCACGCCCAGCATCAGCAGCCCCATTGCGCTCAGGCGCCCCCCGCCGGGAATTTTCCACGCCAGACTGGAGAGCGTGTCGTAGATCGGATGGTTAATTGGAATTGACTCCTCCGACACCAGATAGCTCACGCCGCGCAGGAAGAACATCCCGGCGAGGGTGATGATAAAGGCCGGGATTTTCAGCGCATCGATCAAAAGCCCCATAAAGGCGCCGAACGCGCAGCCCATGACCAGCACCAGCGGAAAAGCCAGCAGCGGCGAAATCCCCCAAAAGCCAATCGCCTTGGCAAGGAACACGCCGGTAAAGGCGATCACCGACCCAACGGAGAGGTCGATCCCGCCGGAGAGGATCACAAACGTCATGCCGACGGCGATAATGCCTAAAAAGGCATTGTCGGTCAGGATGTTGCAAATCACCCGCGTGGAGGCGAAGCCCGGGAACTGGGTCAGGCAATAGAGGTACCCCAGCACGAACACGCCCAGCGTGATCATTAACGGCAAATTACGTTTTATCATGACCGCGGTTCCCCTTAATGAGAGTGATAAAGCGCGGCGACTGCACGATAAGTACGATAAGCACCACGACCGCTTTGACGACCTGATTCAGCTCCGGCTGGAACCCGGAGAGCAAAATACCGGTATTCATACCCTGAATAATCAACGCCCCCACCACCGAGAGCAGCAGATTAAAACGTCCGCCCATCAGCGATCCACCGCCGATAACCACCGCGAGGATCGCATCCAGCTCGAGCCAGAGTCCGGCGTTATTGGCATCCGCTCCGCGAATATCGGCGGCCACGATCACCCCGGCAATCGCAGCACAGACGCCGCTCAGCACGTAAGTCAGCATCACCATCAGCCGCGTATTTACCCCGGCGTTTTTCGCGGCCCGAATGTTAATCCCCACCGCTTCGATGAACATCCCGAGCGCCGTTTTGCGGGTGAAAAGCCAGAACACCACCAGCGTCACCAGCGCGACGATCACCGGCGTCGGGAAGAACAGAAAATTACCGCTGCCGATCCACGCCAGGCTCGGGGAGTTAAAGGTGACGATTTGACCGGAGGTGATAAGCTGCGCCACACCGCGCCCGGCCACCATCAAAATCAACGTCGCGACAAACGGCTGGATCTTGAGCACTGCGACCAGAATGCCGTTCCATAGCCCGGCTAATACACCGGAGCCCAGCGCGGCCAGCAGAACCACCGGCAGGCTGTGCCCGGCGACGGTCATCGAGGCGGCGGTGGCGCCCGCAATCGCCATTACCGCACCGACGGAGAGGTCGATCCCGCCGGTGGCAATGACCAGCGTCATACCAATCGCCAGCAGCGCCACGGGCGCGGCACGGTTTAAGATGTCGATTGGGCTACCAAACAGGCGGCCATCCTGCACGACAATCTGAAAGAAATGCGGAGCCACCAGGCTATCCACCAGCAGCACCAGCAGCAGCGCCACGATTTGCGGCGTGCCGGTCGGCCAGGTGAAGCGGCGCTTCGCTTCGCCAGTTTGCGAAAGAGAACGGGACATCACATTTGACTCCTTACGCCGCGATGGCATTCATGATCGCCGGAACCGACAGTTTATCCAGCGGGATCTCTGCCACCTGCCTGCGATCGCGCATGATGATGACGCGATCGGCATAGCCGACCAGCTCCTCCAGCTCAGACGAGATCACCAGCAGCGCCAGACCGTCGGCGCAAAGCGTTTCGATAAGCCGGATGATTTCGGCGTGCGCGCCCACGTCGATACCGCGCGTGGGCTCGTCGAGGATCAGGAACTGCGGTTTGGTGAGCAGCCAGCGAGAGAGGAGAACCTTCTGCTGATTACCGCCCGAGAGGAACTCGATGGGCTGTTCCGCGCTCGGGGTACGGATACCGAGCTGGCGGATGAAGCGCTCGGCAATCGCGTTCTGCTCGCGCTTAGGGATCGGACGCAGCCAGCCGCGCTGGGCCTGTAGCGCCAGAATGATGTTTTCCCGCACCGAGGCGGCGGCAATAATCCCGTCCGTTTTCCTGTCCTCCGGACAGAAGCCCACGCCGAGGCACGACGCCTGATGCGGTGAACGTAGCGTTTGCGGTTTGCCTTTGATCAGCGCCGTTCCGCTGTCGGCAGGTTTGATCCCGAAGATGACTTCGGCGGTTTCGGTGCGCCCGGAGCCTAACAGCCCCGCCAGACCCACAATTTCACCGGGGCGTACCTCGAGGTTAAACGGCGCGATGGTCCCTTTTCTGCCGTAATCGTGAAACGCGGCGATCGGTTTTTCGCTCAGCAGCGTACGGCCCGCGCGCTGAAGCGCGTTGGTCTCCAGCTCGCGGCCCAGCATCATTTTGACCAGCTCTATCTGCGGCAGCTCGCGGGTTTCCCGGCAGCCGACAAAGCTGCCGTTGCGCAGCACCGTTATACGGTCGCTCACCTCGTAAACCTGATCGAGGAAATGCGTCACGAAAATCAGGCTGACGCCCTGATTACGCAGCTGGCGCATCAGGGTAAAAAGCATCTCCACTTCCTGGGTATCGAGGCTGGCGGTGGGTTCATCGAGGATCAGCACTTTCGCCGAGAGATCGATAGCGCGACAGATCGCGACGATTTGCTGCATCGCTACGGAAAAACGGTTCAGCGGTTCGCGCACGTCGAGAGAGAAGCCATACGATTCCATCAGCTTCGCGGCGCGCGCTTCCATCTCTTTGCGGCGCAGCAGGCCAAAACGTCTGGGTTCGCGGCCAATAAACAGGTTATCCGCTACCGACATGTTTGGCAGCAGGTTCACTTCCTGGTAGACCGTGCCGATCCCCAGTTGCTGGGCATGCGCGGTGTTTTTGGGCGAAATGGCGTTACCTTCCAGCCAGATAGCGCCGCGATCGGCGTGATAGACCCCGGTCAGGGTTTTAATCAGCGTCGACTTCCCCGCCCCGTTTTCGCCGAGCAACGCCATGATCTCCCCACGCCGCAGGCTGAAATCAACGTTATCCAGCGCCTTAACGCCAGGGAAAAATTTACTCAGGCCCTCTGTGCGGAGGATTTCCTGGTGTTGTTCGGTGGTCATGGTTTCCCCCTGCATCAGGCCGGATGACGCTACGCTTATCCGGCCTACAAAAGAGCGTATCGTAGGCCGGGTAAGCGCAGCGCCACCCGGCAATTTCACTGGATCAGTAGCCCATATTTTTCTTCTTCTCTAACTCTTCTTTCGCCGTGTCCGGCAGGTAGAGCGTGGATTTGGTGATGGTCAACTTCTCAGGCTGGGTGCCGTCTTTCTTGAATTTCTCCAGCGCATCGAATGCCGGGCCCGCCATATTTGGCGTCAGCTCCACGCTGGCGTTCGCTTCGCCGTCAAGCATCGCTTTGTAGATGTCCGGTACGCCGTCGATCGAGCCGGTGAGGATATCTTTGCCCGGCTTCAGGCCCGCTTCTTTGATGGCCTGGATGGCGCCGATCACCATGTCGTCGTTGTGGGCGTAAACCATGCAGATATTTTTGCCGTTATTTTCTGCCTTGATGAAGCTTTCCATGACCTCTTTACCCTTGCTGCGGGTGAAGTCGCCGGACTGAGAACGGATGATCTTAATGTTTGGTGCTTTGGCGATGGCCTCCGCGAAACCTTTCTTACGGTCGATAGCCACGCTCGCCCCGACGGTGCCCTGCAACTCAACCACGTTACACGGCTTGCCATCCACCTGCTTCACCAGCCAGTCACCAATCAGTTTGCCTTCCAGCACGTTATCGGCGGTGACGGTGGTCATATAGAGAGATTTGTCTTTTACGTCGATGGAACGGTCGAGCAGAAAGACCGGAATTTCAGCATCTTTGGCTTCCTTCAGCACCGGCTCCCAGCCCGTGGCGACAACCGGGGCAATAAAGATGGCATCCACGCCCTGAGCGATAAACGAGCGCACCGCTTTAATCTGGTTCTCTTGCTTTTGCTGACCATCGGCGATTTTCAGCGTAATACCGCGCTTTTCGGCCTCACTTTTCGCCACATTCGTTTCAGCGGCGCGCCAGCCAGATTCAGATCCGACCTGCGAAAATCCAACGGTTAAGGGTGCGGCCATCGCCATAGACGACATGGCTGCCGAAACTGCTGTAACAAGAAGTAAGCGCTTCCACATATGAACGTCCTCGTAGGGTAGGTTATTGTTGGTTAAAAGATGTTCCGCGGATGAACTATAGCCAATGGAATATGTTACGGATTGCGTTACATCACACTTCAGAAAAGTGAATAAAACGTTAATCACAAGTTTGTAATCGCTTTCATTTCAACATTTAAAATGCGGCTGAGTTTATGGATTATCCTGTCATGGAAACGGTCTGAAAAGTGAAGGCGCGAGGGAGAGAAGACGAAAACAGGCGGAGACTTTCAGCGCCAGTTGGCTATAATACCTGCCACTTGTTTACCATCCATTTTAAAGGACACCGACATGAGCTTACTCAACGTCCCTGCGGGTAAAGAACTGCCAGAAGACATCTACGTTGTGATCGAAATCCCGGCCAACGCAGATCCAATCAAATACGAAATCGACAAAGACACCGGTGCGCTGTTCGTTGACCGTTTCATGTCTACCGCCATGTTCTATCCGTGCAACTACGGCTACATCAACCACACTCTGTCTCTGGACGGTGACCCGGTTGACGTCCTGGTCCCAACGCCATATCCATTGCAGCCAGGCTCCGTCATTCGCTGCCGTCCTGTTGGCGTGCTGAAAATGACTGACGAAGCGGGTGAAGATGCGAAACTGGTTGCCGTACCGCACACCAAGCTGAGCAAAGAGTACGATCACATTAAAGATGTGAACGACCTGCCAGAGCTGCTGAAAGCGCAGATCGCCCACTTCTTCGAGCACTACAAAGATCTCGAAAAAGGCAAATGGGTTAAAGTTGAAGGCTGGGATAACGCAGAAGCGGCGAAAGCAGAAATCATCGCCTCTTTCGAACGTGCTGCTAAGAAGTAATTCTTACTGCTGAGACTAAGCCCCGCGCGTCGGGGCTTTTTTGTGCCTGTCGCTCCTGGTAACCCGTGCGATTGAGGAGTATCGCCCGGCGGCGCTACGCTTGCACGGGCCTACGGCGCAAAACGACAACGCCACCTTACGGTGGCGTTGTCGTTTTTCAGAACTGGTCTCTGTCTAACCAGTTACCGCTTTCAATC
This sequence comes from Enterobacter cloacae complex sp. HYC033_NIDB, assembly GCF_056673335.1. Classification (NCBI taxonomy): domain Bacteria; kingdom Pseudomonadati; phylum Pseudomonadota; class Gammaproteobacteria; order Enterobacterales; family Enterobacteriaceae; genus Enterobacter; species Enterobacter cloacae complex sp. HYC033_NIDB. The sequence continues at coordinate 1,293,329 of NZ_CP115123.1, read as the reverse complement.
AACGTTAACCCGTCGACCGAACGTTGGTACACGTACATCCATGCACTGCCGTAAGGCGTCTGGATCAACTGGCGAGCGTATTCACCGCCCCTGGTGCGCAAGGCATCAAGTTCGGCCAGCGTGGCATTATCAATACGATAAACCTCACCCTGTACCGTTCCGTTCCCCGGAACCGCGCCTGGATAGTGGCCCAGACTGTACAACTGGTAGTTTTCGATTGTGTAATTTCCCAGCAACTGGGCGTTGGTCATCCAGTGGCTGTTGCCTTGCCTGGTTCGTAAACTGCCGTAAACAAATATTCGCATTGCTAAAACTCAAACTGATAGAGCAGATCAAGTGCCTGGTCTACGCCGGACACTGCTTCCAGATATAGCTTAGGCATCAGGCGATAACGTAACGTGAGTGTAGCCAGTGAGTCAAAGATCCCCACGCCATATTTTACCTGTAGACCCGGCAGTACATAGCCGCTGACCACTACCTGCGAAGAGTCACCCACGCCCTGAGTGTCCAGCGCCAGATTGCTTACGCCAAACGTCTCGCCGATTTTACCCACAACCTGACCACTTTGTGCAACCCCCAGACCGACTAACATTGATGTCATTGCCGCACCATCGCCCTGTTGGCTATCCAGACCCTGGCCGCGAAGGAGGTAAGAGAGCGCTTCCTGTTGCGACATGGCCGGGTCAGAGAAGATCTCTGCCTTAGGTTCATCGGCGGAGCCCGTCACGCGCACGCCTGCAATCACATCATCTTCGGTGGCTTCCGGGTTACGGATCGCTTCGATATTGAGTACCGGCTGATCCGGTGGACCGGAGAACAGCAGCTCGCCTTTACGCACAATCAAATCCTGCCCGTAGGCATGGAAGCGCCCTTCAGGAATATTGATTTGTCCATTGAGGCCAAGTCCCTGTTGATCCTGCGCCACTTTCAGGTCACCCGTGAGTCTCGCCTTCAGCCCAAACGCGTCCAAACGCACGTTATTCCCCACGTGCACGATAAGATTACTATTGATCGGTATGCCAGCGCTCTTCTGTTCAACAGGTTTCAGATTTTCATTGAGCATAACTTCGTCACTGGAGACGCCAACCGCGCTTTCCGGCACCTCGTGAACTACGATGCGCGCCCACGGTACGTCAACACGGCCGTCCAGGGTGAAGAGACTCGGCGTTGCCTCAAAGACCACGTCTGGCGACACGTCCAGGCGCACCATCGGCGGTACCGTGATACGCACCCTGCTGCCCTTGGCCGCAATACGGGCGCGCCAGTTGTCGAGCTGGCTCCAGTCTGCGTCACCGCTCAGGTTGATTTGTCCCTGCTGCGTCAACACTGAGCCACTGAGGGTTGAGCTTTGGCCGTTAAAGTTCATCGTCAGCTGGCTTGGCTGCATATCGAACGGCATAAAGTTACCGTCAATGTCCACACCGTTTAACCGCATCTGGCCAAACAGCTGTGGGCTTTGCGCATCCCCCGCCAGACGCAGGTTGGCGCTGAGCATCCCCGCCGCCTTTTCTCCCCGCGAGAAGATCGGATTCACCATCGCCAGGTTGAAGTTACGAATATTGACGTTGCCGCCGAGATTGCGCCGCCCTTGCGGATCGGTAATTTGCACCTGTCCGTCAAACTGACCGTTGTTGGTCAGGCGGATCAGCCATCCCAGTTCCGCACGATTGTTACGCAGGTCAGCGTTCACATTCAGGGTGTCGAACGCCACCGGCAGTGGCGCGTCATTGACCTCCTGCGTCACCTTCACGTTACGTCCGGAGAGGGTAACGCTGCCCTGCGGCAGTCCCTCTTTGGTGGTGTCCCACGCGACGTCCGCTTTGCCGCTGAAGACCCCGCTGGCCTGGGTGGTTTCCGGCATAAACGGTTTCAGCATCGCCAGGTCGAAACGGTTGAGGTTGATCTGCGCGCGTCCTTCCGCGCCCGCATCAATGGTCTGCGGCACGCACAGCTCAGCATTCGGGTTGGTCCAGCAGTGTGGCCCAATGCTGATCTTTTGCTCCGCGTTGCGGTAATCCAGCGCGACAGACCGCGACAGCACCAGCGGGCCGACCGGCGTGCTGAAGCGGGTGTTATCCAGCACGCCTTTCCAGCGCGTCGCCTGGCGGTCAAAACTGCCCGTCAGGTGCAGCTGCCCGGAGACCGGCTCGCCCTGCACGCGTAGCTGGAGATCGTGCTGCTTTTCGTTACCTTTTGCCGCCAGCGTGACCAGACTGATGTTCACGTCCGGCTGAGAGATACGCTCCACGCGCAGATCCAGGTTTCCGCCGATCTGATCGGTGGATTTCACGTCCCCCTCGACGCGTACGCGGGCAATAGAAAGTTCCTGCCAGCGCAGGTTATTGGCGGTGATGTCCGCCAGCAGCTGCGGCGCCTCCACCGTACCGCGAACCTTCACTAACCCCTTCGCCGTGCCGCCAAGACCCGGCAGGGCGTTATCGAGATTTGGCGCGTCGATGGTGGCATCCAGATTGAGGTCTTTCACGCCCAGCTCGCCTTTGATATCCGCCGTGTTGCGACCCAGCGCCACGTGCAGGCCCGGGATCACCCACTGGAGATAGCTGTTGCCCTTAAGCGAGCCCTCTACGTTGACTTTGTTCTGCTTCACGTTGCCGGTGAGCTTGAGTTCCGGCACGTCCATCTGCCAGGTGCCACCGTACAGGCTACCGCGGGTTTTGATCAGGCCATCCAGTTTTGACGGCCAGTCCGGGACCTCTTTAGCGGTGTTGATCCCGGTCAGCTTCAGCTCGCCGCGCCAGCTGATCGCCTGCTGCCAGTCGAGCAGCGCGGTCAGCTCGGTTTTTCCTTCCAGCGCCGCCACGGTCAGCTTGTCGAGGTTAACCTGCAACTCGTTACCCTTCGCATCCAGGGTGATATCGGCGGGCGGTACCCCCTGCCCCTTCACTGCCGTGCGGAACGACAGCGTGTAGTCGGTCATTTTGCCACTTAGCTTCAGCTTCAGATCGTCAGCCTGGAACTGTTTTTCGCCGGTGAACGGCCAGTAAAGCTGCTTGCTGACCACCTCAAGGTTGAGCGGTAAACCGGCCTCTGCCAGCTGGGTTTGTCCGCGCAGCACCATATCCACCGGGCCGGAAAGGTTCACGCCGAACTCCAGCTTCTCGCGCAGCGCGCCGCCGACTTTCACCTTCACCTTTTCGCCTTTCAGCGGATCGATGTTCAGGGCGCTATTCAACGTAATATCTACCGGCCAGTTGTCGCGCAGCAGCGCATTGCCTGAGGCGTTGACCGACCCCTGGTTAGTATCAATATCCAGCGCGTCGAGCTTCATGTTGCCGTCGATACTGCTGACTTTAAGCAGCATGTTGAAGACCGTCAGATCGGTATCGCCGGTCAGACGCAACTGCTCGCCCTTAAACTCTTCGATATTGAGGTTCAGCGGCAGATGCACGTCGGTCATCTCCGGCAGAACCGGTTTCGAGAAGAGATCTTTCAGCGTTTCGCCCAGCGGTTTTTCTTCCGGCTGCGGGTTCTGGATCTTCGGCTCGACGATCTCTTCCTGCGCCACGTCGGCCACCTTCGGTAGCGCAATCAGCAGCCCTTGCAGGGAGGTTGGGGTCAGGGTGAGGTTTTTCTCCTGCCAGCGCAGACCGGAAGTGAAATCCATCACGGATACCGTCGTGTCGTCGATTTTGATATTCACGTTATCCAGTGCGACCCGGTAAAGCGCAATCGGGTACGGCGTGGAGAGGTTCAGCGGGCCGCTGTCCTCTTCTTCGACAGGCTCGGACTTCGGCATTTTTTTGGAATCTATCGCCACGTTAACGTCTTTTAGCGACAGATCGTTTACGCACAGCTGGCTGTCCCGCAGGCAGCCGAGCTTGACCGCCAGATGAAACTCGCCCGCATTCACCGCCACACCGGGCTGTTCATAACGGATATTTTTCAGGCGCAGATCGCGCCAGCCGCCCGTTACCTGGCCGATTTCCAGCCCTGGCACCCAGCGGTTCGCGGCATTAAACAGCAGATGCAGGCCCGTGGTGGTGCCCACCAGAAACGCCACCGTACCGAGCAGTAATACGATAAAAATCAGCACCCCGAGGCTTATCTTCTTCCATAAACTCATAATTCAGGCCCCAGACCGATGTAAAACTGTAAACCGTGTTCGTCTTTGTCGCCCACCGGAACGGCGAAATCGAGCTTGATGGGCCCGACCGGTGACTGCCAGCGCACGCCTACGCCCGCGCCGGTTTTGAAATCGCTGCGGCGGATATCGTTCACCGCTTCACCGCCGTCAACGAACATCGCTCCCCACCACTTGCCGCTGACGTTGTACTGGTACTCCAGCGAGCCAGTCGCCAGTTTTGACGCCCCGGTCAACTGGCCTTTGTCGTTTTCAGGTGAGATCGATTTGTACTTATACCCGCGAATGCTGCGGTCGCCCCCGGCGAAGAAGCGCAGATCCGGCGGGACGCGTTCGAAATCACCGGTTTCGATCCAGCCGAGATTACCGCGCATCACAAAGCGGTGTTTGTCGTACAGCGTGCGGATCCAGACGTTTTGCGCCTGAAAGACGGAGAAGTCTACGTCGGAGCCCCAGGCGGTGTTGGAGTAATCGATGGAGTAGCGCTGAGAATCGCCCCAGGTCGGCATCAGGCCACCGCGCGAGCGGGTACGGCTGATCATCACGCCCGGATAAAGCAGCATGGTGGTGTTGGTGACGTTTGCCTGGGTAAAGTGGTCGAGGCTCCAGCGCAGGTTAATGGCGCGCTGCCAGCCGCTGGAGAGATCCCAGAAGCGTGATACCGCAAGCGTCGTCGAGTCCTGCTCGGTATCGTTCAAATCGGTACGCTTAAAGCCGCCCTGCACGAGGTAGTATTGCTCAAGCGGATTTTTCAGCAGCGGCATTTTATAGCTGAAGTCCAGCTGCTGTTCAGGCGCAGACAGGCTGACGCTGGTGGTCAGGCTGTGGCCGTAGGAGTTCATCCACGGTTTTTTCCATGAGGCTTTCACGCGCGGGCCGACGTCCGTGGAGTAGCCGACACCGGTCTCAATGGTGTTCTCGGTGCGCGGAGAGACCACGCCATGCAGCGGTAACACTTTCGTTTTACGGGATTTATCAAATTCCGGCGCTACCACCACGGAGTTAAACCAGCCCGTCGCGGACAAACGACGGTTCAGCTCGCCCAGGTCGCTGGACTGGTAGTAGTCGCCCTTTTTAAACGGCACCAGATTTTGCAGATACTCGTCACGGATTTGCGATCCTTCGAAGGTCACATCGCCAAACCGGTAGCGCTCGCCGCTGTCGTAATCGATATCCCAGAATGCCTGACGTCGCTCAAGCGCAACGCCCAGCTGGCTTTTGTTGAACCGGCTGTCGAAGTAGCCTTTGCGCAGCGAAACGCTGGTTAAGGATTTTTTAAAACGATCGTAATCCCCGTGATTGAGCACGGTGCCCACTTTCGGACGGGTGCTGAGCAGATCCAGGTAGTCCCGATCGGTGCGCGCACCGCCGCGCAGCACCACGTTCGTGCCGCCAATCAGGACGGGTTCGCCCGGCGAGACGCGGGCAATCAACACCTGGCGTCCTTTCGCCGGCGGCGGGCGTAAATCGAAATCGATGGTGGGTTCGTAGTACCCCAACGCCTTTAAGCCTTCGCGGATGGCGTCATCCACGCGCGCGCGAAAACGCCGATCCGGCGTGACCTCATCGCTCTGGATAGTAGAAAGCTGCGCACGCACGTTTTTTTCCAGCGCCCCGGATAACCCCTCAACCTGCAAACGGACATTCGCCGCGCTGGCAATCCCGCTGGTCAGCAGTAAGCTGACTAAACATAACTGGCGGATCTTTGTCACGTTTTCTCCTGAATATCCCTGTTTCCACCCTGGAAGCAAATGCAGTGCCGCTCCGCGGCAAAATACGGCCTGAAAGCCAAAAACCCAAATTACGGGTTGAAAAAGGGTGTAACACCCAAATATTTCTTATGATTAAATCTAGACTCATTCATCGCATTTATTGTGTTCAATTAAACGCTTCGTGACAACCTTAACCGAAACAACGCTACCCGGGAGGCCCCACCGTGAGTTTATTCGATAAAAAGCATCTGGTATCACAAGCCGATGCGTTACCGGGACGCAACACCCCTATGCCAGTGGCAACATTACACGCCGTAAACAACCATTCAATGACAAACGTTCCTGATGGAATGGAGATCGCCCTGTTTGCCATGGGCTGCTTCTGGGGCGTAGAACGCCTGTTCTGGCAACTGCCGGGCGTGTACAGCACCGCTGCGGGCTACACCGGAGGATATACGCCTAACCCAACCTACCGCGAAGTCTGTTCCGGTGAGACCGGTCATGCTGAAGCGGTGCGTGTGGTGTATGACCCGAGCGTCATTAGCTATGAACAGCTGCTCCAGGTGTTCTGGGAAAACCATGACCCGGCACAGGGCATGCGTCAGGGTAACGATCACGGCACCCAATACCGTTCGGCCATCTACCCGCTCACCCCAGAGCAGGAGGCCGCCGCCCACGCCAGCCTGACGCGTTTCCAGGAAGCGATGCAGGCGGCCGGTGATAAACGTCAGGTCACGACGGAAATCGCTACCGCGAAACCGTTCTACTATGCCGAAGACGACCACCAGCAGTACCTGCATAAAAATCCGTACGGCTACTGCGGTATCGGCGGCATTGGCGTTTGCCTGCCTCCCCAGCAGGCCTGATTACTGCATCAGCGCCACGCGAGCCGCGTGGCGCGTGGCATTACTCACCGAACCGTAATCAATGACTTTCCCCTGCAACAACAGGTTAAACACTGGCGCCTGTGGTCGGTTGAGCCGCGTTTGCAGCAAATGCACCGCTTCTATACCCAAATCCCGACAGGGCACCGTGATCCCCGTAATGGGCTTTTCAAGCCGGTTTGCTAAATTCCACGCAAAATCGGTGGTGATGATGGAGATGTCTTCCGGCACGCGCAGCCCATGCCGCTGTAACGCCTTCAGCACACCCTCGGTCATGCTGGTGCTGTTGGGAAAAATGACCTCAGGCCACTGCGCTCTGTCGTGACGTAACAGCCACGCATCCAGCTCGCGCTCAGCCTCTTCAGCGGTAAACCACTCCGTGACCAGTAAATCCCGCTGCGGCTCAAACGCCACATGAAAATGCCGGTACGCTTCTTTAATTCCATCCAGCCGGGCATAGAGCGTGTCCCGGCGTAAACAGGTGATGGTCAGCACCCGGCGATGCCCCTGCTCGAAAAGATATTGCATCGTGGTAAAGCCGATTGCGCGATGATCGGGCGAAACCGAATCCAGCACCCGGTCCCGGTCGACGGAATTAATTAATACACAGGGTTTATTCAGCGTGCTGGCCAGCTTAAATATGGTGGAATCATCCGTACCAATGATAATTATTGCGTTAATATTTTTATGGCTTGCCTTTTCCATAAATAATTTCACGTCCGCATTCTGTTCCTCTAATCCGCAATAACTGATCCAGACATTATGTGGCGCGCTGGCTTCCGCAATGCCTTTGGTCACTTCCAGATAAAAAATATCCCCACGACCCTGAAACGTTCTTTCAGGCGCAAATACAGCGATTCCGTTAATTAAAAGCCGTCCGCTCGCCATCGACTCCAGCACGCCAAGCTCCCGTGCGATGCGGACAATGGCTTCCCGGGCCTTATCGCTGGTATAAGACTTGCCGCTCAACACCCTGGAAACCGTGCTCACGGAATATCCCGTCAGGGATGCGATCTCCTCCATTTTTAACTTGCCCGGCATAGTGTGACCTCGCTCTCAATCAGTTTTTGCAAATATTTGCAGAAACAGCGCTTTGATTTTAAAACCAAATTTCAAAATGGTTGGAGTTTACTTATTCACCTTGCGAGTATTCTCACAAAAACACATTGTCGCTACGTCTCGCCTTTCCTATTTTTCGGTCATCACGCTTTTTGGCTGAAATTAAGGTGAGACATGGAGAAGGTACGTTTTGGCATTATTGGTATAGGTAATATCGGTACGGTCCACGCACGCTATTTACTGGCCGGAACCGTCAGCGACGCCTGCCTTACGGCGGTGTGCGATAACGCGCCGGAAAAGCATCCGGCCATTCGGCAGCTGGTTGGTGGCATTCCGCTGTTCAGTGATGCGCAGGAGATGCTCCAGAGCGGGCTTATCGATGCGGTCATTGTCGCCACGCCGCATTACGATCACCCGCACCTGTCGATGCTGGCGATGCGCCACGGCATTCATACCCTGTGTGAGAAGCCAGCAGGCGTCTACACCGCGCAGGTCCAGGAGATGAACGCCTGCGCCCGGGAGTGCGACGTGGTGTTCGGCATCATGTATAACCAGCGGCCCAACCCGCTGTATCAGAAAGTGAAAGATCTGATCGACAGCGGCGAGCTGGGCGAGATCCGCCGCTCCAACTGGATCATCACCAACTGGTATCGCTCGCAGAGTTACTACAACTCCGGCGGCTGGCGCGCCACCTGGAAAGGGGAAGGCGGCGGCGTGCTGCTCAACCAGGACCCGCACCAGCTCGATCTCTGGCAGTGGCTGGTGGGCATGCCGGTTCGTCTGCGCGCGTTTTGCCAGTTCGGTAAGCATCGCGATATCGAAGTGGAAGACGAGGTGACAGCCTACGCCGAATATGCCAGTGGCGCGACCGGCGTGTTCATCACCACCGTCGCGGAAACACCAGGTACCAACCGCCTGGAGATTGTCGGCGATCGCGGCAAAGTGGTCGTCGACGAGGGCAAACTGCGCTACTGGCGGCTGCGCGAATCGGAAACCGAGTTTAACGCTCGCTGGCAAAATGGCTTCGGTGAGCCGGAATGCTGGGAGGTTTCTGTCCCTGTTGCCCCGGAATACAGCGAGCACCACGTCATCACCGCCAACTTCTGCGCCGCCGTGCTGCGCGGCGAGCCGTTGATTGCACCGGGTCTGGACGGCATTCGCGGTTTAACCCTCTCTAACGCCATGCACCTCTCCACCTGGACGGACGACTGGGTTGAGCTACCGCTGAACGAAAAGCAATACCTGCGCCTGCTTCAGCAGCGCATCAGCACCTCTGTAGATAAAGGGGCCACCAGCATCACGCTGGATGCCGCGGGTACCTGGTAACACCGGAGAAAATCGATGTTAAATGTCGCCATTGTGGGAACAGGAAATATCTCCCATAACCATATTCAGGGTTATTTGCAGTTTGGACAGCGCTGCCGGATCGTTGCGCTGGTTGATATCTATCCGGAGAAAGCGGAAGAGAAAAAAGCGCGTTACGGCCTGACGGACGCCCGCGTGTACGCCAGCCACCGGCAGCTGCTGGAGGATGCGCTTCCCATCGATATCGTTGACGTCTGCACCCCGCCCTATGTCCATGCGGAGATCAGCATTGATGCGCTTCATGCCGGCTGCCATGTGCTGTGTGAAAAACCGATGGCCGCCTCGCTGGAGGAGTGTGATGCGATGATCGCCGCCCAGCAGGCCAGCGGAAAAACGCTCTCCATTATTGCCCAGAACCGCTTTACCGATGCCTTCTGGCGCTTAAAAGCGGCGCTGGATTCCGGCCTCGCCGGAAAAATATGCCATGCGCAGGTGGATTCCTTCTGGTGGCGCGGACATTGCTACTACGACCTGTGGTGGCGCGGCACGTGGGAAAAGGAAGGGGGCGGCTGCACGCTGAACCACGCGGTGCACCATATTGACGCCATTCAGTGGATGCTCGGCTTCCCGTCTGAGGTGGTGGCGATGATGACCAACGTGGCCCATGACAACGCCGAAGTGGAAGACCTTAGCGCCGCGATATTCAAATACCCCAGCGGCGCACTCACCCAGCTTACCGCCTCGGTAGTACACCACGGGGAAGATCAGAAGATCATTATCCAGGGTGATAAAGCGCGCATCTCCGCCCCATGGCAGGCTTATGCCAGCGTGAGTGCTGACAACGGCTTCCCGCAGGAGACCAACGATATTGAGCGAGAAGCCCTGCTTGATGCCGTTTTCCAGGCGACGCCCAGGCTCGAATGGACTCTGCACACCGGGCAGATTAACGACCTGCTTCAGAGCATTGAGCGCGGTACGGCCCCGCTGGTGGACGGCGTGCAGGGTAAGCGCTCGCTGGAGCTGATTACTGCGATGTATAAATCAGCCATTACCCGCAGTGTCGTTTCCCTGCCTGTTGGTCGCGATGATCCGTTTTACCGTACCGGCGGGACGAACGCTCTCGCCCCCCGTTTTTATGAAAAATCCGCAAGCGTCGCCAACTTCAACGAAGTGGGCGCTATCCCTCTGGGTAAAGATCTGGATCGAGGACTGTAACCATGAACAAGAATGACGGAATGAACTACGCGCCAGTGGGCAAACCGCAGCCGGTGGTGCAGGCGAGTGAATTTGTATTTGCCGCCGCCGCGCTCGACCACGGCCATATCTACGGAATGTGTAATGGCCTGATTGAAGCAGGTGCCACGCTGAAGTGGGTTTACGATCCCGATCCGGCGAAAGTGGACACGTTTGTTCAGCAGTACCCGCAGGTGAAGGTGGCTGATTCCCTGGACGTTATTCTCGCCGATGGCGACGTGCGCCTGGTGGCCGGGGCGGCCATCCCCTCCGAACGCTGTGCGCTGGGGCTGAAGGCGATGACGGCTGGCAAAGACTACTTCACGGACAAAGCGCCGCTCACCACCCTTGAACAGCTGGCAGACGCCAAAGCGATGGTGGAGAAAACCGGGAAAAAATACGCGGTCTACTACAGCGAGCGTCTGCACGTGGAAAGCGCGGTCTTTGCCGGGCAGTTGGTACAGCAAGGCGCCATTGGTCGCGTGGTGCAAACCCTGGGCATGGGGCCGCACCGGGAAGGGACTGGCCGCCCGGACTGGTTCTACGATCGTCGCTATTTCGGCGGCATCCTGTGCGACATCGGCAGCCACCAGATCGAGCAGTTCCTGTTTTATACCGGCAACCGCGACGCCACCGTGGTCGCCAGCCAGGTGCGCAATGTTAACCACCCGCAGTATCCCGCATTCGAAGATTTTGGCGACGCCATGCTCAAAGGAGAAAACGGCGCCAGCGGCTATTTCCGTTGTGACTGGTTCACTCCTGACGGGCTCTCCACCTGGGGCGATGGTCGCCTGACGCTGCTCGGTACCGACGGGTATATCGAGATCCGTAAATATGTCGATCTCACCCGGGGTGAGCAGGATGTCGTCTACCTCGTCAATAACGAGGGCGAGTTCCGCTATCCTGTGGCCGGGCAGGTTGGGTTCCCGTACTTTGGCGAACTGATCCTCGACTGCCTGCACCGCACCGAAAATGCCATGACTCAGGCGCATGCTTTCAAAGCTGCCGAACTGTGCGTGAAAGCACAAATGCTCGCAAACGCAGCTGACTAAGGGGACGACATGAACATCCTGAACACGGCGATTATCGGTGCCGGGGCTATTCACAGTTGCCATGTGAATGCCCTGAGGCAAATCCCCAATGTCGCGCTGCGCGCGCTGGTCGATATCGACAGCGTCAAAGGACTGAAGCTGGCGATGAACTATCAGTGCCGCTTTTATCAGGATTACCGGGAAATGCTGCTGGATGACAGCATCGACGTGGTGCATATCTGCACGCCCCACTTCGAGCACAAAAACATGATTCTGGCGGCGCTGGCCGCCGGGAAACATGTCTTTTGCGAAAAACCGGTGGGCATGAACAGCAGCGAGCTTGCCGACATTGCCTCTGCCGCCGCGCAGGCACCCGGCAGGCTCGGCGTCTGCTACCAGAACCGGCTCAATCCGACCAGCCTGCGCATTCGCAAGGAGCTGGCGGAAGGCGTACTGGGAAAGATGTTAAGTATCAAAGCTGTGCTGACCTGGTCCCGCTCGGGGGCGTATTACACGGAAAGCCCGTGGCGCGGGCAGCTGGCAACGGAAGGCGGAAGCCTGCTAATCAACCAGGCGATCCATACCCTCGATCTGATGCAGTGGTTCGCGGGTGGCGTCACGCGGCTGAAGGGGGTAGTCGACAGCGGGGAACTGGCTGACGTCACGCAAGGGGAAGACAGCGCGATGGCCACGCTTCACTTTACCAACGGTGCGCGCGGTCTGTTTTATGCCAGCAACTGCCACACCACGGATTCCCCCCTCTGTCTGGAGATCCACTGCGAGCGCGGCTCACTGCTGCTCAACGACAACACGCTCTGGCGCATAACGCCCGGCGAACGATTTCGCCTGGAAAGCGATGCCTCTCCTGATGGCACCGCAAAAAGTTACTGGGGATTAGGACACCAGCAGGCGATCCGCCGTTTTTATCACGCTATTCATCACCCGGAGAGTACGGATTTTACCAATATTTGTACCGCCGGAAAATCACTCAAGATTGTGGAGGCTTTTTATCGGTCATCTCAGTTAAGACAATGGATAGATATTAATAATTAGAACGTCACGTGTAGTCCAGCAGTGCAATAAAAATACAACCTCTACATCTACCCTACACTGGATATTATTATGGTTAAACCAACTGAACGCAGAGTGGGTTATGGCGTGGCGCTTGGCTACGGCATAACCGACCTCTTTGGCGGAGGCGCTTTCGCCATTATCGGCACCTGGCTGTTATTTTTTTACACCACCTATTGCGGATTATCCGTCGTGGAAGCCGGCTCTATATTTGCTATTGCCCGCGTCATTGACGCGGTATTAAGCCCGATAATGGGTTACATCACCGACAATTTCGGCGACACCTGGCTTGGGCGTAAATTTGGCCGTCGTCGTTTCTTCTTATTACTCAGCTCTCCCTTAATGTTCCTCTATGCTCTGCTGTGGCTGACGGACATGGGTTACTGGTATTACCTGGGCACCTATCTTTCCATCGAACTGCTTTCAGCGATGGTGCTGGTGCCGTGGGAAACCCTCGCCGCGGAGATGACCAACCGCTATGAAGAGCGCAGCCGCCTGTCGGGCGTACGGATGATCTGCTCGCAATTGGGCGGTTTTCTTGCGGTGTCGGTTCCGGGCGTGATTATGCAATTTACCGGCAAAGATAATTCCTTTACCTACACGCTAACCGGACTGATATTTTCCTGCGTCTTTTGCATCGCGGTATTTATTACCTGGTACAGCACCTGGGAAGCAAAAGATGTGCATCAGGAGTATGACTTCAAAGTTGATACCCAGCGCAGCAGCGGAGTAATTAATCACCTCAAATATCTGGTGCTGGATCTCTTCTCTTCTTTTCGTATTCGCGCTTTCCGCCTGCATATTCTTATTTATATTTTCTCCTTCACCGCGATGGAGGTATTTGGTTCAGTCTTTACCTATTACGTGGTGTATTGCCTGAGTCAGGATGCGGCAGCAGTGTCCGGCTGGCTAAGTATTGCGGCTTTTGCCTCCGTGCCCGGCACGTACGGATTTATGCTGTTACTCAACAGGCTGAACATGACCCCTTCCGCCGCACTGCGCCTTTCGTATAGCTGCATTTTCCTGGTGCTGGCATTCCTGTTTACGGTTTATCTCACCAAAACAGAGGTGCCAACGCTGCTGTTCTCCGCCGTCTTCATCCTGCTGGGTGCAGCCCGTTCCGGCCTCTATTACATTCCGTGGAATATTTATAGCTTTATTCCGGATATCGACGAGATCGTCACGCAGCAGCGCCGGGAAGGCATTTTCGCTGGCGTAATGGTGTTGACCCGCAAAAGTACCGTCGCCATTGCGATTATGATTATCGGCCTGGTGTTGCAGGAGTCCGGTTTTGTGAAAGGCAGTGGCGCACAGCCTGAAAGCGCGCTGGGAGCAATAATTGGCCTGATGATTTTTGCCACCGCCGCGCTGCTGGCAGTGAGCTTCTTCGCGACCTACAAATTTAAGCTGACCCGCGAGACGCATAAGGTGCTGCTCAAGGAGATCGCGCGTCGGAAGCTCGGTGGCGACTATCGCGACTGCGACGCCAGCACCCGCGTGGTCATCAAACAGCTGACAGGCTATGAGTACGATCAGGTCTGGGGCGGCGATGCCACACGCCTGGCTGTAGGCGAAAACTTATCCACCGTGAAATAGCCCCTCTCGCCGGATCGGCCCCATGCCGGCCCGGCTTTTTTTGCCGAAAACGTGACCTCTGGCAGGTTTACACGTCTTTACGCTATACTACCGCTGAAATAATCGGCTCAACGCTACGAGCTGAGTTCAATGTGTCTTCACACGAATGGTATCAACTCCCCTTCTGAGGATCTGGCGAGAAGCCGGATAAACTATGTTAAACAGTATTTTAGTAATACTTTGTCTTATTGCCGTCAGTGCATTTTTCTCGATATCGGAGATCTCGCTGGCTGCCTCCCGTAAAATCAAACTGAAGCTGCTTGCCGACGAGGGCAACATCAACGCATCACGCATTCTGAAAATGCAGGAAAACCCCGGCATGTTCTTTACCGTGGTGCAGATTGGCCTGAACGCGGTCGCCATTCTTGGCGGTATCGTGGGCGATGCAGCGTTTTCTCCGGCGTTTTATAGCCTCTTTGTTAAGTACATGTCCGTAGAGCTGGCCGAGCAGCTGAGCTTCATCCTTTCCTTCTCCCTGGTCACCGGCTTGTTCATTTTATTCGCGGACCTGACCCCGAAACGCATCGGTATGATTGCGCCAGAAGCTGTGGCTTTGCGTATCATCAACCCGATGCGCTTCTGCCTGTACGTCTTCCGTCCGCTGGTGTGGTTCTTTAACGGCCTGGCGAACGTCATTTTCCGCATCTTCAAGCTGCCGATGGTGCGTAAAGACGACATCACCTCCGATGACATTTATGCCGTGGTGGAAGCCGGGGCGCTGGCAGGCGTGCTGCGCAAGCAGGAGCACGAGCTGATTGAGAACGTTTTCGAACTGGAATCCCGTACCGTGCCGTCCTCCATGACCGGCCGTGAAAACATCATCTGGTTCGATCTGCATGAAGACGAGCAGAGCCTGAAGACCAAAGTGGCGCAGCATCCGCACTCCAAGTTCCTGGTCTGTAACGAAGATATCGACCATATCATCGGCTATGTGGACTCCAAAGACCTGCTGAACCGCGTGCTGGCAAACCAGAGCCTGGCGCTGAACAGCGGCGTGCAGATCCGCAACACCCTGATAGTGCCGGACACCCTGACGCTCTCCGAAGCGCTGGAAAGTTTCAAAACCGCCGGGGAAGACTTCGCGGTGATCATGAACGAATACGCGCTGGTGGTGGGCATTATCACCCTCAACGACGTTATGACGACCCTGATGGGCGACCTGGTCGGCCAGGGGCTGGAAGAGCAGATTGTTCAGCGTGACGAAAATTCATGGCTCATCGATGGCGGTACGCCGATTGAAGACGTCATGCGCGTACTCGACATTGACGAGTTCCCGCAGTCCGGCAACTACGAGACCATCGGCGGCTTTATGATGTTTATGCTGCGTAAAATCCCGAAACGTACCGACTCGGTGAAGTTCTCCGGCTTCAAGTTTGAAGTGGTGGATATTGATAACTACCGCATCGACCAGCTGCTGGTAACGCGTATTGATAGCAAACCGACCGTGCTGGTGCCGAAACTGCCGGATGCCGAAGAGAAGGTGTCGGCGTAATCCTTTGTGTGCCCCACAAACATCAACGGCTCCCATCGGGAGCCGTCTTTTTAACTACTACTGCATAGCACGTTGGTTAAGCCATCTCAGTTTGCAGACGCATAACCTGACGGTTGACTTCGGACATCACAGACAAGTGCTGTTTGTCCTTCACTTTTGGGATAAGGATTTTGCCCTTATCGAACTCAAAAGCGCCAACATCCTTGATGTACAACCGTCCACGGAACAGGATCTTCACGTACTTCGCCACCTGAAGCGGGTTGTAGCGTTGGAAAATTTTCATTCTTGTATCTCCTGCGAATCATACGCTCTTGCGGTGCCACAATCGGCCCGACTGTCCTGAGCGCAAATTTTGATGCCCAATGACTATAGACCAGAACCTCGTACTTACCCAGTGTGCATAAGTTTATTTACCGTTTGATTACAATTATTCAGAATAATCTTTGCAAAGCGTGATACAGCGCAGTATATGCCGTCGTTTTTGCATGGATATGTGCGTTCGCCCGCAAACTGGCATCGGGATTGCGGGAAAAGCCTATTGATCGCACTTATGATTAAAAGCGCATGACCAAGTGGTCGGATCACCTGCTAACAATAAGGAAACACCATGACCCTACGTAACCTCCTGGCAGCAGCTTGCCTGTTGCTGCCGCTGATGGCTTCCGCACACAACATTGAAAAAGGACAACGTGTCCCGCCGGTCGGCATTGCTGACCGGGGAGAATTGATTCTCGACAATGATAAGTTTAGCTATAAAGCCTGGAATAGCGCGCAGCTTGCGGGCAAAGTGAGAGTTGTACAACATATTGCCGGACGTACATCCGCTAAAGAGAAAAATGCCACCCTCGTGGAAGCGATCAAAGCCGCAAAACTCCCGCACGATCGCTACCAGACCACCACCATCGTGAACACCGACGACGCGATTCCCGGCTCCGGGATGTTTGTGCGCTCAAGCCTTGAGAGCAATAAGAAGCTCTATCCCTGGTCGCAGTTTATTGTCGACAGCAACGGCGTGACGCGTAAGGCGTGGCAGCTGGAAGAAGAGAGTTCAGCGATTGTCGTGCTGGACAAAAACGGTCGCGTACAGTGGGTTAAAGACGGCGCGCTGACGCAGGATGAGGTGCAGCAGGTGGTTGCCCTGCTGCATAAGCTACTGACTCAGTAAAGTGATACCCGGAAGCCCGGATTCAGGAATGACTCGCGCGGGGTGTAGTCCAGTGGCTTACCCTGCCAGTCATGCACATGCGCGCCAGCGGCCGCCGCCACCGCATGCCCTGCCGCCGTATCCCAGACGTTCGTCGGCCCGAAACGGGGGTACAGCTGCGCCTGCCCTTCCGCCACCAGACAGAACTTCAGCGACGAGCCAATCGACGTCGTCTGGTGTTCACCCAGCTGTTGCAGATACTCCTCCAGCTCGCTGTCACTGTGCGAGCGGCTGATCACCACCAGCGGAGGACGGGCATCACGCACCTGGATCTGCTTACGCACGCCGCACTCTTCCTTCCAGGCTTTACCTTCCGCCGCGCTGTACATTACTTTCATCACCGGGGCGTAAACCACGCCAAGCACCGCTTTTCCTTTTTCAATCAGGGCGATGTTGACGGTGAATTCACCGTTACGCTTGATAAACTCTTTCGTGCCATCCAGCGGGTCGACAAGCCAGTAACGCTGCCAGTGCTGACGTTCATCCCAGCTCTGGGGCGCTTCTTCAGAAAGGACCGGAATATCCGGCGTCAGGGCCTGCAAACCTTTCAGGATCACCGCATGCGCCGCGATATCCGCCGCCGTCACCGGGGAGTCATCCGCTTTGCTGACAACATCCATCGGTTTCGCACCGTCGTACACCTGCATAATGGCATCACCCGCATCCCGTGCGAGCTGACAAATTTTATCTAACATTCTCCACCTCTTCGTTAACGCAGTGGGCATAACTTATTGTTTTAGTTATATCGTAATGTGAACAATTCCGCTATCTGTGAAGCAATTCTGGTTTCAGCGCCCTTTTTTCTGGCAGCATTCACACTTCTGTAAGCAACAAATACTACATACATATTCTTTTGTGGCTTGGATCGAAAAAAGGACTCCTCAGATGATTAAGTTTAGCGCAACGCTCCTGGCAACGCTGATTGCGGCAAGCGTTCAGGCAGCGACGGTGGATCTCCGTATTCTGGAAACCACCGATCTGCACAGCAATATGATGGACTTCGATTACTACAAAGATACCCCTACGGAAAAATTCGGACTGGTACGCACGGCAAGTTTGATCAACGCCGCCCGCGGTGAAGTGAAAAACAGCGTGCTGGTCGATAACGGGGACTTAATTCAGGGCAGCCCGCTCGGAGACTACATGGCGGCGAAGGGGCTGAAAAAAGGCGAGATCCATCCTGTTTATAAGGCAATGAATACGCTGGACTATACCGTCGGCAACCTGGGCAACCACGAATTTAACTACGGCCTGAAATACCTGCACGACGCGCTGGCAGGTGCAAAATTCCCGTACGTTAACGCCAATATCATCGACGTTAAGACGAAGAAGCCGCTCTTCACCCCTTATCTGATTAAAGAGACCGAGGTTGTCGACCAGGACGGTAAAAAACAGACGCTGAAAATCGGCTATATCGGTTTTGTGCCGCCGCAGATCATGACGTGGGATAAAGCCAACCTCGACGGGAAAGTGACCGTCAACGACATTACCGAAACCGCGCGCAAATACGTGCCGGAGATGCGGGCGAAAGGCGCGGATGTGGTCGTCGTCGTGGCGCACTCTGGCCTCTCGGCCGACCCGTATCAGGTGATGGCTGAGAACTCCGTGTACTATCTCAGCCAGGTGCCGGGCGTGGATGCGATCCTGTTCGGCCACGCCCACGCCGTCTTCCCGGGCAAAGATTTCGCTGATATCAAAGGCGCGGACATCGAAAAAGGGACGCTCAACGGTGTGCCATCGGTGATGCCGGGCATGTGGGGCGACCACCTTGGCGTGGTGGATCTGGTGCTGAATAACGACAGCGGAAGCTGGAAAGTCACGCAGTCGAAAGCGGAAGCGCGTCCGATCTACGACGCAGCGGCCAAAAAATCTCTGGCAGGGGAAGATAAAAAGCTGGTCGACATCCTGAAGCATGACCACGACGCGACGCGTGAATTTGTCAGCAAGCCGATCGGTAAATCGGCTGATAACATGTACAGCTTCCTCGCGCTGGTACAGGATGACCCGACCGTGCAGGTAGTCAACATGGCGCAGAAAGCCTATGCGGAGCACTATATTCAGGGCGATCCGGATCTGGCAAATCTGCCGGTACTGTCTGCCGCGGCGCCATTCAAAGTGGGCGGGCGGAAGAACGATCCGGCCAGCTACGTTGAGGTGGAGAAAGGCCAGCTGACCTTCCGTAATGCCGCCGATCTCTACCTCTATCCCAACACCCTCGTAGTGGTGAAAGCTACCGGGAAAGAGGTGAAGGAGTGGCTGGAGTGCTCTGCCGGGCAGTTCAACCAGATCGATCCGCACAGCAGCAAACCGCAGTCGCTGATTAACTGGGACGGTTTCCGCACCTACAACTTCGACGTGATCGACGGCGTGGAATATCAGATTGACGTTACCCAGCCCGCGAAATATGACGGCGAATGTCAGGCCATTAATCCGCAGGCAGAACGTATCAAAAACCTGACCTTCAACGGCAAAGCGATTGATCCGAATTCCACTTTCCTGGTGGTGACCAACAACTACCGCGCCTATGGCGGCAAGTTTGCCGGTACGGGTGACAGCCACATCGCCTTTGCCTCGCCGGATGAGAACCGTTCGGTGCTGGCGGCGTGGATCAGCGCGGAGTCGAAAAAGACGGGTGAAATTCATCCGGCGGTGGATAACAACTGGCGACTTGCGCCGATCCACAGCGACACTAAGCTGGATATTCGCTTTGAGACATCTCCGTCCGATAAAGCAGCCGCGTTTATCAAGGATAAGGCGCAGTATTCGATGCAAAAGGTCGCGACGGATGATATTGGGTTCGCGATTTATCAGGTGGATTTGAGCAGGTAAAAGCAAAACGGCAACGCTCGTTGCCGTTTTTGGTGTTTGTTCCCTCTCCCCGTGGGCTGAAGGTTCCCCAGTAATTTGAAAGCAAAAGCGATAACGTTGCCTCAGAATAACTGAGGGCTTTCAGCGATGCCTCGGTCCGGCTGTAAATCGCTGAGGCGTTTCCTGTAGGCCGGGGCGAGGCGCAGGGATGCGCCGAGAGGGCGGGCTTTACAGGGATGTTACCTCCGCCCGTCCCCGATAAGCCGGAAGGAATGAGCCGAAGGCACCGCGAAGCGGCGATTTACCGCCGGAAGCCCGGGTCGCCAGGGTGGTGGCGACTGAGCCACCCTGGCACGTTCACCGGTCATGTCGTGACAGAGTAGCAAGGAACATAAAGTGAACGGAATGACCACCAGAGCCGTATGTTCCCCCTCACCCCAGCCCTCTCCCTCAAGGGAGAGGGGGCCGTCTGTGCAGGCATTATTTTGTGGGGAACCCTCAGCCCCGTGGGAGAGGGTCAGGGTGAGGGCATCAGGCCGCACATACCCGGCGTTTACGCCGCACGCTCGTCCCTATTCGCCATCACCTGCGGCGTATTGACCTCAATCCAGTCGGCCAGCGCGGCCACCTTCTCGCTTACCTCCTGCCCCAGCGGCGTCAGGCTATACTCCACATGCGGCGGCACGACCGGATACGACACGCGATCGACAAACCCGTCATGCTCCAGCGCCTGTAAAGACTGAGCCAGCATCTTCTCGCTGACGCCGCCCATCTTGCGGCGCAGATCGCTGAAGCGATGCGTCCCCTGACGTAACGCCACCAGGATCAGCACGCCCCAGCGGCTGGTTACGTGTTTGAGCACCTCCCGTGACGGGCACTGTTCCGCAAAGAGGTTGCCATCGCGCATTTGCTCGCTGAGCGTTGGTATTGTTGTTTTCATACTTACCTTTTTGTACGTACTTACTAAAAGTTAGTTATGGTGATAGTGTGCCACAACACCAGACAAACACGAAGGAGATTCATCATGATCGCGATTACCGGCGCAACCGGCCAGCTTGGCCAACACGTTATTGAAGAACTGCTGAAAACCGTTCCGGCCAGCCAGATCGTGGCTATTGTGCGTAACCCGGCGAAAGCCGAAGCGTTGCGTCAGCAAGGGGTCGTTGTGCGTCAGGCGGATTACACCGATGAAGCCGCATTTACCACCGCGCTGAACGGCGTGGATAAACTGCTGCTCATCTCCTCCAGCGAAGTGGGCCAGCGCGCCGTACAGCACCAGAACGTGATAAACGCCGCCAAAGCCGCCGGGGTGAAATTCATCGCCTATACCAGCCTGCTGCATGCTGACAAATCTCCGCTGGGTCTGCACGTTGAGCACGTCGAAACCGAAAATGCCCTGGCGGCCTCCGGCGTGCCTTACGCCCTGCTGCGCAACGGCTGGTACACCGAAAACTACCTGGCAAGCGCGCCGCCAGCGCTGGAACACGGCGTATTTATGGGTGCCGCAGGCGAAGGCAAAATTGCCTCTGCGATGCGTGCGGATTACGCGGCGGCGGCAGCGAAAGTGATTTCTGAAGAGGGTCATGCCGGCAAGGTGTATGAACTGGCGGGTGATAATGCCTGGACGCTGAGCGAACTGGCTGCGGAACTGAGCAAGCAGAGCGGTAAGCCGGTCACGTATCAGAACCTCAGCGAAGCCGATTTCGCCGCTGCGCTGAAGGGCGTTGGTCTGCCTGCCGGGCTGGCGGAGATGCTGGCGGACTCCGACACCGGCGCGTCCAAAGGCGGCCTGTTCGACGACAGCCGTACCCTGAGCAAGCTCATTGGCCGCCCGACGACGCCGCTGGCGGAAAGCGTCAAAGCCATCCTGTAGTTGTTAAAAATTGGTTATTTTTTGTGGCATCCCCTCGGGTCATCTCTGATAATGAAGCGATGACCCACAAGGAGGCTCACCGTGCAAGGCGTACCGGAACAGTTCACTGATGAGAGAGACAGCGCGCGCTTTCGCCATCTGGCGCAGCTGCCGGGCCTGGAGCTTTATCACGCCCATATCTCTGACTACGCCTTTGAGCCTCACACTCATGAAGCCTTCGGTATCGGCACCATCGAAACCGGTGCCGAACGCTTCCGCTATCGCGGTACCCAGCATCTTGCCGCGGAAAAATCCGTCGTGACCATGAACCCGGACGAGATCCACACCGGGGAATCCGCCACCGAAGGCGGCTGGCGCTACCGGATGGTCTACATCGAACCCGACCTGCTGGAAGAGGTCACCGGCCTGCGTCACTGGTGGTTTAATGACGTCACGCGCCACGACCCTTTGCGCTCGCAGCAGATTGGCCGGTTAATTTACGGCCTGTGGCACACCAACGATCCGCTGGCGCAGAAGGGGCTGCTACTGGATTTGATTCAGACTTTTCAGCCGCTGGCCCACCATGTGCCGGTGGTGCAGGAGGCCGCGCACCGCTTCGAACGCGTTCGCGACTATCTGCACGACAACTATATGCGCTCGCTGACCCTGGACGAGCTGGCTAACGTTGTCTCGCTCAGCCCGTACCATTTTCAGCGCCAGTTCAAAGCCCATTTCCACGTTACGCCCCACCAGATGCTGATGGCCATCCGCCTGTGGCGCGCAAAAGCATTCCTCACCCACGGCATGCCTGCCGCCGAGGTGGCCGCCGCGACCGGGCTGACCGATCAGTCGCATTTAACCCGCGCCTTCACCCGTCGCTACGGCATCACGCCCGTGCGCTACCAGAAACAGGTTATGCCGCGCTAATGCGCAACCTCATACAATACGCGCGCGTTTTGCCCTCCTACACTGATCGCAAAGTGAATCAAGATGGATGGAAAAATGATTAGCGGCGTGTTGTATGCCCTGCTTGCGGGTTTGATGTGGGGGCTGATTTTTGTCGGCCCGCTGATTGTGCCGGAGTACCCGGCAATTTTGCAGTCGACCGGACGTTACCTGGCGCTGGGGCTGATTGCCGTGCCGCTGGCGTGGCTGGGGCGCGCGCGTCTGCGTCAGCTGGGCCGCAAGGACTGGCTCACCGCGCTGGCGCTGACCATGATGGGTAATCTGATCTACTACGTCTGTCTGGCGAGCGCCATTCAGCGCACCGGTGCGCCGGTGTCCACCATGATTATCGGCACGCTGCCGGTGGTCATCCCGGTTTTCGCGAACCTGCTTTACAGCCAGCGTGACGGCAAACTGGCGTGGTCAAAAATGGCGCCCGCTCTGGTCTGCATCGCCGTGGGGCTGGTGTGCGTGAATATTGCCGAGCTTCGCCACGGCCTCGAAAACTTCAGCTTGTGGCGTTACGGTTCAGGGATCTTTCTGGCGTTTATCTCGGTTGTCTGTTGGGCCTGGTATGCCCTGCGCAACGCACGCTGGCTGCGGGAAAACCCGGATAAACATCCGATGATGTGGGCGACGGCGCAGGCGCTGGTCACCCTCCCTGTCTCGTTGCTGGGCTATGTGGGCGCGTGTGTCTGGCTGGGTAGCCAGCAACCGGCATTTACCCTGCCCTTCGGACCGCGCCCGTGGGTATTCGTTGGGCTAATGGTCGCCATTGCCGTGCTCTGTTCGTGGGTGGGCGCGCTGTGCTGGAACATTGCCAGCCAGAAGCTGCCGACGGTGATACTGGGGCCGCTGATTGTCTTTGAGACACTGGCCGGGCTGCTCTATACCTTCCTGATGCGTCAGAGCGTGCCGCCGCTGCTAACGGCCTGCGGGATCGCGCTGCTGGTCGTTGGGGTGGTGATTGCGGTGAGAGCGAAGCCGGAAAAACCGATGGTCGTTCCGGCGTCGGAGGGGTGAGCTTTTCGCCCAGCGGCGCTTCGCTTGCAGGGCCTACAAACCGTAGGCCGGGTAAGCGTCAGCGCCACCCGGCACAGTATCAGAACGTTTCCCAGTTCGCTTCAGACGCCGCCGCGACGGGCTGCGCTTTAGGTGCATAGGTCTTAACCGGCGCGGCTTTCACCGCCTGGTTGCGGGTGATCTTAAACACCGCCACCGCGTCGTTCAGGCGTGCAGCCTGATCCTCCAGCGCCGCCGCTGCCGCCGCAGACTCTTCCACCAGCGAGGCGTTCTGCTGGGTGACGCGATCCATCTCCGCCACCGCCTGACCCACCTGGTCGATACCGCGGCTCTGTTCGTCGGAGGCCGACGCAATCTCACCCATGATGTCCGTCACGCGCGTAACCGCATCGACGATCTCCGCCATCGTCGCGCCCGCTTCATTTACCAGCTGAGAACCCGCGTTGACGCGTTCGCCGGAATCATCGATCAGCGCTTTGATCTCTTTCGCCGCCTGTGCGCTGCGCTGGGCAAGGGTACGCACCTCGCCCGCGACAACCGCGAAGCCACGTCCCTGCTCGCCCGCGCGCGCCGCTTCTACCGCCGCGTTCAGCGCCAGAATATTGGTCTGGAAAGCAATGCCGTCGATCACGTTAGTAATTTGCGCGATTTTGCTGGAACTGGTGGCGATTTCGTCCATGGTGCGCACAACGCCCTCGACCACGTTACCGCCCTTCTTCGCGGTGGAGGAGGCGTCCAGCGCCAGACGCGACGCCTGACGCGCGTTATCGGCGTTTTGCTTCACGGTGGCGGTTAACTGTTCCATGCTGGCTGCCGTCTCTTCCAGAGAAGCGGCCTGTTGCTCGGTACGAGAGGAGAGATCGTTGCTGCCCGCCGAGATTTCACCCGCGCCGGTGTAGATGGTATCTGCGCCTTCACGCACCACGCCCACCGTGTTGGCCAGCGCAGTCTGCATCTCCTGAACGTTGCGCGCCAGGATCGCCATTTCATTTTTACCCTCAGCCTGAATCGGCTGGGTTAAATCCCCTGCGGCAATGGCGCGGATATGGTTGATCACCTCTTCCAGCGGCAGCAGCAGCACGCGGCGCATCGCAATCCAGCTGGAAATAATCACCGCGATCACCAGCAGCATCACCGCAGAAAGGATCCACAGAATGCGTTTGTAGTCGCTTTCATTGTCCTGGATACCTTTGACGGTCAGCGCGGCCTGCGCCTCACGCCACTCGCGATAAACCTTTTGCATCGCGGTCTGCTTCTGTTCGGCATTTTGTTTGAACATATCTTCCAGATTGCCCTGCCCCAGCAGAACGTTCATTTGCGTCAGCGTGGCGGAGTAGACGCGGTACTGCTCTTCCAGGCGATCGGCCAGGTGCTCGTCCATACCCGGCGTTTCCGGCAGCGCGTAGTATTTATCGTAATGGGTCTGGGCATCGGCCAGCAGGTTTTTCGCGGTATTGACCAGCTCGTTCAGCTGCCCGCCGTTAATCTGCGACGCCATGCTGCTTTGCAGGCGCAACATGCCGCGGTTGAGAGTGACGCGCGCCTGGTTCAGGCTGATCCAGGCGTCGGTAAACTCCGCGACGTTCTGGCTGGAAAGCTGAGAAACGGTGAAGTTCTCTTTATCGTTATTGAGTGCGTTAATGAAAATGCCAGCGGAGATCAGCTGCATGATGCCGAGCACAAGCAGCACCGAAATCAAAAGAGTAATGACTTTTATACGTTTAAACATGCGTTGCCTTTTTTATATACAGGTATTGTCTGACCTGTATCTATCGGCACGTTCGGCAGGTTGTTTACTGTTTCTCCACCTTTAAAAACTTTCGAAAGCCCTTTTCTGCATTCAATCAGCAAGTTAAAAGCACGCTTTTTTTGTGATCCCCTTCTCATTTTCACCCTTGCCTCTAAAGGGTTATAGTATCCACCTAAAGATGTATTTAAAATGCATCTTATATTCCTGATGATGAGGTAACTGTTATGGCCTTCCGCGACCAACCCTTAGGCGAGCTGGCGCTCTCCATCCCTCGCGCTTCTGCGCTGTTCCGTAAATACGATATGGATTACTGCTGCGGTGGTAAGCAAACGCTGGCGCGTGCAGCGTCGCGTAAAGAGCTGGATGTGGAGGCTATCGAAGCGGAGCTGGCTCAGCTGGCTGAACAGCCTGTCGACAAAGACTGGCGCACCGCGCCGCTGGCTGAAATCATCGACCATATCATTGTGCGTTACCACGATCGTCACCGCGAGCAGCTGCCGGAGCTGATTTTACAGGCGACCAAAGTTGAACGCGTTCATGCCGATAAACCTTCCGTACCGCGCGGCCTGGCGAAATATCTGACCATGCTGCACGAAGAACTTTCCAGCCACATGATGAAAGAGGAGCAGATCCTCTTCCCGATGATCAAACAGGGCATGGGCAGCCAGGCCATGGGGCCCATCAGCGTGATGGAAAGCGAACATGATGACGCCGGCGAACTGCTGGAAGTGATCAAACACACCACCAACAACGTCACACCGCCGCCAGAAGCGTGCACCACCTGGAAAGCCATGTACAACGGCATTAACGAGATGATCGACGATCTGATGGAACACATTAGTCTTGAGAATAACGTTCTGTTCCCGCGTGCATTATCGGGTAAATAAAAAAGCCCGGTGGCGCTAGCGCTTACCGGGCCTACAACATCCGCGAACCTAGGCCGGGTAAGCGTCAGCGCCACCCGGCAACATGCTTAGCGCATGCCCGCCATACGTTTCTTACCGATAAATAGCCAGCCCAGCCCCAGCGCGATAAACCACAGCGGCGTGACCATCAGCGCCTGTCGGGTATCTTCTTCCAGCGTCAGCAGCACCAGCACGAAGACGAAGAACGCCATGCACACCCAGCACATCAGCTTGCCCAGCGGCATCTTGTAGATCGACTTCTCGTGCAGGTGTGGACGCTGCTTGCGGTACACCAGGTACGAGCAGAGGATGATGGTCCAGACGAACATAAACAGGATCGCCGACACCGTGGTGATCATGGTGAACGCGCCGATTACGCTCGGGTTGACGTAGAGCATCACCACACCGCCCAGCAGACAGATGCAGGAGAAGGTCAGCCCTTTCGCCGGTACCGCGCGTTTAGACAGTTTGGCAAACGCGCTCGGAGCAACGCCCTCCTGCGCCAGGCCGAACAGCATACGGCTGGTGGAGAAGACGCCGCTGTTCGCGGAAGAGGCCGCAGAGGTCAGCACCACAAAGTTAATCAGGCTCGCGGCAGCAGGCAGCCCCACCAGCACGAACAGCTCGACGAACGGGCTCTTGGTTGGCACCACCGAGCTCCATGGCGTCACGGACATAATGACGATCAGCGCGAACACGTAGAACATGATGATACGCAGCGGAATGGAATTGATCGCACGCGGCAGGGATTTCTCCGGATCTTTGGTTTCCGCCGCCGTGGTACCGACCAGCTCAATCCCGACAAACGCAAACACCGCAATCTGGAAGCCGGCAAAGAAGCCGCTGATACCTTTCGGGAACCAGCCGCCGTCATTCCACAGATGGGCAAACGAGGCCTGTACGCCGGTTGGCGACTGGAAGTGCGTCAGCACCATCACCAGCCCGACGACAATCAGCGCGATGATGGCGACGATTTTGATCATCGCGAACCAGAACTCCATCTCACCGAACATTTTAACGGTGGCGAGGTTCAGGCTCAGCAGCAGAACAATCACCGCCAGCGAAGCCACCCAGTCCGACAGGCCGGGGAACCAGAATTGGGCGTAGGCCGTAATAGCGACAACATCCGCCATGCCGGTAACCACCCAGCAGAACCAGTAGGTCCAGCCGGTAAAATAGCCCGCCCACGGGCCGAGCAGGTCTGACGCGAAGTCGCTGAAGGATTTGTATTCGAGATTCGACAGCAGCAATTCACCCATTGCACGCATCACGAAAAAGAGCATAAAACCGATGATCATATAAACGAAGATGATCGACGGGCCGGCAAGACTGATGGTTTTGCCCGAGCCCATAAACAGCCCGGTGCCGATGGCTCCACCAATGGCAATAAGCTGAATGTGACGGTTCGTGAGATTTCGCCGTAGCGACTGTTCAGACGTCGCCTCTTCTGCGGCGGCGACTTTGACCTGATCTACCATGTGATATTTTCCTGTTTATGCCTGTCTGTGTTGTTAAGGCTCTTCTGGCCTTTATATACGCCAAATAAATGACGGACCCTGTGTAAGGACTAATCGATAGTAGGTAAGAATCGGCGGGATGAATACTATGATTTGAATATTATGTTAATAATATGTTGAAAGTGAGTGTCATATCACTCATACAGCGCGAAACAGCTCACAAAAATACACGTAACAGTTTCGTTTGCAATACAAAATGTTGATTTCGTCGTAACTCCGGGTTTTATCGCTATTTTCCTCTCCCCGATCGGAGAGAGGAAAATAAGAAAAACCGATTACAGGATTTCCAGCAGCTCGACTTCAAACACCAGGGTGCTGAATGGCGGAATGGACGCGCCAGCGCCACGCTCGCCGTAAGCCAGGTTGTGCGGGATAGTGAGTTCCCATTTGGAACCTACTGGCATCAGGGTCAGGGCTTCGATCCAGCCTGCGATAACGCCGTTGACCGGGAATTCAGCCGGTTCGCCACGCGCGACGGAGCTGTCGAACACGGTACCGTCGATCAGCTTACCGGTGTAGTGTACGCGAACGTGGTCGGTACGCGCCGGGATTGCGCCATCACCCTGATTGATTACGCGGAACTGCAAGCCGGACTCGGTGCTGTTCACGCCTTCACGCTCACGGTTCTCTTCCAGATATTTCACGCCTTCTGCCGCCATCTCTTCGAAACGCGCGCGACGTACGGCGTCAGCACGTTCGTGGATTTCACGCAGCGCACGGTGCACAACGTCAACCGGCACAGCGGGCTGCTTGCCTTCCAGCGCGTCAGCGATACCCGCCACCAGCGCTTCCGGTAACAGACCTTCCAGGCCGGATTCGCTCAGCTGCTGTCCTACCTGCAAGCCGATGCCGTAGCTTGCCTGCGCTTCGATAGTGTCAAAAGTCGGGGTGGTCATGGGTTTTCCTTCCATCACATTTAAAGTAGCGGGCAGCATATCAGCCATGCCCTTATGGGTAAAACTTTGTCTTAAGTAAAGGTGACAAACTGCGACGAAACGGAAACAATAGTAGCCGTCAGGATTTTCCCTAATATATGTCACGAAAGCTGGCTTTGTTACGCCCATCAGGCAGTTAGCAAACTACACTTCTCAGGACAGGATAAAAAGACGCGGAGCAGGAGGAGAGCCATGCCCGGGCGATTTGAACTGAAACCTACCCTGGCGAAAATCTGGCATGCGCCGGATAACTTTCGCATCATGGACCCGCTGCCGCCTTTGCACCGCAGAGGCATTATTATCGGCGCGTTGCTGATCGTCATCGGCTTCCTGCTTCCTTCCGGCAGTGACAACGTTGATACCGCGCCGGTCAGCCGGAATGCTGAGCTGGATATCCAGTCGCAAAGCCAGCCGCAGCCTGATTCACAGCCGATGCAGACGCAGCTGGTCACACCGTCTAACGATCCGGGCCAGGTTGCGCCGGTTGAACCTGAACCGGTTCAGGAAGATCAGGAGCAGGCCGCCGCCCCTTCAGAGCCACAGGCGCAACAGCCCACCGGCATTGAGCAGCAGTGGCGTTCGTATCGCGTAGAGCCTGGGAAAACTCTTGCCCAGCTGTTCCGCGACCACAATCTGCCAGCAACGGATGTGTATGCCATGGCGCAAGTCGAGGGGGCAGGCAAACCGCTCAGCAACCTGCAAAATGGTCAGATGGTGCAGATCCGCCAGAATGCCAGCGGGGTGGTGACCGGGTTAACGATCGATACCGGAAACGGGCAGCAGGTACTGTTTACCCGCCAGCCGGACGGCAGTTTCATCAGAGCACGTTAATGGCCCAGGCCGGGTAAGGCGATGCCGCCACCCGGCACTTTTGTTCTCAGGCACGCCGTTTATTCACCCACCAGATCCCCGAGCAGACCAGCACCAGCGCAATCGCGTATTTGATGTCCAGAATGTTTTCGCCGAGGAAGATGGCGGAGAGCACCGTCCCTGCTACAGGTATGACAAAGTTGAACGGGGCAATCATACTCACGCGGTTTACTTTCAGCAGCGCGCTCCACAGGGCGAACGCCACGGATGAGAGCAGCGTCAGATACCCCAGTACGGCGACGGCTTTCATGCTGTGCACCTCCAGCGTCCCGCCCGTGGCATAGCCTCCCGCAACCAGTGCCGCCCCGCCTATCCCCAGCTGCCAGCCAGTCATCACCGTCGGGTCAACGGTCTGGGAAATGCGTTTCCCGTAAAGCGTGGCCGCAGAGAGAATAAAGGCGGCCAGCACCACAAATCCGTCACCTTTCCAGACAAACTGGAACTCACTTAACCCGCTGTGGAAGTTCACCAGCATAACCCCGGCAAAGCCCAGAACACATCCCAGCGTTTTGTTATAGCTGAGTTTGTCGTTGTGGTAGATAAAGTGCGCCAGCAGCACGCTGAAGAAGGTCCCGGTGGCATTCATGATGGAGCCGTTCACCCCGGTCGTGTAGGCCAGGCCGATATAAAAGAAGGTGTACTGGAGGGAGGTCTGCGTCAGTCCGAGGATCGTGAGCTGGCCAAACTGCGTGGGCGTGAGCCTGCCAATCGGCTTTCGCTGGGCCATGGCAAAAAGCAGCAGCAACGCACCGGCAAACAGAAAACGGTATCCGGCAAAGACGACTTTGGAGGGGATATCATCGGTCGCGATCTGAAAGAGTTCGTAGCCACTTTTAATGGCCGGGTACGAGCTTCCCCAAAGCAGACAGCAGAGCGTGGCGCAGGCATAGGCCACATTGCGACGGGCAAAGACGGGCGTGGGCAGAGCAGTATCCATGACAAATCTCATAAATAAAATTGCGTTTCAATTTATTATCAGAGAATGCGTCAGGAATAGCGACCTTACAAGAGCAAAAGATGACGCAGGGTCACGCTAAAAAGCAAAACGCCGGCACAAGGCCGGCGCTTCGACGCGAGCAGAGTAAAAAATTACTCAGCTACTACGTTAACAACCAGTTTAGCGAACACTTCGCTGTGAACCTGGAAGTCAACTTCGTGCTCACCAGTGGTACGCAGAACGCCGTTCGGCATACGAACTTCGCTCTTAGCCACTTTAACGCCTGCCGCAGTTACTGCATCAGCGATATCGCGGGTACCGATGGAACCGAACAGTTTACCTTCGTCGCCAGCTTTAGACGCGATAGTAACGGTGCCCAGTGCGTTGATTGCTTCAGCGCGAGCGTTAGCAGCCGCCAGAACGTCAGCCAGTTTGGCTTCCAGTTCAGCACGACGTGCTTCGAAAAACTCTACGTTTTTCTTAGTAGCTGGAACAGCTTTACCCTGTGGAACCAGGAAGTTACGAGCGTAACCCGCTTTAACGTTTACCTGATCACCCAGGCTGCCCAGGTTTGCTACTTTATCAAGCAGAATAACTTGCATTACCTTATCCTCTTAAAGTCGTATTAATGGACCGTGCCCGATTACTGATGACGATCAGTGTACGGCAGCAGAGACAGGTAGCGAGCGCGTTTGATAGCGCGAGCCAGCTGACGCTGATATTTTGCACGAGTACCGGTGATACGGCTTGGGACAATCTTACCGCTTTCGGTGATGTAGTTTTTCAGCGTTGCGATATCTTTATAGTCGATCTCTTGAACGCCTTCCGCGGTGAAACGGCAGAACTTGCGACGACGGAAATAACGTGCCATATGGCTAGTCTCCAGAATCTATCAAATCAATCTGCTCGGCATGCAGAACCATTTTGCTCAGGCCGTTCTTTGCCTTGTGGCAAGAAATGAACCCCTGAACGATTACTGCGCTACCGACCGTTAAACTGTGAGTAATGGCCTGGTTTTCGTGTCCGCTAATTATTACGGGCATTTGGCACCACGCCTGCCGGTGAAACCCGGCTTCCTCTTGCACAGAACGATGCTCAAGCACGAACTGGCAATGCGGAATTCCTGATGGGCTGACCTTTCGAAGGGGGGTCCTGCACACGGTGCCGGACAACACCAGACGGTTGGTCATCAGAAATTACTCTTCAGAATCCCCAGCATCAGAATCATCTGCGGTTTCGTTTGCGAAATCATCGCGACGCTCACGGCGCTCGTCTTTCGCTTTAACCATCGGAGATGCTTCGGTCACTGCGTGTTTGGTACGCATAACCATGCTGCGGATAACGGCATCGTTGAAGCGGAAGGTAGTTTCCAGCTCATCGATCACTTCCTGCGGAGCTTCAACGTTCATCAGAACGTAGTGTGCTTTGTGCAGTTTGTTGATCGGGTAAGCCAGCTGACGGCGGCCCCAGTCTTCCAGACGGTGGATCGTGCCTTCTGCACCAGTGATGGCAGCAGAGTAACGCTCGATCATGCCCGGAACCTGTTCGCTCTGGTCAGGGTGGACCATAAAAACGATTTCGTAATGACGCATCGAATTGCTCCTTACGGATTATTCAGCCTCCTGTCTGGGTCAGCCGAGGCCCGGGGAGGCAAGGAACGTGTTAAAGGTCGGCTGAAAAATTGACGCGTCATAATACTTGCGCCCCCCAGGAAACTCAAGCTGATTGCACAAATAATTCGCACAAAGGGTAAAGCTGTTCTAAGTGGGTGATTTAAAATCGCACTCATCAGAAGCGCTGTTTTTTTGAACAACACCATCAGAAATGGTCACCCATCGCAATCCGGGTAGCGATTACACTTTAATCAGAGACACGGAACAGAGAAGGAGAACATTACCCCGTATCACAGCACGCAGTCGTGGAGCGCATATCATGAAAAGAATCGCAATCGCCATTTTGGCTGCGCTTTTGCTCAGTGCAAACGCGATGGCAGCCATCAGAATAGACAGCCAACAGGCCAGAAACATGGATGATGTGCAGAGCTTAGGCGTTATTTACATCAATCATAACTTCGCCACTGAAAGTGAAGCAGATCAGGCGCTTAATGAAGAAACCGATGCGCAGGGCGCAAAATACTATCACGTCATGCTGACACGTGAGCCCGGCAGCAACGGTAATATGCACGCCAGTGCAGATATTTACCAGTAACGCTTTATCGCTAGCACCAGGAAAGCCAACGAAAATCAAAGCCATATATAATTTGCCCCCTGCCCGGGGGCTTTTTTATGAATGGCTCCGGAATACCACCGGTTACAACTGTTTCGGTATTCCAGAGCACTTATTCACTTCTGCCCGTAATAAGCATTCGGGCCATGCTTACGCATGAAATGCTTGTTCATCAGGTAATCATCAATGCCCTGAAGCTGTGGGTTAATGCCGCGCGCAATCCACGCCATTCTGGCCACCTCTTCCATCACCACCGCGTTATGCACGGCGTCATGCGCATCTTTACCCCAGGAGAACGGACCATGCTGGTACACCACAATACCCGGCGTATGCAGTGGTTCCGTCTCACCCAGCGTTTCGATAATGACCCTGCCGGTGTTAAGTTCGTACTCGCCTTCGACCTCAGCCTGCGTTAACGCTCGCGTGCAGGGAATATCGCCGAAGAAGTAATCTGCGTGCGTCGTACCCAAAGCAGGGATCGCCAGCCCGGCCTGTGCCCAGGCGGTGGCGTGCGTGGAATGGGTATGCACAACGCCCCCCAGAGACGGGTAACGCTGATACAGCGCCAGGTGGGTTGCCGTATCAGAAGAAGGGCGCCATTTGCCTTCAACGACGTGTCCTTCCAGGTCAACCACCACCATATCGTCCGCTTTCATGGCGTCATAGGCCACGCCGCTCGGCTTAATCACCACTAGCCCCTGCTCGCGATCGATGGCGCTTACGTTGCCCCAGGTAAACGTCACCAGTCCATAGCGCGGGAGATCCATATTGGCTTCAAAGACCTGCTGTTTCAGCTTAAGCATGTTCCGCCTCCATCAGCCCTGCCCGCGCCATGCGCTCGCGCACCCAGTCCCGGGCTTTCGCCACTTCTGCCGCCGGGTCGTCCGCGGTTTCGCTCCACATCTCAATCAGGTAAGGCCCGCAATAACCTGTCTGTTTGAGCGTCTGGAAGCACCGTTCGAAATCCACCACCCCGGTGCCGAACGGTACGTTTTTAAACACGCCAGGACGGGTATCTTTAACGTGCACCGCCACGATATGCCCGATGCCCGCCTGAAGCTCCATCTGTACATCGTTATCCCATGCCGACAGGTTTCCGATATCCGGATAAAGCTGGAACCATGGGTTGTTCAGATAGTGCGCATAGCCCAGCGCCTTGCTGATGGAGTTCATCAACGGATAATCCATGATCTCCATCGCCAGCGTCACCTGCGCACGGCTTGCCATCTCAACGCTCTCTTTCAGGCCCTCCCGGAAACGACGGCGCGTTTCATCGTTGGCTTCCTGATAGTAAACATCGTAACCCGCCAGTTGGATCACGCGGATGCCGACATCCTGTGCAAAGCGAATGGCTTTACGCATGATCTCCAGCCCTTCGGCGCGTACAGCATCATCTTCGCTGCCAAGCGGAAAACGACGATGAGCGCTCAGGCACATGGATGGCACGCGCACGCCGGTTTCGGCAATGGCGCTCACCAGCGCCAGACGCTGGTCGCGGCGCCAGTCCAGGCGAGAAAGACGCTCGTCCGTCTCATCCACAGACATTTCGACAAAATCGAAACCCAGCTGCTTCGCCAGCTGTAACCGCTCCAGCCAGCACTCCCCCGCAGGGAGTGCCTTTTCATAGATGCCAAGCGGGACCTGTTTTGACAACATACCCGCTCCTTAACCCCAAAGCTGAGCGATTGAGCGTTTGAACTGACGCGCCGCTTCCACCGGAGACGCAGCATCACGAATGCTACGACCGGCAATAAAGACGTGAATCGGGATACCCTGGAACAGCGGCAGATCCTCCAGCGCCAGGCCACCGGTGACGGTCACTTTGAAGCCCATATCGGCCAGACGTTTGATCGCGCTAATATCGGCTTCGCCCCACGCCACGCCTGCGGCCTGCGCATCACGGCTACGGTGATAAACCACCTGCTGGATACCCGCTTCGCGCCACTCCTGCGCCTGCTCCCAGGTCCAGAAACCAGTCAGTTCAATCTGCACGTCGCCGTTGAACTCTTTCGCCACGTCCAGCGCGCCTTTCGCGGTGTTGATATCCGCACAGCAGATCACGGTGACCCAGTCGGCGTTGGCTTCAAAGCACATGCGAGAGAGGATTTTGCCCGCGTCGGCGATTTTGGCATCCGCCAGCACGATTTTATGCGGATAGAGCGCCTTCAGGTCACGAACCGCACGAACGCCTTCGCCCACGCACAGAATGGTGCCGACTTCGATGATGTCCACTTCTTCCGCAATCAGACGGGTGGTTTCGTAAGCGTGAGACAGAGTCTGGTTATCCAGCGCGACCTGCAACATTGGTAATGACATTTTCAATTCCTCTTAAACGGCCGCCGCAGTGGCGTTATCAATTAAATCCAGCACGTCCTGCGCGGTACGACAGGCGCGTAAACGGTCAAAATTAGCTTCATCATCAAACAGATTGACGATCTGCATGATCCCCACCTCCTGGTGAGTGTTGGCATCGACAGCCGCCATGGTGATCAGAATGTCGACCGGGTCGTTATCTTCGTGGTTGAACACCAGTGGTTTTTTCAACGTCACCAGCGCAAAACCGGTTTTCTTGACGCCCTCTTCGGGACGGCCATGCGGCATTGCCAGCCCCGGGGCAATCACAAAATAGGGTCCAAACTGCGCCACGCCATCCAGAATGGCCTGGTAATAATGCGGCTCGACAACGTCCGCCTTAACCAGCAGGTCCACGCCCAGCTTCACCGCTTCCTGCCAGGTGCTGGCTTCGGCCTGTAAAAGGATGGAGTTATTCTCTGCCAGCGAATCACGTAGTTTCATGTGGCATCCTTACTTCACGTCTTGTGGGAAGTGTTCTTTGATCACTTCCAGCAGCTTTGGCCCGAAATCCGCAGGCGACAGCATGTTGCGTACGCCTACCACGTATTTGTTGCCCGACACGCTAATCTCGCCGGCAATGTGCGTTGAGGCGATGATGATGTCCGCGCCGTTCAGTTCACTTTTGTATTCACCCACTGCGCAGCTGTTCACCGTGTGGTCAATGTTTGATTGGGTTAAAAACTGGTCCACTTTCATCTTCATGATCATGGAGCTACCTTGCCCATTGCCACACACAGCCAGGATACGTACGGTCATAATCGAAACTCCTTAATGAGCAGACACTTCTGCTGTTTGTTTTTCTGCATCTTCTTCAGCCCGCAGCGAACGGCCAGCGAAGAACATATAAGCCAGGGCAATCAGGATGATGACGGCCATAAAGACCAGCCCGACGGACGCAAAGCCCTGCATCATCGGCGGCGCCAGAATTGACCAGTCCGCCATGCCCATCCAGGCGCTCATGCCGGTGAGCTTGACCGCCCACACGCACCCGAAGATTTCAATCATGCCCATCACCAGGCAAATCTTGAGCGCTGCGCGCCATCCGCCGAAGTGGTTAGCAAATACGCCAATAGTGGCGTTGGAGAAGAACATCGGGATAAAGCCAGGAATAATCAGGATTGAGGAGCCACAGCCCACCAGGATGCCGACCGCAATCAGCTGGCCGATGGTGCCCCACATAAAGCCCCAGACGACGGCGTTTGGCGCAAAGCTATAGATAGCCGCACAGTCAATCGCCAGCACCGCGCCAGGGATCAGGCGCTGGGAGATGCCGTTAAACGCTTCCGACAGTTCGGCGACGAACATACGCACGCCCTGGGTGATGATGAAAATGGCCACCGCGAAGGAGAAACCGGTTTGCAGGATATAGACCGTCCAGTGGGTTTTACCCGCCATCGCCTGCACCACGTCAATGCCAAAGGAGAGCAGGATGGCACCGAAGAAGATGGTCATCACAATTGCCGTGGAGACGATGTTGTCGTGGAAGATATTCAGCCAGCCAGGCAATTTGAGGTCTTCAACACTCTCCTCTTTTTTGCCCAGGTACGGCGCAACTTTGTAAGCAATCCAGGAAGCGAACTGCTGCTGGTGACCGATGGAGAAGCCGCAGCCGTCCGTAACGTCCTGCGTTGGCTTATACATCATGTTGGAGGTGATGCCCCAATAAAGCGAGACCAGTATTGCCGTGCAGATGACGGTGGTCCACATTGGGTAGCCGAAGATATAGAGAGAAACGGCAATCAGCCCCGCCTGCTGGAACATAATGTGCCCGGTGAGCATGATGGTGCGAATACCGGTGATGCGGCGCAGGAGCACGTAAATGATGTTCAGCGCCAGCGCGAGCAGTACCGCATACCCAACCCAGCTGTACGCATCCCCCATACGATCGATGGTGGCCATCATGGACGCGTAAGTGTCAGAGATGGCGCCGTTAATGCCGTACACCTCTGACATTTTGGCAACAACCGGCTTAAACGTGCTGGTCAGAATGCCAGACCCCGCCTGCAACAGCATAAAACCAATGATGGTTTTGATGGTGCCTTTGATGATCACGCTGACGCTTTTGCGCAGCAGGATGTACCCCAGGCACGTCACGATACCCAGCAACAGCGGGGCGTTGGTCATTACCTGATTAAAGAAAACGGTAAAGACGTTGTAGAGGATCTCCATAACTCTCTCCAGAAAATGAGAACACGAGGGGCAATCCCTGTGTGGTTGGTGTCATCACTCTATTAATCACAAATAATCATCACAAGATTGCATTTGATTATTTGTGACGGATCACGCAATTTATTTCCATGGTATTAGTAATGATTTTCACTACCAATCCAACCAAATAAATAAATTCTTAAATTTCAATACATTAATCATTTATAATGGTTATCTTAACAACGTCATGAAGTTTTTTCTGTGAGGTGGCGAGGGGAGTTTTCCGCAAATCAGCCATTGCAAATCGATTAAAACAGTGCCAGCATTAATCACAACAAGTCACATAGTGATTACTTTTGATTAAAACCAGGAGTCAAACGATGAGTAAAGTGAAAACCATCACCCGTGAATCATGGATTCTGAGTACCTTTCCGGAGTGGGGTAGCTGGCTGAACGAAGAGATCGAGCAGGAACAGGTTGCTCCTGGCACATTTGCGATGTGGTGGCTGGGCTGCACCGGGATCTGGCTGAAATCAGAAGGCGGCGCCAACATTTGTGTTGATTTCTGGTGCGGCACCGGCAAACAGAGCCACGGCAATCCACTGATGAAAAAAGGCCACCAGATGCAGCGTATGGCCGGCGTTGAAAAGCTCCAGCCGAACCTGCGCACCACGCCTTTCGTGCTGGATCCTTTTGCCATTCGTCAGATCGACGCCGTACTCTCTACCCACGATCACAACGATCATATCGACGTGAACGTGGCGGCAGCGGTAATGCAAAACTGCGCGGACGACGTACCGTTTATTGGGCCGCAGACCTGCGTGGATTTGTGGATTGGCTGGGGCGTGCCAAAAGAGCGCTGCATCGTGATGAAGCCGGGCGACGTAGTGAAAATCAAAGACATTGAAATTCACGCGCTGGATGCCTTTGACCGTACCGCGCTGATCACCCTGCCTGCCGACCAGAAAGCCGCAGGCGTACTGCCAGACGGGATGGATGAGCGCGCGGTGAACTACCTGTTCAAAACGCCTGGCGGTTCCCTGTATCACAGCGGTGACTCCCACTACTCCAACTATTACGCGAAGCACGGTAACGAGCATCAGATTGACGTGGCGCTTGGCTCTTACGGTGAAAACCCGCGCGGGATCACCGACAAAATGACCAGCGCAGACATGCTGCGTATGGCCGAAGCGCTGAACACCAAAGTGGTGATCCCGTTCCACCACGATATCTGGTCAAACTTCCAGGCCGATCCGCAAGAGATCCGCGTCCTGTGGGAGATGAAAAAAGACCGCCTCAAGTATGGCTTCAAGCCGTTCATCTGGCAGGTTGGCGGCAAGTTCACCTGGCCGCTGGATAAAGACAATCTTGAGTACCACTACCCGCGTGGTTTCGATGATTGCTTTACGATTGAACCCGATCTGCCGTTCAAATCCTTCCTCTGATTCTGAGGCCCAATCGCCAGACCTTGCGTCTGGCGATGTCATATTTATCTTAGTAATTTCACGCTATTTCAAATATCATCTTTTCAAATCAATTCTTATCGGAATAGCTCATGACGGAAGCGCAACGGCATCAAATTTTACTGGAACTCCTGGCGCAAACAGGGTTTATCACCGTCGAGAAAGTGATCGAACGTTTAGGGATCTCCCCCGCTACCGCGCGGCGGGACATTAACAAGCTGGATGAGAGCGGCAAGCTGAAAAAAGTCCGCAACGGCGCAGAGGCCATCAGCCAGCAGCGTCCACGCTGGACGCCGATGAACATCCACCAGGCGCAGAATCACGATGAAAAGGTGCGGATTGCCAGAGCGGCATCACAGCTGGTAAATCCTGGAGAAAGCGTGGTGATCAACTGCGGTTCGACGGCGTTTCTGCTGGGCCGTGAGATGTGCGGCAAGCCGGTGCAAATCATCACCAACTATTTGCCGCTGGCCAACTATCTCATTGACCAGGAACATGAAAGCGTGGTGATCATGGGCGGCCAGTATAACAAGAGCCAGTCCATCACCCTTAGCCCGCAGGACAGTGAAAACAGCCTCTACGCCGGGCACTGGATGTTTACCAGCGGCAAAGGTCTGACGGCGGATGGCCTGTATAAAACCGATATGCTCACCGCAATGGCAGAACAGAACATGCTTAACGTAGTGGGCAAACTGGTGGTGCTGGTCGACAGCAGCAAGGTCGGTGAACGCGCCGGCATGCTTTTCAGC
Source organism: Enterobacter cloacae complex sp. HYC033_NIDB (assembly GCF_056673335.1). NCBI lineage: Bacteria > Pseudomonadati > Pseudomonadota > Gammaproteobacteria > Enterobacterales > Enterobacteriaceae > Enterobacter > Enterobacter cloacae complex sp. HYC033_NIDB. Next base: position 1,254,118 of record NZ_CP115123.1, on the reverse strand, counting down.
CGCGCCGAGCAAATCAGCATGGTGATCACCGGCAAAAACGCCAACCCCGAGATCCTCAGCAAGCTGGAGGATCAGGGTGTCACAGTGCTGCGCGTTTAAAGGTGCTGACGGAAGAATTCCACGGTTGACTCCAGCGCGGCCGGGGTAATACGGTGCCGAACACCCGCTCCCCACAGGCAGGTCAGATTGCTGTCCAGCCCTTCACGCTGTAGCGCCTGTTGCAGGCGGAACGTTTCACCGGGCGGTACGACGTCATCGGCGTCCCCATGCCACAGAAGCAGCGGACGATCGGCCAGCTGCGAAAGCGCATGGCTGACGTCCCATTCTGACAACAGGGCCTCAATCTCCTGAGGGGCCTGCGGCGGGAACAGCGTCTTTGCCAGTGACGTAAAGTAGCCCGATCCCATCAGGCAAGCCACGGACGTCACCTCCGGATGCCTGGCCATGATCCCCAGCGCCGTCATTCCGCCCATTGATGCGCCTGCGACCGCCAGCCGTTTCCCCTCCACCAGCCCGGCCTGCAAGAGCGCGTCACGCAGCCCGGCGAACTCGGTCAGATTGCCGTGCAGCGTTTGCCAGAACAGCCCCAGCCGCGCCTGCTCATCGCCCGTAAAGCGTGCCCCATGATTCGGCGCATCAGGCATGACCACCCGGAAACCGGCCTGCGCCAGCGCGACGGCAAAATAGCTGTAGACCAGCTTCGAGGAGAGAAAGCCATGATAGAAAACTACCGTCGGCAGCGGCTGTTCACCTTTACCAGCCGAAAAAGCATGGATGATTTCATGCCCACTCAGCTGGCGAGTTTCAATTTCAATCATTGTCGATCCTGTGCTGATGAATGATTCATAATGTTGAGAGCTGGATTACGGTTTCACGATATTTTCATTCGAAATCTACGTCCCAGATAACACTTCGGGAACATTCCCCCAAAACTAAATTCGCAGACAACTACACTATGGCTATCAGGAAAAGAGACAGGTTTATGCGCAGGCTTACGGCTTTATTGCTGGTCTCACTGCTCAGCGGATGTTCCATATTGCAGGGTACGCCAGAACCGGCGCCGCCGGTTACCGATCATCCTCAGGAAATTCGTCGTAATCAGACGGAAGGATTACAACGCCTGGGTACCGTATCCGCGATGGTTCGTGGTTCCCCGGATGATGCAGAAGACGCAATTGAAGCACAGGCAGTTGCCGCAAAAGCAGATTATTACGTCATCACGATGATTGATGAAACCATTATTACGGGACAGTGGTACGCCCAGGGAATTTTGTACCGTAAGTAAGCATCATCATTTGAACGACTTTTACACTGCTTTGCGTCCGTAGACATTTTCCTGTCCACAATAAACTCCATGCCAGCAACAATGGAAATGAGTTTATTCGCGAAGGATTGCCCGGCGGATACCGGAGACACGTGAAAAGGAGCTGACGATGAAACGAACCCTTGCTTTAACGACGCTATTGCTTTCAGCGGGCCTGCTGAGCACCACGGCGCAGTCGGCCGAATTTGCCAGCGCGGATTGCGTCACGGGCCTGAACGAGATTGGTCAGATCTCCGTCAATAATATCACGGGAAGTCCGCAAGACGTTGAACGTGTCGTCGCCCTGAAGGCCGATGAACAGGGCGCATCCTGGTATCGCATCGTCCAGATGCAGGAAGATAACCATGTTAATCACTGGCGCGTGCAGGCCATTCTTTATGCATAATCCCTTCCGATAAAAGCCACTTAATTTTAGTGGCTTTTCAATTTTGCAAATTTTTTACCTCTCCCGAAACTTAATAAAAACAAAAATGTAACATTCAGTTACATTAAACAGATAAACGTTCTCTTCGCTCTGCCGTTGAACAGCCATCACTTTTCAATAATGAGCAATTTATGATCACCTTTTTCCGCCGGGCAGGTCTGGGCACGAAGCTATCGCTGCTAACAGGTGCAAGTGTCGCCACGCTTTTTTTGCTGTTCACTTTTCTGTTGAGCCACAACGCCAGCCAGCAGCTTGAAGATCTTGCGGTTGAAGACCTGCATAACCAGTCCACCGGCATGGTGGATATGGTAGAGATGTTCAACACCAGCCTGAGCGAAGAGGTTGAAAGCTATACCCGTCTGTTCACCACCTTTTTGCCACAGCCGCTGAACAGCGACAGCAGCCAGAGCCGGACCATAAACGGGCTTACCGTTCCTCTGCTGAAAGGCGGCGAAACGGAGTTGCATGAAAACAATACGCTTTCTGATGACTTCCTGAGCCGAACGGGCGCCATCTCGACGCTGTTTGTCCGCAGCGGTAACGATTTTATCCGCGTGGCCACGTCGCTGCGCAAAGAGAATGGCGACCGCGCCATCGGAACCGTTCTTGATACCACCAGCCCGGCATTTGCGGCTGTCACCAAAGGGGAGGTCTATCGTGGCCTCGCGCTTCTGTTCGGCAAGCGCTATATCACGCAGTACCAGCCTGTTAAAAATGCGGAAGGCCAGGTTATCGGGATTATCTTTGTCGGCGTGGACATCACCCATTCGTGGAACGTCATGCGCGAGAAAATCCTTAACCGTCGTCTGGGCGAGAGCGGCCACTTCTTTGTACTGGATCGCAGCAGCGGCAAAACGCGCGGACAGTATCTGTTCCATGCCAGCGATGAGGGCAAACTGCCCAACTGGGACACGGCGACACAGCAGCAGCTTCTGAGTGATAAAGCCGGCACGCTGGAGCGCGTGAGCGCAGATGGCCGTACGCTCAAAGTTGCCTACACGCCGCTGCCGGGCTGGAACTGGACCATCGTGGGTGAAGTGGATAAAGCCGTACTGCTTTCAAGCGTCACCACGCTGCGCGATCGCTTCCTGATGGCGGGCGTGGTGCTATCCGCGCTCTTCGCGGGCCTGTTCGTTATCCTCATTCGCCGGATGCTAACCCGCCCACTACGCGCAGTGATCGCGCTTGCCCGGCAGTATGCCGCAGGCGATCTGCGCGCCAGCCTGCCGGTTACCCGCCAGGATGAGGTCGGCCAGCTGATTGATGCCATCAACGGGATCGGGGGCGGCCTGCAAAAAATTGTGTTGCAGGTCCGCGAGGCCGCAAGCGAAATCCATCTGGGGACTAACGCGCTGGCTTCAGACACCGGCGAGATCTCTGAACAGATCAACAAACAGGCCAGCAGCGTTGAGGAGACCTCCGCCAGCATGGAGCAATTAGCCGCCACCGTGCAGCAAAATGCCGCCAACATGGAGCAAACTCAGCAGCTGGTGGGGGAAACCTCACGCGCGGTGCATCAGGGTGGAGAGACGGTGACCCACGCAGTTTCCACCATGGATGATATTCGTGATGCATCGAAACGCATTGAAGACATTACCCGCGTGATTGAGTCCATCGCTTTCCAGACCAATATCCTGGCGCTCAATGCGGCGGTTGAGGCGGCGCGGGCGGGCGAACACGGGAAAGGTTTCGCAGTGGTGGCGCAAGAGGTGCGCGCCCTGGCCGCACGCAGCGCCAACGCGGTAAAAGAGATTGAACAGCTGATTGGCGACACGCTGAACAAGGTGAGCGAAGGCCATGCGCTGTCTGAGCAGACGCGTCTGGCGATGGATGCCATCATTGTTCATATCGATAACATCAGCCAGCTTGTCACCGAGATCAACCACGCCTCCCGCGAGCAGTCTGCGGGGATTGGTCAGGTGAATCTGGCGATGACGCACATCGGTGAGGCATCGCACATCAATGCCGATCGCATCTCACGCAGCGAGCAGACGGCGCAGACGCTGCGCGAGAAGGGTTCACATCTCACCCGGCTGGTGAGCCTGTTCCAGCTAAAGGCTTAACCGACCCGGCCCGTGGCGCGCAGCAGCAGGTCGGTTTGCACCTGTTCGCTCATCAGCGTGCCGCCTCGGGTATCCAGCATCATGCGGCACCACGCCTGCGCCACGGGCGGCGATGCGTGCCGCAGCATCTGGCTTCCGGCCCCGAGTAAAAAGAGCTGCCGCGCGATCTCCCTGCCCTGCGCTTCCTGCGGTTTACGCAGCTTCTGCTGTAGCTGCCGCCAGCTGCGATCGAAGTGCCTGTCTTGACCTTTGACCTGCGCGAAATCATCGGCGAGCAGGTCGAGAATGCCCGACTGCTTCGCCAGCACGCGCAGTACATCCAGGCACATAATATTGCCAGAGCCTTCCCAGATGCTGTTGACGGGCATTTCACGGTACAACCGCGGAAGTTCACTCTCTTCGCAATAGCCTGCACCGCCCAGCACCTCCATTGCCTCTGCCACAAACGGTATGCCCGCTTTGCAGACGCTGTATTTTGCCGCCGGAGTGAAAAGCCGCGCCCATGCGGCCTCCTGCGGGTCGGTGCGGTTGTCCCACGCCCGGGCGAGTCGGAACAGCAGTGCCGTGTGTCCCTCCAGCACCAGCGCCATATGGCTTAGCACGTCGCGCATTAACGGCTGGTCGATCAGATTTTTGCCGAAGGTCTGCCGCTGATGGGCATGATAAAGCGCCACCGAGAGCGCACGGCGCATCAATCCGTGGCTGCCAAGCGCACAGTCAAAGCGCGTCAGCCCGCCCATCTTCAGAATTTGCCGGACACCTTCACCCTCTTCGCCCAGCAGCCAGCCGTAAGCATCAAGGAACTCAGCCTCACTGCTGGCATTTGAACGGTTACCGAGCTTGTCCTTCAGACGCTCAAGGCGCACGGCATTACGTTGCCCGTCGGGTAAAAAACGCGGAACAAAAAAGCAGGAAAGCCCGCCCTTCGCCTGCGCCAGCACCAGATGCGCATCGCTCTGCGGCACGGAGAAAAACCATTTGTGCCCCACCAGCCGGTAACTGCCATCACTGAATTTCTCTGCTTTGGTGGTATTACTGAGTACGTCCGAACCGCCCTGCTTTTCCGTCATCCCCATGCCGATCAGCAGGCCGCGCTTTTGCGCCCCCGGTGCGAGATGGGGATCGTAGCGATCGCTCATCAGCGGCGTTAACCAGTCGTGAAACGGTTTGGGCAGCGACTGTAGCAACAGCGGCGTGGCGGCGAAGGTCATGGTCACCGGGCATAGCGTTCCCGCCTCCACCTGTGCATGAAGCACAAAACGCGCGGCCCGGGCGACGAACGATCCTTTCCGCGCCTCCTCCTCCCACGCCAGGTTGTGCACCCGGTTGGCGCAAAGCCCCTGCATCAGAAGATGCCATGCCGGATGAAAGCGGACGTCATCCAGCCTCGCTCCCGTGGCGTCATAACGCAGCAGTTCCGGCGGATTAACGTTCGCCAGCCTGCCCAGCTCCAGCGACTCCGCCGTACCCAACTGCTGTCCGATGCTGGCAAGAAGATCCACATCCCACTCAGCCCCTTCGCGCGCTACCGCATCGCGCAGGGCGCAATCAGAGAGAAAAAGGTTGCTGTTCGATAGCGGTGCAGGTTGATTAAAAACGGTATGTGTCTGCCAGTGCATGCTGTCTCCCTCCTTTCATTGGCAATAAAGGTAAGTATGGACAGAGGGCATGCACGCTGCATGGGAGGGGGGTCACACGATGACGATCGTGTTGATATCATTCGTGAAATAGCTCACAGAACATAAGAATAAACTATTTCATTACTTCACTAATGCTGAATAATTTATTCTTACCCCGTTTTTGTGAGGATCGTTATGCAACAGGATGCGCACAAGCGTGCATTAATTGCAGGCTCCATCGGTAATTTCATCGAGTGGTATGAATTTGCGGTCTACGGTTTTCTGGCAACGGTGATTGCCAGAAACTTCTTCCAGCTTGAGGGGGAAGCGGAGCTCACCAGCCTGATCCTCACCTGGGCCTCGTTCGCCATCGCTTTCTTCTTCCGTCCGCTGGGTGCGGTGGTCTTTGGCCGCATTGGCGACAGGATTGGCCGCAAACCGACGCTGATTATAGTGCTGGTATTGATGACGCTCGCCACCGCTGCCATCGGTATTGTGCCGGTCTACGCCAGTATCGGGATTGCCGCGCCGCTGATCGTTACGCTCCTGCGTATTCTGCAAGGACTGTTCGCGGGCGGTGAGTATGGCGGTGCGGTCTCATTGATGACGGAGTTCGCCCCGCGCGGCAAGCGCGGTCTTTACGGGGCATGGCAGTCCTTTACCGTGGCGCTCGGGCTGTTAGCGGGCGCAGGCATTGTCGCGTTGCTCTCTGCCCTGCTCTCCCCTGAAGCCTTGCACGACTGGGGCTGGCGCATTCCGTTCTTCCTGGCGCTGCCGATGGGTGCGGTCGCGCTATGGCTGCGGGTGAGCATGGAAGAGACGCCGAGCTTTGTGCAGCAACGGGAAAAACCGGTTGTTACTCAGGCCAGCACCGCCGCCACGTTCAAAACCATCCTGATGGGCATTGGCCGCGTGATGGTCTGGTCTGCGGCGGGTTATACCTATCTGGTGATTATGCCGACCTATCTGCAATCTGCGCTGCACACCGGTTTTAACCAGGCGTTACTGATTGCGGTGATTTCTAACATTGGGTTTGCGCTCACGATCATTCCGTCGGGCATGCTGAGCGACAGGATCGGGCGGCGCACGGTGATGATTATCGCCACCGTGCTCCTGCTGATCCTCGCCCTGCCGCTGCTGAAAATTTTGCAGGCGGAATCCAGCACGCTGGCGGTCAAAGCGATTGTGGTGCTGATTGCGGGAGGTCTGGTTGGGATGCTGGCAGGGCCGGGGCCGGCAATGCTGTCTGAGATGTTCCCGACGCGCGTGCGTTATACCGGGCTGGGGCTGGCCTATTCTCTGTCGAATGCGATCTTCTCGGGCTGTGCGGGGCTGATCATTACCGGGCTGATTAAAGAGACGGGCAATCTGGATATTCCGGCGTACTACGTGATGGCAACGGCGGTGGTGAGTATTTTCGCGCTGATGACGCTGAGAAAGGATGACCATTTACGGTCGTTAGAGGAGTGAGATTGTTGCCCGGTGGCGCTGCGCTTACCGGGCCTACGGTACCATGCTTTTGTAGGCCGGGTAAGGCGAAGCCGCCACCCGGCACAACAGGCTACCCGCGCTGACGCACCGCTTCAAACAGGCAGATACCCGTCGCAACAGAAACGTTCAGGGACGATACGCTGCCCGCCATTGGGATGCTGATCAGCTCATCGCAGTGCTCGCGCGTCAGACGACGCATACCTTCGCCTTCCGCTCCCATCACCAGCGCCATACGGCCGGTCATTTTGCTCTGGTACAGGGTGTGATCCGCTTCACCGGCTGTTCCTACGATCCAGATATTTTCTTCCTGCAACAGACGCATGGTGCGCGCCAGGTTAGTCACGCGGATTAACGGGACATTTTCCGCCGCGCCGCAGGCGACTTTTTTAGCGGTAGCGTTAAGCTGCGCGGAGCGATCTTTTGGCACAATCACCGCATGCACGCCTGCTGCATCGGCGCTACGCAGGCACGCGCCCAGGTTATGTGGGTCGGTTACGCCATCGAGGATCAGGAAGAACGGGTTCTCCAGCCCGGCGATCAGATCCGGCAGATCGTTCTCCTGATACTGACGGCCTGGCTTCACGCGCGCGATAATGCCCTGGTGTACAGCACCTTCGCTTTTTTCATCCAGATACTGGCGGTTCGCCAGCTGGATCACTACGCCCTGCGCTTCCAGCGCGTGGATCAGCGGCATCAGACGTTTGTCTTCACGCCCTTTCAGAATAAAAACTTCCTGAAAACGCTCCGGCGCGCGCTCCAGCAGGGCCTGCACCGCGTGGATGCCGTAAATCATTTCACTCATTGATGGTTCTCGTAATAAATATTTTCCCTCTCCCGTTGGGGAGAGGGTCAGGGTGAGGGGAAATTACTCCGCCTGCTGTTTCTTCGCCGCGCGCTTCGCTTTGGTCGCGGCCGCTATTTTTTGGGTCTTGGTCGACGGTTTTTTCGCTTTACGAGCGTCTTTTTTCGCCGCCTTGGGCTTCTGTTTCTTCTCGCCACGGAAAGCACTGTCTGGCTCAAAGTTTACTCTTTTACCTGCCTGACGTCGCTTACCGCCCGCTTTACCGTTACCGCCTTTTTTCGCTTTCTCACGCTCGGTTTTGCCGACGTTACGCGGAGCACGCTCGCTGGAGATGAGGCTGAAGTCGATTTTACGGTCGTCCATATTCACGGCTTCAACCTTCACTTCCACCCGATCGCCCAGACGGTAGGTCTGACCACCGGATTCGCCGATCAGACGTTGTCCGACCTGGTCGAAGCGGTAGTAATCGTTATCGAGGCTGGAAACGTGCACCAGACCGTCGATAAACAGCTCATCCAGACGCACGAAGAAGCCAAAGCCGGTGACGCTGGCAATCACGCCTTTAAAGACGTTACCCACCTGATCCAGCATAAAGTCACACTTCAGCCAGTCCGCCACGTCGCGCGTCGCTTCATCCGCACGACGCTCAGTCATGGAACAATGCTGGCCCAGTTGCAGCATCTCTTCCATGGAGTAGTGATACCCTCCGGTTTCGGTCGTGTTGCCTTTATGACCCTGCTCGTGCGCCAGCAGATACTTGATCGCACGGTGCAGGGACAGATCCGGATAACGGCGGATCGGCGAGGTAAAGTGCGCGTAAGACTGTAACGCCAGACCAAAGTGGCCCCGGTTTTCAGGATCGTAAATCGCCTGCTTCATGGAGCGCAGCAGCATGGTTTGCAGCATTTCCGCGTCAGGACGATCGCTGATGGATTCCAGCAGCTCGGCGTAATCGCGTGGCTCAGGCTTATTACCGCCAGGCAGCTCCAGACCGAGTTCAGCCAGCACGGAGCGGAACGAGGTTACGGCCTCCGTGGTTGGCTTGTCGTGAATACGGAACAACGCAGGCTCTTTGGCTTTCTCAACGAAACGTGCCGCCGAGATGTTCGCCAGGATCATACACTCTTCAATCAGCTTGTGCGCATCGTTACGCTGAGTCTGTTCGATACGCTCGATACGACGCTCAGCGTTAAAGATAAACTTCGCCTCTTCACTCTCAAACGAGATCCCACCGCGCTCTTCGCGCGCCTGATCCAGCGTTTTGTAGAGGTTGTGCAGCTCTTCGATGTGTTTGACCAGCGGCGCGTACTGTTCGCGAAGATCCTGATCGCCCTGCAACATATGCCAGACCTTGGTATAGGTCAGGCGCGCATGAGAACTCATCACCGCTTCGTAGAACTTATAGCCCGTCAGACGTCCCTTGCTGGAGATGGTCATTTCGCAGACCATACACAGGCGGTCCACCTGCGGGTTGAGGGAACACAGGCCGTTGGAGAGCACTTCTGGCAGCATCGGTACAACCTGCGACGGGAAGTAGACCGACGTACCGCGGCTGCGCGCTTCGTTATCCAGCGGCGTGTGCGGACGCACGTAATAGCTCACATCCGCGATAGCCACCCACAGACGCCAGCCGCCACCGCGTTTTTTCTCGCAATATACGGCATCATCGAAGTCACGGGCGTCTTCACCATCAATGGTGACCAGCGGCAGATCGCGCAGATCCACGCGGCCTGCTTTGGACTCTTCCGGCACTTCTTCACGCAGGTTTTCAATCTGATCTTCAACCGCTTTCGGCCAGACATACGGAATTTCATGGGTACGCAGCGCCATATCGACGGCCATGCCGGTGCCCATGTTATCGCCCAGCACTTCGACGATTTTACCCACCGCTTTGGTGCGACGGGTTGGGCGCTGGGTGAGTTCCACCACCACCACAAAGCCCATGCGTGCGCCCATCACCTCTTCAGGCGGGATGAGAATGTCGAAGCTCAGACGGCTGTCGTCCGGCACCACAAAGCCTACGCCCGCATCGGTAAAGTAACGGCCTACAATCTGGCTGGTTTTCGGCACCAGCACGCGGACCACGCGCGCTTCGCGGCGGCCTTTACGGTCTGCACCCAGCGGCTGCGCCAGGATCTGGTCGCCGTGAATACACATCTTCATCTGTTCGGATGAGAGGTACAGGTCGTCTTTACGGCCTTCCACGCGCAGGAAGCCGAAGCCATCGCGATGACCAATAACGGTGCCTTTCAGCAGGTCGAGGCGTTCTGGCAGCGCGTAGCACTGGCGACGAGTAAAGACAAGTTGCCCGTCACGTTCCATGGCGCGCAGGCGGCGGCGAAGGGCTTCAATTTGCTCTTCACCTTCAATGTTCAGTTCAACGGCAAGTTCTTCACGATTGGCGGGTTTTTCGCGTTTTGTTAAGTGTTCAATGATGAACTCGCGGCTGGGGATAGGATTCGCGTATTTTTCGGCTTCGCGTTCCTGGAAAGGATCTTGTGACATGTCGGTTCCTCCGTTGTCAGCTCCGGTGGAAATTTTCTTCATTCCACCAGCAATAATTTATAAAGCGGTTGATTCTCTTCAACCAAATCGGCCAGCGTGTAGTTATCCAGTTCCTTGAGAAAACTTTGCACGGCCTTTGAAAGCGCCTGTTTCAGGCGGCAAGCGGGCGTAATGTGGCAGAACGCGCTGCTACAGTTCACCAGAGAGAGCGGCTCCAGTTCACGTACCACATCGCCAATACGGATACTCTGCGCCGGTTTACCGAGACGGATCCCTCCATTCTTCCCGCGGACGGCAGCAACGTATCCGGCACGACTAAGTTGATTGATTATTTTGACCATATGATTACGGGACACACCATACACCTCTGTGACTTCAGAGATGCTGGTCATCTTCCCATCGGGTAACGACGCCATGTAAATCAGCGCGCGTAAGCCGTAATCGGTGAAACTTGTTAACTGCACATCAACCTCAGGAAAAAGGGAAAACGCGGTCAAACCGCAGAGATATTCATTAATGATGATAAACCAGCCAGATAGTTAGCGGCTAATTTATTTGACAGACGGGGCGAAAAAGCGGAGATCCAGGAGCGGTCGCCGGATGGCGCTGCGCTTATCCGGCCTACGGGTTTCCCCGCAGGCCAGCAGTCACGAAGATTATGCGTCGAACGGGTCGCGCAGGATCATCGTTTCAGTACGATCCGGGCCGGTAGAAATAATATCGATCGGCACTTCGGTCAGTTCTTCAATGCGCTTGATGTAGTCCAGCGCGGCTTTTGGCAGGCCACTACGCTCTTTCACACCAAATGTGGTCTCAGACCAGCCCGGCATGGTTTCGTAGATTGGCTCAATGCCTTCCCAGTCGTCAGCAGCCAGCGGAGTGGTGGTCACTTCGCGGCCATCAGGCATACGGTAGCCTACGCAGATTTTCACTTCTTTCAGGCCGTCCAGTACGTCCAGCTTGGTCAGGCAGAAGCCAGACAGGGAGTTGATCTGCACTGCGCGACGTACGGCAACGGCGTCCAGCCAGCCGGTACGACGACGACGACCGGTGGTCGCGCCAAACTCGTTACCCTGCTTGCAGAGGAACTCGCCGGTCTCATCAAACAGTTCGGTCGGGAATGGACCTGCACCCACGCGAGTGGAGTACGCTTTGATGATGCCCAGAACGTAATCGACATAACGCGGGCCCAGACCGGAGCCGGTTGCCACGCCACCCGCGGTGGTGTTAGAGGACGTTACGTACGGATAGGTACCGTGGTCGATGTCCAGCAGCGTACCCTGCGCACCTTCAAACATGACGAAATCGCCACGCTTGCGCGCCTGGTCCAGCAGATCGGACACATCAACAACCATACCGGTCAGAATATCAGCAATCGCCATGACGTCATCCAGCACTTTCTGGTAGTCAACGGCTTCGGCTTTGTAGAAGTTCACCAGCTGGAAGTTGTGATATTCCATCACTTCTTTCAGTTTTTCAGCGAAGGTCGCTTTGTCAAAGAGGTCGCCCACGCGCAGACCGCGACGAGCCACTTTATCTTCGTAAGCCGGGCCGATACCACGACCGGTGGTGCCGATCGCTTTCGCGCCACGCGCTTTTTCACGCGCCACGTCCAGCGCCACATGATAATCCAGGATCAGCGGGCAGGCTTCGGAGAGCAGCAGACGCTCACGAACAGGGATACCACGGTCTTCCAGACCTTTCATCTCTTTCATCAGCGCAGCGGGAGACAGCACAACGCCGTTACCGATGATGCTGGTGACGTTTTCGCGAAGAATGCCTGATGGAATAAGATGGAGGACGGTTTTTTCACCGTTGATTACGAGAGTATGGCCTGCGTTGTGACCGCCCTGGTAGCGTACAACATATTTAGCCCGTTCAGTCAGAAGATCAACAATCTTCCCTTTACCTTCGTCACCCCATTGGGTGCCCAGTACGACGACGTTGTTACCCATTTTTTCAAAATCACCGTTTGCTTAAAAATGGATTCTACCATCGCTTTTTCAGATATACAGCACTTTTTGACCCTAAAATATGCCAATTGCGGTTAGTTTTTGATCAGCCAATCGTTTTCCTCAACATGTAGTAGATAACGATACCGGCAACCACAAGACCACCGCCAAAACGACGCAAAATATTGTCCGGGAGTTGGCTCATTGTCGCGATCATCCGGCGCCATGCGCGCGGATAGAGCATCGGGCCGAGGCCTTCCAGCACCAAAACCAGGGCCAGTGCGAGCCAGATCGTGGAGTTCATTTTTCATCCTTATAAAAGAAAACCACCGCTCCGTGAAGAGCGGTGGTTTGAATACTCAAACGAGCCTGAGTTTATCGCGTTGCGTTGGTCGGCGTCTTCATATAACGGAAGAAATCGCTGTCCGGGCTGAGCACCATCACATCCTGGTTGCTCTTGAAGCTATTCTCGTAAGCGCGAAGGCTACGGATGAAGGCGTAGAAGTCTGGATCCTGGCTGAATGCATCAGCAAACAGTTTAGCCGCTTCGGCATCACCTTCACCGCGCAGGATACGACCCTGGCGCTCAGATTCCGCCAGCGTCTTGGTGACTTCATAGTCCGCTGCCGCGCGCAGTTTTTCCGCTTCTTCCTGACCCTGTGAACGGTGACGACGGGCTACCGCTTCACGCTCGGCGCGCATACGGTTGTAGATCGCCTCGGACACTTCCGCTGGCAGGTTGATCTGCTTGATGCGCACATCAACCACTTCGATGCCCAGCGCCGCCATACTGTTCGGGTTGATCACCGGCACTTTACCGTTGGTTTCAGCCTGAACACGTTCAGCCGCTTTGGCAATCGCATCGTCTGCCGCCGGGGTTTCAACTTCATCCTCGGTGCCCGCAGAGCCGGAGTTCAGCGCATCACGCACTTCCAGCGTCAGACGACCACGGGAGTCGGTCACAATGTCTTTCACATCCAGACGACCAATTTCAGAACGCAGACGGTCAGAGAACTTACGTTTCAGCAGCACTTCTGCCTGAGAAACGTCGCCACCCCCGGTTGCCAGGAAGTAGCGGCTGAAATCGCTGATGCGCCATTTGATATAGGAATCAACGATCAGGTCTTTCTTCTCTTTGGTCACGAAACGATCGGCCTGGTTATCCATGGTCTGGATACGCGCATCAAGCGTTTTCACAGACTGAATGAACGGGATCTTGAAGTGCAGACCCGGCTCATAAATCACCGGACGCTTGTCGCCATCACGCACGACGCTGCTGAACTGGAACTTGATCCCACGCTCGCCCTCTTTCACCACAAAGATGGAGGTGTAGAGCACGACCAGTACGATGATGATGATCGCAATAACTGACTTACGCATCCTTATTCCCCCTGACGCTGGTAGTCGTTACGCTGCGCGTTAGCACGGCGTTGGTCCATAATGTCACCATCGTTCGAAGAAGGCGTTGTGTTCGCGCTGGCGCTGCCAGACGAGGCCGGTGGCAGACGCAGCAGGTTGTTCGCACCGCTGTTGTCTTTTGCTGCCGGTGCAGAACCGCCTTTCAGCATCTGATCCAGCGGCAGGACCATCAGGTTTCCGCCTTTGTTGTCGTTAACCAGCACTTTACGCGTATGGCTCAGCACTTTTTCCATGGTCTCGATATAGAGACGCTCACGGGTAATTTCCGGCGCGGCTTTATATTCCGGCAGGATCTTCGCGAAGCGAGCCACTTCACCCTGTGCTTCCAGGATGGTCTGGGTCTTATACGCACGCGCTTCTTCCAGAATACGCTGCGCCTGACCGTTTGCACGCGGCTGAACTTCGTTGGTGTACGCTTCCGCTTCACGGATGTACTGCTGTTCGTTTTCACGCGCGGCAATCGCATCGTCAAACGCGGCTTTCACCTCTTCCGGCGGACGTGCAGCCTGGAAGTTGACGTCCAGCAGGGTGATACCCATGTTGTACGGACGGATGGTCTCTTCCAGCTCACGCTGGGTATCGCTACGAATAACGGTACGACCTTCGGTCAGGATACGGTCCATGGTGTATTTACCGATCACGCCACGCAGGGCGCTGTCGGTCGCCTGACGCAGGCTGTCATCGGCGCTGGTCACGCTAAACAGATAACGTTCAGGATCGGTCACGCGGTACTGCACGTTCATCTCAACGCGCACCACGTTCTCGTCAGAGGTCAGCATCACGCCAGAGGCGGCCAGTTCACGGACGGACTCTACGTTAACCGCGGTCACATCATCGATGAAGGTTGGCTTCCAGTTCAGGCCCGGTTCAACCAGATGGCTGAACTTACCGAAACGGGTGACCACGCCGCGTTCTGCTTCTTTAATGGTGTAGAACCCGCTGGCTGCCCAGATGATTACCACCGCAGCGGCGACAATGCCCACCACGCGGCCACCCATTGGCGGGCGCGGACTCTGAGTGGAATTGCCACCCGAGCCAGAACCTTTTCCTCCGCCAAGGCCACCAAGCTTTTTGCTCAGTTTGCGGAAGATATCATCCAGATCCGGCGGCCCCTGCTCGCGACCACCTTTGTTGCCATTTCCCCCAGAGTTGCCGCCTTGATTATTGCTGCTTCCCCACGGGTCGCGGTCTTGTCCGTTATTACCGGGCTGATTCCACGCCATGTATATGCTCCATATTTGTTATGCAAGGGCGAATTTTTCAGGCTTCCCCTTTCTGATCAGACGATATAGTCCGCCAGCGCAGGTTCTTGTTTACAGAGGCGACGCCAGTCAACGATCGGCATACGCACCTGCATCCCCACGCTGCCGTCATCCTCCATCCACTCTTTTTCTATCGCCTGAAGCTGATAAAACCGGCTGCGCAGCCTGCCTTCCTGTGGCGGCAGTCGCAGCGTGTGCTGAGCTACCTCACCGGAAAGACGTTCTGTCAAAGCCTGGAAAAGCAGTGGCACACCAATCCCGGCCTGAGCAGACAGCCAGACCCGAATCGGTTTGTTCTCTTCGTCTCGGTCAATACGCGGTTCGAAATCGTCCAGCATATCGATCTTGTTCATCACCAACAGGGTGGGAATTTCGTGAGCGTCGATCTCTTCGAGCACCACGTTCACCGCGTCGATGTTCTCCTGCACGCGTACGTCCGCCGCATCAATGACGTGCAGCAGCAGGGTCGCCTGACGCGTCTCCTGCAACGTCGCTTTAAACGCCGCGACCAGATCGTGCGGCAGATGGCGGATAAACCCTACGGTATCCGCCAGCACCGTTTCACCCACGTCTGCGACGTCAATACGGCGCAGGGTTGGGTCCAGGGTCGCAAACAGCTGGTCTGCGGCATACACCTGGGCCTCGGTTATCTGGTTAAACAGGGTGGATTTACCGGCGTTGGTATAGCCCACCAGCGACACCGTTGGGATATCGGCTTTCGTTCGCGCCCGACGCCCCTGTTCGCGCTGTTTCTCTACACGTTCCAGACGTGAAAGGATCTGGGTTATACGCCCACGCAGCAAACGGCGGTCGGTTTCGAGCTGGGTTTCACCCGGGCCGCGCAAACCAATCCCGCCTTTTTGTCTTTCAAGGTGTGTCCAGCCACGCACCAGACGCGTCGCCAGATGGCGCAACTGCGCCAGCTCAACCTGCAACTTACCCTCGTGGGTACGCGCACGCTGAGCAAAAATATCTAAGATCAACCCCGTGCGATCGATAACACGGCATTCGCAGAGAGCTTCCAGGTTACGTTCCTGAGCCGGAGACAGCGCATGATCAAACAGCACAACGGATGCGCCGGTTGCTTTTACGGCATCCGCAATTTCAACTGCTTTACCTTCACCAACAAAGTACTTCGGGTGCGGCGCTTTACGGCTACCGGTAATCACCTGCATTGCTTCGACACCGGCGGAAGAGACCAGAGATTCAAACTCCTGGAGGTCTTCCATATCTTTGTCTTGCGAAAAATAGATGTGTACCAGCACCGCCTGCTCACCGGCGTCATAACGGTCAAACAAGCGTAAACCTCTCTAAAAAGATCAGCGGGGAACGCAGGATCCCTGGCTCCCCGTGTGGATAACAGCCCAAAACCTTATTCGGTTTCTTCGCTGTCCTGCGCTGGTGTTGAAGAACCCTGCGCGTTGCTGCCGTGATGGTAGTTACTGCCAGTGCCGCCGCCAGCGTTATTGCTGTGATGAGATACCGGACGGGACGGAACAACAGTAGAAATCGCGTGCTTATAGACCATCTGGCTGACCGTGTTTTTCAACAGGATCACGAACTGATCAAAAGACTCAATCTGACCTTGCAGCTTAATACCATTCACCAAATAAATAGAAACTGGAACACGCTCCCGACGCAATGCGTTCAGGAACGGATCTTGTAAAGATTGCCCCTTAGCCATTCTATCTTTTCCTTATATGCTTGTTTTGTACTTAGAACCTTGCGATTCTGAAAAATTGCGCACGATACGGCTTAATTGTACACATTCAGTCAGCGATATCACCAATAACCTCAATCACTTCGTTTAACGCCTGTTGTGGTTTTTCACTGTCTAACCAGTGAACCCCCTCCCAACCGCGTAACCAGGTGATCTGGCGCTTCGCTAACTGTCTCGTGGCGCAAACACCTCGATAAACCATTTCATCGTATGAAATCTCACCTTCAAGATACGACCACATCTGGCGGTATCCCACACAACGAATGGAAGGCATGTCCGTATGCAAATCTCCACGGGCAAAAAGCGCCCGCACTTCTGCTTCAAAATCTGAAGCCAACATCTGATGAAAACGCTGCTCAATTCGTTGATGGAGCAGTTCACGGCTCGCCGGGGCGATGGCGAACTGATGCACCTGATACGGCAGAGCGTCTCCTGACGTTTGCGTCAGTTCCGTTAAAGTTTTACCCGAAATGAAAAAAACTTCCAGTGCCCGGGAAAGCCTTTGCGGATCGTTTGGGTGGATCCGCGCTGCCGCAACCGGGTCAATCTCTTCCAGTTGCCTGTGCAAAGCGTCCCACCCCTGCTCTGCCGCCTGCCGCTCAATCTTCGCTCTCACTTCCGGATCGGCCGATGGCAGAGGCGATAACCCCTCCAGCAGCGCCTTAAAGTAGAGCATCGTGCCGCCAACTAACAGCGGTATGCGTCCCGCGGCGTTAATCTCGGCCATCTCGGCTAAGGCGTCGCGGCGAAAATCTGCCGCGGAGTAAGCCTGTGCCGGGTCGAGAATATCCAGTAAACGGTGCGGTGCCGCACGCAGTTCGTCTGCGTTGGGCTTCGCCGTGCCGATGTCCATCCCTCGGTAGATGAGGGCTGAATCAACGCTAATCAACTCTACTGGCAAAACTTTACGTAACTCAATGGCTAACGCCGTTTTACCGGAGGCCGTTGGTCCCATTAAAAAAATCGCCTTTGGCAGGCTCGCCTTACTTACATCAGTCATGTTTCAGGGCGGTCATCGCCGTTTGTAAATCAACAGGTTGTAACAAACCACCTGGAGGCGCTTTCACCAGCTGTGGACAGAGGCGCTCCACCTCCGCCAGAACGGTAATCGCCTGCGCCATACTCCACGGTGCATGCTCGCTGGCCAGATGGCGGGCGATCCACTGCGCGGTATCGGCGGCATCAAACGTCGTTTGCTGCGCCAGGTAGCCTATCAGTTCAGGAATCAAGTTTTGTAAATTTTGTTGGCGTAAGGGTAAAGGCACTGCGCGAATTGTCACATGCTGCGCGTCAAGTACGATTTCAATCCCCATTTCGGCCAGTTGCGTCTGCACGCGCCGCAAAACCCCTGTTTCTTCAGGGGATATTTTCAGGCGAACGGGGATCAACAGCGGCTGCGCGCAGGCGGCATTCACCCCCGGGGTTAACTGCGCCTGTTTGAGCCAGCGCTCCGCCACGGAAAGCGCCAGCAACAGCAGTTTACCTTCGCGTTCAAGCAACGCCATGTCGGGAGCAATAATGGTCAATACCCGACCAAAACTCTGGCTATGCCCATCCAGAGAGGGGGTTGAAACCGTGATGTGCTCTTTATGCTCCACCGCCGGCGTATCCAGCAGTTTGCGGTACAGCGCCCCCTGCTGTTTGTGGTAGCCCGGCTGAGCGTTGGGATAGTTGGCACCGGTTGGTCGCGGCGCGTTGCCCGCCGGGGATAAACGTGGAGCAGCCGGCTCGCGCGCGACCGCCGGTTCGGCAAAATGGTTACGCCCGGCCGCCACGCGGTTTTCCGGCAGTGGGCGCGGCGCGGGCTCTTCTTTTGCCAGCGGCAACTCTGGCTCTGCCTGCTGCTGCAATACAGCGGCAACGCCCTGGTAGATGAAATCATGCACCAGGCGCGACTGGTGGAAACGCACCTCGTGCTTGGCGGGGTGCACGTTAACGTCAACCTGGTGCGGGTCGATCTCCAGATAAAGCACAAAGGCGGGCTGTTGATCGGCGCCGAGCTTATCTTCGCAGGCCTGTCGAATAGCGTGGTTAATCAGGCGGTCGCGCATCATGCGGCCGTTGACGTAGCAATACTGGATTTCTGCGAACGCGGCGCTGCTGGCGTTCGGATCGGCAACCCAGCCGCGCAGGGCCAGATCGCCATGCTGCCACTCAATGGCCAGCGCTTTTTCCAGAAACGGTGTGCCGCAGATGGCGCCCAACCGACGCTCCTTTTGTCCACCCTCCGCCACTGCGCGGTACTGGCGCATCACCTTACCGTTATGGCTGAGGTTGAGGGTGACATCAAAGCGCGCCAGCGCGATGCGGCGGATGATCTCGTCGATATGTCCGAATTCGGTCTTCTCGGTTCGCATAAACTTGCGCCGGGCGGGCGTGTTATAGAAGAGATCCAGCACTTCAAGCGTGGTGCCTACCGGGTGCGCCGCAGGTTTAACCGTGACGTCCATATCACGCCCTTCGGCGTAGGCCTGCCAGGCTTCCTGCTGGTCGGCCGTGCGGGAGGTCAACGTTAAGCGGGAAACGGAGCTGATACTGGCCAGCGCTTCGCCGCGAAAACCCAGGCTGATAATCGCTTCCAGATCGTCAAGTGAGGCAATTTTACTGGTGGCATGACGCGCCAGCGCCAGCGCCAGCTCGTCCTTTTTGATGCCACAGCCGTTATCACGAATGCGGATAAGCTTTGCGCCCCCGCGTTCGATATCAATATCAATGCGGGTCGCCCCTGCATCGAGGCTGTTTTCCACCAGTTCCTTCACCACCGACGCAGGGCGTTCCACCACCTCACCGGCGGCGATTTGGTTCGCGAGCTGCGGCGGTAGAACCTGAATCGGCATGAACTCTCCTTAATTAGTCGCGGTCATCTCACCCGGCAGCGCGGCGCTTGCCGTCTGGGCGGCCCCGCCCTGCGGCGCAGACTGAAGCGGATGCGCGTCAAAGTATTTACGCAGACCGTTATAAATCGCTTCGGCAATTTGCTGCTGGTAGCTGTCGCTGCCCAACAGGCGCTCTTCGCCGTTGTTACTGATAAAGCCCGTCTCTACCAGAATCGACGGAATATCCGGCGAACGCAGGACACCGAGGCTTGCATGCTCAGGGCGACGCTTATGCAGCGATCCAATGCTTTGCAGCTGGCTCAGTACGTTAGTGGCGACATCATACCCGACGCGCTGAGAATGACCGAACTGTAAATCCAGCACCGCCTGGCTGAGATACGGATCGGCCTGGCTGTTTGCCAGCACATCGCCTGCCCCGCCTAACAGTTCAGACTGCTTCTCGTGCTCTTCAAGCCAGTTCGCCATTTCACTGTTGGCGCGACGGTTCGACAGCACCCATACCGACGCGCCGGTGGCGTTACGGTTCGGCGCAGCATCCGCGTGAATCGACACCAGGAAGTTGGCGTTTTGCTTACGCGCCACATCCGAGCGTCCCATCACTGAAATAAAGTAATCTCCGTCGCGGGTCATGACCCCTTTAAACATCGGATCGTCATTCAGAAGCGCACGCAGCTTACGGGCAATGGCGATAGTGACGTTTTTCTCCCGCGTGCCGCCCGGGCCAATCGCGCCAGGATCTTGCCCGCCGTGTCCGGCGTCGATGGCGATAATCACTTTGTCGCCACTGACCGGCGTACGCCGCGCGCTGACCGCCGGACGCGTCACCGTGTTGCTGCTGGTCACGGCGGTAAGTCGGTCATTTTGTGATTTAAACGGATTACGGGCTGGCTCAGACGGCCTTGGGGTATAAACCGGCGCCTCCACGCGTTTTGCTACAACAGGTGCAGGCGGTGGCGGGGGCGGAACATCAGCATTAATGGTAAAGACCACCGTATAATTGGCGCCGTTTTGCTGCTTAACCGCCTTCGTCTTGCCCTTTTCGGTGAGATCGACCACCAGACGCAGAGACTGCGCATCCTTCGGCGTCCCCGAACGGATGCTTTTCACCAGATTGTTGCCGCTGAACTGGAGCGGCAGCCCCTGGATCACCCCGGTCTGTTTAATATCGAGCGCCACGCTGCGGCTGTCGATTTGTGAGAAAGCATATTCAGGATCGCCCATAAAGCTGAACGTAATACGGGCCTGGCTATCGCCATTCGACACCTGAATATCCGAGAGGCTGGCCGCCCCGGCCTGCGCGCACAGCAGGACCGTGGCAGCCAGCACCCAACCTTTAACGCGATTAATCATCCCGTTATCCCTACGCTCAACTGGCTAAACGCGCCAGTAAGGAACAGCCTGATGAGGAAACCGCACTGATGCGCGCCTCACGCCCTTGTGCCTGGTAATCTAAGTGAATTTCGACATCCGGGTCAGGCAGCACACCCGCACCTTGTTGCGGCCACTCCACCAGGCAGATGGCGTCGTTGGCAAAGTAATCGCGGATCCCCATAAATTCCAGCTCCTCAGGATCCGCAAGACGATATAAATCAAAGTGGTACACCATGATATTTTCAAGCGTGTACGGTTCTACCAGCGTATAGGTCGGGCTTTTTACGTTCCCGTTATGGCCTAACGCCTGCAAAAAGCCACGGCTGAAGGTTGTTTTACCCGCGCCTAAATCACCATACAGATAAATGACGGTCGCCCCCTGACAGGCCTGCGCCACGCGCTTGCCGAGATCTAAAGTGGCTTGTTCATCAGGTAAAGGAATCGCTCGATTAGTCATTTTCTACGTCAATCACATCCGGGTTAACAACACGCCGCAGCGTGCAAAAAAGATCGGTGGCCAGCATACCGCGCGTTCCGTAACAAGCAGCCAGCCTGTCAGCCGCCACACCGTGGGCCACGCAGCCCGCACAGGCTGCATCATAAAGGGGAAGTTTCTGTCCGAGCAATGCGCCAATGATGCCAGAGAGCACATCGCCCATGCCGCCGCTCGCCATGCCTGCATTACCGGCATCAACGATGCCCATCGCACCATCGCTGGCGATAACGGTCCCCGCCCCTTTCAAAACGGCAACACCTCCGTAACGTTTTACCAGACGTTGGGCTGAAAGTAAGCGATCGCTTTCAATTTCTGCCACGCTACAGTTAAGCAGCCGTGCGGCTTCGCCGGGGTGCGGCGTTAGAATGCGATTGTGACGCTTATCCGGGTTTATTGCCAGAAGGTTAAGCGCGTCGGCATCCCAGAGCATCGGTTTACGAAAATTCTCGGCCTTTTGCAGGGCCTGTTTACCCCACTCCTGCTGACCCAGGCCCGGACCAATGACCACCACGTCCGCCCACTCAAGACCCTCTTCAATCGCCTGCGGGGTAAGCTCGTGGACCATCAGCTCCGGCCGCGCGGTAATAATGGGCGGGATGTTTTCGCTGCGGGTCAGCACGCGTATTAATCCGGCGCCGCTGCGCAACGCGGCCTCTCCGGTCATACGAATCGCACCTGCCGTGCCGCGATCGCCGCCGATAATCAGCAGTCGGCCATGGTCGCCCTTATGGGACGTGGGACGGCGCGGCGGCAGCCACTGTGCAAGCAGGGAGGCATCAAAGCGGGTGATGTGGGTATCCTGTCCGGCCAGCCAGTTTTCCAGCCCCAGGGCGTTGTGGTGTAACGTGCCCACGACATCCCGCGCTTTACCGGTAAGCAAACCCGGCTTCAGGGCGATAAAGGTCACGGTGCGCGCCGCCTCAATCGACACGCCCGGCGTCACGCCGGTTTGCGCCATCAGGCCGGAGGGAATATCCAGCGCTACCACCGGGGCGGGGTGCGCATTAGCGCGCGTAATCAGCGCGGCGACGTCATCGCGAGGCGCGCGCATCAGTCCCGTCCCCAGCAGACCGTCAACAATCACGTCGACATCCTCGGGCCAGACGATATCAGGCGCATGAATAATGCCCCCCGCATTCAGCCAGGCCTCTCTCGCCATGCCCGCTTCTTCCGGTAACGGCTTGTCGCTCTCCAGCGCCAGCAGGGTGACGCGCAGCCCCGCCGCCACCGCAAGACGAGCCACCACATAACCATCGCCACCGTTATTGCCGTGCCCGCACAGGATCAGATAGTGCGAAGCCTCCGGATAAGCCGTACGCGCCACGTTAAACGCCGCCTCGCCCGCGCGCTGCATCAGTTCGTAAAGGGTAATGCCCAGGCTATCTGCGGCCTCTTTCTCGGCCCGACGGAGGTCATCCGCATGCCAGATGGAATGTGGTATACTTGCGGGGTTTTTCTTCACAGTATGGTCCGTCATGTCACAGCCCCTCGATCTCAATGAATTAGCGCAAAAAATAAAACAGTGGGGTGCTGAACTGGGCTTCCAGAAGGTCGGTATTACTGACACCGACCTCTCTGCCAGCGAGCCTAAGCTCCAGGCATGGCTGGATAAACAATACCACGGCGAGATGGAGTGGATGGCGCGTCACGGTATGATGCGTGCCCGCCCCCACGAGCTGTTGCCGGGTACGCTGCGCGTTATTAGCGTACGCATGAACTATCTGCCTGCTAACGCGGCCTTTGCGCGCACGCTAAAAAATCCTTCGCTGGGTTACGTCAGCCGATACGCTCTGGGACGTGACTACCATAAACTTCTGCGCAACCGTCTAAAAAAGCTCGGGGAAACCATTCAGCAGCACTGTGTTTCGCTGAATTTTAGACCCTTTGTCGATTCTGCGCCTATTCTTGAGCGCCCGATCGCCGAAAAAGCCGGGCTCGGCTGGACAGGTAAGCACTCACTTATCTTAAGCCGCGACGCGGGCTCATTCTTTTTCCTGGGTGAACTGCTGATTGATTTACCCCTGCCGGTAGACGGTCCGGTGGAAGAAGGCTGTGGTCGCTGTGTGGCCTGTATGACCATCTGCCCAACGGGCGCTATTGTCGAACCGTATACCGTTGATGCGCGCCGCTGTATCTCTTATCTCACTATCGAGCTGGAAGGCGCCATTCCAGAGGAATTTCGTCCGCTTATCGGCAACCGCATCTACGGCTGTGATGACTGTCAGCTGATTTGTCCGTGGAACCGTTATTCACAGTTGACGGACGAAGAAGACTTCAGTCCGCGCAAGGCGTTACATGCCCCGCAGTTGATCGAACTGTTCGCCTGGAGCGAAGCCTGGTTCCTGAAGGTGACGGAGGGTTCCGCCATACGTCGTATCGGCCACCTGCGCTGGCTGCGTAATGTGGCCGTTGCGCTGGGGAATGCCCCGTGGGATGAGGCAAATCTTCAGGCGCTCGAAAGCCGTAGAGGTGAGCACCCACTTCTTGATGAGCACATAGAATGGGCGATTGCGCAGCAAATTGAGAAGCGAAATGCCGGCGTGGTTGAAGTGCAGTTACCGAAGAAACAGCGCCTGGTCAGGGTGATTGAAAAAGGGCTGCCGCGGGATGTGTGATATATTCACAGGCTGTGAATAAAAATAAGAATTCAGGCGCCATCAGCTCTGGCAAACAGGTCAAGTGATCTCAATAACATTTTGAAATCAAATTTTCTTCATAAATTACAATGAATTACGAAGATATTATTCACCCTGCTAACATTTCGTACAGACTGGTTTTATCACGGTTTCTGTGGATAACTCTGTTCACAAGAGTATTTCAGACATAATAGAAAACGTCCCCAACGAAGCACTTCGCTGTGGATAATATGGAGATGAAGAAGAATTTGGAGCGGGAAACGAGACTCGAACTCGCGACCCCGACCTTGGCAAGGTCGTGCTCTACCAACTGAGCTATTCCCGCTTGGGTGTTCTGGTGCTATGCGTATCTTGCGATACTTTCAAATTTTGGAGCGGGAAACGAGACTCGAACTCGCGACCCCGACCTTGGCAAGGTCGTGCTCTACCAACTGAGCTATTCCCGCTTGGGTGTTCTGGTGCTGGCGTATCTTGCGATACTTTTCAAATTTTGGAGCGGGAAACGAGACTCGAACTCGCGACCCCGACCTTGGCAAGGTCGTGCTCTACCAACTGAGCTATTCCCGCAAATCTGTACTGCTTTTGTTGCTGTCGTAACGTGTAATTCTCTGTCGTTACGGGAGGCGCATTATACGAGAAATCCGTTTAGCTGCAACCCCCCTCAAAGCGATTTTTTTGAAATTCAGTTCAAGTGCTTATTTAATCGGCAAGCTGAACAATTTAGCGACAAAAACCCGGCCACGCAAGGCGCCGGATCGCAAAATCAGAGCTTAATAAAGTTTTCGCGATAGTACGCCAGCTCCGCAACAGACTCACGGATGTCGTCCATCGCCTGGTGCGTCCCCTGCTTTGTAAAGCCGTCGAGAATTTCCGGTTTCCAGCGGCGGGCCAGCTCTTTCAGGGTGCTCACATCCAGATAGCGGTAGTGGAAGTAGGACTCCAGCTCCGGCATGTACTTAAACAGGAAACGACGATCCTGACCAATGCTGTTGCCACAGATAGGCGATTTTCCTGCCGGCACCCACTGCTTCAGAAATTCAAGCGTCGCCAGCTCCGCTTCGCGGTCGCCCAGGGTGCTGGCCTTCACGCGTTCCACCAGCCCGCTGCCGGTATGGGTACGCACGTTCCACTCATCCATCAGCGCAAGCTGGTCATCGGACTGGTGCACGGCAATCGTTGGGCCTTCCGCCAGAATATTGAGATTGGCATCGGTGACCAGTGTGGCGATCTCAATAATGCGATCGCGCTCGGGATCCAGGCCGGTCATCTCCAGATCGATCCAAATCAGGTTGTTTTCGTCCGCGCTCATGTTATTTTCCACCCTTCTCGCATAACCGGCAGTAGCAGGTTAACTAGTATTAATTAGAGTGTATCATAGAGGTTTTGCCCGCTACGGGCGACCAGGAGCCAGCGCGATTGAGTAAAAATAAACTCTCCAAAGGGCAGCAGCGCCGCGTGAATGCAAATCACCAGCGCCGTCTTAAAACCACTACGGAGAAGCCCGATTACGACGACAACCTGTTTGGCGAAGCGACAGAAGGCGTTGTGATTAGCCGCTTCGGCATGCACGCCGATGTCGAATCCGCCGACGGGGATATCCACCGTTGCAATATCCGTCGCACCATCCGTTCCCTGGTGACCGGTGACCGCGTGGTCTGGCGTCCAGGCAAAGAGGCGGCGGAAGGGGTAACGGTTAAAGGTATCGTTGAAGCCGTGCATGAACGCACGTCGGTTTTGACCCGTCCAGATTTCTACGACGGCGTGAAGCCCATTGCCGCCAACATCAACCAGATAGTGATCGTTTCAGCGATTTTGCCTGAGCTTTCGCTCAATATTATTGACCGTTATCTGGTGGCCTGCGAAACGCTACAGGTTGAGCCGCTCATCGTGCTGAATAAAATCGATCTGCTGGATGACGAGGCCATGGCCTTTGTAAATGAGCAGATGGATATTTACCGCAACATTGGCTATCGCGTGTTGATGGTTTCCAGCCGCACCAAAGATGGCCTGAAGCCGTTAGAAGATGCGCTGACCGACCGCATCAGCATCTTTGCGGGGCAGTCCGGCGTAGGTAAATCGAGCCTGCTTAACAACCTGCTCGGCCTTCAGCAGGAGATCCTGACCAACGATGTGTCTGACGTCTCGGGCCTGGGCCAGCACACCACCACTGCCTCACGTCTCTATCACTTCCCGCACGGTGGCGATGTGATTGACTCCCCGGGCGTGCGTGAGTTTGGTCTCTGGCACCTCGAGCCGGAACAAATCTTTAACGGATTTGTCGAATTCCATGACTATTTAGGCGCTTGCAAATACCGCGACTGTAAACATGACAACGATCCGGGCTGCGCTATCCGCGAAGCGGTAGAGAACGGAGAAATTGCGGAAACCCGTTTCGAAAATTACCACCGTATTCTCGAAAGCATGGACCAGGTAAAAACGCGTAAAAACTTTTCTGATTCTGATAACTGACAACTAAGCTAAGCGTCGCTAAAATCGTCCCCTTTTTTCAGGTTCCGGCAGCGTAATGCCGGATCAGGAACGACAAAACAATGGCCTGGAGGCTACCTTGTTAAACTCATTTAAACTTTCGCTTCAATACATTCTGCCGAAACTGTGGCTCACTCGCCTGGCGGGCTGGGGCGCGAGCAAACGAGCGGGCTGGCTGACCAAACTGGTCATCGACCTGTTCGTGAAATACTACAAGGTCGACATGAAAGAAGCGCAGAAGCCGGATACGGCAAGCTACCGCACCTTCAACGAATTTTTTGTGCGTCCGCTGCGCGACGAAGTGCGCCCGCTGAATACCGACCCGAACGTGCTGGTGATGCCAGCGGACGGCGTGATCAGCCAGCTGGGTAAAATTGAAGACGACAAAATTTTGCAGGCGAAAGGCCATAACTACAGCCTGGAAGCGCTGCTGGCCGGTAACTACATAATGGCCGATCTGTTCCGTAACGGGACTTTCGCGACCACCTATCTCTCCCCACGCGACTACCACCGCGTGCATATGCCGTGTAACGGTATTCTGCGCGAGATGATCTACGTGCCGGGGGATCTGTTCTCCGTAAACCACCTGACGGCGCAAAACGTTCCTAACCTGTTTGCCCGTAACGAGCGCGTCATCTGCCTGTTTGATACTGAATTTGGCCCAATGGCGCAGATTCTGGTGGGTGCTACCATTGTAGGCAGCATCGAAACCGTCTGGGCGGGCACCATTACGCCGCCGCGCGAAGGCGTGATCAAGCGCTGGACCTGGCCTGCCGGCGAAGAAGAAGGTTCTGTGGCCCTGCTGAAAGGTCAGGAAATGGGTCGCTTCAAGCTGGGCTCAACGGTCATCAACCTGTTCGCACCGGGCAAAGTTAACCTGGTCGACGAGCTGGAAAGCCTGTCCGTGACCAAACTCGGCCAGCCTCTGGCAGTATCGACGGAGGTCTTTGTGACGCCAGAGGTTGCGCCTGCCCCGTTGCCGGAAGAAGAGATCAAAGCCGAGCACGACGCCAGCCCGCTGGTTGACGACAAAAAAGACGAAGGCTAACAACAGAAGGATCGCTGACGTGCGCCCGATTATCGTATTACTGATGGCCTGGTGCCTCAGCATGGGGGCGTACGCAGCGACGGCCCCCGACGCCAAACAGATAACCCAGGAGCTGGAGCAGGCAAAAGCGGCGAAACCCGCTCAGCCGGAGACCGTTGAGTCACTCCAGTCTGCACTGAACGCGCTTGAGGAACGAAAGGGTTCCCTTGAGCGCGCGCAGCAGTATCAGCAGGTTATCGACAACTTCCCCAAACTCTCTCAGACCCTGCGCTCGCAGCTAAACAACCTGCGCGATGAACCACGCCAGGTCCCCGCGGGGATGACGTCCGAGGCGCTTAATCAGGAGATCCTGCAAGTCAGCAGCCAGCTGCTGGAAAAAAGCCGTCTGGCGCAGCAGGAGCAGGAACGGGCGCGTGAAATTGCCGATTCCCTCAGCCAGCTTCCACAGCAGCAAACCGATGCCCGCCGTCAGTTAAATGAGGTGGAACGTCGCATCGGGACGCAGACAGGCAGCACACCGCAGAATCAGGCGCAAAATCTTGGGTTACAGGCGGAATCCGCCAGACTAAAAGCGCTGGTTGATGAACTGGAGCTGGCGCAGCTTTCCGCTAACAACCGCCAGGAACTGTCGCGGATGCGTTCCGAGCTGGCGCAGAAGCAGAGCCAGCAGCTGGATGCATATCTCCAGGCGCTGAGAAATCAACTCAACAGCCAGCGTCAGCGTGAAGCTGAACGTGCGCTGGAAAGCACCGAGTTACTGGCCGAAAACAGTGCTAACCTGCCCGACAGCATCGTCGCCCAGTTTAAGGTTAACCGCGAGCTTTCTGCCGCGCTGAATCAGCAGGCGCAGCGCATGGATTTGGTGGCCTCGCAGCAGCGTCAGGCCACCAATCAAACCCTCCAGGTTCGTCAGGCGCTCAACACGCTGCGTGAACAGTCCCAGTGGCTTGGCTCGTCTAACCTGTTGGGCGAAGCGTTACGCGCCCAGGTGGCTCGTCTGCCAGAGATGCCAAAACCGCAGCAGCTTGATACGGAGATGGCGCAGTTGCGCGTTCAGCGTCTTCATTATGAAGATCTCCTCAACAAGCAGCCGCAAATCCGCCAGATCCGTCAGGCTGACGGACAGCCGCTCACCGGCGAGCAAAGTCGTATTCTGGAAGCGCAACTGCGCACCCAACGCGAACTGCTCAATTCCCTGTTGCAGGGAGGCGATACGCTGATCCTTGAGCTGACCAAGCTGAAAGTCTCGAATAGCCAGCTGGAGGATGCGCTGAAAGAGGTCAACGAAGCCACGCACCGTTACCTTTTCTGGACGTCCGACGTGCGGCCGATGACCTTCGCCTGGCCGATTGAGATTGTGCAGGATCTGCGCCGCCTCATTTCATTGGACACCTTCAGCCAGCTGGGCCTCGCCAGCGTAATGATGATAACCAGCAAGGAGACCATCTTCCCGCTGCTGGGGGCGCTGATTCTGGTGGGCTTCAGTATTTATTCCCGTCGTCACTTTACCCGTTTCCTTGAGCGCTCCAGCGCCCGAGTGGGAAAAGTAACCCAGGATCACTTCTGGCTGACGTTGCGTACTGTGTTCTGGTCAATTCTGGTCGCGTCTCCGCTGCCGGTGCTGTGGATGACGCTCGGATACGGCCTGCGTGAAGCCTGGCCCTACCCGCTTGCCGTCGCGATTGGCGATGGCGTGACCGCCACCGTTCCGCTGCTGTGGGTGGTGATGATTTGCGCCACGTTTGCGCGGCCAAATGGTCTGTTCATCGCTCACTTTGGCTGGCCGCGTAATCGCGTTGCGCGGGCGATGCGTTACTACCTGATGAGTATCGGGCTGATTGTGCCGCTGATTATGGCGTTGATCATGTTCGATAATCTCAATGACCGGGAGTTCTCCGGCTCGCTGGGACGGCTGTGCTTTATGCTGATCTGCGGGGCGTTAGCGGTAGTGACGCTCAGCCTGAAACGCGCCGGAATCCCGCTCTATCTCGACAAGACCGGCAGCGGCGATAACATGTTTAACCGTCTGCTGTGGAACCTGCTGCTCAGCGCGCCGCTGGCGGCGATGCTGGCGGCAGCGGTCGGTTATCTCGCCACGGCGCAGGCGCTGCTCGCCCGACTGGAAACGTCGGTGGCTATCTGGTTTCTGCTGCTGGTGGTCTACCATGTTATTCGCCGCGGCATGCTGATCCAGCGTCGTCGTCTGGCGTTTGACCGTGCCAAACACCGTCGCGCAGAAATTCTGGCCCAGCGCGCGCGGGGTGAAGAAGAGCCGAACCACGTCAACAGCACCGAAGGGACCACAGACGCCGATGACGTCGAACTGGATCTGGATGCGATCAGTACCCAGTCCCTGCGGCTGGTACGCTCAATTCTGATGCTGGTTGCCCTGCTGTCGGTGATCTTCCTGTGGTCGGAAATCCACTCCGCGTTTGGCTTCCTGGAGAACATCTCTTTATGGGATGTGACGTCCACGGTGCAGGGGGTCGAAAGTCTGGAGCCCATAACCTTAGGGGCCGTGCTGATTGCAATTCTGGTGCTGATCATCACCACGCAGCTGATCCGTAACTTCCCTGCCCTGCTGGAGCTGGCGCTGTTGCAGCATCTGGATTTAACCCCCGGCACAGGCTATGCGATCACCACCATCACCAAGTATTTAATCATGCTGTTTGGTGGGCTGGTTGGCTTCTCGATGATTGGTATCGAATGGTCAAAACTGCAATGGCTGGTTGCCGCCCTGACCGTAGGCCTGGGTTTTGGTTTACAGGAGATTTTTGCCAACTTCGTCTCTGGTCTGATCATTCTGTTTGAAAAGCCGATTCGAATTGGCGATACGGTGACCATCCGCGATCTCACCGGCAGCGTCACCAGGATCAACACCCGCGCCACCACCATCAGCGACTGGGACCGTAAAGAGATCATCGTCCCGAACAAGGCGTTTATCACCGAGCAGTTTATCAACTGGTCGCTGTCCGACTCCGTCACGCGTGTGGTGCTGACCGTACCCGCTCCGTCGGATGCCAACAGCGAAGAGGTGACGCAGATCCTCTATACGGCTGCTGAACGCTGTTCGCTGGTAATCGACAACCCGCCGCCGGAAGTGTTCCTGGTTGATTTGCAGCAGGGGATCCAGATTTTCGAGCTGCGTATCTACGCCGCCGAGATGGGACACCGTATGCCGCTGCGCCATGAGATCCACCAGTTGATTCTGGCTGGCTTCCGCGAGCACGGAATTGATATGCCGTTCCCACCGTTCCAGATGCGTCTGGAAACGCTGGACGGACGTAAGACGGGAAGAACGTTGACGTCAGCGGCGCGTACGCGCCCGGCGGGAAGTTTGTAATCCTTTTCCCCTCCCCGTCGGGAGGGGGTCAATCCTTTACGCCACTTCTGCTACACAGGCCGTCGAGCGACGACGGTAATGCTCATAAATCCCCATTGCCAGCAGCGAGAAGAAGATCGGTCCGCCAACCATCCACAGCGTGCTGTTCCAGTCATTTGCCTCAACCACGGGCTGAATGACGGTAAAGATGTTGGCGAACGCGACGACCAGCACCACAACAGTGGTCGCCAGCAGCGTCGCCGCGCGGGTTTTGAAGATCACAAACGGCCGCTCCAGATCCCGCTTCGCCTTAAAGAACGGGAACGCCAGGGTCAGGAACAGATACGGAAGCGTCATCGATACGTTCGCCATCAGGGTCAGCTTGTTATAGAACGCCGACGCGGTATCACCGCCGAAGGACACCAGCAGAATGAACACGCACACCAGCAGGCACTGCATCCACATCGCGTTGGCAGGCATACCGGCAGCGTTCAGCTGCGTCATACGTGCGGGCCACAGCGCCTTTGGCGTCCCCTGAATAATCGCTTTCAGCGGCGAGTAGATCAGCGTGAAGAATGCGCCAGTATAGGCGAGGAACATCGACAAGCCAGTAATCCGCGCAAACCAGATCCCCAGGGTGGCCGACGTTTCCGGCGCGAGATCCATGGCGTTGCCCAGCGTCACCCCCAGGCTTTTCATCAGCACGTAGGTAATGTTGCCGAGGTTGGTGGTGTTATTGCTCAACACCTGCTGCCAGTTGGTGCTGACGCCCCAGAGGAAAATCGCCAGTGAGTAGCCAATAGAAATGACGATGGCGGCAAAGATAATACCTTTGGCGAAGTTCTTTTCCGGATTTTCGGTTTTGTCGACCAGCCCGCCCACGGCTTCAATTCCACCGTAAGCAAAGATGGCAAACACCACAAAGGAGAGCATGGCCAGCCCGGACTGGTAACCCGGATTAGGCGATGAAACGAAGTTGACTTCCTGTGCGAAATGCCCGCCGTTAAGGCACAGAATGGCGATGCTGACCAGCAGCAGCACCAGGTTCAGGCACATCACGGAAATGCCGCCAACGGCAGTGATACGGGCAATTTTGTTGATGCCTTTCGAGGCCACCAGCGTGACCACCACCATCCAGCACACCGCCAGAATACCGACCACCTGCGTGGAGCTCAGCCCCGCCAGAGACCAGACCTGCGTTTTATCCGCACCGAAGAGAAACGTTGAGAACGGCACCCAGACCTTGGCCGCCGTGCTGACCATCCAGACGACGTAGGATGAAAACCACATGAACGTACCGATAAACGCGTAACGCGGACCGACGCTGTTGTTCATCCACGAATAGATGCCGCCCTCTTCTTTCCTGTACGCCGAGCCCATCTCCGCCATCATCAGCGCAAACGGGATAAAGAAGAACAGAGCGGAAACGATATAAAACGGCGTCGCGCTGTAGCCCATCAGATAAAACGCGGACGGGCTATTGGCAAAGCCAAAGACTGACGTAAAAATCATCAGAATGAGCCCGGTAAGGGTCATTTTTTTGAGTGAGTGAGACATATAACCATCCGAAACGGAATTAAACTGCGCGGATGGTAGCAGATGACCAGACAAACAATGTGGCTATCCGAGTCAAATTAAGGAAAAGACCCGTATAGAGAGAAATGAGCAGTTTTTAATGTGGCAGAGTTAAATGACCGAGCAGGCCGGGTAAGCGCAGCGCCACCCGGCATTTTTTCAGGCGCGATCGACCGTAAAGGCAATCACATCGCCCAGGTGCTCGGCACCCAGCGCCAGCATGACCAGGCGATCCACACCCAGCGCCACGCCGGAGCAGTCCGGCAGACCGGCTTTAAGCGCTTCCAGCAGATGAGTATCAATCGGCTGCTGCGGCAGACCGCGCGCGTTGCGCTTGCGGTTATCCTGCTCGAAACGCTGCTGCTGTTCGCGCGCGTCGGTCAGCTCGTGGAAACCGTTCGCCAGCTCGATGCCTTTGAAATACACCTCAAAACGCTCCGCCACGCGGTGATCTTCGGTGCTGATCTGCGCCAGTGAGGCCTGGCTGGCCGGGAAGTGATAGACAAACGTCGGACGATCTTTGCCAATCTGCGGTTCAACACCAAAGGTGAACAGCAGTTGCAGCAGCGTGTCGCGATCCTCTTCGTTATCCGCCACGTTACTCAGATCCAGTTTTGCCGCCACTTCACGCAGCTGTGTTTTATCAGCCGACAGTGGATCGATTTCCAGATGGCGCTGGAAGGCCTGCTGATAGGAGAGCGTTTCAGCTTCCGCGCAATCCAGCACCTGTTGCAGCAGATCGTCAACTTCGTTCATCAGACGATACATGTCGTAGTGCGGGCGGTACCACTCCAGCATGGTGAATTCCGGATTATGGTGTCGGCCCATCTCTTCATTACGGAAGCTACGGCACAGCTGATAGACCGGACCACACCCGGCCGCCAGCAGACGCTTCATATGGTATTCCGGGCTGGTCATCAGATACAGATTCATGCCCTGAGAGTGACCTGGGCCAACAAAACGGGTTTCAAACGGGACCAGATGAATATCCGTGACCGTCGCCTGACTCATGCACGGCGTTTCCACCTCCAGGACGCCGCGGTCGGCAAAGAAACGGCGGATCTCCGCCATAATTGCTGCGCGCTTTAGCAGGTTTGGAATGGATGCGCTCGGCTGCCAGGTGGCCGTTTCGCTCATGAGTTATTTCTCCGTTTTCAGACAAGGGCACGAAGTCTACTCGTAAGCCGGGGCAGAGACAAATTTTGCACAGTAAAAGTCCCTTTTCATTGCACAGAGAAATACTGTGACGCCATTCATTAATCACGATGATAAATCACCGCACAGAACAGCAAAAAAATCGAACACGTCAAATTTCCCTCACTTCTACGCGGTTATACTGTTTTACCCATAAAGGAGCAGTGGAATCGCTTCCGCAATCGCCCGTTCGGGCAGGTGAACGTCCTTTAGTTCATCCCGTTGCGGGAAAACAAAAATCTGGAGGAATGTCGTGCAAACTTTTCAAGCCGATCTTGCCGTAATAGGCGCTGGCGGGGCTGGATTACGCGCTGCAATTGCTGCGGCACAAGCCAATCCGAACGCTAAAATCGCATTGATTTCAAAAGTCTATCCGATGCGCAGCCACACGGTAGCCGCAGAAGGAGGATCCGCCGCCGTCGCGCAGGATCATGACAGCTTCGAATACCATTTCCACGACACGGTTGCAGGGGGCGACTGGCTTTGCGAACAGGATGTCGTTGATTACTTCGTGCACCATTGCCCAACGGAAATGACCCAGCTGGAACAGTGGGGATGCCCGTGGAGCCGCCGTCCGGACGGGAGCGTCAACGTCCGCCGCTTCGGTGGCATGAAGATCGAACGCACCTGGTTTGCCGCCGATAAGACCGGCTTCCACATGCTGCACACCCTGTTCCAGACCTCCCTCCAGTTCCCACAAATCCAGCGCTTTGACGAACATTTCGTTCTCGACATTCTGGTCGACGACGGTCATGCGCGCGGACTGGTGGCAATGAACATGATGGAAGGCACGCTTGTCCAGATCCGCGCGAATGCGGTGGTGATGGCAACGGGCGGTGCGGGTCGCGTATACCGCTACAACACCAACGGCGGCATCGTCACCGGTGACGGTATGGGCATGGCACTCAGCCACGGCGTCCCGCTGCGTGATATGGAGTTCGTCCAGTATCACCCAACCGGCCTGCCGGGCTCCGGTATACTGATGACGGAAGGCTGCCGCGGTGAAGGCGGTATTCTGGTCAACAAAAACGGCTATCGCTATTTGCAGGATTACGGCATGGGTCCGGAAACCCCGCTTGGCGAGCCGAAAAACAAATACATGGAACTCGGCCCACGCGACAAAGTTTCTCAGGCTTTCTGGCACGAGTGGCGCAAAGGCAACACCATCTCAACGCCGCGCGGCGACGTGGTGCATCTCGACCTGCGTCATCTCGGCGAGAAGAAACTGCTGGAGCGTCTACCGTTTATCTGCGAGCTGGCGAAAGCCTATGTGGGCGTCGATCCGGTGAAAGAGCCGATCCCGGTGCGTCCAACCGCGCACTACACCATGGGCGGTATCGAAACCGACCAGCAGTGCGAAACCCGCATCGAAGGGCTGTTTGCGGTGGGCGAGTGTTCCTCCGTCGGTCTGCACGGCGCAAACCGTCTGGGCTCGAACTCGCTGGCTGAGCTGGTGGTCTTTGGTCGCATGGCGGGCGAACGTGCGATGGAGCGTGCCGCAACGGCAGGTGAAGCTAACAGCGCGGCGCTGGATGCGCAGGTTGCAGACGTCGAAAAACGCCTGAAAGACCTGGTGAACCAGGAAGGTAACGAAAACTGGTCGAAGATCCGCGACGAAATGGGGCTGTCGATGGAAGAAGGCTGCGGGATCTACCGTACGCCAGAGCTGATGCAGAAAACCGTCGACAAGCTGGCGGAGTTGCAGGAGCGCTTCAAGCGTGTGCGCATCACCGACACTTCCAGCGTCTTCAATACCGATCTGCTTTATACCATTGAACTGGGCCATGGCCTGAACGTCGCAGAATGTATGGCCCATTCCGCCCTGGCGCGTAAAGAGTCCCGCGGCGCGCACCAGCGCCTGGATGAGGGCTGCACCGAACGTGACGACGTCAATTTCCTTAAACACACTCTCGCCTGGCGCGATGCGGATGGCACTACGCGACTGGACTACAGCGACGTGAAAATCACCAAGCTGCCACCGGCGAAACGCGTGTACGGTGCAGAAGCAGAAGCCGCCGATAAGAAGGAGAAGGCGAATGGCTGAGATGCAAAAACTGAAAATTGAAGTGGTGCGCTACAATCCGGAAGTGGACGCCGCGCCGCACAGCGCTTTCTATGAAGTCCCTTACGACGAGCAAACCTCCCTGCTGGATGCGCTCGGCTATATCAAAGATAACCTGGCCCCAGACCTGAGCTACCGCTGGTCCTGCCGCATGGCAATTTGCGGCTCCTGCGGCATGATGGTCAACAAGGTGCCAAAGCTGGCGTGTAAAACCTTCCTGCGTGATTACACCAAAGGTATCAAGGTTGAAGCGCTGGGCAACTTCCCGATTGAGCGCGATCTGGTGGTCGACATGACCCACTTTATCGAAAGCCTCGAAGCGATTAAGCCGTACATCATCGGCAACCCGCGCACGCCGGATCAGGGGCCAAACACCCAGACGCCCGCGCAGATGGCGAAATACCATCAGTTCTCCGGCTGCATCAACTGCGGCCTGTGCTATGCCGCCTGTCCACAGTTTGGCCTGAACCCTGAGTTTATCGGCCCGGCCGCCATTACCCTGGCGCACCGCTATAACGAAGACAGCCGCGACCACGGCAAAAAAGAACGTATGGCCCAGCTGAACAGCCAGAACGGGGTCTGGACCTGCACGTTTGTCGGTTACTGCTCCGAAGTCTGTCCGAAGCATGTCGACCCGGCTGCCGCCATTCAGCAGGGTAAGGTGGAAAGCTCGAAAGACTTTCTTATCGCTACCCTGAAACCACGCTAAGGAGTGCATGATGACGACTAAACGCAAAGCCTACGTGCGACCAATGCCGTCCACCTGGTGGAAAAAACTGCCGTTTTATCGCTTCTATATGCTGCGTGAAGGCACGGCTGTTCCCGCGGTCTGGTTCAGCCTCGAACTGCTGTACGGGGTTTATGCCCTCAAGCACGGCCCGGAAGCCTGGTCCAGTTTTGTGGGCTTCCTGCAAAACCCAATCATCGTTGTGCTGAACCTGATTGTGCTCGCCGCCGCGCTGCTTCATACCAAAACCTGGTTTGAACTGGCGCCAAAAGCAGCGAACATCATTGTAAAAGGCGAAAAAATGGGGCCAGAGCCGGTCATTAAAGGGCTCTGGGCAGTGACGGCAGTTGTCTCTGTGGTCATTCTGTTTGTCGCACTGTTCTGGTAAGGAGACTACTGTGATCAATCCAAATCCAAAACGTTCAGACGAGCCGGTCTTCTGGGGGCTGTTTGGCGCAGGCGGCATGTGGAGCGCCATTATTGCCCCGGTCATTATCCTGCTGGTCGGGATCATGCTGCCGCTGGGGCTGTTCCCGGGCGATGCGCTGAGCTATGAGCGCGTACTGGCCTTTGCGAGCAGCTTTATTGGCCGCGTGTTCATCTTCCTGATGATCGTCCTGCCGCTGTGGTGTGGTCTGCATCGTATCCACCATGCGATGCACGATCTGAAAATCCATGTGCCAAGCGGTAAATGGGTCTTCTACGGTCTGGCGACCATTCTGACGGTCGTCACGTTGATTGCCGTGGTCACCATCTGACTGAACAGGCCCGCCATCCGGCGGGCTTTTTACTTTTTCATCTTCTCCACCAGCCACCGGGAAAATTCGCGCATGGCTGGCGTTTCTGCCCGGGACTGCAATCGGGTCAGCCAGTAACTGCCGAGCTCAATCTGCGTCGCAAAGGGCTGCACAATGCGCTCGCTGGCTAACAGATGGGTAAACATATCGACAGGCGCAATAGCAATGCCCACCCCTGCCTGAGCGGCCTCCAGCATGGTCACGGACGAATCAAATACCATCACGCGGTGCGTTGGCGAAGGGGGATGCTCGCCGGCCGCCTGCATCCACGCGGTCCACTCGTCGCGTCGGTAGGAGCGCAGCAGCGTAAACCTGAGGATGTCGGCCGGACTGTGCAGACTGGCGGCGATATCAGGTGTACATAGCGGCGCGAGCGGCGCATGACAAAGAAATTCAGCCTCGGTACCGTGCCACGCCCCGCTACCGTAGCGGATCGTATAGTCAAGCCCTTCGGCAGCCGGATCAACGCGGTTGTTATGGGTGGAAAGCTGAAGATCGATGTGCGGATAGCCACGGCGAAAATCCTCCAGCTGCGAGAATAAGACCCCGGTGGCAAACGTACCCACCACGCCGATTTTCAGCTTCTCCTGCGCACGATGGTTAGCGAAGCGATCCAGCATTCCGGCTATACGATCGAACGAATCATTCAGCACCGGCAGTAAATTTTCGCCCTCGGTAGTCAACATCAGCCCGCGCGACACGCGAACGAACAGCTGACAGTTCAGGTGCTGCTCCAGCGTTTTCACATGCTGGCTAATAGCCGAATGCGTCACGTTCAGTTCAATGGCCGCATGCGTAAAGCTGAGATGTCTTGCGGCGGCCTCAAAAGCCCGAAGCGAATTGAGGGGTAGATAGCTTCGCGTCATGGTCGCTTCCGTTAGAAAAATTAACAGCTAATGCTAAATTTAACCGTTTGTCAGGCACTGTCAAATCCAACAGACTACGCCTGTCTGACGGGCCCGGACATCCCCTTGACTCGCTATTACGGAAGATTACTGATGATGAAAAAATCCCTTTGCTGCGCCCTGCTGCTCGGCATCTCTTGCTCTGCTCTCGCCACGCCAGTGTCAGAAAAACAGCTGGCGGAGGTGGTCGCGAATACGGTTACCCCGCTGATGAAAGCCCAGTCTGTTCCAGGCATGGCGGTGGCCGTTATTTATCAGGGAAAACCGCACTATTACACGTTTGGCAAGGCCGATATCGCGGCGAATAAACCCGTTACGCCTCAGACCCTGTTCGAGCTGGGTTCTATAAGTAAAACCTTCACCGGCGTTTTAGGTGGGGATGCCATTGCTCGCGGTGAAATTTCGCTGGACGATCCGGTGACCAGATACTGGCCACAGCTGACGGGCAAGCAGTGGCAGGGTATTCGTATGCTGGATCTCGCCACCTACACCGCTGGCGGCCTGCCGCTACAGGTACCGGATGAGGTCACGGATAACGCCTCCCTGCTGCGCTTTTATCAAAACTGGCAGCCGCAGTGGAAGCCTGGCACAACGCGTCTTTACGCCAACGCCAGCATCGGTCTTTTTGGTGCGCTGGCGGTCAAACCTTCTGGCATGCCCTATGAGCAGGCCATGACGACGCGGGTCCTTAAGCCGCTCAAGCTGGACCATACCTGGATTAACGTGCCGAAAGCGGAAGAGGCGCATTACGCCTGGGGCTATCGTGATGGTAAAGCGGTGCGTGTTTCGCCGGGTATGCTGGATGCACAAGCCTATGGCGTGAAAACCAACGTGCAGGATATGGCGAACTGGGTCATGGCAAACATGGCGCCGGAGAACGTTGCTGATGCCTCACTTAAGCAGGGCATCGCGCTGGCGCAGTCGCGCTACTGGCGTATCGGGTCAATGTATCAGGGTCTGGGCTGGGAGATGCTCAACTGGCCCGTGGAGGCCAACACGGTGGTCGAGGGCAGCGACAGTAAGGTAGCGCTGGCGCCGTTGCCCGTGGCAGAAGTGAATCCACCGGCTCCCCCGGTCAAAGCGTCCTGGGTCCATAAAACGGGCTCTACTGGCGGGTTTGGCAGCTACGTGGCCTTTATTCCTGAAAAGCAGATCGGTATTGTGATGCTCGCGAATACAAGCTATCCGAACCCGGCACGCGTTGAGGCGGCATACCATATCCTCGAGGCGCTACAGTAAAACATTGCCGGGTGGCGCTGCGCTTACCCGGCCTACACAATGCGTGAACTTTGTAGGCCGGGTAAGGCGAAGCCGTCACCCGGCAAAACACCCTGCACAATCTCCCGCATTTTCCTTGCTGTCATCTACACTTAACAAAAAACAGTAAGGAAACTCCTATGCGCATTCTGCCTGTTATTGCCGCAGTAACAGCCGCGTTTTTAGTGGTTGCTTGCAGTTCCCCTACTCCTCCGCCTGGCGTCACGGTAGTCAGTAATTTCGACGCACAGCGCTTCCTCGGCACCTGGTATGAAATCGCCCGAATGGACCATCAGTTCGAACGGGGCTTAGAAA
Organism: Enterobacter cloacae complex sp. HYC033_NIDB; assembly: GCF_056673335.1. NCBI lineage: Bacteria > Pseudomonadati > Pseudomonadota > Gammaproteobacteria > Enterobacterales > Enterobacteriaceae > Enterobacter > Enterobacter cloacae complex sp. HYC033_NIDB. The sequence goes on along the minus strand of NZ_CP115123.1, from coordinate 1,214,508 downwards.
AAGTCACGGTCAGCTACAGCGCGATGGATGACGGCGGGATCCGGGTCATTAACCGCGGCTATAACCCGGATCGCCAGATGTGGCAGCAGTCAGTTGGTCAGGCCTATTTCACCGGCGCGTCTAACCGCGCGGCCATGAAAGTCTCTTTCATCGGCCCATTCTATGGCGGGTATAACGTCATTGCGCTGGACAGAGAGTACCGCCATGCGCTGGTGTGTGGGCCGGATCGCAACTATCTATGGCTCCTCTCCCGCACGCCAACGATCTCGACGGAAATGAAACAGCAGATGCTGGACATAGCGACCCGGCAAGGGTTTGACGTGACGAAATTAATCTGGGTAAAACAGCTGCATTAGTGCGTACTGAGTTTTAACCCGATGATACCCGCGACGATTAACGCGAGGCTGGCGATGCGCGCCAGACTCGCAGACTCCCCCAGCAGCAGAATGCCGGTAATGGCAGCTCCTACCGCGCCAATTCCAGTCCAGACAGCGTAAGCCGTTCCGACTGGCAAGGTTCGCATCGCCCATGACAGCATGACGATACTGACAATCATTGCGGCGATAGTGATGACGCTGGGCGTCAGGCGGGTAAAACCGTGGGTATATTTCAGGCCAATTGCCCATACCACTTCGAGCAAACCGGCAATAACAAGAACGATCCAGGACATATCAGGCTCCTTAACTTAACGACAAGTTGGGGCCGTCCCCGATGAATGAAGCGCTTACGGGTCGTCCCGCAAGGCTGAGGTTGCGCCTTATATTTTGGTTAGCATGGAATTTTTTTTCAAACTTTTTCTGCTGAACACGTTAAGGCAAGAAATAGCCTCAGTAAGGCACGGAGTTCAGGCATTTATGACTCATCCGACTTCTCTATGATGATAGGCTTTCTGATGGCAGGAAGCCAAACCACTAGCCGACTGCGAAAATTATATGTTCAAAATTCTTTTGATTGACCGTTGTCACTTCACCCGCACGGGATTTGAAGCCTGGCTCAATCATTCAGACCTGTTTTCGGGTCATTTCGTCGTAACCGGGGTAAATAATCTTTTCCTCGCCAGAGAGCATATTCTGCAATGGAAACCTGCGCTGGTCATCGCTGATTTATCGGGCTTCCGGCAGGATTTACACCATTTTCAGCAGCTATCTTCCCTGCTTATTGCCAGCGAAACATTGCCTTTTATTATGCTGCAATCGGGGCAGGAGCAGGAGATGACAGATTATCTGGCGCAGTTCCCGATATGGTCTTCACTTTCCAAAAATACCGATCTGGAAAAACTGGCGGCGGTGATAAACGACGCGCTAACGACATGCGTAAGCGCGGAGCTTCCGGAAATGGCGGCACCGTTACTGACGCGTCAGGAAGAGAGAGTATTGACCCTGTGGATGGATGGTGCGAGCAACCAGAAAATTGCCAGCAATCTGCGCATTAACGGAAAAACGGTGTATACGTACAAACGCAATATCCGCATGAAGCTGCATATGGATACGCGTTACTCCCCGTTTTTATCGCTACAGGAAGTGGAAAATTGACGGTACGGTGAAGTTTGCTGCCGTACCGTCGCTTTCATTAGTTCTGAGCTTTAGTTGCTGCGCCAGAAATCGCGTTACCACCGTCGGAGATATCTTCCCCTACGCCACGGGTGGTGTTACATGCAGTCAGTACCGAAGAAAGCACCAGAACAGAAAAGATCGCTGCAATTGTTTTCTTAACCATAATATCTTCCTTTTATAGCCAAAGTTATTTTGTGTATAGCAACTTAAGAATAGACAAGATCTTGTCGTTTGACGGAAAAGGAAGAATTTTTAGGAAAATTAGACGGAATTAGCTGGCCGCATGGGAAATGATATGGCCGAGATCCTGAATATCTTCGCCCACGCCACGCGCGGTGTTGCAACCGGAGAGAATTGCGCTGGAGAACGCTAACAGAAGCAGAATTTTAACGGTACGTTTCATCTTCCCTGCCTGCAAAATCAGGCGCAGCGGGCGCTGCGCCTTTAATCATGACGTAAATTACTTCACGCGGGATACATATTCGCCGGAGCGGGTATCCACTTTGATCACTTCACCGATCTGTACGAACAGTGGCACTTTAACCACCGCGCCGGTAGACAGGGTGGCAGGCTTGCCGCCAGTACCTGCGGTATCACCTTTCAGACCTGGATCGGTTTCAACGATTTCCAGCTCAACGAAGTTCGGAGGCGTAACCGCGATAGGCTGACCGTTCCACAGGGTAACGATGCACTCAGCCTGATCCAGCAGCCACTTGGCGTTGTCGCCAATCGCTTTCGCGTCCGCAGACAGCTGCTCGAAGGTTTCGTTGTTCATGAAGTGCCAGAACTCACCGTCGTTGTACAGGTAAGTCAGGTTCATATCGACAACATCAGCGCCTTCAGCGGAGTCAGTAGATTTGAAGGTTTTCTCAACACGGGTACCGGTCAGCAGGCGGCGCAGCTTAACGCGTGCGAATGCCTGGCCTTTACCTGGTTTAACGAATTCGCTGGCTTCAACCGCGTACGGTTCGCCGTCCATCATGATTTTAAGACCAGCACGAAAATCGTTGCTATAGTACGTTGCCATAAGGCCCTCTAAATTTGTTAACTGGTAGCTAAGCCACAAAATGGCGCATATTGTAACCCTAAACACCCCGTCCAGAGAAGATTGGTTATCGCAACTTGCCGATGTAATCACCAGTCCTGATGAATTGCTGCGTCTTTTAGACCTCGAACAGCACGAAGCGTTGCGTGCAGGTCGTGAGGCGAAGCGCCTTTTCGCCCTGCGCGTTCCCCGCGCGTTTGTTGCCCGAATGGAAAAGGGTAACCCTGATGATCCATTATTAAAACAGACGCTTACCTCTCAGGATGAGTTTATTACCGCCCCCGGATACAGCACCGATCCGCTGGAAGAGCAAAACAGTGTCGTACCGGGTTTGCTGCATAAATACCGTAATCGCGCCCTGCTGCTGGTTAAGGGTGGTTGCGCGGTAAATTGCCGCTATTGCTTCCGTCGCCACTTCCCGTACGCCGAAAATCAGGGCAATAAACGCAACTGGCAGGTGGCACTGGACTACATCGCGGCGCACCCGGAGCTGGATGAAATCATCTTTTCCGGCGGCGACCCGCTGATGGCAAAAGATCATGAGCTGGACTGGCTGCTGACTCAGCTTGAGACCATCCCGCACATCAAGCGTCTGCGCATTCACAGCCGTTTACCGATCGTCATCCCGGCGCGTATCACCGACGCCCTGGTCACGCGCCTGGAGCAGTCCCGTTTGCAGGTGCTGCTGGTGAACCATATCAACCACGCGAATGAAATTGACGCGGACTTTCGTGCGGCGATGGCGCGTATGCGAAAGGCAGGCGTGACGCTGCTCAACCAGAGCGTATTACTGCGCGGCGTGAACGACAGCGCCCGCGTGCTGGCCGATCTCAGCAATGCCTTATTTGATGCGGGCGTAATGCCCTATTACCTGCATGTTCTGGATCGCGTCCAGGGCGCGGCGCACTTCATGGTGACAGATGAAGAGGCCCGGAAGATTATGCGCGAGCTGTTAACGCTGGTTTCGGGTTATATGGTGCCGAAGCTGGCACGTGAGATTGGCGGAGAGCCGAGTAAGACGCCGCTGGATTTGCAGCTGCGGCAGCAGTAAAAAGTCAGGTGGCGCTACGCTTACCTGCCCTGGAGATAAAGCGGCAGCGCCATCAAAAAGTTATATCAGTTCGGGCACTTATAGACCTGGCCGTTCATCTGGCTGGCGGTTGGCACAAAGCTGGACAGCATCCCCTGCGTCGGGCTGCTCACCCCGTAAATCACATTGCCGCCCATTGCCGCAGCCTGATTACGCAGGGCATTGGCCGCACCGCGCATAGAGCCGCCCTCTTCGCCGTGCTGCCCCGACATCCAGTTGCTTTGCTCGCCAGTGGCGGTGCCTAACAGCTGGCATTCGCTGCCCGGCTTATCTTCCACAAAGCGAACGCTCTGGCCCGCTGCCGTCAGCTCATTGCTGGTGCTACAACCCGCCAGCAGCAATGCTGCACCTACAATCCCTGCACAGACTTTTATGCGCATGTTATTCCTCGTTTTCAATAAGCTGGACAGTAGTTGTCCGCGTGTAAACCTTATACTAAAAAGATGACCAAAAGAAAAATGCTGAGCATTTCTGCGAGCCAGATTCCGCTCGCACTCCTCCGACATCTTAAATGAATTCTGATAATAACCTTTGGGATATCGTGTTTTAGCCCCCGATCGTTTTTAGTGATGCGACGTACAACTTTTGTACGAGACTCAAAAAAGGGGGTTTCATGAGTGCATCATCCTCAGGAGAGGAAAAAGTAACCTGGGTGGGCTATCTGGCGTTCGTGCTCACCATCGTATTTTTCTCAGGTTTTTTCGCCAAAAGTACTGAATGGTGGCGCGTGCTGGATTTTACCGTGCTGAACGGCAGCTTTGGAGCGGTGAACGGCGCGCTGACGTTTCGCGGTGAGGGCGGCACAGGAGCGAAAGACGGTTTTTTATTTGCCCTTGAACTGGCGCCCTCGGTCATTTTATCGCTCGGGATCATTGCCGTTACCGAGGGGCTGGGCGGGCTGCGCGCCGCACAACAGCTCATGACGCCCATTCTGCGCCCGCTGCTCGGCGTGCCGGGCATCTGCTCTCTGGCGCTTATCGCCAACCTGCAAAATACCGATGCAGCCGCAGGGATGACCAAAGAGTTGACTGACGAAGGGGCGATTACTGACCATGAACGCGCCATTTTCGCCACCTTCCAGACCAGCGGTAGCGCCATTATTACCAACTATTTTTCTTCTGGTGCCGCACTCTTTACCTTTATTACCGTCCCGGTGATCACGCCGCTTGCCGTCATTCTGGTGTTCAAATTTGTTGGAGCGAACTTCCTGCGACTGTGGATCGCCCACATGGAAGTTCGCCGCGTTCAGGAGGAAAGATGATCGCCCAGCCGCGTAAAAATATCATGGACCTGTTTATCGATGGCGCCCGCCGCGGCTTTACCATCGCCACCACCAGCCTGCTGCCGAACGTGGTCATGGCGTTTGTCATCATTCAGGCGCTCAAGGTAACCGGCCTGCTGGATATTGTCGGCAGGGTATGCGAGCCCATCATGGCCCTGTGGGGGCTGCCGGGTGCGGCGGCAACGGTTCTTCTGGCCTCGGTAATGAGCATGGGCGGCGGTGTGGGGGTCTGCGCCAGTCTGGTCGCTGCCGGCACGCTCAACGGTCACGATGCTACCATCCTGCTGCCCGCCATCTATCTGATGGGTAATCCGGTGCAAAACACGGGCCGTTGCCTTGGCACCGCAGGCGTCAACCCGAAGTATTATCCGCACATTATCACTATCTGCGTCATTAACGCCCTGCTCTCAATGTGGGTGATGCAGCTACTCTTCTGAGGAGATAAAAATGGATTTTTCAGTGCTGGAACCGCACCTTTTCCGCAATGCGCAGCTTTACGCTCCCGAGGATCTTGGGCATTGCGATCTGCTGATTGCCGGAGGAAAAATCGTCGCAGTCGAAAAAGCGGGCCACGCCACAACGAGGCCAGACTGTCCTGAAAGCGATCTCGCCGGAGCGGTGGTTTGTCCGGGGTTTATCGATCAGCATGTACACCTGATTGGCGGCGGCGGTGAAGCCGGTCCCCACACCCGGACGCCAGAGGTGCGATTGTCTGCGCTGGTGGCGGCTGGCATCACCTCCGTTGTTGGCCTGCTGGGCACCGACGGCGTGACCCGCCATCCCGAGCCGCTGCTGGCGAAAACGCGGGCGCTTGAGCATGAAGGGATCAGCACGTGGATGCTGACAGGCGCGTATGGCCTGCCTTCTCCGACGATTACCGGCAGTATCGAAAAGGATGTGGCGCTGATTGATAAAATCATTGGCGTGAAATGCGCGATTTCCGACCATCGCTCTTCCGCGCCGGCAGATGACCAGCTCGCGAATATAGCCGCCCAGTCGCGAGTCGGCGGGCTGCTGGGCGCCAAAGCGGGGATATCCGTGTTTCACCTCGGCAACAGCCCGAAACTGCTGGAGCCGCTGCTTAACATCCTGAATAACGCCGACGTGCCCCGCACGAAGCTGCTGCCAACTCACGTCAACCGCGCCCAGGCACTGTTCCACGCCGCACTGGACTATGCCCGCGAAGGGGGGTACATCGACATCACCACCAGCATCAGCGAGCCTGTTGATGCCGCCACCGCTATTGCGACGGCCCGTGAAGCGCAGGTGCCGTTTAACCGCCTCACGCTCAGCTCGGATGGCAACGGCAGCCAGCCGAATTTTGATGCAAACGGTAATCTTGTTGGCATTGGGGTGGCGGGATTTGAGTCCCTGCTTGAGACGCTACAGCAGCTGGTCGGCCGGTATCACCTGCCGCTGGAGGAGGCGCTTCTGCCGTTTACGCGTAACGTGGCGGAGTTTCTCGGCCTGGAGCATAAAGGGTGGATCGCGCCCGGATGCGATGCCGACGTCCTTGTGCTGACCGATGATCTTAAGATCCGTGAGGTCTGGGCGAAAGGCCGCCAGATGGTGCGTGGAGGCGTTGTGTGCGTGAAAGGCACCTTCGAGTAGAAGACAATAAAAAACCCCGGGCATTGCTGCCCGGGGTTCGTTCTGAGAGGTTCAGAACAACATGATTACATCATGCCGCCCATGCCACCCATGCCGCCCATACCACCAGCAGCACCTAAGTCAGGCGCGTCGCCTTTAGGCAGGTCGGTCACCATGCACTCGGTCGTGATCATCAGACCCGCTACAGATGCCGCGTATTGCAGAGCAGAACGGGTCACTTTAGTTGGATCCAGGATACCGAAGTCGATCATGTTGCCGTATTCTTCAGTTGCCGCGTTGTAACCGTAGTTACCTTCACCCGCTTTCACGTTGTTCGCAACCACAGACGGCTCTTCACCGGCGTTGGACACGATCTGACGCAGAGGAGCTTCCATCGCGCGCAGCGCAACTTTGATACCCACGTTCTGGTCTTCGTTCTGAGCAGTCAGGCCAGCCAGTTTAGCGGCTACACGCACCAGCGCGACACCACCACCAGCAACCACGCCTTCTTCTACCGCAGCACGGGTCGCGTGCAGGGCGTCGTCAACGCGTGCTTTCTTCTCTTTCATTTCAACTTCGGTAGCCGCACCGACTTTGATTACCGCTACGCCGCCTGCCAGTTTCGCTACGCGCTCCTGGAGTTTTTCACGGTCATAATCGGAAGTTGCTTCTTCGATCTGCTTACGGATCTGACCAACACGGCCCTGAATAGCAGCTTCTTCACCCACACCGTCGATGATGGTGGTGGTGTCTTTGTTGATTACAACGCGTTTCGCCTGGCCCAGGTCTTCCAGGGTCGCTTTTTCCAGCTCCATACCGATCTCTTCGGAGATCACGGTACCGCCAGTCAGGGTAGCGATATCCTGAAGCATCGCTTTACGACGATCGCCGAAGCCAGGTGCTTTAACCGCAGCCACTTTCACGATGCCGCGCATGGTGTTAACCACCAGAGTCGCCAGCGCTTCGCCTTCAACGTCTTCAGCAATGATTACCAGCGGCTTGCCTGCTTTCGCAACGGCTTCCAGCACTGGCAGCATTTCGCGGATGTTGGAGATTTTCTTGTCAGCCAGCAGGATGAACGGGCTTTCCAGCTCAACAGCGCCAGTTTCTGGCTTGTTGATGAAGTATGGAGACAGGTAACCGCGATCGAACTGCATACCTTCAACCACGTCCAGTTCATCTTCCAGACCAGTACCGTCTTCAACGGTGATCACGCCTTCTTTACCGACTTTATCCATCGCTTCGGCGATCAGTTTACCTACGGTTTCGTCGGAGTTAGCGGAGATAGTACCAACCTGAGCAATGGCTTTAGAGTCAGAGCACGGTACGGACAGCGCTTTCAGTTCTTCAACAGCGGAAGCGACAGCTTTGTCGATACCACGTTTCAGATCCATTGGGTTCATGCCCGCAGCAACGGCTTTCAGGCCTTCGGTGATGATCGCCTGCGCCAGTACGGTCGCGGTGGTGGTACCGTCACCGGCAGCGTCGTTCGCTTTAGAGGCAACTTCTTTCACCATCTGTGCGCCCATGTTTTCGAACTTGTCTTCCAGCTCGATTTCACGTGCAACAGAAACACCATCTTTGGTGATGGTTGGCGCGCCGAAGGATTTGTCCAGTACTACGTTACGGCCTTTCGGGCCCAGAGTGACTTTCACTGCGTCTGCCAGTACGTTTACGCCGCGGAGCATTTTTACACGAGCGTCGTTACCGAATTTTACGTCTTTAGCTGCCATGTTCTTATTTCCTCAAATTCGTACAGTTTTCGTGCGTTAATTACGCTTCAACAATTGCCAGAATGTCGCTCTCGGACATGATCAACACTTCTTCATTGTCGATCTTCTCGGATTTCACGCCGTAGCCATCGTTGAAAATGACGATGTCACCAACTTTAACGTCCAGTGGCTGCACAGTTCCGTTTTCCAGGATGCGGCCCTTACCGACAGCGATGATTTCGCCACGCGTTGATTTTGCTGCTGCTGAACCGGTCAGAACGATGCCGCCCGCAGACTTGGTTTCAACTTCTTTACGTTTGACGATCACACGATCATGTAACGGACGAATACTCATTGATAGCTCTCCTTTGAGAAAGTCATTATCAGTTATGGATGACGCCGGTCCGCATGCGGTTTTCCGGCTAGTGCCCTGAGAGATGGGGATAGCTTTTTACCCCTTCAAGGGGTAATCGAAAAAAAATTTGCGAAAGTGTTACCATCCACTCTCTTTTGATGGTGGCGGGACGAGGTAAATGAGTGGACTCAGGCAGGAGTTGGGGCTGGCGCAGGGCATTGGCTTACTCTCAACGTCTTTATTAGGCACGGGAGTATTTGCGGTTCCCGCGCTGGCGGCGCTGGTTGCCGGCAATAACAGTCTTTGGGCATGGCCGGTGCTGATCGTGCTGGTGTTTCCGGTGGCGATTGTCTTTGCCATACTCGGGCGGCACTTCCCGAGCGCGGGCGGCGTAGCGCATTTTGTCGGCATGGCGTTTGGGCCGCGGATGGAGCGCGTCACCGGCTGGCTATTTTTGTCGGTAATACCCGTTGGCCTTCCGGCAGCCCTGCATATCGCAACCGGCTTCGGACAGGCGCTGTTTGGCTGGCACGATGAACAGCTGCTGCTGGCTGAACTCGGTACGCTGGCGATTGTCTGGTGGGTAGGCTCGCGCGGGGCCAGTTCCAGCGCCAATCTGCAAACGCTGGTCGCCGTGTTAATTGTCGCGCTGATCGTCGCCATCTGGTTTGCGGGTGACATTACCGTGGCGGATATTCCTTTCCCCGCGATTAACGACATCGACCACGCACAGCTTTTCGCTGCACTATCCGTCATGTTCTGGTGTTTCGTCGGTCTGGAGGCGTTCGCTCATCTGGCATCCGAGTTTAAACAGCCCGAGCGTGATTTTCCCCGCGCCCTGATGATTGGCCTGCTGCTGGCGGGTACCGTGTACTGGGCCTGTACCGTACTGGTGCTGCACTTTAACGCATTCGGTGAAGAGAAAGCCGCCGCCGCGTCACTGCCGGGCATCGTGGTGCAGCTGTTTGGCGTTAAAGCCCTGTGGGTAGCCTGCGTGATTGGCTATCTCGCCTGCTTTGCCAGCCTCAACATCTATATTCAGAGCTTCGCCCGGCTGGTGTGGTCTCAGGCACTTTATAAACCGGATAGCCCCCTCTCACGCCTGTCAAAGCGTCAGCTTCCGGTGAATGCGCTGAATACCGTACTGGGCTGCTGCGTGGTGAGTTCCCTGGCCATTTATCTCCTCGACATCAACCTTGACGCGCTGATTGTCTACGCCAACGGTATTTTCATCATGATCTACCTGCTGTGCATGCTGGCGGGCTGTCGGCTGCTGAAAGGTCGCTTTAAGGCGCTGGCGGCTGTCGGGTGTGTCCTGTGCCTGATGCTGCTGGCGATGGTGGGATGGAAGAGTGTGTACGCCATCGTCATGCTGGCGGGGCTGTGGGTGTTTTTACCGAAGCGGCAAGATCCGCAGGCCCGGTGAGCGAGCGCCACCGGGCCACAAACTCACCGATCGTCTTTATGATCTAACCTGTCGCGCTGCTCATCCTTACGCTGGTATTCCCCTTCAAAGGTATCCCCCGGGCCGGTGCTGAAACCACCGCCTGGCATACGGCTAAAACGTAGATGCGGCAGCAGCTTCATGGTCAGGTGCTTCTGCACCGGCGGCAACAGCAACAGCAGGCCGAGGAAGTCGGTAAAGAAGCCCGGCAGGATCAGCAGCAAACCAGCGATAATCAGCGACACGCTTTTGATCATCTCGGCGGCCGGGCTTTCGCCTGCGGCCATCTTCTGCTGCATTAACAGGAAATTTTTGAAACCCTGATTGCGCACCAGCGACATGCCGATGACGGAGGTGAAGATCACCAGAATCAGCGTCAGCAGGACGCCCAGCACATGGGCAACCTGGATGAAAATCGAAATTTCAATGTAAACATAAAGAAAGAAAGCAATAAATGGTATCCAGCGCACTGGCATCTCCTGTATGGCAGGTGCCTTCTGGCCCCTGACTGAATGTGTTCGCGAAGCGCGTAGATAAGAGATGGTGACGGTTAGCCAAATTTCAATCGGTTTGCACGGATATTTTTTCTGGAAATATTAAAGCGGTGACATATTTCACAGATTAATAATTATCATGAAATCGGGTCGATAATAAGTGATCCAGCTTACGGCAATTCGCTATCATCAGCATATGATCTCGAACATCTGGCCGATTGAGGGAATAATCGTCGGTCATAAAATATTCAAAACCACATATATACTGTGTGTTTAGTACAATCCATCGGCAGCTTGAAAAGAAGGTTCACATGTTAAACAACATTCGTATCGAAGAAGATTTGTTGGGTACCAGGGAAGTTCCAGCGGATGCCTACTATGGTGTTCACACTCTGAGAGCGATTGAAAACTTCTACATCAGCAACAGCAAAATCAGCGACATCCCTGAATTTGTGCGTGGTATGGTGATGGTAAAAAAAGCCGCGGCTCTGGCGAACAAAGAGCTGCAAACCATTCCTAAAAGCGCTGCAAATGCGATTATCGCCGCGTGCGATGAGGTGCTGAACAACGGCAAATGCATGGATCAGTTCCCGGTTGACGTCTATCAGGGCGGCGCGGGCACCTCCGTCAACATGAACACCAACGAAGTGCTGGCAAACATCGGCCTGGAGCTGATGGGTCATCAGAAAGGTGAATACCAGTACCTGAACCCGAACGACCACGTTAACAAATGTCAGTCCACCAACGACGCCTACCCAACCGGCTTCCGCATCGCGGTGTATGCCTCTATCGTCAAACTGGTCGACGCGATTAATCAGCTGGGCGATGGCTTCCAGCGTAAAGCCGTTGAGTTCCAGGACATCCTGAAAATGGGCCGTACCCAGTTGCAGGACGCGGTGCCAATGACCCTCGGACAGGAATTCCACGCGTTTAACGTGCTGCTGAATGAAGAGACCAAAAACCTGCTGCGCACGTCCGAACTGCTGCTGGAAGTGAACCTGGGCGCAACCGCCATCGGTACACGCCTGAACACGCCAGATGGCTATCAGCAGCTGGCGGTACAGAAGCTGGCTGAAGTGTCCAACTTGCCGGTTGTGCCTGCGGAAGACCTGATTGAAGCTACCTCAGACTGCGGCGCCTACGTGATGGTGCACAGCGCACTGAAACGTCTGGCGGTGAAACTGTCCAAAATCTGTAACGACCTGCGCCTGCTCTCCTCCGGTCCGCGCGCTGGCCTGAATGAAATCAACCTGCCAGAGTTGCAGGCGGGTTCATCCATCATGCCAGCTAAAGTGAACCCGGTGGTGCCAGAGGTGGTGAACCAGGTTTGCTTCAAGGTTATTGGTAACGATACGACCGTCACCATGGCATCCGAAGCCGGTCAGCTCCAGTTGAACGTGATGGAGCCGGTGATTGGCCAGGCGATGTTTGAATCTATCCATATTCTGACCAACGCCTGCTACAACCTGCTGGAAAAATGCATCAACGGCATCACCGCGAATAAAGAAGTGTGTGAAGGCTACGTCTATAACTCCATCGGCATCGTCACCTACCTCAACCCGTTCATCGGCCACCACAACGGCGATATCGTCGGGAAGATTTGTGCCGAAACCGGTAAGAGCGTGCGTGAGGTGGTTCTCGAGCGAGGATTGTTGACCGAAGCCGAACTGGACGATATCTTCTCCGCCCAGAACCTGATGCACCCGGCATATAAAGCGAAACGATATACCGATGAAAGCGAACAGTAACCGTTCAGGCTAAGCTTCCGAAAGGCACGTCACTTGTGACGTGCCTTTTTTCTTTATGGGCGTTACCAAAACACAACAATTCAATATCAACTTGTTAATGAGCAAGGCAGGTCTTTATGTTTGGAGCAGAACTCGTCATCGTCCTGTTGGCGATTTATTTGGGCGCACGACTCGGGGGTATCGGCATCGGTTTTGCCGGCGGTCTCGGGGTGCTTGTACTTACCCTGATCTTTCAGATTAAACCCGGCGCAATCCCTTTTGACGTTATCGAAATCATCATGGCGGTTATTGCTGCTATCGCGGCTATGCAGGTCGCAGGCGGTATGGACTACCTGGTGAGCCTGGCGGAGCGAATGCTGCGTCGCCATCCGAAATACATCACCTTCCTTGCCCCACTGGTGACCTGGTTTATGACCATTCTCGCCGGTACCGGCCATACCGCTTTCTCCACGCTGCCGGTAATCACCGAAGTGGCGAAAGAGCAGGGTATTCGCCCGTCTCGCCCTCTTTCTATTGCCGTGGTCGCCTCCCAGATTGCGATTACCGCCTCGCCTATTTCCGCGGCGGTGGTCTTCTTCGCGGGTATCCTTGAGCCGATGGGCGTAAGTTACCTGACGCTGCTGGCAATCTGTATTCCGGTCACGCTGATCGCGGTAATGATCACTGCCGTACTGTGTAACTTCCTCGGTGCCGAGCTGAAAGACGATCCGGTTTACCAGGAGCGTCTGGCAAAAGGTGAAGTGAGCCTGCGCGGTAGCCAGGTCTTCGAGCTGAAGCCGCATGCAAAACGCTCCGTGCTGCTGTTCCTGATTGGTATCGTCGCCGTGATGTTCTACGCGACCGCCATCAGCGATACGGTAGGTCTGATCCAGAACCCGGTTCTGCCGCGTAACGAAGCCATTGTGGTATTTATGCTGACCATCGCGACGCTGATCAGCATCACCTGTAAAATCGACACCAGCGAAGTGCTGAACGCCAGCACCTTCAAATCCGGCATGAGCGCCTGCGTGTGCGTGCTGGGCGTGGCGTGGCTCGGTGATACCTTTGTGAAAGCGCACATCAGCGATATCCAGACCGTTGCAGGCGACCTGCTGCACAACTATCCGTGGCTGCTGGCGGTAGTGCTGTTCTTTGCCGCGACGTTGCTGTACTCCCAGGCTGCGACCACCAAAGCGCTGATGCCTGCGGCACTAATGCTGGGCGTGACGCCGCTGACGGCGATTGCCTCTTTTGCAGCGGTTTCCGCCCTGTTCGTTCTGCCCACCTACCCAACCCTGCTGGCCGCGGTTGAGATGGATGACACCGGCTCAACCCGTATTGGTAAATACGTGTTTAACCACGCGTTCCTGATCCCGGGCGTGGTGGCGATTACGCTCTGCGTGATCCTCGGCTTTATCATCGGCGGCATTGTGCTGTAAACGATTAGCCGTTGTAAAAATAGTTAAAATCGGGCCGCTCTGCGGCCCGTTTCATTAATGACCAACCGCCTTGCGTGATATAGTGAAGACTTTCGTGATGAGGAGGTCGACTTGTGAACACGCCTGATGCTGTTGTTGTACTGTGCACCGCCCCTGATGAAGCTTCTGCCCAGGATCTGGCCGCCAAAGTGTTGGCCGAAAAACTGGCTGCCTGTGTCACACTTCTTCCCGGCGCCACCTCCCTTTATTACTGGGAAGGTAAGCTGGAGCAAGAGTACGAAGTCCAGATGTTGCTCAAAACCAACCTGACAAACCAGCAGGCGCTCCTCGACTGCCTCAAGTCTCATCATCCATACCAAACCCCGGAGCTGCTGGTTCTGCCAGTGGTCCACGGCGATAACGATTATCTCTCATGGCTCAACGCTTCATTACGCTGATCCTGCTGCTGTGCAGCACGTCAGCTTTTGCCGGATTGTTTGACGCACCCGGCCGTTCGAACTTTATTCCTGCCGACCAGGCGTTCGTTTTCGACTTTCAGCAAAACCAGCACGATCTCAGTCTCACCTGGCAGGTGAAAGAGGGTTACTACCTCTATCGCAAGCAGGTCAGCATCACGCCGGCAAAGGCGAACGTCGGCGCATTGCAGATGCCCGCTGGCGAGTGGCACGAGGACGAGTTCTACGGTAAGAGTGAAATTTATCGTCAGCGCTTAAGCGTGCCCGTCACGGTGAATCAGGCGGATAAAGGCGCTACCCTGACGGTGACGTATCAGGGCTGCGCCGATGCGGGCTTCTGCTATCCCCCTGAAACAAAGGTCGTTCCGCTTAGCGAAGTGAAAGCGGCGGCCTCCCCTCTCCCCTCAGGGGAGAGGGGTGAAGGCAAAGCCGCTTCAGACCTTCCGTTCTCAGCGCTTTGGGCGTTATTGATTGGTATCGGCATCGCCTTTACGCCCTGCGTACTGCCCATGTACCCGCTTATCTCTGGCATCGTGCTGGGCGGTAAACAACGCCTTTCCACTACCCGCGCGCTGTTGCTGGCCTTTATCTATGTGCAGGGCATGGCGTTAACCTATACGGCGCTCGGCCTCGTGGTCGCTGCTGCCGGATTGCAGTTCCAGGCCGCCCTTCAGCACCCTTATGTGCTTATCGGTCTGTCAGCGGTGTTTATTCTGCTGGCGCTGTCGATGTTTGGCCTGTTCACCCTGCAACTGCCCTCTTCCCTGCAAACCCGTCTGACGCTAATGAGCAACCGTCAGCAGGGTGGCTCTGCGGGCGGCGTGTTCGCCATGGGTGCCATCGCCGGGCTGATTTGCTCCCCCTGCACCACCGCGCCGTTGAGCGCCATCCTGTTATACATTGCTCAGAGCGGCAACCTGTGGCTCGGCGGCGGCACGCTGTACCTCTACGCGCTCGGCATGGGCCTGCCGCTGATCCTGGTGACGGTGTTTGGCAATCGTCTGCTGCCGAAGAGCGGACCGTGGATGGAGACGGTGAAAACCGCGTTTGGTTTTGTCATTCTGGCGCTACCGGTATTCCTGCTGGAGCGCATCATTGGTGATGTGTGGGGTACACGTCTGTGGGCGATGCTCGGCGTGGCCTTCTTCAGTTGGGCGTTTATCGTGAGTCTGGGGGCGAAGAAACCGTGGATGCGCCTGCTACAGATCCTTCTGCTGGCGGCCGCGCTGGTGAGCGTCCGTCCACTACAGGACTGGGCGTTTGGCACCCCGGCAGGTCAAACGCAGGCTCATCTGAATTTTATACAGATTAAGAACGTGGATGACCTTAACCGCGCCCTGGCGCAGGCGAAAGGCAAACCGGTCATGCTCGATCTCTACGCCGACTGGTGCGTGGCCTGCAAAGAGTTTGAAAAATACACCTTCAGCGATCCGCTGGTACAACATGCGCTGAGCGATACCGTTCTGCTCCAGGCGAACGTTACCGCCAACAGCGCGCAGGATAAGGCTCTACTGAAGCAACTTAATGTGCTCGGGCTGCCTACCATCCTGTTCTTCAATGAACAGGGGGAAGAACAGCCGACGCAGCGTGTAACCGGGTTTATGGACGCGACGACATTCAACGCGCATTTGCGCAATCGCCAACCGTAAACAACACTTTAGACGGGACAAACCGTTGGGAATAGCGGAGGAGATAACCGTGCAACGCGAAGACGTACTGGGACAAGCCCTGCAATTGCTTGAGATTCAAGGGATCGCCAGCACCACGCTTGAGATGGTCGCCGACCGTATCGATTACCCTCTGGATGAACTTAAGCGCTTCTGGCCGGATAAAGAGGCGCTGCTGTACGATGCCCTGCGCTATCTCAGCCAGCAGGTGGATATCTGGCGCAGGCAGCTGATGCTGAATGAAGAGCTGACCACCGAGCAAAAGCTGCTGGCGCGCTATACCGCACTGACGGAGTGTGTAACCAACAACCGTTACCCAGGCTGTCTGTTTATCGCCGCCTGCACCTACTATCCGGATCCCGGACACCCCATCCATCAACTGGCAGATCAGCAAAAACGTGCCGCGCACGAGTTCACACACGAGCTGCTGACCACACTTGAAGTGGATGATCCGGCAATGGTCGCGAAGCAGATGGAGCTGGTGCTGGAAGGTTGCCTGAGCCGCATGTTGGTGAACCGTAGCCAGGCGGATGTGGATACGGCGCACCGTCTGGCGGAAGATATTTTGCGGTTCGCGCAGTGTCGTATGGGTGGTGCTCTGACCTAAGCCAGCATTCCCGTCCAGGCGGAAATAAACAAACACAGCGCCATCGCGCGCTGAAATCGCACCATCGCCACGGTGGTGCGGAAAATCCGGTTCACCGCCTTCCCCAGCCACGCCCAGCACAACAAACAGACCACGGAGATCGCCAGAAACCATAGCGCCATCAGCGCAATATCCCGAAATGCATGGTCGCTTGCCGGAGCAAACAGGCTGACAACTGCCAGCGCCATCATCCACGTTTTTGGGTTTACAACCTGTAATAACGCCGCCGCCCGCGCGGTAAAGCGGACATGGAGTCTGGAGGAGAGATTCGCGGCCGGGGCGCTAAACAGCTGCCAGCTCATCCAGGAAAGCCACAGCACGCCCGCCCAGCTCATTAACTGACGTATCAGCGGATATTGACGTAACACTTCTCCTGCCCCTGCGCCTGAAACCAGAACAATAGCGCTGGCGGCAATACACCCGCCCAGGATCGCAGGAACCGTATTTTTTACGCCAAAGTGCTGACTGTTAGCCAGTACCAGAATATTGGTTGGCCCCGGTGTAATCGAGGCGACAAATGCAAACAGCAGGAAGGGTAATAAATTCACAGGTGACTCCTTTTTTATTAGAGCCACGAATGTGCCGTTATTTTCTGGAAACGTCTGGAAGGTTTGTGCACAACCGACGGTAGTGTGCCGGAGAAATACGGTATGCCCGCTGGAACCAGCGACCAAGATGGCTTTGATCGGCAAAACCCACTGCCGCCGCAACATCAACAGGCAGTTCCCCACACGCCAGCATCTGTCGGGCCTTTGCCAGGCGCAGCTGGATAAGCCAGGCGTGCGGTGCCAGGTGAAATTCGCGCTTAAAACAGCGGGTGAGCGTAAAGCGATCTGTACCCGTCTCACGGGCAAGGTCTGACAGCCCCACGTTCTCGCCGATATGCGCATAGAGATAGTCGCGGGCACGATGCGCCACGGCGGAGCTTTGTAACTGCAACGGGAGTTTCTTACGCCAGTGGCAGTGGGCAGTGATCTGAGAGAGCAGGTTATCCATTGTGCTCTGTTGGACGATCTTCATCTCATCGTTATGCAACGAGGCAAATGTATCACCGATAGCGCGCACCAACTGAGGCTCTCGCGTCAGCGTTTGGGCAAAGTGGAGGGTGTAGCTCCCGGGAGTAGAGTCGTACAGCCCTTGAAGCGTACGGGTGAGCCAGTGTTCATCCAGATAAAAGGTCAGATAAGTAAAGCCCCCCTCTATCGGCGCATCACCGTCATGGATCTCCCCGGGCTCAAGTAAAAAAGCATCGCCCGGCTGGCTACGGTGGCGTTCACGGCGACAGTGGAACTGCTGGGTGCCGGAAAGGGTTATTCCGACCAGATAGCTATCATGCCAGTGGGGATCAAAGGCATGTCCTTCGAAATGCGCCTTAATTGTCTCAATACCTGTTTCTGCATGCTGACGCAGCTCAAGCCAGTCGTTTGCCATACTGCCCTCCTCTTACCGTCAGCATTGTCACATCTTGCCTGAACTGTCTGGAAGATTTGTGCAATTCCAGGGCACAAACGGACAGATTGCCGCAAACTTAAGCAGTTGAACAGCTTTTCCCGAAATAATGTTGACGATCGCGCGCGATTGCGGTTTAATGCGCTCCGTTGCCCGGATAGCTCAGTCGGTAGAGCAGGGGATTGAAAATCCCCGTGTCCTTGGTTCGATTCCGAGTCCGGGCACCACTATTTAAAGAACCCAGCCTACGGCTGGGTTTTTGCTTTTCTGTATCCGCTACGCATTGAATTTTCCCTTCTGTCAGGTAATAGTGATTTTTTCCCCTGACAATGAAAATGATATGACCTTATCTGCTTTAAAAGTCGGGTCACTGCTCCTGCTGTTGATCCTGTTTTATACCGGCCTGTTCACGAGCGATCGCATCACCTGGCTGATGGAGGTGACGCCCGTCATTATCATCATCCCACTTCTGCTTGCCACGCACCGGCGATACCCCCTGACTCCCCTTCTCTATACCTTGATTTTCTTCCACGCCATCATTCTGATGGTTGGTGGTATGTACACCTATGCAAAGGTTCCGGTTGGTTTTGAGGTTCAGGAGATGCTCGGGCTTAGCCGAAATCCGTATGACAAGCTCGGTCACTTCTTCCAGGGGCTGGTTCCCGCACTGGCAGCGCGAGAAATTCTGCTGCGCGGTGGGTATGTTCGTGGACATAAGATGACGGGATTTCTGGTGTGCTGTGTTGCTCTGGCCATTAGCGCCACCTATGAACTCATTGAGTGGTGGGCAGCTTTGGCAATGGGACAGGGTGCGGATGATTTTCTGGGGACGCAGGGCGATCCATGGGATACCCAGTCAGATATGTTTTGCGCGCTGCTTGGTGCGTTAACGACGGTGCTGATCCTTGGGCGTTTCCATCAGCGGCAATTGCTTCGTTTGAATGTTTGTCAGGGATAGTACGCTCTGAGTTGCCGGGTGACGGCTTCGCCTTACCCGGCCTGCCGTTTTTCAACAAACAAACGCAAAAAGGCCATCCTTCCGGATGGCCTCTTCACTTGTTTGATGCCTGGCAGTTCCCTACTCTCACATGGGGAGACCCCACACTACCATCGGCGCTACGGCGTTTCACTTCTGAGTTCGGCATGGGGTCAGGTGGGACCACCGCGCTAAAGCCGCCAGGCAAATTCTGTTAATCTGTATCAGGCTGAAAATCTTCTGTCTCTTCGCCAAAACAGCTTCGGCGTTGTAAGGTTAAGCCTCACGGTTCATTAGTATCGGTTAGCTCAACGCATCGCTGCGCTTACACACCCGACCTATCAACGTCGTCGTCTTCAACGTTCCTTCAGGAGACTTAAAGTCTCAGGGAGAACTCATCTCGGGGCAAGTTTCGTGCTTAGATGCTTTCAGCACTTATCTCTTCCGCATTTAGCTACCGGGCAGTGCCATTGGCATGACAACCCGAACACCAGTGATGCGTCCACTCCGGTCCTCTCGTACTAGGAGCAGCCCCCCTCAATTCTCCAGCGCCCACGGCAGATAGGGACCGAACTGTCTCACGACGTTCTAAACCCAGCTCGCGTACCACTTTAAATGGCGAACAGCCATACCCTTGGGACCTACTTCAGCCCCAGGATGTGATGAGCCGACATCGAGGTGCCAAACACCGCCGTCGATATGAACTCTTGGGCGGTATCAGCCTGTTATCCCCGGAGTACCTTTTATCCGTTGAGCGATGGCCCTTCCATTCAGAACCACCGGATCACTATGACCTGCTTTCGCACCTGCTCGCGCCGTCACGCTCGCAGTCAAGCTGGCTTATGCCATTGCACTAACCTCCTGATGTCCGACCAGGATTAGCCAACCTTCGTGCTCCTCCGTTACTCTTTGGGAGGAGACCGCCCCAGTCAAACTACCCACCAGACACTGTCCGCAACCCGGATTACGGGTCCACGTTAGAACACCAGCCATTAAAGGGTGGTATTTCAAGGTTGGCTCCACGCAGACTGGCGTCCACGCTTCAAAGCCTCCCACCTATCCTACACATCAAGGACCAGTGTTCAGTGTCAAGCTATAGTAAAGGTTCACGGGGTCTTTCCGTCTTGCCGCGGGTACACTGCATCTTCACAGCGAGTTCAATTTCACTGAGTCTCGGGTGGAGACAGCCTGGCCATCATTACGCCATTCGTGCAGGTCGGAACTTACCCGACAAGGAATTTCGCTACCTTAGGACCGTTATAGTTACGGCCGCCGTTTACCGGGGCTTCGATCAAGAGCTTCGCGTTGCCGCTAACCCCATCAATTAACCTTCCGGCACCGGGCAGGCGTCACACCGTATACGTCCACTTTCGTGTTTGCACAGTGCTGTGTTTTTAATAAACAGTTGCAGCCAGCTGGTATCTTCGACTGATTTCAGCTCCGTCCGCAGGGACTTCACCTACACATCAGCGTGCCTTCTCCCGAAGTTACGGCACCATTTTGCCTAGTTCCTTCACCCGAGTTCTCTCAAGCGCCTTGGTATTCTCTACCTGACCACCTGTGTCGGTTTGGGGTACGATTTCGTGTTACCTGATGCTTAGAGGCTTTTCCTGGAAGCAGGGCATTTATCACTTCAGCACCGTAGTGCCTCGTCATCACACCTCAGCGTTAATAAGGTACCGGATTTACCTGGAACCTCCGCCTACATGCTTAAACCGGGACAACCGTCGCCCGGCTGACATAGCCTTCTCCGTCCCCCCTTCGCAGTAACACCAAGTACAGGAATATTAACCTGTTTCCCATCGACTACGCCTTTCGGCCTCGCCTTAGGGGTCGACTCACCCTGCCCCGATTAACGTTGGACAGGAACCCTTGGTCTTCCGGCGAGCGGGCTTTTCACCCGCTTTATCGTTACTTATGTCAGCATTCGCACTTCTGATACCTCCAGCATGCCTCACAGCACACCTTCAACGGCTTACAGAACGCTCCCCTACCCAACAACGCATAAGCGTCGCTGCCGCAGCTTCGGTGCATGGTTTAGCCCCGTTACATCTTCCGCGCAGGCCGACTCGACCAGTGAGCTATTACGCTTTCTTTAAATGATGGCTGCTTCTAAGCCAACATCCTGGCTGTCTGTGCCTTCCCACATCGTTTCCCACTTAACCATGACTTTGGGACCTTAGCTGGCGGTCTGGGTTGTTTCCCTCTTCACGACGGACGTTAGCACCCGCCGTGTGTCTCCCGTGATAACATTCTTCGGTATTCGTAGTTTGCATCGGGTTGGTAAGCCGGGATGGCCCCCTAGCCGAAACAGTGCTCTACCCCCGAAGATGAGTTCACGAGGCGCTACCTAAATAGCTTTCGGGGAGAACCAGCTATCTCCCGGTTTGATTGGCCTTTCACCCCCAGCCACAGGTCATCCGCTAATTTTTCAACATTAGTCGGTTCGGTCCTCCAGTTAGTGTTACCCAACCTTCAACCTGCCCATGGCTAGATCACCGGGTTTCGGGTCTATACCCTGCAACTTAACGCCCAGTTAAGACTCGGTTTCCCTTCGGCTCCCCTATACGGTTAACCTTGCTACAGAATATAAGTCGCTGACCCATTATACAAAAGGTACGCAGTCACCCCATAAAGAGGCTCCCACTGCTTGTACGTACACGGTTTCAGGTTCTTTTTCACTCCCCTCGCCGGGGTTCTTTTCGCCTTTCCCTCACGGTACTGGTTCACTATCGGTCAGTCAGGAGTATTTAGCCTTGGAGGATGGTCCCCCCATATTCAGACAGGATACCACGTGTCCCGCCCTACTCTTCGAGTTCACAGCAAGTGTGCTTTCGTGTACGGGACTATCACCCTGTACCGTCGGACTTTCCAGACCGTTCCACTAACACACAAGCTGATTCAGACTCCGGGCTGCTCCCCGTTCGCTCGCCGCTACTGGGGGAATCTCGGTTGATTTCTTTTCCTCGGGGTACTTAGATGTTTCAGTTCCCCCGGTTCGCCTCGTTAACCTATGTATTCAGTTAACGATAGTGCAACGGATTGCACTGGGTTTCCCCATTCGGACATCGCCGGGTCAAGGGTTCATATCACCTCGCCGGCGCTTTTCGCAGATTAGCACGTCCTTCATCGCCTCTGACTGCCAGGGCATCCACCGTGTACGCTTAGTCGCTTAACCTCACAACCCGAAGATGTTTCTTTCGATTCACCATCGACTTGCGAAAATTTGAGAGACTCGAACACACATGAGCTGTGTGTCGTTTCAATTTTCAGCTTGATCCAGATTTTTAAAGAGCAAATATCTCAAACATGACTCGCAAGTCAGTTTTGAGATATGACGGCAGGTGACTTTCACTCACGAACCAGCAAGTGGCGTCCCCTAGGGGATTCGAACCCCTGTTACCGCCGTGAAAGGGCGGTGTCCTGGGCCTCTAGACGAAGGGGACGTACAGTCTCAATCGCAAGACGCCTTGCTATTTACTTTTCATCAGACAATCTGTGTGGACACTACAAAGGCAGGTTCTTTAAGGTAAGGAGGTGATCCAACCGCAGGTTCCCCTACGGTTACCTTGTTACGACTTCACCCCAGTCATGAATCACAAAGTGGTAAGCGCCCTCCCGAAGGTTAAGCTACCTACTTCTTTTGCAACCCACTCCCATGGTGTGACGGGCGGTGTGTACAAGGCCCGGGAACGTATTCACCGTGGCATTCTGATCCACGATTACTAGCGATTCCGACTTCATGGAGTCGAGTTGCAGACTCCAATCCGGACTACGACGCACTTTATGAGGTCCGCTTGCTCTCGCGAGGTCGCTTCTCTTTGTATGCGCCATTGTAGCACGTGTGTAGCCCTACTCGTAAGGGCCATGATGACTTGACGTCATCCCCACCTTCCTCCAGTTTATCACTGGCAGTCTCCTTTGAGTTCCCGGCCGGACCGCTGGCAACAAAGGATAAGGGTTGCGCTCGTTGCGGGACTTAACCCAACATTTCACAACACGAGCTGACGACAGCCATGCAGCACCTGTCTCAGAGTTCCCGAAGGCACCAATCCATCTCTGGAAAGTTCTCTGGATGTCAAGAGTAGGTAAGGTTCTTCGCGTTGCATCGAATTAAACCACATGCTCCACCGCTTGTGCGGGCCCCCGTCAATTCATTTGAGTTTTAACCTTGCGGCCGTACTCCCCAGGCGGTCGACTTAACGCGTTAGCTCCGGAAGCCACGCCTCAAGGGCACAACCTCCAAGTCGACATCGTTTACGGCGTGGACTACCAGGGTATCTAATCCTGTTTGCTCCCCACGCTTTCGCACCTGAGCGTCAGTCTTTGTCCAGGGGGCCGCCTTCGCCACCGGTATTCCTCCAGATCTCTACGCATTTCACCGCTACACCTGGAATTCTACCCCCCTCTACAAGACTCTAGCCTGCCAGTTTCGAATGCAGTTCCCAGGTTGAGCCCGGGGATTTCACATCCGACTTGACAGACCGCCTGCGTGCGCTTTACGCCCAGTAATTCCGATTAACGCTTGCACCCTCCGTATTACCGCGGCTGCTGGCACGGAGTTAGCCGGTGCTTCTTCTGCGGGTAACGTCAATCGACAAGGTTATTAACCTTATCGCCTTCCTCCCCGCTGAAAGTACTTTACAACCCGAAGGCCTTCTTCATACACGCGGCATGGCTGCATCAGGCTTGCGCCCATTGTGCAATATTCCCCACTGCTGCCTCCCGTAGGAGTCTGGACCGTGTCTCAGTTCCAGTGTGGCTGGTCATCCTCTCAGACCAGCTAGGGATCGTCGCCTAGGTGAGCCGTTACCCCACCTACTAGCTAATCCCATCTGGGCACATCCGATGGCAAGAGGCCCGAAGGTCCCCCTCTTTGGTCTTGCGACGTTATGCGGTATTAGCTACCGTTTCCAGTAGTTATCCCCCTCCATCAGGCAGTTTCCCAGACATTACTCACCCGTCCGCCACTCGTCAGCGAAGCAGCAAGCTGCTTCCTGTTACCGTTCGACTTGCATGTGTTAGGCCTGCCGCCAGCGTTCAATCTGAGCCATGATCAAACTCTTCAATTTAAAAGTTTGATGCTCAATGAATTAAACTTCGTAATGAATTACGTGTTCACTCGTTGAGACTTGGTATTCATTTAGTGTCCGAGGACATTAAGAATCCATGTCACTTTGAGTGCCCACACAGATTGTCTGATAAATTGTTAAAGAGCAGTTGCGACGCGCTTCAGCGCTCTGTCGCGAGGTGGCGTATATTACGCTTTCCTCTTTCAGAGTCAACCCGTTATTTCAGGATTTTTTCTCTTCAGCCGACCGGGTTATCTGTGAAGTGATTCACATCCGCCGTGTCGATGGAGGCGCATTATAGGGAGTTCCCGAGCGACCGCAACAGAAAAGTTGCAAAAAAATGACTGACTGCTGTATTCCCCAGCAAAACCCCGCCTTATACCTTTTTACACACAGACTTATCCACAATCCATTGACGATCCCGGTGTGATCCAGCGATTTGAACACTATACTAGCGGCAAATATTTCTCTCGCGGGCCAACCTCATGACGACACAACGACTTCAACGTGACTGGCGTATCCCAACCGCCGGGCTCGCCGTGCTGGTGTTACTTATGGCAGGTTTTGCACTGCATACGCACTGGAATGCTTTTATTCAGTGGTGCCTCGCCACCCAGATCACCCTGCACCGATATCTGGTGATGTATCTGCTGCAACTTAATAATCATCAGTACAGCGGTGGGCTATGGTTGTTAACCGGTGCGTTTCTTTATGGTGTACTCCATGCCGTTGGACCTGGGCACGGCAAATTTATCGTCACCACGTATCTCACCACCAATAAAGAGAGCCAGCTCGCGGCGCGCGTCGTACCGTTTATCGGTAGCATGATGCAGGGCGTCAGCGCGATCGTCTTTGTCTTTATCCTGGCGGTTGGATTGAACCTCGCGTCAGGAGATATCAGCACCAGCCGTTGGTACGTCGAGAAAATCAGCGCCGTGCTGATTGCCGTCTTCGGTGCGTTTATCATTTATCAGGCGCTCAGCAGCCTGCGTCCGCGCAAAATGGCGATTAGCGCCATCAAGCCGCTTCAACAGCATAATGAACGCTGTGGCTGCTGCCATCACGGCGTAGGGGTGGATCTGACTAAAAGCGACTGGAAAACCCGTCTGGGCGTGGTGCTGGCCATTGGCGCACGCCCGTGCAGCGGGGCAATTATGATCCTGATGTTCTCGAATGCGCTCGGTATTATTAGCTGGGGGATTGCTGCTGTGATGACAATGTCGCTGGGCACGGCGCTGTCGATTATGGGGCTGTCGCTGGCAGTACGTTACGCGCGTGAACGCACAGTAACCTGGTTTGGCGGCGGCACGTCCCTGAACTGGGTAATGCCGATGGTCAAAATTGCCGGAGGGGTTGTTCTGATACTGTTCGCGACGATCCTGTTCCTTACGGTGATCCCCGTCAGCGCCGGCGGCGACTATATTGCCGCAGGATGCTAATAAAAGAAAACCCGCCAGCGGCGGGTTTTTTTATCACTCGTTAATTCGCGGATGCTGATCGACAAGGCGAGAGCGTTTTGTCTGGAGCGCCTCAATCTCTGCGTCAATATCTTCAATCTTCTGCTCTACATTATCGTAGTGCTCACGCAGGATCTCTTTCGCTTCCTGAATATCAGACGCCGCAGGCGTTGCCCCTTTCAACGGACGATTCGCCGTCTCCTTCATGGTAATACCGGTAATCAGGCCGATCACCGCAATGACCATCAGATAGTAAGCAGGCATCATCAGGTTCTGCGTGCTCTCCACCAGTGAAGCAGCAAGCGTCGGCGTCAGGCCCGCAATCAGAACGGAGATATTAAAGGCTGCCGCCAGCGCACTGTAGCGAATATGCGTCGGGAACATTGCCGGCAGCGTAGAAGCCATCACCCCGATGAAGCAGTTGAGGATCACCGCCAGCATCAGCAGACCGGCGAAAATCAGCCCCAGCACATTGCTGTTAATCAGAATAAAGGCCGGGATTGCCAGTGCGAACAGGGCGACGCTGCCGAGAATAATGAATGGCTTACGGCCAAAGCGGTCGCTCAGCAGACCCATAATCGGCTGCACAAACAGCATACCCACCATGATGGCGATAATAATCAGCACACCGTGGTCTTCCGAGTAGTGCAGGTTATGCGACAGGTAGCTCGGCATGTAGGTCAACAGCATGTAATAGGTGACGTTGGTGGAAATCACCAGACCAATACAGGTCAGCAGGCTGCGCCAGTGTTTGGTCGCAATCTCCTTGAACGACACTTTCGGGCCATCCTGTAACCCTTCACGGTCACCCTGCTCCAGCTTTTCAACGTGCTGCTGGAACGCAGGCGTCTCTTCCAGGGCGTGACGCAGATAAAGCCCAATGATGCCCAGCGGCAGCGCCAGGAAGAACGGAATACGCCAGCCCCAGTCAAGGAAGTTCTCTTCACCCACTACGGTTGAGATCAGAACCACAACCCCCGCGCCCATGACAAAACCGGCAATCGAACCAAAGTCCAGCCAGCTGCCCATAAAGCCACGTTTACGGTCCGGAGAATATTCAGCGACAAAAATCGATGCGCCGGTATATTCGCCACCAACGGAGAAGCCCTGCGCCATCTTACAGATCAACAGCAGAATCGGCGCCCATATACCAATAGTTGCATACGACGGAATAAGGCCGATACAGAATGTACTTATCGACATGATGACAATGGTAATAGCCAGGATCTTCTGGCGACCATATTTATCACCCAGCATGCCGAAGAAAAGGCCACCGAGAGGACGAATCAGGAAGGGAACGGAGAACGTACCCAGCGCAGCAATCATCTGCAAGCTGGGATCGGCACCAGGGAAGAACACTTTACCAAGTGCATAGGCCACAAAGCCGTAAACACCAAAATCGAACCACTCCATCGCATTACCGAGCGAGGCCGCTGTAATCGCTTTGCGCAGTTTCGCGTCATCAATAATGGTGACATCGCGCAGCGTGATGGGTTTTACTTTTTTCCTTCTAAGCATAGCTTTCCTCGTAGACTCAGCCCCGTCCGTTTCACAGCGCATTTTGCAAGCTGTGAACCAGAGATCCGCTCCATGCGAATCTCCTTATTCAAGCGTAGCAGGTTTACTTACATTGACGTTTTACCTCAATACAACCGAACCTGTTGACGCCTGTCTGGGCAGTTAAAGACCTTTTTACCCTACCAGCGTTTATATATGTGATCAACTTCACACTTATTTTTCCTGTTCGTAAGTTGCCTTCAGCTTTTGTCAATTCACGATAAATAAGGTCATTCTAAACCCCCTTATCAAACAGATCTTAACGCCCGTTATTATTCCTCCCCAAACAAAATGCAAGCACATTTTTTCACAGCGAATTTACACAAAATTCAATTATTAACAGTGGGCAATCCTGTTTACATTCAATATGTGACGAAGATAACTAAAACAGCGTTTTATTTTCGTTGAATCACAATTCCAAAGATCGCATGATAAATCCGAACACGATATCCCAGCGGCTTTCAAATGAAGGAATGCTGAACACCTGAATTTCGCTCTACAGCATAAATAACGAATCGATTGGCCCTAAAAAAGGCAATCTTTTGAATTTGTTGATCTATTTTTTGAGCTTTCCGCCAGCCATGCGGACGAGATGTGAGGGTTAATGATGAAGATTAAAGCAACAATAGAACGCATCCCGGGCGGGATGATGCTGGTCCCGCTGGTACTTGGCGCGATATTAAATACGCTGGCCCCGAATACCGGTGCTTATTTTGGCGGTTTTACAAAAGGTATGATTACCGGAACGGTACCGATTCTGGCAGTCTGGTTCTTTTGCATCGGCGCATCTATTAACTTGCGTGCAACAGGTACGGTATTACGTAAATCAGGGACGCTGGTCATTACTAAAATTGCGGTCGCCTGGGTTGTTGCCATGATCTGTGCAATGTTCATTCCGGAGAATGGAATTCAGACCGGCTTCTTCGCCGGATTATCTGTTCTGGCCATAGTCTCAGCAATGGATATGACCAACGGCGGTCTCTATGCCAGCCTGATGAATCAATATGGCACCAAAGAAGAATCGGGCGCGTTCGTGCTGATGTCCCTGGAGTCGGGTCCGCTGATGACGATGTTGATTCTGGGTTCTGCCGGCCTTGCCTCTTTTGAACCACACCATTTTGTCGGGGCGATCCTGCCGTTCCTGATTGGTTTTGCGCTGGGCAACCTCGATCACGATCTGCGTGATTTCTTCAGCAAAGCCACCCCGGTACTGATCCCGTTCTTCGGCTTCGCGTTGGGCAATACCATCAACCTGAACGTGATTCTGGAAACCGGCCTGCTGGGCATTGTGCTGGGTGTTGCCGTCATCGTCATCACGGGTATTCCACTGATTATTGCAGACCGCGTCATCGGAGGCGGCAACGGAACCGCGGGCGTGGCCGCCTCTTCGGCCGCAGGCGCTGCGGTAGCCAACCCGGTGATTATCGCCCAGATTAACCCGGCCTTTGAACCCGTGGCCGCTTCCGCCACGGCTCTGGTTGCCGCCAGCGTGATTGTGACGGCAATTCTGGTCCCTGTCATCACGGCACTGTATGCCAGACGCTTTGGGCATGTGCCTGAGTCCCGGACAGAACCTGAAGCGGTAGAAATGCACCACTAACCCTTTCGCCCCCTCCTTAAAAAGAGGGGCAATCACGTACCAAATATCTCTTCCACCATGCCATCCACCAGCCGTTTTGCCGAACAGAGTCTCGGCATTCCCAGCGCGACCGTTTGCCAGCTCTGCGTCACTGACCAGCTCACCGGATGTTTATCCGCCTGACACCAGTCCCCCAGCCAGCCCAGCATATCTTTATAATCAATCAGACCGGGAGAAGCGGGCGTCGTCAGCCACTGATGGTAAAAATGCCGGGTGGTGGGAGAAGCATTAATTCCCTGTGCCAGATAGTTTGCGGCCATGCTGCGCAGATTATCTTTCAGCATGGCCGCCACATCGCTATTCGCCAGACGACAGGCATCGCCAAACGCCCCCCAGCGCAACTCTTCCAGCACGATAAAGCAGCGGCCAGCCAGCGACCAGCCGTCATACTGCCCGGCTCGCCAGCGGGTAAAAATTTGCTCACTGTGCTCACCCGCCTGAACCGTAAGGCCGCGCTGCGCGAGCGCTTTCTCTTTATAGGCGGCACGCTGGTTGAAATGTGAGGAGAGCTCTTCGTACTGTTGCAACAATCCGGGCGGTTGAGGGAGGCGTGGATTCACCTGCTGGCGCAGGGCTACCAGCCTGTCGGACATACGGGTCAGCGCAAGGTGTCCGGGGTCGAGCATACCGGCCAGTTTCTCCGCCAGACCCAGCCGCAGCGCTGCATTTTCGTTGAGCATTCCCGCCATTGCCCACGGCCGCAGCCGGGTCTGCGTAATGATCTCCTGCGTCAAACGCTCACGAAATTGCAGTTGCTGTGGCCCCAGGAGGGAGTGACGTGCAGCGTCCGCCCCCTGGACCAAATCGACCATAAATTTTGGGTGAATACACTCCAGCGTCCGCCCGGGACCGTCCAGTAGCTGTGTTGTCATGGTTGCTCTGCCGCGAATAAGGTTTGAATATCATCGCGTAACAGTCGGGTATCTTCCTGAATCCACGCCGCAGTAGTCATACTTTGCTTCAACAACTGGCTAAGCGCCCGGGTTGAATGTTCATTCTGCTGCCGCACGGCAAGGCTATCACGCAAGCTTTCCTGTAACCCGGTCAGGCACAACGAAAACTCTGCAAAGAACGTTGCCATACCTGCCGTAACAGAGACATCGACCTGCGCGGCCAAAGCTTTACGTATTTGATCGCAAAACTGATCGATATGTTGCGTAAATTTGCCATGAAGCTGAACGATGTCGATGACATAGCGTGTGCGCGTCACGACATACTCTTCCCAGCCCCAGCCGGGATTATTGAGCCAGCGCGAGACGGTATTACGTACGCTGCCTGCCCCGGCTGGCTGACTGGCGGGAGGGGTGTCCTGCACAATGGCATCATTAAATAAGCCGCGCGTATTGAAATTAAGCTGGTTTGCCTGAAACGCCGGGAAGCTAATCCGCGCCCGAAATCCGGCATGACTGAGCTGTTCCTTGATTCGCGTCTCGATAGGGCGCATCGCCTCATTCAACGATCGGGCAAGCGTAGACTCCAGCTGATCGAAGCGTAACGCCAGCTCCCGGCCAATTCTGCTCTGCGCATTCAGCATAATCTGCTCGCATGACGATCGAATCTTGCTCAGGACAATCTGCGCCTGCCCTTCATCGTCAAGCACCAGCTGCTGGATTGCATCCGCGTCGTCTGCACGCAAACTGGATGGCTCGCGCCCTGCTAAATCAAGAATAGACGGGCGGCTAAAAATGTCGCCCAGCGCCTGGTGAAGTTCACCTTTCTGGCGAAGCAGGAATGCATCCGTTGTGTTGAGCGCCTCTTCAACTTCATGCTGGACCTCATCGCTCACCACGCTCTGCCGCTGACGCAGCAACGTCATATCCTCTTCCAGACGCGCAATATTCAGCTCCAGCTCATCAAAAGCGACCGTCAGTCCCTGATGGCGAAAATCCAGGTATTCTCTGGCATTTTGCGCATAGTTCAGCAGCTTATGCGATGCCGACCGCAAAGCGAACAGCGAGGCGTTGGCGTAAGCCGCGTAAATCAGTTTGCGGATGGGCTGTTCGAACAGCGAATCCTCCCACAGCAGATCCGCCGCATGGCGAATATGGTCAATATCGTCCAGGTCGGCCGTTCGCCAGCGGCGGCCCAGCGCGGCCTCGGCAAAATCCTGTACCCAACGCTGATCCTGATGATTGGGAAGGCGCCCATGAACGTTCATCTCATAGCGGGCGCGGTTTGCCAGATAGGCCCACATGGAAGAGACCGGATAAATTTGCCCCGGAGAAATATTTCCTTTCATCAGCGTGCCGGAAATCATCGCCCGCACCTGCTCTTCATCGTCGCTGTTACGATCTTTCTGATCGAATTTGTTGACCAGGGCGTAAAGCGGCACGGATTTGCCGGCAGCCGAAATTGCCTGACGAACCTCCGCATCAGAAATAGATTTAAGCTGTGTATAGTCCATCACCGCCAGCACGGCGGAGGCGCGCGCCAGCTGCTCGCTGAGCATTTTTTGCAGGTGCGGCTGACCGGCCTCGTTCGGCCCCGGCGTGTCGAGCAGCGTCAGTTGCCCCAGGTGCGCATCCAGACCGGCGAGATGCACAAACTCCACCTCAATCACCGGAATATGTTCTATCGCGGCATACTCAGAGAACGGAAACTCCACGCCCAGCGCCTGAGACAGCCGCACCAGATCGTTCAGGCTTTTCAGACAATGAAAGATGGGCTCCGCGCCCAGGTGATGTTTTTCAAACGCCTCACCTCTTTCTATGCGCTCCAGCAGCGTATTCATGTCCTTGTCGATTTCCAGACGCCGCGCCAGCTTGCCGCGATCTTTATCGCACAGTTTTTTCTGCAACTGGGTAATCAGGGTATCGATGGGCGATACGTGCAAAAAATGCAGCACCGGCTCCTTCTGGCCCGGCGTATGGCGGATCAGCGTGGGAAGCGCCGTCATCGGACGATTGCGGTTCGGCAGCACCTCCGTGCCCACAATCGCATTAATGGTGGTCGATTTTCCCGCTTTCATGGTACCCACAATCGCCAGCACCATTTCGAGGCGGGTTATTTTGCGTAATTCGTTATTCAGCATCGCCTGCTGAGCGTCGACACCCCGTGCGCTAAAATGTAATGGCAAAACGTTGTTATTAACGCCGCTCATGGCAGCGGTTGTGCTATCCAGCTTTGCAATCGGCATAGATTTTAATGAATCAAGATTGTTCAGCGCGAGCTGTAACAAACGTTCAGCTTCCTGGCTTAATTCAAATATGGTCTGTGTGTGCATGATAAAAGCCTTCCCTTAACGCAAATTTATTACTTTTATTAAGCCACATGTTTTAATTATACTTTTCAGGCTTATATGATCACGTATGGAAAACATGTTCATTTAATACAACTAACTGAAGATAATGAGAATTTAAAAACCACCCTCGTAATACGTGTAAAACATCCCCTGGCCAGAAAGCCAAAAGTGAATAGACAAAACGCATTTTCAGGAAACATCAGGATATATCATCGTTATTTACCCACCAAAAAAGAGAGGTATTCCCTGGCGCCAAAAGATGTATGGCGTCAGAAGAGGATAGATAAATAACGGCTTGTTCCTTCACCTTATCCGAAATGGCACAGCGTAGCAATTTGCTGTAATAAAATATTCGATACATTTAGCATGATTACGATCTCTGCCGTTCAGGGCTTAAGATTCCCTTAATTCACTGACAGTTCGTGTCATCGCTTGCGCATTTATGCGCTATTTTTATAAAACAATATCACCGACAAAAGTGGGGATTTGCGTTATACTCGCTGCCTTTTTCGGCACACTGCCGTCATTTAGCTGGCGTTTTCCAGCGTGTTAACACTTTTGAGGATACCAACATGCAACTTCCACACTGCCCGAAATGCAATTCTGAATACACCTATGAAGACAATGGCATGTTCGTTTGCCCGGAATGCGCCCATGAATGGAACGATGCGGAGCCTGCACAGGACAGCGATGCGCTGATCGTGAAAGACGCAAACGGCAACCTGCTGGCAGACGGCGACAGCGTTACCGTTGTGAAAGATCTGAAGGTAAAAGGCAGCTCCTCTATGCTGAAGATCGGCACTAAAGTCAAAAATATCCGTCTGGTTGAAGGCGATCATAATATCGACTGCAAAATTGACGGCTTCGGTCCGATGAAACTGAAATCTGAGTTCGTGAAAAAGAACTGATTGTCCCGCCCGGTGACGCTTCGCTTACCGGGCGTTCGGGAACTACACTTAACGGGCTTTTCTTACGTGAGGTAAAGATTATGCCGTTAAGTCCCTACATCTCTTTCGCCGGCAACTGTGCGGAGGCGACCGCCTTCTATCAGCAGGCCGTCGGCGCAGAGCTCCTCTACAAAATCACCTTCGGCGAAATGCCCAAAGACGAAAACAGTGAAGAAGGCTGTCCGTCAGGCATGAACTTCCCGGATACCGCCATCGCCCACTCTAACGTCCGCATTGCCGGCAGCGATATCATGATGAGCGATGGTCTGCCACCCGGCAGCAGCGCGCAGTACGCCGGATTTACGCTGGTGCTCGACACGCAGGACGTGGATGAAGGCAAACGCTGGTTCGACAACCTCTCTGATGGCGGCAATGTGGAAATGGCCTGGCAGGAGACTTTCTGGGCGCACGGATTCGGGAAAGTCACCGACAAATACGGCGTGCCGTGGATGATTAACGTCGTTAAGCAGCAGCACTAATTTTCGGGCGGTGGGCAGTCTGCCTCCGCCTGTCATCAAACTCCCCTCAACTCTTCAAATTCCCGCAACCGAGACTTAACCCAAATGTCATATTGATGCGCCAGCATGAGGCCACATTTATCGTGAGGCCCGGCACATGCAAACTGTCATTCGCGTCGAGAAACTGAGCAAAACCTTCCATCACAACAAGGCGCTGCATGCCGTTGATCTGACCGTCCAGCAGGGCGAAATGGTGGCGCTGTTGGGGCCGTCTGGTTCAGGTAAATCCACCCTTCTTCGTCACTTGAGCGGCCTGATTACCTGTGACAAAACGCCGGAAAGCCGCGTCGAACTGCTGGGTAACACCGTGCAACATGCGGGGCGTCTGGCGAGCGATATTCGCAAAAGCCGCGCTCAGACGGGCTATATCTTTCAGCAGTTCAACCTGGTGAACCGCCTGACCGTGCTCGAGAACGTGCTGATAGGCGCGCTCGGCAGCACCCCGTTCTGGCGCACCTGCCTGCGCTGGTTCTCCCCATCCCAGAAGCAAGAAGCCCTACAGGCGCTGACCCGCGTCGGCATGGCGCATTTCGCCCACCAGCGCGTCTCCACGCTCTCCGGCGGACAGCAGCAGCGCGTCGCCATTGCCCGCGCCCTGATGCAGAAAGCCAAAATCATTCTGGCCGATGAACCTATCGCCTCGCTGGACCCGGAATCGGCCCGCATCGTGATGGAAACCCTGCGCGACATCAATCAGAACGACGGCATCACCGTGGTGGTGACGCTGCATCAGGTGGATTACGCCCTGCGCTACTGCGAGCGCATCGTCGCCCTGCGTCAGGGCCATGTGTTCTTCGATGGCGCAAGCCACCAGTTTGATAACGAACGTTTCGATCATCTCTACCGCAGCGTAAACCGCGTCGAAGAGCGCGCGCAGGCTGCTTAACGTCCCCATAACGAGGAATGGACATGAACTACAAAGCCGTTGCCGCGCTGGCCTTCACCAGCATGTTCAGCATCAGCACCCTGCTAAGCCCTGCTTACGCAGAGGAACAGGAAAAAGCGCTGAACTTTGGCATCATTTCAACGGAATCACAGCAAAACCTGAAGCCGCAGTGGGAACCGTTCCTGAAAGATATGGAAACCAAACTGGGGATCAAAGTGAACGCCTTCTTCGCCCCGGACTACGCGGGCATCATTCAGGGAATGCGCTTCAACAAAGTCGACATCGCCTGGTATGGCAACCTCTCTGCTATGGAAGCGGTAGATCGCGCGAACGGCCAGGTCTTCGCCCAGACCGTTGCGGCAGACGGCTCCCCGGGCTACTGGAGCGTGCTGATCGTGAACAAAGACAGCCCGATCAACAACCTCAACGACATGCTCGCCAAACGCAAAGAGCTGACCTTTGGTAACGGCGACCCGAACTCCACCTCCGGCTTCCTCGTCCCTGGCTACTACGTCTTCGCGAAAAACAACGTCTCCGCCAGCGACTTTAAGCGCACGGTCAACGCCAGCCACGAAACCAACGCCCTGGCCGTGGCGAATAAGCAGGTTGACGTCGCCACCAACAACACTGAAAACCTCGACAAGCTGAAGACCTCCGCGCCGGACAAGCTGAAGGAAATCAAGGTCATCTGGAAATCACCGCTGATCCCGGGCGACCCGATCGTGTGGCGCAAAAACCTCTCTGAGAACACCAAGGACAAGGTCTACGACTTCTTTATGAACTACGGCAAAACGCCGGAAGAGAAAGCGGTTCTGGCACGTCTGGGCTGGGCGCCGTTCCGCGCGTCCAGCGATTTGCAGCTGGTGCCGATTCGCCAGCTGGCGCTGTTCAAGCAGATGCAGGGCGTGAAGGACAACAAAGGTCTGAAGGAAGAAGAGAAGACCAGCAAAGTGTCGGAAATTCAGGCGCAACTGGACGATCTCGACCGCCTGACCGCCGCGCTCGGCGCCATGACCAGCGTGAATAAAGCGGTGCAGTAACGCTTTTCTCCCTCTCCCTGTGGGAGAGGGCCGGGGTGAGGGCATCAGCACGCACATTTCCCCCTCACCCTAACCCTCTCCCTCAAGGGAGAGGGGACTAAACCCAAAGGAGCCAACATGCAAACCATCACCCTCCCGCCGCCAAAGCGCAGCTGGTTCTCGCTCATAAGCTGGGCCATTCTGCTGGCGGTGCTCGTTATCTCCTGGAAGGGCGCGGAGATGGATCCGCTGCTGCTCTTCAAAGATTCCGGCAACATGGCGACCTTCGCCGCCGACTTCTTCCCGCCGGACTTCAGCCAGTGGCAGGACTACCTCGGTGAAATGGCGATCACCCTGCAAATTGCCGTCTGGGGCACCGCCCTCGCCGTGATCCTCTCCATTCCGTTTGGCCTGATGAGCGCCGAAAACATCGTGCCGTGGTGGGTTTACCAGCCGATGCGTCGCCTGATGGACGCCTGTCGCGCCATCAACGAAATGGTCTTTGCGATGCTGTTCGTGGTCGCCGTCGGCCTGGGTCCGTTCGCGGGCGTGATGGCGCTGTTCATCCACACCACCGGCGTGCTCTCCAAGCTGCTCTCCGAAGCGGTTGAAGCCATCGAGCCCGGCCCGGTGGAAGGCATCCGCGCAACCGGAGCGAACAAAATCGAAGAGATCCTGTACGGCGTCCTGCCGCAGGTGATGCCGCTGCTCATCTCCTACTCCCTGTACCGCTTCGAGTCCAACGTTCGCTCCGCCACCGTGGTCGGCATGGTGGGCGCAGGCGGCATTGGCGTCACCCTGTGGGAAGCCATTCGTGGTTTCCAGTTCCAGCAAACCTGCGCCCTGATGGTGCTCATCATCGTCACCGTCAGCCTGCTGGATTTCCTCTCTCAACGTTTGCGTAAGCACTTCATCTGAGAAGCGAGGCTTTGATTTGTATGCACTTATCCAGACATCCGACCAGTTACCCCACCCGCTGGCAAGAGATTGCGGCAAAGCTCGAAGTGGAGCTGCGCACGCACTACCGCTGCGGAGACTACCTGCCCGCCGAGCAGCAGCTTGCCGACCGCTACGAAGTGAATCGCCACACCCTGCGTCGCGCCATCGATCAACTGGTGGAGCGCGGCTGGGTCCAGCGCCGTCAGGGCGTCGGCGTGCTGGTGCTGATGCGCCCGTTCGACTACCCGCTCAATGCCCAGGCGCGTTTTAGCCAGAACCTGCTCGATCAGGGCAGCCACCCCACCAGCGAAAAGCTGCTGTCAGTCCTGCGCCCGGCCTCCCGCCACGTGGCGGACGCGCTGGGGATTCAGGAGGGCGACAACGTCGTTCACCTGCGCACGTTGCGCCGGGTGAACGGCGTGGCGGTCTGTCAGATCGACCACTACTTCGCGGACCTCACCCTCTGGCTCGTGCTGCAACATTTCGCCAGCGGTTCCCTGCATGATTTTCTTCAGGACGCGACGGGTATCGCGCTCAAACGCACCCAGACGCGCATCAGCGCCCGCCGCGCGCAGGCGAAAGAGAGCAAGGTGCTGGAGATCCCCAACATGGCCCCGCTGCTCTGCGTGCGCACCCTCAACCACCGTGACGGCGACGTCAACGCAACGGAATACTCCGTCAGCCTGACCCGCGCCGACATGATTGAATTTACCATGGAGCACTGAATGCACTTCGACACCTCCACTCGTCAGCGCTGGATGCGCGTGCTGACCCACAGCCAGCCTAATGCGCTGGCTGCCCGCATGAGCACGCTCGGCCTGACGCCGGACTACGACACGATCCGCGCGCCGGAGATCGGCCTGGTGCAGATCCAGGCACGCATGGGCGGCACCGGCGAGCGCTTCTTCGCCGGCGATGCCACCCTCACCCGCGCGGTGATCCGCCTGAAAAGCGGCACGCTGGGCTACGGCTACGTACTTGGGCGCGACAAAACGCACGCCGAGCGCTGCGCAGCGATCGACGCGCTTTTACAGGAACAGCCGCATTTTCAGACGTTAATGGAAACCCTTATTGCCCCGCTGGAAGCCGACCGCGCCGCACGCCTTGCCGCGCGTCAGGCCGAAGTGAATACCAGCCGGGTCGACTTCTTTACGCTCGTTCGCGGAGACAACGCATGACGCTTCAACCTGCTTTTACCCTGGCCGTCCAGGATGCCCAACAGAGTTTCCGTCGCCTGCTGAAAGCCATGAGCGAGCCGGGCGTCATTGTCTCGCTGCACCAGCTCTCCCAGGGCTGGCTGCCGCTGAACCTCGCCTCGACCAGCGTGCTGCTGACCCTGGCGGACAACGACACCCCGGTATGGCTGTCAGGCGCATTGCTGAACGATATCGCCAGCCAGAACCTGCGCTTTCACACCAACGCGCCGCTGGTCGAGCAGCCCCAGCAGGCGGTCTTCGCCGTGGCCGACGAGCAAATCAGCCACGAACAGCTTAACGCCCTGAGCGAAGGCAGCGCCGTCGCACCAGAAACCAGCGCTACGCTGATTTTGCAGGTCTCCAGCCTGAGCGGTGGCCGCATGCTGCGCCTGACGGGTGCAGGGATTGCCGACGAGCGGATGGTCGCCCCCCAGCTGCCGGAGTGCATCATTCATGAGCTGACCGAGCGCCCGCATCCGTTCCCGCTCGGTATCGACCTGATCCTGACCTGCGGCGAGCGCCTGCTGGCGATCCCGCGAACCACTCACGTGGAGGTGTGCTGATGTACGTTGCCGTCAAAGGGGGCGAGAAGGCGATCGCTGCCGCCCATGCCTTGCAGGCGCACAGACGCCGGGGGGATGACGCCCTTCCCGAGCTGAGCGTCGCCCAGATTGAACAGCAGTTAAACCTGGCCGTCGACCGCGTGATGACCGAAGGCGGCATCGCGGACCGCGAACTGGCGGCGCTGGCGCTGAAACAGGCCAGCGGCGATAACGTGGAAGCCATCTTCCTGCTGCGCGCTTACCGCACTACGCTTGCGAAGCTGGCGGTTAGCGAGCCGGTGAATACGGCGGAAATGCGATTAGAGCGCCGTATTTCTGCGGTGTACAAAGATATTCCTGGCGGCCAGCTGCTTGGTCCGACCTACGACTACACCCATCGCCTGCTGGACTTCACTCTGCTGGCGAACGGTGAAACACCGCAGCTCAGCGTCTCTGACGCTGAACAAGACGCCTCCCCGCACGTCTTTAGCCTGCTGGCAAACCAGGGGCTGGCGAAGGCGGAAGAGGACACCGGCAGCACACCGGATGACATCACCCGCACGCCGCCGGTCTATCCCTGTTCGCGCTCGTCCCGCCTGCAACAGCTGATGCGCGGTGACGAAGGGTATCTGCTGGCGCTAGCCTACTCCACGCAGCGCGGCTACGGGCGCAACCACCCGTTCGCGGCAGAGATCCGCAGCGGTTATATCGACATTGAAATCGTGCCGGAAGAGCTGGGTTTTGCGGTGAACATCGGCGAACTGCTGATGACCGAGTGCGAAATGGTCAACGGTTTTGTCGCGCCAGAGAATGAAGATCCGCACTTTACCCGCGGCTACGGGCTGGTGTATGGCCTGAGCGAGCGCAAGGCGATGGCGATGGCGCTGGTTGACCGTGCGCTCCAGGCGCCGGACTACGGCGAGCATATTGCAGGCCCGGCAC
Source organism: Enterobacter cloacae complex sp. HYC033_NIDB (assembly GCF_056673335.1). NCBI lineage: Bacteria > Pseudomonadati > Pseudomonadota > Gammaproteobacteria > Enterobacterales > Enterobacteriaceae > Enterobacter > Enterobacter cloacae complex sp. HYC033_NIDB. Next base: position 1,175,629 of record NZ_CP115123.1, on the reverse strand, counting down.
AGGACGAAGAGTTCGTGCTGGCCCACGCGGATAACGTTGAGGCCGCCGGCTTTGTCTCGCACCTCAAGCTGCCGCACTACGTCGATTTCCAGGCCGAACTGGAACTGCTGAAACGCCTGCAACGGGAGCGCGCCAATGTCTAACTTAAGCGGCTACAACTTTGCCTATCTGGACGAACAAACTAAACGCATGATCCGCCGCGCCATCCTGAAGGCAGTGGCGATCCCCGGCTACCAGGTGCCATTCGGCGGCCGCGAAATGCCAATGCCCTACGGCTGGGGCACCGGCGGTATTCAGATCACCGCCAGCGTGATCGGCGAAGCGGACGTGCTTAAGGTCATCGACCAGGGGGCAGACGACACCACCAACGCCGTGTCGATCCGCAACTTCTTTAAGCGCGTAACGGGCGTTAATACTACCGAAAAAACCGAAGACGCGACGCTGATCCAGACCCGTCACCGCATTCCGGAGACCCCGCTGACTGAAGATCAGATTTTGATTTTCCAGGTGCCGATCCCGGAGCCGCTGCGTTTTATTGAGCCGCGGGAAACCGAAACCCGCACCATGCACGCCCTGGAAGAGTACGGGATCATGCAGGTCAAACTGTATGAGGACATCGCCCGCTTCGGCCATATCGCCACCACCTACGCCTACCCGGTGAAGGTGAACGGCCGCTACGTGATGGACCCGTCGCCGATCCCGAAATTCGATAACCCGAAGATGGACATGATGCCCGCCCTGCAACTTTTTGGCGCCGGACGTGAAAAACGCATCTACGCCGTACCGCCGTACACCCGTGTGGAGAGCCTGGATTTTGACGATCACCCGTTTACGGTGCAGGAGTGGGACGAGCCGTGCGCCATCTGCGGTTCGAAGCATAGCTATCTGGATGAAGTGGTGCTGGACGACACGGGCAAACGGATGTTTGTCTGCTCCGACACCGATTACTGCCGCCAACAGAGCGAGGCGAACAGCCAATGAAACCGCTGCTTTCGGTTAATAACCTGACTCACCTTTATGCGCCGGGCAAAGGCTTTAGCGACGTGTCGTTTGAGCTGTGGCCGGGCGAAGTGCTGGGCATTGTCGGCGAGTCCGGCTCCGGTAAAACCACCCTGCTGAAGTCCATCTCCGCGCGCCTGACGCCGCAGAATGGCGACATTTTGTATGAGGGCGTGTCGCTGTATGGCATGAGTGAAGCCGATCGCCGCCGCCTGCTGCGCACCGAGTGGGGCGTGGTGCACCAGCACCCGATGGATGGCCTGCGCCGCCAGGTGTCGGCGGGGGGCAACATCGGCGAACGGCTGATGGCCACCGGCGCGCGCCACTACGGCAACATCCGCGCCACGGCGCAGCACTGGCTGGAAGAGGTTGAAATTCCCGCCTCGCGCATCGACGACCTGCCGACCACCTTCTCCGGCGGCATGCAGCAGCGTTTACAGATTGCCCGCAATCTCGTCACCCATCCGAAGCTGGTGTTTATGGATGAACCGACCGGCGGGCTGGACGTCTCCGTGCAGGCTCGCCTGCTCGACCTGCTGCGCGGCCTGGTGGTGGAGCTAAACCTGGCGGTGGTGATTGTCACCCACGATTTAGGCGTCGCGCGCCTGCTGGCGGACCGCTTGCTGGTGATGAAGCAGGGTCAGGTGGTGGAAAGTGGGTTAACCGACCGCGTGCTCGACGATCCCCATCATCCGTATACCCAGCTGCTGGTGTCGTCCGTATTGCAGAACTGAGGGCGCGGTTGCCGGGTGGCGCTGCGCTTACCCGGCCTACGAACACCGCACCTTGTAGGCCGGGTAAGGCGAAGCCGCCACCCGGCAAAACGAATCGCGAGGCCAAAATGATCCACGTACAAAACGTAAGTAAAACCTTTGTGCTCCACCAGCAAAACGGCGTGCGCCTGCCGGTACTGCAAAATGCCTCGTTAGAGGTCAGCAACGGCGAATGCGTGGTGCTGCATGGCCATTCCGGCAGCGGAAAATCCACCCTGCTGCGCTCCCTGTATGCCAACTACCTGCCGGACGAAGGCCATATTCATATTCGCCATAACAATGAATGGGTCGATCTGGTTCAGGCTCCCGCGCGCAAAGTGCTGGAAGTGCGCCGCTCGACGATCGGCTGGGTCAGCCAGTTCCTGCGAGTGATCCCGCGGATCTCCGCCCTGGACGTGGTCATGCAACCCCTGCTGGATCTCGGCGTGCCGCGCGAAACCTGCGCCGCTAAAGCCGCCAGCCTGCTGACGCGCCTCAACGTACCGGAGCGTCTGTGGCACCTCGCCCCGTCGACCTTTTCCGGCGGCGAGCAGCAGCGCGTCAACATCGCCCGCGGCTTTATCGTCGATTACCCGATTTTACTCCTGGATGAACCCACCGCCTCGCTCGACAGTAAGAACAGCGCAGCGGTGATGGAACTGATCGAACAGGCCAAAGCGCGCGGCGCGGCGATCGTCGGGATCTTCCACGACGACGCCGTACGCCAACGCGTGGCGGACAGACTGCACCCGATGGGGACAAACGTATGATTATCAATAATGTCAGGCTGGTGCTGGAAAATGAGGTCGTGAACGGCTCGGTTGAGGTGCGGGACGGTGTCATCCGCGCCTTTGCCGAAACCCGGAGCCGCACTCCTGAAGCGATGGACGGCGAAGGCGGCTGGCTGCTGCCGGGGCTGATTGAGCTGCATACCGATAATCTCGATAAATTCTTCACCCCGCGCCCAAAGGTGGACTGGCCTGCTCATTCAGCGATGAGCAGCCACGACGCGCTGATGGTCGCCAGCGGCATCACCACGGTGCTGGACGCGGTGGCGATTGGCGACGTGCGCGACGGCGGCGATCGCCTGGAGAATCTGGAGAAGATGATCAACGCCGTGGAGGAGACGCAAAAGCGCGGCCTCAACCGCGCCGAGCACCGCCTGCACCTGCGTTGCGAGTTGCCGCACCACACCACCCTGCCGCTGTTTGAGAAGCTGGTGGGCCGCGAGCCGGTCTCGCTGGTTTCCCTGATGGATCACTCGCCGGGGCAGCGCCAGTTCGCCAACATTGAAAAGTATCGCGAATACTATCAGGGCAAATATTCGCTCAACGACGCGGAGATGGCGCGCTACGAAGAAGAGCAGCTCCAGCTGGCGGCCCAGTGGTCGCAGCCGAATCGCCTCTCCATTGCCGCGATGTGCCGGGACCGTAATATTGCCCTGGCCAGCCATGACGACGCCACGCACGATCACGTGCGCGAATCCCACCAGCTTGGCAGCGTGATAGCTGAATTTCCCACCACGTTTGAAGCGGCAGAGGCATCGCGTAAGCACGGCATGAACGTCCTGATGGGCGCGCCAAATATCGTGCGCGGCGGATCGCACTCCGGCAACGTGGCGGCAAGCAGGCTCGCCTCGCTCGGCCTGCTGGATATCCTCTCCTCTGACTATTACCCCGCCAGCCTGCTGGACGCGGCCTTCCGCGTCGCGGACGACGAGAACAACAGCTTCACGCTGCCACAGGCGATTCGCCTGGTGACGAAAAACCCGGCCAGCGCGCTTAATCTTCACGATCGCGGTGAAATTGCCGAGGGGAAACGGGCCGATCTGGTGCTCGCCCACCGTAAGGGCGAGCACATTCATATCGACCACGTCTGGCGTCAGGGAAAAAGGGTGTTCTGATGGGAAGACTCATCTGGTTAATGGGCCCGTCCGGCTCCGGGAAGGACAGCCTGCTGTCGGCGTTACGGCAGCGGGAACATTCACAGCTGCTGGTCGCGCACCGCTATATCACGCGCGATGCCAACGCCGGAAGCGAGAACCATATCGCCCTGAGCGAGCAGGAGTTTTTTACCCGTGCCGGACAAAACCTGCTGGCGCTGAGCTGGCATGCCAACGGTTACTACTATGGCGTCGGTATTGAGATTGACCTCTGGCTGCATGCGGGGTTCGACGTACTGGTTAACGGCTCGCGGGCGCATCTCCCGCAGGCTCGCGCCCGGTACGAAGCGGCGCTGCTCCCGGTCTGTTTGCAGGTTTCCCCGGACGTTCTGCGTAGCCGGCTGCAAAAGCGGGGACGCGAAAACGCGCGCGAGATCGACCAGCGGCTGGAACGGGCGGCGCGCTACACCCCGTCGGGTTGCCATCTCCTCAATAACGACGGAAGTTTGCTACAGTCAGTCGAGACCTTGCTATCGCTTATTCGCCAGAAGGAGAAACAGCATGCCTGACTGCCAGCTTCGCCCCGCCACCGCCGACGATGCGCCGATCGTTTACGCGCTGATCTGCGAACTTAAGCAGGCCGAGTTCGATCATCAGGCGTTTCACGCCGGGTATCTGGCCAACTTGCAGGATCACAATATGCGTTACCAGCTGGCCGAGCTGGACGGGCAGATCATCGGTATGATCGGCCTGCATATGCAGTTTCACCTGCATCACGCCCGCTGGATCGGCGAGATCCAGGAGCTGGTGGTGATGCCGCAGGCGCGCGGATTAAAAGTGGGCAGCCAGCTGCTGGCCTGGGCAGAGGACGTCGCGCGACAGGCAGGCGCCGAGCTGACCGAGCTTTCCACCAGCGTGAAGCGCGTGGACGCGCACCGTTTTTATGTTCGTGAAGGATATACGCAAAGCCATTTCCGCTTCACCAAACCGCTGTAGAGGTGCGTTATGAGTCTGACGATCACGCTGACAGGAACCGGAGGGGCTCAGCTGGTGCCGGTGTTTGGCTGCGACTGCGCGGCGTGCCGACGGGCGCGTTTACAGGAAAATTATCGCCGTCGCCCCTGTAGCGCGGCGGTGAAATTCAACGATTCGGTCACCTTGCTGGACGCGGGTATTCCACACCTGATGGACGACTGGCCCGCGGGGAGTTTCAGGCAGATTTTGCTTACCCATTATCATATGGATCACGTTCAGGGGCTTTTTCCTCTGCGCTGGGGCGTGGGAGCGACCATTCCGGTTTACGGTCCGCCGGACGACGCAGGCTGTGACGACCTGTTCAAGCATCCGGGCCTTCTCGATTTCAGCCACAAGGTGGAGCCGTTTGTGATGTTTGAACTTCAGGGCTTGCGGGTCACGCCGCTGCCGCTCAACCATTCAAAACTCACGTTTGGCTATCTGCTGGAGTCCGCCCACAGCCGTGTGGCGTGGCTTTCTGATACCGCCGGGCTACCGGATAAAACGGTGACGTTTCTGCTAAACAATCAGCCGCAGGCGATGATTATCGACTGTAGCCATGAACCGCGCCCGGAGACGCCGCGCAACCATTGTGATTTGAATACGGTGATTGCGCTGAACGGGGTGATTGGCTGTCCGCAGGTGATCCTGACGCATATCAGCCATCAGTTTGACGTGTGGATGATGAATAACCCGCTGCCGTCCGGCATTGAAGCGGGGTATGACGGGATGGTGCTGGTGTTGGATTAAATTTTGCCGGGTGGCGGCTGCGCCTTACCCGGCCTACGCGTTGCAATACCAGGGTTACCACCGATCGTAATCATCCTCTAACCGGCGCTCATCCTCTTCTAACCGACGCCGATCGTCATCCAGCTGCCGCTGACGCTCGTCTAAACGCTGGCGTCGATCTTCTAACTGTCGACGACGATCGTCGTACTGGCGGCTGTCGGTTTGACGGCTGCGATCGTAACGATCGTCGTCGTCATCATTACGGCTGCTGCCGGGGTTATAGGCGTCGTTGATCGCCTGCTGAATATTGCCAATGGCATCATCAATCACATCGGCATGCGCCAGTTGGCTGGTTAAAGTCAGCAGACCCAATAACAGAGCGGTAGAGTAACGTTTCATAAGGCCAGACTCGCAGGTGAACTGGCCTTACGGTAATGAATGGCAGGGAACCGGGGTAGCGGAGGAATCTCAATTCCTGGCCTGTTCAATCGCCCCTATCGCATCGACTCGCGCCTGATGTCGTCCCCCTTCAAACGGTGCATTTAGCCAGGCATCGACGATCATTTTTGCCAGCTCCAGTCCGACCACGCGCGAACCAAATGCCAGCACATTCGTGTTGTTATGCTGCCTTGAAAGCTGAGCTGAATAAGGTTCGCTACAGACCACTGCGCGGATGCCCGGGAACTTATTGGCCGTAATGGAGATCCCTACCCCCGTTCCGCAGATCAGGATGCCGCCATCCACCTCCTTATCGATAATAGCCTGTGCAACCGCGCTGGCATAATACGGGTAGTCAGTACGCTCCGGGGAACAGGTGCCCTTATCCACCACGTCGATGCCACGCGCGCGCAGATGGGCCAGAATATCCTCTTTCAGCATAAAACCTACGTGATCGCAGCCAAATGCAATCTTTTTCATAATAAACCTCATCGTGGGTTAACTTTACGAACTCGATGGAGTTGTGATTTAAGACCGGTCAGTTGTGCAATAAAACCTCAAAACCATCGAGTTCTGCGCGTGTTCTACACCCCTGACTTTGACATTTCAACTCTCTCATGACGGTATATTTCTTACGGCATGCATTAAAATCCGTTAACGTGTCATAATTATATTATTGATTTTTAAGGGCATCCTAAAGCAACCACCCCTCAAAACTTCACAGACAATAAAACTTTATGAATTTCTAAGCATTGTGAAGTTACCAGCATATTTTCATGCCAGAGTGTGGTGATATAGTGTCGTCTTCATTTTTAAGGACAAAAGAGAGCGATGAGTCAGTCAGAATTTAAAAAAGAGCTGCCTAACGGCATTGGCCTTGCACCGTACCTGCGCATGAAGCAGGAAGGCATGACCGACAACGAAAGCCGTATCGTCGACTGGCTGCTCCAGCCGGGTAACCTGAGCGGCGCGCCTGCGATTAAAGACGTTGCCGAAACGCTGATGGTGTCGGAAGCGATGATCGTGAAAGTGGCCAAACTGCTCGGCTTTAGCGGTTTCCGTAACCTGCGTGCGGCGCTGGTCGACTACTTCTCGCAATCCGAACAAGTATTACCTGCGGAACTCGCTTTTGATGAAGCACCACAGGATGTGGTTAACAAAGTGTTCAATATTACGCTGCGCACCATTATGGAAGGCCAGTCGATAGTGAACGTGGATGAAATTCACCGCGCGGCACGTTTCTTCGCCCAGGCCAACCAGCGCGATCTGTACGGTGTGGGGGGTTCTAACGCTATTTGCGCCGACATCCAGCATAAGTTTCTACGCATCGGCGTGCGCTGCCAGTCGTATCAGGACGCGCACATTATGATGATGTCGGCATCGCTGCTGAAGGAAGGGGATGTGGTACTGGTGGTCTCCCATTCCGGCCGCACCAGTGATGTGAAAGCAGCAGTTGAGTTAGCAAAAAAGAACGGCGCCAAAATTATCTGTATTACTCATAGCTACCATTCGCCGATTGCTAAACTTGCTGATTATATTATTTGTTCGCCAGCACCAGAGACCCCGTTATTAGGGCGCAACGCCTCCGCGCGTATATTACAGCTTACATTATTAGATGCGTTATTTGTTTCCGTTGCACAACAAAACATCGAACAGGCCACACTTAATATGCAAAAAACCGGCGCTATTGTGGATTTCTTCTCTCCTGGCGCACTGAAGTAAATTAAAAGGTTAATCCTGCTCAGGCGGGATTAACAACAACATACCCTACATTGAGAACACTGCTATGAATAAATATCTGAAATATTTCAGCGGCGCCGCTATGGGCTTAATGTTATCCACCAGCGCGTTTGCTGCTGCGGAATATGCGGTGGTATTAAAAACGCTCTCCAATCCATTCTGGGTGGATATGAAGAAAGGGATTGAAGATGAAGCCAAAACCCTGGGAGTAAGCGTTGATATTTTTGCCTCGCCGTCAGAAGGGGATTTTCAGTCCCAGCTACAGCTGTTCGAAGATCTGAGTAATAAAAAATACAAGGGTATCGCTTTTGCCCCACTCTCCTCCGTGAATCTGGTCATGCCCGTCGCGCGCGCCTGGCAGAAAGGTCTCTATCTGGTGAATCTCGATGAAAAAATCGATATGGATAACCTGAAAAAAGCAGGTGGCAATGTAGAGGGGTTTGTCACAACGGACAACGTGGCCGTCGGCGCAAAAGGGGCCGATTTTATTATCAATAAACTTGGTGCGGAGGGGGGCGAAGTCGCAATCATTGAGGGTAAAGCCGGTAACGCATCGGGCGAGGCGCGCCGCAATGGCGCAACAGAAGCCTTCAAAAAAGCAAACCAAATTAAGCTGGTTGCCAGCCAGCCCGCTGACTGGGATCGCATTAAAGCTCTGGATGTGGCAACCAACGTGCTGCAACGAAACCCGAATCTGAAAGCCTTCTACTGCGCGAACGATACCATGGCGATGGGCGTGGCACAGGCGGTGGCAAACGCCGGTAAAATCGGCAAAGTGCTGGTGGTCGGCACCGATGGTATTCCAGAGGCGCGTAAGATGGTCGAAGCCGGTCAGATGACGGCAACCGTCGCACAAAACCCGGCGGACATCGGGGCGACCGGCCTGAAATTAATGGTGGATGCCGCGAAAACCGGGAAAGTCATCCCGCTGGAAAAAACGCCTGAATTCAAGTTGGTGGATTCGATTCTGGTGACGAAATAACGCAGAACTGTGCGGCTTGATGCCCTCACTCCGGCCCTCTCCCACAGGGAGAGGGTGAACAGAGAAGGAAATAAACATGGTCACGCCATATATCTCGATGGCGGGGATCGGCAAATCCTTTGGTCCGGTTCACGCATTAAAATCGGTTGATTTAACTATATACCCTCATGAGATCCACGCGTTATTAGGGGAGAATGGTGCCGGTAAATCAACCTTAATGAAAGTATTGTCGGGAATTCATGAACCGACCAAAGGCTCCATTATTATTAATGAAAAGAATTACGACAAATTGGATCATAAACTGGCAGCACGACTGGGCATCGGCATTATATATCAGGAACTCAGCGTTATTGATGAATTAACCGTGCTGGAAAATCTATATATAGGCCGTCACCTGACCAAAAAGGTTTGTGGCATCAGGATTATTGACTGGAAAGAGATGCGCATTCGCGGTGCGATGATGCTCTTACGCGTCGGATTAAAAGTCGATTTAGATGAAAAAGTAGCGAATTTATCCATCAGCCATAAACAGATGCTGGAAATTGCGAAAACCTTAATGCTCGATGCCAAAGTGATCATTATGGATGAACCCACATCTTCATTAACCAATAAAGAGGTGGATTATCTTTTCTTGATCATGAATCAGCTGCGTAAAGAAGGCACCGCCATTGTCTATATCTCGCATAAGCTCGCGGAAATCCGCCGCATCTGCGACCGCTACACGGTAATGAAAGACGGTTCCAGCGTATGCAGTGGCCTGGTGAGTGACGTTTCAAACGACGACATTGTGCGCCTGATGGTCGGCCGCGAACTGCAAAACCGCTTTAACGCCATGAAAGAGAGCACCGGCAACATCGAACGCGACACGGTGTTTGAGGTGAACAACGTCACCAGCCGGGACAAGAAAAAAGTGCGAGATATTTCGTTCAGCGTGAACCGCGGCGAAATACTGGGTTTTGCGGGTCTGGTCGGCTCGGGACGTACCGAACTGATGGACTGTCTCTTCGGCGTGGATAAACGCGCGAGCGGTGAAATTCGCCTCAACGGCAAAACCATCTCCCCGCGTTCGCCTCTGGATGCGTTGAAAAAAGGGATGGCCTACATCACCGAAAGCCGCCGCGAAAATGGCTTTTTCCCCAATTTCTCTATCGCCCAAAACATGGCCGTCAGCCAGAGCCTGAAAAACGGTGGCTATAAAGGGGCCATGGGGCTCTTTCGCGAGCATGAAGAACGCAAGACCGCCGAAGCACAGCGCCAGTTGCTGGCGTTGAAGTGCCATAGCGTAGAGCAAAACATCACCGAACTCTCCGGCGGCAATCAGCAAAAGGTGCTGATTTCTAAATGGCTGTGTTGCAACCCGGACGTCATCATTTTTGATGAACCCACGCGAGGCATCGACGTCGGCGCAAAGGCCGAAATCTACAAGGTGATGCGCCAGCTGGCTGACGAAGGCAAGGTCATCCTGATGGTGTCATCTGAATTACCTGAAATTATCGCCGTCTGCGACCGCATCGCCGTGTTCTGCGAAGGGCGGCTGACGCAAATCCTGACCAATCGCGACGACATGAGCGAAGAGGAGATCATGGCATGGGCATTACCACAAGAGTGAAAGGCGATATGGCGGAGAAAAAGCCATTTAACTTCGCGCTGTTCTGGGACAAGTACGGTACCTTTTTTATCCTCGCGATTATAGTCGCCATCTTTGGCACGCTGTCATCGGAGTACTTCCTCACCACCAACAACATCACGCAGATTTTTGTCCAGAGCTCGGTAACGGTGCTGATCGGGATGGGCGAATTCTTTGCCATCCTTGTCGCGGGTATTGATCTGTCCGTCGGAGCCATTCTGGCACTCTCCGGCATGGTGACTGCCAAACTGATGCTGGCTGGTGTCGACCCGTTTTTTGCAGCACTGATTGGCGGCGTACTGGTCGGCGGCGCGCTGGGGGCGATCAATGGCTGTCTGGTCAACTGGACCGGGCTACATCCGTTCATTATCACTCTCGGTACTAACGCCATTTTTCGCGGCATCACGCTGGTGATTTCCGACGCTAATTCCGTCTATGGCTTCTCGTTCGACTTTGTAAACTTCTTCGCTGCCAGCGTCCTCGGGATACCCGTACCGGTCATCTTCTCGCTGATCGTCGCGGTGATCCTCTGGTTCCTCACCACCCGTATGCGGCTAGGGCGCAATATCTACGCCCTGGGCGGTAACAAAAACTCGGCGTTCTACTCCGGCATCGACGTGAAGTTTCATATTCTGGTGGTGTTCATTATTTCTGGCGTATGCGCCGGGCTGGCGGGCGTGGTGTCGACTGCGCGTCTGGGCGCAGCGGAGCCGCTGGCCGGGATGGGATTTGAAACATACGCCATCGCCAGCGCCATCATCGGCGGAACCAGCTTCTTCGGCGGTAAAGGCCGCATCTTCTCGGTCGTGATTGGTGGTCTCATCATCGGCACCATCAATAACGGACTCAATATCTTACAGGTACAAACCTACTACCAGCTGGTGGTAATGGGCGGGTTGATTATCGCCGCTGTTGCCCTCGACAGATTGATCAGTAAGTAAGGAAATCACTATGAAAATTTCACCCTCCCTGATGTGTATGGATCTGCTGAAATTCAAAGAACAGATCGAATTTATTGACCAGCACGCGGACTACTTCCATATCGACATCATGGACGGCCACTTTGTGCCTAATCTGACGCTGTCTCCGTTCTTTGTCGGCCAGGTGAAGAAGCTCGCCACCAAACCACTGGACTGTCACCTGATGGTGACTCGCCCGCAGGACTACATAAGCCAGCTGGCGCAGGCCGGAGCAGACTTCATCACACTGCACCCGGAGACCATCAACGGTCAGGCTTTCCGCCTGATTGAAGAGATCCGTCGTCACGGTATGAAGGTGGGACTCATCCTCAACCCGGAAACCCCGGTTGAGGCAATGAAATACTATATTCATAAGGCGGACAAAATCACCGTGATGACCGTCGATCCAGGCTTTGCCGGGCAGCCGTTCATTCCGGAAATGCTGGAGAAAATTGCCGAGCTGAAAGCCTGGCGCGAACGCGAAGGGCTGAGCTATGAGATTGAGATCGATGGCTCATGCAATCAGGCCACCTATAAAAAACTGATGGCCGCCGGCGCAGATGTCTTTATCGTCGGAACGTCTGGTCTGTTCAACCATGCAGAGAATATCGGGGATGCATGGCAGCTTATGGCCGGGCAGATCCTGTCGGCACGAAACGAGGTTGTTCCTCATGCAAAAACAGCCTGATGTCGTCGCCGGAGTGGATATGGGGGCCACTCATATCCGTTTTTGCCTGCAAACGGCCGACGGTGCGGTGTTGCATTGTGAAAAACAGCGCACCGCGGAGGTTATCCGCTCTGGTGTGGTGTGCGGCGTGACGGAAATGATCACGGCTCAGCTGCGTCATTTACAGGTTCACTGTCGCGGTCTGGTCATGGGCTTTCCGGCACTGGTCGGCAAAGACAAACGCACCATTATTTCGACGCCAAATCTGCCTTTGCAGGCGAATGAGCTCCGCGATCTGGCGGGAAAACTTGAAGATGCGCTAGGCTGCCCGGTCGAATTTTCCCGCGACGTTAACCTTCAGCTTTCGTTTGACGTGGCGCAACACAATCTCCAGCAGCAAGAGGTTCTGGCGGCCTATCTTGGCACCGGCATGGGATTTGCCATCTGGCTAAACGGTGCTCCATGGACGGGCGCGCACGGCGTAGCGGGCGAGCTCGGGCATATTCCACAGGGGGATATGACACGGCACTGTGGTTGTGGCAACCCGGGATGTCTGGAAACGGTTTGTTCCGGTATCGCATTGAAACAGTGGTACGAACAGCAGCCCCGCGAGTATGCGATGGGAGATATCTTTTCAGCCGTACCCGATGACCCCTTCGTACAGCAACTCCTGAATCATGCAGCCCGCGCCATTGCCACCAGTGTAAATCTGTTCGATCCGGATGCGGTGATCCTCGGTGGCGGCGTAATGGATATGCCTGGCTTTCCGCGCGAAGCGCTGATTGTCGGGATAAAGCAGCATTTGCGCCGCCCGCTGCCGCATGAGTCCGTGAAATTTATCCCTGCCTCGTCGTCGTCTTTTAACGGCGCTCAGGGGGCCGCTACCCTGGCTCGCTGCCGGTTCCTGCCATCACCTTGCGCAGCGCCTGCGCCAGCTGTGCGCGGGTGAACGGTTTTCGCAGTAACTGAACGTCCGGCAGCTGCGGGTTATGCGCCGGGCGCAAATCCTGTCCGCTGATCAGCAGCACCGGCAACTGCGGATAGTGGCTGCGTACATGGCCGATCACCTCTGCACCGCTCAGGCCGCCCGGCAACATCAGGTCGCTGATAAACATGCCGATATCCGGCGACGCGTCCAGCATGTTCAGCGCCTGCTCGCCGTTTTCGGCTTCAAGCGTCAGGTAGCCAAGCTGGTGCAGTTGCTCGCACAGGGTCTGCCGCACGCCCGCCTCATCTTCCAGGACCAGCACAAGCAGCTCACTTTCTGCCGGGGCCGTGGTCGCCAGCGCGGCATCATCGGAGAACGCAGGCAGCGTCGAGCGCGGCAGCTGGAGCCGCACGGTGGTTCCCTGCCCCGGCGCGCTTTCGATCTCAACGCGCCCCCCGGACTGACGCACAAAGCCGTACACCATCGACAGCCCTAACCCGCTGCCGCTGCCGGTCTGTTTGGTGGTGAAGAACGGTTCAAAGACCTGCGATTTCACCTCCTGCGACATCCCGCAGCCGTGGTCAATCACCTCCAGCGCGACCATATCCTGCCTGCGCCCGTCGCTGCGGGTCACACGCTGGTTCCAGGTGCGGATTTTGATCACACCATTTTGCCCCTCCATTGCATCACGGGCGTTCATTACCAGGTTGATAATGGCGTTTTCCAGCTGGCTGACGTCAATCCATGCGGGCCAGGCCGGGGTTTGCGCTTCAATATCCAGCGTCAGCGTGGCGGGAAGCGAGTGCCGCATCAGCTCGCTCAGGTTCTCCAGCAGCGGCTTCATCTCTACCGCATGAGGTTGCAGGGATTGCTTGCGCGAGAAGGCCAGCAGACGCTGGGTGAGCATGGCCCCGCGTTCCGCGGCTTTGAGCGCACGAGTGATGCGCGGCGCGTCCAGTGACGCTGAATCGGTCAGCTCCAGACTGCCGATAATCACCGCCAGCAGGTTATTAAAATCATGCGCCAGCCCGCCCGTCAGTTGCCCAACCGCCTTCATTTTCTGGCTGTGCAGCAGCGCCTCCTCCAGCCCCTGACGTTCGATGCGGTCGACCTCCATCTGCGAGGTCTTCTCCTTCAGTAGCCGCGTGGTGTGCTCCAGCGAAGCGGTATTGCGGGCAAAAACGTTAAACGCGCGCGCCAGTTCCCCCAGCTCATCACGCCGCTGTAGCGCGGGCACCGACACATCCTGCTCGCCGTGAGCGAGGCGCGACATTGCCCTTGAGATAGCCGTCAGGTTGGAGCCCAGATTGCGGTAAATATACCAGCAGGCGCAGCCGGTGATGATCAGCGCCAGCACCGCGAAGACGCTGATAAACACGCTGATGGAGCGCAGCTCCTGGTGGCTTTGGGCGGTACGCAGCCGGGAGGCCTGCGCCACCTGTTCAACGTACTGATTAATGTCGCGGTTTAATATCGCCACCAGCGCCTTGATGTGGAACATGTACCAGCTGATGGACAGATCGCTCTCTTCCAGCTGCTTCGACAGTGGCGCGAGCTTGCGCAGCTCATCATTAAAATCCGGGAGCACCAGGTTGACCACCGGTTGCAGGGCGCTCGCGGGTAACATCGCGGTTACTGCATCCAGCTGCTGCACCGTGGCGCGCGGTGAAGGGGTATCAATGGCGGCAACGATCAGCCTGTCCATCTCTGCAAGCTGCCGGGCGTCTGGCACATTGCTCGCGTAACGGCGGTTGATATCCTGCAAATGACGCAGGTAGCTTTGGCTTTGATACAGCGCGCTGAGCAGCGCGTTACGCTCCAGATGCCGTTTTTGCCCGCGCTCCAGCATTCCCGTCACGCTCTGCTGTAACTCATTGCTCCTGCGAATAATACGCGCCACCAGCGCGGGCTCCTGCTGCGCCAGCGGCGCATCGGCAAGCTGCTCCAGCGAGTGGCGCAGCGCCATCTGCGTCTGTTTCAGCCGTTCAGCTTCGCCTTTGTACTCCAGCGCACCGACTACCTGCGACAGCCGCACCGCCGCCGTCGCCACATTCGCGGTATCACGCGCGAGGTTCATGCTGCCAGTCATATCATCCAGCGTTTGCTGCTGCACCTGCTCCTGGATCTGGCTGGCATGACGAAAGCCGAGCACCGCCACGCCGCTTACCATCAGCGTTACCGCCACCACCAGCAGGTTAAATATCAGCAGGCGACCGCGGGCGCTGGTGAAGAACGGGGGGCGTGAAGACATGGGTTTGGGCTCCTCTGCGGTTTGGTGCCCTCACCCTGGCCCTCTCCCACAGGGAGAGGGAAAAGGAAAATGTGATGGCGATTAGCTATTCATAACTATGACAAATATGAACAGCTTCTGACATTTTGCATTTACGCACCTGTGATGAAGTGCAGATATCGACATTCACAGGAGATCCGCCATGAGCAGAACCCCGGTTTTAGAGATGCGCAATATTGCCAAGACGTTTGGCAATTTCCACGCGCTCAAGGGTGTGGATTTGACGGTTTTCCCCGGTGAGATCCACGCGCTGATGGGGGAAAACGGCGCCGGAAAAAGCACGCTGATGAAGATCCTCGCAGGCGCCTATACCGCCAGCAGCGGCGACATCCTCATCGACGGTCAGCCGTTTCACATCAAAGGGCCGAAGGATGCGCTGGCCGCAGGCATTACCCTGATTTATCAGGAGATGCAGCTTGCTCCTAACCTGACCGTGGCGGAAAACATTTTTCTCGGCAGCGAGCTGTCGCGCGGCGGGCTGGTCCAGCGCAAAGAGATGGCTGCCCAGGCGCAGGCGGTCATTGACCGTCTGGGCGCGCAGTTCAGCGCCACCGACCTGGTCATGAAGCTGACCATCGCCGAGCAGCAGCAGGTGGAGATCGCCCGCGCGCTGCACCGCAACAGCCGTATTCTGGTGATGGATGAACCCACCGCCGCCCTCTCCTCGCGCGAAACCCACCGTCTGTTCGAACTGATTTTGCGCCTGCGCGATGAAGGGATGGCGATTATCTACATCAGCCACCGCATGGCGGAAGTGTATGAGCTTTCCGATCGCGTCAGCGTCCTGCGCGACGGGCAGTACGTCGGCAGCCTGACGCGCGACAAGCTGAATGCCTCTGAGTTGGTGCGCATGATGGTGGGCCGCCCGCTCAGCGATCTGTTTAACAAAGAGCGCGATATTCCGCTCGGCAGCCCGCGTCTGAACGTACACCACCTGACAGATGGCAAAAAAGTGCTGCCGTGCAGTTTGCAGGTTCGCTCCGGTGAAATCGTCGGGCTGGCGGGGCTGGTCGGGGCCGGTCGCTCCGAGCTGGCGCAGCTGATCTTCGGCGTGCGCAAAGCCACCGGCGGCATGATCGAGGTCGACGGCGAACCGGTGGTGATCCACTCCCCGCGCGCGGCCATTGAAAACGGCATCGGTTTTCTTACCGAGAACCGCAAGGAGCAGGGGCTGTTTCTGGAGCTGGCGGCGCAGGAGAACATCACCATGGCGACGCTGGAGCGCGACGCCACCTTCGGCTGGCTGAACCGCAAAAAAGCGCAGTCTATTTCCGATGACGCCATCGCCCTGCTCAATATCCGCGTGCCGCATTCTCAGGTGCGCGCGGGCGGGCTCTCCGGCGGCAACCAGCAAAAGCTGCTGATCTCCCGCTGGGTGGCGATAGGCCCGCGCATTCTGATTCTGGACGAGCCCACGCGTGGGGTGGACGTCGGCGCGAAAAGCGAGATCTACCGCATCATGAACCAGATGGCGCGCAAAGGCGTGGCGATTCTGATGATCTCCAGCGAGCTGCCGGAAGTGGTGGGCATGAGCGACCGGGTGTACGTGATGCGGGAAGGCAGCATCGCGGGTGAACTCCACGGACGCGACATCTCTCAGGAAAACATCATGACGCTGGCAACCGGCGTGAACGACACACATCATCAGGCGGTGTAATTATGACAACTCCAACCCATCCGCAGCAGGTGGCGAAATCCGCCTCCGCCAAAAAAATGCTGATGAGCGATCTGATGCAAACGATCGGCATTTTGCCAATTTTAATCCTGATTGTGGCGGTATTTGGCTTTATCGCCCCGAACTTTTTCACCGAGAGCAACCTGCTGAATATTACCCGGCAGGCGTCGATCAACATCGTGCTGGCGGCGGGGATGACCTTCATCATCCTGACCGGCGGGATTGACCTCTCTGTGGGCTCGATTCTGGGTACTACGGCGGTAGCGGCGATGGTGGTCTCGCTTATCCCGGAATTTGCGATGCTCTCCATTCCGGCGGCGCTGATGCTCGGTATGGTGCTGGGGCTGTTCAACGGCGCGCTGGTGGCCTTCGCCGGACTTCCGCCGTTTATCGTCAC
Organism: Enterobacter cloacae complex sp. HYC033_NIDB; assembly: GCF_056673335.1. NCBI lineage: Bacteria > Pseudomonadati > Pseudomonadota > Gammaproteobacteria > Enterobacterales > Enterobacteriaceae > Enterobacter > Enterobacter cloacae complex sp. HYC033_NIDB. The sequence goes on along the minus strand of NZ_CP115123.1, from coordinate 1,158,550 downwards.
GCTCGGCACCTATACGGCACTGCGCGGCGCGGCGTATCTGCTGGCGGACGGCACGACGGTCATTAACTCCAACATTAACTTCGAGTGGATCGGCAACAACTACCTCGGCCCGATTCCGTGGCTGGTGGTGATCGCCCTGGCGGTGATTGTGGTGTGCTGGTTTATTCTGCGTCGCACAACCCTCGGCGTTCACATCTATGCGGTCGGCGGCAATATGCAGGCGGCACGCTTAACCGGCATCAAGGTCTGGCTGGTGCTGCTGTTTGTCTACGGCATGAGCGGCCTGCTCTCGGGATTAGGCGGCGTGATGAGCGCCTCGCGCCTCTACAGCGCCAACGGCAACCTCGGCACGGGGTACGAGCTGGATGCGATTGCGGCGGTGATCCTCGGCGGCACCAGCTTCGTCGGCGGGATCGGCACGATCACCGGCACGCTGGTCGGCGCGTTGATCATCGCCACCCTCAACAACGGCATGACGCTGATGGGCGTCTCCTACTTCTGGCAGCTGGTGATCAAAGGGGCGGTGATCATCATAGCGGTGCTGATCGACAAATACCGTACCCGACACCATCAAAGTGCATAACAACAATACCCTACGTGAGGAATACAGCATGAGATTGAAGCCCTTAGTGACCGCGCTCTGTGCTGGCGCGCTGCTGGCCGCAACCCCGTTTGCGCAGGCAAAAGATCTGAAGTCCATCGGCGTGACGGTGGGCGACCTGGCTAACCCGTTCTTCGTGCAGATCACCAAAGGCGCCGAGCTGGAAGCGCGCAAGCTGGCGGGGGATAACGTCAAGGTGACGCTGGTCTCCAGCGGGTACGATCTGGGCCAGCAGGTGTCGCAGATCGATAACTTCATTGCGGCGAAAGTGGACATGATCATCCTCAACGCTGCGGATTCTAAAGGGATCGGCCCGGCGGTAAAACGCGCCAAAGAGGCGGGGATCGTGGTCGTGGCGGTTGACGTGGCGGCGGAAGGGGCCGATGCCACCATCACCTCTGATAACACCCAGGCGGGGGAGATGGCCTGTAAGTATATAACCGACCGCCTGAAAGGTAAAGGCAACGTGGTGATCATCAACGGGCCGCCGGTTTCTGCGGTACAAAACCGCGTGGAGGGCTGCCAGACCGAGTTCAGGCGCCACCCGGATATCAAAGTGCTCTCGGATAATCAGAACGCCAAAGGCAGCCGCGAAGGCGGACTGGAGGTCATGACCTCCCTGCTGGCGGCCAATCCGAAGATCGACGGCGTATTCGCAATTAACGATCCGACGGCGATCGGCGCCGATCTGGCGGCGAAACAGGCGCAGCGCAACGAGTTCTTTATCGTCGGCGTGGATGGTTCCCCGGACGGTGAGGAAGCGCTGAAGCGCGAAAACTCCCTGTTTGTGGCGACGCCGGCGCAGGATCCGCAGGTGATGGCGGCGAAGGCGGTGGAGATCGGCTATGACATTCTACAGGGCAAACCGGCGCCGAAAGAGCCTGTGCTGATCCCGGTGACGATGATCGATAAAAAGAACGTCGGCACGTATAAGGGGTGGACGGTTAAGTAAACCCGGTGCGGCCTGATGCCCTCACCCTAACCCTCTCCCCCTCTCCCTTGAGGGAGAGGGCCGGGGTGAGGGGGTGGCATAAAACTCAAGGAGTCCCCATGAAACGCTCCGACATCAATGAAATCCTCGGCCACACGCGGCAGTTCTTCTCCATGCACGACGTGCATCTCCCGCCGTTTGCCAGCTTTCCGCCAACAAAATGGCAGCAGCTTGACCAGGCCGCCTGGCAGGAGGTGTTCGACCTCAGGCTCGGCTGGGACGTGACGGCGTTTGGCGGCAACCACTTTGCCGCACAGGGGCTGACGCTGTTCACCCTGCGCAACGGCTCCCCCAACGGCGTGCCTTATGAGAAGTGCTATGCCGAAAAAATCATGCACGTCCGCGACGGCCAGGTGACGCCGATGCATTTCCACTGGCGCAAGCGGGAGGACATCATCAACCGCGGCGGCGGGAATCTGATTATTGAGTTATGGAATGCGGGCGCGCATGAGGAGACCGAAAACACCGACGTGATCGTCACGATAGACGGTTGTCGGCAGACGCACACGCCCGGCAGCCAGCTGCGCCTCACGCCTGGGGAGAGCATCTGCCTGACGCCCGGCCTGTACCACAGTTTCTGGGGTGAACGCGGCTTTGGCGACGTTCTGGTGGGCGAAGTGTCGTCGGTCAATGACGATGAACACGACAACCACTTTTTACAGCCCATCGATCGCTACAACACCATCGAAGAAGACGAACCGGCGGTGCTGGTGCTGTGCAACGAGTACAACCTGTTTCGGATATAAGGAGTGAATGATGCCATTGATTTCTCTTGCCGACGGTCTGGCACACGCCAGAGAACACCGCTACGCCCTGGGCGCGTTCAACGTTCTCGACTCCCATTTTCTGCGCGCGCTGTTTGCCGCCGCGAAGCAGGAACGCTCGCCGTTTATCATCAACATCGCGGAAGTGCATTTTAAGTACGTGTCGCTGGATTCGCTTGTCGAAGCGGTAAAGTTCGAAGCCGCCCGCCACGACATTCCCGTGGTGCTTAACCTCGACCACGGCCTGCATTTTGAGGCCGTCGTGCGCGCCCTGCGCTTAGGGTTCAGCTCGGTGATGTTCGACGGCTCGACGCTGAGCTATGAGGAAAATATCCGCCAGACCCGGGAAGTGGTGAAGATGTGCCACGCGGTGGGCGTCTCGGTGGAGGCGGAGCTGGGCGCAGTCGGCGGAGATGAAGGCGGCGCGCTGTATGGGCATGCGGATGAAGCGTTCTTTACCGACCCGCAGCTGGCGCGCGAATTTGTCGATTTAACCGGTATCGACGCGCTGGCGGTCGCCATTGGCAACGCGCACGGGAAATACAAGGGCGAGCCGAAACTCGATTTCTCGCGCCTGGACGCCATTCGCCAGCAGACGGGCCTGCCGCTGGTTTTACACGGCGGCTCGGGAATTAGCGATGCCGACTTCCGCCGCGCTATCGAGCTGGGCATTCATAAAATCAATTTTTATACCGGCATGTCGCAGGCCGCGCTCGCCGCCGTTGAGCAGCGCATGGCGAACCGCCAGCCGCTGTACGATGAGTTTGCCGAACTGCTGCTGGGCATTGAAGAGGCCATTACCGATACGGTCGCGGAGCAGATGCGCATCTTCGGCAGCGCGGGGCAGGCATAATGGAACGCAAAGGGATTATCGCCGCAGGCAACATGCTGGTGGATCACGTCCACCAGATCGTACAGTGGCCGGAGCGCGGCTGGCTGGCGGAAATAACCCACAGTGAGCGCTCAACCGGCGGTGCGCCGCTCAACGTTCTGCTGACGCTGGCGAAAATGCACGTCGGCCTGCCGTTACAGGCGGTGGGGCTGATTGGGGAAGACAGCGACGGAGACTATATTCTGGCGATGCTCGACCAGTATCACGTCAATCGCCAGCGCGTGCAGCGCACGACGTTCGCCCCAACGTCGATGTCGCAGGTAATGACCGACCCCAGCGGACAGCGCACCTTTTTTCACTCGCCGGGCGCCAACCGCCTGCTGGATCTTCCCGCCTTCGATCGCCTCGACGGATCGCTGAAGATCTTCCATCTCGGCTATCTGCTGCTGCTCGACAGCCTGGACATGCCGGACGAGGAGTTTGGCACCCGCAGCGCGCGGTTACTGGCACAGATGCGCGATCAGGGGTATGAAACCTCGCTCGATCTGGTCTCCCGCAAGGGCGATCCGCGCTATCAGCCGCTGGTGCTCCCTGCCCTGCGTCATCTTGATTATCTGGTGATTAACGAGCTGGAAGCCGGTGAGTTTAGCGGGCTTGAGATCCGCGACAGTCATGGTGCGCTGAACATGGTCCATATCGCCGACGCTGCCGCACAGCTGCTGGCGGCAGGCGTGCGGCAGCGGGTGGTGATCCACTGTCCGGAAGGGGCATGGGGGGAAGCGCCGGGTGAAAAAGGGCAATGGGTTCCGTCGTGGAAGCTGACGCAGGACGAGATTATCGGCAGCGTCGGTGCGGGCGACGCGTTTTGCGCAGGCTTTTTATACGGTTGCCATGAATCGCTGTCGCTTACCGAGAGTATTTATCTGGCGCACGCCTGCGCGCGGGCCAGCCTGCTGGCGGCCAATGCGATTGACGGCGCGAAAACGCTGGCCGAGCTTCAGGCGTTTATTCAGGAGAACGGTCAGGCGGCTTTCTCATGATGGGAAACGTCCGTGGCAAAAACATAGCCCAGACCGCGAATGGTTTTGATCAGCAAAGGCTGGTGCGGATTGACCTCAATTTTTCGCCGTAGCCGCATGATCAACACGTCGATAGTGCGGTCAAAGACCTCGGCGCTTTCGCTGTGGGTCAGCTCCAGCAGCTGTTCACGGCTCAGTACCCGGCGGGCGTTTTGCGTTAATGCCAGCAGCAGGCCGTATTCGCCCTGGGTTAACGGCACGGTATTACGCTGCGGATCGCTCAGCTCGCAGCGGGTGGTGTCCAGCGTCCAGCCGTTAAAGGCAATACCTTCAACGCGCGGCGCGGCAGGCTCCGCGTCCAGCGCGCCGGTACGACGCAGCACCGCCTTAACGCGGGCGACCACCACGCGCGGATTGAACGGTTTTCCGATGTAATCATCGGCGCCCATTTCCAGCCCGACGACCACATCTGATTCACTTCCCAGCCCCGTCAGCATCACCACCGGTAGCGCTGGTCGCTGCTTTTGCAGTTGCAGCAAAACCTGTAATCCGTTGATATCCGGCAGCATCATGTCCAGCAGAACCAGCGCAATGCCGGGGTCCTGCTGGACACGGTTCACCGCGTCCTGACCGGTGTGACACGTCAGCACGGTAAAGACGTGCTCGCTGAGCACATCCTGTAGCAGTTCGCAGACTGCGACATCATCATCAACCACCAGAATCGCCGGTTTCATCGCATGCTTCCGTCAGGGAATTATGTTAAGTCTGAACCATTCTGCCGCTGGCTCCAGCCGAATTGTTTTTTACGTGACGGAAATTCAATCCATGTCACATCCCCTGCCCTTTCGACACGTCAATTTTGACGATTGGCTGTTTTTCGTCAGGGTTTTGCCCCGCAAAGGGTCGTAAAGTCAGGAAATACCCATAGTAAAAACATGGCATAGAAGCTGCATATTGGGCAGGTAAGAACTGTTTAACTGGAGCAAAGTGATGAAAAAAGTCGTCACGGTTTGCCCTTATTGTGCCTCAGGTTGCAAGATCCACCTGGTGGTCGATAACGGCAAAATCGTCCGGGCGGAAGCGGCGCAGGGGAAAACCAATCAGGGCACGCTGTGCCTGAAAGGGTACTACGGCTGGGATTTTATTAACGATACCCAAATCCTCACCCCGCGCCTGAAAACCCCTATGATCCGTCGCGAGCGCGGCGGCAAGCTGGAAGCCGTCTCCTGGAATGAAGCGCTGGATTACGTCGCCACGCGCCTCAGCGCCATCAAGGCCAAGTATGGCCCGGATGCGATTCAGACCACCGGCTCCTCACGCGGAACCGGGAATGAAACCAACTATGTGATGCAAAAATTCGCGCGCGCCGTTATTGGTACCAATAACGTCGACTGCTGCGCTCGCGTCTGACACGGCCCATCGGTTGCAGGTCTGCACCAGTCGGTCGGTAACGGCGCAATGAGTAATGCCATCAATGAGATAGATAACACCGATCTGGTGTTCATCTTCGGCTATAACCCGGCGGATTCTCACCCTATCGTCGCGAATCACGTCATTCGCGCCAAACAGAACGGGGCGAAAATCATCGTCTGCGATCCGCGCAAAATTGAAACCGCGCGCATTGCGGATATGCACATCGCACTGAAAAACGGCTCGAACATCGCGCTGTTGAATGCGATGGGGCACGTCATTATTGAGGAGAACCTCTACGACCAGGCGTTTGTCGCGAGCCGTACGGAAGGGTTTGAAGAGTATCGCAAGATTGTCGAAGGCTATACGCCGGAGTCAGTAGAGGCGATAACCGGCGTCAGCGCACAGGAGATCCGCCAGGCGGCGCGTATGTACGCCGGGGCGAAAACCGCCGCCATTCTGTGGGGCATGGGCGTGACCCAGTTCTACCAGGGCGTGGAAACCGTGCGCTCGCTCACCAGCCTCGCCATGCTGACCGGCAATCTGGGTAAAGCGCATGTGGGCGTGAACCCGGTGCGTGGTCAGAATAACGTGCAGGGTGCGTGTGATATGGGCGCGCTGCCGGACACCTATCCGGGCTACCAGTACGTCAAATTCCCGGAAAACCGCGAGAAGTTTGCGAAGGCCTGGGGCGTGGAGAGTCTGCCGGCACACACCGGATACCGCATCAGCGAGCTGCCGCACCGCGCGGCGCACGGTGAAGTACGTGCGGCCTACATCATGGGTGAAGATCCGCTCCAGACCGACGCCGAACTGTCCGCGGTGCGCAAAGGCTTTGAGGATCTGGAGCTGGTGATTGTTCAGGATATCTTTATGACCAAAACCGCGGCGGCGGCGGATGTGATTCTCCCGTCGACCTCCTGGGGCGAGCATGAAGGTGTCTATACGGCGGCAGACCGCGGCTTCCAGCGCTTCTTCAAGGCCGTCGAGCCGAAGTGGGATCTGAAAACAGACTGGCAAATCATCAGCGAAATCGCCACCCGCATGGGCTACCCGATGCACTACAACAACACCCAGGAGATCTGGGACGAGTTGCGGCATCTGTGTCCGGACTTTTATGGGGCAACCTATGAAAAAATGGGTGAGCTGGGCTACATCCAGTGGCCGTGCCGGGATGAGTCAGAATCCGATCAGGGGACGTCATACCTCTTTAAAGAGAAGTTCGACACCCCGAACGGGCTGGCGCAGTTCTTCACCTGCGACTGGGTCGCGCCGATCGATAAGCTCACCGACGAGTATCCGATGGTGCTCTCCACCGTGCGTGAAGTGGGCCACTACTCCTGCCGCTCCATGACCGGCAACTGCGCCGCGCTGGCGGCGCTGGCGGATGAACCGGGCTACGCGCAGATCAACACCGCCGATGCCGAACGGCTCGGTATTGAAGATGAAGCGCTGGTGTGGGTGAACTCGCGTAAGGGCCGCATCATTACCCGCGCGCAGGTCAGCGACCGTCCGAACAAAGGGGCAGTCTATATGACCTACCAGTGGTGGATTGGCGCCTGTAACGAGCTGGTGACGGAGAACTTAAGCCCGATAACCAAAACGCCGGAGTATAAATACTGCGCCGTAAACGTGGAGCCCATTGCGGATCAACACGCTGCGGAACAGTATGTGATCGACGAATATAACAAGCTGAAAGCCCGCCTGCGAGAAAGCGCAATGGGATGAAGCCGTTAATTAATCGCTGACTAAATGGGGTGAGATATTCACCCCATTATTATTTCTGGCATCGCTATTAATTATATCTATATATATTTCTGAAGGCGTCTCGCAGAAAAATGTAATTTGCGCGAAAATTAATTACATCTTTGCATTTTAATTCAGAGGGATAAGATATGCGGCGGGTGCTTAAGACTTTCTGTCTTGAGCATTGTTGAGGGACAGAAAGTGGAAAGCCCCGGGAAATTTGCATTTACCTGTACTGCACCCATTTTGTTGGACGATGAAATGGAATAGTCCCTGATATGTCAAAGCCAAAATACCCCTTCGAAAAGCGCCTTGAAGTCGTGAATCACTACTTCACAACTGATGATGGTTACAGGATCATCTCTGCACGTTTTGGTGTGCCTCGAACCCAGGTCAGGACGTGGGTTGCCCTCTATGAAAAACATGGAGAAAAAGGTTTAATTCCCAAACCTAAAGGCGTTAGTGCTGATCCAGAGTTGCGCATTAAGGTCGTGAAAGCCGTGACCGAGCAGCAGATGTCCCTCAATCAGGCTGCTGCTCACTTTATGCTTGCTGGTAGTGGTTCTGTAGCCAAGTGGCTGAAAGTCTATGAGGAGCACGGAGAAGCTGGTTTACGCGCACTCAAGATCGGCACCAAAAGAAACATTACAATGTCAGTTGATCCAGAAAAAGCGGCGTTAGCATTGGAGCTGTCGAAAGACCGACGTATTGAGGATCTTGAAAGACAAGTTCGATTCCTTGAAATGCGGCTTACGTATCTAAAAAAGCTGAAAGCCTTAGCTCATCCCGCGAAAAAGTGAAAGTACTCAACGAGCTAAGGCAGTTTTACCCTCTTGATGAGCTTCTCAAGGCAGCGGAGATACCGCGCAGTACGTTTTATTACCATCTAAAGGCTCTCAGCAAGCCTGATAAGTATGCGGATGTTAAAAAGCGTATTGGTGAGATTTATCACGAGAATAAAGGTCGTTACGGATACCGTAGGGTAACGTTGTCTCTCCATCGAGACGGGGAACGGATTAACCATAAAGCCGTTCAGCGCCTGATGGGAACCCTCTCGCTTAAGGCAGCGATTAAGGTCAAGCGATACAGCTCCTACAGAGGAGAGGTAGGGCAAACCGCCCCCAATGTTCTCCAAAGGGATTTCAAGGCTACACGGCCAAACGAGAAGTGGGTTACCGACGTTACTGAATTTGCAGTCAATGGGCGAAAGCTGTATTTGTCTCCAGTAATAGATCTCTTCAACAACGAAGTTATTTCTTACAGCCTGTCGGAAAGACCTGTGATGAACATGGTCGAGAATATGCTCGATCAGGCATTCAAAAAGCTTAAGCCTCACGAGCATCCTATTCTGCACTCTGACCAGGGATGGCAGTATCGTATGAGAAGGTATCAAAACATCCTTAAAGAACAAGGCATTACACAGAGCATGTCCAGAAAAGGCAATTGTCTGGATAATGCAGTCGTGGAATGTTTCTTTGGAACCTTAAAGTCGGAGTGTTTTTATCTTGACGAGTTCAGTAATATAAGCGAACTGAAGGATGCTGTTACGGAATATATTGACTACTACAACAGCAGAAGAATTAGCCTGAAATTAAAAGGTCTGAGTCCAATTGAATATCGAACCCAGACCTATGTGCCTCGTGTTTAACTGTCCAACTTTTTGGGGTCAGTACAACCCGAGGCTACCCCTCAACTACCAACAGGTTGAGAGTAGCCTCTTATTCTATTTTTCACAAGGAGTAAAAGGCATGACGCCATTAAAAACTACGTTAGGCATCGTCTTTATTATTTGCCTGACGATAGTGATCTTTACCTTTATTACTCGCGATAAGCTCTGCGAGTTTTCAATAAAGAGTGAACATCAGGAGGTGGCGGCGAAATTAGCCTGTAACGCAGGCTAACCTCTTCGGGCGGAACGCGTGTTCCGCCCGACTTGTGGGATGCTGAGGTCTTAACGCATCCGTTTTTTTCTTCTGTCACCGCGATTATACTGCGCGGCGTGTACCCAGATGATAAGAATCCATGAAAACCCTTTTTCTGATGTTGTTATTTTTAACCGCGTTTGCCCATGCCGATGAGATAGGCAGCCAGTATAAAAAGCAGGCTGAAGCGGGCGATGCGCGCGCGCAGTATTATCTTGCCGATACCTGGTTCAGTTCCGGCGACAGCGCGCAGGCGGCGCTGTGGGCGGAAAAAGCGGCAAAAGGCGGTGATGTCGACGCCATGGCGCTGCTGTCGCAAATCCACTTTTCGCAGGGTGACTATGCGCAGGCTAAAGCCCTGGCCCAGCAGGCAAACATTGCGGGCAGCAAACGCGGCGCGATCATGCTGGCGCGGGTGCTGGTGAACACGCAGGCGGGCAAAACCGACTACCCGCAGGCCATCGCACTGCTGCAATCGGCGACCGAAGACATCGATAGCGACTCGGCGGTAGACGCGCAACAGCTGCTGGGGCTGATCTATGCCAACGGCGTTGAAGTCCCTCAGGATGACGTGCAGGCCGCATCGTGGTTCAAGCGGAGTTCGGCTCTGTCCCGGACGGGCTATGCGGAGTACTGGGCAGGAATGCTGTTCAGGCAGGGTGAGAAAGGCTTTATCACACCGAATAAACAGAAAGCGCTTTACTGGTTAAACCTGAGCTGTACCGAAGGGTTTGATACCGGGTGTGAAGAGTTTGATGCGTTGAGCGGGGAATAAATTGTTGCCCGGTGGCGCTGCGCTTACCGGGCCTACGGCTTATGTAGGCCGGGTAAGGCGAAGCCGCCACCCGGCATTTTTACATCACTGGTCAGCCGTTTTATCAAAACGACCCAGCACCTCGCGTTCATACGCCAGCGCTTTTTTACGGTCGAACTTGTGTTCCCACTTGGAGATTACCAGCACCGCCAGCGCATTACCCACCACGTTCAGCGCAGTACGCGCCATGTCGAGGATACGGTCCACACCGGCAATAAACGCCAGGCCTTCCAGCGGAATACCGACGCTGCCCAGCGTCGCCAGCAGCACCACGAAGGAGACGCCCGGCACGCCTGCGATGCCTTTTGAAGTCACCATCAGCGTCAGAACCAGCACGATCTCCTGCCACAGCGACAGGTCAATGCCGTACAGCTGAGCGATAAAGATCGCCGCAATACTCTGATACAGCGTCGAACCATCCAGGTTAAAGGAGTAGCCCGTTGGCACCACGAAGCTGGTAATGGACGCCGGCGCACCGTAGGCCTCCATCTTCTCAATGATACGCGGCAGCACGCTCTCGGAGCTTGCCGTGGAGTAGGCCAGAATCAGCTCATCCTTCAGGATGCGGATCAGGATCCAGATGCTGAGCCCGCACAGGCGCGCCACAATGCCCAGCACTACCAGCGCGAAGAACAGAATCGCGAAGTGCACCAGAATCACCAGCTTCGCCAGCGGCCACAGGGAGGCAAAGCCGAAGTTCGCTACGGTCACCGCAATCAGCGCGAATACCCCGACCGGCGCATAGCGCATCACCATGTGGGTGACTTTGAACATGGTTTCGGAGACAGATCGGAACACGGTGACCAGCGGTTCACGGTGCGTCGCGGGCAGGGAAGAAAGCCCCAGACCAAAGAGTACCGAGAAGAAGATGATCGGCAGCATCTCGCCCTTCGCCATGGACGCGATAATGTTGGTCGGCACCAGCGAGAGAATAGTCCCCATCAGTCCATGCGAATGGCTCTGCACATCGGCGGTTGTGCTTTGGTATTTCGAAATATCCACCGTCGCCAGCTGTGACATATCGATCCCGGCACCAGGCTGGAACACATTCGCCAGGGTGATGCCAAGAACGATGGCAACCGTGGTGATCACTTCGAAATAGAGAATAGTTTTAACGCCGATGCGGCCTAACTGTTTCGCATCACCGACACCCGCGATACCGACCACCAGCGTCGAGATCACAATCGGCACAACAATCATCTTGATCAGATGAATAAAGATATCGCCCGCAGGGGAGAGAAGGTTCGCAATCAGCCACTCGCGGCTGTCGCTATGATAATGGAGGTAACTGCCCAGCAAGATGCCCAGCACAAGGGCCAGCAGGATCTGCCAGGCCAGGCTGACTTTCAAATTTTTCATAGAAACTGACTTCCTCAATGAAATCTCCGTACCATCAAAACTGCATGAATATGGAGACATACTGAAAGGGTATGAATTGTGTTGCGTTGGTTTATGGGATTTTTTAACGCGCCGTATGAGTATCATTTGCACGGCATGCTGCGCAAGCCTTAAAGAACAAGGCATTTCACTGCAAAAAGTGTCATTGACGGCAATTTATAGCAATTCGCATAAATAACCATTTGTTATACAAAATATTTTCACTTCAAAAAAGTGAATAATTCTTCAGGTGAATTATTTCCCTTCAAAGTTTCATTCGCTCAATTTTCATACTCTTCAGACATTGCGTGATCTGTCGCCCAAATACTAAACAAAGCTTGTAAAGCCCCTACTATTAACGTTTTTGCGACATATTATTAACATCTTACAAGGAGAAAAAAAGCCATGAGCCAAATACACAAACACGACATTCCCGCAAACATTGCGGACCGTTGCCTGATAAGCCCGGAGCAATACCAGGAGAAATACCAGCAGTCCGTTTCCAGCCCTGACGCGTTCTGGGGTGAGCAGGGCCACATCCTCGACTGGATCAAACCTTATCAGAAGGTAAAGAACACCTCTTTCGCGCCGGGCAACGTCTCCATTAAATGGTATGAAGACGGCACGCTGAACCTGGCGGCGAACTGCCTGGACCGCCATCTTGCTGAACGCGGCAACGAAACGGCCATCATCTGGGAAGGCGACGATGCCTCTCAGAGTAAACATATCACCTATAACGAACTTCATCGCGACGTGTGCCGCTTTGCCAACGTGCTGCTGGCCCAGGGCATTAAAAAAGGCGATGTGGTGGCGATCTATATGCCAATGGTGCCGGAAGCCGCCGTGGCTATGCTGGCCTGCGCGCGCATCGGTGCGATCCACTCCGTTATCTTCGGCGGTTTCTCGCCGGAGGCGGTTGCCGGGCGTATTGTCGACTCGAATTCGAAGCTGGTGATCACCGCTGACGAGGGCGTGCGCGCCGGGCGCGGTATTCCGCTGAAGAAAAACGTTGATGAAGCGCTGAAAAACCCGAACGTAAAATCCATCAACAACGTCATTGTCCTCAAGCGCACGGGCGGCAAAATCGACTGGCACGAGGGGCGCGACCTGTGGTGGAGCGATCTGATTGAAAACGCGAGCGACCAGCATCAGCCGGAAGAGATGAACGCGGAAGATCCGCTGTTTATCCTGTATACCTCCGGCTCCACCGGTAAGCCGAAAGGCGTGCTGCATACCACCGGCGGTTATCTGGTCTATGCGGCCACCACCTTTAAATACGTTTTCGACTATCATCCGGGCGACATCTACTGGTGTACCGCCGACGTGGGCTGGGTCACCGGTCACAGCTACCTGCTGTACGGCCCGCTGGCCTGCGGCGCAACGACGCTGATGTTTGAAGGCGTACCGAACTGGCCGACCCCGGCGCGTATGTGCCAGGTGGTTGATAAGCATCAGGTCAACATTCTCTATACCGCGCCAACGGCGATCCGTGCGCTAATGGCGGAAGGCGATAAAGCCATCGAAGGGACCGACCGCTCTTCCCTGCGTATCCTCGGCTCCGTGGGCGAGCCGATCAACCCCGAAGCCTGGGAGTGGTACTGGAAGAAGATCGGCAACGAGAAGTGCCCGGTGATGGACACCTGGTGGCAGACCGAAACCGGCGGCTTCATGATCACCCCGATGCCGGGCGCCACGCAGCTGAAAGCCGGTTCGGCCACCCGTCCGTTCTTCGGCGTGCAGCCTGCGCTGGTGGACAACGAAGGCAATCCGCAGGAAGGGGCCACCGAGGGCAACCTGGTGATCGTCGATTCCTGGCCTGGCCAGGCGCGTACCCTGTTCGGCGACCATGAGCGCTTCGAGCAGACCTACTTCTCGACCTTCAAAAACATGTACTTCAGCGGCGACGGCGCGCGCCGGGATGAAGACGGTTATTACTGGATCACCGGACGCGTGGACGATGTGTTGAACGTTTCCGGCCATCGTCTGGGTACGGCGGAAATTGAGTCTGCGCTGGTGTCGCATCCGAAAATTGCCGAAGCGGCGGTTGTCGGCATTCCTCACAACATCAAAGGCCAGGCGATCTACGCCTACGTCACTCTGAACCACGGCGAAGAGCCGTCGCCAGAGCTGTATACCGAGGTGCGCAACTGGGTGCGTAAAGAGATCGGCCCGCTTGCCACGCCGGACGTGCTGCACTGGACCGACTCGCTGCCGAAAACCCGTTCCGGCAAGATTATGCGCCGTATCCTGCGCAAAATCGCGGCGGGCGACACCAGTAACCTCGGTGATACCTCAACGCTGGCCGATCCTGGCGTGGTGGACAAACTGCTCGAAGAGAAGCAGGCCATCACAATGCCTTCCTAGTGTTTTCTCCCTCTCCCCGTGGGAGAGGGCCGGGGTGAGGGCATAAGACCGCACCTTCCTCCCCTCACCCTCTCCCCACAGGGGAGAGGGGATAAAAACAAACCAACCTTACTTCTGGAGACTCTGTGATGAATAACGATATTTGTCAGCAGATAGAGAATAGTGCGCACTACAGGGAGCTCGTCGAAAAACGGCAACGGTTTGCCTTCATCCTTTCCATCATCATGCTGATTATCTACGTCGGCTTTATTCTGCTGATCGCCTTTGCGCCGCACTGGCTGGGCACCCCGCTGCATGAGGGTACCAGCGTCACGCGCGGTATTCCGATTGGGATTGGCGTGATCATCATTTCGTTTGTGCTCACGGGTGTGTACGTCTGGCGTGCGAACGGTGAATTCGATCGTCTTAACAGAGAAGTTCTGCGCGAGGTAAAAGCATCATGAAGCGAGTCCTGACGGCGCTAGCCGCCACACTTCCCTTTGCTGCCCATGCAGCAGATGCCCTTACCGGCGAGGTTCAGCGCCAGCCAACCAACTGGCAGGCGATTATCATGTTCCTGATTTTCGTGGTGCTGACGCTGTACATCACCTACTGGGCGTCGAAACGCGTACGCTCCCGTAACGATTACTACACCGCGGGCGGCAATATTACCGGCTTCCAGAACGGGCTGGCGATCGCGGGGGACTTTATGTCCGCCGCCTCGTTCCTTGGGATCTCCGCGCTGGTGTATACCTCAGGGTATGACGGCCTGATCTACTCCCTCGGGTTCCTGGTGGGCTGGCCAATCATTCTGTTCCTGATTGCCGAGCGCCTGCGTAACCTGGGGCGCTATACCTTTGCTGACGTCGCCTCCTATCGCCTGAAGCAGGGGCCGATTCGTACCCTCTCCGCCTGCGGTTCGCTGGTGGTGGTGGCACTCTATCTGATCGCCCAGATGGTCGGCGCGGGCAAACTGATCGAGCTGCTGTTCGGCCTGAACTACCACGTCGCGGTGGTGCTGGTCGGCGTGCTGATGGTGATGTACGTCCTGTTCGGCGGCATGCTGGCCACCACCTGGGTACAGATCATCAAAGCGGTACTGCTGCTGTTCGGCGCCAGCTTTATGGCCTTTATGGTGATGAAGCACGTCGGGTTCAGCTTCAATAATCTGTTTACCGAAGCGATGGCGGTCCACCCGAAAGGGGAAGCGATCATGAGTCCGGGCGGGCTGGTGAAAGATCCGATATCCGCGCTCTCGCTCGGTCTCGGCCTGATGTTCGGTACCGCTGGCCTGCCGCATATCCTGATGCGTTTCTTCACGGTGTCAGATGCGCGTGAAGCGCGTAAAAGCGTGTTCTACGCCACCGGGTTTATGGGCTACTTCTACATTCTGACCTTTATCATCGGCTTCGGCGCAATCATGCTGGTGGGGGCAAACCCGGCGTTTAAAGACGCGGCGGGCGCGCTTATCGGCGGTAACAACATGGCGGCGGTGCATCTGGCCGACGCGGTGGGCGGCAACCTGTTCCTCGGCTTTATCTCTGCCGTGGCCTTTGCCACCATCCTCGCGGTGGTTGCAGGGCTGACGCTGGCCGGTGCGTCTGCGGTATCGCATGACCTCTACGCCAACGTCTTTCGCAAAGGCGCAAGCGAGCGCGATGAGCTGAAAGTCTCCAAAATCACCGTGCTGGTGCTGGGCGTCGTCGCCATCCTGCTGGGGATTTTGTTCGAGAAACAGAACATCGCCTTTATGGTCGGGCTGGCCTTCTCGATTGCGGCAAGCTGTAACTTCCCGATCATTCTGCTCTCCATGTACTGGTCAAAACTGACCACCCGTGGGGCGATGATCGGCGGCTGGCTGGGCCTGCTGACGGCGGTGATTCTGATGATCCTCGGCCCGACCATCTGGGTGCAGATCCTCGGTCACGAAAGCGCTATCTTCCCGTATGAATACCCGGCGCTGTTCTCCATTGCCGTGGCGTTTATCGGGATCTGGATTTTCTCTGCCACCGATAATTCACCGGAGGGTAACCTGGAGCGTGAAAAATTCCGCGCCCAGTTTATCCGCTCGCAAACCGGCCTGGGCGTTGAGCAGGGCCGCGCGCACTAAGCCTTTTCTCCCCGGTCGCTCTGGCCGGGGAGCTTAAAACATCACCCACGCCACCAGCGGCGCAATCAGCACCATCGTGACGCCCGAAAGCATCATCACCAGGCTCGCGACCACGCCCTCCTGCTGTCCCAGCTCATACGAACGTGCCGTCCCCGCCCCGTGCGACGCCGCGCCAAACCCCGCGCCTTTCGCCATCCCTTCGCGAATGGAAAGCCGCAGAAACAGCACATCCCCTACTGCCATGCCGAAGACGCCCGTCACCACCACAAACAGCGCCACCAGATCCGGCTGGCCACCGAGCGGTTTGGCGGCTGCCAGCGCAAACGGCGTGGTCACCGAACGCACCGCCAGGCTGCGCTGGATTTCATCCGACAGGGTAAACAACCGCGCCAGCCAGACCGAACTGCACACCGCCACCACCGTCGCGGTGACGACACCCGCGCTGAGCGACATCCAGTGGCGTCTGATAATGGCGAGGTTGTCATAAACGGGTACGGCGAAGGCGATGGTCGCCGGGCCGAGCAGCCACAGCAGCCAGTGGGATTCGCCAATGTAGTTCTGCCAGGAGATATGGCCGAAGACCAGCATCAGCACCAGCAGGATCGGCGTAAAGACCAGCGGCATCAGCGGCAGCGCGCGAAAGCGGCGATACAGGCGCTTGTTGGCAAAGTAGATGACGACTGTCGCAATCAGGCACAGCACGCTTATCTGAAAGTTAGTCATGCTTCTGCCTGCTGATTTCAAAGCGATACACTTTATCCACCACCCAGGCGGTGGCGCCCAGCACCATCATCGTGCTCAGGGCGATAACCGCAAAGATGCGCCAGCCGTCGACCATCAGCAACTGGGCATAATTCACCACCGCCACCACAGCCGGCACAAAGAACAACAGCATCTCCGCCAGCAGCCAGCGTGCGCCGGCCCGCACCCAGCTAAGGGGCAACGCGCGACAGAGGATCAGCGTCAGCATCAGCACCATCCCCACCAGGTTGGCGGGTAAAGGCAGATGCAGCCAGTCGACAAGATATTCCGCGAAAACAAACAGTCCCGCGTAGAGCAGTACCTGAACCGGTACCTGGAGTCGTTGCACAACGGCAGGCGTAACACGGCTTAACGCCACGGCCATGGGGGTTTTCCTCAGAAATGAGACGAGGCGCCAGTATAGTGAGCGTACGGTATCGACTGAAATGAATTAAAATCATCGAAGGTATAGTTTCGAGGAATAATCATGGACATAAGAACGCTGCGCTATTTTGTCGAGGTGGTTCGCCAGCAAAGTTTTACCCGCGCAGCGGAGAAGTTATTCGTAACCCAGCCGACCATCAGCAAGATGCTGAAAAATCTCGAAGATGAGCTGAACTGTACCCTGCTGATCCGCGACGGGCGCAAGCTACTGCTGACCGATACCGGACGCGTGGTGTTCGAGCGCGGGCTGGCAATTCTGGCGGAGTTCCGCCAGCTGGAGGCCGAGCTTGGGGACATCAACCATCTGACAAAAGGGCTGCTGCGGCTCGGTATTCCGCCGATGGTCGGCATGATGATGGCCGGGCCGATAAGCCTGTTTCGCCAGCGCTATCCCGGCGTTGAGCTAAAAATTTCTGAATTTGGCGGCCTGACCGTGCAGCAGGCGGTGATGAACGGTGAACTGGACGTGGCCATGACGGCCCTTCCCGTGGAGGAGGAAAGCGGCCTGGCGACGCTGCCTCTGTTCAGCCACCCGCTGTGCGTGCTGGTGCCGCGCTCCGGCGACTGGCTGAAGATTGAATCAGTAAAACCCGAGCTGCTCGGCGAACACCCGCTGCTGATTTACAACGAAGATTTTGCCTTAAGCCGCCAGCTGATGGCGCTGTTTAACCAGCACAACGTGAAGCCGCGCATTGCGGTGCGCAGCGGCCAGTGGGATTTTCTGGCGGCGATGGTACAGGCGGGCGTGGGGATTGCCATTCTGCCGCAGCCGATCTGCGAGCGGCTGGATAAAAATACGCTGCGCTGGATCCCGCTGGAGAGCGACCTGCACTGGCAGCTGGGGATGATCTGGCGTGAAGGGGTCTATCTGTCGCACAGCGCACAGGCGTGGTTGCAATGTTGTGAGGGGTTTTGGGTACCCTCTCCCACAGGGAGAGGGTACCGATCGAGCACGTAGGCCCGGTAAGCGCAGCGCCACCGGGCAATTACAGCGCTACTGATTCTCTATCAACAACGCTTCCAGCAGATCCAGATCGTGCAGCAGCTTTTGCAGCGTCTCGTTGCTGATCTGCCGCGTGGCGCGCAGGTGATACAGCTCGGCACGCTCGGAGCGCAGCGCCGCCAGGCGGAAACGGCGTTCGAGGTTCTCTTCCTGCAACGAACTTTCCACGTCGTTACGTCCGTCAGCACGGCGACGCAAATTACCGATCACGCGTGAACTGACTTCCTTCAGCAGCTGGTTATCAATGTTCTCTTCGGCATCGGCGGCCAGACGCTCCTCCATCTTCTCGATGGCGACAATCGCCACTTCCGCCGTCGCCGCACGGGCAATCCGCTCTTCTTTGTGCTGTTGCGAGGAGTCCCCTGCGTCAATATGTTGCAGCAGAATCGGCAGCATAATCACGCCGACAAACAGCGAGAAAAGGATCACGCCCGCCGCCAGGAACACCAGCTCGTAGCGCGCCGGGAAGACGTCACCCGTCGGCAGCAGCAGAGGAATGGAGAGCACACCAGCAAGGGTGATCGCCCCGCGCACGCCCGCGAAAGAGGCAATCAGCAGCTCGCGGGTGGTCCACGAGCCAAACTCCATCGGCTTTTTGGTCAGGAAGCGAACACTGAATTTCTTCATCGTCCACAGCCAGCCGAAACGCACCAGCATCAGCGCAAGGTAGATGAGCACGATATCGGTAAACAGCATCCAGACTTCAACGTTTGGATCCGCTTCGGCCGCAATCAGCGAGGATTCCATAATGCCCGGCAGTTGCAGACCCAACAGCAGGAACACCATGCCGTTAAACACAAACTCGAGCATGGCCCAGGTACTGTTCGCGCGCAGGCGCATCGCCAGCGGCGCGCGCCGCATAACGCCGGAGCGGGTGATGGTCATCCCCGCGGCTACCGCCGCCAGAATGCCCGACACGCCGATGTGTTCGGCAATCAGGTAAGAGGCGAACGGCAGCAGGAACAGCAGGACGATCTGCGTCGCCGGTTCATCACCACCCCAGCGGCTAAGGAAGCGCAGCGAGCGTCCGTACAGCCAGCTCACTACGAAGCCCGCGAGGATACCGCCAATCGCCACCTTGAAGAATTCCAGGGTCGCGCCGCCGACGGTAAAGACCATGGTGCCCATGGCAACCGCCACGGCAAACTTCAGGGCGACCAGGCCAGAGGCGTCGTTCATCAGCGCCTCGCCCTGCAAAATGCCCATGATTTTCTTTGGAATGCGCCCTTCGCCCACAATGCCGGACAGCGCCACGGCGTCGGTAGGCGACAGCACGGCGGCCAGCGCAAAGGCGGGTATGAGCGGGATCCCCGGTACGGCCCAGTAGATCAGAAAACCAATCCCGACCACGGTGACCACCACCAGCGCCAGCGCCAGGCCGAAGATCTCTCGCCCGTGCTCCAGAAATTCGCGCGTCGGCGTTTTCCAGCCATCGGCAAACAGCAGCGGCGGGATAAACAGCACGAGGAACAGTTCCGGATCGAACTCCACGTGCAGACCGAACGTCGGCCACGCCAGCAGCGCACCGATAGCTATTTGCATTAAAGGCAGGGGGACCTGGAAGGGCAGTACGCGTGTAACCACCCCGGATAATGAGACCACAAGGGTCATGATGAGTATTGTGAAGAAAATTTCCATGCGTTCCCTGTTTGCTGTGTTTCTTATATGCCAAACCTGAGGCGTCGTGCCTCTTATTCTATCCTCTCCAGAGTAACGTAAAAGGCAACAGGATGAGTCCTGAAAATAAAAACGGGCGGCCTGAGCCACCCGTTTTCGCATAAAAAGTCAATTCAGATGGCCCAGCCGCCCGCGTAGAACGCCACCAGCGCAACGGCGATGACCACGGTACCGATGTTCAGCTTACGCCACTCACCGGAGACCAGACGCCCAATCACCAGCGAGGCGAAGCCGATCATAATGCCGGTCACGATGTTACAGGTCAGCACGATGAATACCGCAGTGATCAGGCCGGACATAGCATCAACAAAATCCGCGAAGTCGATTTTCGCCACGTTGCTCAGCATCAGCAGGCCGACGTACATCAGCGCAGGTGCGGTCGCGTAAGCCGGCACCAGATAAGAGAGCGGAGAGAGGAACAGGATCAGCAGGAACAGCACGCCAACGGTGATGGCCGTCAGGCCGGTTTTACCGCCTGCCGCCGTACCCGCTGCGGACTCAATGTACACCGCCGCAGGCGCCGCACCCACCAGGCCAGAGAAAACGCTGCTCAGGGAGTCGGTGGTCAGCGCTTTGCCGCCGTCAATAATCTGTCCGTCTTTATCCAGCAGGTTAGCCTGACCGGCCACCGCGCGGATGGTGCCCGTGGCATCAAACACCGCGGTCATTACCAGCGCCAGCACGCTTGGCAGGATCACCGGGTTCAGCGCGCCCACAATATCCAGGCTGCCAATCAGGGAGTTGCCTTTGTCATCACTCAGCGACGGCATGGCGAAAATCCCGGAGAAATGAACGGTCGGGTCGAAGATCAGGCCGACGATGGACACGCCGATAATGGTCAGCAGAATGCCGCCCGGCACTTTCAGTTTTTCCAGGCCAATGATCACCGCCAGACCCACCAGCGACATGATCACCGGGAAGCTCGCGAAGTTACCCAGCGCAACCGGCAGGCCGTCCAGCGGGTTCTTGATGACCAGACCCACGCCGTTGGCAGCGATCAGCAGCAGGAACAGGCCAATACCGATGCCGGTGCCGTGCGCCACGCCCTGCGGCAGGTTGCGCAAAATCCAGCTACGAATGCCGGTTGCTGAAATTACGGTGAACAGCACGCCCATCAGGAACACGGCGCCGAGCGCTACCGGGACGCTGATATGCTGGCCCAGCACCAGGCTGAAGGCGGTAAACGCGGTCAGGGAGATGGCGCACCCGATCGCCAGCGGCAGGTTCGCCCACAGGCCCATCACAATCGAACCCACACCCGCAACCAGGCAGGTGGCAACGAAGACCGCCGCTGGCGGGAAGCCCGCTTTGCCGAGCATGCCTGGCACCACGATGACGGAGTACACCATCGCCAGAAACGTGGTCAGACCGGCAACAACTTCCTGGCGCACGGTGCTGCCGCGAGCAGAAATTTTAAACATGGCGTCAAGTGAACCGCCGGTACGCGCAGATGGCGTAGACATAGAAAACATCCCCTGAAAATTTTTATTGAAAGTCCGTAAGCGTGGTGGAGACTCCACTGCCAGCGAAACGTCAAATCCTTGTGCTGCGTTTGCGACGAAAGGGGCGTCACAAAAAAAGCAAACGTTTAGCTCCGCGCTTACAAAACGGGTGGTCAAATGTAGGCAAACGATTATCTAGCCTAATACCCGCCCTTTTCAACTGAACTTTCTCGTTTTTCGCTAAAATTGCCTCATGACGATGAAGAATTAAGCAGAGGATGCGCAAACGTTATCGTCCATGCGCAATTTCGTTACATTTCATCCCTCGCCGGGGATTGTCAGCGGGCCGCCTTTCGCAAGCGTTGTCTGCCAGCCCGGACGTGCCTCCACTCTCTGTTTCCACGCCTCTGTGTGGTCGAGATTGTCGATGCCGCCTCTCGCCAGCAGGGCGAAGAGGGGAAAACTCATCTGGATATCAGCCATGGTCAGCGTGTCGCCGGCAAACCAGCTGTTTTCGGCAAGATGATCGTTAATAAAGCGCGCATGCGTTTCCAGCTGGCGGTTGAGATACGCTTTTTGCACCCCCTGCCCCAGCGCCTTACCCAGCGTGCGCAGGCCAAACGGGACGGGTGGTTTGCCGAGGCTGTTAAACACCAGCTTCATTAACAGTAGCGGCATCAAAGACCCTTCGGCGTAATGCAGCCAGAAGCGATACTGCACTTTATGGGCGGGATCTAACGGTTTGAATCGTGACGCCGAATCGTACGTTTCCTGAAGATATTCCAGAATCGCGCCTGATTCGGCCAGCACCAGCCCGTTATCTTCCAGTACCGGGGATTTCCCCAGCGGATGCACTTTTTTGAGCGAATCAGGTGCAAGCATGGATTTTTCGCGCTGGTAGCGCACAATCTCATACGTCAGACCCAGCTCTTCCAGCGCCCAGAGGACGCGATGTGAACGAGACTGATTAAGGTGGTGGACCGTTAGCATGATGTTCTCCGGTGATTCATACTTTTTAACTATAGAAAACTGAACAACTTCACGAAAAAAATTTGGCTAAAATCTCACCGTCTCCGGTGGCAAAAACGGCGGCCGGGCATAGAATTAAAGTGTCAGTACAAACCGGAACCTCCTCCACAAGCTCGACACGAGGGGTACTGATGTCGGGGGAAACCCTCCCGTGAGCCAGCGGGATAGAGAGAAAGACAAAGACCGGAAAAAACTAAAGCGCCCTTAGTGGCGCTTTAGTTCTTTATGCTTGTTGCCGGGTGGCGGCTGCGCCTTACCCGACCTGCAAAACCGAGAGCGTAGGCCGGGTAAGCGAAGCGCCATCCGGCAAACACCTCTCAATCCTCCTCCAGCAACCGCGCCCCTGTTCCCTGCTCGCCCAGCCTGTCACCCGGGTTACGTAGCGGACAATCGCTGCGTGATAAACACCCGCAACCAATGCAGCCGTCCAGCTCATCGCGCAGGGCCACCAGCGTGTGAATACGACGATCCAGCTCTTCTCGCCACTGGGACGACAGCTGCTTCCACTCCTTCGCGCTCAGCGAGTGCCCTTCCGGCAATACGCCGAACGCGTCACCGATGGTGGCCAGAGGAATGCCGATACGTTGCGCAATTTTGATGATCGCCACGTAGCGGAGCACATCGCGGGTGTAGCGCCGTTGGTTTCCGGCGTTACGGATACTTTTTATTAACCCTTTGCTTTCATAGAAGTGGAGTGCCGACACCGCCACACCGCTTCGCTTAGCCACTTCACCGGGGGTTAACAGCGCTTTGATGCGCGGTAATCTCTTTTCCATAAAACCTCTTTACCTCAAGTTAACTTGAGGAATTATACTCCCCCGCAGAGAAAACGACGAATCAACCAGGACAGATGTCTCCACAGAGGGGTAACCTTATGTCGCATCAGCAAATTATTCAGACACTTATTGAATGGATTGATGAACATATCGACCAGCCGTTGAACATTGATGTGGTCGCTAAGAAGTCGGGCTATTCGAAATGGTATTTACAGAGAATGTTCCGCACCGTAATGCATCAAACGCTGGGTGATTACATTCGCCAGCGCAGGCTCCTGCTGGCGGCGCAGGCGTTACGCTCCACGCAGCGGCCCATTTTTGATATCGCAATGGATCTGGGCTATGTGTCGCAGCAGACCTTTTCCCGCGTCTTCCGCCGCGAGTTTGACCGTACGCCGAGCGACTACCGTCATCAGCTCAATTAATGCGTGTTAACGCAAGGGTTGCTGCTGCCAGGCCATAAATGCCTGGGGCGGCATCGCTTTCGCGAAGTGCCATCCCTGACAATACTGCACGCCACGCTTCAGCAACCAGCTCACCTGCTCCCCCGTCTCGACCCCTTCCGCAATGGTTTTCAGCCGCAGGCTTTGCGCCATCTCAATGATGTGCTCGGCAATCAGGTGGCTGGTGCTGTTGGTGGTTAAGGTATCGATAAAGGATTTGTCGATTTTCAGGATATCGACGTTCAGCGAATAGAGGTTATGCAGGTTAGAGTAGCCGGTTCCGAAATCATCAATCGCCACTTCATACCCCGCCTGGCGAAACGCCTGAATGACCGGCGTGGTTTTCGGCACGTCAATAAACCCCCGCTCCGTCACCTCAATTTTGATTTGCTGCGCGCGAACCGAGTAAAAGCGGGCTTTGTCGGAGATCAGGGCGATAAGACGCGAAGAGTGAAAATCCGACGCCGACAGGTTAATCGAGACATACAGATCGGGATGAGCGGCAAGAAAATGGCCCAGATCGCTGAACACCTCCTCCACGACGTAATCCGTAATGCGCTCAATCATCCCCTCTTTTTCTGCCAGGGGAATAAATTCCGCCGGGCTCATAACCTGACCGTTGAATCCAGGCCAGCGCAACAACGCCTCTGCCCCCACGCACTGGTTATTTTTAATATCAATAATGGGCTGATAATGGACGCACAGCTGGCGTTTATTCAGCGCCCGGTGCAGAAGTCGGCCAGGCGAATTGAATTCACGGTGTGTACGCGACCACACCAGCAGAATAATAATGCTGCAAATTATCCCCAGCGGTAGCGTCAGGGTAGCCTGATGATAAAGCGTTTTATAAAAACGGGCGCTGGAGGTTGAAACGATGGCCGCAATCGGCCGCTGCCCGGATTTCACGATCGTATAAAAACGGTCACCTTTCTGAAAAGTCGTTTCCTGATGTCGAAGCATCGAATGCAATAAAGAAATATTGGCTTTCTGGCTTACAGAAAAGAATGCATTGCTGACGGTGTCATACACCCCCCACGACAGGGAACGATCGTCTGACATCACCTCACTGTACGAAAGCGGGTTGACCACTGCGACATAATTTCCGCGCTGCATATATATCATTTTATAACCATCAAAAAATGGCGTATCGCGAAAATAATAGATAGCAACGTCGGGTTTACGTGTGTAATTGGCAGCGGGAATGGTGTAAGGATGATCCGGCGTAAAAAGGGTCGAGCAGAGAAACGCCTGGCCTTCAGCATAAATTAAATCGGCAACAAAAAGACGACCGCGGGAAACGTTCAACATATATTGACGATGCTCCGGCGTACACACTTTTCCCTGATATTTTTCCGCGTCTTCCCGGGCCAGATCAACCTGTTGAATAACCCGTTCAGTTTTGTTTAAAGCAAGTTCAGCAAACGTGCGCAGCTGGGCGCTGATTTCCGACACGGCTCTAAGCTGGGCAAACCATAGCGCAAGCATCACCGGCAGCATAACTACCATGATAATCCCGACCACTTTGAGCATGTTGCGCAGCGCGCTACGATTCATTTCCCGCTCTGTATCCCTGCATGTTGTACGCCTGTAGCAATGAAGACCGGCTGCTTTGATAAACAGGTGATTACGTTGCATGAATCATGGGAAGTTAGCAACTGACTTTTGGTATTAAAAATCCTAAAATTCGTGATGCCGATAATATTTTCCCGTAAGCCAAACTAAAAGTATTCATTTCGTTTCTGATAAGGAAAATAATTACCCGCGACAGGTGTGGAAAATTCGCTGGCTGAAATAGCCTGCTCTTTGTTCTTATGCTGATTTATAAATAATCAGACGCCAGGACCGTTTTTCCTCTTCCCGTACGCTTGGCGTCATATAATGCCTTATCGGCACGCATCAGTATGGCAGAAGTATCCCGTTGCCCCTGACAGACTTCAACCACCCCGGCGCTGAAAGAGAGTACCAGCGTTTTATCGCCCACACGCAGCGGTTTTGAGATCAGCGCGGCACGCAGCCGGGAAGAGAGCAACGTAGCGGCCATACCATCCGTGTGCGCCAGCAGAAGAACAAACTCTTCGCCCCCCACCCGTCCCAGCGCCGACCCGGCCGGGCTCACCTCGCGAATACGGTCGCAAAAGTGGATCAATGCCGCATCGCCAACCTGATGTCCCCACCGATCGTTGATCTGCTTGAAATAATCGAGATCGAACATCAGGAGACAGAAGTGGCTACTGACATCCTGCGGCGAACTGGCTGCCAGCGCTATTTTGAGACGCTGTAAGATTGTCGAGCGATTCAGACAGCCCGTCAGATCGTCCGTGGTGGCTTTGACGGTCAGCTGCTGTTCTGCTTTTTTACGTTCGGTGATATCTAGGCCAATGTTGAGAATGGAGTTATCCGGCAAAAGGATGTTTGACCAGAGAATGGTTAACTGCGTCCCGTCTTTACGCACCGGGTGCCATTCGTACATATCCTTAAGTGGTGCGAAACGAACCGACTCCTGCACGCGCTGTCGCTCCTCAGGATCCGGGTAAAACAGGGCCAGCGGATCGGGATGCTCGCCGATTTCAGTCATACTCCAGCCAAAGACTTTTTCGCATTCGGCATTCCACAATACACACCGGTTATGCCTGTCAAAGGCGTTCATTAATACCGGAGCACGCTCAAATAAGGTTTTATATTGCGTGACGACGCGCTGCATTTCCTGCGCCGTTTTTTCCCGCACGATGATGTCATCAAAATAATCTTTTAGCTTCTCAACCAATACCACCACGATATTTTTCAATATCGGCAACGAGGTCAGTTTTTCATTAAAAGCCAAAAAGAAATAACCACTGCACTGTCTGCCATGCGCTGAGAATTTACACAGCACGCCGCTTTGCAGCCGCGCATAGCCTGGGTGCTGAGGGGAAAATACCGCCCGGCCAATATGCTCTTTCCAGTAGATCACCCGCCAGGCGCGGTGATGCCGCTGCAACAGGGTGCTGGCAAGAAAATCCGCCACGTTAAAGGCGTGACACGTCACGTCGCCGGCACAAACCACGCGCGGCCCGTCTGCGGATTCGACACTGACCCATGAGAGATTTGCCCCCAGTGCGCTGTTGATAATTTCCAGCATTTCAACCGGCGAACACTGCGCGTTGAGTTGCGGCATCAGCTTCGCCAGGGCGTGCAGCGCCTGCATGCTGTCGTTAATAATCTCGCGTCTTTTTTCTTTCATTTGGATTGGCCCCTATATTTCCATACACTTTTTATCACTTAACCCATTACTGGTTCGCCGCCGCAGATATTCCCGTGGCGAACGATACCCCAGTGCACTATGCGGATGCCATTCGTTGTAATGTTCGAAGGCCTCCGCAAGGTTCTTTACCGCTGTTAACCCGTCGGGTTTCGGCATGATGCTGATGTAATCGCGCTTCATCGTTTTCACGAAGCTCTCTGCCATCCCGTTGCTTTCCGGGCTACGTACCGCCGTATGTTTAGGCTCCAGTCCTACCATTCTGGCGAACTGACGCGTCTGATAAGAACGGTAGGCTGAACCGTTGTCTGTCAGCCACTCAACTGGGGATGTCGGCAGGCTGTTACCGAAACGACGCTCCACGGCACCCAGCATGACGTCCTGCACGGTTTCACTGTCATATCCACCGTTACTGGCCGCCCAGTAAAGTGCCTCGCGATCGCAACAGTCCAGAGCGAACGTGACCCGCAGTTTTTCACCGTTATCACAGCTGAACTCGAAGCCGTCAGAGCACCACCGCTGGTTACTTTCTCCAACGGCCACTTTCCCTGTATGCGCCCGCTTCGATGGCGGTATTTCCGGTTTACGCTCAAGCAGCAGCGCATTCTGACGCATGATGCGGTATACGCGTTTGGCATTGATCACCGCCATGTCGTCAGTTTCTGATTGTCTGCGCAGCAGTGCCCATACCCGACGATAACCATAGGTGGGCAGATCGCCGATAACGGTATGGATACGGGCCAGCGCGTCAGTATCATCAGGCTTGCGCTTGCACCGACGATCCTGCCAGTCCTTCGACCGACGGGCCATGGCATGCAGTTGCGCACGTGAGACCCGGAGGCAACGACTGACAAGGCTTATTCGCCATCCTCCGGCAACAAGGGCACGTGCGCTATCCACTTTTTTTGTCGGCCATATTCAACGGCTTCTTTTAGCAGCTCGTTTTCCATGGTTTTCTTGCCCAACAGGCGTTGCAGCTCTTTAATTTGCTTCATCGCAGATGCCAGCTCCGACGCGGGCACAACCTGTTCTCCTGCGGCAACGGCTGTAAGGCTGCCTTCCTGATACTGCTTACGCCACAGGAACAGCTGACTGGCAGCAACGCCATGCTGACGGGCGACCAGCGACACGGTCATTCCGGGCTCAAAACTCTGCTGAACAATGGCGATTTTTTCCTGAACACTTCGCCGTCTGCGCTTCTCTGGACCTAAAACATCAATCATTCGGACTCCAACGACTAGTCTAAAAACTAGTATTAAGACTATCACTAACTTAAGTGATACCAACTGTCTGGAGATTCAGGGGGCCAGTCTAAAACGCTATACAGCCGATGGCGTTTTGCAAAGGTTTTACTATCTGGATGAAATAAAAATAAAAATTCCGACCAGACGTCGTTCTGAGCGACGACGATATATTTTCCCCGGCAATAATCCCACTTTTACCTCACGCGGATACTGGCGAATAAAACAGCAAATGTGATATAGTTCACACATCTTATGTAACGAGAAACATTGTTTCATTCCAGTTCGTCTGTTTTGTCGAGGATGGGTTTTATGGCAACCATTACCACCAGCATGGTGCTCCTGCGCTGGCCGTTGTTGAGCGCGGTTTTGATGTTCCTGGCCAGCACGTTAAACATTCAGTTTCGAAAGTCCGACTACGCAGGTCTTGCTGTGATTAGCACCCTGTTAGGGTTGGGCGCCGCATGCTGGTTCGCGACAGGTTTGCTTGGCATTACGCTGGTAGACATTGCCGCCGTCTGGGAAAACATTAAAGTGGTGATGGTTGAAGCCATGAGCCACACTCCGCCAGACTGGCCGATGGTGATTACCTGATAGCCTGTTATAAAAAAACCCAGACATTGTCTGGGTTTTTTGTTTTTCACGCATCTGGATATCAGAACGGTTAGGTTTACCTGATATACCATTAATAATTTCATGGAAACGATAAATGCTTATATAGTAGAGAAAATTATCAAAATCTTTTCGACAAAACCTACAAAGCGTAATGTTATATGTAAAGTTTTTTATAACATACTCTGTGAAACATTACATTGTTATCAGCGACTACTAAGTGGATAGGTTAGGCTGTGTCCCTTAATCATCTGAGTTATAGTAACTATCTGTTTCCAGAATATGTTGAACTATGGCTCGCTACGTTCTACCCGATGATGCATGGACTCCCATTCAGCCCTTATTGCCTGCGCAACCGGATTCACCACGTGCAGGACGGCCATGGGCAGAACATCGCATGATCATCAACGGCATGTTCTGGATACTGTACTCAGGAGCGCCATGCCGCGATTTGCCTGAACGATACGGCCCATGGGAAACCGTTTACAACCGCTTTAATCGATGGTCAAAATCGGGAGTGATTAGCATTATTTTCAATAAGTTACTCTCATCTATTGACGCTCATGGACTCGTTGACTGGTCAGCAACGGCTCTAGAGCGCAAAAAACATCCCGATATCACCGGAGATAATAGCCGGGGTCGCTCTCGCGGCGGTTTGGCACCAAAATCCATCTGGTTACAGACGGAAGTGGCCTCCCGTTAACATCGTGCTGAGCCCCGGACAAGCCCACGAGAGTCAGTTCGCACAACGTCTTCTGGATAACATTGGCATTCAGCGCCAGACCGGTACTATGAAGCGCCGTGGTCATGCGGTACTGGCTGACAAGGCATATTCAGGGCATGCATTACGTTATGAACTGAAAAATAAAGGTATAAAGGCAGTTATTCCTCGAAAATCAAATGAAAAATGGCGTCGGATGGTCGTTCACAGCTCGATCGTGTTATTTACCGCAAGCGCAATGCTGTTGAACGATGTTTTGGCCGCCTGAAAGAATACCACCGCGTAGTAACACGTTATGACAAAACGGCGAGAAATTATCTGGCGATGGTGACACTGGGCTGTATCCGGCTCTTTTATCAACAGGTATGAAATTAAGGGACACAGCCTAGTCTGATGGACTGTGAAGTGCCTGTTAACCCCGAGCCTAGTCATTCGAAGATTGCGTTGAAACCTCTTGGAAACCGCACGCTGAATACTTTTTCACTTATTGAAACCATCTAAAGAACTGCTCAAAAAAACATCCTCCCCCTGCGAAATAAAGAAATCCGCGCCAGTGACTAACTTTTCATTTCTTATGCGTTCAACTCTGAGTTATAGTCAGTAACAGCGACATACTCAATCACTTAGGCAACACCAATAAGTGAGGGCGGTAGCATACCCTAGTCTTAAATTGATTAACCTATCGATAGTAAAATCAAAAAAAGTCTTAAAATTTTGCACTAAAACAATACGCTGCTGATCATCCTAACAGTTATATATTTCATAAAATCACTAAATTTCCGGCTAGACTAAATGAAAATATATTCCTTATGATTTATCTCCAAATTAGTAGATCCTATTACAAAAGGAATCATAATGAAAACGAACAAAAGATTTACCTCTGTGAGAAGCAAGATGGAAAGCCAAAAAAGAAAATTTGAAAAAATAATGAAGCAAAATAAAACAAATGAAGAAAAAACATCAATTATATTTAATGAATTATCACTACTAAGACAGACTTCTACTACAGCAGCAATACATGCCTACAAAAACTTCTTAAGCATTGAAGATGCCGATAAGTTAATGCGCGCAAGATATATATCCAATGACGAAAATATATTTAAAATCAGTCAGATACACACCATTGAAAAAGAAACAAGCACGGATGTTATAAATTGGGTAACAACCACATTATCATATTTCTCAAATGAAATTAATGAATTTCTAGTAATGAGAAATAAATTCGTTAAATCACTGATGAATTCATCATTTAGTGAAGCAGCAAAACTATTAGATGAAATAGAACATAAGTTTGGAAAAACTTTTTGGAGTTTAACAAACAAAATGATACTAGTCTATTTCAAAAAAGATTTGGCAGAATTCAATCGTATTTCTAAAGAAATGCAATTACTCGAACATTCATATTCTAAATCTCGCATAGGATATGAGGTGGTAAGATGCAACAGGAATATCTCGGCTGAAAGGTACGTTTTTTCAATTGGAAAAATGATTGAGGAAGTGAGGTTGGATGGCGTTTTTCATGCAATCGATACAATTTGCTACAGGCATTTATTCGACCCTTCAGCCAACTATGAATCAATAATTAACATATATAAAAATGATTATGACATAAGAATAATAGACCAATATATTTCTTATCTGAGATTTGTTCTATATTTGAAAAATTGTAATTTACTGTCCGATGAATCAGAATCTACCTTAGAACAATTAAATTTAATCATCGATGATAAAGAGCTAAAAAACTTAGTAAGTAACATGCGTAACTTTAATGGTAACAGAATAAATGAGGGTCAGGTTTTATACCAAAAAATCATAATGCTTTACCTTGAGGAGTCATATGAAGAAGTAGTAAATTTATGTGAGCGTACACTGGTTGAAGAACCTAACTTATCTGTTATTTATATTCCTTACGCGAAATCATTAATACAACTTGGGAAATACTGTTCCTTTAATAATGTCTTGGGTGAGGTTATCAATTTAATAATTAATATTACATTAGATAATGACACTGAGAACTCCTTAGCCCAGTTGATGAAAATAAGTCAAGTACTCAATGATTATAACTGGTCATTTATCCTGAACTGTGTTCTGGCAAGTTATAACGGTGAAGGTGATAGTAACACTCATAAAAAATACAGCTTTGTAGACTTATGTTCACTTAACAATAACATAATGGACCTTGATGAACTCAGCAAAGATATCATCAATAACGAGTCAATACCGGAGTGGCGAAAAAACAAATATACGGCTGATCACCTATATCACTTAACAGAATATGAGCAAGCACTAAAATACTATAAAATGCTAAATTCGCGTGATGAATCATATGCACGCTCTAAAATAATACAGTGCTATTACAAACTAGGCAATACTGATAAGGCTAATGAAATTATGGCCACGGAATTATTAAAGGAGACAAACCCTAAAACTTTACCAATAAAAATTATAGTTAACGACATTATAAAAAATCTTACCTTCACTACTGACAATAATAAACTATTGAACTCCGCTATAATCTTACACTATTACAACCAATATATTTCTAACGATTACACCCAACCCTTATCAGATATTTGCGAGAATTACTTTAATAATCTTGGCATTTTTGAACATCATGAAATTAAATTTGAAAATCCAAATATAAACACTTTTTTATTAGAGAGAATATTAAATTTAGAAGTGCTTGATGGCATGAGTACATTTTTCAACACTGATAGTGAAGTACTCTTATTTAGAGTATCCATAAATAGAATTTTGTTGTCTAATTTAGCCTCTTATAATATTGAAAAACGCAACTTCATTTTTGAGGAAGCACGATCTCTTCTGAATAAAATTGTTATTAACTTATGTTCCCATGAGGCTGGCGCCGGCAGAATATACATAGACAAAACCAGTATAAGAAACAAAATTAATGACGAAGTGAAAAATGATTTAGATATATTGAAAAAATATGAAGAACGTGATTTATCATATCAAATACAGGATGCAGATGAAGAATCTGATGCATTATTTTATAGTTCTGATAACGAATTTTTCAATGGCGTAATGGCATTATTATATAAAATTACAAATGCTTATACTTTGGATAAGCTATATGGCCTCGATCAGTCATTGAACATGGGAATAAGACATGGCGGATTTGTTAATTTACTTTGGGCGCCTCTCAAACGTAACAATATCTCAGCTAAAAAACATGATGAAAATAAATTCTCACCCAACCCAGTTTGGCGTACAGACTTTGGATATTTTAAGGATTCAATCCTTGATGGCATAGATAATGCTTTGGTAGAGTTTAATAAAAAGGCAAACGCAATAATCAACCAAGCAAAAAATAAAGTTCATATAGATACAGGTGAGTTTGGTTACAACTCTAAACTATTCGAGTTTTCGCTTGAACCTGACTATCAAGCATCTGTAGCAAGTAGAATCGACTCTCTATCTGCAGAAACGTTAATTGATGATGTATTCCTTTATCTTGACAAGCAGACGAATGAGAAAATGGCTATTGCAAGAGGAGAGTTCGTTGATTCAATTGAAAAGGACATGTTTGAAGAAATAAAAAATCTCAAGGATAAACTTGAGAGTGATGGATTAGATGTCATTGCAATTCAGCGCGCGGTCTCAAAATCAAAAGATGAGTTGAAAGAATCATTTATCCAATTAAGAACGTGGTTTGACTGGGCTAAACAAACTAAAACAAATTTCGATTTAAACGTTGCACTTAAAAAAGCAGAATCTGCTGCCAGTCAATACTACCCCTGGTTGAAATTCAATTTAAGTGGATATAACAACTCTACATCTAATTTTCTCGGTCAATATTTTACCGACACAGTTATGATTTTAACCTTAATTATAGATAATGCACTAAAACATTCAAATCCTCGTGATAATTATCACATCACTTACAATATTAATGAACATAATAATTCATTACAACTGAGTTTTACAAACACCTTAGATTTTGATTTACAAGAAGAACAATGCAAGAAAATCGTACAAATAAATGAAGATCTTGCTGAAAATCGGATTGATAATTCAACTAAAGATAATGGCAGTGGTATCTATAAAGTAAAAAAAATAATTACACATCATCTAAAAGTTGAAAATAAAGTTACCGTTGTATATTCGAATAAGAAATTTGAAGTTTTAATTATTATCGAAGACATTGAACCAATTAAGGAAAAATAATTGAAAATTCTTATTGCTGATGATAATATTTATAAACAAGACATCCTTAGTGCATATATAAAAAATAAATTCCCTGATGCGGATATAAGCCAGAGCTATTCATTTAATTCAACTAGAAAGCAAATATTTGAGAATGTCTTCTCATTAATCCTCTTAGATATGACCATGCCTACTTTTGATTCAAATGACAAGTCCGCTACAGTTAGTGAAAGCAGAAACAGGCCTTTAGCTGGTAAGGAAATAATTTCTTCTATGGCCTATAGAAAACTTTACTCGCCCGTCATACTAGTTACTCAATTTGAAGTTTTTGGAAGGCACAATCAACTAACTTCAATCGATGATATATTTGATGAAATAAATGGACTTTATCCAGATATTATAAAGGGCTCGGTTTTATTTGATTTCCAATCAGACTCCTGGAAGTCAAAATTAGATAACTTTATTTTAAACATGGAACTGAAATGAATATTCTCATTGTTGAAGATGATGATAATAAAGCACAGGACATAATAACCTTCTTAATCAAAGAAGGTGTCATGTCATTAAGTATTAAAACTGTTGATAATGTTAATGATGCACTTACTCTCTTAAGGGAAACAAAATATGACATTCTCTTACTTGATTTGAGTTTGCCGTTACGAAAATCAGGCCATCCAATCCCAGATGGTGGCTCCAAGATTTTATACAACTTGACGAGTCCATATTTTTTAACGCCCAGCCATGTCATTGGATTAACACAATTTTCAGATTTGTCAGACAATGAAAGACCTAAGTTCCAAAAATTTGATTTTAACATTTATGATTATAATATCGACATCTGGAAGGATGTCCTATCGCAAAAACTAAAATGGATACTTAAACACACTACAAGTGTAGCAGAGAGAGCTGGTCATGATAAAATCATCATATTGACTCATGGGATTATGACTAGTGGGAAATGGCAATCACAAGTAACCGAAATATTTAAAGATACAGCCAAAGATATTATTCCTTTCAGATATCCTCACTATTCAGCTTTTAAAATACTTCTGCCGCAGACTCGAAAAAAAATATTGGATGCCTATGTGGATTTTGTAATAAAAACATGCCAAGAACACCCGACTGCTGAACTTAATTTCATTTCACATAGTTTTGGAACATACATGACGATAACAGCTTTGAACAATGCTAATTTCTTGTTCCCTCCAGCAATTAACAATATAATTCTATGTGGCAGCGTTTTAAAACAAGATTACGACATTTCTGCTTTTATAGATAAAACGCAAACTCTGAAACTGATTAATGATTGTGCCTATGACGATAAAGCCCTTATATTTAGCAATATGTTTTGTTTTGGACTCGGTAATGCAGGTAGAATAGGATTCAATGGCTATCACGAGAAGTTAGTAAATCGTTTTTTTAAAGGTGGGCATAGTACTTTCTTTTCTGAAAAGAATAATATATTGCGCAGCTGGTTTAATGCAATAGAGAACTCAGAAGTTGATCTATTTGACATGAGGAGCACTAATATCTTCGCTGAGAGCATTGACTCCGTGATGAATTTAATTGCTCCATTAGTCAAGATTATATATATTCCTGTAATAATTCTAATATTCATTCTTTATTTGCAATGACAAAAATTAATGTTAGATGTATAATGTAAGCATAATCAATTTTGTTTGATAGTGATTAATATCATTGAAAAATTTAGAGGCATTAGTAAATAATCAGTTTGATATCACTCTCCAAAGACTGATAAGGGCGCGGTATGACGCCGCGCTAGAAAATTGGAGTAAATCTAAATGGTTAGAAGTCGGGCCTGGCGTCGCCATCACCTATTTCGTTTAAAATCCCAGCGAAATAGATATAGAAGTACGATAGCTAAGGCACCTAAAATTGTAGGGAAAATTTACCGTACACCTTGTGCTTGTTCTTGTTTTATGTGCGGAAATCAAAGAAAACACCATGATATAAACATTCAAGAGCACAGAGCATCATTGCTTTTCACTGATTAACTTGTTATAGTTTAAGCTAATAGATTATTAAAAGGCTCCAACGTTAGGGGCCTATGTTTAAATAAAATATTCATTCTAACTTTGTTATTTAAGCAAGCTATCCCTTGTAGCGTATAGCCCTAGCCAAGAACAAATCCTTCCCTATTAAAAGCCCAATTTTACCATTTTGTTTCTTATCTCTTTATTGTCTTAATTATCTCATCCTCTACTTAAGCTAAAAAAATTAACCTATACAAAACACAAAACTCGTCACCGGACTTAACAGTTATCTTTTTTCTCCATCAGAACGCTCACGGTCAATCTTTGTCAGCTGCGCATTAAGTTGATGTTCTGTCATTCCATGTTTGTATGCATTGTATTGCCAGATCACAAACTGTTGTTTGTACCTCCGGTTCTCTTCCTTAAGCTTTTCGATTTCGCTTTCAAGATTCACAATCCTAGCGGCTGCAATGTTCAAACTAGCTGGACGCGGATTTTTGGGGCCACGGCCTTTAAGCGCCTCTTTCTTTGTTTGATAGGCAGTCACTATTGCCTCATGTGCATTAAGGGACTGTCTTGACGGCAACTTTCCGACCAATGGTTCTGCCGCCTCACAAATTGCTGACCAGGACAGTTTTGGTTCCTGCCATCCTCGAATTAGATTCACGATGGCGTTAATGTCTCTATTATCCAGATGCTTAGCCAAGGCCACCTCCTAACAAAGTTGTCAAATCATCTAACATCACAGCTTCTTCACTTTCTTTGCCTTTTTGCTCGATGGTCACAATAGACGTCTTTGCGACAACACGGCGAAGCGGGCTGAAATCATTGCCCCGGAGCTTAATCTGGGCACCATTTTCAATGTCTGGATTCTCTAAAATAGCGACTAACTCACGAAGCCGGGTGACAGTTTTCTTGTGGTATTGATACCAGCGATCAGCCCCCATCTCGCCGCTTTCTACCGCTGCATCTGCAATAAAAAACATTCGTTCCGACTTCACCAAACGTTTCTTAATTCGATCCAATATTTCTGTATCCTCGCCTTTGATACAAACCTGCTCAGTACAATTGACGCAATCTCGGAACTTCTCGCAAGGACCCATGGTGTAATCATGCACGCAGTAGCCATACTCCGTCACATGGACTGCGGCATGATCTAACGTATTGAACTCTTGAATAGTCACAGGAAGGTGCTTAGCCACATCTCCAGCAGGCCCAAATAGACCTTTTGACGGTTCGAGGCGTTCAGACATGCCAACCAACTCATATTCAGTCATGTGGTTGTAAGCTCGATTCTGTTTCATATCTGCCCGACCAGACCACTTGGCAATTTCCAAGTTTGAGAGCCCACCACGCTGAGCTATGGTGTTAAGTAGGTGTCGAGCCTGGTGCGAGGTTAATTTCACCGGCTCTCCGTTTACAGCATGGTAACCATGGCGATCAAAGATACAGGCATGTTTTCCTTTCAAGGACAGACGAGGCGTCAGATCACTGTTGAAGAAATTATTGGTTGGCTTATGTAATTCAACTGGTATGCATCCTCTGTTCCCGTGGAACTGATTTGCGTTCAGTACAAACAAGGCATTGCTGTACCTAATTCCCTTGTCTTTATCAAACCACGGAAAGCCATCCGGTAAACGCGCCATTGTGTGCTGCCACAGGCTATTTAGCGTATGTACACCATCCTCTTTAGCTAGACCTCGATTACCAAGACACGACCTGCACGTCTTTTTAGAGTGATGTGCAAAACCGAGCGCCATACAAGCCTGCTTCATCGTCAATGGCTCATCATCAGCTACGCTGGGACAGTTAGCATGGCGGTAAAACTTATTCGGGTGTTTCTCGATCCACTTGGCCAGTTGTCGTGCATTTTCAGAGAGCACTCTAGCTCTAGCTACGGCTGTCTTAGCTATACCGACCATCACGGTGGGTATCCATTTGATATCACCCTCATAGCCTTTCCCCGCAAAAAAACGCCAACCATATCGTTCTATCCCTTCACGATCCGTTTCAAATACCTCGCAATCCACAGGCAGTGCTAACACCTCAGTAATACGTGAAGGTGCCGACATCAACATGGCAAAAACCGATGTTGTAAATATGTCTCGCTCATGAATTGGGTCGTTGGCAAAAATTTCCGCCAACGCATTAAGAGCAATATCACTCGGAAGTTTATCTTCCCTATTTTTCTTCGCCTCTCTGGTCGTTTTGTTCTTATCCTCTGCACGTTTAATTGGATTAACCCAATTTTGTACAGCACTTGATACAAGCTGGTTTTCAGCTACAAACTTAGCCAGCCGCTCAATCTCACGGCCACAATGATATGCGGAGCCATCGGAGTAGTAATGCTTCGCCAATTCAGCTGCTTCATCCAGCACAGAAATCGACAGGCCATCAATATTTGCGTTTCCGTTTACTTGAAGCAAAGCCGCCTCAACCGCACGGAGGGCTTTACTTTCATTCTTTGCCCTAGAGAGGCTATGCCCATGCTGGTAACGGAAATAGGCTTTGGCAAAATCAATGAAAGCAGGGTCTTGCGTCTCTTCCAGTATGGGTTTTCTCGTAATAATGCCCAACTTGGCAAATACAGTTATGTTTGGCCAAACAGGATCTTCCCAATTGAGATCAGAGCCGAATACAGTCAATTGATCTCGGCACTGGGATATGAATGCTTCAAGGTTTTCTGCTGCTGTCAGCGTAGCCTTTGGCTTAAACAGGAAAATCTCAGCCATTGGTTATTGCTCCTTGTTAACTAAGCTCTTCACGACGTTTTGCACAACGCATGATCACATCTGCCAGCGCGATAATACTGCGATCAAGTACGGCAGCAATCTGGATGTCGCCAGTTATCTCTTTCACCCGTTCACGTTCGTTGAGCAGTCGTTGATAGACATCTTCATGTGGGCCGTCCAGCCAAGGCTGAAAATGCATGCAGGTGTAGCAAGGAATAGGAACATTGGCACCACAAAAGCCATGTTCTCCACAAGTACCAACACCCTGACCCATCTCGGTCCGAATACGACTGGTAGGGTCATTACCTCGATGCGCGTCTCTCTCTGAATCGACAAGTACCCCGACAAAAGCCTGAGCGTATGGTGCTAATTGGAAGCCAACCGCCTCATCAAGCTTTTTCACATGCTCGGGGATATTCTTGATGTAAACGCCTGCGTTTTGGGTGTCCGCGTGGTCAAGCAGTTCCGCAATCACCAGCTCGCCAAAGCCTTCCCGGGCAGCTCGTGTGCCTGTGGTATAACGAAAACGACGAGCATTGATATGTAATAGCTCACCGGTACGTTCCGACCGGATGTCGGACTTTTCTACGATGTATTGGAGTGTGTCGGTTATCTCTGCGGCGGGAATGTGGAGTTTGTCGGTAGCAAGCAGTTGGCGGAATTCATAAGGAGATTGGAGGGCATCTAACACATCAAGATCAGGAAAAAGAGGGATTTGCTGCCGGTCATCGTCCTGCAATTCAAACCCCAAACGATTTTCAACCTGCGCAATCGCATTTCTTGCCTGAGCACTCAGGATTGCCCATAGTTCCAGTGATATTGCAAATGGCTTGAAGTTTATTCGGAAAGAGCTGCTGCGCAGCTTGGCTTGCGGCACATTCAACACATAGAAGGGCTCTCCCTTTTCATTTTTACCACAAAGGACATCGACCACACGAAGCAGCGAGATCTGAATGGGACGACGTCCTGTATGACTGGTGCCAAGTGCCATAGCCAGCTCAGCTATAGTAATTAAGCTCTTTTCATAAGCCCGAACAGCCCCCTCGTTAAACGCTGTCAGCTCATTATCCGTCAGTGGCCCCTCTTGAGGATCCATGCGTTTAACCGCATCCCCCTTACGATTACCCTTTAGCGTCCAGCCATCTAGCAAGCGGATCACCTCCTTACTGATGCCGGGATAGCCCAGTTCGTGCCAGGATCGAAGAAAGCCACGGATGGTTGCTAGATACCATTCTGTTGCAGGCGACAGCATCGACCGATAATTAATCAATACCGTATCAGTAATTTCTCTCGCGTCAGTCTCACGCAGCATGTGCTGAAATCGTTCAAGAATATTTTTTGTATGAGAAGAAGAACGATTGGATGCATAAAACGCCAGTGTGCGCAGGCAGCCATCTAGCGTCCCATCTGACAAATAATGGTGAATATCAGCAAGATTAATAGTGATATTTCTATCCAATGTCCACGATGTGTCATACAACAGAAAAGAGTAGCTATTGGCCCTGGCACGGATTCGTTCTGGTACTAACCCAAGTAAGAGGTTATTCATGGTCATCCTTGAAGTCCTCTGGCAAGCTAGTGCCGTTACCTGCTTGTAATGCCAAAGCGGCCTCAAAACCTTTTTGCCGAATGAAACGCTTGTTGTAAGTCGCTGCGGTTCCCGAGCCATCTCTCCAGCCCATTAAGTACGAACGAAGTTGCTCTTGGCGTTCCTCGCTGACTTGCTCATTCATGGCATCCATTCTTTCTGAAAACTTGCGATTCCAAGTGTGGCGGAGCGAATGTCCTGTCGCTGCATACAATTGCGGTGATATAGACCTGACTACGGAAAAAATTTTGTGATATCCCCCTTTGGAGATAGGATTTCCCAGAGTTGGTCCACTCTTGTAAGTTACAAACAGATAGTCATTTTTCTTCGCATTTCTGACTTTCCGGCGATCTTGAATGATATAACTATGCAGTTCTTGAGCTAAGGATTCAGCCAACGGTAAGAGCCGTTCTCTAGTTTTAGCATTAGGCTCATTGGTTCTAGAGTCAGCTTGTTCATCTGCTCTCCTAACGATACGGATCCTGTTAGCGCTAAAATCTATGTCCTGTATTCTTATATTTAATAATTCAC
Source organism: Enterobacter cloacae complex sp. HYC033_NIDB (assembly GCF_056673335.1). Lineage (NCBI taxonomy): Bacteria > Pseudomonadati > Pseudomonadota > Gammaproteobacteria > Enterobacterales > Enterobacteriaceae > Enterobacter > Enterobacter cloacae complex sp. HYC033_NIDB. Next base: position 1,118,242 of record NZ_CP115123.1, on the reverse strand, counting down.
CACCTCGGATGCCAAGATAAAACAGAAGCAAGATCATCAGCCGATTGCGGCGCTGCACATCTATTGAGAAAGGGTTTAACTCTGATCTAGGCTGGATGACTTCAAATAGCGCGTCCAATTGAACATCACTCAATGACCTGTCTTGTAAGTCGTGGTTTCTGCGCTTTTTAGATGGTCGGCGCGTCTTTATCTGCGCCGCCATAGCATTGATCTTTTCAACAACTTCCAGTTCTGTCGTCTTTAAGATATGCATCGCATACCAGTGTAAATAGTTGGCAAACGTTGTTAGCCGGGAATGCTGTGTCCCGTTATCAACGATATCGGTCATCGCATCTGCCAACCAAGAGGTAGAGGACACAGTTAATGGCCCCTTTCTTTGTTTGCACTGAGCAAAATCTCGCAGATCATCCAGCTCATGTGGCTTGAAGAAGTCTTTAGTCAAAAACCGCTGCTGAAGGTCAATGTCGCGACTCTCTACAAAGCGTAACAACATAACCAGGTTGCTAGCCGCCGCCAACATCGTTGAAAAAGCATCCTCTCTATTGCGGATTTGAGTTGTTAGAAACAGAGTGGGGTAATACATGGGAAGCCCAGAAGCATGATCCACTACCATGCAATAGCGCTCGCCACTATCCATGACAAATGTTGTAACTCTGTAGTTCTTTTCCATGCACTCACATCCCATAAACATTACACAATTACAAGGTACACTTTATGTGAAAAATCACCAATTTATACAAGACACTTTTTCCGACAATAGAAACAAAAAACCCCTGAATTAACAGGGGCCTGTGTATGAATTCTTTACAAATAACTCACAAGTTAACTCTAGAACGGGATATCGTCGTCGAAATCCATTGGCGGTTCGTTAGACGGTGCCGGAGCAGACTGCTGCTGCGGACGGGACTGCGCGCCGCCGCTGAACTGGTTGCCGCCCTGAGGCTGCTGAGGCTGACCCCAACCACCCTGCTGCTGATTCTGACCGCCACCTGCCGGTGCGCCACCGCCCTGACGGCCACCCAGCATTTGCATGGTGCCGCCCACATTCACCACCACTTCCGTGGTGTACTTCTCAGCGCCGGATTGGTCGGTCCATTTGCGGGTACGCAGCTGGCCTTCGATATAGACCTGAGAACCTTTACGCAGATACTCACCGGCCACTTCGGCCAGTTTGCCAAACAGCACAACGCGGTGCCATTCGGTCTGCTCTTTCATTTCTCCGGTCGCTTTATCACGCCAGGATTCGGAAGTAGCCAGCGTAATGTTGGCAACTGCGCCACCACTCGGCATGTAGCGTACTTCCGGGTCCTGGCCCAGATTACCGACGAGAATCACCTTGTTTACGCCTCTGCTGGCCATGTTCGTGTCTCCTGAATACGTTTCTTAATAGTGTAAACGCGCGAGTGTACCATTTCCATGCTGCACTTTGATAGTTGCGTAGCACGTTCCAGAGTTCTCCCGCGAACTCGACATTGTTACACAGTGAATCAGAAAATGCATTCCAATACTGTATATTCAAACAGGTCATTTTGTGTCATAATTAGCCGTTTCTGACAGCCGTTTGTCCTTCAAACAAATCAGGCAATCCGTGTTCCAACCGGGAAAGGTGAATGGATAAGATCGAAGTTCGGGGCGCCCGCACCCATAATCTCAAGAATATCAACCTCATAATCCCTCGCGACAAACTCATCGTCGTGACCGGGCTTTCGGGGTCTGGCAAATCCTCACTGGCTTTCGACACTTTGTATGCCGAAGGACAGCGTCGTTACGTTGAATCGCTCTCGGCGTACGCGCGTCAGTTCCTGTCGCTGATGGAAAAACCGGATGTCGACCACATTGAAGGGTTGTCCCCTGCTATCTCCATTGAGCAGAAATCCACATCGCATAACCCGCGCTCCACGGTCGGTACCATTACCGAAATCCATGACTACCTGCGTCTGCTGTATGCGCGCGTGGGCGAGCCGCGCTGCCCGGATCACGATGTCCCGCTGGCGGCACAAACCGTGAGCCAGATGGTGGATAACGTGCTGTCGCAGCCGGAAGGCAAACGCCTGATGCTGCTGGCGCCGATCATTAAAGAGCGTAAGGGCGAGCACACCAAAACGCTGGAGAACCTGGCAAGCCAGGGCTATATCCGCGCCCGTATCGACGGTGAAGTGTGTGACCTGTCCGATCCGCCAAAGCTGGAGCTGCAAAAGAAACACACCATCGAAGTGGTGATTGACCGCTTTAAGGTACGTGAAGATCTGGCGACGCGTCTGGCGGAATCCTTTGAAACGGCGCTGGAACTCTCTGGCGGCACGGCGGTGGTGTCAGACATGGACGATGCAAAAGCGGAAGAGCTGCTCTTCTCCGCCAACTTCGCCTGCCCGATTTGCGGCTACAGCATGCGCGAGCTGGAACCGCGTCTGTTCTCGTTCAACAACCCGGCGGGCGCGTGCCCGACCTGTGACGGCCTGGGCGTTCAGCAGTATTTCGACCCGGACCGCGTGATTCAGAACCCGGAACTGTCGCTGGCGGGTGGCGCTATTCGCGGCTGGGATAAGCGTAATTTTTACTACTTCCAGATGCTGAAATCGCTGGCTGAGCACTATAAGTTCGACGTTGAAGCCCCGTGGGCCAGCCTGAGCGCGAACGTACATAAAGTGATCCTGTTCGGTTCCGGCAAAGAGAATATTGAGTTCAAGTACATGAACGATCGCGGTGACACTTCCGTGCGTCGCCACCCGTTCGAAGGGGTGTTGCACAACATGGAGCGCCGCTACAAAGAGACCGAATCCAGCGCGGTGCGTGAGGAGCTGGCGAAGTTCATCAGCAACCGCTCCTGCGCCACCTGCGAGGGTACACGTCTGCGTCGCGAAGCGCGTCACGTGTTTGTCGAAAACACGGCACTGCCGACCATCTCAGACATGAGCATCGGCCACGCGATGGACTTCTTCAACAACCTGAAGCTCTCCGGACAGCGCGCGAAAATCGCTGAAAAAGTGCTGAAAGAGATCGGCGATCGCCTCAAGTTCCTCGTGAACGTCGGTCTGAACTACCTGACGCTTTCCCGCTCGGCTGAAACGCTGTCCGGCGGTGAAGCCCAGCGTATCCGTCTGGCGAGCCAGATTGGCGCGGGCTTAGTCGGCGTGATGTACGTGCTGGATGAGCCGTCTATCGGCCTGCACCAGCGCGACAACGAACGCCTGCTCGGCACGCTGGTTCACCTGCGTAACCTCGGCAACACGGTAATCGTGGTCGAGCACGACGAAGATGCGATCCGCGCCGCGGACCACGTGATCGATATCGGCCCGGGCGCAGGCGTACACGGCGGCCAGGTGGTCGCGGAAGGGACGCTGAAAGACATCATGGCGGTGCCTGAATCGCTGACCGGCCAGTACATGAGCGGCAAGCGCAAAATTGAAGTGCCGAAACAGCGCGTGGCGGCGAACCCGGAAAAAGTGCTGAAGCTGACCGGGGCGCGCGGCAACAACCTGAAGGACGTGACCCTGACGCTGCCTGTCGGGCTGTTTACCTGCATCACCGGCGTGTCCGGTTCCGGTAAATCGACGCTGATCAACGATACGCTGTTCCCAATTGCGCAGACGGCGCTGAACGGAGCGACGCTGGCCGAGCCTGCGCCGTACCGCGACATTCAGGGGCTGGAGCATTTCGACAAGGTTATCGACATCGATCAGAGCCCGATTGGCCGTACGCCGCGTTCCAACCCTGCGACCTATACCGGCGTCTTTACGCCCGTACGTGAACTCTTTGCCGGCGTGCCGGAAGCGCGTTCACGCGGCTATACGCCAGGCCGTTTCAGCTTTAACGTGCGCGGCGGCCGCTGTGAAGCGTGCCAGGGCGACGGCGTAATCAAGGTTGAGATGCACTTCCTGCCGGATATCTACGTGCCGTGCGACCAGTGCAAAGGTAAGCGTTATAACCGCGAAACGCTGGAGATTAAGTACAAAGGCAAGACCATCCACGAAGTGCTGGATATGACCATCGAAGAGGCGCGCGAGTTCTTTGACGCCGTCCCTGCGCTGGCGCGTAAGCTGCAAACCCTCATGGATGTGGGTCTGACCTATATTCGTCTGGGGCAGTCAGCGACAACGCTGTCCGGCGGTGAAGCGCAGCGCGTGAAGCTGGCGCGTGAGCTGTCCAAACGCGGTACCGGTCAGACGCTGTATATTCTGGATGAGCCGACCACCGGCCTGCACTTTGCGGATATCCAGCAGCTGCTGGACGTGCTGCACCAGCTGCGCGATCAGGGCAACACCATCGTGGTGATTGAGCACAACCTGGACGTGATTAAAACCGCGGACTGGATTGTCGATCTCGGCCCGGAAGGCGGCAGCGGCGGTGGTGAAATCCTCGTCTCCGGTACGCCAGAGACCGTTGCAGAGTGCGAAGCCTCGCACACCGCGCGCTTCCTCAAACCGTTGCTGTAATCGTCACACAGAGAGCTGCTGTCGGATCGTTTCCGGCAGCAGTTCAACCGCCTGTAGATACGACGCATCCACCAGGTAGTAAATTTGCGAATCTGGCAGCGAGCCGTCGAGAAACACCGTACTCCAGTGCGCTTTATTCAGATGCTTACTTGGCCTGACATCATCGTGCTGCTGGCGCAGTAAGTCGGCCAGTTCCGGACTGGTTTTCAGTGATGCCGCAGGCCGCGCATCCACCTCTTTCACCATCGCGAACAGCACATCCCCCACTTTGAGCTGCGTGGCTTTCCAGTCGCTGTGAACGCTTTGTTCCGCACCCGGCTTGCTCATGCAGTACTGAAGTATCTCCGAAATTGTCATCTTTATTCCCCTTGTAGCGTTGCGATAATTTTACGCGAACCACCGTGAATGCGATGTTCTCCCAGCCAGATCCCCTGCCACGTTCCCAGCTGTAGCCGTCCGTTGTGGACCGGCAGCATCAGCGAGACGCCCAGCAAAGAGGATTTGATGTGCGAAGGCATATCGTCCGCCCCCTCATAGTCATGCTCATAAGGCGCGTTGTCCGGGACGCTCTTCAGAAAATGGTGCTCCATGTCGGACCGGACGGTGGGATCGCAATTTTCATTGAGCGTGAGAGAAGCAGACGTGTGCTGAAGCAGCAGATGCAGCAAACCCGTTTTGACGCGCGACAGGTCGCGGATTTGCCCGATGACTTCGTCCGTCACAAGGTGAAATCCGCGTGGTTTTGCGCTTAAGGTCAGGGTCTGTTGATACCACATGTGCTGCTCCATTATGAAAGGTGAATCTTTCTAAGTGTGCAGCAAGAAAGCGAAAGGTAAAACCCGCGCAGCGAGATTTGCTTAAAAAAGCATTCACCCCGCCGTTAATGCGTCAGTATTCAGAGTTAACGATCACCTCTTCACCAAATTTTCCGGCCATCGGCAGCGGTCGGTAGGTGGAGTTCGAGGCGCGTAACACCCTGATGCCTCTGGCTCCCACGTCTTGCGCCGCGGTGATGTCGTTATCTGAATCCCCGTAGAACACTTTGATATTTTTCTTTTCCAGCCACTGGGTTTTGGTGTTTTGCCCTTCCTGGTCCCCGGCAAAAATGACCGGGTTCATGCTGGCCGCCGGGATCAGGAAATCATCCTGTAGCGTTTTCGAGACGGTTTCGGTTTTGGTCTGGCTACGTCCGGTCACGAAGTAAATGCTGTCGCCGCGCTTTACGTGCATGGCGATCAGCGCGCGGGCAACCTCTTTCGGGATACTGAACTCATCCCAGCCGTTGTTCATCTTTTCCCAGAATTCCGGGTTTTTCAGATAGGCTTCGCTGTCCGGGGAGTACGTTTTTTTGCCGCGCCAGAAACCGGGGCTGGAGAAAAGAACGGTATCGTCAATATCGAAGCCCACGGCTATCGGCGGGCGACCCGTCAGGCTATTTTCGATTTGTGCCACTGAAACCCAGTGAATGGGGGCCTGTTCGGCAAGAATGGCGGCGGTAGTGCCGGTGTAAAGCGGCGTGGGTGCAGAAGCCCGTGCAACAACGGCGCTATTAAGCGAGAACAATAAGCAGGCGGCGCTGAGCGCCAGTGTGATCTTGCGCATATTTTCCCCTGAATATTCAGTTTGTTATCTTTTTATTTTGAGCGGATGGTCAAAAAACTATCCGACCATAACCCCAGCGGTAGGGGAAGGAAAGGAGTTTTTACTTATGGGGCTGAATAAAAAGAAGACGATCACAAAGCGCAGAAGAAACGTGTAGGTCCGGTAAGCGAAGCGCCACCGGGCAATGACTGGCACCGACGCGAACAAAAAAGCCGGGTGGCGGCTACGCCTTACCCGGCCTACATACAGTATGCAAGTAAGTGAATGCTTACATTACGGATGCAAACGCCTGCGCCACGCGCTGGACGTTGCTGGCATTCAGACCCGCCACGCACATACGGCCGCTGGCGATCAGGTAGACACCGAACTCTTCGCGCAGGCGATCGACCTGCGCTGCGCTCAGTCCGGTGTAGCTGAACATCCCGCGTTGCTTGAGAAGATAATCAAAGTTATGCCCAGGCACGGCCTCTTTCAGGACGTTAACCAGCTCCTGACGCATCGACAGGATGCGCTTACGCATCGCTTCCACTTCCGCAAGCCAGGACGCTTTCAGCGTTTCGTCACCGAGAACTGTCGCCACCACCTGCGCACCAAAGTTCGGCGGGCTGGAGTAGATACGGCGGACCGTCGCTTTCAGCTGACCGAGTACGCGTCCCGCGGCTTCGGCGTCTTCACACACCACGGACAGGCCGCCAACGCGCTCGCCGTACAGGGAGAAGATTTTTGAGAACGAGTTGCTGACCAGAGCGGGAAGCCCCGCGCTGGCAATCGCGCGAATGGCGTAGGCGTCTTCCTCCATGCCCGCGCCAAAGCCCTGATAGGCGATGTCGAGGAACGGGATCAGGTTACGCGCCTTCAGTATCTCGATCACCGCATCCCACTGGGCATTGGTGAGGTCCGCACCGGTCGGATTATGGCAGCACGGATGCAGCAATACGATACTGCGCTCCGGCAGGGTGTTCAGTTTTTCCAGCAGCGCATCAACGCGCACGCCGTTGGTTTCGCTGTCGAACCACGGATAGGTCGCCACCTTAAAGCCCGCGCCCTCGAAGATCGCAACGTGGTTTTCCCACGTCGGGTCGCTGACCCACACGCCGGAATCCGGGAAGTATTTTTTCAGGAAATCTGCGCCTACCTTCAGCGCACCCGAGCCACCCAGCGTCTGGATAGTCGCCACGCGCTTTTGCGCGAGCACCGCGTGGTCCGCACCAAACAGCAGCGGCGCGATAGTGTTGCGGTAGGTGTTTAATCCTTCCATCGGCAGATAAAGCGAAGCACCGTGCGGGGTTGCGTTTAGACGCGCTTCAGCTTCGGCAACGGCTTTCAACTGAGGAATGATACCGTCTTCGTTGTAGTAAAGACCAATGCTGAGGTTCACCTTGTCGCTGCGAGGATCTTCTTTGAAACGCTCCATCAAGGAGAGGATAGGGTCGCCGGCGTAGGCGTCTACTTTCTGAAACACGCGATGTTCTCCGGATTATTATGAGGCAGGGAATTCAACAATAAACCGGAAGCGGAAGAAGATCGAGGGGATGTTAACAGAAGCGGGATGCATCGCATCCCGCCCATGCTTAGTCGACGTATTTCATCGCGACCCTTGAGGTAAGGCGCGTGATAAGTTCGTAAGCACTCACTTTTGTTATTTCAGCAATACGTTCTACCGGCAGGCCTTCGCCCCACATCACCGCATCGTCCCCCGCTTTATCCTGCGCGTCGGGCCCCAGATCAACACAAATCATGTCCATCGCCACGCGGCCGACAATCTTTACTTCGCGACCGTTGACCAGCACCGGCGTGCCCGTTGGTGCGGCGCGGGGATAGCCGTCACCGTAGCCCATCGCCACCACGCCAAGACGCGTATCGCGCTCGCTGATCCAGGTGCCGCCGTAACCTACCGGCTCTCCCGCTTTGTGCTCACGCACGGCAATCAGCTTTGAAACCAGCGACATCACCGGCTTAAAGCCAAAGTCCGGCCCCCAGGGTTTGTTCTCCAGCGGCGAAACGCCATAAAGAATGATGCCCGGACGCGCCCAGTCGAAGTGCGACTGCGGCCATAGCAGGATCCCGCCGGACGCCGCAATGGAGCGCATCCCCGGTTTGCCTTCGCAGAAGGTGTTGAAGATATCAAGCTGCTGTTCCGTTGCGCCGCATTCAGGCTCATCGGCGCGGGCAAAGTGGCTGACGATATTCACTGGCTGACGCACATTTTTGCACTGACTCAGACGCTGATAAAACGCCTCCGCGCTTTCCGGCCGCACGCCCAGACGGTGCATGCCCGTGTCGAGCTTCATCCAGACGGTGACCGGCTCGCTCAGTTCAGCCGTTTCCAGCGCGGCCAGCTGTTCTTCGTTATGCACCGCCGTGTGCAGGTGCTGATCGGCAATGGTCGGCAGGTCCGAGGCTTCAAAAAAGCCTTCCAGGAGCAGTATCGGTTGCGTAATTCCACCTGCGCGCAGGCGGAGAGCTTCTTCGAGACGGGCGACGCCAAAAGCGTCGGCATCGGGGAGCGTTCGCGCGGTCTCAAGAAGACCGTGTCCGTAAGCGTTCGCTTTCACGACTGCAACGAGCTGACTGGCGGGCGCCAGTTCTCGCAGACGTTGCAGGTTGTGTCGCAGAGCGCGGCGGTTAATAACAACAGTTGCCGCTTGCATTTGAATTCCTTAGAAATTACTCATCATCATATTGAGGACCGGCATAGTTGTCGAAACGCGACCACTGGCCGTTAAAGGTCAGACGTACCGTACCGATGGGGCCGTTACGTTGCTTACCAATAATAATTTCGGCGATCCCTTTCAGATCGCTGTTCTCGTGATAAACCTCATCACGGTAGATGAACATGATTAAGTCGGCATCCTGCTCGATGGAGCCGGATTCACGCAGGTCGGAGTTGACCGGGCGCTTGTCTGCACGTTGTTCCAGAGAGCGGTTAAGCTGCGATAGCGCCACCACCGGCACGTGCAGCTCTTTTGCTAACGCCTTGAGCGAGCGGGAAATCTCGGCAATCTCCAGCGTACGGTTGTCGGAAAGCGACGGAACGCGCATCAGCTGAAGGTAGTCGATCATGATAAGGCCGATGCCACCGTGTTCACGGGCGATACGGCGCGCGCGGGAACGCACTTCCGTCGGCGTCAGGCCGGAGGAGTCATCGATATAGATGTTCCGTTTTTCCAGCAAAATCCCCATGGTGCCCGAGATGCGCGCCCAGTCCTCATCGTCCAGCTGGCCGGTACGGATGCGGGTCTGATCCACGCGCGACAGGGACGCCAGAGAACGCATCATGATCTGTTCAGAGGGCATCTCAAGACTGAAGATAAGCACCGGCTTATCCTGCAACATCGCCGCGTTTTCGACGAGGTTCATCGCAAATGTCGTTTTACCCATCGACGGACGCGCCGCGACGATAATCAAATCCGATGGCTGAAGACCTGCCGTTTTCTTGTTGAGATCGTCATAACCGGTGTTCACCCCCGTCACGCCATCGTGCGGCTGCTGGAAAAGCTGCTCAATACGCGCAACCGTGGCGTCGAGCACATCGGCGATATTTTTCGGGCCTTCGTCTTTGTTCGCACGGCTTTCGGCGATTTTAAAGACGCGGGATTCCGCCAGGTCGAGCAGATCTTCGCTGGTGCGCCCCTGGGGATCGAAACCGGCCTCGGCGATCTCATTCGCCACCGAGATCATCTCGCGGACAACGGCACGTTCACGAACGATATCAGCGTAAGCGCTGATGTTCGCGGCACTTGGCGTGTTTTTTGACAGTTCTGCCAGATAGGCAAATCCGCCGACGCTGTCGAGCTGTCCCAGACGCTCCAGCGATTCTGCGAGCGTAATCAGGTCGATAGGGCTGCCCGACTCCTGCAAACGCGCCATTTCCGTAAAGATATGGCGGTGCGGGCGGGTATAGAAGTCTTCCGCGACAACACGCTCGGCGACGTCGTCCCAGCGTTCGTTATCCAGCATTAAACCGCCCAACACCGACTGTTCCGCTTCAATCGAGTGCGGCGGGACTTTTAACCCGGCGACCTGATAATCACGCTCACGAGGTTCAGTCTGTTTGTTGAAGGGTTTGTTTCCTGCCATAGTGAATGGAGTTACCGAGATAAAGAGTGGGTCGAAAGATTACCACATTCTGGAGGAAGCATGGCAACACGTATTGAATTTCACAAGCATGGTGGCCCTGACGTACTCAAAGCGGTGGAATTTACCCCCGCTGCGCCTGGCGAGAACGAAATCCAGGTGGAAAACAAAGCGATCGGCATTAACTACATCGATACCTATATTCGCGGCGGCCTCTATCCGCCTCCGTCGATGCCGAGCGGACTGGGCACCGAGGCGGCCGGTATCGTCAGCAAAGTGGGCAGCGCGGTTAAGCACATTAAGGAAGGCGATCGCGTGGTGTACGCGCAGTCGGCGCTGGGCGCTTACAGCTCCATCCATAACGTTCCGGCCGAGAAAGCGGCGCTTCTGCCAAATGCGATCGGCTTCGAGCAGGCTGCTGCCTCATTCCTGAAAGGGCTGACGGTCTATTATCTGCTGCGCAAAACCTACGAAATTAAGCCTGACGAGCAATTCCTGTTTCACGCAGCCGCAGGTGGCGTGGGGCTGATTGCCTGCCAGTGGGCGAAAGCCCTGGGCGCGAAGCTGATCGGCACCACAGGCAGCGCGCAAAAAGCGCAGCGCGCGCTGGACGCGGGCGCATGGCAGGTGATCAACTACCGGGAAGAGAGCATCGTTGAGCGGCTGAAAGAGATCACTGGCGGCAAAAAGGTCCGCGTGGTGTATGACTCGGTGGGGAAAGACACCTGGGAATCTTCGCTGGACTGCCTGCAACGTCGCGGGCTGATGGTGAGCTTCGGTAACGCCTCCGGGGCAGTCACCGGCGTCAACCTGGGCATTCTGAATCAGAAAGGGTCGCTATACGTCACTCGCCCTTCCCTGCAAGGTTACATCACCAACCGGGAAGAACTTGAGGAAGCCAGCAACGAGCTGTTCTCGCTGATCGCCAGTGGGGTAATTAAAGTGGATGTGGCAGAGGCGCAGAAATATCCGCTGACCGATGCGCAGCGCGCGCATGAGGTGCTGGAAAGCCGGGCAACGCAGGGATCAAGTCTGTTAATTCCCTGAGCCATAAAAAGAAATTGGGCTTCCCGTGGGAAGCCCTTTCTTTTTTTAGTTCGGCTGTATGTAGGGTACAGCTCGATGAATTCTTTAGCGGCAGCCATAGTGACAGATTCGATAAGTAAATCCTATTCTGTTCTAAGGATTGCTGCCGGAAAAGTTGCAGGTATGTGACGTACACCTCAATACCTTAGTAACGGAAGCGGTTATTACGCTGATAAGTGGGCAGTTTTGGTGATTTAATCGCCCGTATCGCCCATACCACCGCAATCGCCAGAAGTAACCACGGCAAGAGTTTAATCGTCAGGGCAAATAAACCGCCAACAAACATCACCACCGTGGCCACGACGAGCGCGGCCAGGATACCGAGCAGCGATACGCCCGTGACCATCAGCATGATAAAGAAGCCAATCACAAAAAGTAGTTCCAGCATGGTGCTCTCCCACGAGTTCCCGAATGATGCTGCGATCGTTACAAGAAACATGCCAAAAATAAGTCTTTGTTCTGAAAGCAAAACGCCCCGCAATGTGTTGCAGGGCGTGGCGTATTTGACCATCTTTTAGCGAAATTTAACGTTTATCCGCAACCAGACGCAGCGCGTGTTCCAGGACCTCAATATCCGCACCGGCCTTATGCGCGTTCTCGCTGAGATAACGACGCCACTGGCGCGCGCCAGGAATGCCCTGGAACAGGCCAAGCATATGGCGGGTAATGTGGCCCAGATACGTACCATGACTCAGCTCGCGCTCAATGTACGGATACATGGCGCGCACTACTGCCACGGGATCGGTGTCAGCACCGTCAACGCCAAAGATTTCCCGGTCAACCGTCGCCAGAATGCCCGGATTCTGATACGCCTCGCGTCCGACCATCACGCCATCCATATGTTCGAGATGCGCTTTGGCCTCGTCCAGCGACGTAATACCGCCGTTGATCGACATGGTCAGGTGCGGGAAGTCGCGTTTTAGCTGGTACACGCGCGGGTAGTCCAGCGGCGGGATCTCGCGGTTTTCTTTCGGGCTGAGGCCAGAGAGCCAGGCTTTACGGGCGTGGATGATAAACATCTCGCATTCACCCTTCCCTGATACGGTGTTGATGAAATCACACAGGAACTCGTAGCTGTCCTGGTCGTCTATGCCGATACGAGTTTTGACCGTGACCGGGATAGAGACGACGTCGCGCATCGCTTTGATACAGTCCGCCACCAGATGTGCATTACCCATCAGACACGCGCCGAACATACCGTTTTGCACACGGTCGGACGGGCAACCGACGTTGAGGTTAATCTCGTCATAGCCGCGTTCTTCAGCCAGCTTCGCGCACTGCGCCAGCGCAGCCGGATCGCTGCCACCCAGTTGCAGCGCAACCGGATGCTCCTCTTCGCTGTACGCCAGATAATCGCCCTTGCCGTGAATAATTGCGCCGGTAGTGACCATTTCGGTATACAGCAGCGTATGGCGGGAGAGCTGACGCAGGAAATAGCGGCAGTGTCTGTCCGTCCAGTCGAGCATTGGCGCAATGGAGAAACGGTGTGCAGGGAAAGCGGTCTGGAATTCTGACGACATGGCGAAGTTTTAAGCATCTGGTGGAAAAGGGGCGCTACTATAGCACAAAGAAAAGCCGGAGGCGCAGCGCCTCCGGTGTACTTTAGAACGTCATGCTCAACTGTGCCCCTGCGCCCCAGGTCTCGTCTTCGCCATAAAGCCCCATCAGGTCAACGTGGACGGAGTTGAACGGCGCGAAACCGACACCGCCGGTAAAGACGTTGCTGTCGTTCCCTTTCATATCCGCACGATAACCGGCGCGTACTGCCAGCCAGCTCAGCGGCGTGACTTCGGCACCAACGCCAACGTACTGGGAGGTGTCTTCGCTTTTAAAGCCCTTGGTTTCGGTCAGATCGCCATCTGCGGTCAGCGTGACCAGATCGTTGTGCCAGGCGGCCCCGGCAGTGACCAGCGGACGGATCTGATAGGTGTCTTTATAACTCACCACCTCTCCCGTGCGCCCATTGCGAATGCGGATATCTTTGGTATCGATATCGCGCGACATCAGGTTTTGCCCGCTCACGCCGACCGTCCAGTTTTCACCAAAATCAGCAGCAATACCGGCATCGACGTTGAAGCCAGTGTCGTCGGTACGGTAGCGGCTGTCGTTCCACTTATTACTGTCGTAATCGTAGATTGAGGTGGTGTAGTTATAGAGCCAGGTTTTTTGCAACTTCGGCGTGACGCCAACGGAAACCGGAACGCCGCCAAGATCGAACTGACGGGCCACCGCAATACCGTAGTCGGACACAATCGCCCCCCGACCAGACGCCGTAGAGTTAAGGTTTTTGGTGATCTGATCGGTACCGTTTAGCGCGGCATCCAGCGCCACACCGGCAGCCACCGCATCGCTTCGTTGTATACCGCGCAGATAATCAATGTCCTGCTGATCGATTGAAGAGCTGACCCGGCCATGGGCATAGCCTTTTGCCATAAAGGCCACGGAAAGAATATCGTTAGGGATACTGACGGCAATCCCCGCCCCTGCGGTGGCGTGTGCGGTCTTGCCTTTCAGGTAGTCCAGTTCATCAGCGAGATCTTTCGCTGCGCCCTGGAACTGATTGATCGAACCTAATGGATTGGTGATAACTTCAATGGGGGTCAGACTATCAACCACATCCTTGTAATGATTGATTTTGTCGTTAATGGTATCAATCTCGTCCTGAAGATTGTCTTCATCGGTCACCTGCACGCCAACGGACGGCAAAATGACCGTCACATCATCCTCTGGCTTAGATTTTGCCAGTAACGCGGGGTTGATTAACGCCCCGCTGCCATAGCTCCCTGCCGCGACACCCGTTCCGCCCATTGCGTCGCTACGCGCTTCCGTCCAGGTATTGGCTGCTCCCGCCTGATTTGCCATAAAAAAGGAGACAGCGATGCTAACCATCGAAAATTTAAAATGTTTTTTCACAGTGTGCTCGTAAATAGTTTGTTATTAGTTAACCCTGTCTGTTATCACCCAAACAGGAACGAACTTTTGCTGTGAATAAGTGCAAAAAGACCCGCTATTTCCTTAAGTTAAATTCCATCCCGGCCTGTTGTAATATGTGACGACCATCAATATTTATAGAAGAGGAAATTATTTTCGCCCAGGTTTTCCATCGTGCGGCCCAAAAAACTGAGGCGGATGGTCGACCCAGCGGTCTTCGCGCGTCGCGGCATACACCGGATTGAGCGGATAGTAGATGCGGTTATGTTTTTTATTGGCCTCACCCACCACCAGTAAGCGCACCTCTTCATCGGTATTGTTGATAAAGGTATGACACACGCCCGTCCCGGCTGGAAATCCCACGCTGTCTCCGGGTTCGAGCTTCCATAAATAGCCATTGATCCAGGCCTCAGGGTAACCCTCCAGAACGTAAACAAACTCCTCTTCGTCGCTTTCCGCATGCGGATAAGACGTACGGCGTCCGGGTGGCAGCCGTTCATGGTGAATACCAATGCGGCCGAGACCCAGCCTGCGGGCCAGCGGCGCGCCAACAGAAAAACGTTCGTTGCTGTCAGGATACGTTGCGTCATCAGCGCCTTCCACGTCCCGCCAGTGCCGAATACAGTCAGGTCTTTTCATTTTGCGATCTCCTGATTTGCGATGCGTCAGGTATAGCACAGCCTGGCGGATCTCGGTGTTTTTAGCAGAACATGGTAAAGTGAGTGTTTTCACCCCTTACCATATCCGAGGTGCCCGATGGACAAGTCCACAAAAGAGCTGTTAGCGCAAGCTGAAAAGCTGTGCGCGCAACGCAATGTGCGCCTGACCCCGCAGCGCCTTGAGGTACTGCGTCTGATGAGCCTGCAACAGGGTGCCATCAGCGCCTACGATCTGCTCGATCTGCTGCGTGAAAGCGAGCCGCAGGCAAAACCGCCGACCGTTTATCGGGCGCTGGATTTTCTGCTGGAGCAAGGGTTTGTGCATAAAGTGGAATCAACAAACAGCTATGTGCTGTGCCATCTTTTTGACCAGCCAACTCACACGTCCGCCATGTTTATCTGCGATCGCTGTGGTGTGGTGAAGGAAGAGTGTGCGGAAGGTGTGGAAGATATTATGCATACGCTGGCAGCCAGAATGGGCTTTGCGCTGCGCCATAACGTGATTGAAGCCCACGGCTTATGTTCTGCCTGCGTGGAGGTGGAGTCATGCCGCCATCAGGATGCCTGTCAGCACGATCACTCTATCCTGGTCAAGAAAAAGCCGCGTTAAAGCCAAAGAAAAAGGCGGCTCAGGGCCGCCCTTGGGGATAGTGCCGGTTACCAGCGGTAGTCGTTACGGGTTTCCCAGTCTTTGACTTCATTTTCCGCCTGATCTTTTTCGTAACCGTAGCGCTCCTGGATTTTACCTACCAGCTGATCGCGCTTACCTTCAATGACGGTCATATCGTCATCTGTCAGCTTACCCCACTGTTCTTTCGCTTTACCTTTGAATTGCTTCCAGTTGCCGCCGATTTCGTCTTTATTCATAATCGTGTCCTCGTGTTAAGCGTCTATGAGTATCGTCCGCTTCGTTCTTTTCTGCTGGACGTGATTATTATTGTAGTTAAGGATTCGGCAGTTGTTTTTATATTCGGAATCTTTAACCGTTACGATATATCGTGCGGGGCTGGAAACCAGGTATTGTTTCGCCAGTGACGATGCCAGATAACGGCCAGCGAAAGGCCACGCAGTGAGAGAAACACCGCCAGCGCCAGCCACAGACCATGATTGCCGAGATACGGCAGGGTTAGCAGCGTCAGGCCGAACCCCGCCGCCGCGACGGCCATGCTGTTGCGCATCTCCGCCCCTCGCGTCGCACCAATAAACATGCCGTCCAGCAAATAGCACCACACGCCCACCACCGGTAATACTACCTGCCAGAGGATGTAGCGATCGGCCAGCTCACGTAGCGCGGGCAACGAGGTGAGTAGCGCGACAATATGCCCACCAAAACAGGCGTACACCAGAGCAAAGACCAGCGCCACCAGGCCCGCCTGACGACAGGCAGCACGCCAGACCTCACGTAACTGGCCGCTTTCACGCGCGCCATAGGCCTGCCCTGAATGCGCCTCGACGGCGTAAGCAAAACCATCCAGCGCATAAGCGGTAAAGGTCAGTAACGTCATGAGCACTGCGTTGACTGCGACGATTTCAGGCCCAAGACGCGCACCAAAAACGGTTAATGCACCAAAGCAGAGTTGCAGCAGAAGCGAACGGAGCATGATGTCGCGATTAAGCGCCAGCAGCTTACGAATGTTGCCGCGCCAGGCCGATTTCAGCAGATCCAGGGTGATACCGCGCATCGCCAGCACGCGCCAGACCATCCCCAAACCGATCAGCAGCGTACCGTACTCGGCAATCGCCGTGGCCAGCGCCGCGCCCCGGACGTTCATGTGCAGCCCCATCACCAGCCAGAGATCGAGCACAATGTTAAGCAGGTTGCCCACCACCAGTAGGATCACCGGTGCGCGGGCGTACTGCACGCCCAGCAGCCAGCCCAGCAAGACCAGGTTTGCCAGTGAAGCGGGCGCGCTGAGCCAGCGAATTTCGAGGAACCGCCGGGCCTGTTCCAGTACGGCATCGCTGCCGCCTACAATATGGAGCGCAAGATCAATCAGCGGCGTACGCAACAGAACGATTAACGCGCCAGCACCGAATGCCAGAATGAGCGGCTGAACCAGCGCACGCGCCAGACGCAGAGGATCTTTTGCACCATACGCCTGGGCCGTCAGGCCTGTCGTACTCATGCGCAGAAAAAGCAGCAGCATAAAGAGGAAGCTGGTCGCCGTTGCGCCGATCGCGACGCCGCCAAGATAAATCGGCGAATCGAGATGCCCGATAACCGCCGTATCCACCAGCCCCAGCAGAGGAACGGTAATATTGGAAAAAATCATCGGTAGCGCAAGACGCCACAACGCCTTATCGGCAGAAGTTAGCAGTGCCATGGAAATTACCGGAATCAGAAAACAGGCCAGGCTGTAGAGGAACTACAGCCTGTCAGGAAGAGATTACAGCCATTCACCGTTGCGGATAACGCCGACCGCCAGCCCTTCAATAGAGAAGCTCTGCTCGCGGAGATCCACCACAATCGGGGAGAATTCATTGTTTTCAGGCAGAAGCTGCACGGTATTGCCTTGTTTTTTCAGGCGCTTAACCGTCACTTCATCATCAATGCGCGCCACCACGACTTGCCCGTTACGCACGTCCTGCGTTTTGTGTACCGCCAGCAGATCGCCATCCAGAATACCGATATCTTTCATGGACATTCCGCTAACGCGCAGCAGGAAATCGGCGCTCGGCTTGAACATGCCTGGGTCAACCTGATAGTGCCCTTCGATGTGCTGCTGCGCCAGCAGAGGTTCACCTGCGGCAACGCGGCCCACCAGCGGAATACCGCTCTCTTCTTCCACAAGCAGACGAATGCCGCGTGAGGCGCCGGAAACAATCTCAATCACGCCCTTACGCGCCAGCGCTTTAAGGTGCTCTTCGGCAGCATTAGGAGAACGGAAGCCCAGACGCTGCGCAATTTCTGCACGCGTGGGTGGCATACCCGTCTGGCCGATATGATCCCGAATGAGATCAAACACCTCTTGCTGCCTGGTCGTTAACGCTTTCATACCGCCCCCTGGGTGTATATACAGTTATGCTGTGAGTATATACAGTCAAAGGCGATTTTGGAACCAAAAACTGCACAAAAAACCAGGGACTTAATTATTCCTCGAGGCTCATCGGAAATGCGACCAAAGCAGCGTGACCCAGGTGATCGCCGCAGTGATAATCGCCAGCAGTACGGCAGCGGAACCCATGTCTTTCGCCCGGCCAGACAGTTCATGGAATTCCGACCCGATTCGGTCAACAACGGCCTCAATAGCGCTATTCAGAATTTCCACTATCATCACCAGAAGGACAGATCCGATGAGCAGTACGCGGGTGATAGCATCAACATCAAGGAAGCAGGCGATGACAACGGCAACGATTGCGGCAACCGCTTCCTGGCGGAAAGCGGCTTCATTAACCCATGCCGCGCGGAAACCTTTCCATGAATAACCGGCAGCTTTAATGATTCGAGTTAACCCAGTGGTATTATTGGCCATTAAAAGAACCTTTTATGATAAATAGCGTCTGTAACTAAAGCCGCAGCGCGTTTTGCTGCAACCTGAAGTATGACGGGTAACAACAGAAATTTTGCGCGCTTTCTGTTATCCTTGCGCCGCAATTGCATTATTAACCAGAGGCTTTACATCGTTTATGTCCGGCTGGCCACGAATTTACTACAAATTACTTAATTTACCATTAAGCGTACTGGTAAAAAGTAAGTCTATCCCAGCAGAACCTGCGCTGGAATTAGGGCTCGATACGTCGCGCCCTATTATGTACGTTTTGCCTTATAACTCGAAGGCAGACCTGCTGACGCTTCGCGCTCAATGTCTGGCGCACGATTTACCTGACCCGCTCGAACCGCTGGAAGTCGACGGTACGCTGCTGCCGCGCTACGTGTTCATCCATGGCGGACCGCGCGTGTTCACCTATTACACGCCGAAAGAAGAGTCCATTAAGCTGTTCCATGATTACCTTGATCTGCACCGCAGCAACCCCGATCTGGACGTGCAGATGGTGCCGGTGTCGGTGATGTTTGGCCGCCGTCCGGGGCGTGAAAAAGGGGAAGAGAACCCGCCGCTGCGTATGCTCAACGGCATTCAGAAGTTCTTCGCCGTCTCCTGGCTAGGACGCGACAGCTTTGTCCGCTTCTCACCTTCCGTTTCACTGCGCCGCATGGCGGATGAACACGGCACTGACAAAATCATTGCGCAAAAGCTGGCGCGCGTTGCGCGTATGCACTTTGCACGTCAGCGTCTGGCGGCCGTTGGGCCACGTCTCCCGGCGCGTCAGGATCTGTTCAACAAGCTGCTGGCTTCCAAAGCGATTGCCCGTGCCGTAGAAGATGAAGCGCGCAGCAAGAAAATTTCGCACGAGAAAGCGCAGCAGAACGCAATCGCGCTGATGGAAGAGATCGCCGCGAACTTCTCCTACGAGATGATTCGCCTCTCTGACCGTATCCTCGGCTTTACGTGGAACCGCCTCTATCAGGGGATTAACGTCCACAACGCCGAGCGCGTGCGTCAGTTAGCGCACGACGGCCACGAAATTGTCTATGTGCCCTGCCACCGCAGCCACATGGACTACCTGTTGCTCTCTTACGTGCTCTATCACCAGGGGCTGGTGCCGCCGCATATTGCTGCCGGTATCAACCTGAACTTCTGGCCAGCAGGCCCGATATTCCGCCGTCTGGGTGCGTTCTTCATTCGTCGTACCTTCAAAGGTAACAAGCTCTACTCCACCGTCTTCAGGGAGTATCTGGGCGAGCTGTTCAGCCGCGGTTATTCCGTGGAGTACTTTGTTGAAGGTGGTCGCTCGCGTACCGGTCGTCTGCTCGATCCGAAGACCGGCACGCTGTCGATGACCATTCAGGCCATGCTGCGTGGCGGTACGCGTCCTATCACGCTGGTGCCTATTTACATCGGTTATGAACACGTGATGGAAGTGGGCACCTACGCGAAAGAGCTGCGCGGTGCGACCAAAGAGAAAGAGAGTCTGCCGCAGATGCTGCGTGGGCTGAGTAAACTGCGCAACCTCGGCCAGGGCTACGTGAACTTTGGTGAGCCCCTGCCGTTGATGACATATCTGAACCATCATGTTCCGGAGTGGCGCGAGTCTATCGATCCTATCGAAGCGGTACGTCCGGCCTGGCTGACGCCAACGGTCAACGGCATTGCATCCGAGCTGATGGTACGCATCAACAATGCTGGTGCGGCAAACGCCATGAACCTGTGTTGTACTGCGCTTCTGGCCTCCCGCCAGCGTTCACTGACCCGCGAACAGCTGACCGAGCAGATTGACTGCTACCTGGATATCATGCGCAACGTGCCGTATTCCGTTGATTCGACCGTGCCGTCTGCCACCGCCAGCGAGCTGATCGATCACGCGTTGCAGATGAACAAGTTCGAAGTCGAGAAAGATACGATTGGTGACATCATCATTCTGCCGCGCGAGCAGGCCGTGCTGATGACCTACTACCGCAATAACATCACGCACATGCTGATGCTGCCGTCGCTGATGGCGGCCATTATTACCCAGCACCGCCGGATTTCGCGTCAGGAGCTGCTGCGCCATATTCAGGCCATCTACCCAATGCTGAAAGCGGAGCTGTTCCTGCGCTGGAGTAAGGATGAACTGGCGGCAGAGCTCGATAAAATGACGGCAGAGATGCATCGTCAGGGGCTGATTACCATCAGTGATGATGAACTGCATATCAATCCGTCACGTTCCCGTACCTTGCAGCTTCTGGCTTCCGGTGCGCGTGAGACGTTGCAGCGCTACGCCATTACCTTCTGGTTGCTGAGTGCAAATCCGTCCATCAACCGCGGTACGCTGGAAAAAGAGAGCCGGACGCTGGCCCAGCGCCTTTCCGTTCTGCATGGCATTAACGCCCCGGAATTCTTCGACAAAGCGGTATTCAGCTCCCTGGTGCTGACGCTGCGCGACGAAGGGTACATTAGCGATACGGGCGATGCCGAGCCGGAAGAGACGATGAAGGTTTACCAGATGCTGGCAGAGCTGATTACCGCGGATGTGCGTTTGACGATTGAGAGTTCGACGCAGGGCGAGTGATGCTAAAGCCGGGTGGCGCTAACGCTTACCCGGCCTACATGTTCCGCTAAATCGTAGGCCGGGTAAGGCGAAGCCGCCACCCGGCTTTTTTATCACCAGTAACTCATCGCCAGGCCCAGAAACAGCACCAGCCCGACGTAGTTATTATTCAGAAACGCTTTAAAGCAGGCTTCACGCTCGCGTTTCGCGATCAGCTTCTGCTGATACGCAAACAGCAGCCCCGCCACCAGTACGGACCAGTAATACTCCCAGTTCAGGCCGTTCAGGCGACCAATCGCCACCATCAGCGCCAGCACCGCCACCTGCAATATGCCGATGATAAGTTTGTCGTGACGACCAAACAGGATCGCCGTCGATTTGATGCCAATCTTGAGATCGTCATCGCGATCGACCATCGCGTATTGGGTATCGTATGCAACGGCCCAGAGAATATTCGCCAGGAACATCAGCCAGCAGCTGAGCGGAACGGACTCGCTGACCGCGGCAAACGCCATGGGAATCGACCAGCCAAATGCCGCACCCAATACCACCTGCGGCAGATGGGTGTATCGCTTCATGAACGGGTAAACCCAGGCCAGCGCCAGAGCAGCAACGGACAGCAGAATGGTCATGGTGTTAAGGGTTAACACCAGCATAAAAGAGAGAAGCACCAGCACCACAAACAGAATGCGCGCCTCTTTCCCGGTCACCTGACCGCTCGGCAGAGGACGATTCGCGGTGCGCTTAACATGTCCATCAAATTTCCGGTCAGCATAGTCGTTGACCACACAGCCCGCAGCGCGCATCAGCCAGACGCCCGCCACAAACACCGCCAGGATCCACAGCGGCGGCACGCCCGGCGTGGCAACCCACAGCGCCCATAAGGTCGGCCACAGCAGCAGCAGCGCGCCAATGGGTTTATCAGTACGCATCAGGCGGTGATAGGCCAGCAGCTTATTCTGCGTCAGACTCCACTCCATTTTTTCTCCCTCTTAGTACAACGGCGATGCAGGCAAAAAGAGTTCCGTCAGTATTAACGGCTTGCCACTCAAACGAAGGCGGGAACGGCGCCCCCACAAATCGGCATCGCAACCAATTTCAATAAAATCACGGGTCAGTTCAGACGAGGTGAACAGATAGCGCCCCAGGGGCGTTTTGCCGAGGCGTTGCAATGCCAGCTCCGGCCCGGAAAGTGTAGACTCAGGAACCACCGTCCGCCCGGCAAGCCACGGCTCGCCATCTGCACACAGTAAAATTTCACGCAGCCAGTAGCGTTCTTCTTGCGGCAGCAGCGGCAGCTCGCTGGCAATCTCCGCAGGCGAGACAAACCCTTCCTGAATCATCGTCACCGTGACCGTTTTACCCTGTTGCTCAAAACGTTTTGTCATGGAATCTTCCAGCAGCAGCCAGTCCAGTTGCTCCGGGTCAAGCGCGGGTATTTGGTCGAAATAGCGTAGCGCACGCAGCTGCGTTAGCGCGGGGTGTGACATGCCAGACTCTCCGATACATAACGTAAAGGCATTGTATCGCAGATTGGCAAAATGAGGACGGACAAACCAAATTTAGCGATCACTATCGCAACAATGGCGCAACTTAGCCAAAAAAAGTGCGCCCGTGAAGGCGCACTAAACGACTAACAAAATCAGCACTGTGGGGAGACGGTTACCCCTTGCCTTTTACACTGCTGATAAAGGTGGAACGGGCAGTGGTTGAACCTAAACGCTCGGCTTCATCAAGCAGTTTCAGCGCTTTATCGACATCGCCGTTTTTAACCGCCTGCTTGATGGCGTTGTTAAAGTAAGTTTCAGTATCGTTAAGCACGGGCTCGGCTTTTTTCGCCGGGGCCGGGGCTGCGGCCGGTGCTGCGGCTGGCGCGGCGTACACAGGCGCGGCAGTATTACCCACCGTTACCGGACCCGGGCCAGATGAGCCAAACAGCGGGCCTACGAGTACGCTGGAGGCGCTGTTGGTGGAGACTTTCAGCTTGATCAGACCATCGGTGGTATGACGGGCAAGCGGGTCCGGAATATCCGGGACAGAGTTCCCCGTGCCTTTCGCATAGGCTTTTGCCGGGTCAACAAGCTTCGTTGTCTGTTGCAGATCTTTTTCAGTCGTGAACACCAGGACATAAATCTTCTGCTGACCCAGGGCTGGCGTCAGGCGCATAACGCCTTCCAGCCGATCGGCGCTCATGACGCCAGGCTCCTGATAGCTGAAATAATCGCTTGGGAAGAATGCGGATGGCGTCATGTTCTGATCGAGGATCAGCACGTTAGGCGCGAAGACGCTGGTCTGTTTATTGACTTCACTGGTCAACGTCAGGGTCAGCTCGCCGATATTCGCCGGCACGCTGAAAGCCGCAACCGGACCGCTGATACCCGGCACGTTCAGTGACTGGCCCCCCGCTGAAAGCTGGGTAGTTTGTGTTTTCGATTGATCAACTGGCGTCCACACCAGTTGCTGAAGTGCGGCAGCCGGAATAGCTGGCGCAGCGCTGGTATTTTGAGGAACAAAATTCACATCTGCATAGGTGACCGCAGGCGCACAGGCCAACAGCCCCGCAGAGAGGCACAGCGCGACGAGACTTTTCTTCATTTTCATTGTTATTACCTCTGATAGCGTGAGCACTGCGGTGGCCAGGCAATAGCGCGCAGCACCCTAAGGAGAGAGGGGCTTGCGCCCCTCTTTTCAGGTCATTACGTCAGGCTTGACGAATTACCACCAGATTTCCATCTGGGCGCCGAAGGTCCACTCATCGTTGTCGCCACGGCTGAAGGTTTTCGCGGAGGTGTCGCTATACGCTACGCCAGAGGTGTAACCTGCACCTGAGTCGTTGTTTGCATAGCCCCATTTCTCATCCCACTTCGCGTAGGTTGCGAAGACGCGGATAGCCGGACGGGACCAGATGCTGTCGCCTGCCTGCCATTGCTGTGCCAGGGTGATTTTGTACTGGCTGTTTTTGTCGTCAGTTTTCTGAGATTTGACGTTGTCGTAGCCCACTTCCAGCAAGGTGCTCATGATCGGCGTCCATTTGAACATTGGACGAACACCCACGGTCCACCACTCGGTACCGTTGTTGTTGTCACGATCGATGTTCTGGTACATACCGACGTACATCAGGTCCCAACGGTCTGCCAGGGTGATTGCACCGTGATCCAGCACGCGCCACATAGAGCCGTCGTTATCGATGCTGCCGCCCTGTGGAATACCTTTACCGTTAGAGGTCATGGAATCCGTACCGTATTGCAGTACGAACTTGTTGAAGCCTTTCATCATGCTCTGGGTGTGTTCAGCGGTGAACAGCCAGCCATCTTTAGAGGCGCCAGGTTGCAGGTAGTAGTCGTCAGGAATGTTGGTATGACCGTAGTCAACGCCCAGCTCCAGCGTACCGCCCGGGTTGGTTTCCAGACCGGCTAAACGCACATCGAAGACATCGTTTGGTACCACGTTGTCATAAATACGGTCGCCGTTCGCATCACGATCGGCGAAGGTTGCAGAACCGCCGGACTCAGAAGAACGGGTCGCTGCCAGAGAGAGTTTACCAAAGCCCAGATCGATGTTTTCAATACCGGCACCAGGACCAGAGATATCCCAGTAGTAGAAGTCGATCATGTGTACGTCATGACGCTGATAGAAGCGTTTACCGGCCCAGATGGTAGAGCCTGGCAGCCATTCAATCAGGTTTTTACCCTGCACGTTAGCTTCACGGAAGGCCGGGCTGGTGGATTCCCAGTCATTCTGTTGAGAAACGGAGTACGCTACGTTGGTGTCGAAATAGAAGCTCTTGTCGCCTTCTTTCCACACTTCCTGGCCCAGTTTCAGTTCGGCGTAGGTTTCACATTCGTTACCGAGACGGTATTTACTTTGTGCGCCTGTTGCCTGGAAACATTGTTGTTCACCGCCACTTCCGGTCCAGCCAATGCCGGAACGAGCATAACCTTTAAAGTCTACGGCGCCCGCCTGGGCAGACAGGATGCCTGCCGCAATGGCGACAGCCAGAGGGACTTTGCGCAGAGTAATCATTATTCTATCTCCTGAGATCATTGCTTTTCTTTGTAATTGGAATGCTTAAACGCCTGGCTCTTTGTGCAACCGACGACATGCAGTGCCATCCTCACGGAATAGATGGCAACGCTCTGGCGGCAAACCGATAGCGAATGTGGCACCCTCTTCTACCAACACCACGTCATTCTGGCGGTAGACCAGGTTCTGACGGATGGCGGGGATCTGGATATGAATCTGTGTTTCGTGACCAAGCTGTTCGACGACCTGAACTTCACCTTCCAGCGTCACATCAGCGATGTGGCTCGGCAGTAAATGCTCAGGGCGGATACCGAGGGACATGTTGGCCCCCACCTGTACGTTAGCGCTGTCGACCGGCAGCCAGACTTGCTGACGGTTTGGCAGCTCCACCTGTACCTGTTCGATTGCCGTCGCGGTCACTTTTACGGGCAGGAAGTTCATCTTTGGCGAGCCAATGAAGCCCGCAACAAAGCGGTCTGCCGGGTAGTGATACAGCTCCAGCGGTTTGCCCACCTGCGCCACGCGACCGGCGTCCAGCACCACGATTTTGTCGGCCAGCGTCATCGCTTCGACCTGATCGTGGGTGACGTAAATCATCGTGCGTCCAAGGCGTTTGTGCAGACGGGAGATTTCGATACGCATCTGGACGCGCAGGGCGGCATCCAGGTTAGAAAGCGGTTCATCGAGCAGGAACACGCGCGGCTCGGCCACCAGCGTACGGCCGATCGCCACACGCTGACGCTGACCACCGGAGAGCGCCTTCGGTTTACGCTCCAGCAGATGTGCCAGCTGGAGCACTTCCGCCACCTGGGTGACGCGCTGGTTAATGGTCTCTTTTTTCGCGCCGGCCAGCTTCAGGCCAAAGGACATGTTCTCGGCAACGGAAAGAT
The DNA here is from genome assembly GCF_056673335.1 of Enterobacter cloacae complex sp. HYC033_NIDB. Lineage (NCBI taxonomy): Bacteria > Pseudomonadati > Pseudomonadota > Gammaproteobacteria > Enterobacterales > Enterobacteriaceae > Enterobacter > Enterobacter cloacae complex sp. HYC033_NIDB. The sequence continues at coordinate 1,092,514 of NZ_CP115123.1, read as the reverse complement.
GCGGATAAAGGGCATAAGACTGGAACACCATGCCCACGCCGCGTTCGGCTGGCGGGATGTCGTTCATTCGGGTATCACCAATAAATAAATCGCCACTGGTGATGGTTTCAAGACCGGCAATCATACGCAGCAGAGTCGATTTACCACAGCCTGATGGACCCACGAACACCACAAACTCACCTTCGTGGATGTCCAGATTGATGTCTTTTGACACCACTACGTCGCCCCAGGCTTTCGTTACATTACGCAGCTGTACGCTCGCCATGCCCTTCTCCCTTCGTTACAACCTGTCACCGACAGAAACATTCAAGATAAGTTCACTATGCGTGTTCCATTACTTTCGTGAATCCTCCACCCCCCGGCTTTTTTATGGGGGAGGAGGCGGGAGGATGAGAGAGCAGGCTCTGCGACCGCAGCGGAGGGGCTGAGGCGAAAATCGTGAAGCGGCCTGCAAAATTCAGTGGGTTTTTATGTGCGCCAGCACTCATAACTTAAATTTATGTTACAGGGATCACACAAACAGGGGGTGGGGCGTAGGGACTGGGAGGATGGAAAGAGGATGTCAAATAAGGAGACTGAGTCACGTTGAACCACCTTATGTATCCACGAGCACATCACCAATAAAGGATGGCAGATATGAAGATCAAGACTGGCGCACGCGTTTTCGCATTGTCCGCCCTCGCAGCAATGATGATTTCCGCACCGGCTCTCGCCAAAATTGAAGAAGGTAAGCTGGTTATCTGGATTAACGGCGACAAGGGCTATAACGGTCTGGCCGAAGTGGGCAAAAAATTCGAGAAAGACACCGGTATCAAAGTCACCGTAGAACACCCGGACAAACTGGAAGAGAAGTTCCCGCAGGTTGCGGCAACTGGCGATGGTCCGGACATTATCTTCTGGGCGCATGACCGTTTCGGGGGCTACGCGCAGTCTGGCCTGCTGGCAGAAGTTACGCCAGACAAAGCCTTCCAGGACAAACTGTTCCCGTTCACCTGGGACGCCGTTCGCTATAACGGCAAGCTGATCGCTTACCCAATCGCGGTTGAAGCGCTGTCTCTGATTTACAACAAAGACCTGGTGCCAAACCCGCCGAAGACCTGGGAAGAGATCCCTGCTCTGGATAAAGAGCTGAAGGCGAAAGGTAAATCCGCCCTGATGTTCAACCTGCAAGAGCCGTACTTCACCTGGCCGCTGATTGCTGCCGACGGCGGTTACGCGTTCAAGTTTGAAAACGGCAAATATGACGTGAAAGACGTGGGCGTGGACAACGCAGGCGCGAAAGCGGGTCTGACCTTCCTGGTTGACCTCATCAAGAACAAACACATGAATGCGGATACCGACTACTCCATCGCGGAAGCGGCGTTCAACAAAGGCGAAACCGCGATGACCATCAATGGTCCGTGGGCCTGGACCAACATCGACAAGAGCAAAATCAACTACGGCGTGACCCTGCTGCCAACCTTCAACGGCAAGCCGTCTAAACCGTTCGTGGGCGTGCTGAGCGCAGGCATCAACGCCGCCAGCCCGAACAAAGAGCTGGCGAAAGAGTTCCTCGAAAACTACCTGCTGACCGATCAGGGTCTGGATGAAGTGAACAAGGACAAGCCGCTGGGCGCCGTTGCGCTGAAATCCTTCCAGGATCAGCTGGCGAAAGATCCGCGTATTGCGGCCACCATGGATAACGCCCAGAAAGGCGAAATCATGCCGAACATCCCACAGATGGCTGCGTTCTGGTACGCCACCCGTACCGCGGTCATCAACGCTGCAAGCGGTCGCCAGAGTGTCGATGCCGCACTGAAAGATGCTCAGGGCCGTATTACTAAGTAAGTCTGAAAAACGGCGGGTGGCGCGTGCGCTTACCCGCCCTACGACTACGGCACGATCCGTAGGTCAGGTAAGCGCAGCGCCACCTGACGATAAGTTTCCACCGTTGTAGAGGAAGAACCCCATGGATGTCATTAAAAAGAAACACTGGTGGCAAAGCGACGCACTGAAGTGGTCAGTGATAGGTCTGCTGTGTCTGCTGGTGGGTTACCTTGTTGTTTTAATGTACGTGCAAGGGGAATACCTGTTTGCCATCATGACGCTGATTTTAAGCTCGGTTGGCCTGTATATTTTCGCCAACCGTAAAGCGTACGCCTGGCGCTATGTCTACCCGGGCGTTGCCGGGATGGGGCTGTTTGTCCTCTTTCCGCTGATCTGCACCATCGCGATTGCCTTTACCAACTACAGCAGCACCAACCAGCTCGCGCAGGAGCGTGCCACCCAGGTGCTTCTGGATCGTTCTTACCAGGCGGGTAAAACCTTTAACTTCGGCCTGTATCCCACGGGTGACGAGTGGAAGTTAGCGCTCACTGACGGTGAGAGCGGCAAAACCTATCTTTCCGACGCGTTCAAATTTGGCGGCGAGCAGAAGCTGGCCTTAAAAGAGGCTGCGGCCCTGCCGGAAGGTGAACGTGCGAACCTGCGTATCATTACCCAGAATCGTCAGGCGCTGACCCAGCTCACCGCCGTGCTGCCAGACGAAAGCAAAGTGACCATGAGCTCGCTGCGCCAGTTCTCCGGCACGCAGCCGCTTTATACTCTGGCGGATGACGGCACGCTGACCAACAACCAGAGCGGCGTGAAGTACCGTCCGAACAACGATATCGGTTTCTATCAGTCGGTGAATGCCGACGGCAGCTGGGGCGACGACAAACTCAGCCCGGGCTATACCGTCACCATCGGCTGGGACAACTTCACCCGCGTATTTACCGACGAAGGCATCCAGAAACCGTTCTTCGCCATCTTCGTCTGGACGGTGGTCTTCTCGGTGCTGACCGTGATCCTGACCGTGGCCGTGGGCATGGTGCTGGCCTGCCTCGTGCAGTGGGAGTCCCTGAAAGGCAAAGCGATTTACCGCGTGCTGCTGATTCTGCCCTACGCCGTGCCGTCGTTTATCTCGATTCTGATTTTCAAAGGGCTATTTAACCAGAGCTTCGGTGAAATCAACATGATGCTGAGCGCGCTGTTCGGTATCAAACCGGCCTGGTTCAGCGACCCAACCACCGCCCGCTCGATGATTATCATCGTGAACACCTGGCTCGGTTATCCGTACATGATGATCCTGTGCATGGGGCTGCTGAAGGCTATCCCGGACGACCTGTACGAAGCCTCGGCGATGGACGGCGCGGGTCCGTTCCAGAACTTCTTCAAAATTACCCTGCCGCTGCTCATTAAGCCGCTGACGCCGCTGATGATCGCCAGCTTCGCCTTTAACTTTAACAACTTTGTGCTGATTCAGCTGTTGACCAACGGTGGCCCGGACCGTCTCGGCACCACCACGCCGGCAGGCTATACCGACCTGCTCGTGAGCTACACCTACCGCATCGCCTTCGAGGGCGGCGGCGGTCAGGACTTCGGCCTGGCGGCGGCGATTGCCACCCTGATCTTCCTGCTGGTGGGCGCCCTGGCGATTGTGAACCTGAAAGCCACACGTATGAAATTTGACTAAGGAGGGCACTGAACATGGCAATGGTACAACCCAAATCTCAGAAACTGCGCCTCCTCGCGACGCACTTAGGCCTGCTGATTTTCATCGCGGCGATCATGTTCCCGCTGCTGATGGTTATCGCCATCTCCCTGCGCTCGGGGAACTTCGCCACCGGGAGCCTGATCCCGGACGAAATCTCCTGGGAGCACTGGAAGCTCGCGCTGGGCTTCAGCGTGGAACATGCGGATGGCCGCGTCACGCCGCCGCCGTTCCCGGTGCTGCTGTGGCTATGGAACTCGGTGAAGGTGGCGACCATCACTGCGATCGGCATCGTAACGCTCTCCACCACCTGCGCTTACGCCTTCGCCCGTATGCGTTTCCCGGGCAAAGCGACGCTGCTGAAAGGGATGCTGATTTTCCAGATGTTCCCGGCCGTGCTGTCGCTGGTGGCGTTGTATGCCCTGTTTGACCGTCTTGGGCAGTATGTGCCGTTCATCGGCCTGAACACTCACGGCGGCGTGATCTTCGCCTATCTTGGCGGCATCGCCCTTCATGTGTGGACTATCAAGGGCTATTTCGAAACCATCGACGGCTCGCTGGAAGAAGCGGCGGCGCTGGATGGGGCGACACCGTGGCAGGCGTTCCGTCTGGTGCTGCTGCCGCTGTCGGTGCCGATTCTGGCGGTGGTGTTTATCCTGTCGTTTATCGCCGCCATCACCGAAGTCCCGGTCGCCTCACTGCTACTGCGCGATGTGAACAGCTACACCCTTGCCGTCGGTATGCAGCAGTACCTCAACCCGCAAAACTACCTGTGGGGCGACTTTGCCGCGGCGGCCGTCCTCTCTGCCATCCCGATTACCGTGGTGTTCCTGCTGGCCCAGCGCTGGCTGGTCAACGGCCTGACGGCGGGCGGTGTGAAAGGTTAAGTTTCATTTGTTATGCCACTGCAACCCTCAACTTTAGACGTATTGTATTGAACCAACTTGTGACTGTTATTCGGCGGCCTCCGGGCCGCCATTTTTTTTATTCGCGTTTCAGCCGCTTCGAGTTGCACAGCCAGAGGGTGATCACCAGCAGCAGGATCGCCGCCGAGTAGATCAGCACGTCGAGCGGGGATTTATGATCGACGATGATCAGCCGCACAATGGCGGTGATGCCAATGTAGACAAAATAGCGCAGCGGGAAGTGAAAGCCGGACTGAAAGTACTTCACAATCAGGGCGATAAATTCAAAGTAGAGAAAGTAGACCACCAGGCCTTCCACCAGCGCGTATTTGCTGGTTTGCTCAGGGGCGAACAGCACATCCGCCAGATGCACCGTCTCTTTACCCAGAAAAACGACCAGGATCAGGCCAAGGCTCAGCAGACCGAGGTTCAGCACGGTCTGGAGTATCGTTGAGATAAACTCAACGCGCGGACGAGTCAGGGATGTCATACAGCACCTCATTCTCCAGGGCGAGGTTCCTGTATAACGCAAAAATGTGACGGGGATCTATATTTTTTGTTTATGTTTTGTCCAGATGAACATTCTTGCCGGGCGGCACTGCGTTTGCCCGGCCTACAAAAACACTCTCGTAGGCCCGGTAAGCGCAGCGCCACCGGGCAAATAAGCATCAGCGGAAGTTAATGTTCTTATCGCTGGTCATATCATACAGCTGGAATTTACGTCCAAGCTGCTGACCGCCGTCGCGCGTCAGCGGCGTCCAGCCCACTGCCGCACGGCTGCGGGTTGGGCCTGATGAGAACAGATCCAGCGGAATCGACACGTACACCCCTTTGGTGAAGTCCCCTTCCCCGTACTCGTCTGGCGAAACGTTGGTGATGGTGGCATAGCCGCCCACCACCACGCCGCTGTCGAAGTGTTTGGAGATATCCAGCGTGCCGCCCTTATCACCCGCCAGATACTGGCCGACGCTGGCTTTCACCAGCACGTCCTGCGCGAACGACGGCGTCCAGTAGGCGGTCAGGTGGCCGGTTTTGACGCTGTAGTCGGTGAATTTCATCATGTCCTGCGCGCTGCGCCAGTCACGCTGTTTCACGTAGTTAGCATCAATCCCAAACGCCCAGTTGCTGTCGACAGGACGATAAAGCACTTCTGCCCCGGCGCCGCCGAACATGGTTTCCAGATAGCCACCGTAAACCTGGCCGTAGAAGCCGTTGCCGAAGTACTGGAAGTAGTTGGCCTGGAGGTTATTCACGTAGATATCGTTCTGCACATATTCGCGAACGCGGGTACGCACGCGCGGCAGTTTTGAATCGTTCGGCGGGTTGGTGTAGTTAAATTTGTCGTAGTTGTTGGCAATGTTGCCGAACAGACTACCAGTGGTCAACAGGTGGTCGGTCACCCACAGATCCGCCGTCGCCATCGCCCCCAGCTGATACATGTAGAAGTTTTCCGGCCCACCCACGGACTGGTTCAGCACCGGATCGATATGGAAATCGAAGCGGGATTTATCGATATACCAGCCCTGCTCGGTGCTCTCTGGCACCACCGGCTCAACGCGTTTTTGTACCAGCTCGGTTTCATGTCCCAGCGGTTCGCCTTCAAGATGACGCTTAAGGCTGGCAACATCGGTTTCGGTTGTGACCTGCGGCAGGTTGAGGCGGTTCTCCGTCACGCGGATCGTGCGGATCCCCTCCGGCAGATCGTTCATGACGATCCGGTTGGCGCGCTCGATCCCTTCGCGGGAGTCGCGGTATTTTACCTGCTCGCCGGTGACGTACAGCGTATCGCCTTTGGTCTGGATCTTTGGATCCGCCAGGCCCGCGTTATATTTCAGCAGCGTCAGCTGGTTCGCTACCACGGAGTGCTGAATGATCGCATCCTGCGGCTCCGGCTGATATTTTGGCCGCGGGTTATCATTGTAGTGCGGCCGCATGTCGTTAAAGTTAGTGCGCAGGGTAAAGCCAAACATCAGGGTATTACCGCGCTCATAGCTGAGGTTAACGTCGGCCCAGTCGGTGACGCGGTAAATGGCGCCGACGTTAAACTTGCTCTTTTGCTCAATTTTCCCGGCGAAGTCCTGCGAGTAGTCGTTTCCTTCGTACTCCAGCTTCAGACGTAACGGCTGCCACGGTGTTTGATACTCCACGCCGCCAAACAGCGAGGCCGGGCCGTGGAACATCTGGTCCCCGTTGATGGAGCCCGCTTTCTGGTAGCTGTTATCGCGGTAGCAGTATTTATCGCTGTAGGTACAGAACGGATTTTTGACGTTGCCGCTGGTGCCGAGATAGCCCCATCCCAGACCGAGTGAGAAATCAAACGGTCCCCAGGCTTTGCTGGCCACGATGTATTCCGCGTCAAACAGGCCGGTCCCGCCGATATCCTTCGCACCAACGGAGACCTGCGGCATCCAGTAGCTCTCTTCCCACAGGCGCAGCTTCACGTCGAAAGCTTTGTCTTTATAAGTCTGGTCGCCGGAGAAGGCATCCACGCTGCTGTACTGTTTTGTACGCACGTCGGTGTAGCGCAGCGTGGTCTCCAGCCAGGGGAACAGCTGCACGGACGCAGAGTAGTAACGGTACTGATCGTTATCGCGATAGTTAAGGCTGATTTCCCCCTCGCGGGCCATACGCGCGGTTGGGGTTTGCAGTAAGCCCACGCCGCCAAAATCGGACTGCGACGGGCCGATGGGTGCCGGATACGTTTCTGCATGACAGGCGGCACTCACGCACAGTGCAAGCATGCTGTAGAGATAGGTTTTTTTCATTATTCCGGTATCCGCTGTATCAGGGAGCGAAGGATATCGGCATTAAGCCCGTCATACGCTTTCGTCCAGAAATGGTCGGCAAAACCGACAAAAATGATGCTGCCTGGCATAGGTTCGATATGGCGTTTATTCCAGTAAGCCACCGGCGCTTTCTGCGTATGCCCGTCCGGATAGACCACCCAGGCATAGCTGTTATCCGCTCCGCTGAGCAGACTTTGCTCGTCGAGATAGCTCGCCACGTCCCGGCCCGGCGCAAACGGCTTTTTGCCAGGGCTGCTGAGAAGCCCCATCACGGTGACGGTGGAAGGTTGAGCCGGAAGCCACAGGGTATAGTCCCCTTCCAGCGACGGATTGCCGTTTTCCGCAACGCGCACCTCATCCGGATCCAGATTCACCTTCTGGCGCCCCGTCACCTTAACCGCCTGAAGCTGTTGACGCAGGCTAGTAATGGCCGCGGCATCGTCGGTATCTTCCTGTTGTGCCAGCCCGCTCAGTCGGGCGAGCAGCGCCTGATGTTTTTGTTCCGCTACGATCGTCGCCTGACGCTCGCTGATCACCGCCCCGGTCCACCAGCTTTTCGCCAGCCTCGGCTGCCCCACCAGATCGAGCAGATGCCCGGCATTGGTTAAGGTTTTAGGTTTTTCGCTGTCCGGGGTGTAGACCTGTACCGTTCCCGCAGACCACGCCAGCGGCGAGGTCAGGCTGGCGAGAAGCGCAATGTGGATGAACATTTTCATGATTTCGCCGCCTTGATCAGGGTGGCCTTCACCGGGAAGAAACCGGCACCGAGATACTGTAAGGACTGGCGGATTTGCCCCTCTTCGTCCACCCAGAAGCGGTTATGCCAGGTGGCCTGATCGGTTGTCACTTCTTCATCCAGCACGCGCACCTGCGTTTCGTCGCTGCCCACTTTGACACTGTCCGTACCGTCCCAGCGGAAGGTGGAGCGGGCCGTGGCGTAGCGCACCTGTTTATGCTCGGTCCAGCCCATCGTGCGCGTCCAGCTTGCGCCATCGACGATCTGATTCGGCTTGATGAGCGGATCTTCAGCCAGGTTGTTCACCTCAAGCAGGTTGTCGCCACCGAGCAACGTTTTCACGATGCGGGAATGCTGCGTCACGATGGTGGCCTGATCCTGCGTCACCCATTTCTGCTGCCCGTTTTCATCGAAAGCGAGCACCACAAACAGTTGCGGACCATCGTTTAGCTGCATGTACTGGCTGGCATACGGCATGTTCTGAAGTTCGTCATCGGTCAGATGCACGCCCGGCGTGCCGAACATGCTGTCCCACAGTGAGTGGCCCAGCCCTTTGGTGGTAGCTGAGCACGCCTGCAACAGCAGGCAAATCAGGATGATTGCAGGTCGCTTCACGACTCTTCTCCGAAGGGGCGAAATAACCACACCGAAGTGTGGTTATGATTAAAACACCCGTTATTACTGGGTGCTGGTCGTCGTAGTGGTCGTGGTTCCGGTATTGGAGCCATCACCGCCACCGGTTGCCGCCAGCGCGACACCCACGGCTGAACTTACGGCGCTGGTGCTGGCTGCGGTAGAACTCCCCGCAGACGCAGACGTCGCTGCCGACCCTGCTGCTTCCCCGACCTGGACCGGAGCTGCATAGACAGACGTCGCCGCAAGCGCAGATATGGCAAAAATGCCATACAGTACTTTCTTCATAACAATTTCCCTTCAATGAATGAATGGAGATTTGCCCGAAAAGAAATTCAGGCGGATTCGAGTATACACAACTAAAGCAGTGGGTTTACCGTGGGGGTAAATAGGGATGAGGTTTTCAGACTAATGGTTAAAAATGGAAGGAAAAAAGAATCAAGGAAATATATAATCAATATAAATCAACCAGTTATAATATAAGAACATTAAAGCATCACTCCGTATTTTCTTAAAATAAACCTCAGCAATTAACGGGGTTACCGTCTTTTTCGGATTAAACTCAGCTTCAGAATTTGAGATAACTAACAGACATCAGGAATTATCCGATAAAAAAATGCCGGCATATCGCCGGCATTGTTCATGACATATTTATTACGCACGCCAGGCTTTATAACGGTTAATCAGACCATTGGTGGAGCTGTCGTGGCTGTCGATCGCTTTATCGTCACCCAGCTCTGGCAGAATGCGGTTTGCCAGCTGTTTGCCCAGCTCAACGCCCCACTGGTCAAAGGTAAAGATGTTCAGAATAGCGCCCTGAGTGAAGATTTTGTGCTCGTAGAGGGCAATCAGCGCACCCAGGCTGAACGGCGTGATTTCGCGCAGCAGAATGGAGTTAGTTGGACGGTTGCCTTCGAACACTTTAAACGGCACAACGTGCTCCAGCGTAGCCGGATCTTTACCCTGGTCACGGTATTCCTGCTCAACCACCTCGCGGGATTTACCGAACGCCAGCGCTTCGGTCTGGGCGAAGAAGTTAGACAGCAGCTTCGGATGGTGGTCGGACAGTGGGTTGTGCGTAATCGCCGGGGCGATGAAATCGCACGGTACCATTTTGGTACCCTGGTGGATCAGCTGGTAGAACGCGTGCTGGCCGTTGGTGCCCGGCTCGCCCCAGATGATTGGGCCAGTCTGGTAATCCACCGCGTTGCCGTTACGGTCAACGTACTTGCCGTTGGATTCCATGTTGCCCTGCTGGAAGTAGGCCGCAAAGCGGTGCATGTACTGGTCGTACGGCAGAATCGCTTCGGTTTCAGCGCCGAAGAAGTTGTTGTACCAGATCCCGATCAGCGCCAGCAGTACCGGCAGGTTTTTCTCAGGCGCGGTGGTGGAGAAGTGTTTGTCCATCGCGTGCGCGCCGGAGAGCAGTTCAACGAAGTTGTCGAAGCCCACGGACAGGATGATGGACAGACCGATCGCAGACCACAGTGAGTAGCGGCCGCCCACCCAGTCCCAGAACTCAAACATGTTCGCGGTATCAATACCGAACTCACCCACCGCTTTACCGTTGGTGGACAGCGCCGCAAAGTGTTTCGCCACGTGCTTTTCGTCGCCCGCGGTTTTCAGGAACCAGTCGCGCGCGCTGTGGGCGTTGGTCATGGTTTCCTGAGTGGTGAAGGTTTTAGACGCCACCAGGAACAGCGTGGTTTCCGGGTTCACCTTTTTCAGCACTTCAGCGATGTGAGTCCCATCGACGTTGGACACGAAGTGCATGTTGAGGTGGTTTTTGTACGGGCGCAGCGCCTCGGTCACCATGAACGGGCCGAGGTCAGAGCCGCCGATACCGATGTTTACGACGTCGGTGATCGCTTTGCCGGTGTAGCCTTTCCAGCTACCTGAGATGATCGCTTCAGAGAAGGTTTTCATCTTTTCCAGCACCGCGTTCACTTCCGGCATCACATCTTTGCCGTCAACGATAATTGGCGTATTGCTACGGTTACGCAGGGCCACGTGCAGGACGGCACGGTCTTCGGTGCGGTTGATTTTCTCACCAGAGAACATGGCTTTGATGGCATCTGCCAGCTCAGTCTCTTTCGCCAGATCTTGCAGCTTCGCCAGCGTCTCTTCGGTGATACGGTTCTTGGAGAAATCCACCAGCATCAGGTCATCGAAGGTGGCGGAAAACTTGCTGAAACGATCGGCATCTTTCGCGAACAGTTCCGCGATGGTGACGTCTTTCATTTCATCAAAATGTTTCTGTAGTGCCTGCCATGCAGCGGTCTGCGTTGGGTTGATGTTTTTCATAGCAATACTCTTCTGATTTGAGAATTGTGACTGCGGTCGATTGTAGCGCCTGCAAATAAAAATTGTGATGGTTTTTATGCCATTGCCCTGGTCTGCATCAAACGCAGGTGAAAAGACCCGAAAAGTATAGCTGCTGTCGCGCCCTTCCGGCGTGGCGAAATGTTGGTCAAAAAGAGGGAAAAAGGAGCATAAAATATGGGCCTGTTATAAGTCCTGTTTCTGAGGGGTACCCCCCCATGAAAAATCCGCATAATCCCAGCATTGACAGGACCTCCCCCGCATTTTATTTATAGGGCCGTATTTTGCGCCTGCACCTGTTCTCGCTTCATTCTTGTGCCAAGGTCGCTCTATTCATTCCCTGACACGAGGTTGTTATGACGAGTTTTGTGGTCGCCAAGTTTGGCGGCACCAGTGTGGCAGACTACGATGCCATGAACCGCAGCGCCGATGTGGTGCTGGCCGATCCGAATACCCGCCTGGTGGTGCTTTCCGCCTCAGCCGGCGTGACGAACCTGCTGGTTTCCCTGTCTGAAGGACTGGAAGCGACCGAGCGTTTCGTGAAGCTGGATGCACTGCGCAAAATTCAGTTCGACATTCTCGAGCGTCTGCAAAACCCGAACGTCATTCGTGAGGAAGTGGAACGCCTGCTGGAAAATATCACCACCCTGGCAGAAGCCGCGTCGCTGGCCACCTCCAGCGCACTGACCGATGAACTGGTCAGCCACGGCGAACTGATGTCCACACTGCTGTTCGTTGAGATCATGCGCGAGCGCAATATTCAGGCGCAGTGGTTCGACGTGCGTAAAGTGATGCGCACCAGCGACCGCTTTGGCCGCGCCGAGCCGGACGTGGAAGCCCTGGCTGAGCTGACTAACCAGCAGCTTGCCCCGCGCCTGGATGAAGGCATAGTGATCACCCAGGGCTTTATCGGCAGCGAAGCCAAAGGGCGCACAACCACGCTGGGCCGTGGCGGTAGCGACTACACCGCCGCCCTGCTGGGTGAAGCCCTGCACGCCACCCGCGTGGATATCTGGACGGACGTGCCGGGTATCTACACCACCGACCCGCGCGTGGTCTCTGCGGCAAAACGTATTGACGTGATCGCCTTTGAAGAAGCGGCTGAAATGGCGACTTTCGGCGCGAAAGTGCTGCACCCGGCCACGCTGCTGCCCGCCGTGCGCAGCGACATTCCGGTCTTCGTTGGCTCCAGTAAAGATCCAAAGGCGGGCGGGACGCTGGTCTGCAAGAAAACCGAGAACCCGCCGCTGTTCCGCGCGCTGGCCCTGCGTCGTAAGCAGACGCTGGTTACCCTGCACAGCCATAATATGCTGCACTCCCGTGGATTTCTGGCGGAAGTGTTTGGCATCCTGGCGCGCCACAATATCTCCGTGGACCTGATCACCACGTCAGAAGTCAGCATCGCGCTGACGCTCGACACCACCGGCTCCACCTCTACCGGCGACACCCTGCTGACGCAGTCGCTGCTGATTGAGCTTTCCGAGTTGTGCCGCGTGGAGGTGGAAGAAGATCTGGCGCTGGTGGCCATCATCGGTAATAAGCTGTCGCGCGCGTGCGGCGTGGGCAAAGAGGTGTTCGGCGTACTCGACCCGTTCAATATCCGCATGATTTGCTACGGCGCGTCCAGCTACAACCTCTGCTTCCTGGTCCCTGCCGATCAGGCCGAGCAGGTCGTGCAGAAACTTCATCAGAATTTGTTTGAATAAAATTCGTTAGCACGATAAACAATATCAATAAGCCGGGCACAGACCCGGCTTTTTTATAACAAAACAACACGACAATACTGCAAGGAATTCACTATGCTCTCCGCTATCACCCGGCTGTTCCCGTTATGGGCGCTGCTGCTCTCTGTACTCGCGTATTACACTCCTGCCACGTTCACGGGCATTGGTCCGTGGGTCACCACGCTGCTGATGCTGATTATGTTCGGCATGGGCGTGCATCTGAAAATTGACGATTTCAAACGCGTGCTGTCTCGCCCGGCACCGGTTGCCGCAGGGATTTTCCTGCACTACCTGGTGATGCCGCTCGCGGCCTGGCTGCTGGCGATGGCCTTTAAGATGCCGCCCGACCTTTCCGCCGGGATGGTGCTGGTGGGGAGCGTCGCCAGCGGTACGGCATCTAACGTCATGATCTATCTGGCGAAAGGCGACGTGGCGCTTTCCGTCACTATCTCGTCCGTTTCCACGCTGGTGGGCGTGATTGCCACGCCGCTGTTAACCCGCCTGTACGTGGACGCGCATATCCAGGTGGACGTGATGGGCATGCTGCTCAGCATCCTGCAAATCGTGGTGCTCCCGATTGCGCTGGGGCTGGTGATCCACCATCTCTTCCCTCGGGTGGTGAAAGCGGTTGAGCCGTATCTGCCCGCGTTTTCGATGGTCTGCATTCTGGCCATTATCAGCGCCGTGGTAGCCGGTTCCGCATCGCACATTGCTTCGGTGGGCTTTGTGGTGATCGTCGCGGTTGTGCTGCATAACACTATTGGTCTGCTGGGCGGTTACTGGGGCGGGAAGCTGTTTGGCTTTGACGAATCCACCTGCCGCACGCTGGCGATCGAAGTGGGGATGCAGAACTCCGGCCTGGCGGCGGCGCTGGGTAAAATTTACTTCTCACCGCTGGCAGCGCTACCGGGGGCGCTGTTCTCCGTCTGGCACAACCTGTCCGGTTCGCTGTTAGCAGGGTACTGGTCCGGTAAGCCGATTGATGACCAACCGAAAAAAGATGCGGTGAAACAGGGTTAATTGACTCGGCTTGCTTTACACTGAAGCCTCCCCATCAGGAGGCTTCAGCAATGGCTACACCACGTTTGACCCAGAAAGACATGACGGAAGCCGAGCAGCGCGAACTGAAAACGCTTCTCGACCGCGCCCGCATCGCGCATGGCCGCACGCTGACGAACGCCGAAACCAATCAGGTTAAAAAAGAGTACATCGATAAACTGATGGCGCAACGTGATGCCGCGGCGAAAAAAGCCCGCAAGCTGAAAAAAGAGCAGGCGTATAAACCCGATGCAGAGGCGACTTTTTCCTGGTCCGCCAGCACATCAACCCGTGGAAGGCGCTAATCAGCGCCCTTTCTTTTTGCGCCCCGGCTGGGTAAAGCGTTTTCCGTTGCCCGGCTTGCCCCGCCCTTTCTCTTCCGCCTGCGGTGCCTTCACCACCGGACGCTTAATCGCCTGCGTTTTCGGTTTGGCTTTAGCTTTCGGCTTCGCTTCGGACGAGGAGTTCTCGATAAGTTTGAATAGCTCGATCAGCTCGTCATCCGTTAAGTCACGCCACTCGCCCAGGGGGATCCCGGACAGGCTAACATTCATGATGCGCGTGCGTTCCAGCTTCGTCACTTCATAACCGAAGTACTCGCACATGCGGCGGATCTGGCGGTTCAGGCCCTGCACCAGCGTGATACGAAACGCGAACGGCGCCTCTTTTCGGACTTTGCACTTCTTCGTCACGGTGCCCAGAATCGGCACGCCTGCGCCCATTCCCCGGATGAACTCGTCCGTGACCGGCTTGTTCACCGTAACAATGTACTCTTTCTCGTGGTCGTTACCGGCACGCAGAATTTTGTTCACCAGATCGCCGTGATTAGTCAGGAAAATTAACCCCTGAGAGTCCTTATCCAGGCGACCAATCGGGAAAATACGGCTGCTGTGGTTCACGAAATCAACGATGTTGTCCCGCTCGCCATCTTCCGTAGTGCTGACAATCCCAACCGGCTTGTTCAACGCGATAAACACCAGGTCTTCGGCATCACGCGGTTCGATGACCTGACCATTCACTTTCACCACATCGCCAGGCACCACCTGATCGCCAATGGTGGCGCGTTTGCCGTTAAGAAACACGTTACCCTGTTCAATGTAACGGTCAGCCTCGCGACGTGAGCAGATCCCGCTCTCGCTAATGTATTTGTTTAATCGGGTTGATTGAGTTGGCAGCATAGTTTCTCCTGTGAAGGGCGAAATATACCTTAGGTTTGGGCTGGAAAAAAAGATTAGCCGACGGTTACTGAGACGGGTTTTTTAGTTTGCGAGACGCTTTCAGGATTTAGCGTCAGGCTATTTATCCTTGGGCTAACTCCTTTTAGCTTTACTCTCCAGAGACAATTGCTTGTAGTTTATAAATCACAGGGAGTAATATGAAGGAGATCGTTCAGACAGAATCCTTCCGACGCTGGGAGCAAAATTTAAAGGACAGGCGGGCAAAGACGATTATCGCCTCCCGCCTCTTTAGGCTGGCAAATGGCTTAGCGGGCGACATTAGACCTGTGGGAGAAGGTATCAGTGAACTGAGGATTCACTTTGGCCCGGGCTACAGGATCTATTTTAAGGACCAGGGCAATTGCATCATCGTGCTGTTATGTGGTGGTGACAAAAGCAGCCAGGCCAGAGACATACTTATGGCAAAAATGCTGAGCAATGTATCCCAATGGCAGGAGTGAATGAGCATGCATAAATTAACACCCTACGATCCAGCCAACGCACTGCTGGATGACGAGGAAATCGCTGTGTTTATGGCTGATGCATTAGAGACGGGTGACTCAGCGTACATTGCTAAAGCGCTGGGCGTCATCGCCCGAGCGAAAGGGATGTCGACCATTTCCCAGCAAACGGGCCTGTCACGAGAACAACTGTATCGATCATTCAGTGATAAGGGGAACCCAACGCTCAAAACCACGCTGGCGGTCATGAAAGCATTGGGCCTTGGGTTAACAATCAAACCCTCTGGGGATTAATACTCATCCCGCTCATCGTCTTCATCCGGCTGCTCCATCACGCTGTACGCCACCGCACAGAACAACGAGTTCAGGCGCTTCATATCGCCCAGCAGCCCCAGGTGGAGTGAGCTGGTCTCGATACTCTGCACGTTCTGCTGGTGCAGACGCTCAACGTGGGCGTGTGAGTAGCGGCGATTAAGGATGCGGAAACGATGCTTATTGCGGCGCAGGCGGCGCGCGCTCGGCACGTCGCTGGAGAAGAAGACCGACATCGCCAGCTTCAGGTTGCTGACCAGCTGTTCGTGCAGCGCTTCCAGCTCTTTCAGCCCTTCAACAGAAAACGCCCGGCGTGCGGCCAGGGATTTGTCTGCGATTTCACTGCCCATACGCTCGACAATATCCGAAGCCTGCTCCAGGTTAAGCGACATCTCGATGATTTCCGCCCAGCGGCGCGACTCCTCTTCCGCCAGCTCGTCCTGGGGGATCCGCGCCAGATAGAGCTTGATGGCGGTATACAGCACGTTGATATCGTCCGCCAGCCTGCGCAGCTCTTTTTCTTCGCGCGGCTCGCCGTGCATCACCTTTTGCAGCCCTTCCAGCATGGTTTCCATCGCGTCGCCCATGCGCAGCGTTTCGCGGGCGGCATTGGCGATTGCCAGCGCAGGAGTATCCAGCACCGAGGTGTCCAGATGCTTCGGTTTAAGGCGCGCGTCCAGCTCCGGTTCATCACGAATAAGCCGCTCGCAGAAGCGGGCCATCGGCGCGGCAAACGGCACCATCGCCAGACAGCGCACCAGGTTGTAGAAGACGTGGAAGTAGATCACCAGCTCCGCTTTCGGCAGAGAGAGATTATCCATCAGGTTCGCCAGCGGGTGCACAAACGGCAGAATGATCAGGCTACCCACCAGCTTAAACAGTAAACTCCCCAGCGCCACCCGGCGGGCGGCAGCGTTGGCGGCGCTGTTGTTGAGCATCGCCAGCAGGCCAGAGCCGAGGTTGGCACCGATCACCAGGCACAGCGCCACCGGGAAGGAAATTACCCCTGCGGCGGTTAAGGTCGCCGTCAGCAGGACCGCTGCCAGGCTGGAGTAGCTGACGATGGCGAATACCGCGCCGATCAGCGCATCCAGCATAATATCGCCGGTTAACGAGGCGAAGATGACCTGCACACCGTTGGCCTGGGTGATCGGCGTGACAGCCTGCACAATCAGCTCCAGTGCCAGCAGGATCAGCCCGAGGCCAATACCGACGCGGCCAAGCTGCCCGGCACGGCTTTGCTTACGGCCGAGGAAAAAAATGACGCCGATAAAAATCAGCAGTGGCGACAGCCAGGAGAGATCGAACGTCAGGATACGCGCCATCAGCGCGGTACCGACGTCGGCGCCAAGGACAATCACCAGCGCCGGGGCGAGCGCCACCAGATCCTGCGCCACGAACGAGGTGACGAGCATGGTGGTGGCGTTGCTGCTTTGCACCAGCGCCGTGACGCCAATACCCGCGCAGAAGGCGAGCGGCTTCTTCTCAACGCTGCCGCTGAGAACGGTACGTAAACGTGCGCCAAACACACGCATCACGCCGGTACGAACGATATGGGTGCCCCATACCAGCAGTGCGACTGCGGAGAGCAGGTGTAACAACGTCAACACGGTAGGCATTCCTCCTTATCGTTATTCGTTTTCCTGAGGTTCAGTATAAGGGTTTAAACGTAAGAAAGAGACAAGGCACCATAGCGGTGCCCTGTTTGTTGTAAGGAAAAGTGACGTTAGTCTGCGTCGTAGCCCAAATTCGGCGCCAGCCAGCGTTCCACCTCTGACACGCTCATGCCTTTACGCAGGGCGTAATCCTCAATCTGATCGCGCTGAAGCTGTGCCACGGCGAAGTACTTGCTGTCCGGATGGCTGAAGTACCAGCCGGAAACGGACGCGCCCGGCCACATGGCGAACGACTCGGTGAGCTTCATGCCGGTATGCGCTTCGACGTCCAGCAACTTCCAGATAGTGCCCTTCTCGGTGTGTTCCGGGCAGGCCGGATACCCCGGCGCCGGACGAATGCCCTGGTAGTTTTCGCGGATTAGCTCCTCGTTGCTGAGATTCTCATTCGCCGCGTAGCCCCAGTGCACCTTACGTACGCGTTCATGCAGATATTCAGCGAAGGCTTCCGCCAGACGGTCGGCGATCGCTTTCACCATGATTTTGTTGTAATCATCGTGCTGCGCGTCGTACGCATCCGCCAGCGCGTCTTCTTCCAGACCACCGGTTACGGCAAAGGCGCCGATATAGTCGGCTTTACCGGAGAGTTTCGGTGCGACGAAATCCGCCAGGCAGTAGTTGGCAAAGCCCACTTTCTCGGTTTGCTGGCGCAGGTGGTGGCTCACGGCCAGCACGTGGGTGCGGGTTTCATCGCGGTAGATTTCCACGTCGTCGCCCACGCGGTTCGCCGGGAACAGCCCCACCACGCCGCGCGGGTTGAGGGCTTTCTCTGCGCTCAGCCTGTCGAGCATGTCGTTAGCATCTTTAAACAGGCGCTTCGCCTCTTCGCCCACCACCTCATCTTCAAGAATGCGCGGATATTTGCCCGCCAGCGACCAGGTCATGAAGAACGGCGTCCAGTCGATGTAGTTACGCAGCGTTTCGATGCTGGCCGTCACGTCCTGCACGCCCAGACGGTGTGCGACCGGCGGCGTATAGCTGGACCAGTCGAACGCCAGATCGTTATCGCGCGCCGCCTGAAGCGAAACCGGCGGCGTGCGCGGTTTCTTACGTCCATGCTGAATGCGGACGGTTTCATACTCTTTGCGGGTGCGGGCGACAAAGTCATCGCGCTGGGTGTCGGACAGCAGCGCGGAGACCACGCCCACGGTGCGCGAGGCGTTTTGGACATACACCGTCGGCCCACTGTAGTTCTGCTCGATTTTCACCGCCGTGTGGGCTTTCGAGGTGGTTGCCCCGCCAATCAGCAGCGGAATGGTAAAGCCCTGGCGCTCCATCTCTTTTGCCACGTTGACCATTTCGTCCAGCGAAGGCGTAATCAGCCCGGAAAGACCAATCAGATCCGCATTCACCTCACGCGCGGTCCTGAGGATTTTATCCGCCGGGACCATCACGCCAAGGTCGATAATTTCGTAGTTATTACACTGCAACACCACGCCAACGATGTTTTTGCCGATGTCGTGTACGTCGCCCTTCACGGTGGCGATGACCATTTTACCGTTACTGGAGCCCTTCTCTTTGCTGGCTTCGATAAAGGGTTCCAGATACGCCACTGCCTGCTTCATGACGCGGGCGGATTTCACCACCTGCGGCAGGAACATTTTGCCCTCGCCGAACAGATCGCCGACCACGTTCATGCCGTCCATCAGCGGCCCTTCGATCACTTCAATCGGACGGGCGGCCTGCTGACGCGCTTCCTCGGTATCCTGCTCGATAAACTCGGTAATGCCTTTTACCAGCGAGTATTCCAGACGCTTATTCACATCCCAGGAGCGCCATTCGGCCTGTTGAACGTTGGCTGATTCGTCAGATTTACTGCCGCGGTATTTTTCCGCCAGATCCAGCATGCGTTCGGTGGCGTCGTCACGACGATTGAGGATCACGTCTTCTACGGCGTCGCGCAGCTCGGCTGGCAGATCGTCGTAAATTGCCAGCTGGCCGGCGTTGACGATCCCCATGTCCATCCCGTTGCGGATGGCGTAGTAGAGGAATACGGCGTGGATCGCCTCACGTACCGGGTCGTTGCCGCGGAACGAGAACGACACGTTTGACACGCCGCCGGAGATCAGCGCATGCGGTAGCTCGCGTTTAATGTCTTCACACGCGCCGATAAAGTCCTGGGCGTAGTTGTTGTGCTCTTCGATGCCGGTCGCGACGGCGAAGATGTTCGGGTCGAAGATGATGTCTTCCGGCGGGAAGCCCACCTCTTCGGTCAAAATTTTGTACGCGCGGCGGCAAATCTCAATCTTGCGCTCGCGGGTATCGGCCTGGCCCACTTCATCGAAGGCCATCACCACCACGGCGGCTCCGTAGCGACGGACCAGCTTCGCGTGGTGGATAAAGGTATCGACGCCCTCTTTCATCGAGATGGAGTTAACGATGCCTTTGCCCTGAATGCACTTCAGCCCTTTTTCGATGACTTCCCATTTGGAAGAGTCAATCATGATCGGCACGCGGGCGATATCCGGCTCACCGGCAATCAGGTTGAGGAAACGCACCATTGCCGCTTCGGCATCAAGCATCCCCTCGTCCATGTTGATATCGATGATCTGCGCGCCGCTTTCTACCTGCTGGCGGGCAACGTCCAGCGCTTCGCTGTACTTCTCTTCTTTGATCAGGCGCTTGAACTTCGCAGAACCGGTAACGTTAGTACGTTCACCCACGTTCACAAACAGGCTGTCGTCGCCGATGGTCAACGGCTCCAGGCCGGACAGACGACAGGCTACCGGAAGCTCGGGTAGCTTGCGCGGTGGAAGCCCGGCGACGGCGCGGCTCATGGCGGCGATATGCTCCGGCGTGGTGCCGCAGCAGCCGCCGACGACGTTGAGGAAGCCAGATTCGGCCCATTCGCGGATTTGCGCCGCCATGGTGTCGGCATCCAGATCGTACTCACCGAACGCGTTCGGCAGACCGGCGTTCGGGTGGGCGGTGACGTAGCACTCTGCGATGCGCGAAAGCTCCTGCACGTACTGGCGCAGTTCGTCCGGCCCCAGCGCGCAGTTCAGGCCGAAGGAGAGCGCTTCGGCGTGGCGCAGGGAGTTATAAAACGCTTCGGTTGTCTGGCCGGAAAGCGTGCGCCCCGAGGCGTCGGTGATGGTGCCGGAAATCATGATCGGCAGGTCGACGCCCAGCGCCTCGAACTCCTCTTTCACCGCGTAAATTGCCGCTTTGGCGTTGAGGGTGTCGAATACGGTTTCAATCAGGATCAGATCGGAACCGCCTTCCACCAGCGCTTTAGTGGACTCACGATACGCGGCCACCAGCTGGTCAAAGGTGATGTTCCGAAACGCCGGGTCGTTGACGTCCGGAGAAATCGACGCGGTGCGGTTGGTTGGACCCAGCACCCCGGCTACGTAGCGCGGCTTGTCCGGCGTACGGGCCGTCCATTCGTCGGCGCAGGCGCGCGCCAGCTTCGCCGCTTCAAAGTTGATCTCCGCCGACAGGGATTCCATCTGGTAATCCGCCATGGCGATGGTTGTCGAGTTGAAGGTGTTGGTTTCAACAATATCCGCACCCGCTTCGAAGTAAGCGTTGTGGATATCCCTGATAACAGACGGTTTGCTTAACACCAGCAGGTCATTGTTCCCTTTCAGGTCACAAGGCCAGTCGGCAAAGCGCTCGCCGCGGAAATCGTCTTCACTCAGACGATAGCCCTGGATCATGGTGCCCATGCCGCCGTCCAGCACCAGAATTCGTTCATTTAACTGCGCACGCAGTTGCTCTACTTTGCTGCTCACACTTGCTCCCGACAACGCTCAACATGGCCAAAAGGCTGCGTTCCATACTGGCATAATCTCGCAGGGTCGAAAAGTCACACAGCGGTAACATGAGACATGTTCACTATCACTCCTCCGATCAGTCAGGAAAGCGGTTGCAAAACCACCAAATAAAACGAAAATGATTTCCACGATACAGAAAAAGGAGTTCGTCATGGTTACGACCGTTCCCGCTAAACGCGGCAGAAAACCTGCTGCAACCACCGCTGCACAACCTGGCGGAAAGGTTCAATCCCTGACGCGCGGCCTGAAGCTGCTGGAATGGATAGCCGAATCGCATGGTAGCGTGGCCCTGACGGAGCTGGCGCAGCAGGCTGGCCTGCCGAACTCCACCACGCACCGTCTGCTGACCACCATGCAGCAGCTGGGCTTCGTGCGTCAGGTGGGCGAGCTGGGGCACTGGGCGGTGGGGGCGCATGCGTTTATTGTCGGCAGCAGCTTCCTGCAAAGCCGCAACCTGCTGGCGATTGTCCACCCGATTCTGCGCAAGCTAATGGAGGAGTCCGGCGAGACGGTAAACCTGGCCGTACTGGATCAGAGCGATCACCAGGCGATTATCATCGACCAGGTGCAGTGTACGCAGCTGATGCGCATGTCCGCACCGATTGGCGGCAAACTGCCGATGCACGCCTCTGGCGCAGGGAAAGCGTTTCTCTCGCAGCTGAGCGAAGAGCAGGTAACGGGGCTGCTGCACCGTAAAGGGCTGCACGCCTATACCCACGCCACGCTGGTGTCGCCCGTGCATCTGAAAGAAGATCTGGCTCTGACCCGCAAGCGCGGCTATTCGTTTGATGACGAAGAACATGCCCTCGGGCTGCGCTGCCTCGCGTCCTGCATTTTTGACGAGCACCGCGAGCCGTTTGCCGCCATCTCCATCTCCGGGCCGATTTCACGCATGACCGACGACCGCGTCACCGAGCTGGGCGCGATGGTGATTAAGGCCGCGAAAGAGGTGACGCTGGCGTATGGTGGGATTCGTTAAACGTGCATTGCCGCCTGATGCCCTCACCCCGGCCCTCTCCCACAGGGAGAGGGAGAAAAGCGGATGCAAAACCGCTGCTTGCGGCGGTAAGCATAGACATCTTCCACGTGCCCATTTTTGATCCGCGTTTGCAGCCCGCGCCAGTAGCTGGCGCGGAACAGATCGGCATGCATCTCTTCGAATAGCGGCCCGATGCGCGGGTCGGCACAAAGCCAGTGGCGAAACTCCTCCGGAAACACATCGCCCGGCGATACGCTGTACCACGGCTCGCTGGACAGTTCATCTTCCGGGTAGCGCGGCGGCGGGATATCGCGGAAGTTCACCTCGGTCATGTAGCAAATTTCATCGTAATCGTAGAACACCACCCGCCCGTGACGGGTGACGCCGAAGTTTTTAAACAGCATGTCGCCGGGGAAAATATTGGCGGCGGCGAGCTGGCGAATCGCATTGCCGTACTCTTCAATGGCGTCTCGTAAAGCCTGGCCTTCGGATTGCTCCAGCCAGATATTTAGCGGCACCATCCGGCGTTCGATGTAGAGATGGCTAATCGCAATCTTATCGCCAAGATCGGTAATTTTCGTCGGCGCTTCCTGCATTAGCAGCGACATCAGCGACGGATCGATCTGCTGCTTATCCAGCACAAAGTTTTCAAACTCCTGGGTATCCGCCATTCGCCCGACGCGATCGTGCTCTTTAACCAGCTGATAGCAGGCGCGGACGTGAGCGGCGGTCATCTCTTTCTGCGGGGCAAATTTATCCTTAATCACCTTAAACACGCGGTCGAAGCCCGGCAGTGTGAAAACCAGCATCACCATGCCGCGGATCCCCGGCGCTTCGATAAACTGCTCATCAGCCGTGGTGACATAACACAGGTATTCCCGATAACTTTCCGTTTTGGCATGCTTCTGACAGCCAATCGCCATATACAGCTCGGCGGTGGTTTTGCCCGGCAGGATCTCGCGCAGCCACTCCACCAGGGCGGCAGGCAGTGGGGCATAGACCATGAAATAGGAACGGGCGAAGCCAAATACGATACTGGCCTCAGCGCTGGTAGTCAGGCAGGTATCGACAAACAGTTCGCCGTCGTCGGTACGGTGAATGGGTAGCAGAAACGGCACGATAGCTGTCGGCGTAACCAGTTTGCCCACCAGCCAGGCGGCCTTATTCCGGTAGAAAAGCTCGTTGGCAACCTGCAAATGGCTGCGGCTGAGCACCGCCTCGCCGAAGGTTTCACTGAGATATGCGTGGATATAGCCGATATCCCGGGGTTTATTCTCCCACGGCAGGCGCAGCGGCAAATCCGTTAAGACGCGGTGCAGGAGCTTTTCCCAGCCGCGATCGGGAAAGAAATCTTTCGCCAGCGGACGCGGAATGGTACGGAAGCGGCGCTCCGGCTGGGAGCTGAAGATAAATAACCGCTCAGGAGATAATGAGCGGTGGTCAAATAACCGGCAATAGACGGAGTTGAAAAAGCTCTCCGCAATCTCGAAGCGCGGGTAGTCGGGTAACAGATGGGTGTAATGCTCTTTCACGCGCAGTAAAAATTCCGCATCCGGGCTTTTACCGTCGGTGATACAGCGCAGTTGCTCCACCACCAGACCTACGTGGTGATCATAAAGATGGATACGCTGCTTCATGGCCTGCTGAACCGCATGCCAGTCGGCGTGCTCAAAACGCTGTTGCGCGCCGGAGGTGACTTCCAGAAAGCGGCCATACTGGGCATCGAAGCCCTGCAAAATAGTTTGGGCAATCAGTAATTCCAGACCACGCGACATATATTCCCCCTCACCCCAACCCTCTCCCCGAGGGGGGAGAGGGGGAAAAGATTAGAACTGTGCTTCTTCCGTCGAGCCCGTTAATGCCGTGACGGAGGAGGCCCCGCCCTGAATAATCGTGGTCACATTATCGAAGTAGCCGGTTCCCACTTCCTGCTGGTGCGAAACGAAGGTATATCCTTCTTTGCCCGCCGCAAATTCTGGCTGCTGCACCTTCTCAACATAGTGTTTCATGCCTTCGCCCTGCGCGTAGGCGTGCGCCAGGTCGAACATGTTGAACCACATGCTGTGGATACCCGCCAGGGTGATGAACTGGTACTTGTAGCCCATATCTGACAATTGCTGCTGGAAGCTGGCGATGGTCGTATCGTCCAGATTCTTTTGCCAGTTGAAGGACGGCGAACAGTTATAGGCCAGCAGCTTGCCCGGATACTTCGCATGAATCGCATCGGCAAAGCGCTTCGCCAGCGCCAGATCCGGCGTGGAGGTTTCACACCAGACCAGGTCGGCGTAAGGGGCATACGCCAGGCCGCGGCTGATCGCCTGTTCAATACCGGCATGTGTGCGATAGAACCCTTCGCTGGTACGTTCGCCGGTAATGAATTCGCTGTCATACGGGTCGCAGTCAGAGGTGATCAGGTCCGCCGCGTCCGCATCGGTACGGGCAATCACCAGCGTCGGCACGCCGAGCACGTCAGCAGCCAGACGCGCGGCAACCAGCTTCTGGATCGCTTCCTGGGTTGGCACCAGCACTTTCCCGCCCATATGCCCGCACTTCTTCACCGACGCCAGCTGATCTTCAAAGTGAACGGCCGCTGCACCGGCCTCAATCATGGATTTCATCAGCTCAAAGGCGTTCAGCACGCCGCCGAAACCGGCTTCCGCATCGGCGACGATCGGCAGGAAATAGTCGATAAAACGCGGATCGTGGGGTTCGATACCCGCGGCCCACTGGATCTGATCCGCACGGCGGAAGGTATTGTTGATCCGATCCACCACTGACGGCACCGAGTTCGCCGGATAAAGAGATTGATCCGGATACATGCTGGAGGCAAGGTTAGCATCCGCCGCGACCTGCCAGCCGGAAAGATAGATAGCCTCAATGCCGGCCTTCGCCTGCTGCAATGCCTGACCGCCGGTCAGCGCGCCGAGGCTGTTGATATAGCCTTTTTTAGACCCCCCATGCAGCAGATCCCACATTTTCGCCGCGCCGTTCTGCGCCAGCGTACATTCCGGGTTAACCGAGCCGCGTAACTTCACCACTTCCTCTGCGCTGTACGGACGGCGAATGCCTTCCCAGCGTGGTTGGGTCCACTCTTTTTGTAACTCTTCGATCTGTTGGGTACGGGTTTTCATGTGCAGATGCTCCATATTGTTATGTGGTGAATTACGCCAGGAAGCGGTAGCCCGGCAGGGTCAGGAAGTCGATTAAGTCATCAGAGGTGGTGATTTGCTCCATCAGACGTGCGGCATCGTCAAAACGCCCACTGCTGAAGCGGTGCTCGCCCAGTTCGTCCTGGATGACCCGCATCTCTTCGGCCAGCATCTGACGGAACAGGGCTTTGGTTACCGGTTTGCCGTTGCTGAGCGTTTTTTGATGATGGATCCACTGCCAGATGGAGGTACGTGAAATTTCCGCCGTGGCGGCATCTTCCATCAGGCCGTAGATCGGCACGCAGCCGTTGCCTGAGATCCATGCCTCGATGTACTGCACGGCGACGCGAATGTTGGCGCGCATCCCCTCTTCCGTGCGTTCGCCCGCACACGGCGCCAGCAACTGTTCTTCTGCGATTGGCGCATCGTCTTCACGGGTGACAAACAGCTGGTTTTTGTTGTCGCCGAGTACGCGGTTAAAGACTTCCATCGCCGTATCGGCCAGACCAGGATGGGCAATCCACGTCCCGTCGTGGCCATTACGGGCTTCCAGCTCTTTATCGGCTTTCACCTTGTTGAGCACCTGATTGTTACGCTCTGCGTCTTTGCTCGGGATAAACGCCGCCATACCGCCCATCGCAAAGGCGCCGCGTTTGTGGCAGGTCTTAATCAGCAGGCGCGAGTAGGCGCTGAGGAACGGTTTATCCATGGTGACAACCTGACGATCCGGCAATACCCGGTCGGTATGGTTTTTCAGGGTTTTGATGTAGCTGAAGATGTAATCCCAACGGCCGCAGTTCAGGCCCACAATATGGTCACGCAGCGCATGGAGGATCTCATGCATCTGGAATACGGCAGGCAGGGTTTCAATCAGCAGCGTGGCCTTAATGGTGCCGCGCGGCAGGCCAAAGCGGTCTTCTGCGTAGCTGAAGACTTCACTCCACCACGCCGCTTCCTGCCAGGACTGGGTTTTCGGCAGATAGAAATAGGGGCCGCTGCCTTTCGCCAGCAGGTTTTTATAGTTGTGAAAGAAGTACAGCGCAAAGTCGAACAGGCTGCCCGGAATCGCTTCTCCGCGCCAGGTGACGTGTTTTTCTGGCAAATGCAGACCGCGTACGCGGCAGATCAGCACCGCCGGATTCGGTTTGAGCTGGTAAATTTTACCGGCTTCGTTGGTATAGCTGATGGTGCCGTTGACGGCGTCGCGCAGGTTGATCTGCCCGTCGATAACTTTCTGCCAGTCCGGCGCGAGGGAATCTTCGAAGTCCGCCATAAATACTTTGACGTTGGCATTCATGGCGTTGATCACCATTTTGCGCTCTACCGGACCGGTGATCTCTACGCGACGATCCTGTAAATCTTCAGGGATTCCGCGAATTTTCCATTCACCATGACGAATGGAAGCGGTTTCCGAAATAAACCCTGGCAACTTGCCGTTATCGATCTCCTGCTGTTGATGAATGCGCGCCGCCAGCAGTTTATTACGCTGTGGCGTAAAGCGAGTCACCAGTTCAGTCAGAAACTCTACCGCTTCTGCCGTCAAAACTTGCTGTTCTTGTTCACCATTCGGCTGGGTAAAGGTCAGTTCATCGACCGTTGTTGCCTGTTGAGTCATCGTTCTGCTCCTCATCAAAGATCCAAAATCACGCCCCCGACGCGAGCGAAAGATCGTTGTGTAGTTTTCGCTCAGCAGAATTAAGACTATCTATAATTTTTCCAAAATCAAAAACAATTTCCATTTTAATTGAGTTATGCGTGCAATGATTTGATTAATATGA
Organism: Enterobacter cloacae complex sp. HYC033_NIDB; assembly: GCF_056673335.1. Lineage (NCBI taxonomy): Bacteria > Pseudomonadati > Pseudomonadota > Gammaproteobacteria > Enterobacterales > Enterobacteriaceae > Enterobacter > Enterobacter cloacae complex sp. HYC033_NIDB. Next base: position 1,065,511 of record NZ_CP115123.1, on the reverse strand, counting down.
AATTAAAGTTATTCACGATGTTGAGTTGGATTTCGGAAATAAAAAAGGCACCCGAAGGTGCCTGATCTGAATAGCTGAAACGCTTTAGGATCGTTTAATGCAGACGATTACTCCAGCGTCGGATTCATGTGGCGCAGATCGTACGGCGTAATCTGGTAGACGTAATAGTTGAGCCAGTTGGTAAACAGCAAATTTCCGTGGCTACGCCAGGTTGCCCGAGGCGTGTTTTGCGGATCGTTTTTCGGGAAATAGTTGTACGGGACATCCGGATTCAGACCCGCTTCAACGTCACGAAAATACTCTGACGCGAGGGTATGCGGATCGTACTCAGGATGGCCGGTAACGAACGCGATGCGTTTGTCTTTACTGGCGAACAGGTAGGCATCGCCGTCTTCCGTTTCGGCCAGGATTTCCAGGTCGGTGTAATCGCGGATCAGCTGTGCCGGAAAATCGGCGTAGCGAGAATGCGGGGCCAGGAAAGTGTCATCGAAACCACGCGTCAGCAGCGCATGCGGGTGAAGAATGTGGTGTTCGTATACGCCAGAAAGTTTGTCGCTGCGGGTTTGCTTGGGAATGCCATAGAGGATATTCAGTGCAGCCTGTACCGCCCAACAGACAAACAAGGTGGACGTGACGTGATCTTTTGCCCATTCCAGCACCTGCCTGATCTGTGGCCAGTAGGCAACGTCATTAAATTCCACCAGACCCAGCGGTGCGCCGGTGACGATCAGCCCATCGAAATTCTCATCGCGAATATCTTCAAAATTACAGTAGAAGTTATTCAGATGCTCAGCAGGCGTGTTGCGTGACTCACGCGCGTCAATCCGCAGCAGCTGGATATCAACCTGAAGCGGAGAGTTGGAGAGCAAACGCAGGAACTGGTTCTCCGTTTCGATCTTCTTTGGCATCAGATTAAGGATCAGCACCTTCAGCGGGCGAATTTCCTGACCAGAAGCACGCGAAGTTGTCATTACGAAGACATTCTCTTCACGCAAGAAATTGACGGCTGGTAGCTCGTCCTGCACCCGAATCGGCATAACCTTAAATCCTCACAGCATACGTATAAACGTTTAGACATCCAGACAGCTAACGATACCCAGAAACCGGCTTAATGTCGAGTCTGCAAGCGAAAGGTGAGAAAGTTTCAAGGAGGGAAAGCATGTAGGGCGGGTAAGGCTGGGCCACCACCCGACTTTTCAGAACGCACAAAGCAAAAAACCCCGCACCTTACGGTACGGGGTTCTTTTAATTGATGCCTGGCAGTTCCCTACTCTCACATGGGGAGACCCCACACTACCATCGGCGCTACGGCGTTTCACTTCTGAGTTCGGCATGGGGTCAGGTGGGACCACCGCGCTACAGCCGCCAGGCAAATTCTTGTGCTCTGTCCTGTGTCTTTCGCACTGATACTGCGTTGGCTGCTCTCGTAAAGTCAGTCACATACCTCAGTATGCTCCTTCCTTTCCTTCGTTTGCCGCCTTGTCTCAGCGCAAAATCCTTCGGACTCTGAATCTAAGCTGAAAATCGTGTCTGTCTCTTCGCCAAAACAGCTTCGGCGTTGTAAGGTTAAGCCTCACGGTTCATTAGTATCGGTTAGCTCAACGCATCGCTGCGCTTACACACCCGACCTATCAACGTCGTCGTCTTCAACGTTCCTTCAGGAGACTTAAAGTCTCAGGGAGAACTCATCTCGGGGCAAGTTTCGTGCTTAGATGCTTTCAGCACTTATCTCTTCCGCATTTAGCTACCGGGCAGTGCCATTGGCATGACAACCCGAACACCAGTGATGCGTCCACTCCGGTCCTCTCGTACTAGGAGCAGCCCCCCTCAATTCTCCAGCGCCCACGGCAGATAGGGACCGAACTGTCTCACGACGTTCTAAACCCAGCTCGCGTACCACTTTAAATGGCGAACAGCCATACCCTTGGGACCTACTTCAGCCCCAGGATGTGATGAGCCGACATCGAGGTGCCAAACACCGCCGTCGATATGAACTCTTGGGCGGTATCAGCCTGTTATCCCCGGAGTACCTTTTATCCGTTGAGCGATGGCCCTTCCATTCAGAACCACCGGATCACTATGACCTGCTTTCGCACCTGCTCGCGCCGTCACGCTCGCAGTCAAGCTGGCTTATGCCATTGCACTAACCTCCTGATGTCCGACCAGGATTAGCCAACCTTCGTGCTCCTCCGTTACTCTTTGGGAGGAGACCGCCCCAGTCAAACTACCCACCAGACACTGTCCGCAACCCGGGTAACGGGTCTACGTTAGAACACCAGCCATTAAAGGGTGGTATTTCAAGGGCGGCTCCACGCAGACTGGCGTCCACGCTTCAAAGCCTCCCACCTATCCTACACATCAAGGACCAGTGTTCAGTGTCAAGCTATAGTAAAGGTTCACGGGGTCTTTCCGTCTTGCCGCGGGTACACTGCATCTTCACAGCGAGTTCAATTTCACTGAGTCTCGGGTGGAGACAGCCTGGCCATCATTACGCCATTCGTGCAGGTCGGAACTTACCCGACAAGGAATTTCGCTACCTTAGGACCGTTATAGTTACGGCCGCCGTTTACCGGGGCTTCGATCAAGAGCTTCGCCTTACAGCTAACCCCATCAATTAACCTTCCGGCACCGGGCAGGCGTCACACCGTATACGTCCACTTTCGTGTTTGCACAGTGCTGTGTTTTTAATAAACAGTTGCAGCCAGCTGGTATCTTCGACTGATTTCAGCTCCGTCCGCAGGGACTTCACCTACACATCAGCGTGCCTTCTCCCGAAGTTACGGCACCATTTTGCCTAGTTCCTTCACCCGAGTTCTCTCAAGCGCCTTGGTATTCTCTACCTGACCACCTGTGTCGGTTTGGGGTACGATTTCGTGTTACCTGATGCTTAGAGGCTTTTCCTGGAAGCAGGGCATTTATCACTTCAGCACCGTAGTGCCTCGTCATCACACCTCAGCGTTAATAAGGTACCGGATTTACCTGGAACCTCCGCCTACATGCTTAAACCGGGACAACCGTCGCCCGGCTGACATAGCCTTCTCCGTCCCCCCTTCGCAGTAACACCAAGTACAGGAATATTAACCTGTTTCCCATCGACTACGCCTTTCGGCCTCGCCTTAGGGGTCGACTCACCCTGCCCCGATTAACGTTGGACAGGAACCCTTGGTCTTCCGGCGAGCGGGCTTTTCACCCGCTTTATCGTTACTTATGTCAGCATTCGCACTTCTGATACCTCCAGCATGCCTCACAGCACACCTTCAACGGCTTACAGAACGCTCCCCTACCCAACAACGCATAAGCGTCGCTGCCGCAGCTTCGGTGCATGGTTTAGCCCCGTTACATCTTCCGCGCAGGCCGACTCGACCAGTGAGCTATTACGCTTTCTTTAAATGATGGCTGCTTCTAAGCCAACATCCTGGCTGTCTGTGCCTTCCCACATCGTTTCCCACTTAACCATGACTTTGGGACCTTAGCTGGCGGTCTGGGTTGTTTCCCTCTTCACGACGGACGTTAGCACCCGCCGTGTGTCTCCCGTGATAACATTCTTCGGTATTCGTAGTTTGCATCGGGTTGGTAAGCCGGGATGGCCCCCTAGCCGAAACAGTGCTCTACCCCCGAAGATGAGTTCACGAGGCGCTACCTAAATAGCTTTCGGGGAGAACCAGCTATCTCCCGGTTTGATTGGCCTTTCACCCCCAGCCACAGGTCATCCGCTAATTTTTCAACATTAGTCGGTTCGGTCCTCCAGTTAGTGTTACCCAACCTTCAACCTGCCCATGGCTAGATCACCGGGTTTCGGGTCTATACCCTGCAACTTAACGCCCAGTTAAGACTCGGTTTCCCTTCGGCTCCCCTATACGGTTAACCTTGCTACAGAATATAAGTCGCTGACCCATTATACAAAAGGTACGCAGTCACCCCATAAAGAGGCTCCCACTGCTTGTACGTACACGGTTTCAGGTTCTTTTTCACTCCCCTCGCCGGGGTTCTTTTCGCCTTTCCCTCACGGTACTGGTTCACTATCGGTCAGTCAGGAGTATTTAGCCTTGGAGGATGGTCCCCCCATATTCAGACAGGATACCACGTGTCCCGCCCTACTCTTCGAGTTCACAGCAAGTGTGCTTTCGTGTACGGGACTATCACCCTGTACCGTCGGACTTTCCAGACCGTTCCACTAACACACAAGCTGATTCAGACTCCGGGCTGCTCCCCGTTCGCTCGCCGCTACTGGGGGAATCTCGGTTGATTTCTTTTCCTCGGGGTACTTAGATGTTTCAGTTCCCCCGGTTCGCCTCGTTAACCTATGTATTCAGTTAACGATAGTGCAACGGATTGCACTGGGTTTCCCCATTCGGACATCGCCGGGTCAAAGGTTCATATCACCTCGCCGGCGCTTTTCGCAGATTAGCACGTCCTTCATCGCCTCTGACTGCCAGGGCATCCACCGTGTACGCTTAGTCGCTTAACCTCACAACCCGAAGATGTTTCTTTCGATTCATCATCGACTTGCGAAAATTTGAGAGACTCGAACACACATGAGCTGTGTGTCGTTTCAATTTTCAGCTTGATCCAGATTTTTAAAGAGCAAAACTTCTTAATGCACTCAAAAGTACATTCAGAAGTTCATCATTCATCAGACAATCTGTGTGAGCACTACAAAGGCAGGTTCTTTAAGGTAAGGAGGTGATCCAACCGCAGGTTCCCCTACGGTTACCTTGTTACGACTTCACCCCAGTCATGAATCACAAAGTGGTAAGCGCCCTCCCGAAGGTTAAGCTACCTACTTCTTTTGCAACCCACTCCCATGGTGTGACGGGCGGTGTGTACAAGGCCCGGGAACGTATTCACCGTGGCATTCTGATCCACGATTACTAGCGATTCCGACTTCATGGAGTCGAGTTGCAGACTCCAATCCGGACTACGACGCACTTTATGAGGTCCGCTTGCTCTCGCGAGGTCGCTTCTCTTTGTATGCGCCATTGTAGCACGTGTGTAGCCCTACTCGTAAGGGCCATGATGACTTGACGTCATCCCCACCTTCCTCCAGTTTATCACTGGCAGTCTCCTTTGAGTTCCCGGCCGGACCGCTGGCAACAAAGGATAAGGGTTGCGCTCGTTGCGGGACTTAACCCAACATTTCACAACACGAGCTGACGACAGCCATGCAGCACCTGTCTCAGAGTTCCCGAAGGCACCAATCCATCTCTGGAAAGTTCTCTGGATGTCAAGAGTAGGTAAGGTTCTTCGCGTTGCATCGAATTAAACCACATGCTCCACCGCTTGTGCGGGCCCCCGTCAATTCATTTGAGTTTTAACCTTGCGGCCGTACTCCCCAGGCGGTCGACTTAACGCGTTAGCTCCGGAAGCCACGCCTCAAGGGCACAACCTCCAAGTCGACATCGTTTACGGCGTGGACTACCAGGGTATCTAATCCTGTTTGCTCCCCACGCTTTCGCACCTGAGCGTCAGTCTTTGTCCAGGGGGCCGCCTTCGCCACCGGTATTCCTCCAGATCTCTACGCATTTCACCGCTACACCTGGAATTCTACCCCCCTCTACAAGACTCTAGCCTGCCAGTTTCGAATGCAGTTCCCAGGTTGAGCCCGGGGATTTCACATCCGACTTGACAGACCGCCTGCGTGCGCTTTACGCCCAGTAATTCCGATTAACGCTTGCACCCTCCGTATTACCGCGGCTGCTGGCACGGAGTTAGCCGGTGCTTCTTCTGCGGGTAACGTCAATCGACAAGGTTATTAACCTTATCGCCTTCCTCCCCGCTGAAAGTACTTTACAACCCGAAGGCCTTCTTCATACACGCGGCATGGCTGCATCAGGCTTGCGCCCATTGTGCAATATTCCCCACTGCTGCCTCCCGTAGGAGTCTGGACCGTGTCTCAGTTCCAGTGTGGCTGGTCATCCTCTCAGACCAGCTAGGGATCGTCGCCTAGGTGAGCCGTTACCCCACCTACTAGCTAATCCCATCTGGGCACATCCGATGGCAAGAGGCCCGAAGGTCCCCCTCTTTGGTCTTGCGACGTTATGCGGTATTAGCTACCGTTTCCAGTAGTTATCCCCCTCCATCAGGCAGTTTCCCAGACATTACTCACCCGTCCGCCACTCGTCAGCGAAGCAGCAAGCTGCTTCCTGTTACCGTTCGACTTGCATGTGTTAGGCCTGCCGCCAGCGTTCAATCTGAGCCATGATCAAACTCTTCAATTTAAAAGTTTGATGCTCAATGAATTAAACTTCGTAATGAATTACGTGTTCACTCGTTGAGACTTGGTATTCATTTAGTGTCCGAGGACATTAAGAATCCATGTCACTTTGAGTGCCCACACAGATTGTCTGATAAATTGTTAAAGAGCAGTTGCGACGCGCTTCAGCGCTCTGTCGCGAGGTGGCGTATATTACGCTTTCCTCTTTCAGAGTCAACCCGTTATTTCAGGATTTTTTCTCTTCAACCGACCCGGTTGTTTGTGAAGTGATTCACATGTTCCGTGTCGATGGAGGCGCATTATAGGGAGTTCTCCGCAGGCCGCAACCGCTAAATGACAGAAAAATGACTGACTGCTGCATTCCACAGCAAAACCCCGCCTTATACCTTTTTACGCACAGACTTATCCACAATGATACGAAAAAGTAAAAATGTGCGAGCGTTGCGCAAACGTTTTCGTTAAAATGCTCGCGCTTCACAAGGATGCCTCGTCAGGTGTGTTAGATGAGTTTTTCACAGGAAAATTCATCTAACGCTCTCTGTAATCGTGAAATCCAGGGGATTTACCATGCAACAACGTCGTCCAGTCCGCCGCGCTCTGCTCAGTGTTTCTGATAAAGCCGGTATCGTCGAATTCGCTCAGGCACTTTCTGCACGTGGCGTAGAGCTGCTTTCTACAGGCGGTACCGCTCGCCTGTTAGCAGATAAAGGTCTGCCGGTAACCGAAGTGTCCGATTACACCGGTTTCCCGGAAATGATGGATGGACGTGTCAAAACCCTGCACCCGAAAGTGCACGGCGGTATTCTGGGTCGTCGCGGTCAGGACGACGGCATTATGGAGCAGCACAATATTACCCCCATCGACATGGTGGTTGTTAACCTCTACCCGTTCGCCCAGACCGTTGCCCGCGAAGGCTGTTCTCTGGAAGACGCTGTTGAGAATATCGACATCGGCGGCCCGACCATGGTGCGCTCCGCAGCCAAGAACCATAAAGATGTGGCCATCGTGGTAAAGAGCAGTGACTACAACGCCATTATTAATGAGATGGATGCCAACGAAGGGTCCCTGACGCTTGAAACGCGTTTCGATCTCGCCATCAAAGCCTTCGAGCATACCGCCGCCTACGACAGCATGATCGCCAACTATTTCGGTAGCCTGGTACCTGCCTACCACGGTGAAAGCAAAGATCCATCTGGCCGCTTCCCGCGCACGCTGAACCTGAACTTCATTAAGAAGCAGGATATGCGTTACGGTGAGAACAGCCACCAGCAGGCTGCCTTCTATATAGAAGAAGAGGTAAAAGAAGCCTCTGTAGCGACTGCCCAGCAGGTTCAGGGCAAAGCGCTCTCCTATAACAACATTGCCGATACCGACGCCGCGCTGGAATGCGTGAAAGAGTTCAGCGAGCCAGCCTGCGTTATCGTCAAGCACGCCAACCCATGCGGCGTTGCGGTAAGTGCGTCTATTCTGGAAGCTTACGATCGCGCCTACAAAACCGACCCGACCTCCGCGTTCGGCGGCATTATCGCCTTCAACCGCGAGCTGGATGCAGAAACCGCGCAGGCCATCATCTCCCGTCAGTTTGTCGAAGTGATCATCGCGCCATCAGCATCCGAAGAGGCGCTGAAAATCACCGCGGCGAAACAGAACGTGCGCGTACTGGTTTGCGGCCAGTGGGCAGAGCGCGTTCCAGGCCTGGACTTCAAGCGCGTGAACGGCGGGCTGCTGGTTCAGGACCGCGATCTGGGTATGGTGGGCGAAGCCGATCTGCGTGTCGTCACCAAACGTCAGCCAACCGAGCAGGAACTGCGTGACGCGCTGTTCTGCTGGAAAGTGGCGAAGTTCGTGAAATCCAACGCCATCGTCTACGCCAAAGAGAACATGACCATCGGAATAGGCGCAGGCCAGATGAGCCGCGTTTACTCTGCGAAAATCGCGGGTATTAAAGCAGGTGACGAAGGTCTGGAAGTCAAAGGTTCCGCCATGGCCTCTGACGCCTTCTTCCCGTTCCGCGACGGTATCGATGCGGCCGCTGCTGTGGGCATCACCTGTGTGATCCAGCCTGGCGGTTCAATCCGTGATGACGAAGTGATTGCCGCTGCCGACGAGCATGGCATCGCAATGATCTTCACCGACATGCGCCACTTCCGCCATTAATTCCCGGAGCAGAAAATGAAAGTATTAGTGATTGGTAACGGCGGGCGCGAGCACGCCCTGGCGTGGAAAGCAGCGCAGTCTCCGCAGGTTGAAACCGTCTTTGTGGCACCGGGTAACGCCGGGACCGCGCTGGAGCCCGCACTACAGAACGTCGCCATCGGCGTAACCGACATCCCGGCGCTGCTGAGCTTTGCCCAAAACGAGAATATCGATCTGACGATTGTTGGCCCGGAAGCACCGCTGGTGATCGGCGTTGTAGATGCCTTCCGCGCCGCGGGCCTGAAAATTTTCGGCCCAACGGAAGGGGCTGCGCAGCTGGAAGGCTCAAAAGCCTTCACCAAAGATTTTCTCGCGCGTCATAACATCCCGACGGCGGAATATCAGAACTTCACCGAGGTAGAGCCTGCTCTGGCTTACCTGCGTGAAAAAGGCGCGCCGATTGTGATCAAAGCCGACGGCCTGGCTGCCGGGAAAGGCGTTATCGTGGCGATGACCCTCGAAGAAGCGGAAGCCGCCGTGCAGGATATGCTGGCGGGTAACGCCTTTGGCGACGCGGGCCACCGCATCGTGATTGAAGAGTTCCTCGACGGCGAAGAAGCGAGTTTTATCGTGATGGTTGACGGCGAGCACGTTCTGCCGATGGCGACCAGCCAGGATCACAAGCGCGTAGGCAATGCCGACACGGGGCCAAACACCGGCGGGATGGGAGCTTACTCCCCTGCTCCGGTGGTCACTGACGAAGTACACCAGCGCACCATGGACCGCATCATCTGGCCAACCGTGAAAGGGATGGCTGCGGAAGGCAATACCTACACCGGTTTCCTTTACGCAGGCCTGATGATCGACAAGCAGGGTAACCCGAAGGTGATTGAATTCAACTGCCGCTTCGGCGATCCGGAAACCCAGCCGATCATGCTGCGCATGAAGTCCGATCTGGTTGATCTGTGTCTGGCGGCGTGCGAAGGCAAGCTGGACGAGAAAACTTCCGAGTGGGACGAACGTGCCTCTTTAGGTGTGGTGATTGCTGCGGGTGGCTATCCGGGTAGCTACAACACCGGAGATGAGATCCACGGCCTGCCGCTGGAAGAGATTGACGGTGCGAAGGTGTTCCACGCCGGTACAAAGCTCTCTGACGACGACCGCGTGCTCACCAACGGCGGTCGCGTGCTGTGTGCGACCGCGCTGGGCCAGACCGTGGCAGAGGCGCAGAAGCGCGCCTATGCGCTGATGGCGGATATTCACTGGAATGGCAGCTTCAGCCGCCAGGATATCGGCTATCGTGCCATTGCGCGGGAGCAGGGAGAGTAATTTCCCCCTCACCCTAACCCTCTCCCTCAAGGGAGAGGGGACTTAAATCAAAAACTCTTTTCCGTCGGCTGCCAGGTGCAGAAATCTTCATTCGCCACCAGCAACAGCTGAGAGCCTTCCGGCGCTTCCAGCCATGCCACACTCACCTCCACAGATGAATGCCGTTGACGACGCTGAATGTGTTCGGTTGCCCAGGATTCAAGCTCAGGCTTCACCGTCTGCCCTTCGCAGGTGGTCACCGTGCCGTCGGCATGCCAGCGCCCCTGGCGCAGCACCACGCGGCCCTGACGCAGCGCATCGCTGGTCTGGCGGAGTTGTTCAGCACGGTAGCGGTAGAGAGCGACCTGATCGCTGGAAAGCTGCTGTTTCAGTCCACTGACCTCATGCTGCATAAAGCTCAGCTCGCCGTGGTCGTCGAAACGCACCTTCACGTGTTCGGGAGTCTTACTGTAGATATTCAGTTCAATGAGCGACAGCGCATCGCCCTGCCAGCGGTATTCTGCGGTCGAGGTGTTGCCGTTATGCCACGGACTGAATGCGGTGAGCATATGGACTTCATCGCTGGAATCTTTACGCCAGATCCTGACCGCACCCTGGTTGTCAGCGTAGCCGCTGGCGGTAAACGGGGGGAGTGAGGAATCATGGCTACAGGCAGACAGCAACAGTACGCCTGCCAGCGCGAGCGTTCCACGCCAGAATGACAAAAGGGGCGTTGCCGCCCCTTCGTTAAAACTGTTCACTGCCACGCGTCTTACTTAACTGCGTCTTTCAGTGCTTTACCAGAAACAAATGCCGGCACGTTAGCTGCGGCGATTTTGATTTCTTTACCGGTCTGCGGGTTGCGGCCAGTACGCTCAGCGCGGTGGTTCACTTTGAAGGTACCGAAACCAACCAGTTGTACAGCATCGCCTTCTTTCAGAGACTCAGTAATAGCAGCCAGGGTAGATTCCAGAGCAGCTTTAGCCTGCACTTTAGACAGATCAGCCTTGTCCGCAATTACATCAATCAGTTGAGTCTTGTTCATAAGTTATCCTTTCAATGTGTTTATCGCTTGCTAAGCATCGAGTGCGACGAAAATGCCAAAAAAGCACTCTCCTGCATACACGCACCGATAGCCACTTTTTTTCGCCCCCCAAATGTAGACCAGACGGGGGGCGAAAGGGAAGAGTCGAGGAGTGACAAAACAGGCGTTAAATCACGTTTTGTTGTCTCATTGGTTAAAAATTATACCAATATTGCTCTCACCGGCCTCGCGCAGGTCCGCGCGCAGCCCTTTGATCAGCTCAATATCACGTTCTTCACACTCCGCCAGCAGACGGAAAATTTCCCACTGAATATCCCATTCCTGTTCAACCGCCGGGTTAGCGCGCAGCTCTTCGTCGGTCATTTCACGGCCTTCCTGGGTCATTTCCAGCATCGCCACGGTAGTGATAGAGGCCTTACTGACTTCAATGGCATGTTTCAGGGTTTCACCGCTCAGACGGGAGTGGATCAGCTCGCTCAACGCCACACAGGCATCAATGGCCGGGTAGACGCCATACAGGTCGAAATCATCCGCAGCCGGAATAGCCTCTTCCAGCTTTTCGAGCTGAGAGTCAAAATTTACCTTCGCGTCTTTGACCGTCAGCGTCTCCCAGATTAAATCCAGGATACGACGATAAATCTGGCCTTCGCCAAACGCCGTCTGCTTGCAGAACGCGGCATAGTTGGGATACATGCGCTCGCACAGGCAAGCCATAAACGTCACGTGCTGCCAGCTTTCCAGCTTCTCAAGGCGCAGATGAATCGGGTTTTGTAACATGATGATGTCTCGAATCGAAAATTAGCCGCAGTTTACCTGAATCACGGCTGAATTTCCTGCCAACGAATGAATGCCGGACGTGAAGAGGCCACGGCGTCAGCCCAGCGGGTTGGCTCCGGTAAACGGTAGCCCTTCATACAGCGTTGCACCCACGCCAGGGCGCTATCCATGCTGACCCGATGCCCGGTGGCGATAAACAACGGGTTGCAGCGCGCTTTACTGCGCCAGACCCACGCCAGCTGCTCGCCTTTATGGATAAGCGGCGCCAGTGCGCCCGGTTCGGCAGAGAGCGGCTCAAACGCGCCGCACAGGCGTTTTTTCGCTACGCCGATGGTCGGCACGTCCACCAGCAGACCAAAGTGGCTGGCGACGCCTAAGCGACGCGGATGGGAGATACCATGCCCATCAACAAACAGCAGATCGGGTTTTTGCGAGAGTTGCTCCCACGCGGCCAGCAGCGCGGGATATTCGCGGAAGGAGAGAAAGCCGGGGATATAGGGCATGGTGGTGGGGATACGCGCCACCTTGTACTCCACCAGCTCCAGCGAAGGGTATTTCAGCACCACCATCGCCGCTCGCGTCACTTCACCGCCCTGCTCAAACCCGACGTCCGCCCCGCCAATGTACCGCGGAGGGTCCGTATCCAGACGATCCTCGCGGATCACTGATGAAGCCAGTTCGATTTGCTGAGCGCGTAGCGACGCGAGATCCATAACCACTCCTTACTTATGATACTGGGCAGAAAGCCGATGCACCGCCTCCACAAATACGCCAGCGTGTTCTGGCGGTACATCCTGATGAATACCGTGACCGAGGTTGAAGACGTGGCCTTCGCCCTGGCCGAAACCAGACAGTATAGTCGACACTTCTTCTTCGATACGGGCAGGCTGCGCATAGAGCATGGACGGATCCATGTTGCCCTGGAGCGCCACTTTGTCCCCCACGCGACGGCGCGCATCGGCAATATCGGTGGTCCAGTCGAGGCCCAGCGCGTCGCAGCCGGTGGCCGCCATCGCTTCCAGCCACTGACCGCCGCCTTTGGTAAACAGCGTCACCGGCACGCGACGGCCTTCGTTTTCACGCAGCAGGCCATCGACAATTTTGTGCATGTAGTACAGGGAGAACTGCTGATAATCACGTCCGGTCAGCACGCCGCCCCAGGTGTCGAAAATCATCACCGACTGCGCGCCCGCTTTAATCTGCGCGTTGAGATAGAGCGTGACGCTCTTCGCCAGCTTGTCGAGCAGGGCATGCAGGGCCAGCGGCTCGGCGTACATCATCTTTTTGATGACGGTAAAGGCTTTGCTGCTGCCGCCTTCCACCATGTAGGTGGCCAGCGTCCACGGACTACCGGAGAAGCCAATCAGCGGCACGTCGCCTTTCAGTTCGCGGCGAATGGTGCGCACGGCGTTCATCACATAGCCCAGCTCGCCTTCAGGATCGGGGATCGGCAGCTTATCAACGTCGGCTTTGCTTTTGATCGGAGAGGTAAAACGCGGGCCTTCTCCGGTTTCGAAATAGAGCCCAAGGCCCATCGCATCCGGAATGGTGAGAATGTCCGAAAAAAGAATGGCGGCATCGAGCGGGAAGCGGCGCAGCGGCTGGAGCGTCACTTCACAGGCCAGCTCGGCGTTTTTGCACAGCGACATAAAATCGCCTGCCTGCGCGCGCGTGGCTTTGTACTCTGGCAGATAGCGTCCCGCCTGGCGCATCATCCACACCGGGGTGACATCAACGGGCTGGCGCAGCAGCGCACGCAGATAACGATCGTTCTTCAGTTCGGTCATTTTGCAGTTCCTTATTGCGTCAGTCCGTCAGTGTAACACTACTCATACTCGGCCCGACACATTGCCACGGTATCTTCTATCAGGCGACGCGCCACCGTTCCCGGTGGGGGCAGCAGCGGTAAATCGTCGTAGCGATACCAGTTCGCCTCCAGCAGCTCTTTCTGATCGATAACAATCTCGCCGCTGTCGTATTCCGCCATAAACGCGGTCATCAGGGACATCGGGAACGGCCACGGCTGCGACGTCACATAGCGCAGGTTTTTCACCTTAATGCCGCTCTCCTCCATCACCTCGCGCGCCACCGCCTGTTCCAGCGTTTCGCCGACTTCCACGAACCCGGCGAGGACGGTGTGAATGCCGTTGCGATGGCGGGTATGCTGCGCCAGCAGGATGGAATCATCACGGCGGATGGCGACAATGATGCACGGTGCGATTTGCGGGTAGTAGCGTTCACGGCAGTGGCCGCAGAGCATTGCCCACTCGGTTTTGCTCGGGTGCATGGTGTGGCCGCAGTAGCCGCAGTATTTGTGCGAGCGGTAAAACTCCGCCAGCTGCACGCCGCGCCCCGCCAGCTGGAACAGGCCGACATCCCGATCCAACACCTGACGAACGGATCCCATATCCTGACGACGAGCCTGTTGGATCAACCATACCGGATCGCCCTGCCACTCGCCGATCCGCAGCGCCGGTTGGCCGACGAGATCGAAGATGTCTGCCGCACCGTAGGGTATCTCCCCACCGGGCAGCCATAATTTTTGTTCGTGACTGACGATCCACCAACCCAGATCTGATTTTTCAATAATACGATCCATATCTATTGCACTACCTTCGCTTCACTGACATGTTGTTAGCATTATGGTTACATTTTGGATAAGCAGATCCCATTCTAAACCTTATGGAGTCGACCATGTTAAACCAGCTGGAAAGCCTGACTGAGCGCGTTGGAGGAAGTAACACCCTGGTGGATCGCTGGCTACATGTGCGCAAGCATCTACTCGTGGCGTATTACAATCTGGTTGGTCTTAAGCCTGGCAAAGAATCCTTTATGCGGCTGAATGAAAAAGCGCTGGACGACTTCTGTCAGAGCCTGGTCGACTACCTCTCCGACGGCCATTTCAACCTTTATGAACGCATTATCCGCGAAATGGAAGGGACAACGCCGTATTTAGCGGCCAGCAAACTCTGTCCGCTGCTGGAAGCCAACACCCAGCAGATCATGGACTACTACGATTCCACGCTAGAAAACGCTATCGATCACGATAACTATCTTGAGTTTCAGCAGGCGCTTTCCGATCTTGGCGAAGCGCTGGAAGAGCGATTCACGCTGGAAGACAAGCTCATCGCCCTCGTGCTGGACAACAACCTGAATATCAGCACCAGCGATAACGTTGCGCGCCCTGCTTGAGTTCTTAATCGTTAACGAGTAATTTACAACCATTCGCCCCTCTCACGAGGGGGATTTTTCTTGTCGGAGTGCCCAGTGTGAAAGCACGGGCTGAGACCGTTAATTCGGGATCCGCGGAACCTGATCAGGTTAATACCTGCGAAGGGAACAAGAGTCACACTGCTGTTGTATCGCCCCTGAGGCGATCTTCTCTTGCTTCATCCGTCGTCTGACAAGCCATGTCCTTCACATCTGGAATGAGCTATGTCTACAACAAAACTGACCCGCCGCGAACAGCGCGAACACGCACAACGCTTCATCGACACCCTGGAAGGCACCGCTTTCCCGAACTCAACGCGCATCTACATCACCGGTTCACAGGCTGATATCCGCGTGCCGATGCGCGAAATCCAGCTCAGCCCGACGCTTATCGGCGGCAGCAAAGAAAACCCGCAGTTTGAAGACAACGAAGCCGTGCCGGTGTATGACACCTCCGGCCCGTACGGCGACCCTTCTGTTGCTATCAACGTACAGCAGGGTCTGGCAAAACTGCGCCAGCCGTGGATTGACGCCCGTAACGACTGCGAAGAACTGCGCGTGCGCAGCTCGGCGTATACCAACGCGCGCCTGGCCGACGACGGTCTGGACGAGCTGCGCTTTACCGGCCTGCTGACGCCGAAACGCGCTAAAGCGGGCAAATGCGTCACCCAGCTGCACTACGCGCGCCAGGGTATCGTCACGCCGGAGATGGAGTTCATCGCCATCCGCGAAAACATGGGCCGCGAGCGCATCCGCAGCGAAGTGCTGCGCCACCAGCATCCTGGTGAAGGGTTTGGCGCTCGCCTGCCGGAAAACATCACGCCGGAATTTGTGCGTGACGAAGTGGCCGCCGGGCGCGCCATTATCCCCGCCAACATCAATCACCCGGAATCCGAGCCGATGATTATCGGCCGCAACTTCCTGGTGAAGGTCAACGCCAACATCGGCAACTCAGCGGTGACGTCATCCATCGAAGAAGAGGTGGAAAAGCTGGTCTGGTCGACGCGCTGGGGCGCGGACACGGTGATGGACCTTTCCACGGGCCGCTATATTCACGAAACCCGCGAGTGGATCCTGCGTAACAGCCCGGTGCCGATTGGCACCGTCCCGATTTATCAGGCGCTGGAGAAGGTCAACGGCATCGCCGAAAACCTCACCTGGGAAGCGTTCCGCGACACGCTGCTGGAGCAGGCCGAGCAGGGCGTGGACTACTTCACCATCCACGCGGGCGTGCTGCTGCGCTACGTGCCGATGACGGCGAAACGTCTGACCGGTATCGTCTCACGCGGCGGTTCGATTATGGCTAAATGGTGCCTTTCCCATCATCAGGAAAACTTCCTCTACGAGCACTTCCGCGAAATCTGCGAAATTTGCGCCGCGTACGACGTCTCCCTGTCGCTGGGCGACGGCCTGCGTCCTGGCTCCATCCGCGATGCTAACGACGAGGCGCAGTTTGCCGAGCTGCACACGCTGGGCGAGCTGACCAAAATCGCATGGGAGTACGACGTGCAGGTGATGATTGAAGGCCCGGGCCATGTGCCGATGCAGATGATCCGTCGCAACATGACCGAGGAGCTGGAGCACTGCCACGAAGCACCGTTCTACACCCTGGGGCCGTTGACCACCGATATTGCGCCGGGCTACGACCACTTCACGTCAGGCATTGGCGCGGCGATGATCGGCTGGTTCGGCTGCGCCATGCTCTGCTACGTGACGCCGAAAGAGCACCTCGGGCTGCCAAACAAAGAGGACGTGAAGCAGGGGCTGATCACCTACAAGATTGCCGCCCACGCGGCGGATCTGGCGAAAGGCCATCCGGGCGCGCAAATTCGCGACAACGCCATGTCCAAAGCGCGCTTTGAATTCCGCTGGGAAGACCAGTTTAACCTGGCCCTCGATCCGTTCACCGCCCGCGCCTATCACGACGAAACCCTGCCGCAGGAATCGGGCAAAGTTGCTCACTTCTGCTCCATGTGCGGACCTAAATTCTGCTCGATGAAGATCAGCCAGGAAGTACGCGATTACGCCGCCGCGCAGACCATTGAAGTCGGCATGGCGGACATGTCGGAAACCTTCCGCGCGAAAGGCGGCGAAATCTACCTCAAAAAGGAGGAGGCGTAATGTACCAGCCCGATTTCCCCTCCGTGCCCTTCCGCTTAGGGCTTTACCCGGTGGTGGACAGCGTGGAGTGGATCGCCCGCCTGCTGGAAGCTGGCGTTCGCACCCTCCAGCTACGCATTAAGGATAAACGCGATGAAGAGGTGGAGGCCGACGTGATCGCCGCTATCGCGCTGGGACGTCGCTACCACGCCCGCCTGTTTATCAACGACTACTGGCGGCTGGCGGTTAAACACCAGGCGTACGGCGTGCATCTGGGACAGGAAGATCTGGAAACGACCGATCTCAACGCGATCCGTGACGCCGGTCTGCGGCTGGGCGTTTCTACCCACGATGATATGGAGATCGACGTGGCGCTGGCGGCCCGCCCCTCTTACATCGCGCTCGGGCACGTTTTCCCAACGAAAACCAAACAGATGCCGTCCGCTCCACAGGGTTTGACGCAGCTGGCGGCCCACGTTAAGCGCCTTGCCGATTACCCCACCGTCGCCATCGGCGGGATCAGCCTTGAACGTGCGCCCGCGGTGCTGGAGACCGGCGTCGGCAGTATCGCCGTCGTCAGCGCTATCACCCAGGCGGCAGACTGGCAGGCCGCCACCGCGCAGCTTTTACAACTGGCAGGAGCTGGTGATGAAAGATCGTGATTTTATGCGTTACAGCCGCCAGATCCTGCTGGAGGATATCGCCATCGAGGGGCAGCAAAAGCTGCTCGCCAGCCGGGTACTGATTGTCGGTCTGGGCGGATTAGGCACCCCCGCCGCGCTGTATCTGGCCGGCGCGGGCGTGGGCACGCTGGTGCTGGCCGATGACGACGAGGTACATCTCAGCAATCTGCAACGGCAAATTCTCTTTACGACAGAAGATATCAACCAGCCTAAAGCGCACGTTACGCGCCAGCGGCTGAACCAGCTTAACCCCGATATCGAACTGGTCGCACTCCAGACGCGGCTGAGCGGGGAAGATCTGCAACGCGAAGTGGCCCTTGCCGACGTGGTGCTGGACTGTACGGACAATATGGCGACACGTCAGGCCATCAACGCGGCCTGTGTTGCGCAGAACACGCCGCTGATCACCGCCAGCGCGGTCGGTTTCGGTGGGCAAATAATGGTGCTTACGCCGCCGTGGGCACAGGGCTGCTACCGCTGCCTGTGGCCGGACGAGGCTGAACCGGAGCGTAACTGCCGCACGGCAGGCATTCTGGGCCCGGTGGTGGGCGTGATGGGTACTCTTCAGGCGCTGGAGGCCATCAAGTTGCTCAGCGGCATGGAGACAGAACGCAACACGCTGCGGCTGTTCGACGCCCGCTCCAGCGGCTGGCGTCATCTGGCGTTAAACCGTGCCAGCCACTGCCCGGTATGCGGAGGCCGCAATGCGCATTCTGTTTAACGATGAGCCGATGACGTGCGACGACGATCTCACCGTTGCCGCCCTGCTCGACATGCTGCGCCAGCTGAAGCCGGGAACGGCGCTGGCGCTCAATCAACAGATCCTGCCGCGCGAGCGGTGGGAACATCAGCAGGTCAATGAGGGCGACCAGATCCTGCTGTTTCAGGTTATCGCAGGGGGCTGAGATGTTACGTATTGCCGACAAAGTCTTTGATTCACATCTGTTTACCGGAACCGGAAAATTCGCCTCCCCGCAACTGATGGTGGATGCCATTCGTGAAAGCGGCAGCCAGCTGGTGACGCTGGCGATGAAGCGCGTGGATTTGCGTCAGCACAACGATGCCATACTTGCGCCGTTACTGGAGGCAGGCGTGACGCTCTTACCGAATACCTCCGGTGCGAAAACGGCCGAGGAAGCAATTTTCGCTGCGCAACTGGCGCGGGAAGCGCTCGGCACCCGCTGGCTGAAGCTGGAAATTCATCCGGACGCCCGCTGGCTGTTGCCCGATCCGATCGAAACCCTGAAAGCGGCAGAGAAGCTGGTGCAGCAGGGGTTTACCGTTCTGCCCTACTGTGGTGCCGATCCTGTGCTGTGCAAGCGTCTGGAAGAGGTCGGCTGCGCGGCTGTAATGCCGCTAGGGGCGCCCATTGGCTCCAACCAGGGACTGGAGACCCGGGCGATGCTGGAGATCATCATCGAGCAGGCGACCGTGCCCGTGGTGGTGGATGCGGGCATCGGCGTACCCAGTCACGCCGCGCAGGCACTGGAGATGGGGGCCGATGCGGTGCTGGTCAATACCGCGATTGCGGTGGCCGACGACCCGGTGATGATGGCGCGTGCGTTCCGCCTTGCCGTCGAGTCCGGTCTGCTGGCTCGGCAGTCCGGCCCCGGCTCGCGCAGTGTTCAGGCGCAGGCCACCAGCCCGCTGACCGATTTTCTGGAGGCGCTCTGATGGCTACCTTTACCGATCGCTGGCGTCAGCTTAACTGGGACGATATTGCCTTACGCATCAACAGTAAAACCTCTGCGGACGTAGAGCGGGCATTAACAGCCAAACATTTGACGCGCGAAGATTTGATGGCCCTGCTTTCTCCGGCAGCCAGCGCGTACCTTGAACCGATGGCCCAGCACGCGCAACGCCTCACCCGCCAGCGTTTTGGCAACACGGTGAGCTTTTACGTGCCGCTCTATCTTTCTAATCTGTGCGCCAATGACTGCACCTACTGTGGTTTCTCCATGAGCAACCGTATTAAGCGTAAAACGCTGGATGAGCATGAGATCGCCCGCGAGTGTGCGGCTATTCGTGAGATGGGTTTTGAACATCTCCTGCTGGTGACGGGTGAACATCAGGGCAAAGTGGGGATGGACTATTTTCGCCAGCATCTTCCGGCCATCCGCCGCGAATTTGCCTCGTTGCAAATGGAAGTGCAGCCTCTGTCGCAGGAGGAATATGCGGAGCTGAAAACCCTCGGGCTGGACGGCGTAATGGTTTATCAGGAAACCTACCATGAGGCGACCTATGCCCGGCATCACCTGAAAGGGAAGAAGCAGGATTTCATCTTCCGGCTGGAAACGCCGGATAGGCTGGGGCGCGCCGGTATCGATAAAATTGGGCTGGGCGCGCTTATCGGTCTGTCCGACAGCTGGCGGGTGGACTGCTATATGGTGGCGGAGCATCTGCTGTGGCTACAGCAGCAGTACTGGCAAAGCCGCTATTCCATCTCTTTCCCGCGACTGCGTCCCTGTACGGGAGGCGTTGAACCCGCCTCGCTGATGGATGAGCGCCAGCTGGTGCAAACCCTGTGTGCATTTCGCCTGTTCGCGCCGGAAGTGGAATTGTCGCTCTCCACGCGTGAATCCCCCGCGTTTCGCGACCGCGCGATCCCGCTGGCGATCAATAACGTCAGCGCCTTTTCCAAAACGCAGCCGGGCGGTTACGCGGACGATCACCCGGAACTGGAACAGTTTGCACCGCACGACGGCCGACGGCCCGAAGCGGTGGCGGAAGCCCTGACTGCACAGGGGCTACAGCCGGTGTGGAAAGACTGGGATAGCTGGCTGGGAAGAGCCTCGCATTAGCGCTGAAACTGTCTGCAAAAATGCGAAAAGGTTACGAGGCGGCTCGTAAGATCATAACCGGGCGATTGAGGCGATCTGCCCGGTTTTCTTATGCTTAACCACGTCAGCAACGGACGCTGACCAGGGTGAAAATGCTTCTTCCTCGTTTCGCCCTGCCCTCCGCCTCTTAAACAAAATTCAATTGATACAATAAATACGTCGTTTCTTATCTACGCTTAAGATAAATCATCTCGTCGGTAATCGCCTTCTGTATAATTTACTACCAGCAACCGGACAGCGACTATGCTGAGGGTATCGACAGACGCAACGCGTCTACCATCTGGATTGATGTACAACTCATGGCACTCCACAGTAAAAAGCTCTCTTTTACCCGGCCAATTATGGTCAGCTTCGCGGGGATCCTGTTCAGTTTCGCGCTGATCGCCATCCTGGTCATCCTTTCACAGAGAAAGGATTTTCTTGAGGATTATCATAAAATTAATGGTAATTTCACCCATAATCTGGCGGTGAACTATACCGAATCCATCCTGCGAGAAAATGACTATATTCTTGGTCGCGCTGCGATGTACTTCGCCCGTAACGACAGAGTAAATCAGACAATAAATATCGATCCGACACACGGTTTGCAGATGTTGATGCATTTGCAGAACCTGATGCCGACGGTGTCGTCTATCTCTCTGGCGGACACAGAAGGGCGCCATCTGCGCGCGCCGGAAGTGCTGCCAACGGAGAAAAGTAAGTCGTTCGACGCCAGAACCCGCCCATGGTTTGTCGGGCAAGCGGAAGCCAGCAACTTTCCTCACTACACCCGCCCCTATCTGGACTATTTCACCCAACATCCTACTGTCACCCTCTATAAGCCGGTCATTTCACCGGAAGGCCGTCTGAAGGGCACGCTCGCTTTCCATCTTGATTTAACGTCCATGGGGTATACCCTGCGCCAGATGGTGGCGCCTGTTCAGGGTGAGTTTTTTGTCGTGGAGCGTGACGGCGCCGTTGTGCTGCATCCGGACACGGGGGCGCTCTTTAAGCAGTACGTAAGCGAAGCGCTGATGGACAAAATGACCAGCGGCGAAGGCCATCTTTTCGACCCCAAAAGTAAAACCTGGTATTACTACTACTCTTTCACCAATCCGGACTGGTTTGTGATTTATCGGGTCTCCGATGCCACGCTTAACGTCATCACCCGGCATGAAACCACCGTCGTCGGCTGGGGATTTGCGCTGGCGGCAATCATCATCATTTTGTTCGGGCTTTACCTTCGTCATGCCTCGCGTTCTGTGCTGATGAACATTATCAACGCCATCAAAACCGGCGACGTCAACCAGGCACCACGCCTTGAGGCGATGCTCAGCCATACCATTCGAACCAATAAAGAACGCGAGCTGGCCTATGTCCGTCAGGCCACCCATGATGCGCTGACAGGCTGCAAAAATCGCCGTGCGTTCGATAACGATGTGGATGAGCTGCTGACCGCTCATCAACCCTTCGTTCTGGCGCTGATCGACATCGATAACTTCAAATCCATTAACGACACCTGGGGCCACCTGAGCGGGGATATTGTGCTGCGCAACGTGGCGCGGGAAGGTATTCAGATCATGCAGCCGCACCACGTTTCCGTTTACCGCTACGGTGGAGAAGAGTTCGGCGTGATATTCCCGGCCGAGCTGATGAACTCCGCGCACGCGCTACTGGAAGCCTGGCGCACCGCCGTTGAAAAGCGGACCTGGCGGGAAGAGAACCTGCGAGTGACCTTCAGCGCCGGGATGGGAGAGTGGCACTTCGAACCGCTGGAACAATTTATCGGTAGCGTAGATGAAGCGCTGTATACCGCTAAACAACAGGGTAAAAACCGCATCGTAAGCACGGCCTGCCGATAATACCCTTCCTCAAATTCTGCCCGATCTGACGGGCAGAATGCTCTCCGCTGTAAAATTGTAACCGGTTTCAGAAAAATGCCGATTTCTTTGTGATGCCTGACACACAATCGCGGTAAAGCGGTTGTTGAAGCGGTCTGCACGGGATAATTATCAATAAACACATGTAGATCGAGGCTGACTATGAAGAACATCGTTTTATGCTGTGCAGCGGGAATGTCAACCAGCATGCTGGTTCAACGTATGAAAGATGCCGCGCAGAAAAAAGGAGTCGAAGTAACCATTAAAGCCGTTCCGGTCGCGGAGTTTAAAGATAACATCGCGACGGCTGATATCGTATTACTGGGGCCACAGGTTAAATACGAACAGGCAAAACTCCAGGCGCAGGCCGATCCGCTCGGAAAAAAGGTTGCGGTCATCGACATGATGGATTACGGCATGATGAAAGGTGATGCCGTACTGGAAAAAGCGCTCAAACTTCTGGAGTCATAATGGAAGACTTAGAAACCACGATTATGGAACTGCTTGTCAACGCAGGCGCAGCGCGCAGCGCGGCCCTGACGGCGTTGCAGATGGCGCGAAAAGGCGACTTTGATGAAGCCGAGAAAGCGATGGAAGAATCGCGTGAATATGTGAAACATGCGCATACGATCCAGACGCAGCTTATCGGTCTTGATGAAGGGACCGGGAAACTTCCGGTTAACCTGATCACCGTTCACTCTCAGGATCACCTGATGAACGCGATGGTTATTCAGGATCTGGCGGGCGATATGATTGAGCTTTATCGACGTATCCCGTTAGTGAACTGAAGACATACAGATGTAAAAAAACCCGCCGAGGCGGGTTTTTTATTGTCGGGTGGCGCTACGCTTACCCGACCTGTGATTCATATGCCCGGTAATTTTACCTACCGGGCATCAACGATTACTCGTTGTCGGAACCGCCCAGACCTGCGTTCAGCAGTTCTGCAAGGCTCGCGGATGCATCTTCGGCAGTCACCTGCGGTGCAGCTGGCAGTTCGCCCGCTGCGCGACGACGCATACGATCCTGGTGGTACGCATAACCGGTACCGGCCGGGATCAGACGACCCACGATAACGTTCTCTTTCAGACCGCGCAGTTCATCACGTTTACCTGCAACAGCCGCTTCGGTCAGGACACGAGTGGTTTCCTGGAACGATGCAGCAGAGATGAAGGACTCGGTTGCCAGAGACGCTTTGGTGATACCCAGCAGATCGCGTGCGAAGGTCGCACCGATTTTGCCGTTCGCTTCCAGATCGCGGTTAGCGATCTTAACGCGTGAGTATTCAACCTGCTCGCCTTCCAGGAAGTCGGAGCTGCCCGCGTTTTCGATGGTTGCTTTACGCAGCATCTGACGAACGATAACTTCAATGTGTTTATCGTTAATCTTAACGCCTTGCAGACGGTATACGTCCTGTACTTCGTTAACAATGTAACGGGTAACAGCATGCACACCACGCAGACGCAGGATGTCGTGCGGCGCTTCTGGACCATCGGAAACCACGTCACCACGTTCTACGCGTTCACCTTCGAACACGTTGAGCTGACGCCACTTAGGAATCATCTCTTCGTACGGCTCGCTGCCATCTACTGGCGTAATAACCAGGCGGCGCTTACCTTTGGTCTCTTTACCGAAGGAGATGATACCGCTGATTTCAGCCAGGATCGCAGGCTCTTTCGGACGACGTGCTTCGAACAGGTCCGCAACGCGTGGCAGACCACCGGTGATGTCCTTGGTACCGCCGGATTCCTGAGGAATACGCGCCAGGGTGTCACCAGAGCTGATCTGTACGCCATCTTCCAGCTGTACAATCGCTTTACCCGGCAGGAAGTACTGCGCAGGCATATCGGTACCAGGGATCAGAACGTCGTTGCCCTGAGCATCAACGATTTTCAGTGCAGGACGCAGATCTTTACCGCCGGTAGTACGTTCAGCAGAATCCAGAACCACCAGAGAAGACAGACCGGTCAGCTCGTCGGTCTGACGAGTAATGGTCTGGCCGTCGATCATGTCAGTGAAGCGGATGAAACCACTTACTTCGGTGATAACCGGCATGGTGTGTGGATCCCAGTTTGCAACGGTTTCACCGCCAGCAACCTGCTCGCCATCACCTTTCGCCATAACCGCACCGTAAGGCACTTTATAGCTCTCTTTGGTACGACCGAATTCGTCGATCAGCTTCAGCTCGGTGTTACGGGAAGTGATAACCAGTTTACCGCTGGAGTTCACAACCGACTTCGCGTTGCTGAGCTTGATGCTACCTTTGTTTTTCACCTGGATGCTGGATTCAGCAGCCGCACGAGATGCCGCACCACCGATGTGGAACGTACGCATCGTCAGCTGTGTACCCGGCTCACCGATGGACTGTGCCGCGATAACGCCGATAGCCTCACCTTTGTTGATGATGTGGCCACGCGCCAGGTCACGACCGTAGCAGTGCGCACACACACCAAAGTCGGTGTCACAGGATACAACGGAACGCACTTTCACGGAGTCAACAGAGTTCGCTTCCAGCAGGTCACACCACTGTTCGTGCAGCAGGGTGTTGCGTGGAACCAGAATGTCTGCGGTGCCCGGCTTCAGAATGTCTTCCGCGGTCACACGACCCAGTACGCGATCGCGCAGCGGCTCTTTAACATCACCACCCTCGATAACCGGGGTCATGGTGATACCTTCGAGGGTGCCACAATCGTCTTCGGTGACGACCAGATCCTGCGCAACGTCAACCAGACGACGCGTCAGATAACCGGAGTTCGCCGTTTTCAGTGCGGTATCCGCCAGACCTTTACGCGCACCGTGCGTGGAGATGAAGTACTGGAGTACGTTCAGACCTTCACGGAAGTTCGCGGTGATTGGCGTTTCGATGATGGAGCCATCTGGCTTCGCCATCAGACCACGCATACCTGCCAGCTGACGAATCTGTGCCGCAGAACCACGCGCACCGGAGTCGGCCATCATGTAGATGCTGTTGAAGGAGACCTGCTGCTCTTCTACGCCGTCACGGTTAATCACGGTTTCGGTTTGCAGGTTATCCATCATCGCTTTAGATACACGATCGTTCGCCGCAGCCCAGATATCGATAACTTTGTTGTAACGTTCGCCTGCGGTTACCAGACCAGACTGGAACTGCTCCTGGATCTCAGCAACTTCAGCTTCCGCTTCAGAGATGATCTCGTGTTTCTTCTCTGGGATGACCATGTCATCGATACCAACAGATGCACCTGAACGCGCTGCATAAGCAAAGCCGGTGTACATTGTCTGGTCAGCGAAGATAACGGTCGGCTTCAGACCCAGAATGCGGTAACAGGTGTTCAGCATTTTGGAGATCGCTTTCTTGCCCAGCGCCTGGTTGACGATGGAGAAAGGCAGACCTTTCGGTACGATCATCCACAGAATGGCACGGCCAACGGTCGTGTCTTTCAGGCTGGTGTGCGCAACGAACTCGCCGTTTTCATCTTTTTCGTATTCGGTGATACGCACTTTAACGCGCGCATGCAGAGAGGCCAGGCCAGCGCGATAAATACGCTCAGCTTCTTTCGGGCCAGTCAGCACCATGCCTTCGCCTTTGGCGTTAACACAGTCACGGGTCATGTAGTACAGACCCAGTACAACGTCCTGAGAAGGAACGATGATAGGTTCACCGTTCGCTGGAGACAGGATGTTGTTGGTAGACATCATCAGCGCACGCGCTTCGAGCTGGGCTTCCAGCGTCAGCGGTACGTGAACAGCCATCTGGTCACCATCGAAGTCGGCGTTATAGGCCGCACAAACCAGCGGGTGCAGCTGGATCGCTTTACCTTCGATCAGGACTGGCTCAAAGGCCTGGATACCCAGACGGTGCAGAGTTGGTGCACGGTTCAGCAGTACCGGGTGTTCGCGGATCACTTCGTCCAGGATATCCCAAACGACAGCTTCTTCACGCTCAACCATTTTCTTCGCGGCTTTGATGGTGGTGGCGAGGCCACGCAGTTCCAGCTTGCCGTAGATGAACGGTTTGAACAGCTCCAGTGCCATTTTCTTCGGCAGACCGCACTGATGCAGACGCAGGTATGGACCTACGGTGATTACAGAACGACCGGAGTAGTCAACACGCTTACCGAGCAGGTTCTGACGGAAACGACCCTGCTTACCTTTGATCATGTCGGCCAAAGATTTCAGAGGACGTTTGTTAGAACCGGTGATCGCACGACCACGACGACCGTTATCCAACAGGGCATCGACTGCTTCCTGAAGCATACGTTTTTCGTTGCGTACGATGATGTCCGGCGCAGCCAGATCCAGCAGACGTTTCAGACGGTTGTTACGGTTGATCACGCGACGGTACAGATCGTTCAGATCCGACGTTGCGAAACGACCACCATCCAGCGGAACCAGCGGACGCAGATCTGGCGGCAGAACCGGCAGAACGGTCAGGATCATCCACTCTGGTTTGTTACCAGACTGAACGAACGCTTCCAGCAGTTTGATACGCTTGGTCAGCTTTTTACGCTTGGTTTCGGAGTTGGTTTCGTTCAGCTCTTCGCGCAGAGTTTCACACTCTTGCTCCAGATCCATGCTCTTCAGCAGGGCCTGGATAGCTTCCGCACCCATCTTCGCGTCGAATTCGTCACCGAACTCTTCCAGCGCGTCCAGATACTGTTCTTCGGTCAGGATCTGGTTACGTTCCAGATTGGTCATCCCGCCTTCGATAACCACATAAGATTCGAAGTACAGAACACGTTCGATATCGCGCAGCGGCATATCCAGCAGCAGACCGATACGGGACGGCAGAGATTTCAGGAACCAGATGTGAGCGGTCGGAGACGCCAGCTCGATGTGGCCCATACGCTCACGGCGTACTTTGGTCTGGGTCACTTCAACGCCGCACTTCTCACAGATCACACCACGGTGTTTCAGGCGCTTGTACTTACCGCACAGGCACTCGTAATCTTTTACTGGCCCGAAAATACGCGCACAGAAAAGGCCGTCACGCTCAGGTTTGAACGTACGGTAGTTAATGGTTTCCGGCTTTTTAACTTCACCGAAAGACCATGAACGGATCATGTCTGGCGAAGCCAGAGCAATTTTGATCGCATCAAACTCTTCGGTTTTAGTTTGCGCTTTCAGAAACTTTAATAAGTCTTTCACGGATTTGCTCCCGTCGGAGTTAGCACACTCTGCTGTCGGGCGTTAACCCGACAGCAGTGACCTGTTTGAGCGAGAATTACTCGTCTTCCAGTTCGATGTTGATACCCAGCGAACGAATCTCTTTCAACAGTACGTTGAAGGATTCTGGCATGCCCGGTTCCATCTGATGGTTGCCGTCTACGATGTTCTTATACATCTTAGTACGACCGTTCACGTCATCAGACTTAACGGTGAGCATTTCCTGCAAGGTGTATGCTGCGCCGTATGCTTCCAGCGCCCACACTTCCATCTCCCCGAAGCGCTGACCACCGAACTGAGCCTTACCACCCAGCGGCTGCTGAGTAACCAGGCTGTAAGAACCGGTAGAACGAGCGTGCATCTTGTCGTCGACCAGGTGGTTCAGTTTCAGCATGTACATGTAACCTACGGTTACCGGACGCTCGAACTGTTCACCGGTACGGCCGTCAAACAGCGTAATCTGGCCAGACGTTGGCAGACCACCCAGTTGCAGCAGCTCTTTAATTTCAGCTTCTTTTGCACCGTCGAATACCGGCGTTGCAATTGGCATACCTTTGCGCAGGTTCTCTGCCAGACGCAGCACTTCTTCATCGCTGAAGGTGTTCAGGTCGACTTTCTGACGAACGTCGGTACCCAGATCGTAGGCACGCTGGATGAACTCGCGCAGTTTCGCGACTTCCTGCTGCTGTTTCAGCATGGCGTTGATCTTATCGCCGATACCTTTCGCAGCCATACCCAGGTGGGTTTCCAGAATCTGACCGATGTTCATACGAGACGGTACGCCCAGTGGGTTCAGTACGATATCTACCGGCGTACCGTTAGCATCGTGCGGCATATCTTCGATCGGGTTGATCTTAGAGATAACACCCTTGTTACCGTGACGACCTGCCATCTTATCACCAGGCTGGATCTGACGTTTAACAGCCAGATACACCTTAACAATCTTCAGCACGCCTGGTGCCAGATCGTCGCCCTGAGTGATTTTGCGGCGTTTCGCTTCGAGTTTTTTCTCGAACTCGTGTTTCAGTTCGTCATACTGCTCAGCCAGCTGTTCCAGCTGATTCTGTTTCTCTTCGTCGGTCAGGCCCAGTTCCAGCCAGCGATCGCGTGGCAGTTTGTCGAGCTTCTCAGCTTCAACGCCACCGGCAACCAGCACCGCATAGATACGGCTGAACAGACCTGCTTCGAGGATTTGCAGTTCTTCAGACAGGTCTTTCTTAGCCTGTTTGAGCTGCATCTCTTCGATTTCCAGCGCACGCTTATCTTTCTCAACGCCGTCACGGGTGAAGACCTGAACGTCGATAACCGTACCGGAAACACCGTTTGGTACGCGCAGAGAAGAGTCTTTAACGTCAGACGCTTTCTCACCGAAGATAGCACGCAGCAGTTTCTCTTCTGGCGTCAGCTGGGTTTCGCCTTTCGGCGTGACCTTACCAACCAGAATGTCACCGCCGGTCACTTCCGCGCCGATGTAAACAATACCGGATTCATCCAGTTTAGAGAGCGCAGCTTCACCCACGTTCGGGATGTCAGCGGTGATCTCTTCTGGCCCCAGCTTGGTGTCACGGGACACACATGCCAGTTCCTGAATGTGGATGGTGGTGAAACGATCTTCCTGAACCACACGCTCGGAGACGAGGATGGAGTCTTCGAAGTTGTAACCGTTCCACGGCATGAACGCTACGCGCATGTTCTGACCGAGCGCCAGTTCACCGAGGTCGGTGGACGGACCGTCTGCCAGCACGTCGCCGCGCTCAACTGGCTCACCCAGAGACACACATGGCATCTGGTTGATACAGGTGTTCTGGTTAGAACGGGTGTATTTGGTCAGGTTGTAGATGTCGATACCCGCTTCGCCCGGATACATCTCGTCTTCGTTAACTTTGATAACGATACGGGATGCGTCAACGTACTGAACGGTACCGCCACGCTTAGCAACTGCTGTAACACCAGAGTCAACGGCAACAGCACGTTCCATACCGGTACCAACCAGCGGCTTATCAGCACGCAGAGTTGGAACGGCCTGACGTTGCATGTTCGCACCCATCAATGCACGGTTGGCGTCATCGTGTTCCAGGAACGGGATCAGGGACGCACCGACGGATACCACCTGCTGGGTGGATACGTCCATGTAGTCAACCTGGTCGCGGCTGAACAAGCTGGATTCGCCTTTGCTACGGCAGGTAACCAGATCTTCTACAAAGTGGCCTTCGTCATCCAGGTTGGAGTTCGCCTGAGCGATAACGTAGTTGCCTTCTTCAATAGCAGACAGGTAATGAATTTCGTCAGTAACAACACCGTCGGTCACTTTACGATACGGGGTCTCGAGGAAACCGTATTCGTTCGTCTGTGCGTACACGGACAGGGAGTTGATCAGACCGATGTTTGGACCTTCAGGCGTTTCGATTGGACATACGCGACCGTAGTGAGTCGGGTGTACGTCTCGAACTTCAAAGCCTGCGCGTTCACGGGTCAGACCGCCTGGGCCGAGTGCGGAGATACGACGTTTGTGTGTGATCTCAGACAGCGGGTTGTTCTGGTCCATGAACTGAGACAGCTGGCTGGAACCGAAGAACTCTTTCACTGCCGCAGAAATCGGCTTGGCGTTGATCATATCCTGAGGCATCAGGGTATCCAGATCGCCCAGAGACAGACGCTCTTTCACCGCACGCTCTACACGTACCAGGCCAACGCGGAACTGGTTTTCCGCCATTTCGCCTACGGAACGGATACGACGGTTGCCGAGGTGGTCGATATCGTCCACTTCGCCTTTACCGTTACGGATATCGATGAGCTTCTTCATCACTTCAATGATGTCGTCTTTGCTCAGGATACCGGAACCTTCGATTTCGTCGCGCAGCAGAGAACGGTTGAACTTCATACGACCAACCGCGGACAGATCGTAGCGGTCTTCGGAGAAGAACAGGTTCTCGAACAGGCTTTCAGCCGCTTCGCGAGTTGGTGGCTCACCAGGACGCATCATGCGGTAGATTTCGACCAGCGCGCTCAGACGATCGTTGGTTGGGTCGACGCGTACAGTCTCAGAGATGTACGGACCGTGATCCAGATCGTTGGTGAACAGCGTTTCGATACGTTTGTGGCCAGCCTGACTCAGCTTAGCCAGCAGATCCAGGCTCAGCTCCATGTTCGCCGGGCAGATCAGCTCGCCAGTTGATTCATCAACGTAATCTTTCGCGGCTACTTTTCCTGCAATGTATTCAACCGGAACTCGATGTGTTTGATATCATCTTTTTCCAGCTGGCGGATGTGGCGCGCGGTGATACGGCGACCTTTTTCCACATACACTTTGCCGTCGGCTTCGATGTCGAACGACGCGGTCTCACCACGCAGACGTTCCGGCACCAACTCCATCTGCAATTTGTTGTCGCGGATTTCAAAGATCACTTTCTCAAAGAACAGGTCCAGGATCTGCTCAGTGGTATAGTTCAGTGCACGCAGAATGATGGTTGCAGGCAGCTTACGACGACGGTCGATACGGACAAACAGGTTGTCTTTTGGATCGAATTCGAAGTCCAGCCATGAACCACGGTAAGGAATGATGCGTGCGTTATACAGTACTTTACCGGAAGAGTGCGTTTTACCTTTATCGCTGTCGAAGAAGACACCCGGGCTACGGTGCAGCTGGGAAACGATAACACGCTCAGTACCGTTGATAACGAAAGTACCGTTGTCCGTCATGAGTGGAATTTCACCCATGTAGACTTCTTGTTCTTTAATGTCTTTTACGGTGCCTTCCGGCGCTTCGCGCTCGTAGATCACCAGACGCAGTTTTACGCGCAGCGGTGCGGAATAGGTCACGCCACGGATCTGACATTCCTGAACGTCAAACACCGGTTCGCCAAGGCGGTAGCTGACGTACTGCAGCTCGGAATTACCGCTGTAGCTCTGAATCGGGAACACGGAACGGAAGGCTGCTTCCAGGCCGTACTGCCCTTCAGGATCTTGCTCGATAAACTTCTGGAACGAGTCAAGCTGGATAGAAAGGAGATATGGAATGTCCAGAACTTGTGGACGTTTACCAAAATCCTTACGAATACGTTTTTTCTCGGTATAGGAGTAAACCATAGGGTTCCTCAGCTCGCTGACAAGTCGACCCATCTGTCCGACGAAGGGACAGTTTGTGCAACACCATTTTGTGGACCGGAAAATTGAATACTTTCCGCAATACCTGTTGCTATCACGCTTAAACCATTTCATTGCGATTTACACAGAGCGAGCACCCTGTCGCAGTATATTAAGTCGTCGATAGAAACAAGCATTGTCAGGACAACCAGCAGTCAAACAGTGTGAAATGCTGCTGATGCCTTACAGCGCAAAAAGGCTGGTGACTAAAAAGTCACCAGCCATCAGCCTAATTACTTAGGCTGCAACCAGAAAAGTTGGCTTATTTAACTTCAACTTCAGCGCCAGCTTCTTCCAGAGATTTTTTCAGTGCTTCTGCGTCGTCTTTGCTCACGCCTTCTTTCAGCGCAGCTGGAGCAGATTCTACCAGGTCTTTAGCTTCTTTCAGACCCAGGCCAGTTGCGCCACGTACTGCTTTGATTACAGCAACTTTGTTCGCGCCAGCAGCTTTCAGAATTACGTCGAATTCAGTTTTTTCTTCAGCAGCTTCAGCCGGGCCCGCAGCTACAGCTACAGCAGCAGCAGCAGAAACACCGAATTTTTCTTCCATTGCAGAAACCAGCTCTACAACGTCCATTACGGACATAGCTGCTACTGCTTCAATGATTTGATCTTTAGTGATAGACATTTAAATTGTTCCTGAAAATCAGAATAAGTTTATACGTAAGCAAATGCTTTATAAAGATAACTGCGATTAAGCAGCTTCTTTCGCATCGCGTACAGCAGCCAGAGTGCGAACCAGTTTGCCAGCCGCAGCTTCTTTCATGGTTGCCATCAGGCGTGCAATTGCTTCTTCGTAGGTCGGCAGGGTTGCCAGGCGATCGATTTGCGATGCCGGGATCAACTCACCTTCAAAGGCTGCAGCTTTGACCTCAAATTTTGCATTCGCTTTCGCGAACTCTTTGAACAGACGAGCAGCAGCGCCCGGGTGTTCCATAGAGTATGCAATCAGGGTCGGACCAACAAACGTGTCTTTCAGGCACTCGAACTGAGTACCTTCAACTACGCGACGCAGCAGGGTGTTACGAACAACACGCATGTATACGCCAGCTTCACGACCTGCTTTACGCAGTTCAGTCATTTTGTCTACAGTAACGCCACGGGAATCCGCAACTACTGCAGACAGCGCGCCTTTGGCTACTTCGCTGACTTCAGCAACAATCGCTTGTTTGTCTTGAAGATTTAAAGCCATTAGCTTTGCTCCTGGATGTTTGCCGGAACTCATGTTCCGGAACTCACTTCACTCGACCCAACGGGAAGAGCGTCTTAATACGGTGAGCAGAAACAAGCCAGAGTATTTAAAATAATCTTAGCGTTCTGTCACCGTCTACGCAGGGGATTAAGTTTCTTGCGAAACACCTGCGGTCTTCGACGGAGGCCTGGATAGGCCAGGCTCCAACGAACAATTCTTTTAGCCGCTAACTTTTGTTAGCAAACGTGGGGGTAAGATTGTAGACAAAATCACCGCCCACGTAAAGGCATTAGTTTGCAGCAGCGCTCAGGCCAGCCTGGTCAACTGCAACACCTGCACCCATGGTGGTGGAGATGCTAACTTTCTTGATGTACACGCCTTTCGCCTGAGTTGGTTTTGCTTTTTTCAGCGCAACCAGCAGAGCTTCCAGGTTTTCTTTCAGTTTGTCAGCGTCAAAGTCCACTTTACCGATGGTGGTGTGGATGATGCCGTTTTTGTCGTTACGGTAACGAACCTGACCTGCTTTAGCGTTCTTAACCGCTTCAGCAACGTTAGGCGTTACAGTACCCACTTTCGGGTTTGGCATCAGGCCGCGTGGACCCAGAACCTGGCCCAGCTGGCCAACAACGCGCATTGCATCTGGAGAAGCAATAACAACGTCAAAGTTCATTTCGCCTTTCTTGATCTGATCAGCCAGATCTTCCATACCTACCAGTTCAGCGCCGGCAGCTTTAGCAGCTTCAGCGTTTGCACCCTGAGCAAATACAGCTACGCGTACGGAACGGCCAGTACCGTGTGGCAGTACAGTTGCGCCACGAACGTTCTGATCGGATTTACGAGCGTCGATGCCCAGGTTAACGGCAACGTCAACGCTTTCAACGAACTTAGCAGTTGCCAGTTCTTTCAGCAGAGCGATAGCTTCGTTGATGTCGTACTGTTTGGTCGCATCAACTTTGTCACGGATCACGGACATGCGCTTGGTCAGTTTAGCCATTTCTTAGTCCTCCACTACCAGGCCCATGGAACGTGCAGTACCTTCGATGGAGCGAGTCATCGCTTCAATGTCGGAACCAGTCATGTCGGCAGCTTTGGTCTGCGCGATTTCCTGCAACTGAGCGCGGGAAATTTTACCCACTTTGTCTTTGTTCGGCTTACCGGAACCAGACTTGATGCCCGCTGCTTTCTTCAGCAGAACTGCTGCTGGAGGGGTTTTGGTAACGAAAGTGAAAGAACGGTCAGCGTAAACAGTGATTACAACTGGGATTGGCAGACCTTTTTCCATGGATTCAGTTTTGGCGTTGAACGCTTTACAGAATTCCATGATGTTCACACCCTGCTGACCCAGAGCTGGACCAACTGGTGGACTTGGGTTCGCCATACCTGCTGCAACCTGCAGCTTGACGTAGGCTTGTACTTTCTTAGCCATTCTAAAATCCTCTGATTGGGTAATAACGCCTCGGAGAGGCTCCCCGTGAATAAAATTCGTTTTACGGGTCGGGACCCATAAAAACAAAAGGCGCGAAATTGTATTCCAATCTCGCGCCCTGTGCAACGATTAAATCGTCGCTTTTTTGATCGCTGCTTAGGCTTTTTCTACCTGAGCAAAGTCCAGCTCTACCGGGGTCGCACGACCAAAGATAGAAACGGAAACTTTCAGGCGGGACTTCTCGTAGTCCACTTCTTCGACGACGCCATTGAAGTCAGCAAACGGACCGTCGTTAACACGAACCATCTCACCCGGTTCAAACAGCGTTTTCGGACGCGGTTTATCACCAACCTGCTGGAGGCGGTTCATAATCGCATCAACTTCTTTGTCGCTGATTGGCGCCGGACGGTCAGATGTGCCGCCGATAAAGCCCATCACGCGTGGTACGCTGCGCACCAGGTGCCAGCTCGCGTCGTTCATCACCATCTGAACCAGCACGTAACCCGGGAAGAATTTACGCTCGCTTTTGCGACGTTGGCCGCCACGGATCTCAACCACTTCTTCGGTCGGAACCATAACTTCGCCAAATAACTCTTCCATATTATGTAATTTGATATGCTCACGCAGCGACGTAGCTACGCGGCCTTCAAAACCGGAAAACGCCTGAACGACGTACCAGCGCTTTTTAGGGGCTTCAGACATCTCAGAACCTCAGGCCAGTGATAAAGGATACCAGGCGAACCAGAATACCATCCAGTCCCCACAGGATCAGTGACATTACAGCGGTTACCGCCGCTACAATCAGCGTGGTGTGCAATGTTTCCTGGCGAGTCGGCCAAATGACCTTGCGGACTTCGGTACGCGCTTCGCGGGCAAACGCAACGGTCGCTTTGCCTTTCGTCGTCAACAGCGCGACACCACCCGCCGCAGCAATCAGAATTACCACTGCAAGCGCGCGTAGCGGCAGCATCATGTCACGATAAAGATAGTTGCCGACAATCGCCACAATCAGCAGCACGGCTACAACTACCCATTTCATCGCTTCCAGGCCGCGCCCGCTCCCTTGAGCTTCGGTATTCGCACTCATAAACCAACCTGTCAGAAGTATTCTACAAACATTTTCACCCCGCGTGTGCGAGGCAAACCAATCGAAATGCTATTCGCTTTTCGTATTATACGCTCTCCGCAGAGCCTGTCTCAGCAATGATTATGACAAAATTAATCACTGATGAGCCAGGTTCTGATGTGAAAGCGTGCAAAAAGGGCATCAAATGATGCCCTTTTATTGCGCATTGCGTCAAATGTTATCAGCGATTAGCCGAGAACTTTAGCAACAACGCCCGCGCCAACGGTACGGCCGCCTTCACGGATTGCGAAACGCAGACCGTCGTCCATCGCGATTGGGTGGATCAGCGTCACAACCATCTTGATGTTGTCGCCTGGCATTACCATCTCTACACCTTCTGGCAGTTCGATGGTACCGGTCACGTCAGTTGTACGGAAGTAGAACTGTGGACGGTAGCCTTTGAAGAACGGAGTATGACGGCCGCCTTCGTCTTTGGACAGAATGTACACTTCAGATTCGAACTTGGTGTGTGGCTTGATTGAGCCTGGCTTCGCCAGAACCTGACCACGTTCGATTTCTTCACGTTTGATACCACGCAGCAGAACACCAACGTTCTCACCAGCACGGCCTTCGTCCAGCAGTTTGCGGAACATTTCAACGCCAGTACAGGTAGACTTCGCAGTCTCTTTGATACCAACGATTTCAACTTCTTCACCAACTTTGATGATACCGCGCTCTACACGACCGGTAACAACGGTACCACGACCGGAGATGGAGAATACGTCTTCGATTGGCAGCAGGAATGGCTTGTCAATCGCACGCTCTGGTTCTGGGATGTAAGAATCCAGGTAGCCAGCCAGTTCGATGATTTTCGCTTCCCACTCTGCGTCACCTTCCAGCGCTTTCAGCGCGGAACCACGAACGATTGGAGTGTCGTCGCCTGGGAAATCGTACTGAGACAGCAGTTCACGAACTTCCATCTCTACCAGTTCCAGCAGCTCTTCGTCATCAACCATGTCGCATTTGTTCAGGAACACGATGATGTAAGGAACGCCTACCTGACGACCCAGCAGGATGTGCTCACGAGTCTGAGGCATAGGGCCGTCAGTCGCAGCAACAACCAGGATCGCGCCGTCCATCTGCGCAGCACCGGTGATCATGTTTTTAACATAGTCGGCGTGGCCTGGGCAGTCTACGTGCGCGTAGTGGCGAGTCGGGGTGTCATACTCAACGTGAGAGGTGTTGATGGTGATACCACGAGCTTTTTCTTCTGGTGCGTTATCGATCTGGTCGAAAGCACGAGCAGCACCGCCGTAGGTTTTAGCCAGTACGGTAGTGATTGCAGCGGTCAGCGTTGTTTTACCATGGTCAACGTGGCCGATAGTACCGACGTTAACGTGCGGTTTTGTACGTTCAAACTTTTCTTTAGACATCGATTGTCCCTCTAAGACACGGATAAATCGGTGATATCACCACATCAACCAGGCGAAAATGCCTGAACTGTTGAATACATTTACATTGAAACAGAGAGAAAGGGAGGGAGAAGTGAAGTGGTGCTGATACCCAGAGTCGAACTGGGGACCTCACCCTTACCAAGGGTGCGCTCTACCAACTGAGCCATATCAGCACGTATTGGAGCGGGCAGCGGGAATCGAACCCGCATCATCAGCTTGGAAGGCTGAGGTAATAGCCATTATACGATGCCCGCATCCTGAAACTCGGCTACCCAGTTCTTTCTGTAACAAAAAAAGAGATTTCTCTCTTTTCTGTTCGAGCTGGTCAATTTTTCCAACCAGCTCCGGCGGCGTTGTCGCTGCCAGAAAGTGGTGGTGGGGGAAGGATTCGAACCTTCGAAGTCTGTGACGGCAGATTTACAGTCTGCTCCCTTTGGCCGCTCGGGAACCCCACCGGACTTGATGGTGCCGACTACCGGAATCGAACTGGTGACCTACTGATTACAAGTCAGTTGCTCTACCTACTGAGCTAAGTCGGCATCAAGTAGCGCGCATTCTATGGAGACCTGCGCAGTCATGCAACTAAAAAATTGCATAAAACGTTCTTTCGCTCACATTTTATTCGAAACCAGGGCTAACCGCTGTAAATTCATCCGCTCACGGTTAAAAATTCAACATGAACGCCTGATTTCGGCACGCTATAGCCCCAGGTGATGCCTGCCCGGTTAAGCATCGCTTTCCCATATTTTTTCTTATTATTCCTCTCATCTGGTGTTAACCTCCTGCCCATTGTCCAAAATTAACTATGTGATGAGCCCGCACCCGCCGTTTCGTGATGGTTCACAGAAGCATGCTTATGAGCAAAAAAGAGCAAACGTTAATGACGCCCTATCTTCAGTTTAACCGTAGCCAGTGGGCAGCCCTGCGTGACTCCGTCCCTATGACACTGACGGAAGGTGAAATCGCACGGCTAAAAGGGATAAACGAAGATCTCTCCCTGGAAGAGGTGGCAGAAATCTATCTCCCCCTTTCTCGCTTGCTTAACTTCTATATCAGCTCCAATTTGCGCCGTCAGGCCGTACTGGAACAGTTCCTCGGCACGAACGGTCAACGTATTCCTTATATCATCAGTATTGCGGGCAGCGTGGCAGTGGGTAAAAGTACCACCGCGCGCGTGCTACAGGCGCTGCTGAGCCGCTGGCCGGAACACCGCAGCGTGGAGCTGATCACCACCGACGGCTTCCTGCATCCCAACGAGGTGTTGAAAGAACGC
The DNA here is from genome assembly GCF_056673335.1 of Enterobacter cloacae complex sp. HYC033_NIDB. Taxonomy (NCBI): domain Bacteria; kingdom Pseudomonadati; phylum Pseudomonadota; class Gammaproteobacteria; order Enterobacterales; family Enterobacteriaceae; genus Enterobacter; species Enterobacter cloacae complex sp. HYC033_NIDB. Next base: position 1,027,640 of record NZ_CP115123.1, on the reverse strand, counting down.
GGCCTGATGAAAAAGAAGGGCTTCCCGCTCTCTTATGATATGCACCGCCTGGTAAAGTTTGTTTCAGATCTAAAATCGGGCGTACCTCACGTTACCGCGCCGGTTTACTCGCATCTGATCTACGACCGCATCCCGGATGGCGACAAAACGGTTGTGCAGCCCGACATCCTGATTCTGGAAGGCTTAAACGTCCTGCAAAGCGGGATGGATTATCCTCACGATCCGCATCATGTGTTTGTCTCTGACTTTGTCGATTTCTCAATTTATGTCGATGCGCCGGAAGATTTGCTGCAACGCTGGTATATCAACCGCTTCCTGAAGTTCCGCGAAGGCGCGTTCACCGACCCGGATTCCTACTTCCACAACTACGCCCAGCTCTCTGAAGAAGAGGCTATCAGCGTGGCGACCGGGCTGTGGAATGAGATCAACTACGTCAACCTCAAAGAGAACATCCTGCCGACGCGCGAACGCGCAAGCCTGATCCTCACCAAGAGTGAGAAACACGCCGTCGACCAGATTCGTTTACGGAAGTAGACCTCAGACGTAAAAAAAACCGGCTTAACGCCGGTTTTTTTATTTATGCCTGCGGCTTTTCGCCGTTTTCATCCTGATCGACCGCGAAGCAGGCCACCAGCTGTCCGCCATAATCCTTCAGCTGTGGCTGCAACTGCGTGCACGGGCCGAAGCGGCGACGGCAACGGGCGTTGAACGCACATCCCGGCGGCGGGTTAAGTGGGCTTGGCAACTCGCCGGTCAGCTTAATGCGCTCCCGGCGGTCATCCGGGTTCAGCCGCGGCGTTGCAGACAGCAGCGCCTGCGTATACGGATGACGCGGGTTAGTAAAGATCTGATCTTTCGTCCCCTTCTCCACGCAGCGTCCCAGATACATCACCATCACCTCATCGGCAATGTGCTCAACCACGGACAGGTCATGGGAGATGAAGACGTACGACAGTCCCAGATCCTGCTGTAAATCCATCATCAGGTTAAGCACCTGCGCACGTACGGACACGTCAAGCGCTGAGACCGGCTCATCGGCAATCACCACGTCCGGGTCAAGCATCAGCCCACGGGCGATGGCAATACGCTGACGCTGACCGCCAGAGAACATATGCGGGTAGCGATCGTAATGCTCGGTTTTAAGCCCCACCTTCGCCATCATCGCCAGCGCTTTTTCACGACGCTGCTCTTTGCTCAGATTGCTGTTAATCAGCAGCGGCTCTTCCAGAATCTGCCCCACTTTTTTACGCGGGTTTAAAGAACCGTACGGGTTCTGGAACACAATCTGGATTTTTTGACGACGCAGCTTCTGCGCCTGCGGATCGTGCTTGAGCAGATCCTGGCCCTGATAGTAAAGCTCGCCGCCGGTTGGCGTTTCGATCATCGTCAGCAGACGGCCCAGCGTGGATTTTCCACAGCCCGACTCCCCGACGACCGCCAGCGTTTTACCGCGTTCAAGGCTGAAGGAGACGCCGTCCAGCGCTTTTACCAGGCGCTCGGGGGCAAAAATCCCCTTCTTCACCGGGTAATGTTTTTTCAGGTCGATAGCCTGCAACAGCGGCTGTTGCGTGGTGGCCTCGTGCGTACTCATAGTGTTGGCCTCCCGGCATCATCGAGTGGGTAGTGGCATTTTGACTGCCGACCATCGGCCAGCAGATTCAGCTCTGGCTCCTCGGCGCGGCATTTATCCGTCGCATACGGGCAGCGCGGATTCAGCAGGCAGCCCTGCGGACGGTCATATTTACCCGGAACCACACCCGGCAGTGACGCCAGACGCGCTTTGTCCTGGGCAAACTCCGGCAGCGCGCGCAGTAACGCCTGCGTATACGGGTGACGCGGCGCGCGGAAGATATCGTGCGAACTTCCGGTCTCCACTACCTGACCCGCATACATCACGATGATTTTGTGTGCCGCTTCCGCCACCAGCGCCAGGTCGTGCGTAATCAGCACCAGCGCCATATTCTCTTTCTGCTGCAACTCCAGCAGCAGCTCGATGATTTGCGCCTGGATGGTTACGTCCAGCGCGGTAGTTGGTTCATCCGCAATCAGCAGTTTTGGTCGACAGGCAATCGCCATGGCGATCATCACGCGCTGGCTCATGCCGCCGGAAAGCTGATGCGGGTAAACGTCCAGACGCGATGCTGGGTCAGGTATCCCCACCAGGTTCAGCAGATCGATAGCACGCTGGCGACGGGTTTTCTTGTTGCCGCCCTGATGCACCTTAATGGCTTCCATAATCTGGAAACCGACGGTGTAGCATGGGTTCAGGCTGGTCATGGGGTCCTGGAAGATCATCGCCACTTCCGCGCCCACCAGCTGGCGGCGCTGTTTTTCGGAAATGCGCTTCAGATCCTGACCGTTGAACTCCAGATTTTCCGCCATCACGCGACCGGGGTAGTCAATCAGCCCCATAATCGCCAGCGAACTCACTGACTTACCGGAGCCCGACTCTCCTACAATCCCGACCACTTCGCCCTGATTAACGCTGTAGCTGATGCGGTCCACGGCGCGAAACGGTGTGCCTTCGTCGCCAAAGTGCACGGATAATTTATCTACATTTAATAACGCCATCTCGTGCCTCTTACTGCTTCAGTTTGGGATCAAGTGCATCACGCAGACCGTCACCCATCAGGTTAAATGCCAGCACCGTCAGCAGAATCGCCAGACCCGGGAAGGTGACGACCCACCAGGCGCTTTGCGCGAACTGCAACACGTCGGAGAGCATGGTGCCCCACTCCGGTGTTGGCGGCTGCGCACCCATGCCAAGGAAGCCAAGAGCGGCCATATCAAGAATGGCGTTAGAGAAACCGAGCGACGCCTGAACAATCAGCGGAGCAAGGCAGTTTGGGAAGATATTGATAAACATCTGACGCATAGCACCGGCACCCGCCACGCGAGAGGCGGTAACGTAGTCCCGGTTCACTTCCACCAGCACCGCCGCACGGGTCAGACGCACGTAATGCGGTAGCGCAACAAACGTCAGCGCAAGCGCGGCGTTACCAATCGACGGACCAAAGATCGCCACCAGCACCAGCGCCAGCAGCAGGCTTGGCAATGCCAGCATAATGTCGACGACGCGCATGATGATGTTATCAACAATGCCGCCGAAGTAGCCTGCCACCAGGCCGAGTACGATCCCCATGATCAGCGACAGTACGACAACGAGGCAGCCAACCAGCAGCGACAGGCGTGCGCCGTACATCAGGCGCGACAGCACATCGCGGCCCACGTCGTCGGTGCCCAGCAGGTGCGTCAGGCTTCCGCCGTCCTGCCATGCAGGAGGTGCCAGCAGCGCATCGCGGAACTGATCAGCCGGGTTATACGGCGCAAGGAAGTTCGCAAACACCGCAATCAGGATCATGATGGAAACATACACCAGCCCGACGACCGCGCCTTTGTTGCGCTTGAAGTAGTGCCAGAACTCCTGCATCGGCGTCATTGGCACCGGTGCGGTGACCACTTTATTTTGAGTAACTTGTGACATGATGGCCCCTTACTTCTTATGACGAATACGCGGGTTCACCACGCCGTACAGCAAATCGACCAGCAGGTTGACGAGGATAATCATCGTCGCGACCAGCAGTACACCGCCCTGCACAACCGGATAGTCACGGCGTTGTAGCGCATCAATCAGCCAGCGTCCAAGACCCGGCCAGGAGAAGATGGTTTCGGTCAGGATCGCCCCCGCCAGCAGCGTACCGACCTGCAAACCGATAACGGTTACCACCGGCAGCATAGCGTTACGCAGGGCATGAATGATGATGACGCGCATACGGGTCAGGCCTTTAGCGCGGGCAGTACGAATATAATCCTCGCCCAGCACTTCCAGCATGGAGGAACGGGTCATACGCACGATCACCGCCAGAGGGATGGTGCCCAGCACCATTGCAGGCAGGATCATGTGCGCAACCGCATCAATGAAGTTGCCCTCTTCGCCCCAGATCGCCGTATCAATCAGCATAAAGCCGGTTAACGGGTTGGTGTCGTCAAGGAAAACCATGTCGCTGACGCGTCCGGAGACCGGCGTCAGGTTCCACTGCACCGAGACCAGCATGATCAGCATCATGCCCCACCAGAAGATAGGCATGGAGTAGCCGGTCAGTGCCAGGCCAACAGCGGTGTGGTCGAAAATAGAGCCACGCTTAACGGCAGCCAGTACGCCAACGGGGATCCCTACCGCGGTCGCGAAGATCATGGCGCAGATACCGAGTTCCAGCGTCGCTTTAAAGCGCGGTACGAACTCGTCCCACACCGGAAGACGGCTTTTCAGTGAAATCCCTAAATCGCCGTGCAACACACCCCAGATATAGTGGAGATACTGCTGCCACATCGGCTTATCAAGGCCGAGTTCAGCCAGCAGTTGCGCATGACGTTCAGGGGAGATACCACGCTCGCCCGCCATAATCATTACCGGGTCACCCGGGATCATATGGACGAAGGCAAAAGTGAGAAGGGTGATACCGATAAACGTCGGGATAACCAGTCCCAGACGTCGGAGGATGAACTGCAACATAACCCGGATTCTCTCTGATGACGCACGCCCAGTGGCGTGACGTCTGTATTGCTCACAAATGTAAATTCCCTCTCCCTGTGGGAGAGGGTTAGGGTGAGGGGGTGCATGCACGACCCTCACCCCTGCCCTCTCCCACAGGGAGAGGGAGAACACCCTACTTATTATTCAACAGACACGTTTTCGAAGTGGTGTTTGCCCAGTGGATCAACCACGTAGCCCTTCACTTCTTTACGCACTGGCTCGTACACGGTGGAGTGAGCAACAATCAGCGCCGGAGCCTGATCGTGCATGACAACCTGAGCTTGCTTGTACAGTTCAATACGTTTGTTGTGATCGTCGGTCGCACGCGCCGGCTGGATCAGATCTTCAAATGGCTTGTAGCACCAGCGAGAATAGTTAGAACCGTCTTTCGCTGCCGCACAGCTGAACAGGGTCGCGAAGAAGTTGTCCGGATCCCCGTTGTCGCCGGTCCAGCCCATCATGACCGCCTGGTGTTCGCCCGCTTTAGCGCGCTTCAGGTACTCGCCCCACTCGTAGGTCACAATTTTGGCCTGTACGCCAATCTTCGCCCAGTCAGCCTGAACCATTTCCGCCATACGACGTGCGTTCGGGTTGTAAGGACGCTGTACCGGCATCGCCCACAGCTCGACGGTGAAGCCTTTGTCCTGGCCCGCTTCTTTCAGCAGCGCTTTCGCTTTCTCAGGATCGTAGGTGTAGTCCTTAATGTCGTCGTTATAACCCCACATGGTTGGTGGGATCAGGTTCTTGGCCGCAACGCCCGCGCCCTGGTAAACGGCTTTGATGATCGCTTCTTTGTTCACCGCGTAATTCAGCGCCTGACGCACTTTCACGTCATCGAACGGTTTCTTCTCGGTGTTGAAGGAGAGATAACCCACGTTCAGGCCCGCCTGCTCCAGCAGGTTGATATTTTTGTCCTGCTTCATGCGCGCGATGTCAGCCGGGTTTGGATACGGCATCACCTGACATTCGTTTTTCTGCAATTTTGCGTAACGCACGGATGCGTCAGGCGTGATGGAGAAGACCAGACGGTCGATCTGCGGCTTGGTACCCCAGTAGCCCGGGAAGGCTTTATACAGAATACGGGAATCTTTCTGGTACTGAAGCAGCTGGAACGGGCCGGTACCGATTGGGTTCAGGTCCACTTTTTCCGGGGTGCCGGCTTTCAGCATGTTGTCCGCGTACTCTTTAGAGAGAATCGAGGCGAAGTCCATCGCCAGGTCAGCCAGGAATGGCGCTTCCGGACGCGTCAGCACAAACTGAACGGTTTTATCGTCCACTTTTTTCACTTCAGCGATCAGGTCTGGCAGACCCATCCCTTCGAAGTATTCATAGCTGCCGCCAGACACTTTATGGTACGGGTTCTGGGCATTTTTCTGACGGTCGAAGGAGAACACAACGTCGTCGGCGTTAAAGTCGCGCGTAGGTTTAAATTCTTTGCTGTCCTGCCACTTCACGCCCTGGCGCAGGTGGAAGGTGTAGGTTTTACCGTCTTCGCTGATATCCCACTTTTCAGCCAGACCAGGAATTACTTCCGTGGTGCCGGTTTTAAATTCAACCAGACGGTTATAGATCGGTACAGAGCTTGCGTCGTAAGTCGTACCAGAGGTAAAGAGCTGTGGGTTAAAGCCTTCCGGAGAGCCTTCAGAACAGTAAACCAGGGTTTTTGCCTGTACGCTTGCTGCAACGGTCATGGCCACCAGGCTCAGACCAAGCTTCAGCATCCCTGACTTCTTCAAGGAAATACTCATTATTGTGCTCCAATGTGATGTTTTGCTTTGTTGTGTTACGCCGCCTGACCTTTATTTATTTTTTACCCGGTCCGGTCGGTGATGCCCGAAGGCGTTAAAAGGGATAGAGAATCCTTTCAGAAGAGCGTTTGAGTTGCAGCGCAGATCCTCCCTGAAATGCCCCTCGTGCCCTACAATCTGTCAACAGAATGTGAAAACGTCAATACAGGTGGCGGGGATTTACGTGGAGTGTGAGAAACCGCAAACAAAGATTAAAAAAACCCTGACCGTGAGTTTTCAGCAGAGAAATTTATGCTACTCGCCATGATGCAGCACAATTATCTTCATATTTCGCAACACTCAGTGATTAAGTTTTATTCAGAATGGGTAAATTTTCTTACAGAATGGTGATTATCTGAGCACTAAATACCGCGAACGTTAAAACGCACAGCGAAAAATGCTGAGGTTATCCATAAGCAACGCGAAAAAAGATCAAACTATATATAAAAAAATACAATGGATTATGTCACAAAACCGCAAGCAGGCAGGGGGAAGCAGGGCTAAGGGGTATTTTGAGGACTCGTGCGGGGTAACGCGTTAATGCAAAAAGGGCTAACCTTGCGGTTAGCCCTTTTTAGAATGTGGTCGGCGAGAGAGGATTCGAACCTCCGACCCACTGGTCCCAAACCAGTTGCGCTACCAAGCTGCGCTACTCGCCGAATGCGGAGCGCATCTTACTGCTGAGGTGCGCCCCCGTCAATCCCTTATTTTCAAAAAGCCATTCAACTGGCGATATTCTCGCCAGACCAGCTACTGCGCGGCTTTTGTGGTGTTATCAGGGAGTTTACACCAGTTGTTGTTTTCGTTAATCCCACCGTTCGGTGAGGTATAGCCGAGACAACCCATAATGGTGTCGTACAGCTCAACGTGACGGCGCGGTACCTTGATCTCTGCCTGCTGTTTCAGATGGGCAAACATTTTGGCTTTGTCCGGGTTTTCCAGGTACTTATCCGACATCCACATGATCATCGGCACGCGGAACTGCTCAGGCGGGGCCAGCTTACGCGGCGTGCCGTGTAAATGCTCTTTCTCGTTGATGGACTCGCCGTGGTCGGCCGCGTAAATCACAATCGCTTTCTTATCGCGAAGCTGGTCGATCACCCGGCTGAGGAAGGTATCCACATACAGAATCGAGTTATCATAGGCATTGATCAGCTCCTGCTTGCTACAGTTCTTGTTAATGCCGACGCACTCAGGCGTCCATTTGGCGAAATCGCGCGTGTAACGCTGATAGTAGCTGTAGTGTGAACCTTTGGTATGCAGAACAATAAGGTGCTTACCCTGCGGATGGTTTTTCAGCGACTGTTCCATCTCAGAGAGCAGCAGCATATCATCAACGTTCTTTCCGCGGTTACGCGGCTCGGCGCCAATCTGCTCGCGGTAGGCGATGTTATCCGCCATGGTGTTGGTGTAGAACCACATCTCACTTTGCATGGCGAACAGATCGGAGCTAAATCCAAGCTGCTTCAGAACAGCAAACACGTTTTGCTCTTTGAGAGTGCGCTGAGGATTATCACTCGCACCGCCCTCACGAACAAACATACAGCGCAACGAGAGCTTCGTGGCGGTATCGCAGGAGTAGCCGCGGTATGCCACCAGGTTCTTTTCCTGCGCCAGTTTCGGGGTGGTATCGCGGTCATAACCGAGAATACCCATATGATCCCAGCGCGTCGTTTCGCCGATAACGAAGACCACGTAAGTATCATCCAGTCCGTCAGCCGGAGCCTGGTAGGTGAACTTTTTGGTCGGGTTAATCAGCGATTTCACATCGCTGGATTCGTCCGCCTGAGCCCAGGCATAGAGACCTAACGCCGACAGCCAGTTAGACGGCAGATACGAGTTAGCCACCACGCCGCCGTAGCTTGGCATATCTACGCCTGTCGCTTTTTCGATCCGCTTTTGCTGTTTTTCCATCAGGCGAATAGGCGCCCATACCAGCAGACCCGCCAGAAGAACGACGGCGACGTTGCGGATGCGTTGCCCACGGGTACGCAGCTGGCGTAACAGGGTATAGCGACAGGTATTACTCCAGATAAAGAAGAGCGGGATCAGGCAGGTCAAAATCGTCCACATGATGAACCCTTGCCCCACCACCTCTTTCGAGAGGTCGATGTCCGTGGTCATCACCGAGGCCACAATACCGTAGCCAATGACCACATTCATGAATGTCATGTAATAGCTTGCGGCGGCAGAGATAATCACCACCAGCGAGGCCAGAACCTGCCATGTACGTCTGCCAAAAAGCGAGAGCAGACGTAGCAGGAAGAAGGTTGCCAGAATTGAGCCAAACACTTCAATCGCGGCGAAAATCCCGTTTCTTACGGTGAGGTGTTCAAAATAACCTTCCACTCTTCTGAACAGCACCGCGCCATTCAGAAACAAACCGATATAGACAGCCAGCATCAGACACAATCTTTGCTGGGTAAGAGACCTGATATATTTCATGCAAACAACCCTGGGGGAAGGGGTATAAAGACCCGCCGAATCTCATTGAGAAAGCAGACAGAGTAAGTAGGTGCGAGATAAACCGTTATCAGAAACGTCTACAAGCGCGATAAGTAGACCACAGCGAGGAAGAAAAGTGGCAGCAGAGAATGTGAATCGATGAAAATTTTTACAAAATAACAAGTCCGGAAGTGATATTGCGATAAAAAAAGAGGCCCTGCGGCCCCTTTTTATCGAATCATGCATGCGCTTCTTTATAGACCTCGCGTTGCGGCTGACGAATCGTGGTGGACAGCGCCAGTGAAATAATCAGCAAGGCAAATATCACGCAGAATGTCACGTAGAAGCCACCAAACAGCGAGGCAATCAGCGATCCGCAAATACTGCCGATACCGAAGCCGAGATAAATCACACCGTAGTTTTTCGCCAGATTGTTCAGCCCGAAGAACTCGCTCACCAGCGACGGGAAGACGGTAATGGTACCGCCAAAGTTAAAGGCTACGCAGGCTATCGCCGCAAAGAATGTCGCTTCGTTCAGCGGTGCAAACAGCAGCGCCGCCATGCCCACCAGAGAGATGACCTGCCCCAGCGTAATCACGCGGATGCGGGCGATTTTGTCAGACAGGATACCGAGCACCAGACGACCCGAGAGGTTAGCGATGGAGATGACCGTTACCGCGTTCGCCGCCGTCGCCGCGTCCAGTTTTACCATCCCTTGCGCGATATCTTTCGCCACACCGATGACATACAGACCGCTCATGCAGGCCGTCAGGAACATCACCGCCAGCATCCAGTACTGCGGTTTACGCATGGACTGTGCGAGGGTGAAATCATTCTCCACCACACCGTTAACGGTTTTCACTTCCTGCTGCGGCGCGTCTTTCATCAGCGTTGCGCCGAAGAGGATCATCACCAGCACAATCACGCCCCAGATCATAAAGGTTTTCTCAAGCCCCACCGAGGCCAGCAGATGCGCATCGATGAATTTGAAGCCAAGGCTGCCCAGGCCATATGAACCAATGGCAAACGCGGAGATAAGCCCTTTACGCTCCGGGAACCACTTCACGCAGTTAGACAGCGTCAGCAGGTAACCTGCGCCGTCCGCCAGCCCCACCAGCACCCCGGCGCTCAGCCACAGCATCATCAGGTTGTCGGAATATGCCGTCAGGAAGAAGCCCACGCCCAGCAAGATCCCGGAGGCCATGGTTACACGCTTCACGCCGAAGCGCTCCTGAAGTTTGCCCGCCACGGAAGAGGAAATTGCTAACCCAAGACTCAGCAAGCCGAAGGAGAACGCCACCTGGCTTATCGGCGCGCCGATCTTATCAGACAGGGCGCTGTTAAACAGGCTCCAGGTATAGACCGATCCCAGTGCGAACTGGGTAACGATGGTGCCGAATAGCGTCAGCCAACGCGTGCGGTTATAAGTTGATGTGTTCATGGCAGTGTCCTGCAAGATAAATTAAGGAAATTCGCTGAGGACACGATAAACAAAACCCCATAACGCCAGGGGTAAAACGGCATGAAATGCAGGAGAAACGGAATGAAATGCCTGGAAGCGGGAATGAATGACCTTGCCGGAGAAGAAAAAGGTCAAAGGTGAGCGATCACTATCGCTACAGTCCTCGCCGTTATTGTATTAAATATGTTACCGCAGCGTTTAAAAAAGTGACAACCCTTTAAAATTTGGCGCTCAATCCCAGCGTATATAAATATTCTTCTTCAGTTTGCTGGTTATAGCTGATCTTCGCCCAGGGGTGTAAATCACCATACTGCGTATCGACACGCCACCCCAATGAGTTCACGCTGGCATGCCAGAGTGGATCGGTAAGCGACTGCGTGGTGGTTGTATCCTCAAACGCATTCACTGGTGCGGAGGGAGCGCCATCAGTGCGCCACGCCATTACGGGCCCGGTGGTGAAATGTCCCGCCACGGGAAAATTCCAGCCAACGCTCAGAACGGTTTCCGCATCCGAAGCGGAGGGATCGTTCAGGGTAAACCCCGCAGCATTCTGCGTGCGGTTAATACGCTCCGCGAGAATATCTTCATAACGAGGTTGGTGATCGGCGTCCCATGTATAGCGTTCCATCGTATTACTTTGAGTATCTGAAACGATATATTCCTGTTGCCACGCAAAAGCGGTGTTACAAAAAAGCAGGCAGACTGAAACACCCACCAGGCCAGAAGCAGCATGGCGACCACTGATTTTTTTTATCATCATCAAAGCGACTCCAGAAAGAGCCGAGTTCGGCGATATATGTCATTGTTCGAAGAGGTATTAGGGCGTATAGCCCTGTATTAACTATTGTCTCTTTAGCAGACACGTCAAGCCGGGCAGATTGAAATTTTTGCGTTTACCGTATCAGGAAGGGAGATGACCTATGCAACGTTGCGGCTGGGTAAGCCAGGATCAGCTTTATATCGATTATCACGACAAGGAATGGGGCGTACCGGAAACCGACGGTAAAAAACTGTTTGAAATGATTTGCCTTGAAGGCCAGCAGGCCGGACTGTCGTGGATCACCGTTCTGAAAAAGCGTGAGAACTATCGCAAAGCCTTCCACCAGTTCGATCCGGCTGCGGTTGCCGCCATGACCGACGACGACGTGGAAAGGCTGGTTCTGGATACCGGTATCATCCGCCATCGCGGTAAAATTCAGGCCATTATTGGTAACGCGCGTGCTTATCTGGCGATGGAGCAAAACGGCGAACCCTTCTCAGCATTCGTCTGGTCGTTTGTGGATAACGAGCCGAAGGTGACGCAGGCCGCCACGCTTGCAGAGATCCCAACGTCGACCCCCGCCTCAGATGCCCTGTCGAAAGCGCTGAAAAAACGCGGCTTTAAGTTTGTGGGCACCACCATCTGTTACTCCTTTATGCAGGCCTGCGGGCTGGTCAATGACCACATTACGGGCTGCTTCTGCCATCCGGAGGGCCACCATGATCCGCAAATGGCAAAGTGAGGACACCGCTCCGCTTTTGAGTCTGTGGCTGGAGAGCACCACCGAGGCGCATCCGTTTATCGACGCAAGTTACTGGCAAGCGAATGAAGCGGTAGTGCGGGATGAATACCTTCCCGCCGCCGAGACCTGGGTCTGGGAGGAAAGCGGTACCCTGTGCGGTTTTATCAGCGTCATGCAGTTCCAGTTCGTGGGGGCGTTGTTTATCGCCCCGGCGTTCATCGGAAAGGGGATCGGGCGTGCGCTGCTGAACCACGTTCAGCAGCACTATCCGTATTTAACTCTGGAGGTGTATCAGAAAAACGTGCGGGCGGTGAATTTCTATCATGCTCAGGGTTTTCGCATCGAAGACAGCGCCTGGCAGGATGATACCCAACACCCGACGTGGATCATGAGCTGGCAGGCGGATCAAACGCCGTAAGGGTAAGCGCCGGCCCCTCATATTTCTCCACCCATGCCAGCGCCGTATTCCCCGCGCAGCCATTCCCCAGCTTCGAGCTGGGGAGATCTTTGGTCAGCACGTTTACGGCGCCGTTCTTACAAATACCGCCCTCGTCCAGCGCCAGATCCGGCCATGCGCCCTGATGAATGCAGAAAACGCCAGGGCGGATCCCGTCACTCACCACGGCGCCTGCCAGCACCTGCCCGCGCGCGTTCCAGACCCGAACGAGGTCGCCGTGGTTAATCCCCCGCGCCTTTGCGTCATCGCTGTTCAGCGCAATCGGCTCACGACCCGCCACCGCATACTGCTCGCGCAAAGCCGAATAGTTGAGCTGGCTGTGCAGACGATGGGCGGGATGGGCAGACAGCAGCTGAAGCTGCCCCGGCTGCGCATTGCCATGCCATTCGTCCGGCTCCAGCCACGCCGGATGTGGCGGACAGTCCGCGTAGCCAAAGCTGGCGATGCGTTCGCTGTAGATCACAATCTTCCCGCTTTCGGTTTTTAACGGATGATTCTCCGGATCGCGACGGAAGTCAGCAAAGCGCACAAACCGCGCATTCTGCTCGCTTTCCGGCATTTCGAAGAGTTGATTCGCCTCCCAGAACTCAGCGAATGGCGGCAGCGTCACGCCCTGCGCAGCCCCACGCTGGCTGGCAATCTGGTAAAACGTTTCCAGCCATTGCAGATCGGTTTTGCCCTCGGTGAAACGCTCCCGACCGCCCGCTTCCCACATTTCACTCAGGTCGGCAAAGACATCAAAATCATCCCGCGCTTCATCCCGGGGAGCCACGACGCGCTTCATCGGCACCATATGCTGATTACTGTAATCCCCCGTCATGGTGAGATCGTTACGCTCGAACGAGGTCGTGGCGGGCAAAACGATATCAGCATGTTTCGCTGACGCGGTCCAGAAGCACTCCGAGATCACCACCAGCTCCGGTTTCTGCCAGGCGCGGATCAGGCGGTTAGTATCCTGGTGATGGGTGAAGTTGGCCCCACCCGCCCACCAGACAAACTTAATATCCGGGAAATGCCGATCCTGGCCGTTGTGCTGATAAAACCCGCCAGGGTTCTCCAGGGCTTCAACAATGCGTGCCACCGGAATTTTATCTACCGCGTCCACGCCACCCTGCACCGAGCCCTGCATGGAGGCCAGCACCGCCGCTTTTCGCGTCGGGTTGCCGCCGTTAGCAAAGTGATAGGAAAGCCCAAAACCGCCGCCGGGTGTGCCAATCTGCCCGAGCATCGCGGCGAGCGTCACCAGCATCCAGTGCTTCTGCTCGCCAAACTGCTGGCGCTGCATCCCCCAGCCGGACATGAGCATCGTGACACGGCTATGGAATAACGTCGCCAGTTCGCGGATTTTAACGGCATCAACGCCGCAAATCGCCGCAGCCCACTCTGCGGTTTTGGCGATACCGTCGGTTTGTCCCGTCAGGTAGTCGGCAAATTTATCGAAGCCCGTGGTGCAGCGCGCCAGAAATTCCGTATCGTGCCAGCCGTTCTCCACCAGGGTGTGGGCGATGCCCAGCATCATCGCCACGTCGGTGCCCATATGCGGCGCGATCCACTCGGCGCTGTCGCCGAAGAAATCCAGCGTTTCAGAACGCATCGGATCGATACAGATGATGCGCTTGCCGCTTTTGCGCAGCGCATCAAAGTAGGAAACGCCCTGCTCGTCGGACGCATTCCAGGCAATTTTCAGGGTATTGAGCGGGTTGGCGCTCCAGAGCACCACCACCTCCGCATGCTCCAGCACCAGCGGCCAGCTGGTCTGCTGCTGATAAACCTCATTCCCGCCCACGACATACGGCATGATTGCCTGCGCCGCGCCGGTCGAGTAATCGCCCAGATGGCCGGTGTATCCTCCGGCCAGGCTCATATAGCGTTGCAGCAGGGTTGCGGCCTTATGCAGCACGCCGTTCGAGCGCCAGCCATAGGAGCCGGCAAAAATGGACGACGGGCCATAGCTGTCGCGAATGCGTTTATGCTGGGTATGGATCAACGCCAGCGCGTCGTCCCAGCTCACGCGTACGAACTCATCCTGCCCACGAGTACCCTGCGGCTTATCCGGTGACGCCAGAAAGCCTTTACGCACCATCGGCCAGCGGACGCGGGTTTTACTGTGTACCTGATCGCGAACGACGGTCTGTAAAGAGTTGAGATGGCGCGAAGGCAAAGCCCCGCGAGACGACAGCACAGTGTCGCCATCGGTTTCGACCAGCATCGGCCCCCAGTGGGCGGCGGTCAGAATGGTTTTTGTTGAGGTGCTCAAAGCGTGCGCTCCTGGTTGCGTGCAGGTGTTTCGGCCTTTCATTGAGGCAGTTTATCGTTTGTGACAAATTTCAGAGTTATACACTGAATTTTCTCCGTATCCGGACGTCATAATCCACTGCCACGTCCATCGTGGCAAAGAATAAAAAGGATTAAGGAAATAAGATGAAAAAACGCGTACTCGTTATTGCCGCTCTGGTGAGCGGCGCACTGGCTGTTTCTGGCTGCACAACCAACCCTTACACCGGTGAACGCGAAGCGGGCAAATCCGGCATTGGCGCGGGTATTGGTTCCCTGGTGGGCGCTGGCGTTGGCGCACTCTCCTCCTCCAAGAAAGATCGCGGCAAAGGTGCGCTGATTGGCGCAGCGGCAGGCGCAGCCCTGGGCGGCGGCGTGGGTTATTACATGGACGTGCAGGAAGCAAAACTGCGTGACAAAATGAAAGGTACGGGCGTGAGCGTGACGCGCAGCGGTGACAACATCATCCTGAACATGCCAAACAAAGTGACCTTTGACAGCAGCAGCGCGACGCTGAAACCCGCAGGCGCAAACACCCTGACCGGCGTGGCCGCGGTGCTGAAAGAGTACAATAAAACTGCCGTGAACGTGATTGGCTACACCGACAGCACCGGCAGCCAGGATCTGAACATGCGTCTGTCCCAGCAGCGCGCCGATTCCGTGGCCAGCTCGCTGATCGCCCAGGGCGTAGAAGCGAACCGCATCCGCACCAGCGGCATGGGTCCGGCTAACCCGATCGCCAGCAACAGCACGGCGGAAGGCAAAGCGCAGAACCGCCGCGTTGAGATTACGTTAAGCCCGGTGCAGTAGGTAAAAGCAAAACGGCAACCCCGTTGCCGTTTTTAGTGTTTGCGCCCTCTCCCGTGGGAGAGGGTTGGGGTGAAGGCATCAGACCGCAACCTCCGGTAAGCGAAGCCGCCACCCGGCAAATAGCTTGATTCGCCAGATTTTCCCGCTAAGGTATTCTCACTAAATTCAGGGAAATCAGCGATGATCAAACCAACCCGGGCCACCATCAGCGACGTGGCGAAAGCCGCCAAAACCGGAAAAACCAGCATTTCACGCTACCTCAACGGCGAGAAACACCTGCTTTCCGATGCGCTGCTGGCGCGAATCGAACAGGCCATTGCCGATCTCGACTACCGTCCCAGCCTGATGGCGCGCGGTCTCAAGCGGGGTCGCACTCGTCTGATTGGCCTTATCATCGCCGATATCACCAACCCCTATTCCGTTAACGTCCTCAGCGGCATCGAAGCGGCGTGCCGTGAGAAAGGCTTTACCCCGCTGGTCTGTAACACCAATAACGAGGTTGATCAGGAGCTGCATTATCTCGATCTGCTGCGCAGCTATCAGGTGGAAGGGATTGTGGTGAATGCCGTCGGGATGCGCGAAGAGGGGCTAAATCGCCTGCAACAATCGTCGCTGCCAATGGTGCTTATTGACCGCAAAATCCCGGAATTTGCCTGCGATGTGGTCGGGCTGGATAACACCCAGGCGGCCACCACCGCCACCGAGCATCTGATTGAACAGGGCTTCGAAGCCATTCTGTTCCTGAGCGAACCGCTGGGCATGGTTAATACCCGCCGCGACCGCCTGGCTGCATTTCGTGCCACGCTGGCGCGATATCCCGGCGTGATCGCCGAGAATGCCGAAATCCCCCTGCATGAAGCCGGGCAGCTGGATAATACCCTGCGCCAGTTCCATACCCGCCATCGGGGAATGCGCAAAGCGGTGATCTCCGCGAACGGGGCGCTGACGCTTCAGGTTGCCCGCTCGCTTAAACGCATTGGCCTGCACTGGGGCAGCGACATCGGCTTACTCGGCTTTGATGAACTGGAGTGGGCAGAACTTGCTGGCGTAGGCATCACCACCCTCAAACAACCCACCTGGCAGATCGGCTATGCCGCGGTTGAACAAGTGGTTCGCCGCATTGAAGGCACCCGCGACGCCGTACGCGAGCAGGTTTTTTCCGGCGAGCTGATCGTTCGCGGCTCTACTGCCCGTTAATTTCCCCTTCGTGACAGCGATCATAAATTCAGCATCCCGATCTTTTCTTTGGAACCGGTTCCATCTAGCGTAATACTATCGATTACGCTCTGGAGTCAGGAAATGAGCAGGAAAATTATGGTGGTCACCGCCGCATATGGTGCGGATCAGGTGCGACAGGCAGGCGGTCAACGGGCAATGCTTCCCGTTATTGCCGGCGCGGGAGCTGATGGCGTTGAAATCCGCCGCGAGCTCTTCAGCAACGACGAGTTAATGGCCCTGCCTGCGCTCGGCGAGTCCATTGAACTGCTGGGTTTACTGGCGTGCTACTCCGCCCCGGCCCCCCTGTTTATGCCCGATGGCACCCTCAACACGGATCTCCCGCGCTACCTTAGCGAAGCCAGCGCCCTGAACGCGCTGTGGCTTAAAGTCTCGCTGGGTCATTTCAGCGACAAACAGCCGCTTGAAGCCCTGCGCACACTGCTGGATGAAAGCGGCATGACGCTGGTGGTGGAAAACGACCAGACCGACTGCGGGCAGCTCGCGCCGATGCAGCGCTTCAAAGCCGCCTGCCGGGTAATGGCGCTGCCGGTCACGCTGACGTTCGATATGGGCAACTGGCTGTGGGTTGGCGACTCCCCGGAAGAGGCTGCACGTCAGCTGGCTCCCGCCGTGAGCTATATTCATGTAAAGGCCGCAGTCCCACATAAGGCGCAGTTCCGCGCCGTCGCACCGGATCAGACCGATTCTCGCTGGCGGGATCTGCTTAATCAACTCCCTGCCGATGCGCCACGCGGTATCGAATTTCCGCTGGAAGGGACGGATCTCACCGCCGTCACCCGCCATTACGTCAACCTGCTGCGCGAGGAGTAAACCATGCACAAGACGCTGGATGTCATCACCATTGGCGAGGCCATGGCGATGTTTGTCGCCACCGAAACGGGCGAGCTGAGCGCAGTGGAGCACTTCATTAAACGCGTGGCAGGTGCCGAGCTGAATGTTGCTACCGGCCTTGCGCGGCTGGGGCTGAATGTCGGCTGGGTAAGCCGCGTGGGAAATGACAGCTTTGGCCATTTTGTTCTCGACTCGCTGAAAAAAGAGGGCATTGATGCCGCAGGCGTGACCCTCGACGGACGCTTCCCGACGGGCTTTCAGCTGAAATCTAAAGCTGAAAATGGAACCGATCCCATCGTGGAGTATTTCCGCAAAGGCTCAGCGGCAAGCCATCTCTCCGTGGATGATTATCACGCCGCGTATTTCTCCTCCGCGCGCCACCTGCACCTGAGCGGCGTGGCGGCGGCGCTCTCGGCCAGCTCGTACGATTTACTGGATCACGCGGCTTCGGCAATGAAAGCACAGGGCAAAACGATCTCTTTCGATCCTAACCTGCGCCCGGTGCTGTGGAAAAGCGAAGCGGAGATGGCTGAGAAACTCAACCGACTGGCGTTTCAGGCGGACTGGGTTCTGCCTGGCATAAAAGAGGGAATGATCCTTACTGGCGAAAGCACGCCCGAAGGCATTGCCGATTTTTACCTCAACAAAGGGGTAAAAGCCGTGGTGCTGAAAACCGGTGCCGACGGCGCATGGTTTAAAACTGCCGACGGCGAGCAAGGTGCCGTCGCTGCGGTAAAAGTCGACAACGTGGTCGATACCGTGGGCGCGGGCGATGGGTTTGCCGTCGGAGTCATCAGCGCTCTGCTGGAGGGCAAACCGCTGTCGCAGGCCGTGGCGCGAGGCAACAAAATTGGTTCGCTGGCGATTCAGGTGCAGGGTGACAGCGAAGGATTACCAACACGAGCAGAGCTCGGCGTCTAAATTCCCTCTCCCTGTGGGAGAGGGCCAGGGTGAGGGCAGCAATCCGCACCAGATAATTAAGCCACCGTGTACCCTACAGACAACGGCGGCAACAACCTCAACAACAGAGGCAAGCCTATGAACAGTTCGACCAATGCAGTAAAACGCTGGTGGTACATCATGCCAATCGTGTTTATCACGTACAGCCTGGCGTACCTGGATCGTGCCAACTTCAGTTTCGCATCCGCCGCCGGGATCAACGAAGACCTCGGGATCACCAAAGGGGTCTCCTCCCTGCTGGGTGCCCTCTTCTTCCTGGGTTATTTCTTCTTCCAGATCCCCGGCGCGATTTACGCTGAACGCCGCAGCGTGCGAAAGCTCATTTTCATCTGCCTGATCTTATGGGGTGCCTGTGCGTCGCTTACTGGCGTGGTGAATAACATTCCTGCTCTGGCGGCTATTCGCTTTATTCTCGGCGTGGTTGAGGCGGCCGTCATGCCAGCAATGCTGATTTACATCAGCAACTGGTTCACAAAATCTGAGCGTTCACGTGCTAATACGTTCCTGATACTCGGTAACCCGGTCACCGTGTTGTGGATGTCGGTGGTTTCCGGCTACCTGATCCAGTCCTTCGGCTGGCGCGAGATGTTCATCATCGAAGGGGTTCCCGCGATTATCTGGGCCTTCTGCTGGTGGGTGCTGGTGAAAGATAAGCCAGCCCAGGCAAAATGGCTTTCAGAGGACGAAAAAGCCGCACTCCAGGCGCAGCTGGATAAAGAGCAGCAGGGGCTGAAAGCGGTGCGTAACTACGGTGAAGCCTTCCGCTCCCGGAACGTTATTCTGCTGTGCGCACAGTATTTTACCTGGAGTATTGGCGTGTACGGCTTTGTGCTGTGGCTACCGTCGATTATCCGCAGCGGCGGTGAAAACCTTGGCATGGTGGAAGTGGGCTGGCTGTCATCGGTGCCTTACCTGGCTGCGACCATCGCGATGATTATCGTCTCCTGGGCATCGGACAAGCTGCAAAACCGTAAGCTGTTCGTCTGGCCACTGCTGCTGATCGCTGCTTTTGCCTTTATTGGCTCCTGGGCCGTAGGCGCGAACCACTTCTGGGCTTCGTATACGCTGCTGGTGATTGCGGGTGCGGCCATGTATGCCCCGTATGGTCCGTTCTTTGCCATCATCCCGGAAATGCTGCCGCGTAACGTCGCTGGGGGCGCGATGGCGTTGATCAACAGTATGGGCGCGCTGGGTTCGTTCTTTGGCTCGTGGTTTGTGGGCTATCTGAACGGCGCCACTGGCAGCCCATCGGCCTCTTACATCTTTATGGGGGTGGCGCTTTTTGCCTCGGTATGGCTTACTCTGATTGTTAAGCCTGCTAATAATCAACAGCTACCCGTCGGCGCACGCCACGCCTGAATCCTTTTAAAATCAACGGAGATTAGCATGAAGCCGTCCGTCATTTTGTACAAAGCACTGCCTGAAGACCTGCAAAAACGCCTGGAGGAACACTTTACCGTTACCCGGGTCAAGAACCTCAGCCCGGAAACCGTGGCACAGCACGCCGACGCGTTTGCCAGCGCCGAGGGCCTGCTGGGTTCGAGCGAAAAGGTGGATGCAGCGCTGCTGGAGAAAATGCCGAAGCTTCGTGCTACCTCAACCGTTTCGGTGGGATACGACAATTTCGACGTGGATGCGCTAAACGCGCGCAACATCCTGCTGATGCACACGCCGCATGCCCTGACAGAGACCGTCGCCGACACGCTGATGGCGCTGGTGCTCAGTACCGCGCGTCGCGTGGTGGAAGTGGCCGAGCGCGTGAAAGCGGGCGAATGGACGAAAAGCATTGGCCCGGACTGGTTCGGCGTGGACGTTCATGGCAAAACGCTGGGGATTGTTGGGATGGGCCGCATCGGTCTGGCGCTGGCACAGCGCGCGCATTTCGGCTTCAGCATGCCCATTCTGTATAACGCACGCCGTCACCACACTGAAGCCGAAGAACGTTTCAATGCCCGCTACTGCGAGCTTGATACGCTGTTGCGGGAAGCCGACTTTGTCTGCCTGATCCTGCCGCTGACGGATGAAACGCGTCATCTCATCGGCAAAGCGGCGTTTGAAAAGATGAAGAAATCGGCCATTTTCATCAACGCGGGTCGTGGTCCGGTGGTCGATGAGAAGGCGCTGATTGAGGCACTGCAAAACGGTGAGATCCACGCCGCTGGTCTGGACGTGTTTGAACAGGAGCCGCTGCCGGTGGATTCTCCGCTACTGACCATGCCGAACGTCGTCACCCTGCCACACATCGGCTCTGCCACTCATGAAACACGCTACAATATGGCGGCGACCGCCGTGGATAACCTGATTGCCGCGCTCGGCGGTAAAGTGGATAAGAACTGCGTTAACCCACAGATACAACAGTAGAAACGAAAAAACCCGCCAGAAGGCGGGTTTTTGAATTTTGTGCTACTGGGTTGGAAGCTTACAGGCTTACAACGTTACCAGCTGCTGGGCCTTTAGCGCCGCTTTCGATGGTGAAGGAAACTTTCTGACCTTCATCCAGAGATTTGTAGCCATCGTTCTGGATAGCAGAGAAGTGTACGAACACGTCTTTAGAACCATCGTCAGGAGTGATGAAGCCGAAACCTTTATCAGCGTTGAACCATTTTACCAGACCAGTCATTTTAGCAGACATAGAAATTACCTTATTAACAAATATATTGTGCCTTCCGGCTTGATGGATTGCGTTACAGATTTTTAAGCGATGAAGGAAGGGTCACTACGAAGGGTATCTATGGATAACAATCTGGACTGCTTTACTAAACTGCTTTAGGTCTGTGTAACAAACCGACGAACATAGTTATACCGATGTGGTAGATGAATGACAAGCGTTATTTTCATCAAGCATAAAAAAAACCCCGCCGAAGCGGGGGTTTTTCTTATTCCGTAGCAGCGACCGCTGCGCTCCAGGCCTGGCTAAAGGCCTGATGCTGGGACGCGAGCGGCCCGATCAGCGCGTTGTACTGGCTCGCCTGCTGGGAGGTCGGGAACTGGATACCGTTAGAGACGAAGCTCACCTGCGTACCTTGTTCACTGATAAAGTCACCCACCTGAACCAGCTGCTGAGTAAAGACCTGCGCCGCCGGGATCAGCGGTTGCAAGGCGTTTGACGGCTTGGTCACGACTTTCTCATACACCTGGTCATAGACCGGTTTGAGATCCTCGCCCTGCTTCAACGCGGAACGCGACGCATCAGCCTGCATTTTGGCATTTTGCAGCTGCTGGCTCAGTACCCCAAGCGCGCCATTTGACTGGCGCAGCGGTTCGCGCTGGGTCATATAATCCTGTGGAACGCGGATGGCATTCACGCTATCCACTACCGGGCGAATACCGGAATCCATCGCCTGGCTTACCTGCTGTGAATAGCCATACAGAATGGCGTAATCCGACACGAATGGACCAAACTGTTTTTTCTGATCCGCAGTCAGCGTTGGTAAACGCTCGCCGCTACGCATCACTGTATTCTGTAGAAAATCGATAAACGCTTTGCGCTGATCGCCTTCTTTATCGAAACACCCACTCAGGCTAACAACCATCAACAACGCCGCAATAGGCGCAAACCAGCGAGAGCAGGACTTTCCTGTCGCCATTTTATTACTCCTTTCACCCAAAAAGCGCACACCGGCACACGCGTGCCCAACGCTGACAAGGATAGTCCAGGTCAGCCTTGCAAGATAGAGTTTTCATGCAAAACGGGTATTCCCGTTTTTGTACTGACTATTTACAAAAAAATACCTGTGCATACCTACATATGACTAATCAGGTAATTAGCATAACTATCCATATAGCTGAAACGCGTAAAGCGATCGTTATCGCACAATTAATCACAGCCGTGACGATCCTGTGTCTGGTTTAGGGACTATTCTTAACAGGCTCTCTGATGTTCATGATCCCGATGTGTGATTTATGAGGAGTTCTCAATGGAATTAAAAGATCCTGAGTTTGAGCTGCTGAGCAGCCTGGAACAGATTATTTTTAAAGATGTACCGCCGACGGTTACCCTGAATCAAAAGTCCAATCCTTTTAGTGAATTTGAGCGTTTACGCAAAGGATCGGGCCTGAAAACAGATGAATTCGCAAGAGCGATGGGTGTCAGCGTAGCGATGGTGCTGGAGTGGGAGTCAAAACGTGAAAAACCAACCCCAGCCGAGCTAAAGCTGATGCGCCTGATCCAGGCAAACCCTGACCTTCGCAAGCAGTTAGCCTGATAAAGTTTGTTTGCCCCCGCCCTTGCGGGGGCTTGTGTTTACAGGCTTTCACATCGCCATCCCGTCTCTTCCCATACCAGTTCATGCGTCAACTTCAGCCCTGCCAGAAAGGCTTCATCATGCGACACCACCAGCAGCGCGCCGGGGTAATCGGCTAAGGCCGCTTCTATAGCCTGAACAGAGGCCAGATCAAGATGGTTGGTCGGCTCATCCAGAAGCAACAGCTGCGTTGCCGCTTCACGCCACAATACGCAGGCCAGCGCGGCCTTCAGGCGCTCGCCGCCACTCAGTTCGGCCAGTGGTAGTGCCACTTTCTCTGCGCCCAGCTGAAGCTGCGCTAAACGGGTACGCAGCTCCCCTTCTTCGAGCGGCGTATTGCCCAGGCTAAGGTGAGTCATCACCGACTGCGACAGATCCAGCCGGGAAAGATGCTGATCGAGATAAGCACACCTGACGGAGACCTTACAGGTTCCCGTGACAGGGGCGGTTTCGCCCAACATCACTTTCAACAGCGTGGATTTTCCACAGCCGTTCGGCCCGCGTAGCGCCACGCGCATCGGGCCATCCATTCGCCAGTTTATCGGGGAGACAGGCACGTACGGAACCACCAGTTCTTCCAGCACCAGCACCTGTTTTCCTTCCGGGATTTCACTGCCCGGCAGGGTAAACATCACCGCGTTCTCCTCTTCAACCCGCTCGCGTGCCTGGTTGACCGCAGCGTTCAGAGCATAATTTTGATCGCTATGCTGTTTTTTCCAGGAACCAATACGCTCTTTCGCCGCCCCTTTGTATTTGACCCGTTCAAACGAGGCGATGTTAAGGCTGTCGACCGTGCGAAGCGTTTTGGCTGAACGCCGCAGGCTGTCGTCATGCTCTTTATGCATACGGGCGCGGGTACGCTTGCGTTCGGTGGCAGCATGCTCCAGCGCGGCGCGGGCAGCCAGCTGCTCAGCATCACGCTGGGTTCGATAGTCAGCATAATTCCCCCCGTAGCTGCGCAAGCCCAACGCGCTCAGTTCAAGGATACGCGGTACCTGGGCCAGCAACTCACGGTCGTGAGAGGCCACCAGTACCCCGCCCTGATACCGGGAAAGCTGCTCGTAGAACCACACGCGGCCTTGCCTGTCGAGGTGGTTGGTCGGTTCGTCCAGCAGCAGGTAATCAGCATCTGCGGTGAATGCGCTGCACAGCAAAGCACGAATGCGCTCGCCGCCGCTCAGTTCTGCCGCGCGTTTATTCGGGTCAAAAGGGGGAAGTTTTGCAGCGATAAAAGCCTGGCTCAGCCGTTCAGCCAGATCCCAGTAACCGTCGAGCGTGTCGAGATCGTCGGGTTCATAATGACCGCTGTCGATGCGCGTGCGCGCCGCAAAGATCGCGTCGTAACCAAGCAGTCCGGCAAGCGTGGTATCCGCAGAAATATCCTGCTGTTGCGCCACATAGACGTGTGTACCAAAGCGCTCAATATGACCGCTGGCGGGTTCATCAACCCCTGCCAGCAGCCGCAGCAGCCGTGTTTTGCCGCTGCCGTTGCGGCCAACCAGCGCGCACACTGACGCATCCAGAGAAAGATTCAGTGGACCAAAAAGGATATCGCCCGTCGCAAACTGACAGGTGACCTGATGCAAAATAAAAGAGGGGGACTGCGCAAAATGAGCCATAAGCACTCCTGAATGAAATCAAAACATCCCCTGCCGACGCGGTGCGTTGAGCAAGGATCGAAATTCATCAGTCGTGTTTGTTCATTTTTGGGGGGCGCTCCTGAGGGCGAAATTTAACGGGAACAAGAATAACGGCATTGCGCCGCTCATTTCAAGGTTAAATTTTCACCAGGCTATTGCCCGAGCATAAAAAACCCGCCGAAGCGGGTCTCTCAATCAGATAAACGCAAACGCATCGCCAAACAGACGATCTTCCCGCGCGTCACGCTCGTTGCAGAACAGGTCGCGGGCAATTTTTGCCATTTCAAAGCGACCGGCAATGTAGATATCGTGCCCGGCCAGCGTCCCGTGATCCTGCAATACCGCAGTCAGCACCGTACCGCTGCGCCCGCGCCAGCCCTCTTCCGGCTGCTCGACAACCGGCTCGATGCGCAGGTTTGGATGATTTACGCTCAGCGCTTCCAGCTCAGACAGATCGTAAAGATGCTTCTCTTCACGGCCGCCCCAGTAGATGGTGATATCGCGATTCGGGTTGCGCGCCAGCGCGGTCAGCAGAATAGAGCGGACATATGAGAAGCCCGTGCCACCGGCAATCAGGATCAGCGGACGGTCTTCGTCTTCACGCAGCCAGGCCTCGCCGTGAGGAATATCGACCACGATTTCACGCTCTTTCAGGATGCGGTCCATCACGGCCATCGCGTACAGGTTAAGCTCAGACGCACCAATATGCAGCTCAATAAATTCCTTCTCTGCTGGCGTTGAGGCCATAGAGAAAGGACGCTTATCACGCTCGTCCATCACGACCATCAGGTACTGACCGGCACGGAATGAGAAGGCCGCTTCAGGAACCAAACGGACGCGATATACGGTGTCGGTAATAGCATCTACCGACGTCACTTTACAGCTTAAGGTTGTCATTCGCTCTCTCTGTCGGGAAGTCTATAGGGCTAAACGGTCTTATTCTGCCTTACCGTTATTCATTATGGCCAGCTCGTCCCAGATCGCGTCAATTCGCGCGGTCACGGCAGGATCTTTTTTGATCGGGCGACCCCATTCACGGTCGGTTTCGCCAGGCCATTTGTTCGTGGCATCCAGTCCCATTTTTGAGCCAAGGCCGGAAACCGGCGAGGCAAAGTCCAGGTAATCAATCGGCGTGTTTTCCACTAACACCGTATCACGCGCCGGATCCATACGCGTGGTGATGGCCCAGATGACGTCATTCCAGTCGCGGGCATTGACGTCATCATCGCAGACAATCACAAACTTGGTATACATAAACTGGCGCAGGAAAGACCATACGCCCATCATCACGCGCTTAGCGTGACCGGCATACTGCTTCTTCATCGTCACCACCGCCAGGCGATACGAACACCCTTCCGGCGGCAGATAAAAATCAACAATTTCCGGGAACTGCTTTTGCAGGATCGGCACGAACACTTCGTTCAGCGCCACGCCAAGCACCGCCGGTTCATCCGGTGGACGGCCGGTATAGGTGGAGTGATAGATGGCATCTTCACGCTGGGTAATGTGGGTGACGGTGAACACCGGGAAGTTATCCACTTCGTTGTAATAGCCGGTGTGGTCGCCGTACGGCCCTTCGGGCGCCAGCTCGCCCTGTTCAATGTAACCTTCCAGCACAATCTCTGCGCTGGCCGGTACTTCCAGGTCATTGGAGATGCACTTCACCACTTCGGTTTTGGTGCCGCGCAGCAGCCCTGCAAAGGCATATTCAGACAGCGTATCAGGAACAGGCGTCACCGCGCCCAGAATGGTTGCCGGATCGGCACCCAGCGCGACGGAAACCGGGAAGCGTTCGCCCGGATGGGCCGCGCACCACTCCTGGAAATCCAGCGCCCCACCGCGATGGGACAACCAGCGCATGATGAGCTTGTTCTTGCCAATCAGCTGCTGGCGATAAATGCCGAGGTTTTGACGCTCTTTATGCGGCCCACGCGTCACGGTGAGGCCCCAGGTGATCAGCGGTGCGGCATCGTCAGGCCAGCACTGCATGATGGGAATTTTGGTCAGATCCACCGCATCGCCTTCCAGCACTTTTTGCTGGCACGGCGCACCGCGCAGGCGTTTGGTGGGCATGTTCAGCACCTGCTTAAACTGCGGCAGCTTGTCGAACAGGTCGCGGAACCCTTTTGGCGGCTCCGGCTCTTTAAGAAAGGCCAGCAGTTTGCCCACTTCACGTAACGCCGTGACATCTTCCTGTCCCATCCCCAGCGCCACGCGGCGAGGTGTGCCAAACAGGTTGCACAGCACCGGCATGGCGTAGCCTTTTGGGTTTTCAAACAGCAACGCCGGGCCGCCCGCGCGCAGGGTGCGGTCAGCGATTTCTGTCATTTCCAGATACGGATCAACAGGAAGCGTAATGCGTTTGAGTTCGCCCTGCTTTTCCAGCAGCGCCAGGAAGTCGCGTAGATCGTGGTATTTCATGCAGTTAATCATGGCCTCTCTGTAAGCGCTTCATTATACGGCGTAAGACCGCGTGATGCTGTAATTTTGTTAAATTAGCGTGAACTTCCACGACTTACTCTCTTTTTCGCCATTATAATCACCTTAGCGATCCCGCCAGGGTTTTGGTATGCTTGCGCCCCGAACAATGGGAAGAGTGATTATGCAGGCCTGGTATTTACTGTATTGCAAACGCGGGCAACTTCAGCGCGCGCAGGAACATCTTGAACGTCAGTCTGTTAACTGCCTGACACCCGTGATCACGCTTGAAAAAATGCAGCGTGGAAGACGCACGACCGTCAGTGAGCCTCTGTTCCCGAACTATCTGTTCGTCGAGTTCGACCCCGAAGTGATCCACACCACGACGATCAGCGCCACGCGCGGCGTCAGCCATTTTGTGCGTTTTGGCGCCCATCCGGCAAGAGTACCGTCATCGGTTATTCATCAGCTTTCTGTCTACCAGCAGCCTGAAGATATTACCGATCCGGAAACCCCTTATGCCGGCGACAGCGTGGTGATCACCGAAGGCGCCTTTGAAGGGTTACAGGCCATCTTCGCTGAGCCGGACGGTGAAGCGCGCTCCATGCTGCTGCTCAACCTGCTGAACAAAGAGGTGTTGCAGAGCGTTAAAAACACCGATTTCCGCAAAGTTTAGAACTGCACGCCGAACAGACGACGCACGTTATCATCGGTTTGTGCTGCCAGCCACTGCGCATCTTCTCCGCGCCAGTGCGCCACTCGCTCAGCAATATGCCCCAGGTAGGCCGGTTCATTACGTCGTGATGGCGGTTTGGGCTGCATATCCCGGGGCAACAGATACGGCGCATCCGTTTCCAGCAGCAAACGATCGGCCGGGATAACGGGTAACAGCTCACGCAGCTCCAGCCCACGACGCTCATCGCAGACCCAGCCCGTGATACCCAAATACAGCCCGCGGTTCAGGCAGTCCAGCGCTTCCTGACGGGAGCCCGTAAAGCAGTGCAACACCGCGCCCGGCAGTTTCTCCAGCCAGGGTTCCAGAAGCGCCATAAAACGTTCATGCGCATCGCGACAGTGCATAAACACCGGCATCTCCAGCTCTGCTGCCAGCGCGAGCTGGGCGGTAAATGCCTTCTCCTGCTCTTCAGGCGTCGAAAAGTTACGGTTGAAATCAAGCCCGCATTCGCCAATGGCAGCCACTTCTGGCGTTTGTGCCAGACGATGAAGCGTCTCAGCGCTTTCATGCGTCCACTGGCTGCTGTCATGAGGATGCACGCCTGCGGTGGACCAGCAGTGTTGATAGCGTTGCGCCAGCTGCCGTGCCTGCTCACTCTCATGCAGATTCGTTCCCGTCAGTAGCAGCCCACCCACGCCGGCGGCAAAGGCGCGCGCCACCACCTCATCGTGGTCTTTCGCAAACTGGGCGCTGGTCAGGTTAAGCCCGATATCAAACATACGTATCCCCATATGACAACCGCCCTGACGGGCGGTTGGTTTTATTCTTTAGTGGTCTCTTCAGACGGCTCGTCTTCTTCGTCCCCGGTACGCCCCTTTCCGACGTAGAAACGAGCGAAGAACACGCCGACTTCAAACAGGCAGTACATGGGTATCGCCAGTAAGGTTTGCGAGAAGACGTCCGGTGGCGTTAACAGCATACCTACAACAAATGCCCCCACCAGGATGTACGGGCGCTTCTTACGCAGATCGTCAGGCGTGGTCACCCCCACCCAGCAGAGCAGGACAATTGCTACGGGCACCTCGAAGGCGACACCAAAGGCCATAAACAGCGCCATCACGAAGCTGAGGTAGCTGGCGATGTCCGTCGACACCTGTACCCCTTCCGGTGCGGTATGCGTCAGGAAGCCGAAGGCCAGCGGGAAGACAACGAAGTAGGCGAACGCCATGCCGATATAAAACAGCAGCGAACTGGACACCAGCAGCGGAATAACCAGCTTGCGTTCATGCTTGTACAGCGCGGGCGCCACAAATGCCCAGACCTGATACAGAATGACCGGCGCAGAGGCAATCAACGACACCCAGAAGGTCAGTTTGATCGGGGTAAAGAACGGTGAAGCAACGTCTGTTGCAATCATCGTCGCGCCCAGAGGCATCTGTTTAATCAGCGGCGCGGAAACCACCTGATAGATATCGTTGGCAAAATAGACCAGACATAAAAAAATGAGGAAAACCGCAATAATGCAGTTTAACAGGCGCTTACGCAGCTCAATGAGGTGCGTAATAAGCGGTTGAGTATCATCTACTGCCATGTTTACGCTTTATCACTCGACGAGGGGGATGATTCGGAAACGGGCGCGGCGGGTTTTACCTCAGCCGTTTTGACCACGGGCTCTTCCGGCGGCACCTGCTTTTTCACTTCGGGCTCCTGCGGCGATTGCTCTGGCGAAGCAGCCTGATGCTCCGCGCTGGAAGGCGTTACACCCTCGCGCTGCTCTTCGCTACCCTTCACCACCGGATTGTGGATGGTGTTTGCTTCATCGCTCGCCTTCTCAGGATCGTTAATGCTGTAAGAACGCTTCATGGATTCCGCCGCTTCGCGCAACTCATCCATTGATGCTTTCAGCTCCGGCGTCAGGTTGTCCATGCTCGCCTTTTCAACCTTTTTCAGGCTGTCCTGAAATTCCTGAAGCTTCAGCTCCTGCGCCAGCTCGTTCTGCACGGTAGTTGCCAGCGAGCGAAGCGCCCGCACCCAGCCCACGACGGTTTTCACCGCAACGGGTAAACGCTGCGGCCCCAACACAATCAGACCAATCACAAAGACCAGCAGTAACTCACCAAAACCAATGTCGAACACGAATTACACCTGCTCTTTATCGTGACGTTTAGCCTCTTCCTTTTTGGCTTCGTCCTGCTTATCGGCGATGGATTTAGCGGTAAAATCAGCATCCTGACTGGTTTTTTCCTGCTTATTCTCATCATCGCTCATGGCTTTCTTGAAGCCTTTGATTGACGCGCCCAGGTCGGAACCAATCGATCCGAGTTTTTTCGTGCCAAACAGCAGCACAACGATGACGGCAATGATCACTAACTGCCAGATACTGATACCACCCATGCGTGTTCCCCAGTGATAGATGATTAATTAGTCAGATCGCATTATACGTATGCAATCTCTCGATAGCGACGCTAATTCAGCGCGTTTTTCGCCAGCCAGCAAGCCAGACAACCACACCGGCAGCCATAATCCAGGCTGGCATCATTTCCCAGTCCGGACGATTGATCAACAGCAACGTGCCGCTTATCAGCAGCGTCGCGCCAATTCCGAAGAGATAGCGGGACTGCCCCTGACGCACGCGACTGGATTGAAGCTCGTGCGCGATTTTATCCATGCTGTGCTGAAGGTTCTTGCTCTGACGCAAACTGTCGTAAACCAGTTCAGGAATTTCAGGCATTTTTTCAATCCAGAACGGGCCTTTCTCTTTAAGCGAGCGAACCAGGGCTGGAATACCGACCTGATCCTTAATCCAGGATTCGAGGAACGGTTTCGCGGTTTTCCACAAGTCTAACTGAGGATAGAGCTGGCGGCCTACGCCCTCAACGTAAAGTAATGTTTTCTGAAGTAAAACTAATTGTGGCTGCACTTCCATATTGAAACGGCGTGCGGTGTTGAACAGGTTGAGCAGGACGTGTCCGAAAGAGATCTCCGAGAGCGGCTTTTCAAAAATCGGCTCACAGACGGTGCGGATCGCAAATTCAAACTCTTCCACGTTGGTATCTGGCGGAACCCAGCCTGAATCCACGTGCAGCTCGGCCACCTTACGGTAGTCGCGATTGAAGAAAGCGATAAAGTTCTCTGCGAGGTAGCGCTTATCCTCTTTATTTAGCGAGCCGACAATACCGCAGTCGATGCCGATGTATTTCGGATCTTCCGGGTGCTCATAGCTGACGAAGATGTTGCCCGGATGCATGTCTGCATGGAAGAAGCTGTCGCGGAAAACCTGAGTAAAGAAGACCTGCACGCCACGCTCGGCCAGCAGCTTCATGTTGGTGCCCTGTTTTTCCAGCGCCGCCACGTCCGAGACCGGAATACCGTAGATACGTTCCATTACCATCATGTTCTGACTGCAATAGTCAGAATAGACTTCAGGAACATACAGCATCGGGCTGTCTTCAAAGTTTCGACGCAGCTGAATGGCGTTCGCCGATTCACGCAGCAGGTTAAGCTCGTCAATCAGCGTTTTTTCGTATTCCCGAACCACTTCCAGCGGACGCAGACGGCGACCATCCGGCAACAGACGCGGCACCCAGCGAGCCAGGCGATAAATCAGCTTCATGTCTGCTTTGATAACCGGCAGGATATCCGGACGAATCACTTTGATGACCACCTCTTTGCCATTTTCCTTCAGGCGCGCGGTGTGAACCTGCGCAATAGAGGCAGAGGCCAGGGGCTGAATATCGAAATCATCAAACCAGGTCTCGATGGGGATATTGCCCATCGCTTCTTCGATTTGTTTCTTCGCTCTCTCTCCGTCAAACGGAGCAACGCGGTCCTGCAATAGCGCGAGCTGATCGGCAATCTGCGGTGGGAAAAGGTCGCGACGTGTTGAGAGCATCTGCCCAAACTTGATCCAGACCGGGCCCAGCTCCTGTAACGCAAGACGCAGGCGTGCGCCCAGCTCCTGATCCTTATGGCGATTCGGCATCCAGAACAGCGTGCGACGCCAAAGCCGAAGCGGCAGGGTGATACGCATTCTGGGGATAAGCTCGTCGAGCCCGTAGCTCAAAAAGGTGCGAACGATAAAATAGAGGCGCCGAATTTCACCAGGCGTCATTTGCCCTCCAGTTTTTCCAGCCGTTTGGTTAACGCATCAACTGCGCGCTCAACTGCCGCGGTCTCTTCTGCAAACCAGGCGACTTCTAAAGGCCCCGGCGCCATACGCCACTCTTCGGTCAGCACCTCGGCAGCGTAGCGCTGTTGACGGAGCAGACCTTTACGAAGGAAAGCGGAACCCGTGCGCAGCGTTTTGCTTATACCTTCAGCCGCGATGTCGCCGATATAGGGCGCCATCAGTTCCGCCGGGTCGAATTCAGCCTGATCGCTGAGTGCAACGAAGTTCTGTACCACCTGAATATCGCCTTCGACCTCCAGCTCACCGCTGCGAATAAGCGCCGTCATCTGCTGACGGTCACGCAGTTTTGGCAATACGCTCATGTGCGTAATCACCGAGCAGTCAGCCTCGCCTTCCCACTCACCCAGAACGTCAAGCTGGCGTTCGCTGAAGACCAACACAAGCGGCGTCGAGAACTCCTTTAAAACGATGCGCAGCACCTTTCCGTTAAGCCGCTGACGTGCGGTTTTCAGCGCCGGAGCGCGATACAGAAAGGCATTCAGTACATTCTCGATGCCTGCGGTGACTAAGGGTTTAATGGGCACGGGAAACCTCCACTCAGAACTTGTAACCACGATGCAGCGCGACGACACCCGCCGTCATATTGAAGTATTCCACGTTTTCAAACTCCGCATCCTGCATCATCGCTTTCAGCGTGTCCTGATCCGGGTGCATTCGGATGGATTCGGCCAGATAACGGTAACTTTCTGCATCGTTTGCCACCAGCTCGCCGATGCGCGGCAGAACGTGGAAGGAATAGGCATCGTAAGCTTTGCTCAGCGGGTCGATAATCGGTTTAGAAAACTCGAGAACCAGCAGTCGGCCGCCCGGCTTCAGCACGCGGTACATGGAGCGCAGCGCTTTATCTTTATCGGTCACGTTACGCAGACCGAAAGAGATGGTGATGCAGTCGAACGTATTATCCGGGAACGGCAGCGCTTCGGCGTTGGCCTGAACATATTCAACGTTGCCCACCACGCCGATGTTACGCAACTTTTCGCGTCCCATTTTCAGCATGGAGTCGTTGATATCCGCCAGCACCACGCGGCCGGTTTCGCCAACCAGACGGGAGAATTTAGCGGTCAGATCCCCTGTGCCTCCGGCTAAATCCAGCACCGTTTGTCCACGGCGCACGCCGCTGCAATCAATAGTGAAGCGCTTCCACAAGCGATGAATGCCGAATGACATCAAATCATTCATCACATCGTACTTCGCCGCCACGGAATGAAATACGTGGGCCACCATGTCAGCTTTCTGCGCTTTGGCGACAGTCTGAAAGCCAAAGTGCGTTGTGTCTTGTGAATCGTCAACCATCTCAGAGCCTGCTAATCAGTCAAATGTTCGTGAAGTGTAACAGATTGGGCGCATTTGCCCTACGTTTCAACCACCGTGAAAGAAACGCGCCGGCTGTGCTTCGGGGGATAAATTTGCCGCTAAACCATTGTCTTCATTGCGGCTATTTTGCTCACCGTCGCCTTCACGCAGACGAAACTCTTCGTCCTGAGCCGTAGCCTGCTCCACCAGTTCCGGATTAATCTCGCGTTTAACTTCCACCCCCAGGCTGCGAAACGCCTCCGCCTGCGCCAGCAAATTGCCACGCCCGGAGGAGAGTTTTTTCATCGCCTGGCGGTAGTTATCCTGCGCGCGCTCGAGGCTTTGCCCCACCGAGGACATATCGTCCACAAACAGCCGCATTTTGTCGTACAGCTTGCTGGCGCGATCGGCAATCTGCTGCGCGTTACGGCTTTGGTGCTCATAGCGCCACAGGTTGGCAATGGTACGTAACGCCACCAGCAGCGTGGTGGGGCTGACCAGCATAATGTTATTTTTCAGCGCTTCGGTGATCAGCTCGGGCTGTCTGTCGAGCGCCAGAAGGAACGCAGGCTCGACCGGAATGAACATCAGCACATAATCCAGCGATCGCAGCCCCGGCAACTGCTGATAATCTTTTCTGCCAAGCAGACGGATATGGTTACGCACGGAGGCGATGTGCTCCTGCAACGCTGTTTCGCGGGTGTAGTCATCTTCCGCGTTGAAGTAGCGCTCATAGGCCACCAGCGTCATTTTGGCGTCGATAACCACATCTTTGCCCTGCGGCAGACGAACAATGACATCCGGCTGCATCCGCGAGCGCGTATCGTTCTCAATGCTGACCTGCGTTTCATATTCGTATCCTTCGCGCAGGCCAGAGGCCTCCAGCACGCGCGTCATGACCACTTCGCCCCAGTTTCCCTGCGCTTTGTTATCACCTTTCAGTGCGCGTGTCAGGTTAACCGCCTCCTGCGCCATCTGCGCATTCAGCTGCTGGAGATTACGAATTTCATGCGCCAGCGTGTGGCGCTCGCGGGCCTCCTGACCAAAGCTGTCCTGTACCTGACGGCGAAAGCCATCCAACTGCTCACGCAGGGGCGTCAGCAGGCTGTTCAGGCTCTGGCGGTTCTGCTCATCCACGCGGCGATTGCTGTGCTCAAAAATGCGGTTCGCGAGGTTCTCAAACTGCTCGCTAAGACGCTGCTCGCTGTTGATCATCTGACGGATTTTGTCTTCGGCGTGCAGTTGGGTGGACTCAAGACGGGTGGTCACTTCCCGGAGATCGGCCTCCAGCGAGGTGTTGATATCACGCAGATTGCGCAGTTCGTTATTGAGCAGTTCGCACTCGTCGCGCCAGTGGTCACTCAGCGCAAGCTGTTGTTTCGTCGCGCTGAGTTCGGCGACGATCTCTTCGCGCTCTGCCAGCTGTTCGGCTTTCTGCTGCGCATGCTGGTAGCCGGAAATGAGCCAGCCAATCCCCACGCTCACCAGCGCAACTACCGCATAAACCAGGATTGAGATATCCACAATGCCCCCTGCATCCACGTCTAACCCGCACAAAATAGAATTGTGCTGTATGAACGTCCAGTTTGAAAGGGTTTTCCTGCGAGGCGTTACGCAAAAAGAAAAGGCCGAGCATGTCGGCCTTTTAGCACTGAAGAGAGAATTAGATCAGGCGGCGCGCCGCTTCAACCACGATTTTCACCGCATGGCTTTCAGTCTGCTTCATGGTTTCAGCGTTCGGGATCTCCTGCTGAGTCCGGTTGACGATTACGCCCGCCACCATACCGGCACGCAGACCCTGGCTTGCGCACATGGTCAGCAGCGTCGCAGATTCCATTTCGTAGTTCATGACGCCCATCGACTGCCACTCTTCCATGGAGCCTTTGAAACGGCTCACCACGCGACCAGAGAAGGTGTCGTAACGCTCCTGGCCCGGGTAGAAGGTGTCGGAAGAGGCAGTTACGCCCACGTGGGTGGTGGCGCCCACGGACTTCGCGGCTTCAACCAGCGCGGTGGTGCATTCGAAATCGGCCACTGCCGGGAATTCCATCGGTGCAAAGTGCAGGCTCGCCCCGTCCAGACGCACGGAGGCGGTGGTAACCAGCACGTCGCCCACGTTGATGTGCGGCTGAATGGCGCCGGTGGTGCCGATACGCAGGAAAGTACGAATGCCCAGCTGCGCCAGCTCTTCAACGGCGATAGAGGTAGACGGGCCACCAATACCGGTAGAGCACACGATCACCGCTTTACCGTCCAGCTCTGCGCGCCAGGTGGTGAATTCGCGATGGGCTGCCAGCTTAACCGGCTTATCCATCAGCGCGGCGATCTTTTCCACACGCTCAGGATCGCCAGGGACGATAGCAAGCGTAGCCCCTTGTAAATCGTTTTTAGTGAGGCCGAGATGAAAAACATCAGACTTAGACATAGGTGACTCCTCTGTGGGTCGGTTTGTCAGAAGAAGTAAAACGGTACTTTACAGAAGCAATGCGCATCATTTCGTGACACACCTCACCATGAATGAAAATGATTGCAGTTAATTTCCATAAAATAGTGATTCACATCACATTAACAAGTTATATCGCCGGGTGCTGCACAAAAGATAGACGCTATAAGGCACTGTGGGTTGTTAACCTGGTGTCTATATTTATCTTTGCGCTAATCCATTCATTGGTACGGAGAATGCCATGACTGAAAAAACCGGTTTTGCACCTGCTGCGGCCCCGCACGCTTCAACCATCGTCTCAACCCCTGAAGAAGCCATTACCGCAGGCGAGACCTCCATTCCCTCCCAGGGAGAGAACATGCCAGCGTACCACGCGCGGCCAAAATCTGCCGATGGCCCGCTGCCCATCGTGATCGTGGTGCAGGAAATATTTGGCGTTCATGAACATATTCGCGACCTCTGCCGCCGTCTGGCGCTGGAAGGTTACCTGGCCGTTGCGCCGGAACTCTATTTCCGTCAGGGCGATCCGAATGATTACAGCGACATCCCGACGCTGTTCAGCAACCTGGTCAGCAAAGTCCCGGACGCGCAGGTGCTGGCCGATCTGGACCACGTTGCCAGCTGGGCGGCGCGCAACGGTGGCGACCCGCACCGTCTGATGGTGACCGGCTTCTGCTGGGGCGGACGCATAAGCTGGCTGTATGCCGCGCACAATCCGCAGCTGAAAGCCGCTGTGGCCTGGTACGGTAAACTGGTGGGTGAAAAGACTCTGAACTCGCCAAAGCATCCGGTTGATATCGCCACCGATCTCAATGCCCCGGTGTTAGGGCTGTATGGCGGTCAGGATACCGGCATTCCGCTTGATACCGTCGAGACCATGCGCCACGCGCTGCGGGCGGCAAACGCGACGGCGGAGATCGTGGTGTACCCGGATGCGGGACACGCGTTTAATGCCGATTATCGTCCGAGCTATCACGCAGAATCGGCGAAAGATGGCTGGCAGAGAATGCTGGCGTGGTTCAGCCAGTACGGCGGGAAGAAAGCGTAATACAAAAAGCCCGGTGGCGGCTGCGCCAACCGGGCAATCCAGCCCAACTACGCCTGACGCAAATTCTGCGCCGCCTGCACCATGTTCGCCAGCGCCGCGCGGGTTTCAGGCCAGCCGCGGGTTTTCAGGCCGCAGTCCGGGTTTACCCACAGACGTTCCGCCGGGATGCGCCGGGCGGCTTTTCTCAGCAGCGCTTCAATCCACTCCACGCTCGGCACGTTAGGAGAGTGAATGTCGTACACGCCCGGCCCGATTTCGTTCGGGTAGTCGAACTCTTCGAACGACTCCAGCAGCTCCATATCTGAACGCGAGGTCTCGATGGTGATCACATCGGCGTCGAGCGCGGCAATGGCGTCCATGATGTCGTTAAATTCGCAGTAACACATGTGGGTGTGGATCTGCGTGTCGTCCTTCGCGACGGCCGCGTTGAGGCGGAACGCCTCCACGCCCCACGTCAGATAAGCATCCCAGTCGCTGCGACGCAGCGGCAGGCCTTCACGCAGCGCCGGTTCGTCGATCTGAATGATGCCAATCCCCGCCGCTTCCAGATCCGCCACTTCATCACGCAGCGCCAGGGCGATCTGTTTGGCGATGGTTTCCCGGGATACATCTTCACGCGGGAACGACCAGCAGAGAATGGTCACCGGCCCCGTCAGCATGCCTTTTACCGGTTTGTCGGTCAGAGACTGGGCATACTTCGCCCACTCCACGGTGATCGCTTCCGGGCGGCTGACGTCGCCGATCACCACCGGCGGCTTCACGCAGCGGGAGCCGTAGCTTTGCACCCAGCCGTTCTGGGTAAAGACGAAGCCGTCCAGGTGTTCACCGAAGTATTCCACCATATCGTTACGCTCGGCCTCGCCGTGCACCAGCACGTCCAGACCCAGACGTTCCTGCTCGACGATTGCCTGTTTGATGTGTTCCGCAATGCCGGTGCGGTAATGATTCGCATCCAGATTGCCCTTTTTGAAGTCCAGACGCAGGCCGCGGATCTCGGTAGTCTGCGGGAAGGAGCCGATGGTTGTGGTCGGCCACGCGGGCAGGTTAAAGCGCGCACGCTGGGCTTCGGCGCGCACTTCATACGGGCTCTGGCGCTGGCTGTCCCGGGCAGTGATGGCCGCCAGACGTTTTTCCACCACAGGGTTATGCACGCGCGTCGAGTGACGGCGCGCCTGGATCGGCGCGCTCCAGTCGGTAATCGCTGCCGTGTCGCCGCTGTTTAACGCGTCGCGCAGCAGAGCCAGCTCCTCACATTTTTGCAGGGCGAAGGCAAACCAGCTTTTCACCTCAGGGTCGAGTCGGGTCTCCACGCTCAGGTCGATCGGGCTGTGCAGCAGGGAACAGGAAGAGGCTACCCACAATTCACGTTTACCGACAATATCCTTAATTTGTGCATATTTCTCAGTGAGATCGGCGCGCCAGACGTTACGACCATTCACCAGACCGGCAGAGAGCAGCCACTCCGCAGGCAGACGCTTGTGCAACTCTGCCACATCGTCTTTGCCGTGAACGAGATCAACGTGCAGACCCTGAACCGGCAGCGCAGTAATGGTGTCGAGGTTAGGCGTTACGCCCTCGAAATAGGTGGTCAGCAGCAGCTTCACCTGGCCCGTGAGCGCGTCATACGCCGGTTTGAAGGCATCCAGCCACGCCTGCGGCAACTCAAGCACCAGCGCCGGTTCATCGATTTGCACCCACTGAATACCGCGCTTACCCAGCTCAATCAGAACCTGCTTATAAACCGGCAGAATAGCGTTCAGCAGGCTGAGGCGGTCGAACTGCTCGCCTTTCACTTTGCCCAGCCACAGGTAGGTGACCGGCCCCAGCAGCACGGGTTTCACCTGGTGACCCAGCGCCAGCGCTTCGTCCACTTCATCCAGAAGCTGGGTCCAGGTCAGTTTGAACTGCTGGCCCTTAACGAACTCCGGCACCATATAGTGATAGTTGGTGTTAAACCACTTGGTCATTTCCGCCGCTGCCGCTGGCTCACCCGTTGGCGCGCGGCCACGGCCGATGCGGAACAGGGTATCGATATCCACCGATCCATCGTTGTTCTGATGACGAGCCGGCACGTTGCCAAGCAGCAGGCTGGTGGTCAGAACATGGTCGTACCAGGCGAAATCGCCCACCGGCAGCAGGTCTACGCCCGCCTGTTTTTGCTGATCCCAGTGACGCGCGCGCAGCTCGCGTCCCACGGCCAGCAGTTCTTCGCGGGTGGCGTTACCCGCCCAGTAACTTTCTTGCGCTTTTTTCAGCTCGCGACGCAGGCCAACGCGAGGGAAACCGAGAGTGTGAGTGCGGATTGTCATGACATACCCCTTGTAGAAATTCGTTATTTAGACGTCCAGATGTTTACACTTCTATAATTGGCAGGTACTGTATATTCCTCAAGCGCAAAATGTTCATGGCGAAGTGAAGGACTTTCATGATCGAGATAAAACACCTGAAAACGCTACAAGCGTTGCGGAACTGCGGTTCTCTTGCGGCGGCAGCGGCCACGCTGCACCAGACTCAGTCTGCCCTTTCTCACCAGTTCAGCGATCTGGAACAACGCCTCGGCTTTCGTCTTTTTGTGCGTAAGAGCCAGCCTTTGCGCTTTACGCCGCAGGGCGAAATTTTGCTTCAGCTGGCGAACCAGGTGCTGCCGCAGATTGCCAGCGCGTTGCAGTCCTGCAACGAGCCGCAGCAGACCACCCTGCGCATCGCCATTGAGTGTCACAGCTGTATTCAGTGGCTGACCCCCGCGCTTGAGAACTTCCGCCAGAAGTGGCCGCAGGTGGAGATGGACTTCAAATCCGGCGTCACGTTTGATCCGCAGCCGTCGCTTCAGCAGGGTGAGCTGGATCTGGTGATGACCTCAGATATTCTACCGCGCAGCGGTCTGCACTATTCGCCAATGTTTGATTTTGAGGTGCGTCTGGTGCTGGCCCCGGACCATCCGCTGGCCGCTAAAACGCGTATCACGCCGGAAGATCTGGCAACGGAGACGCTGCTGATTTACCCGGTACAGCGCAGTCGTCTGGATATCTGGCGCCATTTCCTGCAACCCGCGGGCATCAGCCCACAGCTGAAAAGCGTGGATAACACGCTGCTGTTAATTCAGATGGTGGCGGCCAGAATGGGGATTGCGGCGCTGCCGCACTGGGTGGTCGAGACGGTTGAACGCCAGGGTCTGGTGGTCACCAAAACCCTGGGTGAAGGACTGTGGAGCCGGCTGTACGCCGCCGTGCGCGACGGCGAGCAGCGTCAGCCGATTACGGAAGCGTTTATTCGCTCAGCGCGGAACCACGCGTGCGACCATCTTCCGTTTGTGCGGAGCGCGGAGCGACCCAGCGGCGATGTACCCACAGCGAAGCCAGGATCACCGTTCCCCCAATAAGGAAACTCGGCCAGTGCGGCTGCTCCTGCCAGATGGCGAGGTTCACCAGTAGCCCCGCCGGCACGTGCACATTGTTCATGATCCCCAGCGTCCCGGCGTCTACCTGCGTAGCGCCGTAGTTCCACATAAAATAGCCCAGCCCCGACGCCACCACGCCCAGCCAGACCAGAACGCTCCACTGCACGGAGGTAGTCGGCAGCTTTTGCGGATTGCCGAGCAGAAACCACGCCGCTACCGCGACAATCGCCGCGCCCATATAGAACCACGCAAACGCGTTATGCTGCGGCATCGGGCGGGTCTCCATCAGACGTTTGTAACCCACCATCCCGATGGCAAAGCTGATATTAGCGAGCTGGACGAACATCAGCCCGGTCCAGAAGTGATCGCTTACCTTGTCATAGCGAATAATCGCAGCGCCAATGACTGCCAGCGCAGCGCTCAGCAGATATCCCCAGCGCAAACGGCGCCTGCTGAGCAAGTCGTAAATCAGCGTGATGTAGAGCGGCGTCAGCACGGTGAAGAGCAGAAATTCCGAGACGGACAGGTAAACGTAGGCCCGGAAGCTGAACAGGTACATGATGCCGAGCTGCATCGCGCCTACCAGCATGTACAGCAGTATCGTTTTTAGCGACTGCCCGCGGGTACGCAGGAACGGCAGGAACACCAGCGCCGCCAGCCCCACGCGCATCAGTACCGAGAAGTAGCTGTCGACCGATCCGGCAAGGTATTCGCCAATCAGACTAAAGGAGAAGGCCCACAGGATAGTGGTGATAATGAGTAGCGCCACAATGCTTGTCTCTCAGAAAGAAGGAGAGGCATTGTAGCGAACTCTTTAGTTGACATCTGAACAATAAACAATCAATTGAAGATTATTCAAGGAACAGTTTGCGCAGATACTTAGGCACGGCGTTATCGCCGTTGGTGCCGATCACTTCCAGCTCCGGGTGCAGATCTTTCAGGCGCTGGTGCGCGTTCTGCATGATGCAGCCTTTACCCGCCATGGAGAGCATCTCGGCATCGTTCATGCCATCGCCAAAGGCGATACAGTCTTTCAGATCAAAGCCCAGCCGTTTCGCTACCGCTTCCAGCGCGTGACCTTTGGACACCCCGCCCGCCATCACTTCCAGACAGGTCAGCGTGGAGAAGCTCACGTTCACGCGGTCGCCCCAGCGGGCGTTGATCGCCTGCTCCAGCGGCAGTAACTCCTCATGATTTACACAGGTGAAGAATACCTTGCTGATCCCTTCCGGCTCCAGCAGACCCGGCTCGTACAGTGAGTACTGGAATACGGCTTCCTTGAAGAAGCGCATCTCTTCCGGGCGATGGCGGTTCATAAACCACTCGTCGTCGCGGTAAACGTTAGTCACGATATCCGGGTTGTTATGCACAATGCCGAACAAATCGGTGGCGATGTCACGATCGAGATTATGGGTAAAAATCAGGTTGCCGTCCGTGTCATGTACGCGCGCACCGTTAGAGGTGATCATGTACGACTTGATCTCCAGGTTATCGCGGATCTGTCCCACGTCCACGTGGTGGCGACCGGTGGCGAACACAAAGTTCACGCCACGGGCAGTCAGGAGTTTTAGGGTCTCTTTCGCATAAGGCGACAGGGTGTGGTCGGGGGAAAGCAGCGTGCCATCTAAATCAGATGCAACAACCTGGTACATAGGGATTTCAACCTCTGGTGGAAAACAATAATCAGTTATGCCTGTTGAAAAATTCAACAATGGCGTTGAGCGCGACTGAGCGCATAGCGTCCTTTTCAAAAAGGATCTCATGGTACGCACCGTTGATGACCAGCGGTTTACCCCCTTCACAGGGATGGCCCGCAGCGGCGCGAAGTTCACAATAGCGGTCATGCATGCGGTTATCCACCACACGCTCTTCTTCCGCCTGGATCAGGAGCGTCGGCGTGTCATCATCGCCTACGCCCGCCAGCACCTGCTCACCGGCATGAATACCTTCCCGCACCCAGTGCCAGGTGGGGCCGCCGACCCGCAGACGCGGTTCATCGGCATAAAAACGCAGGTTGCGGCGATAACGCTGCCGGCTGTGGGTTAACACGTTGATGGCAAATGGCAATGCCCGCCAGCGTCCTGTTCCGATGGCATAGCCTTCTCGAATGCGCTGATGGCCCTCAGCCCAGTCGAGAAGATGGCGCACCATCCAGTCAGGAAAACGTATCACAATGCCGTACATCGGCGCGGTCAGCGCAATGGCGTCACACTGGTGCTTATGGCGCTGCAAAAACAACGTCGAGATCGCCCCCCCCATGGAGTGGGCAAGAATATAACGCTTGCGCCACGGTCCGGGCTGCACTTCCTGCTGCCAGAACGCGGCCAGATCGTCGACGTAATCGCTGAAGTTATCCACGTGGCCGCGATGGGTATCCGGCAACATCCTGCCAGAAAGCCCCTGCCCGCGATGGTCGATAATTAACACATCAAAGCCCAGATGGAACAGGTCATACGCCAGCTCGGCATATTTGATATAGCTTTCGATGCGCCCGGGGCAGACCACAATCACCCGGTCATTTTTTTCATCACGGAAACGAACGAAGCGCACCGGGATTTCCCCGACGCCCATAAACTCATCTTCCTCACGCTGGCGCCAGAAATCGGTCAGCGGCCCCATGGAGAAAGCAGCAAATGCGTTTTCTCGTGTTTCCCAGTCCTTTTTCTGCTGAAACATTGGGTTTCCACCCCCCGTAATTCAGGGAATATCGTTTTTTTCGTTACCGGTCACAAAATGACTCAACAATAGCGTATTGTGGCATAAAAACAGACGATCCGGGAGTTTCAAATGACCTTCGAATGGTGGTTCGCCTACCTGCTGACATCCATCATCCTCAGCCTTTCACCTGGCTCGGGCGCAATCAACACCATGACCACCTCCATTAATCACGGCTATCGCGGCGCGGCGGCGTCAATCGCCGGTTTACAGACCGGGCTTGGCATTCATATTGTGCTGGTGGGGATTGGTCTGGGCACGCTGTTCTCCCGTTCGGTGCTGGCCTTCGAGGTGCTGAAATGGGCTGGCGCAGCGTATCTTATCTGGCTGGGTATTCAGCAGTGGCGCGCCGCAGGCTCGATTGATCTGCATACGCTCTCCCGGACGCAAACACGCGGCCACCTGTTTAAACGCGCGGTGTTCGTTAACCTGACCAACCCGAAAAGCATCGTGTTCCTCGCCGCCCTGTTCCCGCAGTTTATCGTGCCGCATCAGCCACAGGTGATGCAGTACGTGGTGCTGGGCGCGACCACCATTATTGTCGATATCATTGTGATGATTGGTTACGCGACGCTGGCGCAGCGAATTGCGGCGTGGATCAAAGGGCCTAAGCAGATGAAGGCCCTGAACAAAGTCTTTGGTTCGCTGTTTATGCTGGTTGGCGCGCTGCTTGCGTCAGCGCGTCATGCTTAGCGAGAAATGATGAGATGAATGCCGAAGCCGGCGAACAGCGCGCCGGCAAAGCCGTCGATCCATTTCGCGATGCGCTGGTAGCCGCGACGCATCGCCGGTAAGGCAAACAGGCTTGCCACAACGGTAAACCAGGCGAACGTCTCAACAACGATCAGCAGGAAGATCCCCCAGCGCGCGCCCGCGCCGACGTTATCCCCCACAAACAGCGAGAACACAGAGCCGAAGTAGATAATCGCTTTCGGGTTCGCCAGGTTGGTCAGCAGCCCTTTCACAAAGCTACGGCCGCCCGTTGCCAGCTCAACCTTTGGCTCTTCCGGCTTTTTCTCTTCTTTCTTCAGCGCCCCGCGCAGCATCTGGTAGCCCATCCAGCACAGGTACAGACCGCCGCCGACCATGATGATGTTATGCAGCCACGCCATTTTCGCCAGGATCAGGTTCAGACCGAGCAGCGCAACCGCCGCCCAGACCATGACGCCCATGGTAATACCGAGCACACCCATCATCGCCTCTTTACGGGAGCGGCTGACGGCCGTTTGCGACACGAAGAAAAAGTCAGGGCCAGGGCTCATCAGCGCAACGATGTGCACTAACGCCACGGTGAGAAATAGCATTAACATAATTAGCTCGCGGGGAAATAATACAGTGAGTCACCATCCTGGCACTTTTTCGCCCGGCTGACTACTCCTCATCATCACCATCAGCGTGGGAACGGATGAGCGCCATAAACTCTTTACCAAAGCGCTCCAGCTTACGCGTGCCGACGCCGTTGACGCTGAGCATCTCGCTGGCGCTGAGCGGCATTTGCTCGGCCATCTCGATCAGCGTCGCGTCGTTGAACACCACGTATGGCGGGATGTTCTCTTCATCCGCAATGGCTTTACGCAACTTACGCAGCTTGGCGAACAGCTTGCGGTCGTAGTTGCCGCCGTAGGATTTTTGCATCACGCGCGGCTTCAGGGCGACGACGCGCGGAACGGCGAGCTTCAGTTCAACCTCGCCACGCAGGACCGGTCGCGCCGCTTCGGTCAACTGAAGCGCAGAGTGCTGGGCAATATTTTGCGTGGCAAAGCCGAGATGGATCAGCTGGCGGATGATACTCACCCAGTGCTCATGGCTCTGGTCTTTCCCGATGCCGTAAACCGGCAGCTTGTCGTGACCCATGTCGCGGATACGCTGGTTGTTAGCCCCGCGCAGCACTTCAACGACGTAGCCCATCCCAAAGCGCTGGTTCACGCGTCCGATAGTCGAGAGCGCTTTGCGCGCGTCCATCAGGCCATCGTACTGCTTCGGCGGGTCGAGGCAGATATCGCAGTTGCCGCACGGCGCCTGACGCCCTTCACCAAAGTAGTTGAGCAGCACCAGACGGCGGCAGGTTTGCGCTTCGGCGAAGGCCCCCATCGCGTTAAGCTTGTGGCGTTCGATATCCTGCAACTGCCCCTGCGGTTTCTCCTCAAGACAGCGGCGCAGCCACGCCATATCCGCTGGATCGTAAAACAGCATCGCTTCCGCAGGCAGGCCGTCACGCCCGGCGCGGCCGGTTTCCTGATAGTAGGATTCGATATTGCGCGGAATGTCGAAATGCACCACAAAGCGCACGTTGGGCTTGTTGATTCCCATCCCGAACGCCACCGTTGCGACCACGATTTGCAGGTCGTCGCGCTGGAATTTCTCCTGCACGTCGGCGCGGATATGGTTCTCCAGCCCGGCGTGATAGGCCGCGGCGCTAAAGCCACGGTTTTGCAGACGGGCGGCGGTGTCTTCCACCTTCGCACGGCTGTTGCAGTAGATGATGCCGGACTTACCGCGCTGCTCCTGCACGTAGCG
Source organism: Enterobacter cloacae complex sp. HYC033_NIDB (assembly GCF_056673335.1). Classification (NCBI taxonomy): domain Bacteria; kingdom Pseudomonadati; phylum Pseudomonadota; class Gammaproteobacteria; order Enterobacterales; family Enterobacteriaceae; genus Enterobacter; species Enterobacter cloacae complex sp. HYC033_NIDB. Next base: position 982,759 of record NZ_CP115123.1, on the reverse strand, counting down.
TAAGAGCTGATCCAGCGGCTTGAACTTCTCCATCAGCATATAGCGGATGTTCGGGCGGTCGAAGCTGCTGACCTGAATATACGGGTCGTTCAGCCCCAGCAGGCGAACGATGTCCTGACGCGTGGTGTCGTCTGCCGTAGCGGTAAGCGCCATAAACGGCAGTTCGGGGAAGCGCTGACGAAGCTGGCCGAGGGCGGCATATTCCGGGCGGAAATCGTGCCCCCACTGGGAGATACAGTGCGCTTCATCCACCGCCAGCAGCACCGGATTCCAGTGCGCCAGATGATCGAGGAAGTTGTCCAGCATCAGGCGTTCTGGCGCGATATACAGCAGGCGGATCTGCCCGGTACGACACCCGGCCATTACTTCTTGCTGTTGCTCGCGGGTCTGCGTCGAGTTCAGACAGGCCGCCGCCACGCCGTTGGCAAGCAGCTGGTCGACCTGGTCTTTCATCAGGGAAATAAGAGGCGATACCACGACCGTCAGGCCATTAAGCACCAGCGCGGGCACCTGATAGCAGAGCGATTTACCGCCGCCGGTCGGCATGACCACCAGGCAATCGCGGCCTTCCAGCACGGTTTCAATGATGGTTTCCTGGCCGGGGCGGAACTGCTGGTAGCCAAAGGTTTCATGCAAAACCTGTTTAGCCAGCGATTCCTGATTCAATACTTCCGCCTGCGCCACGTTAACCCCATATGCCAGAAATGAAACAGGCGCTATTTTCAGCGCCTGAGAGAGAAACTTCAACGTTTAACGCAAAAACATTCGAGCAGCTTAGAAAATATCGTTCAGCATCACGCCCACACCGACGCGGGTCTGGTTGAAGTTGTAGTCGATCAGCGATTCGCCATACCCGCTATACACCTGAGTATAGAGACGAACGTGTTTCGTCACCGGGTAGCTCAGGCCCAGCTCTGCGCCGCCGTAGCCGGTATTCCAGTTGTACTGGCCTTTGGCACTCAGCACCGCGTCACCCAGCTGATAGCCCACTTTAAGCTGATAGTAGCCCATGTATTTGGTGATATCCGGGTTGTCATCGGTGCTGCCCACCACGTACCACGGCTTCACTTCCACCATGAAATTGCCGTTCTGCGCCATCAGACGCGTATAGATGCGGTTCCAGCTGCGTGAGGTTGGGTCGGAACGCCCGTTGGAATCGTGGTTATAGCCCACCTCCACGTCTCGCAGCGTCCAGCCTGCAAACTCATAATCGGTGGCGAAACCGAGGAACAGCTGCGGTTCATAGTTGGTTTCGCGGAACGGTGAAGATTCTCCGCTGTTTGAGAGCTGCCACCATGACTTCTGCGTGTAAGACGCGCCAAGTACCGAGTTCGGCCCCAGGATGCCGCGCCAGAACGGGAAGGCGAGGCTGAGCTGGAACTTCACCTCATCTTTACGCGCATTATCAGACCAGTTATAGGAGCTTATCGCCTCTTTGTTGAGATCGCTGGTCTGGGTGTAGATCACGTAGTTTGTGTCATACGGGTACAGCGTGAACGGATTGTCATGCTCCTGAAGCATATTGGCGATGATGCTGCCCTTAACGGCAGGTTTATCATGCACCTCTTTGATCGTCGCTTCCTGCGCATATGCTGTGAGGGGCAGCGCAACCGCCGCCAGTAACCAACCCAGATACGTCCGCATCGGTGGTGTTCTCCTGAAATGGTGACATTTAATGAATAGTTTTGTCCGGGCATTCTACAGACTTCTGCGATAACTTCCGCTTCCTCGTTTCTTAAAGTGGCATTCCTTTATCCTGAAGCATAAAATCAACATTTTGTTAACAACAAGGATGCCACGTCAGATGTCAGCCACACTCACCGCCGAAGAAACCTTAAAGCTCGTGGGCGAGATTTTTGTGTACCACATGCCGTTCAACCGTGCACTGGGTCTTGAGCTGGAGCGATACGAAAAAGACTTCGCTCAGCTGAGTTTCAATAATCAGCCAATGATGGTCGGTAACTGGGCGCAAAGCATTTTGCACGGCGGGGTGATTGCCTCCGCGCTGGACGTGGCGGCCGGTCTGGTGTGCGTGGGTAGCACGCTTACGCGCCATGACACCATCAACGAAGATGAGTTACGCCAGCGCCTGTCGCGCATGGGCACCATCGATTTACGCGTCGACTACCTGCGTCCGGGACGCGGAAACCGCTTCACCTGCACCAGCAGCCTGCTGCGCGCCGGGAATAAAGTTGCCGTCGCCCGCGTTGAGCTGCATAACGAAGAGCAGGTTTATATCGCCAGCGCAACCGCCACTTATATGGTGGGTTGAGACGGCAAATTCGGGTAAAATTACTTCACTTTTTTGTAACGGATTTTCCCGATGGATGCTAAACAGACGCGGCAGGGCGTTTTACTCGCCCTTGCCGCTTATTTTATTTGGGGTATCGCACCGGCGTACTTCAAACTTATCGCCTATGTCCCGGCGGACGAGATCCTCACTCACCGCGTTATCTGGTCGTTTTTCTTCATGATTGCGCTGATGAGTATCAGCCGTCAGTGGTCAGGCGTCAAAACGCTGCTGAAAACCCCGAAGAAGGTCTTCCTGCTCGCTCTCTCTGCGGTGCTGATTGGCGGAAACTGGCTGCTGTTTATCTGGGCGGTGAATAACCATCACATGCTCGAAGCCAGCCTGGGCTACTTTATTAACCCGCTGGTCAATATTTTGCTGGGGATGATTTTCCTCGGCGAGCGCTTTCGCCGGATGCAGTGGGTGGCGGTGATTCTGGCCTTCTGCGGCGTGCTGGTACAGCTGTGGACCTTCGGCTCACTGCCGGTTATCGCCCTGGGGCTGGCGTTCAGCTTTGCCTTCTACGGCCTGGTGCGTAAAAAAATTGCCGTGGAAGCGCAGACGGGAATGCTGTTTGAAACCCTGTGGCTGCTGCCTGTCGCCGCGATCTACCTGTTCGGTATTGCCGACAGCGCCACCAGCCACATGGGCAGCAACCCATGGTCGCTGAACCTGATGCTGATGGCCGCAGGCGTGGTCACAACGATCCCCCTGCTGTGCTTTACCGGCGCGGCAACGCGTCTGCGCCTCTCCACGCTGGGCTTCTTCCAGTACATTGGCCCCACGCTGATGTTCCTGCTGGCGGTGGTGTTTTACGGCGAGGTGCCGGGTGCGGATAAGATGGTGACGTTCGCCTTTATCTGGGTGGCGCTGGCCATCTTTGTTGCGGATGCGATTTATACCCAGCGCAGGGTGCGCAAAGGGCTGTGATGTTGCCCTCACCCTAACCCTCTCCCACAGGGGAGAGGGTTCCCCAGTAATTTGAAAGCAAAAGCGATAACGTTGCCTCAGAATAACTGAGGGCTTTACAGGGATGTTACCTCCGCCCGTCCCCGATAAGCCGGAAGGAATAAGCCGAAGGCACCGCGAAGCGGCGATTTTCCGCCGGAAGCCCGGGTCGCCAGGGTGGTGGCGACTGAGCCACCCTGGCACGTTCACCGGTCATGTCGTGACAGAGTAGCAAGGAACATAAAGTGAACGGAATGACCACCAGAGCCGTATGTTCCCCCTCACCCCAGCCCTCTCCCTCAAGGGAGAGGGGGCCGTCTGTGCAGGCATTATTTTGTGGGGAACCCTCTCCCACAGGGAGAGGGAATTCGATCGTAGGGCGGGTAAGCGCAGCGCCACCCGCCAGATTTTTACAGCCAGTTCTTCCGCTTGAAGTACAGATACGGCGCCAGCCCGGCGAGGATCATAAAGATAATCGCCCCCGGGTAGCCAAAGCTCCACTTCAGCTCCGGCATAAACTCGAAGTTCATCCCGTAGCTGGACGCCACCAGCGTCGGCGGCAGGAACACCACGGACACCACCGAGAAGATCTTGATGATGCGGTTCTGCTCGATGTTGATAAAGCCCATCGCCGCCTGCATCAGGAAGTTGACCTTCTGGAACAGGGATTCGTTGTGCGGCAGCAGGGATTCGATATCGCGTAAGATCTCACGCGCCTGCTCCAGCTGACCGCCCGGCAGACGCGCCTTGCGCACCAGGAAGTTCAGCGCGCGCTGGGTATCCATCAGACACAAACGCACCTTCCAGCCGATATCTTCCAGCTCTGCCAGCGTGGACAACGCTTCGTCGTACTCATCGCCCTGATGGCCTTCCATGATCACGCGGCTCAGCTTTTCCAGGTCGCTGTAGATGTTTTCGATTTCATCCGCCAGCTGTTCGATTTTGGTTTCGAACAGATCCAGCAGCAGCTCATAGGCGTTACCGTCCATCATCGCCTGGCTGCGGGCGCGCATACGGTAGAGACGAAACGCAGGCAGTTCGCGCTCGCGCAGGGTGAACAGGCGGCCATCGCGGATGGTAAACGCCACGGTAGAGTTCCCCGCGTGGTCTTCGGCATCTTCGAAAAAGAAGAAGGAGTGAATGTGCAGGCCGTCTTCGTCTTCAAAAAAACGGGCGGATGCTTCGATGTCTTCCAGTTCCGGGCGTGTCGCCAGGCTTTGCCCCAGTTCAGATTGTACGCGAAGGCGCTCATCGTCGTCCGGCTCGACCAGATCCACCCATACGGCATCAATGAGGGGCTGTGACTCTTCGGCTTCAAGCCGAGTCAGTCGGTTATTTTCGAGTTGAAATGCGCTCAACATGACCGGGACTCCCAATGCAAAAAATATCGGACAGTTCGGTGGGCACACAGAAACAAATTGGGTTTCAGACCATTAAACAGCCTGACTCAGCGCGACGGGAATGATGCAGTCGCTGACAACCACTAAGGCCATCAGCAAGAGGAGATAGCCTTAGGAGTTGTTCCTGGATGACAGGGAATTGAGCCAGTATCTACTGGGTGTGTCCAAGGCGAATGTCCTCTTAGCGTAATCGTGCGCGCATGTTACGCCAGCAATAACTGTGGCGTCAACACGCAACGGAACGCTGAAGGGCATTAATTGACCTTCAACGTATAAGGCTAGCAGATTATTACAAAATAGTGATATTTTTCTGAAAGTTACACACTTTCCAGCTTGGCATAGGCTGCCACCAGCCATTTGATCCCCTGCCCCTGGAACGCTACCTGCAAACGGCTGTGCTCGCCGCTGCCTTCCAGGTTGACGATGGTGCCTTCGCCAAACTTCGAGTGGCGCACGCGCTGGCCCAGCTTGTAACCGGTGTCGGTTTCAGAGATCGGCGAGCCCATACGCTGATGGCTGACCGGACGGCTGATGCTGGCGCGCAGGCGCACCTCTTCCACGCACTCTTCCGGCAGCTCGCCGATAAAGCGCGACGGACGGTGATACACCTCTTTCCCGTACAGGCGGCGGGTTTCCGCGTAGGTCAGAGTCAGTTTCTGCATCGCACGGGTCACGCCCACGTAGGCCAGACGACGCTCCTCTTCCAGACGCCCGCCTTCATCCAGCGACATCTGGCTCGGGAACATCCCCTCTTCCATACCGACGATGAACACCTGCGGGAACTCCAGACCTTTCGCGGAGTGCAGGGTCATCAGCTGAACCGCATCCTGCCAGGTATCGGCCTGCCCTTCCCCCGCTTCCAGCGCGGCGTGAGAGAGGAATGCCTGCAACGGCATCAGGTCTTCGTCTTCTTCGTTGTAGCTGAACTGGCGCGTTGCCGTCACCAGTTCCTCTAAGTTATCAATACGGGTCTGGCCCTTCTCGCCTTTTTCCTGCTCGTACATGGTGCGCAGGCCGGAATCTTTGATCACCCGGTCGGTCTGGACGTGCAGCGGCATGTCGGCGGTTTCCTGCGCCAGCGCGTCGATTAACTCCAGGAAGCGCTGCAATGCGCTGGCGGCGCGTCCGGCGAGGGCTTTTTCCTGTAACAGCTCGCGGCACGCCTGCCACAGCGTAAGCTGACGATCGCGCGAGGCCTGACGCACCACGTCCAGCGTACGATCGCCGATGCCGCGCGTCGGCGTGTTCACCACGCGCTCAAACGCCGCATCGTCGTTACGGTTGGCAATCAGACGCAAATACGAGAGCGCATCTTTGATCTCCTGACGTTCGAAGAAGCGCATGCCGCCATAAATGCGGTACGGCATGCTCACCTGCAACAGCGCCTCTTCCAGCACGCGCGACTGGGCGTTGCTGCGATAGAGAATGGCACACTGCTCCAGCGCGCCGCCGTTCTCCTGCCAGGTTTTAATGCGGTTCACCACGAAGCGGGCTTCGTCGAGCTCGTTGAAGGCGCAGTAAATCGAAATCGGTTCGCCGTCGACGCCATCGGTCCACAGCTTTTTACCCAGGCGCCCGTTGTTGTTCTCAATCAGGGCGTTGGCCGCGCTCAGAATGTTGCTGGTAGAACGGTAGTTCTGCTCCAGTCGGATGGTTTGCGCGCCGGGGAAATCGTTGAGGAAGCGCTGGATGTTCTCCACCTGAGCGCCGCGCCAGCCGTAGATAGACTGGTCGTCATCGCCAACGATCATCACTTTGCCGGTATCCCCGGCCAGCAGGCGGATCCAGGCGTACTGGATGTTGTTGGTATCCTGGAATTCGTCCACCAGGATGTTGGTAAAGCGTTCACGGTAGTGTTGCAGGATATGCGGTTTGTTCAGCCACAGCTCGTGGGCGCGCAGCAGCAGCTCGGCGAAATCTACCAGACCGGCGCGATCGCACGCTTCCTGATAGGCCTTGTAGACGTTCTGCCAGGTCTGCTCGACCGGGTTACCGAAGCTCTGGATATGATGCGGACGCAGCCCTTCGTCTTTCTGACCGTTGATGTACCACATCGCCTGACGCGGCGGCCACTGCTTCTCATCGAGATTCATCGCCTTGATCAGGCGTTTCAGCAGGCGCAGCTGATCTTCGCTGTCGAGGATCTGGAAATCCTGCGGCAGGTTAGCGTCCATATGGTGCGCGCGCAGCAGGCGGTGCGCCAGGCCGTGGAAGGTGCCAACCCACATGCCGCCCTGGCTGGTGCCCATCAGCTGTGCGATACGGTGGCGCATCTCCGCCGCCGCCTTGTTGGTGAACGTCACGGCCATAATCGAGTACGGCGAGCAGTTCTCCACGCTCTGTAGCCAGGCGATACGGTGAACCAGCACGCGCGTCTTACCACTGCCCGCTCCAGCCAGTACCAGCAGGTTTGTACGCGAGGCGGCAACCGCGTCACGCTGTTTATCATTAAGGCTGTCGAGCAGGTAAGAAACGTCCATTGGCACCGTCACGTCATGTCGGGCAGGCAAATGTTTCCATTCGCCAAAACCCTGTTAATTTATACAGAACAATTGATGATTATATCAGCGTCGTGAGGGATGCCAACCGTGAAATTTCCACGTGCGGCAGAAGACGGCTATCCGGGGTAGTCATCAGATCGGCATTTTCCGGCTTGATCCAGCAGGCCTGCATGCCGCAGCGGATCGCCCCGGCGACGTCCGTGGTCAGGTCGTCGCCCACGTGCAGGATCTCACCGAGCGGCAAATCCAGTTTTTCCGCTGCCAGATGATACATATCGTTGAACGGCTTCGAGCGTCCGTGCGGGCCCGCGCGCAGCACGAACTGAAAATAGTTCCCCAGACCAAACAGTTCAGGCTGAGCATTGCCGTTGGTGATGGCCACCAGCGGCCACTTTTCGGCGAGCTTCGCCAGCGTGTCGTGGGTCTCCTGCGGCACGTCGATCCGACTGCGCCATTTGGCGAAGTTTTCCATGGCCGCTTCGGCCCCCGTGGCCGCATCCTGCGCGCTCAGGCCGGCGTTGAGCATCGCCTGCTCAACCGCACGGCGGCGCCATTCGGTCACGTCGTGGTAAATCTCCGGTTCGGTTTCCCGCAGGGACTGACGCAGCTTCTGGAAGTCTTTGTTCTGCATCGCTTTCAGCGCAGGATGGTAGTTCTGCACAAACGCCAGCGACTCCTGCTCGGTACGCAGGATCACCGGACGATTGTCGTAAAGGGTGTCATCAAGATCAAACGTCAGGGCTGAGATCTGACCGAGTGGGCGGTAAAAACGCATTATTTCCCCCGTTTGGCGCGTGGATGCGCCGCGTCATACACCGAGGCAAGGTGTTGGAAGTCTAAGTGGGTATAGATTTGGGTGGTCGACAGATTCGCGTGACCAAGCAGCTCCTGTACGCCGCGCAGGTCGCCGCTTGATTCCAGCATGTGCGTCGCAAAGGAGTGGCGCAGCTTGTGGGGGTGAACGTGGCTGTTCAGCCCCTGCTTAATGCCCCACTCCGCAAAGCGCTTCTGCACGTTACGCGCCGAGATCCGCTTGCCGAGTTTCGACAGGAACAGCGCATCTTCGTCGGCGCCAAACAGCCCGCGAAGGTCCAGCCAGTGCTCAATCCAGGAGACCGCATTGCGGCCGATCGGCAGGCGGCGCTCTTTGCTGCCCTTGCCCATTACCCACACCTCGCCGGATTCCAGATCGAGGTGCTTTAAGTCGAGGTTCACCAGCTCAGAGAGACGCAGGCCCGCGCCGTACATCACCTCCAGCATCGCGCGGTCGCGCACGGCCAGCGGATCGTTAAGATCGATATCCAGCAGGCGGTTTACGTCGTCGACGTCGATATTTTTCGGCAGATGACGCGGGGCTTTCGGCGTGGCGATCCCTTTTGCCGGGTTGGCTTTCAGACCGCCCTGACTGACCAGCCAGTCGAAGAAACTGCGCAGGGCAGAGAGCCGGAGCGCCAGGCTCGCCGGGCTGAGATTTTTTTTACGGCTACGCACGACGAACCCGCGTACCGTGGCGGCGTCACATTGTTGCCAGCTTTTCAGGCCGATTTCATCGGCAATCTGCATGATGGCATCAAGCTGACGCTGATAGTTGAGCAGCGTAATAGGGCTGAGCTGGCGTTCTACGCCCAGATAGCGCAGAAAGCGGTTGACGTCAGTGGCGAGCAGTCCGTCCGTCATACGCGCTCAATCCAGCGCTCCAGCAGCTCAGGCAGCATCAGGGCGATCTCCTGCAACAGTTGCGTGCCCTGCCCCTGTTCATAATGATGCGCATCGCGGCTGGTAAATAACATCACACCCAGGTCACCATCGCGCCCCATCAGCGACATCGCCACCGAGCCGATAGCTTTGGCTTCCGGCAGCACCACCAGCAGTTCTGGCCCGTTAAGCGGCCCCAGATAGTGGTGCTCATGGCCCAGACGCTGAATGCGCAGCGGCTCAAACGCCTGGCGGCTCAGCGCCAGATGGGTAAACCCGGACGGCGCGCCAATGCGCCAGCGGTCAGGGAAGAGGCGGATCGTCGCGCCTGCCAGCCCCAGCTCGCGCGCCCAGCGGTGGAAGCGGTTGAGGAACTCTTCGAGACTGTGCGCGGAAGCCAGACGCGCCTGAAGGTGCAGTAGACGGTAGAACAGGCTTTCGTTATTGCTGGCCTGCTCCATCAACAGCGTCATGTTCTCTTCGAGCTGATTGATGTGGTTGCGCGAGCGCGCCATGTGCCATTCAACCAGCGACACGGTCTCGCGAACCGGATGCGGCACGCGCATCCGTTCGACGACGCGTGCATTGCGGATAAAAAACTCAGGATTGTGCAGCAGGTAATCCACAACAGCGCTGTCGTCCAGCTCCGTTACAGGTTCCCGCAGTTCTTCCCCTGGTTGCTTCATAGATGGATAAACCCGTCATAAACATGTGTCGCCGGGCCAGTCATGTACAGTGGATGACCCGCTCCTTTCCAGGCGATATCAAGCCGACCGCCCGGTAATTCCACGCGAACCTCTTCTGCCAGTAACCCCTGTGAGATACCGACGGCCACCGCCGCACAGGCGCCGCTTCCGCAGGCCTGGGTTTCGCCCGCGCCGCGCTCGTAAACCCGCAGGCGAATGTGTTCACGCTTCACCACCTGCATGAAACCGATGTTCGCCCGCTCCGGGAAGCGCTCGTGGCTTTCCAGCACCGGGCCGAGCGTTTCAACCGCCGCGGTTTGCACATCATCCACCTGAATCACGCAGTGCGGGTTACCCATCGAGACGACGCCGCACAATACTGTCTGCTCGGCGGCACGCATAATATAGGTCTTTTCCGCTTTGTTGGCGCGAAACGGCACGGCAGAGGGGTCGAAGTTCGGCTCGCCCATGTTCACGCGCACCAGTTCGTCGTCGGTGACGCTGAGCACCATCCGGCCGTTGGCGGTGCTGACGCGGATATCGCGCTTGTTGGTCAGCCCTTTCAGCCGAACAAAGCGGGCAAAACAGCGCGCGCCGTTGCCGCACTGGGAAACTTCGCTGCCGTCGGCGTTAAAAATGCGGTAGTGAAAATCCAGGTCAGGATCGTAAGGCGGCTCCACCACCAGCAACTGGTCAAACCCCACGCCCACGTGTCGATCCGCCAGGCGACGGATCAATTCCGGGGAGAAAAAGACATTCTGCGTTACCGCGTCGACGACCATAAAGTCGTTGCCAAGGCCATGCATTTTAGAGAACTGCATCATTTGCTCCATTGCGCGGGTACAGAACGTAATTGTCAGAGATTGACCTGAGTCGGGCCGCCGTTATTGCCGCGATCGTTGGTATCCGGCGTAGATGACTCGATACCACTTTGCACCGGTTTTGTCGGCGGTGGTGCGTTTTTATCCTCTGGCGGGAAGTACAGTGGTCCCTTCAGTCCACAGCCGGTCAGGCTAAACAGAGTGACAAGAACGACAAGCGTTCGGAAGACGTTTTTCATGTAGAGGTTGCCCGTAAGTTCAAATCTGTTTCTATCATCGCAGGAGAAGACACAAAAGCAAGAGTTTGCGGCTTTCCTGCAACGGGAATTATTTAGCGTTATACTGCCGCCATCACGAAAAACAGGAATAAAACCATGAACGACAGTGAATTTCATCGCCTTGCCGATACCCTGTGGATGACCATCGAAGAGCGTATCGACGACTGGGACGGCGACAGCGATATCGATTGTGAAATCAACGGCGGGATCCTGACCTTAAGCTTCGAAAACGGCAGCAAGATTATTATTAACCGTCAGGAGCCGCTTCACCAGGTGTGGCTGGCGGCGAAACAGGGCGGTTATCACTTTGATCTGAAAGGTGACGAGTGGGTCTGCGATCGCAGCGGCGAAACGTTCTGGGATCTGCTGGAGCAGGCGGCGACGGCGCAGGCGGGAGAGGCAGTGAGTTTCAGGTAGTTTCGTTGCCCGGTGGCGGCTACGCCTTACCGGGCCTACAACGACTCGAACCGTAGGCCGGGTAAGCGATAGCGCCACCCGGCGAAAAGCCTCAGGAAAAGTACTGCTGCAACAGCGGCGCAGTTTCCTGGTTAGCGGGCGCCGCAGGGGTAATCGCCTGCGTACGGAACGGGATCACCTGCGCTCGCCCATCCACATTCACAATCTGGTAGAACTGCGGCAGGTTGAAATTGATAAAGCTTGAGCCGTAGGTAAAGCGATCGTGCGAGGACGAATAGAAGCGGCTGACGTCGCGCACCAGCTCCTCTTTGCTGCCTTCACAGTGGTGATACACCTCGGCACGGTTGGTTTCATCCAGAATGTAGATGTTAAACCCGGCGTTATCGCCCGACTCTTCGAAGAAGAACTGAATAATCCCTTCACTCGCAAAGCCATCCACCACCTGCGGCAGCTTAACGTGGTTGGTTTCCACCTGAACCGACAGGCCATGCAGTTTGTTGTGTGAAATCGCACCGTAGAATTCAATGGCGTTTTCCAGCTTCTGCACCGACACGTTCAGGCGCTCAAAGAACAGCCCCCAGGTCTGGCCGGAGACGCGTAGCGCTTTAAAGCGCCCGGTTTCCTGTCGGGTGCTGGAGAGACGCAGTTCGATGCACTCAGACACCAGCTGCTGCACGCGGGTACGAATCAGGCCGCGCAGGTGCTGGCTGTAGCAGAACACCTCCACGCTGTCCGGCGGCGCGGCGTCCTGGTGCATCTTGCCGAGGATCGTTTTCAGCGCCTCGATCATCGCCTGCTCGCCGTTAAAGTGCAGGGTACGCACTTCGTTCCACGAGTTGCGGTACAGCAGATCCACGCTGCCCACCAGGCAGTTTTGCTGCTCGCCAAAGCTAAAGACGTCCAGCTTGCGGAAGTCAAAGTGAACCACCTGATTGCGGAAGGCCGCCGTCGGGTCGTATTCCAGGTTGACGATGATCGCCAGATGGCGAATCTCACACGGGCTGTAGAGCGCTTTTGGCGTCGGCGCAGGCAGACGCAGCGGGAAGTGGTGCGAGACATCCGCCACCATCTCCTGCAACTTGGCTAAATCGACCACCTCGTTGCCTTTGATAAACAACCGGGTGCGTGAGGTGAGAAGGCCGTTAAACCAGGCCCAGGCCACCAGCTTGTTCAGGTAGCGGTTATATTCCAGCGGCTGATGGCTGATGATCGAATCCATGCTTGGCGCACGGTTGTACAGATACCACCCGGTGCGGTTCGCGCGGCCCGGCGGCACGTAGATAAAGGTCAGATTCGGTTCAGACAGGTCAGGCGAAATCTGTGGGTTAACCAGCGTTACCTTGCCCGGCAACGCTTCAAACGCGGCGTACAGTTTACGGGTCAGCACCCCGATATCCTGTGGGCTGGCAGAAACGCTAAGGTTGTTACGGCGGGCAAAGCGGATCAGGTTGCGGTAGCTCTGCATCATCGCATCAAGCAGTTCGTTGTGCGCCTCACGCACCTGATCGATCTTCCAGTTGGCGCGGTTGTCGAGCATGGCGAGACGCTCTTCGTCCCATCCCCACTCTTTGACTAACTGGCTGACGACTTCACGACGCCAGCCCACGCAGGCGCGTTCGCGGCTCAGTTTTTCACAGACTTTGAGATAGAAACATCGACGCACCAGGTCAAGACGCGTGGCGTCCTCAATGGCTGTCAGGTATTCGGTGACGCGCTCCAGCATCATGCAGTAGGCATCAAGCCCGTAGGAGACGATCTCCCCGTCGTGCAGACGCTGTTTGATATCTTTCGCCAGCAGGCGCGGCGTGGGGTATTCCCAGGAGTAGGCTTCCAGCAGCAGGGTTTTCAGCACCGCTTTGTACGGTGAATCAATGCTCTTATAGAGCTGCCAGAGGCTTGCGCCAAAGTACTCTTCGGCGGACAGGGAACTCAGACCGCCCAGATCCAGCCACTCGTTTGGCGTCAGAACGCCCTGCGAGTAAAGCGACATGACGTAGTCGTCATAATTCTCTTCTTCATCGCACGGCACCATATTCCACAGAATACGTTTCCCGGCCAGGCGAACGGCAGTACGGTAAAACTCATCCAGCAACAGGATGTGCTGAGTCGAGCCGCAGTCTTCACCACCCAGACTGCCGCTTTCGTTATGGCGGAAACGGTTTTCATCAATCAGGAAGAAGCTCACTTCCACGCCGAGCGACGCCGCCCAGCTCTCCAGCAGGCTACATTTACGCTGCAACAGCTGGCGCTCTTCATTGTCGAGCCAGGACTGATGGCAGACCCAGATATCCAGGTCAGAAGAGCAACTTTGCCCAACCGATGACGTGCTGCCCATGGAGTAAACCCCGGTAATCGGCAGCTCGCCTTTCGGCGAATCCTGCGGCGGCATACCACGGTAGAGTTCAAGTTCAGTCAGGTAATGCTGTTGGGTTTCATCAGGCGTGAAGAGGCAAATGCCCTGGGGAACGTTACCATCAAGGTAACCCGGCATCAGCGGATGGTGATAGTGCAACAATGTTGGCAGTAGACTGTATACCTGCTGGAAAGCAGGGCCCATGGCAGCAAGCGCGCGATCCACACGCAATTGATTGATGGCATCCAGTCTCTGTTTCAGAGTCTCAATATAGAGGTACAAGACGTATCGCCTGATGTTTCCGGGTGTCGCACGCCAGTCAGAACACAAAAAGCAGCGGACCCGCAGTATTTCAAAAAATAACCGTTACCCTTTTTTCGCCTTTTGCTTTTCTGGTGGTACAGACGAAAAAATGGTCTAAAACGTGATCAATTTAACACCTTGCCGGTTGACCGTAAAGAAAGATGCGCTACATACAAGTGTAGCACCGTTCTTGACGTGTAAATTCCTGAATACGGCGATGGCTGACGAGTACGCCGCCCTGTCCCTCTCACTCTTCATCAACCGTAAAACTGCCATCCGAGTGTCAACAATGTTAGGATGGTTAGCGATTGATAATGACGGTAACAAGCATGTTAGACAATGTTTTGAGAATTGCCACACGCCAAAGTCCTCTTGCACTCTGGCAGGCACATTATGTTAAGCAGCGCCTTGAAGCCTGCCACACCGGATTACGCGTTGAGCTGGTGCCAATGATCACACGTGGCGATGTCATTCTGGATACGCCGCTGGCCAAAGTGGGCGGAAAAGGTCTGTTTGTCAAAGAGCTGGAGCTGGCATTGCTTGAGAACCGCGCCGATATCGCCGTGCATTCGATGAAGGATGTGCCCGTTGAGTTCCCGGAAGGGCTGGGGCTGGTGACCATCTGCGAGCGCGAGGATCCGCGCGATGCGTTTGTCTCTAATCGCTATGACTCGCTCGATGCGTTGCCGGCAGGCAGCGTGGTCGGCACGTCAAGTTTACGCCGCCAGTGTCAGCTGGCTGAACGTCGCCCGGATCTGGTGATCCGTTCGCTGCGCGGGAACGTCGGCACACGCCTTGGCAAGCTGGATAACGGCGACTACGATGCCATTATTCTTGCGGTTGCGGGCCTGAAACGCCTGGGGCTGGAAGAACGCATTCGCGTCGCGTTGCCGCCGGAGCTGTCGCTGCCCGCCGTCGGCCAGGGTGCCGTCGGCATTGAGTGTCGTCTGGTTGATGCGCGCACTCAGGCACTGCTCGCGCCGCTGAATCATGACGATACCGCCGTTCGCGTAAAAGCCGAGCGCGCGATGAATACTCGCCTCGAAGGAGGCTGTCAGGTGCCAATTGGCAGCTATGCTGAATTAACTGACGGTGAGCTGTGGTTGCGTGCGCTGGTTGGCGCGCCGGACGGCTCACAGATGGTTCGCGGTGAACGTCGCGGCAAGCCGCAAGATGCCGAGGCGCTTGGCGTATCGCTGGCGGAAGAGCTGCTGAATAACGGCGCGCGTGAAATTCTGGCTGAGGTCTATAACGGAGAGCCCCCTGCATGAGCATACTTGTCACCCGCCCTTCTCCCGCAGGAGAGCAGTTAGTGAGCCGTCTGCGCGCACTGGGGCAGGTGGCCTGGAGTTTTCCGCTGATTGAATTCTCCCCCGGTCGCGAGCTGCCTGAGCTCGCTGACCAGATGCGTCTCTTACAGGAAGGCGATCTGCTCTTTGCGCTGTCGCAGCATGCCGTGGAGTTTGCCCATGCGCAGCTGCAACAGCATGCCGTTAGCTGGCCTCACGCCCCCCGCTATTTCGCCATCGGGCGCACCACGGCGCTGGCCTTACATACCGCGAGCGGAATCGATGTTCGTTACCCGTTAGATCGGGAAATCAGCGAAGTCTTGCTACAATTACCTGAATTACAAACCATTGCCGGAAAGCGCGCGCTCATTTTGCGCGGCAACGGTGGTCGCGAACTGCTGGGCGAAACGCTGCGCGAACGCGGCGCAGACGTGACGTTTGTGGAGTGCTATCAGCGCTGTGCGAAACACTATGATGGCGCGGAAGAAGCAATGCGCTGGCACGCCCGCGGTATTAATACGCTGGTGGTCACCAGCGGTGAAATGTTACAACAGCTTTGGTCGCTGATTCCGCTTTGGTATCGCGAAAACTGGTTACTCCGCTGTCGGCTTCTGGTCGTCAGTGAGCGTCTGGCGAACCACGCCCGGGAACTGGGCTGGCAGGATATTCGGATCGCTGAAAACGCCGACAACGATGCGCTGCTGCGCGCATTACAATAACTCTCAAATGGGAAGCCATAATGACGGAACACGAAAAATCCTCCGCCGTGGTTGAAGAGACCAGGGAGACTGTGGACACCACGTCACAGCCAGAGACGACAGACACAACCGTTGAGAAGAAAAACGGCAGCAACAAAACCAGCCTCACGCTGAGCGTGATTGCCATCGCGATTGCGCTGGCCGCAGGCGTGGGACTCTACGGACTGGTGAAGAAACAAGGCACCAACCAGACGGCCACCAGCGACGCGCTGGTTAACCAAATCACTGCCCTACAGAAAGCGCAGGAGACGCAAAAAGCTGAGCTGGAAGGCGTGATCAAACAGCAGGCTGCCGCCCTCGCCGACGCGAACAGCAAACGTGAAGAGTTGACCAAACAGCTGAGCGAAGTGCAGGAAAAAGTCGCCACAATTTCGGGAACCGATGCCAAAACCTGGCTACTTTCACAGGCCGATTTTCTGGTGAAACTGGCCGGGCGCAAGCTCTGGAGCGATCAGGATGTCACCACCGCCGCCGCGCTGCTGAAAAGCGCCGACGCAAGCCTGGCGGACATGAACGATCCGAGCCTCATCAACGCTCGCCGCGCTATTACGGAAGATATCGCCAGCCTGTCCGCGGTTTCTCAGGTCGATTACGATGGTATCATCCTTAAGGTAAATCAGCTCTCCAACCAGATTGATAACCTTCAGCTGGCCGATAACAACGACGATGACTCCCCGATGGATTCTGACGGCACCGAGCTGTCCAGCTCCCTGAGCGAATGGCGTATCAACCTGCAAAAGAGCTGGCAGAACTTTATGGACAGCTTTATTACCATTCGCCGCCGCGATGAAACTGCCGTGCCGCTGCTGGCGCCGAACCAGGACGTCTATCTGCGCGAAAACATTCGTTCCCGCCTGCTGGTGGCTGCCCAGGCCGTACCGCGTCACCAGGAAGAGACCTACAAACAGGCGCTGGATAACGTTTCAACCTGGGTACGTGCTTACTACGATACCAATGACGCAACCACGACCGCGTTCCTTGAGGATATCGACAAGCTGAGCCAGCAAAACATCACCATGAACGTGCCGGACAAGCTGGAAAGCCAGCCGATTCTGGAGAAGCTCATGCAGACGCGCGTGCGTAACCTGCTGGCCCAGCCGGGCGTTCCGGCAGAGCGTCCGGCTGAAGCACCTGCCGCCGCGCCAGCGCCTGAAAGCGCGCCGCAAGGAGAGTAATGATGCTAAAAGTCTTCTTACTCTTCATCCTGCTGATCGCCGGGATTGTACTGGGGCCGATGCTCGCGGGTCACCAGGGTTATGTATTGATCCAGACCGATAACTACAATATCGAAACCAGCGTAACAGGGCTGGTAATTATTCTGATCCTGGGTGTGGTCGTTCTGCTGGCAGTGGAGTGGCTCCTGCGTCGTATTTTCCGTACCGGCGTACATACGCGCGGCTGGTTCGTTGGCCGTAAGCGCCGTCGCGCCCGCAAGCAGACCGAGCAGGCGTTGCTGAAGCTGGCCGAAGGCGACTATCAGCAGGTTGAAAAGCTGATGTCGAAAAATGCCGACCATGCAGAACAGCCGGTTGTTAACTATCTGCTGGCCGCTGAGGCGGCGCAACAGCGAGGCGATGAGGCCCGCGCCAATCAGCATCTTGAACGCGCGTCTGAGCTCTCTACTAAAGATCCGATTCCGGTTGAGATCACCCGCGTTCGTCTGCAACTGGCGCGCAATGAAAACCATGCCGCCCGTCACGGCGTTGACCGTCTGCTGGAAATTACCCCTCGTCACCCGGAAGTGCTGCGTCTGGCTGAGCAGGCATATATTAGGACCGGTGCCTGGGGCTCGCTGCTGGACATTATCCCTTCCATGGCGAAAGCCGACGTGGGCGATGATGAACATCGTGATGAACTTCAGCGTCTGGCCTGGATTGGCCTGATGGATCAGGCGCGCGCCGATCTCGGCAGCGACGGCCTGAAAACCTGGTGGAAAAACCAGAGCCGTAAAACGCGCCAGCAGGTTCCTCTTCAGGTGGCGATGGCAGAACATCTGATTGAGTGTGACGACCATGACACCGCGCAGGAGATCCTCCTCGACGGTCTCAAGCGACAGTATGATGACCGCCTGGTGATGGTCATCCCGCGTCTGAAAACCAACAATCCGGAACAAATTGAAAAAGCACTGCGCCAGCAGATCAAAACCGTGGGCGATCGTCCACTGCTGTGGAGTACGCTGGGCCAGTCTCTGATGAAACACGGCGAGTGGCAGGAGGCGAGTCTCGCCTTCCGCGCCGCGCTGAAGCAACGTCCGGACGCATTTGATTACGCCTGGCTTGCTGATTCGCTGGACAAGCAGCATAAGCCGGAAGAGGCCGCAGCTATGCGCCGTGATGGGCTGTTATTGACGTTGCAAAATAACGGAACGCAGCAGTAATTAACAGGAGGCCAGATGGCCTCCTTTTTTACGCCCATAAAAAAACGCCTGCTATAAAAGCAGGCGTTAAAACAGGTCTGTAAGACAACATATTTGGTGCTTCACTCAACGTTGTGTCCATGGTGTCTGATGAGGCCGAAGCGACATCTGTCAGTGGACGATAAGCACCGTAAACGGCTCTGCGTCATTCCTGAGTTTATGAGGCCTTAAGGCGAACATAAGAGATGGAATGAGCATCTACATGCATATTATTGCATGTAATGTGCCAGGTTTACACGCAGAACTTTTACATCGCGCAACATTTTAAGATAAAAGGAAATTATGCTGTTAAGAGCCGCCTTACGCCATACAACATTGCGCTAAAGACGGTGGTCTGTCGTCACCAGGAGACAGGTTAAGAGGTAAAACAATAAACTCTTTAATATTAACGGTTTATATGTCGCTGAATCGCGACAAGGATGTAGAGTGTTGTCGGGGAATGGCTACAGGATAAAAAAACGCAGAAAACAAAAAACCCCGCCTAAGCGGGGTTCAAAATTGGTCGGCGAGAGAGGATTCGAACCTCCGACCCACTGGTCCCAAACCAGTTGCGCTACCAAGCTGCGCTACTCGCCGATGTACTGCTTTTTTGAATTTTTAGTTCAACTCATTAAAAGTCGTGGTGCGAGGGGGGGGACTTGAACCCCCACGTCCGTAAGAACACTAACACCTGAAGCTAGCGCGTCTACCAATTCCGCCACCTTCGCAATTCACAACTCTTTCAATAATGGGGTGGCTAATGGGATTCGAACCCACGACAACTGGAATCACAATCCAGGGCTCTACCAACTGAGCTATAGCCACCACTGTATTCTTTCACGCGGTTCTGACTACTTCTCAGACCACCGCAGCTCTAGCGCCGGGACTAAAATGGCGCGCCCGACAGGATTCGAACCTGAGACCTCTGCCTCCGGAGGGCAGCGCTCTATCCAGCTGAGCTACGGGCGCTTAGCGCCGTTGCGGGGCTGGATATTACGTACCTCCGTCCCCGCTGTCTAGTGCTTTTTTGAAAAAAATGCGCGTTTGGTTATGGTTTGCACATTTTGCCGCTTATTCCTCCACTTTATGGGCGGAGCCACGGCGGCCCAGGCCAAAAAGTTTATATGCAGCTGTGACGGCAGCCAGGAAGATCATCCCGACAAACAGCGACATGCGGGTATCTTCATTAAAGTACATTCCAATTAATACGCAAATCAGGAACGCCATCGTCAAATAGTTCGCATACGGGAACAGAATGGAGCGGAACGGATGGCTGGCGATCGCTTTTTTGTGCGCCTGCCGGAAACGCAGCTGGCTAATCAAAATGACAAACCACGGTACCATCCCCGGCAGCACGCTGGCGCTATAGACGTAAACAAACACGCGCTGCGGATTCGGGATGATGTAGTTCAGGCAAGAGCCAATCAGCAGAATCACAATCGACACCGCGACGCCCGCCACCGGTACACCCACGCGGGAGACTTTACCCATCACCGCCGGCAGTTGTTTGTTTTGCGAGAGCGCGTAAAGCATACGCCCGCAGCTGTACATTCCGCTGTTACAGCCGGAGAGCGCCGCCGTCAGCACCACAAAGTTGATAATGGCGGCTGCCGCCGTGATGCCAATCTTAGCGAAGGTTAAGACAAACGGGCTGCCGGTGGTGCCGATCTCGTTCCATGGGAAAATGGTCACGATAACGAAGATCGCGCCCACATAGAAAATCAGGATACGCCACAGCACCTTGCCTACCGCGCTACGCAGCGTGACCTGCGGGTTTTTCGCCTCACCGGCGGTAATGCCGATCAGCTCAACGCCCTGATAGGAGGCGACAACGATACAGAGCGCCGTCAGGAAGCCTTTCCAGCCGCCGGCAAAGAAACCGCCGTGCCCGGTCAGGTTACCGAAACCAATCGCGTGCCCGCCGTTACCGAAACCAAAGAAGATGACACCCAGACCCACAACAATCATCACGATAATGGTGGTGACTTTGATCATCGCAAACCAGAACTCGATTTCACCGTAAAGGCGAACGGCGGCAAGGTTCGCCAGCGCCACCAGCCCTACGGCGATGAGCGCGGGTATCCACTGGGCCATCTCCGGGAACCAGAACTGCACGTAGACCCCGATGGCTGTGATCTCCGAAATCCCGACGGCCATCCACATAAACCAGTACGACCAGGCCGTGAGATAGCCAAAGAACGGGCTCATATAACGGTGGGCGTAAACGGCGAAAGAGCCCGTTACCGGCTCCAGAAACAACATTTCGCCCATTGAGCGCATGATGAAAAAGACGAACAGCCCGGCAATAATATACGCCAGCAGAACGGAAGGCCCCGCCCATTTCAGCGTGCTTGCCGAGCCCATAAACAGGCCAACGCCAATAGTCCCGCCCAGCGCGATCAATTCAATATGTCGAGCTTCCAGCCCACGCTGAAGCTCCGGTTTTTTCTCTGCCATAATTCCTCGGTTGTGTTTGCTGTTTCCCGACTTATTGCCGGGTATTGTTTTGAGGGGTACTGAAATACGGAGCGAATGGTTTCTTAAATTCTGGCAAATGGCAAACAATGCATTAAAAAAATGAATGCATTGCACAGAAATTCAGCAGCTTTGCAGGGGGCGTTGCAGCGCGAACAGCAGAACGCGCTGCATATTGATTACATTTTCCCGGTGTAGTGCCAGGCGAGGTAGCGCAGCAGACGAATCTGTCGTTTGATACGCGTCGGTTGAGAAAGCAGGCGGTAGAGCCACTCCAGCCCCAGGTTTTGCCAGACTTTGGGCGCACGCTTAACGTGGCCGGTAAAGACGTCGTAGGTGCCGCCAACGCCCATATAGAGCGCATCCGGGCTGACCAGACGGCAATCGCGCATCAGAATTTCCTGGCGCGGCGACCCCATGGCGACAGTGACAATTTTCGCCCCACTGTCGCGCACGCGCTCATATAACGCCTGGCGATCTTCCGGCCTGAAATAGCCATCCTGACTGCCCACGATGTTAACATTCCACTGGCTACGCAGCTTTTGTTCGGTCTGCGCCAGCACCTCTGGCTTGCCGCCGATCAAAAATACCGGCGTGCCTTCAGCGCCTGCGCGTTCCATAAGCCGTTCCCAGAGGTCAGCTCCCGCCACGCGAGACACATTAGCGCCTGGAAACTTTTTACGAATTGAACGCACCACGCTAATACCGTCTGCGTATTTAAACTCCGCGGCTTCAATCAGGCTTTTCACTTCCGCATTATCTTCAACCGCCAGCATTTTTTCTGCGTTGATGGCCACCAGCGTGCCCGATTTCATCTGCCCGTCCGCGAACAGGAAATCCAGCGCGTGTTGCATGTCACGCCAGCCAATAAGCTGTAGCCCACGCAGCGCGTAACGCGGGGCTGAAGTTGTATCCGTCATGATAATCCCTACTCAGACTTGCGACAGCGTTGTGCTGCCCTGTGGCTCACGTCTGTGCACAAGCCCTGCACTGTCAAACAACCAGTACAACAGTTTTGCCAGCAGCAGACAGAGACCGAAAACGACCATAAAGAACACCACGCGTGAGACGAATGAATCCAGCCCCTCGCGCGCCAGAACGATCATATTGAAAATGGCACCGAAACAGAAACTGTGCAAAACAGCGGCTTTGTAGCGGTTGGTCTCTTCGTTACCCAGCGTATATAGCCAGTCGAACCATTTTATGATCAGCCCGACCGCGATCGCGCCAGGCAGGATAAACCACGTTCCGCCCATCACTACCAGCGAGCCAATCAGTGTTGGGGAAATCGCCAGGCCCGAATGGTTGTTCAGCACTTCCCAGGTAAAGTAGTTCGCCGTGTTCAGGACAATACCGGGACGGTCAGGCCACAGCCACGTCGGTATAAAGACATAGAAATCGCGAACAATCGGCGCTAGCCCCTGGAATTCGATTTTGTCGTAGTTTTGCAGCAGTAATGCCAGGTTTTCCCACGGCGAGAAGGTGTCGCGCGTCAGATACAGGAAGGTATAAAACGCTTCGTCGCCCGCCACGTTCAGTCCGTAGCGCTTCAGCGCCAGCCAGAACATCCCCACAATGCCAAAGACCCCTGCCGCCGCCAGCATCCACAGCGAGATCCAACCGCGAATAATGCCGATAAACAGGAAAATCGCGAAGGCGATAATGATGTTAGCGCGGGTGCCGCCGACGATCATGTAGGTCAGAATGCCAAATGCGACGGTGCTGACCAGGAAGAACAGCCAGGCTTTGCTGTCCTGACGCAGGAAAAAGACCACCAGCATCGCCGGAATGAAGAAATAAAAGAAACGCTTGAGCGCGACGCCGGAGACTTCGGCGGAGAAAATCTGGCTATAGGACTGCAACTTAAACAGTAAAAAGCCGTTATGCATGAAGAAAATCGCCACGCTGACGAGGGCGATAGTCATCAGCATAACCCACGTCAGATGGGTTTCTACCCGGTTCATTGTAAACAGCGGACGACGGGGTGTGGTGTCTTTCGCCGCGCGCAGGCGCGTTTTATAGGTGACGTAATACACCGCGTAGAAGCAGGTCGCAGAGAGCAGCGCCTGCAACAAGATTTCCGGCGGAGCGACGCCAACATCAAAGCGGAACACGAGGATGCTGGTCAGCGGGAAGCCAAAGAAAAAGGTCAGCAAAAACAGCAGCGAGAAGAATACGTTGAAGTTAAAACGTACGCGCCGGAATTCAAACCAGGTGAGCGTGGCGATAAACAGCGTGCTCAGCAGCCAGACCACCAGCAAGCCGCTAAATTGCAACTGGCTCATGCGTTGTCTCCTGAAGCAATACGCAGCGCGCGGTGCCACGGCGTGAGATAGTTCGGGCTGAAAAAGTCGATGCTATTTTTATCCACCAGCGTGAGCTGACGCTGCGCTTCCCGTACCACCTCGACATTAAGCGTGTCAGAGGTAAACAGCACCGGAATATGCTGTTCGGCCATGTCCTGCCAGAACGGGTTTTTGCGGTTGAGCACGCACGGTACGCCCGCCTGAATCAGCAGACACAGCGTACCAATCCCCTGCTGACGGGCAAAGATGAAATAGCCCAGATCGCATTTTCGCAGCAGCGCGAGATAGTCATCAAATTCCAGCTTATCGCTGAGAATGTGCAGATTTTCCGCGCTAAACAGCGCAAGCCCCTGCTGGCGAACTTCATCGATGTAGGCGTCGTTATTGGCGGGATAGCCCATCGGCACCACCACGTTCACCGTATCGCCAAACTGCTGATGCACCGCCCGCAGCGCCGCGACATGCTCGTTACTGCGATCGCCGGAATTTCCCACCAGGATGGTCAGTTTGCCCTTACGAACCGCGTCATTCGCCATGGTATTCAGTGCCGGATCCATACGGGTCGGAAAATAGAGCAGTTCCCCGCGAACCTTCGGGTGCTGTTTAGCAAAATAGTTGAGGTCGCCACGGGTAGCAAAAACGCAGCCCACGCGCGCCTGCGCCAGACGACGCAGCGGATAGAAAAGACGGAACTTCCAGCCGTGGGAGACTTCGTAGAGATCCGCTCCCCAGATATGCCAGCTGAACTGGGAAGGTTTTATCCCGCCGCTTAACAGCGCCAGCCACAGCCCGGTATTGAATTGTCCGTGGAAGAAGAAACGCTGGCTTCGGTCCGCTTTGGCTTTCGCGACAACGGCTTTGGTCAGGGCCGCTTTGTCTGGCCAGAAGGTGATGTGCAATGCCGGACACGCCGCGCTCAGGCCGTTATCGCGTCCAACGACCATAAACTCGCGCGCATCGGGCGTGCCGGATGCCAGTTCATCGTTGAAGAACCGCAGAACGGTCTGGTTATGATGCGGGATATCCGATCCCAGTATGTGTATCAGTGCAGTCATGCGCGTTTACGCCAAAGTAAAAATACGCCGCAACAGGCAGCGAAATAAACGATATAAGTTGCCATATAGGCCTGAGCCGCCCCCAGCGCACCGTGGGTGGGGATCAGCCAGTGAGAAAATGCCGTCAGCAGCGCAAACTGGCCGATCTCTGCCAGGATATACAACCGCAGCGAAGCCTTAGCAATCACCAGATAGCCGAAAACGTATGCCCCCACTTTCAGCACATCGCCGACCAGTTGCCAGGCAAACAGATCGCGCATGGCGGTAAACTTCGCCGAAAACAGCAGCCAGATGGCGAAATCACGCAGTAACCAGACGGTAAAGCTGGCGATCGCAACCGCCGGCAATACAAAACGCAGGGAGCGAAAAATCTCGCGGGTAATATCCTGCCTGGAAGTCAGGCGCGATAAGGTTGGCAGTAAATAGACGCTAAAGGAAGCCGTAATAAATTGGAGGTAAGCATCTGAAATGCTGCTCACGCCCTGCCAGATCCCCACTTCATCCCAGCTGTAATGCGCTGCCAGCAGGTTTCGCATCATCACGTAGGCAACGGGAAGCGTTACCGAAGTGATGAGCGCCATCAGGGTAAACTTTCCTAGCTGCCCCGCCAGCATCTTGTCCCACTGCGGTTTCAGGTAATTCAGCGGGACATTGCCTCTGCGCATCAGCATAAACGCTGCCGGAATGACAACGAGCGCAGGCACCAGCGCCAGCCCCAGCAGCGCGCCTTCATAGCCGCCCAGCCGATAGCTAAAGTAGTAGGCGATAACGCCGATGATGCTGCCGAGAATCAGCGCCAGCGCATTCCCGGCGGCATCACGGAAGCCTTTCATCAGCGC
The DNA here is from genome assembly GCF_056673335.1 of Enterobacter cloacae complex sp. HYC033_NIDB. NCBI lineage: Bacteria > Pseudomonadati > Pseudomonadota > Gammaproteobacteria > Enterobacterales > Enterobacteriaceae > Enterobacter > Enterobacter cloacae complex sp. HYC033_NIDB. The sequence goes on along the minus strand of NZ_CP115123.1, from coordinate 957,950 downwards.
CAGCAGCAGGTTTGCCCAGGCGATCCCCATCTGAACGAGCGCCACCAGGCGCACCAGCCCCTGATAGTGCGTGTGTCCGAACAGTCCCTGGCTGATGGGTGCCGCCGCCAGCAAAAAGACGACGGCCAGCAACGTAGAAAAGCCCAGCACCATAGCAGAGGAGGTGCCCACCACCGTGCGGAGCTTTTCGGCATCGTCATGATGCTGCGCGACGTATTTGGTGACGCCATTGAATATCCCGGCTCCCGCCAGCACGCCAAGCACCGTGACCAGCTGGCGGAAGTTCCCTGCCAGCCCAACGCCTGACGGACCAAATGAGACGGCCAGCAGCTTTACGACCAGTAACCCGGCGCCAATTTTTACAAGCGTGGACGCTGCCGTCCACACCGACGCTTTTGCCAGAGACATATCAGGCGAAATAACTCAGAAGCGAATTGATCACCGTACGCTGGTTCACCGGCGCGAGGTTGTAGAACAGGGGCAGGCGGAGCAGACGTTCGCTCTCTTTGGTGGTGTAGCGGTCTTCACCGGCAAACATCCCGAAGGCTTCGCCAGCCGGGCTGGAGTGCAGCGGAATATAGTGGAATACCGCCATAATTTCCGCCTCTTTCAGCCAGGCAATCAGCTTGCTGCGATCGTCGTTATCGCGCAGCTTGATGTAGAACATGTGAGCGTTGTGGATGCAGTCTGCCGGAATAGTCGGCAGTTCAATACGTCCGGCTTTTGCCAGCGGCTCCAGCGCGTCGTAGTAGGTTTGCCACAGGGAGAGGCGTTGCAGATTGATTCGCTCTGCCGCTTCCAGCTGCGCCCAGAGATACGCGGCCTGCAAATCCGCCATCAGGTAGCTTGAGCCGATATCGCGCCAGGTGTACTTATCCACCTGACCGCGGAAGAACTGGCTGCGGTTGGTCCCTTTTTCACGGATCACTTCCGCACGCTCCACCAGGGCACGATCGTTAATCAGCGTCGCGCCGCCTTCTCCGCCTGCGGTGTAGTTTTTGGTTTCGTGGAAGCTAAAGCAGCCGATATGACCAATGGTGCCCAGCGCGCGCCCTTTGTAGGTGGACATCACGCCCTGCGCGGCGTCTTCCACCACAAACAGGTTGTGCTTTTTAGCGATGGCCATGATGGTGTCCATCTCACAGGCCACGCCCGCGTAATGCACCGGCACAATCGCCCGCGTTTTATCGGTGACCGCCGCTTCAATCAGCGTTTCGTCGATGTTCATAGTATCCGGACGGATATCCACAAACACAATTTTCGCCCCGCGCAGGACAAACGCGTTCGCCGTGGAGACGAAGGTGTAGCTCGGCATGATCACTTCATCGCCGGGCTGGATATCCAGCAACAGCGCCGCCATCTCAAGCGATGCGGTACAGGACGGCGTCAGCAGTACCTTGGCACTGTGAAAACGTTGCTCCATCCACTGCTGGCAGCGGCGGGTAAAACCGCCATCGCCACAGAGCTTGCCGCTGCCCATAGCAGACTGCATGTAATCAAGTTCAGTGCCCACAACGGGAGGCGCGTTAAATGGAATCATCTTGTCACCTGTATAACCAGTAGGCGGTGGCGTCGATGCTGGCACCACTCGCAATATAACGTTTAAGCGCAGCGGTGTTGCCCATCTGGGTTGCGACCCGCAGCGTCGATACCTGTTGTTGCTCCGCCCAGTGCAGCGCCGCCTGCATGAGTTTCTCGCCCATGCCGCGCCCGGCTAACAATCCGATGCGCGCCTCGTGCTCGTTGAGCCTGCGAAGCGAAACAAAACCCTGAATCTGCCCCCCGGCAGTACGGAACACCAGACAGACGTGGTCAAACGTACCTTTGACCGCATTCTCTATCCACTGGGCATAAAAGCGGCCGCTGTCATCGGGCGCATACCAGGGCGCCCGGAAACGGCTCTGAGCGAAGGCCAGCGCCGCCATCTTGCGCAGCGCGGGGATATCCTGCTCCGTTGCAATTTCCGCGCCCGGTGAGGCGTGGAGAGCCACGGTAACAGAGAGATCAACCTCACCCTCGACCAGCCGGAATCCGTGCTGCTGGAGGGCGTCCAGCAGATCGGCGCGGTCCGCCGGGATCTTAGCCTGTACGCGCTGCCAGGCGCTGAAGTCTGCTTCCTGCAACGCAGGGGCATTGTCGCGCAGACGCACTATCGCTGAGGGACGCGCAAAGAATGCGCTTTCCCACTCAAGGGACTCCAGCACGCCGTTGAGGATACTCAACGCCACACGCCTTTGGTATCAACAACATACTGCTGACGTACGGCATCACCGGAAACCGCTTTGAACGCATTGTGATCCACCAGCAGCACCAGCACATCCGCCGTCGCCAGCGCGTCATCCAGGGCGGTAAGGGTGCAGTGACCGGCAAGTTTTGCCGGCAGCGCATGAATATTCGGCTCAACCACCAGCGTTTCACCGCTGTGCCAGGCAGCGATCATTTCGGCAATTTCCATCGCCGGGCTTTCGCGCAGATCGTCAATATTCGGTTTGAATGCCAGACCAAAGCAGGCAATTTTCAGCTCACTGGCGCGTTTGCCGCTGTCGGCCAGGCAATCCGCGACCGTGGCTTTGACCTGGTTGATGACCCAGTGCGGTTTGTGGTCGTTTACTTCGCGCGCGGTACGAATCAGGCGTGCCTGTTCCGGGTTCTGCGCCACGATAAACCACGGATCGACCGCGATGCAGTGCCCACCCACGCCCGGCCCCGGCTGAAGGATGTTCACGCGGGGGTGACGGTTGGCAAGGCGAATAAGTTCCCAGACGTTAATCCCCTGATCGGCGCAAATCAACGACAGTTCATTCGCAAACGCGATGTTAACGTCGCGGAAGCTGTTTTCGGTCAGTTTGCACATCTCGGCGGTGCGGGAGTTAGTCACCACACATTCGCCTTCAAGGAAGATCTTATACAGCTCGCTGGCGCGCGCGGAGCAGACTGGCGTCATGCCGCCAATCACGCGGTCATTTTTGATCAGTTCCACCATCACCTGGCCTGGCAGTACGCGCTCAGGGCAGTAGGCGATATTGATATCGGCCTGGTCGCCCGCCTGCTGCGGGAAGCTGAGATCAGGACGCGCCTCGGCCAGCCACTGTGCCATCTGCTCGGTTGCCCCAACGGGTGAAGTGGACTCAAGGATAACCAGCGCCCCTTTCTTCAGCACAGGCGCAATGGATTTTGCCGCCGCCTCGACGTAAACCATGTCAGGCTCATGATCGCCTTTAAAGGGCGTAGGAACCGCAATCAGGTACGCATCGGCTTCTACCGGCGTGGTGCTGGCGCGCAGGAAGCCACCGTCCACCGCCTTTTTCACCACGCGATCAAGATCGGGCTCCACGATATGAATTTCGCCACGGTTGATGGTTTCCACCGCGTGCGCGTTGATATCTACGCCAACGACCTGCTTTTGACGAGAGGCAAAGGCCGCCGCAGTAGGCAGCCCGATATAGCCAAGACCAACAACAGAGATGGTAGAAAAACTCATAGCGTTACCCGATTGTGTTTAAGTGCGTGCAAAATACGACCACAAGCCTGCCCGTCACCGTACGGATTGTGGGCCCGGCTCATCGCCTGATACTCTTCATCGTCATGCAGTAAGCGCGTGACCTCTTCGACAATACGACGCGGATCCGTTCCCACCAGACGCACGGTACCGGCAGTAACCGCTTCCGGGCGTTCGGTGGTTTCACGCATCACCAGTACCGGCTTACCGAGGGAGGGCGCCTCTTCCTGAATGCCGCCAGAATCGGTCAGGATCAGCCAGGCGTGGTTCATCAGCCAGACAAATGGCAAATAGTCCTGCGGCTCGATCAGGAGCACGTTTTCCACGTGGCCCAGGATACGGTTGACCGGTTCGCTGACGTTCGGGTTGAGGTGCACCGGATAGACAATCTGCACATCCTCGTTCTGCGCGGCGATTTCAGCGAGCGCGTGGCAAATTTGCTCAAAGCCACGGCCAAAGCTTTCGCGGCGGTGGCCCGTCACCAGAATCGTTTTCTTGCCGTTGTTCAGGAACGGATAGCGCGCAGCAAGTTCTGCCTGAAGCTCGCTGTTAGCCAGCACGCGGTCACGCACCCAAATCAGCGCATCAATGACCGTATTGCCGGTGACGAAGATCTTGCTGTCGCTGATATTTTCGCGCAGCAGGTTCTGACGTGAGTTCTCGGTTGGCGCAAAATGGTACATCGCCAGGTGACCGGTGAGCGTACGGTTGGCCTCTTCCGGCCACGGGGAATAGAGATTGCCGGTACGCAGACCCGCTTCAATATGACCAACGGGGATACGCTGATAGAACGCGGCCAGGCTGGTCGCCACGGTGGTGGTGGTGTCGCCGTGCACCAGCACCACATCCGGCTTGAACGACTCCAGAATAGGCTTTAATTCTTGCAGAATACGGCAGGTGATTTCCGTCAGTCCCTGTCCCGGTTTCATTATATTGAGATCGTAATCCGGGACGATAGAAAAGAGGGTTAAGACCTGATCGAGCATCTCACGGTGCTGGGCAGTCACGCACACTTTCGCTTCAATATCAGGATCTCTGGCCAGCGCATGAACCAGAGGCGCCATCTTGATGGCCTCCGGCCTGGTGCCAAATACGGTTAGTACTTTCACATCGATTCTCTTCGATTAGACGATGAAGGCCGCAGCCTTCATCGTAGACGGCGTTCTTAGTTTGTGCGGCGACGCAATAACGCTACGCCAGCGCCAGTCAGTGCGCCCACAATCCCCCACATGATCATCAGGAATGCGCGACGCGGACTATCGCGTTTTACAGGCTCTTCAGGCGTTCTTAAATAACGATAGGTCTGAAAACGCGGGTCCAGCGTTGGACCGACGTTGAGCGTATTGAGCATGGCGCGGTTTTGGTCGTAATCAAGGTCAAAGTCAGGGCCAACGGCCTGGATATTTTCCAGACGTGCCTGAAGCATTGGGCGACCAAGAAGGAACATTTCTGAATCTGGGAGTTCGTCAGCCGGAACATCCGTTTCGCTACGGGAAATATTGTGCTGTTCCGCAATCTTCAGCGCCTGCTCAATATTATGTACGCGACGGGCGAAGATAGCCTTAGCGACCTCTTCCTGACGTTTGACCTGCGCTTTCATCTGAATAGTACGCGCAGCCCAGGCGCCTTTCAGCTCGTCATTCAGATGACTGGCCGCGCGCTGGCTGGCAAAAGCAACGTACTGACGCAACAGGTTATTGGCGTCCGGCGCCGTTTCCGCAATCAGCTTCACGCTGTCGCTAACGTTACGGAGCACATCGCCAGGCATAAACTGAATGTTATTAATCAGGTCATCCAGCAGCGCGGCATCCGCTTTGCTGTTACCGACCATACGCTGCTTGTAGTAGTCCGTCTGGGACCAGAAATCGCGACGTGTATCCCACGACGCCAGCTGCATCACAAACTCTTTGTAGGATTCATCCATCACCGAGGCCTGATCCGGGGTCGCCAGATTGGCCTTGATATCAAGATTACGCAGGAATTGCTGCTGGGAGTAGTAGCCTCCAAGCATATTCACCGTTGGTCGGTCTGTGATCGCCGCGGCGCTCCACTCTTGTTTTGCAAAGAAGGTGTAGGCAAGCGCTAACAGCACGAACCCCAGGGCAATCCCCACAATCCACAGTTTGCCCTGCCATAACACGCGAAACAAACCACGAATATCCAGCTCGTTCTCAGTGCCCACTGATTTCGCTCCCGCCAACGGTTGAGTCATCATAGTCCCGGTTTTACTTAGTTAATGTTGTGTTTTTGCCACTGTTCCGACGCATCCTGCGTTTTAAACGTTTAATAAAACGCGCGACTTTCCATGCACGCTTGATGCAGTAACCGTACATGAAAAATGCTAGCAAGAATAATACCAACATTACCCATTCAGGAATGAAATGTGCGTATTCCGCGGCAACGCCAATCGCAGCCAGAATAGCAGCCGCAAGCGTAATCAACACAAATGCCTGACGAGACGTGAAGCCGGCGCGCATAATCAGGTGATGAATATGTTGCCTATCGGCAGAAAACGGGCTCATCCCTTTACGCAGACGGCGGTACATAATAGCGACCATGTCCATCAGCGGGATGGCGATAATCCAGAGAGCCGTTACCGGGCTGATAGGGTGAGTTTTACCCTGCGTAGTTTCCAACAAGATCCAGATAATAGTGAAACCAATCAATGTGCTACCCGCGTCGCCCATAAAGACTTTATAGCGACGGCCCAGCGCCCCAAGATTTAACAGGATGTAGGGTAGAATGGCCGCAATCATGGCGAAACACCACATTGCCAGGCTGTATTGACTATCAAACCATAGGATAATGCCAATAGCAGCAAATGAGACACAAGATAATCCGCCCAATAAACCATCTATCCCATCGACCATATTAAAGGCATTGATTGAAACCCATACGGCAAAGAGTGTGAGGAAGTAACCAAATGGTCCGAGCACCATCTCCCAGGAACCAAAAATGTAACCAAGGCTGCTCAAGTGAAGTTTTGCTGCCACCATCATGGCAATACCAACAGCAGCCTGTACGAGAGCTCGAATTTTTACACTGATATCGTAACGATCATCCAGTGCCCCCACAATAACCAGAACCGCCGCGCAGCTGAGGTATAACCTTGCATGAGGGATATAGTAATCAGCGATAGCAAAAGTGAAACAGACACCTGCAAAAACGGAGATACCACCCACCAAGGGGATCATACCCTGATGCCGTTTACGAAAATTGGGTTTATCCACTAACCCCAGATACTTTGCCACCTTGCGCGCGAAAAAAAGAAAGCAAGTAGTAAACAAAAAAATACTGGTTAGTTCAGCAAACGTATCGAATAGGTTCACAATGGATGTTCTCAACATATGTTAGTCAAAGAAGTATAACCATGATGGCATCAAGCCAGAAGGCATAAAGCATACCTCTTGCGACCCATTTGTTTATTATTCAAGCTATTAATATTTTTACTGTGCGAATTATCTCATTCTCGCGCCGACCGGTCAAAATTGGGAGTGTATGGTAATAGCGTATAGTCCATAAATAAAAAACGCCACGTAAAAACGTGGCGTTTACTGGGATTATTTGCGTTACGAGCGTTTCATCATGTCGAAGAAATCGTCGTTCGTTTTGGTCATCGCCAGTTTGTTAATGAGGAATTCCATTGCGTCGATTTCGCCCATTGGATGGATGATTTTACGCAGGATCCACATTTTCTGAAGCTCTTCCTGAGTGGTAAGCAGCTCTTCTTTACGGGTACCGGAACGGTTGTAGTCGATCGCCGGGAAGACGCGTTTTTCTGCGATTTTACGAGAAAGGTGCAGTTCCATGTTGCCTGTACCTTTGAACTCTTCGTAGATAACCTCGTCCATTTTGGAGCCGGTATCGATCAGCGCCGTCGCGATAATGGTCAGGCTACCGCCCTCTTCCACGTTACGCGCCGCACCGAAGAAACGCTTCGGACGATGCAGGGCGTTAGCATCCACACCACCGGTCAGTACTTTACCGGAAGCCGGCACCACGGTGTTGTAGGCACGCGCCAGACGGGTAATGGAGTCGAGCAGGATGATCACGTCTTTCTTGTGCTCAACCAGGCGTTTCGCCTTCTCGATAACCATTTCCGCAACCTGAACGTGGCGAGAAGCAGGCTCGTCGAAGGTAGACGCAACCACTTCCCCTTTCACCAGACGCTGCATCTCGGTCACTTCTTCCGGACGTTCGTCAATCAGCAGCACCATCAGCACACAGTCTGGATGGTTGTAAGCAATGCTCTGCGCGATGTTTTGCAGCAGCATGGTTTTACCGGCTTTTGGCGGCGCCACAATCAGACCACGCTGGCCACGACCAATTGGCGATGCCAGATCCAGCACACGAGCGGTTAAGTCTTCAGTAGACCCGTTACCACGCTCCATGCGCAGACGAGAGTTAGCGTGCAGCGGCGTTAAGTTCTCGAACAGGATCTTATTGCGGGAGTTTTCCGGTTTGTCGTAGTTAACTTCGTTAACCTTCAACAGCGCAAAGTAGCGTTCACCCTCTTTTGGAGGACGAATCTTACCTGAAATGGTGTCACCAGTGCGGAGGTTGAAACGGCGGATTTGGCTAGGGGATACGTAGATGTCGTCAGGGCCGGCGAGGTAGGAGCTGTCTGCGGAGCGGAGGAAACCAAATCCGTCTTGCAGTATCTCCAGCACACCGTCGCCAAAGATATCTTCGCCACTCTTAGCGTGCTGCTTCAGGATGGCGAAAATGATGTCCTGCTTGCGCATACGAGCCTGGTTTTCCAGTCCCATATTTTCGCCGAGAGTGATCAGCTCAGAAACCGGCGTATTCTTTAATTCGGTAAGATTCATAATGGTGTGGGTTCTTAAACTCGGGGTGATTCTCGAACTTAATGTTGTGAATGGTATGGCAGGGTCATCCATGCCTGTTTAGCGGCCATCACCTCATGTCTGTTCGCTGTCTGGTCACAGGGAAAGAACGCAGAACTGAAACGACAAGACGGATTGAGTGACAAGCCCGGAATCTAGCAACTTCACGCACTGTTTAAGTTAACAACGGGAAGTATCGGGTAAAACAAGATTCAAACAACAAGATATGTTTAAAACGTAGTCATAGCTAACTTAGCACGACTAAAGCCGGGCGTCCAGAGCTCGCCGTTAATTAGGCGTTCTGGACGCTCGGCTGAGAAACCTTACGCCAGGTTAGCGTCCAGGAACTCTTTCAGTTGACCTTTGGACAGTGCGCCCACTTTGGTCGCCGCCACGTCACCGTTCTTGAACAGCAGCAGGGTCGGGATGCCACGGATACCGTATTTTGGCGCGGTGCCCGGGTTCTGGTCGATGTTCAGCTTGGCAACGGTCAGTTTGCCCTGATATTCGTCAGCGATTTCATCCAGAATCGGAGCGATCATTTTGCAAGGACCACACCATTCAGCCCAGAAATCAACGAGGATCAGCCCGTCAGCTTTAAGTACGTCCGTGTCAAAACTGTCGTCAGTCAGGTGAATAATTTTATCGCTCATATATAACTCCACAGGAATAAGCCTGGTACGTTGGTTTTGTCTCCACCAACGACGTGTTGATGTCGCATTAACCAACTAAAGGTTGACTTTATTTCACCGGATACGCTTTCGTAAAGCAATAGTAAGCTGATATTCTACCACACTATGAGCAAAACACATTTAACAGAACAGAAGTTTTCCGACTTCGCCCTGCACCCAAAGGTGATCGAAGCCCTTGAAACTAAAGGGTTTCATAACTGCACGCCCATTCAGGCTCTCGCCCTGCCGCTGACGCTGGCCGGTCGCGATGTTGCAGGGCAGGCGCAAACCGGTACTGGCAAAACGATGGCGTTTTTAACGTCAACGTTTCATTATTTACTTTCTCACCCGGCGATTGCAGACCGCAAAGTTAACCAGCCGCGCGCGCTAATTATGGCCCCGACGCGAGAACTGGCGGTACAGATCCACGCAGACGCTGAGCCCCTGGCGCAAGCCACCGGCCTGAAACTTGGCCTGGCCTATGGCGGCGACGGCTACGATAAACAGCTGAAAGTGCTGGAAAGCGGCGTCGATATCCTGATTGGGACCACCGGCCGTCTTATCGACTACGCCAAACAGAATCATATCAACCTCGGCGCAATCCAGGTCGTGGTACTTGATGAAGCAGACCGCATGTACGATCTGGGCTTCATTAAAGACATCCGCTGGCTGTTCCGCCGTATGCCTGCGGCAAACCAGCGTCTGAACATGCTGTTCTCCGCAACCCTGTCATACCGCGTACGTGAACTCGCATTCGAGCAGATGAACAATGCGGAATATGTTGAAGTAGAACCGGAGCAGAAAACCGGGCACCGCATTAAAGAAGAGCTCTTCTATCCTTCTAATGAAGAGAAAATGCGCCTGCTGCAAACCCTGATCGAAGAAGAGTGGCCGGATCGCGCGATTATCTTCGCGAACACCAAACACCGCTGTGAAGATATCTGGGGTCACCTGGCGGCAGATGGTCACCGTGTGGGCCTGCTGACCGGCGACGTGGCGCAGAAAAAACGCCTGCGCATTCTCGACGAATTTACTCGTGGCGACCTTGATATTCTGGTCGCGACCGACGTGGCGGCCCGTGGCCTGCACATTCCAGCCGTGACGCACGTCTTTAACTATGACCTGCCAGATGACTGTGAAGACTATGTACACCGTATCGGTCGTACCGGTCGTGCCGGCGCAAGCGGTCACTCCATCAGCCTTGCGTGTGAAGAGTATGCGCTGAATCTTCCGGCCATTGAGACCTACATCGGTCACTCTATTCCACAGAGCAAATACAATCCGGACGCGCTGTTGAGCGAGCTGCCGCCACCTAAGCGCCTTACCCGTCCACGCTCCGGCAATGGTCCGCGTCGTTCCGGCGGTGCACCGCGTAATCGTCGTCGTTCAGGTTAAAAAATATGCTCAGCTCCACCTCGCTTTATGCGGCAATTGATCTCGGTTCGAATAGTTTTCATATGCTGGTTGTGCGCGAGGTGGCGGGAAGCATACAAACGCTGACGCGCATTAAGCGCAAGGTCCGCCTCGCGGCGGGCCTGAGCAGCGATAATCACCTCTCCCCGGAAGCCATGGAACGTGGCTGGCAGTGTCTGCGTCTGTTTGCAGAACGTTTGCAGGATATCCCGCTCAGTCAAATTCGCGTTGTTGCCACGGCGACCCTTCGTCTGGCGGTTAACGCTGGCGATTTCATTGCCAGAGCACAGGAAATTCTGGGCTGCCCGGTGCAGGTCATCAGCGGTGAAGAAGAAGCGCGTCTGATTTATCAGGGTGTGGCGCATACGACCGGCGGCGACGATCGTCGTCTGGTGGTCGATATCGGTGGCGCCAGTACCGAACTGGTCACGGGCACAGGCGCGCAGGCGACGTCACTGTTCAGCCTGTCGATGGGCTGTGTGACCTGGCTGGAACGCTACTTTACCGATCGAAACCTTGCCAAAGAGAATTTTGACGAGGCGGAAAACGCGGCGCGTGCGGTCCTGCGCCCGGTCATGGACGAACTGCGCTATCACGGCTGGAAAGTGTGTGTCGGCGCGTCCGGAACCGTTCAGGCGTTGCAGGAAATCATGATGGCACAGGGAATGGACGAGCGGATCACGCTTGCCAAACTCCAGCAGCTTAAACAGCGCGCCATCCAGTGTGGTCGTCTGGAAGAGCTTGAAATAGAAGGGCTGACGCTCGAACGCGCGCTGGTTTTCCCCAGTGGGCTCGCCATTCTGATCGCCATTTTTACTGAACTGAATATCCAGTGTATGACCCTGGCAGGCGGTGCGCTGCGCGAAGGTCTGGTCTACGGAATGCTGCACCAGTCGGTCGATCAGGACATCCGTAGCCGTACGCTGCGTAACGTTCAGCGCCGCTTTATTGTTGATATCGACCAGGCACACAGAGTGAGTCAACTGGCGTCACTGTTTGCCGATCAGGTGAAAAAAAGCTGGGATATTGAACCGTTAAGCCGCGATCTGCTGCTAAGCGCCTGTGCGCTACATGAAATTGGTCTCAGCGTGGAGTACAAGCAGGCACCGCTGCACGCGGCCTGGCTGGTGCGTAATCTCGATTTACCGGGCTATACGCCCGCCCAGAAGAAGCTGCTGGCCACCCTGCTGCTAAATCAGACTAACGCCGTCGATCTCTCTTCCCTTCACCAGCAGAACGCTGTACCGCCGCGCGTGGCGGAGCATCTGTGTCGTCTGCTTCGCCTGGCGATCCTGTTTGCCAGTCGGCGTCGTGATGATTTGCTGCCAGCCATTACGCTGGCGGCAGACGATGAGAAACTGACGCTGACGCTACCGGAAAACTGGCTTGAGGATCATCCGCTTGGGGCGGAACTGATTGAGCAGGAGTACCAGTGGCAGAGCTATGTGCACTGGGCGCTTGATGTGAAGTGACCCTTTGAAGCGTGCCGGGTGGCGGCTTCGCCTTACCCGGCCTGCAAATAGTTATCCCTTCTCTTTGGCTTTTGCCAGCATCGCGCGAATGTTTGCCACGTTTGCCTGCCCTTTGTGCATACGCTCTTCAGCGGTAATGACTTTACGCTCCTGCTCCCAGATAAGATCGTCCTGAGGCAACTCCAGCAGAAAACGGCTCGGCTCCGGGCGCACCAGCTCACCATACTGGCGGCGCTCTTTGCACAGCGTAAACGTCAGCTCTTTCTGCGCACGAGTGATCCCCACGTAGGCCAGACGGCGCTCTTCGTCGACGTTATCTTCATCAATGCTGCTCTGGTGCGGCAATAAGCCCTCTTCCATCCCCACCAGATAGACATAGGGGAACTCCAGCCCTTTCGAGGCATGTAACGTCATCAGCTGAACCTGAGCGGCCTCTTCTTCGCTTTCGCCGCGCTCCATCATATCGCGCAGCGTGAAGCGGGTGACCACCTGCGTCAGGGTCATGGGCTCGTCAATCTCAGATCCTTCAAGCATTTCGGTCATCCAGCTGAAGAGCTGGTTCACGTTTTTCATCCGCATCTCGGCTGCTTTCGGGCTGGCAGAGGTTTCATACAACCAGGATTCGTAATCAATGCCGTGGATCAGATCGCGTACTGCCGCCACAGGCTCGCGCTCTGCCAGACGCTGCACCTCACCCAGCCAGTGGGTAAAGCGGGTTAAGGCGTCATAGCCGCGCCCGGTCAGGGTCTGGCTCAGCCCCATATCGAAGCTGGCGGTGAACAGGCTTTTGTTGCGGGTCATCGCCCATTCACCCAGTTTTTGCAGCGTCGCAGAGCCAATCTCGCGTTTCGGCGTATTCACGATGCGCAGGAAAGCGCTGTCGTCATCCGGGTTGGTCAGCACGCGCAGATAGGCCAGCAGATCCTTGATTTCGGGACGCGAAAAGAACGACGTACCGCCGGAGATTTTGTAGGGGATGCGGTTCTGCATCAGCATCTTTTCAAAGACGCGCGACTGGTGGTTTCCGCGATAGAGGATCGCGTAATCCTTGTATTCAGTTTTGTTGACGAAGTGATGGGCAATCAGCTCGCCCGTTACGCGCTCCGCTTCGTGCTCTTCGTTGTTGGCGCTGAGCACTTTCAGCTCGGTGCCGTAACCCAGTTCGGAGAACAGGCGCTTCTCAAAGACGTGCGGGTTATTGGCAATCAGGATGTTCGCCGCCTTCAGGATACGCCCGGAAGAACGGTAGTTCTGCTCCAGTTTAATCACCTGCAACGCCGGGAAGTCTTTGCTCAGTAGCACCAGGTTTTGCGGACGCGCGCCGCGCCAGGAGTAAATCGACTGATCGTCATCGCCTACCACAGTGAAACGCGCGCGTTGCCCTACCAGCAATTTCACCAGCTCGTACTGGCTGGTGTTGGTATCCTGGTATTCATCCACCAGCAGGTAACGGATTTTGTTCTGCCAGCGCTCGCGCACCTCTTCATTCCGCTGAAGCAGCAGCGTCGGCAACAGGATCAGATCGTCGAAATCCAGGACGTTACAGGCTTTCATATGCGCGTCGTACAGACCGTAGCAGTGGGCAAAGATGCGGTCGCGCTCGCCTTTGGCGCTTGCCGCTGCCTGGGCCGGCGTCATCAGATCGTTTTTCCAGTTCGAGATCGTCGAGATCAGCTGTTGCAACAGCACTTTGTCATCTTCGATCAGCCCTTCCGTCAGCTCTTTAAGCAGCGCCACCTGGTCGGTGTCATCGAAGAGAGAAAAGTTGGACTTCATGCCCAGCGCCGCGTATTCGCGCTTGATAATATCCAGACCCAGCGTGTGGAAGGTGGAGATCATCAGCCCGCGCGCCTCTTTACGGCCCAGCGTCTGGCCGACGCGCTCTTTCATCTCACGCGCCGCTTTGTTGGTAAAGGTGACCGCCGCGATATGGCGCGCCTGGTATCCACAACCCCGAATTAAGTGGGCGATTTTGTTGGTGATCACGCGTGTTTTACCGGATCCCGCTCCCGCCAGCACCAGGCAGGGTCCGGTGACGAATTCGACAGCTTGTTGTTGTCCGGGGTTTAAACGCATAAATGATCACTCAATGAAAGTCGGGAGAGGAGGAAAAACGCGTGGTAGTATACCGATCGTAAACTAGTCGACTCAAGGCACGATCATGGCAAAAACAGCAGCAGCACTGCATATCCTTGTTAAAGAAGAGAAACTGGCACAGGATCTGCTCGAACAGATTAAAAACGGCGCCGACTTCGGCAAACTGGCGAAGAAACACTCGATTTGCCCGTCAGGCAAACGCGGTGGTGACTTAGGCGAGTTCCGCCAGGGCCAGATGGTTCCGGCGTTTGATAAAGTGGTCTTCTCCTGCCCGGTGCTGGAGCCAACCGGCCCACTGCATACGCAGTTCGGCTATCACATTATCAAAGTGTTATACCGCAACTAATCAAAAGCCCGGTGCATTGACTCACCGGGCTTTTTTATTTGGCTGTTCCGGGGTTCAGATGCCGTCGCCGTATTCGAAGGTGTGATGAATACCGTTGAAGTGCTGATCCATATCCATCGACGGCTTATCGCTGTCTGGCTTACCGACGATGCGCGCCGGGACGCCAGCGGCGGTGGTGTGCGGCGGTACAGGCTGGAGCACAACCGACCCCGCGCCAATCTTCGCGCCGCGTCCGACTTCAATATTGCCGAGGATTTTAGCGCCCGCGCCAATCATCACCCCTTCACGAATTTTCGGATGGCGATCGCCGCTGGTTTTACCGGTACCGCCCAGCGTAACGGATTGCAGGATCGACACGTCATCTTCGATCACCGCCGTTTCACCAACAACAATGCCGGTGGCGTGATCGAGCATGATCCCGCGGCCAATTTTCGCCGCCGGGTGAATATCGACCTGGAAGGTCACGGAAACCTGGTTTTGCAGGAAGATGGCCAGCGCGCGGCGTCCCTCATTCCATAACCAGTGGCCGATGCGGTACGCCTGTAAGGCGTGGAAGCCTTTGAGATACAGCAGCGGCGTGGAATATTTATCCACCGCCGGGTCTCGCGTGCGCACAGCCTGGATGTCGCAGGCGGCAGAAGCAATCATCTCCGGATCTGCGGCGTAGGCCTCTTCCACCACCTCGCGAATCGCAATAGCAGGCATGATAGGGGAAGCCAATTTATTGGCGAGCATATAGCTCAGGGCGCTGCCGAGATTTTCGTGCTTAAGTAGCGTCGCGTGATAGAAACTGGCCAGCATGGGCTCACAGTCGGCCAACGCTCGGGCTTCGGCTTTAATATTATTCCAGACGATATCCAGTTCTTCACACGGCATTGCTTGCTCCAGACGATAGTTAATGACCAGCCAGTTCTGCGCTGGCTGGGTCATTCAGGTGACGATACTTCCCGGCTAATTGCTGCTGCGCTCGTCCTTGCGCGCACGACCTAATAAGGTCAATGCTGCCTCGCGCGCATTTTTTCCGCAATACAATACCTGATAAATTTCCTCGGTTATTGGCATTTCAACACCGAAACGGTGCGCCAGTTCGCGAACTTCCTTGGTATTGCGATAGCCTTCAACCACCTGACCAATCTTCTCCTGCGCGCTTTTTACATCGCTGCCCTGTCCGAGCATCATGCCAAAGCGGCGGTTACGCGACTGGTTATCGGTGCAGGTCAGCACCAGGTCGCCCAGCCCTGCCATTCCCATAAAGGTGGCCGGATCGGCACCCAGCGCTTCGCCCAGGCGGGACATTTCGGTCAGGCCACGGGTGATCAGCGCAGTACGCGCATTCGCGCCGAAACCGATGCCGTCAGACATCCCGGCCCCGATGGCAATGACGTTCTTCACCGCGCCGCCCAGCTGCACGCCGATAAAATCGGGGTTGCTGTACACGCGGAAGCTTTTGCCGCAGTGCAGCAGTTGCTGAAGATCGTCGGAAAATGCCTGGTCGGTGGACGCCAGAGAAATCGCCGTCGGCAAGCCCGCAGCCAGCTCTTTGGCAAACGTCGGCCCGGAGATCACCGCCAGCGGGATCGCTGTTCCCAGCGCTTCGCGGGCAACGTCCTGCAACAGACGTCCGGTTTCCGCTTCCAGCCCCTTCGTCGCCCACACAATACGCGCATCCGCACGCATCAGCGGCTTAATCTGACGCAGGACTTCGCCAAACACATGGCTTGGCACCACAATCAAAATATTGCGGCTGGCCGCCAGCGCGGTCGCGAGGTCGCTTTCCAGATACAGGGAGTCAGGGAACGGAACGTCCGGGAGAAACGCCACATTGCAGCGGTCGTGTTGCAACGTCGCGATATGTTTTGGATCGTGGCCCCACAGGACCACGTCGTGACCATTTCTTGCCAGGGTGATGGCAAGAGCGGTGCCGTAAGAGCCGGCACCGATCACAGTCATTGACGCATTAACAGTGCTCATCAGGCATCCTGATGTTGTTCGGTACCTTCGCCAGCCTGCTGCTGTAGATAGTTCATGAACAGCGCATCAAAGTTTACTGGCGCAAGGTTCAGTTGCGGGAATGTACCGCGAGAAACCAGGCTGGTGATGCATTCACGGGCATACGGGAACAGGATGTTCGGGCAGTATGCACCCAGGCAATGCGCCATCTGGTTGCCTTCGATGCCGCCGATGGAGAAGATACCGCCCTGCTGAACTTCGCACAGGAATGCGGTTTCTTCGCCCAGAGAGGCGGTCACGGTGACACGCAGTACGACTTCATACACATCATCCGCCAGCTGGGTGGATGCGGTATCCAGATCAAGTTTAACCTCTGGCTGCCAGTCTTTCTGGAAAACGTGCGGCGCATTTGGCGCTTCGAAAGAGACATCCTTGGTGTAGATGCGCTGGATCTGGAAAGTCATCTCGGTGTTGTTTTGTTCTGACATGGAAAAACCCTTTTTAATTGTCCTAAAGTCTCTAGCTCAGCAGCGGATCGAGTCCGCCACGAGCGTCGAGCGCATACAAGTCATCACAGCCGCCAATGTGCTGCGCATCAATAAAAATCTGTGGAACCGTTGTGCGACCACTGCGTTGGATCATCTCTTCGCGTTTAATCGCGTCACCATCGATCGGCAGTTCCTTGAACGTTACGCCTTTGCTGGACAGCAGCGCTTTCGCTCGGTGGCAGAACGGGCACGTTGCTTTGGTGTAGATCTCAATATTGGCCATCACTTAACTCCTTATTTACCGCGCACTAAAGGAAGATTCTCCCCGCTCCAGCCGGAGATGCCTTCTTTCAGCACCATTACGTTTTCAAAGCCTGCTTTATGCAGTGCGCTGGCAGATTCCTGCGCCTGCATGCCAGTGCCGTCAACAACAATAATCGGCTGGGCTTTATGCTTCTCCAGCTCACCAATGTTGTTCGCTTTAATTTCCGCTGGCAGCAGGTTGATAGCACCTGCGATGTGGCCCTTGCGGAAATCGTCGCGCTGACGCAGATCGACAACCACGGCGTCCTCTTTGTTGATCAGACGTGTCGCTTCACCGCGGGTGATCACCTTAATTTTAGACGTCAGTCCCTTAAATGTGGTGAACAGTACAGCGACCAGCAGGCCAATCCACGCGATGCTCAGAACCGGGTGGCGGCTAACGAATTGCATAATTTCTTGCATGGGGGGTAACAACTCCCGACTAAGTGATTAAAAAAACCAGGACAGGAGTATACCTGTGCGCTGTGGCAAATACAGCCAGCGACATAAAGCTAATCTATTTTCTGCGGCATGCCACGTAAAAAAAGCCTCAAAATGGCCTGAGAACAGCATTGCCCCCGCGCTTTCTTTGATCTTCTGCGGCTATTTTATCGATTCAGCTGTAGTAAAATTACGCAAATTTTTTGTCTCTTGAGCATGAGGTTGTCGCAATGTCGGTTTCTAAAAAACCTATGGTACTGGTGATTCTGGATGGCTATGGCTACCGTGAAGATCAACAGGATAACGCCATTTTCAACGCCAAAACCCCGGTAATGGATGCGCTATGGGCAAAACGTCCCCACACCCTGATTGATGCGTCTGGTCTGGAAGTGGGTCTGCCGGATCGTCAGAT
The DNA here is from genome assembly GCF_056673335.1 of Enterobacter cloacae complex sp. HYC033_NIDB. Lineage (NCBI taxonomy): Bacteria > Pseudomonadati > Pseudomonadota > Gammaproteobacteria > Enterobacterales > Enterobacteriaceae > Enterobacter > Enterobacter cloacae complex sp. HYC033_NIDB. Next base: position 940,011 of record NZ_CP115123.1, on the reverse strand, counting down.
GGGCAACTCTGAAGTGGGTCACGTTAACCTGGGTGCGGGCCGTATCGTTTATCAGGACCTGACGCGCCTGGACGTTGAAATCAAAGAACGTACATTCTTTGCCAACCCAACGCTCACCGGAGCGGTTGATAAAGCCGTTGCCGCAGGCAAGGCCGTTCACATTATGGGTCTGCTCTCTGCGGGCGGCGTTCACAGCCACGAAGATCACATCATGGCGATGGTAGAACTGGCCGCCGAGCGCGGTGCGGAAAAAATCTATCTGCACGCCTTCCTGGATGGTCGCGATACGCCGCCACGCAGCGCAAAAGGTTCTCTTGAAGCGTTTGAAGATAAATTTGCCGCACTGGGCAAAGGCCGCGTGGCGTCCATCGTTGGCCGTTACTATGCCATGGACCGCGACAACCGCTGGGACCGCGTTGAGCAAGCCTATGATCTGCTGACCCTGGCAAAAGGCGAGTTCCAGTTCCCGACCGCCGTTGAAGGCCTGGAAGCGGCTTACGCGCGTGATGAAAACGACGAATTTGTGAAGGCAACCGTGATCCGCGCTGAAGGCCAGGCCGATGCCGCCATGGAAGATGGCGATGCGCTGATCTTCATGAACTTCCGTGCTGACCGCGCGCGCGAAATCACCCGCGCCTTCGTCAACAGCGATTTCGACGGTTTCGCCCGTAAGAAAGTGGCGAAGATCGATTTCATCCAGTTGACCGAGTATGCAGCGGATATCAAAGCCCCATGCGCGTATCCACCCGCTTCCCTGGAAAATACTTTCGGCGAGTGGATGGCGAAAAACGATAAAACGCAGTTGCGCATCTCCGAAACTGAGAAGTATGCGCACGTGACCTTCTTCTTTAACGGCGGCGTAGAAGAGCCGTTTAAAGGCGAAGACCGCATCCTGATTAACTCGCCGAAAGTCGCCACTTACGATCTCCAGCCAGAAATGAGCTCTGCGGAGCTGACCGAAAAACTGGTGGCCGCGATCGAAAGCGGTAAATACGACACCATCATCTGTAACTATCCGAATGGCGACATGGTGGGCCACACCGGCGTGATGGAAGCAGCCGTTAAAGCGGTTGAAGCGCTGGACCACTGCGTTGAGCAGGTCGCGAAAGCGGTTGAATCCGTGGGCGGCCAGCTGCTGATCACCGCTGACCACGGTAACGCAGAACAGATGCGTGATCCGGCAACCGGTCAGGCGCATACCGCCCATACCAACCTGCCTGTTCCACTGATTTATGTAGGTGATAAATCAGTGAAAGCTGTGGAAGGCGGCAAGCTTTCCGACATCGCGCCAACCATGTTGTCGCTGATGGGTATGGAAATCCCTGAAGAGATGACTGGCAAGCCGCTGTTCATCGTGGAATAATCGCTCCCCATGAGGGGAAAGGCGATTTTTTCAATCACATGGGTCGTGAAGCCGCTTCGGTTATCAGTCAGACCTCTGCTTTGCGCCAGCGCACTCAGCGCTGGCGTATTGCTGTGCGCCGCATCCGCCCACGCGGATGACCGCGATCAGCTTAAATCCATTCAGGCCGATATCGCCGCCAAAGAGCGTGCGGTACGTCAGCAGCAACAGCAGCGCGCCACCCTGCTCGCCCAGCTTAAAAAGCAGGAAGAGGCCATTTCCGCCGCCGCGCGTAAGCTGCGTGAAACACAAAACACCCTTGCCCAGCTCAATAAGCAAATCGATGAAATGAACGCGTCGATTGCGAAACTGGAGCGTCAGCGCGATGCCCAGGAGCGGAACCTTGCTGCACAGCTTGATGCTGCTTTCCGTCAGGGTGAGCACACAGGCCTTCAGCTGATCCTCAGCGGTGAAGAGAGCCAGCGTGGTCAGCGTTTACAGGCCTATTTCGGCTATCTAAACCAGGCGCGTCAGGAGACCATTGCGCAGCTGAAACAGACGCGCGAAGAAGTCACCACGCAAAAAGCCGAGCTGGAAGAGAAGCAGAGCCAGCAGCAAACGCTGCTCTACGATCAGCAGGCGCAGCAGGAGAAGCTTGAGCAGGCGCGCAATGAGCGTAAGAAGACGCTCGCCGGGCTGGAGTCTTCTATCCAGGCAGGACAAAGCCAGCTGAGCGAAATGCGCGCCAACGAATCCAGACTGCGTAACAGCATTGCCCGGGCAGAAGCCGCGGCCAAAGCGCGCGCCGAAAAAGAAGCGCGCGAAGCGCAGGCGGTGCGTAATAAGCAGCAGGAAGCCTCCCGGAAAGGCACCACCTACAAACCGACTGAAAATGAACGTTCCCTGATGTCGCGTACCGGCGGCCTCGGCTCCCCGCGTGGTCAGGCTTACTGGCCCGTTCGCGGTACGATCCTGCATCGCTATGGCGAACAGTTGCAGGGTGAGCTACGTTGGAAGGGGATCGTTATCGGTGCGTCTGAAGGTAGCGAAGTGAAAGCCATCGCCGATGGCCGCGTGATCCTGGCCGACTGGCTACAGGGTTATGGGCTCGTGGTGGTGGTTGAACACGGTAAAGGCGATATGAGTCTTTACGGCTACAACCAGAGCGCGCTGGTCAGCGTTGGCACCCAGGTGCGCGCGGGTCAACCCATTGCCCTTGTGGGCAGCAGTGGCGGTCAGGGCCGCCCGTCACTCTATTTCGAAATTCGTCGTCAGGGTCAGGCGGTCAATCCACAGCCGTGGTTGGGAAGATAGGTTTTGCTTCAATTTCGTCGAATTGTTGTTTCCGTAGTCAGCGCACTGGCGCTGGCTGCACCGGTTTATGCAGGCAAACTCGCGATTGTGATTGATGACTTCGGTTATCGACCACACTATGAAAATCAGGTGCTGGCGATGCCGTCAGCCATCTCTGTCGCCGTCCTGCCTAATGCGCCTCACGCGCATGAAATGGCGACCAAAGCGCACAATGGCGGCCATCAGGTCCTCATCCATCTGCCGATGGCCCCCCTCAGCAAGCAGCCGCTGGAAAAAGATACCCTGCGCCCGGACATGAGCAGCGACGAGATCGATCGCATCATCCGCGATGCGTACAATAAAGTGCCGTATGCCGTGGGTCTGAATAACCATATGGGCAGCGCGATGACCTCCAGCCTGTACGGTATGCTTAAAGTGATGCAGGCGCTGGAGCGTTACAATCTCTATTTCCTCGACAGCATGACCATCGGCAACAGCCAGGCGATGCGTGCCGCTCAGGGGACAGGTGTAAAAGTCATCAAGCGCAAAGTATTCCTGGACGACTCCCAGAACGAAGCGGATATCCGCGTGCAGTTCAACCGCGCGGTACAGCTGGCGCGCCGTAACGGTTCGGCGATTGCCATTGGGCATCCGCATCCGTCTACCGTTCGCGTTTTGCAGCAAATGTTGCCGGGCTTACCCGCCGATATTACGCTGGTGCGTCCGAGCGATCTGCTCAATGAACCTCAGGTGGATACTTCTCGTCCGGGTAGCGCGCAACCACCCGCAACGCAGCCGCGTAATCCATTCCGCGGCGTGAAGAACTGCACGCTGAAACAGCCGCCTGAACCGGTCTATGCAACCCGCTTCTTCTCGGTGATTGGCGAAAGCATCAGCAGCAGTACGCTGGTTAAATACGTCCAGCAACAGTGGCAGGGTTGGGGAAAAAAAGCCTGATCGGCTAACGCCTATTCTGCCAGATAAGAGTCCGACTGCTCTTTTGCAACGGACTCTCTCTTTTCCCGATCCTGATACCAGGCTTTGAAATACTTCAAAAAACTGTACGCCGTGGCATAAAACCCTGTCACCACACCTACTTTGCCCTGACGCCAGGCACCACTAAACAGATACCATTTGAAAAATGCGCCGATAGCGCTGATCGCGCCGCGACCAAGAGAGGGACGTATCGTCTGATATTGAACCAGGCGAGTGGTATATCCGTTTAATTTATTAAAAAGTTCATGCAGCGAATGAAACGTCTCATGTCTGACATAACCTGGAATACGTTCAGAACGGAGAAAACCTTCAACCTGATCGTCTACTGGCCGATTATTAAATCGCGACTGCGTACGGTTAAAAAGACGCACCGGATAATCCGGTGATGAGACGGGATAAATCGTTCGGACATTTTCTCCCAGAACAAACCAGTGACGACATATCCGCCACGCCATATCCGGTTCGGGTTCATCGCCCATTTTTAATTTTAAAATAGCATCAACGGTTTCTTGATCGAGTATTTCGTCACTGTCCATGCACAGCACCCAGTCGTTGTGCGCATGGGATACGGCATGGTTCATCTGCTCGCCGTGCCAGCTATATTTTTTGAATATGGGCGACAATCCATAACTTTGGCAAATATATATCGTCGAGTCTGTACTTCCGGAATCCACTATAACGAATTCATCTGCTATTTTTAAAAGAGGAGGAATAACATCGTGCAACGTTCTTTCGGAGTTAAACGTTAATAAGCAGACCGTTATTTTAAACATATTTTCACTCTCTCAATAACAACATAAAATTTTTGCACTCATACTATCGAATTGAGAAGAGGCGATTAAAGTCTTAAATCGCACTTTTAAAATAAGCGCGTTTAAAATGTTTTCTTGTAAAAAGACAAAGAAATACAAAAAATCTATTTTATTTCAGTAAATTCTTTATAATGCGGTCAGATGAAGGGTAGCATACGGATTCAGACATGCCGCAAAAACGTAAAATCCTCCTCCTGGACACGGGCAAAGAATGGGGGGGAGGTACCAACAGTATGCTTGAGCTTCTGAAGCGAATCAACCGCGACAAATTCGACATTACCTGTTGTTTTTACAGTGATTATAGTCGTGCTGAAGGTCAAACGATTGGCCAGGTGCTCAATAGCATTGGGATCCCGCTACTCGTTATCCCTCAACGTAAGCAACCGGCATGGGCAAAACTACTGAAAGAAGCGGGACGTGGTCTGCTGTTTTTTTCGCGTTCAGCGCGCAAAGCATTTACGCGGCATATCGATACCCTGTGGCGCATTCGCCCCAACGTCAGCAAGATCGAGACCATTTTCAGGGAAGGTGGATTCGATACGCTGTATATGAACAACCAGCCAGGCTCTAACGAAGAAGGGTATCTGGCGGGCGCAAACCTGCATGCGCGGATAATCCAGCACTGCCGGATTGAACCGGTGCTGACCCCGCCGCTGGTGAAGTTGGTCAATGCGCATGCCACAAAAATCATCGCCGTCTCGCACGGCGTTGAACGCGTGTTGCTTCAGCATGGCGTCCGGCCAGCGCTGTGTACCACGGTCAACAACGCCATCGACATCCACCAGCCTTTGCCCGACCGACGCGCGATGCGCCAGCGCCTGAACATTGATGACGACACGTTTGTGTTCGGCAGCATTGGCTCGCTAATCCCTCGCAAAGCCAACCACCATACGCTGGAGGCGCTGGCACAGTTCAGCCAGAGGCACCCGCAGGCAAAATGGAAGATGGTGCTGGTCGGTGAAGGGGCGGAGCGCGGCGCACTGGCGGCACAGGCTGACGCGCTGGGTATTGCTGAGCACGTCATTTTTACCGGTTTCCAGAACACGCCTTTTGACTATCTCGCCACCTTTGACGCATTTATTCTGGCTTCGAAGAGCGAAGGTCTGCCGCGCGTCGTGCTGGAGGCAATGCTGCTGAATATTCCCGTGATTGGTTCAAAGGTGACCGGCACGGCAGAATTGATCGATCATGAGTCGACCGGCCTGCTGTTTCCCTGGAGCGACGTGTCGCAACTTGCTCAACATCTGGATAATATCTGGCAGGATCCTGCTCTGCGCGCCCGGCTCGCCGCTGCCGCACACCAGAATGTCTGCAACATGTATGCCATTGAAAGCTATGTTAACGGTGTCGAGGCCGTTCTTGGCGCGCAATAACCAAACGAGAAGAACATGTTTAAATTCCTGAATGCTCGCTACCGCCACATTACCGGGCGTCATAACATTCCTTACGCTTCCCTTCCGGTCACGCGCGATCTCGTTGCGGTGGATTCCATTGTGATCCCGTGTACGGGCGCGGATTTCGTCGAAGAGGCGTTATTGTCAGCGACCTTTGCAGAGCGTTATGCCACCGACGTCAGCGAGATTGTTATCGTCAGCGATCAGCCTGAATCCGCTTTCGGCGAGCTGCCGCCAAAAACCCGCGTTGTTACCCTCACGCTTCCAAAACGTGAAGAAGGTTACCGCTATAAGCAGATCTACCTCAGTCGTCTGGTGAAGCTTAACGCTCCGTTGCAGGCGCGCGGTGAAGGTGTGCTGATGATCGACTCCGATCTCAACCTGCTTAAAATGCCAGAGATCAACATGGCGGATATGCACATCTACTCCAGCTTCCGTCAGGGCAAAATGATTGCCAAGCTGGACGGCGCGCCAGCGGAGAAAGTGCCGGCATATTACAAAGAAACGGTGCGTCCGTATCTGGTCGATCACGTTAACGGCGCGTTTCTTGCCGCCACCAAAAAGACCTGGCGCCGTATCTGCCCGCTGTGGCTGACGCTGTTCCAGGATACCTGGGAGCTGATGGACGACACGCAGCCGCCGACCGATCAGCTGCCGCTCGCTGCGCTGCTGGACATGCTGGATGTAAAAACGGTTAACCTGGGCGACTGGATGAACTGGCCGGTCTCCAAGAAGATCGGCGGTCAGGAAGCCGTTGTGCCGAAAGAGGTGATTGGCGCGCACGGTGGTTTCCCGCTTTCCGAATGGCAGAAGTATCTGGAATCGCCGGATAACAAACTGCTGTTCAAAGGCCAGGATTACACCCGCAAGGTGCGTTACCTGACGGACGAAGAGAAAAAGAATCAGTAAAAAAGGGGCCGCTGGCCCCTTTTTAATTACTTATCCCAGCTCAGGATCACTTTCCCTGACTGGCCGGACCGCATTGCGTCAAAGCCCTGCTGGAACTCATCGATGGAGAAACGGTGAGTGATAATCGGGGACAGATCCAGACCGGACTGGATCAGCGCGGCCATCTTGTACCAGGTTTCGAACATCTCACGGCCATAGATGCCCTTAATGAACAGCCCCTTGAAGATGACTTTGTTCCAGTCAATGGACATATCTGACGGCGGAATACCCAGCATCGCGATACGGCCACCGTGGTTCATGGTGTCGAGCATGGTGCGGAACGCCGGTGGCGCGCCGGACATCTCCAGACCCACGTCAAAGCCTTCGGTCATGCCCAGCTCTTCCATCACATCGGTCAGGCTCTCTTTCGAGACATCCACCGCGCGGGTGACGCCCATTTTGCGCGCCAGCGACAGGCGGTATTCGTTCACGTCGGTGATCACCACGTTGCGCGCACCCACATGCTTCGCCACGGCTGCCGCCATAATGCCGATGGGGCCCGCGCCGGAAACCAGCACGTCTTCACCCACCAGGTCGAAGGAGAGCGCCGTGTGTACCGCGTTGCCGAACGGGTCGAAAATGGAGGCCAGATCGTCAGAGATATTGTCCGGGATTTTGAACGCGTTAAACGCCGGGATCACCAGGTATTCCGCGAAGCAGCCCGGACGGTTCACGCCCACGCCGACGGTGTTGCGGCACAGGTGGGTACGCCCACCGCGACAGTTACGGCAGTGACCGCAGGTAATGTGGCCTTCACCGGAGACGCGATCGCCAATGTTGAAGCCTTTTACTTCCTGGCCGATACCCACCACTTCGCCGACATATTCGTGACCGACAACCATCGGTACCGGAATGGTTTTCTGCGACCACTGGTCCCAGTTGTAGATGTGAACGTCAGTACCGCAGATGGCGGTTTTACGAATTTTGATCAGCAGATCGTTATGACCGACTTCCGGCTCCGGCACGTCGGTCATCCAAATCCCTTCTTCCGCTTTCAGTTTGGATAACGCTTTCATCATACGTCCTCAGGCAATGACGCCCAGCTGTTTGCCGATGCGGGTAAAGGCTTCCACCGCACGTTCAATTTGTTCAGGCGAGTGCGCCGCAGACATCTGGGTGCGGATACGCGCCTGACCTTTTGGTACCACCGGGAAGAAGAACCCGGTCACGTAAATCCCTTCTTTCTGAAGCTCACGAGCAAATTTCTGCGCGACAACCGCGTCGCCCAGCATCACCGGAATGATCGCGTGATCGGCACCGGCCAGGGTGAATCCTGCGGCACTCATTTTTTCGCGGAACAGGCGGGCGTTAGCCCACAGGCGGTCGCGCAGCTCAGCCCCGGATTCCACCATCTCCAGCACTTTAATGGAGGCAGCCACAATCGCCGGCGCCAGGGAGTTGGAGAACAGATACGGGCGGGAGCGCTGGCGCAGCCACTCGACCACCTCTTTACGCGCGGCGGTGTAGCCGCCAGACGCGCCGCCGAGCGCTTTGCCCAGCGTACCGGTGATGATATCCACGCGGCCCATTACGTCGCAGTATTCGTGGGAGCCACGACCGTTTTCGCCGACAAAACCGACCGCGTGAGAGTCATCCACCATCACCAGCGCGTCGTATTTATCCGCCAGATCGCACACGCCCTTCAGGTTGGCGATCACACCGTCCATGGAGAACACGCCGTCGGTGGCGATCAGGACGTGGCGAGCCCCTGCTTCACGGGCCTCTTTCAGGCGCGCTTCCAGCTCCACCATGTCGTTGTTGGCGTAGCGGAAACGCTTCGCTTTGCACAGGCGTACGCCGTCGATGATGGAGGCGTGGTTCAGGGCGTCGGAGATAATCGCGTCTTCTGCGCCGAGCAGGGTCTCAAACAGACCGCCGTTGGCGTCGAAGCAGGAGGAGTACAGAATCGCGTCTTCCATTCCGAGGAAGTTCGCCAGCTTTTGCTCAAGCTGCTTGTGGCTGTCCTGCGTACCGCAGATAAAGCGAACGGAGGCCATACCGAAACCGTGGGTGTCCATGCCGTTTTTCGCCGCGGCAATTAGCTCAGGGTGATTCGCAAGACCTAAATAGTTGTTCGCGCAAAAGTTGATCACATGGCTGCCGTCGGCAACGGTGATGTCCGCCTGCTGGGCAGACGTGATAATACGCTCTTCTTTGAACAACCCTTCCGCACGTGCGGTGTCGAGGTCGCTGTTTAACTGTTTGTAAAAATCACCACGCATTGCAATTCTCCAGACTCGGCAAATTTTGGCACATATTACCCAAACCAATAGTTCATGACGAGATGACGCAGTATCTCTTCTCGTTTTTGCAGCATAAATCACGCGTACCCCTGCTGCATATCGGTGAATGGCTGAAGCCTGAGCATTGTGATGATATGATAAAGAGATTAGCGTTCGGGATATTCCCCGACTCATACTTCAAAGGTTACAGTTATGATCATCGTTACTGGCGGCGCGGGCTTTATCGGCAGCAATATTGTTAAGGCCCTCAATGACAAAGGCATCACCGACATTCTGGTGGTGGACAACCTGAAAGACGGCACCAAGTTCGTGAACCTGGTGGATCTGAACATCGCTGACTACATGGATAAAGAAGACTTCCTTATCCAGATTATGGCGGGTGAAGAGTTCGGCGAGATCGAAGCCATCTTCCACGAAGGTGCGTGCTCCTCCACCACCGAGTGGGACGGCAAGTACATGATGGATAACAACTATCAGTACTCCAAAGAGCTCCTGCACTACTGCCTGGAGCGTGAAATTCCGTTCCTGTACGCCTCTTCCGCGGCAACTTACGGTGGGCGCACTTCAGATTTCATCGAATCCCGCGAATATGAGCAGCCGCTGAACGTTTACGGTTACTCCAAGTTCCTGTTTGATGAGTACGTACGTCAGATCCTGCCAGAAGCGAACTCGCAGATTGTCGGCTTCCGCTACTTCAACGTCTACGGGCCGCGCGAAGGCCACAAAGGCAGCATGGCGAGCGTGGCGTTCCACCTGAACACCCAGTTAAATAACGGCGAAAGCCCGAAACTGTTCGAAGGCAGCGACGGCTTCAAGCGTGACTTCGTCTACGTGGGCGATGTGGCGGCAGTAAACCTGTGGTTCCTGGAAAATGGCGTGTCCGGCATTTTCAACCTGGGCACCGGCCGCGCGGAATCCTTCCAGGCGGTGGCAGACGCGACGCTGGCGTACCATAAGAAAGGCAGCATCGAGTACATTCCGTTCCCGGATAAGCTGAAAGGCCGCTACCAGGCATTCACCCAGGCGGACCTGACTAACCTGCGCGCCGCAGGCTACGACAAGCCGTTCAAGACCGTTGCCGAAGGCGTAACGGAATATATGGCCTGGCTGAACCGCGACGCATAAGCATGAAAATTCTGGTGATCGGCCCGTCATGGGTGGGCGACATGATGATGTCGCAAAGTCTCTATCGCACGCTCAAGGCGCGTTATCCCCAGGCGATAATCGACGTGATGGCACCCGCATGGTGCCGTCCGCTGTTATCGCGTATGCCGGAAGTGAACGAGGCGATCCCGATGCCGCTCGGACACGGGGCGCTGGAAATCGGTGAACGCCGCAAACTCGGCCACAGCCTGCGCGAGAAACGCTATGACCGCGCGTACGTGCTGCCTAACTCCTTCAAATCCGCCCTTGTGCCCTTCTTTGCGGGCATCCCGCACCGTACCGGCTGGCGCGGTGAAATGCGCTACGGCCTGCTGAACGACGCCCGGGTGCTGGATAAAGAGGCCTGGCCGCTGATGGTGGAGCGCTACGTGGCGCTGGCCTACGACAAAGGCGTGATGCGCAGCGCGAAAGATCTGCCGCAGCCGCTGCTGTGGCCGCAGCTCCAGGTAAGCGATGGGGAGAAATCCCACACCTGCAACGCATTTGGCATTTCGTCCGAACGCCCGATGATTGGGTTTTGCCCTGGCGCAGAATTCGGTCCGGCAAAACGCTGGCCGCACTATCACTATGCAGAGCTGGCGAAACAGCTTATCGACGAAGGCTATCAGATTGTGCTGTTTGGCTCGGCGAAAGATCATGAGGCGGGCAATGAAATTCTCGCCACGCTGAGCACCGAGCAACAGGCATGGTGCCGCAACCTGGCCGGGGAAACGCAACTCGAGCAGGCGGTTATCCTGATTGCCGCCTGTAAGGCCGTGGTCAGTAACGACTCTGGCCTGATGCACGTCGCCGCCGCGCTGGATCGTCCCTTGGTCGCGCTGTATGGCCCAAGCAGCCCGGACTTCACGCCGCCGCTGTCGCACAAGGCGCGCGTGATCCGTTTGATCACCGGCTACCACAAGGTGCGCAAAGGCGATGCCGCAGAAGGTTACCATCAGAGCCTGATCGACATTACCCCGCAGCGTGTTCTCGAAGAACTCAACGCACTGCTGTTGAGCGAAGAAGGATAACGGATGCGGGTATTGATCGTTAAAACCTCCTCAATGGGTGATGTTCTGCATACGCTGCCGTCGCTGACGGACGCCATGCGGGCCATTCCCGGCATCCGTTTTGACTGGGTGGTGGAAGAAGGCTTCGCGCAGATCCCCACCTGGCATGAAGCGGTTGATCGCGTGATCCCGGTGGCCATTCGCCGCTGGCGCAAAGCATGGTTCTCCGCACAGATTAAAGCCGAACGCAAAGCCTTCCGCGAAGCGGTGCAGGCCCGGCGTTACGACGCGATCGTCGACGCCCAGGGGCTGGTGAAAAGCGCCGCGCTGGTCACGCGTCTGGCGCACGGCGTAAAGCACGGCATGGACTGGCAAACCGCCCGCGAACCGCTGGCGAGCCTGTTCTATAATCGTCGCCACCATATTGCGAAGCAGCAGCACGCCGTGGAACGTACCCGCGAGCTGTTCGCTAAGAGTCTCGGCTATGCAAAACCCGACCTCCAGGGTGACTACGCCATCGCACAGCATTTTCTGCGCGAAACGGACAAGGATATCGCGCCCTATCTGGTCTTCCTGCATGCCACAACGCGCGACGATAAGCACTGGCCGGAAACGCACTGGAGAAGGCTGATTGAACTAATGCAACCTTGCGGTATCCATATTAAACTCCCGTGGGGCGCTGAACATGAGCGGCAGCGAGCGGAACGTCTGGCAGCAGGTTTTTCCCACGTCGAGGTGTTACCCAAACTCACGCTGGCGCAGGTTGCCGCACAGCTGGCGGGCGCTAACGCCGTCGTTTCTGTGGATACAGGGTTAAGCCATTTAACCGCCGCACTGGATCGTCCTAATATCACGATTTTCGGCCCGACCGATCCGGGGTTGATCGGGGGTTACGGTAAAAACCAGCATCAGATGGTCAGCCCTACGCAACAAACGAAGGATATTAGCGCAGATGCTATTTTTTCATTTTTACAGGGCAGCCATCGGCTTTCCAACAGGGATATTTAACCCATGAGTTATGTATTTCTGCTGATTTTACTCTTTCCGGTGAAACTCATCCGGAAGCTGTTTCGAAAGGACACGGGCAAGAACCTTGTCATTCAGACAGCCAAAATCGGTGACTTTATTAATGCGACGCCTCTTCTGGCATATCTGCAAAAAAGCGATGTGTTGATCAGTCGCAGCGTTGGCGCGCTGGCGAAGCATGATGAGACTATTGAGCAGATCTATTTTATTGAGCAGCATAAGCGCAACCTGTGGCGTAAACTGTGCTTCGCGTGCAGGATCATGAACCGCTACGACAACGTCTACCTGCTACAGCCCAACAGCGTGAACCTCTTTTTTGCCGCCGTCTGCAATGCCAAAAACAAACAATTTTTAAGCATTTACACGCGCAGGTGGTATCACGGGATTTTCTATCTCGCGGCCGACGGTACCGTTGAGCATGGCAAAAAAACGCTTTCGGTGACGAACTACCTGAAACTGGCCGACCGCTCGCTCACGTGGCAAGACTCTCCCAAGCACGCCACAAAGCCACTCTTCAAGCCGACGACCTGGCCGGCCATTCTTGATAAACCTGGCGTTATCCGCATCGGCATCAGTATTGCGGCGGGCAATAAAGCCAAAACCGTCCCTCCGGTTATCTGGAAGCGGATTGTTGATCAACTCGCTGATTTACCCTGCGAGTTTTATGTCTTCGGCGCGCCAAACGAACAGTCGTGGATGGACGATATCACCCGTCTTTACGGTGACATCCCCAATTTTATCAATCTTATTGGCAAAATTTCGCTGGAAGAGCTTCCCTGGGCCATTTCTAAGATGGACTGCTATATCGCGTCTGACTCGGGGAATGTCTACATCGCAGACGCCGTCGGCGTGCCGGTGGTCCTGCTGTTTGGACCGTGTTGTCACTATGAACAGCGTCCGCTTGGCAATGTGATGCTGATCGGGAATGACGATAACATTTGTTCTTATGTGTTTGAAACGCGCTATTACTTCCCGCAAGAACGGGAAGCGCTATTCTCTGTCACTGACTCCGCGTTACACGATCTTCAGCAGTTTATCCGTACATTACCAAAAGCCCGCTCACTGGCTAGCGCTACCGACGCTCAAGGAAACTAATTTTTATGGCTTTTTTAAGCGTCATTATTGCTGCGCATAACGCTGAAGCTACGCTGCACGCCACGCTTTCAAGCCTGCTGGCAGCAACCGATCAGGACACTGAAATTATTATTTTCAATGACAGTTCTGAGGATGCCACGCAGGCAATAATTGATGAGTGGTCGCCGAAATTTCCTCAGATCATAACGCGCAACGTGAACTTTCGTAACGTAGGCCGGGTAAGAAACAGCGCTGTCGCGCTGGCATCGGGTGAGTATATTACGATGCTCGACAGTGACGATTGCTTAAAGCCGGGCAGCCTCAGGGACGCAATGGCCTACCTGAAAGCACAACGTCCGGATATGTTACTGACACGTTTGCTTGAGATTCGCGATCCCCGGAGAATGACTTCAGACTGGCAGGGATTTAATCCTGTGCCATTGTCACAACATGAAGCAATTGCTCGTTTCTTACGTCATAAAGACTTTCAGGCACATCTCATTGGCCAGTTTATTCATCGTAGTCTTTACGAGAAAAATCCCATACCTCCGATGTTATGTTATGAGGATTTCGCTGTCTTCCCGGGAATGTTGATGCAATCGAGCAAAATAGCCTATCAACGCCAGGGGCATTATTATTACATCAAGCGTCGCGACAGTTTGTCGAGCAGTCTGGACGCCAGTAAAATTTCAACGCTTGTCGAATGCACGTTACAGATGGAAAGAACATTTCCGTCACGCTACAAACATCTCGTCAATTGCCACTGGTTTGATATTTACAGCAACCATCGGAAATATCTTACAGGTCAGCAGCTCAAAACCGTTAAGTCACGAGTAACAGCACTTTATTCTTTATCATTTTTCTTATCCAGCGATGTTCGCTTCAGCTATAAAAAAAGGGTTATTGAGGCATTATGGAAAAAATAAAGTTAAAAACTTACCAGTTAACACTCGCATTGAGCCTTATCTCTTTAGCTCTTGTCCTTGTTAATTCAGGGAAACAACGAGAGTTTTTCTATATTGCAATATATGCAAGTATCTTGGGTTTGGTGTTTGAGTATAAAAAAATCTCCTGGCATCCTTTTAGTATCGCCTATCCTATTATGCTGGTAGGATTACTTAACCTTATTTGGTATGTCACTTATGAATTGCATAATGAGGGATTAAACGCATACAGTGATTATCTTGGATCGAGTAAAAAATTAATTCTGGCAAGCCTTTTGATTTTTTACCTTGACCGTTTCAAAAATTATGTAACAAAAGATAATTTTGTGAAATACTTCTTAATTAGTACAGCTGTAGGTTATACCCTTGCCACAGCTTATGGCTTTTATCAGGCTGTACAAGGTATTAATCGCGTAGAGATGGCTATAAACCGTCCAACTATCGCAGCGTATGTATATTCTGTTCTATCATTAGCCTTTGTTTACAGCTTATACCTAAAGAAGAATGTGAAATTATACCTTCTGGCAGGCGTCGTAGTCCTGATATCTTTCTTCGTGATTCTTTTGACTGCCACGCGTGCCTCCATGGGCCTTTACCTGTTAATGGCTATTATTCTTACACTTTATCATTTCCGAAAAATTCACCTTAAATCATTAATGATTTTTTTATGCATCGTTACAGGGATCATAGCCGTAAGCTATAAGCCATTGATTTCTCCTAAAATTCAACAAACAGTGACTGAGATAACTAAATATCAGAAAGGGCATGATGCAACTTCTCTGGGGGCTCGTTTTTCGATGTGGAACGTGGGTCTTATGACTGGCATTGCGCATCCACTGGGACAGTCTATTGAAAGCAGGGAATCATGGGTTCGAAATTATGTCGCAAATGGACATCAACATGTTGCAGCAGCGCTCGGTTACATTCGAATTCATTTGCACAATGAATTTATTGAAAAATATTCACTGCAAGGCATTCCTGGACTGCTAATTTTATGCTTCTTTTTTATTTCGATAATAGCTTACTCTATTAGAAGTAAAAACGGTTTGCTGCTGACGTCGATGCTTCTTTTGCTTTTGTATGGACTGACGGATGTCATACTGCTCAGTTCAGAAGCCTTAATCTTCTTTATGATTTTGTTTGCGTTAAGTACACCTTTCTCACAAACAAAACAGCAATAACAAATATGCCCGCCTGGCGGGCATAACTATTTTTTGTACTGGTAAAACTCCGCCAGCGTCATCCCCACGGTCTTATCTGATAACCAGGTAAAGAGCTGCTCCAGATCCTGATACAGCCCCTCAATCGCGGCCTCGTCTTTAAAAGTAGGGCTCCCGCCAGGCATAAATTCCGACGAATGCAGCATGAATTCCACGTAGTCATTCCCCTGAGCCAGGCACTGCTGCGCAACCTTAATCATCTCCGCCGCATTTCCTCCGGACGGACGTAACCAGTTAACTGACGGAGAACGGTATTTACCGCGCAGACGATCATAACCCTGCTTCAGGGAATTCAGCCATGCCGGGTGTTTATACTGGATGCTCATCGGCACTTCGAGGAGAGGGCTGTTTCCCGGCCGGGAAATGTCGTCTACATCCAAAAAGTAGGCACTATCGGGAAAATGCTGGTAATTCGTTCCGCCATTACCCTGCGGGGCACCTTTCGCGTTGCGCCAGTTCACGCGCGGCGTAACGGAACAATCTACCTGATACCCCAGCTCAATCAGCAACTGGGCGTAACGGCTGTCGAATGCCCAGCGCCCGGCGCGATGGCTGAGCATTTTTGTCTGGAAAGTCTCTTCCAGTAAGCGGGTCATGAAGAGCACTTTCTCACGCATGACCTCGTCTGAAAACTCAATCAGATAAGGCTGCCAGCGCCAGTCATCACCGGTCAGATCGTGCTCCGGAGGGCTATTCCAGGCATGGAGATGCATTCCCACCTCACCCTGGCCGCGGGCTATGACCTCTTTCGCGAACTCAATGAATACCGGTTCGACTGCCATCTCGTAGTTGGTCAGCCAGACGGGCTTAAAGCCGAAGCGTTCACAAAGCGCCTGAAACCGCGCCAGGTAGCGCGCGTTTTCCGTTTTGATCACCCGGTGGTTCTGCCAGAGATTATCCCCTTCGGTATCGATCGTGATGATAAACGCTGGTTTTTTCATAATGAGCCCGCAAGACAAAATAGTTAGCGCTATGTTACGCACGCCCGAAAGCAGGAGTAAACCCTTCCAGGGAAATTCCTGACATTATGGAGAAAGAGTGCAAGTCGTTACCAGGTCTATTAGAATTGCCAATAGTACAACGCCGATAAGATGATGATGAATAACTTACCTGACACGCCTGATTTGCGCATTTTACTGATCAAACTTCGCCATCATGGTGACATGTTACTCACCACCCCCGTCATCAATTCATTACGCCAGAAATGGCCTGAAGCCCAAATCGACGTGCTTCTCTATGAAGAGACGCGAGACATGCTCGCCGCGCATCCGGCAATCGGGACGATCTATGGTATCGATCGTAAATGGAAGCAGCTGGGGACGCTGAAGCACCTGCAAAAAGAGTGGCAGTTGCTTCGTGCTTTACGTGCTCAGCATTATCATCTGGTGATCAATCTTGCCGATCAGTGGCGCAGCGCGATTGTTACCCGCTTCACCGGTGCACCGGTTCGGCTCGGGTTCGCCTTTAACAAGCGCAATAATGCCTTCTGGCGTTTTTGTCACAGTGAACTGGTCTCGGTCGCCAGCCATCAGTCGTTGCACACCGTTGAACAAAATCTCTCCATACTGTCAGCGCTGCCGGTAATGGCCAACCCTACCGTGACCATGGCTTATAGCGCGGATGACTGGCGTCATGCTCACCAAAAGCTGACGCAAAAGGGCGTAGGAGACCGCTACATCGTTATTCAACCCACTTCACGCTGGTTCTTTAAGTGCTGGGACGAAGGCAAAATGGCGCAAACTATCGCCGCGTTGCAGCAGGACGGCCACACTATCGTCCTCACGGCGGGACCGGATAAGAAAGAGCTGGCGATGATTGACCGCATTCTTGCCGCCTCCCCGCAGACGGGTGTTGTATCGCTGGCAGGGCAGTTAACCCTGCGCCAGCTGGCCTCGCTAATCGATCACGCGATCCTGTTCATTGGCGTTGACTCCGTACCCATGCACATGGCCGCCGCTCTTCAGACGCCCTGCGTGGCGCTGTTTGGCCCGTCAAAATTGACGTTCTGGTCGCCATGGCAGGTTAACGGAGAGGTCATCTGGGCAGGTAACTACGGCCCGCTTCCCAACCCTGACGCCATTGATACAAAAACGACGGAACGTTATCTCGACGCCATCCCCGTTGATGCTGTCGTCTCCGCCGCAAGGAGATACCTGCAATGAAGCTTCATCGTCTGGCCATTGTGCGCCAAAAATATCGTCCGGATGGGGGAGCAGAACGTTTTGTCTCCAGGGCACTTACCGCGCTGAGCAATCAAAATCTTGAGCTCAACGTCATCACCCGCGAGTGGCAGGGCGAAAAGCAGGACGACTGGCATATTCATATTTGCGATCCCCGGAAGTGGGGCCGCATCAGCCGTGAGCGCGGCTTTGCACACGCCGCACGCGCGCTGTGGCAGCAACAGCAGTTTGATATTGTCCAGAGCCACGAACGTATTCCGGGCTGCGATATTTACCGCGCCGGGGATGGTGTACATCGACGCTGGCTGCTACAGCGTACGCGTATTCTCCCCGCCTGGCGTGCGAAGCTGCTTATGCACGATCGCTATCACCGCTACGTGATGCACGCAGAACGTGAAATGTACCAGGCTCCCGAGTTGAAAGCCGTTATCTGTAATGCGGAGATGATCAAGCGCGAAATCGTCGAAGACTTTGATATTGACGCAAAAAAGATACATGTGATTTATAATTCAATAGATTCCAGCCGCTTCGTTCCGGCAGAAGAGAGGCAACGCGCTGTACTGCGTCAGCAATTTGGCTTACCCGCTGATGCCGTCATTTTCTGCTTCGTGGGTTCAGGGTTTGAACGCAAGGGGCTGGCAAGCGCTATTCGGGCTATAGCAGGAACCTTGGCGTGGCTGGTTGTGGTCGGTCAGGATAAAGCGGAAAGCCGTTATCGCGACCTCGCCCGTTCATTAGGCTGTGAGGGGCAAATCCGTTTCCTGGGGATGCAAAAAGAGACGCTGCCATTTTATCAGCTTTCTGATGGTTTACTGCTGCCGACGCTGTATGATCCTTTCCCTAACGTCATACTTGAAGCAATGGCCTGTGGATTGCCCGTCATTACGTCAGAGAGTTGCGGTGGTTCAGAATTTATTGAGCAAGGCCAGAACGGGTTTTACTGTGATGCACTTGATATCCACACATTGAAGGAGGCCGTCATGTCCATCCCTTCACTGGAAAAAAATAACAATATGGGGCTTGCGGCGCGTGAACGCGTCAGAGAAGCAACCCCTGAAAAACTATCAAGTCAGCTTATTTCGCTTTATCAAAAATTACTGGATTAATAATGCGCATCCTAATGATTATTGATGGTTTACCCGGTGGAGGAGCCGAAAAAACGGTTCTCACCCTCTCCAGCGGACTGACAGAACTGGGGCATCAGGTCACCCTTTTCTCCTTACGGAAGGTGTGCGACTACGCCATTCCGGAAGGCATCGATTTTCAGGTTGTGCAGGATACCTGTAAAAAACCCTGGCGGAAGCTGACCGAGATCCCGCGTCGCGCCCGTTTGCTGGATCGCGCCATCGAGCAGGCAGAACGCAGCGGTAAATTTGATGTCGTCTTCTCACATCTGCATAAAACCGACCGTATCGTGGCGCACAGCCGCGTGCTGGATCGGGATAAGGTCTGGTTCTGCGTACACGGGATGTTCTCCTTCTCCTATTTGCGCCATCGCAGCGGGCTTTCTCGCTGGTTTAAGCATTATAAAATTCGTCATACCTATGAAAACCGCAACGTGGTGGCGGTATCCGGCGCCGTGCTGCACGATCTGTCTGAGGTACTCGCGATCCCCCTGCGGCGCAAAGCGGTTATCCATAACCCCTTTGATATCCCTGAAATTCAGCGTCTGGCGGAAGCGCCCTTTGAGATGCAGGGGCAGGATTACATTATCCACGTTGGCCGTTTTCATGAACATAAACGTCACGACCGGCTGCTGCGGGCGTTTGCGCTGAGCAAGATCGACGCATCGCTGGTGTTGATGGGCAAAGGTTCTGACGCGAAAATAAATCAGCTCAAACAGCTTGCCGCTAAGCTGGGAATTGAAAACAAGATCGTCTTCCGCCCGTTCGAAACCAACCCCTACCCGTGGATCAAAGGGGCACGCCTTTTAGTGTTAAGTTCCGACTGCGAAGGTTTTGGTAATGTACTGGTAGAGTCCATTATCTGTCAGACCCCACCGGTGAGTACAAACTGCCCTGGCGGCCCTGCTGAGATCCTTACTGGCCCCCTGGCGCGTGGTCTGACAGCGTTAACCGACGAATCACTGGCGAAAACACTGGCAGAACTGTATGCCTCTCCGCCGGTTGTTGATCGCGAAACGATCGCATCGTTCGGTATCAACGCCATTTGCCAGCAATACATTGCTTTGGTCGACAACCAAAAATAATCAGGTTTCATATGCAAAATTCAGCGCCTTTATTAAGCGTGGTGGTGGCCGTTTATAACGGTGAAGCTTTTCTCGATCAGTTCTTTACCTGCCTTGTAAATCAACACATCGACAGTATGGAAGTCATCATCGTGAATGACGGCTCCACTGACCGCTCGATGCAGATTGTCGAAAAATGGCGCGAAAAGCTGCCACAGATGCAGGTTATTGAACAACCTAATCAGGGCGTGTCCATCGCGCGTAATACTGGCCTGGCCGTTGCGACCGGGCAGTATCTCTCTTTCCCGGATATTGATGATGTCTTCAAACCCGGCATGTACCAGCGTCTGCTGGATATGGCCGTCACGCAGAACCTGGATGTCGCCACCTGCAATGGCAACTACGTCTGGGAAAATAACAAAAAACCGTCTCGCCCTATTTTCCCTGAAGATAAGCTCGCCTCAACGGGCGTCATGAATGGCGCGGCATGGTTAAAAAAGGCGCTGGATTCACGTAAGTTCCTGCATGTGACCTGGCTGAATATCTATCGTCACGATTTTATTCGTCAGCACGGCTTCCGTTTCGAGCCAGGCCTGCGCCATCAGGATATCCCGTGGACGACTGAGGTGCTGCTTGCCGCGGAACGCGTTCAATACACCAGCGAACGCTTTTACGACTACTACATTCACTCCGCCTCGGTATCGCACACCCCGGATAATGACGACACGCTGATTCGCTCTGCGCGCCATTATATGAAGATCCTGAAGATGCTTGATGCCATTAACCAGCGCTACCCGGATAAAGTGAAAAATATCCCGGCCTGTTACTGGCAAATCGCTAAAGAGGGTCTGGGAATTATTCATACCTTCGACAACATGAAGGATGAGGCGAAGAAATCAATGATAATCAAAGAGTTCTTCGACACCGGGATCTGGAAGCTCATCTGGAAAAGTGCCAAAAGCCCGCGTTTGCGCTGGCGCCTGGGCCGGCGCTACTTCCGTTTAAAACGGTATCTGGCATAAGAGATAGCTTTAGCACGCTTAAATGCTTAGAATTTCCCGGCCGAAACTAAAAAAACGGATAATCGCTTGGAATTGTTGTATACCGCCCTGCTCTACATCATTCAGCCACTGGTGTGGCTGCGACTGTTGCTTCGTAGCCGTAAAGCGCCTGCGTACCGTAAACGCTGGGCCGAACGTTATGGCTACTGCCGCAATAAAGTGGCGCCGGACGGTATTCTGCTGCATTCCGTGTCAGTCGGGGAAACGCTGGCCGCCATTCCACTGGTGCGTGCCCTGCGCCACCGTTATCCGTCACTGCCCATCACCGTCACCACGATGACGCCAACCGGCTCAGAGCGCGTGATGTCTGCCTTCGGTAAAGACGTGCATCACGTCTACCTGCCGTACGATCTCCCCTGCGCCATGAACCGTTTCCTGAATACCGTGCGCCCAAAACTGGTGATCGTCATGGAAACCGAACTGTGGCCGAATATGATTTCCGCCCTGCATGCCCGTAAAATTCCTTTGGTTATCGCCAACGCGCGTCTGTCGGAACGCTCGGCGAAAGGGTACGGCAAGCTGGGTAAATTTATGCGTCGCCTCCTCAGCAAAATCACGCTGATCGCCGCGCAGAACGAAGAAGATGCCGCGCGCTTTATCGCCCTCGGCCTGAAGCGCAACCAGCTTGCGGTCACGGGTAGCCTGAAGTTCGATATTTCCGTCACCCCTGAACTCGCCGCCCGTGCGGTAACACTGCGTCGTCAGTGGGCGCCGCGTCGCCAGGTCTGGATTGCCACCAGCACCCATGACGGCGAAGAAGCCATTATTCTTCAGGCTCACCGCCAGCTGCTGGAAAAATTCCCTGATTTACTGCTGATTCTGGTTCCTCGCCATCCTGAGCGTTTTAAAGATGCCCGCGAGATGGTGCAAAAAGGCGGTTTCAGCTTCACCCTGCGCAGCAGCGGCGAAATCCCCTCTGGCAGCACGCAGGTGGTGATTGGCGATACGATGGGCGAACTGATGCTGCTGTACGGGATCGCCGATCTTGCTTTCGTTGGCGGAAGCCTGGTGGAGCGCGGTGGTCATAACCCGCTGGAGCCAGCAGCCCACGCCATTCCCGTGCTGATGGGGCCACACACGTTTAACTTCAAAGATATCTGCGCGAAATTGCAGCAAGCCGATGGCTTAATCACCGTGACCGACGCGGATTCGGTGGTCAAAGAGGTCTCTACCCTTCTGACTGACGAAGATTACCGCCTGTGGTACGGTCGTCACGCCGTTGAAGTCCTGCATCAGAACCAGGGGGCGCTGACCCGTCTGCTGCAACTTCTGCAACCTTACCTGCCGCAGCGGAGCCACTAATGTCAACGCGTCTGTCGGTCGTGATGATCGCCAAAAACGCCGCCGACCTGCTTTCGGATTGCCTGGCCTCTGTTGCCTGGGCTGACGAAATCGTCATTCTCGACTCCGGAAGTACGGACAACACGGCGGACGTTGCCCGTGCAGCCGGGGCAAAAGTCTTTACCGACACCGACTGGCAGGGCTACGGTATTCAGCGCCAGCGTGCGCAGGGTTACGCCACGGGCGATTACGTGTTGATGATCGATACCGATGAGCGCGTCACCCCGGAACTCCGACAGGCCATTCAAACGGTGCTTGCCGCGCCACAGCCCGGCGCGGTCTACAGTATCGCGCGTCGTAACTATTTCCTGGGCCGCTTTATGCGCCACAGCGGCTGGTACCCCGACCGCGTGATGCGCCTCTATGCGCGCGAGCGTTATCAGTACAACGACAACCTGGTCCATGAATCTCTGGCCTGCGATGGCGCTCAGGTCATCCCCCTGACGGGCGATCTGCTTCATCTGACCTGCCGCGATTTCGCCAGCTTCCAGCGTAAACAGCTGAACTATGCCACCGCCTGGGCACAGGAGCGGCATGCGCGTGGCAAGAAGGCCACGCTGACCGGCATCTTCACCCACACGCTGGGCGCGTTTCTGAAAACGCTGCTGCTGCGTGGCGGCGTGCTGGACGGCAAACAGGGCTGGTTACTGGCCGTAGTGAATGCCCAGTATACTTTCAACAAATACACCGAGCTGTGGGCGCTGAACCGCGGCTACTCAGAGAAAACGTGAGCCATGAGCACAAAAGCGATTTATCCGGGTACCTTCGATCCGATCACTAACGGCCATCTTGATATCATCACCCGTGCGGCGTGTATGTTCGACAAGGTGATTCTGGCCATTGCCGCCAGCCCGAGCAAAAAGCCGATGTTCGACCTGAACGAACGCGTGCAGCTTGCCACCGATGCGATTTCGCATCTGTCGAATGTTGAGGTCGTCGGATTCAGCGACTTGATGGCAAACTTTGCCCGTGACCGGCAGGCCAATATCCTGATCCGCGGTCTTCGCGCGGTAGCAGACTTCGAATATGAAATGCAGCTGGCACACATGAACCGCCATCTTATGCCTGAGCTGGAGAGCGTATTCCTGATGCCCTCCAAAGAGTGGTCCTTCATCTCTTCTTCGCTGGTGAAAGAGGTGGCGCGCCATCACGGGGACGTTACCCACTTCCTGCCGGTTAACGTCCACCAGGCGTTGATGGAAAAGCTAAAGTAACCCTACTTCTGGCACTGACGGCAGTAAAACGTGGCGCGCTGTGCATGCTTCGTGGCAATAATCGGTGTCCCGCAGGCTCTGCACGGCTCACCCTTACGGCCATAAACCTGCAACTCCTGCGCAAAATAGCCCGGCTTCCCGTCGCTTTGCAGGAAATCCTTCAGCGTCGTCCCGCCCTGCTCAATTGAGCGCAGCAGTACCGCTTTAATTACTCTGACCAGCAGCTCGCACTCCTGCGCCGACAGCGAGGAGGCCAGCCGATCGGGATGGATCCCGGCGGCAAACAACGATTCGCTGGCATAGATATTCCCCACGCCCACCACCAGCTTGTTATCCATCAGCCAGGGTTTAATCGGGGTTTTCTTTTTCGCGCACTTCTCTTTGAGATAATCCGCGTTAAACGCCTCTGACAGCGGCTCAGGTCCGAGATGCGCCAGCACGTTGTGTCCTTCCAGCTCTTTGGTCCACAGCCATGCGCCAAAGCGACGCGGGTCGGTGTAACGCAGCACTTTGCCGTTACTCATTACCAGGTCAACGTGGTCGTGCTTTTCCGCAGGCAACTCTTCGGTGAGGATGCGCAGGCTTCCCGACATGCCCAGATGGATAATGATCCAGCCGTCAGGCAGCTCCAGCAGCAGGTATTTCGCGCGGCGCTGTACGCTCAGGACAGGTTTGTCGCTTAACGCATGGATCTCATCGGACACCGGCCAGCGCAGACGCCCGTTGCGAACGACAGCATGAAGAATAGTCGCGCCAACCAGATGGGGCTCAATGCCGCGGCGGCTGGTCTCTACCTCAGGTAATTCAGGCATGGTTCCTCCGTTGAGATACAGAATGCAAAAAACCCCGCAGTTGCGGGGTTTTTCAATACAAGGAGACTAAAATTATTTGATTTTAGCTTCTTTGTACAGTACGTGCTGGCGTACAACTGGATCGAATTTTTTCAGTTCCAGTTTTTCCGGCTTAGTACGTTTGTTCTTCGTGGTGGTGTAGAAGTGACCTGTACCAGCAGAAGAAACCAGCTTGATTTTCTCGCGAATACCTTTAGCCATGATTTATTTCCTCTTTAAGTACTTAGTACTTTTCGCCACGGGCACGCAGTTCGGACAGAACTGTATCGATGCCTTTCTTATCGATTACACGCATACCTTTAGCAGATACGCGCAGGGTGACAAAACGCTTCTCGCTCTCAACCCAGAAACGGTGAGAGTGCAGGTTCGGCAGGAAACGGCGTTTAGTCGCGTTCAGTGCGTGGGAACGGTTGTTACCGGTCACCGGACGCTTGCCAGTAACTTGGCAGACTCGGGACATGTCTATTCTCCAAAAATCAAATTAGCTCGAGCTTCGTATGGGGTATCGGCGCCTCGTCAGGCTTTACAGCCCGGTCATCGCATAGTTCTATTGAACTCTCGATTGCCAGGCCCAAATGCCAAACCCGAGATTCTCAAAGGTGGCGTAGTATACGCTGACTCGGCGGTGTGCTCAAGTCCCGAACAGACAAAGATCCCGATGGATCGCGAGAAAAGGCCTAAATCCAGCCACGTTCGGCAAAAGAAATGTACTCTCCGCGGCCAATTATCAGATGGTCCAGCACACGAATGTCCATGAATTGACAGCATTTGATAATACGTTCGGTAATTGCTTTGTCAGCTCTGCTTGGTTCTGCACAGCCAGAGGGGTGATTATGCGCGAGGATCACGCCGGCTGCATTCACTTTTATCGCTTCCCGCACAATTTCACGCGGATGCACCTCAACGTGACTCAATGTTCCCGAAAAAAGGCGGGTATGTTTCAGTACCCGGTTTTTGTTGTCGAGAAAGATCACCATAAAGATCTCCCGCTCCAGATCGGAGAGCTGGCTTTGCAGAAATTCGCGGGTCATGTCGGGGGTGAGGATCGGGTCTTCTTCCTCCATACGCACGTTGTAAAATCGCCGGGCCAGCTCGGCAATGCCCCGTAACTGGGCATATTTCGCCACGCCAATGCCCTCAACGTGCGTAAACGCCTCCAGCTCAGCGGTCAGCAATCCATACAGTGAACCGAAATGGTCTATCAGTTCTTTCGCCAGCGTAAATACCGTTTTCCCCGGCGTGCCTGTGCGTAAAAAGAGCGCCAGCAGCTCGTCGTCCTTTAACAACGTGACGCCATGACGCAGCATTTTTTCACGCGGTAGCAGCAGTTCAGTCTCTTCCATGCCCGGCCTCCTTCTGTTTGCCATTATGCTGCCACAGGCAAATTCGGGGTTCGACGCTGGCATTTCGTTCTTGCGTAACGCCTCGCAAAGTGAATTAAGGACATCATCACCCCGTTTTAGGGATTGTGATAAAATGCCCGCTCTCTGGTGAAACCCAACAGGAAAGAATCATGATGAGCCTGGCCGGTAAAAAAATCGTTCTTGGCGTCAGCGGCGGTATTGCTGCCTATAAAACGCCAGACCTGGTGCGCCGTTTGCGCGAGCGCGGGGCCGACGTACGGGTCGCGATCACCGAAGGCGGCAAAGCCTTTATCACCCCGCTGAGCCTGCAAGCCGTCTCGGGATACCCGGTATCCGACAGCCTGCTCGACCCGGCGGCCGAAGCCGCAATGGGCCACATTGAGCTGGGGAAATGGGCCGATCTGGTTATCCTTGCCCCCGCCACGGCAGATTTAATTGCCCGCGTGGCAGCCGGTATGGCGAACGATCTGGTAACGACCATTTGCCTCGCCACGCCTGCGCCCGTCGCGGTTGTGCCCGCAATGAACCAGCAGATGTACCGCAACGCCGCTACCCAGCATAATCTGGACACGCTGGCCTCGCGCGGCCTGCTGATTTGGGGACCGGACAGTGGCAGCCAGGCCTGCGGCGACGTTGGGCCAGGGCGTATGCTCGACCCATTGACGATTGTTGATATGGCCGCCGCCCATTTCTCGCCTGTCAACGATCTGCAACATCTCAACATCATGATTACCGCGGGCCCCACGCGCGAGCCGCTGGATCCGGTGCGTTACATCACCAACCACAGCTCAGGCAAAATGGGCTTTGCGATTGCTGCCGCGGCAGCCAAACGCGGCGCGAACGTCACGCTGGTGAGCGGCCCGGTGTCGCTTACCACCCCTGCGTTTGTGCAGCGTATTGATGTAACGACCGCGCTGGAAATGGAAGCCGCCGTACAGGCACATGCTCAACAGCAGCATATTTTTATCGGCTGTGCGGCCGTCGCTGATTACCGCGCCGAAACCATTGCCGACGCCAAAATTAAAAAGCAAGGTGATGAATTAACAATAAAAATGGTGAAGAACCCGGATATCGTTGCCGGTGTCGCCGCATTGAAAACTCATCGACCTTACGTTGTTGGGTTTGCCGCAGAAACGAATAATGTGGAAGAATATGCCCGGCAAAAACGTACCCGCAAAAACCTCGATTTGATTTGCGCGAACGACGTATCGCTGTCCACGCAAGGATTTAACAGCGACAGCAACGCATTGCACCTTTTCTGGCAGGATGGAGATAAAGTCTTACCGCTTGAGCGCAAAGAACTCCTGGGCCAACACTTATTGGACGAGATCGTTACCCGTTATGATGAAAAAAATCGACGTTAAGATTCTGGACCCGCGCGTTGGCGAGCAATTTCCGCTGCCAACGTATGCCACCTCCGGCTCTGCCGGTCTTGACCTGCGCGCCTGTCTTGATGACGCCGTAGAACTGGCGCCGGGTGCAACGACCCTGATCCCGACCGGGCTGGCGATTCACATTGCTGACCCGTCACTGGCAGCGGTGATCCTGCCGCGCTCTGGCCTGGGCCACAAGCATGGCGTCGTGCTGGGTAACCTGGTCGGCCTGATCGACTCTGACTATCAGGGTCAGCTGATGGTATCCGTCTGGAACCGTGGCCAGGACAGCTTCACCATTGAGCCGGGCGAGCGTATCGCGCAGATGGTGTTTGTACCGGTGGTGCAGGCAGAATTTAACCTGGTGGCAGACTTCGACGCTACCGACCGTGGCGAAGGCGGCTTCGGCCATTCCGGGCGCAAATAACTGCCCGACAAACACGCATCTCACAGCGCCATAATGCAATAACAAACCGCAAACGTCAGTTTGCGGGTCGCTGTGTGGTTGCCAGCCTGACAAGTGCTTATTTTCAGGGGTATTTTGTAACATGGCAGAAAAACAAACCGCGAAAAGGAATCGTCGCGAAGAAATACTTCAATCTCTGGCTCTGATGCTTGAATCCAGCGACGGCAGTCAACGCATCACCACCGCAAAACTGGCGGCCTCTGTGGGCGTGTCAGAGGCGGCGCTGTACCGTCATTTCCCGAGCAAAACCCGGATGTTTGACAGCCTGATCGAGTTTATCGAAGACAGCCTGATCACGCGCATCAACCTGATTCTGAAGGATGAAAAAGACACCAGCACGCGTCTGCGTCTGATTGTGCTGCTGATTCTGGGCTTTGGTGAACGTAACCCGGGTCTGACCCGTATTCTGACCGGCCACGCGCTGATGTTTGAACAGGATCGTCTGCAAGGCCGTATAAACCAGCTTTTTGAGCGTATCGAAGCCCAGCTGCGTCAGGTTCTGCGCGAGAAGAAAATGCGGGAGGGCGAGGGATATAATACGGATGAAACCCTGCTGGCAAGCCAGATCCTGGCATTTTGCGAAGGGATGCTCTCCCGGTTTGTGCGCAGCGAGTTTAAATATCGACCAACGGACGATTTTGACGCCCGCTGGCCGTTAGTGGCTGCTCAGTTACAGTAACGCCATCGCCGGATGGCGGCTTCGCCTTATCCGGCCTAAGAACGGGTAGGCCCGGTAAGCGTAGCGCCGCCGGGCAATTGAATTATACGCCAAACTCTTCGCGGTATTGACGCACCGCCGCCAGATGATCAGCCATCTCAGGCTTCTCTTCCAGATACGCAATCAGGTCTTTCAGCGTGATAATCGACGTGACCTTGCAGCCATAATCGCGCTCCACTTCCTGAATAGCAGAGATGTCGCCGCGCCCGCGCTCCTGACGATCGAGCGAAATCAGCACACCCGCAAGCGTTGCGCCGTTAGCCTGGATAATCTCCATCGATTCACGGATCGCGGTACCTGCGGTGATCACGTCATCCACCAGCATCACACGCCCCTGCAACGCACTGCCTACCAGATTGCCGCCTTCACCGTGGGTTTTGGCCTCTTTACGGTTAAAGCAGTACGGTACGTCGCGGTCATGGTGCTCCGCCAGCGCTACCGCCGTGGTGGTTGCGATTGGAATGCCTTTGTACGCGGGGCCAAACAGCAGGTCGAAATCAATCCCGGAATCCACCAGCGCTTCGGCATAGAAGCGGCCTAACAGTGCCAGGTCGCGCCCGGTATTAAACAGTCCGGCGTTGAAGAAATACGGACTTTTACGCCCGGATTTCAGCGTGAACTCGCCAAACTTAAGTACCTGCTTGTTAAGCGCAAACTCAATAAACTGGCGCTGATACGATTTCATGGATTTGCTCCTTTGTCTTTTCAGTCTTACAGGCAAAAAAAAGGCGACTCATTGGTCGCCTTAAAATCAATTTTCTAACGCCGCTTTCTGCGTCGCTACAATAGATTCGATTCCCCCTCGGGCCAACGCCAGCAAGGTGAGCAGTTCTTCGTGGGTGAATGGCTCGCCTTCTGCCGTACCCTGCACTTCAATGATGCGACCATCTTCGGTCATCACCACGTTCATGTCGGTTTCTGCGGCAGAATCTTCAACGTATTCCAGATCGCAAAGCGCCTCGCCGTTAACGATACCAACGGAGACAGCAGCAACCATCCCTTTCATTGGGTTGGTTTTCAGCTTACCGGCGGCAACCAGCTTGTTCAGGGCATCTGCCAGCGCCACACAGGCACCGGTAATAGAGGCCGTACGCGTGCCA
Source organism: Enterobacter cloacae complex sp. HYC033_NIDB (assembly GCF_056673335.1). Lineage (NCBI taxonomy): Bacteria > Pseudomonadati > Pseudomonadota > Gammaproteobacteria > Enterobacterales > Enterobacteriaceae > Enterobacter > Enterobacter cloacae complex sp. HYC033_NIDB. The sequence continues at coordinate 910,710 of NZ_CP115123.1, read as the reverse complement.
CCATCGGCCTGGATCACGTCGCAGTCCAGCGTGATGGTGAACTCACCCAGCGTTTTCAGGTCAACCGCGGCGCGGAGCGCACGCGCGATCAGGCGCTGGATCTCCATAGTACGGCCGCCCTGCTTACCTTTTGCCGCTTCACGGGCATTACGAGTATGGGTTGCGCGCGGCAACATACCGTATTCGGCGGTGATCCACCCCTGGCCCTGACCTTTCAGGAAGCGAGGCACGCCCTCTTCAATGGACGCGGTGCAAAGCACCTTGGTGTCACCAAACTCAACCAGCACGGAGCCTTCAGCGTGTTTTGTATAGTTACGGGTCAGGGTGACGGGACGCACCTGGTTGGCGCTACGACCTGCTGGACGCATGATGGATTCTCCGGCTTGAAACGAATGTGGCTGCGCATTATACGGATAAAGGACGCTTATTCCTATCCTGAGAAGCCCCTGAAAGCTATAATCCCCCCATCTCTCCTTTAAAAACGGGAATGTCTATGATCCGCAGTATGACCGCCTACGCCCGGCGTGAAATCAAGGGTAGCTGGGGTAGCGCTACCTGGGAAATGCGCTCGGTAAACCAGCGCTATCTGGAAACGTATTTCCGTATGCCGGAACAGTTCCGCAGCCTGGAGCCTGTGGTGCGTGAGCGTATCCGTACGCGTCTGACCCGCGGGAAAGTGGAATGTAATTTGCGTTTTGAGCCCGATGCCAGCGCACAGGGCGAACTGATCCTGAACGAAAAGCTGGCAAAACAGCTGGTTAATGCGGCGAACTGGGTCAAAATGCAAAGCGATGAAGGCGAGATCAACCCGGTTGATATTCTGCGCTGGCCTGGCGTGATGGCCGCCGGAGAGCAGGATCTGGACGCGATTACCGCTGAGATCCTGGCTGCACTCGACGGCACGCTGGACGACTTTATCGTTGCCCGCGAAACCGAAGGCCAGGCGCTGAAAGCGATGATTGAGCAACGCCTTGAAGGCGTGAGCGCCGAAGTCGCTAAAGTGCGCGCTCATATGCCAGAAGTGCTGCAATGGCAGCGTGAGCGTCTTGTCGCCAAACTGGAAGAGGCGGAAGTTCAGCTGGAAAACAACCGTCTGGAACAAGAGCTGGTGCTGATGGCGCAGCGTGTGGACGTGGCTGAAGAGCTGGATCGTCTGGAAGCGCACGTTAAAGAGACCTACAACATTCTGAAGAAGAAAGAAGCGGTAGGCCGCCGTCTCGACTTTATGATGCAGGAGTTCAACCGCGAGTCGAACACGCTGGCGTCTAAGTCTATCAATGCAGAGGTAACCAATTCAGCGATTGAGCTGAAGGTCCTGATTGAGCAGATGCGCGAGCAGATCCAGAATATCGAGTAATTCCTTTCAGGGTGGTGTTGCCTCGCACACCACCCATTACTTTTTCTAATCCTTATTTAGCCTTACTTTCTTTTCCTCCCGCCTTATCACAAGCCCGCCAGGCATGCGTTGATAAATTTCTGTAGGGCAAACCCCCTCGCCTTAGAAAATCTCAATCGTGATCTTCCGCACAAATCGCTAATCTCCTCCTCTTCATTCCGGAGGGTTTATGCTGCTTCACATTCTCTATCTTATTGGCATTACCGCAGAAGCCATGACCGGCGCGCTCGCTGCCGGACGTCGCCGTATGGACACCTTCGGCGTGATTATTATTGCCACGGCCACTGCGCTCGGCGGCGGATCCGTGCGCGATATCCTGCTTGGCCATTATCCGCTCGGCTGGGTAAAAAACCCTGAGTACGTCATTATCGTGGCAACGGCAGCCGTGCTAACCACGATTGTGGCCCCGGTGATGCCTCATCTGCGCCGCGTGTTCCTGGTGCTGGATGCGCTTGGGCTGATTGTTTTTTCCATCATTGGCGCACAAATCGCTCTCGATATGGGTGAAGGCCCGGTTATCGCCACCATTGCTGCCGTGATCACGGGCGTGTTTGGCGGGGTGCTGCGGGATATGTTCTGCAAGCGTATCCCGCTGGTTTTCCAGAAGGAACTGTATGCCGGCATCTCCTTTGCCGCGGCAGTGCTTTATGTCGCCTTGCAGCACTATGTCACCAGCCACGATGTGGTGGTTATCTCCACCCTGCTGTTTGGCTTCACCGCGCGTATGCTGGCATTGCGCCTTAAGCTGGGCCTTCCCGTTTTTCATTACAAACACAATGCGCATTAATGTCAGAACGGGCAGGCGCCGGATAATCAGTTACTCGAATAGTTGTAACCGTAGTGATGATAGCCGTAGCCGTAAGCGTTGCTTGCCCGCTTAACGACGCCGTTGAGAATCACCCCTTTGGTATTGACGCCACTCTGCTCCAGACGCTGTACACAGACCAGCATCTCCTTCACGCTGTTCATCCCGAAGCGGGCGACCAGCAGCGTGGTGCCTGCGCGACGGCCGACAACAGCCGCGTCGGTGACCGCCAGGATCGGTGGCGTATCGATAATCACCAGATCGTAGCGTTCATTCGCCCAGTCCAGCAGCTGCTGGAAACGCGTATGCATCAGAAGCTCCGCCGGATTAGGGGGGATCTGCCCGCGCACGATGGTATCGAACCCGCCTTTATCGAAGGTCTGAACGCCCTGGGTATACTCCGCCTTACCGGACAACATCTCCGATAAGCCGCAGGTATTGTCGAGCTTAAACAGATCATGGGCATACCCGCGACGCATATCCGCATCAATATAGAGCACTTTCTGGCCCGCCTGCGCCACGACGGCCGCCAGGGTACTGCTGACAAAGGTTTTACCGCTGTCAGGCGTGGCGCCAGAGATCATCAGTATATTGTTCGCTGACTCCATCATCGCAAAATGCAGACTGGTGCGCAGGCCGCGAATCGCCTCCACGGAGAGATCGACCGGGTTATCCGCCGCCAGGAAGGGGATATGTTTGGTCTTATGGCGCAGCCCTGAGGACATAAAGTCTTTTTTGCGCAAACGCATCTTTTTAGCCAGCCATTCCGACAGCGGTACGGTGGCATAGACGTTAATCCCATGCTCCTCCAGCTGCTCCGGCGTTTCAATGCCCATACGCAGCATACTGCGCGCCAGGATCCAGCCCACAGAGACGAACAGACCCAGGAGAACCCCCAGAACGACGACCAGCGCTTTTTTCGGCTTGACTGGCTGCGGCCGGGTCACGGCCGGATCGATAATGCGGACGTTACCAATTGCGCTCGACCGGGCGATGCTCAGCTCCTGTTCGCGGTTAAGCAGCTGCTGGTAGATAACGCGTCCCGACTCCACATCACGGCTCAGGCGCAACACCTCCTGCTGGGTCGACGGCATGGACGATACCCGTTTATTCAGGCGGTTTTTTTCCTGCTCCAGCGTCTGGCGTTTCTCAATCAGCGCCCGGTAGGTGGGGTGATCTTTTTTGTAGAGCTGCGAAATTTCCGCTTCCCGGAAGGTCAGTTCATTGAGCTGATTGTCCGCATTTACAATCTGCTCCAGCACCGCTTTTGCCTCCAGGTTCAGGTCAACGGAGTCATTTTGCTGGCGATAGCGGTTGAGCTTCTCCTCGGCCTGGTCCAGCTCGCTGCGCACCTGCGGAAGCTGCTGCTTCAAAAATTGCAGGCTTTTCGCATCCTGCGCCGCCTGGCGAGCCACGTTCTGTTGTAAATAGTTATCGGCGATGCAGTTAAGCACGCGCGCCATCTCATCGGGATCTTCCCCCGTGATGGTCAGGCCAAGCATCCCGCTGTCCTTGCTGCGCTCGCTCACGGAAAAACGCAGCTGTAGCGCGTCAATGGCCTCCAGCTCGCTCAGCTGTGTAATTGTAAATTGCGTACCCGGCTTCGCCTGGATATCGGCAATGGTAATGGCGATATTCGCCGCGCTCAGCGGCTGTCCCACAACGCCCTGTAACGTCACGTTATCGCCTTCCAGCTGATAGTGGCCCTTCTCGCCGACGGTCAGCGTCAGCTTTTGCGCCCGGCCCGCGACAGGGGGAAGATTGAGCATACTGACATCGAGGATGCCAGGCTGTTGCCCGGTGAGCCGCGCCCAGCCGCGTCCGACAAGGGGAAAATAGTTTTCACTGACCTGCGTGCGCAGGTTCAGGTCATCAATCGTTTTACCGAGGATCATGCGCGACTGGAGAAGCTGAAGCTCCGGCGCCGACTCCGGCGAGGAGTCAGGGATGAACTCGCTAAGGTTACTGAGTAGCGCGTTGCCCTGCTTCTGTTCCACCTGTATCAGCGCATCGGCCTGATAAACCGGTGTGGCAAAGAGCGCATAAAGCAGTGCCGCCAGCGTGAACAGCGTGGTAAGGATGAGAATAAATTTTCGGTGGTCGAGCAGCTCACCCAACAGGCGCACCAGATCGATCTCGTTATTCGCGGCAGACGCATCATGGGCATGAAGGTTATTTGTTGACATAAAACGTAACTATCCCGTGTGATTAACTGAGCCGTTTCGCCCATTCCAGACTGGCCTGCTCCAGCAGCCCATAAACATATTCAAATGCGTCCCGGTTTTTACGGTAGGGGTCCGGGATCTCTTTTCTGCCCGTCCAGTGACCAAAGAGCATCATTTTGCCGCGCGCCTCCGGTGCGATAGCCGTGACCTGCTCGATATGTTCCAGCTCCATCGCCAGAATCAGATCGTAGTCGCGCACCATGGCGGGGGTGAGCCTGCGCGCCACGTGGCCCTCAAGCAGGGTGCCGCGTTCGGCGGCGATCTCTGTCGCCTGTGAATCGGCGGTGCGCCCTTCCAGGCCACAAATTCCCGCTGAATCGACCCGGGCGGTGGGAAGCAGCCGGCGCAGCAGTCGTTCTCCAATGGGGGAGCGGCAGATATTGCCGGTACAGATCACCAGGATGGCGTTAAACGTTAGTTTGGCCATGTTCTGATATATCTCCCTGTTTCAGTCAGGTCATGTACGCCGGTAATGGTCGGCACAAGCTGAGAGATCACGCGGTTCCAGCGCACCAGCGGCGCGGTGGTGACATAGACGATGTCGTAAGGCTCAAGCTGAAATTCGGTGCTCAACACCATCGCGGTGGCATCCCTGGCGTTAAGCTGGTAGACGTTGGCGATTTTGCCGTTCTGCTTGCCCTGCAACGGACGAATCACAAAGATTCCGGTGGCGTCGGCCATATCCTGATTCACGCCCTGCGCATTACCCAGCGCTTCCGCCAGCGTCATGCCGCTACGGTCCATCTTCAGGGTGCTCTGTTTACCCACCTCGCCCATGACAAACACTTTCAGGTCGTCATTGCGGGGAATGAAGAGAATATCGCCCGGATAGAGGAGTTTGTTCTGGGTGAGATCGCCGCGCTGCATCAGCGCGTAGAGCGAAATGTGCGTATCCTGGCCGTTATGGGTCAGCACCACGTGGCGCCAGTCCGCCTCTGACGTCAGGCCGCCTGCCGCATTGATCGCATCCATTATCGTCAGCGGAATGTTGGTGATGGGCTGCTGGCCCGACTTAGCCACTTCGCCCGTCACGTAGGCTTTTTGCGAGCGGAACGCCGCGACGCTGACATCCACCTGCGGGCTCTCAATCACCGAGTCCAGCCGGGCGGCGATCTCATCGCGCACCTGGGCCAGCGTTTTGCCGACGACGCGAATTTTGCCGATATAGGGATAGAAGATCGTGCCATCGGCATTCACCCAGTTGCCCGTATCGCTGGCGCTACGGTACTGACCTGCGGGGGTGGTCAGCTCCGGGTGGTCCCAGACGGTCACCATCAGCACGTCGCCGACGCCGATGCGATATTGGTAGTTCTGGAGCTGGCGATCCAGTTCAGGATTCGCGCGGGAGTCGACTTTGCCAGGCAGCAACTGCTCCACCAGCCCCGGCGTGAGCGGATAGACGTTGACCATCTTATTCAGATCGTAATTGCTGTCAGGCAGATCGATAATATCTTTGCCCTGGGTGCTAAGTCCCTGGCCCGGTACGATAGTACAACCGCTTAACGCCATCATAGCCAACGCAAGCACGGAAAATTTAACGTTTTTCATTCAGGAAAATCATCTGGTTAAGTAATGCCTGTTTCATCCGGTACTACTGCCCTACCGGGGTTTCGCGTTCTGACGTCATGTCATAGAGCTGATATTTACGGCCTAACATCTGGCCGCCATCACGCGTGAGAGGCGTCCAAGAGACCACCGCCCGGTTGCGATTTGGGCCGATCGTCATCAGATCAAGCGGGATCGAGATGTAGAAGCCTTTGCTAAAGCCACCTTCGCCATAATCCTCTTTCGAGACGTTGGTCAGCGCCGCCCAGGCGCCTACCGTCACGCCGCTGTCGAATCGCTTCGCGACGTCGAGGGTGGCGCCTTTATCCTTCGCCAGGTACTGCCCGACGCTCAGCTTCATCAGCACGCTGTTGAGCTTCGCCGGGTTCCAGTAGGCGGTGATAAATCCGGTTGGCGCGCTGTAGTCGGTGAAGCGCATCATGTCGTCCCAGTCGCGCTGCTTGACGTAGTTCGCATCCACGCCCAGCGCCCAGTCGCTATCAAGCGGGCGCCAGAGCGCCTCTGCTCCCACGCCGCCGTACATGGTTTCGAGGTAGCCGCCATAAATCTGGGCATAGAAGCCGTGCCCCAGCGCATCGACATAGTTGGCCTGTAAGTTGTTGATGTAGACGTCATTGCTGACATAATCGCGAATATGGGTTCTGACGCGCGGCAGGCTGGAGTCAGCGGGAAGCAGCGAGGATTTGAACTTGTCGTAGTTGTTATAGAGGTTGGCGAACACGCCGCCGTCGAGCAGCAGACGATCGGTCAGCCAGTAGCTGGCGCTGGCCATCAACCCCACCTGGAACATATAGAAATCTTCCGGACCGCCCAGCGACTGCGCCAGCGTCGGTTTGAAGCTGTAGCTGAAGCGATCGGCGCGAATACGGTAGCCGCGCCCGAACGCTGTAGTATCCACAGGCTCGACGCGCTGCTGTTTGAGCGCCTCCTCCTGGCCGAGCGGCTCTCCCGCCAGCTGTTTGCGCAGGCTGGTGACATCGGTTTGCGTCGTGACCAGCGGCAGATGGTCACGCCGCTGGGTGATAGCGATCGTGTCGACCCCGTCGGGCAGGTTATTGATCAGAATACGGTTGGCGCGATCCACCGCTTCGCGCGGATCGCGATAGCGATACTGTTCGCCGGTCATGTATAAGGTATTGCCGTGCTGAAGGATCTCCGGCGCATCGAAGCCTGCGTTGTACTTAAGCGCGGTGAGCTGGTTTGCCGCCGAGGTATAGTCCAGCGTCTCGCCTGCCGGTGCCGGTTGCCAGGCCGGTTTCGGGTTATCACGCAGCGCGGGGCGCAGATCGTTAAAATTGGTCCGCAGGGTGAAGCCAAACATCAGCGTATTGCCGCGCTCGTAGCTGAGGTTGAGATCGGCCCAGTCGGCAACGCGATAGACCGCCCCCACGTTAATATGGCTCGACTGCTTAATGGAGCCGGCAAAATCATCGGCATAATTGTTGCCGTCATACTCGAGCTTCAGGCGCAGGGGCTGCCAGGGTGTCTGATACTGGAGTCCGCCAAACAGCGACGCCGGCCCACGAAACATATCGCTAAAGCTGATATCCCCGGCATCATGCGATTCGCCGCGGGTGCAATACTTATTGTTGTCGTGGCACAGCGGGTTACCCACGTTGTCGCTATTACCGGGATATCCCCAGGCTATTCCAAAGGTAAAATCGACCGGTCCGGCCATTTTACTGGCAACCAGATATTCACCGTCGAACAGGCCGGTGCCCGCAATATCGCGCTTGTCGAGCGCCACCTGCGGCAGGCTATAGTCCTCTTCCCACAGACGAACCTTAAAATCGAACGACTTATCCTTGTAGCTTTGATCGCCGCTGAAATCCTCGTCGCTGCTGTATTTGCGGGTGCGGACGTCGGTATAACGAATCGTCCCTTCCAGCCACGGAAAGAGCACGACCGAAGAGGAGTAAAAACGATACTGGTTGTTATCGCGATAGTTGACGCTGAATTCCCCTTCCCGACCAAAGCGCGCGTCGGGCATTTGCATCAGGCCGGTGCCGCCAAAGTCGGACTGTGAAGGTCCGGTCGGATCGGGCCAGGTACGCAGTTCCGCGTGGCAGGCAGAAGAGATCGCCAGAGCAAGGCCGCTCAGTAAAAAAAGTTTGTTCATCAGTCAGGTATCCGCCGCGTCAGGAGCGCAACGATTTGCTCATTCAGACCGGTAAAATCGTCCGGCACCGCCCGGGGATCAAACCCCACCCACAGAACAGCGCCCGGCTCTGCTTCAATATGGCGTGCGTTCCAGTACGCCACCGGCGCAACAACCGTACTGCCGTCAGGATCGATAACGGTCACGTTATTCCTGTCGGCGCCAGCCAGCCGCAGCTGCCCCTGTAAGTAATCCCTGATGCTTGCGCCCGGACGCCAGGCCAGTTTCCCCGGTGTGGCGACCGCCCCCATCAGCGTGACGGTGCGGGACGCAGGCGAGACCCACAGATCGTAACGGCCCTCAAGGGAACGATCGCCGCGGGCGTCGGTACGCACGGCGTCTGGATCGAGGCTGATAAACTGCCGCCCGACGATCCGCAGGGAGCGGATCTGTGTAGCGACAGCGCGAATGGTCGCGATCCGCTCGTCATCGGCGCGATTCTGCCAGGCTGAAAGCGACGCCAGCACCTGCTGTTGCGTCTGTTGCGCTCGCCGCGTGGCGGAAGGGGTTGCGATGACAGCGCCCTGCCACCAGACGTTGTTCAGCTGCGGCTGGGTGACCAGCCGGGAGAGCGTATCGGCCTGTCCAGCAGACCACGTTTTGCCCGGCTGATGCACGGTAACGACGCTTGCACATAAGGCGGGCAGGCTGAAGAGAGATAGCCCTACGCCAGGTAACCATTTTCGGAGTCTGTTCATGGGGCGGGCTTCAACATCGTCATGGCGACAGGGAATACGCCCGCGCCGAGCATCTGTTCGCTCTGGCGTACCTGGCCGGTGGCGGAATCAATCCAGAAGGTGTTATGCCAGCGACGATCGAGGCCGTCGGCCTGCACCGTCTCCTGCCAGACCTGACAACGTAGCGTGTTTCCGGCAAGGGTCAGGTTTTCCGTCCCGCTCAGGGAGAAGCGCGAGGTCAGGTGTGCGGAGTGATACCGCCCCTCTTCCTGCCAGCGCACATCACGCGACCACTGGCTGCCGTCGCGGAGCTGCGGCGTGTGGCGCAGCGGATCGTGCTCAAGGTTGGTTACCTCAAGCAGGTTATAAGGGAGCTTGAGCGTGTGGATAAGGCGACCGTTATGCGTGACGATCATCGCATTATCCTGCGATAACCACTTACTGTTTCCCTGTTCGATGTATCCGAGAACCACCAGGATCCTCGGGCCATTATCCAGACGCAGGTACATGGTTGAGTATGGGAGCACCTGAATCTGCCCGTCCGTTACCGTCACATCCTGGCGCCCGTCCAGGCTGGCGTTAAAGGTCTCAATAATGCTCTGCTGGCTCGGCGTACATCCCTGGATCAGTAGAGTCATGATGAGCAGAATAAACAGTCTCACCAGAAATCCTTGATTAAATAACATTGAAATCAATTAAATACCCGGCTTTGATATCGCCACCGGGTCAAGTCGTTGCGCTGTTCAGCGCAAGGCTATATCGCCTTGCGCACCAGCCTTAGCGGGTAACTGTCGTCGTGGAAGTACCATTGCCTGAGTCATCGCCACTGTCGCTTGCCGCGACAACGGCTAACGTCGCTACGCCGGCAATCGCAGCGGTGGTGACAACAGCGGTTGTCCCAATCGCGCCTGCCGCCAGTCCCCCCGTAGTGCCAGCGGTAGTTCCCACCGTTGCTCCGGTTGTTGTACCGGTTGTTGCTGCGCTGGTGCTACCTGCTTCGGTGGTAGCGCCTATAGCAGGCAGGGCAGTCGCCAGCGTGAGTGCCGTCAGCACTGTACAAAGCGTCCTTTTCATTTTTGGTCCTCATTCAAATGAAGGAAAATATGAGCACCTGGAAACCAGGTCCCGGTTAACGGGCATAAAGCCCGGGGCTGAATTCCGGCCCGACAGGGACGGAAAATCATCCATGTAAAAGCCCTGGGCTCTGAACACCAGCGCATATAAACCGCCAGGATATATTTCGGTACCCTTAATTGCTTCAATTGGAGTTCAGATAGTTAACTCCCTCACGGGGTGCAAAAAGAAAGGAAAACGCAGAAGTGATGCGAAATGCACCCCAGCGGTAACTACCTTAAAAATTTTGGATAAGATAATTCTTATAATAATTTGACGCAATGATTTCCGGCAGAATAAATATGACTAATTGTTAACCAGAAAACACTCAACATATTATTAATAAAATAGTTAAACAACTGAAATTAAAAGCAAAAATACGAACAATACTCAGGCTGCATTGCCTATAACTCCTTCATTCCCGGCTATTGCTCTCGATTAATAGTGATTGAGATCAATTAAGCCGTTCTCTCAAAGAAAATAAAAACGCAAGCAGAGCAAATTCTGAAATTGGGTTCAGGGATAATATTTCCTCAAAATATATTTACCATGAATAATTCATTTATATTCATAATTATTGCGTATATAAACCGCGTCTCATAAATACGCTATTCACGGCAGCGGAAGTGTGCCCCCTCGCCAGTCTGTTCAGGAGCGCACGCAGATTAAAATCCACCGATGTGCTCTGCGGCCAGCCATTTTGCCAGGGCATCAATCTGAGGCTGATGCAGCCAGTTTACGATCTGGCGGGCCTTCTCCTGCCCGACACCCGGCAGCATCCGCCACTCCGCTTCGCTTCGCTGAATCAGCGCCTGCCAGGTGCGATCCCCTTCCGCCTTGAGCGTCGACCGGGCCAGCGGTATTCCCATCGCGGTGATCCAGCGGATAAAAGGTCGCTCCCGCGCCAGGTTAAACTGATGCCACAGCGCAGCGCCATGCGATGCCGATATCCCCGGCGTCGCGGTGAGCTGCGCCTGCGTGAGCTGTAGCCAGGAGAAGAGGTGCTCAAACCGATGCGCCTGATAGAGGGTCCGCCATCCTGATTCGCCCATTCCTTCGATATCTAACGCCTGCCTGGAACTTAGCCACGTCAGCCGGGCAAAAAATTGCTCCATGCACTCCGGGGAGGCATAGAAACAGGCTAAGCCGTTATAGCGCGATGAGGGCGGCTGCGGTTTACGGCGATCCACATTGCGCCACACCACGTTATCCAGCCGGGGAATACCTTGTCCCGCCAGGCTTACCAGCACCTGATCGCCGGGGGCAATATCCAGCCTCTGCCAGCGGTTAACCGACCCTAAGCTGACGCGCTGTACGCGTTTATCGTCGAGCATCAGCGGCTCAAGCTGCGCAATCGCGGTGATCCGCCCGGTACGGCCAACGGTAAAGTGAATCGCTTTGACTTCCGTCACCTGGGCCACAGGAAGGTATTTCCATGCGACGATCCAACTCCCTTCCCCCGGCAGCCACTCCTCGCCCGGCGGCTCTGCCGAGGCGCGAACCACAATGCCATCCGTGGCGAAGGGCAACGAAGCCTTAAACCAGGCCGTCCGTTGCGCTTCCACATCAGCCGCGTTTTTAACCGGCAGGGTATAGCGGGCCGTCAGGGTAAAACCTGCCTCCGCCAGCGCGGAAAGGCGTGCTTTCATCGCTTTTGGGCCGTCCGGCCAGGCCCAGATAAAAATGCCTGTCTGCTTCAGCGCTGCGCGATCGGTCGCGCGCATCATTGCCCCCGCTACCTTCGCACGCGCGTTCATCCCCCCCATCCGCTGCTGGATATGCCCGTCGCGCAGCAGAAAAAGTTCACCCTGCAACACGCTGTTGGCAAGCGGCCCGGCCAGCGTTTGCGGAATAGCGGGGATCATTCGCGCCTGTGCCGTCCACTCTTCCCCCTGTAAGCCGTCGCCCCGGCTAATCGCCTGCACCAGCTTGCCGTTTTTGTAGACCAGGGTGACCGCAACACCATCCACCTTTGGCTGTACCCAGAGATCCTGCTGCGTCGCCATCCAGCGGCTAAGCGCCTGCTTGCTTTCTACCTTATGCACGCCGGTATGGGCGAAGGGATGTTTCACCGTCCCACTGGCGGCTGGAAGATCGTCGTGCAGCGGTTCATCGTGAAAACAGCGCTGCCACTGTTTTAAGCGGGCGTTAAGCCTGTCGTAAACGTCGTCGCTCACCTCGCTGCGGCCCTGCTTCCAGTAATCTTCATTCCAGCGGGTCAGCTGCGCCTTCAGGGCCGCGATCTCCTGCCCGGCTTTAGCCGGTGACCAGACCGGGCAAATAGCCATCGCCCCGCTGCTTAAGAAGATCATCAGTATGCTTATCCATTTCACCATTATTACCCCTCCCTGTTTTGCGAAGGGTATACCCTGCCCGTGAGCCGCAGACCAGCTACAAAATTGCATTTTACGAGCGCGCTTCAGCGCATTGTTTTTATTGCAGCAAAAAGAAGGTAAAAGCTGAAAACGGCACGCAAAATTTAATCATCCAGGGGAAAAAGTGTGACAAAGGCTACGTCACACAGCGGCGACGTGTATAATAAGCCCGTATGTAGGACTTCTTCGTTAACACATACAAAAGACTCTCATGGCTCAAGGCACGCTTTATATTGTTTCTGCCCCTAGTGGCGCGGGTAAATCCAGCCTTATTCAGGCACTGTTAAAAACCCAACCGTTGTACGATACGCAGGTTTCTGTTTCTCACACCACGCGAGCACCGCGTCCGGGTGAAGTGCACGGTGAACACTATTTCTTTGTGAATCACGACGAATTCAGAGCGATGATTGGCAGAGACGCGTTTCTTGAACACGCAGAAGTTTTCGGTAACTACTACGGTACTTCGCGTGAAACCATTGAGCAGGTACTGGCGACCGGCGTGAACGTGTTCCTGGATATCGACTGGCAGGGCGCGCAGCAAATTCGTAAGAAAATGCCTGATTCGCGCAGTATCTTTATTTTACCGCCATCGAAAGATGAACTGGATCGCCGCCTGCGTGGTCGCGGCCAGGACAGCGAAGAAGTTATCGCGAAGCGTATGGCGCAGGCAGTTGCAGAAATGAGCCATTACGCGGAATATGATTACCTTATTGTGAATGATGATTTTGATGCCGCGCTGAGCGATCTCAAAACTATCCTTCGCGCAGAACGTCTGCGTATGAGCCGCCAGAAGCAGCGACATGACGCATTAATCACCAAACTGTTGGCAGACTGAACCCACTTTCAGTATCATGCCCAGTCATTTCTTCACCTGTGGAGCATTTTAAGTATGGCACGCGTAACTGTTCAGGACGCTGTAGAGAAAATTGGTAACCGTTTTGACCTGGTGCTGGTCGCCGCGCGTCGCGCTCGTCAGATGCAGGTAGGCGGTAAAGATCCGCTGGTACCGGAAGAAAACGATAAAACCACCGTTATTGCACTTCGCGAAATCGAAGAAGGTCTGATCAACAACCAGATCCTCGACGTGCGTGAGCGCCAGGAGCAGCAAGAGCAGGAAGCCGCTGAATTACAAGCTGTTACCGCTATTGCTGAAGGTCGTCGTTAATTAAACCTGCGGGTCGCCCTTGTATCTGTTTGAAAGCCTGAATCAACTGATTCAAACCTACCTGCCTGAAGACCAGATTAAGCGTCTTCAGCAGGCGTATCTCGTTGCACGTGACGCTCACGAGGGCCAGACACGTTCAAGCGGTGAACCCTATATCACGCACCCGGTAGCGGTGGCCTGTATTCTGGCCGAGATGAAACTCGACTACGAAACGCTGATGGCCGCCCTGCTGCATGACGTGATTGAAGATACCCCTGCCACCTACCAGGACATGGAACAGCTGTTTGGCAAAAGCGTTGCCGAGCTGGTGGAAGGGGTCTCTAAGCTTGATAAGCTGAAATTCCGCGACAAGAAAGAGGCGCAGGCCGAAAACTTCCGCAAGATGATCATGGCGATGGTGCAGGATATCCGCGTCATTCTCATCAAACTGGCTGACCGCACCCACAATATGCGCACGCTGGGCTCACTTCGCCCGGATAAACGTCGCCGCATCGCCCGTGAAACCCTCGAAATTTACAGTCCGCTGGCGCACCGTTTAGGTATTCATCACATTAAAACCGAGCTGGAAGAGCTGGGTTTTGAGGCGTTGTACCCGAACCGCTATCGCGTGATTAAAGAGGTGGTGAAAGCCGCTCGCGGTAACCGTAAAGAGATGATTCAAAAGATCCTCTCTGAAATCGAAGGGCGTTTGCAGGAAGCGGGCATTCCGTGCCGCGTGAGCGGTCGCGAAAAGCATTTGTACTCTATCTACTGCAAAATGGTGCTTAAAGAGCAGCGTTTTCACTCGATCATGGATATCTACGCGTTCCGCGTCATCGTCCACGATTCAGACACCTGTTATCGCGTGCTGGGGCAGATGCACAGCCTGTACAAGCCGCGTCCGGGGCGCGTCAAAGATTACATCGCCATTCCAAAAGCGAACGGATACCAGTCTTTGCACACCTCCATGATTGGCCCGCACGGTGTCCCTGTTGAGGTGCAGATTCGTACCGAAGATATGGATCAGATGGCGGAGATGGGTGTCGCGGCGCACTGGGCTTATAAAGAGCACGGCGGCGAAAGCAGCACCACCGCGCAAATCCGCGCCCAGCGCTGGATGCAGAGCCTGCTGGAGCTGCAACAGAGCGCAGGTAGCTCGTTTGAATTTATCGAGAGCGTTAAATCCGATCTCTTCCCGGATGAAATTTACGTTTTCACGCCGGAAGGGCGCATTGTCGAACTGCCTGCGGGCGCGACACCGGTCGACTTCGCTTACGCCGTGCATACCGATATCGGCCATGCCTGCGTAGGTGCCCGCGTCGACAGGCAGCCTTATCCGCTGTCGCAGCCGCTTTTCAGCGGACAGACGGTGGAGATCATTACCGCGCCGGGGGCACGTCCTAACGCCGCCTGGTTGAACTTTGTCGTGAGCTCAAAAGCGCGCGCAAAAATCCGCCAGCTGCTGAAAAACCTCAAGCGCGACGACTCCGTTAGCCTGGGGCGTCGTCTGCTCAATCACGCGCTGGGTGGCAGCCGCAAGCTGGCAGAGATCCCGCCAGAAAACATTCAGCATGAGCTGGAGCGTATGAAGCTCGCCTCGCTGGATGACCTGCTGGCAGAGATTGGTCTCGGCAACGCCATGAGCGTGGTCGTGGCGAAGAATCTGCAACAAGGCGAAACGACAGCCGTTCCTGCCACCACGCAAAATCATGGTCACCTGCCGATCAAAGGCGCTGACGGGGTGCTCATCACCTTCGCCAAATGCTGCCGTCCTATCCCGGGCGACCCGATTATTGCGCACGTCAGCCCGGGTAAAGGGCTGGTGATCCACCATGAATCCTGCCGTAACATCCGTGGCTATCAGAAAGAGCCTGAGAAGTTCATGGCGGTCGAGTGGGATAAAGAGACGGCCCAGGAATTTATCACTGAAATCAAGGTGGATATGTTCAACCACCAGGGTGCACTGGCGAACCTGACGGCAGCGATCAACACGGCCTCATCCAACATTCAAAGCCTGAATACGGAAGAAAAAGATGGCCGCGTTTACAGCGCCTTTATTCGCCTGACCGCCCGTGACCGCGTGCATCTGGCCAATATTATGCGCAAGATCCGCGTGATGCCGGATGTCATTAAAGTCACCCGTAACCGAAACTAGCATTATGAATTCAAAACGTTACGAGCGAATCTGCGAAATGCTCGCCAGGCGTCAGCCTGATCTGACGGTCTGCATGGAGCAGGTCCATAAACCTCATAACGTCTCTGCTATCGTCCGCACCGCAGATGCCGTCGGCGTGCATGAAGTCCACGCCGTCTGGCCTGGCGCACGTATGCGTACCATGGCCTCCACCGCCGCAGGCAGCAACAGCTGGGTATCCGTGAAAACTCACCAGACTATTGGTGAAGCGGTCTCGCACCTGAAAGGGCGTGGCATGCAGGTTCTGGCAACCAACCTCTCTGCTAAAGCCGTGGATTTCCGTGAGATCGACTACACTCGTCCGACCTGTATTTTAATGGGCCAGGAGAAAACGGGGATCACGCAGGAAGCACTGGATTTGGCCGATCGGGACATCATCATTCCAATGATCGGCATGGTCCAGTCACTCAACGTGTCGGTCGCCTCGGCGCTGATCCTGTATGAAGCGCAGCGCCAGCGTCAGAATGCCGGAATGTACGAGCGCAGCAACAGCATGCTGCCGGAAGAGGAGCAGCAGCGCCTGCTGTTTGAAGGTGGCTATCCGGTGCTGGCTCGCGTTGCGAAGCAGAAGAAATTGCCTTACCCCCACGTCAACGCGCAGGGCGAAATTGAAGCCGATGCCGAGTGGTGGTCCACCATGCAGTACGCGGGGTAAATCATGAAAGGCCGCCTGCTGGACGCCATACCGCTCAACAGCCTGACGGGCGTGGGCGCGGCACAAAGCAGTAAACTGGCGAAGATAGGCCTGCACACCGTGCAGGATCTCCTGCTCCACCTCCCCCTGCGCTACGAAGACCGTACTCAGCTTTATAAGATTGGCGATCTGCTGCCCGCTATTTACGCCACCGTTGAAGGGGAAGTGCTGAACTGCAACATCACCTTTGGCGGACGCAGGATGATGACCTGCCAGATCAGCGACGGCACCGGCATTCTCACCATGCGCTTTTTCAACTTCAATGCGGCAATGAAAAACAGCCTTGCCACTGGACGACGCGTACTTGCGTACGGTGAAGCCAAACGGGGCAAATACGGCGCGGAGATGATCCACCCGGAATACCGCGTGCAGGGTGATCTCAGCTCACCTGAGCTACAGGAGACGCTCACGCCGGTCTATCCAACCACTGAAGGCATTAAGCAGGCTACGCTGCGCAAGCTCACCGATCAGGCGCTGGAGCTGCTCGATACCTGCGCCATTAACGAGCTGCTTCCGCCGGAGCTGGCGCAGGGCATGATGAGCCTGCCGGAGGCGTTGCGCACCCTGCATCGTCCACCGCCAACGCTTCAGCTTGTTGATTTAGAGAGCGGTAAACACCCCGCCCAACGGCGTCTTATCCTTGAGGAATTACTGGCTCACAACCTGAGCATGCTGGCCCTGCGCGCAGGTGCGCAGCGTTTCCACGCGCAGCCATTAAGCCAGCGTGATGAGCTCAAAGATAAGCTGCTGGCCTCACTGCCGTTTAAACCCACCGGCGCCCAGGCGCGGGTGACTGCCGAGATCGAACGCGATATGGCGCTGGATGTGCCAATGATGCGCCTGGTGCAGGGCGACGTGGGTTCCGGTAAAACGCTGGTCGCCGCGCTGGCCGCTTTGCGCGCCATCGCCCACGGTAAGCAGGTGGCGCTGATGGCACCGACGGAACTGCTGGCCGAGCAGCACGCCAACAATTTCCGGAACTGGTTCGCCCCGCTGGGAATTGAAGTGGGCTGGCTGGCCGGGAAGCAGAAGGGCAAAGCGCGCCTTGCGCAGCAGGAAGCCATTGCCAGCGGGCAGGTGCAGATGATTGTCGGCACGCACGCCATTTTCCAGGAACAGGTGCAGTTTAACGGCCTGGCGCTGGTCATTATCGACGAACAGCACCGCTTTGGTGTTCATCAGCGTCTGGCGCTGTGGGAGAAAGGTCTGCAACAGGGCTTCCACCCGCATCAGCTGATCATGACCGCCACGCCGATTCCGCGCACCCTGGCGATGACGGCCTATGCCGATCTGGATACCTCCACCATCGACGAACTCCCCCCGGGTCGTACGCCGGTGACAACGGTCGCCATTCCGGACACGCGCCGCAGCGACATCATTGACCGCGTGCGCAACGCCTGCACCCACGAAGGACGTCAGGCTTACTGGGTCTGTACCCTGATTGAAGAGTCTGAGCTGCTGGAAGCTCAGGCTGCCGAAGCCACGTGGGAAGAGTTAAAACTCGCCCTGCCGGAGCTGAACGTAGGTCTGGTTCACGGGCGCATGAAGCCTGCCGAGAAGCAGGCGGTGATGCAGTCGTTCAAACAGGGCGAGCTGCATTTGCTGGTCGCGACCACGGTCATCGAAGTGGGCGTGGACGTGCCGAACTCCAGCCTGATGATTATTGAGAACCCGGAGCGCCTGGGCCTGGCGCAGCTCCACCAGCTACGAGGCCGCGTGGGCCGTGGCGCGATCGCCTCTCACTGCGTGCTGCTCTACAAAGCCCCTCTGTCGAAAACCGCGCAGATGCGTTTGCAGGTATTACGCGACAGCAATGACGGCTTCGTCATTGCGCAAAAAGATCTGGAGATCCGCGGCCCGGGCGAACTGCTGGGCACGCGTCAGACGGGTAACGCCGAGTTTAAAGTAGCGGATTTATTGCGCGATCAGGCCATGATCCCCGAAGTACAACGCCTTGCGCGTCATATTCATGAACGCTACCCCGAACAGGCGGCAGCGTTAATTGAACGCTGGATGCCGGAAACCGAGCGGTATTCCAACGCCTGACGGTCAGCCAAACATCGGCAGCATCAGGTAGAGCTTAATGACCAGCGCGTTGACGATATCAATGAAGAATGCGCCCACCATCGGCACCACCAGAAACGCCATGTGCGACGGGCCGAACCGTTCGGTGATCGCCTGCATATTCGCGATGGCCGTTGGCGTCGCTCCCAGACCAAACCCACAGTGGCCCGCAGCCAGTACCGCCGCATCATAGTTTTTGCCCATCATGCGCCAGGTAACAAAGATGGCATACAGCGCCATGAACACAGCCTGCACCGCCAGGATCGCCACCATCGGCAGCGCCAGCGAGGCCAGTTCCCACAGCTTGAGGCTCATCAGCGCCATCGCCAGGAACAGCGACAGGCTGACGTTCCCCAGCACGGACACTGCGCGCTCAAAGACGCGGTAGAAGCCCATCTGCGCCAGACCGTTGCTCAGGATCACCCCGATAAACAGCACGCAGACAAAGGTTGGCAGTTCGAAAGCCGTTCCCGCCAGCCATTGCGCAACGATTTTGCCCACGGTAAGGCAGATGGCAATCATGGCGATGGTTTCAATCATCACCAGCGAGGTGATGCTGCGGCCAACGTCCGGTTTTTCAAATGCCGTCGGCACCATTTCATCGTCTGGCCTGCCTTCCGGCGTGGTGGAGTGTTTCACCAGATAGCGCGCTACCGGGCCGCCAATCAGCCCGCCAAGCACCAGGCCAAAGGTCGCGCAGGCCATTGCCACTTCCGTTGCGTTTTCAAAGCCATAGCGTTCGATGAACAGCTTGCTCCACGCCGCGCCCGTTCCGTGGCCACCTGACAGGGTAATCGACCCCGCCAGCAGACCCATCAGCGGATCCAGCCCCAGCAGCGACGCCATACCGATGCCGATGGCGTTTTGCATCAGCAGCAGGCCCACCACAACAATCAGAAACACGCCCAGCACCTTGCCGCCCGAACGCAGGCTTGCGAGGTTAGCGTTCAGGCCGATAGTGGCAAAGAAGGCCAGCATCAACGGATCTTTCAGGGACATATCAAAATCGATTTCCCAGCCCATGCTTTTTTTCAGCACCAGCAGGGCCAGCGCCACCAGCAATCCACCGGCGACAGGTTCAGGAATGGTGTACTTTTTCAGAAAGGAAACACTGTGTACCAGCTTGCGACCAAGCAGAAGAACCAGCGTTGCGGCAACAAGGGTCGACAACGTATCGAGATGAATCATAAAAGGCTCCTGTTATGCGCGTGTTCCATACACACGCGGCGTTATCCTGGGCCGGGTGATGCTCGTCATGAGCCGCCGGCGCGAAAAGTGTAATTTTTTTTTCCTGTTCGTTGTAGAAAACCTGCTCACACCGGCAGATTTTCTCTCTTTTTTTTGCTGGCAATCGTTTGCTTTTACCAGGTGGTCAGCTAAAATGCCCGCTTTTCCACCGTGGGATTGCCGCCGATGTCTGTTAACACTCTGGAGTCTGCTGATGCGCAACCGATTGCGCAGAAGCAAAACAGCGAACTGATTTACCGCCTTGAAGATCGTCCCCCGCTGCCTCAAACCCTGTTTGCCGCCTGCCAGCACCTGCTGGCGATGTTCGTTGCGGTCATCACGCCGGCTCTGCTGATTTGCCAGGCGCTGGGGTTACCGGCGCAGGATACGCAACACATCATCAGTATGTCTCTGTTCGCTTCCGGCGTGGCCTCCATCATTCAAATTAAAGCCTGGGGTCCGGTGGGCTCGGGTTTGCTGTCGATTCAGGGCACCAGCTTTAACTTTGTGGCGCCGCTGATCATGGGCGGTACGGCACTGAAAACCGGCGGCGCAGATGTCCCGACGATGATGGCGGCGCTTTTCGGCACCCTGATGCTGGCAAGCTGCACAGAGATGATCATTTCCCGCGTTCTGCACCTGGCGCGCCGGGTGATCACCCCGCTGGTCTCCGGCGTGGTGGTGATGATTATCGGCCTGTCACTGATCCAGGTGGGTCTGACCTCCATCGGGGGCGGCTACGCGGCAATGAGCGACCATACCTTCGGCGCGCCGAAAAACCTGCTGCTGGCAGGCGTCGTGCTGGCGATCATTAATCTGCTTAACCGCCAGCGTAACCCGTACCTGCGCGTGGCATCGCTGGTGATCGCCATGGCGGCCGGTTACCTGCTGGCGTGGGCGCTGGGCATGCTGCCGGAAAACACCACCCCAACCAACAGCGCGTTGATTACCGTGCCAACGCCGCTCTACTACGGCCTGGGCATTGACTGGAGTCTGCTCCTGCCGCTGATGCTGGTCTTTATGATCACTTCGCTGGAAACCATTGGCGATATCACCGCCACCTCCGACGTGTCCGAGCAGCCGGTCTCCGGCCCACTGTACATGAAACGTCTGAAAGGCGGCGTGCTGGCGAATGGACTGAACTCGTTTGTCTCGGCGGTGTTCAACACCTTCCCGAACTCCTGCTTCGGCCAGAACAACGGCGTGATCCAGCTGACCGGCGTGGCCAGCCGCTACGTGGGCTTCGTGGTGGCGCTGATGCTGGTGGTCCTCGGCCTGTTCCCGGCGGTAAGCGGCTTTGTGCAGCACATCCCTGAGCCGGTTCTGGGCGGAGCAACGCTGGTGATGTTCGGTACTATCGCGGCCTCTGGCGTGCGTATCGTCTCCCGCGAGCCGCTGAACCGCCGCGCAATCATGATTATTGCGCTGTCTCTCGCCGTAGGGCTTGGCGTCTCCCAGCAGCCGATGATTTTGCAGTTTGCCCCGGACTGGGTGAAAAACCTGCTCTCTTCCGGCATCGCCGCGGGCGGTATTACCGCTATTGTGCTGAATCTCATTTTCCCGCCTGAAAAGAACTGATCCCCACACGGCAGGCTGTCAATGCCTGCCGTGACATCTCTTTACACCATTCCCGCCTTGAGCATTGCGCATAAATCGTGCATAACACCCTTATGTGCGTTTCGCGGGAAGGAAGACCATGAAATTTATTGGAAAGCTGCTTATCTATCTTCTGGTAGCCCTGCTCATTGTAGTGCTCGCCTTTTATTTTCTGCTCCAGACCCGCTGGGGCGCATCGCAGGTCAGCAGCTGGATCACGGTGAATACCGATTACGAGCTCAACTTTGACCTGATGGATCACCGCTTTTCATCCCCTTCTCACATCCTTCTGGAAAACGTTACCTTCGGACGAGATGGCAAACCGGCCACGCTGGTCGCTAAAAAAGTGGATATTGGCTTAAGCAGCCGCCAGATCACCGACCCGCTGCATATGGATGCCATCACCCTGTTCGATGGCACGCTGAATTTATCGCCGCAGACGGCGCCGCTGCCGTTCCAGGCCGACCGTCTGCAACTGAATAACATGGCCTTTAACAGCCCGAATACCGAGTGGGATCTCAGTGCGCAAAAGGTGACCGGCGGCGTCAGCCCGTGGCAGCCCGAGGCGGGGAACGTACTGGGAAAAAATGCGCAAATCCAGATGAGCGCCGGGTCGCTCACGCTCAACGGCATACCGGCCAACAACGTGCTGATTCAGGGACAACTCAACGGCAAAGAGGTGGTGCTGAATACCATCGGTGCCGATATGGCGCGCGGCTCGCTGACGGGCTCGGCTCTGCGTAATGCCGACGGTGGCTGGGTTATCAACACCCTGCGTCTGAATGAGATCCGCCTGCAAAGCGACAAATCGCTGCTGGATTTCTTCGCCCCTCTCTCCACCCTGCCTTCGTTACAGATTGGGCGGCTGGAAGTGACCGATGCCCGTCTACAGGGGCCAGACTGGGCGGTAACCGACCTCGATCTCAGCCTGCGTAACCTCACCCTGAGTAAAGGTGACTGGCAAAGCCAGGAG
The DNA here is from genome assembly GCF_056673335.1 of Enterobacter cloacae complex sp. HYC033_NIDB. Lineage (NCBI taxonomy): Bacteria > Pseudomonadati > Pseudomonadota > Gammaproteobacteria > Enterobacterales > Enterobacteriaceae > Enterobacter > Enterobacter cloacae complex sp. HYC033_NIDB. The sequence continues at coordinate 888,503 of NZ_CP115123.1, read as the reverse complement.
GGACGGTTATCCATGAACGCCAGCGAATTTATCTACGGCTCGCTGCATCTGTTTGACCCTATCCTGAATGCGGAATTCTCCCCGCAGGGCATTGCGCTGCGTCAGTTCACCTCCCGCTGGGAAGGAGGCATGGTGCGCACCTCCGGCAACTGGCTGCGCGAGGGTCAGGCGCTGGTGCTGGACGACGTTGCCATTGCCGGGCTGGAATATACGCTTCCGGAAAACTGGAAAACGCTGTGGATGGACCCGCTCCCGGTATGGCTGAACAGCGTAACACTGAAAAAATTCGGCCTGAGCCGCAACCTGGTGATCGACATCGATCCGGCGTTCCCGTGGCAGATCACCTCCCTCGACGGTTATGGCGCTAATCTGCGGCTGGCGCAGGATCACAAGTGGGGCGTGTGGGGCGGTAACGCAACCCTCAACGGGGCGGCAGCAACCTTTAACCGCGTCGACGTGCGTCGCCCGTCGCTGGCGCTGAATGCCAACGCCGCTACGGTAAATATTACCGATCTGAGCGCCTTTACCGAGAAAGGGATCCTGGAAGCGACCGCCACCGTGTCACAGCTGCCACAGCGACAAACCACCGTGAGCCTGAACGGGCGCGGTGTACCACTCAACGTTATGCAGCAGTGGGGCTGGCCAGCGCTGCCGATTGCGGGCGACGGCAATATTCAGCTCACCGCCAGCGGAAGCGTGCAGGCCAATGCGCCGCTGAAGCCGACGGTGAATGGGAAGCTGAGCGCGGTGAATATGGATAAACAGCAGGTGCAACAGACGATGACCGGCGGGATGGTGTCGACGGTGGCTCCGGCACAGTAAAAAGCCGGGTGGCGGCTTCGCCTTACCCGGCCTACGAGGTTTTGGTTCCTTCTACCGTGGGTGAGGGCATCAGACCGCATAATTACCGTAGGCCCGGTAAGCGAAGCGCCACCGGGCATTTTTCCAGCTCAGAGGTGAACCACCACCTCATCCCCCTCGGCTTTCACCACCACACCCCATTCGCTGCCCGCATGTGAACCGCCTTTTACGCCGCCGACCTTCTGCACGTTGCGCAAGCACACCGACCAGTTTTGCGCATCTCCCGCGCCGGTAAAGGTCACGACGTCGCCCTGACGTGACGCCTTCAGCGCAAACACTACAGAACCGTCCGCCGCAGGCACTTCACTCACCGCCGTTGCGCCATCGCTCAGGTTAAAGAGCTGGAAGGCCGTCCCCTCGTGCCACGCATAGTCCGGCTTCTGGTTATTATTGCCGAGCGCCAGCAGCGTGTTGTCGCGCACATAGACCGGCAGGCTCTGGAAATCGTGCTGCTGCTTATGCCAGCGGCTACCCTCGATTTCATCGTTGTGCCACAGGTGCGTCCAGCGCCCTTCCGGCAGGTAGAACTGCACGTCGCCCGCCTCGGAGAACACCGGCGCCACCATCATTGAATCCCCCAACATGTACTGGCGGTCGAGGTAATCGCACGCCGGATCGTCCGGGAACTCCAGCATCATCGCCCGCAGCATCGGCGTGCCGAACTCGTGCGCCAGCGCCGCCTGACGATACAGGTACGGCATCAGCTGGCATTTCAGCTGCGTGAAGTGGCGCACCACATCGCAGGACTCGTCATCGTACGCCCACGGCACGCGGTAGGATTTGCTGCCGTGCAGGCGGCTGTGGCTGGAGAACAGCCCGAACGCGCACCAGCGTTTGTAGACGTGCGCCGGAGCGGTGTTTTCGAACCCGCCGATATCGTGGCTCCAGAACCCGAAGCCGGACAGCCCAATCGACAGCCCGCCGCGCAGGCTTTCGGCCATCGATTCGTAGTTGGCGTAGCAGTCGCCTCCCCAGTGTACCGGGAACTGTTGCGCACCCACGGACGCGGAGCGGGCAAACAGCACCGCCTCTTCTTCTCCCACCGTCTCTTTCAGCACGTTCCACACCAGTTCGTTGTAGATGTAGGCGTAATGGTTATGCATCTTCTGCGGATCGGAACCGTCAAACCACTGGACCTCCGTCGGGATACGCTCGCCGAAGTCGGTCTTGAAGCAGTCGACGCCGATCTCCACCAGGCCTTTCAGTTTGTCCGCATACCACCTGCACGCGTCCGGGTTGGTGAAGTCGTAGATCGCCAGCCCCGGCTGCCATTTGTCCCACTGCCACAGGGAGCCGTCCGGGCGCTTGAGCAGGTAGCCCTTCTCTTTCAACTCCCGGAAGATCGGCGATTTCTGGCCGATGTACGGGTTGATCCACACGCAGACCTTCAGCCCTTTCTCTTTCAGGCGGCGGATCATGCCTTCCGGATCGGGGAAGGTCACCGGGTCCCACTCGAAGTCGCACCACTGGAAGGCCTTCATCCAGAAGCAGTCGAAGTGGAACACGTGCAGCGGCAGGTCGCGCTCGGCCATGCCGTCGATAAAGCTGTTAACCGTCGCTTCGTCGTAGTTGGTGGTGAAGGAGGTGGTCAGCCACAGGCCGAACGACCAGGCAGGCGGCAGCGCCGGACGCCCGGTGAACTGCGTATAGCGGTTCAGCACTTCTTTCGGCGTCGGGCCGTCGATCACGAAGTACTCCAGATACTCCCCTTCCACGCTGAACTGCACTTTGGAGACTTTTTCGGAGCCGACCTCAAACGAGACGTTCTCGGGGTGATTCACCAGCACGCCGTAGCCGCGGTTGGTCAGGTAGAACGGGATGTTTTTGTAGGACTGCTCGGTGCTGGTGCCGCCGTCGCGGTTCCAGGTTTCGACCGTCTGGCCGTTGCGTACCAGGGCGGTAAAGCGCTCGCCCAGGCCGTAGACCGTTTCCCCCACGCCCAGATCCAGACGTTCAAACACATAGTTGCGATCGGTATTGCTGTCCTGCACGTAGCCGTTGTTTTTCAGCTGGCTGCCGGTAATGCGCTGGCCGTTGCGCAGGAAATCCAGCGCCCAGAACTCGCCTTTGGTAACGCGCACGCTAACGCTGCCGCTTTTCAGCTCGGCAAATTCGGCGTTGTTTTCAATCTCTACCTTCACGTCTTTCAGAACGTTCAGCGGATAGTGCGGGCCGTTATTCAGCGCACCCTGGAAGTGTTCGATGCGCACCCCGACAATTCCTTCCTGCGGGGCAAACAGGCGCACCGTGAACATCAACGTGTCGAGCTGCCAGGTGCGTTCGCGCACGTCACGCGGCGCCACATACACCACCAGGTCACTGCCCTGCTGCTCCACGTCGAACACCTGCACCGGATAGGTCACGTTCAGACCCGGTTGAATAAGCCAGTTTCCATCACTGATTTTCATGCTTACGTCCTCTTAGTTCTGCAATTCTTTGCTGACCGGCAGGTTTTCAAATTCCTGCTGATTACGGCGCGCGCCCTGCGCCAGCTCGCCCAGGATTTTGGTCAGGAAGGGGGTTTTCAGCGTGTAGTAGCGTTTGGCGATGATGGCGCTCAGCACGTAACAGATCGCCGGTGCCAGGGTAAACAGGCCGATGATGATGCTGATGGTCGCGCTGTTCTGGGTTTTGGCTGCCGCGTCGTAGCCGCCGCCTGCCAGCATCCAGCCGATCATCGCCCCGCCCAGCGCCAGGCCGAGCTTCAGCACGAACAGCGTGCCCGCAAAGCTGATGCCGGTCAGTCGTTTGCCGTTGGTCCATTCGCCGTAGTCGACGGTATCGGACATCATAACCCACTGAATCGGCGTCACCAGCTGGTGCAGCACGCCGATAACGAAGATGAAGCCGAACATCAGCACGGTGGCATGCATCGGCACGAAGAACATCGCCACGCTGACCACCGCCAGCGCGGCGTTGGTCCACCAGAAAATGCTGACCTTGCACTTCCAGTCGGTGAGCGGTTTTGCCAGCGCGGAGCCAATCAGGTTACCGACGCAGTAGGTCGTCAGGAACGCGACGAACACCTCCGGCGAGCCCATGATCCAGGTGCAGTAGTACATCATCGCGCCGCCGCGCACGCAGACGGCGAGGATGTTGAGGATGGTCAGCACGCCGACGATGCGCCACTGGTCGTTTTGCCAGATGTCGCGCAGGTCTTCCCGCATGGAGGTGGTGCTCGGCGGCACCTGGATGCGCTCTTTGGTGGTGAAGAAGCAGAACGCCAGCATCAGGAACGCGACCACCGACAGCACGGCGATCCCGCCCTGGAAGCCGAATGCCTTATCGTCGCCGCCAATCAGGTTCACCAGCGGCATCATCAGCACCGTGGAGAGCATGCCGCCCGCCGTCGCCAGCACAAAGCGCCAGGACTGGAGGGAGATACGCTGCGTCGGGTCGTTGGTGATCACGCCGCCCAGCGCGCAGTACGGGATATTGACCACGGTATAGAGCAGGGTCAGCAGCGTGTATGTGATGGCGGCGTAAACCATTTTTCCGTTAAGGCTGAGGTCCGGCGTGGTGTAGGCCAGCACGCAGACGATGCCGAACGGAATGGCGCCGAACAAAATCCACGGACGGAACTTGCCCCAGCGGCTGCGGGTGCGGTCGGCAATCAGGCCCATGCACGGGTCGGAGATCGCATCCAGCGCGCGGGCCAGCAGGAACATGGTGCCGACAAACCCGGCGGGAATACCAAAAATATCGGTGTAGAAAAACATCATATAAAGCATGACGTTATCAAAAATGATATGGCTGGCGGCGTCTCCCATGCCGTAGCCAATCTTCTCTTTTACTGACAGGACTTCGCTCATATTTTTATCCTTCACGCTGTAGGGGGCGCTGAGACCGGTTACCGTTTTTTAAACCATTGTTTCAGGAGCGGGTATTGCGTTTTCTGGTTAAGAGATTACGTTTCTTGTTTTTTGTGATCGGGATAAAAGTTGATGAGCACGAAATGCTAACCTGAGGATTTTCTTAAGAATTAGCTGAAACAGGGGGATTCAGGTCAAAAGAGAGGTGAAAAAAGTGGTGTGGGGTATGTGGTAAATGCCTGAAAGTAGCTATAATGCGCCCCGCCTCCATGTAGCAATGCAGGCGCGGAAGATCGTCATCTCCGGTGAGGTGGCTGGACTTCAAATCCAGTTGGGGGCGCCAGCGTTCCCGGGCAGGTTCGACTCCTGTGATCTTCCGCCAAAAATTCATTTCTTTTTATACAAAGTTTCTAGTGCTTCCAATAAGTCCCTTAATCCACTATTAAAATCATTTCTAAAATCTGCGTATTTTTTTGTTTTTAACAACTCAGGTATTTTGCAATCTTTCAAAAGTAAAGGAAGCACGTGAATACGATTATGTTGAATTTCATTCCAATATTTTGTTTGCCATTCTCTTTCTACCCATTTTGATGAAACCGCATTTCCAGAAAGAATAACAATTACAAAATCAGCTTCTTCTAATCCGTCTGAAATTCGTTCGGGAATACTTTCCCCTACTTTTATGTCCCATTCATCCAACCAAGGAGCATAACCATTTGCTTCAAGGTCCATACATAACATCTTTGCAAACGGTTTATCCAATGATGAATGAGAAATGAAAATTTTTGCCCCGTTAGGTTTATTCATATAGCGCTGCTCCACAATTTGGTTCAGAAGTGTAGTTTCAATGTAATGTAATTCTGAAAAATAACCACACAATTTCTTATATGATATTTTATTGTATGGAGAGCACAGTTTAGTAAGTTCAGCTTTACGATTTACTAAATCGTACATTGATGCATATTCTAAATCATCATAAGAGATTCCATGATGCTCAGTCGCTAGAGAAAAATGGCCAAAATATACGATAGCGACATGGATTATACCCTCTATTGTTTCATCATCGTCATCTTCTTCATTCCATTCATAGTTTTCTGGGAAAATAGAATCATCATCATCGTAATAACCAATACGCCCTTTAAATTTTCCAGATATTACTTTAACGGTACCATATCGATCCATTTCTTTAGGCATGGCTGAATCCTTTATTCATAATTTTAACCCTTAGGTTCAATTTTCCTTAATCGCAAAGCCTCCCTCGCCAGTTCCTTCAACCAGCTGGCGAGACTCACCCCTTCCTCAGCCGCCACTGCATCCAACTGTTCCTTCAATGCCGGATCAATTCGCATCTTAAACTGCGGGGACTGCCCGCCGCCTTTTGGTTTTTTTTCGCGCGATATGATTGACATGAGGCCACCTATCCACCTACTCTGACACACATAGGAGGCCACCTAATCCTCCTGTATTAGCAACGCTCCGAAGTGCGGGAACACAACCGGAGCGTCTAACCTCACCAACTATCAAGGAGTTGATTATGGCTGATTCGCATTCTACCCCAGACACCGACCAATCCGGAACCGAGCGTTCGTTAATTGTGGGATACCGCCCGAATGTTTACGACAAATCTACGCCAAAAATCATCCTTTCCGGCAAGTGGCTGCACGCGGCGGGGTTTGATACCGGGCAGCAGGTCACGGTAAAGGTCATGAAAGGATGCATCGTTCTGGTGGCGTATAACGAGCAGGAGCAGCGTTTGCAGGACGATTATAAACGGACGAAAGCAAAGCTTATTGAGATAGAGGACGCGCTTGCAGCGATCCAAATTCCACATGCTGGAAAGCGCCTCGCAAAATCAAATACAAACCACCTGGCTTAGCGGCTGTTTCTGGCATACTACCTGCCTGGTGCATTAGATGTGGAGGCGACATGGCAGATAAAGACGTAATCCAATCCCCGGCAGGCGAATTTGTTATGTTTGCCAGTGATGATGGAACGGTTCGCATCACATGTCGCTTTGAACATGAAACACTCTGGCTGTCGCAAGCAGCCATTGCGTCTCTTTACCAGGTCACCCCTCAAGCTATTACTCAGCATATTAAAGCCATTTATGAAGAAGGTGAGCTTGAACAAAAAGCAACTTGTAAGGCTTACTTACAAGTTCAGCAAGAAGGTCAGCGCAAGGTCAATCGCAACACACTTCACTATAGCCTGCCCGTCATTCTCGCCATCGGCTATCGCGTCCGATCCACGCGAGGTACGCAGTTCCGCCAGTGGGCCACCCAAACGCTCCAGGAATACCTGGTTAAAGGCTTCGTTATGGACGACGAGCGCCTGAAAAATCCGCCTGTGGGATCTTCCGCCGTCCCTGACTATTTCGATGAAATGCTGGAACGCATTCGCGATATACGGGCCAGCGAACGCCGGGTCTATCTTCGCGTGAGGGAGATTTTCGCATTAGCCGCTGACTATCAGCCGTCGCTCAAAGAAACCACGCAATTCTTTCAGACCATCCAGAATAAACTGCATTTTGCCTGCACTAGGCACACCGCTGCTGAGTTGATTCACCAACGTGCGGACGCCACTCAACCGCATATGGGGCTGACCAGCTATAAAGGCGAAGAAGTCCGTAAAAGCGATGTCACCACCGCAAAAAATTATCTGTCTCAGGATGAGGTGAGCGAGCTTAATCGCGTCGTTAATATGTGGCTCGATTTTGCCGAAGATCAGGCCAAACGCCGCAAGCAGGTATTTTTACGAGACTGGCAAACCAAGCTCGATCAGTTCCTGCAATTCAACGACCGGGACGTTTTAGAAGGCGCAGGAAAAATCAGCAAGAAAGCGGCTGATGAAAAGGCGTGCTCAGAATACATCGAATATGAAAAAAAGCAGCGCCTGCTGAAAGAGGCCGAAGGTGAGAAAGATATTGTCGGCTTAATAAAATGGGATAAGCGGGCTAAGCGCTAATCCCGGTATTTCTGCTCAGCTTCATATGCAACAGCGGAAACGGATTCCCCTGCCCATCCAGTTCCGAACGCCCGACCTGCTCGAACCCCATATGACGATAAAACGCCACCCCCTGCGGATTCTGCTCATTCACGTCCACTTCATTTACGCCGAATTCTGCAATGGCATATTGCAGCAGCATTTTCCCGATACCCTTCCCCCGGCTCGCATCATCCACAAACAGCATTTCAATGCGATTTTTATCCACGCCCAAAAAGCCGTGAATAATACCCACGTCATCCCGGGCAATCACAACCCTGAGATTAGGCAAATATGCGTTGAGCAATAACGGACGCAGCGCCGCGATATCGCTTTCCTGCAAAAAGCGGTGCGTGGCGCGAACGGACGACTCCCAGACTGCGACGAGGCGTTCAAATTGTGAGGGGTGTGCGGCTTCTATTTTCATGATGATATTCCGGTTGAGTAAAGTTTCAGGGCAGCATGTAATGATATTCAGCTCTGCGACGTGCGCCACACGCCAGGCGTACAACCATACTCCGTCTGAAAATGACGAATAAAGTGCGCGCAGTCGCTGAACCCCATCCGCTGCGCAATATCCGTCACGCTTTGCTGTGAGTTCTTCAGCAGCCAGCAAGCATAGCGCAGTCTGGCACTGCGGATAAATTCGCGGGCCGTTTTGCCGAATTCTGCGTGGAACAGACGGTTGAGCTGGCGTTCACTCAATGCCACTTCTCGCGCAAGCCCGGCGGTGGTGAGCGGCCGGGTCAGGAACTGTTCTATCAGCATGACGGCGCGGCGCAACCGCGAGTCAGGGATAAGCGCAAAATTCGCCGGACGCGGGGTGGCAATTTCATGCGGAACGAGCGACAAACGCTGACAGGTGGTGCTGGCGATATCATCCCCGGCATGGGCGCGGATAAGCTCAGTTGCCAGCGTCAGGGTGGAAATACCGCCCGGGCAGGTCAGCACATCGCCATCGTCGATGAAATCATACCCTTGCTCAGCATAAACCAGCGGGAAAGCCTGCCGAAATGCATCAAGGTGGAAAGGATGGATGGACGCTCGTCGTTCATTCAGCAATCCTTCCTGTGCGAGGACAAAACTGCCGGTGCCAATGCCAATGAGCGGAACCCCGGCATGGTGGGCATGTGCCAGATACGCTTTATCCCCCTGATACCCTAAGTCCAGATACTGCAATTCACCGCCGATAACAGCAAGATAGTTAAAACTGTCCGGCGGCGCATGGGGAGAATCTGGTCTCATGATAATCCCCGCATTGCTGATAATCGGGATATCAGGAAATTCACTTATCAGGCTGATTTTAAATGCTAATTTATCCTGAGCTTTCGCTGCATAACGCAGCGCCTCCAGCAACCCGGAGACGGCCAGGAGTGAATAACGGGGCCATAATATCAACCCAATATGCAGACACTTTTCCGGTACTGATTTCCCCCCATCGGAGGAGTCAAATACACTTTTCATTTACTTGCCAAATTTAAAATTAATTACATTATCGCAACATGATCTGTCGCACTTTTTATTTCTAAGGTAATCCTGATATTTTAAATCAAGCATAAATGAGACGGGAGGAAAATATAATGTTTTTCTCGTTTATATCATTCTTTTTTTGAACCACGACACACATATGTCGGTAATGTTCCTAAGGTAAAGATATAGTTACCATTATGTTGTTCATTGATCCGCATATAAATACTCTTGCCCGGATAGACAAAGAATTGCGGTTCATATTTTTCCAGCCAGCTGTCTTCGACATTATCGTCCGGGAACGTCATATTTTTTTCTGACGTCAGCAAATAGAGATGATCTTGTCTCTCCACCCGAAAGGAAATTTTCCTGTCAATGGTTTTACCCGGATCGCTCTTTGCCCGGCCATTCATGCTCAGGGTGCCGAATTTCCCGTCGAAGGTGTAATTCAGCCAGACCGTCAGCGTCTCATCCGGATGGTGCTGTACCAGATTAGCCTGGCATGAAAAAGGCTGAACGTAAGTTCGGTGCCACAGGTAATAGCCCGTCAGCACGCCTGCCGTGACGAGGCCCGTCACGATGATATACAGCATCTGCCGAAAACGAGTCATGCTAGCTATCCTTCAGGAAATAATCAGATATACAGCGGTTCGGTTCTTTCATTGGCCGGTCGCAGCGAATAACCGACGCACGAGGAAGCAGAGCGTACCAGCTGATGTAAACCCAGGGATATTGCGCGCATTCAGCCTTGAATTGTTCCACATAGGTCAGCGCGGAAGCGCGTTCAGCGTGGGTCTGAATGTCGTTCGCAAGATAAACGCGACAGGCTCCGACGGATGCCGCAAAACGGTAATCCTCAACAAAACGGTTTTCTGTGGCGTTCATATATCCCGTCACGCCTGCCCCGGCCAGGATGATCAGCAGCCCCATGACGACAGCCAGCCAGCGCGTGGGCTTCCTGGCAACGGGCGTTGCTGGCTCGGAGGGTGCAGAGACCTCCTCGATCGCTGGCGCCTCCACACATTGTCCCTCTGCGGGTTGAGGCGCGACGGGTGAAGACTCCCTGACAGTTATTTGCGTGTCGCTTGCCAGCGTCAGCCCAATCCGGGGAATGGTAACGATAGGGTCAGTTTCAAAACCAATCTTTTTGAGCCCTTTGCGCAGGATGGAGATGTTCTGGTAATAGGTATTAGAGGAGACAAGCATGCCGCGGCTTTGCCAGACAATATCAAGGAACTCTTGCTGAGTGACAATCGACCCCGCTCTGTCGATTAATAACAGCAGGCATCGGCCTGCTGGCGAATTTAACACAACTACACGGTCAGGATTGTTGATATCACGTAACGTGCTGGCCGCAGGATGAAATTCGACGATATTATTTATAATGTAATGCTTATGCATAGGGGCAGTATGAATTCTCCGGTTAACAGATGTTGAACCTGGGTCACCGCATGTATGGGATGACATTCACGTCGGGATTAATGTGACTGATTAACGTCATGCTGTATATCTTCGCCATTGGCGAAAAATCTTAATTTATATTTCATCCCTTAAGCTTCACTGAACCTGCATAAGAACTCAACCCTTGTAGAATGCGGCTTGCAGAGCCGCTTCATCCGCGATCATCCTCATTATGATGTTTTGTGAAGTGAATTTCCGCTCCACAGAAGTATCTGACTACCGGCAGCATCTCATTTATCAGGGCCTCATCTTTTGGCGCGCTCCTCGCCTCTTGACATTGACAAATATCTACATAAAAAAACATTGTACGCCACGGACATGCGTGTCTGAAATATTCAGCATCCTTAAGCCTTAAGTTTTCTCAACCTGACCAATATCAATAACTTACATGGTTTTTGTATGCTTTTAAGCCACCTTTCTATCAGTTTTTATCGATGATAACATTCGTAAATTGTTATTCCCCGTCAGCAACTTCACACCCGCACTGACACCAGACGACAAACTCCTTACAAAACATTTATCAAAGCTAAATTTTCATTAAAAATAGCGGCTATCATAATTTACAGAAAGCGAAGCGGAATAAGACCAATCAGAGGGAAGCGTCGTAACCGGTCTCGATCTTAGTAATTAATACAATTTTAGATTAATTCAGATTACCTCTTTATTGGCCGACGTATAGTAGGCCTACAGTATGCAATACGTCATTGCTTCGAGAATACTGGCGATAACCTTATAAATAATTCGCCTGATTACTATTATAAATCGAGGAATAACATGACGAACAATAGCCAAATAACACAGCATATAACTGTTGCACTGATGGGCGGCGATCATTATGCAAGAAACGGCATTAAAACGTTATTAAGCAGCATCCGCGACGACCTTCACATCATTATCATCGAAGGAGGTTATCAGGAACTGGATAAGGCGCTGTCGTCGATTCGTATCGATATCTTATTTATATCCGGCGCAGAGAAATACCATACAGGGTATGACTCACTGAAATATTTAAAAAAAATCAAAGTCACGCAGCCTGAAGTGATTATCTGCCTGTACTCAACCTCTGCCCATTCCCTGTTATGGGTCCGGGAAGATATTGATGCCTATATCTCGCTACAGAACACGGTTTATCAGTGGCGGATAAAGCTAGCAAAAATGGTCGATAGCCATTATCGGCCCCAAAAGCAGCCAGCGGCGTTATCGCTGACGCCTGGAGAAAGGAGGGTATTAAAGGAACTCAGGAACGGACTGGATATACGTTACATCGCAGAACTGGAGAAACTTTCTTATCGCCGCGTGAGCGCCTTAAAAAGCTCAGCGATAAGGAAACTCGGGCTCAGGAATAAGACAGATTTGCTGGTCTTTTTAACCAGTTAGACCTGCCGCTTTCAGAGCAAATCTCGTAATAAAAAAATCAAGGAACTATGAAATGAAAGCACGCCTTACTTGCCATTCTCTGCTGGCATTAAGCATTGCCGCCCTGCTGCCAGCGGGCGCAGCACTGGCCGCCACCACCAGCGGCGGCACGGTTAACTTCAGCGGTAAAGTGGTGACCTCCGCCTGTGCCATCAGCGCCGGTAGCGCCAATATCGACGTCGACATGGGTGAAGTGCGTACCGCCACGCTGGCTGCCGCAGGCAGTGAAGCCAGTACCGCAAAAGCCTTCTCCATCACCCTGGAAGATTGCGAAATCGCCGATACCTCGGCGTCCACGGAAGATAACCCTATTGCCGCAACGACCGTGGCTATCACCTTCACCGGTACACCGGACAGTACCGATGTGAATAGCCTGGCCGCGGGAGTAAACGGCGGCGCGGGCTCGGCGCAGCATGTCGCTATCCGTCTTTATGACGAACAGGGCAACGTCGTCAGGCTGGGTGAGCCGGCAGCAGCGATCCCCCTGCGTGCGGGGGCGAACACCCTGAACTTCAGCGCGAAATATTACTCCCCACTGGGTAACGCCACGGCGGGTGATGCCAGCGCGGTCGCCACCTACACCGTGACCTATTCGTAATCTTCAGACCCGGTCTGCTGGCCGGGTCTGACTCAGCTTTCAGGAGACGCACTATGCGCGTAAACACATGGATTTGTCTGGCTGGCACGTTATGTTCATCCGCCGTGTACGCAGGCGGCGTGGGGTTAGGCGCAACGCGGCTGATCTACACCGGCGCGGCTACGCAGACGATGATGCAGGTAAGAAATACCCACCCTGATGCCACGTTTCTGATCCAGTCCTGGATGGAAGACGAGAAAGGGAGCCGTACCAACGACTTCGTCATCACGCCGCCGCTGTACGTCATGAAGCCCGCCAGCGAAAGCGCGGTGAAAATCATGTTCAGCGGCGACGCCCTGCCAGCCGATCGCGAGACGCTGTACTGGATGACGGTCAAAGCTATCCCACAGCAGGTTAAAAACGGTTCCGGCAATTCGCTGCAATTCGCCTCTGCCAACCGCATCAAGGTCTTTTATCGCCCGGAGCGGCTCAGGGAAGGTGCAGGGGAGGCATGGAAAAACCTTGCCGGCGCCTACCGCGCGGGCAAGGTCACGCTGACCAACCCAACGCCGTATTACCTCACCACCATTAACGTGAAAATTGATGGCAGGCCGGTGTCGCCCGTCATGGTGCCGCCGAAATCCAGCGTGACGCTGGCAGACACCTTCAGCCATGCGAGCAGCTTAAGCTACCAGACGATTAACGATTATGGCGCCTGGACGCCCGTTACCCGCACGTCATTGTCCCAATAATAAAAACAGTAAGGCGTGACCACATGAAAATTAAAATCCTGTGCGCCACGGCGATCGCCCTGGTGATTCGGCAAGCCGTGGCTGCCGAAAGCGAGCTGCAATTTAATCCTGCGTTTCTCAACGGCGAGCGCGCCAACAGCGCCGATCTCGCCTGGGTCAACGCCGGGAGCGCGTTGCCGCCGGGCGAGTACAATCTTAACGTGTATATCAACACCCAGTTCGCGTTCACAGGTAACGTCACGTTTCGCGTCGCTGAAAACACCGTCGGTGAAGCCCTGCCGTGCCTTACGCCTGCGCAATTCGCCGCACTTGGCATCGACAGCCGTCAGGCTAAAGGGGGTGAGCTGCCGCCTGCGCAACGCTGCATTTTTTTAACCCGGTCATTCGCCGATACCCGGTTTGATTTTGACCAGAGGACGCTTACCCTCAACTTCACCGTGCCGCAAAGCGCGATGCGCGCTCTGCCGCGCGGGTACGTCAGCCCGGAGAGCTGGGAGTCCGGCATCCCTGCCGCGTGGCTGAACTATGTGGTCAATGGCGCGAATAATGACTACCGGGGCGAGACGCGCACGCGGGAACAACAGCTGTTTGTGAGCCTGAACAGCGGCGCCAACCTGGGCGCATGGCGGCTGCGTGATTTCACCACGTGGACCAAAGAGAGTAACGAGCTCACCCACGTCCAGACCTGGCTACAGCGGGATATCCGCGCCCTGCGTGCCCAGGTTTACGCCGGTGAAACGTTCACCTCCTCGCAGGTGTTTGACGCCATTGGCCTGCGTGGGATTGCCCTGAAGACCGATGACAATATGTTGCCCGCCAGCCTGAGCGGTTACGCGCCCGAAGTGCGCGGCATCGCGCGCGGCAATGCCACGGTGACGGTTCGCCAGAACGGTAACGTCATCTATCAAACCTCCGTTCCGCCGGGGGCGTTTGTGCTGAAAGATCTCTATCCGACCTCTTCCGGCGGCGATCTCGCGGTCACCATTCAGGAGAGCGACGGCAGCCAGACGCAATACACCCTGCCCTTTGCCAGCGTGCCGAATCTGGTGCGTAACGGTCAGGTCAAATATGCTCTGGGGGCAGGGAAATACCGCCCTGCGGGCGATCAGATCTCGCCCTCCTTCGCGCAGGGCGAGCTGTTCCTGGGCTGGCGATACGGCCTCACGTTTTATGGCGGGGCGCAGTTTTCCGATCGCTACAACGGCCTGGCCTTCGGTATCGGGCAGAATCTCGGCCGCTTTGGCGCCTACTCCCTCGACCTCACCCATGCCCGCAGCCAGCTGGCTGATAATCAGCACTACACCGGTGATTCGGTGCGCCTGCGGTACAGCAAGCTGCTGAACAATATCGGTACGCGGGTCAATTTCTTCTCGCTGCGTTACTCAACGGCAGGGTTTTATACCCTCAGCGATACCACTTACAAAGGCATGGCGGGCGGAGCGCCAAAACAGACCGTGGAAGAGGATGGCACCGTCACCACTCACTACGACACGGTTTACAACCTGCATATGTCGCGTAAGGCAAAAAATCAGCTGCTGTTGTCGCAGCCGATGGGCGAATACGGCGCGCTGTCGCTGTCCTGGGATCAACAAACCTACTGGAATACGTCAAAAACCACGCAAAGTTTGCAGTTCGCGTGGAACGCGACGTTTCGTAACCTGTCGCTTGGCATCAGCGCCCAGCGTAGCTCTGGCCTGTACGACAACAAGAAAGACAATATCCTCGCGTTGTCCCTGTCGGTGCCGCTGGGTAACCCGGCGCTGTCGACCCGTCTCCGTTTTACCGCTACCCATGCGGATCCCGCCGGCACCACCGCCAGTACCGGTGTCAGTGGTTATCTGCCGGGGCAGGAGAATCTTTTCTATAGCGTCAACCAGCGCTACAGCGCGCAGCAGCACTACGGCGGCGATGCCGCGCTGCAATACGAGGGCGCGTGGGGAGACTATAACCTGGGCTACAGCTACGCCGGTGACTCCCGCAACCTCAGCTACGGGATGAGCGGCGGTGCGGTGCTGCATGAGGATGGTCTGACGCTGAGCCAGCCGCTCGGGAACACCAATATCCTGGTGAAAGCCTCGGGCGCCAGCCATGTCGCCGTGCTCAACCACAAGGGCATCAAAACCGACAGCCGGGGCTATGCGGTGATCCCGTACGCCACGCCGTATCGCGTTAATCAGGTTGCGCTGGATGTCACCACCGTGGGCAATGACGTGGAACTTGAGAACGCCATCGCCAATAAAATCCCCACCGACGGGGCACTGGTTCTCGCCACCCTCACCACGCGTCAGGGGGCAAAAGCGATGTTTATCGTACGTCACGCTAAAGACGTGCTCCCCTTCGGTACGCTGGTCTCGTCAGAGGATGACAAAGCCAGCGGTATCGTCGGCGACGGCGGCAGCGTGTATCTGACCGGCCTGTCAGCGCAGGGAACATTGCATGCCGTATGGGCACGCGACAGCGCCCAGCGCTGCACGATCCGCTATGCGCTGAACCCGCAGAATTATCACGCCCGCACCGGGCTTTTTTCCCAGGAGGTCATATGTCAGTAACCGTCCGGTTCCTCCCCCTGATCCTGCTGATGGTCATCACCGTTCCCGCGCGCGGCTATGACGTGCTGGTTTCCGTGACCGGCAACGTGATCGGCAATACCTGCATTGTCTCGGAAGATTCGAAGGAGCAAAACGTGCCGCTGGGCACCCTCGGCGTGAAGCAATTTAGCGAGGCGGGGGCGGTCAGCAATATCAAAACGCCCTTCACGCTCACCCTTGAAGCGTGCGGCCCCACCTTTGCTGGCGTGAAAATCCGCTTCAGCGGTACGCCGGATGACGAGAACCCGCAGCTTCTGAAAGTCGCAGACGGCGGCGCGACCGGCGTGGCGGTGCAGATTCTGGATAAAGACAGCGTACTTATCCCGCTGGACACCCAAACCGCTGCTTACGGCGCGGCGGGGGATGACAGCGTAAAAATGACCTTCTATGCGCGACTGGCCGCCACGGGTGCGCCGGTCAATGCCGGAGACGTTTCGGCAGTGGCGACCTGGACGACGGAGTATCAATAATGCGTTTACTGTTTTTAGCCCTGTTTTTCATGTCCTCTCAGGCGCTTGCCCTCTCCTGGACATCGGATATCACCCTTTCGCCAACGCCCATGTCGTGGTCCGGCCCGGCAGACTCCATCGTGCCTGGAAAGACGATCGGCTCTGAATGGAGCGCCACTGCGAGCGTCTCGGAAGTGTTCTGGTGCGGCCTGGTATTTACCTGCACCAAAGGGACGCTGGAGCCGAGCAGCAGTATAACCGCCACCGGCATCACGGTTATTCTTGATGGCGCAAATTACATGGTATTTGAAACGGGCGTGCCCGGCATCGGCTTCATTCTTGGGCTTAAAGATTATAACGGCACCACCTATGTCCCGATGCAGACGGGCATTACGCAGAGCTATCCGGCGGATGGGACTAACGGTTACGCCACCGCACTGGGCTGGTCGGCAAAAGTGACGTTTATCAAGACCGGCGTTCCGCTGAAATCCGGCGTATACCAGACCCCGACCATTAACGCGGCGATCCTGACGGCCTATAACAACGAAGTGAAAACCGCGCAGGTGATCATCAACCCCACCACCATCACGGTGACGGCAAGCGGCTGCACGGTAGGCACAAAAAGCGCCAACGTCGACCTGGGCACCATTGATATTCACACGCTGCCCAGCGTAGGCAGCACCTCGCCGTCGGGGGAGTTTAACGTCAGCCTGACCTGCGATGAGAACGTGGCGGTTAACGCAGTGATGACCGATCAGACCACACCGTCAAATACCTCGTCGGTCGTGACGCTGACCGGGGACTCCACGGCCTCCGGCATTGGCGTACAGTTTTTCTATAACGGTACCGGGCCGCTTATGATGGGGCCGGACAGCTCGTCCGCAGGTACGACGGGACAGTTTTTCATCCAGACCACCAGCTCGGCACAAACGCTGTCCCTGCCGTTCCAGGCGCAGTACATCCGAACCGGTGAACTGGTCCCCGGCTCGGCCAACGCCCTGGCAAGCATCACCTTTTCGTATCAGTAGGTTAGTGCTTCACCCACACCAGCTGATCGACCCGGAAGCCCAGCTCGCGTGCGGTGTTCAGGTAGTCCTGTTTTACCGCATCCGGAATGGTCGGGGTGCGCGATAAAATCCACAGATAGTCGCGGTTCGGGCCGCTGACCAGCGCGTACTGGTACTTATCGTCCAGCTTGATCACGTTATAGCCGCCGTAGAACGGGCCGAAGAACGATACCTTCAGCGCAGCCGTGGTCGGTTCGCCGGTAAAGTACGCCTTTCCTTCGCTCTCATTCCATTTTTTCTTCACCGGATCGTAGCCGCGGTTCAGTACGCTGATACCGCCATCGCTACGCTTGCCGTACGTCGCGGTGACCTGTTCCAGACCGCGCTCGAAGCGATTTTCCAGTCGGGCGACTTCATACCATTTGCCGAGATAGCGGCTGGCATCAAAGCCGGTAATGGGCTGCACGCCTTTCGGCGGCGTGGGAGATTTACAGGCAACCAGCGTCAGCGCAATGGCGACACCGGTAACGACAGGCCATAGCCTCATGAGAACTCCTTTCATTTACGCGGTTGGACGTTAAGTGTAGCGCACCCGTGCGGCGCTTCATCCCGTCGGGGAATATTCGTAGTATATTGAGACAACTCCTTCTCTTCGGATGCAGACATGGCTTACTCCATCGGCGAATTCGCCAGACTCAGCGGCATCACCGCCACCACGCTGCGGGCGTGGCAGCGACGCTATGGCTTGCTCAAACCCGAGCGTACGGACGGCGGTCACCGCCTGTACAGCGATGAGGACGTTCAGCAGGCGCTGAAAATCCTCGACTGGGTAAAAAAAGGCGTACCCATCGGTCAGGTAAAATCACTGCTGGAACGCCCTGCGCCGCGCCGCGCCAATAACTGGCAAACCCTGCAACAGGCCATGCTGCAAAAGTTGCAGGAGGGGAAAATTGAGTCCCTGCGTCAGATGATTTACGACGCCGGACGCGAATACCCAAGGCCAGAGCTGGTCACTAACGTGCTGCGTCCGTTGCGCAGCCAGATATCGGCCAACGTCGCCGCCGCCATGACGCTGCGTGAGATCCTCGACGGCATCCTCATCGCCTATACCTCGTTTTGCCTTGAGGGCGATAAAAAAGCGCCGGGCGATAACATCCTCATCAGCGGCTGGCATCTGAACGACCCCTGTGAGATCTGGCTAGAAGCTCTGACGCGCACCGGCCAGGGCCACCGCATCGACATACTGCCGGTTCCCCCTGCCGCGCTGGCCCCGGAAATTTTCCCGGACCGCAAATGGCTGCTGGTCACCAGCGGTAAACTTACCGCCGTGCGGAAAAAGCAGGTTGCGCAGTGGCAGCAGCAGGTTTCCCTTGAGGTGATTATCCTCTGATTATTTTCTGCTGAGGCAATCTTCACGAAAAGTTGAATATTTTTTCGCACAGCGAGTGCTAACGTTTTCCTGTCACCGACAACTCAACAGGAAAACACGATGAAAAAGACACTCCCTCTGATGATGCTGGCTACAATGGCTTTCGCGCCTGCCGCGTTCAGCGCCCCGGCAGGCACCCTGAGCGTCCACGTTCTGGACCAGCAAACCGGTATGCCGCCAGCGGATGTGGCCGTCACGCTGGAGAAGCAGGAGCAGGACAAGTGGACCCCGATTGCCAGCGGTAAAACCGACCACGACGGGCGCATCAAATCGCTCTATCCGCAGGATCAGGATATGGCGCCTGGCGTGTATAAAGTGACCTTCAAAACCGCCGATTACTTCCACGGTAAAAAGCTGGACTCCTTCTTCCCGGAAGTGCCGGTGCTGTTCACCGTCACCCGCACCAATGAAAAACTGCACATCCCGCTTCTGCTCAGCCAGTACGGTTACTCAACCTACAAGGGCAGCTGATTGCTCTTGATTTTAAAGACGATTTAAAAATAATCCCGCCAATACTTGGACAAATACGCATTGTTGTGTAACTTTTAGGTATGAGATCGGGAGGTGCACACCATGACAACAAAACCTGTGCTGGGTATTAGCGGATGTTTGACCGGTTCCGCCGTTCGCTTTGACGGCGGGCATAAGCGTATGGGCTTTGTGATGGATGAGCTGGCGCAGTGGGTCGCTTTCCGTCCGGTATGCCCTGAAATGGCTATCGGCCTGCCCACGCCTCGTCCGGCGCTGCGTCTGGTGATGACCACCGGCGGCGAGACAGAAATGCGGTTCAGCAAAGCGCCGCACGATGACGTCACGCAGAAGATGGCCGCATTTACGGCAGATTATCTGCCGAAAATCGGCGATCTGGCGGGTTTTATCGTCTGTGCAAAATCCCCCAGCTGCGGCATGGAGCGCGTGCGGCTGTACGACGAAAACGGCAACCGGGGCCGCAAGGAGGGTGTCGGGCTGTTCACCGCCGCCCTCCTTGAAACTTTCCCCTGGCTGCCCGTCGAAGAAGACGGTCGCCTGCACGATCCGGTACTGCGGGAAAACTTTGTTGAGCGCGTTTTCGCTCTCCACGAACTGAACGTAATGCGTAAAAATGGCCTGACGCGCCGTGCCCTGCTGGACTTTCACAGCCGCTATAAGCTTCAGCTTCTGGCGCACCATCAGGCAGGCTACCGTGAAATTGGCCCGTTCGTGGCATCACTGCACGAGTGGGACGATCTGGACGCGTTTTTCGTGGCCTATCGCGACAAGCTGATGACCATTCTGAAAAAACCCGCTTCGCGGAAGAATCACACTAACGTGCTGATGCACATTCAGGGCTATTTCCGTAACCAGCTGAACAGCCGCCAGCGTGGAGAACTGCGTGATGTGATCCTGCATTACCGGGACGGGCTGCTGCCGATCCTCGCGCCGCTGACGCTGCTGAAGCATTATCTGGCTGAATACCCTGACCGGTATCTGATGACGCAAAACTACTTTGATCCCTATCCTGATGATTTGGGTCTGCGTCTGGCCGTTACCTGATAAGAAAGAAGCGAAGGCCCTGTTGATCCACAGAGGCCCAAAGCAGTACCCCGTTTAGACGACACCCTCACTGTCGTCTTTTTTTTGCGCTCAGCGTAAAATACTGTAATTCTGTACAGGTTAAGCGTGCACAGCGGAGTACCCCGATGATCAAAAATTTGCATATTCAGAACTACCGCTCAATTCGCGATATGTCGCTTGAGCTGGAACAGCTCAATATCGTGTTCGGCCCCAACGGCACCGGAAAATCTAATATTTATAAAGCGATTTACCTGATGCACAGCGCGGCGCAGGGGCAATTCTCCCAGGCGCTGGCGAACGAGGGGGGAATTTTGAAAGTGTTCTGGGCGGGAAAAACCCGCAGCGACCAGCTGCGACGCATGAACCTGGCGGTGGAAACGGAAACCTATGAATATGAGCTTCAGGTCGGGTTCGTGGAAAAGCTGCCCTACCCCTCACAGTTTCAGCTCGATCCGGTGATCAAGGAGGAATCTATCTGGCTCGGCGGACAGCACCGTCGCCCGTCGTCACAGCTGATGAAGCGTAAGAATCAGGCGGTATTCCTGAACAACGTGCATCACGAAAAAGTGACCCACAGCGGTACGCTGTATGAGAACGAGTCGGTGTTCGGTCAGCTCGGTGAACCGCACCTCTACCCCGAAGTGTCGCAGATGCGCGAGTCCCTGCGTAACTGGCGATTTTATCACGAGTTTTCCGTCTCATCCGGCTCGGCGATCCGTGCGCCGCAGGTAGGCTTTCGTTCCCCGGTGCTGGCCAGCGACGGCGCGAACCTGGCCGCCGCGTTTCAGACCATTGTCGAAATTGGCGACGAGCTGCTGCTGATGCGCATTCTCGACCAGGCCTTCCCCGGCTGCGCGTTTTACAGCGACAACACCGGCGGGCGCTTCCGCATGATGATGCAGCGCGAGGGGCTGAGCAGACCGCTGGAACCGGCAGAGTTCTCCGACGGCACGCTGCGTTTTTTGTGCCTGGCGGTGGCGCTGTTAAGCCCGCGCCCTCCCGCATTCATCGCCCTCAACGAACCGGAAAACAGCCTGCATCCGCAGATGCTGCCCGCCCTGGCAAGCCTCATTGCCGAGGCCAGCCGCTATTCGCAGATCTGGCTCACCAGCCACTCGCCGGAGCTGGCGCATTTGATTGAGAAGCACCGATCGTTTTCGCTGTATCAGCTGTCGATGGCGGAGGGGGAGACGAGGATGGAGAGGCTGGGGTAATTGCCATCCTCACCGGTAGTGCTGAGAGAACCGCTTTTTATCTTTTCTGGAAGCGTTATAAGTTAACTCCTTATTTTGGTTAAAATTTGCCTGGTCAATGTCTTAAAAGGACATCGATTGGGTGTAAACATGATCTGGTTTCACCTTTCCATGCGTATAGCGGACATACGCTGGAGCGTATTGACATACTTGATGGAAAGGATAGGTATGGGGTTTTAAAGCACAATAATGACGTTATTCAACAAAATAAGGAAATAGAGAAATGTCTATACCAGCATACTTATGGCTTAAGGACGACGGCGGAGCATTAATCAAAGGCGGAGTTGATGTTCAGCACAGAGAGTGCAGCATTGAGGTAAAAGGGTTCCACCACAACCTCATGATCCCAACAGATAACGCAACCGGCAAAATAACCGGTACACGTATGCATTCCCCTATGCTGATCATTAAAGAATTCGACTGCTCTAGCCCATATCTTTATAAAGCAGTTGCGACAGGTCAAAGCCTGGTGTCAGCAGAAATAAAATGGTATCGGATCAACTACTCTGGACAGGAAGAGGAATACTTCAACATGCTGCTTGAAGGCGTGCGAATAGTTTCGATTTCACCAGCAATGGCACCAGGGGATAACCCTAACGAAAACCATATGGAAACGGTCGAACTGCGTTACGAGAAGATTACCTGGAAGCATAACGACGGGAACATTATCTTCAGCGATGCATGGAACGAACGCCAGTCAGCATAGAACGCACAAGGGGCGCTTAGCCCCTTAATCATACAACCAGCGCCCCGCTTTGGCAGACTCAATAATCATTTCGAGCGTTAGCGGCTTGTACTGACGATCTCGAAACTTCTTTCTAAGCCCAAACTGGTACCAAAAAAGCTCGGGCTCAAAGTAGTTATCCATGACAAAGTTGCTGTGCTCAATTTCATACCGGTTGAATAGGTCGAGCAGCATCTCCTCCAGATCTTCAGGGACGAGGTTAAAATGCTCCTGGAAGGTCCATTCCTTAAGGGCAGGACGCTTACGTTCACTGTAATTTTCAGTGATGTAATCTAAAAACTCTTGCTCATCCGGCAACAACATTAGAAATAAGTCCAGGCAATCCGATCTTTCGGTCGGGCAATGAGGTTGTACTTGTTTCTGGTTTCTCTGGCAACTAGGGCAAAGATAATTACCGCCTGGGCATAGCCAACAAAGGGAACTGC
Organism: Enterobacter cloacae complex sp. HYC033_NIDB; assembly: GCF_056673335.1. Classification (NCBI taxonomy): domain Bacteria; kingdom Pseudomonadati; phylum Pseudomonadota; class Gammaproteobacteria; order Enterobacterales; family Enterobacteriaceae; genus Enterobacter; species Enterobacter cloacae complex sp. HYC033_NIDB. Next base: position 865,725 of record NZ_CP115123.1, on the reverse strand, counting down.
TCTTCCCACGACGGCCCCAACCTTATTTGTCTGTCTGGTTTTACCCATACCGATGATCGTCTCCACTCTCATGCCTTCAGGAAAGTGGACCCCCTTTAAAATGCGACGCGCTACCTTAGACGCGATACTTGTACGCGAACCGGACGCACCCAATACCTTACGCTTGGGTAATATAGGCTGCCCCGCCAGGATTGTTGCAGCAGTCTCCACAGTTACGCCCAGATGGTTCGCCAGACCCTCAGCGAATATCAGCAAAAATAGCTCCTGTGGGGTTACGTTCGCATTCCCGTGATAGAAATACGTCCCGCCAGATTCCTCTACTGTGTCCATAGCATAATCCATTAATTAAAGAGATAAAGGTTAAACCCTTATCTTTATTAAGGATAACAAGGCAATACCACTTTGATTAAATTCAGAAAAGTGCCTGCATAAATGCTTTAAAATGAAATCGGGTCAATCGATAAACCGCTTGCGTACCCTTTCCAGCGGCGCAATCAGCAGATTGATAAGCGGCTTACGATCGATAACGATATCGGCGTTCACCGTCATTCCGCCCATCAGCATGCGCTTTTTCTTGTCCGGGTCGGTAAACCAGGAGGGGACGCGCACTTTAGCCAGGTAGTAGTTCTGCCCCTCCTGGAGCGGGATCAGCGCCGAATGGGCATCAATGTTTACCTCATAGAAATCGGACAGCGTTGCCTCCACGGAACCGTATTTGTCCACGGGCCACGAGTCGAAGCGCAGCTTGACCTTATCGCCTTTCGCCACGCGCCCCACCCCCGTTGCCGGAACATACAGGTACCCCTCCATCGTCGCCGCGGTATTTTTACGGATCACCACTACCACCTCGCTATTTTGCGTAATGGCCCGGCCAGGTGGGAAGTTAATCGCCACCACGTAACCATCGGAAGGGGCCAGCATCGCCATGGTGGAACTTCCCCGGCTGGACAGGTTGCGGTCAATTTCGCTGATACGGTTTTTCACATACAGCTGCTCTTCGCTCAGAGAGTCAATTTGCGACTGGGTGCTGTCGGTCAGGCTGGTTTTTCGTGCCTCAAGCTCAAGAATAGTGCTCTCCTCCAGCGTCAGGTTGAGCTGCGCATTGAGCACATCGTTGTGGCTTTTATCGAGATCCACTTTGGAGACATAGCCCTTCCCGGAGACGGATTTCCACGCCTCGTAGGTGTCGGTGCTGTTTTTTAACAACGCGCGCAGCTTCTTCACCTTATCGCGGGAAACGGCGATCTGCTTGTCGGTGAGAGCCAGCTGCTGCGCCAGATTTTTGCGATACGACGCAATCGAGTCCTCAATGGCCTGGATGCGCTGCTCGCTGCGCTTCTTCTCCGCTTCCATCTGCTGGCGGTCAAACTGCACCACCGAGCCCTGCTTGCCGCCATAGTCCTGCGACACGGTGAACAGCGGATCGTTTTCCTTCACGTACTGGCCCGGCCGTACGGCAAAATCCACAAGCGTACCGGACTCTCTGGCGCGGACTTCCACATCGCCCTGCGCCGGGATCAGCACCCCGCGTGCCAGCGTGGTTTCCGAAAAGTTAAAGACAATCGCAAAGACCAGCAGGCAGAGAAAAAAGGTGATGAACAAGGTCAGCACGGCTTTCAGCCGTGGCGCGTTGATGTGATAGCTTTTTGAGAAATGATGCGGGATCAGCGCCCGCCGCTGTCGGCTTCGGTTTTTTAATTTCACGATATGTCATCCATGATAAATCACTGAAAGATCGTCCCATGCACTCCAGAGCGTGGGGGTTTTGCGCAGCGCGTTCAGCGTGTCGGCGGCGGCCTGGCGGTAATCCTCTGGCGCATACGCCTGACTCTCCAGCCCAAACTCCGCCGCGTGCAGCGAACAGATCGGCAGCAGCGTTCGGACGCTGTAGCCATAGCGCGATAAAAACCGCGTTGAGACATCCGTTAACCACGCCTTTTGATCCCCTGCCTGGGTGGAGAACAGCGGCGCATCCGGCAGGCGTTCGTCCATCAGCAGCACCGTCACCAGGCGGTGAGGGGCAAAAAACGAGCTGGCGCGTCGGCCTTCGTGCGCGGCCATCAGCTTATGCAGCGCAGGGTGACGGGTAATAAACTGAAAGCGCACATCGGCTGGCGCGGTGGCGAGCAGCGCATCCACGATCAGACCAAAGCCCGCCCAGCGCATTCCCAGAAGCAGGGTGCGAGATGAACTGTAAAACGCCTGCTCCTGCGTCCACTGCGCCACGTACGCGTGCAGATCGAAGCGGACGTTGCGCGCCCAAAGCGCGGGCGGGAAGATCTGCTCCACGAAGTTAAACCCGCTCAGCTCATGGGCGTTCTGATGCAGAAAATCAGCCGGGACATCGGTCTCCGGGCAGCGCATAAACTGGCTGTAGTTTTGCGTGATCCGGTTTGCCAGCAGCGTGCGCCCGGCCTGGCGCGCGCAGAGTCGCGCATAGAGACGCGGCAGAAACATCATTGCTCACTCTCCCGCAGGGTGCCGTTTTCCATGGTATAGAGACGCCCCTGGCAGCCCACCACGTCCGGCGAGTGGGTGACAAACACCAGGCCAATCCCCAGGCTACGCAGGTTCGCCAGCACTTTCTGCGCGGTCGTTTTATCCAGGTTCGCCGTCACTTCGTCACAGAGCAGAAGCTTAGGCTGGCTGTACAGGGCGCGCGCCAGAACCAGACGCTGCATCTCCCCGGCAGAGAAAAAGGTGTTCCCCGGCAGCATCTCCGTTTCGTAGCCGTGCGGCAGCCTGGCGACGACGTGGTCCACCTCCGCCAGCCGACACGCGGCAATGACCTGCTCTTTATCCGGTGCGCTGTCAAAGCAGGCGATGTTGTCCAGAATCGAGCCGGTAAAGAGAATATCGTCCGCATGGACGATGCGGATGTGCTGACGCAGCGAGGAAAGATCGCACTCCTCAATGGGGATCTTATTGATCCGCAGCGTGCCAGACGATGCCAGCAGCATGCCGGAGATCAGACGCAGCAGCGTGGTTTTTCCCGACCCGCTCTGGCCCACAATCACCGCTTCTTCGCCCTGCTTCAGGGTCATATTGATATGCTGTAGCGTGGCCTCCCGGCCAGGATAGGCAAATGAGACATCCTCAAATTGCAGACAGACCGGCGAGGTGACAATCCGCTTCCCAAACTGGCTGGTTTCAGAGGGGGCAAACAGCAGGTCGCCCACGCGATCCAGCGGCCCCTTGAGGGCATTTTTGTCCAGCAGCTTCTGCGCCACCTGCACCATGGCATCGGAAAAATAGCGCTTATAGCTGATATAGGCGTAAAGCATCCCGATGCTCATCTGCCCTTCCAGGATCAACCACGCGCCAAAGCAGACCACCAGCAGCTGCTCGGCATTGATCACCAGCAGCGAAGCCACGTCAAAGCGGGCCAGCAGCCGCTCTTTACGCATCAGCCCGGCGATGTGTTCGCGCTGGGATTTATCCATCACCGCATCCCGGGCCTGCTCCATATTGTTCGCTTTGAGCGTAATGATCCCTTTCTGCGTCTCCACCAGCAGGGATTCATACTGGGCGGTGCGCTCGATGGAGTCATCCACCGCGCGTTGATAGGGGCCGATCAGCGAAAAGCGGATCAGGAAAAACACGCCCATCAGCAGCATCGTCAGCAGCGCAATTTTGACGTTATACAGCAGCATAAACAGCAGGCTGGTGACGGCGATCAGGCTGGAAAAGAGAATTTGCACGTAACCATTGCTGATGAACTCCGCGCAGGCGTGGAGCGATTTTTCAATGGCCAGCACGATGCCCGGCGGGCGCGAGCGGAACCAGCTGGTCTGGGTGCGCAGCATGTAGTGGCGCACGGACTGGCTTAAATCGTCATAGGCAATGTTACGCATCAGGATCTCAAGCAACTGCTTGAGGAATTTACCGATGACTTCAAAGATAAAGACGATAGCGAAGATCGCGGTGAGCAGGATCACCAGATCGCTGTCGCTGCGGGAAATGGCCTCATCCATAATCAGCTGCACGTAGGTGGGGCTTGCCAGCATGGTGATGAGGGTAAAAATACAGAGCACAAACAGCAGCAGCTGGCGCTGGAACAGGCTCGGGGATTTATTGGCTAACCGGCCAAGCGTGAGCTTTTCATCCGGGGATTTCTTTTCGAAGCACGGCGTGGGCTTAAGCTCAAGAACATAGCCGGAAAAGAGTTTTTCCGCCTCTTTCAGACGGTAACGACGCACGCCGCTGGCGGGGTCGTGAACGGTCACGCTGCGGCTGTCGATCTTCACGATGACCACGAAATGGTTGCCGCGCCAGAAGGCGATGAGCGGCAGCTCAGACGTTTCTATTTCAGTGATTTCGCCTTTAAGCACCCGGCCAGACATATTTTTATCGCTGGCAAGGGTCATCAATTCCGCCATTGAGGTTCCCGCATCGGCGGAAACGGAAATCTCCCGGCGCAGCTGGCTGACGGAGACATGGTGGTCGTAGTGCCCCAACACCATCGCCAGGCAGGCCAGTCCACATTCGGTAAATTCATGCTGGCGAATAACAGGGGTCTTACCCTGTTTTTTATACTGAAAGAGCGAAAACATAATGATCCGTGGCTGAAATAAAAAAATGGCCCGGCAATGCGGGCCATGCGTACAACGTGCTTCTCGCTTAGGCGCTGAAGAAACCGCCGATGAAGCCGCCCACCAGGCCGAACACGCCGCCGATGGTGCCGCCCAGCGCGCCTAACATCTGGCTGCCCGCGTTATAGCCCGCGCTTGCGCCCTGAATAGCGGCAGCAAACGGATCCCAACCACCGATGATGGCCTGTGCTTTTTTGAAATCAATAACTTGCATGAGTCTTTTCCTGTTAACGTGAATTAGTTGTAGCTACCAACCAGCGCACCCAGGAAGCCCATTGCGCCACCCAGAATTCCGCCAACCACACCGCCAACCATGCCCATGATGCTTGCGCCGGTGTCGTAACCCAGCTGTGCACCTTTAACCAGACCAGCGAACGGGTTTAACGCGCCACCGATAATGTCTTTCGCTTCTACGAATGAAATCGCTTTCATTTTTATCTCCTGTAGTGATGGATCTTTAGCATGATGCTAAAGGCTAATTTCCTTTTATGAAGGAAAGCGGTTGCTACGGGCAGGTGGTAAGCGGAATGATTTTATTGCCATAAATAATCATCCGCCTTGCAGCCTGCCCGGCATTATCTATTTCCAGCCGTTGCCCCGGCGGAATATATTTTGAATTGTTGTATTGCGTACTGCACCCGACCGAGGAAACATATTTAAAATAGGTATTCCCGGTATTACTCACCACCCCGTTGCTAAACGCATAATCAAAATGTCGTGTCCATGGACGGACAATCAAAATAGCCTCAAGCGAGACCACCACATCCGACTGGATGCGCTGGCCTTTGCGCGTGATAACCTTTGCCTGGAGCGGCGTCTCGGTGAATTTTACGCGATAGTATCGCTCTTTGTTGTCATGCGGGCCGGTATAATAAAATTTAAAACCCGCGCGTTCACCGCTCCCCAGCGTTAATTGCTTAGGCGAATACATGACTTCGCCGTCTTTTATTTCGGTTTCTTTTCCCTTCTCTTTAGGAACGTCTACCTGAATAAGCGAAACGGTATAATTCTGACGTTCGCTGGTATCGTTTTTTATCGGCTGAAAAACAACTTCTCTTTCGGGAAGAAAATCAATATTCAGACTTTCGATAATTAAAGCATTTGCCCCTGTGGAAATGAAGCAATTTATTGCAAAAATAGCCAGGAATTTTCCAGTCATGGTTGATTAATTCCAGGATGCGCTAACATCTATTCTTCCCTGCGCGGTCACTTCGCCAAACCAGCTATTTCCGTCATAGGTGGTTTTCGATACCGGATTATCCATAACGAACTGGAGGATCAGCGGTGTTTTCCAGAGCCACATATCGGTCACGCCGGAACTCATTTTGTCCCACTCTTCCGCATGGGTGGCCGGCGCCGGGATCGACAGTACTTCGCCTTTACAGTTGTGCGCCATCAGCGTCTGGCTTTTCCCCACCAGCACGTTGCCCGGAATGGGAACCGTGAAACCGTTGCCGCTAAAGGCGCAGTAGTCCACCCCATTCAGGCTTTGGGTAGGCCCGGTGACTTTTACCGTGACCGCAATCGCCGCATCTTTTTGCGCCCCGCTGTAGGTGATGGTGTAGGGGATCTCAATGGGCGCTTCGCCGATAATGCCTTTCCCGGAGCCGCCCAGACCGTCAGGATCGAGGGTGTAATCCGGGTTGTCTGGCACAATCTCCAGCCCGGGCTCGATAGGGTTAATCACCAGGCCGCCCCCCGGCTGGAAGCAGAAATCCGCCGCCAGCGAGCTGTTGCCGGGCGTCAGACACAGGCTGACGATATTGCCAATGTTGCTGCCGTCACCCGCCTGCGCCACGCTCAGAATTAACGCTTTCGGCAAAAAGATTTTAAGGGACGCTTTGCCGCCGTTTTTCTGCGGCGCTGCAAGGAAGGTGTTCGCCAGGACACGCGTATCGCTCAGGATACCGCCGGAGATACTGTACCAGGTGTTTTCATCGAAGGTCAGCTCGGCGGCAAGCCCGGTGCCGCCGCTCATGTGCGATTGCAGCACGCTGTTGACGCGGGAAGAGGTAAGCGCCAGCCCCCCGTTGTAACCGGAGATATCCTCCCCAACAAACGTGTATTCGAGCAGGTCGCACAGGACGCCAGAGACCGTGTTGCGGGTGTATTTGGTGCAGGTGGCCCCCGTTGATCCATCGACAATCGTCACCTCACCGCTGATCGGGTCAATCCCCAGGTTAAGCGCCCTGGCGTTGGTCATGGTCAGCGTGCCCACCTTGTGAAGCGTATTGGTGGTGGTCACTTTGTTGATGGAGCTGATTTGCGGCGTGGAGGTGATGGTCACTTCATCCCCTGGCGCGGCGTTGAGCAGATAGTTAAAGAACGGATCGCCCAGGACCCAGCGCCCGTATGACGTGCCGGGCTCCATCACCGGCGGCTTAACCACCATCGACGTGTCGGTATAGCTGGTCGTCGGGGTGTACCCCGTGTTGCCGCAGGACGAGGAACACGCCGTCCCTTTGAAGAACGGAGAGGCGCTGGAACCGGTCACCGAAAAGTCGATGGTCAGCGCGCTGCCTGCCGGACCGCTGTAGCTGTTGTCCGGGATGTAAGTGGCGATACCGTTATTCGTTTTCGCACTCAGGGTCGGCCACTCGCGCGAACCGTGTAAAAACGCGGTCGACGTGCTGTTCAGACTAAACAGCCCCGCGCTGTTTCCCGTCCCGTTATTGTCCGGGTTATTAATGGCGAAATAGGGCAGCTCCTGCGCCTGGGCCGCCGCGCTCATCAGCAGTAAATTAAGAGCGAATATCTTTTTCATCGTCACGTTCCTGCGTTCCTTTTGCTTCCTGCCAGACGAAATCGCCTTTGTCGCAGGAGATGTCCCCGAGCCACAGCGCACCGCGGTTAGACTCGATGTCCAGGCGCACTTCGCAGACGCTGTCGTCCGGCGTGGCGATACTCAGGACAGGGTTGTTCTTATCAACGTCGATCACGAAGCGTCCGTCGTTTTCCGTCCGGGTCAGCCCGACATGGTTTTTGATCTGCATGGCGCCAACCGGGGCCCCGTTTGCATCCACAAGACGACCAAACAGGGTGACGATTTTCTTCACCTGCGGCTTCATCACCACGGTATTACCCGGATAAACCGTGATATGGCGACGCGCATTCGCGCCAATCTCATAGCTTTCCGTACCGGTTTCACTGTTCATCACTTCCAGGTCATAAGCCTGGTATGCCGGCAGCGACAGCCAGGTCTTATCCCCTTTGATGCGTTCTGCCCGGCCGTTAAGCTTCAGGGTCAGCGCTTCATCAGATTTGAGACCGGTACTGACAATCACCCCTGCGCTTTCGGTGCCTTTCCCGGCGGCGATGGCCTCTTTGGACCAGCCCACGCTGCCGTCACTGGTCAGCGTGGAGTTCCAGCCTTTACTCATGCCGCTCTGGACGCTGAGGATGTTGCTGTTCCACGGCGTGTCGAAGTTCACGCTGCCGCCGCCGCTTACGCTGCGATCCTGGCGGCTGTTAAAGGCTTTCGAGACGTTGGCGGTGGCCGATTTCAGGTAATCGCCTTCAAACTGGCGGCTGGCGCTGACGTTCAGCGCTGTGCCGGTATCGCGATTGTGGGAAACGCCAACCGACACGGTATTGCCGAGCGGTATGGCGAAATCGAGCATCACGTAACGATCTTTCTCTTCGTAATACCCGTCGTATTTGTTGCGCGACATTCCCACCCGCAGGCGCGCCGTACCGTAGCGACCGGCGTATAACCCCTGGGAGTAGTCCAGCTGATAGCGTTTATAGCGATAGAGGTCGTCTTCCTGACGCATCAGGCTCAGGTTGCCTGCCGAGGGCAGGCCGAATGACGGCAGGCTAAAGGAAGCGCCCCAGGTGTTGCCCTTGCTCTCATAGATATCCAGGAACTTGCCGCTGGAGAGCTGTTCATGGGAGTACCACACCGAGCCGATCTGCCACGGCAGGCTGAGATTCGCCCCATAGTTGGCGCGATACGTTCCGTCGGAGGCGGCCATGGTCTGGGTATTCACCGAGAAATAGCCCGTCAGGTTCAGGGAGGCCCACAGCTCGCTGACGATGTGTTCCCGCATCATGTAGGTAGAGGCGTTCCAGTCGACCATCCCGCTGCGCTTGCTGAACGAGGCTCCCACCAGCGACATGGTGTCTTTATGTTTGGTGTCGTAATCGTAGTAGTAGGTGTTATCCTGCTCGTTTTTGCGTTTCGCGTATTTTTTATAATTGACGACGGATTTATCGCGGCTATACATCCCGCCCCACATCTGCCAGCGCAGCGTTTCCGACACGTTGCTGGAGAACGGTTTATTTACGGTGTACATGCTGCGCGACACGGTGCGGCTTCCGCTCACCACTTCAACTTCGACGCTGTAGATCCCGTAGGGCAGGCTGCTGGTGTCAATTTCATGGTTGCCGACGTCAAAGCGCTGAATGCCGATAAGCTGCCCGTCACGACGAATACGGGCCTCGCCCGCCGTGGGAAAATAGACCACCACCGGCGTCAGAGAGAGCGTGTTATCGCGCTTGCGGGAGTTGGCCTGGTTGCCCATGGAAACGCCGTAGACTTCACCGCCGGAAATCCCGCTGACGCTCGCCAGAGACTGCATCGCCCAGCCGTTCAGCATGCCCGCGGCGTAGCGCATCCCCTGATAGTCGCGCTCCCACATAACCGCGTTCATCTGGGTATCGCTGCTGCTCTCGTTGACGTAGCCAGAGCCATCGATCAGCACATGATCGACGCCCATTGAGATCCAGTTTCTCGCGTTCAGATAGCCCGACGACCAGCTGTCACCGTAGCCGCTCTCGGTGTGATACGCTCCGAGGTTGTAGGAGAACGTGCCGCTCAGGTCGTCAGACTCCGGCGCATCAATGTCCACCTCACGCGGGCGAATATTCACCCCGTAGTCGCTCTGCGACAGATTCAGCAACAGGCGCATTTTTTTCTGATCCAGTTCGAACGCCGAACCCGCGCTAACCGGAATACGCATCTGGTCATCAAACTGCTTATCGTTAATGCTTTGCAGTAACGCCCGCATCTCTTTTGACAGACGAATGCCGTTATCAGACTCCTGGACCTGAACATCCCTCAGCCCCAGCTTCAGATCTTTTGCAAAGAGCGTCACGTCACCGATACGAACATATTCGCTCGCCGTGCCTTCGTGGTTCCCTTGTTGTGCTGAGTGTGGACGCGTATTCACCAGATAGACGGGAATTTTGATCCCCTGCTCCAGCAGTGCATAAAGCGAGTCGGGAAAACGGTAATTAGCGATAACCACGGAGCTTGAGGCTGCATGCGCAAGCGCGGGCAGCGTGCCGGATGCGCAAGCCATCATCACCGGCAACACTAATTTATTTTTCACCATGCATCCTTACTTAACAGGAATGAACTGTTTCAGGTCCCATATTCCGAGATGAAAATGGTTATCCGTAACGTTGATATCCTCGATAGCGCGCGAGGTCTCTGGCATCAGGTAGAAGTTTTTGCTACACGGCGTGCCGGGGGATTCCGGATTCGGCTTCAGGCAGGTCCCGGTCGCATTGACGCGAAACGAGGTGTTCCCTTTATTGGTTATTTTTCCCGCCACATAGACGAAGTCGATCTTCTTATCCCGGGGCTGAACCACCAGAATGGTGCTCACCACCGCACGCGTCATCCCGGTGCCGTTTTTTGGCGAACCGCTGTCCACCTCTTCGCTTACCCCTTCATCCGTGAAGGTAATGCGGTAGTAACGCTCTTTGTTATCGGCGTTCCCGTGATAGTAAAATTTGACGATATTGCTGGTACCGGCGGGCATTACCATGCGCGTGGGCGTCAGCAACAGTTCGTCCACTTTCTCCGGATTAATGACGATCCCTTCATCCATTGGGCTGCTGATCCGCTGTGCGCGAACAGAAACAATACGCACGCTGTCTGCTTCGTTTTTTATTTCCTTGGCGGTGGAGTCAGCATCCGCAGAAATAATGGTGGTGACTTTTCCCACATTAATGGCCAGCGCGGAGGAAGAGATAAATAATAAAAATAAGAAGGTGGATTTGAGGTTAAACATGCTATTTCCCTAAACAGGGGCTTGCGCCCCTGGATCGATCAGGCCTTAGCCCCAGGTTGCGCGGAACGCAACAGACACGGTCCCTTCCCACAGGCTGTTGGTCAGGTCTTTGAACTCTTTCGCAGTACCCGCGTTGTCCTGAGCGGAGTCAACGTAGAAGACGAATTTGTCCTGGCCGGTAATTTCGGTATCTGCCGCCGCGCCTGCGCTGGTGGTCAGGTTCCACAGGCCAGAAGAGACGCCGGTGTTAGAAGAAGAATCAACCAGCGTGGTCCATGCGGTCGATTTCGCCCCCACGGTGCCACCGATAGAGCCCAGGTCGTTACCGCCCCAACGCGCACCCACTTTCAGCTTGGTCGCTTCACCACCCACGCTGAACAGCGTGTTGTTTGAATCGTCGAGGATAGCTTCGAGTTTGAAGCTGGTCGCCGTAGAGTGATCGCCACGGATAGCCACATCAAACAGACCGGTATCGGTGTTGAAAGATTTGGTATTGGCGCTGTAAACGAAGTTCAAAGCACGCGTTGGCGTAACAACCAGATCGGATTCGCTGTCTTTGGTCGCGGTTGCCTGCCAGGTGGCAGAAGCCGTCGTTTCAGCTGCATTAACTGCGCTCAGGGCAGAAACAGACAGCAGGGAGCCCAGAACGATAGCGTTCAGTTTGTTCATTTATTTAGTCCTTCAAAAAAGAATCCACGTGTATAAAAAGGGGAGCCCCTTTTTCGAGGCGGAGTATAGACAGCCGCAAAATAACGAGGCAATACAGAAAAATTCACTCGACGGAGAGCAACAATAAAAATATAAATAAATTTCTCGTATCTTATTGTTACGTATTGAGTAAATTACTCAATTTCCCGAGTAATAGATAAATATCGATTTTTCAATAAAGAGAAATATCAGGACGTCGGGACAGCCACACACATCATTACAGGCAACACCAGCCCCTTAATTAACCACGCATGTTTTTTTACGCTGGTAATATAGAAGAAGTTGATATTATCAAGTAACATTTCGTTTACAACGCCATCCGGCGCCGCATCATCTTCAGATTTATTCAGCTTTTTATCCTTAATATAAAAGATATTGCTGCCGTCGACTTTTTCCACGCTGAGCGTGTAATTTCTGTCAATCAGGTAGCTTTTGCCCTCTTTCTTGAGTACGCCTTTATGAATAACCGTCACAACATCTTTGTTGTTAAACAGGAAAAGCGTGGTTAGCGACATATCGGTTGACTCACCCGTGGAATAGGTTTTCCAGGAAATGGTATCTGACTGGCAGCCAAACCCCTCATCCTGCGTTCTGGTAAAATAGACCCATAACAACGCGATGACAGACAGCGCCAGTACGATACTGAACAGTACACTCATTTTAGTCCGTGACATATTTTAACTCCCGGTCAGGCTTCTGTAAGAAATGCAGTTCTTATAATCGTCGATACTGTCCTGCTGATAACAGATGGCCAGGAAATAATTTTCTATCTGCGACTTTTTAAACCTGGAATAGTAAGCATCTGCAACCTGATGTTGACAGTCGATATGTTGACTGGCGATGACCTCTTTTACGTGATTAAAGTAGTGCTGTCGCGGCTGATACATATTCTTATCGATCAGGTATATCGTACACCTGTCCACTTTACCGAGCAGATGCATATCAGAATCTTTCAGGCTCTCGGCATAGGAATCCCGTTGGTGCAACAGTAAAACAGCGGTTCCGGTAACAATAATCAGTAATAACGTGCAGAGAGAAATAAAGAGTCTGTGCAGCGATATTATTTGTTTAGGCGGATCGGCATCTTTCTTATGCGCTAGCGTATCGAATGCTTCAGAGGCAGATTCTTCGCTAAGCGTTGAAATAACCGGCGGCCTGACTGTGTGATGTTCAATATGCGCGGCAAGGCTAAATCCCTTGCCACGTATCGTTTTTATCAGTAAAGGGTCGCAGCCTAATGTACGAAATGCTTTTCTGATTTCACTTATGGCAACATTTAGACTCACCGAAGAACCAGAGAAACCATGATCCTCCCAGACCTTCTTTATCAGGTCGTCTCTGTCGAGTGTTTTACCATTATTGATGATAAGTTCATAAAGCAGACGACCCGCCTGGTTAGATAACTTAATGGATGACTCTTCCTCTCCATTAATCATGATCATACCGGTGTCGACTTCATAAAGCATTGTAAGATCAATGAGATACTTCATATTATTATTACGCCATTGTTAAATTTTTGTGCATTTGCCAGGCAATAATAAGTCTAAAGTTTGTGTGGTCAAGTCGCGTGATATTAATTGAGAGATGAATTCATAAAGCTTCATTAATTAACGATTATTAAAGCATTAATAAAAATCTTCGAACCAACGCATTTAGGTTAAAACATTAAAAAAAACATACTGGCAAGATTATAATCTTAAACTTTAGAAGTTGTTGGAATAATGTTTTGTTATGTACTTTTTTAGTGCAACATAATATCGTCAAAGCATTCTCCCGAGTCGCCATGCGTCTAGCCGGTACATCAGGGACATGTGTAGCCGATTAACATTCATTTTAAATAACACAAATCTTCATGGAGTTTATCATGTTCAAATCGATCATGACCGTATCACTGCTGGCCGCCGCTATTGCCTCTACCAGCGCAGTGGCCGCAGACAATTCGGCGGGTGGTATCATTAACTTTACCGGCGCTATTACCGATACAACCTGTACCATTAACGGCGGTAAAAGCGCGGACTTTACCGTTGCGCTTTCCCCTATTTCGGTAAAAGATGCGGGCACAACGGTTGGCCTGATCACCCGAAATAAAAAATCTATTGCGCTGACATTCTCTGGTTGCTCACCAGCAGCCGGAACGACCGGTACCCCGCTGAAAGTTTATTTCTCCAGCGCGGATAATATTTCCACTGACGGTAAATACCTGCTGAATAACAGCGTGAACGAAAGCGATGCCAGCGTGGCACGTAATGTCGGCTTTGCGTTAGTGGAGCCAGGTTCGTCTACGCCTATTACCCTGAACCAGCCTTACACGACAAATATTATGGGTACAGCGACCGCGCCAGATTCCGAAACGCTGACGCTGGACGTTTATTACTATAAAACAAACGCCGCTGCCGCCACCGTGGGCGAGTTAAGCTCCAACGTAACGTATACCATTTCCTACCTGTAATAGTGATTATTCAGGCTCTGTTTTCGCAGAGCCTGTATTTAAGGTTACAATCATGCGCAAGGCAATTTTGCTGGCAGGCTTACTGCTAAGCACGGGTCACTCATGGGCCAATATTGTCATTAATGGCACCCGTGTCCTTTATCCTGAAAATAACAAAGAGGTGATCGTCCAGTTAATGAATACGGGCGATGCGCCGGCTCTGGTACAATCCTGGATAGATGACGGTGATATTAATTCCACGCCGGAAACAGCCAATGTGCCGTTTCTGTTGTCGCCGCCGGTGATAAAGGTTAACGAACATAATGGTCAACAGCTTCGTATTAAAAAGCTGCCGTCCAGCTTGCCTGCGGATCGCGAATCCGTCTTTTTCCTGAATGTCCTCGACATTCCGCCCAGACCTGAAAATCTGCAAAACCAGAATACCGTTCAGCTGGCGATTAAATCCCGTATCAAACTTTTTTATCGGCCCGCTGCGCTGAAAGGCACGCTGGATGACGCGGTGGCGAAACTGACGCTCGCCGCCGACGGCGATCGCTTTCGCATTACAAATAACAGTCCGTTCCATATTACGGTCGCCAATATTTCGCTGGGTAAAACGAAATTGCTCCAGGAGTCCCCGATGGTTTCCCCGTTTGGGCAGCTGACGGTCGCCGCCAAAAATACGGTTAAGCGCGGACAGACCTTCCAGCTGATGTATGTGGACGATCTTGGCGCGTATAAAACCCGGACTTTCACCAGTCAGTGATCGGAAAGACTCACCATGAAAATGAAACAAAACAGACTCTGTCTGCTGGCAGTCTGCACGCTTCTGCTTTCGCATAAATCAGGGGCCGTCTCGTTTGATCCCTCCCTGCTTGCTGGCGCATCCGGTGAGTCCGATCTGTCTCGCTTTTCCGAAAACAACGCCATGCCTGCCGGCAGTCAGGAGATGGATATCTACGTAAACGGCAGCTGGAAGGGACGTTATACCGTCATCTACGGCGAGCAGCGTGACGACATCCGCCTTGCCTGGAAAGATGCCCGGTCGCTGGGCATCAACACCACATCCGTGCCTGCGCCCGCCATTGCGCACGGGCAGGTCCAGCTGCGCGATCTGGTTCAGGGCGGTGAAGTCAAAACCGATACCAGCACCCTGAGTCTGGCGCTTACCGTTCCGCAGGCGGCCGTGCTGCGTACTGAAGAAGGTTACATTGCCCCCCAGTTCTGGGACGAGGGGATACCGGCGCTGATGCTCTCGTGGAACACGACCTGGTACAACACCCGCGCGAAAGGCACTGCGAAAGACACAAATGATGATTTTTATGCCGGGCTGGATTCCGGCGCCAACCTGTTCGGCTGGCAGTTTCGCGACAGCAGCGCCTGGCGGAAAACCGCCAGCGGAGAGAGTAGCTGGCAGAATAATACCCGCTACCTGCGCCGTCCCCTGGCCTCGCTGAAATCCAACCTGACGCTGGGTGACTTTTATATTCCTGGCGATCTGTTTGATTCCCTGCGCGTGCGCGGCGTGTCGCTGGCGTCGGATATGAAGATGCGCCCAAATTCACAGCAGGGTTTTTCACCGGTGGTTCACGGCGTGGCACGGACGAACGCCCTGGTGAAAGTTATCCAGAATGGCAACGTGATCTATCAGGAGAACGTGCCGCCGGGCCAGTTTACCCTCGACAGCATTCAGCCTACCGGCTCCGCGGGCGATTTGCTGGTGGTGGTGCGTGAAGCGGACGGTTCACAGCAGTCCTTCACGGTGCCGTTTTCCGCCGTGCCCGGGATGCTAAAAGAAGGGGTGAGTCAGTACAGCGTAGTGGCGGGTAAAGTGCATCAGAACACGCTCGATGCCGAACCCGCATTCATGCAGGCCACGCTGCGCTACGGGTTTAATAACCTCATCACCGGGTATACCGGGACGATTATTAGCGATAACTACCAGGCCGGGCTTGTCGGTACCGGTTGGAACCTTCCTTTTGGCGCGGTTTCGTTTGATGTCACCCACGCCAAAACCACCCTACAGGATCGCACCAGCAGCGGTCAGAGTTATCGCGTGTCGTACAGCAAATTTATCGATACCACCGCCACCAACTTCACCCTGGCGGCCTATCGCTATTCCACTAAAGGCTATTACAGCTTCAGCGACGCGCTCTATTCGCGCGAAGGGTATCAGCGCCTGAGAGCGCAGTACGACGACTATGAAGATCGGTTTGGCGTTGCGCCCGACATGTCGCTAAGCACCTGGGACGCCCTGCGCGCGGCGCAGCCCAAGAATACCTTTACGCTTAACCTTAATCAGCGCCTGCTCAATAACTGGGGCACGGTGTTTGTCTCCGGCACACAGCGCGATTACTGGAACTCACAGCAAACCACGCGCGAATATCAGATGGGCTATTCCAACGCCATCGGCCGCGCCAGCTTTACCCTGTCGGCCAGCCGGGTACGGAACAGGGACAGTGAAGAAGAGACGCGCCTTTACCTCTCCCTCAGCCTGCCGTTCTCGCTGTTTGATAATAATGCGTGGATCACCTCCAGCCTGACGGCCAGCGATTCGCATTACGAACAGAGCAATATCAGCATGAGCGGGAACGCGCTGGCGTCGAACCGCCTGAGCTATACCCTCTCCGGCAGTAATGCGCGTGGGGGTAAAAATGCGGCAAGCGTTAACGCCGCGTACCGTTCGAACTTCGCGACACTCGGTGGCTCTTACAGCGAATCCTCCGACTACCGCCAGACCGGGCTCAGCGGGCGCGGAAGCCTGGTGGCCTACCCGTGGCACGTTCTCGCCTCAAACGAAACCGGCACAACCATGACTATCGTCGATGCGCCAAAGGCGGAGGGACTGATGGTGAACGGCGATGAAAGCATTATGACGAACCGCGATGGCGTGGCGCTGGTCCCTTACGCCACCCCGTATCGCAAAAACGCCATTACGTTAACTGAAACGGAAAACAGCGCTGGCGCGGAGGTGATCGGCAATATGGCTAACGTGGCTCCTTACGACGGGGCGGTGAGTTATATCCGCTTCGACACCGATAAGCGCCAGTCATGGGTACTTCATGCGACGCGCACCGACGGCAAACCGCTGCCCTTTGGCACTGAAGTGCTGGATGAACACGGTGGATCTGTCGGGTATGTCGGCCAGGCCAGCGTACTGTATATCCGTGCTGAACAGCCGCCACGCGCGCTCAACGTGCATCTCCGCAGCGGAAAGTGCGAAATCTCCTCCCCGACCTGGGGGCTGAACAGCCCCTCAGCGGTTTGCCATTAATTACGGATTATCAAAATGTTACGATCATTCATGTTCCTGCTCCTCACCAGCATTAGCGGGATGAGCTATGCCACCTGCTCCGGCAGCAGCATCGTTTATGGCACACCGATTACCATTGATTTATCGGATAAGCTGAGCCCGGCCACGCCCACATGGACCGGCAGCTTCAGCACCCAGTACAGCGGCTCGTTCAACTGTACGACGGGTAACAGTGAATTTTCTTACACGCCGATCCTCTCGACCGACAGCAAATACGCGACCATCCTCGGGTTCAGCAATAACAAGTATATGGTGCGGGCGGAGATCACCGATCCCCCGGCCAATAAAACCCTGTCTGCCAGCGGTAGCCATACGGCGTCTGAGCTGAACACACCGTTTACGGTTCGCTTCACCCTCGTTAACCAGAGCGGTACCACCCTGACGGGGGATACGGCGAACATGAGCGACGTTCTGTTCGTCAGCGACATGAGCGGGTTATCCATCTGGGAAATCATCACCTGGCCAATCAATCAGGTCATCAAGATAGCGCAGTGGTTATTCAGCGGGTTCAAGTGGCCTTACGACAACCGAGATATGTTTGGTCAACCGATGATCATCAAATACGCGCCGAAACTGACTACCTGTTCCTTTGATAATGCGGGGCTGACCGTGGCGCTGCCGACGCTCGGCATTCCCCAGCTCAGTGCATCCTCACAGCCGGGGCTGACGCCTTTTTCACTGAACATGAGCTGTCAGAACGTCGGGGTTAATGGCAATTCCGATCGGGCAATTGAGATGTTTCTGTCCAGCACGCAGCTGCTCTCAACCGACAGCTCGGTGCTGATCGACAGCAGCAGTAGCGCGGCGCAGGGCGTGGGGCTCCGCCTGATAAAACGTGACGCCCCGCAAACGCCGGTGACCTTCTCTACCTCAACCACCAGCCGTGGCAACGCCACGATGATTTTCAGCGTGGCGGCTGGCGCGGCGCTGGACGAACATTTCACCCTTCCGATGGCGGCGTACTATTACGTGTGGGCGCCCGCCCAGGTGAGCCAGGGTAAGATCAATACATCGGCTACGCTGAATATTATCTATCCCTGATGTGAACTATTCCTCCATCTTTCCAACCGCTTGCACATACTTAATCAGTTCGCTGTGGTTGGAAAGATTCAGCTTTTTCATTGCATTGTGTTTCTGTGTCGCAATGGTACTGACCGAACGGTTTCGATGACGGGCAATCTCCGTCGTTGAAAATCCTTCCACGATAAGATGAAGCACCTCCCACTCTCTGGCCGAGAGGATGGAACGCGCCCGGGAGCCGGACCGCATTACCCGCCTGAGCCACGAAGAGATCGACGGTTTTTGCCCGTCCGCCATGAGCAACGCGGGTAATTCCTTTTTCAGTTCAGTCAATTCATCCTGCTGACTGATGGTTAATTCAAATTTCATCTCCAGAACTTTTTTTAACAGCCCGTAAGGCAGCTCGGGCACCAACAGAACACGCCTGACGTGATGGATTTTACATAAAGATGTAAAACGGCTGCTGACCTCCGCACTCCACTCTTTATGATTAAGCAGATAATTAAATTCAGTGAAGAAAACATCCACGTTATTATCCGCCACCGCCGCCAGCGCCTGTTCAGTGGAATCGACCTGAGTAATGTTCAGTACGTAATCGGGTAAAAGATCCTGGAGCGCCCGGAATATTATCTCTTTAAATATATTTATTTTGTAAAACACCATTACCCTTACGATACGTTCAGTATTATTCATGTCTTTTCTAAATTCTCGTGACCGGAGGAAAATGATAATAGTTTATGTACTCACCACTCACAACCTCTTCGCGCCAGGATTTTATCCTTCTCAGGCTTAAAAATCTGAACAAGGACATTAAATTCATAGAAAAAATTCTATTTTATTCTGCACGCCGTTTCCCCTCGCAGATAAAGCCCTGTCGATAATCCTGCCACGATCACAATTTTTCTTACAGGAACAGCAGTAAATCACTGAAAAAGCGGTGGATTAACCCCATTAATCAACCTTCTGATGCTTATTATCCGCTCATTTATAGAATAAAAATCTGGCATGAATATTATTAGAAGATTAAAACAATTGCATATACCATTAAAACCATTTTTCAATTTTATCTTCCGCTAATAATTGGCTTCAGCTTTACTCGACGGTTTGTATTGGCTTACATTGATGCCATCGCATCGCGTTATTTAAAAAAGTGCTCGCTATTCTTTTAATAAGAGAGTGCGAACCGCCATTTTCTCTTATATGGACTGTTTACTCAGCGAAAGGAGAATGCCAATGCAAAATAAAAAAACAATTCACGTTGCCGTTGTTGACAGCTGCGAATTCACGATGATTGGCCTGCAATCGCTTGGAAAGCGTGAGCCTGATGAAAAACACGACGTTATTTTCCATGGATTTACCCATATCGAAGAGCTTGCTATGAGTGAACAACTCTTTGATATCATCATTTATGATCCGTTGAATACGCGTCATTTCCGGGTGACGACGAATGACGACATTCTCTGTATTAAACAGAAACAAGTGACAGCGAAGATCTATATCTATTCGTTATCCGCCGGCTATTTGAAATTCAAACATGTTGATGGAGTCATCAGCAAAAGAGTCTCCCTGGGGGATATCAAAGCGCTGTGGCAAATACTGATGAGCCAGACGCCGCAAGAGTCTGGCCGTTACAACGTAGGCATGACGACCCGCTTACGCACCCCGGCGAGGCTGTCCAGCGAGGAGGCAAGCGTACTGCGCGGCTATTCCTGTAATCTCAAAACCAAGCAAATCGCCCGTCAGCTGGGGTGTAACGTCAGGCTGGTTTACTTTTATAAGAACAACGCCATGAACAAGCTTAAGGCCGTGCGTGGTCCCTCGTTTTACCAGAGCATTCGCTGGATCCTGAATTAAAAATTTGACCGTGTGTCGTTTGCCTTTTGTTCCCGTGTCCGCGGGAACCTTTTTTCATTTCCTGAAGGCTGTTCCATGTATACCGTTCTTCCCTCTCCCCTGTTGCAACGTATCTCAGGGCTGCGATTCCAGCCGCTTGTCGATCTTCATTCGGGCCAGGTGTTCGCGCATGAAGTTCTCGTGGAGATCCATAACGTCAATCTTGAGGTGCTGTTTGCCTCGCTGCCCTCGCGCAGCGCGCTGCAAATCTTCTTCTGGCAGGCCAACACCCTGTTACAGATACCCGCCCGGGACGCTTACTGGCTAAACCTTCCGGCAGAACACCTTCTCAACGAACGCGCTATCCGGTTGTTGCTGGCGTTACGCCATCAGCAGCGGTTAACGATTGAAATTCAGGATCCCCTCACCATCACACGGCTGGGCGAGGATGAGCAACGTCGTCTTCATGCCACGCTTGTTCGGTTAAAAGAGGCGGGATGGCAAATCTGGCTGGACGATTTAACCCGGGAGTTGGCGGAGGCGTTCGCGCGACTTGCGCTGCCGCTGGATGGGGTGAAAATTGACCGCTCAGCGCTGCGCGAGCGCGCGCCGCTTGCCCCGTTTGTACAGGAGGTCAGGGCAGGTATCGCGCAATCAATTCTTATAGAAGGCATCGAAAACTCGCGGGATCTGGCGCGCGCCCGCGCGTCCGGCGCACAGTCTGGTCAGGGTTTTCTGTGGCCCGAAAGCCGAACCGATGCCCGCGTAACGCTTTGACGGCCAGCGGAGCGCTGGCCTTTTTACCGGGGCTTACCAGCCCGGCACCGCACCACCGTTAAAAATGGTCTCCGCCGCTTTCGCCACTTCCGGCGACTGATAGGACTGGATAAATTCCTTCACGTTTTCGGCGTCTTTGTTCTCTTCACGCGTGACCACAATATTCACGTAGGGTGAGTTTTTGTCTTCGATAAAGACGCTGTCGTGTACCGGAGAAAGCCCCGTTTGCTGGAGATAGGTGGTACTGATGATGGCCACATCCACTTTCGGATCGTCCAGCACGCGCGGCAGCTGCGCCCCTTCCAGCTCCATAATCTGTAAGTTTTTCGGGTTCGCGGTAATATCCAGCGCCGTTGGCAGCAGGCCAACATCCGGTTTAAGGGTAATCAGCTTCTCTTTTTGCAGCAGCAACAGCGCGCGGCCAAGGTTGGTGGGATCGTTTGGAATCGCAATGGTTGCGCCGTCCTTCAGCTCAGACACCGATTTAATCTTTCGGGAGTAACCCGCCATCGGGAAGACGAAGGTATTGGCCACGGCGACCAGCTTGTAATTGTGCGCCTTGTTATCTTCTGCGAGGAACGGGCGATGCTGGAAGACGTTGGCGTCCAGTTCGCCCTGGTTGGTGGCATCGTTGGGCAGCAGCGAGCCGCTAAAGCCCACCAGCTCAACATCCAGACCGTATTTCTCCTTTGCCACCTTTTTGGCGACTTCCGCCACGTCCTGCTCAGCGCCATTGATCACGCCGACTTTAATGTGTCTGGCATCATTGCCGCCCTGATCACAGCCCGCGAGCAGCAGGCCAGTCAGGAGAAGCGCACCCAATCGAAGTTTCACGAGACAGTTCCTTTTGATAGACGTTTTGAAGACTATATCGACAACGAGACGGCAGGCTAAAAAACGAAAAGGAATCAGTAAGACGGTTAAGTTATATGCGGCCTGTTGCCGGGTGGCGCTGCGCTCACCCGGCCTACGTGACGGGGGAAGTGTAGGCCCGGTAAGCGTAGCGCCACCGGGCGATGGGCATCAGGCTACGGTAGTCCAGGCGCAAGCAGAACCGCTTCCCTCACGCCTGCCGACGCAGCGGCGCTTCGCGCAAAAACCACGACAGCACAAACGCCAGCACCATAATCCCCGCCGCCAGCATGAATACCGCATGGATCGCCGAGCCGAACGCATCCAGATAGTCCAGACGCAGGGCATCAGGCAGATGGTGTATGGCAACGGGATTAAGTTCGCGCGGCAGTTCCGCCCCTTCCGGCAGCCTGTCGATCAGGCCTGATTGCAGAATATGGGTGAACACCGCGCCAAACAGCGCAACGCCAATCGCCCCGCCAATGGAACGGAACAGCGTCACCCCAGACGTCGCGACGCCGTATTGATCGGCTGACACGCTGTTCTGCACCGCCAGCACCAGCACCTGCATCACCAGTCCCAGCCCCATGCCCAGCACGCCGGTAAACAGGTACAGCTGCCAGGTTGGGGAGGTGATTGAAATGCGCGTCAGTAATACCATCCCCACCACGCCGAGCAGCGTGCCGAGGATCGGGAACAGACGATATTTCCCGGTACGGCTGATGATGCGCCCGCTGATGATGGAGGTGAGCAACAGCCCCCCCATCAGGGGGATCAGCTGCAAACCGGCCTGCGTCGGCGTGGCGTCTTTTACCACCTGTAAATAGAGCGGCAGGAAAGTGACGGAGCCAAACAGCGACATGCCGATAATAAAACCGATCAGGCTACAGAGCAGGAAGCTGCGGTCGCGGAAGAGCGACAGCGGGATAATCGGCTCCCACGCCAGCCGCTCTTCGTAGATAAACCCGGCGATCCCCGTCAGGCCGAAGGCCAGAATGCACCACAGCTGCGGGTCGCTCCATTGGCGGATCGTCCCGCCCTCGGTGGTAAACAGAATGATGCACAGCAACGCCATGCTGAGGTAAATCGCCCCCAGGTAGTCAATCTCATGCTTGCTGCGCCGCGCGCTGCCGTGGAAAACCGCGCCAATCACCAGCAGGGCAAACAGCCCCAGCGGCAGGTTGATGTAGAAAATCCAGCGCCAGGATGCGTGCTGAACGATAAACCCGCCGATCAGCGGCCCTATCACCGTCGCCAGGCCAAACACGCCGCCAAACAACCCCTGATAGCGACCCCGATCGGCAGGCGGGATCACGTCCGCCACGGCAGCCATGCTGATCACCATCAGACCGCCGCCCCCCAGCCCTTGCAGGGCGCGCATCAGCACCAGCTGGGTCATGTTCTGCGCCAGACCGCACAGCGCGGACCCTACAAGAAACAGCACAATCGCGATTTGCAGAACGATTTTTCGGCCAAACAGATCGCCGAATTTGCCGTACAGCGGCACCACGATGGTCGAACTGAGGATATAGGCCGTTACCACCCACGAGAGCTTATCCAGCCCGCCCAGCTCACCGACGATGGTCGGCAGCGCGGTGGAGACAATGGTCTGATCCAGCGCCGAGAGCAGCATCACCAGCAGGAGTGCGCTGAACAGCAGCTTAATCGACGGCGCCTTTTTCGCAGGTTGAGTCATTACGTCGGACTCCATAAGACATCACTTGAAATTAATTAATCGTATAATTAATATTTGTGGAAGTGATGAATAAGATCAAGAGATACGGTGACCATGCCAGCACAAAAGGACAATTCTGAACCCCGCCGCCCCGGTCGGCCACGCGGCGGCAAGCGCGTTACCGCCAGCCGTGAACAGCTGCTGGATATCGCCCTGAACCTCTTTTCCCGCCAGGGGATCGCCAATACGTCGTTGAACGCCATCGCCCGCGAAGCAGGCGTGACGCCCGCCATGCTGCACTACTACTTCAACTCCAGAGAACAGTTGCTGGATGCGATGATTGAGGAGCGCTTCCTGCCGTTACGCGAGCGGATCGGGGCGATTTTCGCCGACAACCGGGATTCGCCGGTGGATGCCCTGACGGAAATGGTCAGGGTGCTGGCCGAACTGGCGGAAAAGTATCGCTGGTTTGCCCCGCTGTGGATGCAGGAGGTGATTGGCGAGATGCCGGTACTGCGCACCCATTTGCAGGCACGCTTTGGCGATGAGAAATATCACACCACGCTGGCAACCATCAAAGGCTGGCAGCAGGAAGGAAAGCTGAATCCGGCGCTGGCCCCCGAACTGCTGTTCACAACGCTGCTGAGCCTGGTGCTGGTGCCGTTCTCCCGCATGCGCAATGACGAGAGGCTAAGCGCCCTCTCACCGGAGATCGTGGTGCGCCACGTGTTAGCCGTGATTGGCACCGGGATCGGCGGTTAAAGATGTTTGGTCAGATAGTGTCTCTGCATTCCCTGATAAGGGTAATCCTGCAAGGACATCTGCACCTGATAACCCTGCTTTTCATAGAACGGGCGCGCCTGGAAGCTGACCGTATCCACCAGCGCGTGACGACAGCCTTTGCGACGGGCCTCCTCTTCAGCCGTTTTGATAAGCTGGCTTCCCACGCCCGTTCCCCGCACGCTGTCGCTGACCCACAGATAGTCGATGTTCAGCCAGTCGCCTTTCCGTACGCCGATTAACCCGCCCAGCATGACGCCATTGTCGTCTCGCATATATACGCCAATATCGCCGCCAAACGACGGCAGATCTAAAAACTGCGCGTTATAGGCTCTTAGCCCCGTTAATAATTCTTCTTTTTCTTCGGCTGTGACATTATCTGTAATGCTCAGATGCATAATTCTCTCCTTATTTTCAGCGCAATCTGAATATCTCACAGCTTAACCTTCATAAAAACTCCTTATTTTCTCCATTGTTTATACCTGGAAATATTCATTCAATATGTAAATAAAAAAAGCCTTTCCAATAGTCTCCGAAAACGTATAATGAGAACGATCATTCTCACTTTTTACGGTAGCCGACAATGAGTACAAAGCTGGAAGAACGACAAAAACTGCGCCAGGACGAAATCATTACCGCCGCGCGCCGCTGCTTTCGCGCCAGTGGATTTCACGCTGCCAGCATGTCGCAGATCGCCAGCGAAGCCAGGCTCAGCGTCGGACAAATCTATCGCTATTTCAGTAACAAAGACGCGATTATTGAAGAGATGATCCGGCGCATTATCGACTCACGTATTGAAGAGATGCAGGGCAAAACCCTGGTTGAAGGGATGCCGCAGGCGCTTGCCTGGCGCCAGACGCTTAACGAAGACGATGACGCGCTGATGCTCGAAATGTCCGCAGAGGCCACGCGCAATCCGCTGGTGGCAAACATGCTGATCGAAGCCGAAGCCCGCATGTTCGCCAACGCCTGCGCGCATCTGAAAAAGCAGTTCCCTCACCTGAGCGATGAGCATATTCGCTGCTGCGTGGAGATTACCGCCGTGATGATCGAAGGCACGATTTACCGTCGACTCACGCCTTTAAAAGTACCATCAGAACAATTAGAGCCTATATACCAGAATATTTTAAATATGATTTTCTCTGCGAAGTAATCGCATGTGAATAATTAGCGGAAATAAGTAATTTCCCTTTTTTCATTTCTGGCTCAGCCAGAGATGCGGGATCGCTGTGCTTTTAATTAGCCCTCCTCCCTGTTAAGCGATTAACAGGGCAGGCTTCGTTCACCCTGGAAAAAGATTATGAAAACCATAACAACCTCCATCGCGGCATTACTCCTCCTGACAGGGTGCGATAATGCGCAAACATCTGCTCCTCAACGTCCTCTTCCGGAAGTGGGGATTGTCACACTCATGAGCCAGCCGGTGTCCGTCGTCAGCGAGCTGACCGGCCGCACCGCCGCCGCAATGAGCGCCGAAGTGCGCCCCCAGGTAGGTGGCATTATCCAGAAGCGCCTGTTCACCGAAGGCGATACGGTCAAGGCCGGGCAAGCGCTGTATCAGATCGATCCTTCCAGCTACCGCGCCGCGTATGATGAAGCCGCCGCCGCACTGAAACAGGCGCAGGCGCTGGTGCAGGCCGACTGCCAGAAAGCCCGGCGTTATGCGCAGCTGGTGAAGGACGACGGCGTATCACGTCAGGATGCGGAAGACGCGAAGTCCACCTGCGCGCAGGACAAGGCCAGCGTCGAGTCAAAGAAAGCCGCGCTGGAAAGCGCCCGCATTAACCTCAACTGGACCACCGTCACCGCGCCGATTGCCGGACGTATCGGCATCTCCTCTGTGACCCCCGGCGCGCTGGTGACCGCCCAGCAGGATACCGCGCTGGCCACCATTCGCGGGCTGGACAGTATGTACGTCGATTTAACCCGTTCCAGCGCCGATCTGCTGCGTTTACGCAAGCAAACCCTCGCCAGCAACAGCGATACGCTGAACGTGTCGTTGATTCTCGAAGACGGCAGCAGCTACAGCGAAAAAGGCCGCCTGGCGCTGACCGAAGTGGCGGTGGATGAGTCTACCGGCTCAGTCACCCTGCGCGCCGTCTTCCCGAACCCGCAGCATCAGCTTCTGCCGGGCATGTTCGTCCGCGCCAGAGTGGATGAAGGGATCATGAATGACGCGATCCTCGCCCCGCAGCAGGGCATCACCCGCGACGCCAAAGGCACCGCCACCGCGCTGGTGGTGAACGCCAGCAACAAGGTCGAACAGCGTCAGCTGGAGACGGGCGACACCTACGGCGACAAATGGCTGGTGCTGAGCGGCCTGAAGGCGGGCGATAAGCTGATTGTGGAAGGCACCGATAAAGTCACCGCCGGGCAGGAAGTGAAAGCTGAAGAGATGAAAACCAACGGAGGAAACGCCTGATGTTTTCCCGTTTCTTCGTGCGTCGCCCGGTCTTTGCCTGGGTTATCGCCATTCTCATCATGCTCGCCGGAATGCTGGCGATCCGCACGCTGCCCGTTGCGCAGTACCCGGACGTGGCTCCGCCGTCGATCAAAATCTCCGCCACCTATACCGGTGCCTCCGCACAGACGCTGGAAAACAGCGTGACGCAGGTGATCGAGCAGCAGCTCACCGGGCTGGATAACCTGCTCTACTTCACCTCCACCAGCAGCTCGGACGGGTCGGTGAGTATTAACGTCACGTTTGAACAGGGAACCGATCCGGACACCGCTCAGGTACAGGTGCAGAACAAAGTCCAGCAGGCGGAATCGCGCCTGCCGACCGAGGTGCAGCAGTCCGGGATCACCGTCGAAAAATCCCAGAGCAACTTCCTGCTGATCATGGGCGTATATGACAAAACCGACACCGCCAGCAGCTCGGATATCGCCGACTGGCTGGTGAGTAATATGCAGGATCCGCTGGCGCGCGTGGATGGCGTCGGTAGCCTACAGGTGTTCGGTGCAGAATACGCGATGCGCATCTGGCTCGACCCGGCGAAGCTGGCGTCGTACTCGCTGATGCCCTCCGATGTGCAGAGCGCGATTGAAGCGCAGAACGTGCAGGTTTCCGCCGGTAAAATCGGCGCACTGCCCTCGTCGAACGCCCAACAGCTGACCGCCACCGTCCGCGCTCAGTCGCGTCTGCAAACGGTCGATGAGTTCAAAAAGATCATCGTCAAGAGCCAGTCCAACGGTGCGGTGGTGCGCATCAGCGACGTCGCGCGCGTGGAGATGGGCAGCGAAGATTACACCGCCACCGCGAAGCTGAACGGCCACCCGGCGGCGGGTATGGCGGTGATGCTCTCACCGGGCGCCAACGCGCTTAACACCGCCACGGCGGTAAAAGATAAGATCGCCGAGTTCAAAAAGTCGATGCCGGAAGGCTACGATGTGGCCTACCCGAAAGACAGCACCGAGTTCATCAAGATCTCCGTTGAGGACGTGATTCAGACGCTGTTCGAAGCCATTATCCTCGTGGTGGTGGTGATGTACCTGTTCCTGCAAAACATCCGCGCGACGCTGATCCCGGCGCTGGCGGTGCCGGTGGTGCTGCTGGGCACCTTCGGCGTGCTGGCGCTGTTCGGTTACTCCATCAACACCCTGACGCTGTTTGCGATGGTGCTGGCGATAGGGCTTCTGGTGGATGACGCCATCGTGGTGGTGGAAAACGTCGAGCGTATTATGCGCGACGAAGGGCTGCCCGCCCGGGAAGCGACCGAAAAATCGATGGGCGAAATTTCCGGCGCGCTGATCGCCATTGCGCTGGTGCTCTCTGCGGTATTCCTGCCGATGGCCTTTTTCGGCGGCTCCACCGGGGTGATTTACCGTCAGTTCTCGGTCACCATTATTTCGGCGATGTTCCTCTCCATGGTGGTGGCGCTGACCCTGACGCCCGCGCTGTGCGGCTCGATCCTGAATCACACCGCTCCGCACAAAAAAGGTTTCTTCGGCGCGTTTAACCGCTTCTACAGTAAGACCGAGCACGGCTATCAGAACAAGGTGCTGCGCGCCCTGCGCCGTTCCGGTGGCATGCTGGTGATCTACGCCCTGCTCTGCGGCGCGATGGGGTTCGCCATGCTAAAACTGCCGGGCAGCTTCCTGCCAACCGAAGACCAGGGTGAAATCATGGTGCAGTACACCCTGCCTGCCGGCGCAACCGCGGTGCGTACCGCCGAGGTAAGCCGCCAGGTACGCGAGTGGTTCCTCACCAAAGAGAAAGCCAATACCGACGTGATCTTTACCGTTGAAGGCTTCAGCTTCAGTGGCAGCGGCCAGAACGCCGGGATGGCGTTCGTCTCCCTGAAAAACTGGTCAGAGCGCAAAGGCGAGGAAAACACCGCCCAGGCCATTGCCCTGCGCGCCACGCAGGAGCTGAGCACCATTCGGGATGCCACAATTTTCGCCATGACGCCCCCGGCGGTGGATGGTTTAGGCCAGAGCAACGGCTTTACCTTTGAGCTGATGGCCAGCGGCGGCACCGACCGCGACGCGCTGCTGAAACTGCGTAACCAGCTGATTGGCGAAGCCAACCAGGACAACTCGCTGCACGCCGTGCGCGCCAACGATCTGCCGCAGATGCCGCAGCTTCAGGTGGATATCGATAACAACAAAGCCGTGTCGCTGGGGCTCTCCCTGAGCGATGTTACCGACACCCTCTCCAGCGCCTGGGGCGGCACCTACGTGAACGACTTCATTGACCGTGGCCGTGTGAAAAAGGTCTACATCCAGGGCGACAGTGACTATCGCGCGGTGCCGTCGGATCTTAACAAATGGTATGTGCGCGGCAGCGACAGCACCATGACCCCGTTCTCCGCCTTCGCCACCACCCGCTGGGAGTATGGCCCGGAAAGCCTGGTGCGCTACAACGGCTCGGCGGCGTATGAAATTCAGGGCGAGAACGCCAGCGGCGCCAGCTCCGGTACGGCGATGAGCAAAATGGAGCAACTGGCGAATAACCTGCCGTCCGGCAGCACCTGGGCATGGAGCGGTTTGTCGTTGCAGGAAAAACTAGCGAGCGGTCAGGCGATGAGCCTCTATGCCCTCTCCATCCTGGTGGTGTTCCTGTGCCTGGCGGCGCTGTATGAGAGCTGGTCGGTGCCCATTTCGGTCATCCTCGTGATCCCGCTTGGGGTGCTGGGCGCGGCCATTGCCGCCTCCCTGCGTGGCCTGAGCAACGACGTCTACTTCCAGGTGGCGCTGCTGACCACCATCGGTCTGTCGTCGAAGAATGCCATTCTGATTGTCGAGTTTGCCGAAGCCAAAGTCGCCGAAGGCTACTCCCTGACGCGCGCCGCCCTGCGGGCCGCCCAGACGCGTCTGCGTCCGATTATCATGACCTCGCTGGCGTTTATCGCAGGCGTGACGCCGCTGGCGATTGCCACCGGCGCCGGGGCCAACAGCCGCGTGGCGATCGGTACCGGCATTATCGGCGGGACGCTGGCCGCGACGCTGCTGGCCATCTTCTTTGTTCCTTTATTCTTTGTACTGGTGAAACGTCTGTTCTCCGGTAAGCACGCAAACCGGAGGTCATAATGTTTCGTGAAACTGTTTTAGCGTTAGCCCTGCTGAGCGCAGGCTGTGTGTCATTAGATCCCACGTATCAGCGCCCGGACGCGCCCGTTCCGGCCACCCTGCCCGGCGCGCACGGCGAAGCCAACGCCGTGGTGAGCCAGTGGCAGCAGGTGATGAATGATGCGCGGTTGAAAAGCGTGGTGACGATGGCGCTCAACAGCAACCGCGACGTGCAAAAAGCGATAGCGGATATCGACGCCGCCCGTGCCCAGTATGGCGAGACGCGCTCGTCCCTGTTCCCGACGGTGGACGCGGAACTGAGCCACACCCGCAGCCGCACGCTGGCGAGCGGCGTCGCGACAAGTGACGAAGCCAACGGCGCGGTCTCCAGCTTCGAGCTGGATCTGTTTGGCCGCAACCAGAGCCTGTCGCGCGCCGCGCGTGAAACCTGGCTTGCCAGCGAATTCACCGCGCAGAACACGCGCCTGACGATGGTCAGCGAGCTGACCACGGCCTGGGTGACGCTGGCGGCGGATAACAGCAATCTGGCGCTGGCGAAGTCCACCCTGGAGAGCGCCGCAAACTCGCTCAAGATTGTGAAGCGCCAGCAGGAAGTGGGCGTGGCAGCGGCAACGGACGTCAGTGAAGCGATGGCGGTTTACCAGCAGGCGCGCGCCAGCGTGGCGAGCTACCAGACGCTGGTGATGCAGGACAAAAACGCTCTCAACCTGCTGGCGGGCGATACGGTGCCCGAGAACCTGCTGCCCGGCACGCTGGAGAGCCTGAGCGACAACGCCATCACGCTGATCCCGGCGGGCGTCAGCTCCAGCGCGCTGCTGCGTCGTCCGGACATTCAGGAGGCGGAACATAACCTGCTGAGCGCTAACGCCAACATCGGCGCGGCGCGCGCCAACTTCTTCCCGACCATCTCGCTCACCGCCAGCGCGGGCGTCGGCAGCGATTCGCTGTCGTCCTTGTTCAGCCACGGGATGAAGGTCTGGTCGTTTGCGCCGTCCATCACCCTGCCGCTGTTCAGCGGCGGCAACAATATGGCGCAGCTGCGCTATGCGGAAGCCGAGAAAAAAGGGTTAATTGCGACCTATGAGAAAACCATCCAGAGCGCGTTTAAGGACGTGGCCGACGCGCTGGCCCGGCGCGAAACGTTGAGTGAACAGCTTGATGCCCAGCGTGAATACGTGGCGGCGGAGCAAAAAACGCTGGATGTGGCGACGCGCAGTTACAAGGCTGGCGCAGGCGATTATCTGACGGTGCTCACCGCGCAGCGGTCGCTGTGGTCGGCGCAGGAATCACTGATTGCCTTGCAGCAAACCGACCTGGAAAACCGCATCACGCTGTGGCAGTCGCTGGGCGGCGGGATTCAGTAACATCACTGCCGGGCGGCGCAACGTTGCCCGGCCATCAGAGTAAATACCTATGGCAAAACTCTCTTTTTCTTTCGCGGCCATCCTTGGCCTGCTGACGGCGATCGGGCCGCTGTGTTCCGATTTTTATCTTCCGGCGCTGCCGGAGATCGCCACCCAGCTCAACACCTCCACAACGCTGACGCAGCTTTCTCTTACCTCGGCGCTGATTGGCCTGGGGCTGGGACAACTCTTTTTCGGCCCGCTAAGCGATCGCATCGGACGTAAAACGCCGCTGCTGTTCTCACTTTTGCTGTTTGTACTGGCTTCAGTGCTTTGTGCCAGCACGCAGAATATTTACGCCCTGATCGGCTGGCGATTTGTGCAGGGCGTTGCCGGGGCGGGCGGCTCCGTACTTGCCCGCTCCATCGCCCGTGATAACTATCATGGCACGATGCTAACGCAGTTTTTTGCCCTACTGATGACGGTCAACGGCATCGCGCCCGTGGTGTCCCCGGTACTCGGTGGCTATATCGCGTCGCATTTCGACTGGCGGATGCTGTTCTGGGTAATGGCAGGGGCGGGTCTGGCGCTGCTGATCGCCAGCCAGCTTTTTATCCGCGAGTCCCTCACAGAGAAACAGGGCGGGGGATCGCTGACGCAAACCGCCAGGACGGTACTTAAAAATCGTCGCTTTATGCGCTACTGCCTGATCCAGGCCTTCATGCTGGCGGGGCTGTTCGCCTA
This sequence comes from Enterobacter cloacae complex sp. HYC033_NIDB, assembly GCF_056673335.1. Classification (NCBI taxonomy): domain Bacteria; kingdom Pseudomonadati; phylum Pseudomonadota; class Gammaproteobacteria; order Enterobacterales; family Enterobacteriaceae; genus Enterobacter; species Enterobacter cloacae complex sp. HYC033_NIDB. The sequence goes on along the minus strand of NZ_CP115123.1, from coordinate 834,108 downwards.
TATCGGGGCATCCTCCTTTGTGATGCAAAACGAGTATGGCCTGAGCGCCATGCAGTTCAGCCTGCTGTTCGGTGTGAACGGTATCGGCCTGATCGTCTCAGCGCTGATTTTCTCCCGTCTGGCACGCCGACACCCGGCGGAAGGGTTAATGCAAATAGGTCTGGTGTTGGCCGTAACCTGCGCGGGGCTGACGTTGCTCTTTGCGTGGATGCAGCTTTCCGTTCCGGCACTGATTGCACTCTTTTTCACCGTCGCATTTAACAGCGGGATCAGCACCATTGCGGGTTCAGAAGCGATGAGCGCAGTCGACGCGAAGGAGTCCGGCACAGCGTCAGCCATTCTGGGCATGCTGATGTTTTTATTCGGCGGGATCGCAGCGCCTCTCGCCGGTATCGGCGGAGAAACGATGCTGAAAATGAGTCTCGCGGTGTTAGTAAGCTATGGCATTGCACTGGCGATCGGATCCCGCACGCAGAATGCGTAAATTCATACTTTTGGCTTGAATCGCGTTGATGAATGTAACGATATATTTCAGGGGAAGCATGTGACTTTCAAAGGAGGTTTCGATGAAATCTGCACACCTGGTTTGCCTGCTCGTTTGCCTGATTTTCGCTGCGTTTGTTCACGCGCAGGAGAAGAGCGCTCCGGAGAAAGAGGCGCAAATAAAACAGCAGGTCCTGAAAGATGTGAAGAAAACCTGTACCCCGCAGAAAAAGCAGAGCGATAAGGCCTGGCAGGCGATGATTTTGTCGTCTGAGGCCAATCAGCTGCTGATCAAAAACGCCATCACCGCCGTGAAGCGTGACAACCTGGACGCCTACTGGGATGCAGTAAGTCAGGTGGATTGTATGGAAGATTACTGAGGGTTGAGCGCCGGGTGGCGCTGCGCTTACCCGGCCTACATCACACGTTTAACGCTTCCGCACATCCGGAATAATCAAATCCCCGCGCAGAACGTAGGACCCGAGCATCTGCGTTTTCTCTGTCAGCCAGCTCACGATGCGCGCCGCCATGGCGTCCATGGAATACTCAATGGCCGGGATCACCGGAATACCCGGCAGATGCAGCGAACCGCCGAGGCTGAAAACCATGATGTCTTCCGGTACCGATTTATTAAACGCCTGTAACTGCGGGATCACCCGCTGGGCTTCCTGCTCATCCGCCACCAGCAGCGCGTTGAAGTTCAGCGTGGACGCGTTGTTGAGTAATTCCTGAAGCGCAACGGACGATGAAGTCGCGTCCATAAACACGAGGTTGCGATTAAAGGGCAGGAAGTTTTTCTCCAGCGCGTGTTTGTAGCCCAGCAGCACCTGATCGGCAAAGCCGCTGCCGTGCGGGTGGATCAGCGCTATCTGGCGACGCCCCTGGCTGGTGAGATAGTTACAGGCCGTTTCGGCCGCGAACGCGTGATCGAACTGAATGCTGTTGGCGTTATCGGCTTCCATACAGTCGACCAGAATCACGTTGTCCATGTCCACGTCCAGCGGGAAACGCGCGCCAATCACCAGAATGTCATCACATAAGCCGCAGGAGAGTTCTTCAAGGGCGTTCATCACTTCTGTTTTTGTGTGTGCGAAACGCAGCAGCAGATGTTTTTGATGCTGGCTGAGGTGTTTTTCCAGCGCGTACAGGTAACCGGTGGTCTGGTTAATGTTTTCCTGCGCGCAAATCACCCCAATGCAGCCCGTCGACTGGCTGAGCAGCGACTGGGCGATCACGTTGGGACGATAGTTCAGCTCGTCCACCGCTTTCAGAACAGCCTGGCGGCTGGCTTCTTTAACGCCACGCGACCCGCTCAACACCCGTGATACCGTGGCTTTGGACACCCCGGCCAGACGCGATACATCGTTGATTGTAGACATCTCTCTCCCCTGTCAGACGCAACTGGCATCTGTAATTTCCATCACCGCTACGGCTCACATTATAGCCAGAACGGAGTATATCCGTTTCCGTTTTCCATGGAAACCGATTTTCCGTTTCCACTCAATTTGATGCCAAAACAGCCAAATTATGTGACCCACATCCGGTTAATTAGCCTCATAAGTAAGGGATCTTGATGGTTGTCACACTTCTGTCTTTTATAAATGGAAACCGGTTTCCGTATCATGTCCAATCATCCTCGCAATAACTTTTTACATTTTGAGGATGGTTGTCGATGTTCAAGATTATGCTGTGCTGCTCTGCCGGGATGTCCACCAGCCTGCTGGTCAGCAAAATGATCGATGTTGCAAAAGAACGGGGCTTGCCCGTGAAGATAGATGCGTATGGCGTATCCGAATTTGATACGCAGTTTCCGCACTATCAGGTGGTGCTTCTCGGACCGCAAGTGAAATACATGTTAAAGACGCTCTCAGACAAGGCAGCGACGCAAGGCATTCCGGTGCAGCCCATCGACATGATGGATTACGGCATGCAGCGTGGCGATAAAGTACTGGACTATGCTCTGTCGCTCATCGAAGCGGCACACTAAAAGGTGTTCACATGAGTTCGTTATATCAATCCATGGTCGCGGTGATTGAGCAGTCAATTACGCCGCTGGCCGCGAAGCTCGGTCAGCAAAAGTATGTGATTGCCATCCGCGACGGCTTTACCGCTGCGCTGCCGTTTATGATCATCGGCTCGTTTATGCTGGTGTTTATCTTCCCGCCGTTTTCGGCGGATACCACCAACAGCTTCGCCCGCGGCTGGCTGGATTTCTCCGAGACCTACCGCGAACAGCTGATGCTGCCCTTTAACCTCAGCATGGGCGTGATGACCTTCTTCATCTCGGTGGGGATTGGGGCAAGCCTGGGGCGTCAGTTTAACCTCGATCCGGTGATGTCCGGCCTGCTGGCCTTTATGGCCTTCCTGCTGGTCGCCGCGCCCTATGCCGATGGCAAAATTTCGACCCAGTATCTCTCCGGTCAGGGGATCTTCACTGCGCTTATCACCGCGATCTACTCCACTCGCGTCTATGCGTGGCTGAAACAGAACAACGTCACCATCCGCCTGCCGAAGGAAGTGCCGACCGGCGTGGCGCGTTCGTTTGAGATCCTGATCCCGGTGATGGTGGTGATCGGAACGCTGCACCCGCTGAACCTGTTCATTGAAGCGCAGACCGGGATGATCATCCCGCAGGCGATTATGCACCTGCTGGAGCCGCTGGTGTCGGCGTCTGACTCGCTGCCCGCCATTCTGCTCTCCGTGCTGCTGTGCCAGATCTTCTGGTTCGCTGGTATCCACGGGTCGCTGATTGTCACCGGCATCATGAACCCGTTCTGGATGGCGAACCTCTCTGCAAACCAGGCGGCGCTGGCGGCGGGCGCGGCGCTGCCGCACGTTTATCTGCAAGGTTTCTGGGATCACTACCTGCTGATAGGCGGCGTGGGCTCCACCCTGCCGCTGGCGTTCCTGCTGCTGCGTAGCCGCGTTACCCACCTGCGCACCATCGGCAAAATGGGCGTGGTGCCAAGCTTCTTTAACATCAACGAACCGATTTTGTTCGGCGCACCGATCATCATGAACCCGATGCTGTTTATCCCGTTCGTGTTTGTTCCGCTGGTCAACGCCTGCCTGGCGTACGGCGCAACCAAACTCGGCTGGCTGGCTCAGGTGGTTTCGTTAACCCCGTGGACCACCCCCGCGCCGATTGGTGCGTCGTGGGCGGCGAACTGGGCGCTCAGCCCGGTGGTGATGTGCCTGGTCTGTATGGTGATGTCCGCGCTGATGTACCTGCCGTTCCTGCGTGCCTATGAGCGTACGCTCATCAAAAACGAAGAGCAGAAAGCTCAGGCGACCGTCGGTAACGCTGAAGCCGCCAGCAATTAAGTCAAAGAGGAAGAGTCATGAAATACGCATTTCCCGATAACTTCTGGTGGGGCAGCGCAAGCTCCGCTCTCCAGACGGAAGGGACACGAGAGGGTGAAACCACGTGGGATTACTGGTTTGCCCGCGAGCCGAACCGTTTTCACAACGGCGTGGGGCCGCAGCACACCTCCACGTTTTATCAGCACTGGAAAACGGACATTCAGCTGTTAAAGCAGCTGAACCACAACAGCTTTCGCACCTCGATTAGCTGGGCGCGCCTGATCCCCGACGGTATCGGTGAAGTGAGCCCGGACGCGGTCGATTTTTACAATCAGGTCATTGATGAGCTGAATGAACAGGGCATCACGCCGTTTATCACCCTGTTCCATTTCGACATGCCGATGGCGATGCAGGAGATTGGCGGCTGGGAAAACCGTGACGTGGTGGACGCGTACGCCCGCTATGCGCAGATTTGCTTCGAGCTATTCGGCGACCGCGTGCTGCACTGGTTTACCTTCAATGAGCCGATTGTTCCGGTGGAAGGCGGTTATCTGTACGACTTCCACTACCCGAACGTGGTGGATTTTCGTCGGGCGGCGACCGTGGCGTATCACACCGTGCTGGCCCATGCGAAGGCCGTTCAGGCTTACCGCGCCGGACACTACGCGGGTGAGATCGGCATCGTGCTCAACCTGACGCCGTCGTACCCGCGCTCCCGGAACCCGGCGGACGTGAAGGCGGCGCACATAGCGGACCTGATGTTTAACCGCAGCTTCCTCGACCCGGTGCTGCGCGGGGAGTATCCGGCGGACCTGGTGGCATTGCTGAAATCTTACGATCAGCTGCCCGCCTGCAAGCCGGAAGACGGTTTCCTGATTGCGGAAGGGAAAATCGACCTGCTCGGCGTTAACTACTATCAGCCGCGTCGCGTGAAGTGTCGCGACAGCGCGGTGAACCCGCAGGCGCCGTTTATGCCGGAGTGGTTCTTTGATAATTACGAGATGCCGGGCCGTAAGATGAACCCGTACCGCGGCTGGGAAATCTACGCGCCGGGTATTTACGATATTCTGGTTAACCTGCGCGATAATTACGGTAACCCTCGCTGCTTTATTTCGGAAAACGGCATGGGCGTCGAAAACGAGCAGCGCTTTATTGAAAATGGCCAGATTAACGATCAATACCGCATCGATTTTATTTCTGAGCATTTATCGTGGCTGCACAAAGGTATTAGCGAAGGCTGCAATTGCCTTGGCTATCATATGTGGACGTTTATTGATAACTGGTCGTGGTGTAATGCGTATAAAAACCGCTACGGTTTTATTCAGCTCGATGTAGAGACGCAGCAGCGCACCATTAAAAAAAGCGGAGAGTGGTTTGCCGCCACCGCCTTAAATAATAGTTTTGATAAAGAGTAATGATGATGATCGCACTAGAAGAAGCCGTAATGGAAATTATCGTCAACGCTGGCCAGTCCCGCAGCTTGTGCTTTGAAGCCCTGCACGCGGCGCGTCAGGGCAACCTTGACGAGGCCAAAAGCCTGCTGCGCGAAGCCGACGGCTACGCACGCCAGGCGCACAAGATGCAGACCAAACTGATCGAGCAGGATGCGGGCGAAGCCCGCCAGCCGATGACCTTAATTATGGTGCACGCCCAGGATCATTTAATGAATTCCTTATTAGCGCGCGAGTTATCCGAAGAAATTATTCATTTATATCAGAGATAGTCTATGGCGAAATAATTACTGTAATACCTCTGTACCCTAAATAGAGATCCACTTGTTCTGATGATAGCGACATACTCTGTCAGATCGGAGCGGGATGGTTATTGTCTGAATAAAATTAAACTATATTGAGATAACCATGAATACGATTAAAAAACTTCCATTAACCATGGCGGTTATCGCCGCGCTTTGCCCAATTTCCGTTCTCGCTCAGGAATTCACTCAGGAGCAAATCGACGCCATTGTGGCAAAAGCGGTGGATAAAGCCCTGGCCGAGCGTCAGGCCAAAATGGACGCGGCGGTCGCGAAAAAAGCGGACGTGGTGACCGAGCCGCAGAGCGCGGCGCAATCTCCGGATATGGCGATCCCGTTTGGCATCAAATTCACCGGCTACGCCCGCTACGGCGCGCACTTCCAGGCCGCCGATCAGAAATACGTGGCGGTGGACGGCTCCTACAACGGCGCGTCGGCCATTGGTCGTCTGGGTAACGAAGGCAACGGCGGCGAGTTCCAGCTCTCTAAAGCCTTCAAGGGCGAAAACGGCGCCATCTGGGACATCAACGTGATGATCGACCACTGGGGCGACGAAGTTAACCTCAAGAAAGCCTACGCGGGCGTGACCAACATTATGGCCTCCAACCCGAACGCCTACTTCTGGGCGGGTCGCGACTTCCACCAGCGTCCGCAGCAGGGCATCAACGATTACTTCTGGATGAACCACGACGGTCAGGGCGCCGGGGTGAAGAACTTCGATATCGGCGGCGTGCAGTTTGACGTGGCCGCCGTGGCAGCGGTGGAATCCTGTAGCCCAGAAGTGATGGAAGACGAAGCCAACCCGTCGCGCATCACCTGTACCGGCGGGTCCGGCACGGGCGACAAAGGCAACTACGCCGCGACGTCTAAAATCCACGGTATGAAGCTCGGTCCGCTGGATCTGGAGCTGTACGCCAACTACGGCTTTGACTCCAAAGCCGTTGAGAGCGACGAACGTCTGAACGCCTGGCAGGGCGGCGTGGTGCTGAGCCACACCAACGACAGCGGCGTGAACAAGGTGATTGCCCGCTACTCCGATAACGCGGACAACAGCGTGTTCAACAAAACCGAGGATCTGACCACGGTCTACGCCAGCTTCGAAGGGCTGTACAAATTCACCCAGGCGACGCAGGTGGAGTACCTCCTCGCCTTCCATGACTACGACAACAGCCGCGATAAGACCGACAACCGCAAGAACTACAACGCCATCGTGCGCCCGATGCACTGGTGGAACGACGTTCACTCCACCTGGCTGGAAGCGGGCTGGCAGCACGTGGATTACGACAACGGCGGCGACAACAAGGGCTGGAAGCTGACCCTGTCGCAGAACATGTCTATCGCCATGGGGCCGGAGTTCCGTCCGATGCTGCGCTTCTACGTGACCGGCGGCAAGGTGGATAACGAACGTACCGCGCGCGTGAACAACACCAAAGATGAAACGCTGGACGACTTCAACGTCGGCGCGATGTGGGAGGCGTGGTTCTAGTACAGCGTCGTTTGTTTCGCCCGGCGGCGCTGCGCTTGCACGGGCCTACAAGGTTTTGTAGGCCGGGTAAGCGTAGCGCCACCCGGCAAGATCCCATGTTATGCTACAAAAAAACCAACATAACAGGGGAGAACATGGGTTCCACACGCAAAGGGATGCTCAACGTCCTGATCGCCGCCGTTTTATGGGGCAGTTCCGGGGTTTGCGCGCAGTACATTATGGAGAAAAGCCACATCTCTTCGCCTTACCTGACCATGGTTCGTCTGCTGTTTACCGGCGTGATCCTGCTGACGCTCTCCTTCGTTCACGGCGACAAGATTTTCTCGGTCGTCAAAAACCGCAAAGACGCCCTCAGCCTGCTGTTTTTCTCGCTGGCTGGCGCGCTTACCGTGCAGCTCACCTTCCTGCTGGTAACCCACGGCGACCCGACGTCGCTCTCCATCTCGCCGGCCGCGCTGTTCTTCGGTATCGCCTCGGCGTTTGCCGCGGCGTTTTATACGACGTACCCGTCGACGCTTATCGCCCGCTACGGCACGCTGCCGATTGTCGGCTGGAGTATGTTGATTGCGGGACTAATGCTGACGCCGTTCTACGCCGGACGCGGCACCACCTTCGTGATCGACGGGGGCCTGCTGCTGGCGTTTTTCTACCTGGTGGTGATAGGTACCGCGCTGACGTTCAGCCTGTATCTGAAAGGCGCACAGATGATCGGCGGGCCGAAGGCGAGCATTCTGAGCTGCGCCGAGCCGCTGAGCAGCGCGCTGCTGTCGGTGGTGTTGCTGGGGGTGGCATTCACCCTGCCGGACTGGCTGGGGACGCTGCTGATTGTGTCGTCGGTGGTGTTGATTTCGATGGATTCGAGAAGACGGGTTCAGACATCGGCGTAGCCTGATGCCCTCACCCCAACCCTCTCCCACGGGAGAGGGAGAAAAGCACTACTTCGCCTTAACCTTCCCCGCCACCAGCAGCGCGGTCAGCAGCATCAGCGTGCCGGAAATTACCAGCGGCGAGGTCAGCCCCAGGTGGTCGAGCGCTACGCCGCCCACCGCCGCGCCGCAGGTATTCGCCAGCTGGATCACCGCCACCTGAATCGACCCGGCTTTTTCCGCCTGATCGGCAAGCGAGCGGGTGATCCACGTCGACCAGCCCACCGGCACCAGCGCAAAGGCAAAGCCCCAGATAATCGCGATCGCCGAAGCCACCCACTTATCGCTGCCCCACAACACCAGCACCGCGGCGCTGATCGCCAGCACCAGCGGGGCACCCGCCAGCGCCACCTTCAGGGAGCGCTTCAGGAACTGGGACGACAGCGAGGTGCCGACAAAACTGGCGATCCCGAAGCTCAGGAGCACCAGCGTCAGGCCGTCCACGTCAAAGCCCGCCATGGTCATATACACCGGGCGGATATAGGTGAAGAAAGCAAACTGCCCGGCAAAGGCCATGAAGATGGCGGTCATCCCCGCCAGCACGCCGGGGCGCTTCAGCAGCGCGAACATGTTCTGTTTGTGGTGCGCCGCTTCCCCCGGAAGGGACGGCAGCGCCTTCCACACCCAGATAATGCACAGCACGCCCATCACCGCCGCCGCGTTAAAGACGTTGCGCCAGCCGATAATTCCACCGAGGAAACTGCCCAGCGGCGCGGCGATCACCAGCGCGATCGAGACCGCACCGAAGATAACGGACAAGGCTTTTGGCACCGTACGCGCGGGCACCAGGCGCATGGTCAGCGAGGCGGACATCGCCCAGAAGCCGCCTAATCCCAGCCCCAGACAGGCACGGCCGAGCAGCAGCAGGGTGAAGCTTTCAGCGAAAGAGACCAGCAGGCAGGAGAGCGTCAGCAGCACGCTGAACAGAATGACCACCTTGCGGCGGTCGATGGTGCCGATCGCCTGCGTGATAAACAGGCTGGCGAACATCGCCACAAACGCGGTGACGGTCACCGACTGCCCCGCCACGCCCTCGGAAATGCCCAGATCCTGCGCCATCGGCGTCAGCAGGCTGACCGGCAGGAACTCGACGGTGATCAGGCAGGCGACGCAAAATGCCACGGAGAAAACCGCCGACCAGTTGGGGCGTGAAACCTCTTTGGCCTGCGGTGTAGTCGTGGGCTGGGTATGTTCTGTCATGGCATCACCTGAAGATAAAAACGTGCGGAAAAGTCGCGCAGTTTATCATCAAAAGTGTGACGAATTTAACGTTTCGACAACTTTTGTCGTTTTTTAATGCCGGGCGGCGCTGCGCTTGCGCCGGCCTACGGGCTTGTAGGCCCGGTAAGCAAAGCGCCACCGGGCAAAATTACCCGCGAGCCTTAAGAGCGGCATTCGCTAATCCCACGATCCACTCCTGATGCCCGTTAATCATTGGGTTTGGCACCGTGCGCGCTAATTCCTGCGCCGGCACGCCTTTCTGCGACTCCTGAGTCAGAATGCGCACGCGGTTTCCCGGCAGGTCTTCAAACAGCCAGGCGTGGATCACGTCCAGACGCGAATTTGCATCCCCTTCTACCCAGCCGTGCCACGCGATACGCGCGGCTTCGCCCTCCACGGGCGGAACATACTCCGTCACCTGCGCCTCAACCGGGAAGCCAAAGGTGGTGAAGCGGAAGCGGGCGTTGGCGCTCAGCGCCGGGCCGCTGCCGTCGTGAAAACGGATATCTTCGGCGTTGCTGTAGTAGTTCGGCCACAGGGTGGTGTCGTTGAGCTGCGCCCAAATCTCTTTTGCGCTCAGCCCGGCGACGATGATTTCGTTGGAGGCAAAGTTATCGGTGGTGCCGGGCAGGTAGTCGTTCGGCCAGATAATGGCGGATTGTTTCATGGTTCACCTCATCGGTTAGTTGATAAGGTGATGGTGCGCCTGCGGGTGATATAAATCTAATGACGATGCTTTATACTCTTCATCACGTTTTGTGATATCAGTGCAGGTAAAACACGCCCTCTTCCGGCAGGAAAAGCTGGTTGTAGCGCAGCTGGAAGGCGTTGAACTCCTGCGGGTCTGGCTCTATCTCGCGCATAAAGCCGAGCGCGAGGCGGATTTGCGCGTCGGTGATCGGCGCGGCCAGACGGGCTTTACGCAGCATGCGGTGCCAGGTATGCAGATTCTCTTCGCTGGCGTCGACGATGCAGACCTGCCAGATCAGCAGCACCTGGGCGGCATTTTGCAGATGCGCCTCGTCGGGGCGTTCAAGATAGCGGATAAACTCATTGCCCGGCGTTTTACCGAACTGGTCAATCATCGACTCGACCGGCATCGGGGTGATCCCCAGCCGCTCGCTTAAACGTTTGATGGCGCGGCGGGAGTCTGAGGTCAGGACACGAAATCCAACCACAAACACCACGGCAAGCGTTGCCAGCATTATCCAGACCATGCGTTCTCCTTAGACTAGCCGCCCATCATAGCGGGAAACGCAGCGCGTCAACAGCGGGCAGCGCCATAATAGTAAACGGAAAAGAGGTGGAAAAACGTCATGAAAGCGGATCTGCGCACGCTGGATCTTAACCTGCTGAAAACGCTGGATGCCCTGCTGGACGAACGCAGCGTCACCCGCGCGGCGGCGCGTCTTGCCCTGACCCAGCCAGCGGTAAGCGGCATGCTTAACCGCCTGCGGGATTACTTTGAAGACCCGCTGTTTATCCGCGCGCCGCACGGCATCGTGCCTACCACCCGGGCGGAAGCAATGGCGGCTCCCGTCAAACGCATTCTGGCAGATATCGACGAGCTGCTTCAGCCGATCGCCTTTGATCCGCTCACCGCAACGTTCACCTTCACGCTTGCCGCGACCGACTACGCCCTGCGCGCGGTCGTCGTGCCGTTTATCGCTGCGCTTAAGGTGCAGGCGCCGGGTATTCGCGTGCGCGTGGTGCCTGTGGAATCTGACCGTCTGGTCAGCCAGCTCGAACAAGGCTCTGTCGACGTGGCGCTGATCACCCCGCACACCACGCCAGATGAGCTTCACAGCCGGGCGCTTTATGATGAACGGTACGTTTGCATGATGCGTGCCGATCATCCGGATGCCGGACAGCCCATGACGTTAGACCGGTTTTGCGCCCTGGAGCATGTGCTGGTCTCTTACGAGGGCGACGGTTTTCGCGGCGTAACGGATGGCGCGCTGGAGAAAACTGGCCGAACGCGGCATGTTGGCTTATCGGTGAGTAACTTTTTAGTCCTGCCGGACGTGCTGGCCCTCAGCGATATGATTGCCGTTGTGCCATCACGCATAGCGGAAAAGCAGACGGGGATGTTCGTCTGCGAGACGCCGGTTCCCGTGCCCGGTTTTACCAAAAGCATGGCCTGGCACGGCAGAACGCACCGCAACCTCGCGCAGGCGTGGCTGCGCGGGCTGTTGCTGGAGACCAGTCAGCGCGCCTGAAGCCCTTTCAGCAGCGCCTCGTGGAAGCGTGCAGGATCCTGCATCTGCGGCGCGTGGCCCATGTCGTTAAATTCAATCAGCGTCGCGTGCGGGATGCGCTTCGCCGTCTCTTTGCCCAGCACCGTGTAGTTACCGAGCGTCTTGCGGATCTCCGGTGGGGCGAGATCTTTCCCGATGGCGGTGTTGTCCTTCGTGCCGATCATCAATAATACCGGCATCTTCAGCTCGCTAAATTCATAGACGACCGGCTGGGTATAAATCATGTCGTAGAGCAGCGCCGAGTTCCACGCCACGCGCGCTTTGCCCGGCCCGTTGTTTAACCCGGCAAGCATGGTGACCCAGCGCTCGTACTCCGGCTTCCACTCCCCGGCGTAGTAGGTGTTTTTCTCGTACTGACGAATACCGTCGGCGCTGACTTTCAGCTCGCGCTGGTACCACTGGTCGACCGTAATATGCGGCACGCCGCGCGCTTTCCAGTCTTCAAGCCCTATTGGGTTCACCATCACCAGTTGCTCCACCTGCTGCGGCCACATCAGCGCGTAGCGGGTCGCCAGCATGCCGCCGGTCGAATGGCCGATAACCGTCACGCGATCAACGCCGAGCGTTTTCAGCAGCGCGTGGGTGTTATCCGCCAGCTGCTGGAAGGTGTACTGATAATGCTCCGGCTTGGTGGATTTGCAGAAGCCGATCTGGTCGGGTGCGATCACGCGATACCCGCTGGCTGAAAGCGCGCGGATCGTGCCGTCCCAGGTGCCAGCGCAGAAGTTTTTGCCGTGCATCAGCACCACGGTGCGGCCGTTGGGTTTTTCCGGCTTCACGTCCAGGTAAGCCATATCCAGAGGCTGGTTCTGCGAGGTAAAGGTAAAGTGTTTTACCGGCCAGCCGTAGTCAAAACCTTCCAGCTTCTCGCCGTAGGTGGGGGCATCCGCGGCCATTGCGGGGGAGGCCAGCGCCATCAACAGCGCCAGGCAGGACAATCGTCGGGTCAACATGCAAGCTCTCCGTTAGCAAAAAGGGCTAAGGCTGCACGAAAGGCGGCAGCAAAAAACACTGTAGAGCATACGGAGGAGCGGGTGTGTAAAGCGGGGTAAAGGTAAAAGGCAGGCCGTGAAAAATAAAAAAGCCCGGCATCACACACCGGGCAAAGAAGTTACCTGCACACTCAGGCTACTTTTAATTTCTGCGCACGATTCTCGCGGCGGATCTTACGCTCTTCCAGCACCGCAACCATCGCCATCAGGACGATACAGCCAATCGCTGCCGCATCCAGCGCGGCGAAGGTGCCCGCCCAGCCGGTGAGGCCGAAAATTGGCGTGCCGTCGGCGATCATGCCCAGACCGAGCTTGGCGAAGCTGTCGCCGATCAGGTAAGCGAAGGTGCCCTTAATCCCATCGGCTGCGCCGATCGCTTTTTTCGGCACAAAGCCAACCGCCGCCACGCCGATCAGCAGCTGCGGACCGAACACCAGGAAGCCGAGCGCAAACAGCGACGCCAGGTAAACGTACTGGTTGCTGGCGTGCTGGTAAACGCCGAGCGTGGCGATAATCAGCGCCAGCGCGACGCAGGCCACCAGCGCGCGACGGCCGTTGGCGAGGTCCGAGAGCCAGCCCCACAGCAGGGTACCGACCAGCGCGCCTACTTCGAACAGGGTGAAGCCCTGAATCGCCACCTCTTTCGAGAGCTTCAGCTCCTGGAAGGCATACACGGTGGACCACTGGTCGATACCGATACGCACCACGTACAGGAAGATGTTCGAGAAGCAGAGCAGCCAGATCACTTTGTTTTTCAGCACGTACTCAACAAAGATCTGCCATTTGGACATCTCGTTTTCTTCGGTCTCTTTGTCCTCCTCGCTGATCTCCTCCCCGAACAGCTCTTCAGCTTTGCCGAGGCCGTAGGATTCCGGGGAATCGCTGCCGTAGCGCAGGCCGATAAAGCCGACAATCAGGGCGATAATCGACGGGAAGATAAACATGCCAATCACGTGGCCGTCGAACAGGTAGTTCGCACCGAACAGCGCCACGCCGGCCGCGCCCGCTCCGCCGAGGTTGTGGGAGATGTTCCACATGCCGAGGTACGAACCCCGCTTGCGGCGCGGCGTCCATTTGGTGATGGTGGAGTAGCTGCACGACCCGCCGGTGCTCTGGAAGAAACCGCTCAGGGCGTAGAAGGCGATCATCAGGAACAGGCTGACGGAGCCCGCGCCCATGCTGGCGCTAAAGCCGAGCATACAGATGGCGGAGAGGATCAGCATAAACGGCAGGAACTGCTTGGTATTTTTGCCGTCCGCGTAGTAGGACACAACCGTTTTCCCCACGCCGTAGGTGATGGAGAAGCCCAGGCCAATCATCCCCAGCTGCGTCATGCTCAGCCCGTAGGTTGAGATCATGTCGTTCTGCGCGATGTTAAAGTTTTTGCGGATCAGGTACATGGTCAGGTAGCCGATGAAGACCACCAGATAGGACTGCATGAACGGTTTGAACCACATCTTGCGCCGCACGTCGAGCGGCAGATCCAGGGTCGGCTTGCGCACCTGATTTAAGAAGGCCAGCATGACTGAGTTACTCCTGAGCTGATTTTTGCAGCATTGTAAAAACCAGCCAGGAGAGATGCCTGAGACAGCGTCCAGGTGAAACCGGGAAAATTTCTTAGTTTTGCGCGTCTCGGCAGCAAAAGGTGAGGCGCGTCACGCTTCGCGCGGTGCCTGCGCGTGCAAAAACGGCAGCAACAGCAGGGCGGAGATGCCCGCCGCGATGGCGATCACCGCGAAGAACCCGCTCCAGTGCCAGACGTCGATCACCCGCGCCAGCGGCCAGCCGGAGAGCGATGCGCCAAGGTAGGCAAACAGCCCGACAAAGCCCGTCGCCGCGCCTGCCGCCTCTTTGTGGGAACACTCCGCCGCCGCCATGCCGATCAGCATCTGCGGGCCAAAGACGAAAAAACCGATGGTGAAGAAGCACGCCGCCTGCATCACGTAGCTGGCGAACGGCATCAGCCACAGCGAGCCGACGGAGAGTAAGATCCCGGCAGCAAAAATCAGGTTCATCGGCCCGCGGTTACCGTTGAACAGCTTGTCCGAGCCCCAGCCCGCCACCAGCGCGCCGATAAACCCGCCCAGCTCGAACATCGTCACCGCCGAGTTGGCGGTCACCAGGTCCACGCCGAGAGTTTCGGACATGTACAGATTGCCCCAGTCGTTGATCGCCGCGCGCACCACGTAGACCAGCACGTAGCAGAGCGACAGCAGCCAGATGTACGGGTTTTTCAGCACGTATTTGGTGAGGATCTCCTGGCGGGACAGCCCGGCCCCTTCCTGCTGCTGGGCGATCTCCATCTCGTCGTGCCGCCAGTCGCCCACCGGTGGAAGGCCGACGGTTTGCGGCCTGTCGCGCAGGCGCCAGCAGAGGAACAGTCCGGCGACAATCGCGAGGCCACCGGCAATCATCATCCCCGCGCGCCAGCCGTAGTGCAGCGCCGCCGCGCCGACCACCATCGGGATCAGCGCCCCGCCGACGTTATGCGCGGTATTCCATATCGCCCACCAGCCGCCGCGCTCGTTGCGTGAGTACCAGGCGGTGAGCAGGCGGGCGCAGACCGGCGCGCCCCAGCCCTGGAAAAAGGCGTTCAGCGCCCACAGCAGGGCAAAGGCCCACAGCGAGGTGGAGAAGCCAAACAGGATGTTCACCACCCCGGTGGCGATCAGCCCGACGCCCATAAAATAACGCGCGTTGGAGCGGTCGCTGACGATGCCGGAGAAGAACTTCGACAGGCCGTAGGTGATGTAAAACAGCGTCGCCAGCAGGCCAATATCGGTGCGCGTCATCACGCCGCTGGCGAGAATTTCCGGCGCGGCGGCGTTGAAGCTTTTGCGGGTGAAGTAGAACAGCGCGTAGCCGAGCCAGATGGTAATCAGGATATGGCGACGCCAGTAGCGATAGCGGGCATCGATTTCCGCTTTGTTGCTTAGCGGGGCGGCGCTGGCGGGGGTTTTAAACATGGTGTGTCCTTAACGGCAAACTGACGCTGACGCGCGTTCCGTGGGTGCAGGAGATCGTCAGCGTGCCGCCCAGCGCCTTCACGCGCTCGCGCATGCCCGCCAGGCCAAACCCCTGCTGGCCGGAGCCCGGCGGCAGGCCGCAGCCGTCGTCTTCAATCACCAGCATCAGGCGCTCGTCCTGCTGCCAGCCCTGGATCGTTACCGCGCTGGCGCTGGCGTGCTTGACGATGTTGTTCAGCCCTTCCTGGCAGACGCGGAACAGCGTCACACGCTGGCCTTCACTCAGCGCAGGTTCGTTAATGCGCCAGTCGAGATGGCTGACAATCCCGCGGCTCTCCAGCTCCATCTCGCGCATCAGAGAGCGTATTGCCTGCTCGAGCGAGAGATCGTCAAGCTGGCGCGGGCGCAGCCGCCCTAACAGGCGACGAACGGAATCATAGACGCCCAGCGAAAGCTGTTCGATATGCGCCCCGCCCTGCTTCACGCCCGCGTTTTCTGCCGCCAGGCGCTGAACAATGCCCGCCTGGGTGCGGATGGCGGTGATGGTCTGGCCGATATCATCGTGCAATTCGCGAGCAACCTCCTGGCGCACGCTCTCTTCCGTCTCCAGCAGACGCTCCGCCAGACGGCGGTTGCGCGCCAGCTCGGCTTGGAGGGACTGGTTCAGCTCGCGCAGGCGCTGTATGCCCGCGCCGAGCAGCAGCCCGGTGAGGCTCTGAGCCAGCAGCGAGAGCAGCAGATCTACCGGGTGATCGTGCCAGGTCTGGCTGGCAATCAGCGCGATGGCGTTCATCAGCGTGGCGATCAATGCGCCCTGCCAGCCGTAATGCCAGGCAAGGGCGATGATCGGCAGCGCCAGACAAAACGGCGTGAAGCGTGATAATTCAGCGGGCAGACCAAGCTGCAACCACAGGCTCACCACAAACAGCAGCAGATACCAGATCAGGTGCCGGGCGCGCCAGTTCACCGGCTGGGAGACCAGCGCCGGGCCGAGCGGCTGCCAGACGGTGCTGGTAAGGTAATGCCAGATCACAAGGCAGGTCGGGGCCAGCGTCAGGCCGCCGGTGAGGGTCAGCAGCAGGGCGTTGAGCCCCTCCTTTTCACCCACCCACGGCAGGGACTGCAACAGCGCGGCGGCAATCAGCGCCGCACCCTGACGCAGCAGCGTGCGCCAGTCGCGCTGGTGACGGTAGCGGGAAATCAGGGCGACCGGGATAAGCGTGAGCAGGCTTCCGGTCATCAATAAAGGCAGGTGCGCCAACGCCACTTCCTGCGCCAGCCAGATCAGCATCAGCCACTCTGCGCCCAGCAGCACCGGCCAGTAGCCGCGCGGGCATTGCAGCATTAGCCCCAGCCGCAGGCCAAAGGGGAACAGCAGCACCGCCAGCTCCGGGCGCTCGACAAGATGCAGGCTGATACTCCACAGACAGAACCACGCGGCGGAGAAGATGAAAAAGCTGGCAACAACGGCGATCAGCCGCGAAAACAGGGAGTTCATTGCCAGCTGTCAAACATACGGCGCGCCAGCTCGACATCGTTACTGACGTTGAGTTTTTCCATCAGGTTGGCGCGATGAACGTGAACGGTCTTTGGCGACAGCCCCAGCTCTACGGCAATCTCTTTCACCGACATGCCCTGGGCAAGTTTCTCTGCCACCTGGCGCTCGCGTCTGGTGAGCGGATCCTGCCGTCCCGCCGCCAGCTTGATGGCAATATCCGGCGTCAGGTAGCAGCCTCCGGTGGAGACGGTGCGCACGGCGGCAATCAGCTCGTCCGGGCTACAGCGTTTAGAGAGAAACCCGCGCGCCCCCGCGTTGAGCGCCTGCTCGACAAGCGCCGGGCTGTCGTGGACCGAGAGCATGATCGTCGCCATTCCTTTCGGCAGCTGGCTTAACAGCTCCAGCCCAGAGAGGTCCGGCATAGAGATATCGCAGATACAGACCTGTACCCCGCGTCCCGGCAGGCCCGCCAGCGCCTCGCGTCCTGAGCCAAACTCGGCCACGACCTGAAAATCCGGTTCGAGGTTTAAAAGCTGGGCAAAGCCGGAGCGAACGATAAGGTGGTCGTCGATAAGGGCGATGGTGGTCATGGTTTGATCCTGATGCGTGAACGCGCCGGATGGCGGCGCAAACGCCTTATCCGGCCTACGTGTAACGTCCTTGCAGGCCGGATAAGCGCAGCGCCATCCGGCAAAAGCCTCTTACCTTAAGTGATTTACTCAAAAAACACCGCAATTTTGTTAAACATGGTGGGATCGGACTGGTTGCGTGCCACTTTGGTGACGTCCTCCAGCTTGTCGATCTGCGCCATCATCTGCTCCAGACGCTGGTCGTCGTTCACCAGTAGCCAGATGCGGCTGTGCTCGCTGCCCTGAATCGGCAGGCACAGAATGCCTTCCACGTTAAACGCCCGACGGGCAAAGAGCCCACAGACGTGGGTCATGACGCCTGGGTGGTTGCGGACGGTGAGTTCCAGAATGACGTTATCACATTGTTTCTGCATGGCTTATTCCCCCACCATCTCAGTATTTGCCGCACCCGGCGGCACCATCGGATACACTTTTTGTTCAGGGTCGATACGCACGTGGATCAGCGCCGGGCCAGGGCGAGAAATCGCATCCTGCAACGCCGCGTGGGCATCTTCTTCGGCGTTCAGATCGCAGGTGTGCAGGCCAAAACCAGCGGCAATCTGCATAAAGTTGATCATCCCCGGATAGGTCGCCGCAAACACGCCCTGCTTGTAGAACAGGCTCTGCTGCTGGTGCACCAGACCCAGCGCCTCGTTGTTCATCAGAATGATTTTGACGTCTAACTGGTTTTCGGCCGCCGTCGCCATCTCCTGAATATTCATCATCAGGCTGCCGTCACCGGAGAAGCAGATCACCTTGCGGTCCGGGTTGGCGAGCGCCGCGCCAACCGCTGCTGGCAGGCCGAAGCCCATGGTGCCAAGGCCGCCGGAGGTCAGCCACTGGCGCGGACGGTTCAGCGGATACGCCTGAGCGGTCCACATCTGATGCTGGCCGACGTCGGTGGTGATAATCGCGCTGTCATCCACGCAGGCGGCGACGGCGTTGATAAGACCATAGTGGCTCAGCGGGTCGCCCTCGGTTGGGATAGCGCCCGGGAACTCCCGTTGCAGATCGGCTACCAGCTGGCGCCAGTCGGCGCGGTCGGTTGCCTCCGTCTGCGGGATCAGCTGCGCCAGCACCTCGGCCACGTCGCCCTGGATCGCCACGTGCGGCTGCTTGATTTTACCCAGCTCGGCGCGGTCGATATCCACGTGAATGATTTTGGCGTTCGGGCAGAACTGCTCGGTTTTGCCAATCGCCCGGTCATCAAAACGCGCCCCCATAACTATCAGCAAATCCGCCTCTTGCAGGATGTAGTTGGTGCTGCGCGCGCCGTGCATGCCCAGCATGCCGAGAGAGAGCGGGTGCGCTTTTGGCAGCATACCCAGCGCCATCAGGGTCATAGTGGTGGGCAAATTAGCTTTTTCAGCGAACTGGCGGATTTCATCCGCGGCGTTGATCGTCCCGCCGCCCAGATAGAGCACCGGGCGTTTGGCGGCGTTGATCATCGCCGCCGCATCGCGCACGCTCTCAGCGCTGAATTCTGGCGCGGGGGCACGGTCACCCGGCTCCGGCAGAACGTCGATCTCAATTTCTGCGGTCTGGACATCCTTAGGAATGTCTATCCACACCGGGCCCGGGCGGCCAGACTGCGCAATGCGGAACGCATCGCTGATAACCTGAGGCAGCTCGCTAATATCGCGAACTAAATAGTTATGTTTGGTGATGGGGATAGAGATGCCGTAGGTGTCGACTTCCTGGAACGCATCGGTGCCGATCATCGAGGACGGCACCTGGCCGGTAATGCAGATCAGCGGAATGGAGTCGAGACGCGCGTCGGCGATGGCGGTCACCAGGTTAGTGGCGCCCGGCCCGCTACAGGCCATACAGACCGCCGGTTTACCCTGGGTACGCGCCATGCCCTGGGCGATAAAGCCTGCGCCCTGCTCGTGGCGCGCCAGCACGTGGCGGATCTGTGTGCTTTGGCTTAACGCATCATACAGCGGCAGTACGGTCCCACCCGGGATGCCCGCAACGGTGGTGATGCCCTGTCGTTCCAGTAAATGAACAATCAGCTGCGCGCCTGTAAAACGCGTCTTGGTGGATGTTGTGCCCGAACTTGCCATGCTCCAGTCCTTTTCTTCTGAGCCAGCCTTCCGGGGAGGGTCCTAAACGAAAAACCCCGCCCGGTTTGCGCCGGCGGGGTTTTGGATTCGTGTGTTGATCCAGTCCCTACGGCGCATTGCCGACGACCACCACCACACGCACGACGACCACTGCGGCAGGTTGCGCAGTTTTTAGTAGGGTCGAAGTGAAGATGGATGAAGTCATTGGGGACCTGTGTTTGGAATCATTGATTGAATTTATACAAACACAGGTTTTCGGATGTGACAATGGAAATATTTTCATCTGCGCAAAAATGCGTCAGGGATCACGTTTCGTTTGTTGGGTGGTGAAAACAAAAAACCCCGCCTAAGCGAGGTTTTTATCAGGGTTTTGCGGTTGGTTGCCGCAGAACACACTGTGTTACGTCAACGCGAAAAGTATACGCGATCGAAGACGAACGCGCAATTCCGGCACGGATTTTGACGTTTTTGAGTATGGATCGCCTTCCAAATTTTGTCCATAAAATACTGTTCATACATACAGTATTTATCTATACTGAGGGTGTTCGCAGTGAGCGAGGGGGCCGCAGTTTACCGGCGCAACGAAGTCCTGGCTGAAACGGGTGGTGCCGTCAGTGCCTTAACCCCTGAAGTGAGCACACTGTGTTACGTCAATCCAGGTGCTGGCCACAGGCGGCGGAAAGGTACGCCAGCATCGTGCTCCTTTTAACCAAAAGGAGACGCGTATGAGCGTCGTGGATATGGTCATACTTGTCCTCAAACTCATTGTTGCTGTATTGCAACTGCTTGATGCTGTCCTGAAATACGTTCGGTGATTCAGGTTCAAGTCGCACCTGAGAGGGGCGGGCAACCGCCCCTCTTTAATAACGAGGGAATGCTATGTCGCGTCTGTTAATTGAGCCCGTCACGCCCGATGAACCCGGGTATATCGCCCTGAAGGCGGAGAGTATCGCGTTGAATTTCAATATGCTGCGCAGGCTGGAAGAGAACTGGCAGCGGGGTGAAAACCGCTTTAACGCGCCGGGTGAAAAACTGCTGGGGGCGTTTCTTAACGGCAGGCTGGTGGGCGTGTGCGGCCTTAATCGCGATCCGTTCAGCCAGCAGCCGCGCGCCGGACGTATTCGTCATCTCTACGTCAGCGAGAAGTGCCGTGGGCAGGGCATAGGCAAACAGCTTTTGACCGTGGTGATGGCGGATGCCAGCATCTGGTTTGATTTTCTTAATACCCATGCGCCGGAAACCGCGTACGGATTTTACCATCGGGCGGGCTTCAGGCTGGTGTCAGACGAACCCCGGGTGACGCACCGCCTTTTTTGCGCAGTGTAAGCGGCTGGCAGCATCGACGGGTGAATGTTACAGTTGGATGACATTTCACCAACCGATACGCCATGACCATCACCGTTTTCTGCATTTTACTGTTCGCCGCACTGCTGCATGCCAGCTGGAACGCCATCGTTAAAGCCGGAACGGATAAGCTCTATTCGGCGATCGGAGTCAGCGGTTCAGCCGCGCTTATTGCCCTGATTTTACTGCCCTTCTCTCCTCAGCCAACTGCCGCAAGCTGGCCATATTTGTTCGTCTCCTGTGCGTTACAGGTGGTGTACACCGTGCTGGTAGCGAAGACCTATCAGGTCTCCGACATGAGCCAGACCTACCCCCTTATGCGCGGGACGGCTCCTCTGCTGGTGGCGCTGATCAGCGTATTGGTGCTCGGGGATCATCTCTCCTGGCTTGCCTGGTCCGGCATTGGGGTCATTTGTCTGTCGATTCTGGCCATGGCGATGAACGGCCGCATGCAGTCACGCAAGGGGATCTGGCTGGCGCTGCTGAACGCCTGTTTTATCGCCGGGTATACCCTGGTGGACGGCACCGGTGTGCGACTCTCGGACACTGCGCTGGGCTATACGCTCTGGACCTTCTTCATGAACGGTTTCTGCCTGCTGAGCTGGGCAATGGTGGCGCGGCGTCGCGAAGCGTCCAGCTACCTGCGCCTGCACTGGAAAAAAGGGCTGCTCGGCGGTGTCGGGACGATGGGATCTTACGGTCTGGCACTCTGGGCGATGACCCAGGCACCGCTGGCTGTGGTCGCGGCACTGCGTGAAACCTCTATTCTCTTCGGCGCATTAATCGCATTTGTGCTTTTAAAAGAGAAGGTTGCCGGCCTGCGCATCGCGGCGGCACTGGGTATTGCTGCCGGTGCGGTCCTGCTGCGCCTGGCGTAATTCGCTGGCAACATTAGTTGCCGATCTTGTTTACAAATCCTGCCTTCACGTCTTCTGTCATTCATCACAGTAATGCTTAAATTGTCATCTCTCTGTGGTAGATTCCTCGCGCATTTATGGGAATGCGTAGTCACTTATTCTTTATTTATCTCTTTTGGCAAAAGTATTCAGCGACATGAAAAAGCAACGGAACGTGAACTTATTGTTGATGCTGGTGTTACTGGTGGCCGTCGGGCAGATGGCACAAACCATCTACATTCCGGCGATTGCCGATATGGCAAAAGATCTGAGCGTCCGCGAAGGTGCAGTCCAGAGCGTGATGGCAGCCTATCTGCTGACCTATGGCGTTTCACAGCTGGTTTATGGTCCCCTGTCCGATCGCGTCGGGCGTCGTCCGGTTATTCTGGTGGGCATGAGCATTTTCATGGTAGCGACGGTGATTGCCATTACCACTCACAGCCTGACCGTCCTGATTGCCGCCAGCGCCCTTCAGGGCGTGGGCACCGGCGTTGGCGGGGTTATGGCGCGTACCCTGCCGCGTGATATGTACCAGGGCACACAGCTTCGTCACGCCAACAGTCTGTTAAATATGGGTATTCTGGTCAGCCCGCTGTTGGCCCCGCTGATTGGGGGTCTGCTGGACACCGTCTGGTCCTGGCGCGCCTGTTACGCCTTCCTGCTGGTGCTGTGCATTATTGTCACCTTCAGCATGGCGCGCTGGATGCCGGAAACCCGCCCAAAAGACGCGCCGCGCACGAAGCTCATCGCCAGCTACAAAACGCTGTTCGGTAATGGGTCCTTTACCTGTTATCTGTTGATGCTAATCGGCGGCCTGGCGGGAATTGCGGTGTTTGAAGCCTGTTCCGGCGTGCTGCTGGGCGCAGGCCTTGGCCTGAGCAGCATGGTGGTGAGTATTCTGTTTATACTGCCGATCCCGGCGGCGTTCTTCGGCGCATGGTTCGCCGGACGTCCGAACAAGCGTTTCTCCACGCTGATGTGGCAGTCGGTGATCAGCTGTCTGCTGGCCGGGCTGATGATGTGGATCCCGGGGCTGTTTGACGTGATGTCGGTCTGGACGTTGCTCATCCCGGCGGCGCTGTTCTTCTTCGGCGCGGGCATGCTGTTTCCCCTCGCCACCAGCGGCGCGATGGAGCCGTTCCCGTTCCTCGCAGGCACGGCAGGCGCGCTGGTGGGCGGTTTGCAGAACATCGGTTCCGGCGCGCTGGCCTGGCTTTCGGCTATGATGCCGCAGACCGGGCAGGCGAGTTTAGGCTTGCTGATGACCCTGATGGGGCTGCTGATTTTGCTGTGCTGGCTGCCGCTGGCGTCGCGTGTCTCGCATCACGAACAGCCGGTTTAACCGCATGATGGCCCGGCTTCTCGCCGGGCTTTTCACAGACGGGCGCAATCATCGCCTGCAATAGCCGCTCTGGGGCAGGCCGCCACGCCCCCTCTTCCCCGTCATAAAACTGAACATCGGCGTTTATCGCATACGGGATGTTGGCCTGTTGCAGCTCGCACGCCATAAACGTGGCAAACGCCATCTGCGAGGCGGTTGGCGTCAGGCTTTTCGATTCGCCCACCCCCCAGCCGCCAACCCAGCTCACATGCCCGGTTTTTTGTTGCCAGTGCAGCGCGGCGTTGATTCGGTTACGGATAGCCGCTTTCTCAGCCGCAGTTCCGGACGTCCACGGGTATTTACCGTTCGTTTTCAGCGGGCCCCAGGGGAAAATATGCCACTCCGCCAGCAGGTAATTCTGGCTGTGCGCGGGCAGCTTCAGGCTGGATAAATCCTCCGGCGCGGCGCGCAGACGAGGGGCGATAAAAATCATGCGGCTGGCATCAATGGCGTGAATGTCTTTGATCGCTTTCTCATACACCCGGTTGAGCGAAGCAACGTTGTGGTTGAGCTTGTCCGCCGGTTCGTAGATCAGGTCAAAGCCCAGCAACGGCGAGCGCTGACCAAAATAGTGCGCCACGGCAATCCACCAGTTAATCACCTCTTTTTCGGTATCCGCTTTCGGGTCGTTTTTATATTCATCGGCCTGATAAGCGATGATGGGGATGACGCCGTATTGCTCGCAGGCCTCCACCAGCTTACGCAGGTGAATCAGCCGCGCTTCCGTCGGTTCGCCCGCCACCCGAATACGGACATGGTGTATGCCTTTCACCTGAAAATCACGGACCACCAGCGGGTCGAACTCGCGGATACCGCGCTCGGTGCGTGCCCAGTCGACATCCATTCCGACGCCCAGCATCTGCGCGTAACGGGCAGCCGTCAGCGGCGGCTCAGCGGCAATCGCCCAGCTGGAAGAGAGTAAGATCGCAGTGGCAATAAAAGGCTTTAACACGGTTTACCCTGGATAAATCAAAAGCATTACCTGTATTTAGCACGCTTTTTCACATTTGGTGTAGAGCGAAAGCGTAATAATTCTTCAACCCGCCAGCTCTCTTAGCCAGCCGATAAAGGCGTCAATTTTCGGCCACTGACGGCCGGGAAGCGTTGAGACGTAATAATGCTGATGGCACTTGAGAGTTTTCCCATCAAAGGGTGCGATCAACTCCCCCCGTTCGAGACGTTTTTGCACCAGCCGCTTTCTCCCCATCGCTACCCCCACATTATTCATGGCCGCGATAATGGCTAAATCAGAGCGATCGAAGCCAATACCCGATGATAACGGCATATTCGCCGCGTAATGCTGCGCCCAGCTCAGCCACTCATCCGTACCGGAATCATTGCTCCAGGCCTGACGGTCGTGCAGTAACGTGCAGTGGCTGAGGTTATGGGGGTTTTTCAGCAGTTCATGCTCCCGGGCATACACCGGCGAGCAGACGGGCAAAATCTCTTCATCCATCAAAAAGTGATGAGAAAGGTGGTTTGGCGGCGTATCGTCGAAATAGAGCGCCAGATCGATGCCGGTTCGCTGCATGTTGACATAATCATTACCAGTCAGAATAGTAAGTGAAATCGACGGGTAGCGGCGGGTAAAATCCCCCAGCATCGGCACCAGCCAGCACTGGGCGATCGACGGCCGGGAGTACACCGTTAGCGTACCTGACAGCGCCTGGTTTTTAATATCCAGGATCTCCTGATTCAGGGTGTCGAGGGACGATTTCAGCGTCCAGTAAACGCGCTTGCCTTCCTGCGTCAGCTCCACTTTACGATGTGAGCGGACAAACAGCTGAATGCCCAGCTCCTCTTCCAGCAGATTTATGCGGTGGCTCACCGCGCTGGGGCTGAGCGACAGCTCCGCCGCCGCCAGCGCGAAGGACTCATGCCGGGCGGCCACTTCAAAGGTGTACATTTTCGACAGCTGCCAGCCGTTTAAAAGCCGGTTTCTGCCTTCATTCGCATCGGTCATCACAATTCCCACACGTAATTTCTGCGTTCAGCATACCGCTCAAGAATGAATTTATGTGAACCTAATACGAGTTAAGTGCGCTTTTTAGAGTCCAGTCACTCAGTTGATCCAATCTGGCTCATCTGAACGCCAATTTATATCGTTTGTCAGCCCACGCCGTTTTTTCGTCCAATACCCCCAGATGACATAAGGGTGAGGTGAGATATGGGATCTCAGGTCTGGGTTGTGGCAACGCTGCTTGTCAGCATCGTATTGATTGTTTTAACCATCGTAAAACTGAAGTTTCACCCGTTCCTCGCGCTGCTGCTGGCAACCTTTTTCGTCGGCGCGATGATGGGGATGAGCCCGCTGGATATGGTGAACGCCATTGAGAGCGGGATTGGCGGTACGCTGGGCTTCCTGGCGGCGGTTATCGGTCTTGGCACTATTCTCGGCAAAATGATGGAAGTCTCCGGCGCGGCAGAGCGCATCGGGATTACGTTGCAGCGCTGCCGCTGGCTGTCGGCGGACGTGATTATGGTCCTGGTCGGCCTGATCTGCGGCATTACGCTGTTTGTGGAAGTGGGCGTGGTACTGCTGATCCCGCTGGCGTTTTCCATCGCCAAAAAGACCAACACGTCGCTGCTCAAGCTGGCCATTCCGCTCTGTACCGCACTAATGGCAGTGCACTGCGTGGTGCCTCCGCATCCGGCCGCGCTGTTTGTCACCAATAAATTAGGGGCGGACGTCGGGACGGTGATTGTCTACGGTCTGATGGTGGGCCTGATGGCGTCTCTGGTTGGCGGCCCGCTGTTCCTGAAGCTGCTCGGCGATCGTCTGCCCTATAAGCCGGTTCCGGCGGAATTTTCAGACCTGAAGGTGCGGGAAGAACACACGCTGCCGTCGCTGAGCGCCACGCTGTTCACCGTGCTGCTGCCGATTGCCCTGATGCTGGTGAAAACCATTGCCGAGCTGAACATGGCAAAAGAAGGCTCGCTGTATACCCTGCTGGAGTTTATCGGCAACCCTATCACCGCGATGTTTATCGCCGTGTTTTTTGCCTACTACCTGCTGGGGATCCGCCAGCACATGGGCATGGGCGCAATGCTGACCCATACGGAGCACGGCTTTGGCTCTATCGCCAACATTTTGCTGATTATCGGTGCGGGCGGCGCGTTCAACGCCATCCTTAAAACCAGCGGTCTGGCGGAGACGCTGGCGCATATTCTCTCGAACCTGCATATGCACCCTATCCTTCTCGCCTGGCTGGTGGCACTGGTGCTGCACGCCGCCGTCGGTTCGGCAACGGTAGCGATGATGGGTGCCACGGCGATAGTAGCGCCGATGCTGCCGCTCTACCCAAACGTAAGCCCGGAGATCATCACCATTGCCATCGGGTCCGGCGCTATTGGCTGCACGATCGTGACCGATTCTCTCTTCTGGCTGGTGAAGCAGTATTGCGGCGCGACCCTGAACGAGACCTTCAAATACTATACGACGGCGACGTTTATCGCCTCGGTGCTTGCACTTGGCGGCACATTCCTGCTTTCCTTCATTATCTGAGCGCGAAGAGACGTACTATGGAAAACGCAACTATCACTACTTTAACCGCACAGTTTCCTCTGGTTGAGGATCTGATTGCCCTGAAAGAAACCACCTGGCTTAACCCGCGCACCACGACGCTTGCAGAAGGGTTGCCTTATGTCGGGCTGACCAAAGCCGACGTGGACGACGCCCACGCGCGCCTGAAACGCTTCGCGCCGTATCTGGCGAAAGCGTTCCCGGAAACGGCGGCAACGGGCGGGATTATCGAATCCGACCTGGTCGCGATCCCGGCGATGCAGGCGCGGCTGGAGAAAGAGTCCGGTAAGGCCATTCCAGGCACGCTGCTGCTGAAAAAAGACAGCCATCTGCCGATTTCCGGCTCGATCAAAGCGCGCGGCGGCATCTATGAGGTGCTGACTCATGCGGAGAAACTGGCGCTGGACGCCGGGTTGCTGAGCCTTGAAGACGACTACAGCGTTCTGCTGGAGCCGCGCTTTAAGAACTTCTTCAGCCAGTACAGCATCGCGGTGGGTTCAACCGGCAACCTGGGGATGTCCATCGGCATTATGAGCGCCCGCATTGGCTTTAAGGTGACGGTGCATATGTCCGCCGACGCCCGCGAGTGGAAGAAAGCCAAACTGCGCAGCCACGGCGTGATCGTCGTGGAATATGAGCAGGATTACGGCGTGGCGGTGGAGCAGGGACGCAAAGCGGCGGAAAGCGATCCGAACTGCTTCTTTATTGACGATGAGAACTCACGCACGCTGTTCCTGGGCTATGCGGTTGCTGGCGAGCGCCTGAAGGCGCAGTTTGCCGAGCAGGGCCGCGTGGTGGATGCCGATCATCCCCTGTACGTCTACCTGCCGTGCGGCGTCGGCGGTGGTCCCGGCGGCGTGGCGTTTGGCCTGAAGCTGGCCTTTGGCGATAACGTCCACTGCTTCTTCGCGGAGCCAACGCACTCGCCGTGCATGCTGCTGGGCGTTTATACCGGGCTGCACGATGAGATTGCGGTGCAGGATCTGGGCATTGATAACGTGACGGCGGCGGACGGTCTGGCGGTAGGACGTGCCTCCGGCTTCGTGGGCCGCGCGATGGAGCGCCTGCTCGACGGGTTCTACACCCTTTCCGACCAGAGCATGTACGACATGCTCGGCTGGCTGGCTCAGGAGGAAGGGATTCGCCTGGAGCCGTCGGCGCTGGCGGGGATGGCCGGGCCGCTGCGCGTCGATGCCGATGAGAACGTTACCCACCTGGTGTGGGCAACCGGCGGCGGCATGGTGCCGGAAGACGAGATGGCGAAGTATCTGGCTAAAGGGAAGTAATTATGCCGGGTGGCGGCTGCGCCTTACCCGGCCTACAGTTCGCGGCAGCTGTAGGCCCGGTAAGGCGTAGCCGCCACCGGGCTTATAAGCTCATAATTTGCTGAATGTGAGTAACTGCAAAGAGTAAAGACAGAGACAGCACAGCCAACGCAATCAGGAACTTATCCCGCACCGCTTTCGGCTGCGCAAAGTCGTTCTGCGCCACGTCCATCAGGTTACGGCTGCGGGTGTAGCGCCATAAAATGACGGCTACCAGCGCCAGCACAACAATGGAGATCCAGAATGGCGCCCCCGTGCGGTGCCAGTTGTGCTTAATGGCAAGAGCGATCAGCGCGCCATACCCCAGTAGCGTGCGCAGCCAGGCCAGCGAGGTTCGCTCCGGCTGAAGCCCGGGGTCCGCTTCCCGCCGCGCTTTGCGGCTATCCGGCATACAACACCAGTAACATCACTACGCCCGCAACCATCAGCAAAATCGTACTAATGATGAGCAAGCCGCGCGTGTAGGGGAGATCCTGCTTCAGACGCATCGCCTTTTCATTTCTAAGCCAGCGCAGATAGCCATAAATCGCCAGCACACCGGCAATCAGGCACAGCAGCAGGGCCAGCACTTCGCGAATCAACGGGGTGGCAAAATCGGGGGCGAGCTGATCAAGACCGACACCTGCGGCCAGAAAGCCCAGGGCGGTGCGGATCCACGCTAAGAACGTGCGTTCGTTAGCCAGTGAGAAGCGGTAGTCCGGTGCTTCACCGAGGCGGGAAATGTTCATGAAGGTTCCTTGTCGTGCTGCATGCAGGCTTCAGCATAGCGTAATTCAGCCAGGACAAGGAGACCGGCATCTGGCGATGCCGGTCAGGAAAATTAATGCAGTTCCGGCCAGTACTCTTTGTTGGCTTCAATCAGATCGTCCAGAATCGCCTTCGCCACCGACGCGCTCGGTACGGTTTTCGACAGGGTAATCGCCTGCCATAGTTTCTGATACGAGCGCTGCTCCCAGGCGTCCACCACCAGTTTTTCCACCGCCACCTGCTGGCTCATGAGCCCTTTCTGGAAGTGCGGAATATCACCCACGGTCAGCGGCTCCGGTCCGTTGTGGCCGACCAGACAAGGGATTTCTACCATCGCGTCGGCGTCAAAATTATGGATAGCCCCATTGTTAGGCACAATCAGCAGCATACGTTCCTGGGTATTAAAGGCGATCGCGGTCGCCAGATCGACGATGTACGACGCATGTTCGTCGATTTCCAGTTCACCGGCAGAAGAATGACCGGCTTCGATAATCGCCCGGCATGAACTGAATACATGCTTCTCACGGTGATCCATCACTTCATTGGCGCGGGTACGCTCCGGGTTGGAATGGGCGACCACATAGTCCGGGAACAGGTAATACTTCAGGTAGGTGTTCGGCATGGTGTCCGGATCCAGCGCCTGTACGTCTTTAGCCTTGGCGAAAGTATCATTCCAGCTCGCTTCAGTATGCGCATCTTCCGAAGGCGGAACATAACCGTTTTTCGCCACGTATTCGCGCAGTTTCGGCATCAGATCGTTGCCGTTCAGATCTTCAATCGACGTCCACCAGCCGAAGTGGTTCAGACCGTAGTAACGCACGCGCATCTCTTTGCGGTCTTTCAGACCGACGATTTGCGCCATACGTCCTTCAATGCCGATCGGCATGTCGCAGATGTTGAGAATTTTCGCGTTCGGACGCAGGCGGCGCGTGGCTTCCGCGACAATCGCCGCCGGGTTGGAGTAGTTCAGCATCCACGCGTTCGGGGAGTACTGCTCCATGTAATCCACCAGCTCCAGCACGCCGCCGATGGAGCGCATGCCGTAGGAGATGCCGCCCGGCCCGCACGTTTCCTGGCCCAACACGCCGTGGCGCAGCGGGATTTTTTCATCTTTTTCACGCATGGGGTATTTGCCCACGCGAATATGCGCCATCACGAAATCCACATCGGTAAAGGCCGCTTCAGGATCGGTGGTGTAACTAAATTCAATCTCCGGCGCCTGCTCCTTAAGGATGATTTTGCACGCCTCGGCGATGATCTCCTGACGTGCTCCGTCATTGTCATAGAACTTCAGCGCACGCAGCGGGAAACGGTCACGGTTGGCTAACAGCATCAGGACGATACCAGGCGTGAATGTACTGCCGCCGCCTGCAATAACAACTGAGAATTTTTTCATGATATAGCCTCTGTCAGAGTGGTTTGTTCGTTTGTTAAGGGGGTTTTCATCAGCGATTCCAGCTGGTCGCGCACCTGAGGAACGTGCAGACCGACAATCACCTGTATGCCGTTGCCGCGCCGCACCACACCGTGTGCGCCCAGGGCTTTGAAGACGTCGTCGCTTTGGGTTTTCGTCATATCCACCAGGGCGATACGCAAGCGGGTGGCGCAGTTATTGATACTTTCGATGTTTGCTGCGCCGCCGAGCGCCTGTAAGAACCCAGCAGCCTGCCCGACCTGCTGGCTGGCTGCCGCCGGGGCGGTGGTTTGCCCGCGCGCGGCCTTATAGTCGGCTTTGTTGTAGAGTTTGATTTCGCTCTCTTCCCGGCCCGGCGTTTTGAGATTCAGACGTTCGATAAGCGTTCTGAAGACCACGAAGTAGATCCCGGTGAAGCAGAGGCCGATGCCAATCTGGGTGAATACCGTCGAGGCGTGGTTATGGAACATCGGGATCCAGTTTTGCGGCAGGAACTGGTCCAGCAGACCGCCCCCCATGTTCCCCACCACCCCGAAGGTATACATCACCGTCGCCATCGTTGCGGCCAGCACGGCGTGGATGGCAAACAGCAACGGCGAGATAAACAGGAAGGTGAACTCCAGCGGTTCGGTAATGCCCACCAGCACGGCGGTAAGCGTGGCCGGGATCAGCAGACCTGCCACTTTGACGCGGTTCTCCGGCGACGCGGTATACCAGATAGCCAGCGCAATACCGACTGAGCCAAACACCTTAGAGTTGCCGTGCAGCGCGAATCCGCCCTCCGGGAACAACGTTTTCAGCGGCACAGTGCTCTGGCTGAATTCCTGAAGGTGCTGTGCCCAGTAGACCTGAATGCCGCCTTCTACCGCAGCCGGGCCGAAGATAAACGGACCGTAGACAAAGTGGTGTAATCCGGTTGGGATCAGAATGCGTTCCAGGAAGGTATAAACCCATACGCCCAGCGCGCCAGCGGTACGGAGAAAGGCCTGCAACGACTCAATGCCCATCTGCACTTTCGGCCACCCCAGCAGCGTCAGCCAGGCGCAGGGGATCATGACGAAGAACGCGAGGATAACGACAAACGAGGTGCCCTGGAAAATCCCCAGAAAGACCGGCAACGGCTTGTCGAAAAATCGATTGTGGATGGCGGTGGCGAGCCCGGAAATGATAATCGCCCCGATGATGCTGGTATCAAGCGTTTTGATTCCGGCAATCATCGCCAGCCCGCTGCCGGCAGTGGGTTCAGCAGAGAAGTCGACGCCAAAGAAGTGACCCCAGGTCATCCCCATCGCGTTGATAAAGTAGTTCCAGGTCAGGAAGCTAATCAGCACCGCCAGACAGGCGCGGCCCTGCGCCTGCTTTGCCAGGCCAATCGGTAAGCCGACAGCAAAAATCAGCGGCATATTACGGAACACCGCCCAGCCGCCCTCTTCGATGATGTGAACAATTTGCGCGAACAGATTATCCGGCGCGGTTAAGGCCTCACCGACAAACAGCGGATTGCGAAGCATGATGGCGATCCCAACCACGATGCCGGCAAAGGGAAACAGCAAAACCGGGGTGAACATGGCGCCGCCAAAACGTTGTATTTGACTGAGCATTTTTAAATCCTCATGAAACAACCTGTAGGGGATAGAGGCCTTTATGGTTTTTTACTGGCCTGAGGTGAGCATAAGAACTTACTGATGCGGCAACATGGTATGCCGCTGCGATTCGTGATCGCATTCATGGTTTTAATTTGACCAATCAGGTCTACTTTTTAAACTAAACATAGACAAGTTAAGACGTAATCCACGCCATGATGTGCGCAGAGAGGTCTACTGGTGATCTACAAATCAATTGCCGATCGGCTGCGGCTGCGGCTGAATTCCTCGGACTACAACATTGGTAGTCCGTTACCCGGAGAAAAAGCGCTGGCAAAGGAGTTTGGCGTAGCCCGGATGACCATCCGCAAGGCGCTGGATCTGCTGGTAAGCTGGGGGCTGGTTGAACGTCGACACGGCAGCGGGACGTTCGTGGCGCGCAAAGACGTTCATCATGAAACGACTAACCTGACCGGGCTGGTGGAGGTGCTGCGCCAGCAGGGGAAAGAAGTGCAGAGCAAGGTGTTGCAGTTTGAAGTGATGCCCGCGCCGCCCGCCATCGCCAGCCAGCTGCGGATTCAGGTTGATGAGCGGATCTATTTTTCAAGGCGGGTGCGTTACGTGGACGGAAAACCGCTGATGCTGGAGGACAGCTTTATGCCGGTGAAGCTGTTCCGCAATCTTTCCCTGGCGCATCTCGAAGGGTCTAAGTTTGATTACATCGAGAAGGAATGCGGGATCACCATCAGCGGCAACTACGAGAGCCTGACGCCGGTGCTGGCAAATAAACAGCTGGCCGGTTATATGAATGTGCCGGAACAGACGCCGCTGCTGCGCATCACCTCCCTTTCCTACAGCGACAGCGGCGAGTTCCTCAATTATTCCGTGATGTTCCGGAACACCAGCGATTACCAGGTGGACTACCATCTGCGGCGCATCCACCCGGAAGACTTGTTAGCCCATCCCCCAGAACAGCACCGCCAGTAGCTGCGGGGTGATGATGCGCAGAAACATCACCAGCGGATAAACCGTGGCGTAGGACAACGCCGCCGCGCCGCTGGTGGCGTGCAGGTTATTGGCGAACGCCAGCGCGGGCGGATCGGTCATGGAACCAGCCAGCATGCCGCACAGCGTGAGATAGTTCATTTTAGCGAACATACGTGCCAGTAATCCGACCGTTATCAGTGGGATAGCGGTAATAAATATGCCGTATCCTACCCAGCTCATCCCTTCGCCGTTGACCAGAGTATCGACAAAATCGCCGCCGGATTTCAGCCCCACCACCGCCAGAAACAGCACGATGCCTAACTCCCGCAGCGCCAGGTTAGCACTCGGCGGCATAAACCAGTAGAGCTTACCGATGGAGCCGATACGCCCGAGGATCAGCGCCATAATGAGCGGCCCGCCTGCCAGACCCAGCTTCAGTGCTACCGGGAAGCCGGGCACGTACAGGGGGATGGAGCCAAGCATGACGCCAAGCCCGACGCCGATAAAGACCGGCAGCATCTGCACCTGCTGGAGTTTTTGCTGGGCGTTGCCTACCATGTCCGCTACGGCATCAATGGATGAGGGACGCCCGACGAGGTTGAGAATGTCACCGAATTGCAGGCTGGCATCCTGGCTGGCCACCAGCTCGACACCGGCGCGGTTAAGCCGGGAGATCACCACGTCATAACGCTCTTTAACCTGCAAATCGCGTATTTTCTTGCCCAGGACTTTCTCATTGGTCACTACCACCCGCTCCACGCGCATGTCCGTTCCACGGGTTGAGAGTGAGGTATCCACCTCCTGACCAATCACCAGCCGGGCATTGTTTAAATCCGCCGGTTGCCCTACCAGATGCAGGAGATCGCCGTGCTGAATAAGGGTATCCGGTGAAGGCACCATCAGCGTTTCATCACGTTTCAGGCGGGAACAGATAATGGTCGCGCTGTTCAGAATGGGAACATCCTGTATCGCCATATTGTTCAGGTTGGGGTTTTCGACGCGAATGTTGATGGTTTTAATGAGCGCATGGCCGTTGGTCAGCGTGCTTTCATGCTCTTTTGCCTCCTGCTCGACGTTAACGCGGAACAGCACGCGCACCAGCCACATCGAGAGCAAAATACCGCAAATGCCAAACGGATAGGCCATGGCGTAGCTCATCCCCATCTGATCGACGACATCAGCAGGGATACCCAGATCGCGCAGAATTTGCTGGCCCGCCCCGAGCGCGGGCGTATTCGTGACGGCGCCGGAGAAGATGCCCAGCACGACGGGCAGCGGAATCGCGAAGAGTTTATGCAGAATGGCGGTAACCAGCCCACCCATCACGACGATGCCGAAGGCAAAGAGATTAAGGCGTAAACCGGAGACGCGCAGGGAAGCGAAGAAGCCCGGCCCCACCTGAATACCGATGGTATACACAAAGAGGATCAGGCCGAACTCCTGGATGAAATGCAGCATATCGGCGCTGAGCACCCACCCAAGCTGGTCGGCAAAATGGCCGACAAAAATCCCGCCGAACAGCACCCCGCCGATGCCAAATCCGACGCCGCGGATTTTGATATTCCCCAGCCATAGCCCCACTACCGCGACAAGGGCCAACACGCTAACGGTTAACGCGATATCACTCATGATCCACATCCTGTGTATAACCATAGTTATGCTAAGGATTCTCTCAGAGCTGACGGCGGTTGTATGGGCGATGGCGCACAAAAAAGCCCTGCCGGGGCAGGGCTTCATGGCATCTGTGAGCGAGTCGGGTGGCGGCTGCGCCTTACCCGACCTACAGGATCGGCAGGTTTTCCACCCGGCAAAAACGTGGTTTAGCTGTTCAACGCCGGGCGTTCGCTAATGGCGATGCGCTGAGGCGCAATGGCTTCCGGCACGTTACGGGTGAGGTCAATGTTCAGTAGCCCGTTAGTGAACGTCGCGCCAGAAACTTCCATATGGTCTGCCAGGGTAAAGCTCAGGCTAAACGGCTGAGTGACAAGCCCCTGATGCAGCCATTTGGTCTCGGTGTCTGGTTTTTCCGGTGACCCTTTCACGGTCAGGCGCGTACCCTCAAGCTGGATGTCGAGATCTTCCTGGCGGAACCCGGCCAGCGCAAGCGTGATGCGGTAGTGGTTATCATCGCTTTTTTCGATGTTGTACGGCGGAAAGGTCTGCTGTTCGGTTGCGCTTTGCAGCGCGTTAGCCAGTTTGTCAAAACCTATCCACTGACGCAGCAGGGGGGATAAATCGTAGTTACGCATACTAAATCTCCTTCTGAGAAGCGAGTGCGGCACAGTTTAATTTTGTGCACAGTTGTACCTGCAAACCCTTGCGGATTCGCATATGCTCCCGTTACGGCAAGCAAGTTCGGGTGGGCCGCTCACGCGACCCGCGTAATTAGTTGATTTCGATACGACGCGGTTTTTTCTCTTCCGGAATCACACGTTCCAGTTCGATAAACAGCAGGCCGTTCACCAGGTTCGCGCCCTTGACGTGGATGTTCTCAGCCAGCTGGAACTTGCGCTCAAAGTTGCGCTCTGCGATGCCCTGGTAGAGGTAGGTTCGTTCTTTCTGCTCGGCCGTATGGGAGCCTTTCACCACCAGCAGATTGTCCTGCGCGGTGATCTCCAGTTCGCTCTCTGCGAAACCGGCAACAGCAATCGCAATGCGATAGTGGTTTTCGTCAACCAGTTCAACGTTGTAAGGAGGATAGCCGTTGCTCTGGCTCTGGTTGTTTTCTAAGTGGTTGAACAGACGATCGAAACCAATGGCAGAACGGTATAGCGGAGAGAGATCGAAATTACGCATGGATAAATGCTCCTGAAATCAGCGAGAAAATGTAGCCTTCCACCATGGACAGGCTTCTGCTTCCCCGAACACCCATCAGGCGTGTCCGTTATCGGGTTACATTCTTAAAATGGGTCTGGATACGGCCTTTTCAAGACTGTTGATGTGAGATTTTTTTGCACTTTGCTGGTTGTCGCATAGACTCAGGGGCACAGCACAAAGGGTTAAATTGCGATGACGACCACAGTGCGG
Source organism: Enterobacter cloacae complex sp. HYC033_NIDB (assembly GCF_056673335.1). Lineage (NCBI taxonomy): Bacteria > Pseudomonadati > Pseudomonadota > Gammaproteobacteria > Enterobacterales > Enterobacteriaceae > Enterobacter > Enterobacter cloacae complex sp. HYC033_NIDB. The sequence goes on along the minus strand of NZ_CP115123.1, from coordinate 798,300 downwards.
GAGTTTTGAGCTATCCATTTTGGACGCGCCTCGCTATAACCCTGAGTTGCAGGTCAATGCCGTGCTACTAAAGATGACTGAGTGATGATGAGAAATGTTCTGATTAAGCTGGCGTCGTTCAGCGGGGTTGTTTTACTTTGCGGGTGTTCGAGCGTGATGTCGCACACCGGCGGTAAAGAAGGAACATATCCGGGGACGCGCGCCAGTGCCGCAATGATCTCTGATGATGAGACAAACTGGGGTACCAAATCTCTGGCGATTCTTGATATGCCGTTTACGGCGGTTGCCGATACGCTTCTGCTGCCGTGGGATATGTTCCGCACCGACAGCTCAGTGCGTTCGCGCGTTGAGAAAAGCGAGCAGGAAAAGCTGGCGACCAATTCCGTCATCCCGCCCGCAGAGATGCCTCCACGCTAATTCTGTGCGGTTTCCGTTAGCCACAGCTGGCGGAAACCGTCCTTCTCTTCCATCCATGCAATAAATCGTCCGTCCGGGGAAAACACCACAGCGTCAGCAGACGGCGGATTGCCGTGATCGGACGTCAAAAACGTCACCTCTCCGGTCTGCGCATCGCAGCAGGCAATACGGCCTGCAAGCACAAATCCCAGCCCGTTGCCGGAAGGATGCCAGTTAAAGGCCGACTGAATATCACGCTCAGTGTGGGTCAGCTGACGCGGCTCGCCGCCCTCAGGGGAGATAAGCCACAGCTGCACAACGCCGTTATCGTCCCGCATTAAAAACGCAATCTGCGTCCCCTGCGGATTGCTGCGCACCCAGTGGCGCGGTACGTTCACCAGCCCCGGATACGCCTTCTGATGGGTGAAGGTTAAGCGACGTTGCGTTACGCCCGCAGGCGGCGCGGGCATTGTATCAGGCGTTCCCTGCAACGGCGCATCGCCCGCCCGTTTCCAGCCCTGCTCGTCTTTGGGGAGATCGACAATAAACAGTTCGGGCACTTTCTCGCCTTTCGCAGACACCGTATCGCCGATAAACGCCAGCCTGTCGTTGCCCACCCAGCCCTCTTCATAGGCGCGGTTTACCTCATCGCTGCCCGGTTTCGGGTTCGGCGTTGTACGGCTTACCAGTACGCTCCAGAAGGTGCCGGCATATTCCCGCGGATGGTTCCCCTGTGGGTTTACTGGGCCAAAAGGCGCCGCCACCCCGACGTTACGCAAATCCAGCTGCGGATCGCGCGCGTGCAGCACATGGTCGTTGTAGGTAAAGCTGACGAACTGCCCGTTCGGGCTAAAAACGTGGACGTGGCTGCCGCCACGCAGCGCGCCTGCGGTGTAAGGCGCGGTGATATCCATCGCATCAAGATTGCTCACCTGACCATTGTGCGCAATCACCCCCTGACGATGGTGAAAATCATACTGCCAGTCTGCATCCGGGTTTTTCGGGCCGTGGATAAAAACATATTTGTCCTGCGCCGGATGAACGGTTACCACGCCGACATGCGCGCCGTCAGTCGCACGGTAGATCGCCTCAACCTCGCCCGTACTAACATTGACCCGCTCAATGGTTTCACCGGTAAACGACGCGCCGGACGGGCGGACATCATAGACAAGCCACTGGCTGTCTGGCGTCCAGGTGTTGATGTTGGTGAGCTGGTGGTTGCGGGAAGCGAAGGTGATTTGTTTCATGAAAATACCCTGATGCGCGGTTATCGCATCAGGGTAAAACATCCGAAGGGATTAGCCTACTCGTTTAACGTCGCCGACCAGCAGGATGTAGGAGAGCGCCCCGATCAGCGCCACGGCAGAGATATACACCAGAGCCGGACCAAAGCCGTAGTCCTGCGCCAGGTAACCGATGACCAGCGGTACGGTGATCCCGCCCAGGCCGCCAACGAAGTTAAACACACCACCAGTCAGGCCGATCAGACGCATCGGCGCCAGGGACGACACCAGCGACCAGGTGATGGAGGCAAAACCGTTTCCGAAGAACGCTACCGCCATCAGGGTCATGATCCACACCGGATCGTTGGTGTAGTTCGCTCCCATGATGCAGGTAGAGATCAGCAGTCCGCAGATAATTGGCGTTTTACGCGCAACGCCCAGTGAGAAGCCTTTTTTCACCAGTTTGTCCGCCAGCCAGCCCGAGAGCAGCACGCCGAAAAACGCCGCAAGGAACGGTACGGTGGTCATAAAGCCCGCCTTCAGCGCGGTAATGCCCTTCTCCTGCGTCAGATAGTTCGGGAACCAGGTGAGGAAGAACCACAGCGTGGAGGTCACTGCGAACTGGCCCAGATATACGCCCACCAGCTTACGGTGGAAGACCAGCTTCCAGTCCGCTCTGGTCAGCGGCTGGCGCGCCTCTTTTTTCACCGGCGCATCGCCGTCCACCAGGCCACCGCCGTCGCGGATGTAGTCCAGTTCGGCTTTGGTGATGCTTTTGGTCAGGCGCGGCGGCTGATAAACCTTAAACCAGATGAGCGACCAGATAATGCCGATCCCGCCGGTGACGATAAACACCCAGTGCCAGCTCAGCAGCTCCTGGATCCAGATTAACAGCGGCGTCAGAAACGCCAGACCAACAAACTGCCCGGAGGTGTAAAAACCAACAGCGGAAGCGCGTTCGTGTTCAGGGAACCAGCTGGTCACCATGCGGTTGTTGGTCGGAAACGCCGGCGCTTCAAACACCCCGGTGATGGCGCGCAGGCCAATCAGCGACATCAGCCCAGTCGCGAAGCCCTGGAACAGGGTCGCCACGGACCAGCCAAAAATAGCGATAAAGTAGGTCAGACGTGAACCCACGCGGTCAAGGAACCAGCCACCGGGGATCTGACAGAGCGTATACAGCCAGGCAAACGCCGAGAAGACGTAGCCCATTTCCGCTTTGGTGATGCCAAACTCTTCCTGAATATGAGCCGATGCCACGGCAAGGTTGGCGCGGTCGACATAACAGATGACCACGGTAATAAAGATCATGATCAGCGTCAGGTAACGACGACGCCCGGTTTTTGCAGCAGTAACTGGAATATCCATCGCAATCTGTCTCCAGATTTTGGGCATAGCGAAGCCGCTCACCATGCCCTGTAATTTACAGAGGGTTATATTTTTTCTATGTACGTTTTTTTTGCCCGGTGGCGCTTCGCTTACCGGGCCTACGAGAGAGTAGGCCGGATAAGCGTAGCGCCATCCGGCGATTTACCACTCGGCTACGGAACCGTCTTCATGACGCCACAGTGGGTTACGCCAGTCCGGCGCACTTTTACTCAGCTCAATGACTTTGGCTTCGTCGATCTCCACGCCAAGGCCCGGCTTCGTTAACGGTTTAAAGAAACCACCTTCCATGCTGAAGTCTTCTTTGTTTTTCACAAAGTCGAGCAGCTCCGCGCCCTTGTTATAGTGAATGCCCATGCTTTGTTCCTGGAACACCGCATTGCGGGAGACGAAGTCGACGTGCAGGCAGGCCGCCAGCGCAATCGGCCCAAGCGGACAGTGCGGCGCCAGCGCCACATCGTAGGCTTCTGCCATTCCGGCAATTTTGTAGCATTCGGTGATGCCGCCCGCGTGGGAGAGGTCCGGTTGCAGGATCGCAATGCCGCCCGCTTCCAGCACGCGTTTAAACTCGAAGCGCGAGAACATGCGTTCCCCCGCCGCGATGGGAATGTGCGTCTGTTCAGCCAGTTTCGGATAGTATTCCGCCTGCTCGGCCAGCACCGGCTCTTCGATAAACAGCGGGCGATACGGCTCCAGCTCTTTAATCAGCACTTTGGCCATTGGCGCGCTGACGCGGCCGTGGAAATCCAGACCAAACTCAATCTCGTTGCCGAAGGCTTCACGGATTTGCGCCACGGTATTCACCGCCCGGTCTACCGCGCGCGAGTTGTCGATAACGCCCATTTCTTCGCAGCCGTTGAGTTTGAAGGTGTCAAAACCGATGTTGCGCAGTTGCCGGATACCGTCGATCACTTCCGCAGGGCGGTCACCGCCCACCCAGCTGTAGGCTTTGATTTTGTCGCGCACCAGGCCGCCCATTAATTGCCAGACCGGGGCATTGAGCACTTTGCCTTTGATATCCCACAGCGCCTGATCAATACCGGCGATGGCGCTCATCAGAATCGGCCCCCCGCGGTAGAAGCCCGCCCGGTACATGACCTGCCACAGGTCGTTGATGCGCGCCGGATCCTGGCCAATCAGGTATTCGCCCAGCTCGTGAACCGCGGCTTCAACGGTTCGCGCACGGCCTTCAATCACCGGCTCGCCCCAGCCAACCACGCCTTCGTCGGTTTCGATTTTCAGGAACATCCAACGCGGGGGTAAACGGTACGTGGTGAGTTTGGTTATTTTCATTGCACTGCCTCTCGATACGCTTTCACAAATGCTGCCGCCTGCTGTGAGGTACGCTCAACGGGCTGACCTGCACGATAGAGATCGCTGCCCAGCCCCGCGCCCACACAGCCCGCGCTCATCCACTGGCCCAGGTTTTCCGGCGTGACGCCGCCCACGGCAAAGACCGGCACGCTGGCGGGTAAGACCGCTTTCAGCGCTTTGATGTAATCCGGACCAAAGGCCGACGACGGGAAAATTTTGAGAGACTGTGCGCCCGCATCGAGGGCGGCAAAGGCTTCTGTGGCCGTGGCGCAACCCGGGCAGACGGTCATGCCGTAATCCACCGCCCGGCGGATCACCTCGGGGTTGATATTTGGTGTGACGATAAGCTTGCAGCCCATCTTCGCCAGTTCATCCACCTGCTCCGGCTGTAATACGGTGCCAGCGCCAATCAGCGCCTTATCACCAAACGCCTTCACAACTGCCGGAATGCTTTTTTCCCACTCCGGGGAGTTGAGCGGGATTTCCACCGCGTCGAACCCGGCGTCGATCACCGCGCCAACGTGCGCTAAGGCCTCACCGGGCGTGATACCGCGCAAAATCGCGATCAGGGGAAGTTCAGTTTGCCACTGCATGAGCGATGCTCCTTATGCCTGCCTGAAATGCCGTGTCGCCTTCCACCGCAGCAACATCCCGTCCGATAGCGTGGAACGCCTGGCGGTAACGAGACGTCAGCGATGAACCCGCGACGAGCGTGATGGCCTGCTGCCCGGCGAACGCGTCGCTCAGAGTGGCGACTTCTGCGCCAATCAGCAGGCCGGACAGAAATTCGCTGACCTGTTCGCGCGGAAGATTTCCCAGCACGTGCGAGGCGCGAACCTCAAAAAGTTGCGGCAAAACGGCAGGGGATGCGATCCCGCGCTCAAGCCCGGCGGCAAACGCTTCCGGCGAAGGGGTCTGCTCCGGCAAACCGGCCCCCACCAGCGAATGCTTAAGCAGCAAGTGGTGCAGTTCGCCGGTCATCACGGTGCGGAAATCATGAATTTGCTCAGCATCCGCCTGGACCCATTTGCAGTGCGTCCCGGGCATGACGTAGACAGAAGAAGGAGAAAGGGTGCGCGCCCCGAGCAGCTGCGTCTCTTCGCCGCGCATCACATTATGGTTATCGTCGCGAGAGACGCATAAACCGGGAATAATCCAGACATTGTCGCCAACGGACGTTAACTGCTCGCCAATGGCGGTGAAATGCACCGGAACTGACAGGTAAGGCGCGACCTTCCACCCCACGTTACTGCCGACCATTCCGGCCATCACCACTGGCGTAGTACCGTCGCGCCAGTTTTGTGTCACTTCTGCTAACACCGCTGCGGGGGATTTACCGTTCAGGCGCGTCACACCTGCTTCTGATTGCCTGCTTTCCAGGCACTGCTCACCCTGGTAGAGCCAGGCGCGCAGATTGGTCGATCCCCAGTCAATTGCGATGTAGCGTGATGTCATGTGATTTCCTTCAGCCTTCGTGTCGAGCTGGCGATCATGGTCAGCGCCGCCTGCTCTGCCGCATCACCGTCCTGATGCCGTATCGCATCGAACAGCGCTTTATGTTCCTGAAGCGTTTTCGGCATGTTGGCCTCATCGCCCATCCAGGTACGTTCAAATACTGCTCGCTGTAGCGAGCTGATCGCCACGCTAAGCTGCTGTAAAACCGGGTTATGCACCGACTGCAATACCGCTTCGTGGTAACGAATGTCCGCTTCGTTGAACGCCTCCCGATTCTGGTTATTGGCGATCATGTCGTTTAAAGCCGACTCAATCTGTGCCAGGTCACCTGACGTTGCGCGCTCTGCCGCCCAGCGGGCGATGGCCGGTTCCACCAGATTTCGGACTTCGCTCATCGCGCCGATGAGCCGTGGGTCGTAGTCGTTTTCCAGCACCCATTGCAGAACATCGGTATCGAGGTAGTTCCACTGGTTACGCGGCGCCACAAACGCGCCGCGATAGCGCTTCATTTCAATCAGCCGCTTCGCCATCAGCGAGCGGAACACTTCCCGAATGATGTTGCGCGAGGTTTCAAACTCCTCGCACAGTTCCGCCTCTGCTGGCAGCGGCGAACCGGGAACGTATTTGCCACCCACAATCTGAGTGCCCAGCGTGATGACAATGCGATCGGTTTTATTGAGTGTCATGGAGAGTCCTTGTGCTCTGTAAGTCCATCACTACTTTACCGCGACCGCTGAATTTCGCCTCACTTTTGCAGTACAAACGTGAGGCCTTTCGTCTTTGCCGTGCTGACAATGTAGTACAATCAATTAATGTTGTACTACAATCCAGATCACAAAAAGAACAATTTGATAAATTCAGGGCCAAAAAAAGCCCCGGTTAATAACCGGGGCTAATCTTTCAAAGCACTTGTTACGACAGAACGAATTTCTCGATCGCCCAGGCAACGCCGTCTTCCAGGTTAGATTTAGTCACGAAGTTCGCCACTTCTTTTACCGACGGGATAGCGTTATCCATCGCCACGCCCATGCCCGCATATTCGATCATCGCAATATCATTTTCCTGGTCGCCCAGCGCCATGATCTCCTCAGGCTTGATGCCCAGCGCATCGGCAAGCGATTTGACGCCCGTGCCTTTATTGACGCGTTTATCAAGGATTTCGAGGAAGTACGGCGCACTTTTCAGCACGGTGTATTTCTCTTTTACCTCAGCCGGAATGCGTGAGATGGCTTTGTCGAGAACCGCAGGTTCATCAATCATCATCACTTTCAGGAACTGGGTCGCCGGGTCCATTTTCTCCGCTTCGCAGAACACCAGTGGAATGGTTGCAACGTAGGACTCGTGCACCGTGTAGTAGCTGATATCGCGGTTGGCGGTGTAAAGCGTATTGCGATCGAGCGCGTGGAAGTGAGAGCCCACGTCGCGGGAGAGTTTTTCCAGGAAACGGTAGTCATCATAGCTCAGTGCAGTTTGCGCCACCGTGCTGCCATCGGCTGCCTTTTGCACCAGCGCGCCGTTATAGGTGATGCAGTAATCGCCAGGCTGGTTCATGTGCAGCTCTTTCAGGTAACTGTGCACCCCGGCATACGGGCGTCCGGTGGTGAGCACCACGTTCACGCCTTTTTCGCGTGCGGCGGCGATCGCATTTTTAACGGCAGGAGAGATAGTGTGGTCTGGCAGCAGCAGCGTGCCGTCCATATCGATTGCAATGAGTTTGATAGCCATGAGGTCCCCGGGATAAATGAGTGCTACCTCATGCTAACGCGATTAAGCACACAAAAATAGAGCTACCTTGCGCAACAAAAAGCCCCTTTTACGTTTATCCCGGGAACGGGAACTCACTCGCGGGTGAGAACGATTTTGCCAAACGCACCGCGATCCAGATGTTCAAGCGCCTGTTCCAGCTCGTCAAAGCGGTAGCGATGCTCAATCACCGGTTTTAACTCCGTGACATCAACAGCACGGACAAAATCTTCCAGCGCCCGGCGGTGTCCAACCCCAATCCCCTGAATGACGGGAGATTTCAGCAACAGCTCGCTTGCAGGCAGAGAAATTTCTGTCCCGGCCAGCACGCCAATGACCGATATCCGCCCATGAACGGCAACGGCGCGCAGGGAATGTCTCAGGTTCTCCCCACCCACCGTTTCGATAATATGGTCGATGCCGCGATCCTGCGTCAGTGCCAGCGTATTTTCAGCCCAGTCGCCTTTCAGTCGGTTGATGCCCTGACTGGCCCCCAGCTTTTTGGCCCGCGCCAGTTTTTCATCACTCCCCGACGTAACAATAACTTCTGCGCCGTGCGCTTTTGCTATCTGCAAAGCGAATAGCGCCACACCGCCCGTCCCTTGTACCAGCACCGATTGCCCGGCGCGTAAATGACCGCGCTCCACCAGCGCGAACCATGCGGTAAGCCCCGCGCAAGGAAGCGTGCTGGCCTCAGCGTCATCCATGCTTTCCGGGGACGCCACCAGCGCGTTTTCACTCACAATCACATATTCGGCCAGCATGCCCTGGAAGTATCCACCGGACGTTTTATAGGGCAAATCGCGCGCGTCTGCCTGCGGCTTGCCGTCGATCCATTCCGGGAAGAAGGTTGAGATGACGCGTGCGCCGGGCTTGAAACGCGTAACGCCTTCGCCGATGCTGTCCACCACGCCTGCCATGTCAGATGCTGGAGTAAACGGGAAGGAAAGCGGAATCGGCATCGTGCCTTCAATCACCATTTTATCCCGGTAGTTGAGCGCAACGGCTTTAACCCTTATGCGAACCTCCCCCGGGCCTGGCTGTGGAACAGGCTCCTGAACGAGCCTGAGGCTTTCACGACCAAGGGCATCCATTGACCAGCGTTGCATTGTTTCAGTCATTTTTTTCTCCTGTCATCAGATGATTTTCAGTTCTGACAGTCTACCGTTGACTCAGCGTCGCCAGTGGCGATAAGTTTTCCCTTCATTGATGACCAAATTGACACAATCCGTCCATGACCGATACGCTGAAAGATATTCCCGTTTTCGTTGCCTCCGTTGAGGCAGGAAGTTTTGCCCAGGCCGCCGTCCGTCTGCATTTGTCGCGCTCGGCGGTAGGAAAAAGCATTGCTCGTCTTGAAGAGAGGCTGGGGGTTTGTCTGTTTCATCGGACCACCCGCAGTCAGAGGCTGACCGATAACGGCGCGCTTTTTTATGAACGCTGCCTGCGCGCGCTGGAGGAGATCCGTGGCGCTGAATCGCAGCTTGAAACCGGAAAACATCAGGTCAACGGTCGGCTGCGTGTTGCCGTGCCGGTGCTGTTTGGTCGCCAGTGTATCGCCCCGCTGCTAATAGAGCTGGCGCAGGAGCATCCCGGGCTTGAGCTTGAAATGTCCTTCAGCGACCGCGTCGTGGATCTCGTGGAAGAAGGGTTTGATATGGCGGTGCGCAATGGCGCTCTGGCTGACAGCAGCGTGCTGGTCGCCAGAAGGCTGGGGGAGCACCGGATGGTTCTGTGTGCCGCGCCGGATTATCTGCTTAAGAATGGCCAGCCGCAAACCGTTGATGATCTACGCCAGCATACGGCCATTAACTACACGCGTGCGGGCAGAGTCCTACCCTGGCAGTTGATGGATTACGATGGCACGTCGCGCACGTTTATTCCCCGCTCATCGCTCAATATGGATGATTTGCAGGCGATCTGCGACGCGGCGCTGGCCGGCCACGGCCTTGCATGGTTACCCTGCTGGATGGTCATTAAAGAAATTCAGCAGGGAGATCTTGTCCCGCTCTTAAAGCAGGCCCCGGATGTACGCTTCGACGTTCATGCCGTCTGGCAGCAGACGCCACACCTGCCGCTAAGGGTAAGAATTGCCATAGATATGCTGGTCAAACGTTTACCGGCAGTGATGTCGCTGGAGTTTCCTGCGTCCATAAAAAAGCCGCGCTGAAGCGCGGCCAGTTATGCTGTCGTAAAGCGACGATTAAATATCGATATTCGCCGCCTTCAGGGCGTTCTCTTCGATGAAGGCGCGACGTGGTTCAACCGCATCGCCCATCAGGGTCGTGAACAGCTGATCCGCTGCGATTGCGTCTTTAACGGTGACGCGCAACATGCGACGGCTTTCCGGATCCATGGTGGTTTCCCACAGCTGATCCGGGTTCATTTCGCCCAGGCCTTTATAACGCTGAATAGAGAGACCACGACGGGACTCTTTCACCAGCCACTCCAGCGCCTGTTCGAAGCTGGCTACCGGCTGACGACGTTCGCCACGTTCGATAAACGCATCGTCTTCGATCAGACCGCGCAGCTTCTCGCCGAGGGTGCAGATACGGCGGTATTCCGGACCGGTCACAAATTCGTGCTCCAGCGGGTAGTCGGTATCGACGCCGTGGGTACGCACGAGGACGATCGGCTCGAACTGCTGCTCAGCGTTCTGCTGGACGTCGAACTTCCACTGGCTGCCATGCTGCTCTTTCTCGTTCAGCTCGCTCACCAGGGTGTTCACCCAGCGGGTGACGGTCTGCTCGTTGCTCAGATCGGCTTCGGTCAGGGTCGGCTGGTAAATCAGCTCTTTCAGCAGCGCTTTCGGATAGCGACGCTCCATACGGCCAATCATTTTCTGCGTGGCGTTGAACTCGGAGACCAGACGCTCCAGCGGCTCACCGGCCAGCGCTGGCGCGCTGGAATTTGCGTGCAGGGTCGCACCATCAAGGGCGATCGCGATTTGGTACTGATCCATCGCGTCGTCATCTTTAATGTACTGTTCCTGCTTGCCTTTCTTCACTTTGTACAGCGGCGGCTGGGCAATGTAGACGTGGCCGCGCTCAACGATTTCCGGCATCTGACGATAGAAGAAGGTCAACAGCAGCGTACGAATGTGCGAGCCGTCGACGTCCGCATCGGTCATGATGATGATGCTGTGATAGCGCAGTTTGTCCGGGTTGTACTCGTCGCGACCAATGCCGCAGCCGAGCGCGGTGATGAGCGTCGCCACTTCCTGAGAAGAGAGCATCTTGTCGAAGCGCGCTTTCTCAACGTTAAGGATTTTACCCTTCAGCGGCAGAATCGCCTGGTTCTTGCGGTTACGGCCCTGCTTCGCAGAACCGCCCGCGGAGTCCCCTTCCACAAGGTACAGTTCAGACAGCGCCGGGTCGCGTTCCTGACAGTCAGCCAGTTTGCCCGGCAGGCCTGCCAGGTCCAGCGCGCCTTTACGACGGGTCATTTCACGCGCTTTACGCGCCGCTTCACGGGCACGCGCCGCATCGATAATTTTACCCACCACGATTTTCGCGTCGGACGGGTTTTCCAGCAGGTATTCGCTCAGCAGTTCGTTCATCTGCTGTTCAACCGCCGATTTCACCTCAGAAGAGACCAGCTTGTCTTTGGTCTGTGAGGAGAACTTCGGATCCGGCACCTTCACGGAGACCACGGCAATCAGGCCTTCACGGGCATCGTCACCGGTGGCGCTGACTTTCGCTTTTTTGCTGTAGCCTTCTTTGTCCATGTAGGCGTTCAGGGTTCGGGTCATCGCCGCGCGGAAGCCCGCCAGGTGCGTACCGCCATCGCGTTGTGGAATGTTGTTGGTGAAGCAGTAGATGTTTTCCTGGAAACCGTCGTTCCACTGCAAGGCCACTTCCACACCGATACCGTCTTTTTCAGTAGAGAAGTAGAAGATATTCGGGTGAATTGGCGTTTTGTTCTTGTTCAGATACTCAACGAACGCCTTGATACCACCTTCGTAATGGAAGTGGTCTTCTTTGTTGTCGCGTTTGTCGCGCAGACGAATCGACACGCCGGAGTTCAGGAACGACAGTTCACGCAGGCGTTTCGCCAGAATGTCGTACTCGAATTCGGTGACGTTGGTGAAGGTTTCGAGGCTCGGCCAGAAACGCACCATGGTACCGGTTTTCTCGGTATCGCCCGTGACGGCCAGCGGCGCTTCAGGCACGCCATGCTGGTAGATCTGACGGTGAATTTTGCCTTCGCGCTGGATAACCAGCTCCAGCTTCTGCGACAGGGCGTTTACTACGGATACGCCTACGCCGTGCAGACCGCCGGAAACTTTATAGGAGTTATCATCGAACTTCCCGCCTGCGTGCAGAACGGTCATGATGACTTCCGCAGCAGATACGCCCTCTTCCGGGTGAATACCGGTTGGGATACCACGACCGTCATCGGTAACGGACACGGAGTTGTCCGCATGGATCGTGACCACGATGTCTTTACAGTGACCCGCGAGCGCTTCGTCGATAGCGTTATCTACCACCTCGAATACCATGTGGTGCAGACCGGTGCCGTCATCCGTGTCGCCGATATACATACCCGGGCGCTTACGCACCGCATCCAGCCCTTTCAGGACTTTGATACTGGAGGAGTCATAAGAATTCGACATCAACGTTTCTCGCTCATTTCAACTTGGGTTAATCCGTTATTTTACCCTTTTCCACGGTAAACATCTTCGAATTTTCGTCCGACATGTCTATAACGTGTTCAGCGCTAATGGCGCTGACGAAAACCTGCGACTGCGTGGCTTTTAAGCGGCTGGCAAGCAGCCCGCGCCGCGCGTCGTCAAGTTCCGAGGCAAAATCATCTATCAGGTACAGGCAACGTCGCCCGCTCTCTCGAGTGAGGAACTCCCCCTGCGCCAGGCGCAGCGCGCACATCAGGAGCTTCAGCTGCCCGCGCGACAGCGTGTCTTCTACCGGCGCACCGTCGGCACGAATGCGGAAATCCGCCTTGTGCGGGCCGTGCGCGGTGTAGGTCAACATGCGATCGCGCTCGAAGCTTCTCTCTAACACCTCGGCATAATCCGTCTCTTTTTCCCAGCCACGCTGGAAAGAGAAGGTGAGAGAGAACTCGGGTAAAAACTGTTTGCAGGTGTCGGCCATGTCTTCGGCGATACCTGCGCTGTATTCGGCACGCCAGCGGCTGATTTGTTCCGCAAGAGGGATGAGTTCCATGTCCCACGGACGCAGCTGGGCGTAGCGCGTGACCTGGCGCAATGCGGCGTTACGCTGTTTAAGCAGACGCTTCAGGTTGCTCCAGGCGTTAAAGAAACCGGCTTCATTGTGAAAGCATCCCCAGTCGAGGAACGCTCTTCTGTATTTGGGGCCGCCGTTGAGTAAAGTAAACCCCTCGGGCGTAATCAGCTGCATCGGCATCAGCAGCGCCAGCTCCGCCACCTTGTGGCCATCGGTGCCGTCGATGCGCACCTTGCTGTCGCCCTGCTTGTCTTTGGTCAGGCCGATGGCGGTTTCCCGCTCTGCGCCCTGCAAACGCCCGTGCAGAACAAAAGATTCCTGCTCGTGGCGAATCACGCGACCAATCTGCAAACTGCGAAACGCCCGGCCGTGGCCGAGCGTATAGATGGCTTCCAGCACGCTGGTTTTGCCGCTGCCGTTCGCGCCAACCAGGAAGTTAAAGCCAGGGGATAAAGCGAGATCCGCGCTTTCGATATTGCGAAAATCGCGGATCAACAGACGGGTGAGCGACATTACAGTCTCATTGGCATGACAACATAAGCAGCCGACTGTGATGCGGCATCTTCAATCTGTACGCTCGAAACGGAGTCAGTCAGCAGGATGCGAACGTTCTCGCATTTCAGTGCATTCAGCACATCCAGCACATAGCTGACGTTGAAGCCGATTTCCATCTCAGCCCCGGCGTAGGTGACGTCCAGAATCTCTTCTGCCTCTTCCTGCTCCGGGTTGTTGGCGGTGATTTTGATCTGGTTTTCACTCACGTACAGACGTACGCCGCGGAATTTCTCGTTGGAGAGAATAGCGGCACGCGCGAACGCCTGCTTGAGGATGTCGCAACCCGCCTCCAGCGTTTTATCCGGGTTCTTCGGCAATACGCGGCGATAATCCGGGAAACGACCGTCTACCAGCTTCGATGTGAAGACAAAATCGCCCACGTGGGCACGAATATTGTTGCTGCCAATCTGCACGCGCAGCGGCGTTTCACCGCCGTCGAGCATACGCATCAGTTCAATTACGCCTTTACGCGGTACGATCACCGAATGGTTTGGCAGTGAATCGCCAATCGGCATGGAACAAACCGCCAGACGGTGACCGTCGGTAGCCACGGTACGCAGCTCTTCACCTTCGGTTTCGAACAGCATGCCGTTTAAGTAGTAACGAACGTCCTGATGCGCCATGGAGAACTGCGTGGCTTCAATCAGACGCTTCATCGTCGCCTGCGGCAGGGTAAATTCAACTTCGCTCTGCCAGTCATCCAGGTTCGGGAAGTCCGCAGCGGGCAGCGTGGAGAGGGAGAAACGGCTACGGCCAGAGCGCACCAGCATGCGGTCGCCCTCCAGCTGCACGGCGATTTCAGCGCCTTCCGGCAGCCCACGGCAAATATCAAAGAATTTACGTGCCGGAACCGTGGTCGCGCCCGCGTCGTGCGGCTGAGTCAGCGTAACGCGCGCGATCATTTCCATTTCCAGATCTGTGCCGGTCAGCGACAGCGTACCGTCCGCGACCTGAAGCAGCAGGTTTCCAAGAATAGGCAGCGTAGGGCGGCCGCCTAATGGGCCACTCACCTGTTGCAGCGGTTTTAATAAATGTTCACGTTCAACGGTAAATTTCATAGCGTCACGATGATAATGTTCTGATTAAATTGGAAAAATCTTCTTTTATGTCGTGGCTTTCTTCGCGTAACTGCTCGATCTTGCGACAAGCGTGCAGCACGGTCGTATGGTCACGGCCACCAAACGCATCACCGATTTCCGGCAGACTGTGGTTGGTTAGCTCTTTTGCCAGCGCCATCGCCATCTGACGCGGACGCGCCACCGAGCGGGAACGACGTTTAGACAGTAAATCTGCCACTTTGATCTTGTAGTACTCAGCCACCGTCTTCTGAATATTGTCGATAGTGACCAGTTTTTCCTGCAAAGCCAATAAATCGCGCAGCGCTTCACGCACAAAATCGATGGTGATCGCCCGACCGGTGAAGTTGGCGTTGGCGATAACGCGATTCAGCGCCCCTTCCAGTTCACGCACGTTGGAACGCAGGCGCTTGGCAATGAAGAACGCCACTTCACCCGGCAGGCGAATGTCGTTCTCGTCGGCTTTTTTCATCAGGATCGCGACGCGGGTTTCCAGCTCCGGCGGCTCGATCGCCACGGTCAGGCCCCAGCCGAAGCGGGATTTGAGACGATCTTCAACGCCGTTGATCTCTTTTGGATAACGATCCGAGGTCAGAATGATCTGCTGATTGCCTTCCAGCAGGGCGTTAAAGGTATGGAAAAACTCTTCCTGCGATCGTTCTTTATTGGCAAAGAACTGAATGTCATCGATCAGCAGCGCATCAACGGAACGGTAGTAGCGTTTAAACTCTTCGATCGCATTGTTTTGCAGGGCTTTTACCATGTCCTGAACGAAGCGTTCGGAGTGCATATACACCACTTTGGCATTGGGCTTACGCGCCATAATGCCGTTGCCCACCGCATGCAGCAGGTGCGTTTTACCGAGACCCGTGCCGCCATACAGGAACAGCGGGTTGTAAGCGCCACCGGGGTTATCGGCGACCTGACGAGCCGCCGCGCGTGCCAGCTGGTTCGACTTACCTTCAACGAAGTTATCGAACGTGTGTTTCACGTTAACGTTAGAGCGGTAGGTAGGCTCAGCGGGGGCCGGAACGTTATCCCAGCCCTGACGAACCGGTGCAACGCGAGGCGCTGGAGCGGGCGCCGCCTGTGCAGGGGCTGCCACATTGACAACTTCACGAACGGTTTGGGTGACCGGCTTTGTGCCCACTTCAAAACGCAGCTGTGGGGCATCTGACCCGCAGAAATCGTTCAGCAGTCCATTGATGTTATTAAGGTATTTATCCCTTACCCAATCGAGCACGAAACGGTTTGGCGCATACAAAGCCAGCGTGTTATCGCTCAGTTCCGCCTGCAACGGGCGGATCCACATACTGAATTCTGTGGCTGGTAACTCATCCTGCAATCGGGCAAGACACTGCTGCCAAAGCGAAAGTGACACGGCGGACTCCACTCGAACAATAAAAGAAAACTATTGAATATTCATGATTGTTGGCGCACATCGACATGACCCCATCAGGGTGATGTGCGAACCGCTATCTGCGGTTATACACGCTATCGTTGATACAACCTGAACGATGTTGTGTTTATGCCCGACCAGGATCGCTGGATCCCGATCGGGACCGCGGATCATAGCCTAAACTGAGCCAGAGATCTTCTGTTTCTCACAGATTCTTCCCGATTTATCCACAGGAAGATCCGGAATCGGGTAAGTGTAAACGATCCTGACGCGAGTGCCTCGCGATTTAGGCCGCATATTGGAAAATTTAATGAGCACAGACAATTTTTGGCTTAAATGATCTAACGAAGATCCGGGACGATCCTTGCGCTTTATCGTTGAGCCCGTATAATCCTCGACCCGGCGCGTGATGCTCATCTTCCTGCGTCGTCCGCTGCTCATTTTCCACGCGAAAACGTGCGGAAATACACAGGGATTTAAGGAAAGAGAATTGACTCCGGAGTGTACAATTATTACAATCCGGCCTCTTTAATCACCCACGGCTTCGGCGTCCGTCATTCGAAACTCGGTCGGGCATCCGCAAAAGTCATGAATTTTTTCAAGTTTAGGTAGAAATCGCCATGAAACGCACTTTTCAACCGTCTGTACTGAAGCGCAACCGTTCTCACGGCTTCCGTGCTCGTATGGCTACTAAAAATGGTCGTCAGGTTCTGGCACGTCGTCGTGCTAAAGGCCGCGCTCGTCTGACCGTTTCCAAGTAATAAAGCTAACCCCTGAGTGGTTAAGCTCGCATTTCCCAGGGAGTTACGTTTGTTAACTCCCACTCATTTCACTTTCGTCTTCCAGCAGCCATTACGGGCTGGCACGCCGCAAATCACCATCCTCGGCCGCCAAAATTCGCTGGGGCATCCCCGCATCGGTCTCACAGTCGCCAAGAAAAACGTTAAGCGTGCGCATGAACGCAACCGGATTAAACGTCTGACGCGTGAAAGCTTCCGTTTACGTCAGCACGAACTGCCTTCAATGGATTTCGTGGTGGTGGCTAAAAAAGGGGTTGCCGACCTCGATAACCGTGCTCTCTCGGAAGCGTTGGAAAAATTATGGCGCCGCCACTGTCGCCTGGCTCGCGGGTCCTGATAGCCCTCATTCGGGTCTATCAACGCCTGATTAGTCCGCTACTCGGGCCACACTGCCGTTTCACGCCAACATGCTCAAGCTACGGAATTGAGGCATTGCGCAGGTTTGGAGTGATAAAAGGCAGTTGGTTGACGGTGAAACGCGTATTAAAATGCCACCCTTTACACCCAGGTGGAGACGACCCCGTCCCTCCAGGACCTTTTGATACCAGAGAACACTAACGATGGATTCGCAACGCAATCTTCTTATCATCGCTTTGTTGTTCGTGTCTTTCATGATCTGGCAGGCATGGGAGCAGGATAAAAATCCTCAACCCCAGCAGCAGACCACGCAGACCACGACCACCGCAGCGGGTAGCGCCGCCGACCAGGGCGTACCGGCCAGTGGCCAGGGGAAACAGATTACGGTTAAGACCGATGTGCTTGAGCTGACTATCAACACCCGTGGTGGTGATGTTGAGCAGGCGCTGCTGTTGACCTACCCGAAAGAGCTGAAGTCTACCGAACCGTTCCAGTTACTGGAAACCACGCCCGAATTTATCTACCAGGCGCAGAGCGGCCTGACCGGTCGTGATGGCCCGGATAACCCGGCTAACGGTGCGCGTCCACTGTATAACGTCGAGAATGACACGTTTGTGCTGGCTGATGGTCAGAACGAACTGGTTATCCCGATGACCTACACCGACGCGGCAGGCAACACCTTCACCAAAACCTTCACCCTGAAACGCGGTGAGTATGCGGTGAACGTGGGCTACAGCGTACAGAACGCCGGTGCGAAACCACTGGAAATCTCTACCTTTGGTCAGTTGAAGCAGTCCATCAATCTGCCGTCTCACCGTGACACCGGAAGCAGCAACTTTGCGCTGCATACCTTCCGTGGCGCGGCTTACTCCACGCCAGATACCAAGTACGAGAAATACAAATTCGACACCATTGCCGATAACGAAAACCTGAACGTCAGCTCTAAAGGCGGTTGGGTCGCAATGCTGCAACAGTATTTCGCGACGGCGTGGGTACCGAATAACGACGGTACGAACAACTTCTACACCGCGAACCTCGGCAACGGTATTGCAGCCATCGGCTACAAATCTCAGCCGGTTCTGGTGCAGCCGGGTCAAACCGGTAAACTGGCAAGCACCCTGTGGGTCGGCCCGGAAATCCAGGACAAAATGGCTGCCGTTGCGCCGCACCTGGATCTGACCGTCGATTACGGTTGGTTGTGGTTCATCTCTCAGCCGCTGTTTAAGCTGCTGAAGTTCATCCACAGCTTCCTGGGTAACTGGGGCTTCTCCATCATCGTTATCACCTTTATCGTTCGTGGCATCATGTACCCGCTGACTAAAGCGCAGTACACCTCCATGGCGAAGATGCGTATGCTACAGCCGAAGATTCAGGCTATGCGTGAGCGTCTGGGCGATGACAAACAGCGTCAGAGCCAGGAGATGATGGCCCTGTATAAAGCAGAGAAAGTGAACCCACTGGGTGGTTGCTTCCCGCTGCTGATTCAGATGCCAATCTTCCTTGCGCTGTACTACATGCTGATGGGTTCCGTTGAGCTGCGCCACGCGCCGTTCGCTCTGTGGATCCATGACCTGTCCGCACAGGACCCGTACTACATCCTGCCGATCCTGATGGGCGTGACGATGTTCTTCATTCAGAAGATGTCTCCGACCACCGTGACCGACCCGATGCAGCAGAAGATCATGACCTTTATGCCGGTCATCTTCACCGTGTTCTTCCTGTGGTTCCCGTCAGGTCTGGTGCTGTACTATATCGTCAGCAACCTGGTGACCATCATCCAGCAGCAGCTGATTTACCGTGGTCTGGAAAAACGTGGCCTGCATAGCCGCGAAAAGAAAAAGTCCTGATTCGGTAACTTAACGCTAAAATAAGGGCGGTCGATTGACCGCCTTTTTTATTTGTATTGAACGAGAGCAACCATGAGCCATAACGACACTATCGTCGCCCAGGCAACCCCACCGGGACGCGGTGGTGTAGGCATTCTGCGCATCTCCGGCCTGAAGGCGCGTGAGGTGGCCGAAGCGGTGCTGGGTAAACTGCCAAAGCCGCGCTACGCTGATTATCTGCCGTTTAAGGATGCCGACGGCACACCGCTGGACCAGGGCATCGCGCTGTGGTTCCCCGGCCCAAACTCCTTCACCGGCGAAGACGTGCTGGAGCTTCAGGGTCACGGCGGCCCGGTGATCCTCGACCTGCTGTTAAAACGTATTCTGACCCTGCCTGGCCTGCGCATTGCAAAGCCGGGTGAGTTCTCCGAGCGTGCTTTCCTCAACGATAAGCTCGACCTGGCGCAGGCCGAGGCGATTGCCGACCTGATCGACGCCAGTTCCGAACAGGCAGCCCGCTCCGCGCTGAACTCGTTGCAGGGGGCATTTTCCGCACGCGTGAATCACCTTGTGGAAGCACTTACTCACCTGCGAATCTATGTCGAAGCGGCTATCGACTTCCCGGACGAGGAGATCGACTTCCTCTCAGACGGTAAAATTGAAGCTCAGCTCAACCAGGTGATGAACGATCTCGATGCCGTTCGCGCCGAAGCGCGCCAGGGCAGCCTGCTACGTGAAGGAATGAAGGTGGTGATTGCTGGTCGCCCCAATGCCGGAAAATCGAGCCTGCTGAACGCCCTGGCGGGCCGTGAAGCGGCGATCGTGACCGACATAGCCGGCACCACCCGCGATGTCCTGCGCGAGCATATCCATATCGACGGCATGCCGCTGCACATCATCGACACCGCTGGCCTGCGCGATGCGAGCGATGAAGTCGAGCGTATCGGTATCGAACGCGCCTGGCAGGAGATCGAGCAGGCCGACCGCGTGCTGTTTATGGTGGACGGCACCACAACCGACGCCGTTGACCCGGCTGAAATCTGGCCAGACTTTATCGCCCGTCTC
Source organism: Enterobacter cloacae complex sp. HYC033_NIDB (assembly GCF_056673335.1). Classification (NCBI taxonomy): domain Bacteria; kingdom Pseudomonadati; phylum Pseudomonadota; class Gammaproteobacteria; order Enterobacterales; family Enterobacteriaceae; genus Enterobacter; species Enterobacter cloacae complex sp. HYC033_NIDB. Next base: position 778,501 of record NZ_CP115123.1, on the reverse strand, counting down.
CCGGCTAAACTGCCGATCACCGTGGTGCGCAACAAGGCCGACGTTACCGGCGAAACGCTGGGCATCAGCGATGTGAATGGTCACTCACTTATTCGCCTGTCGGCCCGTACCGGTGAAGGCGTGGAAGCCCTGCGTAGCCATCTCAAACAGAGCATGGGCTTCGACACCAGTATGGAGGGCGGCTTCCTGGCACGTCGTCGTCACTTGCAGGCGCTGGAAGAGGCGGCTCGCCACCTTGAGCAGGGTAAAGCCCAGCTGATCGGCGCGTGGGCCGGTGAACTGCTGGCGGAAGAGCTGCGTCTGGCGCAGCAGAACCTGAGCGAGATCACCGGGGAGTTTACGTCGGACGATCTGCTGGGACGGATTTTCTCGAGCTTCTGCATTGGTAAGTAATTCCCGTTAATACAGGGTGATTTCCTCCAGGGAAATCACCATTGTCCAAATGGCAACTCGCTTAATCCCTCCACGCCCCCTATCCTGCTTGCCTGCATCTATGGGGGATTTATGGCTCGTTTTCTGTTCTGTAGTTTTGCGCTGGTTCTGCTGTATCCGTCCGGCATTGATATGTATCTGGTGGGGCTACCGCATATTGCCCGCGATCTGGGTGCCAGCGAGGCGCAACTGCACATCGCGTTTTCGGCCTACCTCGCGGGAATGGCGTCGTCGATGGTATTTGCCGGGAAAATCGCGGATAAAGCAGGCCGTCAGCCCGTCGCCATTACGGGTGCAGTTATCTTTGCGCTGGCATCAGTACTGTCTTCAGTGGCTCAGGAAAGCACAATGTTCCTGTCAGGCCGTTTTATCCAGGGCATTGGCGCAGGCGGCTGTTACGTGGTGGCCTTTGCCATTCTGCGCGATACCTTGAGCGCCCAGCGCCGCGCTAAAGTGCTGTCGATGCTGAACGGCATTACCTGCATCATCCCGGTGCTGGCACCGGTTGTTGGCTACCTGATTATGCTTAAATTTCCGTGGCAGAGTCTTTTCTGGACCATGGCCGCAATGGGCGCCATCGTCTTTATCCTGTCCGTGACGGTGCTGAAAGAGACCCATCCCGGTTCGCAACAGCCATATCACACCGCAACCCTCCATCCGGCTGAAAAGCTGATGAATCGCTTTTTCCTGAGTCGGCTGGCAATCACCACGCTTAGCGTGGCGGTGATCCTCACCTATGTAAACGTTTCCCCGGTGTTGCTGATGGAGACGATGGGCTTCGATCGCGGTGAATATTCGACGGTGATGGCGCTAACCGCGATGGTGAGCATGGCGGTTTCATTCTCCACGCCCTTTGCGCTCAACATCTTCCGCCAGCGCACGCTGATGCTCACCTCACAGACGCTGTTCCTCGCCGCAGGCGTGATCCTGGCGACCGCCACCTCACACGCTGTAATGCTGGTGGGCATTACTCTGATCTGCGCCGGATTCTCCGTCGGCTTTGGTGTGGCGATGAGTCAGGCGCTTGGCCCGTTTTCGCTGCGGGCTGGCGTGGCAAGCTCGGTGCTGGGCATTGCGCAGGTCTGCGGTTCGTCACTGTGGATTTGGCTGGCGGCGGTGATCGGCCTTAACGCGCTGAATATGCTGATCGGGGTTCTGATTGGCTGTAGCATACTCTGCATTACCTTACTTATGGTCATCCAGCCCGCGGCGCACTATGAAGAAGCCCATCAGCAGTCTCGATCTTAATCTTTTACTTTGCCTGCAACTTTTGTTGCAGGAGCGCAGCGTCACCAAAGCCGCGAAGCGGATGAACGTGACGCCGTCCGCGGTGAGTAAATCGCTGGCGAAGCTGCGCGACTGGTTCGACGATCCGCTGTTTGTGAAAACGCCTTTAGGGCTATTGCCCACACCGCTGACGGTGAGTCTGGAACAGGATTTGGCCGACTGGATGCAGATTGGCAACCAGATCCTCGATAAATTCCACCATAGCTCTCCAGGCGGGCTTAAGTTTGTGCTCGCCGCCGAAACACCGCTGATGCTGATCCGCTTTAATACCCTGCTGGAGCAGGTGAATGAACGCTACCCACAGGCGACTGTGAAGCTGCGCCAATGGGATTACGATTCGCTGGACGCCATTACGCGCGGAGAAGTGGATCTAGGCTTCACCGGGCGTGAAACGCACCCTCGCTCGCGCGAACTGCTAAAGCTGATGCCGTGGTTTATCGACTACGAAATCCTGTTCAGTGACCGTCCGTGCGTGTATTTGCGCGAGGATCATCCCGCGCTCCAGGAAGCGTGGGATCTGGAGACGTTTCTGCGCTACCCGCATATCAGCATCTTCTGGGAACGCAGCGACACCTGGGCGCTCGACGAGGTGCTAAGAGAGATGGGTCGGGAGCGTAACATCGCCATGAGTTTGCCCGGTTTTGAACAGTCGATGTTTATGGCGGCCCAGCCGGATCACAACTACATTGCCACTGCGCCGCACTACTGCCATCACTACAATCAACTCCACCAGCGTAATCTGGTCTGTCTTCCCATTCCCATCGATGAGGCGCAGGCAGAAAAGCTCACCGTCCCCTTCACGCTGATCTGGCATAAACGGAACAGCCATAATCCGAAAATCCTCTGGCTGCGCGAGACGATCAAAGCGCTGTATACCGCACCAGGTCAGGTTTTTGCCTAAGATAATGTAAAGTTCGGTGCTCAGGCTTCTCTTATTTCCATTTACTGATTAAAACAGAAGCTGAGTTAAGCGATAATCATGTAACCGTTTAACCGACTACGACCATTATCAAGGAGCGAAAAATGGCTACGCACTTTGCACGAGGAACATTAACGGAAGGGCATCTCGTATCGGCCAGACTTTCTTCAGCCTGTCACAGTGAGGCGCTCAAACTACCTGAACACCGCAGGACGCGGTTTTTAGCTTCCAGAGCGCTCCTCGCAGAACTGCTTTTTATGCTCTACGGCACCAGCGAATTACCGGACATACTCACCCAGCCAGAAGGTCGCCCGGTTTTTGCGGACCCGGCACTCCCCCATTTTTCCATTGCGTACACCGGCAACATTGTTGGCGTCGCGCTGACGACGGAAGGTGATTGCGGCCTGGATATGGAGCTACAACGCGTCACGCGCAGCTTCCATGGTGCTAACGCGCTCGATGAATACCCGCTCTCCAGCAATGAAAAGCTGTGGATACGTAACCAGAACGACCCCGTTGAAGCCAGAGCGCAACTCATCACCCTTCGCCAGAGCATCCGCAAACTGAGCGGCGCGGCGTCAGACGACGCCAGCCTGTTGCAGCTGCTCCCCGGCTCCGGACGCCTGCGCGCGACAAAAGCCTCGCTGGTAGAGGCACTCTGCGACGCTGAGGACGTACTGATCTGGTCCGTTGCGGTGACCCCCGCCATCGAACGGCTGAAAATCTGGGAGTTTGACAGCACTCGCGGTTGGCGTAGTCTTCCGGATGTACCTGAGCGCGCCAACGAGCCCGCCGCGCGCCTGATGCGATTAACCAGTTTACCGGCAGAAAAAGCATACACCCATAGCTGATCCGTCCAGGATCATCATGATGAAACAGGAGTAATCATGTCTGATACGTTGAAAGTTGTTACGTTACTGGGAAGCCTGCGCAAAGGTTCTTTTAACGGGATGGTTGCCCGTACGCTGCCGCAGCTGGCGCCTGCGGGAATGGAGATCAGTGCCCTGCCGTCCATTGGCGACATCCCGCTTTATGATGCTGACGTTCAGCAGGAAGAAGGGTTCCCGCAGAGCGTGGAAGCGATAGCCGAGCAAATCCGTCAGGCTGACGGCGTGGTGATTGTGACGCCTGAGTATAACTACTCGGTGCCGGGTGGTTTGAAGAACGCCATTGACTGGCTGTCCCGTTTACCGGAGCAGCCGCTGTCTGGTAAACCTGTGCTGATCCAGACCAGCTCAATGGGCGCCATCGGCGGCGCGCGCTGCCAGTATCACCTGCGTCAGATCCTGGTGTTCCTGGATGCGATGGTGATGAACAAGCCGGAATTTATGGGCGGCGTGATTCAGAACAAGGTCGACCCGCAGACGGGTGAAGTGGTGGATCAGAGTACGCGTGACCATCTCTCTGGCCAGCTGACCGCGTTTGGGGATTATATTAAGCGGGTGAAGGCCTGATAAAAAAGCCCGGTGGCGCTAGCGCTTACCGGGCCTACACTCGTCAGTAGGTCAGGTAAGCGAAGCGCCACCTGACACCACCAGCATCTTAGTGTGCATCAATAAACACAATCTTCAGCACAAACAGCAGCGCCACAATAATCACGCACGGGCTAAGTTCGCGGAAGCGGCCGGTACCGATCTTCATCACGCAGTAAGAGATAAAGCCCAGCGCGATACCTTCGGTGATCGAGAAGCTGAACGGCATCATCACCGCGGTAATAAATGCCGGAACGGCTTCCGTCAGATCTTCCCACTTCACGCGCGCCAGGCTTGAGGTCATCAGCACGCCGACGTAGATCAGCGCGCCGGCTGCCGCGTATGGTGGCACCATCCCCGCCAGCGGAGAGAGGAAGATCACCAGCAGGAACAGCAGACCCACAACTACCGCAGTCAGGCCGGTACGACCGCCCACGGACACACCGGAAGAGGATTCAATGTAAGCGGTAACAGACGAGGTACCGATGAAAGAGCCTGCAACGGAAGAGATGCTATCCACATACAGCGCCTGCTTCATGCGCGGGAATTTGCCTTTTTCATCTGCCAGACCCGCTTTGTCGGTCACGCCAATCAGCGTACCGGAGGAGTCAAACAGGTTGACCAGCATGAAGGAGAAAATCACCCCGGCCAGTCCCAGGTTCAGCGAGCCCGCCAGATCAACGTGGCCAATCACGGTAGAGACGCTCGGTGGCGCAGAGACGATACCGTTGTAATGCACGTCACCCAGCATCCAGCCCAGCAGCGTGGTCACAATGATAGAGACCAGCACCGCAGCATGGATGTTGCGCGATGCCAGGATCGCGATGATAAAGAAGCCCAGCACGCCCAGCAGCACGCTGTGAGAGGTCAGGTTACCAATGCTCACCAGCGTTTCCGGGTTCGCCACGATAACGCCAGCGTTTTTCAGCCCCATCATGCCGATGAACAGACCGATACCGCTGGTGATGCCCACGCGCAGGCTCACGGGAATGTTCGCAATCATCCAGTAGCGCACGCGGAAGATGGTCAGCAGCAGCAGGCCGACCGCGCCCCAGAAAATAGCGCCCATCCCAACCTGCCACGGCAGGCCCATCGCCTGAACCACCACGAACGCAAAGAACGCATTCAGGCCCATTGCCGGGGCCAGCGCCACGGGCAGATTAGCGAAAACGCCCATCAGGATGCTGCCAAGGGCCGCGATCAGACAGGTGGTTACAAAGACGGCGCTGGTGTCCATGCCAGCCACGCCCAGAATTTGTGGGTTAACGAAAACGATATAGACCATCGTCAGGAAGGTAGTAAAACCGGCGATCACTTCGGTGCGTGCCGTTGTGCCGTGCTCGCGCAGTTTGAACACGCGCTCAAGCAGCCCCTGACCAGACGTCTGGGTAGTGTGTTGTTGACTCATCATCAATTTCCGAACAAGGAGGGAAAATTCGTCGCTATCCTATACCAAAATGCGACAATAGTGGCGGTTACGGGATACTTTTTTCATTGATTTTGCTTATACGGCAACGATTGCGTCCCGGTGAACTGCCGTACGAAAACGTTAAACTTGTTAAAAGGGAAAGGCATGTCCGGAATTGAAGCGGTATTTTTCGACTGTGACGGTACGCTGGTCGACAGTGAGGTCATTTGTTCCCGCGCGTATGTCGCCATGTTCCAGGAATTTGGCATTACGCTCGATCTCGAAGAGGTGTTCAAACGCTTTAAGGGCGTGAAGCTGTACGAGATCATCGACATCATTAACGAAGAGCACGGGGTGGATCTGGTGAAAGCAGATCTGGAACCGGTGTACCGCGCCGAGGTCGCACGCCTCTTCGACGCCGAGCTGGAAGTTATCGCCGGCGCTAACGCGCTGCTGGATGCGATGACGGTGCCGATCTGCGTAGTCTCTAACGGACCGGTCAGCAAAATGCAGCACTCGCTCGGCAAGCTGGAGATGTTGCACCACTTCCCGGAAAAACTGTTCAGCGGCTACGATATCCAGCGCTGGAAGCCCGATCCGGCGCTGATGTTCCACGCGGCGAAGGCGATGAACGTCAACGTGGAGAACTGCATTCTGGTGGATGACTCATCTGCCGGCGCGCAGTCAGGGATTGATGCGGGGATGGAGGTGTTTTACTTCTGCGCCGATCCGCACAACAAGCCGATCGACCATCCAAAAGTGACAACCTTTACCGATCTGGCGCAACTGCCAGCGTTGTGGAAGGCGCGCGGGTGGGATATTACTCGTTGAATTAACGTAGGGCGGGTAAGCGTTAGCGCCACCCGCCACACATATCACTCTTTCGGATCTTTACCCGCCAGCAGCTTGTCCAGCTCGTCGCCGCCCACGTGTCGGAAATCCTGCCCCTTCACGAAATAGAAAATGTATTCGCAAATGTTCTGGCAACGGTCACCGATACGCTCGATGGAGCGCGCACAGAACAGCGCGGTCAGTACGCTTGGAATGGTACGAGAATCTTCCATCATGTAGGTCATCAGCTGACGCACAATGCCTTCGTATTCCTGGTCAACTTTCTTGTCTTCACGGTAGATACGGACCGCTTCGTCCAGATCCATGCGCGCGAAAGCGTCCAGCACGTCGTGCAGCATCTGCACGGTGTGGCGCCCGAGAGACTCCAGGCTCACCAGCAGCGGCTGGTGCTGCTGGGAGAATTTCTCCAGCGCGGTACGGCAGATTTTATCCGCCACGTCACCGATACGCTCCAGCTCGGCGATGGTTTTGATGATCGCCATCACCAGACGCAGGTCGCTCGCCGTCGGCTGACGCTTCGCAATGATGCGCACGCAGGCTTCGTCGATGGCGACTTCCATCATATTGACGTTGTGGTCGCCTTCAATAACGCGCTTCGCCAGCTCGCTGTCCTGGTTGTGCATCGCCGTGATCGCATCAGAAAGCTGCTGCTCGACCATGCCGCCCATGGTCATCACCTGGGTGCGAATGCTTTCCAGCTCTGCGTTAAACTGGCCGGAAATGTGTTTATTAAGATTGAGGTTGTCCATGGTTTCTCCACATGCACTAAGGCAAATCAACCGTAGCGGCCAGTAATATAATCTTCGGTTTGTTTCTTCGCCGGACGAGTGAACAGCGCGTCCGTATCGCTGAACTCAATCAACTCGCCCAGATACATAAACGCCGTGTGGTCAGAACAACGTGCAGCCTGCTGCATGTTGTGGGTCACGATCACCACGGTGTAATCCTGCTTCAGCTCGGTGATCAGCTCTTCGATACGCCCGGTTGAGATCGGGTCCAGGGCTGAGCACGGCTCATCCAGCAGCAAGACTTCCGGGCGAATGGCGATACCGCGCGCAATGCACAGACGCTGCTGCTGACCACCGGAGAGAGAGTACCCACTCTGGTGAAGTTTATCTTTGGTTTCGTTCCATAATGCGGCCTTGGTCAATGCCCACTGCACGCGCTCGTCCATATCCGCACGGGAGAGCTTCTCAAACAGACGCACACCAAAGGCGATGTTGTCATAGATCGACATCGGGAACGGCGTGGGTTTCTGGAATACCATCCCCACTTTCGCACGCAGCAGGGCGATATCCTGGGTATTGGTCAGGATGTTGTCACCGTCCAGCAGAATTTCACCTTCTGCGCGCTGCTCCGGATAGAGCGAATACATTTTGTTAAAGGTGCGCAGCAGCGTGGATTTGCCACAGCCGGACGGACCGATGAATGCCGTTACCTGGTTCTTTGCGATATCCAGGTTGATATTCTTCAGGGCATGGAATTTGCCGTAGTAGAAGTTCAAATCACGAACCTGAATCTTACCCGGGGCAGTATCAACCATACTCATTGACTCATTTCCTCATTCGGCGCCGCGATGTGCCGCGCCGTAAAAATTTAACCGTGTTTCTTCTTCGCGAAAATGACGCGCGCCAGAATGTTCAGCAACAGTACGCAAAGGGTGATGATCAGCACCCCGGCCCAGGCCAGCTGCTGCCATTCCGCGAATGGGCTCATCGCAAATTTAAAGATCGTCACCGGCAGGTTGGCGATCGGCTGCATCATGTCCGTGCTCCAGAACTGATTGGAGAGGGCGGTAAACAGCAGCGGTGCGGTTTCACCGGCGATACGGGCGATAGCCAGCAGGATACCGGTCATGATCCCCGAGACGGACGCTTTCAGGGTGATCGCCGAAATCATCTTCCATTTAGGCGTACCCAGCGCGTAAGCCGCTTCACGCAGGCTGTCCGGCACCAGTTTCAGCATGTTTTCAGTGGTACGAATAACGATAGGCACCTGCAACAGCGCCAGCGCAATCACACCCGCCCAGCCGGAGAAGTGTTCCATTTGCGCCACCACGATGGTGTAAACAAACAGACCCACGACAATCGACGGGGCAGAAAGCAGAATGTCGTTAATGAAGCGGATGACTTCAGCGATCCAGGACTTGCGGCCATATTCCGCCAGATAGATACCCGCCATGATGCCCAACGGCGTACCGAAAACGGTCGCCCACAGGATCAGCAGGCCGCTGCCCGCCAGGGCGTTTGCCAGACCGCCACCCGCCGTGTTCGGCGGCGGCGTCATCTCGGTGAACAGCGCCAGGGACATTCCATCAATACCCCGGGTGATGGTGGACATCAGGATCCAGATCAGCCAGAACAGGCCGAACGCCATCGTTGCCATGGAAAGCGTCAGCGCAATGCGGTTTTTAATCCGGCGCTTTGACTGCATTTTGCGACGGGATTCCGCAAGCTGAGCGGTGTTTTGCATGTCGAGAGTCGCCATTAGCGTGCCCCCTCGTTTTTAGCCAGACGCATAATCATCAGCTTGGAGATAGCCAGCACAATAAAGGTGATAACAAACAGGATCAGACCCAGTTCCATCAGCGCGGCGACGTGCAGCCCGGATTCCGCTTCGGCAAATTCGTTCGCCAGCGCAGAGGTAATACTGTTCCCCGGCATATAAAGCGAGGCGCTGTCGAGCTGGTAGGTGTTGCCGATGATAAAGGTGACCGCCATGGTTTCACCCAGCGCGCGGCCTAAGCCCAGCATAATGCCGCCAATCACCCCATTTTTGGTGAACGGAAGGACGATGCGCCAGATAACTTCCCAGGTGGTGCAGCCGATGCCGTAGGCGGACTCTTTCATCATCACCGGGGTTTGTTCGAAGACATCGCGCATGACCGCCGCAATGTACGGAATAATCATGATGGCGAGGATCACACCTGCCGCCAGAATGCCGATACCGAATGCCGGGCCGGAGAACAGCGCCCCCACAAACGGAATGGCAGAGAGAACGTTACCGACCGGCTCCTGGAAGTACGTCGCAAACAGCGGCGCGAAGATAAACAGGCCCCACATGCCGTAAACGATACTTGGGATGGCCGCCAGCAGTTCAATGGCGATACCCAGCGGACGTCGCAGCCAGCCTGGCGCCAGTTCCGTCAGGAACAGGGCAATACCGAAGCTCACCGGAACCGCAATCAGCAGGGCGATAAAAGAGGTCACCAGCGTGCCGTAAATCGGCACCAGCGCACCGTAAATATCGTTCGGCGCATCCCACTCTTTGGTCCACAGGAAGGCGAAACCAAATTTTTGAATGCTCGGCCAGGAGGAGAAAATCAGGGACACGATAATGCCGCCCAGCAGCAATAGCACAATCAGCGCAGCCAGTTTCACCAGCGCGCTGAAAATCATGTCACCTTTTTTACCCGGAGGGTTAAATGCAGGCTTGGTTGCAGCCATAAATTACTCTTCTGTTTGAGACGTTTTTACGAATATGCCCGGCGGCGCTGACGCTTACCGGGCCTACAGAGTAAACCGTAGGGCGGGTAAGCGCAGCGCCACCCGCCATCTTCGTTAAATATATCCTGTTAGTACAGCGCTTTACCGCTGCTGTCTTTCACGTTGGTTTTCCATGCAGCACGGATCTGCTCAACCACGCTGTCTGGCAGGCTGGCGTAATCCAGATCGTTAGCCTGTTTGCCGCCATTTTTATATGCCCAGTCGAAGAACTTCAGCACTTCAGCACCCTGCTCAGGTTTCTTCTGCTCTTTGTGGACCAGAATGAAGGTGGTAGACGTGATAGGCCATGCATCGTCGCCTTTCTGGTTGGTCAGGTCCTGCGCGAAGGATTTGCTCCAGTCAGCGCCTTTCGCGGCGTTGGCGAAGTTCTCTTCGGTCGGGCTAACCGGTTTGCCGTCGGCAGAAACCAGTTTGGTGTAAGCCAGGTTGTTCTGCTTAGCGTAAGCGTATTCTACGTAGCCGATAGAGCCAGGCAGACGCTGTACGAAGGCTGCGATACCGTCGTTGCCTTTACCGCCCAGACCGGTTGGCCAGTTAACGGTAGAGCCGGAACCGACTTTAGATTTCCACTCTTCGTTCACTTTCGCCAGGTAGCTGGTGAACACGAAAGAGGTACCAGAGCCGTCAGCACGACGAACCACCGCGATATTCTGCGAAGGCAGCTTAACGCCCGGGTTCAGCTTAGTGATGGCTTCGTCATCCCATTTTTTGATTTTGCCCAGGTAGATGTCACCCAGGGTTTTGCCGTCCAGCACCAGCTCGCCTGATTTCAGGCCAGGGATGTTAACAGCCAGCACAACGCCGCCGATCACGGTCGGGAACTGGAACAGGCCTTCCTGATTCAGTTTCTCATCAGACAGCGGAGCGTCGGATGCGCCGAAATCAACGGTATTCGCGGTAATTTGTTTTACGCCACCGGAGGAGCCAATACCCTGATAGTTGACCTTGTTACCGGTCTCTTTCTGGTAGGTATCCGCCCATTTGGCATACACCGGCGCAGGGAAGGTTGCACCAGCGCCAGTCAGGCTTGCTGCTGCAAAGGCAGAGAAAGCGCTCATCGATAAGGTCGCGGCGACAACAGTTGCGACAGTGGTACGCATAACTTTCATAATGTCTCCTGCAAGGATTTCGTAAATCATTGTTTAAGTGGCTACGATGAGCAAAATAGGACAAACAGGTGACAGATAAATGTACGAAATATGACAGTTTTATGACAAAGCCAGCGATGGATGTAACCACATGAAAAATAAAGCCATTAATTCACAGCATGGTCATATTTTTGTCATCTTTTTTGCAATGAATCAGTTTTAGCGTAGCTGATATGACAACGGCTGTCATAAACAGCCGTTGTCATTTTAATGAGCGATTTCAATCGTCAGAGTTGCCGTTGCATTGAACTGGCCTGGTTTGGGCCTCGCTCCTGTCGCGCTGGCAGGCGCGCTTGAAAATGTAAGCGTGCCCAGCGTATCCCCCATGATGTCGGGAATTTTAGTCGTTTCCGCTTCAAGGGCACCGCCATTCGTATTCACTTCCCGATTATATTTATCGTAGACTTTAATTCCTACGTCTTCGTTGTCCGTCGCAATCATCGAATTATCAGAAGCCACGGCTGAGGCATGCAGGGTTGCGTCGAGCTTGTCGTAGAACATCATATTGGTGCATTTGATGTTCACGGTACGAGTGATTTTGCGATCGGTCAGCGCTTTCCCTTTCGTCGACGAAAACTCTGACGCCAGGATTTTATTGAAATCAAAAACAATGGCCTGCCCCTCATCAATCTCACAAGATTGAGGAACCGTCACTGTTCCCTGAACAATCACATCAGAAATAATCTCATTCGAGACGGTACGCGGGTCGATCGTGGCATAGATATTCGCCACCAGCGTCGCCGGGATCGTCATCACCCCGGTAAAGGCTTTTTTAACGTACAAATAGACCTGCCCCGAGCCGCCACTATAAAACGTGGTGGCGGAACTTACACCGCTGTGACATTGATAGGGAGTACCGGTTTTATTCGGCAGATGATCAAAAGGCACGGCCGTATAACCGACACCAAGTATGTAAACAAGCAGGCCGATATCAACGTTTTCATTCAGGTTAAAATAGGCGACATTGTTCCTGCTTCCCGCAGACACCAGCGCCGGATTAACGACGCTGGTTATGTAGGTGTGATCGTAACTCTGATTCGGCCCGGTCAGACAATAGCAAGTACCTTTAAACGAGGTGTTGTTATTATTCACATTAATAAGCGTTGTCGTCCCGGCTATATTGTCCGTAATGGAAAACTGCTCTGTAAAATTGAGGTAGTTATGATATTTGCCATTGTCTGGCACACAATAACCGGTTGGGGCCGCATGCGCATAAAAGACGCAGGTCAGTAAGGCTAAAAGCCAGTATTGTAGTTTCATTTTAATCCTTTATCGACACGTGACGGGCATCTGCACCAGTCCAGCGTCAGGCTGTTGTTGAAGCGTGTATTCCGCCCGACAGGTTGCGCCGTCGTTTAGCGTCAACGTAAATTGCCCCTTTTCCGGCATGCCTGAGAGATAGAGTTCGCCCTCTTCTCCGACAATGCCCGTAACGCTTCCGGTGTCCAGCGTTGCCGATCCCGTTGCCCCAAAAGGCGCAGGTTTGCCATTGCTGAGATGAACGTTGAAAAGGATGCGGTAGCCGATATGCGTAACGAATTCCGCTTTTACTACCGCTCCACGGGTGGGAACCAGATTCTGGACGCTTTTTTCCAGTTCAACATTGCCAGAGGCAAAGTCGCTGTCGCCAATTGCGATACGATTTTCATCATAGGGTGACAGCTGCGTTTTTACGGTGTAGCCGCGCCAGTCCGTCGCGACACCGCTGCTGTTTTCCACCGCCAGGCCCGCCGCTCCTGGAGCTTTCACCAGCGCGACGGTTTCTCCCATTTCCTGTGAGAAGGTGACACCTTCTGAATGCAGTAGAATGCCGCCGCTGACGCCATAATTGAGACTTCGGGTTTCGTTGCTCCAGGCATAGTTACCTTTCATGGAGCCATAAGCCGCGTCCCATGCCAGTCCCGAATTCCCCCCCGTACTGCCGCCACTTTCATCAACGGATTGCTGTATGTTCCAGTTCAAGTTGTTGTTCTGAAGCAGCCTTCCGTTCAGGCCTACCTGATGGGAGACGCTGTTTTTATTGTTGCCAGTAACGTTATAGTTGGCGTAGGTGTTCGGTAACCACTGGGAGAGCGGAAGCGAGAGTGACAGCATGAAAACGTGTTCGTTTTCGCCATCCTTTTCCCAGTCCCCATCGTGATGATTCGCAGTATCGGTATAGTTCCATGACGCATTCCACGTCATCTGTTTCCAGCTGTTGCTGTAACCAATCTGGATCAGCCGTTCAACGTTATCCGTTCGCCAGTACTGTTCACGGCTCAGCGTCAGGTAAATATTTCCATACCCCTGCGCAAAAGGTTGTGTCCACGTTCCCTCCAGACGGCTTCTGCGGTTACCCGTTTGCCAGAACGTCTCGCTATCGCTCCTGCGGGAAGCCCACTCATCCAGGGTATAAAATCCTTCCGTTGAATAGCGATAGCCTACTATTCGCAGGCTGGTATTACTTACATCGAACGTCTTGGAATAGAGAAAACGCCAGGATTGCCCCTGCTCCGTATCATCGACAAAACGAGACGCCGCATGGGTGACATCCATCGATATCGCCCCGATCTCGCCGAGATCCTGACCAATACCAGCCGCTATGGCAGTGTAATTCTCAGCTAACTGTGTGCCGCCATACAGCGTCATTCCCCCTTGCATGCCGCGTAAAAGCTGAGCCTGCAATAAATCAGGTGAATAGCGATCGCTGTTGTTCAGTTCGCCAATGCTGATATCAAAGTCCGTCTGGCCTTCCCGTCGCAATATCGCCAGGGAAGCATAAGGCTGCGTAAAATGCTGCTCACTACCGTCTTCTTCTTTGATCGTAACGTCGAGATCGCCCCCACTGCTGGTGGTGTTGAGATCGGTCAGGGCAAACGGCCCCTGAGGAACAGCAGATTGATAGATAATGTAGCCATTCTGACGAATGGTGACGACGGCATTACTTTTAGCAATGCCCCGGACGACGGGTGCGAAGCCGTTCAGACTATCCGGCAGCATGTCATTATCGGTGTACAGGCGCACGCCGCGCACCTGGCTGCTATCGAATAGATCATTTGCCGTCCAGGTATCCCCCATCATTATCTGGCTTCGCAGGCTGGCAATATCACGTTGTAAATACGTACTCGCAGAATGATAACTGCCGTTGCTGTTTACCGCATTGAGGGTGCTGTAGTTGCGAAGTCGCCAGCTGCCAAGGTTAATACCGCTACGCATGTTCAGATAATACAGATCGTCACTGTCATAGTCTGATTTCAACGTCTGGGTGGTTGAAAAATCATAATTCACCATCAGGGCATTAATACCCTGATCCCAGCGTGAAGGCGGAATGGCGTCACGCGCTGAAGAATCCATATAAATCTGCGGGATAGAGACCCGTAACGCGAGCTTTTCGTCATCCAGAACCCATGTAGCTCCCGCCAGCGGGGGAACGGGCTCACAGCGGCTGGTGTTAATCGTAGCCAGTGCTTTTATGGCATCCACTTTTATGCCAAACGTAGCCAGCGTATTTTTTAAGTCGCGGAAACAGGGCTGGAGTGCGCTCTCGTTGTTTGTTCGAAAAAAATGGATTTCACGGCGCTCAAAAAAGCGCTCGTTGATATAAATATCAACCTGATAATCCCCTTCAGGGAGATTATCAGGCCGGCTAAACTGACTGATATCAATGTCGACCGGATGTTCAAGTTCTAACAATCGTGAGTTAAAGGTTTCACCAGCAGCGTGCCCGGAATACGTGCCGCTGACCCACAGCGACACCAGGGATAACATAAAATAGATGCGCTTCAACGTTAACCATCTCGCCTGAGTCAAAGGGGGTATTTGATGACGTCGCTTATCGCGCCATAATCATTGATGCTATGCCAGGTGAGTGTCTTACTCGCGACGCCAGCGGGTAAGGGAATGTTGAGCGTCTCAAAGGGCTTAATCATCGCCAAATCCAGCGGTTTGCCGTCTACAGCAACATCAATAACGTTGATATGGATAGCCGTAGGATTATTAACCACCAGGGTATTGCCTTGTTTGCGCCAGATGACTTTTAGGCTGGCGGTTTCAGGCTTTTCAGTAATGCTGGCAGGGCGCCAGAATAACTTAATGCGCGTTTTAATCGCGATTTCCAGCTTGCTGTTCTGTTTGTCCGGCGTTGGAGGGATATTCTTAACATTCAGCCAAAAGACAGATTCCCGATCGGTGGGTAAATCGCCTTTTGTTTTAATAATGCGCAATACGCGCTCCTGTTTTGGCTCCAGCCTTGAAACAGGAGGAATAACGGTAAACGGTGGTTTCGTTTTCTCTGTGGCTAAAAAAGGATCAATCCATGCCTGAATCAGATAGGGTAAGGAAGTATCATTATTTATTACAGAAATAGTGGTATCTGTTTTATTGCTGGGGAAAATAATCCGCGTACCACCGATAATAATCCCACCCCATGAGGGAGAGGCACACACGACTAAAAAGAGAATAATAAAAATATCGATAAAACGCCTGCGCATATCATATCCTGTGACAGGCCTGCGAGGTTTCGCTGTCCATTAGACGTAAAGAAACCTGCCTTGCCAGGCCTGATTATATTTCGGAAAGCTAGAGGTTAATTACTGTAAGTGATAGTAAATTCAGAATCCGCATTTGCCACACCAGGCGTTACGGTTGCGGAGGTAGCAATATAGCGAGCCATGAACGGCAGTGTCGCCTTGCCATCAGCGTCGATATCTGCACTGACTGACTGGTTGTAGAGCTTCAGCAAGGTGTTGTCAGCACGGTTGTAGATGGCAACGGCAACCCCTGTAGCTCCACCAGCGTTCAGTTTAAGGTAACCGTCTCCATCTTCTGTACCATCAAAGCGAGCGGTGGCTTTTTTATATGTATCAGGGCAATTTTCAAGATCGATCTGGAAAGCCTGTACGGAAGCCGTCGAGCCTGCACCAGAAAAGGCGGATTTATTGACTTTACCAAGGTCAACGGTTTGAGTTTGTGTTGGCGCAGTAACCTCACAGGTGCTGTCAATAATTTCGCCTGTAAAGTGTACAGTACCATTGCCGTTCCCCGCGTGCGCCTGCCAACCTAAAAGCAAAGATGAGCAAACTAATGCGCTTTTAAAAAGTTTTCCATTCATTATGACATTATCCTGAAGTTATGAATAATCATGTTTCATTATTAAAACAAATATTGCCGAACCATCCCGGCCAGGAAATAGTAAACTGAAAAATGAAAATAACAAGGAGAAATAATATTGTATTAATTATTACTGATGGAATAAGAGAATAAACATAAGCGTTTTATTACTTAATATAATTTTATATCACACTGAAAAGTCGACACACTGTAATTAGTTTTTATTTAATAAGAAGTGGAAAAGTTTATTTTTCAGAAAATATTTATGTTTTGATATAAAAATAACCCCGTAATCATAAATTAACGGGGTTATTCCTAAGTGATATATAATATTATTCTACGGTAACAGACTTCGCCAGATTTCGCGGCTGGTCAACGTCGGTGCCTTTGATCAGCGCGACGTGATAAGCCAGCAGTTGCAGCGGAACAGTGTAGAAGATCGGCGCAATCACCTCTTCCACATGCGGCATCTCGATGATGTGCATGTTGTCGCTGCTGGCGAAACCGGCATCTTTATCCGCAAAGACGTACAGAACACCACCACGGGCGCGCACTTCTTCGATGTTAGATTTCAGTTTTTCCAGCAGTTCGTTGTTCGGTGCCACCACGATAACCGGCATATCCGCGTCGATCAGCGCCAGCGGGCCATGTTTCAGTTCACCTGCCGCGTAAGCTTCAGCGTGAATGTAAGAGATCTCTTTCAGCTTCAGTGCGCCTTCCAGCGCAATCGGATACTGATCGCCACGCCCCAGGAACAGGGAGTGATGTTTGTCAGAGAAATCTTCCGCCAGCGCCTCAATGCGTTTGTCCTGAGACAGCATCTGCTCGATACGGCTCGGCAGCGCCTGAAGGCCATGCACAATGTCGTGTTCAACGGAGGCATCCAGACCTTTCAGACGCGCCAGTTTCGCCACCAGCATCAGCAGAACGGTTAACTGAGTGGTAAACGCCTTGGTGGAAGCCACGCCAATTTCAGTACCGGCTTTGGTCATCAGCGCCAGATCGGATTCACGTACCAGCGAAGAGCCCGGCACGTTACAGATGGCCAGCGAGCCCAGGTAACCCAACTCTTTAGACAGACGCAGCGCCGCCAGGGTATCAGCCGTTTCGCCAGACTGAGAAAGGGTGATCATCAGGCTGTTACGACGCACCGCAGATTTGCGGTAGCGGAACTCAGACGCGATTTCCACATCACACGGCACGCCCGCCAGGGATTCAAACCAGTAGCGCGAGACCATACCGGAGTTATAAGAGGTACCGCAGGCCACGATCTGAATGTGCTCGACTTTGCCCAGCAGTTCGTTGGCATTGGCGCCCAGCTCACTCAGATCCACTTCGCCGTGGCTGATGCGCCCGGTCAGGGTGTTTTTAATGGCGTTTGGCTGTTCGTAGATCTCTTTCTGCATGTAGTGACGGTAAGCACCTTTGTCGCCCGCGTCGTATTGCAGGTTTGATTCGATCTCCTGACGCTTAACCTGCTCGCCTTTCGTGTCGAATACGGTCACGCTGCGACGTGTCACCTCGGCAATGTCTCCCTCTTCCAGGAAGATAAAGCGACGGGTAACCGGCAGCAGCGCCAGCTGGTCGGAAGCGATAAAGTTTTCACCCATGCCCAGACCAATCACCATCGGACTACCGGAACGCGCGGCCAGCAGCGTGGACGGGTCGCGGGAATCCATGATCACCGTACCGTAAGCACCACGCAGCTGAGGGATAGCGTGCAGCACCGCATCACGCAGTGTACCGCCCTTTGCCAGCTCCCAGTGCACCAGGTGAGCAATCACTTCGGTGTCGGTTTCAGAGACGAAGGTATAGCCGCGCGCTTTCAGTTCTTCACGCAGCGGTTCGTGGTTTTCGATAATGCCGTTATGCACCACCACAATGTGTTCAGACACATGCGGGTGTGCGTTGCCTTCAGATGGCTCACCGTGGGTCGCCCAGCGGGTATGTGCAATACCGGTGCCACCGTGCAGCGGATGTTCTTCCGCAGCCTGGGCCAGCATCTGCACTTTACCGAGACGACGCAGACGGGTCATATGACCTTCTGCATCGACCACAGCCAGACCGGCTGAGTCGTAACCACGGTATTCCAGACGACGTAAACCTTCGAGAAGGATTTCAGCAATATCACGCTGCGCAACTGCGCCAACAATTCCACACATAGTTAGATTTCCTGATTATGGCGTTATGCCATGCGTTGTCGCTGACCTGTATTTGCCCTTTCCGGGCGCCCCGAGCCTTGTAGAGAGTGGGGTTATTTTTATGGGTACTGCTTGTGGGGGGAGATATATATTTATCTCCTCTCCCGGTTTTGCCTGATGTCGGCTACGCCTTATCAGGCCTACTCAATCGTAGGGCGGGTAAGCATAGCGCCACCCGCCTTGTTGTTACTTCTTCTTCACCGGGCGTTTCCAGCCCTGCTTGCTGACCTGCGGCACACGGCTTAACACCAGCTCGTTCTCGGCCACATCGCGCGTAACGGTTGTCCCGGCGGCAATGGTCACGCCTTTGCCCACGGTGACGGGCGCCACCAGCTGGGTATCGGAGCCTACAAACACATCATCACCGATGATGGTTTTAAACTTATTGGCACCGTCATAGTTACAGGTGATGGTTCCAGCACCGATGTTTACGTTGTCGCCAATTTCCGCATCGCCCAGATAGGTCAGATGACCGGCTTTCGAGCCCTTACCCAGACGCGCTTTTTTCATTTCCACAAAGTTACCTACGTGAGCGCCTTCCAGCAGCTCAGCGCCCGGGCGCAGACGCGCAAACGGGCCGATGGTACATGCCGCCTCAAGATGGGCATCTTCCACCACGCTGTACGGGCTGATTTCGCAGTCATCACCGATCACGCTGTTTTTAATCACGCAGCCAGTGCCGATTTTGACGCGGTTGCCCAGCGTGACGTTACCTTCCAGGATAACGTTAGTATCTATTTCAACGTCGCGCCCGTGGGTCAGCGTGCCACGCAGATCGAAACGCGCCGGATCGCGCAGCATAACGCCCGCGAGCAACAGCTTTTCTGCCTGCTCGGACTGGTAAATACGCTCCAGGCGAGAAAGCTGGAGACGGTTGTTTACCCCGTCCGTTTCGCTGATGCGAGCCGGGTGAACGGCGGCAATCTCACGCCCTTCCTGGTACGCCATCGCAATAATATCGGTGATGTAGTATTCACCCTGCGCGTTGTTATTGTTGAGTCTGGACAGCCAGCGCTTCATATCCGCACCGTTCGCAATCAGGATGCCGGTGTTGATCTCCTGAATCTGGCGCTGTTCGTCAGTGGCATCTTTATGCTCAACAATCCCGGTCACGTTGCCGTTTTCACGCGTGATGCGGCCATAGCCGGTTGGATCGTCCAGCACGACGGTCAACAAACCGATGCCGCCCTGCGGTTTGGCTTCACGTAGGCGAGTGAGGGTTTCAACGGAGATCAGCGGGACGTCGCCGTAGAGCATCAGGATATCTTCATCATCAGCGAAGAAGGGTGCAGCCTGCTGCATCGCATGGCCTGTACCCAACTGTTCTGCCTGTAGCACCCAGTTGAGATTGTCGTCACGCAGCGTTTTTTTCAGCAGGTCGCCGCCATGTCCATAAACCAGATGCACCTGGCTGGCGCCTAATTCATTCGCTGCATCAATAACATGCTGAACCATTGGCTTTCCTGCCAGCGTGTGGAGCACCTTAGGCAGATCGGAATACATGCGGGTACCTTTGCCTGCGGCAAGGATCACCACGCTCATCGCACTGTTTAACATACGCATCCTGACGGTAGTTTGTGTGAGAAGTAAAAACGTTTGATGCTTAAAATTCTACATCTTTTTCATCATGAATTAAGGCCGAAAAAAAAAGCCAGCCTGGGATCCAGACTGGCTTTTGTGCTTTTCAAGCCGGTGTTACATCGCTTTTTTGGTCAACTCGATAACGCGCAGTTTCGCGATCGCTTTGGCCAGCTCCGCAGACGCCTGAGCGTAATCCACGTCACCATGAGAGCTGCTAATGTGCTCTTCAGCCTTACGCTTCGATTCCAGGGCTCGCGCTTCGTCGAGATCCTGGCCACGAATAGCGGTATCGGCCAGAACGGTCACACTGCCTGGCTGCACTTCAAGAATGCCGCCGGACAGATAGATAAACTCTTCATGACCGAACTGTTTAACGATGCGGATCATACCAGGCTTAATGGCGGTGAGCAGCGGTGCGTGACCCGGGAAAATACCCAGTTCACCTTCACTACCCGTTACCTGGATTTTCTCGACCAGACCAGAGAACATTTGTTGCTCTGCGCTGACGACGTCCAGGTGGTAAGTCATTGCCATATCACCCTCCGATTAAGGCGTTAAAGTTTTTTGGCTTTTTCCACGGCTTCTTCGATGGAACCAACCATGTAGAACGCCTGCTCTGGCAGGTGATCGTATTCGCCTTCCATGATGCCTTTAAAGCCACGGATGGTGTCTTTCAGGGAAACGTATTTACCAGGTGCACCGGTGAATACTTCCGCAACGAAGAACGGCTGGGACAGGAAGCGCTGGATCTTACGCGCACGTGCTACCACCAGTTTGTCTTCTTCAGACAGTTCATCCATACCCAGGATGGCGATGATGTCTTTCAGTTCCTGATAACGTTGCAGCAGCGACTGTACGCCACGCGCGGTGTCGTAGTGCTCCTGGCCAACAACCAGTGGATCCAGCTGACGGCTGGTGGAGTCCAGCGGGTCAACGGCCGGGTAGATACCCAGAGACGCGATCTGACGGCTCAGTACCACGGTTGCATCTAAGTGAGCAAAGGTGGTGGCTGGGGATGGGTCAGTCAAGTCATCCGCAGGTACGTATACCGCCTGAACGGAGGTGATAGAACCGGTTTTGGTAGAGGTGATACGTTCCTGAAGAACACCCATCTCTTCCGCAAGCGTAGGCTGATAACCTACCGCTGAAGGCATACGACCCAGCAGTGCAGATACTTCAGTACCGGCCAGGGTGTAACGGTAGATGTTATCAACGAACAGCAGAACGTCACGACCTTCGTCACGGAACTTCTCAGCCATGGTCAGGCCGGTCAGCGCAACGCGCAGACGGTTTCCTGGTGGCTCGTTCATCTGGCCGTAAACCAGGGATACTTTATCCAGAACGTTGGAGTCGGTCATTTCGTGGTAGAAGTCGTTACCCTCACGAGTACGTTCACCCACGCCCGCAAACACGGAGTAACCGGAGTGCTCGATCGCGATGTTACGGATCAGCTCCATCATGTTTACGGTTTTACCTACACCCGCACCACCGAACAGACCGACTTTACCGCCCTTCGCGAACGGACACATCAGGTCGATAACTTTGATGCCGGTTTCCAGCAGTTCCTGAGAGCTGGACAGCTCTTCGTAGGAAGGTGCCGCGCGGTGGATAGCCCAACGCTCTTCTTCACCGATGTCGCCTTTCATGTCGATTGGCTGACCCAATACGTTCATGATACGACCCAGTGTTGCTTTACCTACCGGGACTTCGATCGGGTGCTCAAGGTCTTTTACTTCCAGACCACGACGCAGACCGTCGGAAGAACCCATGGCGATGGTACGCACGATACCGCCGCCGAGCTGCTGCTGAACTTCCAGCACCAGGCTCTCGTTACCATTCTGTACCTCAAGCGCGTCGTACACGCGTGGTACGGCGTCCTGAGGGAACTCGACGTCCACCACGGCGCCGATTACCTGGACAATCTTTCCAGTAGCCATCTTGAATCCTCTACGTAATTCGTAAACCTGGTTAAACCGCGGCGGCCCCCGAGACGATCTCGGTGAGTTCCTGAGTAATGCTGGCCTGACGAGCTTTGTTGTAAACCAACTGCAGCTCTTTAATCAGGCTGCCGCCATTATCGGTCGCGGCTTTCATCGCCACCATTCGTGCGGCCTGCTCGCTGGCCAGGTTTTCTACAACGCCCTGATAAACCTGAGATTCAACGTAACGACGCAGCAGGGTATCCAGCAGCGGTTTCGGATCGGGTTCATACAGGTAATCCCAGGCTTTCTGTTTCAGCTCGTCATCTTCTGATGCCGGTAACGGCAGCATCTGAGTGAGCGTAGGCACCTGAGACATGGTGTTAATAAATTTGTTGCTGACAACGTACAGTCTGTCCAGACGGCCTTCATCGTAGGCCTGCAACATCACTTTAACCGGGCCGATCAGTTCGGACAGGGACGGGTTATCACCCATACCGGTCACCTGAGCGACAATGTTGCCGCCAACGGAGTTAAAGAATGAGACGCCTTTAGAGCCAATCAGTGCCAGATCGCACTGAACGCCTTTATCGGACCAGCCTTTCATATCCGCCAGCAGTTTTTTGAACAGGTTAATGTTCAAGCCGCCACACAGACCACGGTCAGTCGACACCACCAGGTAGCCCACGCGCTTAACGTCGCGTTCTTCCAGGTAAGGGTGCTTATATTCCAGATTACCGTTCGCAAGGTGACCAATCACTTTGCGCATGGTCTCTGCATAAGGACGGCTGGCCGCCATGCGATCCTGCGATTTACGCATTTTGGAAGCGGCGACCATCTCCATCGCTTTAGTGATCTTTTGCGTGTTCTGGACGCTTGCGATCTTACTACGTATCTCTTTTGCGCCGGCCATGAGCTTCTCCTCAATGCCAGACGGCTTGTCCTGAGACAAGCCGCCGGACGATTACCAGGATTGGGTTGCTTTGAAGGAATCGAGGATAGCTTTCAGCTTGCCTTCGATTTCGTCGTTATAGCCACCGGTCTGGTTGATCTCTTGCATCAGCGGAGCGTGATCACGGTCGACGTAAGCCAGCAGAGCGGCTTCGAAGCTACCGATTTTCGCCAGTTCCACATCTTCGAGGTAACCGCGTTCAGCCGCGAACAGTACCAGGCCCTGCTGAGCAACAGACATTGGCGCGTACTGTTTCTGCTTCAGCAGCTCGGTCACTTTCTGACCGTGGCTCAGCTGTTTACGGGTTGCTTCGTCCAGATCGGATGCGAACTGAGAGAACGCAGCCAGTTCACGATACTGTGCCAGCGCGGTACGGATACCACCGGACAGTTTCTTGATGATCTTGGTCTGAGCAGCACCACCCACACGGGATACGGAGATACCCGGGTTAACCGCCGGACGAATACCGGAGTTAAACAGGTTGGTTTCCAGGAAGATCTGACCATCGGTAATGGAGATTACGTTGGTCGGAACGAACGCAGAAACGTCACCCGCCTGGGTTTCAATGATCGGCAGAGCGGTCAGAGAACCTGTTTTACCCTTCACTTCACCTTTGGTGAAGTTCTCGACGTATTCCGCGTTAACGCGGGAAGCACGCTCCAGCAGACGAGAGTGGAGGTAAAATACGTCGCCCGGGAATGCTTCACGTCCTGGTGGACGACGGAGCAGCAGGGAAACCTGACGATAAGCAACGGCCTGTTTAGACAGGTCATCGTATACGATCAGCGCATCTTCACCGCGGTCACGGAAGTATTCGCCCATTGCGCAACCGGCGTATGGCGCCAGGTATTGCAGTGCAGCAGATTCAGACGCGGTTGCTACCACAACGATGGTGTTAGACAGTGCGCCGTGCTCTTCCAGTTTACGAACCACGTTGGAAATGGTGGACGCTTTCTGGCCGATAGCCACGTATACACATTTGATGCCGGAATCACGCTGGTTGATGATGGCGTCGATTGCCATCGCGGTTTTACCGGTCTGACGGTCACCGATGATCAGTTCACGCTGACCACGACCGATTGGGATCATGGCGTCAACGGACTTATAACCCGTCTGCACTGGCTGATCAACGGACTGACGGTCGATAACGCCTGGTGCGATAACTTCGATTGGGGAGAAGCCATCGTGCTCAACCGGACCTTTACCGTCGATTGGCGCACCCAGGGTGTTAACAACGCGACCCAGCAGGCCACGGCCAACCGGTACTTCCAGAATACGGCCAGTACACTTAACCTTCATGCCTTCGGCAAGGTCAGCGTATGGACCCATCACAACGGCACCTACGGAGTCGCGCTCCAGGTTCAGTGCGATAGCGTAACGGTTACCCGGCAGGGAAATCATCTCACCCTGCATACAATCGGCCAGGCCGTGGATGCGGATAACACCGTCACTTACAGAAACAATAGTACCTTCGTTGTGAGCTTCACTCACAACATTGAACTGAGCAATGCGCTGCTTGATCAGTTCGCTGATTTCGGTGGAATTCAGTTGCATGCTCCAGTCCCCTTAAGACTGCAAGACGTCTGCAAGGCGCTCAAGACGGCCGCGTACGCTGCCATCAATGACCATATCACCCGAGCGGATGATTACGCCTGCCATTACAGACTTATCGATTTTGCAATTCAGCTTAACTTTGCGTGACAGACGTTTTTCCATCGCGGCGGTGATTTTCGCAAGCTGTTCGTTACTCAGTTCAGTCGCAGAAGTTACTTCAACTTCAGCGGTAGCTTCACTAAGGGCACGTAAGTGCTCAAACTGCTCGAGAACATCCGGGAGCACACGGAGACGACCATTTTCCGCCATCACCTTAATCAGGTTCTGGCCGTTGGCATCCAGTTGCTCTCCGCACACGGCGATAAACGACGCGGCGAGGGTTTCAGGCGCTAACGCACCAGAAAGCAACTCGGCCATTTGTTCGTTTTTCGTCACCTCAGCGGCAAACGCCAGCATATTCTGCCAGCGATCGACATTTTGGTGTTCGACAGCAAAGTCAAAAGCTGCTTTGGCGTAGGGGCGAGCTACCGTAACAAATTCAGACATCAGCCCCTCCCTCCTTACAGTTCAGCGACAAGTTTGTCCACGATGTCGCTGTTAGCAGCTTCATCCACGGAACGTTCGATGATCTTCTCGGCGCCAGCAACAGCCAGAATCGCAACCTGCTTACGCAGTTCTTCACGAGCACGTTTACGCTCAGCTTCAATTTCAGCCTGAGCCTGTGTCACGATCTTAGTACGTTCCTGTTCTGCTTCAGCTTTGGCTTCGTCCAGGATCTGAGAACGGCGTTTGTTAGCCTGTTCAATGATTACCTGAGCTTCAGCTTTCGCTTTTTTCAGCTGGTCTGTCGCGTTGGCCTGTGCAAGGTCCAAATCTTTCTTAGCGCGTTCTGCGGAAGCCAGACCGTCAGCAATTTCTTTCTGACGTTTTTCGATGGCAGCCATTAAAGGCGGCCATACATACTTCATGCAGAACCAGACAAAGAGAATAAACGCGATGGCCTGGCCGAGGATTGTTGCGTTCATGTTCACAGCACAATACCTCTTAAATTTCTGTGGCTTGGGGTTTTAAAACAACTACTACGCGACAGCAAACATCACGTACAGACCCAGACCTACAGCGATCATTGGGATTGCATCCACCAGACCCATAACGATAAAGAACTGAGTACGCAGCAGAGGAATCAGATCAGGTTGACGCGCTGCGCCTTCCAGGAATTTGCCCCCGAGGATGCCGATACCGATCGCAGCACCGATAGCCGCCAGACCCATCATCACAGCGGCAGCCATGTACAGCAGATCCATATTCAGGTTTTCCATGACAGTCTCCAGTTTGTTTCAATTAAAACGTAGTAGTGTTGGTAAAAAATCAGTGCTCTTCAGACGCCATCGACAGATAGACGATCGTCAGAACCATGAAGATAAAGGCTTGCAGCGTAATGATCAGGATGTGGAAAATGGCCCATGGCACATTCAGAATCCACTGTGACCACCACGGCAGAAGACCCGCGATCAGAATGAAAATCAGCTCACCCGCATACATGTTGCCGAACAGTCGCAGACCCAGTGAAACAGGTTTGGACAGCAGGCTAACGCCTTCCAGGATCAGGTTGACCGGAATAAACGCCCAGTGGTTGAACGGCTGCAAGGTAAGCTCTTTCACAAAGCCGCTTACGCCTTTCATTTTGATGCTGTAGAACAGAATGAGGATAAATACGCCCAGCGCCATCGACAGGGTGATGTTCACGTCGGCAGACGGAACCACGCGCAGTGCAGGCAGGCCGAGTACGTGCTCACCGATCCAAGGTAAGAAATCGATAGGCAGGAGGTCCATCAGGTTCATCAGGAAGACCCAAACGAACACGGTCAGGGCCAGCGGAGCAATCAGTTTGCTCTTACCATGGTACATGTCTTTCACGCTGCCATGGACGAAGCCGATGATCATCTCGATGAACGTCTGGAATTTCCCTGGAACACCGCTGGTCGCCTTTTTAGCAACGCTGCGGAACATGGCCAGGAACAGAAGACCCAAAACCACCGAGAAGAACATGGAGTCGATGTTGATCGTCCAGAAGGTGGCCGGGGGGTTATGTGGATCCACCAGCGAGAATGTACGCAGGTCCAGCTGAAGGTTATTCAGATGGTGACCTATGTAATCCTGCGGCGTCATATTTTCTGAAGCCATGATGCCTTTTACCCTTTGTTATTGATTACAGCTGGAGCCAGAACTTGTACCACCAGCACCAAAACCCACGTTGCTATCAGCGGCATGAATACCACTTTCAAAACCGCCAGCGCCATCACCAGTAGAGCAAAGGTCAGCAACACCTTACACACTTCGCCGAGAGCGAAGGACCAGGCCACGCGGCCTTTGGCGGGTGTATGCGCCTGATGACGCCAGGCAAAAATCATAAACAACACGTTTGGCAGAACCACCGCCAAACCTCCGCACGCGGCGGAGATGCCCCAGAAGGGGTCTTTGAGGCTAAACAGCAGTCCACTTGCTATCACAGCCAGAAACTGAATGAACAGAAGCTTACGAGCAACGTTTCTACTCAAGAGCGACACAGACATCACGTTTTTACTCCTGCTCCCTTCGAGGTATGCCGCGTGTCGTATAAAACGTCCTTTAAGGCTCAGAGTCAAGCATCAAAAAGCGGTCAAATTATACGGTGCGTACCCGTGATTTCAAACATTAAGTAGCGAAAAGGTGAATAAATGTTTAAATATTTTTCCCCAGTCCTATTTTTCAACTTTTGACCTAAGTGCCGACCTTCAGGCAAAACTGCAAACAGCGCGGAAACGTTGGTGATAAAGCGTGCACGAGATCACAAAATACACATTTGCGATAAAGTGGTATTTATCAAAGACGTAAAACGATTTATTTCATCTGTATGAAATTAAAGCAAAAAAATCGCAACTATTTTTAAAACAGAGCCGTATACAACAAAAACCTTTTATTGACATTCTTAATAAATATTTAACATTCCATTCTTGTTGCCTTTACCCACTTTTAGCAGGCTGATATTTTCATGGTTGATTATCCTCAGAGTGAACAACTCACTTCAGGTTAACCATAAGAAAACCCATGGTAACAACAAGGTTAAATTAACAACGGACAAAACAGACGGGATGTGCTGCTTTTTAACACGATCAGAACAGCACAAATTCCACATTTTTTATTAATTTTTAAAAAGTGTTTGGCTTAATTATCACCAGATGACGCTCACCTTCGAGCTGAGGGATCTGAAGTTTCTCAATGGATTCGACAGCAAAACCGTCCGGAAGCTGCTCGATTTCGTCCCCCGGAAGTTGCCCTTTCAGCGCATAAAAACGCCCCTTCTCCGCCGGCAGGTGTTTGCACCAGCTCACCATGTCATTGAGTGACGCAAATGCGCGGCTGATAACGCCGTCAAACGGTGGCTCAGCCGGGAACTCCTCTACCCTGCTCTGCACGGGCGTGATGTTTTCCAGCTTCAGCTCATGCTGGACCTGGCGTAAAAAGCGTACGCGCTTACCCAGGCTGTCCAGCAGCGTGAATTGACTCTCCGGTCGAACAATAGACAACGGAACGCCCGGCAAGCCCGGGCCGGTGCCCACGTCGATAAAACGTTCCCCGTTCAGATACGGCGCCACGACGATGCTATCGAGAATATGGCGAATCAGCATCTCGTTGGGATCGCGTACGGAGGTGAGGTTGTACGCTTTATTCCATTTGTTCAGCATATCGACATAGGCCACCAGCTGATTTTTCTGGTGATCGGTGAGCGAAATACCTGCCTGTTCCAGCAGACGAGAGAGTTTATTGAGCACGGTGGATACCTGTTGAGAAACTTAAGTGGCGGGTGGCGCTTCGCTAACCCGCCCTACGGGTTCAGTAGGCCCGGTAAGCGCAGCGCCACCGGGCAATTTTCAGAGCATTACGCGCTGCGGCGCAGCATACCCTGCTTTTTCAGCCACACCAGCAGAATCGAAATCGCGGCAGGTGTGACGCCGGAGATACGTGAGGCCTGGCCAATCGACACAGGTTTGTGATCGTTCAGCTTAGCGATCACTTCGTTGGAAAGGCCCGTCACCTGACGATAGTCCAGCATTTCCGGCAGCAGCGTGTTTTCGTTGCGCTGCTGTTTTTCGATCTCATCCTGCTGACGCGCGATGTAGCCTTCGTATTTCACCTGGATTTCGACCTGCTCGGCCGCTTCCGCGTCTTCAAGGCCCGGCGCGAACGCGGTCAGTTTGACCAGATTCTCGTAGGTGACTTCAGGACGGCGCAGCAGATCTTCCCCGCTGGCTTCGCGCGACAGCGGTGCTGTTAAGTGAGCGTTTACTTCGGCAGCGGTTTCCGCCTGCGGATTCACCCAGGTGGTTTTCAGGCGCTGACGTTCCTGTTCGATACGCTCCAGCTTCTCGTTGAAGCGCGCCCAGCGTTCGTCATCCACCAGACCCAATTCACGGCCCACCTCAGTCAGACGCAGATCGGCATTGTCTTCGCGCAGCATCAGGCGATATTCCGCACGAGAAGTAAACATGCGGTACGGTTCTTTGGTCCCCAGCGTGCAGAGATCGTCGACCAGAACGCCCAGGTAAGCCTGAGAACGCGCCGGTGCCCAGCCCTCTTTCTCGGCAGAGAAGCGAGCGGCGTTCAGACCGGCCAGCAACCCTTGTGCGGCAGCTTCTTCGTACCCGGTGGTACCGTTAATCTGGCCTGCGAAGAACAGACCCTGGATGAATTTGCTTTCCAGCGTCGGCTTCAGGTCGCGCGGATCGAAGAAATCGTACTCAATAGCGTAGCCAGGACGAACGATCTTCGCGTTTTCCATGCCCTGCATTGAACGCACAATCTGCATCTGCACGTCGAACGGCAGGCTGGTGGAGATGCCGTTTGGATAAATTTCGTTAGAGGTCAGCCCTTCAGGTTCGAGGAAGATCTGGTGCTGGTTACGATCGGCAAATCGCATCACCTTGTCTTCGATCGACGGGCAATAACGTGGGCCGATCCCTTCGATCACACCGGCGTACATTGGGCTGCGATCGAGGTTATTGCGGATCACGTCATGGGTTTTTTCATTGGTGTGCGTGATGTAGCACGGCACCTGCTGCGGATGTTGCGCCGCATTGCCCATGAACGAGAACACCGGCATCGGGTTATCGCCGTGCTGCTGTGCGAGCACGCTGAAATCAATGGTGCGCGCATCAATACGCGGCGGCGTACCGGTTTTCAGGCGGCTTACGCGCAGCGGCAGTTCACGCAGACGACGAGATAACGGAATCGACGGCGGATCGCCAGCACGGCCACCGCTGTAGTTGTCCAGACCAATATGGATTTTACCGTCCAGGAATGTCCCGACCGTCAGCACCACCGCTTTTGCGCGGAACTTAAGACCCATCTGGGTCACGGCGCCAACAACACGATCGTTCTCCACGATAAGATCTTCTACCGCCTGCTGGAAGATCATCAGGTTCGGTTGGTTTTCCAGCGCGGTGCGCACAGCCTGACGGTAAAGCACGCGGTCTGCCTGTGCACGGGTGGCGCGAACAGCCGGACCTTTACTCGCGTTTAGTATCCTAAACTGAATGCCCGCACGATCGATCGCTTTCGCCATCAGGCCGCCAAGCGCATCCACTTCTTTTACCAGGTGTCCTTTCCCAATGCCGCCAATCGCCGGATTACAGGACATTTGTCCCAGCGTGTCGATATTGTGTGTCAAAAGCAGGGTCTGCTGACCCATTCGCGCTGCGGCCATTGCGGCCTCAGTGCCTGCGTGACCCCCGCCAATGATGATGACGTCAAAAGGATCCTGATAAAACATGGTGGTCTGCCTCGCGTAAAGCGGTATGAAAATGGATTGAAGCCCGGGCCGTGGATTCTACTCAACTTTAGTCTTTCGAGAAAGCATTGGGATCCTGGGCTATTAAAAAGAAGATCTTTTTATTTAAAGATCTGTTCTATTGTGATCTCTTATTAGGATCGCAGACCTTTGTGGATAAGTCCGATCCCATAAATAAGATCATGCAGTTAGGAAGGATCGTTTGCTGTGAATGATCGGTGATCCTGGACCGTATAAGCTGGGATCAGATCGCCACTTTATACACAGGTCAAAAACTAAACCAACGTTGTTCTTTGGATAACTACGGCTTAATACGAGCTTTTAACCAGAGTTATCCACATCTGATCGCACGATCTTTAATCGTTTTTGAGTAAATTTTTCCATTCCGCGAGCCAGATCTCGGCTGGATCTTCGGGAATGTCATGATCGAGGATGTTGATCTTCAGCGTTTCACCCAGCTGTTTTGCTCCGCAGGCGGTCACCGCAGCTTCTACTTTCTCTATGGCGCCACAGAAAGTGTCATATTCACGGCTGCCGATCCCCACAGCGCCAAACCGGACGTTTGACAGATCGGGCTGTTGTTCCAGCAGTTCGTCATATAAAGGTTGCAGGTTATCCGGCAGATCGCCCGCGCCGTGCGTGGAGGTGATCAGCAGCCAGACCCCGTCAGTCGGGAGATCTTCCAGCAGCGGTCCGTGCAGCGTTTGTGTAGAAAAGCCCGCATCTTCCAGCTTCTCAGCCAGATGTTCCGCTACATATTCCGCACCGCCCAGGGTGCTGCCGCTGATAAGAGTAATGTCCGCCATTGATCGCTCGCTCAGATAAAGAGGCGGCCATTGTACGCTGTGAACGAGCTGGGATCTACCTGTGGAAAATGTGGGAATGAAATTGCCCGATCACGGGCGGATAGTACGCATGATCGGGTTTTGCAGGGAGATCAGGGTTTCAGTGGACTGAATTTCATCGATTGTTTGGATCTTGTTGATAAGTACCTGCTGGAGGGCGTCAATGGATCGGCACATCACCTTTATAAAGATGCTGTAGTGCCCGGTGGTGTAGTACGCCTCGGTGACTTCATCCAGCGCGTTCAGTTTCTCCAGCGCGGAGGGGTAATCTTTGGCGCTTTTCAGAATAATGCCAATGAAGCAGCAGACGTCGTAGCCAAGTTGCTTCGGGCTGACATCAATGCGTGCGCCGGTGATGATCCCGGCCTGCTTCATTTTCTCGACGCGAACGTGAATGGTCCCCGGGCTGACGCCAAATTGTTTCGCCAGTTCGGCATACGCGGTGCGTGCGTTGGCCATTAGCGCTTCCAGAATGCCGCGGTCCAGATTGTCGATCTGATAATTTTCCATAGGTTTTTCTTATGAAGATTAATGATTCCCTCTATTCTAGCGTCTTATTTTAACGAATCAAAAGTGAAGGCGGCTTTTTGTTGATGGGTTATTGAATTAAGCGCCTGTTCTGTTGCTTAATCAGTATCAACAGGACGCAGGAGTATAAATAATGAAAACCGCTTACATCGCAAAACAACGCCAGATCAGTTTCGTAAAATCCCATTTTTCCCGCCAGCTGGAAGAGAAGCTTGGCCTTATTGAAGTTCAGGCGCCGATTCTGAGCCGCGTGGGTGACGGGACGCAGGATAACTTGTCTGGTTGCGAAAAAGCGGTACAGGTAAAAGTGAAAACACTGCCAGACGCCCAGTTCGAAGTGGTTCATTCCCTGGCGAAGTGGAAGCGTCAAACCCTGGGACAACACGACTTCAGCGCGGGCGAAGGGCTTTACACGCACATGAAAGCCCTTCGCCCCGATGAAGACCGCCTTTCCCCGATTCACTCTGTCTACGTTGACCAGTGGGACTGGGAGCGCGTAATGGGAGATGGCGAGCGTCACGTCGGTACGCTGAAATCCACCGTTGAGGCGATCTACGCCGGGATCAAAGCAACCGAAGCGGCCGTGAGCAAAGAGTTTGGTCTGGCACCGTTCCTGCCGGAAACGATCCACTTTGTTCACAGTCAGGAATTGCTGAGCCGTTTCCCGGATCTGGATGCCAAAGGCCGTGAACGCGCGATCGCCAAAGAGCTGGGCGCGGTATTCCTTATCGGCATTGGCGGGAAATTGTCTGATGGTAAACGTCACGACGTCCGTGCGCCGGATTACGATGACTGGAGCACCGTGGGCGAAAGCGAATATGCCGGTCTGAACGGCGATATTCTGGTCTGGAACCCGGTTCTGGAAGATGCGTTTGAACTCTCTTCGATGGGGATCCGCGTGGATGCTGAAGCACTGAAGCGTCAGCTGGCCGTGACCGGTGATGAAGATCGTCTGCAACTGGAGTGGCACCAGGCACTGCTGCGCGGTGAAATGCCGCAGACCATCGGCGGTGGTATTGGCCAGTCTCGTCTGACCATGCTGCTGCTGCAACTCTCTCACATTGGTCAGGTACAGTGTGGGGTCTGGCCGCAGCAGGTACGTGAGAGCGTCGGTTCTCTTCTTTAATTAACGTCGCCAGCGTCTGAGCAGGCGGCTACGCAACCCGGTATCAAAGCGCCAGATGTGATCGAAGATGCGCATGATGCCGGGTTTTCCATGTGCAGACATCGCCACGGCATGGAAACGG
Source organism: Enterobacter cloacae complex sp. HYC033_NIDB (assembly GCF_056673335.1). Taxonomy (NCBI): domain Bacteria; kingdom Pseudomonadati; phylum Pseudomonadota; class Gammaproteobacteria; order Enterobacterales; family Enterobacteriaceae; genus Enterobacter; species Enterobacter cloacae complex sp. HYC033_NIDB. Next base: position 745,735 of record NZ_CP115123.1, on the reverse strand, counting down.
TGCTGGTGCACGCGCTGCATCTCCTTCACTTTATTCACGACGTCGTCCGGCAGCCGCTGGGCGATAAAATCGGAAATCACCACCGCATCCGCGTCGTACCAGTCTCCGCCCTGCATGCGCTCAATGATGCTGCGAAAACAGCTGGCCAGATCGGTGCCGCCGCGAAAGCGCTGGCTTAAAAAGCGGATCGCCTGCTCCAGCCCCTGTGGGCTGGTCAGTTCATACCCCACCACTTCGCTGGAAAAGAGCATGATGTAGCAGCGACGACGATCGGCAAGCGCCACGCGCATCAGGGCCAGGCAGAACGCTTTTGCACACTGTTCATTAAAGCCCCCCATCGATCCGGACGTATCGACGCAAACAATAAATGGGCCGCGCGGTTGCTCATCAAAATCCTGGTGCACTACCGGACGCTGGCTGATCTTCTCGCGCCAGGCTTCGCCATGCAGTCGATAGGTAATGAGCTGTTTTTCCACCAGCCGACGATAAAACTCATACTCCAGTTCGGTCATTCCCAGCGTGCTGAGTTCCGTGGGCAGCAGGCGCAGGATGTCATCGCTTTGCTGTAGCCCGTCCACCTGCTCCGGTACGGTGGAGGGTTCGCGTACCAGCGTACGGAAGGTCTCCATCGGCGCATCTTTCTTTGGGACCGACCGGGCCTCCCGGGAGCGGCCGAGCTGTTCTGCAAGCTTCATCAGCTCCGGCTGTTGTGCCAGAAAGTCGCCGTACTTCACGATCAGCTGATAATCGCCCCGCTTTAACTGGCCGGCACTCATATCCCAGAGTCGACCGGCGGCGTTTTCATTCTCCACCAGCACCTGTTCTAACTGGCCGCTCAGGGTCATTCGCTCCTGGACTTCACTGAGCAACTGTTCGCGCTCTTCGTCCAGCAACTGCTGATTAAGGGCCGTGGCCTGGACCACAAGGCTCAGACGCCAGCGCTGTAAAAACAGCGTATGCAGGGCGGGAGTAAAGCTGGGGTTGTCAGTGACCAGCGCTCTGGCCTGGCTGGCAAACGGGGAGTGAACGTTATCAAGCAGCGTCAGGGTTTGCTGTAGCTGGGCAATAAACTGCGGTGTTGAAAGCCGCTGGCACTGCTGGTAACCAGCCACTTCCTCTGTCAGTTCCGGCGGGACTTCCGTCTCCTTAAACCGCTGTCGCAGGTTATCGCGCCAGCGGGGCAGATCGTCCGTCATTGCCTTTCGGAGCTTCGGGAATTTTTCAAAGAAGGCCGCCAGCTGCGGTGAAGCGAGCAGGGTAATGACGACCTCTTCGATCAACCCTTCCTCGCTAACCGCCAGCATGACGTTAAGCGTGTCCAGCGTTAGCATTGACGCGCCTGTTTGATCTGCGCGCTGACATCCTGCAAGCTGGCTTCAATGCGACCTAACCAGTCGCTATGGATAAAGAGGCATTTCTGCTGCTCGCTGAAGCGCGTGTGCTGCTGATGCCATTCGTTATCCAGCGCGTCGAGCTGTTGTTTGATCTCCTCCGGAACAGTATCGGAGGCCGTGCCCGGCAGCGCCAGGCGCGATCCCTGAAGGCTGACGTCGCGGATCACAAGGTGCTGGCTGCTGTCGACTTCCATTGACAGCGGCTGTGCAAAGCCGATACCGTTGAGTTTACCGCGGATCTCACCGCCTTTATCCAGCCACTGAGCCAGCGCAACGCGTTCGATCGTCACGTGCACAACCTGCATATCATGCAGCTTCAGCGGTTGCTGAAGAAGAAGCGTGAGCGAGGCGTCAGTCAGCCCGGCGGGCAGTTCGTAGTGCGGTTTACGGGCAAACATCCCGCCAAGACGGTTCACCTTCAGCGCGGTTTTGTCACTTTGCTGCTGCTGGAGCTGAAGGCGACGTTGGGCAATCGCGCCCAGCTGATTGAGCATCGACTGCTGACCCCACGCGTGTCCGGTCATCAAAACGTCCAACTGCTGTTGCATCAGGTTCATCCCTTCTGCGTCATGCCACAGGCAGTCTTTCAGCAGGATCAGATCGATTGGGGCGACAGCATCGCGGCCGCTAAACAGCGCGCTTGCCTGGAGCAGGCGAATGGCTTTTTTCCAGCGACGATCGGAGACGTACGGCGCGGAAGGCAGCAAATCAAGCTGCTGGCGCAGCATGAAGATCAGCTCAAAAACGGGATCGGGCAGTTTTATCTTGCCGATCTCCTCCTGCCACTGGTGGTATTCCTCGTCCGTGACCTGCAATGACGCTGCCACCGGGTTTTCGTTTTCATCCTGCTGGCTTACCAGCATAGAACGGAAGTTTGATTTATCCTGGACTTTATCCAGCCACAGGCGGATCAGCATACGGTCATACAGCGCTTCCAGGCTGCTGTCGGCTTCGGGCAATTCGTTAGACGCGGCCACCAGCAGGCGCATGGGGATCTTCTCTTCGCTGGCGCCGTTGCGGAAGCGGCGTTCGTTAATTGCCGTCAACAGGGTATTCAGTATGGCCGGGCCGGCTTTCCAGATCTCATCAAGAAAGACGATTTCCGCTTCCGGAAGATAGCCCGCCGTCAGACGTTCATAGCGTCCCTCATCTTTTAACGCCTGAATGGAGAGTGGGCCGAAAACTTCTTCCGGCGTGGAGAAGCGCGTCATCAAATACTCGAATGCGCGCGCGTTCTGGAAAGCGAATTTGAGGCGGCGTGCGATCAGACTTTTGGCAATGCCCGGCGGGCCCAGCAGAAATACGCTTTCCCCACTCAGCGCCGCCAGTAAACAGAGGCGAATGGCGTGGCTACGCTCGTAAAGGCCTTTCTCCAGCGCACTGCTGAGGCGGGAAATTCTTTCTGCTAATAAATGTGAGTGAGCCATAATAGTTTTGCATCCTTTCGCCGTCGTGGCGGCTAATTGAAGCGAGTATAGACGTTTCGGTCTGGCCTGGTAATAGGCTGAAGTGCGGCGCTATTTTCTTTGCGCTACATTAATGCGGCTGCATTTAGGGGTACGATTTTGCATTGAATCGTGCATACTGTGCGCTTTTTGTGGGCCAAGGGACTAAGCACACATTTGTTATTCAAACGAAAAGACTAGTCTATGAGCACTGATAATAAGCAATCATTACCCGCTGTAACGCTTGCGGCGATCGGGGTTGTCTACGGTGATATCGGCACCAGCCCGCTTTATACGCTTCGTGAATGTCTGTCCGGTCAGTTTGGTTTTGGTGTAGAGCGTGACGCCGTATTTGGTTTCCTCTCGCTCATCTTCTGGCTGCTGATCCTGGTGGTCTCCCTTAAGTATCTCTCTTTCGTAATGCGGGCTGATAACGCGGGCGAGGGCGGTATTCTGACCCTGATGTCCCTTGCCGGGCGCAATACGTCCGCAAGAATGACCTCCGTGCTGGTCATCATCGGCCTGATTGGCGGCAGCTTCTTCTATGGAGAAGTCGTGATTACGCCGGCGATTTCTGTAATGTCGGCCATAGAGGGGCTGGAGATTGTCGCGCCACAGCTTGATACGTGGGTGGTGCCACTCGCTATTATCGTGCTGACGTTGCTGTTTGCCATACAAAAACACGGTACCGGGCTGGTGGGTAAGCTGTTCGCGCCTATTATGCTGGCCTGGTTCCTGATCCTGGCGGCGCTGGGCTTACGCAGTATTATCGCCAACCCGGATGTCCTGCACGCGCTGAACCCAATGTGGGCGGTGCATTTCTTCCTTGAATATAAAGTGGTGTCGTTTGTGGCGCTGGGCGCGGTGGTGCTGTCCATTACCGGTGTTGAAGCGCTGTATGCGGATATGGGCCACTTCGGGAAACTCCCTATTCGCGTCGCCTGGTTTAGCGTGGTCTTGCCTTCACTGGTGCTGAATTACTTCGGTCAGGGCGCTCTGCTGCTTGCACACCCTGAAGCGATTAAAAACCCGTTCTTCCTGCTGGCGCCGGACTGGGCGCTGGTTCCGATGCTGATCCTGGCGACGCTGGCGACGGTCATTGCCTCTCAGGCTGTCATTTCCGGCGTATTCTCCCTGACGCGTCAGGCCGTGCGTTTGGGTTATCTCTCCCCAATGCGCATTATCCATACCTCGGAGATGGAGTCTGGCCAGATCTACATTCCGTTCGTCAACTGGCTGCTCTATTTCGCGGTGGTGATTGTTATCGTCAGCTTTGAGCACTCCAGTAATCTGGCGGCGGCGTACGGTATCGCGGTAACCGGAACGATGGTGTTGACCTCTATTCTCTCCACCACCGTGGCGTACCGTAACTGGCACTGGAATAAGTTCCTCGTGGGGCTGATCCTGGTTGGCTTCCTCTGCATCGACGTGCCGCTGTTCTCTGCGAACCTCGACAAGATTGTCTCCGGCGGCTGGCTGCCGCTGACGCTGGGTCTGGTGATGTTTATTGTGATGACGACGTGGAAGAGCGAACGTTTCCGCCTGCTGCGTCGTATGCACGAGCACGGTAACTCTCTTGAGGCGATGATCGCCTCGCTGGAGAAGTCCCCACCGGTGCGCGTGCCGGGCACGGCGGTGTATATGTCTCGCGCGCTGAACGTGATCCCGTTTGCGCTGATGCATAACCTCAAGCACAACAAAGTGCTGCACGAGCGCGTGATCCTGCTGACGCTGCGTACCGAAGATGCGCCGTACGTTCACAACGTGCGTCGCGTACAGATTGAACAGCTGTCGCCAACCTTCTGGCGCGTGGTGGCAAGCTACGGCTGGCGCGAAACGCCGAACGTGGAAGAGGTGTTCCACCGCTGCGGTCTGGAAGGCCTGAGTTGCCGCATGATGGAGACGTCGTTCTTTATGTCCCACGAGTCGCTGATCATCGGCAAGCGCCCATGGTATCTGCGCCTGCGCGGCAAGCTGTATCTCATTCTGCAACGTAACGCCCTGCGTGCGCCTGACCAGTTTGAGATCCCGCCTAACCGCGTGATTGAGCTGGGGACGCAGGTCGAGATTTAACCCTTCTGAATATGCCGGGTGGCGCTGCGCTTACCCGGCCTACCAGACCCGTAGGCCCGTGCAAGCGTAGCGCCGCCGGGCAATTTTCCTCTATTGCATTTCACTTAGCGAAACGTTTCGACGTTGATCACAAATCCGTTACGTCATGATGGTTTTCTGAACACTTCTGCGGCTACACTGTTTTTAGCGAAACGTTTCGCTAGTGGAGCAAAAAATGAAGAAAGGCACAGTACTCAACTCAGAAATCTCATCGGTGATTTCCCGTCTTGGGCATACCGATACGCTGGTGGTTTGCGATGCAGGCTTACCGGTTCCGCGCAGCACAACCCGTATCGATATGGCGTTAACGCAGGGCGTACCCTCGTTCATGCAGGTACTGGAAGTGGTCACCGCGGAGATGCAGGTTGAGGCGGCCATTCTCGCGGCGGAAATCAAACAACATAATCCGCAACTCCACGAAACGTTGCTCAGCCACATTGAGCAACTGCAACAGCACCAGGGAAACACCATAGAAATTCGTTACACAACGCACGAGCAGTTCAAACAACAAACCGCAGACAGTCAGGCGGTGATTCGCAGCGGGGAGTGCTCCCCGTATGCGAATATCATTCTCTGTGCTGGCGTCACCTTCTGAGGCCATCATGGACGTATTACTGCAACTCAAAGGGATCGATAAGTCGTTCCCGGGCGTAAAAGCCCTCTCCGGCGCGGCGCTGAACGTCTATTCCGGGCGCGTCATGGCGCTGGTGGGCGAAAACGGCGCCGGCAAATCCACCATGATGAAAGTGCTGACCGGTATCTACCAACGCGATGCCGGTTCGCTGCTGTGGCTGGGTAAAGAGACCACCTTTAACGGCCCGAAATCCTCTCAGGAAGCGGGCATCGGCATCATCCACCAGGAGTTGAACCTGATCCCGCAGCTCACCATTGCGGAGAACATCTTCCTCGGCCGTGAGTTCGTGAACCGGTTTGGCAAAATCGACTGGAAAACCATGTATGCCGAAGCGGACAAACTGCTGGCGAAGCTGAATCTGCGCTTTAAGAGCGACCGACTGGTGGGCGACCTTTCCATCGGCGATCAGCAGATGGTGGAAATCGCGAAGGTGCTGAGCTTCGAGTCGAAGGTCATCATTATGGATGAACCGACCGACGCCCTGACCGATACCGAAACCGAATCCCTGTTCCGCGTGATCCGTGAGCTGAAATCCCAGGGCCGCGGCATTGTCTATATCTCACACCGCATGAAAGAGATCTTCGAGATCTGCGACGACGTCACCGTCTTTCGCGACGGGCAGTTTATTGCCGAGCGCGAAGTGGCAACCCTGACCGAAGATACCCTGATTGAAATGATGGTGGGACGTAAGCTCGAAGATCAGTATCCGCATCTGGAGAAAGCGCCGGGAGAAATCCGCCTGAAGGTGGATAACCTTTGCGGGCCGGGCGTGAATGACGTCTCCTTTACTCTGCGCAAGGGCGAGATCCTTGGCGTCGCGGGCCTGATGGGCGCGGGGCGAACCGAACTGATGAAAGTGCTCTATGGCGCACTGCCGCGCACCAGCGGCTACGTTACCCTTGACGGCCATGAGGTGGTCACCCGCTCGCCGCAGGATGGCCTGGCGAACGGCATTGTCTATATTTCCGAAGACCGTAAGCGCGACGGCTTAGTGCTGGGCATGTCGGTGAAAGAGAACATGTCCCTGACGGCGCTAGGCTATTTCAGCCGCAGCGGCGGCAGCCTGAAACACAAAGATGAGCAGCAGGCGGTCAGCGATTTTATCCGTCTCTTTAACGTTAAAACCCCATCGATGGAGCAGGCGATTGGCCTGTTGTCCGGCGGGAATCAGCAGAAAGTGGCGATTGCCCGCGGGCTGATGACGCGCCCAAAAGTGTTGATCCTTGATGAACCTACCCGCGGCGTGGACGTGGGCGCGAAGAAAGAGATATATCAGCTGATTAACCAGTTCAAGGCCGACGGTCTGAGCATCATTCTGGTCTCTTCCGAGATGCCAGAGGTATTAGGCATGAGCGATCGCATTATCGTCATGCATGAAGGGCATCTCGGCGGTGAATTCACTCGCGAGCAGGCCACCCAGGAAGTTCTGATGGCTGCCGCTGTGGGCAAGCTTAATCGCGTGAATCAGGAGTAAGAAGATGACTACCCAGGCTGTTTCTGGTCGCCGCTATTTCACAAAGGCATGGCTGATGGAACAAAAATCGCTGATTGCCCTGCTGGTGCTGATCGCGATTGTCTCGACCATGAGCCCGAACTTTTTTACCGTCAATAACCTGTTCAACATTCTTCAGCAGACCTCCGTCAACGCCATTATGGCGGTGGGGATGACGCTGGTGATTTTGACCTCGGGTATCGATCTGTCCGTCGGTTCCCTGCTGGCCCTCACCGGCGCGATCGCCGCGTCGATTGTTGGTATTGAGGTCAACGCGCTGGTGGCCGTTGCCGCTGCCCTGGCGGCAGGTGCGGCAATTGGCGCCGTAACCGGCGTGATTGTGGCGAAAGGTCGCGTTCAGGCGTTCATCGCCACGCTGGTGATGATGCTGCTGCTGCGCGGTGTGACCATGGTGTACACCAACGGCAGCCCGATTAATACCGGTTTTACCGATAACGCCGATCTGTTTGGCTGGTTCGGTATCGGTCGCCCGCTGGGTGTCCCGACCCCGGTCTGGATCATGGCTATCGTCTTCCTGGCGGCATGGTACATGCTGCACCATACCCGTCTGGGTCGTTATATCTATGCGCTGGGCGGTAACGAAGCGGCAACGCGCCTGTCCGGTATCAGCGTTAATAAAGTCAAAATTATCGTTTACTCCCTGTGCGGCCTGCTGGCGTCTCTGGCGGGCATCATCGAAGTGGCGCGTCTCTCCTCCGCGCAGCCAACGGCGGGTACGGGCTATGAGCTGGATGCCATCGCGGCAGTGGTTCTGGGCGGTACGAGCCTTGCGGGTGGTAAAGGTCGCATTGTTGGGACATTGATCGGCGCACTGATCCTCGGTTTCCTGAATAATGGTTTGAATTTGTTAGGTGTTTCCTCCTATTACCAGATGATCGTTAAGGCAGTGGTGATTTTGCTGGCGGTACTGGTAGACAACAAAAAACAGTAACTGACGACACTACAGGACATCTTAGATATGAACATGAAAAAACTGGCTACCCTGGTTTCTGCTGTCGCGCTGAGCGCAACCGTAAGTGCTAACGCCATGGCGAAGGACACCATCGCGCTGGTTGTCTCTACCCTGAACAACCCGTTCTTCGTCTCCCTGAAGGATGGCGCGCAGAAAGAAGCAGATAAACTGGGCTACAACCTGGTGGTGCTGGATTCTCAGAACAACCCGGCGAAAGAGCTGGCTAACGTTCAGGACTTAACCGTTCGTGGTACCAAAATCCTGCTGATCAACCCAACCGATTCCGACGCGGTCGGTAATGCCGTGAAGATGGCAAACCAGGCGAAGATCCCGGTCATCACCCTTGACCGTCAGGCAACGAAAGGGGATGTGGTCAGCCACATTGCGTCTGATAACGTACTGGGCGGTAAAATCGCCGGTGACTACATCGCGAAGAAAGCAGGTGAAGGCGCGAAAGTGATCGAGTTGCAGGGTATCGCCGGGACTTCCGCAGCCCGTGAACGTGGTGAAGGCTTCCAGCAGGCTGTAGCGGCGCACAAATTCAACGTGCTGGCGAGCCAGCCGGCAGACTTCGACCGTACAAAGGGCCTGAACGTCATGCAGAACCTGCTGACCGCGCATCCTGATGTGCAGGCGGTATTCGCACAGAACGACGAAATGGCGCTGGGCGCGCTGCGTGCGCTCCAGACTGCGGGTAAATCAGATGTGATGGTTGTCGGATTTGACGGCACGCCGGATGGTGAAAAAGCAGTAAATGATGGCAAACTGGCTGCGACCATCGCTCAGCTGCCTGAGCAGATTGGCGCGACTGGCGTGCAAACTGCCGATAAAGTGCTGAAGGGCGAAAAAGTTCAGGCCAAATATCCTGTTGACCTGAAACTGGTCATTAAGCAGTAAAGGCGATTCAGGCAGTCGCTGGCTGCCTGAGGGACACCAAATAAAAGAAAAGTGTGGCATACGCCACCGGGTAAGACCGGTGGCGCTCTCAGATGGACACCTCAATACATGAAAACCGCAGGCAACCTCGTCGTCCTTGGCAGTATCAATGCCGATCACATTCTTAACCTTGAAACGTTCCCCACTCCGGGCGAAACCGTCACTGGCAATCAGTATCAGGTGGCGTTCGGCGGTAAGGGCGCAAACCAGGCGGTTGCCGCCGGACGCAGCGGGGCGAATATCGCGTTTATCGCCTGTACGGGTGATGACGATACCGGCGAGCGCGTACGCAAACAGCTGGCAAGCGACAACATCGACATTGCACCCGTCAGCGTGGTTGCAGGGGAATCTACCGGCGTGGCGCTGATTTTCGTCAATGCGGAAGGTGAGAATGTCATCGGTATTCATGCGGGGGCTAATGCCGCGTTAACGACTGAACGCGTCGAAGCGCAGCGTGGAATCATCGCCGGAGCGGAAGCCCTGCTGATGCAGCTGGAGTCACCGGTTGAAAGCGTGCTGGCCGCCGCGAAAATTGCGCATGAAAATCATACGTCTGTCGTACTTAACCCTGCGCCTGCCCGTGTATTATCAGACGAGCTGCTGGCGCTGGTGGATATCATCACCCCGAACGAAACCGAAGCGGAAAAGCTGACGGGTATCCGTGTCGAAAATGATGACGATGCCGCGCGTGCCGCGCTTGCACTGCATGAAAAAGGCATCGGCACCGTAATCATCACCCTCGGCAGCCGTGGGGTGTGGGCTAGCGTCAATGGCGAAGGCCGTCGCGTACCGGGCTTTAAGGTCAAAGCCATTGATACCATCGCCGCAGGAGACACCTTCAACGGTGCACTGGTAACGGCGCTGCTGGAAGGAAAAGCAATGGATGACGCGATCCGCTTCGCGCATGCCGCCGCTGCGATTGCGGTGACGCGTAAAGGCGCTCAGCCTTCTGTTCCATGGCGTAAAGAGATTGATGAATTCTTAAGTCAGCAGGGGTAACGCTTGGCCACAATGAAAGATGTCGCCCGTATGGCGGGCGTTTCTACCTCGACTGTCTCCCACGTTATCAATAACGATCGCTTCGTCAGCGAGGCGATTCGGGAGAAAGTTGACGCTGCAATTAAAGAACTCAACTATGCGCCGTCTGCGCTGGCCCGCAGCCTGAAGCTCAACCAGACGCGCACCATCGGCATGCTGATCACGGCCAGTACCAACCCTTTTTATTCTGAACTGGTGCGCGGCGTGGAGCGCAGCTGCTTCGAGCGCGGCTACAGCCTGGTGCTGTGCAATACCGAAGGCGATGAGCAGCGCATGAACCGTAACCTGGAAACGCTGATGCAAAAACGCGTCGACGGGCTGCTGCTGCTCTGTACCGAAACGCATCAACCTTCGAAAGAGATCATCCAGCGTTACCCTTCTATTCCCACGGTGATGATGGACTGGGCGCCGTTCGACGGCACCAGCGATCTAATCCAGGATAACTCGCTGCTGGGCGGCGATATGGCGACTCAGCATCTGATCGATAAAGGTCATACCCGCATTGCCTGTATTACCGGCCCGCTGGATAAAACCCCGGCGCGCCTGCGTCTGGAAGGCTATCTTTCGGCCATGGAACGGGCGGGGCTTGCCATTCCTGATGGCTATCGCATCACCGGCGATTTCGAATTTAACGGTGGATTTGAAGCAATGCAGAAACTGCTGGCGCAAGAGCTGCGTCCGCAGGCGGTGTTTATCGGTAACGATGCGATGGCATTCGGAGCATATCAGGCGCTGTATCAGGCGGGATTACGTGTTCCGGACGACATGGCGATCGTCGGTTACGATGATATCGAACTGGCGCGCTACATGACGCCCCCACTGACCACCATCCATCAGCCGAAGGATGAACTGGGCGAGCTGGCCATCGATGTGTTGATCCACCGCATGGCCCAGCCCACGCTGCAACAGCAACGTTTGCAACTTACTCCTGTTCTGATGGAACGCGGTTCGGTTTAGCCTTCTCTTTGTGACGCTCTTTAATCAGGTTCCGGCCGTCTTTTGGTTTTAACAACATAAAGACCACCGCCGATACCACGGTAAGCGCGCCCATAGTGATAAAGGTATAGTGGAACTGCTCAACGGTATTAGTTCCCTCGAACCCTTCATAAAACCGCAGTACCGCCGCGCTCACGGCAACCCCGAGGCTGATCGACAGCTGTTGAGTGACCGCCAGTACGCTGTTGCCGCTGCTGGCATTCTCGTCGGTGAGGTCCGCAAGGGTGATGGTGTTCATCGACGTAAACTGCGTCGACATGGCCATACCCAGCACAAACAGCGGCAGGATCAGCATCCAGATTGGTAACGCCGCAGATTGCAGGGAGAACTGCGCAATCATCAATCCGATAAAGATCGTCACGCCAACCAGCGTCTTACGATAGCCAAACCAGCGCAGCACCTGCGTGACCGTCGATTTTGCCAGAATCGAGCCCATCGCCGTGGGCGCCATCATGCAGCCAGCAATCAGGGCCGGATAGCCGAAACCGACCTGGAGCATCAGTGGCATCAGGAAAGGTACGCAGCCCGTGCCCAGACGCGAGGCAATATTGCCCGCGATCCCGACGGAGAACGTTCGGGTGTTAAACAGAGATAAAGAGATAAGCGGTGTCGGATGGCGACGCGCATGACGTATATATAGAAGGAACAGCAGAATACCGCTGAGGATGACGGCCAGCGCCAGCCACGTCGCTACGATTTTCTCGCCAAACAGCTCCATCCCGCTGGAGAACAGGACCAGGCTCAGGCCAAACAGGAAGAAACCACCCATATCGAAGCTGCGTCTTGGCGTGGTGAAGTTCGGCATATATTTGCGGGCATAAATCAGCCCTGCCACACCAATCGGAATATTAATCAGGAAGATCCAGTGCCAGCTAGCCCAGGTCACCAGTACGCCGCCGAGAACCGGGCCAAGTATCGGGCCGACCAGCCCCGGCATAGTCACAAAGTTGAGCACCGGGAGCAGTTCGCTGCGCGGATAGGCGCGTAATAACGCCAGACGCGCGACGGGCATCATCATCGCGCCGCCTATCCCCTGCAGAACGCGGAAGATAACCAGTTCCGTCAGAGAGGTGGAGAGGGCGCAAGCCAGAGAACCGAGCGTGAACAGCGTCACCGCCAGCATGAACACTTTGCGTGTGCCGAAACGATCGGCCAGCCAGCCGCTGACCGGAATAAGCATCGCCACTGTCAGGGTGTAGCTGATGATGGCGGATTGCATCGCCAGCGGGGAGCGGTTAAGGCTTTGGGCTATGGCGGGAAGGGCGGTATTGAGGATAGTGGCATCCAGTGCCTGCATAAAGAACGCCATGGCTGCAATCCACGGCAGTCCGGCCATACTGCGTGCTTTTTTCTCTGTCATTTATTTACCTGCTGGTGGATTGGCGCGGCCAGCAACGCCTGGCACGCACTCAGGGCTCGCTGCCCGTCGCTCTCCTGAATGGCATCGACTATCGCCTGATGCAGATCCAGCTTCACCACCTCATCCTGCGTGATAGAGGTAAAGTAAGTGTGGTACACAGAATGGAATAAAGAAGCAAAGGAGGTCAGGAAAGGATTTCCGCTCATATTATAGATATGTTCATGCCAGGCCATATCGACCGCTATCCAGCGCTCGCGGTTAAAGTGCTTTTTCAGATCCACCATCTCTTCCATCAAAGTATTGAGCTGCGCTTTTTGCTCGGCTGTGCCGAGCGTGGCGGCAAGCAGGCAGGCCTGAGGCTCAAGACTGCTGCGCATGACCAGAAAGTGATCGACGACCTGATTAAAGTTATCTTCGGTCATCCACCAGGTGAGTAACTCCTGATCGAGAAAGTTCCAGTTTCCCTGAGGCATAACGCGGGTGCCAATGCGCGGGCGTGGAAGCACCATCCCTTTCGCCGTTAATGTTTTTACCGCTTCGCGAACGGCGGTACGGCTAACGCCAAACTGATCTCCCAGCTCCATCTCGCTGGGCAGGATGCTACCTGGAGCATATTTACCCGCTAAGATCAGCTGCGCCAGTTTCTCTGCCAGCACATAGGACAGGTTTTTTTGAGCTGCCAGCTGTTGTGCGCTTAATGGCATCGCTTTTATTCCTTAAATATTGATGCGGTTAATTATGCCATCTCAGGTGTGATTGTGGTTGCAGATACATCAAATAGAACAATTTGTAGCTTGAACTCATCGCTTTTGGTGAAAAAAAACACGGTCAGAAACTTTTTTTAAATTTCCTCTTGTCACTTCAGAAGAACTCCCTATAATGCGCCTCCACTGACACGGAACAACGGCACGCAAGCCGCCGGGTCAGCAGAGAAAAGCAAAACAAACGCTTGACTCTGAAGCGGGAAAGCGTAATATGCACACCCCGCGCCGCAGCGAAAACGAAGCGGCACTGCTCTTTAACAATTTATCAGACAATCTGTGTGGGCACTCAAAGTGACATGGATTCTTAATGTCCTCGGACACTAAATGAATACCAAGTCTCAACGAGTGAACACGTAATTCATTACGAAGTTTAATTCATTGAGCATCAAACTTTTAAATTGAAGAGTTTGATCATGGCTCAGATTGAACGCTGGCGGCAGGCCTAACACATGCAAGTCGAACGGTAACAGGAAGCAGCTTGCTGCTTCGCTGACGAGTGGCGGACGGGTGAGTAATGTCTGGGAAACTGCCTGATGGAGGGGGATAACTACTGGAAACGGTAGCTAATACCGCATAACGTCGCAAGACCAAAGAGGGGGACCTTCGGGCCTCTTGCCATCGGATGTGCCCAGATGGGATTAGCTAGTAGGTGGGGTAACGGCTCACCTAGGCGACGATCCCTAGCTGGTCTGAGAGGATGACCAGCCACACTGGAACTGAGACACGGTCCAGACTCCTACGGGAGGCAGCAGTGGGGAATATTGCACAATGGGCGCAAGCCTGATGCAGCCATGCCGCGTGTATGAAGAAGGCCTTCGGGTTGTAAAGTACTTTCAGCGGGGAGGAAGGCGATAAGGTTAATAACCTTGTCGATTGACGTTACCCGCAGAAGAAGCACCGGCTAACTCCGTGCCAGCAGCCGCGGTAATACGGAGGGTGCAAGCGTTAATCGGAATTACTGGGCGTAAAGCGCACGCAGGCGGTCTGTCAAGTCGGATGTGAAATCCCCGGGCTCAACCTGGGAACTGCATTCGAAACTGGCAGGCTAGAGTCTTGTAGAGGGGGGTAGAATTCCAGGTGTAGCGGTGAAATGCGTAGAGATCTGGAGGAATACCGGTGGCGAAGGCGGCCCCCTGGACAAAGACTGACGCTCAGGTGCGAAAGCGTGGGGAGCAAACAGGATTAGATACCCTGGTAGTCCACGCCGTAAACGATGTCGACTTGGAGGTTGTGCCCTTGAGGCGTGGCTTCCGGAGCTAACGCGTTAAGTCGACCGCCTGGGGAGTACGGCCGCAAGGTTAAAACTCAAATGAATTGACGGGGGCCCGCACAAGCGGTGGAGCATGTGGTTTAATTCGATGCAACGCGAAGAACCTTACCTACTCTTGACATCCAGAGAACTTAGCAGAGATGCTTTGGTGCCTTCGGGAACTCTGAGACAGGTGCTGCATGGCTGTCGTCAGCTCGTGTTGTGAAATGTTGGGTTAAGTCCCGCAACGAGCGCAACCCTTATCCTTTGTTGCCAGCGGTTAGGCCGGGAACTCAAAGGAGACTGCCAGTGATAAACTGGAGGAAGGTGGGGATGACGTCAAGTCATCATGGCCCTTACGAGTAGGGCTACACACGTGCTACAATGGCGCATACAAAGAGAAGCGACCTCGCGAGAGCAAGCGGACCTCATAAAGTGCGTCGTAGTCCGGATTGGAGTCTGCAACTCGACTCCATGAAGTCGGAATCGCTAGTAATCGTGGATCAGAATGCCACGGTGAATACGTTCCCGGGCCTTGTACACACCGCCCGTCACACCATGGGAGTGGGTTGCAAAAGAAGTAGGTAGCTTAACCTTCGGGAGGGCGCTTACCACTTTGTGATTCATGACTGGGGTGAAGTCGTAACAAGGTAACCGTAGGGGAACCTGCGGTTGGATCACCTCCTTACCTTAAAGAACCTGCCTTTGTAGTGCTCACACAGATTGTCTGATGAAAAGTAAATAGCAAGGCGTCTTGCGATTGAGACTGTACGTCCCCTTCGTCTAGAGGCCCAGGACACCGCCCTTTCACGGCGGTAACAGGGGTTCGAATCCCCTAGGGGACGCCACTTGCTGGTTCGTGAGTGAAAGTCACCTGCCGTCATATCTCAAAACTGACTTGCGAGTCATGTTTGAGATATTTGCTCTTTAAAAATCTGGATCAAGCTGAAAATTGAAACGACACACAGCTCATGTGTGTTCGAGTCTCTCAAATTTTCGCAAGTCGATGGTGAATCGAAAGAAACATCTTCGGGTTGTGAGGTTAAGCGACTAAGCGTACACGGTGGATGCCCTGGCAGTCAGAGGCGATGAAGGACGTGCTAATCTGCGAAAAGCGCCGGCGAGGTGATATGAACCTTTGACCCGGCGATATCCGAATGGGGAAACCCAGTGCAATCCGTTGCACTATCGTTAACTGAATACATAGGTTAACGAGGCGAACCGGGGGAACTGAAACATCTAAGTACCCCGAGGAAAAGAAATCAACCGAGATTCCCCCAGTAGCGGCGAGCGAACGGGGAGCAGCCCGGAGTCTGAATCAGCTTGTGTGTTAGTGGAACGGTCTGGAAAGTCCGACGGTACAGGGTGATAGTCCCGTACACGAAAGCACACTTGCTGTGAACTCGAAGAGTAGGGCGGGACACGTGGTATCCTGTCTGAATATGGGGGGACCATCCTCCAAGGCTAAATACTCCTGACTGACCGATAGTGAACCAGTACCGTGAGGGAAAGGCGAAAAGAACCCCGGCGAGGGGAGTGAAAAAGAACCTGAAACCGTGTACGTACAAGCAGTGGGAGCCTCTTTATGGGGTGACTGCGTACCTTTTGTATAATGGGTCAGCGACTTATATTCTGTAGCAAGGTTAACCGTATAGGGGAGCCGAAGGGAAACCGAGTCTTAACTGGGCGTTAAGTTGCAGGGTATAGACCCGAAACCCGGTGATCTAGCCATGGGCAGGTTGAAGGTTGGGTAACACTAACTGGAGGACCGAACCGACTAATGTTGAAAAATTAGCGGATGACCTGTGGCTGGGGGTGAAAGGCCAATCAAACCGGGAGATAGCTGGTTCTCCCCGAAAGCTATTTAGGTAGCGCCTCGTGAACTCATCTTCGGGGGTAGAGCACTGTTTCGGCTAGGGGGCCATCCCGGCTTACCAACCCGATGCAAACTACGAATACCGAAGAATGTTATCACGGGAGACACACGGCGGGTGCTAACGTCCGTCGTGAAGAGGGAAACAACCCAGACCGCCAGCTAAGGTCCCAAAGTCATGGTTAAGTGGGAAACGATGTGGGAAGGCACAGACAGCCAGGATGTTGGCTTAGAAGCAGCCATCATTTAAAGAAAGCGTAATAGCTCACTGGTCGAGTCGGCCTGCGCGGAAGATGTAACGGGGCTAAACCATGCACCGAAGCTGCGGCAGCGACACTATGTGTTGTTGGGTAGGGGAGCGTTCTGTAAGCCGTTGAAGGTGTGCTGTGAGGCATGCTGGAGGTATCAGAAGTGCGAATGCTGACATAAGTAACGATAAAGCGGGTGAAAAGCCCGCTCGCCGGAAGACCAAGGGTTCCTGTCCAACGTTAATCGGGGCAGGGTGAGTCGACCCCTAAGGCGAGGCCGAAAGGCGTAGTCGATGGGAAACAGGTTAATATTCCTGTACTTGGTGTTACTGCGAAGGGGGGACGGAGAAGGCTATGTCAGCCGGGCGACGGTTGTCCCGGTTTAAGCATGTAGGCGGAGGTTCCAGGTAAATCCGGTACCTTATTAACGCTGAGGTGTGATGACGAGGCACTACGGTGCTGAAGTGATAAATGCCCTGCTTCCAGGAAAAGCCTCTAAGCATCAGGTAACACGAAATCGTACCCCAAACCGACACAGGTGGTCAGGTAGAGAATACCAAGGCGCTTGAGAGAACTCGGGTGAAGGAACTAGGCAAAATGGTGCCGTAACTTCGGGAGAAGGCACGCTGATGTGTAGGTGAAGCCCCTGCGGGCGGAGCTGAAATCAGTCGAAGATACCAGCTGGCTGCAACTGTTTATTAAAAACACAGCACTGTGCAAACACGAAAGTGGACGTATACGGTGTGACGCCTGCCCGGTGCCGGAAGGTTAATTGATGGGGTTAGCCGCAAGGCGAAGCTCTTGATCGAAGCCCCGGTAAACGGCGGCCGTAACTATAACGGTCCTAAGGTAGCGAAATTCCTTGTCGGGTAAGTTCCGACCTGCACGAATGGCGTAATGATGGCCAGGCTGTCTCCACCCGAGACTCAGTGAAATTGAACTCGCTGTGAAGATGCAGTGTACCCGCGGCAAGACGGAAAGACCCCGTGAACCTTTACTATAGCTTGACACTGAACACTGGTCCTTGATGTGTAGGATAGGTGGGAGGCTTTGAAGCGTGGACGCCAGTCTGCGTGGAGCCAACCTTGAAATACCACCCTTTAATGGCTGGTGTTCTAACGTAGACCCGTAATCCGGGTTGCGGACAGTGTCTGGTGGGTAGTTTGACTGGGGCGGTCTCCTCCCAAAGAGTAACGGAGGAGCACGAAGGTTGGCTAATCCTGGTCGGACATCAGGAGGTTAGTGCAATGGCATAAGCCAGCTTGACTGCGAGCGTGACGGCGCGAGCAGGTGCGAAAGCAGGTCATAGTGATCCGGTGGTTCTGAATGGAAGGGCCATCGCTCAACGGATAAAAGGTACTCCGGGGATAACAGGCTGATACCGCCCAAGAGTTCATATCGACGGCGGTGTTTGGCACCTCGATGTCGGCTCATCACATCCTGGGGCTGAAGTAGGTCCCAAGGGTATGGCTGTTCGCCATTTAAAGTGGTACGCGAGCTGGGTTTAGAACGTCGTGAGACAGTTCGGTCCCTATCTGCCGTGGGCGCTGGAGAATTGAGGGGGGCTGCTCCTAGTACGAGAGGACCGGAGTGGACGCATCACTGGTGTTCGGGTTGTCATGCCAATGGCACTGCCCGGTAGCTAAATGCGGAAGAGATAAGTGCTGAAAGCATCTAAGCACGAAACTTGCCCCGAGATGAGTTCTCCCTGAGACTTTAAGTCTCCTGAAGGAACGTTGAAGACGACGACGTTGATAGGTCGGGTGTGTAAGCGCAGCGATGCGTTGAGCTAACCGATACTAATGAACCGTGAGGCTTAACCTTACAACGCCGAAGGTGTTTTGGCGAAGAGACAGACACGATATTTTCAGCCTGATACAGATTAACAGAATTTGCCTGGCGGCTTTAGCGCGGTGGTCCCACCTGACCCCATGCCGAACTCAGAAGTGAAACGCCGTAGCGCCGATGGTAGTGTGGGGTCTCCCCATGTGAGAGTAGGGAACTGCCAGGCATCAAACAAGTGAAGAGGCCATCCGGAAGGATGGCCTTTTTGCGTTTGTTTGTTGAAAAACGGCAGGCCGGGCAAGGCGAAGCCGCCACCCGGCAGATCTCAGACTGCACACCACGCCAAAATAAACGCTGCAATCCCCTCCACATTATTCAAATCCAGAACCGGTACTTCCAGCGACAATGCAACGTCACTGGCCACGGCAATCACATGCTCATCCAGCATTAGTTCGCTAACATCATGCCCGGCGCCGTTTCTGAACAGCAAGATCTTAGGCACGGCCTCATGCTTAAACCCCTCAACCAGCACCAGATCCAGCATGGAGTGATCCATCCGGCTGACAAGATAAACGAGATCCAGCGGTGCTTCATCCGGTGTTTCTGTCATTAACGCCCAGCGCTGGTTACTCGCCACCATCGTTTGTGCAGCGCCAGCCTTACGCAGCTCATAGCTATCTTTCCCCGGCTTATCGACATCCATGTTATGGTGCGTATGCTTAATCAATCCGGGACGAATGCCTTTGGCGCAAAGTGCAGGTATTAGTTTTTTTAGCAGCGTAGTCTTCCCGGTGCCACTCCAGGCAGAGATCGCTAATACGGGTATCATTTCTTCTCCTGCATTATCTGCAAATCTTCCGTCGTGTTTACATTCACAAACGCCGATTTCATGTCGCTGAAATCAACGGAATGCCCTCCGGACTGACGCATAAATACCATAACGCGTCGCTCTCCTGCGGCCAGGTAATCTTCCAGCGCTGATATTAACGAGCGATTAATCAATGCGATCGTTGGATGGTCGCGTTCACCGTCGTGTACCCAGACGACGGGAGCACCACCGCGCCGCTGCACCAGACGTTCAACCAGGCAGGACGGGATGAAGGGCGTATCACATGAACAAAAGAGAAACCACTCTCCATGCGACTGCTGCATAACGGAAAGCATTCCCGCCAGCGGACCGGGGTAGTCCACCAGGTTATCCTGATAAACCGGATACCCGCTGCGCTGATAAATATCAACATGTCGGTTAGCGCTGATCGCCATCGAGGACACCTGATCTGCAAGCGTATCAGCAACATGCTGCCATAATGGTGTGTTGTTCAGGAGCTGAAGCCCCTTATCCTTTCCGCCCATTCGCGTTGCCCTGCCCCCGGCCAGAACAACTCCGATGATTTCCTGGCATTGATTCACGAATATCGCCTCTTTTATTGTGGGATTGACCCTGCTAACGTGTCTCTCTAAATGAAAGGAGCACTACCATGAAATGTAAACGTCTTAATGAAGTCATTGAGCTTCTCCAGCCGGCCTGGCAAAAAGAGCCAGAGCTGAATCTGATGCAATTTTTACAGAAACTGGCGAAAGAGTCAGGTTTTGATGGCGAACTGGCAGACCTTTCTGACGACATCCTGATCTACCACCTGAAAATGCGTGACTCGGCTAAAGATGCTGTTATTCCTGGCATTCAGAAAGATTATGAAGAGGATTTTAAAACCGCATTACTGCGTGCCCGAGGCGTAATTAAAGAGTAAAAGCTTGTAAGCGGAGCCACCGAAATCGCCACAAGATGATATCCTGAATCATTCGTATAATTTCCGGATGATCGGATGAACGACCAGGCTTTTACTTTCCAGACACTACACCCGGATACCATTATGGATGCGCTGTTCGAACAGGGTATTCGGGTGGATTCCGGGTTAACCCCTTTAAACAGCTACGAAAACCGTGTCTACCAATTTCAGGACGAAGAGCGCCAGCGCTTTGTCGTAAAGTTTTACCGTCCACAGCGCTGGTCCGCAGAACAAATTCAGGAAGAGCATCAGTTTGCCCACGATCTGCTGGATGACGATGTTCCCGTTGCGGCACCCATTAAATTCAATAACCAAACGCTGCTGACCCATCAGGGCTTTTACTACGCGGTATTTCCGAGCCTGGGCGGAAGACAGTTTGAGGCAGATAATATCGATCAGATGGAATGGGTTGCCCGCTATCTGGGGCGCATTCATCAGACGGGGCGTAAAAAACCGTTTGTTGCCCGTCCGACGATTGGTGTTCAGGAATATCTTATTGAGCCGCGACAGGTATTCGAAACATCGGCGCTGATCCCGAATGCGCTAAAGGATAATTTCCTCACGGCGACCGATAAGCTTATTGATGCTGTAAAAGCCTGCTGGCGGGATGATATTACTACTCTGCGCCTGCACGGTGACTGCCACGCCGGGAATATTCTCTGGCGTGATGGCCCACTATTTGTCGATCTTGATGACGCACGTATGGGACCCGCGGTGCAGGATCTGTGGATGCTGCTCAACGGTGATAAAGCCGAGCAGCGCATGCAGCTTGAGACCATAATTGAAGCTTATGAAGAATTTAGCCCCTTTAATTCAGACGAAATTGCCTTGATAGAACCTTTACGTGCGATGCGATTTGTTTATTATCTCGCGTGGTTAATCAGGCGTTGGGAAGACCCGGCTTTTCCCCGAAATTTCCCCTGGCTTACCGGGGAGGATTACTGGCGCAACCAGATATCCACATTTACCGCGCAGGTTAAGGTTCTACAGGAACCCCCTTTGCAATTAACGCCGATGTATTAATTGGACACACCCAGGAGAGAGTTAATCATGAAAAAAATTTGGCTGGCGCTGGCTGGTATGATTCTGGCATTTAGCGCAACTGCTGCGCAGTTTACCGACGGCAAGCAGTACATTACGCTGGACAAGCCTGTTGCTGGCGAGCCTCAGGTGTTGGAGTTCTTCTCCTTCTACTGCCCGCACTGCTACGAGTTTGAGCAGGTACTTCATGTTTCTGACAACGTGAAGAAAAAGCTGCCGGAAAGCACCAAAATGACGAAATACCACGTTGAGTTCCTTGGCCCACTGGGTAAAGATCTGACTCAGGCATGGGCGGTCGCGATTGCGCTGGGTGTGGAAGATAAGATCACCGCGCCACTGTTTGAAGCCGTACAGAAAACCCAGACCGTACAAACTACGGCAGATATCCGTAAAGTGTTCGTGGATGCCGGTGTTAAAGGTGAAGACTACGACGCTGCCTGGAACAGTTTCGTGGTGAAATCTCTCGTGGCACAGCAGGAAAAAGCTGCCGCTGACTTCCAGTTGCAGGGCGTGCCGGCGATGTATGTTAACGGCAAATACCAGGTGAATATGCGTGGTATGGACACGACCAGCATGGATATCTTCGTACAACAGTACGCTGATACCGTGAAATACCTGGTTGAGAAAAAGTAACAAACATAAAGAAAAACGCCGGTCACTGACCGGCGTTTTTGTATGAAGATTTAATCTTAGCTATCTGCTCGTCTTTCTCTTTCCAGAGTGTATTAAGCCAAAGCTGGAAACGACGTTTGAAGTTTTTATCGTTGACATAATCCCCGTGCAGTTCAGTGTTGACGGGCATCAGATCAACGCGGACAACGATACGCGTCAGCCTGCCGCTGAGCATATCGTAGAACGGCGTCCTGTCATTTTCCGGATAGCAGAGCGTTACGTTCAACAATTTATCGAACTGCTCACCCAGCACGTTGAGCGCCATTGCGATGCCCGCAGCCTTTGGCGGCAACAGGTTCTGATAAGGAGAACGAGTCTGCTGGCGCTTCTCTTCGGTAAAGCGTGATCCTTCGACGAAGTTAACAATGGTGGTGGGATGCGCGCGAAACTTCTCGCAAGAACGGCGCGTGGTTTCCACGTCCTTACCGCGGCGTTCCGGATGACGAATTAAATAGCTGCGTGAATAGCGTTTCATAAACGGCATATCCAGCGCCCAGCAGGCCAGTCCAATGAAAGGCACCCAGGCCAGCTGCTGTTTCAGAAAGTATTTGTTCATCGGAATGTGTTTGCGAAACAGTACGCACAATACAACGATGTCGGCCCAGCTGTGGTGATTGCAGATCAGCAGATACCAGTTCTTTTTGTTCAGCTTCTCCAGCCCCTGAACATCCCACTTCAGCCAGGGGTTCAGATGCAGCAGGATCGCCAGCCCTTCACACCAGCAGTACATCATAAAATTACAAAAAGCAGACACTGCGCGCCATACCGGAGGGACAGGCAGCAGAAGTTTAATTATTCCGGCAACGATGATTGGCACAGAACAGGCGATGGTAACCAGAATAGTTAAAATGACGCTTAACCATAATGTTATCGCTGCGAGTATTCTCGACATAATGAATTTATTCAGATAGTTAGCTGTAATTGAGCAGCCGGCTATCCGGTGCTGGGCGCCGATCTTATCAGAAATTCGCTCAGACCAGGGCAGTTTCACACCAGGAGGCTGCGGCTTTTCCTGCCAGGCAGCGAATTTTTGCATATAGACAGAGTGCTTAAGTCTTATATCCACATAGACTAAATAAACATCAGTGAAGCGCGATCTTAAGTGATCTTATAGCAATGCTTTGATTTTATTATATAAATAAGTTTTCAGTATCACTTTTATAAAGCTGTTATTCACCTGTATTAAAAATATGCACAAACTTATCCACAGTTTTGTTTTGCGAGCGATCTTCCCGATCGCAAAATCTTTTTCTGTATAAAGCGCTAAAACCTGATGTTTTCATCCTTCTGTGGCATCCTTTACCCATAAATTCATAAAAGGCACGGACATTATGGTTCAGATCCCAGAAAACCCACTTATACTCGTCGATGGCTCTTCTTACCTGTATCGGGCGTATCATGCGTTTCCTCCTCTGACCAACAGCGCAGGGGAACCTACCGGCGCAATGTACGGCGTGCTGAATATGCTTCGCAGCCTGATTCTGCAATACCACCCAACCCATGCGGCCGTGGTGTTTGATGCGAAGGGTAAAACCTTCCGCGATGAATTATTTGAGCATTACAAATCTCACCGTCCCCCTATGCCTGACGATCTGCGTGCGCAAATTGAACCGTTGCACGCTATGGTGAAAGCGATGGGGCTGCCACTGCTGGCGGTCTCAGGCGTTGAAGCTGATGACGTAATTGGTACCCTGGCGCGCGAAGCGGAAAAAGCAGGCCGCCCGGTTCTGATCAGTACCGGTGATAAAGACATGGCGCAGCTGGTAACGCCCGGGATCACGCTGATCAACACCATGACAAACACCATTCTTGGCCCGGAAGAAGTGGTCGCCAAATATGGCGTGCCGCCAGAGCTCATTATTGATTTCCTCGCCCTGATGGGCGATTCCTCGGATAACATTCCTGGCGTACCGGGCGTAGGCGAAAAAACAGCTCAGGCGCTGCTGCAAGGGCTGGGCGGGCTGGATACGCTGTATGCAGAACCCGACAAAATTGCCGGTCTTACCTTCCGTGGCGCAAAAACCATGGCCGGAAAGCTCGCCGATAACAAAGAGGTGGCTTATCTCTCCTATCAGTTGGCCACCATCAAAACTGACGTAGAGCTGGAGCTTACCTGCGAGCAGCTGGAAGTGCAGGAACCCGCCGCCGCCGAACTGCTTGGCCTGTTCAGAAAATACGAATTTAAACGCTGGACCGCGGATGTTGAAGCCGGGAAATGGCTTCAGGCGAAAGGGGCTAAACCTGCGGCGAAGCCGAAAGAGACCATCGTTGTCAATGCCGAAGAGCAGGCAGAAGAAGAGGCGGTAGCGCTCTCCTTCGACAACTATGAAACCATCCTTGAAGAGTCACGGCTCATCGCCTGGATTGAAAAGCTGAAAAAAGCGCCAGTATTTGCTTTCGATACCGAAACGGACAGCCTTGATAACATTACGGCTAATATGGTGGGCCTGTCATTCGCAACGGAGCCGGGTATTGCAGCCTATGTTCCGGTGGCTCACGACTATCTGGATGCGCCGGAGCAAATCTCCCGCGAGCGCGCCTTAGAACTGCTGAAGCCGATTCTGGAAGATGAGAAAGTGCTGAAGGTTGGGCAAAACCTGAAGTACGACCGCGGTATTCTGCAAAACTACGGCATTGAGCTGCGTGGTATCGCTTTCGACACCATGCTGGAATCTTACATTCTGGACAGCGTGGCGGGCCGCCATGATATGGATTCCTTATCCGATCGTTGGCTGAAACACAAAACCATCACCTTTGAAGAAATTGCCGGTAAGGGCAAAAATCAGCTGACCTTTAACCAGATCGCGCTGGAAGAAGCAGGCCGCTACGCCGCGGAAGACGCTGACGTCACGCTACAGCTGCATCTCAAAATGTGGCCGAAATTGCAGAAGCACGAAGGGCCGCTGAATGTGTTCCAGAACATTGAGATGCCGCTGGTGCCTGTGCTGTCCCGCATTGAGCGCAATGGCGTTAAAATCGACCCAACGGTGCTGCATAACCACTCTGGTGAGCTGGCGCAGCGCCTGACCGAGCTTGAACAGAAAGCTCATGAGCTTGCTGGCGAGGCATTTAACCTGTCTTCACCGAAACAGCTGCAAACCATCCTGTTTGAAAAACAGGGTATCAAGCCGCTGAAGAAAACCCCGGGTGGCGCCCCTTCAACGTCTGAAGAGGTGCTGGAAGAGCTGGCGTTGGACTATCCGCTGCCAAAAGTTATTCTGCAATACCGTGGTCTGGCTAAGCTGAAATCGACCTATACCGACAAACTGCCGTTGATGATCAACCCGAAAACGGGCCGCGTGCACACCTCCTATCACCAGGCTGTGGCGGCGACCGGGCGACTTTCGTCAACCGATCCTAACCTTCAGAACATTCCGGTGCGTAATGAAGAGGGCCGCCGTATTCGCCAGGCTTTCATTGCGCCAGAGGATTATCTGATTGTCTCCGCGGACTACTCGCAAATCGAACTGCGTATTATGGCGCACCTGTCACGCGACAAAGGCCTGCTGACGGCCTTTGCCGAAGGGAAGGACATCCACCGGGCAACCGCTGCCGAAGTGTTTGGGCTGCCGCTGGAGAGCGTGACAAACGAGCAGCGTCGTAGTGCAAAAGCGATCAACTTCGGTCTGATTTACGGCATGAGTGCCTTTGGTCTTTCACGCCAGCTCAATATCCCGCGTAAAGAGTCGCAGAAGTATATGGATCTCTACTTCGAGCGGTATCCGGGCGTGCTGGAATATATGGAACGTACCCGCGCACAGGCGAAAGAGAAAGGCTACGTTGAAACGCTGGATGGCCGTCGTCTCTACCTTCCGGACATCAAATCCAGCAACGCCGCGCGCCGGGCTGGTGCTGAACGTGCTGCGATCAACGCCCCTATGCAGGGCACTGCGGCGGACATCATTAAACGCGCAATGATTGCCGTCGATGCCTGGCTCGAAAAAGAGAAACCGCGCGTGAAAATGATCATGCAGGTACACGATGAACTGGTCTTTGAAGTTCATAAAGACGATCTGGAGACGGTCTCTCAGAAGATCCATGAACTGATGGAAAACAGCATGAAGCTGGACGTACCATTGCTGGTGGAAGTGGGTAGCGGCGAAAACTGGGATCAGGCTCACTAAGGGTTATCGGAATAACGCGCGTTTTATGTAAGTAAGCAACATAAGTACGCGCGTTTTGTGACGATCATTAGAATTCCCTATGTAAAGAATGAAAAAAAACTACAAAAAGTGCTTTGTCCAGCGATAAAAAAAGAGTAGAGTTAACGACGTAGGGTACAGAGGTAAGATGTTCTATCTTTCAGACCTTTTACTTCACGTAATCGGATTTGGCTGAATATTTTAGCCGCCCCAGTCAGTAATGACTGGGGCGTTTTTTATTGCGGCAAAGAAAGTTTCAGGCGAAAAAAAGCGCGGTCATCGCCGCGCCTGTTGTTACTCTGCTTCCGCTTCAGTCGCCGGTTCCAGATCGTTAAACCAGCTGTCGAGCTTCTGTCGCAGTTTATCCACGCCCTGCTTTTTCAGCGAGGAGAACGGTTCAACCTGTACATCACCGTTGAATGCCAGCACCGCTTCACGAACCTTGTTCACCTGCGCCTTGCGCGCGCCGCTTGCCAGCTTATCCGCTTTTGTCAGCAGCACCAGCACCGCAATATCGCTTGCCACCGCCCAGTCAATCATCTGCTGGTCGAGATCTTTTAGCGGATGACGAATATCCATCAGCACCACCAGACCTTTCAGACACATGCGTTTTTCCAGGTATTCGCCCAGCGCACGCTGCCATTTGATCTTCATCTCTTCCGGTACCTGCGCGTAACCGTAGCCCGGTAAATCGACCAGGCGTTTGCCTTCAGCCACTTCAAACAGGTTAATCAGCTGAGTACGGCCAGGTGTTTTCGAGGTACGCGCCAGGTTTTTCTGATTGGTGAGCGTATTCAGGGCACTGGATTTTCCCGCATTGGAGCGGCCAGCAAATGCCACTTCAATCCCTGTGTCTGAGGGCAGGTGGCGAATATCGGGCGCACTGGTGACAAAATGCGTCTGTTGGTAGTTCCAGGTAGTCACGTGGTCGTCTCCAAAAATCGTAATCTGCGGGGATTATACCTGAATGCGGGCAAAAGGCTTTTCCCTTCGTCATTGACATGTAAGTGAAAGCCCTACGGAATGTAAGAGATCTGCCCTAAAGCGTATGAGAAATTTAAGAGAAATCGCAGGCGCTAAAAAACTCAAAATATTAAAATTCAAAGAGTTATTAATGAGTAATTATCTGAAAATCCGGTTTTGTACCTTTTCATAGCTTGTTAGTTTAAGGGAACAAGGTAAAGTGTGTGCCAGGGCGAGGATGCCAACAGGATAACGACTTAAGGATAAGGGTCAGGAGCGCCAGGAGGCGAAGACTCAGGATTGTCAGGACGACCGGCGCCTGGAGGCGTTTTTAACAGGAAACGGAACCGTATCACGGACGGTAGTAGCCAAGGGATAAACAGGGTTTGTTGCAGGCAAACAGGGAATGTCTGACCCGTTAAGGGTTGTGAGTCAGGAAAAAAGGCGACAGATTGCTCTGTCGCCTTTTTTCTTTGCTTGCTTTCTGCTAGATTTCGCCGCAATTCTATACTGAAGAAAACGACTTAAAGATAAAACATCATGAAAAAACCGACCTCCGCTGCGGGCGTGAAACGCCCTGCAAAAGCACGCCGCAAAACGCGCGAAGAACTGAATCAGGAAGCGCGCGATCGCAAACGCGATAAAAAACATCGTGGCCATGCTGCGGGTAGCCGTGCTAACGGTGGCGGTGCCGCAGGCGCTTCTGCAAAAGGCAAACAGCAGAAAGATCCTCGTATCGGCAGTAAAACTCCCATTCCACTGGGCGTGACAGACACGCCGGTCACTAAGCAGCACAAACCAAAGAGCGAGAAACCTATGCTTTCACCGCAGGCTGAGCTGGATATGCTGGAGAACGATGAGCGCCTGGATGCGCTGCTGGAACGTCTTGAAGAGGGTGAAACCCTGACCGCTGAAGAGCAGTCCTGGGTGGACGCCAAACTGGACCGCATTGATGAACTGATGCAGAAGCTGGGTCTGTCCTACGATGATGAAGAAGACGAAGAGGAAGATGAAAAGCAGGAAGATATGATGCGTCTGCTGAAAGGTGGAAACTAACATTTGCACCCGGCAGGTACACTCGTCCTGCTTATAACCCTTCCGGTTATATGTTATCTGGTGTGGTTATTCGTTAAACTACGGCGGTTGTCGCGGCGACAGAAGTGGCTGCGCACCCGAATGATGTCCCGCAACGGGACCAGAACGGGCCGCCGTATACGAACGCGACACCAACGGAAGGAGTGAGCATGTCTGTACCATCTATCGACTGGGATTTGGCCCTGATCCAGAAATATAACTATTCCGGGCCGCGTTATACCTCATACCCCACCGCGCTGGAGTTTTCTGACGCTTTCGGCGAGGCGGATTTTCAGCAAGCTGTGGCGCGCTATCCCGAGCGCCCGCTGTCGCTCTACGTCCATATTCCGTTCTGCCATAAGCTCTGCTACTTCTGCGGCTGCAATAAAATCGTTACCCGCCAGCAGCACAAAGCCGATCAATACCTCGATGCGCTCGAACAGGAAATTCTGCACCGCGCACCGCTGTTTAAAGGGCGTCACGTCAGCCAACTTCACTGGGGCGGTGGTACGCCAACTTATCTGAATAAAGCGCAGATCAGCCGCCTGATGGCGCTGCTGCGCGGCAATTTTAGTTTTAACGACGACGCCGAAATTTCGATCGAGGTCGATCCGCGTGAAATCGAGCTGGATGTGCTGGATCATTTACGCGCCGAAGGTTTCAACCGCCTGAGTATGGGCGTACAGGACTTCAACAAAGAAGTACAGCGCCTGGTAAACCGCGAGCAGGACGAAGCGTTTATCTTTGCCTTACTCAACCATGCGCGTGAAATCGGCTTTACCTCAACGAATATAGACCTGATTTACGGCCTGCCGAAGCAGACGCCGGAGAGCTTCGCCTACACGCTTAAACGCGTGGCTGAGCTTAACCCGGACCGTCTGAGCGTCTTTAACTATGCGCACCTGCCGACGCTGTTCGCCGCTCAGCGCAAAATCAAAGATGCGGATCTGCCTTCCGCCCAGCAGAAGCTGGACATTTTGCAGGAGACCATCGCCTCGCTGACCGAAACCGGCTATCAGTTTATCGGAATGGATCACTTTGCCCGCCCTGACGATGAGCTGGCGATTGCCCAGCGCGAAGGTGTTCTCCACCGTAACTTCCAGGGCTACACCACCCAGGGCGATACCGATCTGCTCGGAATGGGCGTCTCCGCCATCAGCATGATTGGCGACTTCTACGCCCAGAATCAGAAAGAGCTGAAGCTGTACTATCAGCAGATAGACGAAACCGGCAACGCGCTGTGGCGCGGCATTGCGCTAACGCGCGACGACTGCATCCGTCGGGACGTGATTAAGGCGCTTATCTGCAACTTCCGTCTCGAATTTCGCGAGGTGGAGTCGCAATGGGATCTGCAATTCAGCGATTACTTTGCCGAAGACCTGAAGCTTCTGGCGCCGCTGGCGAAAGACGGGCTGGTGGATGTGTCGGAGAGTGCGGTTGTCGTCACGCCGAAAGGACGTCTGTTGATTCGTAATATCTGCATGTGCTTCGATGCCTATCTGCGTCAGAAGGCGCGTTTACAGCAGTTCTCGCGGGTGATTTGAGCTGTAATGCCGGGTGGCGGCTTTGCCTTACCCGGCCTACTTAAGTGCGAGATGTAGGCCGGGTAAGCGAAGCGCCACCCGGCTTTTCATCGACAGCTCGTTAGCTAAACAGCCCAACCAGTGCCGCACACAATACCGCCGCAACGGCAGTTTGTGGCGTGTGGCTTTCTGCTGCTCCGCTCGAAAGCAAAGTCACTAATGATTCCAGCATGATGCTCCCCCCTGTTTCCGGGCACGATCATACAAAACTCATCGGAACAGTAAAGCGCAAAATAACGGCACTTTGCGCTCAATTAGTAACCTTTACACAGCGGAGTAAGATCACTCCATTCCCAGCTCTTTCAGCTTGCGCGTCAGGGTGTTTCGACCCCATCCCAACAGGCGAGCCGCTTCCTGTTTGTGGCCCTGGGTATGACGAAGCGCGGTAGTCAACAGCGTGCGCTCCATCTCAGGCTGCGCTTCGGAGAGCAGATTTTGATGACCGGAACGCAGCGCGCGATCTGCCCACTGCGCCAGCAGCGTCGCCCAGCTGTCCGGCAGCGCATGTCCGGCGGTGCTTTCGGGCACGGTGGCTTCAAACAGCTCGGCGGGGAGATCCTGAATCAACACTTCCTGTCCGGCGGCCATTACGGTCAGCCAGCGACAGGTGTTTTCCAGCTGACGCACGTTGCCCGGCCACGCCAGACGGGTGAGGGCGGCATCCGTTTCCGGATGAAGCTGCTTGGCTTCCACGCCCAGCTCGCGGGCCGCCACTTGCAGGAAATGGCGCGCCAGACGCGGGATATCTTCCCGACGCTCGCGCAGCGGCGGGAGGTGGACGCGGATCACGTTCAGACGATGGAATAAATCCTCACGGAATTTCCCCTCCTGCACGCGCAGCTCCAGGTTCTGGTGCGTCGCGGCAATAATACGCACGTCCACCTTCACCGGCGCATAGCCGCCCACGCGGTAAAACTGGCCATCTGCCAGCACGCGCAGCAGTCGGGTCTGAACATCCAGCGGCATATCGCCGATTTCATCCAGGAATAGCGTTCCGCCGTCAGCCTGTTCAAAGCGTCCCTGACGAATGGTATTTGCCCCGGTAAACGCCCCTTTTTCGTGGCCGAACAGCTCAGATTCAATCAAATCTTTGGGGATCGCCGCCATGTTCAGGGCGATAAAGGGCGCTTTCGCCCGCGGGCTGTGGCGATGCAGGGCGTGCGCGACCAGCTCTTTACCGGTCCCTGATTCACCGTTAATCAAGACGCTGATAGACGAGCGCGACAGACGCCCGATGATGCGAAACACGTCCTGCATGGCTGGCGCTTCACCGATGATGTCCGTCGTAGGCCCGAAATCCGGCGCGTGGCGGGGCTGCTGTTGCTCCTGATAGTGGCTGATGGCGCGTTCGACCAGGGCAACGGCTTCGTCGATATCAAACGGTTTTGGCAGGTAATCAAACGCCCCCTGCTGGTAGGCGCTAACGGCGGCATCCAGGTCGGAGTGGGCGGTCATTATGATGACCGGAAGCATGGGGTGGCGCTGTTTGATCTGCTTTAAGAGCGCCAGTCCGTCCATGCCCGGCATGCGAATATCCGAGAGCAGAACGTCCGGCGTTTTGGTGGTGAGTGCGTCGAGCACTTCGCTGCCGCTCTCAAACGTCGTGCAGCTTAATCCCGCTCCTGTGAGCGCGCGTTCAAGCACCCAACGGATGGAGCTATCGTCATCGACTACCCAGACTATCCCTCGTTGCATAAACGTCACCTTTATTTTTTAATCGGCAGGAAAACCGAAAACTCGGTATGTCCCGGCCAACTGGTAAATTCAATTTTGCCGGAGTGTTGGTCAATCAAATTACGGGCTATGGATAACCCCAGCCCGGTGCCGCCTTCGCGACCGCTGACCATCGGGTAGAACAGGGTGTCCTGGAGATGCGGCGGGATCCCCGGCCCGTTATCTTCCACATCAATACGTGCCGCCAGACGATAACGCACGCCGTGCAGCGTCAGCTGGAATGCGGTGCGGGTACGCAGAATAATTTCGCCACCCTCCGGGCCCAGCGCCTGCAACGCGTTACGCACAATGTTCAACAGCACCTGTTCAATCTGGTCTGGATCGTGCGCCAGCTCCGGCAGGCTTGGGTCGTAATCACGCACCAGCGTGACGTTATCCGGCAGCTCCATAGAGACGAGTTTCACCACCCGCTCCGCGACCTTGTGAATGCTTTCTGAAACATGCATCCCCGGCTGCTGCGGCCCGAGCAGGCGATCGACCAGATTACGCAGACGGTCCGCCTGCTCGATAATGACGTTGGTATACTCCGCCAGGGCAGGGTCAGGCAGCGCTTTGGTCAAAAGCTGTGCCGCACCGCGTAAGCCACCCAGCGGGTTTTTAATTTCATGAGCCAGCCCGCGTACCAGGTCGCGCGCCGCAATCTGCTGAGCATGCTGTAGCTGCTCCTGGCTGAGACGACGCTGGTTATCCATCGGCGCCATTTCCAGCAGAATCATGCCATCTGGCAGGCGCTGTGCGGTGAGGGACAAAATATGCGAGCGTCCGTCAATCACCAGCGTCACTTCGTTATCGGTGAAGCCCTGACCCGCCTGCAAACTCTCCTGCATCAGACCAATATTCAGCGAGAAATAGCTCAGCAGTTCAGGCAGCGGCGTGCCAAACAGTTTACGGGCGCTTTGAGCGAGCAGCTGCTGCGCCGCCGGGTTGGCGTAATGCACCGCCAGTTCGTCGTCGACCAGCAAGATACTGTTAATCAAAGAATTGAGGATCTGCCCAGCATCGGGCAGCGTGCCAGTTGCCATTCAGCAGTCTCCTGGAGTCGTTGCACTATTTTAGTGCAGTATAGCGTTTTAGAGGTAAAAAGCGCGTGAGATCAGGTTGTTGGTGGAGAAAAAAGCCCATCCGAAGATGGGCTAAAGTTTCCACGGCAACTACTCCCGACGCGTATGCGCCGGGTAAAACAAATCAATTAAACGCTGTAGTACAGTTCGAACTCAACCGGGTGCGGCGTCATGCGAACGCGGTCGTTTTCTTCGGTACGCAGCGCGATGTAAGCGTCGATCGCTTCATCGGTGAACACGCCGCCAGCGGTCAGGAACTCACGGTCTGCGTCCAGCGCTTGCAGGGCTTCTTCCAGCGAGCCGGCAACCTGTGGGATCTCTTTCGCTTCTTCTGGCGGCAGGTCGTACAGGTTTTTGTCCATGGCTTCGCCCGGGTGGATCTTGTTCTTGATACCGTCCAGACCGGCCATCAGCAGTGCTGCGAAGCACAGGTATGGGTTAGCCGCCGGGTCCGGGAAGCGCACTTCGATACGACGCGCTTTCGGAGACGCCACCACCGGGATACGGATAGAAGCAGAACGGTTACGGGCAGAGTACGCCAGCATCACCGGTGCTTCGTAGCCTGGGACCAGACGCTTGTAGGAGTTGGTGGTCGGGTTCGCCAGGGCGTTGATCGCTTTAGCGTGTTTGATAACACCGCCGATGTAGTGCAGCGCCTGCTCAGACAGACCCGCGTATTTGTCGCCAGAGAACAGGTTGGTGCCGTTCTTGGACAGGGACATGTGGCAGTGCATACCGGAACCGTTGTCGCCGAACATGGGTTTTGGCATGAAGGTCGCGGTTTTACCGAAACGGTGCGCAACGTTGTGCACAACGTATTTGTAGATCTGAATCTCATCCGCTTTTTTGGTCATGGTGTTGAAGCGGGTTGCGATTTCATTCTGGCCAGCCGTTGCCACTTCGTGGTGGTGCGCTTCAACAACCAGGCCCATCTCTTCCATGATCAGACACATGGTAGAACGGATGTCCTGTGAAGAATCGACCGGAGGAACCGGGAAGTAACCGCCTTTCACGCCCGGACGGTGACCTTTGTTACCACCTTCGTATTTGGTGGAAGAGTTCCATGCGCCTTCGATGTCATCGATAGCGACGTGGGAACCAGAAATGGAAGCACCAAAACGGATGTCATCGAACAGGAAGAACTCTGGCTCAGGCCCGAACAGAACGGTGTCTGCGATACCGGTAGAACGCAGGTACTCTTCAGCGCGTTTTGCGATGGAGCGTGGGTCACGGTCATAGCCTTGCAGCGTGCCAGGTTCCAGGATATCGCAGCGGATGATCAGCGTAGGTTCTTCGTAGAACGGGTCAATGAGCGCAGTGGTTGCATCTGGCATCAGAACCATGTCGGATTCGTTAATGCCTTTCCAGCCGCCAATGGAGGAGCCGTCAAACATTTTGCCTTCTTCAAAGAATTCGGCGTTCACCTGATGAGCAGGGATCGTGACGTGCTGTTCTTTACCTTTGGTATCGGTGAAGCGCAGATCAACAAACTTCACTTCATGTTCGTTCAGCATCGTCAAAACGTGTTCAGCGGACATACTTAACTCTCCAGATTGGTCATTGTCGTCGTGGTAACGAGGTCTTCAAATCGGCTGGGCTGCCATATTTTTACTGTATTTCTGTAAAGCGAAATCTGTGCCAACTTTTAAAACACCCCAAAAAGGCGTTATCATGCGCACCATAGTGCAGAAGGGCTGCACCACATTGGATTTGTTGCACCATTATAGTGCTTCTGTGTGAACATCGAGCACCATATTGGTGCAATTTACGTTAAAGTGCCCTTTTACCGCTCCGTGAAAGCGATCACAAAGCATCTCTGCAATACTTGTTTGCGGGGGATGTTTGTGATCCTGTTTTGTAGTGCGATTAATCCGTGTACAATAACGCGCTATTTCTAAATGCCTGAGGCAAAGTTGTGATCGAAAAATTGCGTAATATCGCCATCATCGCGCACGTCGACCATGGTAAAACTACCCTGGTTGATAAGCTGCTACAGCAGTCCGGTACGTTTGATGCTCGTGCCGAAACTCAAGAGCGTGTGATGGACTCCAACGATTTGGAGAAAGAGCGTGGGATTACCATCCTCGCCAAAAACACCGCTATCAAATGGAATGACTACCGTATCAACATCGTTGATACCCCAGGGCACGCCGACTTCGGTGGTGAAGTTGAGCGCGTGATGTCCATGGTGGATTCCGTGCTGCTGGTGGTTGACGCATTTGATGGCCCTATGCCGCAAACGCGCTTCGTGACCAAAAAAGCATTTGCCCACGGCCTGAAACCTATCGTTGTGATCAACAAGGTTGACCGTCCTGGCGCGCGTCCTGACTGGGTTGTTGACCAGGTCTTCGACCTGTTCGTTAACCTCGACGCGACCGACGAACAGCTGGACTTCCCTATCGTTTATGCGTCTGCGCTGAACGGTATCGCCGGTCTGGATCACGAAGACATGGCGGAAGACATGACTCCGCTGTACCAGACGATTGTTGACCGCGTTCCTGCGCCAAACGTTGACCTGGAAGGCACCCTGCAAATGCAGATCTCTCAGCTCGACTACAACAACTACGTTGGCGTAATCGGCATTGGTCGTATCAAGCGCGGTAAAGTGAAGCCTAACCAGCAGGTCACTATCATCGATAGCGAAGGCAAAACCCGTAACGGTAAAGTCGGTAAAGTTCTGACTCACCTGGGTCTTGAGCGTATCGAGAGCGACATCGCTGAAGCGGGCGACATCATCGCCATCACCGGTCTGGGTGAACTGAACATCTCCGACACCATCTGCGATCCGCAGAACGTCGAAGCGCTGCCAGCCCTGTCCGTTGATGAACCAACCGTATCCATGTTCTTCAACGTCAACACCTCTCCGTTCTGTGGTAAAGAAGGTAAGTTCGTTACCTCTCGTCAGATCCTTGACCGCCTGAACAAAGAGCTGGTGCACAACGTTGCGCTGCGCGTTGAAGAAACCGAAGACGCTGATGCATTCCGCGTTTCGGGTCGTGGTGAGCTGCACCTGTCTGTTCTGATTGAGAACATGCGTCGTGAAGGTTTCGAGATGGCGGTTTCCCGTCCGAAAGTTATCTTCCGCGAAATCGATGGACGTAAACAAGAGCCATTCGAAAACGTAACGCTGGATGTTGAAGAGCAGCACCAGGGTTCTGTGATGCAGGCACTGGGTGAGCGTAAAGGCGACCTGAAAAACATGAATCCAGATGGCAAAGGCCGCGTACGTCTCGACTACGTGATCCCAAGCCGTGGCCTGATCGGCTTCCGTTCTGAGTTCATGACCATGACTTCCGGTACCGGTCTGCTGTACTCCACCTTCAGCCACTACGACGACGTTCGTCCGGGCGAAGTGGGCCAGCGTAACAACGGTGTACTGATCTCCAACGGTCAGGGTAAAGCGGTTGCGTTTGCGCTGTTCGGTTTGCAGGATCGCGGTAAGCTGTTCCTGGGCCACGGTGCTGAAGTTTACGAAGGCCAGATCATCGGTATTCACAGCCGTTCTAACGACCTGACGGTAAACTGCCTGACCGGTAAGAAACTGACCAACATGCGTGCGTCCGGTACTGACGAAGCAACGGTTCTGGTTCCACCGATCAAGATGACGCTGGAGCAGGCTCTGGAATTCATCGATGATGACGAACTGGTCGAAGTGACGCCTCAGTCAATTCGTATCCGTAAACGTCACCTGACCGAGAACGATCGTAAACGTGCAATGCGCGGTGCGAAAGAAGACTAATTCGGTTATGCCGTAGGCCGGGTAAGCGCAAGCGCCACCCGGCAACGAAAAAGCCGCTGAGCGATCAGCGGCTTTTTTATTAGAACGAATACCGCAACCCTAACCGGATCCGGTACTGCTCGCGGTTGTAATCATTCCATCGGTCCAGCCACTGTAGCTCAAGATACGGCAGCCAGTTTCTGTCGATTTTATAGCTGAACTTGTTAGTAATTTCCCAGTGATGATCTTTGCCATTTTTGCTGTGGTAATCATTCACCCGCTGGAAAAAGTGCGGCTCAAAGGTGTAGAAAAACGCATCCGTCACTTTGAAATTCCAGTAGTTGGCAAATTCATGTGTGTCGTTCTTATCCATCTGCCCGTTATAGTCCGGCGTATCATAATTGTTATGGTTATAGCGATAGCGGAACGTCAGATTAAACCAGTCCGTAAATTTATAGTTAGTATCTAAATAAACCGCGCCACCTGATCCTGCGCTGCTGTCATTAATCAAGCCGCCGGGCTGGAAGGTCAGTTTGTCGGTCGGTTTGAAGAGTGGATACCACCCCTCGATTTCGTTATAGCTGTGTTTCAGTTCGTCCCATTTCCCCACGTTATAAGCGTTGGTGAACATCAGTCCCGCGCCCATATCGAAGTTATAGCCTGCACGCAGGATCACTTCGTGCAGCTCAGAGGCGGTGTTGTAGGCTTCGCGCGTTTCGACATAGGCCCCGGCAAAAACCGGGCAGGACACAGACGACACGATCAGTACAGTAATGATTCTTTTCATAATTTGTCCATGTATCAGGTACAGAAAGGCCTCCCTCCTGATAAACAGGAAGGACATAGTGGCCGGATTTATTGTTATAAAGTGACTGCTGACGCTTTATTGTTGGTGGTTATCTCAGGGGTATTTGCTGTCTGTTTTTTCCGTTTTCCAATCTCCTCGATAATAAAGGCGAAGCGCGCTTCGTTGAGTTTATAAAACAGCCCCATGGTCACGGCGGCAACGATCGCCAGGCCGCACGGCCAGAGGAAAATAAGCTGACGCAACCCCAGCAGCGTGCCCGCGCTCTGCACGGCATGCGGGATGTAGCCAATCTGGGTCAGCATGATACCGGGCAGAAAACCGGCCAGCGCCGCGGAGATTTTGCGCGAGAAGGTATAGCCGGTATACACCGACCCTTCGGCGCGGATCCCGGTTTTCCACTCGCCGTAATCAACCGTATCCGGCACCAGCGCCCAGTTCAGGCTGTTCACAAACGCGGTGCCGAAAAAGGCCATGCAGGAAAAGAGCACGAACAGCAGGGAACTGGTCCCCCAGACGAAGTTCAGTACGTCGCCCACCGCCCACAGCGTCAGCCCGCCCAGATAGACCGGTTTCTTGCCAAAGCGCTTCACCGCGCCAGGCACCAGAAACACGCCAATCAGAATGCAGCCCATGCTGAAAAAGCCCATCCACGACAGGAGATGCAGATCGTTCAGCACGTACTGGGTGTAATAGACCTGAATCGCCAGCTTGATGTTAAACGCGGCGAGGGTACACAGGTTGGCGATGCACAGCACCAGCAGCGGCGGGTTACGGAAAATCGCGCAGAACGATTTCAGAATGCCGGGCTTATGGTGATCGGGCGTAAGCTCGACGTAGCGCTCTTTCACCCCGCTGTAGCACCACCACATGC
This sequence comes from Enterobacter cloacae complex sp. HYC033_NIDB, assembly GCF_056673335.1. NCBI lineage: Bacteria > Pseudomonadati > Pseudomonadota > Gammaproteobacteria > Enterobacterales > Enterobacteriaceae > Enterobacter > Enterobacter cloacae complex sp. HYC033_NIDB. The sequence continues at coordinate 707,982 of NZ_CP115123.1, read as the reverse complement.
AGAACAGCCCCCCGGTGACGAACACCAGCGCGGCCACCAGATAGCCGAGTGAGGGCTGGCTGACGAACAGCGCCTGAATCGGCATAAAGCCGACGGTGCAGAGCAACAGCCCTACCGTTGCGCCGCCCTGACGCCACGCCGCAAGCTGCGCGCGCTCGTTCGGGTTTTTGGTGATGGCCGGAACCATTGCACCGTAGGCGCAGTTCATCAGGCTGTAGCAGAGGCCAAACATCATGAAGAGCACGGTGGCGAGGGCCGTTTTGACCGTCAGGCTAAAGTCGTTGGCCATAAACTGCGCCGTCGCGACCAGCGCCACCGGCACGGAGGCGTAAAGAATGAAGGGCCGGAATTTCCCCCGCGCGCCGATGTTACGCCGGGAGTCCAGCAGCACCCCGGTCAGCATGTCGGTAAACGCGGTGAAAAACTTCGCGACGAGGAAAATAATGCCGCCATAGAACGCCGGCATGCCCAGTTCATCGGTGTAGAACTTCAGCAGATACAGCGTGCCAATACACAGCATCAGATTCGAGCCAAAATCGCCCATCCCGTAGGCGCACTTCTCTCGCAGGCTCAATTTCAGGGTTAACGGATCAGTATTATGTGTCATGGTCGATCCTCAAAGCGCCCCGCAGGGCGCTCAATCACGTCATTTATGCCGTACGTTTGCGCAGCTCAATTTCTTCCACGATGCGCACATACATCTTCTCGTTAAGGTTGTAGAAGCAGCCCATCGCCACGATGGTGATGACCGCCAGCAGGCTCGGATAGATAAATATCAGCTGCCGCAGCCCTTCAACCGTGCCGGCGGATTGCACCACGTTGGGCACATAGCCGATCTGCGTGAGCATGATCCCCGGGAAGAAGCCCGCCAGCGCCTGGGATACCTTACGGAAGAAGGTAAAGCCGGTGTAGACCGTCCCCTCGGAGCGCACGCCGGTGCGCCACTCGCCGTACTCCACGGTATCGGAGACCAGCGCCCAGTTCAGGCTGTTCACGAACGCGGAGCCGAAGAACGCCAGGCAGGAGAACGCCACAAAGCTCACCGAGCCGCCGCCGAAGAAGTAGTTAAGCAGATCGCCTGCCACCCAAATCGTCAGCCCGCTGATGTAGACCTTTTTCTTGCCGAAGCGCCGCACCGCGCCGGGCATCATAAAGACGCCGATAAAAATACAGCCCATGCTGAAGAAGCCCATATACGACAGCAGGATCGGGTCGTTCAGCACGTACTGCGTGTAGTAGACCTGAATGGCGAGTTTGACGTTAAAGGCGCCCAGCGTGCACAGGTTAGCGATGCACAGGATAAACAGCGGACGGTTCCCGGCGATGGCGCGAAACGACTGCAACAGCCCCGGTTTCTGCGCCGGGTTAGCAGGCTGCGTCTCGACGTAACGCTCGGTTACGCCTTTATAGCACCACCACATAAAGAACAGCCCGAACAGCGAGAAGAGGGTGGCGGCAAAGATGTAGCCTAGCTGGTCATTGCCCTCAATGAGATTCATCACCGGGACAAAGCCCACCGTACAGAGCAGCAGGCCCAGCGTAGCGCCGCCCTGACGCCAGGCGGCCAGCGAAGCACGCTCGTCCGGGTTTTTGGTAATGGCGGGCACCATCGCGCCGTAGGAGCAGTTCATCATGCTGAAGAACAGGCCGTACAGCATGAACAGCACCGTCGCCATCACCGTTTTACCGGTGATTTCAAACGGTGTGCCGACGAAGTTGGCAATCGCCAGCAACGTTACCGGGAAGGCTGCATACAGCACGAACGGGCGGAATTTCCCTTTCGGGCCGATCTTGCGCCGGGAATCGAGCATGATCCCGGTGCCCATGTCGGTGAAGGCGGTAAAAAACTTCGCAATCAGGAAGATAATCCCGCCGTAGGTGCCAGGCAGACCCAGCACGTCGGTGTAGAACTTCAGCAGATACAGCGTGCCGATATCAAGCAGGATGTTAGAGCCGAGATCGCCCATCCCGTAGGCGAGTTTTTCTTTAAACGGCAGGCGCAGGGTTGCCGGATCAGAAGTATGTTGACTCATTATTGTTCTCCGTCTGCCCGCAGGTTTCCCTGCGGGCGAGCCTTATCAGATATGACGTAAGGTGCTAAACAGATCTGCCCATTCGCTTTGCTGGCGATAGAAGACCGGCGGTTTGCCGAGCGGGGCATCAACGGTGATGTCACCGCCCTGGCAGGTTTCCCCGGTCCACGCATTGACCCAGGTGTCCTGCGGCAGATAGAGCGACCAGTCGCGGCGTCCCTCTTCATGAACCGGCGCCACCAGCAGATCGCGGCCAAACAGGTACTGGTATTTCAGCGTGTAGGCGCGCGCGTCGTCCTCGTAGTGCAGGAACAGCGGGCGCATCACCGGTAGGCCGCTCTTCGCGTTCTGCGCTACCGCAGCTTTGATGTACGGCTTCAGAGTGGTGAAGACGGTGGTCATGCGCGCGAAGTGGGCGATGGTGTCCGCGTCGCCGTCGAACTGCCAGTTGTCGCCAGGGCGGTTGCCCTCGTGGGTACGCATCATCGGCGTAAAGGCGCTGAAGTCGCACCAGCGCAGCAGCAGCTCTTTGCTGCGCTTCATCTCGAAGAGGGTCGTATAGCCGCCAATGTCGCTGTGGTGCAGCCCGTGCCCGGTCATCGCCAGCGACAGCGCCGCCGGTACGACGGACGCCAGACCATCGTCCAGGCTCCAGTCGACGTTCTGATCCCCCGCCCACATCATCACAGAGTGCTTCTGGCTGCCGGTGTAGCCCGCGCGCATGAAGAACAGGATCTCCCCGAGCTTGCCGGTCTCCTCCAGCGCTTCGTAGTTACATTTCGCCCACAGGGCAGGCCAGGCGTTATGCATGATCTCCGCGCTCACGCCGTTGTGCAGGAAGGTATCGGTCGGCAGATATTCCCCGAAATCGGCCATCCAGCCGCCGCAGCCCAGTTCGATCAGGTTCTTTTTGATCACCTCTTTGTACCAGCTGTAGGCTTCCGGGTTAGTCAGGTCGATAACGCCCGCGTAGAACTCGCCGAACTCAACGTGGTAATCCTTGCCGTCGGCATCTTTGGTCAGATAGCCGCGCTTCGACGCCTCTTCGCAGAGATCTTTATCGCTGGCGACGTAAGGGTTGATATAGGAGAGGAACTGCACGCCTTCCTCTTTCCACTGCGCAATCCGCTCATCAAGCTGCGGATAGAGCGCGCTGTTCCACTTCCAGTTCCACATTACGCGTTTGCCAAAGGAGGTCATCCGGATGCCGGACCAGTCCTGCGCCCAGATGCCGTTTACCTTCACGCCGCCCTCGCGCATGGCGTCGAGCTTCTGCTGACACACCTCGGTGCCGCCCTGAATACCCAGCGTCACGCCGTCGTAAACCCAGTCCGGCAGTTCAGGCTGACGCCCCAGCAGGCCGGTCAGTTTTTCCAGCAGATCGACGTAGGTTTCTGCGCATTCGAAGCGCAGCGTGGCGTTATCTTCCCAGAATGCCAGCTCGTGGAAGTCCGGCGCGCTGAAGTCGAAGTTCATATAACAGCTGTTATCCACGTGGCAGTAGTACTTCTGGGTGCTCACGAAGGTAGGCTGTGGGAAGAAGGTCCAGTAGTAGTCGCCGCCCGCGTTCTCTTTGCAGTCGGCCTGCCAGGTGACGTAGGTCTGCTTATTGCGGCCCACGCCCTGCTCGCTGGTCCACAGCGGGAACGGCTTGCCGCGCAGATCGAAATACGAGAACTGCTCGCCGCAGCCGTAGATATGATCGTCAGGCTGAGCCGCCAGCCGCAGCCAGATGCGGTTATGGCTGGCGGCGTCATTTTTCAGCTTCAGCTCCAGACGGCCCTCACCATCCACGCCCACCAGCAGCGTCGCGCTCACCGCGTCGCCGCGGGTAAAGCGGATTGCCCAGCCCGCGCTTTGCTGCGTGACGGTCGCGTTCGTCAGGGCAATCTTTTCGTTAAGCTTGTCTTTGATGCTGAAATTGCCGCGAAACATCTCGATATCCGCTTCGCCTGCACCGATCCACAGGCAGGGGGCATCCGCAGAGTGGGATAAAATCAGACGGTCCTGCCAGCGCAGGGTGAAACCACTTTCGTTATTTTTCAGGTCAATATTGTGTAGGGTACGCATAAAAACTCCGTCTTTATTATTTGGCCAGGCTATCCAGTAATCCGGCGGCTACGGCAGGGGCTAAGCCCGGCGCCAGCGGCAGGCGGGGGATCACCAGGCAGTGCAGCAGGTGGTAAATATCCTGCTTGCCGTCCCAGACTTTGGTGGTCACTTCGTTATTGGTGTCCAGCTCCTGCCACCATGAACCGTTTTCGTAATCCATCAGGTACTTGATGCAGTAATCCCACCATTTCTGATACCAGGCTTCGTACTGCGCCTCGCCGGTGACGGTGTAGAGCGCGTAAGCCGTGCCCATCGCCTCGACGATTGGCCAGCGCACGCGTTCGCGCACGATAGGCTTGCCGTCCCAGCCCACGGAGTAGACAAAGCCGTCCGCCCCGTCGGGTGCCCAGGCGTCGCGAATAGTGGCGTGAAACAGGCCTTTCGCATCTTCCAGCAGCCACTCCGGCGGGGTTTCAAAGCGGGCTTCCAGCGCGGCACGCAGGTGCAGCATCAGGCGGCCCCACTCGATCCAGTGCCCCGGCGTGCCGCCGTAGGCGCGGAAGCGGTGGGCAGGGTTATCGATGTTGTAATCGCGGATCGGGTTCCAGCTGGTGTCGAAATGCTCGTTAACGCGGTACTCCCCTTTGCGCGCCACGTCGTGAATAATCACCGAGGCGATGCGCAGGGCGCGGTCGAGCCATTTCCGGTCGTGGGTCACGTCATAGACGATGAGGAAGGCTTCCACGGCGTGCATATTGGCGTTACCGCCGCGGTAATCTTCCGTCTTGCTGAAGGCTTCGTCCCAGGACTCCAGGCACATCTGCTCCTGTTCGCTCCAGAAGTAGCGCTCAATCACCTCGATGGCATCGTCCAGCAGCTTGCGTGCCTGCGGGTGGCCGGTGGTGACGGCGCTCGCCGCGCCCAGCAGGACGAAGAAGTGCTGATAGCCCTGCTTGGACGCATCAATCACGCCTTCATCGTTTACGCAGGCGTACCAGCCGCCGTGCTGTTTATCGCGCAGCGGACCGTTCAGGGCATTAATGCCGTGCTCAACCAGGGCGTACGCGCCGGGGCGCCCCATGTTCGCCGCCACCGCGTAAACGTGCAGCATGCGGGCGGTGATCCACAGATGGGTGCCCATATCGCTGCGCACCTGCCCGTTATTGCCCAGCCAGCCAAAGCCGGTCGGTACGGCGGCGTTTTTACCGAAATCGAGAATGCGGTCGGTCTCTTGTTCGAGCCAGCGGTTATGGCTCAGGGTGTTAAACCATTTCATGTTCGGGTCCTTTCTTAACGGCGAGCCATCATTTCGTCGACGATCTCACCCAGACGCTGAAGTTTTGGCACGGAAATATCACGCAGCATCATCTCGGTGTCCGGCAGGCCAATCACCGATGACCAGACGGCGCGACCGGCTAAAAAGCCCGATGCCCCCGCCTGCATGGCGACGCTTACGGCACGCGGGAATAACTTATCGTCCACGCCGGAGGAGAGGATCACCCACGGCATGGCGATGTTCTCGTTCAGCTTCTGCGAGGCCGTCAGTAGCTCGTGCTGTGTGCCCTTACCAAACAGCGGCATTTCCACTTTGTAGAGGTCGGCGCCGCTGTCGCCCAGCTCTTTGGCCGCATCGATAATCGCCTGCTCGCGGTCAAACGCGGCGCCGAGGCGCGGGGGACGCACCACCGGCTCGATAATGCTCAACAGTCCGTTGTCGTGGCACAGCGTATTGAACGCTTTCACCATTTCCAGGCGCTGCTGCGGATCTTCATCGCTGCGCCACAGCACCAGCAGCTTCAGCGCCTTACCGCCATCGCGTTTGACCGCCTGCGCGTCAACGTTCTTGTCGATCACCACGCTGTCGACCGGAATGCCGTTCCCCGGGATAAACTCGTCGGCGGCGACAATCATTGCGCAGCTTTTGGCCACGGCCTGCTGCTCGACAATCTGGCTGTAGCAGAACTGCTGGTCGACGAGGATCGCAGAGGCGTACGGCGACAGAATTTTCGCCGCATTGACTTTAAAATCCGTCAGGTGCTGGTCGGTTACCGGCACCGGCGCGCCTGCGGCAGCAAACATCAGGCGCATCGCTTCGCGCTGATCCACGGCCAGCATCGCAAAACCGCCGGAAGGTCGGGTGATATCTTTCAGGGTGTACATCGTCATTCCTCAGTCCTTTCGTATCAGTGTGTTTTTTTCAGCCCGGCAGATGCGCGAACCTGTTCAAGAATGGCCGTCCAGTCTTCGCGCCCGCGCCCGGCGGCGCGTGCCTGGTTGTATACTTCGCGGGACGCCGCGCCCAGCGGCATCGGAACGTGGAGCTGGTTGGCCACGTCGAGGGCGATCCCCAGATCCTTATGCGCAAGGTCGATCATGAAGGCGGGTGAAAGATCCCCTTTCAGCACCTTGTTCGGCCAGGATGTCGTGAAGTGGCCTTTGCCCGCCGGCGTGCCGCTCATCACCTTGAGCGCCACGTCAAAGGAGAGGCCAAGCGCTTCGCACAGTACGGCGGCCTCGGCGGAAAGGGCGTTCAGGGCGATGCTCATGTAGTTATTGATGAGCTTCACGCGGATGCCCATGCCCGGCCCGCCAGCGTTAATCAGTTCATTGCCCATCGCCATTAAAACGGGGGTGGCGCGCTCAACCTGCTGCGCCGTACCGCCCGCCAGCAGGAGCAGCGTACCGGCGATGGCATGATCAGAGGTGCGTCCGACGGGCACGTCCATCAGGCTGAAGCCTTGCTCAGCCATGTCGCGGATCAGTGCGTCGGTTTGCAGCGGGTGAATGGTGGACATATCAATGACCAGCGCGTCGCGGGATAACCCTTCGCATACGCCGTGCTCGCCGAACAGCACGCTGCGCACCAGGTCGCCGTTTGGCAGCATGGTAATGACGAATTCGGCCTCCGTTACGGCCTGCGCTGGCGTCCCCGCCGCCCGGGCGCCGCTCTCTACCAGCGCCTGAACCGCCTGCGGGTTCACGTCAAAGACGTTAAGCTGATGACCTTGCTTCAACAGATTCTTCGCCATTGGCGCGCCCATCTGCCCTAAACCGATAAATGCGATTGCTGACATGCCTCTCTCCTGTCACATCGTGTCAATTTTTGCGCGTTTGTGGTGTCTGTTTTTGATCGTATTTGTAATTTATAGTCAAAAAATTGACACGGGTCACTTTTTAAACATTTGGTGAAATTAAAATGAAGGCATCAGAAATCGCAGAAGGAATCACCATGACTCGCATCGTTTGTGTCGGCATTACCGTGCTGGATCGCATCTGGTATCTCGATGATTTACCGAAAGAAGGTGGGAAATATGTCGCAAAAGACTATACGGAAGTGGGCGGCGGCCCGGCGGCAACGGCGGCAGTGGCAGCCGCAAAACTGGGCGCGGAAGTGGATTTTATTGGTCGGGTGGGGGACGACGATACCGGCAGACGACTGCTTGCGGAGCTGGAATCCCTGGGGGTGAACACCCGCTATACGCGCATAGTTAAGGGAGCCCGATCGTCGCAATCGGCGGTGCTGGTGGACGCAGGTGGGGAAAGAGTGATTGCCAACTACCCCAGCCCCGATCTCCCTGCGGCGGCAGACTGGCTGCATGAAATCGACTTCTCTCAGTGGGACATTGTCTTAGCCGACGTGCGCTGGCATGACGGGGCAAAACAGGCATTTACCCTGGCCCGCCAGCAGGGCGTACCGACGCTGCTGGATGCGGATGTCACCCCGCAGGACATCGCGGATCTGATTGCCTTAAGCGACCACGCGGCCTTCTCCGCGCCAGGACTGCGGCGGTTAACGCAGCTGGATGAAACCGAAAACGCATTGAAAAAAGCACAAACGCTCACAAATGGACATGTGTATGTCACACAGGGGCGAGACGGCTGTTTCTGGCTGGAAAACGACACGCTATGTCATCAGCCTGGTTTTGAAGTGAACGTCATTGATACCACCGGGGCGGGCGACGTGTTCCACGGTGCGCTGGCGGTCAGCCTGGGGCAGAAATTACCCGCCGCAGACGCCGTGCGTTTTGCCAGCGCCGTCGCAGCACTGAAATGTACAAAGCCCGGCGGGCGCGCGGGTATACCCGACTGTGATCAAACCCGCTCTTTTTTGTCACTTTTTGTATAAAATGCGGGGCGTGATGGTTTTCAGAGGACAGCCCATGAGCCTTACCGAACTGACCGGCAACCCGCGTCACGATCAGCTGCTGACGCTGATTGCCGATCGCGGCTATATGAACATTGATGAACTGGCGCAGCTGCTGGATGTCTCCACGCAAACCGTGCGCCGGGATATCCGTAAGCTCAGCGAGCAGGGGCTGATCACCCGTCATCACGGCGGCGCGGGCAGGGCATCCAGCGTGGTCAACACGGCGTTCGAACAGCGTGAAGTCTCGCTTACCGAAGAGAAACGGGCGATTGCCGAAGCGATTGCGGACTATATTCCCGACGGTTCGACCATTTTTATCACCATCGGGACGACCGTGGAGCACGTTGCCCGGGCACTGCTTAACCATAATCATCTGCGCATCATCACTAACAGCCTGAGGGTGGCACACATTCTTTATAAGAATCCGCGCTTTGAGGTGATGGTGCCCGGCGGTACGCTGCGCCCGCATAACGGCGGCATTATCGGTCCTGCGGCAACGGCGTTCGTGTCAGGATTTCGCGCAGATTACCTGGTCACCAGCGTCGGGGCGATAGAGCACGATGGCGCGATGATGGAATTTGACGTTAACGAAGCCAGCGTGGTGAAAACCATGATCGCTCACTCCCGTCACATTTTACTGGCGGCCGATCATACGAAATACCACGCCTCCGCGGCGGTTGAAATTGGCAACGTGGCGCAGGCGACGGCGCTGTTCACCGATGAGCTGCCCGGCCCGGCGCTGCAAAACCACCTCAAATCCAGCAAGGTTGAGGTTGTCGAAGTCAATTCCGGAGAAGAGCAGCAGGCTGGCTGATCCTCTTATGGCCCGATATTGCGATTCGGGCCTTTCCTTTCTCTAAGCTGAATCTGGCGCATAGCTAAAGTTTCTCTTTCCCGCTACAGTTACTTTTCCACGGCGAAAGGAGATAAACATGCTTTATATCTTTGACTTAGGAAATGTAATCGTCGATATCGATTTTAACCGGGTGCTAGGTGCATGGAGCGATTTTAGCCGTGTTCCGCTGGCGACGTTAAAGCAGAATTTCGCGATGGGTGAGACTTTCCATCTGCACGAGCGCGGTGAGATCAGCGATGAAGCGTTCGCAGAGCGTTTCTGTCAGGAAATGGGTCTCTCGTTAAGCTACGAGCAGTTTTCCCACGGCTGGCAGGCGGTTTTTGTCGCGATCCGCCCCGAAGTGATCGACATCATGCACAAGCTGCGCGAGCAGGGGCATCGCGTCGTCGTCCTGTCGAATACCAACCGCCTGCATACCACCTTCTGGCCGGATGAATACCCGGAAATCCACGCGGCGGCAGATAAAGTGTATCTCTCCCAGGAGATGGGGATGCGTAAACCTGAGGCGCGCATCTATCAGGCGGTATTGCAGGAAGAAGGATTCACGGCGGCGGATGCGGTCTTTTTTGACGACAACGCCGATAATATAGAAGGGGCTAATCAGTTAGGTATCACCTCCATTCTGGTGACCGGAAAAGAGACGATACCGAACTACTTTGCGAAGCAGTTATGCTAAAAACCGTTCATCAAAAAGCCAATCACCACACGCGCCCGCTGAGGGCGTGGCTGAAACTCCTCTGGCATCGCATTGACGAGGACAACATGACCACGCTGGCGGGCAATCTCGCTTACGTGTCATTGCTCTCGCTGGTGCCGCTGGTGGCGGTGATTTTTGCGCTTTTTTCGGCGTTTCCGATGTTTGCCGATGTGAGCATGCAGCTTCGCCATTTTGTTTTCGCGAACTTTATTCCTGCCACCGGCGATGTGATCCAGAACTACATTGAACAGTTTGTCGCAAACTCCAGCAAGATGACGGCGGTGGGAGCGTGTGGGCTTATTGTTACCGCGCTGCTGCTGATGTACTCCATCGACAGTGCGCTCAACACCATCTGGCGGAGCAAAAAAGTCCGCCCGAAGGTTTACTCCTTTGCCGTCTACTGGATGATTTTAACCCTTGGCCCATTGCTGGCGGGGGCAAGCCTGGCGATCAGTTCCTACCTTCTTTCGCTGCGCTGGGCGACAGACTTAAACAGCGTGATCGATAACGTGCTGCGTATCTTCCCGCTGATTTTATCGTGGCTTTCGTTCTGGCTGCTCTACAGCGTGGTGCCAACCACGCGCGTACCCAACCGGGATGCCGTGGTGGGTGCGCTGGTCGCGGCGTTGCTCTTTGAGCTGGGCAAGAAAGGATTCGCGCTTTATATCACCATGTTCCCCTCTTATCAGCTGATTTACGGCGTGCTGGCGGTGATCCCCATTTTGTTTGTCTGGGTCTACTGGACGTGGTGTATCGTCTTGCTTGGCGCCGAAATAACTGTCACTCTCGGGGTCTACCGCGAACTCAAAAAAGCAGCAGAAGCTGAAAAACAACAAGAAGCAGACCAACCATGATTGCATTGATTCAGCGCGTAACCCGTGCCAGCGTCACCGTGGCGGATGAGGTGACGGGTGAGATTGGCCCAGGACTTTTGGTGCTCCTGGGTGTCGAAAAGGATGACGACGAACAAAAAGCCAACCGCTTATGTGAGCGCGTGCTGGGCTACCGCATTTTCAGCGATGCGGAAGGCAAGATGAACCTGAACGTTCAGCAGGCGGGCGGCAGCGTGCTGGTGGTTTCCCAGTTTACGCTGGCTGCGGATACCGAACGCGGCATGCGGCCGAGTTTTTCGAAGGGCGCGGCACCGGATCGCGCAGAAGCCCTTTACGAGTACTTTGTTGAGCGTTGTCGCCAACAGGACATGAATACACAAACCGGACGATTCGCTGCGGATATGCAGGTTTCGCTGGTGAACGATGGCCCCGTCACATTCTGGCTCCAGGTATGAGCCAACTGGCGGCATGGCCGCGGGTAACAAGAGAGAGTACAGCTATGTATCACCTTCGAGTACCGCAAACGGAAGAAGAATTAGACGCTTATTACCATTTCCGCTGGGAAATGCTGCGCAAGCCACTGCATCAACCGAAAGGGTCTGAACGCGACGCCTGGGACGCGATGGCGCACCACCAGATGGTGGTTGATGAAGAGGGCAACCTCGTTGCCGTGGGACGTCTGTATATCAATGCCGACAACGAAGCTTCAATCCGCTTTATGGCCGTACATCCCTCCGTGCAGGACAAAGGCCTCGGAACGCTGATGGCAATGACGCTGGAATCCGTCGCCCGTCAGGAAGGGGTCAAGCGCGTCACCTGTAGCGCCCGCGAAGATGCCGTTGAGTTCTTTGCCAAGCTTGGTTTCGTGAATCAGGGGGAAATCACCGCCCCGCAAACTACGCCGATTCGTCACTTTTTGATGATCAAACCCATCGCCACGCTGGACGATATTCTCCATCGCGCCGACTGGTGCGGTCAGCTCCAGCAGGCGTGGTATCAGCACATTCCGCTCAGTGAAAAAATGGGTGTGCGTATTCAGCAGTACACCGGGCAAAAATTTATTACCACCATGCCGGAAACCGGCAACCAGAACCCGCACCATACCCTGTTTGCCGGCAGCCTGTTTTCACTCGCCACGCTCACCGGCTGGGGGCTGATCTGGCTGATGCTGCGCGAACGTCATCTCGGCGGCACCATTATTCTGGCCGATGCCCATATCCGCTACAGCGCGCCGATCAGCGGCAAGCCGAGCGCGGTAGCTGACCTGGGCGCACTGGGCGGCGATCTCGACCGTCTGGCGCGTGGACGTAAAGCGCGCGTACAGATGCAGGTTGAGCTGTTCGGCGATGAAACGCCAGGCGCGGTGTTTGAAGGCACCTATATCGTTCTGCCTGCGAAGCCTTATGGCGCGTATGAAGAGGGCGGGAACGAGGAGGAGTAGTCTCCTTCTCACTCTCGCCCGGCAGCAATAAAATCCGGAACCAGATCTCCAGTTCCTTTTTCCAGTACCTGCCCGTTCGCAGGCGCTGGAGGAAGTATTATCACAAATGCTGATAGCACAATCAAAAAAAACAAATATTCATTGGAAAAAGAAGGAGGCATATTTTATCCACGCAAGAAAATGTAAGGGAATAACAATGAATGCTAAAGTAATAAATATGACTGGTATCACACCCATTCTTAGCAGACTTGAATCTCTTCGAGAGAGGAAAATTTTTTCTTTCCACGCTCTCCCGATATCAAGTTACGGAAATAGCGATATTATCGGTGATCCTAACTCTGAAATTTCGGAATGTCCTGAAGGTTCTTTTACTGGAGAACTTTTCGATAATTTCTTTTTCCCTTCTGGAATTATTTCAGAATCACAAAAAATGACAGCTGGACTCTATAATGCTGACTCATCATTCTATATTACCAGCGGAACCAGTATAGCTAATCAGATCGCTATTTCAGCCTTGTGTAAAAAGGGAGATCGTATTCTGGCTGACCGTAACTGTCACCAATCAATTCATTTTCATACGCAGTCAATCGGTGTTGACGTCCATTATCTTTGCCCGGACCTTCGAACGGAGGACGGTGAAATCAGCGCCTGGTCATATGAACATCTTGAAAAGACTCTTCTTACGCTGGAGCAAAGTGGCAAAGCCTGCGATGTGGTGATACTCACCGCACAGTCCTATGAGGGAATCATTTATGATATTCCGGGGGTTCTTGAACGAATTCTGGCGGCCGGCATCAGCACTAGACGATTTTTTATTGATGAAGCATGGGGCAGCCTAAATTATTTCAGCGAAGACACTCGGTTCCTGACAGCAATGAATATAGGTCATCTGCTTGATAAGTATCCTGATCTGGACGTTGTCTGCACCCACTCCGCGCATAAATCCCTTTTTTGTCTCCGGCAGGCTTCAATTATCCACTGCCGTGGGACCGATAGCCTGCCGGACAAGATTGAAACTGCAAAATACCGTATCCATACCACCTCACCAAGCTACCCGATCATAGCCTCTCTCGACGCCGCACAGGCAGTGATGACTGAATATGGGAATGCACTTGCTGTACACGCGCGCGGGCTGGTAAGCAAATTTATTACCGGTGTATCTTCAATGAAAATTCCTGGCATCGAAGCGGTGTGTCTTCAGGCTTTTAGCTCACAAAACCACATTCATTATGATCCGACAAAAGTGATGCTTGATGTATCTGCACTCGGGACAGGAGCAGAGATTAAACAGTATCTGTGCGAGGAAAATATCTATGTGAAGAGATTTATGAATAACGTAATTCTCTTTAATTTCCACATTGGTATCAACGACCAGGCTGTTACTTCACTGCTTTTAGCACTGAATAAAATCAGTAAGAGGAAATACGAAAATACCACTTCCGAAACGGAGGTTTCGGATAAATTTATTATACCTTATCCTCCCGGTGTCCCGCTCGTTTTCCCGGGGGAGATTATTGATGATGGTATAAGAAACAAAATCGATGAATACCGGAAAAATGGTTTTCTGATTATCGCAGCCTGAATTTAATATCTTTATCCAAACAGGAAAATTATCATGATTACGCTCAGCAGAATGGCTGAGATTGCTGCCATACGCGGCAATCAGACCTGTATTACCGACAATAACGGACAGTATACCTGGAATGAGATCATTCAGCAGACCGAATCCCGCGTAGTCTTCCTTCGCCGGACTTTCAGTGAAGAGCAGTTGCGATCAGTCTGCTATCTGTCGAAAAATAATGCCGAACTAGTGTGCTGGCTGGCAGCATTCGCCACGCTCGGCATTTCGGCCAGCGGGCTGGATTACTCGCTTCCTGTAGAGACACTCAGCACGCTGATTGGGAGGATAAGACCTGGTTTATTGCTGGTTTCCTTCAAGTTATTTACAGCCGATGAACTCAGTCATCTGAATACACTCGGCCCGAGCATGCTAGCCGTTGATGCCCCGACTGATCCGATGATCGACAGTATCGGAGAACTGCATCACTCGGAATCGAACTACCTGGTGTCCACGTATACACAGCCACCGTACCGCGGGCTTTCCCTTACGTCAGGAACGAGTTCTGTACCTAAAGTAGCCCTGCGCTATCGATCTTTTGATACCCGCCGTTTCGCATGGTTTACCCGTCAATTTGGCTTCAGCGACGCTGATGGCTTTATGCTCATTCTGCCTCTTTACCATGCTGCCGGTAACGGCTGGGCACGAATGTTTATGGGACTGGGGGCCCCCCTTCATCTGGTTGATCAGTATGATGAACAGGCCCTTGCGCGTACGCTTTCCCGAGGGTGTGTACGCGCAACGGTAATGACCCCTAATCTTGTCACATGGATTACGGGCCTTGCCACCCGGCTTCCCCTTCAGCATTACCTACGCTGGGTACTGGTCGGGGGCAGTTATTTCCCCGTTACGAGCAAACAGGCCGCCAGCGCCGCCTTTGGTAATATTTTCTGTGAATATTACGGCTGCACGGAAACAGGGGTGAATGTCCTGTCAGAGCCGGCCGACATGAAGGCCTGTCCGGAGAGTGTCGGTCGTCCTTTTGACGGTAACCGAGTGATGATCCTTGATGAGGACAACAGACCGCTCAGTGCGTGGGAAAAAGGGAGAGTAGCCATCTCCAGCTATATGCTCATGGATGAGTATGGCGATGGTAGCAGGCCGTTCATCATGATCGGAGGTGAATATTACTTCCTGATGGCCGATTATGGCTATCTGGATGATGGCGGCAGGCTGTTTCTGATGAACCGTAACGGTGAAATTCGTAGTGATCATGATATTTACCGAATTGAGGAAAAAATCCGCTCACTGCCCTGTATCACAGATGTGGCGCTGGTTACGGTGCGGCTTCAAGGGGTCAATCATGTCAGATGTATTTTCAGTACTGGCCAGAGCCGCAAACAAAAATTCATGCGTCTGCTAGAAAAAATCAATGAACAGGCTTTCACAACCGGTGTCATGAATTTCTCTGCACACCAGGTTGATAAAATACCTTACAGCCCGAGTGGCAAAGTCCGTTATGGTGAAGTTATCCGTATGCTGGATGCAGCATAAACAAAGACTATCAATATTTCTGATAACAGCATAAAAACTCGTGAATAGTTATTTATTAACAACTGTGAAAATATTTAAGAAAAATAGCTACCACGATTTTATGAATATAAAAGGAAAGTGAATCAATGAATACTTATATTAAAGGACTGCTCTGCTGCCTGCTGGCAACAGTGTCATGGGGAGCTATGTTTCCTGTTATGACACATGCTCTGATTCGGATAGATCCATTTAATTTTACGACAATCCGCTATGGTATTGCGGGTATTGCTTTTGCTCTGCTGTTGCTATTTAGTGAAGGGCGTCCCGCTTTTCGGCTGAAAAACGAACGTTGGGGGCTGGCCTGGTTGTTCGGAACTCTGGGATTTGCCGGATTCGGTTTCCTGGTGTTCCTCGGTCAGCATCTTGCAGGCCCGGGCGGAGCCCTGACCGCATCCATCATGATGGCGACTATGCCCATGCTGGGTCTCCTTACTATCTGGGCGCTAAAAAAAGTCCGCCCACGGGCCAGCACCTTTGGGTTTATACTGTTGTCCTTCAGCGGAGTGGTGCTGGTGATCACTGACGGTAATGCGTCAGTAGTCCTGCACTCTCCGGCCAGTCTGACAGCCAACCTACTGCTGATTGCCGGCGCACTCTGCTGGGTTCTGTATACCATCGGCGGAAGTTATTTTCCTGGCTGGAGTCCGCTGCGTTACACCACGCTGACCACACTGCTGGGTATGACAAGCGTGGCCGCCACAGATCTGCTGCTGATGGTCACAGGTATCATCACAGTACCGGATGCCGCTGCAATCACAGCCGTGATCCCGCATCTGCTGTATATGGCCCTGATCGCAGGTCTGATGGCGGTACTGTGCTGGAACATTGGCAACCGTATTGTCACACCAACCACCGGTGTGCTCTTTATGGATGTCGTTCCTGTCACCGCCTTTATTGTCTCGGCGCTGAATGGCGTGGTACCGACGCATGTACAGATTGCCGGCGCCACACTCACAGCTACGGCGCTTTTGTTCAACAACCTCAGCCAGCGTAAAATGGCGCAACAAGCTGTACAGAGCGCTGTACTGAAAACCTCTGCCGCTCCTCGTTAACCCCCAAGCCCTCTCTTCGATAGAGGGGGCCGTAAAAACTCAGGCCGGTACCTGCCAGATATCCCTCACAGTATCGATCAGTGCAGCCACTACAGGGGAAGTTTCTTTTTCACGATCCCATACAAAGCAGAGCTGGCTCACTGTTTTTTCCCCAGGCCAAATATACAGCTCCTCGTTATCTTGGAGAATCAGAGCAATGTCCTCCCGCATAAGGGTTATGCCAGCCTCCATTGCAACCAACTCGGCCAGTGTTTTTTCCTGATCAACGATGATGGCTGGCTGCACACTCACACCATGTCTTTGCAGAAAATCACGAGCAATCGCATTGAAAGAACATTTTTCCGGTGTGGAAATCCACGGAAACTCCTTAAGCGTGTCCCAGCCGGCAGACTCAAGCTGCGCCTTCCAGGGACGAGGGCCAACAATGCATAAGGTGATTGGTGAAACCGTAATCACGCCCAATCGGTCTCCGTGTACTTCTCCAATGATAAAACCGGCATCCAGCTCTCCTGCGAGAAGGCTGTCAACGATATGACCAGAAATATTCTGCCTGATTGTCAGGCTAACGTTCTGATGCCGCTGACGTAGCTGGGAAAGAATCTGTGGTAGATTGAGTATCACAGGAACGGAAATCGTACCGAGGGCGCAGATTTCAGTAGCATGCAGCGAACGAGCCCGATTCATAAACTTACTGACAGCAACCAGAGCGAGGCGGGCTTCGTCCCGCATAATCAGACCGGATGCTGTGAGCTCCATACCGCGTGGGGTGCGTTTGAAAAGCCGTACATTAAATTCTGTTTCTAGCGACTTAATATGAGCGCTGACCGCTGGCTGGCTCAGAAACAGTTGACTAGCCGCCTTGGTCAGGCTCGCTGTTTCTGCAACGGTAACAAGGGTTCTGAGCTGGTTTAAATCCATTAAGCTTCCTGCCTTTTCAGATTAGATGATACTTGAGCCAACTGTGACTGGCCTGATTCACATTAACCTGTATTTCCTTACATTGTATACGTGTAATGTAAATTACGGATTATCAGCGAGCGGAATTTCAGGCAAAGTGTTGGAGAGAGCGGGATCTTTATCGAAGTCAGTGTTGGGATTGGACATTGTTGTACAGTAAGGGTACCCCCGGTGCGTAAGAGATTGATCTGGCATTAGAGACTAACGCTTAAAAGTTATCGCTATTGCGGTGTCGCATTTGGGTTATCCGATTCAAAAGACTTTGCGGGAATCACCTTACCAGCTGTAGGCCGGGCAAGCTCGCGCCGCCCGGCACTCTCACAGGAGATTACTCCCCTTCACCCGGGAACAGGAACGGGTTGATCGAGCTGCGGGCAAAGCCCTCCTGCTCCATCTTCGCGTCCAGAATCAGCGAGGCGAGATCGTCGGCCACGGCTTCGACTTTCGGGTCTTTTTCCTGATACAGAATCTTCAGGTAGGTCCCGCAGTCGCCGCAGCTCTCCGCTTTCACCGCCGCGTCTTCATTTTCCAGCGACCAGTAGTTCAGATCGCGGGTCTGTTCGCAGTTGCTGCACTTGATGCGCACCACGTGCCACTCGGTTTCACACAGGTTGCAGTGCAGGTAGCGCAGCCCCTGAGTGGTGCCGATTTGCACCATGCTGGAGACCGGCATTGAACCACACACCGGGCAGAACTGGCGCGCTTCGCCGTATTCGGCGCGGGCTTTACCTGGAATCAGGCTCGCCATTTGCGCCCAGTAGAGCGACAGCGCAGCCCAGATGAACGGCGCTTTATCGCTGCTCACCAGTGAGAAGTCGGAAGCAAACAGCGCGCTCGCCATCTCTTCCAGCTCCTGATCGGAGGCTTTTTCCAGGTTCTCAATGACTGCCAGCGCCGTGCCGCTCATCTCGGGCTTCAGCTCGGCGATCAGGGAATGCAGCAGCTTATGCCAGTGCTTGTCGCGCGGCAGGACGTGAATATCCAGCGGCGGTTTGCCCTGCTCATTGGCTTCTTTGATGCGTGCGGTCAGGTCCATTTGCAGCGGATGGTCGTACAGCACCACTTCCTGCGCATGGGCGACCAGCGCGGCAAAACGCAGAAAATCGCCCAGCGGGTTGTTCTCTGCCAGCTCGCGCAGACGCTCTGCGCGGCGGTTGTAGAGGTTCTTGAGTCTGGGGAATAACAACGGCGGAATATACTCCGCCGTACGTTTCTCGCTCGACCCCAGCTCATCTTGCGGGATTATGCGAATACTCATTCAGATGACTTTTCCTGTTTCTGGCGGACTTCTCGGTACCAGCGCGGGTGATGTTTCTTCGCCCACGTTTTGGTGACCCAGCCTTCCACCATCGCGGTAATGGTGCCTTTCACCCAGAGGGCGGCGTAAATATGCACCATGATAACCACAATTAACGCCACTGCGGCAAATGAATGCAGCATCAGCGCGAATCGGATCACCGGGATTGAGAAAGCAGGCGCAAAGTACGGACGCCAGATGATCACGCCGCTCACCAGCAACAGGACCAGGAAGATAATCGCCGCCCAGAATACGCATTTCTGGCCGAAGTTATAACGCCCGGTATCACCCACTTCCTCGTTGACGACGATCTTACGAATATTCTTCGCCCAAAAGATATCATCCCGATTGATTAGGTTATGGTGCCAGTAACGGAAAAACATGATGATGAACGACGCGAACATGATGACGCCCACAAACGGGTGCAGTATACGCGCCAGCTGTGGTGTCCCCATGATCTGCATCAGCCAGTTGAAGGACGGGAAGAAGAACCCCAGCCCGCTTATCGCCGCCAGCATGAAGCAGAAGGCGGTGACCCAGTGGTTGATGCGTTCCGGCGCGGTGTAGCGCACGATGGTGTCACGTTTTCTCATTTGCGCACCTCGTCTTTCTCTTCATGCAGGTTGTCGTCTTCCTCTTCCGCACGGTTCGGACCAACGCCGACGTAGTGGAAGATGCTCGCTGCGAAGGTGGCCGCAAAACCGACCGCGGCCAGCGGTTTCCAGATGCCTTTCCAGAACTTCACGGTCGCGCTGATTTCCGGGTTCTCCGGCAGGCCGTGATACAGGTTCGGCTTGTCGGCGTGGTGCAGCACGTACATCACGTGCGTACCGCCAACCCCGGCCGGATCGTACAGGCCCGCGTTATCGTAACCACGAGTTTTCAGCTCGCCCACGCGCTCTGCCGCCAGCGTTTTCATATCCTCTTTGGAGCCAAAGTGGATAGCGCCGGTTGGGCAGGTCTTCACGCACGCTGGCTCCTGGCCGACATTTACGCGGTCAACGCACAGCGTACATTTGTAGACGCGGTTGTCTTCCGGGTTCAGGCGCGGCACGTCAAACGGACAACCCGCGATGCAATAGCCGCAGCCAATACACTGCTCGGACTGGAAGTCGACGATGCCGTTGGCATACTGAATGATAGCCCCTTCTGACGGACACGCCTTCAGGCAGCCCGGATCCGCACAGTGCATACAGCCATCTTTGCGGATAAGCCATTCCAGTTTGTCGTTCTGCTCCACTTCCGAGAAACGCATTACCGTCCAGGACTTGGCGGTCAGGTCCGCCGGGTTGTCGTACACCCCGACGTTGTGACCCACTTCGTCACGGATGTCGTTCCACTCTGAACAGGCCACCTGACAGGCTTTACAGCCGATACAGGTGGTCACGTCGATAAGCTTGGCCACTTCCTGCTGGTGGTCCCGCGCCTGAGGCGCGGGCGTGAAACCGTTAGTCGCGGAACGACGGATAATGTCTTGAGATTGATAAGCCATAAGTCGTCTCCGTTACACCTTTTCCACGTTCACGAGGAAGGCCTTAAACTCCGGCGTCTGCGTGTTCGCATCACCGACGAACGGCGTCAGGGTGTTCGCAATGAACCCTTTCTTCGCCACGCCCTCATAACCCCAGTGAATTGGGATGCCGATGGTATCCACCTGCTGACCGTGAACGTTCAGCGTGCGAATACGCTTGGTCACCACCGCCTTGGCTTTGATGTAGCCGCGGTTAGAGGAGACCTTCACGGTATCGCCATGGGCAATGCCGAGTTTGTTCGCCAGCTTCTCGCCGATCTCCACAAACTGTTCCGGCTGCGCGATGGCATTCAGCAGCGCGTGCTTGGTCCAGTAGTGGAAGTGCTCGGTCAGACGGTAAGTGGTGCCGACATACGGGAACTTGTCCTTTTTACCCAGCGCTTCAAAATCGCCCTTGAAGATACGGGCTGCCGGGTTAGAGACCACGTTCGGGTGCAGCGGGTTAGTACCCAGCGGCGTCTCAAACGGCTCGTAGTGTTCCGGGAACGGACCTTCCGCCATCTTATCGATAGCAAACAGGCGCCCCATCCCTTCAGGCTGCATGATAAACGGCCCGACATCGCTGCCTGGTGCGGCAGTGCTGTAGTCCGGAATATCCACGCCGCCCCATTTCGCGCCGTCCCACTTCAGTAGCTGACGCTTAGGATCCCACGGGTTGCCCTGCGGGTCAGCTGAGGCGCGGTTATAGAGGATGCGGCGGTTAAGCGGCCATGCCCATGCCCAGCCCAGCGTATTGCCGAGGCCCGACGGGTCGGCGTTATCGCGGTTGGCCATCTGGTTGCCTTTTGGCGTCCAGCTACCGGCAAAGATCCAGCAGCCGCTGGAGGTCGTACCGTCATCGCGCAGGTGCGCAAAGGTGCTGAGCTGATCGCCTTTCTTCGCCAGCACCGCACCGGTCGCCGGGTCGATAACGTCCGCCAGCGCCTTACCGTTGCTCTCCATCGCCACTTCTTCCGGAGACGGATTCTCTGGCGTCGAGTAGTTCCAGGTCATGTTCAGCACCGGCTCAGGCGTTGCGCCGCCTTCAGCCGCGTACATTTTACGCAGACGTAAGAAGATACCGGCCAGGATCTCGCCGTCGTTCAAGGCGATGCCCGGGGCATCCGCGCCTTTCCAGTGCCACTGCAACCAGCGGCCGGAGTTGACGATAGACCCGTTCTCTTCCGCGAAGCAGGTAGACGGCAGACGGAACACTTCGGTCTGAATCTTCGACGGATCGACATCGTTCGACTCACCGTGGTTCTGCCAGAACGTCGACGTTTCGGTATTGAGCGGGTCAATCGTCACCAGGAACTTCAGCTTCGACAGAGACTCGACAACCTTGTTCTTGTTCGGGAACGACGCCACCGGGTTAAAGCCCTGGCAGATATAGCCGTTGACCTGGCCCTGGTGCATCATTTCGAAGTACTGAAGTACGTCGTAACCTTTGTCCCACTTCGGCAGCCAGTCAAAGCCCCAGCTGTTTTCCGCTGTCGCCTTGTCGCCGTAGAAGGCTTTCATCAGCGAGACGAAGAACTTCGGATAGTTGCCCCAGTAGTTCACCTGGCCTTCGAGCAGCGGTTTTGGCGTGCTGGCCGTCAGGTAGGTTTGCAGGTCGGTCTGTTTCTCGCTCGGCAGGTTCATGTAACCCGTCAGGCTCTGAGACAGCAGGCCGAGGTCGGTCAGACCCTGAATGTTGGAGTGACCGCGCAGGGCGTTCACGCCGCCGCCTGCCATCCCCATGTTGCCGAGGAGCAGCTGAACCATCGCCATGGTGCGGATGTTCTGCGCGCCGATGGAGTGCTGCGTCCAGCCGAGCGCATACAGGAACGACGCGGTTTTATCTTTCGCGCTGGTTTCCGCTATCAGCTCGCACACCTTCAGGAAGTCCGCCTTCGGCGTCCCACAGATGTTTTCGACAACCTCCGGCGTATAGCGGGACACGTGCTCTTTCAGCAGGTTCCACACGCAGCGCGGGTGTTGCAGGGTGGTGTCGCGCTTCGCAAAGCCGTTTTCGTCCAGCTCATAGTTCCAGCTGGTTTTGTCATATTTGCGTTTTTCGGCGTCATAACCGCTGAACAGGCCATCTTCGAAGTGGTAATCCTCACGCACGATCAGGCTGGCGTTGGTATAGGCTTCGGTGTACTCGCGGTTATATTTTTCGTTGGTCATCAGGTACAGCAATACGCCTGACAGGAAAGTGATGTCAGTACCTGAACGAATAGGGGTGTAGAAATCCGCCACTGACGCTGTACGCGTAAAGCGGGGATCGATCACAATCAGCTTCGCGCCGTTGTGGATTTTGGCTTCCATCGCCCAGCGGAACCCGACAGGGTGCGCTTCAGCGGCGTTACCGCCCATCACCACAATGAGGTTGGCGTTTTTGATGTCGACCCAGTGGTTGGTCATCGCACCGCGACCAAATGTTGGAGCAAGACTTGCTACCGTTGGTCCGTGTCAGACACGCGCCTGGTTGTCGACCGCGAGCATACCGAGTGCGCGCGTAAATTTCTGGGTTAAATAGCCGGTTTCGTTACTGGACGCAGAAGCACACAGCATGCCGGTGGAGAGCCAGCGGTTAACGGTGGTGCCTTCGGCATTCTTCGCGATAAAGTTGGCATCGCGGTCTTCTTTCATCAGCTTAGCGATGCGATCGAACGCTTCCTCCCAGCTGATTTGCTGCCATTTGTCAGAGCCGGGAGCGCGATACTCAGGAAACTTCAGGCGGCTTTCGGAGTGGATAAAATCTACCAGACCGGCCCCTTTCGGACACAGCGCACCACGGTTGACCGGGTGATCCGGATCGCCTTCGATGTGGAAAATGGATGCTTTGGCGTTTTTCGCACCGTCGCCGAGGCTATACATTAACAGCCCACAGCCGACGGAGCAGTACGTACAGGTGTTACGGGTTTCGCGGGTGCGCAGCAGTTTATACTGCCGTGTTTCCGCCAGCGCTACACCGGGCGCAAAGCCCAGTGCCGCCGCCGTGGTGCCTGCCATACCGCCAGCGCAGATCTTAAAGAACTGCCTTCTGCTGACCTGCATGGGTCACTCCTTGGTTCATTACGACATTGCTATGTAGTTTTACTTTGCGGTTGAGAATTAACCGCAAAGGAGAAAAATTTGCATTAATCCCTCATTTCTCCGAGGGATAAGCCCAGAATACCACAATGTCGGTACGCCTGTTCTAACGGGGTTAAAACAAAGTGAACGTATTATCACGGCATTGATTATAAAATGTGATATCAATCACATTTTATCCTGTGCATGTTAAAGAGGTGTAGCAGCTGATCGGTTGCACCCCTCCGTATTGAGTAGGAGAATGGTTGCTGAAAAGTTGATCCATACTATGCGTAAGGCCTGCCGTTTGTGTTGCAATAGCAGGCTCACTTCCGTGGTTGTTCAGGAATACCGTTGTGTCTAAACAAAACCGTGCTGCCCACGTGTCGCCACTGCCTGCGGGCATTGTGGAACTGTCGGTACACAGACCGCCTCACATTTCACATGCCACGCCGGATTTTCTGGCGGAAGAGGTCCCCGTTGCCCTGGTTTACAACGGGATTTCGCATGTGGTGATGATGGCTTCGCCGAAAGATCTGGAACTGTTCGCCATAGGTTTTTCCCTCTCGGAAGGCATCATTGCGCATCCGCAGGAGATCTACGGTATGGATGTGGTTCAGGCCTGTAATGGCCTTGAAGTACAAATCGAACTCTCCAGTCGTCGCTTTATGGGGCTGAAAGAGCGCCGCCGGGCGCTGGCCGGACGTACCGGCTGCGGCGTGTGCGGCGTTGAACAGCTTAACGATATCGGTAAGCCCGTCGCGCCGCTGCCGTTTACCCAGACCTTCAACCTCGGTAACCTCGACAAAGCCCTGGAGCACCTCAATGATGTCCAGCCCATAGGTCAGCTGAGCGGCTGTACACATGCTGCGGCGTGGTTGCTCCCGTCGGGCGAGATCGTCGGAGGTCATGAAGATGTAGGCCGCCATGTGGCGCTGGATAAGCTGCTGGGCCGTCGCGCGCGTGAAGATGCCGTCTGGCAGCAAGGGGCCGCGCTCGTTTCCAGCCGCGCCAGCTATGAAATGGTGCAGAAAGCGGCCATGTGCGGCGTGGAGATCCTGTTTGCGGTGTCGGCTGCGACAACGCTGGCGGTCGAAGTGGCAGAGCGCTGCAACCTGACGCTGGTGGGGTTCTGCAAGCCGGGCAGGGCGACAATTTACACCCATCCGCAGCGATTGATTGTTAATCAGTAATTTTGAATGAGTATAGCAAAACCTTCCGCTTTTAGTTGTTCATGATGAGGGCTAGTATTTATCTCATCAAGGCACGGTGCCTTATCTAAACAACTTAACGAAAAGGTTTATCTCATGAAAAGCATCAAAACTTTTGTCGCTGTAATCGCTCTGGCTGCTTCTTTCGGTTCTTTCGCTGCGCAGACTGTGACTGCATCCGCCTCTACCCTCGATGGCGCAGAAGCCAAAATCGCCGCACAGGCTCAGGAAGCGGGCGCGTCATCCTACAAAATTACCCAGGCATTCACCGGTAACCGCGTACACATGACCGCTGAACTGAACAAATAAGTCATATAGCCGCTGTCCCTTGCTCTTCGGAGCAGGGACAGGTTTCATTCTGCTCCCCTGTTTTTATCCCGCCTTCCTGTACAAACCGCCTGTATTTTCAACCTGACAGAAGATAGCCATATCCTCCGGGATATTTCTTATTGGTTGAATAATAACTATAATGTGCCGTCCGGTTGAGTTACCCTTACTTAAAAATCAGCAATATCATACATGATCTAAATACAAGGTCTGACCAGTTCTTTTAATTCATTTAAATAATGTATGATTTCATGTCTTTCAGACTGTATTTCGGGGTTTATTATATAAATAATCAATAATTGATCCCAAATAATAAGGAAATCCTCAGGCTTTAATCCTAAAGAGATTCGGAGTCATTGACCCCGGTTATTCATGATGATAGTTTCAAAAACAATATCAAATCTTTACCCCTAAAACCAAATATTTCTCTTTTGGTTTATTTTGTATTTAACTCATATAAGGAAATTAAATGAACGCGATGTTTAAAAAAGGAGTGCTGGCATCTGTACTGGCAGTAGCGGCGTCTTCAGCAATGGCGGCTTCCAGTGTTGATATTCAGGTTACGGGGAAAATTGTTCCGTCTTCCTGTACACCGGCATTTATTAGCGGTGGCGGTATTGCTGATTTTGGTACCATGAAGGTGGCTAGTCTGAATTCCACCACCCCAACCCCTCTGGCGGATGTTAAAATTATCCCTATTTCTATTACCTGTGAAGAAGCGACCCGCGTTGGCGTGACCTTTAACGATTCGCATGTGGATTCTGCGCCTACGGAGAATATGCCGGTGAACTTTATTGATTCGGATTTCATTACCAGTGCGGGTTTTACGGCTGGCCTGGGGATGTATGGCGATAAGAAGATTGGCGCTTATTCAATGGGTATCCAAAAGACCGACGGGGCGACGACCAACGGAGACGGTGTAAACCTTTATCCAATCTTCACCAGCGATAACGGCGCATCATGGGGAGTTAAAAGCGGGTTTCGCTACTTACAGGTGAAACCTGATAAGAGTGAGATTTATTCCTTCACAGATCAAGCGACCGGTACAGTGGCACCTGTTGCACAAACTAAAATTAACTTCAACGTGGGCATTGCCGCGATGATTAACCCAACCAACGATTTAAATATCACGGATGAAGCTACCCTGGACGGCTTAACCAACGTTGAGCTGGTTTATCTGTAATCACCCCCACGTATCATGAAATACCTGACACCTCACTTCGGTGGGGTGTCCTATACCAATATTAATGGACTAATATTATGCTGCTTTTAAAGAGAACGCTGATCTGTGCCTGCCTGCTGGCCTCATTCAACGGTATGGCTGCCGGGATGGTGCCGGATACCTCGCTGCTTATTGTCAATGAAGACAAGCAGGGGGCCAGCATGGATGTTAAAAACACCGATGCTGAAGCACAGCTGCTGTACACCAAAATTATTGATCTCCCGGACGACCCCAAACCGGGTCTGATTGCCACGCAGCCGGTTGTGCGCGTAGATGCGGGTAAAACCCAGCGCGTGCGTTTTGTGCTGAAAAACAGTAATGAGCCGCTGAAGGTGGAACATTTTAAGCGTGTCATTTTTACCGCTATCCCTCAGCGTGAAAAAAATAAAGTTAAAGTGGTGTTTAGCCAGAACCTTCCCGTCATTATTCACCCGGCTGGCCTGGCGGTAAATATTGAACCCTGGAAGGCACTCACCTGGCAGATAAAAAATGGCAATGTCACGGTTGAGAATAATACGCCTTATGTCGTCCGACTGGAGCAAAAGGTGAAATTAATGGCCTCGGGTACGATCGCGACATTAGCTAAGACTTACATTCTTCCTGGCGAAAAAATGACGGCCAGCGCCCCAGCCAAAATATCAGCATCCGAAAAACAAATCGAAATCTATCCGGCAACGCGTTATGGCTATAAGGCAGGGAAATATATCGCCGACCTTCAGCAATAAAATCACTTAACAAACATGGAGTAGTTATGTTAAACGGTTCCTGTAAAAAGGGAATGCTCGTGTTTTGCCTTAGCGTGCTGGCATTTAATATTCGGGCTGAGATTTCCTCTAATGCGAATGAATCTCTGGAACTGGCGCGAGCCATATTTGACAGCGATGCTTTAAAAAATAACGGGCTTGATCCGGCCATTGCGGATTACTATTCCCTCACTCCCCGTTTTACCCCTGGCTACCATAATGTGACGGTTAATATTAATGGTAAGCAGCGCAATATTATGCCCGTGAAATTTGATGAGGAAGGAACGCCCTGTATTGATAAAGCGTTTCTGGAAAACGCGGGCCTGATTAAACAGACGAAAAGAGGCACCTGCCCGAAGATTTATCACTACTGGTCCGGATCAACGATTCAGACTTCGCCGGATATTGATGAAATATCGGTTGTTGTACCGCCTGAAGCGATCGACCCTGATTATGACCGACAGTTCGCCGAGGTGCGTGGCGGACGTGCAGCCATGCTGAATTACTCCATGTTTGGCACCCATAATCACTATGATGATGAGAACGCTGACCGTTTCCAGTCGACCTTTGAAATGGGCTTTAATGCCGGAGACTGGATTGTGCGCAGCACGCAGTTCATTAGCGACGGCAGCGATCAGGATTTTGATGTCGACTCCCTCTACACCTATGCCCAGCGTACCTTTACCGATTATGGCGTGATGGTGCAGGGTGGCCAGATTAACATCGCCAACAGCCGCTTCAGTATTCCGGGAATTTACGGGGTCCAGATGATGCCGGATACCGCACTCACTCCTCAGGTGGGGACGGGCGTCGAAGTCAGCGGTATTGCCCGTAATCCGCAGGCGCGCGTCGATATCCGCCAGGGCGGACAGCTTATTTACTCAACGCTGGTTCCTGCCGGTCCGTTCAACCTGGATGACGTGCCGCTGGCGAACCTCAACACCGACCTGAACGTAACGGTCACCGAGACTGACGGCAGCGAAAACCGATTCACTGTCTCGGCAAGTACGTTCCGCAGCAATCATATAGGCCGTGCCCCGGGCTTTACGCTGGCTATGGGCCGCGTTGAAGACATGGACTCACGCTTTGAAAATCCGTGGGTGGTGTCCGCCAACGACGGCTGGTCTGTCAATAAGCGTGTCAATTTCCTGGCCGGTATGGTGATGGCGGATAACCACTATTATGGCTTCTCCGGCAACCTCGATACCATACCGATGCAGAACCTGTATGCCTCGTTGGGTTTTCTGGCGTCAATAGACAACCAGACGCAAACCGACGGCAACAAAACGACGCTGGATCTGGGTTACTCCCTGCCGTGGGGCATTGGGCTTTCGCTGGGCGGTAGCTATGGCACACCGGACTATCGCGAGATGGCGGAACTTTACGGCGACGATGACGATATGTCGCAAACCAAATACGACACCAGCGTCGGTATCAACTGGTCGAGTACCACGCTGGGCCGCTTTTCCCTCAGCTATTATCGCAACGAGAGCTGGAACAGCGACTATGACAGTCGCCGGTTTATCTCGTCGTGGTCACAGACTTTTAAATACTTCAACGTGAGCGTGAACTGGGAGTCGGATGTCAGCCGGCACGACAGCAGCGACAACGATCAGTTTTACGTAAACGTGTCGATCCCGCTGGGACGCTCAGGCGTGACAACCAGCTCCTGGTATCGCGAGAGCGAAGGTAAGCGTTCTTACGGCACGCGGGCAATGGGCTCGCTCAACGCTGAGAACCAGTACACGGTGGGGGTCACTCAGGACCAGGAAGAGAACACCACCAGCTGGGACAGCTCGCTGAACAGTAATCTGCATTACACCAACCTGGCGCTGGCGGCAGGAGGAGATAACGACAGCAATACCAACTACTCAGCAGCATTAAGCGGCGGGATTGTCGCCCACAGCGACGGGGTGACCTTCTCGCCTTACCGCGTGACCGATACGTACGCCATTGCCAGACTGGATAAACCGGTGGCTGGTATCGAGATAGGTACCCCGCGCGGCGCGGTATGGACCGATAAATGGGGCCAGGCGATTATTCCTGCGCTGTCGCCGTTCCGTGAAAGCACGATTGAGATCAACACGGAAAGCCTGCCAGGCAATCTGGACGTAAGAAATGGCAGAACAGCGATCAAAGCGTCTCACGGCGCTGTGGCGAAGTGGGAGTTTGCGACGTTAAGCCAGCGCCGCGTGCTGCTCAGTATACGCCGTGCGGACGGTACGCCGCTGCCGGAAGGTGTCTCGATTGTGGACGCGGCAGGGGAGTATGTGACGAGTGCGCCAGAAGACGGCGTGATCTTCCTGAACGATATCTCTGCCAGCCAGCAGCTGTATGCGAAGCTGGATGAAGGGCGTTGCAGGCTGACGTACACCCTGCCGGAGGCAGAACCGAATAAATTCTATGAAGAGGTGACAGGGAAATGTCTCTGAATAACGTTCGTCAATACGCGCTGATGCTTATGCTGCTCTGCGGCGCAGCGGGACTTTCGGGAATGGCGCAGGCCGATGACGGCGCCTGTGAAATGATGTCGGCGGTGAAGAAAGTCGATTACGGGCGCTACCGTAAAGAGGATATGCGGCAAACGTCCGCTGAACATATTGGCAAAGTGTACAACGGTTATGCTTCTGTGATGCGTGAAGTTCAGGTTTCGGTGCTGTGTCCGGATGTGCGCAAAATGCGCATCTCCGTAGACGGGATTGCCCGACAGAACCTGGCGTATCGTTTTACGGACAGCGGCGCGATGAAAATCGAATTCAAAGATGGGCGGGTGGACGGGAACCCTGTGCAGCTGGCCGCGGTCGATATTGGCGCGGTAGCCGTTCAGGGAGGCGCTTCTCAGGTGACGCTAAAGCCGGAAAAAGCGCTGGCTGCGGTAAACGGTACAGAAGTGGCGGGCGAGCAGTTTGTCGCCACCATGATGATCACGACCTATCTCTCTGACAAGGCATTTAGCGTTACTAACACCACGGATTTTGAAGAAACGCTGACGCTTAACGTCGATACGCTTCCTGCGCATTAACCCCTCAGATGCCCGGCAGCGCTGTTCTGTCGGGCATTTTTCTTAGTGGATCCCCGCCAGACGCAGCAGCGCCGTCACCACCGCCGCCGCGACGATCACCACAATTAACGGCATTTTGCGCCAGGCCAGAAACACCGCGAACCCCACCCCCAGTACGCGCGCCATCCCGGCAAAATGGTCCCCTTCATAAAACGTTGTTGCCAGCGCGACGGAGAACAACAAAACGGTTGCCGCGTCTGAAAGCAGCGCCTGCGACCGTTCAGAAAGCGCCAGCCGGCTACCGAGTTTCGCCCCGCCGAGACGCATCAGATAGGTTCCGGCAGAAAGAATGGCGATGCCGAGAATAAAAACCGTCATGTTTTCCATTATTTTTTCCTCGCGGCAAGGCCGAGCAAAGAGAGCAGCACCGGCAGGCCAACCGGCGCAAACGGTACGGCGGCCAGCGACAACACTGCGCCGCTACAGGCGCGGATCAGCGTGGTACGGTTTTTAAATGCCGGCACCACTAACGCCAGCAGGACCGCCGGGAACACCGCGTCCAGCCCGATGGTTTCCGGGTCCGGCAGCAGCTTGCCGACCATCGCGCCCAGCACCGCCCCTAGCGGCCAGATGATTGCCACGCCCAGGCCGCACAGCCAGTAGGCCGCTTTACGCTGCTCGGCGGTTTTTTGCGACAGGCCGAACACCACACTTTCATCATTCATGATATGACAGCCCAGAAAGCTCAGGCCGCGCTTGCCCACCAGTTCACGCACCGTAACGCCGAACGGCACATGGCGCGCGTTAACCAGTAAACCGGCCGCTGCCGCTGCCAGCGGATTGCCGCCGCTCGCCACGATGCCGATAAACATAAACTCGGATGCGCCTGCCAGCACCGTGAGGGAGAGGACAAACGGCACCCACAGCGGGAAACCGTAGGCCATCGCCAGTGAGCCATAAGACATGCCGACCACGCCCACCGCGAGGCAGACCAGGACGATCGCTTTTATCGTGTCGCCTTTCAGGCAAGAGAGGTGATTCTTCATACCATTTTAGCCATATCGAACGTATTTCCATTATAATGAACGCATCAGAAACGTTTTACAAGACGAACGATTCGTTCGTTATAGAGAGAAAGAGGCCGTTATTATGACGCAGCCAATCAGCGTGATCGCCAAAAGCCTGGTGCGAGAACGCTTGCGAACCGGGCTCTCACTGGCGGAAATTGCCCGCCGTGCCGGGATCGCCAAATCCACGCTTTCTCAACTGGAGTCTGGCAACGGCAATCCTAGCCTGGAAACGCTGTGGTCGCTTTGCGTGGCGCTGGATATTCCTTTTGCCCGGTTACTGGAGCCGCAGCAACCCGTCACGCAGGTGATCCGCCGCGGCGAGGGCACAAAAGTCGTCGCCGGGCAGGCGAACTACGAGGCGATTTTGCTCGCGGCGTGTCCGCCTGGCGCGCGTCGTGATATCTATCTGCTGCTGACTCAGCCGGGGGCAGACCGTATTTCCCAGCCCCATCCGCCTGGTTCGGTTGAGCATATTATCGTGACCCAGGGGCGGGCGGTGGTCGGTCTGATCGACGCGGCGGAAGAGCTCGGCCCGGGAGATTACATTTGCTACCCCGCTGACCAGCCGCATATCTTTAAGGCGCTGGAGCCAGATACGCACGCGCTGCTGGTGGCGGAACAAAACTAACAAAGATACGGAAAATCATGTCGCTCAAAGCCATTGCCAAAGAACTGGGGCTGTCTGTTACCACCGTCAGCCGCGCCCTCAACGGGTATGACGACGTTTCTGCTGAGACGCGCGCCCGCGTGGAAGCGGAGGCCCAGCGCCGTGGCTATCGACCAAATACCTTTGCCCGTCGCCTGAAGATGGGCAAAATCGACGCCGTCGGGCTGGTGTTTCCGGTGCATCCTGTTCCGCTCAATAACAGCGTTTTTATGGACATGGTCGGCGAAATTAGCCACGAACTGGCGCGACATGAGATTGACCTGCTGCTCATCGCTGACGACGACCTGGCGGACAAACACAGCTATATGCGCATGGTGCAGAGCCGACGCGTGGATGCGCTGATTGTGGCGCATACGCTGGATCACGATCCGCGTCTTGAGCAGCTACAGGCCGCCGGGTTCCCGTTCCTGGCGCTCGGCCGCAGCCAGCTCCCGCAGCCGTACGCGTGGTTCGATTTCGACAACTATGCCGGCACATATCAGGCCACCCGCTGGCTGATCGAGAAAGGCCATCAGCGCATTGCGCTGCTGGGCGAAAGCAACAACCAGGCATTCATCACCCAGCGCCGCCAGGGCTACCTGGACGCGCTGCGGGAAGCCGGACTTTCCAGCGAATGGCTGCGCGCCATGCCCCCTTCGCGTCGCGTGGGGTATGCCACCACGCAAGAACTTCTCTCCCTGCCGCAGCCGCCCACGGCCATCATTACCGACTGCAACACCCACGGCGACGGCGCAGCGATGGCCCTGGCGCAGATGGGACGCTTAACCGGTGAAAATGCCGTTTCGCTGGTGGTCTATGACGGCTTACCGCAGGACAGCATTGTCGATATCGACGTCGCGGCGGTGATCCAGTCTACCCGTCAGGGTGTCGGGAAACAGATTGCCGATATGGTGCGCCAGCTGATTAATGGCGACGACATTGACACCCTTCAGGTGCTCTGGCAGCCAGAATTCTCCCCAGGCCAGACGGCCTGATTAACCAAAAATTTCCAAACCCGATCACAGATCCGAAACGTTTTGGTTTGTATCCGAAACGTTTCGGATCAACACTCAGGACATCCCGATGACAGGAGATGTCTGATGCAAGATTCCATTTTTCGACTTGAAAGCAATACGGTTGACGTGGTGGTAAAAACCCACCCGTTCGCCGAAATTCTCTACTGGGGGGCACACCTTCAGCACTTTTCGCCGCAGGATGTGCTGAGTATTGCGCGCCCGGTTGCTAATGGCAGGCTGGACGTCGACTCCCCCGTCACGCTGATGGCAGAGCTGGGGCATGGGCTGTTTGGCTCGCCGGGCATCGAGGGGCACCGCCAGGGGCTGGACGGATCGCCGGTATTTAAAACCACGCAGGTGCAGCAGGCGTTAAACGCCCTGACAATCACTGCTGAAGACGAGCATGCAGGCCTGCGCCTGACCAGTGAAATAACGCTGGATGCCAGCGGCGTACTGGTGGTGCGTCATGGGTTAACCAACCTGAAAACGCAGGCGTGGCAGGTGGATCGCTTTGCCGTGACGCTGCCGGTGGCCGAACGCGCGCAGGAGGTGATGGCCTTCCACGGACGCTGGATCAGGGAGTTTCAGCCGCACCGCGTGATGCTTGAACATGACAGCTTTGTGATTGAAAACCGTCGGGGTAAAACCTCCCATGAACATTTCCCGGCGCTGATTTCAGGTACGCCGTCATTCAGTGAAATGCACGGCAACGTCTGGGGTATACATCTGGGCTGGAGTGGTAACCACCGCCTGCGCGCAGAGGCGAAAACCGATGGCCGCCGCTATATGCAGGCCGAAGCGCTCTACCTGCCGGGTGAAATGGCGATTGAAGAGGGGGAAACGCTCTGGACGCCGCGCCTGTATGCCAGCCACTCCCCGCACGGGCTGAACGGCATGAGCCAGCAGTTCCACCGCTACCTGCGCGACAATGTTATCCGCTTCCCGGAAGATAAACCGCGCCCGGTGCACCTCAACACCTGGGAGGGGATCTACTTCAACCACGACCCGGACTACATCATGCGCATGGCCGACGAGGCCGCAGCGCTGGGTGTGGAGCGCTTTATCATTGACGACGGCTGGTTCAAAGGCCGCAACGACGACCACGCCGCGCTGGGCGACTGGTATCTGGACGAGAAAAAATACCCGAACGGCCTAAAGCCGGTAATCGATCACGTTAAACAGCTCAGCATGGAGTTTGGTATCTGGGTTGAGCCGGAGATGATTAACCCCGATTCCGATCTGTATCGCGCGCACCCTGACTGGGTGCTGGCGCTGCCGGGCTACGCCCAGGCGACCGGGCGACACCAGCTGGTCCTCAATCTCAATATTCCGCAGGCCTTTGAATATCTGGTCGAACGCATGAGCTGGCTGCTGGGCGAACACGCGGTCGACTACGTGAAATGGGATATGAACCGCGAGCTGGTGCAGCCAGGTCACAAGGGCAAAGCCGCCGCCGACGCCCAGACGCGCCAGTTTTACCGCCTGCTGGACGTGCTGGGCGAGCGCTTCCCGCACATTGAGTTTGAATCCTGTTCGTCGGGTGGCGGGCGTATTGATTACGAAGTGCTGACCCGCAGCCACCGCTTCTGGGCGTCCGATAACAACGACGCGCTGGAGCGCAACACTATCCAGCGCGGCATGAGCTACTTCTTCCCGCCGGAGGTGATGGGGGCGCATATCGGTCATCATAAATGTCACGCCACCTTCCGCCAGCACAGCATTCAGTTCCGCGGGCTAACAGCGCTGTTTGGTCACATGGGGCTGGAGCTGGATCCGCTCACCGTCGATGCGCAGGAGCGTGAAGGCTATCGCCATTACGCCGCGCTGCACAAGCGGTGGCGAGAGGTCATTCATCACGGCACCCAGTGGCGCGTGGATATGCCGGACGCCACCACCCTGGCGCAGGGTATAGTGAGCGAAGATAAGACGCAGGGGCTGTTTTTGGTCAGCCAGCTCGCGATGCCGGATTACACCCTGATGATGCCGCTGCGCATGCCGGGGTTAGACGCCAGCGCGCTGTACCGCATCACGCTGCTCGATCACCCGAACATCCAGATTACGGGCGAGGGCGGGCACACCATGCGTAAGCTGCCGGCGTGGATGAACGCGCCGCAAACGGTAAGCGGTGAGTGGCTGATGCAGGCGGGTATTGCACTGCCGATTCTGGATCCGGAAACCGCCATTCTGATTGGTGTGGAACGCGTGTAAGGGTGACGGGCCGGGCAACCGGCCCTCCGTTGAGGATAAAAATAATGAACACAACAACCTGTACCCACAAAGACAACCCTAATTTCTGGATCTTCGGGCTGTTCTTCTTTCTCTACTTCTTCATCATGGCCACCTGCTTTCCGTTCCTGCCGATCTGGCTGTCGGACATCATCGGCCTGAACAAAACCCATACCGGGATTGTTTTCTCCTGCATCTCGCTGTCGGCCATTGCCTTCCAGCCGGTGCTGGGGGTCATTTCGGACAAGCTGGGGCTGAAAAAACACCTGCTTTGGATCATCTCGGTGCTGCTGTTCCTGTTCGCGCCGTTCTTCCTGTACGTCTTCGCCCCGCTGCTGAAAACCAATATCTGGCTGGGGGCGCTGAGCGGTGGGTTGTATATCGGCTTTGTCTTCTCAGCGGGGTCGGGGGCGATTGAGGCCTATATTGAGCGCGTAAGCCGCAACAGCTTTTTTGAGTACGGCAAGGCGCGTATGTTCGGCTGTCTCGGCTGGGGGCTGTGCGCCTCAACGGGCGGCATCCTGTTCGGCATCGATCCGTCGTACGTCTTCTGGATGGGGTCGGCCGCGGCGCTGTTGCTGATGCTGCTGCTGGTGGTCGCGAAACCGAAGCCTAACCAGACGGCGCAGGTGATGAACGCCCTGGGCGCGAATCAGCCGCAGATCACCGCTAAAACCGTCTTTACCCTGTTCCGCCAGCGCAGAATGTGGATGTTCATCCTGTACGTGATTGGCGTGGCCTGCGTGTATGACGTCTTCGACCAGCAGTTTGCCACCTTCTTCAAAACCTTCTTCGCCACGCCGCAGGAGGGGACCCGTGCCTTTGGTTTCGCCACCACGGCAGGGGAAATCTGTAACGCGATCATTATGTTCTGCTCGCCGTGGATCATTAACCGCATCGGCGCGAAAAACACGCTGCTGATTGCCGGGGTGATCATGGCGACGCGCATTATCGGCTCGTCGTTTGCCACCACCGCCGTGGAGGTGATTGCCCTGAAGATGCTGCACGCGCTGGAAGTCCCGTTCCTGCTGGTGGGGGCATTCAAGTACATCACCGGGGTGTTTGATACGCGCCTGTCGGCCACCATCTACCTGATTGGCTTCCAGTTTGCCAAACAGTCGGCGGCGATCTTCCTCTCCGCCTTTGCCGGAAATATGTATGACCGGGTCGGCTTCCAGGAGACGTATCTGATACTGGGCTGTTTCGTGCTGGCGATCACGGTGGTGTCGGCGTTTACGCTGAGTGGCAGGCGGGAGATTGCTGCCGCCTCGGGGGCAGCAGCGTTAACACATCAGTCCAGGTAAAACACCTCTTTCAGCGCCGAACTCACCGGGCTGTTATCCGGGTTCGACGGCATAACGTCACCCATATATTTCCACCAGCGCTGGCAGACGTCGGTATTCGCGACCGCGTTCCAGCGCTCCTCTGATTCAATCTCCACCGTCGCAAACAGCAGGTTGCGAGCTTTGTCGAGATAGATGGCGTAGTGGTGCGCGCCGTGGGCTTTCAGTACCGCCTCCAGCTCAGGCCAGATCGGGTTGTGGCGACGTGCGTACTCCTCGTGCGCGTCCGGGTTTACCTGCATCACAAACGCTTTGCGGATCATAAAGCCTCCAGGTACAGCTCGCGGACCTCATCGCGGCTGGCGGTGCGCGGGTTGCACGGCGCGCACGGGTCGGCGAGGGCTTTATCCAGCCAGCCTTCAATATCGGCTTTGGTGACGCCGAGCTGGCTAAATCCGGACGGAATGCCGACCCGGGCGCTCAGGTCACGAATCGCCTGAATGGCTGACATGCTGGCCGCTTCATCGCTCATGCCGCGCGTGTCAACGCCCATCGCCTGCGCCACGCGGGCGAAACGTGCGACCGCGTTCGGGCGGTTAAAGTTTTCGATGATCGGCAGCAGAATGGCGTTGCACACGCCGTGTGGCAGGTTGTGCGTCGCGCCCGGCTGGTGCGCCAGGGCGTGCACCAGCCCCAGACCGGCGCTGTTAAACGCCATGCCCGCCAGATACTGACCAAAGGCCATCTGCTCGCGCGCTTCCAGGTTGTGACCATCGTCAACCGCTTTCGGCAGCCAGAGGTTGATCAGGCGAATCGCCTCCAGCGCGTTAGCATCGGTCAGCGGGTGCGCGCCGACGGACACGTAGGCTTCAATCGCATGGGTCAAGGCATCCATGCCGGTTGCGGCGGTCACGGAGGCCGGAATATCAAGCATCACGCTGGCATCGTCCACGGCGATATCCGGGATGATGTTCGGGTCGATAATCACCTCTTTCACCTGTCGCGCGGCGTCAATGATCACCGCGTTGCTGGTCATCTCCGCCGCCGTGCCTGCGGTGGTGTTGATCGCCACCAGCGGCACGCCCGCGTTTTTCACCTTGCCGACGCCGGAGTAATCGGTTGACGGACCTGGGTTGGCGGTGAGGATTTTGATCGCCTTGGCAGTATCAATCGGGCTGCCGCCGCCAAAGGCAATCAGGTAATCACACTCCGCATCCTGATATGCCGCATAGCCTTTTTGCACCAGCGCTTCCGTCGGATTCGGGAATACCTCATCGAACAGGTGATACGACATCTGATGGGCGTCGAGCGCGGAAAACAAACTGTCGAGCAGGCCAAGTTTCACCAGCTGGCCGTCGGTGACAATCAGCGCTTTTCCCCACTGTTTGTTTGCCACCAGATTGACCATATCGCCGATCGCGCCCGCGCCGTGCAGGCTGATTTTGGGGAGTGCCAACATAAAGCTCATGATAATTCTCCTTAATTACTTTGATTTTTATGCCCGGCGGCGCTGCGCTTGCGCGGGCCTACGGTTAAGTAGGCCGGGTAAACGCAGTGCCACCCGGCTATGAGATCCGTCTTCGCTGCATCACCCGGCGGGTAATAATCGGCAGCGAAATCACCACGATCAGCATCGCGCCGATAATCACTGACATCACAATGCCGGGCACGTTGAGCAGGCCCAGGCCGAAGGTCACCAGCCCCATCAGGAAGGCGGCGATAATCACGCCCACCATGCTGCCGGACCCGCCGAGAATATTGACGCCGCCGAGCACCGCCATCGTCACCACCGCCAGCTCCCAGCCCATCGCGATGGTCGGGCGGGTACTGCCCAGACGCGAGGTGAGCAGCACCGACGCCAGGCCGGACATCAGTCCTACCAGCGCAAACAGGATCAGGTTGTGGCGCTTCACGTTGATGCCGGAGTACCACGCGCCGGTCGGGTTGTTGCCGATGGCGTAGGTGCGGCGGCCAAAATTGGTGCGGTGCAGCACAAAGGCAAACAGAGCGGCCAGCACGATAAACAGCGCGAACTCAAACGACAGCGCGCCCCAGACGTAGCCCTGGCCGAACCAGGCGAAGCTCTCCGGGTAGCTGTTCAGCGCCTGGTCCCCGAGCAGGATGTAGGTGATCCCGCGGTACAGGCTCATGGTGCCGATGGTGATGACGATGGACGACAGGTTAAAGCGCGTCACCAGAATACCGTTGAACAGCCCGCACAGTAGCCCGACGCCTAATCCCACGCACACCAGCAGCGGCGTATCGACGCCCGCCGCCGCGCAAAAGCCCATCACCGTGGAGCTGAGCGCGATGGTGGAGGCCACAGACAGGTCAATTTCCCGGGCGATAATCAGCATCGCCATCGGCAACACAATGATCGCTTTTTCCGTGAAGTTGAACGTCGCGTCGGAGAGGTTCCAGATATTGAGGAAGTAGGGCGAGGCGAGCGCGTTCACCACAAACACCGCCAGCGTCACCGCCAGCAGGAAGCCCTCCCAGCACAGCAGGCGCTGGAAGATGCCCGGCGCAGAAGTGGGTTTGAACTCTTCAGATGTCATCATTTTGCTCATGGTTTCACCGCCAGTTTCTGACGTGCCAGCGCCGCGTCGCGCAGGATCAGCCTGCCTTTGCGCTTGTTGCCGCGCTCGTTCAGCAGCACAGCGATGACAATGACCGAGCCGGAAATCGCCATCTGCCAGAACGGGGAGACGCCGATCACCGGCAGGGCGTTGTTGATGACGCCAAGGAACAGCGCCCCGAACAGACAGCCGAGCACGCGGCCGGTGCCACCCATGGTGCTGATCCCGCCAATCACACAGGCTGCCACCACCTGCAATTCAAAACCGTTAGCGACGTCAACATACGCAACGGCAAAGCGTGATATCCACAGGTAGCCGCAGAACCCGGCCAGCAGACCGGAAAGGCAGAAGCTGATGAACTGCATTTTCCCGGCGTTGATCCCGGTGTAGTACGCTGCCGTGGCGTTCCCGCCTGCGGTGTAGAGCGCCCGTCCGGTGCGACTGTAGCGCAGGAAGTAGCCCACCAGCAGCAGTACGGCGATGGCGCACCAGCTCAGCACCGGCAGGCCCAGCGCTGACGCACGCGGCAGGCCGAGGAAGTCTGCACCCATCTGGTTGGAGTTCACCCAGCCGCCGCCGGAGAGCAAAAAGATCATTCCGCGGTAGATGCTCATGGTGCCGAGCGTGACCACAATCGCCGGAATGCCCAGCTTCCACACCAGCAGGCCGTTTATTGCGCCCATCAGCAGCCCAAGCGCGCTGGCGAGGATCAGCAGCGCCCAGACGGGCACGTCCGGGTAATGGAAATTAATCAGGGCGACAATCATCCCGGTCAGGGCCAGATTAGCCGCCATCGACAGGTCGATGCCTTTAGTGAGCAGCACCATCATCTGCCCGAGCGCGAGGACGATCAGAATGGCGGTGTCGTTAAACATCTCCACCAGGTTGCCCGGTGCGATAAACGATGGCACGCGGCTGCCAATGGCGACGACCATCAGGACAATCACCGCGCCAAGCAGCGCCTCGCGGTGTTTTAAGAGTGAGCTAAGCATTTATGCCGCCTCCTGTTTTGCACCGCTGGCGGCGCTGACGATGGTTTCCGCCGTCGCGTCTCCCGCCTGGTATTCGGCCACCATCAGCCCCTCGTGCATGACGATAATGCGATCCGCCATGCCCATCACTTCCGGCAGTTCGGACGAGACCATAATCACCGCCAGCCCCTGACTGACCAGCTCGGACATAAACTGATGCACGGCTGCCTTTGAGCCGATATCGATGCCTTTTGTTGGCTCATCGAGGATGATCACGTCAGGGTGCGTCGCCAGCCATTTGCCGATCACCACCTTTTGCTGGTTGCCGCCAGAGAGGGTCTCCACCGCCTGCTTCCAGCTGAAGGCTTTCACTTGCAGGCGTTTGGCGTACTCGTCTGCCAGCTTCCATTCGCGGTCGTCGTGCAGTACGCCGTTCGGATTGAGCCTGCTGAGCTGAGGCAGGCTGATGTTCTGGGCAATCGGCAGGGCGATAATCGCCCCCTGTTTCTGCCTTTCTTCCGGCACACAGACGATACCGGCTTTGATCGCATCCGCAGGCTGGCGGAAGCGCCGGGGCTGTCCGTTGAGGATAATTTCCCCGGACGATGGCCGCGTGACGCCGGAAAGCGCCTGCATCAGCTCGGTACGCCCGGCACCCACCAGCCCGTAAAAGCCGAGGATCTCCCCTTTACGCAGGGAGAACGAGATATGCGCAAACTCGGTCGGATGGCAGAGGTTTTTCACCTCCAGCACCGTCTCGCCTTTTTCGCAGTCGATTTTCGGGAAGGTTTGGGTAATGGCGCGCCCGAC
This sequence comes from Enterobacter cloacae complex sp. HYC033_NIDB, assembly GCF_056673335.1. Lineage (NCBI taxonomy): Bacteria > Pseudomonadati > Pseudomonadota > Gammaproteobacteria > Enterobacterales > Enterobacteriaceae > Enterobacter > Enterobacter cloacae complex sp. HYC033_NIDB. Next base: position 667,791 of record NZ_CP115123.1, on the reverse strand, counting down.
CATCATCGACACCATCCGCTCTTCGGTGATCTCATTTATTGCCCCTGCACCGACGAACACGCCGTCGCGCAAAATGGTGTAGTGATCGGCCAGCTCAAAAATCTCGTCGAACTTGTGGGAGATAAACAGGATGGCTTTTCCCTCCTGCTTTAAGCGCTCCACAATCTGGTAAAACTCGAGGATTTCATGCTGTGACAGCGCCGCCGTGGGTTCATCGAGGATCACCACCTGCGCCTCAAACGACAGCGCGCGGGCAATCGCCACCATGTGACGCTGGGCGATGCTCAGGGTTTTCAGCGTTGCGCGCGGGTCGATTTGCACCTCAAGGCGGGCGAGAATAGCCTGCGCCCGGCGGTGCATTTCCGGCCAGTCGAGCTTTTTCAGGAAGCCTTTGTGAAGGTACTGACCGACAAAGATATTTTCGGTGACCGAGAGTTCATCGAACAGGACGGTTTCCTGGTGAATGGCGGTGATGCCCATTTTATGCGCCGACTCCGGCGTCGGAAGGTGAACGGGGATCGCCTTGTAGAGAATTTCGCCCTCGTCGGGCTGGTATATGCCGGTCATCACTTTGACCAGCGTCGACTTGCCCGCGCCGTTTTCGCCGATAAGCGCCGTCACTTTGCCGGGCCACAGCGCAAGCTGCACGTTCTCAAGAGCACGCACGCCGGGGAACACCTTGGTGATGCCAGAAAGCTGTAGCAATGGGGTCATGATAGTTCTCCGTTTGGTTCACCCTCACCCCGACCCTCTCCCAAAGGGAGAGGGGGTTAACGTTCCCTCTCCCTTTGGGAGAGGGCTAGGGTGAGGGGGGAAAGGATCAAAAGATTTTTGAGAACTTATCAATATTGCTGGCATCGTAAACGAACGGCTCGGCCATCGCGCCGTTGCCGTCGGCATCCAGCTTCACTTTGCCCAGCTTGCCCATGCTGGCCTCACCTTTCGTGGCGGTGCCTTTTACCAGGTCATCCGCCAGGTAGGTTGCGGCATAGCCCAGGTCAATCGGGTTCCAGATGGCAAAGCTCTTGCTTGCGCCGGACTTCACCGCGCCCGCCATCTCAGACGGCAGGCCTAAACCGGTGACGTACACTTTGCCAATCTTGCCCTGGTCCTTCACCGCCTGCGCGGCAGCCACAATGCCCACGGAAGAAGGCGAAACAATCACTTTCAGCTCCGGGTAGGTTTTCAGCAGGCCGACCGCTTCGCGGTAGCTCTTGTCAGAGAGATCGTCCCCGTAGGCCACGGTCACCAGATTGACGGACGGGTACTTCGGCAGCACCTTTTTCATTTCCGCAATCCAGGTGTTCTGGTTGGTGGAGGTTGGCGTGGCGCTCAGCACCGCCACATCGCCTTTCTCCACGTTCAGCGCTTTCAGGGCATCGGCGGCGAGCTTGACGTTAGTTTCGCCAATCAGGGCGTTATTGGACGGGTTGAGATGGATCTGACGCCCGGCTTTCGCCACGCCGGAATCCCACGACACAACCTTGATGCCGCGCTGCATCGCTTTTTTCAGCACCGGCACGACGGCGTCCGGATCGTTCGCGGAAATCGCGATCGCATCCACGCCCTGGGCGATCAGCCCGTTCAGCACCTCGATCTGCGCTTCCGCCGTGGTGGTGGTCGGGCCGGTATAAATCACTTTTACATCGCCTAACTCTTTGGCCGCCTCCTGCGCGCCGACGTTCGCTGCCTCGAAGAATCCATTCCCTAAGGACTTCGCCACCAGGGCGATTTTCACTTCTGCTAAAGCGGAACCGGACAACGCCAGAGCGGCAACGGTGAGGATCAAGCTTGCTTTTATTTTCATTGCTTTTACTCCACTGACTTGAGTTAGTTGTAGGGATTGCAGGTGGTTTTCGCCCCGTCTCGGTGAGCGGGGCGCGATGTTGTTATTGGTACAAATCTAACGCCGACTGCATGGGGGTGACGCCAAAGCGTTTACCCAGGGCGATCAGTTCTTCCCGGGTGATGGTCTGCTTCATGCCGCCCATGGAATAGACCTTCACCAGCACTTCCGCGGATTTCTCGGCGGTGTCGATCAGGCCGAAGGTTTCATCCAGCGTCGGGCCGCTGCCGAAGACGCCGTGGAACGGCCACAGCACCAGTGAATGTTTCTGCATGTCCGTCGCGGTTGCCTGGCCGATTTCGTCGGTGCCCGGCACCATCCACGGCAGAATGCCGACGCCGTCCGGGAACACCACCAGACACTCGGTGCTGCCTTCCCACAGTTTGCGGGTGAAGAAATCAGAATTATTTTCCAGCACGTAGGTCAGGGCGATCAGGTTGGTGGCGTGGCAGTGCATGATCACGCGGTCCTTGCCATTGGTCGCCTTGATGCGCTCGCAGTGGGAGAGGAAGTGCGCCGGCAGCTCAGAGGTTGGCACCGCCTCATCCGTCAGCCCCCACAGAATGTGGTAGCCCGCGCCGTCGCTATCCACTTTCACTACGCCGAGGTTGGCCTGCGGGTCGAGCTGAACGTTGCGGAAGAACTTCCCGGAACCGGTGACGATAAACGGCGTGTTGGCGAGCAGCGGCATCGGCTGGCTCAGGGCGATATAGCGCGGCTTCTGGTGGAAATCGGCGGCAAATGGCTCGATATCCGCGTCGTCCAGGCGTAGCGTCAGGTTGCCGCCGTTGCGCTCGTCCCAGCCCTTCAGCCAGGCGTCGGAGGTGGCTTTGATCATGCCCTGGACGAACCAGGAGGTGGTGATGGTCTGCATACTGTGTTTCCTTTGAAAATGCCGGGTGGCGCTGCGCTTACCCGGCCTACTTTTACCTGTAGGCCCGGCAAGCAACGCGCCGCCGGGCAATGTTTTTTACTGACGAGCGGCAAGAACGTCTTTCTCATATGCCCGCACGTTGTCCAGCCACTGGCTGCCCGCAGGCGCATCGTGACGCTGGCAGTACATCTCCCACACCGCCTGCCACGGCAGGGATTTCTGCTCTTCCAGCAGCGCCAGGCGCGCGGTGTAGTCGCCGTTTTCTTCCAGCTGTTTCAGGGCGGCGACAGGCTCCAGCAGCGCGCGCAGCAGGGCTTTCTTCATGTTGCGGGTGCCGATAACCCACGCCGCGATGCGGTTGATGGAGGCGTCGAAGAAGTCGAGGCCAATGTGTACGCGGTCGAACAGATCGTGGCGGATGATTTCGCTGGCAATCGCCTGGGTTTCGTCATCCAGCAGCACTACGTGGTCGCTGTCCCAGCGCACCGGGCGGCTGACGTGCAGCAGCAGGCGCGGCACGTAGAGCATGGCAGCGGAGATTTTGTCGGAGATCACCTCGGTTGGGTGGAAGTGACCGGCATCCAGGCACAGCGCGGTCTGGCGGCTGGTGGCGTACCCCATGTAGAACTCGTTCGAGCCGACGGTGTAGCTCTCGGCGCCAATGCCGAACAGCTTGCTCTCCACGGCGTCGATGTGGTGCGCCGGGTCCAGCTTCTCGCTGATGGCCTCATCCAGCGCGGCCAGCAGGCGCTGGCGCGGAGCCAGACGGTCGACGGTGATGTCCTTCATACCGTCCGGGATCCAGATGTTCATCACCGACGGTGTGCCAAGCTGCTCGCCGAAATACGCAGAAACGCGGCGGCTGGCTTTGACATGGTCGATCCAGAACTGGCGGATTTCGTCGTTGGCGTGCGCAAGGGTAAAGCCGTCCGCGCTCAGCGGGTGCGAGAAGCAGGAGGGGTTAAAGTCCAGGCCCAGCTTGTTGGCTTTCGCCCACGCCACCCAGTTCGTAAAGTGCTCCGGTTTGATTTCATTACGCGCCACCGGCTCGTCGGATTCGAGATAAATGGCGTGCAGATTCAGGCGCTTTGGCCCGGGGATCAGGCTCAGCGACAGCTCCAGATCCGCACGCAGTTCGGTGGCGTTGCGCGCTTTGCCCGGATAGTTACCCGTGGCCTGAATACCCCCCGTCAGGGAACCGCCCGGGTTCTCGAAGCCAGCAACGTCATCACCCTGCCAGCAGTGCATGGAGACGGGCAGACGGTCGAGCTGGCGCAGCGCCTCTTCGACATCCACGCCGACGGCGGCGAAACGCTGTTTAGCCAGGTCCCAGGCTTGTTCAAGTTGAGTGGTCATGCGCAAAGCTCCTTAGTCAGTCGTTTTTGCTGAAACTGCGCCCTGTAGCGGGCAATTTCATGGCAGGGATGGGGGGTGAAGGTGGTCAGGCTGTTATTCGCCGTCACCACCGAACGGAAATCGTCGACGTTTGAAAGTTCGTCCAGGGTCATCAGCTGAATGCCGATATTGCCGAGCGTGGAGGCTTCAATCGGACCTGCCACCACGGTAATGCCGCAGGCATCCGCGCAGAGCTGGTTCAGCAGCTGGTTCTGGCAGCCGCCGCCCACGATATGCAGCTGCGAGAACGGTTTGCCGCGAAGGTCAGCCAGCTCGCTCAGGATGTCGGCATAGAGCAGGGCGAGACTGTCAAAAATGCAGCGCGCCAGCTCGGCGGGGCGGGAAGGTACCGGCTGCCCCGCTTCAAAACAGGCGGCCTGGATTTCAGCGCTCATGTGCGCCGGGTTGATAAAGCGGTCGTCGTTCGGGTTAATCAGGAAGGTGCAGGCCTTCAGCGTTTCGGTTTCCGCGATAAGCGCGGGCAGGTCGGTGATGTTCTGCTCTTTCAGCACCCGCTGGAGCAGCCACAGGCCCATGATGTTCTTCAGCACCCGGTAGCGCCCTTCGGCGCCACCTTCGTTAGTGATGTTCGCCGCCAGTGCGGCATCGCTGGTGTAGGGTGTTTTGCTCTCAAAGCCCATCAGCGACCAGGTGCCGGAAGAGAGGTACGCCGCGTCTTTGCCGGCGAGCGGCGAGGCAATGACCGCGCTCGCGGTGTCGTGACTGGCGACGGCGACAACAGGGATTTCATTCCCCTGCGGGCAAAGCCAGTGGCCGATCACATTGCCCGGATGGGTTGGCGCGCCGAACCAGGACGGCGAGGCGCCCGTCCAGGCCAGCAGATGTTCATCCCAGTTATCGGTGTTGATGTTAACCAGCTGCGTGGTGGTGGCGTTGGTGTATTCCCAGTTCATGTTGCCGGTCAGACGGTAGCTTAAGTAGTCCGGGATCAGCAGCGCATGCGCCACCTTTTCGACCAGCTCTGGCTGTTGCTCAACCAGCGCGCGCAGCTGATACAGCGTGTTAAACGGCAGAAACTGAATGCCGCTGCGACCATAGATGTTCTCCTTGCCAAGCTGGGCGATGGCGTGCGCCATCAGCCCATCGGTGCGGCTGTCACGATAGGAGACCGGCAGGCCGACGCGTTCGCCGTGACTGTCCAGCAGTACGTAATCCACACCCCAGGTATCAATGCCGATACTGTCGATGCGAATACCGTCTTCGCAGACGTTGTGAAGTCCGGTGCGGATCTCTGCTTCCAGGGCGTCGATATCCCAGGTAACAAAACCGTCCTGTTTTTGCAGACAATTGGCGAAACGGTGCATTTCGCGAAGCGTAAGGGTGTGCAGGTCGCAGTCCCAGGTGGCGAGCATTACACGGCCGCTGGATGCGCCTAAATCGACAGCCACACAATGGCGAAAAGTCATGGTCGGGTCCTTTCTTAAGTCATTAGCGAGGAGTGTAAGAAAGGGAAGAAATAGCCACCTTCTCGCCACTGACAGCCCAAATCTCGCGCTGGCAAGAAAGCAAAGATGAACGTGAGGGAGTTCACAGTTTCCAGTAATGGCGGGGTTTGCAGGCAGTGTGACGCTGACCGCATTTCCTGATCTTTCCGCCTGTTTCTTGAAAAACCGACAGCTTTTGCGCGGTTTGCTGTCAAAAATTTAAGGTGAGCGTGGAAGGCCTTAATTACTATTTTGAGAACTTTTCTCATTGGTGGGGGCCGTTATGACCGTACTGCACAGCGTCGATTTTTTTCCTTCGGGGGCTTCGCCGGTCGCGATTGAGCCACGGCTGCCTCAGGCTGCGTTCCCGGAGCATCATCATGATTTTCATGAAATTGTGATTGTTGAGCACGGAACGGGCATCCACGTGTTTAACGGTCAGCCGTATACCATCAGCGGCGGTACGGTGTGCTTCGTGCGCGATCACGACAGGCACCTGTATGAACATACCGACAACCTGTGCCTGACCAATGTGCTCTATCGTTCTCCGGATGCGTTCCAGTTTCTCTCCGGGCTGAATCAGCTGTTGCCGCAGGAGAAGGACGGTCACTACCCCTCGCACTGGCGGGTGAATCAGTCCACGTTGCAGCAGGTGCGTCAGCTGGTGAGCCAGATGGAGCAGAGCGAGGATGGACAGGAGACGCACGCCATTGCTACCCGCGAGCTGCTGTTTATGCAGCTGCTGGTGCTGCTGCGGCGCAGCAGCCTGGTGGAAGGGCTGGAAAATAACGACGCGCGCCTGAACCAGCTGATGGCCTGGCTGGAAGATCATTTTGCCGAAGATGTCTGCTGGGAAACGCTGGCGGATGACTTTTCGCTCTCGCTGCGCACGCTGCATCGTCAGCTCAAGCAGCATACCGGGCTGACGCCGCAGCGCTACCTCAACCGTCTGCGCCTGATCAAAGCGCGGCACCTTTTACGTCATACCGACGAAAGCGTCACCGATATCGCCTATCGCTGCGGATTCGGCGACAGTAACCACTTTTCGACGCTTTTTCGCCGGGAGTTTAACTGGTCGCCGCGTGATATTCGTCAGGGGAAAGACGCGTTGCTTCAGTAACGCGAGGGCAGTCACCGTTTTTTTGCTGCAAAAAGGCTAATAATGTCCGGTTATTCGCCGTAGAGGTTGTGGTGTGGCTGCTCAGCTCATTCTTCGCAAAGATGATTTTTTTGCCTCCGCGAGTCAGGCCGTCGCGGTGGCCGACCGCTACCCGCAAAACGTCTTTGCCGAGCACACCCACGAGTTTTGCGAGCTGGTGCTGGTATGGCGAGGCAACGGCCTGCACGTCCTCAACGACCGCCCCTACCGCATCACGCGCGGAGACCTGTTCTACATCCGCGCTGAAGACAAACACTCCTACGCCTCGGTTGACGATCTGGTGTTGCAGAACGTCATCTACTGCCCCGACAGACTTAAACTGAATGTCGACTGGGCGGGCAATATCCCCGGTTTTCATGATGCCAGAGGCGAACCGCACTGGCGCTTAAGCAGCAACGGCATGGCTCAGGTGCGCCAGACGATTTCCCAGCTGGAGCAGGAGAGCCAGAAGAGCGATCCGGTGGCAAACCAGATGTCGGAGCTGCTTTTTGCCCAGCTGGTGATGACCCTGAAGCGGCATCGTTACGCTACGGATAATCCCTCTGCTACCACGCAGGAAGCGCTGCTGGATAAGCTCATCACCCGGCTTGCGGGCAGTCTGAACAAGAGTTTCGTGCTGGAAAAATTCTGCGAGCAGGAGCAGTGCAGCGAGCGCGCACTGCGCCAGCAGTTCCGCACCCAGACGGGGATGACGGTCAACCACTATCTGCGCCAGCTGCGCATCTGCCACGCCCAGTACCTGTTACAGCATACGGAGCTGATGGTGAGTGAAGTGGCGATGCGCTGCGGCTTTGAGGACAGTAACTACTTTTCGGTGGTGTTTAACCGTGAGGTGGGGATGACGCCGGTTCAGTGGCGTCATCGCAGTCGAAAGGCAGCGTAATCAGTTCGCCATGCCGAGGCCGACGATATTGGCCGCAATGATAATCACCACACAGCCCAGGCTCAGCACGCCAACCGGACGACGCCCGGCATTGTTCCACTCTTTCAGCACCAGCCCAACCAGCCCGCCGCACAGCACGTAGAAGCTCATGTGCAGCATCCAGCTCATGTAGTCATACTGCGCCGGAATACTGGCGTGACCCCAGGCGTAGAAGAAGAATTGCAGATACCACATCAGACCGCCGAGGGCGGAGAGCAGGACGTTGGTGACGATCAGCGGTTTTGCCAGCGAGAAGTCGGCTTTTACCGACAGGTTCTTCACTTTTGCCAGACGAATGAAGCAGAAGCCGAGGTTTACCAGCGCGCCGCCGCCCATGATCACCACGTAGCTTGGCAGGGCAACGTACAGCGGATCGACGCCCAGCGCCGCAGCGGCGTCGTGCATCGGTTTGGCGGCGTTCATGGCGAACGACATGCCCGCCGAGAAGACGCCGCACATCACCGCCAGCAGCAGCCCTTTCTTCAGGTTGAACTCTTCGGCTTTGATGCCCATCTTGCGTTCTTTCAGCTGGCCTGCGCGGGTGACGATGCCCACGCCGATCACCGCCACCAGCACGCCCAGCAGCGTCATTCGCCCGCCCTGAGTGTTGATCAGCACGTCGAAGTGGCCGTTGAGGATTGGCGTCATCAGGGTGCCAATAATCAGCGTAATGCCAATCGCGATGCCAATCCCCATCGACATGCCTAGGTAGCGCATGGTGAGGCCGTAGTTGATATTACCGATGCCCCACATCGCGCCGAACAGGAATACCGGCAGCAGGGTGGAGGCGCTGAAGGAGGAGAAGTAGCCCCAGAAATCGGGCAGCAGCATGGCGCTGATTGTCCATGGCAAAATCAGCCAGGACACGGTGCCGCCAACGGACCACATGGTTTCCCATGACCAGCCTTTCACCTTTTTAAACGGGGCATAGAAACAGGCTGCACTGGCCGCGCCTATCAAATGCCAGAAAATACCCATCGTAATCGCATGATTCATTTTTACATCCTCATCGTTTTTATAGCCGGAGGCTTCCCGCCGACTTGATGAGTGTAAAAATGAGGCGGTTTGGGAACCTTCAGAAGGTTGCCGCACTTTTGTTCAGGATGGCAATCAGCACGTTAAGCACGTGAGCAGACTCACAATTTTGTCATTTATCAAAAATCTAATAACCTTATAAAAACTACGGCATTGATAATCATTTTCAATATCATTTAATTAACTATAATGAACCAACTGCTTACGCGGCATTAACAGCTGTGCCGCCCGACAATAATGGAGAGGATTATGAGTTATACACTGCCATCCCTGCCGTATGCCTACGACGCACTGGAACCGCATTTCGACAAGCAGACGATGGAAATCCATCACACTAAACACCACCAGACCTATGTGAACAACGCGAATGCTGCGCTGGAAAGCCTGCCAGAGTTCGCTAATCTGCCTGTTGAAGAGCTGATCACCAAACTGGACCAGCTGCCGGCAGACAAGAAAACCGTGCTGCGCAACAACGCGGGCGGTCACGCTAACCACAGCCTGTTCTGGAAAGGCCTGAAAACCGGCACCACCCTTCAGGGCGACCTGAAAGCGGCTATCGAGCGTGACTTCGGTTCCGTTGACAACTTCAAAGCGGAATTCGAAAAAGCCGCTGCAACCCGTTTCGGCTCTGGCTGGGCGTGGCTGGTCCTGAAAGGTGACAAACTGGCGGTCGTTTCTACCGCTAACCAGGACTCCCCGCTGATGGGTGAAGCTATCTCTGGCGCATCCGGCTTCCCAATTCTGGGTCTGGACGTGTGGGAACACGCTTACTACCTGAAGTTCCAGAACCGTCGCCCTGACTACATCAAAGCCTTCTGGGATGTAGTGAACTGGGACGAAGCAGCAGCGCGTTTCGCCGCTAAAAAATAAGGTTGCATTGACGCCTGTGAGAAGCGAGTCTGATGACTCGCTTTTTTTGTATCTGAAGGAGTGGAGATGCATTACCCGGTGAATGTGTTTACAGGCAAGGTAAGGGAGTACGAAGGCAGCCGCCCGAGCGCCATCGCCAAAGTGCAGGTCGACGGTGAGCTGACGTTGACCGATCTCGGGCTTGCGGGTGACCAGCAGGCTGAAAAGAAAATCCACGGCGGGCCCGATCGCGCGCTGTGCCACTATCCGCGCGAGCACTATCAGCACTGGAAAGCCGAATTTCCTGAACAGGCGGACCTCTTCGTTGCCCCCGCGTTTGGCGAAAATCTCTCAACGGAGGGGCTGACGGAGAAGAACGTCTTTATCGGCGATATTTACCGCTGGGGCGATGCTTTGATTCAGGTCACCCAGCCGCGCTCACCGTGCTTTAAGCTTAATTACCATTTCGGCATTCAGGATATGTCGGCCCAGCTGCAAAACGCGGGTAAAACCGGCTGGCTGTATCGCGTTGTGCAGGCGGGACAGGTTTCGGCGGATGCGCCGCTTGAGCTGGCTTCGCGCTTGAGTGAGGTGTCGGTATACGAGGCCTGCGCAATTGCCTGGCATATGCCGTTTGATGACGAGCAGTATCACCGCCTGCTGTCAGCGGCGGGATTATCCACCAGCTGGACCAGAACGATGCAGAAGCGGCGGTTAAGCGGCAAGATCGAGAGCAGTTCGCGGAGATTGTGGGGGAAAGAGGTTCCGTAGAAAGTAGGCCGGGTAAGGCGAAGCCGCCACCCGGCACATACGGTTACGAACGCTTATACAGCGGCAGCCATAGCGTTAACCTCAGCCCGCCCAGCGGGCTGTCATCGGCTTTCACCCAGCCACGGTGCTGTTGCATGGCGGTTTCAACAATCGCCAGACCTAGCCCCGTACCACCAGATTCACGGTCGCGCGCCTCGTCGGTGCGGTAGAACGGACGGAAAATCTGCTCGCGATCTTCCGGGCTGACGCCAGGACCATCGTCATCGACAATGACGGTAATCCCGTCTTTATCCACCGAAAACGCCACTTCAATCTTCGTGTGCGAATAGCGCAGGGCGTTACGCACGATATTCTCCAGCGCGCTTTCCAGCGTGTTGGGGTTATCGTAGAGCGGCCACGGGCCCGGCGGGAAGTTGACGGTGAACGATTTGCCCATCTGCTCCGCTTCGAACGCCGCGTTGTCCAGCACCTCATGCCAGAGGTGATTGGCTTTCACCGTTTCGCTCACCAGCGCGTTTTTCTGCTGATTGCGCGACATCACCAGCAGATCGTTGATCATGCTGTCCAGGCGATGCGCTTCCGTCTCAATACGCTCCAGCTCTTTGCTCTCGCCGCTGCGGCGGCGCAGCAGGGCGGTACCCAGCTGTAAGCGCGTGAGCGGCGTCCGCAGCTCGTGGGAGATATCCGACAGCAGGCGTTGCTGCGCGGTCATCATGCGGTCAAGAGCAGAGACCATCTGGTTAAAACTGGTTCCGGCGGCCAGGAACTCCTGCGGCCCGGATTCCAGCTCCGGATGCTGCCTCAGGTTGCCCTGCGCCACTTCGTCCGCCGCATTTTTCAGCTTACGCGCCGGTTTCGCCAGGCTCCACGCCAGCCATAACAGCAGCGGGGAACTGACCAGCATCGTGACAATCAACAGCAAAAGCGGACGGTCAAACAGCAGGTTGATAAAGTCGGACTGGGAACTGCTCGCAGGGCGAATCAGATAGAGCTGGTAATTGTCTTCCCCATCCCGCACCGAGAAAGGACCGACCATCTCTACCCGACCATATTTCTTTTTCTGTGGGTGATCGGCATTATCCGCCTGGCCAATAAAGTTGCGGATAATCTGCATTTCATTGCGATCGGCCCCAATCACGCGGCCTTCACTGGTGACCAGTAAAAGACGTTGTCCGGGGGGCGCCCACTTGTCGATAGCGCGAAACAGCCTGCGCCACCACATTAAATCGTTCGGCGGATCGTTTGCCAGCTCCGCTTCCACGTGCTGCTCGATCATCACGCCCTGACGTTGCTCGCTGTCGAGTAGCTCCGTCATCTGGCGTGAGTCGAGTTTTGGCAACATCAAAACGAGCATTAAAACCAGTGCCAGCGTCAGCCAGAAGATGGCGAAGATGCGGGCGGTTAAGCTGCCTATCATGAAGCGGAAACCATCAGATAACCACGACCACGCAGGGTTTTGAACCAGGGATGACCGTCTTTACGCTCCGGCAGCTTACGGCGCAGGTTCGAGATATGCATGTCGATGGCGCGGTCAAACGGGGTGAGGCGTTTGCCCAGCACTTCCTGGCTTAAGTGTTCACGCGACACCACCTGGCCGAGATGCTGCGCCAGCAGATACAGCAGGGTGAACTCGGTGCCGGTTAGCTCCAGCGTTTCACCGTCGAAGCTCGCTTCCTGGCGGCCCGGGTTCAGGCTCAGGGAGTCTACTTCCAGCGTAGGCGAGCTGTTGTCGGTATTCTGCTGCTGCTCGCTCCAGTGAGAGCGGCGCAGGATCGCGCGAATACGGGCCACCAGTTCACGGTCGTTGAACGGCTTAGGTAAATAGTCATCCGCACCCAGCTCAAGGCCGAGTACGCGGTCAAGCTCGCTGCCGCGTGCGGTCAGCATAATGACGGGGGTCTGGTGTGTCTGGCGAAGCTCTTTCAACGTATCAATACCGTTTTTCTTCGGCATCATGACGTCGAGCAAAAGTAAATCGATGCTGTCGTCAAGGAGACTCAGCGCCTGTTCCCCATCATGGGCAACCAGGACGTTGAAACCTTCCATGTCGAGCAACTCCTTTAAAAGAGATGTGAGCTCTCGGTCATCATCAACTAACAGGATTTTATTCATTGTTTAAATACCTCCGAGGCAGAAATTACGACATCAAGGCTATCTAATCCATGACTTTACGTTGTTTTACACCCCCTGACGCATGTTTGCAGCCTGAATCGTAGACTGTCTCTCGTTGAATCGCGACACGAAAGATTTTGGGAGCAAGTGATGCGCAAAGTTACCGCTGCCGTCATGGCCTCAACGCTGGCCTTCAGTGCGTTTAGCCAGGCTGCTGTAGCTATCATCAGCGATAACGGTTCCTCAGCAGAGGGCGCAACGCAGCACAGCAGCCAAAGCCATATGTTTGACGGCATAAGTTTAACCGAACATCAGCGTCAACAGATGCGAGATCTGATGCAGAGGGCAAGACACGACCAGCCCCCTGTTAATGTTAGCGAAATGGAGACAATGCATCGCCTTGTCACCGCAGAAAATTTTGACGAAAGCGCTGTACGCGCTCAGGCCGAAAAAATGGCGCAGGAACAGGTTGCCCGTCAGGTAGAGATGGCGAAGGTTCGCAACCAGATGTTCCACCTGCTAACGCCCGAGCAGCAAGCGGTTTTGAATACCAAACATCAGCAACGGATGAACCAGTTGCGTGAGGTTGCACGGATGCAGCGAAGCTCAGATATGACGCTTTTCAGTAGCAATAGCAGTACCCGTAGTAACCAGTAAACCCTGTTTTCCTTGCCATAGACACCATCCCTGTCTTCCCCCACATGATGTGGGGGTTTTTTTTGCCCATCGTTCAGGTTTGTTAACGCTTTATTCATCCTTTCACTCCACCACCATCCGTTATACTAGCGCCATGGCATGACAGGAGTGTTTATGAATCAATCCTATGGACGGCTGGTAAGCCGGGCCGCAATAGCCGCGACGGTGATGGCGTCGTGTTTGCTGATCATTAAAATTTTCGCGTGGTGGTACACCGGGTCGGTCAGTATTCTGGCGGCACTGGTGGATTCACTGGTGGATATTGCCGCCTCGCTGACCAACCTGCTGGTGGTGCGCTACTCGCTGCAACCGGCGGATGAAGAGCATACGTTTGGCCACGGCAAAGCGGAATCGCTGGCCGCGCTGGCACAAAGCATGTTTATTTCGGGCTCTGCGCTTTTCCTGTTTTTGACCGGTATTCAGCATCTTATTTCGCCTTCTCCGATGAACGATCCGGGCGTTGGCGTGGTCGTAACGGTAGTTGCACTTATAAGCACACTTGTTCTTGTAACGTTCCAGCGCTGGGTTGTACGCAAAACACAAAGCCAGGCTGTACGGGCCGATATGCTTCATTATCAGTCTGATGTTATGATGAATGGGGCTATTCTTATTGCGCTTGGTCTGGCCTGGTATGGCTGGCATCGGGCCGATGCGTTGTTTGCGTTAGGGATAGGGATCTATATTTTATACAGCGCCTTGCGGATGGGGTATGAAGCGGTACAGTCGCTTCTTGACCGTGCGCTTCCGGACGCAGAACGTGATGAAATTTATGCCATCGTGACCAACTGGCCTGGCGTCAGTGGTGCTCACGATCTTCGTACGCGGCAGTCAGGGCCGACCCGCTTTATTCAGATTCATTTGGAAATGGAAGACAACCTGCCACTGGTTCAGGCGCATATGGTCGCTGAACAGGTGGAGCAGGCGATTTTGCAGCGTTTCCCTGGGTCAGACGTCATTATTCATCAGGATCCGTGCTCTGTCGTACTCAGGGCGTTTTGAGCTTTCGTAATTCGTTGTAAAAAAGTGAGCCAGAGCAGCATTTTGTGGATAAATTACCACCATATGGCCTGACCTGAATCAATTCAGCTGGAAGGGATTGATATACTATTTGCAGTATTCGACGGTTGAACAGTTTCTTCCGGCAGCAGATTTCAATTTTGCATTCCTAAGTTCAGAGGTAGTCATGATTAAGAAAATCGGTGTGTTGACAAGCGGCGGTGATGCGCCGGGCATGAACGCGGCAATCCGTGGGGTTGTCCGTGCAGCGCTGACGGAAGGTCTGGAAGTTTTTGGTATCTATGACGGTTACCTGGGTCTGTATGAAGACCGCATGGTTCAGCTCGACCGCTACAGCGTGTCTGACATGATCAACCGTGGCGGTACTTTCCTCGGTTCTGCGCGCTTCCCGGAATTCCGTGACGAACACATCCGTGAAGTGGCTATCGAAAACATGAAAAAACGGGGTCTGGATGCGCTGGTGGTTATCGGCGGCGACGGCTCGTACATGGGTGCAAAACGTCTGACTGAAATGGGCTTCCCGTGCATCGGCCTGCCTGGCACCATCGACAACGACATCAAAGGCACCGACTACACCATCGGTTACTTCACCGCGCTGGGTACCGTTGTGGAAGCGATTGACCGCCTGCGTGACACCTCTTCCTCACACCAGCGTATTTCTATTGTTGAAGTGATGGGCCGTTACTGCGGTGACCTGACTCTGGCGGCGGCAATTGCCGGTGGCTGTGAGTTCGTGGTGGTGCCGGAAGTGGAATTCAGCCGTGAAGATCTGGTCGCTGAAATCAAAGCCGGTATCGCGAAAGGTAAGAAACACGCCATCGTTGCTATCACCGAGCACATCTGTGACGTTGACGAGCTGGCGAAGTACATCGAAACCGAAACCAAACGCGAAACCCGCGCGACCGTTCTGGGTCACATTCAGCGTGGTGGTTCCCCAGGCCCGTACGACCGTATCCTGGCGTCCCGCATGGGCGCGTACGCGATCGAGCTACTGCTTCAGGGTCACGGCGGCCGCTGCGTCGGTATCCAGAACGAGAAACTGGTTCACCATGACATCATCGATGCCATTGAAAACATGAAGCGTCCGTTCAAAGGTGACTGGCTGGACTGCGCGAAAAAACTGTACTGATTGGCTCTGTTGCCCGGTGGCGGCAAGGTAAATGCAAAACGGTAACCCTTGGGTTACCGTTTTTTATGGTTGCTCCCTCTCCCGTGGGAGAGGGCTGGGGTGAGGGCATCAGGCCGCTCATTCACTTTTTTTTATTCCTGCACGTTATAGCCAATCTTTTTTTATTCTTTAATCATCGGTTAGCTTTCTGGCACGCTGCATTCATCAAAACACTACACAAGAGAGCTGGGCGATGAATAAATGGGGCGTGGGGTTAACATTATTGCTGGCATCGACCAGCGTTCTGGCAAAGGACATTCAGTTACTGAACGTGTCGTACGATCCGACGCGTGAACTGTACGACCAGTACAACAAAGCTTTCGCGGCGCACTGGAAACAGGAAACCGGCGATAACGTGGTGGTTCGCCAGTCTCACGGTGGTTCTGGCAAGCAGGCGACCTCCGTCATCAACGGTATTGAAGCCGACGTGGTGACCCTGGCGCTGGCCTACGATGTTGACGCTATCGCCGAGCGTGGCCGTATCGACAAAAACTGGATCAAGCGTCTGCCGGACAACTCTGCGCCATACACCTCGACCATTGTCTTCCTGGTGCGTAAAGGCAACCCGAAACAGATTAAGGACTGGAACGACCTGATTAAGCCAGGCGTGTCTGTCATTACCCCGAACCCAAAAAGCTCCGGCGGCGCACGCTGGAACTATCTGGCAGCCTGGGGCTACGCGCTGCACCACAACAACGGCGATCAGGCCAAAGCACAGGACTTCGTCAAAGCACTGTTTAAAAACGTCGAGGTGCTGGACTCCGGCGCGCGCGGCGCAACCAACACCTTCGTCGAGCGCGGCATCGGCGACGTGCTGATCGCCTGGGAAAACGAAGCCCTGCTGGCGGCCAACGAGCTGGGTAAAGACAAGTTCGAGATCGTCACCCCGAGCGAATCCATCCTCGCTGAGCCGACCGTCTCCGTCGTCGATAAGGTTGTTGATAAGAAGGGCACCAAAGCGGTGGCGGAAGCCTACCTGAAGTACCTCTACTCACCGGAAGGGCAGGAAATTGCGGCGAAAAACTTCTACCGCCCACGCGATGAGGCCGTCGCGAAGAAATACGAAAACGCCTTCCCGAAACTGAAGCTGTTCACTATTGATGATGTGTTTGGCGGCTGGACCAAAGCGCAGAAAGAGCACTTCTCTAACGGCGGCACCTTCGACCAGATCAGCAAGCGCTAAGCGTTTTACAAAGAACGACACGGTAACCCGGTGTGAAAAACCGCCGGGTTTTTTATTTGGTCATCATTTTGCGTTACTCTTTTGCCTCTATTGAAAACAGGGAACGCGTTGTGAAAAAAATTATCTTACTGATTCTGATCGTTATCGCCCTTGCCGCAGGCGGCGTGTACTGGATGAAAGCGGGTAATCCGAATGCGTTGCGTCATATCGTTCTCGACCAGTGTGTGCCCAACCAGCTGCATAACCGTAACCCGGCACCGTGTGCGCAGATGAAGCCAGATGCGGGCTACGTGGTGTTCAAGGACCGCAACGGGCCGCTGCAATACCTGCTGATGCCCACGTACCGTATCAACGGCACCGAAAGCCCGCTGCTGACTGAGCCGCAGACACCGAATTTCTTCTGGCTGGCATGGCAGTCTCGCCATTTTATGAGTATGAAACGGGGGGCCGACGTGCCTGACAGCGCCGTTTCGCTGACCATCAACTCCCCGACCGGGCGCACGCAAAACCATTTTCATATCCACATCTCCTGTCTGCGCCCAGACGTGCGCGAGAAGCTGAACGCGTCGCAGGGGCAAATCAGCACCCAGTGGTTACCGCTTCCGGGCGGGCTGGAAGGGCATGAATACCTTGCCCGTCGGGTGACGGAGAACGAACTGGCGCAGCGCAGCCCGTTTATGATGCTGGCGGAAGAGCTGCCGGAAGCCCGCGATCATATGGGACGCTTCGCGCTGGCGATGGCACAGCAGTCGGACGGCTCGTTTGTCTTGCTGGCGACAGAGCGTAACCTGCTTACCTTTAACCGCGCGTCGGCTGAGGAATTGCAGGATCATCAATGCGATATCCTGAAGTGACCCCACCATAAATAGCGTTTACTCGCCCTGCCTGTCGCCGTAGACTTGCTGAAAAATTCTACAGGAGACAGGTATGTCGCTCTGGTTAACGCATCCTCTGCTGCTTCCCTCGCTGATCGTCGGCGTCACCATCGTGCTGTGGGCGACGTCGCTGTTGCCGGAATTTATCACCGCGCTGCTGTTTTTCACGGCGGCGATGACCGCCAGAATCGCCCCGCCGGAAGTGATCTTCGGCGGCTTCGCCTCGTCTGCCTTCTGGCTGGTGTTCAGCGGCTTTGTGCTGGGCGTGGCGATTCGGAAAACCGGCCTGGCGGACAGGGCCGCCCGGGCGCTGTCGGCAAAGCTTACCGACTCCTGGGTGCTGATGGTGGCGAGCGTTGTGCTGCTGAGCTATGCCCTGGCATTCGTGATGCCGTCGAACATGGGACGTATTGCGCTGCTGATGCCGATTGTCGCCGCGATGGCGAAGCGGGCCGGCATTCCTGATGGCTCGCGGGCCTGGTTTGGCCTGGCGCTGGCGGTCGGGTTTGGCACCTTCCAGCTCTCGGCCACTATTTTGCCCGCCAACGTGCCCAACCTGGTGATGAGCGGCGCGGCGGAAGGCTCATACGGTATCCACCTCAACTATGTCCCGTATCTGCTGCTGCACACCCCGGTGCTGGGTATTCTCAAAGGCCTGATTCTGATTGGCCTGATCTGCTGGCTGTTCCCCGGCAACCCGAAACCGGCGAAGGATCTCACGCCATCGGAACCGATGGGGCGTGACGAAAAACGGCTCGCCTGGCTGCTGGCGGTGGTGTTGACGATGTGGGTGACGGAGAGCTGGCACGGCGTTGGGCCAGCATGGACGGGGCTGGCGGCCTCGGTCATCGTTATGCTGCCGCGCATCGGTTTTATCACCGGGGAAGAGTTCTCGGCGGGGGTGAATATGCGCACCTGTATTTACGTCGCGGGTATACTCGGGCTGGCCATTACGGTGACGCAGACCGGCATCGGTGCGGCCGTAGGCGAGGCGTTGCTCCATATCATGCCGCTGGATGCAGACCGCCCATTTACCAGCTTCCTGGCGCTGACGGGGATCACCACGGCGCTCAACTTCATTATGACCGCCAACGGCGTTCCTGCGCTGTACACCACGCTGGCGCAGAGCTTCTCGGACGCGACCGGCTTCCCGCTGCTGTCGGTGATCATGATTCAGGTGCTGGGGTATTCCACGCCGCTGCTGCCGTATCAGGCGTCGCCGATTGTGGTGGCGATGGGCTTAGGGAAAGTGCCTGCGAAGGCGGGGATGCTGCTCTGTCTGGCGCTGGCGATTGCGACGTATCTGGTGCTGCTGCCGCTGGATTATTTGTGGTTTAGCCTACTGGGACGGCTGTAAAAAAGCCCGGTGGCGCTGACGCTTACCGGGCCTACAGAACCGTAGGGCGGGTTAGCGAAGCGCCACCCGCCGCAACAGCATTACGCCTGCTTAGCCGCTTCTGCCGCTTTAACGATCACCGCGAAAGCGTCTGCTTTCAGGGATGCGCCGCCAACCAGTGCGCCATCGATGTCTGGCTGGGTGAACAGCTCAGCTGCGTTTGATGCGTTAACGGAACCGCCGTACTGGATGATGACCTGCTCAGCCACTTTCGCGTCTGCTTTTGCAATGTGGTCACGGATGAACTTGTGCACCGCCTGTGCCTGCGCTGGAGTTGCAGATTTGCCGGTACCGATCGCCCAGACTGGCTCGTAAGCGATAACCGCGCCTTCGAACGCTGCCGCGCCCTGGGTTTTCAGCACAGCGTCGATCTGACGTGCGCACACTTCTTCGGTTTTGCCTGCTTCGTTTTCTGCTTCGGTTTCACCGATGCACAGAACCGGGATCAGACCCTGCTCTTTCAGCACAGCGAATTTCTTCGCGATGAACTCATCGGATTCTTTGTGATAGGTGCGACGCTCGGAGTGGCCGATGATGATGTATTTCGCGCCGATATCTTTCAGCATTTCAGCGGAGGTTTCACCGGTGAACGCGCCAGACAGGTTAACGTCAACGTTCTGCGCGCCCAGAATGATGTGGCTGCCGTCAGCGGCACGTTTAGCCAGATCCAGGTACATATCCGGCGGAGCGATAGCAACCGCGCAGCCGGTCACGCCAGCCAGCTCTTTACGCAGGTTAGCAACCAGTTCGTTTACCATGTGGCGGCTGCCGTTCAGTTTCCAGTTACCCATCACTAAAGGATGTCGCATTTCAATTCTCCACGCTCAATAAGCGAATTAAGGAATATGGCCGCCCTGTCGGGCAGCATGGTCTGTGAATCAGTATAGAGATTTTCCCTCGAAAGGCTTTGCTTTTTGTCATTAATTCGCCCCCTCGAGTGCGTCTGATAGAGCCAGCTTAATCGGTTCAACCGCGAAGGTCAGCCCCTTTTCGCCGTTATCTGCGACGACATAGCGAACGGCACCTTCCGTATCGGCGTAATAGCGTTTGTTTTTCCCGGCGGTAAGCAGTTTTTGCAGCTTTTGCTGGCTTTGTGCTTTCGTGAAGGTGGGGGTAAAGGCGCGCAGAATAGCGCTCATGTACTCCAGCGCTTTCGCTTTCGCCGCTTTCTGCTCTGGCCCCTGAATCGGCAGCCAGGTGATCTGCATACTTTTGATTTTTAACGTTCCGCGCTCAAGGGCGGTAGAGGCATACAGATTCTCGTTAATTTTGCTGGCCGCGCGGGTCAGGGTCGGCGTATCGCGGGCGCTGTCAATCGCACGGAACTCTCCCAGCGGAAGTGAGGGGTTTTCTTTGTTGAAGGCTTCGCGGAACTGGCTGATAGATTGATCGAAAGAGGGGGCGCCCGCCAGAAGATAGGGGGCGGTGACCGGGGAAGCCGTTTCCGCGGCATAGAGGGAAAAACTGGCGCTCAGCATCGCTAAACACAAATAAAGAGAGTGTGCCGAACTTTTCATCAACATTGCCCCTGGCCATCATTGCCCATGATTAAAACGATATCTTGTCGGCTTGTCAAAAGGTCACAACTCCAGGGTAAAATGCGGGCTAAACAATAATAAGGAACCTTACATGACCATACAGCAGTGGCTGTTTTCATTCAAAGGGCGTATTGGACGCCGTGACTTCTGGATCTGGATTGCAACGTGGGTTGTCGCCATGCTGCTACTGTTTTTTGTTGCCTACAACGCATGGCTGAGCACGCAAACGGCGGCATTTGCGCTGGTCTGTTTACTGTGGCCAACCGCCGCCGTAGTGGTGAAACGTCTGCACGATCGTGGCCGCTCCGGCGCATGGGCTTTCCTGATTATTCTGGCGTGGATGCTGGTGGCGGGGAACTGGTCAATGCTGCCCTCAATCCTCCCATGGGTGGTGGGCAGACTGCTGCCGACGGTTATCTTTGTAATGATGGTTGTCGAACTGGGCGCGTTTATCGGCACCCAGAGCGAGAACAAATATGGAAAAGATACCCTTGAGGTGAAGTACCGCTGATCACCAGTAGTGTTCGGCGGTCATGTGGCCCGGCCGGCGGCGAAGGTGCTTCGTCATCTGCCGGGTATCCTTCAGCAACTGCTGCGTATCGCGTACCATCTGCGGGTTACCGCACAGCATCACATGGCTGGTTTCGGTATTCATCGGTAAACCCACCGCTTCTTCCAGCGCGCCGCTTTCAATCAACGCCGGAACGCGACCGGTTAACGAGCCGGCTGCGGTTTCGCGGCTGACCACCGTCTGAATTTTTAACTTCCCGCCATAACGCTGTTCCAGCGCCTGCATCTGCGGCAAATAGCTCAGGTCTGCGGCGTAGCGCGCGGCGTGAACCAGCACGATATTTTTAAAGCGCTCCAGATCTTTGCCGTATTGCAGAATGGAAAGATACGGGCCAATGGCCGTGCCGGTCGCCAGCATCCAGAGCGTGTCACAGTCGGGGATTTCATCCAGCACGAAGAACCCCGCCGCGTCGGAGACAATCTGCACTTCATCGCCCGGCTTCAGCGCGGCGAGGCGTGGGCTGAGCTTACCGTCCGGGACGGTGACCAGATAGAACTCAAGGTCCGGGTTATCAGGCGCATTAACGTAAGAGTAGGCGCGCTGTACGCGTTCACCGTCAATATCCAACCCGAGCTTGGCAAACTGCCCGGCAGTAAACGGATGAACGGGAGCGTGCAGCGTGAGGCTAAATAGCGCATCGGTCCAGAACTGTACCTTTGTGACTTTACCTGTTACCCAGTCCGCCATGATCTTCTCCTGTGCTGTTTCTCTCTTCTATCTTCCGTACTTGCGGGAAACATTTCCAGCCCATTCGGGCCGGAAAGCTCTATCGATCAAACGGTTTTACAGAATGTGCGTCTGTACGTCCGGATCTTTACGATCGAGATAATGAATGGACTTAATGCGACGAATGGTGCGGGATTTACCACGGATCAGCAGGGTTTCAGTGGTGGCCATGTTGCCCTTGCGGGTGATGCCGTCCAGCAGATCGCCTTTGGTGATGCCGGTTGCGGAGAAGACCACGTTATCGCTGCGGGCCATCTCGTTCAGCGCGAGCACTTTATTGGCCTCGATGCCCATCGCCGCGCAGCGCGCCAGTTCGTCTGCACCAATGCGAAGGTTCTCGTCGCTGTCGCCTTTGACCTCATGGCGTGGCAGCAGACGCGCCTGCATATCGCCGTCCAGCGCGCGGATCACTGCCGCAGAGACCACACCCTCCGGCGCGCCGCCGATGCCGTAAAGCACGTCGACTTCGCTGTCCGGCATGCAGGTCAGAATAGAGGCGGCAACGTCGCCATCCGGAATAGCAAACACGCGTACGCCGAGCGCTTGCAGGTACGCGATGGTGGCGTCGTGGCGCGGTTTCGCCAGAATGGTCACGGTGAGTTCGCTGAGCGCTTTACCCAGCGCCGCGGCGATATTGCGCAGGTTGGCGTCCAGCGGCAGGCTAAGGTCGATAGCGCCTTTAGCGCCAGGACCGACGATCAGTTTTTCCATGTACATATCGGGCGCGTTGAGGAAGCAGCCCTTATCGCCCACCGCCAGTACCGCCAGCGCGTTGGCCTGGCCCATCGCCGTCATGCGCGTGCCTTCAATCGGGTCGACCGCGATATCCACCGCATCGCCTTTGCCCGTCCCGACTTTTTCACCTATATAGAGCATCGGCGCTTCGTCGATTTCGCCTTCGCCAATGACGATAGTGCCATCGATATTGACCTGATTAAGCACAATGCGCATGGCGTGGACGGCAGCGCCGTCTGCGGTATTTTTGTCGCCACGGCCCAGCCACTTGTAGCCTGCGAGGGCGGCAGCTTCGGTGACGCGGGAAAACTCGATAGCAAGTTCACGTTTCATGAGGTACTCGTACAATCAAAAGGAATTGCACGAAGTTTATCACAGAGTGGGGAGGGGCGAGGGGACCGGTGCGGTCGGAGCCCCTCACCCTAACCCTCTCCCAGGGGAGAGGGAATATAGGTTTACTCGTCGTGCTCTTCCCACGCCAGGGCACGTTTCACCGCTTTCTTCCAGCCGCTGTAGCGGTAGTTGCGCTCGGTGGTTTCGATGCCAGGACGGAATTCGCGTTCGATAACCGCTTTTTCCTGAAGCTCGTCGAGGTTTTGCCAGAAGCCAACC
Organism: Enterobacter cloacae complex sp. HYC033_NIDB; assembly: GCF_056673335.1. Taxonomy (NCBI): domain Bacteria; kingdom Pseudomonadati; phylum Pseudomonadota; class Gammaproteobacteria; order Enterobacterales; family Enterobacteriaceae; genus Enterobacter; species Enterobacter cloacae complex sp. HYC033_NIDB. Next base: position 644,866 of record NZ_CP115123.1, on the reverse strand, counting down.
GCCAGACCTGCCAGATACGCCGCGCCCAGCGCCGTCACTTCTCGCACCTCAGGACGTTCAACGCGGGTGCCCAGAATGTCGGACTGGAACTGCATCAGGAAGTTGTTCGCGACCGCACCGCCGTCCACGCGCAGGGCGTGCAGACGAATGCCGGAGTCAGCCTGCATCGCTTCCAGCACGTCGCGCGTCTGATAGGCGATAGATTCCAGCGTCGCGCGAATAATGTGGTTTGAGTTCACGCCGCGCGTCAGGCCGAAAATCGCGCCGCGGGCATACGGGTCCCAGTACGGTGCGCCCAGACCGGTGAACGCTGGCACCACGTACACGCCGTTGGTGTCTTTCACTTTGGTCGCGAAGTATTCGGAGTCAAACGCGTCGCTGATCAGCTTCATCTCGTCGCGCAGCCACTGAATGGAAGCACCCGCCATGAATACCGCGCCTTCCAGGGCATAGTTCACTTCGCCGCGCGGGCCGCAGGCGATGGTGGTCAGCAGACCGTTTTCTGAGTTCACCGCTTTCTCGCCGGTGTTCATCAGCATAAAACAACCGGTGCCGTAGGTGTTCTTCGCCATCCCTTCCTTGACGCACAGCTGGCCGAACAGGGCCGCCTGCTGGTCACCGGCGATACCGGCGATAGGAATACGGGTGCCACCTTTACCGCCAATGTTGGTCTGGCCATACACCTCTGAAGACTTACGGACTTCTGGCAGCATCGCGCGCGGAATGTCCAGCGCGTCCAGCATCTTGTCATCCCACTCCAGGGTGTTGATGTTGAACAGCATGGTGCGCGAGGCGTTGGTGTAGTCGGTAACGTGAACGCGTCCCTGAGTCATCTTCCAGATAAGCCAGGTATCGACGGTGCCGAACAGTAGCTCGCCACGTCGTGCGCGCTCGCGTGAACCTTCCACGTGGTCGAGGATCCACTTCACTTTGGTGCCGGAGAAATAGGGGTCAACCACCAGGCCGGTGGCGCTGCGCACGTACTCTTCCATTCCTTCGCGCTTCAACTGTTCGCAGATCTCTGACGTACGACGGCACTGCCAGACAATGGCGTTGTAGATGGGCTTACCGGTTTCGCGCTCCCAGACCACAGTCGTTTCACGCTGGTTGGTGATACCGATAGCGGCAATCTGGTCAGAACTGATGTCGGCTTTCGCCAGCACTTCCACCAGCGTGGAGCTTTGCGACGCCCAGATCTCCATCGGGTCGTGTTCTACCCAGCCTGGACGCGGGTAAATTTGCTCAAATTCGCGTTGAGACACGCTGACAATGTTCGCGTCATGATCCATTACGACAGCGCGGGAGCTGGTGGTGCCCTGGTCGAGCGCAACGATATATTTTTTTTCGGTCATGGTATGTGTCCCGTAGTCAGATTACAGCGAAGCTTTTTGTTGTGTGGTGGAAGCCGTCTCTTTCTCCTCTTCCACACAAGTGTCGCACGGTAAGTGGCGACCAATTAATTTGCGATAGCCGAATGCGCCCAGCGCCGCCCCTACGATTGGCCCGAACAGCGGAACCAGGAAGTAAGGAATGTCTTTGCCGCCCGTGAAGGCGACATCGCCCCATCCCGCAAAGAAGGCGAAGGTTTTTGGACCCAGGTCACGCGCCGGATTCATCGCAAAGCCGGTCAGCGGACCCATGGATGCGCCAATTACCGCAATCAGAAGGCCAATCAAAAGTGGCGCCAGCGGGCCGCGCGGAATGCCGTTTCCATCGTCGCCCAGCGCCATGATGACGCCCATCAGAATAGCGGTAATCACCATCTCAACCGCGAACGCCTGCACAAAATTGATATGCGGATTCGGATACGTTGAGAAAATGCCTGCCAGATCCAGACTTTCGACACTGCCACGCACCATATGATGCGTCTGTTCGAAGTCGATGAAAAGATTGTAATAAAGCCCGTAAACTAACGCCGCTGCGCAAAAGGCGCCGGCAAATTGCGAAATGATGAAAGGAACAACTTTGCGTCCGTCAAAACACGCGAATAGCCACAACGCGATGGTCACCGCCGGGTTAAGATGTGCACCGGAAACCCCTGCGGTCAGGTAGATGGCCATCGCCACGCCCAGACCCCAGATAATACTGATTTCCCACTGACCAAAACTGGCACCCGCCACTTTCAGTGCTGCGACACAGCCTACTCCGAAGAATATCAACAACCCGGTACCCAGGAACTCGGCAATACACTGGCCTTTTAAGGTTGATGTCTGACTCATAATCGGAATCCTGCAAAAGAGTAATGTTTATTGTTTGCGTGACCGCCCGTGACAGTCACGATGCCCTGTAGACATAGTGTTAATTTATCGTTAACGAGCACAAACGAGAAATATCGAAATCTAAATGTGTGGTCTGCGTCAATAAAATGAGCGTTTTCGCGCCATAAAGCGCGTTTTTGCATCAGATAATGATTATGGGCTGAATCATTTCTTTAACTTATGGGTTAACAACTTAGGGGTATATGCGGCGAACGCACCAGGACGAGGCCGAAAAGTGTTGCAAACCGCGATCTGCGTGGCATGCCGCTGGACAGGGGCGACGGCGCTCCATACAATCGGAACATATGTTGTGCGCGTTTACGTTAAAGCGTCGCCTTGCAATTCAGGAGAGGTAGGATCATGTCTTTAGAAGTGTTTGAGAAACTGGAATCGAAAGTACAGCAGGCGATTGACACCATCACGCTGCTGCAAATGGAAATTGAAGAGCTGAAAGAGAAGAACAACTCCCTGTCACAGGAAGTTCAGAATGCTCAACACAGCCGTGAAGAACTGGAGCGCGAAAACAACCAGCTGCGCGAACAGCAGAACGGCTGGCAGGAACGCTTGCAGGCGCTGCTGGGACGTATGGAAGAAGTTTGATTTCCTTAGGGAATGAATTGAACAGGCCGGGTAAGGCGAAGCCGCCACCCGGCTTTTTTATGGTTTTCGCTAACCGACATCAAACCATAAAAAAGGCCGCCCTGGGCGGCCTTAACGCTACTTGTCCTGCGCTGTCGTAGCAAAAGCAACAAACCCAACAGGTTCATCGCTCTTTACCACGAGTACGCTGGCGACAATGAACGCGATACATAAATAGCGTTTCATTATGCGGTCCCTGCTGCTTACCGCTCCACCGTTCACCACCGGTGATAAGTCGGTGGACACAAGCCCGGTTAAAGGTTGCTTTACGGTTGTGAATACACCTTTCCCTGGACCGATGCCCATTTGCGAGATGGCGGAAAGGGACACAGCATCATAATGAGCAACAGCTGCGGAGTTAAGGTTTCCACACATAATTAGGAATTTATAAAGGGTCGACAGGGGTTACCTGAGGAATGAACCAGGGTAAGATAAAAATCCTGGTTAAAGGTTGCAATATCACCCAACGGACCGCGAATCCCGAGGGACAAAAAAACCGCCACATTGCAGTTGGCGGTTTTTTTATGCATCTCGCTTACCGATTAACTACTCAATATCCAGCGCATCCTCGGAAAGGATAATCCCGGTATTGTCAGCATAAAGGTGGTCGCCCGAGAAGAAGGTCACGCCGCCGAAATTGACGCGCACGTCGCTTTCGCCGATGCCGTCGCCCGCTGCGCCTACCGGTATGGCCGCGATGGCCTGAATCCCGATATCCAAGTCTTCGAGATCGTCCACCTGACGCACGGAACCGTACACCACAATGCCTTCCCACTCGTTCTGGACGGCAATTCCCGCCAGTTCAGCATCAATCAATGCACGGCGCACGGAACCGCCACCGTCGACCACCAGAACGCGGCCACGGCCGTTCTCTTCGAGCAGATCGTACAGCAACCCGTTGTCCTCGAAACATTTCACCGTGATGATTTGTCCGCCAAACGACGACCGTCCACCAAAGTTGGAGAACAGGGGTTCAACGACGTTGACATCTTCCTGGTAGATGTCACAAAGCTCGGAGGTATCGTATTTCATAGGTTTAACGCTCTGTTGCTGCGAATGTGTTCAGTATATCGTGCGAAATGCGTTGTTGGCAAAATCATCAATTGTTAATTGATATTTGTCAGCTAACTCAGCGTCTGGCTTAAGACAATCCCGATGACGAACAGCAGGTTAGTCAGCAACGCGCCTTTTACCGTACGTTCCAGCATCGGTGGCATGGCGGCCGGGCTGAGTTCACGCATGACGTAGCGGGCCTGCTTAATCAGCAGCGGTGCGGCGAGCATAAACAGCCAGCCCCACAGGCTGTGCAGAGAGATCAGATTGAACAGCGCCAGGCAGACCAGCGCGCCGATGAGCAGGCAGGCGTGATAGCGGCGTGCATTCACCGGACCCAGACGCACGGCCAGCGTGTTTTTACCGTTTTCGCGGTCGCTATCGATGTCGCGCAGATTATTGATATTCAGCACCGCCGTCGCCAGCAGACCACAGGCGGTCGCCGGCAGGAACAGGGCAGGGATCACCGTGTGCGCCTGTAAGTACCAGCTTCCCATCACGCTCAGCCAGCCGAAGAACACCAGCACGGAGATGTCGCCCAGACCAATATACCCGTAAGGACGCGTCCCGACGGTATAGGTAATGGCTGCAATAATGGCGAGCAAGCCCAGCACCAGGAAGCCAATGAAATCACTGGTGGTTTTCGAGGCGACCGTCACCAGCGCCAGCCCGGACAGGCAAATCAACACCACGGTGATAATCAGCGCCCGCTTCATCTGTGCCTGGGTAATCACCCCTTTTTGCATGCCGCGCAGCGGCCCGATGCGGTCAGGCTTGTCGCTGCCTTTTACCGCATCGCCGTAATCATTGGCGAGATTAGAGAGGATTTGCAGCAGCCCGGCGGTGACAAGCGCCAGACCTGCTACCAGCGGATCGAAATGACCCTGCCACCAGGCAAGCGTGGTACCGACGATAATGGCGGCAAAAGCCAGAGGAAGCGTTTTAGGACGCAGACTTTCGAGCCACGCCTGTGTACGGCTGATATCAGTCATAGTTATTTAGCCAATAAAAATGGGGGCCATAGCCCCCATCAACAGTGATGAAAATGCATTGAACGCGATTATAGAATAAAACGGCTCAGATCTTCATCTGCCACTAACGCATCCAGGTGTTTGCCCACATAGTCTGCGTCAATGGTAATGCTTTGACCGTTAAGGTCGCTCGCATCATAAGAGATGTCTTCCATCAGGCGTTCCAGCACGGTGTGCAGACGACGCGCACCGATGTTTTCGGTGGTTTCGTTGACCTGCCACGCGGCCTGGGCGATGCGCTTGATACCGTCATCGGTAAATTCAATGTTCACGCCTTCGGTCGCCATCAGCGCTTTGTACTGTACGGTCACAGAAGCGTTTGGCTCAGTCAGGATACGTTCGAAATCTTCGGTGGTCAGCGCCTGTAACTCGACGCGGATTGGCAGACGTCCCTGAAGTTCCGGGATCAGGTCAGACGGGCTGGCAATCTGGAACGCACCGGAGGCGATAAACAGAATGTGGTCAGTTTTAACCATGCCGTGCTTGGTGGAGACGGTGCAACCTTCCACCAGCGGCAGCAGGTCGCGCTGAACGCCTTCGCGTGAGACATCCGGGCCGGACGCGTTGCCGCGCTTACAGATCTTGTCGATTTCGTCGATAAACACGATACCGTGCTGCTCAACCGCGTCGATAGCATCCTGTTTCAGCTCTTCCGGGTTAACCAGCTTCGCGGCTTCTTCTTCAATCAGCAGCTTCATCGCGTCTTTGATTTTCAGCTTACGCGCTTTCTGCTTCTGTCCGCCCAGGTTCTGGAACATGGACTGCAACTGGCTGGTCATCTCTTCCATGCCCGGAGGTGCCATAATTTCCACGCCCATTGGCGCGGCAGCGAGATCGATCTCAATCTCTTTGTCGTCCAGCTCGCCTTCGCGCAGTTTTTTGCGGAATGCCTGACGCGCAGCAGAAGGTTCAGGCTGCTGTTCAGCCTGTCCCCAGTTGTTTTTTGCCGGTGGGATCAGCACGTCGAGAATACGCTCTTCGGCCATCTCTTCGGCGCGATAGCGGTTTTTCTCAATTGCCTGGACACGCACCATCTTAATCGCCGAGTCGGTCAGGTCGCGGATGATGGAGTCCACTTCTTTACCCACATAGCCCACTTCGGTGAACTTGGTGGCTTCAACTTTGATGAACGGCGCGTTAGCCAGTTTGGCCAGACGACGGGCGATTTCGGTTTTACCCACACCGGTCGGGCCGATCATCAGAATATTTTTTGGCGTCACTTCGTGGCGAAGCTCTTCGTCGAGCTGCATGCGACGCCAGCGGTTACGCAGTGCGATAGCCACGGAGCGCTTGGCGTTGTCCTGGCCGATAATGTGTTTGTTCAGTTCGCTGACAATTTCGCGTGGGGTCATTTCAGACATGGGCGATCCTTACGCTTTAGACGGTAATTCTTCGATGGTGTGATTGTGGTTGGTATAGATGCAGATATCACCTGCAATATCCAACGCTTTCACCGCGATATCGCGCGCGTTCATGTCGGTATTTTCCAACAGCGCACGGGCTGCGGCCTGGGCGTACGGGCCGCCAGAGCCGATGGCAATCAGGTCGTTTTCAGGCTGAACCACGTCGCCGTTACCGGTGATGATCAGCGAGGCGTTTTCGTCAGCCACGGCCAGCAGCGCTTCGAGCTTGCGTAGCATGCGGTCGGTACGCCAGTCTTTTGCCAGCTCAACGGCGGCTTTCACCAGATGACCCTGATGCATTTCCAGTTTGCGTTCAAACAGTTCAAACAGCGTGAAGGCATCAGCCGTGCCGCCTGCGAAACCGGCGATCACTTTGTCGTTATAAAGACGACGTACTTTCTTCACGTTGCCTTTCATGACGGTATTACCCAGCGTGGCCTGGCCATCACCGGCAATTACCACCTGGCCGTTACGGCGTACACTTACTATTGTTGTCACGAGCAGACCCCCTGGTTACAGATTCGGGAAACAGAAGCCCTGAGCCTGTGCTCAGGGCTGAATTAAATGATAGATGGGGGGGAATTTGGGGGTTTCAACCCCCGGAGGCGAGTCGAATGCAGTTTGTGTGGCCAGCCACTTTCAAACGGGAAATGGTGCCGTCTGCGTTTTCTTTGCCTTTGACCGGTCCAATCACTACGCGATTCCAGCCGTTATTGGTGGTAATGCGTGAGTCAAATCCTTCAAATGCCAGCTGAGCACGCACCGTTTCGGCCTGTTCGGCGCCTTTAAACGAACCGCACTGAACCATCCAGCGGCGTTCATCTTTTTTCTCAGCCGTCTGCTTCGGTGCCTCGGTCTCTTTGGTGACCGGCGCAGCCTGCTGCGTTTTTGGCTGTTGCGCAGTGGTATGCGCAGGCGTCTGCAACAGATCCTGATACGGCTGTGCCGTTTGCTTCTGCGGCTGCGCCTTCGGTTGCTGCTGGACAGGCTGAGTTTGTACGGTACGCGTCTGCTGCTGCGGTTGTGTACGCGGCTGCTGTACCGGCTGCGTCTGCGTCCACTGCTGCTGTTGCGTTTGCTGCTGAGCCTGACGCTGGCGCTGCAACGTTTGCTGACGCTGCGCCGGGGTTTGTTCGTTCCACGGTACTTCGTTCAGCTGCGTAGGCTGCTGGCGCATGTCCGCCTGCATCTGAGCGAGCAATTGACGCTGTTCGTCCGTCAGCTGATCGGCATTCTTCACTTCACCCCCGGCAGAAGGCTCGGTAGGCGCACGTACGCCAGGCTGGCGGCTTTCCAGCTCTTTAATGTAGCGCCAGCGCTCTTCAGGCTTCGGCGGCAGGCCGTTGCCGACGACCTTGTTACCCTGAAGGGCTTCAGACTCTTCTTTTTTATGATGCGTAATGAAGTAGAGGCCGCCAATAAAGGCCACCAGCACGGCCGCAGCAATGGCGACCATGGCTGGGGAGACAGCAGACAGGCTACGTTGCTTGCTTTTTGAACTACTCTTTTTGCGTCGCGAAGGTGCCGGCTGGCCGCGACGTACATAATCTCGTTGTGCCACTATCGTTTCGCTGTATTTATTCGTTCGTCAGCCCGCCATGTTACTTAAGCGACGGGGCTTTGACCAGATAAGGGTGTCGAAAGGTATTTACTTTAAGTTAATGCCTGGGTAGAGCCGCGCACAATCAGCTCACAATCCAGTAGCCGTGACCCACTGCTAACTGTTTGACCGTGCAGCTGATCCAGCAAAAGCAGCATCGCTTCCCGGCCAATGTCATACCGTGGCTGGGCAACGGTCGAAAGCGGCGGATCGCAAAACTCCGAAAGCGAAATATTATCAAAACCGATAATCGACAGGTCCTGCGGCACGCGCAGCCCGTGACGTTTGGCGTAGGATAACGCCCCCAGCGCCATCACGTCGCTGTGGCAGAAGACCGCAGTAGGCGGTTCTGGCAAGGCCAGCAATTTTTCCAGCGCCTGCCCGCCCGCTTCAAAGGTGAAATCACCGCGCGCAATGTAGTGCGGATCGACGATAGCCCCGGTACGGCGCAGCGCCTGAACGTAGCCCTGCAAGCGGTAATGACACAGCGGCATCTCTTCTGGTCCGGCGATACAGCCGATACGCTTATGCCCCAGTTCCTGAAGATAGTTCACTGCGTTGAATGCGGCGGTGAGGTTATCGATATGAACGGTTGGCAGCTCCAGCTCCGGCGCGAATTCGTTCGCCATGACCATCGGCGGTAAATTGCGCTGTTCTTCAATGCTGGCATCAAACGGCAGGCGTGAGCCAAGCAGCAGCATGCCATCAATCTGCTTGGTGATGATCAGGTCGATGAACGTTTTTTCCTGCTGGTTCTGGTGAGCACAATCGCCAATCAGCACCAGATAGCCCTGGGCGGCGGCCGTGACTTCAATGCCGCGGATGATTTCGCTGAAGAAGGGATCGCAGATGTCCGGCACGATCACCAGGATGGTGCGGGATTCGTTGCGTTTTACGTTACGCCCCATGGCTTGCGGGAAATAACCGACCTCAAGCGCCGCCTTTTCAACCCGGTTTCGGGTCGCCTGGGAGACTTTGTCAGGGTTCATCAATGCGCGGGACACGGTTGCTGTTGAGACTTGTGCTTTCTCGGCAACGTCTTTCATGGTCGCCGAGGCAACCTCTTTCCTGGACTTCAACGTCTTCTCCTCGCCTGAACACCGAACTGCGGACAGCACCATTTTTACAGATAGTTAATGGAATCGGTTACAGAATTTTCATAAAAAGTGTGAGGCGCATTAAATTTTTCGATCCGTCTTCAGCCTTCAATCGGATCGACGTCAAGAACCCACTTCACTTTTCGCGCTTCCGGTAGGGTATTGATCAGCGCCAGCGTGCCGCTGACGATCTGCTGTAAACGGATACGCGAGGGGTGCTGAAGTAAGAGTTGCCAGCGGAAACGGCCCCCGCGTTTCGGGGCGAGCGCGGGTACCGGGCCTAAAATCCACAGCTGATTATCCACCAGCGGGCTGGCTTGCAGGAGGTTTCTCAGCTGTTGCAGGAACAGCGGCGCCTGCTGGTTATTATGATCTTCCGCACGGATGATAACGTGGCTGGTCCACGGGGGAAGCTGCATCGTCTGGCGTTCGGCCAGCGCCTGGTCCGCGAAGGCGTCATAGCCTTTGTGCAGCAGAGTTTGCAGCAGCGGATGTTCAGGGTGGTGCGTTTGCAGCACCACCTCGCCCTGCTTACCCGCCCGACCAGCGCGACCGGCAACCTGGGTATAAAGCTGGGCGAAACGCTCGGCGGAGCGAAAATCCGCGGAGAACAGCGCGCCGTCGACGTCCAGCAGGGCGACCAGCGTCACGTCCGGGAAGTGGTGCCCTTTCGCCAGCATCTGAGTACCAATCAGGATGCGCGCGCCGCCGCGATGTACTTCCGCAAGCTGCTGTTCCAGCGCCCCTTTACGGCTGGTGGTATCCCTGTCGATACGGGAGATGGGTACGTCCGGGAAGAAGGGCGCGAGCGCCTGTTCAAGCTGTTCCGTTCCCAGACCGACCGGCACGATGTGCGTTGAGCCGCAGGACGGGCATTGACGGGGGACCGGACGCTGGCTGTCGCAGTGGTGGCAGCGTAAATGGCGCTGAGCCTGGTGGAAGGTGTAGTAGTGATCGCAGCGCGGGCACTCCGCGATCCAGCCGCAGTCGTGGCACAGCAGCGCAGGCGCGAAGCCGCGGCGGTTCAGGAACAGGATCACCTGGTTGCCCGCCTGCAAATGCTGGCGCATGCGGCTAATCAGCGCAGGCGCTAACCCGGCCTGCACCTGCTGGCCTTTCAAATCCAGCACATGCTGAATGGCCGGGCGGGCATTCCCCGCACGGCGCGTCAGGCGCAGCATGTGGTATTTACGCTGGCGAACGTTGTGCAGCGTTTCAAGCGCGGGGGTGGCGGACCCGAGAATAATGGGGATTTGCTCGCTGTGGGCGCGGTACACGGCTAAGTCGCGGGCGTGATAGCGCCAGCCTTCCTGCTGTTTATAGGAGCTGTCATGCTCTTCATCGATTACGATAACGCCGAGATTTTTAAAGGGCGTAAACAGCGATGAACGTGTGCCGATCACAATTGCTGCTTCGCCGTTTTTCGCTTTCAGCCAGGCGCTGAGGCGCTCGCTGTCGTTCAGGCCGGAGTGCAGGACCTCAACGGGCGCATTAAAGCGTTCACGAAAACGCGCGATGGTTTGCGGCGTCAGGCCGATTTCCGGCACCATCACCAGCGCCTGTTTGCCCTGCGCGAGCACGTTTTCCAGCACGCTCAGATACACTTCGGTTTTACCGGATCCGGTGACGCCCGCCAGCAGCCAGGCGGAAAAATGGTCGGCGGCGCTGTGAATCGCGCCTACGGCGGTGGCCTGCTCGGTATTCAGACGCAGGCGATCGCCCGAGACGGAAAAGCCGTCGCGCCAGTCGTGAAGGGCAGGGGCTTCACTGGCCAGCTCGCTCAACCCTTTCTTCCTTAATGCCTGCAACGCGGTTTCGCTTACCTCAAGCTCGTCGACCTGATGGCGCCAGATTTTTCCCTGGCGCAGCGCGGCCAGCGCCTGCTGCTGTTTCTGCGAGCGCTTCAGGCTGTTAATGTCCACAGCCTGGCCCTGCTCGGTGGCAAACCAGTACCACATTGGCGCGTGGCTGGCGCTCTTGCCCTGGCGCAGCATAATGGGCAGGGCATGGAACAGCACGTCGCCAATCGGATGATGATAATAATCTGCCGCCCACAGCAGCAGTCGCCAGGTGCTGGTGGAGTAAACCGGCTCGCTGTCCAGCACCTCAAAAACCGATTTCAGCTCGTTAAGCGGCAGTTCGCTGTGTTCGCTGACGGACACCACGATCCCCACACGCTGCTGTTTGCCAAACGGCACGGTCACGCGACAGCCCGCTTTGGCGCTCATGCTGTCGGGCAGCAGGTAGTCAAAGGTGCGGGGAAGCGGAACGGGCAGGGCAACGTGAGCGACGGGCATCGAATCTTCCTGACTTGAAAAGTGGCGCGTTAGTATACACATTAGTGAAAGCGGCGTGCGGATCAGTTTGCATACGTTGGTCAAATTCTGTATGATTCGCCGCCTTTGGTGTATTTTACGCCAAAGAACTTACATTCAACATCGCGTGGTGTCTGGCGTTAGGGCTGGAAGAGCGACGCGGCCTTAACTGAGGTTCTCCCATGAAAAAAGATATTCACCCGAAATACGAAATGATTACTGCAAACTGCTCTTGCGGTAACTCTATCCAGATCCGCTCTACCGTGGGTCACGATCTGAACCTGGACGTGTGCGGCAAATGCCACCCGTTCTACACTGGTAAGCAGCGTGATGTTGCAACCGGTGGCCGTGTTGACCGCTTCAACAAGCGTTTCAGCATCCCGGGCGCTAAATAAGTTTCCCGAAAAAAAGGCACCGCAAGGTGCCTTTTTTGTATCCGCTTATCAGTATTCCCACGTATCCGGGTCGATACCCAGTTCACGCATGATCACCTTCGCCTCTTCTGGAATTTCGTCACTGCGCTCTTTGCGCAGATCGTCATCGTTCGGCAACGGTTGGCCGGTAAACGCATGCAGGAACGCTTCGCACAGCAGTTCGCTGTTGGTGGCGTGACGCAGGTTGTTCACCTGACGACGCGTACGTTCATCGGTGAGGATCTTCAACACCTTCAGAGGAATGGACACCGTGATTTTCTTGACTTGCTCACTCTTCTTACCGTGCTCAGCGTATGGGCTGATATATTCGCCGCTCCATTCAGCCATGAGATACCTTTAATCCTCTCAGTCATTAATCTAAAGGTGCAAAACCGGTAACCATCAGTTTTGAACCGTAATCTTGCGTAGTTTACCGTAGAGACGATACCGAGGCACGGATATTGCCGCTGTAGCGTGTCCTAAAGCATATAATTTTAACGGCTATTTGCACATTGCTCAATCTATACGCAAAGAAGTTTAGATGTCCAGATGTATTGACGTCCATACTTTCAATGTTTACTCTGGTGCCTGACTTTTCACCTCATTCGCCAGGAAGCCTCACCATGACGCGTAAACAGGCCACCATCGCAGTGCGTAGCGGATTGAATGATGACGAGCAGTACGGCTGCGTTGTCCCACCAATTCATCTCTCCAGCACCTATAATTTCACCGGATTTAATGAACCCCGCGCGCATGACTACTCGCGTCGCGGCAATCCTACGCGTGACGTCACCCAGCGCGCGCTGGCGGAACTGGAAGGCGGCGCGGGTGCGGTATTAACCAATACCGGCATGTCTGCCATTCACCTGGTGACTACGGTGTTCCTGAAACCTGGCGATCTGCTGGTGGCGCCGCACGACTGTTATGGCGGTAGCTATCGTCTGTTTGATAGCCTGGCGAAACGTGGCTGCTACCGTGTGCTGTTTGTCGATCAAAACGACGAACAGGCGCTGAAACAGGCGCTTGCCGAGCAGCCGAAGCTGGTGCTGGTGGAAAGTCCAAGCAATCCATTGTTGCGCGTAGTCGATATTGCGAAAATTTGTCAGCTCGCAAGGGATGCGGGAGCGATAAGTGTAGTGGATAATACGTTCCTCAGTCCGGCCCTTCAGAACCCACTGGCACTTGGTGCCGATCTGGTGTTGCATTCATGCACTAAATATCTGAACGGCCATTCTGACGTAGTAGCAGGTGTGGTGATTGCCAAAGATCCTGAGGTAGTCACCGAACTGGCATGGTGGGCCAATAACATTGGCGTCACCGCGGGCGCGTTCGACAGCTATTTGCTGTTGCGCGGCATCCGTACGCTGTCGCCGCGTATGGACGTGGCGCAGCGTAATGCCCAGGCGATCGTGGATTTCCTGAAAACCCAGCCGCTGGTGAAGAAGCTTTATCACCCGTCGCTGCCGGAAAATCAGGGGCACGAGATTGCCGCGCGCCAACAGAAAGGATTTGGCGCGATGTTAAGTTTTGAACTGGACGGTGACGAGCAAACGCTGCGTCGCTTCCTGAGCGGGTTGTCATTGTTTACGCTGGCGGAATCCTTAGGGGGAGTAGAAAGCTTGATCTCCCACGCCGCAACCATGACGCACGCAGGTATGGCACCCGAAGCACGTGCCGCCGCCGGGATTTCCGAGACGCTGCTGCGTATCTCGACCGGTATTGAAGATTCTGAAGATTTAATTGCCGATCTGGAAAATGGCTTCCGGGTCGCAGCCAAGGGGTAATCATGAGTGTGATAGCGCAGGCAGGGACGAAGGGTCGTCAGCTGCACAAGTTTGGTGGTAGTAGTCTTGCTGATGTGAAATGTTACCTGCGTGTCGCAGGGATCATGACCGAGTATTCACAGCCGGGGGACATGATGGTTGTCTCTGCGGCGGGCAGCACCACCAATCAGTTGATTAGCTGGCTGAAACTGAGCCAGACCGATCGCCTCTCTGCGCATCAGGTGCAACAGTCCTTACGTCGTTACCAGAGTGAACTGATTGCCGGTTTGCTGCCTGCGGACGTGGCGGATGGGCTGATTAGCGCTTTTACGCACGACCTTGAGCGTCTGGCCGCTCTGCTGGACAGCGGCATTACCGATGCAGTGTATGCGGAAGTGGTTGGCCACGGTGAAGTGTGGTCTGCGCGCCTGATGGCCGCCGTGCTGCAACATCTTGGTGTGGAAGCCGCCTGGCTCGACGCGCGTGATTTCCTGCGTGCCGAACGTGCCGCACAGCCGCAGGTGGACGAAGGGTTGTCTTACCCGCTGCTGCAACAGCTGCTGGTGCAACATCCTGGTAAACGTATTGTCGTCACCGGTTTTATCAGCCGCAGCAATGCTGGCGAAACCGTTCTGCTGGGCCGTAACGGCTCTGACTACTCGGCAACGCAGATTGGCGCCCTGGCGGGCGTGTCCCGCGTCACCATCTGGAGCGACGTGGCCGGTGTCTACAGCGCGGACCCGCGCAAAGTAAAAGATGCCTGCCTGCTGCCGCTGCTGCGTCTCGACGAAGCGAGCGAACTGGCGCGTCTGGCGGCCCCGGTGCTGCACGCGCGCACGCTACAGCCGGTTTCCGGCAGCGACATCGACCTGCAACTACGCTGTAGCTACACGCCGGATCAGGGTTCCACCCGCATCGAGCGCGTGCTGGCATCCGGTACGGGCGCGCGCATTGTCACCAGCCATGATGACATCTGCCTGATTGAGTTCCAGGTGCCTGCGGGCCAGGATTTCAAACTGGCCCACAAAGATATCGACACCATCCTGAAACGTGCCCAGGTGCGTCCGCTGGCCGTTGGCGTACATAACGATCGTCAGCTGTTGCAGTTCTGCTATACCGCTGAAGTGGTGGACAGCGCCCTGAAAATTCTGGATGAAGCGGGCCTGCCGGGCGAGCTTCGCCTGCGTCAGGGGCTGGCGCTGGTGGCGATGGTGGGCGCGGGCGTCACCCGTAACCCGCTCCACTGCCACCGCTTCTGGCAGCAACTGAAAGGTCAGCCGGTGGAGTTCACCTGGCAGTCGGAAGAGGGCATCAGTCTGGTTGCCGTGCTGCGTAAAGGGCCAACCGAAAGCCTGATTCAGGGTCTGCACACCTCCCTGTTCCGCGCGGAAAAACGCATCGGCCTGGTACTGTTCGGGAAAGGGAATATCGGTTCCCGCTGGCTGGAGCTGTTCGCCCGCGAGCAGGTAACGCTTTCGGCGCGTACCGGGTTTGAATTTATTCTGGCAGGGGTGGTGGACAGCCGCCGCAGCCTGCTGAACTACGAAGGGCTGGACGCCAGCCGGGCGCTGGCCTTCTTTAACGATGAAGCGGTTGAGCAGGATGAAGAGTCGCTGTTCCTGTGGATGCGCGCGCACCCGTACGACGATCTGGTGGTGCTGGACGTGACTGCCAGCGAACAGCTGGCCGATCAGTATCTGGATTTCGCCAGCCACGGTTTCCACGTCATCAGCGCCAACAAGCTGGCGGGCGCGAGCAGCACTGATAAATACCGTCAGATCCACGACGCGTTCGAAAAAACGGGCCGTCACTGGCTGTATAACGCCACCGTTGGCGCGGGCCTGCCGGTGAACCATACCGTGCGCGACCTGATTGAAAGCGGCGACAGCATTCTGGCGCTGAGCGGGATCTTCTCCGGCACGCTCTCCTGGCTGTTTTTGCAGTTTGATGGCACCGTTCCGTTCACCGACCTGGTGGATCAGGCGTGGCAGCAGGGCTTAACCGAGCCGGATCCGCGCGTTGACCTTGCCGGTAAAGATGTGATGCGTAAGCTGGTGATCCTGGCGCGTGAAGCCGGCTACGACATTGAGCCGGGTCAGGTACGCGTTGAGTCTCTGGTGCCTGCGGGCTGCGAGGAGGGGTCCGTCGATCACTTCTTCGAGAACGGTGACGAGCTGAACGAGCAGATGGTGCAACGTCTGGAAGCGGCTAACGAGATGGGCCTGGTGCTGCGTTACGTGGCGCGTTTCGAGGCGAACGGTAAAGCGCGCGTGGGCGTGGAGGCGGTGCGTCCTGAACATCCGCTGGCGGCGCTCCTGCCGTGCGACAACGTCTTCGCCATCGAAAGCCGCTGGTATCGCGATAACCCGCTGGTGATCCGTGGCCCGGGCGCGGGACGCGATGTCACCGCAGGAGCCATTCAGTCTGATATTAATCGTCTGGCTAAGCTGCTGTAATTTCGCTTGTTCCCTCTCCCCGTGGGAGAGGGTTAGGGTGAGGGCAGCAGACCGCACTCACCCCCATCATGAGCGCCCTTCATCTTCCCTGAACAAACCTCACCGTTAATGTTGATTATTTCTGTTGACGTCATCCCGCTTTTCCGTCATTTTTACATCTGGACGTCTAAACGTATAGAAGTTCACAACACAACAAACAACGACACGCGAAAGATAGAGGTAAGGTATGAGCTTTTTTCACGCCAACCAGCGGGAAGCCCTGAATCAGAGCCTGGCCGAAGTAAACGGCCAGATTAACGTCTCTTTTGAATTTTTCCCGCCGCGCACCAGTGAAATGGAGCAAACCCTGTGGAGCTCTATCGATCGCCTGAGCAGCCTCAAGCCGAAGTTCGTCTCTGTGACCTACGGCGCCAACTCCGGTGAGCGTGACCGCACGCACAGCATCATTAAGGGCATTAAAGATCGAACCGGTCTGGAAGCGGCACCGCACCTGACCTGTATCGACGCCACCCGTGATGAACTACGCGCCATTGCCCAGGACTACTGGAATAACGGCATTCGCCACATTGTGGCCCTGCGCGGCGACCTCCCGCCAGGCAGCGGCAAGCCGGAGATGTATGCCACCGATCTGGTCGGGCTGCTGAAAGACGTTGCCGACTTTGATATCTCCGTGGCCGCCTACCCTGAAGTTCACCCGGAAGCCAAAAGCGCCCAGGCGGATCTGCTCAACCTGAAGCGTAAAGTGGAGGCCGGTGCTAACCGCGCGATTACTCAGTTCTTCTTTGACGTGGAAAGCTACCTGCGCTTTCGCGACCGCTGCGTCTCGGCGGGTATTGATGTCGAAATCATTCCTGGCATTCTGCCGGTCTCGAACTTCAAACAGGCGAAGAAATTCGCTGATATGACCAACGTGCGCATTCCGCTGTGGATGTCCAAAATGTACGAAGGGCTGGACGACGATCCGGAAACCCGTAAGCTGGTGGGGGCCAATATTGCGATGGACATGGTGAAGATTTTAAGTCGCGAAGGGGTGAAAGATTTCCATTTCTATACCCTGAACCGCGCGGAAATGAGCTACGCCATTTGCCATACGCTCGGTGTTCGCCCGGCGCTGTAAAGTAAAAAACCCTCATAAAGTGAGGGATTTTTAATCGAACGGAGAGTTAAAAGGTATTAGCTATCGAATCTGTGGATTAATTCAACTATCTCTTATCGCTAGTGGTGTATATCGTAACGGTAACACTGTAAAGGGAGCATAGCGATGAGCATGTCAGACGAGACCAATAACGCGGCATCCGCCGGCAAATGTCCGTTCCACCAGGGCGGCGTCGATCATAGCGCGGGTGCAGGTACCGGCAGCAAAGAATGGTGGCCTAAACAACTTCGCATCGATCTACTTAATCAACACTCCAGCCGTTCTAACCCTCTGGGTGAAGACTTCGACTACCGCAAAGAATTCAGCAAGCTCGACTATTCCGCCCTTAAGGGCGATCTCAAAGCACTGTTAACCGACTCACAACCGTGGTGGCCTGCCGACTGGGGCAGCTATGCGGGCCTGTTTATCCGTATGGCCTGGCACGGTGCGGGTACCTATCGCTCCGTTGACGGTCGCGGCGGCGCCGGACGCGGTCAGCAACGCTTTGCACCGCTGAACTCCTGGCCGGATAACGTCAGCCTGGATAAG
The DNA here is from genome assembly GCF_056673335.1 of Enterobacter cloacae complex sp. HYC033_NIDB. NCBI lineage: Bacteria > Pseudomonadati > Pseudomonadota > Gammaproteobacteria > Enterobacterales > Enterobacteriaceae > Enterobacter > Enterobacter cloacae complex sp. HYC033_NIDB. The sequence goes on along the minus strand of NZ_CP115123.1, from coordinate 627,154 downwards.
GCTCGCCGCCTGCTGTGGCCAATTAAGCAAAAATACGGACAAAAAATCTCCTGGGCTGACCTCTTTATCCTCGCGGGTAACGTGGCGCTGGAGAACTCCGGCTTCCGCACCTTTGGTTTCGGTGCCGGGCGTGAAGACGTCTGGGAACCGGATCTGGACGTGAACTGGGGCGATGAAAAAGCCTGGCTGACCCACCGTGACCCGGAAGCGCTGGCGAAGCGCCCGCTTGCGGCCACCGAAATGGGCCTGATTTACGTTAACCCGGAAGGGCCGAACGCCAGCGGTGAACCGCTGTCTGCGGCGGCGGCGATCCGCGCCACCTTTGGCAACATGGGCATGAATGACGAAGAGACCGTCGCGCTGATTGCGGGCGGCCATACGCTCGGTAAAACGCACGGCGCAGGTGAAGCCACGCACGTGGGCACTGACCCGGAAGCGTCGCCGATTGAAGCGCAGGGCCTGGGCTGGGCCAGCACGCACGGCACCGGTATTGGCGCTGACGCCATCACCTCCGGGCTGGAAGTTATCTGGTCTCAAACCCCGACCCAGTGGAGCAATTACTTCTTCGAGAACCTGTTCAAATACGAATGGGTGCAGACGCGTAGCCCGGCGGGCGCCATTCAGTTCGAAGCCGTGGATGCGCCGGAAATTATGCCTGACCCGTTCGACCCGTCGAAAAAACGCAAGCCAACCATGCTGGTCACCGATCTGACGCTGCGTTTTGATCCGGAATTCGAGAAAATTTCCCGCCGCTTCCTGAACGATCCGCAGGCCTTCAACGAAGCCTTTGCGCGCGCGTGGTTCAAGCTGACCCACCGCGATATGGGGCCAAAAGCGCGGTACATCGGCCCGGAAGTACCGAAAGAAGATCTGATTTGGCAGGATCCGCTGCCTCAGCCGGTGTTCCATCCGACGCAGGAAGATATTGAAAGCCTGAAAGCGGAAATCGCGGCCTCTGGTCTCTCCGTGAGCGAGCTTGTTTCGGTTGCCTGGGCGTCGGCATCGACCTTCCGCGGCGGCGACAAGCGTGGCGGCGCTAACGGCGCGCGTCTGGCGCTGGCGCCTCAGCGCGACTGGGATGTGAACGCCGCAGCGGTGCGGGCGTTACCGGCTCTGGAAGCTATCCAGCGCACCACTAATAAAGCCTCACTGGCCGATATCATCGTGCTGGCAGGTGTTGTGGGCGTTGAGCAGGCGGCGAAAGCCGCGGGCGTTTACGTCAACGTACCGTTCACCCCGGGCCGCGTGGATGCGCGTCAGGACCAGACGGACATCGAGATGTTTAACCTGCTCGAACCGGTTGCTGACGGTTTCCGCAACTACCGTGCGCAGGTGGATGTATCCACCACGGAGTCGCTGCTGATCGACAAAGCCCAGCAGCTGACCCTGACCGCGCCGGAACTGACGGTGCTGATCGGCGGTCTGCGCGTACTGGGTGCAAACTTCGATGGCAGCAAGAATGGCGTGTTTACCAACCGCGAGGGCGTGCTGAGCAACGACTTCTTCGTTAATCTGCTGGATATGAACACCCAGTGGAAAGCGACCGACGACTCAAACGAGCTGTTTGCCGGTAGCGATCGCGCCAGCGGGGAAGTGAAATACACCGCGACCCGCGCCGATCTGGTCTTCGGTTCAAACGCCGTCCTGCGTGCGCTGGCCGAAGTTTACGCCAGCAGTGATGCACACGAGAAGTTCGTTCGTGATTTTGTTGCCGCGTGGGCGCGAGTGATGGATTTGGACCGGTTTGATGTGAAGTAGCCATTGTGCCGGGTGGCGGCTACGCCTTACCCGGCCTACAAATTAAAGTGCCATGTAGGCCGGGTAAGCGCAGCGCCACCCGGCTTTTTTCGTTACTCCCACTCCTGCAAGAATCGCTGTCCGTACTGGTCCGCCACCAGCAGCGCCGCATAGACCTGATCCGGCGTTACGCCGCCAGGCATGTTGTGAATGGTTTCCCCTTCGGCACAGGACGCCTCCGCGATCAGCCGCATTTTGGCCGGAATATCCTCTTTGATATTCAGCTGCGCCAGCGTGATCGGCAGCCCAACACTGTGGCAAAGCGCGGCGACGGTCTCAATTTCTTCAACCGGCGCGTTCTCCAGTACCAGTTGCGTCAGCGTGCCGAACGCGACCTTTTCACCATGGTAGAAATGATGCGCATCCGGCACCGCCGTCATGCCGTTGTGAATGGCATGCGCCGCCGCCAGCCCGCCGCTTTCAAAGCCCACGCCGCTGAGATAGGTGTTGGCTTCGATAATGCGTTCCAGCGCCGGTGTGACCACGTGCTGTTCCGCCGCCAGCATCGCTTTCTCGCCCTCTTCAACCAGCGTGTTGTAGCACAGCTCTGCCAGCGCTAACGCTGCCTGCGTGCACTTGCCGCCCGCCATGGTCGTCGCGCCGCTACGTGAGCAGGCACGCGCTTCAAACCAGGTTGCCAGGGCATCGCCAATCCCGGCGGCCAGCAGGCGCGCAGGTGCGCCCGCCACCACTTTGGTATCGACAATCACCATGTTCGGGTTGTGCGGCAGCATCAGGTAGCGATCGAACTCGCCGCTGTCGGTATAAATCACGGAAAGGGCGCTGCACGGCGCATCGGTGGAGGCAATGGTCGGGGCAATGGCCACCGGCACGTCCATAAAGTGGGCCAGCGCTTTGGCAGTATCCAGCGTTTTTCCGCCGCCGATACCCAGCACCGCCAGACAGTCAGCGCTGTCGGCCAGCTTTTTCAGGCGATCGATTTCATTTTGCGAACATTCGCCACCAAATGGTGCAATTTCGGCATGGAGTCCGGCTTTTTTAAAACTCTGGCGCAGGGTTTCTTCAGCAAAACCCAGCACAAATTTATCGCCCACCACCAGCCAGCGATTTGCCAGCGGCTTCAGGTAGTCGCCGAGGCGAGTGAGAACATCTGCGCCCTGGATGTATTTTCCCGGGGATTGAATGACACGGTCCATAACATTACTCCCTTAGTGTATGAGGTAAATTCTGTCCTGTTCGAACTGCACTAAGAGTGACTCTACTCCCGGCGTGCCGGTCATTTGTTGCGCTACGTCTAAGTGAAACGTGATTGCCTTACCGGTGGCAAAGATTGAGGGGGAGATCAGGGAAGGGGGAAGATCGAGAAGTGCCCGGCAAGTGTAGCGCTGCCGGGCACTGAGCATTAACCGGTGTTGCGCATACCTGCCGCAACGCCTGCTATCGTTACCATCAGCGCCTGTTCAACGCGCGGATCCGGCTCTTTACCTTCCTCCTCCGCCAGACGCGAACGGTGCAGCAGTTCAGCCTGTAAAACGTTCAGCGGGTCGGTGTAGATGTTACGCAGCTGGATAGACTCGGCGATCCACGGCAGGTCTTCCATCAGGTGGGAGTCATTAGCGATATCCAGCACCACTTTAATATCGCCTTCAAGCAGCTCGCGCAGCTCTTTACCCAGCGCCCACAGCTCTGGTTTCACCAGACGCTGATCGTAGTATTCCGCCAGCCACAGGTCGGCTTTCGAGAAGACCATCTCCAGCATGCCCAGACGGGTAGAGAAGAACGGCCAGTCGCGGCACATGGTTTCCAGTTCGCTCTGCTTTCCGTCTTCCACCACTTTTTGCAGCGCCGCACCGGCACCCAGCCAGGCCGGCAGCATCAGACGGTTTTGCGTCCAGGCGAAGATCCACGGAATGGCGCGCAGGGATTCAACGCCGCCGGTCGGGCGACGCTTGGCCGGGCGCGAACCCAGCGGCAGTTTACCCAGCTCCTGCTCAGGCGTGGCTGAGCGGAAGTAAGGCACAAAGTCTTTGTTTTCACGCACGTAGCCGCGATAGAGGTCGCAGGAGATGTCAGACAGCTCGTCCATGATCCGGCACCAGGACTCTTTTGGCTCCGGCGGCGGCAGCAGGTTGGCTTCCAGGATCGCACTGGTATAGAGCGACAGGCTGCTGATGGTCACTTCCGGCAGGCCGTACTTGAAGCGGATCATCTCACCCTGCTCGGTCACGCGCAGGCCGCCTTTCAGGCTTCCTGGTGGTTGAGAGAGCAACGCTGCGTGTGCAGGCGCACCGCCACGACCAATGGAGCCGCCGCGTCCGTGGAACAGGGTCAGTTCAATACCGGCTTTTTCGCAGGTTTTGATTAGCGCATCCTGCGCCTGATACTGCGCCCAGGAGGCTGCCATCACGCCCGCATCTTTCGCGGAGTCGGAATAGCCAATCATCACCATCTGTTTGCCCTGAATAAAGCCGCGATACCAGTCGATGTTCAGCAACTGGGTCATCACGTCGTTAGCGTTGTTCAGGTCGTCGAGGGTCTCAAATAGCGGGGCCACTGGCAGGGCATAGTCAATGCCCGCTTCTTTCAGCAGAAGGTGAACGCCCAGCACGTCGGACGGGGTCTTCGCCATGGAGATCACATAGGCGGCCACCGATCCTTTCGGCGCATCCACGATCGCTTTACAGGTGTTGAGCACTTCGCGGGTGTCGTTGCTTGGCTCCCAGTTGCGCGGCAGCAGCGGGCGCTTGGAGTTCAGCTCGCGGATCAGGAACGCCTGTTTGTCGGCTTCTGACCAGCTTTCATAGTCGCCGATGCCGAGGTAGCGGGTCAGCTCGCCCAGTGCTTCGGTATGACGGGTACTTTCCTGACGAACGTCGATACGCACCAGCGGCACGCCGAAACACTTCACGCGGCGCAGGGTGTCGAGCAGTTCGCCGTTGGCAATGATGCCCATCCCACAGGCCTGGAGCGATTTATAGCAGGCGTACAGCGGCTCCCAAAGCTGTTCGTTCTGGCTCAGCAGACCTTCCGGCTTCGACAGGCGCTGGCCTTTCAGGCGCGCTTCCAGCCAGACCTGAGTGGCCATCAGCTGACCGCGCAGTTTTTTCATCAGGAAACGGTACGGTTCGCTGGCGCCTTCTTCACCGGCCAGCGCGCGCAGTTCCGGCGTGGCTTCCACCATCGACAGCTCGGAGATCAGCACCTGAATATCTTTCAGGAACAGGTCGGTCGCTTTCCAGCGGCTCAGCAGCAGGACGTGGCGGGTGATTTCCGCCGTCACGTTCGGGTTGCCGTCGCGGTCGCCGCCCATCCAGGAGGTGAAGCGCACCGGAACAAAATCAACCGGCAGGCGGTAGCCCAGGTTCTCTTCCAGCTGTTCGTTCAGCTCGCGCAGGTAGTTGGGGACCCCTTCCCACAGGCTGTTTTCCACCACCGCAAAGCCCCATTTGGCTTCGTCGACCGGGCTTGGGCGATGCTTACGAATTTCATCCGTGTGCCAGGACTGGGCAATCAGCTGGCGCAGACGGCGCATAAGCTGGTTACGTTCGTAGTCGGCAATGTCTTTGTTATCCAGTTGCTTCAGACAGTTGTTCACTTCCACCATTTTGTGGATCAGCGTACGACGGGTGATTTCGGTTGGGTGTGCGGTCAGTACCAGCTCCAGCGAAAGGGATTCTACCGCTTTTTTGATGGTCGCTTCGTTGAGGTCGGGCTGGTCTTTGAGTTTACGAAGGGTGCGGGCAATGACTTCCGGGTTGCTGGCCGCTTCGCCTTTTGGCGAAATGCTGTGGTATTGCTCAGCGGTGTTTGCCAGGTTCAGGAACTGGCTGAAGGCGCGGGCAACGGGCAGCAGCTCATCGTTGGAGAGGTTCTGCAAGGTGGTGAGCAGCTCCTGACGATTGGCCTCGTTACCGGCGCGGGAAGATTTGGACAGCTTGCGGATGGTTTCAACGCGGTCGAGGATGTTCTCCCCCAGTGCGTCTTTGATGGTATCTCCAAGCACTTTGCCGAGCATACTGACATTACTACGCAACGCGGAATATTGTTCGTTCATAAAAACCCAGTCACCCCATCATTTTTGTTTATGCCCATGCGAAAATCTTCTGGACATTATTTTGTCATCTCCCTTTATAAAGCCACGTAAAACCCCCGTCGTCAATTGCTGCGAAAACGGTTCAGCAAACGAATAAATGTGGGTAATTTACGAAATTTAATTCGTATTGCGTCAGATAAGAGATGCTTATGGGAATGTGACGAAGATCATGCGATTTGTTGCCCTCACCCTAACCCTCTCCCACAGGGAGAGGGGACTGTTCGGTGCGTTTTTAATGCCAGCAGAAGTGATGCACAACCTGGGTAATGAGTTCGCGAGTGGGCTTGATGAAGCGGGTTTCGAGATATTCGTCCGGCTGGTGGGCCTGGTTGATGGAGCCAGGGCCCAGAACCAGCGTCGGGCACAGCGTCTGAATAAACGGCGCTTCGGTGCAATAGTTCACCACGTCGGTTTTCTCGCCGAGCAGTTTTTCTACCACCTGAACCAGCTGATGGTCAGGCGGACATTCGTAGCCTGGAATCGGCGGATGCAGTTCGGAGACCGTCAGACGGCCCGGCCAGCGCTCGCTGACCGGTGCCAGCGCTTCGTTCAGTAAGCCATCCAGATCGCTCAGCGTCATGCCCGGCAGAGGACGGATATCCATATGCAGTTCGCAGCAGGCGCAGATACGGTTGGACGCATCACCGCCGTGCAGGCTGCCGAGGTTTAGCGTCGGATACGGCACGGTGAACGCCTCGTAGTGATAGCGCTCTTTCAGATCGTCGCGCAGGGTCATGATGCGGCCAATCGCGTCATGCATCAGCTCGATGGCGTTCACGCCGCGCGCCGGATCGCTGGAGTGGCCGGACTGTCCGAGCACGCGCACCGCGGTAGAAATATGGCCTTTGTGCGCCCGAATCGGTTGCAGAGAGGTCGGTTCGCCGATGATCGCGCAGTCAGGACGAATCGATGTGTTTTCAGAGAAATAACGTGCGCCCGCCATGCTGGTCTCTTCATCGGCGGTCGCCAGAATGTAGAGCGGCTTTTTCAGGGTTGTCACGTCCACGTCACGCAGCGCGTCGAGGATAAAGGCGAAAAAGCCTTTCATGTCGGCGGTGCCCAAACCGTAGAGTTTGTTGTCATGTTCGGTCAGCGTGAACGGATCGCGCGTCCAGCGGCCATCATCAAACGGCACGGTGTCAGTGTGGCCAGCCAGCAGCAGGCCGCCCGCGCCATGTCCGGTACTGGCGAGCAGGTTAAATTTGTGGCGTGTTCCGGGGACGGGCTGAACCTCAACGTTAAACCCAAGATCGCTAAACCAACCCGCCAGCAGATTGATTAAAGACTCATTGCTCTGATCCAGGGCTTCTTCCGTCGCGCTGATGGAGGGTGTGGCAATCAGGGCGCGGTAAATCTCGATAAATGGCGGTAAGTTCATTTTCATTGTTGACACACCTTAGGTCGTGATAGTATCAATATTCATGCAATAAATGTGAATAAAAATACATTATCGTTGAGCATAAAGGAACCCGATGTTGAATACGCTGATTGTAGGCGCTAGCGGTTATGCGGGCGCAGAGCTTGTAAGCTACGTAAATCGCCACCCTCATATGACCATAACCGCTTTGACCGTGTCAGCGCAAAGCAATGATGCCGGAAAGTTAATTTCCGATTTGCATCCACAGCTTAAGGGCGTGGTTGATTTGCCTTTGGAGCCCATGTCTGACATCAGCGAGTTCACCGACGGCGTTGACGTTGTGTTTTTAGCCACGGCGCATGAAGTTAGCCACGACCTGGCACCGCAATTTTTAGCGGCCGGCTGCGTGGTCTTTGATCTCTCCGGCGCGTTTCGCGTTAACGACAGCGCGTTCTACGAAAAATATTATGGTTTCACCCATCAGCACCCGGATCTGCTCGAAAAAGCGGTGTACGGCCTGGCGGAGTGGAGCGCTGACAAACTGAAAGAAGCGGATCTGATTGCCGTGCCGGGCTGCTACCCGACGGCGGCGCAGCTTTCCCTGAAGCCGCTGATCGACGCCGGTCTGCTGGATCTGCATCAGTGGCCGGTGATCAACGCCACCAGTGGCGTGAGCGGCGCCGGGCGCAAAGCGGCGATCTCCAACAGCTTCTGCGAAGTGAGCCTTCAGCCGTATGGCGTGTTTAATCACCGTCATCACCCTGAAATCACCACCCATCTGGGCGCGGACGTGATTTTCACCCCGCACCTCGGCAGCTTCCCGCGTGGGATCCTCGAAACCATTACCTGCCGCCTGAAGCCGGGTGTGACCAAAGAACAGGTGAGCGAGGTCTTCACGCAGGCGTATGCGGATAAACCGCTGGTGCGCCTGTATGACAAAGGCGTGCCGGCGTTGAAAAACGTGGTTGGCCTGCCGTTCTGCGACATCGGCTTTGCCGTGCAGGGCGAGCATCTGATTGTGGTCGCCGCAGAAGATAACTTACTCAAAGGCGCTGCCGCACAGGCAATGCAGTGTGCAAATATTCGTTTCGGCTTCCCTGAAACGCAGGCTCTTATTTAAGGTGTGATGATGAATCCATTAATTATCAAACTCGGTGGTGTACTGCTGGACAGCGAAGAAGCGCTGGAGCGCCTGTTTACCGCACTGGTGAACTATCGCGAATCACACCAACGTCCGCTGGTGATTGTGCACGGCGGCGGTTGCGTGGTGGATGAGCTGATGAAAGGGCTCAACCTGCCGGTGAAAAAGAAAAATGGCCTGCGCGTGACGCCAGCGGATCAGATTGACATCATTACCGGCGCGCTGGCGGGAACGGCGAACAAAACGCTGCTGGCGTGGGCGAAGAAACACCATATCGCCTCCGTTGGCCTCTTTCTGGGCGATGGCGATAGCGTAAAAGTGACCCAGCTCGACGAAGAGCTTGGCCATGTTGGACTGGCGCAGCCAGGTTCGCCTGAGCTGATTAACACCCTGCTGGAAGGCGGTTTCCTGCCGGTGGTGAGCTCAATCGGCGTGACCGAAGAGGGCGAACTGATGAACGTCAATGCGGACCAGGCGGCGACGGCGCTGGCGGCAACGCTGGGCGCAGACCTGATCCTGCTCTCCGACGTGAGCGGCATTCTGGACGGCAAAGGCCAGCGCATTGCGGAAATGACCGCCGCAAAAGCCGAGCAGCTGATCGATCAGGGCATTATTACCGACGGCATGATCGTTAAAGTGAACGCCGCGCTGGATGCGGCCCGCACGCTGGGCCGCCCGGTGGATATCGCCTCCTGGCGTCACGCAGAGCAGCTTCCGGCGCTGTTTAACGGCACGCCGATTGGCACGCGTATTCTGGCTTAAGATTCTGTGCCGGATGGCGCTTCGCTTATCCGGCCTACGTGAATTTTGTAGGCCCGGTAAGCGCAGCGCCACCGGGCAAAAATATCATCATTAAGGAAATTCGTTATGGCACTTTGGGGTGGGCGTTTTACACAGGCAGCGGATCAGCGGTTCAAACAGTTCAACGACTCTTTGCGCTTCGACTACCGCCTGGCCGAACAGGATATTGTCGGCTCTGTGGCCTGGTCCAAAGCGCTGGTGACCGTTGGCGTGCTGACCGCAGACGAACAGCAGCAGCTGGAAGAGGCGCTGAACAACCTGCTGGAAGAGGTGCGTCTGGATCCGGAGCAAATCCTCCAGAGCGATGCCGAAGATATTCACAGCTGGGTGGAAGGCAAACTGATCGATAAAGTCGGCCAGTTGGGTAAAAAGCTCCATACCGGGCGTAGCCGTAATGACCAGGTGGCGACCGACCTGAAGCTGTGGTGCAAAGAGACCGTCGGCGAACTGCTGGCGGCGAATCGTCAGTTGCAGAGCGCGCTGGTGGACACCGCGCAGAGCAATCAGGATGCGGTGATGCCGGGTTATACCCACCTGCAACGCGCGCAGCCGGTGACGTTCGCGCACTGGTGTCTGGCCTACGTTGAGATGCTAGCGCGTGATGAGAGCCGTTTACAGGATACCTTAAAGCGTCTGGACGTCAGCCCGCTGGGCAGCGGCGCGCTGGCCGGTACGGCGTATGAAATCGACCGTGAGCAGCTGGCAGGCTGGCTGGGCTTTGCCTCCGCCACCCGCAACAGCCTGGACAGCGTCTCTGACCGTGACCACGTGCTGGAGCTGCTCTCGAATGCCTCTATCGGGATGGTGCACCTGTCGCGCTTTGCCGAAGACCTGATCTTCTTTAACTCTGGCGAAGCCGGGTTTGTAGAGCTGTCCGACCGCGTGACGTCCGGCTCCTCCCTGATGCCGCAGAAGAAAAACCCGGATGCGCTGGAGCTGATCCGCGGTAAGTGTGGCCGTGTGCAGGGCGCGCTGACCGGTATGATGATGACCCTGAAAGGGCTGCCGCTGGCATACAACAAAGACATGCAGGAAGACAAGGAGGGGCTGTTCGACGCGCTCGACACCTGGCTGGACTGTCTGCATATGGGCGCGCTGGTGCTGGACGGCATTCAGGTGAAACGTCCGCGCTGCCAGGAAGCGGCGCAGCAGGGGTATGCTAACTCTACCGAGCTGGCGGACTACCTGGTGGCGAAAGGCGTACCGTTCCGCGAGGCGCACCATATTGTGGGTGAAGCGGTGGTGGAAGCGATTCGTCAGGGTAAAGCCCTTGAAGAGCTGGCGCTTGCCGACCTGCAAAAATTCAGCGCGGTTATCGGGGATGATGTCTACCCGATTCTGGCCCTGCAATCCTGCCTGGATAAGCGTGCAGCGAAAGGTGGCGTGTCGCCGAAGCAGGTAGCGCAGGCGATTGCGGATGCGAAAAACCGGTTGGTTTGAATTGGTTTGAATAGTGCGGGCTGGTGCCCTCACCTCGGCCCTCTCCCACAGGGAGAGGGAGAAAAACGGAGCCTGGCTTAGTGCTGGGCTTTTTTTTACGCAAAAAAAGCGGACCACGGGGTCCGCAAAAGTTCACGTTGGCTTTAGTTTTTCGAGTTTTGAGAGAAACTCGCTGACGGTGCGGGGACGTCAAGGGTCAAACACGTGCCGCCTCGTCTATGTGATGTATTATTCAACAGAATGCTTGATAGGGATAATCGTTCGTTGCTATGCTATCTATCGCCATGAACTATCGTGGCGACGGAGGATGAATAATGAATATTCGTGATCTTGAATACCTGGTAGCGTTAGCTGAGCATCGCCATTTTCGCCGCGCGGCAGACTCCTGCCACGTCAGCCAGCCAACGCTGAGCGGTCAGATCCGCAAGCTGGAAGATGAGCTGGGCGTGATGCTGCTGGAGCGCACCAGTCGTAAGGTACTGTTCACGCAGGCAGGTCTTCTGCTGGTGGATCAGGCGCGCACCGTACTGCGCGAGGTCAAAGTGCTCAAGGAAATGGCAAGCCAGCAGGGGGAAGCGATGTCCGGCCCGCTGCATATTGGCCTGATCCCAACCGTTGGCCCGTACCTGTTGCCGCAAATCATTCCGATGCTGCACCAGACGTTCCCGAAACTCGAAATGTACCTGCATGAAGCGCAAACCCATCAGCTGCTGGCGCAGCTGGACAGCGGCAAGCTCGACTGCGCGATCCTGGCGCTGGTCAAAGAGAGTGAAGCGTTTATTGAAGTACCGCTGTTCGATGAGCCGATGATGCTGGCGATCTATGAAGATCACCCGTGGGCGAACCGCGATCGCGTGCCGATGGCCGATCTGGCCGGTGAAAAACTGCTGATGCTGGAAGATGGCCACTGTCTGCGCGATCAGGCGATGGGCTTCTGCTTCGAAGCGGGTGCCGATGAAGATACCCATTTCCGCGCAACCAGCCTGGAAACGCTGCGTAATATGGTGGCGGCGGGAAGCGGTATTACGCTGCTGCCGGCGCTGGCGGTGCCGCACGAGCGTAAACGTGATGGCGTGGTCTATCTGCCCTGTATTAAGCCGGAGCCGCGTCGCACCATTGGTCTGGTTTATCGTCCGGGGTCACCGCTGCGCAGCCGCTATGAGCAGCTGGCAGAGGCCATCCGGGGTGCGATGGATGGCCATTTCGACAGCGCGTTAAAACAGGCGGTTTAAGCCGTTCAGCGCAGCTACCCGATAAGCTTCCGCCATGGTCGGGTAGTTAAAGGTGGTGTTAACGAAGTACTCAATGGTGTTGCCACCACCTTTTTGCTCCATGATCGCCTGGCCGATATGAATGATTTCCGCCGCGCGTTCACCGAAGCAGTGAATACCGAGGATCTCTTTCGTCTCGCGATGGAACAGGATCTTAAGCGTACCTACGCTCATTCCCACGATTTGCGCCCGCGCCAGATGTTTAAACTGGGCACGACCCACCTCGTAAGGCACCTTCATGGCCGTCAGCTGCTGCTCGGTTTTGCCGACAGAGCTGATTTCCGGAATGGTGTAGATGCCCGTCGGGATATCTTCAATCAGATGCGCCGTCGCTTCACCTTTCACCAGCGCCTGTGCGGCGATGCGGCCCTGATCGTACGCGGCGGAGGCCAGGCTTGGGTAACCAATCACGTCGCCCACCGCGTAAACGTGCGGCAGCGCAGTCTGGTACATGCTGTTGACCTTGAGCTGACCGCGGCTGTCGGTTTCAAGCCCGATATTCTCCAGCTGCAATGAATCCGTGTTGCCGGTACGGCCGTTGGCGTACAGCAGGCAGTCCGCCTTCAGCTTCTTACCGGATTTCAGGTGCATGATCACACCGTCGTCGCAGCCTTCGATTTTCTCGTACTCTTCGTTGTGGCGAATCACCACGCCGCTGTTCCAGAAGTGGTAGGAGAGGGAATCTGACATCTCCTGATCGAGGAACGCCAGCAGCCGGTCGCGGGTGTTGATCAGATCAACTTTGACCTCCATTCCCCGGAAAATCGACGCATATTCGCAGCCAATCACGCCCGCGCCGTAGATGATCACATGGCGTGGCTCGTGGTGCAGGCTGAGGATGGAGTCGCTGTCGTAAATGCGCGGGTGCGAGAAATCCACGTCTGCCGGATGGTAAGGACGGGAGCCGCAGGCGATCACAAATTTTTCAGCGGTGAGCGTCTCAACCGAACCGTCGTGGCACTCCAGCGCCAGGGTGTGTTCATCCACAAAATGCGCGTTCCCTTGCAGAATTTCACAGTGGTTGCGCTCATAGAAACCCTGACGCATGCGCGTCTGCTGGTTAATGACCGTGTCTGCGTGATTCAGGATATCGGCAAAGGAGGAGCGAAGAAGTCGGGAGTGGTCGCTGTAAAGAGGGTTCTGGTTAAATTCGATAATGCGGCTAACGGCGTGGCGGAGGGCTTTCGAAGGGATGGTGCCCCAGTGGGTGCAACCGCCGCCGACGTTATGGTAGCGCTCAATAACCGCTACTCTGGCTCCCTGTTTTACCAGACCCATAGCAGCACCTTCGCCGCCGGGGCCGGAACCAATAACTATTGCGTCGTAATCGTAGGAATGTGGCATGGCAAGGCTTACCTGTTCTTATACATAAAAGCAACAGAATCATAACATCATTGCCAGGGTAACCCAATTATCGTTGTGCTTTTTTCGGGCAGTGGAGCACAAACCGCCCGTAAACAATCATTCACAAAGCCAGGTAAACAGATTAATTTTATTCTCTGGTATAGTGCCAACGGGCCTTTGGAAGGATTCAACTATCGTGATGGGCGTAAGAGCACAACAAAAAGAGAAAACCCGGCGTTCGCTGGTGGAAGCCGCATTCAGTCAACTGAGTGCTGAGCGGAGTTTTGCCAGTTTGAGCCTGCGTGAAGTGGCGCGCGAGGCCGGGATTGCGCCAACGTCCTTCTATCGTCATTTCCGTGATGTGGATGAACTGGGCCTGACCATGGTCGACGAGAGCGGTTTGATGCTGCGCCAGCTTATGCGTCAGGCGCGTCAGCGTATCGCCAAAGGCGGCAGCGTGATCCGCACCTCCGTGTCGACATTTATGGAATTTATCGGCAATAACCCTAACGCGTTTCGCCTGCTGTTGCGTGAGCGTTCCGGAACTTCAGCCGCGTTTCGTGCCGCCGTCGCGCGTGAAATTCAGCATTTCATCGCGGAACTTGCCGACTATCTTGAACTCGAAAACCATATGCCGCGTGCGTTTACTGAAGCACAGGCCGAGGCGATGGTGACGATTGTTTTCAGCGCGGGTGCCGAAGCGCTGGATGTCAGCATTGAACAACGTAAGCAACTCGAAGAGCGACTGGTATTGCAGCTGCGGATGATTTCTAAAGGTGCGTACTACTGGTATCGCCGTGAACAAGAGAAGTTGGCACATCAAAACGATGAGTGAAGGTGAGTAATGAAACAGTCAGGTCAGGATAAAGGAACGCTGTTGCTGGCATTGATCGCTGGCTTATCCATCAATGGTACGTTTGCGGCGGTTTTTAGCTCAATTGTACCGTTCTCGATTTTCCCGATTATCGCGCTGGTGCTGACGGTGTACTGCCTGCATCAACGTTATCTGAACCGCACCATGCCGGTTGGGTTACCGGGACTGGCCGCAGCCTGTTTTATTCTGGGTGTACTGTTGTACAGCACCGTGGTGCGCGCAGAGTATCCGGATATTGGCTCTAACTTCCTGCCTGCGGTACTGTCTGTGGCGCTGGTGTTCTGGATTGGCTCGCGCATGCGTAGCCGCAAGAGCCAGTTACCGGAGTAATGAATTATTTGTAGGGCAGGTAAGCGAAGCGCCATCTGCCAAAAAATGCCGGATGGCGCTACGCTTATCCGGCCTACAGATCACCGTGCGGTAAGTAAAACGCCGCACTCCATATGGTGCGTATACGGGAACTGATCGAACAGCGCCAGACGTTCAACCTTGTGCGTCTGGCTTAATGTTTCCAGATTCTTGCACAGCGTCTCCGGGTTACAGGAGATGTACAAAATACGCGGGTACGCCTGCACCATCTTCTCGGTTTCGCTGTCCAGGCCACTGCGCGGCGGATCGACAAAAATTGTCTCACACTGGTAGCTCTTCAAATCAATCCCTTGCAGGCGGTTAAACTCGCGTACGCCGTTCATCGCCTGGGTAAATTCTTCTGCCGCCATACGAATAATTTGTACGTTATCAATATGGTTAGCGGCGATGTTGTACTGCGCGGCGGCCACCGACGGTTTGGCGATTTCCGTCGCCAGCACGCGCTCGAAATTACGCGCCAGCGCCAGCGAGAAGTTGCCGTTACCGCAGTAGAGCTCCAGCAGATCGCCCTTAGACCCTTCTGTCGCCTTCAGCGCCCACTCCAGCATCTGCACGTTCATGGCGGCGTTCGGCTGGGTGAAGCTGTTCTCTACCTGACGGTAAACCATCTCTTTACCTGCTACCGGCAGACGCTCGTCGATGTAATCCTGGTCCAGCATGATTTTGGTTTTGGTCGCGCGGCCAATCAGGTGCACGTTGATGTTCTGCGCGCGCAGCGCATCGCGCAGGGCTTCTGCCTGCTCGCGCCACTCGTCGGTCAGCGCTTTGTGATAGAGCAGAGAAACAATGGCCTGATTGCTTTGGGTGGTCAGGTAGTCAATCTGGAACAGCTTGTTGCGCAGCACCGGATTATTGCGTACACCGTCGATCATTAGTGTCATCAGCTGGTTGATGAGCTCACTCGCCGCCGGAAAACTGTCTACGCGAATGCGGGATTTCGTCTGCTGATCGAAAATGATGTGGTACAGGTCATCGCCATCGTGCCAGATGCGGAACTCAGCGCGCATACGGTAGTGGCTGACCGGAGAACGAAACACCTCGGGAACCGGCGCGTTGAAAGGCGTCATCATACTTTGCAGGCGGACAACTTTTTCTGCCAGCTGTGCGTCGTACTGTTCTGTCGGGAGGTGTTCGGGGGTCATGATGCGTCCTGAGTGATAAAGAATTACGCGGGGATTGTAGGGATTGTGCAGTGGATGTCCAGATTTAATGGCTAATAGCTATCTGGACATCTATACGTGTCTAATTGTAGCATTCTGTTTCCGGTCTCCTGAGAGTGAAAAGGGAATCCAGTGCAAATCTGGAGCTGACGCGCAGCGGTAAAGACTGGCGGGATGAGAGTTGTAGACACTGTGAAAATGGGAAGTCTTCATCCGTATAACGCCACCCAGCCCGAAGACCTGCCGGGATCACGTCGCATTTGGTTTCATCATCGCGTGCTATCGATGAGGCCTGCGGCATCCTTCTTATATTGTGGATGCTTTAACAATGATTAAAAAAGTATCGCTGTTGACGGCGTTTTCCGTCACGGCATTTTCGGGCTGGGCGCAGGAAAGCGCCGACTCGTTGGTGGTGACAGCAAACCGTTTCGAACAACCAGCAAAAACCGTTCTGGCTCCGACCTCCGTCGTGACCCGTGAGGATATTGAACGCTGGCAGGCAACGAGTGTTGTGGAAATCATGTCACGCCTGCCGGGTGTGGACATCGCACAAAGCGGCGGGATGGGGTCAACCTCTTCAACGTTTATTCGCGGTACGGAATCCCGCCATGTTCTGGTACTGATTGATGGTATCCCCCTGAATAATGCCGGGATCAGCAATGTTCCCGATTTAAGCCAAATTCCGACGTCGCTGATTCAGCGTATTGAGTACATTCGCGGCCCACGTTCGGCGCTGTATGGCTCCGACGCGATTGGCGGTGTGATTAACATCATTACCGGGCGCGACAAGCCGGGTGCGGAAATTTCTGCGGGTGTCGGTTCAAAGGGGTATCAAAACTATAACGGTGCCTTCCAGCAGGTGTTCGATAAAACCAAAATCACCATGGCCGGTGATTATACCTATACCCGTGGTTTTGATATTGCCGCAAAAGATGCCCCGCGCCAGCCAGACCGCGATGGTTTTATGAGTAAATCGCTATTTGGCTCGGTGGAGCAGCAGTTTACCGACAGCGTCAGTGGGTTCTTCCGTGGCTTTGGCTACGATAACCGCTCCGCGTATGACGGTTACGATCACTATGGTGCGACCGGCATTGATGGGCGGCCGGACACGCGTCAGGTTTACAGCCAGAATTGGGACACCGGGTTGCGCTATAACCAGGGTATTTTCCAGTCACAGCTGGTGGCAGGGTATGGCCGTAGCAAAGATCAGAACTATGATCCGAAAAAAGGCCGCTACGCTGACTCCGCAACCATGGATGACGTGAAGCAGTACACCACCCAGTGGCTGAATACGGTTGAAGTGGGTCACGGCAATATCGGCGCGGGTCTGGACTGGCAGAAGCAGAAAACCCAGGCGGGTACGGGCTATCTGGAAAAAGGTTACGAACAACGTAATACCGGCGTGTTCCTTTCGGCGATGCAGCAGTTCAACAGCGTGACGCTGGAAGCGGCGGCGCGTAATGACGATAACTCTAATTTTGGCAATCACGCCACCTGGCAGACCAGCGCCGCATGGGAGTTCATCGAGGGGTATCGCATCATCGGTTCTTACGGTACAGCGTATAAAGCACCGACCATGAGCCAGATCCACAGTAAAGATTACGGTAATCCGGATCTGAAGCCAGAAGAGAGTAAGCAGTGGGAAGGTGGCTTTGAAGGTCTGACGGGGCCGGTAAACTGGCGTGTGACGGGCTATCGTAATGATATCGATAACCTCATTAATAGCGACCCGCGGACTTACCGTTATTACAACGTCGATGAAGCCCGTATTAAAGGAATCGAGGCGACGGCCCAGTTCGACACTGGCCCGGTAGGGCATCAGATTTCTTACGACTACGTCGACCCGCGTAATGCGAAAACTAACGAAGTCCTGGCTCGTCGCTCAAAGCAACAGGTTAAGTATCAGCTTGACTGGCAGGTGTGGGATCTCGACTGGAATCTGGCGTACCGTTATCTGGGCACTCGCTATGACGTTGCCGTTGATCCGAATACCTATGCAACAGAACGCGTGAAAATGGGCGGCGTCAGCCTGTGGGACGTCGCGGTTTCATATCCTGTCACCTCTCATCTCACAGTTCGTGGTAAAATAGCCAACCTGTTCGATAAAGATTACGAGACAGTTTATGGCTACCAAACTGCAGGACGGGAATACACCTTGTCTGGCAGCTACACCTTCTGATCCGCGTCCCACCGTGCTGGTGTTTGATTCCGGCGTCGGTGGGCTGTCGGTCTATGATGAGATTCGGCAGCTCCTGCCGGATCTCCATTACATCTACGCCTTCGATAACGTCGCGTTCCCGTATGGGGAAAAGAGTGAAGACTTTATTGTTGAGCGTGTGGTTGAAATCGTCACCGCGGTACAAAAGCGTTATCCCCTGGCGCTGGCGGTCATTGCCTGTAATACGGCAAGCACGGTCTCTCTTCCTGCCCTGCGCGAAAAATTCCCGTTCCCGGTTGTGGGCGTTGTTCCGGCAATCAAACCTGCGGCGCGTCTGACGGCGAACGGCATTGTGGGGTTGCTGGCTACGCGCGGTACGGTAAAACGTCCTTATACGCGTGAGCTTATAGAGCGCTTTGCCAATGAATGCCAGATCGCCATGCTCGGCTCCGCGGAGCTGGTGGAAATGGCGGAAGCGAAACTGCACGGCGAGACGGTATCGCTTGAAGAGCTGCGTCGTATTCTGCGTCCATGGCTGCGGATGCAGGAACCACCGGATACGGTTGTTCTTGGCTGCACCCATTTCCCGCTATTACAGGAAGAGCTGTTAAAGGTTCTCCCTGAAGGGACCCGGCTGGTGGATTCCGGTGCTGCAATTGCGCGTCGGACGGCCTGGCTGCTGGAACACGAGGCGCCGGATGCGAAATCAGCGGATGCGAACATCGCTTTCTGTATGGCGATAACAAAAGAAACCGAACAACTTTTGCCCGTTTTACGTCGTTATGGCTTCGAAACGCTCGAAAAACTGGCGCTGTAGCACGGTTTTGAGCAAAAAAGAGACGGTTGAACGTTTTTTTTCAAAGAGGGGTTGTCAACGTCGGAGAACTCCCTATAATGCGCCTCCACTGACACGGAACAACGGCTTACAAGCCGCCGGGACAGCGGGGTTCAGAGATGAACGCCAACAGAGAAAAGTGAAAATAATTGCTTGACTCTGAATGAGGAAAACGTAATATACGGGACCTCGCAACGATGAGCTAAAAGCCGCGTTGCAACTGCTCTTTAACAATTTATCAGACAATCTGTGTGGGCACTCAAAGTGACATGGATTCTTAATGTCTTCGGACACTAAATGAATACCAAGTCTCAACGAGTGAACACGTAATTCATTACGAAGTTTAATTCATTGAGCATCAAACTTAAATTGAAGAGTTTGATCATGGCTCAGATTGAACGCTGGCGGCAGGCCTAACACATGCAAGTCGAACGGTAACAGGAAGCAGCTTGCTGCTTTGCTGACGAGTGGCGGACGGGTGAGTAATGTCTGGGAAACTGCCTGATGGAGGGGGATAACTACTGGAAACGGTAGCTAATACCGCATAACGTCGCAAGACCAAAGAGGGGGACCTTCGGGCCTCTTGCCATCGGATGTGCCCAGATGGGATTAGCTAGTAGGTGGGGTAACGGCTCACCTAGGCGACGATCCCTAGCTGGTCTGAGAGGATGACCAGCCACACTGGAACTGAGACACGGTCCAGACTCCTACGGGAGGCAGCAGTGGGGAATATTGCACAATGGGCGCAAGCCTGATGCAGCCATGCCGCGTGTATGAAGAAGGCCTTCGGGTTGTAAAGTACTTTCAGCGGGGAGGAAGGTGTTGAGGTTAATAACCTCAGCAATTGACGTTACCCGCAGAAGAAGCACCGGCTAACTCCGTGCCAGCAGCCGCGGTAATACGGAGGGTGCAAGCGTTAATCGGAATTACTGGGCGTAAAGCGCACGCAGGCGGTCTGTCAAGTCGGATGTGAAATCCCCGGGCTCAACCTGGGAACTGCATTCGAAACTGGCAGGCTAGAGTCTTGTAGAGGGGGGTAGAATTCCAGGTGTAGCGGTGAAATGCGTAGAGATCTGGAGGAATACCGGTGGCGAAGGCGGCCCCCTGGACAAAGACTGACGCTCAGGTGCGAAAGCGTGGGGAGCAAACAGGATTAGATACCCTGGTAGTCCACGCCGTAAACGATGTCGACTTGGAGGTTGTGCCCTTGAGGCGTGGCTTCCGGAGCTAACGCGTTAAGTCGACCGCCTGGGGAGTACGGCCGCAAGGTTAAAACTCAAATGAATTGACGGGGGCCCGCACAAGCGGTGGAGCATGTGGTTTAATTCGATGCAACGCGAAGAACCTTACCTACTCTTGACATCCAGAGAACTTTCCAGAGATGGATTGGTGCCTTCGGGAACTCTGAGACAGGTGCTGCATGGCTGTCGTCAGCTCGTGTTGTGAAATGTTGGGTTAAGTCCCGCAACGAGCGCAACCCTTATCCTTTGTTGCCAGCGGTTAGGCCGGGAACTCAAAGGAGACTGCCAGTGATAAACTGGAGGAAGGTGGGGATGACGTCAAGTCATCATGGCCCTTACGAGTAGGGCTACACACGTGCTACAATGGCGCATACAAAGAGAAGCGACCTCGCGAGAGCAAGCGGACCTCATAAAGTGCGTCGTAGTCCGGATTGGAGTCTGCAACTCGACTCCATGAAGTCGGAATCGCTAGTAATCGTGGATCAGAATGCCACGGTGAATACGTTCCCGGGCCTTGTACACACCGCCCGTCACACCATGGGAGTGGGTTGCAAAAGAAGTAGGTAGCTTAACCTTCGGGAGGGCGCTTACCACTTTGTGATTCATGACTGGGGTGAAGTCGTAACAAGGTAACCGTAGGGGAACCTGCGGTTGGATCACCTCCTTACCTTAAAGAACCTGCCTTTGCAGTGCTCACACAGATTGTCTGATGAAAAACAGCAGTAAAAAACCTCTACAGGCTTGTAGCTCAGGTGGTTAGAGCGCACCCCTGATAAGGGTGAGGTCGGTGGTTCAAGTCCACTCAGGCCTACCAAATTTTTGCTGATGCTGCGTTGCGGCGACACTCACATACATAAGTATGCTTCGTGTCACCACGCCTTGCCTCAACAAAAATTACCGGTACAGAGGTAACTACGATGGGGCTATAGCTCAGCTGGGAGAGCGCCTGCCTTGCACGCAGGAGGTCTGCGGTTCGATCCCGCATAGCTCCACCATCTTTTACTGCGAACACAAGAAAACTTCAGAGTGAACCTGAAAAGGTGCACTGCGAAGTTTTGCTCTTTAAAAATCTGGATCAAGCTGAAAATTGAAACGACACACAGCTCATGTGTGTTCGAGTCTCTCAAATTTTCGCAAGTCGATGGTGAATCGAAAGAAACATCTTCGGGTTGTGAGGTTAAGCGACTAAGCGTACACGGTGGATGCCCTGGCAGTCAGAGGCGATGAAGGACGTGCTAATCTGCGAAAAGCGCCGGCGAGGTGATATGAACCCTTGACCCGGCGATGTCCGAATGGGGAAACCCAGTGCAATCCGTTGCACTATCGTTAACTGAATACATAGGTTAACGAGGCGAACCGGGGGAACTGAAACATCTAAGTACCCCGAGGAAAAGAAATCAACCGAGATTCCCCCAGTAGCGGCGAGCGAACGGGGAGCAGCCCGGAGTCTGAATCAGCTTGTGTGTTAGTGGAACGGTCTGGAAAGTCCGACGGTACAGGGTGATAGTCCCGTACACGAAAATGCACATGCTGTGAACTCGAAGAGTAGGGCGGGACACGTGGTATCCTGTCTGAATATGGGGGGACCATCCTCCAAGGCTAAATACTCCTGACTGACCGATAGTGAACCAGTACCGTGAGGGAAAGGCGAAAAGAACCCCGGCGAGGGGAGTGAAAAAGAACCTGAAACCGTGTACGTACAAGCAGTGGGAGCCTCTTTATGGGGTGACTGCGTACCTTTTGTATAATGGGTCAGCGACTTATATTCTGTAGCAAGGTTAACCGTATAGGGGAGCCGAAGGGAAACCGAGTCTTAACTGGGCGTTAAGTTGCAGGGTATAGACCCGAAACCCGGTGATCTAGCCATGGGCAGGTTGAAGGTTGGGTAACACTAACTGGAGGACCGAACCGACTAATGTTGAAAAATTAGCGGATGACCTGTGGCTGGGGGTGAAAGGCCAATCAAACCGGGAGATAGCTGGTTCTCCCCGAAAGCTATTTAGGTAGCGCCTCGTGAACTCATCTTCGGGGGTAGAGCACTGTTTCGGCTAGGGGGCCATCCCGGCTTACCAACCCGATGCAAACTACGAATACCGAAGAATGTTATCACGGGAGACACACGGCGGGTGCTAACGTCCGTCGTGAAGAGGGAAACAACCCAGACCGCCAGCTAAGGTCCCAAAGTCATGGTTAAGTGGGAAACGATGTGGGAAGGCACAGACAGCCAGGATGTTGGCTTAGAAGCAGCCATCATTTAAAGAAAGCGTAATAGCTCACTGGTCGAGTCGGCCTGCGCGGAAGATGTAACGGGGCTAAACCATGCACCGAAGCTGCGGCAGCGACGCTTATGCGTTGTTGGGTAGGGGAGCGTTCTGTAAGCCGTTGAAGGTGTGCTGTGAGGCATGCTGGAGGTATCAGAAGTGCGAATGCTGACATAAGTAACGATAAAGCGGGTGAAAAGCCCGCTCGCCGGAAGACCAAGGGTTCCTGTCCAACGTTAATCGGGGCAGGGTGAGTCGACCCCTAAGGCGAGGCCGAAAGGCGTAGTCGATGGGAAACAGGTTAATATTCCTGTACTTGGTGTTACTGCGAAGGGGGGACGGAGAAGGCTATGTCAGCCGGGCGACGGTTGTCCCGGTTTAAGCATGTAGGCGGAGGTTCCAGATAAATCCGGTACCTTTTAACGCTGAGGTGTGATGACGAGGCACTACGGTGCTGAAGTGATAAATGCCCTGCTTCCAGGAAAAGCCTCTAAGCATCAGGTAACACGAAATCGTACCCCAAACCGACACAGGTGGTCAGGTAGAGAATACCAAGGCGCTTGAGAGAACTCGGGTGAAGGAACTAGGCAAAATGGTGCCGTAACTTCGGGAGAAGGCACGCTGATGTGTAGGTGAAGCCCCTGCGGGCGGAGCTGAAATCAGTCGAAGATACCAGCTGGCTGCAACTGTTTATTAAAAACACAGCACTGTGCAAACACGAAAGTGGACGTATACGGTGTGACGCCTGCCCGGTGCCGGAAGGTTAATTGATGGGGTTAGCGGCAACGCGAAGCTCTTGATCGAAGCCCCGGTAAACGGCGGCCGTAACTATAACGGTCCTAAGGTAGCGAAATTCCTTGTCGGGTAAGTTCCGACCTGCACGAATGGCGTAATGATGGCCAGGCTGTCTCCACCCGAGACTCAGTGAAATTGAACTCGCTGTGAAGATGCAGTGTACCCGCGGCAAGACGGAAAGACCCCGTGAACCTTTACTATAGCTTGACACTGAACACTGGTCCTTGATGTGTAGGATAGGTGGGAGGCTTTGAAGCGTGGACGCCAGTCTGCGTGGAGCCGCCCTTGAAATACCACCCTTTAATGGCTGGTGTTCTAACGTAGACCCGTGATCCGGGTTGCGGACAGTGTCTGGTGGGTAGTTTGACTGGGGCGGTCTCCTCCCAAAGAGTAACGGAGGAGCACGAAGGTTGGCTAATCCTGGTCGGACATCAGGAGGTTAGTGCAATGGCATAAGCCAGCTTGACTGCGAGCGTGACGGCGCGAGCAGGTGCGAAAGCAGGTCATAGTGATCCGGTGGTTCTGAATGGAAGGGCCATCGCTCAACGGATAAAAGGTACTCCGGGGATAACAGGCTGATACCGCCCAAGAGTTCATATCGACGGCGGTGTTTGGCACCTCGATGTCGGCTCATCACATCCTGGGGCTGAAGTAGGTCCCAAGGGTATGGCTGTTCGCCATTTAAAGTGGTACGCGAGCTGGGTTTAGAACGTCGTGAGACAGTTCGGTCCCTATCTGCCGTGGGCGCTGGAGAATTGAGGGGGGCTGCTCCTAGTACGAGAGGACCGGAGTGGACGCATCACTGGTGTTCGGGTTGTCATGCCAATGGCACTGCCCGGTAGCTAAATGCGGAAGAGATAAGTGCTGAAAGCATCTAAGCACGAAACTTGCCCCGAGATGAGTTCTCCCTGAGACTTTAAGTCTCCTGAAGGAACGTTAAAGACGATGACGTTGATAGGTCGGGTGTGTAAGCGCAGCGATGCGTTGAGCTAACCGATACTAATGAACCGTGAGGCTTAACCTTACAACGCCGAAGGTGTTTTGGCGAAGAGACAGACACGATATTTTCAGCCTGATACAGATTAACAGAATTTGCCTGGCGGCTTTAGCGCGGTGGTCCCACCTGACCCCATGCCGAACTCAGAAGTGAAACGCCGTAGCGCCGATGGTAGTGTGGGGTCTCCCCATGTGAGAGTAGGGAACTGCCAGGCATCAAATTAAGTAGTAAGCCGGTGCATTAATCCGGTGGTTACAGAAGTATTCGGTGGAGCGGTAGTTCAGTCGGTTAGAATACCTGCCTGTCACGCAGGGGGTCGCGGGTTCGAGTCCCGTCCGTTCCGCCACTTATTAAGACATTAAGCCTGCCCTTCCGGCAGGCTTAATGGCAAAAACTTTAGGGGCGTAGCTCAGTTGGTAGAGCACCGGTCTCCAAAACCGGGTGTCGCGAGTTCGAGTCTCTCCGCCCCTGCCATATAGAATCCTTTGCTTCGGCAAAGGATTTTTTTTGCCTGCAAAACAGCTCAACACCTTCCTGAAGAATAAGCAGCCTGCGTTTCCGCAGGCTTTTGCGTTAATCCAGTATGCTGGTTTTTAACAGATCTTTTATCTGCGACTGCTTATCGCTGTTTTGCAGCCAAATGGCATACAGCGGCCTGGAGAGCGTTGTCGAATCGGTGACAACATGGAGTGCGGGTTTATTATCCGCCCAGCGAACAGGTAACCAGGTACAGCCTTTCAATGCGGGAAGATGCTGGCATGCGATCTCCGCTGAGCTTGTCGTGAGCTGCGGGATATCATCGCTGGCAATTAACCCCGTCTCGTGTTGCTGAAAATCAGGCCCCCATTCCAGGCGTAAATAATTCAGGTCGGCCTTCATCATTGCAGGCTCCGATGCATAGAGCGCCAGGCTAAATTGTCCAACAATCTGGCTGCTAAATTCGTCCATCTTGGGTGCTTCTGTGGTGATCAGCAGATCAAGCTGCCGCTCGTGGAGTTGCTTAACCAGCGACTGACGTTGCGCAATCCTCGCCTCAAATTGCAGATGGTTGTGTGTGCGATATAGCCGCATAAGCCACTGGCTGAGCATGCATTCCCATAGTGAAGCGCTGGCACCGATCGAGAATTCATTATGCCGGGAGGTGTGCGCAACCTCCTTTCGCGCTGCCTGCCAGGTATTCATCAGGGTTTCTGCATAAGGCAACAACTTTTCACCAGCCGGAGTTAAACGAATATTGTTGCGATGGCGGGTAAAAAGGTTCACACCCAGTTGATTTTCCAGCTGTCGAATACGAAAACTGACTGCTGACTGCGTCAGGTAGAGGGCTTCAGCTGCTCGCCCAAAGTGTCGCGTTCTGCTCACTTCGAGGAAAGTTTTTAGCAATTCCGTATCCACATCTTTCTCCACAAAATTATTTGTCGTTATGATTTAAATGTTTTGTTTTACACTCTGTCAAGCGTAACTAATACTCCGCGCCATAAATAGCTCGGCCAAAGAATTAGGAGCGTGTAGGATGGCGGAAAGCTTTACGACGACTAATCGTTTTTTCGACAATAAACATTACCCGCGCGGGTTCTCTCGTCACGGCGATTTCACTATCAAAGAAGCTCAACTTCTTGAGCGCCATGGTTATGCCTTTAACGAGCTGGATCTGGGTAAACGTGAACCGGCAACCGAAGATGAAAAACAGTTTGTCTCTGTTTGCCGTGGTGAGCGTGAGCCGCAGTCTGATGCAGAACGTGTATGGATCAAGTATATGGCTCGCATTAAGCGTCCTAAGCGTTTCCATACGCTGTCTGGCGGCAAGCCGCAGATGGAAGGTGCAGAAGACTACACCGAGTCTGACGATTAAGAAGAGAAGGGGCTACGGCCCCTTTTTTTACGCCAGCATTTTTTGCAGATGCAACAGCAGCCGATCGATCGCACGGTAACTTAATGCCTCCTGCAAATGCCGCCTCTCTATTCCGGGGCAGCCCTCCACGTCGGCGACCGTGCGCGCTACTTTCAACAAACGCTGCCACGCGCGAATGGATAGCCCAAACCGCGTCAGTGTATCTTCCAGCCAGCCTGCATCTTCAGCGTTAAGAGAACAAAACTGTCGGATCCCGCTGTTATCCAGCCGGGCATTCAGCCTGTTCTGACGAGCATACTGCCGCGCCTGCGCCGCAATAACCCGTTCACGCACAGTTGATGAGCTTTCGCCCCTAATACCGGTTTGCCTCAGCAGATCGGGCGGGGGCAGGGGGATCTCGAGAGATAAATCAAAACGGTCGAGGAAGGGGCCAGACAGCTTACTCAGATAGCGCAGCGTCTGCTCCGGCGTACAGCGGTTATGATTGCCCTGATAATGACCCGTAGGGCTAGGGTTCATCGCCGCGACTAGCTGAAACTGCGCAGGGTAGCTTATTTTTGCCCGTGTACGAGACAAATGGATTTCGCCGGATTCAATCGGCTCCCGCAATGCATCCAGCACGCGGCGTTCAAACTCTGGCAATTCATCCAGAAACAAAATGCCGTTGTGCGCCAGTGAGATTTCACCCGGTCCGGGGATCGAACCCCCGCCCACCATCGCGGTAAGAGACGCACTGTGGTGTGGAGAGCGGAAAGGACGGCGGCGCCACTGTTTATGCAGCGACGTAGAACTGACCAGGCTAAATATCGCGGCGCTTTCCAGTGCTTCATGATTATTGAGGGGTGGCAACAGGCCGCTCAATCTGCTCGCCAGCATCGTTTTCCCCGTGCCTGGCGGACCTATCAGTAACAGGTTATGCCCACCCGCGGCCGTTATCTCTAACGCCCGTTTACCCTGTTCCTGACCCATAATATCGCTGAGATCCTCGGGCGAAGCTGGCGCCACCTCGTCATTCTCCTGCGGCTCGGCAAGCTCGTGTCGGCCTTCCAGCCAGGCGCAAACCTCTTGCAAATGTCCCGCGACAAGACACCCCTTTTCGGCGATAAGGCTTACTTCAGAGGCATTTTCATTGGCCACAATGATTTGTCTTCCCGCGCGTATGGCTTCAAGCGCACCCGAGATTGCTCCGGGAACGCCTCTTAACGCGCCTGTAAGCGCTAATTCACCCACGAACTCACACGAGCTTAGCCCTGGCGTATTGAGCTGTTCAGAAGCCGCGAGAAGCGCTATAGCAATAGGTAAATCATATCGCCCTCCCTCCTTTGGCAAATCGGCGGGCGCAAGGTTAATGGTGATCTTCTTCGCCGGAAAAGCATAACCGCTATTAATAATTGCGCTGCGCACGCGATCCCTCGCCTCTTTAACGGTCGTTTCTGGTAAGCCGACCAGCGTCAGTCCGGGCAGTCCATTACTTAAATGAACCTCTACAGAAATAAGCGGTGCCTTCACGCCGATGGCCGCGCGTGTATAAACAACTGACAGTGACATAAGCCCTCCTTGGCGGTGACTATGCCAGCATCATTTTTTCCTGTTTAGCACTAATTCACTGAATTACGGCGCTCGTTCCAGCCTTTTAGCGGCAAAATGTAATCCTTACATGTCGGTGGAATCGGCCTCGCAGAAAAGAAATCATGCGCGCCTTGCCTGATGAAACAGGACAAAAAAATGAAAAATCTTCATTTCTATTTTTTCCCTATATAAAACAACGATTTTGAAAGAAATAGTTCGCATGCTACAGATATAGGTCATAAAAAAATCTTGTGTCAGATGAAATATCTGTGGTAACTCTTTAGGTATTCCTTCGAACAAGATGCAAAAAGAACTGAAAATGACAGCCCTTCTACGAGTGATTAGCCTGGTCGTGATTAGCGTGGTGGTGATTATTATCCCACCGTGCGGGGCTGCACTTGGACGAGGAAAGGCTTAGAAATCAAGCCTTAACGAACTAAGACCCCCGCACCGAAAGGTCCGGGGGTTTTTTTATGACTAAAAAACTTAAATGAGGAGCAGAGAATGACGACTAGCACAAAATTCTGTTTCTCCAGATTTATGACGGGGAACTAACTATGAATGGGGCACAATGGGTAGTACATGCGTTGCGCGCGCAGGGAGTCGAAACCGTATTCGGTTATCCGGGTGGCGCAATTATGCCGATTTACGATGCACTGTATGACGGCGGCGTGGAACACCTCTTGTGCCGACACGAGCAGGGCGCAGCGATGGCCGCCATCGGTTATGCCCGTGCGACCGGTAAAACCGGTGTCTGTATGGCCACCTCAGGTCCCGGCGCAACGAACCTGATCACCGGCCTGGCTGACGCGCTGCTCGATTCCGTACCCGTGGTGGCGATCACCGGCCAGGTGGCCTCTCCATTCATCGGCACCGATGCTTTCCAGGAAGTGGATGTGCTCGGTTTATCGCTGGCCTGCACCAAACACAGCTTCCTCGTTCAGTCTCTCGAAGAGCTGCCGCGGGTGATGGCCGAAGCGTTCGAGGTTGCCAGCTCTGGCCGTCCTGGCCCGGTTCTGGTTGATATCCCGAAAGATATCCAGGTTGCACTCGGCGAACTGGAGCCGCATTTCTCTACCGTGGAAAGCGATAATGCGTTCCCGCATGCAGAGGTGGAAGAGGCGCGTCAGATGATGGCGCAGGCCAAACAACCGATGCTGTACGTAGGCGGCGGCGTGGGCATGGCGCAGGCTGTTCCGGCGCTTCGCGCGTTCATTGCGACCACGCAAATGCCCGCCACCTGCACGCTGAAAGGTCTCGGTGCGGTAGAGGCAGATTACCCGTACTACCTCGGCATGCTGGGGATGCATGGTACCAAAGCGGCAAACCTGGCGGTGCAGGAATGCGACTTGCTTATCGCCGTCGGCGCACGTTTTGACGACCGCGTTACCGGCAAGCTGAATACCTTCGCGCCGAACGCCAAAGTGATCCATATGGACATCGACCCGGCGGAGATGAGCAAACTGCGTCAGGCGCATGTCGCGTTGCAGGGCGATCTTAACGCGCTGTTACCGGCGCTGGAGCAGCCGCTGGATATCAACCCATGGCGTCAGCACACCGCTGATATGCGTATTGAACACGCGTGGCGTTACGATCACCCAGGCGACGCCATCTATGCGCCGCTGCTGTTGAAACAGCTGTCAGACCGTAAACCCGCAGACAGCGTGGTAACGACGGATGTCGGCCAGCATCAGATGTGGTCAGCCCAGCACATGACCTACACCCGCCCGGAGAACTTTATCACCTCGAGCGGGTTAGGGACGATGGGCTTCGGTCTGCCAGCAGCCGTTGGCGCGCAGGTTGCCCGCCCGAACGATACCGTTATCTGTATCTCCGGTGACGGCTCCTTCATGATGAACGTCCAGGAGCTCGGCACCGTGAAGCGTAAGCAGTTACCGCTGAAGATCGTCTTGCTCGATAACCAGCGTTTAGGCATGGTTCGCCAGTGGCAGCAGCTGTTCTTCCAGGAGCGTTACAGCGAAACGACCCTGACCGATAACCCCGATTTCCTCACCCTGGCCAGCGCCTTCGGCATTCCTGGCCAGCACATCACCCGTAAAGACCAGGTTGAAGCGGCACTCGACACCATGCTGTCAAGCGAAGGGCCATACCTGCTTCATGTCTCAATCGACGAGCTTGAGAACGTCTGGCCGTTGGTACCGCCCGGTGCCAGTAACTCACAAATGCTGGAGAAATTATCATGATGCAACATCAGGTCGCCGTGCAGGCTCGCTTCAACCCGGAAACGTTAGAACGCGTATTGCGCGTGGTTCGCCACCGTGGCTTTCAGATTTGCTCTATGAATATGGAAACGGCCACCGACGCGCAGAACATCAGTATCGAATTAACCGTTGCCAGCCCGCGGCCGGTCGACTTACTGTTTAGTCAGTTATCAAAACTGGTAGACGTTGCCCATGTTGCCATCTGCCAGAGCACAACCACATCACAACAAATCCGCGCTTAAGCGTGACAGGACGAAAAAATGACGACAAAAAAAGCTGATTACATTTGGTTCAATGGTGAGATGGTTCGCTGGGAAGACGCGAAAGTTCACGTGATGTCCCACGCGCTGCACTACGGCACCTCCGTGTTTGAAGGGATCCGTTGCTACGATTCTCACAAAGGGCCAGTGGTGTTCCGCCATCGCGAACACATGCAGCGTCTGCATGACTCAGCCAAAATTTATCGTTTCCCGGTCTCCCAAAGCGTTGATGAGCTGATGGAAGCCTGCCGCGAGGTGATTCGCCAGAACAAACTGACCAGCGCCTATATTCGTCCGCTGGTCTTCGTGGGTGATGTCGGCATGGGCGTCAACCCGCCCGCTGGCTATAACACCGATGTGATCATTGCTGCGTTCCCGTGGGGCGCCTACCTGGGCGCGGAAGCGCTGGATCAGGGGATCGACGCAATGGTTTCTTCCTGGAACCGCGTGGCGCCAAACACTATCCCGACTGCGGCTAAAGCGGGCGGTAACTACCTTTCCTCACTGCTGGTCGGCAGCGAAGCGCGCCGTCACGGCTATCAGGAAGGTATCGCGCTGGATGTGAATGGCTACATCTCCGAAGGCGCGGGTGAAAACCTGTTTGAAGTGAAAGACGGCATTCTGTTCACCCCGCCATTCACTTCGTCCGCGCTGCCGGGCATCACCCGCGACGCCATCATCAAGCTGGCAAAAGATCTGGGTATCGAAGTGCGCGAGCAGGTACTGTCCCGCGAATCCCTGTACCTGGCTGACGAAGTGTTCATGTCCGGTACCGCGGCTGAAATTACGCCGGTGCGTAGCGTCGATGGCATTCAGGTGGGCGAAGGCCGCTGTGGCCCGGTCACCAAACGCATTCAGCAAGCCTTCTTCGGCCTCTTCACCGGCGAAACAGAAGACAAATACGGCTGGTTGGATCAGGTTAATCACTAAATATAAATTTGGGACGGCACGCACCGTCCCATTAAATAGTCAGACGGGAGTAAATAAAGCATGCCTAAGTATCGTTCAGCCACCACCACCCACGGCCGTAATATGGCGGGTGCCCGCGCACTGTGGCGCGCCACCGGAATGACCGACGCCGATTTCGGTAAGCCAATTATCGCCGTGGTGAACTCCTTCACCCAGTTTGTGCCGGGCCACGTGCACCTGCGCGATCTCGGTAAGCTGGTTGCCGAGCAAATCGAAGCCTCCGGCGGCGTGGCGAAAGAGTTCAACACCATTGCGGTGGATGACGGTATCGCAATGGGCCACGGGGGAATGCTCTATTCACTGCCGTCGCGTGAGCTGATCGCCGACTCGGTGGAGTACATGGTTAATGCCCACTGCGCCGATGCGATGGTCTGTATCTCCAACTGCGACAAAATCACCCCGGGGATGCTGATGGCTTCCCTGCGCCTGAACATTCCGGTGATCTTCGTCTCTGGTGGCCCAATGGAAGCGGGGAAAACCAAGCTCTCCGACAAAATCATCAAGCTCGACCTGGTCGATGCGATGATCCAGGGCGCGGACCCGAAAGTCTCTGACGAGCAGAGCGACCAGGTGGAGCGCTCCGCGTGTCCGACCTGCGGCTCCTGTTCCGGTATGTTTACCGCCAACTCCATGAACTGCCTGACCGAAGCGCTGGGTCTTTCTCAGCCGGGTAACGGCTCGCTGCTGGCGACCCACGCCGACCGTAAACAGCTGTTCCTTAACGCGGGCAAGCGCATCGTTGAGCTGACCAAACGCTACTACGAGCAGGACGACGCCAGCGCGCTGCCGCGTAACATCGCCAGCAAAGCGGCGTTCGAAAACGCCATGACGCTGGATATCGCCATGGGCGGTTCCACCAACACCGTTCTGCACCTGCTGGCCGCCGCGCAGGAAGCTGAAATCGACTTCACCATGAGCGACATCGACAAGCTCTCCCGCAAAGTGCCGCAGCTGTGTAAAGTCGCGCCGAGTACCCAGAAGTACCACATGGAAGATGTCCACCGTGCGGGTGGCGTGATTGGTATTCTCGGCGAGCTGGATCGTGCCGGGCTGCTGAACCGCGACGTGAAAAACGTGCTCGGCCTGACGCTGCCGGAGTCGCTGGAGCAGTACGACGTGATGCTGACCAAAGACGACGCGGTGAAAAACATGTATCGCGCCGGTCCGGCGGGCATCCGTACCACCCAGGCGTTCTCGCAGGATTGCCGCTGGGACACGCTGGATGACGATCGCGCCGAAGGCTGCATTCGCTCGCTGGAACATGCCTACAGCAAAGACGGCGGTCTGGCCGTGCTGTACGGTAACTTCGCGGAAAATGGCTGCATTGTGAAAACCGCAGGCGTGGACGACAGCATCCTGAAATTTACCGGCCCGGCAAAAGTGTATGAAAGCCAGGACGAAGCGGTAGACGCTATCCTCGGCGGCAAAGTGGTGGAAGGCGACGTGGTGGTCATTCGCTACGAAGGGCCGAAAGGCGGCCCCGGCATGCAGGAGATGCTCTACCCGACCACCTTCCTGAAATCGATGGGCCTCGGCAAAGCCTGCGCGCTGATCACCGATGGTCGTTTCTCTGGCGGCACGTCAGGCCTCTCCATTGGCCACGTCTCGCCAGAAGCGGCAAGCGGCGGCAATATCGCGATCATCGAAGATGGCGACCTGATCGAAATCGACATTCCGAACCGCGGCATTCAGCTGAAGCTGAGTGACCAGGAGATTGCGGCCCGTCGTGAGGCGCAGGAAGCCCGCGGCGACAAAGCCTGGACGCCGAAAGATCGTCAGCGTGAAGTCTCCTTCGCCCTGCGCGCTTACGCGAGTCTTGCCACCAGTGCAGATAAAGGCGCGGTGCGCGATAAATCTAAACTGGGGGGCTAATGATGGCCGAGTCACAACCCTTATCCGCCGCCCCGGAGGGGGCGGAATACCTGAGAGCGGTACTACGCGCGCCGGTCTATGAAGCGGTGCAGGTCACGCCCCTGCAAAAAATGGACAAACTCTCTTCGCGTCTCGACAACGTCATTCTGGTGAAGCGTGAAGACAGGCAGCCGGTGCACAGCTTCAAGCTGCGCGGCGCCTACGCGATGATGGCCGGGCTGACGGACGAGCAGAAAGCGCGCGGGGTGATTACCGCCTCGGCGGGCAATCACGCGCAGGCGTGGCGTTCTCCTCGGCGCGTCTGGGGCTGAAGGCGCTGATCGTGATGCCGGTCGCCACCGCAGATATCAAGGTCGACGCGGTGCGCGGGTTCGGCGGAGAAGTGCTGCTTCACGGCGCTAACTTTGACGAAGCCAAAGCCAAAGCGATTGAGCTGGCGCAGCAGCAGGGCTTCACCTGGGTGCCGCCGTTCGATCACCCGATGGTGATTGCCGGGCAGGGTACGCTGGCGCTGGAACTGTTGCAGCAGGACGCCCATCTCGACCGCGTTTTCGTCCCGGTGGGCGGCGGTGGCTTAGCCGCAGGTGTGGCGGTGCTGATCAAACAGCTGATGCCGCAGATCAAAGTGATTGCGGTTGAAGCGGAAGACTCTGCCTGCCTGAAGGCGGCGCTGGACGCCGGACATCCGGTAGATCTGCCGCGCGTCGGGCTGTTCGCCGAGGGCGTGGCGGTGAAGCGCATTGGCGACGAAACGTTCCGCCTGTGCCAGGAGTATCTCGACGATATCGTCACCGTCGACAGCGACGCTATCTGCGCGGCGATGAAAGATCTGTTCGAGGATGTACGTGCGGTGGCGGAACCATCCGGCGCGCTGGCGCTGGCGGGAATGAAAAAATACATCGCCCAGCACAATATTCGCGGCGAGCGTCTGGCGCACGTGCTTTCCGGCGCCAACGTGAACTTCCACGGTCTGCGCTACGTTTCCGAGCGCTGCGAACTGGGCGAACAGCGTGAAGCGCTGCTGGCGGTGACCATTCCGGAAGAGAAGGGTAGCTTCCTGAAGTTCTGCCAGCTGCTGGGCGGCCGCTCGGTAACGGAGTTCAACTACCGCTTTGCCGATGCCAAAGATGCGTGCATTTTTGTCGGCGTGCGTCTGAGCCGTGGCGTGGAGGAGCGCAAAGAGATCCTCAGCCTGCTGCATGACGGTGGCTACAGCGTGGTCGATCTCTCCGACGACGAGATGGCGAAGCTGCACGTGCGTTACATGGTCGGCGGCCGTCCATCCAAGCCGCTGAAGGAACGCCTGTTCAGCTTCGAGTTCCCGGAATCGCCGGGCGCGCTGCTCAAGTTCCTGCACACGTTGGGCACGCACTGGAACATCTCTCTGTTCCACTACCGCAGCCACGGCACCGACTATGGCCGCGTACTGGCGGCGTTCGAGCTGGGCGAGCACGAGCCGGATTTCGAAACGCGCCTGAACGAGCTGGGCTATGAGTGCCATGACGAAACCCACAACCCGGCGTTCCGTTTCTTCCTGGCGGGTTAGGTTGTTCGGGAAAATGCCTGATGGCGCTGCGCTTATCAGGCCTACGTTCTAAGGTTTGAACTGCGTGTAGGCCGTGTAAGCGCAGCTCCACCCGGCTTTAGTGGTTCGGCAATATCGTCCAGAACGCATCAATAAGCGGCTCATGCAGCCGCTTTTTTTGTGCGCACACGCCTAGCTCGAACGGCGTTTTCTCGTCGCTGCGTTCTAAAATCATCACGCGATTGCGCACCGGCTCCGGGCTGTTTTCCAGCACCACTTCCGGTAGCAGCGCTACGCCGCAGCCGAGCGCCACCATCGATACCATCGCCTCATGGCCGCCGACCGTGGCGTAAATCGACGGGTTACTGATCTTCTGGCGGCGGAACCACAGCTCAATGCGGCGGCGCACCGGCCCCTGATCGGCCATGATAAACGGCACCGTGGACCAGTCCGGTTTCTCCACCGAAACCTGGTTGCGCACCGGGCAGGGCAGCGCCGGGGCAATCAGCACTACCGCCAGATTCTCCAGCATCGAGAACGCCACCGCCCCCGGCAGCGTTTCGGGTTTTCCGGCAATCGCCAGATCCGCTTCGCCCGTAACCACTTTTTCCATCGCGTCGGCGGCATCGCCGGTGGTGAGCTTAATTTCAACCGACGGATGTTCCGCGCGGAAGCGGTCGAGAATGGGGGGAAGATGGCTGTAGGCAGCGGTCACGGAACAGAAAATATGCAGCTCGCCGGAAAGCGACGGCCCCTGCTGGTCGATGGTGTGTCGCAGCTGCTGGTACTGTAATAACGTCTGCTGAGCAAAGATGCGCAGCTCTTCACCTGCTTCCGTGAGGGTGACGGTGCGGTTATCGCGCACGAACAGCGGCTGGCCGAGGTCTTCCTCAAGGCGCTGGATCTGGCGCGACAGCGTGGAGGGGCTGACGTGCATCGCCCGGGCGCTACGGCCAAAGTGACGGCTTTCCGCCAGGTGCAGGAACATTTTCAGATCGCGTAAATCCACCGATTCCACTCCCTCTTTTTACATTGCATAAATTGCAATGTGGCGTTGTGAATATATCAATTTCCGCAATAAATTTCCTGTTGTAATGTGGGTACATTCTCGCTGAAACGCGAACCGAACAATAAGACACACAACATCACGAGGTATCACCCATGGCTAACTACTTTAATACACTGAACTTGCGCCAGCAGCTGGCGCAGCTGGGCAAATGCCGCTTCATGGCGCGCGATGAATTTGCTGATGGCGCGAGCTACCTTCAGGGTAAAAAAGTGGTCATTGTCGGCTGTGGCGCACAGGGTCTGAACCAGGGCCTGAACATGCGTGACTCCGGGCTGGATATCTCCTACGCCCTGCGTAAAGAAGCGATTGCCGAAAAGCGTGCTTCCTGGCGTAAAGCGACCGAAAACGGCTTCAAAGTGGGTACCTACGAAGAGCTGATCCCGCAGGCGGATCTGGTGGTTAACCTGACGCCAGACAAGCAGCACTCTGACGTTGTGCGTTCCGTACAGCCGCTGATGAAAGACGGCGCCGCGCTGGGTTACTCCCACGGCTTCAACATCGTTGAAGTGGGCGAGCAGATCCGTAAAGACATCACCGTGGTGATGGTGGCACCGAAGTGCCCGGGCACCGAAGTGCGCGAAGAGTACAAACGTGGCTTCGGCGTACCGACGCTGATCGCCGTTCACCCGGAAAACGATCCGAAAGGCGAAGGCATGGCGATTGCCAAAGCCTGGGCTGCGGCCACTGGCGGCCATCGTGCGGGCGTGCTGGAATCTTCCTTCGTTGCGGAAGTGAAATCTGACCTGATGGGCGAGCAGACCATCCTGTGCGGCATGCTCCAGGCCGGCTCTCTGCTGTGCTTCGACAAGCTGGTGGAAGAAGGCACCGATCCGGCATACGCGGAAAAACTGATTCAGTTCGGCTGGGAAACCATCACCGAAGCGTTGAAGCAGGGCGGCATTACGCTGATGATGGACCGACTGTCCAACCCGGCAAAACTGCGCGCGTTCGCACTCTCTGAACAGCTGAAAACCATCATGGCGCCGCTGTTCCAGAAACACATGGACGACATTATCTCCGGCGAGTTCTCTTCCGGCATGATGGCGGACTGGGCGAATGACGATAAGAAACTGCTGACCTGGCGCGAAGAGACCGGTAAAACCGCGTTCGAAACCGCACCACAGTATGACGGCAAGATCACCGAGCAGGAGTACTTCGATAAAGGCGTCCTGATGATCGCGATGGTGAAAGCGGGCGTTGAGCTGGCGTTCGAAACCATGGTGGATTCGGGCATCATTGAAGAATCTGCGTACTACGAATCGCTGCACGAGCTGCCGCTGATCGCAAACACCATCGCCCGTAAACGTCTGTATGAGATGAACGTGGTGATCTCCGATACCGCCGAGTACGGTAACTACCTGTTCTCTTACGCCTGCGTACCGCTGCTGAAAGAGTTCATGACCACCCTGCAAGCGGGCGATCTGGGCCAGGCGATTGCGGAAGGAGCGGTTGATAACGCGCAGCTGCGTGACGTCAACGAAGCGATTCGCAGCCACGAAATCGAGAAAGTGGGCCAGAAACTGCGTGGCTACATGACCGATATGAAACGTATCGCGGTAGCAGGCTAAACACGACGAATCGGGTGGCGTAAGCCACCCGAACTGTTTTAGCTACGCAATATCGCGCCGGGATAACCCAGCTGGCGCCACGCCTCATACACCACCACCGACACCGCATTCGACAGGTTCATGCTGCGGCTGTCCGGCATCATCGGAATACGAATTTTCTGCTCAGCGGGCAGGGCATCCAGAATGGTGGCCGGCAGGCCGCGGGTTTCCGGACCAAACATCAGATAATCCCCGTCCTGATAGCGTACGGCGCTGTGCGCTGGCGTACCTTTGGTGGTCAGGGCGAACATGCGCTGTGGTTTTTCGGATCCCAGAAACGCGGCGTAATCGTGATGACGAACGACGGCGGTAAACTCATGGTAGTCCAGCCCCGCGCGGCGCAGACGTTTGTCGTCCCACGTAAAGCCCATCGGCTCAATGATGTGCAGACGAAAACCGGTGTTGGCGCACAGGCGGATAATATTGCCGGTGTTCGGCGGAATTTCTGGTTCGAATAAGACGATGTTAAGCATGCTGCCCCCTTAATTGCGGGGGCAGAATAGCAGAAAAGAGAGGGACTAGGCGACGCCCGGCTCCTGCGCGCGGCTATACAGCATTTTGTAGACGGTTGCCGCCGCAGCCACGAGAGCAGGTACGCTGAGGATCATTAAAATACTGTCCGCCTGCCACTGCATGGAAAGAAGCTGGGCGCTGGTCATGGTGCCCGCCACGCCGCCGAAGCGGCCGATCCCCTGCATCCAGGCGATACCCGTCGCACGGCACTCGGTAGGGTAAAAGGTGGCGGCCAGGGTCTGCATGCCCGACTGCGCGCCGTTCATCGCGATCCCCATCAGGAAAATTAACCCGCCAAACAGGGCGATATGGTTATGCTCAATGCCGAGTAAAAGAATCAGGCCCATCGTCAGCACGAAACCACACGCGACCACCTTGTGCGCTTCCCAGCGATCCATCATCCAGCCCGCGAGCAAAATGCCAGCGGTGCCGCCGAAGGTGAACAGCGAGGTGAGCCAGGCGGATTCCGCCAGCGCATATCCCATCCCCTGCATCAGCGTTGGCATCCAGCTCAGCAGGACGTAATAAATCACCAGCCCCATAAAATAGGTGACCCACAGCATCAGGGTGCCGGGCAGCCAGGGCATGGAAAACAGCTGCGACACGCTGCCTTTTTTCGACGCGACTTTCTCCTCCGCCAGGAAAAAGCCTGTGACGCTATCCAGCGTACTGCGGGCGAACCGGCTGGCGATGCGGCGAACCTGGGCGACGTCTTTCCCGCGCTGCACCAGAAACTTCACCGACTCCGGCAACAGCAGCGCCAGCAGCACCGTTAAAATCAGCGGCGCAATCGCGCCGGTCAGCAGCACGCTTCGCCAGCCATGGTGAGGGATAAGCCAGGACGAGATCGCCCCGCCGCCCGCCGCACCCAGCGGAAAGCCGCAGTACATGGTGTTAATTGCCATGGCGCGGCAGCGCTGGGGGGCAAACTCTGAGATCAGCGTGATGGCGTTAGGCATCGCGGCGCCCAGCCCGAGACCGGTCAGAAATCGCCATAGCGTCAGGGTATTCAGACTTTGCGCCCAGGCCGTGCCCAGGCTCGCCAGGCCGAAGAACAGGCATGAAAAGACCAGTACGCGCTTGCGTCCCATCCGGTCCGATACCGGACCTGCAATCAGGGCACCCAGCGACAGCCCGAGCAGCGCCGCACTCAGCACCGGCCCCAGATCCTGTTTATGTATTCCCCACTCCGTCGACAGCGTAGGCGCAATGTAACCCATCGCTGCGGTATCAAACCCATCGATCGCCAGCACCAGAAAGCCCAGCACAATTAGAAGCCAGTGAAACCCTGAAAAAGGACTTTCATCGATCACCTGCTGAATATCCACCCGACCTGAATACGACATACGTTCCCCTCCGATGTGATGTTGTTTTTGTGTTCTTGTATTTGCTTGTCTATACAATTGCGGCGGGGCGGGGTGTGTCAAATTTTCTTATCCAGAATGTTACACAGGTGTTATTTTCGACAGAAAAAAGCGCCCGAGGGGGACATCGGGCGCGGAAGAAGGGGAGGCTAACCGGGGGAGATCAGGCCGCGTTTCCCTGAGAAAGGGGGGCCAGCGCCGCAGGCAACTTACTGAGCTCCTGCACCAGCGAGTCTTTGCTGATCTCGCTGATCGACTTCGCCCCGGTCAGGGTCATCGCCACCTTCATCTCTTTCTCGATCAGGTTGAGCAGATTCGCCACGCCCGCCTGGCCGCTGGTGGCCAGCGCGTACAGATACGCACGACCCAGCAGCACGCTGTCCGCGCCCAGCGCAATCATGCGCACCACGTCCAGTCCGTTACGGATGCCGCTGTCGGCCAGGATTGCAATATCGCCTTTCACCGCATCGGCAATGGCCGGCAGGGCGCGGGCGGAGGAGAGCACCCCGTCAAGCTGGCGGCCACCATGGTTAGAGACCACGATCCCATCGGCGCCAAAACGTACCGCGTCGCGGGCATCTTCCGGGTCGAGGATCCCTTTGATCACCATCGGGCCGTCCCAGAATTCGCGGATCCACTCCAGGTCCTTCCATGAGATGGACGGATCGAAATTGTTCGCCAGCCAGCCGAT
Source organism: Enterobacter cloacae complex sp. HYC033_NIDB (assembly GCF_056673335.1). Taxonomy (NCBI): domain Bacteria; kingdom Pseudomonadati; phylum Pseudomonadota; class Gammaproteobacteria; order Enterobacterales; family Enterobacteriaceae; genus Enterobacter; species Enterobacter cloacae complex sp. HYC033_NIDB. The sequence goes on along the minus strand of NZ_CP115123.1, from coordinate 587,746 downwards.
GTAATCTTCCAGCCCGGTCGGTTTACCGAGGTAGGCCGAAATATTGCCCAGATCGTGCGGACGGCCGTTCAGCCCGACATCCCACGCCCACTGCGGGTGCGTCACCGCCTGCCAGTAACGGCGCAGGGCCGCGTTAGGGCCGCTCATGCCGGAGTGGGCGTCGCGGTAGCGCGCGCCGGGGGTCGGCATGTCGACGGTAAAGACCAGCGTTGAGCAGCCCGCCGCTTTGGCGCGCTCCAGCGCGTTACGCATAAAACCGCGATCGCGCAGGACGTACAGCTGGAACCACATCGGGCGCTTGATGGTCGGGGCGACTTCTTCAATCGGGCAGACGGACACGGTGGAAAGGGTAAACGGAATGCCTTTGGCATCTGCGGCGGCGGCGGCCTGCACTTCGCCCCGGCGGGCATACATGCCGCATAAACCGACAGGTGCGAGCGCTACCGGCATGGAGAGCGTCTCGTTAAACAGCTTCGTCTCAAGGCTCAGGTCAGACATATTCTTCAGCACGCGCTGGCGCAGGGCCACCTCCGACAGATCTTCCACGTTGCGGCGCAGGGTGTATTCGGCATACGCCCCGCCGTCAATGTAGTGGAACAGGAACGGGGGCAAAATGCGCTGTGCCGCGGCGCGATAATCACTGGCTGCTGAAATAATCATGCTTTGTTCTCCCTGGAAATATCACTCTCGCCAGGCAGACGGGTAATACGCGCCTGTCGGGCCTGATCTTCATCGAATCGTTTAATGGTGGTATGCACGAAGCCGAGATGCGCCATCATCGCCTTGCGCGCGGCCTCGGCATCAGCGGCCAGAATGGCGTTGAGCACCGCCTCGTGCTGTTCGGTCAGCTGGGCAAACACCGGCGGCACCAGATACATGCGCTGGCGGCTCTGCTTCACGGAGGATTGCAGCAGGTCGAAGAACCCGCGCATGGTTTGCAGCAGGACCACGTTGTGCGAGGCCTCGGCAATCGCCAGATGGAACCGCACGTCCGCCTGGGAGGCGATGTCCGGGTCGCTGCTTTGCGTGGCTTCAAAACAGGCTTTGAGCTTCTCTTTGTCGGCGTCGGTTGCCCGCATCGCCGCGTGCCACGCGGTGCTGGTTTCGATGGCGTGACGCGCTTCGAGGATGTCGAAGCTGTAGTCCGGGTCGTTTTCCATCAGCGTCTTCAGCGGCTGCACGATGTTTTGTTCGGACCAGTCGTCATGCTGCCAGCGCACGAAGGTGCCGCCGCCGCGACGGCTCAGCAGCACCCCTTCGCTGACCAGCGTCGCCAGCGCTTCGCGCAGTGAATTGCGCGACACGCCAAGCTGAGCGGCAAGCTGACGCTCGGCGGGCAATCTCATGCCCGCTTCCAGCTGTTGTTCTTCTATCAGCGCCCGTACGCGAGTGGCAATCTCGTCGGACAGGCGTCTGGGCATCACTATCATGGAATCATCCAGGTTAAGACATAGGCCTGCAATGTGGTGATCACGCCCACCATGCAGGTAAATATCAGGCTGTGTTTCACGGTAAAGCGGAACAGATCCGACTCTTTGCCTACCAGCCCCACCGCGGCACAGGCAATGGCGATGGACTGCGGCGAGATCATCTTCCCGGTCACGCCGCCGGTGGTGTTCGCGGCGACCAGCAGCACGTCCGAGACGCCAATCTGCTGCGCAGCCGTGGCCTGTAGGGCGGCAAACAGGGCGTTAGATGACGTATCTGAACCGGTCAGGAACACCCCCAGCCAGCCGAGGAACGGCGAGAAGAAGGTAAACGCGTGGCCGGTATGCGCCAGCGCTAACGCCAGCGTCGACGACAGGCCGGAGTAGTTCGAAATAAACGCGAACGCCAGCACCATGCCGATGGAGTAAATCGGCAGCATCAGCTCTTTAATCGTCGCCGCAAAGGTCTGCACCGCGGCGGCAGGCTTCATGCGCAGCCACACTACGGAAAGGATAGCGGCAAACAGGATGGCCGTGCCGGTGGCTGAGAACCAGTCGAACTTAAACACTGCCGCATATGGCGTGGCGTCGTGCACCACCGGCGGCATACGGGCGACCATTTTGTCGAGGAACGGCACGGAGATATTAATCACCATGTCGTACAGCGCGCCGCCCGGGGCGAACAGGGCTTTAAAAGGCGGAATGCTCCATAGCGTCACGGTGGCGGTCAGGAACAGGAACGGTGACCATGCGCGCACAATCTGTCCGGCGGTATAGCCGGTGCGCGCCAGAGTCTGATCCACATGTGAGGCACCCATATCGGCAAAGCGGAAGATGCGCACCGGCTGCCAGCGTTTCAGGAACAGCGTCAGACAGACCAGCGACACCAGGGAAGAGATGATGTCCGGCAGTTCCGGGCCGAGGAAGTTGGAGCTGAGATACTGGGCAATGGCGAACGAACCGCCCGCTACCATCACCGCAGGCCAGGTCTCCTTCACGCCGCGCCAGCCGTCCATAATCGCCATGATCCAGAACAGCACGATAATGGTCAGGAACGGCAGCTGGCGACCTACCATCTGGCCGATCTCGAAGCTGTCCAGCCCGGTCACCTGGCCCGCCACCAGAATCGGAATGCCCATCGCGCCAAACGCCACCGGGGCGGTGTTCACAATCAGGCACAGGCCAGCGGCATACAGCGGGTTAAAGCCCAGCCCGACCAGCAGAGCGGCGGTGATCGCCACCGGCGCGCCAAATCCTGCCGCCCCTTCAAGGAACGCCCCGAAGGAGAAACCGACAATCAGCATCTGTAAACGCTGGTCCGGTGTAATAGAGAGAATCGACGAGCGAATAATGTCGAACTGCCCGGTTTTGACCGAGATTTTGTAGACAAAGACGGCGGCGATGATGATCCAAGCAATCGGCCACAGGCCGTAGAAGAAACCATACACCACGGAGGCCAGCGCGCGATCGACCGGCATTTTATAGAAGAACAGCGCCACCAGCAGGGCGATGGCAACGGTGTACGTTGCGGCAAGGTAGCCCTTCAGCTTGAGCTTTATCAGCGCAAAGAAGAAGAACAGGATCGGTAGCGATGCGATCAGGCTCGACAGCCAGATATTCCCGGCCGGATCGTAGTTTTGTTGCCAGAGGCTCATGCAGGTCTCCTGAGGACCACACAGGTGTTCGTCGGGTGAGTCTCTGCTCATCTCAGCGTCACACTTAGTGTAAAAGTGGTCCATCCAATATTGTGATGTAGGGTTAATGGCAATAAATGGTTAACCAAGTGTTGCTATTCGGCAATGGTTTTGTGAAGTGGCGCATCGAAACTGTGAACGATGGATAGCTTTACGCATGATTGGTAGGACCAAAATCGCAAAATCAACTCACCGTGTGCGTTGGGAGCGGTAGTCAGGTGGAGGGCATTACTTTCGCCTTTTGAGCAGATACGGCGCGTAAAAGATGTTGAATAAAATGGGGAGGTGATAATATTACGTGAATTGAATGAGGTTTGTTTGCTTTATTTGTGTTTTTGAAAGGCTGTATATATGTGAGCAGAGTGATTTATTTCCTATAAATAAAATTTTTTTTGGTTAAAAATGCGAAATCTAAGCTGTAGCAAAAAATTTTAATTAAGGTAAATTTCACATATAGATTTTAACAGTGTATTACAAACGATCAATTGCTGATCGATAAAGAAATATCCTGTTTAACCGTGATTTTTCAGGATAAAGGGCAAGAATTTTTTGCTGAAGTGACATTTTTTGGCTAATAATATTCTGAAATAAATTGATCAAACAATGATCAGTTGGCTCTCTTGTAATTTAGTTACGGTATTAAAAGCAAATTAATAATTATCAGGGCAATCGAAAGGGGTTAAATTTGTTAGCTGAGTGTTAATTCGAGAGTGTTTACAGACGCGGCGTACTGCTTTTCAATACGTAGACGCTAAAAGGCATATGATTTACTATTTATTCAGAAGCAACGTTACAGAAGACATTAAATTTATTAGTAACCACAACGTATTCAGTGTTATTTTCGGCCAGAAGTCATTTCCTCAGTTGCAGGATATCTGTGTATGGCCTTCTGAAAATATACGGATTATCACCATGGGATGGACCCTGCTTTATTCTATAAGGTCGCGTCACCCATTCTGCTAAAACCCTATTGGTGGCGTTTTTAAATCCTTATAGCGGTTATTGTACCTGGTACAACAAGTCTATATCTGTTTAATTTACAGAGGGGAAAGTGTTCCAAATGAAAATCAAAAATGTGGCGCTGGCGATTGCCGCGGCGGGGCTGCTGTTATCTTCTCAATCAGTACTGGCAAGCAGTGATTCTGGCGTTAATGCTTCCCTGGATACAGGCGCTGGCTCGCAGAGCACAGGCGGCGTGATCAACTTTACCGGGAAAATCACCCTTATTTCCTGTGATATTACCCCTGCGTCAAAAAGCAAAACGGTAGACCTCGGCGCGTGGGCGAAAAGCTACTTCGACGATCACAGCGAAACGACGCCGCGTGAGTTCAAAATCAACGTTGAGAACTGCCCGGAGACGGTTGAATCGGTTGCGGTACTGTTTGACGGAACCAAAGATACGGTGAATGACACACTTCTACAGGTTACCCCAGGCGAAGGTATGGCGACGGGCGTCGGCGTGAAGCTTTATAACAGCGATCGCAGCACCGCGATTAAACCGGGTACGGTATCTGAAACAACCGCACCGGATGCTGAAGGCAATGCTGAATTAACGTTTTATGCCTCTCTCGACAAAGACGGGTCGGAAATTAACGCGGGCGACGTCAATGCCGTTTCCAACTTCCTGATGGTTTATAACTGATTTCACTCTCAGCCACCTCCAGAGATAATAATGATGAAACGTTTATCGTATATTATGCTCACTGCATTAATGGTTAGTTCTGCGTCAGTTTCCGCTGGCGTTGTAATGGGGGGAACACGGATCGTATACCCACAACACAGCAAGGAGGTGGCATTTTCTGTTTCTAATATGGAAAGTGCGGTTCCCTATCTTATTCAGTCGTGGGTTGAAGGTGATGGGCAGGATAAAAATAACGCTGCGCCATTTATTGTCACACCACCTCTGTTCAGACTTGATCCGGAGCAGACCAACACGCTGCGTATTCAATATACCGGCGCTCCGCTGCCCACAGATCGTGAATCTGTATTCTGGCTCGATATTAAAGCGATTGCGCCAAAGCCAAAAGAGAGCAGCAACGAATTACAAGTTAACGTTAAATCGAAATTTAAAATTTTCTACCGCCCGGACAACCTTAAAGGGGACGCTGCCACTGCCTGGCAGAAAATAACGTTTTCGCGGACGGGAAAAGGGCTTAAGGCCGCCAACCCGACGCCATACTACGTCTCTTTTTATCGACTGTCCGTTGGCGGGCATAAAATTGAGCAGCCGGGCATGATCGGTCCAGGGGAAACCCGTGAATGGCCTGTGTCCGCCTCCGGGGGCGTAAGCTGGTCGGCTATTAATGATTTTGGTGCCATCACCGCCACCCACACCCAGCCTCTTTAAGACCATGTCTTTTCGCCTGTTTCGTTACGCGCCGCTTTCGGTGTTGCTGCTTAGCTTCAGCCGCGCGGGGATGGCCGAGGATTACTTTGATCCCGCCGCGCTGGAGCTTTCCTCTACCGAACAGAAAACGGCGGATCTGCACTATTTCTCTGAAAAGGGCGGGCAGATGCCAGGCACCTGGCTCGTGACGCTGGAGATTAACGGACGCGAGGAGCGGCATCAGGAGATCACCTTCGTCAATGAGAAAGGCAGCCTGCAACCCGTTTTTAGCGTATCGCTGCTGGAAGCGCTTGGGGTAAATGTCAGGGCCATTCCTGCATTCTCACGGTTGCGGGAGGGAGAAACGTTCACGCACCTCGAGGATTATATTCCGGCAGCGCGAACCTCTTATGATTTCAACCAGCAGCGTCTTTTTCTCAGCCTGCCGCAGGCGGCGATGAAACACCGCAGCCGTGGCTACGTGCCGCAGTCGCAGTGGGACGATGGTATCCCGGCGGCCTTTACTGATTACAGTCTGTCGGGCGGTCAGGCCCGTCATCAGAGCGGGGTCACGACATCCAGCTATCTGAGCCTGCGTAACGGCATCAATCTGGGGGCGTGGCGGTTGCGCAATACTTCGGCCTGGAGCCACAGCGACGCGGGCGGCGACCACTTTCAGTCGCAAAGTAGCTGGCTGACCCGGGATATTCGCCGTCTTAACAGCCAGCTACGGATCGGCGATGCCTGGACCGCAGGCGACGTCTTCGATAGCGTGGCGTTTCGCGGGGTACAGCTCTCATCAAGCGAAAGCATGTTGCCCGACAGCCAGCGCGGCTTCGCACCAACCATCCGCGGCGTCGCACACAGCTTCGCTAAAGTCTCCGTTTCGCAAAATGGCTATGTGATCTATGAAACCTGGGTGGCCGCCGGGCCATTTATCATTAACGATCTGTTCCCGGGCGCACAAAGTGGCGATCTACAGGTTACGATCACGGAAAGTGACGGCTCAACGCGCGTCTTTACCCAACCCTATTCTGCGGTGCCGTTTATGCGACGCCAGGGCAGCCTGAAATACAGCCTCAATGCCGGACGATTTCACTCCGGCTCCGGCGATGCGCGTTCGCCTGAGTTTGTTGAAGGCGCTTTCTTCTACGGTCTGCTCTCCAGGATGACGGTGTATGGCGGCTTTCGTACGGCGAGCAACTATCAGGCCGGTGCTATTGGCGTAGGCAGAGGGTTTGGCGCATTCGGCTCGCTGGGCATTGACGATACGCTGGCAAAAAGCCGTTTACCCGACGGCAAAAGCGCGATGGGGCAGGCGTGGCGCATTCAGTACCAGAAAGATTTCAGCGCTACCGGCACCGCCTTCAACCTGGCGAGTTATCGCTATGCCTCGCGCAATTACTATGAATTTAGTGAACTGAATCAGTCTGACAGCCAACAGCTGCAACTCAATAATCGCCGTAGCCGCTCGCAGGTCACCTTTTCACAGACGCTGGGTCAGTTCGGCAGCCTCAGCGTCTCGGCATGGATGCAGGATTACTGGCATACGTCCGGGCAGGATAAAACCATCCACATTGGCTGGTACACCAGCTGGCGGGGCATTACCTGGGGCGCGGGGTATGACTACACCGACTCAGCGCTTGAGCAGCATCCCGATCGCACCGTGTCGTTTAACGTCAATGTTCCGCTTGGTCACTGGTTACCGGACAGCTCGGTCAGTTACTTCATCAACCACAACAATCGTGGGATGACCACGCAGCAGGTGTCACTCAACGGCAGTGCGCTGGCGAACCGCAACCTGAATTACAGCGTTCAGCAGAGTAAGGCCAGCGAGGGACAAGCCGACAGTACCAGCCTGGCGCTGCAATACAACGGTGGCTACGGCAACGTCAGCCTCGGTTATGACCACAGCCGAAGCGGTAGCAACGCGAGCCTCGGACTCGCCGGAGGCGTTATCGCCACGCAGTATGGCGTCACGCTTAGCCAGCCGCTGGGCGATACCGTCGCCCTGCTGCGCGTGCCCGGTGCGGCGAACGTTGAGCCGGAGGGCTACAACGGGATCCACACCGACAGCCGCGGCTATGCGGTCATGCCAACGCTCTCGGCGTACCGCAAAAATACTGTCAGCCTTGATACGGCGACGCTGGGTGAGAACGTCGACGTTGAGCAGAGCGGTCTGACGCTCATTCCCACCAGCGGCGCGGTGGTGCTGGCCAATTACAAAACCCACATTGGTTATCGCGTTCTGTTTTCCCTGCGCTACCACGGCGAACCGTTGCCGTTTGGCGCACAGGCTGAAGTGGTGGAGCAGAACCGCCATTCTGCAAACCGAAGCATGGTCGCTGACGGCGGTCAGGCCTACCTGAGCGGCGTACCAGAGCGTGGCACCCTGCGCGTCACCTGGTATGAAAACGGGGAGCAGCAGCAATGCCAGACACCTTTCAGACTGGGAAAAGCGCATATGGCCCCCGGTATCGCCACGCTGTCCGTTGAGTGCCATTAGAGGAATATCATGCGTCGTTTTATTCACTGGTTTTTCTATCTGAGCCTTCTTTCGCTTTTTGGCATGCTGAGTTTTCATGCCCATGCTCAGACCTCACCTTGCCGCACCACGCGCGATCAGTGGGTCGTTCAGGTGCCTTATGCCATTGGGTATGCGCCCGGCACGGCGGACTGGACGCCGATATCTGCGCCGATACAGTCTACCGGGGCGGATTTCTACAGCTGTGATGGCGGGAATGATGCCTGGCGCAGTATCGGCTTTGTCGACGTGGATAACCCCGTCGGCACCGTGGTGGGTGAAGACGGCGCGTCACGTCACGTCTATAAAACTCAGATCGACGGCATCGGCTACGCGCTGGGGTTCCGGGAACAGCAGTACTGTGGCGCCGATGCGGTACGCTATATTGACGGCACAAGTCAGGTGAATGGCAATGAGTCCCGGCGCATTTGCGACGCATCGCAAAACCCCGCCTTTGCCAGCGCCTCAATGTACAAAATGCAGTTCTGGGTGGTGTTTTACAAAATTCCGACGACCAGCGCCATGCCTGATGATAACGCCAATTCCCAGGAGCAAAATGTCGGATCGCTGATATTGCAGGCGGGAGAAAATCAAGCCAGCGCCACCAACGTGGCGACACCGGTACAGATCCATCTCGCCAGCTTCACCGTCAGGCGTACCAGCTGTTCAGTGGGCTCTCGCAGCATTCTTGTTCCCATGGGGAGCGTGAGCCAGCGTGAATTTCACGGCATCGGCTCCCGCGCCGGAGGCGGACGCTTCAGCATTCCGGTGACCTGCGAAAATAACACGGCGGTGAAGATGGGTTTCTTTGGCGATACCACGCCGGGCAACGATCGGGCGCTGGCGTTGACGAAGCAGGAGGATAGCGCCAGCGGTGTCGGGATCGAACTGCTTTACGGTGACAATACCGGTTCGGTTCAGGGGCAGGTGGTACCGTGGAATACCCCGCAGGTGTCGGCGCTTGGGCAAGTAGGGGATAACCAGACGCAAACCTTCTGGTTTGATGCGCATTACATTCAGACGGAAGAGAACGTGACGGCGGGAAAAGCGGATGCGATGGCGACGTTTAACCTGATTTACAACTGAGTTTCCCCTGCCGCAGCGGCAGGGGAGGACGATCAGAACGCGGTCTTACAAAAACCCGTCATCTCTTTCAGACCCATTTCGCGGCCAAGCTCAGTCATCGGGTGCACCACCACCAGGCCACGGACGCTTTTCTTCAGCTTGCCCATGTCGGCCTGCTCTTTTTTGGTGATCGCGCGGCGATGCGGCATGTTCATCAGCTTCTGCGCTTCTTTACTCAGCTTCTGGCCTTTCACTTCGCGCAGGCGTTCAATTTCCGCCTCCAGCTTCACGGACTCTTTTTCCAGCTCGGCATATTTCTCGGCGGAATCGACCAGGGAGAGGCCAGCCATCTGATGGCGGATCAGATCCAGACGGTCGCTCAGGCGTTTAATTTCGTTCTTTTCGACTTCTTTCATGACAAATAACTCTGAAAACGGGGAATTTACAGGGAAGGATACACCAATGTGTGCGGGCTTACTTCTGAAACGCTTTTTTTAAGCTGATTTTAGAAATCAGCTCAGTCAGGGAAAGCACCATGGTGGAGCGCACAACCTGTTGATAACGCAGCTTTTGCATCGCGTACAGCTCAGGGTCGCTGTTATCAAACTGAGGTGCGGGAGGGAGCGCGGATACGCAGTGCAGTTCGCCGAAGGGCCCCAGTATCTCATCATCGGTAAAGGTGTACTCATTACCGTCATGATTGAGCTCTTCGCGCAGCGCCATTAACAGCTCGGCGTCTTCATACTCCTGGCGGTTCAGCACGCCAAGACCGTAAATCAGCTTCAGCCGTACCGATAAATCGCCCAGCGGTCCGTCTCCGTCCAGTAACGGTTCTACAGCATACTTTACCGCGTAGTCGTCTTTGCGAAACACCTGAAGCACCAGAATGTTCACCGCCTCGGTTAACAGCTCGACGGCGGCAATCAGGAAGCTTCGTACGGTTTTGCCAGCATTCAGACGCTCAAGCACACGATTTTCAAAGGCCTGGGTTTGTTCCATTATTGCCTGCATATCTGACAATCTGTTATTCGGGCGCAGGCTAACCTGCGCCGGACTCTGCATCATTTGGTTGCGTTGTATGCGCTGACCGCCTCCGCAACTACGTCACTGTTGGCATCCAGACCGGAGATCTGCGCCAGCGCAGCCTGCGCGCCTTTGTCATCAATCAGCTGAGCCAGCTCAATCGCCTGCGGGTCCTGCTCGCTGCGGTAGTGCATGGCGGCAGCGATGCCCTTCACCAGGTTAGCGTGCGGCAGGCCGTATTCCAGCGTGCCCAGCAGCGGTTTAATCAGGCGGTCGCCCGCGCTTAGTTTACGCAGCGGCTGACGACCCACGCGCTCAACGTCATCTTTCAGATACGGGTTTTCAAAACGACCGAGGATTTTCTGGATGTATGCCGCGTGTTTATCAGCATCAAAACCGTAGCGTTTGATCAGCACCGCGCCGCTCTCTTCCATTGCCCCTTTGACCACCGCACGGATGTTCTCATCGAGGATCGCGTCACGAATCGTCTGATGACCGGCCAATTTTCCGAGGTACGCGGTTATAGCATGCCCGGTGTTCAGCGTGAAGAGTTTACGTTCGACAAATGCCATCAGGTTATCGGTTAATTCCATTCCCGGAATGGTCGGCAGCGCGCCCTTAAACTGGGTTTTATCAACGATCCACTCGCTGAAGGTTTCCACGGTCACTTCCAGCGGGTCGTTGGTGGCGGATGCTGACGGCGGAACGATGCGATCCACGGCGGAATCCACAAAACCTACGTGCGCTTCAACCCAGGCTTTATCTTCGTCTGCGACGGTCGCAAGAACGTGGCCTTTCAGCTGCGTGGTGCCGCGCACCATGTTTTCACAGGCGATGATGTTCAGCGGCGTTTCAACGCCCTGTGCTTTACGCTTCGCCAGGCCTTTCGCGACCGCCGGGGCGATACGCTCAAGCACCACCGGACCCACGGCGGTGGTGACCAGATCAACGCTCGCGATGAGGTCAATCACGTCGTCGCCAATGCTGCTTACCGCGTTGACGCCAGAGACCGTTTCAACCTGTTCGTTTTCACCCACCACGTGAACCTGATAGCTATGACGGGCATTCAGGGCATCCAGAACCACCTGATTCACATCGGCGAATGTCAGGGTAATGCCCGCGTCTGCCAGCAGTTTACCGATAAAGCCACGACCGATATTACCTGCGCCAAAATGTAATGCTTTCATAGTGTTAACCTTCATCAATGTTTTTACCCGAGAGGGCTGGGGTGAGGAACGTTTTCCCCTCACCCTAGCCCTCTCCCCGGGGGGAGAGGGAAGAGGCGCTGTTACTTGTTCAGCAGGGCCAGAACTTCTTCAACGCTGGTAGTGTTGGCCAGACGCTCAATAACCGTTTCGTCATCCAGCGCGTTGGTCAGGCTGGTAATCACCTGGATATGCTCGTTGTTGCGAGCGGCGATACCAATCACCAGACGGGCGATGTCGTCCTCTTCTTCACCGAAGCGCACGCCATCAGGATACTGACAGAACACCACGCCGGTTTTCAGCACGCGGTCTTTGGCTTCCACCGTACCGTGCGGAACCGCGATGGATTCACCCAGGTAGGTTGGGGTCAGCTTTTCGCGTTCCAGCATCGCCTCAACGTACTCAGGCTGAACGTAGCCGCCTTTCACCAGCTGCTCACCGGCGAAGCGAATGGCCTCTTCTTTATTGGTCGCCGTGCGGCCAAGGAAGATGTTTTCAGCGCCCAGTTTGAACAGATGCGCGTTGCTCTCGTCGAAGCTGTCTTGCAGGCTGGTACGCACTTTCACTTCGTTATCTTCATGGCGCTGCGCCGCCACCAGGCGTTCGGTCAGGCTGGCGTACAGGCCGCTGTCGAGGAAGTTGGTCAGGGAAATGTGCTGCGCCTGCGGTACCTGACGCATAGCGCGTTCGGTCAGATCGCGGTGCGTGATCACCAGGTCAACGTCCGGCGGCAGGCTGTTAATCGCGCTGTTGGTGACGGAGATGTTGGTCAGACCCGCATCCTGCACTTTCTTCCGCAGTACGCCCGCACCCATTGCGCTGGAGCCCATACCGGCATCACAGGCCACGATGATTTTACGCACGTGGCTCAGGTCGTTAGAGACATCACCCGCCGCCAGCGGCGTTGCGCCTTTGGATTCGGCTTTCATGTCATGCATACGACGGGTTGCCGCTTCGATATCGTCGTCTTCTTTCACCTTGCTGGTTTTCAGCAGGATAGCGGAGGCCACGAAGGAGACCGCCATGGCCGCACAGATCGCCGCGATGTTCGCGAAGTAGGCGCCTTTCGGGGTCATCGCCAGCACCGCCAGGATAGAGCCTGGAGAAGCAGGAGACACCAGACCACCGCCCAGTACGCTCAGGGTGAACACGCCGGTCATACCGCCAAGGATAACGGCCAGGATCAGACGTGGGTTCATCAGCACATACGGGAAGTAAATTTCGTGAATACCGCCCAGGAAGTGAATGATCGCCGCGCCGCCAGCAGACTGTTTCGCGCTGCCGCGACCAAAGAACATGTACGCCAGCAGAACGCCCATACCTGGACCCGGGTTCGCTTCAATCAGGAAGAAGATGGACTTGCCGAGATCGTGTGACTGCTGAATACCCAGCGGTGAGAAGATACCGTGGTTGATGGCGTTGTTCAGGAACAGGATTTTCGCTGGTTCAACAAAGATAGACGCCAGCGGCAGCATGTCGTGCGCCACCATGAAGTTAACGCCCGCCGCCAGCAGCTTGGACAGCACTTCAACCGCCGGGCCAATGCCGAGGAATGCCAGAATGGCGAGGATCATCCCGATGATGCCCGCAGAGAAGTTGTTCACCAGCATTTCGAAGCCGGATTTGATCTTGCCATCAACCCAGACGTCGAATTTCTTGATTGCCCAGCCGCCCAGAGGACCGGCAATCATCGCACCGAGGAACATCGGCATATCCGCACCGACGATCACCCCCATGGTTGTGATGGCACCCACGACGCCACCGCGGTCACCGCCCACCAGACGACCACCGGTATAACCGATGAGCAGTGGCAGGAGATAGGTAATCATTGGGCCAACAAGTTTTGCCAGCGTTTCGTTAGGCAACCACCCTGTCGGAATAAATAATGCGGTGATAATACCCCACGCGATAAACGCGCCGATATTTGGCATCACCATGTTGCTGAGGAAACGACCAAAGCTTTGCACTTTGATCTTGAAATCGGATGACATAAAACACCCCTTCTTATGTTTACGCTTAGGCTTGTGGCCCGAGGTTTATCGTTAATGTGCGGCGGCAGAGGTAGCCGGGCCCTGTTCTGATGCTGTGAAATCTGGCACTGAATCGTTCAACTGTCCAGACAGTGAAATTTTGTGTGATCTGAATCACATGAATGTAGGGGGTGAGGACATTAATGAAGTGATCGCGATCACATAACGAGTGTGTAAAAAAAATACATCGCTCAGAATTACGCCAAAATGGGCGGTGTTTTGTGATTTGCATCACAATGTTAAGTTGGTTGTTTGTTTCCAGATTGTGATTTTATTCACAAAATATTTTTATGCAGATTTCTCCCGTATCCCCTCATGGCAGGAATGCGATACGCGCACCTGCCTTTTTCCACGGCTTGATCCATACTGACCTCTTTGTGGGCATTAAGGATAAGCAATGAAACTCATCGGCAGTTATACCAGTCCTTTCGTGCGTAAGATTTCGATTCTCCTGCTGGAGAAAGGGATTGAATTTGAATTCGTAAATGAACAGCCCTACAACGCAGAGAACGGCGTTGCGCAGTACAACCCGCTGGGGAAAGTCCCGGCGCTGGTAACGGACGAGGGCGATTACTGGTTTGATTCCCCGATCATTGCGGAGTACATCGAACTGCTTGGCGTTGCGCCAGCCATGCTGCCGGCGGATCCAAAAGCAGCGCTGGCGATGAAGCAAATTGAAGCCCTGGCGGATGGCATTATGGATGCGGCATTGACGTCCGTACGCGAGCAGGCAAGGCCCGCCGCCCAGCAGTCAGAAAATGAGCTGCTGCGCCAGCGCGAAAAAATCAGCCGCAGCCTGGATATGTGCGAACAGCTGATCCGCGACGGGAAAATTCAGAGCGATAGCCTGAATCTGGCGACGATCGCCATCGCCTGCGCCATTGGCTACCTCAATTTCCGCCGCGTCTCGCCGGGCTGGTGCGTGGATCGTCCGCTGCTGGTCAAACTGGCGGAGACGCTCTTCCAGCGCGAAAGTTTTGCCCGGACTGAACCGCCAAAGGCTTGATGCGGGTTATAACACTTCCTGGCGGGAGGCGGTACAATCCCCCCACATGTTAACTCCCTCTCCCGTCGGGAGGGGGGAAGATATTTACTCGCCAGGCGCATTCATGACTACTCATCATTCCCTCTACAGCCAGATCCCCGCTACCGATCGACTGCTTCGTGACCCGCGCATCACTGCGGTGCTGGAGCAGTTTGGCCATACTGCAACGGTCGACATGCTACGCCAGCTTCAGGACGATGCGCGTCGCCATATTCAGGCTGAGAACGCGCTACCCGGCTGGTGCGTGGCGTGGGCGCAGGAAGTTGAACGCAGGCTGAGCAAGCACGGGCAAAGCGCGTTGCGCCCGGTTATTAACCTGACAGGCACGGTTCTGCACACCAATCTGGGCCGGGCACAGCAGGCCGAAGAGGCAACAGAGGCCGTCACCCGTGCCATGCGCTCGCCGGTGACGCTGGAGTACGATCTGGACGGCGCCGGGCGTGGGCATCGCGATCGCGCACTGGCGGATCTTCTCTGCCAGATCACCGGCGCGGAAGATGCCTGCATTGTGAATAACAACGCGGCGGCGGTGCTGTTAATGCTGGCGGCCACCGCGAGCGGAAAAGAGGTTGTCGTCTCTCGCGGCGAGCTGGTGGAGATCGGCGGGGCGTTTCGTATTCCGGACGTCATGCGCCAGGCGGGCTGCACGCTGCATGAAGTGGGCACAACCAACCGTACCCATGCAAAAGATTATCGCGCGGCGGTGAATGAAAACACCGCCCTGCTGATGAAAGTGCATACCAGCAATTACCATATTGAGGGGTTCACCAAAACGGTGGAAGAGGCCGAACTGGCCGCCATCGGGCGCGAGCTAAACGTGCCGGTGATTGCCGATCTCGGCAGCGGGTCGCTGGTGGATATGCGCCAGTACGGTCTGCCGAAAGAGCCCATGGTGCAGGAAATGGTTGCCGCGGGCGTAAGCCTGGTCAGTTTCTCCGGTGATAAACTGCTGGGCGGGCCGCAGGCGGGGATTATCGTCGGCAGGCGCGAGCTGATTGCGCAGCTACAGCAGCACCCGCTGAAGCGCGCCCTGCGTGCCGATAAAATGACGCTGGCCGCGCTGGAAGCCACGCTGCGGCTCTATCTCCACCCGGAGAAACTGGCTGACCGCCTGCCCACGTTGCGTTTGCTGAGCCGTGATGCGGCCTCCATTCGCGCGCAGGCGGAAGCGCTACTGCCGCAGGTTGCTCCTCATTACCCTGAGTTTGACGTTCGTATCGAGCCTTGCCTGTCGCAAATTGGCAGCGGCTCGCTGCCGGTGGACAGGTTACCGAGCGAAGCGCTGACGTTCACCCCGCGCGACGGACGCGGAAGCCAGCTTGAGGCGCTGTCGGCGCGCTGGCGCGCATTACCGACGCCGGTGATTGGCCGGATCGGTGACGGGCGCATGTGGCTGGATTTACGCTGTCTGGAAGATGAAGTGCGGTTTCTGGAGATGATGTTGAAATGATTATTGCCACCGCCGGTCATGTTGACCACGGCAAAACCACGTTATTGCAGGCCATTACGGGCGTGAATGCCGATCGCCTGCCGGAAGAGAAAAAGCGCGGCATGACCATTGACCTGGGTTACGCCTACTGGCCGCAGCCCGACGGTCGCGTGCTGGGCTTTATCGACGTGCCCGGCCACGAGAAGTTTCTTTCCAATATGCTCGCGGGCGTGGGCGGGATCGATCACGCCCTGCTGGTGGTCGCGTGCGATGACGGGGTGATGGCGCAAACGCGCGAGCATCTGGCGATCCTCCAGCTGACGGGAAACCCGCAGTTGACCGTCGCCCTCACCAAAGCGGACCGTGTGGATGAGGCGCGTATCGACGAGGTGCGTGAAGAGGTGCTGGCGGCGCTGAGTGAGTACGGTTTTAGGGATGCCGCACTGTTTGTCACCGTGGCGACAGAAGGCCGCGGTATCGACGCTCTTCGCGACCATTTGCAGCAGATCCCGTCTCGTGAACATGCCAGCCATCACCGCTTCCGTCTGGCGATCGACAGGGCATTTACCGTGAAAGGGGCTGGGCTGGTGGTGACCGGCACCGCGCTGAGCGGCGAAGTGAACGTGGGCGATACCCTGTGGCTGACGGGCGTGAACAAACCGATGCGCGTGCGCGGGCTTCACGCGCAAAACCAGCCGGTGGAACAGGCCCACGCCGGGCAGCGTATCGCGCTGAATATTGCCGGTGATGCCGAAAAAGACCAGCTTAACCGCGGCGACTGGCTGCTGGCCGACGCGCCGCCGGAGCCTTCTGAACGGATCATCGTTTCTCTCCAGACCCATACCCCGCTGACCCAGTGGCAGCCGCTGCATATCCACCACGCGGCCAGCCACATCACCGGACGCGTGTCGCTGCTGGAAAACGATCTCGCCGAACTGGTGTTCGACTCCCCGCTCTGGCTGGCGGATAACGACCGCCTGGTTCTGCGCGATATTTCGGCGCGGGAAACGCTGGCGGGCGCGCGCGTGGTCATGCTGGATCCGCCCCGTCGCGGCAAGCGTAAGCCCGAGTATTTACAGTGGCTGGCCGCACTGGCCCAGGCCCGCGATGATAAGTCTGCGTTAGATATCCACCTTGAGCGTGGTGCGGTGGATCTGGCGGCGTTCGCCTGGGCGCGCCAGCTCAGCGGCGAAGGATTGCGTCTTCTGACGCAGGAGCCAGGTTTTATTCAGGCCGGGAACAGCCTGCTGAACGCGCCGGTGGCGGCGCGCTGGCAGCGCAAAGTGCTGAGCACGCTGGCGACCTACCATGAACAGCATCAGGATGAGCCCGGTCCGGGTCGTGAACGTCTGCGGCGCATGGCGTTGCCCATGGAAGACGACGCGCTGGTGCTGTTGCTGATTGAAAACATGCGTGAAAGCGGCGTGATTGCAAGTCATCACGGCTGGCTGCACCTGCCGGAACACAAGGCCGGTTTTACCGCTGAGCAGGACGCGGTCTGGCAAAAAGTGGCGGCGCTGTTTGGCGATGAACCGTGGTGGGTGCGCGATCTGGCGCGTGAAACCAATACCGATGAGCAGCTGATGCGTCAGGTACTGCGCCATGCGGCGCAGCAGGGGATGATTGTGGCGATCGTGAAAGATCGTTATTACCGCAACGATCGGATCGTGGCATTTGCGAACCTGATCCGGGAGCTGGATCAGGCGCGCGGATCAACCTGCGCCGCAGACTTCCGCGATCGGCTGAACGTGGGACGCAAACTGGCGATTCAGATCCTGGAGTATTTCAACCGCATCGGGTTTACGCGTCGTCGTGGCAATGACCATGTGCTACGCGACGCGCAGTTATTTCCGTAAACGTTAAGCGCTGCGCGCCTGTTTCTGCTTAGCCAGCCAGACCGCGCCCAGCCTTCCCGCCTGGTTACCCAGCTCGCAGGGAAGGATGGGCACCCGGAGCGCTTCCCACTCCTCGAATCGCTGTAGGTATTTATCCAGCAGGAGATAGATTTTCTCCTGCTCGCTAATGCCGCCGCCAATCAGCACCGCCTGCGGATCAAACATGGAGATCACGCTGTAGATGCCCCGCGAGAGGAAATGCGCCCACTCTTCTATGGCCTCACGCAGATGCACGTCACTGTCCATGCGTTTAAACAGCTCCTCACCGTCAGGCATCTCATCTTCCGACACGGCCAGCGCGCGGCGGCAGGCTTTCATCAGGCCGCTGGCGGACGCCACTTCGTGCATCGGCTCGCCGTTGTTGCCAACGGGCAGCACGCCAAACTCACCCGCCCGGTAGTGCGACCCACGGTAAAGATCGCCCTCCATGACGATACCGCCGCCGATGCCGGTGCCGATGGTGATGCAGACAAAATGCTCATAGTCCTTACCAGCGCCCTGCCAGCGTTCGCCCAGCGCCGCGCAGTTGGCGTCATTTTCGGTTGTTACGGGGAGATCGGTCAGCTGTGCGAAAAGCTCGCACAGGTTTTCACCGTCAAGGTAATCCAGCGCCCCGGCCTTGGCCGCTTCGCCGGTATGGTGATTGATGTGGCCCGGAAAACTCACGCCGATGCCGACGATCTCATGCTCCTGGCGGTACTTATCCACCACCGCTTTCCACTTCTGTTTGAAGGTGCTTTCATCGTCAGGCGTATCATATTCATCGGATGTCAGTTCTTCGCCGTTTTCGTTGATCACGCCGTGTTTGATGTGGGTTCCGCCCACGTCAAAGCCGATAAATAGCTGCATTGCATTGTTCCTCATGAGCCCCTGAGCTATTAAGTATGGCTCCGGCGGCAGAAACGAAACGTAAAGTACGGTAATCCGTGATACGGCTCGTAAACCCGTTACCGACTGGCGAGAAAATCACCAGCCGGAACTACCCTTGTTGTACACCTACTGCAAGGAGACGGTCATGACAAACAATCCTCCCTCATCGCGTATCCAGCCAGGCGAGTATGGTTTTCCTCTTAAGCTGAAGCCCCGCTATGACAACTTTATCGGCGGCGACTGGGTGGCGCCCGTCGACGGTGAATACTATTCCAACCTGACGCCCGTTACCGGCCAGCCGCTGTGTGAAATTGCCAGTTCGGGCAAGCGGGATATCGATTTAGCGCTGGATGCGGCGCATAAGGCGAAAGATAAGTGGGGACAAACGTCAGTTCAGGACAGAGCGGCCATTTTGTTCAAAATCGCCGATCGGATGGAGCAGAATCTGGAGCTGCTGGCGACCGCGGAAACGTGGGACAACGGCAAGCCGATCCGGGAAACCATGGCGGCGGACGTGCCGCTGGCGATTGACCATTTCCGCTATTTTGCGTCCTGCATTCGTGCCCAGGAGGGGGGAATAAGTGAAGTTGACAAAGATACCGTGGCGTATCACTTCCACGAGCCGCTCGGCGTGGTGGGGCAAATTATTCCGTGGAACTTCCCGCTGTTGATGGCGAGCTGGAAAATGGCGCCCGCGCTGGCGGCGGGTAACTGCGTGGTGCTAAAACCTGCACGCTTAACGCCGCTTTCGGTACTGCTGCTGATGGAGGTGATTGGCGACCTGTTGCCGCCGGGGGTCATTAACGTGGTCAACGGGGCCGGGGGAGAGATCGGCGAATATCTGGCTACTTCAAAGCGTATTGCTAAAGTGGCGTTTACCGGCTCAACGGAAGTGGGTCAGCAGATCATGCAGTACGCGACCCAGAACATCATTCCGGTCACCCTGGAGCTGGGCGGGAAATCGCCGAACATCTTCTTTGCCGACGTGATGGATGAAGAGGACGCCTTCTTCGACAAAGCGCTGGAAGGGTTTGCCCTGTTCGCGTTCAACCAGGGTGAAGTCTGCACCTGTCCGAGCCGCGCGCTGGTGCAGGAATCCATTTATGAGCGCTTTATGGAGCGGGCGATCCGGCGCGTGGAGTCGATTCGCAGCGGTAATCCGCTGGATAACGTCACCCAGATGGGAGCGCAGGTATCGCATGGCCAGCTGGAAACCATCCTCAACTATATTGATATCGGCAAAAAAGAGGGGGCCGATGTGTTGACCGGCGGTCGTCGTAAGGTGCTGGGCGGCGATTTGCAGGAGGGTTACTA
Organism: Enterobacter cloacae complex sp. HYC033_NIDB; assembly: GCF_056673335.1. NCBI lineage: Bacteria > Pseudomonadati > Pseudomonadota > Gammaproteobacteria > Enterobacterales > Enterobacteriaceae > Enterobacter > Enterobacter cloacae complex sp. HYC033_NIDB. The sequence goes on along the minus strand of NZ_CP115123.1, from coordinate 567,899 downwards.
CCTTGAGCCGACCATCCTGTTCGGTAAGAACAACATGCGCGTTTTCCAGGAGGAAATTTTTGGACCGGTGCTGGCCGTCACCACGTTTAAAACCATGGACGAGGCGCTGGAGCTCGCCAACGACACGCAGTATGGCCTGGGGGCGGGCGTCTGGAGTCGTAACGGTAATCTGGCCTATAAAATGGGCCGCGGCATTCAGGCCGGACGCGTATGGACAAACTGCTATCACGCCTATCCGGCTCATGCGGCGTTTGGCGGCTACAAGCAGTCGGGCATCGGGCGTGAAACCCATAAGATGATGCTGGAGCACTACCAGCAAACGAAATGTCTGTTAGTCAGCTACTCAGATAAACCGCTGGGGCTGTTTTAATCTCCGGGCTCAGGCCGTTCCGGGTGGGGTGACCTGAGCCGGGTTAAAGCCGGGTGGCGGCTTCGCCTTACCCGGCCTACGAGAGTGTCCGCATTTTTATCTGCAACATGACATGCCTCCTTCTTCTTTTCTCGACGCCTCTTCCTGTTTCGACAAAGCCTGGCTGCACTGCCTTTTTTAATGCGCTAATGTCATTCAATCCAGTAGTGGTGGTGTGTATCATGTGTATAATCAGGGAAGGGTTGGGATGTGAAAAGTGCGGATATCATTGCTGTTCTGGTTAGCCATGGCTGGAAATGTGTAAGAACGAAGGGAAGCCATCATCAGTTTCGCCATCCAGTGCAAAAAGGGTTGGTAACCGTTCCGCATCCTAAAAAGGACATTAAACCGGGCACTCTCGCACAGATCTGGCGACAGGCGGGCATTAAACACTGATATCAGGAGTAGTTATGTTTTATCCGGCTTACATTCATTCTGATTCCGACGGTAGCGCCAGCGGTTTCTTCCCCGACGTTCCGGGATGTTTTTTTGCGGGGGATTCACTTGATGACGCTTTTCAGGATGCACGTGATGCGCTCACGGCGCACTTCGAAGCGCTGTTTGAAATGGATGAAGCATTGCCTCTCCCGGGTAGTGTCGAAGTGCACCTTGAAAATCAACCTGACGACTTCACAGGCGGGCAATGGTTGCTGGTGGATATTAATATGAAGCAATTCGACGGCAGAGCCGAACGCATCAACATCACGATGCCTCGACGTTTGCTGGTGAAGATTGATTCCTTTGTCAGCGAGCATCCTCAATTCGGCAATCGAAGCGCATTTCTGGCCGAGGCAGCACGTCGCGTGCTGCCGTAGCATTAGCCCTCTCCCGTGGGAGAGGGCTGGGGTGAGGGCAACAGGCCGCAGTTATTCAGCTTTCATCCGCCCATATCCGCATTTCCCCTTCTCCCCGGTTTGCCCAGCTGAACCACGGAATAAAGGTCAGCGTCCGGGGCTGACGTTCTACCGGCGAGTGGTCGTACTGCCACAGGGCATCAGTGTCCTTCGCCTGACACCCGATCCCTTCCGCCTGTATCAGCATCTTGTGCGCGAAAATGCCTTTGCCTTCAAATACCCGAAACGCGCTGTCCTGGGGCAAAGAAAGGTTATGCAGATTTGCGCCGTTATCGGCTTCTTCCAGGCAGTAAACCAGCGGTCCACGCTGCAATGCGACTTTCCCCGCCTGCTGGCGCACCTGCGGGTTGCCGTACACGCGGCGGACCGGCATCGGTAACGTCAGCGTCAGCGTGTCGCCTTCCTGCCAGCTTCGGTTGAGGTATAAGTATCCACGGGAGACCTCGCCTGTAATGGCCTGACCATTGAGCGAAACAGCCGGTTCCGCACACCAGTCCGGCAGCCTCAGGGCCAGCGTGTGAGTCACCGGAACTGGTGAGGTAATCTCGATTTTCACCTGCTCATGCCACGGATAGTTCCCGCTAATCCGCAGCTGGAGGATGTTATCCCCAACCGGAATGGCGACGTCGTTCCCCACGTACAGGTTGATCAACAGCGCGTCCGGGCGAACGGTATAAATGTAGTGCCCCAGCGAGGTCAGCACGCGCGCAATATTCGGCGGGCAACAGGCGCAGCCGAACCAGCGCTGGCGCACCGGTTTGACGTGGTCATAGATATGGTTAAAGGCCAGGGTTTTCGGGTGCACTTCCAGCGGATTCACATAAAAGAAATGCTTACCATCCAGCGCCATGCCGCCCAGCACCGTGTTGTACAGCGCGCGCTCCATCACGTCGGCGTAGTGGCCGTCCGCCTCCATCTCCAGCATCCGGCGGGCAAACATCATCAGGCCGATGGAGGCGCAGCTTTCGGCGTAGACCGTATCGTTGGGCAGATCGTAATCGCTGCTGAACGCCTCGCCGCTGCTTTGGGAGCCAATCCCGCCGGTGATGTACAGCTGGCGCTGTGCCATGTTGTTCCACAGCCGCAGGCAATCCTGACGTTTCCCCTCGTCGCAGCTCAGGCGCGCCAGATGTGCCATGCCCGCCATCAGATAGACAAAACGCACGGCGTGGCCGATGGCCGTTTGTTGTTCCGCAAGGGGCAGATGCGCCTGGCTGTAGGCTTTGTCCTTGACCATCCACGCCGGGCCATAGGTGTTCCAGTATGACGTTCTGCCGCGCTTCTCGTATTCGATATCGTAGAAGTGAGGCTGCGCGCCGCGTTCCTCAATAAAGTATTTCACCAGATTGAGATAGCGTTGCTCCTGCGTGACGTCGTACAGCCGCATCAGCGCCAGCTCGATTTCCGGGTGGCCAGGGTAACCGTGCAGCTGGTTTTCGCCCGGGCCAAACACGCTGTCGATATGATCCGCCAGCCTGCACACCACGTCCAGCAGGCGGCGTTTTCCGGTTCCCTGGAAATACGCCACGCCCGCTTCAATCATATGTCCGGCGCAGTACAGTTCGTGGCATTCGGCCAGATTGGTCCAGCGCTCGGCCGGTGCTTTCACCGTGAAATAGGTATTGAGATAGCCATCTTCGCACTGCGCCGCTGCGACCAGCGCGATCACCTCGTCGGCGGTTTTTTCCAGTTCAGCATCCGGCTTCTGGCACAGCGACCACGCCACGGCTTCGAGCCATTTCGCCACGTCGCTGTCCTGAAAGACCATCCCGTAGAACTCCCCCTGTTCCAGACCGGCGGCGATGCGGAAGTTGGCGATGGCGTGGCTGGGTTCGGCCTCCGCCACGCGATCGTTAAGCGCATCCCACTGGTAGGGGATCACCACATCGCGGACCAGCCGTTGGTACTGACCAAGAAACGGGTCGTTGATTTTCAGCTGATGCAGGTCGGCTTCCATTATGGTCATATCGTTCTCCTCAGGACTGTACATGACGCTGGCGCAAATCGGTGGCAATGCGCGACATCACGGGATTGTTAAGCCTGCACCAGCGGATAGCGACCGCCAGCAGCAGGTGGAAAAGGGCAGGAAGCAGCGTCTCCATGGCGGTGATGCCCTGCAATGAGGCGGGTGTCTGGTTACCTGCGCCTGGCTGATAGGCCACGGCAATAAACACCAGGCTGATGATCCCAGCGCTGGATGCCCACGCGAGCTTGATGAAAAACAGATTGAAGGCGAAGTTCATCCCCGATGAGCGCACGCCGGTTTTCCATTCGCCGTAGTCATCGGCAAAGGCCATCAGCGAGAAGTGCAGCGGCAGGGTGAAGCCCAGGATCACGCCGTTACTTAAAATCACGATCAACCAGAGCGTCTGGTGCGCCGGGCCACCCGGCAGGAACCACATTCCCACCGCAAGCGCAGCGAGTATCAGGTTGGTGTAGTAGTAGAGTTTGACGGTATCAATCCGCCGCGACAGCGGACTGACGATCACCGCGCCCAGAATAGCGGCAAAGGTCACCATGGTGAAAAACAGCGAGGTGTACGCCGTGCTGCCCTGAAGCACGTAGGTGATGAAGTACATGTATCCGCCGCCGCGAATGTTGAAGACGTTGATCAGCAGAAACGACATCACCAACATCAGCAGCAGCTGATCGTTTTTCCGCAGGCCCGCCAGGTGCTCGCGCAGGGTGAATTTACCCATCAGCGCAAGCGGGACGCGCTCGCGCACCCAGAAGAAGCAGCACAGGAACATCACCACGGCGATGGTGCACAGCACGCCGACGCCCAGCTGATAACCCCGGGCGGTATTGCCCTGTCCCAGCTCTGACACCAGCCACGGCAGGCCAACGGAGACCAGAAAGCCCGCCACGCCGCACAGTACGAAGCGCCAGGACTGGCAGGATATAACCTCGTTGTGGCGGGTGGTCATGGTGTTGATCAGCGCGCAATATGGCACGTTGATGGCGGTATAGCCCACTGAAAGCAACAGATAGGTGCCGAACGCCCAGGCGATTTTCACGCCCATACTGGCGTCCGGGACGGTGAAGGTCAGCACGCCGACGATCCCGATGGGAAGCGCGACCCACAGCTGCCAGGGACGAAAACGCCCCCAGCGGCTCTGCGTGCGGTCGGCAATCACGCCCATCACCGGATCGGAAATCGCGTCAAATACCCGAAGGGCAATAAACAGCGTGCCCACCAGCGCGGGCGTCAGGCCAAATACATCGGTATAGAAAAAGGTCAGAAAGTTCATGATCAGGCAGGTAATTACCGTGCCGCCCGCGTCGCCCAGGCCGTAGCCAATTTTCTCGCGGACTGACAGCCGGTCATCGGCTGCCTGTTTTGCAACTTCTGCGTCTGTAATCGGTGTGGAAGTCATGGGGTAACTCCTCGATAAACGATTTTTTATCGTATTTGTGCAAGGTACCCCATTTATTCTGCATTCAACGGGCAGACCAACAAGGGAAGGGAAAAGTATAAAAAGGTGACGATTCCGACCTGATGGTGAAACTGTGAGTTTGATCGAGCCGTTCTGCTGATATTTATTAATAATCAAGGGATAAAGAAAATATTAGCCACCAAAAAAGCGGAAAAATGAATATCCATGCTTGAATTATCCATAGCACTTCCGATTAGAGTTCAAAATGGCGGGTTATTTATCTCCCGGGGCGTGGGCCGTCATCCCGCACGAAAATTATCTTCGTGGGAGATAATTTTTGTCGAAAAAGGGACATTAACGATCCAGGAGGAAAATACGCTGTTTGAGGTAAACGCTGGCGAGAGTTTATTACTTTGGCCGAAGCGGCGGCATGTCGGCGTGGAAGATTTTCCGGGCGATCTCAAATTTTACTGGCTGCATTTTGAGGTGGATGAACGCTTGCCGGTGTTGCCAGGCGCGACGCCGCTGTCGATTGAGCAACACTGTAGCGTGCGGGATCCGCAATATGTTATTGCGTTATTCCGTCAGTTTTTAAGCGAGCAGGAAAAATTACAGCGTAGCCAGGCGCTGGAGATAATTTTGCTGTTAATTTTGCAGCAGATATCGCTCTCGCCGGGATATGAAGATAAAGCGGATGATGCGGGCGCGGCAATGGCATGGAAGGCCAAGCAGCTTATCCGCACGCACTTTCATTTGCCCCTGTCCACTTCGCAGCTGGCGAAAGAACTGCACTGCAACGCAGATTACCTGGGGCGAGTATTTCGTCGGACGTTTCATTTAACCCTGACGGAGGCAATTCACCGCCAGCGCGTCAGGGCCGCTGAAAAACTGCTGCTGAACGATGCGGCCTCATTAACTGAAGTGGCCGCCCGGTGCGGTTTTAATGACGTGGGTTATTTCCGGCAAATATTCTCAAAACATACCGGGTTAACGCCCGCCGTCTGGAAACGGCGGTACTGTAAAGAGCATATTAATTCCGGATGATCACTGGCCGTAATAGGCATTTGCGCCATGCTTGCGCAGGTAATGCTTATCCAGCAATTCCTGCTGCATAACCGGAAGCTGAGGTGCAAGCTGGCGCGAGAAAAGCCCCATATAGGCGCACTCTTCCAGCACCACGGCATTGTGTACCGCATCGGCAGCGTCTTTGCCCCAGGCAAACGGGCCGTGAGAGTGTACCAGCACCGCCGGGACCTGCATCGGGCTTATGTCGCGCTCCTCGAAGGTTTTGATAATGACTTCCCCCGTCTGGTATTCATATTCACCCGCGATTTCAGCGGGGGTCATCAGCCGCGTGCAGGGGATCGCACCGTAAAAATAGTCCGCGTGCGTCGTTCCCCACGCGGGTAAATCTTGCCCCGCCTGCGACCAGATGGTGGCGTGGCGGGAATGGGTATGCACAATGCCGCCAATTTCCGGGTAACGACGATACAGCGCGAGATGGGTCGGGGTGTCGGAGGAGGGCTTTTTACTCCCCTCGACCACTTTACCCGTGGCGATATTTACCACCACCATATCTTCTGCGTTCATCACGTCGTACTCCACGCCGGATGGTTTGATCACCATCATGCCGCTGGCACGGTCAACCGCGCTGACGTTGCCCCAGGTGAACGTCACCAGCTGGTGGGCGGGCAGGGCGAGATTTGCCGCCAGCACCTCGGCTTTGAGTTGTTCTAACATGTCATGCCTCCTTCCTGCATTCGGGCTTCAATCCAGCGGCGCGCCTGGATGATCTCCAGCACCGGCTCTTTGGCTTTCTCGGTCCACATTTCAATCAGAAATGCGCCGCGATAATTAAGTTGATTCAGCGTGTTAAACACGCCAACGAAATCGACGCAGCCCTCGCCAAACGGCACGTCGCGGAACTGTCCGGGGCTTTGCTCGGTAACGGGCCGGGTATCTTTCAGGTGGATAGCGGCGATGCGGTCAATGCCCAGCGTCAGCTCGGCGGTGACGTCGTTGCCCCACGCGCTCAGGTTGCCGACGTCCGGGTAAACGCTGAACCACGGCGAGGCGAGCATGTCGTCCCACTTTTTCCACTTGCTGATGGAGTTCATAAACGCAGTGTCCATGATCTCTACCGCCAGCATTACCTGCGCGGCGGCAGCCTGCTCTACGGCCCACGCCAGCCCTTCGGCAAAGCGCTGTTGCGTGCCCTCGTCGTGCTCCTCGTAGTACACGTCATAACCCGCAAGCTGGATGGTGCGAATACCCAAATCACGGGCCAGCCGGATGGCTTTGGTCATGATCTCGCGGGCGCGTTCGCGCACGATTTCATCGCGGCTGCCAAACGGGAAGCGACGATGGGCAGACAAGCACATCGACGGGATGGCCACGCCGGTCTCCAGCATCGCTTCCACAAGAGAGGCGCGCTGCGTGGTACTCCATTCAAGGCGCGATAAACGCTCGTCGGTCTCATCCACCGACATCTCCACAAAATCGAAGCCGCAGCTTTTTGCCAGAACCAGGCGCTCCGGCCAGGAGAGATCTTTTGGCAGCGCTTTTTCGTAAATGCCTAACGGATGCTGACGCATGGTTACTCTCCCCAGATGTCGCGGATTTGCGAATGGAATGCTTGTGCCACCTGCGGCGGATTATCGGCGCCTGCCAGCGCGCGCCCGGCGATGAAGGCTTTGACGTTGATCTGCTTAAACAGCGACAGGTCAGCGGGGGTGATACCGCCAGTTATAGAAAGCTGCAAACCGATATCGGACAGCGCCTTCATTTTGCTGAGATCCGCCTCACCCCACTGCTGGCCGCTGGCCTGTGCGTCGCGCCCGCGGTGGTAAATCGCCTGCTTCACCCCGATGCGATGCCACGCGCGCGCGTCGTCCAGCGTCCAGTTGCCAAACAGCTCCATCTGGATCTCGCCGCCGCCGCGCAGTGCGACCTCGTGGCCACGTTCAACGGTGGCCAGCGGGGCGGCACAGATGATGGTCATCCAGTTTGCGCCTGCGCCAAACGCCTGATCAGCCAGCGTTTCTCCGGCATCGGCGACTTTCCAGTCCGCCACGATAATTTTATCCGGGCACTGCGCACGCAGGGCGCGAACGGCGTTTAGCCCTTCGGTCAGGCATAGAATGGTGCCGGCTTCGACGATGTCGACGTGATCGGAAAGCGTCGCGACATCGCGCTGCGCGGCCTGAAGCGAGGTGTGGTCGAGCGCCAGCTGCAATAATGGTCGGCTCATAGGTCGTACTCCTTAACACGGGCGTGATAGCCCTGTAATGCTGAAATCAGTAGCTGGTAACGGTGATATTTGCGCTGGTAGGCGGCATGGGCACGCATGTCAGGTTCAATCATCCGGATGTCATGCCTGAGGGCGCGCTGAGCGGCGTAAAAATCGGGATAGAGGCCTGTACCGACGAGCGCGGCCAGCGCCGCACCGGAACAGCCGGTCTCTTCCACCTGCGGGAGTTCAATCGCCAGGCCGCTGACGTCCGCGAGCATCTGCATCCACACGTCCGAATGGGTTGGGCCGCCCGTCACGCGCAGGGCCTGCACGTGGGGAAAGCGTTCGAGCATACGGTTGAGGTGGGTCATGTGGCTGAATACCACCCCTTCATAAACCGCCTGGAGGAGGTGCGCGCGGGTATGCAGCGCCTGCAAGCCATAGAAGCCGCTGGTCATCTCCAGCCCGGCGTTGCTGCCGTAGAGGAAAGGCAGGAAGAACACATCGCTTTCAGCTTTTGGCAGGCTGGCCACGGCGTGGTTAATCTCATCGAATGACATATCGCCCCATTGGGCCGTCAGCCATTCCAGGTTGCCGGACGACGTGGGGCTGGCTTCATGAACGATGAACTGCTGCGGATGGACGTAGCGGCCATAGACGTAGGGGAAAGGCTCGTTGTCGCGGATGCCGTGGGCAATCCCACTGGTTACGGCCCAGGTCCCCATTACGGCATTCAGCGTATGTTCGTCATGCAGCCCGGCGCAGATCGCGGTGGAAACCACATCAAACAGTCCACCAACGACGGGAGTACCCGCCGTGAGACCGGTCAGTGCGGCTGCCTGAGCGGTGATTTCCCCGCAAATTTCTGCTGAACCGATAATAGGCGGCAGGGCACCGTCAATGTCGCTGATGCCGAGCCAGCGCGTGAGCTGCGGATCGTACTGCCCGGTATTCATGTTGTAGAGATTGGATTCCGAGATGTTGCTCTCTTCGCAGCCTTTGACCCCGGTCAGACACCAGCGCAGGTAATCGTGCGCCATCATCACGCTGCCAATTTGCTGATACCGCTGCGGCTCGTTCTCTTTAACCCAGCGCAGGAGTGAGGCCGGATGCCCCGTCCACAGCGTCTGGCGAGTATGCGGATAGAGCTTTTCGGGTATTCCGTCCTGCTGCCAGCGTTGCACGATCTCCAGCGCACGGCGATCGGAGGAGAGAATGGCGTTACCCAAGGGGCGATCCTGTTTATCGAGCAGAAACAGCCCCTTGCCCTGGGCTGAAATGCCAACGCCTTTGATCTGACCGCCGTCAGCGCCTGAATTTTTGAGCAGCAGGGCGACAGTTTTGTGGCAGTGCTGCCAGAGCTGGTGCATATCCCGCTCGGCGTAGCCGGCGCGGGGGCTGAGCGTGGCCACTGAGCGGCGTTCAATACAGACTTCTTTGCCCTGGCTGTTGTATAAACCGGCTTTCAGATAAGTACCGCCACAATCGATACCCAGCCAGAAGGGCTCTTTTTCACTCATCTTCTTCTCGCTTAATTGCCGGGTGGCGCTTCGCTTACCCGGCCTACGGTTTGGTTTAGTGGGTCAGGTGAGGGCCTCAGGCCGCACGTTTATGTGGAGTCACCGTGGGGTTGGGCTCTGCTCCGGCATCGCATTTCGCCGGTAACAGCAGGGCCAGCAGCGATGCCAGCGCCAGCGAAACTGCCAGGCAGTAAACGCCTGCGTCTTTGCTGTACAGGGTGATCAGTACGCCTACCGCATAAGGACCGCAGAACCCGCCGAGGTTGCCCAGGGCATTAATCACGCCGCGAGCGCCACCCGCCATCTCAGCGCTGAACAGACGCGCCGGTATGGTCCAGAACACCCCCGCTGCGGATTGCAGGAAGAAGCCACAGCCCACCAGCGCGGCATAGGCCAGCCAGGTGTGCTCTTTCAGCGCCACGGAGAGGAACATGCAGAGCGCAAAGCCAATCAATGGCAGGGAGACAAACAGCTTGCGCTTGCCGGTGCGGTCAGAGAGCGTAGAGAACAGGAACATGCCGGCAATGGCGCCGATGTAAGGCAGAATGGCGAGCATCCCCACCTGGCCGATGCTGGTGTGCGTCAGCTCCTTCAGAATGGTGGGCAGCCAGAGGGTGTAACCGTAAATGCCGGTCTGGTAGAAGAAGTTGAGGGCGATCAGCTGCCACATGGTTTTGTCAGACAGCACCGCGCTGAGCGAGGCGTTTTTCACCTCTTTACCCGCAATGGCCTGCTGCTCTGCCGCCAGGGTTTGTACCAGGTAGTTTTTCTCGGCCTCAGAGATCCAGCGTGCTTCCTGCGGTCGGTCGTAGACGGTGAACGCCCACAGCACCAGCACAACAACGGACATCAGACCTTCAATAATGAACAGCCAGCGCCAGTCGAGAGCGGTAATAATCCAGCCCGACAGCGGGGCGGTGATGATCCCGGCGATGGGCACGAACATGATCACAATCGCGTTGGCGCGGCCGCGCTCGGCATCCGGGAACCAGTTACTGATCATCGTGAGCACAACGGGCAGCATCCCACCTTCCGCCACGCCGAGTAAGAAGCGCAGTACCAGCAGCTGATACTGGTTGGTCACAAGCCCAGTCAGAACCGAGATCACCGCCCAGGCAACCAGCGACCAGCCGATAAACTTCTTACCGCTGCCGTGCACGGCAATTTTGCCGCCGGGAACTTGCAGGAACAAATAGCCGATAAAAAAGATCCCTCCCGCCAGGCCCGCCATCGTGGCGGAAATGCCCAGCTCTTCATCCATACCGCCGGGCATCGCAAAAGCTATATTTACGCGGTCCATATAGGAAATAATGCAGGCGATAAGAATAGGGGGAATGATCCTTAGCCAGCGCTGGCGCGGAATGTCCGCGTGTAGAGCATTAGAAGAAATATTCATAGTTAATATCTCATTGAAGGTAACCGGAAAATGTATTCTTTATTTTTATTGTGACGCTTTATTCATAGCGCTAATGCCGTCGCGCAAAATAGCGATGCGATGGCTGACGTCAGCATTAGCATTTATTTCCAGTAATTTAATACCGGAGAATTTCAATGTTGCGGCGCTCGCCGCAGTAAACAGCGTTTTTACATGTTCAGTGGACATGAGACTGTCGGCGCAGAACGAAGAAAACGGCGCGTGCAGATCCTGCCATTCTCCATACTCACCGTGAGGGGTCGTGCCCGAAAACATCAGCGCCCCCAGCTTCCCGGCAGCGAGTGCCGCCTGAACATGTTCCAGCGGAAGGGCGGTGTTGCGACCTTCGATGGCCGAACGTGCCCAGTTGATACAGACGCTGATATCGGTCTCTTTCACTACCTCCAGCACCTGCTCTAAGGGCAAGAACCCTTTACGCGGCGCCGGGCCATTCATCGCATCACAGTGTTCCAGCACCAGATCGCAGCCCCAGTCCCAGCTCGCGATTTCCCGTACCGAGCGGGAGAATGCTTCTGTCGCTTGCTCGACAGAATCATTACCCGCCTGCGGTGCGGCCTGCATTTCCAGAGCGATCACTTTCCCGGGAAAGCGGGTGTTAACGGCATCAATCTTTTGATGCAGATGGCGGTAATATTCAATGCACGCTTTACGCTGTTCTTCGTCCGCGGACGCCAGGCCAAACGCGCCGTTGCTGCCGCGGCGGCGCATGGTTTCCATAACGGCTGTGACAACGATCTGCCAGTCGCCCGGCGTATGACGAAACAGCCATTCATCACCAAACGGATGGAGATTTTCAAGGCAAGGTTGTTCCAGCCCGCGAATATTTGGCGTGTCGGAAAGTTCCCGCCAGAAGGCGTATTCTTCCTGCTCCCCTTTCTGGTGAAATGAGGGTGCACAGGGGTACGCACCAATAATAAAACCGGTGTTGGTCATTTCGCATTCCTGTATTTATCAGAAAATTAATCTAATTCGCTGATGGCCACTTTCACCACAATTTTACGAATTGCGGATCCCTTGTTTTTAATACAGGCAGGACGGTGAACATCCTGCGGGAAAAATATGGCGTAACTGCCAGGTATCATTTCGATAAATGACTCATGTTCGCTGTCGTGATAAAAAATAATATCCCGTTGCTCCAGCAATGATTCGCTGATTTTGTTATTCCCGGTATCAATAGCAATACCGATTTTTTCTTCGCCCCAGGCCAGAAACTGGATATCCAGATAGCGGCGATGGACTTCAGGGCGGTTCTCGTGTTGTTCCCTTGTGGTGAGGTCGAGAACCTGGGCAAAAATGTTGCGGCCTTCAATTTCGATCACGCCCGGCGCCAGGGTGGTGAAATCCGTGGTACGCAGAAAATTAAGCGCCTTTTCTATCGCCAGCGGCAGGCGACATGGATTTGGCTGTGCAATATGTCCGAATATCATGACCCACTCCTTACAGAGACTGGATTTTCGCCCACACGCTGTCGTCAACCGTGATGCCGTTGCGGCGATTCTCCTCCTGCAGGCGTGTGAACTCATGGCCTGGCAGACGGACGGCGACATTTTCATCAGCGCGTTCTGCGGTGGTGATGAAGTCCATGATGCGCTGTAGTTTGGCATCGCGGGTTGGACCGTCGATCAGGCGATCCACTTCGATGGCGATAAAGATCTGCGATACGCCGTATTCGTCGCTGTTGTCCTGGGTCACTTCTGCAACGGACGCGCCGTCAGAGAGCAGGGTGGCGATCATGTCGAGCACAATCGATAAGCCGGAACCTTTCCAGTAGCCCATGGGCAGAATGCGACGGTTTTTCTCAATCACGCCCGGCTCTCTGGTCAGATTACCTTCATCGTCAAAGCCGCCGTCTACCGGTAATTCGCGTCCGGCCAGGCGATTTACCTCCAGCATGCCGTAGGAGAACATCGACATCGACATATCGACCATGGTGATTGGATTCGACGGGATAGCGACGATCAGCGGGTTTGTGCCGATGCAGCATTCTTTTGATCCCCACGCGGGCATCACGGCAATAGAGTTGGTCCAGCAGATGCCGATATAGCCTTTCTCCGCCGCCTGCCAGCCGTAGCTGCCGCCGCGCATCCAGTGGTTAGCGTTACGCAGCGCCACCAGGCCGATCCCGTGATCGGACGCCAGCTCGGTAGCACGGTCCATCATCTTCTTCGCCGTCAGGTTGCCGATGGAACGCTGGGCATCCCACTGTTCGATGGCACCTAATGTCGTTACGCGTTTCGGCTGGGCGTCAGGGATGATGTCGCCTGCGTCAAGCTGCTGAATAAATCGCGGGAAGCGGTTGACGCCGTGTGAATAAACGCCGGACTCCGTGGTGCGGGCGAACATCTCGGCGCAGGCGTCTGCGGTATCCGCTTTTACACCGCGATCGAGCAGAACCCGATTGAACGCCGCTTTCAACTCTTCGAAGGTCACTTTCATCCCTGTTCTCCTGTTTTTTTAGGGGCAAGTGCGAGTGCTTTTTTATCGCTAAATTTCACTATACGAAATCTGATTTCAAATATAGCGATCAAATTTTGTCAGATCAACGACATTCACGTTTTTCAAAATCGATTAAAATCAAATGGTTGTGTTTTTTCTGTTGAGATCGTGAACTAAACCACACTTTGCGCTACCATCAGGGCGCGATAAACAGGAGCCATTTGATGAGCATAAAAGAGAGCGAAATGACGCAAGAAAAAGAGAGGCCAGCAGGTAGCCAGAGCTTGTTTCGCGGCCTGATGCTGATTGAAATCCTCAGTAACTATCCGAACGGGTGTCCGCTTGCGCATTTATCAGAACTGGCGGGGCTGAATAAAAGCACCGTGCACCGGTTATTGCAGGGGTTGCAGTCGTGCGGGTACGTGACGCCGGCGCCGGCGGCAGGGAGCTATCGTCTGACCACCAAATTTATCGCCATCGGGCAAAAGGCGCTTTCATCGCTCAATATTATTCACGTGGCGGCGCCGCACCTCGAGGCGCTGAACATTGCCACCGGCGAAACGGTCAACTTCTCCAGCCGTGAAGATGATCACGCGATCCTGATTTATAAGCTTGAGCCGACAACCGGTATGCTGCGCACGCGCGCATATATCGGCCAGCATATGCCGCTCTATTGTTCTGCGATGGGCAAAATCTATATGGCGTTTGGTCATCAGGATTACGTGGCGAGCTACTGGGAAAGCCACAAGGAACAGATCCAACCTTTGACCCGTAACACCATCACCGAACTGAGCGCGATGTATGATGAGCTGGCGGAAATTCGCGATCACAGTATGGCGATGGATAAAGAAGAGAACGAGCTGGGTGTGTCATGTATCGCCGTGCCGGTCTTTGATATTCACGGGCGCGTGCCCTATGCCATCTCCATTTCGCTGTCGACGTCGCGCATGAAGCAGGTGGGTGAGAAAAACTTGTTAAAACCGCTGCGTGACACGGCGGAAGCTATCTCGAAAGAACTGGGGTTTAACGTGCGCGAGGCGTAACTGATGAACCAATTTATCCTGGCGGATCCTGAAAAATGTATCGGGTGCCGCACCTGTGAGGTGGCGTGCATGATGTCGCATCAAAGCAGCGCCACGCCAGAAGCGCTTACGTCACGGATCCGCGTGGTTAAGGGGGGTACCTTCACCACGGCCGTGGGCTGCCACCAGTGTGAAGATGCGCCCTGCGCGAATGTCTGCCCGACGGGGGCCATTCACCGTGCTGCGGGAGCCTGGCTCGTTGAGCAGGCTCGCTGTATCGGCTGCAAAAGCTGTATGGTGGCGTGCCCGTTCGGGGCAATGCAGGTTCGGGTCGTGGAAGATCGCGTTCAGGCGCTGAAATGTGATTTGTGCGCGCATCGCGAGGGCGGTCCCGCCTGCGTCGAAGCCTGTCCCACCCACGCGCTGCGCTGCATAGACCCCGCCAGATTACGCGCGGAACGGCTGCGTAATCTGGCCTGAGGTTTTATTAACCGGCTTCGCGCCAGGCGTTCTCAATCTCTTCGGCGAGAATTTTCACACCCGCTTCGATTTTTTCCGGGTCCGGGACGTAGTTCATGCGCATGCACTGGTGCGTGTGCGGCCACGGCTTATCCAGCCCCGGGAAGAAGTAATCCCCTGGCACCATCAGTACGCCACGTTTTTTCAGACGCTGATAAAGCAGCTCTGTCGTAATGGGCAGATCCTTAAACCACAGCCACAGGAAAATTGCCCCTTCCGGTTTATGGATCAGGCAGCGTTCTTCCGGTAAGTAGCGGCGAAGGATGGCGATGGTTTCCTGAACGCGCTGAGAGTAAAACGGCTTAATCACCTCATTCGACAGGCGCAGCAGGTCGTTACGCCTGATCATCTCGCACATCATCGCCGGGCCGATGCCGCCAGGGGAAAGGCTGATAATGCCGTTCATATTGGTAATGGCGGTGATGATTTTCTCGTTAGCAATGATAATGCCGCAACGGCTGCCCGGCAGGCCCAGCTTGGAGAGGCTCATGCAGAGGATGATGTTCGGGTTCCATAGCGGACGCGCTTCGCTGAAGATGATCCCCGGGAACGGTACGCCATAGGCGTTATCGATCACCAGCGGGATGCCGTGCTGATTCGCCAGCGCATCCAGCTTCATCAGCTCGTCGTCGGTGATCACGTTGCCCGTCGGGTTGGTGGGACGTGATACGCAGATCATGCCCGTCTCTTCACCGATATGCAGATGTTCAAAATCGACGTGATATTTGAACTGGCCCTCTGGCAGCAACTCGATATTCGGACGTGCGGAAACAAACAGGTCTTCTTCGAGGCCGGCATCGGCATAGCCGATATACTCCGGTGCCAGCGGGAACAGCACTTTTTTCGTGGTGCCGTCGGCGCGGCGTCCGGCGAACAGATTGAATAAGTAGAAAAACGCGCTCTGACTGCCGTTTGTCAGTGCAATATTCTGTGGTTCGATATCCCAACCCAGCGCTTCCCGCAGCATTGCCGCCAGAAGCGTCAGTAGTTCTGTTTTACCCTGAGGGCCGTCGTAATTACATAGCGCATCGGTTGCTTTACCGTTTTCCAGCATCTCTGCCAGCAGCGTCTGGAAGTAGGTGTTCATCTCCGGAATTTGAGCCGGGTTTCCGCCACCAAGCATGATAGCGCCTGGGGTGCGCAGCCCGTCGTTGAGGTCCTCCATCAGGCGGGTAATGCCTGAATGGCGGGTAAATTTGTCGCCGAATAGTGAAAACGTCATAGCAGGTGATCTGTCGGGCTTAATATGAAAGGCAGTAACCATAACGCCAGCACCGTGTTGGTGCAAATCGGCGAATGTGGTCGGATTTGTTGTTTTATGTGGTAGGTTTGTATTTGTGTGGTGAATTGTTCTGGTGAATGCCCCTCTCCCCCTGAGGAGAGGGTTAGGGTGAGGGGGTCTATTGATTACCCGCCCACACCACCATCACCTTATCGCCCTTGTGCTCGCGCACAAAGCCGTAGCCCTCTTTCATTGACAGCGTTGTTTGCTTGCCTTCACCCACCGCCGGATGACGGGCGCGGAACTGCCCCAGAAGCTGCCAGTGGGCGACAGTTAACGCCTGTTTACCCGTGACGTCCTGCCAGTTCATATCCGAACGGGTTCCCTGTAGCGGATCGGAGCCCGTCGGGCCGAATGGACGCTCTGATTCATCGCCGTAATAGATCTGGACGCTTCCCGGTGCCAGCAGCAGTAACTCAGCGGCGCGCTGGCCCCCTTCACGGAACAGACGCGTATCATGGGAGGAGAGATAGCTCAGCACATTAAAACTTTGCAGCTTTTCTGCCATTTGCTGCCAGGTCAAATCCATATCGGCCAGACAGTCCACCGCTTTCGCCGCCTGCTCCTGATAGTCAAAGTTGATCATCGCATCGAAACCGTGGCGGTAATAATCGCTCTGCATCACGCCGTGGCCCCAGGATTCACCGGTCATCCAGAATGGCGCATTGTCGAGTTTTTTGTCCGGGTTGGCGGCTTTCCACGCGGCCAGCGCCTGGCTGGCCTGGTTTTTCAGTTGCTGCCAGGCTTCAGGCTCAACGTGCTTAGCGGTATCGACCCGGAAGCCGTCGATGCCGTAGTCACGTACCCACTGGCTGAGCCAGTGGGTCAGGTAATCTCGCGGCGTGAAATTCGTCATCACTTTCGCGTTGGTGTCGGGCTTGTGTTGATAAAAGTTCGGCAAACCTGACGGGATCTTAGATTCCGTTTTCAGATCCGGCAGGAAGGCCAGCGACATGGTCAGATCGTCAAAGCCCGGGTTGTCATAATCACCGATATCGGTACGGATCCATTTTTTACCCCACCATTTTTCCCATGCGGCTTTGTCACTGAAGTTGATGTAATCGTTGAAGCTGTGCCAGCTTTGACCGGCGCCTGGCTTCCAGTCAGTCCAGCGCTCGCCGAGGGTTTTTTTCAGCTCATCGCCCTGCAAATAGAGCGCGCCAAACTGATACTCCTGCATATCTGCAAGCGTCGCATAACCCGCGTGGTTCATGACAATGTCAAACAGGACGCGGATACCGCGCCTGTGCGCGTCGTCGACAAGCTGGCGTAAATCATCTTCGCTGCCCATGTTGGCGTCGAGTTTCGTCCAGTCCTGAGTGTAATAGCCGTGATAGGCGTAGTGGGGGAAATCCCCTTTGGTGCCGCCGCCAACCCAGCCGTGGATTTGCTCCAGCGGTGAACTTATCCAGAGCGCATTCACGCCCAGTTGCTGAAGGTAATCCAGTTTGCTGGTAAGCCCTTTCAGATCGCCGCCGTGGAAAGTACCAATCTCCTGCATACCGTCTTTATGGCGGCCATAGCTGTTGTCGTTGGTGGGGTCGCCATTTACGAAGCGATCGGTCAGCACGAAATAGACGGTGGCGTTTTGCCAGCTGAATGGCGCGGGTTTGTCCGTCTCGGCGCGCTCAAGCAGCAGCAGGCCATTGCTGTTGGCGGCTGGCTGAAGAATTACTTTGCCGTTTTGAACGGTCGCGGTCTGTTTGCTGTAAAAATCACGCACCACCGTGCCTTCCGGAAAGGTGTTAACGACATCGATCGTGAGCGGTTTGCCGTCCCACTTCGGGCACTGGCGGGTAACGTTTGCGACAGGCTGTGGCGCCGCACTTTGTACCGTCAACATCAGCGTCGGCGTTCCCGAGCGCGTATCAATACGCATCTGATAAACGCCGTCACGGAATAACCGCCACTGCGGTGGGGTCCCTTCGCAGGGTTTGAGCGACAGCATCTCGTTGAGTTTAATGGCACCTGTCGGCTGCCAGCACGCGTTATCAAGACTCAACGTCAGCGGGCGGGTACCCTTCGCAAGCGTTGCCTGGCTGGTAAAGACGCCGGTACCTTCAGCGCTAAACGCGTTAAATTCCGGCGATGACCAGTCGGCATGCGCGAATGCGGGTAACATCAGAACAGCTAATGCAGTGCGTTTCATTCCATTTTCCTGTCGCGGCATTTTTGACCAGTGTGCCACTCGGCTCAGGGGAAAAACTCCTCCTCTGAGGCTTTCTGCCAGGAGGACGCGAAGGGATGAGTGATCCCGCGCAAAATTAGGCAGTTATCTGCGATATCGCGCACATTTTTCCAGTGCTGGTGATTTAATGAGCATGTTCCGGATGACATAGTTTCGGAATTGGACTATTTGTATACGTGCTCTTGAGGACTATTTTTGGTATGATTTGAGATTCCGCTCTCAAATTTTTGAAGAAAATAAGGTGTTGGAATGTTTATATCCGACCAGGAGACCTAATGATATCGACTCCCATTCGACGATATGGGGCCGCGATACTCATGTTACTCACCATGGCATTTTCAGGTGAGGTGCTTGCAAAGACGCACGCGGATACAACGAGTAAGAAAGCCCACGTAATAAAGACGACAAGCAGTAAGGTTAGCAGTAAACAAGAGTATTCTCGCAATAGTGCAAAGAGTAGTTCACTTCCTGATTTGCGAAAATACCCTTCCGGGACACCAAGGAAAAAAGCGTTTCTCCGGACGGTAATGCCTTACATTAAAAGTCAAAATGCCGCGATTACTGCGGATCGTAACTGGCTGATCTCCAAACAGTACGATAGCCGCTGGTCGCCGTCTGAGCGCACTCGCCTGAAAGACATCGCCAAACGCTATAAA
This sequence comes from Enterobacter cloacae complex sp. HYC033_NIDB, assembly GCF_056673335.1. NCBI lineage: Bacteria > Pseudomonadati > Pseudomonadota > Gammaproteobacteria > Enterobacterales > Enterobacteriaceae > Enterobacter > Enterobacter cloacae complex sp. HYC033_NIDB. The sequence goes on along the minus strand of NZ_CP115123.1, from coordinate 548,969 downwards.
GTGAAGTGGAGCGGGAACACGCGTCGTGTGCCGTGGAACACTCTGTTAGAGCGTGTGGACATTATTCCAGGCAGTATGGTCGCGACAATGGCCGCCGCCGAAAGCGGTTGGGGCACCTCGAAGCTGGCGCGCAACAACAACAATCTGTTTGGCATGAAATGCGCAAAAGGTCGTTGTACTAATGCACCCGGCAAGGTGAAAGGCTATTCACAGTTTGAATCGGTGAAAGATTCCGTGAATGCCTATGTGGTGAACCTGAACACCCACCCGGCCTACTCCTCGTTCCGTAAGTCACGCGCTCAGCTGCGTAAGGCGGATCAGGAAGTAACGGCTACGGCGATGATCCACAAGCTGAAAGGTTATTCCACTCAGGGACAGCGTTATAACAATTACCTGTTCTCCATGTACCAGGATAACCAGCGTCTGATTGCCGCACATATGTAATGAAAAAGGCCTTCCACTGGAAGGCGTTCTTTTTTCTAGAGCAGGACTTCACTGTACCGTTCCCGGTACTCCTTCGGCGTGGTGTCATACTCTTTTCTGAACACCGAATAGAAATACTGAAGCGACGGATAGCCGCACATCTGTGAAATCTCGTTGATCGACAGCGAGGTGGAGATCAGCAGACTGCGCGCTTTCTCCAGCTTTTCCGCATGGATCACGGCGTGAATCGTCTCACCGACTTCCTCTTTGAACCGCTTCTCCAGATTCGAACGTGAAATGCCGACCGAATCGAGCACCTGATCGACCTTAATCCCTTTGCAGGCATGATTGCGAATGTAGTGCATCGCCTGAATCACGGCCGGATCGTTTAAGGAGCGGTAGTCAGTTGAGCGACGCTCGACCACGCGAACGGGCGGAACCAGCAGACGCTGGAGCGGCAGGGATTCGTTGTCTAACAGTCTGTGCAGCAGCTTTGCGGCCTGATAGCCCATCTGACGGGTACCCTGAGCCACGGATGAGAGCGCCACGCGCGACAGATAGCGCGTAAGCTCTTCGTTATCAATACCAATCACGCACAGCTTTTCAGGCACCGGAATATGCAAATGTTCGCACACCTGTAATACGTGGCGGGCGCGGGCGTCCGTCACGGCGATAATCCCTGTCTGGGGCGGCAGCGTTTGCAGCCAGTCAGCCAGGCGATTTTGTGCGTGCTGCCAGTTTTCTGGCGCGGTTTCCAGCCCCTGATAAACGACGCCGCGATACTTCTCCTGGGCAACCAGCTGGCAGAAGGCATATTCACGCTCCATCGCCCAGCGCTTTCCGCTGGTGGCGGGCAATCCGTAAAACGCAAAACGATGTACGCCTTTCTCCTTTAAATGGAGGAAGGCGGTCTCGACCAGAGCATGGTTATCCGTGGCGATGTAGTGAACGGGGGGGTAATGTTCCGGTGTATGGTAAGAGCCGCCAACGCCCACGATAGGCACGTCGACGCCACTCAGCAACTGTTCAATCACGGGGTCGTCAAAGTCAGCGATGACCCCGTCTCCCAGCCAGTCTTTGATGTTCTCCAGACGGGTACGAAAATCTTCTTCGATGAAAATATCCCATTCGGATTGCGACGCCTGCAAATATTCGCCAACCCCTTCAACCACCTGCCGGTCATAGGCTTTATTGGCATTGAATAACAACGTAATGCGGTGACGCTTTTCAAACATGGCTCATTTCCCAAATTAGTCACGATAGTGTTATCAGGCGCGCCGCTTGGTGGCAGAGTCCATCCAGACTGCCAGCAAAAGAATGGCACCCTTGACGATATACTGCCAAAACGTCGGCACGTCCATCATACTCATCCCGTTATCCAGCGAAGCCATAATAAATGCGCCCATCACCGCCCCCGCCACGCTGCCAATGCCCCCGGCGAGGCTGGTCCCGCCAATCACGCAGGCGGCGATGGCGTCCAGCTCGGCAATATTACCCGCAGACGGGGAGCCCGCCCCCAGTCGCGAACTGAGGATCAGCCCCGCGATGGCCACCATCAGGCCGTTGATGGCAAAGACGGCGAGTTTGGTGCGTTCTACGTTGATACCAGATAAACGCGCGGCTTCCAGATTGCCGCCGATGGCATAAATACGGCGACCGAATGCGGTACGTGTGGCCATAAACATTCCACCTAACAGCAACAGCGCCAGCAGCAGAACGGGCGTTGGGACGCCGCGATAATCGTTTAACAGCCAGATGGCGCCCAGCACAATCACCGCAGTAAGCGCCTGACGGCCGACAACCGAGGTTGAGGCAGGCGAGGCCAGCCCCAGCGCCTGGCGACGCATGCGTCCTCGCCATTGCCACCCGACAAACGCCATCAGCCCAACCACGCCGATCGTAAAACCGACGCCATCAGAGAGGTAGCTTTGGCCAATCTGGGACATTGAGGCGCTGGTCGGGGAGACGGTGGTGCCGTTGGTGATCCCAATCAGAATGCCGCGGAAGGCCAGCATTCCCGCTAAGGTGACGATGAACGACGGGACTTTACGGTAAGCCACCCACCAGCCATTCCACGCCCCCAGCAGCAGACCCAGTACCAGCGTAACCGCAATCGTCAGCGGCAGCGGCCAGCCGAGCCAGACGTCAAAAATTGCCGCCACGCCGCCGAGCAGACCCATCATCGACCCTACCGACAGGTCAATTTCCGCTGAGATAATCACAAAGACCATCCCCACCGCCAGGATCCCGGTGATGGCGGTCTGACGCAGCAGGTTAGAGACGTTACGTGCGCTCAAATAGGAGCCATCGGTCATCCAGGTAAAGAACAACATGATCACGATAATGGCGGCAATCATTACAAAAACTTGCAGATTCAGCGATTTAAGTCCTGCGAACGCACCGGGCGTCGGAACAGCGACTTTAATATCAGACGGGTTGCTTTTCGACATGGCGTTCGCTCCTTAAGGCAGCTTCCATCACCTGCTCTTGCGTCAGGTTCTGGTTGTTCAGGTTGGCTTTGAGTTTCCCTTCATGCATGACCAGCACGCGGTCGCTCAGCCCCAGCACTTCAGGCAATTCGGACGAGATAACAATGACGGCAATCCCTTGCTGTACAAGCTGGTTGATCAACTTGTAGATTTCATACTTCGCGCCGATATCGATCCCGCGGGTGGGTTCGTCAAGAATTAAAATGCGCGGATTAAGCAGCAGGCAGCGCGCCAGAATCGCTTTCTGCTGGTTGCCGCCGCTCAAGCGTCCTATCGCCAGCTCCGGCGAGGAGGTTTTCACCTTAAGCCGGGCAAGCGACTGGAGAATACACTGCTGTTCTGCGGCATCATCCAGGCTGCTCAGCGCGCCGGAAAACTGGCTGAGCGCCGCCAGCGTGATATTTTTTCCCACCGCCATTACCGGCACGATGCCGTCTTTTTTGCGGTCTTCTGGCACCATGGCAATGCCCTTAGCAATAGCCTGCTGGCAGTTGTCGATTTTTACCGGCTGACCGTCGATATAAATTTTGCCTTCCCAGCGCCCCGGCCAGACCCCAAAGAGACACTGCACGGCCTCGGTTCTTCCCGCACCCACTAAACCCGCAATGCCGAGAATTTCGCCGCGGTGCAGCGAGAAGGAGAGGTTATCCACGCGCTTGATATGGCGGTTAACGGGATGCCACGCCGTCAGGTTTTCCACGCGCAGGAGCTCTTCGCCGATGGTGTGCGGTTCGTTGGGATACAGCGCGGTGAGTTCGCGACCCACCATCATGGTGATGATGTCATCCTCGCTCATGCCTTCTGCTTCACGCGTGCCGATATGCTGCCCGTCGCGGATGACGCAGATGGTGTCGGAAATGGCTTTCACCTCATTGAGCTTGTGCGAAATATAGATGCAGGCGATACCGTGGTTTTGCAGATCGCGGATGATATTGAGCAGTACGGCGGTTTCCTGTTCGGTGAGTGAGGCGGTTGGTTCGTCGAGGATCAGCAGGCGCACCTGTTTGTTCAGCGCCTTGGCGATCTCCACCAGCTGCTGCTGGCCTAAACCTAAGTCGCCCACGCGCGTATCCGGTGAGATAGCCAGGCTCACCTGAGCCAGCAGTTTTTCGCAGCGCAGCGTCATGGTGTCGTAATCCAGTACGCCGTGGCGTGAGAGTTCGGCACCGAGAAAGATATTTTCCAGCACGGTAAGGTGCTTCACCAGCGCCAGCTCCTGGTGAATGATAGCGATGCCTTTACGTTCGGTGTCGCGAATGTGCGTGGCCTGGAGCACCTCACCGGCAAAAACGATTTCGCCCTCGTAGCTGCCGTGCGGGTAGATCCCGCACAACACTTTCATCAGCGTGGATTTTCCCGAGCCATTTTCGCCGCACAGCGACATCACTTCGCCGGGATTCAGCCGCAGGCTTACGTTATCGACTGCTTTCACCGCCCCGAAGGCTTTGGTGATGCTTTTCATTTCAAGTAAATAAGACATAACTGCTCCGCATAGCCCAACAGATGAACAGGGCAGGTCAATGCGCCCCTGCCGGGCAGGGGCTGCGCTGGATTACAGTTCACTCTTCTTATGGAAACCGTCTTTCACCACGGTGGCGTCAATATTCTCTTTGTTGACTTCGATAGGGGTAAGCAGGCGAGCAGGTACGTCTTTCAGGCCGTTATTTAACGTCGCGTCTGCTTTAGGTTGCTGGCCATTGCCCAGCTCAACGGCAATTTCGGCGGCCGTATTGGCAAGCTCGGTAATGGGCTTATACACCGTCATGGTCTGGGTACCCGCGATGATGCGTTTTACACCCGCAAGGTCGGCGTCCTGTCCGGAAATAGCGACTTTCCCGGCCAGTCCCTGCGCGCTCAGCGCCTGAATGGCGCCACCCGCAGTGGCATCGTTAGAGGCCACCACCGCATCGATTTTGTTGTTATTTGCGGTCAACGCGTTTTCCATAATTTTCAGCGCGTTTTCCGGTAACCAGCCGTCAGCCCACTGGTCGCCGACGACTTTAATTTTGCCCTCGTCGATATACGGCTTCAGCACTTTCATTTGTCCCTGGCGGAACAGTTTGGCGTTGTTATCCACAGGCGAGCCGCCCATCAGGAAATAATTCCCCTGAGGCACTTTTGCGACCAGGCTTTTAGCCTGTAATTCACCCACCTTTTCATTGTCGAACGAAATATAATAATCAATATCGGCATTATTAATCATGCGGTCATAAGCCAGGACTTTTATCCCTTCCTGTTTCGCTTCTTTCACCACGTTGCTTAATACCTGGCCGTTATACGGGATAATGACCAGCACATCGACGCCACGGTTGATCATATTCTCGATTTGCGACATTTGCGTCTCTTCGTTGCCGTTAGCGGACTGAACGAACACCTCCGCGCCGAGAGATTCCGCTTTTTTAACAAAGATATCGCGATCTTTTTGCCAGCGCTCCAGGCGTAAGTCATCAATCGCCATGCCGATTTTGACCTCTTTGGCATGTCCGGCAAAGCTTGCAAGCAGGATAGTAGTGCAGAGCGTTAGGGTCAGGTTCTTTATCTTCATAATTATTAGGCCTTTTTGTAGGGGTATGTGTAGCTGAGATAAAAGAAACGTTCACTGCTGAGACGCAGCAAATTTTTAACGTGGAAAGGCCTGCTGGCAATTACAGATTTTTATCTTCTCATTACGATATTTGGTTTATTTCTGAATTTATGACCGCGATCGGATTTTAAAAAGCGTAACCTATTAATTACATTTGATTCTGGAATGCGCGCCGAAAAATAGTTTGTCTGCACATTATTTTGCGAGCCAGCGCACAATTGCGCATTATCTCAATAGCAGTGTGAAATAACGTAATTGAGCAACCTCCAATGTCTATTCACTATTACTCCAGAAGCAAGACCACGCCGCATACCCTGATTATGGAGCTCAATATGCAAGCTTATTTCGACCAACTCGATCGCGTTCGTTTCGAAGGCACGAAAACGACCAATCCTTTAGCATTTCGTCACTACAACCCGGATGAGCTGGTGCTGGGTAAGCGCATGGAAGATCACTTGCGCTTTGCCGCCTGCTACTGGCACACCTTCTGCTGGAACGGTGCCGATATGTTCGGCGTGGGCTCTTTTGACCGTCCATGGCAACAGCCGGGCGAGGCCATTGAGCTGGCGAAGCGTAAAGCCGACGTCGCGTTCGAGTTCTTCCATAAGCTGAACGTGCCGTACTACTGTTTCCACGATGTGGACGTGTCGCCGGAAGGGGCATCGCTGAAAGAGTATCTGAACAATTTCGCGCAGATGGTCGACGTACTGGCTGAAAAACAGCAGCAAAGCGGCGTCAAGCTGCTCTGGGGTACGGCTAACTGCTTTACCAACCCTCGCTATGGCGCGGGCGCGGCAACCAACCCGGACCCGGAAGTCTTCAGCTGGGCTGCAACCCAGGTCGTGACCGCGATGAACGCCACGCATCAGCTGGGCGGTGAGAACTATGTACTCTGGGGCGGTCGTGAAGGCTATGAAACGCTGCTGAATACCGACCTGCGTCAGGAGCGTGAGCAGATTGGTCGCTTTATGCAGATGGTTGTGGACCACAAACACAAAATCGGTTTCCGCGGCACGCTGCTGATTGAGCCAAAACCACAGGAGCCAACCAAGCATCAGTATGACTACGATGTCGCCACCGTGTATGGCTTCCTGAAGCAGTTTGGTCTGGAAAAAGAGATCAAAGTGAATATTGAGGCTAACCACGCTACCCTGGCGGGCCACTCGTTCCATCACGAAATTGCCTCTGCGATTGCGCTGGGCATCTTCGGCTCTGTCGATGCTAACCGTGGTGATCCACAGCTGGGCTGGGATACCGACCAGTTCCCGAACAGCGTGGAAGAGAATGCGCTGGTGATGTACGAGATCATCAAAGCGGGCGGTTTCACCACCGGCGGCCTGAACTTCGACGCCAAAGTGCGTCGCCAGAGCACCGACAAATACGATCTGTTCTACGGGCATATTGGCGCGATGGACACCATGGCGCTGGCGCTGAAAGTGGCGGCCCGTATGATTGAAGACGGTGAGCTGGATAAGCGCGTGGCGAAGCGCTACAGCGGCTGGAACAGTGAGCTGGGCCAGCAAATTTTGAAAGGTCAGTTATCGCTTGCGGAGATCGCGAAGTACGCTGAACAGCATCAGCTTGCGCCGCAGCATCAGAGCGGCCATCAGGAGCTGCTGGAAAACCTGGTCAATCACTACCTGTTCGATAAATAACAGCATCCAGGCCCGGTAAGCGCAGCGCCACCGGGCATTTTCGTCAAAGGAGCCACCACATGTATATCGGGATCGATCTTGGCACGTCGGGGGTGAAAGCCATCCTGTTAAGCGAGCAGGGCGATGTATTAGCCACGCACACTGAAAAGTTGCAGGTTTCACGTCCGTATCCGCTTTGGTCGGAACAAGATCCGGAGCAGTGGTGGCAGGCGACGGACCGTGCGATGAAAGCCTTAGGCGAGCAGCACAGCCTGCGCGACGTGAAGGCGCTGGGCATTGCCGGGCAAATGCATGGCGCAACGTTGCTGGATAGTCAGCATCGCGTTCTGCGCCCGGCTATTCTCTGGAACGATGGCCGCTGTGCGGAAGAGTGCGCGATCCTTGAGGAGCGTGTGCCTGCGTCCCGCGAAATTACGGGCAACCTGATGATGCCCGGTTTTACCGCGCCAAAACTCCTGTGGGTGCAGCGCCATGAGCCTGAGATTTTTCGTCAGGTGGCGAAGGTTCTGTTGCCGAAAGACTACCTGCGTTTTCGCATGACAGGGGATTTTGCCAGCGACATGTCTGACGCCGCGGGCACGATGTGGCTCGACGTGGCGAAACGGGACTGGAGCGAGGCGATGCTGGATGCCTGCCAACTGACGCGCGACCATATGCCTGCGCTGTTTGAAGGCAGTGAAATCACGGGCGCTTTGCAGCCTTCTGTTGCTGAACGCTGGAACATGCCAGCCGTACCTGTCGTCGCCGGCGGCGGCGATAATGCGGCGGGTGCGGTCGGCGTGGGGATGGTCGAGGCAGGGCAGGCCATGCTCTCGCTCGGCACTTCCGGCGTCTATTTTGCCGTCAGTGACGGGTATCGTAGCAACCCGGGAAGCGCCGTACACAGCTTCTGCCACGCGTTGCCGGGTAAATGGCATTTGATGTCGGTGATGCTGAGCGCGGCTTCCTGCCTTGACTGGGCGGCAAAGCTAACCGGAATGGCGGACGTCCCGGCGCTTATAACAGCGGCACAGCACGCAGATGATAATGCCGGTGCGGTCTGGTTTTTACCGTACCTTTCCGGCGAGCGGACGCCGCATAACAACCCGGAAGCGAAAGGGGTGTTCTTCGGTCTTACCCATCAGCACGGCCCGGCAGAGCTTGCGCGCGCGGTGCTTGAAGGCGTTGGCTATGCTCTGGCGGACGGAATGGATGTCGTGCATGACTGTGGACTGACGCCATCCAGCATTACGTTAATTGGCGGCGGTGCACGAAGCAGCTACTGGCGGCAAATGCTTTCCGATATCAGCGGGTTGCAGCTGGACTATCGTACGGGAGGCGATGTCGGCCCGGCGCTCGGTGCGGCACGGCTGGCGCAAATTGCGCTGAACCCGGATAAACCACAGCACCAGCTTTTGCCCCAGCTGTCGCTTGAACAGCAGCATCGTCCTGATGCGAAAAATCATGCTCGCTATGCTGAAAGACGAGACGTGTTCCGCAAAATCTATCAGCAGCTTTTGCCGCTAATGTCATAAACAGGAGCCGGGTGGCGCTAACGCTTACCCGGCCTACCAGCCTTCAACCGGGCTAGCTCACAAACCGGCGCGTATCGATTCTTTGCAGCAACATTGACAGCAGCAGGCTGACAACCAGCGTAACGGTAAATATCCAGACAATATCCAGCACCGGCCAGCTTTTAAGCTCAACGCCGCGGGTGCGCAGGGCGTGGATCACCAGCGCGTGAAAACCGTAAATGCCCAGCGAGTGGCGAGAGATAAACCCCAGCACCGGAAGCGGGCGGGCATTCAGGGTGTTTTTAACCAGCGTCAGCAGAGAGATCGCGCAGATAAAGACCATCGGCCCGCAGTAGAGATACCAGGTATCGGCAAAGTTGCCGCGCCATTGCAGCTCATGCAGCGTCCCGCGAGAGATAATAAACACACCGACGAGAAACGCGGCCGCGCATAGCCAGTTCATTCCTCGCTTTTGCGTCTCCATCATGCCAATGGCGCGCCCCAGCATGCCGTACAGCACGTAATAAAACGTATCCCCGGTGATATAAAGGTTAACGGGCAGCCATTCAAAGCCATCAATTTTCTGTGAAACGGTATTCGGGTTGGCCACGATCCCGATTATTACCATCAGGGCCAGCAGCATTTTACCGCTGACGTTTTTTACCTGAATTAACGGCGAAACCAGATAGATAACCATTATCGCGAAGAAAAACCACAGATGATAGAACACTGGTTTTTGCAACAAGTTGAGCAGGGAACGTTCAGCGTTAATTGAAGTGAACAGGACGATATAGAGCAGCGAAATGGCGCTGTAAAACAGCAGACAGGAGACAATACGGATGAAATGTCTCGGCTGTGCGCTACGCTCGCCAAAAAAGAGAAAACCGGAAATCATAAAGAACAGCGGGACGCTCACGCGGGAGGCCGAGTTCAGAATATTGGCGACATCCCAGTTAACAGGGCTGATACTGTGCGCGTTCGTGACATACCAGGTCGTTGTGTGGATCATCACCACCATCAGACAGGCTATTCCCCGCAGGTTATCAATCCAGTTAATTTTTGACTGCATCAGTTCCTCTGTATTCCTGATAAAAAAAGTGTGACTGCGATTGTGTAAAACTTTTCCCTTGGAAAATTCTGAGTTTAGCCAGGCTAACTTGTAGGGAGCTGGCGAGATTCGCAGAATGACGGACTTTAATCTATAAACGTGTTGCTACTAAAAATAACAGCCACTGACCAGGGCGGTAATAAAAATGATGATGAAGCGTGGGGTGTCACTCTTTCTGCTGCTCTTATTAACAGGATGCAGTGCTTCTGAGGAGATACCTGTCCAAAAAGCTCAGCAGGGGAAAATGAGCCCGGAGCGTTCTCTGAATATGGAACAGCTGTGCAGGGATCAGGCGGCTCACCGCTATAATTCCGAAGCACAGAAAATTCATATAAACGGCTTCGAGCGCTTTCAGGGCAGCTATGAACTGAAAGGCTATACGGCGCGTAAAGAGGGCTTTGTCTGCTCTTTTGATGCAGACGGCCAGTTTTTACATCTCTCAATGCGTTAAATTGCTCGTATAAGCAGCAACCAGAGCCTTCGCAGGTTCTGGCTGTAGGGCTTATTCCCCAATTTTCCCTAAACAACCCCGTTTCGTACTGTATATCTTGCAGCCAGCGGGTATACTGATCCCTTCCATTTAAAACCACACGTATCCAGCACGAAATACTATGCAAAAGTTTGATACCAAGACCTTCCAGGGCCTGATCCTGACCTTACAGGATTACTGGGCTCGTCAGGGCTGCACCATTGTTCAACCTTTGGACATGGAAGTTGGCGCAGGCACCTCGCACCCGATGACCAGCCTGCGCGCGTTAGGGCCAGAGCCAATGGCGACCGCCTATGTGCAGCCATCCCGTCGTCCGACCGATGGCCGTTACGGCGAAAACCCGAACCGTTTGCAGCACTACTATCAGTTCCAGGTGGTGATTAAGCCATCACCCGACAACATTCAGGAACTGTACCTCGGGTCACTGAAAGAGCTGGGTATGGATCCGACCATTCACGACATTCGTTTCGTGGAAGATAACTGGGAAAACCCAACGCTGGGTGCCTGGGGTCTGGGTTGGGAAGTGTGGCTGAACGGCATGGAAGTGACCCAGTTCACCTACTTCCAGCAGGTTGGCGGTCTGGAATGTAAACCGATTACCGGCGAAATCACCTATGGTCTGGAACGTCTGGCCATGTACATTCAGGGCGTAGACAGCGTTTACGACCTGGTCTGGAGCGACGGCCCGCTGGGTAAAACCACCTACGGCGACGTGTTCCATCAGAACGAAGTGGAGCAATCCACCTATAACTTCGAATACGCGGACGTGGACTTCCTGTTCACCTGCTTCGAGCAGTACGAGAAAGAAGCCCAGCAGCTGCTGGCGCTGGAGACTCCGCTGCCGCTGCCTGCCTACGAGCGTATTCTGAAGGCTGCCCACAGCTTCAACCTGCTGGATGCCCGCAAAGCGATCTCCGTGACTGAACGTCAGCGCTACATTCTGCGTATTCGTACCCTGACCAAAGCCGTTGCAGAAGCTTACTACGCGTCCCGTGAAGCCCTTGGCTTCCCGATGTGCAACCGAAACAAATAAGAGGCGGCCATGTCTGAGAAAACTTTCCTGGTGGAAATCGGCACTGAAGAGCTGCCACCAAAAGCCCTGCGCAGCCTGGCTGAATCTTTCGCTGCGAACGTCACTGCTGAGCTGGATAACGCTGGCCTGGCGCACGGTAAAATTGAGTGGTTTGCTGCGCCGCGTCGTCTGGCGCTGAAAGTGGCAAACCTGGCAGCGTCCCAGCCGGATCGCGAAGTTGAAAAACGTGGCCCGGCCATTGCTCAGGCGTTCGACGCGGAAGGCAAGCCGAGCAAAGCGGCAGAAGGCTGGGCGCGCGGCTGCGGCATCACTGTTGATCAGGCTGAGCGTCTGACCACCGACAAAGGTGAATGGCTGCTGTACCGTGCCCATGTGAAAGGCGAAAGCGCCGAAGCGCTGCTGCCTGACATGATCGCGACCTCGCTGGCAAAATTGCCGATTCCTAAGCTGATGCGCTGGGGCGCGTCCGACGTACACTTTGTGCGTCCGGTTCACACCGTGACCCTGCTGCTGGGCGATACCGTTATCCCGGCGACCATTCTGGGCGTGGCGTCCGATCGCGTGATCCGCGGCCATCGCTTTATGGGCGAGCCGGAGTTCACCATCGACAATGCTGACCAGTACCCGCAGATCCTGCTGGAGCGCGGCAAGGTCATTGCTGACTACGAACAGCGTAAAGCCAAAATCAAAGCGGACGCAGAAGACGCGGCGCGCAAAATTGGCGGTAATGCCGATCTGAGCGACAGCCTGCTGGAAGAGGTGACTTCGCTGGTCGAATGGCCGGTTGTACTGACCGCGAAATTCGAAGAGAAATTCCTGGCCGTTCCGGCAGAAGCGCTGGTTTACACCATGAAGGGTGACCAGAAGTACTTCCCGGTTTACGCCAACGACGGCAAGCTGCTGCCAAACTTCATCTTCGTGGCGAACATCGAATCGAAAGATCCGAGCCAGATTATCTCCGGTAACGAGAAAGTGGTGCGTCCGCGTCTGGCGGATGCCGAGTTCTTCTTCAACACCGACCGTAAAAAACGTCTGGAAGATAACCTGCCGCGTCTGCAAACCGTACTGTTCCAGCAGCAGCTGGGTACGCTGCGCGACAAAACCGACCGTATCGCGGAGCTGTCCGGCTGGATTGCCCGTGAAATTGGCGCCGACGTTAATCACGCTACCCGTGCGGGCCTGCTCTCCAAGTGCGACCTGATGACCAACATGGTGTTCGAATTTACCGACACCCAGGGCGTGATGGGCATGCACTACGCGCGTCACGATGGCGAAGCGGAAGACGTGGCGGTAGCCCTGAACGAGCAGTATCAGCCGCGCTTTGCCGGTGACGATCTGCCGTCTAACCCGGTTGCCTGCGCCGTGGCGATTGCCGATAAGATGGACACCCTGGCGGGTATCTTCGGTATCGGTCAGCATCCGAAAGGCGATAAAGACCCGTTTGCGCTGCGTCGTGCTGCGCTGGGCGTGCTGCGAATCATCGTAGAGAAGAACCTCAACCTCGATCTGCAAACGCTGACCGAAGAAGCGGTACGTCTGTACGGCGATAAGCTGACCAACGCGAAGGTTGTGGATGATGTTATCGACTTTATGCTCGGTCGTTTCCGCGCGTGGTATCAGGACGAAGGTTACTCCGTTGATACCATTCAGGCGGTGCTGGCGCGTCGTCCGACCCGTCCGGCAGATTTCGATGCGCGTATGAAAGCGGTATCCCACTTCCGTACGCTGGAAGCGGCGTCTGCGCTGGCCGCGGCCAACAAGCGTGTATCCAACATCCTCGCGAAATCCGACGAAACGCTGAACGAGCGCGTCAACGCTGCAACCCTGAAAGAGCCGGAAGAGATTTCTCTGGCGATGCAGGTTGTGGTGCTGCGCGACAAGCTGGAGCCGTATTTCGCGGAAGGTCGCTACCAGGAAGCACTGGTGGAGCTGGCGGAGCTGCGTGACGTCATCGACGCCTTCTTCGAGAAGGTGATGGTGAACGTGGAAGATAAAGAGCTGCGGATTAACCGTCTCTCGATGCTTGAGAAACTGCGTGAGCTGTTCCTGCGCGTGGCGGATATTTCGCTGCTGCAATAACGTAAAAAACCCGCCCCTGACAGGCGGGAAGAACGGCAACTAAACTTTTTCTCTTCGTAGGCCGGGAAAGCGTAGCGCCTCCCGGCAAAAGCCCGATGGCGCGATGCTTATCGGGCCTACGTTACTTTGAGATACTTTTCCTTATTTACACCCTCTCAAACACCGTCGCGATACCCTGACCCAACCCAATACACATCGTTGCCAGTCCGAACTGGGCATCTTTGCGTTCCATCAGGTTAATCAGCGTGGTACTGATACGCGCCCCGGAGCAGCCCAGCGGGTGACCGAGGGCGATCGCGCCGCCGTTGAGGTTAATCTTCTCGTCGATCTGATCCATCAGCCCCAGATCTTTAATGCACGGCAGGATCTGCGCGGCGAACGCTTCGTTCATCTCAAAGAGGTCGATATCACTTGCGCTCAGCCCCGCTTTTTTCAGCGCCAGTTTTGACGCCGGAACCGGACCGTAACCCATGATGGAAGGATCGCAGCCCACGACTGCCATCGAACGCACGCGGGCGCGTGGCGTCAGGCCTAATTCGCGGGCGCGGCTCTCGCTCATCACCAGCATCGCGGCGGCACCGTCGGACAGGGCAGACGAGGTGCCCGCCGTTACCGTACCGGTGACCGGATCAAACGCCGGACGCAGGGTAGAAAGCGCTTCGACCGTGGTTTCCGGGCGGATAACTTCGTCGTAGCTGAACTGCTTCAGTACGCCGTCTGCGTCGTGACCGCCGGTTGGGATGATCTCATTCTTAAAGGCACCAGACTGCGTGGCGGCCCAGGCGCGGGCATGCGAGCGCGCGGCAAACGCATCCTGCATCTCACGGCTGATGCCGTGCAGACGGGAGAGCATCTCGGCGGTCAGGCCCATCATACCGGCGGCTTTCGCCACGTTGCGGCTCATGCCTGGATGGAAATCGACCCCGTGGCTCATTGGCACGTGGCCCATGTGCTCCACGCCGCCCACCAGACAGGCCTGCGCATCGCCGGTCATGATCATCCGCGCCGCGTCGTGCAGCGCCTGCATCGACGAACCGCAAAGACGGTTGACGGTGACGGCCGGAACCGAATGCGGGATCTCCGCCAGCAGGGACGCGTTACGGGCGATGTTAAAGCCCTGCTCCAGCGTCTGCTGGACGCAGCCCCAGTAGATATCGTCCAGCGCTGCTGGGTCCAGCGCCGGGTTACGCGCCAGCAGGCTACGCATCAGGTGCGCGGAGAGGTCTTCCGCGCGCACGTTACGGAACGCACCGCCTTTTGAACGGCCCATCGGGGTGCGAATCGCATCAACAATGACAACCTTTTCCATTGTGACTCCTTAAGCCGTTTTCAGTTCGCCAACCGGACGGGCTGGCTCAACTGCTGGGTAGTAGGGTTCGTTATGGCGCGCTTTGTTACGCAGCCCTTCCGGCACCTCATAAAGCGGGCCGAGGTGCTGGTACTGCTGAGCCATATCGAGATAGCGGGCGCTGCCGAGCTTATCCAGCCAGCGGAACGCGCCTCCGTGGAACGGAGGGAAGCCGAGGCCGTACACCAGCGCCATATCCGCTTCTGCCGGGCTGGCGATAATGCCTTCTTCGAGGCAGCGCACCACTTCGTTGACCATCGGGATCATCATCCGGGCGATGATCTCATCGTCGGTGAAGTCGCGTTTTGGCTGACTGACGTCGGCCAGCAGGCCATCCACCGCCGGATCTTCTTCTTTCTTCGGTTTGCCTTTGCTGTCTTCTTTATAGCGCCAGAAGCCCAGACCGTTTTTCTGCCCGAAGCGGTTGGCGTCGAACAGGGCATCAATGGCGTCGCGATAATCTTTCTGCATGCGCTGCGGGAAGCCCGCCGCCATCACCGCCTGCGCGTGATGGGCAGTGTCGATGCCGACAACGTCCAGCAGATACGCCGGGCCCATCGGCCAGCCGAACTGTTTTTCCATCACTTTGTCGATTTTGCGGAAGTCTGCGCCGTCGCGCAGCAGCTGGCTGAAACCGGCGAAGTACGGGAACAGCACGCGGTTAACGAAGAAGCCCGGGCAGTCGTTAACCACGATCGGCGTTTTGCCCATCTTGCTCGCCCACGCCACCACTTTGGCGATGGTTTCGTCGGAGGTTTTTTCCCCACGGATCACTTCAACCAGCGGCATGCGATGCACCGGGTTAAAGAAGTGCATCCCGCAGAAGTTTTCCGGACGCTTCAGCACGCTCGCCAGTTCGCTGATAGGAATAGTGGAGGTGTTAGAGGCCAGCACGGTTTCCGGACGCACCTTGTCTTCGGTTTCGGCCAGTACCGCTTTTTTCACTTTCGGGTTCTCGACGACCGCTTCAACCACCACGTCCACACGGTCGAAACCGCTGTATTCCAGCACTGGCTGGATGGTGGAGATCACGCCTGCAAGCTTCAGACCATCAATTTTGCCGCGCTCAAGCTGTTTATTCAGCAGCTTGGCCGCTTCGGTCATGCCCAGCGTCAGGGATTTCTCGTTGATGTCCTTCATCACCACCGGCACGCCTTTCCAGGCAGACTGGTAGGCGATGCCGCCACCCATAATGCCCGCGCCGAGTACCGCCGCGTGTTTTGGCGTTTCAACGTTTTTGGTGAGTTGTTTGGCTTTGCCCTTCACGAACTGATCGTTAAGGAAGATACCAACCAGCGCGCGGGCTTCGTTGGTGTGCGCCAGCGGGACAAAGCTCTGGTTTTCCAGCTTCAGGGCGTCATCACGGCCCAGACGGGCTGCCGCTTCAATGGTTTTCACCGCCGTGATCGGCGCCGGGTAGTGTTTACCCGCCGTCTGCATCACCATGCCTTTGGCGATGGTGAAGCTCATGGTGGCTTCAATTTTGCTGAGCTTCAACGGCTCCAGCTTTGGCTGACGTTTGGCTTTCCAGTCGAGATCGCCGTTAATCGCCTGACGCAGAATGGCGATAGCACCCTCAATCAGTTTTTCAGGCTTAACCACGCCGTCCACCAGGCCGATTTTCTGCGCCTGTTCTGCGCTGACATCTTTACCCGCGGCAATGATCTCCAGCGCGCTGTCGGCACCCAGCATGCGCGGCATACGCACGGAACCGCCAAAGCCCGGCATGATGCCCAGCTTGGTTTCCGGCAGGCCGATGCGCAGGTCCGGCGTCGCCAGACGGTAGTCGGTCGCCAGCACGCACTCGCAGCCACCGCCCAGCGCGTAGCCGTTAACGGCGGAAAGGGTCGGGACAGGCAGATCTTCCAGACGATTAAAAACGCTGTTGGCAAAGTGCAGCCACTGGCTCAGCTGTTCTTCGGGCACCAGGAACAGCGACAGGAATTCGGTGATATCCGCGCCAACGATAAAGGCCGCTTTGTTGGAGCGCAGCAGCAGCCCTTTCAAATCTGATTGCTTTTCAAGTACATCCAGCGCCTGGCCAAGACTGGCCACCGTCGCGGTATCAAGCTTGTTCACTGAGCCGGGGGCATCGAACACCAGTTCGGCAATGCCATCTTCCAGCCAGTCTACGTACAGGGTGTCGCCTTTGTAGAGCATGTCGGTCTCCTGAATCCAGCAATTGGATCTGGTCATACCAGATGAAACGGAGTGTGGAATTTATGTTAATAAAATGCAAATTAGTCATTAAGAAATTGCTGCGCTGATCACGGTCGGTGGAAATCACGCAGCCGGAGTGAGGTGTGCTAAGATGCGATGACTTGAGGTCAAAAAAACGAAAGGAAGAATGATGGACTCACTGGCTTCGCTTTATAAAAATCATATCGTTACCCTACAGGAACGTACCCGCGATGTACTGGCCCGCTTCAAGCTGGATGCCCTGCTGATCCACTCCGGCGAGCTGATGAATACTTTTCTTGATGACCATGCTTATCCCTTCAAGGTTAACCCGCAGTTTAAAGCCTGGGTGCCTGTCACGCAGGTTCCAAATTGCTGGCTGCTGGTGGATGGCGTGAACAAGCCGAAACTGTGGTTCTACCTGCCGGTCGATTACTGGCACAACGTGGAGCCGCTGCCGACCTCATTCTGGACCGAAGAAATTGACGTGATTGCGCTGCCAAAAGCAGACGGTATTGGCAGCCAGCTGCCAGCGGCGCGCGGCAACATCGGCTACATTGGTCCGGTTCCTGAGCGTGCGCTGGGTCTGGATATTCCGGCAGATAAACTCAACCCGAAAGGCGTGCTGGATTATCTGCACTACTATCGCGCCTACAAGACCGACTACGAACTTTACTGCATGCGTGAAGCGCAAAAAACGGCGGTGAATGGCCACCGTGCGGCGCACGAAGCGTTCCAGTCCGGTATGAGCGAGTTCGATATTAATCAGGCCTACCTGACGGCGACCGGCCACCGCGATACCGACGTGCCGTACAGCAACATCGTGGCGCTGAATGAACATGCCTCGGTTCTGCACTACACCAAACTGGATCATCAGGTTCCGGCTGAGATGCGCAGCTTCCTGCTGGACGCGGGGGCTGAGTACAATGGTTATGCGGCAGACCTGACCCGTACCTGGGCGGCGAATGCGGACACCGATTTTGCGCAATTGATCAAAGACGTGAACGACGAACAGCTGGCGCTGATTGGCACCATGAAGGCCGGAACCAGCTACGTGGATTATCACATCCAGTTCCATCAGCGCATCGCTAAACTGCTGCGTAAGCATCAGATTGTCAAAGACATGAGCGAAGAGGCGATGGTTGAGAACGATCTGACCGGGCCATTTATGCCGCATGGTATCGGTCACCCGCTGGGTTTGCAGGTTCATGACGTCGCGGGCTTTATGCAGGATGATACCGGTACGCACCTGGCGGCACCGTCTAAATATCCTTATCTGCGCTGCACCCGCGTTCTGGCGCCGCGTATGGTATTGACCATCGAGCCGGGCATCTACTTTATTGAATCCCTGCTGGCACCGTGGCGCGAAGGGCAATTCAGCAAGCACTTCAACTGGGAGAAAATTGAAGCGCTGAAGCCTTATGGCGGCATTCGTATCGAGGATAACGTGGTTATTCACGAGAACAGCATTGAGAACATGACGCGAGATCTGAAGCTGGCCTGATGGAAAGCTGGTTGATACCGGCCGAGCCGGTCACCTTTGTTGAGGAAATCAAGAAAAGCCGCTTTATCACGCTGCTGGCGCATACCGACGGCGTGGAGGCGGCGAAGGCGTTCGTCGAGTCCGTCCGCGCGCAGCACCCCGATGCCCGCCATCACTGTGTGGCGTGGGTCGCAGGGCCGCCAGACGACTCACAGCAGCTCGGGTTTTCTGACGACGGTGAACCGGCGGGTACGGCCGGAAAACCGATGCTATCCCAGTTGATGGGCAGCGGCGTGGGTGAAATCACCGCCGTTGTTGTCCGCTACTACGGGGGCATTTTGTTAGGCACCGGAGGGCTGGTTAAAGCCTACGGAGGTGGTGTCCAGCAGGCGCTTAATCTGCTGATAACAACCCGCAAAACGCCACTTACGGAATATACTTTGTTATGCGATTACGCCCAGCTATCGGGTATCGAAGCACTGCTTAAACAGTTTAACGGTGTCATCGCACACAGTGATTATCAGGCAATGGTGCAATTACGCGTGGCGCTTCCTCAGGCGGAACTGGCTGCTTTTTCAGCAAAACTCGCTGATTTTAGTCGCGGTTCATTGCAATTACTGCCGATTGAAGAATAATCCCCACCTCACAATTTTGAATACCTAAGGAAGCGGCAGAGATGCATTTTCGTGCCATTACCCGAATCGTTGGATTGCTGGTCATACTTTTCTCCGGGACAATGATCATTCCCGGACTGGTGGCGCTTATCTACCGGGACGGCGCGGGGCGTGCATTTACGCAAACCTTTTTTGTCGCGCTGACGATTGGCTCCCTGCTGTGGTGGCCAAACCGCCGTGAGAAAGGTGAACTGAAATCCCGGGAGGGGTTTCTGATTGTGGTCCTGTTCTGGACGGTACTGGGAAGCGTGGGTGCGCTGCCGTTTATCTTCTCCGAACAACCGAATCTCACCGTCACGGATGCGTTTTTTGAATCGTTCTCCGGATTAACGACCACCGGCGCCACCACGCTTGTGGGGCTGGATTCGCTCCCGCATGCGATTCTCTTTTACCGGCAGATGCTCCAGTGGTTCGGCGGTATGGGGATCATCGTCCTGGCGGTGGCTATCCTGCCCATTCTGGGCGTCGGGGGGATGCAGCTTTACCGGGCGGAGATGCCCGGCCCGCTGAAAGATAACAAGATGCGCCCGCGTATTGCGGAGACGGCGAAGACCCTGTGGCTTATCTATGTCCTGCTGACGGTGGCCTGCGCGCTGGCGCTGTGGTTTGCCGGGATGCCTGCGTTTGATGCCATCGGGCACAGCTTTGCGACTATTGCTATCGGCGGGTTCTCCACCCACGATGCCAGCGTCGGCTACTTCGACAGCCCGACAATCAATACCATCATTGCCATCTTTTTGCTGATCTCAGGCTGTAACTACGGTCTACACTTCTCGTTGCTTAGCGGACGGAGCCTGAAGGTGTACTGGCGCGACCCGGAATTCCGGATGTTTATTGGCGTCCAGCTGACCCTGGTGGTTATCTGTACCCTGGTACTGTGGTTCCACGATGTTTATAACTCGGCGGTCACGACCCTGAACCAGGCCTTCTTCCAGGTGGTATCGATGGCGACAACCGCTGGTTTCACCACGGACAGTATTGCGCGTTGGCCATTGTTCCTGCCGGTGCTGCTGTTGTGCTCTGCGTTTATCGGCGGTTGCGCCGGGTCAACGGGCGGCGGTCTGAAGGTGATCCGCATCCTGCTGCTGTTCAAGCAGGGGAACCGTGAGCTGAAACGTCTGGTCCACCCGAATGCGGTTTACAGTATTAAGCTGGGGAACCGCGCGTTGCCGGAGCGCATCCTCGAAGCGGTGTGGGGATTCTTCTCCGCTTATGCGCTGGTCTTTATTGTCAGTATGCTGGCGATTATCGCCACGGGCGTGGATGATTTCTCTGCCTTCGCCTCTGTGGTGGCAACGTTAAACAACCTGGGGCCGGGGCTGGGCGTCGTGGCGGATAACTTCGCCAGTATGAACCCGGTGGCGAAGTGGATCTTAATCGCCAATATGCTGTTTGGGCGTCTTGAGGTCTTTACGCTGCTGGTGCTGTTTACCCCAACATTCTGGCGTGAGTAAGGAGACATTGGTGAAAACGTTAATTCTTTTCTCAACGCGTGACGGGCAAACGCGTGAGATTGCTTCATATCTGGCTTCCGAACTCAAAGAGCTGGGCATTTATTCTGATGTGGTGAACCTGAATCGCACAGAGCAGATTGCCTGGCAGGATTACGACCGCGTGGTCATTGGCGCTTCAATTCGTTACGGCCATTTCCATCCGGCGCTGGATCGCTTTGTGAAAAAGCATACGGCGGAGCTCGCTCAACTGCCTGGCGCGTTTTACTCGGTCAACCTGGTTGCCCGTAAAGCGGAGAAGCGTACGCCGCAGACCAACAGCTATACGCGCAAGTTTTTGCTAAGTTCGCCATGGCAGCCCGATATCTGTTCTGTCTTTGCTGGCGCGCTGCGTTACCCGCGTTACCGCTGGTATGACCGCTTTATGATCCGCCTGATCATGAAAATGACGGGCGGGGAAACGGATACGCGTAAAGAAGTGGTTTATACCGACTGGGCCCAGGTCGCCAGTTTTGCCCGTGAAATTGCGCGTTTAACGGACGATGCGCGGGATAAATAAGCGTTGAGTTTGAAAAGTGAGCGAACGAAAAGTTTTTTGTATTTAGTGCTTGTCACTTCAGAAGAACTCCCTATAATGCGCCTCCACTGACACGGAACAACGGCACGCAAGCCGCCGGGTCAGCAGAGAAAAGCAAAATAAACGCTTGACTCTGAAGCGGGAAAGCGTAATATGCACACCCCGCGCCGCAGCGAAAACGAAGCGGCACTGCTCTTTAACAATTTATCAGACAATCTGTGTGGGCACTCAAAGTGACATGGATTCTTAATGTCTTCGGACACTAAATGAATACCAAGTCTCAACGAGTGAACACGTAATTCATTACGAAGTTTAATTCATTGAGCATCAAACTTTTAAATTGAAGAGTTTGATCATGGCTCAGATTGAACGCTGGCGGCAGGCCTAACACATGCAAGTCGAACGGTAACAGGAAGCAGCTTGCTGCTTCGCTGACGAGTGGCGGACGGGTGAGTAATGTCTGGGAAACTGCCTGATGGAGGGGGATAACTACTGGAAACGGTAGCTAATACCGCATAACGTCGCAAGACCAAAGAGGGGGACCTTCGGGCCTCTTGCCATCGGATGTGCCCAGATGGGATTAGCTAGTAGGTGGGGTAACGGCTCACCTAGGCGACGATCCCTAGCTGGTCTGAGAGGATGACCAGCCACACTGGAACTGAGACACGGTCCAGACTCCTACGGGAGGCAGCAGTGGGGAATATTGCACAATGGGCGCAAGCCTGATGCAGCCATGCCGCGTGTATGAAGAAGGCCTTCGGGTTGTAAAGTACTTTCAGCGGGGAGGAAGGCGATAAGGTTAATAACCTTGTCGATTGACGTTACCCGCAGAAGAAGCACCGGCTAACTCCGTGCCAGCAGCCGCGGTAATACGGAGGGTGCAAGCGTTAATCGGAATTACTGGGCGTAAAGCGCACGCAGGCGGTCTGTCAAGTCGGATGTGAAATCCCCGGGCTCAACCTGGGAACTGCATTCGAAACTGGCAGGCTAGAGTCTTGTAGAGGGGGGTAGAATTCCAGGTGTAGCGGTGAAATGCGTAGAGATCTGGAGGAATACCGGTGGCGAAGGCGGCCCCCTGGACAAAGACTGACGCTCAGGTGCGAAAGCGTGGGGAGCAAACAGGATTAGATACCCTGGTAGTCCACGCCGTAAACGATGTCGACTTGGAGGTTGTGCCCTTGAGGCGTGGCTTCCGGAGCTAACGCGTTAAGTCGACCGCCTGGGGAGTACGGCCGCAAGGTTAAAACTCAAATGAATTGACGGGGGCCCGCACAAGCGGTGGAGCATGTGGTTTAATTCGATGCAACGCGAAGAACCTTACCTACTCTTGACATCCAGAGAACTTTCCAGAGATGGATTGGTGCCTTCGGGAACTCTGAGACAGGTGCTGCATGGCTGTCGTCAGCTCGTGTTGTGAAATGTTGGGTTAAGTCCCGCAACGAGCGCAACCCTTATCCTTTGTTGCCAGCGGTTAGGCCGGGAACTCAAAGGAGACTGCCAGTGATAAACTGGAGGAAGGTGGGGATGACGTCAAGTCATCATGGCCCTTACGAGTAGGGCTACACACGTGCTACAATGGCGCATACAAAGAGAAGCGACCTCGCGAGAGCAAGCGGACCTCATAAAGTGCGTCGTAGTCCGGATTGGAGTCTGCAACTCGACTCCATGAAGTCGGAATCGCTAGTAATCGTGGATCAGAATGCCACGGTGAATACGTTCCCGGGCCTTGTACACACCGCCCGTCACACCATGGGAGTGGGTTGCAAAAGAAGTAGGTAGCTTAACCTTCGGGAGGGCGCTTACCACTTTGTGATTCATGACTGGGGTGAAGTCGTAACAAGGTAACCGTAGGGGAACCTGCGGTTGGATCACCTCCTTACCTTAAAGAACCTGCCTTTGTAGTGTCCACACAGATTGTCTGATGAAAAACAGCAGTAAAAAACCTCTACAGGCTTGTAGCTCAGGTGGTTAGAGCGCACCCCTGATAAGGGTGAGGTCGGTGGTTCAAGTCCACTCAGGCCTACCAAATTTTTGCTGATGCTGCGTTGCGGCGACACTCACATACATAAGTATGCTTCGTGTCACCACGCCTTGCCTCAACAAAAATTACCGGTACAGAGGTGACTACGATGGGGCTATAGCTCAGCTGGGAGAGCGCCTGCCTTGCACGCAGGAGGTCTGCGGTTCGATCCCGCATAGCTCCACCATCTTTTACTGCGAACACAAGAAAACTTCAGAGTGAACCTGAAAAGGTGCACTGCGAAGTTTTGCTCTTTAAAAATCTGGATCAAGCTGAAAATTGAAACGACACACAGCTCATGTGTGTTCGAGTCTCTCAAATTTTCGCAAGTCGATGATGAATCGAAAGAAACATCTTCGGGTTGTGAGGTTAAGCGACTAAGCGTACACGGTGGATGCCCTGGCAGTCAGAGGCGATGAAGGACGTGCTAATCTGCGAAAAGCGCCGGCGAGGTGATATGAACCCTTGACCCGGCGATGTCCGAATGGGGAAACCCAGTGCAATTCGTTGCACTATCGTTAACTGAATACATAGGTTAACGAGGCGAACCGGGGGAACTGAAACATCTAAGTACCCCGAGGAAAAGAAATCAACCGAGATTCCCCCAGTAGCGGCGAGCGAACGGGGAGCAGCCCGGAGTCTGAATCAGCTTGTGTGTTAGTGGAACGGTCTGGAAAGTCCGACGGTACAGGGTGATAGTCCCGTACACGAAAGCACACATGCTGTGAACTCGAAGAGTAGGGCGGGACACGTGGTATCCTGTCTGAATATGGGGGGACCATCCTCCAAGGCTAAATACTCCTGACTGACCGATAGTGAACCAGTACCGTGAGGGAAAGGCGAAAAGAACCCCGGCGAGGGGAGTGAAAAAGAACCTGAAACCGTGTACGTACAAGCAGTGGGAGCCTCTTTATGGGGTGACTGCGTACCTTTTGTATAATGGGTCAGCGACTTATATTCTGTAGCAAGGTTAACCGTATAGGGGAGCCGAAGGGAAACCGAGTCTTAACTGGGCGTTAAGTTGCAGGGTATAGACCCGAAACCCGGTGATCTAGCCATGGGCAGGTTGAAGGTTGGGTAACACTAACTGGAGGACCGAACCGACTAATGTTGAAAAATTAGCGGATGACCTGTGGCTGGGGGTGAAAGGCCAATCAAACCGGGAGATAGCTGGTTCTCCCCGAAAGCTATTTAGGTAGCGCCTCGTGAACTCATCTTCGGGGGTAGAGCACTGTTTCGGCTAGGGGGCCATCCCGGCTTACCAACCCGATGCAAACTACGAATACCGAAGAATGTTATCACGGGAGACACACGGCGGGTGCTAACGTCCGTCGTGAAGAGGGAAACAACCCAGACCGCCAGCTAAGGTCCCAAAGTCATGGTTAAGTGGGAAACGATGTGGGAAGGCACAGACAGCCAGGATGTTGGCTTAGAAGCAGCCATCATTTAAAGAAAGCGTAATAGCTCACTGGTCGAGTCGGCCTGCGCGGAAGATGTAACGGGGCTAAACCATGCACCGAAGCTGCGGCAGCGACGCTTATGCGTTGTTGGGTAGGGGAGCGTTCTGTAAGCCGTTGAAGGTGTGCTGTGAGGCATGCTGGAGGTATCAGAAGTGCGAATGCTGACATAAGTAACGATAAAGCGGGTGAAAAGCCCGCTCGCCGGAAGACCAAGGGTTCCTGTCCAACGTTAATCGGGGCAGGGTGAGTCGACCCCTAAGGCGAGGCCGAAAGGCGTAGTCGATGGGAAACAGGTTAATATTCCTGTACTTGGTGTTACTGCGAAGGGGGGACGGAGAAGGCTATGTCAGCCGGGCGACGGTTGTCCCGGTTTAAGCATGTAGGCGGAGGTTCCAGGTAAATCCGGTACCTTATTAACGCTGAGGTGTGATGACGAGGCACTACGGTGCTGAAGTGATAAATGCCCTGCTTCCAGGAAAAGCCTCTAAGCATCAGGTAACACGAAATCGTACCCCAAACCGACACAGGTGGTCAGGTAGAGAATACCAAGGCGCTTGAGAGAACTCGGGTGAAGGAACTAGGCAAAATGGTGCCGTAACTTCGGGAGAAGGCACGCTGATGTGTAGGTGAAGCCCCTGCGGGTGGAGCTGAAATCAGTCGAAGATACCAGCTGGCTGCAACTGTTTATTAAAAACACAGCACTGTGCAAACACGAAAGTGGACGTATACGGTGTGACGCCTGCCCGGTGCCGGAAGGTTAATTGATGGGGTTAGCGGCAACGCGAAGCTCTTGATCGAAGCCCCGGTAAACGGCGGCCGTAACTATAACGGTCCTAAGGTAGCGAAATTCCTTGTCGGGTAAGTTCCGACCTGCACGAATGGCGTAATGATGGCCAGGCTGTCTCCACCCGAGACTCAGTGAAATTGAACTCGCTGTGAAGATGCAGTGTACCCGCGGCAAGACGGAAAGACCCCGTGAACCTTTACTATAGCTTGACACTGAACACTGGTCCTTGATGTGTAGGATAGGTGGGAGGCTTTGAAGCGTGGACGCCAGTCTGCGTGGAGCCAACCTTGAAATACCACCCTTTAATGGCTGGTGTTCTAACGTAGACCCGTAATCCGGGTTGCGGACAGTGTCTGGTGGGTAGTTTGACTGGGGCGGTCTCCTCCCAAAGAGTAACGGAGGAGCACGAAGGTTGGCTAATCCTGGTCGGACATCAGGAGGTTAGTGCAATGGCATAAGCCAGCTTGACTGCGAGCGTGACGGCGCGAGCAGGTGCGAAAGCAGGTCATAGTGATCCGGTGGTTCTGAATGGAAGGGCCATCGCTCAACGGATAAAAGGTACTCCGGGGATAACAGGCTGATACCGCCCAAGAGTTCATATCGACGGCGGTGTTTGGCACCTCGATGTCGGCTCATCACATCCTGGGGCTGAAGTAGGTCCCAAGGGTATGGCTGTTCGCCATTTAAAGTGGTACGCGAGCTGGGTTTAGAACGTCGTGAGACAGTTCGGTCCCTATCTGCCGTGGGCGCTGGAGAATTGAGGGGGGCTGCTCCTAGTACGAGAGGACCGGAGTGGACGCATCACTGGTGTTCGGGTTGTCATGCCGATGGCATTGCCCGGTAGCTAAATGCGGAAGAGATAAGTGCTGAAAGCATCTAAGCACGAAACTTGCCCCGAGATGAGTTCTCCCTGAGACTTTAAGTCTCCTGAAGGAACGTTGAAGACGACGACGTTGATAGGTCGGGTGTGTAAGCGCAGCGATGCGTTGAGCTAACCGATACTAATGAACCGTGAGGCTTAACCTTACAACGCCGAAGGTGTTTTGGCGAAGAGACGAAATTTTCAGCCTGATACAGATTAACAGAATTTGCCTGGCGGCTTTAGCGCGGTGGTCCCACCTGACCCCATGCCGAACTCAGAAGTGAAACGCCGTAGCGCCGATGGTAGTGTGGGGTCTCCCCATGTGAGAGTAGGGAACTGCCAGGCATCAAACAAGTGAAGAGGCCATCCGGAAGGATGGCCTTTTTGCGTTTCTGCACCTGCTTCCTTTCCATAAACAAATCACCTATCCCCCCATATATACGGTAAACTATCCCGGTTTTTGCATCAGGATAGCGTCTATGAATCACTCCCTTAAGCCCTGGAATACCTTTGGTATTCAACGGAATGCTAATCAAATTGTACGTGCCGAGAGTGCTCAGCAGTTGCTGAATGCATGGCAAAACGCAACAGAAAACGGTGAACCCGTACTTATTCTGGGCGAAGGAAGTAATGTCCTGTTTCTCGATGATTTTGCGGGGACGGTAATCGTCAATCGCATCATGGGGATTGAGCGTAAAGAGAGCGCTGACAGCTGGCATTTACACGTGGGTGCTGGCGAGAACTGGCACCATCTGGTGCAATATACCCTCGAAAAAGGGATGCCAGGGCTGGAAAACCTGGCTCTGATCCCGGGCTGTGCAGGATCATCTCCTATTCAAAACATCGGTGCCTACGGCATCGAACTGAAACACGTCTGCGAATATGTCGACTGCATCGAACTCGCGACCGGAACGGCGAAGCGCCTGACCGCAGAGCAGTGCCGCTTTGGCTATCGCGACAGCATTTTCAAGCACGACTATCAGGATCGTTTCGTCATTGTGGCCGTTGGCCTGCGCCTGGCGAAAGCCTGGAAACCCGTTCTGACTTACGGCGATCTGACCCGTCTCGACCCGGCTACCGTCACACCGCGTGAGGTATTTGATTCCGTTTGCCACATGCGAATGACCAAGCTCCCGGACCCGAAAGTAAACGGAAATGCGGGCAGTTTCTTCAAAAACCCGGTGATCAGCAGCGAAAATGCAAAAGCGTTTCTCGCCGGCTGGCCAACGGCCCCGCATTATCCTCAGGCGGATGGTAGCGTGAAGCTGGCCGCAGGCTGGCTTATCGATCAGTGTGAATTAAAAGGTACGACTCTTGGTGGCGCTGCTGTTCATCGTCAGCAGGCGCTGGTACTGATCAACCAGTCTAACGCGACAAGTGAGGATATCGTCAACCTGGCGCATCATGTTCGCCAGCGCGTGGGCGAAAAATTCAACGTCTGGCTGGAGCCTGAAGTTCGCTTTATTGGCCGAACGGGCGAAGTGAATGCCGTGGAGACCATTGCGTGAAGGACAATACTATTCCGTTAACTCTCATCGGTATCCTTGCCGATGGCGAGTTTCATTCTGGCGAGCAGCTAGGCGAACAGCTGGGCATGAGCCGTGCTGCGATCAATAAGCATATTCAAACGCTCCGCGACTGGGGCGTGGATGTGTTTACGGTGCCGGGAAAAGGCTACAGCCTGCCGGAACCGATCCAGTTACTGAACGAAGAGGTCATCCGCAGCCAGATTGGGCACGGTAACGTCGCGGTATTGCCGGTCATTGATTCGACGAACCAGTATCTGCTGGATCGCCTGAGCGAGCTGAAATCCGGTGATGCCTGCGTTGCCGAGTACCAACAGGCAGGACGTGGCCGCCGGGGGCGTAAGTGGTTCTCACCATTTGGCGCCAACCTCTACCTTTCCATGTACTGGCGGCTTGAACAGGGGCCAGCTGCGGCCATCGGGCTGAGCCTGGTCATCGGCATTGTGATGGCAGAGGTGCTGCACGATCTGGGTGCCGATCAGGTGCGGGTAAAATGGCCCAACGATCTGTATCTCAACGATCGAAAGCTGGCGGGGATCCTGGTTGAACTGACGGGAAAAACAGGCGATGCCGCACAGATCGTCATTGGGGCGGGACTGAACATGGTGATGCGAAACGTGCAGAACGATGTCGTGAACCAGGCCTGGACCAACTTGCAGGAAGCGGGGATCACCATCGATCGCAATACGCTTGCCGTCCGCATGATCAATGAGTTGCGTAGTTCGCTTACGCTCTTTGAACAAGAGGGGTTAGCGCCATTCCTGTCCCGCTGGGAAAAACTGGATAACTTTATTAACCGACCGGTGAAGCTGCTGATTGGGGATAAAGAGATTTACGGCACATCACGCGGCATTGACGCACAGGGCGCGTTGCTTCTTGAACAGGATGGCGTGATTAAGCCCTGGGTGGGCGGTGAAATTTCGTTACGAAGTGCGGAGTAACCCTCTCCCCACAGGGGAGAGGGTGTAGCAGGTCATCACTGCGGATACGGCACCCAATCCCCGGCATTCAGTCGGACATAAGGCTTATT
This sequence comes from Enterobacter cloacae complex sp. HYC033_NIDB, assembly GCF_056673335.1. Classification (NCBI taxonomy): domain Bacteria; kingdom Pseudomonadati; phylum Pseudomonadota; class Gammaproteobacteria; order Enterobacterales; family Enterobacteriaceae; genus Enterobacter; species Enterobacter cloacae complex sp. HYC033_NIDB. Next base: position 520,219 of record NZ_CP115123.1, on the reverse strand, counting down.
CTGATACTGGATCACCACCGCATTGGCGTTTTCCGATACCTCCGCCGTCTGCGGCAGCCCGCTGGTGAGCTGATCCCAGTTCACGCTATCTTCCACAAACAGCTTACCGTCTACAGCGCGAGCAACCAGTTCCGAGATAGCCAGATAGCTGCTTGGCTGGGTGATTTCAATGGGCGCTCCCTGATGCGGCGCCTTCATGCCAAAGAACTTAATCCCGGCCGGAATGTTAGTGATGGACGGGCTTGGGATATCGCGCAGACCAGACACCTGCATCCTGTCGCCTTTCAGCGCCCCTCCGTGTTCTGGTACCACCACCACCATCACTTTGCGACCTGATTTTTCCAGCTCGTTGAAGAACGCGTTCAGCTCGTCAAAGAACTTCTGAGCACGGGCCTTATAATCGGCCGTTTTACTCACGCCGGGATAATGGTTCCCGTCGTGCAGCGGCAGCGTGTTATAGAACGTCGCACTACGTGTCCCTTCCTCTTTGCCGACGGTATCTAACCAGCGCTGAAGCACGGCGGTATCGTCATACACCGGCGAGCCATCAAAGCCCAGCAACGTTACCGGCAGCCCTTTCTGGTCCATCAGCGGGGCCTGCATGCCACCCTGTTCACGCACTTCTTTCAGGAAGTTACCGAACTGACCGTTATGGCCCATCATCAGGTGCTGGGTAAAGCCCAGTTTTGCGAGGTTATCAAACAGATAACACTGGTTAGCTGCCGGCTGGTAGAGGTTCTTATGCGAAGGCTGTCCGCAGCTGGCGCGCAGCAGGCGGATAGCCGCCGGGCCGCTGTACGACGTGGCCGAGTTGAAGTCCTTAAACTGAATATCGAAATGCGACCACAGCGGGTGCGACATCAAACCAGCCGCGTCAACGTCAGCCCAGGACAGAGAACAGATGTTAATGACCAGCAGCTCAAACGGCTGAGCATCGGCAGGCAGCGCGTCCGGGAATTTCGTCTGACGCTTATCTTCCGCAGCGTAAAAACTGGAGAGCCACGCGTTCAGGTTAGTGGATGTCGGCGGTGCAGTCTGCGCAGGAATATCCCCAACCACAGGCGTATCCCCTGCTGTCGCAACGGTCGCGGCGGCGGAACCGCCCGTGGTGGTAACGGTTGTTGTCGGCTGACCGGCTGGCCACAGCGAGAAGCTCGGGCCCGTCAGCGTCAGGACGTTAAGCCAGATCATAATCGCGACGACAAACACCGTCACCCGGATCCACTGAGACAGGAACAGCCAGGCGACCAGCAGGACAAATACCGCGCCAATCATCTGCCAGTTAATAAAGCGCTCAACCAGATCGAGCACATAGTCCGCACTGAAACCTGCGACCTGGGAGCCCTGGCTCATGATGCTTTCAGGGCCGGGCAGCCAGGTATCATGCCAGAACAGGGCGAAACCGATGGGGATAGCGACCCAGTGACGTATACGGTGCAGCCTGAGGTTCGGGATTGGCATCAGCAGGAATGCCATAAACACCAGGTTAAGCAGAGGGTGGAAATTAAGATAGCCTGCCCACAGCAGACCAAACTTCACCAGAAAGTAGAAATTCCAGCCGGACAGGCCGCGCCAGTATTGCCAGAGTGGCGAGGGCGCCGAAGAGGTATAGGTAGAATTAGTCATGTTTTCGGTTTGCCTTGACGTTCGGAGCGCGAGTCAGTGTTCCGGCGGGTTTAATATAGCGAGGTTTGACGAACAGTAATCTGACCGTATCGCGAATACGGCGCAGGGAATGGCGTGCATAGTAGCCAAGCGGCAAAAAAATCAGCGCGCACAGAACAACCAGTTGGATGATATCGCTGATATTCATAATGGCGCGCTCTCCTTGTTCTCATCCAGTAAGCGTAGCGGCTCGGGTACCCGTCGCCAGACATGCCCGTCATGTTTCGCGTTCAGAACCGGTTTGGCGCCGCTTGTGACAGGCAACGGTTTGGCCCACTTTTCAGGTGGCAGGGCACGCATCTGGACAAGCTCAGCCGCGATCAGGTTATCTTCAAACCAGACCATACGGTTCGAGAAGATATCCGCGGTAGGAAGCGGGAAGATATGGTTAAGCGCAGTATCCAGATCGTTCACCCGGCAGAAGGAGAGGAACAGCACCAGGCGGTTATCGCCAATGGTCATGATGTCCCCGATACGGTTAGGGCGGCACAGAGTGAGCGCCTGCTCAACGCGAATACCCGGCACGGGGCGCAGGGCAACCATCACCCCTTTTCCGTCTGCCGGTAACAGCGTATTGCTCATCATGTTGCCCACCGCATCGCAGAAGGTGTCCCATTTCTGGTAGCCGCGCAGTTTCATCGGCTGCGTCATTGAAAGCAGGGTGCTGATATCTTCCGGAACATGTCGATTAAACTGCTGGCCCTGGATGCTTTCGATCAGCGTCAGACAGCGCGACAGGGGAGCATTCCACGGAATGACCATATTCGCGCCGCAGCCCAGTAATAAGCGCTCATCGGTGGCGCGCAGGCTGGTATTATTTTCACGCACCACAATTTTTAACGCGCTGCCGCGCTGGCGACGTAATGTGTGAATGTGCCTTGCCAGCGTTTCGATTTGGTTATTCTGGATCAACGAGAAGATAATAGTCGCCGCCTGCGTGGTGCGCGCCTCATCAAATAAGGCTTCATTGGTATCGAACAGTGACCAGTGCTCAGACAGTGCAGGCGCACCTTCCAGTACCGCAATATGGCTCAGAACACGTTTTTCATCACTGCGTGGCTGAACTACCGTCTCTTCCTGTTGAGCAAGATGCCACTCATCCCCGACTTGTTTGAGTGTAAGTTGTTGTCGGGAGCTCACCCCTTTTTCATTGCACCAGAAAGCCACGTCGTAAAGATGGCTGTCGGTCTGGACCCGAATACTGGCCAGGCCATAGAGAGAACGGTATTCACTCATTAAAAGTGAAAAAAGCTTGTCATTATTACTGCCTGGGTTAACAACCAATAAGGTGCAATTTTGATTTTTTGCCCATCTGTTGATTCTTCCCAGCCATTTCAGCAGCTTTTCAGACGGTATATTTTGCAGGCCATCATTAGAGCATTTTAGAATCAGTAAATAGTGTTCAGGAACAATAGAACACTGAATATCGTGGGGTAAAAAGTATAGACTGTCAGCCTCCGCAGGCATGGAAAATAATCGTACTGTCTGGGGTCCACGGTCACTGTCGAGCCTGATGATTGACTTCGGCTCTTCGCCCATTGTAATGACGGCCACGCGGGAATCCTTCCCCTGCGCCGCTATCGTCTGGTTTACCAGACTGATGGCATCTTCATTACGATCCGTATTAACCCACCAGACTCCTCCGACTGGCATGTGGCGCAATTCGTCCCATAATGACTGGATGCCAATAGAAAATATGGAGTCCACGGTGTCCCTCTTTTCGTCGAATTTCTATGTCTCTCAGTTTACTAGCGAAAGCGTAGAAATAAACCTAACATTGAAATTAAAGAACATCAGATTTAGCATGTAAATGAAATTTAATGGGCAGGACGCCTCGCTGCATCTGAATCTTATGATTTTACTCAAAGGGATGAAAAAAGAATGCAAAATAACGAACCCGCAACCCCAGTCGACTCAAGTCTGGGTTACACATTCCAGAACGATTTTTTGGCACTCACGCAGGCTTTTTCTTTGCCTGAAATAGATTACACCGATATTTCCCAGCGTGAACAGTTGGCGGCGGCTATTAAACGTTGGCCGTTATTAGCTGAGTTTGCCCAACAACAATAAGGAAGCCATTGATGGCTGTACTAAATAGCTGCGCGGAATAGTAGATCACTGAAAGGGAACTCAGCCCGGATTGTGCGATCTGATCAATCGCCAAACCAACCAAAATCACCAACCGGACTGAGCGATGCCGATCATAGTACCAATACCCCGTGGCGAACGACGCCTGATGCAGAAAGCTATTCATAAAACGCGTGATAAAAATCATGCCCGCAGACTCACGGCCATGCTGATGCTTCATCGGGGTGAACGGGTCAGCGATGTTGCCAGAACTCTCTGTTGTGCCCGTTCATCCGTTGGTCGCTGGATTAACTGGTTTACGCACTCAGGTATTGAAGGCCTGAAATCCTTACCCGCAGGGCGCTCCCGACGCTGGCCTTTTGAACATATCTGCACCCTGTTACGTGAGCTGATAAAGCATTCTCCCGGCGATTTTGGTTATCAACGTTCACGCTGGAGCACCGAATTACTGGCAATAAAAATCAATGAGATAACCGGTTGCCAGTTACATGCAGGAACCGTTCGCCGCTGGTTGCCATCTGCGGGGCTTGTATGGCGCAGGGCCGCGCCAACTCTGCGTATCCGTGACCCACATAAAGATGAAAAGATGGCGGTAATCCACAAAGCGCTGGATGAATGCAGCGCAGAGCATCCGGTATTTTATGAAGATGAAGTGGATATCCACCTTAATCCTAAAATCGGTGCGGACTGGCAGTTGCGCGGACAGCAGAAACGGGTAGTGACGCCGGGGCAGAACGAAAAATACTATCTGGCCGGCGCACTGCACAGTGGCACGGGTAAAGTCAGCTACGTGGGCGGCAACAGCAAAAGTTCAGCGCTGTTTATCGCTCTGCTGAAGCACCTGAAAGCCACTTACCGGCGGGCGAAAACAATCACGCTGATCGTTGATAACTACATTATCCATAAAAGCCGCGAAACACAGCGCTGGTTGAAAGCAAATCCCAAGTTCAGGGTAATTTACCAGCCGGTTTACTCGCCGTGGGTGAATCATGTGGAACGGCTATGGCAGGCACTTCATGACACGATAACCCGTAATCATCAGTGCCGCTCAATGTGGCAGTTACTGAAAAAGGTCCGCCATTTTATGGAAACCGCCAGCCCATTCCCCGGAGGAAAACATGGTCAGGCAAAAGTGTAGCGGTATTAGGCGCAGCTATTTAGGATTACAGGGCGTCCGTGGTGGGGTGGGTACAACTTCCGTTACCGCGGCGCTGGCGTGGTCATTGCAGGTATTAGGTGAATCGGTACTGGTCATTGATGCCTGTTCCGATAATTTGCTGCGCATGTCATTCAATGTCGACTTTACGCATGCAAACGGCTGGGGACGCGCGCTTCTGGACGATAAAGACTGGCGGGATGCGGGTTTGCGTTATACCTCCCAGCTCGATTTGCTTCCCTTTGGTCAATTGACCGAAACCGAGCGCGGGAATGAAGCCGCGTACCAGCGCCTGTTCTCTCGCTTCATCACCGCATTGCAGAGCCTGAAAGAGAGCGGGCACTATCAGTGGATCCTACTGGACCTGCCGCACGGTGCCGCGTCGCTGACCCGCCAGCTGCTGGCGCAGTGCGACCATGTGCTCTCCATCGCGAACGTAGATGCGAATTGTCATATCCGTCTGCATCAGCAGCCGATGCCTGCCAATGCCCATATTCTGATCAACGATCTGCGCATTGGCAGCCAGATCCAGGACGATCTCTACCAGGTCTGGCTCCAGAGTCAGCGCCGCCTGTTGCCGATGGTGATCCATCGTGACGAAGCGATGGCGGAGTGCCTCGCGTCCAAACAACCTCTCGGGGAGTACCGTAGCGATTCACTGGCGGCGGAAGAGATCCTGACGCTGGCAAACTGGTGTCTGCTGCACTTTGCTAAACGGCCGGAGCCTGCCGGGAGTTCAGTATGAGCCGCCTGACTAACTGGCTGCTCATTCCGCCGGTCAGTTCGCGCTTAAGTGAACGCTACCGCCATTACCGTCATCACGGCGCTTCGTCGCTGAGCGCTGCGCTGGGTTGTTTCTGGATGATTCTGGCGTGGATGTTCATCCCCCTCGAACATCCCCGCTGGCAAATTATTCGTGCGCGCCACGGTGAACTCTATCCGCATATCAACCCGGACAAGCCGCGTCCGCTGGATCCCGCGCGCTACGCTATTCAGTCCATCTGGCTACTGGCGACCTCAACGGGTGGAGAGAAAAAAACATCCCGCTGGCGCAGCTTCGATCGTGTGCAGAACTTACGTGAACACTACCACCAGTGGCTTGACCGGCTACCTGACCGGGTGGGCGACAAAACGGGTCATTTAGATAACCACAAAGAGCTCGGGCACCTACACCCGGGCTTGCGGCGTTTTATTCTCGGCGTGGTTGTGGTGTTCTCGCTGATTCTTGCGCTGGTCTGTATTACCCAGCCCTTCAACCCGCTGGCGCAGTTCACCTTCCTGATCCTGCTGTGGGGCGTGGCGCTGCTGGTGCGGCGCATACCAGGGCGTTTTTCTGCCCTGATGCTGATTGTGCTATCGCTGACCGTTTCCTGCCGCTACATCTGGTGGCGATATACCTCAACGCTGAACTGGGACGATCCGGTCAGCCTGGTGTGCGGCTTAGTGCTGCTGTTTGCTGAGACTTACGCCTGGATCGTGCTGGTGCTGGGTTACTTCCAGGTTATCTGGCCGCTGAATCGACAGCCGGTGCCGCTGCCAAAAGACACGACCCAGTGGCCTACAGTTGACCTTTTCGTGCCGACCTACAACGAAGAACTGTCGGTGGTAAAAAACACCATTTACGCCGCGCTGGGTATCGACTGGCCGAAGGATAAAATCAAAATCTGGATCCTCGATGACGGTGGCCGCGCCGAGTTCCGCCAGTTCGCGGACGAAGTGGGGGTAGAGTACATCGCCCGTACCACGCATGAACACGCGAAAGCCGGTAACATCAACAATGCGCTGAAATATGCCAAAGGGGAGTTCGTCTCTATTTTCGACTGCGACCACGTGCCAACGCGCTCGTTCCTGCAAATGACCATGGGCTGGTTCCTGAAGGAGAAAGAGCTGGCGATGATGCAGACGCCGCACCACTTCTTCTCGCCGGACCCGTTTGAACGTAACCTCGGCCGTTTTCGTAAAACCCCGAACGAGGGCACGCTGTTCTATGGACTCGTGCAGGACGGGAACGACATGTGGGACGCCACGTTTTTCTGCGGCTCCTGTGCGGTGATCCGCCGGAAACCGCTGGATGAAATTGGCGGGATCGCCGTCGAGACGGTCACGGAAGATGCGCACACCTCGCTGCGTCTGCACCGTCTTGGCTATACCTCCGCCTACATGCGTATTCCTCAGGCGGCGGGGCTGGCCACGGAATCCCTGTCGGCGCACATCGGCCAGCGTATTCGCTGGGCCCGCGGCATGGTGCAAATTTTCAGGCTCGATAACCCGCTGATGGGTAAAGGGCTGAAGCTGGCGCAACGGCTGTGCTACGTCAACGCCATGTTCCACTTCCTGTCCGGTATTCCACGGCTTATCTTCCTCACTGCGCCGCTGGCGTTCCTGCTCCTTCACGCTTACATCATCTATGCGCCTGCGCTGATGATTGCCTTGTTCGTTCTGCCGCACATGATCCACGCCAGCCTGACGAACTCGAAGATTCAGGGGAAATATCGCCACTCCTTCTGGAGTGAAATTTACGAAACGGTGCTGGCCTGGTACATCGCGCCGCCAACCATGGTGGCGCTGATTAACCCGCATAAAGGGAAATTCAACGTCACCGCGAAGGGCGGGCTGGTGGAAGAGGAATATGTCGACTGGGTGATCTCCCGGCCCTATATCTTCCTGGTGCTGCTGAATATTGTGGGCGTGATTGTTGGGATCTGGCGCTACTTCTACGGCCCGGAAAACGAAATTCTGACGGTCTTCGTGAGTATGGCGTGGGTGTTTTATAACCTGATTATCCTCGGTGGCGCGGTGGCGGTATCGGTGGAGAGCAAACAGGTTCGCCGCGCGCATCGCGTCGAAATCAGCATGCCAGCGGCCATTGCCCGCGACGATGGACATCTCTTCTCCTGTACCGTACATGACTTTTCGGATGGCGGTCTGGGTATCAAGATCAACGGTCAGGCGAAGGTGCTGGAGGGGCAGAAGGTCAACCTACTGCTTAAGCGCGGCCAGCAGGAGTATGTCTTCCCGACGCAGGTGGTGCGTGTGAGAGGAAATGAAGTGGGTCTGCAACTGATGCCGCTGACCAAAAAGCAACACATTGATTTTGTGCAGTGTACGTTTGCCCGCGCGGATACGTGGGCTCTCTGGCAGGACAGCTTCCCTGAGGATAAGCCTCTGGAAAGCCTGCTGGATATTCTTAAGCTGGGGTTCCGTGGCTATCGTCACCTTGCAGAATTTGCCCCGTCGTCGGTGAAATTAATTTTCCGGTCACTTACTTCACTGGTTTCCTGGGTCGTGTCGTTCATTCCGCGTCGACCTGAGCGAGATGAAGCGAAGCAGGCGGACCCGGTTATGGCTCAACAATGATGATAACGCGATGAAAACAAAACTTTCCTGGTTATGTGCAGTGGCAATGGGGATGAGTGCGCTCCCTGCAACAGTGGCTAACGCAGCGCCTGATAACGCAGCGGCCACGCCCGCGCCAACGGTGCCTGTCGTCGCGCAAGCGACCGATCCGGTTGTGACGGCCGCGCCGGGGCAGACGGAAAACGTCGTCCCGAATCAGCCGACGACGGGGAATACGCTGCCCGCCGACAACCCGGTGGTTGGGCAGGTCATGCCTGGCGTGCCGGGAGCCAGTGCGCCGGTGGTTGCCGAAAATACGCCGTCGCGTGACGTTAAGCTGACGTTTGCCCAGATCGCGCCTCCTCCGGGCAGCATGGTTCTGCGCGGCATCAACCCAAATGGCGGTATCGAATTCGGTATGCGCAGCGATGAAGTCGTGTCGAAAGCGATGCTCAACCTGGAATACACCCCATCGCCGTCGCTGCTGCCGGTGCAGTCCCAGCTTAAGGTCTATCTGAATGACGAGCTGATGGACGTCCTGCCCGTCACCAAAGAGCAACTGGGTAAGAAAACCCTGGCTCAGGTGCCGATTAATCCGCTGTTTATCACCGACTTTAACCGCGTGCGTCTGGAGTTTGTCGGCCACTACCGCGATGTCTGTGAAAACCCGGCCAGCAGCACCCTGTGGCTGGATGTCGGGCGTAACTCTTCGCTTCAGATGACCTATCAGCCGCTGGCGTTGAAAAACGATCTCTCCGCCTTCCCGGTGCCGTTCTTCGACCCGCGTGATAACCGTCCGCTGAACCTGCCGATGGTCTTTGCCGGCTCTCCCGATGTGACCGAACAGCTGGCGGCCTCTATCGTGGCATCCTGGTTTGGTTCCCGCTCCGGCTGGCGTGGTCAAAGTTTCCCGGTCATGTACGACAAAATGCCGGACAAAAACGCGATCGTGTTTGCCACCAACACCAAACGTCCGGCTTTCCTGCGTGACCATCCGGAGGTGAAAGCGCCCACCATCGAGATGATCAGCCATCCGGACAATCCGTACGTGAAGCTGTTGGTGATCTTCGGCCGTGATGACAAAGATCTGGTGCAGGCGGCGAAAGGCATTGCGCAGGGGAATATCCTGTTCCGCGGTAACAGCGTTGTGGTGGACGAGGTGAAACCGCTGCTGGCACGTAAGCCTTATGATGCGCCGAACTGGGTACGTACCGACCGGGCCATCACCTTTGGCGAACTGAAAACCTATGAAGAGCAATTGCAGTCAACCGGGCTTGAACCTTCTCCTGTCAGCCTGTCGCTGAACCTGCCGCCGGATCTCTATCTGCTGCGCACCAACGGCATTGATATCAATCTGAACTACCGTTACACCGCGCCGGCGACCAAAGACAGCTCGCGCATGGATATCAGCCTCAACAACCAGTTCCTGCAATCGTTCAGCCTGACCAGCAGCCAGGAGACAAACCGGTTGATGCTTCGTCTGCCTGTATTACAGGGGCTGCTGGATGGCAAAACCGATGTGTCGATCCCGGCGCTGAAGCTCGGTGCGGTGAACCAGCTGCGGTTTAACTTCCAGTATATGAACCCCATGCCGGGTGGATCGGTGGAAAACTGTATTACCTTCCAGCCGGTGCAAAACCACGTGGTGATTGGCGATGATTCCACGATCGACTTCTCGAAGTATTACCACTTTATTGCGATGCCGGATCTGCGTGCCTTTGCTAACGCCAGCTTCCCGTTCAGCCGCATGGCAGACCTCTCTGAATCGATTGTCGTGATGCCAAAAGCGGCCAACGAAGGCCAGGTTACCACGCTGCTGGACACCATGGGCACCGTCGGGGCGCAAACCGGCTTGCCGGCGATCAACGTGACGGTGACGGATGACGGGAGCCAGATCCAGAACAAAGATGCCGATATCATGGTCATCGGCAACATTCCGGACAAGCTGAAAGACGAGAAGCGCGTCGATCTGCTGGTGCAGGCGGCTCAGTCGTGGGTTAACACGCCGCTGCGTCAGACCGAGTTCCCGAGCATCATGCCGGACAGCGGCGATCGTCAGGCCAATATCAGGACGACCGTAAGCTCAACGGGTCCGATGGCCGCGATTGTCGGCTTCCAGTCGCCGTATAACGACCAGCGCAGCGTTATCGCCCTGCTGGCGGACAGCCCGCGCGGGTATGAGCTACTCAACACGGCCATGAACGACAGCGGTAAACGGGCGGCAATGTTCGGTTCCGTCTCGGTGATCCGTGAGTCGGGGGTAAACAGCCTGCGCGTGGGGGATGTCTACTACGTCGGTCATCTGCCGTGGTTCGAACGCCTGTGGTACGCCCTGTCTAACCACCCGGTGCTGCTGGCCGTGCTGGCTGCGCTCAGCGTTGTACTGCTGGCGTGGGTACTGTGGCGTCTGCTGCGAATCATCAGCCGTCGTCGTCTTAACCCGGACCATGAGTAAGCGGTGATGAAAATCTTTCGCGGGTGTGTAGTCGCAGCGTTGATGCTGGCGGCGGCGAATCTTCACGCCGCCTGTCGCTGGCCTGCCTGGGAGACGTTCAAGCAGGATTATATGAGCGAAAGTGGGCGCGTCATTGATCCCAGTGACGCGCGCAAAATCACCACCTCCGAAGGGCAAAGCTACGGACTGTTCTTTGCCCTCGCGGCAAACGATCGCAAGGCGTTCGATCTGCTGCTGGCATGGACGCGCGATAACCTTGCCGAGGGAGATTTAACCCAACATCTCCCGGCCTGGCTGTGGGGGAAAAAGGACGACGAAACCTGGGCGGTTATCGACCCTAACTCCGCGTCTGATGCCGATATCTGGATTGCCTGGTCGCTGCTGGAAGCCGGGCGGCTGTGGAAAAATCCCGATTACACGCGCACGGGTAAGGCGCTGTTGACGCGCATTGCCAGTGAGGAAGTGGTGAAGGTGCCGGGGCTGGGTTCTATGCTGCTGCCGGGTAAAGTCGGTTTTGCCGAAGAGAGTGTCTGGCGCTTCAACCCCAGCTACCTGCCGCCGCAGCTTGCGAGCTATTTCACCCGTTTTGGCGCGCCGTGGACGACGCTCCGTGAAACCAACCTGCGTCTGCTGCTGGAGACCGCGCCTAAAGGATTTTCCCCGAACTGGGTGAAATACCAGAAAAAGGGCGGCTGGCAGCTGTCGCAGGATGCGTCCCTGATCGGCAGCTACGATGCGATTCGCGTCTATCTGTGGGTAGGGATGATGAACGATAACGATCCGCAGAAAGCCCGGCTACTGGCGCGTTTCAAGCCCATGGCGACCACCACAATCAAACAAGGCTTGCCGCCGGAGAAAGTGGACGTCGCGACCGGGAAACGCACCGGAAATGGGCCGGTAGGGTTTTCTGCCTCCCTCCTTCCGTTTTTACAAAACCGGGACGCGCAAGCGGTGCAACGCCAGCACGTCGCCGATCGTTTTCCCGATAACAATGCTTATTACAGCTACGTTCTGACCCTCTTTGGACAAGGGTGGGATCAGCATCGTTTTCGTTTCACCGTGCAAGGTGAATTACTACCGGACTGGGGCCAGGAATGCGCACGTTCACACTGAATCTACTCACCTTATCGCTTGGCCTGGCGCTAATGCCCCTGGCCCAGGCCGCCAACTCCCCGCAGCAGAGACAGCTGCTGGAACAGGTCCGTCTGGGGGAATCCACCCAGCGTGAGGATTTAGTGCGCCAGTCGCTCTATCGCCTTGAGCTGATCGACCCCAACAACCCGGACGTGATTGCCGCGCGCTTCCGCTACCTGTTACGACAGGGTGATATGGCGGGCGCGCAAAAAGAGCTGGATCGCCTGAAAGGAATGGCGCCCGATTCCAGTGCCTATCAGTCCTCCCGTACTACCATGCTGCTCTCCACGCCGGATGGTCGCCAGTCCCTCCAGCAGGCTCGCCTGCTTGCCACCACCGGGCACACCCAGGAAGCCATTGCCGCGTATGACAAACTGTTTGACGGTAAGCCGCCCAGTGGCGACATCGCGACGGAGTACTGGAACGTGGTGGCGAAAGAGCCAGCCCGCCGCAACCTGGCCATTAATCAGCTTAAGAAAATAAACGCCAGCAGTCCGGGCAACGTCCCGCTACAGTCCTCGCTGGCACAGCTTTTGTTCCAGAGCGGACGGCGTGATGAAGGGTTTGCGGTGTTACAGGAGATGGCCAAATCGAATAATGGCCGCAGTCAGGCGTCGGACATGTGGTACCAGCAGATCAAAGATCAGCCGGCCAGCAGCGCCAGCGTTACCGCGCTGCAACAATACCTGAGCGTGTTCAGCGATGGCGATAACGTGACGGCGGCGCGCGCCCAGCTTGAAGCGCAGCAAAAACAGCTCGCCGATCCGGCGTTCCGCGCCAAAGCCGAAGGGTTAGCCGCAGTGGATGCCGGGCAGGGCAGTAAAGCGGTAACGGAGTTGCAGAAAGCAGTCAGCGCCAACCACGCCGACAGTGAAGCCGTAGGCGCGCTGGGGCAGGCCTATTCTCAGAAAGGCGATCGCGCGCGTGCGGTTGCGCAGTTTGAAAAGGCGATCGCCCTCGATCCGCAGAGCGATAACCGGGGCAAATGGGAGAGCCTGCTGAAGGTCAACCGATACTGGCTGCTGATCCAGCAGGGGGATAACGCCCTGAAAGCCAACAATACGGCCCAGGCCGAACGCTATTACCAGCAGGCGCGCAATATCGACAATACCGACAGCTACGCGGTTCTGGGCCTCGGTGATGCGGCGGCGGCGCGCAAAGATAACGACGCGGCCGAGCGCTATTACCGCCAGGCGTTGCGGATGGACAGCGGCAACAGCAACGCGGTGCGCGGTCTCGCCAATATTTATCGTGCGCAGTCTCCGGAGAAGGCGACGCAGTTTATTCAGTCGCTCTCTGCCAGCCAGCGCCGCAGCATTGATGATATTGAACGTAGCCTGACGAACGAGCAGCTGTCAGCCCAGGCCGAACAGCTGGAAAGCGAGGGGAAATATGCGCAGGCCGCAGAAATTCAGCGCCGACGCCTTGCGCTTTCCCCGGGCGACGTGTGGATCACCTACCGACTGTCACGCGATCTGTATAGCGCGGGTCAGCGCAGCCAGGCGGATAACCTGATGCGTCAGCTGGCAAGCCAGAAACCGGGCGATCCGGATCAGGTTTACGCCAGCGGGCTGTACCTGTCCGGTAACGATCAGGACCGGGCGGCGCTGGCGCATCTGAACACGCTGCCGCGCGACAAGTGGAACGGCAACATTCAGGCGCTGGCGGACCGCCTGCAAAGTAACCAGGTGCTGGAAACCGCCAACCGCCTGCGCGACAGTGGAAAAGAGCAGGAGGCGGAAACGTTGCTTCGCCAGCAGCCTCCGTCCACCCGTATCGACCTGACGCTGGCGGACTGGGCTGAACAGCGTGGCGATCATAAGGCCGCGAAAACCGCCTACAACACCGTCCTGCAACGCGAACCGCAGAACGAAGACGCGATCCTCGGCCTGACCGAGGTCTATCTTGCCCAGGACAACAAGGACGCGGCGCGCACGGCGCTGGCGAAACTGCCCGCGGCACAGAACGGCGAACCGCTCTCCATCAATATGCAGCGCCGGCTTGCCATGGCGCAGGCTGGCCTGGGTGATCATGCCGCGGCAGAAAAGACCTTCAACGCCATTCTTCCGCAGGCCAAATCGCAGCCGCCTTCGTTGGAAAGTGCGCTGGTGATGCGCGATGCCGCCCGTTTCCAGGCACAAAATGGTCAGCCTCAGCAGGCGCTGGACACCTGGAAAGATGCGATGGTCTCATCGGGCATCACAACGACCCGTCCGACCGATAACGACAGCTTTACGCGGCTCACGCGTAACGATGAGAAAGATGACTGGCTGAAGCGCGGCGTGCGCAGCGATGCAGGCGATCTTTATCGTCAGCAGGATCTGAACGTCACGCTGCAACACGACTACTGGGGGTCCAGCGGCACGGGGGGCTATTCCGACCTGAAAGCGCACACCACCATGCTCCAGGTTGATGCGCCGCTGTCGGATGGACGTATGTTCTTCCGTAGCGATCTGGTCAATATGAACGCCGGTTCCTTTGCCACCGATAACGGAACCTACGATCCGACATGGGGTACCTGCGCCGAAACGCCATGTCGCGGTAGCACAAACCAGTCGGCCAACGGCGCCAGCGTGGCCGTCGGCTGGCAGAACAAAACCTGGGCGTGGGATATCGGTACAACGCCGATGGGCTTCGACGTGGTCGATGTGGTGGGCAGCCTGAGCTATAGCAACGATTTAGGGCCGATTGGCTACACCCTGAACGCCCATCGCCGTCCGATTTCCAGCTCGGTGCTGGCCTTCGCCGGGCAAAAAGATCCCAATACCGACACCACCTGGGGCGGCGTGCGTGCCACCGGTGGCGGCGTGAGCATGAGCTACGACAAAGGCGAAGCTAACGGGATCTGGTCAAGCCTGAGTGCCGACAGCCTCACCGGGAAGAATGTCGAAGATAACTGGCGCGTCCGCTGGATGACCGGCTATTACTACAAGCTCATCAATCAGAACAACGAACGCCTGACGGTGGGCGTGTCCAACATGCTCTGGCATTACGATAAGGATTTAAGTGGCTATTCGCTGGGCCAGGGCGGTTACTACAGTCCCCAGGAGTATGTGTCGTTCGCCTTACCGGTGAACTGGCGTAAACGCACAGAGAACTGGTCATGGGAGCTGGGCGGCTCCGTCTCATGGTCCCATTCAAAAACAAAAGATGTGATGCGTTATCCGTTACAGGGACTGATCCCGGACAATGAGCCAGGCCGTTATACCGATAAAGGTGTAATGGAAACCGGAAGTAGCTCGTCAGGCACGGGTTATACCGCAAGGGCGATTGTTGAACGCCGCGTGACGTCCAACTGGTTTGTCGGACTGGGCGTCGATATTCAGGAAGCAAAAGACTATACCCCGAGCCATGCGCTGCTCTACGTTCGGTATTCTGCCGCGGGCTGGCAGGGTGATATGGACTTACCACCGGAACCGCTGGTGCCTTATGCAGACTGGTGATCGGATTTTTTCTTAATCTAATTGTAAGTCTCTCTTAAAAGTGCAGCTATCGGGTATACTCGGGCGCACCAGGTTTACACCCTGGTGCGCCCTGCGCTTCGAGTTTTGTGGAGAGTCATTTTGCGTGTCAGCCGTTCCTTAACGATCAAACAGATGGCGATGGTGTCTGCCGTCACAATGCTGTTTGTCTTCATCTTCTGCGTCATTTTGCTGTTTCACTCCGTACAGCAGAATCGCTATAACACGGCTTCGCAACTGGAAAGTATTGCCCGCTCGGTGCGGGAACCCCTGTCAGCCTCGATCCTGAAAGGGGATATCCCCGAGGCGGAATCCATCCTGAAGCGCATTCAGCCCGCCGGTATCGTGAGCCGCGCAGATGTCGTGCTGCCGAACCAGTTCCAGGCGCTACGGATGAGCTTTATCCCGGAGCGTCCCGTCCCGATGATGGTGATGCGCCTGTTTGAACTGCCAGTGCAAATTTCCCTGCCTCTCTATTCCCTGGAAAGACCGGCTAACCCGCAGCCGCTGGCCTACCTGGTGCTACAGGCCGACTCGTACCGCATGTATAAATTTGTTATGAGCTGGGTTGCTACGTTGGTGACTACTTACTTACTTTTGACACTAATGCTGAGCGTGGCGCTGACGTGGTGTATCAACCGGTTAATTGTGCATCCGTTGCGCCGCATAGCCCGGGAGCTGAACGACCTCTCTCCACAGGAGCACATGGGGCATCAGCTTCCGTTGCCGCGCCTGCATCACGACGATGAAATTGGCATGCTGGTCCGGAGTTACAATATCAACCAGCAGCGTGTCCTGCGTCAGCAGGAAGAGCTCAGTAGCAATGCCACCCGTTTTCCGGTATCCGATCTGCCAAACAAAGCGTTTTTAATGGCCTTGCTGGAGCAGACCGTCGCCCGCCAGCAGACCACCGCGCTGATGGTGATTGCCTGCGAAACCTTGCAGGACACGGCGGGCGTGCTGAAAGAGAGCCAGCGCGAGATGCTGTTGCTGACGCTGGTGGAAAAGGTGAAATCCGTTCTGGCGCCGCGCATGGTGCTCACCCAGGTCAGCGGTTATGACCTGGTGGTGATCGCGCACGGTGTTAAAGAGCCGTGGCACGCCATTACGCTAGGTCAGCAAGTACTCACTGTCATTAATGAGCGGCTGCCCATTCAGGGTATCCAGCTTCGCCCGAGCGCCAGCATCGGTATTGCGATGTACTACGGGGGGCTGACCGCCGAGCAGCTTTATCGTCGGGCCTTCTCGGCCGCGTTCACCGCGCGCCGGAAAGGCAAAAACCAGATCCAGTTCTTTGATCCGGAGCAGATGGAAAAAGCCCAGCAGCGCCTGACGGAAGAGAGCGACATTCTGACGGCGATGGACAATCGCCAGTTTGCGCTCTGGCTACAGCCGCAGGTCAATTTGCGCACGGGTGAAGTGACCAGCGCCGAAGCGTTGCTGCGTATGCAACAGCCGGACGGCACGTGGGAGCTGCCTGAGGGAATGATCGAACGTATCGAGTCCTGCGGCCTGATGGTCACCGTTGGCTACTGGGTGCTGGAAGAGTCTTGCCGCCAGCTTGCGGCCTGGCAACAACGGGGCATCACGCTGCCGCTGTCGGTGAATCTCTCTGCGCTACAGCTGATGCACCCGACCATGGTGCCGGAGATGCTCGAGTTGATCCACCGCTACCGCATTCAGCCCCACACGTTGATCCTGGAAGTCACCGAGAGCCGTTGTATCGACAATCCTGACGATGCTGTCGCCATTCTGAAACCGCTGCGTAATGCCGGGATCCGCATTGCGCTGGACGATTTTGGTATGGGGTATTCCGGCCTGCGTCAGCTCCAGCACATGAAAACCCTGCCGGTGGACGTCCTGAAAATCGACAAAACCTTTGTGGAAGGGCTGCCGGAGGATTGCAGCCTGGTACAGGCCATTATTCAGATGGCGCACAGCCTGAATCTGCACGTAATTGCCGAGGGTATTGAAACCGACGCCCAGCGTGAGTGGCTGGCTGCGGCGGGCGTGGAGAGCGGACAGGGCTTCCTGTTTGACCGCGCCGTACCGACGGATATCTTTGAGCAACGCTATCTCGCCGACGCTGGCAATAACGCAAAAGTGTAATTTTGTTGCTGGCTTGTGCGAGCCAGCTCAAAGTTCTTAACATTTGTGTTTCAAATTTGAACCCCGTTTATTTCTGTCCTGTTATGTGGGTGTTATTTTAAAGCCGCAGGTTAACCATAACCTTACAAAGCCTGTAGTTTTTCTTTCCAGGGACACCCTATGAAAACCTCACTCTTCAAAAGTCTTTACTTCCAGGTCCTGACAGCCATCGCCATCGGTATTCTGCTCGGTCACTACTACCCGGAGCTGGGCGCACAGATGAAACCGCTTGGCGACGCGTTCGTTAAGCTCATCAAAATGATCATCGCGCCGGTCATTTTCTGTACCGTGGTGACCGGTATCGCTGGCATGGAAAGCATGAAGGCGGTCGGGCGTACGGGGGCGGTTGCCCTGCTGTACTTCGAGATTGTCAGTACCATCGCGCTGATTATCGGCCTGATAATTGTCAACGTGGTACAGCCTGGCGCGGGCATGAACGTCGACCCGGCCACGCTGGATGCGAAAGCGGTGGCGGTTTACGCTGAACAGGCGAAAGATCAGGGGATTGTTGCCTTCCTGCTGGACGTGATCCCGAGCAGCGTGATTGGCGCGTTCGCCAGCGGAAACATCCTCCAGGTGCTGCTGTTTGCCGTGCTTTTTGGCTTTGCCCTGCACCGTCTTGGCAGCAAAGGCCAGCTGATTTTTAACGTCATTGAAAGCTTCTCGCAGGTGATCTTCGGCATCATCAACATGATCATGCGTCTGGCCCCGATTGGCGCCTTTGGCGCGATGGCCTTCACCATCGGGAAATATGGCGTCGGCACGCTGGTACAGCTTGGCCAGCTGATCGTCTGTTTCTACATCACCTGTATTCTGTTTGTGGTGGTGGTGCTCGGCTCCATCGCCCGTGCGACCGGCTTCAGCATCTTCAAATTTATCCGTTATATTCGTGAAGAGCTGCTGATTGTCCTCGGCACATCCTCTTCGGAGTCCGCGCTGCCGCGTATGCTCGATAAAATGGAAAAGCTGGGCTGCCGTAAGTCAGTGGTGGGGCTGGTTATTCCTACGGGCTACTCCTTTAACCTGGACGGCACCTCGATATACCTGACGATGGCGGCGGTCTTTATTGCCCAGGCCACTAACAGCCACATGGATATCTTCCATCAGATTACGCTGCTGGTGGTGCTTCTGCTCTCTTCAAAAGGGGCGGCGGGCGTAACGGGCAGCGGATTTATCGTGCTGGCGGCCACCATTTCGGCGGTGGGCCATCTGCCGGTGGCGGGCCTGGCCCTGATCCTCGGTATTGACCGCTTTATGTCTGAAGCCCGTGCGTTAACCAACCTGGTCGGCAATGGCGTGGCGACGATTGTGGTGGCGAAGTGGGTGAAAGAGCTGGATCACAAGAAGCTTAACGATACGCTGAATAACCGCACATCTGAGGACAAAACCCCCGGTTTATCCTCTTAATCCCTCATAAATGCCCGTATTCCCTTGTGGGGATGCGGGCACCTGCGCATAATAACCGTTCATACCTGTCATAATTCGACAAGATTTTTTTTGGGTATATTTCGCTTCCGCCCGTGACGTTTAGCCGAACACGCTGTCTAATCGGAAGGTTTTCATCGTCATCTTTGAGTGCTCACGTCGCGAGACACTCTCTTTAACCAGGAATGTTGATCAGGGGTTCACATGCAGGGCACAAAAATTCGACTCTTAACCGGCGGTTTGCTGATGATGGCAGCAGCCAGTTATGTGCAGGCAGATGCGCTCCAGCCAGACCCGGCCTGGCAACAGGGAACACTGGCGAATGGTTTCCAGTGGCAGGTATTATCCACTCCGCAACGTCCGAGCGATCGCATTGAAATCCGTCTTTCTGTGAATACCGGCTCCCTCACTGAAAGCACCCAGCAGACCGGCTTAAGCCACTTTATTCCTCGACTGGCGCTCACCCAGAGCGGCAGTTTGCAGGCGGTTCAGGTGCGTTCTTTATGGCAACAGGCCATCGATCCGAAACGCCCGCTGCCCCCGGCTGTGGTCTCCTATGACTACACCATGTTTAACCTGAGCCTGCCCAACAACCGTAACGATCTGCTTAAAGAAGCGCTGACCTACCTTTCCGATGCCACCGGCAAACTGGCGATTACGCCTGAGACCGTTAACTATGCGTTGAGCAACAGCGACATGGTGGCGACCTGGCCGACGGATACCAAAGAAGGCTGGTGGCGCTACCGCCTGAAAGGGTCAACGCTGCTTGGCCACGACCCGGCAGAGCCGCTGAAACAGCCGGTTGATGCCGCGCAGGTGAAATCTTTCTACCAGCAGTGGTACACCCCGGATGCCATGACCCTGATTGTGGTGGGCAACGTGGACAGCCGTGCGGTGATAGAACAGATCAACAAAGCATTTGGCGATCTGAAAGGGAAGCGTGAAACGCCCGCCCCTGTTCCTACCTTGTCCCCGCTGCGTCCTGAGACGGTCAGCATCATGACGGATACCGTGCGTCAGGATCGTCTTTCAATGATGTGGGATACGGCCTGGCAGCCGATCCGCGAGTCTTCTGCGCTGTTGCGTTACTGGCGTGCGGATCTCGCGCGTGAAGCGCTCTTCTGGCACGTTCAGCAGACGCTCAGCAAGAACAACGTGAAAGATATTGGCCTGGGCTTTGACTGCCGAGTGCTGTTCCAGCGCGCCCAGTGCGCCATTAACGTGGAATCTCCGGGCGATAAGCTGAATGCCAATCTCGGCGTGGTGGCGAAAGAGCTGGCTAAAGTGCGGAAAGAGGGCCTGTCTGAAGAGGAGTTTAACGCGCTGGTGGCGCAGAAATCCCTCGAATTGCAGAAACTGTTCGCCACCTATGCCCGCGCCGATACCGATATCTTAATCAGCCAGCGCATTCGCTCCTTGCAGAATCAGGTGGTGGATATCGCGCCGGAGCAGTATCAGAAACTGCGTCAGGACTTCCTGAACGGTCTGACCGTGGAGATGCTGAATCAGGATCTGCGTCAGCAGCTGTCGCAGGATATGGCGTTGATTCTGTTGCAGCCGAAAGGTGAGCCGGAATATGACATGAAAGAGTTGAAGGCCACCTGGAGCGCCATCATGGCGACGCCGCCGCAGCCAGCGCAAACGGCAGCCGATGATTTACACCAGGATGCGAGCGATATTCCGCAGGGCCAGTAAGCTCTGCGTTCCCTCAGCCCTGAGGGAGAGGGTTAGGGTGCGGGCATCAGCCCGCACAGTCCTTAAGCAGGCATCGCCTCGCGCGGAATAATCGCTCCGCGATACTGAATCACCGTGCTGGCCGTCAAGTGACCGCGCTGCGCCGCCGCTTCCGGCGTTCCCCCCGTCAGACGTACCGCCAGATACCCCGCGCTGAAAGAATCTCCCGCCGCCGTGGTATCGATTACCTTCTCTTTCGCCAGCTTCACCGCCGGCACCTCTGTCACGGCTTCACCTGCAACCGCCACCAGGCAAGACTCCGCCCCGCGCTTGATCACCACTTCGCTGACCCCGGCAGCCTGCGTCCGGGCAATGACCTCATCAACCGGTTTTTCGCCCCACAGAGCATCTTCATCATCCAGCGTCAGGAAGGCGATATCGGTGCATTCGAGCATCTGCTGGTAGACCTGCTGCGTCTCTTCACGGCTGGCCCACAAACGCGGACGGTAGTTGTTATCGAAAATCACCTTACCGCCATTGGCACGGCATTCGCGCAGCAGTGACAGCAGTTTTTCACGGCTCTCCTGGCTCAGGATCGCCAGGCTGATCCCGCTCAGGTAGAGATAATCGAAGGTCGCCAGTTCTTCGCAAATGGCAGCGGCGGCCTCGCTTTCCAGCCAGAATTTGGCGGCCGCTTCATTACGCCAGTAATAGAAGGTGCGCTCGCCGGTGCTGTCGGTTTCGATGTAGTACAAACCCGGCAGGCGGTTTTCCATTCGCTGGATCAGCGAGGTCCCAACGTTTTCACCCTGCCAGGCTTCCAGCATCTGCTGGCTGAAGCTGTCCGTTCCCAGCGCGGTAACGTAGCTCACGCTCAGCGCGTCGGGGGAGACCTGACGGGCAATGTAAACGGAGGTGTTCAATGTATCGCCACCAAAACCGCGGCTGACTTCCGCGCCTTTCTGGGACAGCTCAATCATGCATTCGCCAATCACGGCAATTTTTTTAGACATAGTCGTGAACCTGAACAAAGTAATTAAGGGTAGTGTGCGCTGTGTGTTTTTTACGGTCAACTATATTAAAACGACGTTCCATTATTTTTTTTGAGCCAGCGCGTATTCCGGCATATTTCTGTCATCTTAATTTCATTTTCCCGGTGAATTGAACATAAAGTTCTCACCTGGCGGGCCGATAACTCAGTGACGAGTCCAGAAAGGCTATCCCATACAACAGGACATCCGAAATGAAGTCAGAGCAGGTTATCCAGCGGCTGAGCACTACGCCTGAGGCAAGTATTGAGAACTTGCAGGAGCATCGCTACTGGCTGCAATGTGAGCGAGCATACACCTATCAGCCCATCTACCGTACCGACGGTCGGTTAATGGCGATTGAGGTGTTAACGGTCGTCACTCATCCATCGAATCCTTCACAGCGTATTGCACCGGACCGCTATTTTGCGGAGGTTGCCGTGCGTCAGCGTATCGACGTGCTGGAAGAGCAGCTGAGAATGCTGGCGACGAAGCAGGCGTTCTTCGAGCAGCACGGTATTCTGGCGTCGGTGAACGTGGATGGCCCAACCCTGATGGCGTTACGTCAGAACGCGACGTTGCAGGCGCTGATTGCCACCTTGCCGTGGATGCGCTTCGAGCTGGTGGAACATGTTCAGCTGCCGCAGGACTCCTCGTTTGCCTCGATGTGTGAGTTTGGCCCGCTGTGGCTGGATGATTTCGGTACCGGTATGGCCAACTTCTCCGCCCTGAGCGAAGTGCGTTATGACTACATCAAAGTGGCCCGCGATCTGTTTATCATGCTGCGCCAGACGCCGGAGGGACGGAACCTGTTTACGATGCTCCTGCAACTGATGAACCGCTATTGCCAGGGCGTCATTGTGGAAGGCGTAGAGACGCTGGAGGAGTGGCGCGACGTGCAAAATTCCCCGGCAGCGGCGGCACAGGGTTATTTCCTCTCTCGTCCTGTCCCCATGGATACCCTGGAAAAGGTGATAACCACCCTCTGATCTGCCCGCTTCCCTTTGTCTGAACTATAGTTTTAGAGGCAAGTTCATCAGGAAAGGGGACAACAATGTCAAAAACAACCAGGGTGATTTCCTGGACAGCAGGGATTTTCTTGTTGCTGATCGTGGTCTTAATCATCATTATCGCCACGTTTGACTGGAACCGGCTCAAACCGACCATCAACCAGAAAGTCTCAACCGAGCTAAACCGCCCCTTCGCAATACGTGGCGATTTGGGTGTCGTGTGGGAGCGCCAGAAAGAGGAAACCGGCTGGCGAAGCTGGGTGCCATGGCCGCACGTTCACGCCGACGACATCATTCTCGGCAACCCGCCGGACATCCCCGAAGTGACCATGATCCACCTGCCGCGCGTGGAAGCCACGCTGGCGCCGTTAGCCCTGTTAACCAAAACGGTGTATCTGCCGTGGATCAAACTTCAGCAGCCCGACGCGCGGCTAATTCGCCTGTCAGAGAAAAACAACAACTGGACGTTCGATCTCGCCAGCAGCGGCGATAAAGATCAGAATGCGCAGCCCTCTTCGTGGTCTTTCCGCCTCGACAATATTCTGTTCGATCGGGGGAGGATCGCCATTGACGATAAGGTGAGTAAGGCTGACGTGGAGATCCTCGTCGATCCGCTGGGTAAGCCGCTGCCGTTTAGCGAAGTGACGGGCAGTAAAGCCAAAGGCGATGACAGCGAAGCGGGCGATTACGTCTTCGGCCTGACGGCGAAAGGGCGCTACAACGGCCAGCCGCTGACCGGTAAAGGCAAAATCGGCGGCATGCTGGCGCTCAGGAGTGAGGGCACGCCGTTCCCGGTGCAGGCGGATTTCCGCTCGGGCAACACCCGCGTGGCGTTCGTGGGCACGGTTAACGACCCGATGAACATGGGCGGCGTCGACCTCCAGCTTAAGTTTGCCGGGGATTCGCTGAGTGAACTGTACGATTTGACCGGCGTGCTGCTGCCGGATACCCCGCGGTTTGAAACGGACGGGCGCCTGGTTGCCAAAATCAACACCGAAAAATCGTCCGTCTTTGACTACCGGGGATTCAACGGCCGCATCGGCGACAGCGATATCCACGGCACGCTGACCTACACCACCGGTAAACCGCGCCCGAAACTGGAGGGGGACGTTGAATCCCGCCAGCTGCGTCTGGCCGATCTTGGTCCGCTGATTGGCGTAGATTCGGGCAAAGGCACGAAGTCTAAAGAGGTTAAAAAGGACGTTCAGCCTGCGGGTAAAGTGCTGCCCTATGACCGCTTCGAAACCGACAAATGGGACGTGATGGATGCGGATGTGCGCTTCAAAGGACGTAAAATTGAGCATGGCAGCACGCTGCCGCTGAGCAACCTCTCGACCCATATCATCCTGAAAAACGCCGACCTGCGCCTGCAACCGCTGAAGTTTGGCATGGCTGGGGGAACCATCTCATCGAATATCCACCTGGAGGGGGATAAAAAGCCGATGCAGGGAAGGGCGGAGATCCAGGCGCGTCGGCTGAAGCTGAAAGAGCTGATGCCGGACGTGGAGCTGATGCAGAAAACCCTCGGTGAGATGAACGGCGACGCGGATATTCGCGGCACGGGTAACTCGGTAGCGGCGCTGCTGGGTAGCGGAAACGGCAACCTTAAGCTGCTGATGAACGACGGGCTGGTGAGCCGTAACCTGATGGAGATCCTGGGGCTGAACGTCGGGAACTTTATCATCGGGCAAATCTTCGGTGACGACGAAGTACGCGTTAACTGCGCGGCGGCAAATCTGGATCTGGTCAACGGCGTGGCGCGTCCGCAGATCTTCGCTTTCGACACGGAAAACGCGGTTATCAACGTCACCGGTACCGCCAGCATGGCGTCCGAGCAGCTGGATTTAACCATCGATCCGGAAAGTAAAGGCATTCGTATCATCACCCTGCGCTCGCCGCTGTACGTTCGCGGGACCTTCAAAGATCCGCAGGCGGGCGTGAAGGCCGGGCCGTTGATTGCGCGTGGTGCGGTCGCCGCCGCGCTCGCTACGCTGGTCACCCCTGCGGCGGCGCTGCTGGCGTTGATTTCGCCGTCAGAAGGCGAAGCGAATCAGTGTCGGACGATTTTGTCGCAGATGAAGAAGTAATCCCGTTTCTCCCTCTCCCTTGCGGGAGAGGGCTAAATTGTAGGCCGGGTAAGGCGTAGCCGCCACCCGGCATTCACTTACAGCGCCTGATGCTTCGTCTCGTGCGTCAGCAGCAGCGCAATCAGCGTCAGCGCTGCCATTGCCGCCAGATAGACACCCACATAGAACAGGCCATAGTTCGCCTGAAGCCATGTGGCGATATACGGAGCCACCGAGGCGCCCAGAATCGACGAAACGTTATAGGAGAACGACGCGCCGGTGTAACGCACTTCAGTCGGGAACAGCTCCGGCAGCAGCGCGCCCATTGGGCCAAAAGTCAGCCCCATCAGGCTCAGGCCAATCAGCAGATACGCCATCACCAGCGCAGGGCTACCTGACCCCAGCAGCGGCGGGAAGACAAACAGCGCGAACAGAATAATCAGCGAGGTGATGACGATCATGCTTGAACGACGGCCAAATTTATCCGCCAGCAGGCCCGCGATGGGCACCATCACACCAAATCCGATGACCGCCATCATCAGCATCCACAGCACTTCGTTACGCGGCAGGCCCAGGCCGACCGGCGCGGCGGCGGTACTGAAGGTCATGGAGTAAACGGTCATGATGTAGAACAGCGTGTAGGTTGCCAGCATGATGAACGTGCCCAGCACGGTCACGCGGAGGTGTTTGGTCAGCAGCGTCCCCAGTGGAACTTTAACCTGCTTTTTCGCCGCGGCGACTTTAGCGAAGACCGGCGTCTCGTGCAGCGACACGCGAACGTATAGGCCAATCAGCACCAGCACGGCGGAGAAGACGAATGGAATACGCCAGCCCCAGTTCATGAACTGTTCATCAGTCAGCAGCCAGGAGAGGAGCAGGAAGGTGCCGTTAGCAAAGAAGAACCCAATCGGTGCGCCCAGCTGCGGGAAAGAGCCATACAGGGCTCGTTTGCGCGCCGGGGCGTTTTCGGTCGCCAGCAGTGCCGCGCCGCCCCATTCCCCGCCCAGCCCCAGACCCTGCCCAAAGCGCGCCAGCGCCAGCAGCACAGGCGCCAGAATGCCAATAGTTTCATAGGTCGGCAGCAGGCCGATGGCGACGGTGGAGATCCCCATCGTCAGCAGCGAGGCAACCAGCGTCACTTTACGGCCGACGCGATCGCCAAAATGCCCAAAGACCGCTGAACCAATCGGACGCGCAACGAAGGCGATAGCAAAGGTGGCTAAAGACTGTAGCGTGGCTGCCGTCGGGTCGCCCTGAGGGAAGAAAATATGCGGAAAGACAATGACCGCAGCGGTGGCGTAAATATAAAAGTCGAAGAACTCAATGGCGGTGCCAATCAGCGATGCGACGACGACTTTATTGCGCGAGTTGACCGGAACGTGTTCCGCCCCTTCGTTAAGTGTGGTGGCTGTTGCTTGCATAATATTTTCTTATTTTTGGACGAACGAAGGGCCATATTAGGCATAGCAAAAGCGACATTTCAATCTGTAACAAAGGCGTGGTGTGGTCATAAAAGCAACAAAAAGCGGATAATTTTCAGACCAGCGGAAACACTTCTATGAAATGCTTCACACTTTTTAAATATCAGTCATTAAAACTGGTTTTTCGTTAAATAAAAGTTACGGCCTGGATTTATATGCTGAAATGGCGAATCGGGCTGAAATATCAGCCCGACATGATATCAGCGGTGGGTTTTACCCGGCATGCGCGGGTCATCTTTATACTCTGCCGTGGCGATCCACGCGGCGCAGAACAGCGTCAGGCGAGCGAAGAAATAGAAGAAAGCCATCAGCCCCAGCACCGAACCAAAGGCCGCGCCGGAGGGAGACTTCACCAGGGACGGCAGCGTATAGGTCATCACAATCTTGATCACCTCAAAACCAATGGCGGCAATCAATGTCCCGCGCATCAGCGCCTTCTTGCGCGGACGATGGCGGGGCAAACGCCAGAAGATCCAGAAGAACAGAAGGTAGTTAGCAAAGATAGAAATGGCCAGCCCAATGCCGCGCCAGGCCGGTTTCAGCCATTCAATGTAATCCAGGTACAGCGCGGAGATAATCATCTGCTGCGCGGAACCGGCGACCGAGGTGATGGAGAGCGTAATGACCAGCGCCACCAGCAGCCCAATCAGCGAAATAAAGTCGCGCAAATACTTTACCCATATCTTCTCCTGATCCTGCGGTCTACGCTCCCAGACGTCACGCGACTGGGCGCGAATAGCCTCACGCAGGTTGCCCATCCAGTTCACCCCGGAATAGAGCGCAATCAGCAACCCGACGATACCCACGGTGGTACGCTGCTGCACGGCGGTGTTGATGGTGCTTTTGAGCGTTGCGGCGAGCGTCTGGTCGCTGACGTTGGTCAGGATCTTATTGAAGATGTCCTGCAACAGCGTCGGGTGAGACGCCAGCACAAAACCGGCGGCGGCAAATGACACCATCAGGATGGGGATCATCGACAGGAACGAGAAATAGGTAATCGCCGCGCCAAACTGATTTCCCATGCGGTCGTTAAAGCGCTCAGCGGCGCGTATCAGGTGAGCAATCGCGGGTATCTGCTGAATTTTTTCGGCTATGCCGGTCACGGTGCCCAGCGCTTTGCTGGCCGTTCCAGGCTCTTTCGGCGCTTCAGGCTCGTTATCCATCTTTTTGATGGGTTCATAATCTAAATGTTGAGTCGGTCGTTGCGGGTTATTTTCCGGCGTCACGCGCATTTTCCTTTTCGTTGAGCTGGATGTTACTGAATTATAGCTTGTGACTAGTCGACGTAACCTTTTGTGAGTTCGGTAAGCCACTCCATAAACACATGCACCCGGCGGGAGAGGTTACGGCGGTGGGGATAAATGAGGGAGACGGGCATCGGTTCAGCCCGGTATTGCGGCAGGATCTCAACGAGTTTTTTCGTGCGCAGGGCATCACGTACCCCGACGCGCGGAACCTGAATAATGCCAAGCCCGGCGATACAGGCGGCCTGGTAGGTTTCAGTGCTGTTAACCGTCAATACGCCTCCCGTTTTTACCCACTGGGTCGCGCTGCCGTTGTAATACTCAAAACCCTGCGGACGCGTGCCCAGCGTGGCGGAGTAGTGGATGAGGGCATGCGAAGCCAAATCGTCCAGCGTCTCAGGGTAGCCGAATCGCGTCAGATAATCCGGGCTGGCGCAGTTAATCACCGAGAGTTTCCCAAGCGGGCGGGCGATAAGCCCGGAGTCCTTTAAGTTTCCCACGCGAACCACACAGTCAAATCCTTCGCGGATGACATCGACCAGACGATCGCTGCTACTCAGCTCCAGCTCAATGCCGGGAAACTGTTGTAAAAATGCAGGCAGTTTCGGAATGACTACATTTCGCGCAATGGCAACGGGCATATCCACACGTAGCCGACCGCTGATGGTTGAAGGGTCGTGCAGGAACATGCCGTCCAGTTCGTCCAGATTCATCAGCAGATCTTTAGCGCGCTCGTAATAAACCATGCCGTCCTGCGTCAGGCTGACGCGGCGGGTAGTACGGTGCAGCAGCTGCGTGCCGAGTGCGTTTTCCAGTGCCTGGATCTGTCGCGATACGCTCCCCTTCGGCAGGCTTAACGTCTCCGCCGCGCGGGAAAAACTTTCCAGTTCCGCGACCCGAAGGAATAGCTGCATTGCGTGTATTTTATCCATAGATGTTGGTCATTGTTGTTATGAATGAAACAGTGAAGCGCTGACGGCACTATTTATTGATTTTCTACCATCTAATAAGCTCTTTCTCAATCTTCATCACAGCCGAAACGAGGTGAATTATGAGTGAACGTATTGCTTTAGTGACGGGCGGTAGCCGCGGCCTGGGGAAAAATGCCGTTTTGAAGCTGGCCGCGGAAGGGACAGGCATCATCCTGACCTGGAACAACAGCCAGCAGGAGGCGCAGGATGTTGTGCGCGAAATCGAGGCAACAGGCGGGAAAGCGGCAGCATTGCAGCTTAACGTCGGCGATACGGCAAGTTTTTCGCGCTTTGCTCAGCAGGTGAAGGATACCCTCAAACACGTCTGGCAACGTGACACCTTTGACTATTTAGTGAACAACGCAGGCACGGGGTTATACGCACCCTATACCGAGACGACGGAGGCGCAGTTTGATGATGCGCTGAACATTCACTTCAAAGGGCCGTTTTTCCTCACGCAACAGCTGCTGCCGCTCATAAAAGACGGAGGGCGGATCCTGAACGTCTCCAGCGGACTGGCCCGTTTTACTCAGCCCGGTTCAGGCACCTACGCGGCAATGAAAGGGGCGATGGAGGTGCTGACCCGCTATCAGGCAAAAGAGCTTGGCGCGCGCGGAATTTCCGTCAATATCATCGCGCCCGGTGCGATTGAAACCGACTTTGGGGGCGGACGCGTGCGGGATAATGCGGAGCTTAACCAGCTGCTGGCCTCGCAGACGGCGCTGGGACGCGTGGGCCTGCCCGATGATATTGGTGATGCCATTGCGGCGTTGCTCAGTGACAAACTGGGCTGGATGAATGCACAACGTATTGAAGTTTCAGGCGGTATGTTCCTGTAATGTTCAGTCTTAAGGGGGAGGGAACCCTCTTAAGGAAATCCTTAAAACAGGTATGTCTAAATGCTGGAAGATATAAAGAGAGCTGGGTGATTTGTAACCTCTCCATTCATTGAGTTTTTTCTTAAAAAATGCCTCTGTAGAATCCCCCTTCGCTATTCTCAGAGGAGTAAAACGATGCGAGTAATCATGTTTGACAGGCAGTCATTATTTATTCATGGAGCGATGTACAGTTTGCAGAAGTTAATTCCGAAAATAGAGATGACAGGGGCTCGTCAGACTGATGAATTATGGGCGCAATTATCCGCGTCACCCTCCGCTATCGTCATGATAGATGGGTATTTAATTCGTGATAATGGTGTGGCTTTACTGGAAGAGATTATGGATCGTTTTCCAGCGTCGCGCGTGGTGTTGGTGTTAACGAAAAAAGAGCGACGTTGGGTTGAGCAAATGTTTCAGCGCAACGTGGTGGCGATAATTCCCCGCAATGCGAATCCCGAACGCTTTTCCGCAGTGCTGGATTCCGTATCGCGTGGAATGGTCTGTTTTCCCGGCGAGTGGCTGAAGCAGCACTCCTCTCAGGATGAACTGGCAGTGTTAAGCGAGCGCCAGCGTGAGGTATTGAAGTTACTGGCGGCCGGAGAGTCCAATAAAGAGATTGGTCGTAATCTCAATATCAGTGCGGCAACGGTAAAAGCCCATCTTGAGACGCTTTTCCGGCGTCTTGATGTCAAAAACCGGACGCAGGCCGCGATGTACTACACCCGGGCGACGGCCTGAAGGATCTTCTCAGGCAGAGGGGACTCTTCCCCAAAACTGAAGAGGGTTAATATCAGGGCGTCATGCTGCTGTTGGGTTAATGGGCGTTTGTTCATTTCCCGCAGCAGCGCCTCACATAATTGAATATCATTAAAAAGCAAATTCTCCGCCTCAATCGGCGTGATGAGACTGTTAAATTTTTCCCACTGGCGAATCACGTGACCATAACCAATAACCCATATACCCTTTTCGTCACGGTATTTCTCCAGGGAAAGACCCTGTTGTTTTTTAATTAATGCGATTGCAGCAGAAGATATCTGCATTGCATAACCCGTCATAAGCGTTTCCTCTTAGTGGCGCGACTATAGAGGAAACGCCGCCGGGGAAATATCCGCCAAATGGCTGTTGATCAGGTTTAACTGAACGGGAATTCCTTTTTCAGTAAACCGAATAACCAGTCGTTATGCCATTGCCCTGAAAGGAAATAACTCTCACGCAACTCACCTTCCAGTTGAAAACCTGTTTTTTCCAGCAGTCGCCTTGAGGCGATATTTCCCGCCGTCACGGTGGCGGTGAGCCGACGGATATTACCCTGAGTCAGCGCGAAATCACACACAGCCCGCAGAGATTCAAAGCCGTAACCTTTCCCCTGCGCAGAGGGCGCAAAGAGAAAACCGACTTCAGCACAATCTGCTTCCCGGTGCACATAGCCGGTTACGCCCAGCGGCGTCTGGCTGGCCGTCTCACGCACCACAAGGCAGAGCGAGTGCGAGCTGCCCGGCATCCACGGCAACAGACGAGACTCAAAGGCTTCCCGAATGTCCGCCTCGCTACGCGCAGGGGCGACAAAACGCATCACCTCAGGATTTTGCTGTAGCGACAGAAAAAAGGGCCAGTCTTGCTCTTGCAGCGGCGAGCAGGTGAGACGCGCGGTGGTTAAGGCGGGCATGACGATCCTCCGGAGGCATTGCAAATGATTATAAGGTTGTCACTTTATTTCAACAGAAAGTCAGGTATGTTTAACCTCATATAAATAAAAAGAAAAACGACTTTTAATGCCGCTTTAGCGGTACTCATTGTCTCTCAAGGAAAACAATGATGATTAGCTCATCGCATCATACCCGCGAACAGTTTGAACACTGTCTGGCAGCGATCCGTCAGGCGTCTGTTGAAATTTTACTTCTGTTGAATGTACATGTTTCTGAAGGAAAAGATCCACGCTGGTTTCTGGAGCAACTGGATAGCGCCCGCCTGGGGCTGGGCGGGTGGGGCGCCGTAGCCAGGAAGCTGAATCTGAATGATGCGGAAATGACGGCCTTTACGCTGCAATTACGCTTGCTTCAGCAGCGTGTTCCCCAGTATGAAAGCGGGCAGGATGTCAGCGAAAATCAGCTGATTGCGGCGATGCGCTTCGTCACCTCCCTTGAATATCTGCGCCTGCAACAGCCCCTCCTGACCTACGAAACCGGGAGGGTGCCAGAGAAGGAGAGCCAGCTTCAGGCGCAGAAACAGGTGCGTGCCATTGAGCTGATGATTAAAGGACTGATACAGCAGGCGTGGCCCGATCCGGTGCGGCTGAATAATCATCTTAAGACCTTGTTTAACGCTGAACGCGTGCGTCGCTGGCTGAAAAACGGTGAGATTAATGATGTTCTGAGCGGCATGTTGTTCAGCGAACTGGCCCAGCTGCTGGTGGATAAAAAAGAATTTAGCCGCTACTACGCGCCGCTGTTTAACGCTCCGGACATGCTGACGCTGCTGGTAGAGCCCCGCAAAACCCTGCAAACCTTCCTCGAAGATATTCGACAAATCCGCAACAGCATCACCGTGCAGCAGCCGTTAAGCGGGGCGCAAATCCAGCTGCTCGACTGCTATTACACGCAGATCACCCGCTCCGTTCAGCGCGCGTTTGAGGAAGGGCGGACACGCGTTAACCCGGCGGCGCTGATGGCGGTGGACGAAAGCGAGCTGCACGCGTTCTGGGAAAAGGCGCAAAAAATGGACCGCACCACAGGCGGCGATCTTTTTGAAGTGCGCGACAGCATAGAAAAACCGACTCAGCGCACCGCGCGTACGCCAGAGCAGCGCGAACAGCTGATTTCCGGCGTGCTGTGGGGAGCGGTTGGCGTGATGGTTATCGCGATTGTCGTGGGGGGATTCTGGCTGGTGACCAGCAGTAAACCGCAGCCGGCTGTGGCCAGTACGGTATCTCCCGCGCAGGTGCAGGAGATGCGCGAAACGCCTTCCTCACGCGAGACGTTAACCCGCATGGGTGTTACCTGGGATGAGAATAATTTCCGCTCGGCCATCAATCGCAATGACACCCGCGTGGCGCTCCTGTTTTTGCAGGGCGGGATGGACTGGAAAATGTCATGGACGGAGGAGGCGTTGTCGGCAGGCTACGACGATGTACTGGAAGTAATGTTGCGCTACCGCCTGCAAATGACAGAGCAAAAGCCCTGCCGACGCTTTATTAATACGCTTAGCCATGCGATGGCGAACGGCGAATCGCTGACGCCTATGCGTAAGCAGTACCTGAAAGCATTCTGTACCGTTCCCGCGGTGGTGAAACGCCAGCAGCACGACGCCGATATGGCAACGCGCCGCGCGAAGACGCAGCCCGATGCCAGC
This sequence comes from Enterobacter cloacae complex sp. HYC033_NIDB, assembly GCF_056673335.1. NCBI lineage: Bacteria > Pseudomonadati > Pseudomonadota > Gammaproteobacteria > Enterobacterales > Enterobacteriaceae > Enterobacter > Enterobacter cloacae complex sp. HYC033_NIDB. The sequence goes on along the minus strand of NZ_CP115123.1, from coordinate 487,651 downwards.
ACAAAAAAATGGCAGTCCATCCAGACTGCCATTTATGAGGTGATCCGCTGATTATTTTTCCCCCTCACCCTGCCCCTCAGGGGAGAGGGGCAGGGTGAGGGGTGAGGCTCAGGGCTCCCCATACAGCCCAATCAACCGCCGCACCACGCCATTCGTCCAGCCGAAGCCATCCTGCAACGGATACTCACCCCCGCCACCTTCGCGTGGCGTGCTGCTGGCGATGTGGTACTTCTCAATCAGCTTATGATGGGTTTTGTAGTAATGGTTCACCGTGTGCAGCCAGCTCCAGGCGATCTCATCTCCCAGCGAGTCGTTGCCGTACTGCTTGAACCCCTGGATCGCCATCCACTGGAGCGGCGCCCAGCCGTTCGGCTTATCCCACTGCTCCCCGGTTTCATATTCGGTGGCGAGAATACCGCCCGGCGTGAGCAGACGGGCTTTAACGGCATCGGACAGCCGTTCAGCCTGCTCATGCGTCGCCATGCCCACATACAGCGGCACAATGCTGGCCGCAGAGAACAGCGCCAGGGCTTCACGCCGCCAGTCGTAATCACGATAACAGCCGTTCTCTTCGTCCCACAGATAGCGGTTCACCGCCGCGCGCCGGTCGCTGGCTTTCTGGCGGAACAGATCAGCCGTCTCTTTATCCCCTTTCGACGCGGAGATATTGGCGATAGCGCTCTCCAGTTTGAACAGGAATGCGTTCAAATCAATGGGGATAAATTGTGTCGTGCGGATGCTGGCCAGCCGCGCAGGATCGCGCAGCCAGCGGGATGAGTAATCCCATCCTGAGGCTGCCCCGGCGCGCAGGTCGCGATACACCTCGTTCGGCGGACGACCGGAATGACGGGCGGTTTCCACGTCCTCAATCCACGATTCATCTCGCGGCGTGTCGCGATCGTCCCAGTAGCGGTTGAGCAATGAGCCATCCGGCATGCGAACCGCACTGCGATAGGCCTGATTGAGCAGCAGCGATTCCGCCCCGTCCATCCAGAAGGCGTACTCCATCTTAAGATGCTCAAGATAGCGCTTCGCCCCGCGCACGCCGTCCTCTTCAAACAGCTCCACCATCAGGGCAAAAACGGGCGGCTGGGAGCGGCTGAGATAGTAGGTACGGTTGCCGTTCGGGATATGGCCGTAGCGCTCTATCAGCCAGGCGAAGTTATCGGCCATACATTTCAGCAGATCGTTACGACCGCTTTCAGCAAGCCCCAGCATGGAGAAGTAAGAGTCCCAGTAGTAGGTCTCACTGAATCGCCCGCCGGGCACAATATAGGCCTGCGGCAGCGCCAGCAGCGACGACCACGGGATGTGATCCTGCGGCTCACGCGTCAGCACCGGCCACAGATTATCAATATGTTCTTTCAGGGACAGGCCGGGGTCAGAGACGTACTCTTTGCTGTAGTCCTCCGGCAGCCAGAAGTGATTCTCCACAAAGCGCGCCAGGTCAAAATCACGGTGACGACGCACCTTGCGATAGCGGATCAAAATATCCAGCGGATCCATCTTCGGCGCGCAGTCGGGAAAGGTTTTGCTGTCCGCAAACAGCCGCGACGACTGGACGTGTTCAAACAGTTCAAGGTAGCGGTCTGCGGGCGTAAGGGCATCGGACGCCGGCAGTCCTTCAATCATTTCCGGTTCCGGCTCTGCCTCGATCATCTCATCCAGTTTTAACTCACAGGGATCGGTTTCGTAGCGCAGCTCTTCTGCAATCTCGAACTCGATATCCTCGGCAGTCTGTAGTTTCTGGTTGAACATGGTGTTCAGGACCTCCGGTTTTTGTCGTAACCAATACGGGTTTTTCCCGGCTATCTTTAAAGCGTAGACATTCGCTTCGGTTAATGCGGTGCGAAGTGTGCGGTAGATCACGCTTTCAAAATGGATTTAAACACGCTGAAAATCAGATATCCCTTTGATTATGAAATTATTAAATCAGAATCTTTGGAAACAGAGCAGGAATAAAATTCAGAGCATTCGGTATTCTGCATATACGCACGGATTAGTGTGCCTGACGTGCATCGCCCTGAAGGCTGTTGGCGGTTTGATTGGCTTTCTGGCTGGCGCCTTCGCTTTTATCCATCGCCTTGCTGGCCGCTTTTTCCGCATGGGCGGCGCTGTACGCAGCCAGATGGGAAATCACGATTGCGTAAATGCTCATTAACGACACCCACAGAATGCTGTTTTTCCACCACAGCAGGGTAGGAATCGTCAGTATCGCCCATACCAGCGCGAGAACAAGGTGCATTTTGGCCATCAGTTTTGCGGTGATCTTTACGTGCATTTTCATATCTCTAATCTTTTTCCGTAGTAACAGGCGAACGCGTAGCGCTTTCTAAGATTAGTTAATTCCACCGCGGGAAGCGGGTTATTTTGTTACCGTTTGTACAGCCGTTGGGTTTACCTGCCCAGGGCATAAAAAAACCGGCCAGCTGGCCGGTTTTGTTGCGGATCAGACGGATCAGCGCATAGTCACAAACTCTTCCGCCGCAGTCGGGTGGATCGCCACGGTGTTATCGAAGTCTTTCTTCGTTGCGCCCATCTTCAGTGCCACCGCGAAGCCTTGCAGGATCTCGTCCATGCCGAAACCAATGCCGTGGATGCCGACGATCTTCTCCTCCGGGCCCACGCAGACCAGCTTCATGCGGCATGGCTGACGGTGCGAGGTGACCGCGGTATACATCGCGGTAAACGCCGATTTATACACTTTCACCTGGTCATCGCCGTACTGCTCACGCGCCTGCGGCTCGGTTAAGCCGACGGTACCGATTGGCGGGTGGCTGAAGACCACGGTCGGGATGTTGCTGTAGTCCAGATGTTCGTCCGGCTTGTTATTAAACAGACGCTCGGAAAGACGACGCCCCGCCGCCACGGCAACCGGCGTCAGCTCTACGGCGCCGGTGTTATCACCGACGGCATAAATGCCACGAACGCTGGTGTTCTGGAACTTATCAACGACAATGTAGCCTTTTTCATTGGTTTCCACCCCGGTTGCGGCCAGGTTGAAGTTGTCGGTGGCCGGTTCACGACCAATCGCCCAGATCAGGCAATCAACGGTCTGGCTGCGACCATCTTCCAGCTCCAGAGTCAGGCTACCGTCCGCATTTTTCACCACCGCTTTTGGCACGGCGTTGGTGTGCAGGGTTGGGCCTTCGGCGTTCATCACCTCGACCAGCGTGTCGACGATCAGCGGGTCAAAGCTGCGCAGCGGCGCGTGTTTACGCACGAACAGGTGCGCTTCCGCTCCCAGGCCGTTAATCACGCCGGCCAGCTCAACCGCGATGTAACCTGCGCCCACAATGGCCACGCGTTCTGGCAGAGCAGGCAGCTCGAAGAAACCGTCGGAGTCGATACCGTATTCCGCGCCCGGAATGTTCGGGTGGCTCGGACGGCCGCCGGTGGCGATCAGGATGTGATCGGCGGTGATCGTCTCGCCGTTCACTTCGATCGTCTTCGCATCCACGAAACGGGCGAAGCCGCGGATCACGTCGACGTTATTCTTGCCCAGCACGTTATCGTACGAGGTGTGAATACGGTCGATGTAGGCGGTACGGCTGGCGATCAGTTTATCCCAGTCGAAGTGGTTGATGGTGGTGTCAAAGCCGTAGTCCGGGCCATACATATGGATAGCTTCACGGATTTGCGCGGCATGCCACATCACTTTCTTCGGTACACAACCCACGTTCACGCAGGTGCCGCCGAGTTCTTTGGCTTCAATCAGCGCACACTTCTGGCCGTACATGGCCGCACGGTTGATGGAGGCGATGCCGCCGCTGCCGCCGCCGATTGCGATGTAGTCATAATGCTTAGTCATAGCGTTGTCCTTAATCGTGAATTGCCGCGATTGTATACCTGAAATCAATAGTTTCCACCGATGGCTGCGATTACTCCGGCACGATCCAGCTCACGGTGGCGTGACCCGTACCGGCTGGCACCAGCGTTTTGTGCAGCCACGGCAGCACGTTGTTCATCTGTGCTTCGAGCTTCCACGGCGGGTTAATGACGATCATGCCGGACGCGGTCATGCCGCGCTGGTCGCTGTCAGGGCGCACCGCCAGCTCAATTTGCAGGATTTTACGAATGCCGGTCGCTTCGAGGTCTTTGATCATGCGTTTAATTTGCGCGCGCAGCACTACCGGATACCACAGGGCATAGGTGCCGGTCGCAAAGCGTTTGTAACCTTCGTTAATGCCGGTCACCACCGCCTGATAGTCGGTTTTGATTTCGTACGGCGGGTCGATCAGCACCAGGCCGCGACGGGAAACCGGCGGCAGTTTGGCTTTCAGCTGCTGGTAGCCATCGGCTTTGTCCACGCGGGCGCGGTTATCTTTCTGAAACTCAGAACGCAGCAGCGGGAAGTCGCTCGGGTGCAGCTCTGTCAGCTGAAGGCTGTCCTGCTCACGCAGCAGCTGGCGGGCAATCAGTGGTGAACCCGGGTAGTAACGCAGTTGGCCGTTGCGGTTGAAGTGATTCACCACGCCAATGTACGGCTCCAGCTCGGCAGGCAGATCGTCCTGCTGCCAGATACGCGCAATCCCTTCCAGATATTCACCGGTACGCTCGGCATGCTCGCCGCTCAGCTGATAACGGCCCGCGCCCGCGTGGGTGTCCAGATAAAGGAACGGTTTATCCTTTTCTTTAAGCGATTCGATGATCAGGCTCTGAACGGTATGTTTGAGGACGTCGGCGTGGTTGCCTGCGTGGAAGCTGTGGCGATAACTGAGCATGGGTAATGATATTCCGCTGAATTGACGATTTGCCACAGTTTACAGCAGAACGGCACAGATTACCCGCAGGCCCGGTAAGCGCAGCGCCAACGGGCGTTTTTCGACAACCTTCGGCATTGAAATCCTCTACACTTAACCCCATTACTGAAAACAATATGCACAGCGCCGGATGCGCGCTTCATTCATCTATTTCAACAGGACAGCGTTTATGACCAATCCATTACTGACGCCTTTTTCGTTGCCACCGTTTTCTAAAATCCTCCCTGAGCATGTGGTTCCGGCCGTTACCCAGTCGCTGAACAACTGCCGTGCGGCGGTAGAAAGCGTGGTCGCGCAGGGCGCGCCGTACACCTGGGAAAATCTGTGTCAGCCGCTGGCCGAAGTGGACGACGTGCTGGGGCGTATTTTCTCCCCGGTGAGTCACCTGAACTCGGTGAAAAACAGCCCGGAGCTGCGTGAAGCCTACGAACAGACCCTGCCGCTGCTCTCTGAGTACAGCACCTGGGTCGGTCAGCATGAGGGGCTCTACAAAGCCTACCGCGACCTGCGCGACGGCGACCACTATGCCGAACTGAACACGGCGCAGAAAAAATCGGTCGATAACGCCCTGCGTGATTTCGAACTGTCCGGGATTGGCCTGCCAAAAGAAAAACAGGTTCGCTACGGCGAAATCGCCGCGCGCCTGTCCGAGCTGGGCAACCAGTACAGCAACAACGTCCTCGACGCCACCATGGGCTGGACGAAGCTGATTACCGATGAATCTGAACTGGCGGGTATGCCGGAAAGCGCGCTGGCGGCGGCAAAAGCCCAGGCCGAAGCGAAAGAGCAGGAAGGCTTCCTGTTAACGCTGGATATCCCAAGCTATCTGCCGGTGATGACCTACTGCGACAACCAGGCCCTGCGCGAAGAGATGTACCGCGCCTACAGCACCCGCGCCTCCGATCAGGGGCCGAATGCCGGTAAGTGGGATAACAGCCCGGTGATGGCGGAGATCCTCGCCCTGCGCCACGAACTGGCACAGCTGCTGGGCTTCGACAGCTATGCCGATAAATCCCTTGCCACCAAAATGGCCGAGAACCCACAGCAGGTGCTCGACTTCCTGACCGATCTGGCGAAACGCGCCCGTCCTCAGGGTGAAAAAGAACTGGCTCAGCTGCGCGCCTTTGCGAAAGTGGAGTTCGGCGTGGACGAGCTTCAGCCGTGGGATATCGCGTACTACAGCGAAAAACAGAAACAGCACCTCTACAGCATCAGCGACGAACAGCTGCGTCCGTACTTCCCGGAAAACAAAGCCGTTAACGGCCTGTTCGAGGTGGTGAAACGCATCTACGGCATTACCGCGAAAGAGCGTACCGACATCGACGTCTGGCATCCGGACGTGCGCTTCTTCGAGCTGTATGACGAGAAAAACGAGCTGCGCGGCAGCTTCTATCTGGATCTTTACGCGCGTGAAAACAAACGTGGCGGGGCGTGGATGGACGACTGCGTGGGCCAGATGCGTAAAGCGGATGGTTCCCTGCAAAAACCGGTCGCCTACCTGACCTGTAACTTCAACCGCCCGGTGAGCGGCAAACCTGCGCTGTTTACCCACGATGAAGTGATCACCCTGTTCCACGAGTTCGGTCACGGCCTGCACCACATGCTGACCCGCATCGAAACCGCTGGCGTCGCCGGTATCAGCGGTGTGCCATGGGATGCGGTCGAGCTGCCAAGCCAGTTTATGGAAAACTGGTGCTGGGAGCCGGACGCGCTGGCATTTATCTCCGGCCATTACGAAACGGGCGAACCGCTGCCGAAAGAACTGCTGGATAAAATGCTGGCGGCGAAAAACTACCAGGCGGCGATGTTCATCCTGCGTCAGCTGGAGTTCGGCCTGTTCGACTTCCGCCTGCACGCCGAGTTCAGCCCGGAGCAGGGGGCGAAAATCCTCGAAACCCTGGCTGAGATTAAAAAGCAGGTCGCGGTTATTCCAGGCCCGACCTGGGGACGCTTCCCGCACGCGTTCAGCCATATCTTCGCAGGCGGGTACGCCGCAGGCTACTACAGCTACCTGTGGGCCGACGTGCTGGCGGCAGATGCCTTCTCGCGCTTCGAAGAAGAGGGGATTTTCAACCGCGAAACCGGTCAGTCGTTCCTTGATAACATCCTGACGCGCGGCGGTTCAGAAGAGCCTATGGAGCTGTTCAAACGCTTCCGTGGCCGCGAGCCGCAGCTGGATGCGATGCTGGAGCATTACGGAATCAAAGGCTGATTGCTACGTGAAGATCTGCTTAGTAGATGAAACAGGCGCCGGGGACGGCGCCTTATCTGTTCTGGCGGCCCGCTGGGGGCTGGAACATGATGAAGACAACCTGATGGCGCTGGTGATGACGCCGGAACATCTGGAGCTGCGCAAGCTCGATGAGCCAAAGCTTGGCGGGATTTTTGTCGATTTTGTCGGCGGCGCGATGGCGCACCGGCGTAAGTTTGGCGGCGGTCGCGGTGAAGCGGTGGCCAAAGCGGTCGGCATTAAAGGCAGCTATCTGCCGGACGTGGTGGATGCCACGGCGGGGCTGGGGCGCGATGCCTTTGTGCTGGCGTCTGTCGGCTGTCGAGTGCGGATGCTGGAGCGTAATCCAGTTGTCGCCGCGCTGCTCGACGACGGGCTGACGCGGGGCTACGCGGACCCGGAAATCGGCCCGTGGTTACAGGAACGTTTGCAACTTATTCATGCCTCCAGCCTGACGGCGCTGACCGATATCACCCCGCGCCCGCAGGTGGTCTATCTCGACCCCATGTTCCCGCATAAGCAGAAAAGCGCGCTGGTGAAGAAAGAGATGCGGGTGTTTCAGTCTCTGGTGGGGCCAGATTTAGATGCCGATGGCCTGCTGGAGCCGGCTCGTCAGCTGGCGACGAAGCGGGTGGTGGTGAAGCGGCCGGACTATGCGCCGCCGCTGGCGGACGTTGCGACCACTAACGCGGTGACCACCAAAGGACACCGATTTGATATTTATTCGGGAACGCCAGAATAAAAAAGCCGGGTGGCGGCTTCGCCTTACCCGGCCTACATTCAGTGCCGCTTGTAGGCCCGGTAAGCGTTAGCGCCACCGGGCTTTTTTGCACTTACTCGTCTTCTTCGTCACGCAGTGGAACAATCAGCATATCCACGTGTACGGTGTTAATCAGCTGGCGCGCGGAAGACATCAGCTTGCTCCAGAAGTCCTGGTGATGACCGCATACCACCAGGTCCATATCGTATTTCTTAATCGCATCAACCAGCACCTGGCCCAGATCGCCGCTACCGCTTAAGGTTTCAGTGATTGGATAGCCCGCGTTGGTAGAAAGCTCACTCAGCGCGTGGTGAGTCTCTTCGGAGATGCGTTTCTGCATATCGCCGAGATTCACGTCGATCAGACCGGTGTAGAGGTCGGAGTAATTCACATCAACGTGAATCAGCGAAACTTTCGCGTTGTAGGGACGTGCCATGGATACTGCTTTATCAACCAGCACTTTACTCTCCGGGGAGAGGTCTACCGCGATGAGAATGTGTTTGTAAGCCATAGTGTTACTCCTTCCTTAAGTTATCGATGACTAAATGGGAAAGCCGTCGTCTGATGCTTTCATTACGGCCCAGTTAAACATATTTTTCAAGCTTTGGTGTTGATAACGATTAACCTTGTGGCAAAAAAATTAACGGATCTCCTACACTATTTAATGAGCCGTTCGGATATTAAAACGCGAACCGGATCGACTTTTGGTCATTCTTTCACTGAACTGTCTGTCAGGGCATTGGGGTGCGGTAGCTCAGGAGCCTTGCTTCGTGGGCGGACGCCGGGGAGGATGTATGATTAGCACCGTCGCATTGTTTTGGGCGTTATGCGTGGTTTGCATAGTGAATATGGCGCGCTACTTCTCATCGTTACGTGCGCTGTTAGTGGTACTTCGTGGTTGCGATCCGTTGCTTTATCAGTATGTGGACGGTGGAGGGTTCTTCACCTCGCACGGACAGCCCAGCAAGCAGATGCGTCTGGTGGGGTATATCTACTACCAACGCTACCGCGATCACCACGATGAAGAGTTTATCCGTCGCTGCGAGCGCCTGCGTCGTCAGTTCATTTTGACCAGCGCCCTGTGTGGCCTGGTTGTGGTGAGTATGATTGCGCTGATGATTTGGCACTGAGCATAAAAAAAGCGGGCCAGTTTCCTGACCCGCTTTTTTGTCGCCTTCAGCCGATTAAATCAGCTTCAGCGAAATCCAGTACAGACCGCCAGACAGCAGGATGGACGCCGGGAGGGTGAACACCCAGGCCATCAGAATGTTGGTCACGGTTTTACGCTGCAAACCGCCGCCGTCAACAATCATGGTACCTGCCACGGACGAAGAGAGTACGTGGGTGGTGGAGACTGGCATACCGGTGTAGCTTGCCAGACCGATAGATACCGCCGCCGTCATCTGCGCGGACATACCCTGCGCATAGGTCATGCCTTTCTTACCGATCTTCTCACCGATGGTGGTCGCCACACGACGCCAGCCAATCATCGTACCGATACCCAGCGCCAGTGCGACCGCCATGATGATCCAGATTGGCGCGTACTCAATGGTGTTGAGCATATCGCCTTTCAGTTTCTTCAGCAGACGTTGGTCGTCAGCATTAACCTCTGGCAGCTTCGCGACTTTATCGGTCACGTCGGAGATACAGAGCATGATGCGACGCAGTTGACCACGCTGTTCAACAGCCAGTTTGTCATAGCTTTCGATATCGGCCAGCATACCTTTCGCACGTTCCAGCGCGTTAATCGCGTTTGCGGGATGGCAATGGAACTCGCCCGGTGCCGTCGTTGCGCCTGACTCCGGAGAAGGAATCAGCTGGTCCACGCCGGTCGCTTTCTTCAGCAAATCAGGATGCTGCTGGAAGTAAGTCTCAACGTTGTTAACCGCATCACGGGTACGGGTGATTTCGTAACCGGAGGCGTTCATGTTAACCACGAAGCCCGCCGGTGCGACGCCAATTAGAACCAGCATCACCAGGCCGATACCTTTCTGACCATCGTTCGCGCCATGAGAGAAGGCGACGCCAATAGCGGAAATGATCAGCGCGATACGCGTCCAGAACGGCGGCTTTTTCTTGCCGTCTTTCTTCTCACGCTCTGCTGGCGTCAGATGGATACGCGCACGTTTTTTCGTGTTGCTCCAGTAGCGACGCAGGATGAAAATCAAGCCACCCGCCACCACCAGACCGACGATAGGGGAGATGATCAGAGAGCCGAAAATACCGAGAACTTTCGGGATATTCAGCGCATCAACGACGGAGGTCCCGGTCATCAGGGCATTGGTTAACCCAATACCGATAATCGCGCCGATGAGGGTGTGAGAGCTGGATGCCGGCAGGCCGAAATACCAGGTACCGAGGTTCCAGATAATCGCAGCAAGCAGCATTGAGAACACCATGGCCAGGCCATGACCGGAACTCACGTTAAGCAGCAGATCCGTTGGCAGCATATGCACAATGGCATACGCAACGCTCAGTCCGCCCAGGAGGACACCAAAAAAGTTAAATACCGCCGCCATCACGACCGCAAGCTGCGATCGCATTGCGCGAGTGTAGATAACCGTTGCTACTGCGTTTGCAGTGTCGTGGAAGCCGTTGATCGCTTCGTAAAACAGCACAAAAACCAGAGCAAGCAATAATAAAAGCCCGGTATGTAAATCCAGGCCGGCAAACAAATGTAGCATAGGACGTTACGCCATTTTGAGGACATGAACGCGGCGCATTATCCAGGACAAATGCGCAACGGGCAAAGTGAAATATAGACTTTTTTTGACATACCACCTGATTTGAGAAATGTGCCTGAAAGGATAATCTTTAAATATCAATGAAATGGCTTTGTAATATCTTTTTACGCTGGTGCGACCACTGAGGAAACTTTACAATCCGCGGCAGTTAACGAAGAGGATTTTGACGTGGAAAGGTTTGATGCCGTAGTAATTGGCGCCGGTGCGGCGGGTATGTTTTGTGCGGCGATGGCCGGACAAGCGGGTCGTCGCGTGCTGCTGCTGGATAACGGAAAAAAGCCTGGCCGCAAGATCCTGATGTCTGGCGGCGGGCGATGCAACTTTACTAATCTTTATGTCGAGCCTGCGGCCTATTTGAGCCAGAACCGTCATTTTTGCAAATCTGCGCTGGCGCGCTACACCCATTGGGATTTTATCGAGCTGGTGGGTAAACACGGTATCGCGTGGCATGAGAAGACGCTGGGGCAGCTGTTCTGCGACGACTCCGCGCAGCAAATTGTCGATATGCTGGTGGCCGAGTGCGAGAAAGGCGGCGTAGTTATGCGCCTGCGCACCGAAGTGCTGGACGTCGCCCGTGACGAGCAGGGCTACACGCTGCAACTCAACGGTGAAACCGTCAGCGCCGATAACCTGGTGATCGCCAGCGGCGGCCTCTCGATGCCGGGGCTGGGCGCTTCACCGTTCGGCTATAAAATTGCCGAGCAGTTTGGCCTGAAGGTACTGCCCACCCGCGCCGGGCTGGTACCGTTCACGCTGCATAAGCCGCTGCTGGAACAGCTTCAGACGCTCTCCGGCGTGTCTGTGCCGTCGGTCATTACGGCCGAAGACGGCACGGTGTTCCGCGAAAATCTGCTCTTTACTCATCGCGGACTCTCGGGCCCGGCGGTATTGCAGATCTCCAGCTACTGGCAGCCGGGGGAGTTTGTCTCCGTAAACCTGGTGCCGGACTGCGATCTGGACGCCTTCCTTAACGAGCAACGCGCCGCGCATCCGAATCAAAGCCTGAAAAATACCCTGGCGATGCAGCTGCCGAAGCGTCTCGTGGAGTGCTTGCAGGTATTAGGGCAAATTCCGGATGTCGCGCTCAAGCAGCTCAACAGCCGCGAGCAGGAAGCGCTGGTGGAGACGCTGACGAACTGGCGCGTACAGCCAAACGGCACCGAAGGCTACCGCACGGCGGAAGTGACGCTGGGCGGCGTGGATACAAACGAACTCTCATCCCGCACGATGGAAGCCCGCAACGTGCCGGGTCTTTATTTCATTGGTGAAGTGATGGACGTGACCGGCTGGCTCGGCGGGTATAACTTCCAGTGGGCGTGGGCCAGTGCCTGGGCATGCGCGCAGGCACTCGCTGAAAAGAACGGTTAATATTTATTTTTTTAGCGTGCTGCGTCCTTAACGGGTCCACGCTTTTTATTGTGTGCATGGTGTTTTGTCTTCTTAAAAGGGTTGTCTATGTCTGCTGCTCATCTCGGTTTCCCGACGGAAACCGTTGTTGTCTTCGTGGTGATGGCCGTTGGGGCGATGTTTATCGACCTCTTCATGCACCGTCACGATAAACCGATCTCGCTGAAAAGCGCGGTCATGTGGTCCATCTTCTGGGTCATGATGGCGATGGCCTTCGCCGGATTCTTATACGTGCACCACGGCGCGGAGATGGCCAGTCTGTTCCTGACCGGCTATGCGCTGGAAGAGGTGCTCTCCGTCGACAACCTGTTTGTGATGATGGCGATCTTCGCCTGGTTTGGCGTGCCGGATAGATATCGTCACCGCGTGCTCTACTGGGGCGTGCTCGGGGCGATTGTGTTCCGTGGTATTTTTGTTGCCATTGGCACCAGCCTGCTGAGCCTGGGACCGTATGTTGAGGTCATTTTTGCGCTGGTCGTCGGCTGGACGGCGGTGATGATGCTGAAACGCAATGAAGAGAGCGATGAAGTAGAAGATTACTCCAACCATCTGGCGTACCGCCTGGTGAAACGCTTCTACCCGGTGTGGCCAAAAATCAGCAGCCATGCGTTTATCCTGACCCAGAAAGAGGTGGATGCCGAACTGGAGAAGCCTGAAAACAAGGATGTGATGGTAGGCCGCGTGAAGAAGGCGAAGCGCTACGCGACGCCGCTGCTGCTCTGCGTCGCGGTGGTGGAGCTGTCCGACGTGATGTTCGCCTTCGATTCCGTACCCGCAATCATTGCCGTCAGCCGTGAGCCGCTGATTATCTACAGCGCCATGATGTTCGCGATCCTCGGCCTGCGTACCCTCTACTTCGTGCTGGAAGCGCTGAAGCAGTATCTGGTGCATCTGGAGAAAGCGGTGGTGTTACTGCTGTTCTTCGTGGCGTTCAAGCTGGGGTTGAATGCGACCGACCATTTCTGGCATCACGGTTATAACATCGGCGCCACGGCAAGCCTGTTTGTGGTGCTGGGGGTACTGGCGCTGGGGATTATTGCGAGCGTGATGTTCCCGGGAAAACGTGAAGCCTGATGTACCGCTTTTCTCCCTCTCCCTGTGGGAGAGGGCCGGGGGTGAGGGCACCGGGCCACACCTAACCCTTAATTGGTGAATTTCGGCGCTTGCTCGGATGATGAAAATGCCGCCAGTGCGGATCCTGCGCCGCCGCCAGCAACTCGTGGTCGCCACGCGTGTCGCCCCAGGCGCGCAGGTGATACGCGTTCAAATCCCCATACACCTTCTCCAGCCTCGCCACCTTCTGGGCACAGCGGCAGTTGTGGCCGGTGATCCGCCCGGTCAGCTTGCCGTCTTTCACTTCCAGCTGCGTGCCAATCAGCTTAATGCCGAGCTTATCGGCCCACGGCTGCAATACCAGCGCCGGGGAAGCAGAGCAAATCGTCACTTCCGCACCGGAATTGACCTCGTTGGCGACGGCCAGCACACCTTCCGGGCGCATCAGCTTGTTCCAGTATTTTTCACAGAAGGCTTCCGCCTGCTGACGTAACCAGTGCTCATCCACCCCCGTCAGGAAGGTTTTAATCAACACCTCTTTCAGCTCATCTCGCGTCAGCTTGCGGCGCACACAGTGCAGCGTAGGCAGGGCCATGCGCACCAGTCGGCCAGCAAAGTAGCGCTTGCCAAAGGCAAAGCGCAGGAACGGGATAAAACTGTCGTGGTGCGTCAACGTACCATCAAAGTCAAAGACAGAGAGCACGCTGGACTTCGCCACGGCTTCGTCGGCAATCATATTGGTCATAAATACGTCTTAGCTGAAATACACATTCTGTTCACTAGTTTACCTGCTTTACCTTCACAGTCCTTATATCAGGTCGCATTTTTTCCTGAACCTGTGGCCTGACGGGTCAAACAATGTCATCCACCACGCCGCCGTCAACGCGCAGCGCCGCGCCGGAAGTCGCGGAGGCCTGCATGGAACAGACATATACCACCATATTTGCCACTTCTTCCACCGTGGCGGCGCGCTGGATCACCGAGCTGGGGCGATTCGCCATCACGAACTCTTTCGCCAGCTGTTCCAGCGATTTACCGGTTCTTTCGATCTCGTCTTTCATCATCGCGGCAAAACCGTCCGACATTGTCGGGCCCGGCAGCACGCTGTTCACCGTCACGCCACTGCCTGCCACGAACTTCGCCAGACCGCGCGCCAGCGAGAGCTGGGCGGTTTTTGTCACGCCATAGTGGATCATATCCGCAGGAATATTGCAGGCCGATTCTGACGAGATAAACACTACCCGACCCCAGCCCTTTTGTACCATGCCGGGCAGCAGGGCACGAGAGAGGCGCACGCCGGACATCACGTTGGTCTGCCAGTAGCGTTCCCAGGTCTCGTCGTCGGTGGAATAAAAATCCTGCTGGCCATAGATCCCGGCGTTATTCACCAGAATATCGACGTGCGTGGCGACCCTGAGCAGTTCGTCAACGCCCTCCTGCGAGCTCAGATCGGCGATGGCGGCACGGACCTGTACGCCCGGCACCACCTGCTGTAGCGCCTGAATGCCTTTGTTCACCGAGTCGACGCTGCGCCCGTTCACGATCACTTCCGCACCGCTCTCCGCCAGCCCGCGGGCGATGGCAAACCCAATACCGCCGGTGGACGCGGTCACCAGCGCCACTTTCCCCGTTAAATCAATTTTCATCATTCGCTCCTTGTCATCTTATGGTTCAAAACTTAAAGCGTAGCAGTTGACGATGACGGCTCCTGTTTAAAAAGGCGCAACAGCGTCTCAACCTGCTCGTCCAGCGGGCTGAGGGAGCGTTTGACGATGAGGTGCAGCGGCGTGGCGCGACGTACGCCGTGGCTGAGCGGCAGCGTTTTAAGGATGCCCTGCTGGAGCGGGGTCTGAATGCGTTCTTCCGGTAACCAGCCGTATCCAACCTGATACATCACCGCTTCGATCGCGGCATCGATGGTGGAGAAGGTCCACGACTCCCCGGTGGGGTGAGCGGTGGGCTGGCTGTCTGCGATCTGAATGCGCGGCCACGGTCGTAGCATCTCGTCGTTAAGCGGTGTATCCAGCGCAAACAGCGGGTGAGCGTGATGCGCGACGGCAACAAAATCGATATTCATCAGCCATTCGCCCAGGCCGGTAATGTCCTGGCGGCGGGTTAAGACCATCACGTCGGCTTCATCATTGAGCGCATCCGCGCGGCTGTTTTCCAGCACCTCGGTAAGCCGCACCTGCGTTTGCGGGTACAGCTGCTGAAACTGGCGCAAAATCGCGAACAGCCGGCTGCGCGGAAAAATACTGTCTACCATCAGGTCGATACGGGTTCGCATCCCGCTGCGCAGGGTCGCAGCGCGCGTTTCAACATAGGCGAAGGCTTTCAGCAGCGGTTTAACCTGATTCAGCAACAGCTCACCCGCCGGTGTCAGCACGGCACGCCGTCCCTCTGTCATCAGGAGCGCCACGCCCAGCCGCTCCTGCAACAGCGACAGGTTATAGCTGACCGAGGACTGGCTGCGGTGGGTCTCTTCCGCCGCCTTAGCGAAGCTGCCAGCCTCGATGACTCTCTCCAGCAAGGCCCACTGTTCGAGCGTCGTCTTGTGCATAATTAATCTAAATTTTGGATGAATTTGATTCAAACATAGCGTTATTCATTCATTTTTTGAAGGGGTACGATCGTCTCATCAAAACAAAGGAGACATCGTATGAGCACCTTCGATAAACATGATTTAAGCGGCTTCGTCGGCAAACATCTGGTATATACCTACGATAATGGCTGGAACTACGAAATTTACGTTAAAAACGAAAACACCCTGGACTACCGTATTCACAGCGGTCTGGTGGGCAACCGTTGGGTGAAAGATCAGCAGGCCTACATTGTCCGTGTTGGGGAGAGCATCTATAAAATTTCCTGGACGGAGCCAACCGGTACCGACGTGAGCCTGATCGTGAACCTGGGTGACCGCCTGTTCCACGGCACCATCTTCTTCCCGCGCTGGGTCATGAATAATCCGGAAAAAACCGTCTGCTTCCAGAACGATCACATTCCGCTGATGAATAGCTACCGTGATGCCGGGCCAGCGTATCCAACCGAAGTGATTGATGAATTTGCCACCATCACCTTCGTGCGCGACTGCGGTGCGAATGACGATAGCGTTATTGCGTGCGCGGCCAGCGAGTTGCCAAAAAACTTTCCGGAAAATTTAAAATAAGATCGGGAACACGTGAACGAGACATCGGCCATGTTGGTTTAACCGGCATGGCCGTTTTTTATGCCGCAGAAATACCGGAGTAAGTAACCGCTTCCGCCGTTAAGGTGAAAGGCGTAGGGGTACAGACCGCCAGGCTCAGCGAGCCGAAGCGTAGCTGGCTGACAGGGAGCGACTGGGCGGTGCTGTCAATACTGACAATCTGCCACGCGCTGCCGCCACGCTGTTTGACGATCGCCTCTTTGCGCGTCCAGATGCGCCAGAATGCGGAAAGCTGCTCTTCCGGCGCTTCACGTTCCAGCTCGTCATGTTCGGTGAGGCTGAAAACGGCATTCGCCAGCGCCTGCCAGTTCTCCCGCGGGCGGATCACTTCGATATCGCAGCCCACTTCACCTTCATCGCTCATCAGCAGGGCAATGTCGTCCCCGCTGTGGCTCAGGTTAAACCACAGAGGATGGCCGTTAGCGAAGGCCGGTTTTCCCTGCTCGCCGTAAATTATCTCGGGAAGCGGTGAGGGGGATAAGGTTCTGGCGAGCAGCGTCCGGCCTGCAAACCAGGAAGCGTGTCGTGCACCCTGAGGTGCCATGTCTGCGAGCGTTGACGCCAGCGGGTCCGCGCTAAGGGTGGAGATCTTTCCCAGTACAAACTGGTACATAGTTACGCCCAGCGTTTAATGATTATCGAGGTATTGATGCCGCCAAAGGCAAAGTTATTGCTCTGAATAAATTCGCAATCAATCGGGCGGGTTTCCCCCATAATATAATCTAAAGCGCCGCATTGCTCATCCGGTTGTCTTAAATTGAGCGTTGGCGTGAACCAGCCCTCCCGCATCATGTGCAGCCTCAGCAAGGCTTCCAGCGCGCCGCAGGCACCCAGGGTATGGCCGAAATAACTCTTTAAGGAAGAGATGGGCACGCTGTCGCCGAAAATGGCGGCGGTCGCCTGACTTTCGGCGATATCCCCGCGATCGGTTGCCGTGCCGTGGGCAGAAATGTAGCCAATCTCCTGAGGGCCAAGGCCCGCCATCGCCAGCGACTGCGCCATACACACCTGCATGGTTTCACGCTGGGGCTGGGTGATGTGCGCCGCATCGCAGTTGGTGGCAAAGCCCACGATCTCGCCATAGATTGTCGCCCCGCGCGCTCTGGCGTGATCCAGCTCTTCCAGCACCAGCGTGCCCGCCCCTTCGCCAATCACCAGGCCATCGCGCTGAACGTCAAACGGCGACGGCGTGGTTTTTGGCGCGTCGTTACGCTGGCTTGTGGCAAACAGGGTATCGAAAACCGCCGCTTCCGACGGGCACAGCTCTTCCGCGCCGCCTGCCACCATCACCGTCTGGTAGCCGTGACGAATCGCTTCCCAGGCGTAGCCAATCGCCTGGCTGCCAGAGGTACAGGCGCTCGAGGTGGGGATCACCCGTCCGCGCAGGCCAAAGAACAGCCCGGTATTCACCGCCGTGGTGTGCGGCATCATCTGCACGTAGGTGGTGCCGGTGATGTTGTGGGTGTGCTTTTCGGTGAGCATAGAGGCAAACTCGCTGACCGGCCCGGTGCTGCCGGTCGACGAGCCGTAGGCGATGCCGGTCTGACCGTTGGTCAGCACCGCGTCGTCGATCAGTCCCGCCTGCTCCAGCGCCAGCTCGGTGGCGCGGGTAGAGAGCAGCGACACCCGGCCCATGGCGCGAATGCGCTTACGGGTATAGTGAGCGGGGAGAGTGAAATCTTCAATCGGCGCGGCGAGCAGGGTTTGCAGGCCGTCATACGCCTGCCACTCCGTCATGGTACGCACCGCATTTTCATACTCGCGCAGACGGCGCGAGATGGTCGGCCAGTCCTCGCCGAACGCGGTGACGCCGCCCATGCCCGTAATCACTACCCGGCGGGTCATAGCATGCCTCCGTTAATCGAAATCACCTGACGCGTCACATAGCCTGCTTTATCCGACATCAGGTAACTCGCCAGCCCGGCGACCTCCTCGGCCTGGCCCATACGCTGCATCGGGATCATCGACATCGCCGCGTGCAGCGCGGCTTCGTCCATCTCGATCATGCCGGTATCGATCAGCCCCGGCGCGATGCAGTTGACGGTGATTTTGCGTTTTGCCAGCTCGGTGGCGAGCGCTTTGGTGGCGCCGATGATCCCGGCTTTCGCCGCGCTGTAGTTCACCTGCCCACGGTTGCCCATAATGCCTGACACCGACGACAGGGTGATGATCCGCCCGCCCTTGCGGGTGCCGATCATCGGCATAATGCAGGGATGAATGACGTTATAAAAACTGTCGAGATTGGTGTGGATCACGCTGTCCCAGTCATCGTCGCTGAGCGCCGGAAACGCGCCGTCGCGGGTAATACCGGCGTTACTGACCACGCCATACCACGCGCCGTGGTCAGCGATCTCCTGTTCCAGCACCGTGCGGCACTGCTCGCGGTTGCCCACGTCGAAGGTGAGTAAACGGCCCGCGCCGCCTGCCTGGACAATCGCTTCCAGCGTCTCCTGCGCGCCCGCTTCATCACGATGGTAATGCACGCCGACGGTGAAACCGTCCGCCGCAAGCTGAAGGGCGATAGCGCGGCCAATGCCTTTGCTGGCGCCGGTGACCAGTACGGATCTCATGATGGTGTTCCCTGGTTGAAAAGTGTGGTTAATTCTTCCTCGCTCGGCTGGAAGGTGTTCACGCGGCCCGTGGCGAGGGAGACACTATCCGCATGAATGGTGCACTCGAAGCTGCCAAAGCGTTCATCCTGCATCAGACGTTCGATGGTGATGATCAGCGTGCTGCCTGCGGCAAAATGCCCTGCGTCGCACACCAGCTCGCGCGCGCCCAGCACCATGCCCAGCGCACAGTGCGGCAGCCCTTTTTGCATCCGGTGCCATTCAGACCAGACGCCCACGGTCTGGGCCATCAGCTCCAGCGCAAACCAGCCAGGCAGGTTGCCGTCCGCGTCCAGGAACGGAGCCAGAACGCCCCGATCGTTCACCGTCACGCTGCAAACGGCGCGGTCATCGGTGACGTTTTCCACGCTCTCAAGCAGCAGCATCGGCGTGTCGTGAGGAAGATAATCCCCGGGAGGTAAGTAGCGCATCATACCCTCCCCAGCAGAAGGCTGGCGTTGTTGCCGCCAAACGCAAAGGAGTTTGACAGGATCGCCGGTTTATTCAGCGGTGCGCTCTGGTGCAGCAGGCCGAAGGCGGGCAGGGTGTCGTCTGGCGCGTAGCGGGAAAAATCCTGCGGCGGCAGCGGCAGGTCTCGGGTCAGGATCAGCCAGCTCAGGGCGGCCTCGGTGATCCCCGCTGCGCCCAGCGTGTGGCCGGTAAGATGTTTCGTGGAGCTGCACGGCACGCGGTCGCCAAAGAGATCATGGATCACCTGCGCCTCAATGCGATCGTTCAGCGGCGTGGCGGTGCCGTGCAGGTTGATATAACCGACGTCCGCCGCCGTCATGCCCGCCTCGTTCAGCGCCTGGTTGATGGCGCGGATCGCCCCTTCGCCCTGCGGATGCGGGGCGGAAATATGGTACGCATCGCTGGATTCCCCCGCGCCCAGGAGCGCAACCTCGCCCGGCTCGCGGGTCAGCACCATCAGTGCCGCCGCTTCGCCAATGGTGATCCCCCGACGGTGGCGGCCAAACGGTTCGCACAGGGTTGGGGAGAAGGACTCCAGGCTGTTGAAGCCGTTGACCGGCATGCGGCTCAGGCTGTCGGCCCCGCCGACGATGGCGACGTCCACCAGCCCGGCGTCAATCAGGCGACGACCGCTGACGATCGCCCGCGCGCTGGAGGAGCAGGCGGTTGAGATGGTATACGCCGGGCCGTCCAGCGCAAGCCAGCGGGCGAGAAAGCGCGACGGATCGCCCAGCTCCTGCTGCGGATATTGCCACTGCGGGCTGCTCTCGCCGTTTTGCGCGCGGCGCACGTACTCATCACCCTCGTCCAGCCCGGAGGTGCTGGTGCCCAGCACAACCGCCACGCGGTCGCGCCCTACGCGCGCAATGGCCGCATCGACGGCGGGCCGGATTTGCGCCAGCGCCGCCAGCAGCAGCTGGTTGTTGCGGCTGCGATGGGCGGAAAAAGACTCGGGGACAGGGGGAAGTTCACCCTCCACGCCCCCCAGCACGGCCTCGGGTAAGCCCTGTAGCCAGCCCGCACGCTGGCGCATCCCGGGGGCCACACCAGCGATCAGGTTCGCCGCTATTTCATCAGCCGAGTTGCCGAGCGCGTTGACCATGCCAACGGCAGAAAGGTAAATCATCTCAGTCACCCAGATATTGAATGGTGATGTGGTAGTGAAAAGCGTGCTGCACAATGCTAATCGGTTCGCGCCTGCCGTTACGGTTCAGGTAGACAATTTCCGTGACCAGTTTGCCCTCGGGGTTGCGCAGTTCGCGTCTGGTGTCAGTATCGTTCAGCGTCCAGCCTTTCGGCAACTGCGGCTGCCAGGCGCTGAGCGGCCAGTGGCTCAGCATCACGTCGGCCAGCACCTGGCTGGCGGGCGGCAGTTGCGGCATCACAACCGACTGCTCGGTGTGGATCCCGGTGTTGTCGTAGGTGGCGAGGAACAGGCGGATCCCGACGGAGGAGAGGCCGGCAAGCGCCACTTTATTTCCATCGGCGTTCAGCATCACCAGCAGCGACTGGGTCTGGCCTTTAAAACTGCC
This sequence comes from Enterobacter cloacae complex sp. HYC033_NIDB, assembly GCF_056673335.1. Taxonomy (NCBI): domain Bacteria; kingdom Pseudomonadati; phylum Pseudomonadota; class Gammaproteobacteria; order Enterobacterales; family Enterobacteriaceae; genus Enterobacter; species Enterobacter cloacae complex sp. HYC033_NIDB. The sequence continues at coordinate 466,877 of NZ_CP115123.1, read as the reverse complement.
GGTAAGCAACTGCTGCGCGCGGATGGCAGGCGTGATGCCCGGCGGGGGCAGCGTGACGCGGGTGCCGGGCTGGAGCCAGGCCTGAGGGCGTGCATCATCGCGGTTCGTCGTATGGCTACACCCCGCCAGCAGCAGGGCCAGCATCACTGCCGCCAGGCGAATGAAACGGGTCATGGTAAGTTCTCTTTGTTAGACGGCATCGCCAGCGGGGCGAGCAGGAACGCGGTGAAGATACCGCTCACCAGCACAATGCCAAAGCTGCTGATGGCCTGAGTGGTGCTGAACACCAGCATCCCCAGCGTCAGCAGGGTAGTCATCATGGCGAGGGTAATCGCCAGCATGGAGGTCAGCGGCGTGCCGCGCGGGTTGCTGAAAAACAGCGTGTAGTTAATGCCAATGCCGAGGACCAGCACCAGCGCCAGCAGGGAAAACAGGTTCACCGGATGGCCCGTCACGGCCAGCGCCGCCAGCCCGCCGCCCAGCGACAGCACGGACGGTACCAGCGCCACCAGCCCTTTTCGCCAGCCGAGGCGTAGCATCGCGCCGCAGGCAATCACCGCCAGCGCCACGCCCAGCAGCCCCGTCAGCAGCGAGCGGTAAAGCGCAAACAGGTTGTCGAAGCTGGCCTTACGGTCAACCCAGACGACCCCGGGATGGCGGGCGGCCAGCTCGCCGAGCGCGGCGCTGTTCCTGACGCCATCGACCGGGACCAGCACACCGCTTTTGCCGTCCGGCAGCGTCAGCCACAGCAAACGCCAGCCCTCGCTGGCCGGGCTGGCGAGCCACGCCTCCACGCTGACAGGCATGGCGTTCAGGTTCGGTTCACTGGTCTTCAGCCCCGTGCTTTGCAGCATTTTCATCACCGTCGGCGCGGCGTTACGCAGAAGATGCAGATCGCTGTTCTGCCGCGCCAGCGAGTTCAGCGGCAGGGTGCGCCAGCGGGTTAATTCACCGGTTTTTTGCGCCTGCGCCAGCGCCGGGGTAAACGCCTCCAGCCGCTCCAGCGTTTCCTGAGCCGACGCGCCGTATACCACGAACCACTTCTGATCGACATTTTGCCCGGTCAGGGCGGTGATGGTTTTTTCCTGCGCCAGAATGTCCTGCGGCAGCGCCTGAAGCCGGGCGATATCGTCATCCACCCGCATGCTGGCGATCCCGATGGCGGAGAGCAGCGCCAGCGCTACCGGCAGACCGACAGAGAGGGCTTTACCGTCGCGCCAGGCGTTCAGCCAGCGCTGCATCATCCCTCTCAGGGGGACCGGGCGGACCGGCATGCCCCGACATAACCACGGATGCCAGAACATTACCGTCAGGCACGAGGCGCTCAGCCCTGCGGCGGCGAACACCGCCATCTGACGAATGCCGGGGAAGGGGGCCAGCATCATGAAGAGATACGCCACGACGGTGGTCAGCAGCGCCAGCAGCAGCGCGTTACGTACTTTCGCCAGGCTTTGCCAGGGCGAGTGTTCCGCGCCGTGCACCATCCGCTCCGTGAGGTAGTAAATCGTATAGTCCGCCGAGATGCCGATGATGCTCATGCTCATCACCAGCGTCATCAGGTGCAGTTCACCGAACAGCAGCAGCGTCACGACCGTCCCCGCCAGCGCGCCGATGGCAATGGAGAGCAGGCTCAGCAGCAGCGGACGCACGGAGCGAAACACCGACACAATCAGCAGGATCACCCCGAGCACCGTGGCGACGCCAAGCGTGGAAATATCGTTTTTAGCCTGTTGGCTGGCGTAATCGCTGTAGAACACCGTCCCGCGCGAGAGCAGCTGCGCCTGTGGATACTGGCTTTTCAGCGTCTGCTGCAACGCGTTAAGGGTGGTCACCAGCTGGTGGGTTTGCTGCATATCAAACGACGAGCCCGCCAGCTCGCCGTGCAGCAGATACCAGTAGTTCCCGGCCGCGTCTTTTGTCACCAGCCAGCCGTCCATCAGCTGCATCTTCTGGCTGTTTTTCGCCAGCGCGAGCTGCGCGCCGCGCATCAGCATCAGCGGATCGTTTTGCAGCTCCTTGCCGCTCACGCCGGAAAAGGCGGAGTAGAGCTGGGACAGGATCCACTGGGCCTGTGCTTGACCGCCGTTTTGCAGGCGGGCGCGGGTGGCCGGATCGACCAGGCCATTGCGGTGTTGCCAGAAGAAATCTCCCCAGGCCTGTTGCCCGGCGGCATCCAGCGGACCTTTTACGACACTCAGCGCCTGGCTGCGTTGCAGCAGGCTTAACCACTGCTGCGCCACGCGCGGGTCCGGCTGTTTGCCGGGGCTGACCAGCCAGATGAGCTGGCGGTCGAGGCGCTGCATAAATCCGTCGTTGAGAGCGGGAGGGATCGCGGCGAGCGTCTGTTTCGGCAGCATGGCGAGCACGCTGCTGTTCAGCCGCGCGCCGGGCAGCAGCGACAGCAGCACGCCCAACAGGATCAGGCATACCGCGGCCCACAGCAGCGCCGGGCGCAGGGCGTTACGGTGCGGCAAAGCGCTGGCGTTCTGCATCGGTCAGGCGGGCGGGCGTCAGTTGGTGGCGGGAGAGGGCGATATCCGTCGTGTCGCCCTGCTTATCGTTCAGGCGAATGGATTCCAGATAGATCGCGCCCTTCAAATCAAGGGTGGAGAAAATCTTGTCCAGCGGCGTGGTGACGGGCGTCAGCACCAGCGACCAGCGGCCTTCGCCCAGGTCTTTGAAATCGACGCGGAAGTTCTCTTCCAGCACCTTGCGGTCGGCCTGGAACAGCGCCCGCAGCAGATGGTTGAACTGGAACATCTGCGGGTTAGTGTCGGCGGTAATGGTCTGCGGCGACTGACCGTTGACGATCTGCACCATCCGTTTGTCATCCAGCAGCAGCGTCATCGGGAACGGCGCTTTTTGATCCCACAGCAGGCCATTGTCACGGGCGATTAGCATCTCCCCCTCCGAGCGCAGGGGCTGAGGCATATCCTTGATCGTGCGGGTCTGTTCGAAGTGTGCGCGCACCACCGGTTGCTCCGCAAACCGCTGTTGCAATTCATCCAGCGTGACCGCGTTCACCAGCGGGCTTACCAGCAGCGCGAGTAGCGTTATCCATTTCATGGCGCGATCCCCATGCGTTCGAACAGAATGGCCGGGCTGACAAAGCACATCTCCCGGCTTGCTTCTTCCACCGCCACCTGAATGGTGTAGCCGGTGGTGGTGCGTTTCCCGGTTTGCGCGTCGAAGATTTGATAGGCGATGCGCAGACGGTTTTCAACCTCTTCAATGTGGGCGCGGACGCGAATGCGCTGCTCGAAGGTCACCGCGTCGCGGTATTTCACCCGGGTATCCACCACCGGCCAGACGTAGCCGGACGCTTTCATCTGGCGATAGCCGTAATCAAACTGGTTGAGCAGCGCTTCGCGGGCAATCTCAAAGTAGCGGAAGTAGTTGCCGTGCCACACCACGCCCATCATATCGACGTCGTGGAACGGAACGGTGATTTCAACTTCAGCCGTAAAGCGGGGATCGGTCAGCACCCTTTACTCCTTCTCGTTGACCTCTGGCAGCTGCCAGAAATCGAAAAAATTAAACCAGTCGAGCGGCGACAAGAGCGCGTAATGCTCCAGCCGCTGCGCATAGCGGTCGACGGTCTGCTGTAGCGCCTGCTGGCGTTCGCCGCGCGGCAGCAGCAGCGGGTCGGCAAACGGCTCGCAGTGCAGGGTCAGCTTTCCCTGCTGACAGAGGGCAAAAATCAGCACCACCGGGCAGCGCAAAATGGACGCCAGGATAAACGGCCCCTGCGGGAACGGTGCGGGCTGGCCCATAAATTTGCTCCATATCACCCGCCAGCTACCGCCGCGCTGCGGGGTGACGGCGATGCGATCGCCCACGATCGCCACCCATTCGCCGCGATCCAGCTTCTCTTTAATGAGGATCGCAGTCTCCGGGCCAATGTCGGTGACCGGCATCAGGTGAATGCCCGCCTGCGGTGCCATCTCCTCCATCACCTGCTTAAAGCGTCTGGCGTTGTCGCTGAAGACCAGCGCGTTGATGGTTTTCGCCCCTTCGCGCTGGGCCAGCGCCCGGCAGGCTTCCACATCGCCAAGATGCGACGCGAGCAGCAGTTTGCCCTGAGGATCGTCGAGCCCCAGCGCCTCCTGCGCGCCTGGCGCAAAGACCAGATCGCGATGGAGTTTCATTTCGCCGCGCCAGCTGGCCACTTTATTCAGCATGGCATGACCGAAGCGCAGGAAGTGGGAAAAACTGTTAAGCCGCGCGAGGGGCGGCATTTGCCGCTGTGCCATCACCGTTTTAACCCGCGCCAGCCACTGCTGCGACGCCTGACGCGCAGAGCGGGCGGTCAGCCAGTAGACGGCGGTAACCGGCCACAGCAGGGCGGTAAACGCCTTACGCCCCAGCAACTGCCAGACGCGCAGCATCAGGCGCATGCCCCATAATCCTTTTACCTCCTGCTGCTGCGCCCAGTGCTGTGAGCGGCGACGCATCAGCAGGGAAGGAATGCGCGGCAGCATGCCGAGAAACAGACGGGTATGCATCAACGAGATGCGCACGTTGTCTTTCAGGGCATCGAAATGGGATACCCCGTCCGGCGGATAGGTTACGCGGGTGGGCAGAAAATAGCTGGTGTTGCCCTGCCAGTAGAGGCGCACCATCACTTCGGTATCAAAATCCATCCGCCTGCCGAGCGGCGTGGTTGCTGCAAGGCGCAGAACCGGGGCTATCGGGTAAACGCGAAACCCGCACATGCTGTCTTTCAATTGCAGGGAGAGGGTTTCAATCCAGACCCAGACGTGCGTTATCCAGCGCCCGTACAGGCGCGAACGGGGGATCGAGTCATCGTAAACGGGCTGCCCGGAAATGAGCGCATCGGGATGACGTCCGGCCAGCGCCAGCAGTTTGGGGATGTCCTCGATAGCGTGCTGGCCGTCAGCGTCCACCTGAACGGCGTGGGTGAAGCCGCGATCGGCGCAGGCTTTCAGCCCCTGCATCACCGCCGCGCCTTTGCCGCTGTTTTCGGCCAGCCGCAGTAGCGTGACCTGCGGACGATCCGCCGCCAGCGCTTCAAGCGTGCGGCGCGTGGTCTCATCGCTGCCGTCGTCCACCACCAGACAGGGCAGATCGAAAGGCGCCAGGCGCGCCAGCACCGAAGCCATCATCGCCCCGTGGTTGTAGCAGGGGATCAGCACGCAGGGACGGAAGGTTACTGACATAAGCGAATCTTCCCGCTGCTGGCGGTGTGGCGCTCGTTACCCGCATGGCGCTGGTAGCTAAAGGTCAGCAACTGGCGTTCAGGCTGCCAGGCAAGGAGCAGCGTGACCGTGTTCTCCGGCAACAGCGGGGCGGCGAACTTCACGTTCTGAATACTGTGAAAACGGTAGCCCGACGCCAGCGCGGCGGCGTAATGCATCACCCAGTCGAGCTGCGCCACGCCCGGCAGCAGCGGCTGTACGGCGAAATGTCCCTTAAACCAGAGCAGGTCAGGATCAAGATAAAAGGTTATCTCCAGATGCTGTGGATCGGGCTGGAGGCGCCCGATTTCAGGGATCTTCATGAAACAACTCCTGTAGCTGCGCAGTCACGCGCTTGTTCATGCTGTTGACCGGGATTTCATCAACGATCCGCCAGTAGCGCGGTACGGCAACCGGTTCAAGCCAGGAGCGAAGGGCGCGTCGCCAGGCGAGCTCCTGCGCTGTTTTGCTCTGTTCGTGTTGCTGACGCACCGCTTCATTCAGCACCAGCAATACGCCAATGCCCTGACGCCCGCCGCGCGTCACCGTCAGCGCGGCGGCCTCGCGGATGCCGTCCAGCGCCAGCAGGCGGCGCTCAATGTCATCGAGCGAAATGCGTTTATCCTCAATTTTGACCACCCGACCATGACGCCCGACGAGGCTGAACTGCCCGTCAGCCGTGAAGTGCAGGATATCATCCAGCAGGACCCCCTCCGCCTCGGGGATCAGCGGCGATATCACGCGATCGCCGTGAAACGTCACGCCGGGAAAAGGCTGCCAGCGCGTGCTTTCCTCCTGACGGTAGCGCCAGGCCATTACGCCCGTTTCCGTGCTGCCGTATATTTCATCCGGCCAGACGTTGAGCCAGGCCTGAACCGCGGCGACCTCCTGCCAGGGCAGCGCGCCGCCGGCGGAGACGAGCAGGTTAACGGGGGGCGGCGTCAGCGACGCGTCCAGCCGCTTGAGAAACGCCGGACTGCTGATGAAAAGGTAGCGTTTATCGTCGGGAAGGGCAGAGAGTTGCTCGGCATAGTTGAGCAGGCTGGCATGCAGCGGCAGGCCGAGCGCCATGGGTAAGACGACACGAAACGTCAGGCCATACAGGTGGTGCAGCACCACGGAAGCCACGACGTGACAGCCCGCCAGACGCTCGCCAAAATGCGCCGCCAGCAGACGAGCCTCACGATCAAGGCTGACCACCGGCTTACTTACCCGCTGCGGCGTGCCGGTCGAGCCGGAGGTGTAAAGCTCGATCGTGCGCATCTCACCGATGGCAGGCAGCGGTGAAAAGGGATGGCCTGCCCGCTGCGCGGAAGCCACCCGCAGCTGTCGCCCCTGAAAATCGAGCGTGGTGTCGCTCAGGACGCCGCTGAACAGCGCCCGCTGTTCGTTAAGCTGCGCCGCCCGGCTGTGCCCGGGGAGGACCGGCGTTTTACCCGCATGCAGCGTCGCCAGCAGCGCGACAATAAACAGATAACCGTTTTCGATGCACAACGCCCAGCGCTCGCTATCTTCACGACGCAGCGTGTCGACCAGCTGAGTGACGTCGTGGCGCAGATCGCCAAGCGTCCAGAGATGGTCGTCCTGCCAGGCGACAGGGGTGTCGTCAGGGCGGGGCGCACTGAGCCACTGGCTAAGCGGAAGAGGGTTAAGCATCGTTTTTCATCACCCGTTGTCGCACCAGCCACTCGCCAGCCATCAGCGTGCCCATCAGGAGATAGGCAATCATCCCGTTCCACAGCGTCCACAGACGGATATCGGCGTGTAATACGGTAAACAGCGCGATCGCCCCGTTGATAATAAAAAAGCCGCACCAGACCTGGGTAACCCGGCGCGTGTAACGTACCCCGACGGGGGAGAGAGCCGGTTCACGCAGGCGCGCCAGCCGTTCGACGACAGGCATTGCCGTCCACAGCGAACCGCCAAACACCACCAGCATCACCAGATTCACCACCACTGGATATAACAGCACCCACTGGTGCGCGTGCAGGACGTAGCTCGCCGCGCAAAGCGCTATGCCAGCCAGCGCCACGCTCACGAACAGATAACGCAGGGGGCCGCCCTGCCGACGGGCCTGGCAGACGCGCAACAGCAGCACCAGCGCCATCACGGGCAGTATCCCGTGCAGGCTATTATTCGCCAGCCCGAAGCCGATCAAAAACGGCCATGCCAGCAGCATCAGCCCCGTCAGGGCGGGAAGAACTGGAATCGAACGCACGTTACGCGTCGCGCTGAAGCTGTTCCACAACGTCCACGACGTCCTGCACCGTGCGCACCGCTTTGAAGGTTTCGGGCTTGATTTTATGGCCCGTTTTCTTTTGCAGGTGCACCACCATATCGACGGCATCAATGCTGTCGAGGTCCAGATCCTCGTAAAGACGTGCCTCAGGGGTAATATCCTCCGGGGCGATTTCAAACAGCGTAATAAGAAGCGCAGAGACTTCCTGATAAATCGTTTGTTGTTCTGTCATAGCGGTCATTCTCAGGCGCGTTGTTGATGGATAAAAGCCGCGAGCGTGGCAACGGAATAGAAGTGCTGACGCATCTCGTCACTTTCGGCAGAAAGCACTACGCCGTACTGATTTTTTACCGCCAGCCCCAGCTCAAGGGCGTCGATTGAGTCCAGACCGAGGCCGTCGCCAAAGAGCGCGGCGTCTGTATCAATATCCTCTGGGGTAAGTTCTTCCAGATTCAGCGTAGAGATAATGAGATTCTTAATTTCAAGATAGAGCGCTTGCATCTTTCGTTCCTGACAAAGATTGAAGACCGGTTGTTAACTGATGCTGCATATGCCGGTTTAACTGCCTTGCTGCCAGCGCGGGTTCGTGCTGACTCGCATCATAAAAATCATGAATGTTGATGCGTTCGCGAACATCCACGGTGAAAACAGGTTTGTTGGGGGGCACGTTATACCAGCTGCTCTGTTTATCCAGCATCCGTTCACTACAGTGGATCACCACCACGCGCACGGCGCTGTTGCAGCGAACGGCGATATTCGCCGCCCCACGTTGCAGGGTCATGGCTTCCCCCACCCGGGTGCGGGTGCCTTCGGGGAAGATAAGCAGGGTGTCGCCCTGGGCCAGACGCAGCTGGCTTGCGGCAAGCAGCGTGTCGGCTTCGCTGTTAATCAGATAGTCAGCCGCGCGGATCACGCCGCTGACGAACGGGTTACGCAGCAACGCGCTTTTCACCAGACAGTCGGTTTCGTTCATCACCGACGCCAGCAGAACGTAGTCCAGCAGCGAGGGATGATTCGCAATCACCAGACAGCCCCGCTCGGCGCGCAGAACGTCCAGGTTGTTGAAACGGTAATCCAGTACCCCTGCACCGCGTACCACCGCGAGGAACAGGCGAAAACTGGCAGAAATAGTGCGGCGTGCCAGGCGGCGACGTTGAGTGCGGTCGCGCTGGAAAATCAGCAGCAGGTTAAACCACACCAGCGACAGCGTCAGCCCGCCGAGGCCGAACAGGACGAAGCACAATCCGGTCATCAGCATCCGCCATATCCGATCGAGGCGGGAACGTAACCCTCTCATTGGCGCGTCCATTGCCACAGCAGGCGCTCGCCCGGCAGGGTAAACTGGCGCTCGTCCCGCAGGTAATGGCGCAGGAACTGGAGGCTTTGCGGCAGCGCGGGCTCTTCAGGCGTGCGGTTGACGTGCGTTTCGCAACTGAGCGTATTTCCCGCCTCAATCACCAGCGCCAGCGCGTAGGGCCAGACGGGCATCTGCGGCGGCAGCCCGGCGTGATAAAAATCAGGCAGCAGACCGTCGAAATCCACCAGCAACACGCGGGAGTAGCCCGCATGCAGCAGGCTCAGCACGTCGCACAAGCTCTGCTGGAAGGTATCCATACCGGCGGAAACCGACGAAGAGACAACAGGCTGACGCGCGGCGATAGTAAGATTGCCGACCGCCGAGTTGTGTACCGACATGGCAAAATCGGTGGGGGAAACGGGCTGTTCTGCCGCCAGGGCCTGGAGAATACGGAAATTGCGCTCCAGCTCCCCATGACGGCTACTGTAGACGACGGCATCGATGCGGTGTTTGCGCAGCATCATCAGGCCAAGATCGACGGCCAGCCTGCTGCCTGAATTCAGGCGGCGGGCGGTCATCATCGGCAGATCGGTCAGTTTCGCCAGCGGTGCAGCGGGATCGATGGCGTCAGACCGGCGTGACCATGCCTGCCATTCGTCGGCATCGCTGAGTCCTGGCGCTCTTGCCTGCCAGTCGATAAGGGTAAGTGTAAATTTCATCTACGCGCGTCCGCGATAAACCTGTTTCTGTGACTTTTTCTTCGCCAGCGCGATTTGCTGCGCACATCGTACAATGTTGTCGTCGCGCTGGCGAATAAACGTCACTTTTGACCCTTTCCACCCGGTTATCCCGGCAAACGGCTTTTTGGCCGACCCGGACCCAGAAGAATGGCGAGTTTACTGCCTCCTTTCGTGGTTTCCATCCAGATTTTACAGACGCTGGTGAGCGGCACGGAGAGCAGCATGCCCACCGGACCCAGCAGCCATCCCCAGATCAGTAACGATAAAAACACCACCATCGTCGACATGCCCAGACGATGGCCCATCATGCGCGGCTCGAGAATGTTACCCAGCACCATATGCACGACAAGGAACAGCGCCCCTACCAGCATGCACTCATAAAAACCGTTAAACAGGAACGCCTGGATCATCGGCGGAACGGCGGAAAGCACCGCGCCGATATTGGGTACGTAGTTTAGTAAAAAGGCCAGCACGCCCCACATCAGCGCGAACTGCACGTCCAGCAGTACCAGCCCCAGCCAGACGATCACGCCGGTCCACAGGCTTAACAGCGTTTTCAGCGCCAGATATTTGGATACGCCCTTCAGCGCACGGTGCAAGCCGGCAATGTGGATCTGAGGATTGTTCAGGGCAAAACGCAGTTTATACGGCACGTGGCGCACTTCGAACAGCATAAACACCACCGTCATCACCAGCAGCAGAATGCTGGCCATTGCCCCGGAAAGCCCGGTCATCAACGTGGTGGCGTAGGTCATCACCTTCTCGGAATCCATCCGACGCAGCATCCGTTCCGGTGAGATATGCAGATTCACGAACGGCAACATGCGCTGAAGATCGACCAGCTTGCGCGTCAGCTCTTTATTGTACTGCGGCAGCATGGTGGAAAATTCGCTCAGCGAGGCGGCGAGCACGCCGAACAGCGCCGTCAGGACAACCAGCATCACCATCACCACAATGGTAATCGCGACCGGGCGGCTGATGCCCCGGCGTAAAAACCATGTCACCAGCGGGTTGAGCACAATGGCGAAAAACAGCGCCAGCAGAAGCTGAACAATGATATCCGCCGCCGCGTGGATACCCGCAAGGATAACCACCAGGCAGGCAAGTTTTAATAAAATATGAAGTCCGGCTTTGTCGGGCGGGCTGGCAGTCATAAGAATTCCTTTTTCCGGGGGGCGTGTTAATTGTAGTGCGCCGGATGGGCTTCGTCTGGCGTGTTAGTCTGAAAGTCGTGGCAAAAAAATGGCCCCCGGCGCAAGCGACGGAGGCCACGGCATCCTGGTGAACGATTACTGGATCACGAGGGTGTTAATGATGTTTTCAGCGGCGGTCTGTGCTTTCTGCTGATTGTCTGCCGGCAGGGTGATCTGCATGGTCAGCAGTTTATTGTCCACCTTGCCGAGCACCACGGAGGAGTAGGCGGTCTGGCCTTTGGCAGAGATGATGCTGTCCAGCTGTTGCAGCGTGTGGCCTTTCAGTTCAACAGACTTGTTGGTGACCACCTGAAGCTGCGGGTCGCGGCTGCGCTGCTGATCTTCCAGGCGTTTAGCCAGCACGCCAAGATCTTCGCTGGTATCGTCACCGACGATCACAATCACCGCTTTTTGGCCGGTGGCATCGGAATAGACGTGCATATTGTTCGCCTGAGTACCCAGCTTACCGCTCTGGTCGGTCATGTCCGCAGGCAGAGAGAAACTGAGTTTGCCATCCATCAGGCTCACCGGCTGACCGGTGGCGTTGCTTTCTGCTGACGCGCCCTGAGCAGGCGTTTTGGTGTCGCTGTTATCACAGGCTGCAAGGCCAACAACCAGCAGGCCAATCCCGACATATTTAACCAGATTGCGCATTGACTTCTTCCTTTCGATAAACGGCCATAACGGCTCATTCGTTCATCTTATCACAACTGATAAAGCGAACCCTTAACCTGCCTGCAATGCGGAGATTTCAGATTTATCTGCCAGCCTTTTCAGCAGCATATTCAACAGCACGCCGTACATCGGCAGGAAGAAAACCAGGCTGATAAGCACCTTAAAGGCGTAGTCCACCAGAGCGATTTCCATCCAGTGTTCTGCCATGAAGGCGTCCGGGCTGCGCCAGAAGGCGATGAAGAAGAAGGCCAGCGTATCGCTCACGTTACCGAACAGCGTGGAGGCCGTTGGTGCCATCCACCAGCGATGGTTTTGACGCAGGCGGTTAAACACGTGGACATCGAGGATCTGCCCCAGGGCATAAGCCATAAAGCTGGCGGTGGCAATACGCGCGACGAACAGGTTGAAGTGCGTCAGCGCTTCGAAGCCCTGCCAGCTGCCCATGTAAAACAGCGAGGAGATGGCGTAGGAGACAAACAGTGCCGGGATCATCACCGCAAAAATAATCCGCCGCGCCAGCGGTGCGCCAAAAATACGCACGGTTAAATCCGTCGCAAGGAAAATAAACGGGAAACTGAACGCGCCCCAGGTGGTATGGAAACCAAAAATGGAGATGGGGAGCTGTACCAGATAGTTACTGGAGATGATCACCAGCAGATGAAATAGCGAAAGCCAGAACAACGCCTTGACGCGCTGCGATTGTGTAAAGGAGTTCATATTGTACCTTTTTGATTAATATTTGGGGTGAGGGAACCCAATAAAGCCGCCGCATGATACTGCTTTGACGACACTTTGCAATGGCTAATTTTCACGCAATCGTTAACCTGGTTTGCATTGGCGATAGCGGGGCGTAAACTACAGCCGTTTTTACCTGAACGAGAAGAAAATGACCGACCTGTTTTCCAGCCCAGACCACACGCTTGATGCTCAGGGCCTCCGTTGCCCGGAGCCGGTAATGATGGTGCGTAAAACCGTCCGTAACATGCAGAGCGGCGAAACGCTGCTAATCGTCGCCGATGACCCGGCTACCACCCGCGATATCCCCGGCTTTTGTACCTTTATGGAACATGAACTGGTGGCGCAGCAAACCGAGACCTTGCCGTACCGGTATTTGATTCGTAAGGGGTAGGTGCGGCCTGATGCCCTCACCCCGACCCTCTCCCACGGGGAGAGGGAGAAAACCTTTCTAAACCATCGTTTCAAAATTTCGCGCTTTTTGTGAGGCGCTTCACCCTCCCTTTTCCAGCCGTAGTCTAATTTTTAAGCGTCAAAAACTAAAACATCGTTTTAACGCTTATCTCACTACCCTGGAGTTGACTCAATGAAAACGACCCTCAAGCCGTTACTGGCCGCGCTGTGTCTGTCTGCTTTCGCCTGCACCGTTTCTGCCCAGACCATTAAAGCCGCCGATGTGCATCCCGAAGGCTACCCGAACGTGGTGGCGGTTCAGCACATGGGTGAAAAACTCAAACAACAAACCGATGGCAAGCTGGATATTAAGGTCTTCCCCGGCGGCGTGCTGGGGGATGAAAAGCAGATGATTGAGCAGGCGCAGATGGGGGCGATCGACATGATCCGCGTCTCTATGGCGCCGGTGGCCGCCATCCTGCCGGATATCGAAGTGTTTACGCTGCCCTACGTATTCCGCGATGAAGACCACATGCACAAGGTCATCGACGGGGATATCGGCAAGCAGATCGGCGACAAACTCACCGCCAACCCGAAATCGCGTCTGGTCTTCCTTGGCTGGATGGATTCCGGCACCCGTAACCTGATCACCAAAGAGCCGATCGTCAAACCGGACGATCTGAAAGGGAAGAAAATCCGCGTGCAGGGCAGCCCGGTGGCGCTGGCCACGCTGAAAGAGATGGGAGCGAACTCGGTGGCGATGGGCGTCAGTGAGGTTTACAGCGGCATGCAGACCGGGGTGATCGACGGCGCGGAGAACAACCCGCCAACCTTTATCGCCCACAACTACATGCCGGTCGCCAAAAACTACACGCTGAGCGGCCACTTCATCACCCCGGAAATGCTGCTCTACTCCAAAGTGAAATGGGACAAACTGAGCGCTGACGAACAGCAAAAGATCCTGACGCTGGCCCGCGAAGCGCAGTTCGAGCAGCGCAAGCTGTGGAATGCGTATAACGACCAGGCGCTGGCGAAAATGAAGGCCGGCGGCGTGCAGTTCCACGACATCGATAAAACGGTGTTTATCAAGGCGACAGAGCCGGTGCGCGCGCAGTATGGCGACAAGCATCAGGATCTGATGAAAGCCATCACTGACGTTCAGTAAGCCGGAGTACGTATGTCCGAACTCTACCTGAAGTGGATGGACCGTCTGTACCTGCTCGCCATGGTGGTGGCGGGTCTCTCGCTACTGGTGATGACGATTGTGATCCCCATTGGCATCTTCTCTCGCTATGTGCTCAATCGCGGCGAATCCTGGCCGGAGCCGATCGCCATTATCTGCATGGTGACGTTTACCTTTATCGGCGCGGCGGTGAGCTACCGCGCCGGGTCGCATATTGCGGTCAACATGCTCACCGACCGCCTGCCCGCGTCGCTGCAAAGAGTGTGCGCGCGGGTGGTGGATCTGCTGATGCTGCTCATCTCCGGCCTGATGTGCTGGTACAGCTACTGGCTGTGCGTCGAGCTGTGGGAGCAGCCGGTGGCGGAGTTTCCGCTCCTGACCTCCGGCGAAAGCTATCTGCCGCTGCCTGTCGGGTCGGCCATTTTGATCCTGTTTGTGCTTGAACGCCTGCTGTTTGGCTCGCAGGAAAACCGTCCGGTCGTGCTGATCGGCAATCACAGTTAAGGGGTGAACAATGGATGCGTTTGTTTTGTTATTCACCCTCGCCATTTTGCTGGCGCTGGGGATGCCGGTGGCCTTCGCCGTCGGCTTAAGCGCCGTGGCGGGCGCGCTGTGGATTGACCTGCCGCTTGAGGCGCTGATGATCCAGATCACCAGCGGGGTGAATAAATTTACCCTGCTGGCGATCCCGTTCTTCATTCTTGCCGGGGCGATCATGGCGGAAGGGGGCATTGCCCGACGGCTGGTTAACTTCGCGTACGTTTTTGTCGGCTTTATACGCGGCGGGCTGTCGCTGGTGAACATCGTGGCATCAACGTTCTTCGGCGCGATTTCCGGCTCGTCGGTGGCGGATACGGCGTCTATCGGCAGCGTGATGATCCCGGAGATGGAGAAGAAGGGCTATCCGCGCGAATACGCGGCGGCGGTGACGGCCAGCGGGTCGGTGCAGGCGATCCTGATCCCGCCCAGCCACAACTCGGTGATTTACTCCCTGGCGGCAGGGGGAACGGTCTCCATCGCCACGCTGTTTATCGCGGGCGTGCTGCCGGGCCTGCTGCTGGGCGTGAGCCTGATGGTGCTCTGCCTGTGCTTCGCCCGCAAGCGCGGCTATCCGAAGGGGGACAAAATCCCGTTCAGGCAGGCGCTGAAAATCATGCTCGATGCCCTGTGGGGGCTGATGACGGTGGTGATTATCCTCGGCGGGATCTTGTCCGGGATATTCACGGCGACCGAATCTGCCGCCGTGGCCTGCCTGTGGGCGTTCTTCGTCACCATGTTCATCTACCGCGACTACAAGTGGAATGAACTGCCGAAGCTGATGTGCCGCACGGTGAAAACCGTCACTATCGTGATGATTTTGATTGGTTTTGCCGCGGCGTTTGGCGCGGTGATGACCTACATGCAGCTGCCGATGCGCATCACCGAATTCTTCACGTCGCTGTCCGATAACAAATACGTGATTCTGATGTACCTCAATATCATGCTGCTGCTGATTGGCACGCTGATGGACATGGCGCCGATCATCCTGATCCTGACCCCGGTACTGCTGCCGGTGACCAACTCGCTGGGGATCGATCCGGTGCATTTCGGAATGATCATGATGGTGAACCTGGGGATTGGGCTGATCACGCCGCCGGTCGGGTCGGTGCTGTTCGTGGCGAGCGCGGTGAGTAAGCAGAAGATCGAGCACGTGGTGCGGGCGATGCTGCCGTTTTACGGTATGTTGCTGGTAGTGCTGGGGATGGTGACATACATCCCGGCGATATCATTGTGGTTGCCGGGGGTGCTAGGGATGCAGTGACGCCGTTTTATGCCGGGTGGCGGCTACGCCTTACCCGGCCTACGGTTACGGTTCGGAGATGTTGTAGGCCCGGTAAGGCGTAGCCGCCACCGGGCATTTTTACCGACGGCGCAACAGCCGCAACGCGTTCGCCGTAACCAGCACCGTCGCCCCCGTATCCGCCAGTACCGCCAGCCACAGTCCGGTCATGCCGAGCAGCGTGGTGACCAGGAAAATCCCCTTCAGACCCAGCGCAATGCCGATGTTCTGCCGAATATTGGCCCGCGTCGCCCGCGCAAGATCTATCATCTGCGCCAGCCCGGTCAGGCGGTTGTGCGTCAGCGCCGCGTCGGCGGTCTCCAGCGCCACGTCGGTGCCGCTGCCCATCGCAATGCCGATGGTGGAAGCCTTCATTGCCGGGGCGTCGTTTATCCCGTCCCCGACCATCGCCAGCGGGGCATGACCGTTCAGCTCGGTTACCGCGCTGACTTTATCCGCAGGCAACAATCCGGCCTTAAACTCCAGCCCCAGCTCGCCGGCAATCGCCGCCGCCGCGCGCGGGTTATCACCGGTCAGGATCACGCCCTGTACCCCCAGCCTGTGCAGCGCGTCGACGGCGTCTTTCGCATCGTCACGCAGGGTGTCGCGCAGCGCCAGCATGCCCATCGGTACACCGTCCTGCATCACGGCAACGACCGTCTGCCCGGCCTGCTCTAATGCCTCAACCTGTGGATTAGGGAACGCGCCTGCCGCGGCGATTAGCACTTTTTTGCCTTCGACCACAGCCTCAATCCCTGACCCGACCAGCGCTCGCTGGGCGGTTGCCGGAGGGATGGTCAGCCCGCGCCCCTTCGCTTCACGCACAATCGCCTGCGCCAGCGGGTGGGTGGAGCCCTGCTCCACGGCAGCGGCCAGCGTCAGCAGGGCGTCTTCACTGATGTCCTGCGGATACACGCCGGTCACCTGCGGCTTGCCGACGGTCAGCGTGCCGGTTTTATCGAAGGCGATGTGCTGAACCTGGCTCAGCTGTTCCAGCGCCGCGCCGCCCTTAATCAGCGCCCCGCGACGTGCCGCCGCCGCCAGCCCTGAGGTAATCGCCGCCGGGGTGGAGATCACCAGCGCACACGGACAGCCGATCAGCAGCAGCGTCAGCCCTTTGTAAATCCAGCCCTCCCACGGCGCGCCGAAGAACAGCGGCGGGACGACGGTGACCAGCAGCGCCACCAGCATGATGGAGGGGGTGTAAATCCGGCTGAAGCGATCGATAAAGCGTTCTACCGGCGCGCGGCGCTCCTCGGCTTCTTCTATCAGCCTGAGGATGCGGTCGATGGCGCTGTCGCCCGGTTCGGAAAGGACCGTCAGCAGCACCAGTCGGTCGACGCTGGTGGCGCCCGCAGGCACCTTTTCACCTGCCGCGCGCGCTACCGGGATGGATTCCCCGGTCAGGGCGCTTTCGTCAAAGCTCGCGGTGGCGGTAATGAGGGTCCCATCGGCTGGCAGACGTCCGCCTGCGGGCACTTCAATCACGTCGCCCGGGCGCAGGGTATTGATGGCGACCGTTTCACGCTGACCATGAATAACCCGCGTGGCGGTTTCCGGCTTCAGCGCCATCAGCGCGCTCACCCCTTTACGCGCCCGGCTCGCCGCCCAGCCCTCAAGGCGTTCGCCAATTAAGAACAGCAGCAGCACCATGGCCGCTTCCGCCGTCGCGCCAATAAACAGCGCCCCGATAGCCGCCACGCTCATCAGCGTTTCGATGGCAAACCAGCTGCCGCTTCTCATCAGACGCAGCGCCTGACGCGCAATCGGGAACAGGCCAACCAGCGTGGTGGCGATAAACGCCAGGTTGCCGAACGGGTGGTTGATTTGCTCCAGCCCCCAGCTCAGGGCCATCATGATGATGAGGGTAATGAGCGGCAGATTTTCTTTTAGCGGGGACGTTTTTTCTGCGGGCGCCGTTTCGCTGCGCAGGGTATAACCCGCTTTGCTGACGGCGGCTTCAACCTGTCTGCTGACGTCGTTTTCGGCGCTGACCAGCAGCTTTTCGGTAGCGAACAGCACCTGAACGTGTTTCACACCCGGCACCTGCTTCACCGCATTTTCCACTTTGCGGGCGCAGGCCGCGCAGTCCATGCCGTTGACCACCCAGCTATAGTGATTGCCGTTTTCAGGCAGCGCTTCGGTCCGGGTTTCGCACGCGCCCTCGCAGCAGCAGTCCTCTTTTGGCGGAACCGGGCTGAGCTTAAGTGCCGAGAATTGGGGAACTTTTTTAGGTATTTCTGGAGTCGACATGGCAGTCTCCGGTAATGATAATTTTCTCATTAACCGCAGCATACACTCTGGAGTCGACTCCAGAGTCAAGCGTTATTTAGATATACAGCGAACGCACAATCAGGAAGTGTCCGGCAAAGTAACAGGCGGCGGAAATCGCATTATCCGCACGGAAGCGGCGACGATAGTGGCTGCCCAGCCAGACGATATTACCCAACAGCAACAGTGCGGCACCGAAGAACGCAGACATTGCCGGAGCGGTCGGACGGAAGAACCACAGCTCGCCCGCCAGCCACACCATCACCAGCGTCATGGCGATAAACGTACAGACCGGGAGACGCATCTCTTCCAGACGCGACCAGATCACCGCGATCAGCAGGGCGCCAATCACCAGCAGCACCAGCGGCAGCGGCCAGAAGAAGGAGAGCGTCATCTGGCTGGCAAAGTAGATGGTATAGAGCAGATGCGACAGGAAGAATGCCCCCACGGCGTACAGCAGGCGCTGGCGTGGCAGCAGGGTTAAGGCATCGCCAATCAGGGAAGCACACAGCCCCGCGAGGACAAGATAGCTAACGGCGTTAAACATCGGGGCCTGCCAGGCAAGCAACAGCAGGAGTAATAGCGTGACGGGTTTAAACAACCAGCGCTGCCAGGCTGGGCCACGGTAAGACGCATCGACGTAAAGCCATGCGGAAAAACAGACAGCGATAAATGACCAAAGCATATTAACTCCCTGTAACTGTTGAGGCTGAATGATCAGTTCCTGATCCAGTGTAGTGACGCGAGCGGGCGTTTGGCAATGCCGGGGCAGGCGAGGTATCCTGAATTCCGCATAATCTGATGGGATTTTTCAATGAGCAAGATGCCGCTGTTTTTCATTATCGTGGTGGCGATTATCGTCATTGCCGCCTCGTTTCGCTTCGTGCAGCAGCGCCGTGAGAAGGCCGACAATGACGCCGCGCCGCTGATGCAAAAGCGCGTGGTGGTGACGAACAAGCGTGAGAAACCGCTTAACGACCGCCGCTCCCGCCAGCAGCAGGTGACGCCTGCGGGCACAACGATACGCTATGAAGCGAGCTTTAAGCCGGAAACCGGCGGGCTGGAGATGACCTTCCGCCTGGAGGCGCAGCAGTACCACCAGTTGACGGTGGGGGAGAAAGGCACGCTGAGCTACAAAGGGTCGCGGTTTGAAGGATTTGAACCGGAGCTGTAATTTTCCCCTCACCCCGGCCCTCTCCCAAGGGGAGAGGGTGTAATCATCCCCTCTCCCCTTGGGAGAGGGTTAGGGTGAGGGGCCTACTTCTTCACCTGCGCCTTAAACTTCTTCATCCACACCAGCAGCTCAAACACGCCGAAAATAAACACCCGCAGCTGCTGCCAGCCGGTCATCGGTGGGCCATCTTTCGGCAGGCCGTTTTTCAGCATCACCATCTGCAAGGCATGCATGAACGCGGTAAAAATCAGCGCCACGTTAATAAAGATATTCAGCGGACGCGGGAACGGGTGCACCAGATTCAAAATCAAAAATGCCCAGACGCCCAGCATCAGCACGCGCCCTACGTTAATCAGTACTGGCATCGGATCCTCCTTGTGCCTGACGGTGATACAGACGATAAGCCACCTGGCCGGCGACCTTCTCGCGGTGCAGATCCCAGTGAACGGGAACGGGCGGCAGGCCATTTTCCACTTCGCTTTCAACGTAAATCAGCGCGTCGTCTGCCAGCCAGCCATTTTTTTCCAGCAACGATAATGTCTCTTCCAGCAGCCCTTTACGGAACGGCGGGTCAACAAACACCACGTTGAACGGCGTCCCCTGTTGGGCGAGGAAGCTCAGCGTGTTGGTATTCACCACTTTCGCGTTGGTTGCCTTTAGCGTAGCCAGATTTTGCTGCAACGTCTGCGCGACGCCGCGCTCCATCTCCAGCAGCGTGGCGCTGGCGGCATAACGCGACAGCGCTTCCAGCCCCAATGCACCGCTTCCGGCGAAGCAGTCCAGGCAGTTGGCGTCTACCATAGACGGGGCGAGCCAGTTAAACAGCGTCTCGCGAACGCGGTCCGTGGTGGGGCGTAAACCGGGGCTGTCCGGCACCGGTAATTTCCGGCCTCGCCACTGACCGCCGATAATGCGAATTTGACCGGCCGGGGCGCGGGTGGGTTTCTTCATCTCAGGAAAGCTCTGTTAACCATTGCCCTGCGATTGCGGGCGGTGATGTCAATTAAGTAAAGTGTTAGACTATTTCATCATTTTTTTAGCTTCCCTGTATATAGCGCCGCGAGGAGTGTAGTCGCAGATGGCAAAACAAAAAAAACGTGGCTTCTTTTCCTGGTTGGGTTTCGGTGAAAAAGAGCAAGAAACAGAACAGAAAACCGAAGAACAGCAGGTTGTAGAAGAGCCGTCACAGCCTGAAACGCCTGTCGAAACCGCTGCGGTTGTCGAAGCGGAAGAGCCAGCCCACAGCAAAGAAGAGATTGAATCCTTTGCCGAAGAGGTGGTTGAGGTTACTGAACAGGTTCAGGAGAGCGAAAAACCAGAGCCGGTTATCGTTGAAACCCTTAACGAAGCGCCGCAGGCCACTATCGAACACGAAGAGCTGCCGCTGCCGGAAGAGGTGAAAGCTGAAGAGGTTTCTGCCGAAGAGTGGCAGGCCGAAGCGGAAACCGTTGAAATTGTTGAGGCGGTGGAAGAAGAAGCGGCCCTTGAGCCAGAGCTGACCGACGAAGAGCTGGAAGCCCAGGCGCTGGCGGCGGAAGCGGCTGAAGAAGCGGTCATCGTCGTGCCGGTGGAAGCGCAGGCCGAAGAAGAGATCGTTCAGGAGCAGGAAAAACCGACCAAAGAAGGTTTCTTTGCGCGCCTGAAGCGCAGCCTGCTCAAAACCAAAGAAAACTTAGGTTCCGGATTTATCAGTCTGTTCCGCGGCAAAAAGATCGACGACGATCTGTTTGAGGAGCTGGAAGAGCAGCTGCTGATTGCGGACGTGGGCGTGGAAACCACCCGGAAGATCATCGCCAACCTGACCGAAGGGGCGAGCCGCAAACAGCTGCGTGACGCCGAGGCGCTGTACGGCCTGCTGAAAGACGAGATGGGTGAAATTCTCGCAAAAGTTGACGAGCCGCTTAATATTGAAGGCAAAATGCCGTTTGTTATCCTGATGGTTGGCGTCAACGGCGTGGGCAAAACCACCACCATCGGCAAGCTGGCGCGCCAGTTTGAGCAGCAGGGCAAATCGGTGATGCTGGCGGCGGGCGATACCTTCCGTGCGGCAGCGGTGGAACAACTTCAGGTGTGGGGCCAGCGCAACAATATTCCGGTTATTGCTCAGCACACCGGCGCGGATTCCGCGTCCGTGATTTTCGATGCCATCCAGGCGGCGAAGTCGCGTAACGTGGACGTGCTGATTGCGGATACCGCAGGGCGTTTGCAGAACAAATCGCACCTGATGGAAGAGCTGAAGAAAATCGTTCGCGTCATGAAGAAGCTGGACGAAGATGCACCGCATGAAATTATGCTGACTATCGACGCCAGCACCGGACAGAACGCCATCAGCCAGGCGAAGCTGTTCCATGAAGCGGTAGGACTGACCGGGATCACGCTGACCAAGCTGGACGGCACCGCGAAAGGCGGGGTGATCTTCTCCGTGGCCGACCAGTTCGGCATTCCTATCCGTTACATCGGTGTGGGCGAGCGTATTGAGGATTTACGTCCGTTTAAAGCGGACGACTTTATTGAGGCACTATTTGCCCGAGAGGACTAACAATGATTCGCTTTGAACACGTCAGCAAGGCCTATCTCGGCGGGAGACAAGCGCTACAGGGGGTGACATTCCACCTCCAGCCAGGCGAGATGGCATTCCTGACCGGCCATTCCGGCGCGGGGAAAAGTACCCTGCTCAAGCTGATCTGTGGGATCGAGCGGCCAAGCGCCGGGAAAATCTGGTTCAGCGGCCATGAAATTAGCCGTCTTAAGAACCGTGAAGTGCCGTTCCTGCGTCGTCAGATTGGCATGATTTTCCAGGATCACCACCTGCTGATGGATCGCACGGTTTTCGATAACGTCGCGATCCCGCTGATTATTGCCGGCGCCAGTTACGATGATATCCGCCGTCGCGTCTCTGCGGCGCTGGATAAGGTCGGGCTGCTGGACAAAGCGAAGAACTTCCCGATCCAGCTCTCCGGCGGTGAGCAGCAGCGCGTGGGCATCGCCCGTGCGGTGGTGAACAAGCCAGCCGTTTTGCTGGCGGATGAACCGACCGGTAACCTGGACGATGCCCTCTCTGAAGGCATCCTGCGTCTGTTTGAGGAATTTAACCGCGTGGGGGTCACGGTACTGATGGCGACGCACGACATGGGGCTGATCTCCCGCCGTTCGTACCGCATGCTGACCCTGAGCGACGGGCATTTGCACGGAGGCCACGGTGAATAAGCGTGATGCAATGAACCAGATTCGGCAGTTCAGCAACCGGTTTGACCGTTTCCGCAAGCCTCAGGGCGGCGGGGACGGCAATCGCAATGCGCCTAAGCGTGCCAAAGCGGCACCGAAACCGAACTCCCGCAAAACCAACGTCTTTAACGAGCAGGTGCGGTACGCCTTCCAGGGCGCGTTGCAGGATCTGAAAAGCAAACCGCTGGCGACGTTCCTGACGGTGATGGTGATTGCCATCTCCCTGACGTTGCCCAGCGTCTGCTACATGGTTTACAAAAACGTAAACCAGGCGGCGTCCCAGTACTATCCGTCGCCGCAGATCACCGTTTATCTGGATAAAGCCCTCGACGATAACGCGGCGGCTCAGGTGGTGGGGCAGATTCAGGCCGAGCAGGGCGTGGAGAAGGTGAACTATCTTTCCCGCGATGAAGCGCTGGGTGAGTTCCGCAACTGGTCCGGATTCGGCGGCGCGCTGGATATGCTTGAAGAGAACCCGCTGCCCGCGGTGGCGGTGGTGATCCCGAAACTCGATTTCCAGGGCACGGATTCGCTCAACACCCTGCGCGACCGCATTACCCGCATTAACGGGATTGATGAAGTGCGCATGGACGACAGCTGGTTTGCCCGTCTTGCCGCCCTGACCGGGCTGGTAGGACGCGTGTCGGCGATGATCGGCGTGCTGATGGTGGCGGCGGTGTTCCTCGTCATCGGTAATAGCGTGCGCCTGAGCATCTTCGCCCGTCGCGATACCATCAACGTGCAGAAACTGATTGGCGCAACGGATGGTTTCATCCTCCGCCCGTTCCTTTACGGCGGCGCGTTATTAGGTTTTTCTGGTGCATTTCTTTCATTGATATTGTCAGAAATTTTGGTGATGCGGCTGTCGTCTGCCGTGACTGAAGTGGCGCAGGTTTTCGGAACTAAGTTTGATATCAGTGGCTTAGGGTTCGATGAGTGCCTGCTGTTGCTGCTGGTGTGCTCCATGATCGGCTGGGTGGCGGCATGGCTGGCAACGGTTCAACATTTACGCCACTTTACTCCCGACTAATAAAAGCGTGATATAATCTTTCCCTGCACCGAGATGTTCGCTTGCAGGGAAAGCGTCCCTGTTGTCTCTTCCCCTGTAATCATCTTCATGTCACATTTTGTGCGTAATTTATTCACTGTTGCGCCTGGAACTTGTGGATAAAATCACTGTCTGATAAAAGAGTGAATGCTAATCTCGTTGCTCAAACGCTTTGGCATGGTTGTTGCCTGACGGGGACAACCTGGACCAGAAGAAACATTGAGAGGAATGAATGACCAAAGAAATGCAAACTTTAGCTTTAGCCCCTGTTGGTAACCTGGAATCTTACATCCGGGCTGCGAACACTTGGCCGATGTTAACGGCTGAGGAAGAAAAGGAGCTTGCTGAAAAGCTGCATTACCAGGGCGATCTGGAAGCAGCTAAAACGCTGATCCTGTCTCACCTGCGCTTTGTTGTTCACGTTGCTCGTAATTATGCGGGCTACGGCCTGCCGCAGGCGGACCTGATTCAGGAAGGTAACATTGGCCTGATGAAGGCGGTACGTCGCTTTAACCCGGAAGTGGGTGTGCGACTCGTCTCCTTCGCCGTGCACTGGATCAAAGCGGAAATTCACGAATACGTCCTGCGTAACTGGCGTATTGTGAAAGTCGCCACGACGAAAGCGCAGCGCAAACTGTTCTTCAACCTGCGTAAAACCAAGCAGCGTCTGGGCTGGTTCAATCAGGATGAAGTGGAAATGGTGGCGCGCGAGCTGGGCGTTTCCAGCAAAGACGTCCGCGAGATGGAATCCCGTATGGCCGCGCAGGACATGACGTTTGATATGTCTGCCGACGACGACGCGTCCGACAGCCAGCCGATGGCCCCGGTTCTGTATCTACAGGATAAAACCTCTAACTTTGCTGACGGCATTGAAGAGGATAACTGGGAAGACCAGGCGGCGAACAAGCTGACCTTCGCGATGGAAGGCCTCGACGAGCGTAGCCAGGATATTATCCGTGCCCGCTGGCTGGACGAAGATAACAAGTCCACGTTGCAGGAACTGGCCGACCGCTACGGCGTCTCCGCTGAACGTGTGCGTCAGCTTGAGAAAAACGCCATGAAAAAACTTCGCGCCGCTATCGAAGCGTAATTTCCGCGAAGTACACCGAGAACCCTCGAATGCAAATTCGGGGGTTTTGTTTTTTTAGCGCCCGCTCTGGCGAATTTCTTCCCCCTGGCAAACACTTACTGATGCGCTAAGCAGGCGACTTTCAGAGGGTGACAGGGTGAAAAATAACGAACTGAACGACCGGCGTTTACAGGCGACGCCGCGCGGTATCGGCGTCATGTGTAACTTCTATGCCGATAAAGCCGAAAACGCCACGGTGTGGGACGTGGAAGGTAACGAGTATATTGATTTTGCCGCCGGGATCGCCGTGCTGAATACCGGGCATCGCCATCCTAAAGTTATCGCCGCCATCGAAAAACAGCTTCACGCCTTTACCCATACCGCTTATCAAATCGTCCCCTATGAAGGTTATGTGGCGCTTGCCGAGCGCATCAACCAGCGCGTACCCATAGAGGGGCCAGCCAAAACCGCCTTCTTCTCAACGGGGGCGGAAGCGGTCGAAAACGCGGTGAAAATCGCCCGCGCGTACACCAGACGTCCCGGCATTATCACCTTCGGCGGCGCGTTCCACGGCCGTACCTTTATGACCATGGCGATGACCGGCAAAGTGGCGCCCTATAAGCTCGGCTTCGGCCCGTTCCCCGGCTCGGTGTACCACGCGCAATTCCCCAACAGCCTGCACGGGGTTAGTACCGCCGAAGCGCTAAAAAGCCTGGAGCGCATCTTCAAAGCCGATATCGCGCCCGATCAGGTGGCGGCAATCATTATTGAACCGGTTCAGGGCGAGGGCGGGTTCAACGTCGCGCCCGCTGATTTTATGCAGGCGCTGCGTGCCCTGTGCGATACCCACGGGATTTTACTGATTGCCGACGAAGTGCAAACCGGCTTCGCCCGTACCGGCAAGCTGTTCTCCATGGAAAACCACTGCGTGAAGCCCGATCTGATCACCATGGCGAAAAGCCTGGCGGGCGGGATGCCGCTCTCTGCCGTCTCTGGCCGGGCGGAGGTGATGGATGCGCCCGCCCCGGGCGGGCTGGGCGGAACCTACGCGGGTAACCCGCTGGCGATTGCGGCGGCCCATGCGGTGCTGGATGTGATTGACGAGGACGATCTCTGCACCCGCGCGGCGCATCTCGGGCATCATCTAGTCGAGGTGCTGAATAAAGCGAAGGATGGCTGTCCGTATATCGCCGATATCCGTGGGCAGGGCTCGATGGTGGCGGTAGAATTTACCGATCCGCAAACCGGACAGCCGTCGCCCGAATTTACCCGTCAGGTTCAGGAGCGCGCGTTGAACGAAGGGCTGCTGCTTTTGAGCTGCGGCGTTTACGGCAACGTTATTCGCTTCCTCTACCCGCTCACCATCCCCGAAGCGCAGTTCCGTAAAGCGCTGGATATTATTTCCGCCTCGCTGACACGATAAAGCCAAAAGCCCGGCTGAAATGACGGTCGGGCTTATCATATTTTCATTTCAAATTAGCTATTCCAAAATCATAAAAATGGGGTATGTTTTAGCAGAGTATGCTGAAAAAGCGCGAACAGCACGCCTATAACTGAAATAAAGCGCTACACAACAACATCACAACAATCGTTATAACCATAATAATGGGGAATCTCAGGATGAACATGAAGGGTAAAGCGTTACTGGCAGGATGTATCGCGTTGGCATTCAGCACTATGGCCCAGGCCGATATTAAAGTGGCTGTGGTGGGCGCGATGTCCGGTCCGGTAGCACAGTACGGCGACCAGGAATTTACCGGCGCGGAACAGGCGGTTGCAGACATTAATGCTAAGGGCGGCATCAAGGGCGAAAAGCTGCAAATCGTAAAATATGACGATGCCTGTGACCCGAAACAGGCGGTCGCGGTGGCGAACAAAGTGGTAAACGACGGGATCAAATACGTTATTGGTCACCTGTGCTCCTCTTCCACCCAGCCCGCGTCTGACATCTACGAAGACGAAGGCATTCTGATGATCACGCCGGCCGCGACGGCGCCAGAGCTGACCGCGCGCGGCTATAAGCTGATCCTGCGTACCACCGGTCTGGACTCCGATCAGGGGCCAACCGCCGCGAAATACATCGTGGAAAAAGTGAAGCCGCAGCGCATCGCGATTGTTCATGACAAACAGCAGTACGGCGAAGGCCTGGCCCGTGCGGTGCAGGATAACCTGAAAAAAGCGAACGCCAACGTGGTGTTCTTTGACGGTATTACCGCCGGTGAGAAAGACTTCTCGACCCTGGTCGCGCGTCTGAAGAAAGAAAATATCGATTTCGTTTACTACGGCGGCTACCACCCGGAAATGGGGCAGATCCTGCGCCAGGCGCGTGCGGCGGGTCTGAAGACGCAGTTCATGGGGCCAGAAGGTGTCGCGAACGTTTCCCTGTCTAATATCGCGGGTGAATCCGCTGAAGGGCTGCTGGTGACCAAACCGAAGAACTACGACCAGGTGCCTGCGAACAAACCTGTTGTCGATGCCATCAAGGCGAAGAAACAGGATCCAAGTGGTGCGTTCGTCTGGACCACCTACGCAGCGTTGCAGTCTCTGCAAGCGGGCCTGAACCAGTCAGCCGATCCGGCGGAGATTGCCACCTGGCTGAAAGCGAACTCGGTGGAAACCGTGATGGGGCCGCTGTCCTGGGATGAGAAGGGCGATTTGAAGGGCTTCGAGTTCGGCGTGTTTGACTGGCATGCCAACGGCACGGCGACAGACGCAAAATAAACGCAAAAAGGCAACGCAAGTTGCCTTTTTTAATGTTTTCTCCCTCTCCCCGTGGGAGAGGGCCGGGGTGAGGGCATCAGGCCGCTCAGCCCTCTTTTGCCCGGTGGCGCTTCGCTTACCGGGCCTACAATAAGCACCTCGCAGCCGCCACCCGGCTTTCTTTTAGCGCTTCTCCCACCCGTTCGCCTGCGCCGTAAACCCTAACGCCTGCATAAACGCCGCCATCACGCCGCGATCCTCCACGCCCACGTCGGCCATCCACCAGGAGGTTACGCTCGGGTTTTCGCGGATCACCTCTTCAATCAAATACTGCCCGACCCCGCGACGACGGGTCACGTCGCGCACGCGCAGGGAATCCAGCGCCCCTTCCGTGCCGCTCAGCGTTACGCGGACGGCGGCCAGCAGACGTTCATTAAAACGCGCGGCATAGATGCGGTGGTTTTCATCGACGGCCAGCGATGAAGGGGAATATTCCGGCCAGATCTTGCCCAGGTCGATATGATCCTGGTCGCTAAAGGTCACCAGACGCACGATAGTCAGTTTCATTAGCTGCTTGTCCAAATCAAAAAGAGTAAGGCCAGTGTACTCAATTTATTTGCTCAGGCGCTTTCTCTTTTTCTTCCCATTTACCAGGTGATTAGTTTTTTGGCAGCGCGATGGGCAGTTTGAAAACACATGGATCGAAAAATAAGCAGAATTTTAACCTGAAGGGCAGTGATTTATTCGGCGCTTTGTACCGTTATTTTATGCTGCAAACCGCGCTTTTATTTGTTTATCTCCGCCTGATTTCAGAATATTATCTTTGCTTAATCGCCTGAAAAATAGAGATTTTAGTCTGGTTTTTGACAAAAAACTGCGCTAAACCATTAAGGGCACTGGTAAAAATAGCGTTGTTCATTAAAAGTACAGAATGCTTTTTAACCATAATAAAACAAAATATAAACATGACATCACGAATGGGGATTCAGAGATGAAAAGGAACGCGAAGACGTTAATCGCGGGGATGGTCGCACTGTCGATCTCGCATGCCGCTATGGCAGACGACATTAAAGTTGCGGTAGTGGGGGCGATGTCCGGCCCTGTTGCCCAGTGGGGTGACATGGAGTTCAACGGCGCGCGTCAGGCCATCAAAGATATCAACGCCAAAGGCGGCATCAAAGGCGACAAGCTGGTAGGCGTGGAGTATGACGACGCCTGCGATCCTAAACAGGCCGTCGCGGTCGCCAACAAAATCGTTAACGACGGTATCCAGTACGTCATCGGGCACCTGTGTTCTTCCTCCACGCAGCCTGCGTCTGATATCTACGAAGACGAAGACATTCTGATGATCACCCCGGGTGCCACCAACCCGGAACTGACCCAGCGCGGCTACCAGCACATCATGCGTACCGCCGGTCTGGACTCCTCTCAGGGGCCAACCGCCGCCAAATACATCCTCGAAACCGTTAAGCCGCAGCGTATCGCCATCATTCATGATAAGCAGCAGTACGGCGAAGGCCTGGCGCGTTCCGTGCAGGATGGCCTGAAAAAAGGCGGCGCAAACATCGTCTTCTTCGACGGCATTACCGCTGGTGAGAAAGACTTCTCCGCGCTGATCGCCCGCCTGCAAAAAGAGAATATCGACTTCGTTTATTACGGCGGCTACTACCCGGAAATGGGGCAGATGCTGCGCCAGGCGCGCGCCACCGGCCTGAAAACCCAGTTTATGGGGCCAGAGGGCGTCGGTAATGCCTCCCTGTCCAACATCGCGGGCGATTCTGCCGAAGGCATGCTGGTGACGATGCCAAAACGCTATGACCAGGATCCGGCGAATAAGGCTATCGTGGATGCGCTCAAGGCGCAGAAGAAAGATCCGAGCGGTCCGTACGTCTGGATCACCTACGCGGCCGTGCAGTCTCTGGCCACCGCGCTGGACCGTACCGGCAGTAAAGAGCCGCTGGATCTGGTGAAAGATTTAAAAGCACACGGGGCGAACACCGTGATTGGGCCGCTGAACTGGGATGAGAAAGGCGATCTGAAGGGATTTGAGTTTGGTGTCTTTAAGTGGCACGCCGACGGGTCTTCCTCGGTCGCCAAATAATCATCCCACCGCCCGGCTCACCGGGCGGGTATAAAAAGGTTTTCTTATGTCCGAGCAGTTTCTCTACTTCTTGCAGCAGATGTTTAACGGCGTCACGCTGGGAAGCACCTACGCGCTGATCGCCATCGGCTACACGATGGTTTACGGCATTATCGGCATGATCAACTTCGCCCACGGCGAGGTGTACATGATCGGTAGCTACGTCTCCTTTATGATTATCGCCGCGCTGATGATGATGGGCATCGACAGCAGCTGGCTGCTGGTGGCCGCCGGGTTTGTCGGCGCGATTGTGATCGCCAGCGCCTACGGCTGGAGTATTGAACGGGTGGCCTACCGGCCGGTGCGCAGCTCCAAACGCCTGATCGCGCTAATCTCCGCCATCGGTATGTCCATTTTCCTGCAAAACTACGTCAGCCTGACCGAAGGTTCACGCGACGTGGCGCTACCAAGCCTGTTTAACGGCCAGTGGATTGTGGGGGCCAGCGAAAACTTCTCTGCCACCATCACCACCATGCAGCTGGTTATCTGGGTTGTGACCTTTATTGCCATGCTGGCCCTGACCCTGTTCATCCGCTACTCCCGCATGGGACGCGCCTGCCGCGCCTGCGCGGAAGATCTGAAGATGGCGAGCCTGCTCGGGATTAACACCGACCGCGTGATTGCCCTGACCTTCGTGATCGGCGCAGCGATGGCGGCGGTGGCTGGCGTGTTGCTCGGCCAGTTCTACGGCGTAATCAACCCGTACATCGGCTTTATGGCCGGGATGAAAGCCTTCACCGCGGCGGTACTGGGCGGCATCGGCAGCATTCCGGGCGCGATGATCGGCGGCCTGATCCTGGGCGTGGCCGAAGCGCTCTCCTCGGCGTACCTGAGCACCGAATATAAAGATGTGGTGTCGTTTGCCCTGCTGATTCTGGTTCTGCTGGTAATGCCTACCGGTATTCTGGGCCGTCCGGAGGTAGAGAAAGTATGAAACCGATGCATTTTGCGATGGCGCTGCTCTCTGCCGCCATGTTCTTCGTCCTGGCGGGCGTCTTTATGGGCGTCCAGTTAGGACTGGACGGCACGAAGCTGGTGGTGGATACCGCTCCCGACATCCGCTGGCAGTGGGTGTTTATCGGCACCGCTGTGGTGTTCCTGTTCCAGCTGTTGCGTCCGCTGTTCCAGAAGACGCTGAAAAACGTCTCCGGGCCGAAATTCGTCCTGCCGGCGATCGACGGTACAACGGTGAAACAGAAGCTGTTCCTTGTGGCGCTGCTGGTGGCTGCCGTGGCGTGGCCGTTTATGGTCTCGCGCGGGACGGTGGATATTGCCACCCTGACCATGATCTACGTGATTCTGGGGCTCGGTCTGAACGTGGTGGTGGGGCTGTCTGGCCTGCTGGTGCTGGGCTACGGCGGGTTCTACGCCATCGGCGCGTACACCTTCGCGCTGCTGAACCACTATTACGGCCTCGGCTTCTGGACCTGTCTGCCGCTGGCGGGGCTGGTCTCTGCCGCGGCGGGCTTCCTGCTCGGCTTCCCGGTGCTGCGCCTGCGCGGTGACTATCTGGCGATTGTGACCTTAGGCTTCGGCGAAATCGTCCGTATTCTGCTGCTCAACAATACCGAAGTGACCGGCGGTCCGAACGGCATCAGCCAGATCCCGAAACCGACCTTCTTCGGCCTGGAGTTCAGCCGTACCGCCCGTGAAGGCGGCTGGGATACCTTCAGCAATTTCTTTGGCATCAAGTACGATCCGTCCGACCGCGTGATCTGGCTCTATCTGGTGGCGCTGCTGCTGGTGGTGATTACCCTGTTCGTGATCAACCGTCTGCTGCGCATGCCGCTGGGCCGCGCCTGGGAAGCGCTGCGCGAAGATGAGATCGCCTGCCGCTCCCTGGGCCTGAACCCGACCCGCATCAAGCTGACCGCATTTACCATCAGCGCCGCGTTTGCCGGTTTCGCCGGGACGCTGTTTGCCGCACGTCAGGGCTTCGTCAGCCCGGAATCGTTCACCTTTGCCGAATCCGCCTTTGTGCTGGCGATTGTGGTGCTCGGCGGAATGGGCTCGCAGTTCGCCGTGATCCTCGCGGCTATCCTGCTGGTGGTCTCCCGCGAGCTGATGCGCGACTTTAACGAATACAGCATGTTAATGCTGGGTGGTTTGATGGTGCTGATGATGATCTGGCGTCCGCAGGGTCTGCTGCCGATGACCCGTCCACAGCTGAAGCTGAAACGCACACAGGCGAAAGGAGAGCAGGCATGAAGCCTTTATTATCCGTTAACGGCCTGATGATGCGCTTTGGCGGCCTGCTGGCGGTCAACAATGTGAATCTGGATCTGCACAAGAAAGAGGTTGTCTCCCTGATTGGCCCGAACGGCGCGGGAAAAACCACGGTCTTTAACTGTTTGACCGGCTTCTACAAGCCGACGGGCGGCACCATCATGCTGCGCGACCAGCACCTTGAAGGGCTGCCGGGCCAGCAGATTGCCCGCATGGGCGTGGTGCGCACCTTCCAGCACGTGCGTCTGTTCCGCGAGATGACGGTGATTGAGAACCTGCTGGTGGCACAGCATCAGCAGCTGAAAACCGGGCTGTTCTCCGGCCTGCTGAAAACCCCGGCCTTTCGCCGCACGCAGGAGGAGGCGCTCGACCGCGCCGCGACCTGGCTCGACCGTATCGGCCTGCTCCAGCACGCCAACCGCCAGGCGAGCAACCTCGCTTACGGGGATCAGCGTCGCCTTGAGATCGTGCGCTGCATGGTGACCCAGCCGGAGATCCTGATGCTCGACGAACCAGCGGCAGGTCTCAATCCGAAAGAGACCAAAGAGCTGGACGAGCTGATTGCCGAGCTGCGCGACCATCACGACACCACCATCCTGCTGATTGAGCATGACATGAAGCTGGTGATGGGCATTTCGGACCGTATCTACGTGGTAAACCAGGGCACGCCGCTGGCAAACGGCACGCCGGAAGAGATCCGCAACAACCCGGACGTGATCCGCGCATACCTTGGTGAGGCATAAGATGGAAAAAGCGATGTTAACGTTCGACAAGGTCAACGCGCACTACGGCAAGATCCAGGCGCTGCACGACGTCAGCCTGCACATCAATCAGGGCGAAATCGTCACCCTGATTGGCGCCAACGGCGCGGGTAAAACCACGCTGCTCGGCACCCTGTGCGGCGACCCGCGCGCCACCAGCGGGCGGATTGTGTTTGACGGCAAAGATATTACCGACTGGCAGACGGCTAAGATCATGCGTGAAGCGGTGGCGATTGTCCCGGAAGGGCGCCGCGTATTCTCCCGCATGACGGTGGAAGAGAACCTGGCGATGGGCGGTTTCTTCGCCCATCGGGATGAATTCCAGACCCGCATCAAGTGGGTGTACGAACTCTTCCCGCGCCTGTGGGAGCGTCGTATTCAGCGAGCGGGCACCATGTCCGGTGGCGAGCAGCAGATGCTGGCGATTGGCCGCGCGCTGATGAGCCAGCCGCGCCTGCTGCTGCTGGACGAGCCGTCGCTTGGTCTTGCGCCGATCATTATCCAGCAGATTTTCGACACCATCGAGCAGCTGCGCAAAGAGGGGATGACCATCTTCCTCGTCGAGCAGAACGCTAACCAGGCGCTGAAGCTCGCTGACCGTGGCTACGTGCTGGAAAACGGGCGCGTGGTGCTGGAGGATACCGGCGATGCGCTGCTGGCGAACGAAGCGGTGCGGAGTGCGTACCTCGGAGGCTAAGCCGTCTGTGTTGCCCGGTGGCGCTACGCTTACCGGGCCTACAGGGATCGACCAGGCCGGGTAAGGCGTAGCCGCCACCCGGCTTTTTTAACCACTACACCCCTTCACACAACCATCATCCCCCTGACGCCTGGCTGTCACTTATCTGTAAACAAACAGTTATTTTTCTGTCATTCGAGCATGTCATGTTACCTCGCGAGCATAAAACGCGTGATATCGCGCATCCGGCACAATAAGAGAGATGACAATGACATCGTTACGACACACAGCTTTGGGTCTGGCACTGGGTCTGGCTTTTGCGACGAACGCAATGGCTGTGACCACCATTCCGTTCTGGCATTCCATGGAAGGGGAGTTGGGTAAAGAGGTTGACTCCCTGGCGCAGCGTTTCAACGACACCCACCCGGATTACAAAATTGTGCCGGTGTACAAAGGCAACTACGAGCAGAGCCTGAGCGCGGGCATCGCCGCCTTCCGTACCGGTAACGCGCCTGCGCTGTTACAGGTTTATGAAGTGGGCACCGCCACCATGATGGCCTCCAAAGCCATCAAGCCGGTCTATGAAGTGTTCAAAGAAGCGGGCATTAACTTCGATGAATCCCAGTTCGTACCGACCGTCTCCGGTTATTACACCGATTCCAGAACCGGCCACCTGCTGTCCCAGCCGTTTAACAGCTCCACGCCGGTGCTGTACTACAACAAAGACGCCTTCAAAAAAGCCGGTTTAGATCCGGAGCAGCCGCCAAAAACCTGGCAGGATCTGGCGGAGTACACCGCGAAGCTGAAAGCGGCGGGGATGAAGTGCGGCTACGCCAGCGGCTGGCAGGGCTGGATCCAGATTGAAAACTTCAGCGCCTGGCACGGGCTGCCGGTTGCCACCCAAAATAACGGCTTCGACGGTACCGACGCGGTGCTGGAGTTCAACAAGCCGGAGCAGGTGAAGCACATCGCGCTGCTGGAAGCACTCAACAAGAAGGGCGACTTCAGCTACTTCGGGCGTAAAGACGAATCCACCGAGAAGTTCTACAACGGCGACTGTGCCATTACTACCGCCTCGTCCGGCTCGCTGGCGGATATACGTCACTATGCCAAATTCAACTACGGCGTGGGCATGATGCCGTACGACGCTGACGTGAAGGGCGCGCCGCAAAACGCCATCATCGGCGGGGCGAGCCTGTGGGTGATGCAGGGTAAAGACAACGGCACCTACAAAGGCGTGGCCGAGTTCCTCGACTTCCTGGCGAAGCCGGAAAACGCCGCCGAGTGGCACCAGAAGACCGGCTATCTGCCGATCACCAAAGCCGCGTACGACCTGACCCGCGAGCAGGGCTTCTATAGCAAAAACCCAGGGGCGGACATCGCGACGCGCCAGATGCTGAACAAGCCGCCGTTGCCGTTCACCAAGGGTCTGCGTCTGGGCAACATGCCGCAGATCCGCACCATCGTGGATGAAGAGCTGGAAAGCGTGTGGACCGGTAAGAAAACGCCACAGCAGGCGCTGGACGCTGCGGTAGAGCGCGGGAATCAGCTGCTGCGCCGCTTTGAGCAGTCGACGAAATCGTAATCCGTGATTCGCCCGGTGACGCGTAGCGATCCGGGCCTACGGGGATCGTGCGGGTTGATGCCCTCACCCCAACCCTCTCCCACGGGGAGAGGGAGAAATATTTGTAGGCCGGGTAAGGCGTAGCCGCCACCCGGCATTGTTCAGGAACCTAATCTCAATGTCCTCATCCCGTCCGGTGTTCCGTTCCCGCTGGCTGCCGTACCTGTTGGTCGCACCGCAGCTGGTCATCACCGTTATCTTCTTTATCTGGCCTGCGGGCGAAGCGCTGTGGTACTCGGTACAAAGCGTCGATCCGTTCGGGCTTTCCAGCCAGTTTGTCGGGCTGGACAACTTTACCGCGCTGTTCCACGACAGCTACTACCTGGACTCCTTCTGGACGACGATCAAATTCAGTGCGCTGGTCACCGTGAGCGGTCTTGTCGCGTCGCTGTTTTTCGCCGCGCTGGTGGATTACGTGGTGCGCGGCAGCCGTCTGTATCAGACCCTGATGCTGCTGCCCTACGCCGTGGCTCCTGCCGTGGCCGCCGTGCTGTGGATCTTCCTGTTTAACCCAGGGCGCGGGCTGATTACCCACTTCCTGGGCGAGTTTGGCTACGACTGGAACCACGCTCAGAACAGCGGTCAGGCGATGTTCCTGGTGGTGTTCGCCTCGGTGTGGAAGCAGATCAGCTATAACTTCCTGTTTTTCTTTGCCGCGCTACAGTCTATCCCGCGTTCGCTGGTGGAGGCCGCCGCCATCGACGGCGCAGGGCCGGTGCGCCGCTTCTTCCGCCTGTCGCTGCCGCTGATCGCCCCGGTGAGTTTCTTCCTACTGGTGGTTAACCTCGTGTACGCCTTCTTCGATACCTTCCCGGTGATCGACGCGGCGACCGCAGGCGGTCCGGTGCAGGCGACAACGACGCTGATCTACAAGATCTACCGCGAAGGCTTTGCGGGGTTGGATCTCTCCGCTTCTGCCGCGCAGTCGGTGGTGCTGATGTTCCTCGTCATCATCCTCACGGTGGTGCAGTTCCGCTATGTCGAAAGTAAGGTGCGCTACCAATGATTGAGAACCGTCGCGGGCTGACGATTTTCAGCCATACCATGCTGATTTTAGGGATTATCGTCATCCTGTTCCCACTGTACGTGGCCTTCGTCGCCGCCACGCTGGACACCAAAGCGGTGTTCGACACGCCGATGACGCTGATCCCAGGCGGGCAGCTTTTCGAGAACATGAAAACTATCTGGACCCAGGGCGTGGGCGCCAACAGCGCGCCGTTCTGGCTGATGATGCTCAACAGCTTCATCATGGCGTTTGGCATCACCGTCGGCAAAATTACGGTGTCGATGCTCTCAGCGTTCGCCATCGTCTGGTTCCGCTTTCCGCTGCGTAACCTGTTTTTCTGGATGATTTTCATCACCCTGATGCTGCCGGTAGAGGTGCGTATCTTCCCGACGGTGGAGGTGATCGCCAACCTGAAGATGCTCGACAGCTACGCGGGCTTAACCCTGCCGCTGATGGCCTCGGCGACCGCCACCTTCCTGTTCCGCCAGTTCTTTATGACCCTGCCGGATGAGTTGATTGAAGCCGCGCGCATCGACGGGGCCTCGCCGATGCGCTTCTTCCGCGACATCGTGCTGCCGCTGTCGAAAACCAACCTCGCGGCGCTGTTTGTGATCACCTTTATCTACGGCTGGAACCAGTATCTGTGGCCGTTGCTGATCGTTCAGGACGTCAACCTCGGCACCGCCGTGGCAGGCATTAAAGGCATGATCGCCACCGGCGAAGGCACCACCCTCTGGAACCAGGTGATGGCGGCGATGCTGCTCACCCTTATCCCACCCGTAGTCATTGTTTTAGCCATGCAGCGCGCGTTTGTCCGCGGCCTGGTCGATAGCGAGAAATAAGATGGCAGGTTTAAAATTACAGGCAGTTACCAAAAGCTGGGACGGTAAAACCCAGGTCATTCAGCCGCTGACGCTCGACGTGGCGGACGGGGAATTTATCGTGATGGTCGGCCCGTCCGGCTGCGGAAAATCCACCCTGCTGCGTATGGTGGCGGGGCTGGAGCGCGTAACGTCCGGGGATATCTGGATTGACCGCCAGCGCGTCACCGAGATGGAACCCAAAGATCGCGGTATCGCGATGGTGTTCCAGAACTACGCCCTCTATCCGCACATGAG
Source organism: Enterobacter cloacae complex sp. HYC033_NIDB (assembly GCF_056673335.1). Lineage (NCBI taxonomy): Bacteria > Pseudomonadati > Pseudomonadota > Gammaproteobacteria > Enterobacterales > Enterobacteriaceae > Enterobacter > Enterobacter cloacae complex sp. HYC033_NIDB. Next base: position 430,367 of record NZ_CP115123.1, on the reverse strand, counting down.
CGTGGAAGAGAACATGGCCTGGGGGCTGAAAATTCGCGGTATGGGCAAAGGTCATATCGACGAGCGCGTAAAAGAGGCCGCGCGCATTCTGGAGCTGGACGGCCTGCTTAAGCGCCGCCCGCGCGAGCTCTCCGGCGGCCAGCGTCAGCGCGTGGCGATGGGGCGCGCCATCGTGCGCGACCCGGCGGTATTCCTGTTCGACGAACCGCTGTCAAACCTCGACGCCAAACTGCGCGTGCAGATGCGCCTTGAGCTACAGCAGCTGCATCGCCGCCTGAAAACCACGTCCCTCTATGTGACTCACGATCAGGTTGAAGCCATGACCCTCGCCCAGCGCGTGATGGTGATGAACAAAGGCATCGCCGAGCAGATTGGCACCCCGGTGGAGGTCTACGAAAAACCGGCCAGCCGTTTTGTGGCGAGCTTTATCGGCAGCCCGGCGATGAACCTGCTGGACGGGCGGATCAATGCGGCGGGAACCCACTTCGAGCTGGAAAGCGGGATGGCGTTGCCGATCAACTGGTACTATCGTGGCTACGCCGGGCGTAAGATGACGCTCGGTATCCGCCCGGAGCATATTGGTTTGACGTCTCAGGCGGACGGCGGCGTGCCGCTGGTGATGGATACGCTGGAGATGCTGGGCGCAGACAACCTGGCGCACGGGCGCTGGGGCGAGCAAAAGCTGGTGGTGCGCCTGCCGCATCAGGAGCGCCCGAAGGCAGGCAGCACGCTGTGGCTGCATATGCCGGAAAATCACCTGCACTTATTTGACGGTGAAACAGGACAACGAGTATGAGCAACTGGCCTTACCCCCACATCGTCGCCCACCGTGGCGGCGGTAAACTGGCGCCGGAAAACACCCTGGCGGCAATTGACGTTGGCGCGCGCTACGGCCACACGATGATCGAGTTCGACGCCAAGCTGTCGAAGGACGGCGAAATTTTCCTGCTGCACGACGACAACCTCGAACGCACCAGCAACGGCTGGGGCGTGGCAGGTGAACTGCCGTGGCGTGACCTGCTGAAGGTGGACGCCGGCAGCTGGTACAGCGGCGAATTTAAAGGCGAACCGCTGCCGCTGCTGGCGGAAGTGGCGGACCGCTGTCGTCAACACGGCATGATGGCCAACATCGAAATCAAACCGACCACCGGCACCGGGGCGCTGACGGGTAAAGTGATTGCCCTCGCCGCGCGCGAGCTGTGGGAAGGGATGACCCCGCCGCTGTTGTCGTCGTTTGACATCGACGCGCTGGAAGCCGCACAGGCTGCCGTACCGGAGTTGCCGCGCGGGCTGCTGCTGGATGCGTGGCGAGAAGACTGGCGCGCGCTGACGACCGGCTTAGGCTGCGTGTCGATCCACCTCAACCATAAGCTGCTGGATGAAGCGCGCGTGACGCTGTTGAAGGAGGCCGGTCTGCATATCCTGGTGTATACCGTCAATAAACCCCAGCGTGCAGCCGAGCTGCTGCGCTGGGGCGTGGACAGCATCTGTACCGATGCGATTGACCAGATCGGGCCGAACTTTATTTATTAAGCATACTGCCGTTCTGCTGGGTCGGCAGCATGTGCTGCTGACCGCTGCTTTGCGACACCCCGCCCCCTAACATCCCACCGTTTGAGTTTGGCAGCGGCTGCTCCCGCATCTGGCCCTGCTGCACGCGCTGGGTGTTGGTATTCATCTGGTTTTGCAGGTGCTGCTGCTGCACCTGGGTCTGCGTTTTTAACTGCTGATTGAGCATCCCTTTCTGCTGCTGTTGCTGGCTCATCATCTCCGTCTGCATACGCTGCTGGCTCGGAATGACGTAGCCCGGCTGGTTCGGGTTGTTCAGGGTGTTGATTGGCTGTGCGAGCGCGGCGAACGGAAGCAGCGCGGTCAGGATCAGTAATCGTTTCATGGTTATCTCCTCCTTTGAGGCTTCTCTTAAGTTTACCCTGATTCCGGCATAACGATGATTTTTTAAGAGTTGTGAACCAGGCTTAAGCGGGGAATATGGGCCCCTTCACCTGGAGAACAATAATGATGAAACCAACCTTTTTGCGCTGGGTCGCCATCGCTGCGCTGATGGCAGGCGGCACACTTACCGTGGCGGCCAACCCGCCCGCCGCTCCTCCGGTCTCTTACGGCGTGGAGGAGGATGTTTTTCACCCCGTACGGGCGACGCACGGCATGGTGGCCTCGGTTGACGCGCTGGCAACGCAGGTGGGCGTCGATATTCTTAAACAGGGCGGTAACGCGGTGGATGCGGCGGTCGCGGTGGGATATGCGCTGGCGGTGACGCATCCACAGGCGGGGAACCTGGGCGGCGGCGGGTTTATGATGCTGCGCACCAAAGACGGTAAAACCACGGCCATCGACTTCCGTGAGATGGCGCCGAACCAGGCTTCCCGCGATATGTTCCTCGACGATCAGGGCAATCCGGACAGTAAAAAGTCTCTGACCTCGCACCTTGCCTCCGGCACGCCGGGCACCGTTGCGGGCTTCTCGCTGGCGCTGGAAAAATACGGCACGCTGCCGCTGAATAAAGTGGTGCAGCCAGCCATCAAGCTGGCGCGCGACGGCTTCGTCGTCAACGACGCGCTGGCGGACGACCTCAAAACCTACGGCAGCGAAGTTATTCCCAATCATGAGAACAGCAAGGCTATCTTCTGGAAAGACGGCGAGCCGCTGAAAAAGGGCGATAAGCTGGTGCAGAAGAACCTCGCAAAAAGTCTCGAACTGATTGCCGAAAACGGTCCGGACGCCTTCTATAAGGGGCCGATTGCCGATCAGATTGCCGATGAGATGCAGAAGAACGGCGGGCTGATCACCAAAGCGGATCTGGCGGAATATAAGGCGGTGGAGCGCGAGCCGATCAGCGGCACCTATCGCGGCTACGAGGTCTTCTCCATGCCGCCGCCGTCCTCCGGGGGCATTCACATCGTGCAGATCCTCAATATTCTGGAAAACTTCGATATGCACAAGTTCGGCTTCGGTAGCGCCGATGCCATGCAGGTGATGGCGGAGGCAGAGAAGCGCGCCTACGCTGACCGCTCGGAATACCTTGGCGATCCGGACTTCGTGAAGGTGCCGTGGCAGGCGCTGACCAACAAAGCCTATGCCAAATCGATTGCCGACGAGATCGACATCAACAAGGCGAAGCCGTCGAGCGAGATCCGCCCCGGCAAGCTGGCGCCGTATGAAAGTAACCAGACCACCCATTTCTCGGTGGTGGATAAAGACGGTAACGCGGTGGCGGTGACCTACACGCTTAACACCACTTTCGGCACCGGGATTGTGGCGGGCAACAGCGGCATTTTGCTGAACAACGAGATGGATGACTTCTCTGCCAAACCGGGCGTGCCGAACGTCTACGGCCTGGTCGGCGGCGATGCGAATGCGGTCGGGCCGAAGAAGCGCCCGCTGTCGTCCATGTCGCCCACCATCGTGGTGAAAGACGGCAAAACCTGGCTGGTGACCGGCAGCCCTGGCGGGAGCCGGATTATCACAACCGTGCTGCAAATGGTGGTGAACAGTATCGACTTTGGGATGAACGTCGCCGAAGCGACCAATGCGCCGCGTTTCCACCACCAGTGGCTGCCGGACGAGCTGCGCGTGGAGAAGGGCTTTAGCCCGGACACCCTCAAGCTGCTTGAGCAGCGCGGGCAGAAGGTGGCGGTGAAGGAGGCGATGGGCAGCACCCAGAGCATTATGGTCGGGCCGGACGGGGCGCTGTTTGGCGCATCGGACCCGCGTTCGGTGGATGATTTAACGGCGGGGTATTGATTTTTTTGCCCGGTGGCGCTGCGCTTACCGGGCCTGCAACGGCACGAACGTAGGCCGGGTAAGGCGAAGCCGCCACCCGGCAACAAACTACTTCATACGCGCCATATAATACGCATCCACATACTCGCCGTTGCGCAGGGCGTAGCGCCTGCCGGTGCCTTCAATCTCAAACCCGTGCTTTTTGTACACCGCGATTGCCGGTTCGTTTTCCATAAACACCGTTAACTCGATGCGGTCGACGCGCAGCCAGTTGTCGCACATATCGATCATGGTGCGAATCAGTGCGCTGGCCACGCCGCGGTTATGCCACTGCGCGCCAACGCAGATACCGAAATCTGCAACGTGGCTGCGGCGTGGTCGCTGGGCGACATCAATGGTGAGGTGGCCGACCACGATATCATCAATGCAGGCAACCAGCTGTTTAATGCCCGGCTGTTCGCCTAGCCGCATTTGCCACATTTCCATTGAAGGATGAGGAACCTGTAGCGTGTTGTGGTACACCTCCGGCTGGGCGTGGATCTGACGAATGGCGTCGTAATCTTTCGGTTCAGCGTGGCGTATCACTATCTCACTCATTCCTTGTTCCTCAGTCAGTTAAAAGTCCCCTCCAACATCAGTGACTTTAAAAGTTGAGTCAATCGCTATTTTTTGCAAAAAGTGTTGGACAAGTGCGAATGAGAATGATTATTATTGCTCTGCATTCAGGAAGACCTCCTACGGGAACCTGAAAGCACGACATTGCTCACATTGCTTCCAGTATTACTTTAGCCAGCTTCTCGCTGGCTTTTTTTTTGCCCTTTTTCTCCCTCTCCCTGTGGGAGAGGGCTGGGGTGAGGGCAAAACATGCGCTATGGTAAAACTCAGTAACCTTCCAAAAGGACTGAGCCATGACACTACATTGTGCATTTATTGGATTTGGCAAAAGCACCACGCGTTACCACCTTCCGTATGTTCTTAACCGAAAAGAGACCTGGCACGTGGCCCATATCTATCGCCGCCGCGCGAAGCCAGAAGAGCAGTCTCCGCAGTATTCCCATATTCATTTCACCAGCGATCTTGATGAGGTGCTTAACGACCCGCAGGTGAAGCTGGTGGTGGTCTGTACCCACGCCGACAGCCACTTTGACTACGCGAAACGCGCGCTGGAAGCAGGTAAAAACGTGCTGGTGGAAAAGCCGTTCACCCCGACCATCGCCGAAGCGAAGGAGCTGTTCGCGCTGGCGAAAAGCAAAGGGCTGACCGTCACGCCGTACCAGAACCGTCGCTTTGACAGCTGCTTCCTGACGGCAAAAAAGGCAATTGAAAGCGGCAAACTCGGCGAGATCGTGGAAATCGAAAGCCACTTCGATTACTACCGCCCGGTGGCGGAAACCCAGCCCGGACTGCCGCAGGACGGATCTTTCTACGGTCTCGGTGTGCACACCATGGACCAGATCATCTCCTTGTTTGGCCGCCCGGACCACGTGGCGTATGACATCCGCAGCCTGCGCAATAAGGCCAACCCGGACGATACCTTTGAAGCGCAGCTGTTCTACGGCGACCTGAAAGCCATCGTAAAAACCAGCCATCTGGTGAAAATCGACTACCCGAAATTTATCGTTCACGGCAAGAAAGGCTCCTTTATCAAGTACGGTATTGACCAACAGGAGACCAGCCTGAAGGCCAATATCATGCCGGGTGAACCGGGCTTTGCGGCAGATGATTCCGTGGGCGTGCTGGAGTACGTGAACGACGAGGGCCTGGCGGTCAGGGAAGAGCTGAAGCCGGAAACGGGCGACTATGGACGCGTCTACGATGCGCTGTATGACACCCTCACCACCGGCGCGCCGAATTATGTCAAGGAATCTGACGTTCTGACCAATCTGGAAATCCTTGAGCGGGCCTTTGAACAGGCTTCTCCTGCCACGGTAACCCTCGCCAGATAAGCAAAAACGGCTCCTCTGCGCTTGTTCTAAATTTTTGAACAGAGGAGTCAATTTTCACCCTCTATGATCCCAGGGCGTTTGCGTCCACACTTACTCCATCGAAACGAACTGAGGGTGAAAACAATGATCTACTTACGCAAAGCAAACGAACGTGGTCACGCGAATCATGGCTGGCTGGACTCATGGCATTCATTCTCGTTTGCCGACTACTACGACCCGAACTTTATGGGCTTCTCCGCACTGCGCGTGATTAACGACGACGTGATTGATGCAGGCCAGGGCTTCGGTACCCACCCGCACAAAGACATGGAAATCCTGACCTATGTGCTGGAAGGGGCGGTTGAGCACCAGGACAGCATGGGCAACAAAGAGCAGGTTCCGGCGGGCGAGTTCCAGATTATGAGCGCGGGTACCGGGGTGCGTCACTCTGAGTACAACCCGAGCAAAACGGAAAAACTGCACCTGTATCAAATCTGGATCATTCCAGAAGAGACCGGCATCACGCCACGCTACGAGCAGCGCCGCTTCGACGCGAAACAGGGCAAACAGCTGGTGCTGTCCCCGGATGCGCGTGAAGGTTCCCTGAAAGTGCATCAGGATATGGAGCTGTACCGCTGGGCGCTGGCGAAAGATGAACAGTCTGTACACCAGATTGCCGCTAACCGCCGCGTGTGGATCCAGGTGGTGAAAGGTGAAGTGTCCATCAACGGCACCAAAGCGACAACCGCCGATGGCCTGGCAGTCTGGGATGAGCAGGCGCTCTCCGTGCATGCCGACAGCGAAAGTGAAATTCTGCTGTTTGACCTGCCGCCGGTCTAAATAATTTCTCAACCTTCCCTTTAAACGGGGAAGGTTGAGCTTTGTCCGTGATAAACTGAGCAAATCTCTCACTTCAAGATTTCTCAGGACGATGAAAAAGAAACGCCCCGTACTTCAGGATGTCGCCGATCGCGTCGGTGTGACCAAAATGACGGTCAGCCGTTTTTTACGTAACCCGGAACAGGTTTCCGTGGCGTTGCGTGGCAAGATTGCCGCCGCCCTTGATGAACTGGGTTATATCCCCAACCGCGCGCCCGATATTCTCTCCAATGCGACCAGCCGTGCGGTGGGCGTCCTGCTTCCTTCCTTAACCAACCAGGTATTCGCCGAAGTGCTGCGTGGCATTGAAAGCGTCACCGATGCGTTTGGCTATCAGACCATGCTCGCCCACTACGGGTACAAGCCGGAACTGGAAGAGGAACGTCTTGAATCGATGCTTTCCTGGAACATCGACGGCCTGATTTTAACGGAACGTACTCACACCCCGCGCACGCTGAAAATGATTGAAGTGGCAGGCATTCCGGTGGTGGAACTGATGGACAGCCAGTCGCCGTGCCTCGACATCGCCGTGGGGTTCGATAACTTTGAAGCGGCGCGTCAGATGACGGCGGCGATCATCGCCCGCGGTCATCGCCATGTGGCCTATCTGGGTGCGCGTCTGGATGAACGTACTATCATCAAACAGAAGGGATACGAGCAGGCGATGCTCGACGCCGGTTTAACCCCGTACAGCGTGATGGTGGAGCAATCTTCTTCTTACACGTCGGGTATTGAGCTGATGCGTCAGGCGCGACGCGAGTATCCGCAACTGGACGGTATTTTCTGCACCAACGATGACCTCGCGGTCGGCGCCGCGTTTGAGTGCCAGCGTCTGGGTTTAAAAATCCCGGATGATATGGCGATTGCCGGCTTCCACGGCCACGACATTGGCCAGGTGATGGAGCCGCGTCTGGCGAGCGTCCTGACCCCGCGTGAACGCATGGGCCGCATTGGCGCAGAGCGCCTGCTGGCGCGCATTCGTGGTGAGGCAGTTACCCCGAAAATGTTAGATTTAGGTTTCACCTTGTCACCGGGTGGATCTATTTAATCCGACAAATTTGAAGTAGCTCACACTTATTCACTTCGCGCACGTTTGGATATTGCTTCTCTTATGCCCCGGCAGGACAATGTTACCGATAACTGTTACCCGTAACAATTGACTGAGGGACACCCTTTGAGCACGACTAATCACGATCACCACGTTTACGTCCTGATGGGCGTGTCCGGTAGCGGTAAATCTGCCGTGGCGAGCGAAGTGGCGCATCAACTCCAGGCTGCGTTTCTTGATGGTGACTTCCTCCATCCGCGCAGCAACATCATGAAAATGGCTTCCGGCGAGCCGCTGAACGACGACGACCGCAAACCATGGTTGCAGGCGCTGAATGACGCCGCGTTCGCGATGCAGCGCACCAATAAAGTCTCCCTGATCGTCTGTTCCGCGCTGAAAAAAACCTATCGCGACCTGTTGCGCGACGGCAACCCGAACCTCTCTTTCATCTACCTGAAAGGTGATTTCGGGGTGATTGAAAGCCGCCTGAAGGCGCGTAAAGGCCACTTCTTCAAAACCCAGATGCTGGTAACGCAGTTCGAAGCGTTGCAGGAGCCGGGAGCTGACGAACAGGATGTCTTAGTGGTTGATATCGATCAGCCGCTGGAAGGTGTTGTTGCCAGCACCATCGAGGTTATTAATAAAAGGCAGTAAGTTTTGAGTACATTAACGCTAGTTTTGACAGCAGTGGGCTCCGTATTGCTGCTGCTGTTTTTAGTGATGAAGGCGCGTATGCACGCCTTTGTGGCTTTGATGGTGGTTTCTATTGGTGCCGGTCTCTTTTCCGGCATGCCGCTCGACAAAATCGCGGCGACGATGGAAAAAGGGATGGGCGGCACGCTCGGCTTCCTGGCCATTGTGGTGGCGCTGGGCGCGATGTTTGGCAAGATTTTGCACGAGACGGGCGCGGTCGATCAGATTGCGGTCAAGATGCTGAAATCCTTCGGGCACAGCCGTGCGCACTACGCGATTGGTCTGGCCGGTCTGATTTGCGCGCTGCCGCTGTTCTTTGAAGTGGCCGTTGTGCTGCTGATTAGCGTGGCGTTCTCCATGGCGCGGCATACTGGTACCAACCTCGTGAAGCTGGTCATTCCGCTGTTTGCGGGCGTGGCGGCGGCGGCGGCGTTCCTGCTGCCGGGGCCTGCGCCGATGCTGCTGGCCTCCCAGATGCATGCTGACTTTGGCTGGATGATCCTGATTGGCCTGTGCGCGGCAATTCCGGGGATGATTATCGCTGGTCCGCTGTGGGGCAACTTCATCAGCCGTTACGTTGAGCTGCACATTCCGGATGACATCTCCGAGCCGCACCTGGGCGAGGGCAAAATGCCGTCCTTCGGCTTCAGCCTGTCGCTGATCCTGCTGCCGCTGGTGCTGGTGGGCCTGAAAACCATCGCTGCGCGCTTTGTGCCGGTGGGGTCAACCGCTTACGAATGGTTCGAATTTATTGGTCATCCGTTCACCGCGATCCTGGTGGCGTGTCTGGTAGCAATTTACGGCCTGGCGATGCGTCAGGGTATGCCGAAAGACCGCGTGATGGAGATCTGTGGTGCCGCGCTGCAACCGGCGGGGATTATCCTGCTGGTGATCGGGGCGGGCGGCGTGTTTAAGCAGGTGCTGGTGGATTCCGGCGTTGGTCCGGCGCTGGGTGAAGCGCTGACCGGGATGGGGCTGCCGATTGCAGTCACCTGTTTCGTGCTGGCCGCAGCGGTGCGTATCATTCAGGGCTCCGCGACCGTAGCGTGCTTAACCGCCGTGGGTCTGGTAATGCCGGTGATTGAACAGCTGAACTACTCCGGCGCGCAGATGGCAGCGCTCTCTATCTGTATCGCGGGTGGCTCGATTGTGGTTTCTCACGTGAACGATGCAGGCTTCTGGCTGTTCGGTAAATTTACCGGCGCGACCGAAGCGCAAACCCTGAAAACCTGGACGCTGATGGAAACCATCCTCGGCACGACGGGTGCGGTTGTCGGGATGATTGCGTTTACGCTGCTGAGCTAATCCCTGTTTTCTCCCTCTCCCTGTGGGAGAGGGTTGGGGTGAGGGCATCAGGCCACACCCTAAAATAAAATTTCGTTTTGCGAGCCACCTTCCAGAGCCTCTCTTGTCACCCCGCCCCCAACGCAGTATCTTCTTGCCGCGCCTGCAAAATCAGGCGTCAGGATTAGCCTCCTGAACTACCTCATCAGCGACACGAGTGTTATCGTGTCGTGCGCTTGGCTACACTCCAATGGTGGGCCAGGCGGGGGCGTCGCAAGACGCGCCGGTAGCTGATGAGGCCGGTAAGGCTAACCCTGTCTGGTTCCACCACCCGTGAGATTAGCCTCTCCAGTGGTGGATACACATTACTCATCAGAGGCTGTCTTATGACTACTACCCCTAACTTTTCTCACACTTTATTTACTACCCCATTCGATCACACCACTGATTTCACCGAACTGGCAGATAATTGCTCGCGGTTTGTCGACGTGCTGGTTGAATGTGACGATCCAACCCAGAAGATGGCGCTGTGCGGACGGCTCTCAGCCTGCCTCGCACTGCTTCAGCCTACGCTGCTTGAACCTGTTCCGGAATATTTAAAAGCCAGCCTGACGGTGGATGACCTGCCGCTGGACGTGCCGGTCTTCGAACCGGAAGTGGATCAGTTAGGACGATATTGCCAGCTGTTAACGCAAATGCTGTTAGCGCATTCGCTGTCAGAAAGCGATGAAAGAGTCGCAGGAGATTTGTTGCAGGATTTAGTGGGGTTTTACAGTGATACGCTGAAAGCGCCGCGCTGGTTGCTCACAAAGGAAGGCATCGTGCCGCTGTAAAAAAACCGGGTGGCGCTTACGCTTACCCGGCCTACGGGACCAGAGTTTGTTGTAGGTCGGGTAAGGCGAAGCCGCCACCCGACAAAATAAGACCTCTGCGGCCTGATGCCCTCACCCCGGCCCTCTCCCACGGGGAGAGGGGGCAAACACTAAAAACGGCAATCTAAGATTACCGTTTTGCTTTTACCTACCCTTTCATCCACGCCCGGATCCCGTCCAGGAACATCTGCGTCGCCATCATCACCAGAATCAGCCCCATCAGGCGCTCCAGGGCGTTTACCCCTTTCTCACCCAGCAGGCGCAGGAACAGCGACGACTGCAACAGGATAATAAACGTCCCGCCCCAGGCGATCAGCAGGGCAATCACCAGATGGCTCATCTGATTCGGATACTGATGCGACAGCAGCATCAGCGTCGCCAGAATCGTTGGCCCGGCGACCAGCGGAATTGCCAGCGGCACGATAAACGGCTCTTCACCCGCAGGCAGGCCGCTGCTGCTGCCCTCCGCGCTCGGGAAAATCATCTTAATAGCAATCAGGAACAAAATGATCCCGCCGGAAATGGAGACCGTTTCGGCGCGTAAGTTCAGGAAAGCGAGGATTTTTTCACCGGCGAACAGGAAGATAAACATCACCAGCAGGGCGATGAGCAGCTCGCGGATCATGATCGCCCGGCGGCGCTTCGGCTCGGTATGCTTCAGCACCGACATGAAGATCGGCAGATTACCGAGCGGATCCATAATCAGGATCAATAAAACCGCTGCGGAAATGATTTCACTCATCTTAAATTATCCCTGATACTTATTGTGGTCATTGCGATGATTAGCACTTTTTCTGATTGCCGGGCAATCATCGATTAATTTCGCTTGCGACTTTGGCAGCATTTTGTAATGTGAAGCATATCCCAGTTCAATACTGGCTTGCACAATCAGCACACACCCCTTGCAGGAAAAAAATGCTATGAAAAACGTTGGTTTTATCGGCTGGCGCGGTATGGTCGGCTCTGTACTCATGCAACGCATGGTTGAAGAGCGCGATTTCGACGCCATCCGCCCGGTCTTCTTCTCCACTTCCCAGCTCGGCCAGGCTGCACCGTCCTTTGGGGGTACCACAGGCACGTTGCAGGATGCTTACGATCTGGAAGCGCTGAAGGCACTCGACATTATTGTGACCTGCCAGGGCGGCGATTATACCAACGAAATCTATCCGAAGCTGCGTGAAAGCGGCTGGCAGGGCTACTGGATTGATGCGGCCTCTTCGCTTCGCATGAAAGACGATGCCATCATTATTCTTGACCCGGTTAACCAGGGCGTCATCACTGACGGCCTGAACAACGGCGTGAAAACCTTTGTTGGAGGTAACTGCACCGTCAGCCTGATGCTGATGTCCCTCGGCGGCCTGTTCGCACAGGATCTGGTGGAGTGGGTCTCCGTGGCGACCTACCAGGCGGCCTCCGGCGGCGGCGCGCGTCATATGCGCGAGCTGCTGACCCAGATGGGCCAGCTGCACCAGAGCGTCGCTGCCGAGCTGGCAGACCCGGCGTCCGCCATCCTCGACATCGAGCGTAAAGTCACTCAGCTCACCCGCAGCGGCGAGCTGCCGGTGGATAACTTTGGCGTACCGCTGGCCGGTGGCCTGATCCCGTGGATCGACAAACAGCTGGATAACGGCCAGACCCGCGAAGAGTGGAAGGGCCAGGCTGAGACCAACAAAATCCTCGGCACCGCGAACACCATACCGGTTGACGGTCTGTGCGTGCGTATCGGCGCGCTGCGCTGCCACAGCCAGGCCTTCACCATTAAACTGAAAAAAGATGTGTCTATTCCGACCGTGGAAGAGCTGCTGGCCGCACACAACCCGTGGGCGAAAGTGGTGCCAAACGATCGCGATATCACCATGCGCGAACTGACCCCGGCAGCCGTTACCGGCACGCTGACCACCCCGGTTGGTCGTCTGCGCAAGCTGAACATGGGGCCGGAGTACCTCTCCGCGTTCACCGTTGGCGATCAGCTGCTGTGGGGTGCAGCCGAGCCGCTGCGCCGTATGCTGCGCCAGCTGGCGTAATAATTTGTTAAACACGGGGGGTGATTGTCACCCCCTTTTTTTGCGTACTACATGGAGTAAAACGCAGATGTCTTATTTTTTATCAGGAGGACCCACGACGTTGGCTATGCTTTAAGGAAGATTTATTTCTCACCTGAGGGTAGGGCGGAGCAGAGAGGATTAACTGCACCGTTTAGGTCACATTAAAAGTCGTCCCGGAGCGCGTAAAAAGGGCGACATAAAAAAACAGGATGAACACCATGTCCGATCGTATTTCGAGAGACGTGATTAATGCGCTTATTGCGGGTCACTTTGCCGACCCCTTTTCTGTGCTAGGGATGCACCGTACAGAGGCCGGACTGGAAGTTCGGGCGCTGTTACCGGATGCAACAGAAGTGTGGGTTATCGAACCCAAAACCGGCCGCAAGGTGGGTAATCTGGAATGCCTCGACTCGCGTGGCTTCTTCTCGGGCGTCATGCCCCGCCGTAAAAATCCTTTTCGTTATCAGCTTGCCGTTATCTGGCACGGTCAGCAAAACCTGATTGACGATCCCTATAGCTTCGGCCCGCTCTTAAAAGAGATGGACGCCTGGCTGCTGTCCGAAGGGACCCATTTACGCCCCTACGAAACGCTGGGTGCCCATGCGGATACCATGGACGGTATCACCGGCACGCGTTTTGCCGTATGGGCGCCAAACGCCCAGCGCGTCTCCGTCGTCGGGCAGTTCAACTACTGGGACGGTCGTCGTCACCCCATGCGCCTGCGCCGGGAAACCGGCATCTGGGAGCTGTTTATCCCCGGCGCGCACAACGGTCAGCTCTACAAATTCGAGATGATCGATGCCAACGGCAAGCTGCGCATTAAATCTGACCCGTACGCCTTTGAGGCAGAGCTACGCCCGAATACCGCCTCGCTGATTTGCGGCCTGCCGGAGAAGGTTGTCCAGAGCGAGGAGCGCAAGCAGGCCAACCGCTTTGATGCGCCAATCTCCGTCTATGAAGTGCATCTCGGCTCGTGGCGTCGCCACACCGATAACAACTTCTGGCTGAGCTATCGCGAGCTGGCGGACCAGCTGGTGCCGTACGCCAAATGGATGGGCTTTACCCATCTGGAGCTGCTGCCGATCAACGAACACCCATTTGACGGCAGCTGGGGCTATCAGCCAACCGGGCTGTATGCGCCCACGCGCCGCTTCGGCACGCGCGATGACTTCCGCTATTTCATCGATGCCGCGCACGCCGCCGGGCTGAACGTGATCCTCGACTGGGTGCCGGGCCACTTCCCGTCGGATGATTTTGCGCTGGCAGAGTTCGACGGCACAAAGCTGTACGAGCACAGCGACCCGCGCGAAGGCTATCACCAGGACTGGAACACGCTGATCTACAACTACGGTCGCCGTGAAGTATCGAACTACCTGGTCGGGAACGCGTTGTACTGGATCGAGCGCTTCGGCATTGATGCCCTGCGCGTGGATGCGGTGGCGTCGATGATTTACCGCGACTACAGCCGCAAAGAGGGGGAGTGGATCCCGAACGAGTATGGTGGCCGTGAAAACCTCGAAGCGATTGAGTTTCTGCGCAACACCAACCGGATTATCGGCGAGCAGGTGGAAGGCGCCGTGACCATGGCGGAAGAGTCCACCGACTTCCCGGGCGTTTCCCGTCCACCGGCAATGGGTGGTCTGGGCTTCTGGTACAAATGGAACCTCGGCTGGATGCACGACACGCTCGACTACATGAAGCTCGACCCGGTTTATCGTCAGTATCACCACGATAAGCTCACCTTCGGGTTGCTCTATAACTACACCGAAAACTTCATGCTGCCGCTGTCGCACGATGAAGTCGTGCACGGCAAGAAATCCATTCTCGACCGCATGCCGGGCGACCCATGGCAGAAGTTTGCCAACCTGCGCGCTTACTACGGCTGGCTGTTCGCCTTCCCGGGTAAAAAGCTGCTGTTTATGGGCAACGAGTTCGCTCAGGGCCGCGAATGGAACCACGATAGCAGCCTTGACTGGCATCTGCTGGAAGGTGCGGACAACTGGCACCACGGCGTACAGCGTCTGGTCCGTGACCTGAACCTGACTTATCGCCACCACAAAGCGCTGCACGAGCTGGACTTCGATCCGTACGGCTTTGAGTGGCTGGTGGTGGACGACCACGAGCGCTCGGTGTTTGTCTTTGTGCGCCGCGACAAAGCGGGTAACGAGATCATCGTCGCCAGCAACTTCACGCCGGTGCCGCGCGAACACTACCGCTTCGGCATTAACCAGCCGGGCAAATGGCGCGAAATTCTCAATACCGACTCCATGCACTACCACGGCAGCAACGCGGGTAACGGTGGCCTGGTGCAGAGCGATGCCATTGAAAGCCACGGTCGTCCGAACTCCCTGAGCCTGACGCTGCCGCCGCTTGGCACAATCTGGCTGGTGCGGGAGGGTGAATGACGCAGCTTACGGCAGGTAAACCCGAACCGCTCGGGGCGAGCTTTGACGGAAAGGGGGTGAACTTCACGCTCTTTTCCGCCCATGCGGAGCGGGTGGAACTCTGTGTGTTTGACGGGGAAGGTAACGAGCACCGTTACGATTTACCGGCGCGCACGGGGGATACCTGGCATGGCTACCTGGCCGGAGGACGGCCGGGGATGCACTACGGTTTTCGCGTACACGGCCCCTGGGAGCCCTCTCAGGGGCACTGGTTTAACCCGGCGAAGCTGCTGATTGACCCGTGCGCGCACCGCGTGGACGGTGAGTTTAAAGATGACTCGCTGTTCCACGTTGGCTACGGCGAACCTGACCACCGCGACAGCGCGCCCGTCGCGCCCAAAAGCGTGGTGGTGCACGATCTCTACGACTGGGAAGACGATGCCCCGCCGCGCACGCCGTGGGGCAACACCGTTATTTATGAAGCCCACGTTAAAGGGCTGACATATCTGCACCCGTCAATCCCTAAAGAGATGTGCGGCACCTACAAAGCGCTTGGGCATCCGACGATGGTCGCGTACCTGAAGCATTTAGGCATCACCGCGCTGGAGCTGTTGCCCGTGGCGCATTTCGCCAGCGAGCCGCGGCTACAGCGTCTTGGGTTAAGCAACTACTGGGGCTACAACCCGCTGGCGATGTTCGCCCTCGACCCGCGCTACGCGGTGCAGCCGGAGAAGGCACGGGATGAGTTTCGCGATGCGGTGAAGGCGCTTCACGCGGCGGGTATCGAGGTCATTCTGGACGTGGTGCTGAACCACAGTGCGGAAAGCGATCTTGACGGCCCGACGCTCTCACAGCGCGGAATCGATAACCGTAGCTATTATTGGATCAGGGACGACGGCGATTACGAGAACTGGACCGGGTGCGGTAACACCCTCAACCTCAGTCATCCGGCCGTTACGCATTACGCGTACGAGTGCCTGAAATACTGGGTTGAGACGTTCCACGTGGACGGTTTTCGCTTCGACCTGGCGCCGGTGATGGGGCGCACCCCGGCGTTCAGCCAGCAGGCGCCGCTGTTTGAGGCCATCAAAAACTGCCCGGTGCTCTCAAAGGTTAAGCTGATCGCGGAGCCCTGGGACATCGGAGAGGGCGGTTATCAGGTGGGGAATTTCCCGCCGCTGTTTGCCGAGTGGAACGACCACTTCCGCGATGCCATCCGCCGCTTCTGGCTGACGCGCGATCTATCGCTGGGGGAGTTTGCTGGTCGCTTTGCCGGCTCCAGCGATCTCTTCAAGCGTGACGGCAAACGTCCGTCGGCCACCATTAACCTGCTGACGGCACACGACGGTTTTACGCTGCGCGACTGCGTTTGTTTCAATCAGAAACACAATGAGGCAAACGGCGAGGAGAATCGCGATGGGACTAACAATAACCATAGCTTCAACCATGGTATAGAAGGGTTAGGCGGAAGTCTGGATGTGATCGAGCGGCGACGCGCCAGCGTTCATGCGCTGCTGACGACGCTTTTGTTGTCGCAGGGCACGCCGATGCTGCTGGCGGGCGATGAGCACGGCCACAGCCAGCACGGCAACAACAACGCCTATTGCCAGGACAACACCCTGACCTGGCTCGACTGGGGAGAAGCGAACAGCGGGCTGACCCATTTCACCGCGGCGCTGATCCATCTTCGCCAGCGCATCCCCGCGCTCACCGCCGACCGCTGGTGGGAAGAGGGCGACGGAAACGTTCGCTGGCTGAATAAAGACGCGCAACCGTTAAGCGCGCAAGAGTGGCAACACGGCATACCCTGTCTGCAAATCCTGCTTTCGGATGCGTGGCTGGTGACGCTGAACGCGACGGATGACGTCGCAGAGATTGTTTTACCTGACGGGGAATGGCGAGCCATTCCTCCCTTTGCCGGAGCGGATAATCCGGTTGTTATGGCTGTCTGGCACGGGCCTGCGCACGGAGTGTGCGTATTCCAAAGATGATAAAAAAGGAGTTAGTCATGGTTAGATTAGAGAAGAACGATCCGTTAATGTTGGCGCGCCAGCTACCATTAAAAACAGTTGCCCTGATACTCGCGGGCGGGCGTGGTACCCGTCTGAAAGATTTGACCATCAAGCGCGCCAAACCGGCCGTTCACTTTGGTGGTAAGTTCCGTATTATCGATTTTGCACTTTCCAACTGCCTGAACTCAGGCATTCGCCGTATTGGCGTCATTACCCAGTATCAGTCGCACACGCTGGTGCAGCACATTCAGCGCGGCTGGTCATTCTTCAGCGAAGAGATGAACGAATTTGTCGATCTGCTCCCGGCGCAGCAGCGCGTTCACGGGGAGAACTGGTACCGCGGCACGGCGGATGCCGTGACCCAGAACCTCGACATCATTCGTCGCTACAGCGCGGAATACATCGTCATCCTCGCCGGGGACCACATCTACAAGCAAGATTACTCCCACATGCTGATCGACCACGTCGAAAAAGGGGCGCGCTGCACCGTGGCGTGTCTGCCGGTGCCTGTTGCGGAAGCAACCGCGTTTGGCGTGATGCATGTAGATGGCGATGACAAGATTATCGACTTTGTCGAAAAACCGGCGAACCCGCCAACCATGCCGGGCGACGACACCAAATCGCTCGCCAGCATGGGGATCTATGTCTTTGATGCCGATTATCTTTATGAACTGCTGGAAGAGGACGACAAAGACGAAAACTCCAGCCACGACTTCGGTAAAGACATCATCCCGAAAATCACCAAAGCTGGCATGGCGTATGCACATCCCTTCCCGCTGTCCTGCGTGCAGTCCGATCCGAATGCGGAGCCTTACTGGCGCGATGTGGGAACGCTGGAAGCGTACTGGAAAGCCAACCTCGATCTGGCGTCCGTCACGCCTGAGCTGGATATGTACGACCAGAACTGGCCGATTCGCACGCATATGGAATCGTTGCCGCCGGCGAAGTTCGTTCAGGATCGCTCCGGCAGCCACGGCATGACGCTCAACTCGCTGGTCTCTGGCGGCTGCATTATCTCCGGTTCGGTGGTGGTGCAGTCCGTGCTGTTCCCGCGCGTGCGTATAAACTCATTCTGTAATATCGATTCGGCAGTTCTGCTGCCGGATGTCTGGGTAGGACGCTCATGTCGTCTGCGTCGCTGCGTTATCGATCGTGCCTGCATCATTCCCGAAGGGATGGTGATTGGGGAAAACGCGGAAGAAGATGCGCGTCGTTTCTACCGTTCGGAAGAGGGGATCGTGTTAGTAACACGGGAAATGTTGCGGAAGCTGCAAATCAAACAGGAGCGATGATGCAGGTTTTACACGTATGTTCTGAGATGTTCCCGTTGTTAAAAACGGGCGGCCTGGCGGATGTTCTTGGTGCATTACCAGCGGCGCAAATCGCCGGAGGGGTGGATACCCGCGTGTTGTTGCCCGCTTTTCCGGATATCCGGCGCGGTATTCCCGATGCAAAGGTTGTTACCCGTCGCGAGACCTTCGCGGGACGTATCACCCTGCTGTTTGGACATTACAATGGCGTAGGGATTTACCTGATTGATGCCCCGCATTTATACGATCGACCCGGCAGCCCGTATCACGATACCAACCTGTACGCCTATACCGATAACGTGATGCGCTTTGCCCTGCTCGGCTGGGTGGGGGCGGAAATGGCCGTCGGACTGGATCCGTTCTGGCGTCCGAACGTGGTGCACGCGCATGACTGGCATGCGGGGCTGGCTCCTGCGTATCTGGCGGCGAAGGGGCACCCGGCCAAATCGGTGTTTACGGTGCACAACCTGGCGTATCAGGGCATGTATTACGCGCATCATATGAATGACATCGATCTGCCATGGTCGTTCTTTAACATGCACGGACTGGAGTTTAACGGACAGATTTCGTTCCTGAAGGCGGGTCTGTACTACGCCGACCACATCACGGCGGTCAGCCCAACCTACGCGCGGGAAATTACTCAGCCGGAGTTCGGTTACGGTATGGAAGGGCTGCTGCAACAGCGCCACCGTGAAGGTCGTCTGTCGGGCATTCTGAACGGCGTGGATGAACAGATCTGGAATCCGGAAACGGACCTCCTGCTGGCGGCGCGCTATGGTCGCGACTCCGTGGAGGACAAAGCGGAGAACAAGCGCCAGCTACAGATTGCGATGGGGCTGAAGGTCAACGACAAGGTGCCGCTGTTTGCGGTGGTCAGCCGCCTGACCAGCCAGAAAGGGCTGGATCTGGTGCTGGAAGCGCTGCCGGGATTACTGGAGCAGGGCGGCCAGCTGGCGCTGCTCGGCGCGGGCGACCCGGTATTGCAGGAAGGTTTCCTCGCGGCCGCGGCGGAACATCCGGGGCAGGTGGGCGTGCAGATTGGCTATCACGAAGCGTTCTCGCACCGCATCATGGGCGGCGCGGACGTTATTCTGGTGCCGAGCCGCTTCGAGCCCTGCGGCCTGACGCAGCTCTATGGTCTGAAATACGGCACGTTGCCGCTGGTACGCCGCACGGGCGGGCTGGCGGATACGGTGTCTGACAGCTCCCTGGAAAACCTGGCGGACGGTATCGCCAGCGGGTTTGTTTTCGAGGACAGTAATGCCTGGTCGCTGCTTCGGGCGATCCGGCGTGCTTTCGTCTTGTGGTCCCGTCCATCCCTGTGGCGTTACGTACAACGTCAGGCGATGTCCATGGACTTTGGCTGGCACGTTGCGGCGCAGTCCTACCGCGACCTTTATCAACGCTTGATGTAACGAGGCGAAGTTACTGATATGAATGCTCCATTTAGCTACTCTTCCCCCACGCTCAGCGTTGAGGCGTTGAAACACTCCATCGCCTATAAGCTGATGTTTACCATTGGGAAAGATCCCGTTATTGCCAACAAACATGAGTGGCTGAACGCCACGCTGTTTGCGGTGCGTGACCGTATGGTCGAACGCTGGCTGCGCTCCAACCGCGCCCAGCTTTCGCAGGAGACGCGACAGGTGTATTACCTGTCGATGGAGTTTCTGATTGGTCGCACCCTCTCCAATGCGCTGTTATCGCTCGGGATTTATGACGACGTCAAAAACGCACTGGAAGAGATGGGGCTGGATTTAGAAGAGCTGATTGACGAAGAGAACGACCCGGGGCTGGGTAACGGTGGTCTCGGGCGTCTTGCCGCCTGTTTCCTCGATTCACTGGCGACGCTGGCGCTGCCGGGGCGCGGCTACGGTATTCGCTACGACTACGGTATGTTCAAGCAGAATATCGTGGATGGTCGTCAGAAAGAGTCTCCAGACTACTGGCTGGAGTACGGTAACCCGTGGGAGTTCAAGCGCCACAACACGCGCTACAAGGTGCGTTTTGGCGGGCGTATTCAGCAGGAAGGGAAAAAATCCCGCTGGGTGGAAACCGAGGAGATCCTCGCCGTGGCCTATGACCAGATCATCCCCGGCTACGACACCGATGCGACCAATACGCTGCGCCTGTGGAACGCGCAGGCCAGTAGCGAGATCAACCTGGGTAAATTCAACCAGGGTGACTACTTCGCGGCGGTGGAAGATAAAAACCACTCCGAGAATGTGTCACGCGTCCTGTATCCGGATGACTCGACCTACTCAGGCCGCGAGCTGCGCCTGCGTCAGGAGTATTTCCTCGTCTCGGCAACGATTCAGGATATCCTTAGCCGTCACTATCAGCTGCACAAAACCTATGCGAATCTGGCGGAAAAAACCGCCATTCACCTCAACGATACCCATCCGGTGCTGTCGATCCCTGAGCTGATGCGCCTGCTGATTGACGAGCATAAGTTCAGCTGGGATGACGCGTTTGAAGTAACCTGCCAGGTGTTCTCGTACACCAACCATACGCTGATGAGTGAAGCGCTGGAGACGTGGCCGGTGGATATGCTCGGCAAAATTCTGCCGCGCCATCTGCAAATCATCTTCGAGATCAACGACTACTTCCTCAAGACCTTGCAGGAGCAGTACCCGAACGATACCGGTCTGCTGAGCCGCGCCTCGATCATTGATGAATCCAACGGGCGTCGCGTACGCATGGCCTGGCTGGCGGTGGTGATCAGCCACAAGGTGAACGGCGTGTCAGAGCTGCACTCGAACCTGATGGTGCAGTCCCTGTTTGCGGACTTTGCGAAGATCTTCCCGACGCGTTTCTGCAACGTGACCAACGGCGTCACCCCGCGCCGCTGGCTGGCGCTGGCGAACCAGCCGCTCTCCGACGTTCTGGATGAGAACATTGGCCGCACCTGGCGCACCGATTTGAGCCAGTTGAGCGAGCTGGAGCAGCACATTGATTTCCCGACGGTGAATAAAGCGGTACGGGAAGCCAAGCTGCTGAACAAGAAGCGTCTGGCGGTCTGGCTGGCGATGCATCTGAACGTGGTGGCGAACCCGAAAGCGCTGTTCGACGTGCAAATCAAACGTATCCACGAGTACAAGCGTCAGCTGATGAATGTCCTGCACGTTATTACCCACTACAACCGCATTAAGGCTGACCCGACGGCGGAGTGGGTGCCGCGCGTGAAAATCTTTGCCGGTAAGGCGGCGTCCGCGTACTACATGGCGAAGCACATCATTCATCTCATCAACGATGTGGCGAAGGTGGTGAATCACGATCCGGACATTGGCGATAAGCTGAAGGTCGTGTTTATCCCGAACTACAGCGTAAGCCTGGCGCAGCTGATTATTCCGGCGGCGGATCTCTCTGAGCAGATTTCCACGGCGGGGACGGAAGCATCCGGCACCAGTAACATGAAGTTTGCCCTGAACGGCGCGCTGACTATCGGCACGCTGGACGGCGCAAATGTCGAAATGCTGGAGCATGTGGGCGCGGAGAATATCTTTATTTTCGGGAATACGGCGGAAGAGGTGGAGGCGCTGCGCAAGCAGGGCTACTCGCCGCGTGAGTATTATGAAGAGGATGACGAGTTACGCCAGGTGCTGACGCAAATCGCCACCGGCGTGTTTAACCCTGAGGAGCCCGGACGCTATCGCGATCTGGTGGACTCGCTGATTAACTTTGGCGATCACTATCAGGTGCTGGCGGATTACCGCAGCTACGTGGATTGTCAGGATAAGGTGGACGAACTGTACCGTCAGCAGGAGAAGTGGACCAGCGCCGCGATGCATAACATCGCCAACATGGGATACTTCTCGTCGGACAGGACCATCAAAGAGTATGCCGAGAATATCTGGCATATTGATCCGGTGCGGTTGTAAAAACAAAGCCCGGTGGCGCTGCGCTTACCGGGCCTACGGGATCGAGTAGGCCGGGTAAGGCGGAGCCGCCACCCGGCTTTTTTTCAATTACGACGCCAACGACAATTCACGCTTTCCCGCATGCTGCTGCAACCATTGCGCCACGCGAGACTGCTGCTCGGCATTCAGCCACATCCCTTCTTTAGTACGACGCCAGATAGCATCGTCCAGACGGCGCACCCACTCGTGTTCCACCAGGTAGCGCAGTTCCGCTTCGTACAGCTCATGGCCAAAATGCTCGCCCAGATCGGCAATCTCTTTCGCCTCGCCGAGGAACAGTTCGGTGTTGCTGCCGTAGGTGCGGGCATAGTGGCGCGCCATTCCTTCGGTAATGAACGGGAAGCGACGGCGCAGCTTCGCGGCGTAATCGTCGCGGTTATCGCCGATATCGCCGCCAGGCAGCACGGCGCCTTTCGTCCACGCCGGGCCGATGCCTTTGTAATACGGCGCCAGTTTCTCCAGCGCATGCTCCGCCAGTTTACGGTAGGTGGTGAGCTTACCGCCAAATACCGACAGCAGGGGCGCCTGACCGTTCACGTCATGAATATCAAGCGTATAGTCACGGGTGATGGCCTGCGGTGAGTCAGACTCGTCATCACACAGCGGACGCACGCCGGAGTAGGTCCAGACCACGTCATCGCGCGCCAGCTGTTTCTTAAAGTGCGCGTTGTACACTTTCAACAGATAGCTGACTTCACTCTCGTCGATCTCAACGTTTTTCGGATCGCCTTTGTACTCTACGTCGGTGGTGCCGATGATGGAGAACTCGTCCATCCACGGGATCACAAACACAATGCGCTTGTCTTCATTTTGCAGGATATAAGCCTGTTTCTGGGTATGCACGCGCGGCACCACAATGTGGCTGCCCTTGATCAGGCGGATGCCGTACGGAGAAGGCAGGTGCATACCGTCATCGAAGAACTGTTTTACCCACGGGCCGGTGGCGTTCACCAGGCCGCGCGCTTTCCAGCTAAACTTCTCACCGGTATCCACGTCTTCCGCTTCCACAATCCACAGGCCGTTTTCGCGGCGTGCGGCGGTCGCGCGGGTACGGGTTTTCACCTCGCCGCCTTTCTTCTCGACCATCTGCGCGTTAGCCAGCACCAGACGCGCATCGTCCACCCAGCAGTCGGAATATTCGAAACCGCGCACGATTTCAGGTTTAAGAACCGACTCTGAGCCAAAACGCAAACCTGTCGAACCCGGCAGGCTGGTGCGTTTACCCAGATGATCGTACATAAACAGACCAATGCGGATCATCCACGCCGGACGCAGATGCGGGCGATGAGGCAGACGGAAACGCATCGGGATCGCCAGATGCGGAGCCATTTTCAGCAGTACTTCGCGTTCAGCCAGCGCTTCGCTGACCAGGCGGAATTCGTAGTGTTCCAGGTAGCGCAGGCCACCGTGGATCAGCTTGGAGCTGGCGGACGACGTCGCGCAGGCGAGATCGTTAGCTTCCAGCATCAGCACGGATAAACCGCGTCCTGCGGCATCAACCGCAATACCGGCACCGTTGATGCCACCGCCTATCACAATCAGATCTTTGGTTTCCATAACACCCTCATGCACTTTCGTTAAAGCTCAAAAATGTTCGATATCGCTCATAATAGCAAAGGAACGCGCTTTTGGTAACATCAAAAAAACAATTTAGAGTGATATGGATAACATAATGGCGTTTACCCGCCGCCAGGACGTACACTACGGGGTAAAATGGTGCGGTCTGATGCCCTCACCCCAGCCCTCTCCCACGGGGAGAGGGTGATCCGTTTCCCTCTCCCTCCGGGAGAGGGTAGGGTGAGGGGAAAACCGCACCACACCTGAATATAAGATGAGAACACCATGGATCAGTTTGAATGTATTAACGTAGAAGAAGCCCATCAGAAGATGCACCAGGGACAAGCGGTGCTGGTGGATATCCGCGATCCGCAGAGCTTTGCGATGGGCCACACGCCGGGCGCGTTCCATCTCACCAACGACACGCTGGGCGCGTTTATGCGCGATAACGACTTCGATACCCCGGTGATGGTGATGTGCTATCACGGCAACAGCAGTAAAGGCGCGGCGCAGTATCTGCTCCAGCAGGGTTACGACGCGGTGTACAGCGTCGATGGCGGCTTCGATGCCTGGCATCGTCATTTCCCGGCAGAAGTTGAATACGCGTTTGAGCGCTGATCCCGCTATACTGTCCCCTTTTGTGTGGAAATAAGCGACCGCTGCCCATGTTGATGATCACCTCTTTTAGCAACCCGCGCGTCGCCCAGGCGTTTGTCGACTATATGGCGACGCAGGGCATTATCCTGACTATTCAGCAGCATACACAGACGGATGTCTGGCTGGCAGACGAAAGCCAGGCCGGCCGCGTGAATGACGAGCTGGCGCGTTTTCTGGAAAACCCGGGCGACCCGCGTTATCTGGCGGCAAGCTGGCAATCCGGCCAGACCGGCAGTGGCCTGCACTATCAACGTTTTCCGTTTCTCGCCACCCTCCGCGAGCGCGCAGGGCCGTTTACGCTGCTTTTGATGGCAGCCTGCATCATCGTCTTCATTATTATGAGCGTGGTGGGCGACCAGAGCGTGATGATTGCCCTCGCATGGCCGTACGATCCCTCCCTGCAATTTGACGTCTGGCGCTACTTCACGCATGCGCTGATGCACTTCTCGGTGATGCATATCCTCTTTAACCTGCTGTGGTGGTGGTATCTCGGCGGGGCGGTGGAGAAGCGGCTCGGCAGCGGCAAGCTGATTGTGATCACCCTTATCAGCGCCCTGTTAAGCGGCTACGTGCAGCACAAATTCAGCGGTCCATGGTTTGGCGGGTTATCCGGCGTGGTGTACGCCCTGATGGGTTACGCCTGGCTCAGAGGCGAGCGCGACCCGGATAGCGGCATCTATTTACAACGTGGATTAATAACCTTTGCGTTAATATGGCTTATTGCCGGATGGTTTGATCTGTTTGGTATGTCTATCGCCAATGGTGCGCACGTTACCGGCCTGGCGGTTGGGCTGGCGATGGCGCTGGCCGATACGCTCCATGCGCGAAAACGAACATAATACCCAGGGATATTTCATGAAACAAACACAACGTCATGACGCCATTATCGAACTGGTAAAAAAACAGGGATACGTCAGTACTGAAGAGCTGGTGGAGCAGTTTGCCGTCAGCCCGCAAACCATCCGTCGTGACCTCAACGACCTGGCCGATCAGAACCGTATTCTGCGTCACCACGGCGGCGCCGCGCTGCCGTCCAGCTCGGTGAACACCTCATGGCATGACCGTAAGGCGACGCAAACGGCAGAGAAAGAGCGTATCGCCCGTAAAGTGGCGAGCCAGATCCCGAACGGCGCGACGCTGTTTATTGATATCGGCACCACCCCGGAAGCGGTCGCCCATGCGCTTCTGAACCACGAGAACCTGCGCGTGGTGACCAACAACCTGAACGTGGCCAACACGTTAATGCAGAAAGACGATTTCCGCATCATCCTCGCGGGCGGCGAACTGCGCAGCCGCGACGGCGGAATTATTGGCGAAGCGACGCTCGATTTTATCTCTCAGTTCCGTCTCGACTTCGGCATTCTGGGGATCAGCGGCATCGACAGCGACGGCTCGCTGCTGGAGTTTGATTACCACGAGGTGCGCACCAAGCGCGCGATCATTGAGAACTCACGCCATGTAATGCTGGTGGTGGACCACTCCAAATTTGGCCGTAACGCAATGGTCAACATGGGCAGCATCAGCATGGTGGATGCGGTTTACACCGACGTAATGCCGCCGGCGGGCGTGATGCAGGTAATTAAGGATAACAATTTGCAGCTGGAATTGTGCTAGCGGTTGTGTCGGATGGCGCTGCGCTTACCCGACCTACAAAATTTTCGCCCTCTCCCTGTGGGAGAGGGCCGGGGTGAGGGCATCAGACCGCAGAGGAATTACACTCCATATCCCATCATCTTCAACAGCTGCTGTGCATGCTGCACCGCATCTTGTCGATGCGCTACGCCCAGCTTCTGATACAGATTGCGAATGTGCGTTTTGATGGTGGTCGCCGCCACCGCCAGCTCACCGGCAATCTGCTCGTTGCTGTAGCCGGAATAGATCAGCCCCAGCACCTGCCATTCACGCTGGGTGAGCGGGCTGGTGCGGATAAGCTCCGGCACTTCCGGATGGTTCAGCAGACGTTCAACAAAGTTCTCATCGAAGTGCGCAAACTTGTGGCGGTGGTGCTGGTTAATCTCGCGCAGAATGCGCTGGGCGCGATGCTGATCGAGTTCTGGCAGTGTGTTCAGCTGAATCAGCTGGCGCAGCTGCTGGGCCATCACTTCACCCTCAATCACAAAGTGGCTGATAAACCCGGTGCGGTTCGCCAGCTGTAACGCTTCCAGCAGTACGCGCTGGGCATCGTTTTTACGGCCCGCCTGCCAGTAAAGCTGGTTTAACAGCAGCAGGTTGCGGTTTAAATCGCTCATCAGGCGCAGGCTGCGGGCGTTTTCGTTTAACTCTTCCAGCACAATCTCGGCAGGCTCAAAGTCACCCAGCAGGATCTGCACGCGAGCGATGTTGCGCCACTGGCTTTGCAGGAAGTGGTTATTGGCAAATTCCGGTTTAGGCGTATGACGCAGCCAGTTGGCGGCGGACTTTTTATCGCCGGTCATTTGCCAGTAAATCACCCGCACCTTATCGGCGTTGGATACCCAGTCGCTATGGTACTGCCCGTTGCCGAGCAGGTTTTCCAGGCGGTTAAGATGGTTGCGGGCATTATCCAGGTCGCCGCGCGCCAGCGAGCACTGCACCAGCAGAGCCAGACACTGGAGCTGCTGCTGCGGCTGGAAGCTCGAAAGGACATTCAGACCCTGGCGGGCGCAGCTTTCTGCTTCATCCAGACGCGACCATGCCCACAGCAGCTGAGCGCGAATACGCAACAGGAACTCGTGCATCGGCAGCTGTTCCAGATGTTGTTCACGGATCAGCTGGAACGCTTTCTCCTGGTTTTCCCAGGCGGCTTGCAGGAACCCCTGAGCAAATAAAATCTCGCTTTGCTGGATCAGGCTCCAGAGGGCGTAATGCCAGACATCGTGGCGGCGCGCCATCTGTTCGGTTTGCTGCATGAGTGAAAGCGAACGCGTGAGATCGCCCTTACAGTGCAGCACTTCGCCGTGTACCGAGGTGGCCACAATACGGCTGTAAAAATTCGCCAGCGGCAGCTCATCCAGCGCGACCATCGCCAGCCGTTCGGCTTCCTCAGGGTCACCGTCGTTAATCGCCACCTGCGCACGCAGGGCGTTAAATTCGCCATGCAGGGTGGTATCCATCTCGCTTTCCATCTCCTGCTCGGCGCGCGCCAGCAGGGTGTTCACTTCGCTGTAGCGATGCTGGCTCTGCATCAGCCAGGCCTGGAGCAGCACCAGACGCGGATTCTCCAGCAGGCTTTCCCACGGCAGCGCTTTTAACGACTCTTCCAGCAGCGTCAGTTCACTGTGGTTGAACAGTCCCCACGCGTGGTTGAGCAGAATATCGCGCAGCATACCGGCATCCCCGGCGGCCAGCGCATGGTGGATAGCTTCGCTCGGGAAACCTTGCGCCATCCAGCTTTCGGCGGCGGCGCGGTGAATGTCAGGCAGCTCTGCGGCCAGTTCCCACTGGCAACGCTGGCGCAGGAAGCTGCCAAACAGCGGATGGTAGCTAAACCATTCGCCGGGATCGTCCATGCGCGTCAGGAACAGACCCTGACGTTCAATCTCTTCGAGCTGAAGCTGCCCGTTTTCAATGCCGGTGACGCGCACGATCAGCGCATCGTTCATGGAACGCAGCAGGGAGCTTTTCAGCAGGAAATGGCGGGTGGAGAGGTCAACGCTGTCGAGTACCTCATCCACCAGATAATCCGACAGGTGGCTGGCGTTGATGCCCGCCAGGCGGCGTGCGGACTGATGCGTCGGGCTGTTGTTTTGCCGCGCGGAGAGGGCAATCAGCTGAAGCGCCGTGGCCCAGCCGGCAACGTCATCGCACAGGCGGCTGCTTTCCGACGCCTCAATCGGAGACGTCAGGCGGCAGTCAAAGAACTGCTTCGCTTCCTGATGGGTAAAGGCCAGCTGCTGACTGCCGATTTCCAGCAGCTGATCGCGCACGCGCAGGTTGGCAATGCCCAACTGCGGAAGGTTACGCGACAGGACAACCAGCGTCAGGTTTTCCGGCTGATGGCGCAGGAAGAAACGCATGGACTCGTGAATAACCGGGTTGGTGATCAGATGATAATCATCAATCACCACATACAGCGGGCGATGCCATTCGGCCAGCTCGATAAACAGCTGGGAGAAAAGAGAGGACAGGCTGGCGTACTGGCGCTTTTGCACCATCACCTCGCTGGTGACGCAGTGTCCGTTGGTTGCCTGCTGAATCGCGGCAATTAAATAGCTGGCAAAACGCTCCTGCTGGTTATCCCCTTCATCCAGGGAGTACCAGCCAAGATCGCTTTTACCTGCCGCCCATTGCGAAATGAGCGTTGTTTTTCCATAACCCGCAGGACTCGTAACCAGCGCCAGTCGGAAATTATGCGCACCGGAAAGTTTAGCCAGCACGCGCTCGCGGACCACAGTATGGTCAAGACGAACCGGGCGACTTAATTTGGACGGAATCAACATAGTTTTCACTTCACTGTGGGGAACGAGAGAATTTATTTTTTTTGCGCTTCGTAATTAATATCTATAAGTTCGGCCAATAGAGGAACTATTGCAAGTTATGTCTGGGTTTGGAGGCTCTGAATTTGCACTCTGTCACAAAACATTCTCATCACTGATGGAACTTTCCGTAAATGGCTGGATGCCGCGCTGCTTCTGGCTTGTCTGCATAAGTCGCGGTTGCGCTGAAACTGGTTTCAGAAAGAGATAATGACGCTGAAGTTAATTAACTTCGGGGAAAGTTGCATCGGCTTAATAGGGGTGCTGAATAATCCCGACGCGCGGAAATATTATTCTACGTAAGTAATCATTTCAGCGATGATTAATTTCCTCCGAAACTGCATTTCATTTCTTTGACGCTCTTCCGGGATCGCTTTTTCCGCGAAGCGCACACTCACACAGTGGCCTCGATCACACTTTTATGCTCATCCCCGCTACTCCTCCCTGTCTAATCCCCGACAGGAGGAGGAAGAGGCGCAATGAGCCAGGCACACTAGCGCCAAATGTTTTTACTCTCTACAGGATGCCGATTCCCTATGTCACAGCCTACTTTCAACAAAGCTCAATTTCAGGCTGCCCTGACGCGTCAGTGGCAGCGTTTTGGCCTTCATGCTGCAAACGAAATGACGCCTCACCAGTGGTGGCAGGCGGTGAGCGGGGCGCTCGCAGAGCAGCTGGACGCTCAGCCTGTGACGAAGCCCGTGAAAGGCCAGCGTCACGTCAACTACATTTCAATGGAGTTCCTGATTGGCCGTCTGACGGGTAACAATCTGCTGAACCTTGGCTGGTATCAGGAGGTCGGTGACGTGCTGAAAGAACACGACATCAACCTGACCGATCTGCTGGAAGAAGAGATTGATCCGGCGCTGGGTAACGGCGGTCTGGGACGTCTGGCAGCCTGTTTCCTGGATTCCATGGCAACCGTGGGCCAGTCGGCGATTGGCTATGGCCTGAACTATCAGTACGGCCTGTTCCGTCAGTCATTTGCCGACGGCCATCAGATGGAAGCGCCGGATGACTGGCACCGCAATACCTATCCGTGGTTCCGCCACAACGCGCAGCTGGATGTGCAGGTCGGGATTGGCGGGAAAGTCACAAAGCAGGGGCTCTGGGAACCGGCGTTCACCATTACCGGTGAAGCCTGGGACCTGCCGGTACTCGGCTACCGTAACGGCGTGGCGCAGCCGCTGCGCCTGTGGCAGGCGAAACACGCGCATCCGTTTAACCTGACCAAATTCAACGACGGTGATTTCCTGCGCGCCGAGCAGCAGGGGATCGACGCCGAGAAGCTGACCAAAGTCCTCTACCCGAACGATAATCATCTGGCGGGTAAAAAGCTGCGTCTGATGCAGCAGTACTTCCAGTGCGCCTGCTCCGTGGCGGATATTCTGCGTCGCCACCACCTGGCGGGCCGCAAGCTGGCTCAGCTGCCGGACTTCGAAGTTATTCAGCTTAACGACACGCATCCGACCATTGCCATCCCGGAACTGCTGCGCGTGCTGATCGACGAGCATCAGCTGAGCTGGGACGACGCCTGGGCCATCACCAGCCGCACCTTCGCCTACACCAACCACACCCTGATGCCGGAAGCGCTGGAGTGCTGGGATGAGAAGCTGGTGAAAACGCTGCTGCCGCGCCATATGCAGATCATCAACAAGATTAACGACCAGTTCAAAACGCTGGTGGAGAAAACCTGGCCGGGCGATAAGGCCGTCTGGGCGAAGCTGGCCGTGGTGCACGACAAGCAGGTGCGCATGGCGAACATGTGCGTGGTCAGCGGCTTTGCGGTGAACGGCGTGGCCGCGCTGCACTCGGATCTGGTGGTGAAAGATCTCTTCCCGGAATACCACCAGCTGTGGCCGACCAAATTCCATAACGTGACCAACGGCATCACGCCGCGTCGCTGGATTAAGCAGTGCAACCCGCTGCTGGCCGGCCTGCTGGACAAGACCCTGAAGAAAGAGTGGGCCAACGACCTGGACCAGCTCATCAACCTGGAAAAACAGGCCGACAACGCGAAGTTCCGCGAGCAGTACCGCGCCATTAAGCTGGAGAACAAGGTTCGTCTGGCCGAGTTTGTGAAAATGCGCACCGGAATTGAGATCAACCCGAATGCGATTTTCGATATCCAGATCAAACGACTGCACGAGTACAAACGTCAGCACCTGAACCTGCTGCACATTCTGGCGCTGTACAAAGAGATCCGCGAGAACCCGCAGGCCGACCGCGTCCCGCGCGTGTTCCTGTTCGGTGCGAAAGCGGCGCCGGGCTACTACCTGGCGAAAAACATTATCCTTGCCATTAATAAAGTGGCGGCGGCGATCAACAGCGATCCGAAAGTGGGCGACAAGCTGAAGGTGGTGTTCCTGCCGGACTACTGCGTTTCTGCGGCTGAAATGCTGATCCCGGCGGCGGATATTTCCGAGCAGATCTCTACCGCCGGTAAAGAAGCGTCCGGTACCGGCAACATGAAGCTGGCCCTGAACGGCGCGCTGACCGTCGGCACGCTGGACGGTGCGAACGTCGAAATCGCCGAGAAGGTCGGCGAAGAGAACATCTTTATCTTCGGCCATACTGTTGAAGAAGTGAAAGCCATCAAAGCCAAAGGGTACGACCCGGTGAAATGGCGTAAAAAAGATAAAGTGCTGGATGCGGTGCTCAAAGAGCTGGAAAGCGGGAAGTACAGCGACGGCGACAAGCACGCGTTTGACCAGATGCTGCACAGCATGGACAAACAGGGCGGCGACCCGTACCTGGTGATGGCTGACTTCTCGGCTTACGTTGAAGCGCAGAAGCAGGTCGACGTGCTGTATCGCGACCAGGATGCCTGGACCCGCGCGTGTATCCTGAACACCGCGCGCTGCGGTATGTTCAGCTCTGACCGCTCAATCCGTGATTATCAGGCTCGTATCTGGCAGGCAAAACGCTAAGGAAGCGCGATGGAGAGTAAACGTCTGGACAGTGCCGCGCAGGCGGCGGGAATTAGCCTCAGTTACATCAATGCGCACGGCAAACCGCAGTCTATTGGTGCGGACACCAAAAGACGTTTGCTGGATGCCATGCACAAAACCGACGCGAAAGCGTCGGGTGCGCCGGTGCCGAACGTCAAGGTCTTTACCGCGGGCAAAAAGATGCCGCTGGCGGTGGAAGGGCGCGGCGAGTTCAGCTGGCTGCTCACCACCGAAGAGGGGCATCAGCACAAAGGCCATGCCACCGGCGGCAAAACCCTCAACCTTCCGGCGAAGCTGCCGGAGGGCTACCACACGCTTACGCTTACCCGGGACGACCAGCGTTTTCACTGTCGGGTGATTGTGGCGCCAAAGCGCTGCTATGAGCCGCAGGCGCTGCGTGAAGGCAAAAAGCTGTGGGGCGCCTGCGTGCAGCTCTATACCCTGCGTTCGGACAGCAACTGGGGCATTGGCGATTTTGGCGACCTGAAAAAGATGCTGGCATCTGTTGGTGAGCGCGGCGGCGCGTTCATCGGCCTCAACCCGATCCACGCCCTCTATCCGGCGAATCCGGAAAGCGCCAGCCCGTACAGCCCGTCTTCCCGTCGCTGGCTGAACGTGATTTACATCGACGTTAACGCGTTAGACGATTTCAAAAACAGCAAAGAGGCGCAGGCGTGGTGGAAGCTTGAGACCACGCAACAGCTGCTGAAACAGGCCCGCGATGCGGACTGGGTGGATTATGCCTCCGTTACCGCGCTGAAAATGGCGGCTCTGCGTCTGGCCTGGAAGGGCTTTGCGAAGCGTGACGACGAGCAGATGGCAGCCTTCCGCCAGTTTGTGATGCAGGAAGGTGAGAGCCTTTACTGGCAGGCAGCGTTTGATGCGCTGCATGCGTATCAGGTTCAGGAGGACGAGATGCGCTGGGGCTGGCCGGTGTGGCCGGAAGCGTATCAGTCCGTGGATACCCCGGAAGTGAAGGCATTCTGTGAGACGCATGCCGACGAGGTGGATTTCTATCTCTGGTTGCAGTGGCTGGCGTACAGCCAGTTTGCCGCCTGCTGGCAGGTGAGCCAGGGCTATAACATGCCGATCGGGTTGTATCGCGATCTGGCTGTCGGCGTGGCGGAAGGCGGGGCGGAAACCTGGTGTGACCGTGAACTTTACTGCCTGAAAGCTTCTGTGGGGGCGCCGCCGGATATTCTGGGCCCGCTTGGTCAGAACTGGGGCTTACCGCCGATGGATCCGCACGTGATGGCGGCGCGTGCCTACGAGCCGTTTATCGACCTGCTGCGCGCTAACATGAAGAACTGCGGTGCGTTGCGTATCGACCACGTGATGTCCGTGCTGCGCCTGTGGTGGATCCCGTACGGTGAAACGGCTGACCACGGGGCGTACGTGCAGTATCCGGTGGACGACCTGCTCTCAATCCTCGCGCTGGAGAGTAAACGTCATCAGTGCATGGTGATTGGCGAAGATCTCGGTACCGTGCCGGTGGAAATTGTCAGCAAGCTCCGCGACAGCGGGGTTTACTCCTACAAAGTGCTCTATTTTGAAAACGACCATGAGAAAACCTTCCGCGCGCCGAAAGCGTACCCTGAACAGTCAATGGCAGTCGCGACGACGCATGATCTTCCTACGCTCAGAGGCTACTGGGAAAGCGGTGACCTGACGCTCGGCAAAACGCTGGGTCTCTACCCGGATGAAGAGGTTCTGCGTGGGCTGTATCAGGATCGCGAGCTGGCGAAGCAGGGGTTGCTGGATGCGCTGCATAAGCATGGCTGTCTGCCGAAGCGCGCCGGGCATAAGGCGTCGCTGATGTCGATGACGCCAACGCTTAACCGTGGCTTACAGCGCTATATTGCCGACAGCAACAGCGCGTTGCTCGGTCTGCAACCGGAAGACTGGATTGATATGGCGGAGCCGGTAAACATCCCCGGCACCAGCTATCAGTACAAAAACTGGCGCCGCAAGCTGTCCACAACGCTTGAAGCGATGTTCGCCGATGACGGGGTGAACAGGTTGATTAAGGATTTGGATAAACGGCGAAAAGCAGCCGCGAAGAAATGATAAAAAACCCGCCAGTGGCGGGTTTTTTATTGCCCGGTGGCGCTAACGCTTACCGGGCCTACGTGCATTAAGTAGGTCGGGTAAGGCATAGCCGCCACCCGACTTAATACATCAAACCACCATATTCAACAGCAGCACCCCGACCAGACCGCACACCGAAATAATGGTTTCCAGCGCGGACCAGGACTTGATGGTTTCACCGATGGTCAGGTTGAAGTACTCCTTGAACAGCCAGAAGCCCGGATCGTTCACGTGGGAGAAAATCACGCTACCGGAACCAACCGCGATAACCATCAGCTCAGGGCTGACGCCCGTGGTCGCAATCAGCGGCGCAACGATACCGCCCGCGGTAATCGCCGCAACGGTCGCAGAGCCCAGCGCGATACGCAACACCGCGGCAATAGACCATGCCATCAGCAGCGGGGAGACGTTGGTTTCATGCATCATGGCCGCGATGTATTTATCCACGCCGCTGTCGACCAGCACCTGCTTGAACGCGCCGCCACCGCCGATGATCAGCAGCATCATGGCAATGATTTTGATGGAAGAAGTCAGCGTGTCGTTGATCTGATCCATGGAACGACCACGGTTAAGACCGAAGGTGAACATGGCGATCAGGACCGCAATCAGCGTTGCCATCACCGGGTCGCCCAGGAACTCCGCAACGGACAGGAACGCGTGACCTTTCGGCAGAACCATCTCTGCTATGGCACGCATCGCCATCAGGATCACCGGTACCAGTGAGGTCCAGACGCTGACGCCAAAGCCTGGCATCTCTTCTTCAGTAAAGGTTTTGGCGCTGTACAGCCCTTCCGGGATAGGCTTATCAATGCCTTTCAGGAAGCGCGCATACACCGGGCCTGCCAGAATCACCGTCGGGATCGCCAGAATCGTACCAAACAGCAGGGTTTTACCCATATCGGCATGGAAGATGGTGGCGATAGCCGTTGGGCCCGGATGCGGCGGCAGGAAACCGTGGGTGACGGACAGCGCCGCAGCCATCGGCACACCCACGAACAGCAGCGGGATGTTGGCGGCAGCGGCGATGGTGAACACCAGCGGCAGCATCAGCACGAAGCCCACTTCATAGAACAGCGCGAAACCGACGGTAAAACCGGTTAACACCACCGCCCATTGAATGTTCTTCTTACCAAATTTGTCGATCAG
Organism: Enterobacter cloacae complex sp. HYC033_NIDB; assembly: GCF_056673335.1. NCBI lineage: Bacteria > Pseudomonadati > Pseudomonadota > Gammaproteobacteria > Enterobacterales > Enterobacteriaceae > Enterobacter > Enterobacter cloacae complex sp. HYC033_NIDB. The sequence goes on along the minus strand of NZ_CP115123.1, from coordinate 395,401 downwards.
CGTGGTGGCAATACGCTGTGCGCCACCGCAGTCCGCGAGCATTTTACCGAGCATGGCGCCGAAGCCCATGATCAGCGCCAGGCTGCCGAGCGTACCGCCGACACCGGCTTTAATGGAGCTGATAACTTTAACCAGCGGCATTCCCTGCATCAGACCGACTGCAAGTGCCACCAGAACCAGAGCGATAAATCCGTTCATTTTGAAGCGGATCATCAAGAGCAGTAATAACACAACACCGATAGCGACGATGACTAATGGCATGATTGACCTGGCCTTTGAATTGTTATGGGTAACGTCATTGTTTCAACGACAAATTCCGGTTGTCCCAACTGGGAACAGAGTGTTAACGGCACTCATACTGATGCCTGCGAAAACGTTAAGTTTAGTCGGCTGTTATAAGGGTGTTGAGTGCCCACGAGAATGATACGGGTAACATGATGTGATTGAGAATCACCCAGGCAGGTAAAATTTAAATTATGAGACGCAGGTCAACATACAGAGGGGGAGGCAAGAAAAAGTAGGCCCGGTAAGCGCAGCGCCACCGGGCAATACAGACAGGGACTGAATCAGTAGTATGAGTGCTCGCCGCGCTGGTGCTCGGTCAGATCGCGCACGCCTTTCAGTTCCGGGAATTCGTTCAGCAGCTGCTTCTCGATCCCTTCTTTCAGGGTTACATCAACCATGGAGCAGCCGTTACAGCCGCCGCCGAATTGCAGGATCGCCAGACCATCTTCGGTGATTTCCATCAGGGAAACACGTCCCCCGTGGCCGGCCAGCTGCGGGTTGATCTGCGATTGCAGCAGATATTCCACACGCTCCATCAGCGGGGCATCGTCAGAGACTTTACGCATCTTCGCGTTTGGCGCCTTCAGCGTCAGCTGAGAACCCAGCTGGTCAGTGACGAAATCAATCTCCGCATCTTCAAGATACGGCGCGCTCAGCTCATCAACGTACGCGGTGAGCTGTTCAAATTTAAGGGCAGTGTCAGTTGCTTCCACAGCATCCGGAGGACAATAAGAGACACCACATTCTGCATTCGGAGTGCCTGGATTGATCACAAACACGCGGATCTGCGTCCCTTCTTCCTGATTTGCCAGCAGTTTGGCAAAGTGCGCTTGTGCAGAATCGGAAATACGGATCATAGCTTTGGCCTAATAGTTGACTAAATTACCTGGGTATAATCATACGCCCATTGAAGAAGGGCTACAAGGTACGGCACAGACACCATACCTGAACTGACGCGGCGCCGCTTTGCAAAAGCAGTCGGGAAAGTTCAGCCACGGTACTGCCCGTGGTGACGACATCATCCACAATCGCGATATGGAGGCCGTTGACCGGCAATTCAAGGCGAAAGGCGTTTTTCAGGTTCCTTTTGCGCGACCGGGCGTTGAGCCGGTGCTGAACGGCAGTGGCATGAGTACGTTTCAGCGCAGAGGCTGGGTACCGGCAACCCAGCCAGTGGGCGAGCGGACGGCACAGCAGGTCGCTCTGATTGTATCCCCGCCGCCAGTGCCGACGCTGAAACAGTGGCACGTTCACAAGCGTGTCGACCGGCGGCAGCCCGCGCGTTCTTCGCGCCTGTAATACCGCCAGTAACAACAGGCGTGCCAGGGGCTGCGCCAGTGCAGTCTGGCTGGAAAACTTAAACTGATGAACCAGACGACTCAGCGGCAAAACGTAATCATCCACCGCCACCAGCGCGCTCCACGGCGGCGCTTTTTTCAGGCAACGGCCGCAGGGGAGCGTCTGGCTTACGGCAGGCAAGCCGCATTGCGGACAGCCCTTCAGGTAACCCAGCGCTCGCGTGCAAACGGAACAGACGCCCCACGCGCTCATCGCAAGTGGCATTCGGCATAGCCAGCACAAGCCGGGCACTGTTAGCATACGCAACCTCCATGTGAAAAAAGAGAACGTTAACTGATGAAGACGCTGTGGTGGCAGACCGTTGGGACGGGAAATTGTCATCTTGTGCTGCTGCACGGATGGGGACTGAACGCCGAAGTGTGGCGTTGCATAAGTGAGGAACTGGCCTCGCAATTCACGGTACACCTGGTGGATCTACCGGGCTATGGCCGCAGCCACGGCTACGGCGCGATGACGCTCGACGACATGGCGGAGCAGGTTCTGGAAGCGGCGCCGCAAAAAGCCGTCTGGCTCGGCTGGAGCCTGGGGGGGCTGGTGGCAAGCCAGATTGCGCTGCGCCATCCTGAGCGGGTCCAGGCGCTGATCACCGTTGCCTCATCACCCTGTTTCAGCGCCCGCGAGGCGTGGCCGGGCATCAAACCTGAGGTGCTGGCCGGGTTCCAGCATCAGCTGAGCGAAGACTTCCAGCGGACGGTGGAGCGTTTCCTGGCATTACAGACGATGGGAACAGAAACCGCCCGTCAGGATGCGCGGACGCTGAAGCAGACGGTGCTTTCTCTGCCGATGCCGGAGGTTGAGGTGCTGAACGGAGGGCTGGAAATCCTGAAAACGGCCGATCTGCGCGAGCCGCTGGCGTCGTTAACGGTGCCGCATCTGCGTATTTATGGCTATCTGGATGGACTGGTTCCGCGCAAGGTGGTTCCGCTGCTGGATGCGCTGTGGCCGGAGAGTAAATCAATGGTGGTTGCCAAAGCGGCACATGCGCCGTTCATCTCTCATCCTGCTGAGTTTTGTTCGGCGCTGTCCGGTTTTATCAGCGAAGCGTCCACCACTCCCTGAGACAGGCTTTACCTTCAGGACAACTCTTACAACTGCCGGACAGACAACCGTCCGGCTCTTCCTGAATGCGCACGGCTTTCCCCATGGCCTCCAGCCTTTCCAGCATGGCATCGATCATCGGCTGCGGCGTATGCAGGCTGAGGCTGAGCTGCTTCGCCTCCATTCGTCCCTGTAACGCCAGTAAGTCACGAACCTGAATCAACGATGCCATCTTTCTTCCCCTCAGTGACAGTCGCCCGCAGGGCTGCTACAGCAGGTCGTCGGGGTTTTGCGCGTTGCCAGCAGGTTAACGTCAACGCGGCTACGCGCCCGGCGCAGCAGGCCAATCACCATCACGTTAAACAGGATCACCGCGAGGATACAGACCAGGCTGTAGCGCGGATGCTGGCTGTAATTGACGGCCTGATAAAACACGGTCGCCAGTGAGTAGGCAATGTTCAGCCCCCACAGAATGGAGAAGCCCATCCAGCCGCGGCTGGACTCACGGGCAATGGCGCCCATGACCGAGATGCACGGAATATAGAGCAGGACGAAGATCAGGTAGCTGTAGGCCGCCGACGCGCTGCCAAATTTCTGGCCCATCACGCCCATTGCTCCGGTCGCCATTTCGCCGTCGCCTTTGCTGGCTTCAATCGGGTTCGCCAGTACGCTCAGGCTGAAGGTGTCTTTCAGGCTCTGCCAGGTCTCTTCCACCGCGCCAAGCAGTTCATCGCCGAGGTTGAACGCTGCCGGATTAAACGCCTCTTCCTGGATGTTTTCCGCGGTGTAAAGCGTGTTCAGGGTGCCGACAACCACCTCTTTTGCCATCGCGCCGGTGAACAGGCCCACGGTTGCCTGCCAGTTGTCTTCCTGAACGCCAATCGGTTTGAAGACCGGCGTAATGATCCGGCTGACGGAGGCCAGGGCAGAGTCATTAATGTTGTCCGCGGCCTGGCCGCTCAGAGTGAAGCTGTTCAGGGCGCTCAGGAAAATGCTGACCACCACAATCACCTTACCGGCGCGCAGAACGAAGCCCTTCAGGCGCTGCCATGTCTGAATAATCAGGCTTTTCAGATGCGGAACGTGATAAACCGGCAGTTCCATCACGAACGGCGACGCTTCGCCACGCATGATGGTGTGCTTCAGCATCAGGCCGGTGAGAATAGCCATCACGATACCCAGCACATACAGGGAGAAGACGGCCAGCGCTCCTTCCTGACCAAAGAACGCCGCGGCAAAGACCGCGAAGATCGCCAGCCGCGCGCCGCAGGACATGAACGGCGCCATCATGATGGTCATCAGGCGTTCGCGCGGGGCATCCAGCGTGCGTGCGCCCATCACCGACGGCACGTTACAGCCAAAGCCGACAATCAGCGGCACGAAGGATTTGCCCGGCAGCCCCAGCGCCTGCATCAGGCGGTCCATCACGAAGGCGGCGCGCGCCATGTAACCGGAATCCTCAAGGAAGGAGAGGAACAGGTACATCATGCCGATCTGCGGCACCAGCGGCAGGACGGTATTGATCCCGCCGCCGATCCCCTGCGCAAGGAAGATGGTCAACCATTCCGGGAAGTGGAGGGTGTAGCCCAGCCACTGAATACCGTGCACGAAGATAGCGACAGAGCCGCCATCAAAGATAGGTTGTAATGCACCGCCGATGTTAATGGCGAGCAGGAACATCACATACATCACCAGTAAAAAGATCGGTAAACCGAGGAAGCGGTTGAGCACAATTTTATCCACGGCGGCGGTGAAGCGGCTGGGTTCAGCGGTTAATGCATTGCTGACCACGTCACAGATAGCGGCGATGGCCTGATAGCGCGCATCCGCAATGTGCAGGGCCGGGTCATCCAGCTCGTCGCTAAGGCGAGCCTGTGCGACGTCCAGCTTATCCGCCGCATCGCCTGCGTAGGCGCGGCTGTAGATATCGCCTTCCAGCATTTGCAGGCCAAGCCACAGACGTTGTCTGGCGGGCATGCTGTTATCCATCTCCTGCGCCAGCTGCCCGGCTTCGCGCAGCAGCGGCTGGGCGTAGTGCACCAGTTCGACGTCGGCATTGCCCGTGTGGCGGTCAATCGCCAGCTTCAGGGCGTCAATGCCGCGAGCGCGGGTGGAAACCAGCGGAACCACCGGGCAGCCCAGACGGGCGGAGAGGGCATCGACGTCGATGCGCAGCTTTTGCTTCTCCGCGATGTCGAGCATGTTAAGCGCCACGATGCAGGGAATACCCAGCTCCAGCAGCTGTAACGTGAGATACAGATTTCGTTCGAGGTTAGAGGCATCCACCACGTTGATAAGCAGATCCGCGTCGCCGCTCAGAATATAGTGGCAGGCAATTTGCTCATCGAGAGAGGTCTGGGATGAAATCGTGGTGAGGGAATAGGTCCCCGGTAAATCAACCAGCGTGACCTGATTATCTGTCGTGGTGAACTGGCCTTCTTTGCGTTCAACCGTCACGCCTGCCCAATTTCCCACACGCTGGCGTGCGCCAGTTAACTGATTAAATAAGGTTGTCTTGCCGGAATTAGGATTGCCAATTAAGCCAATAGTTAATTTTTTCATTGTAGTAGACTCACTGAAACCGCTGGCTTGTTAACGGGATAAAGATTCAATTTCAATTAATGCGAGATCTTTTTTACGCAGAACCAGATTAACGCGTCGGGTTTCGATATGAACTGGATCGCCCAACGGCGCAACGCGCACAACCTGGAATGATGAGCCGGGTAGCATGCCCAGTGACAGGAGCTTCTGCCGATAGGCCGGGCTTATCTCACGGGTAAAACCGATAATTTTCCACGCACTGTCTGGAGTGAATTGCATAGCGCCTGATTCCACGATAGGTTAAATAATCTACACTGCGATGATAATGAGAATAGTTTTTATCAGCAATAATAAAAATGTGACGGGATGTTGTTAATCGTATTAATTTGCGGTCTGCTTGACCTTGCTCAATATTTTCGAAATTGAGGTGAAAATAAAAAGAGGGCTATTTGTTAATGAGGTGATAATTCGTGGTTTAAATATGGATACAACATATTTATTTTAATTCCCTGCGGCCTGCTTGCCGGGCGGCACTGCGTTTGCCCGGCCTACAAAACCGTAGGCCCGGTAAGCGTCGCGCCACCGGGCATTTACAGCATTAGCGTTTCTTACCCATCGCCGCTGCCAGCGCATCCATCATCGCGCTGTTGCCCGCCGGCTGTGCGTCACGTCCGCGTGGCTTCGCGGCTTTCGCTGCCGGACGCTGCTGTTCACGGCCACCGCCATTACCGCCACGGCGCGCGTTAGTGTCGCCCGGCTGCTCGTCCAGACGCATGGTCAGGGCAATACGCTTGCGCTGGAGATCCACTTCCAGCACTTTCACCTTCACGATGTCGCCCGCTTTGACCACGGTGTGCGGATCTTCAACGAACTTGTCGGCGAGGGAAGAGATATGCACCAGACCATCCTGATGTACGCCGATATCCACAAACGCGCCAAAGTTGGTGACGTTGGTTACCGCCCCCTCCAGCACCATGCCCGGCAGCAGGTCGTTCATGGTTTCTACGCCCTCAGCAAAGGTCGCGGTTTTAAACTCAGGGCGCGGATCGCGGCCCGGTTTTTCCAGCTCTTTGATGATGTCGGTGACCGTCGGCACGCCGAACTGTTCGTCGGTGAAATCCACCGCTTTCAGGTTACGCAGCGCGCTGCTGTCGCCCATCAGGTCTTTCAGCGCCTGCCGGGTGGCGGCCAGGATACGCTCGACAACTGGATAGGCTTCCGGGTGAACGGTAGAGGCATCCAGCGGGTTATCGCCGTGATTGATGCGCAGGAAGCCCGCGCACTGCTCAAATGCTTTTGGCCCCAGACGGCTCACCTTCAGCAACTGCTGGCGGTTCTGGAACTGACCGTTCTCATCACGCCAGGCGACGATATTCTGCGCCATCATACGGGTCAGGCCCGCCACGCGGGTCAGCAGGGGAACGGAAGCGGTGTTCAGGTCCACGCCGACGGCGTTAACACAGTCTTCCACTACCGCATCCAGCTTGCGCGCCAGCTGCGTCTGGCTCACGTCGTGCTGATACTGGCCCACGCCGATGGATTTCGGGTCAATCTTCACCAGCTCCGCCAGCGGATCCTGCAAACGACGGGCGATAGAGACCGCACCGCGCAGGGAAACGTCCAGATCCGGGAACTCCTGCGCTGCCAGCTCAGAGGCGGAGTAGACCGATGCCCCCGCTTCGCTGACGATCACTTTCTGCGCCGTCACTTTCGGGAACTGCTTCTGCACGTCGAGATAGAAACGTTCGGTTTCGCGGGACGCCGTACCGTTACCGATGGCAACCAGCTCAACGTTGTACTTCTCGCACAGCGCGGCGACGACGACAGCCGCTTTCGCTGCCTGACCGGTGTGCGGGTAAATGGTGTCGGTGGCAACCAGCTTGCCGGTGCCGTCAACCACAGCCACCTTCACGCCGGTACGCAGACCCGGATCGAGACCCATGGTGGCGCGCAGGCCAGCTGGCGCCGCCATCAGCAGGTCGTGCAGGTTACGGGCGAAGACGTTGATCGCTTCGTCTTCGGCGCGCTCGCGCACGGTGCCCATCAGCTCGGTTTCGAGGTGCATCAGAACCTTGATGCGCCAGGTCCAGCTCACCACGCCTTTGCGCCAGCTGTCCGCCGGGGCGTTGTTCAGGCGCAGACCCAGATGGTCGATAATGATCTGCTCGCAGTGACTCTCTTTTGGCGGCTCGTCAAACTGCGGATCGGCATTCAGGGAGAGTTGCAGCACGCCTTCGTTACGGCCGCGGAACATCGCCAGCGCGCGGTGAGACGGCGCGGTAGAAATGGGTTCGTGGTGATCGAAGTAGTCGCGGAATTTCGCGCCTTCTTCCTCTTTGCCGGACACCACGGTGGAGACGATATGCGCGTTCTTCCACAGGTAATCACGCACTTTGGCCAGCAGCGCCGCGTCTTCGGCGAAGCGCTCCATCAGAATATAGCGCGCGCCGTCCAGCGCGGCTTTGGTGTCCGCTACGCCTTTATCGGCGTCGATAAATTTGGCGGCTTCGGTTTCCGGATCGTGAGACGGCTCGTTCCACAGCAGATCGGCCAGTGGCTCAAGGCCGGCTTCGATCGCAATCTGCCCGCGCGTGCGGCGCTTCGGTTTGTACGGCAGATAGAGGTCTTCGAGCTCGGTTTTACTCAGGGTACCGTTAATGGCTTTTTCCAGGTCACTGGTCAGCTTGCCCTGCTCGCCGATAGATTTGAGGATCGCCTGACGTCGGTCTTCCAGCTCGCGCAGATAGCCCAGACGGGTCTCCAGGTTTCGCAGCTGCGTGTCATCCAGACCGCCGGTGACTTCCTTACGATAACGTGCAATAAACGGCACGGTGTTCCCTTCATCAAGCAGGCGAACGGCAGCTTCTACCTGTTCGGCTCTGGCCTGAAGTTCACCCGCAATAATGCGGCAGAGCGACTCTTTCATCATGGTCAGTTCATCTTGTGGATCGAAAATCAGGGGGATAGTTATACGGGCTGACACCAAAAAATGCCAGCCGGGGAGGGCGCTCTCGGACTATTTAACATACTCGATTTCGTTGACGTACCAGCTTGCTTCACCCGCAGGCGTCTGGACAACGGCTAAATCGCCTACCTCTTTTTTCAGCAGGGCGCGGGCCATGGGGGAGTCGATAGAAATGTAATCCTTACGCCCGAAAATTTCATCGTAGCCGACGATACGAAAACGCAGGGTGTCGCCGCTGTCGTTTTCAATTTCGACCCACGCGCCGAAGAACACTTTACCTTCCTGCTGCGGGGAGTAATCGACAATTTTGAGATTCTCGAGGCACTTCGTCAGGTAGCGTACCCGGCGATCGATTTCGCGCAGCCGCTTTTTATTGTACTGGTAGTCCGCATTCTCGCTGCGGTCGCCCAGGCTTGCTGCCCAGGTGACTTTTTTGGTCACTTCCGGACGCTCTTCGCGCCACAGGTAATCCATCTCTTTTTTGAGTTTCTCGTACCCTTCACGGGTGATCAGAGGCGTTTTCATGGTGCAGCCTTTAATGCCGGTTAACTGTCTTTGCGCACAATACGTAGCGCACAGTGTAACAGACAAGATTAATAATGATTTATGTGATGAAATGAACAGATAAGCTGCTGTTAAATATGCTTTGTAACAATTTCGTCTAGAATTTATACCAGAATTTGCTGGTCGAACCCGTGCACTTTTTTAGAATACGCTGTTCCAGGCTTATCCGAACCTTTGGGAGTACACACAATGCAAGAGAACTACAAAATTCTGGTCGTAGATGACGACATGCGCCTGCGTGCGCTGCTGGAACGTTATCTGACCGAGCAGGGCTTCCAGGTTCGTAGCGTCGCGAACGCGGAACAGATGGATCGTCTGCTGACGCGTGAATCCTTCCACCTGATGGTGTTGGACCTGATGCTGCCTGGCGAAGACGGGCTCTCTATTTGCCGCCGTCTGCGCAGCCAGAGCAACCCGATGCCGATCATCATGGTGACGGCGAAGGGTGAAGAAGTTGACCGTATCGTCGGCCTTGAGATCGGCGCTGATGACTACATTCCAAAGCCGTTCAACCCGCGTGAACTGCTGGCGCGTATTCGCGCCGTGCTGCGTCGTCAGGCGAACGAGCTGCCGGGCGCGCCATCTCAGGAAGAGGCCGTCATTGCATTCGGTAAGTTCAAGCTGAACCTCGGCACCCGTGAAATGTTCCGTGAAGATGAGCCAATGCCGCTCACCAGCGGCGAGTTCGCGGTGCTGAAAGCGCTGGTCAGTCACCCGCGTGAGCCGCTCTCCCGTGACAAGCTGATGAACCTGGCGCGTGGTCGTGAATACTCCGCGATGGAGCGTTCTATCGACGTGCAGATCTCTCGTCTGCGCCGTATGGTGGAAGAAGATCCGGCGCATCCTCGTTATATTCAGACCGTGTGGGGTCTGGGCTACGTGTTTGTCCCGGACGGCTCTAAAGCATGAGGCGAATGCGCTTCTCGCCGCGAAGTTCGTTTGCCCGCACGCTGTTATTGATCGTCACCCTGCTGTTTGTCAGCCTGGTGACGACCTACCTGGTGGTGCTGAACTTTGCAATCCTGCCGAGCCTTCAGCAGTTTAATAAGGTGCTGGCATACGAAGTGCGTATGCTGATGACCGACAAACTGCAACTGGAGGACGGCACGCAGTTGGTTGTTCCCCCGGCGTTCCGTCGGGAAATCTACCGTGAGCTGGGCATTTCGCTCTACTCCAACGAAGCGGCGGAAGATGCCGGCCTGCGCTGGGCGCAGCACTATGAATTCCTCAGCCAGCAGATGGCGCAGCAGCTTGGCGGCCCGACGGAAGTGCGCGTTGAGGTCAATAAAAGTTCGCCGGTTGTCTGGCTGAAAACCTGGCTGTCACCCAACATCTGGGTGCGCGTTCCGCTCACCGAGATTCATCAGGGTGACTTCTCGCCGCTGTTCCGATACACCCTGGCGATCATGCTGCTGGCCATCGGCGGCGCATGGCTGTTTATTCGTATCCAGAACCGACCGCTGGTCGACCTGGAGCATGCGGCATTGCAGGTCGGTAAAGGTATTATCCCGCCACCGCTGCGCGAGTATGGAGCATCGGAAGTGCGCTCGGTAACGCGTGCGTTTAACCACATGGCGGCCGGTGTTAAACAGCTGGCGGACGACCGTACGCTGCTGATGGCGGGGGTCAGCCATGACCTTCGCACCCCGCTGACGCGTATCCGGCTGGCAACAGAGATGATGGGCGAGCAGGATGGTTATCTTGCAGAGTCCATCAACAAGGATATCGAAGAGTGTAACGCTATCATCGAGCAGTTTATCGACTACCTGCGCACCGGGCAGGAGATGCCGATGGAGATGGCGGATCTGAATGCGGTTCTGGGCGAAGTGGTTGCCGCCGAAAGCGGCTACGAACGTGAAATTGCGACCGACCTTCAGGCAGGCGAGATTCAGGTACGTATGCACCCGCTCTCCATTAAACGCGCGGTGGCGAATATGGTGGTTAACGCGGCGCGCTACGGCAACGGCTGGATCAAAGTCAGCAGCGGTACGGAACTCAACCGCGCCTGGTTCCAGGTGGAAGACGATGGCCCGGGCATCAAGCCTGAGCAGCGTAAGCACCTGTTCCAGCCATTTGTGCGCGGCGACAGCGCCCGCAGCACCAGCGGAACCGGCCTGGGCCTGGCGATTGTGCAGCGTATTGTTGATAACCATAACGGACTGCTGGAAATTGGCACCAGCGAGCGGGGTGGTTTGAGCATTCGTGCGTGGTTACCGGTGCCGGTTTTACGGGGGCAGGTGAAAGAGAGTTAAAAAAGGGTGGGGCCTGATGCCCTCACCCCGGCCCTCTCCCACGGGGAGAGGGAGAAAACATTAAAAAAGGCAACTTTCGTTGCCTTTTTGCTTTTACCTTGGTCCCGCACTCACCAGCGCAGCACCGGCCGGTGTGTCGGTATACTTCTCGAAGTTTTCGATAAACAGTTTCGCCAGCGATTCAGCCTTCTCACGCCACTGTTCCGGTGAACCGTAGGTGTTACGCGGATCCAGGATACGCGTATCCACACCCGGCAGCGCTGTTGGGATCGCCAGATCGAACATCGGCAGCGTAAAGGTCTCGGCGTTATCCAGCGAACCATCCAGAATCGCGTCGATGATGGCGCGTGTATCTTTGATGGAGATACGTTTGCCCGTACCGTTCCAGCCGGTGTTCACCAGGTACGCCTGGGCGCCGGATGCCTGCATGCGTTTCACCAGCACTTCCGCATACTGCGTTGGGTGCAGCGACAGGAACGCCGCGCCGAAGCAGGCGGAGAAGGTTGGGGTTGGCTCGGTCACACCGCGCTCGGTACCCGCCAGTTTAGCGGTAAAGCCGGAGAGGAAATGGTACTGCGTCTGGCTGGCGGTCAGGCGGGAAACCGGTGGCAGCACGCCGAACGCATCTGCGGTCAGGAAAATCACCTTCGTGGCATGACCCGCCTTCGATACCGGCTTGACGATGTTCTCGATGTGGTAGATCGGGTAAGAGACGCGGGTGTTTTCCGTTTTCGAGGCATCGTCGAAGTCGATAGAGCCATCGGCACGCACGGTGACGTTTTCCAGAAGCGCATCGCGGCGAATCGCGTGGTAGATATCCGGCTCTGCCTCTTCCGACAGGCGAATGGTCTTCGCGTAGCAGCCGCCTTCAAAGTTAAACACGCCGTCATCATCCCAGCCGTGTTCATCGTCGCCAATCAGACGACGTTTTGGATCGGTGGACAGCGTTGTTTTACCGGTGCCGGAAAGGCCGAAGAACACTGCTACATCGCCTTTTTCCCCGACGTTCGCCGAGCAGTGCATGGAGGCGATACCGCGCAGCGGCAGCAGGTAGTTCATGACCGAGAACATCCCTTTCTTCATTTCGCCGCCGTACCAGGTACCGCCGATCAGCTGGATACGCTCGGTCAGGTTGAAGGCGATGAAGTTTTCGGAGTTCAGACCCTGTTCTTTCCACTGAGGGTTGGTGCATTTCGCGCCGTTCATCACGATAAAGTCAGGGGTGAAGTCTTGCAGTTCTTCATCGGTCGGACGAATGAACATGTTCTTCACGAAATGCGCCTGCCAGGCCACTTCAGTAATGAACCGTACGGAGAGACGGGTGTCGGCGTTAGCGCCGCAGAACGCATCAATAATAAACAGACGCTTGCCGGAAAGCTGATGGGTGACAAGTCCTTTCAGATGCTGCCAGGTTTCCGGGGAGAGCGGTTTGTTATCGTTCTTCCCTTTGCCCTTATCAGCCCACCACAGCGTATCGCGGGTGGTGTCGTCTCGGACGATATACTTATCTTTAGGCGAACGACCGGTAAAAATACCCGTATCGACGGCGATAGCACCCAGGTTCGTCAACACACCACGCTCGTATCCTTCCAGTGCCGGATTGAGCTCTTCCTGATACAGCGTATCGTAATCGGGGTTGTAGACCACTTCCTGGACGTCGTGAATACCATAAGCCTTGAGATCTTGCGGGGTTAAACCATTAACACGCATATCACTGCTCCTTAGCCAATATGTACTGCCTAAAATTGTAGGGTTTTTCTGGGGATGTTAACCGCGACGGGGCTCATAGATTTACGTATCTGGTCAAAACCCTTACTAACGGAAAACGCTGCGACTCCAGTCACAGGGCGGGCAGATTATCGCAGGAATCGCTTTTTGGATGGGGAAAATGTTCTTAAAAGGTTAATCTCTGGTGAATTTATCCAGAAGAATGTGAATGTAATCGCATACATGTAAGAAAATTACGTAAGGGTTACATTGGGAAAACGATTCAGCTTGGGTGGCGTTTTTTACCCCTCACCCAAAGGGGTGAGGGTGTTCAAGTTCCCTCTCCCCGTTGGGGAGAGGGTTAGGGTGAGGGGAAAGAGGTTTAGTGAACCTGCGGGTCCGCTGGAGAGGCGTTATTGCGGATCTCCGCGATATCCATGGAATTGAACACGTAGTGCGTACCGCAGTAATCACAGTGCATATCGATCTCACCGTCTTCCGCCATGATGCTGTCGATCTCTTCATCCGGCAGCGTTTTCAGGGCGCCAGCACAACGCTCGCGAGAGCAGGTGCACTTAAATTCCACATCCTGCGGATCGTAAACCGTCACTTCTTCTTCGTGGTACAGACGCCACAGCACGTCGGTCGCCGACAGGGTGAACAGCTCTTCCGCTTTGATGGTTTCCGTCAGCGTTGCCAGATGCTCGAAATCATTGGTCTGCGCATCCTGCGCAGGCAGAACCTGAAGCAGCATACCACCGGCAGCAGGCTGACCATCCACTTCACCGGTGCGGATGAACAGGCGGGTTGGCAGCTGTTCGGAACGCATGAAGTAATCTTCCAGGCAGGCGGCAAGCGTGTCGCCTTCCAGACCGACAACGCCCTGATAGCGCTCACCCTCTTCAGGCGAGATCGTGATAACCAGGTAGCCATTTCCGACCAGCGTTTTCAGATCCGCATTTTCAGGGATATCGCCCTGAACGCGCGCCACGCCGCGCATCTGCTGCTGGTTATTGCCGTTGATCACCGCCAGCGACATCGGGCCATCACCCTGCAACTGAACGGTAATATCGCCAGCGAACTTCAGCGTGGCGGTCAGCAGGCTGGTGGCAACCAGCAGTTCGCCCAACAGGGTTTTCACCGGCAGCGGGTAGTTGTGGTTTTCCAGAATCTGTTTCCAGGTTTCGGATACGGTGACCAGCTCGCCGCGCACGGCGAATTGTTCAAACAGATAGCGGTGTAATTGGTCGTGTTGGGCCATTTTCATCTCTCGTGCAGGTGAGGGTTACTCGCTCTCACCGTGTTTAAATTTCATCAGATCGCGGCGCTCTTTTTTATCCGGTCGCCGGTCCGGGTGAGGCATGGTCAGCGCATTCATCTTGCGCGCCAGCGCGGTTTTCTCGCGCTTCTCTATGCTTTCGGCCGTCTCTTCATACAGCAAAACGGCTTCGGTTGCGGGCCGCCGCTGCTCGGTAATGGCTTTCACCACCACCGTTTTCTCATCGTTGCCCTGGCGAAGCGTTAGCGTGGCATTCAGTTCAACCAGCTTGCTCGGTTTGCTGCGCTGACCGTTGTAATGCACCTTTCCGCCATCAACCATTTCACGGGCAAGGGCGCGCGTTTTGTAAAAACGGGCGGCCCACAGCCATTTATCCAGTCTTACCCCATCAGAGGGTTTTTCTTTCATGGCGTCTCCTTCACGGTGAGTGAGGGGATCATCCGGCGATAGTCGTTCAGCCCCGGATGTCGCAGATAGCTTTTTTCAGCCAGGCCGGAATCCGGATTAGTCACGCCCAGACAATAGCGAATGCCAAAAGCGGCCGCAGAATCCAGAATCGGCTCGCTGTCGTCAATAAACAGCGTGCGTTCCGGCTGTAAACCGGTCTCTTCCACCACGGCATGCCACAACCGCTGATCCTCTTTCGGATAACCAAATGTGTGGGTGGAAAGCAATAAATCAAGGTGTGAAGCAAGACCGGTATGTTCCAGCTTCACGGCCAGATTATGGGGATGCGCATTCGTCAGCAAAATGCGGCGCTTACCGCAGGCTTTCAGCGCATCCAGGAACGGGACCGTATCGTCGCGCAGTACGGCGCGTGCGCCCTGGGCGGTGGTCATGGCACAAATATCCAAACCGAGTCGCTCGCTCCAGTAGTCAAGACAGTACCAGTTTAGCGTATGCTGCACCGCGCTATATTGCGAACGAATGAATTCCTGCGCTTCCGCCGGGGAGATCCCCTGCTGTTCACCGTATGTTTCCGGGACCAGCTTTTGCCAGAAATAGTTATCAAAGGCGAGATCAAGCAGCGTGCCGTCCATATCAAGCAGGACGGTATCGACCGCCTGCCAGTCGATATTAAGATGCATAAGGGGGAACTCCAGCCAGAAGAAACGTGCGCGACAGGGTAGCACAACTTGTCGCGCAGGGACGTTATCCGATCAGGCTCTCGGAAGAGGAGATCAGTTTCGGGTTCAGGCAATTTTCGTAGTAGGCCTGGATTTCTGCCAGCCGCGTGCGGGAACGCTGATAGCGGCGTACGGCCTGATAACCGTTCCAGACGATGCACGCCAGCATCGCAATCAGCAGCAGGGATGTCCCTATATAGCGCCACAGGCCAGCGCTATCCGGCATACGGTGCAGGCCAATATGACGCGTGCCGTTGGCGTCGGTAAAGAGGGTGGTGACGATCCCTTCCGCGCTGAATGGCGTCTGCATCAGCATCTGTGCCAGACGCTGGAATTCGCTCCACTGCTCCTGGGCAGGATAGTCATAGAGCGAAACCTGGGGATAAGGTTGATCCACCAGGTCGCTGCCTTCATCGCTGGCAATCACAAAACCGCCGGGCGCGGGGCTGTTAAGCGCCTGGGCGGCACGGGTGGTTTCACGCATCACGAAGGGGGCGGTAGAGGTCGCCACCAGGTTATCCAGCGACTCGGCGCTGACCGGACGCAGAAGCACGTTCACACCGTCCAGGCGTCCCGCTTCGGCGCGTTTCACCAGCGCGTCCCAGTCTTTGCTGTTGCCGAGGTTGACCAGCGCGTTCTTCAGCCGGATACAGTCATCCTGGGCGGAACAGAGATCCTCGGTTTTCAGGACGATTTCGCCAAAGTCATCCAGCAGCACCATGCCCGACTTCTGAATAGCCGAACGCAGGGCAGGGCTGACGCGAGAATCATCATCCGGTTTTGGATGGAGCTGGCGATTAATCGTCTGGGTGAGCGCAGTGGCCTTGTTGACCACATCCGATTCCGGCAGCGGCAGCGGAGAGGCGTCATTCCAGATGATCTGAGAGCAGTCGAACGGCGCGAACGGCGAGTTCTGGCGCGTGTTCCAGGCGCCCGGCGTGTGGATATTACACATCCCGGTGCCTTTGAGGCGCAACGTATCTCCCACTCGTACACCCGCTTCTTCGAGCTGCTGTACGCTGGTGGCTTCCACAGTTTGCGCCCCTTTGATCCACGACAGGGTAAATTTAATCGGCATATCCAGCGGCACGAAGAGCAGCAGCATGACGAAGATTAACGCGGCACCACCGGCAATCACCGCGCTGCGGAGCCAGTGCTGAAGCGGGAAGTTTTTCACTTCGTCGTGCAGGGATAAGTAGCGCCCCTGGCGTACAACGTGGCGGTCGAGATAGATATCAATATCCGTTTTGTGGCCAAGGTCCTGCGCAATCCACGGCTGCCAGTGGCGCGGATAGATAAGATCGATGATCCCGAGCGAGATATTGTTGATATGTTCCTGATCGTTCTCACCGAACAGTCCCCAGCGTTTTGGGGTTCCGCGCAGGCAGTGAATTTCGCGTAATGACGTTTTTGCCGGCGGAGCAAATATGCCCCATAGCCCGGCGGCCAGAAGCAGTACTGCGCCACCCGCGAGCCACGGAACAAACACGTCCGGCGTCAGCAGGCAGATGAAAAAGAGCAGGAACGAGGCGACAATCAACACAGCTTCGCGAATGCCATCCGGGCGGCTCAGGACGTACTCTTCATGCGTCTCCTGGCGGATGTTCAGCAGTTCGATCTGCTCAGTCTCTTCACCGCGAATAGAGGCCTGCGTTCCGCTTGCGCGTTCCAGCGCAAAGCGTGGCGCTTCCTGAACATATTCGCTCAGAGTATGACCATTGAGGGAGATAACCAGCGGCAGCGTATCGGTATGGATGAGCTCGACGCTGTTTTCGTCGTTAATATACTGCTCCCAGAAGGGAGGCAGGTGCACTTCAACAGAGTCGAGATAGTAACGCCACTTGTTGGGATCGTCGGTTGTAATACCGTAGCGGGTAATGGAGCGCGTTACGCACAGAACGGTGTCACTTTGGGCGTTCAGGTTGAGCGATACGGGGGCGGCGCTGGCGCCGGTAGGGCCAGGCGAAAGCCGGGATCGGTTCAGCGTGTCGAGATACTGCTCAACGGTGCTGCGTTCCTCTGGCGAAAGCTTGCGCGTGTTTGCCCCGGCAAACGCGTTCAAAAAGGGCAGCCGATAACGGCGATGTACGCGGCGCCTGAATACCCACACCGCAATCGACGCGCAGGCCAGCACAGCAGCGAGAAAAATCAAAATGGTGCTCATGCTTTCCCCATCTTACTTATCTTCTTACAGGTGTTGTCAGTCGCACCTTTTGTACAATGAATGAGATTCTGTGGTCGGCTATCGGCAAGTATGGAGTCTAACTTGAGCATGTTGACGCGCATCCCAGTGACCGGTAATGATAACAAAGCCTGTTCCGGCGCGATATCAGCAAATTCCTGGAAACATTTCAACCTCTTGACATTTGTTTTGAAATGAGAATCGCCTACAGTTACGTTGCATAAATGTAAATAAAGAGCAATTGACATTGCCGAAACCGTGCGGCGTATCGCACAATAAAGCCAGTTCACCCAGCAAAGACCCGTCAAGATGACCAAACCCTTACAAAAGCCCACCATTCTGAATGTTGAAACCGTCGCGAAATCGCGTCTGTTTAATGTCGAAAGCGTGGATCTGGAGTTCAGCAACGGTGTGCGTCGTGTTTATGAGCGTATGCGCCCCTCCTCGCGTGAAGCGGTGATGATTGTGCCCATCGTCGACGAGCACCTGATCCTCATTCGTGAATACGCCGTGGGCACAGAATCCTACGAACTGGGCTTCTCCAAAGGACTGATCGACCCGGGCGAAACGGTGTTTGAAGCGGCAAACCGGGAACTGAAAGAAGAGGTCGGTTTTGGCGCGAAAGAGCTGACGTTCCTGAAAAAGCTGAGCATGGCGCCGTCCTATTTCTCCAGCAAAATGAACATCGTTGTCGCGGAAGATCTCTATCCTGAATCGCTGGAAGGAGACGAGCCGGAACCGCTACCGCAGGTTCGCTGGCCGCTGGCTCATCTGATGGATTTGCTGGAAGATCCTGACTTTAACGAGGCGCGCAACGTGAGCGCACTGTTCCTGGTGCGGGAGTGGCTGAAGGGACAGGGACGTTTGTAGCGCCACCATTAAAAACGGCAACCGAAGGTTGCCGTTTTGCATTGACGTTGTAGGCCGGGTCAGGCGTAGTCGCCACCCGGCTTTTTTGTTGGCGTCAGAACAGCTCGTGCGTTTCGCCGTTATCAATCAATTCCGTACCCACCTCATGCACTGCCTGCGTGGTTGGCTGAGTGCCCTCGATGAAATACTCGGCACGGCTGTTACCGCCATTCGCGAGCTGTCCGGTACTGCGGTCGATATTCACCGTCACCACGCCCGGTGGAGGCGTTAGCGGCTGCTCTGGTACGCCCTCGAGAACGGCCTTCATGTATGCATCCCAGGCAGGTTGCGCACTCTTCGCGCCGCCTTCGTAACCGGAAATCTGATCTTTAATCGCGCCAGAGGCGGTCGTGCGCCCCAGATCGCGGCGGTGATCGTCAAAACCAATCCAGACGGAGGTGACAACCCCCGGGCCATAACCTGAGAACCAGGCATCTTTTGAACTGTTGGTTGTCCCGGTTTTGCCGCCGATGTCGTGGCGCTGCAAATCGCGGCCCGCTCGCCAGCCGGTGCCTTGCCAGCCCGGTTCACCAAAGATGTTGGTGTTCAGTGCGCTCTTAATCAGGAACGACAGCGGCGTGCTGATCACGTGCGGGGCATACTCCTGCGCGCCACTCTGGGCGACCAGCGCCTGATTGGCCTGTTCCAGCTGGGGCTGCGGCACCGCCAGATTCTGACGTTCCTGAGAGATCGCCACATCTTCCATATCCTTGTTTTCCAGGACATTGGATTTTGGCGTGTCGCCGTAAATCACCGGAATATCGCATTCAGGGCAGGCAATTTTCGGTTTCGCTTCAAACAGTACGCCGCCCTGATCGTTCTCGATTTTGCTGATGAAATACGGATCGACCAGGAAGCCGCCGTTCGCCATCACCGAATAGCCACGCGCAACCTGGAGCGGCGTAAAGGACGCGGAGCCGAGCGCCAGAGATTCAGTATGAACGATGTTTTGCGCCGGGAAGCCAAAGCGTTGCAGATACTCTGCCGCATAATCCACGCCCATCGCACGCATCGCGCGAACCATGACCACGTTCTTCGACTGGCCAAGGCCCTGGCGCAGACGGATAGGGCCAGCGTATTGCGCCGGAGAGTTCTTCGGCTGCCAGTCAGAGCCCGCACCGGCATCCCAGCGGGAAATTGGCACGTCGTTGAGAATGCTGGCGAGAGTCAGCCCCTTATCCATCGCCGCGGTATACAGGAATGGTTTGATGTTCGAACCAACCTGACGCAGCGCCTGGGTCGCGCGGTTAAATTTGCTCTGGTTGAAATCGAACCCGCCAACCAGCGCCATCACGGCGCCGTTCTGCGGATTGATGGAGACCAGCGCAGAGTTTACGTCCGGCACCTGCGCCAGCCACCAGGCATCACCGACCTGACGCACCCAGATTTGTTGTCCGGTTTGTACGACATCGGTCACTTTACGTGGCGTTGGCCCCTGAAGGGTGTCAGAACGGTATGGACGCGCCCAGCGGACACCCTCCATGCGCAGCGAAACGGATGTGCCATCGGCCATCATCGCCACTGCTTCCTGTGGATCGGCCTGGGTGACGACCGCCGGACGCAGCGGGCCATAGGTCGGCAGCGCTTTCAGGGAATCCGTGATTTTTTTACTGTCCCATGCGCCTTCACCCACTTTCCACAGCACGTTGGACGGGCCGCGATAGCCGTGACGCATATCGTAATCCATCACGTTATTACGCACCGCCTGCTGGGCAGCCTGCTGCACCTTGCGGGTCACGGTGGTATAGACGCGATAACCATCTTCATACGCTTTATCACCGTAGCGACTCACCATCTCCTGGCGAACCATTTCAGTGAGATACGGTGCAGAGAAAGCAATTTCCGGCGCATGGTAATTGGCGTCAATAACGTCGCTGCGCGCCTTATCGTACTCAGACTGGCTGATATAGCCTTCGCTCAACATACGCGACAGCACCACGTTACGGCGCGCGGTGGCGCGGTCCAGCGAGTAGAGCGGGTTAAACGTGGATGGCGCTTTTGGCAGGCCGGCAATAGTCGCCATTTCGCTCAGCGTGAGCTGATCGATCGGCTTACCAAAATAGACCTGAGCCGCAGCCCCTACGCCATAGGCGCGGTAGCCCAGATAGATCTTGTTGAGGTAAAGCTCAAGGATCTCGTCTTTGCTCAGCAGTTGCTCAATGCGGATCGCGAGGAACACCTCTTTGATCTTACGCATCAGCGTCTTTTCCGGGCTGAGGAAGAAGTTACGCGCCAGCTGCTGGGTAATGGTACTTGCCCCCTGAGAGGCATGACCGGAGAACAGCGCCACGCTTGCCGCACGGAAAATACCGACCGGATCGACACCGTGGTGCTCGTAAAAACGGCTGTCCTCGGTGGCGATAAAAGCCTTCACCATCACGGGTGGAATTTGATTTAAGGTCAGAGGGATACGACGTTTCTCGCCGTATTGCGCCATCAGTTCACCATCGGCGCTATAGACCTGCATAGGGATCTGAAGCCGCACATCACGAAGCGTGGCGACATCAGGGAGTTGCGGCTCGACATATTTGTACAAACCAATAATCGAGCCTGCTCCCAGCAGAATGCAACAGACTGCAAGGATCAATAAATACTTTACGAACTTCACCGGAGATTTCCCATTTGGTTTAGCCTGGGCAGTTTCTAAACAATCGCGCGGTAGTATAAAGGCAAGCCTGATTCATTGATATAGCCGTCACTCCGACGGGCGATAAGGAGATCGTGAAGCATGGCTTTTAAAACGTGGCAAACAGGCGTTCATATTCAACAGGATAAGGTGGTTGCGGTAGCGCTGACCAGAGAGCGGGCCGGCTGGCGTTTACGGCGCTGGTGGGCGGTACCGCTGTCGGACGGCGTTATCGGGGAAGGCAAAATACTTAAGCCAGAACAGCTGGTTAACGCATTACGTGGCTGGCGGAAAACATTGCCGCACTCGCATCGGGTATTTCTCTCATTTCCGGCGACGCGCGTTCTGCAACGCGCGTTGCCCCGTCCATCCGTTACCTTGCGTGACAGCGAACAGCTCACCTGGGTAGGCGCCGCATTAGCACGTGAGCTGGAGATGCCCGCCGATACGCTCTGCTTTGACTACGCGCAGGATACGTTCAGCAACACTTTTCAGGTTACCGCAGCGCAAAACAGAGAGGTCGATACCCTGTTGACGCTGGCGAACGCGCTGCGTTTGCGTCTGGCAGCAATCGCCCCGGATGCCGGCGCGCTGGCTAATCTTCTCTCTGCTGTTGCCCCCGCCCGGTGCGTCGCCTGGAGAGATCAACACCAGTGGCTATGGGCGATGCGTCACCAGTGGGGGCGGCGCTATACCACAGAAGCGGCGACGGTGAATGAACTGGCGGCGCTGCTTGCGCTTTCTCCTTCTGATATCGCCGTGTTTGATGCTGGCCGCGAACCCTGGGAAGCGGTGACGCTGTGCCAGCCGCCGCTGCCGGAATGCGGTGCTGATTACACCGTCGCCCTGGCGCTGGCCATGAGCGAGGCGCCGTAATGAGCATACCCAATCTTTTACCCTGGCGTCGGCAGCAACGTAATCAGCGCCTGCGTTTCTGGGGGCTGCTGTTTGCTGGCTCACTGCTGGTGATGCTGGCGGGAGGTATCAGCCTGCGGGCGACGCAGTCTCTCGCGTTACAGGCGTTGCAGAGCGAACTGGCGGGGACGCGTGCAGTGCAGAAGGTATTGAAAGCCCGTCAGCCGCAGTCAGCGGGGCAGAAAACCCCTTCGCCGCCGTCCGATCCGGCCTGGCAACCGGCGCTGGAGTCCCTTGCCAGCGCAATGCCCCGGCAGGCGTGGCTGACGGCGCTGCGTTATCAGCCACCCTCGCTGACCCTGACCGGCTATACCACCTCACTGCCAGCGCTCACCGCCATGACCGATGCCCTGAAAAGGGTGACGGGATTTAACCCCGGACCGGCAGGCGAAATGCAACAGGATAGCCAGGGGCGATGGATGTTCTCTTTTCAACTGCATAGCCGGAGGTAGCAGGTGGGTATCTGGTATCAACGCTGGACTGATGCACGTCCTTCCCGGCGCGTCCTTTGCTGGTTGATCGCGTCGGGGCTTGTTGCGTGGGCAATTTGGGGACTGCTGCTCAGGCCCGCAGCTCTGCGCTACACCGATATTCAGGCGCAGGCCATCAGTGCGAAGCGAATCAACGCCTCGCTGTGGCCAGAGGCCGGACGGCGAGTAGTGGTTAGGCAAGTGACGCCCTCGCAGCCCTTTTCTCCCCTGGCTTTTCAGCGTGAGGGCGCAAGGCTGGTGTACTGGAAGCCGCAGCAGCGTGGGGGAGAGCTGGCGCTGGATGCCTCCTGGGGCGCGGTCCCGGCGCTCTTTTCCCGGCTGGCGCTTGAGAACGCGCGGGTGAGGGCGTTTTCCATCACCCCACAGGGCAAACAGTTACGCCTCAGCCTGCAACTGGAGATCGGTCATGCGCAGTAAAGCCCGTTTGCTGATCCTGCTTTCTCCACTTTTCCTGACCGGGATGCGGGATCCCTTCTCTGTACCGGAAGAGCGTTGCGCAGCCGGGCAGCTCAGCCAGTGGCGGTATCAGGGGGTAGTCAGCGGCAGCAGGGATATCGGCCTTATGCAGGACGGGCAGAAACACTGGCACCGGGTAAAAACGCAGGTGCGGTTACCGACAGGCTGGCGGGTGAGCGCGATAGATAAACAACAACTGACCGTTGATGTCGGCGACATGTGCGAGCCGAAGCGATGGACATGGCAACGAGAAGGAACGAAAAAAAGTGAAGATAAGGATAGGGCTGTTACTGGCGGCACTCAGCCAGCCCCTGTGGGCCGCGACGCCAAAACCGGTCACCCTGCTGGTGGATGATGTCCCGGTGGTGCAGATATTACAGGCGCTGGTGGCGCAGGAGGATCGCAATCTGGTGGTGTCGCCGGATGTCAGCGGTTCGCTTTCGCTGAATTTAACGCGGGTGCCCTGGAGGCAGGCGCTTCAGACGGTAGTGAACAGCGCCGGGCTGGTATTGCGGGAAGAGGGCGGCATTTTTTATGTGCATACGGCGGCCTGGCAACGGGAGCAACAGACGCGTAAAGAGCAGGAGCGGGCCCAGCGTCTGCTTGACGCCCCGCTGCACTCTCACAGCATTCCGTTTGCTTATGCGGATGCAGCCGAATTGCAAAAAGCGGCAGAAAAGCTCTTAAGCCCGAAAGGCAGTCTCTCCGTCGACAAGCGCACCAACCGTTTCCTGGTCAGGGATAACCAGACGGTGGTGGATATGCTCCAGCGCTGGGCTGTGCAGATGGATCTGCCCGTCGAGCAGGTGGAACTGGCGGCGCAGATTGTGACCATCAGTGAAAAAAGCCTGCGTGAACTGGGGGTGAAATGGAACCTCGCTGACGCAACGGAGGCCGGTAAGGTGGGTCAGGTCACGACGCTGGGGGCGGACCTGTCGGTGGCCAGTGCAACCACCCACGCAGGGTTTAACATCGGGCGCATCAACGGCAGGATGCTGGATCTTGAGTTGTCGGCGCTTGAGCAAAAGCAGCAGGTGGATATCATCGCCAGCCCGCGGCTGCTGGCGTCGCACATGCAGCCGGCCAGCATCAAGCAGGGCAGCGAAATCCCGTATCAGGTTTCCAGCGGCGAAAGCGGGGCGATATCCGTTGAATTTAAAGAAGCGGTATTAGGCATGGAGGTCACGCCGGTGGTCCTGCCGGGTGGTCGCGTGCGCCTGAAACTGCATATCAGTGAAAATATGCCCGGCCAGGTGCTGCAACAGGCAGACGGCGAAACGCTGGCGATCGATAAGCAGGAGATCGAAACGCAGGTTGAGGTAAAAAGTGGGGAAACGCTCGCGCTGGGCGGGATCTTTTCGCAAAAGAATAAAACCGGACGCGACAGCGTGCCCGTGCTGGGCAACATTCCGTGGCTGGGTCAGCTGTTCCGCCATGACGGAAAAGATAATGAACGGCGCGAGTTAGTGGTGTTTATCACGCCACGTCTGGTCAGTATTCAGTAATGGGTAACGATCCCCGCAATGATTTTGCATTCAGTTTGTTGCAGATGTTTGACGTGGGGCATGAATTAGCATACAAGGAGTACCGATTTGAGTTGGACTTACGTCTTATTTCCTTATGCGCCGGGAACGGTGATTTAATCAGTTGCCAAACAAGCCGGAGTATTGAGATAATTTTTCGTCTGACTCTCGCTCTATTGCAAATGAGGTTTCAGTTCATGTCCTGCTACGCCGGGTGTCTGCGCAGCGGGGATTACCATTAACGAATAGTCTTAGTAGTACCGAAAAAATGGCAGAGAAACGCAATATCTTTCTGGTTGGGCCTATGGGTGCCGGCAAAAGCACTATTGGGCGTCAGTTAGCTCAACAACTCAATATGGAATTTTACGATTCTGATCAAGAGATTGAGAAACGAACCGGAGCGGATGTGGGCTGGGTCTTCGACGTAGAAGGCGAAGAAGGTTTCCGTGACCGAGAAGAAAAAGTGATCAACGAACTCACGGAAAAACAGGGCATTGTGCTGGCAACTGGCGGCGGCTCTGTAAAATCTCGCGAAACCCGCAACCGTCTCTCCGCCCGTGGCGTAGTGGTCTATCTTGAGACGACCATCGAAAAACAGCTGGCACGCACGCAGCGTGATAAAAAGCGCCCGTTGTTGCAGGTTGAAACACCGCCACGTGAAGTTCTGGAAGCTTTGGCCGATGAACGCAATCCTCTGTACGAAGAGATTGCTGATGTGACCATTCGTACTGACGATCAAAGCGCTAAAGTGGTTGCAAACCAGATTATTCATATGCTGGAAAGCAACTGATTCTGGCTTTATATACACTCGCCTGCGGGTAAAAGCATTTAAGGTGGATGTCGCGTCATGGAGAGGATTACAGTTACTCTCGGGGAACGTAGTTACCCTATCACCATCGCGGCTGGTTTGTTTAACGACCCAGCTTCCTTCTTACCACTGAAAGCGGGTGATCAGGCGATGCTGGTCACCAACGAGACGCTGGCTCCGCTTTATCTCGACCGTGTACGTCTCCTGCTTGAGCAGGCGGGCGTGAAGGTCGACAGTGTGATTCTGCCCGATGGCGAGCAGTACAAAAGCCTGACGGTACTGGATACCGTCTTTACCGCACTTCTGCAAAAACCGCATGGTCGTGATACAACACTGCTTGCCCTGGGCGGCGGCGTTGTGGGCGATCTGACCGGTTTTGCAGCCGCCAGCTATCAGCGCGGCGTGCGCTTTATTCAAATTCCAACCACGTTGCTCTCACAGGTCGATTCTTCTGTGGGCGGTAAAACGGCGGTTAACCATCCGCTCGGCAAAAACATGATTGGCGCGTTCTACCAGCCTGCCTCGGTGGTAGTGGATCTCGACTGTCTGAAAACCTTGCCAGCGCGCGAACTGGCGTCCGGCCTTGCAGAAGTGATCAAATACGGCATTATTCTTGACGGGGAATTCTTCACCTGGCTGGAAGAGAATATGGATGCGCTGCTGCGCCTTGACGGGCAGGCAATGGCCTACTGTATTCGCCGTTGTTGTGAGCTGAAAGCAGAAGTCGTTGCCGCAGATGAGCGTGAAACCGGCTTACGTGCTTTACTGAATCTGGGGCATACGTTTGGTCATGCGATCGAAGCCGAAATGGGCTACGGTAACTGGCTTCACGGTGAAGCTGTCGCTGCCGGAATGGTTATGGCGGCGCGAGCCTCTGAACGTCTGGGGCAGTTCAGGCCGGAAGAGACAGCACGTATCATCGCGTTGCTTAAACGTGCTGGCTTGCCGGTGAGTGGTCCGCAGGAAATGTCTGCGCAGGCGTACCTTCCCCACATGATGCGCGATAAAAAAGTATTGGCAGGTGAGATGCGTCTGGTACTCCCGCTTGCAATAGGGAAAAGTGAAGTGCGCGGCGGAGTGCCGCACGAAGTCGTACTTGGCGCTATTGCTGATTGTCAGCAGGCGTAACAACTAGAAAGGTCAGACCGCTGTAACAGGTGGTCGTTTTAGCTTCAGGTAAATGCAGAGTCGTTGGCAGAAGCCTTTGAGTGGGGTGTTAAATGGATGAATTCAAACCAGAAGACGAGCTGAAACCCGATCCCAGCGATCGTCGTACTGGTCGTTCTCGTCAATCTTCAGAACGTGATAACGAGCCGCAGATCAATTTTGACGATGTCGAACTGGATGCAGACGATCGTCGCCCTTCGCGTAGCCGTAACGCGCGAAATGAGCGAGAAGACGAGGAGTATGAATCCGAAGAAGAGTTAATGGATGAACAGCCTGTTGAACGTCGTCCGCGCAAACGTAAAAAAGCGGTAGCGGCAAAACCGGCCTCCCGTCAGTACATCATGATGGGCCTTGGCGTTCTGGTGCTGGTCTTGCTGATTGTCGGCATTGGGTCCGCGCTAAAAGCACCTTCTACCAATTCTACCGAGCAGACGGCGTCTGCCGAGAAGAGCATTGACCTGTCTGGTAACGATGCGAGCAACCAGGCGAATGGCGCTCAGCCTGCGCCGGGCACCACTTCCGCAGAGCAGACCGCAGGTAACACCAGCGCTGGCCAGGATATCTCTCTGCCGCCTGTCTCTGCGACCCCGACTCAGGGCCAGGCGCCTGCGACGCCTGAAGGTCAGCAGCGTGTTGAAGTTCAGGGCGATCTGAACAATGCGCTGATGCAGCCGCAGAATCAGGAGCAGGTTAACACTGCCGTGGTGAACTCCACGCTGCCAACTGAACCAGCCACCGTTGCGCCAGTTCATGGCAGCAATGCCCAGCAGCAAACGGCGACAACGGAAACCAAACCG
Organism: Enterobacter cloacae complex sp. HYC033_NIDB; assembly: GCF_056673335.1. NCBI lineage: Bacteria > Pseudomonadati > Pseudomonadota > Gammaproteobacteria > Enterobacterales > Enterobacteriaceae > Enterobacter > Enterobacter cloacae complex sp. HYC033_NIDB. The sequence goes on along the minus strand of NZ_CP115123.1, from coordinate 368,410 downwards.
CGCCAGACGCAGACTGCGCCACGCCAGGAGCGTAAGCAGGCTGTGATTGAGCCGAAGCGTGAGACGAAACCGCAAACCGTGGCAAAAGCGCCAGAAACGAAAGCGCCAGCGCAGACAAAACCTGCGGTGAGCCAGCCGGTTAAAGCGCCAACGCCTGCGGCAACCACTGCACCGAAAGCAACGGCGACCACAGCCGCGCCTGCGGCAACAACGCCTGCTGCAACAACCCCTGCGGCTCCCGCAGCCAAAACAGGCGCTGCATCAGGTAAAACGACGGGCAACGTGGGTTCTTTGCAGTCGGCCTCTTCCAGCAATTACACCCTTCAGCTGAGCAGTTCGTCTAACTATGACAACCTCAACGCCTGGGCGAAGAAATCGAATCTGAAAAACTACGTGGTTTATCAGACGACCCGTAACGGTCAACCGTGGTATGTGCTGGTGAGTGGTATTTATGCTTCCAAAGATGAAGCAAAACGTGCCGTTTCCACGCTGCCAGCCGACGTGCAGGCGAAAAACCCGTGGGCGAAGCCGATTCATCAGGTGCAGGCCGATCTGAAGTAATGTTTAAAGCGCAGGATGCTGTCGGAGCTTTCTCCACAGCCGGAGAAGGTGTAATCAGTTAGTCAGCATGAAAAAAAATCGCGCTTTTCTGAAATGGGCAGGGGGGAAATACCCCCTGCTCGACGATATTAAAAAGCACCTGCCGAAAGGCGAGTGTCTTATCGAGCCCTTCGTGGGTGCTGGATCGGTGTTCCTGAATACCGATTTTTCTCGTTATATCCTGGCGGATATCAACAGCGACCTTATCAGCCTCTATAACATCGTCAAACTGCGTACCGATGAGTATGTGGAAGAGGCGCGGAAGCTGTTTACTCCAGAGAACAACAACCCGGACGTCTACTATCAGTTCCGCGCTGAGTTTAATCAAAGCCAGGATCCGTTCCGTCGCGCGCTGTTGTTTCTTTATCTCAATCGCCATGGCTACAACGGCCTGTGCCGGTATAATCTGCGCGGTGAATTTAACGTGCCGTTTGGTCGCTACAAGCGCCCTTACTTCCCGCAGGATGAGTTGTACCACTTTGCTGAAAAAGCGCAGAATGCCGAGTTCTACTGTCTCTCCTATGAGGAGTGCATGGAGCTGGCTGGCGTAAACTCGGTCGTCTACTGCGACCCGCCTTACGCCCCGCTCTCTGCGACGGCGAATTTTACCGCTTATCACACCAACAGCTTCAGCCCTGCCGAGCAGGCGCGTCTGGCGGAGATGGCGGAAAAGCTGGTCAGCAAAAGAATTCCGGTGTTAATTTCGAATCACGATACCCCTGATACGCGCGAATGGTACAAAGCCGCGAAGCATTTTCAGGTCAAGGTGCGGCGTAGCATTAGCAGCAACGGCGGCACACGTAAAAAGGTGGACGAACTTCTGGCGCTTTATCGACCCTGAGCCTTTGCCCGCCGGTAAACACATTTCAAGGAGATGCGGATGAAACAGTTTTTGATTGCCCCCTCAATTCTGTCGGCCGATTTTGCCCGCCTGGGTGAAGACACTGCCAAAGCTCTCGCGGCTGGCGCGGATGTCGTCCATTTCGACGTTATGGATAACCACTACGTTCCCAACCTGACCATCGGTCCGATGGTGCTTAAAGCACTGCGTAACTACGGGATCACCGCGCCCATTGACGTGCATCTGATGGTGAAACCGGTTGACCGCATCGTGCCTGATTTCGCCGCGGCGGGTGCCAGCATCATCACTTTCCACCCGGAAGCCTCCGAACATGTTGACCGCACGCTACAGCTGATCAAAGAGAACGGCTGTAAGGCGGGACTGGTCTTTAACCCGGCGACCCCGCTGAGCTATCTCGACTACGTGATGGACAAGCTGGACGTGATCCTGCTGATGTCCGTCAACCCGGGCTTTGGTGGTCAGTCATTTATCCCTCAGACCCTCGACAAACTGCGTGAAGTGCGCCGCCGTATTGATGAGTCTGGCTATGATATTCGTCTGGAAGTGGACGGCGGCGTGAAGGTCAATAACATCGGTGAGATTGCGGCGGCAGGAGCGGATATGTTCGTCGCAGGCTCCGCCATCTTCGATCAACCGGATTACAAAAAAGTCATTGATGAAATGCGCCGTGAACTGGCGAAGGTAAGTCATGGATAAATTGCAGGCTATTCGGGGTGTAGCATTTGACCTCGACGGCACGCTGGTCGACAGCGCGCCAGGATTAACCAGCGCCGTCGATCAGGCGCTGTATGCCCTTGAACTGCCCGTTGCAGGCGAAGAGCGCGTGGTGACGTGGATTGGTAACGGTGCAGACGTGCTGATGGAGCGCGCGCTGACCTGGGCTCGTCAGGAGCGTGCCTCTCAGCGTTCCGCGCAAGGTAAACCGAGTGTTGACCACGCGGATATTCCCCAGGATGAGCAGCAGCGTATTCTGCGCAAACTGTTCGACCGTTTCTACGAAGAGACCGTCGAAGAGGGCAGCTTCCTGTTCCCGGATGTCGCTGAAACGCTGAGCGCGCTACATGCCAAAGGCATCCCGCTGGGACTGGTGACTAACAAGCCGACACCGTTCGTTGCGCCTCTGCTGGAAGCGCTGGATATCGCGAAATACTTCTCCGTAATTGTGGGCGGCGATGACGTGCAGAATAAAAAGCCGCATCCGGAACCGCTATTGCTGGTGGCAGGAAAATTATCCTTAGCGCCTGCGGAGCTGCTCTTTGTCGGGGATTCCCGCAATGATATTCTGGCTGCCAGAGCGGCAGGTTGCCCGTCGGTTGGGTTGACCTACGGCTACAACTACGGTGAAGCCATTACGCTGAGTGAGCCGGACGTTGTGTTCGACCACTTCAAAGATTTGTTGCCCGCACTCGGGCTCTCGCACAGTGAACATCAGGAATTGAATAATGACTAAGCCCATCGTTTTTAGTGGCGCACAGCCTTCAGGTGAACTGACCATTGGTAACTACATGGGTGCGTTACGTCAGTGGGTGAGCATGCAGGATGACTACCACTGCATTTACTGCATCGTGGATTTGCATGCTATCACCGCGCGTCAGGATCCCGAGAAGCTGCGCAAAGCAACACTTGATACGCTGGCGCTGTACCTGGCGTGCGGTATCGATCCAGAGAAGAGCACCATTTTCGTTCAGTCTCACGTGCCAGAGCACGCGCAGCTGGGCTGGGCGCTGAACTGCTACACCTATTTCGGCGAGCTGAGCCGCATGACCCAGTTCAAGGATAAGTCTGCCCGCTACTCTGAAAACATCAACGCCGGTCTGTTTGACTATCCGGTGCTGATGGCGGCCGACATTCTGCTGTACCAGACCAACCAGGTGCCGGTGGGTGAAGACCAGAAGCAGCACCTGGAGCTGAGCCGCGATATTGCCCAGCGCTTCAATGCGCTTTACGGTGACGTGTTCAAAGTGCCTGAGCCGTTTATTCCGAAATCCGGTGCGCGCGTGATGTCGCTGCTGGAGCCGACCAAAAAGATGTCCAAGTCTGACGATAACCGCAACAACGTTATCGGCCTGCTGGAAGATCCGAAATCAGTGGTGAAAAAGCTCAAGCGTGCGGTGACCGACTCCGACGAGCCGCCAGTGGTGCGCTACGACGTGCAGAACAAAGCGGGCGTATCTAACCTGCTGGACATTCTCTCCGGTGTGACCGGACAGAGCATCCCTGAGCTGGAAAAACACTTTGAAGGCAAGATGTACGGCCACCTGAAAGGCGAAGTGGCAGACGCCGTTTCCGGCATGCTGACCGACTTGCAGGAGCGCTATCACCGTTACCGTAACGACGAAGCTTTCCTGCAAAAAGTGATGGAAGAGGGCGCGGAAAAAGCCAGCGCGCGCGCCTCCGAAACCCTGAAAGCGGTGTACGACGCGATTGGGTTTGTGGCGAAACCTTAAGCCGCTTTGCCGGGTGGCGCTTACGCTTACCCGGCCTACGGGACCGTGCAGGTCGGGTAAGGCGGAGCCGCCACCCGACAAAACTGACGAAACAAAAAAACCGGGACATCCCCGGTTTTTTTACGCCTGAAAAACGCTTACTGCTGTGCCGCCGGGCCGCAACCGCCGATGATCTTCGAAATGGAGATCGCCGGGTGAAGCAGGTAATCGTAGCTGCAATTATTTTTAGTATTTTGAACGTGACCGGTGCAGGCCGTCAGAGTTGATAACAGGCCGACCAGAACGGCAGCTTTTGCCAGTTTGAACATACGCATTCCTTGTCAATAAATCGAAAATTGGATGTAACACGAGGGAATAAATGGAAAAGTTCCATTATGCGGGCGGTATGTTATCGACTGAGGTAAGAAGGGAGTAGTCCGCTTAAAGACTACTCCCGGGAGAGATTATGCGTTAGTGGCTGGAGAACCAGTTCAGTTTTTCGCGCAGGGCTACCACGCGACCCACCACGATCAGCGCCGGGCTTTCAACCTGCTGCGCCAGCTCGCCCAACTGCGTCAGCACGCCATCGACCACGCGCTGCGTAATGGCGGTGCCGTTTTCCACCAGTGCGACCGGCATATCTGCTTCCATGCCGTGCTCCAGCAGTTTCGCCTGGATCGTGGCTGCCTGATTTAGCCCCATATAGAACACCAGCGTCTGCTTTTCAGCGGCCAGATTATGCCAGTCCAGTTCGCTGCCGGTTTTCAGGTGGCCCGTCACCAGGCGCACGCTCTGGGCATAGTCGCGATGGGTTAACGGAATGCCGGAATAGGCAGAACAGCCGGACGCCGCCGTAATGCCCGGCACCACGGAGAACGGAATACCCGCGTTGCACAGGGTTTCCAGCTCTTCGCCGCCACGACCAAAGATAAACGGATCGCCACCCTTCAGGCGCACCACGCGCTTACCTTTTTGCGCTTCCCGCAGCAGGGTCTGATTGATCTCCTCCTGCGGCACGCAGTGATAACCTGCCCGTTTGCCGACGAACACGCGGTCAGCATCGCGGCGCACCAGATTCATGATGTCATCAGAGACCAGACGGTCATACACCACGATGTCCGCCTGCTGGATCTGCTGGAGACCCTTCAGCGTCAGCAGGCCCGCATCGCCGGGACCTGCGCCCACCAGCACCACTTCACCGCGATGGTCCAGCGGCTCGCTCAGGAGCTGTTCGGTCGTCTCTTCAACGGCTTTGGTGTCCTGATTGGCAAGGGACTGCGCCAGCCTGTCGTTGACAAAGAACTTCTCCCAGAAGCGACGGCGTTCGCCCACGGTTGCGAAGGTTTGCTTCACGCGGGAGCGCAGCTCTCCGGCGTATTGGGCAATCTGACCAAGATGCTGCGGCAGCACGGCTTCCAGTTTTTCCCGCAGCAGACGGGCAAGAACGGGCGAGCGCCCGCCGGACGACACCGCAATCATCAGCGGTGAACGGTCAATAATCGACGGCATGATAAAGCTCGCCTCTTTCGGCGCATCCACCACGTTACAGAAGATGCGGCGCGCTTCGCAGGCGTCGCTGACGCGCTGGTTAACATCATCGTTATCCGTTGCGGCGATGGTCAGCCAGCAGGTATCCAGCAGGGATTCATCAAATTCGCCCTGCACTTGGGTGAGCATCCCTTCCTGCGCCCAGACGTCAAACTGTGGGGCAAAGGTGAGGGCGTTGACGGTCAGCCGGGCGCCCGCCTCTAACAGCAGGCGTGCCTTGCGTTCAGCCACATCGCCGCCGCCCACGAGCAGGCAGTCGCGGTTGCGTAATTGACAAAAAATCGGCAGGTGATCCACGACGTTACCTCACAGCATTCATGGCGGGGGAAGAATTGACGTCAGGATAACAGCAGGAATCGTACAGAACATACGGTTTTTCCTGCCGTTACCCATAAGGGGTCATAAGCCTTTCCTATTGAAAAGGCGAGAGGTTACGCTTTCAGCTGCACCTCGCCGTCCTTCACGCGGACGTCGTAGTGTTTGACCGAGAAGCTTTCATCTTCCATGCAGAGTCCGTCGGTTAAGCGGAAGCGCTGCTTTTTCAGCGGGCTGGCAACCCACAGCTCGCCCTGGTGCTCCGCAATCAGACCGCGGGAGAGCACGCTGGCCTCGAAGAACGGGTCGATATTGCTGATGGCATAGACCTGTTCATCGTGGCGAGGGCGGAAAATCGCCACCTGCTCGTTGCCCAGCAGGGCACAGACGCCGGTTGCTGGCAGAATGTCGTTAATATTGCAGATGTTTACCCACTGGCTCATGCGTTTTCCTCCACCAGCATCACCGGAATACGTTCATACGGGGTCGCTGGACGATGCTGTTCGCGCTCCGGCACCACCTGCACGTTCGGGTCGCGCTGGGTGCTGTTGATAAAGTGTTTGAAGCGCGTCTGCGCCGCCGGGGTGTTGACGGTTTCGGTCCACTCGCAGATCACCGCCTCGCGCAGGCGAGCCATCTCGGATTCCAGCTGTTCGTTCAGACCCAGCTTGTCATCAATGATGACCGACTTCAGGTAGTCGATACCGCCTTCCAGGTTATCGAGCCAGGACGCGGTACGGGTCAGCTTATCGGCGGTACGAATGTAGAACATCATGAAGCGGTCGAGGTATTTGATCAGCGTATCGCGATCGAGATCGGCGGCCAGCAGATCCGCGTGGCGAGGTTTCATCCCGCCGTTACCGCACACGTACAGGTTCCAGCCTTTCTCCGTGGCAATGATACCCACGTCTTTCCCCTGTGCTTCCGCACATTCACGGGTACACCCTGAGACGCCGAACTTCATTTTGTGCGGCGTACGGATGCCTTTGTAGCGGTTTTCCAGCTCTACGCCGAAGCCCACGCTGTCGCCCACGCCGTAGCGGCACCAGGTGCTGCCCACGCAGGTTTTCGCCATGCGCAGCGCCTTGGCGTACGCGTGACCGGTTTCAAAGCCCGCTTCAATCAGCTGACGCCAGATTTCCGGCAGATCATCTTTCTGCGCACCGAACAGGCCGATACGCTGGGAGCCGGTGATTTTGGTGTACAGGTTAAACTCACGGGCGATACGACCCACGGCGACCAGCCCTTCCGGGGTGATTTCCCCTCCGGCAGAACGCGGATCACCGAGTAAGTCCCGTCTTTCTGAATATTCGCCAGGAAGTTATCGTTGGTGTCCTGAAGCGGAGTGTGTTCTGGTTTGAGCACATATTCGTTCCAGCAGGACGCCAGCAGGGAACCGACGGTTGGCTTACATACTTCACAGCCATAGCCCTGGCCGTGTTTCTCCAGCAGTTCGTCGAAGGACTTAATGCCTTCCACGCGGATCAGGTGATACAGCTCCTGGCGAGAGTAAGCGAAGTGCTCGCACAGGTTGTTGTTCACTTCAATGCCCTGTTTTGCCAGCTCGGCGTTCAGCACCTGAGTGACCAGAGGAATACATCCGCCGCAGCCAGTACCGGCTTTGGTTTCCGCTTTCAGCGCCGCAACGGTGTGGCAGCCTTTGTTGATGGCGGAGATCAGCATGCCTTTGGTGACGTCGAAGCAGGAACAGATTTGCGCGCTGTCCGGCAGTTTATCCACGCCGATGGACGGCTTACCGCTGGAGGCGTGTGCCGGGAGGATCAGCGCATCTGGGTTTTCCGGCAGCTCAATGGCGTTCAGCACCAGCTGGAGCAGGTTACCGAAGTCGCTGGTATCGCCCACCAGCACCGCCCCGAGCAGGGTTTTGTTGTCCTGGCTGACGATGAGGCGTTTGTAGACCTCTTTGCTTTCGTCCAGATAAACATAGCTGCGGGAGTTCGGGGTGCGGCCATGCGCATCGCCAATACCGCCCACGTCCACGCCCAGCAGTTTCAGCTTGGCGCTCATGTCTGCGCCGGTGAAGGCGTTTTCGTTGCCGAGGATATGGTCAACGGCGACCTGCGCCATTTTGTACCCTGGTGCAACCAGACCGTATACGCGGTTATTCCAGCTGGCGCATTCGCCGATGGCGTAGATATCCGGATCGGAGGTCTGGCAGGTATCGTTGATCATGATCCCGCCGCGCTGCGCAACGGCCAGACCGCACTGGGTGGCCAGCTTGTCGCGCGGGCGAATACCGGTGGAGAAGACGATGAAATCCACTTCCAGCTCGCTGCCGTCGGCAAAGCGCATGGTTTTACGCGCTTCGGTGCCTTCCTGCACGATCTCTTTGGTGTTCTTGCTGGTGTGAACCTTCACGCCCATGCTTTCGATTTTACGGCGTAGCTGGTCGCCACCCATATGGTCCAGCTGTTCCGCCATCAGCATCGGGGCAAATTCGATGACGTGGGTTTCAACGCCGAGGTTTTTCAGTGCGCCTGCCGCTTCCAGACCCAGCAGACCACCGCCGACAACCGCGCCGCGTTTGCTTCGACGTGCGCAGGATTCAATGGCGTTGAGGTCTTCAATGGTACGGTAAACGAAGCAATCCTGGGTTTCCGACCCTTTAATAGGCGGGATCCACGGATACGAGCCCGTCGCCATGATCAGCTTATCGTAAAAAACCGTACGTCCGGCGCTGGAGTGGATCACTTTCTCCTGACGGTTGATGGTGATAGCGCGTTCGCCCACCAGCACTTTTACGCCATGCTTCTCGTAGAACCCTTCACGCACCAGAGAGAGCTCTTCGGCGGTATGGTGAGAGAAGTAGGAAGACAAGTGCACACGGTCGTACGCCTTGCGGGGTTCTTCACAGAACACGGTAATATCGAACTGCTCAGCATCGGCTTTATCGAGAAGATCCTCAATAAAGCGGTGGCCGACCATGCCGTTACCGATGATAGCGAGTCTGACTTTGCTCATTTTTGCCTCGATTTCTTTTCTATTACTGCCTACCTTAACGATTCAGCAGGGGCACTTATTGATGCAAATCAAATACGCCTTCACCTACCCCTTAGTGGGTATATCTATGATTTGTCAGGATTTTTATAAGTGACGGATATTGTTTGATTTTTGTGCTTGCTCGTTTTTTGCACAAATGTAGTGGGGGTTTTTACCCATCGGCGGGCAGGGCGGGTGAGCAGGGAAAACCCCTTTGCAGTACGCAAAGGGGTTACGGCGATTAGTGGGTAGCTGTTGCCGGGTTGTGTTGACGGTGACGGGTCACAAAGCCCAGCACGAAGCACATGATGAACACCACGGCGTACAGACCGTTAGCGGTATGCAGCGCCGCCAGCGGGCCGCTGTGCGCAACAATCGGGCCCGTGACCACGAAGGTCAGCATGGTGCCGATGGTGCCGCAGGTCAGCACGAAGTTCACCAGCTTCGGTGAGGCCACTTTGGTCTGAAGAGAACCAAGGGTGATGATCGAGGTGTAAATCGCACTGGAGAAGAAGCCCAGGGTCAGGATGAACCACGGCATATGCTCCGGGGAACCGTTGATGAACAGATACATCAGCACGGTTGCCAGACCCGCCAGAACGGTCAGGATCCGTTGCAGGTCGAAGAAGCGCAGGATAAAGCTAAACGCCCACATGCCGAACATGTAAGACATCCAGAAATCGCTCACCAGTTTACCCGCATCGTTCAGGCTCATGCCCAGACCTTTCGCGTATTCAGGAACCCAGGAGATAAAGCCCAGCTGACCGAGGATGTAACACAGCGCGGCGATGGAGAGGAACAGTACGCCGATACCCCATTTTTCTTTCGCAACCGGCTCGGACGTAGTCTGCGCTTTTTTGCCCAGCACCGGGAACTCGCAGCCGAAGGTGAGAACAAAGATCGCGACATAAACCAGACCAATGCAGGCGTACACCCAGTACCACTCAATGCTGCGCGCCAGAAGATACGCGGCGACCATCGGGAAAATCATCCCGGCCATGCTGAAGAAGGAGTCGGTGAACAGCAGACGCGCGCCGCGCTGGCGGCCTTCATACATATGCGTAATCAGGAATGTACCGATCGACATGGTGATCCCGCTCACCAGACCCAGCACGAACATGGCGGCAGAGAAGAGGGCGATGCTGTGGCTCAGCATCAGGCCCGCCACGGCGGCAACCATCAGCACGAAGCCGAAACGCAGCTGCGTTTTCAGCGGCACGATTTCCATCAGCCAGGCATTAAGGAAAATAGAGATCAGGATCCCCGCGTTCAGGAAGGTGAAGGTATTACTCATGCTGGAAACGGGCAGCTGGAAGTAGTCTGCGATATTTCCCATCACCATCCCGGTGACGATCACCAACGCGCCGGTCAGGGCGTAAGAGAAGAAGCTGATCCATGTGAGCTTGATGCGATTGCTGTTAGTCATGTCTGGCCTGTTAAAAGTAAAGAAAAACGCAATGACTGCGTTTGAGCGGGCAGATTTTAGTCGCGAAAGTGATCTAATTAAATCTTTTCAGAAAATTTTGAGCACAATTGCAGTTTTTAACGTGATGCAGATCACATTACGTTGCGGGGTGAACAATCGTTTGCGCGGTAATAATTGTTTCAATTTGGTAAAATTAGGTAAAAGACTGGTCTGGGTTCATACTGCTCTTTAGAATCAAGCCATTCGCTTTTTATACTGCGCTTTGTTAAGGAATTCTCATGCTCAAATCAACACTGGCGGCTGTCGCAGCTGTGTTTGCTCTTTCTGCCGTTTCCCCTGCTGCGCTGGCAGCCAAAGGAGACCCCCACGTCCTGCTGACTACCTCTGCGGGGAATATTGAGCTGGAGCTGGATAGCCAGAAAGCCCCTGTTTCGGTGAAAAACTTCCTCGACTACGTGAACAGTGGTTTTTATAACAACACCACGTTCCACCGCGTGATCCCGGGCTTTATGATTCAGGGTGGCGGTTTTAACGAGCAGATGCAGCAGAAACAGCCCAACCCGCCCATCAAAAATGAAGCAGACAACGGCCTGCTGAACAAGCGCGGCACCATCTCCATGGCGCGTACGGCGGACAAAGACAGCGCCACCAGCCAGTTCTTCCTCAACGTGGCTGATAACGCCTTCCTGGACCACGGTCAGCGCGACTTTGGCTACGCGGTGTTTGGCAAAGTGGTGAAAGGCATGGACGTTGCGGATAAGATCTCTCAGGTTCAGACTCACGATGTCGGTCCATACCAGAATGTGCCGTCTAAGCCAGTCGTCATTCTCTCCGCGAAAGTGCTGCCATAATCGTTCCCCCACACGGGCACATCTTGCCCGTGTCTTTCCACCCTCCCTGCGAAAGCGCGTTTTGCTGCTTATACTTGTGGCAAACGGACTATTCAGGGAGGCGTAGTGAAAAAACTCACCGACAAGCAAAAATCCCGTCTCTGGGAGCAACAACGTAAGGTCAATTTTCAGGCCAGCTGCCTCCTTGAAAAAGGTAAGGGTCCCGCTGAACCTGATATCGAGACGCTGGAACTGGGGCCTTCCGCACCGGGTTTACCCCATCTGTGTCTTATTCACCGCCATTTATTCCGCAACGAAATGAAAGGCGCGGGTGAGCTGCGCACCGCCGATATTTCTAAGGGCGACATTCCTTTTTGCCATTTCGAGTACATCGAGAAAGTGGGTAATGAGCTGATGGCTTCGCTGGAAAGTGATAAATATCTGGTGGGCCTTCAGAAAGAAGAGTTTACAGACAGAATCAGTCATTACTACTGTGAAATCAACATGCTACATCCGTTTATGAGCGGTAATGGCGTGGCCCAGCGGATCTTCTTTGAACAACTGGCTATTCATGCGGGCTATGTGCTGAACTGGCAGGGGATCGACCCGAACGACTGGGCAGCCGCCAATCAGAGCGGGGCAATGGGGGATTTGACAGCCCTGAACGCCATCTTTGCCAAAGTTGTGAGCGAAGCGCGGGAATCTGCGTAAAATAGGGCGGCCATTTTTTCAGGAGCCGCCATGATTCTGCTGATTGATAACTACGATTCCTTTACCTGGAACCTTTACCAGTATTTTTGTGAGCTGGGGGCAGAGGTGGTTGTCCGCCGTAACGATGAGATCGCGCTGGCTGACATTTACGCGCTGGCACCCCAGAAAATCGTGATTTCGCCGGGGCCGTGTACCCCTTCGGAGTCCGGTATCTCGCTGGAGGCGATCCGCCATTATGCGGGCAAACTGCCGATTCTGGGCGTCTGCCTGGGTCATCAGGCCATTGCGCAGGTCTTTGGCGCCACCATTGTCCGTGCCGCGAAAGTCATGCACGGCAAAACCTCTCCGGTCACGCACACCGGTACCGGCGTATTTCTGGGGCTAAACAATCCGTTAACCGTGACGCGCTACCATTCTCTGATCATTGATCCGCCGACCCTGCCGGCCTGCTTTGAGGTCACCGCCTGGAGCGAGACGCAGGAGATCATGGGCATTCGTCACCGTGAGTACGATCTGGAAGGCGTGCAGTTCCACCCGGAAAGCATTCTCAGCGAACAGGGGCACGCGCTGCTGGCCAATTTCCTTAATCGCTGAATATCTGTTGCCTTGTTGTGATTTTTTATGCATATTTTGTGATTATATTTTCACAATCAATGTGACATAAAAATGGATGGTCATGACATGGCAACTGAACAACCAGCAATTACCCGCGCGACATTCGATGAAGTGATCCTGCCGATTTATGCACCGGCTGAGTTTATCCCGGTGAAAGGGAGAGGCAGCCGCGTCTGGGATCAGCAGGGCAACGAGTATGTTGATTTCGCAGGCGGTATTGCGGTGACGGCGCTGGGCCATTGCCATCCTGCGCTGGTGGACGCGCTGAAAACGCAGGGCGAAACGCTGTGGCACACGAGCAACGTGTTCACCAACGAACCGGCGCTGCGTCTGGGGCGTAAGATCATCGATGCCACCTTCGCCGAACGCGTGCTGTTTATGAACTCCGGCACCGAAGCCAACGAAACCGCCTTTAAGCTGGCGCGCTACTACGCAACCACGCGTCATAGCCCATACAAAACCAAAATCATCGCCTTCCATAACGCCTTCCACGGTCGCTCCTTCTTTACCGTTTCCGTTGGCGGCCAGCCGAAGTATTCCGACGGCTTTGGTCCGAAACCTGCGGATATCATCCACGTGCCGTTTAACGATCTGCACGCCGTTAAAGCGGTGATGGACGATCACACCTGTGCCGTGGTGGTCGAGCCCATTCAGGGGGAAGGCGGCGTCACGGCGGCCACCCCGGAATTTCTGCAAGGGCTGCGCGAGCTGTGCGACGAGCACCAGGCGCTGCTGGTGTTTGATGAAGTGCAGTGTGGGATGGGGCGTACCGGAGACCTGTTTGCTTATATGCACTACGGCGTAACGCCGGATATTCTCACCAGCGCGAAAGCGCTCGGCGGCGGTTTCCCGGTCAGTGCGGTGCTCACCACCCAGGATATCGCTTCCGCATTTCATGTGGGCTCACACGGCTCTACCTACGGCGGTAATCCGCTGGCGTGCGCCGTGGCGGGTGCGGCGTTCGACATCATTAATACGCCGGACGTCCTGAATGGCGTGAATGCGAAACGCGACCTGTTTGTGAAACATCTCCAGCAGATTGACCAACAGTTTGATGTCTTCAGCGACATCCGCGGGATGGGGCTGCTGATGGGCGCCGAACTGAAGCCGCAGTACAAAGGCCGCGCGCGCGATTTCCTGCACGCCGCCGCGCACGAAGGCGTCATGGTGCTCAACGCCGGGCCGGACGTGATGCGCTTTGCGCCATCGCTGGTGGTGGAAGACAAAGACATCGAAGACGGATTAACCCGTTTTGCCGCGGCGGTCGCGAAGATCGTCAGCGGCTAATACGCGGTTCGTTTTAACCGGCGCGTTAACCAAATCCCGTGATGCGGGCGCTGACGCCATGCCACCGACGAAATGGTGTGCATGGTGTTCAGGTGCCCGAGAACGCGCTGTAAATGCTGCTCAAGGGTGCTCATCGGCCCGTGGGTCAGCGTCTCCGGCGCTTCCAGAATGTTCGAATCCCCTGACTCGCCCGGCGCGTCATACTCCAGACGCTGCTGACAGCGCTGCAACGCAATTTCACACGACTGCAAATAGCGCTGCGCCAGATCCGTCGTCAGCATCGTGTGCTCCCGCGCCAGCGTCGTCATGGCATTGATGTGCTCGACGATAAACTGGCTGTGCGTGACCCACAGCTTCATGTCAGCCAGATAGTGCGCGTTAAAGCCCGGCTCCTGCATGGCCTGGTTAAGGGAGTTGAACAGGGCGTTATGCGCCTGGTTGACCTTCATGCGCTCGTAGGCCAGCGGAGAGGGCTGCGGGTCATCGCTTAGAATAAGACGAATGGCCTGCTGATCGGCTTCGAGCGCGTCGTGGGCGTTCTGCCTCAGCAACCCGCTTTGCCACTGCGGCCACAACCAGACCATGCCGCCAAAGGCGATCAGGCAGCCAATTAGCGTATCGACCAGCCGGGCAATAATAAACTGTTCCCCGTTAAGCGTGAGCAGTTGCAGGGTATACACCGCCGTGACCGTAAAGCCCACCATCGCCCAGCCGTAGTTTTTGCGGATGATCAGGTAGCTCACCAGCGTGATCGCCAGCATACCGGCCAGGGTATAGCCTTCCGGCACGTGAAAGTGCAGCGTCACGCCCGCGATAATCAGCCCCGCCATCGTACCGCCCGCCCGATGCAGAATGCGCACCCGCGTGGCGCCATAGCCGTTCTGGGTGACAAACAGCACGGTCATTAAGATCCAGTAGGGTTTCGGCAGGTGCAGGGCCATTCCCATCAGGCTGGCGATGCTCAGCATCACACTGATCCGCGCGGCATTGCGCAGGGCGGAAGATTTCAGTGATAGATAGCTTTTGAGCGCGGGCAGCAGCGGCAGCCGTTTTTGCTTATCGGCCATCAGGTCCCGGGCATAAAGCGGGCGCTGGGTGCGTAACACCCGGGCGATGCGGCTGAAATGCCAGGCAGCAAATTGCCCGACCGGGTTATCCGCGTGCTGACGCGCAATCTTTTCCAGCGCGCCGAGCTGTTTGTCCATGTTAAAGCGCGTCGGGTAGCGGTGATAGAGGATATCGTCAGCCAGCACCCGCAGGCGGGCCGCGACGGTCTGCGCGTTCCAGCGGATCACCGCTTCCGCATGGCTGCGCTCCACCAGCTTTTGCACCTCTTCCGGATTATGAAGGCTGACGGAGATATGCTCCTGCAAATCCAGCCCGACCTGGAAGGTTCGCAGCAGCCGCTTGTATTCATGATTTTTGTTGGCGGCAAGCATGTGCAACTGCTGATAGCACTGGCTGATCAGATCCACCACTTTTTGCTGGCGCGCCAGCAGCGGCGGCAGGGATTTTTCCGGGTCGGTATGTTGAGTGAGCAGGGTGTATTTTGCTTCGCAGTATTCAGCAAGTTGCACGTAGAGCAGGCTCAGGGATTCGCGCAGCGGCTGTTCCCGCCACAGCCAGAACCAGAACCAGTTAAACAGCCCGTACCACAGCGTGCCGAGGGCGTAGATCAGCAATGGCTCCCACACCGGCATATTGCCCGCAAGGCTTAAGGTGAAGATGGCGGCAATCAGCGACGCGGGAAGCAGGCGGGCGTGCAGCGAGCTGATTTCGGCGGTGACGCCGAGCGTCATCGCCAGCACGGTCAGGATCAGCGGCAGAGGAATGTCGCGGGCCAGTAAGAGTTGTACGGCAAGGCTACAGCCGGCAAACAGGCAGCCGCCAATAATCAGACGTTTAAAAAAGCGTTTATGCGGCGTATCCAGACCGGCAATGTTGCAGCAGGCGGGCACAAGAGAAAACAGCAGGCCTTGCTGAAGATGTCCGAGGATCAGGCCCACGGCCACGGGAAGACACAACACCAGCGTTTGTCGCAGTGCGTAGTTAACTTCCGGGTGATAGATCAGCCTGCGCCACATGAGGAGTAGAGACAAAAACGGCGTGCCACCCTGCGGCGGCACGCCGTTTGACCGAAATTAACGGGTTCCGTAGACCACGATAGTTTTACCGTGGGCAGAGATCAGGTTCTGGTCTTCCAGCATCTTCAGGATACGGCCCACTGTTTCACGGGAGCAGCCGACGATCTGACCGATTTCCTGGCGGGTAATTTTAATTTGCATACCGTCAGGGTGGGTCATGGCGTCTGGCTGTTTCGCCAGGTTCAACAGCGTCTGCGCGATACGACCGGTCACGTCCAGGAAGGCGAGGTTACCCACCTTCTCAGAGGTCACTTGCAGACGGCGTGCCATCTGGGAAGAAAGACGCATCAGGATGTCAGGGTTGACCTGAATCAGCTGACGGAATTTCTTGTAAGAAATTTCAGCCACTTCACATGCTGTTTTTGCACGAACCCAGGCGCTACGTTCCTGGCCTTCTTCAAACAGGCCCAGTTCACCGATAAAATCGCCCTGGTTCAGATAAGAAAGGATCATCTCTTTCCCTTCTTCATCTTTGATCAGCACGGCCACCGAGCCTTTAACGATGTAATACAACGTTTCCGCTTTTTCACCCTGGTGAATCAGCGTGCTCTTTGATGGGTACTTATGAATGTGGCAATGAGACAAGAACCATTCGAGAGTCGGGTCTGTTTGCGGTTTGCCAAGCACCATGCGCTGTTATCCTCTGTTATAAGCTGTCACCAGAGTCATAAGATGCATCCGGACTCTGGGGTTGCAATCGAATTCTTACCCATACCTGGGAAGTCGGCTGTCGTAACGTTTCGCAGCCAGTAAAGTTTGATGTCCTCTGCATACATGTGTAACGTCAAT
Organism: Enterobacter cloacae complex sp. HYC033_NIDB; assembly: GCF_056673335.1. Classification (NCBI taxonomy): domain Bacteria; kingdom Pseudomonadati; phylum Pseudomonadota; class Gammaproteobacteria; order Enterobacterales; family Enterobacteriaceae; genus Enterobacter; species Enterobacter cloacae complex sp. HYC033_NIDB. Next base: position 351,857 of record NZ_CP115123.1, on the reverse strand, counting down.
GTATTACTGTAGCATCCAGAGTGTTTTAGCATAGCTTTCGCCGCGTGTCTCCTGGTGTCTCGCTTCAGCATGACGCAGGTCGCCTTCCGTTGCGAGAAATGTAACGTACACGTAATCTGTCATAAAAAATGCAACGTTGGAGTGAGTGAATATGCAAGCGCGTGTGAAATGGGTTGAAGGGTTAACGTTCCTGGGCGAGTCTGCTTCCGGGCACCAGGTTTTGATGGATGGCAACTCCGGCGATAAAGCGCCAAGCCCGATGGAAATGGTGCTGATGGCGGCGGGCGGATGCAGCGCGATCGACGTGGTGTCGATCCTGCAAAAAGGCCGTCATGACGTGACCGATTGTGAAGTGAAGCTGACGTCGGAACGTCGTGAAGAGGCGCCCCGCCTGTTCACGCATATTAATTTGCACTTTATCGTCACCGGCAAAGAACTGAAGGATGCGGCGGTCTCGCGTGCGGTTGACCTGTCTGCGGAAAAATACTGCTCTGTGGCGTTAATGCTGGAGAAAGCGGTAAAAATCACCCATTCGTATGAAGTGATCGCGGCTTAATTTTTGGCGGGTGGCGCTGCGCTGACCCGCCCTACAAAAGCTACAACTGCACGAACGTATGCCGGATAAGCGAAGCGCCATCCGGCAACAGGTGTCACGCGATCTGCTTTCCTTCCATCAGCCGCTGCACCAGCGGTGTCATGATCAGCTCCATTGCCAGCCCCATTTTTCCGCCCGGTACCACTAACGTATTCATGTGCGAAATAAACGAACCCTGTAGCATCGCCAGCAGCCAGGGGTAATCAATGCCTTCCAGGTTGCGGAAGTGGATCACCACAAAGCTCTCGTCCAGCGACGGGATGCTTTTTGCAGCGAACGGGTTGGAGGTGTCCACGGTGGGGACGCGCTGGAAGTTAATGTGGGTTCGGGAGAACTGCGGCGTCAGGAAGTTGATGTAATCGTCCATGGAGCGCACCACCGAGTCCATGACCGCCTCTCGCGAATGGCCGCGCTCGCTCATGTCACGCGTCAGCTTCTGGATCCACTCAAGGTTAACAATCGGCACCACCCCCACCAGCAAATCCACGTGGCGCGCCACGTCGTGCTGAGGCGTCACCACGCCGCCGTGCAATCCTTCGTAAAACAGCACGTCAGTCGGTTCCGGCAGCGGCTGCCAGGGCGTGAACGTGCCGGGGACCTGGTTCCAGGGCACGGCTTCATCGTAGGTGTGGAGATACTTGCGGGACTGCCCGGTACCGCTTTGCCCGTATTCACGGAAGGTTTGCTCCAGCAGGCCGAAGTCATTGGCCTCCGGGCCGAAGTAGCTGATGTGTTTACCCAGATCGCGCGCTTTGCGGATGGCCATATCCATCTCCGGGCGCGTGTAGCGGTGAAAGCTGTCGCCTTCTACCTCTGCCGCCCGTAAGTTAAGCTGGGCGAAGATCTTGCGGAAGGCGAGGCTGGTGGTAGTGGTTCCCGCCCCACTCGAACCCGTAACGGCAATAACCGGATGTCTGGCAGACATAGCAACTCCCTGACTGGAAAAGTGTAAAGATCAGCCGTGAAACGCGTTGCGGGGCATGATATTGACCGTCTCATGCAGTTCGGACCATACCAGCACCACGTCGCCGCTTTTAAGCTGGCGCTTAACATCGTTGACCTTTTGTTCAAGCGAACGTTCATGTTCACCATAATCGGTGCCTTCGCGCAAGACAAAGCTTTCAATCAGATTATCGAGCGTGTCGGGAGAGAGATCCTGCCAGGGAATAATCATTATTTACCGTCCAGATAAGCCGTTAACCAGTCGGGAATACGCGTCTCAAGCCACATTTTTGGCCGACGCAGCGTGCCGCCGACAAAGCCGACGTGTCCCCCGAATTGGGTGAGCTGATACTCCACATTGGCCGGCAGATGATCGGGCGCCGGAATCGAGTGGTGATCCATAAACGGATCATCTTTGGCGTGGATAATCAGCGTAGGTTTCGTGATTTGGTTCAGTAAAGGCATGGCGCTGCACTGACGGTAATAGTCAATCGCATCGGCAAAGCCGTGAATTTTCGAGGTGATCAAATCATCAAACTCGCGCAGGCGCTTCACGCGTTTGAGCTGTTGCAGCGTCACAGGCAGCGTATCCGGATAGGCCTTCAGCTTGCGCGCGGCGTTGGCTTTCAGCAGGTTGAGCAGGTAGCGCTGGTACACTCGCGAAAACCCCTTTTCCATATGATAGCTGCACTGCTCCAGCATAAAGGGCGCAGAGACGATCACCGCCGCATCCAGCGGTACGGCGTCGCTCTCCTTCGCCAGCAGGCAGGCCAGCATATTGCCGCCCAGGGAATACCCCACCGCTGCCGTTGGCGCCTCGCCGAAATTGTCTCTTAGCCAGCGCAGGAACCAGGTACCGTCCTCGGTTTCACCCGAGTGATAAATACGTTTCTGACGATTAGGCTCGCCGCTGCATCCGCGAAAATGCATCACTACCCCAAGCCAGCCGCGGGCTTTCGCCGCCTCAATGAGACCGTGTGCGTAAGGGCTGTGCAGGCTGCCTTCCAGACCGTGAAACACCACCAGACGGGGTTTATGTCTGGCCCGATCCGGATCTTCGCTCCAGGCGAGATCCAAAAAATCGCCATCCGGCAAATCCAGCCGTTGCCAGTGCGGGGTGAACTGTACCTTGTGGCGGATCAGGCGCGGCAGCATGGTTTGCAGGTGAGGGTTAGCCACACCGCGCATGGGCACGAACTCTGCGCTCTCTTCGGCTGCAATGTCGAAGTCTGAGGGAATGATTTGGGTCATAAGGGCGATGCTGATTCTTGTCAGAAATTAACTATACCTTCCGAATTGTACCCCGTTTAGCCCGTTTTTCCGAAACATGAACTGATCCCGATCACAAATATTTACCTTGATTATTACTCTCAGGCTAATGATTTGGCTCTACGCTTAATTGATGCCTTTCTCACCAGAGCGCACACTTTACTCAACGTTAAGCAAATCAGAATGATGTGCTGAATCAGGAGGTTAATAATGTTATCTGGGCAAACACCCACCCGGCAATGGAACACCCGACGCAGTGAGAAAGCGCGTCGTCTGGCGTCCGTACCGGTGCAGGGCAAGGTACTGCCAACCGGCGATCTTGTCGCCATGCTGGAAAAACTGATCGCACCAGGCGACAAAGTCGTTCTGGAAGGCAACAACCAGAAGCAGGCGGATTTCCTTTCCCGTTCACTGGCGGAAGTGAACCCGCAAATCGTGCACGATCTGCATATGATCATGCCGAGCGTGGGCCGCAGCGAACATCTGGACATCTTTGAGAAAGGCATCGCCCGCAAGCTGGACTTCTCCTTCTCCGGTACGCAAAGCCTGCGAATCTCCCAATTGCTGGAGGATGGTCAGCTCGAAATCGGGGCGATTCACACCTACATCGAACTCTACTCACGTTTATACGTCGACCTATCGCCAAACGTGGCGCTGATTGCCGGTTTTAAAGCGGACCGCAAAGGCAACCTCTATACCGGGGCGAGTACCGAAGATACTCCGGCGCTGGTGGAAGCCGCCGCATTCCATGACGGCATCGTCATCGCGCAGGTGAACGAGCTGGTGGACGACGAGTGCGACCTGCCGCGTGTGGATATTCCGGGCTCGTGGATTGATTTTGTGGTGGTTGCCGATAAGCCGTTCTTTATCGAACCGCTCTTCACCCGTGACCCGCGCCTGATCAAACAGGAACATATCCTGATGGCGATGATGGCGATTAAAGGCATCTATGCTGAACACCAGGTGCAGTCCCTGAACCACGGGATTGGCTTTAACACCGCAGCGATCGAGCTGCTGCTGCCAACCTACGGCGAACAGCTCGGACTCAAAGGCAAAATCTGTAAACACTGGACCCTGAACCCGCATCCAACGCTGATCCCGGCCATCGAAAGCGGCTGGGTGGAGAGCGTCCACTGCTTCGGCGGCGAGCTGGGAATGGAAGAGTACATCCGCGCCCGTCCTGACGTGTTCTTTACCGGTGCCGACGGCTCCATGCGCTCTAACCGCGCCTTCTGCCAGCTGGCTGGTCAGTACGCGGTCGATATGTTTATCGGCTCCACGCTACAGGTTGATGGTTACGCTAACTCCTCAACCGTGACCCGCGGCCGCCTTTCCGGCTTCGGCGGCGCGCCAAACATGGGCCACGATCCGCACGGTCGTCGCCACGCCACACCGGCCTGGCTGAACATGATCACCGAGCCTGACCCGATGCAGCGCGGTAAAAAGCTGGTCGTGCAGATGGTGGAAACCTTCCAGGCGGGCGTGAAGCCAACCTTCGTGGAAAAACTCGACGCCGTTGAGGTCGCGAAAGCCTCTGGTATGCCGCTGGCGCCGGTCATGATTTACGGCGATGACGTCACCCACGTGCTGACGGAAGAGGGGATTGCTTACCTCTACCGGGCGAAAGATCTGGAAGAGCGTCGCGCCATGGTCGCCGCCGTGGCGGGTATCACCGATATCGGTCTGGGCGTTGACGCCAAACGCGTGGCGGAACTGCGCCAGAGCGGCAAGGTTGTGTATCCGGAAGATATGGGCATTCGCCGCACCGATGCCACCCGTTCGCTGCTGGCGGCCGGTAGCGTCGCGGACCTGGTGGAATGGTCCGGCGGTCTTTACAACCCACCTGCGAAATTCCGGAGCTGGTAATGAAACTTCTGCCCCAGATCCAGGTTGAAGGCGGTGCCGAATGGCTGGCGCGAACCGCCACGCAGTGTCTGATTGACGAAGCACGTTTAAGCCCGAAGCCCGGTCTGGTGGACAGCCGGGGGAACGGCGCGCACCACGATTTATCGCTTGCGCTGATGGAGCGCTCCGCTCACAGCCTGACCCCCACGTTTCAGGCGCTGGCGCAGCAGAGCTGGCAGCGTCCGGCGGATATTGCCCTCAGGCAAACCGTTGGCCGCCTGGGTCGCGAAGGTGAACGGCAGATGATGGCCGCTACCGACGGCGTGAACACGCACCGTGGCGCGATCTGGGCGCTGGGATTGCTGGTGAGCGCGGTGGCGATGCTGGGCGGCGATGCCCGGGCGCAAACCGTCGCGAACACCGCCGCTCAGCTGGCGAAGCTGCCGGATGACGCGGCGCCGAAAGTGTTCAGCAAGGGGTTACGCGTCACGCACCGCTACCGTGTGCCGGGCGCGCGTGAAGAGGCTCAGCAGGCGTTTCCGCACATCATGCAGCGCGCGCTGCCGCAGCTTCGCCTCAGCCGTCTCAACGGCAGCAGCGAAACGCAGGCCAGACTCGACGCGCTGATGGCGATCATGACCTCGCTCACCGACACCTGCGTGCTGTCGCGCGCCGGCATGGAGGGGCTGGACGCCATGCAGAACGGCGCCCGTGCGGTGCTGAACGCCGGAGGATGCGCAACCCTCGCCGGGCAGCAGGCGCTGGCGCGGTTAGACCGTCAGATGCTGGCGCTTAACGCCTCGCCGGGCGGAGCCGCAGACCTGCTTGCCGCCACGCTGTTTCTTGACCGCGCCGAAACGCCCTATTCAAAGCATTAAGAGGATGTTATGGAAAAAATCACATTGACCGTGCCCGCCAGCCGCGAAGTAAGCGGCAGGGCGCTGGCAGGGGTCGTCGGTTCCGGGGATATGGAGGTGCTTTTCACCGCCGAACCGGGCCAGACCTTAACCATTGATATCACCACCTCCGTCGACAACAGCCGCGGGCGCTGGGAGGCATTGTTCAACCGCCTGCAAACCGTCAGCAGCCTGCCCGCAGGTAAGCTGACCATCCACGACTTCGGCGCGACGCCGGGCGTGGCACGCATTCGTATCGAACAGGTTTTTGAAGGGGTGAACCATGCGTGATGACAGCAGCTTTATCGAATTAAAAGCGCGCCAGCGTGCGCAGGCGCTGCTCGACGACGGCAGCTACCGCGAACTGCTGGATCCGTTTGAAGGCATTATCTCTCCGTGGCTTGGGCCACAGGGGATTGTTCCTCAGGCTGATGACGGCATGGTGGTCGCGAAAGGGACCATCAACGGCCAGCCTGCGGTGGTGGTGGCGATTGAAGGCACCTTCCAGGGCGGCAGCATGGGCGAAGTGTCCGGCGCCAAAATGGCGGCAGCGCTGGAGCTGGCGGCGGAAGATAACCGCAACGGCATTCCGACTCAGGCGGTGCTGTGCCTCGAAACCGGCGGCGTACGTTTGCAGGAAGCCAACCTCGGCCTGGCGGCGATTGCCGATATCCACGCCGCGATCGTTGACCTGCGTCGCTATACCCCGGTCGTCGGGATTGTCGCCGGGACCGTGGGCTGCTTCGGTGGGATGTCTATCGCCGCGGCGCTGTGCAGCTACCTGATTGTGACCCGCGAAGCGCGGCTCGGCCTCAACGGTCCGCAGGTTATCGAGCAGGAAGCGGGCATTGAAGAGTATGACTCCCGCGACCGTCCGTTTATCTGGAGCATGACCGGCGGCGAAGTACGCTTTGAAAGCGGGCTGGTGGACGCGCTGGTGGGCGACGGCGTGAACGCGGTGAAAGCCGCGATGAACGAAGCCATCGCCAAAGGCGTACCGGCGAAACATCGCACCGATAACTACGACGATTACCTGAACCGTCTGACGAATTTCGACACCCGCAAACAGGCCGATGCCGAACAGATTAAAGCGCTTTTTGCCCGGGAGGTGAAATGATGACTAACTCAATTAGCCGTGGCGAACTCTGGCTGGAAACTCTGGCCCCGAACGCGAAACGTCTGGAGGGGTTATGCCCGTCCGTGCAGGCCGCAGACGGCGAGCTAAACGGTGAAACGGTGCGTTTTGTCGCCGTGGTGCCGGACGCCAACAACCACTTCCCGCGCGCGGCGCAGGGTGAAGTCGGCCTGCTGGAAGGATGGACGCTGGCAAAAGTGGTCAGCGAAACCGTCGCCGCTGACGCAGACAAAGCCGTGAAGCGCCCGATTGTGGCGGTAATCGACGTCCCAAGCCAGGCCTATGGCCGTCGCGAAGAGGCGTTTGGTATCCACCAGGCGCTGGCCGGCGCCGCTGCCGCCTACGCTAATGCGCGGCTGGCGGGTCATCCGGTGATTGGTCTTATCGTCGGTAAGGCCATGTCCGGCGCGTTTCTGGCGCACGGCTACCAGGCTAACCGTCTGATTGCCTTCAACGATAAAGGCGTGCTGATCCATGCCATGGGCAAAGAGTCTGCGGCGCGCATTACGCTGCGTACCGTTGAGGCGCTGGAAAAACTGGCTGCAACCATTCCGCCAATGGCGTATGACATCAGCAACTACGCCACGCTGGGGCTGCTTTCCGACCTGCTGGATATCAGCAATCCGGATGCCCCTACCGAAAGCGATCTGACGCGGGTGAAAACCACCCTGCAACAGGCCATCAGCGACGCTCGTCAGGACACCACGTTGAAAAACCGTCTGGGTGCTGACAACCGCCGCAGCTCGGCGCTCGTACGTGAACGTATGCGAGCCAGCTGGTAAGTAAAAAGAGACCTGCCAGATGCATCACCCCGTGGGCGCGCCCGTTGCGTCCACGCGGGAACCTGCATCCTGAAAATAATAAACATCGCGCCAGTGCTTAAACTTTTTTACTACAGGTGATTTATGACTTACGTAATTGTTCATGCTCTTGCACCGATTTTCGTCATCATGCTGCTGGGATTCTGGGCCGGTAAGGCAAAGATGGTCGATAACAAAAATGTTTCCCTGCTGAATATCTTCGTGATGGATTTTGCACTCCCGGCTGCGCTGTTCAGCGCCACCGTGCAAACCCCGTGGACCGGCATCGTGGCGCAGTCGCCGCTGATCCTGGTGCTCACCCTGGCGATGTGGATCACCTATGCGGTCATCTACTTCCTCGCGACAAAAGTGTTTAAAAAATCCCCGCAGGATGCGGCCGTGCTGACGCTTACCGTCGCCCTGCCAAACTACGCGGCGCTTGGCCTGCCGATCCTGGGCAGCGTGCTGGGCGAAGGCCCTTCAACTTCACTGTCCGTTGCGGTCTCCATCGCCTGTGGTTCGGTGCTGATGACCCCGTTCTGCCTGCTGATTCTGGAGCGTGAGAAAGCGCGCGCCGAAGGCAATAACTCGGGTTCAACGCTTTCCATGCTGCCGGTGCTGATGTGGCGCTCCATTAAAAAACCGATCGTGATGGGCCCGTTGCTGGGTGTGATCCTGTCCGCTATTGGCATCAAAATGCCGGAGCTGGTGCTGGCGGCGATTAAACCGCTGGGACTGTCTGCGACCGCTGCGGCGCTGTTCCTGACCGGGGTGATCCTCTCCGCGCGTAAACTTCAGATCAACACCATGGTGATCACTTCCACTATCGCCAAGCTGCTGATCCAGCCAGCGATCGCCTGGGGTATCGTTTTAATCTTCGGTCTGCACGGCTCCGTGGCGATCACCGCCATCCTGATGATTGCGCTGTCCGCGGGCTTCTTTGGCGTGGTGTTCGGTAACCGCTTTGGCGTGCAGTCGCCGGATGCTGAAGCCGTGCTGCTGTTGAGCTCCGTACTGTGTATCCTGTCGCTGCCGCTGTTTATCTCGCTGACTTCAGGAATGTAATCATGACCACAACATTACGCCCACACGACCTCATCTGGCTTACCGCGCGCGACGCCCTGGAAGGGATTACCGAATCCTGGGTGGACGCGGCCTGGCATGCCGGACTACCGGTAGTGGTGCGGCGTGATGTTGATAATGAAGGCCGTATTCCCGTTGGCGTGCGCGGATTGCGCCGCGACCAGCGGGCGGCCGGATGGGTGAAGCCTGAGAACGTGTTGCGCGTGGTGTCGCCCGAAGATTTGAGCGTTGCCGCCGACCTGCTGCGTTCGCCGTTTATCACTCAGCCGCCGGTTCAGGTGGCGCTTCAGCTTGCGCAGCAGTCGTGGCCGTGGACGTGGGGGATAACCGGCAGTACGGGTTACGCGCTGGCGACCGGCATTCCGGTGATCCACGCCGACAGCGATCTCGATCTGCTCATCCGCGCCCCGCGTGCCGTTTCCCCTGAGGCGTTTACTGGCTGGCAGGCTCAGCTCAGCCGTGCGTTGTGCCGGGCGGATACGCAGGTGGACACGCCCGAGGGCGGATTCGCGCTGGCGGAATGGTTACGCGACGGCAAAACGCTGCTAAAAACGCAATGTGGACCGCGCCTGGTGGCGGATCCATGGCACAGGGAGGAGTAATGAAAATACTGTTTACCTTTCCGGGGCAGGGCACACAGCATGAAGGTATGCTGCAAAACCTGCCGGGAACGGAGCTGGAGCAGGCCCGTGCTGTGCTGGGGGCGGAAGTCGATACCCTGGACAGCGCATGCTCGTTAACCCACACCCGTGCGGTTCAGCTTTCGCTGTTGATTGCCGGCGTGGCGTGGGCGCGCGAGCTGGAACGTTGCGGCGTGTCGCCGGATATCGTCAGCGGGCTGTCCATTGGCGCTTATCCTGCGGCGGTTATCGCCGGTGCGCTGGACTTTACGGACGCGCTGAAGCTGGTGGCGTTGCGCGGCGATCTGATGGAGCAGGCTTACCCGCACGGTTACGGCCTGACGGCGATTATGGGGTTGACCCTGCCCCAGGTGGAAAACCTGATTCAGGGGACTGGAACCTATATTGCTAATCTGAACGCCGAAACGCAGATCGTGATTGCCGGAACCGATGACGGCATGGCGCAGGTGGCGGAACGCGCCCTGGCAAAAGGCGCGAGCAAGGCTAAGCGGCTGGCGGTGAGCGTACCGTCGCACTGTGAACTGCTGGCGGAACCGGCGCAGAAGCTGGTGGCAGCATTTAATTCGGTCACGCTTTCACGTCCGCGCTGTGCGTACCTGAGCGGCAGTACCGGACGCGTGCTCTGGCAGCCGGAGAAAATTGCCGACGATCTGGCGATGAATATGGCGCGAACCGTGCGCTGGCAGGAGGCGGTGATTTCCGCTAACGAGCGTGAAGCGCGGCTGGCGATTGAGATGCCGCCAGGGGGCATCCTGACCTGTCTGACGCGGCAGGCGGCGTGGGAAGGCGAATCCATTTCGCTGGAGCGCAGCGGGGTGGACGTGGCGGTGCATCTGGCGGGTCGGCTTCGTGCATGAGTTTTTAGCCCGGTGGCGCTACGCTTACCGGGCCTACAATTCGGGAGTAGGCCCGGTAAGGCGCAGCCGCCACCGGGCAATAACATCAGGCACTATCCTGCAAACTTCTCGCATACATCCGCCCTTCCGCGGCCAATGCCCGCAGGCTCGGATCCTGCTCGCGGTTGCGGGCAAAGACAATCGCGATCAGCTGCTGCATTTGGTACGGCTCCGCCAGCTTCAACAGTTGCACGGAATTCTCGTAGACCTTCTTCATCCTTCCCGGCATCAGCGTAAAGCCGACGCCCGCCTGCACCAGGCTGAGCATTGAGAAAATGTCGTTCACCCGGGTAACAATCTCTGGTTCAAACCCGGCGATATGGAACGCTTCCTGGAACCCGGCGTAGGTCGCAAAGCCTTCTGCAAGCGCGACAAATTTCTGATCTTTGTAATCGCGGAGATCCGCTGGCCCGTGGGTACTCAGCGTGGCAGAGGCCGGTGCGGCAAGGAAAATATCGTCATGGAACAGAGGAAGCACTTCGAGGCTGTTACGGTCGATATCGCTTTCGGAAATAGAGATTAAAATCGCATCCAGCGATCCCTCATCCAGCATATGGAGCAGGGTTTCGTTCGAGCCCATCGTCAGATCCATCTCCAGATCCGGACGGCGCAGCTTCATGCCCATTATCAGGCGCGGCACGGTTTCCAGCGTCAGCGAGTAGAGCGTGCCGACGCGCAACCGTCCCTGGCCGATACCGGCGATCTTGCGCGACTCTTCCAGCCCGCGCTCCATCACCTGCATCACCTCCTGACAATACTCCAGCAGCGTCCACGCGGAGGGGAGGGCAATCAGGTTACGCCCTTTGTGAGCAAAGAGCGGGCAGCGGACGTTCTCTTCGAGGGTATGCAGCGCGCGGTGCACGCTGACACCGCTCAGGCCGAGCGTTTCGGCGGTACGTGCGATATTGCCCTTCTCCATGAACGTCATGAAGATGCTGAGCTTACGGAATGTAATCTCGCTCGTGGTATCGAAGCCCATAACCCTCCCGGCGTGTTAGTCGGCTTGCAGCATCGCTTCCAGCTGTTCCTGCGCGTCCAGCCATGCCATTTCGCACTCTTCGAGGCTGGATTTGGCTTTCGCCTGAGTTTGCAGACAGTCCGTCAGCTCCGCTTTGCGGCTCTGATCGTACAGTTCGCTGTCGCCCAGCTTCTCTTCGACGGCAGCAAGCGTGGCGTTGAGCTTTTCCATCTCTTTTTCGAGACGGGCAATCTCTTTACGCAGCGGCTGCGTCTGGGTGCGCAGTTCCGCTTCACGGCGCTTCTGGTCTTTACGCGCCTGGGCGCTGTTGGCGTTGTCTTTCGCTGACTCTTCCGGCTGGTTTTCCTGCTTCTGCACGTCCGTCAGCCACTGCTGGTAGTCTTCCAGATCGCCGTCGAACGGCTCCACTTTGCCGCCGTGCACCAGGTAGAGATCGTCGGTGGTGGAGCGGATCAGGTGGCGGTCGTGCGATACGACAACCAGCGCCCCTTCGAACTCTATCAGCGCTTCGGTCAGCGCCTGGCGCATGTCGAGATCGAGGTGGTTGGTCGGTTCATCAAGCAGCAGCAGGTTTGGACGCTGCCAGACGATCAGCGCCAGCACCAGACGGGCTTTTTCGCCGCCGGAGAAACGCTCGGTGTTTTCCGTCACCTTATCGCCCTGGAAGCCAAAGCCGCCGAGGTAGTCGCGCAGTTTCTGCTCCATCTCCTGCGGCGCCAGGCGCGCCAGGTGCTGGATCGGCGATTCATCCGCGCGTAAAAATTCCAGCTGATGCTGGGCGAAGTAGCCTAGCTTGATGCCCTTCGCCAGCCCGATTTCGCCGCTGACCGGGTTAAGCTCGCCCGCCAGCAGTTTGATCAGCGTCGATTTACCGGCACCGTTGCGCCCCAGCAGACCAATACGTGAACCCGGCACCAGGTTGAGCTTGATGGAATCGAGAATAATGTGATCGCCATAGCCCGCGCTGACCTTCTCCATCTTCAGCAGCGGGTTAGGCAGGCTTTCAGGCTCGCGGAAGCTGAAGTGGAACGGGTTATCCACGTGCGCCGGGGCGATCATCTCCATGCGTTCCAGCATCTTGATGCGGCTCTGCGCCTGCTTGGCTTTTGACGCCTTGGCCTTGAAGCGATCCACAAAGCTTTGCAGGTGCGCCACGCGCTGCTGCTGGCTTTCATACATCGCCTGCTGCTGGGCAAGGCGCGTCGCGCGCTGGCGCTCGAAAGAGCTGTAGTTGCCGGTGTATTCGAACATGCTTTGCTGTTCGATATGAATGATTTTATCCACTACCGGATCGAGGAAGTCGCGGTCGTGAGAGATCAGAATCAGAGTGCCCTGATAGCTCTTGAGCCACTTCTCCAGCCAAATAACCGCATCAAGATCGAGGTGGTTGGTTGGTTCATCGAGCAGCAAAAGGTCGGAGCGGCAGATCAGCGCCTGGGCCAGGTTAAGGCGCATGCGCCAGCCGCCCGAGAAATCGCTCACCGGGCGTTCAAGCTGTTCGTTGCTGAAACCCAGACCGTGCAGCAGGCTGGAGGCACGGGAGCGAATGGTCCAGGCATCGATGGCGTCCAGCTTGCCGTGGACGGTGGCGATGGCGTGGCCGTCGTTACGTTCGTTGGCGGCATTGAGTTCCGCTTCGAGCTTGCGGTATTCACGATCGCCGTCGATAACATAGTCGAGCGCGGGTTCGCTCAGCGCGGGCGTCTCCTGGTTCACCCAGGCGAGCTGCCAGTTGCCCGGGAAGGTAAAGTTACCGCCATCCGCGCTTATCTCGTTTTTCAGCAGCGCCAGCAGGGTGGATTTACCGCAGCCGTTTTTGCCGACCAGCCCCACTTTTTGGCCCGGGTTGATGGTAGCAGTCGCGTTATCCAGCAGGACGCGCACGCCGCGACGAATTTGTAACGAGGAGAAAACAATCATAGAAGCGCCGTATGTTCCGACTATGTTAATTTGTCATTATGATAATGTAAGGTGTGGGCCATTTTCCCCACCGGGCCGCCATGGTAGCCCAAAACGACAACAATACACAAAAACAGAACCGGGAGGGGAGTGATGTCTCAGACAGCGAAAGTGCTGCTGCTGTATGCCCATCCGGAATCACAGGACTCGGTGGCGAACCGGGTGCTGCTTAAGCCGGCCACACAGCTCAGTAATGTAACGGTGCACGATCTCTACGCGCACTATCCTGATTTTTTTATCGATATTCCTTACGAGCAGGAACTGCTGCGTCAGCACGACGTGATTGTGTTCCAGCATCCGCTTTATACCTACAGCTGTCCGGCGCTGCTCAAAGAGTGGCTGGACCGCGTGCTGAGCCGGGGCTTCTCCAGCGGGGTGGGGGGCAACCAGCTGGCGGGAAAGTACTGGCGGAGTGTCATTACCACCGGTGAGCCGGAAAGCGCTTACCGTCACGACGGGCTGAACCGTTACCCCATGAGCGACATTCTGCGGCCGTTTGAGCTGACGGCGGCGATGTGCCGTATGCACTGGATGAGCCCGATTATTATCTACTGGGCACGGCGGCAGGATCCGAAAGCACTGGCGAGCCATGCCAGGGCCTATGGCGAATGGCTGGCGTCACCGATTCCGGCGGGAGGACGCTAATGGACGGTTCGAATTTACTCCTTGCCGGGGTGCTGTTTTTGTTTGCCGCCGTCGTCGCGGTCCCGCTTGCCGCGCGTCTCGGCATTGGCGCGGTGCTGGGCTATTTGCTGGCGGGGATCGCCATTGGCCCCTGGGGGCTTGGGTTTATCAGCGATGTGGATGAAATTCTCCACTTCTCCGAGCTGGGCGTGGTCTTCCTGATGTTTATCATCGGGCTGGAGCTGAACCCCGCCAAGCTGTGGCAACTGCGGCAATCTATTTTTGGCGTCGGGGCGGCGCAGGTGTTACTCAGCGCGGCCATTCTCGCGGGACTGCTGATGTTGACGCAGTTTTCCTGGCAGGCCGCGGTGATTGGCGGGATCGGTCTTGCGATGTCGTCGACGGCGATGGCGCTTCAGCTGATGCGCGACAAAGGGATGAACCGCAACGAGGCGGGGCAGCTGGGTTTTTCGGTGCTGCTGTTCCAGGATTTAGCGGTGATCCCGGCGCTGGCGCTGGTGCCGCTGCTGGCGGGCTCCGGAGACGATCATTTCGACTGGATGAAGATCTCCATGAAGGTGCTGGCCTTCGCGGGGATGCTGATCGGCGGACGGTTTTTACTGCGTCCGGTATTCCGGTTTATTGCCGCATCCGGCGTGCGCGAGGTATTCACCGCCGCAACGCTGCTGCTGGTGCTTGGCTCAGCGCTGTTTATGGATGCGCTGGGGCTGTCGATGGCGCTTGGGACGTTTATCGCCGGGGTGCTGCTTGCGGAAAGCGAGTACCGCCACGAGCTGGAGACCGCCATCGATCCGTTTAAGGGGCTGCTGTTAGGGTTGTTCTTTATCTCGGTGGGTATGGCGCTTAATCTTGGCGTGCTCTATACCCATCTGCTGTGGGTTATTGCGAGTGTCGCCGTGCTGGTGGCGGTCAAAACGCTGGTGCTGTATCTCCTCGCGAGGATTTACGGGCTGCGCAGCTCGGAAAGAATGCAGTTTTCCAGCGTGTTAAGCCAGGGTGGAGAATTTGCGTTTGTGCTGTTTTCCACGGCGTCGTCTCAGAAGCTGTTCAAAGATGACCAGATGGCGCTGCTGCTGGTGACGGTTACGTTGTCGATGATGACCACGCCACTGCTGATGAAGCTGGTGGACAAACTGCTGTCGCGCCGCCTGAATCCCGCAGACGATGAAGACGAAGCGCCGTGGGTGGAAGATGATAAACCGCAGGTGATCGTCGTGGGCTTTGGTCGCTTCGGACAGGTGATTGGTCGCCTGTTGATGGCGAATAAAATGCGCATCACGGTGCTGGAGCGCGATATCAGCGCCGTCAACCTGATGCGCAAATATGGTTATAAGGTGTACTACGGCGATGCGACGCAGCTTGAGCTGTTGCGCTCGGCGGGGGCAGAGGCTGCGGAGTCCATCATCATCACCTGCAACGATCCGGAAGATACGATGAAGCTGGTGGAGCTGTGCCAGCAGCATTTCCCGCATCTGCATATTCTGGCGCGTGCGCGTGGACGTGTGGAGGCTCACGAACTTTTGCAGGCGGGTGTGAAACACTTCTCCCGCGAAACCTTCTCCAGCGCGCTGGAGCTGGGACGCAAGGCGCTGGTTTCGCTGGGTATGCATCCTCACCAGGCGCAACGCGCCCAGATGCATTTCCGCCGGCTGGATATGCGAATGCTGCGTGAACTGATGCCCGTGCACAGCGACACGGCGCAGATCTCCCGCGTGCGGGAAGCGCGTCGCGAACTGGAGGAGATCTTCCAGCGTGAGATGCAACAGGAACGACGCCAGCTCGACGGCTGGGATGAATTTGAATAAAGGGTAACGAAAGATGGCTGTACGTAAACGCTTTATCGCGGGCGCAAAATGCCCATCCTGCCAGGCGCAAGATACGCTGGCCATGTGGCGTGAAAATAATATCGATATCGTTGAATGTGTTAAGTGCGGTCACCAGATGCGTGAGGCCGATAAAGAAGCCCGCGATCACGTTCGCAAAGAAGAGCAAGTGATCGGCATTTTTCATCCAGACTAGCGATATGCTCTGAGTTTTTTTAAGCTTAAGGGTACACGGGTGCAGATTTCCGCTACAATCTGCGCCAGCAATTTTCCCACGCTCAGGAGATATCATGAAAGTAGCAAAAGACCTGGTGGTCAGCCTGGCCTATCAGGTACGTACAGAAGACGGTGTGTTGGTTGATGAGTCTCCGGTGAGTGCGCCGCTGGACTACCTGCATGGTCACGGTTCCCTGATTTCCGGCCTGGAAACGGCGCTGGAAGGCCATGAAGTTGGCGACAAATTCGACGTTGCTGTAGGCGCGAACGACGCTTACGGTCAGTATGATGACAACCTGGTTCAGCGCGTTCCTAAAGACGTATTCATGGGCGTTGACGAGTTGCAGGTTGGCATGCGCTTCCTGGCGGAAACTGACCAGGGTCCGGTGCCGGTTGAAATCACTGAAGTGGAAGACGACCACGTTGTGGTTGACGGCAACCACATGCTGGCGGGTCAGAACCTGAAGTTCAACGTAGAAGTTGTTGCGATCCGTGAAGCGACCGAAGAAGAGCTGGCTCATGGCCACGTTCACGGTGCGCACGGTCACGACCATGACCACGATCACGGCCACGACGGCTGCTGCGGTGGTCACGGCCACGACCATGGTCATGACCACGGCCACGGTAAAGGTGGTTGCGGTAACGGCGGCTGCGGTTGCCACTGATTCCGTACTCCGGAAAATAAAAAAGCGGGATAATCCCGCTTTTTTTACGCCTCAATAATGAGGTGGTGGCGTCTCTTCTGACTGAGAGGCAATGTTTGACGGCTGCGTGGCCTTCAGCTTTTCCGTCAGCAGGCGCATGTGATCGCGCAGTTTTGCCATTTCAAGCTCATGGGCCGTCACGGTCTGATTCAGTTCTTCGATGGTGATGTCCTGAAAAGCCAGGCGGCTTTCCAGCTCAGCCAGTCTCGCTTCGATCGTTGTATCCTTCATCATTCACCTCGTTTATCTCTCATTCGCCATAATGGACCAGCGGCGGCGAAGTTTAGCTGACTTTTTCCTTAAGTACAGTATCCATCTCCCTGACAAGAAACTTATTTAAACAAAAATAGTCTGAAAAGAAGCGACATTCGGGGGAGTCTGTCTGTAGATTTCTTCCGCAACGTTTTATAGTACGTCACTCATTTACGTTTAACACTGGGGTGAGAGACCTCAGGTCCTGGAGATATGGATGAAATCACTGTTTAAAGTTACGCTGCTGGCGACCACTATGGCTGTAGCGCTCAATGCGCCGCTGTCTTTCGCTGCTGATACTGCTGCGAAGCCTGCTGCGACTACAGACAGCAAAGCGGCATTCAAAAATGACGACCAGAAATCCGCCTACGCACTTGGCGCGTCTCTGGGTCGTTACATGGAAAACTCTCTGAAAGAACAAGAGAAACTGGGCATCAAACTGGACAAAAACCAGCTGATCGCAGGGGTTCAGGATGCGTTCGCAGACAAGAGCAAACTGTCTGACCAGGAAATCGAGCAGACTCTGCAAGCGTTTGAAGCGCGCGTGAAAGGCGCCGCTCAGACCAAGATGGAAGCAGACGCTAAAGATAACGAAGCGAAAGGCAAAGCCTACCGCGACAAGTTCGCGAAAGAGAAAGGCGTTAAAACCTCTTCTACTGGCCTGATCTATAAAGTTGAGAAAGAAGGTACCGGCGACGCGCCTAAAGACAGCGACACCGTTGTGGTGAACTACAAAGGTACGCTGATCGACGGTAAAGAGTTCGATAACTCTTATACCCGCGGTGAGCCTCTCTCCTTCCGTCTGGATGGTGTGATCCCGGGCTGGACCGAAGGCCTGAAGAACATCAAGAAAGGCGGTAAAATCAAGCTGGTCATCCCACCGGATCTGGCTTACGGCAAAACCGGCGTTCCGGGTATCCCGGCTAACTCCACGCTGGTATTTGATGTAGAACTGCTGGACATCAAACCGGCGCCGAAAGCGGATGCGAAAACAGACGCACCGGCTGACGACAAAGCCGCAGCAGCTAAGAAGTAATGCTGAAAAAAACCGCCGCCTTTACAGGCGGCGGTTTTTTTATTGTGGGGCAGATATAATTAACACTGGAAAGCGTTATACACGCTGTATTAATTTAGTTGTCCGTGTAGATAATGAGCCTGCCCTGAAAACCTAACGACAGGCTCCTGAAAAGGAGTGTTTTTTTCATGTCCAGGTCGCTTTTAACCAACGAAACCAGTGAACTTGATTTGCTGGATCAACGTCCATTTGACCAGACCGACTTCGATATTCTGAAATCCTATGAAGCGGTAGTGGACGGGTTAGCGATGCTCATTGGTTCCCACTGCGAAATCGTATTGCATTCCCTGCAAGATCTTAAGTGTTCCGCTATCCGCATTGCGAATGGCGAGCACACTGGCCGTAAAATTGGCTCGCCAATCACCGACCTTGCATTGCGTATGTTGCATGACATGACCGGCGCGGACAGCAGCGTCTCAAAATGCTATTTCACCCGCGCCAAAAGTGGCGTGCTGATGAAATCAGAAACGATCGCGATTCGAAATCGCGAACACCGGGTAATCGGTTTGCTGTGCATCAACATGAACCTTGATGTGCCATTCTCGCAAATCATGAGCACCTTCATCCCGCCCGAAACGCCGGACGTGGGCTCATCGGTGAACTTTGCTTCTTCGGTTGAGGATCTCGTGACCCAGACGCTGGAGTTCACCATTGAAGAGGTGAATGCCGATCGCAACGTATCCAACAACGCCAAGAATCGTCAGATCGTCCTGAACCTCTATGAGAAAGGGATTTTTGATATCAAAGATGCCATCAACCAGGTGGCCGATCGCCTGAATATCTCCAAACACACGGTTTACCTCTATATTCGCCAGTTCAAAAGCGGCGACTTCCTGGGACAAGACAAGTAATGCGTTTTGCGTTAATGGTGACGGGCCCGGCGTACGGTACCCAGCAGGCCAGCAGCGCGCTACAGTTTGCCCATGCGCTGCTTGATGCCGGTCATGAACTGGCAAGCGTCTTCTTTTATCGCGAAGGCGTATATAACGCGAACCAGTTTACGTCTCCGGCGAGCGATGAGTTTGACCTCGTGCGCGCCTGGCAAAAATTAAACGAAACGCAGGGCGTTGACCTGCATATCTGCGTCGCGGCGGCACTGCGTCGCGGCGTGACGGATGTGACCGAAGCCGAACGCCTTGGTCTGGCGGGGGCTAACCTGCAACCGGGCTTTTCGCTCAGCGGACTAGGTGCCCTGGCACAGGCGGCGTTGACCTGCGACAGAGTGGTGCAATTTTGATGAAGCGCGTAGCGTTTGTTTTTACTTCTGCGCCGCATGGCAGCGCTTCAGGCCGGGAAGGGCTGGATGCATTGCTCGCGACATCGGCTTTAACCGAAGATATTGGCGTCTTCTTTTTAGGCGATGGCGTATTCCAGCTTCTGGCTGGCCAACAACCGCAGGCCATTCTTGCGCGCGACTACATTGCGACCTTTAAAGTTCTGCCGCTCTATGACATTGAAACCTTCTATGTGTGCGCCGATTCGCTGGCCGCGCGTGGGTTAAACGAGAAAACACCGTTCGTGCTGGACGTGACGATCCTGACATCTGCTGCGCTGCGCGAACAACTCTCTCACTACAATACCGTTCTGACTTTCTGAGGCTGTCATGCTCCATACCCTGAGCCGTTCACCGTGGCAATGCGATATCGACACGTTACTGAGCATGCTGCGCGAAGATGATGATCTGCTGCTGATTCAGGATGGCGTGCTCGCGGCGCTTGAAGGCAGCCTTTTTGTTGAAATCCTCGCGAATGCCCCCATAACAGTCTCTGCGCTGAAAGAGGATCTGGATGCGCGGGGTCTTTCTGGTCAAATTTCAGCCAAAATTGACGTGGTTGGCTATACTGATTTCGTCAATCTTACTGTGACGCACGCCAGTCAAATGAACTGGTGATTTGAGATCGCTGTATATTTCTTGACACCTTTTCGACGTAGCCCTAAAATTTCGCGTCCTCATATTGTATGAGGTCGTTTTATTACGTGTTTACGAAGCAAAAGCTAAAACCAGGAGCTATTTAATGGCAACAGTTAACCAGCTGGTACGCAAACCACGTGCACGCAAAGTTGCAAAAAGCAACGTGCCTGCGCTGGAAGCCTGCCCGCAGAAACGTGGCGTATGTACTCGTGTATATACCACCACTCCTAAAAAACCAAACTCCGCACTGCGTAAAGTATGCCGTGTGCGTTTGACTAACGGTTTCGAAGTGACTTCCTACATCGGTGGTGAAGGTCACAACCTTCAGGAGCACTCCGTGATCCTGATCCGTGGCGGTCGTGTTAAAGACCTTCCGGGTGTTCGTTACCACACCGTTCGTGGTGCGCTGGACTGCTCAGGTGTTAAAGACCGTAAGCAGGCTCGCTCCAAGTACGGCGTGAAGCGTCCTAAGGCTTAATGGTTCTCCGTTAAGTAAGGCCAAACTGATTTATCTTAATGTCAAACTAAACTCGTAGAGTTTTGGACAATCCTGAATTAACAACGGAGTAATCCCATGCCACGTCGTCGCGTCATTGGTCAGCGTAAAATTCTTCCAGATCCGAAATTCGGATCAGAACTGCTGGCAAAATTTGTAAATATCCTGATGGTAGATGGTAAAAAATCTACCGCAGAAGCAATCGTATACAGCGCGCTGGAGACCCTGGCTCAGCGTTCTGGTAAAAATGAACTGGAAGCCTTCGAAGTCGCTCTCGACAACGTGCGCCCGACTGTAGAAGTTAAGTCTCGCCGCGTTGGTGGTTCTACTTATCAGGTTCCAGTTGAAGTTCGTCCGGTTCGTCGTAATGCTCTCGCAATGCGTTGGATCGTTGAAGCTGCTCGTAAACGCGGTGATAAATCCATGGCTCTGCGTCTGGCGAACGAACTTTCTGATGCTGCGGAAAACAAAGGTACCGCAGTTAAGAAACGTGAAGACGTTCACCGTATGGCAGAAGCCAACAAGGCGTTCGCACACTACCGTTGGTAATCCCTTCGGAGTCGTAGTCACCAGGCGGGCGCTTCAGAGAAGCCGCCCGCTCTGGGTAACTTAACTGAACGCCTAAAGATATAAACGAGGAATCAAATGGCTCGTACAACACCCATCGCACGCTACCGTAACATCGGTATCAGTGCGCACATCGACGCCGGTAAAACCACTACTACCGAACGTATTCTGTTCTACACCGGTGTAAACCATAAAATCGGTGAAGTTCATGACGGCGCAGCCACCATGGACTGGATGGAACAGGAGCAGGAGCGTGGTATTACTATCACCTCCGCAGCGACTACTGCATTCTGGTCAGGTATGGCTAAGCAGTACGAACCGCATCGCGTAAACATCATCGACACCCCAGGGCACGTTGACTTCACCATCGAAGTAGAACGTTCCATGCGTGTTCTTGACGGCGCGGTAATGGTTTATTGCGCAGTTGGTGGTGTTCAGCCACAGTCTGAAACCGTATGGCGTCAGGCAAACAAATATAAAGTTCCACGCATCGCGTTCGTTAACAAAATGGACCGTATGGGTGCTAACTTCCTGAAAGTTGTTGGCCAGATCAAAACCCGTCTGGGCGCGAACCCTGTTCCGCTTCAGCTGGCAATTGGTGCTGAAGAAGGTTTCACCGGCGTTATCGACCTGGTGAAAATGAAAGCCATCAACTGGAACGAAGCAGATGCGGGCGTTACCTTCGAATACGAAGATATCCCGGCAGAGATGCAGGACCTGGCTGACGAATGGCACCAGAACCTGATCGAATCCGCAGCAGAAGCTTCTGAAGAGCTGATGGAGAAATACCTGGGTGGTGAAGAACTGTCTGAGCAAGAGATCAAATCTGCTCTGCGTCAGCGCGTTCTGAACAACGAAATCATCCTGGTAACCTGTGGTTCTGCGTTCAAGAACAAAGGTGTTCAGGCGATGCTGGATGCGGTAGTTGACTACCTGCCATCCCCGGTTGACGTTCCTGCGATCAACGGCATCCTGGACGACGGTAAAGATACTCCGGCTGAGCGTCACGCAAGTGATGACGAGCCGTTCTCTGCACTGGCGTTCAAAATTGCTACCGACCCATTCGTGGGTAACCTGACCTTCTTCCGCGTTTACTCTGGTGTGGTTAACTCCGGTGACACCATCCTGAACTCCGTGAAAGCGGCGCGTGAACGTTTTGGCCGTATCGTACAGATGCACGCTAACAAACGTGAAGAGATCAAAGAAGTTCGTGCGGGCGACATCGCTGCTGCTATCGGTCTGAAAGACGTGACCACTGGTGACACCCTGTGTGACCCGGATCACCCGATCATTCTGGAGCGTATGGAATTCCCTGAGCCGGTAATCTCCATCGCAGTTGAACCAAAAACCAAAGCTGACCAGGAAAAAATGGGTCTGGCTCTGGGCCGTCTGGCGAAAGAAGACCCATCATTCCGCGTATGGACTGATGAAGAATCTAACCAGACCATCATCGCTGGTATGGGTGAACTGCACCTGGACATCATCGTTGACCGTATGAAGCGTGAATTCAACGTTGAAGCGAACGTGGGTAAACCTCAGGTTGCTTACCGCGAAGCGATTCGCGCGAAAGTTACCGATGTTGAAGGTAAACACGCTAAGCAGTCTGGTGGTCGCGGTCAGTACGGTCACGTTGTGATCGACATGTACCCACTGGAGCCGGGCTCTAACCCTAAAGGTTACGAGTTCATCAACGACATCAAAGGTGGTGTAATTCCTGGCGAATACATCCCTGCCGTTGATAAAGGCATCCAGGAGCAGCTGAAAGCTGGTCCTCTGGCTGGTTACCCGGTTGTAGACATGGGTGTTCGTCTGCACTTCGGTTCTTACCACGACGTTGACTCCTCTGAACTGGCGTTTAAACTGGCTGCGTCTATTGCCTTTAAAGAAGGCTTTAAGAAAGCAAAACCAGTTCTGCTTGAGCCGATCATGAAGGTTGAAGTAGAAACTCCTGAAGAGAACACCGGTGACGTTATCGGTGACTTGAGCCGTCGTCGCGGTATGCTGCGTGGTCAGGAATCCGAAGTAACTGGCGTTAAGATCCACGCTGAAGTTCCGCTGTCTGAAATGTTCGGATATGCGACTCAGCTGCGTTCTCTGACCAAAGGTCGTGCATCATACACTATGGAATTCCTGAAGTATGATGATGCGCCGAACAACGTTGCTCAGGCCGTTATCGAAGCCCGTGGTAAGTAATCCACAGGATTAAAACCTAAGTCCCGTGCTCTCTCCGAAGGGGAGAGCACTATAGTAAGGAATATAGCCGTGTCTAAAGAAAAATTTGAACGTACAAAACCGCACGTCAACGTTGGTACTATCGGCCACGTTGACCATGGTAAAACTACCCTGACTGCTGCAATCACCACCGTACTGGCTAAAACCTACGGCGGTGCTGCTCGTGCTTTCGACCAGATCGATAACGCACCAGAAGAAAAAGCTCGTGGTATCACCATCAACACCTCTCACGTTGAGTATGACACCCCGACTCGCCACTACGCACACGTAGACTGCCCAGGCCACGCCGACTATGTTAAAAACATGATCACCGGTGCTGCGCAGATGGACGGCGCGATCCTGGTTGTTGCTGCGACTGACGGCCCTATGCCTCAGACTCGTGAGCACATCCTGCTGGGTCGTCAGGTAGGCGTTCCTTTCATCATCGTGTTCCTGAACAAATGTGACATGGTTGATGACGAAGAGCTGCTGGAACTGGTAGAGATGGAAGTTCGTGAACTGCTGTCTCAGTACGATTTCCCAGGCGACGACACTCCAATCGTTCGTGGTTCCGCGCTGAAAGCGCTGGAAGGCGAAGCAGAGTGGGAAGAGAAAATCATCGAACTGGCTGGCTACCTGGATTCTTACATCCCAGAACCAGAGCGTGCGATTGACAAGCCATTCCTGCTGCCAATCGAAGACGTATTCTCCATCTCCGGTCGTGGTACCGTTGTTACCGGTCGTGTAGAGCGCGGTATCATCAAAGTGGGTGAAGAAGTTGAAATCGTTGGTATCAAAGAGACTGCGAAGTCTACCTGTACTGGCGTTGAAATGTTCCGCAAACTGCTGGACGAAGGCCGTGCTGGTGAGAACGTTGGTGTTCTGCTGCGTGGTATCAAACGTGAAGAAATCGAACGTGGTCAGGTTCTGGCGAAGCCAGGCTCAATCAAGCCACACACCAAGTTCGAATCTGAAGTGTACATTCTGTCCAAAGACGAAGGCGGCCGTCATACTCCGTTCTTCAAAGGCTACCGTCCACAGTTCTACTTCCGTACAACTGACGTGACCGGTACCATCGAACTGCCAGAAGGCGTAGAGATGGTAATGCCAGGCGACAACATCAAGATGGTTGTGACGCTGATCCACCCAATCGCGATGGACGACGGTCTGCGTTTCGCAATCCGTGAAGGCGGCCGTACCGTTGGCGCGGGCGTTGTTGCTAAAGTTCTGGGCTAATTAATTATCCCTGAAATAAAAAGGACGCTCCGGCGTCCTTTTTTGTTTTCTGCCGTTGGGGCATTGTCATAAAAATTCGCATTTTTTGCTTTCTCCCGCCACGTATTCCGAAGCCCGTGCTATTGTAATCATAACCATTCTCACTTACACTTTGCGCATATTTTGAACGGGAGTCTTTATGTACGTTTGTTTATGTAATGGTGTAAGCGACAAAAAAATTCGTCAGGCCGTTCGCCAGTTTCAACCACAATCTTTCCAGCAGCTTCGCAAGTTTGTTCCGGTGGGAAATCAATGCGGTAAATGCGTTCGCGCAGCGCGTGAGATCATGCAGGACGAACTGATGCAGATCCCGGAATTCAAAGAGATCGCGTAAGCCTCTATCTTTTTTTTGACATCCCCGTAGCCCGATCTACGCTTCAATGAGTGGAAGCGGAGGGACTATATAATGAAAGGTGATGTTAAAATCATAAGTTATCTCAATAAATTATTGGGAAATGAGCTTGTCGCAATCAATCAGTATTTTCTCCATGCAAGAATGTTTAAAAACTG
This sequence comes from Enterobacter cloacae complex sp. HYC033_NIDB, assembly GCF_056673335.1. Taxonomy (NCBI): domain Bacteria; kingdom Pseudomonadati; phylum Pseudomonadota; class Gammaproteobacteria; order Enterobacterales; family Enterobacteriaceae; genus Enterobacter; species Enterobacter cloacae complex sp. HYC033_NIDB. Next base: position 327,131 of record NZ_CP115123.1, on the reverse strand, counting down.
GGGACTGACTCGCCTCAACGATGTTGAATACCATGAGTCCATTGATGAAATGAAACACGCCGATAAATACATTGAGCGTATTTTATTCCTCGAAGGCATTCCTAACCTACAGGATCTCGGAAAACTGGGCATCGGAGAAGATGTCGAAGAGATGCTGCGTTCTGATCTCCGGCTGGAGCTGGAGGGTGCAAAAGATCTGCGTGAAGCCATTGCCTATGCGGACAGCGTACATGACTACGTCAGCCGCGATATGATGATCCAGATCCTGGCCGATGAAGAAGGGCACATCGACTGGCTTGAGACCGAACTGGATCTCATTAGCAAAATTGGCCTACAGAACTACCTTCAGTCTCAGATCAAAGTGGAAAGTTAATCAGGCTTTCCCAGCCAACGCATAAACCCGCTGCCGCCAGAAATGGCCCAAAAGGCAGTGGGTTTTTTAATGCCTGCTTATCAGGGGTAAACAACGAGAAAGCAACCAGATACAGCAGAGCCATTAACGCGGCCACTAATGCCAGTATTGGTAGTACACACCAGCCATGCCATGCCCCCAGCGCCGCCAGATATTTTATGTCGCCATATCCCATCCCTTCACGTCGGCAGATGAGCCGGTATCCCCAATAGATAATGGCGAATCCGGCATATCCTGTCATCGCACCCACTACCGCGCTCGGCAAAAAATCAGGATGGAGACAAAGCTGGTAGAGCAGGCCCGTCCACAGCAGCGGGCAAAGAAATTTATCGGGAAGAAGCCCCGTGCGAATATCGGTGCGAACAAGCAAGGCCGATAACGCAAAATAGATCAGCAGAAAGGGGAGGGACAGTAGCATAGCGAGAGCCTCAAAATGGTTTGAGCGCATACTCGTAATAATCTGCATGCCCGGCAATGTGTAAAAACAGCAATTGCGTAGCGGCTTCAGACAAAGAGTTGAGAAGGGATACTTTGCATAAAAAATTGCGCGGCCTTACGTATAGTACGTCTTTGGCGCTTAATTTCTAAACGGCACTTGCGTCTTTCTCTGATTTACGTATAATGCGCGGGCTTGTCGTAATTGACGGCGGGTTCAATCTGAACCAGAGTAGCTCACTTTGTTACTCAACAATGCTCCCAATTGGGGAGCTACGTAAGAACGGTTACACTCTCCCATCAATCGTAATGGGTTTGAGGAGTAATCATTTTCGTTTATAAAATAATTGGAGCTCTGGTCTCATGCAGAACCAAAGAATCCGTATCCGCCTTAAAGCGTTTGATCATCGTCTGATCGATCAATCAACCGCGGAAATCGTCGAGACTGCTAAGCGCACTGGTGCGCAAGTCCGTGGTCCGATCCCGCTGCCGACCCGCAAAGAGCGCTTTACCGTTCTGATCTCTCCGCACGTTAACAAAGATGCGCGTGATCAGTACGAAATCCGCACTCACAAGCGTCTGGTTGACATCGTTGAGCCAACTGAGAAAACCGTTGATGCTCTGATGCGTCTGGATCTGGCTGCCGGTGTAGACGTGCAGATCAGCCTGGGTTAATCAGGTCATCGAGCGATTGAGAGGTTGAAACAATGATTGGTTTAGTCGGTAAAAAAGTGGGTATGACCCGCATCTTCACTGAAGATGGCGTTTCTATCCCAGTAACCGTAATCGAAGTTGAAGCAAACCGCGTTACTCAGGTTAAAGATCTGGCTAACGATGGCTACCGCGCTATTCAGGTTACCACTGGTGCTAAAAAAGCTAACCGTGTAACCAAACCAGAAGCGGGTCACTTCGCTAAAGCTGGCGTTGAAGCTGGCCGTGGTCTGTGGGAATTCCGTCTTGCTGAAGGCGAAGAGTTCACCGTAGGTCAGGACATTAGCGTTGAGCTGTTTGCTGACGTTAAAAAAGTTGACGTAACCGGTACCTCTAAAGGTAAAGGTTTTGCTGGTACCGTTAAGCGCTGGAACTTCCGTACCCAGGACGCTACTCACGGTAACTCCTTGTCTCACCGCGTTCCGGGTTCTATCGGTCAGAACCAGACTCCGGGCAAAGTGTTCAAAGGCAAGAAAATGGCAGGTCAGCTGGGCAACGAACGTGTAACCGTTCAGAGCCTGGACGTAGTACGTGTTGACGCTGAGCGCAACCTGCTGCTGGTTAAAGGTGCGGTCCCGGGTGCAACCGGTAGCGACCTGATCGTTAAACCAGCTGTGAAGGCGTAAGGGGATAGCAATGGAATTAGTATTGAAAGACGCGCAGAGCGCGCTGACTGTTTCCGAAACTACCTTCGGTCGTGATTTCAACGAAGCGCTGGTTCACCAGGTTGTTGTTGCTTATGCAGCTGGTGCTCGTCAGGGTACTCGTGCTCAGAAGACTCGTGCTGAAGTAACTGGTTCAGGCAAAAAGCCATGGCGCCAGAAAGGTACCGGCCGTGCGCGTTCAGGTTCTATCAAGAGCCCGATCTGGCGTTCAGGTGGCGTGACCTTCGCTGCGCGTCCACAGGACCACAGTCAAAAAGTTAACAAAAAGATGTACCGCGGCGCGCTGAAAAGCATTCTGTCCGAACTGGTACGTCAGGATCGTCTGATCGTTGTCGAGAAGTTCTCTGTTGAAGCGCCTAAAACTAAGCTGCTGGCACAGAAACTGAAAGACATGGCTCTGGAAGATGTGCTGATCATCACCGGTGAGCTGGACGAGAACCTGTTCCTGGCCGCGCGTAACCTGCACAAGGTTGACGTACGCGACGCGACTGGTATCGACCCGGTTAGCCTGATCGCCTTCGACAAAGTCGTAATGACTGCTGATGCTGTTAAGCAAGTTGAGGAGATGCTGGCATGATTCGTGAAGAACGTCTGCTGAAGGTGCTGCGCGCACCGCACGTTTCTGAAAAAGCGTCTACTGCGATGGAAAAAACAAACACCATCGTTCTCAAAGTTGCTAAAGACGCGACCAAAGCAGAGATCAAAGCTGCTGTGCAGAAACTGTTTGAAGTCGAAGTCGAAGTCGTTAACACCCTGGTAGTTAAAGGGAAAGTTAAACGTCACGGACAGCGTATCGGTCGTCGTAGCGACTGGAAAAAAGCTTACGTCACCCTGAAAGAAGGCCAGAACCTGGACTTCGTTGGCGGCGCTGAGTAAGTCGGAGGAGTAATACAATGGCAGTTGTTAAATGTAAACCGACATCTCCGGGTCGTCGCCACGTAGTTAAAGTGGTTAACCCTGAGCTGCACAAGGGCAAACCTTTTGCTCCGTTGCTGGAAAAAAACAGCAAATCCGGTGGTCGTAACAACAATGGCCGTATCACCACTCGTCACATCGGTGGTGGCCACAAGCAGGCTTATCGTATTGTTGACTTCAAACGCAACAAAGACGGTATCCCAGCAGTTGTTGAGCGTCTTGAGTACGATCCGAACCGTTCCGCGAACATCGCGCTGGTTCTGTACAAAGATGGCGAACGCCGTTACATCCTGGCCCCTAAAGGCCTGAAAGCTGGCGACCAGATTCAGTCTGGCGTTGATGCTGCAATCAAAGCAGGCAACACCCTGCCGATGCGCAATATCCCGGTTGGTTCTACCGTTCATAACGTAGAAATGAAACCAGGTAAAGGCGGTCAGCTGGCGCGTTCCGCGGGTACTTACGTTCAGATCGTTGCGCGTGACGGTGCTTATGTCACCCTGCGTCTGCGTTCTGGTGAAATGCGTAAAGTCGAAGCAGACTGCCGCGCTACTCTGGGCGAAGTTGGCAATGCTGAGCATATGCTGCGCGTTCTGGGTAAAGCTGGTGCTGCACGCTGGCGTGGTGTTCGTCCTACCGTTCGCGGTACTGCGATGAACCCAGTCGACCACCCACATGGTGGTGGTGAAGGTCGTAACTTTGGTAAGCACCCGGTAACTCCGTGGGGCGTTCAGACCAAAGGTAAGAAGACCCGCAGCAACAAGCGTACTGATAAATTTATCGTACGTCGCCGTAGCAAATAATTTTAGAGGATAAGCCATGCCACGTTCTCTCAAGAAAGGTCCTTTTATTGACCTGCACTTGCTGAAGAAGGTAGAGAAAGCGGTGGAAAGCGGAGACAAGAAGCCCCTGCGCACTTGGTCCCGTCGTTCAACGATCTTTCCTAACATGATCGGTTTGACCATCGCTGTCCATAATGGTCGTCAGCACGTTCCAGTCTTTGTTACCGACGAAATGGTTGGTCACAAACTGGGTGAATTCGCACCGACTCGTACTTATCGCGGCCACGCTGCTGATAAAAAAGCGAAGAAGAAATAAGGTAGGAGGAAGAGATGGAAACTTTAGCTCAACATCGCCATGCTCGTTCTTCTGCACAGAAGGTTCGCCTTGTTGCTGACCTGATTCGCGGTAAGAAAGTGTCGCAGGCCCTGGACATCCTGACCTATACCAACAAGAAAGCTGCGGTATTGGTCAAGAAAGTACTGGAATCTGCCATTGCTAACGCTGAACACAACGATGGCGCTGACATCGACGATCTGAAAGTCGCGAAAATTTTCGTAGATGAAGGCCCAAGCATGAAGCGCATTATGCCGCGTGCGAAAGGTCGTGCAGATCGCATCCTGAAGCGCACCAGCCACATTACTGTGGTTGTGTCCGATCGCTGAGACTCTGGAGACTAGCAATGGGTCAGAAAGTACATCCTAATGGTATTCGCCTGGGTATTGTAAAACCATGGAACTCTACCTGGTTTGCGAACACCAAAGAATTCGCTGACAACCTGGACAGCGATTTTAAAGTACGTCAGTACCTGACTAAGGAACTGGCTAAAGCGTCTGTATCTCGTATCGTTATCGAGCGTCCAGCTAAGAGCATCCGTGTGACTATTCACACTGCTCGCCCTGGCATCGTTATCGGTAAGAAAGGCGAAGACGTAGAAAAACTGCGCAAGGTCGTAGCGGATATCGCTGGCGTTCCTGCACAGATCAATATCGCTGAAGTTCGTAAGCCTGAACTGGACGCTAAATTGGTTGCTGACAGCATCACTTCTCAGCTGGAACGTCGCGTTATGTTCCGTCGTGCTATGAAGCGTGCTGTACAGAACGCAATGCGTCTGGGCGCTAAGGGTATCAAAGTTGAAGTTAGCGGCCGTCTGGGCGGCGCGGAAATCGCACGTACCGAATGGTACCGCGAAGGTCGCGTACCGCTGCACACTCTGCGTGCTGACATCGACTACAACACCTCTGAAGCGCACACCACTTACGGTGTAATCGGCGTTAAGGTATGGATCTTCAAAGGTGAGATCCTGGGTGGTATGGCTGCTGTTGAACAACCGGAAAAACCGGCTGCTCAACCTAAAAAGCAGCAGCGTAAAGGCCGTAAATAAGGAGCGTCGCTGATGTTACAACCAAAGCGTACAAAATTCCGTAAAGTGCACAAAGGCCGCAACCGTGGTCTGGCGCAGGGTACGGATGTTAGCTTCGGCACTTTCGGTCTGAAAGCTGTTGGCCGTGGTCGTCTGACTGCACGTCAGATCGAAGCAGCACGTCGTGCAATGACCCGTGCAGTTAAGCGTCAAGGTAAGATCTGGATCCGTGTATTCCCGGACAAACCGATCACCGAGAAGCCACTGGAAGTTCGTATGGGTAAAGGTAAAGGTAACGTGGAGTACTGGGTTGCCTTGATCCAACCGGGCAAAGTCCTTTATGAAATGGACGGTGTTCCGGAAGAGCTGGCCCGTGAAGCCTTCGGCCTGGCAGCAGCGAAACTGCCTATCAAAACCACCTTTGTAACTAAGACGGTGATGTAATGAAAGCAAAAGAGCTGCGTGAAAAAAGCGTTGAAGAGCTGAACGCTGAGCTGCTGAACCTGCTGCGTGAGCAGTTCAACCTGCGTATGCAGGCTGCAAGTGGCCAGCTGCAACAGACTCACCTGCTGAAGCAAGTGCGTCGCAATGTTGCGCGCGTTAAGACTTTACTGACTCAGAAGGCGGGTGCGTAATGACCGATAAAATCCGTACTCTGCAAGGTCGTGTTGTTAGCGATAAAATGGAGAAATCCATTGTTGTAGCTATCGAACGTTTTGTGAAACACCCGATCTACGGTAAATTCATCAAGCGTACGACCAAACTGCACGTACATGACGAGAACAACGAATGTGGTATCGGCGACAAGGTTGAAATCCGTGAATGCCGTCCACTGTCCAAGACTAAGTCCTGGACGCTGGTTCGCGTTGTAGAGAAAGCGGTTCTGTAATAGAGTACGCATTCTCAATACGAATAAACGGCTCAGCGATGAGCCGTTTATTTTTTCTACCCATATTGCAGAAGCGGTGTTATAATGCCGCGCCCTCGATATGGGGCTTTTTAACGGCTCTGATTTTAGAGTCTCAGGTAGTAGTTGACATTAGCGGAGCACTAAAATGATCCAAGAACAGACTATGCTGAACGTCGCCGACAACTCCGGTGCACGTCGCGTAATGTGTATCAAGGTTCTGGGTGGCTCGCACCGTCGCTACGCAGGCGTAGGCGACATCATCAAGATCACCATCAAGGAAGCAATTCCACGTGGTAAGGTCAAAAAAGGTGATGTGCTGAAGGCGGTAGTGGTGCGCACCAAGAAGGGTGTTCGTCGCCCTGACGGTTCTGTCATTCGCTTCGATGGTAATGCATGCGTTATTTTAAACAATAACAGCGAGCAGCCTATCGGCACGCGTATCTTTGGGCCGGTAACTCGTGAACTTCGTACTGAGAAGTTCATGAAAATTATCTCTCTGGCACCAGAAGTACTCTAAGGAGCGAATCATGGCAGCGAAAATCCGTCGTGATGACGAAGTTATCGTGTTAACCGGTAAAGATAAAGGTAAACGCGGTAAAGTAAAAAATGTTCTGTCTTCCGGCAAACTTGTCGTTGAAGGTATCAACCTGGTTAAGAAACATCAGAAGCCGGTTCCGGCCCTGAACCAACCAGGCGGCATCGTTGAAAAAGAAGCTGCTATTCAGGTTTCTAACGTTGCAATCTTCAATGCGGCTACCGGCAAGGCTGACCGTGTAGGCTTTAGATTCGAAGACGGTAAAAAAGTCCGTTTCTTCAAATCTAACAGCGAAACTATCAAGTAATTTGGAGTAGTACGATGGCGAAACTGCATGATTACTACAAAGACGAAGTAGTTAACAAACTCATGACTGAGTTTAACTACAATTCTGTCATGCAAGTCCCTCGGGTCGAGAAGATCACCCTGAACATGGGTGTTGGTGAAGCGATCGCTGACAAGAAACTGCTGGATAACGCAGCAGCTGACCTGACAGCAATCTCCGGTCAAAAACCGCTGATCACCAAAGCACGCAAATCTGTTGCAGGCTTCAAAATCCGTCAGGGCTATCCGATCGGCTGTAAAGTAACTCTGCGTGGCGAACGCATGTGGGAGTTCCTTGAGCGCCTGATCACTATTGCTGTTCCACGTATCCGTGACTTCCGTGGCTTGTCCGCTAAGTCTTTCGACGGTCGTGGTAACTACAGCATGGGTGTCCGTGAGCAGATCATCTTCCCAGAAATCGACTACGATAAAGTCGACCGCGTGCGTGGTTTGGATATTACCATTACCACTACTGCGAAATCTGATGAAGAAGGCCGTGCTCTGCTGGCTGCCTTTGACTTCCCGTTCCGCAAGTAAGGTAGGGTTACTGAATGGCTAAGCAATCAATGAAAGCACGCGAAGTAAAGCGCGTAGCTTTAGCTGATAAATTCTTCGCTAAACGCGCTGAACTGAAAGCGATCATTTCTGATGTGAACGCTTCCGACGAAGATCGTTGGAATGCGGTTCTCAAGCTGCAGTCTCTGCCGCGTGATTCCAGCCCGTCTCGTCAGCGTAACCGCTGTCGTCAAACAGGTCGTCCACATGGTTATGTGGGCAAGTTTGGGTTGAGCCGTATCAAACTGCGTGAAGCCGCCATGCGCGGTGAAGTGCCAGGCTTGAAAAAGGCTAGCTGGTAATTACCAATTGAATCACGGGAGTAAAGACAGATGAGCATGCAAGATCCGATCGCGGATATGCTGACCCGTATCCGTAACGGTCAGGCCGCGAACAAAGTTGCGGTCACCATGCCTTCCGCCAAGCTGAAAGTGGCAATTGCCAACGTGCTGAAGGAAGAAGGTTTTATCGAAGATTTTAAAGTTGAAGGCGACACCAAGCCGGAACTGGAACTTACTCTCAAGTATTTCCAGGGTAAAGCTGTTGTAGAAAGCATTCAGCGTGTCAGCCGCCCAGGCCTGCGCATCTATAAGAAAAAAGATGAGCTGCCAAAAGTAATGGCTGGTCTTGGTATCGCAGTTGTTTCTACCTCTAAAGGTGTTATGACTGATCGTGCAGCGCGCCAGGCTGGTCTTGGTGGCGAAATTATCTGCTACGTAGCCTAATCGGAGGAAAGAATGTCTCGTGTTGCTAAAGCACCGGTCGTTATTCCTGCCGGCGTTGATGTAAAAATCGACGGTCAGGTTATTACGATCAAAGGTAAAAACGGCGAGCTGACTCGTACCCTCAACAATGCTGTTGAAGTTAAACATGCAGATAACGCTCTGACCTTCGGTCCACGTGATGGTTTCGTGGATGGATGGGCTCAGGCTGGTACCGCGCGTGCCCTGCTGAACTCAATGGTTGTTGGTGTTACCGAAGGCTTCACTAAAAAGCTTCAGCTGGTTGGTGTAGGTTATCGTGCAGCTATCAAAGGGAATGCAGTAGGCCTGTCTCTGGGCTTCTCACACCCTGTTGAGCATCCGCTGCCGGCCGGTATCACTGCAGAATGCCCGACTCAGACTGAAATCGTGCTGAAAGGCGCTGATAAACAGCTGATCGGTCAGGTTGCAGCAGATCTGCGCGCCTACCGTCGTCCTGAGCCTTATAAAGGCAAGGGTGTTCGTTACGCCGACGAAGTCGTGCGTACCAAAGAGGCTAAGAAGAAGTAAGGTAACACTATGGATAAGAAATCTGCTCGTATCCGTCGTGCGACCCGCGCACGCCGCAAGCTCAAAGAGCTGGGTGCAACTCGCCTGGTGGTACATCGTACCCCGCGTCATATTTACGCACAGGTAATTGCACCGAACGGTTCTGAAGTTCTGGTAGCTGCTTCTACTGTAGAAAAAGCTATCTCAGAACAATTGAAGTATACCGGTAACAAAGACGCCGCAGCAGCTGTAGGTAAAGCTGTAGCTGAACGCGCTCTGGAAAAAGGCATCAGCAATGTTTCCTTTGACCGTTCCGGGTTCCAATATCATGGTCGTGTCCAGGCACTGGCAGATGCTGCCCGTGAAGCTGGCCTTCAGTTCTAAGGTAGAGGTGTAAGATGGCTCACATCGAAAAACAGGCTGGCGAACTGCAGGAAAAGCTGATCGCGGTAAACCGCGTATCTAAAACCGTTAAAGGTGGTCGTATTTTCTCCTTCACAGCTCTGACTGTAGTGGGTGATGGTAACGGTCGCGTTGGTTTTGGTTACGGTAAAGCGCGTGAAGTTCCAGCAGCGATCCAGAAAGCGATGGAAAAAGCCCGTCGCAATATGATTAACGTCGCGCTGAACAACGGTACCCTGCAACACCCAGTTAAAGGTGTTCACACGGGTTCTCGTGTATTCATGCAGCCAGCTTCCGAAGGTACCGGTATCATCGCCGGTGGTGCAATGCGCGCCGTTCTGGAAGTTGCTGGAGTTCATAACGTTCTGGCTAAAGCATATGGTTCCACCAACCCGATCAACGTGGTTCGTGCAACTATTGATGGCCTGGAAAATATGAATTCTCCAGAAATGGTCGCTGCCAAGCGTGGTAAATCCGTTGAAGAAATTCTGGGGTAATTGACCATGGCAAAGACTATTAAAATCACTCAAACCCGCAGTGCAATCGGTCGTCTGCCGAAACACAAGGCAACGCTGCTTGGCCTGGGTCTGCGTCGTATTGGTCATACCGTTGAGCGCGAGGATACTCCTGCTGTTCGTGGTATGGTCAACGCGGTTTACTTCATGGTTAAAGTTGAGGAGTAAGAGATGCGTTTAAATACTCTGTCTCCGGCCGAAGGCTCTAAAAAGGCGGGTAAACGCCTGGGTCGTGGTATCGGTTCTGGCCTCGGCAAAACCGGTGGTCGTGGTCACAAAGGTCAGAACTCTCGTTCTGGCGGTGGCGTACGTCGCGGTTTCGAGGGTGGCCAGATGCCACTGTACCGTCGTCTGCCGAAGTTCGGCTTCACCTCTCGCAAAGCAGCGATCACAGCGGAAATCCGTCTGTCTGACCTGGCGAAAGTTGAAGGCGGCGTTGTAGACCTGAACACGCTGAAAGCGGCTAACATTATCGGTATCCAGATCGAGTTCGCGAAAGTGATCCTGGCTGGTGAAGTTTCTACTCCGGTAACTGTTCGTGGCCTGCGTGTTACTAAAGGTGCTCGTGCTGCTATCGAAGCTGCTGGCGGTAAAATTGAGGAATAAGTAGCAGATGGCTAAGCAACCGGGATTAGATTTTCAAAGTGCCAAAGGTGGATTTGGCGAGCTGAAACGCAGACTGCTGTTTGTAATCGGCGCGCTGATTGTGTTCCGTATTGGCTCTTTTATTCCGATCCCTGGTATTGATGCCGCTGTACTTGCCAAACTGCTTGAGCAACAGCGAGGCACCATCATTGAAATGTTCAACATGTTCTCTGGTGGTGCTCTCAGCCGTGCTTCTATTTTCGCACTGGGTATTATGCCGTACATTTCGGCATCGATTATTATCCAGCTGCTGACGGTCGTTCATCCGGCCCTGGCAGAGTTGAAGAAAGAAGGGGAGTCTGGACGTCGTAAGATTAGCCAGTACACCCGTTACGGCACTCTGGTGCTGGCAATATTCCAGTCGATCGGTATTGCTACCGGTCTTCCGAATATGCCTGGTATGCAAGGTCTGGTATTAAACCCAGGCTTTGCATTCTATTTCACCGCTGTTGTAAGTCTGGTCACAGGGACCATGTTCCTGATGTGGCTCGGCGAACAGATTACTGAACGAGGTATCGGTAACGGTATCTCAATCATTATCTTCGCCGGTATCGTTGCGGGTCTCCCGCCGGCCATCGCCCATACTATCGAGCAAGCGCGTCAAGGCGACCTGCACTTCCTCCTGTTGCTGTTGGTTGCAGTATTAGTATTTGCAGTGACGTTCTTTGTTGTCTTCGTTGAACGTGGTCAACGCCGCATTGTGGTGAACTACGCTAAACGTCAGCAGGGTCGTCGTGTCTATGCTGCACAGAGCACACATTTACCGCTGAAAGTGAATATGGCGGGGGTTATCCCGGCTATCTTCGCTTCCAGTATTATTCTGTTCCCGGCAACCATCGCGTCATGGTTCGGGGGCGGTACTGGTTGGAACTGGCTGACAACAATTTCGCTGTATTTGCAGCCTGGGCAACCACTTTATGTGTTACTCTATGCGTCTGCGATCATCTTCTTCTGTTTCTTCTACACGGCGTTGGTCTTCAACCCGCGTGAAACAGCAGATAACCTGAAGAAGTCCGGTGCATTTGTACCAGGAATTCGTCCGGGAGAGCAAACGGCGAAGTATATCGATAAAGTAATGACTCGCCTGACTTTGGTTGGTGCGCTTTATATTACTTTTATCTGCCTGATCCCGGAGTTCATGCGTGATGCAATGAAAGTACCGTTCTACTTCGGTGGGACCTCACTGCTTATCGTTGTGGTCGTGATTATGGACTTTATGGCTCAAGTGCAAACTCTGATGATGTCCAGTCAGTATGAGTCTGCATTGAAGAAGGCGAACCTGAAAGGCTACGGCCGCTAACTGGTCGCCTGAGAAGTTACGGAGAGTAAAAATGAAAGTTCGTGCTTCCGTCAAGAAATTATGCCGTAACTGCAAAATCGTTAAGCGTGATGGTGTCATCCGTGTGATTTGCAGTGCCGAGCCGAAGCATAAACAGCGCCAAGGCTGATTATTTCGCATATTTTTCTTGCAAAGTTGGGTTGAGCTGGCTAGATTAGCCAGCCAATCTTTTGTATGTCTGTACGTTTCCATTTGAGTATCCTGAAAACGGGCTTTTCAGCATGGTGCGTACATATTAAATAGTAGGAGTGCATAGTGGCCCGTATAGCAGGCATTAACATTCCTGATCAGAAACATGCTGTGATCGCATTAACTTCGATCTATGGCGTCGGCAAGACCCGTTCTAAAGCCATTCTGGCTGCAGCGGGTATCGCTGAAGATGTTAAGATCAGTGAGCTGTCTGAAGAACAAATCGACACGCTGCGTGACGAAGTTGCCAAATTTGTCGTTGAAGGTGATCTGCGCCGTGAAATCAGCATGAGCATCAAGCGCCTGATGGATCTTGGTTGCTATCGCGGTTTGCGTCATCGTCGTGGTCTGCCAGTGCGCGGTCAGCGTACTAAGACCAACGCACGTACCCGTAAGGGTCCGCGCAAACCGATCAAGAAATAATCGGGGTGATTGAATAATGGCAAAGGCACCAGTTCGTGCACGTAAACGTGTAAGAAAACAAGTCTCTGACGGCGTGGCTCATATCCATGCTTCTTTCAACAACACCATCGTTACTATTACTGATCGTCAGGGTAACGCATTGGGTTGGGCAACAGCCGGTGGTTCCGGTTTCCGTGGTTCTCGCAAATCCACTCCGTTCGCAGCTCAGGTTGCAGCAGAGCGTTGCGCTGAAGCCGTAAAAGAATACGGCATCAAGAATCTGGAAGTTATGGTTAAAGGTCCGGGTCCGGGTCGTGAATCTACTGTTCGCGCTCTGAACGCCGCTGGTTTCCGCATCACGAATATTACTGATGTGACTCCGATCCCTCATAACGGTTGTCGTCCGCCGAAAAAACGTCGCGTATAACGCTCGTTTTTTAGGTTAGTTGGAGATAGAAAATGGCAAGATATTTGGGTCCTAAGCTCAAGCTGAGCCGTCGTGAGGGCACCGACTTATTCCTTAAGTCTGGCGTTCGCGCGATCGATACCAAGTGTAAAATTGAACAAGCTCCTGGCCAGCACGGTGCGCGTAAACCGCGTCTGTCTGACTATGGTGTGCAGTTGCGTGAAAAGCAAAAAGTTCGCCGTATCTACGGTGTGCTGGAGCGTCAGTTCCGTAACTACTATAAAGAAGCAGCACGTCTGAAAGGCAACACAGGTGAAAACCTGCTGGCTCTGCTGGAAGGTCGTCTGGACAACGTTGTATACCGTATGGGCTTCGGCGCGACTCGTGCTGAATCACGCCAGCTGGTTAGCCATAAAGCAATCATGGTAAACGGTCGTGTTGTTAACATCGCTTCTTATCAGGTTAAAGCGAATGACGTTGTTAGCATTCGTGAGAAAGCGAAAAAGCAATCTCGCGTGAAAGCCGCTCTGGAGCTGGCTGAGCAGCGTGAAAAGCCAACCTGGCTGGAAGTTGATGCTGGCAAGATGGAAGGTACGTTCAAGCGTCAGCCAGAACGTTCTGATCTGTCTGCGGACATTAACGAACACCTGATCGTCGAGCTTTACTCCAAGTAAAGCTTAGTACCAAAGAGAGGACACAATGCAGGGTTCTGTGACAGAGTTTCTAAAACCGCGCCTGGTAGATATCGAGCAAGTGAGTTCGACGCACGCCAAGGTGACCCTTGAGCCTTTAGAGCGTGGCTTTGGCCATACTCTGGGTAACGCACTGCGCCGTATTCTGCTCTCATCGATGCCGGGTTGCGCGGTGACCGAGGTTGAGATTGATGGTGTACTTCATGAGTACAGCACCAAAGAAGGCGTTCAGGAAGATATCCTTGAAATCCTGCTCAACCTGAAAGGGCTGGCGGTGAGAGTTCAGGGTAAAGATGAAGTTATTCTTACTCTGAATAAATCTGGCATTGGCCCTGTGACTGCAGCCGACATCACCCACGACGGTGATGTTGAAATCGTCAAGCCGCAGCACGTGATCTGCCACCTGACCGATGAGAACGCAGCTATTAGCATGCGTATCAAAGTTCAGCGCGGTAGTGGTTATGTGCCGGCTTCTGCCCGAATTCATTCGGAAGAAGATGAGCGCCCAATCGGCCGTCTGCTGGTCGACGCATGTTACAGCCCTGTAGAGCGTATTGCCTACAATGTTGAAGCAGCGCGTGTAGAACAGCGTACCGACCTGGACAAGCTGGTCATCGAAATGGAAACCAATGGCACAATCGATCCTGAAGAGGCGATTCGTCGTGCGGCAACCATCCTGGCAGAACAACTGGAAGCTTTCGTTGACTTACGTGATGTACGTCAGCCGGAAGTGAAAGAAGAGAAACCAGAATTCGATCCGATCCTGCTGCGCCCTGTTGACGATCTGGAATTGACTGTCCGCTCTGCTAACTGCCTCAAGGCAGAAGCTATCCACTATATCGGTGATCTGGTACAGCGTACCGAGGTTGAGTTGCTGAAAACGCCGAACCTGGGTAAAAAATCTCTTACCGAGATTAAAGACGTGCTGGCTTCACGTGGTCTGTCTCTGGGCATGCGCCTGGAAAACTGGCCACCAGCAAGCATTGCTGACGAGTAACCGGATCACAGGTTAAGGTTTTACTGAGAAGGATAAGGTCATGCGCCATCGTAAGAGTGGTCGTCAACTGAACCGCAACAGCAGCCATCGCCAGGCTATGTTCCGCAACATGGCAGGTTCACTGGTTCGTCATGAAATCATCAAGACGACCCTGCCTAAAGCGAAAGAGCTGCGTCGCGTAGTTGAGCCGCTGATTACTCTTGCCAAGACTGACAGCGTTGCTAATCGTCGTCTGGCATTCGCCCGTACTCGTGATAACGAGATCGTGGCAAAACTGTTTAACGAACTGGGCCCGCGTTTCGCGAGCCGTGCCGGTGGTTACACTCGCATTCTGAAGTGTGGCTTCCGTGCAGGCGACAACGCGCCGATGGCTTACATCGAGCTGGTTGATCGTTCAGAGAAAGCAGAAGCTGCTGCAGAGTAATCTGTAGTAACGTAAAAAAACCCGCCTCGGCGGGTTTTTTTATATCCGCAGAATCTCCACTTATCTACAATGTCTGTATCTTTTCTGCTCACCCCCTGGAGTTCATTATGTGGTTGCTCGATCAGTGGGCTGAACGCCATATTTGCGATGCCCAAAACAAAGGCGAGTTCGAAAATCTTCCCGGTAGCGGTGAGCCGCTGATTCTGGACGATGATTCACATATTCCCCCTGAATTACGGGCCGGTTATCGCTTACTGAAAAACGCAGGTTGTTTACCGCCTGAACTTCAGCAACGCAATGAAGCCGTCGAGCTTGCCGATCTGCTTAAAGGCATTCATAAGAATGACCCGCGGTACTCCGAAATCAGTCGTCGGTTGGCGCTCATCGAGCTAAAACTGCGCCAGACGGGAATGAATACTGACTTTTTGCATGGTGAGTACAGTGAAAGGTTAATGCAAAAAATAAACGAGGAGTAGCCATGTACCGCATAGGTGAACTTGCGAAGCTTGCTAACGTAACGCCGGATACTATCCGCTACTACGAAAAGCAGCAGATGATCGATCATGAGGTCAGAACGGAAGGTGGATTTCGCCTTTATACGGATAACGACCTGCAACGCCTTCGTTTTATCCGCTATGCACGGCAACTCGGCTTCACGCTGGAGTCGATCCGTGAACTGCTGTCGATCCGTATCGATCCTGAACATCATACGTGTCAGGAATCTAAAAGCATCGTTCAGGCCCGGCTGGATGAAGTTGAAGGGCGCATTCAGGAGCTGCAAGCCATGCAGCGATCTCTGCAAAGGTTAAATGACGCGTGCTGCGGTACCGCTCATAGCAGTGTTTATTGCTCAATACTGGAAGCTCTTGAACAGGGCGCCAGTAGTGAAACTCAGGGTTGTTGATTTTTTATCAGCCAGGGACTAGACTCCCGCCGACATTAACTATGCTCAGGAGAAATGATGAGCCGCTATCAGCATACTAAGGGACAAATTAAGGATAACGCCATTGAGGCATTGCTTCACGACCCACTTTTCAGACAGCGAGTTGAGAAGAAAAAGAAAGGAAAAGGGAGTTATTTACGTAAAGGTAAACATGCACAACGGGGTAACTGGGAGGCCAGTGGCAAGCAAGCTAATCGCTTTTTTACCACTGGCCTTTTTGTTTCTGTCGCCTGATTAAACGCGGTTATTCTGCTCTTTTAACAGATCGCGAATTTCAGTCAGTAAGACTTCTTCTTTAGTGGGTGCTGGCGGTGCAGCAGCCGGTTCTTCTTTTTTACGGTTAAGTCTGTTGATAAGTTTGATCGCCATGAAAATGGCAAATGCCACGATCACGAAATCAAATACGTTCTGAATGAATACGCCATAGTGCATTACAACCGCAGGGATATCGCCCTGAGCTTCCCGTAGGGTGAAGGCGAATTGTTTGAAATCAATGCCTCCAATCAACAGTCCTAACGGCGGCATAATAATGTCGGCGACTAATGATGAAACGATCTTACCGAACGCCGCACCAATAATGACACCCACAGCCAAATCCACCACATTCCCGCGCATCGCAAATTCGCGAAACTCTTTAATAAAACTCATTATGTTCTCCTTGTGCCAGCTGACGCCTATAAGTTTAACAAATGATTAGCTAATTGCCATTGGGGATAAATAATCGTTATGAAAAATAAAAGGCATGAAAATTAGAAGGTTAATATTTGGGTGCTCTTGTCTGAACACCCAAATCATTACAGGAAGAACGGGCTTGGCTGGAATAAACGCTCGACGTCGGTAATAAATTTTTTATCGGTCAGGAACATAATAACGTGGTCACCCTGCTCGATACGTAAATTATCATTGGCGATCATCACATCGTTACCTCGCACTACGGCGCCGATAATGGTGCCTGGTGGAAGTTTAATTTCATCTATCGCACGACCAACAACGCGCGACGTCGTTTCATCCCCGTGAGCGACGGCTTCAATGGCTTCAGCAACACCACGACGAAGAGACGACACGCCGACAATATCCGCTTTACGCACATGGCTTAGCAGGGCAGAGATGGTGGCTTGCTGGGGTGAAATAGCGATATCAATTACGCTACCCTGCACCAGGTCGACATAAGCCTTACGCTGGATAAGCACCATTACTTTTTTCGCCCCCATACGTTTAGCGAGCATGGCGGACATAATATTCGCTTCGTCGTCGTTGGTGACGGCAATAAAAAGATCAACCTGATCGATATGCTCTTCGGCCAGCAATTCCTGATCCGAAGCATCGCCATAAAAGACGATAGTATTCTGAAGCTTTTCAGCCAGCTCCGACGCGCGCTGTTGATCTCGTTCGATCAGCTTCACGCTGTAGTCTTTTTCCAGCCGTCTCGCCAGACCTGCGCCAATATTACCGCCGCCTACCAGCATAATACGTTTATACGGTTTTTCGAGACGCTGAAGTTCACTCATCACTGCGCGGATATGCTGAGAAGCCGCAATAAAGAAGACTTCATCCCCGGCTTCGACAATGGTGGAACCTTGCGGACGAATAGGTCTGTCGTGACGGAAAATCGCCGCAACACGCGTATCGATATGTGGCATATGCTCGCGCATTGTCGACAGGGCATTACCAATCAGCGGACCGCCGTAATAAGCCTTCACAACCGCCAGGCTTACTTTTCCTTCAGCAAAGTTCACAACCTGCAACGCGCCCGGGTACTCAATCAGACGATAAATACTGTCGATAACCAGCTGTTCAGGCGCAATAAGATGGTCGATAGGTACTGCTTCGGAATTAAACAGCTTTTCCGCATCCCGGACATAGTCCGGTGAGCGAATACGGGCGATGCGGTTCGGTGTGTTGAAAAGCGAGTAGGCCACCTGACATGCAACCATGTTGGTTTCATCAGAACTGGTTACTGCAACCAGCATGTCGGCATCGTCCGCGCCCGCCTCCCGAAGCACACGTGGGTGAGAGCCGTGCCCCTGTACAACACGAAGATCAAACTTGTCCTGCAAAACACGCAGGCGATCGCCATTGGTATCCACAATGGTGATATCGTTGTTTTCGCCCACGAGATTTTCCGCCAGCGTTCCGCCAACTTGCCCTGCGCCCAGAATGATAATTTTCATCTTTCGTGACCTGTTCTCAACATCACTCTTTGATTAGCTTAGCGTAAAAGAAACCATCACCCTCTTCTGCGCCCGGCAGGTTTTGCAGACCCGGGTGCTCAGGTGTTCCCGTATCATGCAGCGTAGCGTCCGGGGTGCGTTTCAGGAAAGCCGCAATTTGCTGACGGTTCTCTTCCGGAAGAACAGAGCAGGTTGCATACACCAGGGTTCCGCCGGGTTTGAGATGCGGCCAGATGGCATCCAGAATTTCGGATTGCAACTGGGCAAGCTCCTTGATATCACGATCGCGACGCAGCCATTTGATATCGGGATGACGACGAATCACGCCAGTTGCTGAGCAAGGGGCGTCCAGCAAAATACGATCGAACCTGGTATCACCACACCAGTCTGCGGGTTTACGTCCATCGCCTTGCTTAACCTGTGCTTTCATACCCAGACGCTTGAGGTTGTCATAGACGCGTGAAAGACGCTGCTCATCAACATCCACGGCCATCACGCTGGCCTGCGGCGCCACTTCCAGAATATGCGTTGTTTTCCCCCCTGGCGCTGCACAGAGATCAAGGATCTGCTCCCCGTCTTTCGGTTCAAGCCAGGTCATGCAGCCCTGAGCGGATGCGTCCTGTACCGTTACCCAGCCCTCTTCAAAACCGGGTAATGCATGTACCGGTGCAGGGGAGGCTAAACGAACCGCATCAGGATAAGCAGCGTGTGTGAAGCCGCTCATTCCGGCCTCTTCCAGCAGGGCCAGCCATGCGTCGCGGGTATGATGGTTACGATTGACGCGTAACCACATCGGCGGACGTTGGTTATTGGCATCAGCAATGTCTTGCCATTGCTGTGGATAGGCTTTTTTAAGGCGATTCAGCAGCCATTCAGGGTGCAGGAAGCGCGCTTCGCTTTGCGCAAATTCTGCCAGCAGTTCGTCCTGCTGACGCTGGAACTGACGCAGCACGCCATTAATCAATCCTTTCAGCTGGGGACGTTTAATCGCAACGGCACCCTCCACTGTCTCAGCCAGCGCAGCATGAGGTGGAATGCGGGTATGAAGAAGCTGGTAGAAACCGACCATGATCAAATAATGCACGGTACGCTGCTTGCCGCTCATTGGGCGTGACATCAGCTTATTAATTAACCACTCAAGCTGAGAGAGGGTGCGCAGCACGCCAAAGCACAGCTCCTGAAGCAGTGCTTTGTCTTTATCGGAAACCTTTTGTTGCAGTGGAGGCAGGACATTACTCAGTGACTGGCCCTGCTCGATAACCTGCTCAACGGCCTGAGCCGCCATAGTGCGTAGATTTTGTCTTTTCATAACCGTAAAAATAAAAATGCCCGGAAACACCGGGCCTTAAGAGTAAATTTGTTCAGGCAAGGCGATTGCCAGGGATGAACCATTCACGACGGGAATTTAATAGATCCTGCGCGCTCATTGCCTTTTTACCGGCCGGTTGCAGCGATTCAAGATTCAGGATCCCTTCTCCGGTCGCAACCTGGATACCGTTTTTGCTGGCGTCGATAATCGTACCGGGCTCTGCCGAAGTATTGCCGTTAATAACTGAAGCTTTCCAGACTTTCACTGGCTGCTCATCAATCATCAACCAGCTCATCGGCCATGGATTAAAGGCGCGGATACAGCGTTCGAGTTGAGCTGCTGACAGGGACCAGTCGATCCGGGCTTCTTCTTTACTCAGTTTTTCAGCATAGGTCACCTGTGCCTCATCCTGCACTTCAGGTGTCGCTGTATTGTCAGCAAGCTGTTGCAGCGTCTCAATCAGCCCCTGCGGACCGAGATCCGCCAGCTTGTCATACAGCGTGGCGCTGGTATCTTCTGCGGTAATGGGACACGCCAGTTTATACAGCATGTCGCCCGTGTCTAAACCTACGTCCATCTTCATGATTGTCACGCCAGTTTCAGCATCGCCTGCCCACAGAGCGCGCTGAATAGGGGCTGCACCACGCCAGCGTGGGAGCAAGGAACCATGAACGTTAACACAGCCCAGGCGGGGCATATCGAGTACCGCTTTCGGCAGAATGAGGCCGTAAGCCACAACTACCATCACGTCAGCGTTCAGGTCTGCCACTAACTGCTGGTTTTCCTGAGGTCGTAATGATGCAGGTTGGAAAATCGGCAAACCATGCGTTTCTGCCAGCACTTTAACCGGGCCAGGCATCAATTTTTTACCGCGGCCAGCCGGACGATCAGGCTGAGTAAATACGCCAACAATCTGATGACCAGACGATAGCAGCGCGTCGAGATGACGCGCTGCAAAATCAGGGGTACCCGCGAAGATTATACGTAGTGATGTAGACACGTTATTCCTTGTATCCGGGGGGCGTTAAGCGCGAGAACGTAAACGATCCAGTTTCTCAACTTTCTGACGAATACGCTGTTGCTTCAGCGGTGAGAGGTAATCGATAAACAGCTTACCGACCAGGTGATCCATCTCATGCTGAATGCAAATCGCCAGCAGATCGTCGGCTTCCAGCTCAAACGGATTGCCGTCACGATCCAGTGCGCGGATTTTAACTTTTTCGGCACGTGGCACCAAAGCGCGCTGTTCAGGGATAGACAGACAGCCTTCCTCAATACCTGTTTCGCCGCTTTTTTCCAGCATCTCAGGGTTGATCAGCACCAGGCGCTCATCACGATTTTCAGAAACGTCGATCACAATAATACGTTTGTGAATGTCTACCTGGGTCGCGGCAAGGCCAATGCCTTCTTCAGCGTACATGGTATCGAACATATCATCGACGATACGCTGAATTTCTGCATTCACTTCTTTAACCGGTTCCGCGACGATGCGAAGGCGCTCGTCAGGAATATGTAACACTTGCAAAACTGCCATAAATTTCCAGAGTCGTGTTCAGGAGTTGATAAGAATATTACTTCTATTCTAGACAAATCCCCGGTCGATTGACAGCATCAGTGACCAATCGCAAAGATTGCTGAGGCTGCTTATGGCAGGGAAAAGGATGACGTCCACAGAGATATGGTTACGGCTTATAAACATCGGGTCGTTATACGGTGACGCGATGCTGGAGATTGCGCAGAGGCTGCTTCGCCAGGCAACCGTCGATGCTGAAGCTGTCAACGCGTCAGGGCTTTTGCCCAAACATGCCGTAAAGTTTTTTTCGTTCAGTGAGAGTGAGCTTGAACGTAGTCTGGAATGGCTGGAACACACCGACAACCACCTTCTCACAGCGGATGATCCTCGCTTTCCGCCATTGTTACGTTCTATACCTGATTTTCCCGGGGCGCTATTTGTGCGAGGCCGCGTTGACGTGCTTAATAGCATGCAGCTTGCGGTTGTGGGCAGCCGTGCGCCCTCGTGGTATGGCGAGCGGTGGGGGAAAATGCTGAGTGAACAGCTATCCCAATGTGGCTTTACGATCACCAGTGGCCTGGCTTGCGGCATCGATGGTGTGGCACATCATGCGGCGTTGTCAGCAAAAGGGCGAAGTGTCGCCGTGCTTGGCAATGGTCTTTTTAGTCTCTATCCGCGTCGTCATCACATTCTGGCTGAGCAACTTATCGCTTCAGAGGGGGCGATAGTATCTGAGTTTTCACTTTCGACATCGCCCAGACCGGGTAACTTTCCACGGCGTAACCGGATCATCAGTGGGTTAAGCCAGGGCGTGCTGGTGGTCGAAGCTGCGATTCGGAGTGGATCGCTGGTTACCGCAAGGTGCGCACTGGAGCAGGGGCGTGAAGTTTTTGCGCTACCCGGCCCGTTGGGGAACCCTGGCTGCGAAGGCCCTCACTGGCTGATAAAACAGGGGGCGACGCTGGTGACCTGTAAAGAGGATATCCTGGAAAATTTGCAGTATGGATTGCATTGGTTGCAGGATGATCTCCAAAAGCGACATATTTCATCGGATCAGGAGGCAGTAGCATTGCCATTTCCCAAGCTCCTGGCTAACGTAGGAGATGAGGTAACACCTGTTGACGTTGTCGCTGAACGTGCCGGCCAACCTGTGCCAGTAACGGTAGCACAGCTACTCGAACTGGAGTTAGCAGGGTGGATCGCAGCTGTACCCGGCGGCTATGTCCGATTAAGGAGGGCATGCCATGTTCGACGTACTGATGTATTTGTTTGAGACTTACATCCACAACGAAGCAGAAATGCAGGTGGATCAGGACAAATTAACACGGGATCTGACCGACGCAGGTTTTGAGCGGGAAGATATTTATAATGCGTTGATGTGGCTGGATAAGTTGGCTGATTATCAGGACGGCCTCGCCGAACCGATGCAGCTTGCTTCTGACCCATTGTCTGTGCGCATCTATACAGCTGAAGAGTGTGAAAGGCTGGATGCCAGCTGCCGGGGATTCATTTTATTCCTCGAGCAGATTCAGGTGCTAAACCTCGAAACGAGAGAGATGGTGATAGAGCGCGTCATGGCGCTGGATACTGCTGAGTTTGAACTGGAAGATCTCAAATGGGTGATCCTGATGGTTCTGTTCAACATCCCAGGCTGTGAAAATGCCTATCAGCAAATGGAAGAATTACTCTTTGAAGTGAATGAAGGTATGCTGCATTAATTCTATGTGCAGCAACAAGAGTTGTTATGGCCAAATCAGCACTCTTCACGGTGCATAAAAACGAGCCCTGCCCACAGTGTGGGGCTGAACTTGTTATTCGGTCCGGGAAACACGGTCCGTTTCTCGGTTGTTCACGCTATCCGGAATGTGATTATGTCCGTCCCCTGAAAAGCCAGGCGGACGGACATATCGTCAAAATTCTGGAGGGACAGCTTTGTCCACTCTGTGGCGGCGAACTGGCGCTGCGGCAGGGGCGGTTCGGGATGTTTATCGGATGCAGCCGCTATCCGGAATGTGAACATACGGAACAAATTGATAAACCAGATGAAACGGCAATTGCCTGCCCTCAGTGCCAGCGTGGTCAATTGGTGCAGCGCCGCTCTCGTTATGGCAAGACCTTCCATTCGTGCGATCGCTATCCTGAATGCCAGTTCGTTATCAATTTCAAACCAGTAGCGGGCGTCTGCCCTCATTGCGATTATCCGTTACTTATAGAAAAGAAAACCGCGCAAGGCTTGAAACGCTTTTGCGCCAGTAAACAATGTGGAAAGCCGGTTTCGGCGGATCAAATCAGTGAATAATAACCTGCCATCAGGCTCCATCGCGCAGGCGGTGGAAATCCTGAAAAAAGAAGAAGTCATCGCCTATCCAACAGAAGCCGTTTTCGGGGTCGGGTGCGATCCTGACAGCGAAGTCGCCGTTAACCGTCTGCTGGCGCTAAAACAGCGGCCTGTCGAAAAAGGATTGATTTTGATCGCTGCGAACTACGAGCAGCTTAAGCCTTATATTGATGATTCCATGCTGACACCTGCACAGCGGGAAACCATTTTCTCTGCGTGGCCTGGTCCCGTGACGTTTGTTTTCCCTGCACAACCGACAACGCCGCGCTGGCTAACCGGGCGTTTCGATTCACTCGCGGTACGCGTTACCGACCATCCCTTGGTGGTGGAGTTATGCCAGGCATTTGGTAAACCCCTGGTTTCAACCAGCGCCAACCTGACCGGGCTTCCCCCTTGTCGGACAACAGAAGAAGTTCTGGCGCAGTTCGGGAATGATTTCCCTGTAGCCGTGGGTGAAACCGGGGGGCGTCTTAACCCGTCAGAAATTCGCGATGCCTTGACCGGCGAACGTTTTCGCCAGGGATAATGTTATGGAAACCTATGCTGTTTTTGGTAACCCGATCGCGCACAGCAAGTCGCCTCTGATCCATCAGCTGTTTGCAGAGCAATTGCAGATAGATCACCCGTATGGTCGGGTTCTTGCGCCTGTTGATGCATTTATACCGACGCTGAATAGCTTTTTTGATGCGGGTGGTAAAGGTGCGAACGTCACGGTGCCTTTTAAAGAAGAGGCTTTCGGGCGCGCGGATGAGCTGACCGAGCGTGCCTCGCTCGCTGGTGCCGTCAATACCCTTAAGCGGCTCGAAGATGGTCGCCTTCTGGGCGATAACACCGATGGCATAGGTTTACTCAGCGATCTGGAACGACTGTCGTTTATTAAACCAGGCTTTCGGATCCTGCTGATCGGCGCGGGTGGCGCGTCGCGCGGCGTATTGCTTCCTCTTCTTTCGCTGGATTGTGCGGTGACAATCACCAACCGTACCTTCTCCAGAGCAGAAGAGCTGGCGGCGTTGTTCGCACACACAGGCAGCGTAACTGCGGTAGCACTTGACGATCTCGCGGGTCACGAATTTGATCTTGTAATTAATGCCACCTCAAGCGGTATTAATGGAGAGATCCCGGCGATTCCTGCATCCCTGGTTCATTCCCACATCTACGCCTATGACATGTTTTATCAAAAAGGGAAAACGCCATTTCTGACCTGGTGTGAACAACAGGGGGCAAAACACGTGGCTGATGGTCTGGGCATGCTGGTGGGGCAGGCGGCTCATGCGGTGCTACTCTGGCATGGCGTGTTACCTGCTGTAGAACCAGTGATCGAAAAGCTGAAACAGGAACTGATGGCATGAATCAGGCGATTCATTTTCCCGACAGAGAAATCTGGGATGAAAATAAGCAAGCGGTTTGTTTCCCGGTGCTGGTGCATGGAATGCAGCTCACCTGTGCGATTAAAGGGGAGACGTTGCATCAGCGCTTTGGTGGTTCAGATCCGTTAGCGGTCTTTTGCGAAAATCGCTGGGATCTGGAAGAGGAAGCCAGCGATTTGATCCGCGATCAGCAGGAAGACGATCAGGGTTGGGTCTGGTTATCCTGATCCAGATAGTCATTCTTCCATCTAACGTAATTGTTCGCTGAGTATTTCAATCCTTCGATCTCCGCCTCTTTTAGGGGGCGGATCTGTTTAACCGGACTGCCTAAATAGAGATAGCCACTTTCCAGACGTTTGTTTTGCGGAACAAGGCTTCCTGCGCCAATCATTACGTCATCTTCTACTATGACGCCATCCAGCAAAATCGATCCCATCCCAACGAGAACCCTGTTACCGATTGTGCAACCGTGGAGCATCACTTTATGACCGACGGTGACATCTTCCCCAATGATGAGCGGATTGCCCTCAGGGTTATAAGATGACTTATGAGTCACATGCAGCACGCTGCCGTCCTGAATATTGGTGCGTGCACCGATTGCAACGTAGTTAACATCGCCCCGGATCGCGACGAGTGGCCAGATGCTGACATCATCGGCCATGCGAACATCACCAATGACCACGCTGCTGGCATCGATCATCACGCGATCGCCTTTTTGGGGGAACAGATCTTTATAAGGACGTAATACTGCAAACATATCTACCTCGATACAGATGAGCGCTATTAAAGAAGACTTTGATCGTATTCCTGGATCGAGGCAAGGCAAAATGCGTCAATTTTTAAGCGGATCGGGTGGGTTTTCAGCGAAAAGAACGGAAAATCATCAGTTGGAAAAAAAGATCTAAAAAATACTTGTGCTAAAAACTGGGATCCCTATAATGCGCCTCCATCGACACGGCGGATGTGAATCACTTCACAGACAACCCGGTCGGTTGAAGAGAAAAAATCCTGAAATAACGGGTTGACTCTGAAAGAGGAAAGCGTAATATACGCCACCTCGCGACAGCGCGCTGAAGCGCGTCGCAACTGCTCTTTAACAATTTATCAGACAATCTGTGTGGGCACTCAAAGTGACATGGATTCTTAATGTCCTCGGACACTAAATGAATACCAAGTCTCAACGAGTGAACACGTAATTCATTACGAAGTTTAATTCATTGAGCATCAAACTTTTAAATTGAAGAGTTTGATCATGGCTCAGATTGAACGCTGGCGGCAGGCCTAACACATGCAAGTCGAACGGTAACAGGAAGCAGCTTGCTGCTTCGCTGACGAGTGGCGGACGGGTGAGTAATGTCTGGGAAACTGCCTGATGGAGGGGGATAACTACTGGAAACGGTAGCTAATACCGCATAATGTCGCAAGACCAAAGAGGGGGACCTTCGGGCCTCTTGCCATCGGATGTGCCCAGATGGGATTAGCTAGTAGGTGGGGTAACGGCTCACCTAGGCGACGATCCCTAGCTGGTCTGAGAGGATGACCAGCCACACTGGAACTGAGACACGGTCCAGACTCCTACGGGAGGCAGCAGTGGGGAATATTGCACAATGGGCGCAAGCCTGATGCAGCCATGCCGCGTGTATGAAGAAGGCCTTCGGGTTGTAAAGTACTTTCAGCGGGGAGGAAGGCGATAAGGTTAATAACCTTGTTGATTGACGTTACCCGCAGAAGAAGCACCGGCTAACTCCGTGCCAGCAGCCGCGGTAATACGGAGGGTGCAAGCGTTAATCGGAATTACTGGGCGTAAAGCGCACGCAGGCGGTCTGTCAAGTCGGATGTGAAATCCCCGGGCTCAACCTGGGAACTGCATTCGAAACTGGCAGGCTAGAGTCTTGTAGAGGGGGGTAGAATTCCAGGTGTAGCGGTGAAATGCGTAGAGATCTGGAGGAATACCGGTGGCGAAGGCGGCCCCCTGGACAAAGACTGACGCTCAGGTGCGAAAGCGTGGGGAGCAAACAGGATTAGATACCCTGGTAGTCCACGCCGTAAACGATGTCGACTTGGAGGTTGTGCCCTTGAGGCGTGGCTTCCGGAGCTAACGCGTTAAGTCGACCGCCTGGGGAGTACGGCCGCAAGGTTAAAACTCAAATGAATTGACGGGGGCCCGCACAAGCGGTGGAGCATGTGGTTTAATTCGATGCAACGCGAAGAACCTTACCTACTCTTGACATCCAGAGAACTTTCCAGAGATGGATTGGTGCCTTCGGGAACTCTGAGACAGGTGCTGCATGGCTGTCGTCAGCTCGTGTTGTGAAATGTTGGGTTAAGTCCCGCAACGAGCGCAACCCTTATCCTTTGTTGCCAGCGGTTAGGCCGGGAACTCAAAGGAGACTGCCAGTGATAAACTGGAGGAAGGTGGGGATGACGTCAAGTCATCATGGCCCTTACGAGTAGGGCTACACACGTGCTACAATGGCGCATACAAAGAGAAGCGACCTCGCGAGAGCAAGCGGACCTCATAAAGTGCGTCGTAGTCCGGATTGGAGTCTGCAACTCGACTCCATGAAGTCGGAATCGCTAGTAATCGTGGATCAGAATGCCACGGTGAATACGTTCCCGGGCCTTGTACACACCGCCCGTCACACCATGGGAGTGGGTTGCAAAAGAAGTAGGTAGCTTAACCTTCGGGAGGGCGCTTACCACTTTGTGATTCATGACTGGGGTGAAGTCGTAACAAGGTAACCGTAGGGGAACCTGCGGTTGGATCACCTCCTTACCTTAAAGAACCTGCCTTTGCAGTGCTCACACAGATTGTCTGATGAAAAGTAAATAGCAAGGCGTCTTGCGATTGAGACTGTACGTCCCCTTCGTCTAGAGGCCCAGGACACCGCCCTTTCACGGCGGTAACAGGGGTTCGAATCCCCTAGGGGACGCCACTTGCTGGTTCGTGAGTGAAAGTCACCTGCCGTCATATCTCAAAACTGACTTGCGAGTCATGTTTGAGATATTTGCTCTTTAAAAATCTGGATCAAGCTGAAAATTGAAACGACACACAGCTCATGTGTGTTCGAGTCTCTCAAATTTTCGCAAGTCGATGATGAATCGAAAGAAACATCTTCGGGTTGTGAGGTTAAGCGACTAAGCGTACACGGTGGATGCCCTGGCAGTCAGAGGCGATGAAGGACGTGCTAATCTGCGAAAAGCGCCGGCGAGGTGATATGAACCTTTGACCCGGCGATGTCCGAATGGGGAAACCCAGTGCAATCCGTTGCACTATCGTTAACTGAATACATAGGTTAACGAGGCGAACCGGGGGAACTGAAACATCTAAGTACCCCGAGGAAAAGAAATCAACCGAGATTCCCCCAGTAGCGGCGAGCGAACGGGGAGCAGCCCGGAGTCTGAATCAGCTTGTGTGTTAGTGGAACGGTCTGGAAAGTCCGACGGTACAGGGTGATAGTCCCGTACACGAAAGCACACTTGCTGTGAACTCGAAGAGTAGGGCGGGACACGTGGTATCCTGTCTGAATATGGGGGGACCATCCTCCAAGGCTAAATACTCCTGACTGACCGATAGTGAACCAGTACCGTGAGGGAAAGGCGAAAAGAACCCCGGCGAGGGGAGTGAAAAAGAACCTGAAACCGTGTACGTACAAGCAGTGGGAGCCTCTTTATGGGGTGACTGCGTACCTTTTGTATAATGGGTCAGCGACTTATATTCTGTAGCAAGGTTAACCGTATAGGGGAGCCGAAGGGAAACCGAGTCTTAACTGGGCGTTAAGTTGCAGGGTATAGACCCGAAACCCGGTGATCTAGCCATGGGCAGGTTGAAGGTTGGGTAACACTAACTGGAGGACCGAACCGACTAATGTTGAAAAATTAGCGGATGACCTGTGGCTGGGGGTGAAAGGCCAATCAAACCGGGAGATAGCTGGTTCTCCCCGAAAGCTATTTAGGTAGCGCCTCGTGAACTCATCTTCGGGGGTAGAGCACTGTTTCGGCTAGGGGGCCATCCCGGCTTACCAACCCGATGCAAACTACGAATACCGAAGAATGTTATCACGGGAGACACACGGCGGGTGCTAACGTCCGTCGTGAAGAGGGAAACAACCCAGACCGCCAGCTAAGGTCCCAAAGTCATGGTTAAGTGGGAAACGATGTGGGAAGGCACAGACAGCCAGGATGTTGGCTTAGAAGCAGCCATCATTTAAAGAAAGCGTAATAGCTCACTGGTCGAGTCGGCCTGCGCGGAAGATGTAACGGGGCTAAACCATGCACCGAAGCTGCGGCAGCGACACTATGTGTTGTTGGGTAGGGGAGCGTTCTGTAAGCCGTTGAAGGTGTGCTGTGAGGCATGCTGGAGGTATCAGAAGTGCGAATGCTGACATAAGTAACGATAAAGCGGGTGAAAAGCCCGCTCGCCGGAAGACCAAGGGTTCCTGTCCAACGTTAATCGGGGCAGGGTGAGTCGACCCCTAAGGCGAGGCCGAAAGGCGTAGTCGATGGGAAACAGGTTAATATTCCTGTACTTGGTGTTACTGCGAAGGGGGGACGGAGAAGGCTATGTCAGCCGGGCGACGGTTGTCCCGGTTTAAGCATGTAGGCGGAGGTTCCAGGTAAATCCGGTACCTTATTAACGCTGAGGTGTGATGACGAGGCACTACGGTGCTGAAGTGATAAATGCCCTGCTTCCAGGAAAAGCCTCTAAGCATCAGGTAACACGAAATCGTACCCCAAACCGACACAGGTGGTCAGGTAGAGAATACCAAGGCGCTTGAGAGAACTCGGGTGAAGGAACTAGGCAAAATGGTGCCGTAACTTCGGGAGAAGGCACGCTGATGTGTAGGTGAAGCCCCTGCGGGTGGAGCTGAAATCAGTCGAAGATACCAGCTGGCTGCAACTGTTTATTAAAAACACAGCACTGTGCAAACACGAAAGTGGACGTATACGGTGTGACGCCTGCCCGGTGCCGGAAGGTTAATTGATGGGGTTAGCGGCAACGCGAAGCTCTTGATCGAAGCCCCGGTAAACGGCGGCCGTAACTATAACGGTCCTAAGGTAGCGAAATTCCTTGTCGGGTAAGTTCCGACCTGCACGAATGGCGTAATGATGGCCAGGCTGTCTCCACCCGAGACTCAGTGAAATTGAACTCGCTGTGAAGATGCAGTGTACCCGCGGCAAGACGGAAAGACCCCGTGAACCTTTACTATAGCTTGACACTGAACACTGGTCCTTGATGTGTAGGATAGGTGGGAGGCTTTGAAGCGTGGACGCCAGTCTGCGTGGAGCCAACCTTGAAATACCACCCTTTAATGGCTGGTGTTCTAACGTAGACCCGTAATCCGGGTTGCGGACAGTGTCTGGTGGGTAGTTTGACTGGGGCGGTCTCCTCCCAAAGAGTAACGGAGGAGCACGAAGGTTGGCTAATCCTGGTCGGACATCAGGAGGTTAGTGCAATGGCATAAGCCAGCTTGACTGCGAGCGTGACGGCGCGAGCAGGTGCGAAAGCAGGTCATAGTGATCCGGTGGTTCTGAATGGAAGGGCCATCGCTCAACGGATAAAAGGTACTCCGGGGATAACAGGCTGATACCGCCCAAGAGTTCATATCGACGGCGGTGTTTGGCACCTCGATGTCGGCTCATCACATCCTGGGGCTGAAGTAGGTCCCAAGGGTATGGCTGTTCGCCATTTAAAGTGGTACGCGAGCTGGGTTTAGAACGTCGTGAGACAGTTCGGTCCCTATCTGCCGTGGGCGCTGGAGAATTGAGGGGGGCTGCTCCTAGTACGAGAGGACCGGAGTGGACGCATCACTGGTGTTCGGGTTGTCATGCCAATGGCACTGCCCGGTAGCTAAATGCGGAAGAGATAAGTGCTGAAAGCATCTAAGCACGAAACTTGCCCCGAGATGAGTTCTCCCTGAGACTTTAAGTCTCCTGAAGGAACGTTGAAGACGACGACGTTGATAGGTCGGGTGTGTAAGCGCAGCGATGCGTTGAGCTAACCGATACTAATGAACCGTGAGGCTTAACCTTACAACGCCGAAGGTGTTTTGGCGAAGAGACGAAATTTTCAGCCTGATACAGATTAACAGAATTTGCCTGGCGGCTTTAGCGCGGTGGTCCCACCTGACCCCATGCCGAACTCAGAAGTGAAACGCCGTAGCGCCGATGGTAGTGTGGGGCCTCCCCATGTGAGAGTAGGGAACTGCCAGGCATCAAATTTAGCGTGCTGATATGGCTCAGTTGGTAGAGCGCACCCTTGGTAAGGGTGAGGTCCCCAGTTCGACTCTGGGTATCAGCACCACTTTATACTTAGGTTAAAGTTCGGCAAGAAGTAAAAGAATTTGTCTGGCGGCTTTAGCGCGGTGGTCCCACCTGACCCCATGCCGAACTCAGAAGTGAAACGCCGTAGCGCCGATGGTAGTGTGGGGTCTCCCCATGTGAGAGTAGGGAACTGCCAGACATCAAACAAGTAGAAAGGCCATCCGAAAGGATGGCCTTTTTGCGTTATCGCTCCAGCCAAACCAATTCCCTCATTCGATATTCCTGCTGTCGCCATTAATACCTCACGGACGTATTAAAGCGTTTTACCCTACTGAAACTGAAGTTGTGGAATGCATTATGCTGGCTCGCAGCAGCGTTAAATCAATTAAATGTTATGTACAGGTATGGGGTATAGCGGGGAGTAAGGTAGCGTATTGAATTTAATTAATATCTGATGCTATTCGTGATGAGGAATATACGTTCCTTATATCAGGGAAAAATAAAAGCGCGGCGATGGCCGCGCTTTTAGAAGCCTTATTTAGTCAGGGCGACAATACCGAGTGTCAGGCCAGCGATTGCCGCGGCGCCACCAGCAATCGCACCTGCTGTTTCCCAGTTATCCTGGGTAGTGCCCTTCATACAGGTATTGGTGTGAACCAGTCGCCCCTGATCGTCGTATACCGGTACACATGGAGAGTCGTGCGCGCAACCAGCAAGCAGCGCAGCGAGAAGTGCAACGGAAAGGAATCTTTTCATGATGTTACCTCAATATGATCGCTTATTCGCTAAAGAGCCGATACAGCAATTAACGAACTGATGATTATTTTACCACCGCACTAATACCATGCAGCACGGGGAATAATCTCAATTTGTGTGGATTGTAAAAATTATGAAGAAAAAAGCGCGGGCACTGATTATTAATGGAGGAAATGTGAAGAGGGGATGTGTTTTTACATTGTTTTCAGGAAATAAAAAAGGCACCAGAGGTGCCTTTATGATTTTCATTAATCCTTGTGCTTTGTAAACCGTCTCCGGACAACCACAAAGAAAACAGGAACAAAGAAAATGGCCAACAGGGTGGCTGACAGCATCCCGCCCATCACGCCCGTCCCGACCGCATTTTGTGCCCCACTACCTGCACCGCTGCTGATGACCAGAGGCATAACACCAAGGATGAATGCCAGGGAAGTCATCAGGATAGGACGCAGACGCATACGCGAGGCTTCAAGCGTGGCTTCGATAATCCCTTTGCCTTCTTTATCCATGAGATCCTTGGCGAACTCAACGATCAGTATGGCGTTCTTGGCTGATAAACCAATTGTCGTAAGCAGACCAACCTGGAAGTAAACGTCATTGTTCAGCCCTCGCATTGATGCAGCCAGAAGCGCGCCGATCACCCCCAGCGGCACAACCAGCATGACCGAGAAGGGAATTGACCAACTTTCATAGAGGGCCGCCAGACACAGGAACACCACAATCAGTGAAATGGCGTACAGCGCCGGAGCCTGATTCCCGGAAAGTCGTTCCTGATAAGACATCCCCGTCCAGTCGTAGCCGATGCCGGAAGGCAGTTTTGACGCAAGGCTTTCCATCAACGCCATTGCCTCACCGGTACTTTTGCCAGGGGCAGACTCACCGAGGATCTCCATTGATGGCATCCCATTGTAACGTTCCAGACGCGGTGAACCGTACACCCAGTGAGAGCTGCTAAAGGCAGAGAAAGGCACCATTTCGCCGTTAGCGCTACGCACATACAGGCCGTTAATGTCTCCGGGTAGCATACGGAAGCGAGCATCAGCCTGGACATAAACTTTTTTCACCCGTCCGTGATCGATAAAGTCGTTCACATAGGTGCCACCCAGCGCTGTTGAAATCGTCTGATTGACGTCAGACACGCTCACACCCAGCGCCTGTGCCTTCTCCTGATCGACGTCCAGCTTGAACTGTGGCGTATCTTCCAGTCCATTAGGACGCACGCGAACCAGTAAGTCAGGATGTTCTCTCACCATGCCCAGCAGCTGGTTACGCGCCTGGGTTAACTGCGTATGCCCCAGGTTTGCCTGGTCAATCAATTCAAAGTCAAAGCCTGTTGCGGTACCCAGTTCAATAATGGCAGGCAGGTTAAACGGAAATACAAGACCGTCTTTGATCTGGCTGAACGCTTTCGTCGCGCGGCTGACAATCGCCTCAACGCCGTTTTCCTTGCCCGGACGTTCTTCCCATGGCTTCAGGCTGACGAAAGCGATACCGGAGTTCTGCCCCTGTCCGCTAAAGCTAAAACCGTTTACGGTAAAGACCGATTCAACGTTCGCTTTCTCTTTCGTCAGGTAATAATCCTGAACCTGATCGAGTACCTGCTGGGTACGCATCTGCGTCGCCCCTGCCGGCAACTGAACCATCGTCATAAACACCCCCTGATCCTCTTCCGGCAGGAAGGAGGAAGGCAGGCGCAGGAACAGAACTGCCATGCCGCCGACGATGATGACGTAAACCAGCAGATAGCGGCCGGTCTTACGTAAAATGCCGCTCACGCTGTTGCTGTAATGCTCCACACTTTTATCAAAGAGCGCGTTAAACCAGCCGAAGAAACCACCTTTCTTTTCATGATGTTCGCTGGCAACCGGTTTGAGCAGCGTTGCACAAAGAGCAGGCGTTAATATCAACGCCACCAGTACCGACAAGGCCATCGCGGAGACAATGGTCAGCGAGAACTGGCGATAGATAGCCCCGGTTGAACCACCAAAGAATGCCATCGGGATAAATACCGCCGAAAGCACCATGGCAATGCCCACCAGGGCGCCCTGGATTTGCTCCATCGACTTCTGCGTCGCCTCTTTTGGCGGCAGCTTGTCCTCAACCATGACGCGTTCTACGTTCTCGACCACCACGATGGCGTCATCGACGAGCAGACCTATCGCCAATACCATCCCGAACATCGTCAGGGTGTTAATGGAGAACCCGAACGCAGCCAGTACCGCAAAGGTGCCCAGTAACACCACGGGCACGGCGATCGTCGGAATAAGCGTTGCCCGCAGGTTTTGCAGGAACAAGTACATCACCAGGAACACGAGAACAATCGCTTCAAACAGTGTCTTCACCACTTCATGGATTGAGATCTTCACGAAAGGTGTGGTGTCGTACGGATACACGACTTTCAGGCCCTGAGGGAAGAAGGGCTGCAACTGCGCCAGTTTACTCTTGATGGCGGCAGCGGTATCCAGCGCGTTTGCGCCAGTCGCCAGCTTGATCCCCAGCCCCGTTGCTGCCTGGCCATTGATTTTGGTGACCATGTTGTAGTTTTCGCCACCCAGCTCAATGCGGGCCACATCTTTCAGGTGGACCATTGAACCGTCCTGGTTCACCTTCAGCGTCACACGACCAAACTCCTCCGGCGATTTCAGACGCGTTTGAGCAATAATTGAGGCGTTCAGTTGCTGCCCAGGTACGGACGGTGTTCCGCCCAACTGGCCCGCAGCAATCTGGTCGTTCTGCGTTTTTAGCTGGTTAATGATATCCAGCGGCGTGAGCTGATATTTGTTCATCGCGTTGCTGTCCAGCCAGATGCGCATTGCATACTGGGCACCGAACAGCTGCACGTCACCGACGCCGGAAGTACGGCTGATCGCATCTTTTACATTAGAAGCGACATAGTCGGAGATATCATCCTGCGTGAGGTTTTTATTGTCCGACACAAAGCCTGCAACCAGCAGGAAGCTGCTGCTGGATTTCTCCACGCCGATCCCCTGCTGCTGCACTTCTTGTGGCAGCAGCGGCATGGCGAGCTGGAGTTTGTTCTGAACCTGCACCTGCGCAATATCAGGATCCGTACCCGACTCGAACGTCAGCGTAATGGTGACGTTACCAGCGGAATCACTGGTGGACGACATGTACATCAAATTATCGATACCGTTCATGTTCTGTTCGATAACCTGAGTGACGGTGTCCTGTACCGTCTGGGCATCAGCGCCCGGGTAGGTTGCTGTCACCGCAACCGCCGGCGGCGCAATGGTCGGATATTGCGCGACCGGTAGTTTTAAAATGGCCAGCCCGCCCGCAATCATCAGAATGATGGCGAGTACCCAGGCGAAAACAGGCCGTTGAATAAAGAAATTAGCCATGTCGTTATTCCTTAACTGGCTGGAGTCGCTGCGGTATCAGGAATAGCCACGACGGTGACGCCAGGGCGAACTTTTTGCAGGCCGCTGATAATGACGCGGTCGCCGTTTTTGAGGCCTTCCGTGATCAGCCAGCGATCGCCAATCGCCTGCGGTGCAACGACAGTGCGTGATTCCACCTGGTTTTTCTCATTTACCACAAGCACGGTGGCATCTCCGCGTGGTGTACGGGTTACTCCCTGCTGGGGAACCAGTATGGCATCAGGTTGCGTACCTTCATCGATGCGCGCACGGACAAACATACCCGGTAACAGCATATGCTGTGGGTTAGGGAAGAGGGCGCGAAGGGTGATTGAGCCGGTACTTTCATCTACCGTGACATCAGAGAACTGGAGCGTTCCTTTCAGCGGATAAGGCTGGCCATTTTCCATCAGCAACTCGACGCTGCTGGTGTCTCCCTTTTGCAGGCTCGTCTGCTGCTTCAGGCGCATAAAATCGCTGCTGGATTGCGTCACATCGACATAAATGGGATCGAGTTGCTGAACCGTAGCCAGTGCAGTTGCCTGGCCATTAGTGGCTAACGCCCCTTCGGTGACGCTGGATTTACCTATACGCCCGTTGATTGGGGATGTGACTTTCGTATAGGCCAGGTTGATCCGCGCGCTTTCAACGCCAGCCTTCGCGGCAACCACGCTCGCATCCGCCTGCTGGGCAGTTGCCACCGCCTGATCGTACTCCTGCTTGCTCACATATTGCGTACCAACCAGCGGAACGTAACGTTTCACCGTCAGATGGGCGATATTCGCCGCCGCCTGTGCTTTTACCAGCTCACCTTTCGCATTGTCGTAGGCTGCCTGATAGGTGGCCGGATCGATTTGATAAAGGGATTCACCCGCTTTAACGTCGCTGCCTTCGGTAAAATTACGGTGCAGAATGATACCACTTACCTGAGGACGAACCTCCGCAACACGATACGCGTCAGTTCTGCCGGGCAATTCTGTCGTTACGGCCAGTGGCGCGCTTTTAACAATATGAACACTGACCTGAGGAGCTTGCGCATGCTGCTGTGGGTTTTCTTGCCCATCGCACCCGGTGAGCAGCGCGGCACAGACAATGAAACCGGATAAGGGTAAGCATCTGAAGTGATTCGTCATTACTGTTCCTTAAACTACCCTTGAGCCGATATTTGCCATGAATCGGTGAAAGGGTGTGAGGCAAAAAATAGAAATGTAGCCGCGTATAATAATGAGGGTGTTTAATGTTTTTTAATTTATAAGTGCTGATGGAGCTTTTAAAAGTAAAAATCGGAATCTGACACAGTGCATTCGGTATTCTTTTTCTGTCAGGATAATCAACGAAATGTTTTCGGTGAATGCTATTCATATATTTTATGAATTTTATGTATTCGATTTATTCACGTGAATTATAAATTAAATGAATTGACTTTTTTTGTGCAAAATTAACACGGGTTTTGGTTAATACTTTGACTACACGACCACGGCAATATCCTTTGATAACGTATCAATTTTATGAGTAATGAGTAGCAGGTTATGGCGCGCAAAAAAAAAGAAGAGGCTCAAAAGACCCGCCAGCAGCTGATTGAAGCCGCTATCGGGCTATTCGCGACGCGTGGCGTATCCAGCACCACGCTTACCGACATCGCCGATGCTGCTCAACTCACTCGCGGGGCGGTTTACTGGCATTTCTCGAGTAAAGCGGAAATATTTAATGCAATATGGGATCAGCAATTGCCGATGCGTGAGATGATTCGTGACAGGTTAATACTTTCCGAAAATGACGACCCTTTGTTAATGCTTCGTGAACAATTTATTGTCGCACTACAATATATTGCGAGCGAGCCGCGGCAATATGCGCTTTTACAAATTTTGTATCATAAGTGTGAATTTCATGACGATGTGATTTCAGAATGTGAAATACGAAAGCGGATCGGTTTAAACGATGATTATCTTCGCAAGACGCTAAAGCGATGCATTGCTCGTAACGTTATCTCTTCGCAAACCAATATTGAACTGGCGCTGATTGTTTTCCACGCCTTTTTTAGCGGTGTCATTAAAAACTGGTTAATGGATAGCAACAATTTTAATCTGTACAAACAAGCACCGGCGCTGGTGGATAATATTCTGGCGACACTAAATATCACCCGAGTGGCGCCAGTGGTTTACGATACAGCCTCATGACCGCGTCCGGGGTAGCGACATCTCCCCGTGCTGGCACTGTTCCATAATAGCTTGCGCGGTAATCGGTTTGCCCAGCAGGTAACCCTGTAGCGTATTGCATCCCAGTTCTGTCAGAAAGGTTTGCTGCGCTGCGGTTTCGACCCCTTCCGCCACGACCTTCAGATTCAGCGTTTTTGCCAGGGCGACAATCGCCGAGACAATCGTCGCATCTTCGCTCTCACCACTTAACTCTTTCACAAAAGCACGATCGATTTTCAACTCGCAGGCGGGGAGTCGCTTAAGATACAGAAGGCTTGAGTAACCGGTGCCAAAATCGTCTATCGAGGCTTTTACTCCCGCATCCGTCAGCGCTGTCAGGACACGCACGCTTTCGTCCGGATTGTTCATTGCCGTGGTTTCGGTCACCTCCAGGATCAACATGCCGGGCGGTACGCTATGGCGCGTCAGACAATCGAGAACTGTTTTAACCAGCGACGGCTGTTCGAACTGCAATGTAGAAAGATTCACCGCCATTGACCAGTCCGTGTGGCCCTGAAGATGCCATTCACGCAGCTGGCGGCAGGCCTCGTCGATTACCCAGTTTCCAATCGGAATAATCAGCCCCGTTTTCTCTGCCAGCGGTAGAAAAAGATCGGGTGGGAGTAACCCCTGTTTGGGATGCTGCCAGCGTAACAGCGCTTCGAATCCGAGGACTGGCCCGGCAGGGGCGTGAAATTTAGGTTGATAAAGCAGGCGTAACTCATTACGGTCGATGGCCTGCCACAGATCATTCATCAGCTGTAGATGCGTCTGCGCCAGCGTATTCATTGACGGCTGGAAGAAGTGATAGCCGTTACGACCCATATGTTTTGTGTGGTACATCGCAGCATCAGCGTTAAACATCAGTTCACGATCGGTTTTGCCATCGTGTGGATAGAGCGCAATGCCAATGCTCAGGGTGACCATCAGTTCGTAAGGATCGAGATGGAACGGGCTATCAATGACGCGCACCAGTGAATTTGCCAGTGAGGCAGCATCATCCGGAGTGGCGGTTTCGGCCAGCAGGACGAATTCATCCCCACCGATACGCGCCAGCGTATACTGACCTTTCAGCTGCAACAGCAAACGCTGAGTCACCGCAACCAGAAGCTTGTCACCGACATCATGACCATAGGCATCGTTGACGGTTTTAAAGCCGTCGAGATCCATAAACATCAGCGCGAAAGGGCTTCCTTCGCGATCGGCCTTGCTGATGGCCTGATCGAGGCGATCCTCAAGCAGAATACGATTGGGTAATCGCGTCAGCGTATCATGTAACGCCAGCTGTGCGAGTTCACGATTAGCTTCTGCCAGTGATGAGGCCAGCAGCGAGGTACGAGCCTGAAGGCGGGCATCGAACATCGACACCAGCAGCGTAATCCCCAGAATAGCGAGCGCGACCACGCTAACCAGTATCGCCAGCCAGCTCCCGTTAATGCCATGATGGTGGACCATCGTCGACATTGGAAATTGTGCTGCTTCCATGCCGGCGTAATGCATGCCAGCGATAGCGATGCCCATGGTGATCGCCGCCCCCAGCCGCATCAACGCCATTCGTGCGGCTTCCTGACGTAAACGGAACGTCAGCCAAAGAGCGGCCAGTGAAGCGGCAAGGGCAATGACCACGGAGATAGCCACCCACTTTTTATCCCAGACAATACCCGGTGTGACCTCCAGGGCTGCCATACCAGTGAAGTGCATGGCAACAATGCCCGTTCCCATCACGACGGCGCCAGGCAGCAGCCGGCGCAAACGTAGCTGCTCGCCGCTAACGAGCCACAGGGCAAACATTGACGAGCTGATGGCGATAACCATCGAAAGCACGGTCAGGACCGCGTTGTAACTCATGCTCATGGAAAGATCCATCGCCAGCATACCGATGAAATGCATCGCCCACACGCCAATCCCCATCGAAACACCGCCACCTGCCAGCCAGACGCGTGCAGCGATGCCCTGGCTTCCGGCAACGCGCGCAGCCATATTCAGCGCGGTATAGGCGGCAAGAATGGCAACAACAAAGGAGATGACTACGAGGATTTGGTTGTATTGGCTAACCAGCATGGTCTGTTCACTCGTTGTGAGACGTTAAGCAAGAGCGGTTGGAAAGGGCACAGACATTATCATCGTCAGGAAATGACGAAAAGTGATTTAAATCCCTGTTTTTATGGAGTGATAACAGGGGGTTTACAGGATGGAAGCGGTTAGTCCAGCTCTGAGCAGTTGACCAGTTTAAGCGGGTTCACGGAATTCATATTGCGACATTTATCGGTTTCGGTGCTCATCAGTTCAATCCACTGCATCAGCAGCGCATCGAAAATGAAAACAGAGACAGCAAAAACGACCAGCCACCAGTATTTACGAATCATGTGTCATTCCGCGAAAAGAGAGCCTGTAAGTTGGTGGAAATATACACGAAAAGCGGGCATTGAAAAGTGGGGAAAGAGAAGGTTTACAAAGCGTTGACGGTTGCCCGGCCGGACGATAAAAAAGGCGCTTCCCCATGCCGAAGAGCGCCTTTTTAAACAAGCAGTTAGCTAATCGAAATTAGTTCATGCCGTATTTTTTCAGTTTCTTACGCAGGGTACCACGGTTGATGCCCATCATCAGGGCAGCGCGGGTTTGATTACCACGGGTGTATTGCATCACCATGTCCAACAGTGGCTGTTCAACTTCAGCCAGTACCAGCTCATACAGGTCATTAACATCCTGACCGTTCAGTTGAGCAAAATAGTTCTTCAGTGCCTGTTTAACCGAGTCACGCAGGGGCTTTTGAGTCACCTGATCCTGAGAGTTAACGGTAGAAACGGTCAGTACGTCAGAATTTACGCGTTGTTCGAACATAGTTCTGTCAGCTCTTTATTTCATTACGCAAGATTTTCGAAGTATGCCTCCAACGCCTCCAGCTGTTCGCTGGCATCCTCAATGGCGTTGAATGTGCGCCGAAACTGGTCATTTGGAGCGTGCTCCTGGAGATACCAGGAGACGTGTTTACGCGCAATTCGGTACCCTTTTGCCTGGCCGTAGTGGTCATGCAGTTCTCGAACATGCGAACAAAGCAAGCGCTTAACCTCTGCCAGAGGCAGTGGGGCAAGCAGCTCCCCAGTGTCCAGATAATGCTGGATTTCCCGAAAGATCCAGGGTCTTCCCTGAGCGGCACGTCCTATCATCAGAGCATCAGCTCCCGTATAGTCGAGCACAGCTCTGGCTTTAAGCGGGTCAGTAATGTCGCCATTCGCGATAACCGGAATGGAAACTTTCTGCTTAACTGCCCGAATGCTGTCGTATTCAGCTTCACCGTTGAACAAACAGGCGCGAGTGCGTCCATGAATGGTCAGGGCCTGAATGCCACAGTCTTCGGCCAGTTGGGCAATCTCTACGCAGTTACGGTGTTCCGGCGACCAACCCGTGCGAATCTTCAACGTAACAGGAACGTCCACTGCGCTGACAACCGCCGTCAGGATTGACTTCACCTGGTCGGGGTATTGCAGAAGGGCTGAACCTGCAAGCTTGCGATTCACCTTTTTGGCCGGGCAACCCATATTGATATCAATAATCTGGGCGCCACTTTCCACGTTAATACGCGCGGCATCTGCCATCTCTTCAGGCACGCTTCCGGCAATTTGCACGGTGCGGATACCTGGTTCATCAATGTGCACCATCCGTAGGCGGGACTTATCGCTTTCCCAAACCTGCGGGTTAGACGACATCATCTCGGAAACGGTCAGGCCTGCTCCCATCTCGTAACACAGCGTCCTGAACGGCCGGTCGGTAATACCTGCCATTGGGGCTGCGATCAGGCGATTTCTGAGCTGGTGGTGTCCGATGCGCATGAGTTAAGAAATGACCATACTGTGACTGCAAGGCGGCGTATATTACGCATTTTTTGCACGAGATGAAAGGCCAAACTTTGAACAATCCTCTGTTGTAGATCAAGGAATCGCCAGTCATTCTTTTTGGATAAGATTATTCGCTATTTAAATCATTGTGTTATGAATAAATGAACATTTTGTGGGCGCTTACAATTTCCCGTAACTTCTCATCATTTCTGAATAAATGAATCAATTGTCCGGGATAATCTGCTGCTATAAGCAGCAGATTATGGCGCTTCTTTGCGATCTGCGTCGCATTTCAGCACAGGATATCAGCGTAAAAAAATCGACTTATTCAACAACCAGACGGCCATGAAGCGGTTGAACCGGGCGGCTGTTTTCATGGTGCATGGTGTGAGTGAATTTTTGCAGCTGTTCAGCAGAGACGGTCAGCGGGTGCTTGAGCACCAGCCATGTCACCCCTTCTGAACATGGTGGCGTGGTCAGAGAGCCGCTAAAACGCCAGTAGGTTTTATCCGTGGGCAGTAATTTATTCATATCGAGGGTTGGCTTAATCGTGACGTTCTGGTCAACCTGTCCAGGCATCACGCCCCAGAGTTTATCCAGTTCAGTGTTTGCCGCGCCCTGATCGAACATAACGGCAACGACCGTCAGTTCGCCGTCAGCGTTTTTATGGACCAGATGCATTTCCATTGCGTATTTTTTACCGTGCACCGTGTTTTCGGATGGCGCATGGAAATGGAACTGCTGTAACGTCCAGCGCTGTTTATCAAGCGTGATGCTGTCGCGTGTATCGGCATTTTCACTTGCCTGGATAGTATGGCCGTTGTTTGTCAGAATGACCGGGCCGTCGATATAGTGCGTTTCCAGCGGAGAGATGTGGGCTTTGACCGTGTTATCTATGTTGACCGGCGACTGATACATTCCGCTTTTACACGTCTTGTACGCCTCGTCCAGTTCGCCCCAGTGTTCCGGTGCGCCTTCTCCCTGATAGCTCCAGTGTGATGCGTAAGCCGTAGCCGAAATCATGCTCAGCGCCAGCAGCGCTGCCTTGCCTGAAATGTGTTTCATCATATTCTTCCTGTGAATTTTATTATCCAAATCAACAATTAACATTATGATTTGTGCGGTTATTTTATCGAAGAAAGCAAGAAGGCGGGAGAAAAAACCGAAGGGAAAAGGCGTGGTCAGACGACCACGCCAAACGCTTATTTTTTACGGCCGGTGATGCGACACCACTCTTCTTTTTCGACCACCGGGTCGAGCGCGAAGAGATCGGCGTAGGCTTCACAGACGCTGTCTGCCTGGCTGGCAAGGATACCGGACAGGCCCAGCAGACCGCCTTCAACCGGCAGCACGCTGATTAACGGCGCCAGCTCGCGTAACGGGCCAGCCAGGATATTCGCGACCACAACATCGGCTTTCATCGCCTCTGGCTGTGCATCGGGCAAATACAGTTCAAGGCGATCGGAAACGCCATTACGCTCGGCGTTATCACGGCTGGCCTGAATCGCCTGCGGATCGATGTCGATCCCGATGGCTTTTGCCGCGCCCAGTTTCAGCGCCGCGATAGCAAGGATCCCGGATCCGCAACCGAAGTCGATCACGGTTTTGCCTTCCAGATCCAGGCCATCCAGCCATTGCAGGCACAGGGAGGTTGTCGGGTGGGTGCCGGTGCCGAACGCCAGACCCGGATCCAGCATCACGTTGACGGCGTTTTTATCGGGAACTTCACGCCAGCTTGGGCAGATCCACAGACGCTGACCAAACTGCATCGGATGGAAGTTGTCCATCCACTCGCGTTCCCAGTCTTTGTCTTCCAGCTGTTCAATTTTATGCGCGAAACCCACGCCCAGCAGCGGATGGTTTTCCAGAATCGCCACGACCTCTTTCATGTCGGTTTCTGCATCGAACAGGCCGATAACGTCCGTATCACCCCACAGGCGCGTTTCGCCTGGCAGCGGCTCAAAGACCGGCGTGTCATGCGTGTCCTGGAAGGTGATAGAGACCGAACCGGCCTCCATCAGCGCATCACTCAGTTCTTCGGCGTTCGCGCCGGTTGTGTTCAGTTTTAATTGGATCCACGGCATGGCAAAACTCTTTATTTATCAGTAGAAATCAGGGCAGTTTGTGGCACCGGTCGACCAAAACGGTTTCCCACCACAAACGCCAGTAAACTTACCAGTAACGAAGGCACGATCGGATGGAAGCCCAGATACTGAATTTTAAACGTGGCGAGAACGGCATACAGGACGCCCCCGACAATCATGCCGCTTAATGCACCCGCGGCATTCGCGCGTTCCCAGTAGAGCCCCAGCACCAGCGGCCACAGGAAAACGGCCTCCAGCCCACCAAAGGCGAGCAGGTTCAACCAGATGATCATCTCCGGTGGACGCCACGCGGCCAGCAGCAGCAACGCCCCCAGCACCAGGGTAATCACCGCCGACATGCGCTTGAGGCGTCGCTCATTTTCGACCTGTTCAGGACGCAAATTCAGATAGAGATCTTTAATGATCGTAGCGGAACTTTGCAGCAACTGAGCGTTGATGGTCGACATAATGGCCGCCATGGGTGCGGCGAGGAAAATCCCGGCGGCAAACGGCGGAAGCACTTTCACCATCAGGGTCGGAATGACCAGATCCGGTACGGTAAGGTCAGGGATCACCGCGCGTCCCAGCGCGCCCGCCAGATGCATACCGAACATCAGGATCGCCACCACAATTGTCCCGATAATGATCCCGCGGTGCACCGCTTTGCTGTCTTTATATGAGATGCAGCGCACGGCAGTATGGGGCAGGCCAATCACGCCAAAGCACACCAGTACCCAGAACGAGGTCATAAAGGTTGGAGAGAGGATGTCATCCGCCCCCTGCGGTGAGACCAGTTTCGGATCGATCGCTTCCAGGGTTTCAACCGCATGGCTCAGGCCTCCTGCGGCATGCACGATACCTACCAGCAGAACGAGGGTGCCAATGAGCATCACCATCCCCTGCATTGTGTCGTTGAGTACGCTGGCGCGGAACCCGCCAAACGCGGTATACAGCGCGATACTCACACCGAAAATGACCAGACCTGTTTCATAGGGGATACCGGCTGCCGTCTCCAGCAGACGTGCGCCGCCGATAAACTGCACCGTCATTGCGCCAATAAACGCCACCAGCAGACTCAGGCTTGCCAGCCATACCAGCAAGCGACTCTGATAGCGGGCAAACAGCATATCGTTCAGCGTTACGGCATTGTAGCGACGGGCCAGAATGGCAAACTTTTTACCCAGTATGCCCAGAGAGAGCCAGATGGCAGGCAGCTGGATCATTGCCAGCAGTACCCAACCCAGCCCGTACTTATAAGCGGCGCCGGGGCCACCAATAAACGAACTGGCGCTGATGTACGTGGCGGTCAGCGTCATGGCCAGCACGACGCCACCCATAGAGCGGCTCCCGAGGAAATACTCGTTCAGAAAGGTGCCGGTCGAACGTTTACGCATCGCATAAACCGACAGGCCAAACACCAGGAACAGGTAAGCGATAAGGGGCAGAATGACTTCAAGCTGCATCATCGTCCTCCAGTGATATAT
The DNA here is from genome assembly GCF_056673335.1 of Enterobacter cloacae complex sp. HYC033_NIDB. Classification (NCBI taxonomy): domain Bacteria; kingdom Pseudomonadati; phylum Pseudomonadota; class Gammaproteobacteria; order Enterobacterales; family Enterobacteriaceae; genus Enterobacter; species Enterobacter cloacae complex sp. HYC033_NIDB. Next base: position 282,628 of record NZ_CP115123.1, on the reverse strand, counting down.
CGCGATAGATGAATTTCACCATCGCCCAGCACAGCAGGATAAACACCAGCGGCAGCAGCAGGCAGGCCATTTCAAACCAGTGCGGGAGGCCGGTAATGCCAATCGCCGAATCAGGTAAGTAAGCAGTTACTAACCACGCGGCGAGATAGAGAAGGGTCAGCCACAGCGCCCAGCGCGCTTCTTTATGGGCCTGAACAAAACGTTTGTCCATTTTTTGTCCCTTGTGGATGAAGAAAGCGGGGATTGTACATGATGGGGCTTAGCGATCCCCAGAAATAAAAAAGGCCGGATAATCCGGCCTTTTAGCAACACTGGTCTCTTACTTCTCGTTTAGACCGAGTTTTTTCTCCAGGTAGTGGATGTTAGTCCCACCATTCTGGAAGTGCTCGTCGCTCATAATGCGCATCTGGAGATCAACGTTGGTTTTGATCCCGTCGATGATCAGCTCCTGAAGGGCGTTCTTCATGCGGGCAATGGCCACGTCACGGTTTTCGCCGTAGCAGATCAGCTTACCGATCATTGAGTCATAATACGGCGGTACGGTGTAACCGGCGTAGATATGGGACTCCCAGCGCACACCAAAGCCACCCGGCGCGTGGAAACGCGTGATTTTACCCGGGCTTGGCAGGAAGGTATTCGGGTCTTCGGCGTTGATACGGCACTCTACCGCATGGCCTTTAACCACAACTTCTTCCTGTTTGATGGACAGCGGCTGACCGGCTGCGATACGCAGCTGTTCTTTGATCAGGTCAACGCCGGTGATCATTTCGGTAACCGGGTGTTCAACCTGAATACGGGTGTTCATCTCGATGAAATAGAACTCGCCGTTTTCGAACAGGAACTCAAAGGTACCCGCCCCGCGATAGCCGATATCGACACACGCTTTGGCGCAACGCTCGCCGATGTAGCGACGCAGTTCCGGCGTAATGCCCGGCGCTGGCGCTTCTTCGACCACTTTCTGGTGACGACGCTGCATGGAGCAGTCACGTTCTGCCAGATAGATCGCGTTGCCCTGACCGTCAGCCAGCACCTGAATTTCGATGTGGCGTGGGTTTTCCAGGTATTTTTCCATGTACACCATGTCATTACTGAAAGCCGCTTTCGCTTCCGCTTTGGTCATGGAGATGGACTGCGCCAGTTCAGCATCGCTGCGTACAACGCGCATACCGCGACCGCCGCCGCCGCCGGACGCTTTGATGATCACCGGATAGCCAATGCGTTTAGCATGGGCGCGGTTAGCATCCATATCGTCGGTCAGCGGGCCGTCAGAGCCCGGTACGGTTGGCACGCCGGCTTTTTTCATCGCGGTGATGGCAGACACTTTGTCACCCATCAGGCGAATGGTGTCGGCTTTCGGGCCAATGAAGATAAAGCCAGAGCGTTCAACCTGCTCAGCAAAGTTGGCGTTCTCAGAGAGGAAACCATAACCCGGGTGAATCGCGACCGCGCCAGTGATTTCGGCGGCGCTGATGATCGCCGGGATGTTCAGATAGCTTTTTACGGACGGAGCCGGACCGATACAGACCGTCTCATCCGCCAGCAATACGTGTTTTAAATCGCGATCCGCGCTTGAGTGCACGGCCACGGTCTTGATGCCCAGTTCTTTACAGGCACGAAGAATACGCAGTGCAATCTCGCCACGGTTGGCGATAACAATTTTATCCAGCATGTTCGCCTCGTTACTCGATGACGACCAGCGGCTCGTCAAATTCTACCGGCTGACCACTTTCGACCAGGATCGCTTTCACAGTACCTGATTTGTCTGCTTCGATCTGGTTCATCATTTTCATGGCTTCAACGATGCACAGGGTATCGCCTACGTTGACTTTCTGACCCACTTCGATGAACGCCTTCGCGTCCGGGCTCGGGGTGCGGTAGAAAGTACCAACCATTGGGGAACGTACGATGTGACCACTGATTTCTGTTGCAGCCGCAGGTGCCGCTTCTGCTGCCACTGGTGCAACGGCTGCGGAGAGCGCAGGCTGCTGCACTGGCGCAGCGTAAGCTTGCTGCATTACCGGGAAGCTAGCGGCCGGAGCTGCACGGCTGATGCGTACAGACTCTTCGCCTTCAGAAATTTCCAGTTCGGAGATGCCTGATTCTTCAACCAGCTCGATCAGTTTTTTAATCTTACGAATATCCATGAGTGGGTTCCGTACTCTTGTTTAGTGTGATTGTGACAAGCGTTTTACCGCTGTCTGTAAAGCGTATGAATAGCCGTCTGCACCCAGCCCACAAATCACGCCAGCGGCGATATCTGACAGGTAGGAATGGTGGCGGAACGGCTCTCGGGCGTGCACGTTACTCAGGTGGATCTCGATAAACGGGATACTCACCGCGAGCAGTGCGTCGCGTATAGCAACACTGGTGTGCGTAAACGCGGCCGGATTGATCAGGATATAGTCCACAGTGTCTTTAGCCTGATGAATACGGTCGATGATTGCGTACTCCGCGTTTGACTGAAAATGGTCCAAATCCACATTCAGCGGGGCTGCTTCCGTACTCAGACGGTTAACAATTTCGCTCAATGTCAGCGTGCCGTACTTCTCTGGCTCACGGGTGCCGAGCATGTTCAGGTTCGGACCGTTCAATACTAAAATTTGGAATTTGTCAGGCATTGTGCCGCTATCTCCTGCGATTTTCGGGTAAAAAACAACATATACCCTCAAAGCGCAATTGTCACCCTTTCAGAGGCCTAAAACCCCTGTCCGGAAAACCGAAGTCGCACATTATAACGATTTCGTAGCATTTGGCAGCTAAATACTGGTCTTATCAGGGAAGATTATCAACCGCTATCCGAAAAAGATTCGCGGTTGATAAATAATCTGCGGGAAAACGCACAGTTTCGTGAACTATCGCAACCACTGGCGGAACTTCTTGTAACGCCACGCTAAAAGGGCCAGGGCCAGCAGGGCGTAGATGACCGGCTGAGGGGATAAAATCTTCACCGACCACAGGTAATGAATCGGGGCGAGGATCGCGACAAGATAGACGAAGTTGTGCAGCAGTTGCCAGCGTCGACCCAGTTTTCGCTGCGCATACTGCGTGGATGTCAGCGTCAGCGCCAGTAAAACCAGCCAGCTTACGATACCCAGCGTCAGATAGGGACGCGTCACCAGTTCGCTGCCAAGGAGTGCCAGGTTGTTAATGCCCAGTTCCAGCAGGGCATAACTGGTGAGATGCAGCGTCGCCCAGGCAAAACACCATAGCCCTAAAAGCCGACGGGTGCGTATCAATAATGGCTGTTTAGCGTAGCGCGCCAGCGGTGAGACGAGCAAGGTCGCCAGCAAAAATTTCAGAGCCATCCGACCCGTAAAATGCTGAATATCTTTCGCCGGATCGGCACTGAACTGTCCCTGGCTAGCTGCCCAGAAGAGCCAGATAAAGGGGAGCAATCCTGCTAAATGCAGGAGTACCTTCAGCCAGGTTATCTGCTTTGCCGTTAAACGCACTTAGAAGTTCTCCCGTAAATTCAGCCCACGGTAGAGGGATGCCACCTCATCCGCATAGCCGTTAAACAGCAGCGTTGGCTGGCGTTTAACATCCAGCGCGCCGCCGGAGCCGATAAAACGTTCCGTTGCCTGCGACCAGCGCGGATGGTCAACGTGCGGGTTAACGTTGGCAAAAAAACCATACTCGTCAGGCGCTGCCAGGTTCCAGGTGGTGGGGGGGCGTTCACGGGTGAGCTTAATGCTGACGATCGATTTGATGCCCTTGAAACCGTATTTCCACGGTACGGTCAGGCGAATGGGCGCCCCGTTTTGCGGCGGTAGCGCTTTGCCATAAACCCCGACGGTGAGCAGCGTAAGCGGATGCATGGCTTCGTCGAGACGTAAACCTTCAACGTAGGGATACTCCAGCCCGCCGCCGATAAACCGATCCTTCTGGCCTGGCATCTCGTCCGGGGCGTAGCGCGTCTGGAAGGAAACATACTTCGCGTTGCTGTTGGGCTCAACCAGCGCCAGCAGTTTATGCAAAGGGAAACCTACCCACGGCACCACCATCGACCAGGCTTCCACACAGCGCATACGGTAAATGCGTTCTTCAAGTGGGAAGCGGGTGGTGAGGTCATGATGATCCAGCGTCAGCGGTTTTGCCACCTCGCCATCTATCTTCAGCGTCCAGGGATCGGTTTTCATGCTCCCGGCGTTGGCGGCAGGATCGGCCTTATCGAGACCAAACTCATAGAAGTTGTTATAGCCGGTGACTTTATCTTCCGGCGTCAGCGCCAGTTTATTCTGCCACTGCGCCGGTTTGGTGAAGTTAAGCGGTGCGCCGGAGGGGGCTTTCGGGCGATCGTTGCCCTTAAACCAGTCGAGCAGATCGGCATGGGCCGCAGGGGTGAGCGTCAGGGCGGTGGCGCTGATGCCAAGCATTTTCAGGATCTGGCGGCGCTGTAGCATAAAGACAGATTCAGACGTTACGTCGGCTTCCGTCAGTTTTCGGGTTTTCATGGCATCCTCCGTCAGGCGTTTTTCTAAGCATGACGGAGGAGGAGGGTTAGCGCGAATATGTCACGAAAATTTGAAGATTAGGCGATTTTAACCAGCGCACGACCGTGGAACTGGTTGTCCATGATTTTACTGGCGAACTCTGGCGCCTGGCTCAGGGTAATCTCAGTGGCGCTCTGGTCAAAGAATGAGGCTGGCAGATCCTGCACCAGACGTTCCCAGGCCTCAGCTCGCCGCTCGGCTGGGGTCATGACCGAATCGACACCCTGAAGACGCACGTTACGCAGAATAAATGGCATCACCGTCGTCGGCAGGGCAAAACCGCCCGCCAGACCACAGGCCGCCACGCAGCCGCCGTAATTCATTTGCGCCAGCACCTTCGCCAGCACTTTGTCGCCGACGGTATCTACTGCGCCAGCCCAGACCTGTTTTTCCAGCGGGCGGGTCTCGGCAAATTCGTCGCGGCTCAGAATGCGGCTTGCGCCCAATTGACGTAGATAATCATGCGTACTTTCGCGGCCTGAGACGGCAGCAACCTGATACCCCAGCTTGTGCAGCAGCGTGACGGCCGTGCTGCCCACGCCGCCGCTGGCGCCGGTGACGACAATTTCGCCAGAGTCAGGGCGGATCCCGGCCTCTTCCAGCGCCATCACGCACAGCATGGCGGTGAAACCTGCCGTGCCGATGATCATCGCCTTACGACCGTCCAGGCCTTTCGGCATCGGGACCAGCCAGTCACCTTTTACGCGCGCCTGCGCTGCCAGTCCGCCCCAGTGGTTTTCACCTACGCCCCAGCCGGTGAGCAGCACCTGCTGTCCGGCGTGAAAACGTGGATCTTCACTGGTATGTACGCGGCCTGCAAAGTCGATTCCTGGCACCATCGGGAAATTTCGGATGATTTTACCTTTTCCCGTAATGGCCAGCGCATCCTTATAGTTCAGGCTGGACCAGTCGATATCTACGGTCACGTCGCCCTCCGGCAGGCGGCTCTCCTCGATGGCTTGCACTGAGGCAACGGTTTTGCCGTCCTGCTGTTCTAAGATCAAAGCCTGCATACTGGGTCCTCACTAGGTTTGATGATGGGAAAATATGTTCTGATGACTATACTCGCTCAATGAAACGCAGTGCCGATTTAACGCAATAAATTGCCAGATACGCCAGGTTTGGTAGTATGCCGCATTTGAAATGCAAGTTAGTGCTCACTTGCACCCCCCTTCAACCCACGGAGTAATCTCAAGGATGCGATTAACGACGAAGTTCTCAGCTTTTATCACCTTGCTGACGGGGCTGACCATATTTGTCACGCTAATCGGCTGCTCGCTGAGCTTTTACAATGCCATCCAGGATAAGCTGGTTAACCGGGTTGAATCGGTTGCATCGGTTATCGACACTCGCCTGATTGCAACCTCCTTCCCGGCGCTTTCGCGTGAGCTGGATGAGTTAATGGTGCCTGTGGATATCGTGCAGATCGACATTAAACAGGGGAAGCAGACCGTTTTCAGCCATACCCGCCAGGGCAGCTATCGTCCTGCCGGCACGGTAGATCAGTATCGGAACGTCACGGTTAATTCACTTAAACATCCGGGTATGACAATTCATCTGATGTACCAGGATCCGATGAGCAACTATTTACGCTCGCTTATGACCACCGCGCCCTTAACCATCGCCGTTGCCTTTATCGTACTGCTGATTTTCCTCGCCGTTCGCTGGCAGCGTCGTCAACTTTCCGGCCAGGAACTGCTGGAAACACGCTCCGTGCGGATACTGAATGGCGAACGGGGTCCACAGGTGCGGGGATCGGTTTATGAATGGCCATCACGCACCAGTAGCGCCCTGGACGTGCTGCTCTCCGAAATCCAGTTTGCCAGCGATCAGCGTAGCCGTATGGACACATTGATTCGCTCTTACGCCGCGCAGGATAACAAAACGGGCCTCAACAACCGTCTCTTCTTTGATAATCAGCTGGCTACCCTTCTTGATGACCCCGAAAAGGTGGGTACGCATGGCGTGGTAATGATGATTCGCCTGCCCGACTTCGATCTGCTCCGTGATACCTGGGGTCAGCGCGTGGCGGAAGAGAACCTCTTTACGCTGATTAACCTGCTGTCCACCTTTATTATGCGCTACCCCGGCGCGTTACTGGCACGCTACCACCGCAGCGATTTTGCCGTCTTGCTGCCGCATCGCACCTTAAAGGAGTCCGAGAGTATCGCCAGCCAGCTGCTGAAAGCCGTCGATGCGCTGCCCCAGAGCAAAATGCTCGACAGAGACGATATGGTGCATATGGGCATCTGTGCCTGGCGCGGCGGTCAGTCGACGGAGCAGGTGATGGAACATGCGGAAGCGGCCACGCGTAACGCCGTATTGCAGGGGGCGAACGGCTGGGCAGTCTATGATGATACGCTGCCGGAGAAAGGGCGCGGCAACGTGCGCTGGCGAACCCTGATTGAACAGATGCTGAGCCGGGGCGGACCGCGCATCTATCAAAAACCGGCGGTCATGAAGAATGGTCATGTTCATCATCGTGAGCTGATGTGCCGTATTTTTGATGGCACTGAAGAGGTTATCTCCGCGGAATATCTGCCCATGGTGTTGCAATTCGGATTGTCCGAAGAGTATGACCGTCAGCAAATCACCCGTCTCATTCCGTTTTTATCGTACTGGCCTGAAGAAAATCTGGCTTTACAGGTGACCGTCGAATCGCTGATCCGTCCGCGTTTCCAGCGCTGGTTACGTGACACGTTAATGCAATGCGAAAAATCGCAACGCAAACGCATTATTTTTGAACTTGCAGAGGCAGATGTAGGTCAACACATCAGCCGGTTGCGCCCGGTAGTGCGTTTAATCAATGCGCTTGGGGCTCGCGTGGCGGTAACCCAGGCGGGTTTGACGCTGGTGAGCACCCGCTGGATCAAAGAGCTGGATGTTGAATTATTGAAGCTGCATCCGGGTCTGGTAAGGAATATTGAAAAACGCACGGAAAACCAGCTGCTGGTACAAAGCCTGGTGGAAGCGTGCAAAGGAACGCAAACGCAAGTATTTGCCACAGGCGTACGTTCACGTAGTGAATGGCAGATGTTGACAGAGCGCGGCGTGACGGGCGGTCAGGGGGATTTTTTTGCCGCCTCTCAGCCGCTTGACACCAATGTGAAAAAATATTTGCAAAGATACTCTGTTTGACCTGCCGTTTACTTTGTTTTCACGTAGAATATCGCGCCTGTAGCTTTGAGTAAGACGAGCATAAAAGCCAGTGAACGACCTTTAGTGGGTTACAAGTGAAAGTGAGGGACGCTGCTGTTTACTCAGCCCTGAGGGATTCAGGGGATGAATTTGTAACAAAGGAAACGTGCTGCACTAATTTTCACCGTAGCAGACGATTTTTGCGCCTTGTCGCTGCTGCGTGTGGTTGGTAAAGTAAGCGGATTTTGTTTTCCGCCCCAGCTTTCAGGATTATCCCTTAGTATGTTGAAAAAATTTCGTGGCATGTTTTCCAATGACCTGTCCATTGACCTGGGTACCGCGAATACCCTTATTTATGTAAAAGGACAAGGCATCGTATTGAATGAGCCTTCCGTTGTGGCCATTCGTCAGGATCGTGCCGGCTCGCCAAAAAGCGTGGCCGCAGTAGGTCATGATGCGAAGCAGATGCTGGGCCGTACGCCGGGCAACATCGCCGCGATCCGCCCAATGAAAGACGGCGTTATTGCTGACTTCTTCGTGACCGAAAAAATGCTTCAGCACTTCATTAAGCAGGTTCACAGCAACAGCTTCATGCGCCCAAGCCCGCGCGTGCTGGTGTGTGTGCCGGTTGGCGCGACCCAGGTTGAACGTCGTGCGATCCGTGAATCCGCTCAGGGCGCCGGTGCGCGTGAAGTGTTCCTGATTGAAGAACCGATGGCTGCGGCAATTGGTGCGGGTCTGCCGGTTTCTGAAGCTACCGGTTCTATGGTGGTGGATATCGGTGGCGGTACCACTGAAGTGGCCGTTATCTCCCTGAACGGTGTGGTCTACTCCTCTTCCGTGCGTATCGGCGGCGACCGTTTCGACGAAGCCATCATCAACTACGTTCGTCGTAACTACGGCTCTCTGATCGGTGAAGCAACCGCAGAGCGCATCAAGCATGAAATCGGTTCTGCCTATCCGGGTGATGAAGTACGCGAGATCGAAGTTCGCGGTCGTAACCTGGCTGAAGGCGTGCCACGCGGATTCACCCTGAACTCCAACGAAATCCTGGAAGCGTTGCAGGAGCCGCTGACCGGCATCGTGAGCGCGGTGATGGTTGCGCTGGAACAGTGCCCGCCAGAGCTGGCTTCCGATATCTCCGAGCGCGGTATGGTTCTGACCGGTGGTGGTGCGCTGCTGCGTAACCTCGACCGCCTGTTAATGGAAGAGACAGGTATTCCTGTCGTAGTTGCAGAAGATCCACTGACTTGCGTCGCCCGTGGTGGTGGCAAGGCGCTGGAAATGATCGACATGCACGGCGGCGACTTGTTTAGCGAAGAGTAGTCGGGTGTGAGAGGGTAGCAATTCGCTACCCTTTCTCTCTGACGCGAGAATACGCATAGCCTATGAAGCCAATTTTTAGCCGTGGCCCGTCGCTACAGTTTCGCCTGATCCTGGCGGTTCTGGTTGCGCTCGGGGTCATTATTGCCGATAGCCGCCTCGGTACGTTCAGCCAGATCCGAACGTACATGGATACCGCCGTCAGTCCTTTCTACTTTATTTCAAATGGTCCCCGTGAACTGCTCGACTCCGTGTCGCAAACGCTCTCATCGCGTGACCAGCTCGAACTCGAAAACCGTGCGTTACGCCAGGAACTGCTGCTGAAAAATAGCGAGCTGCTGATGCTGGGGCAATATAAGCAGGAAAACGCCCGTCTGCGCGAACTGCTCGGCTCGCCGCTGCGCCAGGATGAACAGAAAATGGTCACCCAGGTGATCTCCACCGTAAACGATCCGTACAGCGATCAGGTGGTGATTGATAAAGGCAGCGTGAACGGCGTATACGAAGGTCAGCCTGTCATCAGCGATAAGGGCGTCGTGGGCCAGGTTGTGGCGGTTGCCAAACTGACCAGCCGCGTGTTGCTGATTTGCGATGCCACCCATGCACTGCCGATTCAGGTGCTGCGTAACGATATTCGCGTGATTGCCGCCGGTAATGGCTGCACGGACGATCTGCAACTGGAACACCTGCCTGCCAACACGGATATCCGCGTGGGCGACGTGCTGGTGACGTCCGGTCTGGGCGGTCGTTTCCCTGAGGGCTACCCGGTTGCGGTTGTCTCTTCCGTGAAGCTCGACACTCAGCGTGCCTACACCGTGATTCAGGCGCGTCCAACGGCCGGCTTGCAGCGTTTGCGCTACCTGTTGCTGCTGTGGGGCGCCGATCGTAACGGCGCTAACCCGATGACCCCGGAAGATGTGCATCGCGTGGCCAACGAACGCCTGATGCAGATGATGCCGCAGGTGCTGCCTGCGCCGGATGCGATGGGACCACCTGCACCCGTACCGGCTCCGGCGACGGGGTTAACGCAGCCGCTGCCGGATGCGCCCCCACCGCCGCAAGTCTCGGGTGGAGGGCAGTAGTGGCCAGTTATCGTAGCCAGGGGCGCTGGGTAATCTGGCTCTCATTCCTCGTTGCACTGTTGCTGCAAATTATGCCCTGGCCGGACGACATTCTTGTTTTCCGGCCAAACTGGGTATTGCTCATTTTGCTCTACTGGATCCTTGCCCTGCCGCACCGCGTAAATGTCGGCACAGGTTTTGTGATGGGTGCCATACTGGATCTTATCAGTGGCTCTACGCTTGGCGTCCGTGCCTTATCCATGAGCATTATTGCGTATCTCGTCGCACTCAAATTCCAGCTCTTTCGTAACCTTGCGCTCTGGCAACAGGCGCTGGTAGTGATGTTGTTGTCGCTCGCTGCGGATATCGTTGTTTTCTGGGCAGAGTTTTTAGTGATCAACGTCTCTTTCCGACCGGAAGTGTTCTGGAGTAGTGTAGTAAACGGTGTGCTCTGGCCGTGGCTGTTCCTGCTGATGCGTAAAATTCGCCAGCAGTTTGCCGTGCAATAAAAGGTTTCTATGACGTCTTTGTATCTTGCCTCCGGTTCTCCGCGTCGCCAGGAACTGCTCGCGCAGTTGGGTGTCTCCTTCGAACGCATCGTTACCGGTATCGAAGAAAAACGTGCTGAGGGTGAAAGCGCTCAGCAGTATGTCTCTCGTCTGGCGCGTGAAAAAGCGCAGGCGGGCGTTGCATGCGTGCCGCGTGACTTACCGGTGCTGGGTGCGGATACCATCGTTATTCTCAATGGTGAGGTGCTTGAGAAACCCCGCGACGCAGACCATGCGGCGCGGATGCTGCGTAATATGTCCGGACAAACCCATCAGGTGATGACGGCGGTAGCGCTGGCAGATAGCCAGTACGTTCTGGATTGCCTTGTGGTAACGGAAGTGACGTTCAGAGTCCTCACCGACGAGGAGATCGCCGGCTATATCGCCAGCGGTGAACCTATGGATAAAGCAGGTGCATACGGTATTCAAGGGTTGGGTGGCTGTTTTGTCAGGAAGATAAATGGCAGCTATCACGCCGTAGTCGGCTTACCGCTGGTGGAAACGTATGAGTTGCTGAGCAATTTTAACTCACTGCGTGAGGGAAGGGATAATTATGACGGCTGAATTGTTGGTAAACGTAACGCCATCGGAAACCCGTGTGGCCTACATTGATGGTGGCATTCTCCAGGAAATTCATATTGAGCGTGAAGCGCGACGCGGAATCGTAGGCAATATCTACAAAGGTCGTGTCAGTCGTGTCCTGCCGGGTATGCAGGCGGCTTTTGTAGATATTGGGCTCGATAAGGCGGCGTTTTTACATGCCTCCGATATCATGCCGCACACCGAATGTGTGGCAGGCGAAGAGCAAAAGCAATTTGCCGTGCGCGACATCTCTGAGCTGGTGCGTCAGGGCCAGGATCTGATGGTACAGGTGGTAAAAGATCCGCTTGGCACCAAAGGCGCGCGTCTGACCACCGACATCACCCTGCCTTCACGCTATCTGGTCTTTATGCCGGGGGCGTCGCACGTCGGCGTGTCACAGCGTATTGAGAGCGAAAGCGAGCGTGAGCGCCTGAAAAAAGTGGTCAGCGCCTACTGCGACGAGCAGGGCGGGTTTATTATCCGTACCGCGGCGGAAGGGATCAGCGAAGAAGATCTGGCCTCGGATGCGGCCTACCTGAAGCGCGTCTGGACCAAAGTGATGGAGCGTAAAAAACGCAACCAGACCCGCTACCGGCTGTACGGTGAGCTGGCGCTCGCTCAGCGCGTATTACGTGATTTCGCCGACGCCCAGCTTGACCGCATCCGCGTGGACTCCCGTCTGACGTACGAAGCCTTACTGGAGTTCACCGCCGAATACATCCCGGAAATGCCGGGTCTGCTGGAGCATTACACCGGACGCCAGCCAATATTTGACCTCTATGACGTTGAAAACGAAATCCAGCGTGCGCTGGAGCGTAAGGTTGAGCTGAAATCGGGTGGCTATCTGATCATCGATCAAACCGAAGCGATGACCACCGTCGACATCAACACCGGCGCGTTTGTCGGACATCGCAACCTCGATGACACCATCTTCAACACCAACATAGAAGCGACGCAGGCCATCGCGCGTCAGCTTCGTCTGCGTAATCTGGGCGGCATTATCATCATCGACTTTATCGATATGAACAATGAAGATCACCGCCGTCGCGTGCTGCACTCACTGGAGCAGGCGCTGAGTAAGGACCGCGTGAAAACCAGCATCAATGGCTTCTCGCAGCTCGGTCTGGTGGAAATGACCCGGAAACGGACCCGCGAAAGCGTGGAACATGTCCTGTGTAATGAGTGTCCAACCTGCCATGGACGCGGAACGGTAAAGACGGTGGAGACGGTCTGCTACGAGATCATGCGTGAGATTGTCCGTGTCCATCATGCCTACGACTCAGACCGTTTTCTGGTCTATGCTTCCCCTGCGGTGGCGGAGGCCCTGAAAGGGGAAGAGTCGCACGCGCTGGCAGAAGTGGAAATCTTTGTCGGCAAACAGGTAAAAGTGCAAATTGAGCCGCTCTATAACCAGGAGCAGTTCGACGTCGTCATGATGTAAACGCAGTTCGCTGCGAGTTTTAAGGCTGACAAGGAGAGACGCGTGAGGCGATTGCCGGGGATTTTACTGCTTACAGGGGCAACGCTGGTCGTGATTGTCGCGTTGCTCGTGAGCGGGCTGCGTCTCGCCTTGCCGCATCTGGACAGCTGGCGTCCGCAGATCCTGGCAAAAATCGAATCCGCCACTGGCCTGCCGGTGGACGTGAGTCATATCGAGGCAAGCTGGCAGAACTTTGGCCCGACGCTAGATGCCCGGGATATCAGCGCCGGCCTGAAAGATGGCGGCCACCTCAAAATCAAACGCGTCACCCTGGCGCTGGATGTCTGGCAAAGCCTGCTGCATCTGCGCTGGCAGTTTCGCGATCTCACCTTCTGGCAACTTCAGCTGATGACTAACACGCCGCTGCGAAGCGGCGACAGCGATCGGGGGCTGGAAACCAGCCGTATCAGCGATCTGTTCCTGCGGCAGTTCGATCATTTCGATCTGCGCGACAGCGAAGTGAGCTTTATTACTCTTTCCGGCCAGCGCGCTGAGCTGGCGATCCCACAGCTGACATGGTTAAACGGGAAAGATCGCCACCGCGCCGAGGGGAAGGTGAATCTCTCCAGCCTGAACGGGCAGCACGGCGTTATGCATGTGCGGATGGATCTGCGTGACGACAATGGCTTGCTGAACAACGGCAGGGTGTGGCTACAGGCGGACGACGTGGACGTGAAGCCGTGGCTCGGTGAGTGGCTACAGCAGAACATGCAGCTGGAGACCGCGCGCTTCAGCCTGGAAGGCTGGATGACCCTGACGAACGGGACGTTCGCCAGCGGCGATATCTGGCTTAAGCAGGGGGGCGCGAGCTGGAAAGGGGAAAACCATCAGCATCAACTTTCCGTCGATAACCTCACCGCACACGTGACGCAGGATAAAGGCGGCTGGCAGTTCGCTATTCCGGATACGCGCATCTCCATGGATAACAAACCCTGGCCGCGCGGCGCGCTGACGCTGGCGTGGATGCCGGAGCAGGACGTCGGCGGGATAAACGGTAAACGCAGCGACGAGCTGCGTATCCGCGCCAGTAACCTGGATCTGACGGCGATCGAAGGGCTGCGTTCAATGGCCGCAAAACTCTCCCCGGAGCTGGGCGAAATCTGGCTGGCGACGCAGCCGAGCGGGCAGATAAACCGGCTGGCGCTGGATATTCCGCTCCAGGCTACGGAAAAGACGCGTTTTCAGGCGGCATGGAAAAATCTCGCATGGAAACAGTGGAAACTGCTGCCGGGTGCCGAGCACTTCAGCGGTAAACTGGAAGGAAGCGTGGAAAACGGCAGGCTGACGGCAGAAATGCAGGACGCGAAAATGCCGTACGAAACGGTCTTCCGTGCGCCACTGGAGATCGAAAAGGGAAATGCCACCCTCAACTGGCTGAAAAATGACAAAGGTTTTCAGCTCGATGGCCGCGATATCGATGTGAAAGCCAAAGCGGTACATGCCCGCGGTAATTTCCGTTATCTACAGCCTGAAGGCGATGAGCCGTGGTTGGGTATTCTGGCGGGCATCAGCACGGATGACGGTTCGCAGGCGTGGCGCTACTTCCCGGAAAACCTGATGGGGAAAGCGCTGGTGGACTATCTCAGCGGCGCTATTCAGGGCGGCCAGGCGGATAACGCCACGCTGGTCTACGGCGGCAACCCGCACCTGTTCCCGTATAAGCACAACGAAGGCCAGTTCCAGGTTCTGGTGCCTCTGCGCAACGCCACCTATGCCTTCCAGCCGGACTGGCCGGCGCTGAAGAATCTGGATATTGAACTCAACTTCCTGAATGACGGCCTGTGGATGAAGACGGACAGCGTTGCGCTGGGCGGCGTAACGGCAAGCAACCTGACGGCAAACATCCCGGATTACTCCAAAGAGAAACTGCTGATTGATGCGGATATTAAGGGGCCAGGTAAAGCGGTTGGCCCGTACTTTGTAGATACGCCGCTGAATGACTCCCTGGCAGCCACCCTTCAGCAGTTGCAGTTAGATGGCGATGTGAATGCTCGCTTACATCTGGATATCCCGCTGGACGGTGAAATGACCACCGCCAAAGGCGACGTTAGCCTTAATAACAACAGCCTCTATATCAAGCCGCTGGACAGCACGCTGAAAAACCTCAGCGGTCAGTTCAGCTTTGTTAACGGCACGCTGAAAAGTGAGCCGCTGAAAGCGACCTGGTTCAATCAACCCGTCAATATCGATTTCTCCACCACCGAGGGCGATAAAGCCTACCAGGTGGCGGTCAATATGGACGCGAACTGGCAGCCGTCACGCATGGATGTTCTGCCGAAGCCGATTGAGAATGCGGTGGACGGCGCGGTGTCATGGAATGGCAAGGTCGCCATCGACCTGCCTTATCATGCCGGTGCGCGCTATAACGTCGACATTACGGGCGATCTGAAAAACCTCAGCAGCCAACTTCCCGCGCCGCTGAATAAGAAAAGCGGTGAAGCATTGCCCGTCAATGTTAAGGTTGCGGGCAACCTTAACAGCTTCGATTTAACCGGAAACGCTGGTGGAACAAACCACTTCAACAGCCGCTGGCTGCTTAACCGCAAGCTGACGCTGGACAGAGCGATCTGGACGACGGACAGCCGTACCACGCCGCCGCTGCCGGAGCAGGCGGGCGTTGAACTGAATCTCCCGCCGATGGATGGCGCAGAGTGGCTGGCACTGTTCCAGAAAGGTGTCGGGCAAAACGTCGACCAAACGGCGCAGTTCCCGCAGTCCATTACCTTGCGCACGCCTGCGCTGACGCTGGGCGGGCAGCAGTGGAACAACCTGAGTATTGTCTCCCGGCCGACGGTAAACGGCTCAAAGGTCGAGGCGCAGGGGCGTGAGATCAACGGTTCGTTGACCATGCGCGATCACGCGCCATGGCAGGCGGCTATCCGTTACCTCTATTACAATCCGACCTTTACGGCGTCTAAAGCAGAGTCGACAAGCGCTTCTCCTGTCAGTGGCAGTGGGACGTCGCGCGTGGATTTCAGCGGCTGGCCCGATCTCCAGTTGCGCTGTGCGGAATGCTGGCTGTGGGGGCAAAAATATGGCCGTATCGACGGTGATTTTGCTATTCAGGGCAATACGCTGAGCCTCTCTGGTGGGCTGGTGGATACCGGCTTTGGCCGCATGACTGCCGCTGGCGAATGGGTGAACAAACCGGGTGAACAGCGCACCTCGCTGAAAGGCGATATTAAAGGCAACAAGCTGGACGCCGCAGCTAACTTCTTCGGCATTAGCACGCCGCTTCGCGGATCGTCCTTCGATGTGAATTACGATCTGCACTGGCGCGCAGCGCCATGGACACCCGATGAAGCTTCGCTTAACGGCATCCTGAAAACCCACTTCGGTAAGGGTGAGATTGCCGATGTGAGCACGGGGCGCGCCGGGCAGATCCTGCGTCTGCTGAGTTTTGACGCGCTGCTGCGCAAGCTGCGCTTCGACTTTAGCGACACCTTCAGCGAAGGTTTCTACTACGATTCCATTCGCAGCACGGCGTGGATCAAAGACGGCGTTCTGCACACCGACGACACGCTGGTGGACGGCCTGGAAGCGGATATCGCGATGAAAGGGTCAGTGGATCTCGTGCGCCGCGAGTTGGATATGGAAGCCGTGGTGGCGCCGGAGATTTCCGCAAGCGTGGGCGTTGCGGCAGCCTTTGTGGTCAATCCGATCGTCGGGGCGGCGGTGTTTGCGGCCAGTAAAGTGCTGGGACCGCTCTGGAGCAAAGTCTCGATTCTGCGCTATCGCATCACCGGGCCGGTTGATAAACCACAGATTAATGAGGTGCTGCGCCAGCCGCGCAAAGAAGCACAGCAATGATTTGACGTGGGCAGGTAATTGCCTCACTCTCAATAAATACGATCTTTATACCGCCACAGGCGGCAACGAACGAGTAGCAATAGATGAGTCTGAACCTGGTAAGTGAACATTTGCTCGCAGCGAACGGCCTGAGCCATCAGGACCTGTTCTCCATTCTTGGTCAACTGACCGAACGCCGCCTCGACTACGGCGATCTCTATTTCCAGTCGAGCTATCACGAATCCTGGGTTTTAGAAGACAGCATCATTAAAGATGGCTCTTATAACATTGACCAGGGCGTCGGCGTGCGCGCCGTCAGCGGCGAAAAAACCGGTTTTGCCTATGCAGACCAGATAAGCCTGGCCGCGCTGGAGCAGAGCGCGCAGGCGGCGCGAACCATTGTGCGCGATACGGGCGACGGACGGGTGAAAACGCTGGGTGAAGTGCAGCACGCTGCGCTCTATACCAGCATCGACCCGCTGCAAAGCATGAGCCGCGAAGAGAAGCTGGACATCCTGCGTCGCGTGGACAAAGTGGCTCGCGCGGCGGATAAACGCGTGCAGGAAGTCTCTGCCAGCCTGACCGGTGTTTATGAACTGATCCTGGTGGCGGCGACGGACGGTACCCTGGCGGCGGATGTTCGCCCGCTGGTGCGTCTCTCTATCAGCGTGCAGGTTGAAGACGACGGTAAGCGCGAGCGCGGCTCCAGCGGTGGCGGCGGTCGTTTTGGTTATGACTGGTTCCTGGGTGATGTCGACGGCGAAGCCCGTGCGGATGCATGGGCAAAAGAAGCCGTGCGCATGGCGCTGGTCAACCTGTCTGCCGTGGCTGCACCCGCCGGTACGTTGCCGGTGGTACTGGGCGCAGGCTGGCCGGGCGTGCTGCTGCACGAAGCGGTCGGTCACGGCCTGGAAGGTGATTTCAACCGTCGCGGGACGTCCGTATTCAGCGGTCAGATGGGGCAGCTTGTCTCCTCAGAGCTGTGTACCGTGGTGGATGATGGCACCATGCTCGACCGTCGCGGCTCGATTTCTATCGACGATGAAGGTACGCCGGGTCAGTACAACGTGCTGATCGAAAACGGCGTACTGAAAGGCTACATGCAGGACAAGCTTAACGCGCGCCTGATGGGCGTTGCGCCGACGGGTAACGGCCGTCGTGAATCCTACGCACATCTGCCGATGCCGCGCATGACCAATACTTACATGCTGCCGGGCCAGTCCACGCCGCAGGAGATTATCGAATCCGTTGATTACGGTATCTTTGCGCCAAACTTTGGCGGCGGTCAGGTGGATATCACCTCCGGCAAATTTGTCTTCTCTACCTCAGAGGCGTATCTGATTGAGAAGGGCAAAGTGACCAAAGCGGTGAAGGGCGCAACCCTGATTGGCTCCGGCATTGAGGCCATGCAGCAGATTTCCATGGTCGGTAACGACCTGAAACTGGATAACGGCGTGGGCGTTTGCGGCAAAGAGGGCCAGAGCCTGCCTGTGGGCGTCGGTCAGCCTACGTTGAAAGTGGATAATCTGACGGTGGGCGGCACGGCGTAAATTTTCCCCCGCACTCTAACCCTCTCCCCAACGGGGAGAGGGGAAAAGCCTACTCTTTCCTTCTACCTCGCATGCCCTGAAACAGCTCCGCCACTTCCACAAAATAGTCCGTCAGATAGTTAATACAGACCTGCACCTTCAGCGGCAGCTTGTCCTTTTCGGTATAGAGCGCGTACACCGGACGCGGATCGGACTGGTAGCGCGGGAAGAGGATCTCCAGCACGCCACTGTTGATCTCGTTGATCACCCACATCAGCGGTACGTAGGCGATCCCGGCCCCGGCCACCAGCCAGCGTGAGATGGTCATCGGATCGTTGGTCACGAAGCGGCCTTCAGGCAGCAGTTTAGTGGAAAGCCCTTCCGGCGCGATCAGTTCAAATTCGTTATCTGGCCGAACGCTGTATTCCAGCCACGAGTGGTTGCTCAGGTCGGCAGGTTTTTCCGGCACGCCATACTGTGCCAGATAGCTTTTCGAAGCGCAGACCACCATCGGCATGCTGCCCAGTCGACGCGAGAATAGGCTCGAGTCCTGCAACGCGCCAACGCGGATCACCACGTCTAACCCATCGGCAATCAGGTCCGGTGCCGGAATGCCCGTTACCAGATTAACGGTTAAACCGGGATACTCTTTCAGCATTTCCGCCGTCATGGCAGCGAGAACATTTTGTGCCATAGTTGAAGAACAACCGATACGCAGCGTGCCGATAGGCGTGTTGTTAAAGGCATAGAGCTGCTCGTGAACATCCTGCACCTCATGCAGCATTCGACGGCAGCCCTGATAGTAAATTTTACCCGCTTCCGTCAGCCCAATGCTGCGGGTGCTGCGGTTGAGCAGCTTCACCTGGAGCTCATCTTCCAGTTTTGACACTGTCTGGCTAATGGATGAGACGCTCATTTGTAGCTGACGTGCTGCGGCGGTAAAAGAGCCTTGCTCAACCACTTTCGCAAAGACGGACATGCGTTTTAGACGTTCCATTATTCACTCTGGCTTAAAAGTGATTTAGATCACATATGATAGATAACAGCATAACAGTTACGTTAATATATTATTAATTACATAACGGCTGCGCCACTCTCGCCCGGCAATTCTTGCTCTCCTGCGGCGGCGCGAGCTTAAAAATCCAGTAACCTGCACTCTCTTTAATCAAGGTCAACATGAGTCTGTTTCCCGTTATCGTGGTGTTCGGTTTGTCGTTCCCACCGATATTTTTCGAGCTTCTTTTATCACTGGCGATCTTCTGGCTGGTGCGCAAGGTGCTGGTCCCTACCGGGATTTATGATTTCGTCTGGCATCCTGCATTGTTCAATACCGCGCTGTATTGCTGCCTGTTCTATTTAATATCGCGCATGTTTGTCTGAGGTTGATGTGAAAACGCTAACAAGAAAAATCTCCCGCACTGCCATCACTATGGCGCTGGTCATCCTGGCGTTCATCGCTATTTTTCGCGCCTGGGTTTATTACACCGAATCCCCGTGGACGCGCGATGCGCGTTTCAGCGCGGAGGTGGTCGCGATAGCGCCCGATGTCGCCGGTCTCATTACGGCGGTCAACGTCCACGATAACCAACTGGTGAAAAAAGATCAGGTGCTGTTCACCATCGACCAGCCGCGCTATCAAAAAGCGCTGGAAGAAGCGGAAGCCGACGTGGCGTATTACAACGCGCTGGCCGCTGAAAAACGCCGTGAAGCAGGTCGCCGTAACAAGCTGGGCATCCAGGCTATGTCCCGGGAAGAGATTGACCAGTCTAATAACGTGCTGCAAACCGTGCTGCATCAGCTGGCAAAAGCGCAGGCGACGCGCGATCTGGCGAAGCTCGATCTGGAACGTACCGTTATCCGCGCGCCGTCCGATGGCTGGGTGACCAACCTCAACGTCTATGCGGGTGAGTTTATCACGCGCGGCTCAACTGCCGTGGCGCTGGTGAAACAGAACTCCTTCTACGTCCTCGCCTATATGGAAGAGACCAAGCTGGAAGGCGTGCGTCCGGGCTATCGCGCCGAAATCACGCCGCTCGGCAGCAACCGGGTCCTGAAGGGAACCGTGGACAGCGTGGCCGCGGGGGTGACCAACTCCAGCAGTACCAATGATACAAAAGGGATGGCGACCGTCGATTCTAACCTCGAGTGGGTTCGCCTGGCGCAGCGCGTACCGGTACGCATTCGTCTGGATGAGCAGCAGAGCAACCTCTGGCCCGCAGGCACCACCGCGACGGTGGTGATCACGGGTGAAAAAGACCGTGATGCCAGCCAGGATTCTATCTTCCGTCAAATCGCCCATCGCCTGCGCGAGTTTGGTTGATCGCTATGGGCATTTTTTCCATCGCCAGCCAGCACATCCGCTTCGCCGTGAAGCTGGCATGCGCCATTGTGCTGGCGCTGTTTGTTGGCTTCCATTTCCAGCTTGAAACACCGCGCTGGGCCGTTCTGACCGCCGCGATCGTCGCCGCCGGTCCTGCCTTCGCGGCGGGTGGCGAACCTTACTCCGGGGCAATTCGCTATCGCGGGATGCTGCGTATTATCGGCACCTTTATCGGCTGTATCGCCGCTCTGACCATTATCATCCTGATGATCCGTACGCCGCTGCTGATGCTGATTGTGTGCTGTATCTGGGCGGGTTTTTGCACCTGGGTCTCTTCGCTGGTGAAGGTGGAGAACTCGTACGCCTGGGGCCTGGCGGGATATACCGCGCTGATTATTATCATCACCATTCAGAGTGAACCGCTGCTTGCTCCGCAGTTCGCCGTCGAACGTTGTAGCGAGATTGTCATTGGTATCGTCTGCGCGATTGTCGCAGATCTGCTCTTCTCTCCGCGATCCATCAAGCAGGAAGTCGATCGTGAGCTGGACGCGCTGATTGTTGCTCAGTACCAGCTTATGCAGCTGTGCATTAAGCACGGCGACAGCGAAGAGGTCGACAAGGCCTGGAGCGCGCTGGTGCGCCGCACGCAGGCGCTGGAAGGGATGCGCAGTAATCTCAACATGGAGTCTTCCCGCTGGGAGCGGGCCAATCGTCGTCTGAAAGCGATCAATACCGTCTCGTTAACGCTGATCACCCAGGCGTGTGAAACCTACCTGATTCAGAACACCCGCCCCGAAGTGGTAACGGATACTTTCCGCGAACTGTTTGATGAGCCCGTGGAGACGGTGCAGGACGTGCATCGACAGCTTAAACGCATGCGTCGTGTGATTGCCTGGACAGGAGAACGGGATACGCCAGTCACCATTTATACCTGGGTAGGCGCCGCAACGCGCTACCTGCTCCTGAAACGCGGCGTGATTAGCAACACCAAAATCAGTGCGGCGGAAGAAGAGGTATTGCAGGGCGAAGTGGTGATCAAACCGGAGTCCGCCGAGCGCCACCATGCGATGGTTAATTTCTGGCGTACCACCCTGGCTTGTATACTCGGCACGCTGTTCTGGCTGTGGACCGGCTGGACGTCCGGCAGCGGCGCGATGGTGATGATTGCCGTCGTCACCGCGCTGGCGATGCGTCTGCCCAACCCGCGCATGGTCGCGATCGATTTTCTGTACGGCACCATTGCGGCGTTACCCATTGGTGCGCTCTACTTCCTGGTGATTATTCCCTCGACGCAGCAAAGCATGCTTTTGCTCTGCATCAGCCTGGCGGTGATGGCGTTCTTTATCGGGATTGAGGTACAAAAACGCCGTCTGGGATCGTTGGGTGCGCTGGCGAGCACGATTAACATCATCGTGCTGGATAACCCGATGACCTTCCATTTCAGCCAGTTCCTGGATAGCGCATTAGGTCAGCTGGTGGGCTGTTTCCTGGCGATGATGGTGATCCTGCTGGTGCGGGATAACTCTCAGGCGCGGACAGGGCGTGTGCTGCTGAATCAGTTTGTGTCGGCCGCCGTATCGTCATTGACTACCAACACCGCGCGGCGCAAGGAGAACCACCTGCCGGCGCTCTATCAACAGCTGTTCCTGTTGCTGAATAAATTCCCGGGCGATGTCGCCCGCTTCCGCCTGGCGTTAACCATGATTATCGCGCACCAGCGTCTGCGGAACGCGCCAGTGCCGATCAACGACGATTTGTCCGCCTACCACCGCCAGCTACGGCGAACGGCGGACCATGTGATATCGGCATCCAGTGATGACAAACGTCGCCGCTACTTTAAGCAACTGCTGGAGGAACTGGATATCTACCAGGAGAAACTGCGGATCTGGGAAGCGCCGCCGCAGGTTACCGAGCCGGTAGAGCGGCTGGTGTTTATGCTGCACCGCTACCAGAATGCGCTGACAGACAGCTAACGAAGAGAAAACCGACGCCAAAAGCGTCGGTTTTTTTGTGGCTATACTTATTCTTGCAGGTTCAAACATTCAGGAAGGGAGGACACATGACAACCCAGGCTCTTCAGGACAGTATCCTTTTTCAGACCGGGTATCTGGTTAACGGTATCTGGAAAACACTCGACACCACGTTTGATGTGCTAAACCCGGCCACGGGCGAGGTGGTCGCGAAAGTGGCGAAAGCAGGGAAAGCCGAAACCGAAGAGGCCATTGCGGCCGCGACGAAGGCCTTTCCCGCATGGCGCGCAAAAACGGCAAAAGAGCGCTCCACGATCCTCTATCGCTGGTATGAACTGATTATCGAGAATAAAAGCTGGCTCGGGCGACTGATGACTACCGAGCAGGGCAAGCCGCTGAAAGAGGCTGAAGGTGAGGTGGACTACGCTGCCAGCTTCATTCAGTGGTTTGCCGAGCAGGCCAAGCGCGCCAACGGTGAAATCATTCCTCCGGTTAAACCCGGCTCCCGTATTCTGGCCACTCGTGAACCTGTCGGGGTGGTTGCTGCTATCACGCCATGGAATTTCCCGATGGCCATGCTCACCCGTAAGCTCGGCCCGGCGCTGGCAGCAGGATGTACCGGCGTCATCAAGCCTGCAAACAACACGCCGCTGAGCGCCTTTGCGCTGCTGACGCTGGCGAAGCAGGCCGGTGTGCCGGATGGTGTGCTGAATGCGGTCGCGGGGAGCACCTCAGAAATTAGTGACGCCATTATGGCCAGCCATGACGTGCGCAAAATCTCGTTTACCGGATCAACCGCCGTCGGGAAAACGCTGGTTCGCAATTCCGCAGAGACCATGAAAAAGGTATCGATGGAGCTGGGCGGTAATGCGCCATATATCGTTTTCGAGGACGCGGATATTGAGGCCGCCGTCAAAGGCGCGATCGCCAATAAGTTCCGTAACGCTGGGCAGGTCTGCGTCAGCGTAAACCGTTTCTATATTCAGGAGACGGTCTATGACAAGTTTGTCAATCAACTTGCCGATGCGGTGAAGGCGCTGAAGGTGGGGAACGGTCTGGACGAGGGCGTCGTTGTCGGCCCGCTGATTGAGCCTTCGGCTGTCGAAAAAGTCCGTGAGCACGTCGAAGATGCGGTAGCGAAGGGCGCCACGGTGCTGGCTGGGGGTAAACCGCACGAACTTGGCGGCAACTTCTGGATGCCAACCGTACTCGGTGACTGCCATGAAGGCATGAAGCTGGCAGAAGAGGAGACCTTTGGTCCCGTTGCCGCCTGCTTCCGCTTCACGTCGGAAGACGAAGTGGTTATGCGCGCTAACAATACGCCTTACGGGCTGGCAGCCTACTTTTATACCCAGAATCTCTCGCGCGTGTTCCGCGTCTCGCAGGCCATTGAGAGCGGCATGATCGGAATTAATGAATGTGCGGTCTCGACCGAGCTGGGTCCGTTTGGGGGCGTAAAAGAGTCCGGGCTGGGCCGCGAAGGGTCCGTGCTGGGGCTGGAGGAGTTTCTGGAAGTCAAAACCCTGCATATCGGGGGATTATAATAGACAGGGCGGCATTTGCCGCCCGCCTGTACCGGGTGGCTGGCAATGAAAATTTATACCTTTGATTTTGACGAAATTGAGAGTCAGGAAGACTTCTATCGCGAGTTTATTCGGGCGTTCGACCTGGAGCGGGGCAGCGTAAGCAATCTTGATATGCTGTGGGATGTGGTTACCGGCGATCGTCTGCCGTTACCGCTGGAAATCGAATTTACCCATCTGCCTGAAAAACTACGCAGACGCTTTGGTGCATTGATTTTATTGTTTGATGAAGCGGAGGAGGAGCTGGAAGGGCAACTGCGTTTCAACGTGCGCCAGTGATAAAAAAGCCCCTGACCGGGAGGTCAGGGGCAAGTCGTATGATGAGATACGACGAGGGTTTATTTGTACAGTTCTGCGGTAGCGTGCCAGTGGTCGCCACTGCGCGCTTCGATGATGCGATAGGATGACGCACCCTGTTCTTCCGCTTTTTTGTTCAGCATTTCGTGCATGTCCATCGGAGACGTACCGATGGCGCCAACAGAAACAGTCCCGATAGCCTGACGGGATTGTGCCTGTTCAGCATTGATGGTGTCGGCTGCAAACGCACCGAATGACAGGACTGACAGTACGCTCAGGGCAGCTACAGTGGTTTTAATTTTCATGATTATTTACCTCGTCAATTATTTTACTGGGGTCTTTGTTCTGTGACCCTCATCACAAAATCAAGTATACACTAATCACGCAAAAAATTAATACCAGACTAATGGTTTCGTCTGTTATTACGCGTTAAAAAATTCATTTTTTATAACGAGAATGCATAAAAAAGGGCGTCACAATGCGAGGTTTGTGGTTTTTTCTTATTTAAATCAAATGGGTATGGTAATTTGATTTTTTGTGCGATTTTGCGGCAGATCATTAACTGAATGAATGTTAACAGGCGGTAAAAAGCACTATTTGCAAAAGTAGCAGGCAGAGAAAAGCAGGGTAAAACGCGGTAAAAGCAGAATGATCCCCGCAGCCAGGCGCTACGGGGCAGACAATTACAGCTCCTGTTCGAACAGGACCAGAATCGCTTCGTAGAGGTCTTTCACCGAGAAACCATTTGCCGGGGTGGTAAAAATGGTGTCATCGCCGGCGATGGTCCCGAGGATCCCCTCTGCTTTACCCAGCGAGTCCAGCAGGCGGGCAATCAGCTGGGCTGCGCCCGGGCTGGTGTGGATCACGACCACGGCATCGTTATAGTCGATGTCCAGAACCAGGTTTTTCAGCGGGCTGGAGGTCGTTGGCACGCCAAGTTCAGCAGGCAGGCAATAAACCATTTCCATTTTGGCGTTGCGCGTACGCACCGCACCAAACTTGGTTAACATGCGAGAGACCTTCGACTGGTTGATGTTGTCGAAGCCTTGTTCCTGCAACGCCTGAACAATTTCTCCCTGAGAACTGAATTTCTCTTCTTTGAGTAGCGCTTTAAACGCCTTCACTAATTCTTCTTGCTTAGACGAGCTTCGCATAAGTCACCCGGAATATGACGATAGAAACAACATTATTATGCATGTGGATGAATTTTTATGCAAATTATCTACCTGGCACCAGGCTGAAATAATGTTATGAAAGGGAGAGATTTTATCAGATTTCGTTATCGGAAAACATGCCTGGGTCACGCCGCGCAAATAAGCTTAAAAGTAAATTAAATGTTATCAAAATGATGTTGTTTTGGTGGCGTGGCAGGGTGTATTGTAACCCCCTCTTAATTCGTTGTTGCCTGCATCCCGATAGTATTCAGGTGAAGGCGAAAGACGTGCGACCTCAAATTCTTTAGCGATGAAAATTGTAATTAATGACGTGCTGAATTATGGTCGCCGCAACGGAGTTACAGATACTTAAGTTAACCATAATAAGGAGTTTAGGATGAAAGTCGCAGTCCTCGGCGCTGCTGGTGGTATCGGCCAGGCGCTTGCCCTACTACTGAAAACCCAACTGCCTTCAGGCTCAGAACTCTCCCTGTACGATATTGCTCCGGTAACCCCAGGTGTGGCGGTTGACCTGAGCCACATCCCGACAGCTGTGAAAATCAAAGGCTTCTCCGGTGAAGATGCGCGTCCTGCGTTGCAGGGTGCCGACGTGGTGCTGATCTCCGCGGGTGTTGCGCGTAAACCGGGTATGGATCGTTCAGACCTGTTCAACGTCAACGCGGGCATCGTGAAAAACCTGGTTCAGCAGATTGCTGAAACCTGCCCGAAAGCGTGCATCGGGATCATCACCAACCCGGTGAACACCACCGTTGCTATCGCAGCAGAAGTGCTGAAGAAAGCGGGCGTTTACGACAAGAACAAACTGTTCGGCGTAACTACGCTGGATATCATCCGCTCCAATACCTTCGTGGCTGAGCTGAAAGGCAAGCAGCCAACGGAAGTGGAAGTGCCGGTTATCGGCGGTCATTCTGGCGTGACCATCCTGCCTCTGCTGTCGCAGATCCCGGGCGTGAGCTTCACCGAGCAGGAAGTGGCTGACCTGACCAAACGTATTCAGAACGCAGGCACCGAAGTGGTGGAAGCGAAGGCGGGTGGCGGTTCTGCAACCCTGTCTATGGGCCAGGCGGCGGCACGTTTCGGCCTGTCTCTGGTTCGCGCGTTGCAGGGCGAAAAAGGCGTTGTTGAATGCGCCTATGTTGAAGGCGACGGTGAACACGCGCGCTTCTTCTCTCAGCCGCTGCTGCTGGGTAAAAACGGTGTTGAAGAGCGTAAGTCTATCGGCACGCTGAGCGCGTTTGAGCAAAACGCGATGGAAGGCATGCTGGATACGCTGAAGAAAGACATTACGCTGGGCGAAGAGTTCGTTAACAAGTGATCTTATCCCGGTAAAAAAAACGGAGCGTTAAGCTCCGTTTTTTTATGCCCGTCAGTTAGTGGCCGGGTATTCCTGGATGGTGACCTGAATCGTCAGCTTCTTGTCATTACGCATGACTTCAACAGGGATGATGGAGCCCGGGCGAATCTCAGCCACCTGGTCCATGGTTTCCAGCGCAGAGACCGCTGGCGTACCGTTGACGGAAAGGATAACGTCGTTCACCTGGATACCTGCGTTGGCCGCCGGGCCGCCAGGCGCCACTTCGTTGACCACAATCCCCTGGATCTGATCGATACCACCGCCCTGCGTATGCATCGGCGCGATTTCACGCCCGCCAATACCGATGTAGCCACGGATCACGCGGCCATCACGGATCAGCTTGTCCATGATCTTGGTCGCCAGCTGGAACGGAATGGCAAAGCCAATCCCTTCCGGCGTTTCGCCGTCGTTGCTCTTGTCGAAGGAGAGGGTGTTAATGCCCATCAGTTCGCCCAGAGAGTTCACCAGCGCACCGCCGGAGTTACCGTGGTTGATCGAGGCATCGGTTTGCAGGAAGTTCTGCCGCCCTGACGGGTTCAGGCCGATACGACCGGTCGCGCTGATGATCCCCTGAGTGATGGTCTGGCCCAGGTTGTACGGGTTACCGATCGCCAGCACCACATCGCCGATGTGCGGCGTGCGTTTGCGATTAATCGGGATTGTCGGCAGACCGCCCGTGGCGTTGATCTTCAGCACCGCCAGGTCGGTAAGGCTGTCCGACCCCACCAGCAGGGCTTCAAACACGCGGCCATCCTGTAAGGCGACGATAATCTGGTCGGCATCGTTAATGACGTGTTTATTGGTGATGATGTAGCCCCGGTCATCCATGATCACACCGGAACCGAGCGTGCGGATCTCCAGCTGGTTATGAGCGGAACTGTTAAGCCCGCGGTTATAGACGTTAACCACGGCGGGGGCGGCACGGCGTACCGCCTGATTGTACGTCGCAGGCGTTTCATCCGTGCTGTCGAACTGAGGAGCCGACAGTTTGTTGAACTGGCGTAAAGATGGCATAGCCACCAGCAGCAGACCGGCAACGATCAAACCAATGACAATTGAACGAAAGAGCTTTAAAAGCATGATGCGTGTGTCGTTAAAAAAGGAACGGTTTGCAGCATAACATGAGTTATCCGGACATCACACGCAGCGGCGATGTCCGGAGTCGCAAATGGTTAACGCAGTAAAATGTAGAGGGTGTCGTTGCCACGGATAATTTGCAGGGCAATGACCGCCGGTTTACTCTCCAGCACCTTACGCATTTCGGCAATAGACTGCACGCGAGTGCGGTTCACGCCCACGATCACGTCGTCCTGATGTAAACCTGCCTGCGCGGCCGGGCTGCTCTTCTCAACGGTAGTGACAGAAATGCCTTTCGTGCCGTTTTTAAGCTGACCGTCGCTCAGCGTAGCGCCCTGTAGAGCCGGGGAGATCTGTTCTGCGCTGGCGGAAGAGGAGGTGCTCTTGTCCAGCGTCACTTCCACAGTCAGCGGTTTGCCCTCACGGATCAGGCCCAGCTTCACTTTAGCGCCCGGCTCCGTGGTGGCAATACGTGATCGTAATTCAGCGAAGCTGCTCAGCGGTTTATCGTTCAGGCTGACAATAATGTCGCCGGATTTCACGCCCGCTTTCGCAGAGCCTGAGTTGGGCAGCACTTCGCTGACAAACGCCCCGCGCTGGACGTTGAGCTTAAAGGCTTTGGCGATATCGGCGCTCATCTCCATGCCTTTGATGCCCAGCAGACCGCGCTTAACCTCGCCAAATTGAATCAGCTGTTGAGACAGGGTTTTCGCCATGTTACTCGGAATGGCAAAACCAATCCCGATGCTGCCGCCGCCTGGCGCGAGGATAGCGGTGTTGATGCCGATCAGCTCGCCGTTCAGATTAAGCAGCGCACCGCCGGAGTTGCCCCGGTTGATGGAGGCATCGGTCTGGATGAAGTTTTCCAGCCCTTCGAGATTCAGGCCGCTGCGCCCCAGGGCGGAGACAATCCCGGAGGTGGCGGTCTGGCCTAAACCGAACGGGTTACCGACCGCGACGGCAAAATCACCGACGCGCAGCTTATCGGAATCTGCAATGGCGATCTGGGTCAGGTTGCTGGGGTTTTGCACCTGTAGCAGGGCGATATCACTCTGATCGTCACCGCCGATCAGTTTGGCGTCAAACTCCCGACCATCGTTCAGCTGAACGCTGATTTTATCGGCCTGGCTGATCACGTGGTTATTGGTCAGGATATAGCCCTTAGCCGCGTCGATAATCACCCCTGAGCCCAGGCCTTCAAACGGCTGAGCCTGCTGATCCGGCGCATCTTCGCCAAAATATTTCTTCAGCTCTTCAGGAATACGCTGGCTTTGGCGTGCCGTCCCTTCCACCTGAACGCTGACTACCGCAGGCAGGACTTTTTCAAGCATCGGCGCAAGGCTGGGAATGGCTTCTTGTCCAGGCACCTGCGAAGGCAGTGCCGCACTGGCGGGGAAGGACGCCGAGAGAGATAACCCGACACTTAACGCTAAGGCGCTCAACAGCTGGTTTTTTTTCTTCATTGATGCTGACTCTCGTATCCTGGAATGAAAAAGAACGGCCCCAAAAACATCTTGATGTTATTGAATTTTCAACCGCTGAACAATGAGGTGTTTGACTAAATAATAGCTGGGGACGGGAAGAAAGGATGGGCGCATAAGGTGCGCCCGTAAAATTTATTCAGGTTGTGCGATTAATCGCGTTTTACGCCACCGCGCAGCAGGCCGGACGCGCCGTCTGAATAGTCGCGTGGCATCTGAACCGGAGCCTGATCGTTACCGGCTTCAGAATCAGCCAGACGATTGCGGAAGGGGTTGGTCTCCGCGGTCATTTCCGGCAGCAGGCTGCTGGAGCTTTTCGCCATGTGCTGGTAGAGCTGGCGATAATCTGTCGCCATGTTGTCCAGCAGCTCAGCGCTACGGGCAAAGTGGCTGACCAGCTCTTCGCGATATTCTTCCAGTTCGGCTTTGTTCTTTTCCAGTTCGTATTGCAGTGACTGCTGCTGACGCAATTTGCGGTTACCGAAACGCATGGCCACAGCACCAATGATGATGCCGACGACTAAACCGATTAGCGCATATTCCCAGGTCATGAACTTCTCCCGTTGTCTTGTTGTTCCGTAGGGTGTTGGCTCGGCTCCTGCCTGTGCCTGATTATGCCACTATAACCGCTATTTCCGCAGAAGTGGAATCCTGACGTATCATCGCGTAGTGTAGAACGGCCTTTTTTTCATCAGCCACGCGCGCTGGTGAGGTTTAACTAAAGGAATAACAACAACATCATGCAAAACCTGTCCCCTTCATCGCGTTACCAACTGGCCCTGAGCGAGGGCACACACCAGCCGGATGATGTCCAGCGTGAAGCGGTTAACCGCCTGGACACGATTTATCAGGAACTTCTGGCGAAACCCGCCGATGCGGTGCAGAGCAGTGGGCTGAAGGCGGCATTCGGCCGTTTACTGGGCAAAAAAGAGCCCACGGTAAACGCACCGGTTCGTGGCTTATATATGTGGGGCGGCGTTGGGCGGGGTAAGACCTGGCTGATGGACATGTTCTACCAGAGCCTGCCCGGCACGCGTAAGCAGCGCCTGCACTTTCACCGTTTTATGCTGCGGGTCCATGAAGAGCTGACGGCGCTCCAGGGCGAAACCGACCCGCTGGACATTGTGGCCGATCGCTTTAAGGCGGAAACGGACGTGCTCTGCTTCGACGAGTTCTTTGTTTCCGATATTACGGATGCCATGCTGTTGGGGGGCCTCATGAAAGCGCTGTTTGCGCGTGGGATCACTCTGGTGGCGACCTCCAATATCCCGCCGGATGAGCTTTATCGCAATGGTCTCCAGCGGGCGCGTTTCCTGCCGGCCATTGATGCTATCAAACAGCACTGCGACATCATGAACGTCGATGCCGGCGTCGATTATCGACTGCGCACATTAACGCAGGCACACCTGTGGCTTTCGCCGTTGAACGCCGACACAGCCCGCGAGATGGATAAACTGTGGCTGGCGCTGGCGGGAGCGCCGCGGGATAACGCGCCAGCGCTGGAGATTAATCATCGTCCGTTGCCGACGCTTGGCGTAGAAAACCAGACGCTAGCCGTCTCGTTTGCAACGCTCTGCGTGGACGCCCGCAGCCAGCATGACTACATTGCGCTTTCGCGTCTGTTCCATACCGTTATGTTGTGGGATGTGCCCGTTATGACCCCACTCATGGAGAGCGAAGCGCGCCGCTTCATCGCGCTGGTAGATGAGTTTTACGAGCGCCACGTTAAGCTGGTGGTCAGCGCCGAGGTGCCTTTATATGAGGTTTATCAGGGCGAGCGCCTGAAGTTTGAGTTCCAGCGCTGCCTGTCGCGCCTGCAAGAGATGCAGAGCGAAGAGTACCTCAAGCGTGAGCATATGCCGTAATAAATGCTCCCCTCTCCCCGTGGGAGAGGGGCTGGGGGTGAGGGCACCAGACCGCACAATACCTGACCCCGAAAAACCCATTCCAAATCACATTTAAGGGTCGATCTTTGACCTCAACTTCTCTATAATCTTGCGACCCCACGTTACGAGAAGGTTTTTTTCCCGAAACTTTCTATGTGTCGGCATGTGCTATTCGAAGGGGTAGGTTTGCCGGACTTTGTCGTGTGAACCTCAACTGACTAAACGTTTGGGTGTTCACCAACGTGTAACTTATTATTTGGGTAAGCTTTTAATGAAAACTTTTACAGCTAAACCAGAAACCGTACAGCGCGACTGGTATGTTGTTGACGCGACCGGTAAAACTCTGGGCCGTCTGGCTACTGAACTGGCTCGTCGCCTGCGCGGTAAGCATAAAGCGGAATACACTCCGCACGTTGATACCGGTGATTACATCATCGTTCTGAACGCTGACAAAGTTGCTGTTACCGGCAACAAGCGTACTGACAAAATGTACTACCACCACACCGGCCACATCGGTGGTATCAAAGAAGCGACCTTTGAAGAGATGATTGCCCGCCGTCCTGAGCGTGTGATTGAAATCGCGGTTAAAGGCATGCTGCCAAAAGGCCCGCTGGGTCGTGCTATGTTCCGTAAACTGAAAGTTTACGCAGGCAACGAGCACAACCACGCGGCACAGCAACCGCAAGTTCTTGACATCTAATCGGGATTATAGGCAATGGCTGAAAATCAATACTACGGCACTGGTCGCCGCAAAAGTTCCGCAGCTCGCGTTTTCATCAAACCGGGCAGTGGTAAAATCGTAATCAACCAGCGTTCTCTGGAACAATACTTCGGTCGCGAAACTGCCCGCATGGTAGTTCGCCAGCCGCTGGAACTGGTTGATATGGTAGAAAAACTGGATCTGTACATCACCGTTAAAGGTGGTGGTATCTCCGGTCAGGCAGGTGCGATCCGTCACGGTATCACCCGCGCGCTGATGGAGTACGACGAATCCCTGCGTTCTGAACTGCGTAAAGCTGGCTTCGTTACTCGTGACGCTCGTCAGGTTGAACGTAAGAAAGTGGGTCTGCGTAAAGCACGTCGTCGTCCACAGTTCTCCAAACGTTGATCCATTCTGCTTACGCAGAACGATTGGCGAAAAACCCGCTTCGGCGGGTTTTTTTATGGATAATGCGCAGGTTATCCACAGTAACATTTCATATATCTTCTCTTTTTCCACATTTCCGGAATCCCCTCACCACAAAGCCATCAAAATCTGGTAAACTATCATCCAATTTTCTGCCCAAATATCGGTGAATACTCGATTTTTGTTCGATTCTTGAACAATGTGTCTTCTCTGGGATGGGCGATACATCATCTGGCTGGCCCCGTTGGGCTGGTAGCAGTAAAAATTCTGAATATACCTGGAGGTTTTCATGGCTGTCGCTGCCAACAAACGTTCGGTAATGACGCTGTTTTCTGGTCCTACTGACATTTATAGCCATCAGGTTCGTATCGTGCTGGCCGAGAAGGGTGTCAGTTTTGAGATCGAGCATGTGGAAAAGGATAACCCGCCTCAGGATCTGATCGATCTCAACCCGAGCCAAAGCGTACCGACGCTGGTGGATCGCGAGCTGACCCTGTGGGAATCCCGTATCATTATGGAATACCTGGATGAGCGTTTCCCGCATCCGCCGCTGATGCCTGTTTATCCTGTTGCGCGTGGTGAAAGCCGCCTGTACATGCAGCGTATCGAGAAAGACTGGTACTCGCTGATGAACGTTATCGTCAACGGTTCCTCTTCTGAAGCGGATGCTGCACGTAAACAGCTGCGTGAAGAGCTGCTGGCGATTGCGCCGGTATTTGGTCAAAAGCCTTTCTTCCTGAGCGACGAGTTCAGCCTGGTGGATTGCTACCTGGCTCCGTTGCTGTGGCGTCTGCCAACCCTGGGCGTAGAGTTCAGCGGCCCTGGCGCGAAAGAGCTGAAAGGCTACATGACTCGCGTCTTTGAGCGCGACTCTTTCCTGGCATCTTTAACTGAACCGGAACGTGAAATGCGTCTCGGCCGAGGCTAATGACTGTGGAAATGTCACAACTTTCACCACGCCGTCCGTATCTGCTGCGCGCCTTCTATGAATGGCTGCTGGATAACCAGCTCACGCCGCACCTGGTTGTGGATGTGACGTTGCCGGGCGTGCTGGTTCCAATGGAATACGCGCGCGACGGACAGATTGTACTGAATATTGCGCCACGCGCAGTGGGTAACCTGGAGCTGGCGAACGACGAAGTGCGCTTTAATGCGCGCTTCGGCGGCGTGCCGCGTCAGGTTTCCGTGCCGCTGGCAGCTGTGCTGGCTATCTACGCCCGTGAAAACGGTGCGGGCACCATGTTTGAGCCGGAAGCGGCTTATGATGAAGAGGTTGCCAGCCTGAATGATGATGAGGCATCCGATGAACGCGAAAGCGACACGGTAATGTCTGTCATCGATGGCGATAAGCCCGATCATAATGACGACACCGATCCGGATGACGAGCCACCACCACGCGGTGGTCGTCCTGCACTGCGCGTTGTGAAATAAACAAACAGGCCCGACGGGCCTGTTTTGCTTTCGGTCCCTTTTCGCCCCCTCTAATTTCCTGTGTTATGATGAACTGTTTTCCTTCAATGGCACCGGACTGCAATGAAACCGACTGATCTTAAAGCTGAAAACTCTGATGAAACCATTGGTCGCAGCCTGCGCCGTCGGCCGCTGGCGCGCAAAAAACTGTCTGATATGGTGGAAGAAGAGCTGGAGCAGATGATCCGTCGGAAGGAATTTGCCCAGGGAGAGCAGTTACCCTCCGAGCGCGAACTGATGGAGTTCTTCAACGTGGGTCGCCCCTCGGTGCGCGAAGCGCTGGCGGCGCTAAAGCGTAAAGGGCTGGTGCAGATTAACAACGGTGAACGTGCCCGCGTAACCATGCCGTCTGCCGATACCATCATCAGTGAATTGTCGGGAATGGCGAAAGACTTTCTGACCCAGCCCGGCGGTATTGCCCATTTCGAGCAGCTTCGCCTGTTCTTTGAATCCAGCCTTGTTCGTTATGCCGCAGAATATGCCACTGACGATCAGATTGCGCAGCTCACGAAAGCCCTGGAGATCAACAGCCAGTCCCTGGATGACAACACGCTATTTATTCGTTCCGATGTCGATTTTCACCGCGTGCTGGCGGAGATCCCCGGCAATCCGATCTTCAATGCGATCCACGTTGCGCTGCTTGACTGGTTAATTGCGGCGCGTCCTAAAGTGCCGGACGCAGAGCTTTATCAGCATAATGAAGTCAGCTATCGCCAGCATATCGCAATTGTGGATGCGATCCGCCGCCGCGATCCCGATGAAGCGGATCGGGCGTTGCAAACTCACCTTAACAGCGTCTCCGCCACCTGGCACGCTTTCGGCCAGCATTCAAAAGCCAAAAAATAACGATCCTTTAGTGAAGCAGATCGCAATATAAGCGTTCTGTATTCTACTGCTGCTTAATTGATCTGGTATAACAGGTATAAAGGTATGTCGTTATAACAAACACACGATCGATTGAGGTAACTATGGCAACGCAATTACGCGGCGTAATGGCCGCACTCCTGACCCCGTTTAACTCTGAGCAGATGCTGGATAAAGAAAGCCTGCGCCGTCTGGTGCGGTTCAATATTGAACAGGGTATCGATGGGCTGTACGTCGGCGGTTCAACGGGAGAGGCCTTTGTACAGAGCCTTTCGGAACGAGAGCAGGTGATGGAGATTGTGGCGGAAGAGGCGAAGGGGAAAATCACGCTCATCGCCCATGTTGGCTGCGTCAGCACGGCGGAAAGCCAGCAGTTAGCCATGGCCGCCGCCCGCGTCGGTTTTGACGCTGTATCCGCCGTCACACCGTTTTACTATCCCTTTAGCTTTGAAGAACATTGCGACCACTATCGTGCAATTATTGACTCCGCGGAGGGGTTGCCGATGGTGGTTTATAACATCCCTGCGCTAAGCGGCGTTAAGTTAACGCTGGATCAGATCAACACGCTGGTAACGCTGCCTGGCGTCGGCGCGCTGAAGCAAACCTCCGGCGATCTCTTCCAGATGGAGCAGATCCGTCGTGAACATCCGGATCTGGTGCTCTACAACGGCTATGACGAGATCTTCGCCTCCGGCCTGCTGGCCGGCGCGGACGGGGGGATCGGCAGCACCTACAACATTATGGGCTGGCGCTACCAGGCGATCGCTAAAGCGGTTCGTGAAGGGGATAACGCCACCGCACAGCGCCTGCAAAGCGAATGCAACACGGTGATCGATCTGCTGATTAAAGCCGGGGTGTTCCGTGGTCTGAAAACGGTTCTGCACTATATGGACGTGGTATCCGTGCCGCTGTGCCGTAAGCCGTTTGCCCCTGTGGATGAAAAATTCGTGCCAGCGCTGAAAGCGCTGGCGGAGCAGCTAATGGCGGAAAAACGCTAACGCATAGCCGGGGGCGCTTCGCCTTATCCGGCCTACAAAAACATGCTACGTAGGCCGGATAAGGCGCAGCCGCCATCCGGCAAAACGACAGAGAAATCGTCGGGAGAGTGAAATGAGTAAGTCTACCCAAAGCATCCCGTGGTACCGCCATCTTACCCGTCCTCAGTGGCGCGCCTTCTCCGCCGCCTGGCTGGGATATCTGCTTGATGGCTTCGATTTTGTATTGATAGCCTTAGTCCTGACAGAAATAAAAAGCGAGTTTGCCCTGACGACAGTGGAAGCGGCGAGCCTGATTTCGGCGGCCTTTATATCGCGCTGGTTCGGCGGCCTGCTGCTGGGCGCCATGGGCGACCGCTATGGCCGCAAGCTGGCGATGATCACCAGCATCGTGCTCTTTTCCTGCGGTACGCTGGCCTGCGGTTTTGCGCCGGGTTACGTCACCCTGTTTATCGCCCGCATGGTGATAGGCATGGGGATGGCGGGGGAATATGGCTCCAGCGCAACCTATGTGATTGAAAGCTGGCCAAAGCACCTGCGCAACAAGGCGAGTGGTTTTCTGATTTCCGGTTTCTCCGTCGGCGCCGTGGTTGCGGCCCAGGTCTACAGCCTTGTCGTGCCCGTCTGGGGCTGGCGGGCGCTGTTCTTTATCGGCATTCTGCCCATCGTCTTTGCCCTGTGGCTGCGGAAAAATATTCCGGAAGCTGAGGACTGGAAAGCGAAGCACGAAGGCAAAGCCCCGGTGCGCACCATGGTTGATATTCTGTATCGCGGCAAATACCGCGTCATCAATATGGCGATGACGCTGTTTGCCGGTACGGCGCTGTGGTTCTGTTTTGCAGGCGAACTCAACAACGCGGGGCTGGTCGTTATTCTCGGCCTGCTGTGCGCCATCGTCTTTATCAGCTTTATGGTGCAAAGCAGCGGTAAACGCTGGCCGACGGGCGTCACGTTGATGGTTGTCGTGCTCTTCGCCTTTCTCTACTCCTGGCCGATTCAGGCGCTATTACCCACTTATCTGAAAACCGACCTGGCCTATGATCCGTCAACGGTGGCGAAGGTGCTGTTCTTTAGCGGCTTCGGTGCGGCGGTAGGCTGCTGCGTGGGTGGTTTTCTCGGTGACTGGCTTGGCACCCGCAAGGCCTATGTCTGTAGCCTGTTGGCCTCACAGCTCCTGATTGTTCCCGTCTTTGCGATCGGCGGCGCCAATGTCTGGGTGTTGGGCTTGTTACTCTTTTTCCAGCAGATGCTGGGGCAGGGGATCTCCGGGATCTTACCCAAACTCATCGGCGGCTATTTCGATACCGACCAGCGTGCGGCGGGTCTGGGCTTTACCTACAACGTTGGCGCGTTGGGCGGCGCGATTGCCCCGGTGATTGGCGCGCTGCTGTCGCAGGATATGGCGCTGGGCACGGCCCTGGGATCGCTCTCTTTTGGCCTGACGTTTGTGGTGATCTTGCTTATTGGTCTGGATATGCCCTCCCGCGTTCAGCGCTGGATCAGGCCAGAAGCCCTGCGTACGCATGACGCTATTGACGGTAAACCTTTCAGCGGAGCCGTCCCGTTTGGCGGCGATAAAAGCGCTTTAGCGAAAAGCAAAAGTTAATCCGCTTGCCCGGACCTGTACCGGGCACATTCGTAAGGGATGAGGTATGTCACAACGGGATAAAAACATTTCCGAGCGGGGCGGTGCTATGACGACACTGGCGATAGACATAGGTGGAACTAAACTTGCCGCCGCCCTGGTGGATGACGGTTTACAGATCCACGCGCGACGCGAATGCCCTACGCCCGCCAGTAAGACGCCTGACGCACTGCGTGAGGCGCTGGCTGAGCTGGTCAAGCCGTTACAGACCCAGGCAACGCGTGCGGCCATTGCCTCAACCGGAATCATTCAGGACGGCAATCTGCTGGCGATTAACCCGCAAAATCTCGGAGGATTGCACCATTTTCCGCTGGTGCAGACGCTCGAAGACATTGCTGGTTTGCCGACCCTGGCGATCAATGATGCTCAGGCTGCGGCATGGGCGGAATATCACGTTAGTGCGAAGGAAATTAAAGACATGGTATTCCTGACTGTTTCAACGGGCGTGGGGGGCGGCGTAGTCAGTAACGGGAAACTCGTGACCGGAAGCGGCGGACTGGCTGGGCATCTTGGGCATACGCTCGCCGATCCAAACGGCCCGCAATGCGGCTGTGGTCGCGTGGGGTGCGTGGAAGCCATCGCGTCTGGTCGCGGTATTGCCGCCGCAGCCAGGGGAGAGCTTGCAGGATGCGATGCAAAAACGATTTTTGCGCGCGCGGCAGAGGGAAATAAACAGGCGGCGGAACTGGTCCAGCGTTCTGCACAGGTACTGGCGCGGCTTATTGCCGACACGAAAGCGGTGATGGACTGCCAGCGCGTGGTGATTGGCGGCAGCATCGGGCTGGCAGGAGGGTATCTGGCGCGGGTCCGCGCGTATCTTGAGGAGCATCCTTCTGTTTATCACGTTGAATTAACCGCCGCGCACTATCGACACGATGCGGGCTTACTGGGCGCGGCGCTGTTGGCTCAGGGAGAAAGATGATGTTTTTTGGTGAGATTCGGACGCTTCCCTCCACGGGGTTGCATCCCGTTCTTCTGGAGGCGCTAACCCTCGCGCTGGCTGCCCGTCCGCTGGAAAAAGCGGCAGGACGTTATGAGCTTCGCGGTGAGGATATCTTCATGAACGTGATGACGTTTGCCACGCAGTTTCCAGACCAGAAGAAAGCGGAACTGCATGAGCAATATATTGATATCCAGGTGTTATTGACGGGAGAAGAGCGCATCCTCTTTGGCGTGACGGGCTCGGCACGCCAGCGTGAAGATTTTCATCCTGAAGAAGATTATCAGTTGTGCAGTGAGATTGCAGGTGAACAGTGTGTCACCCTCCGGCCGGGGATGTGCGCCGTATTTATGCCGGGAGAGCCACATAAGCCAGGATGCGCAATCCTTGAGCCAGGCGAGATAAAGAAAGTCGTGGTGAAGGTACGCGCCCGCTTGCTGGATACGTAGTTTATAGGCCTGATGGCGCTTCGCTTATCAGGCCTGCGGGCATAACGTAATTTGCAGGCCGGATAAGGCGCAGCCGCCATCCGGCAATGTTATTCGATATTCTGGCGCTTAAACGTCACCGCTTCCGGCTGCGTCAGGTGCAAGGTTGTCTGGCTGGGCACCGTCTCGGCAATCACCTTGCCGTGGCGAACAGAGTATCGTGCCGGCGTCTGGCGACGAACTGCATCAAACCCATTCTCTGCCGGGAGAATCACCAGGTTTGCTGTATTCCCAACGCGCACGCCATAGTCCTGCAAATCGAGCGTTTTCGCGCTGTGGGTAGTGATCAGGTTAAGCCCATCATTTATTTGCCCGTAACCCATCAGTTGGCAAACGTGCAGCCCCATATGCAGAACCTGAAGCATATTCGCGGTTCCCAGCGGATACCACGGATCGAAAACGTCGTCATGACCAAAGCAGACGTTGATCTCCGCTTCCAGCATTTCTTTGACGCGTGTGATGCCTCGGCGTTTGGGATAGGTATCGAAACGGCCCTGCAAATGCGTGTTAACCAGCGGGTTTGCCACGAAGTTAATGCCTGACATTTTTAACAGGCGGAACAGTCGGGACGTATACGCGCCATTATAGGAGTGCATCGCCGTGGTATGGCTGGCGGTCACGCGTGAACCCATTCCGTCACGATGTGCCAGTGCGGCAACGGTTTCAACGAAGCGCGATTGTTCATCATCAATTTCATCACAGTGGACATCGATCAGTCGGTCGTACTTTCTGGCCAGGGAAAACGTTTTATGCAGCGACTCAACGCCATATTCACGCGTAAATTCAAAGTGGGGGATTGCGCCGATGACATCCGCCCCTAAACGCACGGCTTCCTCAAGCAGTTCTTCACCGTTCGGATAAGAAAGAATGCCTTCCTGCGGGAATGCCACAATTTGCATATCGACCCACGGGGCGACTTCCTGCTTCACCTCCAGCATGGCTTTCAGTGCCGTAAGGGTGGGGTCCGAGACGTCAACGTGTGTACGTACGTACTGAATGCCGTTGGCGATTTGCCACTTCAGGGTCTGCATCGCGCGAGTTTTAACGTCTTCGTGGGTAAGCATCGCCTTGCGTTCGGCCCAGCGCTCGATTCCCTCGAAAAGCGTGCCGGACTGGTTCCAGTTCGGTTCACCCGCCGTTTGCGTTGTATCCAGATGGATATGCGGCTCGATGAAAGGAGGGATAACCAGCCCGCATTCGGCGTCCAGCACCTGACCGACTGGCGCAGAGGCGGTTTCCTGAGGATCGATACGGCTGAAGCGTCCGTCCTCAATCGTGATTTGCCATAAACCCTCTTGCCCCTGCAAACGGGCCTGACGGATAGTGAGGGAATTATTCTGCATGGGAAACCTCCGAAGGATTAGCAAGGGTACGTTTGGCGAATGGGTTTAACACCAAATAGCTGAAGACGCCACCCAATACTGCGTTAACGGGGACAATTCCCGGAATGTAGTGCCCGGCAGCAACACCCAGGGCGACCGAGAAAATGGCAATCCAGTTAACGGACACAAATTTTGCGTGGTCGAAGCTGGCATAGCGGCGGCGATTAATCAGGTAGTCGGCGATAATCACCCCGCCAACCGGCGGAATCGCTGCCGACAAAAAGGTCAGCCAGCCAACGAAGTTGTTGTATAGCCACAGCGCGCACAGCGTACCGATAATGCCATTAACCACCGACAGCGTACGGCTGGAAAGACCAGTAATATTGGCGAAACCCAGACCAGAGGCGTACAACGCGTTGTCATTGGTGGTCCAGATATTCAGGCCAAGAACGACAATGGCCGGCAGCAGCAGTCCCTGGGCGATCATCACGTCAGAAATATCGGCCTGTCCTACGGCGGCAGCGCCTGCCGCACCGAAGATAAACATCAGCGAGTTGCCAAGGAAAAATGCCACCATCGCCACCAGAACGGCACCTTTGGCATTGCGGCCAAAGCGGACGAAGTCGGCGGTCAGCGTGCCTGCGCTGATAAACGAGCCTACGACCAGCGCCAGCGCGCTGGAAAAGTTGAGCGGCGTCTGCGGCACAATGGATTTGAGGTGGTCCAATCCTCCCACGCCGTCCACCGCCAGCCAGACGGAGTAGCTACCCAGGATGACGATAGCGGGTACGGCGATGATGGATAAAATCGTCAGTGCCGAGATGCCAAAAAAAATGGTTAACGTCATCAACAGGCCGGAAACTGCAATCAGGATGTTCACGTCGATGCCCGTGGCTTTACTCACCGGGATGGCAAACATCGCTACGCCGACGCCAAACCACCCTACCTGCGTACCGCCTAAAAGCATGGAGGGAAGCCAGGAACCTTTTATACCGAACGAGTAACGCGCAAGAAGATGGGTTGAGAGGCCGGTTTTTGCGCCAATGTAGCCAAGAAAAGCAGTGTAAATACCGAGGAGGAGATTGCCGAAGAGAACTGCGAGGAAGAAATCATTATAGGAAAGACCGGTACCGAGCGTGCCTCCGGTCCACATACTGGCGGAAAAAAACGTTAACCCTAACATCACAAAAGTGAGTGGAACCACGCCTTTCCGCGCCGCCAGAGGGACGGGGCCCTGGCTATAATTGTTATCTTGCGACACAACGCCTCCTTGAATTTTGGCCAAAAAATCCGCCGCATAATATACATTTTTTTCACGAAAGCAAACGTTTACGTCGGGATTTACGCTGCTTTTTTGCTTAAAAAGGCACCATTAACTTAAGGGTAGGCTACTGAAAACAGGCTCCCCAGCGTTCCGCTTTATGCTTCTGCCGGGGAGTCAGAGGGGCTTACACTTCCAGGAAGTTCATGATCCCGTCAGCCGCTTTACGGCCTTCGGCAATCGCCGTGACCACCAGGTCAGAGCCGCGAACGATGTCGCCACCGGCGAAGATTTTCGGGTTGCTGGTCTGGAACGCGTTATCGCTGCCTTCTGGCGCAATGATGCGGCCCTGAGAGTCCAGCTCTACGCTGTGCTTCGCCAGCCACTCCATGCTGTGAGGACGGAAACCAAACGCCATCACCACGGCGTCAGCCGGGATCACGTGTTCAGAACCGGCCACGATCTCCGCGCGACGACGGCCTTTCGCATCTGGCGCACCCATCTCCGTGCGCGCCATCTTCACGCCGCTCACTTTACCGTTGGCATTCACTTCAATACCCAGAGGCTGGATGTTGAACTGGAACTCGACGCCCTCTTCACGTGCGTTTTTCACTTCGCGCTTAGAGCCCGGCATGTTCTCTTCGTCACGACGGTAGGCACAGATGACATGCGCCGCATTCTGGCGAATGGAGGTACGCACGCAGTCCATCGCGGTATCACCGCCGCCCAGCACCACCACGCGTTTGCCTTCCATGCTGACGAACGGCTCATCGGCGGTCTCGCCGTAGCCCATTAGCTGTTTGGTAT
The DNA here is from genome assembly GCF_056673335.1 of Enterobacter cloacae complex sp. HYC033_NIDB. Classification (NCBI taxonomy): domain Bacteria; kingdom Pseudomonadati; phylum Pseudomonadota; class Gammaproteobacteria; order Enterobacterales; family Enterobacteriaceae; genus Enterobacter; species Enterobacter cloacae complex sp. HYC033_NIDB. Next base: position 240,624 of record NZ_CP115123.1, on the reverse strand, counting down.
TCGCAATCAGGAACGGCAGCGCGTCGTACACGCCTGGCGCATCTTCGTTCTCCAGACCACCGCGCATGGACTGATAAGTGCCTACGCCCAGGAACACGGCGTCGTAATCTTTCAGCAGGTCGTCGAGCTGCACGTCGCGGCCCACTTCGGTGTTGAGTTTGAACTCAATGCCCATGCCGGTGAAGATTTCGCGGCGGCGGGTCATCACCTCTTTCTCCAGCTTGAAGGCCGGGATACCGAAGGTCAGCAGGCCGCCAATCTCCGGGTGGCGATCAAAGACCACCGCCTTCACGCCGTTACGGGTCAGCACGTCCGCACAGGCCAGGCCTGCCGGGCCCGCGCCGATAATCGCTACGCGCTTGTCGGTTTGACGCACACCGGTCATATCCGGGCGCCAGCCCATCTCGAACGCTTTATCGTTGATATAGCGTTCGATGTTGCCGATGGTTACCGCGCCAAACTCGTCGTTCAGCGTACAGGAGCCTTCACACAGGCGATCCTGAGGGCACACGCGGCCGCACACTTCCGGCAGGGTGTTGGTCTGATGAGACAGCTCGGCGGCTTCAAAAATACGCCCTTCGTTGGCCAGCTTCAGCCAGTTCGGGATGTAGTTATGGACCGGACACTTCCATTCGCAGTAAGGGTTACCGCAGGACAGGCAGCGGTCTGCCTGTGCTTTGGCCTGGCCTTCTGAAAACGGCTCATAGATTTCAACAAATTCAATTTTACGGATCTTCAGCGGTTTCTTTGGCGGATCAACACGCTGAAGGTCGATAAACTGGTAAACGTTCTGGCTCATCTGAATTCCTTACTGCGCCTGCACGCGCAGCTCTGCTGCGCTACGACTACGGTGACCCAACAGGGCTTTAACATCGCTGGACTTCGGCTTCACCAGCGCGAATTTCGCAGAGAACGCCGGCCAGTTGGCCAGGATCTCTTCGCCGCGCGAAGAACCGGTATGCTGCACGTGTTCGGTAATTAAACCGCGCAGGTGTTCTTCGTGGATGGCCAGCGTATCAACGTCCAGCACTTCCACCAGCTCCGGGTTCACGCGTTTGCGGAACTCACCGTCTTCATCCAGGACGTAGGCAAAACCGCCCGTCATGCCCGCGCCAAAGTTCACGCCGGTTTTACCCAGGACGCACACAATTCCGCCCGTCATGTATTCACAGCCGTTATCGCCGATGCCTTCCACCACGGTGATGGCGCCGGAGTTACGCACCGCAAAACGTTCGCCCGCACGGCCCGCGGCAAACAGACGACCGCCGGTTGCGCCGTACAGACAGGTATTGCCGATGATGCTCGCTTCATGGCTGCGGAAGGCTGAACCAACCGGAGGACGCACCGCCAGCAGACCGCCCGCCATGCCTTTTCCGACGTAGTCGTTGGCATCGCCGGTCAGGTATAACTCAACTCCGCCTGCGTTCCACACGCCGAAGCTCTGACCCGCGGTACCGCTGAAATGCGCGGTAATCGGATCCGACGCCAGACCCTGGTCACCGTGCGTTTGCGCGATGTAACCGGAGAGGGACGCACCCACGGAACGGTCGGTGTTGCGGATATCAAACCAGAACGTTTTGCTCTGCTTCTCATCCACATACGGCTTCGCCTGTTGCAGCAGCTGTGCGTTCAGCACGCCGTTGTCGAACGGCGGGTTGTTCTCGGTACAGTAAACTGCTTTGCCAGGATGCGGCTGAGCGGTTTCCAGCAGCTTAGACAGCTCCAGCTTCTGCTGCTTGGCCGTGAAGCCCTCAAGCTCTTTCAGCAGGTCGGTACGGCCAATCAGGTCTACCAGACGCTTCACGCCCAGCTGCGCCATCAGCTCGCGGGTTTCACGGGCGATGAAGTCAAAGTAGTTGGTCACTTTGAACGGCAGGCCGTGGTAGTGATTTTTACGCAGCTTTTCGTCCTGGGTAGCAACGCCCGTTGCACAGTTGTTCAGGTGGCAAATACGCAGGTATTTACAGCCGAGCGCAACCATCGGGCCGGTACCAAAGCCGAAGCTTTCCGCTCCCAGAATCGCCGCTTTGATGATGTCGAGGCCAGTTTTCAGTCCGCCGTCCACCTGCAAACGGATCTTGTGACGCAGGCCGTTAGCGACCAGCGCCTGCTGGGTTTCCACCAGGCCAAGCTCCCACGGACAACCCGCGTATTTCACGGAGGAGAGCGGGCTTGCGCCGGTGCCGCCGTCGTAACCGGCGATGGTGATCAGATCCGCATAAGCTTTCGCCACGCCGGTGGCAATGGTGCCAACGCCCGGTTCGGAAACCAGCTTCACGGAGATCATCGCTTTCGGGTTGACCTGTTTCAGGTCGAAAATCAGCTGCGCCAGATCCTCGATAGAGTAGATATCGTGGTGCGGCGGCGGGGAGATCAGCGTCACGCCCGGCACTGAATAACGAAGCTTAGCGATGTATGGGGTGACTTTATCACCCGGCAGCTGACCGCCTTCACCCGGTTTCGCACCCTGCGCGACTTTAATCTGAATCACGTCGGCGTTAACCAGGTACGCAGGCGTTACGCCAAAGCGACCAGACGCCACCTGCTTAATACGGGACACTTTATTGGTGCCATAGCGGGCCGGATCTTCACCGCCTTCCCCGGAGTTGGAGTTGCCGCCGATGCTGTTCATGGCTTCCGCCAGCGCTTCGTGCGCTTCCGGGCTCAGCGCGCCGATAGACATCGCCGCGGTGTCGAAACGTTTGAACAGCTCAGACGCGGGTTCAACCTCGTCAATGCTGACCGCTTCATCACCCGGATTGAGGGCAATGAGATCGCGCAGCGTCGCTGCCGGACGGTTGTTCACCAGCTCTGCATACTGCTGATAATCGCTGTACTCGCCGCTCTGCACCGCCTGTTGCAGCGTGCGCACCACGTCCGGGTTATAAGCGTGATACTCACCCCCGTGGACATATTTCAGCAGACCGCCCTGTTCCAGCGGCTTACGTGCCAGCCAGGCGCGCTTCGAGAGGTTCACCAGATCCTGCTGGAAGTCAGCAAAACCGGCACCGCCGATACGGCTGACCACGCCCTGGAAGCAGAGATTCGCGACCTCGTCATGCAGACCGACCGCTTCAAACAGCTTCGAGCAGCGGTAAGAGGCGATGGTCGAGATGCCCATTTTGGACATGATTTTGTACAGACCTTTGTTGATGCCGTTACGGTAGTTCAGCATCACGGCGCGGTAGTCTTTGTCGATCGCGCGGGTATCTACCAGGCGGGCCAGCGTTTCGTAGGCCAGATACGGGTAGATTGCCGTGGCGCCAAAGCCTAACAGCACCGCAAAGTGGTGCGGGTCGCGCGCGCTCGCGGTTTCAACGATGATGTTGGCGTCGCAGCGCAGGCTCTTGTCCACCAGACGCGTCTGGATAGCCCCCACCGCCATGGGTGCAGGCACCGGCAGACGGTTTTTCGCGATGTTGCGGTCAGACAGCACCAGCAGAACGGTGCCGTTACGCACCATCTGCTCGGCTTTATCGCACAGCGCGTTCACCGTCTCTTCGAGGCTCGTTTCGGTCACGTCGAAGGTGATATCGAGCGTGTCGGCGCGATAGTGCTCCTCGGTCATGGTGGTGAGCTGTTTGAAATCGGAGTACAGCAGGATCGGTGATTTAAAGGTCAGACGGTGCGCCTGGCCTTCAGCTTCACAGAAGACGTTCATCTCACGGCCGATGCTGGTGGCCAGCGACATGACGTGGGCTTCGCGCAGCGGATCGATTGGCGGGTTAGTGACCTGCGCAAACTGCTGACGGAAGTAGTCATAAATAATGCGTGGCTGGCTGGAGAGCACGGCAAACGGGGTATCGTCACCCATTGAGCCGACCGCTTCCTGGCCGTTTTCGCCGAGCACGCGGATAACCGAGTCCAGCTCTTCCGCGCTGTAGTTAAACTGCTTCTGGAAGCTCGCGAGGGTGTCATCGTCCAGCTCGCGGCTGCCCACTTCTTCGTCCGACAGATCTTCAAACGGCACCAGACGACGCACGTTTTTCTCCATCCACTCTTTGTACGGATGGCGGCTCTTCAGATCGTTGTCGGTTTCGGCGGAATGCAGAATACGCCCACCGCGGGTGTCGATCACCATCAGCTCGCCCGGACCGACGCGGCCTTTCTCGACCACTTCGTCAGGCTGGTAATCCCAGATCCCGACTTCAGAGGCACAGGTGATGAGCTTGTCTTTGGTAATGACGTAGCGTGCCGGACGCAGACCGTTACGGTCCAGGTTACAGGCGGCAAAACGACCGTCGGACATAACGATGCCCGCCGGGCCGTCCCACGGCTCCATGTGCATGGAGTTAAAGTCGAAGAACGCGCGCAGCTCAGGGTCCATATCCGGGTTGTTCTGCCAGGCCGGTGGCACGAGCAGACGCATGGCGCGCACAATATCCATCCCGCCCGCCAGCAGCAGTTCCAGCATGTTATCCATGGAGCTGGAGTCCGAGCCGGTTTCGTTCACGAACGGCGCGGCATCGTGCAGGTCCGGGATCAGCGGTGTCTGGAATTTATAGGTACGGGCGCGGGCCCACTGGCGGTTGCCGGTGATGGTGTTGATCTCGCCGTTATGCGCCAGGTAGCGGAACGGCTGCGCCAGCGGCCAGCGTGGAACGGTGTTGGTGGAGAAGCGCTGGTGGAACAGGCAAATGGCCGATTCCAGACGCAGGTCCGCCAGGTCCAGGTAGAAGCGCGGCAGGTCAGCCGGCATACACAGACCTTTATAGATGTTCACCAGGTTAGAGAGGCTACAGACGTAGAACTCTTTATCGTCCTGAAGACGTTTTTCAATGCGGCGGCGGGCGATAAACAGACGGCGTTCCATATCACGCGGACGCCAGCCCGCAGGCGCGTTGACAAAAATCTGTTCAATACGAGGCAGCGAGGAGAGGGCGATTTCACCGAGCACCCCTTCGTTGGTTGGCACATCGCGCCAGCCGACGATCGACAGGGTTTCACGCTGAAGTTCTTCTTCAACGATGCGGCGTGAGGCGGCAGCTTTTTCAGGATCCTGATTCAGGAACAGCATACCGACAGCGTAGTTTTTGGCTAAACGCCAGCCGCGCTCTTCCGCTACGATACGGAAGAAACGATCCGGTTTTTGCAGCAGCAGGCCGCAACCGTCGCCGGTTTTACCATCGGCAAGGATGGCGCCACGGTGCTGCATACGGGCCAGTGCGTGAATAGCAGTACGCACTACCTTGTGGCTAGGTTCGCCTTCTATGTGGGCGATCAGGCCGAAACCACAGTTATCCTTCTCAAGGGATTTATCGTACAACATATCAGTGAACCTCCCCAGGCTCGTCGGGCTTCCCACTGAACTTTACCGTGGCGCACAGGCGCAGAAAGAGCATGGCGACGGGGTTAGCGTTTCATACGCGGACCTCGCATTCGCCCTCTTTTTCATCCTTTCGCGCAGGTAAACAAGTTTGAGGACTTGCTTCAGAGGGAATCTCAATTACTGCATAAATATGATGAGCAGGCCGCTCATCCAGAAAGCTTCCAGCGGATTTCCAACTTATCGGGAATTGGTACACAGGTCAAATGGCAATCTTATTTATACAAAAATGTGCTAAAGCGTAGTTATCTTTTTGTTTTTAATATGTATTTAACTATTTTTACAACCACTTAAAGCACCGGGGAGGTGCAGGGGAGTGTGATCTGACTCACTATATGAAAGCGGTATTATCGATGCAGCGTGCTGAAATGCAGATTTATAGCAGAATATTAATCTGGTGTTGCATTCAAACCCGCATAAAATCACTGTTTTTCAGTCCTGGCGCTATAAATGAAAAAAACCATCAGAACATAAGGAAAAGTAATTACGTACAGGGTGAATGAAATCTCGGTAATCGTGATTATTTATTCAAACAGATAAAGGCCGTCCAGGGCGATTGATCCAGGTCATCGCCGACAGAGGCTAAAAATGGCAGGCTTGTCCCCTTTCTTCGGGACGGTCTATCAGATTATGCAGTTACAGAAATTAGTCAATATGTTTGGTGGGGATCTTTTGCAGCGCTACGGACAAAAGGTTCACAAACTGACGCTGCACGGCGGCTTTAGCTGCCCGAATCGCGATGGCACCATCGGGCGTGGTGGCTGCACTTTCTGTAACGTGGCCTCGTTTGCTGACGAGGCCCAGCAGCATAAATCTATCGCTGAACAGCTCGCCCATCAGGCGAGTCTGGTGAACCGCGCGAAGCAATATCTGGCCTATTTCCAGGCCTACACCAGCACGTGGGCTGAGGTGCAGGTGCTGCGCTCGATGTATCAGCAGGCGGTTGCTCAAGCGAACATTGTCGGGCTGTGCGTGGGGACGCGTCCGGACTGCGTGCCGGAGGCCGTGCTGGATTTACTTAGTGAGTACAAAGAGAAGGGCTACGAGATCTGGCTGGAGCTGGGCTTGCAGACCGCGCATGACAAAACCCTGCACCGTATCAATCGCGGGCATGATTTCGCCTGCTACCAGCGCACCACGCGTCTCGCCCGTGAGCGTGGATTAAAAGTCTGCTCGCATCTGATTGTCGGCTTGCCAGGAGAAGGGCAGCAGCACGGGCTGGAAACGCTGGAAAAAGTCGTCGAGACCGGCGTGGATGGCATTAAGCTGCATCCGCTGCATATCGTGAAGGGCAGCATAATGGCGAAAGCATGGGAAGCGGGGCGGTTAAGTGGTATCGAACTCGACGACTATACGGTGACGGCGGGGGAGATGATTCGCCACACGCCTCCGGAGATTGTTTACCACCGCATCTCGGCCAGCGCCCGCCGCCCAACGCTTCTGGCACCGCTCTGGTGTGAGAACCGCTGGACGGGGATGCTGGAAATCGACCGCTATCTACAGGAGAACGGCGTACAGGGGTCGGCGCTTGGCCGCCCGTGGGTTCCCCCGCTACCGGCGACGGCCGCCTAGCAGACTTCCCAGCATGCCGCGTACTATCTGGTTGGTAATCTGACGCGTCGCACTTTTTGCCATGGTCTGAACCACGCCATCGCGTTTGCCGCCGCGTGGCCCGGTGCTGCCGAACAGAATATCTTTCAGCCCGCCGAGAATGCCGTCGTCCACGGCAACAGATTGCCCTTTTGCGGCAGGGGCATCCTGCGATTCGGCAGCCGCCTGCACCCCTTTTTGCAGCATCTCGAACGCGGATTCGCGATCCACCTCGTCTTCATACTTCCCGTACACCGGGGAGTGATTAATCAGGGCGTTGCGTTCATCGTCCGTTACCGGCCCCATGCGCGAGCAGGGCGCAATCACCATCGCACGCTCGACAACTGTCGGGCTGCCTTTTGCATCGAGGAACGAAATCAGCGCTTCACCGGTACCCAGCGCCTGAATGGCGGTTTCGGTATCAAAGGCCGGATTGGCGCGCATGGTTTGCGCCGCGGCTTTCACCGCTTTCTGATCTTTCGGGGTAAAGGCGCGCAGGGCGTGCTGCACGCGGTTACCCAACTGCCCCAGTACGTTGTCCGGAATATCCGACGGGTTTTGCGACACAAACCAGACCCCGACGCCTTTGGAGCGGATCAGGCGGATAACCTGTTCAATTTTATCCAGCAGCACCTGCGGCGCGTCGTTAAACAACAGGTGCGCTTCGTCAAAGAAGAACACCAGTTTGGGTTTTTCCAGATCGCCTGCTTCCGGCAGTTGTTCGTACAGTTCAGAGAGCATCCACAGCAGGCTGGCGGCGTAAAGCTTCGGCATCTGGTAGAGCTTCTCTGCGCTCAGAATGTTGATGATGCCTTTGCCGCTGCTGTCGGTACGCATCCAGTCTTTGATATCCAGCATTGGCTCGCCGAAGAAGTGTTCGGCACCCTGTTGCTCCAGCGTCAGGAGCCCACGCTGAATGGCGCCCACCGAGGCGCTGCTGATATTGCCGTACTGGTTCTGGAAGGATTTGGCGTTATCGCCAATGTACTGGGTGATGGCGCGCAGATCTTTGAAGTCGAGCAGCAGTAGCCCCTGATCGTCGGCGATACGGAAGATAATGTTCAGTACCCCGGACTGCACGTCGTTGAGGTTAAGCAGACGGGCCAGCAGCAGCGGGCCGAGGTCGGAGACGGTGGCGCGCACCGGATGGCCTTTTTCGCCGAAGATATCCCAGGCCACCACCGGATTACCGTGCGGCGTCCAGTCGGTGATGCCGATATTTTTCAGGCGCTCGAGGAGTTTTTCTGACGCTGCACCTTCCTGAGCCACCCCGGTTAAATCGCCCTTCACGTCAGCCATAAAAACCGGCACGCCAGTCTCTGACAACGACTCAGCCAGCTTTTGCAGGGTGACGGTTTTTCCCGTCCCGGTCGCGCCGGTGATCAGGCCATGACGGTTCGCCATCGCGGGCAGTAAAAACAGCTCTTTTTCCAGCGTCCTGGCGATTAACAATGGTGTACTCATGATGCACGTCCTCTCGTAGTCCTGGGTGGAGTATAGGCAACCTGACGGCAAAATGTCTGCGTAAATTCCTCACTTTGCGGCGCATTATCCAGTGCGGACTATGCTTTTGCATACGGTAAACAAAATTTTGGGAAACTATGTCCAGATTCTTTTTTAACGACCGCAAACAGCTTGTCAACGATGCCATTGAAGGCATACTTCTCTCCGCGCCGCACGGTAATCTCGTCAAACTGGATATCGATCCGGCCATCCGCGTGGTGGCTCGCGGCGACTGGGATAAAAGCCGCGTGGCGGTGATCTCCGGTGGCGGCTCCGGCCATGAACCGGCACATGCCGGGTTCGTCGGTAAAGGCATGCTTACCGCAGCGGTGTGTGGCGATCTGTTCGCTTCCCCAAGCGTCGATGCGGTCCTCAATGCCATTGTGGCGGTGACGGGCGATCGTGGCTGCCTGCTGATTGTGAAAAACTACACCGGTGACCGGCTTAACTTTGGCCTGGCGGCGGAAAAAGCCAAACGCTACGGCCTGAAGGTCGAGATGGTTATCGTGGCGGATGATATCGCCCTACCGGATAACAAGCAGCCGCGTGGTATCGCGGGAACGGCGCTGGTGCATAAGATTGCGGGATATGCGGCAGAACAGGGGAAATCGCTAAACGACGTGCGGGATATTGCGCAACAGGCCTGCGATAACCTCTGGAGCCTGGGGGTTGCGATGCAAACCTGTAACCTGCCGGGTAGCGATGATGAAGAAGGACGCATCAGGCAAGGCCACGTGGAGCTGGGGCTCGGGATTCACGGCGAGCCGGGGGCATCGGTGGTGGATACGCAGAACAGCAGGGCGATTATCGATACGCTGGTGACGCCGCTAAAAGCCCAGGCGGGTGACGGGCGCTTTGCGGTGCTGATCAACAACCTCGGCGGCGTGTCAGCGCTGGAGATGGCTCTGCTCACCAAAGAGCTGGCGCATTCGGCGTTGAAAGAGAACATTGCGTATCTGATTGGCCCGGCGCCGCTGGTGAGTGCTCTGGATATGAAAGGCTTTTCGCTAACGCTGTTAAAGCTCAACGATTTCTTCGAGAAGGCGATTCACGCCGAGGTCGAGACGCTGGGCTGGCAGAAGCCCGTCGCGTTCGCGCCCCTGCGTACCGTCCCCCATAGCGCCCTTCATGATCGCGTGGAATATACCCCGTCGGACAATCCGCAGGTGAGCGAGGCCGTCGCCTCGGTAACGAAAACATTGATCCAGCTGGAAAATCGCCTTAACGCGCTGGATGCCAAAGTAGGCGATGGCGATACGGGCTCCACCTTTGCGCAAGGGGCGCGGGATATTGCGCAGCGACTTGAGGAGAACAACCTGCCCCTTAACGACGTGCCGACATTACTCCTGCTGGTGGGGGAGCGGCTGGCAACGGTGATGGGCGGATCGAGCGGCGTATTGATGTCGATCTTCTTCACGGCGGCAGGACAAAAGCTTCACGATGGACAGTCGCTACCTGAAGCATTGCTGAGCGGACTGGCGCAGATGAAGCAGTATGGCGGTGCAGATCTCGGCGATCGTACGCTGATCGATGCCCTGCAACCGGCGCTGGAGGCGTTACAGAAAGGCAATATTCAGGCGGCAGCGCAGGCCGCGCAGCAAGGGGCTGAAGCAACGGCGAAAATGGCGAAAGCCGGCGCGGGACGCTCGTCGTACGTGAATAAAGAGAATCTGGACGGGGTGATGGATCCGGGGGCGGTCGCGGTGGCGGAAGTGTTTAAGACCATGGTAGATGCAAAACGGTAACAACCGTTACCGTTTTTAGTGTTTGCGCCCTCTCCCTGTGGGAGAGGGTTGGGGTGAGGGCATCAGGCCGCACATTCCCCGGCAATCTCACATCAGAAATCCGCTTTCAACACCACGCGGTAGCGGGCTTTGCCGTCGCGCACGTGCTGGATCGCTTCGTTGATTTTTGACATCGGATACAGCTCGGTGGTGGGTGCCACTTTTGTGCGTCCGGCAAACTTCATCAGCTTGCGCAGCTCGTACGGTGTACCGGTCGCGGAGCCTGACACGCTGCGATCCCCGCCGATCAGGGTAAACGCCGGAACCGGCAGCGGCTTCATCACCGCACCCACGGTGTGGAAGTTACCGCCGTAGGCCAGGGCTTCAAAGTACGGCTGCCAGTCGAGATCGACGTTCACGGTGTTGATGATCAGGTCAAACTGGCCTGCCAGAGCGGTGAGCGCCTGGGGATCGCGACTGTTCACCACTTTATCCGCACCCATCGCCAGCACTTCCTGCTCTTTCGCCGGGTTAGAGCTAAACGCCGTGACTTCACAGCCCATCGCGTGCAGCAGCTTGATGGCGATATGGCCCAGACCGCCAATCCCGATCACGCCCACGCGGCTGGTGGCGGTGACGTGATGCATCAGCAGCGGTTTAAAGACGGTGATACCGCCACACAGCAGCGGACCGGCGGATTCGATATCAATGCTGTCCGGCAGCGGGATAACCCATTGCCAGTCGGCGCGCAGCTTATCGGCGAAACCTCCCTTGTTCAGGATGGTCGGCGTTGCGCCCTCAAGGCAGTTGATCTGGTTGCCGCTGATACAGGCGTCGCAGTGGCCGCAGCTGCGTGCCGTCCAGCCGATACCCACGCGCTGGCCCACTTTCAGCCCTTTGTCCTGCGCGGCGCTGCCGAGCGCCACGACGCGGCCAATGACTTCGTGCCCGGCCACCAGCGGATAGCTGGAGAAGCCCCATTCGTTATCGATCATCGAGAGATCTGAGTGGCAGATCCCGCAGTAATCAACCTGTACTTCGACGTCTTCCGCTTTTAGTTCGCCCGCATCGTACTCGTACAGCTCAAGTTCTGCACCCGCCTGCGGTGCGGCGTAGCTTTTTATCTTCGACATCGCATTTCCCCTGTTTTGGTGTGAACTGTGAGTGTAGAGCATTCAGTTTACAGACGCTTAACAGAAGACGGCAGGAACAAAACTTACAGACTTTTCAGCATCCTGACTTCGCAGTCCACGTGGCCCGTGCAGCCCAGTGGCGCATCGATATGCTCAAAGCCGAGATGTTCATACAGGCCAATGGCCTCTTTAAGGAAAGCGGTGGTTTCAAGGTAGCAACGTTTAAAGCCCTGTGAGCGTGCATGTTCCAGGGCGACCAGCGCCAGCTTTTTCGCCAGGCCTTGTCCGCGTATCGTTGGCAGGAAATACATTTTCTGGAGTTCACAGATATCCGGCTCGCTGCAAAGCAGTGGGGCAATGCCGCCGCCGCCCACGACCTGGCCGTCCTGCTCGATGACCCAGTAGGCATGACCCGGCTGGCTGTACAGCTGAAAAAGTTCGTCCAGATTTGGGTCGGCCACGGTGTAGCCTTTGTCGGCGGTCAGGCCATATTCGGCAGAAACCGTGCGGATAACGGCGGCGATAGCCGGGTTGTCCTGCTCAGTGATCCGACGCATTGTCGTCGCGACGGGGGTAATCACGCTCATAGCATTACTCATGACAAAAATTGACACACAACTGCTGTTAATAGCACCGCAGAAAGGGGAGTGCAAGCGAGGAGTTTTCAGGAAGGATACCCCTTACGCCCTGAAGCGTAAGGGGTAAAAGCATTACAGCGCCGCGATAACCGCCTGCTGCTCGATCAGTTTGGTCTTCGCATCGGCGAAGGCAACCAGACGCTCACGCTCTTTGGCGATGACCGCTTCCGGCGCGCGGGCCACAAAGCCCTCGTTCGCCAGTTTGCTTTCGATTTTGCCAATTTCCACGTCGACTTTCGCCACTTCTTTCGCCAGACGCGCCAGCTCCGCATCTTTGTCGATCAGGCCCGCCATCGGGATCAGCAGCTCCGCGCCGTCGATGATTTTGGTCACGGAAACCGGACCTTTGTCATCGGCAGGCAGCACGGTGATGCTTTCCAGACGCGCCATGGTTTTCAGGAAGGTGTTGTTCTCGGTGACGCGACGAACGGCAGCTTCGCTGCAACCGCGCAGCAGCAGCTCCAGTGGTTTACCCGGAGCGATGTTCATTTCCGCGCGGATGTTACGTACCGCAACGATCGCCTGCTTCAGCCACTCGGTATCCGCAGACGCGGCTTCATCCACTTTCGCGGCGTCGAATGCCGGGAACGGCTGGAGCATGATGGTATCGGCATTAATACCGGCAATCACCTTCACGCGCTGCCAGATGGTTTCGGTGATGAACGGAATGATCGGGTGCGCAAGGCGCAGCAGACCTTCCAGAACGGTAATCAGCGTATTACGCGTGCCGCGCAGTTCCGCTTCAGAACCGCCGTTCATGACCGGCTTCGCCAGCTCCAGGTACCAGTCGCAGAACTGGTTCCAGGTGAATTCGTACAGAATGCCTGCCGCGATGTCGAAGCGGTAGCTGTCCAGCGCGTCGCGGAATGCTTTCACCGTCTGGTTAAATTCCGCCAGGATCCAGCGGTCTGCCAGAGACAGGGTCATTTCGCCGCCGTTAAAGCCGCAATCCTGATCTTCGGTGTTCATCAGCACGAAGCGGCTGGCGTTCCACAGCTTGTTACAGAAGTTACGGTAACCTTCCAGACGCTTCATATCCCAGTTGATGTCACGACCGGTGGAGGCCAGCGCCGCCAGGGTGAAGCGCAGGGCGTCGGTACCGTGAGATTCGATCCCGTTCGGGAACTGCTTCTCGGTACGCTTGCGGATTTTCTCCGCCAGCTGCGGCTGCATCATGTTGCCGGTACGTTTTTCCAGCAGCTCTTCCAGAGAGATACCGTCCACCATATCCAGCGGGTCGATAACGTTACCCTTGGATTTGGACATCTTCTGGCCTTCGTCGTCGCGGATCAGGCCGGTCATGTAGACGGTATGGAACGGAACCTGCGGCTTGCCGTCTTCGTCTTTGATGAAGTGCATGGTCATCATGATCATGCGGGCGATCCAGAAGAAGATGATGTCGAAGCCGGATACCATCACGCTGGTTGGATGGAACTGACGCAGCGCGTCGGTGTTTTCCGGCCAGCCGAGGGTAGAGAAGGTCCACAGTGCGGAGGAGAACCAGGTATCCAGCACGTCTTCGTCCTGGCGCAGGGCAACGTCAGCGCCCAGGTTGTTTTCCTGACGCACTTCCTCTTCGGTGCGGCCAACGTAGACATTGCCTTCGTTGTCGTACCACGCCGGGATACGGTGACCCCACCACAGCTGACGGGAAATACACCAGTCCTGAATATCGCGCATCCAGGAGAAGTACATGTTTTCGTACTGCTTAGGCACGAACTGAATGCTGCCGTTTTCAACCGCTTCCACAGCCGGTTTCGCCAGCACGTCGGCACGCACGTACCACTGGTCGGTCAGCATTGGCTCGATAACCACGCCGCCACGGTCGCCGTACGGCACGGTCAGATCGTGAGGTTTAATCTCTTCCAGCAGGCCGAGTGCGTCAACGGCGGCTACGATGGCTTTACGCGCGGCAAAGCGCTCCAGCTTCTGGAACTCAGCCGGGATGTCGCTGGAATAAACGTCGGATTCGTTGCCTTTGGTGTCATACACTTCTGCGCTTTCGCGGATATCGCCGTCGAAGGTCAGAATGTTGATCATCGGAAGTTGATGACGACGACCGACTTCATAGTCGTTGAAGTCATGCGCCGGGGTGATTTTCACGCAGCCGGTGCCTTTTTCCATGTCGGCGTGTTCGTCGCCCACAATCGGAATACGGCGGTTCACCAGCGGCAGCACCACGAATTTGCCGATCAGATCTTTATAACGCGGATCTTCCGGGTTAACGGCCACGCCGGTATCGCCCAGCAGGGTTTCCGGACGGGTGGTCGCCACCACCAGGTAATCTTTACCGTCGGCGGTTTTTGCGCCGTCGGCCAGCGGATAGCGGATGTGCCACATGGAGCCTTTAGACTCGCGGTTTTCCACTTCCAGGTCAGAGATGGCGGTGCGCAGTTTCGGGTCCCAGTTGACCAGGCGCTTGCCACGATAAATCAGGTCTTCTTTGTACAGGCGCACAAAGACTTCTTTCACGGCGTTGGACAGGCCTTCATCCATGGTGAAGCGCTCGCGCTCCCAGTCTACGGAGTTGCCGAGACGGCGCATCTGACGGGTAATGGTGCCGCCGGATTCTGCCTTCCACTGCCAGATTTTGTCGATGAACGCGTCGCGACCGTAGTCGTGGCGGGTTTTACCCTCTTCAGCGGCAATTTTACGCTCAACCACCATCTGGGTCGCGATACCCGCGTGGTCAGTCCCCGCCTGCCACAGGGTATTTTTGCCCTGCATGCGCTGGTAGCGGATCATGGTATCCATGATGGTCTGCTGGAAAGCATGCCCCATATGCAAACTGCCGGTGACGTTCGGCGGCGGGATCATGATGCAGAAGGACTCTTTGCTTTCGTCGCCGTTAGGCTTGAAATAGCCCTGCTGTTCCCAGTGCTCGTAAAGCGGCTGTTCGATATCGCGTGGGTTATATGTCTTTTCCATTATTTCCAGGTTGCCGTATTCAGGTTAAAACCGGCCAGGCGGTACGCTTTGTAGCGTTCGCGCGCCAGTTGTTTCAAGGATTCTTCGTAAGGGACAAAGTCTACCACTTCTGTGAAAGCGGTGGCAAAATCTGCAAAGTCTGTCCGCAGGCTAATGAGAATGTCGCGCGCGCTGCTGTTGCGTTTTTGCGGCCAGGCAATCTCCACCGGTGCCCCGCCGCGTGGACCTTCGCCCGACAGGTTATGCGGAACAAAACTCTCCGGCGGGCGCGCCCATAGCGCTTCATCCAGGCGAATCGCCTGCTGCTCATCTTCACAGGCAATCAGGACGCGTTTACCTGCGCGCCAACGTTCTGCGGCAATTTCACACACCAGCTGTTCAACGGCGCTGAGGCCATCCTGATGGGTGTCATTGTCCAGAAGGTAGAACGTTGCATTCTTCATAATATATGGGGCTTCTTGTCGTGGATTTAAATGCAAAGCCGGGTGGCGCTTCGCTTACCCGGCCTACGGTTGAGTGGCGTGTAGGCCGGGTAAGGCGTAGCCGCCACCCGGCGTTTTACATCACTCGTCGCCGTTAAAACCCGCACGATTGAGCAGGAACTGCGACAGCAGCGCCACCGGACGTCCGGTCGCGCCTTTGGCTTTACCGGAGCGCCATGCGGTCCCCGCGATGTCCAGGTGCGCCCAGTTGTACTTGCGGGTAAAGCGCGCCAGGAAGCAGCCCGCGGTAATTGCTCCGCCAGGACGACCGCCGATGTTCGCCATGTCTGCGAAGTTAGACTCCAGCTGTTCCTGGAACTCGTCCCCCAGCGGCAGACGCCACGCGCGGTCGCCGGCCTGCTCGGACGCGCCGATCAGCTCATGCGCCAGCGGGTTGTGGTTCGACATCAGGCCGGTGATGTGGTGGCCCAGCGCAATCACGCAGGCGCCGGTCAGCGTTGCCACGTCGATCACCGCTTCAGGTTCGAAGCGCTCAACGTAGGTCAGCACGTCGCACAGCACCAGACGGCCTTCGGCGTCGGTGTTCAGCACCTCAACGGTCTGGCCGGACATGGTGGTCAGCACATCACCCGGACGATAAGCGCGGCCGCCAGGCATGTTTTCGCAGCCCGCCAGCACGCCGATCACGTTGATGGGCAACTGAAGTTCCGCGACCATGCGCATGACGCCGTAAACCGCCGCCGCGCCGCACATGTCGTATTTCATCTCATCCATGCCTTCTGAAGGCTTGATGGAGATACCGCCGGAGTCGAAGGTCAGCCCTTTACCGACGAGCACGATGGGACGCGCATCTTCAGACGGATTACCCTTGTACTCAATGACCGACATCAGGGATTCGTTCTGGGAGCCGTTACCGACCGCCAGATAAGAGTGCATCCCCAGCTCTTTCATCTGCTGTTCGCCGATAACGCGGGTGATGACGTTCTTGCTGTAGGCGTCAGCCAGCTGGCGCGCCTGAGATGCCAGGTACGCGGCGTTACAGATGTTTGGCGGCATATTGCCAAGATCTTTTGCCGCTTTAATACCGGCGGCAATGGCCAGACCGTGCTGAATAGCGCGCTCGCCGCTGGTCAGCTCGCGACGGGTTGGCACGTTAAAGACCATTTTACGCAGCGGGCGACGCGGCTCGCTTTTGGTGGTCTTCAGCTGATCAAAGCTGTAGAGGCTCTCTTTTGCGGTTTCGACGGCCTGACGCACTTTCCAGTACGTGTTGCGGCCCTTAACGTGCAGCTCCGTCAGGAAGCAGACGGCTTCCATCGAACCAGTATCATTCAGTGTATTAATGGTTTTCTGAATAACCTGCTTGTACTGGCGCTCATCAAGCTCACGTTCTTTACCACAGCCAATCAGCAGAATACGCTCGGACAGGACGTTCGGAACATGGTGCAGCAACAGGGTCTGCCCTGGTTTGCCTTCCAGTTCGCCACGGCGCAGCAGGGCGCTGATATAGCCGTCGCTGATTTTATCGAGTTGCTCGGCGATCGGGGAGAGTCGGCGTGGTTCAAAGACGCCCACAACGATGCAGGCACTCCGCTGTTTCTCCGGGCTACCGCTTTTTACACTGAACTCCATGCACTACGCTCCTGAATCTTAAAGACAACGGCGGCGGCTACGGATAGAATTGAAACCTTTCGTAACTCATGTCCGCCGTTGTGGTGACTTCGTGTTAATCTTACGTTACTACGGTTTCGACACGTCAATAAATGTCATGAAGCGCGAATCCGCCGGGTTTTTTAATCTTAGCGATGATTTCGACGACTCAAGAGAATAAATGACGTTTAAGCCATGAAACAAGCTAAATTCCTGCATAAGACGAGTTTTAACGGGCGTATTTAAAGTGATAATCATAAGATATCTGGTTCGGGAGACGCTGAAGAGCCAACTGGCGATCCTCTTTATCCTCCTTCTGATCTTTTTCTGTCAGAAGCTGGTCAGGATCCTCGGCGCGGCGGTTGATGGCGAAATCCCAACGAATCTGGTGCTTTCCCTGCTCGGGCTTGGCGTGCCGGAAATGGCGCAGCTTATCCTGCCGTTAAGCCTGTTCCTTGGTCTGCTGATGACCCTGGGTAAGCTCTATACCGAAAGTGAAATCACCGTGATGCATGCCTGCGGCCTCAGTAAAGCCGTACTGGTAAAAGCAGCCATGGTGCTGGCGCTGTTTACGGGCATTGTTGCCGCGGTTAACGTCATGTGGGCGGGGCCGACCTCCTCTCGTCATCAGGATGAGGTGCTGGCGGAAGCAAAAGCTAACCCGGGGCTGGCGGCGCTGGCGCAGGGGCAGTTCCAGCAGGCTACCGACGGTAACTCCGTGCTGTTTATCGAAAGCGTCGATGGCAACCGCTTCAATGACGTGTTTCTTGCTCAACTGCGCCCGAAAGGTAACGCTCGGCCTTCTGTGGTGGTGGCGGACTCCGGTCAGCTGTCTCAGCGTAAAGACGGCTCTCAGGTTGTCACGCTGAACAAAGGAACGCGTTTCGAAGGCACGGCTATGCTGCGCGACTTCCGTATTACCGATTTTCAGAACTACCAGGCCATCATTGGCCATCAGGCCGTCGCGCTCGATCCCACGGATACTGAGCAGATGGATATGCGCACCTTAATGAATACCGATACCGATCGTGCGCGTGCTGAACTGCACTGGCGTATCACGCTGGTATTCACCGTATTTATGATGGCGCTGATGGTGGTTCCGCTGAGCGTGGTAAACCCGCGCCAGGGCCGCGTGCTGTCGATGCTGCCAGCGATGCTGCTGTATCTGGTGTTCTTCCTGCTGCAAACCTCAATCAAGTCTAACGGCGGGAAAGGAAAAATTGACCCGATGATCTGGACCTGGGTCGTGAATGGTTTGTATCTGCTGCTGGCAGTCGGACTCAACTTGTGGGACACGGTGCCTGTGCGTCGTCTTCGTGCCCGGTTTACGCGTAAAGGAGCCATCTAATGCAGGCGTTTGGCGTACTTGACCGCTATATCGGTAAAACGATTTTCACCACCATCATGATGACCCTGTTCATGCTGGTGTCGCTCTCGGGCATTATCAAATTTGTCGACCAGCTGAAAAAAGCCGGGCAGGGGAGTTATGACGCGTTGGGCGCCGGGATGTATACCCTGCTCAGCGTACCAAAAGATGTGCAGATCTTCTTCCCGATGGCGGCCCTGTTGGGGGCGCTGCTGGGCCTGGGGATGCTGGCTCAGCGTAGCGAGCTGGTGGTGATGCAGGCATCGGGTTTTACCCGTATGCAGGTTGCGCTGTCGGTGATGAAAACCGCGATCCCGCTGGTGCTGTTGACCATGGCGATTGGCGAATGGGTCGCGCCGCAGGGCGAACAGATGGCGCGTAACTACCGTGCTCAGGCTATGTACGGCGGTTCACTGCTCTCCACGCAGCAGGGATTATGGGCGAAAGATGGTCAGAACTTTGTCTATATCGAACGCGTGAAAGGGGACGATGAACTGGGCGGCGTGAGTATCTATGCCTTCAATAACGATCGTCGTTTACAGTCGGTGCGTTATGCCGCCTCCGCTAAATTTGATGCGAACAACAAGCTGTGGCGGTTATCCCAGGTTGATGAATCTGACCTGACGAACCCGAAACAGATCACCGGTTCGCAGACCGTTAGCGGTACCTGGAAAACCAACCTGACGCCGGACAAGCTTGGGGTGGTAGCGCTCGATCCCGATGCGCTCTCCATCAGCGGTCTGCATAATTACGTGAAGTATCTGAAATCGAGCGGACAGGATGCGGGGCGTTACCAGCTCAACATGTGGAGCAAAATCTTCCAGCCGCTGTCCGTGGCCGTGATGATGCTGATGGCGCTATCGTTCATCTTTGGACCGCTGCGTAGCGTGCCGATGGGGGTTCGCGTGGTAACCGGTATCAGCTTTGGTTTTGTGTTCTACGTCCTCGATCAGATTTTCGGTCCGCTGACGCTGGTGTATGGCATTCCGCCAATTATCGGCGCACTGTTGCCGAGCGCCAGTTTCTTCCTGATCAGCCTCTGGATGCTGCTAAAACGCTCCTGATAAACCTTCTTCCTCGCTCCCGGTTGCCCGGGGGCGAGGCTAATCTCCTGTTTCACCCCGCACTTTTTCTCACAACCTTCAACGCCTCGCCGTGAATTTGAGTATTATTGAGCGATAAAGTCGTGAAGGGATCCTCTATGAAGCAAATTCGAATGCTGGCCCAGTACTACGTCGACCTGATGATGAAGCTCGGGCTGGTGCGTTTTTCCATGCTGCTGGCGCTGGCGCTGGTCGTTCTGGCCATCGTCGTGCAAATGGCCGTGACCATGGTTCTGCATGGTCAGGTCGAGAGCATCGACGTGATCCGCTCTATTTTCTTTGGCCTGCTGATTACCCCATGGGCGGTCTATTTTCTCTCCGTGGTGGTTGAGCAGCTGGAGGAGTCCCGACAGCGTTTATCGAAACTGGTGGATAAGCTGGAAGAGATGCGCGAGCGCGATCTCAAACTCAACGTCCAGCTCAAGGACAACATTGCCCAGCTGAATCAGGAAATTTCAGACCGTGAGAAGGCGGAAGCCGAGCGTCAGACCACGCTTGAGCAGCTAAAAGTTGAGATGAAAGAGCGTGAAGTGACGCAGATCCAGCTTGAACAGCAATCCTCTTTCCTGCGCTCGTTCCTCGATGCGTCGCCGGATCTGGTGTTCTACCGTAATGAAGATAAAGAGTTCTCCGGCTGTAACCGGGCCATGGAACTGTTGACCGGGAAAAGCGAAAAGCAGCTGATCCACCTGAAACCTCAGGATGTCTATTCCGAAGAGGCGGCAGCAAAAGTGATGGAGACGGATGAAAAGGTCTTCCGCCATAACGTTTCGCTGACCTATGAGCAGTGGCTGGACTATCCTGACGGGCGCAAAGCCTGCTTTGAGATCCGCAAAGTGCCTTATTACGACCGGGTGGGGAAACGTCATGGTCTGATGGGCTTTGGCCGCGATATCACCGAGCGTAAGCGCTATCAGGATGCGCTGGAGCGCGCCAGCCGGGATAAAACAACCTTCATCTCCACCATCAGCCATGAACTGCGCACCCCGCTGAATGGCATTGTGGGGCTGAGCCGCATTCTGCTGGATACCGAGCTGACCAGCGAGCAGGAAAAATACCTGAAAACGATCCACGTCTCGGCGGTCACGCTGGGCAATATCTTCAATGATATTATCGACATGGATAAGATGGAACGCCGTAAAGTTCAGCTCGACAACCAGCCGGTTGATTTTACCGGTTTCCTCGCGGACCTGGAAAACCTGTCAGGTTTACAGGCTCAGCAAAAAGGGTTGAGCTTTGTGATGGAGCCAACGCTGCCATTGCCGCATAAAGTGGTGACGGACGGCACACGTCTGCGGCAGATCTTGTGGAACCTCATCAGCAACGCCGTGAAGTTTACCCAGAAGGGGCAGGTTGCGGTGCGCATTCGCTATGACGAAGGCGACATGCTGCACTTTGAAGTTGAGGACTCGGGTATCGGCATTCCTCAGGAGGAGCAGGATAAGATCTTCGCCATGTATTATCAGGTTAAAGACAGCCACGGCGGTAAACCGGCGACCGGTACGGGCATTGGACTGGCGGTGTCGAAACGTCTGGCGAAAAGTATGGGCGGGGATATCACCGTTGCCAGCCAGCCGGGTAAAGGCTCCACCTTTACGCTTACCGTCCACGCGCCTGCCGTGGCGGAAGAGGTGGAAGATACGTTTGAGAACGACGATATGCCGCTGCCAGCCCTGCACGTCCTGCTGGTGGAAGATATTGAGCTGAACGTCATTGTCGCCCGGTCGGTACTGGAAAAACTCGGTAACAGCGTGGATGTGGCGATGACCGGCAAAGCCGCGCTGGAGATGTTCACGCCGGGCGAGTATGACCTGGTGCTGCTCGATATTCAGCTACCGGACATGACCGGGCTGGATATCTCCCGCGAGCTGACGCGTAAATATGCTCCTGACGAGCTGCCGCCGCTGGTGGCGTTGACCGCAAACGTGTTGAAAGATAAAAAAGAGTATCTCGAGGCCGGTATGGACGATGTGCTCAGCAAGCCGCTGGCGGTACCCGCCCTGACGGCGATGATCAAGAAGTTCTGGGATACCTGTGATGAAGAGGAGAGCACCATGACGTCTGTTGATAGCGCTAAAGCCCAAACGATACTGGATACCGCCATGCTGGAGCAGTATATCGATCTGGTGGGACCAAAACTGATCACCGATGGCCTCGCCGTGTTCGAAAAAATGATGCCGGGCTATCTGAACGTGCTCGAATCCAACCTGACGGCGCGTGACCAGAAGGGCATCGTCGAAGAGGGACATAAAATCAAAGGCGCGGCAGGATCTGTCGGGTTACGCCATCTCCAGCAGCTGGGCCAACAGATTCAGTCTCCTGATTTACCTGCCTGGGAAGATAACGTAGGTGATTGGGTCGAAGAGATGAAACAAGAGTGGCAAAACGATGTGGCAGTGCTGAAAGCCTGGGTGGATGCCAGAAAAAAATGACCCCGGCTATACCGGGGTGCGCGAATACTGCGCCAACACCAGGGAAATCGTGGCTGCGCCTGATTTTTATGGGTTGTTTTCGCATGGACGCCGCCTGAAAATTGAGGCCGCACGCAGATAAGATAGCAAATCTTAAACAGTTTGTTACATGAATCAGTGAAATGTGTGAAGCATAGCGTTTTAATCAGAATTTTTAATGTGCTTCAGCGAGTTGCATAGAAGGATCGTCAGAATGAAAAAGATTGGTGTCGTGCTGAGCGGATGTGGTGTTTACGATGGTTCAGAGATACATGAAACCGTATTAACGCTGCTGGCATTATCGCGCCAGGGGGCAGACGTTATCTGCTTCGCCCCGGATAAAACCCAGGCAGACGTGATTAATCATCTCACCGGCGAGCCAATGGCGGAAAGCCGTAACGTGCTGATTGAAGCGGCGCGTATTGTGCGCGGCGATATTCACCCGCTGGCACAGGCCGATGCCGCTGAGCTTGATGCGCTCATCGTGCCGGGCGGTTTTGGCGCGGCGAAAAACCTGAGCACGTTTGCAACGGAAGGCACGGCGTGTCATGTCGATCCCGATTTGAAAGCGCTATCGCTGGCGATGCATGCGGCAGGTAAGCCGCAGGGCTTTATCTGCATTGCGCCGGCCATGCTGCCGAAAATTTTTGATTTCCCGCTGCGGCTCACGATCGGAACCGACATTGATACCGCTGAGATTGTCGAGGATATGGGCGGCGAACACGTGCCATGTCCGGTAGACGACATTGTGGTGGACGAGGACAACAAGATCATCACCACGCCAGCGTATATGCTGGCGCAGAACATCGCCGAGGCTGCCGCAGGCATTGAAAAGCTGGTGGACAGAGTGCTGGTCCTGACCGAATGAGTCGTAAATTCTCCCCCGGCGGGTGGTTAAAACGGATCCTGCTGCGTATTGTGCTGGTCCTGGCCGTGTTCTGGGGCGGCGGTATTGCGCTGTTCAGCATCCTGCCCGTCCCGTTCTCGGCCGTGATGGCAGAGCGGCAGATTAGCGCCTGGCTCTCTGGGGATTTTGGCTATGTTGCCCATTCTGACTGGGTCAGCATGGATGCAATCTCGCCGTGGATGGGGCTGGCGGTCATTGCGGCAGAAGATCAGAAATTCCCGGAGCACTGGGGTTTTGACGTGGCGGCTATCGAGAAGGCGCTGGATCATAATGAACGTCATGAAAACCGCGTCCGCGGCGCATCGACGCTTTCTCAGCAGACGGTAAAAAACCTGTTCTTATGGGACGGTCGCAGCTGGGTGAGAAAAGGGCTGGAGGCCGGGCTGACGCTGGGCGTCGAGACGGTGTGGAGCAAAAAACGCATTTTAACCGTCTACCTGAATATCGCGGAATTTGGTGACGGCGTATTTGGTGTCGAAGCGGCATCGCAGCGCTATTTTGGCAAGCCCGCCAGCAGGCTGACTATGTCCGAAGCGGCACTGCTTGCCGCCGTGCTGCCGAACCCGCTGCGTTTTAAGGCCAGCGCCCCGTCAGGCTACGTGCGAAGCCGCCAGGCGTGGATTATGCGCCAGATGCGTCAGCTGGGTGGGGAAGGGTTTATGGAGCGAAATAATCTTAGGTAGGGCGGGTAAGCGCAGCGCTACCCGCCGACATGGCGAACGTTAGTCTTCGTCAAACCCGGCGTTGAACAGGGCAATCACTGCCGCCAGCGCTTCTTCTTCCTGCGGGCCGGTGGCTTCAACTTCAATCTGACGGCCTTTGGCAGAATCCAGCATCAGTAGCGCAATCACGCTGTTGGCTTCTGCCTCGGTTCCCTCGTCGTTGCGCAGCAGCACCTCAGCATCAAAACCCTGCATCAGTTCAAACAGCTTCATCGCCGGGCGCGCATGCATGCCCAGCTTGTTGGTGATTTCGACGGTCTGTTTTACGGTCATGTTTTGCGTTTTTCCAGCGTGCGATGACGGGACTGAACGTTCTTCCCGCGTGAGCGGAAGTAATCGGCCAGCTGTTCGGCAATGTAGACCGAACGATGTTTACCGCCGGTACAGCCAATCGCCACCGTCAGGTAGCTGCGATTGTTTGTTTCCAGCATAGGTAACCATAGCTCAAGGTAGCTTCGCGTCTGGTAGATAAAATTGTGTACTTCTGTGTGTCTGTCGAGGAACGCTGCCACCGGCTTATCCAGACCGGTCATCGGACGCAGTTTCGGATCCCAGTGTGGGTTCGGCAGGAAACGCACATCAAAAACGTAATCCGCATCGATAGGTATGCCGTGCTTAA
Source organism: Enterobacter cloacae complex sp. HYC033_NIDB (assembly GCF_056673335.1). NCBI lineage: Bacteria > Pseudomonadati > Pseudomonadota > Gammaproteobacteria > Enterobacterales > Enterobacteriaceae > Enterobacter > Enterobacter cloacae complex sp. HYC033_NIDB. The sequence continues at coordinate 216,522 of NZ_CP115123.1, read as the reverse complement.
AGCCGAAGGATTCAAACACCATCGTCAGTTCGCGCTCGCGCTTGCCGAGTAAGCGCGTACGCAGCATTTCCGCCAGCTCGTGGACGGACATTTCGGAAGTGTCGACAATCAGGTCGGCCCGGGAACGCAGCGGCTCAAGCAGATCGCTCTCTTTATCGATGGCGCTTTCCAGCGAAAGATTTTTACTGGAGAGCGGATGCAAACGACGTGTATCGCTGTAGCGACGGATCAGCGTGTTGCGGTCAGCATCCAGGAACAAGAGCTGAGGCGAGAAGCATTCCGGCAGGCTGTTCATTGCCTGCTCGAAGATTTCCGGCGATTCCGGCATGTTACGCACGTCGATACTGACGGCGGCAGAGATTTGCCTGTCCGCCAGCGTCCGCGCCAGATCGGGTAACAACACTACCGGCAGGTTATCTACACAGTAAAATCCCATGTCTTCCAGCGCGCGCAGGGCCACGGACTTCCCGGACCCCGAACGACCGCTGACGATCATCAGCACCATGTTCCGTTTCTCCTCAGGGCAGCCGTACTGAAGGCCCTTTCCCGATTATGCCTCATCCTGATTGCCTTCTGCTTCAGTGATAATTTGATAAAGCTCTTCATCACTTTGGGCTGAGCGCAGTCGACGACAAATGGTTTTATCCGCCAGACGTTTGGCAACCAGCGACAGCGTGTGCAGGTGGGTTTTGGTCTGATCGGCAGGAACCAGCAGCGCGAAAAGCAGATCCACAGGCTGGTTATCGATGGCGTCAAAAGCGATAGGCGTTTCCAGTTGCACAAACACCCCCACGGCACGCAGCGTATCTTCTTCCAGCTTGCCATGCGGGATCGCAATGCCATTGCCGATGCCGGTACTGCCCATTTTTTCACGGGTCAGAATGGCTTCAAACACGATCTGCGGCGGCAGACCCAGCTGTTTTGCGGCCAGCTCACTGATGATTTCCAGCGCACGTTTTTTGCTCTGGCAGTGAACGCCACTGCGGGTACAATCCTGGTTAAGGACATTGCTCAGTTGAAGAGCGGAATCGTTGTTTATCATAATTTCACCTAAGCGCTAACTGTACAAATGGCCTGTTGTGTTTCACAACAGGCCGTCCTGCACCCGTTAACTGCCCGGACAATTAGTGTTGTTTCAGTTTATCTTTATGTTTATTGAGCTGTCTCGCAAGCTTATCAATCAAGCCGTCGATAGCCGCGTACATGTCTTGCCCTTCCGCACTGGCATGGAGTTCCCCTCCGTTGACGTGCAGGGTCGCATCCGAGATATGCGTCACTTTCTCCACTTTCAACACAACATAGACCTGGTTGATCCTCTCGAAATACTGCTCGAGTTTCGCAAACTTAGTGTTTACAAAATCGCGTAAAGCCTCAGTAATCTCGACGTTATGTCCGGTGATATTGAGCTGCATAGTGTCTTCCTTATCGGTTGTGTCAAACCAGTTGTTTACGCTGGTTAGACGGCGGAATGGATAAAGACTCTCGATACTTCGCGACAGTACGACGTGCCACCATAATACCCTGATCGGACAGCATGGTGGTTAACTTACTGTCACTGAGTGGCTTCGCGGGGTTCTCCGCGGCGATCAACTTCTTCACCAGTGCGCGAATAGCCGTTGACGAGGCTTCGCCGCCGCCTTCGGTGTTCACGTGGCTGGAGAAGAAATACTTAAGCTCAAAAATACCGCGTGGGCTGTGCAGATATTTCTGCGTGGTCACGCGGGAAATGGTTGATTCATGCATCTCGACGGCCTGGGCGATGTCTGCCAGCACCATCGGTTTCATAAACTCTTCGCCCTGCTCAAAGAACGCCTGCTGCTGTTCGACAATACAGCGGCTGACGCGCAGCAGCGTGTCATTACGGCTCTCCAGGCTCTTGATCAACCAGCGTGCTTCCTGAAGGTTGCTGCGAATGTATTGATTATCAGCGTCGTTACGGGCGCTGGTGCACATGGAGGCGTATTGCTGGTTGATTTGCAGGCGAGGAATGCTGTCGGCGTTCAGTTCAACGACCCAGCGGCCATTGTGTTTTCTCACCAGCACATCAGGAATGACATATTCCGGTTCGCTGGTCTGGATCGACTGCCCCGGACGCGGATCGAGCGACTGGATCAGATTCACCGCTTCCTTCAGCACCTCTTCTTTCAGGCGTGTGACGCGCATCAGGGTGCGGAAGTCGTGATTCGCCAGCAGATCCAGATGATCGCTGATGATGAGCCGGGCTTCGTCAATCCACGGTGTCTCTTTGGCAAACTGCGAAAGCTGGATCAGAAGGCAGTCGCGCAGATCTTTCGCGGCGACACCTATCGGGTCGAAACGCTGAACGCGTTTCAGAACGGCTTCGATCTCTTCCAGTTCAATCTCGTCATCGCCGATGCTTTCAAGAATCTCGTCCAGCGTCACGGTCAAATAGCCCGTGTCGTCAACGGCATCGACAATCGAGGTGGCAATGGCGCGATCGGTATCGGAGAAAGGAGTCAGCTCTACCTGCCACATCAGGTAGTCCTGAAGCGACTGGGTGGTTTCGCCCTGGTAGACCGGGAGTTCATCGTCCTGGTAGTCTGCGCGCGTCCCGGAAGGGGTACCCGCGGTGTAGATTTCGTCCCAGCTGGCATCCAGCGGCAGTTCGTCCGGCATCTCTTTCTGTTCGAGCGCATCTACGGAGTCGAGCGTTTCTGTGTCCTGCGTCTGCTGGGCGTCTACCTCGTCATGAAGATCGGTTTGCTCCAGCAGCGGATTGCTGTCCAGCGCCTGCTGGAGCTCCTGCTGGAGTTCTAACGTGGACAGCTGCAACAGACGGATTGCCTGCTGTAGCTGCGGCGTCATGGCCAGTTGCTGGCTGAGCCGTAATTGCAAACCTTGCTTCATGTTCAGAGCGTTTTTCTCCGGTTCGGCGTGACTTAACCTCTACCCTATCAGAGTCTGAAGTCTTCCCCAAGGTACACGCGCTTAACATGCTCATCTTCGAGGATTTGCTGCGGCGTACCGTGGGCAATCAGATGGCCCTGGCTCACTATGTAGGCGCGCTCACACACGGCCAGCGTTTCACGAACGTTGTGGTCCGTGATCAGTACGCCAAGCCCGCTGTCGCGCAGGTGCTCAATGATACGTTTGATATCGATAACGGAGATGGGGTCAACGCCCGCAAACGGTTCATCCAGCAGGATGAATTTTGGGTTTGCTGCCAGCGCGCGCGCAATCTCAACGCGGCGGCGTTCACCACCGGACAGCGCCTGGCCGAGGCTGTCACGCAGATGTTCGATATGAAACTCTTCCATCAGCTCGTTCGCACGGTCAGAGCGCTGCTCGCTGGTCAGATCGTCACGGATCTGGAGCACGGCCATCAGGTTGTCGAACACGCTTAAGCGGCGGAAAATAGACGCTTCCTGCGGCAAATAGCCGATGCCACGACGCGCGCGGGCATGCAGCGGCAGCAGGCTGATATCTTCATCATCGATGATGATGTTGCCGGCGTCACGCGGGACGATGCCCACCACCATGTAGAAGGTCGTGGTTTTACCCGCCCCGTTAGGGCCAAGCAAACCCACGATTTCGCCGGAGTTGACGGTCAGACTGACATCTTCGACGACGCGGCGGCCCTTATACGCTTTCGCGAGGTTTTTTGCAGTTAAAGTTGCCATAACGAATTAGTTACTCTTTTTCTGTGCCGGAGCCTGACCGTTGTTCTTGTCCTGCAACTGCGAAGGCACAAGCACGGTCGTGACGCGTTTGCCTTTTTCGCTGGAGGCCTGCATTTTCTGCTCTTTCACCAGATAGGTGATCTTGTCGCCTTTGATATTGCTGTCCAGCTGTTCCAGGTAAGCATTACCGGTCAGGATGACCAGATCCTTCGCCAGTTCATAGTGCATATGCGAGGCATGGCCTTTCACCGGCTTGCCGTTGTCCTGCATCTGGTAGAAGGTGGCCGGGTTGCCATAACCATCGATAATCTCTTTGCCCTGCTCGCCGCCCGGACGGGTAACGACCACTTTGTCGGCGTTGATTTTAATGGTGCCCTGGGTCATGACGACGTTGCCGGTAAAGGTGACGACGTTACCCTGCATATCCAGAGACTGGGTATCGGATTCAATATGAATCGGCTGTTCGGTGTCGCCAGTCACAGCAAGCGCGGGAAGACTGGCCGCCAGCAGCGCGCTGGCGATAACAACTTTAAGGCTGAGTTTGTTTGTTTTGAATTTCATAGGAGGTTCTAACCTTTTCAATCAGCTCGGCGTTTTTGCTGCGTAAGTTCCCGCGCATTCTTAAACCGCTGGAATTAAATGTTGTGCCATACAGGGTGACTAGATCCTGCGACGTGACATCCTGGGTGACCAGGTTGATCTGGGCGTTATCCGTCGTAATTTTTCGCAGTTGCGCGTCAGCGGTCAGGGCGTTGACTTCAACGTGACCATACAGGTAAAGCATACGGTCATTTGTCAGTTTTGCCCGGTCAGACTTGATAGACCACGTCGGCACTTTGTCCGTATCAAAGGTGGTCATGACCGGTTGGGTAAACCACGAGGTACCGTCATCTGAAAAATATTCTACATGCTGAGCAACGAGGCGATAGTTCAGCGCGCCTTCCGGGCTATAGACCACGGTGTCGCTGTGATCGCTTTTGTAGGTCGGGTCGCTCGTGTTAACCACTTCCGCTTGCGTATCATCGCGGTCAGCGAGGTTGACGCCAATCAGTACCAGGGCGACAAGCGCAAGCAGAATGATAACCCAACGTCTGGTTTTACTCATATCGATTGCCCTTTCGCCTCATCAAGCTTGCCCTGCGACAGCAGAAGCAGATCGCAGACTTCACGGACGGCGCCGCGGCCACCGTGAATATGGGTAACGTAATCAGCACGCGGGATCAGCAGCGGGTGCGCGTCAGCCACGGCGATGCTCAGACCCACCTCCGCCATCACTGGCCAGTCGATCAAATCATCCCCGACGTATGCCACATTCTCTGGTGCAATGGCCAGTTTTCCCAGCAGATCCCGGAAAGCTACCATCTTATCAGACTGCCCCTGATAGAGATGGGTAATGCCCAGCGTTTCACACCGATCTTCTACCAGTTTAGCTTTCCGCCCGGTGATGATAGCAACTTCAATACCGGACGTGAGCGCACAGCGGATACCGTAACCGTCGCGAACGTTAAAGGCTTTCAGCTCTTCGCCGTTATTGCCCATATAAATCAGACCGTCGGAGAGCACACCATCCACATCGAGGATCAACAGGCGGATATTTTCCGCCTTTGCCATCATGTGGGCGCTCACCGGGCCATAACAGGTTGCAAGGGATGCACCCGCATTACTCATTGTCTTATCCTTCATTACACTACGCCAGCGCGCAGCAGATCATGCATATGTACCACACCCAGCAGTTGGTCGCCATCGGCAACCATCACTGAGGTAATATGACGGGACTGCATCAGGTTCAGCACATCTACCGCCAGCGTGCCCGGACGGACGCGGATCCCGCCTGGCGTCATCACATCAGCAATGCCCAGCGTTCGGACATCCACACCCATATCGAATACCCGGCGCAGGTCGCCGTCGGTGAAAATGCCCTGAATCTTCATCAGATCGTCGCAGATAACCGTCATGCCCAGGTTTTTACGGGTGATCTCCAGTAACGCGTCGCGCAAAGAGGCCTCTTTGCTCACGTGCGGGATCTCATCTCCGGTGTGCATAATATCGTTAACCCGCAGCAGCAGTTTGCGCCCGAGCGCGCCGCCGGGATGAGACAGGGCAAAATCTTCAGGCGTAAAACCGCGGGCTTCCAGCAGCGCAACGGCAAGGGCATCGCCCATCACCAGCGCGGCGGTTGTGCTGGAGGTCGGCGCCAGCCCCAGCGGACAGGCTTCTTTAGGCACTTTCACGCACAGGTGAATATCCGCCGCACGCGCCATGCTGCTTTCCGGTCGGCTGGTCATGCAAATCAGCGGTACGTGCAGACGCTTCAGCACCGGGATCAACGCCAGGATTTCATTCGATTCCCCGGAGTTGGACAGCGCAATAACCACGTCCTGCGGCGTAACCATGCCGAGGTCACCGTGCGCGGCTTCACCGGGATGAACGAAGAATGACGACGTGCCGGTACTGGCAAAGGTCGCCGCCATTTTGCGTCCGATATGGCCGGATTTGCCCATCCCCATCACCACGACTTTGCCGGCACAGTAGAACATCTTCTCACAGGCCAGACTAAAATCCTGATTAATGTACTGATCTAACTGCGCCAGACCTTCACGTTCAATCTCCAGAACGTCTTTGCCTGCTTTCTGAAAGTCAAAACCCGGCTGCAATTCTATTTGCGACATAATGCGTTTCCGTTTACCCAGAGAGAAGAGGCGAAAGCCAGTACAGCATCGCCAGCCATACGATAAATCCACCCGTCAGCAGCGCGCCTGCGCCTTTGCCGATCTGCTCTTTTCGCCGCCAGCAGAGCAGGGCGAAAATCACGCTGACCAGCAGCATCACACCGTAATCGCGCGTGAAAACCATAGGGTTAAACGGCCCCGGCGAGATTAGCGCCGGCAGCCCCGTCACGATTGCGATATTGAAAATATTCGAGCCGATGATATTGCCGATGGCGATATCATCTTCCCCTTTACGCGCCCCGGCGATGGCGGTGGCCAGCTCTGGCAGGCTGGTGCCGATGGCGATTACCGTCAGACCGATTGTCAGTTCGCTCATCGCAAACGCGTTCGCCAGCACCGTCGCGTTATCGACCACCATCCGCGTGGCCATTGGCATGATGATTAGCGCGACGCCCAACCACAGCAGGGCGACGGGTAAGGTTCCTTCCCGGGGCAGCTCGGCGAGATGCTCACGCGTGAGGCTATCGTTACCCTGTTTTTCCGCCAGACGTGCGATCTTCACGCTGTAAAGCAACCAGATCACGGCCAGGGCGAGCAGGAATATACCGTCACCGACGCTCAGCACCCCGTCATAAAGTACGTAGCCTGCCAGCAGACTGACGACTAACATTAACGGCAATTCCCGGCGCAAAACATCAGAATGCACGCGAAATGGATGCAGTAATGCGGCTAAGCCTAAAATCAGTAAGATATTGACGATGTTAGAGCCAATCGCGGTGCCGATAGCGAGGTCGACCTGCCCATGCAGCGAGGCTGAAACAGAAACGATGATTTCAGGAAGCGATGTGCCTACACTGACCACCGTCATGCCGATAATGATGGGCGGCATGCCAATGAGTCGACAGAGAATGGATGCGGCAAAGACCAAACGGTCAGCACTGTAGACCACCAACAGTAAACCAATTATTAACAGTGCTGTTGCTAAAAGCATCAAAAGTCCTTTCTTCAGGTATACTCGCTGGTCCACTGCGCACGAATGTTGGCGCCAGATGAAGTCTGAGACGTAACGAATTCCTAATTTTGACTTTATGCGCCGGAAAAGTAAAACAAATGCCAGCTTTCGCTAACCCCAATAGTGAATATTCTGTAAAAATGCGGGGTTTAGGGCTGATTTACGCTTCATGCCAGCCGTGAAGCAAGGTAAGTAAGGAACCATAAATGAGCCAAACGATGGCGAATATAGTCGATGTCCGGGGCGTCAGTTTTTCTCGCGGCAACCGGTTAATATTTGATGATATTTCGCTGACCGTGCCGCGCGGTAAAATCACCGCCATCATGGGGCCGTCAGGGATCGGTAAAACCACGTTGCTGCGTCTTATCGGCGGGCAAATCCCCCCTGACAGCGGCGAAATTCTCTTCGACGGCGAAAATGTCCCGGCGATGTCTCGCTCGCGCCTCTACACGGTTCGCAAACGGATGAGCATGCTCTTTCAGTCGGGCGCGCTGTTCACGGATATGAACGTTTTTGACAACGTGGCCTATCCGTTGCGTGAGCACACCCATCTTCCTCCTGAGCTGTTGCACAGTACGGTGATGATGAAGCTTGAAGCCGTGGGGCTGCGGGGGGCTGCGAAACTCATGCCGTCCGAACTCTCGGGTGGGATGGCGCGCCGCGCCGCGCTGGCGCGTGCTATTGCCCTGGAACCCGATTTAATCATGTTCGATGAACCGTTCGTCGGGCAGGACCCCATCACCATGGGCGTGCTGGTGAAGTTAATTTCGGAGCTGAACAGCGCCCTTGGCGTCACCTGCGTGGTGGTTTCCCACGACGTGCCGGAAGTGCTGAGTATCGCTGATTACGCCTATATTGTGGCTGACAAAAAGATCGTCGCCCACGGCAGCGCGCAGGCGTTGCAGGAGAATGGCGATCCGCGCGTGCGGCAGTTCCTGGACGGTATCGCAGATGGGCCGGTGCCTTTCCGCTATCCGGCGGGCGACTATCATGACGATTTACTCGGAATAGGGAGTTAAGCCACTCATGCTGTTAAATGCGTTGGCGGGTCTTGGACACCGTGGCCTAAAAACCATCAGTACGTTCGGGCGTGCCGGATTAATGTTGTTCAACGCGCTGGTCGGCAAACCGGAGTTCCGCAAGCATGCGCCGTTACTGGTACGGCAGCTTTATAACGTCGGCGTGCTGTCGATGCTTATCATCATCGTGTCGGGTCTGTTTATTGGCATGGTGCTGGGGTTGCAGGGGTATCTGGTGCTGACAACCTACAGCGCGGAAACCAGCCTTGGCATGCTGGTGGCGCTCTCGCTGCTGCGTGAACTCGGGCCGGTGGTTGCCGCGCTGCTGTTCGCCGGGCGTGCCGGGTCAGCGTTGACGGCGGAAATTGGCCTGATGCGCGCCACCGAGCAGCTCTCCAGTATGGAGATGATGGCAGTCGATCCGCTGCGCCGGGTAATCTCGCCGCGCTTCTGGGCCGGGGTTATCTCCTTGCCGTTACTGACTATCCTCTTTGTGGCGGTAGGTATCTGGGGAGGCGCGCTGGTTGGCGTTAACTGGAAAGGCATTGATGCCGGATTCTTCTGGTCTGCCATGCAGGACGCCATCGATCTGCGGATGGATCTAGTGAACTGTCTGATCAAGAGCGTGGTTTTCGCTGTGACGGTTACCTGGATTGCGTTGTTTAATGGTTACGATGCCATTCCGACGTCGGCGGGCATTAGCCGTGCAACGACGCGTACTGTCGTACATTCGTCGCTGGCCGTTTTAGGTCTGGATTTTGTGCTCACCGCACTGATGTTTGGGAATTGAGTTCATGCAAACGAGAAAAAATGAAATTTGGGTTGGCGTGTTTCTGCTTCTGGCGCTGCTGGCCGCGCTGTTCATCTGCCTGCGAGCGGCGGACATCACCTCTGTTCGCGCCGAGCCGACGTATCGTGTCTACGCGACTTTCGATAACATCGGCGGCCTGAAAGCGCGCTCACCGGTGCGTATTGGTGGCGTCGTTATCGGACGTGTCGCTGACATTACGCTTGATGAGAAAACCTATCTGCCGCGCGTCGCGATGGATATCGAAGAGCGCTATAACCACATTCCGGACACCAGCTCGCTTTCTATCCGCACCTCTGGCCTGCTGGGGGAGCAATATCTGGCCCTTAACGTTGGTTTTGAAGATCCTGAGCTGGGAACGACTATCCTTAAAGACGGTAGCGTAATCCAGGATACCAAGTCAGCGATGGTGCTGGAAGATATGATTGGTCAGTTCCTTTACAACAGTAAAGGGGATGATAAAAAGTCTGACGATGCCCCTGCGCAGAGTGAAGACCACACCAACGTCGAACCGACGCCAGGCGCGACGAATTAATTTCAGGAGAAGTCATTCATGTTTAAACGACTGTTAATGGTTGCCATGCTGGTCATTGCCCCTCTTACCGCGGCGCACGCTGCGGATCAGAGTAACCCGTACAAACTGATGGATGAGGCCGCGAAGAAAACCTTCGACCGTCTTAAAAACGAACAGCCAAAAATCCGTTCTAACCCTGATTATCTGCGTGATGTGGTGGATCAGGAACTGCTGCCGTATGTGCAGATCAAGTATGCGGGCGCACTGGTGCTGGGCCGTTACTACAAAGATGCGACCCCTGCACAGCGCGAGGCTTACTTTGCGGCGTTCCGTGAATACCTGAAACAGGCTTACGGCCAGGCGCTGGCGATGTACCACGGGCAGACCTATCAGATTGCCCCTGAACAGCCGCTGGGCGATGCCACTATCATTCCTATTCGCGTGACGATTATCGATCCAAACGGTCGTCCACCGGTTCGTCTGGACTTCCAGTGGCGTAAAAACAGCCAGACCGGAAACTGGCAGGCGTACGACATGATCGCTGAAGGCGTCAGCATGATCACCACTAAACAGAACGAGTGGAGCGATCTGCTGCGCACTAAAGGCATCGATGGCCTGACGGCTCAGCTTCAGTCCATCTCTCGTCAGAAAATTACCCTGGACGAGAAGAAGTAATGTCACAGCAGCTTAGCTGGGCGCGTGACGGCGAGACGTTGACGCTGACGGGAGAGCTGGATCAGGATCTGCTTAACCCGCTGTGGGACGCTCGCCATAACGCGATGCAGGGCGTGACGCTGATTGATCTCCATGGCGTTACGCGGGTAGATACCGCCGGTATCGCCCTGCTGGCGCACCTGGTGGCCACGGGCAAAAAGCAGGGGAGTGGCGTTACCCTGACGGGGGTAAGCGATAACGTGATTACCCTTGCACAGCTTTACAATTTGCCCGAAGACGTATTACCTCGCTAATTTTTTCAGTACGTTACTTCTGAAAGCCCCGACAGTTTACGCGTCGGGGCTTTTTGCTTGTTTAAGACCGCGCCACTTTGCTCTAAGATGTTGAGCTTGTTTTCACTATCAGATGATGTAGACCCCATGGAAAATAATGAAATCCAGACTGTGCTGATGAATGCACTCTCCCTTCAGGAAGCCCACGTCTCTGGCGATGGCAGTCACTTCCAGGTTATTGCTGTGGGTGAGATGTTCGACGGAATGAGTCGCGTGAAGAAACAGCAGGCTGTGTACGCGCCGCTGATGGAATACATTGCGGATAACCGCATCCACGCCCTGTCGATTAAAGCGTTCACCCCACAGGAGTGGGCACGCGATCGCAAACTAAACGGTTTTTGAGCTGAGGGCGAAACGCCCGCAGCACGGTTGAATTTATAAGAGAGCAAACGATGGATAAATTTCGTGTACAGGGACCCACGCGTCTCCAGGGCGAAGTCACAATTTCTGGCGCTAAAAACGCCGCGCTGCCCATTCTTTTCGCTGCGCTGCTCGCAGAAGAGCCGGTAGAGATCCAGAACGTACCGAAGCTGAAAGATATCGACACGACCATGAAGTTGCTCGGCCAGTTGGGCACCAAAGTGGAGCGTAACGGTTCCGTCTGGATCGATGCCAGCAACGTGAACAACTTCTCAGCGCCGTATGAGCTGGTGAAAACCATGCGTGCTTCCATCTGGGCGCTTGGTCCGCTGGTGGCGCGTTTCGGTCAGGGACAGGTTTCACTGCCGGGCGGATGCGCTATCGGCGCGCGTCCCGTTGACCTGCATATCTTCGGCCTGGAAAAACTCGGCGCGGAGATCAAGCTGGAAGAGGGTTACGTTAAAGCGTCCGTCAATGGTCGTCTGAAAGGCGCGCACATTGTCATGGACAAAGTGAGCGTGGGCGCAACGGTCACCATCATGTCGGCTGCTACGCTGGCAGAAGGCACTACCATCATCGAAAACGCCGCCCGTGAGCCGGAGATCGTGGATACCGCGAACTTCCTGGTCGCGCTGGGAGCGAAGATCAGCGGGCAGGGCACAGACCGTATCACCATCGAAGGCGTTGAACGTCTGGGTGGTGGTGTGTATCGCGTACTGCCAGATCGTATCGAAACCGGTACTTTCCTGGTGGCCGCGGCCATTTCTGGCGGTAAGATTGTCTGCCGTAACGCCCAGCCAGATACCCTGGATGCGGTGCTGGCGAAACTGCGCGATGCGGGTGCGGATATCGAAATCGGTGAAGACTGGATCAGCCTCGATATGCACGGGCAGCGTCCTAAAGCCGTTAACGTGCGTACTGCGCCACATCCGGCATTCCCGACGGATATGCAGGCACAGTTCACGCTGTTGAACCTGGTGGCCGAAGGCACGGGCTTCATCACGGAAACTATCTTCGAAAACCGTTTCATGCACGTACCGGAACTGATCCGTATGGGTGCGCATGCTGAGATTGAAAGCAACACGGTAATTTGCCACGGCGTTGAAAAACTGTCCGGTGCGCAGGTGATGGCGACCGATCTGCGCGCGTCTGCGAGCCTCGTATTGGCAGGTTGTATTGCGGAAGGGACTACCGTTGTCGATCGTATCTACCACATCGATCGTGGTTACGAGCGTATTGAGGACAAACTGCGCGCGCTGGGTGCAAATATCGAGCGTGTGAAGGGCGAGTAATCGTTCCGGCACCCCCCTGCCATAACAGGCCGGGGGATTGCTGTTCCTGTCAATCCTGGTGCATCAGTCCTGATGTGCTTTCTTCGTTTTGCCCTGGCGCATCATGCGCGTTCTGTCGATAAATTCATGGGTAATAGGATCGTGGTAGCGTGACGGCCATATCACCCACGGATGCGTATCCAGCGCCGTCGCGATAATCAGTTCCCCCTTCGGCCATGGGCGGGTCAGGGCGTTTGCCAGCGTCGACGAGCTTAGCCCATGACGACGTGATTCGGCAGCCAGCGATGTTCCTTTTTTACGCAGTGCCGCAATAATGTCAGCAGAATGCCAGTCGATGAATTTTGTATCCATAATGCTGTCCTTGTGTTCGTTATCGTCCACGTCGTTTCGTGTGAAAAGACAGCATTACTATACTCACTTCGAACATGTGTTCTAAAAAGTTCATGTTACGAGAGGCAATATTCAGAATAAGGCACGGCTTTATACATGCGGCCTGTAACCCGACGGGCTTACGCGGAAATGTAATTTATTGGTGTGTACTGGAATCTCCCTGCGTGGGCGCAGGGAGATGAGGAGGGGATTATCGGTCGCGCTGGACGGCGATGTGCGCGAGGCCGATTAGCGCATCACGCCATGGGCTGTCGGGAATGACCTGAATGGCGGCGATGGCTTTGTCCGCTTCTTCTTCAGCGCGCTGACGCGTCCATTCCAGGGAGCCGCAGATAGCCATTGTTTCCAGTACCGGTTCCAGAAGATGGCGTCCATTTCCCTGCTCGATAGCCTCCCGGATCATTTTCGCCTGCTCTGGTGTGCCATTGCGCATCGCGTGGAGCAGCGGCAGCGTTGGCTTGCCTTCGTTCAGGTCATCGCCGACGTTTTTACCGAGCGTTTCGCCATCCGCGCTGTAGTCCAGCAAATCATCAATCAGCTGGAACGCGGTGCCGAGGTAACGGCCATAGTCCTGAAGGCCCTTTTCCTGAGCTTCGCTACAGCCTGCCAGAATGCCGGAGCATTGCGCGGCGGCTTCGAACAGACGTGCGGTCTTGCTATAAATCACCCGCATATAGTTTTCTTCGGTGATGTCCGGGTCGTTGACGTTCATCAGCTGTAGGACTTCACCTTCAGCGATAACGTTCACGGCTTCTGACATCACTTCCAGCACCTTCAGCGAGCCAAGGCTGGTCATCATCTGGAAGGCTCGGGTATAGATAAAATCGCCTACCAGAACGCTTGCCGCATTACCAAACGCGGCGTTGGCGGTGGCTTTACCACGACGCATGTCTGATTCATCCACAACATCGTCGTGAAGCAGGGTGGCGGTGTGGATAAATTCGATCAGCGCCGCGATCGTGACGTGGGCATTTCCCTGATAGCCAACCGCGCGTGCGGCCAGAATGGCAATCATCGGACGAATACGTTTACCGCCGCCGCTGACGATGTAATAGCCCAACTGATTGATCAGCTGAACGTCAGAGTTGAGTTGCTCCAGGATTGCTGCATTCACACCCGCCATATCTTGCGCGGTTAACTCATTGATTTTTTCTAAATTCATCGCAAAAGCCGGGCTTTTTATCCTGTTTATCCCACACGAGATGGGTACACAAAGGGTTTCGGTTTATAAATAGTATTGCTGATTGTACTGAAAAAACGGCTCAGATAAACGTTACCGTACGTGTTGTGTTTTTTTTCTTCATGTATTGATGGTAGCACTTGTCAAAGGCTCGCGTTTTGCGTAATATTCGCGCCCTATTGTGAATATTTATAGCGCACTCTGAATCATACGAGGATGTGCGCGGAAGCGGAGTTTATATGTACGCGGTTTTCCAAAGTGGTGGTAAACAACACCGAGTAAGCGAAGGTCAGACCGTTCGCCTGGAAAAGCTGGACATCGCAACTGGCGAATCTGTTGAGTTCGCTGAAGTTCTGATGATCGCAAACGGTGAAGAAGTCAAAATCGGCGTTCCTTTCGTTGATGGCGGCGTTATCAAAGCTGAAGTTGTTGCTCACGGTCGTGGCGAGAAAGTTAAAATCGTTAAGTTTCGTCGTCGTAAACACTATCGTAAGCAGCAGGGCCACCGTCAGTGGTTCACTGATGTGAAAATTACTGGCATCAGCGCCTAAGACCTGAGGAGAGATTTAAATGGCACATAAAAAGGCTGGCGGCTCCACACGTAACGGTCGCGATTCAGAAGCTAAACGCCTGGGCGTTAAGCGTTTCGGTGGCGAATCCGTTCTGGCGGGTAGCATCATCGTTCGTCAGCGTGGCACCAAGTTCCACGCGGGTACCAACGTAGGTTGCGGTCGTGACCACACTCTGTTTGCTAAAGCAGACGGTAAAGTGAAATTTGAAGTTAAAGGCCCGAACAACCGTAAATACATCAGCATCGTTGCTGAGTAAGGTTTTCTCGGTCCGGTAACGGATTAAAGCCCCGCAACGTGTTGCGGGGCTTTTTACATTGGAAACCCGGAAAATTTTCTGTAGGGAAAACGGGCATGAAGCAGCAGGCCGGCATGGGTATTCTTTTGGCGCTCACTACCGCAATGTGCTGGGGTGCGCTGCCAATTGCAATGAAGCAGGTACTGGAAGTCATGGAGCCACCGACGGTGGTGTTTTATCGCTTCCTGATGGCAAGCATAGGCTTGGGCGCCATTCTGGCCGTCAAAGGTAAGCTGCCACCGCTGCGCATCTTCCGAAAACCGCGTTGGCTGGTGTTACTGGCTATCGCGACGGGCGGTCTGTTCGGTAACTTCATTCTGTTCAGCTCTTCCCTGCAATATCTTAGCCCTACAGCGTCGCAGGTGATTGGTCAGCTTTCACCGGTCGGCATGATGGTCGCCAGCGTATTCATCCTCAAGGAGAAGATGCGCGGCACGCAGATCATCGGGGCAAGCATGCTGCTTTGCGGGCTGGTGATGTTCTTTAACACCAGCCTGATTGAGATTTTTACCCGCCTGACGGATTACACCTGGGGTGTCATTTTTGGGGTGGGTGCAGCAACGGTCTGGGTGAGTTATGGCGTCGCGCAAAAGGTGTTATTGCGCCGTCTTGCCTCACAGCAGATCCTCTTTTTGCTGTACACTTTGTGTACACTGGCATTATTGCCTTTAGCGAAGCCGGGTGTAATTACCCAGCTCAGCGACTGGCAACTGGCGTGCCTCATTTTTTGTGGGCTGAATACGCTGGTCGGTTATGGCGCTCTGGCTGAAGCCATGGCGCGCTGGCAGGCAGCACAGGTGAGCGCCTTAATCACGCTTACCCCGCTGTTTACGCTGTTATTTTCAGATTTGTTATCAATGGCCTGGCCCGATGTCTTCGTCAAGCCGATGCTCAACCTGTTGGGTTATCTCGGTGCGTTTGTCGTGGTTGCGGGCGCGATGTATTCCGCCATTGGTCATCGTCTCTGGGGGCGTTGGCGCAAAAATGAAGCGGTTGTAATAGTCCCCCGCTCAGGCGAATGAGTTACGGAGAGTAAAATGAAGTTTGTTGATGAAGCGACGATTTTGGTCGTGGCAGGTGATGGCGGTAACGGTTGTGTAAGCTTCCGCCGTGAAAAATATATTCCTCGTGGCGGTCCTGACGGCGGTGACGGTGGGGACGGTGGCGACGTGTGGCTGGAGGCGGATGAAAACCTCAACACGCTGATCGACTACCGTTTCGAAAAATCTTTCCGCGCCGAGCGTGGCCAGAACGGCCAGAGCCGCGACTGTACCGGTAAACGCGGTAAAGACGTGACGATCAAAGTGCCGGTGGGTACGCGTGTCATCGATCAGGGCACGGGCGAAACCATGGGTGATATGACCAAACACGGTCAGCGCCTGATGGTGGCGAAAGGCGGCTGGCATGGTCTGGGTAACAGCCGTTTCAAATCTTCCGTTAACCGTACCCCGCGTCAGAAAACCATGGGTACCCCGGGTGATAAGCGCGACCTGCAACTGGAACTGATGCTGCTGGCGGATGTGGGGATGCTGGGTATGCCAAACGCCGGTAAATCGACGTTTATCCGTGCGGTCTCTGCGGCGAAACCCAAAGTAGCGGATTATCCGTTTACGACGCTGGTGCCGAGCCTGGGCGTTGTCCGTATGGATAACGAGAAGAGCTTTGTGGTCGCTGACATCCCGGGTCTGATTGAAGGGGCAGCAGAAGGCGCCGGTCTGGGTATTCGCTTCCTGAAGCACCTTGAGCGTTGTCGCGTACTGTTGCACCTCATCGACATCGATCCAATCGACGGTTCCGATCCGGTTGAAAACGCCCGTATTATTATCGGCGAGCTGGAGAAATACAGTGAAAAACTGGCGCAAAAACCGCGCTGGCTGGTATTCAACAAGATCGACCTGATGGACAAAGCGGAAGCTGAAGCGAAAGCTAAAGCGATTGCCGAAGCGATGGGTTGGGAAGATAAGTACTATCTGATCTCTGCCGCCAGCCAGGTTGGCGTGAAAGATCTCTGCTGGGATGTGATGACCTTTATCATCGAGAATCCGGTTGTTCAGGCAGAAGAGGCGAAACAGCCTGAAAAAGTCGAATTCATGTGGGATGACTACCACCGCCAGCAGCTCGAAGAGCTGGAAGCGGAAGAAGATGATGAAGACTGGGACGATGACTGGGATGAAGACGACGAAGAAGGCGTCGAGTTCATCTACAAGCACTAACCCCTGTATAAAGCCCCTAAACGGGGCTTTTTTTTATCCTATTTTCGCCGGTAACCAACAGCTGGCGATGAGGCCGCTCTCAGCGCAGTTCTCCAGCGTTAAATGGCCATGATGGAGCTGTACGATACGCTGTACGATGCTCAGCCCAAGGCCGCTGCCGCCGTAGCGCTGGTCGAGACGTCGGAAAGGTTCGGTGATCGACTGGCGGTGCGCCTCATCAATACCCGGCCCCTGATCGGTAACGCTCACCCGGGTACCGCCCTCCGTCGCTGTTAATGCCACTTCAATGGTTGTGCCTGCCGGGCTGTAGCGGGCGGCATTCTCCAGAAGGTTCCTTAGCATCAGACGTAACAGGACGGCGTCCCCCTGAACCGTCAGCGCGCTGTGGGCCGGCCATATTACCGTATGCTCGTTGGCTTCATGCTCCAGGCTGAGCGGAGCAATGATCGTCTCTGTCCAGTTCACGGTATCGTAATGGCCGCTGGCCATCGCCTGCCCGGCACGCGCCAGCATCAGCAGCTGTTCCACCGTGTGCATCAACTGATCGATACGGCTTATCAGTGGCGTGGCCTGCGGGGAACCGGACTGAGCCATCAGTTCCAGATGGAGCCTGATCCCCGCAAGCGGCGTACGTAACTCGTGTGCCGCATCGGCGGTAAACAGGCGTTCCTGTTGAATAGTGTGGTCCAGCCGGGCGAGGAGTTGATTGAGCGAGGTGGTCACAGCGCCTATCTCTTCCATATCGGAATACATCGGCAGGGGAGTCAGATTATCCGCCGAACGGTTCGCAAGGCTGGCGCGAAGTTTGTTGAGTGGTCGGGTGATCCAGGTGACGGCCCAGAATGAGAAGAGCAAGGTAAAACCGACCATCACCAGAGAAGGGACCAGCAGGGAGGCAATGGCTTCGCGGATCTCTTTTTCGACATGGTTGTTGCGCGCTTTGGCGGACAATGTTTCGTTCACCAGAAAACCGATTTGCTCGCGGCTCTCATGCCACAGCCAGACTACGCTAATGAGTTGAAAAAATAGCAGAATAACCGCCAGCAACACCATTAATCGCCGGCGCATACTGTTCATTTCTGGCTCTCCAGACGGTAACCCACGCCGCGTACGGTTTTGATGCGATCTTTACCGAGCTTGCGCCGCAGATTATGAATGTGAACTTCAAGCGTGTTTGATCCTGGATCGTCCTGCCAGGAGTAGATGTCCTGTTGCAGCGTTTCGCGGTGCACGGTCTGCCCGCTGCGCATGATCAGGCGCGTCAGCAGAGCGAACTCTTTTGGCGTCACTTCCACAGGCTGAGACTGGCGCAGCACCTGCTGAGTTTGCAGATTGAGGGTGATATCTCCGTCCGTCAGCAGGTTGTCGCTGTGGCCCTGATAGCGGCGGATCAACGCCCGTACGCGAGCCTGTAGCTCGGCAAGGGCGAAGGGTTTTACCAGATAATCATCAGCGCCAGAATCCAGCCCGTTAATTCTGTCTTCAATGGCATCGCGGGCGGTGAGAATCAATACGGGATTCTCAACCCCGCGACGACGCCACTGGCAGAGCAGCGTCGCGCCGTCTTTATCCGGCAGCCCTAAATCCAGGATCACGAGGCTGTATTCACCGCTCTGGATCAGGGCATCTGCTTCAGCGGCCGTGGTGGCACAATCCAGGGCGTAGCCTTCATTCCCCAGCGCCAGCGCTAACCCTTCCTGCAATAACAGATCGTCTTCAACTATCAGTAGTTTCATCGCTAGTTATTCTGGTAGATGTCCTTATAGAGCCTGCTTTCGAAACGCACCAGTGGAATACGGCGATTGCGCTGGTCAGCCGGTTCGACGGCATAGCCGGAAAGATACTGCACAAATGCCATGCGTTGTCCGCTGGCGGTAGTGATAAAACCGGCAAGGTTGTAAACGCCTTGCAGGGAACCCGTTTTGGCTGACACTTTGCCATCCACGCCCGCAGCGTGAAGGCCCGCGCGGTACTGAAGAGAGCCGTCGTGTCCGGCAAGCGGCAGCATCGTAATAAAGTTTAGCTCAGCGTCATGCTGAGCAATGTACTGCAACACCTGCATCATGGTGGCCGGCGAGATCAGGTTATGACGCGATAAACCGGAACCATCAACGGCGATCGTATTGCCCAGATCGATACCCGCCTGCTGGCGCAGGATCTGACGTACGGCATCAGAACCGGCCCGCCAGGTGCCCGGCACACCAAATCGCGCGTGCCCAATCATGCGGAACACCGTGTCGGCAATCATGTTATCCGACTTTTTCAGCATAATCTTAAGCAAATCATGCAGTGGCGCGGACTGTTTGCTGGCGATCACCGTGCCTGGCTCATTCACCTGCGTCTGGCGCAGCAGCGTTCCGGTGTAGGTTATGCCCGCCTGCTTCAGTTCATCTTTAAAAATGGCACCGGCATAGCCCGCGCCATCCTGAATGGCAAAGGCCAGCGGGAGGGGATCGGACCGCTGGGTCAGGCAGCCGGTGAGCGTATAGCGATTGAGATCGCCCGGTACCACGTCCAGCTCGCAATACTGCGCCTCCGGGGAGCCTTTCGCCAGCGTCCGCACCTGGCTGAACATCGTGACCGGGTAGTATGAGGCCACGCGGATAAAAGCTAAGTCATTTGGTTTTGGCGCGCTGTAAAGCGATACGGAGAAGCAGTTACGGTCAACGATGGCGGCGGCTGGCGGGGCGCTAAAGCACTGCGTCATGTCGTTCCACGGCCAGCCAGGCGCTTTATCGTGGCTGGCGAAAATGGAGGTGTCGATCAGCACGTTGCCATCAATTTTTGTTACGCCGGATTTTTTCAGTACCGCCACCATATTGCGGACATCCTGGCGCTTAAAGGTGGGATCGCCACCAAAACGGGCGATAAGATCGCCTTTCAGTTCGCCACCCTCAACGTTACCTCTGGTTTCAAGGGTGGTAGTAAAACGGAAGTCAGGCCCGAGCTGGAGCAGGGCGGCGAGGGCAGTGATCACCTTCTGGGTACTGGCAGGCAGCGCCATCTGTTGACTGTGATAGTCAATCTCGGGAGCCTGCGCGCCAACCTTCTGCACCATCAGGGCAAGGTTCGCGCCGGCGGGCAGTTGATTAATGTACTCATCAACATTCGCGGCCTGAACGGTGAACGTTATACTGGTAGTCAATCCGATGATAAAACTGGAAAATCGCATAATCTCGCGCTAACAACCCGAAAACAAACCGTCATACTACGGTGCATGGCACTGTAAAGTAAACGATGACCCATAGTGAACTTCGCGGTAAAATACGTATCAAATTGAAAAATTGCTGCTGACCTGGGGCGTTGCTCCCGGGTCGGTTTTCTTTTTGCTTCTGGCCTGTTCAGGTGGGCTGGAGCAGGGAACACTGCTCCCAACAGGAATGTTTAAGAGGTATAACAAATGCAAGCTATTCCGATGACCTTACGTGGTGCCGAAAAACTGCGCGAAGAGCTGGATTTTCTCAAATCCGTGCGTCGCCCTGAAATCATCGCCGCTATCGCGGAAGCGCGTGAGCATGGCGACCTGAAAGAGAATGCTGAATACCACGCGGCGCGTGAGCAGCAGGGTTTCTGTGAGGGGCGCATTAAAGATATCGAGGCGAAACTGTCTAACGCGCAGGTTATCGATATCACCAAAATGCCAAATAATGGCCGTGTGATCTTCGGCTCTACCGTCAGCGTCCTGAATCTGGACAACGACGAAGAGCAGACCTATCGCATCGTGGGTGATGATGAAGCGGACTTCAAACAGAACCTGATTTCGGTGAACTCGCCGATTGCTCGTGGCCTGATTGGCAAAGAGCAGGACGATGTGGTCACCATCCGCACCCCTGGTGGTGAAGTGGAATACGAAATTATTAAGGTTGAATACCTGTAATTCGCTTCTCTACTAAGATGTTGATACATTGTAAAGAAAAGAAAAAGGCCGCATAGCGGCCTTTTATCAACTCAAGGAGCATGGCATTTTGCTCGCCTGCTGAAAGAAATCCCTCGTTTCACACACAAAATGTGTTCGATTCAGGATATCCTTAACGTGGCAGCGAGATTTTGCGCTCTTTTGATGGGCGATAGAGCACCAGCGTTTTACCGATGACCTGTACATTACAGGCGCCGGTTTCGCGCACGATGGCTTCCACGATCAGGTTTTTAGTGTCTCTGTCTTCAGAGGCGATTTTCACCTTGATCAGCTCGTGGTGTTCCAGCGCTTGTTCAATCTCGGCAAGCACCCCTTCGGTCAAACCATTGTTGCCAAGCATCACTACAGGCTTGAGCGGATGTGCCAGACCTTTAAGGTGCTGTTTTTGTTTAGTACTCAGATTCATCGTATATTTTTGCTTACGTTGGGATTGAAAACGGTTCATTCTACCGCCATCTCCCTAATATCGCCAAATAGCTGCGTAGAAATTTACGTCACAGGCAAGCAACGATGAACCAGGACGGAAATGTTAAATGACAGGTAAAAAGCGTTCTGCCAGCTCCAGCCGCTGGCTTCAGGAACACTTTAGCGATAAATATGTTCAACAGGCGCAGAAAAAGGGGTTGCGTTCCCGCGCCTGGTTTAAACTTGATGAAATACAGCAAAGTGACAAACTTTTTAAACCGGGAATGACGGTGGTCGACCTCGGTGCGGCACCTGGCGGATGGTCCCAGTATGCGGTTACGCAGATCGGCGGAACGGGCCGAATCATCGCATGCGATCTTTTACCAATGGATCCCATCGTCGGTGTCGACTTCCTTCAGGGCGACTTTCGTGATGAATTAGTGCTTAAAGCACTACTTGATCGTGTAGGTGACAGTAAGGTCCAGGTTGTCATGTCGGATATGGCGCCAAATATGTGTGGAACACCGGCGGTGGATATCCCCCGCGCCATGTATCTGGTGGAACTAGCGTTAGAAATGTGTCGTGATGTACTAGCGCCTGGTGGTAGTTTTGTTGTGAAGGTGTTTCAGGGCGAAGGTTTCGAGGAGTATCTTAAGGAAATTCGCTCCCTGTTTGCGAAGGTCAAAGTTCGTAAGCCGGACTCTTCCCGGGCCCGTTCCCGTGAAGTGTATATTGTAGCGACCGGGCGAAAATGATAACCGGTAGATTTCAGGCGAAAGTTTGAATGAAACTGGATATAGAGTATCCTGACGCTGTTTTTAACACAGTTGTAATATGAGGTTAATCCCTTGAGTGACATGGCGAAAAACCTAATACTCTGGCTGGTCATTGCCGTTGTGCTGATGTCAGTATTCCAGAGCTTTGGGCCCAGCGAGTCGAATGGCCGCAAGGTGGATTATTCTACCTTCCTGCAAGAGGTCAATCAGGACCAGGTTCGCGAAGCGCGTATCAACGGACGTGAGATCAACGTTACCAAGAAAGATAGTAACCGTTACACGACTTACATCCCGGTGAACGATCCTAAGCTGCTTGATAACCTTCTGACCAAAAACGTCAAAGTGGTAGGCGAGCCGCCGGAAGAACCAAGCCTGCTGGCTTCTATCTTCATTTCCTGGTTCCCGATGCTGCTTCTTATCGGCGTCTGGATCTTCTTTATGCGCCAGATGCAGGGCGGTGGTGGCAAAGGTGCCATGTCGTTCGGTAAGAGCAAGGCGCGTATGCTGACGGAAGACCAGATCAAGACCACGTTTGCTGACGTAGCAGGTTGTGACGAAGCAAAAGAAGAGGTGGGTGAACTGGTTGAATACCTGCGCGAGCCGAGCCGTTTCCAAAAACTGGGCGGTAAGATCCCGAAAGGCGTCCTGATGGTCGGCCCTCCGGGTACCGGTAAAACCCTGCTGGCAAAAGCCATCGCGGGTGAAGCGAAGGTGCCGTTCTTTACTATTTCAGGTTCTGACTTCGTTGAAATGTTCGTGGGTGTCGGTGCATCTCGTGTGCGTGACATGTTCGAGCAGGCTAAGAAGGCAGCACCGTGCATCATCTTCATCGATGAAATCGACGCCGTAGGCCGCCAGCGTGGCGCAGGCCTGGGTGGTGGTCACGATGAACGTGAGCAGACGCTGAACCAGATGCTGGTTGAGATGGACGGCTTCGAAGGTAACGAAGGTATCATCGTTATCGCGGCAACTAACCGTCCGGACGTACTCGACCCTGCGCTGCTGCGTCCAGGCCGTTTTGACCGTCAGGTTGTGGTCGGTCTGCCGGATGTTCGCGGTCGTGAACAGATTCTGAAAGTGCATATGCGACGCGTACCGCTGGCGCCAGATATCGACGCGGCAATCATTGCGCGTGGTACTCCAGGCTTCTCCGGTGCGGATCTGGCTAACCTGGTCAACGAAGCAGCACTGTTTGCCGCTCGCGGTAACAAGCGCGTGGTGTCCATGGTGGAATTCGAGAAAGCGAAAGACAAAATCATGATGGGGGCGGAACGTCGCTCCATGGTGATGACGGAAGCGCAGAAAGAGTCCACGGCATATCACGAAGCGGGCCACGCGATTATCGGTCGTCTGGTGCCGGAACACGATCCCGTACACAAGGTGACGATTATTCCGCGCGGTCGTGCGCTGGGTGTGACCTTCTTCCTGCCTGAAGGCGACGCGATCAGCGCCAGCCGTCAGAAGCTGGAAAGCCAGATTTCAACCCTGTACGGCGGTCGTCTGGCTGAAGAGATTATCTACGGTGCGGAACATGTTTCCACCGGTGCGTCGAACGATATTAAAGTGGCGACAAACCTGGCGCGTAACATGGTGACTCAGTGGGGCTTCTCCGACAAACTCGGTCCGCTGCTGTATGCAGAGGAAGAGGGCGAAGTATTCCTGGGCCGCTCTGTGGCAAAAGCGAAACATATGTCCGATGAAACGGCACGTATCATCGACCAGGAAGTGAAAGCGCTGATTGAACGTAACTACGCTCGCGCCCGTCAGATCCTGAACGACAATATGGACATCCTGCATTCGATGAAAGATGCACTCATGAAATATGAGACCATCGATGCACCGCAGATTGACGACCTGATGGCGCGCCGCGAAGTGCGTCCGCCGGCAGGCTGGGAAGACCCAGGCGCGTCTAACAATTCTGACAACAATGGCACCCCGCGTGCGCCGCGTCCGGTCGATGAACCGCGTACGCCAAACCCGGGCAACACCATGTCAGAGCAGTTGGGCGACAAGTAAGTCACTGCTGTTGAAGCGTTTGTCTGTATCTCAAACCCTGGAGCTTGCTCCGGGGTTTTTCTTATCTGTTTAACCACATTAATCCCAGGGACTTCACCATGAAACTATTCGCCCAGGACTCGCATCTCGACCTTTCACATCCCCATGTGATGGGTATCCTGAATGTCACGCCTGATTCCTTCTCTGACGGCGGCACGCATAATTCGCTTATCGACGCGGTTAAACACGCGAATTTAATGATTAACGCGGGTGCCACCATCATTGACGTTGGAGGGGAGTCAACGCGGCCTGGCGCGGCGGAGGTTTCGGTGGAAGAAGAGCTGGCGCGCGTGGTGCCGGTGGTAGAGGCTATCGCCCGGCGCTTTGAAGTGTGGATCTCCGTTGATACCTCCAAACCCGAAGTGATCCGTGAAGTGGCGAGAGTGGGTGCTCACATTATCAATGATATCCGCTCGCTGACCGAGCCGGGCGCGATTGAAGCCGCCGCAGAAACCGGGCTACCGGTGTGTCTGATGCATATGCAGGGTCAGCCTAAGACAATGCAGGAGGCGCCAAAATATGAAGATGTGTTTGCCGACGTCACCCGCTTCTTTATTGAGCATATCGAACGCTGTGAACGTGCGGGTATCGCAAAAGAGAAATTGCTGCTCGACCCGGGCTTCGGTTTCGGTAAAAATCTCTCACACAATTACGCGTTGCTTGCGCGCTTATCAGAGTTTCATCAGTTCGGCCTGCCACTGCTGGTGGGAATGTCGAGAAAATCGATGATTGGTCAGTTGTTGAATGTCGGGCCGAGCGAACGTCTGAGCGGCAGTCTGGCCTGCGCGGTGATTGCCGCGATGCAAGGTGCACACATCATTCGCGTCCATGACGTAAAAGAAACAGTAGAAGCCATGCGTGTGGTGGAAGCCACACTGGCAGCGAAGGAAAACAAACGCTATGAGTAATCGTAAATATTTTGGTACCGATGGCATCCGTGGGCGCGTAGGCGATGCGCCAATTACCCCTGACTTTGTCCTGAAGCTGGGCTGGGCAGCGGGGAAAGTGCTGGCGCGTCATGGCTCCCGTAAGATCATTATTGGGAAAGATACCCGTATTTCGGGTTATATGCTGGAGTCCGCGCTGGAAGCCGGGCTGGCGGCGGCGGGGCTTTCAGCTTCCTTTACGGGGCCAATGCCGACCCCTGCTGTTGCCTATCTGACCCGCACCTTCCGTGCGGAAGCGGGCATCGTCATTTCAGCTTCCCATAATCCGTTCTATGACAACGGTATCAAATTCTTCTCCATCGACGGCACCAAACTGCCGGATGACGTGGAAGAGGCGATTGAAGCGGAAATGGAAAAAGAGATCACCTGTGTTGACTCCGCTGAGCTGGGTAAAGCAAACCGTATTGTCGATGCCGCAGGCCGCTACATTGAATTCTGCAAAGGCACTTTCCCGAATGAGCTGAGCCTGGCACACCTCAAAATTGTGGTGGACTGTGCCAACGGTGCGACTTACCACATTGCGCCGAATGTGTTCCGCGAGCTGGGTGCGAAAGTGATCACTATCGGCTGCGAGCCGGACGGTCTGAACATCAACGAAGAAGTTGGCGCGACAGACGTGCGTGCCTTGCAGGCGCGTGTGCTGGCTGAAAAGGCCGATCTGGGTATTGCCCTGGATGGCGATGGTGACCGTGTGATCATGGTTGACCACGAAGGTAACAAGGTCGATGGCGATCAGATCCTCTACATCATTGCGCGTGAAGGCCTGCGTCAGGGGCAGCTGCGCGGTGGCGCGGTCGGTACGCTTATGAGCAACATGGGACTCGAACTGGCGCTGAAACAGCTGGGCATCCCGTTTGTTCGTGCGAAAGTGGGTGACCGCTACGTGCTGGAAAAACTTCAGGAGAAAGGCTGGCGTATTGGCGCGGAAAACTCCGGCCACGTGATCCTGCTTGATAAAACCACCACCGGTGACGGTATTGTGGCGGCGCTTCAGGTTGTTGCCGCGATGGCGCGTAACCATATGAGCCTGCACGATCTGTGCAGCGGCATGAAAATGTTCCCGCAGATTCTGGTTAATGTGCGTTTCACCGCGGGTAAAGGCGACCCGCTGGAAAATGATAACGTGAAAGCGGTGATGGCAGAGGTGGAAGCGACTCTTGGCAGCCGTGGGCGCGTCCTGCTGCGTAAGTCGGGTACCGAGCCGCTGATCCGCGTGATGGTGGAAGGCGAAGACGAAGCGCAGGTAACTGAATTTGCGCACCGCATTGCGGATGCAGTCAAAGCTGCATAATCTTTCAGAATAAGTGTTTAAAAAGGCGGCGTTTGCCGCCTTTGTTTTAAGCAATGAATGGCTTTTTGCTGTTTTTTTCCGCAGTTGATACAATGCCTCGAAAATGCCCTTGCGAAGGTGATTCGCTTTGGTTAGTATTCACACCCGCTTCAGTGGGAAACAAAATCCTGCTAATTGGTCGAAGCATTGGTATGCGGCAAATCCGCAAGGAACAGGTTGATTATGTACGAAGCTCTTTTAGTTATTTTCCTTATTGTAGCCATCGCTCTCGTAGCGCTGATTATGCTACAGCAAGGTAAAGGCGCTGATATGGGAGCCTCCTTCGGAGCAGGCGCTTCCGGTACGCTGTTCGGTTCAAGTGGTTCTGCGAACTTCATGACCCGTACGACGGCGATTCTGGCTACGCTGTTCTTCATCATCAGTCTGGTGCTGGGCAATATCAACAGCAACAAGACCAGTAAAGGAAGCGAGTGGGAAAATCTGAGCGCGCCAGCAAAAACTGAGCAAACTCAGCCAGCTGCACCGGCTAAGCCAACCAGCGATATCCCGCAGTAAGTATTCCGTACCGAGGTGGTGGAATTGGTAGACACGCTACCTTGAGGTGGTAGTGCCCTAACGGGCTTGTGGGTTCGAGTCCCATCCTCGGTACCAATATTCCAGAAGAAAGACGTCGCAAGACGTCTTTTTTTTCGTCTGTACATTCTGTGTATCCGATCTTTTGTAGGGCGGGTAAGCGCAGCGCCACCCGCCGTTTTGCCCGGTGGCGCTGCGCTTACCGGGCCTACGAAGAGCATAAAAAAGGCGCCCAATGGGCGCCTTTTGCATGACTTGCTGTCGATTATTTCTTATCGCTGTGTTCCAGGTTCTCAACCTGAGGGAGGCCATTACCGGAACTGGCGGAGAGCAGGCCATTCTCAACATAGTTGAACAGCTTCTCACGGGTATCGGTGATGTCCAGGTTACGCATGGTCAGCTGGCCAATACGATCGTCCGGAGAGAACACTGACTCACCTTTCTCCATGGTCAGACGCTCTGCTTTATAGGTCAGGTTGTCAGACACGGTATTGAGGATGGAGTAATCATTGCCGCGACGCAGTTCCAGCGTCACTTCGCCGGTGATTGCGCTTGCCACCCAACGTTGCAGGGCGTCACGCAGCATCAGCGCCTGTGGATCAAACCAGCGACCCTGATACAGCAGTTTGCCCAGCTGACGGCCATGAGAGTGATACTGCTCGATGGTGTCTTCGTTGTGAATACCGGTCAGCAGACGCTCGTAAGCGATGTGCAGCAGCGCCATCCCCGGCGCTTCGTAAATGCCACGGCTTTTCGCTTCGATGATACGGTTTTCGATCTGATCGCTCATACCCAGACCGTGACGACCGCCGATGCGGTTTGCTTCCAGCATCAGTTCAACATCGTCGGAGAAGGTTTTACCGTTCAGGGCAACCGGATGACCACGTTCGAAACGCACGGTCACTTCTTCCGCCGGGATCTTCACGTTCTCATCCCAGAACTTCACGCCCATGATCGGGTTAACAATTTTTACGCTGGAGTTCAGGAATTCCAGGTCTTTCGCTTCGTGCGTCGCACCCAGCATGTTGGAGTCGGTAGAGTAGGCTTTCTCAACGGACATCTTGTAGTCAAAGCCGCAGGCAATCATAAACTCAGACATTTCATGACGGCCACCCAGCTCGTCGATGAAGTCGGTATCCAGCCACGGTTTGTAGATCTGCAACTCGGCGTTGGTCAGCAGGCCATAACGATAGAAACGTTCAATATCGTTGCCTTTATAGGTGCTACCGTCCCCCCAGATGTTCACGCCATCTTCTTTCATGGCGGCAACCAGCATAGTGCCGGTGACGGCACGACCCAGCGGGGTGGTATTGAAATAGGTCAGGCCGCCGGTCGTATTATGGAAAGCACCGCACTGGATTGCGGCAATCCCTTCGGCAACCAGCTGCTTACGGCAGTCGATCAGACGTGCGTTCTCTGCGCCATATTCCATGGCACGACGAGGGATCGCGTCATAATCTTCCTCGTCCGGCTGACCCAGGTTCGCAGTATATGCATAAGGAACCGCTCCCTTCTGGCGCATCCACAGCAGTGCAGCGCTGGTATCCAGGCCGCCAGAAAAAGCGATGCCAATACGTTGTCCTACCGGGAGATGCTTGAGAATCGTCGTCATATAATAAAACCCTGCTTGATTGACTGATTAGAGACCGCTTTCGCTCTCGATGCATGTTTATGCAAAATAAGTGAGTATTCATTTAATCATCTTTTATCGACGACCGAAAGAGACGTGTGCGTTTTTTGTAAAAATTTCCCTTTTATTGCCCTGGCTGAAGTTGGGTTGACAGGTGGGGTCAACTATCAATATACTGAACGCCGATTTTACGTCCCGTCTTCGGTACCAAATCCCAGCATTATTTGCAAATTCTGTCCAAAACGCGTAGAATTTGCCACGTTTCAGGCGCGGGGTGGAGCAGCCTGGTAGCTCGTCGGGCTCATAACCCGAAGGTCGTCGGTTCAAATCCGGCCCCCGCAACCACTTTCCCATAAAGTTCTTTTTCAAATATACTGTGAAGACTTAGAGCCTTCGTAGCTGGATTTGAAAAAATGCTTTCGGAGAGTGCTCCAGGCCACAGTTGTGGCTATAGGGTTCAGTTATCTAAAGCCCCGATTTATCGGGGTTTTTTGTTATCTGACTACAGAATAACTGGGCTTTACGCCCTTTTTTTATGTCTTGGGGGTGGGCTTGTCCACATTAGAGCAAAAATTAACAGAGATGATTACTGCGCCGGTCGAAGCACTGGGCTACGAACTGGTCGGCATCGAATTCGTTCGCGGCCGTACATCCACACTGCGCATCTATATTGATAGTGAAGATGGCATCAATGTTGATGATTGTGCTGATGTCAGCCACCAGGTGAGTGCGGTTCTTGATGTTGAAGATCCGATTACCGTTGCGTACAACCTGGAAGTTTCCTCACCTGGCCTCGATCGTCCGATGTTCACGGCCGAGCACTACGTGCGCTTTACCGGTGAAGAAGTGGCTCTCGTTCTGCGTATGGCCGTACAGAACCGCCGTAAATGGCAGGGAATTATCAAAGCCGTTGATGGTGAAATGATCACGGTGACAGTCGAAGGCAAAGATGAAGTGTTCGCGCTGAGTAATATCCAGAAGGCGAACCTGGTTCCCCACTTTTAACAGTCTGGATTGAGGTGAAAAGCCCGCGATGAACAAAGAAATTTTGGCTGTTGTTGAAGCCGTCTCCAACGAGAAATCACTGCCGCGTGAGAAGATTTTCGAAGCGCTGGAAAGTGCACTGGCTACAGCAACCAAGAAAAAATACGAACAAGAGATCGATGTTCGCGTAGAAATCGATCGTAAAAGCGGTGACTTCGATACATTCCGTCGTTGGGTAATCGTAGAAGAAGTGACCCAACCGACCAAAGAGATCACGCTGGAAGCGGCACGTTTTGAAGACGAAAGTCTGAACGTGGGTGACTACGTTGAAGATCAGATTGAATCTGTTACCTTCGACCGTATCACCACCCAGACCGCGAAGCAGGTTATCGTGCAGAAAGTTCGCGAAGCCGAGCGCGCGCTGGTTGTCGATCAGTTCCGCGATCAGGAAGGCGAAATCATCACTGGTGTGGTGAAGAAAGTGAACCGCGACAACATCTCTCTGGAGATCAAATCCGAAGGGCTGCCGGGTAACGCTGAAGCCGTGATCCTGCGTGAAGACATGCTGCCGCGTGAAAACTTCCGCCCAGGCGACCGTATTCGTGGTGTGCTGTATGCCGTACGTCCTGAAGCGCGTGGTGCACAGCTGTTCGTGACGCGTTCTAAACCAGAAATGCTGGTTGAACTGTTCCGTATCGAAGTGCCGGAAATCGGCGAAGAAGTTATCGAAATCAAAGCGGCGGCCCGCGATCCGGGTTCCCGTGCGAAAATTGCGGTGAAAACCAACGACAAGCGTATCGACCCGGTCGGTGCTTGCGTCGGTATGCGTGGCGCACGTGTTCAGGCGGTTTCTACCGAACTGGGCGGCGAGCGCATTGATATCGTTCTGTGGGACGATAACCCGGCGCAGTTCGTGATCAACGCAATGGCACCGGCTGATGTGGCGTCTATCGTTGTTGACGAAGACAAACACACCATGGATATCGCTGTAGAAGCGGGCAACCTGGCGCAGGCGATTGGCCGTAACGGTCAGAACGTACGTCTGGCGTCACAGCTGAGCGGCTGGGAACTCAACGTGATGACCGTTGATGACCTTCAGGCCAAGCATCAGGCTGAAGCCCACGCGGCGATCGATACCTTCACCAAATACCTGGACATTGACGAAGACTTCGCCACTGTGCTGGTTGAAGAAGGTTTCTCTACGCTGGAAGAACTGGCCTACGTGCCAATGAAAGAGCTGCTGGAAATTGACGGTCTGGATGAACCAACCGTTGAAGCCCTGCGTGAACGCGCTAAAAACGCACTGACCACCCTGGCGCTGGCTCAGGAAGAAAGCCTTGGCGATAAGAAGCCGGCTGATGACCTGCTGAATCTGGAAGGTCTTGATCGTGCGATTGCGTTCAAGCTGGCTGCCCGTGGTGTTTGTACGCTGGAAGATCTCGCTGAGCAAGGCGTTGATGACCTGGCCGATATCGAAGGTTTAACCGACGAGAAAGCCGGCGAACTCATCATGGCCGCACGTAATATTTGCTGGTTCGGCGACGAAGCGTAATAAACTGTAGCAGGAAGGAACAGCATGACTGATGTAACTGTAAAATCGCTGGCTGCTGAGATTCAGACCTCCGTGGACCGCCTGGTACAGCAATTTGCTGATGCAGGGATCCCGAAGTCCGCTGATGACTCGGTGACCGCGCAAGAAAAACAAACCTTGTTAGCGCACCTGAACCGTGAACACGGCTCTACGCCTGACAAGTTAACGCTACAGCGTAAAACGCGTAGCACGTTGAACATCCCTGGTACCGGTGGCAAAAGCAAGTCGGTACAAATTGAAGTCCGCAAGACGCGCACCTTTGTAAAACGTGATCCGCAAGAGGCAGAACGCCTTGCCGCGGAAGAGCAGGCACAGCGTGAAGCGGAAGAACAAGCTCAGCGTGAGGCAGAAGCCACTGCCAAACGTGAAGCAGAATTAAAAGCTGAACGTGAGGCCGCAGAAAAAGCGAAACGCGACGCCGGTGAAAAAGCGAAGCGTGACGCTGCGGAAAAAGACAAAGTGAGCAATCAACAGACTGACGAAATGACCAAAACTGCCCAGGCTGAAAAAGCCCGCCGTGAAAATGAAGCTGCCGAGCTGAAGCGTAAAGCGGAAGAAGAAGCCCGCCGCAAGCTTGAAGAAGAAGCTCGCCGCGTCGCCGAAGAAGCGCGTCGCATGGCAGAAGAAAACGAGAAGAACGGTGTGAATACCGCTGAACCAACTGAAGATACCAGCGATTATCACGTCACCACGTCTCAGCATGCGCGTCAGGCAGAAGACGACAACGACCGCGAAGTTGAAGGTGGTCGTGGCCGTACTCGCAGTGCAAAAGCTGCGCGTCCTGCGAAAAAAGGTAACAAACACGCTGAATCAAAAGCTGACCGTGAAGAAGCGCGTGCAGCGGTTCGCGGCGGTAAAGGCGGCAAGCGTAAAGGTTCCGCTCTCCAGCAGGGCTTCCAGAAGCCTGCTCAGGCCGTTAACCGTGACGTTGTGATCGGCGAAACCATCACCGTTGGCGAACTGGCTAACAAGATGGCGGTGAAAGGCTCTCAGGTCATCAAAGCGATGATGAAACTGGGCGCAATGGCCACCATCAACCAGGTCATCGACCAGGAAACCGCACAGCTGGTTGCCGAAGAGATGGGTCACAAAGTTATCCTGCGTCGTGAAAACGAGCTGGAAGAAGCAGTAATGAGCGACCGTGATACGGGCGCAGCGGCTGAACCGCGCGCACCGGTCGTGACCATCATGGGTCACGTTGACCACGGTAAAACCTCTCTGCTTGACTACATTCGTTCTACTAAGGTTGCCTCCGGCGAAGCGGGTGGTATTACCCAGCACATCGGTGCTTACCACGTAGAAACCGAAAACGGCATGATCACCTTCCTGGATACCCCAGGCCACGCAGCGTTTACTTCAATGCGTGCTCGTGGTGCTCAGGCAACGGATATCGTTGTTCTGGTTGTTGCTGCCGACGATGGCGTGATGCCACAGACCATTGAAGCTATCCAGCACGCGAAAGCGGCGCAGGTGCCTCTGGTTGTCGCAGTTAACAAAATCGATAAGCCAGAAGCCGATATGGATCGCGTGAAGAACGAACTGTCCCAGTACGGCGTTATGCCGGAAGAGTGGGGCGGTGAAGCGCAGTTCATCCCTGTATCTGCAAAAGCAGGTACCGGTATCGACGACCTGCTGAACGCTATCCTGCTTCAGGCTGAAGTTCTGGAGCTGAAAGCGGTTCGTAAAGGTATGGCGAGCGGCGCGGTAATCGAATCCTTCCTGGATAAAGGTCGTGGTCCGGTTGCAACCGTTCTGGTTCGCGAAGGTACTCTGCACAAGGGCGACATCGTTCTGTGTGGTTTCGAATACGGTCGCGTTCGTGCGATGCGTAACGAACTGGGTCAGGAAGTGCTGGAAGCGGGTCCGTCCATTCCAGTGGAAATTCTCGGCCTGTCCGGTGTTCCGGCTGCCGGTGACGAAGTCACCGTGGTACGTGACGAGAAGAAAGCGCGTGAAGTCGCTCTGTATCGTCAGGGTAAATTCCGTGAAGTGAAGCTGGCTCGTCAGCAGAAATCTAAACTCGAGAACATGTTTGCCAACATGACCGAAGGCGAAGTTCACGAAGTGAACATCGTTCTGAAAGCGGACGTTCAGGGTTCTGTGGAAGCGATCTCCGACTCCTTGCTGAAACTGTCTACCGACGAAGTGAAAGTGAAGATCATCGGTTCTGGCGTAGGTGGTATCACCGAAACCGACGCAACCCTGGCAGCAGCGTCTAACGCGATCCTGGTTGGCTTCAACGTTCGTGCTGACGCATCTGCGCGTAAAGTGATTGATGCTGAAAGCCTGGATCTGCGTTACTACTCCGTCATCTATAACCTGATTGACGAAGTGAAAGCAGCGATGAGCGGCATGCTGTCTCCTGAGCTGAAACAGCAGATCATCGGTCTGGCTGAAGTACGTGACGTGTTCAAATCACCGAAATTCGGTGCGATCGCGGGCTGTATGGTTACCGAAGGGATCATCAAGCGTCACAACCCAATCCGCGTACTGCGTGACAACGTGGTTATCTACGAAGGTGAGCTGGAATCCCTGCGCCGCTTCAAAGATGACGTTAACGAAGTCCGTAACGGCATGGAATGTGGTATCGGCGTGAAGAACTACAACGACGTTCGCGTTGGCGATATGATCGAAGTGTTCGAGATCATCGAAATTCAGCGTACCATCGCGTAATCTTCGTCAACTGAAGATTAATTAGCGTAGGCCGGGTAAGCGAAGCGCCACCCGGCAGTAATTTTAAAAAGGGGCTTAAGCCCCTTTTTTGTCTGGAGAATTTATTATGGCGAAAGAATTTGGTCGCCCACAGCGCGTCGCGCAGGAGATGCAGAAAGAGATCGCTCTCATTCTGCAACGTGAAATCAAAGATCCACGCGTGGGTATGATGACCACCGTGTCTGGCGTGGAAATGTCCCGCGACCTGGCGTACGCCAAAGTGTTTGTTACTTTCCTGAATGACCAGGATGAAGACGCCGTGAAGAACGGCATTAAAGCGTTGCAGGAAGCCTCTGGTTTCATCCGCTCTCTGCTTGGCAAAGCAATGCGCCTGCGTATCGTGCCAGAGCTGACCTTCTTCTACGACAACTCGCTGGTTGAAGGTATGCGTATGTCCAACCTGGTGACCAGCGTGGTGAAACATGACGATGAGCGTCGTGTTAACCCGGCGGACGACAGCAAGGAGGACTGATGAGTCGTCCTCGTCGTCGCGGTCGTGACGTGCATGGCGTGCTGTTGCTGGATAAACCACAGGGCGCATCCAGCAACGACGTGCTGCAAAAAGTGAAGCGTATTTATAACGCCAACCGTGCAGGGCACACTGGCGCGCTGGATCCGCTGGCAACTGGCATGCTGCCGATCTGCCTGGGGGAAGCGACAAAGTTTTCCCAGTACCTGCTGGATTCGGATAAGCGCTACCGCGTGATTGCCAAACTGGGCCAGCGCACGGATACCTCCGATGCAGATGGCCTGGTGGTGGAAGAGCGCCCGGTGACCTTCAGCGCGGAGCAACTTGATGCGGCGCTGGACAGCTTCCGTGGTGATACGCTACAGGTGCCGTCGATGTATTCGGCGCTGAAATATCAGGGCAAAAAGCTCTACGAATATGCGCGTCAGGGCATTGAGGTTCCGCGTGAAGCTCGTCCGATTACCGTGTATGAGTTGCTGTTCATTCGCCACGAAGGTGATGAACTCGAGCTGGAAGTACACTGTTCGAAAGGGACCTATATCCGCACCATCATTGATGACCTCGGTGAAAAGCTGGGCTGCGGCGCGCATGTGATTTATCTGCGTCGTCTGGCGGTCAGCAAATATCCGGTCGAACGCATGGTGACGCTTGAGCATCTGCACGCCCTGGTTGAGCAGGCGCAAGCGCAGGGCGTTGCGCCAGCCGATCTGCTGGACCCGCTGCTGATGCCAATGGACAGTCCGGCAGTGGACTTCCCGGTTGTTAATCTTCCTTTAACATCGTCCGTTTACTTTAAGAACGGAAACCCGGTTCGCACATCGGGGGCGCCGCTTGAGGGCCTGGTACGCGTGACGGAAGGTGACGAAGGGAAATTCATCGGTATGGGCGAAATGGACGGCGAAGGGCGTGTGGCGCCGCGTCGTCTGGTCGTCGAATATCCGGTCGAAGCGTGACGGTGATAACGCCTCACCTTGCGATAAGCAGGGGAGACGAGTAGAATATCGCCGCTTAACGCCTGGTAAATTGTTTAACAATCTGCGGGGCGTACATGGGATAGCTGAATTAGAGATCGGCATCCTTACATTCTTTATACTTTGGAGTTTGAAAATGTCTCTAAGCGTTGAAGCTAAAGCTAAAATCGTTTCTGAGTTTGGTCGTGGTACTAACGACAGCGGTTCTACCGAAGTTCAGGTTGCACTGCTGACTGCACAGATTAACCACCTGCAAGGTCACTTTGCAGAGCACAAAAAAGATCACCACAGCCGTCGTGGTCTGCTGCGTATGGTTTCTCAGCGTCGTAAACTGCTCGACTACCTGAAGCGTAAAGATGTTGCACGCTACACCGCGCTGATCGAGCGTCTGGGCCTGCGTCGCTAATTCTTGCGAGTTTCAGAAAAGGGGGCCTGATGGCCCCTTTTTTCAACCAGACGGCAGCAATTCAATGGAAACTATTGTATTGTTGCTATAAATGATCTTCATTGCAGAGGTTCGCGCGGCTAATGAGAGGCTTCACCCATGGGGGTGTCGGTTGTCATTAGTCGCGAGGATGCGAAGAAGGTCGGGTTAAATCGTCAGCACACCTGAGGTGTGCTTTCAAACATTTAAGAAAGGACAGAATTTTGCTGAATCCGATCGTTCGTAAATTCCAGTATGGTCAGCATACCGTCACGCTGGAAACCGGCATGATGGCGCGTCAGGCTACTGCTGCCGTTATGGTAAGCATGGATGACACCGCTGTATTCGTTACCGTAGTTGGCCAGAAAAAAGCTAAACCAGGTCAGGACTTCTTCCCACTGACCGTTAACTACCAGGAGCGTACCTACGCTGCCGGTAAAATCCCGGGTGGCTTCTTCCGTCGTGAAGGCCGTCCAAGCGAAGGCGAAACCCTGATCGCGCGTCTGATTGACCGCCCGGTTCGTCCGCTGTTCCCGGAAGGCTTCGTAAACGAAGTTCAGGTTATTGCGACCGTTGTTTCCGTTAACCCACAGGTTAACCCGGACATCGTTGCTATGATCGGCGCATCTGCGGCCCTGTCACTGTCTGGTATTCCATTCAATGGCCCAATCGGTTCCGCGCGCGTTGGCTACATCAACGACCAGTACGTACTGAACCCAACTCAGGAAGAGCTGAAAGAGAGTAAGCTGGACCTGGTTGTTGCCGGTACTGAAGCAGCGGTTCTGATGGTTGAATCCGAAGCTGAACTGCTGAGCGAAGATCAGATGCTGGGCGCTGTGGTATTTGGCCACGAGCAGCAGCAGGTTGTTATCCAGAACATCAACGATCTGGTGAAAGAAGCCGGTAAACCACGTTGGGACTGGCAGCCAGAAGCGGTGAACGAGGCGCTGAACGCACGCGTTGCTGCACTGGCAGAATCTCGTCTGAGCGACGCATACCGCATCACCGACAAACAGGAGCGCTATGCTCAGGTTGATGTGATCAAATCTGAAGTGACCGCGACCCTGGTTGCCGAAGACGAAACGCTGGACGCTAACGAGATTGGCGAAATCCTGCACGCCATTGAGAAAAACGTTGTTCGTAGCCGCGTCCTGGCAGGCGAGCCGCGTATCGATGGCCGTGAAAAAGACATGATCCGTGGTCTGGACGTGCGTACTGGCGTACTGCCACGTACTCACGGTTCTGCGCTGTTCACCCGTGGTGAAACGCAGGCGCTGGTAACCGCGACCCTGGGTACCGCACGTGACGCACAGATCATCGACGAACTGATGGGCGAGCGTACTGACAGCTTCCTGTTCCACTACAACTTCCCTCCGTACTCTGTGGGCGAAACCGGTATGGTTGGCTCACCGAAGCGTCGTGAAATTGGTCACGGTCGTCTGGCGAAGCGCGGCGTGCTGGCAGTGATGCCAGAAGCAGACAAATTCCCGTACACCGTACGTGTGGTGTCTGAAATCACCGAATCCAACGGTTCCTCTTCTATGGCTTCCGTGTGTGGTGCCTCTCTGGCGCTGATGGATGCAGGCGTGCCAATTAAAGCCGCCGTTGCGGGTATCGCAATGGGTCTGGTGAAAGAGGGCGACAACTACGTTGTTCTGTCTGACATTCTGGGCGACGAAGACCACCTGGGCGATATGGACTTCAAAGTAGCGGGTTCCCGTGACGGTATCTCTGCCTTGCAGATGGATATCAAAATTGAAGGTATCACCAAAGAGATCATGCAGGTTGCTCTGAACCAGGCTAAAGGTGCGCGTCTGCACATCCTGGGCGTGATGGAACAGGCGATTAATGCGCCGCGTGGCGACATTTCTCAGTTCGCTCCACGTATCCACACCATCAAGATCAATCCAGACAAGATCAAAGATGTTATCGGTAAGGGCGGTTCTGTTATCCGTGCACTGACCGAAGAAACGGGCACCACCATCGAAATCGAAGATGACGGTACTGTGAAAATCGCAGCAACCGACGGCGAGAAAGCGAAATACGCTATCCGTCGTATCGAAGAGATCACGGCAGAAATCGAAGTGGGCCGTATCTACAATGGTAAAGTGACCCGTATCGTTGACTTTGGCGCATTCGTTGCCATCGGTGGCGGTAAAGAAGGTCTGGTACACATCTCTCAGATCGCTGACAAGCGCGTTGAGAAAGTGACCGATTACCTGCAAATGGGTCAGGAAGTACCGGTGAAAGTTCTGGAAGTTGACCGCCAGGGCCGTATCCGTCTGAGCATTAAAGAAGCAACCGAGCAGTCTCAGCCTGCTGCGGCACCGGAAGCCCCGGCTGCTGAACAGCAAGGCGAGTAAGGTTGCCATTTGCCCTCCGCGCAGGCGGAGGGCTTATTATCAGGCAGGACGCCTTGTTAAGCCGCCGGGGGACAGGACGTTCATCAATAGTTGTCTTCGGGAGTGGGAAATGAAGCCTTTTTGGCGCTGGTGTTTCGTTGCGACAGCTTTAACGCTGGCAGGATGCAGCAACTCTGCCTGGCGTAAGAGCGAAGTCCTCGCAGTGCCATTGCAACCGACTTTGCAGCAGGAAGTCATTCTGGCACGCATGGAACAAATACTTGCCAGTCGGGCTTTAACCGATGACGAACGCGCACAGCTTTTATATGAGCGCGGAGTGTTGTATGATAGTCTCGGTCTGAGGGCACTGGCGCGAAATGATTTTTCACAAGCGCTGGCGATTCGACCTGATATGCCTGAAGTATTCAATTACTTAGGCATTTATTTAACGCAGGCAGGCAATTTTGATGCTGCCTATGAAGCGTTTGATTCTGTACTTGAGCTTGATCCAACTTACAACTACGCGCACTTGAATCGCGGTATCGCATTGTATTACGGCGGTCGTGATAAGTTAGCGCAAGATGATCTGCTGGCGTTTTATCAAGACGATCCTAATGATCCTTTCCGCAGCCTGTGGCTTTACATCGTTGAGCAGAAGCTCGATGAGAAGCAGGCCAAAGAAGCACTGAAACAGCGCTTCGAGAAATCGGACAAGGAACAGTGGGGATGGAACATTGTCGAGTTCTACCTAGGCAACATTAGCGAAGCAACGCTGATGGAACGCCTCAAGGCGGACGCAACGGATAACACCTCGCTCGCTGAGCATCTCAGTGAAACCAACTTCTATTTAGGTAAGTACTACCTAAGTCTGGGGGATATGGACAGCGCTACGGCACTGTTCAAATTAGCGGTTGCTAACAACGTACATAACTTCGTTGAGCACCGTTATGCATTGTTGGAATTATCGCTCTTGGGCCAGGAGCAAGACGACCTGGCAGAATCGGACCAGCAATAGCTGACGACATAAACATCAGCCCGTAATCTTTTGATTGCCATCACCTTCACTGGTGAGGGCGTTGTTGTTCGTCAATACACCTAATTTGAGCCGGTTCACACTTTTCAATGA
Organism: Enterobacter cloacae complex sp. HYC033_NIDB; assembly: GCF_056673335.1. NCBI lineage: Bacteria > Pseudomonadati > Pseudomonadota > Gammaproteobacteria > Enterobacterales > Enterobacteriaceae > Enterobacter > Enterobacter cloacae complex sp. HYC033_NIDB. Next base: position 177,338 of record NZ_CP115123.1, on the reverse strand, counting down.
AAATTGCTAATCATTTTCACGATGAGCTAAGTAGACTGGCCGCCATTAATATCGAGGCACTTGTACTACATGGCTGAATTCGAAACCACTTTTGCAGATCTGGGCCTGAAGGCTCCTATCCTTGAAGCCCTTAACGATCTGGGTTACGAAAAACCATCTCCGATCCAGGCTGAGTGTATCCCACACCTGCTTTCTGGTCGTGACGTGCTGGGCATGGCCCAGACTGGTAGCGGTAAAACCGCAGCATTCTCGCTGCCGCTGCTGAACAACATTGATCCGGACCTGCGCGCGCCGCAGATCCTCGTCCTGGCTCCAACCCGTGAACTGGCTGTTCAGGTTGCTGAAGCTATGACGGAATTCTCTAAACATATGCGCGGCGTAAACGTGGTAGCCCTGTACGGCGGCCAGCGTTATGACGTGCAGTTACGCGCCCTGCGCCAGGGCCCACAGATTGTTGTCGGTACGCCGGGCCGTCTGCTGGATCACCTGAAGCGCGGTACCCTGGATCTCTCTAAACTGAGCGGCCTGGTACTGGACGAAGCCGATGAAATGCTGCGTATGGGCTTCATCGAAGACGTAGAAACCATCATGGCGCAGATCCCGGAAGGTCATCAGACCGCTCTGTTCTCTGCAACTATGCCAGAAGCGATCCGTCGCATTACCCGCCGCTTCATGAAAGAGCCGCAGGAAGTGCGCATTCAGTCCAGCGTGACCACTCGTCCGGACATCAGCCAGAGCTACTGGTCTGTATACGGCATGCGCAAAAACGAAGCGCTGGTGCGTTTCCTGGAAGCAGAAGATTTTGATGCGGCGATTATCTTTGTTCGTACCAAAAACGCGACCCTGGAAGTGGCTGAAGCCCTGGAGCGTAGCGGCTACAACAGCGCAGCGCTGAACGGCGACATGAACCAGGCCCTGCGTGAGCAGACTCTGGAGCGTCTGAAAGACGGTCGTCTGGATATCCTGATTGCAACCGACGTGGCAGCACGTGGCCTGGACGTTGAGCGTATCAGCCTGGTTGTGAACTACGATATCCCGATGGACTCCGAGTCTTACGTTCACCGTATCGGCCGTACCGGTCGTGCGGGTCGCGCGGGTCGTGCGCTGCTGTTCGTTGAGAACCGCGAGCGTCGTCTGCTGCGTAACATTGAACGCACCATGAAGCTGACCATTCCAGAAGCCGAGCTGCCAAACGCAGAACTGCTGGGCAAACGCCGTCTGGAAAAATTTGCCGCGAAAGTACAGCAGCAGCTGGAAAGCAGCGATCTGGATCAGTACCGTGCGCTGCTGTCCCAGATCCAGCCTGTCGCTGAAGGCGAAGAGCTGGACATGGAAACCCTGGCCGCAGCACTGCTGAAAATGGCTCAGGGCGAACGTAGCCTGATCGTGCCACCTGATGCGCCGATGCGTCCTAAGCGTGAGTTCCGTGACCGTGACGATCGTTTCGAACGTCGTGGCGACCGTAACGATCGTGGTCCACGCGGTGACCGTCCAGAGCGTGGTGGTGAAGACCGTCCACGTCGCGAGCGTCGTGACGCTGGCGAAATGGAACTGTATCGCATTGAAGTGGGCCGTGATGATGGTGTTGAAGTTCGTCACATCGTTGGCGCGATCGCTAACGAAGGCGACATCAGCAGCCGTTACATTGGTAACATCAAGCTGTTCGGTTCCCACTCCACCATCGAGCTGCCAAAAGGCATGCCGGGCGAAGTACTGCAACACTTTACTCGCACCCGCATCCTGAACAAGCCGATGAACATGCAGCTGCTGGGCGATGCACAGCCACGTCCTGACCGTGGCGGCGAACGTCGTGGCGGTGGTCGCGGTTTCGGTGGCGAGCGTCGTGAAGGCGGTCGCAGCGAAGGTCGCGGGGGTGAAGGCCGTCGTTTCTCCGGTGAGCGCCGCGAAAACCGTGGTCCACGCCGTGAAGAAGGCGCCAGCCGTCGTCGTTTCGGTGACGCGTAAGCCTTTCGCTTCTGACGTAAAGTAAAATATACAGCCCCGATAGTTGCTATCGGGGCTTTTTTTATTCCTTTTGTACTCTTGTACTGGTACAGTGCAGCACACTAAAATGCAGAACCACATTTTTCACTGGAGATAAGGCCGCATGGCAACACTAACCACCACCCAAACGTCACCTTCGCTGCTTGGCGGCGTGGTGATCATCGGCGGAACCATCATTGGTGCCGGGATGTTTTCCCTGCCTGTGGTCATGTCCGGTGCGTGGTTCTTCTGGTCGCTGGCGGCGCTGGTTTTCACCTGGTTCTGCATGCTCCATTCCGGGCTGATGATCCTTGAAGCAAACCTGAACTACCGCATTGGCTCCAGCTTCGACACCATCACCCGGGATCTGTTGGGCAAAGGCTGGAACCTGGTGAACGGGCTGTCCATCGCGTTTGTACTCTATATCCTGACCTACGCGTACATTTCAGCGAGCGGGTCGATTCTGCATCACACCTTCTCAGAGATGTCGCTGAACGTTCCGGCGCGTCTGGCGGGTCTCTGCTTCGCGCTGGGCGTGGCGTTTATCGTCTGGATGAGCACCAAAGCGGTCAGCCGCATGACGGCGATCGTGCTGGGCGCAAAGGTCATCACCTTCTTTCTGACCTTCGGCAGCCTGCTGGGGCACGTCACGCCAGCCACGTTGTTTAACGTTGCCGAAGTGAACACCTCCTACACGCCGTACCTGCTGATGACGCTGCCATTCTGTCTGGCGTCGTTCGGCTACCACGGCAACGTACCGAGCCTGATGAAGTACTACGGCAAGGATCCGCGCACCATCGTGAAATGCCTGGTTTACGGCACGCTGCTGGCGCTGGGGCTGTATGTTATCTGGCTGCTGGGAACGATGGGTAACATCCCGCGTCCGGAATTTATCGGCATTGCGCAGAAGGGTGGTAACATTGATGTGCTGGTACAGGCGCTGAGCGGCGTGCTGAACAGCCGCAGTCTGGATCTGCTTCTGGTGGTCTTCTCGAACTTTGCGGTGGCGAGTTCATTCCTCGGCGTGACGCTGGGCCTGTTTGACTATCTGGCGGATCTGTTTGGTTTTGATGACTCTGCGATGGGGCGCTTCAAAACCGCGCTGTTGACCTTCCTGCCGCCGATTGTGGGCGGCCTGCTGTGGCCGAACGGCTTCCTGTACGCCATCGGCTATGCAGGACTGGCGGCCACCATCTGGGCGGCGATTGTACCGGCGCTGCTGGCGCGCAAATCACGTAAGCGCTTCGGCAGCCCGAAATTCCGCGTCTGGGGCGGAAAACCGATGATTGCGCTGATTCTGGTATTTGGTATCGGCAACGCGGTGGTCCACGTGCTGTCGAGTTTTAATCTGTTGCCGGTATATCAGTAAGTTTTTGTGCCGGATGGCGGCTACGCCTTATCCGGCCTACGCGATCCCGTAGGCCCGGTAAGCGAAGCGCCACCGGGCAAAGCAAAAAACTACCCCACCAACTCCTCTTTCACCTGCATCGCCAAATCAAACGAATGCAGACGCGCCTGGTGATCGAAAATCTGGCCGTTAACCATAATCTCATCCGCCTGCGTTTCACGCAGCACCGCCTCCAGCCCGTGACGCACTTTCGCCTTATCACCCACCAGCGACATACTCAGAGCCTGCTGCACGCCATACTGCTCGGAGGCCGACCACAGCTGATGCATATTCTCTACCGGCGGTGGAAGCTGGCCCGTCTCACCGCGACGCAGCTTCACAAATGCCTGCTGCATAGAGGTAAACAGGAATTCCGCGTCGCGGTTGCTGTCGGCGGCAATGATATTGATACACACCATCGCATACGGCTTCTCCAGACGTTCAGACGGTTTGAAGTGCGTACGATAAAGATGCAGCGCCTGATGCAGCATATCCGGCGCGAAGTGGGAAGCGAACGCGAACGGCAGCCCCAGCTGAGCGGCGAGCTGCGCGCTGTACAGGCTTGAGCCTAACAGCCATACCGGGATCTTTTCCCCGTACCCCGGCACAGGACGCACGTGCGGGTTCGGATCCCGCGCATCAAACCAGTCCACCAGCTCGGCCACATCGCGCGGGAAGTTATCGATATCGCCGCTCATATGGCGACGCAGGGCGCGCATGGTCGGCTGGTCGCTGCCCGGCGCGCGGCCAAGCCCTAGATCAATACGGCCCGGATAAAGGGTATTCAGCGTCCCGAACTGCTCGGCAATCACCAGCGGGGCGTGGTTCGGCAGCATCACACCGCCGGAGCCCAGGTGCAGAGTGGTGGTATTCGCCGCCAGATAGCCAATCAGCACCGAGGTGGCGGCGCTGGCGATGCCCACCATATTGTGGTGCTCCGCCAGCCAGTAGCGGTGATAGCCGCGCTTTTCGGCAAGCTGAGCAAGATCGAGAGAGTGCGTGAAGGCTTCTCTGGCCGAGGAGCCTTGTGGGATCGGCGCCAGATCCAGCACCGAAAACGGAATGGTTTTGTCAGTCATAACAGCTCACTTTGTCGACGGTCAATCTTTAATACTGCATTAAAAAATGATAACCGTTGTTAACAAAGTGAGCCTTTTTTACGCCTGCAATTCCAGCCCGGCGAGACGTCGCCAGTAACCGTTGCAGTCGCTGTTTGCGGTCAACGGTAGCGGCGAGGCGCCGTTTTCGTTGGCGCGGAAGGCGTCCAGCATCGCGAAAACACCGGTATCAAGCGGCGAAAGACGCACCATATCCACCAGCCCGTGCATTGACGCCAGTTCGTTGCCGAGGTTATAGACGTAACCGCTCATGGTCTGAATGCCGTTGAGGACAAACACCTGCTGGTTCTCCTGCGACAGCATACTGCGGCCGTTCGGGTACTTAATGCAGCAGGTTTCGCACTCGTCTTTCGGGCGATCTTCGGAACGTGCGGTGAAGCAGCGGGCAGAGTAGGCCAGCGGCAGATGCCCATAGCTCAGGACTTCCACTTCAAACTTGTTGCGAATGCCCAGCTCTTCGCACTGTGTGAGCAGGTTGGCCAGCCAGTCGCGGGAGAGCTCAACCGGCATGCACCAGCGGGTCATCCCCTGTTTGAGCAACAGGCGCAGGGTCACGGCGTTATAGCAGTTCAGCGCATGTCCGGCGACAAACGGCAGCTTACGCTCGGCGCACAGGTTTACCACGCCCAGGTCGCTCGCCTCCAGCAGGAACTCACCGTTTTCGACGTAGCGCTTCAGCTCGCCCAGTTCAGAGGACGCCTGCACCAGCGCCAGCGTCGAGAGCACCACCTGCTTGCCGCTGCCGGCCAGGTTTTTCGCCATATCCAGCCAGTCGCCCACTTTGGTGGCGCGGCGCTTGCTGCACACCGCTTCGCCGAGGTAAATCACATCGGCGCTGCTGTTAGCCGCCTGCTGGTAAAAATCTTCCAGCGTCTCTTTTGGCCAGTAGTAAAGCACCGGCCCTAATGAATATTTCATGATTATCTCACTGCCATTTACGGTGGTACGCGCCGAGCGTAGTTTGGGTGCCTTCAGACATCGCGCCGAGCGTCTCCATCCAGGCCGCTTGTGGAGCATAGTTTTGCGGGTCCGCCATGCAGCGGTCGATGGCCTGACGCCACACCTTCGCCACCTGGCTCACGTAGGCCGGGCTGCGCTGGCGGCCTTCGATTTTCACCGAGGCAATATTGGCGGCCAGCAGTTCCGGCAGCAATTCCAGCGTGTTGAGGCTTGTGGGCTCCTCCAGCGCGTGGTAGCGCTCGCCGTCCACCAGATAGCGGCCCTTACACAGTGTCGGATACCCCGCGTTTTCACCGTCCTGATAGCGGTCAATTAACACGTCATTCAGGCGTGACTCCAGTCCCTGCGGCGTTTGCTGCCAGCGAACGAAGCGGGCAGGCGAGCAGGCGCCGACGGTATTTGGCGATTCCCCGGTGAGATAGGAAGAAAGATAGCAGCGGCCTTCGGCCATGATGCACAGGCTGCCGAAGGCAAAAACCTCCAGCGGCACTGGCGTGACGCGCGCCAGTTGCTTAACCTGATGAATAGAGAGCACGCGCGGCAGCACCACGCGGGCTACGTCAAAGTGTCGATGATAAAAACGCACGGCCTCTTCATTGGTGGCCGATGCCTGAACAGAGACGTGGCGCTCAATATGCGGATAACGTTCTGCCGCATACTCAAGCATGGCGAGGTCGGCCAGGATCAGCGCATCGGCGCCCAGCTGGGCCGCCATATCCACGGCGCGCTGCCAGCGGGCATAGCCATCAGGATGGGCAAAGGTATTGATGGCGATGTGCAGTTTGCGCCGGTGCTGGTGAACGAAGTTAACGGCTTCCTGAAGCTTTTTCTCCGTAAAGTTAAGACCCGCAAAATGGCGGGCGTTGGTATCATCTTTCAGCCCGATATAGACCGCATCGGCCCCATTTTCGATGGCCGCCTTAAGCGCCGGAAGGTTTCCGGCAGGGCAGAGCAGCTCCATAATTTATCCCGATGTTGTCGATCGCAGGGATCGTAAAAAATGTTAACGAGCTGGGATTTTAATTAACCCATACGCGACAATTTTTGATTTAAGGCAGCTAATGGCGTATTGATGGCACCAATAATGAGGTATACCGGACAACGGTTTGTTGATTTACGCCGCTATCTTCTTGTCGGGATATGGCAAAATAGCAGGACTATAGCTATCAGGGAGTAAAGCTCGTGCTGGATAAACTGCGTTCACGTCTCGTACAATTTGGTCCATCAATGCTGAGCGTGCCGGTAAAACTGGCGCCGTTCGCGCTTAAACGCCAGGTGCTGGAACAGGTACTGAGCTGGCAGTTCCGCCAGGCGCTACAGGACGGTGAGCTGGAGTTTCTGGAAGGCCGCTGGTTAAAGATTGAAGTGCGCGATATCGGGTTGCGCTGGTTTACTTCCGTTGAGAACGATCGGCTGATCGTCCGTGAAACCGCCGAGGCGGATGTCAGCTTTAGCGCGGATGCCAGCGATCTGCTGATGATCGCCGCGCGCAAACAGGATCCGGACACCCTCTTCTTCCAGCGTCGTCTGGTGATTGAAGGCGACACGGAGCTCGGTCTGTACGTCAAAAATTTAATGGATGCCATTGAGCTGGAGCAGATGCCGAAAGCGCTGCGTATGATGTTGATGCAAATGGCAGATTTCGTTGAGGCCGGGCTAAAAACCCCGCCGGACAGTAAACACACTTCAGTAGGTGAGCCATGCTGATTCGAGTCGAAATTGGGATTGATGCGCCGGGTATCGATGCGTTGTTACGCCGCTCTTTTGCAGGCGACGCCGAAGCCCAACTGGTTCACGATCTTCGCGAAGATGGCCTGATTACGCTGGGCCTGGTTGCCACCGACGATGAAGGGCAGGTGGTCGGCTACGTGGCCTTCAGCCCGGTGATTGTGCAGGGTGAAGAGTTACAGTGGGTCGGCATGGCGCCGCTGGCGGTGGATGAAAACTACCGTGGCCAGGGCCTGGCGCGCCAGCTGGTCTATGAAGGGCTGGATTCACTGAATGAATTTGGCTATGCCGCTGTCGTCGTTCTGGGCGATCCGGCGTTCTACGAACGTTTAGGTTTTGAGCCAGCGTCCAGATACGATCTGCGCTGCCACTGGCCGGGCACGGAAACGTCTTTCCTGGTGCATCCTCTGGCGGATGATGCGCTCGACGGCGTTACCGGTCTGGTGGAGTACCACGATCATTTCAATCGTTTTTAAGCAGGCTTTCGCGTAGCGCCTCGAAAGAGCCGTCCCCGTTGACGAGACGCTCTTTCTGGCGCTTCGTCAGCTGCTTGATGCGGTATTCCAGCCTGAGCGCCAGGGATCTGTCGCCCACGGCGGCTGAAAACGCTAACTGAAGTTCACCTTTCCCCCGCAGCGCCTTCGCCCCTTTCCCCGTTTGATGTTGTAAAAAACGCCGTGCCACATCGGTAGTGATCCCGGTGTAGAGTGCGTTATCAGCGGTTCGGACAAGATAGAGAAACCAGCACACGGTAAACAGATTCAGTATGTTAAGGTGAACGCACCATAGCATGAGAGAGAGCGAAAATGGAAACACTGGCCGCCATTAACCGCTGGCTGGCAAAGCAGCATGTCGTGACCTGGTGCGTCTGTAAAGACGAGGAGATGTGGTGCGCAAATGCCTTTTATTACTACGATCCCGAGCGCGTGGCCTTTTACGTGATGAGCGAAGATAAAACGCGGCATGCGCAGATGACGGGCCAGCGGGCAAAAGTGGCGGGCACGGTAAACGGTCAGCCTAAAACCGTTGCGCTGATCCGCGGGGTCCAGTTTAAAGGCGAAATTCGTCGCCTGGAAGGTGAGGAGAGCGACGCGCAACGTAAACGCTATACGCGCCGCTTCCCGGTGGCCGCGGCACTAAAAGCCCCGGTGTGGGAAATCCGCCTTGATGAGCTGAAATTTACCGACAACACCCTGGGCTTTGGCAAGAAGCTGCACTGGTTACGCGCCGAGCAGGCGTAGCGCTTCACGGTTAAACGCTGGCAGATCGTCCGGTGTACGGCTGGTGATCAGCTGATCGTTATCGTTCACCACTTCCTGATCGTAGAACTCGGCTCCCGCGTTTTTCAGATCGATAACGATCGGCTTCACCGCGGTGAGCTTACGCCCGCGTACCACCTCGGCGCTGATCAGCAGCTGCGGACCGTGGCAAATGGCAAATACCGGTTTACCGGTGCCGACGAAGTCACGGGTAAAGGTGACGAAACGCTCGTCTCCGCGCAGGGAATCCGGTGAATGACCGCCCGGTAACAGCAGGGCGTCGAAATCCGACGGGCTGACGTTATCAATGGATTCGTCAATGGTCACGCTGGCTTCGCCCTTATGGCCCTTCACGGTTTTACCCGCTTCTTTCTCGATGGTGACCACCTCGTGGCCCGCCTTGCGGAATGCCTCTGCTGGCGACGTAAATTCTGAATCTTCAAACTCGTCGGTAATCAAGACTGCGATTTTTTTACCCATGCTTCCTCCGTTGTTTTCGCTTCAGACTGTTTTTTTCCCGTTTGTGGTAAATACTTACCGGTAACAGACTTTTAAGTGTGGTAGAGCAGGCCCAGAACGCAAACGGACAATTCTGTAAAGGGGATAAGATGAGTCAGGTACTGATTACCGGCGCAACCGGGCTGGTGGGTGGACATCTGCTGCGGCTGCTGATCCAGGATCGGCATATCAATTATATCGCCGCCCCGACGCGTCGCCCGCTGTTGGATATCACCGGCGTCTATAACCCGCACGATCCACAGCTCACCGACGCGCTGGCGCAGGTGCAGGATCCCATTGATATCGCCTTTTGCTGCCTTGGCACCACCCGACGGGAAGCGGGTAGTAAAGAAGCTTTTGTCCATGCGGATTACACACTGGTGGTGGATACCGCCCTGACGGCGAAAAAGCTGGGCGCAAAACATTTCCTGGTGGTCAGCGCGCACGGCGCGAACGCAGGCTCGCCGTTTTTTTACAACCAGGTGAAGGGCAAAATGGAAGAGGCGTTAATCGCGCAGAAATGGGAGCGCCTGACCATCGCGCGACCTTCCATGCTGATGGGGCACCGTGACGAACGTCGTTTTAACGAGTCTTTTTTCGCTCCGCTGTTTCGCATTCTGCCGGGTAACTGGAAGTCCATCGAGGCACGGGATGTCGCGCTGGCGATGCTAAAAGAGGCGCTGGCTCCGTCGCAGGAGGGGGTTAATATTATCCCTTCGGCAAAACTGCGTGAAATCGCGCAGGGCGAGGCGTAAACTTCCCCGGCTTATTAAATAACACCTTCCGGGGAATGGTATGACTGGTCAGTCTTCATCTCAGGCGGCAACACCTGTTCAGTGGTGGAAGCCCGCACTCTTCTTTCTCGTGGTCATCATTGGCCTCTGGTATGTGAAATGGCAGCCGTACTACGGTAAAGCCTTCACCGCCGCCGACACCCACAGCATCGGTAAATCGATTCTCGCGCAGGCCGATTCCAGCCCGCTACGCGCGGCGTGGGATTACGCCATGGTCTATTTTCTTGCCGTCTGGAAAGCGGCGGTATTGGGCGTATTGCTGGGCTCGCTGATTCAGGTACTTATCCCGCGTAACTGGCTGGTGAAAACCCTGGGACAGCCGCGCTTGCAGGGCACGCTGCTGGGGACGATTTTCTCCCTGCCGGGCATGATGTGCTCCTGCTGCGCCGCACCGGTGGCGGCGGGTATGCGCCGACAGCGTGTGTCGATGGGCGGCGCGCTTGCCTTCTGGATGGGTAACCCCCTGCTGAACCCGGCAACGCTGGTGTTTATGGGCTTCGTTCTCGGCTGGCATTTTGCGTTTATCCGTCTGGCGGCTGGCCTGCTGACGGTGGTGCTTGTCGCTACGCTGGTGCAGCACCTGGTGAAAGACAACGAGGCCGGGCCTGCCTCCGTTGAGCTGGACGTCAGCGAGCCGCAGGGCAGTTTCTTAGCTCGCTGGGGCAAAGCGCTGTGGCAGCTTTTCTGGAGCACCATTCCGGTCTATATCCTGGCCGTACTGGTGCTGGGGGCAGCGCGTGTCTGGCTGTTCCCGCATGCGGATGGCGCTATCGACAACACGCTGATGTGGGTGATTGCGATGGCGGTGGCCGGGTGCCTGTTTGTGATCCCAACCGCGGCGGAGATCCCGATTATTCAGACCATGATGATGGCCGGTATGGGGACCGCACCGGCGCTGGCGCTGCTCATCACGCTGCCGGCGGTGAGCCTGCCGTCGCTTATCATGCTGCGTAAGTCATTCCCGGCGAAAGCGCTGTGGCTGACTGCGGGGCTGGTGGCGTTAAGCGGAGTGATTGTGGGGAGTATGGCGCTTGTGTGAAAAAAAGCCCGGTGGCGCTAGCGCTTACCGGGCCTGTAGCCAGGTGGGAATTACTTAATGTAAGTAAAGGCGGTGGTGACGTGTTTCACGCCGCTCACCCGGCTGGCGATATCCGCTGCCGCTTTCCCTTCACGTTCCGTCACCAGACCCAGCAGGAACACTTCGCCGTTCTCCGTGGTCACTTTCACGTTTGAGGATTTTACCTGGTCGGTACCCAGCAGTTGGGAACGCACTTTGGTGGTGATCCAGGTATCAGATGACGCGGTGCCGAGACCAATCGGCTGGCCTTGGCGGATCTCGTTAAACACTTCCGCCGTGCCTTCCACACCCATCGCGATCTGTTTGGCGCGCGAGGCGAGTTCAGGATTTGGCGCCTGGCCTGCCAGCAGCACTTTGCCCTGATAAGCCGTCACGTTGATGCGTGCTTCCTTCTTGATCTGTTCGTCTTTCGACAGCGCACTGTTTACGCGCAGCTCAAGCGTACCGTCATCCACCTGCGTCCCAACGGTGCGCGGATCGGTCGCTGCTTTGGTGCCGACCGCTGCGGTGCCGACTACAGCGGCAGCGATGCATCCCTGAAGCAGTAATGCAGACATCACGACTGCAAGGGCCGATAAAACCTTCATGAGAACTCCTTAATCATCCTGGTGAGGGAAAAGCGTGTTATCGATCAGATCGCATAAGCAGTTCACCGTGAGCATATGCATCTCCTGGATGCGGGCGCTACGGTGCGAAGGAATGCGGATCTCCACATCCTGCGGCCCCAGCAGGCCAGCCAGCTCTCCGCCGTCGTAACCGGTCAGGGCGACAATCGTCATATCCCGGGTCACGGCCGCTTCAACCGCTTTAACGATATCCCGGCTGTTACCGCGCGTGGAGATCGCCAGCAGCACGTCTCCGGCATGGCCTAAGGCGCGCACCTGCTTGGCGTAGATTTCGTCATGCAGACGATCGTTGGCAATCGCAGTTAAGACCACGTTATCGGTGTTTAGTGCAATGGCAGGTAAACTCGGGCGCTCGGTTTCGAAGCGATTGATCATGCTGGCAGCAAAATGCTGTGCGTTGGCGGCGGACGTGCCATTGCCACAACAGAGGATTTTGTTGCCGTTGAGCAGCGACTGAACCAGCGTCATCGCTGCACGCGAGATCGCGTCCGGGAGGGCTTCCGCCGCGGCAATCTGCGTTTGAATGCTTTCTGTGAAGCACACTTTAATTCGTTCGAGCACGGTATCCCTTTAAAATCTTATTTATGCGTCTTCGCCAAACGCGTTTTTAAGCCAGTCGATCGCATTTCCGGTGAAGGCTACCACATCGAAACGGCAATCCACAGTATCAAAACTCCCATTATGGCGGGCAAGCCACAAGTGGGCAGTCTGTAATAATTTTTGTTGTTTGGCGAGCGTCACGCTGGCGGCAGCACCGCCAAAACGGGACGACTGTCGGAAGCGAACTTCAACAAACACGATGGTCTGACCGTCTTTCATGATCAGGTCAATCTCGCCGCCGCGCCCGCGAACGTTGGCGGCGACAAAGCGCAGTCCTTTGCCTTCAAGCCAGCGTCGCGCCTTTAACTCCCACGCGTCGCCGGTCTGTTTACGGCTTAACTGGCCGGGACAATCTGCCCCTGCTGGTATTTGAGCCATGATAACTTCCTGTTAATCACACAATCCTGATCGGCGGTCAGATCGCCGGTATTCCCGTTAAGCTCGAAGCCCGGTACCTGACGCATCTGGGTGAAGTGGTTTGCCAGCGCCCAGGCATCGACGCCCATCGCGTACAGACGCGCCAGGGAATAGTCATTGCGCACCGCGCCCAGCGCCTGCTGCATCAACTGCGGGTTGCTGCCTGCCAGCATGGGGATCTCGCTGTATTGCAGTCCTTCCATTTCCAGACGGAAATCCGGGCCTGCGGTACCCTGTGCGCTGCGTGAGCTGGCGTAGAGCGTTGCACCGCTCTGGCTGCCGTTACGCATGGCGATCATCGGTTTGATAAAGGCGATCTCTTCCGGCGTAGCGACGATGTACGCCGAATCCACTTTACCGCCGCCGCTGATTTGCGCGTCGGTAGGTGGTGCCGGGATCGTCAGACCGCCGATGGTGACGCTCTGCTGCTGCGGCAGGCTGGCGGATACCGGGCTACCGTTGAGGGCAATACCTGCCCCGCCGTTCACGCCCGCTCTCAGTTCGGAAGCTGAGCCAAATTTCTGCTGCAACACCACGCCACCGCCAAGGGTCTGCCACTCTTGCGCAAACGCGTTGGCAACGCGATCGCCCAGCGTGCTGCGTGGGATCAGCAGCAGCGGCGCCTGCTTGCCCTGCTCGTGAATATGGCGGGCCGCATCGCGGGCTTCATCCTCCGGAGAGAGGGCGAAGTAACAGATATTGGCGCGGTTCTGAACCTGCTCAGGCTGATTAAGCGCCAGCACGTTCAGCGTGGTGTTGCTCTTCATCAGCGCTTCCACGTTGTTTTTCAACAGCGGGCCGACAACGATGCTGGCCCCGTCCTGCTGAACCTGCGCCAGCACCTGGTCAAGCGGCTGGGCGCTGGTGTCGTAGATTTTCAACTCTGCACCAGGATTAGCGCTGGTGGTGGCCACAGCCTGCGGCTGGGTTGCTGGCTGCTGTTCCGGCTGCGCGGTTTGCGGCTGAGGTTGTTCTGCCGTCGCGGGCGCCGGTGTTTCAGCCGGGGCCTGTGTTGCCGCAGGCGCTGGGGTAGCAGGCTGCGTCGTTGGGGCGGTAACCGGATTCTGCATGGTGCCCTGCGCAGGGGTTTGCGCGGTGGTCAGGTCGCTGGTTTCGGCGGCGGACGGGCTGACAACGTCATTCACATTCGCCGCCTGTGCAGCCTGCGCCGGAACCGCGCTGCCGCTGACGGCGGTGGTGCCGTTTTTCGCGGCTTCAAAACCTTGCTGAATGGCGCGACCAAACACCGCAGCCTGACCGTTTAACGGCAGCAGCAGGGCGATTTTGCTGGTGGAGGCGGGCTTAAAGTTTTGCACGTTCACCAGCTGCGTTGGCAGCATTTTCGCTCCCGGGTTTTGCGGGTAACGCTTTTGCCAGTCGGTAATGCCAGCTTTCAGCATGTTCGGATCGCTGCGGTTGTTGAACCACATCTGTTGCAGATCCAGCCAGCCTTGCAGGACATTTTCATCGGCGTTGATTACCAGCGCCTTGGCCTGATCCTGGGTCATGGAGGCGAGCGCCTGCCAGGTTGCGTCAATATTTTTTTGCTTGTCCGCACCCGCGAGCAGAGGCTCCTGGGCAATCAGCGCGCGGAGTAGCGTCAGGGAAGGGCGACCCTGCTCAGCGGTGATACCGGCCTGCCAGAAACGGGCCTGCTGGTTTTTATGCAGCGTGCTGAGATCGATGGTGCCGAGGATCTTCTTCGCGCCGTCGTAATCTTTTTGCGCGACCTTCAGTTCTGCCGACAGCAGCGTCTGCTCATGGCGCTGAGTGTCGTTAAGATCCTGCGGCAGCTGGCTGAACAGCTCGGCGGCCTGCTGGGTTTTCCCTTCTTTCAGCAGTGCACGAATGGCGAGTAATTGCCAGTTGATCCTGGTATCATTTGTACTCTGCGACATTTGTTGCAGATAAAAGCCGGAATCAGCCTGAGCGGATCCCTGCATATGAGCAGTGCTCTGGTCAGGTGCCTGGGTGCCGCAGCCGGTAAAGATCAGGGCTGCCAGCAGGAGGGGCACGCTGTGCGCGGCTTTTTTTCGAAGAAACGTTAACGGTACCATACTGTATCCAGTGATTTTTTTACGCAATGCTCAATATTAAATCGGCAATACGGACGAAACAATGAAACAACACGAAACGGCAGATAATTCTCAAGGCCAGCTTTATATTGTACCTACTCCTATCGGGAATTTGTCTGATATTACCCAACGTGCGCTCACCGTATTGCAAGCTGTTGATTTAATTGCGGCTGAAGACACCCGTCATACCGGTTTACTGCTACAACACTTTGCCATCAACGCCCGTTTGTTTGCCCTGCACGATCACAATGAGCAACAAAAAGCCGAAACGCTGGTGGCGAAGCTTAAAGAAGGGCAGAACATCGCGCTGGTCTCCGATGCGGGAACGCCGCTGATCAACGATCCGGGCTACCATCTGGTACGCACCTGCCGGGAAGCTGGCATCCGCGTTGTGCCGCTGCCGGGGCCGTGCGCGGCGATTGCGGCGTTAAGCGCTGCGGGTCTGCCGTCCGATCGTTTCTGCTACGAAGGTTTCCTGCCAGCTAAATCCAAAGGTCGCCGCGATGTATTAAAGGATCTGGAAGCCGAACCGCGTACGTTGATCTTCTACGAATCCACTCACCGTCTGCTGGAAAGCCTGGAGGATATGGTGACCGTCTGGGGCGAAGGGCGCTACGTGGTGCTGGCGCGCGAGCTGACCAAAACGTGGGAAACCATTCACGGTGCGCCGGTCGGCGAACTGCTGGCGTGGGTGAAAGAAGACGAAAACCGCCGCAAGGGCGAAATGGTGCTGATTGTCGAAGGCCACAAAGCGCAGGAAGACGCTCTGCCTGCCGATGCGCTGCGTACGCTGGCCCTGCTACAGGCTGAACTTCCTCTGAAAAAAGCGGCGGCGCTGGCGGCGGAGATCCACGGCGTGAAGAAAAATGCGCTGTATAAATATGCGCTGGAGCAGCAGGGGGAGTAAGACCCTGCCGCCTGTTTTGCCGGGTGGCGGCTTCGCCTTACCCGGCCTACACCGTGTCAAAGCCTCACTATTTCTCCGGCATCGCCTCAAACACCAGCGTTTCCAGCGGTTGCAGCGTAATCACCACAGCGTTTTTATACTCCTCTGGTACGGTCGAATTACTGCCGTACACGGCTTTCAGGGTAAACTGCGAACGCTCTCCTGCCGGGATCTCAAAATCTTTGGTTAAATCCAGGAAGTAACGTTGCGGCTTATCCGATGGGTTGCGTAAGCCAAAAATCGCTTTGTCTTTACTCCATGAGGCCCAGCCGTAAACCTCAAGCGAAGTTGGGTCACCGCCAATCCAGTGAGTATCCACCAGCACGCTGGCATTCTCACGCGACCATTTCGCCGCCTGCGCCAGGGTATCCCACTTCGCCTTATTCAGCATGGACGGCGTGATGTACAGCTCCTGAAGCTGAGTTCCGGTTGCGAAGTAGCTCCAGACCTGATCGGCAAAATCGCTGTCTGTTTGCACTTTCTCGAGTCCATAGTAAGCGTTCTCTGCGCTGACGATCCCGTGGTACATCAGTGAGTTAAGCGGGAACAGCGGACCTTTACGCACGATGGATCGCCAGGTTTCGGCATCGCGGTAGGTCATCCACTGCTGCACTGGCGTGCCGGGGCCGTACAGGTTGATATCATCGCCCTGACGCCAGATTGAATCAGCATAGAACAGCCAGGACGGGCTGGCGTCGGTGCCGGTGGTCAGGTTGATAAACAGGTTCGGATTTGCGCTGCGCATGTTGTGCAGCAGGGCAATGGACGCGTCAAAATCCGATGCAAATGGGCTGCCCTTGATATGCGAATTGGCGTTACCCATTCCGTCGAGCTTGAACGAGGTAATATGCTCGTTTTTGATCAGCTTGATGATCTGATCGTTAAAGTTTTTAAAATAGTTCGGCCCTGACAGCGCCAGCTTGCCGTCTACGGTTTCGAAACCATACTCTTTTGCATGCGAGACGCGAATATCGCGCGGCTTGTTGTAACCGCCCCACGGTGAAAGCCACAGCCCAACCGAGCTATGCAGGCTGTCGGCTTTTTCCCTGACTTTGCCAAAACCGTTGCTGAATGCCGGGCCAAACAGCCAGCGTCCGGTGCGATCGTCCCAGCCATCGTCCAGCAGGAACGCGTCCAGCGCCACCCCGCGTCCGGCAATAAATTCTTTATTCCATTCGTCCATCCGCCCAATGACATCCTGCTCGGAGTAAGGGGTAAAGAAGCCGATGTCCATCCAGCTGTTGTAGTGCAGGTAAGGCTTATAAGGCCGCGGACGCACGGCATCGATAAACTGGTTTACGCTGCGGCGCAGCTGATTAGTTTCCGGGAAAGTGCCGAACCAGGTGGTAAAACTAACCGGTGTCTCAGGCAGAATTGGCGTTTTCAGCTCCACGTTGAGGTTCGTGGTGGCTTCATAAGCGTAAGTATTCACAATCGGTTTGTCTGGCAGGATGAAGAACGAGTCGGCCACGATTGGCGAGCTGTTAATCGCCCCGTCAACGTAAGGTGCCTGAGACTGCTTCTTCGTCGGGAAGAAGGTAATTTTCGCTACGTCCCGCGGCTGCCCGACGGCGGCGATGGTGTAGCCAATGCTGGCGTATTTTCCCTTCACCAGGTTCAGTTTCACCGTTACGATAAAATCCGGATGCGTAAAGTCGATGACTATCGCATTGTCCTGCTTTTCGACGTGCTTGATTTTGAAATCAGCGGTGTGGATTTTTGTTTCATCCGGTAGCGTCAGAAAGAACAACTCCTGGGGCGTGAGTGGATGGTTAGCTTTGCTGTCCGTTACCACTACCGTTGCGTTTGCATCATCAAACGAAAGGGCAATATTGTCGTTACTGAGTGCGTAGTTTGCTGCCGCCGCACCATGAGAAACACAGAGAGTCAGCAGCGAGAGAGTGAGCATTTTTTTCATCGGGTAAGATCCTTATCAGTAATGCTTCAGCATTCGGTTGATGGACTGTTCCAGCCAGTAGCGCTGGGTGCCGAAGTTAATACGCAGGTAGTTTTCGCCTTTTTGTACGTAGTGGCTGCCATCTTCAATGACCACGCCAGCCTGTTTTGCGAAATGTTGAGTTAGCGCCGTCGCACTGCGATCGTCCGCACTGACGTCTATCCAGGCGAGATACGACGACTCCGGGTTCATCATCTTCCATGCAGGGAAATGGGTATGGATGGCATCCGCAAGGTAGCGGGCATTGCCGCGCAGATAACCATTCAGCGCGTCGAGCCATGGCAGACCTTGCTGATAAGCCAGAATAATTCCCCACACGCCGAAGATATTGGGCGAGGTAATGGAGTTCTTCTCCAGTTGCTGGCGGAAACGCTGGCGCAGCGAATCGTCTGGAATCATTGAGTAGGATGTTTTTAGCCCGCCAAGGTTGAAGGCTTTATTGGGGGAGGTCAGCACAATCAGGTTGTCCTGGGCGGCACAGCCCGAAGTCAGACAACTGACGAATGTACCGTCCAGAATGTGCTCGGCGTGAACCTCATCAACCACCAGAATCGTGCCGTAGCGCTTACAGAGATCGGACACCTGACGTATCTCATCCGCGCGCCAGATTCGGCCCGAGGGGTTATGCGGCGAGCAGAAGAACCACAGTTTTGGACGGTGAGTTTTGAGCTGAACTTCAATCAGATTAAAATCCAGCTGATAGCGGTTTTCCTTCACGCTCAGCGGATTTGCAAGCACCCGCACGCCCTGTCGCTGTGTCGCCATCGCAAACGGGTCATACACCGGGGTATTCATCATCACGCAGTCGCCGGGTTTGCAGAACGCCTGAACCGTATAGTGCAGCGTGGAAACGGTACCGTAGGTCAGGGTGATCCATGACTTATGCACCTCAACCTGATGACGGGTGCGCTGGAAGGCGATGACCGCATCGTAGAATTCGTCGAAGCACCAGGTGTAACCGAAGGTACCATGCTCCACGATGCGCTGGAAGCCTTCAATCACGGCGGGTGGCGAGGTGAAATCCATGTCTGCTATCCACAGCGGGATAAATCCCTCCGGGACATCACCGAAACGCGAGCACACATACGTATGATCCCATTTACGGCATTTATCGCTTTTACGCTCAATGATTCTGTCGAAATCAAACACAACGACCCCCTGTTAAATTAAGGCTTCAATGCCGGATTTGACGCTCTGCACCTGCGGACCGATGATCACCTGAACGCTGTGGGCATCAAGCACCACTACTGACAAGGCGCCCGCGGCCTTCAGCGCCTGCTGGTCGATAAGCCCCATATCTTTTACCACCAGACGTAAGCGGGTAATGCAGTTGTCGAGCGACTCAATATTCTCTTTACCGCCAAGCGCGCGAAGAATAAGCCCATGATCGTATTTCGATTTTCCACGTGCCCGGGTATTGGCTTCCACCGCCTGGAGCGCACCCTGCGCGTCAACCTCACGGCCCGGCGTTTTTATATCGTGCCTGAGGATGTACCAGCGGAAGACGAAGAAGTAGATAGCAAACCAGGCAATACCCACCGGGAACAGCAGATACCATTTGGTCGACATCCCCTGCATGACGCCGAAGATCAGCAGATCCAGAATGCCGCCGTCGGTGTTGCCGATGGTGACGCCGAGCAGCGCCATCACCATCAGCGCCAGGCCAGACATAACAATATGAAACGCGTAAAGCACAGGGGCAATAAACAGGAACAGGAACTCAATCGGCTCTGAAATACCCGTGACCACTGAAACCAGCACGCCTGAAAGCAGCAGCCCTTTAATCACCGGACGGTTTTCCGGGCGCGCGGTGCGGTAGATAGCGTAAGCTACGGCAGGCAGGCCGAAGATAAAGGTCGGCATAAACCCTTGCGATAAAAATGCCGTAACGTGCGGGCTAAACGGCAGGCCAGCTTTCAGCTCGGCGTAGAAAATGTTCAGCGCACCGGCCACTTCCTGGCCGTTAACCATCTCAATGCCGCCCGCCGGGGTGAAGCGCACCATCGCCAGCAGGATGTGGTGCAGGCCAAAAGGTTTGAGCAGCAGTACGCCCACGCCATACAGGAACGGCCCAAAGACGCTGGTGCTCTGGATGATATGACCAATCCCGGCAATGCCCATTGCCACATATTCCCACAGCAGGGGGATAAACAAGCCGACCAGCGACAGGGTGAGGGCGGTAATAATCGGTACAAAACGAATGCCGCTAAAGAAGGCAAACGCGTCGTGCAGCACCGTGTCCTGAAAACGTTCGTGCAGGAAGTAGGTGATCACCCCTACCACAATGCCGCCGAGCACGCCCATCTCCAGCGTTTGAATGCCAAGCACGATGGATTGTCCCACCTGTCTCATGGTGGCGGCATCCGCAAGCTGGTGGGTGGCGGTCAGGTAGTAGTTGATGCTCATGTTCATCAGCATGTAGCCAACGAATCCGGCAAAAGCGCCCACCGCTTTATTACGTCTGGCAAGGCCCATCGGGATTGCCATGGCAAACATCAGCGGCAGATAGGTAAAAGCAAAGCCGCCGACCATGGCGATAAAACCAAAGGTGAGCTGCGTTAACTCGCCGCCCAGAAAGGGAAAACTTTTGATGGTGGAAGGGCTGGTGACAGAACTACCGATACCTAACAACAACCCCATAAAGGCCAACAGCGAGACCGGGAACATAAACGTCTTTCCCAGGCTCTGGAAAAACTCCCACGCTTTCGATTTAAACGACTTTTCCTGTGTCATGTAGGGACTCCTCGGATTTTTAGGATAATGGAAGGCGCTGTCAGGCTTAAGGACGCGCCTTCATATTTGCGAGGCTTATAGTTATTTTTTAGGTACTAACGTTATGCGCGATGGGTTCAGGCTTCAGCCGGAAGCAGCAGCCGGTTCGCCGAGCCGCAAACGGTGATTTTGCTTCTGACCACCTCTTTCATGGCATCCATGCCGACGCGCATGTAGAAGCGCGGATCGTTGCCCTGTGGGTTCTCGGCAAACCAGGCTTTGACTGCGTCAGAGAAGGCGATTTTCAGCTCTGTTGCGACGTTAACTTTGCAGACGCCCAGCTCAATGGTGCGGCGCACATCATCATCCGGCACATCACTCGCACCGTGCAGCACCAGCGGCACTGTCACTACCTCGCGGATCTCGGCCAGCCGCTGGAAGTCGATTTTTGGCCGTTTGGTATAGAGACCGTGTGCGGTACCGATGGCAACGGCGAGGCTGTCGACGCCTGTCAGTTCGACAAAGCGTTTTGCTTCCTGCGGGTCGGTCAGGAACGCGCTTTCGGCGTCGACGCTCATGTCATCTTCCACCCCACCCAGTCGGCCCAGTTCGGCCTCGACGCTACAGTCGTTGAGGTGGCAGAAATCGACGACCGATTTCACCAGCTTGACGTTTTGTTCGAAGGGGTAATGGCTACCGTCGATCATTGCGCTACGTACGCCGGCATGGACTTTGCGGCGAATGTCGTCCAGCGATTCGTGGTGATCGAGGTGTAGCGCCAGCGGCATGTCATAAGTCAGAGAATATGCGCTGCACAAGGCGTAGATCTCTTCCAGCGCAATATGTTTAAACGTCCCCGGCGTACCCGCGAGGATCACCGGCGATCGCATTTCGCTACAGACTTCGAGGATCGCCTGGATCGTCTCGGCGTTATGGATGTTAAAGGCCGGAACGGCATAGCCCTTCGCCTGTGCGTCCTGCAAAAGATATTTAGTAGAAATAATACTCATGAGCCTGTCCTCTTAAGCCTGCCACGGATGAATAACGACGCCCTGGACCACACGGTTAACCGTACCGCTGGCGGATGGCGTATCCGGCGTATTGCCAACGTGCAGAGACTGGGTCAGTGCGAAGACCTGGGCGTACATCAGGAAGCAGAACGCCTGCTCCATATCGTTAAATGAACGTGAAGGCGGCAGCAGGATATGCGGGCCAGCTTCAATGACCGGATCCGTTTCGGCTGCAATGGCTACCACGCGCATAGCCTGACGATCGCGTCGCAGCTCGGCGAGCAGATCCCGATCGTACTGACGCGTATACGGATGGCTGGAGACAAACACGACGACCAGCGTTTCGTTGTCTACCAGCGACTTAGGCCCGTGACGGAAACCCGTGGGCGAATCGTAGAATGCCGCCAGCTTGCCGGCGGTCAGCTCCAGCACCTTCAGCGCAGACTCCCGTGCGGCGCCCTGTAATCCACCGCTGCCCAGATAAACAATGCGTTTCCACGGTTCGTTACCAAAGACGCCGGGACTGAAATCGCCAAGCGATGTGAGGATCGCCTGACAGCGATCGGACACGTCGCGGAACGTTTTGCTGTTGATCGTTTCCGGTGCGAATACCGCCAGGCAGCTCGCCATCATGGTGGTGATGCTGCTTGTCATCGCGAACCCGCGATCGTGCGTTTCGGCTGGCATGAGCAGAGCGCAGGCGTTATCGCTGTCGACGGCATTCTGGTACAGGCTGCCTGCTTCATTACAGGTGATCGACAGGTGGTAGCACTCCGGTACAAACTGATTCGCCAGCTCAACGGCGGCGACGCTCTCCGGGCTATTGCCAGAACGGGCGAAAGAGACCAGCAGCAGCGGGTGCGAAGGGCTGAAATAATCCATCGGGTTGGTGACCAGATCGGTCGTAGGTATCGCGGTGATGTTTTTCCCCGTGTGGCTGGCAAGCCATGGCGCAATGATGTCGCCGATAAAAGCGGACGTGCCCGCGCCGGTCAGAACGATCCGCAGATCGGGCTTGCGCAACAGTGGCGTCAGAAAACTGTCGATCGACGCGCGTAGATTATCAATATTGTTGAGCGAGCGAAGCCAGCTGGCTGGCTGCTGGCGGATCTCTTTTTCGGTCCAGGTGCCGGTGGTGGCGATAGTGGTTTGTGGCATAACTCAGTCCTTAGTCGTGTGAATTCCACATCAGACGCTGGCAAATGTGTCGCTATCTTTCGTTTCGTTTCACTTGTTCACTTTAGCAGTTAAAGAAAATCTATAGAAAAGAAATCGAAAGTTCAATGGCGAAAAAGAAATAAAACGAAAAGTGTGATCGCGAAAGGAAAGGCGAAAATCAAGGAAAGGAAAAGAAAGGCCTTACGATCGTCTTCCGTAAGGCCAACAGGGCACACTGTGAAGGGGCTACAGGGAAAGAGCCTGACCCTGGATCCAGATCTGCCGGAGGTGTAAACCCGCATCCAGCGCAAGAACATTGGCGCGTTTGCCTGGCGCTAACGTTCCAAGCAGGTGATCCATCCCGAGCAGACGGGCAGGATGCAGCGAGGCCATATGGATTGCGTTTTCTGGGGCGATCCCCGTATGCTCCACCATATTTCGCACGGCGGCATCCAGCGCGAGCGTGCTGCCCGCCAGCCCGCCTGAGGCCGTGCGGACAACGCCGCCCTGCATCTCGACATTTTCACCACACAACGTATAGCGCCCATCAGGCATACCCGCCGCCTGCATGGCATCGGTAATCAGCACCGTACGATCCTTCGCGCAGCAACAACATAGCCGCATGGCTCCAGGATGAACGTGATGCCCGTCGGCAATAAGCTCCAGCCACGCGCGTGGGTCCGTAAGCCCGGCGCCAACCATGCCGGGCTCCCGGTGGTGTAACCCCGTCATGCCGTTGTAGCAGTGCACCAGCCCGGCTGCGCCTGCATCAAATGCGGCGAGGGTTTGCGCGTATGTAGCGGCGCTGTGGCCCAGCATGACGCGTATCCCTTTTTGCTTGAGGTGATGGATCGCCTTCAGGGCATCCACTTTTTCCGGAGCAAGCGCCACCACCCGCAGCGTGTTCTGCGAAACCGCAATCAGCTCATCAAGTTCCGCGAGATCCAGTTCGCGAAACAGTTCTGGCGGGTGCGCCCCTTTGTTCTGCGGTGTAAAGTACGGGCCTTCCAGATAGCTGCCCAGGATCTGCGCGCCGGGGCCACCGGCATGACAGCGCCGGGCAATGCGCCGTAACGCGCCATGGATCGCCTCCAGCGGAGCGGTGACGGTGGTAGGCAGAAACGCCCCCACGCCTTCACGCGCTTTGTGCACGGCTAACCGGTCCAGCACGTCGGGCGCATCATCCATCACATCCACACCCGCGCCGCCGTGGACGTGGATATCAATGTATGCCGGGCAAAGCAGGTCTGCCTCGCGGGTATTAACCCCTGCCGGAATCGGCTCGATGGCGGTGATGACGCCTCTATCCATACGCAGCTGATGGTCATCCAGCCAGCCCTGCCCGGTAAGCAGACGACGCGCGCGCAGCAGTTGCCTCATATCCCTTCCTCGGCGGGCGCTTCCTCGCGACAGCGTGCAAGTTCATCCACCAGGCTGGTCAGGCCGCGATGGCCGCACTCCAGCGCCTGCAAACGAAAGGCTTCACTGCTTAACCCGTCGCGCTCCAGAACCATCTCCAGCAAAAGCTGGAGATTGGTGCCGGTGATCACTTCGCTGCCGGGGCGCTGCATCGCGAGGGTAGAGGCCACACGAAACGGCGTACCGCCGAGAAGATCGGTGAGAAACACGATATCGTGCTCTGCATCCAGTTCATTCACTGCCTGCTCAAGCTGCGCGGTCAGCCGCGCAGTGGTGGAGCTTTCCGGAAAATCGATGGCGATAAACTGCGGCTGTTCGCCGAGGATTTGCTTCATCGCCTGTTCCAGCCCGCTGGCAAAACCGCCGTGACCCGTCAAAATAATGCCTAACATCGCAACCTCTTTGCTTATTACAGGAAGTGACAGAATTTACCGACAACGCCCAGCACCACGGTGATACCAATCAGGCGCAGCGGGCTCCAGCCACGGCGTACCAGCCAGAACATGGTCAGGGTATAGACCAGCGGCAGAAAGGCGGGCATCAGTTTGTCGATCACATCGGTTTGCAGTTTGACGACTGCATCCCCGGCTTTAATCTCGAGTGTGGTATTCAGGCGCACGTAGGTAGCGACCAGCGCGCCGATCACTGTCATCCCGACAATGGACGCAGCATGACCAACCTTTTTGGTGTTGGCCTTGATCAGAGGGATCGCGGCGACACCCATTCGGTACGCATAGTGCGCCAGACCAAAACGCAGGCCGAGATGCACCACGTTAAACAGCACGATAAAGACCACCGCGCCAAGAATGGAGCCCTGTAGCGCAAGGCTGGCGCCAATCCCCCCGCAGATGGGCAGCAGGGTCAGCCAGAACATGGCGTCACCAATGCCACCGAGCGGTGCGCCGACGGCAATTTTAGTGCTCTGGATGCTGTTCACATCCTGTTTGGAACGCTCCATTGCCAGAATAATGCCGATGACGAAGGTCACCAGGAACGGGTGGGTGTTAAAGAAACCCATATGACCTTTCATGGCGCGCGCCAGGTCCCGCTTATTGGTGTGGATCTTTTTCAGCGCGGGCAGTAGCCCATACAGCCAGCCGGAGGCCTGCATACGCTCGTAGTTAAACGAGGCCTGTAGCAGCATGGAACGCCAGGCGACACGGTTAATATCCTTTTTCGTTAGTTCAGCGCCAATACGCTGGTCTTCGTAGACGTTTTCATTCACGCCGGTCAGCAGTGTCTCTTCACTTTCAGACACGCCCGGCAGGGTGGTGTGATTAGATGCCATCTTCAAATTCCTCTTTCTGGGCCGCAGGCGCCGTGGGTTCAGGCGATTTGCGCAGCAGGTCGATCAGCGCCATCGCCAGCGCAGCCGCGGCAATCGCCAGCACCGGGAGTTTCAGCCAGGCCGCGGCGACAAAGCCGATAATGAAGTAAGGGATGTAAACGTTTTTCATCATGATCTTCAGCAGCACGGCGAAGCCGATCGCTGGCATAATGCCGCCCGCGACGCCGAGACCGTCGATCAGACGTTCCGGCAGCACGTCAATGGCGGTTTTCGCATGTTCAGCCCCGAAGTAGATGGGCAGAAACGCGCACAGGAAGTAGAAGACGCCGAGCGCCAGCAGTGCCAGATAGTTGACCCGTTCAATACCACGGGTGTCTGCGTTAGCCGCCATGCGATCGCAGCGGGACATCACGCCGGACATCACCGAGAAGAGGAAAGTGATCCCCATCTGAACCGCCACGGCAAACGGCACGGCGACCCCAACGGCGACATCCGGCTTCACGCCTGTAGTAATGGCAAATGTGGTGCCAACGATGGTGCCGATAATCACGTTTGGCGGCTGCGCGCCCGCCAGCGGCGCGAGTCCCATCCAGACCAGTTCTAACGTACCGCCGGTCAGAATTCCGGTGTGCAAATCGCCCAGAATCAGGCCAACCAGTGGCCCGAGCACCACCGGACGGTGCATGTGTGTTAAGCCGTTAAACATATCCAGGCCCGCTATAAAGGCGAGAAGCCCCAGCGCGAAAGCCTGCAACAGACTGATTTCCATTGTGAATCCCTCAGAGCAGTTTAAAGAGATCCAAAGCAGTCTCTGTTGGAACGCCCTGAACGAAGCATTCCACTCCGGCCGCCTTCAGGCCGTTAAACGCGGCGATATCGTTCGCGTCTACAGATACCGTTTTGGCAATTTGCTGTTTGCCACTGGCGTAATGCATATTTCCGACGTTAATACGGGTGATGGGCACGCCGCCCTCGACCAGCGTTAAAAAATCAGCCGGTGTTTTACAGACCAGCAGAATTTTCTGCCGGTCGGCGGCGCGATGAATGTTGTCGATCACTTTTTGCAGGGACCAGAAACGCACGGCGATGCCTTCCGCCAGCACCATCTCCATCAGGTTTTGCTGAACCGGATCGTCTGCAACCTCGTCATTTGCCACCAGCACCAGGTTCGCCCCCGCAAACCCCACCCACTGTACGCCCACCTGACCGTGGATCAGGCGTTCATCAATGCGGCATAAGACAATGTTTGGCATAGCGTTTTCCTCTTTTTAATTATGCGTGTTGAGTCGTTACGCCTTCGCAGGCGGCATGGTACTGCTGGAGTATGTCCTGAATGTGGTCGAGGATGAGTTCCCGTGGTGTGGACCTGAGAGCGCCATCGCGAACTTTGCTGTACTGCAACGGCAGATACTGGCTGATCAGCGGCAGCGGGATCGGTTCATCCGCCAGGTTGCGTACCAGCCGCTCAAAGGCGTCGTCAATCTGGCTGTCTGGCCAGTAATAGCGCACGCGGTCGGAATAGCTGTAACCGCGCGCCAGGCGACGGGCATTGCCGTCGCCGTGATAGTGGCTTTGCCAGTATTCCGGGCGATCGAGCATCACGTTTTCCAGGACGTGACGCAGCCCTGAGCAGGCTTTTGCCGGCAGCAGCTCTTCTTCAATTGCTGCCAGTGAGAACAGCGCTTCGCGCAGCGCGAAGGTTAGCGCAGGGCCGACTTTCAGAATGGCGAAGTGATCTTTCACCAACTGGCGCAGCGCCTGCGGCGTCTGGTAATCGGTAGAGTGTGCTTCAAATACAAGCGTGTCGTAGGCTTCAACCATCTCGCTCAGCGCGACGGCTTTATGCGGTTGATAGTCACAAACCTGCGCATGGTCGAACTCAACGCCAGGCTGAACCACCAGGCCAATAATGCGCGGCCAGATGTCGCTTAACCCTTCCTTCTCGAATGCGTGGCGGTGTGCCTCAAGCGTGGCGCGTGCCGCCTCTGGCGTGGTGACCTCAAGCTCGGTCAGCGTCTCGTGTGCCCCACCGGGAACCGGAACTTCCGTGCCGATAACGTAGACCAGATCGGCTACGCCAAATTGCTCGAGACAGGTGGTTTCGGCAATTTTAGCCAGCCGAGCGGCACGCCCGGCAACGATTGCATCGGTTAACGGAACCGGGTCGTCTTCGCAGGACATGCTGCAATCGAGGTGAATTTTTTTAAATCCGGCCGCCACGTAGCTTCTGATCAGATCGTCGGCGTTCGCCATCGCCTGCGAAGCCGGCAGGTTTTGCCAGCGGTTTGGACCTAAATGATCGCCGCCAAGGATCAGCTGCGAGGTGGGGAAACCAAGAGATCCCGCCAGCTTGCAGACAAACCCATAAAAATCGGCGGGCGTCATACCGGTATAACCGCCAAACTGATCCACCTGGTTTGAGGTGGCTTCTATCAGCAGGGGCGTCTGTTGTGAATGGGCGTAACGTAGTGCAGCTTCAAGTACCAGTGGATGTGCGGAACAGACGGCATAAATCCCGTTTGTATTCCCCCGTTTATGTTGTTCCACCATTTCTGTCAGATGTTTCACTTTCCTCTCCATTTCGGATGGTGTTGGTATTCATCTTTCGTTTTGTTTCATTTGATACTGCATTATGGTGAGGTAAAAATAAAACGAAAGATAATAGTTTTCCGATCTGTTTCACAAAAGAAACATAATGAAAGGTTTCAGCGGCGGTTAAGCTTGCGTCCGCACACCATACAGGGCTTGCATTCCCTCAAAAGAAAGGCGTTAATAAGCAAAACGAAATGAAACGAAAGTGTATTTACTAAGGAGCTCGTATGAGCAGCACCGATTCATCCGCAGAGAAGCGCATCACCGGCACCAGTGAAAGGCGAGAGCAGATCATTCAGCGGTTGCGGGCGCAGGGAAGCGTGCAGGTTAACGATCTTTCTCTTTTATTCGGCGTGTCGACGGTGACGATCCGTAACGATCTGGCCTTTCTGGAAAAGCAGGGAATTGCCGTTCGCGCTTACGGCGGCGCGCTGATTTGCGAAGGCAATGCCCCCGGCGTGGAGCCGTCCGTTGAGGACAAAAGTTCCCTTAATACGGCAGTGAAGCGCAGCATCGCGCAGGCGGCGGCTGAACTGGTGAAGCCGGGTCACCGCATTATTCTGGACTCCGGCACCACAACCTTTGAAATTGCCCGCATGCTGCGCCAGCACACCGATGTCATTGCCATGACCAACGGGATGAACGTGGCAAACGCGCTGCTGGAAGCGGAGGGCGTAGAGCTGCTGATGACCGGCGGGCACTTGCGCCGTCAGTCGCAGTCCTTCTACGGCGACCAGGCGGAGCAGTCCTTACAGAATTACCATTTTGACCTGCTGTTCCTGGGCGTCGATGCCATCGATCTCGACCGGGGGGTGAGTACGCACAACGAGGATGAAGCCCGTCTGAACCGCAAAATGTGCGAGGTGGCGGAGCGTATTATCGTTGTCACTGACTCCAGCAAGTTTAACCGTTCAAGCCTGCATAAAATCATTGATACTCAGCGGATCGACATGATTATCGTTGATGAAGGCATTCCGGCGGAAAGCCTTGAAGGATTACGCAAAAGCGGGATCGATGTGGTGCTGGTCTAAAGAGGCTTTTCCCCTCTCCCTAACCCTCTCCCCATAGGGAGAGGGTTCCCCAGTAATTTGAAAGCAAAAGCGATAACGTTGCCTCAGAATAACTGAGGGCTTTCAGCGATGCCTCGGTCCGGCTGTAAATCGCTGAGGCGTTTCCTGTAGGCCGGGGCGAGGCGCAGGGATGTTACCTCCGCCCGTCCCCGATAAGCCGGAAGGAATAAGCCGAAGGCACCGCGAAGCGGCGATTTTCCGCCGGAAGCCCGGGTCGCCAGGGTGGTGGCGACTGAGCCACCCTGGCACGTTCACCGGTCATGTCGTGACAGAGTAGCAAGGAACATAAAGTGAACGGAATGACCACCAGAGCCGTATGTTCCCCCTCACCCCAGCCCTCTCCCTCAAGGGAGAGGGGGCCGTCTGTGCAGGCATTATTTTGTGGGGAACCCACAGCTCCATAGGGGAGAGGGGACTGCCCGGTGCGGTTTTTTACCCTCTCCCTGGTGGGGAGAGGACAGGGTGAGGGGCCATCACGTCACCGGCGCCGGGTTAAACACCGCCAGCGAGTTATGCAATCCCCATTGATCGGAGAAGGTTTTCTTCCGCCCGCTTGCCACATCCAGAATGAAGTGGAACAGCTTCCAGCCCACCTCTTCAATACTCTCTTCCCCGGTGGCGATGGTGCCCGCGTTGATATCCATTAAGTCATACCAGCGGTTTGCCAGCTCGGTGCGGGTCGCCATTTTGATCACCGGTACCGCCATCAGGCCGTACGGCGTGCCGCGCCCGGTGGTAAAGACCTGTACCGTAATGCCGGACGCTACCTGCTGGGTGCCGCAAACGAAATCACTGGCAGGCGTTGCCGCGTAGATCAGACCGCGTTTGGTTGGTCGCTGGCCAGGGGAGAGCACTTCCACAATCGCGCTCTGACCGGATTTGGCTATCGACCCGAGGGCCTTTTCCACCACGTTGGCCAGGCCGCCTTTCTTGTTACCTGGAGACGGGTTGGCGCTGCGGTCGGTTTTGCCCATGTCGAGATAGTTATCGTACCAGGCCATCTCCTCCAGCAGGCGTTTGCCCACCTCTTCGTTGACGGCGCGCGGCGTGAGCAGGTGGATAGCATCACGTACTTCGGTGACTTCGGAGAACATCACCGTGGCGCCGCAGCGCACGAACAGATCGGAGGCATAACCGACTGCCGGGTTGGCGGTGACGCCGGAAAACGCATCGCTGCCGCCACACTGTGTCCCAACGACCAGTTCAGAGGCCGGGCAGGTTTCACGCTGGCGTTTGTTCAGCTTCTCCAGATGGTGCTCTGCCACCTGTAAAATGTCGTCGACCATCGATCTGAAGCCGACATGGTGTTCATCCTGAAGTCGCACAACACTGGCATCGTCAACCGGAATGGCTTTCACATCCTCAGTACCCTGCAACAGGCGTTCTGGCTGCAATTTTTCACAGCCGAGACCAATCACCATGACCTCACCGCCAAAGTTTGGGTTAAGGGCGATATTGTGAATCGTGCGGATCGGCACGACCGCTGCGGGCGCGTTGATCGCCACGCCGCAGCCGTACAGGTGGTTAAGACCCACCACGCCGTCAACGTTGGGGTATTTCGGCAACAGATCGCGCTCAATAATTTTCACCACATAATCCACTACGCCCGCCACGCAATGCACGCTGGTGGTGATGCCAAGCAGGTTTTTGGTTCCCACGCTGCCATCAGCGTTGCGGTAACCCTCGAAGGTATAACCCTCCAGCGGAGGCAACGGCTCAGGGACGCGGGTAGCCAGCGGCAACGACTCCAGCGGCGGGGCGGTGGGCAGCTCAACCAGCGACTCCTCAATCCAGCTACCCTGCGGGATAGCGCGCACCGCATAGCCGATGACTTCGCCGTAGCGCACGATTTCGCCCTGCGCCGGGATATCGACCAGTGCGACTTTATGCCCCTGCGGAATGTGCTCAATCAGCTCCAGGCCATCCGGAAAGCGGGTGCCAGCTTTTAGGCCATTGTCGTTGACAATAATCGCCACGTTATCGGTATCGTGCACTTTTATATAGAACGCCGTCGGCGACGCCTGTCGAATTTCAATATCGGCCATTGTTCACTCTTCTCCAGCAAAATATCTGATACTAAATATAGCCAGATGGTTAATTGTTTCTTATTGAGGAAATAAAGAATGCCAGGAGAGGAAAGGTGAGAATGTGATCGCGATCGCTCCCGAACCACTAATCGTTGATTCTGTGCATCAGCGCCCACTGTGTTGGGCATATGCTCAAAATAGCGTGCCACTCCCGTTGGATAATTGAGCATTGAGACAATGTGCTGCCGGGTGGTGACGATTATACTGAATGACGATTTTATAACGCCAAAATTCAGTCAGGAAAATAAATATAACGCTGACGCTGAGTCGGAATAAATAAGAAAAGCTACTGGCTAAAACTGCGGAATTAAAAAAGGTATAAGTAATGAGTAACGACATCTTCCCGAATAAATTTAAAGCGGCCCTCGCGGCGCACCAGATTCAGATTGGCTGCTGGTCTGCGCTGGCCAACCCCATCAGCACCGAAGTGCTGGGCCTGGCCGGGTTCGACTGGCTGGTGCTGGACGGCGAACATGCGCCAAACGATATCAACACGTTTATTCCGCAGCTGATGGCGCTGAAAGGCAGCCACAGCGCGCCGGTGGTGCGTGTGCCCACCAACGAGCCGGTGATCATCAAGCGTCTGCTGGATATCGGCTTCTACAACTTCCTGATCCCGTTTGTTGAAACGGAAGAAGATGCGGTGCTGGCCGTGGCGGCGACCCGCTATCCACCGGAAGGGATCCGCGGCGTGTCCGTCTCGCACCGCGCCAACATGTTTGGCACCGTGCCGGACTATTTCGCTCAGTCCAACAAGAACATCACCATTCTGGTTCAGATCGAGAGCCAGCAGGGGGTCGATAACGTCGACGCTATTGCCGCGACGGAGGGGGTAGACGGCATTTTCGTCGGCCCGAGCGATCTGGCGGCCGCCTTTGGTCATCTGGGCAACGCCAGCCATCCGGACGTGCAGCGCGCAATTCAGCACATTTTTGCCCGTGCCAAAGCGCACGGTAAACCGTGCGGCATTCTGGCGCCAGTGGAAGCCGATGCCCGCCGCTACCTGGAGTGGGGCGCAACGTTTGTCGCCGTCGGCAGCGATCTCGGCGTATTCCGCGCCGCCACGCAGAAATTAGCGGACGCTTTTAAAAAATAACCATCATTGAGGAAACAGATTATGACGCTGAAAGTGGGTTTTATTGGCCTGGGTATCATGGGCAAACCAATGAGCAAAAACCTCATCAAAGCAGGTTACTCACTGGTGGTTTTAGATCGTAATTCAGACGCGGTGGCAGAGGTGATTGCGGCTGGCGCAGAAACGGCGACAACCGCAAAAGCGATTGCTGAGCAGTGCGACGTGATTATCACCATGCTGCCAAACTCCCCGCACGTGAAAGAGGTGGCGCTGGGTGAGAACGGCATTATCGACGGCGCGAAGCCGGGTCTGGTGGTGATCGACATGAGTTCTATCGCACCGCTGGCAAGCCGCGAAATCAGCGAGGCGCTGAAAGTGAAAGGCGTGGAAATGCTGGATGCGCCGGTCAGCGGCGGCGAACCGAAAGCCATCGACGGCACCCTGTCGGTGATGGTGGGGGGCGATAAAGCTGTGTTCGACAAATACTACGACCTGATGAAAGCCATGGCTGGCTCCGTGGTGCACACCGGTGAAATTGGTGCAGGCAACGTCACCAAGCTGGCAAACCAGGTGATTGTGGCGTTGAACATCGCGGCCATGTCCGAAGCGCTGACGCTGGCCACCAAAGCGGGCGTTAATCCGGATCTGGTCTATCAGGCCATTCGCGGTGGTCTGGCGGGCAGCACCGTGCTGGATGCCAAGGCGCCGATGGTGATGGATCGTAACTTCAGGCCGGGTTTCCGCATCGATCTGCACATTAAGGATCTGGCGAATGCGCTGGATACCTCCCACGGCGTGGGCGCGCAGCTGCCGCTGACTGCCGCCGTCATGGAGATGATGCAGGCGCTGCGTGCGGACGGTCTGGGCACCGCCGATCACAGCGCGTTAGCGTGCTATTACGAAAAACTGGCGAAGGTTGAAATTGCTCGCTAATGACGTCCTGCCCGGTGGCGTTACGCTTACCGGGCCTACGGCTCAGGCATACAACTATGAAAATCGTAATCGCGCCAGACTCTTATAAAGAAAGCCTGTCTGCCACCGAGGTGGCGCAGGCGATAGAAAAAGGATTTCGGGAAATTTTCCCCGATGCTCATTACGTGTCTGTTCCCGTTGCTGACGGCGGAGAAGGTACGGTTGAAGCGATGATCGCTGCGACGCAGGGCACCTGGCAGCAGGCTGTCGTCACCGGCCCGTTAGGGGAAAAGGTGAAGGCCAGCTGGGGGATCTCGGGCGACGGTACCACCGCGTTTATCGAGATGGCCGCCGCCAGCGGCCTGGTGCTTGTTCCTCCCGCGCAGCGTAACCCGCTGGTCACGACGTCGCGCGGGACGGGGGAGCTGATCCTCAGCGCGCTGGATAAAGGCGCGCGCAACATCATTATCGGTATCGGCGGGAGCGCAACCAACGATGGGGGCGCGGGTATGATGCAGGCGCTGGGCGCGAAGTTTACGGATGCGAACGGGACGGAGATCGGCTACGGCGGCGGCAGCCTGATGGCGCTTAACCGGATTGATATTTCCGATCTCGATCCGCGTCTTCAGGGATGCGCAATCCGCGTCGCCTGTGACGTGACGAATCCGCTGGTCGGTGAAAGCGGCGCGTCGCGTATCTTTGGCCCGCAAAAAGGCGCCACGGAGGAGATGATCCTCGAACTCGACGCCAATCTTAGCCACTACGCCGGGGTGATCAAAAAATCGCTGCGCATTGACGTCAACCGGGTTCCGGGGGCTGGCGCCGCGGGCGGCATGGGCGCAGCGCTGATGGCCTTCCTGGGCGCTGAGCTGAAAAGCGGCATCGAGATTGTCACTCAGGCGCTCAATCTTGAAGAACATATTCACGACTGCACGTGGGTGCTGACCGGGGAAGGGCGCATCGACAGCCAGAGCATTAATGGCAAAGTGCCCGTCGGTGTGGCGAGCGTCGCCAAAAAATACCATAAGCCGGTGATCGGGATTGCCGGAAGTCTGACGCAGGATGTGGGTGTGGTGCATCAGTACGGCATCGACGCGGTGTTCAGCGTACTGACCCGCATCGGTTCACTGGAAGAGGCGTTCCAGGGAGCGTATGACAACATTTACCGCGCCTCGCGGAATATCGCGGCCACATTGCAGGTAGGCATGCGTAGCCAGGGGTGACAGCGGCGCGCAAACCCTCTATACTGCGCGCCGAAGCTGACCAGACAGTCGCCGCTTCGTCGTCGTCCCTTTCGGGGGAGACGGGCGGAGGGGAGGAAAGTCCGGGCTCCACAGGGCAGGGTGCCAGGTAACGCCTGGGGGGGAAACCCACGACCAGTGCAACAGAGAGCAAACCGCCGATGGCCCGCGCAAGCGGGATCAGGTAAGGGTGAAAGGGTGCGGTAAGAGCGCACCGCGCGGCTGGTAACAGTCCGTGGCACGGTAAACTCCACCCGGAGCAAGGCCAAATAGGGGTTCACATGGTACGGCCCGTACTGAACCCGGGTAGGCTGCTTGAGCCAGTGAGCGATTGCTGGCCTAGATGAATGACTGTCCACGACAGAACCCGGCTTATCGGTCAGCTTCAACTTCTTACGAAACCCCGCTTCGGCGGGGTTTTTGCTTTCTGAAGGTTGCAGGCCGGGTAAGCGAAGCGCCAAACGACATCAATTCTCAATTTTGCGACGCTAAGCACATTTCACTATTTGCCTGACTGTGTGTTCCTCTCATCTGCTGCGCATGATCGTAATCACAAAATTTAACGCTGTAAAATTAGAAAATTTTAGTGTTGAGAAGATGTTGTAAATGTTTAGTCAGTGATGCCGAATGTTATTCATTTGATAATTTAATATTGAATCTAAAAACATTCTTCTGGTGAATGTGTGATATATCCCACTCTTTAACCGGAAAGTGAATAAATATTCCTGGTAAAGTTGATAAACCACAAAAATGTTTTAAAGGAATAATGGTGTTTTATTAACCTTTAATTGCCTGAAAGATAGCCTTTATTAATATTTTTAAAGCAAAAAAATTCACGCTGGTTATTGCCATAAAATAAATTTATTACCGCGTTTTTTATTGATCAATATCAGCGTAAATGCGTATTTTTATTGTGATAAGCATTTGATTTATAAAGACATAAATAGATTTCTGGTGCGATTGAAAACAGAGCGTCCTGGCAAATTGTGAGTAACAGCACATACCCCCTGAAACAATATTGGGTAGAATCCGCTGCGTCATAGGGAAATAAGCGCAGAATATTATGAATACTATTATTCTACCGAAAACACAGCACCTCGTGGTATTTCAGGAAGTCATCAAAAGTGGCTCCATAGGTTCTGCTGCAAGACAACTGGGGCTGACGCAACCTGCCGTCAGCAAAATCATCAGCGACATCGAATCCTACTTTGGGGTGGAAGTGATGGTGCGTAAGAACACCGGCGTAAAACTCACTGCCGCCGGTCAGGTGCTGCTGTCCTACGCTGAGTCGATCACCCGCGAAATGAAAAACATGGTGAGCGAGATTAACAGCCTCAGTTTCAGTACCGTCATGGACGTCTCTTTTGGCTATCCGTCGCTGATTGGCTTCACCTTCCTGTCCGGGATGATCAAAAAATTCAAGGAAGTGTTCCCGAAAGCGCGCGTCTCAATGTATGAAGCGCAGCTCTCTTCATTCCTGCCCGCCATTCGCGATGGCCGGCTGGATTTCGCCATCGGCACGCTGAGCGACGGGATGCAGCTTCAGGATCTTCACGTTGAGCCACTGTTTGAATCCGAGTTTGTGCTGGTGGCGAGTAAATCACGAACGTGCACCGGCCCGACCAGACTGGCATCGCTCACGCACGAGCAGTGGGTGATGCCGCAAACCGATATGGGCTACTACAACGAACTCCTGACCACCCTGCAAGACAACCACATAAGCATTGAAAACATCGTCCAGACCGATTCCGTCGTCACCATCTATAACCTTGTCCTCAATGCCGATTACCTGACGGTGATCCCCCGTGACATGATTGCGCCATTCGGCTCGGACCAGTTTATTGTTCTGCCGGTGGAAGATGAATTACCCGTGGCGCGTTATGCCGCCGTGTGGTCAAAAAATTACAGTATTAAAAAATCGGCGTCAGTATTAGTTGAACTGGCAAAACAATATTCGTCGATGAATATCGAAAAACGACGATAGAAATAATGATGATTTAAAACACCCGGAGCGACGCTTTTTAACGCTCTGATACCCTGACTTTGCCTGAAAACAATGAATTATTATAACGAGGATATTATGCACATTACTTACGATCTCCCGGTGACCATTGAAGATATTCAGGACGCCAGAAAAAGACTGGCGGGAAAGATCTATAAAACCGGTATGCCGCGCTCGAATTATCTGAGCGAACGGTGTAAGGGTGAGATATTCCTGAAATTTGAAAATATGCAGCGTACCGGTTCGTTTAAAATACGTGGGGCATTTAATAAATTAAGCTCGCTGACTGATGCGGAAAAACGCAAGGGCGTGGTGGCCTGTTCCGCAGGGAACCACGCGCAGGGGGTCTCTCTCTCCTGCGCCATGCTCGGCATCGACGGCAAAGTGGTCATGCCGATGGGCGCGCCGAAATCCAAGGTTGCCGCCACGCGCGACTACTCCGCCGAAGTGGTGCTGCACGGCGAAAACTTTAACGACACCATCGCCAAAGTGAGCGAAATCGTCGAGATGGAAGGGCGCATTTTTATCCCGCCTTACGACGATCCGAAAGTCATTGCCGGCCAGGGCACCATCGGCCTGGAAATCCTCGAAGATTTATATGACGTGGATAACGTGATTGTCCCCATCGGCGGCGGCGGTTTAATTGCCGGTATTGCGACAGCAATTAAATCCATCAACCCAACTATCAATATTATCGGCGTGCAGTCTGAAAATGTGCACGGAATGGCCGCATCGTATCAGGCCGGAGAAATAACCAGTCATCGTGTTACCGGCACATTAGCTGACGGCTGCGACGTGTCTCGCCCAGGTAATTTAACCTTCGAAATTGTTCGTGAATTAGTCGATGACATTGTGCTGGTCAGCGAAGACGAGATTCGCAACAGCATGATCGCGCTTATTCAGCGAAATAAGGTGGTCACGGAAGGTGCCGGTGCGCTGGCGTGCGCGGCGTTATTAAGCGGCAAGCTGGACCACTATATTCAGGGCCGAAAAACCGTCTGCATTATTTCCGGCGGCAATATTGATCTCTCCCGTGTTTCCCAAATTACCGGCTTCGTTGACGCATAAAGGATGACTTATGAGCAACACAGAAAGCATTATCGTTGGCCAGACTAAAACGTCCACCTGGCGTAAATCGGATACTACCTGGACGCTCGGCCTGTTTGGTACAGCCATTGGCGCAGGCGTGCTGTTCTTCCCTATCCGTGCAGGCTTTGGCGGCCTGATCCCTATCCTGCTGATGCTGGTACTCGCGTTCCCGATTGCGTTTTACTGCCACCGCGCGCTGGCGCGTCTGTGTTTGTCCGGCAGTAACGTCTCCGGCAACATCACCGAAACGGTGGAGGAGCATTTTGGTAAGACCGGCGGGGTGGTGATCACCTTCCTCTACTTCTTTGCCATTTGCCCGCTGCTGTGGATTTACGGCGTCACCATTACCAACACCTTTATGACCTTCTGGGAAAACCAGCTCCAGATGCCCGCCCTGAACCGCGGCGTGGTGGCGCTATTCCTGCTGCTGCTGATGGCTTTTGTTATCTGGTTCGGTAAAGACCTGATGGTGAAAGTGATGAGCTACCTTGTGTTCCCGTTCATCGCCAGCCTGGTGTTGATTTCTCTCTCGCTGATCCCGTACTGGAACTCGGCGGTGATCGACCAGGTTAACCTGAGCGATATCGCCTTCACCGGTCATGACGGCATTCTGGTCACGGTGTGGCTGGGGATCTCCATCATGGTCTTCTCCTTCAACTTCTCGCCTATCGTCTCCTCGTTTGTGGTCTCCAAACGCGAAGAGTACGAACCAGAGTTCGGGAAAGAGTTTACCGAGCAGAAATGTTCCAAAATCATTGGTCGCGCCAGCCTGCTGATGGTGGCGGTGGTGATGTTCTTCGCCTTTAGCTGCCTGTTTACGCTCTCTCCGCAGAACATGGCGGACGCCAAAGCGCAGAACATTCCGGTGCTCTCTTACCTGGCGAACCACTTCGCGTCGATGTCAGGCAGTAAATCCACGTTCGCCACGGTGCTGGAATACGGCGCCTCCATCATCGCGCTGGTCGCTATCTTTAAATCCTTCTTCGGCCACTATCTGGGCACGCTGGAGGGGCTGAACGGTCTGATCCTCAAGTTCGGTTACAAGGGCGACAAGAAGAAAGTCTCCGTGGGCAAGCTGAACACCATCAGCATGGTCTTCATCATGGGCTCCACCTGGATTGCGGCCTACGCCAACCCGAACATCCTGGACCTTATTGAAGCCATGGGCGCGCCAATTATCGCCTCTCTGCTGTGCCTGCTGCCGATGTACGCCATCCGCAAGGCGCCTGCGCTGGCGAAATACAAAGGCCGGACCGAGAACATCTTCGTAACCGTGGTCGGCCTGCTGACCATTCTGAACATCGTGTACAAACTGTTTTAAACCAAAGCTCAGGAAGAGCGGAGCCATACCATGATTGAGTTTCCGGTAGTACTGGTCATTAACTGCGGATCGTCCTCCGTTAAGTTCTCGGTGCTGGACGCCGCAGGCTGCGATGCCCTGATGACGGGCATTGCGGACGGCATCAACACAGAAAAAGCCTTTATTTCCGTGAATGGGGGGGAGCCGGTCAGACTGGCTCACCAGGACTACGAAGGGGCGCTGGCCGCCATCGCCCTGGAGCTGGAGAAACGCAACCTGATGGGCAGCGTGGCCTTGATTGGCCATCGCATTGCCCACGGCGGCGACCTCTTCAGCGAGTCGACCCTGATCACGGAAGAGGTGATGGCGCAGATCCGCGAGGTCTCCCCGCTGGCGCCGCTGCATAACTACGCCAACCTGAGCGGCGTGGAAGCCGCCGGGCGCCTGTTCCCCGGCGTGCAGCAGGTGGCGGTATTTGATACCAGCTTCCACCAGACCATGGCGCCGCAGGCGTATTTGTACGGCTTGCCGTACCGCTATTTTGAAGAGCTGGGCGTGCGCCGCTACGGTTTCCACGGCACCTCTCACCGCTACGTGTCGGCGCAGGCGCACGCGCTGCTCGGGCTCTCTCCCGATGACAGCGGCCTGGTGATTGCCCATCTCGGCAACGGGGCGTCCATCTGCGCGGTGCGTAACGGCGTAAGCGTGGACACGTCCATGGGGATGACGCCGCTTGAAGGACTGGTGATGGGCACGCGCTGCGGCGACGTGGATTTTGGCGCGATGGCGTGGATTGCCCGGCAGACCGGCCAGTCGTTCGAGGATCTGGAGCGCGTGGTCAACAAAGAGTCCGGGCTGCTGGGGATCTCTGGCATCTCCTCCGATTTGCGCGCGCTGGAGAAAGCCTGGCATGACGGCAACGAGCGGGCGCGGCTGGCAATAAAGACCTTTGTCCACCGGATTGCGCGACATATCGCCGGTCATGCCGCGTCCCTGCACCGTCTGGATGGCGTGGTGTTTACCGGCGGGATCGGTGAGAACTCCGTGCTTATCCGCGCGCTGGTGGTGGACCACCTGAAGGTGTTTGGCATCATCCTCGACGAGTCCAAAAATGCCCTGCCGGGCAGCGCGGGCGAGCGCGTGATCTCCACCGAGTCGTCCCGCGCGGCCTGCGCGGTGATCCCTACCAATGAAGAAAAAATGATCGCACTGGACGCCCTCCGTCTTGGGAAGGTTACTCCGGCTGCGGCTTACGCCTGATAAAGCGAGAATCTGATGAAAGTAACAATCGATACGGGCGTCGCGCCTTACAGCGACGCATGGGCCGGCTTTCGCGGTGAAGAATGGAAAAACGCCATTAACGTGCGCGATTTTATTCAGCATAACTACACCCCTTATGAAGGCGATGAAGCTTTCCTCGCGCAGGCGACGCCAGCAACGACGGCGCTGTGGCAGAAGGTGATGGTCGGCATTCGTCAGGAGAATGCTACTCACGCTCCGGTGGATTTTGACACCAACATCGCCACTACTATTACCGCGCACGGGCCGGGCTATATTGATCAGGAGCTGGAGACGATCGTTGGCCTGCAAACCGACAAGCCGCTCAAGCGCGCCCTGCATCCGTACGGCGGGATCAACATGATCCGCAGCTCGTTCGAAGCCTACGGTCGCGAGATGGATCCGCAGTTTGAATATCTCTTCACAGACCTGCGCAAAACCCACAACCAGGGCGTGTTTGACGTTTACTCCCCGGAGATGATGCGCTGCCGCAAATCGGGGGTGCTGACCGGTCTGCCGGACGGCTACGGGCGCGGACGCATCATCGGCGACTACCGTCGCGTGGCGCTGTACGGCATCAGCTATCTGGTGCGCGAGCGTGAACTTCAGTTCGCCGATCTCCAGGGGAAACTGGAGCGCGGAGAAGATCTGGAGGCCACGATCCGCCTGCGCGAGGAGCTGGCGGAGCATAAACGTGCGTTGCTCCAGATCCAGCAGATGGCGGCGAACTATGGCTTTGATATTTCACGTCCGGCGATGAATGCGCAGGAAGCGGTGCAGTGGGTCTACTTTGCCTACCTTGCCGCAGTGAAATCCCAGAATGGCGGGGCGATGTCGCTGGGGCGCACGGCCTCGTTCCTTGATATCTACATTGAACGCGACATGCAGGCAGGACGGCTGAATGAGGTGCAGGCCCAGGAGCTGATCGACCACTTCATCATGAAGATCCGCATGGTACGCTTCCTGCGCACGCCGGAGTTCGACACGCTCTTCTCCGGCGATCCGATCTGGGCCACGGAAGTGATTGGCGGCATGGGGCTGGATGGCCGCACGCTGGTGACCAAAAACAGCTTCCGCTACCTGCATACCCTGCACACCATGGGGCCTGCGCCGGAGCCAAACCTGACGATCCTCTGGTCCGAACAACTGCCGATCGCGTTCAAGAAATACGCCGCGCAGGTGTCGATCGTCACCTCCTCGCTGCAATACGAGAACGACGATCTGATGCGCGCCGACTTCAACAGCGACGACTACGCCATTGCCTGCTGCGTCAGCCCGATGGTGATCGGCAAGCAGATGCAGTTCTTCGGCGCACGCGCCAACCTGGCGAAAACGCTGCTGTACGCAATCAACGGCGGGGTGGATGAAAAGCTGAAGATCCAGGTGGGGCCGAAAACCGAGCCGCTGCTGGATGAGGTGCTGGATTACGACACCGTAATGGCGAGCCTCGATCACTTCATGGACTGGCTGGCGGTGCAGTACATCAGCGCGCTGAATCTCATTCACTACATGCATGATAAATACAGCTACGAAGCCTCGCTGATGGCGCTGCACGACCGGGACGTCTACCGCACCATGGCCTGCGGCATTGCCGGGCTGTCGGTGGCGGCGGATTCCCTGTCGGCCATCAAGTACGCCACGGTAAAACCGGTGCGCGACCACACTGGTCTGGCGGTCGATTTCGTCATCGAAGGCGACTATCCACAGTACGGCAACAACGACGATCGCGTGGACAGTATCGCCTGCGATCTGGTTGAGCGCTTTATGAAGAAAATCCAGGCGCTGCCGACGTACCGCAACGCGGTACCGACGCAGTCGATCCTGACCATCACCTCCAACGTGGTTTACGGGCAGAAGACCGGCAACACGCCGGACGGACGTCGCGGCGGCACGCCGTTTGCGCCTGGCGCCAACCCGATGCACGGGCGCGACAGAAAAGGGGCGGTGGCGTCGTTAACCTCGGTCGCCAAGCTGCCGTTCACCTACGCCAAAGACGGGATCTCCTACACCTTCTCCATCGTGCCGCAGGCACTGGGCAAGGACGAGCCGGTGCGCAAAACCAACCTTGTCGGGCTGCTGGACGGATACTTCCACCACGAAGCGACCATTGAGGGCGGGCAACACCTGAACGTCAACGTGATGAACCGGGAGATGCTGCTGGATGCCGTCGCCCATCCGGAGAACTATCCGAACCTGACGATCCGCGTTTCAGGTTATGCGGTGCGGTTTAACGCCCTGACGCGCGAGCAGCAGCAGGACGTGATTTCGAGGACGTTTACGCAGGCGATGTAATACAGGCTTCATCTTCAGCCTCCTCAAATGGGGAGGCTTTTAATTTTGTGAACGTCGTCAATTTTAGAAAACTTACTCTCCTTTCTGCTATCCCGGAGTAATATTATTCTCTCGCTTTAGAAAATCCCTATAAAAGTTGTGACTTTTTTCTCCCGCGCTCCGGATATGATCTTCCCATATCAATAACTCACACCTGCACCCTCTGACTCGCAATCGCTGGCGATCGGAACCTTATAAAAACAACCAGTTACCCTACAAAATAAGCGAGTGCCCAATGAATATGGCAACAAACAGCAGTGTGATTGTGAGTGATTCCCCTGCGGCAAGGCGGGCGGGAATGAGCGAAAGCGAATGGCGAGAGGCGATCAAATTCGACAGCACCGATACGGGCTGGGTCATCATGAGTATCGGGATGGCTATCGGCGCGGGCATCGTTTTTCTTCCTGTGCAGGTCGGGTTAATGGGGCTGTGGGTGTTTTTACTCTCGTCGATAATTGGTTATCCGGCTATGTACCTGTTCCAGCGCCTGTTTATTAATACGCTGGCGGAATCACCGGAATGCAAAGATTACCCGAGCGTCATTAGCGGTTATTTAGGTAAAAACTGGGGCATCTTATTGGGTGCGCTTTATTTCGTGATGCTGGTGATCTGGATGTTTGTCTATTCCACGGCTATCACCAACGACAGCGCATCCTACCTACACACCTTCGGCGTAACCGACGGTTTGCTGTCGGAAAATCCGTTCTACGGCTTATTCCTGATCTGCATTCTGGTCGCCATTTCGTCGCGCGGTGAAAAACTGCTGTTTAAAGTCTCCAGCCTGATGGTGCTGACCAAATTATTTGTGGTGGCGGCGCTGGGGCTTTCGATGATTGGCCTCTGGCATTTAGCCAATGTCGGTATGCTGCCGCCGATGGGCCTGCTGATTAAAAACGCCATTATTACGCTGCCTTTCACCTTAACCTCCATTCTGTTTATTCAGACATTAAGCCCGATGGTGATTTCCTATCGTTCACGGGAAAAATCCGTTGAGGTGGCGCGTCATAAAGCGCTGCGGGCAATGAATATCGCCTTTGGCGTGCTGTTTGTGACGGTCTTTTTCTACGCGGTCTCCTTTACGCTGGCGATGGGGCACGACGAGGCGGTAAAAGCCTACGAGCAGAATATTTCCGCCCTGGCAATCGCAGCACAGTTCATCAGCGGTGACGGTGCGGGCTGGGTCAAAATCGTCAGCGTGATCCTCAACATTTTTGCCGTGATGACCGCGTTCTTTGGCGTCTATCTCGGCTTTCGTGAGGCGACGCAGGGCATCGTGATGAACATCCTGCGCCGCAAAATGCCGGCGGAGAAAATCAATGAAAGCACCGTCCAGCGCGGGATTATGCTGTTCGCTATCCTGCTGGCCTGGAGCGCGATTGTGTTAAACGCGCCGGTGCTGAGCTTCACCTCCATCTGTAGCCCTATTTTCGGGATGGTGGGCTGCTTAATTCCGGCGTGGCTGGTCTACAAAGTGCCCGCACTTCATAAATATAAAGGCGTATCGCTGGTGATTATTGTGATTACCGGGCTGCTGCTTTGTGTTTCTCCTTTCCTCGCCTTCTCATGAGGTTAAATAAGGTCGTAACGATGTCTGAGCAAATTAATCCTTTATGGAACCATTTTATTCGCGCTGTGCAGGAAGAGGTAAAGCCTGCGCTGGGCTGTACCGAACCCGTCTCGCTGGCGCTGGCGTGCGCGATGGCTGCCGGACAGCTTGACGGCGAGGTGACGCGTATCGAGGCGTGGGTATCGCCGAACCTGATGAAAAACGGGCTTGGCGTAACGGTGCCCGGCACCGGTATGGTCGGTTTACCCATCGCAGCCGCGCTGGGGGCGACAGGCGGTAATGCACACGCCGGGCTGGAGGTGTTGAAAGACGCGTCGGCCGAGGCGCTAACGCGCGCCAAAGCACTGCTGAACGCGGGTCTGGTGCAGGTGAAATTGCAGGAGCCGTGCGAGGAGATCCTCTATTCACGCGCCTGCGTTTACGTCGGTGAATCCTCGGCGATGGTGACCATCGCTGGCGGACACACTCGCGTGGTGGAGGTAGTTTGTCAGGGCGAAACGCGCTTCAGGCTTGACGATCGTCAGAGCCAGAACAACGACGATCCGCTGGCGGTGCTCTCGACCACCACGCTGTCGCAGATCCTTGAGTTTGTAGAGCAGGTGCCGTTCGACGCGATCCGCTTTATCCTCGATGCGGGGCGGCTGAACGATGCGCTCTCCCGCGAAGGTTTGCGTGGCAACTGGGGGCTGCATATTGGCGCGACGCTCGATAAACAGCGCGCACGCGGCTGGATGGCGCAGGATCTGGGATCAGACATTATTATCCGC
Organism: Enterobacter cloacae complex sp. HYC033_NIDB; assembly: GCF_056673335.1. Classification (NCBI taxonomy): domain Bacteria; kingdom Pseudomonadati; phylum Pseudomonadota; class Gammaproteobacteria; order Enterobacterales; family Enterobacteriaceae; genus Enterobacter; species Enterobacter cloacae complex sp. HYC033_NIDB. Next base: position 133,014 of record NZ_CP115123.1, on the reverse strand, counting down.
ACCAGCGCAGCCTCGGATGCCCGCATGGGAGGCGCGACGCTGCCGGCGATGAGCAACTCGGGTTCCGGGAATCAGGGCATCACCGCCACCATGCCGGTAGTGGTGGTGGCTGAGCACGTTCAGGCCGATGACGAACGGCTGGCGCGGGCGCTGATGCTCTCGCATCTGTCGGCTATCTATATCCACTACCAGCTTCCGCGCTTGTCCGCGTTGTGCGCGGCGACAACGGCCGGAATGGGGGCTGCGGCGGGGATGGCGTGGCTGATGGGCGGATCTTACCAGACCATTGCCATGGCGATCGGCAGTATGATCGGCGACGTGAGCGGGATGATCTGCGATGGGGCCTCTAACAGCTGCGCAATGAAGGTCTCGACCAGCGTCACCAGCGCCTGGAAAGCCGTGATGATGGCGCTGGATGATACTGCGGTGACGGGTAACGAGGGGATTGTGGCGCACGACGTGGAACAGTCTATCTCTAACCTGTGCGCCCTGGCGTGCCGCTCAATGCAGGCGACGGACCGGCAGATCATTGAGATTATGGCGAGTAAGGTGTTGTGATTTAATCCAACCCGTTACCCCTGACCCTAACCCTCTCCCATAGGGAGAGGGAACCGATCGAGCGAGGGGGCGTGTTGATCTTAAACCGGCAAATCAATCAGCAGCGCGCGCAGCGGCGTATCGGCAACCAGGGTGATATTCGCTTCGTCACGAATAAACGCCCCGTCACCGCAGGTGAGCGCTTCTTTCTCTTCCGTATGCGTGACCGCATGCACCGTTCCGTGAATGGACTGCAAATAGGCACGCGGGCCATGAAGCTGGAAGCTCGCCTGTTCACCTTTTTTCAGTTCGATATGGTGCAACCACACCTGCTGGCGCAACTGCAAGCTGCCTTTGCTGCCGTCTGGCGAGGCAATCAGCTGCTGTTTACCGCCCTTCAGATCGATTTTTTGCACCAGCGGATTTTCCCGCTCCGGACAGGCATCCAGCCACAGCTGCATGCGGGTCAGCGTTTTATCTTTGCTGAGGTTATGCTCGCTGTAGCTAATACCTGGCTGCGTGGAAATTAACAGCGCCTCGCCAGCCTTCGCCTGGACATGATTGCCCTCGCTATCGCGGTATTCTGCCTCGCCTTCCAGGATCAGGTTCAGGATATCGACTTTAGGGTACGTGCGCGGCTGGAAGGACGCGCCCGGGGCGAGCACTTCCTGATTCAATACGCGCAGTGAAGCGTAACCGAGGAGTTTAGGGTCAAAGTAGTGTCCAAAGGAAAAGGTGTAGCGGGCCTGCAACCAACCGAAATCGGCTTGTCCGCACTGTTTCGCTGTTCTTGTCGTAATCATAAACTTGACCTCTCTTTACACTAAATCAATGGTAAAGGTATGGACGCTGCATTGTTAGCCAGATATTCTGCCTGGTATGTTCAAATTTCCTGAATGAGAACGAGATGGCTAAAGAGAGAGCATTGACGCTTGAGGCGCTTCGCGTCATGGACGCGATTGACAGGCGCGGCAGCTTTGCCGCGGCGGCAGATGAACTGGGGCGCGTTCCGTCTGCCCTGAGCTACACCATGCAAAAGCTGGAAGAGGAGCTGGATGTTGTGCTCTTCGATCGCTCCGGTCATCGAACAAAATTCACCAACGTTGGGCGGATGCTGCTGGAGCGCGGCCGCGTATTGCTGGAAGCGGCGGATAAGCTGACGACCGATGCCGAAGCGCTGGCCCGCGGCTGGGAAACCCATCTGACGCTGGTGACCGAAGCGCTGGTGCCCACCGAGGCGCTGTTCCCGCTGGTGGACAGACTGGCCGCGAAAGCCAATACCCAGCTGTCGATCATCACCGAGGTGCTGGCCGGGGCGTGGGAGCGTCTTGAGACGGGCAGGGCGGATATCGTGATTGCGCCGGACATGCATTTCCGCTCATCTTCAGAAATCAATTCGCGCAAACTGTACAGCGTGATGAACGTCTACGTCGCCGCCCCGGATCACCCGATCCATCAGGAGCCGGAGCCGCTCTCTGAGGTCACGCGCGTGAAATACCGCGGCGTGGCGGTCGCGGATACCGCCCGAGAGCGCCCGGTGTTAACGGTACAGTTGCTGGATAAACAGCCGCGACTGACGGTAACGTCGCTGGAAGATAAGCGACAGGCACTCCTGGCGGGGCTGGGCGTGGCGACTATGCCGTATCCGTTTGTCGAAAAGGACATTGCAGAAGGGCGGCTGCGCGTCGTCAGCCCGGAATACACCAGCGAAGTGGATATCATTATGGCGTGGCGTCGCGACAGCATGGGCGAAGCCAAATCGTGGTGTTTGCGTGAAATTCCCAAGCTCTTTGCCCACCACAACAAATAAGCGTAGGCCCGGTAAGCGTATGCGCCACCGGGCAGAATTTACGCGCTTGCCTTAGGATCCGGACCAAAGCGGTTTTCGCCCGGCGTTCCGCTCTGACAGTTGAAAATCAAAATCACGATCCAGCCGATAAGCGGGATCAACAGCAACAGCAGCCACCACGCCGAACGATCGGTGTCGTGAAGACGACGAAACAGTACGGCCCATGATGGCAGCAGAACTAACACACCATAAATGGTGGTGAGAATGCCTTCACCCCCCTCGCGTTCCCAGCCGAGGATCTTGTCCACAATGCCCAGCACCATAATCAGGACGAAGTTCACCAGAACGAACATCCAGTACTCTTTACGGCGGGCACGGCCACCAAATCCAACGTAGTTGCGCAGTACTTTTAAATACCAGTCCATTTTTCCTTGCCTCTTAATCAGTCAATCACTTGTTTTCTAAGCGATCGAGGTAAGGATAGATGTATGCTGTGAATTAAAAAAGGGAATCAATTGATTCCCTAAATAATTATCCGAAACGCACGTCGCGCCCGTGCGGTTCATCCAGGTCCTGCCACGGGCCAATGGAGATAATGCCCGTTGGGTTGATGGTCTTATGACTGCGGAAATAGTGGGTGCGAATATGATCAAAATTGACCGTCTCCGCAATCCCCGGCATCTGATAGATGTCGCGCAGGAAACCGTGCAGGTTCAGGTAATCACTGATGCGATGCTTGTCGCACTTGAAGTGGGTGACATATACCGGATCAAAGCGGATCAGCGTCGTCCACAGGCGGATGTCTGCTTCGGTGAGGCGATCGCCCGCTAAATAACGATGCTGGCCGAGGATCTGCTCCAGGCGCTCCAGGGATCCAAACACGTTGCCGACCGCTTCGTCGTACGCTTCCTGACTGGTGGCAAAGCCCGCTTTGTAGACGCCGTTGTTAACGTTGTCGTAGATCCAGCCGTTCAGCTCGTCAATTTTCTCGCGCAGCTCAACCGGGTAGTAATCCCCGGCGCGGGCACCGTGCGCGTCAAACGCGGTATTGAACATGCGAATGATTTCAGCGGATTCATTGCTGACGATCGTCTGGTTTTTCTTGTCCCACAGCACAGGCACCGTTACGCGTCCGGTGTAGTGCGGATCGGCGCGCAGATAGAGCTGATACAGGAAATCGTGATGATAAAGCTCATCACCCGTCGCGGCCGGGAAGCCACTGTCGAACGTCCAGCCGTTTTCCAGCATCAGCGGGTTGACCACCGAAACCGGAATTAACGATTCGAGACCTTTAAGTTTGCGCACAATCAGCGTGCGGTGCGCCCACGGACAGGCGAGAGAAACATACAGATGATAACGATCTTTTTCCGCCGCAAAGCCCCCTTCGCCACTCGGGCCGGGTGCGCCGTCGGCGGTCAGCCAGTTACGGAAGGCCGAAACAGAGCGCTTAAAGCGTCCACCGGTGGATTTGGTGTCATACCAGACATCCTGCCAGACGCCGTCTACGAGTTGTCCCATTTTTTACTCCTCCGTCAGATAGCAAAAGCGAGGAGATGTCTCCTCGCTTTGAATGTAATCAGTATAGCCTGCTTACCACTTCTTATTCAGAAGACGGTCGATGCTGTAGGCGCCCGGACCCGTGATAGCCAGCAGCAGGAAGCCGCCCGCGATGGTCAGGTTTTTCATGAACATCAGGGAGTTCACGCCTTCCGCAAAGTTGCTGTGGAAGATGAACGCGGTCAGCAGGGTAAAGCCTGCGGTGAACAGCGCCGTAGTGCGGGTCAGGAAACCGAACAGCACTGCCAGGCCGCCGCCGAACTCAAGCAGAATGGTCAGTGGCAGCAGGAACCCCGGCACGCCCATCGCTTCCATATACTGCTGAGTACCCGCATAGCCGGTAATTTTGCCCCAGCCTGCGGTGATGAACAGAACAGGCATCAGAATACGCGCTACCAGTACACCAACATCTTCTAATTTTTTCATTTTACTCTCCAGGAAACCACATCAGCGGCTAAACGTTATTTGCTTGCAAATTCGGGTAGATACCGCGTCTTTGCTGTCGATGGAGAGGAGTGTAAACGGGGCGGATGGCAAATGTTAGCAAGGAAAACTGTTAATCTTCTTCAAAGATATTGAGTAAGGGAGGGGGTTTTGCCGGGTAAGGCGTAGCCGTCACCCGGCAAGAAGGCTAGCGCAACTGCTGTTGTCGCAGCGTGGTTTTCACCAGACGCCAGGCGCTCCAGGCGCCAAAGCCGCGGCGTGCCCAGCGGATCAGCATGTTAGGATGCCGAACCGACCAGATCGCCATCACGCTGCTGCCGACCAGCGCCCATGAGCGCAGGCTCAGGACCGTGTTCCAGCCACGGTCAAACCGATGCGTGGCTTCAACCCAGTCTCGACGGCTGGCAGACAAATCCAGCCGCTGCTGCTGGATTTGGCTCAACAGATACGCTTTCCGCTTTTGACGTTCGGCTTTGTCGCTCACGACTTATCATCCTCCAGCAGGGCGCGGTCGTTGGCCAGCTCCTGGCGCGTATGGCGCAGGAAGGTCGACGTGCGCGCTTTATGCAGGGTCCAGATACCGCCTATCAGCGCCGCCACCAGCAGAACCACGGTAGTCGCAATCATCGCGTTCAGACGATACTGTGGATCGATAGCCCAGATGATTAACACCATCAGGCTCATCAGACCAAACGCGGCAAAGAGCATCGTAAGCCCAAGCATGAGCAGCATCTGGAAGAGGTTGGCTTTCTCCTCTTCCAGCTCCACTACCGCAAGCCGGACGCGCGTTTCGGCAATCCCGACCAGCGTCGTAAGAATACGCTGGCCGATGCCGAGGACGTTTTTAGCAGGCCCTTGTGCGTGACGTGGATCTTCCATAATCAACGACGCGTCAGCAGGACACCCAGCACCACACCCACTGCGGCGCCAATACCTACACCCGTCCATGGATTATCACGTACATATTCGTCTGCGCGCGCTGCCGCTTCGCGGGTTTGTTTCGCCAGCGCGTCACCGGTTTCGCCCAGACGGTAACGGCTCTCTTTCAGTGCCTGCTCCGCTTTGCTGCGCAGTTTACTTACTTCTTCTTTCGATTTATCCGCAGAAGAGTTCAGCACCTCTTCCAGGGTGTCCGCCAGGGATTTCAGTTCAGCGCGCAGATTTTCTGAAGTTGTATCTTTTGACATGATTCTCTCCTGTTGAGATTTCCGTTAACTCAATAATCGCGAGCTTCCAGCGCTTTCAGTTCGTCCTGCGCCTCTTGCAACTTCCTCTCGCGCTTGGCAATTTTTTCCGCATCACCTTTCTCTTTCGCTTCCTGTAGGTCTTGACGGCGCTCGGCTATCTCGTCCTTCTGTTCAGCGATTTTTTCCTGATGATCGGCACGCAGCTTGCTGTCCGTACAGTTGTCTTTCACTTCGCTCAACGCTTTTTTCAGCCCGTCGATCCGGTGCTGATTGTTATGCTTTTCGGCATAACTGATTTCGCGTTGGATATCCTGTTCTTTCTCCTGACAAAGAGACATAGCGAAGGAAGCTGTGCTTAAAGAAAAAAGGGCCAGAGCCAGAGTGATGCGGTATTTCATTATAGAAACCTTCCATTGTGTTACGGCGTAAACCGTGTTCCAGAACTATGCGGAGAACATCTGAGGGGTGCTCCGCGTACTTAAGCATAGTAAGTAAACGGGAGTTTCACCAAAGTAGGTGAAAATATTCGGAATCTTAGTCGTTAACCAAATCGATGCGACGTGTCGCGTAACCGTGACATCCAGGAGGCTACGTGGCTGTCATCATCCTGTTGCGCAATGATGTAACCCTGCGGCAGCGTGCGGTCCAGCACGGCTTTCGCCGCGGCGCTTTGCGCACTGGAGTCAAATTTTATCAGCAGCACATCGTCTTGCGGCGTGATGCTCTTAAAGCGGATCCCGTTTGCGTCCAGATGATGCCAGATGGAAAAACCATCCGGCACGCTGGTTCCCTGGCTCACAGGACGGATAGCCAGCGTCGACTCCTGATGCTGTAGCGCAGACCACAGCAGGATAAGAGCGCTGAACATCATCAGCGCGACGATAGCGTAAGAGAAGCGGCGCAGCGCGAGCGGGGAGATGACCATCGTTAACCCCTGGCTCCGTATTTCTTCTTCCACAGTACGACCAGGGACCCGACCAGGCCAAACACCAGCAGAACGACGGGCAGCAGCATCAGGCAAGACATCAGCTGATCTTCATATTTCATAAAGACCGGCGTTTTACCCAGCGCGTAGCCGAGCGTGGTCAGGATCAGCACCCACAGCAAGCCGCTCATCCAGTTAAAGAACTGGAAGCGCGTACTGCTCAGGCCGGACAAGCCCGCAATGGTGGGCAGCAGGGTGCGTACGAATGCGATAAAGCGGCCGATCAGTAAGGCGGAAAGCCCATGCTTATGGAAAAGGTGGTGCGCTCGCTGGTGGTAATGGGCCGGAAGGTGCGAAAGCCAGTTCTGAACGATTCGCGTGTTACCCAGCCATCGCCCCTGAATGTAACTCACCCAGCAGCCCAGGCTGGCGGCAATGGTCAAAAGCAGGACCGTTTGCGGGAAAGCCATCGCCCCTTTTGCACAGAGCACCCCGACCAGCACCAGCAGGCTGTCGCCGGGTAAAAAGGCAGCAGGCAGCAGACCGTTCTCAAGGAACAGGATCATAAATAACACAAAGTAGAGCATGCCAATCATGGACGGGTTGGCCAGCGTTTCGAAATCCTGAGCCCAGAGGGCGTTCAGTAGTTGGGTCAAAAGTTCCATTCAGTGTTCCTGGAAATCGGTTAACGTCACGCCTGTCATTCGGGAAAACAGCACGGCGACATTGTTATGATTTCATTATGGTCGCTCGCGGACACATTGATGTGTGGCCAACACTGTTCCCTGTTAATTGGCTGGTTAGCAAGCACTAACTTACAAAATAACGAAGTGAATCCAATTGTAACAAAGCCCGACGTTCTGCGTCACAGAATTTGAGGGGAAACACGATTTTGGCGTAAGCCACGGAGGGGAGCGAGAAATTTTACAAAGGCTGACACTATAGAGGTTTTCTTACCCTGTCTGGCCGGAAGGCGCGGCGGTGCGCCTGCCAGCCGTTCGGGGGATTATTTTGCGAGATTGGTCGCGGTATCGAGGTGAACGACCGGATTATCGGCAAAAAGGTAGCGGTCAGCGTTAAATTCAAAGTCATCACTTGTTTCATTAAACAGCATCTGTTTGGTGTTCTCCAGGTGCTGCCACATTGCCAGTTTCGCCGCATGCGGATCTTTACGAATCAGAGCCTTAAGAATCTGGTCGTGGTCGTCACACCAGTTATCTACCGTGCGGGAATCAATGTGATCGTGTAATTTCTTCCAGTACGGGTTGTGAACGCGCTGAGTCCACATTTTTTCAACGATTGCCGCCAGCGCCGTGTTCTGAGTCGCAAGGGCGACCTGGACGTGGAATTGCAGGTCCCATTCGGAATCGCGGAAACATTTTTCTTTACGCGCGTGATCCTGGATTTCCATCAGCTTCATGATGTCCTGTTTGGTCACCTGCGTCGCAGCAAATTCCGCAATGTTGCTTTCAATCAGCTGGCGAGCCTGGAGAAGCTCAAACGGACCGTAGCTGGCAAACTCCAGACTTTCGTCCGGGGTGGGGGAGTGTTTCGCCTGGCTGGAAATCACATGAATGCCGGAACCTTTGCGTACCTCAACATATCCTTCCACTTCCAGCATGATGATGGCTTCGCGGACCACCGTACGGCTGACGCTTTTTTCATCCGCAATGAAACGCTCAGCGGGAAGTTTATCACCGACAAGATAGACCCCTTGCTCGATGCGATCTTTCAGCTCGGCGGCAAGTTGTTGATATAAACGACGTGATTCGGTGATTTCCATATGCGCTCCAGGCAGGGTACGGCGAATGATTTGTTATACCACTTTTGCGTGCCACTCTCCAGATTTCGCCATGAAAAAAGCCGCCCGGAGGCGGCTTTTGAGAAGATTTTGCCGGGTGGCGCTGCGCTTGCGCGGGCCTATGGGTTTTGTAGGCCGGGTAAGGCGTAGCCGCCACCCGGCACAACAACGCTAACTCTGCGTCGCCGGTCCCCCAAGGGACTCTTTCGCCAGTTCATCGGCGGATTTGCTCTTCAGCACCGTCCAGATAACCACCGCACCCATCAGGTCGAAGATAGCCAGTACCGCGAACAGCGGGCTGAAACCAATCGTATCTGCCAGCGCGCCGACCACCAGCGCAAACAGGGTACTTGCGGTCCAGGCGGCCATCCCGGTCAGGCCGTTGGCGGTAGCGACTTCGTTACGACCAAACACGTCGGACGAGAGCGTAATAAGCGCACCGGAAAGAGACTGGTGAGCAAAGCCCCCGATACACAGTAGGGCGATAGCCACGTAAGGGCTGGTGAACAGGCCGATCATGCCCGGGCCGATCATCAGCAAGGCGCCCATGGTGACCACCATCTTACGGGACACAATCAGGTTCACGCCAAACCAGCGCTGGAACAGCGGTGGCAGGTAGCCGCCGACGATACAGCCCAGGTCTGCAAACAGCATTGGCATCCAGGCGAACATCGCGATCTCTTTCAGGTTAAAGCCGTAAACTTTAAACATGAACAGCGGGATCCAGGCGTTAAACGTACCCCAGGCCGGTTCTGCCAGGAAGCGTGGCAGAGCGATACCCCAGAACTGACGGGTGCCCAGGATCTGCCAGACGGACATCTTTTTGCCGTTGTCGGTCTGATGCTGAGATTCCTGACCATTAATAATGTAGTCACGTTCTTCGTCAGACAGCTTTTTCTGATCGCGCGGGTGTTTATAGAAGATCAGCCACGCCATGGCCCAGGCAAAGCTCAGCACACCGGAGATGATGAACGCCATCTGCCAGCTGTGCATCACAATCGCCCACACCACCAGTGGCGGAGCAATCATCGCCCCGATGGAGGAGCCCACGTTGAAGTAACCGACAGCGATTGAACGCTCTTTTGCCGGGAACCATTCAGAGCTGGCTTTCAGTCCCGCGGGGATCATCGCTGCTTCGGCAGCACCTACCGCACCACGCGCCAGCGCCAGTCCGCCCCAGCTGCCGGCCAGCGCGGTCGCCCCACAGAAGACGGCCCAGGCTACAGCGAAGAAGGCATAACCAATTTTTGTACCCAGAATATCAAGAACATAACCTGCAACAGGCTGCATTACGGTGTAAGCGGCAGAGTAAGCCGCAATGATGTAAGAGTATTGCTGCGTGGAGATATGTAACTCTTCCATCAACGTTGGCGCCGCTGCTGCCACGGTGTTACGTGTCAGGTAGCCCAGCACGGTGCCGAGCGTCACCAGTGCGATCATGTACCAACGTAACCCTTTAATTTTACGCATGTAAAACCTCATCGTTATGTTATTTCCGTGTCGGGACACGGCAACAACTCAACCGTTGCCGGGAGTTGTTCTGTAACGGGAGGGGCGTAACCGGGAACCTGTCCCGGAACGGCCCGAACCTTGCCATAAGTAATCGTGCTAAGTCGGCTTCCGTACCGTTAAATCCGATGTATCAAACACCGGTAATGCATTCCGTCGGCTTATAGTTTGCGACGGCGAAAAGATAACTTGTCATACAACTTTAAAAGGTGAGTGACATCACAAAAGTGTGAATCTTTGTAGGGACATTATGCGGCGTGCGCAAAGCCAGAACTGGCGCGGTCTGCGAGAGGGTTTACCCCTTTGAGGGTAATTTATTTGTCGACGTTTATTGATCTAACTCACGAAAAAAACGTCGGACTCTGGAAATTGGTGTGATAACTTTGCAGCATCTGAACATAAGCTTTCTGACGCTCCCGTAATGAGGAAGACGATAATGACACCGTTTATGACCGACGATTTTCTGCTAGATACCGAATTTGCTCGCCGCCTGTACCACGACTACGCAAAAGACCAGCCGATTTTCGACTACCACTGCCATTTACCGCCGCAGCAGGTTGCCGAAAATTACCGTTTCAAAAACCTGTATGATATCTGGCTGAAGGGTGACCACTATAAATGGCGTGCAATGCGCACCAACGGCGTGGCCGAGCGCCTGTGTACCGGCGACGCGACCGATCGCGAGAAGTTTGACGCCTGGGCCGCTACCGTTCCTCACACCATCGGTAACCCGTTATACCACTGGACGCACCTCGAACTGCGTCGTCCGTTTGGTATCACCGGCAAGCTGCTCTCTCCCGCCACGGCGGATGAAATCTGGGATCAGTGCAACGAACTGCTGGCGCAGGATAGCTTCTCGGCGCGCGGCATCATGCAGCAGATGAACGTGAAGATGGTGGGCACCACCGACGATCCGGTCGACTCTCTGGAACATCACGCGGTTGTCGCGAAGGACAGCACGTTTGACATCAAAGTGCTGCCAAGCTGGCGCCCGGATAAAGCCTTCAACATCGAGCTGCCGACCTTTAACGACTACATGGCGAAGCTGGCGGAAGTTTCGGATACCGACATTCGTCGCTTTGGCGATCTGCAAACCGCGCTGACCAAACGTCTGGATCACTTTGCCGCACACGGCTGTAAAGTGTCTGACCACGCGCTGGACGTAGTGCTGTTCGCGGAATCCAGTGAAGCTGAGCTGGACAGTATTCTGGCGCGTCGTCTCTCCGGCGAAGCCCTGAGCGAGCACGAAGTGGCGCAGTTTAAAACCGCGGTGCTGGTGTTCCTCGGTGCGGAATATGCCCGTCGCGGCTGGGTTCAGCAGTATCACATCGGCGCGCTGCGTAATAACAACCAGCGTCAGTTCAAACTGCTGGGCGCGGACGTAGGCTTTGACTCCATCAACGACCGTCCGATGGCGGAAGAGCTGTCAAAACTGCTGAGCAAACAGAACGAGCAAAACCTGCTGCCAAAAACCATTCTGTACTGCCTGAACCCGCGCGATAACGAAGTGCTGGGCACTATGATCGGCAACTTCCAGGGCGAAGGGATGCCGGGCAAGATGCAGTTCGGTTCCGGCTGGTGGTTTAACGATCAGAAAGACGGCATGGAGCGTCAGATGACGCAGCTGGCGCAGCTCGGCCTGCTGAGCCGCTTCGTTGGCATGCTGACCGACAGCCGCAGTTTCCTCTCCTATACCCGCCATGAATATTTCCGCCGCATTCTGTGCCAGATGATTGGCCGCTGGGTGCACGCGGGCGAAGCGCCAGCGGATATCCAGCTGCTGGGCGAAATGGTGAGAAACATCTGCTTTAACAATGCGCGTGACTACTTCGCCATTGAACTGAACTAAGGCCGTTTGAGGTTGATATGCAATACATCAAAATCCATTCGCTGGATAACGTTGCCGTCGCGCTGGCCGATTTAGCCGAAGGGACGGAAGTGACCTTCGACAACCAGTCGGTGACGTTACGCCAGGCCATTGGACGTGGACATAAGTTTGCCCTGATCCCCATCGCGAAAGGGGAGAACGTGGTGAAGTACGGTTTGCCCATCGGTCATGCGCTGGCGGATATTGCGCCGGGTGAATACATTCATTCCCACAATACCCGCACCAATCTCAGCGATCTGGACGAGTACAGCTATCAACCTGACTTCCAGGCAGAAGAAGGACAGGCGGCCGATCGTGAGGTGCAGATCTACCGCCGCGCCAGCGGGGAGGTGGGGATCCGCAATGAACTGTGGATCCTCCCGACCGTCGGCTGCGTGAACGGGATCGCGCGTCAAATTCAGACGCGTTTCCTGAAAGAGACCAACAATGCTGAAGGCACCGACGGCGTGCATCTGTTCAGCCATACCTACGGTTGTTCCCAGCTGGGCGACGACCACATCAATACCCGCACCATGCTGCAAAATATGGTGCGTCACCCGAACGCGGGGGCGGTGCTGGTGATTGGCCTCGGCTGTGAAAACAATCAGGTCGACGCCTTCCGCGACACGCTGGGCGAGTTCGATCCTGAGCGCGTGCACTTTATGGTGTGTCAGCACCAGGACGACGAAGTGGAAGCGGGCGTTGAACAGCTGCACCAGCTGTATGAGGTGATGCGTCACGACAAGCGCGAGCCGGGCAAGCTGAGTGAACTGAAGTTTGGCCTGGAGTGCGGCGGATCTGACGGGCTTTCCGGCATTACCGCTAACCCGATGCTGGGCCGCTTCTCAGATTACGTGATTGCCAACGGTGGCACGACAGTGCTGACCGAAGTGCCGGAGATGTTCGGCGCAGAGCGCATTCTGATGAGCCACTGCCGCGACGAAGAGACCTTTGAGAAGACCGTCACCATGGTCAACGATTTCAAACAGTACTTCATCGCCCATAACCAGCCGATTTATGAGAACCCGTCGCCGGGTAACAAGGCGGGAGGGATCACCACGCTGGAAGAGAAATCCCTGGGCTGCACCCAGAAAGCGGGCGCCAGCCAGGTAGTGGACGTGCTGCGCTACGGTGAACGGCTGAAAACGCACGGTCTGAACCTGCTGAGCGCACCGGGCAACGATGCGGTCGCCACCAGTGCGCTGGCGGGAGCGGGCTGTCACATGGTGCTGTTCAGTACCGGGCGCGGCACGCCGTACGGCGGATTTGTGCCAACGGTGAAAATCGCCACTAACAGCGAGCTGGCGGCGAAGAAAAAACACTGGATCGACTTTGATGCCGGCCAGCTGATCCACGGCAAAGCGATGCCGCAGCTGCTGAGCGAATTCGTGGACACGATTGTGGAATTTGCCAGCGGCAGGCAGACCTGCAACGAGAAGAACGACTTCCGCGAGCTGGCGATCTTTAAGAGTGGTGTGACGCTATAAGTGCTTTGTCGGGTGGCGCTAGCGCTTACCCGACCTACTGAACCCTGTAGGCCCGGTAAGGCGTAGCCGCCACCGGGCTTTTCTTTTTAACTGCGCAGCGCGTTCTTCGCTAAACGCGCATCTTCCGCCTGACAGGCCGCCGCGGTAAACAGCACGTCGGTAGAGGAGTTCAGCGCGGTTTCGCAGGAATCCTGCAATACGCCGATAATGAAGCCGACCGCGACAACCTGCATGGCAATCTCGTTCGGAATACCGAACATGTTACAGGCCAGCGGGATCAGCAGCAGCGAGCCGCCCGCCACGCCGGAGGCGCCACAGGCACACAGTGATGCAACGACGCTCAGCAGCAGCGCGGTTGGCAGATCCACCGGAATGCCCAGCGTATGCACCGCCGCCAGCGTCAGCACGGTGATGGTGATCGCCGCACCTGCCATGTTCACGGTTGCACCCAGAGGAATCGACACCGAATAGGTATCGCGATCCAGATTCAGCTTCTCCGCCAGCGCCATGTTGACCGGAATGTTTGCCGCCGAGCTGCGGGTGAAGAAGGCATACACGCCGCTTTCACGCAGGCAGGTCAGCACCAGCGGATACGGGTTGCGGCGGATCTGCCAGAACACCAGCAGCGGGTTGATCACCAGCGCCACCAGCAGCATACAGCCGACCAGGACGACCAGCAGCTGCGCGTAGCCCCACAGTGCATCGAAACCGGTGGTTGCCAGCGTGGAGGAGACCAGACCAAAGATCCCGACTGGCGCAAAGCGAATCACCAGCTTCACCATAAAGGTGACAGCGTTGGACATATCGTTCACCAGGTTTTTCGTGGTCTCGTTACCATGACGCAGCGCGAAGCCCAGACCGATCGCCCAGACCAGGATGCCGATGTAGTTCGCGTTCATCAGCGCGGTGACGGGGTTAGAGACCATGCTCATCAGCAGACCGCGAAGCACTTCCACAATCCCGGACGGCGGGGTGATATCACCGGCCGCGCTGGTCAGGTGCAGCGTGGACGGGAACAGGAAGCTAAACACCACGGCCGTTAAGGCAGCAGAGAAGGTTCCCAGCAGATACAGGAACAGAATAGGGCGAATGTTGGTTTTTTGTCCGTGCTGGTGGTTGGCAATCGACGCCATCACCAGCATCAGCACCAGTACCGGGGCGACGGCCTTCAGTGCGCCAACGAAAAGGGTGCCGAGCAGCCCCGTCGCTTCCGCGGCAGGTTTTGACACCATCGCCAGCAGAATACCCAGTACCAACCCGACCAGAATTTGTTTTACAAGACTGCCCTGCGCCAGGCGCGCGAACAGACCGCGTGATTGTGTGCTCATACGTTATTCCTGAGTGAAATTGCGTTCCATCCTGGATGTGCTCTAAGTCACATTTGTGTCCGGATGTAAGTATTTGTTTGCCTGGTTGAGTATCAGGGAAAGCAGCGAAAGGCGGAAGCGTAAAATGCTGGATTTTACGTGTTGCGTCATGTTTTTTAACTATTGGTTAACGAAAGTGCCGGGTGGCGCTGCGCTTACCCGGCCTACGGGGTGACGTTGTAGGCCCGGTAAGCGTAGCGCCACCGGGCAAAACGCACTAAGCCTGCTGCTTCTTATCGTGCTGGCGGTTAACCCAGGTATTGATAATCAGCGTCACCAGCAGAATGCCAAACACCACGCCGAGCGAAATGGCGATCGGAATATGGTAGAAATCGACGATCAGCATCTTGATACCGATAAACACCAGAATCACCGACAGACCGTACTTCAGCATTGAGAAGCGCTCTGCCGCACCCGCCAGCAGGAAGTACATCGCACGCAGGCCGAGGATGGCGAACAGGTTTGAGGTCAGCACGATGAACGGGTCGGTAGTGACCGCGAAGATAGCCGGGATACTGTCCACCGCGAAAATCACGTCGCTCAGTTCGACCAGAATCAGCACCAGCAGCAGCGGGGTGGCGAACAGCAGGCCGTTCTTACGCACGAAGAAATGCTCGCTCTCGATCTTGTCCGTCATGCGCAGATGACCCCGGATCCACTTCACCAGCGGCTTATCACCGATCCCGGTATCGTCTTCTTTCGCCAGCGCCATTTTTACCCCGGTGAACAGCAGGAACGCGCCAAATACATACAGCAGCCATTCGAACTGGGTAATCAGCCAGCTACCGGCGAAGATCATGATGGTACGCAGGACAATAGCGCCCAGCACGCCGTACACCAGCACGCGACGTTGCAGAGCCGCAGGCACGGCGAAGTAGCTGAACAGCATCAGCCAGACGAAGACGTTATCAACCGCCAGCGCTTTTTCAATCAGATAGCCGGTGAGGAAGGCGAGTGCCTGAGGATCGGCCACCGCGCGGCCTTCGGTTGAGGCCAGATACCACCAGAAGGCGGCGCAGAAGAGGAGTGAGAGGGTAACCCATACCAGCGACCAGACGGCGGCTTGCTTGACGCTCATGCCGTGCTCGCCGCGACGACCCTGCAAAAAGAGGTCGATTGCCAGCATGATGAGCACGACAACCGCGAATCCGCCCCACAGCATTGGAGTGCCGACAGAATGCATACTATTTTCCTTAAACATAAAAAACAAAAACGGCCATGGTCAGAAGACGATAGCCGTTAGCTTTTTATGCATAGACCTCGCCTTCCGGCAAGGTCTCACTTACAACCACGAAGGTTGCCCGGCGACCGGATGCGGTTTTGCACGCATCGTAATGACGATCCACCGGCGAAGAAGTTACTCCCCTTTGCAGGTAACAAATTATGTCAGACCATCGGTTTCGTCAATGGTCTGCACGATTTCATTACACAGTTTTACGCGACGGCTTCCACATTCACGCCGTCTGCGGGGAAGATCACGCCAGTCTGTCGGCGGATCTCCGTTTGCAGCTTCGCCGTGGTGCGGCTGATCGCCAGCCCCGGGTGGTTCACTTCGTTGTCTTCTACCAGACGGGCGAAGACCTCTGCCTCATAGAGCATAGTGTTAATATGCTGAGGCTGCGTCAGCTCCTGCGCTTTGCCGCCGCGGGGAACGATGCTTAGCTTCTGGCATTCGGAGATTTTTTCGATCACCAGCGAGCCGTCTTCGCCCTGAATTTCGCTTGGCAGTACGGAGTCACTGACCTTCGAGTGCTGCAACGTCACGCTAAAATCACCGTAGTCCAGCACCACAACGCCGTGTGCATCCACGCCGCTTTCCAGCAGGCTGGCGGTGGCGGTTACGCCGTGCGGTTCACCCCACAGGGCGACCGCAGAGGCCAGGCAGTAAAAACCGATATCCATAATCGAGCCATTCGAGAAGGCCGGGTTAAAGGTGTTCGGGTTTTCGCCGTCCAGGTAGCGCTGGTAGCGCGAGGAATACTGGCAGTAGTTGATAAAGGCTTTACGCACTTTGCCAATTTTCGGCAGCGATTGCTGCAACAGCAGGAAGTTCGGCAGGCTGGCGGTTTTGAACGCTTCAAACAGCACCACCTGGTTTTCGCGGGCAAGCGCAATGGCGGCTTCCACTTCCTCAATATTCGAGGCGAGCGGCTTCTCGCAGATCACATGCTTTTTGTGGCTGAGGAACAGCTTCGTTTGCGGGAAGTGCAGAGAATTCGGGCTGGCGATATAGACCGCGTCAATGGCGTCGCTTTGCGCCATCTCATCGAGCGAGGTGAACAGATGTTCAACCAGGTAGTCATTCGCAAAACTCTGCGCCTGCTCAAGGCTGCGGGAATAGACTGCGGTGAGCTTATATTTGCCGGTTTCGTGGGCGGCGTCGACGAACTGGCGCGTGATCCAGTTCGTACCGATGACTGCGAAACGTATCATAAACGTTTACGTACTCCGTAGCAGGGAACCTAAAGCCACTGTAGCACGTCATCATGACATTTCGCGTGCGCTACTGCGCATTACTCTTTAACGATAAATGCGTCAGCCACAAACGGGTATCAAACTCCAGCTGGTGGTACTGCGGCTCCATATGGCAGCACAGTGAGTAGAACGCTTTGTCGTGCTCTTTCTCTTTCAGGTGCGCCAGCTCGTGCACCACGATCATCCGCAGAAAGGCTTCCGGCGCATTGCGAAAGGCGGTCGCGACGCGGATCTCCGCTTTGGCCTTCAGCTTGCCGCCCTGTACGCGGGAGATGGCGGTATGCAGGCCGAGCGCGTTTTTCAGCACGTGGATCTTATTGTCGTACATCACCTTGTTGATCGGCGGAGCGCTCTTAAGATACTGGTTTTTCAGATCCTGCGTATACTGCCAGAGGGCTTTGTCAGTCGCGAAATCATGCGTGCCCGGGTAGCGTTTTTCCAGCACCGCACCGAGCTTTCCCGCGGCAATCAGGTCACGAACCTGGGAAAGTAAATGCTCCGGATAGCCCTGGAGATAAGTCAGCTGGTTCATCAAAACCCCAAAATAGTGTGAAAACGGGTATACTCACGCACCCTTTTCAGGGATACGCCAAATTTTACCATTCAGGAGGGCCGATGAGCCACTTAGACAACGGTTTCCGTTCACTCAACCTTAAACGTTTCCCGGAAACGGACGACGTTAACCCGCTTCAGGCGTGGGAAGCGGCGGATGAATATCTGCTGCAACAGTTGGATGGGACTGAAATCAGCGGCCCGGTTCTGATCCTGAATGACGCGTTTGGCGCGCTGGCCTGCGCGCTGGCGGAACATGCGCCTTACAGTATCGGCGATTCTTACTTAAGCGAGCTGGCGACGCGTGAAAACCTGCGTCACAACGATATCGACGAATCCAGCGTGAAGTTCCTCGACAGCACCGCGGACTACCCGCAGGCGCCGGGCGTGGTGCTGATTAAAGTGCCCAAAACCATGGCGCTGCTGGAGCAGCAGCTTCGCGCGCTGCGTAAGGTCGTCACGCCGGATACGCGTATTATCGCGGGTGCCAAAGCGCGCGATATTCACACCTCGACGCTGGAATTGTTCGAGAAAGTGCTCGGCCCGACCACCACTACGCTTGCCTGGAAAAAAGCGCGCCTGATCAACTGTACCTTCAGCGCACCGGCGCTGGCCGACGCGCCGGAGACGCTGAGCTGGAAACTGGAAGGTACCGACTGGACCATCCACAACCACGCGAACGTTTTCTCCCGCACCGGTCTGGATATCGGCGCACGCTTCTTTATGGAACACCTGCCGGAAAACCTGGAAGGGGAAATCGTTGATCTCGGCTGCGGTAACGGCGTGATTGGCCTGACGCTGCTGGCGAAGAACCCGGAGGCCAGCGTGGTGTTCAGCGACGAATCGCCAATGGCGGTGGCGTCCAGCCGTCTGAACGTGGAAACCAACCTGCCGGAGGCACTGGATCGCTGCGAGTTTATGATCAATAACGCGCTGTCGGGCGTAGAGCCTTTCCGCTTCAACGCGGTATTCTGTAACCCGCCGTTCCACCAGAAGCACGCCCTGACGGATAACGTCGCGTGGGAGATGTTCCACCACGCGCGCCGCTGCCTGAAAATCAACGGCGAGCTGTATATCGTGGCCAACCGCCACCTGGACTACTTCCACAAGCTGAAGAAGATTTTCGGCAACTGCGTCACCATTGCCACCAATAACAAATTCGTGGTGCTGAAATCGGTGAAGCTGGGGCGTCGTCGGTAAGATTGGGTATGTGCGGCCTGATGCCCGGTGGCGCTTCGCTTACCGGGCCTACAATGGCCTCTAGCCCGTAGGCCGGGCAAGCGAAGCGCCGCCCGGCAATGCCCTAGATCGCCAGAGCTAACTTCGTCCCCTGCGCAATTGCCCGCCGCGCATCCAGCTCCATCGCTACATCGCACCCGCCGATCAAATGCACCGTTTTCCCCGCCTCACGCAGCGGATCCGCCAGATCCCGCTTCGGCTCCTGCCCGGCGCACAAAATCACATGATCCACGCGCAGCAGTTGCGGTTCGCCGCCGATCAGCACGTGCAGCCCGTCGTCGTCGATCTTCTGGTAGCTCACCCCCGGGATCATCTTCACCCCGCGCGAGAGCAGGGTGGCGCGGTGGATCCAGCCCGTGGTTTTCCCCAGCCCTTCACCCGGCTTGCTGGCTTTACGCTGGAGC
The DNA here is from genome assembly GCF_056673335.1 of Enterobacter cloacae complex sp. HYC033_NIDB. Lineage (NCBI taxonomy): Bacteria > Pseudomonadati > Pseudomonadota > Gammaproteobacteria > Enterobacterales > Enterobacteriaceae > Enterobacter > Enterobacter cloacae complex sp. HYC033_NIDB. Next base: position 113,874 of record NZ_CP115123.1, on the reverse strand, counting down.
ATCACGATCTGACGCGGGCTTTTCGGCAGCTGCGGACCTTCCGGGCGTAAACCACCGGACTGACTGAGGCTGGTATCAATGCCCCATTCCACGCAGAACTCAGCGATGTTCTGGCTGGTGGCTTCGCCCGGCTGGCTTAAATACATCGCGGTATCAAAACCGATCCCGCCGCAGCCGATGATCGCCACCTTCTCGCCAACCGGCGCTTTGTCCCTTAATACATCCAGATAGCTCAATACCTTCGGATGATCGATGCCTTCGATCGCTGGCGTGCGCGGGGCGATCCCACTCGCGAGGATCACCTCGTCGAAACCGATCAGATCCGCCGCGCTGACAAACTGTTTAAGCCGCAGATCGACGCCCGTCACCTCGATCATCCGGCGGTAATAGCGCAGCGTTTCGTAGAACTCCTCTTTGCCGGGGATCTGTCTGGCGATAGTAAACTGCCCGCCGATTTCCGCCAGCGCATCAAACAGCGTCACGCTGTGCCCGCGCGAGGCGGCATTGACTGCAAACGCCAGGCCCGCCGGCCCTGCACCCACCACGGCCAGACGCTTCTTGTTGACCGCAGGAACGATCGGCATTTTGGTTTCATGGCAGGCGCGGGGGTTAACGAGGCAGGAGGTGACCTTGCCGACGAAGATCTGATCCAGACACGCCTGGTTGCAGCCGATGCAGGTATTAATCTCGTCCGCACGGCCGCTTTGCGCTTTGGAGAGCAGTTCGGCATCCGCGAGGAACGGGCGCGCCATCGATACCATATCGGCATCGCCGCGTGAGATCACATCCTCCGCCACCTGCGGATCGTTAATGCGGTTGGTGGTGACCAGTGGAACGGAGACTATGCCTTTCAGCTTGCGCGTTACCCAGCTGAACGCCGCGCGCGGCACCGGCGTAGCGATGGTCGGGATGCGCGCTTCGTGCCAGCCAATCCCGGTGTTGATGATGGTGGCGCCAGCGGCTTCAATCGCCTGCGCCAGCTGCACGGTTTCGTCGAACGTGCCGCCGCCCTCCACCAGGTCGAGCATCGACAGGCGGAAGATGATAATAAAATCCGCACCCGCACGTTCACGCACCGCGCGCACCACCTCCACGGCAAAACGCATCCGGCGGGCATAGTCGCCACCCCATTCGTCGTCGCGCTGGTTGGTGCGTGCGGCGAGGAATTCGTTGATCAGATAGCCTTCCGAGCCCATCACCTCAACGCCGTCGTAGCCCGCTTCCCGCGCCAGCGCCGCGCAGCGGGCAAAATCGTCTATCAGCGCCAGGATCTCGTCGTGGCTGAGGGCATGGGGAGTAAAGCGGTTAATCGGCGCCTGAATAGCCGAGGGGGCAACCAGGTTCGGCTGATAGCTGTAGCGTCCAGTATGCAGAATTTGCAGGGCGATTTTGCCGCCCTCGCGGTGGACCGCGTCGGTCACAATGCGGTGGTGCGGCAGCTGTGACGCATCGTTCAACACCGCGCCGCCCTCCATCGTCACCCCGGTAGGAGCAGGGGCTACGCCGCCGGTGACAATCAGCGCCACCCCGTGGCGCGCGCGCTCGGCATAGAAGGCTGCCAGACGTTCAGACCCGTCCGGACGCTCCTCCAGCCCGGTGTGCATTGAGCCCATTAACACGCGGTTTTTAAGGGTGGTAAACCCAAGATCGAGGGGGGCGAATAGCGACGGGTAGCGGCTCATAGTCTCTTCCAGTGTAAAATTATTGTTATGTGGTCGGATGAGTTACTAATTTAGCCAGCGGGGAGTAAAAGGGAAAAGGGGAATGCAGTGAATGTGATGGGATTCAAATATTGGTGTGGCCTGATGCCCTCACCCTAACCCTCTCCCACAGGGAGAGGGGACTTAATCTCCCTCTCCCTTAGGGAGAGGGCCGGGGTGAGGGGGATGCCCGCACCAGCCCCGGTGCCTGCCACATCGACGTCGTCAGCCCGCTGTCCACCAGCCCAAGCTGGTCGGCATACACCGCCTGCCATTTCTGCATCATGCCGTCGTACAGCTCGCGGTGCTGCGGGTTCGGCGTGAACTCGCGGCTCCACTTCACCAGCCGCTCGCCCGTCGAAGCCATATCCGCAAACAACCCCGCGCCAGCACCTGCCGCAATCGCGCAACCCAGCGCCGTTGCTTCCTTCACTTCCGGCACGCGCACCGGCAGCCCGGTAACGTCGCTTAAAATCTGGCTCCACAGGGCGCCTTTGGCCCCGCCTCCCGCAAACACCAGGCTCTCAAACGTCACGCCGGAGAAGTGGGAAATCTGCGCCAGGTTGCAGGCCGAGACGATGGCCGCGTTCTCTTCCAGCGCGCGGAACAGCGTCGCTTTGTTGCACTTTTCCGGGTCGATGGAGAGGTTAATAAACGACGGCGCTGCGTGATACCACTGCTTAAAATGCATCGCGTCGGAGAAGATCGGCATCACGCCGTGGGAGCCCGCCGGGACGCGGCTCGCCATCTCTTCGAGCAGGGAGTAGGTGTCCATTCCCATTCGTTCGGCAATCAGCTTCTCTTCGGCGCAGAAGGCGTCGCGGAACCAGCGCATGGTTAGCCCGGTAAAGAAGCTGATCGACTCCGCCTGCGCCATGCCGGGGATGACGTGCGGGTTTACGCGGATGTTCATCTCAGGGTCGGTGCGCACCTGCGGCAGATTCACCACCTGCTGCCAGAAGGTGCCGCCGAGAACCGCCGTTTGTCCGGCGCGCACCACGCCCAGCCCCAGACAGCCCAGCTGCACGTCGCCGCCGCCCATCACCACCGGTGTGCCTTCGCGCAGGCCGCTCTGCTGCGCGGCCTCTTTGGTGACAGCGCCCAGCACGGTGCCGGTCTCTTTCACCGGGGAGAGGATATCGGCGCGCAGCCCGGCCATGTCGAGCAGCGCCGGACGCCAGTCGCGGGAGAAGAGATCCAGCATGCCGGTGGTGCCCGCATTGGACGGATCGACCGCCAGCTCACCGGAGAGCTTCGCCGCCAGCCAGTCGCTGATCATGGTGATGGTGGCGGCTTTACGATAAATATCCGGACGATGGTGCGCCAGCCACAGCAGGCGCGGCATGGCGCTGAGGGCAAGCGTCTGGCCGGAAACATCATACACTTCGGATTCAAACCGGTAGTCGTGGATCTCTTTGAGTTCAGCCACCTCGCGGCTGGCGCGGGCGTCGACGTTGGCGCAGGCCCAGATAGCCTCGCCGTTGCGGTCGTACAGCACAATCCCTTCGCGCATCGAGCAGCAGGCGACGGACTGAATATCCGCCGCGCTCAGGCGTGCGCGCTCCAGCGCCTGATGAATACACCGGCAGGCCAGCCGCCAGTTGGTGTCGAGGTCGAACTCCATCGAGCCCGGCACGTTCTCCACGCTCAGGTGCTTCCACTCGGCCTGGCCAACGGCAATCTGGTTGCCCTGTAAATCAAAAATCACGGCGCGAACGCTGCCTGTCCCTGCATCTAACGCTAAAAGGTAACTCATGAGCTTGCCTCGTGTCAGGCGCAGGGCTGCTCTTATCCGGCCAGAGCCAGCACCGCGCGGGCTGTCGTCTCTTCCGTCACCAGGCCATTAATACGGCGACCTTTCAGTGCGGCATAAATCGCATCGGCTTTCTCTTCCCCTCCGGCCACGCCTACGATGGTGGGCAGCTGCGCCAGTTCATCGAGCGTGACGCCCAGTAATTCTTTGTGGATCTCCAGCTCCTCAACGCATTCCCCTTCGGCATTGAGGAAATAGCCAAGGATATCGCCCACCGCGCCTTTACGGGCGTACATCAGCTGTTCACCTTCGCTGATATAGCCGGAGCGCAGTATCGTCGCGTCACGGCGCTGGTTTACCGAGCCAATCCCGACCACCGCCACGTCAGCCGCGGTGGCGGCGAGGATCACGTCCCGCACGCTGGTTTCGCGCTTTAAGATCCCGGCGACTTCAGCGGATGACACGCGAAGCGGGGCGGGGATCATGCTGACGCTACAGGCTGCATCCAGCTGGCCGATACCGGTCATATACGGCCCGACGCCGCCGGAGAGCGTCACCAGGCGGATCTGCTGCGAGCTGATAAAGCCGCTTAAGTGTTGCAGACTGCTCATGGTGGTTTCACCGAAGCCCACCGCTAACAGCTGGCCGGGTTGCAGTACGCCCATCAGCGACTGTGCCGCGCCAATGCCCAGCCGCACGTTCATCGGCGGCGTATTCAGGGCGGGCATCACGCGCACCAGCTTCAGGCCAAATCGTTGTTGCAGCTCGGTTTCCAGCGCCAGGCAGCCCTCGTAGCGGGAGTTGATCTGCACGCGGATCACCCCGGACTGACGGCCTTTCTCCAGCAGGCGGGAGATCTTCAGGCGCGGCAGCCCGAGCCGTTCGCCGATGTCGTTCTGGGTCAGCCCGTCGTGGTAGTAGCACCAGGCCACGCGCGCCACCAGCTCCTCTTCCGCCAGTGCCAGCCCGGCAAACCGTCCTTCTTCCGCAGTGCGTTTATCGCTCATAATTGAACTCTTATAAAAATTTAGATCATATGTTCGTGATGGTGCGACGTGAAAATGTGAGCCACGCGACAAAACGGATCTTTTCGATCGTTTCCGCTTTATCTGAATCTCAATCGATAAAACTGTGATCCCTGCACGGTTGTAAATATAGTTCACCGTCTACGCTTTTGAACATTATTAAATCTAAAAATCATTTGTTCAATAGCGGAGCGATGATGACACCACTTCTCGACGCGCGTGATATCAGCAAGCAGTTTTCAGGCGTACCGGTCTTAAAAGGCATTGATTTCACGCTGCTTGCGGGGCAGGTGCATGCGCTGATGGGCGGTAACGGCGCGGGAAAATCGACGCTGATGAAGATCATCGCCGGGGTAGAAACCCCGGATAGCGGTGAACTTTCGGTGGCGGGTGAGTCTTTTGCACGGCTTACCCCGGCGCAGGCGCACAGGTTAGGCATTTATCTGGTGCCGCAGGAGCCGCTGCTATTTCCCAACCTGACGGTGCGGGAAAACATCCTGTTTCGTCTGCCGCGAGAGCGCGATCGGGAAAAACGCCTGGCGGAAAAACTCCGGCAGCTGCAATGCCAGCTTAACCTCGACGCTACCGCCAGCACCCTCGAGGTGGCGGACCAGCAGATGGTGGAGATCCTGCGCGGGCTGATGCGCAACGCCAGAATTCTGATCCTTGATGAACCCACGGCCTCGCTGACGCCCGGTGAAACCGAACGGCTGTTTCGCCAGATCCGCGCCTTGCAGGATCTTGGCGTCGGGATTGTTTTTATCTCGCATAAGCTGCCGGAGATTCGACAGCTGGCGAGTCACGTCTCAGTGATGCGCGACGGCGCGGTGGTGCTCAGCGGCGAAACTGCGCATTTTGACGATAACGCCCTGATCGCCGCCATGACGCCGGTAAGCCGGGAGACATCCCTGAGCGATACGCAAAAGCTGTGGCTGGCGCTGCCGGGCAACCGCCGCACCCAGGCGCAGGATTTTCCCGTGCTGCGCGTGGAAGCGCTCACCGGGGAGGGCTTTATCGATCTCAGCCTTGAGATTTACGCCGGGGAGATTGTCGGTCTGGCCGGGCTGGTGGGGTCCGGGCGCACCGAGTTTGCCGAAACGCTCTACGGCCTGCGTCCGGTTCGCGGCGGGCGGGTGTGGCTGGAGAGCCAGGAGATCACCGCCGATCCGGTCAGTTCACGCCTGCAAAAAGGGCTGGTCTATCTGCCGGAAGACAGGCAGGTGTCCGGCCTGTTTCTCGACGCGCCGATCCGCTGGAACACCGTGGCGCTGAACGAGCCGTCGCTCTGGCAGCAGCGAAAGCGGGAGTCTGCGGTAGTGGAACGCTATCACCGGGCGCTGGGGATCAAGCTCAACCATGCGGATCAAACCGTGCGCACGCTCTCCGGTGGTAATCAGCAGAAGGTGCTGCTGGCGCGCTGTCTTGAGGCCAATCCGCTGCTGCTGATCGTCGATGAACCGACGCGCGGCGTGGACGTATCGGCGCGCGCCGATATCTATCAGCTGCTGAAAAGCGTGGCGGCGCAGAACGTGGCGGTGCTGATGATCTCAAGCGATCTCGATGAGTTTCCCGGCCTCGCGGATCGGGTGCTGGTAATGCATCAGGGCGTACTCAGCGGCGAGCTGCCGCGCCAGGCCGTCAGCCTCGACCGGATGATGGCGCTGGCGTTTGGAGGGCAATCATGAAGATCTTACTGAAAAACCGCGAGCTGAGCGCGTTTCTCGCCATTCTGGCGCTGTTCGCCGTGCTGGTGGCGCTCAATCCGTCCTACCTGAGCTTACAGACGCTGGGGATGATCTTCGCCAGCTCGCAGATCCTGATCCTGCTGGCCATCGGCGCGGCGCTGGTGATGCTGACCCGCAATATTGACGTCTCCGTCGGCTCCACGGTCGGGCTGTCCGCCATTGCCGTCGGCGTGGCGCTCAACGGCGGCTACAGCCTGCCCGTTTCTATTCTCTTCGCGCTGTCGATCGGCGCGCTGGCCGGGGCGTTCAACGGTTTTCTGGTGGTGGGCCTGCGCATTCCGGCGATTGTCGCCACCCTCGGCACGCTGGGGCTGTATCGCGGGGCAATGCTGCTGTGGACCGGCGGGAAGTGGATTGAAGGGCTGCCGCCGGGGCTGAAATCCCTCTCTGAGCCCGCCGCCGTCGGCATTTCGCCGCTCGGCATGCTGGTGTTGATTATCGCGGCCATCGGCGCGTGGACGCTGTCGCGCACCGCCTTTGGACGTGATTTTTACGCCGTGGGGGATAACCTCGCCGCCGCGCGCCAGCTGGGCGTGGCGGTGAACCGCACCCGCATGATCGCCTTTACCCTCAACGGCATGCTGGCGGCCTGCGCCGGGATTGTGTTTGCCTCACAGATTGGCTTCGTGCCGAACCAGACCGGCAGCGGGCTGGAGATGAAGGCCATCGCCGCCTGCGTGCTCGGTGGCATCTCGCTGCTGGGCGGCACCGGCACGCTGGTCGGCGCCTTCCTCGGCGCGTTCTTCCTCACCCAAATCGATACCGTGCTGGTGCTGTTCAGGCTCCCGGCGTGGTGGAACGACTTTATCGCCGGGCTGGTGCTGCTGGGTGTGCTGGTGCTCGACGGGCGGCTGCGTCAGGCGCTCTCACGGCATCAGCGGGCGCTGAAATACAGCCGTTTCCAGCCGGGTAACAAAGGGGGAAAGCACGTTACCCCGTTTCCGAAACGCAAAAAAGAGGTGGCGTAAATGAGGCTTAACTGGGAAAGCGCGCTGCTGATTTTACTGGTGCTGGAGATCCTGCTCTTCGGCGCCATCAACCCGCGCATGCTTGATATCAACATGCTGCTGTTCAGCACCAGCGACTTTATCTGCATTGGCATCGTGGCGCTGCCGCTTACGCTTGTGATTATCAGCGGCGGGATCGATATTTCCCTCGGCTCAACCATCGGCCTGTGCGCCATCGCGCTGGGGGTGATGATGCAGGCAGGGTGGCCGATGGCGGTTGCCATCCCTCTGACGCTGCTGCTCGGCCTGCTGTGCGGGCTGGTGAATGCGGCGCTGATCCACTACACCGGCATCAGCCCGTTGGTCATTACCCTCGGCACGCTCTACCTCTACGGCGGCGGGGCGCTGCTGCTCTCCGGCATGGCGGGGGCGACGGGCTACGAGGGGATCGGCGGCTTCCCGGACAGCTTTACCACCTTCGCTAACCTCACGGTGGTGGGCCTGCCGATCCCGCTGGTGCTGTTCGCGGTGATTACCGCTTTCTTCTGGCTGATTACCCACCGCGGGCGCTTTGGTCGGCATCTGTTTTTAATCGGCCAGAATCCGCGTGCGGCGCGCTATGCGGCGCTGTCGGTGAACGGCATGCCGTACGCGCTGTACGGCCTGGTGGGGGTAGCCTCGGCGGTTGCCGCGCTGGTGATGGTTTCCTATTTCGGTTCCGCGCGCTCGGATCTGGGGCGCGATTTACTCATGCCCGCGCTCACCGCCGCCGTACTCGGCGGGGCAAATATCTACGGCGGGTCAGGTTCGGTTGTCGGTACGGCGCTGGCGGCGTTGCTGGTGGGGTACCTGCAACAGGGTTTACAGATGGTCGGCATCCCCAACCAGGTGTCGAGCGCGCTGTCAGGGGCGCTGCTGGTTGTGGTGGTGATGGGGCGTTCGCTGAGTCTGCACCGCGAATGGGTGCGTTCTCTCTTCAGAAAACTATCCGGAGCGTAAGATGAAAACAAAACTGCTCGTCCTGGCAATGGCCCTCAGCTTCGCTTCGGCGCAGGCGGCGGACCGCATTGCCTTTATCCCGAAGCTGGTGGGCGTGGGCTTCTTCACCAGCGGCGGCAACGGCGCGAAAGAGGCGGGGAAAGATCTTGGCGTGGACGTGACCTACGACGGCCCGACCGAGCCGAGCGTCTCCGGCCAGGTGCAACTGATCAATAACTTCGTTAACCAGGGCTATAACGCCATCATCGTCTCCGCCGTGTCGCCGGACGGTCTCTGCCCGGCGCTGAAGCGCGCGATGCAGCGCGGCGTGAAGGTCCTGACCTGGGACTCCGACACCAAACCGGAGTGCCGCAGCATCTATATCAACCAGGGCACGCCGGAACAGCTCGGCGGCCTGCTGGTGGACATGGCGGGCAAGCAGGTCACCAAACCGAACGCGAAAGTGGCGTTCTTCTACTCCAGCCCGACCGTTACCGACCAGAACCAGTGGGTGAAAGAGGCGAAGGCCAAAATCGAGAAAGATCATCCTCAGTGGCAGATTGTGACAACTCAGTTTGGCTATAACGACGCCACCAAATCTCTGCAAACCGCCGAGGGGATCTTAAAAGCCTATCCGGATCTGGATGCGATTATCGCCCCGGACGCCAACGCGCTTCCTGCTGCCGCGCAGGCGGCAGAAAACCTGAAACGGGAAGGGGTGGCGATTGTCGGCTTCAGCACGCCGAACGTGATGCGTCCATATGTTGAGCGCGGCACGGTGAAAGCCTTCGGCCTGTGGGACGTGGTGCAACAGGGCAAAATTGCGGTCAATGTCGCCGTTCGTTTACTGAAAAAGGGCGATCTTAACCCTGGCGACAGCGTCGACGTGAAAGATATCGGAACGCTGAAGGTCGAGCCGAACAGCGTGCAGGGCTACCAGTATGAGGCGAAGGGCAACGGCATCGTGCTGCTGCCGGAGCGGGTGGTGTTCACCAAAGAGAACATCAACAAATACGATTTCTGACGGGGGAGCAAATGGCTGATTTAGACGACATCAAAGACGGCAAGGATTTTGGCATCGGTACGCCGCAGCAGAATGTGACGTACACCCTGAAGGGCTGCGGCTCGCTGGACTGGGGCATGCAGTCGAGGCTTTCGCACATCTTTAATCCGCAGAGCAACCGCACGGTGATGCTGGCCTTTGACCACGGCTACTTTCAGGGGCCGACCACCGGTCTTGAGCGTATCGACCTCTCCATCGCGCCGCTGTTTGGTGAAACCGACGTGCTGATGTGCACCCGCGGCATCCTCAGGAGCCAGGTGCCAGCCGCCACGAACAAACCGGTGGTGCTGCGCGCCTCCGGCGGTAACTCGATTCTGGGCGAGCTGTCCAACGAGTGCGTGGCGGTGGCGATGGAGGACGCGCTGCGCCTGAACGTCTGCGCGGTGGCGGCGCAGGTGTATATCGGAAGCCCGTTTGAGCATCAGTCGATCAACAACATCATCAAGCTGGTGGATGCGGGGGCGCGCTACGGCATGCCGACGCTGGCGGTGACGGGCGTGGGGAAAGAGATGGCGCGTGACGCGCGCTATTTCTCGCTTGCCAGCCGCATCGCCGCCGAAATGGGAGCGCAGTTCGTCAAAACCTACTACGTGGACGAGGGCTTTGAAAAAGTGACCGCCAGCTGCCCGGTGCCGATTGTTATCGCCGGGGGCAAAAAGCTGCCGGAGCACGAGGCGCTGGAGATGTGCTGGCGGGCGATTGACCAGGGCGCATCCGGCGTGGACATGGGGCGCAACATCTTCCAGTCCAGCGCGCCGCTCGCCATGCTGAAGGCGGTAAAAAAAGTGGTTCACGAGAACTGGAATGCACGCGATGCGTTCCAGTTCTGGCAGGAAGAGAAACAGGGAGAAGCAAAATGAACGTGACGCTGGTGGTGATTAATATTAAACCCGAGCGGGTAGACGAGTTTCTGGAGGTATTTCGCGCCAACCACGAGGGGGCCATCAAGGAGCCGGGAAACCTGCGCTTTGATGTCTTGCAGGACCCGCGGGTGAAAACCCGCTTCTTTATCTACGAAGCCTATAAGGACGAAGCGGCGGTGCTGGCGCATAAGCAAACGCCACACTATCTGGCGTGCGTGGATAAGCTTGAAGAGCTGATGTCAGAGCCGCGCAAAAAACGCTGTTTTGTGGGGTTGTTGCCGGAGTAGCGGCTTTGCCCGGTGGCGCTGCGCTTACCGGGCCTACGGGGGATGGTGCGGTGTTTGCCCGGTGGCGCTGCGCTTACCGGGCCTACATATGCAGTATTTGTAGGCCGGGTAAGCGAAGCGCCACCCGGCGTTGTTCACGCCAGCTCCAGCAACTGAATACGCGCCGTCGCGCCCGGCATCAGCTTTTGCAGATTGCTCACCAGCTCATCGCCAGCTTCCTGTAATGCCGCCAGCGGCATCGACGGCAGGCTTTCGAGAATAAACCACATGGACTGCGCCTGACTGTCCAGACGCGTGCGTACCCCCTGTCGCCAGTTCCAGCGGCGGCAGGTGACGCCGAGATCGTCACGCCAGATAACTTCGCCTGGCTCCGGATTTTCTACAACCGGCTCACCTTCTTTAAAGGTATCAAACGGCTCGCTGCCGTCGGCCAGCGTCAGGCGCGGCGCTCCCGAGTAAGCCGCCAGATTTTCTCCCCCTACCGGAATAGCGTAGCGGATACTGATGGCATTATAGATATCCACCACCGGGTCGAGCGGCGGCAGCGAACCGTCTCTCATCACGCGCTTGCGCAGGGCCGAGGCCGAGCAGGGCGTACGTTTGGGTTTTGCACCAAAGGCTTTAAACACCTCATCCCAGGCGGCGAGATGATTTTCTGCCCAGGGCACATCATCATTGAGCATCTGCTGGCAGGCCTGCGCCAGCGCAGCGGGCGCAACTTCCGGTTGGGTAATCGGGGCAGCTTCAACCAGAATGCTCAGCGCCCGAAAGCCGGGCGCGATCCCGACAAGTCGCGAATCTATTGACGGTGTTAGAAGAGACATAAATAATCCTGTATTGACTGTTTTATACCATGGTAGTGACCAATGACTGATAAAGTCAATATAATGACCGATGCGGGCGCCGATGTTGCCCAGGTAAGCCTGGCCGTGGCGAACCGTATCCGCAGCTGGCGGAAAGAGAAAAAGCTGTCGCTGGACGAGCTTTCCCGCCGCGCCAGCGTCAGCAAAGGCATGCTGGTGGAGATCGAAAAAGGGGCTGCCAACCCCAGCATTGCCATTCTGTGCAAACTGGCCGCCGCGCTTGGCGTCTCGGTGGCAGACATCGTTAACGTCTCCAGCGAGCCGCAGATACACATTATTCAGGAAGAGGCGATCCCGGTTCTGTGGCAGGGCGCACAGGGCGGTTATGCCAGATTGCTGGCAGGCACCGCAGGACCGGACATGATTGAGCTGTGGCAGTGGGAGATGCAGCCGGGAGAGCGCTTTACCTCTTCGGGGCATCCGGCGGGAACCTTTGAGCTGCTGCACGTGAACGAAGGCATGTTAACCCTGACGGTGGACGAGACGGTGGTACAGGTTAATGCTGGCGCGTCGGCGGTGGCGAAAACGGAAGCCGCGCACGGCTATGCCAATGAGGGAGAAAAAGTGCTGCGCTTTACCATGACGGTAGCGGAGTTTCACCGCTAGTGTCGGTCCGCTGCCAGGATACCCCCGCGAGCAATTATTTCACCGTGCGGGCGATCGAGGGCAATATCCGCCCCTCGTCGCTCAGCGACTGCCAGGTGAGCTGGCACCTGGCAGTCCCTTTACACCAGTCCGTTTGTCGCTGGCTCAGAGGGGCGACAACGCCGGCGTTATCCACCCGCGTTCCGTTTACGGAAAGCTGATACAGCGTGACGTAATAAGGCGACGGGTTTTCAACCGTCAGCCCGTCGGCGGTCAGCTGCCAGCGTAGCTGACGATAGGCCAGCGCCGGTTCGCCCTGAAGCCCCTCCGGGCGATAGATAAACTTCATGCTGGAACGTACCGCCATCTGAACGTTATCGCTGTGACGCTGGCTGGCCGGAATGGAGGCAATGCTTAGCGTGAAAAGCGTTTCGCGATCGGCAGGAAGCGGCGCATCGGCGCGAAACAGACGGATCTTATTCTCACGTCCGGGCTGGAGTGCAAAAAGTGGCGGCGTCGCGGTAAACCACGCGGTGGCCGCTTCGGGGGGCTGCTGCGCCCCCGGCCATCGGCCGCCGCGATAAATTTTTGTGCCAATCAGATACGGCAGTGAGGACTTATTGCGCACGGTGACGCTGATAGCGCGCTGATCCTGAGGATAAACAAACCGCGTGCCGCCAATCACCACCCCGGCCTGAGCAGGCAAGAGCCAGAAAGACGCGGCGGTCAGCAGGGCTATCCCCGCTTTTTTCAGCAGGCTGGCCTCACGCATAGGTCAGCACAAAGGTGGCGGCAGCGTTAGCCACCCCCGGCGTAACGGCGTTCGTCACGGCGAGGTAGCGGGCGTAAAAATGCAGCGCCAGGGTGGTCTGGTCATTGCTTAGCGCGAACGGCAGGCTTTCATCCCCCATGGCGATCAGCGATTTATCAGGATTATAGAGGCCGATAGCCACGCCGGTTGCATAGTCCGGCCCGCCGGTCAGGGCCAGCAGATCGCTATTGTTACCGTCCGGCGTGCCTTCAAAATGGGTGCTGATGGCGGATAACCCGGCGCCGCAGGCTTCAAGGTTAATAGTGAACGGCTCATAGGGCGTTTCGTTTTTTTGCCCGGCCAGCTGGCGGGCCGCCACATCATGCATCTCCACTACCAGCTGTTCCGAGTCGGGGGAGACAATACAGGTTTTGCCTTTCACCACGCCGGTAATATAGACCGTGCCGTCATGGGCGAGCGTCTTGCCTGACAACAGCAGCGCGCAACAGATAAATAACCTGTTCAGGATCGTCATTCTGTCTCCTTACTGGTAAAGCAGATCGAAATACATCACGGCGGTGGCGTTGCCGGTGGTGACCGTCGGCAGCGTAGATTTATAGCGCAGGAAGAAGGTCAGCGTGTTATCGCCCGGCAGCAGGGGATATAGCGGCGACTCGGTATTATTGATCGGGACAGACGCCCGCGCGCTGTCGAGCAGCTCGACTGCCAGTCCGGTCGCCATCATGTGCTGCGTCCCTTTTCCCGTATCTGATAAGGCAAGCAGCTTGGGATCGTTGGCGTCCGCGTCGCCGGTAAACCAGACGGTCGTGCCGCCGATTGCGCGGGTGCAGTTTTTGAGCGTGATGGCAAACTGCTTTTCCGGTGTCGTGGCGCCCACGCGCGGAAATTCCTCTGTCGTAAATTCACCCAGGTCGATCGTTTGCTCTGCGCTGTTAGTATCGACGTTACAGGATTCCCCAACGATGGTGCCGATAAACTGCACGTTAAAGCTTGTGTCGTCAGCCTTCACCAGCGGCGGGTTTAACAGGGCCACGCTCAGCCATACGGTGTTTTTCCATGAAATGGTCATTACGCTTCCTCAGGCGAAATCAATGCGTAACAGCGCCAGCGCCCTGAAGACGCCCAGCTCTGGCGACTGTCCGGTGGTGCTGATGGGGTAGGCTTGCAGCGTCACGTCCGCGCGTCCTGACATATCCGTGGTAAAGGGGACGCTGCTTGAGAACACGTTTGGCCGCAGGATCTCGCCCTGCGGGCTGGTCACGACGACGGCCACGTCCGGGTTATCCGTCGCCAGCGCGTTGGCGAAACGAGCGTCTGCCGTCCCCTGTACCCGTAGGGTGAGCTGCGCCGGTGAGTTGACATCAGCGTTGCATTCGATCGGCACGGTAAAGGTTTTTGGCGCTACGCTGTCGGGTCGCTGTCCGGCCTGGGTGAAATCGCCGTGGTAGAGTGCCCCAAAATCGACGGTGACGGTTTGCCCGGCGTTAATCACGCAGTTTTGCGGGACGGTTATTACGCCGCTGTAGGTGATCTGATATACGATTACGGTGGGCCGGTCATTTTCCGTCGTGGTGACATAGACGTTAAACATCAGTTTCGGCGGGATCACGACCGAGCCGATGAACGGCCTGACAATCTGTATTTTGAAGGTCAGATTGCTGTCGTTCACCGGGAAGACGCCGCCCGTATCCACCTCTTCGTGCCCCCCCATGTGGACATACTCCACCGGCGGATAAAAATCGCCGATGGTGGCATCATGGATTTTCATCGCACCGATAATATAATCCGGATCAAGCTGTAAATATTTCCACTCGCCTTCCGTTTTGACCACGGGGAAAGGTGAGATATAGGTACGATAGGTGCGCTTCTCCCAGTTGCCTGGGGGACAGGTGGCGTTGACGTGGATATCCTGGGTTCGGTTCAGCTCTGTACCGTTGCCCTTGATGTTTTGATCCGTGGTGAGCGTGGTGGTCAGATCGTAATTCACCATGGAAATTCCGCCGTTAGCGTTTTTGCACGTTGCGGCCAGGCTGCTCAGCGAAAAAAGTAGCCCAGCGGCAGAGAGAAGCATCATCCTTAATTTCATTTATGAACACTCCATGGTGATCCGCAGCAGCGGCTGTTTGCTTTCAGGTAAGTGGTAGTTGGCCGTACAGCGCTTATCCGCCCCTTCTCCCCATTGCGCCTTCAACACTCCCTTTTGGCTCAGGCCGGAGAGGTAGGTTTCGCCTTCTTCGCCTACGATGGTGTCGCTGCCGTTATCGTCGCGGGAAACCATGGCGCCAAACGGCACCGGCTTGCCGTGGTAGCGCAGCGTTACCAGCGCGCGTGCGCCCAGACGGGCGTTAAACGTGGCGCGCACGATGGCGCCGTGGGTCGGCACCACGCTGGTGACGGCATCATCGATATCCATGGCGTCTGAGAGGGAGTTAATGTCCAGCGCCATCCTGTTCAGATGGTAGGCCGAGGCGTAAGGCACCACCGCATAGCCGCGTCCGTCGGTATGGATACCGGGTTCATTCTCGACGCTGACGTCCGCTGCGCCCGGTACGGCAATCAGCACGTTGGTATCACCCAGTGGCTGGCTTAAGGTGATGCCGTTGCGGTGGGCTACCACGCCTCCGCTCAGGCCGTAGGTCACTTCCCGATAATCGCCGTTATCGCTGTAGTTGTAGCCCAGGCTGGCGTTGCCGTAGGCGGCATCGTATTCCAGACTGGCGGAACCTTGCGAGCCAGCCCCCTGGCTGGCATAACCTTCCTGCACGTTGTAGTTAAGGTTGTTCTCCGCCAGCAGCGTGCCGTTAATCCCCGCGTTCTGAGATGTTTCTCCATGTTTATTGGCGCTCATGCCGTAGGTGGCATAGGCGTAGTTCCGCTTCTGACTGACGTCATTGGCAGGTGAAAGCCACTGGCTAAGCGGGAAGGAAAGGTTAATCGCATAAATCTCATCGCTATCCGACATGCCCGGCGATTTGTTGTAGTTGTAGGTCAGGCTGTATGAGATCCCGGCCCAGGTACCGCTGTATCCCACCTGGACGAGCGTGTTTTTGTCGTCCGTGTGCCAGTAGCTCTGCTGGCTTCCGGTCACGAACAGCGAGCCGAGCCCGCCTAGCTGCTGCGAAATATTGAATTGAAGCTTGCCGCGTTTAGTCCAGTTGAGGTTGTAGTAGTCCAGCCAGTTAGTGGCCTCATTCGCGTCATCCTGCTCCGCATCGCCCGTATAGCCCTGCATATGTGTGTAGGTTGTCTCATCCAGGTTATAGAACCCGGACGTGGAGTAGCGGTAGCCCAGCAGCTGGAAGTTCGTACCCATCTTGTTGAGGGATTTGGCATACAGGAAACGAAGAGACTGCCCCGTATGGCTGGTGTCGTCGGCCAGCGTACTGCGCGCGTGGGTAACGTCGAAAGAGACGGCGCCAAAGTTGCCCATATTGAGGCCAGCGCCAAGAGCCAGCGCGTAATAATCGCCGGAAAGCTGTGAGCCGCCATAGACGGTTACGCCCTGCGGTAGCCCCCAAATCAGCGTGCCCTGGGCAAAATTCACCTCGTCCTGCTGACCGTTATTGCTGCGGTACTGTGCCGCCGTCAGGGCATACTTCACCCGCCCTTCGCGCTGGAGGAGCGGTACGGCGGAGTAAGGAACGGAATAGCGGGAGATACTGCCGTCCGTCTCCTTCACTTCCACCGTGAGGTCGCCGCTGGAGGAGGTTGGGAAGAGATCGTTAATGGCGAAGGCGCCGGGCGGAACGTAGCTCTGGTAAAGACTATAGCCGTTCTGCTTGATGGTGACCTGCGCGTTGCTTTTGGCAATCCCGCGAATGGTGGGCGCAAAGCCTTTCATGCTGTCTGGCAGCATGTTGTCGTCCGAGGCGATCTGCGCGCCGCGAAAGGGAAGGCTGTCGAAAATTTCCGACGAGGTATAGCTATCGCCCACCGTCAGTCTGCCCTTTAGCGGAATCACCGTCCGCTCAAGATAGGTGTTGATATGTTCCCATTCGCTATGGCGGTTCTCGTCGCTGTTATAGTAGTTCCACGTCGAGTAGTCCCGCAGACGCCACGCACCAAGATTCACCCCGCTGTTCAGGCCGAGGAAATAGCTTTTGTGGGTTGTGCCGTTTTCGCTGCGATCGCGGCTGTATGAGCCGCTAAAGTTATAGTTCAGCAGCAGAGCGTTAATACCTTCATCCCACTGCTCTGGCGGGATATAGCCGCGCGCGTTGTTGCGTAATGCGGCCTGCGGAATGCTGATTTCCAGACGCTGCTGTTCGAAATTAAAGAGAGTGGCAGCGGCCGGAATAATGGCGGCAATGTCCACGCAGCTGTCGGCTTTCGCGGCGGCCAGCGCCGGGAATGCCTGAACGTTGACGCCCAGGTTTTCATACGCTTTGGGCGTCAGGCAGGCCATTAGCCCCGTGTCGTCGCCCTGTACGGCTCCGTCCGTTACGGTTCTGGCGAGAAAGTTGATATCGCGGGTGGTGACAAATGTTCCATTCAGCCAGAGATCCACGCGATAGACGCCCGGCGCCTGGCCATTTGTTGAAAAACGGGAGAGATCCGCCACGGCGGAAGGATCGCTCGACAAAAATGCCGGGTTAAAAAAATACTCCGCGCGCACGGTGATGGACGAAAGGAGTCCCGCAATCGTCAACGCCAGCGGCGTTAGCGACGCTCTGACGAGCGCGTTAAATCTTCGTGGCTGAACACGCTTCATGTCTTCCCTTACCTGCGAGGCTTTTAATGACAAAACGTCATACGTAACGCCGTATACGACTTATTTCGCGCATGACTGAACGGGCGTGTTGGCACCAAAGTCATTAACGGTCTGAAACCTCACGCTGCCAGTGCCGCCACCGGGGATCTCCACCACCAGGTTATTTTTGGGTGCTACCATGTTATTTGCCAGTTGCGTGTTGCCGACGAAAAACTGAACCAACGAAACGTAATAAGGCGATGGATTGGTAATAGTGACTTTTCCATTGGTGACTGAGCAGGTTAATGTTTTGGGCGCATCAATAGAGAGCGACGGCAATTTTTTCGGCCGGATAAAAAGTTTAATAACGCTCTGGGTGGCAATTTGTAGCGTATTACCGGAAAGCTTATTTTTCTCGACGGAAGGAATGGCTTTGCTGTTCAGATAAAAAACGCTTTCACGATCGACAGGCAGATCGGGGCCCACGTACATAATACGCAGGGTATTCTCTTTTTTAGGATGGATAACGAACAGCGGCGGCGTAATGACAAAATCCGCTGATTTTGCCCCTTCGGCGTTGGACACCCAGCTCTGAATTAAAAAAGTGGTATTCGTTGAAGAGTTAATAATGGCTAATGAAGCCTGCTTATCACCCTGGGGATAAATCACCCGGGTTCCCCCGAGCGCGATACCGCCTGCGCTGGCAGAACCGGCCATCCCCATCGCGAACAGAGCCGTTAGCGCGCCAGCTATCAGACGAGTCAGTTTACAGCGTGATGTAATGATACGCATTGTTCCCTCAGTTTCTCATGTGTCAGGCTTCTTGCCTGTGAGTCAGTTATTGGTAAAAAACGATGAACCAGACCTGCGCGTTCGCGGTACCAGCGTTGACGCTATCTTCGGTGGCGCGATACCTGGCGATATAGCTCAGCCGGTTTTCACCGTCCTGCAAAGGTCTGTACCAGGGGGGCGCGGTGTCTGGCTTTACCAGGTTCCCCATCGCATCGAATAGACCGATACCAATCCCGGTGGCGGCGCCAGGCCCATAGCCCGCGCGAAAAACCTGGGGATCGTTGCCGTCAGACTCGCCGCTAAACAGCACCCCGGCGCGCTGGCTTACGCTGGTGTCGCATGCTTCCAGCGTGATGAAGAAGGGTACCGGTTTGGCCCAGTCACCGGCGGCGATGAACTGGCTATTGCGTACCTGTCCCATATGCACGATTTGATCCTGGGAATCCATGCTGACGGAACAGGCCGCATTGACGACCTGACCCTGAAAGGTCACGCTTCCATCGTCCTTTGCCGCGGCTGGCAATACGGCAAAAAGCGCAGTGCCGGCTATCAGCAGCGCCCGATTTATGGATTGCTGCATTGCGAACTCTCTAACGCTTGCCGGACAACGCTTCTCCGCCCGCAGGCGAAGAAGCGAGATCGGCTAACGAATCAGGAATAAACCATCTGGAACGTTGCGACGGAGGAGACGTTGCCCGGCTCGGCCGCGCCTGTGGCCACGTAATCCACGCTCAGCGGGATGATGTTTTCGCCGTTGATCAGCTTAACGTTGGAGGAGGTATCGCCAATGTTAAGCGCCTGGCCGTCCGGCCCGAACAGTTGCAGCGCAACGTTTTTGGCCGAGCCTGCGCCAGCGGTGTTCGCCAGGCTGCCTTCTACAGCAGGGTCCTGCTGGCCGTTAAAGATCACGGCGGCATTCTGGCTAACGGTGGCGTCGCAATCTTCCAGAACGATTTTAAAATCTTCTTTCTGGTTGGCCTGCATGCCGACCGTTGTCAGCTTGACGGTACGCACCTGGCTCAGGGTAACTGTCTGGTCTACGGAGTCAGCCGCGACGGAACAGGCGGCGTTTACCACCTGGCCGACAAAGTTGACGGTCCCGCCGGAAACGGTAACGGTATCGGCCTGCGCATTAATTGCCATGCCACCAGCCAGCGCGCCGGCAACAGCCATTGCTATAACTTGCTTTTTCATACAAATCCTTTTTAGATAAACATCATGCTGTCAATTGAAATAATATATTCACAATGTCATGTGAATCTTTTTTCGAGGCAGTGGTATAGGATATGTTTTTAGATTAATATATTATTTTTACCCAGGGCGTTGTTACTGGTTTTATATCATCCGCCACTGCGCTGATGAATGAGGGGATTCTACGGATTAAATAATATTATATCAATGTGATAATGGGTTGATGTTTTATTAGTTTTACTAAATATAAAATTAACTCATAATTTATTTGTTTGAATGATATTGCACGCCGTCAGAACCGCATTTCTATTCGCTGGTCGGTTTTATTAATGTCTGCGATGAATGTCATCGTGGTTTTGTTAATAATGCAAGACGTTACGGCTGTCATTATTCGGACATGCGTTGGTAATGCGGTGGTGTTATTATCCGGCTGCTTTTACAATCTGATATTACATAAAGAAATATTTTAAATTTATATGATGAACCGTGT
Source organism: Enterobacter cloacae complex sp. HYC033_NIDB (assembly GCF_056673335.1). Lineage (NCBI taxonomy): Bacteria > Pseudomonadati > Pseudomonadota > Gammaproteobacteria > Enterobacterales > Enterobacteriaceae > Enterobacter > Enterobacter cloacae complex sp. HYC033_NIDB. Next base: position 94,130 of record NZ_CP115123.1, on the reverse strand, counting down.
TTGCACTTATGCACATTATTCCTCAGTCTGACTGCATAAAGAAATCCCTGGCGTATCCCAGGGATTTCTTTGCATATCGCCCTGATACTGCTAAAAGGGCAGGAAAAATAAATGTTCAGGCGGATGTTACGGCAATACGTAATGCCGCCAGCGCTTTACGCGCCGCCTTCAGCACCTGCTCACACTGCTCAATGGTAAGCGTCAACGGTGGCTCAATGCGGATGGTTTTCGAGTTGTTAAGCGTTCCCGCCACCAGTACCCGCTGGCGGAACATCTCGCTTGCGAAGCTATAACCGGTTTCGTTATCAACGAACTCAATCGCCATCAGCATCCCTTTCCCGCGCGCATCCTGTACCAGATCCGGATATTCCCGGCCCAACTGACGGAAGCCGTCCAGCAGCATGTCGCCTTTCTGCTCCGCTTGCGCGGGCAGGTTTTGCTCCAGCAGCACGTTGATGACGGCCAGCGCCGCCGCACAGGCCAGCGGGTTACCGCCAAAGGTGGTGGTATGTAAGAACGGGTTATCGAACAGCACCGAGAAGACCTCCTCAGTGGCGACCGTTGCGCCAATCGGCATCACGCCGCCACCGAGCGCTTTCGCCAGGCACAGAATGTCAGGCTGAACGTTCTCGTGCTCGCAGGCGAACATCTTGCCGGTGCGCCCCATCCCGGTCTGCACTTCGTCGAAGATCAGCAGCGCGCCGAACTCATCGCACAGTTGACGCACGGCGGGCAGATAGCCCTGCGGCGGGAGGATCACGCCGCCTTCACCCTGAATCGGCTCCAGGATCACCGCCGCCACGTCGTCGCCGGTTTTACGGCATTCACTCAGCACGGTGCGCATGGCGTTGATGTCGCCAAATGGCACGTGGCGGAAGCCCGGCAGCAGCGGCATAAACGGTTTGCGGAAGGTTGATTTAGCGGTCGCCGACAGTGCGCCCAGGGATTTCCCGTGGAACGCGCCGCTGGTGGCGATAAAGGTAAATTTCCCGCGCGGCGACTGGTACGCTTTGGCGAGTTTAATCGCCGCTTCGACCGATTCGGTGCCGCTGTTGCTGAAGAAGCTGTATTTCAGCTTACCGGGCGTTAAGGCTGCCAGCGTTTTCGCGAGCATGGCGCGAAGCGGATCGAGCAGTTCCTGGCTATGGAGAGGTTGTTTCGCAAGTTGATTCTGTACGGCGGAAACCACAACTGGATTACGGTGCCCCACGTTGAAAATACCAAAACCCCCCAGGCAATCGATAAACTCCTGTCCCTGGGTGTCGACAAGCGTATTCAGACTGCCCGCTTGCCACTCTACGGCTCCGTAATCCCCGCCGGCGGTAACAGATTTGCGATACTCCAGAAAACCTGGATTCACATGCTCCTTAAAGTAATCAATGACCTCACGGTTAAGTTGTTTCATCTCCTCATGATCAAGCGTTCGCTTCTCAATGAGATTCAGTGCGTGCGCGGTACAGGCAAGAGCCGAGGCGCTGGAAGGTAACCTGTTCAAAATATGCTCCCGGGGATCGCGTATCACATGATACTGAGTTAAGTATTGCAGGGATTACGCCACCTCAGATGCCTTAACAAAAATCGGGATAAACGCCAGGTGAAATCAAAGTTGCACAATATTTAATCATGCCATCGCGCGCCGCACGGGATAAGGGATAACGAGCCGGGGATGGGGTGTCGTCAATTGCACTGCTCCAGGGCAGGGAATGCGCCTTAAGTGTGCACCGGGGTATCATGCTTTGTAGGTAGTTTCATGCCGAAAGTATTTTAAATCAATTAATTAGAAAAACGCACGAAAAGTGCGGTTTAACCGAGATTTGCGATCTCAATCATATTTAACAACTAAAGATAAATTTTTTATCGCCGAAAAAACATAAGCCACAAAATTAACATTCAAATAACCTGCAAGGGATGCTCACTATGTCCTCTCCTGACTATGTCACCCAGAATGAATATCCGCTGGACGATGACACCACGCTTATGTCGACCACCGACCTCCACAGCTACATGACCCACACTAACGACACCTTTGTGCAAGTGAGCGGCTTTACGCTCCAGGAGCTGCTCGGGCAACCGCACAACATTGTGCGTCATCCGGATATGCCGAAAGCGGCTTTTGCCGACATGTGGTACACGCTGCAAAAGGGCGAACCCTGGAGCGGGATTGTCAAAAACCGACGTAAAAATGGCGATCACTATTGGGTACGTGCCAATGCGGTACCAATGGTGCGTAACGGCCAGATGACGGGCTATATGTCCATTCGTACCCGCGCCACGCAGGACGAGGTCGCCGCGGTGGAGCCGCTTTATAAGGCGCTCAACGAAGGACGCTGCAAAAAACGCATTCATAAAGGGCTGGTGGTGCGCAAAGGCTGGCTCGGCAAATTACCGGCGATGCCGCTGCGCTGGCGCGTGCGTAGCGTAATGGCGGTACTTTTCGCGGTGATGGCCGCAACGCTGGTTGCCAGTGCCGCGGGCTGGGCTTCGCTGGCGGCGGCAGCCGTGGTGATGCTGCTTGGCACCCTGGTGTTTGAGCAACAGATTGTCCGCCCGGTGGAAAACGTCGCACGGCAGGCGCTCAGGGTCGCTACCGGAGAGCGTAACAGCGTGCAGCATCTTAACCGCAGCGATGAACTGGGGCTGACGCTGCGGGCCGTCGGACAGCTGGGGCTGATGTGCCGCTGGCTGATCAACGACGTCTCCAGCCAGGTGGTGAGCGTGCGCGACGGTAGCGACAGGCTGGCGCAGGGCAATGAAGATCTCAACGACCGCACGCGCCAGACCGTGGCTAACGTGCAGCAGACCGTGGCAACAATGAATCAGATGGCGGCGTCGGTGCAGAGTAACTCTGAGACCGCAGCCGAAGTCGACAAGCTGTCGATGGCTGCCAGCAGCGCGGCCACGCAGGGGGGCACCGTGATGCAGACCGTGGTGAAAACCATGGATGACATTGCCGACAGTACCCAGCGCATTGGCTCTATTACCTCGCTTATCAATGACATCGCCTTCCAGACCAATATTCTGGCGCTGAACGCTGCGGTTGAGGCGGCACGCGCGGGCGAGCAGGGGAAAGGCTTTGCGGTGGTGGCGGGCGAAGTGCGTCATCTTGCCAGCCGCAGCGCGAACGCGGCTAACGATATTCGCAAGCTGATCGACGCCAGCGCCAGCAAAGTGCAGTCGGGCGCCGAGCAGGTCCACGCCGCGGGACGTACTATGGATGATATTGTCGAGCAGGTGAAAAACGTCACGCAGCTCATCGCGCAGATCAGTCACGCCACCTCAGAGCAGGCGACAGGCCTGACAGAGCTGACCCGTGCCGTGGCAGAGCTGGACAGCATTACGCAGAAAAATGCTGACCTGGTCGAAGAGAGCGCGCAGATTTCCGCGATGGTTAAGCACCGGGCCGGACGCCTTGAAGATGCGGTTACCGTGCTGCATTAAGAAATGCATGCTTCGATAAAGCCGTTTATTCCTCCTGGGTAAACGGCTTTTTTGTTTTTCAGAATAAGTTATGTTGTTAATGAAATATTAAGTAACTAAAAAAAGCGCCCGGTTTTTAATTGTTACGATCCAGATTCATTGAGAGTGAAAAATAAAAAAACGATCAAAGTCATAAAGTTAGCGTGTTTCCTGTCGATAACAGCGATCGTCTGAGAAATAATCACATCGATGGGGTAAATATGTTCATACATGACGTAAAGATCGGCACGAAATTATTTCTGGCGTTTGGATTATTTATTGTCCTGATGGTCGTCAGCGCAAGCTTGTCTCTGATGAGCCTGAATCGGGCAAACAATGGAATGCAAACCATCCTTACCAGCGACTATCCAACGACGGTAAAAGCGAACCAGTTAATCGACAACTTCCAGGAATTTATAAGCACGCAGCAGCTCATGCTGCTGGACGAACAGGGGACGTACACGGCGCAATCAGAGCAGCGTCTGAAGGCGATCAGCGAGCGCATCTCCGCAATCCTGAGCGAGCTGGACAACGCTCTCAAGGATAAAAAATCCCAACAGGTGCTGGCCGATATCCACGGCGTACGCCAGCAATATCTTGACTCGCGCTACCGCATTTTGCAGGCCGTGCAGAATAACGACCGTGCGGGCGCGATAAACGAAATGATGACCAACACCCTGAATCTGCAACAGTCCTACAAAGCGAAAGTGCAGGCGCTGATTGCGATCCAGGACCATGAAATGCAGAGTGCGGGCGAGCAGGTGGAAGGCGATTTCCGCACCAATCGTCTCCTGCTGGTCCTGATTACGCTTTTCAGCGTCGCGGCAGCCAGCCTGACTGGCTGGTTCATTGTGCGATCCATTACCCGACCGCTGAACGACGCGGTGAATTTTGCGGAGGCCATTGCCGATGGCGATCTCACCGGCAGCATTACCTCGCACGGTAAAGATGAAACCGGACTGCTACTCACCGCACTGATGGAGATGAAAACGCGCCTGCTGGAGATTGTGCAGCAGGTGCAAACCGGATCGGAAAACATCTCCAGCGCCGCCGCGCAAATTGTCGCGGGCAACCAGGATCTGGCTGCCCGCACGGAGGAGCAGGCCAGTTCCGTTGAACAAACAGCTGCGTCGATGGAGCAGATCACCGCTACGGTGAAGAACACCGCGTCCCACACCGGAGAAGCGACGAACCTGTCTGCCGATGCGGCTGCTGTGGTCAAAAACAACGGCGAGATGATGAAGCAGGTCACCAGCAAGATGCGACTGATTAACGAAACATCGAACAGGATGTCCGACATTATCGACCTGATCGACGCCATTGCCTTCCAGACTAATATTCTGGCGCTGAATGCGGCGGTCGAAGCGGCGCGCGCGGGTGAGCATGGTCGTGGCTTTGCGGTGGTGGCGGGCGAGGTACGCCAGCTCGCGCAGAAAAGTGCAACATCTGCGAGTGAGATCCGCCAGCTGATTGAAAGCTCCACAAGCCAGACGCAGGACGGCATGAACCTTGTGGAGAAGGCCAGCGGGCTTATCAACGGCATGGTCGGCAACGTAGAGGAGATGGACGTAATCCTGCGTGAGATTCGCCAGGCCAGCCACGAACAGACGGAAGGCATCTCGCAGATCAACAGCGCGATTGGCCTGATAGACGCCACCACCCAGCAGAACTCCGCGCTGGTGGAGGAGTCCGTTGCGGCGGCGGCATCCCTTAACGAACAGGCCATGCACCTGAAAGAGCTGGTCCGCGTTTTCCGCGTGAGCGACGGCGTGCTGGCTTAATCCAGCTGGGAGATCTCCAGCGCCGCGCGGTCAATCACGCCGATAATCTGTTTCAACTGCGCGTCGCTGAGCTCTCCCTGATTAACCTTCAGATCCAGTACCGCTTTGAAGTTATCCAGCGCCCGCTTCATCTGCGGGTTTTTGCGCAGCTGGAAACCGACGGAGCGCGCCTTGATACGCGTCTGGATCTGCTCCAGCTGTTCCCGGTTATTTTCCAGCCACTGTTCTCCGGCGGCGTTAATCGCAATCCGCTTACGGCCGTTCTCTTCTTCGGTAATGGTGATAAGCGCCTGATCCTGCAAGTAATCCAGCGTCGGATAGATCACGCCAGGGCTTGGCGTGTAATGTCCCTGCGTCAGGTTTTCGATCTCTTTAATCAGCTCGTAACCATGGCTCGCGTTGCGGGTCAGGATATCCAGGATCACCAGCCGCAAATCGCCATGACCAAAAAATCGTGGCCGGCGTCCGCCGCCGTCGTGTTCGTGTCGCATGTTTTTCCCTCAATTTGATATATCTAAACTATATCTAAGATATATTCAGATGTAATCTAAAAAATCTTGATTTCTTAGTTAATAGCAATCATTATCATTAAAAATTCATTCCGATATATCGTATTCACCTGAGAAGGGCATCAACATGGCATCTACCCGTTACCCTCAACGTGTCCGCAATGACCTGCGTTTTCGTGAGCTGAACGTGCTGCGCACTGAGCGAGTCAGCGCAGGATTTCAGCGCATTGTGCTAGGCGGCGAGGCGCTGGAGGGCTTTAGCTCTCGCGGCTTTGACGACCATACCAAAGTCTTTTTCCCGGCACCGGGCACCACTTTCGTGCCGCCTGTGGTGACCGATGAAGGCATCGACTGGGGCGACGGCACGCGTCCGCAGGCACGTGACTATACCCCGCTGTACGATGACGAAAAACATGAGCTGGCGCTCGATTTCTTCGTTCATGATGGCGGCATTGCCAGCAACTGGGCGGTAGAGGCTAAGGTGGGCGACAAGCTGACCATCGGCGGGCCGCGCGGTTCGCTGGTGGTGCCGGAAGATTACGCCTGGCAGCTGTACGTGTGCGACGAGTCGGGGATGCCCGCGCTGCGCCGCCGTTTAGAAGGCATCGCAAAACTGCCTGTTCGCCCGGCGATCCACGCCATCGTCACCGTGGGCGATGCGGCGTATCAGGACTATCTGGCACACCTGAGCGGGTTCAACATCACCTGGGTTATCGGCCACAACGAGCAGGCGATGGCCGACCATCTTGCCGCGCTGGCCGTGCCGGAAGAGGATTACTTTATCTGGCTGACCGGGGAGGGGAAGGTGGTGAAACGCCTGAGCCGTCAGTTTGAAAGCGACGCAATTGACCCGCAGCTGGTGCGTGCCAGCGCGTACTGGCACGCCAAATAATCAGGCAGCGGGATCCAGCTGCGCTTCGCTCACCTGATGTTCGAGCGAGGCGCATACCTCTTTCAGCGCTTTCTCCTGCTGGGCAAAGTAGGCTTCCATATTGCTGAGCGACGAGACGAGCAGCCAGGACTCTTCCTTCTCCAGCTCTGCCAGCTCGTTCACCAGGGTGTCGATTTGCTCACGCACCTGCGCCATCTTTTTACGAATACGTTCAAGGTCGTTCAGCCTGTCGCTCGCCATCATTGGTTCGAATCCTTGTTGCAGACGGGCGACCAGCGAGCGAATGGCCTTCACGTCGCCGCGCTGTTTGGCCTGGTTGAGTTGCACCATCATCCTGTTGGCTTCCTCTTTTAAATCATCGGCAACCAGATCCGGGTGGCATAGCTTGCTCGCCTGACGCCAGAGCCGCTTCAGCTCGTTCCGATCCTCTTCAGAGAGATCCTTGCCTTTACGCAGGCGAACTTCGGCATCATGATGCTGTTCGCGATACTTCTTGTACTCTTCGTTGGCCTCATCGCGCGCCTGACGTGCCGGCTCTTCTTCACGCGTTAAACCGGTCTCCAGCTCCATTGCTTCGGCCAGCAGGTTGGCAATCAGATTGCTTTGCTGCTGAAGATGTTTGCGCGCCTCTGCCGCCTGAACGGAATCCGCAGGCAGATCTCGCCAGCGCCGGGTGAGCGTTGTCAGAACCTCTACGGCCTGCGCCATATAGTCCTGGCAGCGGCGGTAATCCTCTTCCCGACGACGCGTCTCCGCCTGCTGACGACGCAGGTTAAGCTCCGCCAGCGTTTTACGCAGGGCGAGGATCTGCTGCATCAACGGCCCGAGGCGGGAGAAATAAAGATCGTTGAACTCATCTAGCTGCTGTACCCGGGCGTTACGGCGATCAATCAGATCGCGCAGACGCTCTTCCAGGGCTTTCAGCTCCAGCTTGCTGGCCGCCAGCTGTGGGTCACGCCATGGGGTAACGGCGCGCTGGCTTTGCAGCCAGGCGGTGATAGCGCGAAGGGCTGCGGTATAATTTTTCTGCTCAAGCGCCGCGACGATGGACAGGAGTTCATCGTCAAAGGCTTCCTCTTTGAGACGTTTCAGCTGGCTCCGGATGATGTCGTCATCTTCCAGCTCAATGGCATTTTTAATGATTTCTAGCCGTTTGATCGGTGTGCTCATGATGCCTTTCGCTCTGGAGCTTAAGTATTTGAGTTAAGGTTAGTTGTTGTAAAAGCTACAGGAAATAATACACACGGATGATGATCGGCGCGATGGGGGATTTCTTTAGTTTTTAGGGTTTGTGAAAGAGTGAGAGTTATTGAATCTTCCTTCTGGAACGGGGAGCTCGGGGTTAAATGTGACCTTAGAGTTCACTTTTGAATGCGTGAACCGAGAAACTCGAAAATTTGGGGTTCTGGAGGCGTGCAGCGGCAGCGGTACGCCGCAATAACTGCCAGAGAATGCTTAACAGCATTAAGCATGATTAAAATATCCCAAATGTATAAGAAGTGCGGAGAGCTGGAACCGGGTTATCTTGCCGGTGTTGTTATCGGTCGGAACTAACAAGCCGTGACTAAAAGAGAGGATCTCTATACTACCTTCTCTATTTTGAACATTCACAGATCCCTTAATCGGGTTGCCGCCATCATCCTTAAGCCATAGATAAGCAGGAATAGCCATTTTTAAAACTCCATTTCCATTGAGGGTAAACCCTCATTAATGACTAAATACGGATCGCAGGTGATACAAATTGTGTTATAGGTTCGTGTTATTTAATTTCGTTACTTATTGATGTTGCAAATAAAATTAATAAATTGATCTTCAGCAGTACGCATTACCGTTATTGCTCTTATGTTGCCCTTTTTGCCTGGCAGAAAGGAAGAACGATGGCATGTATACCGATTTATCCACCCCGCGGGCTGGAGATATTGCGCGAACACATAAGGCTCGCGCGGGCGCGTCACGAAGTCCAGAATATGGCCGCCCCGCTTACGTATACGTGGTTTTATGAGCGAGTAAGAAACGGCGGGCCGTGGGATTACAAACAACATAAACGGGCTTATGCTGACTTCGGGAATTTCCATTACGGCGCTGTGGGTTATGCAGCGTGCATCCCTGCAAAGATTTTGCTTATTGCTGCCGGCGCGGCGCAGTGGAAAGCCGGCACATCAAGACCCGAATGGGGTAATTTCACGGGGACCCCGCCGTTTGGTGATGATCCGATTGACCAATTTTGGATAAAGCAAGGCATCGACTATGTTAAACAGCATCACTTTTAGGACGCTGCACTGGATCGCCACTATTCTTATGGCCCTGGCGGTCGCGGGGTACTGTTATTTCCAACATATACAGCGTTTAACTGTTAGTGATCGGCTATATCAAGTTCGCCAGCTCACGCCCCGGACCTGGTTATACATTACTGAGTATGACGGCTCGAACATGACCACCGGGGAAGTGTATCGTTATTTTTTAGCGAGTAAGATTGACGGTGATCCGCTGGTGGCTCTCGAAAAACAACATATCGCGCCCACGCTTACAGCGAATACCGCCCGCGCAAAAGTTGAAGGCATAGGCAACAATATCTCATTTACTGTTCACGGCACTGTGTACAGCTTTACAACGTCCGCATTTTTTTATGATGCTGAGGGAATAGCGGCCGCGCCGTCAATTGACTTAACGGCCCGTGGCGAGAGCTGGGACAAGGGGAAATTTAGTCGATAGATAAATATTTATTTAAAAATCCCTTGCGGTCGGGTCAATGACCCGATGAGCCGCGTGTAAGTTTTCACGGCGTACCCGTGCGATATTGGGAAACAGCTGCATCCACCGGGCAAAGGTCTGCCCCATATCAGCCAGGCGATTCAGCAGCGGATACGCGCTATCAGCGGCGCTCTGGCGCGTTCAGCCTTTTCGCACACTCAGAGCCACCCTTAAAACAGATCGTGCGCACAGCAGGGCGCTGGCGCGTCACAGCATGACCAAAAAAATTTTTCGCAGACCAAAATCGCACTACACCGCACCCGCCTGTGGTTTTTGGATCATAAAATTTTTTCAGTTTTATTTTTCTACAAACCAGACTGCCAGACCTCGCCGGTGCTGGCGGCTTTGCGGAAAACCAGAACTGAAAAGATTGAAAAGAATTTCAGGGTTTTTCACTTTTATGGATCTGCGGAGTATTTAATGAAATTTGTAACTATCAGATAATTAATGATATTTTAGACTTTGTGAGAAAAAAGAAGATCAAAATATAGGAGGCAAGAAGTTCAGGGAAAACCCGCACGGTGAGAGCTGGCGCGGGTTTGGGGGCAGGAAATCACTTTAAAAAACTGAAACGTGTAGCAGTGCCTGTTTCATGCTGCATGTAATTTGTTAGGTATGACATGCAAAGTTTTTTCGCTATAGACAGTGGTGTTGCTGGGAATGTCTTTGTTCACAAATGACATAGCGCCGATTACAACGTTGTCACCGATGCGAATCTTATCTGCGATGATGCAGGAACCCGCGCCAATGCTGACATTGTTGCCAATAACAATGGATATCGGCTCTTTATGGACATTCGCACCGGTAATGCCAACCGTTATGTTCTGCCTGATACGCAAAGAGTGTCCGATGACAGCGGAGCCGTTTATCACTATCCCTTGATGGTGGGAAATCACCATTCCGGGTCCGATGTGTGCGCCCAACTGAATATCAGTTCCATATTTGAAAATGAGGTTTCTGTTTATCTTAGTAGCTCGTTTTTTCAGGAAGTTACTGTCTGAATGATGCCAGTATGAAGCAATGCGCCACCAGAAGTGGAAACGGCGATTAGGGCATTTGATAGCTTTATGCAGCACCCCGAACCACGAAAACTTCTTAGAACTCATCATTACTTCCTGGCGTAAGCATTCACGTAAATGATTTGCTCTGGCTTGTTTATCCATTACTTATCTTTCCCTTTCATTTGTCGCGGGAATTTAAAGTCAAAAGTCTATGGAAAGCAACTTTTTGGCCTATTAGTCATGTGGACAGGGCTTTATCAAAACTTTGATGAGCGGGAGACTCTCTTACTTTCGTGCGACACTCATGTATTGAGTAACAAAAAAGCCACTCAATTGAGTGGCTTAACTGGATGATTCTAAAGCTAAAATTTGGTGGCCCCTGCTGGACTTGAACCAGCGACCAAGCGATTATGAGTCGCCTGCTCTAACCACTGAGCTAAGGGGCCGTGGCGGTGAATTATAAAGTAACTCCCCTCAGCAATCCAGCCATTCACACCTGCCTGCTGTTTTTATAAACAACGCATAATCAATCCTTTATACTTACCTTAAGATGCATAGACAGGAGTAGAGATGATCAACGATATTCTGGCCCCTGGCCTGCGGGTGGTGTTCTGCGGTATCAATCCGGGTAAGTCATCGGCGCACACCGGTTTTCACTTTGCTCATCCGGGAAATCGCTTCTGGAAGGTGATCCACCAGGCCGGATTTACCGACAAACAGCTTAAGCCGGAAGAAGAGCAGCAGCTGCTGGATACGCGCTGTGGCATCACCATGCTGGTCGAGCGGCCCACGGTACAGGCAAGCGAAGTAAATCTGCATGAGCTGCGCGCTGGCGGGCGTGAGCTGATCGCGAAAATTGAAGACTATCAGCCCGCTGCGCTGGCGATCCTCGGCAAGCAGGCCTACGAGCAGGCGTTCAGCCAGCGCGGCGCCAGGTGGGGTAAGCAGAACATTACCATTGGTGTAACGCAGGTGTGGGTACTGCCGAACCCGAGCGGGCTGAACAGGGCGACGCTGGACAAGCTGGTGGAGGCGTATCGGGAACTTGATGAGGCACTGGTGGTGAGGGGGCTTTAGCTCCTCTGCGGCCTGATGCCCTCACCTACAGAGAGAGGGCATAAACAAAAAAAAAGCTCCCGCTTGGGAGCTTTTTCATTTCAGGACCGATTAATCGTCCAGGAAGCTACGCAGCACTTCAGAGCGGCTTGGGTGACGCAGCTTACGCAGCGCCTTCGCTTCGATCTGACGGATACGTTCGCGGGTAACGTCAAACTGTTTACCCACTTCTTCCAGCGTGTGGTCGGTGTTCATGTCGATACCGAAACGCATACGCAGCACTTTGGCTTCACGGGCGGTCAGGCCAGCCAGCACGTCGTGCGTAGCGGCACGCAGGCTCTCGGTGGTGGCAGAGTCCAGCGGCAGCTCGAGGGTGGTATCCTCGATGAAATCACCCAGATGCGAATCTTCATCATCACCGATTGGCGTTTCCATGGAGATTGGCTCTTTAGCGATTTTCAGCACTTTACGGATCTTGTCTTCCGGCATCAGCATGCGTTCAGCCAGCTCTTCCGGCGTCGGCTCGCGGCCCATCTCCTGCAACATCTGGCGAGAGATACGGTTGAGTTTGTTGATGGTCTCAATCATATGCACCGGAATACGGATGGTGCGCGCCTGGTCTGCGATAGAGCGGGTGATCGCCTGACGGATCCACCAGGTAGCATAGGTGGAGAACTTGTAACCACGACGGTATTCAAACTTATCTACCGCTTTCATCAGACCGATGTTGCCTTCCTGAATCAGATCCAGGAATTGCAGGCCACGGTTGGTGTATTTCTTGGCGATAGAGATAACCAGACGTAAGTTCGCTTCAACCATCTCTTTCTTCGCACGGCGGGCTTTCGCTTCACCGATGGACATACGACGGTTGATGTCTTTCACCTGCTCGATGGTCAGGCCGGTCTCTTCTTCAATCTGATGCAGTTTTTGCAGGCCGCGCTGTACGTCTTCTTTCACGTCGTGCAGCTTTTCAGACCACGGCTTGTTCATCGCGATAGCGGCGTTGAACCAGGTTTCGCTGGTTTCATTGCCGGTGAAGAGGGTAATGAAGTTCTTCTTCGGCATTTTGCACTGTTCAACGCACAGCTTCATGATGATACGTTCCTGGGTACGTACGCGATCCATCATCACGCGCATGCTGTTCACCAGGTAGTCGAACTGTTTTGGCACCAGGCGGAACTGTTTGAACACTTCAGACAGCTTCAGGATCTCTTCCTGAGCGGCGGCATGGCTGCGGCCTTTCGCTTTGATGGTGTCACGCGTCACTTCGTACTGGGTACGCAGCTCGGCAAACTTCTCACGCGCCAGTTCAGGGTCGATGCTGTTGTCATCGTCGCTGCTGTCGTCCTCTTCTTCTTCATCTTCGTCTTCGTCGTCATCCATCTCTTCCTGAGACAGCTCAGAACCGACGTGAGTGGCGGTTGGCGCCATATCTTCTTCAGCGTTCGGGTCGACAAAGCCAGTGATCAGATCGGACAGACGCGCTTCTTCCGCTTCGACGCGATCGTACTGCTCCAGCAGATAGGTAATCGCTTCCGGGTATTCGGCAACAGAGCACTGAACCTGGTTGATCCCGTCTTCGATGCGTTTTGCGATGTCAATTTCGCCTTCGCGGGTCAATAGTTCAACGGTACCCATTTCGCGCATGTACATACGGACCGGGTCAGTGGTACGCCCGATTTCAGATTCCACGCTGGACAGGACCTGTGCAGCAGCTTCTTCCGCATCTTCGTCAGTGTTGTTGGAGGTTTCAGCCAGCAACAGATCATCGGCATCCGGTGCTTCTTCCATCACCTGAATGCCCATGTCATTGATCATTTGGATGATATCTTCGATCTGATCTGAATCGACGATATCTTCCGGCAGATGGTCATTGACCTCGGCATAGGTCAGATAGCCTTGCTCCTTACCGCGTTGGACAAGAAGTTTCAGCTGTGACTGCGGGTTTTGCTCCATAAGACGGTATCCACACTTAATTCGTTTGATTGGTGTCGGCGATGGGCTGCCAACCTTTAAAGCGAGGGCGTACTTATATTTTTGCCGCTGCCTCTCAGTGCGGCTGCCGGGGGCTTCCCGATCGATATTCGGCACTTAAGCCGTTAAATTTTTTATTTCTTCGCCAGTTCCTGGTTAATCATCCAGAGCTCCCGGCGTTCTTCGCTGCTCAGGCCATGGGTGCGCTCGCGAGCTATCAACTCTTCCTGGCGCAACTCAAGCATCGAATCAAACATATGGTTGAGCGAGTCGGTGAACGTTTTTTCTGCGATATCCTTATCTGCTATATCGTCCCACATCGACAGTTTTTCAAGGGTAGCGGCCTCTTTTGTGCCGCGATAATGCTCTAAAAGTTGTCCGGTGGTCAGACCTGGCTGAGACAAACAAGTGTTGACCAATTCTGAAAATAAGCCAAGCCCGGGCAATTTTTCGTGGTTCAAACCCGCCAGCGACGGCACTTGCGGAGCAAGTTCGGGGTTTTGCACCAGCAACCCTATCAGTATACGCATGGTTGTGCGTTTTAGCTGAGGCGCGGGGCGAACCGTACCGTTTTCAGCCTGTTTCGGCATTAAACGTTCAAGCTGGCTGTCATCCAGAATGCCGAGCTTGTTGCCTAACTCCTGACGCAGATAGATGCGCAGCGTTTCGCCGGGCACCTGGCTGATTAACGGCAGCGCCAGCGTGCTGAGCTGCGCGCGCCCGTCAGGGGTACTCAAATCAACCTGCGGCATCAGGCTGTTAAACAGAAACGTGGAGAGCGGCTGAGCCTGCTCCATCCGCGCTTCAAACGCCGCTTTGCCCTCTTTACGCACCAGCGTATCCGGGTCTTCACCGTCGGGCAGGAACATAAAGCGTAGCTGACGCCCGTCGGTCATATACGGCAACGCGGTTTCCAGCGCTCGCCAGGCGGCGTCGCGTCCTGCGCGGTCACCGTCGTAACAGCAAATCACGTTGTTGGTGACGCGGAACAGCAGCTGGATATGGTCCGCCGTGGTGGACGTTCCCAGCGACGCAACGGCATAGTTAATGTCGTACTGCGCCAGCGCAACAACATCCATATAGCCTTCGACGACCAGAAGACGCGGAGGTTCCGCATTATCCTGCTGTGCCTCATAAAGACCGTAAAGCTGGCGGCCCTTATGGAAAATATCGGTTTCCGGGGAGTTAAGGTATTTCGGCAGGGCATCACCCAGCACGCGACCACCAAAACCTATCACCCGGCCACGCTTGTCGCGGATCGGGAACATCACCCGTTCACGGAAGCGGTCGTAGCTTCGTCCCTGGTCGTTGGTGACCAGCATGCCTGCGTCGATGAGGGATTTACGATCTTCGCTATTGCCGCCAAAACGCTTTAACACGTTGTCCCAGCCGGGCGGGGCGTAACCAATAGCGAAACGCGCAATCACATCGTCACTCAGTCCGCGCTTGTTCAGATACTGACGCGCAGGCTCAGCCGCAGAGTGCTTAAGAGACTGTTGGTAAAACGAATTCAGGCCATCCATCAGTTGGTACAGCGTTTGCCGCTGATGGCGCTCGATCTGACTTGGCCCACTGCCTGCTTCATACGGCACTTCAAGGTTATGCATCGCCGCCAGCTCTTCGACGGTTTCAACGAACTCGAGCTTGTCGTAGTTCATCAAAAAATCGACGGCATTACCGTGTGCGCCACAGCCGAAGCAATGGTAGAACTGTTTTTCACCGTTTACGGTGAAAGAGGGGGTTTTTTCGTTATGGAACGGACAGCACGCATGGTAGTTCTTGCCCTGCTTTTTTAGCTTCACCCGCGCGTCGATGAGATCGACGATGTCGGTTCTGGCAAGCAGGTCATTGATGAAAACGCGTGGGATTCTTCCGGCCATATGCCCCAAAAATTTAAGCGACTTATAAACGAAAACAAGCCGCGCATTCCTTCCGGAAGCACGGCCTTACGACTACAACTCTGTCTGTCAATTGAGGGCTGTGGCCCTCAACAGATTAGTACAGACGAGTACGGCGTGCGTTTTCGCGAGCCAGTTTCTTCGCGTGACGTTTCACAGCGGAAGCTTTAGCGCGCTTACGTTCGGTCGTTGGTTTTTCATAAAACTCACGACGACGAACTTCAGCCAGAACACCTGCTTTCTCGCATGAACGTTTGAAGCGACGCAGTGCTACGTCGAACGGCTCGTTTTCACGTACTTTAATTACCGGCATGTAACTCTCACCTTTAATAAATTCGGTTTGCCGCTGGCATCAACGCCAGCTTATTTCAAAATGGTGCGGAATTTTACTGCAAATGCTGCTGCTTTGTAAAGCACCGATGCGATTTTGAAAGGGACTTTAATAAGGGTGAGGAGTATACACGAGGCTTCTTCCTGGGGCGAACAAAGTTTTACAACAATCCGCCCAGGCTCTACACTGCGCGGTATTGAAACGAGGTAAAACAAGTCATGCGTGTACTGGGTATTGAAACATCCTGCGATGAAACCGGCATCGCGATTTACGACGACGAAAAAGGGCTTCTGGCCAACCAGCTGTATAGTCAGGTGAAATTGCACGCTGATTACGGCGGCGTCGTGCCTGAACTGGCCTCTCGTGACCACGTGCGTAAAACGGTTCCCCTGATTCAGGCGGCGCTTAAAGAGGCCGGGTTGAGTGCAAAAGATATTGATGCCGTGGCCTATACCGCAGGGCCGGGCCTGGTCGGCGCGCTGCTGGTCGGCGCAACGGTAGGGCGTTCGCTGGCCTTCGCGTGGGATGTTCCGGCCATTCCGGTTCACCATATGGAAGGGCATCTTCTGGCGCCGATGCTGGAAGACAATCCGCCAGAGTTCCCGTTTGTGGCGCTCCTGGTTTCCGGTGGGCATACCCAGCTGATTAGCGTAACGGGCATTGGCAAGTACGCGCTGCTGGGCGAGTCGATCGACGATGCTGCCGGTGAAGCCTTCGACAAAACCGCCAAGCTGCTGGGGCTGGATTACCCGGGTGGCCCGATGCTGTCGAAAATGGCGTCGCAGGGAACGGAAGGGCGCTTTGTCTTCCCGCGGCCGATGACCGACCGTCCGGGGCTGGATTTCAGCTTCTCTGGCCTGAAAACTTTCGCGGCGAATACGATCCGTAATAACGATGACAGCGAGCAGACCCGCGCCGATATCGCCCGTGCGTTCGAAGACGCGGTGGTGGATACGCTGATGATCAAGTGCAAGCGCGCGCTGGATCAGACCGGCTTTAAGCGTCTGGTGATGGCGGGCGGCGTGAGCGCTAACCGTACGCTGCGTGCGAAGCTTGCTGAGATGATGCAAAAGCGTCGCGGGGAAGTGTTCTACGCGCGTCCTGAATTTTGCACCGATAACGGGGCGATGATCGCCTACGCCGGGATGGTGCGTCTGAACGCCGGCGCAACGGCTGACCTGAGCGTGTCTGTGCGTCCGCGCTGGCCGCTGGCGGAACTGCCTGAGGCGTGAGTTTCTTTGCCCGGTGGCGCTGCGCTTACCGGGCCTACAAGATCCACGTGTGCTAACGTGCAATAAACCACCCTACACCCGCAACATTCCTTTCTCTTCCAGAAACGCAATAATCGTCGCTAAACCGTCACCCGCTTTCAGGTTGGTAAACGTCCACGGACGCTCGCCGCGCATGCGATTAGTGTCGCGCTCCATTACCTCCAGCGACGCCCCCACGTACGGCGCGAGGTCGGTTTTGTTGATCACCAGAAAATCGGATTTGGTGATCCCCGGCCCGCCCTTGCGCGGGATTTTTTCCCCTTCGGCCACGTCGATGACGTAGATGGTGAGGTCCGCCAGCTCCGGGCTGAAGGTCGCGCTCAGGTTATCCCCGCCGCTTTCCACGAAGATCAGATCCAGATTGCCGAACTTCTCGCTGAGTGCTTCCACCGCCGCCAGGTTCATTGAGGCATCTTCGCGGATGGCGGTGTGCGGACAGCCGCCCGTTTCCACCCCCACGATGCGCTCTGGCTCCAGCGCACCCGCCTCGGTCAGGATGCGCTGATCCTCTTTGGTGTAGATATCGTTGGTCACCACCGCCAGGTGATAGGTGTCGCGCATCGCCTTGCAGAGCGCTTCCAGCAGGGCGGTTTTGCCCGACCCTACCGGGCCGCCCACGCCAACGCGCAGGGGATGTTTGTAATCAGCCATGTTGACTCCTCAGGAACGGAATAGTCGTGAATATTGGGTTTCATGGCGCGCGGAGGCGATGGCCGACAGCGGCGTAGCGGCCCCCAGCGCGTCGTCGCCACGTAAAAATGCCTGTTCAAACCCGGCGGCAAAATGGTCGCTCAGGTCGATAATCAGCTGTTGTGCGGCCTGCTGCCCAAACGGTACCAGCTTGACGCCCGCCATCACCGCGCTCTCTATCCAGCTGTAGCCCAGGCTCAGCGCCAGCTCGCGCGCGTTAATGCCCCAGCGCACGCCGAGCCACGCCATGCCGCCGAGCTGGCTTCGCATCAACAGCGGCAGCCATTCTGGCGGGCAGTCAGGTTCCCAGCTCTTAATCAGCCGCGTAAAGGCTGCCCCACGGTTGCGTTCTTCATCGCGCAGCTCGCGCGTTTCCCGGCAGGCGAGCAGGTATGCCGTCCAGCGTTTTGCTGCCGCGATGTCCTGCTTCGCGCAGGCACAATACAGGCGGATAAACAGCGGAAGGTCGACGCAGAAAAAGCTCTGCTCCATCTGCTGGATCTGCCAGCGCCTGAAGGCCTCAGCGTCCGTGACCCACCCGGCCTCAACGGCCCACTCCAGCCCCTGCGACCAGGTAAACGATCCGACCGGCAGGCTACTGCTGGAGAGCTGCATCAGGCGCAGCCGCTGGCGGGCGTGCTCCATCAGCTCATCAGCGCCAGCAGGGCGGAGACGATCAGCCCGCCGCCGAAGGTTTTACGCAGGCCGTCGTGACGGCGCAGCAGCAGCCCTGCCGCGAAGCTGGCACACAGCACCGTGGCGCTGGCTAACATAAACCCGCTGGTGAAGAGCCAGAAGCTGTGGCCGGACATCTCCACGCCGTGCGCCCAGCCGTGGAACATCGCCAGGGCTGGCACCGCCAGCAGCAGGCGATTTTCAGTCTTAAACATCATCACGCCGCAGACCGCCAGCGAGGCGATAATCAGCATCTCCATGCCGCTAAAGCCGCCGAGCAGGCTGCCCGCAACGGCACCAGCAAGCATCATGCCGAGCGTCGCTAACGGCAACAGCAGCTTGCGGCCGCTCAGGGCGGAGAGCACGCCAGCCCCCGTCAGCATCAGCAGGTGATCCAGCCCGGTCAGCGGATGGAGAAATCCGGCCTGGAAGCTGTCGGTCCCGTGGCCGGGATGGGCGAGCGCGGGAACGGAAAAAGCCAGCAGTAACAGCGGTAAGTACTTGCGCATGATGAGTCCTTAATGTGAATGAGCGTGAGAGTGGCTATGGCTGTGGGCATCGCTGGTGTAAGCGCCCGCTTCCGGTTCAAATGGCAGGCTGGCGAAGGTCACCTCCAGCCCGAACTGACGCAGCATATCGTCGAGGACGTGGTCGTGGTGGTAGCGCAGTTCGCCAGGCATTATTTGCAGCGGTACGTGACGATTGCCCAGGTGATAACAGGCGCGGGCGAGCAGGAACGGGTCGGCGCAGCGCACCACGGAAACCGACTCTGGGGCGGCGATCACTTCGATCACCTCGCTGCCATCGTCGGTAGTCAGCAGGTCGCCCCCGCGCAGCAGCAGGCCGCGCGGCAGCATTAGCCCGGCTTCGCGGCCGTCGTTCAGCGCCACGCGGGCGCGGCTTTTTACCCGCACATCAATCGGTAGCGTGACGCTGGCGGTAATCGGATGCGCATGGTCCAGGCGTTGGGTTAAATAGATCATCATGACTCCTCAAAACAGAAAATAGCGTTGCGCCATCGGCAAAACCTCTGCCGGTTCGCTGGTGATCAATTCGCCGTCGACGCGTACCTCATAGGTTTGCGCGTCAACGGTGATATTCGGCTGTAAATCGTTGTGGATCATGTCGGCCTTTTTCACCGACCGGCAGCCTCTCACCACCGCGGTGGCGCTTTGCAGTCCGAGCCGTTGCGGAATGCCGCTGGCATCAGCAGCCTGAGAGACAAACGTCAGCCGCGTGGCGTGGCGTGCGGCACCAAGGGCACCAAACATCGGGCGGTAATGTACCGGCTGCGGCGTGGGGATCGAGGCGTTGATGTCGCCCATCGGCGCGCAGGCGATCATCCCGCCTTTGACGATGGTGGCGGGTTTGACGCCAAAGAAGGCGGGGGACCAGACCACCAGATCCGCCAGCTTGCCCGCCTCAATAGAACCGACCTCATGGGCGATGCCGTGGGTCAGCGCCGGGTTGATGGTGTATTTGGCGACATAGCGCTTCACGCGGAAGTTATCGTTATCGCCGGTCTCTTCCGGCAGTGCGCCGCGCTGCACCTTCATGCGGTGCGCCACCTGCCAGGTGCGGATAATCACTTCCCCCACGCGGCCCATTGCCTGTGAATCTGACGAGGTGAGCGAGAACGCGCCGATATCGTGCAGCACGTCTTCGGCGGCGATGGTCTCCCGGCGAATGCGGGATTCGGCAAACGCCACGTCCTCGGCGATATCCGGGTCGAGGTGATGGCAAACCATCAGCATGTCTAGGTGCTCGTCGATGGTGTTGACCGTGTAGGGCAGCGTCGGGTTGGTGGAGGAGGGCAGAATATTCGGGTGCGCGCAGGCGGTGATGATATCCGGCGCATGGCCGCCGCCCGCCCCTTCGGTGTGGAAGGTGTGGATGGTGCGCCCGGCGATGGCGGCCAGCGTGTCTTCGACAAAACCGGACTCGTTCAGCGTGTCGCTGTGCAGCGCCACCTGAATATCCATCTCTTCAGCGACCTCCAGCGAACAGTTGATGGCCGCAGGCGTCGCGCCCCAGTCTTCGTGGATCTTAAGCCCGATGGCACCTGCGGCGATCTGCTCGCGCAGCGCGTCCGGGTTGGAGCCGTTCCCTTTACCCAGCAGGCCAATATTCACCGGTAGCGTATCGGCTGCCTGCAACATGCGGGCGATATACCACGGCCCCGGTGTGCAGGTGGTGGCGTTTGTGCCTGCCGCAGGCCCGGTGCCGCCGCCGATCATGGTGGTGACGCCAGACACCAGCGCCTCTTCCGCCTGCTGCGGACAGATCCAGTGGATGTGGGTGTCGATCCCGCCGGCGGTGACAATCCTCCCTTCGGCGGCGATCACTTCCGTTGCCGCGCCAATCGGGATCGTCACGCCGGGCTGGATGTCCGGGTTTCCGGCTTTGCCGACGGCGAAGATCCGCCCATCTTTTACGCCGATATCCGCTTTCACGATCCCCCAGTGATCGACGATCAGCGCGTTGGTGAGCACCAGATCCACGCAGTCGTCGGCGGTCATCTGCCCCTGTCCCATGCCGTCGCGGATCACTTTTCCGCCGCCGAATTTAACCTCTTCGCCGTAGATCGTGAGATCGTCTTCCACTTCGATCCACAGCTCGCTGTCGGCCAGCCGCACTTTATCCCCGGTAGTGGGGCCGAACATATCGGCATACGCCCGGCGTGAAATCTCAGCCATGTTTCACCTCGCCCATGACCTCGCCGCGAAAACCGAAAATGCGCTGTGCGCCCGTCACCTGCACCAGCGTCACTTCCCGCTTCTGGCCGGGCTCGAAGCGCACGGCAGTGCCGGCAGGGATGTTCAGCCGGTAACCTCGGGTGGCTTCGCGATCGAACTTCAGCGCCGGGTTGACCTCGTAAAAGTGGTAGTGCGATCCCACCTGGATCGGCCTGTCGCCGTGGTTTTCCACGATCACACTTCGGGTTTCGCGCCCGACGTTGAGAGCAATGTTGCCGGACTGGATCCGGTATTCGCCTGGGATCATCACGCGCTCCTTACACGATCGGGTTGTGGACGGTGACGAGCTTGGATCCGTCCGGAAAGGTGGCTTCCACCTGGATATCCGGGATCATCTCCGGCACGCCTTCCATCACCTGATCGCGCGTCAGGACGTGGCGGCCGGCTTCCATCAGCGAGGCGACGGTTTCGCCATCGCGCGCGCCTTCCATAATAAAGGCGCTGATCAGCGCGACCGATTCCGGGTAATTGAGCTTTACCCCGCGCGCGAGGCGGCGTTCGGCAACCAGCGCGGCGGTGAACAGCAACAGCTTGTCTTTTTCTCTGGGAGTCAGTTCCATAGCGTTTCTCTTATGTTTGCCAGATGCGCGGCGAACAGGCGGTTTTGGAAGTTAAAAGCGGGCGAAGCGACTGCCAGATATCGCGCATCACCCGCTGACAAATCAGGTTGTCGTGGGAGAGAAAACGCACCGACAGCAGATCGTCGGTGAGCGTCGCCCCGCCAACGTTTTCCAGCGGGGCGAGAAGCGCACGCACCGCGTCGAGAAGTGCTTCCCGGGCCGGATAGAACAGCAGCGTGCCGACCCACGGATGGTCCGCGACGGGCGTCAGATCGCCACCGCTGAGATGCAGTCGCTCAATCAGACGCGGCTCGCCATCCACCCACACCTCAAGGCGGTTCTCCAGCGTGCCGTGGCTGAAGGTTTCGTTTATCACCGGACGGCCCAGACAGTACAGCTCCCACGCCAGCAGCGTGCTGGTGGCGTGCAGGTGAAAGACGGAACGCAGCGCGGCGTTAGCGCCGGGGAAAATAATGGTGTCCTGCGGCAGCCACTCCAGCGTGGCCTCTTCGTCGAGGTAAAAATGCTGACTGAGGCAGGCCAGCGGGCCGTTGCTGCGATAGAACTTACTGGCGCCGGGCATGGTGATGAGGGCATGGCTTTTGGCGTCGAGCCGCACGGAAATATCCAGCGTATCTCCGCCCACAATTCCGCCTGGCGGGTGCAGCAGGTAAAGGTGGCAGGTTTCCCCTTCGGGATAAAACGGACGCTGAACGGTGAGCGGCCCGCTGTGACGCGCGGAATGGAGAAGGGTTTTCTCAGGGGTATGACAAAACTGGAGGGCAAGCGAGGCCTGCCAGCCTTTGTATGAATTATCAGTGACCTGAGTTGCTAACATGGTGCTTCCATTTCCACACTATCGGGGTACGTTTCAGTATGCCCTGGCGTAAATGAAGGCTGTCATATGAGTCGCTTATGGATAAAAAAACGGCTCATGTGAGCCGGTTTCAGTAATGCAGGCCGGGTAAGCGCAGCGCCACCCGGCAAGAAAGGCTAGCGATAATCCTCTGCATCCACATCATACCCCGACGGCTCCCAGCGGATCGCCAGCAGCGACGCCAGACCGATAAACGGCGCCAGCGCAATCACCCAGAACACGGCGGTATCCAGCGAGGCGACCAGCAGCGGGAACAGAAACAGTGACAGCGTTGAACTGCTGCGCATCAGCGTCTGGTTAAGCCCCACACCCACGCCGCGCAGCGAGGTCGGGTAGCTCAGGGAGGCAAACGTCATGGTATGCGCACCTGGACCAAAACCCTGACCAAACAGGAACAGCGCCAGCATCGCGACGGCGACCACGCCTTCCGTAGCCCCGTCAGGGCGGCCAATCAGCGCCAGGCCGAGCAGTGCCGCAAGCTGGCACGCATAACCCGCCAGTGACATCCGCCATGCGCCGAAGCGCGGAACATAGCGCACCGCCAGCAGCCCGCCGACAAATGCGAACAGCAGGTTAAGCGCCAGCGAGATCAGAATGGTGGTCAGCATCGACTGCACAAAGAAGCTGGAGATGATCACCGGCAGGCCAAAGGCTACGGCGTTATAGGCGAACGAGGAGACCACTGACAGCAGCGTGGCGAGCGTGGTACGCCGCAGATAGATACCGCGGAACAGGTTCAGGTAGTTCGACCATTTTGCCTTGTTCACGACAGGCGCGGGCTGGTCGAGCGCATCCTGCGGTACGTGGGCATTAATGTTGTAAGACTGCCGCAGGATGGACGCCGCCTCCTTCAGATTGCCCTGATTCGCCGCCCAGACCGGGGATTCGCTCATATAGCGGCTGCGGATGGCGATAATCACCAGCGCGGGCACCGCGCCAAAGCCAAGGATCAGGCGCCAGAGCCAGTCGCTGTGGCTTTCCGGCAGCACGGCGTAAAAGAAGAGCACCAGAAGATAAGAGATGCTGATGGCCGCATACCAGGTGGGGCACCACATTGCGACGCTGGAGGCTTTATTCCCCGGGCCTTTCAGCCTGGCGAACTCGCTGAGAAATGCCATCGCCACGGGAAGGTCGATCCCCACGCCAAGACCCATCACAAAGCGCGCGCCCGCCAGCACATATTCGTTCGGGGCCAGCGCACAGGCGATGGCGGCCACCACGAAGAACACCATGTCGGCCATAAAGACGCGGTAGCGCCCGATTTTATCCGTAAGATAGCCGCCGAGCAGCGCCCCGACAATCGCACCAAACGTAATGGCTGAAGCCACCATGCCGGTACCGGCGGGCGTCAGGTTAAATTCGCGGGTGATGTCTTTGATGCCGAATGCCAGCGCGCCGAGATCGTAGGCATCGAGGAAAATTCCCCCGAGCGCGATACCGACCACGATGCGGGCATTGGCCCGGCCCTGAGAGCCGTCATTAACGAGACGTGAAACGTCCGATGCGCTGCGTACCCACCTGATGTCGCCATCCGGGGTATTTCCTGCCGCTGGAAGGGGAGTTGAATCTGTGATTTCTGCCATTTTCTTTTTTGTGTGGTTGTGTTGTGTCTCTAACAGTTACCACAGGCAGAAGGTGACAAAAATCACATTTGGTTATAAGGCATAACGAACGGTTTACTGAGCGTCTTTCTTTTTACGCCTGAGCTTCGTCCAGATCTTCGTTTCCTGACGACGCCACAGGCGCTGAATGTTGTCGTGGTGGCGCAACAGGATCAGACACGAGAGCATCGACACCGGGAAGGTAAACTGCGGTTTAAACCACCAGACATAGAACGGGGCGATCAGCGCGCTGACGATGGCGCCCAGCGACGAATAACCGCTCAGCAGGATGGTCAGCAGCCAGGTGCCCGCCATCACGCCGGTGAGATCCCAGCCGATCGGCGCAATCGCGCCAAACGCGGTGGCCACGCCTTTACCGCCTTTAAAACCAAAGAAAACAGGCCAGATGTGGCCGACGCAGGCGGCGATGGCAATCAGCCCCAGCCAGAAGGGTGTGACGCCGAGCGCATACGCGCCCCAGACGGGAAGCATTCCTTTCAGAACATCAAAAATCAAAACCGCTACGGCTGCTCCCTTGCCGCCAATTCGTAGTACATTGGTCGCCCCCGGATTCCCGGAACCACTTTCACGCGGGTCAGGCAACCCGGCGATGCGGCAGACCAGAATGGCGCTGGAGATTGAGCCGCAAAGGTAGGCGAGGATAATCATTCCAGGCGCGATTGCACTCATAACGCTGTTCCGTTTTGAAAATGTATCTGTATTCTCAGCATCTGTGGATAATACGCATAATTCGCCGGAAGTGGTATCCGGTTTAGCCAAAAAGCAGGCAGGTCGTGATGGATATTGTATTTATAGAGCAACTTTCGGTAATCACCACAATTGGTGTTTACGACTGGGAACAGACCATCGAGCAGAAACTGGTGTTCGATATCGAAATGGGCTGGGACAACCGCAAGTCAGCAAAAAGCGATGATGTGAATGACTGTCTGAGCTACGCCGACATCAGTGAAACGGTCATCGCCCATGTGGAAGGGCAACGTTTTGCGCTGGTAGAACGCGTGGCGGAAGAGGTAGCAGACCTGCTGCTGAGCAGATTTAACTCCCCATGGGTGCGCATTAAGCTAAGCAAGCCGGGAGCGGTGGCGCGCGCCGCCAATGTAGGCGTGATCATCGAGCGTGGCACAAATCTGAAAGGAAAGATTTAACGTCATAATAGCTAAACCATTTTAGGTTATATCGGTCTTAAAGCTGTATCTTTCACGGTTGTCCGCGTGGGACACCGTTTTTTTATATCTTTTTAGGGGTTTATAGATGAGCGATATGCACTCGCTGCTGGTGGCGGCAATACTGGGTGTGGTCGAAGGATTGACGGAGTTTTTGCCGGTGTCCAGTACGGGCCATATGATTATCGTTGGCCATCTCCTGGGCTTTGAAGGCGATACCGCAAAGACGTTTGAGGTGGTTATTCAGCTGGGCTCTATCCTGGCGGTGGTCGTGATGTTCTGGCGACGTCTGTTTGGTCTGATCGGTATCCACTTCGGGCGTTTGCCGCAGCGTGAAGGAGAGGGCAAAGGGCGCCTGACGCTGATTCATATTCTGCTCGGGATGATCCCGGCGGTGGTGCTGGGGCTGGTGTTCCACGACACCATTAAATCGCTCTTCAACCCGATTAACGTGATGTACGCGCTGGTTGTCGGCGGCTTCCTGCTGATTGCCGCCGAAGTGCTGAAGCCAAAAACCCCGCGTGCGGAAGGTCTGGACGATATGACGTATCGCCAGGCGTTTATGATTGGCTGCTTCCAGTGTCTGGCGCTGTGGCCGGGCTTCTCCCGTTCAGGGGCAACCATTTCCGGCGGGATGCTGATGGGCGTGAGCCGTTACGCGGCGTCTGAGTTCTCGTTCCTGCTGGCGGTGCCGATGATGATGGGCGCCACCGCGCTGGATCTCTACAAAAGCATCGGCTTCCTGACCGTGGGCGACATTCCGATGTTCGCCGTGGGCTTTATCACCGCCTTTATCGTGGCGCTGATCGCCATCAAAACCTTCCTGCAACTGATTAAGCGTATTTCGTTTATTCCGTTCGCGATCTACCGCTTTATCGTCGCGGCTGCCGTGTACGTGGTCTTCTTCTGATGACCGACCGCCCTCAGTCTTTCGGCTGAGGGCAACGTTTTTCCTTCCACGCTGCAACCGCATCAATCCGCCGCTTCGTCAGCTCTTCGCGGATCGCCGGGCCTTTAAATCCTGCCTCCACCACCTCTTTTGTTGGCACCGCTTTCGCCACGTCCCACGCCTCACGCAGCAAACGACCTTGTGGATAATCGGACGCTTCAAACCCGGTGCGGCCGCGCACGTCGGCTTCGCTGGTCAGCGCAATTTGCTCCACGCGCTGCGGTTTGCGCCAGGCGTCGATGTTATCAAACAGCCTGACGATGGTGGCGGGTTTCAGGATCGGGAAGGTGTGGATCAGGTCGTGAAACTCGGCCACCAGTTTTGCCAGATCGCGAATGTCATTCGGCACGCGCAGGCGCTGGCAAAGCCCTTCAACCAGCTTCACGCCAGCCGGACCGTGCCCGTGGTGGCGTGGCCACAACTCCTTTGGCGTTAACCCTTTGCCGAGGTCATGGCAGAGGGTGGAAAAGCGCACGTCCACCTCCGGGCTGAGCATGGCGGCCATGCTCAGCGTCATCAGGGTGTGAATGCCGGTATCAATTTCCGGGTGCCATTTCGCCGGGGCGGGCACGCCAAACAGCGCATCTATTTCCGGGAATAGCACTTTCAGCGCCCCGCAGTCGCGCAGTACCTGGAAAAAGACCTGTGGATTGCGGGTAGTCAGGGCGTTTTCGGTCTCTTTCCAGACGCGTTCTGGCGTCAGATGTTCCAGCTCGCCCGCGTCGGTCATGGCCGTCATCAGCGCCATCGTCTCGTCGGCGATGCGGAAGCTGAGATGGGCATAACGGGCGGCAAAACGCGCCACGCGCAGTACGCGTAACGGATCTTCAGAAAAGGCGGGGGAAATATGGCGTAAAAGACGGTCGCGCAGATCGTTCTGGCCGCCGTAGACGTCGATAATATGGCCTTTTTCGTCCTGCGCCAGGGCATTAATGGTGAGATCGCGGCGCAGTAAGTCCTGCTCCAGCGTCACATCCGGCGCGGCATAGCAGGTGAAGCCGGTATAACCGGAACCGGATTTCCGTTCGGTACGCGCCAGGGCGTACTCTTCCCGGCTTTTCGGATGGAGGAACACAGGAAAATCGCGGCCTACCTGCTGGTAGCCCGCGTCAATCATCGCTTCGGGCGTGGCACCGACCACGACCCAGTCTTTATCTTTGACCGGCAGACCTAATAACGCATCACGTACCGCACCACCGACCAGATAACTCTTCACGCCAACACTCCCGTTTTCTCTTTTCGCAAGATGATACGTAAGTGTGGCAGAGAAGACGAGTTAGTTCATCCAGCGGTCTTTACGTTTACGGCTCGGGATAAGGTGAGGAAGCACCAGACCCAGCACCAGACCGACGCCAAGCACCCCGCCGCCATACATAAACCACTGCATGATGATGGTGCGTTGTTTGTCATCCAGCTGTAGATTCGCGGCGTTCACTTTCTTCTGCGCGACGATGAGCTCATTTTTCAGCTTCTGATTTTCATCTTTCAGACCGGCGATCACGCTGTCGCTTTGCGCCACTTTCTGCTGCATCTCTGCGGTGCGCTGGTTCCAGGTGCCGTCAATGTTGTTCAGCTTATCGGTCAGGGTTTTCACCTGATTTTCCAGGTCCGGCACGCGGGTGCGCAGGCTTGGCACCGTGCTCAGCTCTTTCAGCGGGATCCATGAGGTGCGGCCAGAGCTGTCACGAACCTGACCGTAATTGGTGTCTGCATTGGTTTGCAGCAGAGTCACTTCCTCGCCGGCATTTACCGTACCCACGAGGCGATAATTGTCTCCAGGGCCGCTGCGTACCCAGGTATTCAGTTCATCAGAAACGTAACGTTTCTCTTCAGCGTGGACCGCGGTTGCGGCGCTAAAAGCGAGTAAAGTAAGTCCAATCAGGCGTAATTTAAGCATATCAGTCGTTATTTTCATAAAAAGTGGAACGATAGTAGTGGTATCAGTGTCGCTACGCAAAGGATTCATCATCAATCGGAATCATCTGTGTCATGATTTCCACCGCTTTAAACTTTTACGCCCGTCAAATTGCTCATTGCGTGGCAATTTGGCGCAAAATACTATGTACTGACAAACAAATGGCGAGGAAGTTCGCCTTCATCGACGCGTCTGTGACGCACGCAAAAGTACAAGGCTATGGCACAAGAGATCGAATTAAAGTTTATCGTCGAAAAAGACAGCGCTGACGCGCTCCGCCAGCATCTGAACACGCTGTCCGGCGAGCACCATGAACCCGTACAGCTGCTCAACATCTATTACGAAACGCCGGACAACTGGCTGCGCAACCACGATATGGGCCTGCGCATCCGGGGTGCGAACGGGCGCTACGAGATGACGATGAAAATCGCCGGTCGCGTGGTGGGCGGTTTGCACCAGCGTCCGGAATACAATATCGACATCAGTAAGCCAGAACTTGAGCTGGATCGTTTTCCGGCGGAAGTGTGGCCGGAAGGGACGCTGCCCGCAACGCTGTCGGCAGAGGCGCAACCGCTGTTCAGCACCGATTTCTGGCGCGAAAAATGGCTGGTGTCGGAAGGC
This sequence comes from Enterobacter cloacae complex sp. HYC033_NIDB, assembly GCF_056673335.1. NCBI lineage: Bacteria > Pseudomonadati > Pseudomonadota > Gammaproteobacteria > Enterobacterales > Enterobacteriaceae > Enterobacter > Enterobacter cloacae complex sp. HYC033_NIDB. The sequence continues at coordinate 65,382 of NZ_CP115123.1, read as the reverse complement.
AAGAGCCGCATTGAGATCGCGTTCGATCGGGGTGAAATTAAGGCGGGTGAAGAGCAGGAGCCGATCTGCGAATTGGAACTCGAACTGCTGGAAGGCGAGGCGAGCGACGTGCTGAAGCTGGCGCACAAGCTGGTGAACCAGCCTGGCCTGCGTCAGGGCAGCCTGAGTAAAGCGGCACGCGGCTATCACCTGGCCGCCGGGAATGCGCCGCGCGTGCTGCGAGAAACCCCGATTCTGCGCGTTGTGCCGAAAGCCTCCGTTGAGCAGGGCATGGAAGCGGCGCTGGAGCTGGCGCTCTCTCAGTGGCAGTACCACGAGGAGCTGTGGGCGCGTAACGTGAAAAATGCCAAAAAACAGGTGCTGGCCGCTATGGGGCTGGTGCGTCATACCCTGACGCTCTTTGGCGGCATTGTACCGCGTAAAGCCAGCACTCACTTACGTGATTTGCTCACTCAAACCGAAACGCTGATGCTTTCCGACGTGTCGGCACAAACGGCGATCTACAGCCCGCAAAACGCCGGCGCGAAACTGGCGCTGACCGAGTTTCTGGTGACGCGCGGCTGGCGCACGTTCCTCGATGCGAAAGGGCAGACCAAAATTGCGGAAAACTTCAAACGTTTTGCGGATATCCACCTCTCCCGTCACGCGGCCGAGCTGAGAACCACCTTTGCGCATCCGCTGGGCGACCAGTATGGCGATCAGCTTCCCCGCCTGGCGCGTAACATCGACAGCATGTTGCTGCTGTCAGGTGCGTATGAGGGCGTTAAGGCGCAGGCCTGGCTGGAGAACTGGCAGGGGCTGAAGCATGCCATCGAGACCCGTCAGCAGATCGAAATCGAGCATTTCCGCAACGAGGCCATTTCGCAGGATCCGTACTGGCTGCACAGCGGAAAACGTTAATTCTGGCAAGGAAACTCTGATATGCCGCTTTCTTCGCAGTTACAGCAGCACTGGCAGACCGTTTGCGAACGCCTGCCTGAGTCGTTACCCGCGTCATCGTTAAGCGAGCAGGCGAAAAGCGTGCTCACGTTCAGTGATTTTGTGCAGGAGAGCGTCAGCGCCAACCCGGACTGGCTGGCAGAGCTGGAAAGCGCGCCGCCGCAGGCTGACGAGTGGCGGCATTATGCTGGCTGGCTGCAAACCGCGCTGGCAGAGGTGGCAGATGAAGCCACGCTGATGCGCGTTCTGCGTCAGTTCCGCCGCCGGGTGATGGTACGCATTGCCTGGGCGCAGGCGCTGGAGCTGGTGAGCGAAGAGAGCACCTTGCAGCAGTTGAGCGAACTGGCGCAGACGCTGATTGTCGCCGCGCGGGACTGGCTCTACGCCGCCTGCTGTAAAGAGTGGGGCACGCCGTGCAACGACGAAGGGGTTCCGCAACCGCTGTTGATTCTGGGGATGGGCAAGCTGGGCGGCTGCGAGCTTAATTTCTCCTCAGACATCGATCTGATTTTTGCCTGGCCGGAGAACGGCTCCACGCGCGGCGGTCGTCGCGAGCTGGACAACGCCCAGTTCTTTACTCGCCTGGGGCAGCGGCTGATTAAGGCACTGGATCAGCCCACCCAGGATGGTTTTGTCTACCGCGTGGATATGCGTTTGCGTCCGTTTGGCGACAGCGGTCCGCTGGTGCTGAGCTTTGCCGCGCTGGAAGATTATTACCAGGAGCAGGGTCGCGACTGGGAGCGTTACGCGATGGTCAAAGCGCGGATCATGGGTGACAGCGACGATGCCTGGGCCAACGAGCTGCGCGCCATGCTGCGCCCGTTTGTGTTCCGCCGCTACATCGACTTCAGCGTGATCCAGTCCCTGCGAAATATGAAAGGGATGATTGCCCGCGAGGTGCGTCGCCGTGGTCTGAAGGACAATATCAAGCTCGGCGCGGGCGGTATTCGTGAGATCGAATTTATCGTCCAGGTCTTTCAGCTGATACGCGGTGGGCGTGAACCTTCTCTGCAATCCCGCTCGCTGCTGCCGACGCTGAGCGCTATCGAGCAGCTGCATCTGCTGCCGGAAGGCGATGCGCAAACGCTGCGTGACTCTTATCTCTTCCTGCGTCGTCTGGAAAATTTGCTGCAAAGTATCAACGACGAACAGACCCAGACGTTACCGGGCGACGAGCTGAACCGGGCGCGTCTGGCCTGGGGGATGCGGGTGGATGACTGGGCGGCGCTGGCGCAACGGCTGGAAGCGCATATGGCGGGCGTGCGCCGCATCTTTAACGATCTGATCGGCGACGACGAAAGCGAATCGCAGGACGATGCGCTCTCCGAGCACTGGCGCGAGCTGTGGCAGGACGCGCTCCAGGAAGATGACACCACGCCGGTGCTGGCGCACTTAAGCGACGATGCCCGCCATCGCGTGGTGGCGCTGATTGCCGATTTCCGCTTCGAACTGAACAAACGCGCCATTGGCCCACGCGGTCGTCAGGTGCTGGATCATCTGATGCCGCATCTGCTGAGCGATGTATGCTCCCGCGAGGATGCGCCGGTGCCGCTGTCGCGCATGATGCCGCTGCTGAGCGGGATCGTCACGCGTACCACTTACCTTGAACTGTTAAGCGAGTTTCCCGGCGCGCTGAAGCACCTGATTTCTCTCTGCGCCGCCTCGCCGATGGTGGCGAACAAGCTGGCGCGTTATCCGCTGCTGCTGGACGAACTGCTCGACCCGAATACGCTGTATCAGCCGACGGCGACGGACGCCTACCGCGACGAGCTGCGTCAGTATCTGCTGCGCGTACCGGAAGAGGACGAAGAGCAACAGCTTGAGGCGCTGCGTCAGTTTAAGCAGGCGCAGATGCTGCGCGTGGCGGCGGCAGATATCGCCGGCACCCTGCCGGTAATGAAAGTGAGCGATCACTTAACCTGGCTGGCGGAAGCGATCATCGACGCGGTTGTCCATCAGGCGTGGGTGCAGATGGTGGCCCGCTACGGGCAGCCGAAACACCTTGCAGAGCGCGAAGGCCGCGGTTTTGCGGTGGTGGGTTACGGCAAGCTGGGCGGCTGGGAGCTGGGCTACAGCTCCGATCTGGATCTGATTTTCCTCCACGACTGTCCGGCAGACGTCATGACCGACGGCGAACGTGAGATTGACGGGCGGCAGTTCTACCTGCGTCTGGCCCAGCGCATTATGCACCTGTTCAGCACCCGCACCTCATCCGGCATTCTGTATGAAGTGGATGCGCGTCTGCGCCCGTCCGGCGCGGCAGGCATGCTGGTCACCTCGACGGAGGCTTTCGCCGACTATCAGAAGAACGAAGCCTGGACGTGGGAGCATCAGGCGCTGGTGCGCGCCCGCGTGGTATACGGCGATCCGCAGCTCAAAACGCAGTTCGATGCGATCCGCAAGGCGGTCATGACGACCCCGCGCGAGGGCAGTACGCTGCAAACCGAAGTGCGGGAAATGCGGGAGAAGATGCGCGCGCACCTTGGCAACAAACATCGCGATCGCTTTGATATTAAAGCCGATGAAGGCGGCATTACCGATATCGAGTTTATCACTCAGTACCTGGTGCTGCTGCACGCGCACGATAAGCCGAAGCTGACCCGCTGGTCGGATAACGTGCGCATACTGGAACTGCTGGCGCAGAACGACATTATGGATGAGCAGGAGGCGCAGGCATTAACCCGCGCCTACACCACGCTGCGTGATGAGTTGCACCATCTGGCCTTACAGGAACAGCCGGGCCATGTGGCGCTGGACTGTTTCGCCGATGAACGCGCGCAGGTGACCACAAGCTGGCAGAAGTGGCTGGTGGAACCGTGCGTAACAAAACAAGTGTGATATTATCGCGCGCAAATTGTGAATCTTTCTGGAGTCAGGAATGAAAGTAACACTGCCAGAGTTTGAACGTGCTGGAGTTATGGTTGTCGGTGATGTGATGCTGGATCGCTACTGGTATGGGCCGACCAGCCGTATCTCTCCGGAAGCGCCGGTGCCGGTAGTTAAGGTCGACACCATTGAAGAGCGTCCAGGCGGCGCGGCAAACGTGGCGATGAACATAGCCTCGCTGGGCGCGCATTCGCGTCTGGTGGGCCTGACCGGCATTGACGATGCGGCGCGTGCCCTGAGTCAGTCGCTGGCGGACGTGAACGTGAAGTGCGACTTCGTTTCTGTTCCGACACACCCGACCATCACCAAGCTGCGCGTGCTGTCGCGTAACCAGCAGCTGATCCGCCTCGATTTCGAAGAAGGATTCGAAGGCGTTGATCCTGAGCCTCTGCACGAGCGTATTAGCCAGGCGCTGGGCAATATCGGCGCGCTGGTGCTGTCTGATTATGCCAAAGGCGCGCTGGCGAGCGTGCAGACCATGATCCAGCTGGCGCGTAAAGCCAGCGTACCGGTGCTGATCGATCCGAAAGGCACCGATTTCGAGCGCTATCGCGGCGCAACCCTGCTGACGCCAAACCTCTCTGAGTTCGAAGCGGTGGCGGGCAAGTGCAAAACTGAAGAAGAGCTGGTTGAGCGCGGCATGAAAATCATCGCTGATTTCGAGCTGTCTGCGCTGCTGGTGACCCGTTCCGAGCAGGGCATGACGCTGCTGCAACCGGGCAAGGCGCCGCTGCATATGCCAACCCAGGCGCAGGAAGTGTACGACGTGACCGGTGCCGGTGATACGGTGATTGGCGTGCTGGCGGCGACGCTGGCGGCGGGTAACTCCCTGGAAGAAGCGTGCTACTTCGCGAACGCCGCGGCGGGCGTGGTCGTTGGTAAACTCGGGACCTCCACCGTTTCGCCAATCGAGCTGGAAAACGCGGTGCGTGGGCGTGCGGATACCGGCTTTGGCGTCATGACCGAAGACGAGCTGAAAGTGGCCGTTGCTGCCGCGCGCAAACGCGGTGAAAAAGTAGTGATGACTAACGGTGTGTTCGACATCCTGCATGCGGGTCATGTCTCGTATCTGGCGAATGCGCGTAAGCTGGGCGATCGCCTGATTGTGGCGGTCAACAGCGATGCCTCAACCAAACGTCTGAAGGGTGAAACACGTCCGGTGAACCCGCTGGAGCAGCGCATGATAGTGCTCGGCGCGCTGGAAGCGGTGGACTGGGTGGTCTCATTTGAAGAAGACACCCCGCAGCGCCTGATTGCCGGAATTCTGCCTGACCTGCTGGTGAAGGGCGGTGATTACAAACCAGAGCAAATCGCAGGTAGCGAAGAGGTCTGGGCGAATGGCGGTGAAGTGATGGTGCTCAACTTTGAGGACGGGTGTTCAACCACCAACATCATTAAGAAGATCCAGAAAGACAGTCAGTAAAAAACGGGCCAACAGGCCCGTTTTTTTATGTCGGGTGGCGGCTGCGCCTTACCCGACCTACGCGTTCATGTAGCCGCCACCGGGCACAGCAGGCCGCACTTATGCCTGGTCATCCACCGGTGGAATAGCTGGCGCTGGCTTCACTTCTTCCGGCGCATTGCGGCTCTCCAGCTCGCTCAGACGTTGCTCCAGCAGCGCCAGCTTCTCGCGGGTGCGCAGCAGCACCTGAGTCTGCACATCAAACTCTTCGCGGCTGACTAAATCAAGGCGAACCAACTGTGCCTGCAACGTCTGGCGGATTTTCTTCTCAACGTCATCACCAAACTCACGAATACCTTTCGGCATGGACTCATGAACCTGACGCGCGATCTGCTCAATTTTCTTTGGGTCAATCATTGTCGTTTCCCTTGATGAAAAGGTGTTAGTGCCTATTGTAGCGCGTCATGCCGTGGGTTAAACAAAATTGTTTGAAGCTTATGCATTGCCCAGGGTAATCAATAGCGTTATAGTTATCTCGCTTATTCTCAGGGCGGGGCGAAATTCCCCACCGGCGGTAAATCAGCTTAACGCTGAAAGCCCGCGAGCGCTTTGGGTGAATTCTCAAAGGTCAGCAGATCCGGTGTAATTCCGGGGCCGACGGTTAGAGTCCGGATGGGAGAGAGTAACGATCCAGTCGGGCATGGCCCGCTCACGTTATTTTTTTGCCGCTAGTACGGCGCTCCTAAGACTGCCCTGATTCTGGTAACCATAAAGTTAATGAGGTTTTTTTACCATGAATCAGACGCTACTTTCCTCTTTTGGCACTTCAACTCAACGTGTTGAACATGCACTGGATGCACTGCGCGAAGGCCGCGGTGTGATGGTGCTTGACGATGAAAACCGTGAAAACGAAGGCGACATGATTTTTGCCGCCGAGAACATGACCGTTGAGCAGATGGCGCTGACCATCCGTCACGGTAGCGGCATCGTATGCCTGTGCATCACCGAAGACCGTCGCAAGCAGCTTGATCTGCCGATGATGGTTGAAAACAACACCAGCGCCTTTGGTACCGGCTTCACCGTGACCATTGAAGCAGCGCATGGCGTAACCACCGGTGTGTCGGCGGCTGACCGCCTGACTACCGTGCGTGCAGCGATTGCTGATGGTGCGAAACCATCCGATCTGCACCGCCCTGGTCACGTCTTCCCGCTGCGCGCGCAGCCGGGCGGCGTGCTGACCCGTGGTGGTCATACCGAAGCGACCATCGATCTGGTGACGCTGGCTGGCTTCAAACCCGCAGGCGTGCTGTGCGAACTGACCAACGATGATGGCACCATGGCGCGCGCGCCGGAGTGCATCACCTTTGCGCGACTGCACAATATGCCAGTGGTGACGATTGAAGATCTGGTTGAGTACCGCCGGGCGCACGAGCGCAAAGCCAGCTAAACATGCTGATGTGAAAAAGCCGGGGAAACCCGGCTTTTTTGTTTCTAGTGGTAGTTAATTTTGAACAGTACCACGGTTTCAAACGGCCCGGACTGAATCGCTTTCCCTTCTTCCCGTGAAAGTTCAGCCGTGTAGTTTTGCTCAACATTCATCGTATCGCCCGTAAAATCGGCGTACTCCTTGTACTGGTTGAAGGTGTAAGGCTCCGTTCCGTTAAGAATACGCAGCTTTAACCCATTCCCTATCAGTACCGCGGTGTCGTCTGCGCTAAGCGTTTCGGTTGTGTAAAACGACGAGTCCATCTTAAATCCGTCCGAGCACTGGGCATCCTGCACTTTGGTGGTTCGTATTGAAAACGTGCGCATACGCGTCTGCTGATTCACAATGTCGCGCGCGCTGAAGGCGCCGAAGTCGATCTCCTGATTTTCAGGGAAAATGCTAAACGTCGCTCCACAATCAAGCACCGTAATGTTTTGCAGTCCGTTGATGTGATACTTGAGGTTCTTCGCGTCGGCCATCTGATTAACGCCACCCTTACCGTCAAACTGCACAACGATGTAATCGCTGAGCGAACTGAAATAACCATGTGGCGGCATAGCCTTAATTCGCACGAAAAGTCGTAATCGGGCGACGAACGTGCGTGAAATATGGATATCATCCGGATTGCCGGAGCAGATGCGATTCTCCCAACCCATCTGGCGGATTTGATCCGCGGTGTAAATGGTGATGTTATCGTTGTCCAGGCACTGGCGGGTATCCACGCCGTTGGGCTGGCCCGTGGCATCGTAATCTATGCCTTCATAGGTGACGCCCAGTTCATAATAGGGATCGGTTGCGGCAGGATAAGGGTTCACCCATGCAAAGACATCTTCCGGCTCAAAATTGCTCGTGACGTTGTTATCACACGTCACCGGAATTTTAATGTCATCAGACTCCCATATTTTTTGACCAACCTGAGCGTTGCTGGGTATCGCAAAAGGGGTGATCGTTTTTGTCTCCTCGACGGGGCCGCCAGATCCACCCAGATAGCAGTTAAGCGCCAGCGCATCTTTCAAAGGCAGCGCTGAAAGCAGCAGTGTAAACAGGAAACTAGCGAGCTTTTGCATCTTTATCGATTTTCCGTTCGGTAGGTTTACATAGCGCCGTTCCGGTGCACTGCACGTCGACTTTTTTTAGGGCGCCGTAATCGTCGATATAGCCGATGCTGTAATAACTACCGTGGTAATCACCGGTAGAGGCGGTTGCCGTGGCGAAAGGCGCAATCATCAGACTGTCAAAACCCGGCAGCATGGTTTTGGCATTTTTGCTCAGCCACGCCAGCGTGATGTAGTACGGCGTAGGGTTGTGGACCGTGAGTCCTTTCGCGCTGGCGGTAATTTCCATGCGCATTTCAGCCAGTTCGCCGGATTTTTTGCTAATCGCTTCCGGACGCCAGAACAGCTTGATTCGGCTCTGCATGGCAACCTGCATCACGCTGCGCTCCTCGCTGGCGCTGATGCTTTTTGGCGGTACTTCACGCAGGTTGAAATAAAACAGCGATTCCCTGTCTTTTGGCAACTGGCGGGTGGCGGCTTGTTTAACAATTCTTACCTGCGACGAGGCGCCCGCTTCGATACGTTGAATGGGGGGAAGCGCCATAAAGTGCGCATCTTCTTTATGCCCCTTTTCATCTTCAATCCAGGAGAGCGCCAGATAAGGCAGCGCCTTGCTCTGGTTGTCCACTTTCAGGCTGCTGGCCTTGTCGCTTTCTGGAAAAACAATGCGCGTGCGGTCCAGATTAATGGCCGCATGGGTGGTAAATGCTGTGCTGATTAGCATCAGGCACAGGCTTTTAATCGGCGTTAATTTCATGATGATTTCTTACTGACACGGCAGTATCAACTGCATACTGATTTCTAAGTGAGAAGGTAACGAGAAGCGACACTGTTGGTTGTCGCCCCATGTCACGCGAAACTGCTGTTCTGGCTCAACGGCGCCGAGCCAGACGTGGCCTTCATCGGCCACCATCCCAACCTGCAAATCGTTTGCTTCCAGGCGAACAATCGCCCCGAGCGGTGGCGTTCCTGATGACATCCGCAGAACACCTGCCACGTCCCGACCTGCACGCGTGGCAATCTGACGAAAACCAATGGCCCCCTCAGTCCAGGTTGAGGTCACGACGCGGTTGTCCACGTCCACGCCATCCGGAAGGTTGTTCATATTGATCTGCACGCTGGAGGGGGAATAGCTGGAGAATGACGGTAAAACGCCGATGCCAAAACGGTTGGTCTCATCTCGCGACATGTTCAGCGGGATATTGCCTACCCCGTCGGTGCTGACCATTACGCGGGGTTCATTACCGTAGCTGCGCCGGTGCAGCGCGGCGCCTTTCACCGTTGAGGTGAAGGAACCGCTCCAGCTTGCGCTGAGGGAGTTATATTCGTCAGCTTTATAGCTGCCGGAGAGATTAAGATCGCCGTACGCAGAATAATGCTGATAATTCCCGCTGAACTGCGCCCCGGAGTCTGGCTTCCCGCTCTCCGCGCCCGCGGAAACGCCCCAGGTGTTATTGCGATCCGACGTGTCGTACCACGACACGTTATGGCTCAGCGTGTCGCGGTTACGCAGGTCATAGTTAAGTCGATGATCGGGATCGAGCGGTACGCTGAGCGAGAGATAGAACTGAGTATCGTCACTTTCGTCTTTCTCATCGTAATGCGTTTTACTCCAGGACAGGGTTACGCCAAGGTTCTTCCAGCGGCCCATATCAAAGTTGTAGCCCGCCGTGATACTGCCGGTCGTGGAGGGTGAATCATTCCACCATGTCTGACGCAGCATATTGACGTACAGGTTCAGGGATAACGCCGAAATGTACTGGCTTGCCGTCACGCTCAGGGTTTGTTTTTCCGACTGGCGGTCACCGTCGTCATAATCAAGGTAGCGGGCGTAGCTCAAAAACTGTGGATCTGAGTAGCGGTAGCTGGCGAGCGTAAGCTGACTGCCGGTGGTATCGAAACGCTTGCTGTAGTTAATGCGATAGCTGTAACCCGTCTGGCTGCGCTGGTGTGGCAGCTGGCTGGTGGCCTGCGTGACGTCAAAAGAGAGCGCCCCCAGCCAGGCCATATTCTGGCCGATCCCGGCAGCGAGGGAAAGATAGCGGTCGCCATCGGCCAGCGTACCGCCATACAGGGAGGTGTGCGACAGCATGCCCCAGGAAAATTCGCCGCTCATGAAGGCGTTATCTTCAACGTCATGGGAGGCGCCCTGGCGCGCTTTACCCGCCGCGAGCTTGTAGCGCACCTGACCCTTGCGCGTTAAAAATGGTACGGATTCGGCCGAGACCTGGAAGGTGCTGACGCGTCCATCCTCTTCCGTGACTTTGACGTCCAGCGTGCCCTGAACCGACTGGTTAAGATCCTGAATAACAAAAGGGCCTGGCGGCACTTTACTCTGGTAAATCACGCGATCGGCAAGGCTTACGGTTACCGTGGCGTTGGTTTGCGCTATCCCGGTAATCTGCGGGGCATAGCCGCGCAGCGACCATGGCAGCATACGTTCATCGCTGATTAGCGATGCGCCGGTGTAGGTAAAGGCGTCAAAAATTGCGGACTGGAAATCCGTTTCACCCAACGTCAGTTTCGCACCGATCGAGGGCAGAGGGCGGAACATATACACGCGTGAAAAACGTCCATTATGCTCCGAGCCTGCGTCAGTATGGCTTTGCGTGTACTGGTAATCGCTGCGTAGCCGCCACGCGCCCATGTTCGCACCGGCGGTGCCATAGGTATTGGCGTTGTCATTGTTGCTGCCGCTATTGGGCTGATAATGGCTGGCAAAAAGATTGTAATCCAGCAGTACGCCCGGCACGCCGATGTCCCAGGTGGATGGCGGCATCCAGTCAACCGCACGGTATTGCAGCCACGCCTGGGGGATGGTCACTTTCAGGGTCTGGCTGCCTTGCTCAAAAGTAAATCGGATGTCGGGTCTGGCGGAGAAATCAACGCATCCCTCTTTCTCAGGCAAAGCGTGGCGAACGTCATCCTGCAACGCAAAGGTATCGACCAGCTCGGGGGGAATACAGACCTGAACGGCATTATTTATTTCTCGCCAGCGAAGCTGCCAGCCATTTGCCAGCGGAATATCATTGACGGCAACCGTAACGAAATAGCTTCCCGGCGTAACCGATATTTGATCTTTAAACAGTGATAAATCGACGCTGCCGCGCTGATCTTTATCGATGGCGTTTATATTAAACTCGGTGGCAGAGGCAACTTTCGTCATTAACAGGGACGCAATGATGATTATCCATTGTAATTTGTATGTCATCATCCTGTTACTCGAGTAAATAGAGAGTGCCGACCGGTATGAATTACCAGTCGGCTGGTGCCGTGACGTAACAGAATTATTTGTACATCAGGACGTAGTTAGCCGTGGCTTCAACCTGGCCTGCCGTCGCAGTTTTACCTGTAGGGACTTCCATAACCGCTTTGAAATGCAGCGTCTGGGTGGTTGAACCCGCCAGCAACTCAACCTCGTTGGCCTCTCCCAGCGTGATAGCAGACTCCGCGTTATCCAGCAGACGCACCCCCACGTTCTGCGCACCGCTTGCATAGGTGTTGCTCATCAGGCTGGTATCCGCCGCGTCTGTCGCTGCGCTGGTAAAGGTCACATCCACTTTGGTAATTGGCGTGTCGGTCTCGTCTGCCGGATCGTCAAGCTGGCAGTTTTCCAGATTGATATCGACCGGTACCGGGGTAGATTTTTTGTTGGCGTTGATAACAGCCGTGGTCACTTCACCCAGATCGACTTCTTTATCAACGCTGTCTGGTGCGATACTGCACGGTGCGTCAATAACAATACCTTTGAATGTGATTTTTCCTGAGCCTTGATCATCTGCAAAAGCAGCACCCGATACAATGACTGCCATAGCCGTCGCTAACAGTAGTTTTTTACCCATATACATGAAAATATCCTTTTTCAGAGTGATTCATAATGTGAATATTAATTTCAGAATACTCGCGAAGTATACGAATTGGGGTGGGGAGACGCGATTAACATGACTTAAATATATTTTTAGATGGTTTTAATTAATATTTGCAGGCTATCTTAAGAGGCGTGGTTTTTCGGGATTTTAACAGGTCTATATTTTTCAGGTTATTATAGGTGAAATATATAGGATTGTTTTTTTGAATAATATATAGCCTCCGTATAAAACGGAGGCATAAATTCTTAGCCAATACCGGCCGTTTGCAGCAGTACCAGACTCATCCCCATCACTGACATTCCACACAGTACGCCGTAGCTGGGGTTATTGTTGGGATCGATCTCTTTCGCCAGCGGCATCAGCTCATCGACAGAGAGCGCGACCATAATCCCGGCCACGGCAGCCATAATCGCAGCCATCACAATCGGGGAGACGAGGCTACCGAGGATCAGCCACGCCAGCACGCCGCCGAGAATTTCAGCCATCCCGGAGATACCCGCCCAAAAGACCGCCGTACGTTTTGAACCCGTGGCGGCATAAACGGGCCCGGCAACGGCAAGTCCTTCAGGAATATTGTGCAAAGCCACGGCCAGCGCCACACCAAAACCCATTTCCAGGTTGCTGCTGGCCGTGACATAGGTGGCGATACCTTCCGGAAAGTTATGCAGGCTGATACCCAGCGTCAGCAGAATGGCCGTGCGTTTGATATTGCCCGGGATGGGGGTAACGCTTTTTTGCATTAAATCCTGCGGGTGCGCGTGAGGAAGAATACGGTCAAGCGCAAAATAACCCAGCAGTCCAATGATAAACATGCCATAGCCCAGAACAGGCGACATACCTTCGGTGTGAAGCGCGGCGGGCAGCATCTCCATCAGCGAGATAAGCAGCATGATCCCGGCGGCGAAACCCAGCGAGAAGGCCAGAAGGCGATTAGAGGGTTTTTGCCCGAGTACCCCGAGGAACGCACCGATAAAGGTTGCGGCGCCCGCGAGTAAGGTCAAAATCAACGGTACTGACATGCATTCTCCTTAAGCGATATCTGACATTCAAATTTCCTGATGATGATCTTCACGGTTATCTGCGTTCATCTTCACCTGAATGCGCGTAATGTAGGCCCATCACATTGCCACCTCCTCTAAGGATATCACCATGTCTTCTTCTCGTATGCCAGCACTGTTTTTAGGCCATGGCAGCCCAATGAACGTCCTGGAAGATAACGTCTATACCCGCGCCTGGCGTCAACTGGGTGAGACGTTACCGCGTCCGAAGGCAATTGTGGTGGTCTCTGCGCACTGGTTTACCCGGGGTACCGGCGTGACGGCCATGGAAACGCCAAAAACGATTCATGATTTTGGCGGCTTTCCGCAGGCGCTGTATGACACGCATTATCCTGCTCCGGGCTCCCCCGAGCTGGCGCAGCGGCTGGTTGATCTGCTTGCCCCTGTTCCGGTTGCGCTGGACAAAGAAGCCTGGGGCTTTGACCACGGCTCATGGGGGGTGTTGATCAAAATGTATCCGGATGCCGATATTCCGATGGTGCAACTGAGTATCGACAGCACCAAACCGGCTGCATGGCACATGGAGATGGGGCGTAAGCTGGCTTCGCTTCGTGATGAGGGCATCATGCTGATTGCCAGTGGCAACGTGGTACACAATCTGCGTACGGTACGCTGGCACGGTGAAAATACGCCGTACCCTTGGGCAACAGCCTTTAATGACTATGTAAAAGACAACCTGACCTGGCAAGGGCCGGCCGAACGACACCCTTTGGTGAACTATCTGGATCACGACGGCGGTTCGCTCTCTAACCCGACGCCGGAACACTTCTTGCCATTGCTGTATGTATTAGGCGCATGGGATGGTCAGGAGGTTATTACAATCCCGGTCGACGGTATTGAGATGGGGAGCTTGAGTATGCTGTCGGTGCAGGTGGGGTAAAAACATGTCGGGTGGCGGCTTCGCCTTACCCGACCTACATATTGAGCGTAGGCCCGGTAAGCGTAGCGCCACCGGGCAAGTCTTACTCGACGAAAATATGCGGGTAGAAACGCGACAGATCCTGCGTAATCAGCGCGCGATCTTCGCGAATGCCAATCCCGGCAGGCTGATCGTTAATAAGCCAACTGCCGATCAACGTATAGCTGTCGCCAAACTTCGGCAGTTGATAAAACGCCTGGACGATCATCCCTTCTTCACCGTACGGCCCTTCAACCGCTTCCAGCGTTTTACCGTTTTCGATAATCGAGACGTTTGCCCCTTCACGGGAGAAGATTGGCTTAACGACGTATTTCTCCATCGGTGGGAAATCATCTTCAGCAAAGTAAGCAGGCAGCAGGTTCGGGTGATTCGGGAACATCTCCCACAGCATCGGCAGCAGGGCTTTATTGGAGATAATGCTCTTCCAGGCCGGTTCCAGCCAGCGCACGCCGGCGTCTTCCAGTTTGGTAGAGAACATTTCCCGCAGCATGTATTCCCACGGATAGAGCTTGAACAGGTTGCTGATGACCTGATCCTGCATGTCCGTAAACTGACCTTTTTCACCTAAACCGATATCTTCGATATAGAGGAATTCCGTCGCCACTTCCGCTTCGGCTGCGCAGTCCTGCAAATACTGAACCGTACCGCGATCTTCTTCGGTATCGCGGCAGCAGGCGAGGTGCAACAGGTTGAAACCGTGCTGTTCACGCAGTTCGACGAAACGCTCAATCAACTTTTCCTGAAGGCTGTTGAACTGGTCGCTGCCTTCGGGCAAGTTTCCGGCATTTGCCTGATCTTCCAGCCAGATCCACTGGAAGAACGCGGCTTCGTACAGAGAGGTTGGTGTATCCGCGTTGTTTTCTAAAAGCTTCGGTTCACCCACGCCATCCCATGCCAGATCGAGGCGAGAGTAGAGCGAAGGCTGGTTCGTTTTCCAGGACTGACGAACAAAACTCCAGGTGTGCTTCGGAATGCGGAATTTGGTCATCAGCTCATCGCTGTCGATGACTTTTTCTACTACCTTCAGGCACATCTGGTGCAGCTCTGCGGTTACCTCTTCAAGCTTTTCGACCTGAGCGAGCGTGAGCTTATAGTAAGCATCTTCACACCAGTACGGCTCGCCGTACATGGTGTGAAAGTTGAAACCGTATTCGGTGGCTTTTTCGCGCCAGTCCGGGCGCTCAACAATACTGACTCGTTCCATGATCAGCCGCCCATTGAGCGGGTTGAGGAGCCGTTCGCACTACGCTGCATGGTGGTTTGTTTGGCAACAGACTCACCAAAGCCGCCACGGGTAATGGTGCTGGTGGTGGCTGGTTTCGGCGCCATTGCGGTTTTCGGTACGGTCATCGTACGGCCTGGCGTTGCAGCACCGTAACCCTTGCCGGTGGCATCGGTGTATTTACCGTAGGCCGGGCTGTTCGGGTTTTTGGAGCTAAACAGCGGCTGCTGCTGGTAGCCCGCACCGCCGCTCATCAAACGGCCCATCATATAACCCGCCATCAGCGGCATCCAGAAGCTGCCGCTGGACTGTGCCTGCGCCTGGTTTTCCGGTGCCATACCCGCCTGAGCAGGTGCCTGCTGGCACTGGCCTTCACCGAATTCGGCTACACAGTCTTCGCGAGAGGCATATTTCGGCGCGGTACGTTCCGCTTCTTTGAGGGCGTTGTTATAGGCCGTCGTACACTCAGCGGCTTTACCGGTTGCGCTCGCGCAGTCGTCGGCGTTTTGATACAGCGAAACCGTTTCGTCGTTTTGCTCACAGCCTGCCAGCATAAAGACGGCGGTGACCGCCAGCGCGACAGGTGTCAGGTGGCGTGCGTTCCAGCTTTTGCGGAACGACGCGTGATTCATCGTTTTTGTCCGTTTCATATTTGTCTTCCAGGACCCAGTGGTAATAACGCTCAGGATAGAGGATGAGTGGTTGAAAATGAAGCGAAGAGGGGCGAAATGCGGGGGATCTTTACGTTGGCTTACGTTCAGGTGTGATTTTGCGCCGGGTGGCGCTGTGCTTACCCGGCCTACGGTTAAGTAGGCCCGATAAGCTCAGCGCCATCGGGCAAGGCTTAATGACGGAACGGATTCGTACCGCTGCTGGCAGGTGCGGTGCTACGCGCTGCCGCTGGCTGCGCAAGCGGGGCGCTGCTGTTAGGGGTTAAATTATCAACGGCGGCATCCTGCTGTGGATTTTCCGGCGCGACGCTGTCAGGCGACGTAGGGACCGGTTTGCCCAGCGTGCTGTTCAGCATTTGCAGATCCTGCTCGTTCAGCGTACCCAGCGCCTGCTTTATGTTCAGCTGGTTAATCAGATACTGATAACGTGCGCTGGAGAGCTGCTGTTTCGCGTTATACAGCGTGGTCGTTGCGTCTAACACGTCCACGATGGTACGCGTACCTACGGAGTAACCCGCTTCGTTCGCATCCAGTGAGCTCTGGGCAGAGACGACGGCCTGTTTATAGGCGTTGATGCTGCTGATAGAGGCATTTACGTTGTTGTAGGAAGAACGCACGGTCTGCACCACGTTGCGGTGTGCGCTTTCCAGCTGCTCGCTGGCACCCACAAAGTTGTACTGCGCCTGTTTAACCTGAGAGTTAACCATCCCGCCCTGGTACAGCGGCAGAGAGAAGCTCAGACCCACTTTGTTCTGGCCAACGTTGCTGTCGTCATAGGCCTGAGAGGTCGTTTTAGACCCGCTGTAGCTGGTGTCCGATACGCCGGTAGAGGCGCTCAGGCTCAGAGTTGGCAGGTGACCATCCTGTGCAAGACGGATCTGTTCGCGCGCCAGATCCTGGCTCAGGCGTGCCTGCAACAAGGTCAGGTTGCGGTTTTCCGCTTCTTTCAGCAGGGCGTTAACCGCCTGCGGTTTGTCCGTTTTGAAACTGTCCACGTTCAGAGAGGCCAGCTCAGGATAGTAGTTACCGGTGACCTGACGCAGTGCTTCCAGGGCGTTGTCGAGGTTGTTACGTGCGGTCACTTCGTTAGCCAGTACGGTATCGTACTGTGAACGGGCGTTCTGCACGTCAGTAATGGCGACCAGGCCCACGTTAAAACGCTGGGTGGTTTGATCTAACTGACGGTAAACCGCCTGTTTCTGCGCTTCGGTGTAGGAGAGGGCGTCAATCGCGCTCAGAACCTGGAAATAGGCGGTCGCGGTATTCAGGATCAGCGTCTGCTGATCGGTCTGATAGGTGACATCCTGAATGCCGGCGCTCTTTTCCTGCAAGCTCAGTTCCCGCCATTTGGACATGTCGAACAGGGTTTGTGTAAGCTGTAAAGAGGCGCTGGTGGCATTCGAATCGATGCCATTGTTATCGCGAAAACCGTTAGTGTAGGTATAATCTGCACCTAAGCCTAACTGCGGCAGCAGTGGACTACGTGCTTCGTTAATCTTTTCAAACGCAGCATCACGATCGGCCGCTGATTTACGTAAATCAGGGTTGCCCAGACGTGCCTGCTGGTAGACCTGTAACAGGTTTTCTGCCTGGCTCATTGCACTGAAGCCCGTCAGGCTCAGGCCGATAAGGATGGGGAGCAATTTCTTCATTTGCATTCCTTGTTGTGAAGCAGTATTAGCGCTGATCTAATTAAAAATAATTGCCGATTCTAACAGAATCATCCACACCAAAAGGTTGGCGTAACGTGCCATCTGGCGGTAATTTGCTCCAATCTACCATATAGCCATACAAACGGCAGCCAAACAGCCTTGAAATTCACAATTTCATCACCATTGCTACCAGGACTCGACCGATGCAAAAACCAGAAAACGTGCCTGTCACCTTCGCCAAAAACGATGTAGAAATTATTGCACGAGAAACGCTTTATAGCGGTTTTTTTTCAATGGAACTTTACCGTTTCAGGCATCGTCTGTTTAACGGTGAGATGAGCGGTGAAATCAAACGCGAAATTTTTGAGCGCGGGCATGCGGCTGTGTTGCTACCCTATGACCCTGTGCGTGATGAAGTGGTGCTGGTCGAACAGGTGCGTATTGCGGCTTATGATACCAGCGATACGCCATGGTTGCTGGAGATGGTGGCAGGGATGATCGAAGAAGGTGAGTCGGTCGAAGACGTCGCTCGCCGTGAGGCGGTGGAAGAGGCGGGCCTGGCGATCGGCCGGACGAAACCGGTGTTGAGCTACCTGGCAAGCCCGGGTGGGACAACGGAACGTTCATCTATTATGGTGGGCGAAGTGGACGCCAAGACAGCGGAAGGGATCCACGGTCTGGCAGATGAAAACGAAGATATTCGGGTTCATGTGGTGAGTCGGGAGCAGGCTTACCAGTGGGTAGAAGAGGGGAAAATCGACAACGCAGCGTCTGTCATCGCCCTGCAATGGCTACAGCTGCATTATCAGACATTACGACACGAGTGGAAAAAATGAAGCGTTATACACCTGACTTCCCAGAAATGATGCGCCTGTGCGAAACCAATTTCGCCCAGCTGCGCCGCCTGCTGCCGCGAAACGACGCGCCCGGCGAAACGGTGAGCTATCAGGTGAGCAACGCGCAGTATCGGTTAACGATAACAGAATCAACGCGCTACACTACGCTGGTGGAGATTGAGCAAACGGCGCCGAGCATCAGCTACTGGAGCCTGCCGTCGATGACGGTACGTCTTTATCATGACGCGATGGTCGCTGAAGTGTGTTCAAGCCAGCAGATCTTTCGCTTTAAAGCGCGGTATGATTACCCGAATAAAAAGTTGCATCAACGCGACGAAAAGCATCAAATTAACCAGTTTTTAGCCGACTGGCTAAGATATTGTTTAGCACATGGAGCAATGGCGATTCCGGTTTGTTAGCGTCATAAACCTACCTAAGGACACCATTTGGAAAGCCTGTTGAACCTGACTGTTGCTGGTGGGGCGCCAGTCAGGATATTACAAATCACCGACACCCACCTTTTTGCCGAAAAGCATGAGACGCTTCTGGGCGTGAACACCTGGGAGAGTTATCAGGCGGTTCTTGACGCGATCCATGCTGAAAAGCGGCCATGCGATCTGATCGTCGCGACGGGCGATCTGGCGCAGGATCAATCCTCCGCAGCCTATCAGCATTTTGCTGAAGGGATTGCGAGCTTTAGCGTGCCTTGCGTCTGGCTACCGGGCAATCACGATTTTCAACCCGCTATGTACAGTTCGCTTCAGGATGCGGGGATTTCACCGGCAAAATGTGTCTTTGCGGGGGACCAGTGGCAAATTCTGCTCCTCGACAGTCAGGTGTTTGGCGTTCCCCACGGTGAGTTGAGCGACTATCAGCTTGACTGGCTGGAGACAAAACTGGCCGCCGAACCGAATCGCAATACGCTGCTGTTGCTGCATCATCACCCGCTGCCGGCGGGCTGTAGCTGGCTCGATCAGCACAGCTTACGCAACTCTGCGGCGCTGGACGGCGTACTGGCGAAATTTCCGCGCGTAAAAAATTTGCTGTGCGGGCACATTCACCAGGAACAGGATCTCGACTGGAATGGTCGCCGCCTGCTCGCGACGCCCTCTACCTGCGTGCAGTTTAAGCCGCACTGCGCCAACTTTACGCTGGATACCATCGCACCGGGCTGGCGCTGGCTGGAGCTGCATGCCGATGGCTCGCTGACCACCGAAGTTTGCCGTCTGACCGGGGCTCAATTCCGCCCGGATACCGCTTCGGAAGGCTATTGATGTCGACGCTTCTCTATCTGCATGGGTTTAACAGCTCACCACGATCGGCGAAAGCGACGCAGCTTCGCCAGTGGCTGAGCGCGAATCATCCCCACGTGGAGATGATTATTCCGCAGTTGCCCCCTTATCCGGCGGATGCGGCAGAGATGCTGGAATCGATCGTGCTTGAACACGGCGGCGAATCGTTTGGCGTTGTCGGGTCGTCGCTCGGCGGCTACTACGCCACCTGGCTGTCGCAGTGCTTTATGTTACCCGCTGTCGTCGTCAACCCGGCGGTCCGGCCATTTGAGCTGTTAAGGGACTTTCTTGGCGAAAACGAGAACCCCTACACCGGCCAACAATATGTGCTAGAGTCACGCCATATTTACGATCTCAAAGTTATGCAGGTCGACCCGCTTGAAGCGCCCGATCTTATCTGGCTGCTGCAACAGACGGGAGATGAAGTGCTGGATTACCGCCAGGCAGTGGCGTATTACGCATCCTGCCGCCAGACTGTAGAAGAGGGCGGTAACCATGCTTTCACGGGCTTTGAAGATCATTTCACCCAGATTGTCGATTTTCTTGGACTGCACAGCCACTGACAATCAATGCGAATTGCTAGCTTAAATCATGACGCAAACCTATAACGCTGATGCCATTGAGGTACTCACCGGGCTTGAGCCGGTTCGCCGCCGCCCGGGGATGTACACCGATACGACGCGCCCAAACCACCTGGGCCAGGAAGTAATTGATAACAGTGTGGACGAAGCGCTGGCAGGCCATGCCAGACGCGTGGACGTTATCCTGCACGCCGATCAGTCGCTGGAAGTTATCGACGACGGCCGCGGCATGCCGGTAGATATCCACCCGGAAGAGGGTGTTCCAGCCGTTGAGCTGATCCTCTGTCGTCTGCACGCGGGCGGTAAGTTCTCCAACAAAAACTACCAGTTCTCCGGCGGCTTGCACGGCGTGGGGATCTCCGTGGTTAACGCCCTGTCAAAGCGCGTGGAAGTGAACGTTCGTCGCGATGGCCAGGTGTATAACATCGCGTTTGAAAACGGCGAAAAAGTGCAGGATTTGCAGGTCGTCGGGACGTGCGGTAAACGCAACACCGGCACCAGCGTCCATTTCTGGCCTGACGAAAGCTTCTTTGACAGCCCACGCTTTTCCGTTTCTCGCCTGACGCACCTGCTGAAAGCCAAAGCGGTGCTGTGCCCGGGCGTGGAAATCACCTTTAAAGATCACGTAAACAACACCGAACAGAGCTGGCGCTACGAAAAGGGTCTGAACGACTACCTGTGCGAAGCGGTTAACGGCCTGCCGACCCTGCCGGAAAAACCGTTCGTCGGGAATTTCGAAGGTGACACCGAAGCGGTGGACTGGGCGCTGCTGTGGCTGCCGGAAGGCGGTGAGCTGCTGACGGAAAGCTACGTCAACCTGATCCCAACGCTGCTCGGCGGGACGCACGTCAACGGCCTGCGTCAGGGGCTGCTGGATGCGATGCGCGAGTTCTGCGAATACCGCAACATTCTGCCGCGCGGCGTGAAGCTTTCCGCAGAAGATATCTGGGACCGCTGCGCCTACGTGCTCTCCGTGAAGATGCAGGATCCGCAGTTTGCCGGTCAGACTAAAGAGCGCCTGTCGTCACGCCAGTGTGCGGCGTTCGTCTCCGGCGTGGTGAAAGATGCGTTTACCCTGTGGCTGAACCAGAACGTTCAGGCCGCAGAAATGCTGGCTGAAATGGCCATCTCCAGCGCCCAGCGTCGCCTGCGCGCGGCGAAGAAAGTGGTGCGTAAAAAGCTGACCAGCGGCCCCGCGCTGCCGGGCAAGCTGGCGGACTGTACCGCCCAGGATCTCAACCGCACCGAGCTGTTCCTGGTGGAAGGGGACTCGGCAGGCGGATCGGCCAAGCAGGCGCGCGATCGTGAATATCAGGCGATCATGCCGCTCAAGGGTAAGATCCTCAACACCTGGGAGGTCTCGTCTGATGAAGTGCTGGCCTCGCAGGAAGTACACGACATCTCCGTGGCGATCGGCATCGATCCGGACAGCGACGATCTGAGCCAGCTGCGCTACGGCAAGATCTGTATCCTCGCGGATGCGGACTCCGATGGTCTGCACATCGCCACGCTGCTCTGTGCGCTGTTCGTGAAGCACTTCCGCACGCTGGTGAAAAACGGTCACGTCCACGTGGCGCTGCCGCCGCTGTACCGTATCGACCTTGGCAAAGAAGTCTACTATGCGCTGACGGAAGAAGAGAAAGCGGGCGTGCTGGAGCAGCTCAAACGCAAGAAGGGCAAACCGAACGTTCAGCGCTTTAAAGGGCTGGGCGAGATGAACCCGATGCAGTTGCGTGAAACCACCCTGGATCCGAACACCCGCCGTCTGGTGCAGCTGACCATCAGCGATGAAGACGAACAGCAAACCAACGCCGTGATGGATATGCTGCTGGCCAAGAAACGTTCTGAAGACCGACGTAACTGGCTCCAGGAGAAAGGCGATATGGCGGATATTGAGGCCTGATGTCCCCTCACCCTAACCCTCTCCCACAGGGAAGGGGTTAGGATCGTAGGCCCGGTAAGCGTTAGCGCCACCGGGCTTTTTTACGTCAAAACTCCATCTTCACCGTAAACTGCACTTCACGCGGGTCGCCAATCTGGTTGCCCAGGTTGTTGGTCGTAATCGACGACGTGTAGTAGGTCTTATCGAACAGATTCTTCACGTTCACCTGTAGCGTCACCGGATATTGCAGCTTCATTTTGTACGCCGCAAATGCATCCGCCACGAAATAGCCCGGCAGATAATAATCCGCACCGTTAGTCGCTGAACGACGGCTTACGCCGTGCCCGCCGCCGCCAATTGTCAGCGTATTCCCGGCAAACGCATTGTGAATATCGTACGTCAGGAACAGGGAGCCGGTATGGCGCGGTACGTTCGGCAGCGGTTTGCCCGCGTAGTCCGGGTCTTCCAGCACCTTCGCATCGGTATAGCCGTAGCTGGCGATAATGTTGGTGTTCTCGGTCAGCGATCCGGCGAGATCCACTTCGACACCCTGCGAGCGCACGCGGCCCGCGGTTTTGGCGACGGTTTCATCACCGACGCTTTCGGTGTACAGCACGTTGCGCTTGTGGATATCAAACAGCGCGATGTTGGCGGTAATGCCGTCGAACAGGTCGAATTTAGCGCCTATTTCATACGCGTTCGACGTTTCCGGCGGCAGGTCGCCGATGTAGCTCGCAATGGACGACTGCGGCATAAACGTCTGGGAATAGTTGGCAAACAGGGAGACTGCCGGCGTGAGCTTGTATACCAGGCCCAGCTTCGGCGTCCACTGGTCGTCGCGGCTGTCGGTGTTGACGTTAAACGGACGGCCTTTGCCCGCGTACTGGGTGTAATACTGGTAGCGCAGTCCGGCAACGGCGATCCATTTATCGGTCAGGTACAGCGCGTCCTGCGCGTAGGCGGAGTAGCTCTCCTGCTTGATGGTTTGATCGCTGTCGGCTGCCGAGACGGTGGTGCACTTGCCGAGGCTGCCGTAGCTCGGGTTGTAAATATTGAAATCCTTAACGTTCTTACAACGGATCATGTCCGTGCGCAGCAGATCGTAATTCTCATACGACACGCCGGTCAGGATCTCATTGTAAAAGCCCGCGATGTCCACGTTCCCCTGCAAATCTGCCCGCGTTGTGTGCATACGCTGGGTCGAACCCTGGGTCGCATCCACGCGGCGGGTCAGGTTGCCGGTTTTTGAATCGTAGGCCATCACGCGAGCCTGGTTATCGCTGTACTTATCCTGGCTGTAGCTGTAGTCGAACTTCGCGGTCCACTGGCTGTTGAGCCGATACTCCGCGTTAAGCTGAGCGAGGTCGGACTGACCGTCGGTCACGTTAAATGGCTCATCAAAGCGGGTTTTGCGATCGACGTCGACGGCCTTTTTGGTGTTGAGATCGAAGATCGTTCCGCGATCGAACGGCGTTTTATAGTCGCGATGCGAATAGAGCACGGTCACGGTGGCATCATCGCCGAACCAGGTCAAAGACGGGGCGATAAAGGTGCTGCGTTCGGTGCCGAAATTACGCCAGTAATCCTCGTCCTGATACTCCCCCGTCAGGCGATAGGCCAGACGCGTACCTTCAATTGGACCGGTGACGTCAAACTGTCCGCTACCGCCGCCAAAGCTGGTTGATGTGGCAGAAATCGAGCCGCCGAAGGTTTTCTCCGGGCGTTTGGTCACCACGTTAATCAGGCCGCCGGGGTCGAGAATACCGTAAAGGGTCGAGGCCGGGCCTTTTAGCACCTCCACGCGCTCGGTTGCGGCATTGAAGCTGCGCGGCAGCACGGTGCGCAGGCCGTTGGTCATGATCGAGCCATCGCGGTTTGCGCCGAAGCCACGGCGCACGAAGGCATCCTGCGTGCCGCCCAGGGTGTTGGTCTGCACCACGTTGCTGACGTTATACAGCGCCTCGTCTAGCGTGGTCGCGTTTTGGTCTTCCAGCACTTTATCGCTGACGGTATTGACCACCTGCGGGATGTCCAGCATCGGCATGTTGGTCAGCGTGGCGGTGGAGGTGTTCAGGGGCTGATAGCCGCTGGTGGCGTCGGTGGAAGCGTAAGGATCGGCAGTGACGGTAAGCGTCTCACCGTCTTTTGCTGCTGCGTGCACCAGAGGCGCCATGAACAGGAGTGAAAAGAGCGCGCGCCCTTTTACCCCGGCGAATGAAGGTGTGAACTTAGCCATTACATCTGTTTTCCCAAAATATCCTGCGATGAAATGCTCGCGGAAGAATGTGTGAGTCATTGCCCTTACGGTCTGTCCGTTAGCCTCTACGGCATCGGACTTGTAATTGAGAATCATTCAAGCATGAGGGCATGTAGTAGTAAATGGAATAAATAAAAATTTCGCTACAGAGGTTTCTCTCTGGCTAACACGCTTCGATTTATTGTTTAAGGTTTTGAAAATAATTAATAAAAATGAATTTTAATTTGTGCGGTGATGCTCAATTATCCCTGGGTTTTACAGGGTGTATCTTCGCTTGACTACTACATGGAGCGGCGGCAAACTCACAAAAGAGAATGAGTTTTATTTTTATTTGTTGGTTTTTTTTCTTACGTTGGCGTTCACGTGGCTCACTACATCAAAAAGCCGGGACTGGTTCTTGAGAACCTCTCCGCGGGTTACCAGAAAAAAATCATCGTTGATGATATCTCCCTTGCGATCCCCCAGCAGAAAATGACTGTTCTGGTGGGCGCAAACGGCTGCGGAAAATCGACGCTGTTAAGTACCCTCGCACGGCTGCTTCAGCCGCTCGGCGGCAGCGCGGTGCTGGACGGCAAAGCCATCCACTCGCAGCCAACCAAAGCGGTCGCCCGCCAGCTCGGGATCCTGCCGCAGTCTCCGCTGCTTCCAGAAGGGTTAACCGTATTTGAGCTGGTCTCGCGCGGACGTTTCCCCTGGCAGAACGTGATGCGCCAGTGGAGCGAGGAAGACGAGCGGGCCGTGGAGGAGGCGTTACGCCTGACCGGAACGGCAGAGTTTGCCCATCATCTGGTTGAAAGCCTGTCCGGCGGCCAGCGCCAGCGCTGCTGGATCGCCATGGTGCTGGCGCAGCAAACGCCCTATATCCTGCTGGATGAACCCACGACGTACCTCGATCTTCGCTACCAGGTGGAGATCCTCGAACTGCTGCACACGCTGACGCGCCGGCACGGGCGCACCGTGGTGGTGGTTCTGCACGATCTCAACTTCGCCGTGAATTACGGTGATTCGCTGGTCTTTTTACGTCAGGGAAAGGTTGAGGGGGTACTGCATGAGGGCGACGCCTGCACGCCGGAGCTAATCAAAGCGGTGTTTGACGTCGACGTGCATATGTCGGTTAACCCGCTGACCGGCAAGCCGTTCTTTATGCCGTTCCGTCAGGCTGACGACAAACCATGATGCGCACGTCTGTGGCCTTTATTCTCTTTACGCTGCTGCTTCTGGCAGGCGCGATTGCGCACCTGAGCATCGGGGCGCGCGTTATCGCCCCCCGGACGGTAGTAGACGCATTTTTCCACTTCGACCCGCGCAATTTTGAGCATAGCGTGATCGTCAGGCTGCGCTTGATGCGGCTGTGCGCCGCCCTGGTGACGGGCGCGGCGCTCGGCGTCGCGGGCGTGCTGCTGCAGTCAGTGATCCGCAACCCGCTCGGCGAGCCGCATATCCTGGGGCTGAATGCAGGGGCGGCGCTGGCGGTGGTGCTGACGAGTGCCCTCGGGCTGTCGCTGCCGTTTGGCCGCCCTCTGATAGCCGCAGCTGGCGCCGCCGCGCTCTTTTTGCTGGTGCTAACGTTCTCCTCATCCGGGCGTACCGGTCTCACGCCGATGAAGGTCACGCTGTGCGGCGTGGCAATGTCGGCATTTGCCTCATCGATAACCGCCACGGTGTTGATTCTGGATGAACAGACGCTGCTGGCCATGCGGACCTGGCTTGCGGGGGATGTGGCGGGAGTCATCGGCGAGACGATCGCTAGCGCCGCGGGGGCCGCTGCCGTGGGTTTTGCGCTGGCACTCTGGCTGTCGCCGTCGCTGAACATGCTGGCGCTGGGCGAGAGAATGGCGCAGGGGCTTGGCGTGTCGCTGCTGAAAACGCGCCTGCTCGCGCTGCTGGCCATCGCCCTGCTGTGCGGCGCGGCGGTTTCAGTTGCCGGACCGATCGGGTTTATCGGACTCGTGGTGCCGCAGCTGATTCGCCGTCTGGTATCGGTGGACCTGCGCGTGATGGTGCCGCTTTCAGCTCTCTGCGGGGCGCTGGTTCTGCTGATGGCGGATATCGCCGCCCGTACGCTATTTACGCCGTATGAGCTGGCAACAGGCGTGATGACTGCGCTGGTCGGCGCGCCGGTCTTTATCCTTATGGCGTCAAGGATGTTCAAATGAACCGGGCTGGATTGAGGGCAGTACGATTTTTCTCCTTCTCGGCGCTGGTTCGCCCGAGGGCGCTGCTGTATCTGGCCGTATTATCGCTTGCCGCTCTCCTGCTGCTAAGTTTTGGCCTGACGCACGGTTCGCTGCCCATTCCTGCTTCCGCCATCGGACGTGCGCTGTTTTATCCTGAACGTCTGACGGCGGATGCGCATTACATTGTGATGGATATCCGCCTGCCGCGCCTGCTGATGGCGGTGCTGTGCGGCGCGATGCTCGGCATGGCGGGGGCGGCCATGCAGTCCATTACCCGCAACGGCCTTGCTGACCCCGGTCTTATCGGCGTGAAAGAGGGCTGTAGCGCGGCGGTGCTGCTGCTGATTTTTCAGTTTCCGGGATTGGGGCCGTACTGGCGTCCACTTATCGGCATGGCCGGTGGGCTGCTGACCGCGCTGCTGGTAGTGGCGCTGGCGCGTGATATCTCGCGCCCGCGATTCATCCTGATCGGCATCGGCGTGTCATGGGCGTTTGCCGCCGCGATGGGGGTCTTTATGACGACCGCCGACGTGCGCGACGTCCAGACGGCGATGCTGTGGCTGGCGGGGAGCCTGCATGCAGCAAGCTGGACGCTGGTCAGCATCGCTGCTGCCTGGACAGTGCCAGCGTTTGCGCTGCTGCTCTTTACCGCACGCGCCGCAGACGTAGCCTTGCTCGGCAACCACACTGCGACGGGGCTGGGCGTGCGGACTTCACGCCTCGCTCTGCTGCGCGTGTTTGCCCCCGTGGTGCTCACCGCGGCCTGCGTCTCCTGCGTGGGGAGTATCGGCTTTGTCGGGCTGATTGCTCCGCACATGGCGCGCCTGCTGCTGCGCGGAGGGCAAACGGCACTGCTGACGGGAAGTGCCGTACTGGGCGCGCTGCTGGTGCTGCTGGCGGATAACGTCGGGCGGCTGGCATTTCTCCCGTTGCAGCTGCCGGCGGGAATTGTCATTTCACTGATTGGCGGACCGTTTTTCCTGCTGCTGCTCTGGCAGCGTCGGGATCGATTTTAGGGGATAAAAATGCGCGTATTTTTTGCAATGCTGGTGCTGGTGGGTTTTGCTGTAGGAGCCGCAGAGCCAATGCAGACGTTTACTGACGACCTGAACCGCAACGTGGTGGTGCCGGTTAACCCGAAGCGGATTGTGTCCCTGCACGATCTGGATATCACCATTCCGCTGATCGAGCTTGGCGTACCGCCGGTTGCCAGCCATGGCCGCACCCGACCGGACGGCAGCCATTTTCTGCGTTCCAGCGGTATGCTGACGGGCATCGATTTTGATAATTCCGACATCACATTCATCGGCACCGCGGATATCGATATTGAAGCCATCGCCGCGGCGAAGCCGGATCTTATCATCACCGAGCCGACCCGCAACACGCCGGTCGAACAGCTGGAAAAAATTGCCCCGACGGTGAGTATCGATCACCTCGACGGCGGCGCGCCGGAGATCTACCGCAAGCTGGCGCAGCTTACCGGGACAGAGGCGCGGCTGAAGATTCTGGAGCGTCGCTATCAGGAGCAGATCGATGCGCTAAAGGCGACCATCGATACGAGCAAACTGACCGTCTCGGTGATTCAGGCCAATCAGGGCAAAATCAATGCCATGCACAGCTACCACTCGCTTGGGCGCGTGCTGCGCGACGCAGGGTTCAGGTTCCCGCCGCTGACTGAGAGCATCCCGGAGGGCGGGCGCATCGACGTCAGCGCCGAGCGCCTGCCGGAGCTGGATGCTGATTTTGTCTTTGCCACCTGGCGCGGGGACACCGGCGGGAAACCACAGGACGAGCTGGCGGCGATGGATGCGGTGATGCCGGGCTGGTGTCAGTTTCTCAACGCCTGCCGAACCGGGCATTACGTGCTCATCTCCCGCGAGGAAGCGATCTCAAATTCATTTGCCTCGCTGGGGCTGATGGCCGCGCAGGTGCAGTCGCAGATAGCGGGCCGTCCGCTGCCGGAGGCCTCACGATGATCCGAAAAATTGATGTCTACGGCGACCGCCTCCGCTCGCGGGCGCACCAGCTGACGCCGCGCCTGCTGCAGGTGGCGAGCTATATCAATGAAAATCGTGAAGCGGTTATGGAGCAGACGGCAATGGAGATTGCCGCTGTGCTACGCACCTCGGACGCCACCGTGGTGCGTGCCATTCAGGCGCTTGGGTTTGGCGGGCTGCGGGATCTCAAGCAGACCCTGGAGCAGTGGTTTGGCCCGGTGGTCACCTCCAGCGAGAAGATGTCCACCACGGTAAACACGCTTACCAGCGACGTCGACGCGAGCATCGATTTTGTGCTGGAAGGCCATCAACACACCTGCGCGGTGTTGTCCGAACCGGGCAACCGCTACGCGATGGCGCAGGCGGTGTCGCTGCTGGCGCAGGCGAGACAGGTCGCTATTTTTGGCATTGGTGCATCCGGCATTCTGGCTGAGTACACCTCGCGACTGTTTAGCCGTATAGGCCTGCCTGCGATCCCGCTCAACCGCACCGGTATTGGCCTCGCCGAACAGCTGATTGCCCTACAGCGCGGTGACGTGCTGGTAATGATGGCGCAAAAATCCGCGCACCGGGAGGGGCAGACCACGCTGCGCGAAGCGAAGCGCCTGGGTATTCCCACCATTTTGCTGACCAACGCCACGGACTCGCGCTTTAGCAAAGAGGCAAGCGTAGTGATCCACGTCCCGCGCGGCGGCGAGAAGGGCAAAATCCCGCTGCACGGCACGGTGCTGCTGTGCCTGGAGATGATTATTCTGTCCGTCGCCTCCACTGAGCCGCAGCGCACCATCAAGTCGATGAAGCGCATCAACGAGTTACACCGCGGATTAAAGCCGGGGAAAAAGAGCGGTTGATCTTCCCCCTCTCCCCGTGGGAGAGGGCTGGGGTGAGGGCGTCAAACCGCACGATGGTTCTTCCTGTACTGCAACGGCGTCTCGCCAATCCCCTTTTTAAATGCGCTGATAAACCACGTCACGTCGGAAAATCCCGCCTGTGCGGCAATGTCACGCACGCTCGAATCCGTGTGGAGTAAACACTCGCACGCCTTACGCAACCTTAGCGTGTTCAGGTAGTCGTGAATTTTTTCGCCCGTTTCCGCATGGAATCTTCGCGATACGTAACTGCGTGATTTACCCAGCTCTTCGGCCAGCGCGTCCAGACGAAATTTCTCCTGATAATGCTCGTCGAGCCAGAACATTACCTGGCTGGCGATCCCCTGGCTGTTGCCCGGCTCACCGTCGCGATCGTCGGGGAGCATCGCGAACAGGCCGATCAGCAGGCTGGCGATGCTCTCGCCGTTCATCGGCGGTTTATAGCAGCTTAACAGATGGTGGATATGGTGGTGACAGTGGGCTAAATCGGCGACCCACGCTTCGCCGCCACGGCGTGACAGCCGCTCCAGGCGCTGCCGGGTCTGGGGAAAATCCCGCAGGATCTTCAGCACCGCGTGCTGGTCGAGATGAATAATGGTGCGGCGGTAAATTGCCTCCGCCTGTTCGTCCACCATGACCTTGTGCAGCGTAAAAGGCGGGAAGAAAAACAGTCGTCCGGGGCGCATGGTGTAGTGACGATTATCGACAATCGCCACGCCAAAGCCCTCTTCCACATAGAGGATCTCCAGACACTGATGCCAGTGATGGTAGCGCACCGTATTGGCAAACAGGCGGCTGAACGAGGCCACGGTATCGTTCAGGGCGATCAGTTCCAGAAGGTCGGATGTCGGCGTGTCGCGCATAGTGCAATAAAACTCAACTTTTTCCCGTCTGATCGTCTTTATAAACCACCTTTTTAAATTTTCTCAACTGGAGGTTTATTCATCGTTCATGCCTGTGACATGGCTAACATTTCTGCCCCTTGCGGATTCACTATGCTTTGCCGCAGTTGATTACGAGGGCGAACCGATGTGGGCGGCAAACAAAGAAAAATCAAATCCGTTGTCTTCACGCCAGGAGGTAGTGGCGTCGTTGAATGCACTTTTACAGGCGCTGGACACGCAATTTCCGGCGAACCGTTCACGATTCCCGCTGGGCGACACCTGCGCCCATTACACAGCGGATATTGCGCAGATGGAGGGACTTTCTCGCGCGCTGTGGGGGCTGTTTCCGCTGATGGCATCTGGCGAAAGCACGCCGTTCAGCGAGAAGTACCTTACTGCCATTAAGCTTGGTACCGACCCGCAAAGCAGCGGCTACTGGGGTGAAACCGGCCCGTACGATCAACGTCTGGTGGAGATGGCGGCCTACGGTCTGGGGCTCGCTCTGCTGGGGGATAAACTCACCGCGCACTTTACCGGGCGCGAGGTGATGAACCTGCACGCGTGGCTCAACCAAATCACCGACGCGCAGATGCCGGACAGCAACTGGAACTATTTTGCCATTATGGTCCAGCTCGGCTTTAAGCGCGCCGGCCTGCCGTACGATCGGGCCGCCATTGACCACCGCTTTGCGCTGATGGACGCCTACTACCTCGGCGACGGCTGGTATTCCGACGGTCCCGGCCGCCCGAAAGATTACTACATCTCCATGGCTTTCCATTTCTACGGCCTGATTTACGCCACGCTGAGTGACGACGAGGCGAGGGCGAAGGTGCTGCGCGAGCGCTCGCGTCTGTTCGCGGAAGACTTTATCTACTGGTCCGCCGCCGATGGCGCCTCGGTGCCGTTTGGCCGCAGCCTGACCTACCGCTTTGCCATGGTTGCCTTCTGGAGCGCGGTGGCCTTTTCTCAACTGGACGTCTTCACCCCGGGCATCGTAAAGGGCATTGTGCTGCGGCATCTGCGCTGGTGGCAGCAGCAGTCGATTGTCGATCGCGACGGTATTCTCACCCTCGGCTTTGCGTATCCGAACCTGGCGATGTGCGAGGATTACAACTCCCCCGGTTCACCGTACTGGGCGCTGAAAACCTATCTGATCCTGGCGCTGCCGGAAGCACACCCGTTCTGGCAGGCGGAAGAACAACCGCTGCCCGCGCTTGCTGAAAAACATGTGATTCCGCATGCGCAGCAGATCCTGATGCATTCGAAAGATTCGCAGCACGTCGTCATGCTCACCGCCGGTCAGCTGGAGCTGAACAACTACGTCAACACCGAAGCGAAATACACCAAATTTGCCTACTCCAGCCGCTTCGGATTCACCCTTGAGCGCGGGCGTTTTGGCCTGAAGCATGCCGCCTGCGATTCCATGCTGCTGCTGGCGGACGGAGATGACTATTTCCGCGGACGTCGCGAGTGCGAAGAGGTTCGGGTGGATGAAAATTACATTTTCTCGCGCTGGTCGCCGTGGCGCGACGTGCAGATTGCGACCTGGCAGATCCCGTTCGGGGAGTGGCACCTGCGCCTGCACCGTATCAACAGCGCGCGCACTCTGCAAACCGTCGAGGGCGGCTTTGCGGTGATGAAAACCGCCCACCAGGTGCGCGAACGCGGTTGTTATCTGATGGCTGAAAACGGCAGCAGCGTCATTGTCGATCTCTCGCCGATCATTCAGCGCCAGCCAGACAGCATCGTCACGCCGCCGAACAGCAGCATTATGTTTGCGGAGTGCGCCTCCATTCCGCTGTTAAAAGCTGACCTCCCGCAAGGGGAAAGCTGGCTCTGTTGCGCCGTTCTGGCTGGCGGAAAACAGCCTGCTGCGGCGACGCCGCATCTGAATATAACCCATAACCAGGTCGTGATTAGCGAACCCGGAAGCGAACGTAAGCTGTCGTTCACATTATAAAAATCTGGCCCTACACCCCGGCGAGGATGATATGAAAAGCACATCGACAACCAACAGAACTGAATATTACAAAATCAGCAGCTTTATCTTTCTCTATTTCTTTACCTGGTCTGCCAGTATTGGTCTACTGGCGATCTGGCTCGGTCAGAAAGCCAACCTGAGCGGATCGGTGATTGGAACCGTCTTTGCGGTGAACGGGATATTCTCCGTTATTCTCAAGCCGATCTACGGCTATATTCTCGATAAGATCGGCATGAGCAAATATCTGCTCTATTTTGTGGTGATCATGTCGGCCCTGATGGCGCCATTCTTTATTTATGTTTACCAGCCGCTGTTAATGTCTAATACCCTGCTGGGGATTATTATCGGCGCGCTCTATTTAAGCTTTGCCTGGTACGCGGGCGTGGCGGCGTGTGAATCTTATTCCGACCGCTTTAGCCGTTTGAATGGCATGGAGTTCGGGCAGATCCGTATGTGGGGATCGCTCGGCTGGGCGGTGGCGTCATCTTTCTCCGGCCTGCTGTTCAACCTCTCACCGGCGTATAACTTTATTCTCGGCAGCGTGGCGTCGGTGGTGATGCTGATTGTCCTGCTGAGCCTGAAAGTGAACACTAACTCCGCTCACGCAGGCGAGGTGCTGACGAAAGAGAAAATTGCCCCGTCCGACGTTTACGCCCTGCTGCGTAACCGCAAATTCTGGGCCTTCTGCCTGTACGTGGCGGGCGTGGCATGGATGATGTTTATCGCCGAGCAGCAATTCTCGCGCTATTTCGTCACCTTCTTCGATGATATTCATGAGGGCAACGCCGTATTCGGCTATCTCGGGACCGTACAGTCGGGCATGGAATTTGTCATGTATATGGTGGTCCCGCTGTTTGTGAACTTTATTGGCGCCAAACGCGGGCTGTTAATTGTCGGGCTGGTGGTTGGGGCGCGTCTGATTATTTCCGGCATGTGTGATTCACACCTGTTAATTTCAGTGCTTAAGCCGCTGTACGGTCTGGAAATTTGTCTCCTGCTGGTGTCGGTATTTAAATATATCGCCGAGCATTTCGACAAGCGCGTCAATGCCACCATGTATTTACTCGGCTATCAGGCGATGCTCTACGTTGGCAACGTGGTGGTCTCTTCCCCTGCCGGCTATATGTATGACCGTATTGGCTTTGAGCACACCTATATCATCATGGGCGCAACGGCGCTGACCTTTACCCTTATTTCTGCTTTTACGTTATCCGCCTGTCAGAGCAAATGGCGCGGGGCTCGTGCGCTGAACGTAGCAGAAACGTCAACTCGATAAATTACGCCGTCAAAGAAGGAACCGAAATATGTTAAGTCGTATCAAAAAAGAACGTCTGCCTGTTATCGCTGCGCCCGTTGACTCCCGCGCATTCAGCGATGAACTGAATTCGGCGCGCAGCCACGTTCTTGACCTGATTAGCCGTCATTTAACGGAGTTCGGCGACAAATTCCCGGCGGAAACCTGCCAGAACGGTTTTTATCCGCTGACTGACAACGTGGAGTGGACCACCAGCTTCTGGACCGGGCAGCTGTGGCTGGCATGGGAGATGAGCGGCGAGGAAAAATTCCGCGCGATGGCGGAAAAACACGTGCGCTCGTTTGGCCTGCGCATCGCCGGGCGCAACGACACCAACACCCACGATTTAGGCTTCCTCTACACGCTCTCCTGCGTAGCCGCGTGGCGGCTGACCGGAAACCGCGAGGCGCGCGGCTTCTCGCTGCTGGCGGCGGAAGCCCTGCTGGAACGCTTCCACGAGAAGGCGAAAATCATCCAGGCGTGGGGCGATCTCTCCGATCCGGAGCAGGCCGGGCGGATGATCATCGACTGCAACATGAACCTGCCGCTGCTCTACTGGGCAACGGAGCAGACGGGCGATCCGCGCTTTGCCGACGCTGCAAAAGCGCACGTCATGCAGGCCGCGACGTACCTCATTCGTGACGATGCCTCCACCTTCCACACCTACTATATGGATGTGGCAACCGGCGCACCGCGCTACGGCAACACCCAGCAGGGCTACGCCGACGACTCCTGCTGGTCGCGCGGGCAGGCGTGGGGCATTTACGGTTTCCTGCTGAGCTATATCTATACCGGCGACGGAACGATGATCGCCCTGTCAAAACGGCTGGCGAACTACTTCCTCAATCGCCTGCCGGAAGACTACGTCTGCCACTGGGATCTGGCGCTGGTGGGCACCGACGCACTGCGTGACTCTTCCTCGGCGGCGATTGCGGTGTGTGGACTGCTGGAGCTGGTGAAACATCTGCCGGTCACAGATCCGGATCGCGAACGTTACCTCGAATGGGCGAAAGGGATTATGTCCTCGCTGACAAAGCACTATCTGATGGGCAAAGAAGAGAAGGGCAACGGGCTGCTTAAGCACTCGGTGTATCACCTGGCGAGCAATAAAGGCGTGGATGAGTGCGCGAGCTGGGGCGATTACTTCTACGTTGAGGCACTGGTGCGTTTTACGCAGAGCTGGAAACTGTACTGGTAAAAACAGTCGGGGGGTAACCCCCGACTTATCGATCACGCTTTCGGAATACGCAGCGTCTGACCGGGATAGATCTTATCCGGGCTGGAGAGCATTGGACGGTTAGCCTCAAAAATCTTATTGTACTGGTTGGCATCGCCGTACACGGTTTTAGAGATTGCGCTCAGGGTATCGCCGGATTTCACCGTATAGTAGGTGGCTTCATCTTTGGCATCTGTCGCGGTGATATTGTTCTCCACTTCGCTGACGCCCGCGATGTTGCCGACGGCGACCTGGATTTTTTCTTTCTGCTCCTGCGTCAGCCCGTCGCCCGTCACGCTGGCCTTGCCGTCAGTGACGTTAACCTGAACCTTATCGGAACCGGGAATGTTGAGTTTCTTGAGGTGCTCGGTGATTTTGTCGCCCTGACCTTTATGATCGGTCAGGTTATCCCACAGCTTTTCGCCTGCTTCTTTTACGAAGTTAAAAAGTCCCATTCCATCCTCCTGTTAAACATGAAGTCAGAATAAGCATAGCAGTTGAATGTTAAGGTGATGAAAAAAGCCCGGCGGCGTTAACGCTTACCGGGCCTGGGAGGGAAGTTGAAGGCCGGGTAAACGCAGTGCCACCCGGCAAATTTCACGGAACTTAAACCCCTTGCTCCAGAATACGGATGTGGGTTTCCAGAACGTCCCCTTTCACCGCGTCGCTCCACGCTTTCATATGCGCGGTCTGCAAATGCGCTTCAAGGTGCGCGACGGTTTCCCACTGCTCAACCATGATGATTGAGTCTGGCGCGGTCGCCTGGAAGCTTGCGCTGGTGGCGGCGTCCACCATCGGCGCGTAGCCGTGGCAGCCTTCTTCTTTCAGTACGGTCGGGATGATCTTCGCGAACTCATCCAGTACCGCCTGGCGGTGATGTTGGCCAGGACGCGTACGGATTTCAGCAATAACGGTAAGCATAATTAACTCCTTCTAATTCCAGGCTACCAGTTAAGCAAAAATTTCCGCGAGATGCTTGCGATATTCTGCGATATAGCGCGGGACGTCCGGCATTTTAATCACGTCGTTGACGATAAAGGTCGGCAGCGGCTCCATCCCCAGGAACTGATTCGCCTTGTGGAACGGCAGATACGCGCCGTCTACGCCCACGCCTTCGAAGAACTGATCTTGCTCAGTGAAGGCTTCAAGCGGGGCATTCCAGGTCAGGGAGAGCATGTATTTCTTGCCCTGAATCAGGCCGCCGGAACCGTATTTTTTAGACGCGTCTGAGCGGGTGCGACCGTCGCTGGCATACAGCGAACCGTGACCTTCGGTAAACACATCGTCCATGTATTTTTTCACGGTCCACGGTGCGCCCATCCACCAGCCCGGCATCTGCCAGATAACCACGTCGGCCCACAGGAAGTTCTGCACTTCGGCCTTCACGTCGTAATCGCTGTCCGCGCGCACGACCTTAACATCATGTCCGGCGTCGCGCAGGAAACCATCCGCGACCTCGGTCAGGGTGTCATTCAGCTGGCCTTTAGAGTGCGCAAATTCTTTCGCGCCGTTGATAATCAGAATGTTGCTCATTATTTGTCCTCGATGATGAGAGTATGCCGGGTATTCTACGCGCGAGGACGGAGCGGAAAAATAAGCAAAATGTGCAAAGTCTTTTGCGCAGAGCGCAATAATGGCTACCAGCTGACGGTCACCTCAAAGCCCCCTTCCGGCGCATTGCCCAGCGAGACGCGCATCCCGTGCAACGCCGCGATACGCTTGACGATAGACAACCCCAGACCGCTGCCGGTGGCGTCCTGGCCCGGTGGACGATAAAAGCGCTCGCCGAGACGCGCCAGCGCATCGGAAGAAATGCCCGGGCCGTTGTCGCGCACGGTAAAGCTTTGGGTATGCAGCGTCACGTCCACCACGCTGCCGCGCGGGCTGTAACGAACGGCGTTGTCCAGCAGGTTACGCGCCAGAAGGCTCAGCAGTAGCGGCTGTCCGTGACGCATCACCTCGGGCGCGTTGACGTTGAGCCGAATATCAATGCCCGCCTGCTGCGCCGGATGCCAGATATCCAGCACCGCGGATTGCAGCAAATCGGCCATCATCACGGGTTCGACGTCATCAAGATTATCCAGTGAATCCAGGCGCGACAGGGTGAGAAGCTGGTCCACCAGCCGGGAGGCGCGGTCGATGCCCGCATGCAGCTGCCCCAGCGCTTTAGACTGCGCCCCGGGATCGTCAAGGGAAAGCTGCGCCACGTCGGTTTGCACCTTCAGCGCGGCCAGCGGGCTGCGCAACTCATGGGCGGCATCCGAGGTGAAGCGGCGCTCGCGGGCCATCATCTCCTGCGTACGGGCGAAAAGATGGTTAAGCGCATCAAGCAGCGGGCGAACCTCCGTCGGCACGCCGTGGGTGGGCAGCGTATCGGTCGCATCCGGCGAGCGCGAGCGCAGGGTCTGCGCCAGTTTTTTCAGCGGTTTCAGTTCCCGGCTCAGCAGAACAATCAGCAACAGTAGCATTACGGGCAGCGCCACCAGCCACGGCGTCAGCTGCGAGCTGACCACGTCCAGCGCCATATCCTGTCGGTACTCCCACTCCTGGCCAACCACCACGCGGTATTTCCCGTCCGGAGAAGTCAGCCACAGGAAACGCCATTCGTCGTTGTCATCCTGCAAGCGACCGTCATCAAACCCGTCCCGGCGGTAGAGGTAAGGTATGTCGCGCCCGTTTTCGCCGTCGTTAAGCACCATGCTGCCGTCGGCGGTGAAGATTGCGAAGGCCAGCGCATCGTCGTCCAGATGGCCGTGTTTGGCTTTTTTCGGTACCTCGCGCATGCGTTCCGGGGCGCGGAGTTCGTCCACGTCCATCGTCAGCAGCCGTTTGGCAAACAGCATCTGCTGGGTATCGAACAGCTTATCGAGCTTGTCGGTCGTCTGGTGCCAGGCCACCACGCTTGCGGCAAACCAGGCCGCCAGGGACAGCAACAAAAAGAGGAGCGTCAGGCGCAGCTTCAGGCTCAGGCGTTGGGTCAGTTTCATGCGTCACCCAGGGTATAACCGATGCCGTGCACGGTGCGGATAAATTCGCTGCCGAGCTTGCGGCGTAAATGATGAACGTGGACTTCGACGGCGTTGCTGGAGACGTCATCATCCCAGTTGTAGAGTTTCTCCTCGATGGTCTTGCGCGGCAGCACGCGGCCCGCGTTGCGCATCAGCAGCTCCAGCAGGGCGAACTCTTTGGGTTTGAGCACCAGCGTTTCGCCCTCCAGCGTGGCGACAAGGCTTGCCGGATCGAGCGTGACCTTGCCGTGACGCAGCTCGCTGCGCGCCTGCCCGTGGCTGCGGCGCACCAGCGCTTCAAGGCGGGCCGCCACTTCAATCAGCGCGAACGGCTTACACAGGTAATCATCCGCCCCCAGGCGTAACCCTTCGACGCGCTGATTCAGCGCATCCCGCGCGGTCAGGATCAGCACCGGTTCGCTCTTACCGCTTTCGCGCCAGGCGCGCAGGATCTCAAGCCCGTCGATTTCTGGCAGCGTCAGGTCCAGCACCACGGCATCATACGGCGCGGTGTACAGGGCCGCCTGCCCGGTTTTACCGTCGGTAAACCAGTCCACGTTAAAGCCCATTTTGCTTAAGCCCGCTTTGATGCCGTCGCCGATGAGCTTGTCGTCTTCTA
The DNA here is from genome assembly GCF_056673335.1 of Enterobacter cloacae complex sp. HYC033_NIDB. Classification (NCBI taxonomy): domain Bacteria; kingdom Pseudomonadati; phylum Pseudomonadota; class Gammaproteobacteria; order Enterobacterales; family Enterobacteriaceae; genus Enterobacter; species Enterobacter cloacae complex sp. HYC033_NIDB. Next base: position 27,330 of record NZ_CP115123.1, on the reverse strand, counting down.
CCAGTAAAATGCGCATATTTCCTCCTTGATGCCGTCAGTAAACCTTCTGCAAGCGCCTGCTGTACAGTAAAAATAAATAAATTTTCCCCTTAAGAAGTTGTTAAGGTTTACCCTGTTTAATGGATTGTGAAACGACATTAAAGGGAGAGATAAAGATGAAAAAATTCGCTGCAATTGCTGCCATCATGATGATGACCACGGCCCCTGTCTTTGCTGCACAGGGTGGCTTCTCTGGCCCATCTGCGACACAGAACCAGACGCAAACCCAGCAGGGTGGCTTTGTCGATAACAACGCCAACCTCACCACCGCGGCTAAAGTGAAAGACCTGAAGGACGATGCCTGGGTGAAGCTGCGCGGGAACATTACCGAGCGCCTGTCCGATGACCGTTACACCTTCCGCGATGAGAGCGGCACGGTGGTGGTGGAGATCGACCACAAGCGCTGGAACGGCGTGACCGTCAGCCCGCAGGATAAAGTCGAACTCCAGGGTAAAATCGATAAAGACTGGAACGAGTTTGAAATCGACGTGAAGCAGGTTATCAAGCTGAACAAATAACCCGGAAAGGGCCGCTTATGCGGCCCTTTTTCTTTGTGACTCAACTCGCCAGATGAGGTAGTATCTGCGGCAATATTGCCTGAAACCCATCGGTTTCTGAGTTGAGGAATCACACGTAATGAGCGATATGGCAGAGCGCCTCGCGCTACATGAATTCACGGAAAACGCCTACCTGAACTACTCCATGTACGTCATCATGGACAGGGCGTTGCCGTTTATCGGGGATGGCCTGAAGCCCGTTCAGCGCCGCATCGTCTATGCGATGTCCGAACTGGGGCTGAATGCTACCGCCAAGTTTAAGAAATCCGCCCGTACCGTCGGCGACGTGCTGGGTAAATACCATCCGCACGGCGACAGCGCCTGCTATGAAGCGATGGTGCTGATGGCCCAGCCGTTCTCTTATCGCTATCCGCTGGTGGATGGCCAGGGGAACTGGGGGGCGCCGGACGATCCGAAATCCTTCGCGGCAATGCGTTATACCGAATCCCGCCTGTCTAAATATGCCGAAGTGCTGTTGGGCGAGCTGGGGCAGGGGACGGTCGACTGGGTGCCAAACTTCGACGGTACGATGCAGGAGCCGAAGATGCTGCCTGCGCGTCTGCCGAACATCCTGCTGAACGGCACGACCGGAATCGCCGTGGGCATGGCGACGGACATTCCGCCGCACAACCTGCGTGAAGTGGCAAAAGCCGCCATCACCCTGATTGAGCAGCCGAAAACCTCGCTGGACGATCTGCTGGATATTGTGCAGGGGCCGGACTATCCGACCGAAGCCGAGATCATCACCTCGCGCGCGGAAATCCGCAAAATCTACCAGAACGGCCGTGGCTCCGTGCGCATGCGCGCGGTGTGGACCAAAGAAGACGGGGCCGTGGTGATCACCGCGCTGCCGCACCAGGTGTCCGGTGCGAAGGTGCTGGAGCAGATCGCCTCCCAGATGCGCAATAAAAAGCTGCCGATGGTGGACGACCTGCGCGACGAATCGGACCACGAAAACCCGACCCGTCTGGTGATCGTGCCGCGCTCTAACCGCGTGGACATGGAGCAGGTGATGAACCACCTGTTCGCCACTACCGATCTGGAAAAAAGCTACCGCATCAACCTGAACATGATTGGTCTGGACGGTCGTCCGGCGGTGAAAAACCTGCTGGAGATCCTCACCGAATGGCTGGCCTTCCGCCGCGATACGGTGCGCCGTCGTCTGAACCATCGTCTGGAAAAAGTGCTTAAGCGCCTGCATATCCTCGAAGGTTTGCTGGTGGCGTTCCTCAACATTGACGAAGTGATCGAGATCATTCGTACCGAGGACGAACCTAAGCCTGCCCTGATGTCGCGCTTTGGCATCAGCGAAACCCAGGCCGAAGCGATCCTCGAACTGAAATTGCGCCATCTCGCCAGACTGGAAGAGATGAAGATCCGCGGTGAGCAGAACGAGCTGGAAAAAGAGCGCGATCAGCTTCAGGCGATTCTGGCGTCCGAGCGCAAGATGAACACCCTGCTGAAGAAAGAGTTGCAGGCCGATGCCGACGCCTTTGGCGACGACCGTCGTTCTCCGCTGCACGAGCGCGAAGAGGCGAAGGCGATGAACGAGCACGACATGCTGCCGTCCGAGCTGGTGACCATCGTGCTTTCCCAGAGTGGCTGGGTACGTAGCGCCAAAGGCCACGATATCGACGCGCCGGGTCTGAGCTACAAATCCGGTGACAGCTTCAAGGCGGCGGTGAAGGGCAAGAGTAACCAGCCGGTGGCGTTCATCGACTCTACGGGCCGCAGCTACGCCATCGACCCGATCACGCTGCCGTCTGCGCGCGGCCAGGGCGAACCGCTAACCGGCAAGCTGACGCTGCCGCCGGGCGCCACGGTGGACCATATGCTGATGGAGGCCGACGATCAAAAACTGCTGATGGCGTCTGATGCGGGCTACGGCTTTATCTGTACCTTCAACGATCTGGTGTCGCGTAACCGTGCTGGTAAGGCGCTGATTAGCCTGCCGGATAACGCACACGTCATGCCGCCGCTGATCATCGAGAACGAAAGCGACATGCTGCTGGCGATCACCGCTGCCGGACGCATGCTGATGTTCCCGGTCAGCGATCTGCCGGAGCTGTCAAAAGGCAAGGGCAACAAGATCATCAGTATCCCGTCAGCGGAAGCGGCAAAAGGCGTCGATGGCCTCGCTCATCTCTTCCTGCTGCCGCCGCAGAGCACGCTGACCATTCATGTCGGCAAGCGTAAAATCAAACTGCGTCCGGAAGAGTTGCAGAAGGTGGTGGGTGAGCGTGGACGTCGCGGCTCACTGATGCGCGGCCTCCAGCGAATCGACCGCGTGGAGATCGACTCGCCGGCGCGCAGCAAAGCGGACGACAGCGAAGAGTAACCTGTTTCATCCCCCCTCTTTCCGGAGGGGGAATTACCATAAAATTTCCCGTAAAAACGTTGTTAATTCGTGCGTTGCGATTAACAATACGCGCTCGTAATAAAGTCCTTACCTGGCCACAGGTGAAGTATAATTGTCAGCTGTCAGGGCTTCAGAGGTCGCTATGCTATACATTGTTCGTCTCATTCTTACCGTTATTTATTGCATTCTGGTCTGTATTTTCGGATCGATTTATTGCCTGTTCAGCCCGCGTAACCCAAAGCATGTCGCGACGTTTGGCCACATGTTTGGTCGTCTTGCGCCGCTGTTTGGCCTGAAGGTTGAAAAGCGTCTGCCTGAAGGGGCGGAGAATTTCGGTAACGCCATCTATATCGCTAACCATCAGAACAACTACGATATGGTGACGGCCTCAAATATTGTTCTTCCGCCGACCGTAACCGTGGGTAAAAAAAGCCTGCTGTGGATCCCGTTTTTCGGTCAGCTGTACTGGCTCACCGGTAACTTACTGATTGACCGTAACAACCGCGCCAAAGCGCATGGCACCATTGCGGAAGTGGTGGATCAGTTTAAAAAGCGCCGGATTTCCATCTGGATGTTCCCGGAAGGGACGCGCAGCCGTGGTCGCGGCCTGCTGCCGTTTAAGACCGGCGCGTTTCATGCTGCAATTGCGGCAGGCGTTCCAATTATTCCCGTGTGTGTTTCCAATACATCGAATAAGATTAATCTTAACCGTCTGAATAACGGACTGGTCATTGTCGAAATGCTGCCGCCGGTAGATACCTCAAAATACGGTAAAGACCAGGTGCGCGAGCTGGCCACGCACTGCCGCGAGCTGATGGCTCAGCATATTGCGCAGCTCGATAAAGAAGTTGCAGAGCGAGAAGCCGCCGGTAAGATTTGACCCGGTGTCGTGTAAGGGAAAACGAATTCCCGCGTTGTTAGTCGTTTCAGATGGAGCTTATATGTCACTCAGTCGGCGTCAGTTTATTCAGGCTTCGGGTATCGCCCTTTGTGCGGGTGCGATGCCGCGGACAGCCAGCGCCGCCGGGCAGCAACAGCCGCTGCCTATTCCGCCGTTGATTGAATCTCGTCGCGGGCAGCCGCTATTCCTCACGCTTCAGCGTAGCCACTGGTCCTTTACCCAGGGAACGCGCGCGCAGGTATGGGGCATTAACGGACGCTACCTCGGGCCGACCATTCGCGTGTGGAATGGCGATGACGTTAAGCTCATCTACAGTAACCGTACGACGGAAAATGTCGCGATGACCGTCAGTGGTTTGCAGGTTCCGGGGCCGCTGATTGGCGGCGCGGCACGCATGATGTCGCCGAATGCCGACTGGGCGCCCGTCCTCCCGATTCGTCAGAGCGCGGCGACATTGTGGTATCACGCCAATACCCCGAACCGCACCGCCCAGCAGGTCTACAACGGCCTGGCCGGAATGTGGCTGATTGAAGATGAGGTCAGCAAAACGCTGCCGATCCCGAATCACTACGGCGTCGATGATTTCCCGATCATTATTCAGGACAAGCGGCTGGATAACTTCGGCACGCCGGAGTACAGCGAGCCGGGCAGCGGTGGTTTTGTCGGCGATACGCTGCTGGTTAACGGCGCGCAAAGCCCGTATGTTGAAGTGTCTCGTGGCTGGGTGCGCCTGCGTCTGCTGAATGCCTCTAACTCGCGCCGCTACCAGTTGCAGATGAGCGACGGCCGCGCGCTGCACGTGATTTCAGGCGATCAGGGGTTATTACCTGCGCCGGTGTCGGTAAAACAGCTGGCGCTGGCACCGGGCGAACGTCGTGAGATCCTCGTGGATATGACCAACGGGGATGAAGTGTCCGTGACCTGCGGCGAAGCGGCAAGCATTGTTGACCGTATTCGCGGCTTCTTTGAACCGTCGAGCGTTCTGGTCTCCACGCTGGTGCTCACGCTGCGCCCGACCGGCCTGTTGCCGCTGGTGACCGACAGTCTGCCGATGCGCCTGCTGCCGCAGGAGATTGTGACCGGCCCGGCAGTACGCAGTCGCGATATCAGCCTTGGCGACGATCCGGGCATCAACGGTGCGCTGTGGGACGTAAACCGCATTGATATCACCGCCCAACAGGGAACATGGGAGCGCTGGACCGTCCGCTCGGAGATGCCGCAGTCGTTCCATATTGAAGGGGTGTCATTCCTGATCCGCAACGTCAACGGGGCGATGCCGTTCCCGGAAGACAGGGGCTGGAAAGATACCGTCTGGGTGGATGGCCAGGTCGAACTGCTCGTCTACTACGGCCAGCCTTCCTGGCCGCACTTCCCGTTCCTGTTCCACAGCCAGACGCTGGAGATGATGGACAGGGGATCGGTAGGGCAGATGCTGGTGAATCCGGCACCATAAAACGCTTTCTCCCTCCCCCTGTGGGAGAGGGTTGGGGTGAGGGCAACAGCCCGCACAATACCCCTTCATTTCCCCCGGTAAACCAGCGTATAATCCCGCTCCTTTTGTCTATTTTTTCTTCGGAAGCATTATGAGCGCTATTTCCCTGATCCAGCCGGATCGCGACCTCTTCTCCTGGCCCCAGTACTGGGCAGCCTGCTTTGGACCGGCGCCGTTCCTGCCGATGTCCCGGGAAGAGATGGATCAACTGGGCTGGGACAGCTGCGATATCATTCTGGTAACGGGCGATGCGTATGTCGATCACCCGAGCTTTGGCATGGCGATCTGTGGCCGTATGCTTGAAGCCCAGGGCTTCCGCGTGGGGATCATCTCCCAGCCTGACTGGAACAGCAAAGACGACTTTATGCGTCTGGGCAAGCCTAACCTGTTCTTCGGCGTGACCGCGGGCAACATGGACTCGATGATCAACCGCTATACCGCCGACCGTAAGCTGCGCCATGACGACGCTTATACGGCTGACAACGTGGCGGGTAAACGTCCCGATCGCGCGACCCTCGTCTACACCCAGCGATGCAAAGAAGCATGGAAAGACGTGCCGGTGATCCTGGGCGGCATCGAGGCGAGCCTGCGCCGCACCGCACACTACGACTACTGGTCTGATACCGTGCGCCGTTCGGTGCTGGTGGATTCGAAAGCCGACATGCTGATCTTCGGCAACGGCGAGCGTCCGCTGGTGGAGGTGGCGCATCGCCTGGCGCAGGGTGAACCGGTCAGCGAGATCCGCGACGTGCGCAACACCGCGATCATGGTGAAAGAGGCGCTGCCGGGCTGGAGCGGGGTGGATTCCCGCATTATCGATATGCCGGGCAAAATCGACCCTATCCCACATCCGTACGGTGACGATCTGCCGTGCGCGGATAACAAACCGGTTGAGCCGAAGAAAGCGGAAGCAAAGGCCGTGGTGGTGCAGCCGCCGCGTCCGAAGCCGTGGGAAAAAACCTATGTGCTGCTGCCGTCTTACGAAAAAGTAAAAAGCGATAAAGTACTCTACGCCCACGCATCGCGCATCTTACACCATGAAACCAACCCCGGCTGCGCGCGAGCGCTGATGCAAAAGCACGGCGAGCGCTATATCTGGGTTAACCCGCCAGCGATCCCGCTCTCTACCGAAGAGATGGACAGCGTCTTTGCTCTGCCGTACAAGCGTGTGCCGCATCCGTCATATGGCAACAGCCGTATTCCGGCTTACGAGATGATCCGTTTCTCAATCAACATCATGCGCGGCTGCTTCGGCGGGTGCTCATTTACTCTTGTTTTTATGTATTTAGAGTTAAACTCTACTTTTCTATTTTTAGAATTCAAGCTATTCATCGTAATTGAGAGATATCCTTTTAATGTTCAGCAAGCCTGTTAAAAGCACTTTATCTGAACCGCGTTTTGCCTAAATCCTGCTCAATATATACTCTCCCTGAGTTCTGAAATCCTCAAATTCCCCAATCTTAAAGCATTGATACATAGATGATGTCAGATAATGCGCAATCATCTCACCGCCAATATGGATCCGTTCCGGGTGTGAGTATGTCGCCTGTATAGCCCTTTGTTCATTCATCATTACAGGAATTGTCTGCAACAAATCCCCATCCAGGATTTGGCACTCAGGTTTTACTCCTGTTCCGTATTGTAATTGCTCTGATTCGAAATCATGGACTGAGCGATAGGCGAACGAAACGATATTTCCTGTTTCCTCGCAAATTGCGAACTGATAAACACTGGTTGTCACCGTTGAAGAAGAGGGAATTGCATGGTCATGCTTGTATTGTTTCCACAGCCTCCTTAGACAGGCCGATGTATGATAATTGAGATTTTGTATACCTGATACGACCATTCTGGTTGATGCTTCAAGCAACCAGGTGTTAGAAAATCCACCTGCCCCCGTACCTGCTATGATGGTTCTTAGCTGGGGGATGTAACCTGCTTTGGAAACAAAAGATAACGGCTCCCCATTATCGGTGACGGCAAGGGTATCTGTTACAATCAGTGCTTGTGCTTCGTCTGTATAAAATATCAGTGATGACATATTTTCCTCATCCAGAAAAGACATTACATGAATCACAGAACAGGTCACTACAACCACGTGAAAGGGAGTCAGACCATTTTCCAGAGGTAAATATATTCTTGTGTTTGGACGCGTTGCGGTTCTCTGTAAAAAATATATAGCACAAACAAAAGTCCCCGCAGGGATAAATATAGTTATATGCGCTTTTTCTGCTGGCTTTTACAATTGAAAGTGACAGGTAAACGAAATGTGTTACAGGTTTCTTTTGCTTTTCGTTGGGTTCTGTATATGCGAATTTACCCTGTGTGTTATTTTTGCAATGGACTCAGGCTGTATTCAATCAATTAAGGTTTACTTCTGGCATTAAGATGTATCCGTTGCCTGTTTTTTAAGGGCACGGTTTGTGCCGGGAAATGAAAATCACATCTTAAGTTCTTCACTCAAAGGATTTGTGATGTTTATCACGTATGGTCCGGGTAACGTGTTGAGGTCAATGTATTGCATCGTGATGGTGTCGTTACATCTTTTACTTTCCTCCTGATTTGCATATTCACTCCCGGCAACCTGGTTGTTTGTTTTTTCTTCTTCCGGATTTATAGTGTAGGCATGAGGTGGCGTTTCAGGGCGACAGACTGTGAGGATAATCACTAACATTCATGCGCGTTATGGGCGTGTCAGCAAACTGGATGCAACAGAGCCGAAACTGAAATTTGAACCCGGATTTCTGTATGCTGAAATACCTTATATTAGCGGCATCCAGAATCGAAAACTGAGCCGATATGTACACTTTTATCTTATGGATAAAGCTATCCTGCAGGCCAGGGATTTAAAGCCTTTAGCCCGGGCATTTTTACGCTGGATAAGGTGGCTGGAGGATAACGGACTTGACCCTTTCACCCCGGGAACGTTGAAATACCAAAGCCCTACATATGGCTTCAGGGAGTATCTTCTGGGGGCCGTAAGGCAGGGGCGCATCGCCTCATCCACCGCGGCGGTGTACATCAGCGTTATCCGACGGTTTTACGTATTTCTGGGCAAGTGTGGTGAGCTGGCTGCCAGCTCATTTTTTACGTTGGTCGAAAAAGTCGTTGACGGGCGACGCAAGGTGATAAGTTCGGATCTTGCCATCAGGATAACCAGCACAACAAAAAGGACAATCAACCCACTGAATGATGCAGAGGTTCATATCCTGGATGAGGCACTGAAATCTGAGTCCGGGTTGTTCAGTTTAATGATTGTGCTGATGAAAAATTGTGGGTTACGGCTGGATGAAATGCTGACCCTGCCGTCGTCACTCTTTACTGAAGAGTACCTTGCCAGTGTCCCTGTATCTGAGTTGACCATCAGGGGGCTTCATATTGGTCCGAGATGCGGAGTTCATACGAAGTTTGGGATGACGCGAGAACTCTTCATCACCAGACGATTGTACGAGCAGGTTCTGGATTATCTGGCGGATGAGGAGTATGAAAAGAAGATCCAAAAATGGCGTGCACGACAGGGTGGGGAAGGGCGGCACGAGCCTTTATTTTTAATGGCAAACGGGAAACGGATGTCTGAAAAAGCCTTTTACTCCCGCTGGTACAGTTTTCGCCATCGCCTGGCCCGGTCTGCTCCGGGAAATGTGTTCAGACATAAACCCCATGATTTGCGGGCAACGTTTGCGACCCATTTTTTACGCTCGGCACTGAGTTGCTATCCCGATCAGGCCGCAAATGCGCTGGGTACAGTAAAATACTGGATGGGCCATAAAAGCGAAAATACGACGATGAAATACATCGTCTTTCTTCAGCAAAACCAGATTTCTGATGCAGTCGCCGGGGTCATGGACGCATTGATTGACGGTGCTGCAGGTCGCGATGGAGCCATATATGAGCCGGAGTGAAACGCAGATAACGTGGATGGCCGAAAATGTGCTGTCATGGGAGACGGTCAGCGGACACATCACTCAGCGGGATCTGAACCGATATTATTTACTTGACGTTTATCTTCAGGCTCATTTTTCAGATTATGTGTTGCTCCCCGGATGGTTTAGTGAACATTCGCATCTTGCCCGCCCTGAAAAACGCGATTTTATTGCCTCTCTGAAACGATTTCTTCTGTCTTACCGTCCCGCCGGAAGGTTAACCATTTTCCGTTATCTCAATATGTTTTTTATATGGCAGTCAGTCAATCAGTATGACTATGGCACGGCTGAAGGCGTTGAAATGTATATTAAACATCTCATGAACGATATTCGTCGGCGAAAAATTTCAGTCAGGATGGCAAGACACTACTTGTCCGTGGTCAACCGGTTTTTGCTTACGGGCGGGCAGATTCAGAGGCGGTATGAATATGAATTCTTACCGAAAGGAACGTATCAGCAGCAGGGAAGGGATAGCTATACCAGGAATGAACTTTCCGAGATCCTGAGGCAGTTGTCATCCATGAATGAGTTCCTTGCGGGATGTATCCGGGAGCATATCGCTAAATCGGAAAAAGGGGTGCGGCATTTCTCACCGTCTTTGCTGGCACCTGTTTATGAAGCGTATTTCCGGTATCCGGGAGAGAACGGGGTCAGCAGGGCAGAGATCATCATCAGGGACGTTCTGGAAAATTACTTTCTTACTTCTTTTTTTCTGTTCTGTTACCACACATGGGGAAACACCTCTCAGGTTCTGGGTCTGACGCGGGATGATATACATCTGGATGAAAAGGGTATCAGCACTGATTATGTTTATAAGGGGAGAGCGAATAAGTATATACGTCTGACGATAGGTAAATCGGAGTATGTGACCAAACGTGCGGGCTATTACTGGTTTCTGTCTTTTATCAGGCTCAGGGACGACATCGTTAACTATCTGGTTTCCGCAGATAACTTCCCTCCGGTACAGGCGCTGTTTCTGAGTGAGCCGCAGGTGAAATTCCGTAAGCTTTATTCTCTTAATCCCAGTCATCTGACTAAATTTTCTAACTCTGAGGGGGCGTGGGCCACGATGCGGCAGCTTAATCCCTCGCTTCCATCAATTACCGTTTCTGGCTTGCGCAAAACGTCTGAGCAGTATACGGACAGAACATTAAAGAATGGTCTGATTACGGCGGAAAAAGCACAGCATAACTGGGGCACTTACAGGCGGAATTATGCTGCAGGTAACCCACAGGGGGCGAAGGAAAACTTCAGTGCTGCACTTGATACGCTTATGAATCAGGGGATTGCGACACGTGCGTTATCCGAGCGGGTAAAAGTTGCTGATGAGCTGGGGATCGATCTGCGTGGAAGCGATGAGGGTGTGGATCTTTTATTGAATGGCCTGGGATGTCGATCGCAGGAGCCGCCTACAGATATTGAATTGCGCTTTATAAAAAAGCAAAAACGATTTGGCCGGACACCAAAGGCTTGTGCGGATTTTTCTCATTGTGTCGAATGTTCAAAAAGTTGCGTTGTGGAAACGCTGGAGTCTGTATGGCTCCTGCTGTCATTCAGGCATGCTATCGAGTATGGAAAACCGTTGTACATCGGTTCGGTCAATGCTGTGGAGCGTTATGAAACGTTACTCCTGAAGATTGATTTACGGCTTGGGCTGGTAGATGAGGCGATCCTGAAAAAAGCGCGCGTTAAACTTCAGCGAGAAGGTGTGGCTCCGGTATGGCAGATTTGAAGAAAAAAGAGGTAAGCCGTAGTCGAATGGCGGAGTTTCCTGCCGGAACGCCGCTTCGTTCAGGGGATGAGTTTCCGACTGAGGATATCATCTGTGAGGCACTAGAAAACAAAAGCTTTGAACGTCTGAATAACTGCCTGGTTATCGCCAGCTCAGATGAACATGATATGCGTTTTATCAATGAGGAGACGCTGAATATTTATTTCAGGGATGATGTCTGGACCAATCGCTATGTCAGAACCCATATTGGTGAAACGTTAAGAACCGTTAATTTTTCAGGCATACGGGATCCTGAACTGCGTCTTGAAGCCAAAATCATCTCAGCCAGCCTGCTCTGGATTGTCGGCAGGACCGCGAAGACGCAGTCCCTGATCCGGAAATGTGCAAACATTGTGGCGGGAGCCCGTATTATTGAGTCTATGGGGTATCGCAGTCTGTTTCAGCTTCGTTTTCCGCTTGTCCGGAATGCTTTCATTGTAAAGATGAAGGAGGAGGATGAGCACGGCAGGAAGCGTTCTGAAAGAACATTACGTAATTACTTTATGGACCTGGCGGATATCTCGCTGACAGGTCATACCCGTCTTCGAAAATACGGTTACTTTCCTGATATTAGCTTCGACAGTTACAACAGTGTGGATGATTCAAACCAGACATATTGTATGCCTTTCAGTCTTATGATGTCTGTCTGGGAAGGGCTGATTACTGAACTGGATGCTGAAATCAGTGATTTCGATTTTGACGGGTTTTCCCGGCTGTGCGCTATCATAAACGGTTTTTATGATTCGCCTTACTATACGTCGATGCTGGAAGCCCGTAAAAGAGGGACAGCAAAAAGCATACCGGATTACCGGGCCGCGTATTACTACAATATTGTTGCCGGGGAAATTCGGGCGCTTTTCGCGACACTTGGCCCCGGGATGCAGGGCTGGTTCTCGGTACATAAAAATAAGCGCTGGAGATCTGATTTTATTGGCGTTGATCACATAAAGCTGAACACCTGGCATTTTGAGCTGACGTTAAAAGTCATGAATGTGATACAGGCCATGTCGGGGATGAGACACAGCGAAGTGCTTGGCGTGATGCACGGTTCACTGATTTATGATGGTGATATCCTGGGACTTCGTTCGGTGTTGCATAAGTTCGCCCCGGAAGGTGGAAGTCACGAAGACTGGGTTGTTTGTCGCTATGTGGAAAAGCCTTTTCAGCATTTACGCAGAATTAATCAAATCATGACAGGCCTGGACGGGAAGACGCTGGACAATGTTCCATTGTCTTTAAATATCAGGTCGTGGTTCTCGGAGCAAAAACTCTCTTTTATGGGGACGCAGCGCCAGACTGAGTGGGCAAAGAAATTTGTGAAAAGACACCATCTGTTCATCCGACGTGACCATATTGATGAGTTCAGGCTTTTAAATCCAAACATACGTGATGATGAACGCGTTGCGATGGAGATTCGGGAGGGGGCTTTCTGGCCATTGCGAACCCATCAGTTTCGCCGTTCACTTGCTGTACACCTCAGGCGTCTTGATCTGATTTCTACTAATGATCTTATCCGGCAGTTTAAGCACTTAATCAGAGGCATGACGGAGTGGTATATGTCCGGTGCACTCAACGCTTCGCATTTTAGCCGGGCGATCCCTCAGGCATTCGCTGCCGAGATTGAGAGGGTTGATACCGAACTCTCAGCTTCCAGGGCTGTTTCTTATCAGCATGAAGGCCTGCTTTATGGCGAAGGCGGGAAGTTACTGATGTCCCAGAGAGGTGGGCACTTACATCAGATGACGTTTCCTACACTGAAAAAAGCGATGAGCATGGCTAAACGAGGCGGGCAAAAACTGGTATCTCTTGGAAACGGTTTTTATTGCATGAATGGCCATGACTGCGAGTTTAAGGCGGTTGTTCAGTCAGCGTCCTGCAATCCGGGATGTGAGAACATGCTGGCCGGAGCTGATTCTGTTCCCGTGTGGAAACGCAGGATGGCTCATTATGACAACCTTCTGGAGATTGCCGTGCGAAATAATGCTCCTCAGGCTGACAGGGATTTTCTGATGCTTGAGAGAGATTTTTATGCAGATGCTGTCCGTTTTTTTGAAAAGGATGAATAGAGCATGACGAACGAACAGTCGGGGGTTAAAAAAACACAGGCAAGAGCAGAGCAGGCCCTGAGGGAACTGATGTTATCAGGGGAGCGTATCAGCCAGTATGCTGTGGAAAAACGAGCGGGGCTGGCAAACGGCACCCTGAATTATAACTGTCCTGAGTACAGGCAGGTCAGGGAGGCTATCCGCAGTCTGAAAAAAACGTGCCAGGGCACCGCGCCGGTTGATGAGCAGGGCATTGAGCAGCAGATCAAGCTGAAAGAAAAGTATCGCCGTCAGAGAAATGAGCTGAGGGAAGAAATCAAAAAGATGATGGCTGAAAATGTAGAGCTGTTACATAACCTTATACTTTTACAGCAGTATGTCAGGGAGCTTGAACGCAACACCGGGAGGGAGAAAGGGGACGTCATTCCGTTCTCGGGTGGTGTCAGTACAGACTGAGGCTATACTGAACGGAAGGACGCGAGGTGAATCGCCACAGGTTTAACAGACACCTCAGAGTCATTTAAGATGACTTAAAGAGAGGTGCCCATGAGCGGTAAGCGTTATCCTGAAGAGTTTAAAATTGAAGCAGTCAAACAGGTTGTTGATCGCGGTTATTCTGTTGCCAGCGTTGCAACGCGTCTCGATATCACCACCCACAGCCTTTACGCCTGGATAAAGAACTACGGTCCGGATTCTTCCACTAATAAAGAACAGTCAGATGCTCAGGCCGAGATCCGCCGTCTTCAGAAAGAGCTGAAGCGGGTTACCGACGAACGGGACATATTAAAAAAAGCCGCGGCGTACTTCGCAAAGCTGTCCGACTGAGGTACGCCTTTATTCGTGACAACACCTATTGCTGGCCTGTTCGCCTGCTCTGTCGGGTGCTGGATGAACATCCCAGTGGTTTTTACGCCTGGCTTCAGCAGCCGCATTCACAACGCCATCAGGCAGACCTGAGACTGACAGGACAGATTAAACAGTTCTGGCTGGAATCGGGATGCGTCTATGGTTATCGCAAAATCCATCTGGATCTGCGGGACAGCGGGCAACAGTGCGGAGTGAACAGAGTCTGGCGACTGATGAAACGTGTCGGGATAAAGGCTCAGGTCGGATACCGGAGCCCGAGGGCATGTAAAGGCGAGGCCAGTATCGTGTCGCCCAACAAGCTCCAGCGACAGTTCAATCCGGATGCTCCGGATGAGCGTTGGGTAATCACAGCGTGGTTTCCTCAAACCCTCGCTGTGAATTAACTGAAATACTTCATTGAAGCTGTAACCAAACAGTTAACTGAAAGAATGAGCCCGCAGAGCATTGCACAGCGATGACACCATTTGTTGAGCTTCACCGTTTTCGCATACAACCGTCCGGAATTTGGAAAAGCACTGTCTTTTTGTACTGACCGATCATGATTAAGTGACACCTCTTCGAAAAAGAGAGCGCGATGAGCGATTAATATATGGCTCGAAAGACAATTATGTTGGGCTTTTATGACCGCTGTCAGAGGTATTATCTTACCCGGACGGCAACAGGGTCGGAATGTCATCAGCGGCACTGTAACAAGCTATCCGCCATCTTAAATATCTGCAGGTCCTTGCACCGAGTATGCTGGATTGGCCCCTATATTTCCATACACTTTTTATCACTTAACCCATTACTGGTTCGCCGCCGCAGATATTCCCGTGGCGAACGATACCCCAGTGCACTATGCGGATGCCATTCGTTGTAATGTTCGAAGGCCTCCGCAAGGTTCTTTACCGCTGTTAACCCGTCGGGTTTCGGCATGATGCTGATGTAATCGCGCTTCATCGTTTTCACGAAGCTCTCTGCCATCCCGTTGCTTTCCGGGCTACGTACCGCCGTATGTTTAGGCTCCAGTCCTACCATTCTGGCGAACTGACGCGTCTGATAAGAACGGTAGGCTGAACCGTTGTCTGTCAGCCACTCAACTGGGGATGTCGGCAGGCTGTTACCGAAACGACGCTCCACGGCACCCAGCATGACGTCCTGCACGGTTTCACTGTCATATCCACCGTTACTGGCCGCCCAGTAAAGTGCCTCGCGATCGCAACAGTCCAGAGCGAACGTGACCCGCAGTTTTTCACCGTTATCACAGCTGAACTCGAAGCCGTCAGAGCACCACCGCTGGTTACTTTCTCCAACGGCCACTTTCCCTGTATGCGCCCGCTTCGATGGCGGTATTTCCGGTTTACGCTCAAGCAGCAGCGCATTCTGACGCATGATGCGGTATACGCGTTTGGCATTGATCACCGCCATGTCGTCAGTTTCTGATTGTCTGCGCAGCAGTGCCCATACCCGACGATAACCATAGGTGGGCAGATCGCCGATAACGGTATGGATACGGGCCAGCGCGTCAGTATCATCAGGCTTGCGCTTGCACCGACGATCCTGCCAGTCCTTCGACCGACGGGCCATGGCATGCAGTTGCGCACGTGAGACCCGGAGGCAACGACTGACAAGGCTTATTCGCCATCCTCCGGCAACAAGGGCACGTGCGCTATCCACTTTTTTTGTCGGCCATATTCAACGGCTTCTTTTAGCAGCTCGTTTTCCATGGTTTTCTTGCCCAACAGGCGTTGCAGCTCTTTAATTTGCTTCATCGCAGATGCCAGCTCCGACGCGGGCACAACCTGTTCTCCTGCGGCAACGGCTGTAAGGCTGCCTTCCTGATACTGCTTACGCCACAGGAACAGCTGACTGGCAGCAACGCCATGCTGACGGGCGACCAGCGACACGGTCATTCCGGGCTCAAAACTCTGCTGAACAATGGCGATTTTTTCCTGAACACTTCGCCGTCTGCGCTTCTCTGGACCTAAAACATCAATCATTCGGACTCCAACGACTAGTCTAAAAACTAGTATTAAGACTATCACTAACTTAAGTGATACCAACTGTCTGGAGATTCAGGGGGCCAGTCTATATGCACACCAACCGACAGAGTGATTTGACCCAAACTGGTGGATATTTTGCAAAACTATTAGCCTCTTATGACCGGTCTGCAGCCTGATATTGAGGAATTAGTGCGCTTTCATGGAATGCCTGCCGGGATCGCAAGTACGAACCCCCGGTACTGTTACACTGAATGTGCTCAGTCCTGTATCAGATTGTATTTTTCAGCAACTCAAGAACAACCCTTATTTTATCATTGTCACGTTTGTAGTACGTCCAGGGACCGATGCGCTGAGAAGTAACAAGTTGTGCCCGTTGAAGAGCTGAGAGGTAAAGAGAAACGGTAGACTGTGAGAGCCCGACCTTTTCCTGAATGATACTGACACACACACCGAACTCGTCCGCATCAGCATAAGGCTGATGGAAGTGTATTTTCGGTTCCTTGAGCATATGCAGAATTTTTCTTCTAACAGGGTTTCCCAGCGCCTTAATCACGTCATTCAAATCAATATCAGGCATAAACTCTGTCACTTGTCGCATTGAGGAATTGCAATGTTACGATACTTCTCTACGTTAAGCATCAGCTTTTGAAAAGCTGATGCTCATAAGAATGGTTAGCCAAAGGCGGGATAATCTGTGTAGCCTTTTGCCGTTCCACCATACATGGTTGTTGGATCGACCGGATTCAGTGGCCATTCATGATAAAGGCGCTGCGGTAAATCCGGATTAGCTATGAACGGGCGGCCAAATCCGATAATGTCTCCCCAGCCAGCACCGATAATCCGTTCGGCTTTTTCTTGCGTATATCGCCCGGCATACATAATTACACCGCTGAATAACTTACGGACTTCAGCTCTGAATGCTTCAGGCAATTCGGGAGCATCATCCCAGTCGGCTTCAGCAAGAGAAATATAGGCTATTCCGATTTCTTCAAGAATTTTAACGGCTTCGGTATAGGTTTCATGGGGATCATCTTCCACCAGGCCAAGATAGACCCTTACTTCATCCGTGGTCTGAAAGAGCGGAGCAAAACGGACTCCCACACGGTCTTTACCGACCACATCAGCGACAGCCTGCGTCACTTCGCGCAGAAACCGCAGCCGGTTATGTAATGAGCCACCATATTCATCCTCTCTTTTGTTGCTATGGGATGACATGAACTGGTTAACCAGGTATCCATTTGCACAGTGAATTTCCACACCGTCAAAACCGGCATCAAGGGCGTTCTGAGCTGCCCCGGCGTACATCCTGACAATCTCACTAATTTCCTCTTTTTCCAGTGCGCGGGGGCAGGAAGCGGTAGCCAGCGCACCCTCTCCCGGCCCGGTTTCGATGAATACCTTAACGTTTTCCCCTGCCGGTATCGCCGACGGAGCGACAGGCGAGGCGTTACATGGCTGCAGGGAGTTATGGGATACTCTTCCGACATGCCAGAGCTGGGCAAAAATGATGCCTTCTTTTTCATGCACTGCCCGCGTCACTTTCTTCCAGCCTTCCACTTGCCGTGAGCTGTAGATCCCCGGGGTCCACGCATAACCCTGCCCACGAGGTTCGATTTGTGTTCCTTCGGTCACCATAAACCCGGCACTGCTGCGCTGTGCGTAATATTCAGCCATCAGTTCGTTCGGAATATCACCCGGTTGTGAGCTCCGTGAGCGGGTTAAAGGCGGAAGTACAACACGATTCTTCAGGGTGTAGGGACCTAGTCTGGTGGGAGAGAACAGGTTTTTCGTCTTCATTACATATCCTGATATAGCGAATTTTCAATATCACTGAAACGCCATGTCTCAGCATTTACGACCTGGCATGTCGTCGTTCGGCCGATGTAGCCGCAGAACCACGACACTTTATTCCACATATTGAGATTTACCAATATCTAGATTTATAAAAATTATGATCGGATGAGCGGAACGGGGGGGTTGCCTGATGGCTCACAGAATCGGCATCATGAACCTAAATGGTTCTGATAATGTTATCGGAGATCCTGAACGGGAACGGTATGCGTCACGATTTTAATGACTATGTTGCATTCATGGCAGTAGCACAGGAGTGCAGTTTTTCACGGGCTGCTGTCCGCCTCGGGATCTCGGCATCCACGCTTTCACACACGATACGTCGTCTCGAGGAGCGCGTTGGCATGCCGTTACTTATGCGTACAACCAGGCGGGTGGCTGTCACCGAAGCCGGTAAACAATTATTACTGACGCTTGAACCCGGTCTTGCGCGCATTGAAGCGGGCGTGACAGCTCTTCAGAGACTGCGCCATACACCGGCTGGGCTGGTCAGACTTACGGTATCAGATCACATGATTCATGAATGTCTCTGGCCACGATTGTCACCGTTACTAAAAAAATATTCGGATATCAAGGTGGAAATGTCGCAGCAGAACGGTTTTGTCGACATTGTTGAGGGCAATTTTGATGCCGGAGTCCGAATTGGTGATGACATATTAAAGGATATGGTGGCCGTCCGAATCGCACCGGACATACGGTTTGTCGTCATTGGATCGTCCACCTATCTTGCAGAAAGAGGTCTGCCGCTACATCCCTCTCAGCTGGAAAAACATGACTGCATCAATATACGTCTGTCACCCACAGGCCCGCTGTATGGCTGGGAATTTGTCAGGCAGGGGGAGATTGTGAAAAAAGTGGACGGGCAGCTTACTTTTTCAAGCATTTATCCAATGCTTCAGGCAGTAAAAGATGGCTACGGCCTGGCCTACCTGCCGGAGTCTTCTGCCCTGGCGGGGATTGAGGCGGGACACTATTGTCGGGTGCTTGAGGACTGGTCAGAGGCTTTTCCCGCCGACATGATAATTCCAATAATGTCCATTACAGGCTCCGGTAAAGATAATACCGACACCTTACATGAGAAAGGCAAAAGCAATATAACCTGCTGTGCTCCGGATTTTAAGAATGAGCGGTTTACGTAGCAGGATGAGCAGTTCGAACCAGAAATTTCGTTACTATTGCTAAAGTAAAACCTGATGACCTCTAATCGTAACGGAGACCAATATGACTTCACAACTGAACTGGCAGGCCCCGGCTATCAATCGCAAAAAAGTAGGTGACATGACTGTGACCATGCTGAGTGATGGCTATCTGGACGTATCTTTTGAGCTGCTGTCTGGTATTGACGGCTCACGTGCCGAGGATTTACTGCAGAAGCGCGGTGTGCCAGCAGTACCCCGTATTAATATCAACGTCTACGTTATCCAGACGCCTGAGCGAACCATCCTGATTGACAGTGGTGCCGGAGGTATCAATGGCTGGGGCGGTCGGCTTCAGGTAGCCCTGGCCGCGGCAGGCATTGACCCGCTTCAGATTGATACCCTTCTCCTGACTCACGCGCATCCTGACCATATCGGCGGGCTTGCAGGCCCCCTGCAGACTCCCGTTTTCCGCAATGTTCAGCAGTTGTTTGTGCATGAGAAAGAACTCGCTTTCTGGCGTGATGAAACCATTTCCGCTGGCGCGCCTGACGCATTCAAGCCGTTCTTTGAAGTAGCAAGGAACGCCTTCAGCGCTTATGACGACAAACTGGTGCCATTCCGCGAGGAAGCGATTTTACCAGGTATTCAGACTGTACCGCTGTTCGGCCATACACCAGGACATACCGGTTATCTGCTGGGTGATGAAAAAGAGTCGCTGCTCATCTGGGGTGATATTGTTCACTTCCCGCACATTCAGGTTGCTCAGCCTGACGTTACTATCGCGTTCGACAGCGATCCTGCGGCGGCGGCGGCCATCCGTAGCAAAGTGCTTGACCGCGCAGCGAGCGATAACCTGGCTGTCAGTGGTATGCACTTCAACCTGCCTACTACCGGTAAGGTTATCCGTGAAGGTAACAGCTTCGCACTGAATTACGACCTGTGGTCACCCGCAGTCTGATCACCTTCCTTCCCGGTGCACACAATAGTGACCGGGAAGATCCCCTTTCATATCGCCCGACAAGAACCCACCTGCAATACTATGAATATCACTGCCTCACAAAAAAATGGCTCATTACTCTTGCGCCCTGGCTTTTTGTATTCCTCTGGAGTCAGGGTTTGTCGCAGCCAAATTTACCGTGCAGTACAGCGCGCCGTTTCATCTTTTATTCCTGCGTGGCGCATTTTCCTGTCTGGTCCTTCTGCTGCTTACACTGGGGTTCAGGGCCCGTTTTCCGTCCGGCAGAGGAATGGTTCGCAACCTGATTGTCGGACTTTTCCTGCAGAGCTTCTTTCTGGGCGGATGCTTTTATGCCATCCATCGTGGCATGCCGTCAGGCATTGTGGCGCTCATCACCGGCCTGCAGCCGGTACTGACTGCAATACTGGTTTCACTCATGCACCGTCAGTCCCTGCATCCCCGGAAATGGCTGGGTATTGCGATTGGCTTTGCGGGCGTTTTCCTGGTGCTCTCGCCAGGCCAGCATAGTTTTGCACTGGATCCTGTGGCTTTTGGGTCGGTCATGCTGGGGTTATTTGGCGTAACGATCGGAGCGCTTTATCAGCGCCGTGCTCAGGGAGATGGACATATCTTTGCGAACACGTTTTTACAGTACGTCACTTTGACAATATCGATGGGTGCAATTAGCCTGATGTTCGAATCTGCTCCGACGCAGTGGAGCTTATCATTTGCGCTGGGTCTGGGCTGGCTGGTTATTGGCGTATCGGTTCTGGCGATTATGTTGCTGATTTTTATGATACGAAGCGGTGAAGCAACCAAAGTCGCTACTTACTTTTACCTGGTTCCCATTCTCACGGCAGCTGAAGCGTGGTTGCTGTTTGGAGAGGCCATTACATTGCCCATGCTTGTGGGTATGGCAATAACTATAATCGGCCTGATTTTTGTCATCCGGGAATAGACAACCGCACGCGTCGCTGTATGCTTTTGTATATGGCGACGTATAATAGCGGTCAAAGTCAAATTCCGGATGAATATGCAAACAGTCAGCTTTTCCGATTCTCCCGTTGATGATCTCCTCGCTGAGCTTCTTACCCTGGCACGCTCCCGTTTTCCACTTCCCTGCGATTGCCTTCGCGCAGAACAGACGCATCAGGTAAAGAAGTTCGAGGTGGAAGGTGCGACCCTTTCCTTCCCGCTGGAAGGAGAATTCCGGTATCGTGAAAATGAGAAATGGCACCGGGTGATCCCGGGCGAGATTATGGTCGTCCCGAATGCCCGTAGCATCGATATAGAATATGCCCCTTCAGAACAAAGTGGTGAGTTTGTTGCCCTGAGCGTGGTGCTCGCGGAGGAACAGCTTGAAGCAGCCAGGCTGTTACTTGCCGCACCACCACCACAGGACACCGGCAGCATCGCAGCCATTTCCGTATCAGCTCTTCTTTCACCCCTTAACCGCTGGACAGCCGCAATGCGGGAAGGGAAGCGTCCGCTTTCCCTGCACGCCATGGTTGAAGTGGTGCTCTGGCTTTATGGCATGGGATACCATGCTTTGCTGCGAGCCCGGCAGCCAAGTCTGGCCATGAAAATCCGTCAGATGGTAGCGGACAAACCGGCTCATCCCTGGAGTGCTGCTGAAATTGAAGATCTGACGGGACTCAGTGGCCCCACGCTTCGGCGCCACCTGGCCAGTGAGTCAACCAGCTTACGCTCAGTTATCGCCGATGCACGTATCGCGGAGGCTCTCCGCCTGCTGATGACATCGACGCTGCCGGTAAAAACGGTCGCGGGGCGGGTGGGTTACAATTCACTATCGAGCTTCAGCAAGCAGTTTTCTGAACGCTATGGAATCGAACCTTCAGGGTTCCGCTGACTTCAGTTCGTTCAAGGTACACATTGCGTCCCTCGCACTTCAGTAACTTGCGTGGATCTTTCGAATATAACGGAAGATATTGGCCGGCATTGCGTGTAACCGGTTCAGGAGTTCTCATCGTGACGGGAGAGCTAAATCGGTACGGCTGTTGTTCTCAGCTATAAGAACAACTGAGTATCTGACCAGCTGTCTGGTGCTGGCAGCAGCATGCAGTGCAATCGGTCAGGCTCAAAGGAACTGACCTGATGTCAGGTTATAATTTCGGACACATCATAACCCCAGAAGGAGACAACTGTGGTTCATGTTTTCATTATCGGTGGTGCAGGCAAAATCGGCCAGCGTCTGTGCAGGATCCTTTCAGGTAGGGGGCATGCTGTTCGTGCCCTCTACCGTAAGCCAGAGCAGCAGGCATTGCTAGGCGAGCTGGGTGCTGAGCCCGTCAGTGGGAGCCTGACAGAGCTGGATGCAGCTGCGCTGGCGATGCACTTTGCAGGTAGTGATACAGTGGTGTTTACTGCCGGTGCCGGCGGTAAGGGGGGACAGGAGATGACCAATGCGGTCGACGGCGAAGGGCTGAAAAAGTCGGTAGCTGCCGCCCTCAGTGCCGGTGTGTCTCGCTTTCTGCTCGTTTCTGCATTCCCGGAGTCCGCACGGGGAGAAACCACTTCTGAATCATTCGAAAATTATATGCGTGTTAAAAAAATGGCCGATGTGGAACTAGCACAAAGCGAGCTTGACTGGGTGATCCTGCGCCCCGGCGCGCTGCAGGATAAGACTGGTACGGGTTATGTACGTGCCGGCCTGGCCATCCCGTATGGTAACGTGCCCCGTGATGACGTGGCGGCTACGCTGGCTGAACTCATTGAGCAACCTGCCGTCAGCCGCGTCATCATTGAGCTGACGTCTGGCGATGCTCCTGTCCGTGAAGCCATACAGAAGCTGGCGGGCCGATAAAAGGCAGCGCACGTACCAGCAGGCTGCAGGCCCCCAGGCGTTTACAATAAACTTTCCAGCCAGTCGGTAAACGCCCGTACTTTTCGGGAGAGATGGCGGTGCGGATACAGAAGTTACAGTTTGCGATTCGGGGACGTATTATCTGGCAGAACCTCTACCAACAGCCCGCGATCGAGATAAGGCTGCAAAAAAATATTCATGCCCTGTAGTATTCCCAGCCCCGCCAGGCCTGCTGCAATGTAGGCTTCTGAGTTATCCACGACAAGCCTGCCTGGAAGTTCAATTTCGGTGGAGCCCTCTGACGTCCCGAATGTCCAGGGCATAACTTGTCTGTTGCTGCTGTTAATCCAGTTGACGGCCTGATGCTGCTGCAACTCGTCCATTGTTTCCGGGGTGCCGTGTTGATCAAGATACGCAGGACTGGCGCAGGTCGTCATTTTAACGGTTCCCACCTCCTTTGCGATATAGTCGCCATCGTCCAGCTCCCCCACCCTCAGTATGCAGTCCAGGCCATCATGCAGCATATTCCGTCGGCGGTCTGAGCTGCTCAGGATAATTTCAATTCCGGGATGCTGGCGATAAAAATCAGGCAGGTTGGGTATAACAAGTAAAGCCGCAAACGCGACAGGCATATCTATGAGCGAATAGCGGGCGTCAAAATGATAGCGACAGGAAAGTTCTGCCATATTAAACATAACAACCCTTGGGCGCACCGCCGCAGGCGCCCTCAGCACGTTTCTGCGGCCTCCCGCCTGTTTCCGGCACCTTTCAAACGCCCCTGATGATTTCTGCGCGTCTGCATGGCTATGCAGTGAGATCTGCTCTCCACCGATTAGTGCATGCAGATTTTGGAAACGTCCAATTCTGGCACGAAGCGGTCACCCCGGCGGGGTGCAGTCCGCTGTCAGCGAAAACGGACATTGAGCCAATCAAATAATCTGTGCCAGAATTTGTCATTGAGGCTAGTACTTTCGAGTAGATCTATTTCCCGCCCGTACTCTTAAACTCATCTATCTCATCCTTCTACGACTTATTACCGGGAATATAAAACCCCGCCGAAGCGGGTTTGGTAATTTGAGTTTTTCTCAGGCGGCCATCTTTCTGCATTGTTCGGCGCAGTGATGACAAGCGCTTGAGCAATCCTGACAATGGTCATGTTCATGCTTTCCACACTCGTCACCGCACTTCTGACAAACATCAGCGCAAAGACGGCAAAGATCCTGGGCAGACCCGCTATTTAGTGTCATGAATTGAGCTGCAAGACGGCAGATATTTGCACACTGCATATCCAGTTTTATGCACTCGCGCATCATCTCCAGATTCTCTTCGTCGAGACACGAAGCCGCACAGTTATCACATGCCGTTGCACATAGATAACAGGCTTCGATGCATTTTTTGTATTCGTCTAACATAATTTCTCCTTAGCTAAGGTTACGTATTAAGCATGGAAGAGATAACTGATTATTCAAATTTTGAATTAGTTAATTACCTTTTCAGCATTTCATATCATTGATTCAAAGTGCATCTCTAGGGTTACCTAATTCACCTATGTCTACTTCTGGCACAATGCAGAAATGAGATAGATTTACTTTATCCGCTTCTCGCTCAAAGCTGTCCGTAATCCCTTGCCTGCTTAAAAAAACCGGATTAACGTGTGATGTTTTTACGTTTTCCAGGCAGCCTTCATCGGTAAGTACCTGTCTTACAGACTTCAATGCACTTAGTTAAGAAACATCCTAATCGTCCTTTCGCCGATCGCGAGATCTGTTATGGCAGCTAAACTCGATTGATACCCCAATCCGCGGGGCAGCATTTCCTTTCCGCACGCAAGAAGGAGAAGATCATGAAAGCAGTAATTTACAACGGTCCTTATGATGTAAAAGTAAAAGACGTACCGGATGCGAAAATTGTCCGCCCCACGGATGTACTCGTCCGCATCACCACCACCAACATTTGTGGGTCGGACTTGCACATGTATGAGGGCCGGACCAGCTTTGAACAGGGACGGATTCTGGGTCACGAAAACCTGGGTGAAGTGGTCGAAATTGGCTCAGGCGTTGAACGTATTAAGGTGGGCGACTATGTTTGTCTGCCGTTTAACGTGGGATGTGGTTTTTGCGAAAACTGTGAAAAAGGTCTGACCGGCTTTTGTCTCACTACCAATCCGGGTACGGCAGGCGCAGCTTATGGTTTTGCTGAAATGGGTCCCTGGGAGGGAGGTCAGGCGGAACTTCTTCGGGTGCCATTTGCCGACTTTAACTGCCTTGTTCTTCCCCCTGATGCGGCAGAAAAAGAAGATGATTATGTGATGCTCTCTGACATTTTTCCTACCGGCTGGCATGCAACAGAACTTGCCGGATTGAAGCCTGGTGAAAGCGTGGCCATTTATGGCGCGGGGCCGGTCGGTTTGATGGCAGCTCATTCGGCGATCATTAAAGGTGCTTCACAGGTGTTTGTGGTTGATACGCACACAGACCGGTTGGCTCTGGCTGAAAAAATGGGGGCGACGGGCATCAATGCTACTGGCGATGAAGCTGTACAAAAAATTCTCGACCTGACGGATGGACGCGGTACGGATTGTGGCTGCGAATGTGTTGGCTATCAGTGCTGTAACAAACATGGCCATGAAGATAACTCTGTTACCATGAACAGTCTTGTTGCGTCGACGAAAGCAACCGGGGGAATTGGTGTGGTTGGCGTCTTTATTCCTCAGGATCCGGGGGCTGAATCGGAGCTTGCCAGAGAGGGTAAGATGCCATTTGATTTTGGGAGTTTCTGGTTTAAAGGACAGGCAATCCGTACCGGCCAGGCGAACGTTAAGGCCTATAACCGTCAGCTGTCTCGCCTCATCCATCACGATAAAGCCAGTCCGGGCAAAATAATTTCTCATCGTCTTTCGCTTGAAGAGGCTCCTGCCGGATATAAGCACTTCGATGAGCGGGATGAAGGATGGACGAAGGTTATCCTTAAGCCTTAAATAGAGTTATCCGGTATGAGAAAGCAAAAACCGGGAAAGAATGTATGACTTTTGACAGGGTGCAATAAAATATCCTGTCAGGGCGTTATTATTCATACTTTCAGCTGCCAGGCGCTTCCATATCCAGACTTGTTCCCTGATTTTGCCGACGAGATAGCAAAATTAATACATTCAGGAGGAGGCATCTGCGGTTGATCTGTTCCGTATTTATTAACGCCCTGTGCTGTAAGTATTGTCTGCCTCTACCACATAGCAGACATGTGCGCAGGAACGGTCCGCTATGAGCGAAAAGCGGACTTCCGGTCCTTGCGCAAACTCCCGTTCCGAGAAGTTGCAGTTCACAAATCACCTGTTAAAGAAGGTATGGTAGCCCACAGCATTAATTTTGCTTCCATCTTCAGTCAGACTGGCCGGTACCGGCTTCCGATAAGTTTCGTCGGCTGAGGCCCGCTAAAGTAGAGAGGTCAAAAAATAACCTTGACGTACAATAATTTTCGATATCCAAACTGACCCCTAATTAGGTGGACACCTGATGACTGACTTAAAATTTCTATCACGCCAGCGTTACACATCCGCAGTCGCATCTTGCGGGGTTCAGCGGGGTGTTGCAGGCGGACGTGCACGTGCGGACGCCCTCTGACACCACGACCGAAGCGCTGTGCCGTATCGGCGAGCTGTATGGCATCGAGGCGGGCATCCGGGGCAAAAGCGCGGCGGAACGGCTGGCCATTCGGCAGGAAAAAGCGGTACCGCTGCTGACCGCGCTGGAGGGCTGGCTGCGTGAAAAGCAGAAAACGCTGTCACGGCACTCGGAGCTGTCGAAGGCGTTCGCGTACGCGCTGAACCAGTGGGATGCGCTGAAATTATACCTGCGGGAGATTACTGATACAGAACACGCCGGGAATGTGCCGCCATTGACGCAATGACGACACAGCCCTTTTTAACCGTTCCGTGAGAGTTCCCTGGCAATATACTGTGCGGTACGGCTTTCTTTGACCTGCGATACCTGTTCGGGAGTTCCTGCGGCAACCAGGCGTCCTCCCTCATGTCCCGCTCCAGGACCGATGTCGATAACCTGGTCTGCCTGAGTAACCGCCCGCATATCGTGTTCAATCATTATCACCGTATTTTCTGCATCAACAAGCCGCTGCAGCTGCACAAGGAGGCGGTCGGCGTCTGAAGCATGCAGGCCGGTTGTCGGTTCATCTAGGATATACAACGTGTGGCCACGTTGGCTACGTTGTAGTTCGGTTGCCAGCTTGATCCTTTGCGCCTCCCCTCCGGATAACTCGGTTGCTGGTTGTCCCAGACGCAGGTAGCCCAGACCAATTTCACTCAGCAGACGGAGGGGACGAGCCACTGGTTCTTCAGTCGCAAAGAACTGACTGGCTTCATCCACCGTCATATGCAGGACCTCCGCGATATTTTTGTCCTGCCAGCAGATCCTGAGAGTATCCCGGTTATACCGCGCGCCATGGCAGGTCGGGCACGGTGCATACACGCTCGGCATAAACAACAGCTCCACGCTGACGAATCCTTCACCTTCACAGGTTGCACAGCGGCCTTTTGCCACATTGAAAGAGAATTGACCCGCATCGTAATGATGGAGTTTGGCGTCAGTCGTTCCGGCAAAGAGCTTACGAACAGG